>NZ_CM151147.1:4720000-4781326 GCF_056481405.1 Stenotrophomonas sp. 89682_Sma | reverse complement strand
CAGCAATAATCGTCCGGTGGCCGGGGCATGGACGCGACAAGGCGCCCAAACACAGGCCTGAAAGGGGGGAAATGGATGGCTCAGACTACCACCGAGCGCCCGCCTTCGGAATGCTTGTCCCCTACTTATTCACAAAAACATCCACAGCTATTGCACAGCCCGGTGAATTCGCGTAGCTGCCAGGGGTTGACTTGGGGCTGGGTACCTCTCTAGAATTTCCGGTTCTTTCCGTCCCATTCATACGAGAGGCCCCCAATGGCCACGAAGCGCACCTACCAGCCCAGCAACCTCAAGCGTAAGCGCGACCACGGCTTCCGTGCCCGTATGAAGACCGCTGACGGCCGCAAGATCCTGTCGCGTCGCCGCGCCAAGGGCCGCAAAGTCCTGAGCGCCTGATTGCCATGCCGCACCCCGCGGCAGACGCAATCCCTTCGACAGTGAATACTGCAGACCCGCGCAAGCGATTCCCTCGCTCTGCGCGGGTTCGCACGCGTGCCGAATACTCAACGGTCTTCAACGGCGCCCGCCGTGTGTCCGATCCGCTGATGACCCTGCACTGGCTGCCGGCTGACCGGCCGGCCAGGCTGGGTCTGGCGGTTTCCCGCAAGGTTGATCCGAACGCCGTCGGGCGTAACCGGATCAAGCGCGTCCTGCGCGACATCCTGCGTCAGACACGTACCGACATCCAGCCAGGCGACTTTGTCGTCGTGGCTCGTAGTGCTGCGCGTTCCGCCAGCAACGACGAGATCCGCCAGGCCTTCCTGCGCCTGCTGCGTCGCCTGCGTGCATTGCCCACGCCGGGCGTGGACGGCACAATGCCGCCGCCTGATGGCATCGCAACTCCTTCTTTGACCGAGCCGGCATCGCGTCCCGGCCCCGCCGAGCCTGTCCGCTGATGAACCAGACCCGCGTATTCCTCATTTTTGCCTGGCTGATGGTGGCCGTGCTGCTGTGGATGGAGTGGAGCCGTGAAAAGGCTGCTCCGACCCCGGCACCAACCACCACGTCGGCCCCGGCCGCCGCACAGAGTGTTCCGGGCGCGAACCCCGGCGCCATCCCCAGCGCCCAGGTGCCGGGCGCCCCCGGCCAGGCCGCCGCACAGGCCCAGGCCAGCGCTACCCCGGCCAGCCAGCGCGTGACCGTCACCACCGACGTGCTGCGCCTGGTGCTCGACGGCGGCCGCGTGCTCGACGCCGAGCTGCTGCAGTTCCCGCAGACCAAGGACGAAGGCAGCCCGCCGGTCCGCCTGCTGACCGAAGACCCCGCCCACCCGTACAGCGCGATCAGTGGCTGGGCCAGCGAAGACAAGAACACCCCGGTCCCCGGCGCCGACGGCTTCAAGCTGGTGGGTGACACCAAGGACTTCGTGCTGGCCAAGGGCCAGAACGAGCTGCAGATCCCGTTCGTGTGGACTGCCGACAGCGGCGTGACCATCAAGCGCACCCTGACCGTCTCGCGCAACGAGTACGCCGTGCGCTTCAAGGACGAAGTCAGCAACGCTGGCACCGCGCCCTGGAACGGCTACGTCTACCGCACCCTGGACCGCACCCCGACCATCCTGTCGCGGAGCATGACCAACCCGGATTCCTTCAGCTTCAACGGTGCCACCTGGTACGACAACGACAAGAAGTACCAGCGTCGTGCGTTCAAGGACTACCTGGAAGACGGCACGCTGAACCAGAACATCACCGGCGGCTGGCTGGCGATGCTGCAGCACCACTTCTTCACCGCCTGGATCCCGCAGAAGGACCAGACCGCGCACTACGTGCTGTCGCAGGTGGCTGGTCGTGACCTGATCGAAGCGCGTGGCCCGGCCTTCACCGTGGCCCCGGGCCAGTCCACAAGCACCGAAGCGCGCCTGTGGGTCGGCCCGAAGCTGGTCAACCTGATCGCCAAGGAAGACGTGCCGGGCCTGGACCGCGTGGTCGACTACAGCCGCTTCTCGATGATGGCGGTGATCGGCCAGGGCCTGTTCTGGGTGCTGAACCAGGTGCACAAGCTGGTCGGCAACTGGGGCTGGGCGATCGTCGGCCTGGTGGTGCTGCTGAAGCTGGTGCTGTATCCGCTGTCGGCAACCCAGTACAAGAGCGGTGCCAAGATGCGCCGCTTCCAGCCGCGCATCGCGCAGCTGAAGGAACGCTATGGCGACGACCGCCAGAAGTTCCAGACCGCGATGATGGAGCTGTACAAGAAGGAAAAGATCAATCCGATGGGCGGCTGCCTGCCGATCCTCATCCAGATGCCGATCTTCTTCGCCCTGTACTGGGTGCTGGTGGAATCGGTCGAACTGCGCCAGGCGCCCTGGTTCGGCTGGATCCAGGACCTGACCGCGCGCGACCCGTACTTCATCCTGCCGGTCATCAACGTGGCAGTGATGTGGTTCACCCAGAAGCTGACCCCGGCACCGGGCATGGACCCGATGCAGCAGAAGATGATGCAGTTCATGCCGCTGGTGTTCGGCGTGATGATGGCCTTCATGCCGTCCGGCCTGGTCCTGTACTGGGTGGTCAACGGCGGCCTGGGCCTGCTGCAGCAGTGGTGGATGACCAAGCGCCATGGCGGCGAGCCGGTCCCGGCCACCACCGCTCCGGCCCCGGTCAAAAAGAAGTAATTCCGACCTGTAGAGTCGACTGTTAGTTGTGATCTCTCTGTACGTTGTTCATCCGGGGCATCTTTGGAAAATGGTGGTTACCACACCGTTCCAGCCCCCAAAGAGCCCGGATGAACAATCATAAAAATGCCCGTTTGACGACGTTTAGTCGAGCGCTTCTGGTCCACCGTATCCTCCACGAGGGCTTACGCCCGGAAGAAGCAGCTCAAGCGTGTGGCGTAAGTGTGCGTACGGCCTACAAGTGGCTGGCCCGATTCCGCCAGTTCGGGGCACCGGGGCTGGAAAACCGCAGCTCACGGCCTCACCAGACGCCGCATGCCACACCTGCTCCGGTAGTCGAGCAGATCAAGGAGCATCGCCGTAAGCGGCAGACCTACCTGACCATCTCCAAGGCGCTGGGGGTCGGCCACAGTACGATTTCAAGGCTGATGCGCGCCCACGGCCTCAATCGGCTGTGTCGGCTTGATCCGCCCAAGGAGGTCATCCGATACGAATACGATCAGCCCGGAGGGCTGCTGCACCTGGACATCAAGAAGCTGGGCAACTTCCAGCGGCCAGGGCACAGAACCGATGCCAAACGCCGGGGAAATACCGCTGGCGGTGGCTGGGGCTACGTCCACGTGGCCATTGACGATCACTCCCGGGTCGCCTTCAGCAGCGTCCACCCCAACGAACAGGGCGAAACCGCCTGCCAGGCGTTGCTGGGCGCTCTGGAGTACTACGCCAGCCTGGGAATCACCTTCAAGCGGATCCTGACCGACAACGGTGCCTGCTATCGCTCCACCGCCTTTGCCAAGCTGCTCAAATCCCTTGGGATCAAGCACATCAGAACCAAGCCCTACACGCCGCGGACCAATGGCAAAGCCGAGCGCTTCATCCAGACCAGCCTGCGCGAGTGGGCTTACGCCTGCGAGTACGCATCCTCGGACCAGCGCAATTCCGTGTTGAGCCAATGGCTGCACCACTACAACTGGCACCGTCCCCATATGGCGATCGGCGGCCAGCCACCTATCTCCAGAGTGCCGCTGAACAACGTAGTGGGTTTACACAGTTAGTCGACTGGCGGACGAGCAGTCGACTGACAGTCGACTCTACCGCCCCGATCGACGCGAGAAGCCCGCCGCAAGGCGGGCTTTTCGCATGCGGCGTTAGAATCGCCTGCACATCGTTCCTCCCACCTTCGAGTCCACCATGCCGCGTGCGTCGTCGTTCCGCCTGTTCCTGCCTTCGCTGTTGTTGACGCTGGTTGTTGCCGGCTGCGGCGACAAGGACGCGAAGGCGCCGGCGACCACGGTCACCCAGCCCAGCGCGCAGGCCGCGTCCGCCGCCGATCCTGCCGCTGCACCTTTGCTGGCCGCGCTGCAGAAGCAGCTCGACGGCTACCGCCGCATCATCGTGCTGCTGGCCGACGAGGAACAGCAGTCGGCTGCCGACCGCGGTACCTCCACGCGCGTGGGCCAGCAGCTGTTCCACGATGGCCTGGAACAGCGCACGGCCATCGCCGCGCAGTTCGACACGCTGCTGCGCGGCTCCAGTCCGCAGCGCTTCGCCACCCTCGGCACCGTGCTGGACTACATCGAGTCGGCGCCGGAACTGTTCGACGCCGACCGCCTGGCCTTCCGCGAAGTGCTGCGTGACCTGCATGAACGGGTCGGCACCGATTCGTCGCTGCCGGCGGTGAAGCTGCACCAGCGCATCGGTGAGGACCTGGAGGCGCTTGATGAGATCGAGCGCAACTACAACCAGGAACTGACCCGCATCTTCAGCCGCTTCGAGCGCACCCGCGCCATCGAGTTGAAGCGTGAGAAGTGGGACGACTACATCGCCCACCTGCACAAGGACTACAGCCGCGAGGCGATCCTGCGCGACTACGGCGTGATCGAGCCGTACCCGATGTCGATGAAGGACAGCGACCGCGAGATCTTCGGCCGCGACCTGCCGGCCAAGACCGTGGTGCTGACCTTCGACGATGGCCCGCACAAGGCCTATACCGATGAAGTGGTGGCCATCCTCAAGCGCTACGACGTGCCGGGCGTGTTCTTCGAAGTGGGCCGCAACCTGGGCAAGGTGGAAGCCGATGGCAAGGTCAGTCTCGGCCCGATGGCGAAGATCAGTCGCAATCTGATGGAGGAGGGCTATGCGGTGGGCAACCACAGCCTGACCCACGCCCAGCTCTCGCGCACCACCGGTGATGCGCTGCGCCAGCAGGTGCTGGATACCGACACGCTGCTGAAGGATGTCGACAGCAAGCGTGCACCGCTGTTCCGCTTCCCCTATGGCGCGCGCAACGCCGAAGGCCTGCAGCTGCTCAACGAGGCGGGGCTGAAATCGATCATGTGGAACATCGACTCGATGGACTGGGCCGATCCGGTGCCGGAGTCGATCGTGCAGCGCGTGCTCGACCAGGTGAACAAGGAACAGCGCGGCATCATCCTGTTCCACGACATCCACGATCGTGCGGTGAAGGCGTTGCCGCAGATCCTCGACCGCCTGATTGCCGATGGCTACCAGTTCGCAGGCTGGAACGGCCGCGACTTCACCGTTGCCCGCGCGCGCAAGGGCGACACCGGTGCCGCCACCGTAACCACCGGCTACGAGAAGTCGTGGGCAATCGTGGTCGGCATCGACAACTACGCCAAGTGGCCGAAGCTGGAATACGCCAGCCATGACGCGCAGGCAGTGGCCGACACATTGACCGGGCAGTTCGGCTTCCCGTCCTCGCAGGTGATCGTGCTGAAGAACGAGCAGGCCACCCGCAACAACATCCTGGCCGCCTTCCACGACCGCCTGGCCGATGACCGCACGGGAAAGAACGACCGCGTGTTCGTGTTCTTCGCCGGCCATGGTGCTACCCGCCAGCTCGCCTCCGGGCGCGACCTCGGCTACATCATCCCGGTTGATTCGGACCCGAAGGAATTCGCTACCGATGCCATCGCGATGACCGACATCCAGAACATCGCCGAGAGCATGCAGGCCAAGCATGTGATGTTCGTGATGGATGCCTGCTACAGCGGCCTGGGCCTGACCCGTGGCGGCCCGTCGTCGTCGTCGTTCCTGCGCGAGAACGCCCGCCGCAGCGCGCGCCAGATGCTGACCGCCGGCGGCGCCGACCAGCAGGTGGCCGACGCCGGCCCCAATGGCCATTCGGTGTTTACGTGGGTACTGCTGCAGGCGCTGGCCGGCAAAGGCGACCTCAACGGCGATGGCCTGATCACGGGTACCGAACTGGCCGCCTACGTGGCGCCGGCCGTCTCGGCCGTTTCGCACCAGACGCCGGCCTTCGGCAGCCTGCCCGGTTCGCAGGGCGGGGAGTTCGTGTTCCAGGTGCCGGACAGCCAGGAGTTCCTCAATGCCGATACGCGCCAGCTGACCGCCGATGCGATCGCACTGAACAACAAGGTCGAAGCCGCCAGCGAAGCCAAGGGCAGCCAGGCGCCGGTGACGGTGGCCGACCTGCAGGGCGGCAAGGCCAAGCTGGTGGTGCCCACTGCGGGCCCGGCGTCGGATCGCCAGCGCGCGCAGCAGGCCAATGACCGCGGCCTGCAGCTGTACCGCGAGAAGCAGTACGACGAGGCGGTGGCGCAGTTCACAGAGGCGCTGAAGCTGCGTCCGGACTTCGCCCAGGCTGCCAACAACCTCGGCTTCGTCTATTACCGCCAGCAGCGCTACGCCGAAGCCGCACGCTGGCTGGAGAACACGCTGAAGATCGATCCCTCGCGCGCCGTGGCCTATCTGAATCTGGGCGATGCCTACTTCAACGCGGGCGACAAGCCCAAGGCGAAGCAGGCCTACACCACTTACCTGGCGCTGCAGCCACAGGGCAGTGGTGCGGCGCAGGCGCGCGCGCAGCTGGAGAAGCTCTGAGCCATGAACGACGCGATCCGCACCGACACCATCGTGGCGATTGCCAGTGCGCCGGGCGCTGGCGGTGTCGGCCTGCTGCGCCTGTCCGGCCCGCGCGCCGCGGTGATCGCCAACGCGCTGGGCGCGCCCGCGCTGCGCCCGCGCCACGCGCACTATGCGCGGCTGCGCGAAGCCGACGGCGAGGTCATCGACGATGGCATCGTGCTGTGGTTCCCGGCACCGAACAGCTTCACCGGTGAGGAAGTGGTGGAACTGCAGGGCCATGGCAGCCCGGTGCTGCTGCAGCAACTGGTCGCGCGCTGCATCGCGCTGGGCGCCCGCCAGGCACGGCCGGGTGAGTTCAGCGAACGCGCGTTCCTCAACGGCAAGCTCGACCTGGCCCAGGCCGAGGCCATCGCCGACCTGATCGCCGCCGGCGACAACCGCGCCGCACGCGCGGCACGCCGCTCGCTGGATGGCGTGTTCTCGCGCCGCATCGAGGCCGTGGTCGAACAGCTGGTGCTGCTGCGCATCCATGTGGAAGCGGCCATCGACTTCGCTGACGAACCGCTGGATACCCTCGGTGGCGCGCAGGTGCGGCGTGGGCTGGAACAGGCGCGCAGCGATCTGGCCATTCTGCGCCGCGATGCCGAACGCGGCCGTCGCCTGCGCGATGGCCTGCATGCGGTGCTGATCGGTCCGCCGAACGCCGGCAAGAGTTCACTGCTCAATGCGCTGGCCGGCAGCGAACGCGCCATCGTCACCGACATCGCCGGCACCACCCGCGATACGTTGCGCGAAACCATCCGCCTGGATGGCCTGGAACTGACCCTGGTCGACACCGCGGGACTGCGCGACGGCGGCGACGCCATCGAGCGCGAAGGCATGCGGCGCGCCCACGTGGAAATCGAGCGCACCGACCTGGCGCTGATCGTGCTGGACGCGCGCGATCCGGCGGCCGGTGAAGCCGCGCTGGGGAATGCCGTGGCGGCGGTGCCGCACAAGGTCTACATCCACAACAAGTCGGACCTGCTGGATGCGTTGCCTGCGCCGGGCGACCCGGACCGCGTGTTCGTTTCGGCCGCCACCGGCGCCGGCTTGGAGGACCTGCATGCGCGCCTGCGCTCGATTGCCTCGGCCGGGGCGGGCGAGCAGGTGGACGGCGAGTTCTCCGCACGCACCCGCCACGTGGATGCGATCGAACGCGCACAGGAACACGCACAGCGCGCCGATGGCGAGCTGGCGCACGAACACCTGGAACTGGCCGCCGAGGAGCTGCGGCTGGCGCATGACGCGCTGGGCGAGATCACCGGGCAGATGAGCGCCGATGACCTGCTGGGACGGATCTTCTCCAGCTTCTGCATCGGGAAGTAACTGTAGAGCCGAGCCCATGCTCGGCTGTTCTTCCAGTCAGCTGAGCATGGGCTCGGCATCTACAGATGCAGGCTTCCCCCACCTGTCACATTGCCGCCTCATACTGACGCCCATCACATACCGCTTGGGGAAGTCGCAGTGAAGTCGTGGGGTTGTGCGTTGCTGTTGTCGCTGGCCGTGGCACCATCGGTGGCCATGAGTGCTGAATCCTCCTCCCCGGCCGCGCACAAGGTGTCCGTCTACGGCCATCGTGGGGCGAGCGCGTTGCTGCCCGAGCACACCCTGGCGGCCTATGCGCAGGCGATCGCCGATGGCGCTGACTACATCGAGCCGGACTTGGTGATGACCAGGGACGGGGTGATGGTGGCCCGTCACGAGAACGAGATCAGCGGCACCACTGATGTGGCCTCGCATCCGGAATTCGCCAGTCGCCGCACCAGCAAGGTCATCGACGGGCAGAAGGTCGACGGCTGGTTCACCGAAGACTTCACCCTGGCCGAGCTGAAGACCCTGTACGCGCGCGAGCGCCTGCCGGAACTGCGCAGCACCGCCTATGACGGCCAGTTCCGCATCGCCAGCCTGGACGAGATCCTCGCATTCCTTGTCCAGCAGGCGGGCCGTGCCAACCGCGGCATCGGCCTGGTGCCGGAGATCAAGCACCCGACCTACTTCCAGTCGATCGGCCTGCCGATGGAAGACAAGTTGCTGGCAGCGCTGCGTGGCAACGCCTATACCAACGTCGGCCCAATCACCATCCAGTCGTTCGAGACCGCCAACCTGCGCTACCTGCGTGGCAAGATCCCGCGTGGCAGCAACATCCGCCTGCTGCAGCTGCTGTGGAAGGGCGATACCCGGCCGGCCGACATCGCCAAGGCCGGTGGCACGCTGACCTACGCGCAGATGATGACCCCGGCCGGGCTGAAGGACATTGCCGGCTACGCCGACAGCATCGGTCCGGAGCTGCGCTCGATCATTCCGCTGGACGCCAAGGGCGCACTGGGTACGCCGACCTCGCTGGTGCGCGATGCGCATGCAGTGGGGCTGATGGTGATTCCGTACACGTTCCGCCCGGAGAACCATTTCCAGGCCAGCAACCTGCGCAAGGGGGCTGACAACGCGCGCAATGCCGAGGGATCGATCGCCGAAATGCGTGCCTACCTGGCCACCGGCATCGATGCGTTCTTCACCGATGACCCGGCGCTGGGCCGGCAGGCGGTGGATGGGATGGGCGCGGCGGGGAATTGATTTTCCCGGTAGTGCCGGCCGCTGGCCGGCAAGGCAATGATTGCCAACGAAGGTTCATGAGGTTGCCGGCCAGCGGCCGGCACTACCGTCACTTCAACCGCGCGGGTCGTCCGGGCGGCGGAACGGGATCACCACGTAGTCCTGGCCTTCGCGCGGCTGCCACAGCACCGGCACGCGCTGCGGTGACGGCGGTTCCAGCTCGTCGTCGGCCAGCGGCTCGACTTCGTCCTCTTCGTCTTCCCAGCTGTAGCGCTGGCGCGGCGGCAGCGGGTCGGCGTTGCGGAACAGCAGCGCGGCGATGATGCCGGCGAAGGCGCCGCCCATGTGCGACTGCCAGGACACGCCGTCGGCGTGCGGCAGGATGGTCATCAGCATGCCGCCGTAGAACAGCATGCCGATCAGGCCGGTGGCGATTGCCGCGCGGTCGCGGCGCAGCAGGCCCAGGCTGGCCAGCAGGAACATCAGGCCATGGGTCACGCCACTGGCGCCCAGGTGCACGCTGCCGGGGTTGCCCAGCATCCACGCACCAAGGCCCGAGCCCAGCCATAGCAGGGGCAGCGCGCGTACGGTGGCTTTCGGATACACGCTGCCGGCCAGGGTGCCCAGGATCAGGATGGCGATGCTGTTGGCGGCGATGTGCTCGACCGAGGCATGCAGCATCGGGCCACCGATCAGGCCAAGCAGGCCCTTGGCTTCCAGCGGTGCGACCGCCCACGGCCGCCAGTCGAAGGTGCCCTGCAGGGCGAACACGGCCACCAGCACCAGCACGGCGGCCAGGCTGACATTGAACGCCCGCAGGATGCGCGAGCGGTCATTGCGGGGGGCCGGCACGTCGCCGGCGGGCAGGGGCGCGTTGTTGTCCATACCTCAGCAATGGCGGTGACTGGCGCGAAACCAAGGCCACCGCTGCGGGAGAGTGGGCGCGGCCGGCGGGACAATCCCACCGGCCGCACCGTTCAACGGGTCAGGCTCAGGCCTGGCCTTCGCCTTCCTTCGGCGGGTACTTCAGGCTCAGCACCACGGTGGCGGCAATGATCACCGCCACCACGCCCAGCGACACCGGGGTCGGGATCTTGAACAGGTCGATGATCATCATCTTGATGCCGATGAAGCCCAGCACCAGTGCCAGCCCGTACGGCAACAGGTGGAAACGGTCGGCCATGCCGGCCAGCAGGAAGAACATCGCGCGCAGGCCCAGCACCGCGAACACGTTGGAGGTGAGCACGATGAACGGGTCGGTGGTGATCGCGAAGATCGCCGGGATGCTGTCCACCGCGAAGATCACGTCGGTGACCGCGATCAGGATCAGCACCGCAAACAGCGGGGTGAACCAGCGCACGCCATCGCGCTTTACGCTCAGCGCGTTGCCGGCGTAGTCCGGCAGCAGGCGCAGGTGCTTGCGCATCCAACGCAGCGCCGGGTTGGTTTCCAGGTCCGGCTCCTGGCCGGCGGCGAACCACATCTTCCAGCCGGTGAACAGCAGGAAGGCACCAAACACGTAGAGCAGCCAATGGAACTGGCTGATCAGCACGCTACCGGCGAAGATCATGATCGTACGCAGCACGATCGCACCCAGGATGCCGATGATCAGCACCTTCTGGCGCTGCTCCTCCGGCACCGCGAAGTAGCTCATGATCATCAGGAAGACAAAGATGTTGTCGACCGCCAGCGCCTTCTCGACCAGGTAACCGGTCAGGAATTCGAGGCCGACCTTGTTGGCCACCACCTGGCCGGCGGTCTCATTCAGGTAGTACCAGAGGCCGGCATTGAACAGCAGGGCCAGCGCGACCCAGCCGATCGACCACCACAGGGCCTCCTTGAAGGTGACCTTGTGCGGTCCACCATGGCGCATCAACACGAGGTCGACCAGCAGGGCGATGACCACCACCGCTGCGAAGCCGCCCCACAACCACACGTTACCGATCGTCTGCATTGGGAATGTCCGTTGGAAAGATGAATGCCAGGCCGGACGGCGAGGATCTGCAACGGAGGATCGGGAGGGGGATCCAGGGACAGAGCTTCGCCAGTACGGCGAAGGTCTCGCTCGCAGTCCCAGTCGGCTGGAACTGCCGTTGCACCGGAGCCTGCGGGCTCGAAATGACGGCGACAACGTCTGGGAGCTACTCCCCTTCTGGCGCCGATTCTGCCGTCTGGGCGGGCCGCCGTCAAATGGCCGGGCAACCGGGGTCCCCGCTCTGGTAGATGCCAACCTTGGTTGGCATGCCGGCCGGGGCCAGAGCCCCTGCGGGGATCCGACCCCGGCGGCCGGTTTACAATAGGTGGATGAATACCCCCCTTCCGATTGTCCGCCTCAAGAATGCGTGGCGTTCCAGCCACCCGTGGATCTTCCAGAAACTGGTCGAGAAGCCGACCGTCCGGCCCAAGCCCGGTTCCATCGTTGACGTGGTCGGCATCGATGGTGAGTTCATTGGCCGCGGGTTCTACAACGGGCACTCGCGCATCGCCGTGCGCATCCTCGAAACCGATCAGAACGTGCCGGTCGATGCCGGCTGGTTCTCGCGCAAGATCGCCCAGGCGGTGTCGCTGCGCCGTGAGGTGCTCAAGCTCGATGCGGTGTCCGATGCCTGGCGCGTGGTGCACAGCGAAGGCGACGGCCTGTCCGGCCTGGTGGTCGACCGCTACGGCGACCTGGTGGTGGTCGAGTTCTTCGCCGCCGGCATGTTCCGCCATCGCGAGTGGATCTATGACGCCCTGCGCGAGCAGTTCCCGGGTTGCCGCTTCCACAGCTTCGCCGACGAGCACGTGCAGAAGCAGGAAAGTTTCGACTTCCACGGCAACACCACCACCGAAGCGTCGGTGATCACCGAGTACGGCATCAAGTTCCGCGCCGACCCGGCCGGTGCGCACAAGACCGGCTTCTTCGCCGACCAGCGCGAGAACCGCGAGTGGCTGAGCCAGCAGGTGGAAGGCAAGAGCGTGCTGGACCTGTGCTGCAACACCGGCGGTTTCGCCGTGTATGCGGCTGCGCGTGGCGCTTCGGAAGTGGTCGGCATCGACATCGATGAAGACGTCATCCAGATCGCCAAGGGCAATTCGCGCTTGAACAACGTGCGCCCGAAGTTCGTCCAGTCCGACATCTTCCCGTGGCTGCGCGATGCCGCCAACCGCGGCGAGCAGTACGACGTGGTGATCCTGGATCCGGCGAAGATGACCCGCGACCGCGACCAGGTGATCACCGCGCTGAAGAAGTACCTGGACATGAACAAACTGGCGCTGGGCGTGGTCAAGCCCGGTGGCCTGTTCGCCACGTTCTCCTGCACCGGCCTGGTGGCCGAGGACCAGTTCCTCGACATGCTGCGCCGCGCGGCCTATTTCTCCGGCCGCACCATCCAGATCCTGAAGGTGGCCGGCGCCGGTCCGGACCATCCGTTCATGGCCCATGTGCAGGAATCGCGTTACCTGAAGGCCGTGTTCTGCCGCGTGGTGGATTGATCCAGGGCTTCGGTGTTGCCGGTCGCTGGCCGGCAGCACCTCACGGTTGTGCGCTGGCCTGCGGGGGCGGCTGCTGAAGTTGCTGCAGCAGGCCGTTGATCACCCGGGCCCGGCCGCGCACGTGGTAGCCCAGTGTGGTCAGGCCGATGCCCAGTACCACGAGCAGCAGCAGCGACCAGGCCGCCACGGTCCCGAAGAGATCCAGCAACGCCATCTGCAGCCGATGTGCATGCAGCCAACGCTGGCTGCGTTCCGAGTGGGGAACCCCGGCCTTGGTTTCAAAGCGCGCGCGCATCGCCGTGGGAATCGCGATGCCGATATCCTCTCCGCGGGCAATTGCCTGGCCGATGCTGTTCAACGGCCGCGAGGGCCTGCCCAAGGCAAGCTGCGCCTCCAGATAGCCCTGCCATTGCGGGCTGAATCCGGAGAACCGGGGATCCTCCACGAGTGCCCGGAGTTTGTCGATCTGCAGGGGCACACCATCGCCCAGCGCTGCCTCCGAGCGGCTGAAGTCGGGGCTGGTGATGCCACTGGCGCCCAGCATGCCCACCAGGACCAAGCCGCCGATCAGGAAGGAGAAGGTGAACTGGCGGACACCCCGGTTGAGCAGCACATTGCGCAGCCCGAAGCCCATCCAGGTCAGGAATCCACCCACGATGATCAGGTAGGCCACCAGCGAGAGAGCCAGCGACGATGGATCATTGCCGTAGCCGCTCGGCACGTGTGCCGATGGTGGCCGGCCGGTCAACCCCTCCAGGCAGATCATCGCCAGCAGCCCGACCGGCGGCAGCACCGCGAAACAGGCCAGGCCCAGGGTGCGTGCGAACGAACCCCGGCGATACAGCGCGCGCAGGCCGGAAACCGCTTCGACCCGCTGCTGCAGCTCTGCTGGCACCTTCAGTGGATCGGGCCGGGACGTGATCATGCGGGTTCTCCGGAAGCACGAAGCAGCTGCTGCAGGGCCTGTTTCAGCTGGTCCTGGGCCTGTGCCGCACGCGCGACCATCTGCGGGCTGGCGTTGTCGCTGTTCTGCAGCGACTGGATGGTCTGGCGCCAGATCGGCACAAGGATCTGCACGGTCTCGCAGTAGCGGTCGAGCAGTTCAATGGCGTGGTTGCGTGCCAGCTGCACCTGGATGCGGCTCATCGAGTGGCTGGCCAGCAGCGCGGTCAGGTTGGCCACGCGCCGCTGCAGACGTTCCACGGGGCGGTCCAGCACCAGCGGATCGTCCACGGCGCCGTTGTCTGCTGGCAGTTCCTGCAGGAACTGCACCCCCGCATCGATGTAGATCTGCAGGCGTGCACCCTGTGCATCATGCTCGTCGAGTTGCGCATTCAAGCGGTCGACGCTGCTGCGCACCGCTGCCGCCTGGTGCTCGATCTCGGACAGCACGTCGCCGTTGCCGCCCAGCGCGATGCGCCGGCGAAGCCGCCGCTCGATATCGGCACCGGTGAACCGATCCCACCAGCTGGCACGTTCCAGCAATGCGTTGGGGTCGTGTTCGGAGAGGCGGCTGACCAGCTCAGCCAATGCCTTGGCCAGCGCGTTGGCGCTGCCATCCTGCCAGGCAGGCTCCGCACTGGCGCTGGCCAGTTCGGCCGGGCCATAGCGACCGATGTCGATGCGCCCGGCGAACAGGACCGGCAGCACATCGCGCTTGAGCTGTTCGACGCTGAGCGGCGTACTGTCAGGCGCAGGGTTTGCGGTAGGAAGGGGGGGCGGGGCGGAATGGGACATCGGAATTCCGTTTCAGGGGCGACGCAGCCGGTGGGCTGCCGTCATCGATAGCGGCTGCCGCCGAGTGTAATGGAGTGCGCGGGGTCCCCCGGCACTACCGGTGGTTGCCGACACAGCGCTATGGTCGGGTTCTTCTCCTTGCCGGTGAGAGTCCATGCCATCGCTGCGTCGCCTGTCTCTGTTGCTTACCCTGGCGCTGTGCGCCCCGTTGTCCGCCCATGCCATCGAGTTCAGCGCGCAGGAGCTGGCCCGCGCCAAAGCACTGCAGCAGCGGCTGGTCACCCTCGACAGCCACCTGGATACGCCGGCCAACTTTGGTCGCAGCGGTTTCGACATCGAGCAACGCCACGACCGCAACGCCCTTTCGCAGGTCGATTACCCGCGCATGGTCGAAGGCGCGCTGGACGGCGGTTTCTGGGCGATCTACACCGACCAGGGCGACCGGACCGCCACCGCCCATCTGGCCGAGCGTGACCACGGCCTGCAGCGACTGATGGAAATCCGCGAGATGCTGGCGGCCAATCCCGAGCGCTTCGCGCTGGCACTGACCGCCGATGACGCAGCGCGGATCAAGGCTGCCGGCAAGCGCGTGGTCTACATCAGCATGGAAAACGCCAGCCCGCTGGTGGCCGACCCCAGCCTGCTTTCGTTCTATCACCGCGCCGGCCTGCGCCTGCTCAGCACCGTGCACTTCGCCAACAACGAGTTCGCCGATTCGGCCACCGATCCCAAGGGCGGAGAGTGGAAGGGCCTGAGCCCGGCCGGCAAGGAGCTGGTGCGGCAGGCGGTGAAGCTGGGCATCGTGATCGATCAGTCGCATGCCTCGGACGCGGTGTTCGACGACCTGCTGGCGATGATGCCGGTGCCGTTCGTGCTGTCGCACAGCTCGGCCAAGGCGGTCTACGACCACCCGCGCAATCTCGACGATGCGCGCCTGCGCAAGCTGGCCAAGGCCGGCGGCGTGATCCAGGTGAACGCCTATGGCGGCTACCTGATCGACACGGCGAAGACGCCCGAGCGCAAGCAGGCCGAAGAAGCGCTGAGCAAGCAGATGGGCGGCTGGGAAGGCATGGGCATCGAGCAGGGTGTTGCCCTGCTGAAGGCCGAGCAGGCGCTGGACCACGAGCACCCGGTGCGCCACGCCAGCCTGGACGACTTCTTCGCCCACTTCGAGCACATCCTCAAGGTGGTCGGCCCGGAACATGTGGGCATCGGCCTGGACTGGGATGGCGGCGGTGGCCTGAGCGACCTGCCCGATGTCAGCCAGCTGCCGAAGATCACCGCGTGGCTGCTGCGCAAGGGCTATACCGAGAAGCAGATTGCCGGCATCTGGGGTGGCAACCTGCTGCGGGTGATGCGCCAGGCGCAGGAGTACGCGGCAAAGCAGGGCGGTTGACCGCCCTGCGGTAGTGCCGGCCGCTGGCCGGCATTGCTCGTATCAACAGGATGCGAGGTGCCGGCCAGCGGCCGGCACTACCGGCGAGCCGGTTACTTCGCGATCAGCGCGTGGCGACGGCTGTACAGGAAGTACAGCACCAGGCCCGCCACGTTCCACAGCAGGAAGTACAGCTGGGTGCTGTGCGGCAGGCTGAGGAACAGGTAGATGCAGCCCAGCGCGGCCAGCGGACCGACCACGAAGGCCAGCGGCGTGCGGAACGTGCGCTCGCGGTTCGGCTCGCGCAGGCGCAGCACCACCAGGCAGATGCCGACGGCCGTGAACGCGGCCAGGGTACCGGCGTTGGCCAGCGCGGCGATCTCGTCCAGGCGCGCCACACCAGCCAGCGCCGACACCACCACCGCAGTGAACAGTGTGGTCGCCACCGGCGTGCCGGTGCGTGCGTTGACCTTGGACAGGCCACGCGGCAGCAGGCCATCGCGGCTCATCACGAAGAAGATGCGGCTCTGGCCGTACAGGAACGCCAGCAGCACCGTCGGCAGAGCGATGATCGCGATCACGCCGATCACCATCGCCGCGGTCGGATGGCCCAGCTGGCGCATGATCAGCGCCAGCGGCTCGGCGCTGTGTCCGAACACGGCGTAGCTCATCGCACCCACGGCGGCCAGCGCCACCAGCACGTAGACGATGGTGCAGCCGATCATCGAACCGATGATGCCGATCGACAGGTCGCGGCCCGGGTTCTTGGTTTCCTCAGCGGCGGTGGAGATCGCGTCGAAGCCGTAGAAGGCGAAGAAGATGATCGCCGCTGCCGCCATCACGCCGTGCTCGACGCCGTCGGGGCCCATCGACTTGGCGAAACCATACGGCATGAACGGCTGCAGGTTGGCGCTGTCGAAGGCGGGCAGGGCCACGGCCACGAAGATGGCCAGCGCGATCAGCTTGAACACCACCAGGATGGCGTTGAGCGTGGCGCTTTCCTTGGTGCCGGCCATCAGCATGCCGGCCACCAGCCAGGTGATGATGATCGCCGGCAGGTTGATCATGCCGCCTTCCACGTGCGGGCCGGCGGCCAGCCAGGCCGGCAGGTGCACATTCCAGCCGAACTGGGTATGGACCCATTCGAGGAAGCCGACGAAGTAGCCGGACCAGCCCACCGCCACCGTACTCACCACCAGCGAGTACTCCAGGATCAGGCTCCAGCCCACAACCCAGGCGAATACCTCGCCCAGCGCGCTGTAGCTGTAGGTGTAGGCACTGCCGGCGGCCGGCATCATCGTCGACAGTTCGGCGTAGGACAGTGCCGCGCAGGCGCAGACCGCACCGGCAATCGCGAAGGAGATCAGCACGGCCGGGCCGGCCAGGTTGGCACCCACGCCGATCAGCGTGTAGATGCCGGTACCGACGATGGCGCCGATGCCCAGCGCGATCAGGTGCGGCCAGCTGAGCGTCGGGATCAGGCGCCTGCCGGCTTCGTGGACGGTGACGGAATCTAGGGACTTGCGCCGGAACAGGGACATGCAGGCCTCGGAAGGGGTGACTAAGAACGACAAGTTCCCGAGTGTGACCGAACGCAGCGCAGCATTACCACTGACGGGGGTCATGCCCGCCCTCGCGCGCGCTGCACCGCGACCAGAGTGCCGGAATCGGCATAAAGGGCCGTAAGCCCGGTACCGCCTCAGGGAGTGCTAGGCCAGTGGCAGCCGTCTTCCTGCCAGGCTTCGGGGTCGTCGTGGAAGGTGGTGCTGCGGCCGTCGCGGGCGCGTTCGTAGCGCAGATCCAGCACCAGGGCACCCTGCGTGCTCAGCAGGTAACGGCCGTTGAGGCGGCCATCGACATGCTCTTCCCAGACGCTGTCGAACTGGTAGGGGCGATCTTCGGCCAGCACCGTGGTCTCCATCGAAACCCGGCGCAGCGGCAGGCGATCGCGGTGGCCCGCGTAGCGCACCTCGGACTGGCCGTCCTCCAGCCAGCGCCATTCCAGGTGGATGCTGTCATTGCGACCACCGGTCAGGCAGCGATGGTCCTGCACGGTGGTGCCAGAGGCGGCGCCGGCGAGCAGCAGCAAGGACAGGGTACAGCGAGCCAACCGGGCCATCCACGCGCGTCCGTTCGGCAGGGAAGGCCAGCATAGCGCGCCCTCCCTGCCAGGGCCTCAGCGCCTGCGGGCGCGCAGGCGGGTACCGCCGCTCATCAGCATTCTTGGCAATGGCATCTGCAGGAAATCGTGTGGGAACGAAGGCGCCACCGCACTGATCGCATCAAGACGGGCCAAGGCATCGGCCGGCAGCACCAGTTGCAGCGCGGCCAGGTTGTGCTCGAACTGCGCAAGGGTACGGGCGCCGATGATCGGCAGCGCGCCGTTACCGGGGCGCTGCAGCAACCAGGCCAGTGCCACCTGCGCAGGCGAATGCGAAAGAGCGGCGGCGATCAACCCGACTTCCTCGGCAATCTGCAGCGAACGTGGGGTCAATGCACCATTGATCAGGGCGACATTGCGGCGTGAGCCACCCGGTGAGGCATCGAGTGCCTCGCCCTGGGCCAGGTCGGCCGCGCTGTATTTGCCGGTCAGCACGCCACTGCCCAGGGGCGACCACGCCACCACGCCCAGGCCCAGGGCCTCGGCCATCGGCAGCAGTTCGTGTTCGACGCTGCGCTGGATCAGGCTGTACTCGATCTGCAGCGCCACCAACGGTGCCCAGCCGCGCAGGTCGGCCAGGGTCTGCATGCGCGCGATCTGCCAGGCCGGCGTATCGGAGATGCCGGCGTAGAGCACTTTGCCGCTGCGGACCAGGTCGTCGAAGCCCCGCATCACCTCGTCCACGCCGGTGGTGTCGTCCCAGGCATGCAGGTACAGCAGGTCCAGATAGTCGGTACCCAGCCGGCGCAGGCTGTCCTCCACCGAGCGCAGCATGCTCTTGCGGTGGTTGCCGGCGTTGTTCGGGTCGCCGGGCACGGTCGCCAGGGTGTACTTGCTGGCGAGCACCAGCCGGTCGCGCTGGCCCTGGGCGAAGCGTCCGAGCAGGGTCTCGGCGCTGCCATTGGTGTAGTTGTTCGCGGTATCGATGAAGTTGCCGCCACGTTCGATGTAGCTGTCGAAGATGCGGCGGGCCTCGGCTTCGTCCGCACCCCAGCCCCAGTCGGCACCGAAGGTCATCGTACCCAGTGCCAACGGGCTGACGCGAAGGCCGGAGCGGCCAAGCAGGCGGTAGTGGTCCAGCGACATGTGGGCTCTCTCACAGGAAGGCGGCTGCACCGCCGGGAGCCACAGCATCCGTCGCCCGATCCTGTGGATAAACTGGAAGGAACCGGACTCACCATGAAGAGTGGCTTCACAATGGATCCCTCCACACCGTTGTCGGCGGTGGTCGCCTTCGTCCACGTCGCCGACCATGCCAGCTTTACCCGCGCCGCCGATGCGCTGGGGGTCTCCACCTCGGCGCTGTCGCAGAGCGTGCGCGCGCTGGAAGCGCGGATGGGCGTGCGCCTGCTGCAGCGGACGACGCGCCGGGTTGGCCTGACCGAACACGGTGCGCGCTTCCTCGCACATGTACGCGGCGGGCTGGCACAGATCGAATCGGCGTTCGCCGATCTCGACAGCGTGCGCGCGGTCCCGGCCGGCAAGCTGCGCATCACCCTGCCACGCATCGTTGCCGAGCGCCGGGTGCTGCCCACACTGCCTGCGTTCCTGGCGCGCTACCCGCAGGTGGAGGTGGAACTGTGCGTGGAGCCGGCGCTGACCGATTTGGTGGCCGAGGGCTTCGATGCTGGCATCCGCCTGGGTGAATCACTGGCGCGCGGCATGATCGCGGTGCCGATCGGGCCGCCGGAGCGACAGGTGGTGGTGGCCACGCCGGATTACTTCGCGCGGCATGGCATCCCGGCCAGCCCGAATGATCTGCAGGGATATCCGTGCATCGTCCACCGTCGTGCCAATGGCCGGTTGATGCCGTGGGAGTTCAGCCGGGATGGCCACGATCTGGAGGTGGACGTGACCGGCCGCCTGGTGTTCAACGATGCCGAACTGGCCTACGCCGCCGTGCTGGCCGGGCTGGGCATGGCACAGGGGTTCGCCTCGCTGGTAGCCGATGATCTGGTGGCCGGGCGCCTGCAGGCGGTGCTGGACGACTGGCAGCCGCCCTTTGCCGGCTTTCATCTGTACTACCCGGCGCGCGAGCACATGGCACCGAAACTGCGGGTGTTCATCGACCATCTGCGTGCCGAAATGCACGGCCGGTAGAGGCCAACCCTGGTTGGCAGACGGCCTCTGAGGTCATGAACGCCGGTGGCACCAGTGCCGACCAAGGTCGGCGACTACCGGATCCCGCGCTCTGGTAGAGGCCAACCTTGGTTGGCCGACGTGGCGCCAGAGCCTGCTCGACGGCGGTATCAGCCGTTGAGCCCAAGGCGGATGCCGAACCCCACCAGGAACAGGCCGGCCACCCGGCGCAGCGCATCGCTGATGCGCGGATGCTGGATCAACCGGCGGCGGGCCAGGTTGCCGACCCCGATCAGCATCGAGCAGTAGGCGATGCTGACCACCAGGATGATGCCGGCCAGCGCCGCGAAGGTGGCAATGCCCTGGTGCGCCTTCGGATCGATGAACAGCGGCAGGAAGGCCATATAGAACAGGATCGCCTTCGGATTGAGCAGGCTGACCAGGATCGCCTGCTGGAAATAGCGGCCCGGCTGCATGCGGATCGAGCCAGTCTCACCGCCCTCGTGCTTCGGCGTGCGCAGCAGGCTGATGCCCACCCACACCAGGTAGGCCGCACCCAGGTACTGCACGGCATGGAACACCAGCGGATTGGCTTTGAGCAGCGCGGCCACGCCGGCCAGCGCCAGCCACATCAGGATCTGGTCACCGACCAGCAGGCCGGCCAGCGCCGTGTAGCCACCTCGCACGCCACCTCGGCCGGTGGCGGTCAGCAGGGTGAAGGTGCCGGGGCCGGGCAGGGCGAGAAACACCAGCACGGCGACCAGAAACGTCCACAGGTCCTGGATGCCCATCCACGGCATGGCGGCGTTCTCTTGTTACGGGGGGCCGCCATTGTCGGCCAGCGCCGGGGCGGGCGACAGGGGGCCGGTGGGGCCAACCGGCATCCCAGACAGCAGCGGTTGCAGGTGCTGGCGCAGCTGCGCGTGCAGCTGCCGCACGGCGGGTGAGAACTGCTTGCGGTGCGGGCACACCAGCTGCAGCGGGATGCTGCTGCCAACGCCGTCCAGCAGCAGCTGCAGGCGCCCGGCCAGCACATCCTCGCGCAGGTCCAGCCAGGACTTGTAGGTGATGCCTTCGCCGGCGACGGCCCAGCGCCGCACCACGTCGGCGTCGTCGCAGACCAGCGGGCCGCGCACCGGGATCACGGTGCGGCGCCCGTCAACCTCGAACGACCAGCGATCGTAGGCGCGGCCACTGAGCTGGTAGACCAGGCAATCGTGCTCGCGCAGTTCGTCCAGGCGCACGGGCGTGCCTCGTCGCCGCAGGTAATCGGGCGAGGCTGCGAGTACACGGCGGTTGCCTTCGAGCAGGGGCAGGGCCACGTAGTTGGCGTCGTCGAAGTGGCCGATGCGGATCGCCACATCGACCGGATCGCGGAACACGTCGGCCACTTCATCGGACAGCCGCAGGTGCAGGCGCAGCCGTGGATGTGCGGCTCGGAATGCGGTCAGCCACGGCAGCAGCAGGTTGCGACCGAAGTCCGACGGCGCCGACAGCTGCAGCGTCCCGTGCAGCTCGGCGTCCTCGCCCTGCACGCGGGCCCGCCCTTCGCGCAGGGTGGCCAGTACCTCCTGCGCATAGGGCAGGTACAGCGCGCCCTCGCCGGTCAGGCGCAGGCTGCGGGTGGTGCGCACGAACAGGCGCAGGTCCAGTTCGCGTTCCAGCCGCGCCACGGCAGCAGCGACCTGGCCGGGCAACAGGTCGGCCTCGCGGGCGGCCTGCGAGAAGCTGCCCAGCGCGGCCGTGCGGACGAACAACTGCAGGTCGTCGAAGCGGATCATCTTCATCGCCGGAGTGAAAGTGCTGCCCGATTCTGCGCCTTTCTGAGCGACCGTGCGCGGCGCAACCTGTCCACTCCCTCCCCACTGGACCGCTGCCATGCGCGCCATTGCCTACACCCACGCCGGCCTGCCGATTGATGATGCGCAGGCCCTGATCGACATCGAACTGGACCTGCCGCAGCCCGGCCCGCGTGACCTGCGGGTGGCGGTGCGCGCGGTGGCGGTCAATCCGGTCGACACCAAGGTCCGCCGCGGCGTGGCCACCGACGGCCCGCGCGTGCTGGGTTGGGACGCGGTCGGCATCGTCGACGCGGTGGGCAGTGACGTGACCCTGTTCCAGCCTGGCGATGCGGTCTACTACGCCGGCGTCATCGACCGGCCGGGCAGCAATGCCGAATACCAGCTGGTGGACGAGCGCAGCGTCGGCCGCAAGCCGGCCAGCCTCGATGATGCCGCGGCCGCAGCGTTGCCGCTGACCGCGATCACCGCCTGGGAGCTGCTGTTCGACCGCCTGCGTATTCCCGAGGGCGGTGGCGAGGGCCAGGCCCTGCTGGTGATCGGTGCCGCCGGTGGCGTCGGCTCGATCCTGGTGCAGCTGGCGCGGAAGCTGACCAAGCTGACCGTGATCGGCACCGCATCGCGCCCGGACACCCAGGACTGGGTCTATGCGATGGGCGCGCACCATGTGATCGACCACAGCCAGCCGCTGGCCGAAGGCCTGGCACGGCTGGGCATCAGCGAAGTGCAGCACGTGGCCAGCCTGACCCACTCCGACCAGCACTACACGCAGATCGTCGAGCTGCTGGCGCCGCAGGGCCAGTTGGGCCTGATCGACGATCCGGGCCAGGTGGATGTGATGGCGCTCAAGCGCAAGGCGCTGTCGCTGCACTGGGAATCGATGTTCACCCGCCCGCTGTACAGGACCGCGGACATGCAGCGCCAGCACGACCTGTTGAACCGGGTGGCCGAGCTGATCGATGCCGGCGTGCTGCAGACCACGCTGGGCGAGCACTTCGGGCGCATCGACGCGGCCAACCTGCGGCGCGCGCATGCGCTGCTGGAAAGCCACCGCGCCAAGGGCAAGATCGTGCTGGAAGGCTGGTAAGGATCCAGGCCAAGGGCTGAGCCCTTCGTGGCGGGTTGCGTCGTTTGAATGCCGCGGAGTGGGCCGGGCGGGGTGGATTGCGCAGGACACGCCCACCACGGAAAAGAAAAAGAAGAGCAGAAGCCGGTCGCCTCGCTCGCGTGTCGACCAAGGTCGACACCTACCAGAGCCGGCCCCGTGCCGACCAACGGTCGGCACCCACCCCGCCATCCCACGGATAGCCAGCTTCTGCTGTTGCTTCGGCTCTCGCCTGCAGCAGGTGCAAGGCTGCAAGCCCTGCAAAAAGACCCATCCCTCAGGCAACCCCGGTGTCGACGTGCGCGGCAAACCCCGGCTGCTGGCGCAGGCGCTCGAACCAGGCCTCCACCTTGGGCAATGCGGGTCTGTTGCCCGGTGTGCTGCGCCAGCGCTGGGTCGACAGCCCCAGCACGATATCGGCCAAGGTGAAGGTGTTGCCCGCCACGTAGCCACCGGTGGCGGCCAGCTGTGCATCAAGCACCCCCATCAGCCGGTTCCACTGCGCCAGGCTGGCCTCGGCACGGGCGTCATCCGGGTAGTCCGGATGTTGCCGCACCCGCGCCATGAACACGTGGCGCCAGGCACTGTTGAGATCGCTGGCCTGCCAGTCCATCCACTGCTCCACCCGCGCACGGGCCTGCGCCGCAGCGGGCAGCAGGTCGTCACGGCCGGCGTGGGTGGCCAGGTAGCGGCAGATGCTGTTGGACTCCCACAGCACGAAGTCGCCATCGCGCAGGACCGGTACCTGCCGGTTCGGATTCAGTGTGGCCAGCAGGTCTGCCGGTGGCGCAGGCTCGTGGTGCAGGGGCAGATCCAGCCCCGCGCACAGCCACAGCACCTTGCGCACGTTGATGGAGGTGGGCTTTCCGTACAGAGCGAGCATGGTTCCGGCGCAGCAGCTGAGACTCCACCAGCCTACACTTGCCCCATGCAAACCGAATATCTGCTCATTGGCGGCCTTCTATTGGCCGTGCTCATCCTGCAGCTGGTCGCCCTGCTGCGCCGCCCGCCGCACGACCGCCTGGAACAGGCGGTGCGTGAGGAGGCGCGCGCCGGGCGCAGCGAACTGCGCGAACAGCTCGATGGTTTTGCCCGCGCGCTGACCGACCTGTCCACCCGCACCGACCAGCGCCTGGACCTGCTGCGCGAGGCGCTGGGCGAGGACGCCCGCAAGGCGCGTGCCGAGGCAGCGGAGAGCCAGCAGCGTGGCGCCGCACTCATGGGGCAGCGCCTGCAGGAACTGCGCGGCCAGCTGGAAACCTTCGGCCAGCAGCAGGAAGCGCGCATCCACGCGTTCGGCCAGCAGCTGCAGGAACTTACCGGGCGTACCGACACCCAGCTGGGCGCGCTGCGCCAGACACTTGTGGACGATGCGCGCAAGGGCCGTGAGGAAGGTGCGCAGTCGCAGCAGCGCCTGACCGAAAGCCTTGGCCTGCGCCTGCAGGAACTGACCCAGCGCAACGAACAGCGCATCGCCGAGATGCGCGCCACGCTGGAAGAGCAGCTGCGCGCGCTGCAGAACGACAATGCGCAGAAACTGGAGCAGATGCGCCACACCGTGGACGAAAAGCTGCAGTCGACGCTGGAAACACGCCTGGGCAACTCCTTCAAGCTGGTTTCCGAGCGCCTGGAACAGGTGCAGCGCGGCCTTGGCGAGATGCAGCAGCTGGCCACCGGCGTCGGCGATCTCAAGCGTGTGCTGACCAACGTCAAGAACCGTGGCAGCTGGGGTGAAGTACAGCTGGAGAACATCCTCGAACAGACGCTCACCCAGGAGCAGTACGCGCGGGCTGTGAAGGTACGCCCGGACAGCGGTGAGATGGTCGACATCGCCGTGCGCCTGCCGGGCCGCAGCAGCGACGACACGCCGGTGTGGCTGCCGATCGACTCCAAGTTCCCGCGCGAAGACTACGAGCGGCTGCTGGATGCGCAGGAACAGGGCGACGCCGAGGGCGTGCGCCTGCAGGGCGTCCAGCTGGAGCGCGCGGTACGCGTGCAGGCCAAGTCGATCTGCGACAAGTACATCGCGCCGCCGCATACGACAGACTTCGCGGTGATGTTCCTGCCCACCGAAGGCCTGTACGCCGAAGTGATCCGGCGCCCGGGCCTGGTCGACCTGCTGCAGCGCGAGCATCGCGTGGTGGTGGCTGGGCCGACCACCGTCACCGCCCTGCTCAACAGCCTGCAGATGGGCTTCCGCACGCTGGCCATCGAGCAGCGCTCCAGCGAGGTGTGGAGCCTGCTGGGCGCGGTGAAGAGCGAGTTCGGCAAGTTCGCCGGCATCCTCGAGAAGGCCGAGAAGCAGATCACCACGGTGGGCCGCAGTATCGGCGAGGCCAGCCGCAAGACGCGCACCATCGAACGACGCCTGCGCGGCGTGGAGTCGCTGGCGTCCGAGCAGGCGCAGTCGCTGCTGGGCGACCTGGCCGATGCTGAAGCCGCGGCCGAGGACGAAGGCAACGACGGCGACGAAGCCTGAGCTACGTCGACACGCCGCCTGCATCGTCGATGCGTATGCTGGCGGCCTGTCCGCTTCGATCAGGTACCGCCATGCGCCTGCGCCTCTGTACCAGCCTTGCCCTGACCGCGCTGCTTGCCGCCTGCGGCAGTGCGCCGCCGGTTGCGGACATGCCGGCGCCTGCTGGCGCGGCGACCACGCCCGAAGCGGCCGAGGCCTACCGCGAAGCGCGCGATGTGGACTGCCAGGCCGCTGGCGGCACCCTGCAGCGGCTGGGCCGGCTGCAGCGCGAACAGTGCGTGATTCCTTACGCCGATGCCGGCAAGGCCTGCAGCCGCAAGAGTGACTGCACGGGCCAGTGCCTGGCTGCGGGTGAGGTGGTGGCCGGTGGCGCGGCGTCCGGTACCTGCCAGCGCGATGTGCGCCAGAACTTCGGCTGCCGCCAGCGCATTGATGAGGGCAAGGCGCAGGGCACGATCTGCGTGGATTGAATCCTGCCTGTAGAGCCGAGCCCACGCTCGGCTGCTGTGGCATCAGCCGAGCGTAGGCTCGGCTCTACAACCACGTGCGCGGCGCTATGCTGGTGGGCCATTCCCCGCCGTAGCCGGAGCCCCCGCGTGAGCACCCCGATCCAGGACATTTCCCTCACCACCATCGACGGCCAGCCGTCCTCGCTTGCCGATTACCAGGGCAAGGTACTGCTGCTGGTCAACGTCGCCTCCAAGTGCGGCCTGACCCCGCAGTACGAAGGCCTGCAGGCGCTGTATGCGGAAAAGCACGCGCAGGGCCTGGAAGTGCTGGGCTTCCCCGCCAACAACTTCCTGGGCCAGGAGCCGGGCAGCGAAGCGGAGATCCAGCAGTTCTGCCAGCTCACCTACGATGTCAGCTTCCCGATGTTCTCCAAGATCAGCGTGGCTGGTGACGACACCCACCCGCTGTACCAGCAGCTGACCGCTGCGCAGCCGCAGTCGATCGGCGAAGGCCCGCTGCGCGAGCGCCTGGCCAGCAAGGAGATTCCGATCCACGCTGCGCCGGCAGTGCTGTGGAACTTCGAGAAGTTCCTCGTCGGCCGCGACGGCAAGGTCATCGCCCGCTTCGCCCCGGACGTGGCCGCCGACGATGCGCGCCTGCGCGAAGCCATCGAGGCCGCGCTGGCGGCCTGATCGGCCGGGGGGCGGATCCCTTTCCACGGGAAAGGGCTCCGACCCCATCCGCAACGCCAAAGAAAAACCCCGCCGAGGCGGGGTTTTTCATGCATCGATGCAAGGACTCAGTGGGTCCACTGCGGCATCGGCATCGCATCGACCGGAATCGGCGAGTTGGCATCGTCGTGGCCACGGTCGCGCTTGCTGCGCAGATCGTTCTCGATCTGGTAGTTGCGGCGCTGCATCCACGCATCGCGCACCAGCGAGTACTCGTCCACCGCGGTGTCGCGCAGGTCGTCGATCGCCAGCAGCTGTGCGCGGGTGTCGACCAGCTGCAGGCCCTGCAGGCCGATGCGGACCTTGTCCTCTTCGATGCGGCGGATCGGCGACAGCGGAATGTCGCCGGCCAGGCCGAATACGTCGCGCACGGTACGCGGGCCGAAGAACGGCAGTTCCACGTAGCGCGAACGACGCCAGCCCCAGGCACCCAGGGTCTGGCCGAAGTCCTCATTGCGGCGCGGCACCATCGCCTTGCTGGCCGGATCGAACAGACCACCGATGCCCAGTGTGCTGTTCATCAGGAAGCGGCCGAGGCTGTCCCATGCATCGGCACCGCGGCCCTGCAGCAGCTGGTTGGTGATGGTCACCGGCGCGCGCAGGTTGCTGAAGAAGTTGCTGACGCCGGTGCGGGCGAAGCGCGGCACCACGTGGGTATAGGCGGTGGCCAGCGGACGCGCGACGCCGCGGTCGACCGCGTTGTTGAACTTGTGCACCTTGCGGTTGAACGGTTCCCACGGGTCGTAGGCCGCCGCATTGGTGGTGTTGCCGGCACCGCCATAGAGGGCATCGAAGTCGTCATCGCCACCGGGCGCGGTGGCTGCTGCGGTCTTCGCTGCACTGCTGTCGCCGCTGTCGGTCGGCGCAGCCGGCGACGATGCGGCAGCAGCCGGCGGATTGGCCACGGGTGCGACCGGTGCAGCGTCAGCCGTGCCTGCATCGGTGGCCGTGGTGGCGGGCGAGGTGGTGGTACTGGCCGGAACCAGGGTGCTGGCCGCGGGTGCATCGCTGCGCGCGGGCTTGCCGGCACAGGCGGTAAGGGCGGTGGCCAGGACGATCAGGGGGAGGGTGCGCACGACGTTCATGTCAGCTCGCAGCAGAAGTAGCGTTGAAATCCAGGTTGGGCGACAGCCGATAGGCCGCGCTCAGTTCGTTGTAGCCAGCCGGCGCGCCGCTGATCACCAGCGGATGGCCGGCCTTGCGCGCACGTGCTGCCAGCTCGGCCAGCAGGGCCAGGCCGGCGCTGTCCACGCGTTCGACTTCGCCCAGTTCCAGCCGTGCCAGTTTTGCCGGCAGGGCCTGCAGCTGCGGCCATAGCGCGATCACCGCGGCGCGGTCGAGCACCCCGCGCAGGCGCAGGGTGTCGCCTTCCAGCAGTGCCAGTGCGTTACTTGCCATTGCCCGCGGGCCCGGCCTGCATGCTGCCGCTGTGCAGTTCGCTGGCCACCTGCTTGATGCCCTTCTGGCGCAGCGGGGTGTCGAACTGGTTGCGGAACGTCTGCACGTAGGAGATGCCTTCGATGTTGACGTCGAAGATCTTCCACTGGCCGTTCACGTTGCGCATCCAGTACTCGACCGGGGTCGGCTCGCTGCCGGCACGCACCAGCTCGGTGCTCACGCGCACGCCGCGGTTGCCCGGCAGCGGGCTTTCACCCTTCAAGCGGAAGCTCGGCTTGCCCTGGATGTTGAGCAGGGTCGAACCGTAGCGCTGCATCAGGCTGTCGGCCATGGCATCGGCGAACAGCTTGATGTCGGCATCCGAGGCACCGCGTGCGTGCGGGCCCAGCACCAGGCGTGCGGCATAGTCGCGGTCGAAGGTGCGGTTCAGTTCGCTGTCGATGTAGTTGCGCAGGCTGGCCGGGTTGCCGCCGAATTCGCTCCTGCGCTGCTGCAGGGTGGTGAGGATGCGCGTGCTGGCATCGATCACCACCTTGCCGGCCTGGCCCTGCGTCGCGGCAGCGGCGGGAGCGGCGGCCTGGGCCTGGGCGAGGAACGGAGTAGCTGCCAGCAGCGCCGAGGCGAGCAGGGCCGGGATCAGTTTCATCTTCATGGTTGCGGTTCCGTTGCAGGCGCCTGCGCGCCATCGTTGGGCTTCTGAGCAGCGCCGCCACCGGCGCCACCACTGAACATGTACTTGCCAACCAGCTGGATCAGGTCAACCGCCGGCTGGGTGAAGACAATCTCGTCGCCGGCCTTCAGCACGTCCGGATCACCGCCCGGCTGCAGACCGATATAGCTCTCGCCGAGCAAACCACTGGTGAAGATGCCGGCCGAGGTGTCCGCCGGCAGGTCCTTGACCTTGCTGTCCATGCGCAGGGTCACGATGGACTCGAACTTCACCGGGTCCAGGTCGATCGAGGCGACCTGGCCGACGGTGACGCCGCCGATCTTCACCGGCGCCTGCTTGCGCAGCTGGCCGACCTGGGAGAAGCGCGCCTTCAGCTCGTAGCCCTGGCTGCCCCAGCTCCAGCGCTGGTTGGTCGAGGCCACGGCCAGCACCATCAGCGAGGCCAGGGCCAGCAGCAGGAAAGCGCCGACGGAGAATTCGAGTCTGGGACCGCGGATGGCCATGTGGATTACCTGATCGAGTCGTGGTGGCCGCGCGCGCCTGCGCACCGCCGGTGGAGGGGTTAGGTGAACAACATTGCCGACAGAACGAAGTTGAACATCAGCACCAGCAGCGAGGCGTTGACCACCGCACGGGTGGTCGCCACCGAGGTGCCCTCGATGGTCGGCTCGGCGTGGAAGCCAACGTAGGCCGCGACCAGCGCGGCGGTGCCGCCGAAGATCGCCGACTTCAGCATCGCCACGCCGAAGTCATCCCAGAAATCGACGCTGTTGCGCAGCGCCGACCAGAACACGCCATTGTCCAGGCCCAGCACGTGCACGGCCTCGAAGTAGCTGGCACTGATCGCCAGCGAGCAGAAGATGCCGGTCAGCAGCGGCACGGTCAGCACCGCCGCCCAGAAGCGTGGTGCCACGGCCTTGGCCACCGGGTCGATGGCCATCAGCTCCAGCGCCTTGATCTGGTCGGTGGCGCGCATCAGGCCCAGCTCGGCGGCGATCGAACTGCCGGCGCGGCCGATGAACAGCAGCGCGGTCAGCACCGGCGCCAGCTCGCGGTACAGCGACAGGCCAAGCAGGGTCGACAGCGCGTCGGCCGCACCGAAGGTGGTCAGCGTGCGGTAGCCCTGCAGGGTCAGCACCAGGCCGACGAAGGCGCCACCGACGGCGATGATCGGCAGCGAGCGCGCGCCGATCTTGTAGATCTCGCGGGTCAGTTCGGCCAGGAAGTCACGGGTCGGCAGCGAACCGCGCAGCACGGTCAGCGAGAACAGGCCGGCGCGGCCCAGCGAGCGGGTGGCTTGAACGAACGGCATCAGGCAACCCTCGCACGCGGCGCGGCATCGAACGGAATCGGGCCATCGGGCTGGCCATGCAGGAACTGCCGCAGCAGCGGATCCTGGCTGGACTGCAGTGCCTCGGGCGATCCCTGGAACACGATGCCGCCATTGGCGATGGCGATGACCTGGTCGCAGATCGGCAGGGTCTCGTGCACGTGGTGGCTGACGATGATGCTGGTCAGGCCCAGGCTGTGGTTGAGGCGCTGGATCAGGCTCATGATCACCCCCGAGGCGATCGGGTCCAGCCCGGTCAGCGGCTCGTCGTAGATCATCAGCGGCGGGTCCAGCGCCAGCGCACGGGCCAGCGCCACGCGGCGCGCCATGCCGCCGGACAGTTCGCGCGGCCAGGCATCGGCGGCGGCCAGCAGGCCCACCGCATGCAGCTTCATCTCCACCAGCCGGCGCAGCACGGCGGCCGGCAGGCGGGTATGCGTACGCAGCGGCAGTGCGACGTTTTCGGCCACGGTGAGGTCGGTCAGCAGGCCATTGCCCTGCAGCAGCACGCCCACGCTCTTGCGCATCTCCAGCAGCGCGCTGCTGTCGTGCGGGATCGGCTTGCCGAACAGGGTGACCTCGCCGGCGACCGGTCGCAGCTCGCCGGTCAGTGCCGCCAGCAGGGTCGACTTGCCGCTGCCGGACGGGCCGAGCACGGCGGTGATGCTGCCCTTGGGCACCTGCAGCGACACGTCGCGCAGGATCGTGCGTCCGCTCCGGTCGATGCGGACGTTGGACAACTGCACCAGACTGGAGGCGGAAGCCGACATGGGCACCATTAACGTTTTTTAGACATCGAAGGATCGGGCCAGCCGGCTGAACATAAGCAGACTGGACGGTCCAGTATTGTTGCACGGCAGGGCTTGGCGCAGGCCGGGACAATCGGCCGGCAGCCCGGAACAATCCGTACCGTCGATGGGCCGACCATTGAATACTGCCTGCCGTCCTGCACACTGTGCATGATGAGTGACCCAGGCAGCGATTTCCGCCTCTACCATTCCAATTCCCTGGACGTGCTGGCCGCGCTGCTGGCGCGCAACGTGCGCGCGCCGGTGCCGGGCCAGCCGTTGCTGGCGCCGGAAGTGGTGCTGATCCCGCAGGTCGCGATGCGCCGCTGGCTGCAAGCGACACTGGCCGCCGAATTCGGTGTAGCCGCCAACCTCGAATTCCTCACCCCGGGCGAGTTCGTGGCCCGCGCGCTGAAGGCCAATGTCAGCGGCGAGCAGGACGATCTGGACGCGGCCGGCCTGCACTGGAAGCTGTACCAGGCACTGCGCGACCCGGCGTTGCTGGCGCAGCCACCGATGCGCGCGCTGCAGTCCTATCTTGCCGGCGGTGACGCATTGAAGCCGTGGGCGCTGGCCGGCGAGCTGGCCTCGGTATTCGAGAAGTACCAGGCGTGGCGCCGCGACTGGCTGCTGCGCTGGGCAGCCGGTGCCGATCCGGCCGACCCGCAGGCGATCCTGTGGCGCACCATCACCCGCGGCCACGACTACCGCGCGCGTCGCATCCAGGAGTACCTGGACCGCTTCGAAGGCGCCGGCCAGCCGCTGCCGCAGGGGCTGCCGCCGCGCATGTCTGCGTTCGCGACGCTCAACATCTCGCCCGATGTGCTGCGGGTGATGGCCACCCAGGCGCGGGTGGGCGAACTGCACTTCTACATGCCCACCCCGGTGCAGTCGTACTGGGGCGACCTGCAGACGCTGGCCGAGCGATTGCGCAGCGGCGCACCGGACCCGTTCGGCGAGGCCGCCGGCGAGAACCGCCTGTTGGAAGCCTGGGGGGCGGCCGGCCGCGATTTCATGGCGGTGCTGGGCAGCTACGAGGTGGTGCACCCGGCCGGCGAGATCGCCGCCTATTCCGATCCGGAGGAAGACACCCGGCCAACCCTGGACCAAGGTGGCCTGTCCGACAGCCTGCTGCATCGCCTCCAGCGCGATCTGTTCCACCGCCGTGCGCTGCCCTCGGGCGCGCTGCGCGAGGCTCTGCGCAGCGACGATCCCAGCCTGCAGGTGCATGCCTGCCATACCCGCCTGCGCGAGCTGCAGGTGCTGCACGACCAGCTGCGCAGCCTGCTGCAGGACCCACGTTTCGACCCACCGCTGCAGGCACGCGAGATCGCGGTGCTGGCGCCAGACATCGATCCCTACGTGCCGTATCTGGAAGCGGTATTCGGAGGCCGGGGGGGCGACGAGGAGCACATTCCGTATGCGCTGGCCGACAGCAGCCCGCTGGCCGGCGAGCCGCTGGCCGATGTGTTCGTGCACCTGCTGGGCCTGCCGGTCTCGCGTTTTGGCCTGAACGAAGTGCTGGACCTGCTGGCCAGCGCGCCGCTGGCCGAAGCGGCCGGGCTGGAAGCAGTGGACTTCGACCGCCTGCACGGCTGGCTGCAACAGGCCGGCGCGCGCTGGGGGCTGGATGCGAAGCATCGCGACCAGCATCAGGCGCCAGCCGACGATGCCTATACCTGGCAGTTCGCACTGGATCGCCTGGTACTCGGCCATGCCACCGGCAGCGAGGCCGATCTGGCCGGCGTGGCGCCGTGGATCGAACTGGAAGGCGGCGCGTTGGACGCCTTGGACCGTCTCCTGCGCCTGCTGCGCGTGCTGGCGGTGTATCAGCGACGCCTCGGCGAACTGCTGACGCCCGCGCAGTGGCGGCAGCGCCTGCTGTCGCTGCTGGATGCACTGCTGCCAACCACGCCCAGCTCGCCCAACAGCCAGCGGGCCCTTGAGCGCCTGCGCAAGCTGCTCAACCAGTTCGCTGAAGACGCCGCCAAGGCCGGTTTCGTGGATGGCGTGCCCCCGGAGGTGGTGCGCGCGCACTTCGCTGGCGCGCTGGGCGAGGCCGATACGCGTGCGCCGTTGCTGACCGGTGGCATCAGCTTCGGCCGCATGGTGCCGATGCGCCTGCTGCCGTTCCGGGTGATCTGCGTGCTGGGCCTCAATGATGGCGATTTCCCGCGCCGTGACCCTGCCGCCGGTCTCAACCAGCTCACTGCGGAGCTGGATACGCCGCGCCGCCGGCCGGGCGACCGCTCCACCCGCGAGGACGATCGCTTCCTGTTCCTGCAGCTGTTCGCCGCCGCGCAGGACGTGTTCTATCTCAGTTACCTCGGCGCTGATCCGCGCGACGGCAGCGTGCGTGAGCCGTCGGTGCTGGTCAGCGAACTGATCGATGCGGCTGCCGCGTATCACCTCGATCCGGCTGCGGCCACCCGCGACTTCACCGTGCACCACGCACTGCAGCCGTTCTCGCCAGGCGCGTTCGGCGATGGCGACCCGCGCCGCTTCAGCTATCGCCGCCAATGGCATCCCGCTGCTGGTCGCATCACCGGCCAGCGTGGAGGCCTGCAGCCCTGGTTCGACGCACCACTGCCGCCACCGCCCGACGATGCCGTGGAGGATGAGGTCGCGCTCGATGCACTGCGTCGCTTCCTGTGCGATCCGGCCGGGCAGTTTCTCGCACAGTCACTGGGCCTGCGCCTGGCCGACGAGGTCGAGGAGGTGGATGACCTGGAACCGCTGGTGCTGTCTTCGCGGGGGCCGGAGAAGCGCAGCGTGCAGGCCGCGGTGGTACGCGCCACGCTCAGTGGCGATATCGAGCCGCTGTACCCGCGCCTGCGCGCGCGTGGCCTGCTGCCGTCCGGCGCACTGGGTGAACGTCAGTTCGAAGCCGAACAGCTGAAGACGCGCCCGTACGCCAGCGCGCTGCTTGCCTGGATGAAGGACGAACCGCTGGAAAGCCGTCGTTACGAGGTGGAGATCGACGGGGTGCGCCTGCACGGCCGCGTGGTCGATCGACATCCCGAGGGCCTGGTGCGCCTGCGCGCCGGCACCCTCAATGGCAACGCGGTGATCCGCCATGGCCTGGACTGGCTGCTGGCCAATGCCGCCGGTGATGCCCTGCCGCTGGTGCAGTTCCATGATGGTGGCGATGCCGGGCCGGGCCCGCATGTCGTACCGGCGCTGAGCGTTCCCGCTGCACGCGCGGCGCTGCGGGCGCTGCTGCAGCTGCGCCAGCGTGGCCTGCGTGAACCGCTGCGCTTTGCCCCGTATACCGGCTGGGTGCTGTACAACGCGCCGACAGAAAAACAGCGCAGCGAAGGCTGGAAGCAGTGGCACGGCAGCGACCGCACCTGGGGTGAATCCAGTAGCGATGCCTGGCAGTTGCTGCTGCGCGGTGCCGACCCATTCGCCACCGATGCCAGCTATGCTGACCTGCTGCGCAACAGCCAGGTGGTCTTCAGCGCGGTGCGCGAAGGCCGCACCCTCGGCGCCGAAACACGCCAGGAGGGCAGCGCATGAGCACCGTGATCATCGAGGACGGCATCGAACTCCTCAGCCGCGATCCCTACCTGGCCCTGCCGCTGGGTGGCATACGACTGATCGAAGCCAGCGCCGGCACCGGCAAGACCTTTACCCTGGCCACGCTGTTCACCCGCCTGGTGGTGGAGCAGGGCCTGCGCATCGGCCAGATCCTGGCAGTGACCTTCACCGACGCCGCCACCCAGGAACTGCGCAAGCGCATCCGCGAGCGCCTGGCGCTGGCGGCGCGCCTGGTCGATCTGGAACCGGCCGAGGGTGAAGCGCCGGATGTATGCCTGACCCGCGAAGTCCTGCAGCGCCATCTGCAGAGCGGCTCGGAGAATGCCACCGCACTGAAGCGCCGCCTGCAGGTGGCCGCGGACGAAATCGACCTGGCCTCCATCTTCACCATCCACGGCTTCTGCACCCGCGTGCTGCGCGAGCATGCGCTGGAGAGCGGCCACACCTTCGACCCGCCGGAACTGCTGGCCAGTGACCGTGAGCTGCTGGAGGAGCTGGCGGCCGACCTGTGGCGTGTGCATGCCAACGACCCGGCCACGCTGGAACCGCTGACCTGGCTGTGGTCCACCCCGGACGCGCTGGCCGCCGATCTGCGCGCGCTGCTGGCCGCACCGCCGCTGCATCCGACGCCGCAGCCGGTGGCGCAGGCCGATCCACACGTGGCCCTGCAGGGCGTGGCGGAAGACCTGTCCGCGAGCGTGCGCGAGCATGGCGAGCAGTTCTTCATCGACCTCTGCGATGCGGTCGACAACAAGTGGATCAACGGCGTGTCCTACAAGCTGGGGTGGCTGCACCCGCTGGGCCGGCAGCTGCTGGCCTGGGCCGAGCGCGCCGACCCGCGCGAGCTGCTGGCCAATGAGCGCCTGCCAGCGCTGCTGCCCGAGGCACTGGCCGCCAAGACCAACAAGAAGTTCGCCGAGCGCACGCCATCGTCGCCATTGCAGGCGCCGTTGGCGCGCTATGTCGCGCTGCTGGCCGAACGTGATGCCTGGCTGCGTGCCACCGCGTTGAATTTCCTGCACGCGCTTCGCGCCGAAGCCACGCAGCGCCTGCAGGCACTGAAGCGCACTCGCCGGGTGCAGACCTACGACGATCTGATCGATGGCGTGGCGTTGGCGCTGGAAGGCCCGCAGCGGCTGGCACTGGTGAAGCAGCTGCGCGCGCAGTACCGCATCGCGCTGGTCGATGAGTTCCAGGATACCGACGACCGCCAGTGGGGCATCTTCCAAACCGTGTTCGGCGATTCGCCGGAGGTGCACGAACTCGGCCTGGCGCCGGCGCTGTTCCTGATCGGCGATCCCAAGCAGGCGATCTATGGCTTCCGCGGCGGTGACATCCACACCTACCTGAAGGCCAAGCAGGTGGCGCAGCAGGCACCGGTGCTGGACCAGAACTTCCGCTCGCGTCCGGCCGTGCTGCGTGCGCTGCAGGCGTTGTATGACAACGGCGGCGAAGACGCCTTCCTCGAACGCGACATCCAGTTCGAGCCGGTGCGGCCCGGCGGCGTGCGCGTTGACGAGGATTACCTGCGCGATGGTCGTGCCGCCGTCGCGCTGACCCTGCGCGTGCTGCGCAGTGGCGGCGACAAGGCGATGAGCGCCGATGCCTCGCGCGATGCCGCCACCCAGGCCTGTGTGGCAGCGATCCACCAGACCCTGGTTGCTGCGCGTGCCGGCAACGCCGTGCTGCGTGGGCGACCGGTGCAGCCGGGCGACATCGCGGTGCTGGTGCGTTCGCATCGCGAGGCCACCCTGGTACAGCGCGCGCTGGCCGCGGTGGGCATTCCGGCGGTGGCGGCCGGCAAGCAGAGCCTGTTTGCCACCCCTGAAGCGCGCGATCTTCGTGCGCTGCTGCTGGCCCTGCTGCAACCGGCCGATGAAGGCCGCCTGCGTGCGGCACTGGCCACCGTACTGCTTGGCCAGCAGGCCAGTGCGATCGCTGCGATGGAACGCGAGGGCGACCTGCAACGCGGGTTCCAGGCGCAGCTGCTGCACTGGCGCGAACGCTGGCAGCGCGGCGGACCGTTCGCGGTGATCGCCGATGTATGTGCTGCACAAGGCGAGCGCCTGCTGGCGCTGATCGATGGCGAGCGCCGCCTGACCAACTACCTGCAGCTGGGTGAACTGCTGCAGGAAGCCTCGGCGCAGGCGCTGGGCATGCACGGCCTGCTGGACTGGCTGCAGGGACAGATGGCCAGTGCCGACCAGGATGACGAGCAGCAGCTGCTGCGCCTGGAATCGGACGCGCGTCGTGTGCAGATCATCACCCTGCACAAGAGCAAGGGCCTGGAGTATCCGCTGGTGTTCCTGCCGTTCGTCGGCATCGATGGCGGCGCGCCGAACACTGCCTCGCACTGCACGGTGCATGTGGGCGGCCAGCGCCAGCTGCACTGGAAGCTGGACAAGGACGAGGCCTGGGAAGCGGCCACCGCGCAGCGCGAACGCGAGCAGCGTGCCGAAGATGCACGCCTGTTGTATGTCGGCCTGACCCGTGCAGAGCACGCGCTGTGGATCGCCGTGGGCGATCTGGCTGGGCTCGGCAGGACGCGGCTGGCGCCGCTGCTGGGTGACCTGCAGGTGCTGCGCACACATGCTGATGTACATGTCGACGACAGCGAGGCGCCGGCCGCGCTGCCGCAGCTGGCGGCCGAAGTGGAAGGTGACCTGCCGGCCGTGCGTGCACTGACCCGGCGCGTGCCGCATGACTGGTGGGTGTACAGCTTCACCCAGCTGGCCCATGCCGATGCTGGCGCCGGCGACGATATCGAAGCGGCCGCGACCGAACTGCCAGCACCGGCGGCCGACGAACCGGCTGGCCCGGAACTGCCCCTGGAACCGGCCCTGCCGGAACCCGCCGCAGCCGCCGAAGACAGTGCGCCGCTCGACCCGCGCTTCATGGGCAGTCGCTTCGGCAACGTGCTGCATGAGGCGATGGAGAACGTCGACTTCGCTGCATGGGCGGATTGGCAACCGGGTCTGGAAGCGCCCGAGGGACAGGCCGAGGTGCTGCGCAAAGCGCTGCACGACGAAGGCTATGCCGATGTCGATCTGGACGATGGCGTGGCGGTGCTGGTGCCGTTGGTTGGCCACACGCTGACCGTACCGCTGCCTGAAGGCGGCGCCCTGTGCAGCCTGGCCGAGGGCGAGCGCCGCGCGGAAATCGACTTCCACTTTGCCATCGAACCGACCACCGTGCCGGCGCTGCTGCAGCTGCTGCACGCGCATGGCGTTTCCAGCAGTCGCCGAGGCTTCGGCCAGCGCCGCCGGTTGGAAGGCCTGATGACCGGCATGATCGACCTGACCTACGTGCGCGATGGGCGCTGGTACGTGCTCGACTACAAGTCCAACCGCCTGCCCGGCTACAGCCCGGACCTGCTGGCCATCGCCATGCGCCACAGCGAATACGACCTGCAGGCACTGATCTACACCGTGGCCCTGCACCGCTGGCTGCGCTTCCGCCTGGGCGCGGCCTACGACTACGAACGTGACATGGGCGGCATCCGCTACCTGTTCTGCCGCGGCCTGGATGGCGCCGGCAACGGCGTGCATGTGGACCGCTTCCCGCTGGCACTGGTGGATGCACTGGACGCACTGTTCGCCGGCGGTGAGCAGGCCCAGGCCGAACTGGCGGCGCGTGCACGTGGAGCCAGCGTATGAGCCTGTTGAAGGAACTGCACAAGAAAGGCCAGCTGCGCACTCTTGATCATGCACTGGCGACCAGCCTGATGCGGCTGCGCGACGACACGCCCGAGAGCGTGGCGCTGGCGGCGGCGCTGGCCTCGCTGGCAGTGTCGCAGGGCCACGCCGGTTTCGATCCGGCGCAGCCGCAGCGCCTGCTGGAAGGCGTGCCGGAATGGCCGGATGCGCAGGACTGGCTGACCCAACTGCGAGCATCGCCGTGGGTGGCGACACCCGAGCAGTCCGACACCCTCGCCGAGGATGCGCCGCTGGTGCTGGAAAACGGCCTGCTGTACCTGCGCCGCTACCGCGAGTACGAGCGCCAGCTGGCTGCCGGTCTGCAGCGCATCGGTCGGCATCCGCTGCCGGCGCCGGACATGGCTGCACTGGCACCGCTGTTCGCGCGCCTGTTCCCGCGGGCGTTGGACAGCGAAGATCATCAGGCCCGCGCCGCCGGCGTGACCCTGCGCCATCCGCTGGCGCTGGTCACCGGCGGCCCCGGCACCGGCAAGACCACCACCATCGCGCGCCTGTTGCTGCTGTTGGCGGCACAGGCCCGGCATGCCGGCCAGCCGCTGCCCGAGGTGGCCTTGGCCGCACCCACCGGGCGCGCTGCCGAACGCATGGCCGAGAGCCTGCGGCTGGCCGTGCAGCGCCTGCAGGAGGACGGTGTGGACCCGGCACTGTGCGCGGCACTGCCCAGTACCGGCACCACCCTGCATCGCCTGCTTGGCGTGATTCCCGATTCGCCGCGCTTCCGCCACCACGCCGACAATCCGCTGCCGGTGGACGTGGTGGTGGTCGACGAAGCGTCGATGATCGATCTGCCGATGATGGCCAAGCTGGTCGATGCGATCGCCAGCGGTACCCGCCTGATCCTGCTCGGCGACCCGGACCAGTTGCCGCCGGTGGAAGCCGGCGACGTGCTCAGTGCGATCCTGCGTGCCAGCGGTGATGGCATCGGCACCCGCGCCGATGATGCGCAGGCGCTGCATGGCCTGCTGGCGCCGGCGACGCTGCAGCCACAGGCCACACCCCGCGCCTTTGCCGGCCGCCGCGTGCAGCTGCAACGTGGTTACCGGCAGAGTGATGCGCTGGACCTGGCACCGCTGGCGAATGCCGTGCGCGAAGGCGACAGCAGCACCGCATTGCAGCTGCTGCGCGGTGGGTCGCTGGCAGGCGTGCATTTCCACGAAGGCGAAGCCGATCCGTTGCGCAGCCAACGCGAGCATCTGCTGGGCCACTGGCGCGCGTTGGCCGAGGCGGCCGATCCGGTGCTTGCCCTGCAGCAGGCCGGGCGCCTGCGCGTGCTGACCGCATTGCGCGAAGGCCCGCAGGGCGCGCGCGGGCTCAACAGCCGCATTGAGCAATTGCTGGCCGGCAATACCCCGGGCTACTTCCAGGGCCGCCTGCTGCTGGTCACCGAGAACAGCTACCGGCACCGCCTGTTCAACGGTGATATCGGCATCTGCCTGCGCGACGGCAGCGGCGCGATGGTGGCCTGGTTCCCCGGCGACACCGTCGAGCAGCCGCGCGCCTTCCACCTGGCCGCGTTGCCCGCACACGAAAGCGCGTTTGCGATGACCGTACACAAGGCGCAGGGCTCGGAGTTCGACGAAGTGTGGTTGCAGCTGCCACGCCAGGACAGCCGCGTGCTGTCGCGCGAGCTGGTCTACACCGGCCTGACCCGCGCCCGCCAGGTGCTGCATGTGGCGGGCAGCGCGGAGGTGCTGCAGTCCGCATTGAAACGCCACGCCAGTCGATTGGGTGGCCTGGCCTGGCGGTTGGGTGCGGAAGACGTGATCGAAGCACCATCGACACTGATCGAAGAACCGACGGTGCAGGGCCAGCTGTTCTGACCTCAGTCCTTCCAATTCATCCAATCACAACGCGCACCTTCATCCACGCATGGCGTGGATCTACCGTGTCGACCAAGGTCGACACCCACCAGAGCAGAACGCCATCCCAAGGAATGCCCGCTTTTGACGTTGACGTTGCCTCGGCAGGTGCAGGGCGCTGCCCTGCCGCCCCCGTCATTCCGCGATCAGCACCAGACCATCGGGAAACACGATCGCCGCTTCATCGGCACTCACGTCGAAGAACCCCACGCCATGCTTCTCGGCCAGGTCCTGCACGCGACCGTGCGCGCGCTCAGCCACCGAATATGCGAACGCACCGTAGATCACCTGCTGCCCGATGCTGTACTCGGTTACCTCGGCACGATGGTCATCGTCGTTGCTCAACGGGCCGTTCAACGGCGGGAAGTCCTGCGCCATCTCCGTGAACCACGCCTGCAGCGCCGGGCTGCTGACTGCCGGGTCGTCGTACTCGTGGCGTTCGTTCCACTGCGTCTGCTTCTCAAACCAGGCGATGAAGGCCGCCGCCTCACGTGGCGCGGCGCTGGCCTCGAACACCATCATGTCGTAACTCATTGAACCGTCCTGTTGCAGCGCCAGGGTCGGATCCCTCTCCGCAGGAGAGGGCTCTGACCCCTGCGCGGGGTCTGTGGCTGCACAGGGTATCGCGCTACGGCTGTGCGGCCGCGCTCATCGACAACCCCGGCGCCAACGCCTTCGCCTCCGGGAACAGCGCGAAGCGCAGGCCGATCAGGCCCATCAGCGCCTCGTCGCGGGCCTTGCAGGCGCCCACGCTGCCGACCCGGCCCAGCGAGGTATCCAGCCGTTCGCGCAGCGCCTCGGCCGCCACCATCGGCTTGCGCGCGGCGATCTGCCGCCGGTAGTGCGCCGCGATTTCCTCCAGGATGTGCTCGACCGCCTCGCGGCTGCGCTCGGGCAGTTCCAGCCGGGCGCGGCGCAGCTGCAGGATGTTCAGGCCGATGCGTGCCTCGTTGAGCATGTCCACCGAGGCGATGTCGCTGCCTTCCGGCGTCGCCGCCAGTCGCGGTGCGAGCAGGCCCAGCAGGTCGAGCATGCGTGCGGCGAAGCGCTGGCGGTCCTGCTGGCCACGGCCTTCGGCCGCTTCGGCCAGCGTGGTCCAGCCCTGCCGCACCAGCCGGCGCGCGGTCCACTCGGCACCCACCGAACGGAACAGACGGGTCATCACCACCGCAAAGCCAATGCCGATGAACATCGCGATCGACGAGTTGAGGAAGGTCTGGATGTTGGCGCTGTAGGTGTTCTGCAGGCTCAGCAGCGCGGCCAGGTTCACCGTCAGCGGCAGCGCGAACAGGGCGCTCTTGGGGTGGTGCAGCATCAGCCCCAGGGGCAGGAACACCACCGCCAGTACCAATGCCAGCAGGCCGAAGTCGTGCACCGCCGGGAAGATGCCGAACAGGTACACGCCGGCCACTACCGAGGCGACCATCGCCCATACCAGGAATGACACCATGCTCGGCGCCGGATCGTCCTGCGCAGCGAAGAACGCGGCGGTCACCGCGGCCATCATCGCGCCGTTGCCGCCGCCTTCCCATCCCAGCGCGATCCACAGTACGCAGTAGCTCATCAGCGCCACGCCGGCGCTGAGCGCGGAGAACAGCGCCATGCCGTAGTCGACGTGCTTGTCGGCGGCCACGCGTTCGGTGCGGATGCGGTAGTGCGCGCGGTCCAGCGGCGCGGTGCCATGGTCGATCGCGTGCTGCAGGGTGCGGCAGTCCTGCCACAGGTCCACCAGCTCCTCCAGGCGCAGCAGCAGGCTGGCCAGCTGCAGGTGCTGCAGGTCGCGGTCCACCTGCGGCTTCAGTGCACTGATGCGCGCGCGCAGGCGGGCGTACTCGCTGGCATTGGTCGGGCCGTCCAGCCAGTCGTGGATGTCGTCGATCAGCTCCGGCAGGCCCTCCGGCAGGGGCTGGCCATCGCTGCGCAGCGCACTCAGGCGGTCGGCGATCGAGGACAGCACCGGCAACAGCAGCAGCATGCGCTCGCGCAGCCGCTCCATCGACACCGCCGACCCGGCGTGGCGTGGATCATCGCGGCGCAGGAACTCGATCAGCGCCTCGAACTGCACCAGGTCGGCGGCCAGCCGGTTGCGCGGCGCATGCGCACGGCCGCGTTCCAGAATCTGCCGGCACCACTGCGCGGCGTCTTCCATCCAGTTGCCGATGCGTGCGCGCAGCATCGGTCGCACCGAGGCCGGGAACAGCAGCGAGGCGAACAGCACCGCCACCACCGTGCCCAGGATGATCTCCTCGCTGCGCGCCACTACCGTGTCGAAGATGGTTTCCGGCGACGTCACCGCCGGGAAGCCGATGAAGGCGGTGGTGTAGCCGGCCAGCAGGAACGCGTAACCGCGCGGGCCGCGGTTGAGCAGCGCCATGAACAGGCAACCGGCCAGCCAGATCGACATCGCCGCGCTCAGGACCAGCGGCGTTTCCACCAGTGCCGGCAGCACCAGCAGGGTGGCCAGGCCGGCCACCAGGGTGCCGACGATGCGGTACACGCCCTTGGCACGGGTCGGGCCCAGCAGCGGCTGGCTGACGATGTACACCGTGCCCATTGCCCAGTACGGGCGCGACAGGTTGCCGGCCATGGCGATGTACAGCGCGGCCACCGCGGCCAGGTAGGTCTTGATCGAGAACAGCCAGGCCTGGCGGTCGGTCAGCGCGTTCATGGCTTACTTCGCCGAGGCCTGTGCGGTGGACGGTGCAGCGGGGGCAACCGTTGCCTGCCAGCCACCGCCCAACACCAGGAACAGATGGATCTGGTCACGCGAGACCTGCGCTTCGGCAGCGGCCAGGGTGGCATCGCTGGTGGCCAGGCTGCGGTCGGCATCCAGGCTGGACAGGTACGGCGTGCGGCCACCCTGGTACAGCCGGCGGTTCTGCTCGGCGGCCAGCGCGGCCTGCTCCTGCGCGATGCGCAGCGACTGCAGGCGACGCAGGTCCTGCGCATAGCGGTCCAGCGCAGTCTGGGTCTCGCGCAGTGCCTGCAGCACGGTGTGGTCGAACTCGGCCAGCGCCGCGTCGGCACCGGCCTCGGCAGCGTGGATGCGCGCATGCGTGCCCGACGACGGCAGCGTCCACGAAATCAGCGGGCCGATCGACCACTGTTGGGTCATCGGTGTGCCGAAGTCTTCCAGCAGGCCGGCGGCGCCCACCGAGGCGCCCAGACGGATGTCCGGATACAGCTCGGCGGTGGCCACGCCAATCCGCGCGGTGGCCGAGGCCAGCTTGCGTTCGGCCTGGCGCACGTCCGGGCGGCGCTGCAGCAGCGCACGGCCATCACCGACCGGCAACGGCTGCGCCAGGCTGGGCGCGTGCGCGCAATCGATCACGCCGGCCGGCAACTGGCCCGGGGTCTGGCCCAGCAGTGCGGCCAGCGAATAGGCGGCCGCCGAGCGCTGGGCCTGCAGCGGCGGCAGTGCAGCTTCCAGCAGCGCTACCTGGGCATTGGCGCGGGCCAGCTCCGGCGGTGTGCCGCGGCCGGCGGCGATCAGGCGCTCGGTAACGGTGCGGCTGCGCTGCTGCAGCTGCAGCGAATGCTCGGCCACGTGCAGCTCGTGGTTGGCGTGGCAAATTTCCAGGTAGCTGTCGGCCACCTGGGCGACCACACTGACCTGGGCCAGATCGCGTGCCGCCGCCACCGACTGCTCGTCGGCACGCGCCGCTTCGGCGCCGCGCTTGAGCTTTCCGAACAGGTCGAACTGGTAGCTGACCGCGAACTTGCCATCGGCCAGGTTGATCACCGGCAGTTCGTGTTCCTGCAGGAACGATTCGGCCGACAGCTGCGCACGGCTGACGCCGGCCTCGGCCTCGTACTCGAAGCCGCCCGCGTCCAGCGCCTGTTCGTACACGGCGGCAGCGCGGCGCAGGTGCGCATCGGCGGCCTTCAGTTCCACGTTGTCACGCAGTGCCTGGGTGATCAGCCCGTCCAGGACCGGGTCGTTGTACAGCGACCACCAGCGGTCGGGCAGCGCCTGGTTGGCGGCCACCTGCGGGTTCTGCGTATCGATGAAGGCGGCATTGGCTTCGGGGCGCTTGAACGCCGAGCCTTCCGGCAACGCGTAGTCCGGGCCGACGGTCCTGCACGCGGCCAGGCTGGCCAGCGCGACGATCAGGCCGAGACGGAGCAGGGCGGTGTTCACAGGCCCGCCTGTGTCGGCGCGGTGCCGGCCTTGTCTGCGTGCTTCGCGCTGCTGGTCTGCACGGTTACCGTGGCGGTACGGCCGGCAATCAGCTCAACGCCCTTGGGCACATCGTCGATGGCGATCCGCACCGGAATGCGCTGCGCCAGCCGCACCCAGTCGAAGGCCGGGGTCACGTTCGGCAGCAGGGTGCTGCCGTTGCTGCGGTAGCGGTCCTCGATGCCGGCGGCGATGCTTTCCACGTGGCCACGCAGCGGCGTTGATTCACCCATCAGCCGGATGTCCACCGTCTGCCCCGGTGTCACGCCGCGCAGTCGGGTTTCCTCGAAATAGCCATCAATGCGGAACGAGCCGGTATCCAGCAACGCCAGCACCGGCTTGCCGGCCACCACATAGTCGCCTACGCGCAGGGTACGGTCGTTGACCCGGCCATCGGCCGGCGCACGCACCTCGGTACGGCCGAGGTTGAGCTCGGCCAGGTCGACCGCGGCCTGTGCGGTGGCCAGCGCAGCCTGTGCAGCCTGCAGCTTGGCCCGGCGCACTTCGGCATCCTCGGCGGCGACCAGATCCTGCAGGCTGCGGTCGCGACCGATCTCGCGGCGCAGCTGGGCGACCGAGGCCTGGCGCTCGGCCAGGCTGGCCTTGGCCTGTTCCAGCGCAATGCGATAACGGGCGCGATCGACCACGAACAACAGGTCGCCCTTCTTCACTGCCTGGTTGTCGGCCACGTCCACCGCTTCCACCAGCCCGGACACATCCGGTGCCACCTGCACCACGTCGGCGCCAACATGCGCGTCGCGGGTCCACGGCTCATCCATGTAATAGACCCACAGCTGGCGCAGCACCAGCAGGGCGACGATCACGGCTGCGCTGGTCAGCAGCACCGGCAGGGTCTTCTTCACGATCTTGTTCACGATTGCATCCAACGCAGGAGGTGGAACAGCAGGCCAAGCACGATCCCGTACAGCGCCAGGTTGAACAGTGGCGGGTGCCATATATGGCGATAGGCACCGGCACGCTGCAGCAGCGCGTGCAGGCCGCTGTTGACCAGGTAGGCCAACAACATCAACCCGAGCAGGGTCGGGACGAACACTCCGTGGAGACTGAATTCACCGGGCATCGGTAGGGGGCGGGGGCGAGTGGGGGGAGGGAAGGAACAACAGAACAACGGCAACGGGCAAAAGCCGCTGGCGTGTGCACGGCAGCGGCGGTGTTCGGGGGCAGCGCTCTTACGTGATGCGGTCGGCGGCCTCGGCCAGCAGGCGCCATGCCTTCAGCACGGCGTGCAGTTCATCCATGGAGAGTTCGCCGAAGACGTCCTGGCGCAGGCCGATCAACTGGTCTTCCAGCTCGCTGACCAGGGCTTGGCCGGCGTCGGTCAGCCACAACAGGTTGGCGCGGCGGTCGCTGGCGTCGCTTTCGCGGCGGACCAGGTCGCTGGCGCAAAGCTTGTCCAGCAGGCGCACCAGGGAAGGCCCCTCCATGCCCAGCTGCTGGGCCAGCGCCACCTGGCGGATGCCACCGCCGGAGCGGCCGATCATCAGCAGGGGCATGGTGCAGGCGGTGGAGATGCCGTAGCTGCCGAGCCGGCTGTCGGCCAGGCGCTGCCACTGCCGCCCTGCGTACAGCAGGCCGGAGCTGAGCTGCATCTGCAGCACGGTGCGCTCGTCGAGGGGTCGGTCCATAAGAGATAGATAGGATACTACTAATTTCATTCCTATCAATGGGTTTTTCTGAATGGGTGGGTGTGTTGAGGAAAGCGTTGCGCCTGCTGGCTATCGGTTGGGGCGGCGGAGGGCCGGACGGGGCAGGGCACGCTGCAAGTACCCCTCCGGGGCCCGGCCCAGCCGCTGGCGGCTGGGCGTTCGGTCGCTTGCGAAGCGGTGCTTCGCAAGCAAAGCGCCCTCACCCTTGGGGGCTCGGCTGCGGCATCCCTGCCGCGGACGGTCCTGCCCCGCCCGGCCCCCCTGCCTTCCCATCACTCCGCGAGCGCGGTGGGTCGGCTCTTAGAAGCAAGAGCAGAAGCAGTGCGGACCAACGGTCCGCACCCACCAAAGCAGAAGACACCACAGCAGCGGCGCGCTGCTTCCGAAGTCATGAACCCCCGCTTTTGCCCCCGCTTTCGGGCGGTCCGGCCGCGCCCGCGGGAAATTGTCGGAGAGGGGGAGGGGCAGGCCGGGCAGGACCGTCCACGGCATGGATGCCGTGGCCGAGCCTACAGGGACGTACTTGCGGCGTGTCCTGCCTGGCCTGCCCCTCCCCCTCTCGCTCAGCTGCAACGAGGCGCTGCAAGAGACCCCCGATGAACCGTCCCAACAGGACGACCCACCCCCCGGTCGGGTACGATGCTCGCCCCCCGTTCGGGACGCTGTACGCAATGAGCAAGAACAACGAAAAGGCCGCCCCGCAGGGCGACGTGACCCAGGACCAGGCCGAGGATGCCGTGCGCACCCTGCTGCGCTGGGCCGGTGAGGACCCGTCCCGTGAAGGCCTGCTGGATACCCCCCGCCGTGTCGCCGAAGCCTATGGCGACTGGTTCAGCGGTTACCGCGACGATCCGCGCGCCTACATGGAGCGGACCTTCGAGGAAGTGGCCGGTTATGACGAACTGATCGTCCTGCGCGACATCGAGTACGAAAGCCACTGCGAACACCACATGGCGCCGATCATCGGCCGCGTGCACGTCGGCTACCTGCCGGCCGGCAAGGTGGTGGGCATCAGCAAGCTGGCCCGCGTCGTCGAAGCCTACGCCCGCCGTTTCCAGGTGCAGGAGAAGATGACCGCGCAGATCGCCCAGTGCATCCAGGATGTGCTGCAGCCGATCGGCGTCGGCGTGGTCGTCGAAGGCGCCCACGAGTGCATGACCACGCGCGGCATCCACAAGCGCGGCGTCAGCATGGTCACCTCCAAGATGCTGGGCAGCTTCCGCGACGACGCACGCACCCGCGCCGAGTTCCTGCGCTTCATCGAAGTGGGCGGCAAGCGCTGAGCCGCTTGCCCGCACCGCCCCGGCCCCTGCAGGCCGGCATGCCCACGGCTGCCCCCGCGGCAGCCGTGCATGGCGGCTCGTCCCTGTCAGCCCTACAGACTTCTTTCGCTGCATGAAGCATCGCGAACGCATTGCCCGTTACCGCCACCTGCGCGAACAGCCCCAGTGGAAGCTGCTTGCCGCCGACCACGCCCCGGAAATCATCGGCCTGTTGCAGGGCCTGCTGATGGACGGCGAGCGCACGTTGCCTTCGTCGGTGCTCAACGAGCGCCTGCAGCGCGCGCTGGACCAGCTGGCCGGCGATGAACTCTCGCGCGAGCTGCCGCGTACCGCGCAGGCCTACATCGCGCACTGGCTGGCCCAGGGCTGGCTGGAACGCCGTTTGCCCGAAGGCGCCGACCAGGAGCAGTACGAGCTGTCCACCGCCGCACTGCAGGCGATCCGCTTCGCCGACGGCCTCGAGCAGGCCCGCGTGGCCGCCACCGAAAGCCGCCTGGCGCTGGTCATTGAGCAGCTCTCGGCGCTGGCTGCGCAGACCGAAGCCGATCCTGATGCGCGCCTGTCCGCGCTGCACGACGAGCGCGACCGCATCGATGCCGAAATCGCCCGGGTCGGCACTGGCCGCGTGGTTGCGCTGGACGGCAAGCGCGCGCTGGAACGCACTCGCCAGATCATCGGTCTGGCCGACGAGCTGACCGAGGACTTCCGCCGTGTGCGCGATGACTTCGAGCAGCTCAACCGCGATTTCCGCGAACGCATCATCGACGATGAGGGCGAGCGCGGCGACGTGTTGTCGCAGCTGTTCGAAGGCGTGGATGTCATCGGCGAAAGTGACGCCGGGCGCAGTTTCCAGGCGTTCTGGCGCCTGCTCAACGATGCCGAACAGAGTGCCCAGCTCGATGCCGCGCTGGAAGCGGTGCTGGCGCGTGGGTTCGCGCGCCGCCTGGACCGCAACGAACGCAACTTCCTGCGCAGCTTCACCAGCACCATGCTCGAGCGCGGTGGCCAGGTGCACGATGTGCTGCAGAACTTCGCGCGCAGCCTGCGCGGCTTCGTGCAGAGCCGTGGCTACCTGGAACAGCGCCGCCTCAACCAGCTGCTGAAGCAGGCGCAGTCCGAAGCGCTGGCACTGCGTGACGAATTCCCCGCACAACGCGGCATCGGCCGCGACCTGCAGCTGACCACCAGCCGCCTGCGCTCGTGGTCGCAGTGGAAGCTGCACGATCCGCGCAGCGCCCAGGTCGATGGCAATGTCGAGTACAACGACGCGGCCGCGATCAGCCTGGAGAGCGTCGGCGACCTGGTCGCTTCGTCCGAAATCGACTTCCGCACGCTGCGCCAGGACCTGCACGACCTGCTCGACGCACAGCCGCGGCTCAGCATCGCCCAGGCCCTGTCGCAGCGCGAAGCGCCGCAGGGCCTGGGCAGCGTCATCGGCTACCTGTCGCTGGGCACGCGCTTCGGCAACGTGGTTGCCGGCGAGCAGGAGCTTGCGCAATGGCGTGGCGGCGACGGCCAGATCCGTCGCGCCCGCATCCCGCTGGTTTGGTTCACCCAGGAGAGACGCCATGAGCTGGCATGAAGATCCCATCGACGCATCGCAGGCCGACGTGGCGGAAGACGCCTACGAGGCCGAGCCGGTGGCGGCCGTGGCGCAGCCCCGCCGTGGCAACGACGTGTATTACCTCGGCGATACCGGGCGCCTGCCGCTGGATGCGCGCCGCGCGCTGTGCCAGCTGCTGATCGGCCCCAGCATCGACCAGTTGCGTCACGCCAGGCTGTGGCCGGCGCTGATCCGCAGCGAGGCGGCCATCCGCTCGTCGCTGGCGGACCTGTTCCTGGAACTGGTGCTCGACCGCGACAGCGGCGTGGCGTTCACCCGCCAGGCTGACACCGAAGACGTTGACGCGCCGGTGCTGCTGCGCACCTCGCCGCTGACCTTCATCGACTCGGTGCTGCTGCTGTACCTGCGCCAGCAGCTGGCCGAGGCCGATGCGCGCGGCAACCGCGCGGTGGTCGCCGATGCCGAGATGGCCGAAGCACTGGCCATCTACGAAAAGAACTTGTCCACCGACCGCGCCGGCTTCAACCGCCGCGTCGCCTCGGCGGTGCAGAAGATGAAGGACAACCACATCCTGACCCGCCTCAGCGGTCAGGAAGACCGCCACGAAGTCTCGCCGGCGCTGAAGCTGCTGTTCTCCGCCGAAGACGTGTCCCAGCTCTCCGCGGTCTACCGCCAGCTGCGTGAAACCCCGGCCGCCGAGGCCTGAGAGACCCGACCATCGCATGGCTATCTCCAAGCACACTCCCGCCCTGTTCAACGAAGGCCTGCCGGACCCGCGCCTGCAGCAGTTCCGCATGCGCCGCCTGCAGGTGCATAACTGGGGCACCTTCAACGGCCTGACCGAAGTGCCGATCGCCGAGCGCGGCTTCCTGTTCGTCGGCCGTTCCGGCTCGGGCAAGTCGACCCTGCTCGATGCCATGTCCGCGCTGCTGACGCCGCCGGCCATCGTCGACTTCAACGCCGCCGCCCGTGAAGCCGAGCGCAGTGGCCGCGACCGCAACCTGGTGTCCTACGTGCGTGGCGCGTGGGCCGACCAGCAGGACAGCGGCACCGGCGAAATCGCCACCCAGTATCTGCGCAAGGGCGCGACCTGGACCGCGCTGGTGCTGGAATACCGTGCCGGCGATGGCCGCGTGGTCAGCCTGGTGCGCCTGCTGTGGATCTCCGGCAACGGCACCTCGGCCGGCGATGTGCGCAAGCACTACATGATCGCCGAACGCCCGTTCGACATCGCCAAGGATCTTGGTGGCTTCGACCTGGACCTGCGCAAGCTCAAGCAGAAGCTGTCCGACCTGCACCACTTCGACACCTTCTCCGGCTACGCCGAGCGCTTCCGCGACCTGCTCGGCATCGACAACGAGATGGCGCTGCGCCTGCTGCACAAGACGCAGTCGGCGAAGAACCTGGGCGACCTCAACGTCTTCCTGCGCGACTTCATGCTCGACACGCCGAAGACTTTCGACGCCGCCGAGCGCCTGGTCAGCGACTTCGCCGAGCTTGATGGCGCGCACCAGGCGGTGGTCACCGCACGCCGCCAGGTGGAAACCCTGCTGCCGGCACGCGCCTACTACAACGACCTGAAGGAAATGCACCGCCAGCGTGGCGACGACGAAGCGCTGAAGCTCGGCGTCGACAGCTTCCGCGAAAGCCGCCGCCAGGCGCTGATCGAAGCGCGCCTGCGCGAGATGGACGTGCGTGACCGTGGTCTGCTTGGCGAAGAAGCCCAGCGCCGTGCCGCACTCGACAACCACACCGAGCGCCTGGCCGAGCTGGAACTGCAGCGCCGCCAGCAGGGCGGTGAGCGCATCGAGGAACTGGAACGCGAGCAGGGCCGTGCCGAAGCCGAGCGCGACCGCCGCCAGGCCAAGCGCGAGCAGGCAAGCCAGGCCGCGCAGCAGTTGCAGGCTGAACTGCCGGACGACGCCCACGGCTTCGCCGAGCTGGTCGAGCGCGCGCAGAACGAACTGCAGGATCGCCAACGTGCTTCTTCGGCACTGGACGATGCGATCAGCGATCGCCTGGGCGGCAAGCGCGATGACGAGCGTCGCTTCGGTGAAGTCCGTGCGGAACTCGAAGCGATGCAGCGCACGCCGTCCAACATCCCGGCGCCGATGCAGAAGCTGCGCGCGCGCCTGGCCGAGGAAACCGGCATCGCCGAAGCGGCACTGCCGTTCGTCGGCGAACTGATCCAGGTCCGCTCGGAAGAGCAGGGCTGGCAGGGTGCCATCGAGCGCGTGCTGGGCGGCTTCGCACTGTCGCTGCTGGTCGACGACAAGCATTACAACGACGTCGCCGAGTGGGTGAACCGTACCCACCTGGGCATGCGCTTCACCTATTACCGCGTGCGCCGCAACGACGATGCGTTCGCGCGCGAGCCGTCGGCGAAGTCGCTGCTGCACAAGCTGGAACTGCGCGAGCATGTGTTCGAAAGCTGGCTGCGGCGCGAGCTCGGCAAGCGCTTCGACTATGAGTGCGTGGACGCCAAGCAGCTGCGCAACGTCGACCGCGGCATCACCCGCGAAGGCCAGGTCAAGCATCCGGGCGACCGATTCGAGAAGGACGACCGCAGCGCCGTTGGCGACCGCCGTCGCTGGATCCTCGGCTTCAACAACCACGACAAGGTGGGCGCCTTCGAGCGTGAAGCACAGGAACTGGCCAAGCGCATCGCCGGCTGCGAGACCGACATCGCGCGCCTGCGTGGCCAGCGTGACCGCGACAACGAACGCCGCCTGGCCTGCCACGAGCTGGTCAGCATCAGCTGGAACGAGATCGACATCGCCGCTCCGCAGCAGCGCCTGAGCGACATTGAGGCCACGCTGCGCGACCTGCGCGAAGGCAACGCCGACCTGGCCAAGCTGGCCAAGCAGATCGATGCGGTGCGCGCTGACATCGAACAGTCGCGCCGCACCTATGAAGACGTCCGCGTCGAGCGTGGCCAGCTGGTCAAGGAACGTGATCGCCTCGACCGCGCACGCCAGCAGAGCCGTGCGCTGGTGCTGCCGAGCCTGGCCCAGGAGCAGGAAGCCGGCCTGGCCGAGCGCCTGCAGGAGCAGGGCCCGCTCAGCCTGGAAACGCTGGAAGCGCACATGCGCCAGGTCAGCAACGCGCTGAACGAGCAGCTGTCCTCCTCGCAGCAGGACCTCAACCGCATCGAGAACCAGCTGATCGGCTGCTTCCGCCGCTTCATCCAGCAGTGGCCGGAGGAATCGGGCGACTTCACCGTGTCGGTGGCCTCGGCCGAGGACTTCCTCGCCCGCCTCGAACGCCTGGAGCGCGATGGCCTGCCGCAGCACGAAGAGCGCTTCTTCGACCTGCTGCAGAACCAGAGCAAGAACAACCTGCTGGCGCTGCAGCGCCATAGTGCCGAAGCCCGCAAGTCGATCGGCCAGCGCCTGGACGAAGTGAATGCCAGCCTGGAACAGGTGCCGTTCAACCGTGGCACGTTGCTGACCATCGAACTGAGCGACCGCCGTCTGCCGGAAGTGGGCGAGTTCCACCTGCAGCTGCGCGAGGTGCTGTCGCAGCAGCAGACCGAGCAGCGCGAGCTGGCCGAATCGCAGTTCACTGTGCTGCGGCAGCTGGTCAACCGCCTCGGCTCGCAGGAAGGCGAGGACAAGCGCTGGCGCGAGCTGGTGCTGGACGTGCGCATGCACGTGGAGTTCATCGGCGTCGAGCTGGATGCGGAAACGCGCCAGCAGGTCGAGATCTACCGCAGCGGCGCCGGCAAGTCCGGTGGCCAGCGCCAGAAGCTGGCCACGACCTGCCTGGCCGCAGCGCTGCGCTACCAGCTCGGCGGTGCCGACAGCCAGCTGCCCAGCTATGCGGCCGTGGTGCTCGACGAAGCCTTCGACAAGGCCGACAACGAGTTCACCGCGCTGGCGATGAACATCTTCGACAACTTCGGCTTCCAGATGGTGGTCGCCACCCCGCTGAAGTCGGTGATGACGCTGGAACCGTTCATCGGCGGCGCCTGCTTCGTCGAAATCAGCGGCCGCCACGACTCCGGCGTGCTGCTGATCGAGTACGACGAAGAAGGCAAGCGCCTGAAGCTGCCCGAGCGCAGCCGCCAGCAGGCCAACGAACCGGAAGAAGCCGAGGCCTGACGCCTGGCCGATTGAACGGCAATGCCGGCCATCGGCCGGCATTGTCGGTGGGCGGGTTCATGACCCGGTAGTGCCGGCCGCTGGCCGGCAACACCCTTCACGCCCCGCGGAACGTGTCCCACGCCATCCGCGCGATCAGCACCACCACCAGCCCCACGAACAGCTTGCGGATGAACGGCGTGCCGCCCTTCAGCGCCAATCGGGTGCCCACCACCGAGCCGATGATGTTGGCCGCTGCCATCGGCAGCGCGAACAGCCACAGGATGTTGCCGGTCGGCACGAAGAACGAGATCGCCGCCACATTCGTCGCCAGGTTCACCACCTTCGATGCCGCAGAGGCGCGCAGGAAATCCAGGCCGAAGAAGCGCACGAACAGGAAGATCAGGAAGCTGCCGGTGCCCGGCCCGAAGAAGCCGTCGTAGAAGCCGATCGCCGCACCGATGGCCAGCGCGATTGCCAGCTCGCGGCGGCCGATCTCCTGCGGCCGGTGCAGCGCGCCGAAGTCCTTCTTCCACAGCGTGTAGGCCAGCATCGCGATCAGCAGCACCAGCACCAGTGGGCGCACCGCGTCCTTGGGCAGCAGGCTTACCGCCGTGGCCCCGGCGAAGGAGAAGATGAAGGCCGTGCCTGCCGCGAACAGCACCGGCTTCCACGGGAAGCGTACGTTGCGCGCGTAGCGCCAGGCGGCCGCGCCGGTGCCGAACATCGAACTGAACTTGTTGGTACCGAACAGCATCGCTGGGGTCTGCTGCGGCAGTACGGTGAACAGGCCGGGTAGCTGCACCAGCCCACCGCCACCGACGGCGGCATCGACCAGGCCGGCGATGAAGGCGATCACCACCAGCCACCACAACTCAGGGGGAACCAGTTCCAGCACGGCGATCAATCGATGTGGGGGCGCGACAGCATACGCCTGTCCTGCACCGGCTGACCCGTGCCCCGCGTGGATCAATCCGCACAACCCGGCGACAATGCCCGCATGAGCCGAAAACCCACCGATCCCTGTCCCTGCGGCCTGCCCGTGGAATACACAGCCTGCTGTGGCCGTTTCCATGCCGGCGAAGCTGCCCCCGATGCCGAACGCCTGATGCGTTCGCGCTACAGCGCGTACGTGCGGGGCCTGGCCGACTACCTGCGCCAGAGCTGGCACCCGGACACCCGCCCGGCCGAGCTGTCACTCGAAGATGCGCCGGGCCAGCGTACGCGCTGGCTGGGCCTGACCGTGCACGAGCACACGGTCACCGGTGCCGACAGCGCCGAAGTGCGCTTCACCGCCCGCTATCGCGTGGGCGGCGGCAGCGCGGTGAAGATGGCCGAGCACAGCCGCTTCCTGCGCGTCGATGGCCGCTGGTACTACCTCGACGCGGTGTGAGCCTCAGCCGCCGCGCACCGCCAGCACGCGCTGTCCGGCGTGTGCCCGGACCTGGTTGCGGCCACCGTCCTTGGCTGCGTACAGCGCCTGGTCGGCGGCCTTGATCACTGCGGCCGGCCGCTCATCCACGCGGCTGTCCGCCAGCCCGATGCTCACCGTCACCTGCACCGTCTGCCCGCTTCCGCCGCGCCCGCGCTGCTGGCGCCCCGTTTCATCGTCGCGGCTGCGGGTGCTCCGGTCGCGCAGCTGCATGCGGGTGTCCTCGATGGTCTGCCGCAGCGCCTCGACCGCATCCACACAGGCTGCTGCGGGACGATCCAGGAACACCACCGCGAACTCCTCGCCGCCATAGCGGAACGCCCGGCCACCGTCGCCCACCCGCCCCAGCCGCGAGGCCACCAGGCGCAGCACATCGTCGCCGGTGTCGTGGCCGTGGGTGTCGTTGAACGATTTGAAGTGGTCCACGTCCACCATCGCGATGCTGTAGGTGCCGCGCGCCCGTTGCAGGGTCTCATTGAAGGCGCGGCGCCCCGGCAGGCCGGTCAGTTCATCGCGGAAGGCCATGTGGAAGGATTCCTGCAGCATCGCGCCCAGCATCAGCAGCAGGGCCGCACTGGCCAGTGCCGGCAACAGCACCGGCTGCAGGAACACCCGTGGCAGCATCCACCACAGGCACAGCAGGGCCAGCAGCATCGCCGTGTGCAGTGGGCGCGGATGCCGCCAGGCCTGCCAGCCCAGCGCTGCGGTTGCCAACAGGAACAGCAGGGCTGGCAGCTGTGCCAGCGCGTTCCAGTCGGCCGGAATCCAGCTCCAGTGGCGGTTGGACAGCAGATCGTGCATGCCACGCGGTTGCTGCGTGGCCAGCAGCAGGAAGATCATCAGCGCGGTGCCACTGGCAACGCCCCGCAGCAGCAGGTCGCGGCGGCGGCGGCCGCGCTCGGGCCACAACGCCAGGCCAGCGAACAGGATGGGCAACCAGGCCGAAATGGCATGGAAGCGCAGTGGTGTCAGCGCCGTGACATGGCCGCTGCGCAGGTAGCCACCCACGTCCTGGTGCAGCAGGGCGAACATCACGGCCACCAGCAGCATCAGGCAGAGCGTACGCACCTGGTGGTAGAGCAGGGCCAGGCCGGCGCCGAGGCAGGCCAGCAGCCAGGGCAGGATGCGTTGGGCCGGATTGGCCACGTCTTCGTTGCCCAGCGCCGCCCACAGCACCACGGCAACCAGCACGGCGGGCAGCACGAACAGGTAATGCGCAGGCTGGCGGAGCGGATGCAGGGGCAAGCAGGAATTCCAGCGCGGTGACGACGCGGCCGCAGCATTGCCGTTAGCGGCGTCCGCAGCGGCTTCTTGAATGCGGGACGGTCACGCATGTGAACGCGTTGACGTCGAACCATGACATCGCACTCACCCTCCTGCGCAGATGCTGCCCGAATGGACAGCGCAGCCCCCGCCGTCGCTGCCCCGCAGCGCGATCTCGCCCGCCAGTACGCACGTGTGCGGGACCGCAGCATGCAGTTGGCGGCCCCCCTCAGCGCCGAAGATGCCATGCTGCAGAGCATGGCCGATGCCAGCCCCAGCAAGTGGCACCTGGCGCACACCACCTGGTTCTTCGAGCGCTTCGTACTGGCCGGCTTCCCGGCTGCACCGGCGCATGACCCTGCCTGGGACTACCTGTTCAACAGCTACTACAAGAGCATCGGCCCGGCCCATGCGCGGCCGCAGCGCGGGCTGCTGTCACGGCCCTCGCTGCAGCAGGTGCAGGACTACCGCCACCAGATCGACGCGCAGGTACAGTCACGGCTGGACGCGGGCGATCTCGACGACCAGGCGCTCCAGCACCTGCAGCTGGGCCTGCAGCACGAACAGCAGCACCAGGAGCTGCTGCTCACCGACATCAAGCACGCGTTCTGGTGCAATCCGTTGCAGCCGGCCTACCGCGACGACCTGCCAACCGTCCCCGGCACTGCCAGTGCACAGGGCTGGATCGAATCGCCCGAACGCATCGTCACCATCGGTGCCGCAGCCTGGCCACAGCATGCCGCGTTCGCCTATGACAACGAATCGCCGCCGCATCGCGTGCTGCTGCCCGCCCATGCCCTGGCCGAGCGCCCCCTCAGCAACGCCGAGTACCGCGCCTTCATCGAGGCTGGCGGCTACCGCGAGCCACGCTGGTGGCTCAGCGAAGGCTGGGCATTGCGTGAAACCGAAGACTGGCGGCACCCGCTGTACTGGGACGACAGCCTGCAGCGTGAATACACCCTGGGCGGCTGGCGCGAACTGGACCCGCATGCCCCGGTCTGCCATCTCAGCTACTTCGAAGCCGACGCCTGTGCCCGCTGGGCCGGGGCGCGCCTGCCCAGCGAGTTCGAGTGGGAGGCCGCGGCCGCGTCTCAGCCGGTGCGGGGCCACTTCGCCGATGACGATCACCTGCACCCGCAGGCCGGGCAGGGCGGTGGGCTGCGCCAGCTGTTCGGTGATGTCTGGGAATGGACTCACAGCGCCTATGGCGCCTACCCGGGCTTCCGCCCCTTTGCCGGCAACCTCGGCGAGTACAACGGCAAATTCATGTGTGGCCAATGGGTGCTGCGCGGTGGCAGCTGCGCCACGCCCCGTGGCCATGTGCGCGCCAGCTACCGCAACTTCTTCACGCCACCGGCGCGCTGGCAGTTCTCCGGCCTGCGCCTGGCCCGGGATCTGGCATGAGCACGGTGCACGACGCGCTGCAGGCGCTGACCGATCTCACGCCCGGTCGCCAGCAGATCCTCGCTGACGTGGTGGCCGGCTTGTCGCGCACACCGCGCCAGCTGCCGTCCAAGTACTTCTACGATGCACGTGGCTCGCGCCTGTTCGAACAGATCACCCGGACCCGCGAGTATTACCCCACGCGTACCGAGCTGGCCCTGCTTTCGCGGGTACTGCCGGACATCGCCCGCAGCGTCGGCCCGCGCCTGCACGTGGTGGAGCTGGGCAGTGGCAGTGGCCGCAAGACCGCACTGCTGCTGGCCGCGCTGCGTGAACCGGTGGCGTATACCCCCATCGAGATCTCGCGTGCCGCGCTGCTGTCCAGCATCGACCATCTCGCCCCGGCGCTGCCCGAGGTCGAGATGCTGCCGGTCTGTGCAGACTTCACCCGTCCCGTTGCCGTGCCCATGCCCGAACGCGAACCCGCGCGGCGGTTGCTGTTCTTCCCCGGGTCTACGCTGGGCAACTTTGAAGGCGAGGACGCGGTCGCGCTGTTGCGCGCGATGCGCCAGACCATGGGCCGTGATGGCCTGGCCCTGGTTGGCATCGACCTGCACAAGGACCCGGCATTGATCGAGGCGGCCTACAACGATGCACAAGGTGTCACCGCCGCGTTCACCCTCAACCTGCTGGCGCGCCTCAATCGCGAGATCGGCAGCGACTTCGATCTCGATGGCTTCCGCCATCGTGCCCGCTACAGTGTCGCGCGGCTGCGCATCGAGACCGATCTGGTCAGCCAGCGGGCACAGGACGTCCTGCTGGATGGCCGCACCTTCCATTTCGAGGCCGACGAACCGATCCGCGTCGAATACAGCCACAAGTACACCGACGACAGCTTCGAAGCGCTGCTGCAGCCCGCTGGCCTGCAGGTCATGCAGCGCTGGGATGCTGAAGGCCCGGCCTATGGCCTGCGCCTGTTGCGCGGCATATAGGCGCCGGCAGCCGGCGCCGCTTCAGGTTCGATGGCGCCGCTCCGCCTAAGATGGCCCTGCAACGGCAACACGGAGGACGCCATGCCCATTCTGACCACGCTCGGCCTGGCGGCCGCTCTTGCCTCGGCACCGACAGCGCCTGCCGCCCCTGCCGCCGGCGTCGATCCGGCGTTCAGCCGCTGCCTGTCGGGCCTGCAGGCCACTGCTGCGACACAAGGCATCAGTCCTGACCGCTTCAATAAGATCACCGCCGGCCTCACACCTGACCCCAGCGTGCTCGGCCTGCTCGATGCACAGCCCGAATTCACCACGCCGATCTGGGACTACCTGGCCGCGCTGGTCGATCGCCAGCGCGTGGACGATGGGCGCGCCCTGCTGCAGCAGCACCGCGACCTGCTCGATCGCGTGTCGGCCCAGTACGGCGTCGATCCGGCCACCATCGTCGCGGTCTGGGGCGTGGAGAGCGACTACGGCCGTGTGTTCGGCAAGCGCCCGCTGCTGCAGTCATTGGCTACGCTGTCCTGCGCCGGCCGCCGCCAGTCCTTCTTCCGCGGTGAGCTGCAGGCCCTGCTCAAGCTGATCGACCGCGGCGACCTGCAGGCGCAGGGACTCACCGGCTCCTGGGCCGGTGCCTTCGGGCACACGCAGTTCATGCCCAGCACCTATGCACGCATCGCCGTCGATGGTGATGGCGATGGCCGCCGCGACCTGGTCGGCAGCATTCCCGATGCACTGGCCTCCACCGCCAACTACCTCAAGCGCGCCGGCTGGCGCAGCGGCGAGCCGTGGGGCATGGAAGTGCGGATCCCGGCGGGTTTCAATGCCAGCCAGGCGGGACGTACCCAACGTCGGGCCCTGGCTGACTGGCGCGCGCAGGGGGTGACCGCGCTGGATGGGAGTGTGCTGGCCCCGGCCAATCTCCCGGCCGACGCGCGTGCCGCCCTGCTGTTGCCGGCCGGCAGCAAGGGCCCGGCGCTGCTGGTGTTCCGCAACTACGACGCGATCTACAGCTACAACGCCGCCGAAAGCTACGCGCTGGCGATCGCCACGCTGGCCGACCAGCTGCGTGGCGGTACCGGGCTGGCCACCGCCTGGCCGACCGACGATCCCGGCATCGGCCGTGATGAGCGCCGCCAGCTGCAGACGCTGCTGCTGGCCCGCGGCCACGATATCGGCGCCGCCGACGGCATGATCGGCACCGCCACGCGTCGCGCGATCCAGGCCGAGCAGCAACGCCTTGGATGGGCCAATGCGGATGGGCGCGCCGGACAACGCATCCTGCGCGCGCTGCAGCAGGAGGCTGCAACGGCGCCTGCGGCCACCCGCCAGGCCTTGCCGTTCGAACGCTGACCGCGACATCATCGCTGCGGTCATCCAGGAGCGTCATCGCATGCAGTTGAATCCGGACATCCGCATCGGCCTGTTCCACGGGCTCGAGGCCTGGCACGTGCGTACCCCCAGTGCCACCGCGGTCATCAGCGTGTTCGGTGGACAGCTGTTGTCGTTCATCCCCGAAGGGCAGCCGGACCTTCTGTGGCTGTCGCCGCAACGCGCGGAGCTGCCGACGCCGATCCGCGGTGGCGTGCCGGTGTGCTGGCCGTGGTTCGGCCGCCAGGGGCAGGATGCTGATGCTCCCGCACATGGCCTGGTGCGAACCGCGCGCTGGGAGTTGCAGCACGCCGCGCAGAATGAGGCCGGCGATGTGGAACTCCAGTTGGCCCCGTCACTGCCTGGCCATCCCGGCCTGCGCCTGCAGATGCAGCTGGGCATCGGCCGCCAGCTGCGCCAGCAGCTGACCACCGGGAACACGGGAACGTCGCCGGTGACATTCACCCAGGCCCTGCACAGCTACTTCCGGGTGGGGGATGCCAACCAGGTCGAGGTCGAGGGCCTTGATGGCCTGCAGTACCTGGACAAGTACGAGGACTACGCGCAGCAACGTACGCAACAGGGACCGTGGTCACTGCGCGATCCGCGTGATCCCGGGCGCAGTGATCGCATCTATACCGGTACCGATGGCCAATACGTGCTGCGTGATCCTGTCCTGCAGCGACGCATCGAGATCCGCAGCGAAGGCAGCCAGACCCTGGTGGCCTGGAATCCGGGTGCCGAGGCGGCGGCGAACATGGCTGATGTCGGCGATGGCTGGCGCGACTATGTCTGCCTGGAAGTAGCCAACGCCGGGCCAGAGCAGATTACCCTTGTGCCGGGCGCGCGCCATCAGCTGGTGCAGACCCTGGCCAGTTCTGCGCTGTAAGCGCTGGCAGCAGTTTCAGTTTGTCGATGTGGATAACAAGGATGAAAAACATGCAGGAAGCGCAGTGGTGGTACGCCAACGGCAGGCAGAGCGAAGGACCGGTGGACCTGGCCGGTCTGCGTCGCCTGCAGCAGGACGGGACGGTGACGGCACGCACGCTGCTGTGGTGCGAAGGCATGTCGTCGTGGCGGCCGTTGGCGGAGCTGGAGCAGGTTTCAACACCCATCGCGGTGGCTCCGCTCCCGGATATCAATGCGGTCCCGGCGGTTGAGGGCATCGCGCCAAGTGTCGGCGACCCGTCCGATCCGTATCGTGCGCCTGCCGCTGCACCGGAGATGGCTGCGGCCGCCGGGCTGGAGGGCGAGATGGCCTTGTATGCCAGCGTGGTCGGCGGCAACTTCCCGGTCTACCGCCAGCGCTGGCGCCTGGATCAAGGCATCGCCACGGGTACCGGAACCTGGCACTGGCCGGCATTCCTGATCGGCCTGGTGTGGATGATGTACCGCCGGATGTACCGTCTCGCGGCGCTCTGGGTTGGCCTGCTGCTGCTGATCAGTGTGGTCGAGACACTGCTGGGGGTTCCCGACGGCCTGTCGATGGTCATCACCTTCGCGCTCAGCATCACCACGGGCATGTTCGGCAACAGTTGGTACCTGGCCCATTGCCAGCGGCAGATCGCCCGGGCCCGTGCCGTGGCGGGGGGCGATGAAGCGCGCATGCGCAGTGAACTGGCCGCGCGTGGTGGCACCAGCGTAGTTGCCACACTGGTGGCCATCGTCATCATGCTGGCGGTGGGTACGGTTGGTGCTGTGCTGGCGGGATAGGCTGGATCAGCGGCCCTCGCGGGGCCGCAATACCAGCAGGCACAGCGCACCGGCCACCAGGCCCCAGAACGCCGAGCCGATGCCGGCCAGCGTGACACCGGAGGCGGTGACCAGGAAGGTGACCAGTGCCGCCTCGCGGTCCCGCTCTACCGCCAGCGCACTGGCCAGGCTGTTGGCGATGGTGCCGAACAGCGCGATACCGGCCACGCAGGCCACCAGCTCCTTCGGGAAGGCGGCGAACAGTGCGGCAACCGTTGCACCGAACAGCCCGATGACAATATAGAAGGCCCCGGCGGCCATGGCGGCGGTATAGCGCCGTGCCGGATCTTCATGCGCATCGCGACCCATGCAGATCGCGGCCGTGATCGCGGCCAGGTTCAGCGCGTAGGCACCGAACGGCGCCAGCAACGTATTGACCACACCGATCCAGCCGATCAGCGGCGATACCGGGGCGTCGTAGCCGGATGCCCGCATCACCGCCACGCCCGGAATGTTCTGCGAGGCCATGGTGACCACGAACAGGGGCAGGGCGATCCCGGCTACCGCAGTCCAGGACAAGGATGGGGTCACCCATTGCGGTACCGCCAGTTGCAGCTGCACCTGCTGTGCGTGCAGCAGACCGCGGCTGGCCGCGACCGCGATGCCGACCAGCAGGG
>NZ_CM151147.1:395000-4710000 GCF_056481405.1 Stenotrophomonas sp. 89682_Sma | reverse complement strand
TCGGTCTGCGGGGAAGATTTAACGGGGCTAAGCACAGAACCGAAGCTTGGGGTGCATACTTTGTATGCGCGGTAGAGGAGCGTTCCGTAAGCCGTTGAAGGTGGATTGAGAAGTCTGCTGGAGGTATCGGAAGTGCGAATGCTGACATGAGTAACGATAATGCGGGTGAAAAACCCGCACGCCGAAAGCCCAAGGTTTCCTTGCGCAACGTTAATCGGCGCAGGGTGAGTCGGCCCCTAAGGCGAGGACGAAAGTCGTAGTCGATGGGAAGCAGGTTAATATTCCTGCACCTCGCGTAAGTGCGATGGAGGGACGGAGAAGGTTAGGTGTACCAGGCGTTGGTTGTCCTGGGGAAAGGCGGTAGGTTTGAATCTTTGGCAAATCCGGGATCCTTTAAGACCGAGCACCGAGACGAGCCTTTATGGCGAAGTCACTGATACCACGCTTCCAGGAAAAGCTCCTAAGCTTCAGCTTACGCAGACCGTACCGTAAACCGACACAGGTGGGTAGGATGAGAATTCTCAGGCGCTTGAGAGAACTCGGGTGAAGGAACTAGGCAACATGGCACCGTAACTTCGGGAGAAGGTGCACCCTTTTTGGTGGCTCGTGCGAGCTATAGCTGAAGAGGGTCGCAGTAACCAGGCCGCTGCGACTGTTTATCAAAAACACAGCACTCTGCAAACACGAAAGTGGACGTATAGGGTGTGACGCCTGCCCGGTGCTGGAAGGTTAATTGATGGGGTCAGCCGCAAGGCGAAGCTCTTGATCGAAGCCCCAGTAAACGGCGGCCGTAACTATAACGGTCCTAAGGTAGCGAAATTCCTTGTCGGGTAAGTTCCGACCTGCACGAATGGCGTAACGACAGCGGCGCTGTCTCCACCCGAGACTCAGTGAAATTGAAATCGCTGTGAAGATGCAGCGTTCCCGTGGCAAGACGGAAAGACCCCGTGAACCTTTACTATAGCTTTACACTGAACGTTGAGTTCGTCTGTGTAGGATAGGTGGGAGGCTATGAAACTGTGGCGCTAGCTGCAGTGGAGCCATCCTTGAAATACCACCCTGTCGTGCTTGACGTTCTAACCTGGGCCCATTATCTGGGTCGGGGACCGTGTATGGTGGGTAGTTTGACTGGGGCGGTCTCCTCCTAAAGAGTAACGGAGGAGCTCGAAGGTACGCTCAGCGCGGTCGGACATCGCGCACTGTGTGCAAAGGCATAAGCGTGCTTGACTGCAAGATCGACGGATCAAGCAGGTAGGAAACTAGGACTTAGTGATCCGGTGGTTCTGTATGGAAGGGCCATCGCTCAACGGATAAAAGGTACTCCGGGGATAACAGGCTGATACCGCCCAAGAGTTCATATCGACGGCGGTGTTTGGCACCTCGATGTCGGCTCATCACATCCTGGGGCTGTAGTCGGTCCCAAGGGTATGGCTGTTCGCCATTTAAAGTGGTACGCGAGCTGGGTTCAGAACGTCGTGAGACAGTTCGGTCCCTATCTGCCATGGGCGTTGGAGATTTGAGAGGGGCTGCTCCTAGTACGAGAGGACCGGAGTGGACGAACCTCTGGTGTTCCGGTTGTCACGCCAGTGGCATTGCCGGGTAGCTATGTTCGGAAGCGATAACCGCTGAAAGCATCTAAGCGGGAAGCGCGCCTCAAGATGAGATCTCCCGGGGCACAAGCCCCCTGAAGGAACCATGTAGACTACGTGGTTGATAGGTCAGGTGTGTAAGTACAGCAATGTATTGAGCTAACTGATACTAATGATCCGTGCGGCTTGACCATATAACCTCAAGTTGCCTTGGCTTTACGACAGCGTCGTAAGAGCATCTAAGTGCACGCTACGTCACAAGAACTATGCGAGGCTGGCGCCTTGTCCCCCGGGACGAGTGCGACTCTCCAAAAGCCTCCCTGGTGAAATTAGCGCTGTGGAACCACCCGATCCCATCCCGAACTCGGAAGTGAAACGCAGCTGCGCCGATGGTAGTGTGGCTCAAGCCATGCGAGAGTAGGTCATCGCCAGGGTTTACACCCAAAACCCCGCTGCTCACGCAGCGGGGTTTTTCTTTGTGCGCAGGAAACGCCGGTAGTGCCGGCCGCGGGCCGGCAACCCCGGTAGATCCACGCCATGCGTGGATGCTCCCCGCAAGGAACCAGGGAGCCAACCAAGGTTGCCGACTACCGATGGCAGGGTGATCAACGGTGGATCCACGCCATGCGAGGATGCTCTCCGCGCGGAGCCAGGGCGCCAACCACGGTTGGCCGCTGCCCACAGCAGGCCTACGCCGCAATCGTTTGCCGGGTGATTCACGCCATGCGTGGATGCCTCTGTGCGGAACCACGGCGCCAATCACGATGGGCTGCTATCGACGTGACCCATCACGCAGAACACGCAAAAAAAGACGGCGCCCTGCGGGCGCCGTCTTCACGTGGATTGTATTGAAGGCCGAGATCAGGCGACCAGAGCCACACCATGTGATTCCTGCTGGCGGAACACCGACACTGCATCGTCCAGCGTTCCCGCCTGCGACTGCAGCTCGCGTGCTGCGGCAGTTGCTTCCTCCACCAGCGCAGCATTCTGCTGCGTGGCCTGGTCCATCTGCACCACGGTCTGGTTGATCTGCTCGATGCCGATCGACTGTTCCTGCGACGCGGCGGATATCTCGCGCATGAGGTGGCTGACATTCTCAACCCCCCCCACGATCCCCTGCATGCGTTGGCCGGCATCCGCCACCAGTTGGGCACCTTCGCCCACCTGGCGGCCGGCTTCGTCGATCAGCTTCTTGATCTCCTGGGCCGCCGCCGCTGAACGCTGTGCCAGCCCCCGCACTTCACTGGCCACCACGGCGAAGCCGCGGCCCTGCTCGCCGGCGCGCGCCGCTTCCACTGCTGCGTTAAGCGCAAGGATGTTGGTCTGGAAGGCGATACCGTCGATGACGCCCGTGATGTCGCCGATCCGCTTCGACGCGCCTTCGATGGCCTGCATGGTGTCGACGACCCGCTGCATGGCCGTGTTGCCATCACTGGCGGCATTCTGCGTGGAGGCCGCCAGTTCGCTGGCCTCACGCGCATGGGCGGCGTTCTGGCGCACGGTGGCGGTCAGCTCCTCCATTGACGCCGCGGTTTCCTGGAGGTGCGCGGCCTGGCGCTCGCTGCGTTCGGACAGGGCGCCATTGCCAGCAGCAATTTCGTTGGCCGCCGTGCTGATCGAAGATGCGCACTGCTGGATGCGGCCCACCATGCGCGCCAACTGGCCCGCCGTGGCGTTCGCATCGCGCTGGATGGCCGCGAAGGCGCCGTGATACTCGCCGCGCATGCGCCGGTCCAGGTCGCCGTTGGCCAGCGCCGAGAGCATCTGCCGCACTTCATCGACAGTGCTGCCCAGCGTATCGAGCAGCTGGTTGATGCCTCCCGTGAGGCCGTCGAGGAAGCTGGCGCCTTCGGTCGCCTGCAGGCGCTGCTCGAGATCACCGGCGGCGGCGGCAGCGACGATGCCGGCCACGGCGTTCTCCAGCGTGAGTTCGTGGGTCCGGTCATGCCACTCCACGGCAAAGCCCAGGCGCGCGCCCTGGTCGTCGAACACCGGTGTGACCACCTGCGCGAAGTGCACCGGGCCGATCTGCACCTTGCCGTTATGCGTGACCTGCAGGCCATTGAGGATGGCGCGGATGCGGTCCGGGTTGGCGTGGAAACGATGGATGCTGCTGCCCACCAGGCGTTCGGCGTCGAAATCGGGGAAGGCCTGTCGCAACGTTGCCTGCTGGTTGCGCAGCAGTGCTACCACCGAGCGGTTCACATAGCGGATCACGTGGTCGTTGTCAGCGATCATCATCGCGGTGCGCGAGGCATCCAGCGCCTGACGGATCTGCGCGTTCTCGGCGTGCGCCGCCGCCTCGCGCCCACGCTGGGCCTGCACGTGGCGTGCAGTGTCGGCCAGGGCGTGGGCCAGTGAACCCGGCGCATAGGCGCTGGTGTCGGCATGCGCACCAAGATCGGCGCCGGTGGCGATATCGCGTGCCAGCGCGGCAAGGCGACGCGGGCCATGGCCAAGTGTCTCGGTCTGCTGGCGAAGCCGCAGTGCGACCTGGCCGAGGAACAGGGTCAGGCCTGCGAACATGCCCGCCTGCAGCAGCGTCGGCCACACTGTGGCACCGCTCAGCAACGGGGCCAGCAGTGCGAGCGTGCCGACCCCACCGGCCAGCCACACCGGCAGCCGATCGCGGTGTCCCAGCAGCACGCCCAGCAACAGGGCAACCGGCAGTGCCGGTGACAGGCCGACGATCGCGCACACCAGGGCCAGTTGCAGCGACAACAGCGAGGCCAGGCCATTGCGGGCGATGCCACGGCCAGCCTGGGATCCGCCCAGCCACGCGGCAGGCAGCACTGCAGCGGCAGCCAGCACGGCGGCCTGCACCTGTGGCCCACGCAGGGCCAGCACCAGGCCAGCCAGGCCCAGTGCTGCGCTGCCGATCAGCAGGCGGCGATCAGCGCGGCGGGCGAGCTGCTGCAGGTGCGGCAGGCGAGCGGTATCGGGGGGACGGGAGAATGCAACGGACATCGGCGACTCCTGGATCAGCAGACGACAGCGGCCACGCGGTGACGCACGCAGGAATGCGTGGCCAGGGCATGGACCGGGAATTCGGGGAATGCGACGCAATCAACGTCGCGCAGACGGGGCGCCGTGACCACATCCTGTGGGTGACGGTGCAATGGAGCGGGCATGCGGACTTCCTTGCAGAACCAGACACACGCCGCAGGCCCGACCGGACCTGCGTGCTGCAGGCGCAGCGGCCCGCAACTGATGTATCGGCCGCAACTGCGCAGAGTGAAGTGCGCGGACGCCGCGACTCAGCCGGCGTTGTCGTTGCTGAAGAAGCGCAGGATCACCTCGGCGATCTGCGCCGGATCTTCCATGTGCAGGTGATGGTTGCCGGGAAACACCGCCAACCGCCCATCGCGCAGGTGCTGCAGGCGATCGCTGCGCATCGGCTCGGGATAGTAGGACTGCGCCGGCGTGGCATAGATCACCTGCGTCGGGCAGGCGATGGCCTGCAGCAGGTTGTCGATCTGGCCTTCGCTGAGACGGATCGCAGTGGGCAGCATCAGGCGCGGATCGCTGCACCAGCGGTAGCCACCCTCGACCGGTTCCACGCCGCGCTCGACCAGCAGCCGTGCACAGCGCTCGCTCAGCTGGTTGGTCATCATCCGCGCGCGGATCGGCGCGGCCAGGTCGGGGAACACGCGCAGTTGCTTGCGCGCCAGCCCACGCGTGGCATTCACGTGCTCGCGCAGGCGGTTGGCGGTGTCTTCTTCCGGACCGCGCAGGCCGCCGAGCGCTTCGATCGCCACCAACCGCTCCACGCGATCACTGACCGAGGCGGTGAGGCTGGCGATGCCGGCGCCCATCGAATGGCCGAGCAGGCTGAAACGGTCCCAGCCCAGCGCGTCGGCGACATCGAGTACATGGCAGATCGCGGCGGCCGTGGTGTAGCTGGCACCGGCCGGCAGATGCGCGCTGTGGCCGTGACCGGGCAGGTCGATGGCCACCAGCTGCAGCGAGGACAGGTGCGGGGCCAGTGGCACGAAGCTGGCGGCGTTGTCGAGCCAGCCATGCAGGGCCAGCACGCGTGGGCCGTCGCCGTGGTTGCGCAGGCCGGCGACGCGGGCGCCACCGACCTCGAGCTCAAGCGGCTGCAGGCTCATGCCAGCGAGGCCACGGCCAGCCGTGCCAGTGCGCGCGCATGTTCTGGCTCGGCATTGAGGCAAGGGATGTAGCGCATTTTCGCGCCGCGCTCGGCCAGCGTTTCGGTGAAGCCCATCGCGACCTCTTCCAGCGTCTCCAGGCAGTCGGTGGCGAAGCCCGGGCACACCACGTCGATCTGCTTCACCCCGGATTCGGCCAATGCCCACAGGCTTGGCTCGGCGTATGGCTGCAGCCAGCGCTCGCGGCCAAACCGAGACTGGTAGCCCATCTGCCACTCGTCCCTGCCCAGGCCCAGCGCGTTGGCGATGGCCTGGGCGCTGGCTTCGCAGCGCTGTGGATACGGATCGCCACCATCGGCCAGGCGCTGCGGAATGCCATGGAAGGAGAACATCAGTTTCTGGCCACGACCGTGCTGCTCCCAGTAGCGCCGGATCGAGCCGGCCACGGCCTCGACCCAGCCCGGATCGACCGAGTAGTCGCGCACCAGGCTGATGGTTACGCCCGGGTTGCGGCGCTGCCACGCATCGACCCGGTCTTCGACCGAGGCGGTGGTGGTGGTGGAATACTGCGGATACAGCGGCAGTACCACGATGCGGCGCGCGCCGTCGGCGGCCAGCCGGTCCAGCTCGCTGGCCAGCGCCGGTTCGCCGTAACGCATCGCGTGGCGCACCGTCAGGGTTGGCAGCAGGGCCTGCATGGCCTGCGCCAGCTGGCGCGTATGCACCATCAGCGGTGAGCCGTCGGGCAGCCAGACCTGGGCGTACTTGGCCGCTGAACGGCCGCTGCGCAGCGGCAGGATCAACCCGCGCAGCAGCGGCTGCCACAGCAGCGCCGGGATCGAGACCACGCGGGGGTCGGACAGGAATTCAGCCAGATAACGACGTACGGCGGGAGCCGTCGGCGTCTCGGGCGTGCCTAGGTTGACCGCCAGCACGGCGGTATCGGGTGCGTCGAGCATGGGCGCTATTGTCGCCGATCCGGTGCTGCGCCGGGATGCAGGGTTCGGATTGCAGGCATAGCGCGCATCAATGTGAGCAGGGAACGCTCATTGGGGATTCATGACAACACTACTAATTTCAGTCACTTGCTATATCTTCCTATGGACTGACTTCTGGAGCCTGCCATGCGTCGCCCGATCCAAGCCCTGCTGATCGCCGCCAGTCTGCTGTCCAGCCAGGCCATGGCCGGGCCGCAGGAAGACCAGCGTGCGCGCAACGCTGTGCGTGTGCTGGCTGAAATCCAGGGGATCCCTGAACAGGGCATCCCTGACAAGTTGCTCGACGAAGGCCGCGCGGTCATCGTCATTCCCGACACGATCAAGGCCGGTCTGGTCATCGGCGGTCGCCGCGGCCACGGCCTGATGTCGGTGCGCATGGCCAATGGCGCCTGGTCCAATCCGGTGTTCGTCAAGCTCACCGGCGGCAGCATCGGCTTCCAGGCCGGTGTGCAGTCCTCGGACGTGGTGCTGGTGTTCCGCAACGATCGCAGCCTGGACAACCTGGTCAACGGCAAGTTCACCCTGGGCGCCGACGCTGGCGTCGCCGCCGGTCCGGTGGGCCGCAACGCCGCCGCGGCCACCGACGGCCAGCTGAAGGCCGAGATCTGGTCCTGGTCGCGCGCGCGCGGCCTGTTTGCCGGTGTCGCGCTGGACGGCGCGGTGCTGCAGATCGACGATGCCGCCAACCTCGACGCCTACGGCAGCAACACCACCCCGCGGATGATCTTCGAAGGCCGCGCCGCCGGTTCGCCGTCGATGGACGTGGTCGCCTTCCGCGATCGCTTGGAAGAGGCCACCTACGCCGCGCGCAACAACCGCAGCGGCAACGGCGGCAGCGCGCCACGCCCGGCAGCGGCCCCGGCAGTTGCTCCGGCGCCTGTTCAGGCAGCACCGGCCGCGCCGGCCGAGGCCACCACCGCACCGCTGCAGAACGTGCCGCAGAACCCGCCGCCGCAGCAGCAGGGCTTCCAGCCGGTGAACGACGGCGAGATCCGTACGGAAACGCTGGGCGGAAACTGACTTTCGTCACGCGCGCCGGCTGACAGCCGGTGCGCTATGCTCGACAGCCTGATCACTAACGTAACGAGCGTCTTTATGGGCAGTTTCAGCATCTGGCATTGGTTGGTCGTGCTGGCCATCGTCCTGCTGGTGTTCGGCACCAAGCGCCTGACCAGCGGCGCCAAGGACCTCGGTTCGGCGGTCAAGGAATTCAAGAAGGGCATGCGCGACGAAGACAAGCCGAACGCGCAGCTGGGCGATGAGTCGCGCAGCCAGGACGCCTCGCGCACCGCGCAGGACGAGCACGACCGCAACGCACGTTGATCCGGAGCGGTTGCGGTGTTCGATATCGGCTTCAGCGAACTGCTGGTGATTGCAGTGGTCGCCCTGGTGGTGCTCGGTCCCGAGCGCCTGCCCAAGGCGGCCCGCTTCGCCGGCCTGTGGGTGCGTCGTGCCCGCAATCAATGGGATTCGGTGAAACAGGAACTGGAACGCGAGCTGCAGGCCGAGGAGATCAAGCGGCAGATGCAGGACGTGCGTCAGGGCATGCAGGACACCGAGAACCAGCTGCGCGCCAGCGGCGAAGCGATCCGTCGCGAAGCCCAGCAGGCGCAGCAGCAGGGCGATGATCTGGTGCAGCAGGTCCGTGCACCGGCACCAGCGGACCTGCCGCCGCACATGAGCGCCGCGCCCGATGCCGTTGAACCGACGCAGGACGGTGGTGCCGCCGAGCCGGTTTCGGCCGCGCCCGCAGAAGCGGGTACGCCGCCGCCGGCGCAGAGCACGGAGCGCCAGCCATGAGTGAACAGGATTTCGGCGAGAGCTCGCTTGTCGAACACCTGGTGGAACTGCGCGGCCGCCTGGTGCGCGCATTGCTGGGCCTGGGCGTGGTGCTGCTGGCGCTGCTGCCGTTCACCCAGAAGCTGTACAACGCATTGGCCGAACCGCTGGTCTCGCAGCTGCCGAACGGGCAGACGATGATCGCCACCAACCCGGCCGGTGCCTTCTTCGCACCGTTGAAGCTGACCTTCTTCGTGGCCCTGTTCGTGGCAGTGCCGTGGCTGCTGTACCAGCTGTGGGCGTTCGTTGCCCCGGGCCTGTATGCGCGTGAGAAGCGCCTGGCGGTGCCGCTGCTGGTGTCATCGGTGCTGCTGTTCTACACCGGTTGCGCCTTCGCCTACTTCCTGGTGCTTCCGGCGGTGTTCCACTTCCTCACCACCTTCAGCCCGGACGTGATCGCCATTACGCCGGATGCGAATGCCTATCTGGACTTCGTGCTGGCGATCTTCTTCGCCTTCGGTGGCAGTTTCGAACTGCCGGTGGCGATGGTGATCCTGGTGCTGCTGGGGTGGGTGACGCCGCAGCAGTTCAAGGAAGGCCGCGGCTACGCGATCGTCGGCATCTTCGTGGTGGCGGCGGTGCTGACCCCGCCGGACGTGGTGTCGCAGCTGATGCTGGCGATCCCGATGTGCCTGCTGTACGAGCTGGGCATCCACGCCGCACGCTGGCTGGTGCCATCGTCGGTAGTGAAGAAGCCCGCCGCGTGATGCGGTAGCGCCGGGCCATGCCCGGCGTGCGGGGTTCGATGTGATGCCACCGCCGGGCATGGCCCGGCGCTACCGGTGGGACCGGTCAGGCGTGGAACACGTCGCTGGAGGTCGGCGTGGTCGGAATCGGCGGCGCCGCGCGGCTGCCGCGGTGCACGAACATCTGCTTCCACGCGGCGTAGACCGCGCCGACATACAGCGGCATCAGCACCGTGGTCAGTACCAGCTGGGCGATGAAGGCGGCGGCCAGCGGGCCACCGATCAGCATCGCGATCTGGATCACGATCACGAACAGGATGTACATGCAGAACGCGGCGATCAGGCCGAGTGCGGCGAACACGATCATCGCGCCGATGTTCTCGATGCAGCCCTGCAGGCTCAGGCGCAGCGCGTGCATGCCGCTCTGCTTGTCGAACACCACCAGCGCCGGCTGGGTGAACATCGCCAGCGACAGTGCGACCGCACTCAGGAACACCAGCAGCATCCACAGCGCGATGCGCTTGGCCGGTAGGTTGGCAACCAGCGCGGCGGCATCGTCCGGCTTGATCTGCTGGCCACTGCGGCTGATCTCTTCCATCTTGGTCATGACCTCGCTGAAGGCGGTGAAGCCCTCGCGGCCGATCATCAGGAACAGCAGCGCGCCCAGCAGCAGCACCGCCAGCACCTGGATGGCCAGCGGCACCAGCAGATGGCTGACGCGGTGGTCGCGGACCGGCTGCAGCAGGTGCGAAGCCAGGCCCGGACGGCCTTCGTCGATCTCGCCCACGGCATACAGCATGCCGCCGAACATGATCGGCGAGATGGCCAGCGTCATCAGCTGCACCGCCATGCCGGCGGCGCCCGGAATCAGCGTCGACAACAGGGTGACCACCCAGCTCACCAGCAGCCAGGTCAGGCCGATCCGGGCCAGCTGCAGCGGCGCACGCCGGTACAGGGAGAACGTATCCAGCAACCACTGGGCGCCCGCCGAAGCCGGCAGCTTGCGAATCTCTTTCATGGACATCCGGGAAGGACAGGAGGGGGCCGGGCGGCTGCCCGTGCCGCCGATTATCCCTGTTTTGCCGCCGGCTGGGCTGAAGACAGCCGTGCCTGGCGGACGAAGCGCCGCAACAGCTGACGGGCCAGCGGCGCGGCACTGACCGCGCGCTCGATGCTGCGGGCGCAGCCGCCATGGCGGCCGATGCAGTCGGCGCGGGCACGCACGTAGCCACGCATATGGTGGGTGGCGAACTCCGGATGGAACTGCACGCCCCAGGCCTGGCGCCCCCAGCGGAAGGCGTGGCAGCCGTCCAGCGGCGAACGGGCCAGCACCTCGGCCCCGTCGGGCGCGCGCAGCACGGTCTGCAGATGGGTGGCGTGCGCGGCGAAATGCTGCGGCAGGCCCTGGAACAGCGGGTCCTGCGCGGCCTGCGGCTGCAGTTCCAGCTCGATCGTGCCGGACTCGCGGCCGGCCGGGTTGTAGGCCACCTCGCCCCCCAGCGCGTGCGCCAGCAGCTGATGGCCGTAGCAGATGCCGAACACCGGCAGGTCCTCGTGCGCGGTCTGGCGCAGCCACGCGGCACTGCGCTCGCTCCAGTCGGCGTGGTCGGTGACGAACGCCGCCGAGCCGGTCACCAGCACGCCGGCGAAGGCGTGCGGATCAGGCAGGGCGTCACCGTGCTCGACATCAATTACCACCGTCTCGTGCTCGTCCAGTCCGGCGGCGACGCGGATCCAGTGCGGAAAGCGCCCGTAGCGGCGCAATGACGGCACCGGGCGGCCGGTTTCAAGGATCAGGAACGGAGCTGGGTTCATCCGGGGGCGGCAGGACTGACAGGACTTCCTCGATTGTAGTCAGCCCCTGCGCCACCTTTTCAAGCCCGGCCTGGCGCAGGGTTCGCAGCCCTTCAGCCCGTGCAGCACGGGTGAAGCCGGCCAGATCCATGTCGGCGCGGATCTGCCCGCGCAGCCGCGAGCCCAATGGCAGCAACTCATACAGGCCGATACGGCCGAGGAATCCGGTGCGCCGGCACTCCAGGCAGCCGACCGGCCGACAGGGCGTGGCGGCATCTGGATATGCACCATGGCTATCAGCCAGCACCGCCCAATCGGCGGCGCCGAGGCTGTGCGGCTGCTTGCAGTGCGGGCACAGCGTGCGCACCAGGCGCTGGGCGAGGATGCCGTTGAGGGTGCTGGCCAGCAGGTAATGCGGCACGCCCAGGTCGAGCAGGCGGGTGACCGCCGACGGCGCATCGTTGGTATGCAGGGTGGACAGCACCAGGTGGCCGGTCAGCGAGGCCTGTACCGCCATCTGCGCGGTTTCCAGATCGCGGATCTCGCCGATCATGATGATGTCCGGGTCCTGTCGCAGCAGGGTGCGCACGCCGCTGGCGAAGTCCAGGTCGATGTTGGCCTGCACCTGCATCTGGTTGAATTCGGGCGCGATCATCTCGATCGGGTCCTCCACCGTGCACACGTTCACGTCCGGCGTGGCCAGCCGCTTCAGCGTGGAATACAGGGTGGTGGTCTTGCCCGAGCCGGTCGGGCCGGTGACCAGCACGATGCCGTGCGGGCGCTCGACCAGCGCATTCCAGCCGGCGGCTTCCTGCGGACTGAAACCGAGCTGGTCGATGCTCTTGAAGGCCGCATCCGGGTCGAAGATGCGCATCACGCACTTCTCGCCGAAGGCGGTGGGCATGGTCGACAGGCGCATTTCGACCTCGCGGCCACCCGGCGAGCGGGTCTTGATGCGGCCATCCTGCGGGCGCCGGCGCTCGGCCAGGTCCATGCGGCCCAGCACCTTGATACGGCTGACCACCGCGGTCATCACCGCCGGCGGCACTTCGAACACCTTGTGCAGCACGCCGTCGATGCGGAAGCGCATGCGCCCCATCTCGCGGCGTGGCTCCAGGTGGATGTCCGAAGCGCGCTGTTCGTAGGCGTACTGCAGCAGCCAGTCGACGATGTGCACGATGTGCTGGTCGTCGGCGTTGACGTCGCCGGTACGGCCCAGCTCGACCAGCTGCTCGAAGCTGGGCAGGGTGGTGCTGGCCTCGCCGCGCACATCGCCACGGGCGCCGCGCACCGAGCGCGTCACCCCGTAGAACTCCATGGTGTAGCGGTGCAGGTCCAGCGGATTGACCACCGCCAGCTCGATGCGGCGGCGGGTCAGGTGCTGCAGGTCACGACGCCATTCCTGCACCAGCGGCTCGCTGGTGGCCACCAGCACGCGCTCGGCATCCACTGCCAATGGCAGGAAGCGGTGGCGGCGGGCGTAGGCATGCGACACCAGCGCGGTGACCGCGGCGACGTCCACACGGGTCGGGTCGATGCGCAGGTAGCGGCTGCCGGTGCGCTGCGCCAGCCACTCGGTCAGGCGTTCCAGGGTCAGTTCGCCGCCGCCGGTGGCGGCCAGCTTGAGGTTGGACAGCAGTACCAGCGGATGCACTTCACTGGCGTTGCGCGCGCCCTTTGCGGAAAACCGCATGCGCTCGCGGTCCTGCTCGGCCACCAGTCCATCGGCGGCCAGGGCCGCGGCAATCTGCTCGAAATGCAGCCGTCCCCAGGGCAGCGGGACGCCGCCCGCCTCGCCGGGCGTGCCTGCCGGCAGCCGATGTTCCATCTGCCTGCTCCTCCCGGGTACGGAATGCCCCGCAGGTCGGCCGTTATACTAGCGCACCCCCTTGCCGGCCAAGACTCGTACGCATGTCCGCGACCCCGACCGTTCCGATCACCTTCCAGGGCCTGATCCAGACCCTGAACCAGTTCTGGGCCCAGCAGGGCTGCGTGCTCATCCAGCCGCTCGACCTGGAGGTGGGCGCCGGCACCTTCCACCCGGCCACCTTCCTGCGTGCGATCGGTCCGGAAGGCTGGAACGCGGCCTACGTGCAGCCCTCGCGCCGCCCGACCGACGGCCGCTACGGCGAGAACCCGAACCGCCTGCAGCGCTACTACCAGTACCAGGTGGCGATGAAGCCGGCGCCGGACAACATCCAGCAGCTGTACCTGGATTCGCTGAAGGCGCTGGGCATCGACCCGCTGGTGCACGACCTGCGCTTCGTCGAGGACAACTGGGAATCGCCGACGCTGGGTGCCTGGGGCCTGGGCTGGGAAGTCTGGCTCAACGGCATGGAGGTGACGCAGTTCACCTATTTCCAGCAGGCCGGTGGCCTGGAGTGCCGCCCGGTGCTGGGCGAGATCACCTACGGTCTCGAGCGCCTGTGCATGTACCTGCAGAACTGCGACAACGTCTACGACCTGGTCTGGACCTACGGCCCGGACGGCCAGCCGGTGACCTACGGCGACGTCTACCACCAGAACGAGGTGGAGCAGAGCACCTACAACTTCGAATACGCCGACGTGGAAGAACTGTTCCACCGCTTCGACGCCTGCGAGCGCGAAGCGCAGAAGCTGGTGGAAGTGAACCTGCCGCTGCCGGCCTACGAGCAGGTGATGAAGGCCAGCCACACCTTCAACCTGCTCGATGCACGCCGTGCGATCAGCGTGACCGAGCGCCAGCGCTACATCCTGCGCGTGCGCGCGCTGGCCCAGGCGGTGGCCAAGGCGTACTACGAGCAGCGCGAGAAGCTGGGCTTCCCGGGCGCGAAGAAGGCCTGACGGCCGCTCCCTCCCTCTCTCAACTTCCGGGGCGCCGGACGCGTCGCGCGCTGCGCCCCCACCACAGGATCGAACCGATGAGCCAACTGTCCCCCCTGCTGATTGAACTGGGCACCGAGGAGTTGCCGGTCAAGGCGTTGCCGGGCCTGGCCCAGGCGTTCTTCGACGGTGTCGTCGAAGGCCTGCGCAAGCGCGGCGTCGCGCTGGAACTGGGCGATGCATGCCCGCTGTCGACCCCGCGCCGACTGGCCGTGCTGCTGCCAGGCGTCGGCCTGGAACAGCCGGAGCAGCACAGCGAAGTGCTGGGCCCATACCTGAACATCGCGCTGGACGCCGAAGGCCAGCCGACCAAGGCCCTGCAGGGCTTCGCCGCCAAGGCCGGGATCGACTGGACCGCGCTGGAGAAGACCACCGACAACAAGGGTGAGCGCTTCGTGCACCGCGCGGTGACCCCGGGCGCGAGCACCGCCAGCCTGCTGCCGGAGATCCTGCGCGAGGCGATCGCGGCGATGCCGATTCCCAAGCCGATGCGCTGGGGCGACCACGCCTGGGGCTTCGCCCGCCCGGCGCACTGGCTGGTGCTGCTGCACGGCGCCAACGTGGTCGAAGCCGAACTGTTCGGCCTGCAGGCTGGCCGTGCAAGCCGTGGCCATCGCTTCCACCACGACCAGACCGTGTCGCTGGCGCAGCCGCAGGACTACGTTGAAGCGCTGCGCGCTGCGTTCGTGCTGGTCGACCCGAGCGAGCGCCGCGCGCGCATCGTCGCCGAGGTCGAGGCTGCCGCGGCCAAGGCCGGTGGCAGCGCCCGCATCACCGACGACAACCTGGAGCAGGTGGTGAACCTGGTCGAGTGGCCGTCGGCGGTGCTGTGCAGCTTCGAGCGCGCGTTCCTGGCGGTGCCGCAGGAGGCGCTGATCGAGACGATGGAGATCAACCAGAAGTTCTTCCCGGTGCTGGATGCCGCAGGCACGCTGACCGAGAAGTTCATCGGCATCGCCAACATCGAATCCAGGGACGTGGCCGAAGTGGCCAAGGGCTACGAGCGCGTGATCCGCCCGCGTTTCGCCGATGCCAAGTTCTTCTTCGACGAGGACCTGAAGCAGGGCCTGGCGTCGATGGGCGACGGCCTGAAGACGGTGACCTACCAGGCCAAGTTGGGCAGCGTGGCCGACAAGGTGGCGCGCGTGGCTGCACTGGCCGAAGCGATCGCGCCGCAGGTCGGCGCCGATCCGGCGCAGGCCAGGCGGGCTGCCGAGCTGGCCAAGAACGACCTGCAGTCGCGCATGGTCAACGAATTCCCGGAACTGCAGGGCATCGCCGGCCGTCACTACGCCGTGGCCGGTGGTGAATCGGCCGAGGTGGCGCTGGCCATCGACGAGGCCTACCAGCCGCGCTTCGGTGGTGATGACATCGCGCTGTCGCCGCTGGGCAAGGTGCTGGCCATTGCTGAACGCGTGGACACCCTGGCCGGTGGCTTCGCCGCGGGCCTGAAGCCGACCGGCAACAAGGATCCGTTCGCCCTGCGCCGCAACGCGCTGGGCCTGGCCCGCACGATCATCGAAAGCGGCTTCGAGCTGGACCTGCGCGCGCTGCTGGCCAGCGCCAATGCCGGCCTGGCGGCGCGCAACGTGCAGGCCGACGTCGGCGAGCTGTACGACTTCATCCTCGACCGCCTGAAGGGTTACTACGGCGACAAGAACGTGCCGGCCACGCACTTCAACGCGGTGGCCGAGCTGAAGCCTGCCTCGCTGTATGACTTCGACCGCCGCCTGGATGCGATCGGCACCTTCGCTGCGCTGCCGGAAGCCGAGGCGCTGGCTGCGGCCAACAAGCGCATCCGCAACATCCTGCGCAAGGCCGAGGGCGACATCCCGGCCCAGATCGACCCGGCGCTGCTGCAGGAAGACGCCGAGCGCGCACTGGCTGAAGCGGTCACCGCCGCCATTGATGACACCGGCGCCAGCCTGCACCAGAAGGATTACGTGGCCGTGCTGGCGCGCCTGGCGCGCCTGCGCCCGCAGGTCGACGCGTTCTTCGATGGCGTGATGGTCAATGCAGAGGATCCCGCGCTGCGTGGCAACCGCCTGGCGCTGCTGACGATGCTGGGCGAACGCCTGGGCAAGGTGGCGGCGATCGAGCACCTGTCGAGCTGACGCCGGTATCGGTAGTGCCGGCCGCTGGCCGGCATTGCCACCGCGCATCGCATCGACCTGTGGATTGCCGGCCAGCGGCCGGCACTACCGGATCACCGTCGGCGGATGTCCATCGGGGTCATTGCCGGCATCGCGCACGATGCCGGCATCCTCGCCTGCGATCACGACGATCGCCACAACGGCGCGTATTTTGACCGCCACTTAACAACCGATCCCCAATGACGTGATGCATTTCGCATCGTCACCTCCGGTCGGTATGCTGTGCCGCATGCAGCCAAAGAAATACGCCCTGCCGCTGATGGTCCTGTCGCTGGCCGCCACCTCCGTGGCCCACGCGCGCGGCACCATCGACAAGGTGGACATCAAGGGATTGGACAAGGGCGACGACGCCGCGATCATCGAGAACATCCAGGAATCGCTGTCGCTGTACGACACGATCGGCAAGGAGCAGGGCGAGTCGCGCCTGGAATACCTGCTGTCACAGGCCGAGCGGCAGACCCGCCAGGCGCTGGAACCCTTCGGGTACTACAACCCGGTGATCAAGGTCGAGGCGCCGCGCGTGGACGAGCACGTGCGTGTGCTGATCCATGTCGACAAGGGCACGCCGGTGACCGTCCGCCGTGAGCACATCGACATCACCGGCCCGGCGATGTACGACCAGTACCTGCAGGACGACCTGGCCGCGTTCAAGCCGCGCAAGGGCCAGCGGTTCGAGCATACGCAGTACGAAGCCAGCAAGATCACCGTCACCCGCCGCCTGGCCGAACGTGGCTATTTCGACGCCGACTACACCCAGCGCCAGGTGCAGATCACCCGTGCCGATAATGCCGCCGACATCGATCTGACCTGGGACAGCGGGCGGCGCTACAACATGGGCCCGGTGCGCTTCGAGCAGGACTACTTCGTCGACAAGCTGTTCGACCCGCTGGTGTACTGGGAACAGGGCAGCTATTTCCACGAGGGCAAGCTGGACCGGCTGCGCGAGTCGCTGACCAAGCTGGACTACTTCAGCGTGATCGACATCCAGCCGCGGCCGGACGAGGCCGATGCCAACGGCGAGGTGCCGGTGGATGTGAAGCTGACCCGCGCCAAGCGCACCATCTACACCGCCGGCCTGAGCTACGGCAGCGAGAGCGGCCCGGGTGTGCGCGGTGGCATCGAGCGGCGGTTCCTGAACAACCGCGGCCACAAGATGAACACGCAGCTGGACTATGCGCAGAAGCGCAAGAGCCTGGTGACCAGCTACCGCATTCCGGCCTTCAACTGGCTCGATGGCTGGTACACCTTCGCTGCCAGCGCCTACGACGAGCAGACCGACTACATCGACCTGCGCAACTTCAAGCTGATCGCCAGCCGCAGCGGCGAGATCAACGAGCACTGGACCGCGATCGCCTCGATCAACGCACTGCGCGAGCGTTGGCGCTATGCCTCCGGCACTGAATTCACCGATGCGGTCTACAACACCTCGACGCTGGTGTATCCGCAGATGGTCGCCGACTACGTCAACGTCGACGACGAGATGTTCCCGCGCAAGGGCATCAGCGGTACCGCGACCATGCGTGCCGGCATCGAGGGCGCTGGTTCGGACACCAGCTTCATACAGGCCAACGCCGTGCTGCGCTGGTACATCCCGGTGGGTGAAAGCAATCGCCTGATCCTGCGCGGCGAAGGCGGCACCACCTGGACCAGCGATCTGGTGGCGATGCCACCGAGCCTGCGCTACTTCGCCGGCGGTGACCGCAGCATCCGTGGCTATGCCTACCGCGAAGTGGGGCCGCGCACGCCGGCACCGGACAAGTACGCGCTGGGCGCCAAGAACCTGGTGATCGGCTCGGCCGAGTACGAGCACTACTTCAATGGCGGGCCGTGGGGTGCGGCGGTGTTCGTCGATACCGGCAGCGCCTTCGACAACACCATCGACCTGCATACCGGCGTCGGCTTCGGCGTGCGCTGGAAATCGCCGGTGGGCCCGGTGCGCGTGGATATCGCGCATGGCCTGAACAACCCGGATTCGCAGTTCCAGCTGTACCTGAACATCGGAGCGGACCTGTGAGCACGCCCGCACCCACCCCGAACACGCCGCCGCCGCGCGTGCGCTTCTATCGCCGCCGCCGCTTCTGGGCCTGGTCGGGTGTTGGCGTATTGGGCCTGGTGCTGCTGGCCCTGCTGGCGGTTTACTGGCTGCTGCAGACCGTGGCCGGTCGTGATGTGCTGCTGGCCCAGGTGGTGGCGCGGCTGCCGGTGGGCGCCAGCTTCACCTGGGACAAGGTAGACGGCCCGGTGGCCGGCCCGCTGACCCTGTACAACGTCGATTTCCGCTACAACGACATCCACTTCCACGCCGAGCGCGCGCACCTGGAGCCGGACCTGCGCCCGCTGCTGGGCCGCAAGCTGCTGCTGGACAAGCTGGAGCTGACCAACGCGACGCTGAACCTGGCCAAGAGTGAGGAGCCGTTCAAGCTGCCGTCGTGGCCGGATTCGCTGCCGCAGATCGAGATGCCGCTGGCGATCCAGGCCGACGCCATCGCCATCGATGGCTTCCGCATCAGCCAGGCCAACGAGCCGGTGATCGACATCAGCCGCGTGCGTGGCGGCATCGAGATCGCCAACGGCGAGTTCCAGGCGCACAAACTGGTGGTGGACAGCGACATGGGCAATTTCACCGCCCAGGGCCGCTATATCCCGGCCAAGGACTACGACACCGACGTGACCGTCACTGCCGTGCTGCCGGCGCCGCGTGGACGTACCGCCGCCACCGTCGGCCTGGTCGCTCGTGGCGACCTGGCGCACATGGAGGTGGCCGTAGCCGGGCGCGCGCCGAAGCCGCTGCACGCGATGCTGGTGTTCGATGGCCGTACCGACCCGACCTGGAACGCCACGGTGCGCAGCGACGAACTGGACCTGGCGCTGCTGTCGCCGGCACTGGTGAGCACGGCGATCGCACCGCTGGCACTGGATTTCACCGCGGCCGGCAAGGGCGGCAACGCCAACTTGCACGGCAGGATCAAGCAGGGCGATCAGGAACTGGAGCTGGCACCGTCGGTGGTGTCGCTGCAGGACCAGGTGCTGAAGGTTTCACCACTGCTGGTGAAGGGGCTTGGCGGCGAAGCGCGGCTGGAAGGCACGGCCGATTTCAGCCAGGAAGACCAGCAGAAGCTCAACTTCTCGGTGGTCGCACGCGATCTGACCTACGTGCCGGCGCCCGATCCGAACACGGCCGGCAGCGCACCGGTGCCGGTCACCCTGAAGGAAGCGCGCTTCGGACTGGCCGGTACCCTCAAGGCCTGGGCGGCGATCGGCCGTGCCGAGGTCGAGCGTGATGCGCAGAAGGCACAGCTGCGCTTCGATGTGCGCGGCAACGACCAGGCCGCGTCGATCCACCAGCTGCAGGCACAGACCCCGGGTGGCCAGCTGCAGGTGGAAGGCCAGGTGGCGTGGGCACCGCAGCTGGACTGGGATGCCAAGGCCACGCTGAAGGACTTCGACCCCGGCTATTTCGTGCCGGGCTGGAATGGCCGCCTGTCCGGCAACCTGGCCTCGAAGGGCCGCCAGCTGCCGCCGCCGGCCAATGCGCCGCCGGGTACCGCCGGCACGCTCGAAGCCACGGTCGATCTGCCGTCGCTGAAGGGCGTGCTGCGCCAGCGCAACCTCGACGCGCAGGGCAAGTTCGCGTTGCAGGGCGCGCAGGGCCAGGGTGACCTGAAGCTGTCGCTGGGCAGCAGCCGGGTGACCGCGTCGGGCAAGGTCGGCGACCGCCTCGACATCGATGCGCGTTTCGAACCGCTGCAGCTGAGCGATCTGCTGCCGGGCGCCGATGGTGGCCTGCGCGGCCAGGTGCAGGTGAAGGGCCCGCGCGATGCACCGGACATCACCGCCGACCTGGTCGGCAACAACCTCAACTGGGATGGCTACGGCGCCGAAAGCGTGAGCATCAAGGGCCACCTGCCGTGGCGCGGCGACAGCGGCACGCTGGCGGTGCAGGGCCAGCAGGTCAACGCCGGCATGCTGCTGGAACGCTTGAATGTGGAGGCGCAGGGCAGTGTCTCCAACCTGCGCCTGGCGGCGCAGACCCGCAACGAGATGGGCGCGGTCGAGCTGCAGGGCATCGTGCGCCAGCAGGGCACGCAGTGGCGCGGCGAACTGGCTTCGCTGCGCATCGCGCCGGTGAAGGGCGATGCCTGGTCGCTTCGTGCACCGGCGGCGTTCGCGATCAACGGCGGAACCTACACGCTGTCCGAGGCCTGCCTGGCCGCCGCCAGCAGCGGCGCACTGTGCGCACAGGCCAACTGGCCGCGCGAGGGCCTGGTGGTGCGCAGTGATGCGTTGCCGTTGGCACTGGTGCAGCCGTGGTTGCCGCCGCAGTCCGGCCGCCGCATCTACCTGCGCGGCGATGTCAGCCTGGACGCGCAGATCCGCCCGCGCGGCAATGCCTGGGAAGGCCACGTGGAAGTGCGCTCGAAGGAAGGCGGCGTGCGCCTGGGCGAGAACCGCAACACCGTGGGCGATACCACCCGTGGCGAGCTGGTGCGATATGACCAGTTCTCGCTGAAGCTCGACATGACCCCAGCCAGCATCAAGGGCTACCTGGGCATGGGCTTCCAGGGCAACGGCTTCGTCGACGCGAAGATGCAGACCGGCTGGGAAGCCAGCGCGCCGTTGAACGGCGAGCTCTACCTCAACATGTCGCGGCTGTACTGGCTGGAGCTGTTCTCGCCGGACATCGTGCGCCCGACCGGCCTGATCGAAGGCCACGTCAGCCTGCGCGGTACGCGTGGCCAGCCGTCGCTGGGTGGCGACGCGCAGCTGAGCAACTTCAAGGGTGAATTCCCGGCACTGGGCCTGACCTTCGACCAGGGCAAGGGCAGCTTCGTGGCGCAGCCCGATGGCTCGGCCAAGATCACTGCGCAGGCCAACTCCGGCCAGGGCACGCTGTACGTGGATGGTGGCCTGTCCTGGTTCGGCGATGCACAGCCGCTGCAGCTGAAGATCCACGGCGAGAACGTGCTGCTGTCCAACACCAGCGAGCTGCGCATCGTCGCCAATCCCAACCTCGACTTCACCCTGGCCAAGGCGGCGATGGAGCTGCGCGGTACCGTGCACGTGCCCGAGGCCGACATCGACCTTGAGCGCCTGGACCGCGGCACCTCGGTGTCCGAAGACGTGGTGGTGCTCGACCCGGCCGATCCGGAAGAGTCGCGCACCTCGCCGCTGGACATGGACCTGACGGTCAGCCTCGGCGACAAGGTGAAGATGACCGGCTTCGGCCTGAAGGGCGCGCTGACCGGCAAGATGCAGGTCTGGGCCAAGCCTGGCCGCGAAATGACCGCCAACGGCGGGCTGGAAGTCAGTGGCCGCTACAAGGCGTACGGGCAGGACCTGACCATCACCCGTGGCAACCTCACCTGGAACTACAACGCGGTGTCCGACCCGCGCATCAACATCCGTGCCGAGCGCCGGATCGGTGATGTCACTGCCGGCATCGACGTGACCGGGCGTGCGCAGCAGCCGCGTGCGGACGTGTGGTCCGAGCCGGCGATGTCGCAGTCCGAAGCACTGGCCTATCTGGTGCTGGGTCGCAGCCTGACCGGTGCCAGCAGCGACCAGGCCCAGCAGGTCAACGCGGCCTCGGCGGCACTCTCGGCCGGCAGCGGCCTGCTGGCGTCGCAGCTGGGTGCCAAGCTGGGCCTGGACGACGCCGGTGTGAGCCAGTCGCGCGCGCTGGGCGGCTCGGTGATCGGTGTCGGCAAGTACATCTCGCCCAAGCTGTACGTCGGCTACGGAGTATCGCTGGTCGGTGCCGGTTCGGTGATCACGCTGAAGTACCTGCTGCGCCGCGGCTTCGACGTGGAAGTGGAATCGAGCACGGTGGAAAACCGTGGTTCGATCAACTGGCGGCGGGAGAAATAACCCGTCGCCACTCAACCCCCCTCTGTGCCGGGGTCCATCTGGCGGACAACGGCGAAGGAACGGGCTGGCCTGCGCGGACGAGGCCCGTGCGTGAGCATGCCGAGTCCATCAAGCGGCGACGGTCGCTCGACGGGCGCTGGCGCGGACGCCGTCCGCGATGGAGTCCCTCCAACGAAGGGTGTCAGCATGAGGACGCCAGACACGATGACCACCGAGGCATGGATTGCCACGTGTTTCATGCTGGACGTGCTGATCGCGATGGGTCGAGCGGCATCACCCAGCAAGGCCAGCGCCGCCAGGACGGCCAGCACGACGAGAGCGCCCAGCAGGCAGCGGACAATTGCCACCTGCATCTTCATGAGATTGAAGCGCCTGGGTTCGGATATCGCCATCCAGAAGGCGACCTGATCCCCGTCCAATGGCGCCAGCGTGTCACGGACGCCATGCACCCCCAGACGCTGCATCGTGTGCCGCATGGTGGCAGCACGCCCGGGCACGCTGGCCGACAGCAGCGATTGCAGCCAGTGCCATGGTCGGGTCAAGCGTTCCACGCGGGCATGCGCCTCGGTTGCGGACACCCGGTCGTGCGGTCGGTCCAGGGCTGCGGTGAGGGCCGCGTGGTTGCGCGGCTGCAGCTGCCAGTGGCGATGCAGCAGGTTGCGCCGTGCGCGGACACGGTAGGGATCGATATCAGCCCGGATCTCATCCCAGCAGAAGTATCGACCGAGCAGATCGAAGTTGGACTCGCACAGCGGCCGGCCCTCGTGCAGCAGCTGCTGCAATACCACGTCACCGATACGCGGCCTGTCGGCCAATGACCACAGCTCCGGACGATGGGCCAGCCAGTGCTCGAAGCTGGCCGGGTCGGCATCGGTCGCGGTGTTGATCAGCAGACGCGCAAACCGGGGCAGGTTCAATGACGGCTCCACCACATCGTCCGGCAGGTCGGTGTCGAACGTGCTTGGACGATGCAGCACCGGCATGTGGTCCATCGACGAATGGCTGTCGTACAGCGCCGGTGGGCCGGGTGGGCTGTTGTCTGCAGGTGGGGCCGACAGCGCTTCTGCACCGTCTTCCTCCTGCCATTGCGTGCGGTTGCGCACCCACAGCAGGGCCTCCTGGTAAGCCTCGTGCAGCGCCTGGAATGCCACGGGGTCTTCGTCAGGGCGTGCCGCACGCAGTCTCTGCGCGTAGGCGCGCTTGATCGCCCGTTCGTCGGCGCTGGCGTCGAGCCCGAGCGCGTCCAGCGCCCGGTTCACGCAGTGTTTCCAGAGGCTGGCGGGAGCCCGTCAATCGACGCGTGACGGCGCGTGCGATGTATGAACTCGGCTCCCCACTGCAGCAGGATCAGAACGATGCCTGCTTCGGCGATAAGCATGGCAAGCACCATGAACACGGCATGGCGGATTCCGAACCGCACCCGCGAACCGACGCGTCGCCACAGGCGCGCAGTCGCCAAGGGCAGTGCCATGAAGATCAACAGGGTACCTTCGATGCGGTGGCCAAGGCCATGGACAAGAACCAGGCTGCTGATCGCCATCAAGGGCGCTGGCAGCGCCAGCAGCCATCTCCAGCGCGAAGGGGGCAGATCCAGCGTCAGCTGGCGCAGCGCCCAGCGCACAGGCACCCACAGTGCGCCGATCGCAGCCAGGAGCAGGCCAAAAGGCACCCCCAGCTGGGTGAAAATCGCGGCTTCGCCCGTCTTTCCCTGGACCAGCGAGACGCCTGCGATTCCAGCAAAGAACAACAGGCTGCAGACGCCCAGCAGCACGCCACGCAGTGCGTTCACCTGCCAGCGCCACCGGTTGGGCCGGGAGATGTCTGCAAGACTTCGCCAGAACAGGATCTGCTGCGGATCCCATGCCTCGGGCACCTGTTCCCTTCCGCCCGCCTCGATGGCATCCAGCAGTGCGTTGACTTCATTGATGTGCTCGGGCAGCTGCGCCTGCCAGAGGGATCGTCGCCGGTGCCATGGCTGCGACACGTAACGCAGGCAACGGCTGATCGTGATCTTCCCCAGCCGCAGGCTGCCCTCTTGTTCAAGCAGTGCCGACAGCTCCGCCGCATTCCCGGTCTCGGCGGCCCAGCGTAGATGACCGCGCGACTGGATCGATGCCAGCCTGTCCGGATCCACGCCATCGTGTACATCATCCCAGCCAAAGCAGCGTGCCAGCAGACCCATGTTGGCTGCGCTGATGCCGTTGTGACTGCGTGCCAGTTCATCCAGCAGCGCGTCGCCCACCAATGGCTTGTAGCGCAACGACCACAGCACCGGCGTGGCCTCCAGCCAGGGGCCGAAGTCGTCGACCGGCAACAGGTAGGCCTGGCGCAGGATCAACTGCGCGTGGCTTGCTACGTCGACCACCCCGTCCAACTCCACCACCGGCGCCGTGCGCAGCAGCACAGGCGTGCCGCGCGGTGGCAATGGAGGCGAGTAAGAACGCGTTTCGGGCGGCGCCCATGCCACGTCGGCGTCGTGCGGCCAGGGGCCGATATCGGCTGCATGCTCCGCCGGTTCGTCCTCGTCCTCGTCCTCGTCCTCGCCCTCGCCCTCGCCCTCGCCCTCGCCCTCGCCCTCGTCCGCGGCATCGGCCAGCGCTTCCTGGCGGACCCAGTCCAATGCCGCCTGATAGGCCTCATGCAGGTGCTGGAAGGCGACGGGATCCTCGTCGGGGCGAGTCACCCGCAGGCGCTTTGCATAGGCACGCTTGATCACGCGCTCGTCAGCGGTTTCGTCCAGCTCCAGAACGTGAAGTGCCCAGCTCATGCATCGCGCTCGAGGGTGTCGAGTGCCTCGTCCAGCTGATGGCGATGACGCTCGACGGCAACGGCATCCTGGCTCTCCAGCACATGGCGGAAGCTGCTCAGCCACGACTGCAACTGTTCGCGGTGATGGATGCGTTCCTCGTACAGGCGCTCGGTGCGGGCGATCACCGCGAGGTTGGGCTGGGCGTCGCGCGGGTGGATCTTCAGCGCTTCCAGTGCGCGCAGGCGCTGCTGGATCTCTTCGGGTGACAGCAGCCCGGGATTCTGTTCCAGGATGAGCTCGTGGCGCTTGCCGGTGGCGTCCTCGGTGACTTCGACCTGCAGCAGCCCGTTCACGTCGTAGGTAAAGCGGGCGGTGACGCTGCGTTCTTGCATCGGGACAGAATGGGTCAGCGGCACGGTCAGCTCACCGAGCTTGATGTTGCGATCCACCGTCGGGCTCTCGCCCTGGAACACGTCGATGCGAATGGCACTTTGCCGCTCGTGCAGCGGGTAGAAGCGATCCTCGCGGCTGACCGGCACCACGCTGTTGCGCTGGATGATCGGGTGGAAATAGCCGCTGCGCTCGCCACCGGAAGCATCCTGGCGGGACACCTGCGTGCCCAGTGTGTAGGGGCAGACATCGGTCAGCACGACCTCGCGCAGCGATTCGTCGCGTGCCTTCAGCCCGGCGGCAACGGCGGCACCCAATGCAATTGCCTGGTCCGGATGGACGTGGCGCAGCGGCAGCCGGCCGAACATGCGGGTCGCCAGCTTGCTGACCATCGGCATGCGTACCGCACCGCCGACCAGGATGATGTCGTCCAGCGCCTCGGGCTTGAGCCGGGCGTCGCGGATCGCGCGTTCGATGGGCGCACGCATGCGCAGCAGCAGCGGCTCGCAGAGCTGCGTGTAGTGCGCCTCGTCCATCTGCCACTGGCGTTCGCTGCCGGCCAGGGGCAACTGCAGGCTGGCGGCGCCGCTCAGGCTGAGTTCGCGCTTGAACAGTTCCAGCCGACGTAGCAGCTGCGCCTGTTCGGCAGCGGACAGGTCGCCGGCGGACGTGCCCTGGTCGGCATGGAAGGCCTGCACGAGTACCTGCAGGAAATCCTCGCCGCCCAGGAAATTGTCGCCGGCGCTGGCATGCACTTCGACCACGCCGTCGAACAGTTCCAGGATGGAGACATCGAAGGTACCACCGCCCAGGTCCAGCACCAGCACGCGGCCTTCGCCGTCACGCTCCTGCAGGCCATAGGCCAGCGCGGCGGCCGTGGGTTCATTGATCAGGCGCTCGACGCGGATGCCCGCCAGCTCGCCGGCCGCCCGGGTGGCTTTGCGCTGGGCGTCGGAGAAATAGGCCGGCACGCTGATCACAGCCTCCTCCACCTTCTGGCCCAGGGCCGCTTCGGCGTCAGCCAGCAGCGAGCGCAGCACCATGGCCGAGAGCTCCTCGGGGCGGAAACTGCGCTCACCCAGCCGGGTCTCGCGATCGCTGCCCATCCAGCGCTTGAAGTGGGCCACGGTCTGCTGTGGATGGCTGACCAGACGGTCGCGGGCCGGCTGGCCAACCAGCACGGCGCCATTGATCAGGCTCACCACCGACGGCGTCAACAGCTCGCCATGGGCATTGGGGAACAGCTGCGGCCCGGTTGCCGTGTGCATGCCGATGAGGGAATGGGTGGTGCCAAGATCGATACCGACGATCATCTGCTGACGTCCGTTGTGCAGAAAACGGCAATTCTAGGAGTGCGGCGCAGGCCTGACTATCGGGCGTTGCCCGACAGCGCCCCAGCAGCTATGGTCCCGGGCTGTTCTGTCGTACCGGATTGCCTCATGTCACCACGCAAAGCCCTTCCCACCGCCCTGGCCCTGGGCCTGACCCTCGCCGCGGGCGCCCATGCCGATGAAGGCATGTGGATGCCGACCCAGCTGCCGGAACTGGCCAAGCCGCTGCAGGCAGCCGGTTTCAAGGGCAATCCGGCTGACCTGGCCAACGTCACCGCGCCGCCGCTGAGCGCGGTGGTGCGTGCCGGTGGCGGCACCGGCTCGTTCGTGTCCGCCGATGGCCTGTTGCTGACCAACCACCACGTGGCGATGGGCGTGATCCAGTACAACAGCTCGCCCGAGCACGACCTGATCAATGGTGGCTTCATCGCCAGGGACCGCGCCGACGAGCGCCCCGCCAACCCGGACTTCCGCGTACTGGTCACCGTCGGCTTCGACAAGGTGACCGACCAGGTGCTGGCGCAGGCCCGTGGCAAGACCGGTCGCGCCTACTTCGATGCCGTGGATGCGGCCAGCAAGCAGATCGTGGCCGAGTGCGAGAAGGATGGCAGCGTGCGCTGCTCGGTGGCCAACATGTACTACGGCACCGACTTCTACCGCATCGCCCAGCTGGAACTGAGCGACGTGCGCCTGGTGTACGCGCCGCCGCGTGCGATCGGCAACTACGGCGACGAGATCGACAACTTCATGTGGCCGCGCCACACCGGCGACTTCACCCTGCTGCGCGCCTACGTCGGCAAGGACGGCAAGCCGGCCGCCTACAGCAAGGACAACGTGCCCTACCAGGCACCGGCGCACCTGCAGATGTCGGTGGAAGGCCCGAAGGAAGGCGATTACGCGATGCTGGCCGGTTACCCGGGCATCACCTACCGCCACCGCACAGCCGCCGAATTCGCCGGCCAGATCGATGCCGTGCTGCCGCGCCGCGTGTCGGTGTTCCAGCAGATGATCGACACCATCGAGGCCGCCAGCGCCAAGGATGCACAGGCGCGTACCCGCTACGCCTCGCAGCTGCAGTCGCTGAAGAACAACCGCAAGCGCGCTGCCGGTGAACTGGAAGGCCTGCTGCGCAGCGATGCCAAGGCCCAGCGTGCCGCCGACGAGACGGCGATGCTGGCCGCGACCGACCGCAAGTACCAGGGCGACATCAAGGCGCTGCTGGCCAACCTGTCGCAGGGCGCGGCGGTGGGCGAGCGTGACCTGCTGCTGGACCAGATGGCGATGCAGAGCCAGCTGCTGCGCTCGGCGCTGCTGCTGGAGCGCCTGCGCATTGAATCGGCCAAGCCGGACGCGCAGCGCGAGAGCGGCTACCAGCAGCGCGACCAGGCGATGATCGAAGGCGTGCTCAAGCAGGTCCAGCGCCGCTACGCACCGGAGGTCGAGAAGGCCCTGCTGACCACCCTGCTGACCCGCTACCAGCAGCTGCCGGACGCGCAGCGCGTGGCCGAGTTCGACGCTGCCTTCGGCCGTACCCCGGAGCAGCTGGCCAAGGCGCTGGACACCCTCTACGCCGGCACCCAGCTGGGTGACGAGGCGCAGCGCCTGTCGCGCTTCGCTGCCGCACGCGAGGGCAAGGCACTGGCCGCCGATCCGCTGATCGCCGTGGCCGGCCCGCTAGTGGCCGCGCAGCTGCGCATCGAGAACGAGAGCAAGACCCGCGAAGGCGAGCAGCTGCGCCTGCGCCCGGCATACATGCAGGCATTGTTCGCCTGGCGTGCCAAGCAGGGCCGCGCGGTGTACCCGGATGCAAACCGCACCCTGCGCATCAGCTACGGCAAGGTCGAGGCGCTGCACCCGCGCGATGGCGTGACCTACTCGCCGGTGACCACCGTGGCCGGCATCGTCGAGAAGAACACCAACGCCTATCCGTTCGATGCACCCAAGCCGTTGCTGGCCGCGATCGCCAAGGGTGACTTCGGCAGCACCGCCGACCCGGCGCTGAAGACCCAGACGGTCAACTTCCTGACCAACCTGGATACCACCGGCGGCAACTCCGGCTCGCCGGTGCTCAACGCCAAGGGCGAACTGATCGGCCTGAACTTCGACAGCAACTGGGAGTCGGTCAGCGCCAGCTGGTGGTTCGACCCGCGCTACAAGCGCGCCGTGCACGTGGACATGCGCTACCTGCGCTGGCTGCTGGCCAAGGTCTACCCGGCGCCCGAGCTGCTGAAGGAAATGGGCGTACCGGCGGAGTAAGGCCGGTTCGAGCACGGATTCCCGGCTCTCACCTCGATGGGGGCCTGGTGATTGTGGGCCCCCACCTTGGTGGGGGTGGTTGCCCCCAACGAGCCCGCACCCCCGGCCACGCCTGGCCTACACTGCGGGTTCCTCCGACGGAAACACACGCGTGGTCTCCAGTTGGATCCTGCTGCTGGTCTCGGTTGCCTATGCCGCGCTGCTGTTCGGAGTAGCGTGGTGGGGTGACCGTCGGCCGATGTATCCCGACCGGCCGTGGCTGCGGCCGGTGGTCTACAGCCTGGCGCTGGCCGTTTACTGCTCGTCGTGGACCTTCTACGGCGCAGTGGGTACCGCCGTGCGCAACGGCATCGGCTACCTGCCGATCTACATCGGTCCGTTGCTGCTGCTGTTGTTCGGCTGGCGCATCATCGAGCGCCTGGCGCTGATCGCGCGCAGCCAGAACGTGGTGTCCATCGCCGATTTCATCTCCTCGCGCTTCGGTCGCTCGCGGCGGCTGGCGGCGCTGGTGGCGATCATCGCGCTGATCGGCATCATTCCGTACCTCGCCCTGCAGTACAAAGCGGTGGCGATGAGCCTGCAGGTGCTGACCGGCAACACCGGCCCCACCGGCTTCTTCACCGACCCGGCGCTGTACGTGGCGCTGCTGATGGCGCTGTTCGCCACGCTGTTCGGCACCCGCCAGGTCGATGCCACCGAGCACCACCACGGCATGATGCTGGCGATCGCCTTTGAATCGGTGATCAAGCTGCTGGCGATGGTGGCGGTGGGCGTGTTCGCCTACCTGTGGCTGAGCAACCGCACCGATGCGGTGGTCGAGTCGGTGCATACGCTGTTCACCGGGCTGCCGCCGGTGGGCTTCATCTCGCAGACCCTGCTCAGCTTCCTCGCCATCATCTGCCTGCCGCGCCAGTTCCACGTGGCGGTGGTCGAGTGTGGTGACGTGCGCGATGTGCGCCGCGCGCGCTGGATGTTCGGCGGCTATCTGGTACTGATCTCCGGCATGGTGCTGCCGATTGCCACCGCCGGCGTGACCCTGTTCGGCACCGGCGGCAGCGTTGCCGATGATTCGATGGTGCTGGCGCTGCCGCTGGCCGAGGGCCGCAACGCACTGGCGCTGATCGCCTATGTCGGTGGTTTCTCTGCGGCCACCGGCATGGTCATCGTCTCGTCCATCGCGCTGGCCACCATGGTCAGCAACGACCTGGTGATGCCGGTGCTGCTGCGCCGCAGTGGCGACCACCAGGAAGCGGCCGATGTTGCCTCGCGCGTGCTGTGGATCCGCCGCCTGGCGATCCTGCTGCTGGCGCTGATGGCCTACAGCTACTACCGCACCAGCAGCAACGACAGCACGCTGGCCTCCTACGGCCTGATGGCGTTCGCAGCGGTGGCGCAGTTCGCGCCGGGCCTGATCGGCGGCCTGTACTGGCGTGGCGCCAGCCGGCGTGGCGTCGAGATGGGCATGCTGCTCGGCTTCGCGACGTGGCTGTACACGCTGCTGCTGCCGGCGATGACCATGGCCGGCTGGGTCGATGCCGCCTGGGTGCAGCACGGCCCGTTCGGCATCGAGTGGCTGCGTCCGCAGCAGCTGTTCGGCATGACCGGCTGGGATCCGCTGACCCACGGCACCTTCTGGTCGCTGCTGGTCAACGCGGCGACGATGATGCTGGTGTCCGCGCGCTGGCGCCCCGGTGTGGACGAGCGGCTGCGTGCGGCACCGTTCCTCGACCCCTATGCCGAGCGCCCGTCGGTGGCCGGTGGCTGGCCCGGTCATGTGCATGTTGGCGACCTGCTTGCGCTGGCTTCGCGCGTGGTCGGTGAGCGCCATGCACGGCGATCGTTCTTCGAGCAGGCGCAGTCACTGGGTCGCGAGCTGCAGTCCTCCGCGCCGGCCGACCGGCCGTGGGTTCAGTTCACCGAGCGTCTGCTGGCCGCGTCGATTGGTGCGGCGTCTGCACGCCTGCTGTTGACCAGCCTGCTGCGTGGCTCGGGCATGGACCTGGGCGAAGTAGTGGCGGTGCTGGACGAAGCCGGGCAGGAGCTGCGCTTCAACCGCGAGATCCTGTCGACCACGCTGGAGAACATCAGCGCCGGCGTCAGTGTGGTTGATCCGGACATGCGCCTGACCGCATGGAACCGCCGCTACCAGGACATGTTCGGCTACCCAGACGGCATGCTCTACGTGGGCCGCCCGGTGGCCGACCTGATCCGCTACAACGCCGAGCGCGGCGAGTTGGGCGAAGGCGACATCGAGGTGCAGATCAACCGCCGCATCGGCTACATGCGCGCCGGTTCGCCGCATGTGTTCGAGCGAACCCGCAGCGACGGCAAGGTGATCGAGATGCGTGGGCAGGCACTGCCCGGCGGAGGTTACGTCACCAGTTACAACGACATCACCGACTACAAGCACGCGGAAAAGGCGTTGCTGGAAGCCAACGAGACGCTGGAGCAGCGCGTGGCCGAGCGTTCGCACGAGGCCGAGGTCGCGCAGCAGTCGAAGACGCGGTTCCTGGCGGCGATCAGCCACGACGTGCTGCAGCCGTTGAACGCTGCGCGGTTGTTCGCCTCGGCGTTGCGTGACAGCGACCACGTGAGTGATGAGCAGAAGCACCTGGCCGAACGCGTGGATGCGTCGCTGCGTGCTGCCGAAGAACTGCTCGATGGCCTGCTGGACGTGTCGCGCCTGGATGCCGGTGGCCTGCACCCGGTGATCGGCGAGTTCGATGTGAGCGCGCTGATGCGCGAGCTGGCCGCGCAGTACACGCCGGTCGCCGCCGGTCGCGGACTGCGCCTGGACCTGTTCGCGCGGCCGGCCTGGGTACGCAGCGATCGCCGCCTGCTGCGCCGCGTGCTGCAGAACTTCCTGGCCAACGCGCTGCGCTACACACGGCAGGGGCGCATCGTACTGGCGGTGCGCCATCGTGGCGACGAAGTGGAACTGCAGGTGTGGGATACCGGCCCCGGCATTCCCGAGCACCACATGCGGCAGATTTTCGATGAGTTCCACCGCTACCAGCAGCCGTTCGACTGGGGAGAACAGGGATTGGGCCTGGGCCTGTCGATCTGCCAGCGCATCTCGCGCCTGCTGGACCATCGCCTCAATGCCCGCAGCCGCGTCGGCAGCGGCTCGATGTTCTCGATCATCCTGCCGCGGGTGGCGCCGCTGCCGGGCTACACCGAACTGGCCACGCCGGTGCAGGCCGTGGCCACGCCACTGCGCAGCGATTCGCTGGCCGGCCTGCGCGTGCTGTGCGTGGACAATGACGAGGAGATCCTCGACGGCATGCGCGCGCTGCTGGGCCGCTGGCAGGTGCAGGTGATCACCGCCGCCACCGTCGACCAGGCGCTGGAGAAGATTGCCGAGCGCCCGCAGGTGATGCTGGTGGACTACCACCTGCATGACCGCATGGATGGCCTGGATGCGCTGGTGGCGCTGCGTGAAGCGGCCGGCTACCCGCTGCCGGGCGCGCTGCTGACCGCCGATGGCCGCGACGAACTGAAGCGGATGGCACGCGAGCGTGGCTACCGCGTGCTGACCAAGCCGATCAAGCCGGCCTCGCTGCGCGCCTTCCTGGGCGCGCTGCGCGATGCTGGCAACAACGACCCCTGACGGGCAATTGTAGAGCCGAGCCCACGCTCGGCTCGCGCGTGGTGCGTGGTATTCCGTGGTCCGGCCGAACAGCGGCCGAGCATCGGCTCGTCGTTACAAATTCCCGGTTGCGCGACCCCTCTGTAGAGCCGAGCCCACGCTCGGCTCGCGCGTGGTGCGTGGTATTCCGTGGTCCGACCGAACAGCAGCCGAGCACCGGTTCGGCTCTACAAATTCCCGGTTGCGCGACACCTCTGTAGAGCCGAGCCCACGCTCGGCTCGCATGTGCAGCGCGGCGCTGATATAGCCATCGCTATACAAACCAGCCCTGCCTGCGCGTTTGCCTGGAAATGCGCCACGCGCGGATCGCGGTGCTAAGCTGCGCGTCCCCTTGGGGAGTAGCCGGATTCCTTCGCAGGAATCGTCCACGTCAACACACTCGGCCAGTGCGCCGTGGCGTGGACAACCATGATGGTTGGCGAGACCAGCGGCCCGCGCGCGCAACGTCAGGTTGGGCGCGAGCGCGAGCCGTGCGTCCGTCCTTGCCCGACCTCAGCAGCCGCCAATGTCCCCCATTTCGATCCTCCTGATCGGCTTTGCCATGTCCACCGATGCCTTCGCTGCGGCGATCGGCAAGGGTGCGGCCATGCGCAAGCCGGTGTTCCGCGATGCACTGCGCGCCGGCATCATCTTCGGCGTCATCGAGGCGATCACGCCGATCATCGGCTGGTTGCTCGGCCGTGCCGCCCTGCAGTACGTGGAAGCCTTCGACCACTGGATCGCCTTCGGCCTGCTCGGTGCGCTGGGCATCCACATGATCTACAACGGACTGCGACCGTACAGTGCCGAGGACGACGAAGATCCTTCACAGCACCACGGCTTCTGGAAGCTGGCGTTGACCGGTTTCGCCACCAGCATCGATGCGATGGCGGTGGGTATCGGCCTGGCCTTCATGGACGTGCATATCGGTGTGATGGCCGCGGTCATCGGCCTGTGCACGCTGACCATGGTCACCGTCGGCATCATGCTCGGCCGCGTGCTGGGCAGCATGGTCGGCAAGCGGGCCGAGATCATCGGTGGCGTGATCCTGGTGATCATCGGTGCAACGATCCTGTATGAACACCTGCACGGCGTGGCGTAACACACGGACCTGTAGAGCCGAGCCCATGCTCGGCTTACGCCCGCAGCGCGGGCGCAATGCAAAAAGCAGCCGAGCCTGCGCTCGGCTTACGCGTGTAGCACGGGCGTCCCGCAAAAGGCAACCGAGCATGGTCTCGGCGTTACAGCGGGGCATTGGCTGACAGGCTGAGCGCCGGTGCACTGATGGAGAGCCTGTGAATCGCAGCGCAGTCTTCGGACATGGCCAGCCCCGCACTCCGTATTGGCCGGTGGTCGCAGACCGGCAATGTCTATGCGATAACGGCTGTGACACATGCTCGTCGGCGCTGGTTCCACGATGGAGCCAACGCCGACCTTCTGGTCGAGGCACTACGCAGGGTCGAGCGTACAGGTCGGACATACTCACTGGCCTGGGTGATCATGCCGGACCACCTGCATTGGTTGATCGAGTTGCGTAGCGGCACGCTGGCCGGCTGCATGCAGATCCTGAAGTCCAGGAGTGGAAGATCCATCGCCACGCGCGTTGATGCGAACGCGCCGATCTGGCAGCCGGGGTACTACGACCATGCGCTGCGCAGTGATGAATGCCTGCGCACCCAGGCGGTGTACATCGCGGCCAATCCAGTACGCGCAGGGCTGGCCAACTGTCTCGGCGAATATCCCCACGCCTGGAGCAGGTGGCCTCTGCAGGACTAGTGCGGTCTTCAGACGAGGAGCAGCCGAGCGTAGGCTCGGCTCTACAAGGGCATCACAACGTCTGTAGAGCCGAGCCCATGTTCGACTCCGCAGCCCGTCACGGTCAATCTTCTTCCGGCGGCAGCACGATGGCGTCGTCGTCGATGGCCAGCTTGCCGGCCATCAGCACGGCCTGGGTGCGGTTGGTCACGCCGAGCTTGCGCAGAATCGCAGTGACGTGGGCCTTGATCGTCGCTTCGGAGACGTTGAGGTCGTAGGCGATCTGCTTGTTCAAGCGGCCTGCGCCCAGCATCTGCAGCACGCGGAACTGCTGCGGGGTCAGCTCGCGCAGACGCTGCCCGACTTCGCGCTCCTCTCGCTCGGTCGGTGGCACGTTGTGCGCTTCCGGTGGTGCCCAGGTCTCGCCATCGAGGATGGTGCCCAGCGCATGGCCGATGGTGTCCGAGTCGGCCGACTTGGGAATGAAGCCCAGCGCGCCGTGGTCGAGCGCACGCCGCATCACCGTCGCTTCTTCGCGCGCGGAGACCACCACCACCGGCAGGTGCGGGTGCAGCGAGCGCATGTGCACCAGTGCGTTGAAGCCCTGCGCACCGGGCATGTTCAGGTCCATCAGGACCAGGTCGGCGTCGTTGTGCTGATCGGCCAGTGCATACAGCGCTTCCACGCTGTCGGCCTCGAACAACTGCACGCCAGGGATGACCCGCTGCACGGCGCCGCGCAGGGCTTCGCGGAACAGCGGGTGGTCATCGGCAATCAGGAGGGTGGTCATGGTCGGGGGGAACCGTGGGGGAAACTGTTCGGGGGCCAAGCCCCTGGGGTCAGAGCCCTTTCCTTGCGGAAAGGGATCTGACCCCGGGTCGTGCATCAGCGTACCTTGCGCTCGTCCACCAGCGACGCCACCACCGACGGGTCGGCCAGGGTCGAGGTGTCGCCAAGCTGGTCCGGCGCGTTCTCGGCGATCTTGCGCAGGATGCGGCGCATGATCTTGCCCGAGCGGGTCTTCGGCAGGCCCGGCGCCCACTGCAGGTGGTCCGGCGTGGCGATCGGGCCGATTTCCTTGCGTACCCAGGCGACCAGTTCCTTCTGCAGTTCGTCGCTCGGCGCCTCTTCGGCCACCAGGGTCACGTAGGCATAGATGCCCTGGCCCTTCACGTCGTGCGGGAAACCGACCACGGCCGCCTCGGCCACCTTCGGGTGCGAGACCAGCGCGCTTTCCACTTCGGCGGTGCCGATGCGGTGGCCGGACACGTTGATCACGTCGTCAACGCGGCCGGTGATCCAGTAATAGCCGTCCTCGTCGCGGCGGCAACCGTCGCCGGTGAAGTAGCTGCCCGGGTAGGTGCGGAAATAGGTATCGATGAAGCGCTGGTGGTCGCCGTACACCGTGCGCATCTGGCCCGGCCAGGAGTCACGGATGATCAGGTTGCCCTCGGTCGGGCCGTCCTGGATCTCGCCATCAGCATTGACCAGCGCCGGCTGCACGCCGAAGAAGGGCAGGGTGGCCGAACCCGGCTTCAGATCCATCGCACCGGCCAGCGGCGAGATCAGGATGCCGCCGGTCTCGGTCTGCCACCAGGTATCGACGATCGGGCAACGGCTGTCGCCGACCACCTCGTAGTACCAGCGCCAGGCTTCCGGATTGATCGGCTCGCCCACGCTGCCGAGCAGGCGCAGCGAGGTGCGCGAGGTCTTCTTCACCGGCTCCTCGCCCTCGCGCATCAGCGCACGGATGGCGGTCGGGGCGGTGTAGAAGATGCTGACCTTGTGCTTGTCGATGACGTTCCAGAAGCGCGAGGTGTCCGGGTAGTTCGGCACGCCTTCGAACATCAGCGAGGTCGCGCCGTTGGCCAGCGGCCCGTACACGATGTAGCTGTGGCCGGTAACCCAGCCGACGTCGGCGGTGCACCAGTAGATGTCGTCCTCGCGCAGGTCGAACACCGCTTCATGGGTGTAGGCTGCGTACAGCAGGTAGCCACCGGTGGTATGCAGCACGCCCTTCGGCTTGCCGGTGGAACCGGAGGTGTAGAGGATGAACAGCGGGTCTTCCGCGTTCATGCGTTCCGGCTCGCAGCTGGCCGGCTGGCTGTCCACCACATCATGGAACCAGCGGTCGCGCGGCGCCTGCATGTCCACCGCGCCGCCGGTGTGGCGCACCACCAGCACGGTTTCCACGGTATTGGTGCCGGGCAGCTTCAGCGCGGCATCGACGTTGGCCTTCAGCGGAATCCTGCGGCCACCGCGCAGGCCTTCGTCGGCGGTGATGATCAGCTTGCTCTGGCAGTCGCTGACGCGGTCGGCGATCGAGTTCGGCGCGAAGCCACCGAACACCACCGAGTGGATCGCACCAATGCGCGCGCAGGCCAGCATGGCCACGGCGGCGTCGACGATCATCGGCAGGTAGATGGTGACCCGGTCGCCCTTCTTGACCCCGAGGTTGCGCAGCGCATTGCCGAGGCGGCAGGTGCGCTCGTACAGCTCGCGATAGGTCACGTGCTGGGCCGGCGCATCCGGGCTGTCCGGCTCGAACAGCAGTGCCGTCTTGTCACCGCGCTTTTCCAGCTGGCGATCCAGGCAGTTCACGCTGGCGTTGAGCTCGCCATCCTCGAACCACTTGATGTGGAAGTCGGACAGGTCGTAGCTGACGTTCTTGATCTTCGTCGGCTTGCGCATCCAGTCCAGTCGTTCGGCGGCCTTGCCCCAGAATCCATCCGGATCGGTCACCGACGCCTGGTACTGCTGTTCATAGGTCTTCTTGTCGATGCGTGCCTTGGCGGCGAACTGCGGATCGACGGGGTAGATATCAGCCATGGCACCCTCACTTGCACGTTGACTTTGTATGTGCGGTCGCAGCATCGCAACGACCGATCCCCCTCAGTTTGCCCCATCCACCCCGGGTCGCGTCACCACCTTGGTTAGACCATGGTCGAAAGTGAGCGCCCAGCAGGGCCGGGTTCGACCAATGGCGAATAGCCGCTATACATAATCGCCCCGCAGTCTCGGCTCGACCGTGCCCCACGCGCGGCATCACCTTGCCACTTGGGAGAGAGGGCAACATGAGCCACCGTACGTTGAAAGCCGTGCGCAAACCTTTGGCGGCCTGCCTGTTGGTCGCCCTGGTCGCACCGGGCATGGCGTTCGCAGAGACCGCCAAAGAGAAGGCGCTGGAAGCACGCGTTGCCGAACTGGAACGCCAGGTCCAGCTGCTGCTGTCTTCGCAGCAACAACAACAGACCCAGATCAGCCAGACCCAGCAGGCCGTAACCGAAGTCCGCACGGTGCAGGCCGAGCAGAAGCCGGTCGTACAGGTGCCGGCCGGCAAGCAGCCGATCCAGGTCACCACCATCACCCCGGGCGCGGCGCCGGGCACCACGGTCAAGATCGGCGGCTTCATCAAGGCCGATTTCCTGGCCACCCAGACCAGCGATGGCCAGCTGGCCGACGACGCCACCGGCCGTTCGCTGTACCTGCCGGGCCAGACCCCGGTGGAAGGCGCCGGCGGCAGCGGCAAGCGTTCGGGCACCGACTTCAACGCCCACGCCAAGTTCTCGCGCTTCAACCTGGGCATCGACAACGTGAGCGAATCGGGCAACAAGGCCGGTGCGTTCTTCGAGATGGACTTCTTCGGCAACTCGCTGGGCAACCAGACCGCCACCAACACCTACGGCGTGACCCTGCGTCACGCCTACATGTACTGGAACAACTGGCTGGCCGGCCAGACCTGGTCCAACTTCATGGACGCGGCCGCACTGCCCGAAGCGGTCGACTTCGTCGGCCCCACCGACGGCGTGATCTTCGTGCGCCAGGCCCAGGTGCGCTACACCCAGGGCGGCTTCAGCGTCGCGCTGGAAAACCCGGAAACCACCACCCTCACCGGTACCCGCAACCCGGTCACCGGGGCCTGGACCAACGCCAGCGCCAACTCCGACCGAGGCAGCCTGCCCGACCTGACGATGCGCTATGGCTGGAAGGGCGACTGGGGCACCTTCGGTGTCGGCGGCATCGTCCGTCAGCTGAAGGTCGACAACCAGGCCACCGGCGCCAAGGCCGACAAGGTGGCTGGCGGCCTGACCCTGGGCGGCAAGTGGGTAATGGGTGACAGCGATTCGCTGCACTACCAGCTGACCGGCGGCGAAGGCATCGCCCGCTACATCGGCCTGGGCATCACCGCCGACAGCGCCTACGACGTGGCCCGCGATGAGCTCAACCCGACCGGCGTGCTGGCCGGCTATGTCGGCTGGCGGCATGCGTTCTCGCCGAAGCTGCGCACCAACCTGATCTACGCGCGCAGCGACTACGACAACGACAGCATGCTCGGCCCGCTGGTGACCAAGAGCGTGCAGAGCATCCGCGGCAACATCTTCTACTCGCCGCTGCCCAAGGTCGATATCGGTGCGGAGCTGATGTACGGCCGCCGCGAAGTGGAGAACGGCAACAAGGGTGACATCACTCGATTGCAGTTCACCACGAAGTACAGCTTCTAAGAGCGTGCCGGCCAGCGGCCAGCACCTACCGAATTGTGTGCCGGCCAGCGGCCGGCACCTACCCAAAGCGGAGCCGGTCCAGTGACCGGCATCTACCGAGATTGAGTGCCGACCAACGGTCGGCACCTACAGAGGGAAAACGCCCCATGTCCAGCACACCCAGTACCGCACACAAAGCGGGCACCCTGACCAAGGGTCACAAGAAGGTCATCTTCGCCTCGAGCCTCGGCACGGTGTTCGAGTGGTATGACTTCTTCCTGTACGGCTCGCTCGCCGCCATCATCGCCAAGCAGTTCTTCAGCGGCGTCAATGAAACCACGGGCATGATCTTCGCCCTGCTGGCGTTTGCCGCCGGCTTCTTCGTGCGTCCGTTCGGCGCGGCCTTCTTCGGCAGCCTCGGCGACCGCATCGGCCGCAAATACACCTTCCTGGTCACCATCCTGATCATGGGCATCTCGACCTTCCTGGTCGGCGTGCTGCCCAACTACGCCTCGATCGGTTTCGCCGCTCCGGTGATCCTGATCATCCTGCGCCTGGCCCAGGGCCTGGCGATGGGTGGCGAATACGGCGGTGCTGCTACCTACGTGGCCGAGCACGCGCCGGACGACAAGCGCGGCCTGTACACCAGCTTCATCCAGTGCACCGCCACGCTCGGCCTGTTCATGTCGCTGCTGATCATCCTGGCCTGCCGCTACTTCCTGGGTAATGAAGCCTTCGAAGCCTGGGGCTGGCGCATTCCGTTCCTGGTGTCGATCCTGCTGCTGGGCGTGTCCGTGTGGATCCGCCTGCAGCTGAGCGAGTCGCCGCTGTTCCAGCAGATGAAGTCGGAAGGCAAGGGCTCCAAGACCCCGTTCCGTGACAGCCTGAAGGGCGGCAACCTGAAGCTGATGCTGCTGGTCCTGCTCGGCGCCGCGGCCGGCCAGGCCGTGGTCTGGTACGGCGGCCAGTTCTACGCGCTGTTCTTCCTGAGCAGCATGCTGAAGGTCGATGCCACCACCTCCTACCTGCTGATCGCGGCCGCGCTGGCGCTGGGCGTGCCGTTCTTCATCTTCTTCGGCTGGCTGTCCGACCGTATCGGCCGCAAGAAGATCATCCTGGCCGGCTGCCTGCTGGCCGCCGTCACCTACATCCCGATCTTCAAGGGCCTGACCCACTTCGCCAACCCGGCCATCGAAGAAGCACGTGCGTCCTCGCCAGCGCTGGTCGTGGCCGATCCGAACACCTGCTCGTTCCAGTTCGATCCGGTGGGCCTGCGCAAGTTCACCAGCTCCTGCGACGTGGCCACCGCCGCGTTGACCAAGGCCGGTGTGCCGTACGACGTGCAGCCCGCCGCCGCCGGTTCGCTGGCGATGGTGAACGTGGGCAGTGCCAGCGTCACCTCGTATGAGGCCGCTGGCCTGACCAAGGAAGAAGGCAAGGCCAAGGCCGATGCATTCGGTGCGGAACTGAAGACCGCCCTGACCACCGCCGGCTACCCGGCCAAGGCCGATGGCGCCCGCATCAACATCGCCGGCACCATCTTCATGCTGTGGCTGCTGGTGCTGTACGTGACCATGGTCTACGGCCCGATTGCCGCTTACCTGGTCGAACTGTTCCCGACCCGCATCCGCTACACCTCGATGTCGCTGCCGTACCACATCGGCAACGGCTGGTTCGGTGGCTTCCTGCCGGCGATCTCGTTCGCGCTGGTGGCCGGTACCGGCAACCTGTACTACGGCCTGTGGTACCCCATCATCATTGCGCTGATGTCGGTGGTGATCGGCGGCCTGTTCCTGCGCGAGACCAAGGACGTGGATATCACCAAGTAGGAATGATGTTCATCGGATGAAGGAGAGGCCGTGGTGCAGACCACGGCCTTTCTGTTCGAGGGAATGGGGGAATTGAGGCGGGGTAGAGTCGACTGTCAGTCGACTATCGCGCGCAGCGCGGGGTTTCCAGATGTCCCGCCAAGGGCAGTCGACTGACAGTCGACTCTACCAAGTCGGCTCTACCGTTACATGGCTCGGCACCCCGTATAGTCGGCCCATGACCACCACCACGCCGGCAGACCTCCCCGCCATCCTGCACACCCTGCGCAGCGCCTGGCAGTCGCAGCGCCCCACGCTGGACCAGCGCGAGAATGACCTGCGCCGCCTGCGCGAAGCGCTGAAGCCACGCCTGGACGAAATGGCCCAGGCCATCGCCGAAGACTTCGGCCACCGCGCCCACGTCGAATCGAAGCTGGCCGATGGCATGAGCGTGCTGTCGGCCATCGACCACCTGCGCCGCCATCTGCGGCGCTGGTCGAAGCCGCAGCGGCTCGGTGCAGGCTGGAAACTGTGGCCGGCGCGCGCGCAGCTGCGGCCGACGCCGCTGGGTGTGATCGGGGTGATCTCGCCATGGAACTATCCGGTCACCCTTGCCCTGGTGCCGTTGGCCACCGCGATTGCTGCCGGCAACCACGTGCTGCTGAAGCCGTCCGAACACACGCCGCGCACCAGTGCGTTCCTGGCCGATCTGCTGGCCAGCGTGTTCCCGCCCGATCGGGTGGCGGTGGTGCAGGGCGGGGCGGACGTGGCCGCGGCGGTATCCTCGCTGCCGCTGGACCATCTGCTGTTCACCGGCTCGACGGCCGTTGGCCGCAAGGTGATGGCCGCCGCCGCCGAGCATCTGGTGCCGGTCACGCTGGAACTGGGTGGCAAGTCGCCGGCCATCGTCTGCCGAGATTTCCCGCTGGACAAGGCCGCCGCGCGGCTGGCCACCGGCAAGTGGTTCAACGCCGGCCAGACCTGCATCGCGCCGGATTACGTGCTGATCGATACCGCGCGCCAGCGCGAGTTCGTGCAGGCGCTGCAGCAGCAGGTGCGCGAACGCTATGGCGATTTCAGCGATGCCGGCGACTACACCCGCATCATCAACGACGGCCAGTACCGGCGCCTGCAGGGCTATCTGGCGCAGGCGCGCGAACGCGGCGTGCCGGTCATTCCGCTGGCGCAGGTGGATGAGGCACGTGCCGACCGCGAGCGCCTGCTGGTGCCGACCGTGGTGCTGGACCCGCCGGACGACCTGCACCTGATGCGCGAGGAGATCTTCGGCCCGATCCTGCCGGTGCGGGCCTACCCGGACCTGGAGGCGGCGCTGGCCGACGTGCTGTCCCGCGACAGGCCGCTGGCGCTGTATCCCTTCAGCCACGACACGGCGACGGTGGAGCGCATCCTCGGCCAGGTGGTGGCGGGCGGGGTGACGGTGAACGACACGCTGCTGCACTTCGCCGCAGATGGCCTGCCGTTTGGCGGGGTGGGCGCCAGCGGCATGGGTGCCTACCACGGCCGCGCCGGGTTCGATGCCATGAGCAAGCGCCTGCCGGTGCTCTGGCAGTCGCGCTGGGCGGCCAGCGATCGGCTGCGGCCGCCGTATTCGAAGATTGCGGGGTTGTTGAAGCTGCTGCTGCGGTGAACCCAGGCAGGGCGTGGCTCTGCTGAATCAGGGCCCGGCCCGATTCTTCTGTAGAGCCGAGCCCACGCTCGGCTGCTCCTGGCTGGGTGCCCGATCAACGCAGCCGAGCGTGGGCTCGGCTCTACACGGGAATCCGGCCCGAGCCCCATCCCGGCCACCCGGGTAGAATGCCCGCATGAAGATCGCCTCGTGGAACGTCAATTCGCTCAATGTCCGCCTGCCGCACCTGGAGCAGTGGCTCAAGGAGTTCGGCCCGGACATCGTCGGTATCCAGGAAACCAAGCTGGAGGACCACAAGTTCCCCGATTCGGCGCTGATCGCCGCGGGTTACCGCAGCGTGTTCGCCGGCCAGAAGACCTACAACGGCGTGGCGCTGCTGTCGCGTGAGCCGGCGCAGGACGTGCAGATCGGCATTCCCGGCTTCGAGGACGAGCAGAAGCGCGTCATCGCCGGTACCTTCGGCGACCTGCGGGTAATCAACCTGTACGTGGTCAATGGCCAGGACATCGGCACCGACAAGTACGACTACAAGCTGCGCTGGCTCGAGGCGGTGCATGCCTGGATCGCCGAAGAACTGCAGCGGCATCCGAAGCTGATCGTGATGGGCGACTTCAACATCGCCCCGGACGCGCGCGACGTGCACGACCCGGAGGTGTGGAACGACAACCACATCCTTACTTCCACCGCCGAGCGCGGCGCGCTCAACAAGCTGCTGCAGCTGGGGCTGCACGATGGCTTCCGCCTGCACAACGACGAGGCGGGTACCTTCAGCTGGTGGGATTACCGCGCCGCCGGATTCCGTCGCAACCTGGGCCTGCGCATCGACCTGACCCTGGTCTCCGATGCGCTGAAGAGCGGTGCGGTGGCTTCGGGTATCGACCGCGAGCCGCGTACCTGGGAACGCCCGAGCGACCATGCGCCGGCGTGGGTGCAGTTGGGCTGAGTTGAGGTAGCGCCGGGCCATGCCCGGCGAGCGCAGCGGCGGCAGAGAGACGCCGGGCACGGCCCGGCGCTACCCCTCAGATCACCGTATGCTCTTGCGGGTGAACAGGTTGACGATCGCCAGCAGGATCACCGCACCGATCAGCGAGAACAGGAAGGTGCGGATGGTGATCGCTTCGTTGATGCCGCCGCCGAACAGCCAGCCGGAAATCAGCGCGCCGACGATGCCGACCACGATGTTGAGGATGATGCCCTGCTGGGCATCGCGCTTCATGATGATGCTGGCCAGCCAGCCTACGATGCCGCCGACGATCAGCCAGATGATGATGCCCATGATCGAACCTCCGGTGGGGAACTGTGACCAGTTGACGCGCAGGCCTGTGAACCCGTCGTGCAATCGTGTGATGGGCGCGTGCGGATGAGCCTGCCAGCCACCCTTGAGGGCCCGTGGCGTTTCGGCCCGGTGACGGTCTGGCGGCGCCCGCACGTGCCCGGCCATCGCGGCGAACCGCAGGCCCGGCAGGTGCTGGCACAGGCGTTGGGCGCCGACCCCGACACGCTGCCGCTGGTCCGCGACGACAAGGGCCGGCCGGAGCTGAGCGGCGCGCTGGCCCACTACGGCACTGGCTGGAGCCACAGCGGCGAGGTGTTGCTGGTGGCGCTGGGCGAGGGTGTGCGGCTGGGCGTCGACCTGGAACTGCTGCGGCCGCGGGCCCGCCTGCTGGAGATCGTGCAGCGCTTCTTCCACCCCGAGGAGGTGGCCTGGCTGGAAAGTCTGGACCAGGCCGACCGCGAACACTGGTTCTTCCGCGTGTGGTGCGCCAAGGAAGCGATGCTGAAGGCGCACGGCCAGGGTATCTCGTTCGGCCTGCACCGCCTGCAGCTGGCACCCGGGGCCGATGGCGCCCTGCACCTGCGCTGGTGCGACCCGGAACTGGGCGAGGCCGCGCGCTGGCACCTGCACGAATGGCAGGCCACCGGCCAGTTCCGTGCGGCATTGGCCTGGTATCCGCACTGAAGCGGGGAATCAGCGCGCAAAACCGGCGATAATGCCGGCATGAGCGAACACCCACTTCCCGCCAGCGTGGCCGCCACGCTGGAACAGGGCCTGGCCAGCATGGGCCTGGACGCCGCGCTGGCGCCGCCGCTGCTGCGCTACCTGGCCCTGCTGCACCGCTGGAACGGCACCTACAACCTCACCGCCATCCGCGACCCGCAGGAGATGGTCACCCGCCACCTGCTCGACTCGCTGGCGATGCAGCCGTTCGTGGCCGATGGCAGTCTGGCTGATCTCGGCACCGGCCCCGGGCTGCCCGGCATCCCGCTGGCGATCGCCTGCCCGGGCCTGCAGGTCACCCTGGTCGAGAGCAACGGCAAGAAGGCGCGCTTCATGCGCGAGGCCGTGCGCCAGCTCGGCCTGGACAATGCCCGCGTGGCCGAATCGCGCGCCGAGGCGCTGGACGAGGCCGGCCGCTACGACCAGCTGACCGCGCGCGCGATGGATACCCTGGCCGGCATCGTCCGCGTCGGTGGCCACCTGCTGCGCCCCGGCGGCGTGCTGCTGGCCATGAAGGGCGTCTACCCGCATGAGGAGATCGCGGACCTGCCGGCTGGCTGGAAGGTGCGTGAAGTGACCCCGCTGAGCGTGCCTGGCCTGGCCGGCGAACGCCACCTGGTCACTGTTACAGGTCCCTGATTCCCGCCGCCAGCCCTTTGTGGAACAACGGGTTGGCGATTCACGATTTCCGCAAGGGGCCGGTTGTACGCATAATGACCGGTCCCAGCACACGTCGACGAGGCACACCCGCATGGCCCGCATCATCGCCATCGCCAACCAGAAGGGTGGCGTCGGCAAGACCACGACCGCCGTCAACCTGGCCGCTTCCCTGGCCAACGCACCCAAGCGCGTGCTGCTGGTCGACCTGGATTCGCAGGGCAACGCGACCATGGGCAGTGGCGTGGACAAGCGTGAGCTGGCCGCCTCCACCTACGATCTGCTGCTGGGCGAGTCCAGCGCCGCCGATGTGCGCGTGGAGACCGCCGAAGGCTACGACCTGCTGCCCGGCAACATCGACCTGACCGCCGCCGAGATCCAGCTGATGGCGCAGAGCGAGCGCGAGCAGCGGCTGAAGCGCGCGCTGGCACCGATCCGCGACGAGTACGACTACATCCTGATCGACTGCCCGCCGGCGCTGTCGCTGCTGACGCTCAACGCGCTGGCCGCCGCCGACTCGGTGATCGTGCCGATGCAGTGCGAGTACTACGCACTGGAAGGCCTGAGCGCGCTGGTGGAAACCATCGAAGCGCTGCGTGCCGACCTCAATCCGGCGCTGGAGATCGAAGGCGTGCTGCGCACCATGTTCGATGTGCGCAACAACCTGGCCAACGCGGTCTCGGCCGAGCTGACCGAACACTTCGGCGACCGCGTGTTCCGCACCATCGTGCCGCGCAACGTGCGCCTGGCCGAGGCGCCCAGCCATGGCCAGAGCATCGTCGGCTACGACCGTGCCTCGCGCGGTGGGGTGGCATACCTGGGCCTGGCCGGCGAGATCATCCGCCGCAACAACGAACGCAACAAGGCCACCAAGGCCGTGGAGACCGTCTGATGACCAGCAGCAAGCCGGCAGCCAAGAAGCGAGGCCTCGGCCGTGGTCTGGATGCGCTGCTGGGCCCGAAGGGGGCGGTCAGCCAGGTGCAGGCCACCACCGCGGTGATCGAGCCGCTGCCGGGCGAAGTGCTGCGCAAGCTGGCCGTGGGCCAGCTGCAGCCGGGCAAGTACCAGCCGCGCCGCGAGATGGACGAGGGCAAGCTCTCCGAGCTGGCCGACTCGATCAAGTCGCAGGGCGTGATCCAGCCGATCCTGGTGCGCCAGCTGCCGGCAGGCAACTACGAAATCGTCGCCGGTGAGCGCCGTTGGCGCGCCTCGCAGCTGGCCGGCCTGGACGAAGTGCCGGTGGTGGTGCGCGAGCTGGAAGACCGCACCGTCATCGCGATGGCGCTGATCGAGAACATCCAGCGCGAAGACCTCAACCCGCTGGAAGAAGCCGAGGCGCTGCAGCGCCTGATCAGCGAATTCACCCTGACCCATGCCGAGGCCGCCGAGGCCGTCGGCCGCTCGCGCGCGGCGGTGTCCAACCTGTTGCGCCTGCTGGAGCTGCCGGTGGCGATCCGCCTGCTGCTGGAAACCCGCCGCCTGGAAATGGGCCACGCCCGCGCGCTGCTGACCCTGGCCCCCGAGCTGGCCGGCAAACTGGCGCAGGAAGCGGCCGATGAAGGCTGGTCGGTGCGCGAGGTCGAGCGCCGTGCGCAGGCCTTCGCCGCCGGCAAGGTGCCGAGCAACCGCCCGGTCGCCACGCCGAAGGTGCAGCAGGCCGACATCGCCTCGCTGGAAACCGAACTGTCCGAAGCGCTGGGTGCCAAGGTGGCGATCAGCCACGGCCGCGGCGGCAAGGGCAAGCTGATCATCCACTACACCGACCTGGATACCCTGGACGGCGTGCTGGAAAAGCTGCGTACGCGCCAGGGCTGAGCCCGGCGCAGTGACAGGGGGCGCGGCCCGTTCCTGCCGTGCCCCGCGAATGACAGGGAACGTACCGCCGCGCGCGCCGTGGGATGTACTGCCTTCCGGCCCGTGGCCTCATCCAGGGAGCAGGACATGAGCAACGCATTCGACGACGTCAGCCCGGGCGGCAGCCCGATCATGGTGCACAGCCGCCAGAAGGACTTCACCCCGCCGCAGGGCGAAGAACACATCGAGGCGATCGGCGCGCACATCGAGCGCCATCTGGGTCCGGTGTCCGGTGTCTTCCACGAGATCATCTCCGACCTGGTGCACATCGACGTGCACGTGGTGCCGGCCAATGACCAGTTCCCGTACCTGCGCCTGGTCACCTCCGGCATGAGCGACCTGCCGATGACCGTGCCCGCCGAGGTGGACGCGGACGTGCCGCGCTACATGGAGCTGATGGTGACCCTGCCGGCCGACTGGCCGATCACGCAGGACGCCTTCGAGGACGAACGCAACTACTGGCCGGTGCGCCTGCTGAAGGGCATGGCGCGGCTGCCGCATGAGTACGACACCTGGCTGGGCTTCGGCCACACCATTCCCAACGGCCATCCCAGCGAGCCCTACGCGCCGGGGGTGGGCTTCGACGGTGCCATCGTGCTGCCACCGGTGACTGCCCCGGAAGAATTCGCCACGCTGGAACTGGACGACGGCAAGACCATCAGCTTCATGACCCTGGTTCCGCTGTATCCGGAAGAGATGGATCTGAAGCTGAAGAAGGGCGCCGAGGCGCTGCTCGACCGCTTCGATGCGAAGAAGATCCAGGACGTGATCGAACCCGGCCGCGCCAATGTGGCCAAGAAGCGTTTCGGGTTGTTCTGAGCCCGCAGCGTATCCTCTGCACCAGTACTCATTGATTTCCAGGCAACTGCAATGACCATCCTGCTCACCGGCGCTGCCGGCTTCATCGGTGCCTATACCGCCCGCGCGCTGCTGGAGGCGGGCCAGCCGGTGGTCGGCCTGGACAACTTCAACGACTACTACGACCCGCAGATCAAGCGCGACCGCGTGGCCGCACTGTGCCCGGCGCTGGACCTGCGCACCCTCGACCTGACCGACCGCGAGGGCCTGGCCGCGCTGTTCGACGAAGTGAAGCCGGTGGCGGTGATCCATCTGGCTGCTCAGGCCGGCGTGCGCTATTCGCTGGAAAACCCGCAGGCCTACGTCGACAGCAACCTGGTCGGCTTCGTCAACATGCTCGAGCTGTGTCGCCACCGTGGCGTGCAACACCTGGTGTATGCCTCCAGCAGTTCGGTCTACGGCGATTCGGCCACGCCGCCGTTCTCCGAGGACCAGCGCGTGGACCAGCCGCGCTCGCTGTACGCGGCGACCAAGGCGGCCAACGAGCTGATGGCCTACACCTACGCGCAGCTTTACGGCCTGCATGCCACCGGCCTGCGCTTCTTCACCGTGTATGGCCCGTGGGGCCGGCCGGACATGGCACCGCTGCTGTTCGCGCGCGCGGTGCTGGCCGGGCGGCCGATCGACGTGTTCAACGAAGGCCGCATGCAGCGCGACTTCACACATGTTTCCGACATTGTGTCGGGTATCCTCGGCGCCCTCGCGCATCCGGCCGACGGTCCGGTGCCGCACCGGGTGTTCAACCTCGGCAACCATACGCCGGTCGAGCTGGAGCGCTTCATCAGCGTGATCGAGCAGGCCGCCGGCCGCCCCGCGCAGAAGGTCTACAAGCCCATGCAGCCCGGCGACATGGTGCGCACGATGGCCGATACCCGGCGCGCGCACGACGCCTTCGGCTTCGATGCGGTGACCCCGATCGAACAAGGCCTGCCGCCTGTGGTGCAGTGGTGCCGCGAGTATTTTGGCGATCGCGCCTGAGGATGGATCCTCACGCCACGGGGTTCATCTTCGGATAACCTCGGTTTCGGAGAATGCGCGGTCTTTGTCCCCCCTTTGGCCGAGTGCCTTATGAGCCAACCCGAGCTTTCCGTTGTCGTCCCGGTATTCAACGAGCGCGACAATGTCGCCCCGCTGGTCGCCGAAATCACCGCTGCGCTGCGTGGCCGGCTGCCGTTCGAGATCGTCTACATCGACGATCACTCGCGCGATGACACCCTGGCGGTGCTGCAGGGGCTGAAGGCGACCACGCCGGAACTGCGGGTGCTGCACCACGTGAACCAGAGCGGGCAGAGCACCGCCGTGCGCACCGGCGTCAAGCACGCACGGGCGCCCTGGATCGCCACCCTCGATGGTGACGGCCAGAACGATCCGGCCGATATTCCCAAACTGCTGGCCGCGCGCGATGCCGCCGAGGTGCAGGTGAAGCTGTTCGCCGGCTGGCGCGTCAACCGCCAGGACAGTGGCAGCAAGCGCTGGGCCAGCCGCTGGGCCAACGCCATCCGCGCGCGCATGCTGCGCGACGACACCCCCGATACCGGCTGCGGCATCAAGCTGTTCGAGCGCAGCGCGTTCCTCGACCTGCCGTACTTCGACCACATGCACCGCTACCTGCCGGCGCTGATGCAGCGCGCTGGCTGGAAGACCACCAGCGTGCCGGTCAACCACCGCCACCGTACCGCCGGCGTGTCCAAGTACAACAACCTCGGCCGCGCGCTGGTCGGTATCCGTGACCTGCGTGGCGTGGCCTGGCTGATCACCCGCAGCAAGCGCACCGCGGTGGAGGAGCGTTGATGGATCTGGAGCTGCATTGGCTCGACCAGCCGCTGACCTGGCTGTACTGGACCGGCCTGCACGTGACCGGCTGGAAGCTGATCGGCTATACCGGCGCGCTGATGTTCGGCGGCCGCTGGCTGGTCCAGTTCGTCGCCTCAAAGCGCGCCGGCAAGCCGGTGATCCCGCGCCTGTTCTGGTACATGAGCGTGCTCGGCAGCCTGATGACGCTGAGCTATTTCCTGTTCTCGGCCAAGCAGGACTCGGTAGGCGTGCTGCAGAACCTGTTCCCGGCGTTCACCGCGCTGTACAGCCTGCACCTGGACATCAAGCACCGTGGCTGGAAGCGCGACAGGGCCAGCCACTGAGGCTGCGCCGGGATGCGGTCTGCCGTAGGTAGAGTCGACTGTCAGTCGACTTTCGCGCGGAGCGCGGGCTTTGCTACGTCTGGCGGAAGAGCAGCCGACTAACAGTCGGCTCTACTCGGTCAGCTCTACCACGCGCCCTCGGCATTGGGGCCCCGGCCCTGCCTGCTGTGGGTAGAGTCGACTGTCAGTCGACTTTCGCGCGAAGCGCGGGCTTTGCCACGTCTGGCCGGAGAGCAGCCGACTAACAGTAGGCTCTACCCAGTCGGCTCTACCACGCGCCTTCGGCGCTGGGGTCCCGGCCCTGCCTGCGTTGCAGGCAGGACCTTCGTCCCATGCCACGGGCGGTGGGGGGTGCCATCATCGGGGTCTGCCTTCCCGGGAACCTGTGCTCGTGAAAACCCGTCTTGCCGTTGCCTTGCTGATCGCCCTGTCCGCCCCCGCCGTGGCCCTGGCCGTGCCCCCCGCCGCCGCCGCGCCGGCCAGCGTCGCTACCGAATCGCCTGCCGATGCTGCCTTCCGCGCGCTGTACGAGAAGGAATGGAAGTGGCGCCAGCAAGGCGGCGGCGAGGCCAGCGAGGACGAAGACGCTCCGGCCAATGCCACCCGCATGCCCGACGTCGGCCCGGTCGCGCAGCAGGCGCGCCTGAAGGTCTGGGACGAGACCCTGGCCGCATTGAAGAAGATCGACCCGAAGACCCTGTCGCCCGACAACCAGGTCAACTACGCGATCTACCACGACCAGGTGTTCAACCTGGCCGAGGAAGTGCGCCTGCGCGGCTATGAGATGCCGTTCAACGCCGACTCCTCGTTCTGGTCCAACCTGTCCTTCATGGCGCGGCGCGAGATGAAGACCGCGCAGGATTACCAGAACTACATCGCGCGCCTGAATGACGTGCCGCGCTACTTCGGTCAGCAGACCGAGAACATGCGCGCCGGCCTGAAGCGTGGCTTCAGCGTGCCGCGTGCGGTGCTCGATGGCCGCGAGGTGTCCATCGCCACTGTCGCCGAACTGAAGGACCCGACCGAATCGCCGCTGTACGCGCCGTTCAAGAAGCTGCCCAACACTGTTCCGGCCGCCGAACAGGCCAAGCTGCAGGCGCAGGCGCGCGCGGCGATCAGCGGCAAGGTGGTGCCGGCGTTCCAGCAGCTGCGCACCTTCTTCGTCAACGAATACGTGCCGCAGGCGCGCACCACCCTGGCCGCCGAAGCGATGCCCGATGGCAAGGCGTACTACAAGCAGCAGATCCACGAATACACCACGCTGGACCTGTCGCCGGAGGAGATCCACCGCATCGGCCTGGAGGAAGTCGCACGCATCCAGGGCGAGATGAACGACATCATCAAGCAGGTGAAGTTCAAGGGCAGCTTCGCCGAGTTCCTGACCTTCCTGCGTACCGATCCACAGTTCTATGCCAAGACGCCGGAAGAGCTGCTGTCGCGTGCTGCGTGGATCTCCAAGCGCGCCGATGGCCAGCTGGGCAAGTACATGACGCTGCCGCGCGCGCGCTTCACCATCGTGCCGGTACCGCCGGATATCGCGCCGTTCTGGACTGCCGGCCGTGGTGGCATGGGCACCTACTGGCTCAATACCTACAACCTGCCATCGCGCCCGCTGTACAACCTGCCGGCGCTGACCCTGCATGAATCCGATCCGGGCCACGCGCTGCAGGGCGCCATCGCCGCCGAGCAGAAGAACCTGCCCGAGTTCCGCCGCAACGCCTACATCTCCGCCTATGGCGAAGGCTGGGCGCTGTACTGCGAGAAGCTGGGCGTGGAAATGGGCATCTACGAAACCCCGTACGAGGATTTCGGGCGCCTGACCTACGAAATGTGGCGTGCGGCGCGCCTGGTGATCGACACCGGCGTGCACAGCAAGGGCTGGACCCGCGAGCAGGCGCTGGCCTACCTGCGCGACCACACCGCGCTGAGCGAGCATGAAGTGACCACCGAAGTGGATCGCTACATCTCCTGGCCGGGCCAGGCGCTGAGCTACAAGCTGGGCGAGATCGCCATCGTGCGCCTGCGTGCGCAGGCCGAGAAGGAACTGGGCGACAAGTTCGACATCAAGGGTTTCCACGACACCCTGCTGAAGCAGGGTTCGGTGCCGCTGCCGGTGCTGGAACAGCAGATCCAGGCGTACATCGCCGAGCGCAAGAAGGCCTGATCACACCAGGGTAGTGCCGGCCGCTGGCCGGCAACCTGCACGCACCGCAATCGTTCGACATTGCCGGCCAGCGGCCGGCACTACCGAAAAACGGGGTCGGATCACAGCATCCGACCCCGCCGCCTTTCACCCCACCGCCCGCGGCTTGGCCACGCGCGCGGCAAACGTCGGCAGCACCAGCAGGGTCAGCACGGTGGCGGTGATCAGGCCACCGATCACCACCGTCGCCAGCGGCTTCTGCACCTCCGCGCCGGAACCGCTGGCAATCGCCATCGGAATGAAGCCGACGATCGCCACCAGCGCCGTGGTCAGCACCGCGCGGATGCGGCTGGAGGCACCGTTGATCGCCGCCTGCAGCGGCAGGTCGCCGGTATCCAGGCGTTCGCGGATCGCCTGCATCAACACCAGGCCGTTCAACGTGGCCACGCCGGAGACGGCGATGAAGCCGACCGCCGCCGATACCGAGAACGGCATGCCACGCAGCAGCAGGGCGAGGATGCCGCCGACCAGCGCCAACGGCACGCAGCTGAACACCAGAATGGCTTCCTTGCCGCTGCGCAGCGCCATGAACAGCAGGCTACCGATCAGCAGGAACACCACCGGCACCACCGTCGCCAGCCGCTTCTCCGCGCGCTGCAGGTTCTCGAACTGGCCACCCCAGGTCAGGTAGGCACCCGGTGGCAGCGCCACATCGGCGACGGCGGCCTGCGCCTCGCCGACGAAGCCACCCAGGTCGCGACCGCGCACGTTGGCCTGCACCACCACGCGGCGGCTGCCGTTGTTGCGGCTGATCTGGTTCGGCCCTTCGCTCACCGTGATACGCGCAACCGACGACAGCGGAATCACCAGCCCCGACGGCGTGGCGATCGGCAGTGACGCGAGCTGGTCCGGATCGTTGCGCGAGGCATCGTCCAGGCGCACCACCACGTTGAAGCGGCGATCACCTTCGAAGATCTTGCCGGCCGCAGTACCGCCAATGCCGGTGGACAGCGCATCACTCACGTCCGCGGCGGTCAGCCCGTACTGCGCCGCCGCCACGTGGTCGATCGCCACGTTCAGCGTGGGCAGGCCGGAAATCTGTTCCACCCGCACATCGGCGGCGCCATCCACCGCACGCAGCTTGAGCGCCACCTGGTCGGCCACCTTCTGCAGCTGGCTGAAGTCATCGCCGAAGATCATTACGGCCAGGTCGGTACGCACGCCGGAAATCAGCTCGTTGAAGCGCAGCTCGATTGGCTGGCTGAACTCGAAGCTGTTACCCAGCTGCTGTCCGGCGAGTTTTTCGAAGCGCGCCACCAGTGCGTCCTTGCCCAGCTTCGGATCCGGCCAGTCCTTGCGCGGCTTCAGCACGATCACGCTGTCTGAGATGTTGGTCGGCATCGGATCGATCGCCGCCTCGGCGGTACCGGTACGCGAGAACACGGTTTCCACTTCCGGCTGCTTGGCAATCACCTTTTCCAACGCCAGTTGCATGGCCAGTGACTGCTCCAGCGACGTCGATGGCACGCGCAGGGCCTGCATCGCCACGTTGCCTTCGTCCAGCGTCGGCATGAACTCACGGCCCAGCAGCGAGAACGAGCCGATGCCCACCATCACCATCACCACCGCACCGGCCACCACCGTGCGCGGATGCGCCACGGCCTTGCGGATCACCGGCTCGATGCGCGCACGTAGCACGCGTATCAGCCTGGTCTCGTGCTCGCCGTCGTCCGCATGGGCATCGCCGTCCTTCAGCATCGGCTCGCGCACCAGCAGTGCGGTCATCGCCGGCACGAAGGTGAAAGAGAAGAGGAAGGCACCGACCAGGGCCAGCATGAAGGTCGCCGCCATCGGGTGGAACGTCTTGCCCTCCACGCCTTCCAGGCTGAGGATCGGCGCGAACACCAGCAGGATGATCAGCTGGCCGAACGCCGCCGGGCGCGCCATCTTCAGCGCCGAATCGGCGGCCACGCGCAGGCGCTCCATCGCAGTCAGCGCACGGCCCAGTTCGGCGCGGCGCTGGCCCAGCATCAGCAGGGTCGACTCGACCACGATCACCGCGCCATCCACCAGGATGCCGAAGTCCAGCGCACCCAGGCTCATCAGGTTGCCGCTGATGCCGAAGCGGTTCATGCCGATCACTGCGAACAGGAACGACAGCGGAATCACCAGCGCGGTGATCGTCGCCGCACGCAGATTGCCCAGCAGCAGGAACAGCACCACCACCACCAGCAGCGCGCCCTCGGTGAGGTTCCTGGCCACGGTCTTGATGGTGGAATTGACCAGCACGCTGCGGTCCAGCACCGGCGCGGCCACGATGTCGGCCGGCAGCGACTTGTTCACCTGTTCCAGGCGCGCCGCAGCGGCCTGCGCCACGGTGCGGCTGTTGCCACCGGCAATCATCAGCGCGGTGCCCAACACGGCTTCGTGGCCGTTGCGGCTGGCCGCACCCAGGCGAGGCGCGCGGCTCAGTTCCACCGTGGCCACATCGGCCACGCGTACCACCACGCCATTGCGGGTGGCCACCGGTGCCTGTGCAAGATCGTCGGTGGTCAGTGCCAGGCCATCGGCACGTACCACCAGGCCCTCGCCGGCACGCTGTACGAAGCCGGCACCGGCCTGCACGTTGGAACGCTGCAGCGCGGTGACCAGGTCGGCCAGGCCGAGGCCATGCGCAGCCAGGCGGGCGCTGTCCGGGTGTACACCGTATTCCTTCACATAGCCGCCGACCGTATCGACGCCGGCCAGCCCCGGGCTGGAACGCATCTGCGGCGCGATGATCCAGTCCTGCACGGTACGCAGGTAGGTCGCACGTTCTTCGGGTGTACGCAGCAGGTTGCCTTCCGGCGTGCGGTAGACCTCGCCGGCCTGCCAGCCCGCTTCATCGGGCTTGGCCAGTTTGGCCGGATCGAACGCGGTGAAGTCCACCGTCCACATCAGCACCTCGCCGAGGCCGGTGGTGACCGGCGACAGCATCGGCGACGCACCATCGGGCAGGTCCTCCGATGCCTCGCGCATGCGTTCGGCCACCTGCTGGCGGGCGAAGTAGATGTCGGTCGCATCGGTGAAGATCGCTGTGACCTGCGAGAAGCCATTGCGCGACAGCGAACGCGTGGTGGTCAGGCCGGGAATGCCGGCCAGCGCGGTTTCCAGCGGATAGGTCACCTGCCGCTCGATCTGCTCCGGGGTCAGTGCTGGCGCCACCGTGTTGATCTGCACCTGGCGGTTGGTGATGTCCGGCACCGCGTCGATCGGCAGCTTGCCCAGCTGGAACAGGCCCACCGCAGCAATCAGCGCGGCCAGGAACACTACCAGCCAGCGGTGGCGCACCGCTGTTTCAATGATCAGCTTGAACATGGTCGCCTCCTCAGTGGCCGTGCTCGGCTTCGCCCTTGGCCAGTTCGGCCTTGAGCAGGAAGGCGTTGGCACCGACGATGCGCTCGTTGCCGGCCAGGCCACCGAGGATCTCGATGCGGTCGCCGGCGCGACGCCCGGCCAGTACCGGCTGTGCCTTGAAGCCGCCTTCGATGGCAATGAACACCGCGCTGCTGCCATCGACGTTCTGCACCGCATCGGCGGGCACGCTGAGCGAACCGTCCTGGCCTTCGGTGACCACCACCGCCGATACCGGCGAACCGGCCGGCGGCAGCGACGCATCCACCGGCGTGGCACGGATCACCGCGACGCCGCCCTGCTGGCGGACATCGGCGGCCGAACCGGTGACGGTGGCGGTGAAGCTGCCACCCGGCACGCTCACCTCCAGCTTCATGCCGGGCGTGACCTGCGCGGCCAGCGCCGGCGGTGCGGTGAACACCAGCTCGTTCATCGTCGGGTCGGCGACGTCAGCCACCGCACTGCCGGCGGCGACCACGCCACCCGGGGTGACCTGCACGTTGCCGACGATGCCGGCCACCGGGCTGGTGATGCGCACGCGGCCATTGGCATCGGGCGCACCGTTGGCGGCGGCCTGGGCCTGCGCGGCGGCGGCCTGGGCCTGAGCCGCCAGCGAACGGGCGCGCGAGGCTTCCATTTCCTGGCGGGCGACCACGCCCTGATCGACCAGCGCCTTGTCGCGGCCATAGGCCAGGCGCGCGGCTTCGGCTTCGGCCGATGCGGCCAGCGCATTGGCGCGGAACACCGCCGCCTCGCCGCTGACCACGATGGCCAGTGCCTGGTTCTGCTTCACTGCGGTGCCCGGTGCAACCAGCACGCGTTCAACGCGGCCAGTCACGGTGGAGGCCACCGATGCACGCGCACCGACCGAGGGCTCGACCCGGCCTGCGAGGCGGGTTGAACCGCCGCCGCCACGACCGACGGCGACCACTTCGATACCGGACGCCTTGATCTGCTCCGGGGTCAGCTGCACCACGCCTTCATCGGCGTCAGCCGGCGCCTTGGCGGCTTCCGCCTTGGCTTCCTTGCTGTCGGTCGCGTGGCCATGGCCATCGTCGGTGCCCGCCTTGGCCGCGGCGGGGTCTTCATTTGCAGGTGTCTGCGCGTTGCCAGCGCAGCCGGCCAGCAGCACGGTCAGCAGCACGCCGCCGAGCAGGGGGAAGGAACGGGAGAGAGTCATGGGGCCTCCACAAAAGGTGCGCGCCCTTCAAGGCGGGCAAGATCGATTTCCGCGCCGACGCGCGACAGGCGCGCATCCACGGCGGCGCCGCGGGCGGCGATGAGGGCGCTGCGCGTGCTGCGCAGTTCCAGCTGCGAGATGCGTCCGGCGTCGAAGCCGATGCGTGCAAGGCGGTAGGCCTCTTCGGCGGCGACCACGCTTTCATCGGCGGCACGGGTGCGGCTGCCGGCAGCCTTCAACCCGGCCACGGCAGACAGGCGCTCGGCCTCGCTGTCGCGGCGCTGCTGGTCCAGGCGTGCCTCGGCCGCGCGCTGGTCGGCATTGGCGGCGCGGATGCCACCGCGGTTGCGGTCGAACAGCGGGATGCTGAGGCTGATCCCGAGGTTGTAGGCACGCTCGCCGCCTTCGCGGAAGCGGGTCTGCGCGGCGGTGACACTGAGGTCGGGCAGGGCGCGCTTGCGCTCCACGTCGACCAGCTTGCCCGCCGCATCGGCTTCGGCTTCGGCGATGCGCACCGCCAGTGCGGTATCGGTGGCACCGCGCGGCAGCGGCGGGGCGCGGTCGAGCAGGCTGTTGTCGATCGACTGCACCGGCGCGTCCAGCAGTGCCGTGCCGGCCAAGCGTGCCAGCGCGGCATCGCGGAAGGCCTGCGCTTCATCCAGCGCGGCACTGGCGTTGGCCACTTCGCTCTGTGCCTGCACCGCGCGCAGCTGTGGTTCGCGGCCCTGCTTGACCATGGCGTTGACGGCGTTGGCGTCATCGCGGGTCAGTGAAAGTGCTTCTTCAGCAAGGGCGTAGCGGCGCAGTGCACTTTCCGCCTGTGCATAGACCACCGCCAGCTGGCTGGCCACGTCGCTGCGGCTCTGCGAACCACGCAGGGCAGCGGCTTGTGCCTCGGCGCGGGCGGCACGAACGCGCGCGCCACGCTGGCCCCAGACCTCCAGCGGCTGGGACAGGGTGAGCACGGTGTCGGCCTTGCCCATGCCGCCATAGGAGCCGGTGCCCCAGGCGTTCTCGGCGGAGTAGGAGAGGGAAGGGTTGGGCAACGCACGGGCCTGGTCGGCGCGCGCGTCGGCGGCCTCGGCCAGCGCCGTACCGACGCGGGTACCGGGCAGCTGGTCCAGGCGTTCAAGCAGGGTGTCGTAGGAGGGGGCGGCTTGCGCCGACGCCTGCATTGCCGGGGCCAGGCCCAGCAACACGGCGACGACCAGCCCGGCCGCATGCAGCGGCCGACGTGTCAGGGTCGACATAGGGGGATTCCGGTTGTGAGTGAAACGGGAGCCCGCAATCGCGGGACGCGCTCAACTCACGCCCGGGGTGGACGCGTCAATTCATCCTGGGCGACTGCATAGGTCGCCGCATCGCCCGCACTCATCCAGCGCGCCGGCAGGGGCGCCCCGAAGGCGGCGATCGTGTGCGCCGGCAGGCTCAGGTTGGAGTGGTGGCAGTGGTTGTGGCCACAGGCACCAACATGCTTGCCGTCGGTATCGCCATCGGCATCCGGTGCGGACTCCACATGCACCGTGCTGGCATGCGGTTCCACCGTGCACGCCAGGGCATCGGCCACCGGCACGACCACGAATGCCGCCATCAGCAGCATCAGCAGGTACGAGCGAAGGTGGCGGGAGATCCGGCGCATGGAGGGGAGGCTAGCAAGCGGTTTTCGCCGGATACAATATCAATGGCCGCTTCGGGGATACGTCGGAATCTCCCGTTCAGGTGGACGGCCTGGGGGCATCCTGCCCTGGTGTGTGCCGACCACCTGCCCTGGTGGCTGCGCACCTCCTGCCTTGGTGGGTGTCGACCTTGGTCGACACGCTTTTCGACCCCACCGCGTTGCCGGCCAGCGGCCGGCACTACCGCTGGTCTGCGGGCAGCTTCGCGATCACCTTGATCTCGAACTGGAACCCGTACAGCCAGGTCACGCCGATGCCGGTCAGGGTCGGGTGCGGCGCCTCGCCCCAGTACTCGGGCACGATCGCCCAGGCCTTCTCAAAGTTCTTCTCTGGATCGACCAGGAACACGGTCACGTCGATCACGTCATCGAATGTGCAGCCTGCAGCAGCCAACACCGCATTGAGATTCTCGAAGGCGCGGCGCACCTGCGTTTCGAAGTCCGGCTCGGGCGAACCGTCCTCGCGGCTGCCGACCTGGCCGGAAACGAACAGGAAGCCATCGGACCGGATCGCCGGCGAGTAGCGGTTGCGCTCGTACAGGGCCTGGCGCCCGGCGGGGAAAACGACATCACGCTGTGACATGGGGAAGATCCCGTGGGAGAGAACGTCATCCTCCGCGCCAGCGCTGTCTGGATAAACCGCGATGATCAGCCTAGATTGATTGCTAATTCCAAACAATCATGGCCCGCCATGGACCGTTTCGAGGCGATGCGGGCGTTTGCCCGGGTCGTGGAAACCGGCAGCTTCACCCGCGCCGCGCACACGCTGCAGATCAGCCGCACCACGGTCACCCAGCTGGTGCAGCAGCTGGAGGCACACCTGCGGCTGCGCCTGCTCAACCGCACCACCCGACGGGTCAGCGTCACCGCCGATGGCGCGGCCTACTACCCGCGCATCGCCCGCCTGCTGGCCGAGCTGGAAGAGGTGGAGGGCGGGCTGGGTGACGCGGCCCGCCAGCCGCGCGGCCGCCTGCGGGTTGATGTACCCGGACCCTACGCGCGGCTGCGGTTGGTGCCGGCGCTACCGGACTTCCAGGCGCGCTACCCGGACATCCAGCTGGACGTCGGTGTCAGCGACCGCGAAGTCGATGTCATCGCCGACAACGTCGACTGCGTGATCCGGGGTGGCACCCCGATCGACCCGGCACTGGTGGCGCGGCCGTTGGCTGCGCTGCCGATGGGTTTCCACGCCAGCCCCAGCTATGTGCAGCGTTTCGGCCTGCCGACCGATCCGCGCGCGCTGGAAGGGCCGGACCACCACATGGTCGGCTTCCTCAGCCCGCGCAGCGGCCGTGCCCGGGTGTTCGGTGCGCAGCGAGGCGATGAGCGCATCGAGGTGCAGGGCCGGTATGCGGTCGGCTTCGACGACGGCAATGCCTATCTGGCGGCCGCGTTGGCGGGACTGGGTGTGGTCGCGCTGCCCAGCTACATGGCCGCGCCGCATGTAGCACGTGGCGAGCTGCTGCCTTTGCTACAGGACTGGCAGCTGCCACCGATGCCGATGCACGTGATGTTCCCGCCGAACCGGCACATGAGCCAGCGGCTGCGGGTGTTCATTGATTGGGTGGTGGAAGCGTTAGGGTGAGTGCATTGATCGCGTGCGAAAATCCGGGGGCACGTACTGGAGAACGCACACCCTGATGAGCCGCATCGTCGCACTTGATACCGAGACCACCGGCATTTCCCATCGCCTGGGTCATCGCGTGATCGAAATCGGTGCCGTCGAACTGATCGATGGCCAGCTCACCGGTCGCCAGTTCCATACCTACCTGCAGCCGCAGCGCAAGGTGGACTGGGGCGCGCAGCGCGTGCACGGCATCAGCGATGCGATGCTGGTGGGCAAGCCACTGTTCTCCAGCAAGGCCGCCGAACTGCTGGAATTCCTGCGCGGCAGCGAGATGATCGCGCACAACGCCACCTTCGACGTTGGCTTCCTCGATAACGAGCTGCGCCTGGCCGGCATTCCTGCCACGCTGGCCCAGCACTGTCGCGTCACCTGCAGCTTGAAGCTGGCGCGCGGGCGTTGGCCCGGGCAGGGCAACAAGCTGGACGATGTGCTGCAGCGCCTGTGCATTCCAGGGACGCGTGGCCTGCATGGCGCGTTGAAGGACGCCCATCTGCTGGCCCAGGTGATTCCGCACCTGCGCTGAGCTGGCCCGGTCATTGTTGTAGAGCCGAGCCCACGCTCGGCTCTACAGGGGGCGATCGCCGCGTTCAGCCCCGGCCTGTGGGTAACTTGCGCAAGTGCTTGAACCCGTGCATAATGCGCGGCTCGCTGTGTCCGGTTTTCTACCGGGCGGCGCCCCCGGGAGCACGTCCCCGGCCGCCCAACGCCAGCGTAACCCTTTGATTCTCTTGACGTGTGGTGGGCAACCATCGAGGCCGCCGTCTCCCGGGCTACGGGCTGACAACTACTACTATCGAGGTGCGCAATGTCCCGCGTATGCCAGGTTTCCGGCAAGCGAGTGCAGACGGGTAACAACGTCTCGCACGCCAACAACAAGACCCGTCGTCGTTTCCTGCCGAATCTGCACGAGCGCCGTTTCTGGGTGGCCAGCGAGAACCGCTGGGTCAAGCTTCGTGTTTCCGCGCATGCACTGCGCACCATCGACAAGAACGGCATTGATTCCGTTCTGGCTGAGCTGCGTGCGCGCGGCGAAAAGGTCTGAGGAGTAAAGCATCATGGCAGGCAAGCGCGATAAGGTCCGTATGATTTCCTCGGCCGGTACCGGCCACTTCTACACGACCGACAAGAACAAGAAGAACACCCCGGGGAAGATGGAATTCCTGAAGTACGATCCGGTCGTGCGCAAGCACGTCCTGTACAAGGAAGGCAAGATCAAGTAATCCGCAAGGATTGCCGATCCCCGCGAAGAAACCCGCCCTTGTGGCGGGTTTTTTCATGCCCGATGTTCCCGTGGTGGGTGCCTGTGGGTGCCGGCCGTTGGTCGGCACACTCCCTCCACCCCCGGTAGGTGCCAACCTTGGTCGGCACGCTGTCCCCGCGCCTGGTAGGTGTCGACCTTGGTCGACACGCTGGTTCAAAGCAGTCGAGCGCGACTCGACTCTACAAAGGCCGGTGGGCAGAATGGCCCATCACCTCCCGACGGGCGACACAATGCTGTTCGAGTGGTTGCTGGGTTCGTATCTGCTGCTGATCGACTGGCTGATCCGGCTGGTCGCGCTGTGCTGGATTCCCACCCGCACCACGCCGGGTGCGGCGCGCAGCTGGCTGCTGCTGGTCGGCTTCGTGCCGCTGCTGGGCCTGCCGCTGTACCTGCTGTTCGGCCACCCATGGCTGTCGCGCGAGCGCATCCGCCGCCAGGCCGAGGCCTCGCAGGTCATCCGCGAGGAACAGGCGCTGCAGCACCGCCTGCGCTGGGCCCCGCAGCCGGACACCGCAAGCGCCGAGATCGTGCCGCTGGTGCAGCGCCAGGGCGATTTCATGCCGGTGCACGGCAATGCGGTCGATCTACTGACCGACTACGACGAATCGTTGCACACGCTGATCGCCGACATCGACCAGGCCGAAGACCGGGTGCACTTGCTGTACTACCTGATGTTCGACGACGCGGTGGGCGAGGCCATCGTCGAGGCGCTGCAGCGTGCGGCTGCACGGGGCGTGCAGTGCCGTGTGCTGCTCGACGCGGTGGGTGCCAAGCGCGGCCTGCGCGCCTATCGCAAACGTCTGGAAGCACGCGATATCGAAGTGCGTGCGATGCTGCCCGGTGGCCTGCGCTGGCGCCGCAGCGGCCGCATGGACCTGCGCAACCACCGCAAGATCGCGGTGATCGACAACGAAGTGGCCTATGTCGGTTCGCAGAACCTGGCCCGCCCGCAGTTCGTGCCCGGCCACCCGAACCGCGAGCTGGTGGCGCGCTTGCGCGGCCCGGCGGTGGCGCACCTGGAGGCGGTGTTCGCCAGCGACTGGTATATGGAAACCGGGCAGCGCCTGGATGTGATCACCGATGTGCCCGAATGCGGCGACGACATCGCCACCCAGCTGCTGCCCAGCGGCCCGGCCTACCCGTACAGCAACGCGCGCGATGCGGTGGCGGCGCTGATCCACCTGGCACGGCGCCGGCTGGTGATGGTCACCCCGTATTTCGTGCCTGACGAAGCCACGCTGAGCGCGCTGCGCATTGCGGCGTTGTCCGGCGTCGAAGTGCAGCTGATTCTGTCGGCCAGCAACAACCAGCGGCTGACCTCGTGGGCACAGGAGGCGTACTACGACGAGCTGCTGCGCTGTGGCGTGCGCATCGCGCTGTATGAACCGCAGTTCCTGCATGCCAAGCACATGAGCGTGGACGAGGACATCGCCGTGCTCGGCTCGATCAACATGGATATCCGCTCGTTCGCGCTGAATGCCGAAATCGGCCTGATCTGCTACGACCGCGCGCTGGTGCAGCAGCTGTGCGCGATCGAGGACGGCTACCTGCGTGAGTCGCGTCAGCTGGACCTGCAGCAGTGGCGCAGCCGCCCCACGTGGCGGCGCAGCCGCGAAGGCATCGCGCGGCTGGCCGATGCGTTGATGTGAGCGGAGCGTGCAACCGATGAGGTGGATGCAACCGGCAGGGTGGACGCAACCGTTGGGGTGGATGCAACCGGCGGGGTAGAGTCGACTGTTAGTCGACTGCTCTTGCGATAAAAATCCCGCGCTGCGCGCGATAGTCGACTAACTGTGTAAACCCACCACGTTGTTCAGCGGGATTCTGGAAATAGGCGGTTGGCTGCCGATCCCCATGTGGGGTCGGTGCCAGTTGTAGTGGTGCAGCCATTCAGGCAGCACGGCGTCGCGCTGCTCTGACGAAGCGTACTCGCAGGCGTAGGCCCATTCGCGCAAGCTGGTCTGGATGAAGCGCTCGGCCTTACCGTTGGTTCGCGGGGTGTAGGGCTTGGTCCGATAGTGCTTCATGCCCAACGAGGCGACGAGTCGAGCGAAGACGCCGGAGCGATAGCAGGCGCCGTTGTCAGTCAGGACACGCTGGAAGGTGACTCCCAGCGTCCTGTAGTACGCCACGGCGGCCAGCAGCGCTTGGCAGGCCGTTGAGCCCTTCTCATCGGTGTGAACGCTACTGAAAGCGACTCGGGAGTGGTCATCAATGGCCACATGGACATAGCCCCAGCCACCGCCGCCAGCGTTGCCACGCCGATTCGGATCGACCCGGTGCCCGGGCCGGCGGAAGTTGCCGAGTTTCTTGATATCCAAGTGCAGCAAGCCGCCCGGGCTGTCGTACTCATACCGGACCGCCTTCTTCGGTGGGTCCAGAAGGCACAGGCGATTGAGTCCTCTTCGACGCATCAGTCGTGAAATGGTGCTGTGAGCCACGCCCAGTGCCTTGGAAATGGTCAGGTAGGTTTGCCGTTGACGTCGACGCTGGACGATCTGCTCAACGAGCGCCTCGGGGGTGCTATGGGGGCTGCGGCCGGGCCGGGAGCTGCGGTTCTGCAGCCCACTCAAGCCCTCGGCTCGATACCGGGCCAGCCACTTGTAAGCCGTGCGCACACTCACCCCGCAAGCCTGGGCGGCCTCTTCGGGCCGAAGGCCTTGCTCAGTGATGCGGCGGACAAGAAGTTCTCGACTAAACGGCGTCAAACGGGCATTTTTATGGTGGTTCATCCGGGCTCTTTGGGGGCTGGAACGGTGTGGTAACCACCATTTTCCAAAGATGCCCCGGATGAACAACCTACCGAGAGATCACAGTTAGTCGACTGCTCTTGCGATAAAAATCCCGCGCTGCGCGCGATAGTCGACTAACTGTGTAAACCCACTACGTTGTTCAGCGGCACTCTGGAGATAGGTGGCTGGCCGCCGATCGCCATATGGGGACGGTGCCAGTTGTAGTGGTGCAGCCATTGGCTCAACACGGAATTGCGCTGGTCCGAGGATGCGTACTCGCAGGCGTAAGCCCACTCGCGCAGGCTGGTCTGGATGAAGCGCTCGGCTTTGCCATTGGTCCGCGGCGTGTAGGGCTTGGTTCTGATGTGCTTGATCCCAAGGGATTTGAGCAGCTTGGCAAAGGCGGTGGAGCGATAGCAGGCACCGTTGTCGGTCAGGATCCGCTTGAAGGTGATTCCCAGGCTGGCGTAGTACTCCAGAGCGCCCAGCAACGCCTGGCAGGCGGTTTCGCCCTGTTCGTTGGGGTGGACGCTGCTGAAGGCGACCCGGGAGTGATCGTCAATGGCCACGTGGACGTAGCCCCAGCCACCGCCAGCGGTATTTCCCCGGCGTTTGGCATCGGTTCTGTGCCCTGGCCGCTGGAAGTTGCCCAGCTTCTTGATGTCCAGGTGCAGCAGCCCTCCGGGCTGATCGTATTCGTATCGGATGACCTCCTTGGGCGGATCAAGCCGACACAGCCGATTGAGGCCGTGGGCGCGCATCAGCCTTGAAATCGTACTGTGGCCGACCCCCAGCGCCTTGGAGATGGTCAGGTAGGTCTGCCGCTTACGGCGATGCTCCTTGATCTGCTCGACTACCGGAGCAGGTGTGGCATGCGGCGTCTGGTGAGGCCGTGAGCTGCGGTTTTCCAGCCCCGGTGCCCCGAACTGGCGGAATCGGGCCAGCCACTTGTAGGCCGTACGCACACTTACGCCACACGCTTGAGCTGCTTCTTCCGGGCGTAAGCCCTCGTGGAGGATACGGTGGACCAGAAGCGCTCGACTAAACGTCGTCAAACGGGCATTTTTATGATTGTTCATCCGGGCTCTTTGGGGGCTGGAACGGTGTGGTAACCACCATTTTCCAAAGATGCCCCGGATGAACAACGTACAGAGAGATCACAACTAACAGTCGACTCTACCCCCGGTTATTCCCCTCATTCCCGTCATCGCCGATGGCCTACAATCGGTACATGACTGATTCACCGCGTAATGGCGAACTGGACCTGGCAATCATCGGTGGTGGTGCGGCCGGGGTGCTGGTAGCGATCCAGGTATTGCGCCAGGCGAAGGCGCCGCTGGCGCTGGCCATTTTCGAACCGGCCCCGCAGCTGGCGCAGGGCATCGCCTACGCCACGCCATGGCCGGAGCACCTGCTGAACGTGCCGGCGGCGAAGATGAGTGCGTTTGCCGACCAGCCCGGCGATTTCCTCGATTACCTGATGGCCGCCAACGCCTACCCGGGCGAGGCGCGCGAGGTGCTGGGCGAGCGTTATGTGTGCCGCCACTTCTTTGCCGCCTACCTGCAGCAGCGCCTGCAGGAGGCCGTGGCCGCCAGCCCGGCACAGCTGCAGGTGATCGCACAGCCGGTACTGGGCCTGCAGCCGGATGACCACGGCTACCAGCTGACACTGGGCGATGGCAGCACGCTGCACTCCGCGCAGGCGGTGCTGGCCACCGGCAACAGCATGCGCCCGCTGCCGGTACCCGGCGCCGATGCGCTGCCCGCCGATGACGTGATCGAGGCATGGGACTACGACGGCGTGCGTACCCTGGCCGGCGAACAGGCCGTGGCCATTGTCGGCTCCGGCCTGAGCATGGCCGACACCGTGCTGGCGTTGGTCGCTGCTGGTCACACCGGCCCGCTTCATGTGATCTCACGCCATGGCCTGCTGCCGCTGCCGCACGCGCACGGCGGCCTGCCCAGCTTCGATCCGGCGGTGCTGCTGCCGATGAACCTGCGCCAGCGCCTGCGTGCGCTGCGTGGCTTCGCCCGTCAAGCGCAGGCCGACGGCCTGCCGTGGCAGGGCGTGATGGACCGCATCCGTCCGCACGGGCAGGCGCTGTGGTGCAGCCTCGACGCGGCCGACCAGCGCCGCTTCCTGCGCCATGTGGTGCGCTACTGGGATGTGCATCGCCACCGCATTGCCGAAGAGGTCGACGCGCAGCTGCAGACTCTGCAGGACAGCGGCCAGCTGCACATCCACCGCGCCCGCCTCCAACGCGTCTGGCGCGAAGGCGATGCCGTGCAGCTGTCCGGCCGCGATGCCTCGGGCAATGAACAGCGGTGGACGATCGGCGGTGTGATCAACGCCACCGGCGTCGAAACCCGCGCCAGTGCGCTGCGCAATCCGTTGCTGCAGCAGCTGCAGGCCGATGGACTTGCCCGCCCCGGTCCGCATGGGCTGGGCCTGGACAGCACGGTGCCGGGCGACCGCCTGCGCGCCGTCGGTGGCCAGCCGCAGGCGCGGCTGGGCGTGCTCGGCAGCCTGCGCATCGGCAGCCTGTGGGAAAGCCTGGCGGTGCCTGAACTGCGTCAGCAGGCCCAGGCACTGGCCACCCAGGTGGTCGCAGGAGCCGCGACGGCGATGCCGTAAAATGGGGGCATGGATGTCTCCCACCTGCTTGATGGCCTGAACCCGGCCCAGCGCGAAGCCGTCTCCGCTCCCCCCGGCCACCACCTGGTGCTGGCCGGTGCCGGTTCCGGCAAGACCCGCGTACTCACCCACCGCATCGCTTGGCTGCATGAAGTCGACGGCGTGCCGACCCACGGCATTTTCGCGGTGACCTTCACCAACAAGGCGGCCGGCGAAATGCGCCACCGCATCGACGCACAGCTGCCCAACGGCAGCCGTGGCATGTGGATCGGTACCTTCCACGGCCTGGCAAACCGCCTGCTGCGCCTGCACTGGCAGGACGCGAAGCTGCCCGAAGGCTTCCAGGTGATGGATTCGGACGACCAGCTGCGGCTGGTCAAGCGCGTGGTGCAGGCGCTGGAACTGGACGACGGCAAGTACCCGGCCAAGCAGATCGCGTGGTGGATCAACGCGCAGAAGGACGAGGGCCGCCGCCCGCAGCACATCCAGCCCGAACCGCACGATGCGTGGCTGGAAACCATGCGCCAGGCCTATATCGAATACCAGGCACGCTGCGACCGTGCCGGCCTGGTCGACTTCGCCGAGCTGCTGCTGCGCGCGCACGAACTGCTGCGCGACAACCCGGCGCTGCTGTCGCATTACCGCGCCCGCTTCCGCGAGATCCTGGTGGACGAGTTCCAGGACACCAACGCCATCCAGTACGCCTTCGTGCGCGTGCTGGCCGGTGATTCCGGCCACGTGTTCGTGGTCGGCGACGATGACCAGGCCATCTACGGCTGGCGTGGCGCCAAGGTCGAGAACGTGCAGGGCTTCCTGCGCGACTTCCCGGGCGCACAGACCATCCGCCTGGAGCAGAACTACCGCTCCACCGCCAACATCCTCGGCGCCGCCAACGCGGTGATCGCGCACAACCCGGACCGCATCGGCAAGCAGCTGTGGACCGACAGCGGCGACGGCGAGCCGATCGACCTGTACGCGGCGTACAACGAGATGGACGAGGCGCGCTACATCGTCGAGCGTGCACGCCAGTGGGTGCGCGACGGTGGCAGCTACACCGAAGTGGCCGTGCTCTACCGCAGCAACGCGCAGTCGCGCGCGCTGGAAGAAGCGCTGCTGAGCGAACAGGTGCCGTACCGGGTGTACGGCGGCATGCGCTTCTTCGAGCGTGCCGAAATCAAGGATGCGCTGGCCTACCTGCGCCTGCTGTCCAACCGCAACGATGACGCGGCGTTCGAGCGTGCGGTCAACACGCCCACCCGTGGCATCGGCGACCGCACGCTGGACGAAGTACGCCGCGAGGCGCGCGCGCAGGGCATTTCGCTGTGGGAAGCGACCATGCTGGTCACCCAGGGCAGTGCGCTGGCCGCACGCGCGCGCAACGCGCTGGCCGGCTTCCTGGTGCTGGTCAATGAGCTGCAGGCGCAGACCCTGCACATGACCCTGGCCGAGCGCGTGGACCACGTGCTCGCCCGCTCGCAGCTGCGCGAGCACTGGAGCAAGGAAAGCCGCAACGCGCTGGACTCGGAATCGCGCACCGACAACCTCGACGAACTGGTCTCGGTGGCCTCGCGCTTCGTGCGCCGTGCCGATGACATCGAGGAAGTGGGCGAGGACATGGACGAGCTGGTCGCGTTCCTGGCCTATGCCGCGCTGGAGGCCGGTGAAGGCCAGGCGCAGGCGGGCGAGGACGGCGTGCAGCTGATGACCCTGCACTCGGCCAAGGGCCTGGAATTCCCGCTGGTATTCCTGGCCGGCCTGGAAGAAGGCCTGTTCCCCAGCGCACGTTCGCTGGAGGAAAGCGGGCGGCTGGAAGAAGAGCGCCGCCTGGCCTACGTCGGCATCACCCGCGCGCGCCAGAAGCTGGTGCTGAGCTATGCCGAATCGCGCCGCATCCACGGGCAGGACAACTACAGCCTGCCGTCGCGCTTCCTGCGCGAGATTCCGCGCGAGCTGCTGCACGAAGTGCGCCCGAAGGTGCAGGTCTCGCGCCCGGCCTCGATGGGCGCCAGCCGGGTGATGGGCCATGCCTCGATCGAGGCGCCGCCGGTCAAGCTGGGTGCGCTGGTCACCCATCCCAAGTTCGGCGAAGGCATGGTGACCGACTACGAAGGCAGCGGCGCGCACGCCCGCGTGCAGGTCGAGTTCGCCGACGCCGGCAGCAAGTGGCTGGTGATGGCCTACGCCAACCTGACGGTGATCTGATCACTGTCGGGGGGGCAGGAATTCCTGTAGAGCCGAGCCATGCTCGGCTGCTCTTGGTGGGAAAGCTCTACAACAGCGGTCGGCTATCAGCCGATGGTGAATGTCTCCACGGCTGCCACCAACCCGGCGCGGTCCATCGCTTCTTCATCCTGGCGGTTGCGGATCAGCACGTAGTGGTCTTCCGCCGGCGACAACACCTCGATCACCTCGCCGCGGTAGTTGGTGATCTCGATGAAGCCGTTGCCCACGCCGTTGAGGTTGTCGATTTCGGCTATCAACGTCTCCAGGCTCACGATAGCGCCGTCCTTGTCCGTTCCGCCGCCAGTGCGGGCATTGTCGAAGTACAGGCTTATCTTCGGCTGCCTGGTCCGATGCCAGTTGTTGACGTCAACGATGTGATGTGTGGACCACCTGAAGTCATCTTCTGATTCGTTGCCGTTGAACTCACACGGGAAAATTGGCAGGCACAGGAACAGACCCGTGCGCTTCTCGATCTGATTCAGAAGCCCGTGATAGGTGCTGGGAACCGCCATCGCATGAGTGAACCCATAGGCGTTGGAAGGAATTTTGAAGATCGTTGGCCCATCATGCGAAAGACGGGGCGGCGCGTTCAGCACAACGCTGGCAGCGAATTCCGGATCATCGACATTTCTGGACGCGATCGCGAGGTCATGTTCCCCGGCATTCCGTATGCAGCAATAGAGTACGTAGGTCGCGACTACGTACTTGCTGAAGTAGCAGCCGTGGGCCTCAGCCACCTCTGCGAACGTCGTTAACAGGTCATCCTTGGTGATCATGGGCATCTGGATGGTGGAAAAGCACATGATGGTCTGCTGAAGGTCTTCCGGCCATGCAACTTGTCTGAAAGCACCTGGGGTCAGAGCCCCTTCTCCGATGGAAAAGGGATCCGACCCCGATTAGGCTGCGCTCATGACCCGCAACGTGCTCTTCCTCTGCAGCCAGAACCGCCTGCGCAGCCCGACGGCCGAGCAGGTATTCGCCGATTGGCCGGGCATCGAGACCGCCTCGGCCGGGCTGCTGGCCGACGCCGAGGAAGTGCTCAGCCCCGAGCTGCTGCAGTGGGCCGATATCGTGTTCGTGATGGAGCGCGCCCACCGCAACCGGCTGTCCAGCCGCTACAAGGCGTGGATGAACGGCAAGCGGGTGATCTGCATGGATATCCCGGATGACTACGACTACATGGACCCGGTGCTGGTGGAGCTGCTGAAGCGCAAGGTCACGCCCTTCCTTCGTTGACGGGCTGTTGTAGAGCCGAGCCCATGCTCGGCTGCTTCTGGCGGGAAAAACAGCCGAGCATGGGCTCGGCTCTACAATAGAAGCCACATCTTCCAGTTCCAGGAACGCCCCATGACCGAACCCACGTTGCACGTCACCGTGAAGTTGAACGCCCGGCTGCAGCCGGAGCATCGCCACGAACTGTTCGAGGATCCGCTCGACGCGCTGCTGCAGGCGGCCCAGGTGGGCGAGCTGACTGGCGGCGGCACCGCGATGTCGGACCTGGGTGAGGTCGAGTACGGCGATATTGAAGTTGCCCTGGTGGACGCGGCCGGCGTGCCGAAGCTGATCGACCTGCTGGAACAGCTGGGTGCGCCGAAGGGTTCGCAGCTGCAGGGGGCTGGCGAGGCTGATCGCAGCTTCGGCGTGACCGAGGGCCTCGGCATCTACCTGGATGGCCTGAACCTGCCGGACGAGGTCTACGAACAGTGTGATTCCAACCACGTGTTCGAGCAGCTGTCCGAGAACATCGATGGCCTGGGCGAGATCTGCAGCTGGTGGCAGGGCCCGACCGAAACCGCGCTGTACATGTATGGCGAATCGTTCGAGGCGATGCGCGATGCGATCGCCGGATTCGTGGCCAGCTACCCGCTGTGCCAGAACGCACGCGTGGTGCAGATCGCCTGAGAAGGTCAACTGTAGAGCCGAGCCCATGCTCGGCTGCTTCTGACGGGAAAAGCAGCCGAGCATGGGCTCGGCTCTACAGAAGCGGGTTACTTGCCTGCTGCCTGGCGGGCGTTGTCACGCAGCGCCATGTCCTTGCCCAGATGATAGCCGCCGTAGAACAGCACGAAGGCGGCGATGAGGCTCCAAAGGATGATGCTGAGGGAGCTTCGTGGTGTCGGCTTGCTGTCCTGCATGTGCGTTCTCCCGGCGCGGCGCGGTGCCGCTGGTCCAGCATGCGCCGCGGCAAGGGGGCGGGCAAGCGGGTGGTGCGCACACGCCGCTGCGCGGCGCCGGATTGATCCTGCTCAAGGCGCGGCCTGCACATCCGGTGTGCAATGGTGTCGTTCCCATCTGGCAGATCGCTACGGAGCCCCACCATGTACAAGCGCATCCTGATTGCCACCGACGGATCCGAGCTGGCCGACAAGGGCTTGGCCAAGGGCCTGGAACTGGCCAAGGACCTCAACGCCGAGGTCGATATCGTGACTGTTTCCGAGCCGTGGGCCGTTGGCATGTACGACGCCATGGGCTGGAGCGTGGGCTACATGAACAGCCCCGAGTACAAGGCCGACCGCGAGGAAGGCGCGCAGAAGGTGCTGCAGCCGGCGCTGGCCAAGGCGGCCGAGCAGGGCATTACCGCCAACCCCGTGCATGTGCTGGACCGCTATGCGGCCGACGGCATCATCGAGACGGCGGGCGAGCGCAACAGCGATCTGATCGTGATGACCTCGCATGGCCGTCGCGGCGTGACCCGCGTGCTGCTGGGCAGCCAGACCGCAGAAGTGCTGGCGCGCAGCACCCTGCCGGTGCTGGTCATCCGCTGATCCACACCCACTGATTCAAGCGTTCCCGGGGAGGGGACCCGACGCCGGCCGCAGGATGCGCGCCGGCGTTGTTTTTTGCGGGGCCGAGGGGCGTCATATCCGAGCATGGCGGGGTTTCCCCCCCCCCCCCGATACCCCCCCCCCCCGGGGGGGGGGCGGCCCGGGGGCTTTGGGGGGGGAGAGCCCTTTCCTGCGGAAAGGGATCCGACCCCGGTCACATCACCAGCTGTACAGCTTCCAGTACACCGGCGACACGCCGTCCTTGTCGTTGTCGAAACGGCCGTCGCCGTTCTTGTCGTACATGTAGAACGGAGCACCGCGCGACGGGGTCACCTTGACCATGCGCAGCTGGCCGGACACGCGGTATTCCTCGATGACATCGCCGTTGTCCATGGTGCGCTTGGAGACATCGGCGCCCTTGACGTCCACCGGGGGAGCACCTGCGCCACCCATGCTGGCGCAGCCAGCGAGCAGGAGCAGGGAAGCCAGCATCAGGGTCTTCATCGGCGGGGGCCTTTGCCTGGATAGAGCCCTGATTATGCCCCATCGCCGGGTGCGTGCCGTGTCGTCGCGGTGCAGGCACGGGCGCGTAGAATCGACCCATGAGCAGATTAGTCCTGATCGACGGGTCCAGTTACCTGTACCGCGCGTTCCACGCGCTGCCGCCCCTGTCCAATGCACAGGGTGAACCCACCGGCGCGCTGTTCGGCGTGGTCAACATGCTGCGTTCGACGCTGAAGGAACGCCCGGCCTACGTCGCGTTCGTGGTCGACGCGCCGGGCAAGACCTTCCGTGACGACCTGTACGACCAGTACAAGGCCAACCGCCCGCCGATGCCCGATGAGCTGCGCAGCCAGGTCGAGCCGATGTGCCGCATCGTCGAGGCGCTCGGCATCAGCATCCTGCGCATCCCCGGCGTGGAGGCCGACGATGTGATCGGAACGCTGGCCCTGCAGGGCCTGGCGCAGGACCTGAAGGTGACCATTTCCACCGGCGACAAGGACTTCGCCCAGCTGGTGCGCCCGGGCATCGAGCTGGTCAACACCATGACCGGCAGCCGCATGGATTCGGACGCGGCGGTGATGGAGAAGTTCGGCGTGCGCGCCGACCAGATCATCGACCTGCTGGCGCTGATGGGCGACGCGGTCGACAACGTGCCGGGCGTGGAGAAGTGCGGGCCGAAGACCGCCGCCAAGTGGCTGGCCGAGTACCAGCACCTGGACGGGGTGATGGCGGCCGCGCCGACCATGAAGGGCAAGATCGGCGAGAACCTGCGCGCTGCGCTGGAGCGGCTGCCGCTGAACCGCGAGCTGGTGACCATCCGTACCGACGTGGCGCTGGACGCCAGCCCGACCACGCTCGCCCTGCGCGAGCAGGATGTGCCGGAGCTGACCGAGCTGTATACGCGCTATGGCTTCACCCAGGCGCTGAAGGAGCTGGGTGCACCGCTGCCGGCCCCCACCGCGGCCAGTGAGGCCACCCCAAGCCTGCGCGGCACCGCTGCCGGCTTCGCCCGTGGCAGCGCCGAGGCGCCGGCCGCCGGCACGCTGGATCCGGCGCTGGCCGCGCCGGGTGAATACGAGACCGTGCTGACCAGCGAGCAGCTGCAGGCCTGGGTGGAGCGCCTGCAGCAGGCCGACCTGATCAGCTTCGACACCGAGACCGACGCGCTGGATGCGATGCGCGCGCGCCTGGTCGGCGTCAGCCTGGCGGTCGAGCCGGGCAGGGCCGCCTACATTCCGGTCGGCCACGATTACCCCGGGGCGCCGGCGCAGCTGCCGCTGCAGCAGGTGCTGGATGTACTGCGCCCGGTGCTGCAGGACCCGGCGAAGAAGAAGCTGGGCCAGCACGGCAAGTACGACCTGCATGTGCTGCGCCGCCACGGCGTGGAGATGCAGGGCTACCACGACGACACCATGCTGGAGAGCTTCGTGCTCAACTCCACCGCCACCCGCCACGACATGGATTCGCTGGCCCTGCGTTACCTGGGCTACAGCACCATCAAGTTCGAGGACGTGGCCGGCAAGGGCGCCAAGCAGATTCCGTTCTCGCAGGTGGGCATCGACGAGGCCAGCCGCTATGCGGCCGAGGACGCCGACATCACCCTGCGCCTGCACCGCGCGCTGCAGCCGCAGCTGCTGGCCGAGCCAGCGCTGGACAGCGTGTACCGCGACATCGAGATGCCGCTGGTGCCGGTGCTGACCACGATTGAAGCCAACGGCGTGCGCATCGACACCGACGAGTTGCGCCGACAGAGCCAGGACCTGTCCTCGCGCATGCTGGCCGCGCAGCAGAAGGCCACCGAACTGGCCGGCCGCAGCTTCAACCTGGATTCGCCCAAGCAGCTGCAGGCGGTGCTGTTCGATGAGCTGAAGCTGCCGGCGGTGGTGAAGACCCCCAAGGGCCAGCCCAGCACCAATGAAGAGGCGCTGGAGGCGATTGCCGACCAGCATGAGCTGCCGCGGGTGATCCTCGACTACCGTGGCCTGGCCAAGCTGCGCAGCACCTACACCGACAAGCTGCCGGAGATGGTCAACCCTGACACTGGCCGCGTGCACACCAGCTATCACCAGTCCGGTGCCGCCACCGGCCGCCTGTCCTCCTCGGACCCGAACCTGCAGAACATCCCGATCCGCACCGAGGATGGCCGCCGCATCCGCCGCGCGTTCATCGCCCCGGAGGGCTTCCAGCTGCTGGCCGCCGACTACTCGCAGATCGAGCTGCGGATCATGGCCCACCTGTCCGAGGACCCGGGCCTGGTGCGTGCCTTCGAGCAGGGCGCCGACGTGCACCGTGCCACCGCCGCCGAGGTGTTCGGGCGCACCCTGGAAGAAGTGACGCCGAACGAGCGTCGTGCCGCCAAGGCGATCAACTTCGGCCTGATGTACGGCATGAGCGCCTTCGGCCTGGCCCGCAACCTGGGCATCGACCGTGGCCAGGCACAGGACTACGTGGCGCTGTACTTCAGCCGCTACCCGGGCGTGCGTGACTTCATGGAGCGGATGCGCCAGCAGGCCCGCGACCAGGGCTACGTGGAAACCCTGTTCGGTCGCCGCCTGTACCTGAACGACATTCATGCACGTAACCAGGGCCTGCGCGCCGGTGCCGAGCGTGCCGCGATCAACGCGCCCATGCAGGGCACCGCCGCCGACATCATCAAGCGCGCGATGGTGGACGTGGACCAGTGGCTGCGTGACAGCGGCGCACCGGCGCGGATGATCCTGCAGGTGCACGATGAACTGGTCTTCGAAACCGAAGGTAGTTTCGTTGAAGACTTGCGTTTGCAGGTGGTGGAGCGCATGTCGCAAGCGGCCAAACTGCGGGTGCCGCTGGTGGTCGATACCGGCGTCGGCAACAACTGGGACGAAGCGCACTGAGGGTGTTTCAGGCCGAAAACGACGTGAATTCGTTCATTCGTCAGAGGTTTCTGACTCGATCATGAATGTTGCCCTGATCGAGGTTCATTAAATTGGGCCCCTTCACGAACCGTTAGTGTTCGGAGTGCTTCTATAACTCTCGACAGGCGCAACGCCTGTTGTGGATCTCTCCCATCCCCTGGAGCAGATCTCGGAACGGGGACTCCTCCCCAAGTGCCCGTTCCCCGGCCCCGTTGACCTCCCCCTGGTCAGCGGGGCTTTTTATTTGTGCCGCCGGAACATCTCGGATGGGGTCAGATCCCTTTGCCCGCTGGGCAAAGGGATCTGACCCCAGGTGCTAGGCTGGGCCACCGTCCAGCAGGGGAACCCGCAATGCCCGATCTGTTCGCACTGGCGATGCCGTGGTGGGAGTTCATCCTGCGCGCGGTGGTGGTGTATGTCGTGGTGCTGGGCATGGTCCGGCTGAGCGGCAAGCGCCCGCTGGGGCAGATCACCCCGTTCGACGTGCTGCTGGTGGTGCTGCTGGGCAATGCGGTGCAGAACGCGCTGCTGGGCACTGACACCTCGCTGGGCGGCGGCCTGCTGCTGGCCGCGACCCTGATCCTGCTCAACTACGGGGTGGGCTGGGTAAGTACCCGCAGCCGGCGGATCGAACGCCTGGTGGAGGGAGAACCGGTGGTGATCGCGCGTGATGGGCGCCTGTTCGACGCCGTTCTGCGCCGGGAGCAGGTCACCCGCTCGGATTTCGAGGCCGCCATGCGCCAGCAGGGCTGTCTGGGCGTGGAGGATGTCGAGCTGGCCCTGCTGGAAATCAACGGGCACATCACCATCATTCCGAGGAAGAGCACCTGACCTTGTAGAGCCGAGCCCATGCTCGGCTGCCTTGCGTCCGGAGCCGAGCATGGGCTCGGCTCTACAGGTGCATGAGCGTCAGGGGGCGGCTTCGGCCTTCAGTGCCGGCCAGTTGCGGGTGGCGTCCACATCACAGGCCACGTGCGTGCCCTTGCCGTCCTTCGCGCAGATCGCCGCCATGGCCTGCGGAATCTTCGGGTCTGCGGTGTGCGAATACACCGCTGCCAATGCCAGGCACCCTTCGCGCACGCCCGCGCCGCACAGCGTCTCGAAGTAGGGCAGCGACGCGGCCCATTTTTCGGACTCGAACAGCGCTTCGCCGGCGACCTTGCAGCCAAGTAGTTTGCCCTCGGCACAGCACGCCTGGGCGCCGTCCTTGCGGGCAAGGGTCGGGCAGTCCAGCGGCAGCGGGATCTCCACGAAGGCCACCGGTGGCTTGCAGCTGGCCCCGCCGGCAGAGGGCTTGCGCTGGTAGTAGGCGAAGCGGTTGCCGCTGTCGATTCCGATCAGGTTGCCGTTCTGCAGCGCCTGCAGCACAAAGTCGCTGCCGACGTCGCGGCGGATCAGGATGCGCCCGCCTTCCAGGCTGGCGCGCAGGCGCTGGCTGCGGCCCTCGACATCGACCACGCCGCCATCGAGGAAGTTCAGCTGCGAGAGCACGCTGTGCTCGGCTTCGTAGCGCCCGCAGGGCAGGGTGATGGCTGGCACCGGTGCCAGCGCCGTGGCCGGCACCGTGTCCAGCACCGCGAGACGTCTGGCGGTCTCGCACTCGGACGCCTCCAGGCGCTGTGCGCAGGCCAGCTGCACCGCGTCGCGGGACTGCAGCGTGCGCCCGGCACTCCACAGTACATCGGCTACCTTGCTGCAGAACGTCTCACCGTGCTGCTGCCGGCACAGCGCAGACAATTCATCGAGCTGCGTGGCCGGCAGCAGTGGCGCCATCGCGTGTTCCAGCCCGAACACCAGCTTGCCCATCTGCTCCCAGGCCACCACTGAGGCCATCGCCTCGCATCCTTCTGCGTCGAACGATGGGGAATCTTCCTTGCAGAGTTCAGGCATCGGTGGCTCTGCCCGCGTGGCCTTCGGGGCCGCGTCCTTGGCCTGCTGCTGGTAGGTTTCCAGCAACTGCACGCAGGCCGCGCCCACGCCTTCGGCGCACCAGGCGTGCAGCTTCGGCGGTGCGGCCTCGGGCAACGCCTCCAGGCAGTCCGAGGTATTCATCACGCAGCCGCCCTCGATCGGTTCCGGCATCGCCTTGCAGGCCGCGGAGCGCTGGCGGGTGAACTCGCCATAGGGAGTGACGATGTTGCGGTCGTCGTTCTCGAAGAACCAGTTTTCCAGGCGGCCGGTGCTCAGGTTGCCGGTGCCGAGCACGTCCTGCTCGCGGGCCACGCGCAGTTCTTCGGTGGCCTGGTAGGGACCGGACAGGTGGCCGTGACCCTCGCTCTCGAGGGTCAGCGTGGTGGTGCCGCTGCTGTTGGTGTAAGTACCACAGGCCATTGACTGCGCCGATGCCGGCAGCGCGGCTGAGGCCAGTGCAAGCAACAGCAGGGAGCGCCAGCCCGCAGCGCGGGGACGGAAGGAAACAGCGACAGGCATTGGGGGATCATCCTTGAAGGAGGTACAGCAGGACCTGTCCGGTGCTGGACGCACTACAGGCGGGGAAGGCGCCACGCGTCAGGCGTGGCGCCGGAAGATCAGAGCCAGTCGCGCGGCACCAGGTAGTCGGCCAGGCGCGCCTCGGCACTGCCGGCCTCCGGGCTGAAACCGTACTCCCAGCGCACCCGCGGCGGCAGGCTCATCAGGATGCTTTCGCTGCGGCCACCGCTCTGCAGCCCGAACAGGGTGCCGCGATCGTAGACCAGGTTGAACTCCACGTAGCGGCCGCGGCGGTACAGCTGGAACTCGCGCTCGCGTTCACCGTATGCGGTGTCCTTGCGCTGCTGCACGATCGGCAGGTAGGCATCGAGGAAGCCATCACCGACCGCCCGCAGGTAATCGAAATCGCGTTCGAAGTCACCGTGCAGGTCGTCGAAGAACAGCCCGCCGACGCCACGTGTTTCATTGCGGTGGCGCAGGAAGAAGTACTCGTCACACCAGCGCTTGTGCGCGGCATAGCGTTCGTCGCCGAACGGCGCGCACAGATCGCGCGCGACCCGGTGCCAGTGCTGCACGTCCTCGTCGAGCGGATAGAACGGGGTCAGGTCGAAGCCGCCGCCGAACCAGCTGGCCACCACTTCACCGTCGCGCTGCGCCTGGAAGAAGCGCACGTTGGCGTGAGTGGTCGGCACGTACGGGTTGTGCGGGTGGAACACCAGCGACACGCCGGTGGCGCGCCAGGAGGCGCCGGCCAGTTCCGGGCGGTTGGCCGAGGCCGACGGCGGCAGGCGGCTGCCGGCCACGTCGGAGAAGCCGATGCCGGCCTGCTCGAACACCGCACCGTCACGCAGCACGCGGGTACGCCCGCCACCGCCCTCGGCACGCTGCCACAGGTCTTCCTGGAAGCGGGCCTGGCCATCGACGGCCTCGATCGCCGCACAGATGCGGTCCTGCAGGTCGGTGAGGTAGGCGCGCACGCGCTCGAATTCGTTCATGGCGCGTACTTTACCGCAGGGCCCGCCCGAAGCTGCGGACAGGCCCTGGCCGGCTCAGCGCTTGCGGTTGGAGTTGCGCGGTGCCGGAGTGTCGTCCACCGCCGCCTCGTCAACCGACTTCTGCAGGGCGCCGCCCAGCGTGATCAGCTCCCAGTTCTGGGTTCCGAGTACGTCGCAGGCCACATGCAGGCCGCTGCGGTCGGCCTTGCACAGCTGTTCCAGGATGCGACGGGCGTCCACGTCCGCACCGTTGCCCTGCGCGGTGACCAGGTTCTCGCACCCTTCGCGGACGCCAGCGCGGCAGACGGTGGTGTAGTGCCCGGCGGCCTGCAGCCAGTGCCCGGACAGCGCAAGGCGGTTGCCGAGAATGTTGCAGCCCTGCAGCTTGCCCTGCGCACAGCAGGCTTCGGCACCGTCCTCGTTGGCCAGCGCCAGCGGGCAATCCTGCGGCAGCGGCAGTACCGTGTATTGCCTCGGTGCGCTGCAGCGGGTCGGGCCCTCGCCGGTAGGGGTGAACACCTGGAAGCGGGTCCAGGTGTCCAGGCCCAGCAACTGGCCGCCGGGCAGCGGGCGCAGCACGAAGTCGCCGTCCCGATCGTGGCGGATGCGGATGTCGCCCTCTTCGACGCGCGCGCGAAGATGGCTGTTCCAGCCAACGCCGACCAGGCCGTTGTCACCGAAGTCCAGCGTGTCCATCAGGCCGCCGTCGGCCCGGTAGTTGCCACAGGGCAGGGCCGTTGCTGGCTGCGGTTGCAACGATGCACCCACCGCCTGCAGCGCCGGCAGGCGTTCGCAGGTGGCGGCGTCGTTACCGGGTGTGCAGGCCGCAGCCAGGGCCTGCACCGCCTGCTGGGGATCTCCCGCCTCCCAGGACAGTTCAGCCACGCGGGTGCAGAAGCCGCCATGGGATACCTCGCGGCACAGCTGCAACAACTTATGGCGCCGCTCAGCCGGAATGATCACCGGCGCGGTCGGCGCTGCCATCGTCACCACGGCTTCGGTCATGGCTGCCGTCATCGCCGCCTTGACCAGCTGCTCCTGCACCGCGGGGTCTGCCTCGAGTGCGGCGGCACACGCCGGGGTTCCCTGCTCGAAGCCACCGTCGTCACAGGCAGCGGGGAGTTTGATGCCGGACAGGGCGGCGTCCAGCGCTGCCTTTGCCAGAGCGGGATCGGCCTCGACCGTAGGTTTGGCCTCCTCGTGCCAACGATCAGCCAGTTGCAGGCACATGCCGGGCACGCCTTCCCGGCACCCTGCTTCCAGCGCGGTCGGGCTCGCTTCGCGACGGTTGTCCAGGCACCCCGCCGCATCGGCCAGGCAGCTGCCTTCGGCCGGCGCGGCGGCTGCGGCGCACTGTGCGGGGGTCTGCAGGATGTAGACCGTGCCATCCACCTCGACCGTCCGGCCACGATCGCGCACCTGCAGCGCGCTGGGCAGGCCGTACTCCAGGTTCACCAGTTGCAGCGTTCCGTTGATCTGCTGGAAGGCGACGGGCGTCGGTGCGCTGCCGAAGTGCTTCTGCTCGCCGCGGTTCGGCGAGCTGATGCGCAGCGTACCGCTGCCTTCGTCGGCCTTGAACAGGCCGCATTGCGGTGACTGTGCGGCGGCCATCGGCGCGGCCAGCAGCAGCGCCCAGGCCAGCCAGTGGCGGCGCGGTGCGGGTGAATGCATGTCGTCTCCTTGACGATCGAACGGGAAACTCCAGGCGCTACGGCGAACCACGGCCCTCGCGCGGGGGCGTGCATTGTGCCGTGCCGGGCACCGGCTGGTAACGCTGATATCCCGTCTGCGCATCCATACCAAGCAGGTCGCCATTGCCGAGCTGGCGCAGCACAAGGGTTTCGCCGTTCTGCTGCAGGTGGATGGCACCGTCATGCAGGCGGCCACGCGCGCCATCGCCGAAGTCGAGCCTGTCGATCACGCCACCGTCGGCCTGGTAGCGGCCGCACGGCACCCGCTGGGCCGGGACGAGGCGCAGATCCGCACCGAGATCGTACAGCGGTGCGATGCGTTCGCAGGCACTGATGCGTCCTGCATCGCAGACCACCTGCAGGGCCTGCACCGCCAACACGGGTTTCAGCGCGATCAACTGCTGTTCGGCCACTTCGATGCAGAAGCGACCACCACGGTGATGCAGGCACAGCTGCTGCAGACGGTCGCGTGCAGCGGCCGGAAGCGGTGAGTTCAGTGTGTCCTCGTCTTCCTGTTGCAGGCGCTCACCCACCGACTGCATCGCGGCAGCCAAGGCATCGTCAGTCAGCGCCTCGCAGGCCTGCGGGTCATGCCCGGGTGTGTGTTCGCGGCAGGCGGGCGGACGTTCGAAGCGCGCGGCGCCGGTGTCATCGGCGGCTGCGGCGTTGCCATCGCGCAGTTGTCGCAGCAGCGCCGAGCAGCCCGCGCCAACGCCTTCGCCGCACGCACGCTGGGCCTGGCCGGGTGAGGCCGTGGGCAGCTGCGCAATGCAGTGGCTGCCGGCGGCGCGACAGCTGCCGTCCATCGCGCTGGGCTCGACGGCGCAGGCTCGAGACTGCCTCAGGGTGTAGATCATCCCTGCGTCGTCCGCGATGCGCCGTCCGTCGGCGCTGATCCGGATGGGCTGCGCGACGCCGTCATCGAGCATGACCAGGCGGGTCTGCGCCGCACTGTGATCAACCCACAGTGGTTCCGGCTCGCTGATGTCGTTGTGGCGGTAGCCGGTGCTGGCGGTGCTGAACACCAACGCCATGCCACCATCGGCGCTGCGGTATTCGCCACATTGCAGCGCGTCTGCGCCGGCAGGCAGCGCGGCCAACAGCAGCAGTGCGGGGAGAAGGGTCAGCAAGCGCATGCGACGGTCCTTGTCGTGCGGGAACGGGGTGTGGCTCAGTGGAAGCGCGAGCGGATGTCCGGCCGCAGCAGGCGCCAGGCCAGCCAGCCCTGCAGGCCGAGGAACAGCACCGACGTGCCGAGCAGGGTGAAGGTCATCATCCAGCGCCGCGGCTGCATCGATTGCTGCATGCCCGGGTCGTCGGCGAGCAGCACGATCACCTCGCGCATGAACACGTCCAGCCACCAGGTGATCGCGAAATTGGCCAGCGCGCTCAACAGCAGCATCACCACGAAGCTCCACAGGCCCCAGCGGCGCTCTCGCAGCAGGCCCCAACTGGCCACGGCCGAGGCCAGGCAGAGCAGTGCGGCGATCATCGAGGCACACACAGGGTGTGCCAGCAGCCAGGTCAGGCTGTGCATCTGCCGATGCTGTACTTCACCGGCCAGCAGTTGCCAGAGTGGAATGTCGTGCAGCGGCCACACCAGCAGCCCCTGCAGTACGAAGTAACCGGTCAGCAGCGCGGACAGCCAGAAGGAGGCCTGGACCAGCGGTCGAATCCACGCGTGGTAGGGCGAAGGCTGCAACGAGGGCGGCGGGAGCGGCACTGACATCCGGTGTCCTTGCAATCGGTGCCCGCGCGTTCAGCGGGCCGTCACCCGGGTGGCGACGGCCGGCAGGATATGGTGTTCGCTCAGCGGTGCCAAGGGCAGACCATGCGGCGGCTGCAGCGGCACCCAGGCCAGTTCGGCGATCTCAGCGCGCGCCTGTGGCGTGCCGTCCACCTGTACCCACCACGCCTGTGCCTGCACGCGGTGACCGGGCTCATTCACCGCCCAGTCCTCGAACGTGCCCAGCGCGATGGCAGCCCCGGCGCGCAGCTGCACGCCGAGTTCCTCTTCCAGCTCGCGTGCCAGCGCCTGCAGAGGCGCCTCGCCGGGTTCGGGCTTGCCGCCCGGCTGGATGAAGCGGCTGGCGCCGTGCTTGCGCACCACCAGCGCCTGGCCGCGGTCATCCAGGATGACCGCGGCCACGATGTGGATCGTGGCCGCGGCGTTGCTCACTTCAGGTTCTGCTCGAACAGCTTGAGGATGCGCTTGTACTGGTCCAGCCAGGAATCGGCACGGGTGTAGCCGTGGCGTTCCAGCGGGTACGGTGCGATCGACCAGTTGTCCTTGTGCAGTTCGATCAGGCGCTGGGTCAGGTTCACCGAGTCCTGGAAGAACACGTTGTCATCCATCATGCCGTGGGCGATCAGCAGGTTGTCCTGCAGGTTCTGCGCGTACTCGATCGGCGAGGACACGCGGTACGCCTCCGGATCGATGTCCGGGGTGTTGAGGATGTTGCTGGTGTAGCCGTGGTTGTACTGGTGCCAGTCCACCACCGGGCGCAGCGCGGCGCCGGCCTTGAAGGTGCCCGGCGAGCGGAACAGCGCCATGAAGGTCATGAAGCCGCCGTAGGAACCGCCGTAGATGCCGGCGTGGTCGCGGTCACCCTGCTGGGTGTCGACCAGCCAGTCCAGGCCGTCCTTGTAGTCTTCCAGTTCCGGGTGGCCCATGTTGCGGTAGATCGCCGTACGCCAGTCGCGGCCGTAGCCCTCGCTGCCGCGGTAATCCATGTCCAGCACGATGTAGCCCTTCTGCACCAGCAGGTTGTGGAACATCTGCTCGCGGAAGTAGGCCGGGTAGCGCTGGTGCACGTTCTGCAGGTAGCCGGCGCCGTGCACGAACATCACGATCGGGTACTTCTTCCCCGGTTCCTTGTTTTCCGGTTCGTAGTACTTGGCCCAGACCACGCCGGCACCGTGCTTGGACGGCACCGCCACCAGCTTCGGCTGGATCCACTGGCGTGCCTTGTAGTCGGCGGTGCGGGTGTCGGTCAGCACGCGGGCCTGGCCACCGGCGCTGGGCAGCACGGCCAGCTGCGGCGGCAGGTAGGCGCCGGAGTAACGCACCAGCAGCTGCTGGCCGTCCGGCGACAGCGAGAAGTCTTCCACGCCGTTGAGGCTGGTCAGCTCGCGCACCTGGCGGCTGCCGGTGTCGACCGCGCAGACTTCGTAGTCATGCGGGGCCTGCTGGTTGCACAGGAAGTAGAAGCCCTTGCCATCGGCCGACGGCACCGGCGCCGAGGTTTCCCACTTGCCGCTGGTCAACGCCTGCGGCTTGGCGGTGCCGGCCTGGGTGTACAGGTGCGAGAAGCCGGATTCCTCGGACAGCAGCCACAGCGTGCGGCCATCGGCCATCCAGCCGAAATCGTTGAAGCCCCAGTTGATCCAGGCGTTGTCGGTCAGGCGGTGGCGGTTCTGCACGCGGCCGTCGGCAGCGTTGACGCTGATGATCCAGCGGTCCTTGTTGTCGTTGGCACGCAGCATCACTGCGGCCTGCTGGCCGTCGGCGCTCCAGCGGATGCCGCCGCCCATGAAGTCGCTCATCACCTGCACGCTGCGTTCGCCCTTCAGCGCGTCCTTGCCGGCCTTGCGGCGCAGTTCGGCCAGCGGGTCGGTGCTGATGCCCGGCAGACCAGCCAGCGAGACCTTCTCGGCCTTGCCGGTGCGCACGTCCACGTACCACAGGGTGTGCGGTTCGAAGCCGTTGCGGCCGACGCGGGTGCGGGTGTCCTCGGTTTCCTCGTAGCCCGACTCGGTCACGTACAGCGGCATCTTGCCGCCGCGGCCGTCATCGAAGTCCTTCGGCTTGGTCACCACGATCAGGTGGGTCAGGTCCGGCGACAGCACGCTGTCGGCGATCTCCACGTCGGCGCCCAGGTACACCGGGCCCGGTGCGCGGGTCGGGTCGGCCTGGCGCCAGCGCTGGTCCTGGTCCTTCAGTGCTTCGCGCTGGTCGCGGTCGCGGCGAAGGGTTTCCAGCGTGCGCAGCTGCTGGTCGCGCAGCACGTCGGCCTTCGGCGGCGTGCGCGGGTCCTTCTCGGCTTTCAGGCTGGCCACCTGCTGCACGCCGCTGGCGGCAGTCCAGTGGAACCAGTTCTGGCCGACCCGCCAGATCACGCCGTTGTCGGCGGCGAAGTTCACGTTGCCCGCGCGCTCGTTGCTGCGGGTCAGCTGGGTCAGCGCGCCGCTGCGCAGGTCGCGCACGAACACATCGCCATTGCGCACGAAGGCGCTGCGGCTGCGGCTGCGGTCGTAGACCGGCTCGGCCACGTCCAGGGTGCCGCGCTGGTCATCGGCGACCTGTGCGGCCACACCACCGGCCAGCGGCTGGCGGAAGGTATCGCGCACCGGGCTGCCGCTACGCTTGAGCTGGTATTCCACCTGCTGGCTGTTCCACGACCACCAGGCCTTCTCGACCGGCGGACCGATCCAGTCCGGGTCGGCCATGGCCTGTTCGATGGTGATCGGCGTCGGCGCGGCATGCGCAGCCGGTGCGGCCAGCACGGCCGACAGCAGGAGGGACAGGGGCAGCACTCGGGACATGGGCGGACGGCACCAGAAGAGGAAACCGGCCAAGGGTAGCAGCCGCCCCGGCCCGGGGCAGGGGCCACAGGTCATGGCAGCGGGATTGGCAAAGTGGTGCAACCGGTTGCCGTGGTCGCGCATCCATTCTCCTGAACCCGCATCATCCACCGAACAGGAGCCCGACCATGCAGGAACTGATCCCGATCACCCTCTTCATCTGCATCGCCTACGCGATCCATGCCATTGCCGATGCCCGCGCCCGCAGCAAGCTGGTGGCTCCGCACGTGCCGGAGGAAGTGATCCGCTCGCTGGCGGTACTGGAAGAAGAACGCCGCCGCCAGGGCGCGCTGCGCTGGGGCATCAGCCTGGTCAGCCTGGCCGTGGCAATGGGCCTGCTGGAGGCGATCGGTGCACGCGAACTGACCTTCGGCGCCGCCGCCGCGATGGTCGGCAGTGCCGGCCTCGGCCAGCTGCTGGCCTGGCACTTCACCCGTCCTGCCGCACGCAAGGGCTGAGCCAGGACATGCCACGGGCACAGGGGGCGCCCCGCGCATGAGCCTGCTCGGCGAAGCGCTGTCGGCACTTCGGGGCCGTCGCCGCCACGATGCAGCGGCGACGGCGGCACCCGCTGCACCGCTGGATGCGGACCAGGCCTTGGTGCGGGCCATCATCGACGGCTCGCAGGCGGCGTTTTCGCAGCTGGTCGAGACCCATCAACGCACCTGCGCGCATGTGATCGGGCGCATGGTGGTCGACCGTGATCAGGTGGCCGACCTGCTGCAGGAAACCTTCCTGGCCGTGTTCCGCCAGCTGCACCGGTTCCGCTTTGAATCCTCGCTGCGCACCTGGGTTTCACGGGTGGCTTACACCACGGCGTTGCAACACCTGCGCCGGCGACGGCTGGAGGCGCAATGGATGGTGGCGGTGGAAGTACCCGAGGAACTGGGAATCGGCGATGAGGGCCCGGGCCCGGCCGAGTTGAGCGAGGCGCTGCAGGCCGGGCGCCAGCTCGGCGCGGCGCTGGAACGGCTGAGCGCACCGCAGCGCCTGATCGTCGGCCTGCACTACCTGGAGGATTTCGATCTGGCCGAGATCGAACAGGTGACCGGGCTGGCCCGCGGTACCATCAAGAGCCACCTGTATCGCGCGCGGCAGATCCTGAAGCAGGAACTGACGCGGCGTGCTGCCGCCGGAGAACTGCTGTGAACCCATCGACCGACCCTCGTGATGCGGAAGAGCGCGCGCTGGCGCAGGCGTTGCGTGAGCAGGTGCAGCAGGAAGAAACGCCGGATGTGAGCGAGGCGCTGCAGAAGCGCATTGCCGCTGAGTCGCGCGACAGTGGCGTGGGCTATGTGGTGGTGCAGGTGCTGTTGTTTGGCGCGCTGCTGGCTGCAGCGGCCTGGTACTTCTGGGTCTAGAAGAACATTGACGCCCGCAACTGCTTTGGGACGCTTCTTCCTCCAACTTCCGATCAGATATCCAAGCGTCGGGCGTTGTCTCCACGTCGGCAGTTGGCCTTTCCCGTCAGACTCCGTCACGTCGGCCTCGTCATCAGTGGCAGTCGCTCTATCCAGGGTCCGCGAGCTACGTGTGTTTCCTGAGGAAAGTTGCAAACTCCATGCCTCCGCTTGAGTCGGAGTTTCACAATCAGAGACTCTCAACCATCAGCTTCCACGGGTATGGAGTGAGAATCACATGGACAGGTGCGCCAGTAATCCAACGCCGGATGCAATTGGATGATGCTCTACTACATCCAGCTTTCGCTTGCCCGATTCAAGCAACGGATCGGCACTCATCTGGCAATCGCTCTCATGCTGGGTGCGGGGGTGGGGATCACGACCGTGATGCTCTCCATTGTTCTCCAGGCATCGTCGGATCCCGCGCCGGGCCGGAGCTCCGCATTGTTCCGCCCGTACCTTGACGCGCGTCCAGATGCCCTGCGCAGTGGTTCCCCGAATCCGGGACAGGCACTGACCTGGCCAGATGCGAAGGCGCTTCTGGGCCAAGGTGGGACGTGGAAACAGGCAGCAATGGCAGGGGGGGCGGTGACGCTCTCCCGGCCGGGAGAGTCCAGCGCAAGGCTGCGTGCGAGGTTCGCTACGTCGGAAGTCTTCAGTGTGCTTGGCATTGCCGTTGTTCAAGGACGGGCATGGACCGCCGAGGAGGGGCATGCTGCGAGTCGAATCGTGGTGCTTTCGCGTGCGCTCGCCGCGCGTGAGTGTGCACAGGATTGTGTTGGTCATCGGTTGGAACTGGGCAGGCGCACCTATACCGTTGTGGGTGTCGCGGAGGATTGGCATCCGGTGCCGATGTTTCAGGGAGATCTCACACGCCGGCCGTTTGTGGAGCCTGACGAGATCTACCTGCCAGTTGAAACCGCAATCGCGGACAAGTTGACTGTTGTGGACGGGACGGCGATCTGGGGGGGTGACCAGAACACGGATCCTGCAGGAGCCAACGTTTCATGGCTTCAACTGTGGGCGTGGCTGCCCACCGCAGATGATGTCGCCGCCTACCGCGCGAGTCTGAATACCTACGCGCAGGCAAAGGGCCTTCGGATCGAACCAGGCACCCAGCAGGTGGCACTCTGGCCGTTGATGGATTGGCTGGACAGGCTGGGATTGGTTCCGGAGCGGGCCAGGATGCAGCTTCGGCTGTCACTGATCCTTCTCGGTGTGTGCGTCGTCAATGCGGCGGCACTGCTGAGCTTCAGTCTGGGGCGCCGTAGGCGGGAGCTCGCGATACGACGTGCACTGGGAGCGCGACGCCGGGACGTGTTCGTCCAGCTCATGTGGGAATCCATCGCGGCGGGAGTCGCAAGCAGTGCACTCGCTGTCGTCACCTATGCGCTGGGAATCCGGGTGGTTGCTGCGGGAGACGTTCTGCCCAGCGCGATAACAGCGATGCATGCTGGGGCAATGCTGATGGCAGCTGGCCTGGGAGTTGCAACGACGTTGATCTGTTCATTGATCCCGTCGTTTGGGATCTGCTGGGGGAGCTCATTGTCGAGCGCCTTCGCGAAAGGGACTGCCTGATATGTTCGAATCGATGAAGGAGACCCGAAGGCACATTGGAAGCGCTGCCCTGCTTGTAGCGCAGGCAGGGCTTGCAAGCCTGGCATGTGCGTTCGCATTGCAGTCCGCCATGGACAGTTTCTCCAGATTGAGCACTCGGAACATCAAGGATGCAGCATCGATTGGTGTGGTCAGGGTCTCGGATGGCGAAGACGGCGCGGATGCTGCAGTGCTGCGAACAGACCTGTCCGCCATTCGGCTGCCTGGCGTTCAGGACACCGTTGTGAGCGACGCGGTTCCGTTCGGAGGAAGAGCCCATCGATACGGTGTGTGCACCAGTGAGTTGGCCATGATGCACTCGATGAACGGGGGCACGACAGACATTGCTGGGTGTGATCGCATTCCCGTGGTAACAGCCAGTGCTGGCTTGCTGGCGATGCTGGGCGCGGGAACCGTGCAGGGAAGGGCTGTCACCGAGGACGACATGAGTGAAGGTGCTCGGGTGGTTCTGATCAGTGAAGCACTGGCTGCGAGTCTGTTCGGAACAGAGAGGGCCGTTGGCCGGCAACTTCATTTCGGCCCCGGCAGCAGTCGGGTCGTGGTGGGCGTGTTCGCGTCCGTCCCCGGGCCGGCACCAGGGGGCAATGAGCGAGACTCGCAGTGGGCGTTGCTTCCGGGCCTTCCCATGGGCGCGAGTCGCTACTATCTGGCGAAGTGGATGTTGGAGGTCGAGCGCTCATGGCTTGATCGCGTTGTCGATGCGCTGCAGCGGCCTTATCGGATCATGAATCCGGCCGGTGTCGAGACGCTGGCGGGTTATCGCGATGCGTACGTCAAGGCTGATCGTTTCGCTACGATCGTGCTCGCGATCATGACGGCCGTTGTTCTCGGTGTGCTGATGGTCGGTGTTTCCGGGGTCGTAGGCGCGTGGCTCGATCGACGTCGGCACTCCATTGGGGTCCGACGGACATTGGGGGCGCCCGGATCCGCGATCTTTGCTGAAATCATGTTCGAGGTTTCACTGCTCACCACTTCCGGTGCCATGCTTGGCGCTATGTCGTTGCAGTGGTTCTGGCCGCCACGGGACGACATCGGGGGTTCACCGTGGTTCTCGATATCGAGCGCTTTCGTGCTGGTGATGGCGGCCTGCTTGACTGCACTTGTGCCCCGGGCCCTGCGAATCGCCAAGGAGCAGCCCTTGGCCTTGCTGAAGCCCCTGTAGCCCATTCATCCTGTCACCCAGCTTCCCCTGCGACAAAGTGAAGCAGCGCGTCACCCGGTCGCATCCCACCTTAACCAAATCCTCCTAAAGTGGTCCGGTATCCCACCGGTCGCAGGCAGGAGGCGTCCCTTGGACGCGTTGTTGTTGTCCCGGATCCAGTTCGGATTCGTCATCAGTTTCCATGTGCTGTTCCCCGCCTTCACCATCGGCACGGCCAGCTGGCTGGCCTTCATCGAGTGGCGCTGGCTGCGCACGAAGTTGCCCGTGTGGCGCGAGCTGTATTTCTTCTGGCAGAAGATCTTCGCGGTGTCGTTCGGTATGGGCGTGGTCAGCGGCATCGTCATGGCCTTCCAGTTCGGCACCAACTGGCCACGGCTGAGCGAGGTGGCCGGCACGGTCATCGGCCCGCTGCTGACCTACGAGGTGCTGACCGCGTTCTTCCTGGAAGCCAGCTTCCTCGGCGTGATGATGTTCGGCTGGGGCCGGGTCTCGCCGCGCCTGCATTTCCTGTCCACCTGCATGGTGGCGCTGGGCACGCTGTTCTCTACGTTCTGGATCCTGTCGTCCAACAGCTGGCTGCACACGCCGGCCGGCTACGAGATGGTCAACGGCATCGTGCATCCGGTGGACTGGTGGCAGGTGGTGTTCAATCCCTCGTTCCCCTACCGCCTCGCGCACATGGCGCTGGGCTCGTTCATCACCACCTGTTTCGTGATTGGTGGCGTGGGTGCGTGGTACCTGCGCAAGGGCACGCACGTGGAAGCGGGCCGGCGCATGCTGATCGCCGCCGTGGCATTCGCCGCGCTGACCGTGCCGGTGCAGATCTTCGTCGGCGACATGCATGGCCTGAACACGCTCAAGCACCAGCCGATGAAGATCGCGGCGATGGAAGCGCATTGGCATGAAACGAAGGAGGGCGAGGGCGTACCCCTGGTGGTGTTCGCGCTGCCCAACGAAAAGGAAGAGCGCAACGACTTCGAAGTTGCCATCCCGAAGCTGGGCAGCGTGATCCTCACCCACAGCCTGGACGGCACCTTCGATCCGCTGACCTCGGTCCCCGCCAGCGAGCGGCCGCCGGTGACGCCGGTGTTCTTCGCCTTCCGCATCATGGTCGGGCTGGGCACGTTGATGCTGCTGCTGGCCTGGGTCTCGGCCTTTCAGTTGTGGCGGAACAAGCTGCTGGATTCACCTTGGCTGCTGCGCGGCTGGAACTGGATGCTGCCCAGCGGTTTCATCGCGCTGCTGTCGGGTTGGTTCGTCACCGAGATGGGCCGCCAGCCGTGGGTGGTGTATGGCGTGCTGCGCACCGCTGATGCGGTCGGCCCGCAGAGTGCATGGATGACCGCGCTGTCGCTGGGCGTTTACGTGGTCGGCTACGCCTTCGTGTTCGGCTGGGGCATCTGGTATCTGGTGAAGATCCTGCGCCATGGGCCGCAGCCGTACGCCGAAGGGCCATCGCTGGACCACGGCAGCCACACCCCGGCACGCCCGCTGTCGGCGGCCGACGAACCGCTGGAGGAGCGCTGACATGGACCTGATGACCTGGCTGCCGGTGGCGTGGTTCGCGGTGATCGGTTTTGGCGTGCTGATGTACGTGGTGCTGGACGGCTTCGTGCTCGGCATCGGCATCCTCGCGCCGTTCGCCGAGGACGAGGAACAGCTGGACCTGATGATGAACACCGCCGCGCCGATCTGGGACGGCAATGAGACCTGGCTCGTGCTGGGCGGCGCGGGCCTGCTGGCGGCCTTCCCCAAGGCCTATGCGGTGCTGTTGTCGGCGCTGTACCTGCCGGTGCTGCTGCTGGTGGTGGCGCTGGTGTTCCGTGGCGTGGCCTTCGAGTTCCGCTTCAAGGCGCATCGTTCGCGCCGGCTGTGGAGCGTGGCGTTCGGCCTCGGTTCGCTGCTGGCGACCTTCGCCCAGGGCGTGATCCTGGGCACCCTGGTGCAGGGCATCCCGCTGGTGGACGGCGTCTATCAGGGCGGACCGTTCGCCTGGTTCAGCCCGTTCGCGATGCTGACCGGTGCCGCGCTGGTGGCCGGCTATGCGCTGCTGGGCAGCACCTGGCTGATCCTGAAGACCGAAGGGCGCGTGCAGGCGCTGGCGCGGCAGATGACCCGGCCGCTGGTGGTGGCGGTGATCGCGGCGATGGGCCTGGTCAGCAGCTGGCTGCCGTTCCTCGATTCGCGGCTGATGGCGCGCTGGTTCAGCGACGGCAACTTCTGGTGGCTGTCGCCGGTGCCGCTGTTGACCCTGGCGGTGGCAGCCGCGCTGTGGCGCAGTGCCACCCATCCTCGCCGTGACCTGCCGCCGTTCCTGCTCAGCCTGGCCCTGTTCGTGCTCGGCTTCCTCGGCCTGGTGCTGGGCATGTGGCCGTACCTGCTGCCGCCGTCGATGACCCTGTGGCAGGCGGCGGCGCCGGCGTCCTCGCTGGGCTTCACGCTGGTTGGGTTGGTCATTCTGTTGCCGGTCATCCTCGGCTATACGGCCTGGTCCTATCGGGTATTCCGCGGCAAGGTGCACGCCGACACCGGTTACCACTGATCGATTGAAGGCGGGGCCGGCCGTTGCCCGGCCCCGCGTTGGGGAATGTGAAACCTGCACACCCTGCGCGGGACGTGCTAGCGTGCGCTCCTTTCCGGCGGCCAGGGGGGCAGCCGGCGACGTCCTGGACGGACGCACGGCTGCAGGAATGGGGGCCGCCGCGCGTCGCCGTAATGGCTCGTGCCTATCGTTCTCCCGTTGAAGCACCAACGCTAAATGATTGAATTCTCCATCGTCGACTGGGCCGCGTGGGCGCCCGGCCTGAGCGAGCGTAGCCAGTGGCTGGGCTGGGCCGATGCGCCGTACCTGCCGCATGGCGGCGATACCCCGGCACTGGCGGAGGTTCCGGCAATGCAACGCCGTCGCATCGAGCGGTTGGGCCGCATGGCGATCCAGGCCGCGTGCTGGTGCGAGGATGGGCAGGGGGCCGACAACGACGTGCCGCTGGTGTTCGCCAGCCGCCATGGCGACGTCGCACGTTCGATGGACCTGTTGGGTGCGCTGGTCGGCGACCAGCCGTTGTCGCCCACTGGATTCGGCCTGTCGGTGCACAACGCGATCGCCGCACTGTATTCAATCGCCCGCGGCCATCGCGGCAACTACCTGGCATTGGCTGCCGGCCAGGCCACGGTCGAGGCCGCGTGCCTGGAGGCCGTTGGCCTGCTGGCCGATGGCGCCCGCGAGGTGCGGGTGGTGGTCTACGAATCTTCGCTTCCTGAAATTTACGCGACGTTCGCCGACGAACCGGACCCGTTCTTTGCGTGGTGCTGGCGGTTGACCGCGCCCGCCGCGGGCCACCCGACGCTTTCTCTGCAGTGGCAGCCGGCCGAAGAACAGGCCACTTCCGCGCCGGGCCTGCTGCCGCACGCGCTGGACCTGCACCGCTTCCTGTTGTCCGGCGCGCCGGCGCTGGAGCACGTGGCCCACGGCCAGCGTTGGCGCTGGGGCCGCCGTGAGTGAGCTGCTGCGCCGCCTCGATCACGCCTGGCGGGTCTTCGGCACCGGCCTGAGCTTTGCTGCGTTTGGCCTCGGCGGGCTGCTGCTCGGTGTCCTGGTGATGCCGGTGCTGCTGCTGATGCGGGACCCGGTGGCCCGTCGCCGGCGCGCCCGGCGCGTGGTCCAGGCCGCCTTTGCCAGCCATGTCCGGCTGATGTGCCGGCTGGGGGTGATGACCCTGCAGATCGAAGGCCGGGAACGCCTGCAGCGCGACGGTTTGCTGGTTCTGGCCAATCACCCGACCCTGATCGACGTGGTCTGCCTGATTTCGTTGCTGCCCAACGCCGATTGCGTGGTCAAGCGGGCCGTGGCCTGCAACCCGTTCATGCGTGGTCCGGTGCGGGCGGCTGGCTACATCTCCAATGATGACGGCGCTGGCCTGGTGGACGACTGCGTAGCCGCGGTGCAGGCCGGCGGTACCTTGGTCATCTTCCCGGAAGGCACCCGCAGCGTGCCCGGACAGCCGCCGCGCCTGCAGCGGGGCGCGGCCAACATCGCGGTGCGTGGCCGCCTGGACATCACCCCGGTGCGGATCACCTGCACCCCGCCAACCCTGACCAAGGGGCAGAAGTGGTATCGTGTCCCCTCACGTCGCTTTCACGTTCGGCTGCAGATCGGCGAAGATATCCCGATCGCGCCTTTCTTGGCCGAAGACGACTCGCCAAGGGGGGATGCCTTGGCGGCACGCCGCGTTACCGAGCAACTTTCTCGTTATTTCGACCTGTCTGGAGAGCCGCCCCGTGCAAGCACTTGAGCACGAGATCAAGGAATTGATCATTTCCTCCCTTTCGCTGGAGGACATCACGCCGGAGGACATCGATCCGACCGCGCCGCTGTTCGTCGAAGGCCTCGGCCTGGATTCGATCGACGCGCTGGAGCTGGGCCTGGCGCTGCAGAAGAAGTACGGTGTCAGCCTCTCGGCCGACTCGGAAGAAACCCGTCGCCATTTCTCCAGCGTGCGCGCGCTCGGCGAGTTCGTCGCCGCCCGCCAGTCGTAACGGCGCCAGGAATTGCCATGACCAAGAATGAACTGTTCGAACGCATCGTCAGCATCCTGACCGACAGCTTCGAGATCGAAACCGCCCGGATCACCCCCGAGGCACGCCTGTACGACGACCTGGACATCGACAGCATCGATGCGGTCGACCTGATCGTGCAGCTCAAGCCGCTGCTTGGCCGCAACCTGCAGCCGGAAGCGTTCAAGGCCGTGCGCACCGTACAGGACATCGTCGATGTCGTGCACGGGCTGCTGCCGGACCAGGCAGCCGCCTGACCGCAGCGCCGGCGGCTCCGCCATGGCACGCGCACGCACGTTCGTGGTGGCTGCGATTTCGCTGGCCTACCCGGTGCTGGTGTACCTGGCGATGGGCCGTTTCGAGCCACGCTGGCTGTCGCTGCTGCTGTTCACCCTGGCCCTGCTGCGTGCGCTGAGTACGCGCCAGCCGCTGTGGTGGGCCGCCGCCGCGGGTACCGGCCTGCTGGCCGTGCTGGCCACCGTGCTCAACCAGGCCCTGCCGCTGAAGTTGTACCCGGCATTGGTGAACGTGGTGATGCTGGCGGTGTTCGGCACCAGCCTGCGCTTCGGCCCGCCGCTGGTGGAACGCCTGGCGCGGTTGCAGGAGCCGGACCTGCCGGCGTTCGCGGTGGCCTATACCCGCCGCGTCACCCAGGTGTGGTGTGGCTTCTTCGTTCTCAACGGCAGCCTGGCCCTGCTGACCGCGCTTTACGCGTCGGACCGGGTCTGGATGCTCTACAACGGATTGTTGGCGTACGTGATGATGGGCGTGTTGTTTGCAGGTGAGTGGCTGGTGCGGCGTCGGGTCAAGGCAGCGCACGCGCATGGCTGAGTGGATCGCCCTGGACCGGCTGCTGGTGGACCCGCAGCCGCAGCGCCGCATCGGCCTCTGCGATGGCGAGGTGATCGATCACCCCCGCTTCCGCCAGCGGGTGCTGGCCTGGCGCGCGGCCTTTGCTGCTGCCGATGGCCGCGACTGGGCCCTGTACTTCGATGACGCGGTGGCCTTCGCTGCGGCGCTGTTCGGCGCCTGGCATGCCGGCAAGCGGGTGTTCCTGGCCGCCGACAACCTGCCGGCCACGCTGCAGGCGCTGCAGCCACAGGTGAGCGGTTTCGCCGGTGATGTTTCCGCCGACTACCGACCGCTGGTTGCCCCCGCCGTTGGCGTTGACGGCGAACTGCAGGTGCTGGACGAGCGCGGCTGCGAGCTGTGCGTGTTCACCTCCGGCAGCACCGGCCAGCCCAGTGCGATCAACAAGCGCATGGACCAGCTGGCGCGCGAGGTGGATGCGCTGCAGGCTGCGTTCGGCGCGCAGCTGGAAGGCGTGCAGGTGCATGGCACGGTGTCCCACCAGCACATCTACGGCCTGCTGTTCCGCGTGCTGTGGCCGCTGGCGGCCGGCCGCCTGATCCATCCGCGCCGGTTCTTCCACGAAGACCTGGTAGGCGCGCTGACTGGTACCGACACGGTGCTGGTGGCGACGCCAGCCCACCTCAAGCGCCTGCCTGAGCAGCTCGACTGGGCCAGCCTGCATGGTCGCCTGCGCGCGGTGTTCTCCTCCGGTGGCCCACTGCCGGAAGAAGCTGCACGCCAGGTACGGCAGTGGCTGGGCGTGGCACCGACCGAGGTTTACGGCAGCAGCGAGACCGGTGGTATCGCCTGGCGCCGCTGGGACACCGACCTGCCGCCGTGGCAGCCGCTGCCGGGCGTGCAATGGCGCATCGAGGATGGCTGCCTGGCCGTCGCCTCGGCGCATCTGGAAACCCTCGACTGGTGGCGCACCCAGGACCGCGTGGAAGCCTTGGCCGATGGCCGCTTCCGCCTGCTGGGCCGTGCCGACCGCATCGTCAAGATCGAAGAGCGCCGCGTTTCGCTGGATGCGCTGGAACGCGCGCTGCGCGAAGACGCCGAAGTGGACGAGGTGCGCGTGCTGGTCCTGCCAGGACAGCGCGAGCAGCTGGCAGCGGTGGTGGTACCGGCCGATCCGGCGCTGCTGGAGGGGGGCGATGCCGCGCGCCGCGCGCTGGGCCAGCGCCTTGGCGCGCGCCTGGCACAGGCACATGACGCGGTCACCCGGCCGCGCCGCTGGCGCCTGGTGCAGGCGCTGCCGATCAACGCACAGGGCAAGGTCACCCAGGCGGCACTGGCGGCGCTCTTCCAAACGTTGATGCCGGTACCGGCATGGGAGCACCGCGACGCTGCAAGCGCCACCCTGCGCATGACCCTCGACCCGGCGCTGCGGCCGTTCCAGGGCCATTTCCCGCAGGCGGCGATCCTGCCCGGCGTGGCGCAGCTGGACTGGGCCGTGCGTTTCGGCCGCCAGGCATTCGCGATGCCGACCGCTTTCCTGCGCATGGATGCGGTGAAGTTCCAGCACGTGGCCCGCCCGGGTGATGAGCTGACACTGCAGCTGGACTGGGATGCCACACGCAATGTTCTGGCCTTCCGCTACACCTCCAGCCACGGTGTGCATGCCAGCGGCAAGGTGGTTTTCGCCGATGCGGACTGACCCGGCCGTTGCCGGTGCCGCGTTCGCGCCACTGGTGGTGATTCCCGTCTACGACCACGAGCACGCTATCGCGGCGGTGGTCGACGGCGTGCAGGCCACCGGCCTGCCGTGCCTGCTGGTCGACGATGGCTCGCATGAGGCGTGCGCGACGGTGCTGCGTTCGCTGGCGCAGCGCCACGGCGTCGACCTGCTGCGCCTGGACATCAACCAGGGCAAGGGTGGGGCGATGCTGGCCGGTTTTGCCGAAGCCGCTGCGCGTGGCTACAGCCACGTGCTGCAGATCGATGCCGACGGCCAGCACGATACCGCCGACCTGCCGCGCTTCATCGAGGCGGCGCGCGCGCACCCGGGTGCGGTGATCTGCGGCATTCCGGCCTACGACGCCAGTGTTCCGAAAGCGCGCCTGTACGGCCGCTACGCCACCCACATCTGGGTCTGGATCAACACGCTGTCGCTGCACCTGCGCGACACCATGTGCGGCTTCCGCGTGTATCCACTGCCGCCGGTGCTGCGCCTGGTCGGTGAAGAGACCATCGGCCGGCGCATGGATTTCGATACTGAAGTGATGGTTCGCCTGTACTGGCGGCAGGTGCCGGTCGAACACCTGGCCACGCGCGTGACCTATCCCGCCGATGGCGTGTCGCACTTCGATGTGTGGCGTGACAACGTACGTATCAGCCGCATGCACACCCGCCTGTTCTTCGGCATGCTCTGGCGCGCACCGCGCCTGCTGTGGCGCCGCCTGCGGGGGCAGTGCTGAGATGGCGGCCGCGCAGGACGCCCCACACTGGGCCGACATCGGCGAATCCACGTCGGTGGCCGGCGTGCTGTTCCTGTGCTGGGTGCACCGCTGGTTCGGGCGCTGGCCGTTCCGCCTCTGCGTGTGGCCGGTAGTGACCTGCCACTGGTTGGGCAACCGCGTCGGCCGCCAGGCCTCGATGCAGTACCTGCAGCGGCTGCAGGCACACAGCGGCGTGCTGGGCCGCGCACCCACGCGGCGCGACAGCCTGCGCCACTTCTTCGCCTTCGCCGACACGATGCTGGACAAGATCTTCGGCCTGGGCGGGCGCTACCCGGCCGAACGCATCCACCTGCATCGCGACCTGGTACTGCAGAAGATCGCGCGCCGCGAAGGCGGCCTGATCCTGACCGCACACATCGGCTGCCTGGAACTGTGCCAGGTGCTGGCCGAGCAGGTGCCGGGTTTCCGCATCACCGTGCTGGTGCATACCGCACATGCGCAGCGCTTCAACCGCCTGCTGCAGCGGCTGGACCCGCTGGCGGCGGTGGAACTGGTGCAGGTGACCGAAATGGGACCGGCCACCGCCGTGATGCTGGCCGAGCGCGTGGCGGCCGGTGGCTTCGTCGCCATCGTCGGCGACCGCACGCCGGTGCAGGGCGGCCGCAGCGTCACCGCCGATTTCCTCGGCCATCGCGCGCCGTTCCCGATCGGCGCCTATGTGCTGGCCGCCGCGTTGGGCTGCCCGGTCTACACCATGGCCTGCCTGCACCAGGGCGAAGGCTATCGCGTGGCATTCGAACAGTTCGCCGAACGCATCGTGCTGCCGCGTGGCTCGCGCGATGCCGCGCTGGCCGAACAGGCACAGCGCTTCGCGCGCTGGCTGGAACTCCAGGTCATCCAGTCCCCGCTGGACTGGTTCAATTTCTTCCCCTTCTGGGATCAGGCTCCACATGACGACTGACGCCGTACCCGCGTGCCGCTTTGGCGATGCACCGTTGACCATCGAAGACGTGGTGGCCCTGGCCCAGCGCCAGTGCGAGGCCGCACTGAGCGACGCGCCGGCATTCCGCGCGCACATCCAGCGCGGCGCCGACTTCCTCGACCGCCTGCTGCGCGAGGATGGCGTGATCTACGGCGTGACCACCGGCTATGGCGATTCGTGCACGGTGAACATCCCGCCGGCACTGGTGGCCGAGCTGCCGCACCATCTGTACACCTACCACGGCTGCGGCCTGGGTCGTTACCTGGACCCGGTCGAGACCCGTGCGGTGCTGGCGGCGCGCCTGGCCTCTCTGGTGCGCGGCATGTCCGGTGTCAGCCTGCCACTGCTGGAAGGCCTGGCCACGCTGCTGCAGCATGACGTGCTGCCGATGATTCCGGCCGAAGGCTCGGTTGGTGCCAGTGGTGACCTGACCCCGCTGTCGTACGTGGCGGCGGTGCTGTGCGGTGAGCGTGAGGTACTGTTCGAAGGCCAGGTGCAGCCGGCCGGCCCGGTGCTGGCGAAGATCGGCATGACCCCGCTGAAGCTGCGACCGAAGGAAGGCCTGGCGATCATGAACGGCACCGCGGTGATGACCGGCCTGGCCTGCCTGGCCTGGCAGCGCGCCGATTACCTGGCCCGCATGGCCACGCGCCTGACCGCGTTCAACGTGCTGGCCAGCGACGGCAACGCGCACCACTTCGACGAAACCCTGTTCGCAGCCAAGCCGCACCCGGGCCAGGGCCGCATCGCCGCGCGCCTGCGCAGCGACCTGCACAGCGAGCGTCCGCCGCGCAATGAACAGCGCCTGCAGGATCGCTACTCGCTGCGTTGCGCGCCGCATGTGATCGGCGTGCTGGAGGACAGCCTGCCGTTCCTGCGCCAGCTGATCGAGACCGAGCTGAACAGTGCCAACGACAATCCGCTGATCGACGCAGACGGCGAGCGCATCCTGCACGGTGGCCACTTCTACGGCGGCCACATCGCGCTGGCGATGGACACCCTGAAGAACACCGTGGCCAATGTTGCCGACCTGCTCGACCGGCAGCTGGCACTGGTGGTCGATGCCCGCTACAACCATGGGCTGCCTGCCAACCTGTCGGCGGCCACCGGCCCGCGCGCGGCCATCAACCATGGCCTGAAGGCGCTGCAGATCAGCGTGTCGGCGTGGACCGCCGAAGCGCTGAAGCAGACCATGCCGGCCAGCGTGTTCTCGCGTTCGACCGAATGCCACAACCAGGACAAGGTCAGCATGGGCACCATCGCCGCGCGCGACTGCCTGCGCGTGATCGAACTGACTGAACAGGTGGTGGCGGCGATGCTGATTGCCGCGCGCCAGGGCCTGGCCCTGCGCGAACGGGTTGGCCTGAATGCGCAGCTGCATGGCAGTCTGGCCGACATGTACGCCGACCTGGGGCAGCGCATCGCCCTGGTCGAGGAAGACCGCGCGCTGGATCGCGAGCTGCGGGAACTGCTGGTGGAGATCCGCGCGCAACGTTGGGAGCTGTATGCCGGTGAATGAGGCCCTCGAACGGGTCGGCGAAATCACGCTGACCCCTGCCTTCCATGACTGCGATCCGATGAACGTGGTCTGGCATGGCAACTACTTCAAGTACTTCGAGATCGCGCGCTGCGCGCTGCTCGGCCGCTACGACTACGACTACCCGCAGATGCTCGAATCGGGCTACCTGTGGCCGGTGGTCGATGCGCGGGTGAAATACGTGCGCCCGCTGCTGTTCAACCAGGCCCTGCGCGTGGTCGCGCGCATCGTGGAATGGGAGAACCGGCTGAAGATCGAGTACGAAATCCTCGATGCGGAAAGCGGCCAGGTGCTGACCCGTGCGATGACCATCCAGGTCGCGGTGGACGCGGCCAGCAAGGAAATGCTGTACCAGTGCCCGCCGGTGCTGTGGGAACGCCTTGGAGTGCCTGCGCCGTGACGATGATTGCCCGTCTTTCGAGCGTGCTGCTGTGCGCGCTGCTGCTGGTGGCCATACCACGTGTACAGGCGGCCGATTCCGCCGTCGATGCGATCACCCAGACGGTGGCGCGGCCCGACGTGCTGCGTGGCCAGTTCAGCCAGGAAAAACAGGTCAGTGGCTTCAAGAACCCGCTGCGTTCGCAGGGCCGGTTCGTGGTCGCGCGCCAGCACGGCGTGATCTGGACCACGCTCAAGCCGTTCCCTTCTGAAGTGGTGGTCACCGCCGACCGCATCCTCAGCCGCCAGCGCGATGGCAGCACCCGCGTCGAGCTCGACGCGCGGCAGCAGCCGGCGATGCGCTCGGTCAACGCGATCATGTTCGCGCTGATGAGCGGCGACGTGCAGGCGCTGTCCAGTCAGTTCAACGTCGCTGCCAGCCGCGAAGGGCAGGGCTGGCGCCTGCGCCTGACACCGAAGTCGGCGATGCTGGCCAAGGCCTTCGAATCGTTGACGCTGCAAGGTGACCGCTACGTGCGCCAGGTCGAGATCATCGAGGCCAACAAGGACCGCACGCAGATCCAGTTCAGTGCGTTGAGCGAGGCCCCGGCCGCGCTCAACGCCGACGAGGCGCGCCGCTTTGAGTGAGGCCGTGGCATCGAACGTACCGGACCGGCTGCGGCGCTGGTGGCACTGGCTGGGCATTGCCTGGCTTGCGCTGCTGCTGGCGCTGGGCGCACAGCAGTGGCATTTGTGGAGCCAGCAATCCCGGATCGACACCGACATCCTCGCGTTGCTGCCGCAGGATGCGCATGACCGCCTGTTGAGCGATGTCACCCGGCGCATCGCCGATGGCAGTTCGCGGCAGGTGGTGGTGCTGCTTGGCAGCCAGGACGGTGCCGCCGCCAAGTGCGCGCAGTCCGCGTTCGCCGCGGCCATGGCTGCCGATGCCGACAGCGCGTTGCTGGTGCCCAGTGGTTCGATCGAAGGCTGGTTCGATGAGGCGCGCGCGTTCTATGCGCCGTACCGCGACCGCCTGCTGACTCCCGACCAGCGCAACCAGCTGCAGAACAGCGAAACCGGGGCGCTGGCCGAACAGGCGCTGGCCGCGCTGTATGGCCCGATGGGCGCGCCGCGCCTGACCGACTGGCGGCAGGACCCGCTGTCGCTGTGGCCGCAGTGGTGGCAGCAGCAGGCGCAGGGGTCGGGCCTGCGCCTGGGCGATGACGGCCTGCTCGAAGCCGAGGGCAAGCATTGGGCGGCGTTGCAGTTCGATACGCCGGGTTCGGCGTTCCAGCTCGATGGCGAGCGCCATCTTGATGGCCTGCTGGAGCGGGCCGGAAAGGCGGCCAAGGCGGCTGCGCCGTCGCTGGAAATCCTGCATGCCGGTGTGCCCCTGCATGCTGAAGCGGCGGCGGTGCAGGCCAACCAGGAAATCAACACGATCGGTTGGGGTTCACTGGCTGCGGTGCTGCTGCTGGTGTGGCTGGCGTTCCGTTCGCTGCGCCCGATCCTGCTGGTGGCCGCCTCGCTGCTGATCGGCTGCGGCGTGGCACTGGCGGTGACCGTGCTGGTGTTTGGCAAGGTGCACGTGCTGACCCTGGTGTTCGGCGCATCGCTGGTGGGCGTGGCCGAGGACTACGGCATCCACTGGTTTGCGTCGCGCCAGGCCGAACCGGCCGACCGTCGCTGGAAGCTGCTGCGGCATCTGCTGCCCGGCCTGTGGCTGGCCCTGCTGACCAGTGCGCTGGCCTACCTCGCGTTGGGCCTGGCCCCGTTCCCGGGCCTGCGCCAGATGGCGCTGTTCTCGGTGGTGGGCCTGGCCGCGGCTTTCCTCACGGTGATCTTCTGGTTCCCGTGGCTGGATGGCGGCGAGATCCGCCAGACCCGTTTCTCGCAGTGGCTGGGCAATACGCTGGAGCGATTCCCGCGCCTGCACGGCCGCCGCCCGGTGGCGATCTTCGTGGTGGCCGCGCTGGCGCTGTCCGCGGTGGGCATCGCGCGCCTGCAGAGCAACGACGACCTGCGCAGCCTGCAGTCGTCGCCGCCGGCGCTGATGGCCCAGCAGATCCGCCTGAGCCAGCTGCTGGGCATGCCCAGCCCGGCGCAGTTCTACCTGTTGCAGGGCACCGATGCGGCGCAGCTGCTGCAGCGCGAAGAGGCACTGACCGAACGCCTGCGTGCGCTGGCCGATGACAAGCGCATCGGCGGCTACCGCGCGATCAGCGACTGGTTGCCGTCGCCCGCGCGCCAGCAGGCCGATGCGGCGCTGACCGCGAAGGTGGAACCGGGCGTGCTGGATGCCGTGTCCGAGGCGGTGGGCGAGCCGCTGCAGCGACCGCAGTTCGCGGCTGCGCCGCTTAGTGCCGAGGCCTTCCTGGCCTCGCCGGCGTCGCAGCCGTTCCGCCACCTGTGGGTGGGTGAGGTCGGTGGGCAGATGATCAGCGTGGTGATGGTTGATGACCTGTCGCGCGCCGATGCCCTGGCCACGCTGGAAGGTGCCGCCGAAGGCCTGCCCGGCGTGCGCTGGGTAGACCGCACCTCTGATTTCTCCAAGCTGCTGGGCCACTATCGCAAGCTGATGGGCGGGCTGCTGCTGGTCGGCATTGCACTGGTGTTCGGCGCGCTGTGGCTGCGCTACCGCCGCCAGGCCTGGCGCGTGTTTGCCCCGACCCTGATTGCCGGCGCGCTGACCCTTGGGCTGCTGGGCCTGTTCGGCCAGCCGCTGCAGCTGTTCAACGTACTGGCGCTGATGCTGCTGCTGGGCATGGGCATCGACTACGGCATCTTCCTGATCGAGCACCGTGGCGATGCCAGTGCATGGCTGGCGGTGTGCGTGGGCGCGGCCAGCACCTGGCTGTCGTTCGGCCTGCTGGGCCTGTCGCAGACCCCGGCGCTGCGCGCGTTCGGCCTGACCCTGCTGTTCGGCATCGGCCTGGTCTGGCTGATCTCGCCGCTGTTCCGGCCGCCGCCGCACGATCTGCCGCCAGCCTGAGCCCGCCTTCCGCTTTTCTTCTTTCCCTCTGATCGAGCAACAAGGACGCCCCGATGAGTACTGCTGTGGATGCTGTCGAACGCACTGAAATCCTGATCATCGGCGCGGGCCCGGCCGGCTCGGTCGCCGCGGCGATGCTGCGCCAGCAGGGCCGCCAGGTGCTGATGCTGGAGCGCCAGCAGTTCCCGCGCTTCTCCATCGGCGAAAGCCTGCTGCCGCAGAGCATGGAGTACATCGAAGCGGCCGGGCTGCTGCAGGACGTGGTCGAGGCCGGTTTCCAGTACAAGAATGGCGCGGCCTTCGTGCACGGTGAAGCACGTACCGCCTTCGACTTCCGGAAGAAGTTCTCGCCGGGCTGGGGCACCACCTACCAGGTGCAGCGCGCCGACTTCGACAACGTGCTGGCACGCGGCGCCGAGCGCATGGGAACCACGCTGCGTTTCGGTGATGAAGTGCTGTCGGTCGAACCCGGTGAACAGCCGGCGGTGAACGTGCGCCGCCCGGATGGCAGCGAATACCGCATCGAAGCCGACTTCATCCTCGATGCCTCCGGCTTCGCGCGCCTGCTGCCGCGCCTGCTGCAGCTGGAGTCGCCGTCCAACTTCCCGGTGCGCGGCGCGATCTTCTGCCACGTCCGCGACAACATCCCGGCCGAGGCGGACTTCGACCGCAACAAGATCCTGATCACCACCCACCCCGAGCACATCGACGTCTGGTACTGGACGATTCCGTTCTCCAACGGCTGCTGCTCGCTGGGCGTGGTCGCCGAGCCGTCGTTCTTCGAGCGCTACGGAGGCGACGACCTGCAGAAGCTGCAGGCCATCGTCGGCGAGGACCCCAACCTGACCGGGCTGCTGGCCAATGCCGAATGGGCGGTGCTGCCGGTGCGCCGCATCACCGGCTACTCGGCCAATGTCAGCTCGCTGTGGGGCCCGGGCTATGCGCTGCTGGGCAACGCCGGCGAGTTCCTCGACCCGGTGTTCTCCTCCGGCGTGACCATTGCCTTCAAGTCCGCGCAGCTGGCCAGCGAGTGCCTGGCGCGCCGCTATGCCGGCGAAACCGTGGACTGGGAGGCGGAGTTCTCCAGGCCGCTGCGTGCAGGCGTGAAGACCTTCCGCCGCTTCGTGGAAAGCTGGTACCAGGGCGGCTTCCAGAAGATCATCTACCACCCGCAGCAGCAGCCGGAAGTACGCAACATGATCAGTTCCATCCTGGCCGGATACGCCTGGGACACCAACAACCCGTATGTGGCCGACGAAAGCGGCCGCCGCATGCGCGTGCTGGAGGAACTGTGCAGCGCCTGATCTTCCGTACTGCGGCCCTGCTGCTGTGCCTGCTGCTGGCCGCCTGTGCCGGCCGCATGCCCAAGCCACAGGTGGAACTGCCGCCGCTGCGCCTGTCGCCGGCCAGCCTGCCGGCGCCGCTGGCACTGCAGCAGCAGCTGCATTTCCGGTTCGGCACGCATGAGCGCGACCTGGATGCTCTGCTGGAAGCCGATGCGCAGCAGGTGCAGCTGGCGGTGCAGGCGATGGGCCAGACCGGCGTGCGCCTGCAGTGGGACGGCCAGCAGCTGACCCAGCAGCGCGCGCCGTGGCTGCCGCCGCAGGTGCGTGCCGAGCGCGTGCTGGATGACCTGCAGTTCGCGCTGTGGCCGACCGCGGCCATTGCCGCCGCGTTGCCGGCCGGTTGGCAGGTCAGCGATGACGGCCAGCAGCGCAGCCTGTCGCGCGACGGCACGGTGTGGTTGCAGCTGCAGCGCCTGGACGATGGCAGCGTGCAGCTGGACAATCGCGCCGAAGGCTACGCCCTGCGCATTGAATCGATCGACATGGCCGGGCAGGACCGATGAGTGCACCGATCTACCTGAACGACCTGGGCATGGTCTGCGCGCTTGGCGAGGGCCGCGCCTCGGTCGCGTCGGCGATGTTCGCCGATGTGCCGGGCGGGCTCAGCGACAACGACCGCCTGCTGCCGGGGCGCACCCTGGCGCTGGGCGAAGTGCGCACGCCGCTGCCGGCGCTGGAGGACCTGCCGGTCGCCCTGCGCGGGCGCAACAACGCACTGCTGGAGGTGGCACTGGCACAGATCGCACCGGCGGTCAGTGCTGCCATCGCCCGCCACGGTGCCGAGCGCGTGGCGGTGGTGCTGGGCACCAGCACCTCGGGCATCGGTGAATCCGAGCAGGCCCTGCGCACCTACGCCGAACAGGGCCAGTGGCCGCAGGGCTTCGATTACGCCCAGCAGGAAATGGGGACTGCTGCGCAGTTCGTGCGCCAGCGCAGCGGCGCCCAGGGTCCGGCGTGGACCCTGTCCACCGCCTGCTCCTCCAGTGCCAAGGCACTGATGTCGGCCGCGCGCATGCTGCGCGCCGGTATCGTCGACGCCGTGATCGCCGGCGGCGCCGATTCGCTGTGCCGCTTCACCGTGGCCGGCTTCAGTGCGCTGGAATCGGTGTCGGCCCTGCGCTGCAACCCGTTCTCGCAGCACCGCGCCGGCATCAACATCGGTGAAGGCGCCGCGTTGTTCCTGCTCACCCGCGAGCCGGGCCCGGTGTGCCTGGCCGGGTGGGGCGAATCGGCCGACGCCCACCACATGTCCGCGCCCGACCCGCAGGGCCTGGGCGCCATTGATGCTCTGCAGCAGGCGCTGCAGCGTGCCGGTTGGGCCGCCGATGAAGTGGACTACGTGAACCTGCATGGCACCGCCACCGGGCACAACGATGCAATGGAGAGCCTGGCGGTTTCCCAGGTGCTGGGCAATGACGTTCCGGCCAGTTCGACCAAGCCGCTGACCGGCCATACGCTGGGTGCATCGGGCGCGATCGAAGCCGCATTGTGCTGGATCCTGCTGGCCGAGAACCCGCAGCAGCAGCTGCCACCGCACTGGTGGGATGGCGTGGCGGATCCCGCGCTGCCGACGCTGCCGCTGGTCGCGCCCGCTACCCGCCTGGCACAGCCGCCGCGGCGGGTGCTGAGCAACTCGTTCGCCTTCGGCGGCAGCAATGCCGTGCTGGCGCTGGAACGCCGATGAACATGCTGTATGCGATTGAAGAGGTGGTGCCGCACCGCCAGGACATGTGCCTGCTGGAGCGCATCACGCACTGGGACCAGGACGCCATCGAGGCCGAACTGGTGGTGCCCGAGGCCGGCCTGTTCGTGGAGAACCACGAAGTGCCGGCCTGGGTGGGCATCGAATACATGGCACAGGCCATCGCCGCCTGGGCCGGCTGCCGCGCGCGCGCGGCCGGCAAGCCGCCGCAGCTCGGTTTCCTGCTCGGCAGCCGCCGCTACAACAGCGCGCGCAGCAGCTTCCCCACCGGCTCGCGACTGCGTGTACAGGCGCGCTGCGAGCTGTTGGGTGACAATGGATTGGGGATGTTCGCCTGCCGCATCCTGGCGGGCGAGGACGAATGGGCGACAGCCAACGTGTCGGTGTTCGAACCGGCCGATGCGATGGCCTATCTGGAGAGTGGACAGGCATGACAGGGAATCGAAGCGTGCTGGTGACCGGCGCCAGCCGCGGCATCGGCCGGGCCATTGCGCTGCGCATCGCGCGCGATGGCTTCGACGTGGTGGTGCATTGCCGCAGCCGCCTGGATGAGGCACAGGCCGTGATGGCCGAGATCCACGCATTGGGCCAGCAGGCCCGCGTGCTGATGTTCGACGTGGCCGATCGAGAGGATGCACGCGCCGTGCTGGAGGCCGATGTCGAAGCGCACGGCGCGTATTACGGCGTGGTCTGCAATGCCGGCATCGCCCGCGACGGCGCCTTCCCGGCACTGTCGGCCGATGATTGGGACCAGGTCATCCACACCAACCTGGATGGCTTCTACAACGTACTGCATCCGCTGATCATGCCGATGGTGCGGCGGCGCAAACCCGGCCGCATCGTCACCCTGTCGTCGGTATCCGGCCTGGCCGGCAACCGCGGGCAGGTCAACTACAGTGCCGCCAAGGCCGGCATCATCGGCGCCACCAAGGCCTTGGCGCTGGAACTGGCCAGCCGCCAGATCACCGTCAACTGCGTGGCCCCGGGCCTGATCGAGACCGAAATGCTCAACGACGAAGTGGTTGAACACGCGCTCAAGCTGATTCCCGCCGGCCGTGTCGGCCGTCCCGACGAAGTGGCCGCCACGGTGGCGTTCCTGCTGTCCGAGCCGGCCGGCTACATCACCCGCCAGGTGATCTCGGTGAACGGAGGCATGCTCTGATGGCCGCCGATCGTCGCGTAGTGGTGACCGGCGCGTCCGCGATCAGTCCGCTCGGCCATGACTGGCCGACCATCGAAGCGCACCTGCGCAGCTGCCGCAACGCGGTGCGCACGATGCCCGAATGGGATGTCTACGCCGGCCTGAACACCAAGCTGGCCGCGCCGGCGCAGGACTTCGAGCTGCCGCCGAACTACAACCGCAAGACCACCCGCTCGATGGGCAAGGTCGCGATCATGTCGGTGCGCGCCACCGAAGTGGCGCTGCGCGAGGCCGGCCTGCACGAGCACCCGGTGCTGCGCAGCGGCCGCACCGGCGTGGCCTACGGTTCCTCGTCGGGCAGTCACGAAGCCACCGGCGAGTTCGGGCGCATGCTCAACGAGTTCACCACCGATGGCATCAGCGCCACCACCTACCTGAAGATGATGAGCCACACCGCGCCGGTCAACATCGGCGTGTTCTTCGGCCTGTCCGGGCGCGTCTACACCACGTCCAGTGCCTGCACCTCGGGCAGCCAGGGCGTGGGCGCGGCCTATGAAGCGATCCGCAGCGGCAAGCAGACGGTGATGGTCGCCGGTGGTGCCGAGCAGCTCGATGCCACCGCTGCGGCGGTGTTCGACACCCTGTTCGCCACCAGCGTGCGCAACGACGCGCCGCAGACCACGCCGCGCCCGTTCGATGCCGGCCGCGATGGCCTGGTGCTGGGCGAGGGTGCCTGCACGCTGATCCTGGAAGACCTGGAGCACGCGCAGGCACGCGGCGCCACCATCCTGGCCGAGGTGGTCGGGTATGGCACCAACAGCGATGGCCAGCACGTCACCCAGCCCAGCGCCGACACCATGGCCACCGCCATGCGCCTGGCGCTGGAAGATGCAGGCCTGGAGCCGGCGCAGATCGACTACGTCAATGCCCACGGCACCGCCACCGATCACGGCGACATCGCCGAGACCCAGGCGACCGCGCAGGTGTTCGGCAGCCGCGTGCCGATCAGCTCGCTGAAGAGCTACGTCGGCCACATGCTCGGTGCCTGTGGTGCGTTCGAGGCCTGGCTGAGCATCGAAATGATGCGCGCCGGCTGGTTCGCGCCGACCCTGAACCTGGCCGAGGTCGATCCGCGCTGCGGCCAGCTCGACTTCATCACCGGGCAGGGCCGCGAACTGCAGGCCGAGTACGTGATGAGCAACAACTTCGCCTTCGGCGGCATCAACACCTCGCTGGTGTTCCGCCGCTGGAGCGAATGATCCGCCGTCCCATCCCGCCTTTTTCCGCAACCCACCCGCACCCTCGACAAGGAGATGTTCCGATGCGCCGCACCCTGATGATCGCCACGGCCACCGCACTGCTGGCCCTGACCTCCACCGCTTCCGCCCGCGATACCCGCGTCGAGCAGTCCCTGCAGGAGCTGGTCAGCTCGCAGGCCGCCAGGGACGCCGGCATTGACGGCAGCGTGCGCTTCTACCTGGCCGGCCAGCCGGTCGGTGTGCAGCAGCGCCTGGGCGAAGACGTGACCAACAAGAAGACCAACGCCGCCAACAAGAGCGACGCCGAAGCCTGCCGCTGGGTCGCGCTGTCGGCGCTGCGCGCGCTGCAGGATGGCGCCAAGTCGCGCGGTGCCAACGCGGTGGTCGACATCGTCAGCTACTACAAGAAGAACGAGTTCAAGAGCAGCACCAACTACGAGTGCTGGGCCGGCACCTTCGTCGCCGGCGTGGCGCTGAAGGGCACCTACGCCAAGGTAAAGTAAGCGACCGCAGGGCGGTGGCGTTGCCTGAACGCCGCCGCCACATTGCTGAACCCCGTCGGGGAAACGCCGTTGATCCCGCCGCCATCGTCGGCTGACGGCTTTCCCCGGTGTCGGCTTTCCGACACAATCATGGCTCTTCCCGGGTTATCGTCCCGCGGACATGCACGCCTACGTCTATAAAAGCCAACTCAAGCCTGATACCTACGTCTACGTTCCCCGACGCGATGATTTCAGCGCGCTGCCTGCGCCGCTGCTCACCTCGCTGGGTGCGCTCACTTTCGTCCTGGACGTGGCTCTGGATGCCCAGCGCCGCCTGGCCCAGGCCGACCCGGACAAGGTTCGCAGCGAAATGAGCGAGCGCGGGTTCTACCTGCAGGTGCCGCCGTCGGTGGCCAGCCTGATGCCGCGCCACTATGACTGACGCCTCCCGTCCGCGCGCCCTGTCGATCGCCTTCGCTGTCGGCGCCCTGCTGGCGCTGGGCGCTGCCGTGGGCGGCGTTGCCGGTGCCGTCCTTGGCGCACTGGCACAACCGGCGTTCGCGCTGGGTGTGTCGTGGTGGCGGCGCAGCCGCGCGCTGCTGCCGCTGAAGGTGGTTGCGCGCCAGGACCTGCCGGCCTTGCTGGCATTGTGGTCGGCGGCACCGGTGTTGCTGGCGCTGCTGCTGGCCTGGCCGCTGGCCGCACTGCGTGACAGCGGCAGCCTTGCGGCGGTGCTGGGCCTGAGCGTGCTGGTCAGTGCCGGCCTGCTCGCGGCCTGGCGCACCTGGCCGTTGTGGAACGATGTTGAACGGCTTGATGGCAGCCTGGCCCACCATTGGCAGGCGCTGGCCGGTCGCGACCTGACCGCCTGGCGCGGTCTCGGCGTGGCCGCACTGGTGATCGCGCTGGCCGCGCTGGTGGTGCTGCCCGCCTGGCCGGACCTGCTGCCGGAAAGCGCACGCTGGCCCGCCACGCTGGCGGTGGTGCTGCTGTCACCGCTGCTGCATCTGCTGCTGCAGCGGGTCAAGCCGGCACCGCTGGTGGCGTTGCGTTCCAGCCCATTGGCGACGTCCAGCCACGAACACGAACCGATGTTCGCCGTCGCGGCCGAGACCGCGCCGCTGGAGGCGATGGCACCGCAGGAACTGACCCCGGCACTGTATGAAGCCGCCCGTCATGGCCGCATCGACCGCGGCCTGCAGCTGCTGCAGGCCGGTGCCGATCCGTATGCGCTGCCCGACCCGAACTGGCGCGACCAGCGCAGCCTGGCAGTGCTGGCCGCCGTGCTGCCGGACCTGCGCCTGCTGCGCGAACTGATCGCCCGCGGCGTTGATGTGAACGCGCCGCACCGCGGCATGACGCCGTTGCTGGCCGCCACCCGTGACAGCTGGCATGGCCGCCCGGAAGCGGTGATGACCCTGCTCGCCAACGGTGCCGACTCCCGTGCTACCGACAGCGATGGCAATACGCCGCTGCACCATGCCGCGCGCAGTTCCGACCCGGGTGTGGCCGCGCTGCTGCGCGATGCCGCCGCCGAAGTCGACGCGCTGAACCGCGATGGCTGGTCGCCGCTGGCGGTGGCCTGCCAGGTCGGCAACTGGCGCCTGGCCCGCTTCCTGCTCGAACGCGGTGCACGCAGCGAACCGGCAGAGGGCACCCCGGTGCTGCTGGCCGCCGCTGCCACCGAAGACGACGATCCGGCTGGCGTGCAGCTGCTGCTCAAGCACAAGGCACGTGCCGACGCGCGTGATCGCCAGCGCCGCAGCGCGCTGCACGAGGCGGCGCTGGCCGGCCACGTTGAAATCATCGGCGTGCTGCTGGCCGCCGGTGCCAACCTGGAAGCGCGCGATGCACTGGGGCGCACGCCCTGGCTGGAAGCCGCCCGTGCCGGGCGCGCCGCGGTGGTCGAACACCTGCTGCCGCACAAGCCGGACCTGGTTGCCGTGGACGGCGAAGGCCGCAACGCGGTGCAGCTGGCGGTGATGGCGGAGGATGTCTCGCCGTTGCTGGTCAAGCGCCTGGTGGAGCTGGGCATCGCCGCCGACGCGACCGATCCGGTCGGTCGCCGCGCGGTGGACTACGCTGCCGAAGCCGGCCGCTGGGCGATCGTCGCGCTGCTGGATCCCTCCTATCCGTTGCCGGCCGCGGTCAGTGACGGCCTGGCCGAGCGTGGCGAAGCCGCCAGTGCCAGTGGCCTGCTGCCGGACCGGCCGCCGCTGACCCTGCTGCGCGAAGCGCTGGGCTTCGGCAACACCGAAGGCATGGCCGCGCTGGCCAAGCTGTGCCAGCCGGAAGAACTGGGTGGCCTGCTGCTCGATCCGGAACTGGCGCTGGAGCCGCGCGCGGTCGATTGGCTGCTGGCCCACGGCGCCGATCCCTACGTGCGAGACGCCTGTTCCGATACGCCGATGTTCGCCCTGCTGTCGCGCGGCATCGACGCGGTGCCGGCGCTGCAGGTGATGTTGCAGCGTGGCCTGTCGCCGGCCGGCCGTGGCGGCCTGGCGCGCTTCCTGGCCGCCTGCGCCCAGCACGACCAGGCGGCGCGCGGCCTGGAACAGCTGGCGCTGGAACTGCTGGAGCGTGGCGCCGATCCGTTCGCAGCTTCGCCGGCGGGTGATCCGCCGCTTTCGCTGGCGGTGCGCCTGGGCTGGCTGCGCCTGCAGCAGGCCCTGCTGAAGGCGGGCGTCGATCGCGAAGCCCGCGACAGCCACGGCATGACCGCATTGCATCTGGCCACCGCGCTGGCCCGCGAAGGTGCGCTGAAGCTGCTGGTGCAGCACGGTGCCTCGCCGGAAGCCCGCGCCGCCGATGGCCAGACGCCGCTGGGCGTGGCGCTGTCGATCGGCCGCCGCGATCTGGCCGACTGGTTGGACTGGCGGGTGTGGCCGTTGCCGCGCCGCACCCTGCGCGAGGCCGATCTGCCGGCCGCCGCGATGGCTGGTGACGTGGATGCAGTGCGCCGCCTGATCGATCTGGGCTTCGCCGTTGATGCGGTCGATGCGCAGGGCTGCACCGCGCTGCTGCGCGCCGCCGGTGGTGGCCATCTGGCGGTGACCGACCTGCTGCTGGCGCGTGGCGCTGATCCGCAGCACGCGGCGGCCAGTGGTGCCACGCCGCTGTCGGCGGCGGTCAGCATGCGCCAGGTGGATATCGTCTCGGCCCTGCTCGACGCCGGCGCGAAGCTGGAACACCGCCTGCCGGGTGGGGTGACCGTGCTGATGCTGGCCTCGGCGCTGGGCCTGCCGGACATCGTTGCGCGCCTGCTCACCGCCGGTGCCGACGTGCACGCCGGTGACGCGCAGCAGCTGGGCCCGCTGCACTGTGCCGCGCTGTACGGCTTCAGTGCCCGCGACCGTTCGCGCCTGCTCGCCCTGCTCGACACCCTGCTGCTGGCCGGTGCCGAACCGGACCAGGCCGCGGCCGGTTCGGTCACGCCGCTGCTGCTGCTGCTGGGCGCCCGCGCCGAGCCCGGCACCGCCTGCGACGAACAGGTGGTGATGGCCGCGGTGGAACGCCTGCTGGACGAAGACGTGAGCCTTGAGGTGCGCGATCCGCGCGGCTTCGGACCGCTGCACCTTGCGGCCCTGCACGGCCTGCCACTGCTGGTGCAGCGCCTGCTGCGTGCCGGTGCCGATCCGGAGGCGCGGGACAGCCTCAACCGCAGCCCGCGCGAGATTGCGGTGATGCGCGGCTTCATCGACGTGGCCGGCGAGTTCGAACCGCGCGTGCCGGGTGTTTCGTCGATGGCGCGGTTCCTGCGCGACAACGGCTGAGGGTCGGGGTCGGAATCCGCAGTGGGTAGTGCCGGCCCGCTGGCCGGCAACCTGATGAAACCACCGGGATCCCGAAATTGCCGGCCAGCGGCCGGCACTACCGGGTCCACCCTCGATCGGCTGGGTGCCGACCGTTGGTCGGCACGCCTACTTGTCGTCGCTTTCCGCGTCGGCCTCGAACAGGTGCATCAGGTCGTTACGTGCATCGCGCGAAGTCTGGATCACGGCGGCCTCGTCGTCATAGACCAGGTACTGGTCGCGCAGCAGCTGTTCGTCGTGCTCGCGGAAACGCTGCACGTGGCGCTCGGCCACGTCCGGTGCAATGCCGAGCGCGGTCAGCACGCGGCCGCTCATCTCCAGGCTGGTGCCAAACACCTCGCGGAACGGTTCGGCCGACATGTCCATCAACCGCCACGCATGCTGGCGGTTGCGCGCACGCGCCAGCACCGTCGCGTCCGGATACAGCCGTCGCACCATGCGCACCGCGCGCAGATTGGTTTCCGGGTCATCCACGGTGATCACGAACACATCGATGTGTTCGCCGCCGGCCGCGCGCAGCATCTCCGGCCGGGTCGGGTCGCCGTAATACAGCTGGTTGCCGAATCGGCGCAGGTCGGCCACGGTGTCCGGGTTCGCCTCCAGCGCCACGAACGGTACCTTCTGCGCGGTCAGCAGGCGCGCGATCACCTGGCCGAAACGGCCCATGCCGGCGATCAGTACCTTCGGCCGGTTGTCCGGCGCCACCTTGTCGGCGTCAGCCGGGTCTCGCGGCGCGGCTTTCTCCTGGCCGAGCAGTTTCAGCAGCGCGATCATCAACAGCGGCGTGATCGCCATTGACAGGCCGACGATCGCCACCAGCCGGTCGTGGTTGGCATTGCCCAGCAGATGCGCGCGCTGGGCTTCGTTGAACACCACGAACGCGAACTCGCCGCCCAGCCACAGCACGCTGCCCAGCAGCAGCGACTGCCGCGAACTGAGCCGGGCGACACGGCCAACCGCGTACAGCAGGCTGAACTTGACCACCAGCAGGATGCCGACACCCGCGGCGATCAGCCACGGCTCGGCGGCGATGCGGTCCAGGTCGATGCCCATGCCCACCGCGATGAAGAACAGGCCGAGCAGCAGGCCCTTGAATGGTTCGATCTGCGATTCCAGTTCGTGCCGGAACTCCGAGTCGGACAGCAGCACGCCGGCCAGGAAGGCGCCGAGGCTGGGGCTGAGGCCGGCTTCCTGCATGAACCAAGCGGTGCCCAGCACCACCAGCAACGCGGTGGCGGTGAACACTTCCGGGCTGCGGGTCCGGGCTATGGTGCTGAACACCCGGCGCAGCACCGGCCGCCCGCACAGGATCACCACCGCGAGCGCACCCAGCGCCACGGCCGCATCTTCCCAGCGCAGGGTTTCATTCTTGACCCCGCCCAGCAGCGGAATGGCCGCCAGCAGCGGGATCGCGATCAGGTCCTGGAACAGCAGGATGGCAAAGCCCAACCGGCCGTGGTCACTGTTGATCGCCTTGTGCTCGGACAGCAGCTGCAGGCCCACCGCCGTGGATGACAGCGCCAGCGCCACGCCCACCACCAGCGCGCTCTTCCACTGGAAGTGGTCGAGCAGCAGCAGGCCGCCCAGCACCAGCCCGGACAGCGCCACCTGCGCCGCACCGGCACCGAACACCGAGCGCCGCATTACCTTCAGGCGCGCCGGCGACAGCTCCAGTCCGATCACGAACAGCAGCATCACCACGCCGATCTCGGCGGCGCCGAGGATGCGGTCGGCGTCCTGCACGAAGCCCAGCCCGTCCGGGCCGAGCACCACGCCCGCCGCCAGATAGCCCAGTACGGCGCCGAAACCGAACTTCTTGAACACCGGCACGGCGATGACCGCCGCCAGCAGCAGCACCAGGGCCAGTTCCAGACCACCGCTATGCATGGGAATACCTGGTCATCGGGGGAGCCCGCTGTGCGTCCGTTCGGGTGGAGAAAGCGTGGCGAACGCCACCGCGCCATTATGCGCGCCGGTCTGTGTACGCACGAGAACAACCTGCGGGGCAGGGTGCTGCCGCGGCGGGGCCAGGTTGACCTGCATGGCCCACGGGTCCAGACTGCCCGCCGCTGGCGGCGCGTCCGCCAGCACACGCATCCCGGAGTCCCCAACCCATGTCCAGCGACAGTAGAAGTCGACCTCGTTCGACGCCAGCGATGGCCACCGCCTGACATCGGGACGGTTTGCCTGCGTTGGCGTTGCGCGAGGTCGCACCCCCACAAGGCAAACCCGATGAACCAGAAGCAATTGCTGCGCCCGGTGGCCGATGCCGCCGCCCTGGCCGCACCGCTGGCGAACTACAACACCGCCGATGCGGTGGAATTCCTCAACACGCTGGAACTCGTGCGCGCTGCGGAAACGCTGGCCGCGCTGCCGTTGCCGCGTGCGGTGAAGATGCTGGAGGCACCGGAACTGCACCGCAGCGGCGAACTGGTAGCCGCGCTGCCGCCGGCCCGCGCCGCCGCCCTGCTTGGGCTGATGGCCGATGACCGGGCCACCGACATCGTCCACGAGCTGGACGAAGAAGAACGCGCACGGCTGATCCCGCTGCTCGGTACCGATGCCCGCCAGGCCATCCAGAAGCTGCTCAGTTACCCGCCGAACACCGCCGGTGCGCTGATGACCACCGAGTACGTGGCGGTGCCGGCCAGCTGGACCGTGGCGCAGACCCTGCAGCACATCCGCCAGGTCGAGCGCACCCGCGAGACGGTGTACGCGATCTACGTGCTGGACCCGGCCAGCCAGCAGCTGCAGCAGGTGGTGACCATGCGCCGGTTGATCACCGGCCTGCCCGAGGAATCGATCCTGGACGTGGCCCAGGTCAATCCGCCGGTGACGGTGGACGCGCTGATGGACCAGGAAGAAGTGGCGCGGCTGATCCGCCGCCACGACCTGCTGGCGATCCCGGTGGTCGATGCGCAGCAGCAGATGCTCGGCATCGTCACCGTCGATGACGTGCTCGATGCGCTGATCGAGGAATCCACCGAGGACGCGCACAAGTTCGGCGGCATGGAAGCGCTGGACAAGCCGTACATGCAGATCGGTTTCTTCGAGATGCTGCGCAAGCGCGCCGGCTGGCTGAGCGTGCTGTTCCTGGGTGAGATGCTGACCGCCAGCGCGATGCAGCACTACGAGGACGAACTGGCACGCGCGGTGGTGCTGACTCTGTTCATTCCGCTGATCATGAGTTCCGGCGGCAACTCCGGTTCACAGGCCACCTCGCTGCTGATCCGCAGCCTGGCGCTGCGCGAACTGCGCCTGCGCGACTGGTGGAAGGTGGCCATCCGCGAGATTCCGACCGGCATGGTGCTGGGTGCCATCCTCGGCTGCCTGGCGATCGTGCGCATCGTGATCTGGCAGCTGGGCGGCCTGCATGACTACGGCGAGCACTGGATCCTGCTGGCGATCACCATTGGCGCGGCACTGGTCGGCATCGTCACCTTCGGCTCGCTGTCCGGCTCGATGCTGCCGTTCATCCTCAAGCGCCTCGGCTTCGACCCGGCCAGTGCCTCGGCCCCCTTCGTCGCCACCCTGGTGGACGTGACCGGCCTGGTGATCTATTTCAGCATCGCCGCGATGATCCTGCACGGCACGTTGTTGTAAACCGAAGCCCCCGTGCCCTGGTGGGTGCCGACCTTGGTCGGCACGCAAGCAATAAAAGGGGACGGAGGGGATTAAGTCGTTTGTGCCACGAACGACTTAATCCCCTCCGTCCCCTTTTTGGTTACCGTACGCATATGAGTACCTACCACCTGCAGTCCGTGTTCCGTCCGCAGTCGGTCGCGGTGATCGGCGGCAGCCCGCGTGAGCGTTCGGCTGGCCGCGCAGTGATGCGCAACCTGCGTGGCACGGGTTTCCCCGGCAAGGTGGCGTGGATCAACCCTCGGCATGCCGAGATCGATGGCATCCGCACGGTGAAGCGGCTGAAGGACCTGGACTGGGTACCGGACCTGGTGGTGATCACCGCCCCCGCGGCAATCGTGCCGCAGGTGGTGCGTACCGCCGCCGAACGCGGCGTGCAGGCCGCGATCATCCTTACCGCGCACCTGGGTGAAGGCCCGGGCTCGCTGTCGGCACAGGTGGAGGCGGTGGCACGCAAGCATGGCCTGCGCATCCTAGGCCCGCATTGCCTGGGCGTGATCGCGCCGCACGCGCGGCTCAATGCCAGCATCGCCGCGCATTTCCCCCAGGCCGGCGACCTTGCGTTGATTTCCGAATCCTCCGCCATTGCCGCGGCGCTGGTGGAGTGGGGCGTGGCGCGTTCGGTCGGCTTCTCCGCCGTGGTCTCGCTGGGTGACACCCTGGACGTCGACTTCGGCGACCTGCTCGACTACTTCGCCACCGACTACCGCACCCGGGCCATCCTGCTGTATGTCGAGCAGATCAAGGACGCGCGCAAGTTCATGTCGGCCGCGCGTGCCGCCGCGCGCGCCAAGCCGGTGGTGGTGGTGAAGTCCGGCCGCGCCGAGCGCGTGCAGCCGGGCAGCCGTGATACCCACGTGCAGGCACTGGCGCGCGCCGACGATGTGTATGGCGCCGCATTCAACCGCGCCGGCCTGCTGCGCGTGGGCGCGCTGGATGAACTGTTCACCGCTGCCGAATCGCTGGGGCGGTTGGGCACCTTCCCGGGCCGTCGCCTGGCGATTCTCAGCAACGGCGGCGGCGTCGGTCGCCTCGCCGTGGACCAGCTGATCGCATTGCGTGGCACGCTGGCCAACCTGTCCGACAGCACGGTCGAGAAGCTCGATGCGGTGCTGCCGCAGGGCTGGTCGCGCAGCAACCCGGTCGACATCGTGGTCGACGCCGATGGTGACCGCTATGCCGCCGCCATCGAAGCGCTGCTGGCCGACAACGAAAACGACGCGGTGATGGTCGTCAACGTGCCGACCGCATTCACCTCATCCGCAGACGCCGCGCAGGCGTTGACCCGCACGCTCGGCCTGCGTCCGCGCCATCATCGCGACAAGCCGGTGTTCGCGGTGTGGCTGGGCAACGATGATCAGGCCACCGCCACGCTCAACGCGGCACGGGTGCCGACCTATCCGACCGAGGCCGAAGCGGTGCGCGGCTTCCAGCATCTGGTGCGCTACCGCGAGGCGCAGAACGCGCTGATGGAAACGCCACCCAGCCTGCCGCAGGACTTCAGTGTCGACGCGGCGGCCGCACGCGCACTGGTCGATGCGGCGCTGGCCAACGGCCAGCAATGGCTGGACCCGCTGGCCACCCACGAACTGCTCAAGGCCTACGGCATTCCGTCGGCGCCGGTGATGCACGCGCGCGACGCGCACGAGGCGATGGACCTGGCACAGCCGCTGCTGGAGCGTGGTGCCAGCGTGGCGCTGAAGATCCTGTCACCGGACATTCCGCACAAGTCGGAAGTCGATGGCGTGCGCCTGAACCTTGCGACGCTGCCGGCAGTGCAGAGCGCAGCCAACGCGATCCTCTCGCGTGCGCGACAGCTGCGACCGGACGCGCGCATCGACGGCCTGCTGGTGCAGCCGACCATCGTCCGCCCGAAGGCGCGCGAACTGATCGTCGGCATTGCCGATGACGCGACCTTCGGTCCGGTGATCGTGGTCGGTCGCGGCGGAACTGCAGTAGAAGTAATCAACGACAAGGCGCTGGCGTTGCCGCCGCTGGACCTGCGCCTGGCCCATGAGCTGATCGGCCAGACCCGCGCCTCGCGCATCCTCAAGGCGTATGGCGATGTACCGGCTGCCGATGAGCGCGCGCTGGCCCTGGCACTGGTGAAGCTGGCACAGCTGGCCGCCGATATTCCCGAAGTGCGCACGCTGGACATCAACCCGCTGCTGGTCGACAGCAAGGGCATACTTGCCCTCGACGCACGCGTGGCGGTGGCGCCGTCGCGCATCCTGCACAAGGGGCGTGGCCATCCTCGCTTCTCGGTGTTCCCATATCCGAAGGAGTGGGAGCGCACCATTGAACTGTCCGATGGCGGTCGCGCCTTCGTGCGGCCGGTGCGGCCGGAAGACGATGCACTGTTCCGTGCGTTCTTCGCCCGGGTCAGTGACGAGGACCTGCGCCTGCGCTTCTTCCAGTCGGTAAAGCACTTCAGCCACGAATTCATCGCGCGCCTGACCCAGCTCGATTACGCACGCTCGATCGCACTGGTGGCGATCGAGCCGCGCAGTGGTGAAATGCTCGGCGCGGTACGCCTGCACGCCGATGCCGATTACCACCGCGGCGAGTACGGCATCCTGATCCGCTCGGACCTGAAGGGCCACGGCATCGGCTGGCGGCTGATGGCGATCATGATCGAGTACGCCAAGTGGCTGGGCCTGGATGTGGTCGAGGGCCAGGTGCTGCGCGAGAACAGCACCATGCTGGCGATGTGCCAGAGCCTGGGCTTCAAGACCAGGCTGGACCCGGACGACCCGACGGTGATGATGGTGACCCTGCCAGTGCAGCAGGTCGAAGTGCCTGAGACCCCTCTGTAGAGCCAGCCCACGCTCGGCTGCCTTGCATCGCACGGGCGCGCCTGAGCCGGGCATGGGCTCGGCTCTACAACGTCAGCGCACCGGCTCCACCACCACTGCCGTGCCGTAGCACAGCACCTCGGTCAGCCCGGTCATCACATCGGTAGCGTCATAGCGCATGCCGATGATCGCGTTGGCGCCCAGCTGCCGCGCGTGCTTGACCATGTCGCGGTAGGTTTCCTCGCGGGCCTGTTCGCACAGCTCGGTGTAGATGGTGATGTTGCCACCGAACAGGGTCTGGATGCCGCCCAGGAAATTGCCGACGATCGAGCGCGAGCGCACGGTGATGCCGCGCACCACGCCCAGGTTGCGCACGACCCGGTGGCCGGGAAGCTCGAAGGCCGTGGTGACCAGTGAATCGTCGAAGCGTGCCAGCGAGGTCGTCGGGTTGCCGCTGTTGTAGGGGTCTGCCATGGCCGCGTCCGTGTCGTAGGGTCTTCTGTAGAGTCGAGCCATGCTCGACGGGCTGTGGAGCAGTCGAGCATGGCTCGACTCTACAGCGCAATCGCCCGTTGCGGCATGGTTCCGTCACCGCACCAGCGCGACAATACCCGCATGACCGACCGTATTCCCCTGTTGCTGCTGCCCGGCCTGCTCAACGACGCCGAGCTGTGGCGCGCGCAGTTGGCCGATCTGGCCGACATTGCCGATTGCACCGTAGGCGACCAGACCCGTGGCGAGACCCTGCAGGCCGTGGCCGAGGATGTGCTGGCGCAGGCGCCGGAGCGCTTCGCCCTGGCCGGGTTCTCGTTGGGTGGCTTCGTCGCCCAGCAGATCCTGCGCATCGCCCCGGAGCGCGTACTGCAGCTGGCGCTGGTTGACACCTCGATCCACGCCGACTCACCGGAGCGCGCCGAGCAGCGCCGCAGTCAGCGCGCCAGCGTGCGCCTGCCGGGCAGGTTCCACGGGTTCGGCGATACGCTGATGCGCAGCTACATCGATGCCTCGCGGCTGGACGATTACGTGCTGGTGCAGCGCGTGCGCGACATGACCGCTCGCCTGGGCGCGGAAGTGTTCCTGCGCCAGAGCGCGCTGGAACGCCGCGATGGCCGTGATGTGCTGGCCGGTTACCGCGATCCGCTGTTGATCATCTGCGGGGCCAACGATCGCATCACGCCGCTGGCAGTGAGCGAGGAAATGCACGCCCTGGTGGCGCACTCGCAGCTGGTGGTGGTGCCCGATTGCGGGCACCTGGCCCCGATGGAAAAGCCGGACGAGGTCAGTGCGGCGATGCGTGGGTGGTTGTTGCAGAGCAGGGAGTGAACCCCGCTTCTGATAGGTGCCGACCTTGGTCGGCACGGTGTTTCAGCGATCGATCAGAGATCAGTGCCGACCAAGGTCGGCACCCACCGATTCGGTTCCGTAACCGCGGTCGGGATCAATCCCAGGCCGGCGCAATGCCTTCCGGATTGGCCAGGCGGTGCCCACGATCCAGCTTGGCGATCTGTGCCATGTCTTCGTCGGTCAGGCGGATCGCGGCCGCTTCCAGGTTGCTGGCCAGGTTCTCGCGCTTGGTCGAGGACGGAATGACCGAGAAGCCCTGCTGCAGTGCCCAGGCCAGCGCGATCTGCGCGGGTGTGGCCTGGTGGCGGCCGGCAATGGCCTGGATCACCGGGTCCTTGATCACTTCACCATAGGCCAGGCTCATGTAGGCGGTGATGTGGATGCCGTTGTCCTGAAGGAACTTCACCAGCAGGCGGTTCTGCAGGTACGGGTGGATCTCGATCTGGTTGGTGGCGATTGCATCGGCGCCGAGGATCTCGATGGCCTTGCGGGTCTGGGCGATGGTGAAGTTGGAGATGCCGATCGCCTTGGTCAGCCCCTGCGCTTTGGCCTCGGCCAGCGCCGGCAGGTACTCGTCCATCGGCACGTCGACCTTGTCGTTCGGCGACGGCCAGTGGATCAGCGCCAGGTCCACATGATCAGTACGCAGCTTTTCCAGGCTGCCATGCAGGCTGGCCAGCAGCGCATCGCGCTTGAACTCGGTGATCCACACCTTGGTGGTGAGGTACAGATCATCACGCGGCACGCCCGAATCGGCGATCGCCTGGCCGACCTCGGCTTCATTGCCATAGATCTGCGCGGTATCAACGGCACGGTAGCCGACATCCAGCGCGTTGCGCACCGAGTCGACCACGGTCTGGTCTTTCAGGCGGAAGGTGCCGAGACCGAAGGCGGGGACAGTCATGGGGAGCTCCAGCAAAGGGGGAGGGGTGCGGGAATATCCGGCAAAGGGTAGGCCAGTGGCTGCATGCATGCCGGCAACGGTGCATTGCACCACCGTACCGGCAGGGCGCCGGTACGGCATGGACTGTCTCAGTGCGCGGCCACGGCGATGCCGTCGGCACGATCATCGATGCCATCGCGGCGGTCCAGGCGGCCGCTGAGCACGGTCAGCGCATAGGCGCCCAACACCACCAGCGCGCCCAGCCACGGCGTGTGCATCAGGCCGATGTGCTCCACCACCAGGCCACCCAGCGAGGCGCCCAGGGCGATGCCGATGTTGAACGCGGCGATGTTGAGGCCCGAGGCCACGTCGCTGGCCTGCGGTGCGTAGCGCTGCGCCTGCTTCACCACGTAGACCTGCAGGCCCGGCACGTTGCCGAATGCCACCGCGCCCAGCGCCAGCACCGTCAGCAGCATCAGCCAGACGTTGTAGGCGGTGAAGGTGAGCACGAACAGTACGACCGCCAGCAGGGCGAAGATGCGCTTCAGCGCGGACACCGGGCCCATGCGGTCGGCCATGCGGCCGCCCCACAGGTTGCCGATGGCCACCGACACGCCGTACACCAGCAGCACCAGGCTGACCGCGTTGGCCGAGAAACCGGTGACGTCCTGCAGGATCGGCGCCAGATAGGTGAACGCCAGGAAGGTGCCGCCATACCCCAGCGTGGTCATCGCATAGACCAGCAGCAGGCGCGGCTGGGCCAGCACGGCCATCTGCTGGCGGAAGCTGGACGGCGCGCTCTGCGGCACGCTGCGCGGCACGAACAGCAGCGCGCCCAGCAGTGCGATCACGCCGAGCCCGGCCACGGCCAGGAAGGTCGCGCGCCAGCCCAGGTGCTGGCCGATGAAGGTTCCCAGCGGCACGCCGGTCACCAGCGCCACGGTCAGGCCGGTGAACATGATGGCGATGGCACTGGCCGCCTTCTCCTTCGGTACCACCGCGGTGGCGATGATTGAACCGATCGAGAAGAACACGCCATGGGCGAGGCCGGTAAGGATGCGTGCAGCGATCAGCGAGGTGTAGCCCGGTGCCATGAACGCGATGATGTTGCCGAGGGTGAACAGCACCATCAGCGCCACCAGCAGGGTCTTGCGCGGCACGCGGCCGGTCAGCGCGGTCAGCACCGGCGCCCCGATGGCCACGCCCAGCGCGTACAGCGACACCAGCAGGCCGGCCGAGGGCAGGCTGACCTGCAGGTCGGCGGCGATGGTTGGAATCAGGCCGACAATGACGAACTCGGTGGTGCCGATGGCGAAGGAACCGAGGGTCAGGGCCAGCAGGGCGAGGGGAATGCCACGGATCATGGCAGGCTCCAGAGGGAAGGAAGGCGCGCAGTGTGCGCGGCGAACCTTTGCCTAAAAACCCGTCTTCACGCCAATCACTCTTGCCGCTTGGTCAATAATGGCGCCATGAAAACGACCCTCGATGAAATGCAGGCGTTCCTGGCGGTGATCGACAGCGGTTCGATCAGCGCCGCAGCCGAGCAGCTGGGGCAGACGCCCTCCGGCGTCAGCCGTGCGCTGGGGCGGCTGGAGGACAAGCTGGGCACCACTCTGCTGACCCGCACCACGCGCCGCCTGCACCTGACCGCCGAGGGTGAGGCTTACCTGCGCCATGCCCGGGCGATCATCGACGCAGTGGAATCAGCCGAGGAGCAGATGGCGGCGCGCCGCGAACGCCCGGCTGGACGCCTGCGCGTGGATGCGGCGATGCCGTTCGTGCTGCATGTGATCGCGCCGCTGGTCGCCGGCTATCGTGCGCGCTATCCGGAAGTACAGCTGGAGCTGAACAGCTCCGAGCGCTACATCGACCTGCTGGAACGGCGCACCGACCTGGCGATCCGGATTGGTCCACTGGCCGATTCCACCCTGCATGCACGACCACTGGGCCGCTGCCAGCTGCGTCTGGTGGCCAGCCCGGCCTACCTGGCCGCACATGGCGAACCGGCCAGCGTGGCGGCGCTGGGCCAGCACACCCTGCTCAGTTTCAACGAGCCGGAATCGCTGAATCACTGGCCGCTGCCGGGCGATGCCGATGGCCTGCTGCGGGTGCGCCCGGACATCGCGGTGTCCAGCGGGGAAACGTTGCGCCGGCTGGCGGTGGAAGGGGTGGGCCTCACCTGCCTGTCCGACTTCGTGACCGATCGCGACCGCGCCGCCGGCACCCTGGTTCCGGTGCTGGCGGCACAGACGCTGGACGTGTACCAGCCGATCCATGCGGTGTATTACCGCAACACCGCAGTATCGGCGCGGATCAGCTCGTTCCTGGATTACCTGGGTGAAGCGATGGCGCGGAGCGATTACCTGCGCTGATCGGATTCGGGTGGGTGCGGACCGTTGGTCCGCACTGAGCCGGCCAGCGGCCGGCACTACCCGTGACCGCGTTCCACGGTAGTGCCGGCCGCTGGCCGGCAACCGGATCAATCAGGCCGCGCGCGCCAGCGCGTCCTTCGCTGCGGCGGTGGTCGACAGGTCGAACACATCCACTGCATCGATCAATCGGTTCGCCTGCTGTTCCAGGCTGCGTGCGGCGGCACTGGCTTCTTCCACCAGCGCCGCATTCTGCTGGGTGGTGCCATCCATCTGGATCACCGTCTGGCTGACCTGTTCGATGCCCGCGCTCTGCTCCTGCGAGGCCGCGGAGATCTCGGCCATGATGTCGGTCACGCGCTGCACCGACGCCACGATCTCGGCCATGGTGTCGCCGGCCTCGCGCACGCGCTGCGCGCCGTGGCCGACCTGTTCCACCGAGGCTTCGATCAGTGCCTTGATCTCCTTGGCGGCAGCGGCCGAGCGTTGTGCCAGCGTGCGCACTTCGCTGGCCACCACGGCGAAGCCGCGACCCTGCTCACCGGCGCGTGCCGCTTCAACCGCCGCGTTCAGCGCCAGGATGTTGGTCTGGAACGCGATGCCATCGATCACGCTGATGATCTCGGCGATCTGCCGCGACGAGGTCTCGATCGCGCCCATTGTTGCCACCACCTGGCCGACCACGCTGCCACCCTGCGAGGCGACCGTGTGCGCGCCGATAGCCAGCTGGTTGGCCTGGCGCGCGTGCTCGGCGTTCTGGCGCACGGTGGAGGTCAGTTCCTCCATCGAGGCAGCGGTCTCTTCCAGATTGGCCGCCTGCTGCTCGGTACGGCGCGACAGATCGTTGTTGCCGGCGGCGATCTCTGCGGCAGCGGTATGGATGTTGCCGGAGGCGTGCTTGATGTCGGTGACGATGGTCGCCAGCTGTGCAGCCGTGGTGTTGGCGTCGCCTGCAATGCGTGCGAACACGCCCTGGAAATCACCGTGCATGCGCGCGCCGAGGCGGCCGTCGGCAATCGCGCGCAGCATGCTGGAAACCTCGCCCAGGTTCAGCTCGGTGGTCTGCATCAGGCGGTTCAGACCGTCGACCATCGCGCGGAAATCATGCTCGAAGCGTGCGCTGTCGCCGCGTTGGCTGAAGTCACCGGCGGCAGCGGCTTCGGCCAGGCGGCGGATCTCGCCGTTGATCACACCGAGATTGGCCTTGGCCGTATCCAATGCGTTGGTGATCACGGCCTTCTCGCCGGGCAGGCGCTCCATGTCCTGGCTGAGGTCGCCGACGGCATAGCGGCCCATGATCGAGATCGCGCGCATCTTCACCTGGATATGTGCGTCGACCAGCGTGTTGCAGTCGGCCACCATGGTGCCGAAGGCGCCGGGGAACGCGCTGGCGTCCATGCGGTGGCTGATGGTGCCGGCCTCGTGTGCCTGTGCCATCGCAGTCTGCGCATCCAGCACGCCGCGCAGCGTGGACTGCACCGCCTGCATGGCTTGCGCGAGGCGTCCAATCTCGTCGCGGCTGCGCACCTGCACCACGTGCTGCAGGTCGCCGGCGGCCACCGCGCGGGCGGCGGCTTCCACCGCCAGCACCGGCTGCACCACCGCGCGTCGCAGCCACCAGGCCAGTCCCATCAACAGCAGCACCGCGGCCAGCACGGTCAGCGCCGCGCACAGCAGCAGGGTCTGCCGCGCCTGCTGCGAGCGCGCCGCCACTGCGGCTTCGGCCACCTGCGTGGCGTGCGTGCTCAGCGCGTCCAGCGCATTCGCCACCGGGCGATCCTTGCCGCGCACGAGGTTGTCGCCGGCAGCGGGATCGTAGCCGGCCTCCGCAAATGCCTGCAGGGCGGCGTGATAGTCCTTCTGCAGCTGCGTGTGCAGGCCGATGAAGGCCTGTGCCAGTTCACGCGTGCGCGCGTCCGGGCTGGCTGTGAGGCCCTTGGCCAGCTGCTCGACCAGGCGACCCTCGCTGTCGAAGGCGTCCAGATGGCGCTGGCGCAGTGCGTCGTCATGGCCGCGCAGCAGCACGTTCTTCCATTCCTGCACCTGGCCGCGGAACTCGCGCTGCAGGCGTTCGGCGTCGCGGCTGTGCGCGACTTCGGGCGGAACCTCGGTGGACAACTTCAACCAAGCGGAGGCCAGGCCCGCCAGAGCGCACAGCAGGACCACAGCAAGACCAACGGAAACCGCGCCGAGCAGCTTGGACTGCAGGCGCGGAGCACGGACAGACGCATTCATGGGGAGGGACTCTCGGGAAGGGGCGATTCGGTATCGACCGGCGCCACTTCTCTCTGAAGTGCGACTTGGATCACATTACCGTTTCGTTTAGTGATGTGAAGGAGATATTTCATAGGACAAATGTGTCCAGATGGAACGAATGCGCACCCTCGACAGGTGATTTAAATGTAACTATTGTTGTTACATGAAATCCGCGAACCCGCTTTCCGACGCCCTGCATGTGATGGCGCACCTGGTCGGCCAGGCCGCCCCGCGCACCTCCGAGCAGCTGGCCTCGTGCCTGCCGACCCATCCGGTGGTGATCCGCCGCCTGCTGGCGCAGCTGCACAAGGCCGGCCTGGTGCGCAGCACACGCGGTCATGGCGGTGGCAGCCAGCTGGCACGCGATGCCGCAACGATCACCCTGCATGACATCTATCTGGCCGTGGGCGCACCCCCGCTGGTGCAGGTCGGCGCCCGCGATTCCGGCGGCGGCTGCCCGATCCAGCAGCTGGTCAACGGCGCCCTGCTCGAGGGTGCACGCGAGGCGCAGCGCCTGCTCGAAGCGCGGCTGCAGGCGACCATGCTGGACCAGCTCGGCGCCGACTTCGCCCGCCATCTCGCCCATCACCGTTCCCTGGAAGGTCACCATGAATCCTGATGTGCTCATCGTCGGCGGCAGCTATGCCGGCATCGCCGCCGGCCTGATCCTGGCCCGTGCCCGCCGCCCGGTCACGGTCATCGACGCCGGATTGCCGCGCAACCGCTTCGCCAGCCATTCGCATGGCGTGCTGGGGCTGGATGGCACCAGTGGCGCCGAGCTGCTGAAGACTGCGCGCCAGCAACTGCTGGACTACCCCAGCGTGCGCTGGCTGCACGCAGAGGCGGTGCAGGCCACCGCCAGCGCAGAGGGCGTGGAGGTGCGTACCGCCGACGGCCAGGTGCTGGCCGCACGCAAGCTGTTGCTGGCCAGTGGCATCGCCGACCAGCTGCCGGAGCTGCCCGGGCTGGCCGAGCGTTGGGGCAGCACTGTACTGCACTGCCCCTACTGCCACGGCTACGAAGTGGGTGGTGGCGCCATCGGCCTGCTTGGTGGTCACCCGATGTCCGCCAGCAAGGCGCCACTGTTCGCCGATTGGGGAAATGTCACCTTCTTCAGCCAGGGCCTGCCGATCACCGATGAGGAGCAGGCCGCCATGCAGCAGCGCGGCGTGCAGATCGAGACCACACCGGTGGTGGGCGTGCAGGGTGACCAGCCGACCTGGCTGGAAGTGGAGCTGGCCGATGGACGCCGCATCGCCCAGCGGGCGCTGTTCGTGCCGGCACTGCAGGCAATGGCCACGCCACTGGTGCAGCAGCTGGGCTGCGCGTTGGCCGAGAGCCCGCTGGGCGTGCTGATCGAGGTCGACATGATGAAGCTCACCTCGGTGCCGAACGTGTATGCCGCAGGCGATGCCACAACGGTCGGCAACATCACGTTGGCTGCTGCCGAGGGCGTGCGCGCGGGCATTGGCGTGCACCATGCGCTGGTGGCCGAGGACAGCGTGCCGCGTTGATCGGGCGTGTTCCGGTAGATGCCGACCTTGGTCGGGGCTGTTCCATCCACGCATGGAGTGGATCCACCGCAATCGGGTGCGGTGGGTGCCGGCCTTGGCCGGCACCGTTCCATCATCCCTTCACGCACAGCACCTGCCGCAGCGTGTGCACCACGTCCACCAGGTCCAGCTGGGCGGCCATCACGTCATCGATCGACTTGTACGCCGCCGGTGACTCGTCCAGCACGCCGCTGTCCTTGCGGCATTCCACATGCGCGGTGGCCTCGCGGTGCTGGGCCAGCGTGATCTGCTGGCGTGCAGCGCCACGGCTCATCACCCGGCCGGCACCGTGGCTGCAGCTGTGGAAGCTGTCCGCGTTGCCCTTGCCACGCACGATGTAGCTGCGCGTGCCCATGCTGCCGGGAATGATGCCCAGCTCGCCCTCGCGCGCACTGACCGCGCCCTTGCGTGTCACCAGCAGTTCCTGCCCGTGGTGCGTTTCCTTCTGCACGTAGTTGTGGTGGCAGTTCACCGCCATCGCGGCCAGCTGGAACTTCGGCAAGCGGTGACGCATCTCGGCCAGCACCCGCGACATCATCGCCTCGCGGTTCTGCCGCGCGTAGTCCTGCGCCCACGACACGGCTTCGACGTAGTCGTCGAACAGCGGCTCGCCTTCCATGAAGAACGCCAGGTCCTTGTCCGGCAGGTGGAAGCCGAGCACGCGCCGTGCCAGCTCCTCGCGCGCCTTCTCGATGAAGTAGGTGCCGATCAGGTTGCCGGTACCGCGCGAGCCGCTGTGCAGCATCACCCACACCGTGTCCGTCTCGTCCAGGCACAGTTCGATGAAGTGGTTGCCGCCGCCCAGCGTTCCCAGCTGACGGTCGAGCTTGTCGGTGCGGATCCTGCGGTGCCTGTCCTTGATCTTCTCCAGTCCGGCGGCCAGCCCGGACTGCACCAGCCGCGTGTGGATGCTGTCGGGCATGCGCTGGTGCTCGCCGCCGCGCCCGTTGCCGACCGGGATGCTGCGCTCGATGCTGTTGCGCAGCTGCCGCAGGTCGTCGGGCAGGTCGTTGGCGCGCAGGGTGGTGCGCACGGCGGCCATGCCACAGCCGATGTCGACGCCGACCGCGGCCGGAATGATCGCGCCACGGGTCGGGATCACCGAGCCCACGGTCGCGCCCTTGCCCAGGTGCACGTCCGGCATCACCGCCACCCACGGCCCGACGAACGGGATCGCGGCGATGTTGCGCAGCTGCTCGTGGGCCTGCGCTTCCAGCGGAACGCCGTTGACCCAGCCCTTGATCGGCGTGGTGCCCTCGGCGTGCAGCCATTGATAGTTCTGTTGAGTGTCCATGTCTTCGTCTATGTCCTTGATGGGCCGGTGGCGCGTCCCTGCGCCACCGCTGCCCCCTACCTGATCGTCACCAGCTGCTTCAGCACGCCATCCAGGCCGCCGAACACGGTGAGCTTGTCGATCTTCTCGGTGACCTTCTCCAGTGCCTCCAGCTCCTTCAAGCGCATCAGCACCGGGTTGTCCTCGATCAGCTTTGCGGTGTTGAGCTGCGAACGCGTGGCGTTGGCCTCCTCGCGGCGACGGATCACGCTGGCCTGGGCCTGCTTCTCGGCCAGCACCACGCCGTTGAGGATCTCCTTCATCTCGCCCGGCAGGATCACGTCCTTGATGCCCACGCCGAGCAGCCGCACGCCATGGCCCTCGATCGCGGCCTGCACATGGGCGGCGATCTCGCCGTCCAGCGCCGCCCTGTCGCCCAGCAGCTCGTCCAGGCTGCGCGCGGCAATCGCCTGGCGCAGGCCGAACTGCAGCTGCCGATAGACGAACTCATCGGCATTGCTGAGCGTGCGGTGTGCACGCACCGGGTCGATCACCTGCACGGTCGCGGCCAGGTTCACACGCAGGGTCACCTTGTCGCGGCTGAGCAGCTCCTGGCCGGACACGTCCAGTGAACGTGCACGCAGTTCCACACGCTCCACCGACACGTTGCCGTTGAAGTTCCAGAACGCGTGCAGGCCGGCATCCAGCGTCTGCCGCAGCGTGCCGTCGATGAACAGCAGGCCGACCGACTCGCTCGGGACGGTGCTGATCACCGCCACACGCGGCAGCACGCCCAACTGGCCCAGGCGCTGCTGCACGTCCGCCGCAATGCGCGGATCGTCACCCAGCGCCATCACGCGTACCTGGGTGTCGACCGAACCGCGCCAGTACAGACGGCGGCTGCCCGGCGGCAGCACTTCATCGATGCGGCCGTTGCGCAGCAACAGGCCGACCTCGCCGGCGCCGACGTTGGCCAGCACGAAGTGCGTGTCCAGCGTCGCGCCCAGCGCTTCGATCAGGCTGTCCTGATCGCTGCCGGTGTAGGCCGCGCCCTTCGATGCGTTGTGGAGGTCCACCTGCGGGCGGCCGCCGAACAGCGACAGGCGGTGCACACCCGGCAGCAGGATCTGCTGGAAGCGACGGTTGCGATACACCAGGCCGCGCTCGCCGTCGCCGATCACGACCTTGATGGTCCAGAACATGGGAGTCTCTCCTTGTATGGCTCTGGTGGTTCGACCCGATGGAATGAATGCCATGACCCGGGTCGAACCGGTCGTGGCAGGACAGGCGGCACACGCTGTGCCGCCTGCGGAAGAGGGCGGCCATCGGCGGACGGTCCGCGCGCGGGGCCATCGGTGCACCGGCAGTGCTGCCATCGTCGTTCCCGGCAGGCAGCACCGGGGCGGAACGTGGCTGGCAGTGGCGGCGGGCCGGGGCCCGGCGTGCGGTCCGTTGCCTTCCACGTTCCTGCCCGAAGGCGATGTCCGTGGACGGCGACGATGGCCGCTGGGGCTTGCGCCCCGGGTGTTGCTTCAAGTCATGACGTGGAAGGTCATGTGGTTGGAGTGGGAATCGAACCCACGACAGACGGAATCAGGATCCGTTGCTCTACCCTACTGAGCTATCCAGTGGTGAACCGCGCGGAATCGAACCGCGTGCCGGCGAACCGGCGCCTGCCTCCAGCAGGCGATCCAGGCGATGGCATGTCCGCGACCTCCGGCATACGCCACGGCAACGCCGCGCGCACCAGCCCGTGGATGAAACGGGACCGTTGGAGAATCGAGGGTGCAGGCCAACGACATTATCGCGAGCGATAATGTTTGGGTGCGATGCAGATAATGTCCAGGCGTCGCCACTCGCGCGAAGTAAATCCTTCGGCGGGGCGGAAAAACCTGGGTCAGTGAGCGGCGGGTTGCCGCGCGGGGTGCAGTTCTGGCATCGCGGGTCCTTGTGCCGACGCAAACGAAAACGCCCCCGGGACTTGCGTTCCGAGGGCGTCGTCAGGCCTCGGAGATCGGGGTGGCCGATCTCCGCAGGGCGGATATCAGGCCGTTGTCAGCTGGATTTCCTTGCCGAACGCGCGCGCCAGCACGTCCATGCGCAGGCATGGCAGCAGTTTGGCGATGGCGACGGAATGCGCGTTCAAGGGAAGTTTCCAGTGGTTGTTGAAACGAGGTGCGCACGATAAACCACGATTTAGTCGCGTGCAACCATTTTGTTCAATTATTTTCTTCGGTGTATGTGTCATGCCGGCCAGCGGCCGGCACTACCGGGTCTCAGGCTTCCGTGCTGGCGGCGTCGAGTTGCGCGACATCCTGCACGCTCAACGACAGGTTCGCTGCGGCCAGCAGGTCGTGCAGCTGCTCGACGCTGGTGGCGCTGACGATCGGTGCGGTGATCGACGGCCGTGCGATCTGCCATGCCAGTGCGATCTGCGCGGCGCTGGCGCCGTGCTTGCTGGCCACGTCATCCAGTGCCTGCAGGATGCGCAGGCCGCGCGGGTTCAGATAGCGCTTCACCACCGTTTCGCCACGTGCCGGGCTCTTGGCTGCATCGGCCGGCGTGCGGTACTTGCCGCTGAGGAAGCCACTGGCCAGCGCGTAGTAGCCGATCACGCCGATCTGTTCGCGCTGCACCAGCGGTTCCAGTTCCTTTTCGTAGCCGGCGCGGTCATACAGGTTGTACTCCGGCTGCAGGGTTTCGTAACGCGGCAATTTGTAGTCGGTGGACACCTTCAACGCATCGGCGAGGCGGGTGGCGCTGTAGTTGGACGCACCGATCGCACGCACCTTGCCGGCTTCGATCAGGCGCCCGAACGCGGCCAGGGTCGCTTCCAGCGGCGTCGACTCGTCATCCTCGTGGGCCTGGTACAGATCGATCACGTCGGTCTGCAGGCGGCGCAGCGAATCCTCGACCGCGGCATTGATGTTGTCCGGGGTCAGGCCAGGGCGTTCGGCCCATTTGGCCACCTTGGTTGCGAGCACCACCTTGTCGCGCTTGCCGCTGCGGGCAAACCACTTGCCGATCAGCGTTTCCGATTCGCCGCCGGCATTGCCTGGCACCCACGCCGAATACACATCGGCGGTGTCGACCAGGTTGAAGCCGGCATCGACGAAGGCATCGAGCAGGGCGAAGCTGGCCTTCTCATCGGCGCTCCAGCCGAACACGTTGCCACCGAAGGCGAGCGGACGTACATGCAGGCCGGAACGGCCCAGTTCGCGGGTTGCCGTCATGGGCACGGACTCCTTGGGGGAAGTGCTCCAGAATAAAACGCGTTGTGTGACCGTGCTGCGGCGATGGCCACAAAACAGTGTTCCGCGACACGCACGCTGCTAACGTTTTGTGAACACCTGGGACGCTGCGACTGCTAGTCTCGCCGCATCTTCCGCTGGAGTCGTTCCGATGATGCCTGCTTCGTCCCTGCGTGGTTGCCGACTGCTGCTTGCCTCGGCCCTGCTTGCTGCTGTTCCCGCGTTCGCCGCACCGGCCACGGTAGCGCCGGCGAAGATCCAGGTATCGCCGGCCATCGACGCAGCGGTGAAGGCGCCCACCCGCGATGCCAACAACGTCAAGCGCGATGGCTTCCGTCATCCGGCGCAGACGCTGTCGTTCTTCAAGGTGGCTCCGGAAAAGACCGTCATCGAGATCACCCCTGGCAACGGCTGGTACTCGGAGATCCTGGCGCCGCTGCTGCATGACAAGGGTCATTACGTCGCTGCCGTGGTCGATCCGATGGCCGTGCCCGAAGGCCGTGGCCGCGATTACCAGCAGCGCAGCCGCGACAGCCTGGAAAAGAAGTACGCCGGCGCACCGGCACAGTTCGGCAAGACCGCCGTGGTCGCCTACGATCCGGCCAAGCCGGTGTTCGGCCCGGCCAATTCAGCCGACGTGGTGCTGACCTTCCGCAACGTGCACAACTGGCGCAAGGCCGGCCAGGCGCAGGGCATGTTCCAGGGCTTCTTCAACGTGCTCAAGCCGGGTGGCGTGCTGGGGGTGGTCGAGCATCGTGCCAATGCCGATGTGGCCGACGACGATGACACCGGCTATGTCGGCCAGCAGCAGGTGATCGCGATGGCCGAGGCCGCCGGCTTCAAGCTGGATGCGCGCAGCGAGGTCAACGCCAACCCGCGCGATACCAAGGACCACCCGAACGGCGTGTGGACGCTGCCGCCGACCAACCAGCACGACAAGGCCGACGACGCGAAGTACCAGGCGATCGGCGAGAGCGACCGCATGACCCTGCGCTTCATCAAGCCGTAAGGGGGTAGCGCCGGGCCACGCCCGGCGAGCGCAGCGGCGCTGCAATGGACGTACTGTGTATCCGCCGGGCATGGCCCGGCGCTACCGCCAATGGAGTGGACTGTTGAAGAAGGTGCTGTACTTCGCCTTCGCATTGATGGCGCTGCCGCGGTTGTACGACTTCGTGTTCCATGCGGGTCACGTGCATGACCTGGTGGCGGCGGCAGGTTTTACGGCGCTGCTCGTTGGTGGCCTGTGGGACGAGCGTGCGCGCAGGGCCTGCCCACCGGTAGCGCGGCTGCGGCACCAGGCCAACGCGGCCGCCACGTGCGGCGTGGTGCTGGTGCTCGTCGCGCTGTTGATGGAAAGGAAGGTCTTCGGCTGAGTAGCCGGTGATCGCGGCGGCGATGCGGGAATGGGACAATGCCCTACCTGCCGCCCGCCGTGCCTGCAATGCTGATCGCCTTCAACAAGCCCTTCAACGTGCTCTGCCAGTTCACCGACCGCAGCGTGCCGCCGCGGCCGACCCTGGCCGGGTTCGGCCTGCCGCCGCGCGTGTATGCCGCTGGCCGGCTCGACCATGACAGCGAGGGCCTGCTGCTGCTGACCGACAACGGTACGCTGGCGCACAAGCTGACCGATCCCAGGCACAAGGCCGACAAGACCTACTGGGTGCAGGTGGAAGGCACGCCCAGCGATGAGCAGCTGCAACGCTTGCGCGAAGGCGTGGTGCTCAACGACGGCCCGACGCTGCCGGCGAAGATCGAACGCCTTGATCCGGCGCCGTCGCTGTGGACGCGTGATCCACCGGTCCGCTTCCGCAAGACCGTGCCCGACAGTTGGCTGGCGATCACGATCCGCGAGGGCCGCAACCGGCAGGTGCGGCGGATGACGGCGGCGGTGAACCTGCCAACGCTGCGCCTGGTGCGCGTTTCGATGGGGCCGTACCGGCTGGATGACCTGCAGCCGGGGCAGTGGCGGCAGATCGGTTGAAATGAAAAGGCCGGAGCCCTTCCTGCGGAAGGACCCCGGCCCTGGCAGCGGCCGACGATCTCAGGCGTCGCTGCCGATATCACTGTGCTCATCCACCACGGTGTCGTTGCGGCGGTCACGTGCATTGATGCGCTGCGCCTGCCCATTCACCACGTGGCCATTGGCGGCCTTCTTCTTCTGCTGCTTGCGGTACAGCGCATAGCCGAGCAGGCCCACGCCGACCGCAGCTGCGGCCACGGCCACTGCCGGATTGCGGCGCACGAACTTGGTCGCGGCCTTGCCGCCGGTCTTCACTGCGCCGATGGCGGCGCCGGTCTTGATCCAGTCCGCGTTGCGCAGGCTGCCACCGGCGCTCTTCAGGCCATCGCCGGCGGTGTGGGCCAGCTCCAGGGCGCGCTCCAGAGCGCGGTCGGTGATTACGGTCAGCTTGCTCATGCGGGGGTCCTTTGCCTCGGGTCGAAGTCCAGTGTCGCGTGTTGCCCGTAAACGGTATGTCAGTCGGGGCTACGCATGGTGTGACTCTACTCCAGCCATTCAGGATCAGGCAGGGTGGGGTCGGATCCCTTTCCGTTGGGAAAGGGCTCTGACCCCAGCGCGATGTATGCGGTCAGAGCCCATTGCGATGCAATGGGATCCGACCCCGCCCCCTCAGGTTCCGCGCGGCTTGGCCCGGTGCGTCGCTATCGCGGTCCACGGATCATCCGGCCACGGATGGCGCGGGTAGCGGCCCTTCATTTCCTTCTTCACCTCGGCATAGGTGTTCTCCCAGAAGTTGCGCAGGTCCTGGGTGACCTGCAGCGGGCGGCCGCCGGGGGAGAGCAGGTGCAGGGTCAGCGGCACGCGGCCATCGGCGATGCGCGGCGTGTCGGCCAGGCCAAACAGTTCCTGCAGTTTCACCGCCAGCACTGGCGGCAGCGGATCACCACTCTCGCTGTCCAATGCATAGCTGATCGGCCGCTCCAGCCCGGACGGCACGGTGATGCGGGTCGGCGCATGACGCTCGACCAGCTGCCGCTGCGACCACTCCAGCGGCGACTTCAACGCTTCGCCGAAGCTGGATTCGTCCAGCGCATCCAGACGGCTCTTGCCGGCGAACGCGGGCTGCAACCACTGCGCGCGGTTGGCCAGCAGGGCGTCGTCGCTGCAGTCGGGCAGGCCGAGCTCCGGCATCCAGCGCCGCAGCGATTCGACCCGTGCCTGCCACTGGCGCAGGCCTTCGGTCCACGGCAAGGCGTGCAGGCCGAGTTCGGCGACCGCGTCGGTCAGCGCCTGCGCGGCGTGCTGCGGATCGACCCGGCCGGCAGAGCGGCTGTCCAGCACGATCCGGTCGAAACGGGTCTCGCGCAGTGCCACCAGGGCGCGTCGCTCGCTGTCCCAGCGCACTACGTCTTCGGTGACGAAGCGCTCCGGCCATGCCTTGCGCAGCCGATCTTCGTCCACCGGCGCGGCGCGCAGCAGCAGTGCATCGCGCGCCTCGAAGCGCAGTTCGCTGGCGACCAGCCACGGTTCGCCGCGCAGGTCGCTCAGCTCGTGCAGGCGCGCGCTGCGGCCATTGGCCAGCAGGTAGCGCAGCGGATCGCTGGGATGCTGGAAACCGATCCGGTCGGGAAAGGCGTGCGCAAGCAGGTCACCGAGTTCGTGCGCCTCGATGCTGGCCGGCGGCGTAGCCTCGCAGCGCAGGCGGCGACGCCACTGCTTGGCGGCGGCATCGATCGCGGCCAGTCCGCTGCGGTTGGCATCGCCCGGTGCGCGGCCATTGCGGAACGCGGCCAGTGCGCGCCAGCGGGCCGCCAGCGCGTCACCGCCCTGACGCAGCGGGTCGCGGGCTTCCAGCAGTGCGGCCAGATCCGCCGCCAGTGCCTGCGCGCGTGCATCCGGCGCGGCCAGCAGCATTGCCGCCATCCGCGGGTGCGTGCCCAATGCCAGCACGCGCCGGCCGAGTGCGGTGATCGCGCCACTGCCGGACAGGGCACCGAGACGCTGCAGCAGTTCGCGCGCCGCGCTCATCGGGCCGGTCGGTGGTGGATCGAGGAAGCGCAGATCGCTGCTGCCCCAGGCCGCCAGTTCCAGCGCCAGCCCGGCCAGCTCCACCTGGTCGATCTCGGCGCGGCGCTGCGGTTCCAGCCGCTGCGATTGCGGCCACAGCCGCCAGGCCACGCCCTCGGCCACGCGTCCGGCACGGCCGGCACGCTGGTCGGCCGAGGCCTGCGCGATCGCCACCACGTCCAGCCGGGTGAAGCCGCTGTTGGGGTCGTAGCGCGGTTCGCGCGCCTGGCCGCTGTCGATCACCACGCGCACGCCGGGCAGGGTCACCGAAGACTCGGCCACGTTGGTGGCCAGCACTACGCGGCGGCGGCCGTCGCTGGCGGCCTGCAGTACGCGCGCCTGCTGTTCCACCGGCAACTCACCATGCAGTGCCAGTACCTCGACGTTGCCGTCCAGTGATTCCTGCAGCCCGGCCTGGACGCGCGCAATCTCGCGCTGGCCGGGCAGGAACACCAGCACGTCGCCGGGGTGTTCGGCCAGCGCCTGCTGCACCGCTCGGCGCACCTGCAGCTCCAGCGCTTCATCGCGGCGCGCCGGGAAATGGCTGATCGCCACCGGGTAGCTGCGGCCCTCGCTGCTCAGGCGCGGTGCATCCAGGAAGCGCGCCAGCCGCTCGCCATCCAGCGTGGCCGACATCACCACCAGGCGCAGGTCATCGCGCAGCTGGGCCTGAACGTCCAGCGCCAGCGCCAGGCCCAGATCGCCACTGAGATGGCGCTCGTGGAACTCGTCGAACAGGATCGCGCCGACGTCTTCCAGCATCGGGTCGTCCTGCAGCATGCGGGTCAGGATGCCTTCGGTGACCACCTCGATCCGCGTGCGCGACGAAACCTTGTTCTCGAAACGGATGCGGTAGCCGACGGTGCCGCCCACCTCTTCGCCCAGCTGCCGCGCCATGAACAGCGCGGCGCTGCGTGCGGCCACCCGGCGCGGTTCCAGCAGGATGATCTTCCGCCCCTGCAGCCAGGGTGCATCCAGCAGTGCCAGCGGCACCTGGGTGGTCTTGCCGGCGCCAGGTGGGGCTTCCAGCACCAGCCGCGGCTGCGCGGCCAGGTGCTGCTGGATCTGTGGCAGCAGCGGGGAAATCGGGAAGAGCGGGGCGTTCATGTGCAAAGGATAAGGGGCCACGGCGGGCGCAGGTACAATGCGCGGGCACTTTTCCCCCGCGATGACCATGCACCTGATCGATATCGGCGCCAACCTGACCCACGATTCCTTCGACCGCGACCGTGACGCCGTGCTGGACCGCGCGCGCCAGGCCGGCGTGGTGCAGATGGTCATCACCGGTGCCAGCCGCGAGCACTCGCCGCTGGCCCTGCAGCTGGCGCAGCAGCATCTGGGCTTCCTGTATGCCACCGCCGGCGTGCACCCGCATCATGCGGTGGAATACACCGACGAATGCGATGCCGAGATGCGCGCGCTGCACGCCCACCCGGAAGTGGTGGCGGTGGGTGAGTGCGGGCTGGACTACTTCCGTGACTTCTCGCCGCGCCCGGCCCAGCACCGCGCGTTCGAGCGCCAGCTGCAGCTGGCCGCTGAGAATGGAAAGCCGCTGTTCCTGCACCAGCGCGACGCGCATGCCGATTTCATGGCACAGATGAAGAACTTCGAGGGCCGCATCGGCCCGGCGGTGGTGCACTGCTTCACCGGTGAACGCGACGAACTGTTCGACTACCTGGACCAGGACTGGTACATCGGCATCACCGGCTGGCTGTGCGATGAGCGCCGTGGCGCGCACCTGCGTGAACTGGTGAAGAACATCCCGGCCAACCGCCTGATGATCGAGACCGACGCGCCGTACCTGCTGCCGCGCACGCTGAAGCCGATGCCGAAGGACCGCCGCAACGAACCGATGTTCCTGTCCCACATCGTGGAAGAGCTGGCACGTGACCGTGGCGAGGACGTTGCGGTGACCGCGGCCAATGCCACTGCTGCCACGCGCACGTTCTTCCGCCTGCCCAACGCCGGTTGATCCGTAGAGCCGAGCCCATGCTCGGCTTATCGCGCGCAGCGCGAAAGACGCAAAGAGCAGCCGAGCATGGGCTCGGCTCTACAAAGAGCTGTCCGGTAGCGCCGGGCCATGCCCGGCGAGCGAAGCGGCCAGCGCCTGCAGTCCTTCCCGATACGTCGGAAACCGCGGTGCCCACCCCAGCGCCGCACGCGTGCCACGATTGTCGATGCGCTTGTTGCTTTCGTAGAAGCGGCGCAACGCCGGGCTCAGCACCGGGTCGTCCCAGGCCACGGCCGGCGGCAGCGCAAACCCACCCAGCTGCGCGGCGAAGGCCAGCACCTCCTGCGGCGGTGCCGGCTCGTCGTCACTGGGCAGGTACAACCCTTGTGCGGTGGGGCGCTGCATCGCGGCGATGATGACCGCCGCCAGGTCCTGCACGTGCAGCCGGTTGAACACCAGGCCGGGGCGGATCACGTGGCGTGCGCGGCCCTGTGACAACTGCACCAGCGCATTGCGGCCTGGTCCGTACAGGCCGGGCAGGCGGAACACCGCCGAGGCGATGCCGCGTTGTCCGGCCAGTGCACGCCACTGTGCTTCCGCCAGCCGGCGCTGCACGCCGGCCGCGTCGGTGGCATCGGCCGCGCTGCGCTCATCGATCCAACCGCCGGCGCGGTCGGCATACACCGACGTCGACGACAGATAGCCGACCCAGCGCAATGCCGGGTTGGCCTGCAGCGCGGGCAACAGCAGGCGCAGTGCCGGGTCACCCTCGGCATCTGGCGGCACGCTGCACAAAACGGCGTTGGCCTGTGCGATTTCCTCGAGCAGGGATGGCGAGGGCGAGGCGTCGGCATGCAACCGGTGTCGACGCAGGCCATCGTCGGGCGCCGCCGCCGGATCACGCACCGTCCCCGCAACCTGCACGCCGCGCGCCTGCAACTGCGTGGCCAGCACGCACCCGCTCCAGCCCAGGCCGAGGATCAGCACCCGCGCCGGCAGTGCGTTGGCCTGCAACGCGAAGCTCACGCGCTGCGCAGTGCCTGATAGGCCTGCAGGCTGCTGTAGGCGACCTGCAGCAGCAGGGCTTCCTGGTCGGCCCTGCGGGCACGCGCCAGCATGTCGCCGACGATCTGCTCGGCTTCCACCTGCTGGCCTGCTTCCAGGTCGCGCAGCATCGACGCCTTCAGGGCAGATCCTGCCTGGGTCAAGGTACCGCGCGCGGTGTCCTGCGCAGCTTCGGGAATCGGTTCACCGGCGGCCTCGGCCACGGCCAGGCACTCGTCATACAAGGCACGCACGATCGCCTCGCCATCGTGGGTAGCGACGATGGTGCCGATATCGGCGCGCAGCAGGCAGGTGGCCGCGGCCAGCGCGGTCAGGAAGGTGTACTTGACCCACTGTTCCTGGCCGATGCGTTCGCTGGCCAAGTGATCCAGGTTGGCCTGCGCGCAGACCGCAGCGAAGTCGCGCACGCGCGCGGAGACCGCGCCGCCATCGCGCTCGCCGAAGGTGAGCTTGGCCGGCTTGCCCAGATGCAGCACCGCGCCATCGGGCGCCTTGGTGGCGCTGATGAAGCACAGCCCACCGAGCACCGCCTCGCGGCCGAAGCGCAGATCCAGCGCGTTGTAGTGATGCAGGCCATTGAGGATGGGCAACACGGTGGTGCCTGCGCCAACGGCTGGGGCAATGGCGTCAACCGAGCTGTCCAGGTCGTAGGCCTTGCAGCTGAGGATGACCAGGTCGAACGGCTTCTGCGCGGCCAGTGCGGGCAGCGCATCAGCAGTGACGTGCTGCACCGGGAAGCGGGCGTCGCCGAGCGGGCTGCGGATGACCAGGCCATCGCGGTCCAGCTGCGCTGCGCGGGCGGGGCGCACGAGGAAGGTTACGTCCACGCCGGCCTGGGCCAGGCGACCACCGAAGTAACCGCCGGTACCGCCGGCGCCGAGGATCAGGATGCGCATTGCACGTTCACCGTGTTCTGGGGGAATCATGATGGCGATTGTGCCGGAGATTGCGACCAGCGTCGGTGCCCCTCGTGGTGGTTCGCGGAAAGCACTGTTCAGTGGAGTTGGCCGGGCGCGGCCACCGCGGGAAGCCGTTCAAGAGCGGAAGCGGGTCGCTCGCTGCGCTCGCCCATGTAGAGCGGTGCTCAGCGCAGCTGTTCGCTGAAGTCTTCGGTGTATCCCAACAGAAGCGTGGTGCGGGTGGCCAGCGTCGCAGCCAGTTGCGACCAGGTGTCGTCCCTTCCTGCGGCATAGATGCGCTGCAGGCCCGCCACCAACGCGCTCGCCTCTGCTGGCGATGGCGCGCGGTCATGCTGGAAGCCCAGCCACGATGCGCCAAGCCCGAACAGGCGGTAGCCATGGTGTTCCTGCAGGTGCCGGATCAGGGCGTGGTTCTGGAAGATGTCCCAGTCGGCGCTGAAGTAGCCATTGGGCAGGGCGGCGATCAGCAGGTCGTCACGGGCCACGGGTACCTGCTGCACGCAGACCACCTCGTCGACGATCAGATCCGGCGCGGCATTGGCAGCAACCAGCGCCTCGATGTCTGCGTCACTGCACATCAGCGTGCCTGCCAGCGCGCTCCATTCCAGCCGATGAGAGGAATGCTCGAGCTGCGCGATGACATGCGCCAGCAACCGCTCGCGTGCCGCCAACGCATCGTCGGGGGTTGCCGGGTCTTCGTCCTCGTACAGCGCGATGCGCGCGTCGTCTGAGGCGTGCATGCTGGTGTAGCGGCACTGACCGGCATCATCGAGCGTGCACAGATAGCGGTACCGGGGATCAGCTGCGTGTCGTGTGGCCAGGTATTCCAGCACCTCATCCAGCGTGGGCGAATCGCCCAGCAGCGCGTGGCTGAAGGCATCGATGGGGCCGTCCGACACGGCCTTGTCCAACGGAATGGAAGTGATCTTCATCGCCACAGCCTAGCCGCAATCCCGAACGAAAAGAGCCGGGCGTCGGCCTTACCGTGAACGCTCCATCTACGCATGGCGTGGATCCATCGTGTCGACCAAGGTCGACACCCACCAACAGCAGCGGCAATTTGTCGAAGGCGGGGTGGGTCCGGTTGCGGGGGTGTCTGCGGCATGGATGCCGCGGCCAAGCCTCCATGGACGGATTCACGGCGTCCCCCGCAACCGGACCCACCCCGCCATCCCTCGGCTAGTCAGCTTTTGCCGTTGAAGTTGACCTTGACGTTGATTCAGCGGGTGCAGGGCCGCAGGCCCTGCAGGCAGAACTCAGCTGCGCATGCCCACGCCACGGCGCAGCAGCCACAGCGCCAGCGCCGTCAGTACCACCACGAAGCCGATCATCAGGCCGTAGGCCACCGGCAGCGGTACGTCACTGCTGCCCAGCAGGCCATAGCGGAACGCGTTGACCATGTAGAAGATCGGGTTGGCGTGGGTGGCCGCCTCGGCCCAGCCCGGCAGCAGCTTCACCGAGTAGAACACGCCGCCCAGATAGGTCAGCGGGGTCAGGATGAAGGTCGGCACGATCGCCACGTCGTCGAACTTCTTCGCATACACCGCGTTGATGAAGCCGGCCAGCGAGAAGATCGTCGCGCCCAGGATCACCGTGGTCAGCATCACGATCGGATGCGGAATACGCACCGGGGTGAAGAACATCGCGATGATCAGCACGATCACGCCCACCATCAGGCCGCGCAGCACGGCACCGGCCACGTAGCCCCACAGGATCACCCAGTTCGGCATCGGGCTGACCAGCAGCTCTTCCACGTGGCGGCCGAACTTGGCACCGAAGAACGAGGAACTGATGTTGCCGTAGCTGTTCTGGATCACGCTCATCATCACCAGGCCCGGCACGATGAACTGCATGTAGGTGTAGCCGCCCATGTCACCCACGCGCGACCCGATCAGGTTGCCGAAGATCAGGAAGTACAGGGTCATGGTGATCGCCGGCGGCACCAGGGTCTGGCCCCAGATGCGCATGATGCGGGCGACTTCGCGGCGCACGATGGTCATCAGCGCGACGCGGTTGCGCTGGCCGTCGGTCAGCTCGGTGGTGCTCATGCGGAGGTCTCCAGGTTGCCGGTGAGGCGCACGAACAGCTCCTCCAGGCGGTTGCTCTTGGTGCGCATCGAACGCACGCGGATGCCGGCCTCGTTCAGCGTGGCGAACACGCGGTTGAGGTCCATGGCGCGCGGCATGTCGATGTCCAGCGTGTGCGGGTCCGGGGCGGTCAACGTCGCGCCTTCGATCACCGGTAGCTGCGCCGGCAGCTCACCGTCGATGTCCAGCAGGAAGCCTTCCACGTCCAGCTTGGCCAGCAGGGCGCGCATCGGGCCCTGCTCGACGATCTGGCCGTGGTTGATGATCGCCAGGTGGCGGCACAGATACTCGGCCTCTTCCAGGTAGTGCGTGGTGAGGATGATCGTGGTGCCGGCGGCATTGATCTCCTTCAGCACGCGCCACATGTCGCGGCGGATCTCGATGTCCACGCCGGCAGTTGGTTCGTCCAGGATCAGCAGCCGCGGGCGGGTCATCATCGCGCGGGCGATCATCAGCCGGCGCTTCATGCCGCCGGACAGGGTGCGGCTCATCACCTGCGCCTTTTCCCACAGGTGCGCGCGCTTGAGTTCCTCTTCTGCGCGCTTTTCGGCTTCCTCGCGCGGCACGCCGTAGAAACCGGCGTAGTTCACCAGGATGTCGAAGGGCTTCTCGAACAGGTTGAAGTTGATTTCCTGCGGCACCAGCCCGATCAGGCGCATGGTGGCGCTGCGGTTGCGCACCAGGTCGCTGCCGAACACTTCCACCTGGCCTTCGCTGAGGTTGACCAGGGAGCTGATGATGCCGATCAGGGTCGACTTGCCGGCGCCGTTGGGGCCCAGCAGGGCGAAGAAGTCGCCCGGGGCCACTTCCAGGGAAACACCCTTCAGGGCCTGGGTGCCGTTGTCGTAGGTCTTGCGCAGGTCGCGCACGCGCAGGGCGGGCGCCGTATCGTTCTGGGATGCCAAGCTCGAAGCCTTCGCGCCCATGGGCTGGCGCTGGAGAGGGGGCGGGGAGGGGCTATTATAGAAGACCCCGAGGGCTTGCCCCGGCTACACACTGTCCCGAAAAGTCGTGCCTGTTCAATTCCCCCTCAAGCTGGTCGGCCGCCGCATGCTGGCCCCGACCGTCGGCCATTACCAGTTCGTGCGTGACGATGGACAGCCGCTGGATTTCCAGCCGGGCCAGTTCATCCAGGTCCATTTCAGCTACGCCGACGGCACCGAAACCAAGCGCAGCTACTCGCTGGCGACCATCCACGACCACGCGCTGGGCCCGGGCGAGGCGGTGGATATCGCGGTCAGTTTCGTGCCCGGCGGCGCCGCCACGGCGCTGTTCGAGGCGCTGGAGCACGGCGGCCAGGTCAGCGCGTCCGGCCCTTACGGCCGTTTCTGCCTGAACCCTGGCGACCACAATGCCCGCTACCTGCTGATTGCCACCGGTACCGGCGTCACGCCGTACCGCTCGATGCTGCCACTGCTGGAAACGGCCATGGCTGAGCGTGGCGTGCAGATCGTGCTGCTGCAGGGTGCGCGCAGCCCGGGCGAGCTGCTGTACAGCGAAGATTTCTACAGCTTCGCCGAAAAGCACCCGAACTTCCGTTATGTTCCGTGCCTGTCGCGCGAACTGCCGGCCGATCCACACCCGGACGTGCAGCATGGCTACGTGCAGCAGGCCCTGGCCGGTTTCTCGCCGGACCCGGCCACCGACATCGCCTACCTGTGCGGCAACCCGGACATGGTCGATGCCTGCGCCGAGCTGCTCAAGGCGGCTGGCCTGGGCAACCCGCAGATCCGCCGCGAGAAGTACGTCAGCAGCAAGTAAGCCAGGGTAGTGCCGGCCGCTGGCCGGCAATCCCGCAAACCGGAGGCGGCATCACGCCGCCCCCGGTGCCCTGCCTCAGTACGCGATCCAGGCATCACGCCAGGCGAATCCGGTGCCCGGGCGGTAGGCATCGGCGTTGATGTTGCACCAGGCGCCTTCCGGGAACGGGCGGCAGGCGTACAGCTTGCCGTCGGTGCCCTTCACCACGGTCTCGCCCGGCTTGTAGCTGCCGAGGCCGGCCGGATATACGAAGTCGAAATCGCCACCCGGCGGATCGACCGGATCGACCGGGCCCGGAATCTGGGTTTCCAGTTCAAAGCGGTTGCCCGGCTTCAGGTACACGCGGTTCTCGGTGGCGGACGCCACCGGCGTGATCACGCCGTTCTTCATCACGCCGACGCGGGCGTGCTGGGCGCTGCCGTTGACCTTGCGGGCCAGCGCCATCGGCCACTGCGCCGGAGCGGTCTGGCCGGCGGCCAGGGTCACTTCCGGGCGCTCCAGATCGTTGCCGTTGGCATTGAACACGCGCAGGGTCAGCGTGGTGCCTGCCTCCAGTGCACCGCGGGCGGTGACCGGGCCGGCATCCTGCCACTCCGGCGGCGGAATCACGCCGTTGCCGCCTTCGAAGCGGACGTCCATGCAGGTGTAGAACGCTTCACCCGAATCCGAACGCTGCCAGGTGTTGTAGATGATGTGCTGGCCACTGCGCTTGGGCAGCGGGCAGTCCAGCTTGTAGGTCTTGCCGTCCACCGGCACGTTGCCCAGGGTGCAGAATTCCTGCAGGTCGGCCCAGCGCAACGGACTGCCCGGCTGCCAACCGTCACGGGTGACGTAGAACTTCCACTCGCGGGTGGCATGCGGGGCCGGGGCGTAGAACTCGAAGGTGTAGCGGCCGCGGGCGTCGGCGCGGATCGGCGTGGTCGGCCAGTCCGTGCGGTTCAGGTCAAGGCCGCGGTACTTGGGAATGCTGGCGCTGCACAGTTCGCCATCCCGCACCAGTTCGCGGTGGTTGCCATTGGCATTGCCATGGGCAATCGCGCTCCAGTCATAGAAGGGCTGAGCGCCGCCAACGGCCTTGGCTGCGGCACAGGCCGGGTTGGTCGGGTTTTCCGGATTGCCCTCGTGGCACTGCTTCACGCGGCTGAGCGGCTTGGTCATGGTGCCGTGGGCGAAGGCGCTGCCGGACAAGGCGAGGCCGGCAACGACGGACAGGGCGAGGACTGCCCGATGGGACAGGTGCATGCAGAGACTCCTTTGCGAGGTGTGGGAAACCTCATGGAGTCTTCACATGCAGATGCGCCGGCAACATCAGACAAGTTTGAATTCGATGACTGTCATGCCCGATCTGCAATACGGTGCTCATCATCCTGACCTCCAGGCAGGAGGCGGCGCATGCGCACCGCCTCCCGCAACGGATCAGTACGGCAGCCACGCATCGCGCCAGGCCGCACCCACACCCGGCCGGTACGCCTCGGCATTGACGTTGCACCAGGCACCTTCCGGGAATGGTCGGCAGGCATACAGCTTGCCGTCGGTGCCCTTCACCACGGTCTGGCCCGGCACGTAGCTGCCGATACCGGCCGGGTACACATGGTCGAAATCACCGCCCGGCGACGGCGTGCCCGGGCCCGGCACCTTCGTGTCGAGCTGGAAGCGGTTGCCATCCTTCAGGTACACGCGGTTGGCGGTGGCCGAGGCCGTCGGCGTGATTGCACCATTGGCCAGCACGCCCACGCGCGCATGCTGGGCACTGGCATTGACCTTGCGGGCCAGCGCCAACGGCCATTGCGCAGCGGCGGTCTGGCCGTTGGCCAGTGTGGCCTCCACGCGCTCGACATCGTTGCCGCTGGCGTTGAACACGCGCAGCGCCAGCGTGGTACCGACCGGCAGGTCACCGCGTGCGGTCACCGGGCCGGCATCCTGCCATTGTGGTGCCGGCGTGGTGCCGCCGCCCTGGAAGCGCACGTCCATGCAGGTGTAGAACGCCTCGGTCGAATCCGAGCGCTGCCAGGTGTTGTAGATCACGTGCTGGCCGGTGCGCTGCGGCAGCGTGCACTGCAGCTTGTAGGTGCCATCGGCCGACAGCGGTGTATTGCCCAGCGTGCAGAATTCCTGCAGGTCGGCCCAGCGCAACGGGCTGCCCGGCTGCCAGCCTTCGCGGGTGACGAAGAAGCGCCAGTCGCGCGTGGCATGCGGCGCGGTGGCCTTGAACACGAAAGTGAACCTGCCATTCGCATCGGGCTGGATCGGCGTGGTCTGCCAGTCGCTGCGGTCCACGTCCAGGCCGCGGAAGGTCGGGTTGTTGCCGCTGCACAGCTTGCCATCGGGTACCACCGCCTGGTGGTTGCCGTTGGCGTTGGCCTGGTTGATGCCGTTCCAGTCGTAGAACGCCTGCGAGCCGCCGATCGCCTTGGCGGCGGCACAGGCCGGATTGGTCGGGTTCTCGGGATTGCCCTGGAAGCAGGCATAGACGCGGCTGACCGGCGTGGTCATGGTGCCGTGGGCGGCCGCAGTGCCGGCCAGGCTCAGGCCTGCGGCGGCGAACGCGGTGGCCAGCAGCAACGGTGTGGATCGGAATGACATGGCGCATCCTTGTGGTCGTCGAAAGGGAACGGTGACCGCAGGACGTGCGCTGCGCAGCGGACTTGCGGCGGCACCACAGCGAGTATCGAGTCGTGGTGCGGGCGGCGGAACCCTGGAAATGCCGATCCGTGACTGTGCATGTGAAGCCCTTCCCGCAGGCTTCACGTGGTGCTGAACGGATGCGCCAGTGGTCACGTGATCGGCGTGCCGTCGATCACGTCGTGGAGGTGGCGCTACGTGGCGTTGATGCCAACCCGATCTGCCTGGCATGAGAAACAGCCGTGTGCCGCGTTGTGCAGCTGGACAAAGGCCACCGCTGGATCGGCGAAGATCGTGTCCAGCTGCGTGGCGACCTCGGTGCCGGCGCAGACCTGCGCACTGCGCATCAACGCTGCGCGGTCGTAGGCGCGCAGCGAGATCACGCGGCGCTGCACATAGGGTGGCACCTCCCCGGCGGGCAATACGCAACGGGTGACGCCGCGCTGCACGAAGATCGGGCCGGACGCGCGATAGGGCGAGTGCAACGGCAGGTGCACATGGGACAGCAGGAGCAGTTCGCTGCCGCAGGGAGGATCGCTCAGGCTGATCCGGCAGGGGTGTCCTCCCGAATCGCCTGCCCAGCGACGCTGGATTCCCAGTGCAGCGAGCGCGTTGTCACTCATCTCGAACAGGGGCAGGAAGGGGCGGTGGTCGATGCCACCGAGGTACCACGCGTGCATGTGCGTCTCCTTGGGCTTTCGCCGATTCTGCGCATGCGCCGGTGGGCCTGCTCGCCGTTTTCAGACCCGGCATCACCCTCGAGCCGAAGAGCGCCGCAGGAATCACGCTGCAAGGCGCTAAGATGCGCGCGCCGCCCCGGCCGACGAGCGCTGCATGTCCCTGGATTTCCGCACCATCACCGTGCTTGGCTTCCTGCTCTGCATCGGCATTGCCGTGGGGTTCTCGCTGCTGCTGCTCGTGCTGCGCGGGCAACCCGCGCTGCGCCAGTGGACCGCCAGCCTGTGGCTGCTGACCCTGGGCGTGACCCTGCTGGCGCTGCGTCCCTATCTGCCACTGGTGCCGGCCGTGCTGGCCGGCAATGCAGCGATGGCCGGGTGCGCGCTGATGATGCTGCGCGGCGTGGCGCTGCACCTGGAGCAGCCGTTGCCTCTGTGGCGGCCGTTGTTGATGGCGGCCGCGTTCATGGCCTGCATCTTTGCATTCCTGGTGCTGTGGCCGAGCCTCGGCGTGCGCCTGCAGGTGTTCAGCGTGTTCGCGCTGGTTGTCGATGGCTGGATTGCATGGCTACTGCTGCGCCATGCCCCGGTCCAGCAACGCACCAGTTGCCGTTTGGCCGCGGCGGTGTTCCTGGCCGAAGCCACGCTGTATGCCGTGCGTTTGTTCCTGCCGGTGGCTCCGGATGCCGGCGAGGACATCATGCGTACCGGTTCGCCGATGTTCGCCACCTACATCGCCGGAGTGATGCTGGAACTGGCGCGCTGCTTCGCAATGGTGCTGCTGCTGGTCGAGCGGATGCTGGTCGATCTGCGGCATGCGGCGCGCACCGACGGCCTGACCGGCCTGCTCAACCGCGGTGCCGTGCTGGCCGATGGCCAGGCGCATCTGCAGCGCCTGCGTCGACAAGGGCGGCCGCTGGCGCTGCTGCTGGTGGATGTCGATCACTTCAAGCAGATCAATGACCGCTGGGGCCATCTGGCAGGCGACCAGGTACTGCGCCATTTCGCAGCGTTGCTGCAGCGCTGTGCACCGGGCCACGACGCCCTGCTGGGCCGTTACGGCGGTGAGGAGTTCGTGCTGGTGATGGCCGGCAGCACGCAGGACGACGCAATGGCAGGGGCCGCAGCGATCCGTGCCGCTCTGCAGCGGTGCCCGGCGCGGCTGGCCACCGGACCGGTGACGGTCACCGCCAGCATCGGTCTGGCGATGGACGAAGGCCAAGGCGACCTGTCCACGCTGCTGGCGGCGGCCGATGCGGCGCTGTACCGGGCCAAGGCCGAGGGCCGCGATCGCCTGGCCTGCGCCGTCCCGGCCGGGAATCCGCCTCTGCCCATCGCCGCCGGCGCGCTGCCCGTGTAAGTTGGGTCACATCTTCCACGGCAGCCCGTCGTGGTCGGCAGGAACGTCCTCCAGGGGAAACACGCACGATGCAAAGACACCACCTCGCGCTGGCCGGAATGCTGGCCAGCCTGATGCTTGCCGGTTGCAGCCAACCGCCGTCCGCCGACGCGAAGGGCAGCACCGACGCGCCCAGCCGCCGCTTCGGCACGATCGGCTTCCAGCCCTGCACCTTGTCCACCGTCGGCGCCAGCGCCAATGTGGAAGCGCAGTGCGCCACCCTGCAGGTGCCGGAGGATCGCGCCCATCCCGAAGGCCGCAGCATCGGCCTGCGCATCGCCTGGCTGGAGTCGGGCGACGGCAGCAGCAGCCAGCCCGATCCGGTGTTCTTCCTGGCCGGCGGCCCCGGCCAGGCCGCCAGCGAGGTGGCCGTCATTGTCGATACTGCCCTGCGCCAGGTGCGCAAGCAGCGCGACGTGTTCCTGATCGACCAGCGCGGTACCGGCGGCTCCAACCCGCTCAGCTGCCTGGGCGCCGACGGCAAGGAACTGCAGCTGGACGAAGACGCCGCGCCCACCGAAGCGGTGATGCGCGACTTCGCCACGCAGTGCCTGGCCTCGCTGGAAGGCCGTGCCGATCCGCGCTTCTACACCACCACCGAAGCCATTGCCGATCTGGACGCCGTGCGCCAGGCGCTGGGTGCCGAGAAGCTCAATCTGGTCGGGGGCTCCTATGGCACCCGCGTGGCCCAGCGCTATGCCATGGCCTACCCGCAGCACACCCGCAGCATCGTGATCGATGGCGTGGTGCCCAACGATCTGGTGGTGGGTGGCGAGTTCGCCAGGACCTTCGACAACGCCATCACCCTGCAGTCGGCGCAGTGCCGCAAGGATGCCGCCTGCAGCAAGCGCTTCCCGGTTGATACCCGTGAACAGCTGCGCAGCGTGTCCGACACCCTGCGCCGCACGCCGGTGACGGTCGATTACCGCGACCCCGGTACGAACGCGCCGCGCCAGGACGTGCTTTCGCCGGACAGCGTGGTTGGCCTGGCGTTCGCCTTCTCCTATGTGCCCGAGTATTCCTCGCTGCTGCCACTGGTGCTGGATGAAGCCGCACAGGGCCGCTACGCACCGCTGGCCTCGCTGGTGCGTGGCGCCACCCGCAGCATGGATTTCCAGATCAACCGCGGCATGCAGTGGTCGGTGATCTGCAGCGAAGACGCGCCGCGCTACCAGGCCCCGCCTGAAAGCGATGACGCATTGTTCGGTGCCGAAGCAGCGCGCGCGTTCTTCGCCGCCTGCCCGGTGTGGCCCCACCAGCCGGCGCCGGCCGCCAGCACCGCAGCGCTGAAGGGCGATCTGCCCGTGTTGCTGCTCTCCGGTGAGCTGGACCCGGTCACCCCGCCGCGCTACGCCGAGCAGGTGCTCAAGGGCCTGCCCAACGGCCGAGCGCTGGTTGCCCGCGGGCAGGGTCACGGCACGCTCAACGCCGGCTGCATGCCGCGCCTGCTCGGCCAGTTCATCGACACCACCAATGCCAAGGCGATCGATGCCAGCTGCCTGGATACGCTGAGCTACGTGCCGGCGTTCACTTCGTTCAACGGATGGGCCCCATGATCGTCGCCGACAACCTGCACAAGGCCTTCGATACCCGCACCGGCCGCATCCAGGCGGTGGCCAACGTCGGCTTCCGCGCCGAGGATGGTCGCATCACCGGCTTGCTGGGGCCCAATGGCGCCGGCAAGACCACCACCATGCGCATGCTGTACACGCTGATGACGCCCGACCAGGGCAGCATCAGCGTCGATGGTGTGGACGCTGCGCGCAATCCGGTGGAAGTGCGTCGCCATCTCGGCGTGCTGCCCGATGCGCGTGGCGTCTACAAGCGCCTGACCGCGCGCGAGAACATCGCTTACTTCGGCGAACTGCATGGCCTGTCCGCCGAGCGCATCCGCGAGCGCATCGAGGTGCTGTCGCACGCGCTGGACATGGGGGACATCCTCGACCGCCAGACCGATGGCTTCTCGCAGGGCCAGCGCACCAAGACCGCGATTGCCCGCGCGCTGGTGCACGACCCGCGCAACGTCATTCTCGATGAACCGACCAATGGCCTGGACGTGATGACCACGCGCGCACTGCGCCGCTTCCTGCTGGGTCTGCGCGAAGAAGGCCGCTGCGTGATCCTGTCCAGCCACATCATGCAGGAGGTGGCCGCGCTGTGCGATCACATCGTGATCATCGCCAAGGGCACGGTGATGGCCGCCGGCAGCGCCGATGAACTGCGCACGCAGTCCGGCGAATCCAACCTGGAGGATGCGTTCGTGAAACTGATCGGCAGCGAAGAGGGCCTGCACGCATGAGCATGATGTCGACCCTGATGACGGTGATGCGCAAGGAGCTGCGTGACCTGTCGCGCGACCGCCGTACGCTGGCGCTGACCCTGCTGTTCGGGCCGCTGCTGTACCCGCTGCTGATCCTGGGCATGGGCAAGCTGTCCGAAAGCCGCGTGCGCACGCAGATCGAGCAGCCGCTGCAGATTCCCACCATCGGCGCCGAACATGCGCCGAACCTGGTGCGCTTCCTGGCTGCCCAGGGCCTGAATACCGCTGCTGCGCCGAAGGACCTGGCCGAGGCCATCCGTTCGCAGGACATCGACGTGGCGCTGCGCATCAGCCCGGACTTCGGCAGGGACTGGGCCGATGGCAAGCCAGCGCTGGTGGAGGTGATCAGTGACAGCACACGACGTGCCGCCGAGGTGCCCACTGCGCGCCTGCAGGCGGCGTTGGCCACGTACAACGGGCAGGTAGGGGCGCTGCGGCTGATGGCGCGGGGCATCGACGCCCAGGTCGCACGGCCGCTGGACGTGGCCAGCCAGGACATGGCCAGTGCCGAAGCCAAGCGTGGCCTGATGCTGTCGGCGTTGTTGCCGATCCTGCTGACCCTCACCTCGTTCCTCGGTGGTGCCTACCTGGTGATGGACACCACCGCCGGCGAGCGTGAGCGGCAGTCGCTGGAGCCGCTGCTGGCCACGCCGGGGTCGCGCAGTGCGATTGTCAGCGGCAAGATCGCCGCCGCCTGCATGGTCGGCTTTGCGTCGCTGCTGTTGACCCTGGCCGCGTTCAAGGTGAGCGCGCAGATCGCCCCCGGCAACATCGGCCGCCAGCTCAACATGAACATCATGGCGATGGTGCAGATGCTGCTGGTGATGCTGCCGATGCTGCTGATCGGCACCTCGCTGCTGACCTTCCTGGCCGCAGCGGCCAAGAGCATGAAGGAAGCGCAGAGCCACATGACCTGGTTGATGCTTCTGCCGATGCTGCCGGGCTATGCGCTGATTGCCTACCCGGTGAAGAGCCAGCTGTGGCAGTACGCCGTGCCGTTCCTGTCGCAGAACCAGATGCTGCTGAAGGTGATCCGCCACGAGACCATCACACCCGCGGTCTGGGCCATCTACCTCGGCGCCAGCCTCGGCCTTGCCGCCGTGTTGTGGTTCGCCGCCGTGCGCCGTTATCACAACGAGCGCCTGGCCATCTCCGGCTGACCGCAGAGATAGCGCCGGGCTGTGCCCGGCGGATATGAAACGAGGCCCGGTCAGTCCGGGCCTCGTTGTTTTCAGGATTGGGTTGCCTGCCAAGTGGCAAAGCGCTGGGCAATCACCGGCGCCAGGCGGTCGAAGTTCTCCCAGGTATCGGCGACGTGGTACAGATCCGGGACATTGGCGCCCAGTTGTTCCTCATAGTCGTCCAGGTACTGGCCATTCTCGAGGTCGTAGTACGCAGCGGTGAACGAGTTGGCTTCATCACTGATCAGATCGTCGACGAATTTGCCGTCGCTGCACTCCAGCAGGAACAGGCCTGGCGTCGTTCTGCGTTCCAGCAGCGCTTGCAGGTCTTCTTCTGCGTCTTCCGCGAGTTCCGCGCTTGCCATTCCCTGTAGCAGCAGCCACGCCAGGTACATGCCAATGTGAGTAGCCCCAGCCTCTGGAGGAAGATCCGTGGGGAAATCACCGCCGGAATGCCAGCTGGCGTCGTCGTACTTCATCTGTTCTTCCCTTGAGATCGACAGCGAGCTTAGGAGGTGCGGAAAGGTGGCGGTAGTGCCGAATGCGTCAGTCCTTTCCATACCGCGCAGGCGTCACCCCCATCTCGCGCTTGAACACGGCGATGAAGGCGCTGGGCGTGTCGTACCCCATCGACAGCGCGACGCTGATCACCGGCTCGCCGGACAGCAGGCGTGGCAGCGCCAGCAGCACCCGCAGGCGTTGCCGCCACTGGCTCAGCGTCATGCCGGTTTCGGCCTGCCAGTGGCGGGCGAGGCTGCGGCTGGACAGACCGCTGCTGGCGGCCCAGTCGTCGATGCTGCGGTTGTCGTGCGGGGCGCGTGCCAGTGCGGCGGCGATACGGCGCAGGCGTCGGTCGCGCGGCTGCGGCAGGGCAAGCGGTAGCGGCGTGCTGGCGGTGATCTCATCGGCGATCACGCCGGCCAGGCGCTCCTGCGCAGCATCCAGCATCCGATGGGGCCATCGCAGTGCACGAGCCGTCGCCGCCTGCAGCAGCGTAGTGGGCTGGAAAATACGCGGTGTCGCTGGCAGTTCCACGCAGGCCGCAGCGCTGAAGTACAGGCTCCAGCCATCGAAATCCTCTGCCTCCACCAGTGCGTGGGGCAGCGAGGGCGGTATCCATGCGACGTGCCCGGCCGGAAGCAGCCACTGCAGATCCCCGGCCTCGATGCGCAGCATGCCGTGGTGGACACCCAGCAGCTGGCCGCGCACGTGCCGGTGGCGTGCTGTGCGGCGTCGTCCAGTTGCGCGCAGTTGCGACGACAGCACGGCGGGACCATCGCCGGCGTCCGCCAGGGTGGGATCGATCAACGCGATGGATGTCTGATCTGCCATATCAATTGGCAGTTATACGGCAGATGCGCCGGCTGCGGGGCGCCACACTGGCTTCCGATCCCAACGGAGTCTCATCCATGCAGCCACACGACATCCTCCCCGACCATCAGAACGACGTGCACGTGAACGGCGTGACCGTGCGCAAGGGCAGTGTGGGTGCGTTCCTGGCCAGCGTCCGCGACTGGCAGGACCCGGCCAGCGATCCCGCCACCCGGGCCACGGCCGAAGCGGATCTGCGCGCGCTGCTGCCCGGGCTGCATGCGCTGGGCCTGTTCCAGGTGCTGATGGCGCACGAGCCGGCCCTGCAACGCCTGATCGATGGAGGGGCCTGAAACGGACAAGGCCCGGACATGCCGGGCCTTGATCCATTGTCGCCGGGCGTGGCCCGGCGCTACCTCGACGTGCCTCAGTTGTTGCCCGGCGCGAACACCAGCGTACGGCGTGTGGTCACCGGCGCGCTGACGGGCTCGAAGCGCCAGCGCTTCACGGCGTTCAGGGCTTCGCGATCGAACACGCGTCCCGGCGTCGCGCGCAGCACGCGAGCGTTCACCACCGAGCCGTCGGTACCGACGGTGATCTCCACCAGCACTTCGCCGGAGGTTCCCGAGCGCAGGGCTTCGCCCGGATAGCGCGGCGCCGGTGTGCTGACCGGGCGCAGGGTGGGGGCTGCGGATGCGGCGGCCTGGCGTGCGGCGCTGGCCTGCTGGGCAGCAGCCTGCTGCTGCTTCTGCTCGGCTTCACGACGGGCGGCGGCCTGCCGTTCGGCCTCCTGGCGCTCATTGTCGCGACGGGCGGCATCCTGCTGCGCGGCAATCTGCTTGGCGGCGTCGGCTTCCTTGGCGCGCTGCTCGGTCAGGCGCTGCTGCTCGGTCTGCTGCTTGCTGCGGTCCTCGGCGTCCTTCTTCGCCTTCTCGGCTTCGGCCTCGGTGCGCTTGGCAGCGTTCTGCACGCCCTTGGCCAGGCCGTCCTTCAGGCGCGGCAGCGCCGGCGCGGACGCATCCACCTTCTCGATCAGCGCCACCAGGCGCTGCGCTTCGGTGTAGTCCTCGCGGCCCAGGTGCTGTTCGGCGGCGATCAGGGTGTAGGGCAGCAGGTCGGTCAGCGCGCTCTTCACCGAGGCGTCGTCCGGGGTCTTGTCGCGCAGGGCGAGGTAGTACTCGATGGCGTTGTCGCCGGCTGGCGCGTACATGCGGTTCTCGCGCAGCGCCTGACTGGCCGACTCACGCAGCTGCTCGGTGCCCATCGATTGCACCTTGGCGGCGACCACCGGTGCGGCCGGTGCAGCGGCGGTGGGTGCGGCGGCCGGGGCCGGTGCTGCGGTTTCTTCCTTGCCCGAGCAGGCGGCCAGGGCCAGTGCCAGGGCAACCGGCAGCCACCGGCGCGCGGCGGTGATCGTTGAGACGTGCGACATCCTGCTCCCCTCTAGAAGACGACGTGACGTAAATCATTGATACGCATGGCCGGGACCTGCGGTCCGGGCGCGGCAGGGTGACGTTTCCCGACGCCACCGCCGGCAACGGCGAGGGTGCAATCTAGCATCCCGGCCACCGCCGCGCACAAGGGGCGGTGGCCGGGACGGGCAACGGAGTCATGTCGCTGCTGGCAACGACATCAGTGGTCGTGCGACTTGTCGTGGGGCTTGCTGTGGCTGTTGGACATCAGCTTGTCGGTCCAGGCGATGCCGATCGCCGACAGGATGAACACGCAGTGGATGATGGTCTGCCACAGCACGCCATCCTGGGTCAGCATCGAGCAGCGGGCGACACCGATGTTGGCAGCGGCCACGCTCATCTGCTCCGGCGTGCACAGTGGGATGCCGCCCAGCGCACCGCTGGCGATGAAGGTCTTCAGCAGGTGGATCGAGGAGATGCCGATGATCGCCATTGCCAGCTTCACCTTCAGCACGCTGGCGTTGACGTGGCTCAGCCATTCCGGCTGGTCCGGGTGTCCTTCCAGGCGCAGGCGCGAGACGAAGGTCTCGTAGCCGCCGACGATCACCATCACCAGCAGGTTGGAGATCATCACCACATCGATCAGGCCCAGCACGATCAGCATGATCTGCTGCTCACCCATCGACACCGAATGCGAGATCAGGTGCCACAGTTCCTTGCCGAACAGGAACACGTAGACGCACTGCGCCACGATCAGGCCCAGGTACAGCGGCAGCTGCAGCCAGCGCGAGGCGAAGATCAGCGTGGACAACGGGGACAGCGGCGGGCGGTTTGCACTCATGCGGGGGATGCTGCGTTTCGGGGGAGAGGCGAGGTTACCGGCCCGCCATGACGGTGCCAACCCAACTCACGCACTAGACTTCAGGTTCCTTTCCGCACCCCGAGCCGCCGCCATGATCGACCTGTATTACTGGCCCACCCCGAACGGCCACAAAGTGACCCTGCTGCTGGAAGAAGCCGGCCTGGAGTACCGCATCCACCCGGTCAACATCGGCTCGGGCGACCAGTTCAAGCCGGAATTCCTCGCGATCTCGCCCAACAACAAGATGCCGGCCATCGTCGACCATGCCCCGGCCGATGGCGGCGCCCCGCAGAGCGTGTTCGAGTCCGGCGCGATCCTGCTGTACCTGGCCGAGAAGACCGGCCGCTTCCTGCCCAGCGACCCCCGCGGCCGCGTCACCACCCTGGAGTGGCTGTTCTGGCAGATGGCCGGCCTGGGCCCGATGAGTGGCCAGATGGGCCACTTCAACGTGTACGCGCCGGAAAAGATCCCGTATGCCATCGAGCGCTACGACAACGAAGTGCGCCGCCTGCACGGAGTGATGGACAAGCGCCTGGCCCAGCACGCGTTCCTGGCCGGCGACGAGTACACCATCGCTGACATGGCCAGCTACCCGTGGATCGGCGCCTACGACAAGCTGCCGGTGGATTTCACCGCGTTCCCGAACCTCAAGCGCTGGCATGAAGCCATTGCCGCACGCCCGGCTACCCAGCGTGCCTATGCCCTGCGCCAGCAGGTCAATCCGAACGCCGGCAAGCCGCTCAGCGACGAAGAGCGCAAGCACCTGTTCGGCCAACGCTGACCGCCTCGGGGTCGGATCCCTTTGCAGCGCAAAGGGCTCTGACCCCAGCACCCGGCCATGGGCAGAAGGTCATGCTGCCTTCCCGCACAGGCTTGGTTAGGATGGGGGACGACCGCTCCGCGTCCATCGCGGGGGCGGACCTGCCGTTTGCCGGGATCCTCCATGCGCCACCTGTTCGCTTCGCTCGCCCTCATGCTCGCCACCACAACCGCCGCCCACGCTGAAAAGCTGACCCTGGAAGCCATCACCGGCCCGTTGCCGCTGTCCGGCCCGACCCTGATGAAGCCCAAGGTGGCGCCGGACGGTTCGCAGGTCAGCTTCCTGCGTGGCAAGGACAGCGACCGCAACCAGCTGGACCTGTGGACCTATGACATTGGCAGTGGCCAGACCCGGCTGCTGGTCGATTCCAAGGTGGTGCTGCCCGGCACCGAGACCCTCAGCGATGAGGAAAAGGCCCGCCGCGAGCGCCAGCGCATCGCCGCGATGACCGGCATCGTCGATTACCAGTGGTCGCCGGATGCGCAGCGCCTGCTGTTCCCGCTGGGCGGCGAACTGTACCTGTACGACCTCACGCAGCAGGGCCATGCGGCGGTACGCCAGCTGACCCACGGTGAGGGCTTTGCCACCGACGCCAAGCTGTCGCCCAAGGGTGGCTTCGTCAGCTTCATCCGCGGTCGCAACCTGTGGGTGATCGACCTGGCCAGCGGCAAGCAGCTGCAGCTGACCCGCGACGGCAGCACCACCATCGGCAACGGCGTGGCCGAGTTCGTCGCCGACGAGGAAATGGACCGCCACACCGGTTACTGGTGGGCGCCGGATGATTCGGCGATCGCCTTTGCCCGCATCGACGAATCGCCGGTACCGGTGCAGAAGCGCTACGAGGTCTATGCCGACCGCACTGACGTGATCGAGCAGCGTTACCCGGCCGCCGGCGACGCAAACGTGCGCGTGCAGCTGGGCGTGATCGCACCGGCTGCCGATGCGCAGCCGCGCTGGGTCGATCTTGGCAAGGAACAGGACATCTACCTGGCCCGCGTGGACTGGCGCGATGCGCAGCACCTGAGTTTCCAGCGCCAGTCGCGTGACCAGAAGCAGCTGGACCTGGTGGAAGTGGCGCTCGACTCCAACCGCCAGCGCGTGCTCGCCCACGAAACCAGCCCGACCTGGGTGCCGTTGCACAACAGCCTGCGCTTCCTCGACGATGGCAGCGTGCTGTGGTCGTCCGAACGCTCCGGTTTCCAGCACCTGTACCGCATCGACAGCAAGGGCAAGGCCACTGCACTGACCCACGGCAACTGGCCGGTGGACGAACTGCTGGCGGTCGATGAGAAGGCCGGCAAGGCCTACTTCCGCGCTGGCATCGAAACCTCGCGCGAAAGCCAGATCTACGCAGTGTCGCTGCAGGGCGGCGAGCCGCAGCGCCTGTCGAAGGCGCCGGGCATGCACAGCGCCAGCTTTGCGCGCAACGCCAGCGTCTACGTCGACAGCTGGTCCAACAGCAGCACGCCGCCGCAGATCGAACTGTTCCGCGCCAATGGCGAGAAGATCGCCACCCTGCTCGAGAACGATCTGGCCGATCCCAAGCATCCGTATGCGCGTTACCGCGATGCGCAGCGCCCGATCGAGTTCGGCACGCTCACCGCTGCTGACGGCAGGACGCCGCTGAACTACAGCATCATCAAGCCGGCCGGCTTCGATCCGTCCAAGCGCTACCCGGTGGCGGTGTATGTCTACGGCGGCCCGGCCAGCCAGACCGTCACCGACAGCTGGCCCGGCCGCGGCGACCACCTGTTCAACCAGTACCTGGCCCAGCAGGGCTACGTGGTGTTCTCGCTGGACAACCGCGGCACCCCTCGCCGTGGCCGGGATTTCGGCGGCGCGCTGTACGGCAGGCAGGGTACGGTGGAAGTGACCGACCAGCTGCGCGGCGTGGCCTGGCTGAAGCAGCAGCCATGGGTGGACCCGGCGCGCATCGGCGTACAGGGCTGGTCCAATGGCGGCTACATGACCCTGATGCTGCTGGCCAAGGCCTCCGACAGCTACGCCTGTGGCGTGGCCGGTGCACCGGTCACCGATTGGGGCCTGTACGACAGCCACTACACCGAGCGTTACATGGACCTGCCGGCACGCAATGAAGCCGGCTACCGTGAAGCACGCGTGCTGACCCACATCGACGGCCTGCGTTCGCCGCTGCTGCTGATCCACGGCATGGCGGACGACAACGTGTTGTTCACCAATTCGACCAGCCTGATGAGCGCGCTGCAGAAGCGTGCCCAGCCGTTCGAACTGATGACCTACCCGGGTGCCAAGCACGGCCTGTCCGGCGCCGATGCGCTGCATCGCTACCGTGTGGCCGAAGCCTTCCTGGGACGTTGCCTGAAACCCTGATCCAGCTACGGGAAGGAGCCCGCCGATGACCCTGCCACCGCCGATTCCCGCCCATGACCCGGCATCCGCCGGTTGGTGGTGCCGCCACTGGCGCTGGGCCATGCCGTTGGTGGTGGTGCTGGTGCTGGGCGGGGCAGGGGGTGTGGTGACCTGGAGCGTGCTGCGCTGGAGCGAGGCGGCACGCGAGAGCCCGCCGATGCGCGAGGCACTGCGGCGCGCGGGTTGCAGTATCGAACTGGTGGGAGCGTTCGGTGAGCCGCTGAACATCGAGTCGATGCCGCTGGGCAGCATGCAGACTGCGATCAACGGCCAGCGTGATGTCGGCCTGACCGTGGCCCTGGAAGGCCCGCACGCGCATGGACGGTTGTTCGTGCAGGGCACCCGTCGCGATGATGTGTGGGACTACCCGGTGATGTACGTGCTGGGCGAGGACAAGCAGACCTTCGACCTGACGGCGCTGGATGATGATGAGGCTGCACACGAATGCGAACTGCAGGCCTGCCGTGATCGTGGCGAATGCCCGCTGACCGCCGCGTTGTGACCTTCACGGGCAGGCGACTGCGGGACGTCAACCGGGTAGAGGCGACTGGGTAGAGTCGACTGTCAGTCGACTGCTCTTCAATCAGAAAGCGAAAAACCCCGCGCTGCGCGCGATAGTCGACTGACAGTCGACTCTACCCCTGCCAGGTTTCCGCGGAGCCCGGCCGCACAACCAGCCCGCCATGACTTCCCGCCGATTGTCGCCACCGCCGTGAGCGCGTAGGGTGCGGGCAACCCTGTCCTGGAGTGCACCATGAAGCCGATCGCGTTGGCCGTTGCCCTGGCGCTGAGCGCCGCACCGCTGCTGTCCGCACCGCCGGCGCTGGCGGCACCTGCCGCCAAGGCCGCTACCCCGGCCAGCCCGGCCTGGGTCGCCCGCAGCAATGCGCTGGCGCAGATCCTGCTGGATGCGCAGGGCCCGTTCCAGCCGGAGGAAACCGGCTTCTTCGGCGTGCCCGGCTATGACGACAAGGTGGCCGACCTCGGCCCGGACAACGGCAAGCGCTACCGCGCTGCCATGGCCAAGGCACGCGACGAACTGAAGGCAAAGCTGGCCGCCGAAAAGGATCCCAACGTCCGCCAGGACCTGGAGATCATGATCCACGCCGCCAACCAGAACATCGAAGGCAGCGAGCTCAACGAGAAATACCTGCTGCCGTGGAGCGACGCGCCGCAGACGGTGTTCAGCGGCCTCAACCTGCTGCTGTCCGACCAGGTGCCGGCCGAGCGCCGGGCCAAGGCGGTCGACCGCCTCAAGGCCTACGCCGGCCTGCAGCCGGGCGGCACCGCCTTCACCACGCTGGCGCGCCAGCGCTACGAAGAGCGGCTGAAGGACAGCAGCCTGCTGCAGCCGACGAAGATCGAAGTGCAGCAGTCGCTGGACAACGTCGAGACCTACGTCACCGGCATCGAGTCGCTGCTGAAGAAGTACCAGATCGCCGGCGCCGACGAGGCGATGAAGACCCTGGCCGGGCAGATGAAGGACTACGCCGCCTGGACGCGCAGGGAGGTGCTGCCGAAGGCACGTGCCGATGCACGCCTGCCGGCGCCGCTGTACGCCTACCAGCTCAAGCAGGTAGGCATCGATATCGACCCGAAGCTGCTGATGCAGCGCGCGCAGCTGGAGTTCATGGAAACCCGCTCGGCGATGCAGCAGCTGGCACCGCTGGTGGTGAAGGACAAGGGCCTGAAGGTGTCTGATCCGAGCGACCCGGTGGCGGTGATCCGCGCGCTGAAGGCCGACAAGATCGCCGACGATCACCTGGAAGGCCACTACCGCAAGGTGATCGATGCGATCGATCCGCTGATCCGTGAACACGCCATCGTCGACGTGCCCAAGCGCGCCATGCAGATGCGGCTGGGCTCGGCGGCCGAGAGCGCGGCCAGCCCGGCCCCGCACTTCCTGCCGGCGCCGCTGGTGAACAACACCGGGCAGCAGGGTACCTTCGTGCTGCCGCTGGGCAACCCGGCCGCGGGCCCGGGCGCGCAGTACGACGACTTCAACTTCGGTGCGGCGGCGTGGACGCTGAGCGCGCATGAAGGCCGCCCGGGGCACGAGCTGCAGTTCACCGCAATGGTCGAGCGCGGCGTGTCGCTGGCGCGCACCATGTTCGCGTTCAATTCGGTGAACGTGGAAGGCTGGGCGCTGTATGCCGAAGCCGAGATGGTGCCGTACGAGCCGCTGGACGGGCAGATGATCGCCCTGCAGTTCCGCCTGCTGCGCGCCGCGCGCGCGATGCTCGATCCGATGCTCAACCTCGGCCTGACCGACCGTGCCAACGGCGAGCGCGTGCTGATGGAGCAGGTCGGCCTGTCCAAGGCGATGGCCACCCAGGAACTGGACCGCTACATGGTGCGCATGCCGGGTCAGGCCGGCAGCTACTTCTACGGCTACACCCGCATCCTGGAACTGCGCATGCAGACCGAGCTGGCGCTGGGCGCGAAGTTCGACCGCCTGGCGTTCAACAACTTCCTGCTCGACCAGGGCCTGCTGCCGCCGGATCAGCTGGCCGACGCGGTGAACAAGGTGTTCGTGCCGAAGTACAAGTGATGCCTGCTATCCGGTAGTGCCGGCCGCTGGCCGGCATTCCCTGGGCGCCGGACAGGTTCATGAGGTTGCCGGCCAGCGACCGGCACTACCCGCGGTGATGCAATCGCATCACCGCTGTGGTTGCGGCGTGATCACCTGTGTCGGCAACCGCGCCGGGGGTGCCGGATTCGGCACCCAGATGGCGACGCCAGCGGCGCGCTTCTGGGTGGTCGGAATCCCGATGCCGACGCCGCCACCGACATGCGAGCCGAACGTGCCGGCGCCCACCGACATGCCTACCGGCGAACCACTGCTGCCCACGCCCATCAGCACCACGCCGTTGGCGCCGAGCGCGGCGGCCTCGCGCTTCAGGCGGGCCACGGCGGCATCGGTCTGGCCCTGGGTGCCGAAGCCGACGGCGGAAGCCGATTCCAGCTGGGCGATTTCCTGGGAGCCGGCCGGTGGCGTCGAATAGATCTGCACCAGCGCCGGATCGATCGGTGCGCGGGCGCGGCCCAGCATCACCTTGGAGGTGCTGGCACAGCCGGCGGCGACCAGCAGCATGGCCGCCAACGCGGCCCAACGGATGTTCATGGCACTACCCCTGCAGGACTGGTTGCGATGATCGGCGGGCCACTCTGAATCGGCGCCAACACCCGGGCCGGGGCACGCACGACACCACGCTAGCACGGGTCGGGTGACAGCCCCGCCAATGGCAGTAGGCGGCAGCAACGGGAACGATTATGGTGGGGCCAGGAACCAACTGCGGGAGAGCGGCATGGGTGTGATCAGTCTGTTGTGGGGCGTATTGGCGCTGTTGTGGATGATCCTGGCGTTGATTCCGCTGCTGGGCTGGGGCAACTGGTTCCTGATCCCGTTCGCCGCGGTCGGTGCGGTGATCGCCGCGCTGGGCATCCTGTTCACCCACCCGAGCAAGCGTGGCCGGGCGTGGGCCGGGCTGGTCCTGAACGGTATCGTGGTGGTGGTCGGCATCCTGCGTCTTGGCCTGGGCGGCGGCGTGGTCTGAGCCCGGGTCCCGGGTGCGACAGGGCGTCGCAGGCACACGGCCGATGGCCGGGCGGGGGCGTACAATGAATGGCTGCGCGAGCCCCCCGCGTGCCTGTGAATCCGCGCTCCGCGCGGCTGCCCCATGATCATCCGACCCCGTCCCCACGGCTGGCAACTGCTGTACATCCTGCGCGGCTCGATCGTCAAAGCGATCGCGCCGAAGGTGCTGGCCATCCTGGTCCTGTCCATCGCCGTGGCCGCAGTGGTCGACCTGGCGCCGCCCACCGGCATCGAACGCGTTTCGGTCACGCCGTTCACCCTGCTTGGCCTGGTGCTGTCAATCTTCCTCAGCTTCCGCAACAGCGCCTGCTACGACCGCTGGTGGGAAGGCCGCAAGCTGTGGGGCCAGCTGGTCTACGAATCGCGTTCGCTGGCGCGCCAGGTGAACCTGCTGCTGGCCGACGACGCGGGCCGTCGTCGTCGCGTCGCCTACCTCACCACTGCGTTCGCCCATGCGCTGGCGGCGCGACTGCGTGGTCGCATCGTCGCCCTGGCGGCACTGCCGTGGCTGGACAAGCGCCAGCGCGAACAGCTGGGCCAGCGCGAGAACGTGCCCGATGCACTGCTGGCGATGATCGCGGCCGAACTGGCGCAGGCGCTGCGCGCTGGCCAGCTCGACCCCATCCTCTATACCCAGCTTGAAGAACGCCTGCACGCGATGTCGTCGATCCAGGCCGGCTGCGAGCGCATCCTCACCACGCCGTTGCCGTTCGCCTACACCCTGCTGCTGCACCGCTGCGCGTGGATGTTCTGCGTGCTGCTGCCGTTCGGCCTGGCCAGTTCGCTGGGCTGGGGGACGCCGGTGCTGTCGGCGGTGCTGGCCTATGCCTTCTTCGGCCTGGACCAGCTGGGCGAAGAAATGGAAGACCCGTTCGGCCTGGAGCCGAACGACCTGCCGCTGGACGCGCTGGTGCGCACGATCGAGATCGACCAGCTCGATGCGCTCGGCGAACGCCCGTTGCCCGAACCCCTGCTGCCGCAGGGCTACCTGTTGCAATAGCCACTCCTCGGAGCCTGCCATGTCCCACCCGCTGTACCGCCCGCGCCGCATGCGCCACGACGAGTTCTCGCGCCGCCTGATGCGCGAGAACACGCTGACCACCGACGACCTGATCTACCCGGTGTTCGTGCACGAACTGGCCGGCCGCACCTCAGTGCCGTCGATGCCGGGCGTGGAGCGGCTGTCGATCGAAGAACTGCTGAAGGTGGCCGAAGAGGCGCTGGAGCTGGGCATTCCGGTGATCGACCTGTTCCCGGTGATCGACCCGTCGCTGAAATCGCTGGATGCATCGGCGGCGTGGGCCGAGGACGGCCTGGCGCAGCGCGCGATCCGCGCGCTGAAGTCGCGCTTCCCGGAACTGGGGGTGATGACCGACGTGGCGCTGGACCCGTACACCACCCACGGCCAGGACGGCATCATCGATGACAAGGGCTATGTGCTGAACGACATCACCGTCGAGGCGCTGGTCAAGCAGTCGGTGTCGCACGCCGAGGCCGGTGTGGACATCGTCTCGCCGTCGGACATGATGGACGGCCGCATCGGCGCGATCCGCCGAGCGCTGGATGCCGACAACCACGTCAACGTGCGCATCATGGCTTACTCGGCCAAGTACGCCTCGGCGTTCTACGGTCCGTTCCGTGATGCGGTGGGCAGCGCGGCCAGCCTCGGCAAGGCCGACAAGAAGACCTACCAGATGGACCCGGCCAACGGCGACGAGGCCCTGCGCGAGATCGCGCTGGACCTGGAAGAGGGCGCCGACATGGTGATGGTCAAGCCGGGCATGCCGTACCTGGACCTGGTGCGCCGGGTGAAGGAGAAATTCGGCGTTCCGACCTTCGCCTACCAGGTGAGTGGCGAGTACGCGATGATGAAGGCCGCCTTCGCCAACGGCTGGCTGGACGAGCGCGCCTGCGTGCTGGAGTCGCTGCTGGGCTTCAAGCGGGCCGGTGCCGATGGCGTGCTGACCTATTTCGCGCCGCAGGTGGCGCGATGGCTGCGCGAGCGCTGACAATAGCGCCACGATAGACGGAGGAATGCGCGATGGGCCCCGAACTGGGATGGATGCAATGGCTGATCTGGGGCATCGGTACGCTGGTGTTCGGCGCCATCATCGTCGGTGTCTTCATCGCCGCCTGGCGGGCCGGCAAGCGCCCGCCGGAGCAGTTCTCCGCTGCCCGCCACGTGGCCCGTGAGCAGGCCCTGCCGGAGAGCGTGCAGGCCGAACTGGCCGCGCTGAACCAGCGCAAGGACAATGGCCAGCTGAGCGAGGTCGAGTACGAGCAGTTGCGCGCCAAGGTGTTGTCGCGCTGACGGGTGGGTGCCAACCTTGGTTGGCACCCACCCCGCGATCATCCACGCATGGCGTGGATCTACCGGTAGCGCCGTCAGCGTGCGCCCGGCACGCACCCCGCCACCAACGCCACCTTCGGTACCGCCAACCGGTACACATCCACGCCACCGGCACGCGGTGCCTTGGCCGCGCTGCTGGCGACCAGCATCTCGCCCGGCTTGGCGTTGTCGATCACCGGTGCGCCGGTCCAGCCGCTGGCCTGGTTGAACGACAGCCCCAACGGCTGCAGCGCCGCGCCGGTCCACGCACAGCCGCTGCTCCACACCTGCGCGGTCGCGCCGCTGCCACGACTGAACACCACGGCGCCGTCATGGCCCAGCCAGTCGCCATCGGTCTCGTCGTCGGCGCTGTTCAACGCGCTCAGTGCGGTGGCCGGTCCGCGGATGCCCTGCGCATCCAGCGTCGCCACGAACAGGTCCCAGCCGCCGCCACGGCCCTGCTGGCGGGCAAACAACAGCCGTTGGCCATCCGCGCTCAGGGCCGGCCCGCGCTCTTCCCGGCGTTCGCCGTCACCGGCGAGCGGCTGCGCCGGGCCCAGCTGGCCGTCGGCGGCCAACGCGGCGCGGTACAGCGTCAGCTTGCCGTCGCGGCCGGCCGCGAACAGCAGCCAGCGGCCATCGCGGCTGAAGTAGGGATCGCGGGCCTCGCCGGCCACACCCACCGTCAGTGCCTGTGCCTGCTGCCAGCGACCGTCGACCACGCGTGCCTCCCACAGGCCCCAGCCGGCTTCGCCGCGGCGCGCGAACACGATTCGCTGGCCGTCGGCGCTGATCGTGGCGCGGCCTTCGTCGGCACGGGTCGAGACCACGCCCATGCCTTCGATGCCGTACTCGTTCAACGCCATCGCCACGGGGGCAGAGAGTAGACTGGCGGCAAGCACCAGCAGGGGCGGGGTGATGCGCATCATCCGGGTCCGTGCACGAAAGAGCATCAGTCTAGCCAGCTTGAGGATTCCATGACCGACCGTTACGCCGTCTTCGGACACCCCGTTGCCCACTCGAAGTCGCCGCAGATCCACGCGACGTTCGGTCGCCAGGAAGGCATCGCGGTGGATTACCGCGCGATCGACCTGGCCCAGGATGCGTTCCTGGCCGGCCTGGAAGCCTTCGCCGCCGACGGCGGTGTCGGCGCCAACGTCACCTCGCCGCACAAGGAAGCCGCATTCTCGGTGTGCACCACCCTGACCGCACGCGCGCGCCGCGCCGGCTCGGTCAACACGCTGCTGCGCAAGGGCGACCGCTGGCATGGCGACACCACCGATGGCATCGGCCTGGTGCGTGACCTGACCGACCGCCATGGCCTGGACCTGCGTGGCCGCCGCATGCTGCTGATCGGTGCCGGTGGCTCCGCGCGCAGCGTCGCCCCGGCCTTCCTCGATGCCGGCATCACCGAGCTGGTGGTGGTCAACCGCACGCCGGAACGCGCCGATGAACTGATCGACGCGATGGGCGAACCGGGCCGGGCGATCAGCCGCTACTGGGAAGACCTGCGTGACCTGGGCGACTTCGAGCTGATCGTCAATGCCACCTCGGCCGGCCGCGACCGCGCCGTCGAGTTCAAGCTGCCGCTGTCGCTGGTCAATTCAATGACCACCGCCGTCGACCTGAACTACGGTGAGGCCGCCATCGCCTTCCTGGCCTGGGCGCGCGCCGCAGAGTGCCGCAATACGGTTGATGGCCTGGGCATGCTGGTCGAGCAGGCGGCCGAGAGCTTCCTGCAGTGGCATGGCGTGCGCCCGCAGACCGACGAGATCTACCAGTCGCTGCGGCAGGGCTCGGCAGTGCTGGCCGGCGAGGACTGATCGATGGACAGCACAACGTTGATGGTGACCGTGCTGAGCATGGTCGGCGTGCGCCTGCCGGTGCTGATCGCGCTGTGCGTGGGCCTGGTCTGGGTGGTCGGCGCACCGCGCGATGCCACCCGCACCGGCGCCCTGGTCGGCCTGCTGCTGTTGCTGCTGGCCAGCCTCGGTGGAATGGCGGCGGGCATCCTGCCGATGTGGATGGTGCGCAGCGGTGATTTCAGTGCCGTGTCGAGCCTGAGCGCCATCCTCGGCGTGCTGCATTTCGCGCTGGCGATGGTCGAGGCCATCGGTGTGGTGCTGCTGGTGTGGGCGCTGGTGCGCCTGCTGCGTAGCCGTACGGTCCCGGCCGCCTGACCGGTCGCGCCGGGGCATGCCCGGCGTATCTGCCCCTGGGACGGTCCGGCCATCGGACCGTGACCGCCAGCGGGCGTCGTCGCTGGCCCGTTCAGGGTCCCAGCGCCGGTGAATGCGGCCGGCCATGCGACAATGGTCAGCCTGATCCAGCTACGGTAGTTCCCGGCGTGACCGAAACCGTCGCCGCTCCGCGCACGCTCGATGACTCCTTGAAGGACGCGATCCGCAAGGCGTACACGACGCTGCAGGCCAATACGCCCGGCTTTTCCACCCGCCGCTCGCAGAGCCAGATGATCGGCGTGGTGTCGCGCGCGCTGTCGAAAAGTGGCGGCGTTGGCGTGGTCGAGGCGCCCACCGGCGTCGGCAAGAGCCTGGGCTACCTGACCGCGGGCGTGCCGATCGCGCTGGCCAGCAAGAAGAAGCTGGTGATCAGCACCGGCACCGTGGCGCTGCAGTCGCAGCTGGTCGAGCGCGACATTCCCAACTTCCTCAAGGCCACCGGCCTGGAAGCGACCGTGGCGCTGGCCAAGGGCCGTACCCGCTACCTGTGCACGCGCAATGCCGCCGAGGCGCAGGGCGAGGGCTCGCAGGGCGGCATGTTCGAGGATGATGCACCGCTGTTCGACCGGCCACTGGCGCCGATCGAGATGGACATCGCCAAGCGCCTGACCGATGCCTTCACCGGCGGCAGCTGGGATGGCGACATCGACAACGCGCCGGAGACGATCAGCCCCGGCCTGCGCAGCCGCATCACCACGCCGGCCTCGGGTTGCGCCGGGCGCCGTTGTGCGTATTCGGCGCAGTGCGCGGTGCTGCGTTCGCGCAACACCGTGCGTGATGCGCAGATCGTGGTCACCAACCATGCGCTGTTGCTGTCGGCACTGTCGATCGGCGACAGCGACAACGGCCAGCCGTTGATCGCGCCGCCGTCGGACATGCTGCTGGTGCTGGACGAAGGCCATCACATCGGCAACGTGGCGATCGACCAGGGCGCGGCCAGCCTGGCGCTGGATGAAATGGCCAAGCGCACCGGCCGCCTGCAGATCCTGATCGCCGGCGCCTACCGTGCGGTCGACAAGGACCGCCTTGGCAACCTGCTGCCGAACGAAGCGATCGAAGTGGCCAGCAACGTGGCCAAGCAGCTGCGCGCGTTCCGTGACCACATCGAGCGGGTGTGGATGCCGGCGCCGGCCGATGAGGAACCGATGTGGCGCGCCGCCAATGGACGCCTGCCCGAGGCCTGGCGCGAGCCGATCGAAGCACTGGCCGACGATACCCGCAGTCTCTACAACTGGGCGCATGCCGCTACCGCGCAGGTGGCCAAGGGCAAGCCGGACGATGCCGCGCGCGAGCGCCTGCAGCGCAACCTGGGCATGGCGCTGGAAATGATCGAGCAGCAGTACAACCTGTGGCAGGCCTGGCGTCGCGAAGACAAGGACGGTGCGCCGCCGATGGCGCGCTGGGTCACCGCCACCCGCGACGGCGACCTGGTGCTGCACGGCTCGCCGGTGTCGGCCGCGCACGTGCTGCGCAAGCTGCTGTGGGATGAAGTGGACTCGGTGGTGATGACTTCGGCGACGCTGACCGGCGGTGGCGACTTCCAGTCGCTGGCGATCGACAACGGCATTCCGGAAGAGGCCGAGATGGTCTCGCTGTCGTCACCGTTCGACCTGCCCAACCAGGCCGAGCTGATCGTGCCGAAATTCCCGGTCACCCCGGACGACCGCGAAGGCCACCCGCGCGAAGTGGCGCGCTATCTCGACACCGAACTTGATTGGGCCAAGGGCTCGATGGTGCTGTTCACCTCGCGCTGGAAGATGGAGAAGGTGGCCGGGCTGATGTCGGCCGCGCGCCGCAAGCAGGTGCTGGTGCAGGGCGAGATGTCCAAGACCCGCCTGATCGACGAGCACCTGCGCCGCGTGGCCGCAGGCGAAGGCTCGGTGCTGTTCGGCCTGAATTCGTTCGGCGAAGGCCTCGACCTGCCGGGTGAGGCCTGTACCACGGTGGTGATCACCCAGGTGCCGTTCGCGGTGCCGACCGACCCGCAGACCGCCACGCTCAGTGAGTGGTTCGAGGGGCGCGGGCTCAATGCGTTCAACCTGATCGCCATTCCGCATGCGCTGCGCACGCTGACCCAGTTCGCCGGCCGCCTGATCCGCACCTCCACCGACACCGGCCGCGTGGTCATCCTCGATTCGCGGCTGCTGACCCGCCGCTACGGCAAGCGCATCATCGACGCACTGCCGCCGTTCAAGCGCGTGATCGGCTGAGGCAGGGTCGGCACCGTAACCGTAACCCATAGGGACGGGTAGTGTCGGCCGCTGGCCGGCAGATCACCGGCAGCCGCGCTAACATGCCCCAGCAGGCAGGGAGCGCGCAGATGAAGATCGAGTTGTTTTCCGAGTATTACGACGGCCTGATCCAGGGCGTGCTGTCTGACGACGGCAGCGTGTTCTACGCTTTCTGCATTCGCGTCGATTTCTCTGACGCCAGCCAGGACCGCGTCTACTGGGTTGCATCGATTGATGATGTGGAAAACTAGCAGTTGCGTCGATGCCTGGACAAGAGCGCGAAGGCGTTCGATGCACTGCTCCGCACAACGTTCCTGCACCGACGCGGCGTGGTGCTGAAGGGGGAACCCGAGTCTTGGAGTGGCAAGGACCTGCGCTTGGAATCGCGCGGCGATGAGCATGCACGGTTCCTCCGCTATCCCTCGGTCGATGTGCTGGCGAGTGTGAGTGCCCGGCACGCGTCGTCCGCGGCGATAGGTGAGTGAGGCCACATGCACGACTGGACCATCATCGCGACCCACAGTGACTGGATCGCCGCCACATTTGAACTCGTCCTGCGTGATTCAACGCAAGCCGAGCGCCGTATGCAGTTTGATGCAGTCGAGCATGTGACGCTGGACAGGAGCGAACCGTGGGGACCGAGTGCTTCGATCAACGACGTGATGGCGAGCGAAGATCGCGCCGAAGGTGTCATCCGCGTGGTGTTTGAGCTGCAGTCCGGCGGCGCGATCCACATTTCAGCAGGTGCGTGCCGCCTGGATGGCGCGCCATTCGCGTTCTGATGCCTGAGCCGGGGTCAGACCTTCCTGCGGAACGGATCCGACCCCACGGCAATTCAATCGCCGAGCAGGGCGGTGTTGCGTACGGCACCCTTGTCGGCGCTGGTGGCGAGCAGGGCGTAAGCCTTCAGAGCGCTGGTGACCTTGCGTGGGCGCGGCGCGCGCGGCTTCCAGCCGCGGGCATCGGTGTCGGCGTGGCGCTGGGCGAGCGTGGCCTCATCCAGCAGCAGGTCGATGCGGCGGGCAGGGATGTCGATGCGGATGCGATCACCATCTTCCACCAGGCCGATGACACCGCCGCTGGCGGCTTCCGGCGAGACGTGGCCGATCGACAGGCCCGAGGTGCCGCCGGAGAAACGGCCGTCGGTGAGCAGCGCGCACTGCTTGCCCAGCCCCTTCGATTTCAGGTAGCTGGTCGGGTACAGCATCTCCTGCATGCCGGGGCCGCCCTTCGGGCCTTCGTAGCGGATCACCACCACGTCACCCGGCTGCACTTCGTCGGCGAGGATGCCGGCGACGGCGGCGTCCTGGCTTTCGTAGACGCGCGCGGGGCCTTCGAACACATGGATCGACTCGTCCACGCCGGCAGTCTTCACTACACAGCCATCCACGGCCAGGTTGCCGCGCAGTACGGCGAGGCCGCCTTCCAGCGAATACGCGTGCTGCAGCGAGCGGATGCAGCCTTCGGCGCGGTCCACGTCCAGGGTCGGCCAGCGCGTGGCCTGGCTGAAGGCCTCCTGGGTGGGGATGCCGGCCGGGCCGGCCTTGAAGAAGGTATGCAGGGTGTCGTTGTCACTGCGCACCACGTCCCAGCGTTCCAGCGCGTCGGCCAGGCTGGCGCTATGCACGGTCGGCACGCGGGTATCGAGCAGGCCGGCGCGGTCCAGCTCACCGAGGATGCCGAAGACGCCGCCGGCGCGGTGCACGTCTTCGATGTGGTACTTAGGCGTGTTCGGTGCCACCTTGCACAGCTGCGGGACGCGCCGCGACAGTGCATCGATGTGGGTCAGGTCGAAGTCGACCTCGGCTTCCTGCGCGGCAGCCAGCAGGTGCAGGATGGTGTTGGTGGAACCGCCCATGGCGATGTCCAGGGTCATCGCATTGGCGAAGGCGGCCTGGGTGGCGATGCCGCGCGGCAGCGCGCTCGCGTCTTCGCCGCCATACCAGCGGTGGCAGAGCTCGACGATAAGGCGGCCGGCACGACGGAACAGTGCCTCACGGTCTGCGTGGGTGGCCAGCGTGGTGCCGTTGCCGGGCAGCGACAGGCCCAGCGCTTCGGTCAGGCAGTTCATCGAGTTGGCGGTGAACATGCCCGAGCAGGAACCGCAGGTGGGGCAGGCGCTGCGCTCGAACGCGGCCACCTTCTCGTCGGAGGCGCTGTCATCGGCGGCCACCACCATCGCATCGACCAGGTCCAGCTTGTGCTCGGACAGCTTGGTCTTGCCCGCTTCCATCGGCCCGCCGGACACGAACACCACCGGGATGTTGAGGCGCAGCGCGGCCATCAGCATGCCGGGGGTGATCTTGTCGCAGTTGCTGATGCACACCAGCGCGTCGGCACAGTGCGCGTTGACCATGTATTCCACGGCGTCGGCGATGATCTCGCGGCTGGGCAGCGAATACAGCATGCCGTCGTGGCCCATCGCGATGCCGTCGTCCACGGCGATGGTGTTGAATTCCTTGGCGACGCCGCCGACCTGTTCGATTTCGCGCGCGACCAGCTGGCCGAGGTCCTTCAGGTGCACGTGGCCGGGCACGAACTGGGTGAAAGAGTTGGCGATGGCGATGATCGGCTTGTGGAAGTCGCCATCCTTCATGCCGGTGGCACGCCACAGGGCGCGGGCGCCGGCCATGTTGCGGCCGGCGGTGGAGGTGCGGGAACGGTATTCGGGCATGGCTGGCGGAACGGGCGGGCCGTACGACGTGGGGGTCACCCGATCATGGCCAATTTTTTCGGTTGCTGCTGCAACCACCGGAGGTGGTCCGGCCGGGCTGCGCCCGGCACCCGCGGTAGTGCCGGCCGCTGGCCGGCAACCTCAACAGCAACAGCTGGGCTATCCGTGGGATGGCGGGGTGGGTCCGCTGGCGGGGGACGCCGTAAACCCGTCCTTGGGGGCTTGGCCGCGGCATCCATGCAGCGGACACCCCCGCCAGCGGCCCCACCCCGCCTTCGACAGATTCCCAATGCTGTTGGTGGGTGTCGACATTGGTCGACGTGGTAGATCCACGCCATGCGTGGCTGATGGGGAACGACGAAAATGAAAGTCCGTTCATCTTTCGGACTTTGCCGATTCCGGTTGTTGGCCCGGATTTGGCATCATTGGGGCATTGATCCGTCGACAGGGCATGAGGCCATGAAACGTTCCCGCACCACCGCGCTGCTGCTGATGAGCGCCGCGCCGCTGCTGTTCACCGCCTGCCAGAAGGAGCCGGAGGTGAAGGTGCAGGAAGGCCTGTACACCTCGGTCGAGGCCTGCACCGAGGCTACCGGCGATCCGTCGTCGTGCCGCAACGCCTTCTCCGAAGCGCAGAAGCAGGCCGCCGATGCGGCGCCGAAGTACGCCAGCAAGGAAGCCTGCGAGAAGGACTACAAGCCGGAGCAGTGCGTGCAGCAGCACACGTCGGCGGGTACCTCGTTCATCGGCCCGATGATGATGGGCTTCTTCATGTCGCAGATGCTGAGCAACCGCGGGGGCCTGGCACCGCAGGCACCGGCGTCGGCGCCGGCCTACCAGGACAAGAATGCGGGTTGGGCGCGCCCGGCACCGGGTGGCACCGGTGGCCTGAACACTGCCAGCGGCATCGGCGCCGGCAAGGCTGGCCTGGCCCCGGTCACCAGCGAGCCGAACCGTGCAGTCACTGCCAGCCGTGGTGGCTTCGGCAACACCAGCGCGCGCCGCAGCAACAGCGGCAGCTACGGCGGCTGATCGACCCATGCAGCGCATCCGGATTGCCGAGCGTGCCCAGTGGCGGGCACGTGCGGAGGAAGCGGGTTTCCGTTTCCATACCATCGATGGTCAGCCGTACTGGGATGAAAGCGCGTACTACGCGTTCACCCTGCGCCAGATCGAACAGGACATCGAAGACCCCAGTGCCGAGCTGCACCAGATGGCGCTGGACCTGGTCGGTGATGTCATCGGCAGCGAGCGGTTGATGGACCAGCTGGCGATTCCGTCGCATTACCGCGACTGGATCGCCGACAGCTGGCGCCAGCGTCAGCCACACCTCTATGGCCGCCTGGACCTGGCCTACGACGGCACTGGCCCGGCCAAGCTGTACGAACTGAACTACGACACGCCGACCTCGCTGTTCGAGGCCAGCTTCTTCCAGTGGCAGTGGCTGGAAGACCAGCGCAACGCCGGCCGCCTGCCGCAGCATGCCGACCAGTTCAATGCGATCCATGAGGCGCTGGTCGAGCGTTTCGGCGAACTGGCCACGCAGCTGCCACCGCCGCTGTACTTCAGCGCGGTGGGCAGTTCCGAAGAAGACCGTGGCACCGTCGATTACCTGCGCGACTGCGCTTCGCAGGCCGGCCTGCATGGCCAGGCCATTGCCATCGAGGACATCGGCCTGTCCGAGGACGGACGCTTCACCGCGCTGGATGATTCGGTGATCGGCACGCTGTTCAAGCTGTACCCGCTGGAAGACCTGATGGCCGAGGAGTTCGGTCGCGCGCTTCCGGGTTCGGGCGTGCAGCTGCTGGAACCGGCGTGGAAGGCGGTGCTGAGCAACAAGGGCATCCTGCCGCTGCTGTGGCAGCGCAACGTGGGCCATCCGAACCTGCTGGAAGCGCACTTCGATGACGGCAGCACGCTGGCGTCGGGCTGGGTGCGCAAGCCGCTGTTCTCGCGCGAAGGTGCCAACATCGAGATGCACCTGGACGATGGCAGCACCCAGCGCAGCGACGGTCCCTACGACGGCCCGGCGATCATCCAGCGCGCACATCCGCTCACCCGCTTCGAAGGGGGTTACCCGCTGATCGGCAGCTGGGTGATCGGCGACCACGCCTGCGGCATCGGCATCCGCGAAGACGACAGTGCGATCACCCGCGACAGTGCGCGCTTCGTGCCACATGCGATCGTTGATGAGGCGCCGACGCGGATCTACGTTTGATGGCGGTGCGGCGTTGGCCTGGCCGGCATGGGCGTTTTTCGCCCGTGCCTGGCCGGCACTTCGATGACGGGCGCAGCCTGCAGGCCTTCGCGGACCGCGTCGCGGTGCGTTGCCATCGCTGCGACACCCCCGGCTGGGTGGTCGCCAGCTGGGAACCCTACCGGTGGACCGCGCGATTCCGCTGCACCGGCTGCAGTTCTGCACTGGACAGTGGTGACTGGGTCGGTGCGGTCTACATGCTGGGCCGCCAACCTTGTGGATTCTGTGGGCATCAGTGGCTGCACGTGCGTCGTCGGGTTCCCGCTGGCGTTCCTGCACCAGCGTCCTTCGCTGCTCGATGTGCGCAATGTGATCGCAGTACCGATGTTTCGGTCTTGGTGCGTCCATTGCGTGATGCCGAGCCTGCCGATCCGCACTTCGGATTGCCGCTGTGCCTGGTCGAACCGACCCGTGCAGGCCTGCTCTGGGCCTATAACGCTGAACATCTGCAGGCATTGCACGAGTATGCGAGCGCGACATTGCGCGAAAGCCGCGGCCATCACCGATCCATGTTCTCGCGCCTGCCGCAGTGGATGAAGCTGGCCCGCAACCGGGTGTTGCTGCAGCGCGCGGTGGAGCGATTGCAGCGGCGATTGCTGCAGGGGTAGTGCCGGCCGCTGGCCGGCAACCGCCGTTGGTAGATGCCGACCCTGGTCGGCGCTTTGGGTTTCGTGCCAACCAAGGTTGGCACCCACCAAAGCGATGCACCGGTTGTTGCAGGGGGTAGTGCCGGCCGCTGGCAGGCAACCGTTTCTGGTAGATGCCGACCTTGGTCGGCGCCGTGAGTTTCGTGCCAACCAAGGTAGGCACCCACCAGGGCGATGTGGCGGTTGTTACAGGGGGGGTAGTGCCGGCCGCTGGCCGGCAACCGCTGTTGGTAGATGCCGACCCTGGTCGGCGCTGTGGGTTTCGTGCCAACCAAGGTTGGCACCCACCAGGGCGATGCACTGGTGGGTGCAGGGGGGTAGTGCCGGCCGCTGGCCGGCAACCGCCGCTGGTAGATGCCGACCCTGGTCGGCGCCGTGAGTTTCGTGCCAACCAAGGTAGGCACCCACCAGGGCGAGGCATCGGTTGCCGCAGGGGTAGTGCCGGCCGCTGGCCGGCAATCGGTGTTGGTGGATGCCGACCTGGGTTGGCGCTGTGGGGTTCGTGCCAACCAAGGTTGGCACCTACCAGAGCGAGGCATCGGTTGCCGCAGGGGTAGTGCCGGCCGCTGGCCGGCAATCGGTGTTGGTGGATGCCGACCTGGGTTGGCGCTGTGGGGTTCGTGCCAACCAAGGTTGGCACCTACCAGAGCGGTACGTCGGCAGCGCCGGGTCATGCCCTGCGCTACCGCTTCAGAGCAATCCTTCGCGCTTCACTGCCAGGTAGCGCTCCACCAGCGCTGCGGGCAGGGCGTCGGCGGTCACGTCCAGCACCATCACCTTCTCGCTGCGCAGCGCTTCATGCGCCTTCGCGCGCTGCTGCAGGTACAGCGCCGCAGCGCCGGCCTGGGCGGCGTCCTCCAGCGACTGCACCTCGTCATCGAGGACAGCATCCAGTTCGCGCTCACGCAGGCTGGCCACGCACACCAGGTGGCGCTTCTGCAGCAGGCGCACCGCCGCCAGCAGATCCTCGATGTCCTCGTCGCGCACGTTGCTGACCAGCATCACCAGTGCGCGCCGGCGCTGGCGCAGCGACACCTCGGTGGCGGCGGCCAGGTAATCGGTGGCCACCGCGCGCGGCTGCAGGTCGTAGCTGGCACGCAGCAGGTGCTCGACCGTGCCCATGCCACGCTGCGGCGCCACCCAGCGGCGCTCGCCACCGGCAGCGAACAGGCCGGCGGCATCGCCCTGGCGCAATGCCAGGTACGCCACCACCAGCGAGGCGTTCAAGGCGTGGTCGAAATGCGAGAGACCGCCTTCGCTGGCCAGCATGCGTCGCCCACTGTCGAGCATCAGCAGCAGCTGCTGGTTTTTCTCGTCCTGGTACTCGCGCGAGACCAGCTTGCGCGCCCTTGCGGTGGCCTTCCAGTCGAGCTGGCGCAGGCTGTCGCCCACGCGGTATTCGCGCATCTGGTGGAAGTCGGTGCCTTCACCACGGCGACGCTTCACGTGCGCACCCACCAGGCGCGAGGCCTGGTCGGCGCTGAACAGGGCGAAGCGGGTGAGTGGCACGAAGTTCGGATAGACCCGTACGTCCAGCGCCGGTGGCAGGGTGCGCTGCTGCCACCACAGCCGCCATGGTGAGCGCATGCGCAGATGCACGCCGTCGAAGCGGAAGCGGCCACGCTGCAGCGGCTGCAGGTGGTAGTGCAGGGTGGAGGCGCTGCCAGGCTGCAGGCGCACGCGCTGCGGCAGCGATTCCAGCGGCCAGCCGCCGGGGACCAGGTCGAACACCTGCACCGTCATCGCTGCGTCCGCCTGCAGGCGCAGCGCGGCCTCGCGGCGCACACCCAATGCCAGCGCTTCGGGCAGCTCACGCTGGATCTGCGGCGATGGACGCCGCGTCTGCCGCGACAGGTCGAACAGTGCAGGCAGTGCGATGGCCACCGCGGCCAACGCCCAGCTCCAGCGTGGCAGCAGTCCGCCCAGCACCAGGCCGCCCAGGGCGGCCCAGGCCAGCAGCAGCACCAGCAGCAGCGGGGCCGGCCTCATCGGCGCGGTGCTTCCACCTTGGCCAGCAGTGCGCCCAGCACGTCGTCGGCATCCTGGCCCTCGATCTGCAGCTCCGGGGCCAGCGCGATGCGATGGCGCAGCGCGGGGCGCGCGATGTCGCGCACGTCGTCGGGGGTGACGAAGTCACGGCCGGCCAACACCGCCTGTGCGCGCGAGGCGCGTACCAGCGCGATGCTGCCACGCGGGCCGGCACCGACCGCGATGCCCGGCCACTGACGGGTAGCGGCCACGATCCGCACCGCGTAGTCGATCACTTCGTCATCGACAGTGATCGCTGCGGTGGCGCGCTGCAGCTCCAGCAGTTCGCCGCCGCCAAGCACGCGCGGCACCTGGCTCAGGTCGAAATCGCTGGCGGCGCGGCCGCTGGTGATCGCGGTCACCATGCGCTTCTCGTCCTCAAGCTCCGGGTAGTCGATCAGCACCTTCAGCAGGAAGCGGTCCAGCTGTGCTTCCGGCAGCGGGTAGGTGCCTTCCTGCTCCAGCGGGTTCTGCGTGGCCAGCGCCATGAACGGCGGTGCCAGGGTGAAGGCCTTGCCTTCGATGGTCACCTGGCCTTCCTGCATCACTTCCAGCAGCGCCGACTGGGTCTTGGCCGGAGCGCGGTTGATCTCGTCGGCCAGCAGCAGGTTGGTGAACACCGGGCCGCGACGGATCCTGAAGCTCTCGCTCTTCGGGTCGTACACCGCGTGGCCACTGACGTCGCTGGGCATCAGGTCGGGGGTGAACTGCACGCGGCCGTAGTCCAGCTCCATGGCCTGCGCCAGCGCGCGCACCAGCAGGGTCTTGCCCAGCCCGGGCACGCCCTCGATCAGCACGTGGCCACCGGCCAGCAGGGCCACCAGAATCTGGTCCAGCACGTCGGCCTGGCCGATGAAGGCGCGGCCGACGGCCTCGCGGATGGCATCGACGCGTTCGATCAGGCGGGCATCGGCGGCCGCCGGCAGCTCGGGGACTTCGGTCATAGCAGGGATCTCATCTGGAGCAGCAAGCGGATGCGCTCGCGCAGGGCGGAGGAATCGTGCGGCGGAGGCGGTGTGAGCGCGCTGGCGACGCGGCTTTGTGGCCACTTCAGCAGCGCGGCGATGGCCTGCTCACGCGGTGCGCCATCGAGCGCGGCGGCAACTGGCGCGCGCAGTCGCAGGCGATGCAGGAACAGGGCGAGCACGGCGTCGTACAGGCGTGTACCGTGGCCGAAACGCAGCAGCAGTTCGCCGCTGGCGCGCACATGCTCCAGCAGCGAGCGGCGTTCCAGCACCGGCGACGGTTGCAGGCTGCCAAAGCGCTGCGAGCGGCTCCACAGCCAACCCAGCAGGGCCAGCAGAAGAGGCGCCCACAGTGGCCAGCCCTGGTAGAAGATGCGTGCCCACAGCGATGGCGGGCGGCTGGCGTAGATCAGCCAGACCGCACCCTTGCCGTAGTTCGGGTCGAGCAGATAGCGGGTCAGGTCGCGGTGCGAAGCATCGTGCAGGCCATCGCTGGCCTTGCCGCCCGCCGAGGCCAGGCGCGCTGCCGGTGAATCCACCTCGCTGCGCATGAAGTCCATGTCGGCCAGCACGCTCACCTTGCCCTGGCCATGGCGCAGGCGTGCGAACACGAGATCGCGATCACCGCCCCAACGGCGTTCGGCCTGCGCACTGGCCGCAAACCCCAGGGTGAAACGGCGGCCACCGCAGAATTCAACGTGGCCCGGATCATCATCGACATGGAAAGGCTGGCAGTCGCTGCGCTGGAACAGGCTGTCCACGCCCAGCCGGTCCAGCAGCGGCCCCTGCGTGCTGCCGGCATCGTCCTCGGCCGGCGGCGGTGTGCGTACCAGCAGGTGTCCACCATCCTCGACCCAATCCAGCAGGGCGTTGGCGACGGGCGGCGGCAGTTCGCTGCTGTCCTGCAGCAGCACTACCGTGTCGTGCGGCCCCAGCGTCATCTGCTGCAGTTCCAGCCGGGGCAGCGAATGCACGTCGATGCCGTCGGCACGCAGGGCCTGGCCGAGCACGTAGAGCGGGTTGTAAGCCGCCTCGCCCTGTGGCGGCAGCCGGATGGTCTCGGTCACGCGCTCATGCGTGCGCAGGTAGAGAATGGTCAGCGGCACGCCGAACAGAACCAGCACGCCCAGCAACAACGACCAAAATACGCGCGGGCTCATGCCTGCCACCCGTACTGCTGGCGCAGGGTGTCGGCCAGTGCATCGAAATCGGCACGGCTGGGCAGGCGGCCACCGTAGGCCGCGTACTGCCACATGCGGACGATGCGCGCGAACAGGTCACGGTCGGTGGCGTCAGGCATGCGTCGCGATGCACGCAGGCACTGCGCTTCGGTGGCGCCGGGGGGCAGCGCGATGCCGCTGCGCTCTCCCACGGTACCCACGCTGGCACGGTAGAGCAGGGCCAGCGCCTGGCGGGGCCGGCCCTGGTCCCACAGCAGGCCGGCCTGGGTGGCCACGTCCGGCGGCAGCACCACGGGCAGTTCCACCTGTTCCTCGATCACCTGCGGTGGTGCATCGGTCTTGCGCCGGCCGCTGCCGCGCAGCCAGGGCAACCACATCCGGGCCGTCAGCAGCAGCACCAGCAGCAGGATGCCCAGCAGGCCCCACAGGCCCCACTCGGCCAACCGTGCCAGCCAGGCGATGCCCTCCTTGCGCGCCTTGCGTTCGCCCCGGGGGCTGCTGTCACTCCGCAGCTGCTTGTCTTCCTTCTTCTTTTCCTCGGCCTGTTCGATCGGCTTCCAGCGGGTGACCTGGCGGGTCGGGCGCTGCAGCGGATCCTCATAGGCGCGATTCACCGCCTGGCGGAATCCAGCAGTGTCCACTGGCGTGCCACCGAAGATGGTGGCCGGCGTGTTGGCCGGGTCGATGGTCGGTTCTTCGTCGTCCTCTTCGGCGGCGATGCCGCTGTCGCTGGGCTTGCCCATGGCGCGTCCGGGCTCGGCATCTGCGTCCTGCGCATGCACCGGTGCGGAGACCAGCGGCAGTGCCAGGCACAGCAGCAGGGCCAGCGTCGACGCTGCCGGCAGCAGGCGATCGCGCAGGCGGCGCAGGGCGATTTCGACGTCCCAGGCTTCCATCTGCGTACGCCGGTTCAAGTACAGGCCAAAGCCCGCACCGACGAAGAACGGGCCGATCAGCGCCGAGGCCAGCCAGCAGGCCAGATTGAAACCGAAGCGAGCCCAGGCCGGCGTGTCCTTGCCGATCATGTCCCACGCCGCACGCCAGGATTCGGACATCAGGTCCAGTGGCATGAACATGAACACTGCACCGATGGCACCGGACACCAGCACCGCTTCGAACGCCATGCAGGTCACGGTCAGCACTGTCGCCGCACCTGCGGCGCCGGCCGCCACCGCACGGCGGCGTGGACCGCGCTGGCCCGGTGCGTTGCCTTCCAGCAGGTTCACCGGCAGGCACAGGCTGCGCAGCACGCTGAAGCGACGCCAGCCCAGGTAGCCCCAGAAACCAGTGTTGCCCCAGTGGCGCTGCGCACGCAGGGCCGAAAGCGTGCTGACCGGTTCGCCGAAGATGCCGCGCGACAGCACATACAGCGGCGCACGCTCGAACAGTGGCTTGCACCACCACATCGCCAGCCAGGCCCAGCCGAAGGCATCCAGCCACCATCCCAGCGCGTTGAAGATCACGAACAACGGAGCACTGGCCAGCAGCCAGCTGCCCCACACGGCGCGCGCATGGCGGCGGGCGAGGGCACTGCCCAGCTCCATCGCTTCCCAGCCGCTGCGTGCACGCAGCACCACGTCCAGGCGGTCAATGCGCATGACCACCTCCACGCCCGCCACGCCACAGCCACAGCAGCACGCCGGCCCAGAGCACTCCGGCGACGCTGAACTTGATCCATGCAGGGACTTCGGCGATCGACGACCAGAACGCTTCGATGAAGGCTGCGACCAGCAGCATGAACGCCACGCCCAGGCACAGCCGGGCACCGATGCGGCCACCGTCGACCAGCGCATCCAGGCGGCTGCGCCGGCCCGGTGCCAGCAGTTTCATGCCCAGCTGCAGACCGGCACCGCCGGCGATCACGATCGCGGTCAGCTCGAATGCGCCATGGCCGACCACGAAGCGCCAGAACGGCCCACCGTGCCCGATGTGCTGCAGGTGGCCGGCCACCGCCCCGATGGTGACGCCGTTGAACAGCAGCACCAGCAGCGTGCCCAGCCCGGCCAGCAGGCCGCTGGCGAAGGTGCGCAGGGCAATGCTGATGTTGTTGAGGATGTAGTGGCCGAACATCATCCAGTCGGTGCCGCTGTCGCGGCCCAGTCGTTCGGCGGCAGGGTCGTACATGCGCTCCATCGCGGCGATCTGGCGGTTGTCCATCAGCGTGTGGATCAGGTCCGGGTAGACCTGTGCAAGCACGAAGCAGGCGATTGCCGGCAACGCGAACATCGCCAGCGCTACCCACATGCTGCGTGCCTGGCTGCGCACGAGCAGCGGGAAGTCGGCCACCAGGAATTCCAGCGCGGCGCGCCAGCGCGTCGGCCGTGTGCGGTACAGCACGCTGTGGCCCTGCTGCATCAGCTGCTGCAGGCGCTGGACCAGCTGTGGGCTGTAACCGCGCTCGCGGGCCAGCGCCAGCTGCTGGCACAGGCGCCGATAGCGTTGCGGGACGGTGGCATCGTCCAGTGCCAGGCCGCTGGCCTTGCGGCGCGCACGGCGCGAGGCGCCGGCACGCAGCAGCAGCCACTGTTCCAGGTCCTGCCATTCCTGCTGGTAACGGGCGACGAACTGTTCCTGTTTCATCGCCGCCCCAGCAGCCAGTTGGCCATCGCGTACAGGCGCAGCACACCGATCTGGCCCAGGCTGCCGGTCAGGGGTTCGGCGATGCCGGCCAACTCCTGCTGGCGGGGCGCGGACAGACGCGGGGCGCGCTCGGCGAAGGCCATCAGGGCGGCCTGTTCCTCCGGCCGCAGCGGCTGCGGCGGGGCCAGCACGCTGTCGATGGTGGGTGGCGGTGGCAGGTACAGCACAGGTGCGTGCACCACCACCGTGCCGGCCACCAGGTCGCCGAGGCGGCGGCCGTGCGGATCGAACAGGCTGCTGACCAGGCCCAGTGCATAGCCGAACGGCAGCATGTCCACCGTACGCAGCAGGTTGCGGGTGATCGCCGCCATCCAGCCCACGGGCGCGCCATCGCGCGACAGCACGCGCAGGCCCAGCGCGCGCTTGCCCAGGGTGCGGCCCCACAGCGCCTCGCACACGATCGGGTAGACCCAGTAGGCCAGGAACATCAGCACCAGGTTGATGCCGGAGCCGAATTCGTCCAGCACCGCCAGCGGAATCGCCATCAGCACCAGTACCGCGATGCGCACGCCAAGATCGACCAGCCAGGCCATGGCCCGCGGCAGCGGCCCGGCTACCGGCAACTGAAGCAGCACACCCTCCGGCGTCACCACCTCACGGTAGGTATCGAGCATCGGTGCGGCCATCAGCGCGATGGCCTTCGTTGTGGGCGCCGGAGTCCTCTCCGGCTGGCAACCACAGGCATGGGGGTCTCGACAGGTCCTGGTCGGGCCCAGACTTTAGCAGAGCCGCGTGGCGGCGTTGGCTGCTCAGCCCCGGTATTCGCCCTTCAGCCGCACGTAGTGGTCGGCCGAATAGTGCAGCGACTCGATCTCCTTGTCGCTCAGCGTGCGCGCCGGCCGGGCCGGGTTGCCGACCCACAGCTCGCCTTCGCCCACCACCTTGCCGGGGCCGATCACCGCGCCGGCACCGACGAAGCCATGGCGTTCAACGCGGGCACCGTCGAGGATGCAGGCGCCCATGCCGATCAGGCTGTAATCGCCGATGGTGCAGGCATGGATGATGCAGCCGTGGCCGACGGTCACGCCCTCGCCGATCAGGGTCGGGTAGCCGGCCTTGTTGTACGGGCTGTGGTGGCTGACATGGATGATGGTGCCGTCCTGCACGTTGGTGCGCGCACCGATGCGCACGTAATTGACATCGCCGCGGATGACCGTGCCCGGCCACACCGACACGTCGTCGCCCAGTTCCACGTCACCGATGACGGTGCAGGCCGGGTCGATGTACACACGCTCGCCGAGGACGGGCATCTTGTCGCGGAAGGGGCGCAGCGGGTTCATCGGTGTCTCCGGAAATCAGGGCATTCGCGACGATGATACGCGTGTGGTAGTGCCGGCCGCTGGCCGGCAACCACGGAAATCCAGGCGTGCCGCGCGGTTGCCGGCCAGCGGCCGGCACTACCAGAGGCAGGTGCGGCTCTTCACGCAGGCGCGTGCTCGGCCAGCATCTGCCGGAACAGCGCGTCCAGCCAGGCGCTGTCGCCCTGGCCAGCAGGCAGGTGCGGGGCCTGCCCGGCGCGGGCGGCCAGTTCACGATCGATGAAATCGCTGATCGCCGCGATGCGTGGTCCGGCACTGACCTCGGCACTGGCGCGTTTCACGGCCAGCAGGGCATCGATGGCTTCACGCACCGGGCCGAGCGGCAGCAGCCGGTCCAGCAGATCCTCGAAGGCCATCGGCGGGGGTGTCTGCTCGTGTTCGATCCACTGGCAGGCCAGCAGTGGGCGCAGCACGTACAGGTACTTCTTCGTGCGTACCGTTTCGCCACGCAGGTAGCCGCGATGGTTCGAGCGCGCCATGTTGAAGTAGTGCCACCACGTTCCCAGTGGTGAATAGAACGACTCAGCTGCCTTCCACAGCTGCGACACCGCGCTGTGATCCTGCTGGTAGATGATCGGCGAACGCAGCCATTCGATCAGTGTCGGATTGGATTTTGAGACCAGACGCAGTGCCTTGCGCAGGTCCCAGCCGCTGACATCGAGCTCATCGTCGATCGGCAGTTCGATCACATCGCGCTGCGCTTCGCCGGGACCGGTGCTCTCGTTGACGCTGAGGTACCACGGCTGGCGATGTACGTAGATGAAGCGCGCGTCGTAGTCGCTGTCCGGTGAGGAAAAGCCCCAGCCACGGCTTCCCGACTCGCAGGCCAGCAGCACGCGTACGTCGTAGCGTTGTTCGATGTCGGCCAGGGTGGAAAGGATGGCGGCGCGCTTGTCCGGCGCGATCGGGTGGATGTCGTCCATGCAATCGTGATTCGTTGATGTCGAGCGTTCTCGACTGTAGCGCAGGTCTGCATCGCTGCGCTCGCCGGGCCATGCCCGGCGAGCGCGATCATGGCTCGTAGCTGTAGCCCATGCCGTACACCGAACGGATCGGCTCGCCTTCCATGCCGGCGTCGGCCAGCTTGCGGCGCAGGTTGCGCACATGGCTGTCGACGGTGCGGTCGACCACCACGCGATGGTCCAGGTACAGCCGGTCGAGCAGTTCATCGCGCGCCCAGATCCGGCCTGGCGTGGCCAGCAGCGTGCGCAGCAGGCGGTACTCCACCGGAGTCAGGTCCAGGCCCTTGCCGTTCCAGGTGGCGCGTGCGGCCGGCTCGTCGATGTGCAGGCCGCCGTTGGCGCGCGCACCGGGGTCTGGGCGGTAGCGGCGCAGCACCGCCATTACCCGAGCGACCACTTCGCGCGGACTGAACGGCTTGCAGATGTAGTCGTCGGCACCGATCTCCAGGCCCAGCAGGCGGTCGATCTCTTCCACCCGTGCGGTGACCATGATGACCGGCACATCGCTGCTGGCACGCAGTTCGCGGCACAGGTCCACGCCGTCGCGCTGCGGCAGCATCAGGTCCAGCAGCACCAGATCGGGCTGGTAGCGCGCGAACGCGTCGATCACCTGGCCACCGTCGTCCACCCACTCGCTGGCCATGCCGGCAGCGGCCAGGTAGTCGCGCAGTACCGAGGCCAGGCGTGGCTCGTCCTCGACGATCAGGATCTTCGCGGACGTGGCGGGCGACGTGCTCATGCAGGCTCCGGCAGGGTGATGACCACGCGCAGCCCGCCCAGTGGCGAGGGCTCGGCGTGGATGACGCCGTGGTGGGCGAGGATGATGTTGTGGCTGATGGCCAGGCCCAGCCCGCTGCCACCACTGGCACGATTGCGCGAACTCTCCACGCGGTAGAAGCGTTCGAACAGCAGCGCGCACTTGTCGGCCGGCACGCCCGGCGCGGTGTCTTCCACGATCAGCTGCACGCCGGCAGGCACGTGCGCTGCCTGCACGAGTACGCGGCCACCGGCCTGGGTGTAGCGCAGTGCATTCTCCAGCAGGTTGGCGAGCACCTGCTGCAGGCGCCGCTCGTCACCGGACACCTGCAACGGCATGGCGGGCAGATCTTCCTCCAGCGCCAGGCCTGCATTGGCGAAGCGCACGCGCATGCCGTTGAGTTCGCTGCGCAGCAGCGCCGCCAGGTCCAGTGGCGCGAAGCGGTACGCCAGGCCGCCGGACTGGGTCATCGACAGGTCGTGCAGGTCGTCGATCAGCTTGCCCAGCTGGCGGATCTCGCCCTGCAGGCCGACCAGGTTGGCGCGGTCCAGCGGACGGATGCCATCTTCGATCGCCTCCAGCTCGGCGCGCACCACCGCCAATGGCGTGCGCAGCTCGTGCGAGATGTCGGCGATGAAGGCGCGGCGGTTGCGCTCGGTATCGTCCAGCGCCTGCGCCATCCGGTTGAAGTCGTTGACCAGTGCGTCCAGCTCATCGTCGCTGGTGCGCTCGATGCGGGTGGCGTAGTCACCGGCCGCCAGCCGGTGCGTGGCCGCGGCCAGCTTGGCCAGGCGCTGGCGCAGCGCCCGCGATACCAGCCAGGCCAGCAGTACCGTCACCAGCAGTAGGGCGATGCCGATCACCCACCAGGCGCGCACCTGGGTGTTGTAGAAGTTCAGGTCGTTGGTGGCGATGACGGTCTGGAATGGCACCATGCCCAGCCAACCTACGGTCTGCCCGTCCACCTGCACCGCATGCGGCTCGTCATCGCTGGTGGCGTCGGGGTTGCCGGCCACGAATCGATGCTGCGCATCGAACAGGCCCAGACGCGACGGCACGCCGGTCTGGTCGGACAGCGGCGGCACCGGTCCTTCGTGCCCATGGGCCAGATCCGGGCGCAGCAACCGCGCCCAGCGGTCGCCATCACCGTGCAGATGTCCCCAGCCACCGTGCTCACGGTACTCGCGCTGCAGGTGGGGCATCAGCCGCTGCATGCGCAGGTCGCCCTGGTCGTTGAGGTAGTCCAGGAAGCCGGTCTGGAAGGCCACGCGGCTGGCAATACCGTTCACTGCCAGCACCAGCAGGCAGGCGGTGAAGATCGCGAGGAAGGTCTTCGCGGTCAGGCCGAATTTGAGTCGAATCTTCGCCATCGCGGAGGCCATTAGCGGCGCATGCGGCACCGAAAGCAAGCGCCAGCTGAGCCGGTCGCACAATCTCCATATTCTCTGCACAGTTCCACGGCAGCGTGCACGGGTCAACGCAAGGCCCCCCACGCCCCCCATGTCCCTCCTGCACCCGCTGTCCCGTTCCCCGCGTCCCCTGCTGCTGCCCCTGCTGCTGGCCCTGGCGGCCTGTTCGGCGGGCAGGACTGAAGCACCGGCCATGCCCGAAGTGGGCGTCATCACGGCCAGCGCGCAGCCGCTGGCACTCCAGCAGACCCTGCCCGGCCGCGCCGTGCCGTTCGAGATCTCCGAGGTGCGGCCGCAGATCGGCGGCCTGATCCGCCAGCGGTTGTTCACCGAAGGCCAGCAGGTCAAGGCAGGGCAGCTGCTGTACCAGGTCGATCCGGCGCCCTACCAGGCGGCCTTCGATACCGCCCGCGGGCAGCTGGCGCAGGCCGAGGCCACCGTCTTGTCGGCACAACCGAAGGCCGAGCGCACCCGCGCGCTGGTGAGCATGGATGCGGCCAGCAAGCAGGATGCCGACGACGCCACCTCGGCGCTGAAGCAGGCGCAGGCCAATGTGATTGCTGCGCGCGCTGCATTGCAGGCCGCCCGCATCAACCTCGACTACACCCGGGTGACCGCGCCCATCGACGGTCGCATCGGCACCTCCAGCGTGACCGCTGGTGCGCTGGTCGCGGCCGGGCAGGACGCCGCGCTGGCCACCATCCAGCGGCTGGACCCGGTGTATCTGGATGTCACCCAGTCCAGTACGCAGATGCTGGCGCTGCGCAAGCAGCTCGATGCCGGCCTGGTGAAGGCCATCGATGGCAAGGCACAGGTGAAGGTGCTGCTGGAGGACGGCAGCACCTATGCGCACGAAGGCACCCTGGAGTTCGTCGGCAGCGCGGTCGATCCGGGTACCGGCAATGTGGTGCTGCGTGCGGTCATCCCGAACCCGGACGGCCTGTTGCTGCCCGGCATGTACCTGAAGGCGGTGCTGCCGATGGCCACCGACGCGCGCGCGCTGCTGGTGCCGCAGAAGGCGGTGACGCGCAACGAACGCGGCGAGCCGCTGCTGCGCCTGCTCGACGCCAGGGATCATGTGGTCGAGCGCCGGGTCAGCACCGGCCAGGTGGTCGGCAACCAGTGGCAGATCACCGATGGTCTCAAGACCGGCGAAAGGGTGATCGTCAGCAACGGCAGTGCGGTATCACTGGGCCAGCAGGTGAAGGCGGTGGCGGCCACGACGGCGCAGCTGGCGGCGATGCCGGCGATCGACCCGAACGGCAACACCGACGAAAAGTCGCACTGAGGCCTGCCGCGCATGGTTCGTTTCTTCATCGACCGGCCGATCTTCGCCTGGGTGATCGCCATCGCGGTCAGCCTGCTCGGCCTGCTTGCGATCCTGATCCTGCCGGTGGACCGCTACCCGCAGATTGCCCCACCGACCATCACCATCCGCGCCACCTATACCGGTGCCTCGTCGCAGACCGTGGAGAACGCGGTCACCCAGGTCATCGAGCAGTCGCAGCAAAGCCTCGATCACCTGATGTACATGACCTCGACCAGTGCCTCGGATGGCTCGGCGCAGGTCAACCTGGTGTTCGCCACCGGCACCAACCCGGATACCGCGCAGGTGCAGGTGCAGAACCAGCTGCAGGCGGCCATGGCCACGCTGCCGCAGGCGGTGCAGCAGAACGGCCTGACCATCACCAAGTCCAGTGGTTCGATCTTTGAGGTGCTGTCGTTCACCAGCGAAGACGGCAGCATGGACAACTTCGATGTCGCCAACTTCATGGAAGCGCGCATCGATGACCAGATCAGCCGCGTCAGCGGTGTCGGCAACATCCAGCCGATCGGCCAGGAGTACGCCATGCGCATCTGGCTGGACCCGGAGAAGATGCGCCAGTACGCGCTGATGCCGTCGGACATCGAGACCGCGCTGCAGGCACAGAACACCGACGTCTCGGCCGGTGAGCTCGGCGGCCAGCCGGCGCTGAAGGGCCAGCAGCTCGACGCCACGGTGACCGCGCGCAGCCGCCTGCACACGCCCGAACAGTTCGCGCAGGTGGTGCTGAAGGCCGATGCCAACGGCAGCGTGGTGCATCTGGGCGACGTGGCGAAGATCGGCCTGGGCCCGGAGAGCTACGACAGCATCAGCACCTTCAACGGCAAGCCGTCTGCGTCGCTGGGTATCGAACTCAATGCCGGTGCCAATGCCATCGCCGTGTCCAAGGCCATCGATGCACGGCTTCAACAGCTGCAGAAGTACTGGCCGCATGGCTACACCGCCCACCTGGCGTTCACCACCACGCCGTTCGTGACCATCTCGCTGAAGGAAGTGGTGATCACCCTGATCGAGGCGATCATCCTGGTGGTGCTGGTGATGTACCTGTTCCTGCAGAACTGGCGCGCCACCCTGATCCCGACCATCGCAGTGCCGGTGGTGCTGCTGGGCACGTTCGGCGTGCTGGCCGCGTTCGGTTATTCGATCAACACGCTGACCATGTTCGCGCTGGTATTGGCCATCGGCCTGCTGGTGGACGATGCCATCGTGGTGGTGGAGAACGTGGAACGGGTGATGACCTTCGAAGGGCTGGCGCCGAAGCCGGCGACGCTGAAGGCGATGGGCCAGATCACCGGCGCGCTGGTCGGTATCGTGCTGGTGCTGACCGCAGTGTTCCTGCCGATGGCGTTCTTCAGCGGCGTCACCGGCGTGATCTACCGCCAGTTCTCGGTGACGATTGCGGCAGCGATGATCCTGTCGGTGCTGGTGGCGATGACCATCACCCCGGCGCTGTGCGGCAGCATCCTGCACCAGATTCCCAAGGGCGGCCATCCGCACGGCGACCACGGCGGCGAACCGAGCCTGCTGGGCAAGTTCTTCATCTGGTTCAACCACCGTTTCGAGCGCACCTCCAACGGCCTGCGTCGTCGGGTGGATGGCTTCCTCGGTCGGCGCACGCTCGGCGTAGTGTTCTACCTGGTGCTGAGCGTGGTCACCGGCCTGCTGCTGTGGCACCTGCCCGGCGCGTTCCTGCCCGACGAGGACCAGGGCATGCTCAACGCGCTGGTGAAGCTGCCGGCCGGCGCCACGCTGGAACAGACCCGTGCTGTGATGGATCGCCTCAGTGCCGCCGCAGTAAAGGACGACAGCGTGCTGTCGATCCAGGCCACCGCCGGCTTCAGCGTGACCGGCAGCGGCCAGAATGTCGGCCAGGCCTTCATCCGCCTGAAGGACTGGGATGACCGCAAGGATGATGCCGATACCATCGCCGCACGGTTGACCAAGGCCATGGCCAGCGTGCCCGATGCGCAGGTGTTCATCACCTCGCCGCCGGCCATCCTCGGCCTGGGTGATGCGGGCGGATTCACCCTGGAACTGCAGGACGAAGGCGGCGCCGGCCATGCCGCCGCCGTGGCTGCACGCAACACGTTGCTGAAGGAAGCTGCCAAGGATCCGAAGCTGGTCAACGTGCGCTATGCCAGCCTGGAAGATGCACCGGTGTACGCGGTGAAGGTGGACGACGCCAAGGCGCAGGCCATGGGCGTGAATCCGCAGGACATCAATGACACCTTGAACGCGGCGCTGGGCGGCGACTTCGTCAACAACTTCATCTACAAGGGCCGCATCAAGAAGGTGTTCATCCAGGGCACGGCCGAAGCACGCATGCAGCCGCAGGACATCGAGCGCTGGAGCGTGCGCAACCAGGCCGGGCAGATGGTGCCGCTGTCGTCGCTGGTCAGCACGCACTGGACCAGCGCACCGGCCGCACTGCAGCGCTACAACGGGATCTCGGCGATGGAGATCACCGGCCAGCCTGCACCGGGTGTCAGCTCCGGCGAAGCGATGGCCGAGATCGCGCGTCTGGCCGACACACTGCCGGAGGGCTTCAGCCATGCCTGGTCGGACATGGCCTATCAGGAACAGCTGTCGGGCAACCAGGCGCCGATGCTGTACGCCATCTCGCTGCTGTTCGTGTTCCTGTGCCTGGCCGCGCTGTATGAAAGCTGGGCGGTGCCGTTCGCGGTGATGCTGGCGGTGCCGGTGGGCGTGTTCGGTGCCGTGCTGATGATGAACCTGCGTGGCCTCAACAACGACGTGTACTTCCAGGTCGGCCTGCTGACCACGATTGGTCTCGCAGCGAAGAACGGCATCCTGATCGTCGAGTTCGCGCGCATCCTCGAACAGCAGGGCAAGAGCACCCGCGAAGCGATCCTGCAGGCGGTCTATCTGCGGCTGCGGCCGATCGTGATGACTTCGCTGGCGTTCCTGATGGGCGTGTTGCCGCTGGTGTTCGCCACCGGTGCCGGTTCGGCGGCGCGCCGTTCACTGGGTACCGGCGTGGCCGGCGGTACGGTCGCCTCGATGGTGCTGGGCATGTTCTTCGTGCCGTTGTTCTACCTGCTGGTGCGCCGCCTGTTCCCGGGGCGCGCAGCGACCCACGCCACTGCCCCGGAGGCACGCCCATGAAGCCGATGCTGCTGCGCGCCCTGGCGGCCGCGACGATGACCACCGTACTCGGTGGCTGCGTGAGCATGGCCCCGCATTACCAGCGGCCCGAGGCACCGGTGCCGGTGCAGTTCGGCAATGCCGCCACCGGCGAGGCCCAGCCGGCGTTGGCGATGCCGGCCTGGCGTGAGGTGTTCCTGGAACCGCGCCTGCAGCAGGTGATCGCGCTGGCGCTGCAGAACAACCGCGACCTGCGTGTAGCGATGCTGCAGGTGGAGAAGGAGCGTGCGCAGTACCGCATCCAGCGCGCGGCGCTGCTGCCGTCGGTGGATGCCAGCGGCAGCGTCACCCGTTCGCGGGTCAGCGATGCCAACAGTGAGACCGGGGCCACCCAGGTGACCGAGTCCGACGCGGTACAGGTCGGCATCAGCAGCTGGGAGCTGGACCTGTTCGGGCGCATCCGCAGCCTGAAGAACGAAGCCCTGCAGAACTGGCTGGCCAGTGCCGAGAACCAGCGCGCGGCGCGCACCAGCCTGGTCGCCGAAGTGGCGACGGCGTGGCTGGCGCTGGCCGCCGATGGGCAGTCACTGGCATTCACGCAACAGACCCTGGACAGCCAGCAGCAGACCCTGCAGCGCACCGAGGCCCGCCATGCGCAGGGGCTGGCCTCGGGGCTGGACCTGTCGCAGGTGCAGACCAGCGTGGAAGCCGCGCGCGGCGCGCTCGCCAAGCTGCAGACGCAGCAGGCGCAGGATCGCGATGCATTGCAGCTGTTGGTGGGGGCGCCGCTGGATCCGGCCCTGCTGCCGACCGCGCAGGTGCTGGAGGGCAGCGTGGCACTGGCCCCGTTGCCTGCCAATCTTCCCTCCAGCGTGCTGCTGCAACGCCCGGACGTGTTGTCCGCCGAACATGCGCTGCAGGCGGCCAATGCCGATATAGGCGCCGCGCGCGCCGCGTTCTTCCCGACGCTGACATTGACTGCCAACTACGGCCACAGCTCCACCGCGTTGTCGACGCTGTTCTCGGCTGGTACCCGTGGCTGGTCGTTCGCGCCCAGTATCACCGCGCCGATCTTCCATGCCGGCGCACTGAAGGCGTCGCTGGATGCGTCGAAGATCGGCAAGGACATCGGCATCGCGCAGTACGAGAAGGCGATCCAGCAGGCCTTCAGCGAAGTGGCCGATGCGCTGGCCACGCGTGACCACCTGACCGCGCAGATGGACGCTCAGCGCGCGCTGGTGGCGGCCAGCCAGCGCAGCTACACGCTGGCCGATGCGCGCTACCGCACCGGGCTGGACGGCTACCTGCAGTCGCTGGATGCACAGCGCAGCCTGTATGCCGCGCAGCAGGACCTGATCGCGCTGCAGCAGCAGGAAGCGGGCAACCGGGTGACCTTGTTCAAGGTGCTGGGCGGTGGCACGGACGCACGGTAACGCGTTCGCCAATGTGGGTGTGTGTTCCGCTCCGGTGGGTGCCGACCTTGGTCGGCACACATGCATGCAGCATCGCGATCGGATGATTTGTGCCGACCAAGGTCGGCACCCACCAGAGGCAGGTGCGACCGCTTACGCCACGCGGCCGCGGCGCGCCCGCTCCAGGTGCACCAGCAGCAGCGAGATCGCCGCCGGGGTCATGCCCGGAATGCGCTGCGCCTGGCCGATGGTCTGTGGGCGCACGCGCTCCAGTTTCTGCAGCGCCTCGGCCGACAGCCCGCGCACGGTCGCATAGTCGAACGCCTCGGCGATCGGCGTGGCCTCATGCCGCTGCTGGCGCTCGATTTCCTCGCGCTGGCGATCCAGGTAGCCGGCGTACTTCACGCCGATCTCCACCTGTTCGGCCACCTTGCCGTCGGCCACGGCCGGGCCCAGCGACGGCACCTGCATCAGCTGCGCGTAATCCAGCTCGGGGCGCTTGATCAGGTCCAGCACATTGGTTTCGCGGCTGACCGCCACGCCCAGCGTTTCCTGCACTTCACGGCCCAGCGCATTGGCCGGGGTCGCCCACAGCGCACCCAGACGCGCACGCTCGGCGGCCACGGCGGCCTGCTTGGTCTCGAACGCGTTCCAGCGGCGGTCGTCCACCAGGCCCATTTCGCGGCCGGCCGGGGTCAGGCGCTGGTCGGCATTGTCCTCGCGCAGCTGCAGGCGGTACTCGGCGCGGCTGGTGAACATGCGGTACGGCTCGTTGGTACCGTGGGTGATCAGGTCATCCACCAGCACGCCCAGGTACGCCTCGTCGCGGCGCGGGCACCAGCCGTCCAGCCCGCGCACCTGGCGCGCGGCGTTGAGGCCGGCCAGCAGGCCCTGCGCGGCAGCTTCTTCATAGCCGGTGGTGCCGTTGATCTGGCCGGCGAAGAACAGGCCGTTGACCAGCTTGGTTTCCAGCGAGGCCTTCAGCCCACGCGGGTCGAAGAAGTCGTACTCGATCGCATAGCCGGGGCGGGTGATGTGCGCGTTCCCGAAACCGCGGATGCTGCGCACCATCTCCAGCTGCACGTCGAACGGCAGCGAGGTGGAGATGCCATTGGGGTAGATCTCGACGATGCCCAGGCCTTCGGGTTCGACGAAGATCTGGTGGCTGGCCTTCTCGGCGAAGCGCACCACCTTGTCCTCGATGGACGGGCAGTAGCGCGGGCCGATGCCTTCGATCTGGCCGCTGTACAGCGGTGAGCGGTGCAGCGCGTCGCGGATGATCTGGTGGGTCTGTTCCGTGGTGTGGGTGATCCAGCAGCTGACCTGCTGCGGATGCTCGTCCACCGAGCCGAGGAAGGACATCACCGGGCGCGGCGAATCGCCGGGCTGCTCATCCATCACGCTGTAATCCAGCGAGCGGCCATCGATGCGCGGCGGCGTGCCGGTCTTCAGGCGGTCGACCTGGAACGGACGCTCGCGCAGGCGCGCGGCCAGCGTCGTGGCCGGCGGATCGCCCATGCGGCCGGCGGCGTACTGGGTCGGGCCGACGTGGATCTTGCCGGCCAGGAAGGTGCCGGCGGTCAGCACCACCGCCTCGGCGTCGAAGCGCAGCCCGGTCTGGGTGATGACCCCGCGCACGGCATCGCCTTCGATGACCAGGTCATCGACCGCGGCCTGGAACACCGTCAGGTTGGCCTGGCCTTCGACGATGGCGCGGATCGCCATGCGGTACAGGTTGCGGTCGGCCTGGCAACGGGTGGCACGTACGGCCGGGCCCTTCGATGCGTTGAGCGTGCGCCACTGGATGCCGGCGCGGTCGGCGGCATGCGCCATCGCACCGCCCAGAGCGTCGATTTCCTTGACCAGATGGCCCTTGCCGATGCCGCCGATGGCCGGGTTGCAGCTCATCGCGCCCACGGTTTCGATGTTGTGGGTCAGCAGCAGGGTGCGCACGCCGGTACGGGCTGCGGCCAGCGCGGCTTCGGTGCCGGCGTGGCCACCGCCGATGACGATGACGTCGTAACGATGGAAAGACGGGTTCATGGGGGCTGTTCAGCTTGGGGCAGGCGCGGCCGGGGGCGGCGCCGGGGTGGCGATTTTAGCGCCATTCGGGGTCCGGACGCCGGCGCCGGTCAGTTGGCGGCGAAATCGGCCCTAAAGTTGGCAGGATTTTTGCAGATAACCCAATAGCACCCATCGTGGCTGGCGCCGCAGGCGCCCGTGACCGGAATTGGAACAGGGGCCGGTACAGGCGCACGATGGGGGAGCAGAGGGCCGGCAGTCGGGGGACTGTCCGGCCCTGTTTTTTTTCAGGGCTGCCGGGAGAGCTTCATCCATGCATGGCGTGGCTCTACTGAAACCGGGCCTGCGCGAATGGCGCTTGGCTTGTCCCCAAAACAGACGGCCCCGCATTGCGGGGCCGTCTGCCTTCAGAGGTGCCGACATCCGACAGGGCCGGAACAGGGGGGATCCAGATGTTCCTGTCGGATATCGACGTAGAGCTTTTTGCGGCGGCCCGTGTCGTTTTTGTCACTTTGTGACGCGGGCCGTCACTGTCCGCGTAGATTGCGGCTTAGACCGTGTGAAATGCAAGACGGTTCAGCGCTCAACTGTGCGCTGCGTCGCACGATCCATGTTGCGCCAGGGGGAACCGTTCATCCTCGGCGCACTCGGTGCCGGGGCCGGGCGGGCCTGTGGCGCGGGCGCCGGCGGCTGCATGTTCGATTGCGGCGGGCGGCGCATCGAATCCATGTTCCGCCACGGGGAACCGCCGTTGTACGACGGCCGCGGCGGCGGCGGCGGACGGTTCTCGCCACCGTTGCCGGGCGGACGCGGCGGCGGGCGGTGGTTGTGCGGCGGGCGGTAGATCGGGCGCGAGTAGTACGGGTTGCCATAGCCGCCGTAATAGCCGCCATAGCCACCGTAGTACGGGTAGCCGTAGTTGTAGGGATAGCCGGCCGGGTAGCGGTACTCCACCGACGGCGCGCCGTGGTAGTAGCCGCCACCGCGGCCACCGCCCACATAGTCGTAGGTGGTGCAGCCAGTCAGGCCCAGCAACAGGCCACCGGCAAGCAACAGGCGCATTTTCATGGTGGGTCCCCCCAGAGGACGGGTGTGCAGCCAGCTTCGTGCGCGGGCATTGAATCGGCCCTTAATTCGGCTGGCCAGGATGAATGGAGGCGTAGGCCTGCATGCTGGCATGACCTGTGCCCCGGTCGCCAGCGCAGGGGCATACGTTAATCTTGCGTCATGAGCGATTCACTGTTGCCCCGCGCCGATGACGTCCTGCTTGCTGCTGCGAGGATCGCCCCGCATGCCAGCGTGACCCCGGTGCTGCGCTCGCGCACGCTCGATGCGATGACCGACGCACAGCTGGCATTCAAGGCCGAGCACCTGCAGCGCGGTGGCGCATTCAAGTTCCGTGGTGCCTGCAATGCGGTGTGGTCGCTTGATGCTGATCGTGCCATTGCTGGCGTGGTGACCCATTCCTCCGGCAACCACGGTGCCGCGCTGGCCCTGGCCGCACGCACCCGGGGCATCCCCTGCCATGTGGTGGTACCGGAAGGGGCGGTGGCCGCCAAGCTGGCCAACATCGCCCGCCACGGCGCCACGCTCTGGCGCTGCCCGCCGACCATCGCCGACCGCGAGGCCACCTGTGCCAGGGTGCAGGCCGATACCGGCGCGACCCTGGTCCATCCGTATACGGACCCGGCGGTGATGGCCGGGCAGGGCACTGCGGCCCTGGAACTGCTGCACAGCGACGGCCCGTTCGATGTGCTGGTGGTGCCGGTGGGCGGCGGTGGCCTGGCCAGCGGTACCGCGCTGGCCCTGCAGCACGCCAGTCCGCACACGCGTCTGATCCTGGCCGAGCCGGCCGGTGCCGATGACACCGCGCGCTCGCTGGCCATCGGCGAGCGCCAGGGCGCGTTCACCCCGGACACCATCTGCGATGGCCTGCGTACCCTGATCGGCGCGCCCAATTTCGAGTTGCTGCGCGCCGCCGGTGCCGAGGTGATCGTGGTCGATGACGCCGCGACGCTGGCGGCGATGCGCCTGCTGTGGGACGTGCTCAAGCAGGTGGTGGAACCCTCCTCGGCCACCGTGCTGGCTGCGGTGCTGGCGCAGCCGCAGCGCTTCGCCGGCCTGCGCGTGGGCCTGGTGTTGTCCGGCGGCAACGTCGACCTGCCAGCGCTGCGCTGGGGGGCGGCGTGAGCCGCGGGTGGCATCGCGAACGCACCGGCCTGCTGGGCTGGTTGTGGCGGCTGTTCGTGCTGCTGGTGATCTGGCTGCTGGGCGTGACCGCCTGGATCGTCTGGGTGGGTGAACGCGACCAGGCCGCCAAGGCCGACGCCATCATCGTGCTGGGTGCCGCCGCCTATGACGCCAAGCCGTCACCGGTGTTCGAAGAACGCATCCGCCATGGGCTGGATCTGTATGAAGCACGCTATGCGCCGCTGCTGATCTTCACCGGTGGCTATGGTGGCACCGGTGCGCGCTTCTCCGAATCGCAGGTAGCGCGGCGCTACGCGCTGAAGCATGGCGTGCCGGACGACGCCATCCTGATCGAGACCGCCTCGCGCAATACCGTGCAGAACCTGGTGGAAGCCAAGCGCTTGATGGACCAGCGCGACCTGCACCGGGTGATCATCGTCAGCGACCCGCTGCACATGGCACGCGCGCTGCGCCTGAGCAAGGCGCTGGGCATCGATGCGCTGGCCTCGTCCACACCCAGCACGCGTTTCCGCAGCTTCCATACCAGCTGGCGCTTCCTGGTGCAGGAGATCTACTTCTTCCACCGTGATCTGGTGCGCCCGCCGCTGAGTTCGCCGGCCAATACCTGAGCGGCGGCCGCCTGCTTTGGGTGGGTGCCAACCTTGGTTGGCACAATGCTGGCGGTACCGCGATCTGATCGGCGTGGCATGCGGTAGTGCCGGCCGCTGGCCGGCAGATGCCCACCATGGAATCGTGAGGTTTGCCGGCCAGCGGCCGACACTACCAGACAGTCAGGTCTGCTTGCGGCGGATCGGAATCGCCGACACTGGCACCGCGGCCACGTCATGCCCGCCTTCGCGGATCGGGGCGCCGGGGTCCGGTGCCCAGGCGTGGGCGTAGATCACTTCCCAGCTGCTGGGCAGCTTGCCGTCGGCGCGACGCATCGGTTCGTACGCGGCCGCGGCCGCGGCGAAACGCCCGCGACCGGTCAGGGTATGGCGGCGGTCTACCCGCGCGTTGGTTGCGCCCATCGCGCGCAACTCGCGCATCAGCGAGGGCAGGTCGTCGTAGGTCAGGGTCAACAGATCGCGGTCCAGCACGGGGTCGCGGAAGCCAGCCATCATCAGTGCATCGCCGAACTGCGCGATCTGCGCGAAGCGGCTCACGTGCGGGCGGTCGTCGGCGGCGGCGAAGGCTTCGTTGAGTTCGATCAGCGTTTCCGGGCCGAAGGTCGAGCACAGCAGCAGGCCGCCGGGCTTGAGTACGCGGCGGAACCCGGCGAACACCGCCGGCAGGTCGTCCACCCACTGCAGGCACAGGTTGCTGAAGATCACGTCCACGCTGTTGTCGGCCAGCGGCAGCGCAGCGGCGTCGCCGCACAGGCGCTGGAACGGCTTCCACCAGCTGGCCTGGCGCTTGGCCTGGTCCAGCATCGGCAGCGCCACGTCCAACGCGATCACCTGTGCCTTCGGCCAGCGCTTCTTCATCAGCGCACTGGCGTGTCCGGTGCCGGCACCGATGTCCAGCACCACCTCGGGCTTGCGTGCCTCCAGGTAGTCCAGCGATTCGATCAGCCGCGACTGCACCTCGCGCTGCAGGGCGGCGGCGGCGTCGTAGCTGCTGGCGGCACGCGCGAACGCGCGGCGGACATGGCGGGCATCGAAGTGGGACGGCATTGCGAAACTCTCTTAGAACGTACCGGGGTAGGCGCCGCCGTCGATCAGCAGGTTCTGCCCGGTGAGGTAACCGGCCTGTGCACTGCACAGGAAGGCGCAGGCGGCGCCGAACTCGTCCGGCGTGCCGAAGCGGCCGGCGGGAATCTGCTGGCGGCGGCGCTCGGCCACTTCCGCGGCGTCGCCGTCCTTGCCCGCACTGTGGGCGAAGTTGGCGCGCAGGCGGTCGGTGTCGAACTGGCCGGGCAGCAGGTTGTTGATCGTGACGTTGTGGGCCACCGTGCGGCGCGACAGGCCGGCGACGAAACCGGTCAGGCCGCTGCGCGCGCCGTTGGACAGCGCCAGGATGTCGATCGGTGCCTTCACCGCCGACGAGGTGATGTTGACGATGCGGCCGAAGCCGCGCTCGATCATCGCGTCCACGGTGGCGCGGATCAGCGCGATCGGCGCCAGCATGTTGGCATCCAGCGCGGCAATCCAATCCTCGCGCTCGAAGGTGCGGAAATCGCCCGGCGGCGGGCCACCGGCATTGTTGACCAGGATGTCCACCTGCGGGCAGGCGGCCAGCGCGGCAGTGCGGCCGGCCTCGGTGGTGACGTCGGCGGCGACGGCGCGTACCCCACCGGCACCGGGCAGTGCACGCAGTTCGTCGGCGGCGACCTGCAGTGCAGCCTCGCCACGCGCCACGATCACCACGTTCACGCCCTCGCGCACCAGTGCACGTGCGCAGCCCAGGCCCAACCCCTTGCTGGCGCCGCAGACCAGTGCCCAGCGGCCGTTGATACCCAGATCCATGCGTCAGTCCTGCGGAATTCGGAAGGTGCTCATTGTCCGCCATCAGCCGGCGACAGGGCGGCAACGAAGTGTTGCAGGGCGGCGGCCACTTCGTCGGCATGGCCAAGGAACGGCGCGTGGCCGCCGTGGGCGATGGTCAGCGCCTGCGCACCCGGGGCCAGTGCTGCGGCGGCCTGCATCGCCACCGGAGACACCAGCCGGTCACGCTGGCCGGCGATCCACAGGCTGGGCTTGCCCAGCGTTGGCAGTGCGCCGCGCAGGTCAGTGCTTTCGAGCAGGCGCAGGCCTTCCAGCAGGGCGCGTTCGGTGGGCGCACCGCGCTCGACCAGGCGCTGGCGCAGGGTGCGCAGCTCCTCGCGGGCGTGTGCCGAGCCCATTACGTCCAGCGCGAGGAAGCGTTCCAGCGTGCCGCCGAAGTCGGTCGCCAGCTCGCGGCCGAACTGCTCGAACACCGCCGGCTCCACCGCGTGCGGCCAGTCATCGCCTCGCACGAAGCGCGGCGTGGCGGCGATCATCGCCAGCCCGCGCACCTTTGGCAGCGTGGCCGCCGCGTGCAATGCGAACAGGCCGCCCAGTGACCAGCCGCACCACACCGCCGGCGGCGTAGCCGCGGCAATGGCACCGACCACGAACGGCAGGCGCAGCGGCGTGGTGTCCTCGCGGCTGTGACCATGGCCGGGCAGGTCGACCAGATGCAGGGTGAACTGGTCCGCCAGGCGCTGCACCAGCGGCGCGAACACACCGCCCTGCAGGGCCCAGCCGTGAATTACTACCAGGTCCGGCCCACGGCCGGTGACTTCAATATGCATGGGCAACGACGCGGAACTCAGGCGAATGCAGGCAGCGGCGGTGGCGCGGCTTCACGCACGGCCAGGGCCACGCGTTCACGCGCGCTGGTAATGGCCTCGACCAGGCCACGCACCTGTTCCGGCGTGTGCAGCGCGGACAGCGTCACCCGCAGGCGCGCCTTGCCTTCCGGCACGGTCGGCGGGCGGATCGCACCGACCAGCCAGCCGGCCTGTTCCAACGCCGTGGACATGGCCACGGCGGTGTGGTCATCGCCGCACAGCAGCGGCTGGATCGGCGTGTCCGAAGCCATCAGGTCCAGCCCATGGCGGCGTGCTTCGCTGCGGAACAGCGCGATCAGATCTGCCAGTTTGGAACGGCGCCAGTTGTCCCTGCGCGCCAGGCGCACCGCTTCAAGCGCAGCGGCGGCCATCGCTGGTGGCACGGCGGTGGTGTAGATGTACGGGCGTGCGGTCTCGGCCAGATGCTCGATCAGGTCGTCGCGGCCCAGCACCAGTGCACCGGAACCGCCCAGTGCCTTGCCCAGCGTGACCAGCTGCAGCGGCACATCGTCCACGCCCAGTCCGGCGGCGGCCACGGCACCACGGCCATCACCGACCACGCCTACACCGTGCGCATCATCCACATAGAACAGCGCCTGCTGCAGGCGTGCCACAAGCGACAATGCACGCAGCGGTGCGATGTCGCCATCCATGCTGAAAACACCATCGGTGGCCAGCATTGCCGCGCCATCGGGCGCATGCTTGAGCTGACGCATTGCGCCTTCCGCATCCAGGTGCGGATAACGGCGCAGGCGTGCACCGGCCAACCGGGTGGCATCGAGCAGGCTGGCGTGGTTGAGCTTGTCCTGTACGCAGACATCGTTCTCTTCGCTCAGCAGCGCCTGCTGCACCGCCAGGTTGGCGGCGAAGCCACTGCCGAACAGCAGCGCACGCGGATAGCCAAGCCATTCGGCCACCTCGCGTTCCAGCGCCTCATGCAGGGCATGATGGCCGCAGACCAGGTGCGAGGCACCGGCGCCAGCGCCTTCGCGTGCGGCGGCGTCCTGCAGCGCGTTGACCACGCTGAACTGCTGGGCCAGGCCGAGGTAGTCGTTGCTGCAGAAGCCGGTCAGCCACTGGCCGTCCACTTCCAGGCGCACGCCATCGCGACGGGTGACCGTGCGTCGCGGGCGGCGACGGCCTTGGGCATCGCGCAGGGCGCGCTGGGCGTGGAGGCGGGCGGTCAGGTCGGGGCGGGCCATGGTGGCTGAATGCGTCGACGGGGCGGCTAGGGTAGCGCGTTGCCGCGGCGCCTGCTTGCGGCCCGTCTCAGGCCGCGTGAGCGCAGCCGCAGCCGGGCGTATCGGCACTGATATCGGCGTGCACGGTGCCGCCGTGGTCATGGCCCTCGGCATCCACCTGCACCGCCATCGGCTGCAGGCCCAGCCGGGCGAACAAAGCCAGGTCGCGCTCGCTCTCCGGGTTGCCGGTGGTCAGCAGTTTGTCGCCGTAGAAGATCGAGTTGGCACCGGCCAGGAAACACAGTGCCTGCAGTTCGTCACTCATCGCCTCGCGCCCGGCCGACAGCCGCACCATCGAGCGCGGCATGGCGATGCGCGCCACTGCGATCATGCGCACGAACTCGAACGGGTCCAGCTCGGCACTGCCATGCAGCGGCGTGCCCGCCACCTGCACCAGCTTGTTGATCGGCACCGAATCGGGATGCGCCGGCAGCGTGGCCAGCGCCAGCAGCAGGCCGACGCGCTGCGCGCGCGTCTCGCCCATGCCGACGATGCCACCGCAGCAGGTCTTCAAGCCGGCATCGCGCACGTGCTCCAGCGTATCCAGACGGTCCTGGTACTGGCGCGTGTGGATGATCGAATCGTAGTAGTCCGGCGCGGTGTCGAGGTTGTGGTTGTAGTAATCCAGGCCCGCATCCTTCAACGCGCGCGCCTGCTCGCTGCTGAGCATGCCCAGCGTGGCGCAGGTTTCCAGCCCCAGTGCTTTCACCCCGGCGATCATCGCCGCCACCTTCGGGATGTCGCGGTCCTTCGGCGAACGCCATGCGGCGCCCATGCAGAAACGCGAGGCGCCGGCGGCCTTGGCCTGGCGCGCCTTGGCCAGCACCGCATCGGTCTCCATCAGCTTCTGCGCGTTCACCCCGGTGTTGTAGCGCTGCGCCTGCGGGCAGTACGCGCAGTCTTCCGGGCAGCCACCAGTCTTCACCGACAGCAGCGTGGACACCTGTACCTGCGATGGGTCGAAGTGCTCGCGATGGACCGCCGCGGCGCGGAACAGCAGCTCGGGGAACGGCAGATCGAACAGCGCCTGCAGTTCGTCGTGTTGCCAGTCGTGGCGGATGGCAGCAGCCATGGCGGGACCTTGGGTACGAGTGGAGCGAGGGCGGCAGTGTGGGTGGGTCGAGAAAGACTGTCAACTAGCGTGTACATAGTTTGGTTTACGGCGTGCCCGCCCAGTCACCCCCGGCGGACACGCCGCGTTTCACCGCATCCTGCAAGGCGTTCAGCCACAGTGGCCGCTGTCCGTCGACCTCCGACGTGTCCAGACTGTCCTGCATGACCGATCTCCATCGCCTTCGCGGCCGCATCACCGCGCTGGTCCTCAGCGAGGCCTGGCGCCGCCGCGCCGCGCTCTGGGGCGGTGCCGTGGCCGTGGCGCTGGTGGCGATCCTGTTCGCCAAGGCCAGCGATGCGGCCTTCCATCTGTTCCAGCGCATCACCTCGCACTCGCCGTGGTGGGCCCTGCTGCTCACGCCGGGCATCTTCGCACTGCTGGCCTGGCTGACCTCCGGCGTGCTGAAACCCACGCGGGGCAGCGGTATTCCGCAGGTCATCGCTGCGCTGGACAAGGCCGATGAGCCGTTCCGGAAAACCAACCTGTCACCCGTGGTTTCGGCCGGCAAGCTGCTGCTGACCTCGCTGTCGTTGCTGGGTGGTGCATCGGTCGGCCGCGAGGGCCCGACGGTTCATGTGGGCGCCAGCCTGATGTACCTGTTCGGCCGCTGGTTCGGCTTCAAGGATCCGCGCGAGCTCTCGCACTTCCTGTTGGCCGGTGGCGCTGCCGGTATTGCGGCGGCGTTCAACACGCCGCTGGCGGGCATCGTCTTCGCCATCGAGGAGCTCAGCGGCCGTTTTGAACATCGCTTCTCCGGCACCCTGTTGACCGCGGTGATCGTCGGTGGCGTGGTATCGCTCGGTCTGTTGGGCAACTACACCTATTTCGGCCATGTGAGCGCACGCCTGCCGCTGGGCCAGGGCTGGCTGGCAATCCTGCTGTGCGGCGTGGTGGCGGGGCTGCTGGGCGGGCTGTTCGCACGTGCGGTGCTGGCCAGCGCTGCGGGTCGCCCGCGTTGGCTCGGGCTACTGCGGCAGCGGCATCCGGTGCTGTTGGCCGCAGGCTGTGGCCTGGTGGTGGTACTGCTCGCCCTGGTGTTCGGTGAAGGCGCGTTCGGCACCGGTTACGAGCAGGCGCGCAGCCTGGTGCAGGGCCAGGCAATGGTCGGCCACGAGTTCGGGTTGATGAAGCTGCTGGCCAATCTGGCCTCGTACGTGGCGGGCATTCCCGGTGGCCTGTTCTCGCCTGCGTTGGCGGTCGGCGCGGGACTCGGCCACAACCTGGCAGTGCTGATGCCGGGCGTGGACCCGCGCGCGTTCGTGCTGCTGGGCATGTGTGCCTACCTGACCGGCGTTACCCAGGCCCCGCTGACGTCGGCGGTGATCTCGCTGGAGCTGACCGACAGTGGCGACCTGCTGTTGCCGATCCTGGCGACGGTGCTGATCGCCCGTGGTGTGTCCGGGCTGGTGTGCAGGGTACCGATCTATCGCGGGTTGGCGGAGCTGTTGATGGTGCCGAAAACGGCTGGAGATGTGGCTGTCGAGGCGCCTGCCGTGCGAACCTCCCGCACCCGTGAAAATGGAGATGACTAGGAGCAATGCAGCCTGGAGCAGCAATGTTCCTCCGACAGGAGGTGTTGGCGACGTTGCGGTGCTACTTCGTCACCGATGATGGCTCGCTTCCGGAAGTGGAGCTCGCGTACCGTGAGGCCGCCGGGACGGCCGATGCGTTCGCCTATCTGTTTGCCTGCGGTGCCCGCGTCGCGGGTTCTGGAAGCGTGCAACTCTGGCACCGTGCGGAAGATCGTGGTCAGCCGTTCATGGGACCGGGCGACGCGCGACGCGTTCTCCAGGGCGAAGTGGAACCCTTCCATGTCGGCCTTGCAGACATTGCCTGCGGCGGCGTTCTTCTGCCAGAACTGGGTGTGCTCGTCATGCGCCATGGGTTGACGCTCGACTACCGCATGGGATCGTCATGGGGCCAGCGGGAGGTCCAGGCCTTCCTGCTCCTTCTGCACCAGTTGCAGCGACGGGGTGGCGTGATGACCGTTCCCTGGTGGGGTGAAGAAGGCCAGCGCAGGTTCGAGACCGCGTTGGCAGCCGTTGAGATGTGTTGAGCGGGTTCGCCCCAACGCAGGCACGCAACTGATAGACGACATTCATTGCTTCCATCAACGCGATCAATCAGCCCTCCATCTTCACTCCAGCGGTGAAGCTGATTCCGCGTTGCACCGTCTACCCGATGCCACGCGCGACGCAGAAGATGCGTCCACGCCGGGGCTGCACCCGGACCTGCATCGAGAGCGCGACCATGATCAACTGCCGTATCCGCAGCCTGGCGGCTGCCGTCCTGGCCCTGGCCAGTTCCCCCGCGCTGGCGTTGGCGGGCACCCCATTGCTGCCCAGCGAGCGCAGCATCGGCACCCTCGAACCGGTGGCGCGTTTCGAAGGCGCCATGCCCACCAGCGTGGCGGTATCTGAAACCGGGCGCATCTTCGTCAACTTCCCGCGCTGGGGCGATGAGGTGGCCTACAGCGTGGCCGAATGGCGCGACGGCCGCGCCGTGCCCTATCCGGATGCGCGCATCAACAGCGCGGAAGGAGCGGACCCGGCTGCACACTTCATCAGCGTGCAGAGCGTGGTGGCCGATGGCCAGGGGCGCCTCTGGGTGCTGGATACCGCTGCGCCGGGCTTCTCCGCTCCGCAGGCCGGCGGTGCCAAACTGGTGGCGATCGACCTTGCCACCGACAGCGTGGCCAGGACGCTGGTGTTCCCGGCCAACGTCATCGATGCGCGCACCTATGTCAACGATGTGCGCTTCGACTTCCGGGTCGGCCGCGAGGGCGTGGCCTACGTGACCGATTCGTCGCTGAGCGGTATCGGCGGCATCATCGTGATCGACCTCGCCACTGGCGCCGCGTCCAAGCGCCTGGTCGGCCACGTATCCACCTCGGCCGATCCCGCGTTCGTGCCGATCGTGGAAGGGCAGCAGATGCGACTGCGCAACGCGGATGGTTCGACGCAGCCGTTCACCGTGGCCGCCGATGGCATCGCCCTGTCGCCCGATGGCGGCACCCTGTTCTACACACCCTTGTCCAGCCGTCATCTGTACAGCGTGCCGACCGCGCTGCTGCGCGACCCGAAGCTGAGTGAAGCGGAACTGGCGGCAGCGGTGGTCGACCTGGGCGACAAGGGTGCCTCCGATGGCATGGAGATGGACGCCAACGGGCGGCTGTATGCCAGCGACTACGAGCACAACGCCATCCATGCCCGCGACGCGCAGGGGCGATGGACGACGGTGGTGCACGACCCGCGCATCCTGTGGCCGGATACGCTGTCGATGGGGCCGGACGGCTATCTGTATTTCACCGCCAACCAGCTGCATCGACAGGCCGGCTTCAATGGCGGCGTGGATCGCCGGCAGAAGCCCTACATGGTGTACCGCACGCGTGTGGATGCCGCACCTGCGCCGACGCGGTGAAGTGCTCCGTAAACGGGTAAGGATGCCTACGGGTTGAAGGGCGTGCGCCTGATGGCCCCGGGGTCGCGGCGCGATCACGCTGTAGCGCATGCCGGCCCTGTCCACGCCCACTCGTCTTCTGCAGGCAGCGCTTCGCGTGCTGCTGCCACTGCGCTGCCTGGTCTGTGGCGAGCCGGGCCACGATGAACTTGACCTGTGCAGCGCCTGCCTCGCCGGACTGCCCTGGGCCGGTCGTGCCTGCCTGCGCTGTGCACTGCCGTTGCCGGACAACGCCCTGATCGTCTGCGGTATATGCCGCGACGAGGTACCGCCGCAGTCCGCCACGCATGCCAGCCTGCTGTACCTTCCCCCCGTCGATCAGCTGTTGGTGCGCTACAAGTTCCATCAGGACCTGGCGGCAGGTCGCCTGCTCGCGCAGCTGATGCAGCGCGCCCCGCCCCCGTGGTCATGCGCGCCGCTGGTGCCGGTCCCCCTGCACAATCAACGCCTGCGCCAGCGCGGCTACAACCAGGCCGCCGAACTGTGCCGCCTGTTGCCGATGCCGGTCTGGCAGGGGCTTTACCGACGCCGCCACACCGCGCCGCAGTCCGAGCGCAGCGCAGAACAGCGCAGGGACAATCTCTTTGACGCATTCGGCACGCGCTTGTCGCCGCCGACACGGCTGACCGTCGTGGACGATGTGATGACCACCGGCAGCACAGTGATGGAAATCGCCGAGACGTTGCGGCTGGCCGGTGCCAGGGACGTGCGGGCATGGGTGTGCGCACGGGTGCCGTGATGACCGGAGCGATTGACATCGCATGACGGCAGCTGAAGGATGCCCATCCTTCAGCGCGCGGTGCTCGACTGCATCGCCGCAATGGGTGCACGGATGCAAAGACCCTAAAGTTCCGCGCACTCCCGCCGATAGCGGTTGGCGGTCGAGTCGGTGTCGGTCGCACGTTCTCTCTGCACGATGTCTGTTCACAGCTTCAGGTCTGTACCAATGCTGGACAAGGAAGTCGTTGATGGGTAACAGAAAAGCAGGATTCAGCATGCGTGCCGTTCTGGGCACTGCGGGGCTGTTGTTGATCGGCGTCGTGCATGCGCAGTCGGCCAGTCCCTCGTTCGCCGAGCAGCAGGAACTGCGCGAACGCGCCGAGCGCGAGGCACGCGAGCGTGAGCAGCGGCAGGCATTGCCGGATGTATCACGTGAACAGCCGGCCGCTGCCACCGATCTGCATTCGCTGGCACTGCCGGACGAAGAACCGTGCTTCACCCTGCAGCAGCTGCAGCTCGACGGCGCGCATCTGGCGCAGTTCGCGTTCCTGCAGCGCTATCTCGACCGCTACCGTGGCCGCTGCGTGGGCCAGCAGGGCATCGCGCTGATCGTGCGGCGTGCCTCGGATCTGGCGCTGGCCAAGGGCTACGTGACCACGCGCATCGGCCTGCCCGAGCAGAGCCTGGGCAGCGGAACCCTGCGCCTGCAGCTGGTGCCGGGCGTGATCCGGCAGATCCGCTTCAACGCGGAAGAGGTACCCGATTCGATGTGGAAGAGTGCGTTTCCCGCGCGGCCGGGGGACGTACTCAATCTGCGCGCGTTGGAACAGGGCCTGGAGCAGCTCAAGCGAGTTCCGTCGCAGGACGTGAACATGGAACTGGTGCCGGGCGAGGCGCCCGGCGAGTCGGACGTGGTCATCAGCATCCGCCACGGCAAGCGATGGCGTGCCTCGGTGTCGCTGGATGATGCCGGCAGCCGTGCGACCGGAAAGCAGCAGGTCGGCGCGACCGCGTGGGTAGACAACCTGGCTCGCGTCAACGACCTGCTCAGCATCGGCGTCAGCAGCGACGGCAGTGCCGACAAGGGCCGGGGTACCCACGGCTTCAATGCATCGTGGTCGGTTCCGCTGGGCAACTGGCGTTTCAGCACCAGCACCTACAGCTCGCGCTACAAGCAGACCATCGCCAGCAACGCCGACACATTCGCCAGCACCGGCACCTCCAGCAACGTCGACCTGGCCGTGGAACGGCTGCTGGTGCGTGGCCAGAGCTATCGCAGCGGCATCGAGCTGCGCGTGGCGCAACGGTCGTCGCACAGCTACGTGGAAGGCGTGGAGATCGAAGGCCAGCGCCGGCGTACTACCTCGGTCGAGCTGGCGCTGCTGCACCGCCAGTACCTGGGGCGGGTCCAGGCCGATATCCGCCTGGCGCACCGCCGCGGCGTGCCGTGGCTGGGAGGCGATGATGACGCCGTGGGCCGCGATGGCCTGGCGCCGACGTTCCGCTATGGGCTGACCACGCTGGATATCGGCGCCGGTGGCGCCCTGACATCCGGGCCGCGTCCGCTGGCATGGAATACCGCGCTCCGCTACCAGTGGAGCAAGGACACGCTGTACGGCTCGGAGTTCATCAGCGTCGGTGGCCGCTATACCGTCAACGGCTTCGACGGCGAGGTGCCACTCGGCGGCAGCCGTGGCGGCTACTGGCGCAACAGCATCAGCTGGATGGCACATCGCGCCATCGCGCCCTATGCGGGCATCGATATCGGCCACATCGAGCGCGACGACCGCCAGGGTATCGGCGGCGGAACCCTCAGCGGCGCCCACCTGGGTGCACGTGGCGAGCTGGGCGGATTGGCGTGGGATGGCTTCGTCGGCGTACCGATGAGCCGCCCGGCTTGGCTCAAGCATGAGGCACGCGGTCACGTGATCGGATTCCGCGCGTCCTGGCAGTTCTGATTCGACTGGAAGCACCGTCGCCACGTGGCGACGTGATCGGGTTGTTGTGTGTGCAGTTCCCCCTGGGTTGATGGAAGCACCTGGCATGAAGAACGTATTCCGCAGTCTGTCCCTGTCCGCTTCGGGCGCCGGTTGGGCCACGCGCCTGCGCACCGCGATGGCGAGCGCCACCCTGGCATTGGCGTTCCTGGCCCCGGGCAGCTCGTTTGCCCAGGTGCAGGTACAGGCCGGCGAGCAGGCGCGGGCCGACCAGGCGGCGAACGGCGTGCCGGTCATCCAGATCAACCGGCCCAACGCGGGCGGCGTATCGCACAACCGCTTCCAGGACTACAACGTCGGGCGCGAGGGGCAGATCCTCAACAACAGCGCGAGCACCGTGCAGACCCAATTGGGTGGCTACATCCAGGGCAACGGCAACCTGCAGCCGGGCCAGTCGGCACGATTGATCCTCAATGAGGTGACATCCACCAACGCGTCGCGCCTGCAGGGCCACATCGAGGTGGCGGGGCGCTCGGCGGCGGTGATCGTCGCCAACCCCAATGGCATCACCTGCGATGGCTGCGGCTTCATCAATACCACCCGTGGCACGCTGACCACCGGCACCCCGGTGTTCGGCAACGATGGCAGCCTGTCTGCGTTCCGGGTGTCGCGCGGAACGATCCGCCTGGAAGGCAACGGCCTGGATGCCGGCAACCTGGAAGGCGTCGACCTGCTGGCCCGCGCGGTGCAGCTCAACGCGGGCCTTTGGGCGCGCCAGGTGAACGTGGTCACCGGCGCCAACCAGATCGATGCCCAGACCCTGGCGACGCAGGCGATCACCGGAGACGGCGAACGCCCGCAGTTCGGCCTGGATGTTGCCGCTCTCGGGGGCATGTATGCAGGCAAGATCCGGTTGGTCGGTACCGAGGCCGGCGTGGGCGTGCGCAGCACGGGCGAGATGGTGGCCGACGCAGGCGACTTCATCCTGACCCAGGCCGGCGATGTCCGCCTGAGCGGACGCACGGCGGCCGCAGGCCGCCTGCAGATCGAAACCGACGGTGACCTGAAGGCCGACGGCACCCAGTACGCGCAGGGAGATCTTCAGATCCGTGCCCGGCAGGCGTCGCTTGCCGGTTCGACGTCGGCGGGCGCTGCGTTGGCCGTACGCGCCAACCAGAATCTGGACCTGGCCGGCAGCGCGCAGGCCGCACAGATGCAGCTGGACGCCGGTGGCACGCTGACCCTGGCTGACACGGTGAAGAGCGCGGGCAGCATCGCGCTGGCTGCCGCGCAGGTGCAGAACCGTGCACAGGTGACCGCAGGTGCCGGGCTTGCCGTGCGCGCCGACACGCTGGCGCAGGACAAGGGCGCGCGCCTGGGCGCACAGGTGCTGGACGTGCAGGCCCGCCAGGTGGACAACGCCGGCCTGCTGCTGGGCAACCAGGGCGTACGGATGCAGGCCGCGCAGCTGCACAACGCCGGCCAGCTGTACAGCGACGCCGACGTCGAACTCGATGCGGCCAGCATCGACAACGAGGGCATCATCGGTGCCGGTGCCAACCTGCGTGCAGCGGCCGACCGCATCACCCAGCTGAAGGGTGCCGAGCTGTCTGCGGGCGGGCTGCTGAAGGTCCAGGCGCGCCAGCAGCTGGACAACGCCGGACGCATCCTCTCCGAGCAGGCGCTGGAACTGTCTGCCGGCGGCGTGGACAACCAAGGCACCCTTGAGGCCCGCCAGGCCACGCTGACGGTCGACCGTCTGCGCAACAGCGGCACGCTGCAGGCGGTGGACCTGCTGGCATTGAAGTCCAACGCACGCATCGACAATGACACCACCGGCAGCATCCAGGGGGGCAAGGGCCTGCAGGTCGACGCCGATGTGCTGGACAACGCCGGCATCATCGGCAGCGCAGCCGATGCCCGCCTGTCCGTTGCCACGCTCGACAACCGCAACCGGCTTGAAGCCGGCGGCACCCTGACCCTGCAGGGCGGCGTCCTGCGCCAGCAGGCGGCCGCCACGGCGCTGGCACGCGTGGTGGCCGTGGACGTGCAGAAGGTCATCAACGACGGTCGCCTGCATGGCCAGCAGGCAATGGATCTTCGCGCCACTGAGCTGAGCAACAGTGGCGTGATCTACGGTCGCGACCGCTCACAGCTGCGCACCACCACATTGGACAATGCCGGCGTGATCGCCAGCGATGGCGCGCTTGACGTGCGCACCGACGCGCTGCACAACCGCGCCGGCGGCAACCTGTCCAGTGCGCAGTCGCTGCAGCTGGATGCGGTGACGCTGGACAACGCCGGCAACGTGTTCGCCAAGGGAGCACTGACGGCCAAGGCCGATGTGATCGACAACCGTGGCGACCTCTATGGCGCCGGCGATGTCGATGTCACCGTGCGCGATTCGCTGGACAACCAGGGCAGCCTGGTGGCCGGCCAGACGTTGCAGGTGCGGGGCCGGACCCTGCGCAGCGAGGGTGAACTGGGCAGCGAGCGCGGCAACGTGCAGCTCAGCAGTGACCAGGCCCTGGTGCTGGGCGGGCGCACGTTGGCTGCCGGCACACTGACCGCGCACGCGGGCGGCAGCCTGGAGCAGTCGGGCAAGGTCTTTGCGCAGCAGGGCGTCGTGCTGTCCGCCGATGCCGGCGTGACGCTGAAGGGAACGATCGACAGCGCCGCTGATCTGCAGGTGCGCAGCGATGGCGACCTGGACAACCAGGCGGCGTTGTTCGCCAGCGGCGCGCTGTCGCTGCAGGCTGCGCAGGCACTGCGCACTGCGGCCGACGTTCAGGCGCGCACGGTCACGCTGCAGGCCGCCCAGGCCAGCAATCGCGGGCGCGTGCTGGCCTCGGGTGACATCGAATTGCGGGCGGGGCAGATCGACAACAGCGGCGTGATCGTGGCGGGCCTGCTGGCCGACGGCGAGGTCGGCAGCACCGGCAGCGTCACCCTTGATGCGCGTCAGCAGCTGCGCAACGCCGGCCAGATCAACGCCGGCCAGCAGGTTCACCTGCTGGGCGACAGCCTGCTGCTGGAGGGTGGCCAGGTCTGGTCCGGTGGCACCCTGCTGGCGCAGGCGCGCAGCGGTGAGTGGCGCAATATCGGCGGCAGCCTGACCGCCATCGGTCTGCTCGACCTGCGTGCCACCGACCTGCTGCGCAATGCGGGCAGCCTGCAGGGCACGCGCATCGGTCTGTTGGCGGCCGCGCTGGACAACAGCGCCGGCGAACTGCTGCAGACCGGCACCGATCCGTTCGAGCTGAGCCTGTCAGGCGCGCTGCGCAACACCGGCGGGCGCATCGCTGCCAACGCCGGCAATGTCCATCTGCGGGCGGCGCAGCTGCTGAACCAGGGCGGCCGCATCGAGCATGCGGGCACGGGTGTGCTGAAGATCGAGACCGGCACGCTGGACAATAGCAATGCAGGCCTGATCGTCGGCAACGGCGAGGCGGACGTGGCCGTTGCCGGTCGCCTCGACAACAGCGGCGGTACGCTCACCGCGGGCACCGGTGCCCGCGTGGCTGGTACGGAGATCGTCAACACCGGTGGTCGGCTCGATGCTGGCGGCAACCTTGCCGTGGACGCTGCCGGGGCGTTGGACAACCGCACTGGCACCATCGTGCAGCGCGGCGCCGGCCAGCTGCAGGTGCTGGCCTCCCAGCTGGACAACAGCAATGGCCTGCTGGGGGCCGAGGGCAATGCGCGCGTGACCAGTCGCACGGGCGACCTGCGCAACGTGGATGGCAACCTGTACGCCCGCCAGGAACTCGCGCTTGACGTGGCCGGTGCGCTGGCCAACCAGCGGGGCCTGGTCCACGGCGGCACCTCGCTGGATCTGCAGAGCCGCCAGGCACTGGACAACAGCCAAGGCAACATCGAAGCACAGGGCTCGGCGAGCATCCGTGCGGCGTCGGTGGGCAACCGTGGCGGCCGCATCGTGGCCAACGGCACCGGGCAGCTGACGCTGGAATCGGCCGGTGCGCTGGACAACCGTGGCGGCACCCTGGGCAGTACCGGTGGTGCGCTGGCGCTGACCGCAGGCAGCGTGGACAACCGCGCCGAAGGCGGCCAGGCCAAGCTGGTGGCTGGAACCGACCTGCGCCTGCAGACCGCTTCGCTGGACAACGCCGGCAGCATGGTCCACGCCGCCAATACCCTGTACCTGGAGCGCGCAGGCGCACAGGTATTCAACGTTGGTGGCCAGCTCAGCGCAGGCAACCTGCTGCGCCTGGATCTTGCCGCGCTGGACAACAGCAACGGCCGGCTGCTCAGTCGCCAGAGCCAGCTGACGCTGGGCAGCCTGGCCAATGGTGGCGGCGAAATCAGCGCCTATGAAGCACTCGGCGCACGCCTGCAGGCCTTCAGCGGCATCGGCCGCCTGTTCGGCGGCAGCGAGCTGCGCCTGACGCTGGCGGGCGATTACGTGCATGGCAACGGCCAGCGCCTGGAGAGCAACGGACTGCTGAAGCTGGACGTTGCCGGCGCACTGGTCAACCAGGGGCGCCTGGAGAGCAAGGGCACCCTTGAAGTTTCGGCGGCCCGGATCGAGAACACCGCCGGTGCATTGCTCAATGCCACGGCAGGCAATGGCAGCGGCCGCGTTGTGCTGACCACGGCAGGTGACTTCAGCAACGCCGGTCGCGTTGACGGCGATACGGTGGAGGTGTCGGCTGCCAACATCACCAACACCGGCACCCTGATGGGCAACGCGCTGGAACTGCGCGCCTCGCGCATCACCAACGGCCGCGACCTGGGCGACACGCTGGTCGTACGCGACTACAACGAAGGGCTGATGGCGGCCACCGGCCGCATCAATCTGTATGCCAACTACATCGACAACCTCGACGGCGAGCTATTCAGCCTGGGCGACATCCGCCTGCAGGGCTGGAACGGCGGCAATGCCCAGCAGATCCGCAACCGCTCCGGGCGCATCCAGGCCGAGAACGACCTGATCCTGGCTGCGCTGGGCGTGGCCAACGAGCGCCGTGTGCTGGTCACCCAGCACAAGGTCTACAGCGGCAACGAAGGCGCTGCCGACCCGGACAGCGGCACGTTCAGGGTCGATGGCATCGATGGCCCGGCACCACCGGGCAAGCTGTGCCCCGGCGACTGTGCCGTGCTGGAAGTCTGGACCGAGCACAAGGACCTGGTACTCGAAGGCACCACCGTCATCGCCGCCAGCGCGGCGTCGCAGCTGATTTCCGGTCGCGACATGCAGATGTCCGGCGGCTCGGTCGACAACCGGAACTCGGCCATCGCCGCTGGTCGCAACCTCTCGATCAACGGCCGCGGCTCGTCCAACAGCGAAGACCCCAACGACTGGGCCGGCGTGGTCAACAACGAGGCGCTGGCCGGCTACAAGGTGGTTCAGCGTACGTCGACCATCGACTACACCTACCGCCCTTGCCCCAGCCGCTGCGACTTCGAGATCTATGGCGGCAGCCGCGCGCTGGGCACCAGCACGGTCACCAAGCAGGTCACGCTGGCCGGTGGCAATGCCAGCATCACCGCCGGCCGCAAGGTGCAGATCGAAGCGCGCGAGGTCAACAACGCCGTGGTCACCGCGCATAGCGGTGGCACGCCGCTGGACGTCGCCGGTTGGCAGGGCAACAACGCCTATGCACCCGAACTGGGCCAGCAGCAGGGCGCCGGCGCGGTCGGCGGCAATGCTGGCGCACCGGGTGCACAGCAGGGCGTGGCCACCGGGCCTGCCAGCGCGCAGGCGCAGGGTGCGGGAACGGCCGGTGATACCGGCTCCCCGGGCCCTGGACGTGTCACCACGGTGCCGCCGCCGCAGGTGGTGGGCAGCCCGCAGAATCCGCTGCCGGGCCTGTCGCTGCCCAGTGGCGGCCTGTACACGGTCAATCCGGGCAACCAGCGCTGGCTGGTGGAAACCGATCCGCGCTTCGCCAACTTCGGGCAGTGGATCGGCTCGGACTACATGTTCCAGCGCCTGAACCTGGACCCCGACAAGCAGCTGCGTCGGATGGGTGACGACTTCTACGAGCAGCGCCTGGTGATGGAACAGATCACTGGCCTGACCGGGCGTCGCTACCTGGATGCCGACCAAGGCGATGGCATGGGCCAGTACCGCGCCATGATGGATGCCGGCGTGAGCGAAGCCGCGCGCCAGCAGCTGAGCGTGGGCGTGGCGCTGTCGGCCGAACAGGTGGCCGCGCTCAACGAAGACATCGTGTGGATGGTCGCCCAGGAAGTGGATGGCCAGAAGGTGCTGGTGCCGGTGGTGTACCTGTCCCAGGCCACCGCCAACCGCCTGCAGCTGGGGGGCGCCGCCATCGCTGGCGAGTCGGTGGAGATCCGCGCCGGCAATGTGTCCAACCAGGGCATGATCCGCGCCGATGATCGATTGACCATCGATACCGGCAGCCTGCTCAACGATCGCGGTGGCATCTCCGCGGGCGGCAATGCCCGCATCACCGCCGTGGAGGACATCCTCAACAACAGCGGCCTGATCCAGGGCGGCAACGTGGCCCTGGTGGCCGGCCGCGACCTGAAGAGTGTCAGCGGCATCGACGTGGCCAGCATCCGCAGCGGCGGCAGCCTGGCGCTGGAAGCCGGGCGTGACCTGGCACTGGTCGGTTCGCAGACCCGTGCCCGCGGCAACGCGGCGCTGGAGGCCGGCCGCGACCTCAACCTCACCACGCAGATGCAGGGTGATGGCAGCCTGCGCCGCACCACGCTGGATGTCGGCGGCAGCCTGTCGCTGGACGCCGGCCGCGATCTGAACCTGACGGCGGTGACCGCCAAGGCCGGCGGCAGCGTCCATGCCACGGCTGGCAACGACATCAACCTCAACGCACTGACCACCACCGAACAGGGCGGCTGGGGCAGCAACCGCTACGTGCGCGAAACCCTCAACGCCAGCGGCATCGAGGCCGGTGGCTCGCTGGGCATGCAGGCCGGGCAGGACGTGAACCTGCAGGCCGCGCAGCTGAAGGCCGGCGACGGCCTGGCCGTGGTGGCCGGGCGCGATCTCAACCTGCAGGCCGAAACCACCACCAACACCAGCCAGCAGCAGAGCCGTGGCAAGCGGTTCTCGCAGACCACGCAGAGCATGGACGAAACCGTGCACGGCACTTCGCTGCAGGCCGGCGGCGACATCGCGCTGGTGGCTGGACGTGATGCCAACCTCACTGCCACGCAGGTCGGCAGCACCGACGGTGGCATCAGCATTGCCGCTACGCGCGACGTGAAGCTGCTGGCGGCACAGGAAGACCACAGCTGGGAGCAGGAGACCACGCGCAGGAAGAAGGGCCTGCTGTCGAGCAAGACCACTACCACCTATGACGCGACCCACGACAGCCTGGTGGTAGGCACCACGCTCAGCGGCGAGACCGTCACCATCGGCGCCGGTCGTGACGTCGTCGCGCAGGCGGCGCAGGTGGCAGCCACCGGTGATGTGGTGGTGGCCGCTACCCGTGACCTGACCATTGGCACGGCAACCTCCACGCACAGCGAAGAGCACGACAAGACCGTCAAGCGCTCGGGCGTGTTCGGCGGTGGTGGCTTCAACCTGACCATCGGCCAGAGCAAGCTTGAAAAGGGCCTGGAGATCGAGCAGAGCGCGCCGCAGGGCAGCCTGATCGGTTCAACTGATGGCCGGGTCAACCTGAGCGCCGGCAACACGCTGCACATCACCGGTTCGGACGTGCTGTCGAAGACCGGTACGCAGCTGGTGGGCGGGCAGGTGGTGATCGACGCGGCACAGGGCACCACTGACGTACACCAGAGCACCAAGCAGAAGAGTGCCGGTATCAACGTCGGCTTGACCGGCGGGGTGGTGGATGCCGCCCTGGCCGCCTACGGTGCGGCCAAGGCGGCCGGCCATGCGCAGGATGATCGCCTGAAGGCGCTGTACGCGGTGCAGGCGGCCAATGCCGCCGCTGGCGTCGGCGGCGCCATGCAGCAAGGCGCCTCCGGCGCTACCGACGGCGTGAGCCTGCGCATCGGCATCGGCGCCTCCAGCTCCAGTGCCAGCCAGACCAGCCACGACCAGTCGGCGGTGGGCAGCACCATCCGCAGCCAGGGCGACGTCAGCATCGTCGCCACCGCCGGTGACCTGAACATCATCGGCAGCCAGGTGAAGGGTGACAACGTGGCGCTGGCCGCGCGGGACAACATCACCCTGCGCAGCGAAGCGGAAGACCACACGCAGTCGTCGAAGAACAAGAGCGGCAGCGGTGAGATCGGCTTCAGCATCGGCGCGCAGACCGGTTGGTACGTGTCGGCCAGCACCGCCAAGGGCAAGGGCAGCGGCAACGGCACCACGCATGTTGAAACCGTGGTGGACGCCGACCGCAACCTGACCGTCATCAGTGGCAAGGACACCACGCTGCAGGGTGCCCAGCTGAGCGGCGACAAGGTGGTGGCCAGCATCGGCGGCAATCTGTCCATCATCAGCGAGCAGGACACCGACGATTACGCCAGCAAGCAGACCCAGGCTGGCGGCACCTTCGTGTACGGCAGCGGCGGCAGCGTCAACATCGGCCAGCAGAAGGTCGAGAGCCACCTGCGCAGCGTGCAGGAACAGAGCGGCATCGTTGCCGGTAGCGGTGGCTTCAACATCACCGTAGGCGGCAACACACACCTGGAAGGCGGCGTGATCGGCAGTACTGCCGATGCCTCGAAGAACCGCCTGGATACCGGCAGCCTGACCGTTGTCGACATCGAGAACGAATCCCGCGCCAAGACCAGTGGCGGTGGCATCGGCACCGGGATGAGCAGCGGTGGTGGCATCAGCAACCCGCTGGGGAGCGCGGCCGGCGCAGGACTGAGCCTGCTGGGCGGCACCAAGAAGAACGACAGCAGCACCACGCGCTCGGACATCGCCGCCGGCACGGTGGTGGTGCGCGATGGCAATGAGAGTGCCCTGGCCGGTCTTGATCGGACCGCGACCGGGTTTGATACCGACAGTGCGCTGTCGGCCGTTGACCTGCGCAAGATGCAGGAGCGCGCCGAGGTGATGCAGCTGGGCGGGCAGCTGCTGTTCAAGGGCGTGGGCGACCTGGGCGGCTACCTGAGCCAGAAGGCGGAGACCGAAGAAGGCAAGGCGTTCTGGGCCGACGGCGGCAATGGCCGCGCGCTGCTGCACGGCATGGCAGGTGCAGCGATGGCCGCATTGGGTGGTGCGGATGCGCTGAACGGCGCGGTGAGTGCTGCCGGTGCGGAGAAGGCCAAGATCGCGATCTCGGAATTCCTCGAGAACAACAAGGGCAGCCTGAGCTGGGAGGACTACCAGTCGCTGATGGAAGTGGGCAGCGCGATGGTGGGTGGTGCTCTGGGTGGAAGCACGGGCGCCAACATTGCCGTGACCGGGGACCGGTTCAATCGGCAGCTGCACCCGGATGAGGTGAAGTGGATCCGCTTCCATGCAGAGGAGTTCGCCCGCGAGCAGAAGATATCGAAGGAAGAGGCCTATCGCATCCTTCTTGTGGAAGCGGCTGCGTACGTTGACTCGAAAATACAGTCCGACCTGAGTGGAGTAGAAAACAACACTGACGCAATTGATTTCCTGCACAAGAACCAGAACAAGTACGACTGGGGTACCGCGTTCGACAGCAGCGATCGGGACAACTTCTCTAAGTTCAGCGAAGAGCTTGGGCGCGAAACCGGCTATTTCAAAGACGTCTACACTGCCATCTCGGGAACTGCTTACGCCGCCGGATCAACCAAGGACTGGCGCTTTGAGTTCCAGGAGCCACTGCGCTACTACGGCGACGCCTCGCGCTCTCAGAAGGGCGTTGCCGTGGTCCAGGCTGGCGCAGCCGCTCTTGGCATCGGTGCGGCGGCGGCTGTTGAGTTCGGTGGCTGGTGCTTGCTAAATCCGATCGCTTGCTCCAATGCGCTAAAGGGAACGGCGGACGCTCTTGCGGCAGACTTTGTTGGCGGACATACGATTTCTGTTCCTGTCGCGGCTGGTGTCGTTGCGAAAGCCGGGTTGGCTGCAGAGGAAACAATAAGCACAAGTCGCGCTGCGTCTCGAGCCTATGAAAGTGCGAAGGGCGTCTCCGGATTTAAATATGGAATTACCGCAGAAGAGGTTCGCGGGATAAATCAAAGAATAAGTGGATCCGGTGAGTACTGGGATGTTTCAAAAACAATCGCAAACGCCGCCAATTACGAGGGGTTTTATAATAAGAGTGCCGTGTTCATTCGTGACATTGCTGGGGCTCACGGATTTGTAAATGGAAATAAGAGGACTGCTGTTGAGGTTTTCGAGGTTCTTGTGGAAAGGAACGCCGTTGACGGGCCGCCACGTGAGCTGGTGTGGAAGGTCGTTGACCGTGTTTCCACTGGCGAGTTAAAGTCAATTGACGAAATTTCAAAGGCTCTTAGGGGGCTTGAGTGAAAAGCAAGAGTGAACTGGCTGTGAACTTTTCTGAGCGAGTAGGCGTGCCTATTGGCGAAAACTATTTCTCTGATTTTGTTGATGTCATAAATGGGCTTATCAATGGAGAGGGTTCCTACTTCATTTTCAAGCTGGATGGGGGGAGGGTTGGATCGAGGTTGACATTTGTTTTTTGTGATCGTGCCAGGGATATTATATTGAGGAGAGATGCCTCCAGTATTGAGGATGGTATAATTCATATATTCGCTGGGCTGGAAGAAGTGGGTGGGTACGCTTGATTGATGTAATCAGGATGTATGCGCCCGATTTGGTCGGAGCCTTCTCGTGTGCTGGCCGGCTGGGGTCCTGAGTTGCACCGCAATCAGATTTCAATCGGCGCATGTTGCTAATGTGCAATGACCCGTCGATTTCTGCGTCGGTCATGCGGTTAATGTGGTGGCATAGGAGCCATTCGGAGCAACTCGCTGGGATGGCCGCGCTGGGTGGGGCCGATGCGCTGAAGGGCGCGGTGAGTGCTGCCGGTGCGGAGAAGGCCAAGAAGGCGATCTCGGATTACCTCACCGCCAACCAGAGCGAGAACAGCCCCGAGCAGTTCCGGTCCTTGATGGAGGTCAGTAGTGCGATGGTGGGTGGACTGGCCGGTGGAAGCACCGGCGCCAACATTGCGCTTACAGGAGATCGATTCAATCGGCAGCTGCACCTTGACGAAGCAAAGAAGCTGGATGAGTTGAAGCAGGGCAAGACCGCTGATGAGCAGCAGCGCTTGAACGACGCAATGTGTGCCCTGAGTCATTGTTCCGTCGGCGTACCGGATAGCGATCCGAACAAGGCTCAACTGGAGGCCTCGGAGAAACGCGGACGTGGATACGCGGCAGAGCAGCAGCTTATCAGGGGCCCCAATGCATTCCTTGGCTACTCAACGATCGATCAAGTGAATGACCAGATCCTTCGGTGCGATGAGTCATTCATGCGAATCAAATGTAATTTATGAGTACTCCGCGGGAAAAAATTCCTGGGTGGCGGTCTCGTTATTTTTAGTGACGGGATGGGAGTGTGGCGACTTGAGGGCCATCAGTATAATTTCCCCTAGAAGGAAAGGAGGCGCTCAGGCGTGCGATTACTCTTCTTTAGTTTCAATTTGAAAATTTAATTTCGGATTTAGGTCGAAATTTCCCATATCTTCTTTTGGTTCAACTTGGCTTGAATCATGACTCTGACTACTGGATAGGGTTGGCGCTTTCTTGGGTTTCATTCTTGGATAAGCAAGACGTTGAACTAATTATCGATGACTTGAATTCTGTTGCCTTCGACAAAAAAGTTTCACAGAAGAATAGGGTCATGGCTAAGAGGGAAATAACAAGGGTGAGAAACATGTAGAAGCTAGCGGCCGTGGCAGCGTCAACATCGGCCAACAGAAGGTCGAGAGCCACCTGCGCAGCGTGCAGGAACAGAGTGGCATCGTTGCCGGCAGCGGTGGCTTCAACATCACCGTGGGCGGCAACACGCACCTGGAAGGCGGCGTGATCGGCAGCACCGCCGACGCTTCGAAGAACCGCCTGGATACCGGCAGCCTGACCGTTGTCGACATCGAGAACGAATCCCGCGCCAAGACCAGTGGCGGTGGCATCGGCACCGGGATGAGCAGCGGCGGTGGCATCAGTAACCCGCTGGGGAGCGCGGCCGGCGCGGGGCTGAGCCTGCTGGGCGGCACGAAGAAGAACGACAGCAGCACCACGCGCTCGGACATCGCCGCCGGCACCGTGGTGGTGCGCGATGGCAATGAGAGCGCTTTGGCCGGCCTCGATCGGACCGCGACCGGCTTTGATACCGACAGCGCACTGTCGGCCGTTGACCTGCGCAAGATGCAGGAGCGCGCCGAGGTGATGCAGCTGGGTGGGCAGCTGCTGTTCAAGGGCGTGGGCGACCTGGGCGGCTACCTGAGCCAGAAGGCGGAGACCGAAGAAGGCAAGGCGTTCTGGGCCGACGGCGGCAATGGCCGCGCGCTGCTGCACGGCATGGCCGGTGCAGCGATGGCCGCATTGGGTGGTGCGGATGCGCTGAAGGGCGCAGTGAGTGCTGCCGGTGCGGAGAAGGCCAAGATCGCGATCTCCGAATTCCTCGAGAACAACAAGGGCAGCCTGAGCTGGGAGGACTACCAGTCGCTGATGGAAGTGGGCAGCGCGATGGTGGGTGGTGCTCTGGGTGGAAGCACGGGCGCCAACATTGCCGTGACCGGGGACCGGTTCAATCGGCAGCTGCACCCGGATGAGGTGAAGTGGATCAACATGAATGCTGCCGCGTTCGCTGCCCAGGAGGGTATCAGCGAAGCAGAGGCAGTACGGAGGCTGACCACGGAGGGTGCTGCGCGTGTTGATGCAAAGGTCGCCCGATTGGTGGGCATCGAGAACGTTGATTTGGAAGCCACTGACTTCCTGAGCAAGATGGGCGGGGCATACGGGTTCGGCGCGACGGAGGCGGAATACAAAAACTTCAACCTCTATGGCAACGATCTGCTCAACGACGATGCACTGTACAGGCAGGTCATCGGATCCCTGCTGTCCTCCGGCGTATCCAAGGACGACATGCAGCTCAAATTCTATGATCTGAACAACCTGCGCGGAACGAAGATCCGGGGAGGTGACGGCTGGACGATGATGGGGACCTTCAGTGGCGACATTGGCGCCGCTGGTACCGTGATCGCCAGCGTAGCCAAGGGCGACGGCAACGGTGCTGCCATCGGCGCAGCGTCGTTCCTGATCCCGGTGCGGTTGCCTGGAGCGAAGATCGTTGGTGAAGTGGGTGCGGAGATCGCCGGGGCCGCGACCAAGCAGGGTGTGCTCAAATCTGAGGAGATCCTGAAGTCGGTGTAGAATGCAGCTAGCGAAGCTGCCAAAGAAGGGCACGTAGCATTCGCCAATGATGTCGTAAATCTTCCGCTCTCCAACATCGGTCGAATTGACCACTCTGCCAGGCATTTGATCGATGCTGGAATAATTACGGAGAACTCTGGGTCAAAAGCCGCTCGGCAGGCGTTCCAGGATATCGGGCGGGCTATTCTTACAAAACCGATAAAAACTTTTGACCACGTAATGGTTCAAGGCGGGCAGCCGGTTAAAGGCTTTTATGGGAAAATTAACGGAGAGGACGTTGTTATCTTTGTGGCGAAGGAGCCTCGCGGCAAGATAGCGGCTGGAGATATTGTTACAGCGATCAAGCCATCCCCGCAGCAGATCAAGAATTTCGGACTATGATAACGAAAGGCAGCCTCGGAATATATTGGGCCATTCCAGACCAGTCTGGTCGTGTTGTTTATCAGGAGGAGGTATGCGGAATTATTTTCTACGGGTATTGGAGTTGTGGTTCGATTGGCGAATTTGGCAAGAATAGTGCCTCGTTTGAGGACATATGGAGTGGTCGCGTCGATGTGAGATTCAGGGAGTGGGAGGGGCAAGGTATGAGCAATTTGTCCGCCGAAGTTAAGATAAATTCCTGGCCTGATGAGGACGAGTGGTTGATATGCATTAGGCGATCACTGGAATGGTTTGTTGAGGGGGGCGCAATCATTTCCTGGTGTGGATCGGAACTGAGTAGCCCCTCCTTGGATGTGTTCTCATCAGTGGATAGCTCTGGTTCGGTATATGCCGCATATAGTGAACGTATCGGCTTTGTTTGTGGTTCGGGATTGAATTGTGAGTATCAGGATGTAAGTCCTTCGGAACTTGAACGTTTTAATAGGCTTGTTCTGGGGGCGGTGTAGATCTACTCATATTCTTGCATTTAGGGCGGGGTCGTTAGAGGTGGGTGGATCTATAAGCTCGGATCAGATGCTCCAGAGCTGACAGCAGTATTTGTGAAGTAATTTATATATGAATTTTAGAATCAATGAAGGTGTACGCTTGTTGGAGGATATTCCTTCAGTGGGAATTTATCGTGGCAGTCTCGGGGTGGTAGTTGCCGTACTCTCCGAGCCAGAGGAAGCCTATGAGGTTGAGTTCTGCGATGGGGGCGGCGCAACAATTGCGCAGATTTCACTAAGGTCAGCGCAGTTTGAGGTCATGAGGTGATGAGCCTTGTTCTGCTGACCGATCCCGCGCCAGGATCAATGGCAGTGGCATCAGCCCCACCCGGCTCACCGTCGCTGGCGAAATGGGGCGCCGGGCGACGCGAAGAAGAACGACAGCTGTTGTCTATTGATGAGATCGGAGCAATTTCGTCCATGGCAGCGCCGGCCCACGACGAACCCGCCAACGATCACCGTCATCTCCCCCTTCATCTCGAACGGCTACGATGAACCCGGTTCCGGATCGAAGGAGTGGTCATGAATTCCCCCTTGTCTCCCCTGTTGTCGGCGGTTGGCCGTAGCTGGTGGATCCTCCTGCTGTATGGCCTGGTCGCTCTCGGCTTCGGCATCGTCGCCATCGGCTGGCCATTGTCGGCGGCCATGGCATTGGCCTGGACGCTGGGCGTGATGGCCATCATCGAGGGCGTCATCAGCCTGTTCGCATTGATCAATGGCGGCAGCGGCGCGTCCCGCGGCTGGCTGGCGCTGTACGCCCTCGCCTCGCTGGGCTTCGGCATCCTGGCGGTGATCAATCCGCTGGCCACCGCCAGCGTGCTGGTGCTGTTCCTGGCGGCGTGGCTGCTGGTGGCCGGCATCTATCGCATCGTGTTCGCGATCCGCGTGCGCAAGCAGATCCAGGGCGAATGGTTGCTGATCCTCAGCGGCGTGCTGGCGGTGGTGCTGGGCCTGCTGTTTGCGGCGAATCCATATGCCGGCGTGGCGGTAACCACGCTGTGGATCGGCATCGGCAGCCTGCTGTACGGCCTGCTGCAGGTGCTGGTGGCATTCAAGCTGCGGAAGCTGAAGTGAGGGCTGCGCTTCCGCTGTTGCTGGGCGTGGCCTTGACCCTGGCCGGCTGCATGCCGGGCGCCACGCCCGGTGGCTTGGCAGGGAAGGATCACGTGCCGCGCCCTGGCGTGGATGTGCGCCTGAGCGCGGTGGACGCCTCCGGCAAAGGCAAGCCGGCGCAATGGCAAGGCGAAACCCTGGCCCTGCGCGAGCCGCCGATTGCCGGCAGCACCGACATTGCCGACGTGCGCTACGTGCTGGATGAAGCCAAGCAACCTGGCCTGCAGATCCGCTATCGACCCGAAGCGCACCAGCGCATCCACGATGGCACGGCAGCACTGGTGGGCCAGCGAGCAGCGATCAGTGTGGATGGCCGCGTGCTGATGGTGGCGACGGTGAAAGGCCCGTTCGGTGAGTCGATGATGCTGAGCGGGCTGCCGAGCATTGCCGAGGCACAGGCGTTGGCGAAGCACATCACCGGTCAGTGACGGGCGCGCCAACACCACCGCGTTACGCGCGGAGGTCGACCAAGGTCGACCGCTACCGGGCGAACCGTGCCTCGATCTCCTCCAGCGACTTGCCCTTGGTTTCCGGCAGCCACAACGCGGCTACCAGGAAGAACACGAAGGTGCACGCCGCCCAGAACACGAACATGCTGGCGTAGCCGTAGTGGCCCACCGTGGGCAGGAAGATGGCGGCGATGGTGGTCGACACGAACTGGTTGATCAGCAGTGCGATGCTCATGCCGTTGGAGCGGATGCGGTTCGGCATCAGTTCCGACAGTGCCAGCCACACGCACACGCCGGGGCCGACCGCGAAGAACGCGACGAATACCAGGATGCAGGCGGCCACCGCCCAGCCATGTGCAGGCGGCGGCACCGGGCCGATGCGGGCCTGTTCGATGCGCAGCGGCGCCTGCGCGGCACTGGCCGGGTCGGCGAACGGGTTCAGATGCAACTTGCGGAAGAATGCGCCAATCACACTGTCGGGCTGCACAGTGCCGGCGCGCTCGATGCGCAGCTCGCGATCGGTCAGGTTGTCGCTGCGCAGGGCGCGCACGTTGGTGAAATCACCGTAGGCATAAGAGACGGTCAGCTGCATCGGCCGCCCTTCGCGGTCGATCCCCGCGCCCAGGCGCTGCCACTGCGCATCATCCAGCACCAGCTGCAGGCCGTCGCCGCTGACCGCCGCCTGCAGCTGCGGCTGCACATCGGCACGGCCGCGCTCGGCCTGGAAGAACAGCGTGGCCGCGGCCAGCAGCGCCACGCAGATGCCACCACTGCCGAGCATCAGCAGGAACTTGCGGCCCTTGCGGTCGACCAGCAGCAACGCGACCACGGTCATCACCGCATTGAGCAGCTTGATCGCCACGTCGGCGCCGTTGGCCACTGAACCGGACAGGCCGGCCTGGTTGAGGATGTTCACCGCGTAGGCCAGCACCGAGTTGATGCCGGTGGCCTGGGTGCAGGCCAGCACCACGCAGGCGAGCAGGAACGGCACCACGTAGCGGCGGCTGAGCAGCGGATCGCGCTTGCCGTCGCTGCTGCTCGATTCCGGCGCCTGGATCTGGGCCAGCGTGGGCTCGACATCTGCGGCGGGCAGGACGCGCTGGAGGCTGCGGCGGGCTTCATCGATGCGACCGCGGCGCACCAGCCAGCGTGGTGATTCGGACAGCCAGAAGATGCCGGCGCAGAACAGCAGGCCCGGCGCCAGGCAGGTCCAGAAGATGGTGCGCCAGGCGTGGTCCTTCACCGTGAACAGTTCCTGCGCCTGCTGCGCGACCGGCAGCGAACGCACGGCTTCGGCGGCGGCATCCACGGCGTGGGCGTGGTACAGGCCGATCAGGGCTGCCAGCACCAGGCCAACGGTCAGCAGCAGCTGGAACATCGCCGCGCCGCGCCCACGTCGCTCGGGGCTGAGCACTTCGGCCAGGTACAGTGGAATCACTACGCCGATCAAACCGCCACTGATGCCCTGCAGCAGGCGCCCCAGCAGCAGCGGCGTGTAGCCGGAGGCCAGTGCCATGATCGGAATCGAGGCGGTGAACAGCAGGCCGGCCAGCAGCATCGCGCCGCGACGGCCGATCAGGTCGGCAACCATGCCGGCGAACAGCGAGGACAGCACGCTGCCCAGCAGTACCGCGGCCACCACGAAGCCGAGCTGCTGGCTGCTGAGCTGCCAGGCGTGGCTGGCAGTTGCTTCAAGATAGGGCAGGGCGCCGGCGATGATGCCGATGTCGATGCCGTACAGCAGGCCACCCAGGCCGCCGATGAAGAGCAGGTAGCGTACGGGCCAGCGCGGAGCGGTGCTTGGAGTCATCGGCAGTTCCTGTGGTAGCGCCGGGCCACGCCCGGCGGCGGTTCGTCGCAGAGTGCTTTCTGTAGAGCCGAGCCATGCTCGGCTGCTTTCCGTTCCGATATCGAGGTTCCCCATGCCGCGCTTCGCGCGCTGAGCCGAGCATGGCTCGGCTCTACAGGGAGCCTGCGCGGCATCCGGGCCGCATCGCGCGTGTCAGTTCAAATCGACCACGCGCCCGCCTACCACCACCTGCTGCAGGCGCAGTTCGGCGTCCAGCACCACCAGGTCGGCACGGGCGTCGGGCGCGATGCGGCCGCGATCGCCCAGGCCCAGGTAATCGGCCGGGAAGGTGGAAACACGTTGCGAGGCATCGGCCAGCTCCAGGCCCACCTGCACCAGGTTGCGCAGCGCCTGGTCCATGGTCAGTGCACTACCCGCCAGAGAACCGGTCGCCAGGCGCACGCAGCCGCCGCACTTGTGCACGCGTTGCTCGCCCAGCGCGTATTCGCCATCGGGCATGCCGGTGGCGGCCGTGGCATCGGTCACCGCGTACAGGCGCGGGATCGCGCGCGCGGCCAGACGGATCACGCCGGGATGGATGTGCTGCAGGTCGGGAATGATCTCGGCGTACTGCGCATGTGCCAGTGCCGCCGCCGCAATGCCCGGGCGATAGTGATCGACGCCGGTCATGCCGTTGAACAGATGGGTGAAGCCGGAGGCACCGGCCTGCAGCGCAGCCACACCCTCTTCGTACGTGCCGGCGCTGTGGCCGAGTTGCACGCGGATGCCCATTGCCGAAAGCGCGGGAATCAGCGCGGTGTGCTCGCCGATCTCCGGCGCCAGCGTCATCACCCGGATCGGCGCCAGCGCGCGCAGCTGCTGTACCAGCGCCAGCGTCGCCTCGATGGTCCGGTTGGGCTGCGCACCCAGCCGCTGCGGGCTGATGAACGGCCCCTCCAGATGCACGCCGGCAATACAGGCGGCCTCGGCGTCGGGTGCGGCCATGGTGGCGGCCACGCCATGCAGCGCGTGCTCGATCTCATCCAGGCCAGCGGTCATGGTGGTCGCCAGCAGCGTGGTGGTGCCAAAGCGCAGATGGGTACGGGCGATGGTGCGCGCCACGTCGCCGCCCTGCATCAGGTCCACGCCGGCGGCGCCATGCACATGCAGGTCGATGAAGCCGGGCAGGATCACCGGCAGCTGCAGGTCGTCGGCACCGCTGTGGTCGTCCACCTGCAGCTGGCGCACGTGCGAATCGAAGTGGACCTGGCCACGCCGCCAGCCCAGCGGGGTGAGGATGCGGCCATGCAGGGAACGGGTGTCGGTCATGCGGCTGGCTCGGCGATGATCACTTCGATGCCCAGCCGCTGCAGGCCCTCGCGGGACGCGTCGTCGATGCCGGCATCGGTGATGATGGTGTGGATCTGATCCAGCAGGGCGATGCGGTGCAGGCTGACGCGCCCGAACTTGGAGGCGTCGGTGAGCACCACGATGCGGCGTGCACGCTCGACCATGCGATGGTTGAGGCGGGCTTCGGCTTCGTCATGGGTGGTCAACCCGAACTGCAGGTCCAGGCCGTCCACGCCCAGGAACAGGGTGTCGAAGCTGTAGGAGTTGAGGCTGGCTTCGGCCTGGCTGCCCTGCAGCGACAGCGACTGCTGGCGCAGCAGCCCACCGGTCAGCAGTACGTTGATGCCGGGCGCGTTGGCCAGTTCCCAGGCGATGTTCAGCCCGTTGGTCATCACCGTCACGTCGCGCTGGCTGCGCAGGTGGCGGGCCAGGGTCATCGTGGTCGAGCCGGAATCGATGATGATGTTGTCACCAGGCCGTACCAGGCGCGCGGCACACGCGCCGATCGATTCCTTCAGCGGCAGGTTCAGTGCGTCCTTTTCGTGGATGTCCTGTTCCTGCGGCGGCGTGCGCACCAGCGTGGCGCCACCGTGGGTACGGTTGGCCAGGCCCTGCGATTCGAAATGGGTCAGGTCGGCACGGATGGTCACCGCCGACACGCCGAAGCGCTCGACCAGATCGGCCACCTGCACCGAGCCGTGCTCGATCAGCAGCTGCAGGATCTGTTGCCGGCGGGAGCGGGTGTTGCGCATGGCCATTCTCGGTGTCGCGGGGAAAGGTAGAGATTAGCCGTTCGCAGCAACGGCGGCAGCCGAACCTGCGTGGTGAGTGCGGGTTCCGGCCTGGTTGGCGCTGCAGGCACGGGCGTACTCACCCAGGCACAGGCCGATACGGTGCTGCACCAGTGCGGTGGGGGTGTTGGCCAGGGTGCCTTCGCGCACGGCGCGGTACTGTTCCGGCAGGTACTGGCTGAGCAGCACCAGCGGCGGCGCGTGCTGTTCCAGGTTGGCGAACAGGGTCTGCACCGCCTGTACCAGCGCCGGCTCGCCCCAGTAGTAGCGGCAGCGGTCGCTGAAGGAATAGCTGCGCAGCAGGCGCAGCGCTGCCTCATCGCCCTGGTAGTAGGACTGCCAGTACTTCGGCTGCGCCACCATCACTTCATCCAGCACCTGCGGCAGGCGCGAGCATTGTGCGGCCGGCAGCAGTTCGGCCTCGATCGCGGCCAGCGCGAACAGCGCTTCGCGGTAGGCGAAGGTCGCCGCCGGGCCAACCTTGAGGATGGCGAAGTGGTCGCGCACCAGGGCGTGCAGGCCGCTTTCGCGCTGGTAGTCGGTGGAATGCGCTTCGAACACGATGCGCGGCTGCTGTTCGAGGAAGTCGGCCAGCGTGCTGGCAGCGGCCGCGTCGTACTCGTGCACGCTGCTGTGGTCGAAGTCCACGCCCGGCTGCACCACTATCGCGATCACGCGCTGCCACGCATCGCGCAGTTGCGGCGTGTCGAAGGCCTGCTGGTGGATGGCCAGGGTCTGCGCGGCGGCCGCTGGCGTGGTCACCTGCAGGCCTTCGGCCAGCGAGGCTTCGCCACCGGGAATCGGCACTTCGGTACCGATCACGTAGACCGGTGGCGGCAGGCCATGATCCGCAGCGGTGCGCTCAGCGATTTCAGCCAGCTCGGCCGAACGCGCTGCGACGATGGCGTCCGGCAGCGGCACCGGGTCATCGGCGCAGGACATGCTGCAATCCAGGTGGATCTTGTGGAAGCCGGCGGCGACATAGGCTTCGATCAGCACGCGTGCGTGGGTCATCGCCTCGGCGGCCGGGCGCTTCTGCCAGGCATTCGGGCCAAGGTGGTCGCCGCCCAGGATCAGCCGCTCGCGCGGGAAACCTTCTTCATCGGCCAGCCTGCCGACGTAGTCGCGGTACTGCGGCGGGGTCATGCCGGTGTAGCCGCCGAACTGGTCGACCTGATTGGAAGTGGCCTCGATCAGCAGCACGGTGCCATGCGCCAGCGCCACGTGCATGGCCGCGCGCAGCACCTGCTCGTTGCTGCAGCAGACGCTGTACAGGCCGACATTGGCACCGGCGCGGTGGGAGGCAAGCAGGGTCTGCAACGGGGACATGGTCAGGCTCCGGTCGATCAGGAAAACGAGGGTTGGCAAGCGAGCAGGGCAGCACCGCGTGCGCCGCCGGCATCGCCGAAGCGCGGCGGCACGATCGGGGGTACCTGCACGCCGTTGAACAGATGCGCGGAAATCGCGGCCGGCAGCTGCTGGTACAGCGGCGCGTACTGCGACAGGCCGCCGCCGAGCACGATCACGTGCGGGTCCAGCGCCAGCACCAGCGCGGCCAGGCTGTGGCCAAGCAGATCGCGGTGGATGTCCAGCGCCTTGCGCGCACGTGCATCGCCGGCTTCGGCCAGGGCGATCACAGCGCTGGCATCCACTGCACTGCCACCGAGGTGGCGTTCGATCATCGCCAGGCCGCTGCCGGACACATAGCGCTCCACGCAGCCCTGCAGGCCGCAGGCGCAGTCGATCAGTGGCAGGCCATGGCGCTGCAGCAGGTGGCCGGGCACGCCCCAGTGGCCCCATTCGCCGGCCAGGCCGTTGAAGCCGGACAGCAGGCGACCCTGCAGGCAGAAGCCGCCGCCGGCACCGGTGCCGAGGATGGCGCCGAACATGCTGGGGTAACCGTCAGCAGCACCGCCATGTGCCTCGGACAGGGCGAAGCACTGCAGGTCGTTGCCGAAGTGCAGCGGCCGCTGCAGGCACGCCTGCAGGTCGGCGGCCACGCTGTGGCCGGTCAATGCCGGCACATTCGCGCTCAGCTGGCGGCCGCTGCGGCGATCGCGCACGCCGGGCAGGGCGATGCCGATGGCGGAATCATTGCGGCCCAGCGCGGCATCCGCGTCGGCCACCAGGCCCAGCAGGGCCTGCAGGAAGCCGTCGTAGTCGCCCTGCGGGGTGCTGACCCGGCGCCGCCAGGTGACCTGCATCGCCGCATCGCACGCCACCAGCTCGATCTTGGTGCCGCCGATGTCGATGCCGTAGCAGGCGTGGGCGATCAGCTCAGCCATGGTGGATGGTGACGCCCTTGACGACGCGGTTGACGGTGCCGTCCGGGAACGGGTTGTCCGGGGTCAGGCCGAGCGCGGCCGAGCGCTGCAGCGCGAACAGCTGCGCGAAGCCCAGCCACACCGGCGCCAGCCACGGGTCGTCGAATGCAGTGTGAAGCGGCGGCACCACAAGGGTGTACTCGTCATCGGTGCCGATATCCGAGTGCGGGCCGATCGCCAGCACCTGGCCGGCCACGCCGTCGCGGCGCAGTTCTTCCAGCAGGTCCTGTTCGTAGCGGCGCGCCAGCGGCTGCACGCTGCGCAGCACCACCACCAGGGTGTTGCCGTCCAGCGTCGACTTCGGGCCATGGCGGAAGCCCAGTGGCGTATTGGCCAACGCCAGCACGCGGCCGGCGGTCAGCTCCAGCACCTTCAGCGCGCACTCGCGCGCCAGTGCTTCCAGCGGGCCACTGCCGAGGTAGATCACGCGGTTGAACGGGCCCTGTGCAAGCGCTGCCACCGGTGCATCCCACTGCGCCTGGCCTTCGCGGGCCAGCGCGGCGACCTGCTTCAGGCGTGCCACGCGGGCATCCCACGGCGAGCGGTCGAATACAGTCAGCGCAGCCAGCAGCATGCAGGTCAGGCTGCTGGTCATCGCGAACGCGCGGTCGCAGCTGGCCGAGGGCATCAGCAGGGTGCAGGTATCTGCGCGGCCGGCGCCGCGGCGGGCGAGTTCGCCATCGGCGTTGCAGGTGATGTCGAGGAAGCGTGCGTCATCCACATCGGCGCGCACGCGGTCCACCGCAGCCACGCTTTCCGGGCTGGAGCCACTGCGGCCAAACGACACCAGCAGGGTGGGGCGGTCGCGCTGCAGGTACAGCGCCGGGTGGGTCAGCAGGCTGGTGGTGTGCACCACGCGCACCTCGGCCGGCCACTGCGCATTGATCGCGTCGGCCACCATTTCGGCGATGAAGCCGGAGCTGCCGGCGCCGGTGAACAGCACGCGCTGGTTGGGATCGTTGAGGCTGTCGCCGAGGAAGGCCTGCAGGCGGTCGCGGGCCCGCGACAGGTCCTGGGCGAGGGCTTCCCACAGCGCAGGCTGCTGGGCGATTTCGGTAGCGGTATCGGCTCCGCCCAGGCGCTGCCAGGCGGACACATCGGAAAGCAGGGTGACGTCCATTCGGAGGTTCCAGTTGGGCCAGCGCACCATCTGTGTTTTCTTTCGAAATGTCAAATAGCGAAAGTAAAAAGAAAGAAAATGTGATGCCGACTTCGCTCTGTCCCGGGCATGCCGGGAAACGAAAGAAACCGTCGAATGCCGTATCGCACAATGCTTAACAGGCATCTGCAAGCGGTTACACAAAGTATTGCGCCGCAACAACTTTCGTTTCAATGGAATATATCTTCCTTTTTCCTTTCAGTTTATTGACATCTTTCGAATTGCTGCCCTAGAGTCGGCCCAATCGCTTTCGAAACGCCCGGTGAACGGGTTGGGAGTCCGCGTGGAAAACTGCGTTCGTCGCTCGCCGCTGATGCTGGCCCTGTTGCCGGCATTGATGCTGGCGTCCATGCCGGCCCGGGCCGAGCCGGTCGGCAACCTGCATTCGGTCAGCACCAGCGACAGCCGCGATGGCGTGCGCGGCTGGGACCTGCAGACCGACAAGGGCGCACGCATCCGCATCGAACTGCCGGCTGCCGACATCATCCGCGTGCAGGCCGGCCGCAACGGCAAACTGATCGGCGCCGGCGACAAGGCCGCGCCGATCGTGCTGCCGCAGCCCAAGGCGAACGTGCAGGCGCAGCTGGAAGAAGACGCGCAGGAAATCCGCGTGCGTACCGATGCGCTGGTGCTGCATGTGCAGCGGCAGCCGCTGCGCATGCGCCTGGAACGCCTGGACAATGGCCAGCCCACCCCGCTGTGGCGGGAGCTTCAGCCGCTGGACCTGGATGCCACGCAGAGCGTGCAGGTGCTGTCGTCGCAGGCCGATGAAGGCTACTTCGGCGGTGGCCAGCAGAACGGCCGCTACCAGTTCAAGGGCCGCGAGCTGGACGTGTCCTATTCCGGCGGCTGGGAAGAGGGCGACCGCCCGAGCCCGGCGCCGATGCTGCTGAGCAGCCTTGGCTGGGGCATGCTGCGCAATACCTGGAGTGATGGCAGCTACGATCTGCGCGAGGCCGACCAGGCCACGCTGCTGCATCGCGAAGACCGTTTCGACGCCTACTACTTCGTCGGCGCGGATCTGCCCAAGCTGATCGAGCGCTACACCCAGCTGACCGGCCGCCCGAACATGGTCGCGCGCTGGGCGCTGTCCTACGGCGATGCCGATTGCTACAACGACGGCGACAACAGCAAGAAGCCCGGCACCGTGCCCGAAGGCTGGAGCGACGGCCCGACCGGCACCACCCCCGATGTGATCGACAGCGTGGCCAAGCAGTACCGCGCCCACGACATGCCCGGTGGCTGGATCCTGCCCAACGATGGCTACGGCTGTGGCTACAAGCAGCTGCCGGAAACGGTGAAGGGGCTGGCCGGCTACGGTTTCCGCACCGGACTGTGGACCGAGAACGGCGTCGACAAGATCGCCTGGGAAGTGGGCAAGGCTGGCAGCCGCGTGCAGAAGCTGGACGTGGCCTGGACCGGCAAGGGCTACCAGTTCGCGATGGACGCCAACCGCCAGGCGTTCAACGGCATCCTCGACAATTCCGATTCGCGCCCGTTCCTGTGGACAGTGATGGGCTGGGCCGGCATCCAGCGCTACGCCGTGGCCTGGACCGGCGACCAGAGCAGCAGCTGGGACTACATCCGCTGGCACGTGCCGACCCTGGTCGGCTCCGGCCTGTCCGGCATGGCCTACGCCAGCGGCGATGTGGATGCGATCTTCGGCGGCAGCGCCGAAACCTTCACCCGCGACCTGCAGTGGAAAGCATTCACCCCGGTACTGATGGGCATGAGCGGCTGGTCGTCGAACGCACGCAAGCATCCGTGGTGGTACGACGAACCCTACCGCAGCATCAACCGCGATTACCTGAAGTTGAAGATGCGCCTGACCCCGTACATGTACGGGCTGGTGCACGACGCCGCGCAGACCGGTGCGCCGCCGGTGCGTGGCCTGATGTGGGACAACCCGCGCGACCCGCATGCGCAGGATGAAACCTACAAGTACCAGTTCCTGCTCGGCCGCGACCTGCTGGTAGCGCCGGTTTACCGCAGCCAGGCCGCCAGCCGTGGCTGGCGTCGCGACATCCACCTGCCGGCCGGCGGCTGGATCGACTACTGGGATGGCCGCCGCGTGCAGGCCGGCGCCGACGGCCGCCAGCTCGACCGCCAGGTGGACCTGTCCACGCTGCCGGTATTCGTGCGTGCCGGTGCGATCCTGCCGATGTACCCGTCGATGCTGTTCGATGGCGAGAAACCGCTCGATGAAGTGACCTTCGACCTGTACCCGCAGGGCGACTCGCAGTACACGCTGTACGAAGACGACGGCAACACCCGCCGTTACCAGCAGGGCGAGTCGAGCACGCAGCGGATCCGCGTGCAGGCGCCGGCGCAGGGCAGTGGCCCGGTGCAGGTGCAGATCGATGCGGTGCAGGGCCAGTACAACGGCCAGCTGCCGCAGCGCCGCTATGGCCTGCGCGTGCTCAGCCGCCAGGCACCGCGTGCGGTGCAGGCCGCTGGCCGCGCGCTGCCGGCGCTGGCTGATGCCGCTGCGTTCAACGCTGCTGCTGAAGGCTGGTACTTCGATGCCGCCGAGCGTCGCGGCACCCTGCATGTGCGCACCGCCAGCCAGGACATCCGCCAGCCGCTGCAGCTGCAGCTGGACTTCGCGGTCGCCGCCGCCGCTGCCGCTGCCGACGATGCCTATCCGGCCGCACCGGTGCTCGGCCGCGAACTGCCCGCCGACAGCCTGCTGGTGGTCAACCGCCCGGCCGAAGAGCCCGGCCACGCCCTGGAAAACGCCTTCGATGATGACCCGGGTACCTGGTTCCGCAGCGTGCGCAACCAGGCCGTGCGCACCGGAGCGCATGAGTGGGTGATCGGGTTCGGTGAGCGGAAGATGATCGATGGCATCGACATCGCGCCGCGCAACGACAAGAACTGGAAGCATGGCCAGGTGCGCGACTACGAGGTGTACCTGGGTGACAGCAATGGCGAGTGGGGTGAGCCGATCGCCCGCGGCCGCCTGCAGCTGAAGGAAGGCGTGCAGCGCATCGACTTCCCGGCCCACGCCGGCCGCCTGCTGCGCTTCCGCGTGCTGAGCGTGCAGAACCCCGAAGGCGACGGCGCCAGCAGCACCGATCCGATGGTTACGGCAGCGCAGGGCAGCGCCCGTGCCTTCGATGCGCTGCAGCCGCGCGACGTCGGCCCGATCGCCCTGTCCACCTTCCACATCCTCGAACACCAGGAACCGGAGCGACCGGCCCGGCAGCGCTATCTCTCCGAGCTGCCGGTGCCGGCCGCGCTGGCCAGCCAGGTGCGCACCGACCAGTCCTTCCGTGGCGACGCCGGCATGCGCATGAACGGCCTGCAGTTCCGCCGTGGCCTGGGCGTGGGCGCCACCAGCCGCATCGACCTGCGCCTGCAGGGGGGCTGGCACCTGCTGCGTGCCGACCTCGGCATCGACGACGCGTGCCGCAGCGCTGGTGGACTCCAGTTCCAGGTCTGGGGTGACAACCGCCTGCTGTACGACAGCGGCCTGGTGAAGGCGCCCGGCGTGGTCAAGCCGGAGCTGGACATCCGTGGCCTTTCCAGCCTGAGCCTGCGCACGCTGGGTGCGCAGGGCAGCCAACCCGCCCAGGTCTGCGCCAACTGGGCCAACGCCGTGCTGATCGGCCAGGAGGGCGACTCCGCCAGCATCGTCGCCCCATGACCCCCTCGTAACACCGCTCCTCCCCCCGCCCATTCCGACTACGGCCCTCATGGCCGTGGCCCGGGAGCGTTTTGCCCGCCGAACGCCCACGCGCTCACTTATTGCGCTGCACCCCTGCCAGGAGAGAACCCCGATGTTGCCCGCACGCCACCACCGCCCCCCCTGTCGTTCGATCGCTCCGCTGTCGCTGGCCATCGCCGGCGTGCTGCTGTCGGTCGCCGTTCCCGCCTTCGCCCAGGAGAGCAAGGACAAGGCCACCGACCTGGCCCGCATCGAGGTCACCGGCTCGAACATCCGCCGCACCGACGTGGAAACCGCGTCCCCGGTGCAGGTGATCAGCAAGCAGGACATCCAGAACATGGGTGCGCGCACGCTGCTGCAGGTGCTCGACAACCTGCCCGCCGCACGCCCGGCACAGCAGGATGCGCGTTCGCTGTTCACCGGTTCCGATGGCGCTTCGCAGGCCAACCTGCGCGGGCTCGGTGCGCAGGGCACGCTGGTGCTGCTGAACGGCCGTCGCCTGTCGTACTACGGCGCACCGGCCGGATTCCAGACCCAGTTCGTCAACATCGATGCGATCCCGGCCGCCGCCATCGAGCGCATGGAAGTGCTGACCGACGGCGCCTCGGCGGTGTACGGCACCGACGCGGTGGCCGGCGTGATCAACGTGATCACCAAGCGCAACTTCCAGGGTGCCGAGGTCAGCTTCACCAACGACACCTCCTCGCGCATCGACTCCTACGGCGAGCGCCAGGCCAGCATTACCGCCGGCTTCGGTGACCTGGCCGAGAACCGCTTCAACATCTACGGCGCGGTGAACATGTACCGCCGCGACGCGATTCCGCTGAGCGACTTCTACGACAAGCGGCCCGACCAGTACTACGTCAACAATCCGAACTACCTCAACAACCTGCGCCTGGGCGTGGGCAGCAAGCCGGGTGAGTTCAACCCGGGCAGCTACTTCGCGTTCGATCCGGTCACCGGCCGCCGCGTGCAGGAAGCCGCGCCGGGCTGCAAGAACGTGCTGACCAGTGAAGCGGCCGGCCCGCGTTGCGTCTGGGAAACCTGGATGAACAACGAGATCGATGCCGGCGCCAAATCCGAGCGCAACACCGCCTACCTCAACGGCACCTTCCTGGTGGGCGACAGCACCGAGATCTTCGCCGAGGCGACCTACACCGATATCGACCTGCGCGCCAACGGCGGTACGCCGCGCACCTACGGCACCACCACCGGCAACCCCACCAGCTGGTTCTCGCGCAATACCGGCAACACCGTCAACCAGTTCCTGTACCCGTTCCTGGGCCCGAACAACGAGTACAACCACGCCAGCCCGCAGATGAAGGCAATGATGGGCGGCGTGGTCGGCCTGAACTACCTGTTGCAGGATGCCGGCCCGAACTACTTCGGCCAGCGCAATACTGACAAGAGCTACCGCGTGCTGGCCGGTGCGCGTGGCAACCGCGGTGACTGGAACTGGGAAACCGCGTTCGCCAGCGCGGGTACGCATTCCACCACGTACCAGACGATCAACGTCAACATCAAGGGCTTCGAGAAGGCGTTCGGCCCGTACTCGATCGATCCGGGCACCGGCCGCGTGATCATCTCCGACCACCCGGCGTACAAGTTCGGCGAGATCAGCGAAGCCAACGCCGCACTGATCCGAGAAGCGTTCCCGACCTTCGACATCCAGTCGTGGACCCGCCTGCACACCCTCGACGGCAAGATCGAAGGTCCGCTGTTCCAGCTGCCGGCCGGCGAGATGCGTGCGGCCTTCGGCTTCAACGCCAGCCGCGAAACCTTCTACACCCCGGGCAACGCCGATGCGGCCAACGGCCTGATCTCCCAGCAGGGTGGCTCCTGGTTCGACGGTAAGCGCAACACCTACGCGCTGTTCGCCGAGACCGTGGCGCCGATCACCGACAAGCTGGAACTGGATGCGGCGGTGCGCGTGGACAAGTACCCGAACTTCAGCGCCAACGTGGCACCGAAGATCGGCTTCAAGTACCAGGCCTTCGACCAGCTGATGCTGCGCGGTACCTATTCCACCGGCTTCCGTGCACCCAGCCTGGCCGAGTCGGGCAACGGTGGCGTGTTCGCGCAGCTGGGTGGCTTCCGCGACGAGCTGCGCTGCAACGAGACCAACGCCATCGCCAACCTGCTGCTGCGCTCGCAGCGCCCGGGTGACGTCGATCTGGGCAAGACCCTGCTGAACGTGGACTGCAGCCGCACCGTGGCGCGCATGACCCAGCCGAACAAGGACCTGAAGCCGGAGAAGGCGAAGATCGCTACTCTCGGCTTCGTCTACGAGCCGGCGAGCTGGCTCTCGGTGTCGGCCGACTACTGGTTCATCTACCGCAACAACGAAATCGTCGCGCCGGACTATCGCCGCATGGAAGACATCATCTCGATGTCGCGCTCGCCGATCACCGACAGTGACCGTGCCAACCTGGCCCAGCTGGCGGCGATGTGCGCCGACCCGGCCAGCGGCGTGAGCTGCCCGGCGAACCTGCCGGGCTACTCGGCCGGCAACGTGGCCAGCGTGGTGGGCCAGTACAAGAACCGCGGCAAGACCCTGATCGATGGCTTCGACATCGATGCGCGCAGCCGCTTCTCGCTGGGCGACTGGGGCAACCTGAACATCGGCCTGGCCGCCACCATTGCCAACCGCAACCGCTTCTACATGGATGCGGAGAACGGCTGGTACTACGGCGACGTAGTGGGCTACTACAACAACCCGCGCCTGCGTGCCACGCTCAATGCCGACTGGACCTACAAGCAGGTCACCACCAGCATGTTCGTCAACTACGTGGGCGGCACCAAGTGGGCCACCGACCAGGTCGATGAAGTGAGCAACAACAAGGAAACCTGCACCGGCGGCTACCTGGCCCTGCAGAAGAGCAAGTGTGATGGTGCGCCGTCGTGGTGGACCGCCAACATGAGCGTCACCTGGCGCCCGGATGATGCGTGGAACCTCAGCTTCACCGTCAAGAACCTGTTCAACCGCCTGCCGTTCTACGATCCGAACAGCTTCCTGGGTGACTCCAGTGACTACGCAACCATCTTTGGCCGTGGTTACAGTGTGACCATCGGCTACCGTTTCAAGTAATCCCGTTTGCGTGACCCGGCGGGCCGGCTACGGCCGGCTCGCTGCCAAGAGGAGAGATGTTTGCCATGAAGCGTAGGGAATTCATCGCGGCCAGTGCCGCTGTCGCCGCCAGCAGCCTGCTGCCGCAGACCCCGGCATGGGCGCGCGGGCGCAAGGTGCGCCTGGCCATGATCGGTACCGGCATGCGTGGCCTGGTGCTGCTGAAGGAGCTGGTGCGCCGCGACGACGTCGAGGTGGTCGCGCTGTGCGACATCGAACCGATCATGCTCGGCCGTGCCATGGACATGGTGGCCAAGGCCGGCAAGCCGGCCCCGAAGACCTACGGCCAGGACCGCGATACCAACGCCTGGAAGCGCCTGCTGGAACAGAAGGGCATCGATGGCGTGATCATCGCCACGCCGTGGGAATACCACGCGCCGATGGCGATTGCCGCCATGCAGGCCGGGGTGGCCGTGGGCTGCGAAGTGGTGGCCGGCATCACCCTGCAGGACCACTGGGATGTGCTGAAGACCCAGCTGAGCACCGGCACTCCGTACATGCTGCTGGAAAACGTCTGCTACCGCCGTGACGTGATGGCCGCGCTGCAGATGGTGCGCCAGGGCCTGTTCGGCGAGCTGGTGCACCTGCAGGCCGGTTACCAGCACGACCTGCGCGGCGTGAAGTTCAATTCCGGCGACCCGAACCAGCCCTACGACAGCGGCGTGGAATTCGGTCCCAAGGGCTGGAGCGAAGCACGTTGGCGCACCGAGCATTCGGTGGAGCGCAATGGCGAACTGTACCCCAGCCACGGCATCGGCCCGTGCGCGATGTACACCGGCATCAACCGTGGCAACCGCTTCACCCACATCAATGCCTTCGCGACCAAGGCACGCGGCCTGCACGAATACACCGTGGCCAAGAGCGGCGGCACCACCCACCCCAGCACCAAGGTGAAGTTCAAGCTGGGCGACATCGTGACCACCACGCTGGCCTGCGAGAACGGCGAAACCATCCTGCTGCAGCACGATACTTCACTGCCGCGACCGTACTCGATGGGCTTCCGTGTGCAGGGCACCAAGGGCCTGTGGATGGATGTGAACCATTCGATCCACATCGAAGGCCGCAGCCCGCCGCACCAGTGGGAAGAGTTCAAGAAGTACCAGGACGAGTACGAGCATCCGCTGTGGAAGCAGAATGCCGACACCGCCGCGAGTGCAGGGCATGGTGGCATGGACTGGTTCGTCATCCATGCATTTGTTGAAGCGCTGAAGGCCAAGGCACCGATGCCGATCGACATCTACGACGCGGTGACCTGGAGCGCGATCACCCCATTGAGCGAGCAGTCGATCGCCAACAGCTTCCAGACCCTGGAGTTCCCGGACTTTACCGCCGGTGAGTGGAAGCAGCGCAAGCCGATCTTTGCGTTTGACGGCAAGTACTGAGATTTACCCCTTCCATGTTGTGACGGAAACGCCGGGCGATTCCCGGCGTTGCTGTTTCTGGGGCATTCGCCTTGTAGAGCCGAGCCCACGCTCGGCTGCGACGAAACCAGTCAATATCCGAGGCTGAAGTTCTCGGTAGTGGATTTTGTTCCGGACTGGGTACTTTTAACCGCACCGATGTAAATGAAGAAGCCGGGAGCAAGATCTGAGCGCTGGAATGGAATCCATATGGAGTCAAGCCCTGCGCCGGCGCCACCTGGATAGATCCAGCCTGGCGAAAGACGCTGGGTCTGCAATTGCCAGTTGGAGTCGTACCAGGTGATCTGAAGTTCGGTGCCCGCACCGATGCCGTGGCCGTTCACAACCATGCCGGTTGACGGTGCATCCCAGAAAAATGCATCGGTTATGACAGGGCGATCATGATCGGCCGCGATAGCTTGATGGAGCGGAAGACCGAAGCGATCGGTGCAGGTGAACAACGGGTCGTACATGAAGGAAATAACTTTGTCGACGCGCCCTGCTACGAATGTCAGGGCTCGATCCATCCGTTCCTTCGTTGTTCGCGATAGCGAGATGTAGCTGCAACCTGCGTAGTCTGGACTTTCGGTGTCTTCCTCGAACGCCTCAATATTGGCCCACAGTTCGACCCGTCGATTCCCTTGGTTGAATTCACTCTTGGCCTCTCCCAGGGCATTGAATACATCCCGTATCGATCCGCCGTATTGACTGGAGAAACTCCTAGAAGCGTCAACGCGCGGGTAAAGACCAAGCCTGGGGTCGACGGCGCCCACCAGCTGCGTTGCCTGGCCCGGCCAGTAGTAGGCCGCATTTCCGGTACCGCGCCCATCCTGAGGCGCGATGATGTCCACTCCGGCCGTGGCCAAGCGCCTGAAACCGCTGACGGTCTGCTCGACGGTCTGGGTATTGCCGCGACCGTCCTTCAGAAGAAAAAGGTAGGGTGAGATGGCATATTTTCTGCCTGGGTTGAGGTTTCGGAACAGGCCGGCATCCTGGCCGTACTCCGTGTCGGACGCAGTGTAGGTGCTTCCCAGCAGCACCTCATAGGATTGATATGCGCCGCGAAAACTACTGTGTCCAGCATGTCTTGTTGCCCAGTCGGCATAGACGCGCCGCGCCCAGTCGCGGTGTGACGAGAGCATGGCTGCATCGATCTGCCACTCTTGGCCGGTGACGACGGGGAATGCGGGAGCTCCGAGGTAGACTTCCATGCCGAGGTGATCGGCAACAGTGAGCATTGCGGTGGTGCTCTCGATTGCGTTCGCGTCGTACTGAACGAAAAGTACGTCGAATGAACCACTGGAGTAATCACAGGCTGCCTGCCCGTCATGGGGCAGAACAATGCGCCAGAACACTCTGGGTACGCCGTCAACGACAGTTTCGATCTTCCGATCAAATCCTCCGGGGCACGCGATGGCAGAGCCGTAGTGTTCGTTGAACTCGTAGCTCAGCCAGTTGCGGATGCGCCCAGTCCCGATCTCCTGCCTGGCCTGCTGCACGCAGGAGGTGCCCTCCGCAGTCGTGCAACCGATCGCGACGGTACTAGGATCGGTGTGACGCTTAAGATGCGGCCCGAAATTGAGTACTGTCGTGCCACCCATCCGATGAAAGTCCTGCAGCGAGGTCTGCCACCCACAGGCCGACCGGGCGTACATCCATGTTCCGCGTATTGGGTACTCTGTGGTGACAGCCTTGTCATACGGAGTTCCGCAGTAGCCGACGGCATCAGACGCCAGAGACGGGGTCGAAAACAGAGCGGCTGCGGGTGCCAACAGCAGGATCAGCCAGAATCGCGGGTCCACGAATTTCTCCTTGGCGTTCGGTCCATGATTAGCCTCACCCACGCGCTGGAGGCGTGGGTGTCACGGAGATTGCGTTTCAGGCACTCAGGTGTCAATGGCGCTGTGGGCCTGGCTGGAGACCAGCAACGACGTGCCTGGTTGCTCGACGGGTACTCTGGCTTCAGCGCCTGGTCTGCGCTCGGATGATGAGCATCCACACAGGCTGGTCGGACCCGTGCGTGCCGTCCCGTCTAAATCGAGCAGAGCATGGACCAATCCGAGACCATGTTCCCGTGGTCAATCCGGATCTGGCTGGCAACCGCATGAGCATAGATCGATGTCATATCCGGCATGGCTTGCGTACCCGCTTATGGGGCCGACCGCCGACGTCGAAGATCCGGTTGCCTGCCTGCAGGATGGGGCGTCGTTGCACCTGGGCACGGTGAGCGGCGTTGATCCAGACAGGAAAAATGGCGCGCCCGGAGGGATTCGAACCCCCGACCAATGGCTTCGGAAGCCACTACTCTATCCGGCTGAGCTACGGGCGCGTTGTAGAACCGCCGCGCCACCGACCAGTGCCGGGGCGGGCATCGCAGCGCCATGAGGCGGTGCGGGACCGGCATTCTATCCAGTTTCGCCGAACAAATCTCCCCCCACGGGCAAAGCCCTGCCGGAGGGGCAGGAGTATCCTATCGCCATGGCTGATACCCCCCTCATTTCGCCGCAGTCGCCGGCGACGCCGCGTTGGCGGCATTACTGGAGTCTGATGCGCGCTGATCGCCCGATCGGCACGCTGCTGCTGCTGTGGCCCACTTGGTGGGCGTTGTGGCTGGCCGCGGGCGGCCTGCCGCCGCTGTGGACGCTGTTCGTGTTCACCGCCGGCGTGTGGCTGACCCGCTCGGCCGGATGCGTCATCAACGACTATGCCGACCGCTGGCTCGACCCGCATGTGGAGCGCACCAAGGCGCGCCCACTGGCCACCGGCGCGATCAGTGGCCGCGCCGCGCTGGCCCTGTTCGCGGTACTGATGCTGGTGGCGTTCGGCCTGGTGCTGACCATGAACGGGCTGACCATCGGCCTGAGCTTCATCGGCGTGTTCCTCGCCGCCAGCTACCCGTACCTGAAGCGCTACACCCACCTGCCGCAGGTCTACCTGGGCATGTCGTTCGGCTGGGGCATCCCGATGGCGTTCGCCGCCGTGCAGGGCGAAGTGCCGATGCTGGGCTGGCTGCTGTACGCCGGCAACATCCTGTGGTCCACCGCGTACGACACCTGGTATGCGATGGTCGACCGCGAAGACGATCTGAAGATGGGCTCGCACTCCACCGCGATCCTGTTCGGCGACCTGGACCTGGTCATCCAGGGCGTGCTGTACGCGCTGTTCCTGGCCACGATGGCGCTGGTCGGCGTGCGCGGCGGGCTGGGCGGCTATTACCTGGCCGGCGTGGCCGTGGCCACCGCGCTGGTGGTCTACGAGTTCTGGATCTGCCGCAACCGCGAGCGCGGCCCGTGCTTCAAGGCGTTCCTGCACAACAACTGGGTGGGTGCCGCGCTGTTTGCCGGCATCGCAGTGGACCTGGCGCTGCGCTGAGCCCAGGGTGAGGTAGAGCCGGCCGCTGGCCGGCTGCACGACCATCCCAATTGGGAAATTGCCGGCCAGCGGCCGGCGTTACCGCCTTCCACCACCTGCGATGATGCTTGGATCTGGTAGAGCCGGCCGCTGGCCGGCTGCACCCGTGTGCGATCTCGAGGTTGCCGGCCAGCGGCCGGCACTACCCTCCTCCGCGACCTACGACCAATAGGTGGCTGACAGGCCGCACCCCACCGCCCAGAATCGATCCATCGAACCTGGGAGGGTAAGCGATGGCCTCGACGGCAGAAGTACAGGACGGCTGGATGGCGCGCGCAGCGCTGCGCTCGGCCGCCTGGGCGGAAAAGTGGTTCCCCGATGCGTACGTGTTCGCGGTGCTGGGCGTGGTCATCGTCGCGCTGGCCGCGATGGGCTTCGGCTCGACCCCGCAGGCCACCGCCAGCGCCTTCGGTGACGGTTTCTGGAGCCTGATTCCCTTCACCATGCAGATGGCCTTCGTGGTCATCGGTGGCTACGCCGTGGCCACCGCGCCGGTGGTCGCACGCTTCATCGATTTCCTCGCCCGGGTGCCGCGTACCGGCCGCAGTGCGGTGGTGTACGTAGGCCTGGTCAGCATGCTCGCTTCGCTGCTCAGCTGGGGTTTCTCGCTGGTGTTCGGTGGCCTGCTGGTGCGCGCGCTGGCCCGCCGTACCGAACTGCGCATGGACTACCGCGCGGCCGGTGCGTCGGCGTATCTCGGCCTGGGGGCGGTGTGGGCGATGGGGTTGAGTTCCTCGGCCGCACAGCTGCAGGCCAATCCGGCCAGCATGCCGCCGGGCCTGGTCGAGATCACCGGCGTCCTGCCGTTCACCGAAACCATCTTCCTGTGGCAGTCGATCGCGCTGACTGCGGTGCTGATCCTGGTCTCGCTGCTGATCGCCTGGTTGACCGCACCGGCCGCCGGCAGCGCTCGCACCGCTGAAGACTTCCCCGGTGCCGCGCAGGCGGAGCCGGAGCCGCTGCAGCGCCGCACGCGCCCGGGCGAGTGGCTGGAATACAGCCCGCTGCTGACCGTGCTGCTCTCGCTGCTGGCGTTCGGCTGGCTGTTCAACGAGTTTGCCAACAAGCCGGTGGTCACCGCCATCGCCAACCTCAACACCTACAACTTCCTGTTCATTTCGCTGGGCCTGCTGCTGCACTGGCGGCCGCGCAGCTTCCTCAACGCGGTGGCCAAGGCGGTGCCCAGCACCACCGGCGTGCTGATCCAGTTCCCGCTGTACGGCGGCATCGCGATGATCCTCACCCACGCCGCTGGCGGCGATGGGCAGACGCTGGCGCACCGGCTGTCGAGCCTGTTCGTGCACGTGGCCAGCACCGATACCTTCGCGCTGGTGATGGGTGTCTATTCGGCCGTGCTGGGCTTCTTCGTGCCCTCCGGTGGTGGCAAGTGGATCATCGAGGCGCCGTACGTGATGCAGGCCGCCAACGAACTGAAGGCGCACCTGGGCTGGGCGGTGCAGGTCTACAACGCCGCCGAAGCGCTGCCGAACCTGATCAATCCGTTCTGGATGCTGCCGCTGCTGGGCGTGCTGGGGCTGAAGGCACGCGACATCGTCGGCTTCACCTTCATCCAGCTGCTGGTGCACATTCCGCTGGTGCTGGGCCTGTTGTGGCTGCTGGGGATGACCCTGGCCTATGTGCCGCCGGTGATGCCCTGAATGCTGGGCTGGCTTGCCTGCGTGAGTTGGGAAGCCAGCCTCCTTCCGCGCGTGTTTCCGGCTGAGAACGCCATGAATGCGCGTCATGCTGACCACTGCATGAGCACATGCCGAACCCGCATGAATCCTTCAGCCGCTTGTGCCACAAGGGCTTCTGCGCGTTCATTCACAGGCGTACACGCAGATGTAGCCGCGCACCCACGCGTGATTAACCATTCGCTGCAGACGATGGCCACGTCCACCGCATTCCGCGAGTGGCTTTGGAGATCGGACATGGCACAGCAGAACCAGAACCCGAACCAGAAGCAGCAGGGCCAGCAGAACCAGCAGGATCAGCAGCAGGGTCGTGGCCGCGACCAGCAGCAGCAACAGCAGCAGGAACAGCAGCAGCGCAACCAGCGCAACCAGCAGCAGGGTGGGCAGGACGAGGAAGAGTGACCTCGCCACCAGCTCCGGTGATGCGAAGCCCCGCCCCGTGCGGGGCTTTGCTTATTCCAGCACGCCGACACGCTGCAGCACCGGCGCCGCCGACATGTCGTTCGGATTGGTGCCGGGCTGATCCTGCGGTACGTCCATGCCCATGCCGCGGTACAGATCCACCCAGTGCTGGGCGATCTCTCCAGTCTGCGGGTTGCGGAAATTCATCGGCTGCAATGCGAACACATGGTGCGCGCGGAAGGCGCGTTCGATGAAGTCCGAGCAGTAGTAGCTGTCCTCGTTCAACACATACGACGTGTTGTAGGGCTTGCCCAGCATCGTGCGCGCGCTGGCGACCGCGTCCTTGATCGCGTCCCGCTGCGGCGCGCGCAGGCGATAGACCACGATCTGCCGCTGCTTGGCTTGGGCTTCCTGCTGGAACTCGGCCAGCGACTGCCGGCGCGATCCCTTCTCGTCCGCGTGCAGCACCTCCCAGCCCTTCGGCGCCGAGGCCACCAGGGCCACATGGTCGAAACTGGTCGAACCCCGCTTGCCGGTGGCATCGTCGATGGCCGCGCTCAGACCGCTATGGCCGGCAGTGACGAACAGCAGGTCGCCTTCGCGGACATCGACGGCCATGGCATACGCGGGCCACAGCGCAGGCAGCAGCAGGCCGAACAGGAGAAGGAGGCGGCGCATGGGCATCTCGGACAGGCGGAATGCCGGAATTGTAGGGTGCGCGGTAGCATGGAGCGACCGGACCGGATTCAGGATGAGCCCATGCGTCGATACCGTTCCCCTTCCGTGCTGATGCTCGCCTGCAGCGTGACGTTGGTTGCGTGCGCACCTGCGCCCCAGACCACACCCACCGCCGCCACACCTGCTGTGCCGGCGCCGGCCACCACGGCCGCAGTGGTCACGCCTGCCCCGGCACCATCGCGCAGCGAATGCCCCTACCCGGAATTCGATGCCTTCCTGAAGCACTTCGGCAACGAGATCACGCTGCAGGAAAAGGCCACCGCCGACCCGTTGCTGGACAGCTACATCGATGCCGAGGCCGAGCCGGAACCGCGCAAGGTGGAAAGCCAGCTGGCGCTGGCCGATGTCGAGTGGCCGGTGATGCCGGATCCCGCCGCACTGGCCGGACAGGGCCGCGAGCTGCAGGTCAACACGCTGCCCGATGGGCAGCGGCAGGTGCAGATCCGCACCCCGGACAGCAGCGACCAGCAGACCTATACCTTCGCGCAGACGCCTTGCTGGACCTTGGTCAAGCGTGAGGATGAGTCGATCTGAGACCTGATCCGGCACAGGCAGGATGGGGGAGCGGCTGCTAGGCTCGAGACCTGACCCAGGCAGGGAGAGGCCGATGCAGATTCGCAGGATGCGTACCACCACCGCCATTGCCGTACTGCTGGCGATGGTGCCCTTCACCGGCCTGCAGGCGCAGTCGCTGCACGCCGACGATCGCGCCTACTTCGCCAGCGCCGCAGCCGAAAAGATCGCGCGTGATGCGTTGGGCAGGCAGCTGGAGGCCCTGCAGCATGCTGCGGGCATCGCACCCGCGGAACGTTTCCAGCAGGCCGAGGCCATGGAGGCGCAGTGCCTGCGCCATCACAGCTACCTGCACCTGCAGGCCGCCCGCAACGCGCGCGATCATCGTCCGGCACAGGCGCTTGATCAGGTGATGGCGCTGTGCAGCCGCATTGCCCGCACCGGTCGCGCCGCGCTGCGCGAGGCACCTGCGGACGCGGCCTGGTCCGCACCGTATGCCTTCCTGCGCACGCGCGCATCGAAGGAGGCCGCCGCCCCAGCCAATGCCACGCTGGATGAGGCGGTGGATGCGTTGGCTGATCCGGCGCTGGACAGTTTCGCGCGCCTGCGCGGGCAGATCCTGCGCACGGCCGAGTACCCGCAGGTCGAGCGCGATGGGCGGCGTTGGGATACGGGGCGTGACAGGCAGGCGCTGGCCCGGCATCCAGACCGCATGCTGCGCGAGGCGGGATGGAAGGGGTACTGGCAGGGGCTGCAATCGCGACGCGAACCGATGGCCTCGGTGCTGCTGGGCCTGGTGCAGGTGAACGACGCGGCCTCGCGCCTGCAGGGCGACGGTCCAGCGCCGGCACGTGGCTATCAGCACATGGGCCTGGATGCATCGACGGTGGATGCGACGCTGCTGACAATCGAAAACCATGCAGGAGATCGACGCGCCTACCAGGACATGCTGCTGCGCCACGCCGCGCGATCAGGCATCGACGCGCCGCAGCTCTGGGATGCCACGGTGCCCGATGCCGGTTACGCGCCGCCGGTGCTGACGCTGGCGCAGCTGCGCGACACCGCCGCCGATGCCATGCAGCATCTGGGGCCGGCCTACGTCGCCGAGCTGCGCGCGCTGCTGGACCCGGCCAACCACCGCATGGACCTGGCCACCGAACGTGGTGAGCGCAGCCAGGATGCATTCCCGTTGAACGCACCCGGCGCGCCGGCGATGCTGTTCGTTGGCGTGCGCAGCGGGGATCTGGAAAGCGATGTCGAGATCGCCCATGAAGCCGGCCATGCCCTGCACGGCGAGTGGATGCAGCGTGGCCATGCCTCGCCGTTGCAGCGCAATGGCAGCCCATGGCTGACCGAGGCGTTCGCCATCTACAACGAGCTGCGTTTCCGCGACCAGCTGTACCAGCAGGCACAAGACCCGCGTGCAAAGGCCTACTACCTGAAGTCGCTGCTGGACGACATGGTACTGCAGCTGTTCACTTCATCGGAGGAGGCGCAGCTGGAGCAGTCGATCTACCAGGGCGTGACCAACAGCACGCTGGGCACCGCCGATGACCTGGATTCGCTGACCGGCCAGGTGCTGGCACGCTTCGGCCAGCAACCGGAGCGCTACCCGCAGCTGCGCAACAGCTGGATCGGCAAGCGCCTGATGTATGAGGACCCGAACTATCTGGTGAACTACCTGTATGCGGGGCTGCTGGCGGTGCAGCTCTATGTGCAGGACCAGCGTGACCCGGAAGGATTCCGTGAGCGCTATCTTGCCGTGCTTGGCGAAGGCTTCGACCGCGCACCGAACGAACAGGTGGCGCAGCTGCTGGGGCACACGCCGGACTGGCCGGCCCTGGTGGACGCCGATCTGCAGGTGTTCAACCAGACGGCGGCACAGCTGCAGGCGCTGCATGCGCGGATCGAGGCAGGGCAGGGAACGTGAAGATGCTGCGCAGGATGACGTGCACCTGGGCCACGGCATGGCTGTTGATGCTGTTGTGCCTGTTGCCGAGGGTGGTGATGGCCGGTGCTGCAGTCCCTGCGCTGGACGATCCGGTGGTGGACGCCGCCAACGCACTGTCGGCGGATACCCGCGACACACTGCGCACGCAGGCACTTCAGTTGCAGGCGCGCACCGGCGCGCAGATGCAGGTGCTGGTAGTCGACCATGTTGGCGACGAGGGCATCGAAGCCTACGCACAGCGGGTGTTCGACCAGTGGCAGCTGGGCCGCGAAGGCGTTGACGATGGCGTGCTGCTGCTTGTAGTCGTGCAGGACCGCCGCGTACGCATCCAGACCGGTTATGGCCTGGAGGGCGCGATACCCGATGCCTATGCCGCCCGCATCATCGACAAGGCGATCGTGCCGCGTTTCCGCGATGGCGACCTTGACCAGGGCGTGCTGGACGGAACGAAGATCATAGTGGCGCTGATCGATGGCGAGGACCTACCGGCATGGGAAGAACCATCGATGCGCAACGTGCTGCCCGCAGACTGGCGCCGCGCCGATTCGGTGGTGGCGTTGACCCTGCTGGCCGGCTTCCTGGCCGGGCTGTGGCGCTCGCCGCCGCCTCTCCCACCGGCGAAGACCGCGGACGATTTCAGCGGCAGCCGTCGGGAGCGGCGGCGCAAGGCACTGGCCGCCAATGCGTCGGCACCGAGGCCGAGCTGGCCGACCTTGCCGGCCTGGGGGCGTCCGATGCTGGTGACCGCCGTTGTGGGTGCGGGCGTGCTCTCCGTGGCGCTGCTGCTGCCACGCCATGTGCTGCCGGGCCTGTGCTTCGTGCTGGCGATGGGCGTGCCGGTGGCGGCGTTGCTGGGCTGGTGCTGGCGCCGCAGTCGAGGTGTGCGCATCGTGCTGTGCGGCATGCTGGTACTCAGCGCGGTCTTCCTGGTGCAGGCGCTGCTTCGTGGCCAGCTGCCACCGAGCCTGGCCCGCCACCTGCTGCTGCTGGCCGCCGCGGGCGTTGTCACCCTGATGGTGTTCTTTCTGGTGCAGGCCGGTCGCACACGCTGGAAGAAGAACCGCAGCAGCTTCGTCGTGCGCATGACGGTGCTGGTGCTGTTGACCCTCGGCTATGCCGCGGGCGCGTTGCTGGCGATCCATCGTGCCGAAGGTGACGATCCACGGCTGCTGGCGATGATCGTGTCCGGTGTGTGTGGCGTGCTGCTGTACTTCGTGTGGCTGTTCACCATGTTGCCGGGCGAACGCGCACGTGGCCGGATTTCGTCACGCCGTGAGCGCAGCACGTCCAGCGCGTCATCCAGCAGTTCATCGTCGAGCAGCTCCAGCAGCTGGTCCGGGGGCGGTGGCCGCAGCGGCGGAGGCGGCGCGTCGGGCAGCTGGTAGATCAGGTCGCCTGCACACGCCAGCCGAGTGCAGCGTCCTCCACAACGCCCGGGCCGGCCACGTCGCCGACCTGCAGCAACAGCCCCTGCGCATTGGGCAGGTCCTTCTGCTCGGGGAACCAGCGCCGGTCCGCAGCGACCACGATCAGCAGCCCTTCGTCGTCGCCCATCGGCGCGAACTGCGGCGAAGGCGGGCTGATCGGTTGCAGGCCAAACCGCAGGCTGGACTGTTCGCGCACAGCATCGACATCGTGGCTGGGCAGGCCGACCTCGCTCAGGCAGGTCAGTTCGCTGCCATGGAAGGCGCCCTGATGCGTACTGTCGGGCAAGCGGCGGCGGCCGATCAGTTCCAGGATCAAGCCATCGGGGCCAGTGAAGTACACCGACTGCGATTGCCAGCTGCTTTCCAGCGCGAAGTAATCCAGCCCTGCTGGATTGCGTTGCAGTGGCGTGCGTTCGCGCAGCCAGGTCATTGCCTCGCCGAAGCGGTTGTCCGGTACGTTGAAGGCCAGGTGCACGCCTCCGAGCGGACGTCCTTCAGCGGGCTGCAGTTCGATCGTGCTCCAGCCGATGTGCACATGGGGGCCGATCACGCGTTGCTGCAGGACATCGTGAAAATACGCAGCGACGGCGCCGACATCGGAGACCGGCAGGGTGAGGTGCAGCAGGCGCATGATCGTTCTCCGTGGACGCGATCACTGTAGCGCCGGGCCGCATCCGGCGGCCACTAGCGCAGTGCGTCGGCGAAGAATCGCGTGGCTGCATCCACCGCCTGCCGGTGGGTTTTCGCCCTGGGAACCGACGTGTTGCACAGTCCGGGCAGCCTCTGCCCGCCGACAGCGGTACAGGCCGCCAGGAAGTCGTAGTGACCCACGTCCGGCAGGCGTTGCAGCGTTGCGCGCGGAATCTGCGCCTGTGCGGCCTCACCATTGGTCTCCGGTGGCGCGACGGTGTCTGCGGCCCCCAACATGATCGATACCGGCTGCCGCAACGCGGACAGCTGCGCGGGCGCGAACGCCTGCACGATGGCGGGTGCCAGCAGGAACACGGCACGCACGCCGGGAATCGCGCGCTGTGCGTCAGCCTCGGCGATCCAGGGGGCAAGCGCGGGCGAAGCCGCAGCGGCCCGGCGCGCCTGCATCGTGTGCGTGGCCGCCTCCTGTTGCGGTTGGCAGACGCCGTCATCCGGGTGCGCGGTGCAGAAAGCCAGCAGTCGCTGCAGGCTGGGCCGTGCACCGGCTGCCAGCAGCGCGGTGTAGCCACCGGCCGAGAAGCCGACCACGCCCAGCCGTTCAGGATCGACATGCGGGCCCAGGATCGGATCGGCCTGCACGGCGGCCAGCGCAGCGCGCAGGTCATCCGCGCGCAGCCAGCTCAGCATGCTGCCGGTCAGCGTCATCTCGTCGGCACCGTTGTTGCCGGGATGATCCACCGCGATCACCAGATAGCCGTCCCGCGCCAGCGCCGTGCCCAACCAGCCCATCATGCGTGCGCTGCCGCCGTTACCGTGCGACAGCAGCAGCGTCGGCAGGCGAGCCCCCGCGACGGGAGCATCCATCGCTGCGCGTCCGACCTCGAACAGCGGCGCGTCGGGCGGGCCGATGGTCAGGGCGGTTTCCCGGCTGCCGGCCAGCGCTGGGTACCAGACCGTGTAGCGCAGCGTATCGTGGTGCTGCGCATCGCGTACAGCTGCGCTGGCCACGGTGGTGGCGCCGTGGCGCTCGCCGGCCGCCTGCGTCTCGCTGCCCTCGGCGATGGCAGTGGAGACCATGAGGATCATTCCCAGCACAGCGGCCATCATGCGCATCTTCAGTTCCTTGTCAGTTGGGGCGTTCGTCGACTGGCAGCCAGATCTCCACGCCGCCGTTGCCGGTGTGCTCATCAAAGCGGCTGTCGTAGCGTTCCAGGTCCGGGGCCTCGGCCAGGCTGAGGCCGGAGCCTGGCAGGTAATGGTCCAGCAGCCAGAACCAGGTCGAGCGGATGGCCGAGATGTGCCCGCCGTGCCAGGCGACCAGGTAGCGACGCGCCGGTACGTCCACGCGTTGCCAGTGCACAGGCACGCTCGGCACCGCGCTTGCCGGCAGAGCCGCGATGTAGTCGAAGCCGCCATCGTCGTCGCTGTTGCAGCACACGCCGAAGCTGATCGGCGCCGGCGTCGGCCATTCCCGATTGAGCTGCGCCCACTGCCCGGGTATCGCGCCGCCACTATCGCGGGTATGCCGCATGCCGATGCCCACCACCTGGAATGCGGGCGTGTCGAGCAGTCGCGGCGCTTCACCGCAGGGCGCCGGCGCATCGTCCACGCGGATCGCCTGTACCAGCGCCAGGCCATCGGTGCCCTGCTCGCGTACCCGCTCGGGTGTCTGCCCGAACTGCTCGCTGAAGGCACGGGTGAACGCCGCATGGGTGGTATAGCCGGCGCCAAGCGCAACCTGCAGGATGTCGCCTGCGCCGTTGGCCAGCCGCTGCGCGGCGTTTGTCAGGCGCCGTCCCCGCAGATAGCGCACCACCGAGGTGCCAGTGCGGGCCTGGAACAGGCGTGACAGATGGAACGGCGACAGCCCCGCTGCGGCGGCGATATCGGCCAGCGCCAATGGCTGGTCCGCATGGGTTTCGATGTACCACAACGCCTTGCCTGCCGCACTCATCCTGCCGTTCCTGAATCCGATGCCGGGCACAGTAGCGGATCGGCAGGCGCTGCGTTTAGCAGTTCTTGCGCTGCCGGGGCTTTGCGTCTGCCCGCGTACCGGCAACAATGCGTGCTTCATGGACGTATTGGAGGGCAGGGAGATGCGATCAACGACGTGGGACGCCAGGCCGGTGAAGCCGATCCGATGATGGACTTGGTGGTTACACAGTGGCTGTTGCCCTGGCTGTTGACCCTCGCATTGCTGCTGCTGATGTGGCGCTGCGCGCCGTATTGGAAGGGCAATCCCTGGCTTTACCGCGCCGGCTTCGCGTTCCTGGCCGGGCTGCTGACACCGACGTTGATGCTGGCCGGTCACGGCGTTCTGCCGGTTCCGACCGTCGGAGGAGTGGTTACCGTGTTGTGGCGGTTGGAGTGGATCGGCGATCTGGACTTCAACCTCCTGGCGGTCGGCACCGACAACATCTGGTTCCTGTTCACTCCGTTCCAGATGGTGTCCATTGGCATGCTGTTCTTTCCACTGCGGACGGCACGGCCGGCTCGTCTTGGCTTCGGCGGCAAGACCACGGACTAGCCCCACACCGCGAGGCGCCAATGCTCATCCACGCATGGCGTGGATCTACCAAGCCGACGTGGGCCGGCACAGGGGTGCCTGCCGGTAGATCCACGCCATGCGTGGATGCCTTCGCATTGATGCGCGACCCCGCATCAAGCTGTCGTACTGACGTCATGCCTCCTTCACACACCGGGCCGAGACTGCGCGCCTTGTCCAGGCCTGTTGTGTCCGCACAGGTGCTGGCCCTGTCGCGTCCTCCCGGAGCCCTGCCGTGCATCGTTCGAAGCTTTCGCGTTCCATGCTCCTTGCCCTTTCCATGGCCAGCGCAGGAGGCGCGATCGCAGCGGAGGCCGATGCGGTCGATGCCGCAGGCGGCAGCCGCGCCGTACCCACCCAGCTCGACGCGATGCTGGTCACCGGTACCCGCGCGTCCAACCGAACCCAGTTCGAAACGCTGGCGCCGGTGGACGTGTTCACCAAGGAAGACATCAGGTCCGTTGAATCCACCGACCTGAAGGACGTGCTGGCGCAGCTGGTGCCGTCGTTCGTGGTGCAGCGCCTGCCGATGGCCGACGGGCAGGTGTTCGTGCGTCCGGCCACCCTGCGTGGCCTGTCGCCGGACCAGACCCTGGTGCTGGTCAACGGCCGCCGCTTCCATCGCAGCGCGCTGCTCGGCAACCGCGGTGCGCAGGCCGCTGATCTGGCACAGATTCCCACCAGTGCCATCAAGCGCATCGAGGTGCTGCGCGATGGTGCGTCGGCGCAGTACGGCTCGGACGCCATCGCCGGTGTCATCAACATCATCCTCGAGGATGGCCCGGGCACCGAGATCACCGCCGGCTATTCGCAGTACGCGCAGGGCGACGGTGCCTCGCGCGATTTCAGTGCGCGCACCGGCTGGTCGCTGGGCGACTATGGCAGCCTGGTGCTGTTCGCCGAATCGTCCAACTCCGACGCCTCCTCGCGCACCCGCCAGCGCCCCGATGCGATCGCCTTTCAGGCTGCACATCCGGAGCTGGACGTGCCCAATCCGGTGCAGCGCTGGGGCCAGCCGGAACTGGAAAGCCGCCGCGTCGGCTTCAACGTGAAGGCCAACGCCAGCGACACACTGGAGCTGTATGCGTTCGGCCTGTACAGCCACAGCGACGGCGTCAGCGATTTCAACTGGCGCAATCCGGACACCACCACCGGTGCCTATCGCACCACCACCATCTTCCCCGGCTGGAACCTGCGCTCGCTGTATCCGGTGGGCTTCAGCCCGCAGTACGGCAATGTGCAGAACGATCTGCAGCTGGTCGGCGGCCTGCGCGGTGAGATCACGCCGAAGCTGCGCTGGGATGTCAGTGCTTCGTATGGCCGCAACGCCATCGACTATAGCCTGAAGAACTCGATCAATGCCTCGCTCGGCCCGGCCAGCCCCACCGCGTTCGATCTGGGCCGCCTGACCCAGACCGAGAAGAACGCCAACGCCGACTTCAACTACGAGTGGGACGTGGCGGCGCTGTCCAAGCCGATCAACGTCGCCTTTGGTGGCGAGTTCCGCCAGGAAACCTACCAGGTGCGCGCCGGTGATCCGGCCTCGTACGCGGTGGGCCCGGGCGCGGCCGCGGGCCTGGAGGCCAATTCCAATGGCGCGCCGGGCTTCTCGGCCAGCCAGGCCGGGCAGTGGAGCCAGCGCAGCAAGGCCGCCTACGTGGACATGGAAGTGCCGCTGGGCGAGCGCTGGAGCATCGGCGCGGCCAGCCGCTACGAGGACTTCTCCAGCTTCGGCAGCACGCTGGATGGCAAGCTGTCGGCGCGCTTTGCGATCACCCCGGACGTGGCCCTGCGCGGCACCGTGTCGACCGGCTTCCGCGCACCGACGCCGGCGCAGCTCAACACCACCAGCACCAGCCAGGGCCTGGACACGCGCACGCTGCAGATCTTCACCAGTGGCCGCCTGTCGCCGAACGATCCGCTGGCGCAGCTGCTTGGGGCCAAGCCGTTGAAGCCCGAAGAATCGCGAACCGCCTCGCTGGGCCTGACCTGGCGCACCGACCTCGGCCTGTCCGGCTCGGTGGACGTCTACCAGATCAAGCTCACCGATCGCTTCAGCCAGTCGGCCAGCTTCGCCATTCCGGCCGGTACGCCCAATCCACTGGGCTACACCTCGGTGAACTACTTCACCAACGACTTCGATACCACCACCACCGGCGTGGACGTGGTCGGCAACTACCTGCGGGATCTCGGCGCCGGCCGCATGACGCTGACCCTGGCCTACAACTACAACCGCACCCGCGTGGACAACGGCAGCACCTCAGTGGCCACCAACGAAACCCAGCGCGTGCTGTTCGAGGACCGCCTGCCCGAGCACAAGGGCAGCCTCACCGGCAGTTGGGACATCGGCGCCTGGTCGCTGATGGCGCGCATGCGCTACTACGGCGCCTGGACCGATTCCAGCGGCAACGCGGTGGGCGACATCTACCAGCGCTTCGGTGCGATGAGCTTCCTCGACCTGGCCGTGGGCTATCGCATCAACGAGCACCACAGCCTGCGCGTGGGCGCCGACAATGTGTTCGATCGCTACCCGGATGAGGCCACGTTCCAGGCCAGCCGTGGCCTGGTCTACTCGCGCAACGCGCCGTACGACACCGACGGTGCCAACCTGTACGCGCAGTACCGGTTGACCTTCTGATGGACGCTCGTCGTCGTTCCCTGCTGCGCGCCGGTGCATTGCTGCCGGCCGCAGCGGCGCTGCCTTCACTGCCGGTCAGCGCCACTGCGCGTTACGCTTCGCCGATGGAGATTCCCGCGACGACCGCGGCGCCGGAAGTACTGGCCCGCGATGAAAGCTATTGGGCCGCTGTGGCCAGCCACTTCGACATCACCGACGAAGTGAACCACCTGGAGAACGGCTACTGGGGCGCGATGGGGCGTGAGACGCTGGCCAGCTACCAGCGCCATACCGCCGAGGTGAACCGTGGCAATGCCTGGTATGGGCGCCGCGCGTTTCCGGCGCAGTACATGGCGGTACAGCGGCAGGTGGCGGAGCTGCTGGGCGTGGGTGCTGATGAGATCGCACTGACGCGGGGGGCCACCGAGGCGATGCTGGCGTTGATTGGCGGCTACAACCGCCTGCAGCCCGGCGACCAGGTGCTGTATGCCGACATCGACTACGACAGCATGATCGGCGCGATGCGCTGGCTGCAGCAGCGTCGTGGCGTGCAGGTCGAGCGCATCGCGCTGCCACCGGTGCCCGACCACGCGCAGATCGTGCAGGCCTACGAGACCGCATTCGCGCGGTTGCCACGGTTGAAGCTGGTGCTGCTGACCCAGGTCAGCCATCGGCACGGGCTGGTGCTGCCGGTGGCCGAGATTGCCGAACGTGCACGTGCGCGCGGTATCGATGTGATCGTCGATGCCGCGCACGGGTTCGGCCAGATCGACTATGCGGTCCCGCAGCTGAAGTCTGATTTCGTCGGCATCAACCTGCACAAGTGGATCGGCGCGCCGGTCGGTGTCGGCGCAATGTACGTGCGCAAGGGACGCGTGACGGACCTGGATCCGTACATGGGCGAGACCGACGATGGCCGTGTCGGCAGCCGCGTGCACACCGGCACGGTCAACTTCGCCGCCTACCTGGCACTGCCGGAGGCGATTGCCCTGCATCAGCGCATCGGCGTGGCCAACAAGCAGGCGCGGCTGCGCTACCTGCGCGAGCGCTGGACCGTGCCAGCGCGGAAGATGGCGCACATCGAAGTGCTGTCTTCGCCGAACCCGGCGCTGGCCAGTGCGCTGGCCAGCTTCCGCCTGCGCGGGCGCACCAGCGTGGCTGACAACATGGCTCTGCAGAAGCGACTGCTGGATGAGCATCGCGTGTTCACCACCCATCGCGATGGCCTGGAATCGGGTGCCTGTGTACGCGTGACGCCGTCGGTGTTCACCCGGCCGGAGCAGATGGATGCGCTGGTGAAGGCCCTCTCCGCCTTGGCCTGACCCTGCTTTGGTGGGTGCCAACCTTGGTTGGCACATTCCAACCGTGCCGCGGAATCTTCCGCCGGCCAGCGGCCGGCACTACCGATCGGGTGGGTGCCAACCTTGGTTGACACATTCCAACCGTGCCGGGGAATCTTCCGCCGGCCAGCGGCCGGCGCTACCGATCGAGTGGGTGCCAACCTTGGTTGGCACATTCCAACCGTGCCGGGGAATCTTCTGCCGGCCAGCGGCCGGCACTACCGGTCGGGTGTGTGCCAACTGTTGGTTGGCACATTCCAACCGTGCCGGGGAATCTTCTGCCAGCCAGCGGCCGGCACTACCGGTCGGGTGGGTGCCAACCTTGGTTGGCACATTTCAACCGTGCCGGGGAATCTTCCGCCGGCCAGCGGCCGGCGCTACCGGTCGGGTGGGTGCCAACTGTTGGTTGGCACATTCCAACCGTGCCGGGGAATCTTCCGCCGGCCAGCGGCCGGCGCTACCGGTCGGTTGGGTGCCAACCTTGGTTGGCACATTCCAACCATGCTGAGGAGTCTTCCGCCGGCCAGCGGCCGGCACTACCGGTCGGGTGGGTGCCGACCGTTGGTCGGCACATCCCATTCCAGGGCTACCGCTCGATCGCCGGCAACGCATCGGACAACAACAACCGATCAATCCGTCGCAGCGCACTCTCCAGCTGTCGGCGGTCCGCCGCCAGCCCCAGCGACAGCCGCACGCCATTTGGGTAAGACACGCCTTGCGGGCAGAACGCCGAAGATGGCGCAATCGCCAGCCCCTGCAGCTGTGCGGTACGCACCAGCGTGGCGTCGGTCCACGGCGCTGGTACCCGGCACCAGGCATGCAGGCCTTCCGCGCGCTGCAGCAGCGATGGCGCCAGCAGGTAGCGCGCCATGCGCATGCGCTCGCGTGCCTCGGTGCGCACCTGGGCCAGCAGTGACTGCGCCGAACCATCCAGCAGCAGCTGGCTGGCCAACGCCGAGACCAGCGGATGGCCCATCAGCCGCGTCGCCCGCAATGCAGCCGTCATCGCCTCAGCGTGCGCAGCGCTTGGGCACTGCACGAACGCAGTGCGCAGGCCGGGGCTGATCACCTTCGACAGCGTCGCCACGTAGAACACATGGCGCGGTGCCAGCGTTGCCAGGGGTATCGGTGCATCTTCGGCAAGGTGCCAGTACGGATCATCCTCGATCGCCAGCAGGCCTTCGCGTTCCAGCACCCGCGCCAGTGCCTCGCGCCGCTGCAGCGGCAGGGTCAGCGCGGTCGGGTTCTGGCAGGTGGGGTTGAGATAGACCAGCCGTGCGCCACTGTCACGCGCCTGCCGCACCAGCGCTTCAGGGCACATGCCGTGTTCGTCGCTGTCCACCGGCAGCAGACGACGTCCCAGTGCCGCTGCGGCCTGCAGCAGCCCCGGGTAGACCAGCGCATCGCACAGGATCGTATCGCCATCGCGGCCCTGGCTGACCAAAATAGCGGCCAACGCCACCTGCGCGCCTTCGGTCAGCAGCAGGCAGTCGTCATCCACCGCGCCGAGCATCGGCTGCAGCCAGCGCGCCGCTGCATGGCGGTCAGTGGGGTTGCCGCCACCCAGGTGATACGTCATCAGGTTCGGCGCGTTGCTGCGTGCAAGCACGGCGGCGGCACCGCGGCGCAGTGTCTCGGCCAGCGCATCGGCGTCGGGCACCGGCGGCACGTTCATGCTCAGGTCCACTGCCTGGTCGAAGCCGGCTTTGGGCGGTGCGATGAAACTGCCCTGTGGTCCGCGTGCTTCGATCAGGCCGCGCTTGCGTGCTTCATCGAAGGCGCGGGTGACCGTGGTCAGGTCGATGCCGAGCTGCTGTGCCAACGCGCGCTGCGAGGGCAGGCGCTGTCCGGGTGCGAGGCCGCCACGGCGCACCGTGCGTTCCAGCGAATTGACGATGCGCAGGTAGATCGGCCCGCTGTGCGCGAGCACGTCCTGCACCCACTCGCGCGCTGCGACATCCGGTCGCGGCATGTACGGAGCATGTCGGGGCGTATCGTTGCTTCCAACGGCGGGAGCCTGTCCATAACCATCGGTCGGTTCGGACAGGTGACCGCCGTTGTTGTTTGCGGCGGCCGCACCGGCCAGCGTCAGTGATGTCATTGCGCGTCCTCAGCGCTTGGCCTGCCAGGGGCAGTAGCAGCCCACGGCAAGCAGTCCTTTCGGGCGCACGGTTTCGCCGCGCACCAGTCTGTCCAGCAGGGGTTCGACAAAGCTGTTGGCCGAGTTGCAGACCATGCCGATGCTGTACGGCCCCGCATAGGCGAGGTGGCCCTGGCGATCCCAGATGGCTACGGCGGGGCTGGCCGGGATGTGTTCGATGCCGTCGATGGTCGGCAGGTTGATCACCTTGCTGCGCAGCGGCTCGGGCAGCTCGCCCTGCGTGCCAGGGCGACGGATCGCGTAGAAGTCGATGCCGGCGCGGCGGTACATGCTGATCAGGTAGCTCAGGTGCGCACCGGTTTCCCGGTTGCAGACCGCACATGCCGGGTCCCAGAAATGCACCACGCGGATGCGGCCGGTATCACCGGCCAGATCGGCTGGCAGGCGCAGTTGCGAGTCGTCGAAGACGATGGCCTGTTCGGTGAACGTGGATTGCGCGCTGTAGCCGAAGTACTGCCACAGTGCAGCCGCCACGCCGGCCATGAACAGGCAGGCGAGGGCGATCATCGTCGGCAGCAGCAAGCGGCGGCGCGGCGCGGCTGCGCCCATCAGGAGTCTTCCCGGCCGAACTTGTGCACGTACTGCTTGCGCATCTCGCGGCAGGAATCGGCCTGCGCGCGGCGCTGGATCTCGCTACGCGACGGGTCCTCGCTGCGCTGCACGCACTGCTCGATGGCGTGGCGCTCGGCGGCCTGCACGTCCACGGTCTGCGGCTGCAGGCAGACCCAGGCCAGCGCGGCCAGCATCAGCACGACAAAGCCGCCGCAACCGGCCATCACCAGGTGGAACTTCAGTTTCTCGGCGCGCATCGATGCACGTCCCTTCATCCATACATTGCATACAAAATATCATCTTGTATGGATGTCGTGCCACGTGGATGACTCAGACAATGGCGCTGTGCCGGGCCTCGGGCGCTTCAGACAGGATCTCATTCAGCTTCGCCAGCGCCCCGGCCAGCGCGCCCTGGTCGACCGCGCCGCCCAGCGACAGGCGGATCGCGTTGCCCGGTGGCGGCTCCTCCACGCTGAAGGCGTCGGAGCTGGCGATGCCCAGCCCCTGTTCCTGGGCGGCCTGGATCAGCCGGTACTGGTCCAGCCGTGGCGGCAACGGCAGCCACACGTGCAGGCCGGCCGGATGGGCCTGGGCGCGGGTGGGCAGATACCGGGCGGCAATGGCCTGGCGCTCGCGCAGCTCCTGCTGGAAGCGCTGCACCATGTCCTGGGCCTGGCCACTGCGGATCCACTGCGAAGCCACCGCCACCATCGACTGGGTCGGCATCAGTGCGATGGCGCGCAGGGCGTCCAGCACCGGTTCCATCGGCTCGCCGGCCGGTACCACCAGGTAGGCGGTGCGCAGGCCCGGGGCCAGGCACTTGGACAGGGTGGAGATGTAGTAGACAGGGCAGCCGGCGTCGCGATGCGCGGCCAGCGGCGGCGCGGCGTCCCCGGCCAGCAACCAGTAGGGATCGTCTTCGATCACGGTCAGATCGTGGCGCTTGGCGACATCCAGCAGGGCCTGCCGGCGCTGCGCCGACATCGTTGCCGTGGTGGGGTTCTGGATGGTCGGCACCAGGTACAGCAGGCGCGGGCGGCGCAGCTGGCAGGCTTCTTCCAGAGCCTCGGGCAGCATGCCTTCGGCGTCCATCGCCACCGGCACCACGCCCCGCTGCAGCACGCGCGCGGCGGCCAGCAGGCCCGGGTAGGTCAGCTGTTCGGCGGCGATCAGCTCGCCCGGCTGGGTGCGGGCCAGGATCAATGCGCACAGCGCGGTCTGCGCGCCCGGGCAAATCACCACCTGGTCGGCACCGACCGTGCCCAGCATTGGCGCCAGCCACTGCACGGCGGCGGCGCGGTCCTCGCGGGTGCCGGCGCCGACGTGGTAGCTCATCAGTTCGCCCTGGCCCAGCTGCTGGCCCACGTGCTGGAAGCCGGCCTCCATGCCCTGTGCGAACGGCGCGCTGCCCAGCAGCGGCGGGATGTTCATGCTCAGGTCGACCGAGGTGCTGCGGTTGCCGGCCGACAGCGCGATGAAGGTGCCGCCCGCGCCCTGGGCATCGAGCAGGCCGGCCTGGCGCAGTTCGGCAAAGGCGCGGGTGACCGTGGTCAGGTCCACGCCCACCTGCTGGGCCAGGTCGCGCTGCGGCGGCAGGCGGTCGCCCGGGCGCAGCACGCCGTCATCTACTGCCTCGCGCACCTGCTGGGCAATCTGCAGGTACAGCGGGCCGGCGCCCTCGCGGAAGGGGCGGACCCAGGTGCGATTGGGGTGTTTCAGGCGGCGGCCGGCGGCAGGTGGCGTCATCGGTCAGATTTTTCCATACGTGCAGATGCACAAGTCCATACAATGCTGTATCTTGTATGGGCTTGATTGGAGTGGTTCGCCTGCTTGTAGGCGACCTCGTACCCACAGTGTAGCCGCTCCACGCCCGGGCGCTGCGCGCAGGCGAGCCGGTCAAGCGCGCTTCTTCAACAGGGTTGACCTCCAATGAATATCTGCTGGAACCGCATCCGCCTGGCGCTGGTCGCCCTGGCCTGCGTCGGCCTGTCGGGCTGTGACTGGGTGCTGCTGGATTCGAAGGGCATGGTCGGGCTCGCCCAGCGCGACCTGATCCTGATCTGCATCGGCCTGATGCTGATCGTGGTGATACCGGCCATCGTGCTGACCTTCGTGTTCGCGTGGCGCTACCGCGCCGGCAACACCAAAGCGAAATACACGCCGGACTGGTCGCACTCCACCAAGGTGGAGATCGTGGTCTGGGGCGTGCCGCTGATCATCATCGCGGTTCTGGCGGTGATCGTGTGGAAGTCGACCCACGAACTGGACCCGTACAAGCCGCTGGACGTGGCCGGTGAACCGCTGCACGTGGACGTGATCGCCACCGACTGGAAATGGGTGTTCGTGTACCCGGACCTGGGCATCGCCACGGTCAACCAGCTCAACTTCCCGGCCAACCGCTCGCTGGCGTTCAACATCACCTCCAACTCGACGATGAATACCTTCTTCATCCCGCAGCTGGGTGGGCAGATCTACGCGATGGCCGGCATGCGCACGCAGCTGCACCTGATTGCCAACGAGCCCGGCCAGTTCCGTGGCATGTCCGGCAACTACAGCGGGCATGGCTTCTCGAACATGAAGTTCATCGCCACCGCCAGCAGCAACGAAGAGTTCGAGCGCTGGGTGGCCGACGTGCGCAGCGCGCCCGACGCGCTCAGCTTCGCGCAGTTCAAGGCGCTGGCCGCACCGTCGAAGAACGCACCGGTGCAGCACTTCTCCAGCGTTGAACCGCTGCTGTTCAAGAAGGTCATCGACCAGTTCATCGGCGTCGGTGAGAACACCGCTGCTGCCACCCCGGTGGGCGCTGCCGGTGGTGCCCAGGTTTCCCAGGAGTAACGAACATGTTGGGTAAATTGACGTGGGAGGCCGTGCCGCTGCACGAGCCGATCGTCGTGGTCACATTGGCGGCCATGGTGCTGGGTGGCCTCGCGCTGCTTGGCGCAGTGACGTACTTCAAGCTGTGGGGCCCGCTGTGGCGCGACTGGTTCACCACCGTGGACCACAAGAAGATCGGCATCATGTACGTGGTGGTGGCGCTGGTCATGCTGGTGCGTGGCTTCGCCGACGCGCTGATGATGCGCGCACAGCTGGCCGCGGCCGGGCCAGGCAGTGACGGCTTCCTGCCGCCCGAGCACTACGACCAGATCTTCACCGCGCACGGCGTGATCATGATCTTCTTCGTGGCCACCCCGTTCGTGGTCGGCCTGATGAACATTATCGTGCCGCTGCAGATTGGTGCGCGCGACATGGCGTTCCCGTTCCTCAACGCCTTCAGCTTCTGGATCTTCGTGGTCGGCGCAGCGTTGATGATGATCTCGCTGGGCGTTGGCGAATTCGCCATGACCGGCTGGGTGGCCTATCCGCCGCTGTCGGGCATCGAGTTCAGCCCAGGCGTCGGCGTGGACTACTACATATGGGCGTTGCAGGCCTCGGGCATCGGCACCTTGCTGACCGGCGTCAACCTGTTCATCACCATCCTGCGCATGCGTGCGCCGGGCATGACCCTGATGAAGATGCCGGTGTTCACCTGGACCGTGCTGGTCACCAGCGTGATCATCATCGCCGCCTTCCCGATCCTGACCGTGGCGCTGGGTGCACTCACCCTGGACCGTTACCTGGACTTCAACTTCTACACCAACACATTGGGTGGTAACCCGATGATGTACGTGAACCTGGTGTGGGCCTGGGGCCATCCGGAGGTGTACATCCTGGTGCTGCCGGCGTTCGGCATCTTCTCTGAAGTGACCGCCACGTTCGCGCGCAAGAAGTTGTTCGGCTACAAGTCGATGGTGGGCGCCACGCTGGCGATCGGCATCCTGTCGTTCATCGTCTGGCTGCACCACTTCTTCACCATGGGCTCCGGTGCCAGCGTCAACGCCTTCTTCGGCATCATGACGATGATCATCGCCATCCCCACCGGCGTGAAGATCTTCACCTGGCTGTTCACCATGTACGGCGGCCGCGTCGAGTTCAGCGTGCCGATGCTGTGGACCATCGCTTTCCTGGTCACCTTCACCATCGGTGGCATGACCGGCGTGCTGCTGGCCATCCCGGGCGCGGACTTCCTGCTGCACAACAGCCTGTTCCTGGTCGCGCACTTCCATAACACCATCATCGGCGGCGCGCTGTTCGGCTACCTGGCCGGCTTCGCCTACTGGTTCCCGAAGGTGTTCGGCTTCACCCTCAACGAGCGCCTGGGCAAGTGGTCGTTCGCCTGCTGGGTGATCGGCTTCTACCTGGCCTTCATGCCGCTGTACATGCTGGGTTTCATGGGCATGACCCGCCGCATGAACCAGTACGACAACCCGGCGTGGACGCCGTACCTGATCGCCGCCTTCATCGGCGCGCTGTTCGTGTTCGCGGGCATCATCCTGATGCTGGTGCAGATCTACGTGAGCGTGCGCGACCGCAAGCGCAACCTGGACCTGACCGGCGACCCGTGGAATGCACGCACGCTGGAATGGGCCACGCCGTCGCCGCCGCCGTTCTACAACTTCGCCGTGGTGCCCAAGGCCGATGAGCTGGACGCCTTCCACGAAGCGAAGAAGCGCGGCCTGCCGCCGCCGCCGAAGAAGTACGCACCGATCCACATGCCGAAGAACACCGGCGTGCCGCTGATCCTCAACATCTGGATCCTGGTGCTGTGCTTCGCCCTGGTCTGGCACATCTGGTGGATGGCCGCGGCCAGCTTCATCGCGATGATCGTCACCCTGATCGTGCGGTCCTACGACGAGGATGTGGACTACTACGTCAGTTCCGAAGAGGTGGCGCGCACCGAAGCGGCCAACCTTGCCAAGCTGAAGGAGGTACGCGCATGAACCTGTTGACCCGCCCCGAGCTGGCCAGCGACACGCAGGCACACGAGGACCACCACGAACACGACCATGGCCACGAACAGGGCGGCATGAAGGTGTTCGGCATGTGGGTCTACCTCATGTCCGACCTGGTGCTGTTCGGTTCGCTGTTCGCCTCGTACGCGGTGCTCAGCACCGCCTACGCCGGTGGCCCCACCGGCAAGGACCTGTTCTCGCTGCCGTTCGTGATGGCCGAGACCTTCCTGCTGCTGGTCTCCAGCATCACCTACGGCCAGGCCGTACTGGCGATGCACCGCCACGACACCTCGGCGGTGCTGCGCTGGCTGGGCGTGACCTTCGTGCTCGGCGCCTCGTTCATCGGCATGGAGATCTACGAGTTCTCGCACCTGATCCACGAAGGCGCAGGCCCGAGCACCAGTGCCTACCTGTCGGCGTTCTTCGCGCTGGTCGCCACCCACGGCCTGCACGTCGCCAGCGGCCTGATCTGGATGGCGGTGGTCATGCACCAGGTCTACCGCCGTGGCCTGACCCCGACCAACATCACCCGTGTGTCGTGCCTGAGCCTGTTCTGGCACTTCCTGGACCTGGTGTGGATCTGCGTCTTCACCTTCGTCTACCTGATCGGAGCCTTCTGACATGGCCCACGTCGAAACCTCGCGCGCCGGCAATGCGCACGGCTCCACCAAGTCCTACCTGATCGGCTTCGTGCTGTGCGCGCTGCTGACCGTGGTGCCGTTCGCACTGGTGATGAACCCGGTGCTGTCGCGGCCGCTCACGCTGTTCCTGCTGGTCGGCTTCGCGGTGGCGCAGATCCTGGTGCAGCTGGTCTATTTCCTGCACATGGACCGTAAGTCCGAAGGTGGCTGGAACCTGGCCAGCTTCGTGTTCACCCTGGTGATCCTGTTCATCATCGTCGCGCTGTCGGTGTGGATCATCTGGAGCATGCACTACCACATGATGATCAACTGAGCCTGCGAATCGTGAAAGGCATTGCGTTCCCCCATGCTGGCCTGCGGCTGGCCGCAGGCCTGCTGCTCGGCCTGCTGGCCGGCCTGCTGGCCGGCTGCAGCGCGCAGTCGCGCATGGACTTCTATTCCAAGGACATCGCCTGCGAAGAACTGGGCCAGCAGTGGTCGATGCCTGACAGCCACGGCACCGTGCGTGGCCCGAAGGACCTGCAGGGGCAGGTGACCTATCTGTTCTTCGGCTTCACCAGCTGCCCGGACGTGTGCCCGACCACGATGGTCGAGCTGGGCCAGGTCAAGCACCTGATGGGCAAGGATGCCGATCAGCTACAGGTAGTGTTCGTCAGCGTCGACCCGGCCCGCGACACGCCCGAGGTCGCGCGCACCTATGTGGAAGCGTTCGACCCCAAGGCAATCGCGCTGGTCGGCAACGAAGCACAGCTGGCCGCGATGGCCAGCAACTTCAAGGCGTTCTACGAGAAGGAGCCCGGCCAGGTACCGGATACCTACACCATGAGCCACATTGCCGGTGGCTACGTGTTCGACCGCCAGGGCCGCCTGCGCCTGTTCGCGCCGTACGGCATGCCGGTGGAAAAGCTGTTCTCGGACGTGCAGCGCCTGCTGCTCGAGCCCGGCCACCCGGCCGCCGGCAACGACGCACTGGCCAGCTGCCACCTCAAGCACAGCGGCACACTCGCCGCCCGGTAATCCCGGTCCATGCCCGGCTTATGCCGACCCTTGGTCGCGCGCGCTACCCCGGTAGGTGTCGACCTTGGTCGACGTGGGTGCCAACCTTGGTTGGCACACTCCCACCCCAATCCCCGGCCGGCCAGGAGAGCCAGCCGGCCGGGGCACCACTCAACGCCTTACTTGGTCTCTTCCCACTGCACCACGTCCGGCTCGGTGGCGCGGATACCGGCGGTGGACAGCAGCCTGGTGGTCGCATCCAGTGCCGCGTTCACCGACGGATACTCCACGATGGCCTGGCCCGAAGCCTTCGACACCTTCACCACGGTGCCACCGGTGGCCGTAGCCGCGCGCTGGGCCGATGCCGCATCGGTGAAGAACACCTTGACCCGCGAGGTCGCCACCACCGGCGCTCCGTCGCGGGAGACCGCCGCCGCGAACTTGCCGGCACCGGCATCAGCAGGCGCGGCCGCTGCGCCATCCAGCGAACGCTTGGTACGCGAACTGGTGGTCGCCGCCGCCTGCGGGGTGATCGTGAACTGACCGCCGCTGGCCTGCTTCACGGTGGTCGAGGGAGACAGCTGGAAGCGCGTGCCGCCCACATCGAACGAGCGGCCGGTAGCGGACTCCTTCAGTTCCTGCGCATCCACGGTCGACAGGGTCCTGGCTGGAGGGGTCTGCCCCGAGCTCTGTGCCCAGGCAGGGGAGGTCATCGCCGCGAAGGCGAGCGTGCTCAACAGAATGGTGGTTTTCATCATCAGTGCCCCAGAACGCGGATCTTGAAGAATTCGAGGTTGCCACGCGATGCAGCGGTCGCGGCCTGCCCCATGTCGGTCACTTCCAGCGTCCAGGTGCCGCTGGCATTCTCATCCAGGAAGGCATTGCTGGACAGCAGGTCCCAGCTGGTGAAGTTGCTCTGCGCGCCACCCGTGCCCGAACCGATCGCGGTGAACGCCGGCTGCACCACGCTGCGGGTGCCGCTGGGCGACACCAGCACGAACTGCAGCTGGCGCGTGTTGCGGTGGTTGACCCGGAAGCCCAGCTGCACGCTTTCGATGTTGCGCGCGCCGTTAGCCAACTGGAAGGTCAGGCGTGCGGCGGCAGCCGAGGTGCTGCCGATGGCCACGGTACGCGTAGTGTTGCGCCAGCCGCTGTCGACCAGCGCACCGAGCGACTGGAAGTTCTCGGCCACCTGCACTGCACGTGCAGCGTTGACCACGCCGAAGCCATACCAGTTGCTGTAGGCACGGCCGGCAGCATTCACCGTCCAGCCCGGTACCAGCGTGCGCCCGTCGGCCAGCGTCACCGCCGGCTGGTTCGGGTGGTTGCGGGTGGCGGTGGTGGCCAGGATGTACTTCACATCGCGATAGGACAGGTTCGGATTGGCTTCCAGCACCAGCGCCGCCACGCCCGAGACCATCGGCGCCGACGCCGAGGTGCCGTTCATTTTGGCGGTGTAGTTGCAGGTGCTGTCGATGGCCGACAGGTTGCTGTCCAGCGTGTTCTGGCGGTTGGTGTTCTTGTTGCTGCCCTGCGCGCACCCGGTCACGTCGGTGGTGACGATGGCCGGGTCGTACGCGCGTGCCACCAGGCCGGGCGCGTACTGCGCCTGCAGGCCGTACTCACCGCCAAAGGCCGACACCCACAGGGCCGAGCCGGTGGAGGAGTACGACGAGCGCACGCCATCGGCGCGCACCGCGCCTACGGTGATCACGTTGAACAGGTTGTTGCGCGGGTCGCGGCCGGCCGGCACGCAGCCGGTGTTGCGGTTCTTGGTGTCGGTGGTGCAGACATCCTGGGTCTGGCTGATCGAGGCATTGTTGAAGTTGTTGCCGGCCGACTTCACGTAGATGCCGCCGCGGCCACCGCGCGTCCCCGACAGGGCCTGTTCATACGAACGAATCGTGTTTTCGCTGTACGCCAGCGGCAGGTTCGGATTGCCCGGGCCGGCGCCCCAGCTGTTGTTGAACACCTGCACGTCGGCCGATTCCGCGCCGTCCCACCAGGCGTACTCGATGTTGCTCTGCTGGTTGCCCAGCGCACTGCGCGAAATCGGGTTGAAGCCTTTCAGCGTCGCCGCCGGGGCCACACCGCGCACGCCCAGGTTGTTGGCGCCCACCGCACCGGCGATGCCACCGACCATCGTGCCGTGGTTGTCGACATCCGGGTTGGTCGGGGTGGGGTTGTTCGAGCCATTGGTGAAGTTCTTGCCGGCTACCGCGGCCACGTTGGCCGCCAGGTCCGGGTGGGCGATCTGCAGGCCGTCGTCGACGATGGCGATGGTGACGCCCTGGCCACGGATGCCATTGCGGAACAGGCCATCCACGTTCAGGTCGTTGCCGGCTACCGGCAGCGTGTCGGCCGGGACCGTCTGCCCGGTATTGAGCAGGTGCCACTGGATACCCGCCAGCGGATCGGCCTGTTGGGCCTGGGCGGTGACGGCCAGGCTGCCCAGCACCAGGGCAGTGGCGAGGGCCAGGCGCGCGGAGCGCGGTGGCGCGTTGCGTTGCGTGTGTCGCTTCATACACGAATCCTTCTGTTGTGAATCGGCATGGCAGGACGGCGGGGCGGAACTGCCCCATCGCAACGAGCCAAACGCGACACAACGAACAACCCCCTACCTCTTCACACACCCAATCTGCAGATGTGCCGATTGCGTCACAAATGCTTATGCCGTGGGGTAATCACGACAGCGGTGGCATGCATCTGGTGGATGCCGATCTCGGGTTGGCGCGCGCATCCACGCGTGGCGTGGATCTACCCGGTGTCATCGCGCGCCCTCACATCACGCTGTGCTACTACAGCCCGTGCACCCTTCCGCGTCGGAGCACGATGATGGTCAATCCGCTCGCCCAGGCCCATCGCGGCCTCGGCACCACGCTGTTCAGCCTGTTGAACCCGATACCCTTCGGCTTCTTCGTCGGTGCACTGATCTTCGACGCGATCTACCTCAACAGCGCCGAGGTGATGTGGGGCAAGGCCGCCGCCTGGCTGATCACCTTCGGCCTGCTGATCGCCATCCTTCCGCGCCTGATCAACCTGTTCGCGGTCTGGCGCCGCAGCGGTACCGCCACCCGTATCGACCGCATCGACTTCTTCCTCAACCTGGTCGCGGTGGTGCTGGCCATCTGGAACGCCTTCGTGCACAGCCGCGATGCGTATGCCGTTGCAGTGCCAGGCACGATCCTGTCGGCGCTGACCGTGGCCCTGATCGCCCTGGGCCTGATCCTGCTGTCACTGCAGCAGCCGGTGCTGCAGGGAGGTCGTCATGGCTAAGCACATCCTGCCCACTGTCGCCGCCTTGGCATTGGCCGCCGCCCTGTCGGCCTGCGCCGGCAAGGCCGAGTACCATCCGGCCGACCAGTCGGGCCCGCAGCCGCCGCTGCCCAAGCCGGCCAACTTCCTGATGCCGCCGATGCAGGTACCCAAGGGCGTTGGCTGGGCTGATGGACAGACCCCCACGGTGGCCGAAGGCCTGAAGATCGAGCGCATCGCCGCCAATCTGCTGCACCCGCGGCGCCTGCTGACCCTGCCCAACGGCGATGTACTGGTGGTGGAAGGCAATGGCCCCGGCGAAGAACCCGTCACCACGCCCAAGCAGTGGATTGCCGGCAAGGTGAAGGCGCGCTCGGGCAAGGCCGGCAAGGGCGGCAACCGGGTCACCCTGCTGCGCCGCTCGCCGGGAACGAACACTTGGACCCAGCACGTCTACATCGAAGGCCTGCATTCGCCGTTCGGCATCCAGTTGATCGGTGACACGCTGTACGTGGCCAACACCGGCAACATCATGCAGTACCACTACGTGCCCGGCGAAACCCGCATGGCCGACAAGGGCCGTGAGTTCACCGACCTGCCCAGCACCATCAACCACCACTGGACCAAGGAACTGCTGGCCAGCCGCGATGGCAGCAAGCTGTACGTGGGCGTGGGCTCCAACAGCAACATCACCGAAAATGGTCTTGCCGTCGAATACCGCCGCGCGGTGGTGCTGGAAGTGGACGTGGCCACCCGTGGCAGCCGCATCTTTGCGTCGGGCATCCGCAACCCGACCGGGCTGGACTGGGAGCCGAGCACTGGCCAGCTGTGGGCAGTGGCCAACGAGCGCGACGAGATCGGTGCCGACCTGGTGCCTGATTACCTCACCTCGGTGAAGGAGGATGGCTTCTACGGGTGGCCCTACAGCTACTACGGCCAGCACGTGGACGAGCGCGTGCAGCCGCAGCGGCCGGACCTGGTATCCAAAGCGATCGTGCCGGATTACGCCATCGGCTCGCACGTGGCGCCGCTGGGCCTGCTGTTCTACACCGGCCAGGCGCTGCCGCCGCAATACCACGGCGGTGCCTTCATCGGCGAACACGGCAGCTGGGATCGCTCGCCGCTGAGCGGCTACGAAGTGGTCTACGTACCGTTCAAGGACGGCAAGCCGACCGGGCGGCCGCAGACCGTGGTCAGCGGCTTCGCCTCGAAGGACGAGAAGACCCTGATGGGCGCACCGGTGGGTATGGCCATGGATGCCGAAGGCGCGCTGCTGGTCGCCGACGACGTGGGCGACGTGGTGTGGCGGGTGTCGGCCAAGTAGTTCTGTAGAGCCGAGCCATGCTCGGCTTGCGCGCGCAGCGCGGGGTTTCCGCGTACAGGTCGAAGAGCAGCCGATCGTGGGCTCGGCTCTACAGTTCCGCGGTACTGCTGCGGAACCCGCTGAACACGGACTCGGCAGCAAACCCGACGCCGCCCAGCAGTACGCCGAAATACACCACCGTGGCCACCACGAAGCCATAACCGGCCGCCACCGCAGCGCCATCGCGCTGGATGAAGCCTATGGCGAAGGACATCAGCGCCAGTGCGGGCAGCGTGTTGCTGAAGGGAATCGGCCCGGCCGGCGCCATCAGCAGCAGAGTGGCCACGACCAGCGCCAGGTTGTTCAGGCGCATCATCCTCTTCGAGCGCACCATCACCGCCAGCCGCATCGGCCGCGACAGCCGCTCGATGCGGTGCACCCATTTCAGCGCACGGCCCAGGTTGGCCTTCAGCTTGTCGGTGGCGATCTCGCGGCGCGCCAGCTTCTGCGGCACCCATAGCGGGCGGTTGCGCACCCGGCTCAGGCCGATCAGCAGGATCGAGGCGCCGAACACGGTGCTCAGCCCGGGAATCGATACGGGAATGATGAAGATGGCCGACAGCAGGATCACGATCAGCAGCAGGCCTTCATCGCCCAGCGCGCTGAGCAGGGTGCCGACGCGCACCTGGTCGCCGGGCAGCTCGTCGATCATCTGCTCGATCTGCTGGGCCAGGGGCGCGCTGTCGTTGGTTTCGGGGGCACGGTAGGTCATGCGTCGCAAGGTTCTCCAGGGAAGGGCGGTCAGCGGGCCGTCCTGCGGTGGGGGACGCACAGGCTCCCGCAGTATCCCGGCCAACGTGGGCAAAGAGGTGAACCGGGCATGAGGGGGTAAGCTGGCGTGCCCCGCACGAGTTGAACGCAATGGACATGGGCCGCAGGCAATCGACCATCGAACTGGTCGCCATCGACATGGATGGCACCCTGCTGGATCCCGCCCACCGGCTCACCGCCCGGGCCACGCAGGCCATCGCGCAGGCGCGCGCGCTGGGCGTGCACATCGTGCTGACCAGCGGCCGCCCGGTGCCGGGCTTGGCGCCATTCCTGCAGGAACTGGGCATCGATGGCGACGATGACTACTGCATCGCCTGCAACGGCGGCCTGGTGCAGCGTATCGGCACGCGCGAAACCGTGGTCGAGTACCCGCTCAGCTTCGCCGACTTCCTGTTCTGCGAGCAGGTTGCGCGCGAACTGGGTATTCATTTCCAGGCGCTGGACAGCCAGCGTATCTACACACCCAACCAGGACATCAGTTACTACACCGTGGCCGACTCGCATCTTTCGCGGATGCCGCTGTCGTACCGCCGCGTGGCCGACATGGACCCGTCGATGTCCTTCATCAAGCTGATGATGATCGACGAGCCCGAGGTGCTGGACGCCGCCATCGCGCGCCTGCCCAGCAAACTGACCGAGCGCTTCGCGGTGCTGAAGAGCGCACCGTTCTTCCTGGAAGTGTTCGACCACCGCGCAGGCAAGGGACCGAGCCTGCAGAAGCTGGCCGAGCACCTGGGCATCGACCGCGCCAACGTGATGGCCATCGGTGACCAGGAAAACGACCTGACCATGCTGCAGTACGCCGGCACCAGCGTGGCGATGGGCAATGCCATCGACGCGGTGAAGGCCGTGGCGCGATTTGAAACCACCAGCAACGCCGATGAAGGCGTGGCGCGCGCGATTGAGCGCTTCGTTCTGCAGTGATCCGGAGCACATCATGAGCTGGACGTTGATGATGTTTGCCCAGTCCTTTGCCAACGAGCGGATGTCGGCGCAGGTCTTCTCCGAGTCCTACATCGAGCTGTGGAAGATCGAGCGGGATCTTGACGTGCTGGCTTTGGATGACGCAGCGCTTTCAACGTGCCTGTCCAGCATCTTCTGTGCTGCCGACATGTATTGTGACGAAGAGATGGATCGCCATCCGTATGAGATTGATGCCGCCCAGCTGCATGCTGCCGTTGTGGCTCAGATCGATGAGTGGAAGCAGTCCACGACTGCTATCTAGCCTGACTTGGATGTATACCTGCGTATAGCCAATACATCCCCATCGCCATCGGCGCTGTACCACGGCGCGGTGGCGAATGCGGCAGTGCGATGCAAGAATTTCGCACGTCGAAATCATCCCATCGAATCCCACGGCAGATGATCGTCTTCGTCTGCTGACCGGCGCGTACTGCGCCGTCGCTCCCTCAACGCAATCGCATCGCCAGCCAGGGCGCCGACACCGGTGCTGCAACGCGCTGGGCGTGCGCCTGCGCCGCGCTCTCCCTCCACCCTGGATCTGCCCATGAACACCCCACCCACGACGCGCCTCGCCCTGGCCATCATCGCGGCCATCACCGCACCTGCGTACGCCGCAGAAACGCACGATGCCGCGCACGACTCGCCCACCACGCTCAACGCCCTGCAGGTCATCGCCACACCGCGCGGCGCGGCCGTTGCGCCGACCCAGGTGGTCGGCCCCAACCGTTACATCATCAAGGCAGACGACCTCGACGCGATGGTCACCGGCAACAACGGCCTGGCGATGCTGAAGCAGGTGCCGGGCGCCAGCTACACCGCCACCGACGGGCTGGGCCTGGATATCTCGGCCACCAGCCTGTTCGTGCGCGGCTTCCGCATGAACGAAATGGGCATCACCTTCGAGGGCGTGCCGCTGAACGACAACGGCTTCCTCTCGCTTACCGGCACCAGCGTGGTGAACGTGGGCGTGCCCGATGGCATCGGCGCGATCACGGTCAGCCCTGGTGGCGCACCGGTCAGCGTGTTCTCCAGCAGCGTCAACGGCGGCAGCCTGGAATACCGCCTGCGCGAGCTGCAGGACACGCCCAGCCTGCGCGTGAAGCAGGGCGTGGGCAGCAACAACACGCTGGTCACCACCGTATCCGGGCAGAGCGGCCAGCTCGGCGAGCATGGCCCGAAAGTACTGGTCGACCTGCAGCGTGTGTCCGCCGACAAGTACCAGGGCGAGGGCACGCAGAACTTCCTGCGCGGCGACCTGAAGCTCCAGCAGGACGTCGCCTGGGGCGATGTCACCGTGTTCCTGTCCGACAGCAAGGCCAAGGTGTGGGGCTACAACAACATCTCCTTCGACATGATCCGCAAGCTGGGCTGGAAGGCCGACATCTTCTATCCGGACTACGCCTGGGCCTGGTACGTGGCCTCGCCGGAGAACGCCGACAAATCCTGCGGCGCCTACACCTGCGGTGAGCTGTCCGAACTGATTCCCTACGACACCGGCCAGATCACCCGTGACCGCGTGTCCTCGATCAATCACCGCTTCCAGATTACACCGGTGCTGAGCGGCAACGTGCAGCTGTACAACGCCAACAGTCACACGCAGGCTACGCTGACCGACCCGACCGTGCCGTCGCCCAACGGTGCGCCGTTCTCCGAACAGGTGCAGACGCCACGCCTCAACCGCCTGGGGGGCATGGTCAACCTGCAGTTCGAGGCCGGCGCGCACACCTTCACAGCCGGTTTCTGGCAGGAGAAGAGCAAGGCCGCCGCCAAGACCGAGTGGTACCAGCAGCCGCTGCTGGGCGAAGGCCCGCCATTGAAGGCCACCGGCCCGTTCGATGTGTACGGGCCCGCCTTCAAGACCGACAACGCATCGAGCTGGGTGACCCGCTCGCGCCAGTTCTACCTGCAGGACGACATCGTGTTGAACGACACGCTGAAACTGGGTGTCGGTTTCAAGGCCGTGGACTTCCGCACCAGTGGAGGCGGTCTCGGTGATGCCGAGGACCGGCCGGTGAACGGCACGCTGCGCGCGAAGAGCAGCTTCCTGCCGCATGTCTCGCTGTTCTGGAGCCCGACTGAATCCACCGATACCTTCATCGACCTGGCCAACACCATGAACGGCTATCGCGTTGCCCAGCGCGGCAACATCGGCTACACCGCTTCGGCATGGACCATCACCGACCAGGAAGAGTTCGACCGCGTGGCGGGCACGCTGCGCCCGGAGAAGAACTGGAACCTCACCGTGGGCGCGTCGCATCGCTTCGACCGGCTGACGATCACCGGCGACGTGTTCTATAACGACATCCGCAATCGCCTGCTGTCGGCGGCCATCGGCACTCAGTTTGCGCAGATCAACACCGTGCGGCTGATGCCGAAGATGCACGTGATCGGCGCCGACCTTGGCATCACCGCCGACCTGAGCGAACACCTGCAGTTCTACCAGGGCGTGGCCGTGGCCCGTTCCTACTACGACAGTGACTTCGTGGTGGGCGACACGGTGTACCCGATCAAGGGCAACGCCCAGCCGGGTTACCCGCAGATCTCGCTGGTCAGCGACCTGTCCGCGCACTTTGGTGACTGGCGCTTTGGTGCCACCAGCACCTCGTACCTGCGCCAGCCCTTCACCTACGAGAACGACATCCGCGTGCCGACCTTCTGGCAGGTCAACACCTATGCCGCCTACCGCTTCGGTACGGACAGCGCGGTGCCCGGCCTGGAGCTGCGGCTGGACGTGAGCAATCTGTTCAACCGCCACAACATCGGCACCGCCACCATTGCCGGTTCGTCGTTCTCTGGGGACTACCAGACCCTGCAGCGCAGCGCGCCACGGCAGCTGATGTTCAGTACCTCGATGACCTTCTAGGTAGATCCACGCCATGCGTGGATAGCTGACCCAGATCCGCCCAGCGCCCCTTGCGCAATCAACAGGGATTTTCTGGCAGCGACGCAAGGTTCCCACAATGTTGCTGGGTCATCCTGTACGCATGGCTCAGTACAACCCGCGATCACCGTTGTTCGGCATCAGGGGCCCAGGACGGCCCCGGCAGGCGCTGTCCGTGGCGCCTGAAATCGACCTGCGTGCCGAGTACCAGTTCTGGCAGGTCTACGAGCGCGTGGTCCGTCCGTTGCCCGGTGGGGGGCTGCGGCTGGCCTGGCTGGTGTGCCAGAAGGTTTACCGGGACCGGTGGCAGCACCCGGACGACAGCGACGAGGCGGCGTTGTCGCGGGTGCTGTTTGGCGGGAACATGACGGCTGACCGGGCGTCGGAGCTGGCGGAGCTGCACGCGCTGGTCAGCCGTCGGGTGGCGTCGCTGGCCAGGCGTGGGCGGATGGGGACAGCGGCGTAATGCCGCCCTTGGTGGGGTCGACTGTCAGTCGACCGCTGTAGACGTTGGTAGAGTCGACTGTCAGTCGACTGCTCTTCGCGCACGGCTGTAGGAGAGCACGCGCAGTCAGCGTCCATCCGACCCGGGCGCATAGGCCAGTGTGATGCCTTCCTTCGGGTATGCCTGCGGAAATCGGTTGTTCTCACGACACCATGTCGCGGCCGGTGGCGACAGCCACTCGATCAGCGTCAGAATCTCATCGTGGTGCCTGTGCAGATTCCAGCCGAGGATCGGTTCGTGATGGGCGATGCGGTTGCGCAACACGCGTATGCGAGTCAGCGGTCCCGAAAAGCTCTTCCTCTTCAGTCCCTTGGGCGCACTGGGGTCCGCAATCCGATGAAGGATCTGCTGCCAAAGAGCCTCGTAGTCCTTATTGAACATTGTTGTCCAGAAACTAAAAGTGAGACTGGCGACTACACCGCCTGCTGTCACCGCCTTTCCCGCTCTGACCAATTCGTTGACGGCTTTGGCGACCTGCTCGAGTTGGTGAGCAACCTTCAGGGCGCCAGCGCCTCGGCCGTACCACGCCTCGCCCTTTGCCTGGGTGAGAACGGTGTGGATGCGGTTTCGCAGTGCCACTTCCAAGGTCTGTAGCGGTGCGTAGAGGCTTTCAGACACGTCGGTATTGCATCCATACAGGGCGATGGCCCGGCTGCGGTCGCCGCCCGCCCAATCCAGGTAGCGGCCAAAGCGCTCCAGGGAAAGGGCTTCTTCGAATCTGTCATGGCTCATCGCTGCCTGGACGCCTCCACTGATGCCGATTGCAATGCGCTGCCCCTGTGGGTTACTGTGGTCATGTACACCCCGGTACCGTCTCTGTCCCTCTGGGCACGCGGCCGGGGTATTTTTTTGCGTGATGACCACAGCTCCATGGCGAATCTCTCAATCAGGTTCATAGGTTCCCTCGATCCAACTGCCGGTAGCCAATTGCCTCCGCCATATGCGCGGTCTGGACCGTTTCGCAAATCGCACCATCCGCAGCCATGGCCCGCTGTTGGTAGAGTCGACTGTCAGTCGACTGCTCTACTCATCCGCTCCGCAGAAAACCGCGCTTCGCGCGCGAGTCGACTAACAGTCGACTCTACCAACGCCCTCTCCAACCGGCGCTTCTAAGGCTTTCCCCGGTCCAGCTGCCGATAGCCAATCGCTTCAGCCAGATGCGCCGTCTGGATCACCTCGCAACCCGCCAGATCGGCAATCGTGCGCGCCACCCGCAGAATGCGGTGCATTGCTCGTGCGGAAAGCTGCAGGCGCTCGATGGCCTGTTCCAGCATGTCCTGATCTGCCTCGCTCAGTCGGGTACAGGCCCGCAGTGCCGCCGGCGGCAGATGCGCGTTGAGCCCGCCACGCACCTGCTGCTTGGCATGAGCGGCTTCCACCCGTGCACGTACCGCCGCACTGGGCTCCCCCAGCGGCGTGCTTTCCCGCAACTCCACTGCGTCCATACGCGCCACACTGATATGCAGGTCGATACGGTCCAGCAACGGACCGGACACCCGTGCGCGGTAGCGGTTGATCCGTTCATCGCTGCACAGGCAACGGTTGCTGCGGTCACCGGCCCAGCCACACGGGCAGGGGTTCATCGCAGCCACCAGTTGGAACCGCGCTGGATACTGCACGCTGCGTGCCGCGCGGGCGATGCGGATGTGGCCGGATTCCAGCGGCTCTCGCAGAGTCTCCAACGCACTGCGGTTCCACTCTGGAAGCTCATCCAGGAACAGCACGCCGTGATGGGCCAGCGAGATCTCGCCGGGACAGGGTGGATTGCCGCCGCCCACCAGCGCCGCTGCACTGGCACTGTGGTGGGGAGAGCGGAACGGCCGTTGCCGCCAACGGCGCGGATCCAGCCCTTCACCGCTTACCGAGGCAATCGCGGCAAGCTGCAGCGCCTCGGCTTCCTCGGTGTCCGGCAACAGACTGGGCAGGCGTGAAGCCAGCAATGTCTTGCCGCAGCCAGGGCTGCCGATCAGCAGAAGATGGTGACCACCGGCTGCGGCGACCTCCAACGCGCGCCGAGCGTGCGCCTGCCCGCGTACGTCGGCCAGATCCGGCAGCGGCAACGGCGTCGTGTCCACGCGCTCTACGGGTGGCAGCAGGCGCGGATTGCCCAGCCCGGCGCAGCATTCCAGTAGCGTCCGCGCCACACGCACGTCCGCGTGCTCGGCCAGCGCCGCCTCGGCGGCATTGCCCGGCGGCACCACCAGGATGCGCCCGGCATCAGCCGCCGCAATCGCCGCCGGCAGCGCGCCGGCCACCGGCCGCAGCTCACCGGTCAGGCCAAGCTCACCCAGGAACTCGTACTGCAGCAGCGATTGCGGATCGACCTGGCCACTGGCCGCCAGAATGCCCAGCGCGATGGCCAGGTCGTAACGCCCGCCTTCCTTGGGCAGGTCGGCAGGTGCCAGGTTCAACGTGATGCGTCGCTGCGGGAAGTCAAAGCGCGCACAGAGCAGGGCGGCACGCACGCGCTCGCGCGATTCGCGCACGCTGGTCTCGGCAAGGCCGACAATCTGGGTGGCAGGCAGGCCACCAGAGAGATGCACTTCCACCCGCACCAGCGGGGCATCGACCCCGACGCGGGCACGGCTGTGGACCAGCGCCAGGCTCATGTGTGGATTCCTGCAGAAAGACGCTTGATGGTGCGGCAGGTGTTCCGCAGAGTGCCATCGGAGAATGCCGGTGAAATGGCTAGGAAGTTCGGCTAGACAATCAACGATGTGCTCCACCAGGGGAACGAGATTACCCTTGGTTGCTCAAACTTCAAACGCTACAGGCATATCAGCTCGGTCTTGCCGCTTATCCGTCCCTCTCTAAGCAACCAGCCCTCTAAGGTCAATTTGTTCATGAACATAGAGTATCGCTTCACCTTTCGCTGGACAGCCAAGCGCGCGCTAAAGCTCGAGCAGATCGGTGCCACTGTTGATCCGCCATCTGACTTCAGTGGGGAGTGCATTATTGGTGTCGTCCATTCGACGGAAGGGGCTCCAGAATGGGCGGGCGTTTCCTCGCTGATCAGGGACTGGGGCGGCTCCTTCCTTGTAACGACGGATTTTTCGGCCACAGAGATTGCCGCTGCTGATTACTGTGAGCTGCAGGTTACGCATGCAAATGGGTATCCTCAGCCGGAAGACGATTTTGGCTTTCGGGCTCAAACCTACGACACTTCGAAATACTGTGACGAGTGCGGAGCATGGGCTGTCCAGAATGCGCCTTTCCGTGTGCGGAAGTCATTGAAGTGGGGGCGTAACGCATTCCTCAAACTGTTCTGGGTTGAAGATGCGATCTTCATGCAAAAGGACGTTTGGCAAGTGCATCTTGCTCCACTTGGCATTGAGACGTGGCCGGTTGAGGACCCCAAGGGGAGTGTTCTTGATCACGTCGTGCAGCTACGTGCTGACACGAGCGTGGCATTGCAGATGGATGAGGACTTGGGGGTTCGCTGTCCGAAATGCGGGCGCGCTCGCTACACAGGCCCAGAGCGAGGATTCTTGCCAGCGCCAGTTGGCAATCCAGACCTTCCCATCTTCCGCAGCGAGCAGTTCTTTGGAGCGGGCCACCAGTCTTCCAACGCCATTCTCATCAGGCGGGATGTGGTCGCGGTGATTCAGTCGGCCAAGCTGAGGGGAGCTAAGCTATGGCCTTGTGCCGCGCCAGAATAGGTTCCAGGAGGTTCTACAGAGAAGGTGTACAACAGGGCAGTAAAGGAAAGGAGCGAGCTGAAATGCAGTGCATTCGATTACTGATGGCCCTCTCGCTCGCCATGGGCCTGCCGGGGTGCCGGGATGAGGTGGAGAGTTCAACGTATCCCATTGGTCAGACGGGAGAGACGTGCACCGCCTACAAGGGCTTTGACCGCCACCCTCCAGAAGTAGTTATGGTCGAGCTTGCCAAGCGAGGGTTGGATAGCCGCCGATTGGTGCATAGGACAGTCTGCGGCCCGATCACCAGTTGGGACATTCTCCCCGCAGGGGCGTCGATCGATCGGATACCTCCGCCAGACGCATATGTAAACGTCCACCTGCTGGATGACGGCTCGGTTTCCATCAGTACAGACCGCCCCTGACGTTGGCGCCGTCCTTGATGATCGAGCATCGGGCGGCCCCTTGCGGTGCAGGCGCAGCGCAACTGTGAGCGTCAGCCTACGAAGGCACTTCAGCGCTGAAGTCGTTGGTGGGATCGGGCTGGCGGATGCCGGGCGCCCCAAGCAGACACCGCTGCTCATCCAGCACCAGCCCATTGAAGCGCCCAAACCGCGCCTCAACCCACGAAGGCCCCGCACTTTCCACCAGCAACCGCCCCTGGCTCTGATGCAGATCCAGCCAGCGCTCGAAGCTGGTGCGCAGACGCTCGATGTCCGGCGCCCGCCAGCGTGCATCGGCAGGCATGCGGATCAGCACGCGCGAGGGCGCATTCTCCACGTCCATCACCAGCACGCCCTTGCACCGGATCTCGAAGGACGTTGCGCTGGCATGGCGCGCGTGCAGTTCAAATCCCTCGTGGGCTTTCGCGCTCACGAAGCCGCGCGCATCACTGTGCAGCAGGCGGTAATCGGCCGGCTGCAGCTTCTGGTAGGCCCACACCTGATCGCCAGTGGGCTCGGGCCACTCCACCCACATCGCGCCAATCACCGCGATGCACGCCGCTGCAGCGGCAAGGCCGTGCATCTTCATTCGTCACCCCGCACACAGGCAAAAAACTTCGCGCCATAAGCGCGCTCAGTCCTTGGGTCGCATCCGCTCGTGGATGAAGGCGGTCAGCGCGAGATCGGCCATCACCAGCCCCTCCATCACCCGGTCGCCGACGTACTGCTCCGGCTCACCGTTCTGGCGCGTGCGCTCGGCCGCCAGCAGGATCTCCTGCACGATGCGCTGGCCGGTGAGTGCGCAGTCGGCGTCGGACAACGCCATCTGCCGGCTGCGTAGATGGTGCCGCTCGGGCCAGGGCTGGCCGTCGGCCGCAGCGCCCGCACCGATGGCGTGCAGGATGGCGATGAGGCTGTTGGGGTCCAGCGCGGGCGCGGGTGACGGCGCTTCCTGGATCGGGCGCGGGGGCGGGGAGTGCGGTGTGGTCATGGCGGGCTCCGTGCATGCAGGCGGACGCCGCCACCGATAAAGGTGGCGGGCAGAGCGTGGCTCGAAAACCGGATGTTGGGAACCGGCGGGTACAGGACCCCCACGCCCCGCCCGCCATAGCCGGCAGACGGATTGCCAGCCGGCACCACGCGCGGTGGTGCCGGCTGGCAAGCGCAAACTACTTCCCAACAAAACGGGCTTTCGAGTCCCGACCACCGATGCACGGTGGCGCAGTAACGATTACCTGCTGTTGTTCGGAATGCCAACGGGTAGGGGTCAATTCCGCCAAAACCCGAGACGCTTTTGGCATTGTCGCATAGCGAGGAAAGCGGCGAGAGCCTTGGCGTGCTTGGCGCAGCGGCACTTCTGGGACGGAGTCGTCAGAACCTTCCGCCAGAGACGCAGGGAGCGGCAAATGCGACAACATTGGTCCGACGGCCGCTGATGGGTGCCGCGTATATCGCCTCCATGCGTGAGTGACTTTCTGCCTATTGACCCCACGAGGCGCCGCGCAGAATCTGACTACCACTGTAGTCACTCGGAACTGATCTGCCCGCAGCAGGAAGGTTCTGCGGCGTTTGAACGGACTCCACCCACTGGCGCAGGCCGCTACGAGGATCACTGTACGTGTTACGCCGCAATCGACTTCTTCTGTCTGCGGGTCTGCTCCCGCTTCCGTGGTTCCTGTTCTGGACCAGTGTTGCCGCCGTATTCGCGCCGGGCTACAACCCGCTTGCACAGCACGCCAGCGAGCTGCTGCAGGCGCCAATGCTTGCAAGCATCTGCGGCAGGATCGCCGCCATCGGCTCCGGCGTGGGATTCGTGGCGTTTGCCATTGGGGTATGGCGGGAGTCCGGCCGCCGGATTGCCTTGGGCGCGATCTGCTGGATGATCTTTGGCATCTCCATGCTGACCAACGGGCTCTGGCCCATGGGCCATCCGATGCACGGCTTCTACACCATTGGCATCGCAAACATCATTGCACCGGCGATGTCGCACATCGAATTGAGCGCGTGGTCTTCCAACCGAAGGGCGTACGCCGTGACTGCTATGGTGAGCATCGCGAGCATCGTCTATCTCTGGTTGAGCGTGGTGGGAGCGGACCCGGAGGGGTTCAGGGGGCTGACCCAGCGCGTGTTCTCGTCGATCAACTCGCTGTGGCCATTCCTGGTTGCGTTGTACCTGCTGCGCAGGGGTTCAAGTGCGCTGAAGGCGCAGCCTGCGCATTGATGGGACGGTACGACAGGGCCATGGACGGCTGTTGAGCGCTTGAAGTAGAGGAGGGCCGGCGGTATCAACTTGTTCAGCCTCTCCGACCTCGCCACGCAGGCGCTTGGTCAGAATTGCTGAACGCCCAGCAGGGAGAGAGCATCGGAGGCCTGTCGAAGCGCATCGTCTCGCTCCTGCTCGAGCCGCTTATCGTAAGGCGGATCAATCATGTGAGTCCTGCAAAGCGGGTTCTTGCAGCCACAGGGCCGAATTGCGTTCGCGTTAATGCCTTCGTCGAGCGTCATACGCAGCTTGTTGAGTTTCTTCGAGCAATTCGCGAGTCCGCTCGAGACACGCGCGTCCGGGAAGACGTGGCTTGGCGGCACCCGCGAAATGATCGCCCCTTCACGATCGCGCCAAATGCCGGTGTTAAGAGCTCCAATCGTGTCCCCGATGGCATGCCTGAATGCCGGCATGGAGCTCTCGCAGCGGATTGGCGTTTGAAAAGCAGGCCGGTTGAACAGCCGCGCGACAAGTAAACCGGCCTCCTTCTCGGTCGCGGGATCGAGCTCTAGCATGAACTGGCGAAGCTGCATTTCGTCGTCGGGCAACTCGTCGCCATTGAAGAAGCGATTAAGGACTGACGGCGCGTGAAATCTCATGTGCTCCTCGAATTCCGGGCCAGACCACACCTGGCAAATATTGATCTTCTTGGAGTTTGCGTAGGCTTCGCACTTTTCCTTGGTCTCGGCGCTCACGCCTCCCCCGGCTATCACGATGACCTCATGGGGCGGCGTAGCTTGCGTGCTCGTCAATCGCTCGATATCTTTCTCCGCTTTGACCAACGTGAACTTCTGCCAGTTCGCACATGCGACCACGACAGTGACCTCGTTGCCATGTTCATCCTCGCAGACGCCGATGATGTCGCGCCCCTTGTCGCCGCCGGCTTGCCCGTTCCAGTTCAGCGATCGCCATGCCCGCATACGAAAGAGCGTTGCGAAGACCATGCGCTCGAAGTCGCGACCCGACAAGTTGTTGAATTGGATGGGGTGAACCGTGCGAGTGAAGGTGAGTGTGGAGTTACTAGACTTTGATGTCGACATAGTGAGATTGGACCGCTGGGCTTGCCCATCGGTTTGCGCGTGAGTAGGAGACTACATTGTTGACTGAATCGCCCTGGCTTGGAAGTTGGGCGTGGTGCGACCCGATTTTGACGTAGTTCTGCCTGCGGGCTGAGAACTGATGAGGGCCTCAGCATTATTTCTGGGCCCGGGCATACGTCGGCTTGTTTGCCTAGTGCGTCCAGCCTAATATCGAGAGGTATGAAGGGCAAGGCCGCTATGTGGTGCTCTGTGAGCGCGTCGCATAGCCGGACAACAGGTCGGTCTTTTAGGAAGCTGGGCGGCTATGGAGGATCAATGAGCTCCCTTGAGGCACGAATACATCAAGGTCGCTATGACACAGAGCGGGAATTGCTCAGTATTCGCATTAATGCCATCGCAAAAGATCGGATCGACATTGTTGATGCGGTGAATCAGCGACTCAAGAGGGTTTGTCCAAAGGTTTATCAGCGCCTTGTCGGTCCGCTCCGTGACAGAAAGCGTGATTCGAAGTTCAATTGCTATTGCAACAACCCAAGAAGCTTGAAGGACGTTTGTCAAGACGTCATCAATAATAGTGTTCATCCTGATTGCCTGATCTGCGATGAATGCTGGCAAAGTGATTTGTGTGTTGCATGGGGATACTACGGCTGGTCAGCTAGGATCATAAGTAGGGCGGAATGGGATCTGCTCTGCGACGAACGAGCACGATACAAGTTCGTCGAATAGGTGTCTAAAAATTAATTCAAGCCGGCTCCACTCCGCGGCTCGACTTACTTCATATTCTAGGTGTTATATGCCAACTCGGTCGTTTTCAGATAAGCAATACAAACAACGATTCTCTAAGAGAAATTCGCTTGACAGCAGGTCAGTTCGGGCTGTTGCTTTGGAGCATGCGCTTGGCACGCGCAAGTTTGAGATCGAACTATACTGGAAGCGAGCTAGCTATTTTTGGACTTTCATTGGCGCGTCGTTAGCTGGCTTCATCGCAATTCAGGCATCTAATTCACCCAGTAAAGAGCATTTGTCTGTTTTGCTGTCTTGTCTAGGCCTTGTCTTCTCTTTCTCATGGTTGCTTGCAAATCGCGGGAGCAAGCATTGGCAAGAAAATTGGGAGAATCACGTTGACATGCTTGAAGATCCTGTCACTGGCCCACTTTACAAGGTGGTGCTTACGCGTCGACCACCTGAAGGCACAAGAGAATGGATCGACCACGCATTCACCGGTCCTTCTGCATTCTCAGTTTCAAAGATCAACCAAATCATCAGTCTGTTCATGGTTGTGATCTGGGTGATTCTTCTTTTCCATTCACTTCCATGTTTTTCGGTAAGATTTTCAATAAACTGGCTGTATACTTCTGAGGTATCTGCAGCCATATCGGCATGCGCCATGATCGCGAAGTACGGCAGAACCTACCAAGGCGGCTACTGGCACAGAGGCACGATCCGCACATCAGCAATCAACAATGAGGCCTAACCAATCATTCAATTCGACGCCGCTTCGAGGACGTCGAGTAGTACAGCGAAAGGTGGGTGTTGATGGTTTTGGTGAGTAAAAAAGTCACAAGCAGTGAAAATCGCACACTACGATCATGTGTCTTGGGGAAGACTAGTCGCCGTACAATGCGGTAGGCGGGCGCCACGCTCACTGCGTGTCTGCTGTCGGCCCTTAGCTGACATCAAAGAGGCATGCAGGATGATAGGAATTCCCAACGGCGCAATCGAGCTTCAATGACAGCATTCGATCATTCCCTGGTAACCCTCCGGTTCTTCGGGGATGACATCATTCCAGACGAGATCACTGCCATGCTCGGCGCGAATCCAACCGCCGCGCATCACAAGGGCCAGCAACTCACAGGCAGCCAACCCGGCGCCGTGCGTAATGCCAGGACCGGAAGCTGGCGACTCAGCGCCCTCCGGCGTGAGCCTGAAGATCTGGAGGCTCAGATCTTCGAGATCCTCGATCAGCTCACCGGCGATCTCGCCGTATGGCAGTCATTGGCACGGTTCCGGCCTGACCTTTTCTGCGGTCTTTTCATGTGCAGCAGCAATGACGGTGTCTCGCTTTCGCCCCGCGTGCTGCTCGCTTTGGGAGAGCGTGGCATTGAGCTCGGGCTGGACATCTATGAAGCCGATGAAGAAGTGCGCAACGCCCAACGCCAGTAGGTCATCAATTGATGATCTCCCCACTCCCCGAAGCAACAAACGCCTTCAACTGCCGAACGAACTCCGCGTCGTAGGCTTCCCACTCTGCAATCTCCCCAACCACTCGCAACGGCTGCGCGCTCCGATACGACCGCGTCGGGTTCCCGGGAAACTTCTTGTTGGTCACGTTCGGATCGTCTTCAAACGGCCCGGTCGGCTCCACCACATACACGCGCGGCCGCCCCTCACCGCGGGCCATCTCCGCAGCCAGCCCGGCGCCCTTGGCAATGGTGGTGAAGTAGATGTGGTTCATCACCACACTGTCGCGATAGTTGGAGCGGAAGCCTGCGCTCAGCAGTTCGCCCACCGCGAGGTCAGCGCGGGTGCCGTGATAGAACGGCCCGGCGACCTGGTCGCAGGTGTCATGCGAAACGGGTGTCCATTCAGTGTCCTGCGCCATCGCTGCTGCCCTTGCGTGTCCTGCCGGATCGACAGGCCGGCGAGTCTAGGGCGCTCGGTGGGCCTTGCTGCAAGGCTCCATCCGGGAAATAATCTGTAAACGGGAGGCGCAGTGCGCCTCCTTTTTTCATTCTGCGGTGCTGCGCCCTTCCAGCTCGCGCACGGCCGTTTCCAGCGCGTCCAGCTTTTCGCGGGTCTTCAGCAGCACGGCGCGCTGCACTTCGAACTCCTCGCGGGTGACCAGGTCGAGCTTGGCCAAGCCGGCCTGCAGCGCGCTCTTGAAGGTGGCCTGCAGTTCCTCGCGCGATTCGCGCAGGCCCGGCGGCACCAGGTCGCTGAGGCGACGGGCGAGGTCATCGATTTGGTTCAGGTCGATCATGGGGTGCTCCGTGGGGGGGGGCCCGTGCATCCGGCGCGGGCAGGCCGTTCGCGCACAAGGATACTGCTGGCACCCACTGCCCGGACAGGCGGCAGCGGCTTCGCACGGGCCGCGTTCAGGCGCTATCCTCCACGCCGGAAGACAGGAGATAGACGATGAAGATGGTCATGGCGGTGATCAAGCCGTTCAAGCTCGACGACGTGCGCGAAGCGCTGGCCGAGCGTGGGGTCACCGGGATCACGGTGACGGAAGTGAAGGGCTTTGGTCGCCAGAAAGGCCATACCGAGCTGTACCGCGGCGCGGAGTATGTGGTCGATTTCCTGCCGAAGGTGAAGCTGGAAGTGGCGGTGACCGATGACCAGGTGGAGGCGGTGGTTGAGGCCATCGTGAAGGCCGCTGGCACCGGCAAGATTGGTGACGGCAAGGTGTTCGTGTACGACCTGGGCAGCGTGGTGCGTATCCGTACCGGTGAGTTGGACGCGGACGCGTTGTAACCCGTTCGGCGGGATGTTGTAGCGCCGAGCCTATGCTCGGCTGCATTTCGCGTGATGCAGGAACAGCCGCCGAGCGTGGGCTCGGCTCTACAAAGAGCGGTAAAGCGGTCGAGCAAGCTCGACTCTACGACCGGAATCGGGCGGCGCGAACACCCGTGTGCGACGAAGTGCCCTCCCAGTGTGATCAACCCGGCGGAATGAGGGGGGGCGACCGCCACTCCGGTAGACCGAGCGCGCGGCGGGTGCGCGTCACGGTGGCGGCGATCTCTGCCTCGAAGCCGCCATCACGTTGTAGCAGCGGCATGAGTTCGGCACAGCGTTGCTTCAGCACATCGACCCATGGCGCTGGGTGGGTCTCCGTAGCGGCCAGTGCCAAGTGCCTGCGACCCTCGTCGTAAGCGCCCGCCAGCCCGGCAGTGATGCCCGCATGGATGTGTTCGCGGATGCCCGGTTTGGGGTGATGACTCATCAATGTACGCACGCGCCCCGGGGTGGGAAAGCGGTCACGCAGGGCCAGTACCTCGGCTGCGGCCTGCTTGGCCAGTACCTGTGCGGCCGAGGCAAACTCGGCGGTTTCGGTGAAGCGTTCGAATCCGGCAACGCGGCCGCCCACGTCGAAGGACAGGTAGTCCTTTTCTTCCCAGAGCCAGCAGGCGCCGACATTGAGGTAGCTGCCCCTGTCCCATGCCGAAGGCTGGAACTCGACCACCCCGACCCACCAGCCCTGGTCGTCAAGCCAGGTGCGCGAACGGCCCTTTTGCACGCAGCCCAAGGGGCGCAGTATGGATCTTGCGGCTGCAGTCAGCAGGCGGGTGTGTTCAGGTGTCGGCATCCCCAGCGTCCTTGCGAGTGGCGTGCCGACGAGTATCGCAGAGCAAATCGGGCGTGTGACCCCGGGCAAATGCAGGGGCAAACGGCAGTCGCGCAAGCAATGCAGGGGCGAACAGCGCCTACCGGCGCTTGGCCCACTTGTAGAACCGCTTCCAGCCCTGCCGCACCGCCGCCACCCAGCCCGGGTCGGCCACCAGTGCGGCCTGCGCGGCACTCGGCGCTTGGCCGGTCACGCGCTGGCGGATCTTCAGCAGGTTCTTCATGTCGCTGCGGCGCATCTGCCGGCTCAGCGGGTTGCGGCGCAGCCAGCGCGGGGCGCGCCAGGCCGAGGTGAAGTCCAGCAGCACCGGCACGCCGCCGCTGACCACCACGTTGGTGCCATGCAGGTCGTTGTGGGTGATGCCGGCGGCGTGCAGGCGGCTGAGCGCGTGCTGCAGCTGCTCGAACACTTCATTGCCCACGGCCTGTGCGCTGCTGAGCGTCTGGCCGGGAATGAATTCCATGCCCAGCGCCAGGCCACCGAGGGTGCCGAGCAGGGCCGGGGCGTGCTTCCAGCCGCCCAGGCGCTGCAGCATGCGCGCCTCGCGGCGGACCATCAGTCGCGCGATCAGTGAAACGGGGGTGCCACGGTAGCGGGAATAGTCCTTGATGACCGCCTCGCGCCCGTCCAGGCAGGTGCGGTAGACGTCGGGGGCCAGGAAACGTTCGCCGCGCTTGAGCAGCAGCGGTGCTGCGGCATCATCGCAGCAGGAAGAGGGGGGCAGAGCAGGAAGATACATGTCGGGGTCTCGGACGACCCGGTGGGTGGCGCAAAGCGTCAAGCGAACCGGTGTTACAGAGAGTTACTAAGTTTTCGTTAATTTTAGTACTGGCCAGTTCGCTATTCCACGATTTGTCGGAGAAATGTCGGGCTCGTGGCTGGAACAGTTCGTCGCACCCAATCGGACAATTCTGTCTCATTTGGTGGGCGGTTCTTTCAGAATCAATAAGTTGGGTGTCGCGGTGCTTCGTTCATCCGCGGCCCGCTGAACGTCGCGCACGTCCGGCTTGACCCCGGCGCACGGCCTGCCGACCATAAGCTGTTAATTCGCGACATCGGCGGCCGCCCCTCCATGGCACGTCCCCGTCCCCTGCCGCGTTCCCCACCGGTGCTGGCCGCCTGGCCGTGCATCGCCCCCGTTTCCCGATCCGGCTGCGGCTGGAGGAAAGTGCTTTGACTATCAAGATCGTACTGGCAGTGCTGTTCGTGGCCTGCGTGCTGTACATCCACTTCCGTGGCAAGGTCCGTGCGCGCTGGTCGCGCCAGCTGCTGGACCATTCCAGTTTCATGGCCCCGATCAACGTGGTCATGTACATGTTCTCGAGGGTGCCGACCACGCCGTTCCTGGACCCGGGCAAGGAGTTCCCACAGCTGGAACCGCTGCGCCAGAACTGGCAGATGATCCGCGACGAGGCGTTGGCGCTGCGCGATGCGCAGAAGATCGCTGCTTCCAGCAGCTTCAACGATGCGGGTTTCAACTCGTTCTTCCGCCGTGGCTGGAAGCGCTTCTACCTGAAGTGGTACGGCCCGTCGCACCCGTCGGCGAAGACGCTGTGCCCGAAGACCGTGGCGCTGATCGAATCGATTCCGGACGTGCGTGCGGCGATGTTCGCGCAGCTGCCGCCGGGCAGCGAGCTGCGCCCGCACCGCGACCCGTTCGCCGGTTCGCTGCGCCTGCATCTGGGCCTGACCACGCCCAACGACGATGGCTGCTATATCGAAGTGGACGGCATCAAGAAGAGCTGGCGCGATGGCGAGTGGATGATGTTCGACGAGACCTACATCCACCATGCGCACAACGAGACGCAGGAGGATCGCGTGATCCTGTTCTGCGACATCGCCCGCCCGCTGCGTTTTGGCCTGCCGGGCCTGTTCAACCGTGCGGTGGCGGCCACGCTGCTGGCCGGTGGTGCCTCGCCGAACCTGCCGGGTGACCCGACCGGTGGCGTCAACAAAGCGTTCGGTGGCCTGTACAAGGTGCGCCTGAAGGCCAAGGCGCTGCGCGAGCGCAGCGTGGTGGCCTACCAGGTCATCAAGTGGGGCCTGGTGGTGGCGGTGATTGCCGGTATCTGGGCGCTGTGATCGTTACATGAGGTTGCCGGCCAGCGGCCGGCACTACCGGAACATGAAAAAACCCGCGCTGTCGCCAGCGCGGGTTTTTCATTGGGTAGGTGCCGACCGTTGGTCGGCACGCCTTACTTCAACGCCGCCTGCACGAACGGCGGGGTCACCAGCACGCCGGTGTGCAGCGCGGCGGTGTAGTACAGGGTGTTGAAGGTCTTGGCGGCCGAGTCGGCCTGGCGGAAGTCGAAGCTGCTGTCGCCCTTGCGCGCCATGGTCACGCTCCACCAGCCGGTGGGGTAGCACGGCTGCGGGAACGGCAGGGTCTTGAACGAGCCGAAGCCGGCCTTGCCCATCTCGGCGCGCATCTCGTTGATCAGCTCCAGCTGCATCAGCGGCGACTCGGACTGCTGCACCAGGATGCCGTCGTCCTTCAGGGCCTTGAAGCAGCTCTCGTAGAAGGCCTTGTTGAACAGGCCTTCGCCCGGGCCGACCGGGTCGGTCGAGTCCACGATCACCACGTCCACGCTGCCGGCCGGGCAGTTGGCCATGTAGGCCACGCCGTCGTCGAACAGCAGCTCGGCGCGGGCGTCGTCGTTGGAGTCGCACAGTTCCGGGAAGTGCTTGCGCGCCATCACCGTCACCTGCTCGTCGATATCGCACTGGGTCACGCTCTCCACGCCGGTGTGCTTGAGCACTTCGCGCAGGGTGCCGCAGTCGCCGCCACCGATGATCACCACGCGCTTGGGCGCGGCGTGGGTGAACAGCACCGGGTGGCTGATCATCTCGTGGTAGAAGAAGTTGTCCTTGCTGGTCAGCATGATGGCCCCGTCGATGGTCATCAGGTTGCCCCAGTCGGTGGTCTGGAAGATCTCGATCTTCTGGAACGGCGACTGCACCTCGTCCAGCTTGCCGGTGATGCGGTAGCCGATGGCCGAGCCGGTGCGCTCGAAGTGTTCGATGTACCAGTTGTTGCTGTCAGTCATTGGAAAACAGTCCTGTTCGGAGGGGTGGAGCCGGGCTGGCGGGCGGGGCCGCGTGGCACAGATGCCACATCCGGACGGATCGGCCCGTTCAGGTTGGAACCTGTCACGGGCGCGGGCGCGCATGATAACGAACCTGTGGGCATATAGGCGTTATCATGCCCCCCCTTTTATTGCCAACAAGGCCGACTGAAATGACCGATTGGTCCCTCGACCAAGCCCGCAAGACCTACTCGATCCCGCATTGGGCGGACGGTTACTTCGACGTGGATCAGGCCGGGCACATGGTGGTGAGACCGACCGGGGCGGACGGCCCGGTGGTGTCGCTGCCCAAGGTGGTCGATGCTGCGCGCGCGGCCGGTGCCAAGCTGCCGCTGCTGGTGCGCTTCCCGGACATCCTCGGCCAGCGCCTGGGCAAGCTGCAGGCGGCCTTCGGCCAGGCCCAGCAGGACTGGGAGTACAGCGGCGGCTACACCGCCGTGTACCCGATCAAGGTCAACCAGACCCGCGGCGTGGCCGGCACCCTGGCCAGCCACCACGGCGAGGGCTTCGGTCTGGAAGCGGGCAGCAAGCCCGAGCTGATGGCCGTGCTGGCGCTGTCGCGCCCGGGCGGGCTGATCGTCTGCAACGGCTACAAGGACCGCGAGTACATCCGCCTGGCCCTGATCGGCCGCAAGCTGGGCCTGCAGACCTTCATCGTCATCGAGAAGCCGTCCGAGCTGAAGCTGGTGCTGGAAGAGTCCAAGGCGCTGGACGTGAAGCCGGGTCTGGGCGTACGCATGCGCCTGGCCTCGCTGGGCGCCGGCAAGTGGCAGAACAGCGGTGGCGACAAGGCCAAGTTCGGCCTGTCGCCGCGCCAGCTGCTGGACCTGTGGAAGTCGCTGCGTGACACCGAGTACGCCGACTGCCTGAACCTGCTGCACTTCCACATGGGCTCGCAGATCTCCAACGTGCGCGACATCGCCAACGGCATGCGCGAAGCCACCCGCTACTTCGTGGAGCTGTCGCGCCTGGGCGCGAAGATCACCCACGTCGACGTGGGTGGTGGCCTGGGCGTGGACTACGAAGGCACCCGTTCGCGCAGCTTCTGCTCGATCAACTACGGCCTGCATTCCTACGCCAGCAACATCGTGCAGCCGCTGGCCAACGCCTGCGAAGAGTTCGGCCTGACCCCGCCGCGCATCGTGACCGAGTGCGGCCGCGCGATGACCGCGCACCACGCGGTACTGATCGCCAACGTGTCGGAAGTGGAAGAAGCGCAGGAAGGCCGCGTGCCGGACCAGCACGACGATGAGCCGGCGGCGATCCGCCACCTGCGCGAGATCCACGACGAGCTGGACGTGCGCCCGGCGGTGGAACTGTTCCAGGAAGCGCAGCATTTCCATGCCGAAGGCCTGGCCAGCTACGCGCTGGGCCAGATCGACCTGCCGCAGCGTGCGCGCATCGACGACCTGTTCTACGCCATCGCCCACGGCGTGCGTGCGCGCCTGAGCTACGACGAGAAGAGCCACCGCCCGGTGCTGGACGAACTGAACGAGCGCCTGGTCGACAAGTACTTCGTCAACTTCAGCGTGTTCGAATCGATCCCGGACGTGTGGGCGATCGACCAGGTGTTCCCGATCGTGCCGATCGAGCGCCTGGACGAAACCCCGGACCGCCGCGGCATCATCGCCGACATGACCTGCGACTCGGACGGCATGGTGGAAACCTACGTCGAGAACGAGAGCCTGGACAGCTCGCTGCCGCTGCACAAGATGAAGCCGGGCGAGAGCTACCGCATCGGTTTCTTCATGGTCGGCGCCTACCAGGAAATCCTGGGCGACATCCACAACCTGTTCGGCGATACCGACGCGGTGGAAGTGCTGGCCGATGCCGATGGCTACGCCATTACCCAGCAGCGCCGCGGCGACACCACCGACGTGATGCTGGACTACGTGGGCTACCGCCTGGATGAGCTGCGTGCGACCTATGCGCAGCGCGTGGCCGAGGCGCAGCTGTCGCCGGAACGTGCGCAGGAGCTGTCCGAAGCGCTGGAAGCCGGCCTGACTGGCTACACCTACCTGTCCGACGAACCGCTGGTCTGAGGTAAACGGGAACGCCGGGCATAGGCCCGGCGCTACCGGTCCCGATGAGCGCGCGCGCGATCTTCCACCTGTTCCTGCATGCCGCCGTGCCAGCCCTGCTGGCATGGCTGTTCTGGCGCAAGCGCTTTGCCTCGGCCTGGTTGCTGATGCTGCTGGGCTGGATCATCGATCTGGACCATCTGCTGGCCGATCCGATCTACGCGCCCGACCGCTGCAGCATCGGTTTCCACCCGCTGCATACTGCCCCGGCCATCGCGGTCTACGCGGGGCTGTGCGTGCCGAAGAAAACGCGGTTGTTCGGCATCGGTTTGATGATTCACATCGTGCTGGACGCGATTGATTGCTGGTGGATGCATCACCGCTGATGGAACTGAAATGCCCGGCGAAGGCGGTAGAGTCGACTGTTAGTTGTGTAAACCCACTACGTTGTTCAGCGGCACTCTGGAGATAGGTGGCTGGCCGCCGATCGCCATATGGGGACGGTGCCAGTTGTAGTGGTGCAGCCATTGGCTCAACACGGAATTGCGCTGGTCCGAGGATGCGTACTCGCAGGCGTAAGCCCACTCGCGCAGGCTGGTCTGGATGAAGCGCTCGGCTTTGCCATTGGTCCGCGGCGTGTAGGGCTTGGTTCTGATGTGCTTGATCCCAAGGGATTTGAGCAGCTTGGCAAAGGCGGTGGAGCGATAGCAGGCACCGTTGTCGGTCAGGATCCGCTTGAAGGTGATTCCCAGGCTGGCGTAGTACTCCAGAGCGCCCAGCAACGCCTGGCAGGCGGTTTCGCCCTGTTCGTTGGGGTGGACGCTGCTGAAGGCGACCCGGGAGTGATCGTCAATGGCCACGTGGACGTAGCCCCAGCCACCGCCAGCGGTATTTCCCCGGCGTTTGGCATCGGTTCTGTGCCCTGGCCGCTGGAAGTTGCCCAGCTTCTTGATGTCCAGGTGCAGCAGCCCTCCGGGCTGATCGTATTCGTATCGGATGACCTCCTTGGGCGGATCAAGCCGACACAGCCGATTGAGGCCGTGGGCGCGCATCAGCCTTGAAATCGTACTGTGGCCGACCCCCAGCGCCTTGGAGATGGTCAGGTAGGTCTGCCGCTTACGGCGATGCTCCTTGATCTGCTCGACTACCGGAGCAGGTGTGGCATGCGGCGTCTGGTGAGGCCGTGAGCTGCGGTTTTCCAGCCCCGGTGCCCCGAACTGGCGGAATCGGGCCAGCCACTTGTAGGCCGTACGCACACTTACGCCACACGCTTGAGCTGCTTCTTCCGGGCGTAAGCCCTCGTGGAGGATACGGTGGACCAGAAGCGCTCGACTAAACGTCGTCAAACGGGCATTTTTATGATTGTTCATCCGGGCTCTTTGGGGGCTGGAACGGTGTGGTAACCACCATTTTCCAAAGATGTCCCGGATGAACAACGTACAGAGAGATCACAGTTAGTCGACTTTCGCGCGCAGCGCGGGATTTCCCGGCACCGCAGCCAAGAGCAGTCGACTAACAGTCGACTCTACCGGCCTGGCGTTCCAGCGTTGACGAGTCACCCCACCGGCAACCACAACGTTGCGCGCAGGCCGGGCTGCGAATTCTCCAACGCCAACCGCCCGCCGTAGCTGGCGGCGATATCGCCCACGATCGCCAACCCCAGCCCACTGCTGCCCTCGCGCTCATCCAGACGCACGCCACGCTGCACCACCCGCGCCAGCGCCTCTGCCGCAAGACCGGGGCCGTCGTCACGCACGTCTATGCGCAGCTGCCCTTCATGGATGTCAGCGCCGACGCTGACCTGCTGCCGTGCCCATCGCCCGGCGTTGTCCAGCAGATTGCCCAGCATCTCTTCCAGATCCGCACTGGCACCGGCGAACTGCAATACCGGATTGATGCCTTCCGCCGTGAACGCAATGCCGCGCTCGCCATGCACGCGTGCCATCAACCGGCACAGCGCCTGCGCGACAGTCGCCACGTCGGTGCGTTGGCGATGGTCGGCGGCCAGTCCGGCAGCCAGGTAGCGGTCGACGCTGGCCTGCATGCGCGCACTTTGTTCGCGCACAGTGTCACGCCAATGCGCACCGTCGCCGTCGGCCTCGGTAGCCAGCACGCTCAGCGGAGTTTTCAATGCATGCGCCAGATCCTGTGCACTGGTGCGTGCCCGCGCGACCATGCGCTGCTGATGCTCCAGCAGTGCGTTGAGTTCTTCACCCAGGGGGGCGACTTCCGCGCCCAAACCGCGCGTCTCGATGCGCTGCGCATCACCGCGCCGCACCCGTTCCAGCTGTGCACCGAGGCGATGCAGCGGGCGCAGGCCGAAGTGCACCTGGCTGGCCAGCACCGCCAGCCACGCCGCAACCAGCACACCCAGCGCAATGGCGGTGCGCTGACGGAACGCGGCGACATCGGCATCCAGCGCGCTGCGGTCGGTGGCGACCACGGCCACGAACGGTTCGCTGGCACGTGGCAGGCGCACCTGCTGCACGCGTGCGCGAAGGGATTGCTGCATCGGTCCGGGCAGATTGCGCGTGGCCGGCCCGGCAGCCGGCGCCGGCAGGGTTTCATCCCAAAGCGAGCGCGACTGCAGCAGCACGCGGCCGTCGGCACCGGCGATCTGCCAGTACGCACCGGAGAACACCCGCTGGAAGCGCGCGTCATTCGGTTCCTGGCGCAGCTGCAGCTGGTTGTCGGGGGTGACTTCCATCTGCGCGACCAGGGTCAGCATGTCCTGCTGCAGTTCGTGGTCCAGCCGATCACGCGCGCTGCGCTTGAACAGTTCGCCCAGCAGCGCACTGGCCAGCAACGAGACCAACAGCAGGCCGACGCCACCGGCCAGCAGCAGGCGCCGCCGCAGCGAGGGCTGCCGCGTCACGGCACCGCCAGCCGCCAACCCTGGCCGCGCACGGTCTGGATCAGTTCGGTACCGAGCTTGCGGCGCACGCGCCCCAGCAGCACATCCAGCGCGTTGGAGTCGGGATCCAGCCCGCCCTCGAACACCTGTTCACCCAGGCGATCACGGCCGATCACCTGGCCGCTGTGGTGGATGAAGTAACTGAGCAGGCGGAACTCCTGCGGGCTCAGCGCCAGCGGCTGTCCGTCCAGTTCGAAGCGACCGGCGTTGACGTCCAGCTGCAGCGGCCCGCAGTGCAGGCGCGGGCTGGCGTGGCCATGGCTGCGGCGGATCAGGGCGCGCAGCCGCAGTACCAGCTCGTCGGCCTGGAACGGTTTGGTCAGGTAGTCGTCGGCGCCTGCGTCGAAGCCGGCCAGCTTGTCGTGCCAGCGCCCGCGCGCGGTCAGCACCAGAACCGGGAAGGTGCGGCCATTGCCGCGCCAGCGCTCGATCACACTCAGTCCGTCCAGGCCGGGCAGGCCCAGGTCAACGATGGCCGCCTGCAGGTCCTCGATCTGGCCGATTTCCTCGGCCTGTCGGCCGTCGGCAACCTGGTGCACCACGTAGCCGGCCTGCTCCAGCAGGGGCATCAGGCGCTGCGCCAGCGCGGCATCGTCTTCGGCCAACAGGATGCGCATCAGTCGTCCAGCTCCGTCTTCAGCAGCTTTCCGCTGCGCGCATCATAGTCCAGCTCCACCACCACGCCGTCGCCGCGCAGGATCTCCACTTCGTAGACGCCGTCGTCCAGCTCCACTTCCAGCAGCTGGCCGGGGTAGCGCTTGAGTGCATCGCGCACCACGCTTTCCAATGGCACGTAGCGGCCCTGCTGCACCGCGCGGCGCGCGACCTGCTGCGCCGGGTCCTGTACGGACGCGGCGGCGGTCGGGGCGCTGGCCAGGGCCAGCAGCAGGGGCAGGGTGGAGAGCATCGGTGCACAGGGCGGGCTGTAGGAACAGGGGGGAGTGTGGCGGGGGTGACTAACAGCTGGCTAACAGTGGCGGCTAAGGCGCTGTTAACCACGGGGTGCATTGTGGCGTTGCCGGGATGGTCCGGCCATGAACACGAACAGGAGAATCCCCATGTTGAAGTCGCTTGCCCTCGCCACCGTCGCCGCCCTGGCCATCGTACCGGCCGCTCAGGCCGCACCGCTGGGCATGGCCCAGGTTGAACAGACCCTGCGCAAGGCCGGTTACACCCAGATCCACGAGATCGAGCGTGATGACAGCCTGTGGGAAGCGGACGTGAGCCGCGCCGATGGCCGCTTCAGCGAGGTCTACGTGGACCCGAAGACCGGCGAGATCTTCGACGAGCACAACGGGCGCGCGCTGCTGACCACCGAGCAGGTGCTGGCACGGGCACAGGCACATGGCCTGCGCGAGATCCATTCGCTGGAACGCGATGGTGCCACCTGGTCGCTGGAAGCGCGCAATGCCCGCAACCAGAAGGTGGAAGTGCGCCTGAGCGGTTATGACGGCCGCATCCTGCACAGCGAGCGCGATGGCTGGCTGGATTGATTCCAGATCCGGTAGATGCCGACCTTGGTCGGCATACGGGGAAGAAGCGTGTCGACCAAGGTCGACACCTACCGGGCATAGGCACCGGTAGTGGCCGACCTTGGTCGGCCCAGGCGCGGGTGCCAGCCCTTACCAGCCGAACGGCGGCGGGTAGTCCCAGTAGCCCGGCCCGCGGCCGTAGTAGCCACCATACGGGCCGAAGAAGCCCGGGCCCTTGCCCTCGCTCACGTGGATGTTGACGTTGACCCCGTGGGTCTTGCCCTCATCGGTGGTGTAGTTCTTGCTCAGGTTCAGCGTGGCGGCGTTGTAGTGGCTGTTGCCGCCATTCTTGGAATAGCCGATGCCGGTGGTGAAGCTGCCGGACACCTTGACCTTGTCGTCGGTGACGTCGGCAATCTTCGCGTCGTCGTGCACGCGCGGACCGCTCTTGTCACCGTAGTACGTGCCCGGCGGATCCTGTTTCAGGCTCGCATCGTTGAGGTAGCGCATCGGCGCCTGCGGCAGCGTCAGGTCCAGGCCGGCGGCCTGCGGCGCGGTGGCGCCGGCGGCAGACTGGGCCAGTACGGTTCCCGGCAGAGCCAGGCACAGCAGCAGGGTCAGGGGGCGGATCATGACGGCGCTCCAGCGGACAGGTGGCCACGCAACACGCGGCGGTACAGGCCGACGCTAGCAGGGGCTGCTTGAATGATGCCTGTCGGCACCGGATTGGGGTAGAGCCAGGCCATGCCTGGCTGCAGGTCACAACCGCCCGAACCCGAACAGCCCCGCCAGTGGATGCGTGCGCCGCTCGATCCGGGCCCGCAGCAGTTGCGCGCCGATCATCGAATAGGTGATGCCGTTGCCGCCGTAGGCCATGGCGAAGTGCACCCGTGGGCCCCATTGTTCGTGCGGGCCAAAGAACGGCAGGCCATCAGCGGTCTCGGCGAAGGTACCGCCCCAGGAGAACGCCGGCACCGGGTTCAGCCGTGGGAACCAGCGCAGCAGCTGTTTCATCAGCTGGTCGGCCTTGCGCTGCACGCGCCGGTCGCGGCGGGCGGGGATGTCGATGGCGTCGTCCAGCCCGCCAACCAGCAGGCGAAGGTCGCCGGTGGCGCGCAGGTACAGGTAGGGGCGCGCGCTTTCCCACACCATCGTGTTGCGCAGCCGGCCAAGCACGTCCGCATCGATGGGATCGGTGATGAAGGCGTAGCTGCTGCGGTTGCGTGCGACCCGTTGCTTGAGCCAGCGCTGGTTGGCATAGCCCATGGCCAGCACCACGTGGCGTGCGCGGACGGTGGCACCGGCTTCGGTACGGGCGGTCACCCCGCGCGCGGTAGCATCGAGGCTGTGCAGTACGGTGCGGTCATGCACATGGCCGCCGCGCCGACGCAGGCGCTGCAGCAGCGCATAGGTCAGCCGATACGGATCAACCCGGGCCGCCTGCCGGGTCAGCAGGGCGCCGCCGGCCTCAACGTCGAAACGTTCCCGCAGTTCCTCCGGGCCCAGCCAGCGGGCATCCAGGCCGATGCCGCGACGGGCATCGCCCTCGGCCATCAGGCGCGGCACGTCGCGATGGCGGCTGGCCAGGTACAGGCTGTCCATCCGCTGGAAATCGACGTCCTTCAGGCCGCGCGCCACGTCGCCCAGCGCAGGAATGGCCTCGGCACAGGCGAGGTAGGCCAGCGCAGCGGCGTCCTGGCCATAGCGCTGGGCCAGTTCCAGCAGATGGGTATCGATCTCGTACTGCAGCAGCGCAGTGCTGGCAGCCGTGCTGCCCCAGCCGATGTCGCGCTGCTCGATGACCGCCACCTCGTGGCCGTGGGCGGAAAGCTCGTCGGCGATCAGTGCGCCGGTGATGCCACCGCCCACCACCAGCACGTCGCAGCGCAGGTCCTTTTCCAGCGGTGGGAAGGCGTGGATCAGGCCGTTGCGCACCGCCCACCACGGGTAGCCACTTTTCAGGTCCATGGGCGCGCGCGGCTCAAGCTGTGGGGCGACCGGTGTGCGGGGTGTGGATCAGTTCGGACAGATCGAAGCCCTGCAGGCGCGCGGTCGCCAGATAATGGTCCTGCACGGTGGCGTCCAGACGCGGCTCTCGCGCCAGCAGCCACAGGTACTTGCGGTCCGGGCTGCCGACCAGCGCGACGCTGTAGTCCGGGGCGACCTGGATCACCCAGTAGTCGCCCTTGGCGAACGGCAGCCAGCGCAGGCCCTTGGGCAGGAAGCTGACCTCCAGCCGCGCGCTGTCGTTGTCCACGGCGCAGGCTTCGCCGCTGGCTTCCTCGACCTCGCCGTCCATGCGGCAGCGGTTGGTGACGCCGACGTTGCCGTTGTCGAGCAGGGTGTAGTGCGCCGACACGTCGGTGCAGCCCTCCGGCTCGTGGCGCATCGGCAGGCGTGCGATCTCGTACCAGGTGCCCAGATAGCGGGGCAGCTTGAGGCCGGCGACGGTCTTCAGCGGCGGGTGGTCGGTCATCGGCAGTCGTGGCAGGGGTGGGCCTCCACGATGCCGATGGCCTTGCCATGGACGGGTGAAGCCGGGGCGATGGCCGTGTCCAGAACGTTCCGTCGCCGCTGCGGCGTGCCCGTTGTCACCGGTGCGGCGGTATGCTGCCGCCAGCGCCGTGTTTTCCTGATCCAACCGAAGTGGAGGTGCCGATGTACCAGGTGATCCTGTTGAAGAGTGAATCCGCGTTCGCACGCGAGCAGTGGCCGCAGGTTGATGACCTGGTCGACTACGAGGGCGTCAGCTACAGCCTGCGTGCCGGCCCGCGCCAGCCGCTGCCGACCGACCACGACTGGCACCCGGTGGCGGTGTATGCGCCCGATGAGATCACCGAGGAAGAGTTCCAGGACTGGTACGCGCTGCAGCAGCCGACGGTGGAAGAGCTGCGGCTGAAGTACTGATTCCGCCGGCGTGGCGTGCGGGCGCGCGGAACGTGGGCTGGGCGAATCGACCGGGCGAATCGACGGGATAAACCGACGGGATGAACGGCGGGGCAAATTGATGGGGCAAACCGATGGGGCAAATCGACGGGGCAAATCGACGGGGCAAACCGACGGGGCAAATCGACGGGGCAAACCGACGGGGCAAACCGACGGGGCAAACCGACGGGGTAGAGTCGACTGTTAGTCGACTGCTCTTCGCTGGAAGCTGTGCAAAGCCCGCGCTGCGCGCGATAGTCGACTGACAGTCGACTCTACCCAGTCGATTCGCCCGGCCACGATCACCTCGCCGCAATCGCCAGGCCGTCATCACCCAGCGGCATCATCCCGCCGCCATCACCCCGCCGCCATCAACCCGCCGCCATCAACCCGTCGAAGCCCCCATCCACGCTGGTGTAGTCCTCCGCGCCACCATCCGGCCTTTACCGTCTGTGCCGTATAGTCGCGCGCAGGCGCGGTGGTCCGCGCGAAACGGTGTGGCTGGCGTGTCTTCTTTCCTGCGATCGATCCGTGCACGGGGGCCCTGGCTGGCCCTGCTGCTGTGCACTGCCTTCCTGCTGTCCGCACCGGTGCTGGCACAGGATGAGGACCCCACGCCGAAGCAGCAGCTGGCGGATATCGATGCGAAGCTGAAGGAAGTCGACCGCAAGCGTGGCGATGCCGCGGCCATCGAAACATTGGCCATGCTGTCCGAGGACGCTTCGAAGGCCCGGCGTGACGCCGAGGCGTTGGAAAAGGCGCTGCAGCCGCAAAAGGATCGCCTCGACGAACAGTTGGCGCAGCTGGGCACGCCTGCGGAAGGCACGACCGAGCCGCCGGAACTGGCAGCGCAACGACGCACCATCACCAAACAGCGCGATGGCCTGGCCGCGTCGGTAGCGCAGGCCAAGGCCAGTGCCGTGCGTGCCCAGCAGCTGGCGACCGACATCGACCAGCAGCGCACCGCGCAACGCACCGAGGAGCTGGGCCAGAAGGTCGCCTCGCCGTTGTCGCCTGCATTGTGGAGCAAGGTGGCCGAGCGCCTGCCGATCGATATCGCGCGCGTTGCGCCGCTGGCCGAGCAGGGCCGCGATGCGCTGGTCGCCGGTATCCGCACCAATGGCTGGGGCACGCCCTTGCTGGGCCTGGTGGCCGCGCTGGTGATGATGTTCCCGCTGCGGCTGTGGCTGCGCAGTCTGGGACGCCGCTTTGCCGCGTCCGAGCGCGCGCCCGATGGTCGACTGCGCCGGTCCGGCCTGGCCATGTGGCTGCTGCTGGTAGGCACGTTGCTGCCAGGTTATGCCGTGGTGGTACTGATGGCGGCGCTGGATGCCATCGATGCGATCGCGCCGCGCCTGCAGGTGGTGGCCGACGGCCTGGAGACTGCCACCTTCCGGGCGGCCTTCATTGCAGCGCTCAGCGCCTGCCTGCTGGTGCCCAAGCGTCCGTCATGGCGGCTGTTGAACCTGGACGACACGGCCGCGCTGAAGCTGCGCAAGTACGCCTGGGGCGCGGCGGCGCTGGCCTGGCTGAGCACGGTACTTGTGGCGATCGACCAGGCCACGCGCACCAGCGATGTGACCACCGTGGCGCTGGATGGCCTGATTGCACTGACCTACCTCGGCCTGATCATGGCCATGCTGGTGACGCTGGCGCGCCTGCACCGGCGGCAGACCGCCGAGGCCGAAGCCAAGCTGGAAGCGCAGGCCGACGGGCAGGGCCCGAGTACGCCGGTGCGCCGCAGCAGCTGGCTGGTGCTGGCGCGCGTGGCAGGCAACATCGCGGTGGTGGCAGCGATCATCGCCACGCTGCTGGGCTATCTGAATTTCGCCAAGTTCGTGAACCAGCAGCTGATCGGCGGCAGCATCGTGGTGCTGGCGGCGACGCTGCTGTTCAAGTTCGTCGATGACCTGAGCACCTGGATGCTCAACGCCGACAGCAAGGTCGGCCAGACCATCCTGCTCAGCACCGGGCTGAGCGTATCGCGGCTGGAGCAGGCCGGCGTGCTGCTGTCGGCAGCACTGCGCACCATCGTCGTACTGATCGCGCTGCTGGCCCTGGTGGCGCCATTCGGCAACATCGGCGCAGTGGTCGAGCGGTTCTCGTCGCTGTTCACTTCTGGGTTCGATATCGGCGGAACCAAGCTGGAGCCGGTGCGCATCGTGCTGGCCGTGCTGGTGCTGCTGGCCGGCCTGGCGGTCACCCAGCTGGTGCAGCGCTGGCTGACCGACACCTACCTGCCCAAGACCGAACTGGACCTGGGCGCACGTAATTCGGTGAGTACGGTTGCCCGCTATGTGGGCATCATCATCGCGGTGATCTGGGCGCTGAGCGCGATGGGCTTGCAGCTGAGCAAGCTGGCATTGCTGGTCAGCGCGCTGTCGGTGGGTATCGGCTTCGGCCTGCAGGTGATCACCCAGAACTTTGTTTCCGGCCTGATCCTGCTGGCCGAGCGCCCGGTGAAGATCGGCGACTGGGTGAAGCTGGGTGACCAGGAAGGCGACATCCGCCGCATCAGCCTGCGATCGACCGAGATCCAGGTGGGCGACAAGTCGACGCTGATCGTGCCCAACTCCGAGCTGGTCACCAAGACCGTGCGCAACATGACGATGGGCAACAACCAGGGCCGCATCCAGATCCAGTTCGCGGTGCCGCCCAGCACCGATGTCGGCAACCTGCGGCAGGCGCTGCTGGATGCGTACACCGCGCACACCAACGTGCTGAAGCAGCCGGCGCCGACGGTCTACATCGACAGCATTGCCGGTGGCCAGATCACCATCAACAGCTTTGCGTACGTGGCCAGCCCCCGGCAGGTGTATGCCACCCGCAGCGATCTGTACTTCAGCCTGCTGCAGATCCTGGCCGAGCGGAACATCCCGCTGTCGACGCCGACCGACATCCACATCACCCGCGATCCGCAGGAGTAGGGGGCTTTACAGGGCTGCGCCCTGCACCCGCTACGAGCCGAAGCAACGGCAACAGCGTGCAATTCGGGGTTTGGCGGGGTGGGTCCGGTTGCGGGAGACGCCGTGAATCCGTCCGTGGAGGCTTGGCAGCCGCATCCATGCGGCTGACACTCCCGCAACCGGATCCACCCCGCCTTCGACAGTTTCCCGCAATCTTTCGGAATGACATGGCGTGCTCTTGGTGGGTGTCGACCTTGGTCGACACGTAGATCCACGCCATGCGTGGATGTTCTTCGATCAATTGTCGAAATATTCGATTTCGATGGAGATTCATCCACGCATGGCGTGGATCTACCAGACGCTGGGAATCTGTCAGAGGTGGGGCGGTGCCGGAGTGCGGGGTGTCAGCCGCATGGATGCGGCTGCCAAGCCTCCAGGGACGGATCTACGGCGTCCCCGCACTCCGACACCGCCCCGCCCAACCACGGAATGCACGCTGTTGCCGTTGCTTCTGAGGTTGCCGGCCAGCGGCCGGCACTACCACGGGTGCAGGGCGCAGCCCTGCAAAGAACCCTACCCTCGCGGTCGGCTGCGCGAGGGCACCAGTGCGAACGTATCCACCGCCAGCTTCTCGGCATGGTTCAACCACGCGCGGATCTCCAGATCATCCACCTCGTGGTCCAGCCCGAACGAGAGGTTGATCTTGCCGTTGGCGTCGGGCTGCACCCACTGCTGGGCCAGCACCACCTTGCGCTGCGATGACACCGCCTCGATCCAGAAGCCGCGATCCGGGCGCGTGCTCGCCACCAGCTGCAGCATGTACTGGCCGGCACGGGTGCGGCGGCCTTTCTGCGTGATCATGTGCGCCTGGCGCACGCTCGGGCGCGGGCCCTGGAAGGCGTCCAGCGGTGCATCCACCGCGATGCCGCCACGCAGGTCGTTGTCGCGGTACAGCTTGATGCCGTTGTCACGGTTGACCAGCAGGGCGCACCAGTCCCCGTCGGCCGAGCCATCCTCGAACGCGGTGCAGCGATCGACATAGGCCAGGGTGTTGTCCGGGTTGGCATCATCGAACTGGCGCGAGGTGTTTTCCAGGTACACCGACTTCAACCCCCAGTCCTTGTCGTACTCCAGCAGTACCGGCGGCTGCACGTGCTGCAGGCCGACCACCACCTGGTCGTCGCCGTCGATCTTCAGCTCGCGGGTCGGCTCACCCAGCCACAGCGAGCGGCCGAAGGCCAGGTACTGCGGGTAGTCGCGGCCCTCGTCGCGTCGCGCGGCCACGCTGGCGCTGGGCGCGCGCTGGGCATCGATCAGTGAACGGCCAAAGCCCATCGTCTTCAGGTTCGGGTCCAGCAGGCTGAGCAGGGTCGCCCCCGAATCCAGGGTGGTGCCGGCGTCGGCGCTGAGCTGCTGCGGCGCAATGCCATCGCCCAGGAACAGCAGCAGGTTCTCGCGCTTCTGCCGGGCCAGGATGTGGGTCAGATCGTTGGGCATCGCAAGGTGGTCGGAGGCGATCACGATCAGCGTGTCCTTGCCGTAAGGGCTGGCCTGGATGCGTTCGACCAGCTGCGAGATCAGCCGGTCGCTGCACTTGAGCGCGTTGAGCAGGCCGATGTTGCCGTACTGGCTCTGGTAGCGCTCGCCCTTGCACGAGACCGGCAGGTGCCCGGCAGGGTGGTGGGTGTCCATGGTCAGCGTGGTCAGCATGAAGGGCGCACCGGCGCGCGAGAGCTGTTCGAAGCGCTGGTAGGCGGTATCCAGCAGCACGTCATCGTGCACGCCCCAGGCCGAGTAATGGATGCGGCCGATCTTCTTCTGCTGCTTAAACCAGGCCAGGTCATGCACTTCATCGAAGCCGTGGCTGGCCAGGAACTGGCCCTTGCCGGCGAACTGGCCGTTGGCGCCACCGAGGTAATGGTTGGTGTAGCCCTGCTGCTTCAGGTAATCACCCAGGCACACCGCCTTGGGCAGGAAACTGCCCATGCGGTCCATGCTGTTCTCGTCGCCCTGCGAGGTGGTCAGCGGTACGCCGCACATCGACGACACCAGGCCGGCGATGGTCCAGCCGCTGCCCTCGGCCGAGGCCAGGTTGCGCACGTCCAGCGACTCGGACGCCAGGCGGTTGAGGTTGGGCATCAGGCCCGGGAACACGTTCTCGTCCAGGTAGGTGCGCTCCAGGCTCTCGCCGTAGATCCAGACGATGTTGCGCGGACGCTGCAACGGCTGCGTCGGCACCTGGTACTCGGGGGCGATGCGCGCGAAGTCGACCGGGCGCAGCTGCTGGTAGAGGCGCTGGCCGTCGCGGGCCAGTGGGCTGATCATGATCGTGGCCACCCACACGGCCGCGAAACCGGCGAACAACGCGCCACCGTGGCCGGGCCGGCGCCAGCGCTTCACCCGCGTGGCGAACAGCGGCAGCAGCGAGACCAGTGCCAGCACGATGAAGCCGGCGATGTAGCCCTTGAAGTCGGAGACACCGGCGCCTTCCATGTCGGCGCCGAGGTGGTACAGGGTTGCGGCGTTGAGCCCATCACCGGACAGCTTGTCGATCAGCCACCATGCGCTGAGCGTGAGCAGCAGCAGCGAGAACGCACTGGCCTTCCACCACACCCATTTCTCGGACGCGAGGAACAACCAGCACAGCAGCAACAACGACAACAGCAGTATCCAGAGCATGGGCAGCTTCGGCAGTGACGGGGTGGTGGTGATGGACGTCGTACCGACGCGTGTCCATCCGACCGGCGCTGCCGCAAGCACATGCATGTGACAGGCCGATGACCCGATAGTGCATGCACGAACCTGACTGAAATGTTTGTTGAAATGACGCGCGCGAAATCGCTCTCAGAAGGTAAAACGAGCGTGAAAGGCTCCGTTGGATTGCATTAAAAACCGCATGAATACGCGTGTTTTCGTTGATGCGCTAGCGATGCCCGCGCTCTTCGCGTGCCCGCGCGCGACGATCGAACAGCAATGCACTGGTCACGATGCCAAGGCCGAGCACTACGCCGATGAACAACAGAATCAGGGCGATGAGCGGGTAGCCGAACAGGTGCCAGCCGGTGTCGATCTTCATCATCATCGCGGCGGCCATGATCAATGCCGCGCTGATGATGCCGGCCGCCACGCGGTTGGCGATCTTCTGCAGGTTCTCCATCAGCCGCGATTCTTCCAGGCCAGTCACCTTCATCTGCAGGCGGTTCTCGGCCAGCAGCGCCATGATGTCCGACAGCTTGCGCGGCCCATCGCGCAGCAGCTGCTGCAGCTCCATCGCCTCGCTGGCGATGTTGGCCGCGGACAGTGATTTCTTCAGGCGCGCGCGCATCACGTGCTGCAGCTGGCGCTCGACGATGCGTCGTGTTTCCAGCTCTGGTGCCAGCAACCGGCACACGGTTTCCAGGTTGAGCAGGGCCTTGCCCAGCAGGCTCAGTTCCGGCGGCGTACGCAGCCCGCAGGCGGTGGCGATGCGCACCATGTCCAGCACTACGCGGCCTTCGGAGAAAGTGCCGCTGGCGGCGTAACGCGCGATCAACTGGCCGGTCTCGCGCAGATAGCGTTCTTCGTCGAACGCCTCCAGCCGCGTGCTGATGCTGATCAGGTCATCGGCCACTTCCTCGCCGCGGCCATCGACCGCCGCGAACAGGATCTTCAGCAGGCGCTCGCGCAGGCGCGGCGGCATGTGCGCGACCATGCCCAGGTCGAAGATCGCCAGCCGGCCATCGGGCATCACCCGCAGGTTGCCCGGATGCGGGTCGGCATGGATCTCGCCATGCACGAAGATCTGGTCCAGGTAGCCGCGGATCAGCGCCGCCGCCAGCGGATCCATCGACTGTTCGGTGCGGCGCACATCGGGAATCGCGTCCACGCGCACGCCGGTGGCCAGTTCCATGGTCAGCACGCGCTGGCTGCTGTAATCCCACAGCGGCTGCGGAATCCACAGGCGGCGGAACGGCTTCAGGTGCCGGCCGAAGCGGGCCAGGTTCTCGGCTTCGGCGTGGTAGTCCAGCTCCTGCATCAGGGTCTTGGCGAACTCGTTGAGCCAGTCGCGCAGGCGCACGCGGCGGCCCACCTGGGTCAGGTGGTCGGCGGCCAGCGCGAAGCTGCGCAGCGCCTCCAGGTCCGATCGCAGTTGCGCGGCCACTTCGGGCTTCTGCACTTTCACCGCTACCTGGCGGCCATCGTGCAGCACCGCGCGATGCACCTGCGCGATCGAGGCACAGCCCAACGGCTCGGGATCGAATGAGGCGAACAGCTTGTTCACCGGCGCGCCCAGCTCCTGCTCGACGATCGCATGGATGCGCTCGACGGGAATCTCGGCCACCTTCTCCTGCATGCGCTCCAGGGCTGTGGCGAACTCCACCGGCACCATGTCCGGGCGCGTGGAAAGCATCTGGCCCAGCTTGACGAAGGTCGGCCCCAGCGCTTCCAGGTCGCTGACGAACTGCTCCGGGTTGCCGTCTGCGGGAACGTCGGCCGGATTGCCCGCGGCATCCAGGTTCATGCCCGAGAACACGCCTGAATGGCGATAGCGCATCAGCAGGCGCAGGATCTGGCTACGCCGGTTCATGCCTTTGACCAGCGGGGGATTGCCAGTGGCGGTGGGCGGATTGCTCAAGCGGAACTCCTTGCGGACGACGGCCGGTAGCGCCGGGCCATGCCCGGCGAAACGGGATCACGCTCCAGTCTGGCCGGGGCGGGGTCGTCACGTGGTGAACCCGATCTCTTCCGCAGTCAACGCCGAATCGGTCAGAATCCGCTCATTCCCTTTCTTGGACGCCCCATGGCCGGTGCCAGCCTGTTCGCCCTGCTCGACGATATCGCCACCCTGCTCGACGATGTCTCGGTCCTGACCAAGGTCGCGGCGAAGAAGACCGCCGGCGTGCTGGGCGACGACCTGGCGCTGAACGCGCAGCAGGTCACCGGGGTCAACGCCAACCGCGAACTGCCGGTGGTGTGGGCGGTGGCCAAGGGCTCGCTGGTCAACAAGGTGATCCTGGTACCGGCGGCACTTGCGATCAGCGCGCTGGAGGCTTGGCTGCACAGCCGCGGCTGGAACGTGCCGCTGATCGTGCCGCTGATGATGATCGGCGGCGCGTTCCTGTGCTTTGAGGGCGTTGAGAAACTGGCACATCGCTTCCTGCATTCGTCCGATGAGGATGCCGAGCGCCAGGCCGAGCGGCGCAAGGCGCTGGCCGACGCGCAGGTGGACATGGTGGCGTGGGAGAAGGACAAGGTGAAGGGCGCGATCCGCACCGACTTCATCCTTTCGGCCGAGATCATCGTGCTGACCCTGGGCGTGGTCGCCACCGCGCCGTTCACCAACCAGATCCTCACCCTGAGCGTGGTCGCGCTGGCCATGACCGTGTTCGTCTACGGGCTGGTGGCGGGCATCGTCAAGCTCGACGACGTTGGCCTGTACCTGTCGCGCAAGGGCGGCGCCATTGCCGCCTTCGGTCGCGGCCTGGTGGCCTCGGCACCGTGGCTGATGAAGTTCCTGTCGGTGGCCGGCACCATCGCCATGTTCCTGGTCGGCGGCGGTATCCTGGTGCACAACGTGCCGGCGCTGCACCACGCGGTGCAGGCGATGGGGGGCGAAGGCCCGTGGGGCTGGTTGGTCAGCGCGGTGGGCAACATGGTGGTCGGCATCATCGCCGGTGCCATCGTGCTGGCGGCGGTGACCGGGTTCCAGAAGCTGCGCGGGAAGTAATCTGTAGAGCCGAGCCCACGCTCGGCTGCTCTACGGCGCTGCGCGCCGCCGCCCGAGCATGGGCTCGGGCGCTACAGAGTCCGCACGCTGGATCATCATCCCGCCTGCACCCGGTTCTTGCCCTGTCGCTTGGCCGCATACAGCGCGTCATCGGCGCGGCGCAGCAGGGTCTCGGTATCGTCGCCGGGCTGCCATTGCGCAAGCCCGGCACTGAAATGCACCGGCACGCGGCGGTCCTGCACGGTCAGCACGCGGTGTGCCAGCGAACGCTGCAGGCGCTGCACGGTGGCCATGCTGTCGGCGCCCTGGGTTTCCGGCAGCACCAGTACGAATTCATCGCCGCCCAGCCGCGCGATGCCGTCGGTGGCGCGCAGCAGCAGCTTGCACACGGACACCAGGTGCTGCAGCAGCGCATCGCCGCCGGCATGCCCGTGCGCGTCGTTGGTCTGGTGGAAGTCATCCAGGTCGATCACCGCCACGCCCAGTGGTGAGTTGTTGCGCGCGGCGCGCGCCAGCTCGCGCTGCAGCAGTTCGTCCAGGCCGCGGCGGTTCAGTGCCTGGGTCAACGGATCGATGCGTGCCAGGTCACCGGCGGCGCGCAGCTCCTGCTCAAGCTCGGCAATGCGTTGCTCTGCACGTTCAACTTCCTGCCGCGCATTGGCCAGGTGATCGCGGGCCTGTGCAGCCTGCTGCTGGACCTTGCCGGTGTCGCGCATCACGTCCTGCAGCAGCTGGTTGAGGTCGGCGATGCTGCGCGCTTCGCGCAGCTGCAGCGCGTAACTGCCGATGCGGTCGTGGTATTCACCGGTGCTGGTGGCCATGCCATCCATGCGCTCGATGAACTCGCCCATCAGCCCGCGCATCGCGGCCTTCGAATCGTCGATGCCCTGGCGCAGCAGGCCCTGCTTGTAGATCACTTCGCGCAGCTCGGCGCGGGTGCGTTCGACCGCTTCGGCTTCCAACGGACCGTCCAGCAACTGGCGTACCGCCGCGATCTGGCCCTGCAGCCAGCTGCGGTCATCCAGCAGCTCGCTCACGTTCTCCAGCAGCAACGCGAACAGCTCCAGCAGCAGCGCCTGCTGCTCCTGCCAGCTCTCGGCACGCACACCGACCTGGTGGCCGAGCTCGCGCACGCCCTGTTCGATCGGTTCCAGCGCCGTGCCCGGCTGCCACTGGCGCAAGCGCAGGGCCAGGGCCTGCGCCTGTTCGCGCAGGTCCGGGTCGTGCTGCAGCAGGGCCACCACCGCACCGCCCAGCAGCAGCCGCAGCTGCTCGGACAGGCGCAGGCTTTCCGGTTGGCCGTCCGGCGAATGCTGCTCGATGGTGCGGATGTACTTGTCGATGAGCTGCCGCATCGCGCGCCCGTAGCGCGGCCAATCCGCGCTGGCCTGCGCCGACTGCAGGCGGTCGCCCATGTCACCCAGCTCGCCGGGCAGGGTGGCCATGCCGTTGGCGAACGCCGCCAGCAGTGGTTCCGGCGCGTCGGCGCCTGCGAACAGCTGCTGCAGGGCCACACCACCGCCGCCCTGCAGCACCACGCGGTCCCCCCGCCCATCGTCCACCACCGCGCGCACGCGTGCCGGCGGCCCAAGGGCGGTACCGGGGGCGGGGCGGTGGTCGGGCTGGTCCGTCATGGAGCGAATCCTGGGGCTGGCAGGGGCAGGTTCCAGCATATCGGCGCGGCTGCCGATGGCTTGAACGGCTACGATGGGCGACAGGATGCCGCAGTGGAGGTGGTGATGCGCGTGATGTTGCTGGGGGCGACCGGCCTGGTCGGCGGGCTGACCCTTCCCAGGCTGCTGGACGACCCGCGCTGCAGCGCCGTGGTGGCGCCCACCCGCCGCCCGTTGGGCGTAACCCACGGGAAGCTGGAGAACCCGGTACTGGCCTTTGATGCGCTGCCAGCCGCAGTCGAGTGGGCGCGCGTGGACGCGGTCATCTGCGCGCTCGGCAGCACCATTGCCCAGGCAGGCAGCCGCGAGGCTTTCCATCGTATCGACCATGATTACCCGCTGGCATTCGCCCGCCTGGCGAAGGCGCAGGGTGCGCAGACCTATGTGCTCAATTCCGCGGCCGGCGCCAACCCGCAATCGTCGATCTTCTACAGCCGGGTGAAGGGCGAGCTGGAACGCGACCTTCGCGCGCTGGGCTTCAGCTCGTTGACCCTGGTCCGCCCAGGGCTGATCGGGGGCGAGCGCAACGAGGTCCGCCGCGGCGAGCGTTTCGCACTGACGGTACTCGGCGCGTTGGGGCCGGTACTGCCGCGGGCGTGGCGGATCAACCCGGCCAGCGAGATCGCCAAGGCACTGGTCGAGGCCGCGCTGGCCCCGCAACCGGGCGAGCACGTTGTGGCATCGAGCGCGCTGGTCGGCTGATGTCGCGTGCGCTGCGCCTGACCCAGTTGCTGCAGCTGCTGCGCCGCCATCGGCGACCAGTGGCCGGGCAGGCGCTGGCCGAAGCGCTGGGCATCAGCCTGCGTACGCTGTACCGCGATATCGAGACCCTGCGCGAGCAGGGCGCCGATCTGCGCGGTGAGGCCGGCGTCGGCTACCTGCTGGCGCCGAGCGATACCCTGCCGCCGATGACCCTGCCACCGGCCGAGATCGACGCGCTGGTGCTGGGCCTGCGCTGGGTCGCGGCCCGCACCGAGCCTGCGCTGGCCGAGGCCGCACGTGATGCCCTGGCGCGTATCGCGCATGTGCTGCCAGCCGCGCGCCGGGAAGCCTTGCGTGATAGCGGCCTGCGTGTTGGTCCTTCGCGCGCTGCGGCCAAGGTGCCCGCGGCTCGTCTGCAGGCAGTGCGCGAAGCGGTAAGTGCACAGCAACGGCTGCAGTTCGGCTATCAGGACGCGCACGGCCAGCGCACCGAGCGCATTGTGTGGCCGTTCGCGCTGGCCTACTTCGATGAAGTACCGATGCTGGCGGCGTGGTGCGAGGGCCGCGAGGACTTCCGCCATTTCAGGCTGGACCGCATCCGCCAGGTGCGCGTGCTGGAGGATCACTACCTCGTGCCACGCGCCACCCTGCTGCGGCGCTGGCAGAAGGCGCAGGGCATTGCACCCGACTGGCTGGATCGCTCATAGCCACAGCGACAGCGGGGAGCGGGGGGTGTAGAGTCGACTGTTAGTCGACTATCGCGCGCAGCGCGGGGGGGTAAGCAGGCTGAAGGAAGAGCAGTCGACTAACAGTCGACTCTACCAACAGTCGAATCTGCTGACAGAAACTGTCAGCAGGCCCATACCACCATGATCGCTCCCAACAACGGAGCTTCCCCATGTTCAAGCCCAGCACCCTGCTGCAGTACGTGCGCGACGTCGCTACCAGCGCCACCTTCTACAGCGGCATCCTCGACAAGCCGCCGGTCGAGCAGTCGCCCGGCTTTGCCCTGTTCCTGCTCGGCGATGGTGCCGCGCTGGGCCTGTGGCAGCGCGATGACGTGCAGCCACCGGTGTCCGCGCAGGCCGGTGCCGCGGAACTGGCGATGGTGGTCGCCAACCCCGTCGCCGTGCAGCAGATGCACGATGCGTGGCGCGCTCTCGGTGTGGAGATTCTGCAGGCGCCGGTGACGCTGGAGTTCGGCCACACTTTCGTTGGAGCAGATCCTGACGGGCACCGCCTGCGCGTCTACAGCCGCGCCGAGGGCATGGTCGCTCGCGATTGATCGCAGGCATTTGGCAGATCCACGCCATGCGTGGATGCGGGCACAAAAAACGCCGGGCAATGCCCGGCGTTCTTTCCAAGTCATGTGCCAACCAACGGTTGGCACCCACCGGTCAGGTGGCCGATCAGCTGGCCAGCGCCAGGTCGTCCATCATCGCGCGCAGGAAGCGGGCGGCTTCACCACCCGTGGCTGCGCGGTGGTCGAAGGTGACCGACAGCGGGATGACCTTGTGCGCTTCCACGCCGCCCATCACCGGAGTCATCTGGTGGCGGGCACGGCCGGCACCGACGATGGCCACGCACGGCGGCACCACGACCGGGGTCGCGTAGCGACCGGCGAACATGCCGAAGTTGGACAGCGAGATGGTGTAGCCGCTCAGTTCCGAGGCGGCGATCGAACGCGATTCGACCTGCTCGCGCAGGCGGTTGACGCCTTCACGGATGCCGCGTGCATCGAGCATGTCGGCATTGCGCAGGGCCGGCACGAACAGGCCGTCGTCGGTGTCCACGGCGATGCCGATGTCGACCTGCGCGTGCAGGGTGCGGGTCAGCGCTTCACCGTCGAACCACGCGTTCATCGCCGGCACCTTCTGCGCGGCCACCACGATCGAACGCACCAGGCGCGCGGTGACGTCGTTGCCCGGCAGCCAGGCGTGGATGTCGGCGTCGTCGTTCAGCGTGGTCGGCACGACCTTGCTGTGCGCGTCGGCCATCACGCGGGCCATGTTGCGGCGCACGCCCTTCAGCGGTTCCGGCTGGCCCTTGGCCACCACGCCCGGCGGCTGGGTGCGCATCGGCTTGCCAGCGGCAGAAAGCGGGGTGCGGGCTTCGCTCTGCACCGGGGCAGACACCTGCGCCGGGGCCGGTGCGGCATACGCGGCGGCAGCGACCGGCGCCGGAGCAGCGCCGAGCTTGGCGCTGCCGTTGGCGGCGGCCTGCTTGACGTCGGCCATGGTCACGGCGCCATCGGTGCCGGTGGCCGGCACGCGGCTCAGGTCCACGCCCAGCTTGCGCGCCATCGCACGCACGGCCGGCACGGCCTTGACCCCACCGACGGCCAGCGCCTGTTCGGCGTGCACGGCATTGGAGCTCTGCATCGCGCCGACCACGGTACCGGCGTCATCGCGTTCGGCAGCGGCGGGCTTGGCTTCTTCCGCAGAGACCGGAGCGGCAGCGGCCGGCAGCGGCGGCGGGGTAGGCGCCGCCGGTGCTGCGTGGCCATGGCTGTGGCCGGTGTCCTGGCCATCAGCGCGCTGCGGCAGGTTCGGGTCCAGTTCGAAGCTGGCCAGCACCGAGCCGGTCGGGATGATGTCGCCGGCGCCGCCGGACAGCTTCAGCACCTTGCCGGAGAACGGCGAGGGCACTTCCACCACGGCCTTGGCGGTCTCCATCGACACCAGCGGCTCGTCCAGCTTGATCACATCGCCTTCCTTGACGAACCACTCGACGATGGTCGCGTCCGGCAGGCCTTCGCCCAGGTCGGGCAGGTTGAAGTTCTTGGTCTGGCTCATTTGCAGTTCTCTTCCAGCAGTTCCAGTTCGCGGGCCGGCAGCCAGCCCGTCGCGCCATTGGCGCGCTCGGACCACCACCACCCACCGTGTTCGTGATGAAGCTTCACCATCTCGCCACTTTCCACATCCAGCTCGCGGGCGTCGTAGTCGCACAGTGCTTCGGCGCGACCCTCGTCCAGCAGCTGCAACCAGGCGATGGGCGCCCATCCAGCGCGCCCATCGTTGGTGCGTACCCAGGCAAACGCCGGCCATTCCTCGTCACGGACACCTACTTCGACGATCTGGCCGGTGTGGAACCGGAGCGGGTTGGGATACTGGCTGCGGTAAGCCCCCAGAAGGCGGGCCCGCATGTCAGCCGGCCGCCACCGCGCGCTTGGCTGCAGCCACGATCCGCTCAACGCTCGGCAGGTACTTCATTTCCAGGCGGAACAGCGGAATGTGGGTGTCGTAGCCAGTAACGCGTTCGACCGGGGCCAGCAGGTCGTAGATCGATTCCTCGGCCAGGCGCGCGGCGATCTCGGCGCCGAAGCCCGCGGTCTTCGGGGCCTCCTGCACGATCACGCAGCGACCGGTCTTGGCCACCGATTCGGCGATGGTGGCGAAGTCCAGCGGGCGCAGCGTGGCCACGTCGATGACTTCGGCACTGATGCCTTCGCCGGCCAGCTTGTCAGCCGCTTCCAGTGCTTCCTTCACCTGCGCGCCCCAGGTCACCAGGGTCACGTCGGTGCCATCGCGCAGCACGAAGCAGACGTCCAGCGGCAAGGCTTCGCCGTCGTTGACGACCACTTCCTTGTACTGGCGATAGATGCGCTTGGGCTCCATGTAGATCACCGGATCCGGCTCGCGGATCGCGGCCAGCAGCAGGCCGTACGCACGCTGCGGCGACGACGGCAGCACCACGCGCAGGCCCGGCACGTTGGTGAAGATCGCCTCGTTGGCTTCGCTGTGGTGTTCCGGCGCGCGGATGCCACCGCCCCACGGCACGCGCAGCACCATCGGGCAGTGCAGGCGGCCACGGGTGCGGTAACGCAGGCGTGCGGCGTGGCAGACGATATGGTCGACCATCGGGTACATGAAGCCATCGAACTGGGCTTCGGCCACCGGCTTCATGCCCTGCGCGGCCAGGCCAATGGTCAGGCCGGCGATGGTGGTTTCATCCAGCGGGGTGTCGAGGATGCGTTCGGAGCCGAAGCGCTGCTGCAGGCCGGCGGTGGCGCGGAACACGCCGCCGTTGACGCCCACGTCCTCGCCCAGCACCAGCACCGACGGGTCGTGCTCCAGCTCCCAGGCCAGCGCCTGGGTGATGGCTTCGATGAGGGTGATCGGCGTGGTGGTCATGCTCTCTTCTCCGCGCGCGACAGCAGCGCTGTCGGCGGCGTTGGTGTGCGCGCCGGGCGCGCCGTTCTTGATCTCATCCATGGCGCTTCTCCAGGGCGATCGCCTGGGCACGCTGGGCCAGCAGGTCCGGCGGCGGATCGGCATACAGGAAGTCGAACATCGCCTCGACCGGCTGCACCGGGGTGTTGAGGTACAGGTTCACTTCCTCGTCCACGCGCGTGCCGCACTCGGCGATCCAGGCGGTTTCTTCTTCTTCGCTCCACACGCCGGCGGCGGTCAGGTACTTGCGCAGGCGCAGCATCGGCTCGCGCTGCCAGGCATCCTTCACTTCGGCGTCGTCGCGGTAGCGCCGCGCGTCGTCGGCGGTGGTGTGGTCGGACAGGCGGTAGGTCATCAGTTCCAGCACGGTGCCACCGTCGCCGGCCAGCGCACGTTCGCGCGCCTGCTCCATGGCTGCCAGCACCGCGATCAGGTCGTTGCCGTCCACCTGCAGGCAATGCAGGCCGCCGGCCAGGCCCTTCTGCGCCAGCGTTTCGGCACCGGTCTGGGCCGAACGCGGGACCGAGATGGCCCAGCCGTTGTTGACGATGCACAGGATCAGCGGCAGCTTGTAGGCGCCGGCCGAATTCAGTGCTGCGTAGAAGTCGGTCTTGGAGCTGCCGCCATCGCCGCACACGGCCACGGCGATCTGCGGTTCCTTGTTGAGCTTGAACTTCAGCGCGGCGCCTGCGGCATGCAGGCACTGGGTGGAGATCGGCACGCAGAACGGGAAGTCCTTGGCCGCGTTGCCGCCGTAATCGTTGCCGCGTTCGTCGCCGCCCCAGTACATCAGCACGTCGTGCGGGCGCACGCCACGCATGAACATCGCGCCATACTCGCGGTACGAAGGCGCGAACACGTCGTCCTTCTGCATCGCAGCGCCGATACCCACGTGCGCGGCTTCATGGCCCAGGCAGGCGGCGTAGGTGCCGAGCTTGCCGGTGCGCTGCAGCGCGATGGATTTGCTGTCGAACGTACGTACGAACAGCATCTGCTTGAACAGCGGTACCAGGACCTTGGGGTCGCGCAGCGACGCGGGCAGGTCATCGCGGACGAGCTTGCCGTCCGCGTCCAGGTACTGCAGGTATTCGATCTTGAATTCAGCGGCAACCGTCATTGCGTACTGCACCTTCGACAGAGAAGTTACAAATGATATGAATCGCCATGTTAAGGAACGCGTACGGAATAGCCTTCCTGCGCCGCAACACGGCAACGCCCTGTTTTACCCCTGCCGGCGGGTGGGGGGCCAATAACAACAACGTATTCAGTCGTTGCTGCAAAGCATCAGAATACGCCTCTGGCTGACTGTTGGCGCAACGACCCGATCGGTTCCACGCGCAGGGCCCGCATCGGCCAATGCTCCACGGGGCACCGCACGCCCCGGTATGGACGGCGCGGCTGCCCGCGCGGCTGCCAACGCGCTACCCTTGCCGCCCCCGATCTGGCCGCACCCATGTCCGTCGACAACAACCAACGCGATCTCGAAGCCGGCATCCACACCGACCTGCAGGGCCGCCTGACCTACGGCGGCTACCTGCGGCTGGACCAGCTGCTCAGCGCGCAGCAGCCGCTGTCCAACCCGCCGCACCACGACGAGATGCTCTTCATCATCCAGCACCAGACCTCGGAGCTGTGGCTGAAGCTGCTGGGCCACGAACTGCGTGCCGCAATTGGCTTCCTGCAGCGCGATGAAGTCTGGCAGTGCCGCAAGGTGCTGGCGCGCAGCAAGCAGGTGCTGCGCCAGCTGACCGAGCAGTGGTCGGTGCTGGAAACGCTCACTCCGTCCGAGTACATGGGCTTCCGCGACGTGCTGGGCCCTTCCTCGGGTTTCCAGTCGCTGCAGTACCGCTACATCGAGTTCCTGCTGGGCAACAAGAACGCGCAGATGCTGCAGGTGTTCGAGCACGATCCGGCCGGGCAGGCGCAGCTGCGCACCGTGCTGGAGGCGCCGAGCCTGTACGAGGAGTTCCTGAAGTACCTGGCCCGCTTCGGCCATGCCGTTCCGGCGGTGTACGAGGCCCATGACTGGACCCAGCCGCATGTGGCCGACGACGCACTGCAGCCGGTCTTCGAGCGCATCTACCAGGACACCGACCGCTACTGGCGCGAATACGCGCTGTGCGAGGACCTGGTGGATCTGGAAACCGCCTTCCAGCTGTGGCGATTCCGGCACATGCGTACCGTGATGCGGGTGATCGGCTTCAAACGCGGCACCGGCGGCTCGTCCGGCGTGGGCTTCCTGGCCAAGGCGCTGGAACTGACTTTCTTCCCCGAACTGTTCCAGGTGCGCACCAGCCTGCAGGCCGCGCCCCCCTCAGCGCTGGACTGATCCCCATTCAGCTTGGCCCCGGCCGGTGGCTGGATCGTTTCAGATGCAAGTTCAGCGAGCAGGCTGGCACCTGCCTCAAACGGCGTGTATTTGACGTGAACGCCAGAAGTCGGTGATCCTCGCGCGTTGCTCCAACTGCACAGCGGACGTGCTCGTCATCCACCGAACCAGGAAATCCGCATGAGCCTAAACGCCACTGCGAACACCCCAGAGCCGGCGCTGCCGGACTTCAAGACCACGCTGGGCCACCCGCGCCCGTTGTGGATGCTGTTCATGACCGAGTTCTGGGAGCGCTTTGCGTTCTATGGCATCCGCTGGGCCTTGGTGCTGTACATCGTTGCCCAGTTCTACAACGGCAGCGCTGCCGGTGAAGGCGACGCCAGCCGCATCTATGGCGCCTACCTGGCCCTGGTGTACGCCGCGGCGATCTTCGGTGGCTACGTGGCCGACCGGGTGCTGGGCTACCAGCGCTCGATCCTGACCGGCGCGATCATCATGGCCGCCGGCCTGTTCATGATCTCGCTGCCGCAGGAGCACATCTTCAAGCTCGGCCTGGCCACGATCATCGTCGGCAACGGCCTGTTCAAGCCGAACATCTCGACCATGGTCGGCAAGCTGTACGGCCTGAAGGACGAGCGCCGCGACTCGGGCTTCACCATCTTCTACATGGGCATCAACATCGGCGCGATGATCGCCCCGGTGCTGACCGAATACCTGGCCCGCAAGGTCTTCGGTACCGACGCGATGCCGTCCTACAAGGTCGTGTTCATCGCCTCGGGCGTGGGCATGCTGATCTCGCTGGTGTGGTTCTACATCGGTCGTGCCGGCCTGAAGGGCATCGGCGCACCGCCGGCCGGCGCTGAAGGCTTCGGCCGCATCATCATGGTGCTCGCCGGCGCCGTGGTCGCCATCCCGGTGGCGTACTTCCTGCTGGCCACCGGCGCCACCGCGCTGGCCTGGATCCTGGGTGCGATGTTCACCGCCCTGGCCGTGCTGCTGCTGATCGAGGGCATCCGCGAGGGCAAGGTGCAGCGCGACCGCGTGATCGCCATGCTGATCATCTTCGCCTTCAACGTGATGTTCTGGATGTTCTTCGAACAGGCCGGCAGCTCGTTCACCTTCCTGGCCGAGAACATCGTCAACCGCCAGTTCGGTGACTGGACCTTCCCCACCGCGTGGTTCCAGTCGGTCAACTCGGTGGCCATCATCACCCTGGCGCCGGTCATCGCCTGGATCTGGGTGGCCATGGGCCGCGCCAATCCGTCCATTCCGCGCAAGTTCGGCCTGGGCCTGCTGTTCAACGGCGCCGCCTTCGCCCTGCTGATGTTCGCCCTGTCGCAGATGGTCGTGGACGGCAAGATTCCGTTCTGGACCCTGTTCATGGTCTACGTCATCCAGTCGGTCGGTGAGCTGTGCCTGTCGCCGATCGGCCTGTCGATGGTGACCAAGCTGGCCCCGGTACGGCTGGTCGGCTTCGGCATGGGCGGCTGGTTCCTGTCCACCGGCATCGGCAACAACCTGTCGGGCATCTTCGCTGGCGTGGTCAGTGGTGAAGGCGGCATGACGGTCGAGTCGGCCCTGAAGGGGTATACCTTCGGGTTCTGGGCCCTGATCGGCTCCGGCGTGGTGCTGTTCCTGATCGCCCCGCTGATCAACAAGCTGATGCACGGCGTCAAGTAACGATGAGAGGGTAGAAGGCATGCGCATGAAGCTCGGTGGAGCAGTGGTGGTGGTCTGTGCGGCGCTGATCGGCGCCTGTTCGCAACCGCAACCGCCTGCCGCCGCCGAGCCCACGCAGCCCCTGGATACCCGACCCACCGAGCCACCGGTCGCTGACCCCAGCGAACCGGTGGCCTCGGGCAACACGCCGGTGGCGGCGGACATCGCCGCCATCGCCGGGCTCGGCGCGCAGTTCGACCCGGCCCGCGACCCCGCCGATGACCTGGCCACCGCCAAGGTGGAAGCCCAGCGCGGCAAGAAGCGCATCCTGCTCGAGGTCGGCAATGCCGCCTGTGACCGTTGCCGGGCGCTGGACGAAATCGTGGAAGGCAATGGTGACCTGCGCCGCTTCCGCGATGCCCACTACGTGTGGGTGAAGGTCAACGCCAGCGACGAACAGCCCAACGCCGCCTTTTTCGCCCAGTTCCCGGTGATGGAGCGCGACTACCCGCACCTGCTGGTGCTGGACGCCGATGGTGGACTGCTGATGTCGCAGGCGACTGCTGAGCTTCGCAAGGGCGAAGCTTTCCAGCCGGCGCGGGTGAGGGCGTTCCTCAAGCAGTGGGCACCTGACCGGTAGTGCCGGCCGCTGGCCGGCAACTCGGTGGGTGCCGACCGTGGGCCGGCACTGAGGCGCATCCACGCCTTGTGCGGATCTACTGCGCGCGCCGTCACACTCTCTGAATCCGTGTCTCAACTTCACCGTGAGCACGCCGTTACCGGCAAGGACCTCAGTCGACGCCCCGTCGACGCAACCTACCGGAACGCCCATGCACAGCGACCACGCCGAACGATTGCCCGAACCCGCCAGTGAGCTGGCCGAGGGCGGAGCAGGCGAGGGCGTGACCCTGCCACCGCAGGAGGCGCTGCTGGATGACGCCGGCACCGGCGATGACGCTGTCGAACTGGCCCCGCCCCGCCACCGCCTGCCGCAGATCGCGCTGCCCGACAACGTGGTGTTGAAGGGCGCCGTGCAGAAGCTGGTCGAACAGAAGGCGCGCCTTGATGCGCTGGCCGCCGACGGCCAGCTGGCCGGGCTTCTGCCGCCGGAATGGCAGGGCCACGGCGCGCGGGCGATCGAGCTGTCCACCTTCATCCAGGGCGTGCTGCCGTTCCTGCAGACCGGGGAGCGTGGCGAAACCGCGCCTGCCCGTCTGCCGGTGCGGCACGTGCTGGGTGACGACAGCCGCTGGGGCCTGAAGGATGTCGCCGAGCCGAAGTCGTTGGCGTGGTACCTGGCCAGTGATGAGCGCGCCACTGCGGGCAGCAAGGACGTGGCGGAGGCGTACCTGGTGGGTGCGCTGGGCCTGGCGTGGATGCAGGAAGGGCGCAGCCGCCCGGGCTTCCTGCGTGCGATGGGCCAGGACAGTCTGGCGGCGCGGGTGACCATGCTGGGTTATCCGCCTGCCAACGAACTGGCGCTGTACAACGTCACCGCACATGGACAGCCGCAGATCTGGTGCGTGCATGGCCGCCGCCGCATGCGCCCGCTGGTGGCGCCGTGGCTGAGCGTGCCGCTGCTGACCGCTTACGGCGTGCCGGCTCCGGTGGCGTGGCCGTCCAGCTTCCCACCGGTGGAGGCCGTGGCCGAACTGCTGGCGACCGCCCGCCTGGGGCGCGCGCTGCCGGAAGTGGATCTGGGCAAGGTGGTGGCGAAGATCGCCGAGGATGCCGCGTCCGACGCCTGGCAACCGGTCAGTCTGCTGCAACTCAATACATGGTCACCGCGCTGGCATTTCTTCCTGGGCACCTTCGTCGGCCTGCCGTCGCTGCTACTCGTAGCTGCGGCGCTGGCGCTACCGGGGGCGGTCGAAGCCGCCACCGTCGCCGCCTCGCTCGGCTTCGCCGGTGGCGCCATTGCCGCGCTGGCCGTGCCGTGGATCCACGCACGGCGCAAGCATCTGAGCTGACCCAGCGCGCCTCGGGGTCGGATCCCTTTCCGCAGGAGAGGGCTCTGACTCCGCCGAAGCCACACCGGCGCGTCGCCATCCACGCATGGCGTGGATCTACCAATCGCCGCGCTCGGCGTGGTTACACCCCTTCGCCCATCCGTTCCAGGCCGTCGCCGGCCAGGCGCAGGATCAGCTTTTCCAGCAGCTGCTCCTCCTCCTCGCTCAGCACCGACATCAGCTTGCGGGTGATCTCGATCACCATCGGTGCGATGGTTTCGTACACCTCGAAGCCGGCCGCCGACAGCGCCAGCACCGAGCGGCGGCGGTCGTCGCCGTGGGTCTCGCGCTTGATGAAGCCGCGCTCCAGCAGGCGGGCCACGGCGCGGCTGACCGCCACCTTGTCCATCGCCGTGCGGTCGGAGACCTCGCTGGCCGAGGAGCCCGGGTACAGCGCCAGGATGGTGATGACCCGCCACTCGGGGATCGCCAGACCGTAACGATCACCGTATAGCTTGGCGATGTTGCCGCTGACCCGGTTGGACAGCACGCTCAGCCGGTACGGCAGGAACTGTTCCAGGTCGAGCAGGACGTGCGAGGCACGCAGGCGGGTCGAGGCAGGATCGGCGGGGCTCATGTTGCGGTGCACCTTGCTGGTGGTTTCAAGTGTAACTATAAGGGGTAGGTCCAGACCCTGCATTCTCGCCGGGTCCCTACCTGCCCGCACCTGGTTTGTACCGATGCGGTACCGATTCGGAGCCACGCCATGAATACCGCAGTCCCGACCGCCTCGCACCCCAACCCCGGCATGCAGGTCACCACCTTCGAGAACCCGATGGGCATCGACGGGTTCGAGTTCGTCGAATTCGCCGCCCCGGCCGGCCGTGGCCAGGAGCTGCACGAGTACTTCCGGAAGATGGGCTTCAGCGCGGTGCTCAAGCACAAGCAGCGTCCGATTACCGTCTATCGCCAGGGTGACGTCAACTTCCTGGTCAATGAAGACCCCGATTCGTTCGCCGCCGACTTCGCCGAGAAGCACGGTCCGTGCGCCTGCGGCTTCGCCATCCGCTTCAAGAAGCCGGGCCAGGAGGTCTACCAGACCGCGCTGGGCAACGGTGCCGAAGCCATCGCCTTCAAGCCGGACAGCAAGGCGGTCAGCGCGCCGGTCATCAAGGGCATCGGCGACTGCATGCTGTACCTGGTCGACCGCTACGGCAGCGCTGGCAGCATTTACGACGGCGACTACGAGCCGATCGCCGGTGCCGACCTGCACCCGGTGGGCTTCGGCCTGACCTTCATCGACCACCTGACCCACAACCTGTACTTCGGCAACATGCAGCAGTGGTCGGACTACTACGAGCGCCTGTTCAACTTCCGCGAGATCCGCTACTTCGACATCAAGGGCCTGAAGACCGGCCTGGTGTCCAAGGCGATGACCGCGCCGGATGGCATCGTGCGCATCCCGCTGAACGAATCGTCCGACCCGAAGAGCCAGATCAACGAATACCTGGATGCGTACAAGGGCGAGGGCATCCAGCACATCGCCTGCTTCACCGAGAACATCTACGAGACCGTCGAAGCGATGCGCGCGCAGGGCGTGGACTTCCTCGATACGCCGGAGACCTACTTCGACGTGATCGACCAGCGCGTGCCGAACCACGGTGAAGACGTGCCGCGCCTGGCGAAGAACAAGATCCTGATCGATGCCGATCCGGAAACCCACCAGCGCAAGCTGCTGCAGATCTTCACCCAGAACTGCATCGGCCCGATCTTCTTCGAGATCATCCAGCGTAAGGGCAACGAAGGCTTCGGCGAAGGCAACTTCACCGCGCTGTTCGAGAGCATCGAGCGCGACCAGATCCGCCGCGGCGTGCTGTAAGGTCTGCACGGGCAATGTCGGCCTCCCGCCGGCATTGCCTGATTGAATGGTCGTGCCGGCCGCTGGCCGGCAATCTCAGGAGCCCCCATGTCCACCGCCATCACCGCCCGCGGCTACCAGTCCGGCTTCGGCAACGAATTCGCCACCGAGGCCGTTGCCGGCGCGCTGCCGGTCGGGCAGAACTCACCGCAGAAGGTCGCCCACGGCCTGTACGCCGAACAGCTGACCGGCACCGCCTTCACTGCGCCGCGCGGCAGCAACCGCCGCAGCTGGCTGTACCGGATCCGCCCGGCGGTGACCCATGGCGAGTTCACCCCGTTCGCGCAGTCGCAGCTGCAGTGTGATTTCGGCGCACAGCCGGCCTCGCCGAACCAGCTGCGCTGGAGCCCGCTGCCGCTGCCGGAGCTGCCGACCGATTTTGTCGAGGGCCTGTACACGATGGGTGGCAACGGCTCGCCCGATGCACACGCGGGTGTTGGCATCCATCTCTACGCCGCCAACCGCGACATGGTCGGCCGTTACTTCTACAACGCCGATGGCGAGCTGCTGATCGTGCCGCAGCTGGGCGCGCTGCGCCTGCTGACCGAGCTGGGCGTGATCGAAATCGAGCCGCAGCAGATTGCGGTGATTCCGCGTGGTGTGCGCTTCCGCGTCGAACTGCCCGATGGCCCGAGCCGCGGCTACATCTGCGAGAACTACGGTGCGCTGCTGAAGCTGCCCGACCTGGGACCGATCGGCTCCAACGGCCTGGCCAATCCGCGCGACTTCGAGACCCCGCATGCGGCGTTCGAGGATGTCGACGGCGACTTCGAACTGATCGCCAAGTTCGAAGGCCGCCTGTGGCGTGCGCCGATCGACCATTCGCCGCTGGACGTGGTGGCCTGGCACGGCAACTACGCGCCGTACCGCTACGACCTGCGTCGCTTCAACACCATCGGTTCGATCAGCTACGACCACCCGGACCCGTCGATCTTCCTGGTGCTGCATTCGCCCAGCGACACCCCGGGCACCAGCAACATGGACTTTGCGATCTTCCCGCCGCGCTGGCTGGTGGCGCAGAACACGTTCCGTCCGCCGTGGTTCCACCGCAACATCGCCAGCGAGTTCATGGGCCTGGTACATGGCGCCTACGATGCCAAGGCAGAGGGCTTCGTGCCGGGTGGCGCATCGCTGCACAACTGCATGAGCGGTCACGGCCCGGACGCGCCGACCTTCGACAAGGCGTCCAGTGCCGATCTGTCCAAGGCCGATGTGATCAAGGACACGATGGCCTTCATGTTCGAGACCCGCGCGGTGATCCGCCCAAGCGCGCAGGCGCTGGCTGCCGGCCATCGGCAGGGCGATTACCAGCAGTGCTGGAACGGGCTGCGCAACAACTTCCGATCGTCCCGCTAGCTTGGTGGGTGCCGACCTTGGTCGGCACGCGCTGATGTGCCTGAAGCGACTTGATCCCCTCCGTCCCCTTTTTCTTCAGGCGGGCTCGGCGAACGCGTCGCAGTGCTCCAACGGCAGCGCTTCCAGCAGGCGCTGGCGTACACGCTGGCAATAGCCCTCCGAGGCCAGCCCGGGCAGCATCAGCATCGCCGACTGCAGTCGCTGCAGCACCTCATCCTCCGCACGCGCCTGCTGCAGGTCGCGGAACAGCACCGCCGCCTGTGGATGCCGCTGCATTTCCAGGATGCCCAGCACGTAGATGCGCGCTGCCACCAGCGAGCGCCGGCGTTCGACTGCGGGTGCAGCAGGTGTGGCTGCCGGCGGCGTGGGTACCGGCGTTGCCGCGGCTGCGGTCGACGGTGCCGGGGTCGTGGCGCCCGTGCCGGTGCTCAGGTACCCCGCCTGTACCAGCTGGATGACCATCGCCGGTGCTTCCTGGCCGAGCAGGCCGGTCAGGTCGGCGACGGTACGCTGGCCGTCGCACAGGATCAGCAGCCGGCGCTGGCGCATGTCCAGCGGCGCGCGATGGGCCTGCAGCGCGGTTCGGGCGAGATCGGTCTTGCGCGGTTGCATGGAAGGGACGGCCAGGTCGGTGCTCGCCGAGCCTGAACGAAGGCGATGAAACCGCGATGACAATGCAGCGCCTGCACACCGGATGGGCTAGCGTGCAGCCATCTTCGTGCCAGGGAACCGCACCGATGAAGCACCTCCCGATTGCTGGTCTGTTGCTCCTTTCGCTCGCCGCCTGCAGTGGCGGCCCCGACAAGCAGGGGGCGGCCGGCAGCGGCAGCGACACTCCGGCGGAAACCGCCTCGGCGACCGGCCCCACCCAGTCGACGGATCCTGATCTGGCGGCCCGCCCGGCGAACGACCTCCGCAAGGACAGTCCAGCCCGCCTGGACGGCTTCGCGGGTGCGAAGCTGGGTGCCGGCATCGCCGACGTGCGCGCCGGCTTCGGCACGCCGCTGCAGGGTCTGGGCACCGATGCGGCGGGCAAGCCGCTGCCGGCTGACGACAGCAACGACGGCTGCTACTTCCTGCGCCCGCAGGATGCCGAAGATCCGCGCCTGATGATCGAGGGCCGCAAGCTGGTGCGCTACGACGTGCGCAGCGCCGCCATCACCGCACCGGGCGGCGGCAAGGTCGGCATGACCCTGGGTGAGCTGCAGGTGCTGTATCCCGAGCGCGCTGACGTCGGCCCCGACAAGTACGACGACAAGGCCCAGCACCTGCGCGTGCGCCCGGCGCAGGAGGGCGGGGCAGTGATCGACTTCGCGCTCGGTGCCGATGGCCGGGTGGGTGCCTGGCGGGTCGGGCAGACTCCGCAGGTCGACTATGCGGAAGGCTGTGGCTGATCCTTGATCCACCGCCCAGCCATGCGCTCGGGCCACGCGTAGAATCGCGCCACCACTGCTGGGGAGTGCTCGATGATCGCCATTGCCATTGCCTGGTTCCTGCTCGGCCTGCTGCTGCTGGCACTGGGCGGGGACTCCATCGTCAAGGCCGTGTCCGGCCTGGCCCAGCGTTTCGGCGCCAGCCCGTTCACTGCCGGGCTGTTGCTGCTCGGGGTGACCACCTCGTTGCCGGAACTGGCAGTCAACGCGCGCGCGCTGGCGGTGGGCCAACCGGAGCTGGCACTGGGCAACGCGGTGGGCAGCAGCATCGTCAACCTGGGCCTGACCCTCGCCGTGGCGGCCATGGCTGCACCCCTGCTGCTGCGCGCGCGCCTGCAGACGGTGCTGTGGTGGTCGCTGCTGGCGGCGGGTGTGCTGCTGATCCTGTTCGGGCTTGATGGCGGCCTCGCACGTTGGGAGGGCGGCATACTGCTGGCCGGCTTCATCGTGGTGCAGGTGCTGCTGCTGCGCCGTGGTCGCAGCGAGAGCGCGGAGGTGCAGGTGGCCATCGCCGAGTCCGCACTGAGCCGCACCAGCCTGCCGTTGAACGTGCTGCGCGTGCTGATTGCCGCGTTGGCGCTGTACTGGGGCGCGCGCCTGGTCGTGGGCGCCGCTGCTGACTTCGGCGTAGCCCTGGGCTGGACGCCCCTGCTGGTCGGCCTGCTGCCGGTGGCGATCGGCACCGCACTGCCGGAGGTGGCCACCGCCATCGCCGCCGCGCGTCGCGGGCATGGCGACATGGTGCTGGGCCACGTGCTGGGTTCCAGCGTGGTGAATCTGCTGCTGGTGATTGGTGCGATGGCAGTGCTGCAGCCGCTGGCGTTGCCGGCCTCGTTCGTGCGCCTGGAGCTGCCTGCGCTGCTGGCGTTCGCGCTGGTGCTGTACCCGATGCTGCGTGGCGACCTGAAGGTCAGCCGCGGTGAAGGCGCGATCCTGCTGGTCGCGTTCGTCGGCTGGTTCGTGCTGGAAATGCTGCTGGTGGGCGCGGCATGAGGTAGTGCCGGCCGCTGGCCGGCAACCTCATTGCCTCTGACGGAACCCTTGCGACTGCCGGCCAGCGGCCGGCACTACCGGTTCTGCGTGGCTTCTTCTTCCCGCACCGGTTCCGGCGGCGGCAGCTGTTCTTCAGCGGCCGGCTCGTTGCCCGGCAGGCTGGGGCGGGTTTCCATCAGCAGTGACAGCGCGGCCTTGGCCATCATGTGTGCGCTGATCGGTGCGGTGATGAACAGGAATACGGTGATCAGCAGCTCGCGCGGCTGCGGGTCCTGGCCGAGGAAGATGTGGTAGCAGACCGAGCACACCAGCACGCAGCCCACGCCCAGCGTGCTCGCCTTGGTCGGCGCGTGCAGGCGCTTGAAGAAGGTGGACAGCTTCACCAGGCCCAGTGCGCCGACCAGGATGAAGAAGCAGCCGAACAGCAGCAGGACCGACAGGCCGATCTGGATAGCGGTGATCATTCGACGATGTCCCGGCGCAGCACGAACTTGCTCAGCACCACGGTGCTGCCGAAGCCGAGCATGGCGATGATCAGCGCGGCCTCGAAGTAGATCGGCGAATTGAGGTACATGCCGAACAGCATCAGTTCGGCGATCGCGGTCACCGACAGGGTGTCCAGCGCGAGGATGCGGTCGGGCACGGTCGGCCCGCGCAGCAGGCGCCAGGTGGCCAGCAGCATCGCCAGGCCGACCACGTGCATGCACACCACCAGCGTGGTCTGGATGACTTCAAAACCGGTCATGGGAAGATCTCCATCAACGGCGCCTCGTAACGGCGCTTGATCGTATCGATCAGGTCCTGCGGGTCCTCCAGGTGCAGCACGTGCACCAGCAGGTACTTGCGGTCGTCGCTGAGCGCGGCCGAGACCGTACCCGGAGTCAGCGTGATCATGCTGGTCAGCGCCGCGATGCCGTGGATGTTGGCGATGTCCAGCGGCAGCCAGATGAAACCCGGGTGGATGTTCTTTTCCGGGCCCAGCACCTGCAGGGCGACGCGGATGTTGGACATCAGGATGTCCCACAGGGTCACGCACAGCAGCTTGGGCAGCGGCCGCAACGTGCCGATGCGGGCGAACTCGCGGTCAAGGCGCGCGGCGAACAACGGCACCACCACGCCCAGCAGCAGGCCCAGCACGATCTGGCCGAGCGTGAAGCTGTCGGACATCAACAGCCAGAACGCCACCACCATGATGCTGAGCATCGGCGAGGGAATGATGCGGCGGAACAGGGAGCGCTGTGCGGTCATGGCTGGCGGATCTCCGGCGTGGTCGCACGCAGTTGCTGCACGTACTCACTGGGGTGCAGCAGCTGTGCGGCGGTGGCGTCGGTGTAGCGCATCAGCGGGGCGGCGGCCAGGGTCATGCCGATTCCGTAGCCCAGCAGGATGCAGGCGGCGTACAACTCGACCCGGCGCAGGCGTGCCTTGCGCGGCTTCGGTGCCTCCGGATCGACCGGTGGCACGCGCCAGAACAGGCGGATGCCGCCGCGGGTCAGGCCCATGATCACCAGCAGGCTGCTGGCCAGCACCGCGGTCCAGACCGGGCCGGTGTACTGCGCAGGCATGCCGGCCAGCAGGGCGGCCTTGGCCAGGAAGCCGGACAGCGGCGGCAGGCCGGCCACCGATACCGCGCCGATCAGGAACAGCACCGCCGGCGTTTCCTTGCCCGGCATCGGCGCGACCACTTCCTTGCGGTCGCTGGCGCCACCGCGGCGGCGACGGATCAGGTCGGCGATCAGGAACAGCGCGGCAGCGACAAAGCTGCTGTGCGGCAGGTAGTACAGGCTGGCCGAGAGCACCTGCGGGGTGCCGACCGAGAAGGCGATGAACAGCGTGGCCGCCGAGACGATCACCAGGTAGGAGATCAGCACGCGCAGGCGGGTCGCGGCCAGCGCACCGAGGCCGCCCAGCACCAGCGTCGCCACGCCGGCCCACAGCAGCCAGTCGCGGCCGTAGCCGGCCATCGCACCGGCGTCATCACCGAACCACAGCATCTGGATGCGCAGCACCGAGTACAGGCCGACCTTGGTCATGATCGCGAACAGCGCGGCCACCGCCGCCGGTGCGCGCGAATAGGCTTCCGGCAACCACAGGTACAGCGGCATCAGTGCGGCCTTGGCGCAGAACACCAGCAGCAACAGGCCCATCGTCGCCTTCACCAGGGTCAGCTGCGCCGGTGGCACCTCGGCGATGCGCTGCGACAGCTCGGCCATGTTCAACGAACCCAGCGAGGCGTACAGCAGGCCCAGCGCGATCAGGAACAGGGTCGAGGCGGTGACGTTGAACACCACGTAGTGCAGGCCGATGCGCATGCGCAGGCCGCGGCCACCGCTGAGCAGCAGGCCGTATGAGGCGATCAGCATCACCTCGAAGAACACGAACAGGTTGAAGATGTCGCCGGTGAGGAACGCGCCGTTCAGGCCAACCAGCTGGAACTGGAACAGTGCATGGAAGTGCGGCGCGCGGCGGTCCCAGCCCGAGCAGGCATGCAGCAGGCAGGGAATGGCCAGCAGCAGGGTGGTCAGCAGCATCCACGCCGACAGCCGGTCCGCCACCAGCGCGATGCCCAGGCGCGACGGCCAGTCGCCGAGCAGGTAGACGTTGATGTCACCGCTGGCGGTGCTGGCAAACAGCAGGCCCACCGCCAATGCCAGCGCCGACAGCGAGGTCCACGCCACCGCGCGCTGCACCTTGGGGCCGTAGCGGCGATGTTCGACGAACAGCGACAGCGCGGCGCCGAGCAGGGGAATCAGGATCGGCAGGATCACCAGATGGTTCATGCGCGGTCCTCGCCCTGGCGCGGCGGCGCGCTCTCATCCTGCAGGTCGTCGTCGGGCTCGTGGGCGTCCACGTGGTCGCTGTGGTTGTCGCTGCGGCTGCGCATGGCCAGCACGATGCTTACCGCGGTCATCGCGAAGGCGATCACGATCGCGGTCAGCACCAGTGCCTGCGGCAACGGGTCGGTGTAGTTGCCGAGGTGGCTGTCCACGCCTTCCTGCAGCACCGGCGCCTTGCCCAGCACCACGCGGCCACCGGCGAAGATCAGCAGGTTGGTGGCGTAGGACAGGAAGGTCATGCCGAGAATCACATCGAAGCTGCGCGCACGCAGCAGCAGGTAGATGCCGATGGCGGTCAGCACGCCGATCGCGGTAGCCAGGGCCAATTCCATCAGTGCATCTCCCCGGTGCGGGCCGAACGGCGTTGCAGGTCGATCTCACCCTTGCGGGCGGTACGGGTACGCGAGGGCTTGATCGTGCCCATCATCGACAGCATCAGCATGGCGCCGCCGAACACCACCAGGTAGACGCCGATGTCGAAGCCGATGGCACTGGCCAGCGGCACGTCGCCGATCAGCGGCAGGTGCAGGTCGAGGTGGCCACTGGTCAGGAACGGTACGCCGAACAGCATCGAGGCGCTGCCGCTGAGCAGGGCGATCAGCAGGCCCATGCCGATGCAGCGGATGTAGTCGAAGCCGAAGCGCGATTCCACCGAGGCAGTGCCCTGGATCACGTACTGGATCAGCAGCGGCACCGCCAGCACCAGGCCGGCGATGAAGCCGCCGCCCGGCGCGTTGTGGCCGCGCAGGAACAGGAAGATCGACACGGTCAGCGTCAGCGGGAACATGATCTGCGCCAGATCGGCCGGTACCGGCAGCTTGATCGGCGGGCCGGGCATGATCTGCTCCGGGGCCATCCGCGTGCGTCGCAGCAGCGCGTGCACCACCAGCGCGGCGATGCCGAACACGGTGATCTCGCCGAAGGTGTCGAAGCCGCGGAAGTCGACCAGGATCACGTTGACCACGTTCTGGCCGTACGCCTCGGGCAACGCACGGGCGAGCAGCTCGCCGGCCATGGTGTTGGGCGGCAGGGTCATCGCCGAATAGGCCAGCGCGCCAAGGCCGGCACCGGCGATGATCGCGATCACCGCGTCGCGGCGCTTGCGCCAGCGCGGTCGCTCCGGCCCGGACTGCGCGGGCAGGTAGTTCATGCCCAGCAGCATCAGCACCAGGGTGACCATCTCCACCAGCAGCTGGGTCAGCGCCAGGTCGGGTGCGGACAGGAACACGAAGGTCAGTGCCACCATCAGGCCGACGCCGCCGACCAGCAGCACCGCCAGCAGGCGCTGCTTGTAGACGCGCAGGGTGGCGACCGCACAGGCCATCATCACCAGCCACAGCGCCCAGCCCAGCAGCGGGATCGGCTGCGGCGCGGTCCAGTTCGGCGAGGCCGGGTTGGCCACGAACGGCGCGGCGGCAACCACGATCGCCACCAGCACCAGGCCCAGCAGCATGCGCTGCAGGCTGCCATTGGCGATGCCGTTGGTCAGGCGCATGGCCAGCGCGGAAATCGCATCCAGCTGCGCATGGAACACGTTGCGGCCGGTGGTGCGGGTTTCCACCGCGTGCAGGTTGATCAGCTTGCGCAGGCCGAAGTACAGCGCCACGCCGCCGACCACGCCGATCGCGCTCATCGCCAGCGGCAGGTTGAAGCCGTGCCACACCGCCAGGCTGTACTCGGGCATGGCGTTGCCGAGGATCGAGGCAGCAGCGGCATGCAGCACCGGCGCCACCGTCAGTGCCGGCGCCACGCCCACTGCGATGCAGATCACCACCAGCAGTTCCACCGGCACCTTCATCCAGCGCGGCGGCTCGTGCGGCACGCGGTCCAGGTCATGCGGGCCAGGGCCGAAGAAGGTGTCGTGCACGAAGCGCAGGCTGTAGGCCACGCCGAATACGCCGGCCAGCAGCGCGACGATCGACACCGCGGTGCGCATCGCGCCCGGGCCGCCACCGGCGGTCAGTGCTTCGGCGAACAGCATTTCCTTGGACAGGAAGCCGTTGAGCAGCGGAATGCCGGCCATCGCCAGCGAGGCGATGATCGCCAGCGCACTGGTGAACGGCATCAGCTTGCGCAGGCCGCCCAGCTTGCGCATGTCGCGGGTGCCGGTCTCGTGGTCGATGATGCCGGCGGCCATGAACAGCGAGGCCTTGAAGGTGGCGTGGTTGAGGATGTGGAACACGCCGGCCACCACTGCCATCGGTGTGGACAGGCCGAACAGCAGGGTGATCAGGCCCAGGTGCGAGATCGTCGAATAGGCCAGCAGGCCTTTCAGGTCGTGCTGGAAGATCGCGTTCCAGGCGCCGATCAACAGCGTCAGCGCGCCGATGCCGCTGACCGTGTAGAAGAACAGGTCGCTGCCGGCCAGCGCAGGGTGCAGGCGCGCCAGCAGGAACACGCCGGCCTTCACCATGGTGGCCGAATGCAGGTAGGCCGAGACCGGGGTGGGCGCGGCCATCGCGTGCGGCAGCCAGAAGTGGAACGGGAACTGCGCGCTCTTGGTGAAGATGCCGGCCAGCACCAGGAACAGGGCATACGGATACAGCGCGCTGGTGCGGATCTGCTCGCCGGCGGCCAGCACCACATCCAGGTCGAAGCTGCCGACGATGCGTCCGATCAGCAGCACGCCGCCGAGCAGGGCCAGGCCGCCGCCGCCGGTGATCACCAGTGCCATGCGCGCGCCTTCGCGGGCGTCCTGGCGGTGCGACCAGAAGCCGATCAGCAGGAACGAGCTGATGCTGGTCATTTCCCAGAAGATCATCAGCAACAGCAGGTTGCCCGACAGCACCATGCCCAGCATGGCGCCCATGAACAACAGCAGGTAGCAGTAGAAGCGGTGCGCGTTGTCCTGCTGGCTCAGGTAGTAGCGCGCATACAGCACCACCAGCGCGCCGATGCCCAGCACCAGCCCGGCGAACATCCAGGCCAGCCCGTCCAGGCGCAGGGTGAAGTCCAGCCCGATCTGCGGCAGCCAGGGCACCAGGGTGCGGACCACCTGGCCATCAAATACAGCGGGCGTCAGCCAGCCGAGGATGGCCAATCCGCCCAACGGCGCCAGCGCCGCCAGCCAGGCAGCAGTCGAGCGCGAACTACGGGGGAAGGCCGCAACGGCCGCTGCCATCAGGAACGGCAGGGCCAGCAGCAGGGGCAGGCTGGGGAGCATGCAGGGAATCCATGATTCACGAGCAGGTCAGGGAGGATAACAGGCTGCGAAATGTCGCCGAAACCCACCGAACAGCGATCAATTGCATGTAACGTTCGCTGATTCATTTTTTCTGCGGCGCAACATCGCGTTCCTGCATCGCCTCGCCGGCTGCCCTCGGGAGACACCCTACGCCCACGCAGGGAGACCGCAGGCCCTGTCGCACAGGGGCTGCCGTCGACGGGCGGGCGGTGGGGAGCGGGTCACCGGGGCAGGCTGGCAGGGCCGCCGTGGAGTGCGGGTGACGGGATCTGCCCGTTCAGGAAACGACGGCCGCTGCCGGCCGCCGGCACGTCAGTAGCGCCAGTCGAGCTTGCGGTAGAGCTTGGCCATCACCCACGCCGGGCCGATCAGCAGGTAGGTCAGGTCGGTCAGGAAGCTGGGCTTGCGGCCCTCGAACTTGTGGCCGATGAACTGCGCCACCCAGGCCACCACGAACACACCTACCGCCAGCCAGCGCAGGGCCTGCAGGCCGATTTCTGCTTCCAGCAGGCGGCACAGGCAGCCGAACACGAAGAACTGGATGAGCATGCCGATGCCCAGCGGGCGCGACAGCTTGTTGTAGAAGCACCAGGCGCTGAACATCGCGAACGCCGACCAGATGCCGTACTGGAACCAGGTGATCAGCGGCGGCAGGCACCACAGCAGGGCCACCACCGACCACAGGATCGCTGGTACCGCCACCACGTGGATGCGCTGGTTGATCACATTGCGGTGGTCGTCGGAGTAGCTGGCGAAATAGCGGTCGATCGGCCGCGCAAGCTCGGTGGAGGTCTGCATGCGGCCAGCATACTCCCGCCGGAGCCAGGCGGTGAGGGGCGGCGAATGGCTGGCGCCGACGAATGGGACCGACCGGGCGGGGCCGACCGGGTAGAGTCGACTGTTAGTCGACTATCGCGCGCAGCGCGGGGATTTTCGCCGTCGAAACGAAGAGCAGTGCACTAACAGTCGACTCTACCCAGTCGACCGTATCGCGGCCGATTTCATCCCGGTCGAACGCATCCCAGCCGATGCACCCCGTCGGCGGCCGCGCCTTCATAACGCCCCCAGCCTTTCCGGCCGGGGGCGCAGGGGCATCAATCGACGCTGATGCCGGCCAGGCGCTGCAGCGCCTCGGCGTACTTGGCGCGGGTGCGCTCGATGATCCCGGCCGGGATGCTCGGGCCCGGGGCGGTCTTGCCCCAGTCCAGCGTCTCCAGGTAGTCGCGCACGAACTGCTTGTCGTAGCTCGGCGGGCTGGTGCCCACTTCGTACTCGTCGGCCGGCCAGTAACGCGAGGAATCCGGCGTCAGCATCTCGTCCATGATGTACAGGCGGCCATCGGCGTCGGTACCGAACTCGAACTTGGTATCGGCCAGGATGATGCCGCGCTCGCGGGCGTAGTCGGCGGCGAACTTGTAGATGCGCAGGGTGGCATCGCGCACGCGCTCGGCCAGGTCCGCACCAACCTGCTTCACCATCGCATCGAAATCGATGTTCTCGTCATGGTCGCCGACAGCGGCCTTGGTCGAGGGGGTGAAGATCGGCTCCGGCAGCTGCTCGGCCTGGCGCAGGCCATCGGGCAGGTCGATGCCGCTGACCTTGCCGGTGCGCTGGTAGTCCTTCCAGCCGCTGCCGATCAGGTAGCCGCGGGCGATCGCTTCCACCGGCACCGGCTTCAGCTTGCGGGTGACCACCGCACGCTTTGCATACAGGGCCGGGTCCACGCCTTCGGGTAGCACGCTGGCCACGTCGATGCCGGTCAGGTGGTTGGGCATCAGGTGCGCGGTCTTGGCGAACCAGAAGTTGGACACCTGGCAGAGCATCTCGCCCTTGCCCGGAATCGGGTCGGGCAGCACCACGTCGAACGCCGACAGGCGATCGGTGGCGACCATCAACAGGTAGTCGCCCGGCGGGGTCCCTGCGGGCAGCCGCTCGCGCGGGATATCGAACACATCACGCACCTTGCCGCGATGGCGCAAGGGCAGGCCGGGGAGATCGGATTGCAACAGCGTGGTTGGCACGGGCACTCCTGGGGCGTTGTCGATACGGCTGCCCAACGGACCCGGCGGGCCCGCTGACCAGCGGGCGGCCTAGTGTAAAGCCGTCCGGGCCCGCTGTGACGTAAAATGAGCGTCCATTTCGTCGGCCGCCCCCGGAGCGCCATGCGCTGGTACGGAAAACTGCTCGGATTCATCGCCGGCGCCCTGCTGTTCCGGCCCAATCCGCTGTTTGGCGCGGTGGTCGGCCTGTTGATCGGGCATGCCTTCGACTCGGACTGGTTCCGCCTGAACAAGGAGAACCCGTACCGGGAGCTGGGGCTGACCTCCGAGGCCACCGATGCCGAGGTCGAGCGCGCCTACCGCAAGCTGATTTCCCAGTACCACCCCGACAAGCTGGGCGGCGCCGCCCCCGAGCTGCAGCAGCAGGCCGAGCAGAAGTCGCGGCGGATCAACGCCGCCTACGACCGCATCAAGACCCTGCGCAAGCGCTGACCCCACAGTCCCGCCTGCGGGCGGGAGAACCCTTTCCTCGTTCCGAAGGCCCCGGCCATGTCCAACTGCCTCATCGCCCCGTCCATTCTCTCCGCCAACTTCGCCCGTCTCGGCGAGGAAGTCGACAACGTCCTCGCCGCCGGCGCCGACTGGGTCCACTTCGACGTGATGGACAACCACTACGTGCCGAACCTGACCATCGGCCCGATGGTCTGCCAGGCCCTGCGCAAGCACGGCGTCACCGCGCCGATCGACGTGCACCTGATGGTCGAGCCGGTGGACCGCATCATTCCCGATTTCGCCGAGGCCGGTGCCACCTACATCAGCTTCCACCCGGAAGCGAGCCGCCACGTGCATCGCACCATCCAGCTGATCCGCTCGCTGGGCTGCAAGCCGGGTATCGTGCTGAACCCGGCCACCCCGGTGGACATCCTCGACTGGGTGCTGGCTGACCTGGACCTGGTGCTGCTGATGTCGGTCAACCCGGGCTTCGGCGGGCAGGCCTTCATCCCCTCGGCGCTGGACAAGCTGCGCGTGGTGCGCAAGATGATCGACGCCAGCGGCAAGGACATCCGCCTGGAGATCGATGGCGGCGTGAAGGCCGACAACATCGGCGAGATCGCTGCCGCCGGCGCCGACACCTTCGTTGCCGGTTCGGCCATCTTCAACGCCAGGACCAGCTATCAGGACGTGATCGCGCAGATGCGCGCGAACGTCGCTGCGGCAAGGGGCTGAGCCATGGGTACGGTGGCCGTGTTGAACATCCGTCCGGCCACCGTCGCCGACGCTGGCCTGATCCTGCATTTCATCCGCGAGCTGGCCATCTACGAGAAGGCCGAGCATTCGGTGCAGACCGACGAGATCGGCATTGCCGAAAGCCTGTTCGGCGCCGATGCGACCGCACGCGCGTTGATCTGCGAAGCCGACGGCGAGGCCATCGGTTATGCGGTGTATTTCTACAACTACTCCACCTGGCTGGGCCGCAAGGGCATCTACCTGGAAGACCTCTATGTCAGCCAGGAAAAGCGTGGCGCCGGTGCCGGCAAGGCACTGCTGAAGTACATCGCGCGCCAGGCGGTGGCCGAAGGCTGCGGTCGCTTCGAATGGTCGGTGCTGGACTGGAACACCCCGGCCATCGAGTTCTATACCGCTGCCGGTGCGAAGCCGCAGGACGAGTGGACCGTGTACCGGTTGCAGGGCCAGGCGCTGCACGATTTCGCCAACGGTTGATACGCAAGGCAGCCACGCATGGCGTGGCTCTACTGCGTCCGCGCCTCGACCTGGATGGGGGCGAACCGCAATCCGGTGGGTGCTAACCGCAACCCGGTGGGTGCGAACCTTGGTTCGCACTCCCTGCGGACCTCGAAAAAAAAGCCACGCCAATCACTGGCGTGGCCTCGCTGCATGCGTGGGAGGCTGATCCTGCCTCCATCCGTCGTCCCTGCTATGGCCTTCCATTCTCCAGCAGCTGAATGACACCTGCGTGACATTCACCGCGGGCAAACAGCACGTTGCTAGCCTGTGCAACCCCTTCACGGAAGCACCGCATGACCACCCCGCGCTGGCGCCTGATCCTCAACGGTAAATCCGCGGGCAACGACGAACTGCGCGATGCGGTCGGCCATTGGCGCGGGCAGGGCGTGCAGCTGGAAGTACGGGTGACCTGGGAGGACGGCGACGCTGAACGCTACGTGGCCGAGGCGATCGAGCATGGCGTGGACGTGATCGTCGCCGCCGGTGGCGATGGCACGCTCAGTGCGGTGGCCGAGACGCTGGCGCATCGCGAGGAGGCGGCGGACATGCTGCCCTCGCTGGCGCTGATCCCGATGGGGACCGCCAACGATTTCGCCACTGCCGCCGGCATTCCCACCGAACCGAAGGAGGCCTTCGCGTTGATCGGGCAGACCGCGCCGCGTGCCATCGATCTGCTGCGCGTGGACGCCGATGGCACGCCGTGGTGGTGCGCCAATCTCGCCAGCGGTGGCTTCGGCACGCAGGTCACCGTGGAGACCGACGCCGGCCTGAAAAAGATGCTGGGCGGGCTGGCCTATGTGATCACCGGCATCGCCAAGCTCGGCCGCATCGAGTCGATCAACGCACGCCTGTCGGGGCCGGACTTCGCCTGGGAAGGCGACTTCATCGCCCTGGGCATCGGCAACGGTCGCCAGGCCGGTGGCGGCCAGCAGCTGTGCCCGCAGGCACTGATCGATGATGGGCTGCTGGATGTGACGGTGCTTCCGGAGCTGGAAGGCGAAGTCACCGCCACCCTTGGCCAGATGCTGAAGTCCGGCACCCAGGCTGCGCTGGAACAGCTGGCCACGCGCGCGCGGCTGCCGTGGTTGCAGATCGAATCGCAGCGACCGCTGACGCTCAACCTGGACGGTGAACCGGTGCAGGCCCAGCGGTTCCGCATCGAGTGCGTGCCGGGCAGGGTGCGGATGCATCTGCCGGCCGGTTGCCCGCTGCTGGGCGGGCAGGGGGGTAGAGTCGACTGTTAGTTGTGATCTCTCGGTAGGTTGTTCATCCGGGGCATCTTTGGAAAATGGTGGTTACCACACCTGTCCAGTCCCCAAAGAGCCCGGATGAACCACCATAAAAATGCCCGTTTGACGCCGTTTAGTCGAGAACTTCTTGTCCGCCGCATCACTGAGCAAGGCCTTCGGCCAGAAGAGGCCGCCCAGGCTTGCGGGGTGAGTGTGCGCACGGCTTACAAGTGGCTGGCCCGGTATCGAGCCGAGGGCTTGAGTGGGCTGCAGAACCGCAGCTCCCGGCCCAGCCGCAGCCCCCATAGCACCCCCGAGGCGCTCGTTGAGCAGATCGTCCGGCGTCGACGTCAACGGCAAACCTACCTGACCATTTCCAAGGCACTGGGCGTGGCTCACAGCACCATTTCACGACTGATGCGTCGAAGAGGACTCAATCGCCTGTGCCTTCTGGACCCACCGAAGAAGGCGGTCCGGTATGAGTACGACAGCCCGGGCGGCTTGCTGCACTTGGATATCAAGAAACTCGGCAACTTCCGCCGGCCCGGGCACCGGGTCGATCCGAATCGGCGTGGCAACGCTGGCGGCGGTGGCTGGGGCTATGTCCATGTGGCCATTGATGACCACTCCCGAGTCGCTTTCAGTAGCGTTCACACCGATGAGAAGGGCTCAACGGCCTGCCAGGCGCTGCTGGCCGCCGTGGCGTACTACAGGACGCTGGGAGTCACCTTCCAGCGTGTCCTGACTGACAACGGCGCCTGCTATCGCTCCGGCGTCTTCGCTCGACTCGTCGCCTCGTTGGGCATGAAGCACTATCGGACCAAGCCCTACACCCCGCGAACCAACGGTAAGGCCGAGCGCTTCATCCAGACCAGCTTGCGCGAATGGGCCTACGCCTGCGAGTACGCTTCGTCAGAGCAGCGCGACGCCGTGCTGCCTGAATGGCTGCACCACTACAACTGGCACCGACCCCACATGGGGATCGGCAGCCAACCGCCTATTTCCAGAATCCCGCTGAACAACGTGGTGGGTTTACACAGTTAGTCGACTGCTTTTCGTTCCGACGGCGTAAAACCCCGTGCTACGCGCGCAAGTCGACTGACAGTCGACTCTACCGGTTCCCGCGCCGGTCCCCGCCGTCAGCCCTGTGCTTTCCCGTGGTTCAGTTTCCCAGGGTTCCCCTCCCGCCGATCCTGCGATACAGTCAAGGGGTGTCCAGCCTGACGACCCCGCATACCCTTTCTTCCGCACGCCGTTGGTGGCGATGGTGGCCCGTTGCCGTCGTCCGCCCCCATAACGCTGTGTCCCGGAAGGAAAGTCGTCTTGAACTCGCACGCTCAGTTTCAGCTGCAGGCCGCTGAAGGCCACACCCATATTCCCGTTGTCCGCGAAGTGCTGTCCGACCTGGACACGCCGCTTTCGGTCTACCTGAAGCTCGCCGACGGCCCCAATACCTACCTGTTTGAATCCGTCGAAGGCGGCGAGCGCTTTGGTCGCTACTCGATCATCGGCCTGCCGGCGCGCCGCGTGTACGCCTTCCACGGCCACGCGCTGACCGTGCGCGAGGACGGCCAGGTGGTGGAAACGCGCGAGGTGGCCGACCCGTTCGCCGAGGTCGAGGCGCTGCGCAGCGCCCACTCGGTGCCCAAGCTGGACGGCCTGCCGGGCTTCACCGGTGGCCTGGTCGGCTGGTTCGGTTTCGAGTGCATCGGCTACATCGAGCCGCGCCTGGCGCCGCCGGCCGGCCGCGATGAGCTGGGCACGCCGGACATCCTGCTGCTGGATTCCAACGAGCTGGCGGTGTTCGACAATCTCAAGGGCCGGTTGTACCTGATCGTGCACGCCGACCCGCGAATCGAAGGCGCGTTCGAGCAGGCGCAGGCGCGCCTGGATGCGCTGACCGCCAAGCTGCGCGCACCGGGCGCGGGCTATCCGGCGCCGCTCAACAGCGACGTGCTGGACGAGTCCGATTTCGTCTCGGGTTTCACCCGCGAAGGCTTCGTCGATGCGGTCCAGCGCAGCAAGGAATACATCCGCGCCGGCGACATCTTCCAGGTGGTGCTCAGCCAGCGCCTGAGCGTGCCGTTCAAGGCGCGCCCGGTGGATGTGTACCGTGCGCTGCGCGCATTGAATCCGTCGCCGTACATGTACTTCCTCGATGTCGGCGACCTGCAGGTGGTCGGCTCTTCGCCGGAAATCCTGGTGCGCCTGCAGGATGGGGAAGTCACCGTGCGCCCGATTGCCGGCACCCGTCCGCGCGGCGCCACCGTCGAGCAGGATCTGGCGCTGGAAGCCGAGCTGCTGGCCGATCCGAAGGAGCGCGCCGAGCACCTGATGCTGATCGACCTCGGCCGCAACGATGCCGGCCGCGTCTCGAAGGCCGGCACCGTGGAAGTGGGCGAGCAGTTCGTGATCGAGCGCTACAGCCACGTCATGCACATCGTCAGCGAAGTGACCGGGCAGCTGCAGCCGGGCCTGAGCTACGCCGACGTGCTGCGTGCCACGTTCCCGGCCGGCACGGTCAGCGGCGCGCCGAAGATCCGCGCGCTGGAAGTGATCCGCGAGCTGGAGCCGATCAAGCGCAATGTGTATGCCGGCAGCATCGGCTACATCGGCTGGCACGGCGATGCCGATACCGCGATTGCGATCCGCACCGCGGTCATCAAGGATGGCCGCCTGTATGTGCAGGCCGGTGCCGGCATCGTCTACGACTCGGACCCGGACAAGGAATGGGACGAGACGATGAACAAGGGCCGCGCGCTGTTCCGCGCTGTCGCCCAGGCCGCCAAGGGCCTGTAAGCCTGCCTCGCCACGGCCGCTGCGCCGCGGTCGTGGCACTGTCCCCGTTCAAGACAAGGAGTACTGCATGAAGCTGCTGAGCGCATTGCTGTGGTCGTCACTGCTGGCCACGATGGCCCCGTCTGCATGGGCGCAGGCCAATACCATTCCCTCGCAGCCGCACCTGCTGGTGAAGGGCGAGGCGCGCCGCGTGGTGATGCCGGACCGGTTCGGCCTGCAGTTGAACATCGAAGAGACCGACATGGACGCCGACGCCGCGCGCCGCCGCGTGCAGGACAACGTTGCCCGCGTGCTGGCACTGTTCAAGCAGCACAAGGCGGTGGACGGCAGCGTGCGCGCGGACAACCTGCGGATTGGTCCTGCAACGCGCTATGAGCAGAACCGGCAGGTCTTCATCGGCACCCGCGTGTCACGCCAACTGCGCGCCAGCTTCGCCAGCGTCCAGCAGATGCAGGACGCGCTGGGGGCGCTGAAGGCCAATGAGAACGTGCAGGTCAGCAGCGTGGCTCCGACGTATTCGGGTGAAGTGGCGCTGCGTCGCGAACTCAAGGGCGAGGCGGCGGCCCAGACCCGCCAGTCCGCGCAGGGCTTGGCCAAGGCCTACGGCACCCAGCTGCGCGGTCTGTACAGCATTTCCGACGTGGCGCCGAACTTCGCCTATGGCATCCAGGCGGGCAGTTGGCCCAGCAGCGGGGACCTGGTGACGCCGCCTTCGCCGCCCGCGCCCGAGGCACCGATGAACAGCATCGAGAGCACGGGCTCCCGCCTGCGCGAGTCGGTGGAAGCCGGCCCCATCACCTACACCGAGAACGTGTACGCCATTTTCCTGATAAGCGACGGAACCTGACCATGTTGTGGATGATCGACAACTACGACAGCTTCACCTACAACCTCGTGCAGTACCTGCAGACGCTGGGCGCCGAGGTGAAGGTGGTGCGCAACGATGCGATGAGCGTGGACGAGATCGCCGCGCAGAAACCCGAGCGCATCGTCATCTCGCCCGGCCCGTGCACGCCCAATGAAGCGGGCGTATCGCTGGAACTGATCGAGCGCCTGGGCCCGACCACGCCGATCCTCGGCGTGTGCCTGGGCCACCAGGGCATCGGCCAGGTCTACGGCGGCACGGTGATCCGTGCCGGCAACATCATGCACGGCAAGACCTCGCCGATCCGCCATGAAGGCAAGGGCGTGTTCGCCGGCCTGCCGGACCGTTACCAGGCCACCCGCTACCACTCGCTGGTGGTGGACAAGAACAGCCTGCCCGACTGCCTGGAAGTGACCGCCTGGACCGAGAACGACGACGGCTCGATCGAAGAGATCATGGGCCTGCGCCACCTCCAGTTCCCGGTGGAAGGCGTGCAGTTCCACCCCGAATCCATCCTCACCGAACACGGCCACGCCCTGCTGCGCAATTTCCTGCAGCGCCCGGCGGCCTGATCCAAGGAGCATTCCCATGAGCTTCTCCCCCCAGGAAGCCCTGCATCGCACCATCGAGCACCGCGAAATCTTCTTCGACGAAATGGTCGACCTGATGCGGCAGATCATGCGCGGCGATGTCTCGCCGATGATGACCGCCGCGATCCTCACCGGGCTGCGCGTGAAGAAGGAGACCGTGGACGAAATCGCCGCGGCGGCCACCGTGATGCGTGAATTCGCCCGGCCAGTGCCGGTGGCCGATACCTCCAACCTGGTTGATATCGTCGGCACCGGTGGCGATGGCTCGCACACCTTCAACATCTCCACCTGTTCGATGTTCGTCGCCGCCGCCGCCGGCGCACGCGTGGCCAAGCACGGCAACCGCAGCGTGTCGTCCAAGTCCGGCAGTGCCGATGCGCTGGAAGCGCTGGGCGCGGTGATCGAACTGCAGCCTGACCAGGTGGCCGCGGCCATCGAGCGGACCGGCATCGGCTTCATGTTCGCGCCGATCCACCATCCGTCGATGAAGGTCGTCGCGCCGGTGCGCCGCGAAATGGGCGTGCGCACCATCTTCAACATCCTCGGCCCGCTGACCAACCCGGCCAGCGCGCCTTCGGTGCTGATGGGCGTGTTCCATCCCGATCTGGTGGGTATCCAGGCACGCGTGCTGCGTGAGCTGGGCACCGAGCGCGCGATGGTGGTCTGGGGTCGCGACAACATGGACGAGATCTCGCTGGGCGCCGGCACCCTGGTCGGCGAGCTGCGCGACGGCAAGGTGCGCGAGTATGAGATCCACCCGGAAGACTTCGGCATCGCCATGTCGGCCAGCCGCAACCTGCGCGTGGACGGGCCGGAGCAGTCCATCCAGATGCTGCGCGCCGTGCTGGACAACGAGCCCGGCCCGGCGCTGGACATCGTCGCGCTGAATGCCGGTGCCGCCCTGTACGTTGCCGGTGTGGCCAGCGACATCGGTGATGGCCTGGCCCGCGCCCGTGCCGCCATCGCCAATGGCAGCGCCCGCCAGCGCCTGCAGCAGTATGTGGAGACCACCCGCGCGCTGGTTGCCTGAGCGCGCGGTTCAGCCTGACCCTCTCGATGGCCGATAATGGCCGTCCTCACCGCCCCCGCACCGACCCGAAGACGATGAGCGACATCCTGCAGACGATCCTGGCCCGCAAGGCCGAAGAAGTGGCCCAGCGCCGCGCCCAGCGCCCGCTCGAGGAGCTGCAGGCCGCCGTGGCCAGCGCCCCGCCGGTACGTGGCTTCGTGCGCGCGCTGCAGGCGGCGGTGGCCAATGGCGACCCGGCGGTGATTGCCGAGGTGAAGAAGGCCAGCCCCTCCAAGGGCGTGATCCGTCCGGACTTCCGCCCGGCCGACATCGCCGTCAGCTATGAATTCGGCGGCGCCAGCTGCCTGTCGGTGCTGACCGACGTCGATTTCTTCCAGGGCGCCGACGCCTACCTGCAGCAGGCCCGCGAGGCGTGCACGCTGCCGGTGCTGCGCAAGGACTTCGTCATCGACGCCTACCAGGTGTATGAGGCGCGCGTGCTGGGCGCCGACTGCATCCTGCTGATCGTCGCCGCGCTGGATGATACCCAGCTGGCCACCCTGTCCGAACTGGCCCTGTCGCTGGGCATGGACGTGCTGGTGGAAGTGCATGACATCGACGAGCTGGAGCGTGCGCTGCAGGTGCCCGCACCGATGATCGGCATCAACAACCGCAACCTGCGCACCTTCGAGGTGTCGCTGCAGACCACGCTGGACATGCAGAAGGCGGTTCCGCGGGATCGCCTGCTGGTCACCGAAAGCGGCATCCTCGGCCCGCAGGACGTGGCGCTGATGCGCGACGCCGGCATCCATGCGTTCCTGGTCGGCGAGGCCTTCATGCGCGTCGAAGAGCCGGGCGAGGGCCTGCGTCAGCTATTCTTCGCGGCATGACAACGCACTATCCAACGCCGCGCGAGGATGCGCCGCTGGTGGTCTTCGACTTCGACCACACCCTCTACGACGGCGATTCGGGCACCCACCTGTTCGCCTCGCTGATCAAGCGCAACCCGCTGCGCATGCTGGCCGCACTGCTGGTCACGCCGATCGCCGGGCCGCTGGTGGCGATGCTGCCGACCCGCCGAACGGGTATTTCGGTCTATGTGTGGATCGGCAGCTTCGGCCTGCACCGTGCGCGCGATTTCAACAAGGTGATCGACGCCTACGTGCTGCGCAACGAGGCGCAGATGCGCGCCAAGCTGCTGCCGCAGGCGCTGGAGGTGTTCGCCGCGCACCGCGCCAAGGGCGACCGCGTGGTGGTCGCCACCGGGGCGCCGCCGGAACTGGCGCGCGCCATTCTCGCCTTCGTCGCCCACCAGGACGTGCCGGTGATCGGCACTGAGGTCGGCCCGCGGCTGGGCGGCGTCGGCCCGACCCGCCACTGCCACAACGAAGAAAAGATGCGCATGCTGCGCGAGCGCGGCTACGGCGATATCGATATCGCCTACTCCGACAGCACGGCCGACCTGCCGCTGCTGCTGGCAGCCAAGGCGCCGGTCGTGGTGAACCCGAAGCCGGGCCGGGTGGACTTCTTCCGCCGCGTGCTGCCGGCCGGCACCCGCATCCTCAACTGGGGCTGCGTGGACCGCGGCGGCGACAAGGCCTGATCCGAGCCTGTTGTAGCGCCGAGCCATGCTCGGCTGCTCTTCGTTGCGGTATCCGTGCGCGATCAGCCGAGCATGGCCCGGCTCTACAGGTCCTGCGCTCAGCGATACAGGTGCCCGTACACCGCATGGCCGATCTGGAACAGGCTGATCCCCAGCACCAGCACGCCAACGGCCACCAGCACCCAGCGCTCTTTCACCCGCTTGACCAGGATCGCCGCCACCGGCGCGGCCATCATGCCGCCGATCAGCAGGCCGGCGACGATCTGCAGATGCTGCACGCCCATCGACAACAGGAAGGTCGCTGACACCGTCAACGTGACCACGAACTCGGCTGCGTTGACTGTTCCGATGGTGGTGCGCGCCTGGCCGCCGCGGGCGAGCAGGGTGGACGTCGCGATCGGCCCCCAGCCACCGCCGCCGCTGGCGTCGAGCAGGCCCGCGAAGAAGGCCAGCACCGGTACCCGGCGGATCTCGCCCTTGGGCATCCAGCGTCCGGCGGCGCGGGCCAGGATGATGATCGCCAGCACCAGCAGGTACAGGTAGATCAGTGGCCGGATGATCTCGCCCGGGATCTGCGTGAGCACGTACGCGCCCACGGCACCGCCCACCGCGCCAGGCAGGGCCAGGCGCAGGAACAGGCGTTTATCGACATTTCCGGCGGCAAGGTGCGACACGCCCGAGGCGCCGGTGGTGAACACTTCGGCGGTGTGGATGCTGGCGCTGACCTGCGCCGGTGGCAGGCCCATGCTCAGCATCACCGACGAGGACACCAGGCCGAAGGCCATGCCCAAGGCGCCGTCGACCAGCTGTGCGCCGAGACCGATGAGGATGAACCACCAGAATTCGCTGCTCAGTTCCATGCACCGAGCCTAGCGCGCGAAGGAGTGCGGACCAAGGTCCGCACCCACCGGGTGCTCAACGGTCAACGGGTGCCGTACAGCACCACGGTCTTGCCGCGTGCATGCAGCAGGCCGTCGGTCTGCAGCTTCTTCAGCACGCGGCCGGCCATTTCGCGCGAGCAGCCGACCAGGCGGGCCAGTTCCTGGCGCGACACGCGCAGCTGGCTGCCCTGCGGATGGCTCATCGCTTCCGGTTCCTGCGCCAGATCGTGCAGTGTGCGCACGATTCGATCGGTAACGTCCAGGAATGCCAGGCGACTGGCCTTGCGGCTGGTATCGAGCAGGCGCTTGGAGATCTGCTGGCCCAGCGCGTACAGCAGGCGCGGGGCGTCGGCCGACAGCGGGCCGAGGAACAGCTGGTGCAGGCGCTCGTAGCTGATTTCGGCCAGTTCGCAGGCGGTACGGGTCCGCAGGATCACCTCGCGGCGGTCCGATTCGACGAACAGGCCCATTTCGCCAACGAACTCGCCGGCACCGAAGTAGCCCAGCACCAGCTCGCGATCGTCATCTTCCTCGGCCATGATCGAAACCGAGCCGCTGACAACGTAATACAGGGTTCCCGCCGGGTCACCGGGTCGGAAGACGTCGGTACGGGTGGGATATCGCCGCCGGTGGCTGTGCGCCAGGAAACGATCGATGGTGGCGATATCCAAGGCCAGTGGACTGCTAGCTAGGCGCACGGTTGACACGATAGGGGCGCTCCCTCTGCGCATGAACGGATTCACGGGGTCGATAGCGGAGCTTAACCAGCGCAATTGTTAAGGGCAAACAGTGTGCCAGAACTCTTGCGTCTTCACGTTCCCCCCGGGGACAGTTTGCCCCATAATTCCCCCTTTCCCTTCTTACACAGGAATCGACCGCCGTGGTCAAGCCGTTGCCTCGCCTGAGGCTGCAGGGTTTCAACAACCTCACCAAGGCGCTGAGCTTCAACATCTATGACGTGTGTTACGCGCGCACCGAAGAGGAGCGTCAGCGTTACATTGAATACATCGATGAAGAGTACAACGCCGACAGGCTGACTCAAATCTTGACCGATGTCGCCGAGATCATCGGCGCCAACATCCTGAACGTGGCCCGCCAGGACTACGACCCGCAGGGTGCCTCGGTGACCATCCTGATCTCCGAAGAGCCGGTGATCGACAAGAAGCTGGCCGGCAAGGAGCTGATCTCCGACGCCGTGGTCGCGCACATGGACAAGAGCCACATCACTGTCCATACCTACCCGGAAACCCATCCGCAGGAAGGTATCGCGACGTTCCGCGCGGATATCGACGTGGCCACCTGTGGCGTCATTTCCCCGCTGAAGGCCCTGAACTACCTGATCGAGAGCCTTGAGTCGGACATCGTGATCATGGACTACCGCGTCCGTGGCTTCACCCGCGATGTGAAGGGCAAGAAGCACTTCATCGACCACAAGATCAACTCGATCCAGAACTTCCTGGCCAAGAACATCAAGTCGCGTTACGAGATGTTCGACGTCAACGTCTACCAGGAGAACATCTTCCACACGAAGATGCACCTGAAGGACTTCGACCTGGACCAGTACCTGTTCGAGGAAAAGGCCAAGAACCTGTCGTTCAAGGAACGCATGAAGATCGAAGCGCTGCTCAAGCGCGAGATCGAAGAGCTGTTCCACGGCCGGAACCTGTCCGAGTAAGCCCCATGTGCGATGCCCGCAGGCATCGCCACCCAGGCGGGACGACCCGCCCCGTGGAACCAGTGCCCCGCACGCGTGGCAGTTCCACGGTGATGTACCGACCCACGGCCCGGTGTGAAAACACCGGGCCGTTTCGTTTTTCTCAAAAAAGGTAAGGAGCCCCCACCCATGCCCTGGATCTACCTGCTGCTGGCCGGCCTGTTCGAGATCGGTTTCGCCCTCGGAATGAAGTACTCCGAAGGCTTCAGCAAACCCCTGCCCACCGCTGCCACGGTGGTATCCGCGCTGATCAGCCTGTACCTGATGAGCCAGGCGATGAAGAGCATCCCGGTCGGCACGGCCTATGCGATCTGGACCGGCATCGGCGCCCTGGGCGTGGCCGTGCTGGGCATCTACCTGTTCAACGACAGTGCGTCGCCGGCCCGCCTGGCCTGCGTGGGCCTGATCGTGGCCGGCGTGATCGGCCTGAAGCTGGTCTCGCCCAATTAATCGGTAGTGCCGGCCGCTGGCCGGCAACCTCTTGATCTTCTGCGGTGCCTGCGTGGTTGCCGGCCAGCGGCCGGCGCTACCCGGGGCCTACAGCCGGTAGGCGATGGTCTTCATGACCCTGGAGGCCAGCGCCATCACGCCCGGGATCGGGAACGGCAGGCGGCGTGCGCCGGCCTGCTCGGCGTGGTCCGCATGGCGGGCCTCGTCTTCCTTCATCACCGCGATGACCGCGCGGCTGCGCAGGTCGCCGGGCGGCAGGTCGACCAGGTGCTCGTCCAGGTGGGCCTCCACCTGGCGCTCGGTCTCGACCACGAAGCCCAGGTTCCAGCCGTCGCCGCGCAGCCCGGCCAGGGTGCCGATGGTGTAGCTGCCGGCATACCACAGCGGGTTGAACAGGCTCGGACGGCTGTCCAGCTCGCCCAGCCGGGTGGCACACCAGGCCAGGTGGTCGGTTTCTTCCTGTGCTGCTTCCAGCAGGTGTTCGCGCGTGGCCGGGTCGCGGGCCACGGCGGCCTGGCCGAAATACAGGCCCTGCGCGCAGACCTCGCCGACGTGGTTGATCCGCATCAGGCCCGCGGCGTGGCGGCGCTCGGCGCGGTCCATGCCCGGCTCGTCGGTGTCCGCCGCCGGGTAGGGGCGGGCCGCCGGTGGGTTGCCGAATACCGTGTCCAGGGCGCGCTGCGCCTCGGTCAGCAGGTGGTCCAGCGGGGTGGTCTGGCGGAGCACGGTCATGGCAGTACGCGGTGGGGCGGAAGACCCCTGGATTCTCGCCCGGCCCCGCGCCCCTGCCAACCCGGCCCAGGGGGCGGGTTGCGCGCTCCCTGCAAGGTGAGTACAATCCCGCCTCTTACGCTTCACCTTTTCACAACGCGTGGCAGAGTTCCGGCGAGCCTTTCGCCGCAATGAGCCCGACCTAACCTAGAGTTCTTCATGAGCACTTTCACTGCCAAGAACGAGACCGTCCAGCGCGACTGGTACCTCGTCGACGCCGAGGGCAAGACCCTGGGCCGTCTCGCCACCGAGCTGGCCCGCCGTCTGCGTGGCAAGCACAAGCCGGTCTACACCCCGCACGTTGATACCGGCGACTACCTGGTCGTCATCAATGCAGAAAAGATTGCCGTCACCGGCAAGAAGCTGCAGGACAAGATGTATCACCGTTTCACCGGTTACATCGGCAACCTGAAGACCGAGTCCCTGGCCCAGGCGCTGGAGCGCCACCCGGAGCGCGTGATCGAGATCGCCGTGAAGGGCATGCTGCCGAAGGGCCCGCTGGGTCGCCAGATGTACCGCAAGCTCAAGGTCTACGCCGGCACTGAGCATCCGCACGCCGCACAGCAGCCGCAGGTTCTGGATATCTAATCATGGCTATCACTCAAAACTACGGCACTGGCCGCCGCAAGTCCTCCACCGCTCGCGTGTTCCTGCGCAAGGGTTCGGGCAACATCACCGTCAATGGCCGTCCGCTGGACGAGTTCTTCGGTCGTGAGACCGCGCGCATGATCGTGCGCCAGCCGCTCGAGCTGACCAAGAACACCGAGAGCTTCGACATCCTGGTCACCGCCGCTGGCGGCGGCACCACCGGCCAGGCCGGTGCGATCCGTCTGGGCATCGCCCGTGCTCTGGTCGAGTACGACGAAACCCTGAAGTCCGAGCTGCGCAAGGCTGGCTTCATGACCCGTGACGCCCGTGAAGTCGAGCGTAAGAAGGTCGGTCTGCACAAGGCCCGCCGCGCCACCCAGTTCTCCAAGCGCTGATTTACCGCGCCTGGTTGGGCTTCTTCGGGAGCCCGCTGGATGCAAAAGCAAAAGCCCGGCTTCGGCCGGGCTTTTGTCGTTTCGGGGGGGGGGGGGGGGGCATTGGAGAGGGTAAGGATCCGACCCTGTGTCTCTGTAGAGCCGAGCCGATGCTCGGCTGCTCCTGGTCGGTGGGATGCGTGACCAAATTAAAAGCAAAAGGCCAGATCTTTCGATCTGGCCTTTTGCTTTTGATTTGGCTGCCCCGGATGGATTCGAACCACCGAATGCCTGAGTCAGAGTCAGGTGCCTTACCGCTTGGCGACGGGGCAAAACGTGCAACTATTTTCTCACTTTTCACACTGAAAAACAACTTGATTTTCAGTGTGGTGGCTATGGGTGGACTCGAACCACCGACCCCAGCATTATGAGTGCTGTGCTCTAACCGGCTGAGCTACATAGCCTTGGTGAGCCCGCTATTCTGCGGATGTGTATCGCCCCTGTCAACACTTTTGTGTCGTGCTTGTGGGCCGACAGAGGGCATGGGATAGTCCCGGCCAGTAGATTTTCTTAGGAGTCCGCATCGTGATCGATCCGGACGGCTATCGACCGAACGTCGGCATCGTGCTGATGCGGCAGGACGGCCAGGTGTTCTGGGCACGACGCGTGCGCCGGGATGGCTGGCAGTTCCCGCAGGGTGGCATGAACACCGACGAGACGCCTGTCGAGGCCATGTATCGTGAACTGCAGGAAGAGACCGGCCTGCTGCCTGAGCATGTGGAAGTGCTCGGGGCGACACCCGGCTGGCTGCGCTACAAGCTGCCGGCGCGGGCCATCCGCCGCAACGAGCGGCAGGTCTGCATCGGCCAGAAGCAGGTCTGGTTCCTGCTGCGCCTGACTGGCGACGAATCCCACGTGAAGCTGGACCACACCGACTCGCCCGAGTTCGACCACTGGCGCTGGGTGGACTTCTGGTACCCGGTGGAGCATGTGGTGATGTTCAAGCGTGGCGTCTATGCGCGTGCGTTGCGACATCTGGCGCCGCTGGCGCGCGGGGTGGCCGGGCAAGGGGTTACCGCCATGCCCAAGAGCGCCGCCGAGGCCTGGATGCCGGGCCATACTGCCGGGCATGACCGCCCACGCAAGCGCCCGCGGACCCGCGGCTACTGGCCGAAGAAGGCCACGGGCGATGGCCCGGCCAGCTGACGGGCTGAACGGTATCGAGAATGGTTCAGGTCTCTGATTGACAACCATTCTCGTTTCCATTGGAATAGCCAACAGGCCGCTTCTGGCCTGCCATCCCGGTCCACGCCTGTGTACGTCTGCATCTGCAACGGAGTCACCGACCACCAGATCCGCGAAGCCGCCAGCAATGGCGTCACCTCGGTGGCCGAACTGACCATGCGTACCGGTTGCGGCGCTACCTGTGGTTCCTGCCTGGACATGGCCGGCGACCTGCTGGCCAAGGCGCGTGCCACCCACGATCTGCCGCTGCCGGTATTGGGCCTGGCCCAGGTCGCCTGATCGCTTCTTCGCGGCGCATTGACGTCGCGCTTCCGCATCCTTCACGTGCGGCCGCACAGGCCAATGCGCACGATTCGCGTTCCTTCACGACCGCACGCAAGGCGTTAAAGTGCCTGCGTTTTCAGCGTGCAGGAGCATCCCCATGAAGGGCGACACCAAGGTCATCGAATTCCTCAACAAGGTCCTCTACAACGAGCTGACCGCGATCAACCAGTACTTCCTGCACGCCAAGATGCTGAAGAACTGGGGCATCAAGGAACTGGCCGAACACGAGTACAAGGAATCGATCGACGAGATGAAGCATGCCGACATGCTCGCCGACCGCATCCTGTTCCTCGAAGGCCTGCCGAACTTCCAGGCACTGGGCAAGCTGCGCATCGGCGAGAACCCGACCGAGATCCTGCAGTGCGACCTGTCGCTGGAACGCGATGGCGTGGTCACCCTGCGCGAGGCGGTGGCCTATTCCGATTCGGTCGGCGACTACGTCAGCCGCCAGCTGTTCGTGAAGATCCTCGATTCGGAAGAAGAGCACATCGACTGGCTGGAAACCCAGCTGGACCTGATCGAGCGCATCGGCGAACCGAAGTACCTGCTGAGCAAGCTGGAAGAGTGAGTCAGCCGGCCTGGCCGGCGCGATGCTGTGCCAGGTAGCCCGTCAGCGCCACGCGCGCGCGGGCGAATTCCGCAACCAGCAGCGCCACCGCCACTGCGGGGCGTTGCAGGCTGCCGCTGCGGGCTTCGTGCTCGATGCGCTGCGCGACTGCCGACAGCGACAGTGCGCCCACGTTCGCGCTGGATGACTTGAGGCTGTGCGCGACGGCCTGCAGGCGGGGCTCGTCGCCGGCCTGCGCGGCCTGCTGCAGTTGCTGCACCATCGCCGGCGCATCCTCCAGGAATACCGAGATGATCTGGATGGCGGTATCGCCGATCACCGCGTGCAGCTCGTCCAGCACGTCGCGGTCCAGTACCGGTTGCGGTGGCAGCGCCACCTGCTTTTCCGGGGTCTGTAGCGCCGAGCCATGCTCGGCGGATGGAGTGCGGCTGTAGTTGGCCGTCAGCCGAGCATGGCTCGGCTCTACAGTCGGCTCTACAGAAGGCCGCCCAGGTGATGCAGCTTTCCCGCCCCCCCAGCGCTGCAGCAGCGCATGCAGGGTGGCACGTGCAATCGGCTTGGACAGATAGTCGTCCATGCCAGCCTGCAGGCAGCGCTCACGGTCACCGGCCATGGCATTGGCGGTCATCGCGATGATCGGCAGGCGCGGACGCCCGTTCTCCACTTCCTCGGCGCGCCAGCGGCGGGTGGCGGCATAACCGTCCAGCACCGGCATCTGGCAATCCATCAGCACCACATCCACGTCGCTCTCGCGCAGGGCAAGCAATGCCTGCTCGCCATCGGTGGCGTTGCGCACCTCGCACTGGAACACGCGCAGCAGCTGCTCGGCCACCATGCGGTTGACCGTGTTGTCCTCCACCAGCAGCACGCGCAGGTGCAGCGGCGGCAGCGTGGGCGTGGGCTGCCCCTGTTCGGCATTGGCCAGCAGCGCGGCAGGGCGCGCATGTGCGGCCGGTGCAGCCAGCAGTGCATGCAGCGCAGCGTCGTCGAAATGCGAGGGCAGCTGCCGCTGGCGCGGGTGCGCCGGAAGGGCATCGTCCTGCAGCCACAGCACCTGCAGGGCGTCGTCCTCGCCACGTTCGGCCAACGCCTGTTGCAGCGTCGCTTCACCGATGCGGCGGGCACGTGCATCGACCAGCAGCCACGCCGGTGCCGGTTGCCCCGGCCTCGGCATCGCGCGCAGGCGCTCGACCACGGCATCGAGCTGCGCCATGGCGTGCACCAGCAGTCCATGATGGGCCGCGATGCGCTCGATGCGTGCCAGCAGGATTGCATCGCTGCTGAACAGCAGCAGCGAGTCTGGCGTGCGCGCCATGGCCGGCAGGTCGCCGGGCACCTTCAACAACGGGATCTCGAACCAGAACGTGGCGCCCTGGCCGGGCGTGGACTGCACGCCGATGCGCCCGTGCATCAGGTCGATGATGCGCTTGCAGATCGCCAGGCCCAGGCCGGTGCCACCGTAGATGCGGGTCGTCGAGGCGTCGGCCTGGCTGAAGGACTGGAACAGGCGCGCCTGCAGTGCCTCGTCGATGCCGATGCCGGTGTCGATGACCTCAAAGCGCAGCTGGTGCTGTGCCACGCCTTCGCCCAGGCGCTGCACGCGCAGCTGCACCTGGCCGCGTGCGGTGAACTTGATCGCGTTGGCCAGCAGGTTGCTCAACACCTGGCGCAGTCGTACCGGGTCGCCACGCACCGGCAGGCGCACCGACGGGTCCAGCTGCAGCCCCAGCGACAGGCCCTTGGCGTCGGCGGCGCGCTGCATCAGCTGCACCACGCCATCAAGCAGGTCGCGCAGGTTGAAACTGGTGATCTCCAGTTCCAGTGCCTGCGCTTCCAGCCGCGAGTAGTCGAGGATGTCGTCGACGATGCGCAGCAGCTGCTGCGAGCTGGCCGAGGCGGTGGCCAGCATCTGCCGCTGGTCCTCGCCCAGCGGGCCACGCGCGATCAGCTCCAGCATCGGCAGGATGCCGTTGAGCGGCGTGCGGATCTCGTGGCTCATCGTGGCCAGGAACTCACCCTTTGCCAGCACCGCTGCCTCGGCGGCCTGCTTGGCCTGCAGCAGCTGCTGTTCCAGCTGCTCCTGGCGTTCGGTGGTGCGGCGCAGCTGGTCACGTTCGCTGGCCAACGCGCTGCGCTCACGCTGCAGGAGGGCCAGTGCATGGCTGCGCGCGCGCAGCCGCAGGCCCAACAGCAGCGCCGTGATGGAGGCCGCGGCAAGGGCAACCAGCAGCGCGACCCACATCGGCACGTCAGAGCACCGCGTTGTGGAAGTCGAAGTTCAGATCGCTGCCGGCAGACTGCACCATGTTGCCCTGGATGTAGTCGACACCGCCCACCCACATCGCGGCGGCGGCCTGCGGATCTTCGATCTGCTGGCCGATGATCTGCTGCCCGGCGGCGTGCGCCCGCTCGATTGCCCGGCGCAGCTCTTCGCGGGTGGCCGGATTGGAATGGCTGCTGGAGAAGCGCGCGGCCATGCGCACGAACGACAACGGCAGCTGCGTCAGCAGCGCATCGGCTTCGCCCCCGGGTTCGAACTGGCTCAGGCAGAAACGTACGCCGGCCCCTGCCATGCGTTCGCAGAACTGCTGCAGCGGCACGGTGTGGATCAGCGCATCCGGCAGGCGCACGTCGATCACCAGCGCACTGCCGGGCAGGCCGCGCTGCTGCAGTGATTCCAGCAGCCAGTCGGCGAAGGCATCGCGCTGCAGCGTGCGCAGTGACTGCGAGACGAACAGGTTCAGCGGTTGCGTCGCGTGCCGGTACAGGTCGAGCAGCCCCAGTGCATGGTCCATCACCTGCTGGTCGAGATCAGCGATGCGCCCGGCAGCCTCTGCGGCCGGAATCACCTGGCCTGCCGCCAGCAGCGTACCGTCCGCCTGGCGAAGGCGCAGCAGCAGCTGGTACTGCGCGGTATTGCCGCCGGCGACGGCGACGATCGGCTGGTAGGCCAGTTCAAGCTGGCCTTCCAGCAGTGCCAGGTGTTCCTGCTCGCTGATCACGTCGCGGTGCACGTGGCCGGCCACGCCGGCGCTGAGCAGGCGTGCCTGCAGGGTGGTGCGCTCGACCGCTTCCAGCGCGCTGTTGGCATCGTCGAAGCCCGGCGACAGCGGTGCATAGCCGACCACGCCGCGCAGGTGCACGGATTCGTCATCGCGGATCACGAAGGCCCGCGCCGACAACTGCTCGCGCAGTGCAGCGGCAATGCCTTCCAGGCTGTCCTCGCTGACATTGCGCGCAAGCAGCAGGAAGCTGTTGTCGTTCAGGCGCGCCAGCAGGTGCGGGTGGCCGGCTTCTGCCAGGCGTTGCCCGGCCTGCACCATCAGGCGCTCGAAGGCGGCATAGCCATAGCGCTCGCGCAGGCCCAGTGCGCTGGATATCTCGACGAACAGCACGCCGCCCTGGTCGCGGTGGGCGAGCGCGGCGTTGAGCTGCTGCAGCACGTGATGCCGCGTCGGCAGCCCGGTTTCCGGATTGCTGGTGGCCGGGGTGCCGGATACGCCGGGCAGGGTTGCGGCCTGCGCCCGCGCGCGGCGGATGCGGTTGGCCACGGCGGCGATCAGGTGGCGCGGGCGGATTGGCTTGCTCAGGTAGTCGTCGGCGCCACTGTCGAGCACCTCGAACTGGCGTTCCGGGTCCGGGTCGCCACTGAGGAACACGATGGGCAGCAGCTGCAGGCCGGGCTGCTGGCGGATCAGCGCGGTCAGGCGCATGCCGTCCAGGCCGGGCAGGTGCAGGTCCATCAGGATCAGGTCAGGGCGATGTTCCTTGATCGCCTGCAGCGCGTCATCGGCATCGCTGTGCACGATGGCCTGCATGCCGGCGCCGTGCAGCACGCTCTGTGCGAACAGCGCCTGGGCGCGATCATCCTCGACGATCAGCACGCGGTAGGGCGAATCGGAATGCAGCGGTGCCGGGTCATTGCTGCCGGCCTCTGCCAGCAGGGATGGACCGGGCAGCGGTGGCGGTGCGCTGCCAATCGATGCGGGTGCGTCGGAGCCGGCCAGCGGCGGAACCGCTGCCGGCGCTGCGGCGACGGCGCTCGCCGGTTCAGCGGTCCAGCGTTGCCAATGATCGGCCGGAGGGGTTTCAGCGCGTCCCGGGCGGGCGCCCGCGGGGGATTCGTTTGCGGCCATCGGTGCTCCTGGTGTTCGCGTCCATTATGCGACAAGCCCGGCGATCAACCGGTGCCGGGCTGGCGTGGACTGTCGGGCGACGCACTGCGCGCCAGCCAGCGCACGCCCTTCCACAGGGCGCGCCAGACCAGCCACACCAGCAGGGCGCCGGCCAGGCTGCAGGCCAGCACCACGATCAGCGCGATCCACGGGTGTGCCAGGGCCAGGGCCAGGCCACCGATCACCACGGTGTCCTCGGCGGCGGAGGCGACCCAGTTGCTGGCCGGTTCCGGCGACGTGTTGAGCAGGGCACGGGTGCCGGCTTTCAAGCCATGGCTGGCCAGCGCAACACCGGCACCGGCGGCGAGTGCACCGGTGCCGAGCTGGCCGTCCGGCGACAGTGTGGCCGCGGCGAGGAAAGCACCTGCAGGCACGCGTGCCAGGGTCTGCACCAGGTCCCAGGCCGAGTCCACGCCGGGGATCTTGTCGGCGAAGAATTCGGTCACCGCCAGTGCCGCCGAGGTGCCCAGCACCCACCACGATTCGGTGGCCTGCAGGGCGGGGGGCAGGTCGACCCAGCCGAGCAGGCCGGCCAGGCCGACGCCGAACACGGTGAGGTAGACGCGGATGCCGGCCAGCCAGGCCAGCAGGATGCCGATCACGAACAGGTGGGCTTCGGTCATGGCGGTGCTCCGGCGACGGAACTGTGCAGGGGGCCACACTATCGGCGATGGCGTGCCTGAACGCCACAGACCGTGGCCGGCCAGTGCGCAGGAAACCCACCCGTCCTGTCATACACTAGCCCGTCGTTTGCCACAGGGGCCGTACCGGTGTCGCCCTCGCGATGCCCCGGAATTCACCCATGACCAACCGTCCTCCCATGCGCGTGCAGGTCCGCCTGCCCGGCGCGCCACAACCGCCGGCCGACCGTCGCCGCCTGCTGGTGATCGGCGGCATCTGGCTGCTCAGCCTGGTGCTGGCGGTACTGGGCGGCTGCTGGATGGCCACGCCGCGTGATGCGCAGGGCCAGCGCCTGCAGGCCGCCGAGAAGCGCGCCGAGACGCTGCAGGCACAGCTGACCGAACTGCGCCAGAAGCAGGCCACGCTGGAAGCTTCCGATCGCATCAGCCGCGCCGCCAATACCGAGGTGCAGTCCTCGCTGGCCGAGCGCGACGAGGAAATCGCCGGCCTGCGTGCCGACGTCGCCTTCTATGAGCGCCTGGTGGGCTCGACCAGCCAGCGCAAGGGCCTGAACACCCATTCGATCGAGTTCAGCCCGGAAGCGGCCGGCACCTGGCAGTACACCGCCGTGCTGACCCAGAACCTCAACCGCGGTGCCATCAGCCAGGGGCAGATGCGTTTCACCGTGGAAGGCGTGAAGAACGGCAAGCTGGCCACGATCAGCTGGGATGATCTGCACCAGCGCAGCAAGGTGCCGGGACAGGATTACTCGTTCCGGTACTTCCAGCAGATCACCGGCAGCGTGATGCTGCCGGCTGACTTCACCCCGCAACGCGTGCGGGTGACATTGGGGAGTGGTACGGGGGGTACCACCCAGGTATTCGACTGGAAACAGGCCGGTGCGCCGGCCAGCAAAGGGGAGTAGGCAGATGTTCGGAAGCAGCAAATCCAACCGTGAAGGCCAGCTGGTGGTGGATGCCCTGATCGGCAACCAGGTGGTGATCCGCGGCGATGTGGAATTCAGTGGTGGCCTGTACGTGGAAGGCCGCATCCACGGCAAGGTGATCGCCGCCGAAGGCGCCAGCGGCGCGACCCTGACGGTCGCCGAGCATGGGGTGATCGAGGGCGAGATCCGCGCCCAGGTGGTGGTGATCAGCGGTCGCCTCGATGGCGACGTGCATGCCACCGAGAAGGTCGAGCTGACTCCGAGCGCGCGGGTCAACGGCAACGTCCATTACCAGGTGGTGGAGATGAATGCGGGCGCCCAGCTGAACGGCCGCCTGATCCATGCCAGCGCGCCGATGGCGGCCCTGCCGGCCCCGGAAGGCGACGACGCCAATGGTGGCAAGGGTGACACTGCCGCACGCCGCAAGCTGGCCGAGGCGATGGCTTGAAAGCCATCGTCGGCGCCCCCATGCTGACGGCATGAGCACTCTAGTCTCCCTGCCCGGCGCCACCCCGGCCGCCGCGCCCGATTACCAGTCGCTGGAGCGCCCGCTGAACTTCACCGAGTCGGCGGCCGCCAAGGTCAAATCCCTGATCCAGGAAGAGGGCAACCCCGACCTGGCATTGCGCGTGTATATCGAAGGCGGCGGCTGTTCCGGTTTCCAGTACGGGTTCGAGTTCGACGAGAACCGTGCCGACGATGACCTGGCGGTGCAGACCAGCGGGGTGACCCTGCTGGTCGACCCGCTGAGCCTGCAGTACCTGATGGGCGCCGAGGTGGACTACACCGAGAGCCTGACCGGTGCGCAGTTCGTGATCCGCAACCCGAACGCGAAGACCACCTGCGGCTGCGGCAGCAGCTTCAGCATGTAAGAGCCTTGTGGCCGGGATGTGCCAACCAAGGTTGGCACCCACCAGAGCGGATCATTAGATCCACGCCATGCGTGGATGCTCTGTGCCTCCGCGCCCACAACAGCCGATTGCGCACAGTGCCGATCTTGCCACCTGCATCGATTGGCGGCACGCTTGCCGGATGCCCAATACTCCCTCGCCGCTTTCCGGTTTCGCCTTCGTGGGCGAACCGCTGGAGCGCGCCGATGCCCTGCGCGAAGATGCCGATGCACTGGCGCGCCTGTGGCCGGGCGCGCGCATTCTGGTGCTCGATCAGGACGGCAGCGCCTTCACCGGCGATGACGACCAGCCGCTGGCGCTGACCGGCGCCGACATCGGCGGCGGTCCCGGCTCCGCGATCTTCCTCGGCCTGCGCGGGGAACAAGCGTGGTTCTCGGTTGAAGCCGCCAGCGTCACCGTCACCGCACCACGTCGCCTCGACCTGCGCCAGGCCGCCCTGCTGTGGCCGGTGGCTGATGCGACCGCTTTCAGCTACGCCCGTGGCATGTCCTACTGGCACTCGCGCACCCGTTTCTGCGGCGTATGTGGTGGTGCAGTGGCGTTCGCCCGCGGCGGCTTCGTGGGGCGTTGCGCGCAGTGTTCCACCGAGCACTACCCGCGTGTCGACCCCGCTGTGATCGTGGCGGTTGAGAACCAGGGCCGCCTGCTGCTCGGCCGCCAGTCGAACTGGGCGCCACGTCGCTACTCGGTGCTGGCCGGCTTTGTCGAACCGGGCGAGACCTTCGAGCAGACCGTGGTGCGCGAAGTCCACGAGGAGAGCAAGGTGCGGGTGACCGCCTGCCAGTACCTCGGTTCGCAGCCCTGGCCATTCCCGGGTGCGCTGATGGTTGGCTTCCGCGCACAGGCGCACGCCGATCTGCCGACCGTGGATGGTGAACTGGAGGACGCGCGCTGGTTCAGTGCCGAGGAGGTCGGTGCCGCGCTGGCACGTGATGACCTGGACGATGGCGAGGGTATCCGCCTGTCACCGCCGATCTCGATTTCGCGAGGGCTGATCGAGCACTGGTACCGGCAGCAGAAGGGCTGAGCCAGGCCGGTGGGGGCGCCTGTATTGCCGCCACCTGAACACGGCACGGGTTACAGTCCGGTTCACCGCTGAGGGCGCCGCTGCGACAGGTAAGGTAGCGACGCCGAGCGATCTGTTTCGTAGGGAGACCCGCCATGTTCACCACTCTGGCCGCCGTGCTGGTCGCACTGGCCCTGGGCCATGTCGCTCCGGCTGCTGCTGCCTCGCTGCGCCGTTTCGACGGCTTCCGGCGCTGGTTGGGCTGGCTGGATGCGCGTGGTGGAAAGGCCTGGCAGGGGCCGGCGGGCGTTGCCCTGGCACTGCTGCCGCCGCTGCTGCTGATGGGCCTGCTGGCCTGGCTGCTGCGCGGGGTACTGTTCGGCCTGCCGTCGCTGTTGCTGGGCGTGGCGGTGCTGGCCTGGTGCTGGGGCCCGCGTGACCTGGACCGCGATATCGAGGCCATCATCGATGCCGACGATGCAGCGACGCGGCAGGCCGCAGTGCGCAACCTGCAGTCGGCCGGCGGCAGCCTGCGCGAAGACATTCCGTCGCTGGTCGAGGCGACGGTGCTCAACGCACTGCGGCGCTGGTTCGCGGTGTTGTTCTGGTTCCTGCTGCTGGGCCCGGCCGGCGCGTTGGGTTACCGGCTGCTGGCGCTGATGGCGGAGAGCCCGATGCGCGCACGCGTGCCGGTGGAGCCGCTGGCGCTGGCGCAGCGCCTGCTGGGCTGGATCGAGTGGCCGGTGGCGCAGCTGATGGCGTTCTCGATGGCGCTGGTGGGCAACTTCGATACGGCGTGGAAGGCCTGGCGCCAGGCCCATGGCGAGCGCCTGGCCGGCAACATCGGGTTCCTGGGCGCGGTGGCGCGCGCCAGCGTCAACGCCGAACTACGCGAGGATGCGCACGACTACACCGAGGCGGGGCTGTTGCCGGTGTGGCAGCGGTTGCCGGACCTGCGTGATGCGATGAGCCTGGTGTGGCGGATGCTGCTGCTGTGGCTGGCGATCCTCGCTCTGCTGGTGATTGCAGGCTGGGTGACGTAGGTGTTCTGGCAGGGCTTGCAGCCCTGCACCTGCAGAGGCAACAGAGCAACAGTAACAGCAACAGCAACAGCTGGATTGCTGCGGGTTGGCGGGGTGGGTCGGATGGTGGGGGACGCCGTGAATCCGTCCATGGAGGCTTGGTCGCCGCTTGCTCGTGTGCGCTGTCCTGCGCACACGGCAAGACCCGGGTTGGGCGTCCTGCCCAACCCGCCCGAGGCATGCCTCGGGCCCATGCGGCTCACACCCCCGCAATCCAACCCACCCCGCCTTCGACAGTTTTCCGCGCACGGACGTTCTCCAGAGCCGAGCCATGCTTGGCTCCGAGCGAGCGTAGCGAAGCGATCCGCTTTTGCTTTTGATCTTTTCTTTCTTTTCCGTGGTGGACGCGCACGGAAACTGTCCGTGGCCGGGCGGGTGGGCTGCGCAGGGGCGTGAGCCGCATGGATGCGGCGACCGAGCTTACATGGACGTACTCGCAGCGACCCCTGCGCAGTCCACCCGCCCGGCCTATCCCATGACCGACAAACGCCGCCCACCACGAGGGGCTGCGCCGTTGGCTGGAAACCTAGATCGGTGCCAGTGCAGTGAACGGTGCCCACGGCAGGTTGCGCAGCAGCGCGTACCCGGGCAGCACCCAGAGCCAGAAAGTGGGATTGGCCAGCACCCGCATCAGCGGGTCGAGCACGCGTGGGCGGATGCCGGCGATGTTCAGCAGCATCAACAACAGGAACGGCAGGCTGATGACCAGCAGCGGGTTCATCGCCATCGCGCCGGGCAGGTCGAAGTGGACCAGGGAATACAGGCAGCGCGTGCTGCCACAGCCCGGGCAGTACAGGCCGGTCAGGGCGTACAGCGGACAGCTCGGCAGCGGATTGCCGGCGACATACGGATTGACGTTGCGCAGCACCACCGTGGCACCTGCGGCCAGGCCGGCGGAAACCAGCAGCGGCGCCCAGCGGGCGAGTCGGGAACGGATGGAAAGCGCGGACATGCAACAACGGATCCGGCGCAGGCGCCGGATCCGTCCAGGCGTATCAGTAGCCGCTGTTGCTCATCGCGCCCATGCCGCCGAGCACAACGAAGAACAGCACGTACAGCACGACCAGCACGGCCCAGGCGATGGCCGACCAGATGGCCCACTTCTTGGCCTTGGCGGCGGAGTCCTGGGCGCCGGCGATGTCGCCAGCGGCCAGCTTGCCGTTGACCTGGGCGGCGTAGACGATCGACACGATGCCGGCCGGCAGGCAGCAGAACAGGGTGGTCAGGATCGACCAGACCAGGTTGTTCGGGACCTGCGGAGTAGCGGTATTCATGGGTTCAAGCTCCTTGATGGGTGGTGGTGGTGAATCATTGGTCGGAAAGAGCGCCCAGTACGGCCAAGCCGCCGAACAGCCCGAACCACAACAGCAACAGGACCGGCAGGGCCACGGCCGAAGCCACCGCCCACCAGCCCGCCTTGCGCGACGCGCTGTAGGCCCCCGGCAGATCGCCGGCCGCGCGGCGGCCATCGACCTGGGAGGCATAGACGATCGACACCACGCCCAACGGCAGGCAGCAGAACAGCGTCGTCAGGATCGCCCAGACCAGATGGTTGGGGATGTAGACCGGACGGCCGAGCGGTGGTGGTTGATTCAAAGCGAGACTCCATTCCTTGGTGGCCGGCCTTGGTGAATCGGCCGAACCTCCCCCCTGTGGGTGCGTAATCTACCGCAACCGGCGTTGCATGTATGCGTTTACAGCCACGACATGCCGTGTTCGCCACTGGACGCTGGCGTATGTGGAGAGGTCACTCGACCCGCCAGGCTGGCCGATTCCGTCAGGCGTGATCGCCGCGCAGGGCCCGCACCTGTGCTTCCAGCGCCTGGGCGTTGGTGGTGTGGCCATCCACGGCCGGTGCCGCCACCACTTCGACGGTGGCGCGGAAACGGCGCGGCACCCGCATGCGGCCGAGGCGACTGTCGCGCCGGCTCCACATGCTCGACCACATCCCGCGCAGGGCCATCGGCACCACCGGTACCGGACGCCGTTCGAGGATCTTCTCGACACCGGATTTGAACGGGGCCATCTGCCCGTCGCGGGTCAGTCCGCCTTCCGGGAAGATGCAGACCAGCTCGCCTTCGGCCAACGCCGCGTCGATCTCGTCGAACGCGCGCTGCATCAGCGCCGGGTCCTCGCGTGCACCGGCAATCGGGATCGCCTTGGCGGTGCGGAAGATCCAGCGCATCACCGGAATGTTGAAGATCTTGTAGTACATGACGAAGCGCACCGGGCGCGGGATCGTCGCCGACAGGATCAGTGCGTCCATGTAGCTGACATGGTTGCAGACCAGCAGCGCGGCGCCTTCGTCGGGCACGTTGGCCTCGATGCCGTGCGGGCGCAGCCGGTACAGGGTGCGCACCATCAGCCAGCTGAGGAAGCGCATCAGGAATTCGGGGACGATGGTGAAGATGTAGATCGCCACCAGCGCGTTGGCGATGGCGAGCGCCAGGAACTGCTGCGGGATGGTCCAGTGCAGCAGCTTGTGCGCGGCCAGCGACAGCAGGGCCGCGCCCACGATGAAGCCGGAATTCTGGATGTTCAGCGCGGCGAACACACGCGACATCTGCGCTTTCGGCGTGCGGCTCTGGATCAGCGCGAACAGCGGCACCACGAAGATGCCGGTGAACAGGCCGATGCCGATCAGGTCGATGACGATGCGGATGCTGCCGGGTTGCTGCAGGAACGTGCCGACGGTCAGCCCGTGCGCGGTCGCCTCGCCGCTGCGGGCGAAATACAGGTCAAGCAGGAAGGCGGTCATGCCGAACGCACCCAGCGGCACCAGGCCGATTTCCACCGTGCGTGCCGAAAGCTTCTCGCACAGCAGCGAGCCGACGCCGGTGCCGACCGAGAACAGGGCCAGCGCGAAGATGTACAGCGTTGGCTCGCCGCCCAGATTGGTGACTGCGTAGGCCGGCAACTGCGAGGTCAGCACGGTACCGACGAACCAGAACCAGGACACGCCCAGGATCGAATTGCGCACCGCCTTCTGCTGGCGCGCCATGCGCAGCACCGCCAGCGATTCCGGCAGCGGGTTCCAGTTGATCCTCAGGTTGGGATCGCCGGCATCGACCTTGGGGATCAGCCGTGCGGCGACGTTGCCGCAGATCGCCAGCGCGATGATCGCGCACGCGGCCACCACCGTGCCATGACTGCCGGCGACGGTGAACACCAGGCCGCCGACGATCATGCCGGACAGGATCGACATCGAGGTGCCCATCTCGACCAGGCCGTTGCCACCGGTCAGTTCCTCGGGTTTGAGCACCGACGGCAGCACCGAGTACTTCACCGGGCCGAACAGGGTCGATTGCATGCCGGTGCAGAACAGCGCGACCAGCAGCACCGGCAGGCTCTGGGTGAGGAAGCCGGTAGCGGCCAGCGACATGATCACGATCTCCATGGTGGTGGTGATCACGATCAGCCGCGATTTTTCCAGCTTGTCGGCGATCTGCCCGGCCAGTGCCGAGAACAGGAAATACGGCAGGATGAAGATGGCCGGTGCCAGCGTGGCATACAGCCCCAGTTCTTCCTCCGGCACGGCCATGAACAGCAACATGCTGATGATCGCCTGCCGGTACACGTTGTCGTTGAACGCGCCCAGCGCCTGGACGACGAAGAACGGCAGGAAACGGCGCTGGCGCAGCAGGGCGAACTGGTTGTGACCGGACATGGAGCCTCCTTGACCGGCGCAGCCTAGCATTCCTGCCCATCCGCTGTGGGTGCGGACCTGTAGGTGCGGACCGTTGGTCCGCACACATCTATCAATCTCAGACGATATCGTCGACCACGCCGCCATCCACGCGCAGTGCCGCACCGGAGGTGGCGGAGGCCTGTGGCGAGGCCAGGTACACCACCATGTTGGCCACTTCCTCGACCGTGGCAGTGCGCTGGATCACCGAAGACGGCCGGTGTGCCATGACGAACTCGCGGCCGATCTGCTCCAGCGGCTTGCCGCTGCGCTGGCGTTCATCTTCGAACATCGCCGCGAAGCCGTCGGACAGGGTCGGGCCGGGCAGCACCGCGTTGACGGTGACGCCACTGCCGGCCACGCGCTTGGCCAGGCCGCGCGACAGCGACAACTGCGCGGTCTTGCTGACCCCGTAATGGATCATGTCGGCGGGAATGTTGCGTGCCGATTCGGAGGAGATGAACAGCACGCGGCCCCAGCCGGCGTCGACCATCGCCGGCAGCAGCGCCCGCGAAAGGCGCACGCCGGACATCACGTTGGTCTGCCAGTAGCGCTCCCAGGTGGCGTCTTCGGTTTCGAAAAAGTCCTCGGGGCCGAAGATGCCGGCGTTGTTGACCAGGATGTCGACCTTGGGCAGGCCGGCCAGCAGGGTATCGACGCCGGCTGCATCGGAGAGGTCGGCGGCGACGCCGATCACCTCGGCACCCGGAACGGCGGCGAGCAGGCGCTGGCGGGCGCGTTCGACGCTGTCGGTGCTGCGGCCATTGAGAATGACCCGCGCACCCGCTGCGGCAAGACCCTGGGCGATCGCCAGGCCGATGCCGGCGGTGGAAGCGGTGACGAGCGCCGTGCGGCCGGCGAGTTCGATCTTCATGGGGGAATCCAGGGGCAGGAGATCACCCAGTATCCGCGCGGGAACGTGATCGGGATGCAGCGCCAGGCGCAACGCGCTGTTGCGTCGCTGGCAGCGCCGGGCATGGCCCGGCGCTACCGATGTCAGGTGAGCGTACGCACCGCCTCATTGGCCGCGGCCCGCACCTTCGGCAGCAGGCGCAGCACCAGCGCCATCTGCGTGCGGATCAGCTGCAGCTTCGGCGGCATCGCCTCATCGATCTGTTCCAGCTCGGCGGCCACCGCGCGATCAGCGTCGTTGTCATCTTCCGCGACCTGCTGTCGTGCGGCCAGCGCCGCCGCCAGCTGCTGCAGTGCCTTTCGCACGCGATCACCGGCGGCCAGGGCCAGTGGATCGCCGGCGTAGCTGTCCACCTGGTCGCGGTGCGCACCCAGCGCCGACAAGTGCCCAAGCAGCGTGTTGGAGAGCGCCAGGAAGTGGAAGCCGGCATCCAGGTTGCGGCGCACGTGGCCGGGTTCGCGCAGCATGTTCGACAGTGCGGTGGACAGCGCGGCGTCGGCGTTGTGCATGTCGCGGCGGGCGACGCGATAGGCCAGGTCATCGCGCATGCCGCTGCGGTACTGGCCCAGCACCGAATCGAGGTAGCGCGCGGCGGTATCCAGCACCCGCGCCAGCACCCGATGCAGCTGGCGGCCCTGCCAGTCGGGCAGTATCAGGAACGCGGCGGCGGCGGCGATCGCGCAGCCCAGCAGCGTATCGACCATGCGCGGCACGATCAGCACGAAGCCATCGCCGATCAGGTTGAAGCAGGTCAGGGCCATCACGGTGATCGCCGCCGATGCCACCAGGTAGCGATCGGTACGGGTGAAGAAGAACAGCAGTGCCGACAGCAACGCGATCAGCAGCTGCACGTGCAGTTGCGGGAACAGCTGCAGCAGCGCCCAGGTGAGCACGAGGCCGGCCACGGTACCGACGATGCGCTGCGCCAGGCGCTGGCGGGTGGCGCCGAAGTTGGGCCGGCACACGAATACAATCGTCAGCAGCACCCACGAGCCGTTCTGTGCGTTGAACAGCCGGATGGCCGCGAAACCGGCGATCAGTGCCAGCGCCATGCGCAGGCCATGGCGGAACAGCACCGAGCCGGGCGTGAGCTGCTGGCGCAGGCGCACGCCCATCTCGCGCAGGGTGTGCGGGTTGCTGTCGCGCAGGCGCGTATCGACATTGTCGAAGCTGGCCTCGGAGCGTTCGGCGTCCAGCAGGCGGCGCTCGATGCTGCGCAGGTTGTGCACCAGCAGGTCCAGTGAACCCAGCAGGCGCTGCCACTGCGGGCGCTGCTGGTCGCGCAGGTAGGCCAGCGCATCGGCCAGGTCGCGCCCGGCCTGCTGGTTGCTTTCGCCATACACGAACGGACGGCGCAGGCGGATCGCCTCGCCCAGCCGCGCGCAGGCCTGGCCCTGCAGGTCGAGCAGGCGCTGGCAGCGGTACAGCACGTCACTGTGGAAGAAGGCGTCGACCAGCGCGCCATACGGGTAGTGCGAGGAGCTGGCGCGCTCGTGGAAATCCTGCGCCATGTAGTACAGGCGCAGGTACAGGCCGGAGTTCACGCCGGGCCGGCCGGAGCGGCCGAAGCGGGCCAGGATCGCCGTCTTGGCCTCGTTCAACGCGCCGACCACGCGCCGGTTCTGCTCGGCCAGATCGAGCTGGCGGCGTTGCAGGTCGGCCTCACGTACCGGCTCGAACAGTGCGGCCTTCAGCTGCAGGTAGCGGCCCAGTTCGATGTAAAGCCGCGCCACGCGCTCACGCACCGGGCGGTTGGCGAACAGTGCGGTCCACAGGATCGACAGCAGTCCGTACCAGACGGCACCCGCCAACAGGTGGCTGACGGCGTCCAGCGCGCTGTGCAGATCGGTGGCGCCATGCTGCTCCAGGCCGATCATGGTGTAGATCGCCAGTGTTACCGTGGCCTGGGCGATGGATGCGTAGCGCTCGCCGAGCGCGCCGAGCAGGGTCAGGCAGAAGGTGGACAGTGCCAGCGCGCCGATGAAGATCCATGGCCACGGGAACAGCCAGATCACCGAGGCTGCAGCGATACAGAAACACAGCAGCGACAGCAGCACCGCCTTTGTCCGGCCCCACCAGTTGTCGTCGGTCTCGGCGATGGCACTGGCGATGATGCCGAGGAACACGCCGGGCAGCGCCGTGAGCGCGTCCAGATGCCAGCACACGGCAAGCGCCGCCGTCAGGGCGATGAACACCCGCAGGCCATAGCTGGCCTTCTCGTGGGCCCACAGGCGGCTGAGGCGGGATTGGCGGGCGGACATGCAGGCTCGGTGGAAGGGTCTTCCACCATTATTGCGGGCTGCGCGTGAAATGGGGGGCCGCGTGCGGATTGATTCGCCGACCGATGTGCGGACCAACGGTCCGCACCCACCGAATCCGGTAGCGCTGCGCCATGCGTGGCGGAGAGGCAAAACTGCCGGGCACGGCCCGGTGCTACCGAGGTTGGGTTACATCTCCCAGCGCACGCTCAGAGCCAGGGTGCGTGGGAGGCCGGCGCCGGCGTTGGACCAGTACTTCCGGTTGGCCAGATTCTCGACGCTGGCACGCAGGGTCACCGGGTGGCCCGAGGCAAGCAGCCGGTAGCCGACGCCGGCATTCACCAGCGTGTAGTCGGGCAGCTTCAGGGTGTTGTCGGCGTCGTACCAGACATCGCCGTAGTAGCGCACTGCCGCATACGTTTCCAGGCCGTCCACCCACGGCAGCTGGTAGGTGGCATGCACGACGCCGCTCCAGCGCGCGGCACCGGCGGTACGGTTGCCTTCCTGTGCGGCGCTGGCCGGCGACAGCCTGTCGTAGGTCGGGTCCAGCCAGGTGACGCCACCGCCGACCGTCAGGGCATCGTTGAGGTGCAGGTCGGCACTGGCTTCGATGCCTTCGTACAGCGTGATGCCGTCCTGCACCAGGCGCTTGCCGGCAGGCGTGAGCTCATCGATGTTGGCGCCACGCTCCAGCCGGAACGCCGCCAGGTTCGCGTTCCAGCGAGCCGCCTCGACCTTCGCGCCGATCTCGTACTGCTTGCTGATGGTCGGGTCGAGCACGTCGCCCGCGTTGATGTAGCTGTTGCCTACGCGGCTGCCGGCTTCCAGCGATTCGATGTAGCTGGCATACAGCGTGACCGCCTCGCTGGGCTTGAACATCACCGCGTAGGTCGGTGTGACCGGGTAGGTGTGGTAACGCCCCTTGGTTTCGAAGTCGTTGTAACGCCAGCCCGCCAGCACCGACCAGCCGCTGCCGAGATCGACGGTATCGCTTGCGAACACCGCCTGCTGCACGGCTTCGTCGCCACGGGTCATCACTCGTGAACCGACGGCGTCGTGGCGGATGGCGTGGCGCTGGTACAGGTTGGCGCGGCCGATGGGGTTCCACTCGTAGGGGCGGTCCCATCCCAGCCCGGTCTGGTGGCTGATGCCTGCCACCACCTGATGGTGCAGCGGACCAGTGCGGAAGCTGCCCTGCAGCATCGCCTGGGCCAGCTTCCACTCGCTCTTGCCGCCCAGTTCGTAGACGTTGACGTCATAGTCGCCGTTGGGATTGTCGATGTAGGCGAAGATCTTGTTGACGTCGTTCCACGAGGTGGTGACGCCGTAACTCAGGGTGGCTTTCCAGTCGCTGTTGATCTGCCAGTTCAAGCCGGTCGACAGCAGGCTGGATCGGGTGTCGTAGTAGGTGCCGGGTACGCTGTTGTCGGTATCCCCGGCAATCGGTCGCGGCAACGACGTCAGGTCACGAAAGTAGTACTGCGGCGATTCTTCGCGCAGGTCGCGCGACTGGAACACACCGTCGAAGGTCCAGGTCAGCACATCGCTCAGGCGCGCATCCAGCGACAGTGCGCCCACCTTGCGATCGACGTGCCCACCATTGAAGGTCTCGCCCTTTTCCTGGAACGCATTGAAGCGGTAGCCGAACATCTGCTCGTTGCCGAAGCGGCCGCCAACGTCGATGCCGCCGCTGACGATGCCCTGTCCGCGCCAGCCCAGCTGGGCGGAGAGGGTGGGTGTGTCCGTCGGCTTCTTGGTGATGTAGTTGACGATACCGCCGGGTGCACCGAACCCGTACAGGAATCCGCCCGGGCCTTTCAGCAGATCGACCTGTTCCATCACTTCCAGCGGCCATTCGGTACCCCAGGAAGAGACCTGCAGGCCATTGACCCGATAGCTGTCGAAGTTCAGGTCGATGCCACGGTTGCGGATCGGCGAACTCCAGCCACTGGCATAGGCGCTGACCTGGGTGGTGACCGAAGGGTCGAGCAGGAACGCTTCGCCCAACGAGACCACCTGGCGCTGTTCGATCTGCTCGCGGCCCACGGCGGTGATCGCAAACGGGGTGTCGCGCAGGGCGCGATCACCCAGGGCGCCGGCGTCGGCGTGGGTGCGTTCGGCGGTGACCTTGACCGCATCCAGTTCGGTGGCACTGCGGTTGCCGCGGTCCGGTGCGGATTGAGCGTGCGCGGCACACGCCACGGACAGGGAAATGGCAAGCAGGGCCGGGCGGCACAGCAGGTGCGATGGCATGGTTCGGTGATCCTCGGCGGGCGGCCACAGGCCATCCGCCCACAGGTGGGGGAAGGGGCAGTGGCTGGGATCACGCAGGCTGGCCGGAGATGGCAGCGGGGCGCCGCGGAGGGGCGCAGGACCATGGCTGGATGAGAATTGTTCTCTTTTCGTTACGGCGCGTCAAATCCGGCAGCGTGCGGACCAATGGTCCGCATCCACGGTCCGTACCCACCATTCGCATCCACGGTAGTGCCGGCCGCTGGCCGGCAGATTCGCCGTACGGAGAAAGCCGGCCAGCGGCCGCCTCTACCCCCGTAGATCCACGCCATGCGTGGATGGGCCTTTCTAGGCCCGCTGCGCGCGCTTGAGCAGCTTCGCTTCGCGCTTGCGTGCGCGACGTGCCCGCCAGCGTTCGGCCAGGCAGGAGAAGATCACGTACAGCGCCGGCGTGCTGAGCAGGGTCAGGCTCTGCGAGAACAGCAGGCCGCCGATCATCGCGATGCCCAGCGGACGCCGCAGCTCGGACCCTTCGCCCAGGCCGATCGCCAGCGGCACCGCCGCCAGGATCGCCACCATCGTGGTCATCATGATCGGGCGGAAGCGCACGATGCTGGCCTCGCGCGCGGCATCGCGCGGCGCCAGCCCATGCTCGCGCTGCGCCACCAGCGCGAAGTCGATCATCATGATCGCGTTCTTCTTGACGATGCCGATCAGCAGCACCAGCGCGATCATCGAGATCACCGACAGCTCGGTGTTGGTGCCGAACAGCGCCAGCAGCGCGCCCACGCCCGCCGCCGGCAGCGTGGACAGGATGGTGACCGGGTGGATCAGGCTCTCGTAGAGCATGCCCAGCACCAGGTACACGGTCAGGATCGCGGCAAACACCAGGATCAGCATGTCGCTGGGGTCGGAGTTGAAGCCGAAGCCGGCGTCATCGGCCAGGCGGATGTCGCCCGGCATGCGCATGCCGGCTACGGTGGCATCGATGATCGCCTTGGCTTCACCCATGCTCACGTCCGGCGCCAGGTTGTAGCTCAGGTCCATCGTCGTGTACTGGTTTTCATGGGTGATCTGCGACGGCGCCAAGCCCGGCACCTGGGTCGCCACCGCGGTAATCGGCACCATGTCACCGTTGCGCGCACGCACGTACACTTCGTCCAGCGCCGCCGGCGTGGCGGTCTGCGACGGCAGGGCATTGACCACCACGCTGTACTGGTTGATGTCCGAATAGATGGTAGAGATCTGGCGCTGGCCGAACGCACCGTACAGCGCGCCATCGATGGCGCCGACGGTGATGCCCAAGCGTGCGGCCTTGGCGCGGTCGATCTGGATGTTCTGGCGCAGGCCGGCGTTGTCCACGTCGGTGCCGACGTCACGCAGCTTCGGGTTCTTCTTCAATTCCGCCTGCAGCTTTGGCAGCCATTCCTGAAGCGATGCCAGGTCGTTGCCCTGCAGCGAAATGCGGTACTGCGCGCCCTGGCTGGAACCACCGCCATCGTTGCTGGGAAGATCCTGGATCGCGCGCAGGCGAAGCTGCAGGTCGGGGTAGCGGTCGGCCTTGGCACTGAGGCGTGCCAACGCATGTGCGGTGGTTTCGCGACGGCCGTCGCTGCGCGACTTCAGCTCGATGTTGAACTGTGCGCTGGAGCCCTGGCGGCCACTGCCCAGGCGCACGCCCACGGTCTTCACCGCGGGGTCGGCCATCAGCATGTCGGTGATGCGGCGCTGGCGTGCGACCATGTCCTCGAACGACACGGTGGCGCTGGAGTTGGCCCGGCCCCAGATCAGGCCGGTGTCCTGCGGCGGGAACGCGCCCTTCTTCACCGCGCCGAACAGGAAAACGGTGACGCCGATCAGGATCAGCGGGGTGAGCGACATCAGCAGCGCGTGGCGCAGCGAGAAATCGAGGAACACCGTGTAGATGCGCAGCATGCGTTCGTGGCCGGCATCGAGCCAGCGGCCGAAGCGCGACGGCGGCGCAGCGTGGTCATGGGCGCTGAGGAAGCGGCTGCACAGCGCCGGGGTCAGCGTCAGCGAGACGATCATCGACACCACGATCGCCGCCACCAGGGTGACGGTGAACTCGCGGAAGAACGCGCCCATCATGCCGCTGGCGAACAGCAGCGGGATGAACACCGCCACCAGCGAGGCGGTGATCGAGACGATGGTGAAACCGATCTCGCGCGCGCCGGTCAACGCGGCCTGCATGCGCGGCATGCCCTCGTCGAGGTGGCGCATGATGTTCTCGATCACCACGATCGCATCGTCGACCACAAAACCAATCGCGATCACCAGCGCCAGCAGGCTCAGGTTGTTCAGGGTGAAGCCCATCACGTACATCACCAGCGCGGCACCGGCCAGTGACAGCGGCACGGTCACCGCGGCGATCAGCGTCGGTGCCAGCCGGCGCAGGAACAGCGCCATGGTCAGCACCACCATCGCCAGGCTGATCAGCAGGGTGATCTGCACTTCATGCAGCGAGGAGCGGATGGTCGGCGTACGGTCGAAGTACGGCGTCATCGTGGTGCCCGGCTGCAGGTAGTCGCGCAGGGTCGGGATCTGTGCCTTGACCCGGTCCACGGTCTCCACGATGTTGGCGCCGGCACGGGTGAACACGTACATCACCACCGCCGGCTTGTGGTCGAACCAGGCCGCCTGGTAAGCGTCCTGCTGGCCGTCGTAGACGTTGGCGATGTCCTTGAGGCGGATCACCCGGCCATCGCCCTGGGTCTTGACCACCAGATCGGCGAAGTCGGCGGCGCGTGCCACCGAATCGTTGGCGATGATCGCGGTGGTGGTGTTGCCATCGCTGAGGAAGCCGGTGGGCGAAGTCACGTTGGCCGCGCGCACCGCGTTGCGCAGGTCATCGGCGGTCAGGCCGAGCGCGTTCATCAGGCGCAGGTTGACGTCCACGCGCACTGCCGGCGTGGAGGCGCCGGCAATGTCGACCGAGGCAACGCCGCTGATCTGGCGGATGCGCTGCGCCAACAGTGAGTCGGCCACGTTGTACAGCTCGTCGGCCGACTGCGTCTGCGAGGTCAGCGCGATGGCGATGACCGGGTCGTCGTTCGGGTTCGCCTTCTGGTACATCGGCGAGCCCATGCCCGAAGGCAGGTCGGCTTGCGCCGAGTTGATCGCGGTCTGCACGTCCAGCGCGGCCGAATCGATGTTGTGGCCACTCTGGAAGATCATGAACACCAGCGAGCTGCCTTCCGAGCTCGACGAGCGCATGCGGTCGATGCCCGGCAGCTGGCCGAGGTGGCGTTCCAGCGGCGCGGTGACCGTGGACGCCATGGTCGCCGCATCGGCGCCGGACTGGCTGGCATGCACGAAGATCACCGGGATCTCGATGTTCGGCAGCGCCGATACGCCCAGGCGCAGGTAGCAGATCAGGCCGACCATGAACAGGCCGATGGCCAGCAGGGCGGTGCCGATCGGGCGGCGGATGAAGGGGCCGGACAGGTTCATCGTGCGGCCCCCCGCAGCAGCGGGGCGTGGATCATGCCTGCGGCTCCTGCAGCGAACCATTGCGCAGCGCGCGCTGTTCGCGGCGGCGCGCCAGCCACTCGGAGAAGCGCTCCATGTACAGGTAGATCACCGGCGTGGTGTACAGCGTCACCAGCTGCGACAGCAGCAGGCCGCCGACGATGGCGATACCCAGCGGGCGGCGCAGTTCCGAGCCGATGCCGGTGCCGAGCGCCAGTGGCAGCGCACCGAGCATGGCCGCGGCGGTGGTCATCATGATCGGGCGGAAGCGGAGCAGGCAGGCCCGGCGGATCGCCTCGTGCGCGTTGGCTCCGGCGCGGCGCGCCTCGATCGCGAAGTCCACCATCATGATGCCGTTCTTCTTGACGATGCCGATCAGCAGCACGATGCCCACGATGCCATCCACCGACAGGCTCAGGCCGCACAGCATCAGCGCCAGCAGCGCGCCGACACCGGCCGGTGGCAGCGTGGAGATGATCGTGATCGGGTGGATGTAGCTCTCGTAGAGCACGCCCAGCACGATGTAGATCACCACCAGCGAGGCCAGCAGCAGCCACACCACGTCGGTCTGGCTGCCGGTGAACTCGGCGGCCTTGCCGATGAACTCGGCATGCAGGTGGGTGGGCATGTCCAGGCTGTCCTTGGTTTCCTGGATCGCACGCACCGCTTCGGACAGCGAATAGCCCGGCGCCACGTTGAACGACACGGTCACCGCCGGCAGCTGCTGCTGGTGGCTGACCACCAGCGGTGCGCTGCTGACCTTGCCTTCGGCCAGCGCCGACAGCGGGATGATGTTGCCGGCGCCGACGGTGATGCCGGTGTTCTGCGCGCCGATGCCGGTGGCGGTGGACGAGTTGGACGAGGTGACCTGGCCGAAGCTGGTGGCGTTGGTACCGGTCAGCGCGCCGGCGCCGTTGGAGGCGACGGCCAGCTGTTCCATCAGCGCAGTGCTGGTGCGGAACTCCGGTGCCACTTCCAGCACCACGCGGTACTGGTTGAGCTCGGTGAAGATGGTCGAGATCTGGCGCTGTCCAAACGCATCGTAGAGCGTGTCGTCGATGGTCTGCATCGGTACGCCCAGCACGCTGGCCTTGTCGCGGTCGATGTTCAGCTCAAGCGCGCGGCCCTGGTTGGACAGGTTGTTGTCGACGTCGGCCAGCTCCGGGCGCTTGCGCAGCGCTTCGGTCAGGCGCGTGGCCTGCTTGGCCACTTCGGCGCTGTCCACGTCCGACAGCGAGTACTGGTACTCGGTGGCGGCCACGCGGGTATCCAGGGTCACGTCCTGCACCGGTTTCAGGTACAGGGCCACGCCCGGAATGCCGGCCACCGCCTTCTGCAGGCGCGGCAGGATCTCATCAAGGCCGTCGCGCTGGCTGCGTTCCTTCAGCACGATCGACAGCTGGCCCTGGTTGAGCGTGGGGTTCATGCTGCCAGCGCCGATGAAGGCCGATACGCCGGTCACATCCGGATCGTGCCGCAGTGCTTCGGCGACCTGCTTGGTGCGCTGCTCCATCTGCGGGAAGGCGATGTTCTGGTCGGCCTGCACCACGCCGGTGATCAGGCCGGTGTCCTGTTCGGGCAGCAGCCCCTTGGGAATCAGCACGTACAGCAGCACGGTCAGTACCAGCGCGCCACCGGCCACGGCCAGGGTCAGGCGCTGGTGGCCCAGCACCCAGTCCAGGCTGTGCTCGTACAGGCCCACGGTGCGCGTCCACAGGTTCTGCTTGCCGGCGGCGGCCGCGCGTTCGTGCGCGTCCTCACCCTCGGGCAGGGCGTCGGGCTTGAGCAGGTAGGCGCACATCATCGGGGTGAGCGTCAGCGAGATCAGCATCGACAGCACCACCGCGATGCTCAGCACCCACGCGAATTCGTGGAACAGGCGGCCGGTGACGCCGGGCATCAGCAACAGCGGCAGGAACACCGCCACCAGCGAGACCGTCAGCGACAGCACGGTGAAGCCGATCTGGCGTGCGCCGATCTCGGCCGCTTCCTTGCCACTCTTGCCCTGCTCGATGTAACGCACGATGTTCTCGATCATCACGATCGCATCGTCGACCACGAAGCCGGTGGCCACCACCAGCGCCATCAGCGACAGGTTGTCCAGCGACATGCCGGCAAAGGCCATCACCGCGAAGGTGCCGGCCAGCGACAGCGGTACCGCCACCGAAGGAATGATCGTGGCCCACAGCCGGCGCAGGAACACGAAGATCACCGCCACCACCAGCCCGATGGTGAGGATCAGGGTGAACTGCACTTCATGCACCGAGGCGCGGATGGTCTCGGTGCGGTCGTTGAAGATCTCCAGGTGCACGTCGGCCGGCAGCACGCCCTGCAGCTGCGGCAGGATCGCGCGGATGCGCTCGACGGTCTGCACGATGTTGGCGCCCGGCTGGCGGCGCACTTCCAGCAGCACCGCCGGCTTGCCATCGGCCCAGGCCGCCAGCTGGTCGTTCTCCACGCCGTCGACCACCTCGGCCACGTCGGACAGCCGCACCGGGCGGCCGTTCTTGTAGCTGATGATGGTGTCGCGGTACTCGGCGGCGCTGGCCAGCTGGTCGTTGGTGCCGATGCTGTAGGACTGCGTCTTGCCGTTCAACGAGCCCTTGGGCGCATTGACGTTGGCCTGGGTGAGCGCGCTGCGCAGCTGTTCCAGGGTCAGGCCCATGTTCGACAGCTGCGCCGGATTGACCTGGATGCGCACGGCCGGGCGCACGTTGCCGGCAATCGAGACCAGGCCGACGCCCTGCACCTGCGACAGGCGCTGGGCCAGGATCGAGTCGGCGTAATTGTTGACGTCGCGCAGCGGGCGCGTGTCGGAGGTCAGTTTCAGGGTGACGATGGCCGCGTCGGCCGGGTTCACCCGGTTGTAGACCGGCTGGTAGGGCAGCGACGAGGGCAGGGTGGCCTGGCGGATCGCCGCCTGCACGTCCTGCGCGGCGATGTCGATGTCGCGGTCCATCGAGAACTGCAGGATGATCGTGGACAAGCCAGCCGACGAGTCCGATGTCATCAGTTCCAGCCCGGAGATCTGGCCGAACTGGCGCTCCAGTGGCGTCGTGACCAGCGAGGCCATGGTGGTGGCGTTTGCGCCGGGGTACTGGGTGGTGACCACCAGGCTGGGCGCATCGATTTCCGGCAGCGCCGACACCGGCAGCTTGCGGTAACCGAGGATGCCCAGCAGCAACAGGCCCGCCATCAACAGCGAGGTAGCAATCGGGCGGCGGATGAAGATCGTCGAAAAGCCCACGGACTGATCCTTGCTGGCACTTCAATGTCGGCGCCGGCGGGTCCGCCGGCGCGAGGGAGAACCGTGGCCAGCGCTCAGCGCGGACCGCCACCGCGACGGCCACCGCCGCCACCGTTCTTCTGTTCGGCCGCCTTCAGCTCGGCCTCGGTCGGTGCGGCCGGGGTTTCGCCCGGCTTCAGTGCGGTGACCTTGCTGCCCGGCTTCAGGCGGAACTGGCCTTCACTGACCACCCGCTCGCCGCCCTTCAGGCCTTCGGCGATCTGCACCTGGCTGTCGCCCACTTCCACGCCGCTGCGCACGGTCTGCATCTTCACCGTGTTGTCGCCCTGCACGACGTAGACGTACTCGCCATCCGGCCCACGCAGCACGGCCTGGGTCGGAATGACCACGCCGCCGGCAATCGTGCGCAGCTGCATGCGCACGTTGACGAACTGGCCCGGCCACAGGCCGTTGTCGGTGTTGTCGAACAGCGCGCGCGCCTTGAAGGTGCCGCTGTCGGCACTGATCAGGTTGTCGACCACGTCCAGCTTGCCGTCGCCGGACAGCACGTGCGAGTCGGCGCGGTCCAGTGCCGCCACCGGCACCGCGCCGGCGGCCTGCGCCTGGCGCACGTCGCCGAGCTGGCGTTCGGGCAGGTTGAACAGTACATGGATCGGGTGGATCTGGGTCAGCGTGACCAGGGCGGTGCCGGCGTTGACCACGTTGCCGGCGTCGACCGCGCGGATGCCGGCGATACCGGTGATCGGCGCGGTGACCCTGGTGTACTGCAGCTGCACCTGCGCCGAGCGCATGCTGGCTTCGTTCGCCGCGACTGCGCTCTCGTACTGTGCCACTTGGTTTCGTTGTGTATCCAGATCGGTCTTGGCGACGAACTGGCGATACTCCGGCGCGTTCGAGCGCTGGTAGTTGGAACGCGCGGTGGCCAGCAGCGCCTCGTTCTGGCGCTTGGCCGCTGCGGCCTGGTCGTAGCTCGCCTGGGCGGTGCGTGGATCGATCACTGCCAGCACGTCGCCCTTCTTCACTTCCTGGCCTTCGCGGAAGTTCAGGCTCATCAACTGGCCACCGACCTGCGGGCTGACGGTGACGGTGTTCATCGCGGTCACCGTGCCCAGCGCGCTGGCATATACCGGTACGTCCTGGCGCGTGGCCTCGACCACGGTGACCGGCACCGGGCCGGCATCCGGGTCTTCGCCACCCTGGCGCGCGCCCGCCGCCGGCTTTCCAGCCTTGTCCTTGCCTCCGCCGATGACGCGCAGGCCGACCACGGCCAGCACCAGAACCGCCACGACCAGCAGCACGATCTTCCAAACACGTGACATTACGAGGACTCCGAGAGGGCTGGACCGGGCGGGACGCCGGCGGCAATGCGCAAAGCATACCTGTGCCACATCACGTTTCCTGCATGACGGATGGGACGGGCGCTAAGACCGGATCCCACGCGGGAGGTTCCCGTGGCGCCGGTGTTGCCCTACATTCAGCTGGAACCCCTTGCCGTGGAGATTGCGATGCGCCGTTCGCTGCTGCTGTCCGCCCTGCTGCTGGCCCTGCCGGCCGTTGCCCACGCCCAGGAAGGGCAGCGCCCGGAAGTGACCGCCGCCGCGCAGCGGCTGCAGGCCAAGGTGGTCGAATGGCGCCGGGACTTCCATCAGCATCCGGAGTTGTCCAACCGCGAGGTGCGCACATCGGCCGAGGTCGCCAAGCGCCTGCGTGCGATGGGCCTGAAGCCGAAGACCGGCATCGCCCACCACGGCGTGGTGGCGATCATCGAAGGCGGCAAGCCCGGCCCGAAGATCGCGTTGCGCGCGGACATGGACGCGTTGCCGGTGACTGAGCAGACCGGCCTGCCGTTCGCCTCGAAGGCGACCGACCAGTACCGCGGGCAGACCGTGGGCGTGATGCATGCCTGCGGCCATGACGCGCACACTGCCACCCTGCTCGGCGTGGCCGAAGCGCTGGTGTCGATGAAGAAGGACCTGCCGGGCCAGGTGATGCTGATCTTCCAGCCGGCCGAGGAAGGCGCACCGCCGCCGGAAGAGGGCGGTGCCGCGCTGATGCTGAAGGAAGGCCTGTTCGCCGACTTCAAGCCGGAGGCGGTGTTTGGACTGCATGTGTTCTCCAGCGTGCAGGCCGGCCAGATCGCGGTGCGCGGTGGCCCATTGATGGCCGCCTCGGATCGTTTCGGGATCAAGGTGATCGGTCGCCAGACGCATGGCTCCGCGCCGTGGAACGGTGTCGACCCGATTGTGGCCACCGCTGATCTGGTCGGTACCGCGCAGACCATCGTCAGCCGCCGCGCCAACCTGTCCAAGCAACCGGCGGTGCTGACCTTCGGTGCGATCAACGGGGGCATCCGTTACAACATCATTCCCGATGAAGTGGAGATGGTCGGCACCATCCGCACCTTCGACGAGGGCATGCGCCAGCAGATCTTCGCCGACTTGCGCAACGTGGCCGAACACACGGCGGCTGCGCACGGTGCGAAGGCGGTCACCGACATCTACGAATCGGAAGGCAACCCGGCCACGGTGAACGACCCGGCGCTGACCGCGAAGATGCTGCCGAGCCTGCAGGCGGTGGTGGGCAAGGACAACGTGTACGAGCCGCCGTTGCAGATGGGCGCGGAGGATTTCTCGCTGTACGCGAAGGAAGTGCCGGGCATGTTCTTCTTCGTGGGTTCGACCAGGGTGGGCATCGACCCGGCGACGGCGCCGGCCAACCATTCGCCGAAGTTCCTGCTGGATGAGAAGGCGCTGGATGTGGGATTGAGGGCGTTGCTGCAGGTGAGCCTGGATTACCTGCACGGTGCAGGCACTCCTGCTGGCTGAGGGTTTCCGGCAGGGCTTGCAGCCCTGCACCCGCCGAAGCAACGGCAACGTCAAAAGCGGGCATTCCGTGGGATGGCGGGGTGGGTCCGGTTGAGGGGGACGCCGTAAACCCGTCCTTGGGGGCTTGGCCGCGGCATCCATGCCGCGGACACCCCCTCAACCGGACCCACCCCGCCTTCGACAGCTTCCCGCGGGCTGCCGGAACGACATCCTGCTTTGGTGGGTGTCGACCTTGGTCGACACGGCGGACGTCATGAACGTCTGAAGGATCGGTTTTTGATTTTGATTTTGATTTTGATTTTCTGATCTTTCCCGTGGTGGTAGCCGCGTGCAGAGAATTGTCAGGGGTCGGGAGGGCAGGTGGGGCGGGGGTGTCCGCGGCATGGATGCCGCGGCCAAGCCCCCAGGGACGGGTTTACGGCGTCCCCCGACCCGCCTGCCCTCCCGGCCAAGCCGATAGACCGCCTTTCGCGACCAACCAACACAACCACTACGGAGGGGCTCCGCCGTTGGCCGGCCCGGCCGAAGGCCCGCCCTCCGCGCGATACAATGCCCACCATGAACACCCCACAGGATTCCAGCCTCGGTCGCGAGGTCAGTTACCCGTCGCAGTACGATCCCGGCCTGCTGTTTCCCATCCCGCGCAGCGGCGCCCGCGCCGAGATCGGCCTCGACGCCAGCGCGCTGCCGTTCGTCGGCCACGACCGCTGGCACGCCTTCGAGCTGAGCTGGCTCGACCCACGTGGCAAGCCGCAGGTCGCCGTCGCCACCGTGCAGGTGCCGTGCACCTCGCCGCGGCTGATCGAATCGAAGTCGTTCAAGCTGTACCTCAACTCCCTCAACAGCACCCGCATCGCCAGCGCCGAGGCACTGCGCGCGCGCATCGCGGCGGATCTGTCGGATTGTGCCGGTGCGCCGGTCCAGGTCGAGTTCGGCCTGCCGGGCCTGCGCGAGACGCCGCTCGGCGAGTCCATCGACGGGCTGGAACTGGAGATCGACTGCTACGGCCCGCCGCAGGCGGACTTCCTCTCGGCCAATGCCGATGAGGTGGTGGAGGAGACCCTGGTCTCGGCACTGCTGAAGTCCAACTGCCCGGTCACTGGCCAGCCGGACTGGGCCACGGTCAGCCTGCGTTACCGCGGGCCGAAGATCGATCGTGCCGGCCTGCTGCGCTATCTGGTCAGCTACCGCGAACACGCCGAGTTCCACGAGCAGTGCGTTGAGCGGATCTTCAGCGAGGTGTCTGCGCGCTGCCAGCCGCAGTGGCTGGAAGTGGAGGCGCGCTATACCCGCCGCGGAGGCCTGGACATCAACCCGTGGCGCGCCAGCCCCGGCATCGCCGCCCCGGCCGCGACCTACCGCGAACTGCGCCAGTAGCCGCCGCAGGCGGTTACCGGTAGTGCCGGCCGCTGGCCGGCAACCGCAAGGAACCCGCTTCCAGGGCAAGGGCAGCCGGCCAGCGGCCGGCTCTCCCGATTGTTCAGACGCCCCCCGGGGCGGCTTCACATCTGCACCATCCCCGTTTAACAACCGCCATGGCACCGTGCGAGCCACGTAGTCATGCAGACGGGAGTTGTGGATGAGTACCGAGAAGAAAGCCGATTTCTCCGGCGTCAGTGCCAGCGTCGACAGTACCGCCGAGCAGGTGCCGAAGGCGGACTTCTCCGGCGTCAGCGCTTCGGTGGACAGCACCGCCGAGATCGTCAGTGGCGGCACCTACACCGTGCAGAAGGGCGACTCGCTGTCGAAGATCGCCAAGCAGCATCTGGGCGACGCCAACGCCTGGAAGAAGATCTTCGAAGCCAACCGCGATGTGCTTGACGACCCGGACAAGATTTTCCCGGGCCAGACCCTGAAGCTGCCGCCGAAGTAAACCGGCGATCGAACGCCGTCCGACAATCCCTGGGAGGAACCCCGAATGATCAAGACCACCCCGCTCCAGACCGCCCTGATCGCCGCCCTGCTGGGCAGCGTCGCCCTGGTCGGTTGCAAGAAGAAGGAAGAGTCGACAGACACCAACGCCGCTCCGGCTGCCACGGCTCCGGCCGAGCCGGCAGCGCCGGCGCCGATGACCGGTGCACCGCCGCCGATGGCGGAAGCTGCTGCGGTCAGCGTTTCAACCGTCACCGTGGGCAAGACCGCTGCCGCCGACAAGTCGGTCGCCCCGGCGGCACTGTTCTCGCCGAAGGATGACGTCATCGTCTCGGTCAAGACCGATGGCGCTGCCAACAACATCAATGTCGGCGCCAAGCTGACCTTCCAGGACGGCCAGGTGGCCGGCGAACAGACCGCGACCCTGAATGCCAGCGGCGCGGAGACCACCAACATCACGTTCAAGAATGCAAAGGGCTGGCCGGCCGGCAAGTACCGCGCCGAGGTCATGGTCGATGGCAAGGCGGCCGGAACGCCGCAGGAGTTCGAGGTCAAGTAAGTCCTGCCGACTCTCTCCCGACAGGACTCACGATGGACGCAGCCGCGAGGCTGCGTCCTTTTTTATTGGGCGATGGTTGGCTTCATCCACGCGTGGCGTGGATCTATCGATGCTGGGGCCGGGCTTCATCCACGTGTGGCGTGGATCTACCGATGCTGGGGCTGGGTTTCATCCACGCATGGCGTGGATCTGTTGACGGTGGCGTCTGCGTAGATCCACGCCATGCGTGGATGGATCACAGCGTTGCCGCCGTGCAGTACCGTCGCGTATGGCGCGGCTTTGCCCCGCGCGGCTGAAAACGCGACAATGCAGGGGTTTCCCCGCCGCGCGCCCACCCTGACGGCGACGGGGGAAAGCGACACGGTTGCACGTGGCCCGGCGCTGGCGCCGGCCTTCCCCTGAGCACTGCTACAGAGTCCAAGTCCCCCATGTCCAAGATCCTCTACACGCTGACCGACGAAGCACCGTTCCTGGCGACCCAGTCGCTGCTGCCGATCGTCGACGCCTACACCGCCACTGCCGGCATCGTGGTGGAAACCCGTGACATCTCGCTGTCCGGCCGCATCCTGTCGCAGTTCCCGGAACTGCTGTCCGATGCACAGAAGGTCAGCGACGACCTGGCCGAGCTGGGCCAGCTGGCGACCACCCCGGACGCCAACATCATCAAGCTGCCGAACATCTCCGCTTCGGTGCCGCAGCTGAAGGCGGCCATCAAGGAACTGCAGGACCAGGGTTACCCACTGCCGGATTACCCGGAAACCCCGGCTGACGACCAGCAGCGCGACTACAAGGCGCGCTACGACAAGGTCAAGGGCAGTGCAGTGAACCCGGTGCTGCGCGAAGGCAACTCCGACCGCCGCGCACCGCTGTCGGTGAAGAACTACGCGCGCAAGCACCCGCATCGCATGGGCGCCTGGGCGTCGGATTCGAAGTCGCACGTCGCGCACATGGCCGCCGGCGATTTCTACGGCAGCGAGAAGTCGGCCACCCTGGCCAATGCCGGTTCGCTGAAGATCACATTCCACGGCAAGGACGGCAGCGCCGTCGTGCTGAAGGAAAAGACCGCGGTCAAGGCCGGCGAGATCGTCGATGCCGCGGTGATGAGCCGCAAGGCACTGGCCGCGTTCATCGGTGAGCAGATCGCCGATGCCAAGGCCCAGGGCGTGCTGTTCTCGCTGCACCTGAAGGCGACCATGATGAAGGTCTCCGACCCGATCATGTTCGGCGTGGCGGTCAACGAGTTCTACAAGGACGTGCTGGCCAAGCACGCCGACGTGCTCAAGCAGGCCGGTTTCGATGCCAACAACGGCATCGGTGACCTGGCCGCGCGACTGCCGTCGCTGCCGGAAGCCACCCGCGCCGCGATCGAAGCCGACCTGGCCGCCGAGTACGCGCAGCGTCCGGGCGTGGCCATGGTCAATTCGGACAAGGGCATCACCAACCTGCACGTGCCGAGCGACGTGATCGTCGACGCCTCGATGCCGGCGATGATCCGCGACTCCGGCAAGATGTGGAACGCCGAAGGCAAGCTGCAGGACACCAAGGCGGTCATTCCGGACCGCTGCTACGCCGGCGTGTACCAGGCCGTCATCGACGACTGCAAGGCGCACGGCGCCTTCGACCCGGCCACCATGGGCTCGGTGCCGAATGTCGGCCTGATGGCGCAGAAGGCCGAAGAATACGGTTCGCACGACAAGACCTTCCAGATCGCTGCCGACGGCGTGGTCAAGGTCACCGACGATGCCGGCAACGTGGTGTTCGAACACGCGGTGGAAGCCGGTGACATCTGGCGCATGTGCCAGACCAAGGACGCGCCGATCCAGGACTGGGTGAAGCTGGCCGTCGAACGCGCCCGCCTGAGCAGCACCCCGGCCGTGTTCTGGCTGGACGCCGCCCGCGCCCACGACGCGCAGGTCATCGCCAAGGTCGAGCAGTACCTGAAGGACCACGACACCGCCGGCCTGGACATCCGCATCCTGCCGCCGGTGGAAGCCACCGCGTTCTCGCTGGACCGCATCCGCAAGGGCGAGGACACCATCTCGGTGACCGGCAACGTGTTGCGCGACTACCTGACCGACCTGTTCCCGATCATGGAGCTGGGCACCAGCGCCAAGATGCTGTCGATCGTGCCGCTGATGGCCGGTGGTGGCCTGTTCGAGACCGGTGCCGGTGGTTCGGCCCCGAAGCACGTGCAGCAGTTCGTTGAAGAGGACTACCTGCGCTGGGATTCGCTGGGTGAGTTCCTGGCCCTGGCTGCGTCGCTGGAACACCTGGGCAACCGCTACGACAACGCCGCCGCCCGTGTGCTGGCCAAGGCGCTGGACGAAGCCAACGGGCAGTTCCTGGACAACGACAAGTCGCCGTCGCGCAAGCTGGGTGGCATCGACAACCGTGGCAGCCACTTCTACATCGCGCTGTACTGGGCCCAGGCCCTGGCCGCACAGGACGAAGATGCTGCACTGAAGGCACGCTTCGCACCGCTGGCCAAGGCGCTGACCGACAACGAGCAGAAGATCGTCGACGAGCTGATCGCGGTGCAGGGCAAGGCCGTGGACATCGGCGGCTACTACCGCCCGGACCTGGCCAAGGCGAGCAAGGCGATGCGCCCGAGCGCGACCTTCAACGCCGCGCTGGAGCAGCTGCGCGGCTGATCCATCGCCGTTCGGTCGTGACACTGGAACCCGCGCCCCGGCGCGGGTTTCTTTTTGCCTCCGGGGTCAGAACCGTGACATCGGCCGGCTGTCGGAATGCCGTCAACGGGGCATGAAACTTGCCCGCGATGGCGGTCGCAGAATGGATCGGCGCGGGGTTGCAGTCGCATTCAATCTGAGCAATCGATCACGACGGTTGCCTCCAGCGATACCCTAGCCTTGGCGACGCGAGACCACCGGGGAGGTGGTCGCACGGGGAACACCGATGGCACGCGTGCTGGTAGTGGGAACCGACATCCAGGGCGAACAGGCCCTGCTGCAGCGTCTGCGCCTGGCCTCGGCCCTGCCTGATGGCCAGATCCGTCGCAGCCAGGACCTGGACGACTGCGACCTGCTGGTCATCCGCGATACGCCGGCGCTGCGCAACGCGGCCCAGCGCATGCGCCAGCAACGCCCGCGAATGCAGTGCTGGATCGAGGATCTGGGGGGCCAGCTGCGCAACGGCGATGGCCACCAGGACGTACTTGATGACGGTGCCATCGGCCGCGCCCTGCGCGGGATGCAGTTGGCAATGGAGCCCCTGGCCATGCACGCACCCGCACCGATCCGCCTGGCCGATGGTGCACACGCCATCACCCGCCTTCTGCGCGAGCGGCTGCCGCTGCGCCAGGGCCAGGCCCTGCTCTGCGATGCCGGCGAGCCGGTACTGCTGATGGACCTGGAACACGACCAGGCCGTGCTGCTGCAGGAGCCTGCCGCCGCGCTGGTCGAACGCCTGGCCGATGCCTTCGAACGCCTGCAGCTGGATGCGCTCACGCCGGCGCGCCTGCAGGCGCTGGCCGCTGATCGGCCACGCCAGCCGCTGCGACCCCTGCTATGGCAGTGGGCACAGCGCAGTCGCCATTGGCAGGCGCTGGACGAGCGCCTGCGCGGTGCTTCGGTGAAGCTGCTGCGCTGGCCCGACTTCCGTGTGCTGGGCCATGACCACGATGGCTTCCGGCTGTGCTCGCTGCTGCTCAAGCGCGCGTGCACGGTGGACGAGTGCGCGATGCTGCTCGAGCTGCCGGCCGCTGCCGTGCGCGACTTCATCCATGCCGCCTACCTGTGCGGCTACGCGCAGCTGCAGGCATCCGCCGCGGCACCGGTAACGGCGCGTGCGGCCGGCGCGACCGACAACGGCCTGCTCGCCCGCCTGTGGCGGCACCTGCGCGGGAGCGAGCGCAATGCGTGAGCACAAGGTGGTGGTGCTCGGTGGCATGGGCAGTGGCAAATCGACCCTGGTGCGCAGCATCGCGGCCGGGGCGGTGATCGATACCGATGTGGCCAACAGTGACCGCGTCGGTGCCGACAAGGCGTCCACCACCGTGGCTCTGGACTATGCCGATATCGACCTGCCCAACGGCGAGCGCCTGCGCCTGTACGGCACGCCGGGCCAGCAGCGTTTCGATTTCCTCTGGCCGATCCTGCTGCAGGGCGCCCGCGGCGCCGTGCTGCTGCTGGATGCGCGGCGCGCGGGCGTGGTTGCCGAACTGGAGGATTACCTGCAGGTGCTGCGGCCGTTTGCATCGTCATTGGCACTGGTGGTGGCGGTCACCCATCTCGACCAGGCGCCGCACGCCGCGCTGGATGACTGGGCTGCACGCGCCAGCCTCGATGATCAACCGCTGCCTTTGCTGGCAGTGGATGCCCGCGACCGCGAACAGGGATTGCTGCTGATGGATGTATTGATGGGCGAGATGGAAGCGCACGCACTGGTGGTCGCGCATGGCTGACGGGCAGGTGGCGGTACTGCCCGATGCCGGCCAGCGTGAGCGCCTGCGGCCGCTGCTGCAGGACCTGCGGCAGCGGGTGGAAGGCGTACGCACTGTGGTGCTGGCCAGTGTCGATGGCTTCGCGCTGGTCAGTGCCGGTGCCGAAGGGCGTGGTGAACGCCTGGCAGCGATGACCAGCGCGATGCTGGCGCTGGCCGCAGCGGTGGGGCGCGAACTGGTGCTGGGTGATCTGCAGACGCTGATGCTGGAGGCCGCGGGCGGCAAGGTGCTGATGCTGGCGATCCAGGCCGAAGGGCGCGCGCCGCTGCTGCTGATGGCGGCCTGCGACCAGCGCAGCGTGATCGGCCAGGTGCTGTGGCAGAGCAGGGAATGTGGCCAGGCGATCCTGGCTGAACTCGGCGGATCGTGAGCCCGGCCGCAGGGGAACGAGGGGCTCGAACCAACATCGACAAGGGGTGCGACGTGGCTGGATTGAATGAATCGTTGAACGCACTGATGGGCATCGACGGCGCGCAGGCAGTGGCGCTGGTCGACTACGAAAGCGGCATGTTGCTGGGCGAGGCCGGTGCCGGCATGGACATGGAAGTGGCCGCCGCCGGCAACACCGAAGTGATCCGCGCCAAGATGAAGACTGCCGCATCGCTGAATCTCAACGACAGCATCGAGGACATCCTGATCTCGCTGGGCAAGGCGTACCACATCATGCGCCCGGTGGCGAAGAAGAAGGGCTTGTTCTTCTACATCGTGCTGGACCGTACCAAGTCCAACCTGGCGCTGGCCCGGCGCAAGGTGCAGGACGTGGAGGCCGAACTGGCGATCTGAGCCATTGGCTTCGGTAGAGTCGAGCCCGCCCGACTGCTCTTTGCAACTGTAGAGCCGAGCCATGCTCGGCTGCTTCTGCCTGGATCAGCCGAGCATGGCTCGACTCTACACAAGCCACCCCACGCCAGCGTATGGTGAAGCCGGTCCCACCGGGTGAGCCCTGCATGTCCGAGCCTCACATTGCTGCCGAGCTGGCACCGCGCATCGCGGTGGCCATCCGCGATGGCTTCGAGGATTACCACGCTCGATTCGCAGGCGTGACCGCCCGTGCGCGGCAGCGCTTCGAGCAGCGCGACTGGGCCGGTGCCCGGCAGGATGCGGTCGAGCGCATTGCGCTGTACGACCTGTGCGTGGCCGAGCAGATGGATGCACTGCGCCGCCTTGCCGGCGAGGCGATCGGCGAACGCGTGCTCTGGCTGCAGGTGCATGCGCAGTACAGCGCGCTGCTGCAGGGGCTGATCGACGCCGAGCTGTACAAGACCTTCTACAACACGTTGTCGCGGCGCATGTTCGCCACCCGCGGCGTGGATCCGGCGCTGGAGTTCATCGCATTCGACGTGGAGCCCTCCGATGCCATCACCCATCCGGTCGCGCGCCACACCTACGCGGTCTCGCCGACGCGGCCGGTGGAGGCGCTGCAGCGGGTGCTGGCCGACTACCGCTTCGACATTCCATACGTACATCAGCTGCGCTGTGCGGCAGCCATAGCGGTGCGCCTGCAGGATGACCTTGCCCATTGGGGCGATACACCGGTGCGCAGCATCGAGCTGCTCGACACCGTGTTCTATCGTGAGCGCCGCGCCTATCTGGTCGGCCGCGTGTTCGGCGAGCATCGGTTTTCGCCGTGCGTGATCGCGCTGGTCAACGACGATCGTGGCCTGCGCGCCGATGCGGTGCTGACCCGGCGCCGGGACGTGGCCCACCTGTTCGGCGTATCGCGCAGCTATTTCCAGGCCAACCTGGCCACGGTCGGCGATGCGGTGGTGTTCCTGCGCAGTCTGCTGCCGGGCAAGCCCATTGATGAGATCTATACCGTGCTGGGCCGCGCCAAGCAGGGCAAGACCGAGCGCTACCGCACCTTCTTCCGCCACTTCAACGAGCATCCGCAGGAGCGGCTGGTGCATGCCGAAGGCACGCCGGGCATGGTCATGACGGTGTTCACCCTGCCCAGCTATCCACTGGTGTTCAAGTTGATCCGCGACCGTTTCGCATGGCCCAAGGCGATGTCGCGGCAGCAGGTGGAAGAGAAGTACGCGCTGGTGTTCAACCTCGATCGCGTCGGCCGCCTGCTTGACGCACAGCCCTATCGCCACCTGCGCTTCCCGCGCGACCGCTTCGCTCCTGCACTGCTGGACGAACTGCTGCAGCAGTGTGCACAGAGCGTGCGCGTCGATGGCGACGAGGTGGAGATCGCACTGTGCTACGTGCAGCGCCGTTTCCGTCCATTGAACCTGTACCTGCGCGAGCAGGGCGGAGAGGCGGTACGTGCAGCGGTGCTCGACTACGCGCAGGCGATCACCGACATGGCACGCAACAACATCTTCCCCGGTGACATGCTGCCGAAGAACTTCGGTGTGTCGCGGCACGGCCGGGCCGTGTTCTACGACTACGACGAACTGTGCCTGGTCAGCGACTGCGTGTTCCGCGCCTGGCCGCAGCCGCGCACACCGGAGGAAGCACTGGCTGACGAACCCTGGTTCCATGTGGGGCCGCGAGATGTGTTCCCCGAACGCTTCGGCCCGTTCATGGGCCTGCCGGCGGTTGAACTGGCCGCGGTCCGCGAGCACTACCGGCATCTGTTCGATCCGGCGTGGTGGCAGGGCCTGCAGGAGCGCTTTGCCCGCGGTGACTATCCGGATACACCGCCCTATGCTGGCGCGCACCGGTTGGCGTAGCCAGGCCGGACTGTCCCGGATGTGAAGACTGCGCTACGCTCGGCACTCATCACCAAGGATCCGGCAATGATGCGTCGCCCCCTGTTCCTCGCTCTCGCGTTGGCCGTCGGTGCCGGCGCTCCCCTGCTTGCTGGCGATGCCAGCGCACAGACCACGCGCGCGGTGCGTGCCACCGCGGAGATGAGCATGGTGCTCTCTGGCCATATCGAGGTCACGCCCGAGGGCGCGGTCAGTTCACTGGTACTGGACCAGAAGTCGATGCTGTCTCCGAGCATCGCGTCCTTCGTGGAGGGCACCATCGGTGGCTGGCGCTTCGAACCCACCCTGCGCGATGGCAAGGCGGTGGCGGCACGTGCGCCATTGCGGGTGCGCCTGCGCGGCAAGGCCATGGCCGATGGTGGCTACGAAGTCAGCATGACCAGCGTCAATTTCAGCGAGTACGATGAGAAGGCCACCGATTCGGTGACCCAAGGGCGCATGACTCCCCCGCGCTATCCGGAAGAGGTCTATCGGAGCGGTGGGCAGGGTGAAGTGCTGCTGGTGGTCAGGATCGCGCGTGACGGCACGGTGGCCGATGTCGTCGCCGAGCAGGTGAACATGACCGTGGTCGGACGCGAGCGCACCCTTGCCAAGATGCGCGAGATCCTGGCCAGGGCCGCCGTCAGCAGTGCCCGCAAGTGGACGTTCAAGCCACCGACCACCGGCGAAGCCAGCACCCGCGACAGCTGGACGGTACGCATACCGGTGAATTTCGGCCTGAACGATGATCCCAATGGAGCGGAGCGCTATGGCCGCTGGCGTGCCTTCATTCCGGGCCCGCGGCAGGCCGTGCCGTGGCGGAAGGCAGATGCGATCGAGCAGGCCGGCAGCGACCTGCTGCCCGAGGGCGGCATCTACATGGTGGACGGCGCCAAGCGCGGCCTGCGCCTGCTGACCCCGCTGGAGCAGGGCTGACGATCACCGTGGAGCCGGCCAGCCCGGCTCCGCGTCAATCGGCGTAGGGGTAGACCACCACCCGGTTGCGGCCCTGTTCCTTGGCCAGGTACAGCGCCTTGTCGGCCAGCCGCAGGGCCTGCTCGGCGTCGATGTGGAAGCTTGGGAAATGGGCCACGCCCAGCGAAACGGTGATGGTGCCGACCGGTGCAAACGGCTGGTCGGCAATCTGCTGGCGCAGACGCTCGCCAGCCTGTCGCGCTGACTCGGCGCTGATGCCCGGCAACAGCAGCAGGAACTCCTCGCCTCCGGCGCGGCAGAGGATGTCGCTGTCGCGCGAGTAGCGGCGCATCTGGTCGGCGATATGGACGATGGCGGCGTCGCCGACATCATGGCCATGGTTGTCGTTGATCGATTTGAAGCGATCGATGTCCAGTGCCAGGATCGCGAACGGGATGCCCTGTATCTGCAGGGCATCCAGCGCCTGCTGCAGGCCACGGCGGTTGAGCAGGCCGGTCAGTGGATCGGTGCGGCTGGCGCGGTTGAGCGTGCCGATGCGGTCCTGCAGCGCATTGAAGCTGTGCAGTACCGCCTGCTTCAGCTGGGCGACCTCGAAGTACCACGCGCGGATGCCGCTGACGTGGTTGATCGCGTTGCCGGTGTCTTCGCCACCCTGCACGTTGCGTGCGAGCTGCCACAGCGGCATCGAGATGCGACGGGCGAACCACCAGGTGATCAGCAGCGACAGCAGGCCCAGCGGAATCGCGTTCCAGATCACTGCGGTCATCAACCGCGACAGCGGCTGCAGCGTGGCCTCGGTCGGGCGCTGGGCGATGATGCCCCAGCCGGTGGCCGCCACCGGCGCGTAGCCGGCCAGCATCGACACGCCCAGGTTGTTACGCACCTGCTGCGCGCCGCGCTCGCCACGCACCACGGCCTTCACCGCGGGGTTGCCGACCACGTAGTCGCCCACCCGTTTGCCATCGGCGTGGTACAGCAGGCGACCATGACGGTCGACCACGTACAGGTAGGAACCATCACGGTAGTAGTGCTTGCCCAGAAGCGTGTGCAGCGCGCTGCGCTGGCGCAGGTACAGGGTGCCGCTGACGTAGCCGCGATAGCGGCCCTGGCGGTCGAAGATCGGGTGTGACAGCGAAACCAGCAGCTTGCCGGTGGCCGACTGGTACGGGTCGCTGATCATCGGCTGGCGCGCGGCCAGTGCGGCGTTGTTGCCGACGCTGTGCAGCACTTCGCCCTGCAGCTGCAGGGTCTGCGGCGAGGTGGCGATCACCAGGCCGTCGGCATCCACCACCAGCGAAGAGTTGAAGCTGTTGGTCTGCAGCTGCAGGCGGCTGGCTTCGTCCTGGGCCTGCGCCGGATCGAGATTGCCCTGGCCGAGCCGGGTGGCGGCGTAGGCCAGTTCCTGCTGGGCAGCCAGCAGGAAGTTCTGGGTGGTCTCGGCCAGCTTGGTGGCGTAGACGCGGTTGGCTTCCAGGGTATTGCCGACCAGCTGGTCGCGCTGCACCCGGTAGCTGGCCAGCAGGGTGTTGGCCAGCGCGATGATGGCACTGAGCAGGGCCAGGGCGAGGATCAGCTTGCCCAGGTTGAGGCGGGGAGACAGCGTTCGCATGCGTCGACGGATCCGGCAGGAGGCTGGACCCGACCGGTTCTCCGGAAGGGGCGACAGCGGGAATCGGTGGCCACGCCCTCGGGGCCGGGCAGGGCATCGGGCGGATTATCGCCAAAACCGGGCGGCGGTGAAGTGAAGTGGGTCGCCCTGCAGGCAAAAAAAAACCTGCCGCAGCGAGCGGCAGGTTCTTTTCGATGCAATGCCGTGGATCAGCGCTTCATCGAACCGAAGAACTCGTCGTTGGACTTGGTGTTCTTCATCTTGTCGAGCAGGAATTCCATCGCCGCCATTTCATCCATCGGATGCAGCAGCTTGCGCAGGATCCAGATCTTCTGCAGCAGTTCCGGCTCGATCAGCAGGTCTTCGCGGCGGGTGCCCGAACGGTTGATGTCGATGGCCGGGAACACACGCTTTTCAGCGATACGACGGCTCAGGTGCACTTCGCTGTTGCCGGTGCCCTTGAACTCTTCGTAGATCACTTCGTCCATCTTCGAGCCGGTGTCGACCAGCGCGGTGGCGATGATGGTCAGGCTGCCGCCTTCTTCCACGTTGCGCGCGGCACCGAAGAAGCGCTTCGGGCGGTGCAGGGCGTTGGCGTCCACACCACCGGTCAGCACCTTGCCCGAGCTCGGCACCACGTTGTTGTAGGCGCGGGCCAGGCGGGTGATCGAGTCCAGCAGGATCACCACGTCCTTCTTGTGCTCGACCAGGCGCTTGGCGCGCTCGATGACCATTTCGGCCACCTGCACGTGGCGCGCGGCCGGCTCGTCGAAGGTCGAGCTGATGACCTCGCCGCGCACGGTGCGCTGCATTTCGGTCACTTCTTCCGGGCGCTCGTCGATCAGCAGCACGATCAGGTGCACGTCCGGATGGTTGGTGGTGATGGCGGTGGCGACCTGCTGCATCATCATCGTCTTGCCCGCCTTCGGCTGGGACACGATGAGCGAGCGCTGGCCCTTGCCCTGCGGTGCCATCAGGTCGAGGATGCGGCCGGTGATGTCTTCCGACGAACCGTTGCCACGCTCCAGGGTGAAGCGGCGGCGCGGGAACAGTGCGGTCAGGTTCTCGAACAGCACCTTGTTCTTCGATGCTTCGATCGGCTCACCGTTGATCGTGTCGACGATGTTCAGCGCGAAGTAGCGTTCGCCGTCCTTCGGGAAGCGGATGCGGCCGGAGATGTGGTCGCCGGTGCGCAGGTTGAAGCGGCGGATCTGGCTGGGCGAGATGTAGGTGTCGTCCGGGCCGGCCAGGTAGCTGGCCTCGGCCGCGCGCAGGAAGCCGAAGCCGTCCGGCAGGATTTCCAGCACGCCGTCGGCGGCGACGCCGTCACCATGGCGGGTCAGCACCTTCAGCAGGGCGAAGATCACGTCCTGCTTGCGGGCGCGGGCCACGCCTTCGGAGATCTGCAGCTGCTCGGCGATTTCCAGCAGCTTCTGTGCCGGCATGCGCTTGAGGTCGCTCAGCGAATAGACCGGGAAGCCTTCCGGTACGTTCGCATGCGGGCGCGGCACGAAGGGCTGCTGCTCGCCGCCGTCATTGGGCATGCCGTCGTCGCGGAAGCGGTTGTTGTTGCGGTCACGGTCGCGGCGGTTGCGGAAGCGGTCACGGCGGTTGCCCTGGCCTTGCCCCTGGCCCTGCTGGCCGTTCTGGTTGTACGGGTTCTGGCCCTGGTTCTGGCCACCCCCCTGGTGGTTCTGCTGCCGCGGCTGGCCGGATTCGCGACCCTCACCACCTTCGCCACCGCCACTGCTGGCAGGGGCCTCGGCGGCGGGCGCGCTCGGTGCGGGGGCGGGGGCCGGTGCCTCGGGCGCGGCGGCCAGCGGCAGGGTCGGCTGCGCCGGAGCGGCGCTGGTTTCGGCGGCTGCCGGGGCGGCGGCCTTGCTCACGCGGGGCTTGCGCACGCGCTTTTCGGCGGGCGCATCGGCGCTGCCGGTTTCGGAAGTGTTATCGGACAAGAGCGTTATTCCTCGCTTGAAGGTGCGAGCGCCCGGCTGGGGCGGCGAACGTTGGGAATGGGTCTGGAAGAAACTGCGTCCAGAGGGTGCGGCACGCGAACGCGGCCGGATGTGCCGACACTATCATCGGCCTGCGGCGCCGTGCAAGGGCTGCCGGGAACAGCATTCATCATGGACGCGGGGCGCCCGCCGGCAGCCGCGGGTGGCGGCTGCCGGAAAACAGCAGGATCAGGCCAGGGCCTTGTCCAGCAGGCCGGCCAGCTGGGCCTTGCCCACCGCACCGATCTGCTCGCCGACCTTCTCGCCGTCCTTGAACACGACCAGGTACGGGATCGAACGCACGTGGTACTTGGCGGCCAGCGCACGGTTGTGGTCGACGTTGACCTTGGCGATCTTGGCGCGGCCCTGGTAGGCGTCGGCCAGTTCGTCCAGCGCCGGGGCGATCATCTTGCACGGGCCACACCATTCGGCCCAGAAATCGACCAGCACCGGTTCCTTGGAATTCAGCACTGCGCTATCAAAGTCGGCGTCGCCGACATGTACAACCTTGTCGCTCATCTTGGTTTCTCGTCTTGGATTGCACCCGGCCATGCCGGAGGTGGGTGAACTGGGCCATGCCCGGTGGCGCGACCCTCGTCGTTGCCTCGCGGCGCACTGCCGCGGTGCGTTCGGCGGGATGCCTGGACGCTCACGGCCGGCAGTGTACCCCTATCGCAGGGCGGGGACAGGCGCCGGCTGGAACCCAGCGTATCGTGATCGCTTCGAAGCTCGGTATGTGTCGGATTTCACTGTCTTCCCGAAGATGGGGGTGGCAGCGGGCTATACCAGCGGGCGCGGCGGGGGCGTTCAAGTCCCGTGTGGCTGGGTGAAGGTTTGCCGTCTCTCTGGTTGGTGAGACAGGGCATTCCGGTTTGCCGGCCCGAGTGCGTTAAACTGGGCCATTGTGCGGCGCACGGACCGGGTGGTCCCAGCCTGCCAACCCGCCGCAGGGGCCGCAGTTTGCGACGGTGCCCCTAGACGATGAAGTGCCAGCCGCCCCACGGGCCGGCGGCCATACCAAGACGGACTCATGAGCGACAAACCGCTGACCGATTTGACCTTTTCCTCCTTCGAGCTGCATCCGGCCCTGCAGGCCGGCCTTGAAGGAGCCGGATTCACCCGCTGCACCCCGATCCAGGCGCTGACCCTGCCGGTCGCGCTGCCCGGCGGTGATGTTGCCGGCCAGGCCCAGACCGGCACCGGCAAGACCCTGGCCTTCCTGGTCGCTGTCGTGAACCGACTGCTGACGCGTCCGGCGCTGGCCGACCGCAAGCCGGAAGATCCGCGCGCGCTGATCCTCGCCCCGACCCGCGAACTGGCCATCCAGATCCACAAGGATGCGGTGAAGTTCGGTTCCGACCTGGGCCTGCGCTTCGCGTTGGTCTATGGCGGCGTGGATTACGACAAGCAGCGCGAACTGCTGCGGCAGGGTGTGGACGTGATCATCGCCACCCCGGGCCGCCTGATCGATTACGTCAAGCAGCACAAGGTGGTCTCGCTGCACGCCTGCGAGATCTGCGTGCTGGACGAAGCTGACCGCATGTTCGACCTGGGCTTCATCAAGGACATCCGCTTCCTGCTGCGCCGCATGCCGGAGCGCACCACCCGCCAGACCCTGCTGTTCAGTGCCACCCTCAGCCATCGCGTGCTGGAGCTGGCCTACGAGCACATGAACGAGCCGCAGAAGCTGGTGGTCGAGGCCGAGACGGTGACCGCCGCGCGCGTGCGCCAGAAGCTGTACTTCCCGGCCGACGAAGAGAAGATCCCGCTGCTGCTGGGCCTGCTGTCGCGCAGCGAAGGCGCGCGCACCATGGTCTTCGTCAACACCAAGGTGTTCGTTGAGCGTGTGGCGCGTTCGCTGGAAAAGGCCGGCTACCGCGTGGGCGTGCTGTCCGGCGACGTGCCGCAGAAGAAGCGTGAGAGCCTGCTCAACCGCTTCCAGAAGGGCCAGCTGGAAATCCTGGTGGCCACCGACGTGGCTGCGCGCGGCCTGCATATCGATGGCATCAAGTACGTCTACAACTACGACCTGCCGTTCGATGCCGAAGACTACGTGCACCGCATCGGTCGTACCGCGCGCCTGGGGGAAGAGGGCGACGCGATCAGCTTCGCCTGCGAGCGCTACGCCATGGGCCTGCCGGACATCGAGGCCTATATCGAGCAGAAGATTCCGTCCGAGCCGGTCACCAAGGAACTGCTGACGCCGCTGCCGCGCCCGGAACGCCCGGCACCGGCTGCAGGCGAGGAAGGCGAGGACAACGAAAGCGTCGGCCAGATCTTCCGCGAAGCGCGCGAAGCCCGTGCCGCCGAGGAAGAGCGTCGGGGTGGCGGCCGTAGTGGCGGCCGTTCCGGCGGCGGTGGTGGCCGTGGTGGCCGTGACGGTGAGCGCAGCGGCGAACGCCGTTCGCGTGGCCCGCGCAAGCCACGCGTGGAAGGCGAGCAGGGCGCTGCCGCCCCGGCCGCCGGCGTCGAAGGTGCCACCGCCCAGGCTCCGCGTCCGCCGCGCCCGCCGCGTGCCGAAGGCGCACCGGAAGGTGCGGTGGACGGCGAGCACAAGCCGCGCAAGCGTCGTCGTCGTCGCCACGGCCGTCCGGTCGAGGGTGCCGAGGGCGTGCAGGCCAATACCGGCAACGGCGCCAGCCCGGTCACCCCGGTGCAGGTGGTGGCCAAGCCGGTGCGCACGGCCGCTGATAGCGGCGATTCGTTCCTGACCCGCATCGGCCGCAAGATCCGCCGGATGCTGTCGGGCAACTGATCGGTACTGCCGATCAGCGGGTAGCACCCGACCGTTGGTCGGGTGGCTTTGAAAGGTGTGCCGACCAACGGTCGGCACCCACCAGGCGGGGCCGGTGGCACCCACCATCTCCACGACGTCGCGCCGGTCCTGCATAATCGGGGCATGAGTGTCCTGCGCTTCGACAATGTCAGCAAACAGTACGCCGGTGGCCACGAGGCGCTGATCGATGTCAGCTTCGAGGTCGCGCCGGGCGAAATGCTGTTCGTCACCGGCCATTCCGGTGCGGGCAAGAGCACCCTGCTCAAGTTGATCCACCTGGACGAGCGGCCCAGCCGCGGCGCGGTGGTGTTCGACGAGCGCAACCTGCTGAAGGTGCGCGGCGGCGACATCCCACGCCATCGGCGTGCGGTCGGCGCGGTCTACCAGGACCACCGCCTGCTGATGGACCGTTCCATCGCCGAGAACGTGGCGCTGCCACTGATCCTGCGCGGCACCCGTCGTGGCGACATCGGCAAGCGCGTGCGTTCGGTGCTGGAGCGGATGGGCCTGGGCCATCGCGAGAAGGCGCTGCCTTCGCAGCTGTCGGCCGGCGAGCAGCAGCGCGTCGGCATCGCCCGCGCCATCGTCGGTGAACCCAAGCTGCTGGTGGCCGATGAGCCGACCGGCAACCTCGACCCGACCCTGGCGGCGGAGATCATGGCCTTGTTCGCCGAGCTGCCGTCGCGTGGCACCAGCGTGCTGGTGGTCAGCCACGACCTGCCGCTGCTGCGCCGCATGCGCAAGCGCGTGCTGATCCTCGACCACGGCCGGCTGGTGGATGACATCTCGCCGCAGGACCTGGCGGAGTAACCCATGGCGAAGAACGAAAACAGCGAAGCCGCCGCCCCCTCGCGCGTGGGCGTCTGGTTCCAGCACCACGCGCACAGCGTGGTGTTCAGCCTCGGCCGCGCCTTCCGCAAGCCGTGGGCGACCCTGCTGACGGTGATGGTCATGGCGCTGGCGCTGGCCCTGCCGCTGGGCCTGTCGATCGCGCTGGACAACCTCAAGCAGTTCGCCGGCAGCGTGCAGCAGTCGCGCGACATCAACGTGTTCCTGAAGGGCAATGTCGATGGCCCCGGCGCGCTGCGCCTGGCCGGCCAGCTGCGTGACCGCGACGACGTGGCCGAAGTGAACGTGCGCACGCCCGAGCAGGGCCTGCAGGAACTGCGCGATGCCGGCCTCGGCGAGGCGATCGACGCACTCAATGACAACCCGCTGCCCTCGCTGCTGGTGATCACCCCCGGCCAGGGCAAGGACGACGCACGCCTGGCACGCGCGCTGGAGAGCCTGCCCGAGGCCGACCTGGTGCAGCACGATGCACTGTGGCGCCAGCGCCTGGATGCCTGGCTGGCGTTCGGTGCGCGGCTGGTGCAGGTGCTGTCGGTGCTGCTCGGCGTCGGTGCCGCGCTGGTGGTCGGCAACACCGTGCGCCTGGACATCCAGGCCCGCCGCGAAGAGATCGGCGTGCTGCAGCTGCTCGGTGCCAGTGACGGCTTCATCCGCCGCCCGTTCCTGTACCTGGGCGCGTGGTACGGCCTGGGTGCCGGTGCGGTGGCGCTGGCCCTGATCGGCGCTGCCGGTGCCGCGCTGCGCGTGCCGCTGGCTGAACTTTCCCGCAGCTATGGCAGCCCGTTCGTGCTGCACGGGCTGGACCTGCTGCATGGCGGCCTGGTCCTGCTCGGCACACTGCTGCTGGGCTGGCTGGGCGCGTGGCTGGTGACCGGCCACTTCCTGCGCCAGACGCGCCCGACCGACACCTGAGACCGGCATGCAACCGCAAGCGCTGAAGCACCTGGAAGGGCCCGCGACGCGGGTGATGGTGGTCGATGGCTCGAAGCTGGTGCGCAAGCTGATCGCCGATGTCCTGAAGCGCGACCTGCCCGGCGTGGAGGTGATCGGCTGCGACAGCATCGAGGACGCGCAGCAGGCGCTGGCGCAGGGTCCGGTGGACCTGGTGACCACCTCGCTGACCCTGCGCGATGGCGACGGCCTGGCACTGGCGCGGATGGTGCGCGAAGCCGCGGGGCAGGCCTATGTGCCGGTGATCGTGGTGTCCGGCGATGCACAGCAGCACCTGGAGCAGCGCCGTTTCACCGAGTACGTCACCGACTACTTCGACAAATCGCTGGGCCACGAGGCGCTGGCGACCTTCATCCGCGGCTATGTGCAGCCGCAGACCATTCCCGGCGCGACCATCCTCTACATCGAGGACAGCCGCGTGGTGGCCGAGGCCACCAAGCGCATGCTCGAACGCCAGCAGTTGAACGTGCTGCACGTGGTCAGCGCCGAAGAGGCGTTCACCCTGCTCACCGCCGAGTCGCTGGGCCGCAGCCGCCACCGCATCGACCTGGTGCTGACCGACGTCACCCTGAAGGGCGAACTGAGCGGCCGCGACGTGGTGCAGCGCGTGCGCGTGGACTTCGGCTACGGCAAGCGCCGCCTGCCGGTGCTGGTGATGACCGGCGACGGCAACCCGCACAACCAGACCGGGCTGCTGCAGTCCGGTGCCAACGACCTGGTGCTCAAGCCGATCGAAGAACGGCTGCTGGTCACCAAGGTGCTGTTCCAGCTGCGGCTGGCCCGGTTGAACGATGGACCCCTGATTCGATGAAGTGGCGCAATGATTGATGAAGTAGCGGACACCCCGACGATCCAGCTGGAACCGAGCTGGAAGCAGCATGTCGGCGATTACCTGTTGCAGCCGCAGATGCGCGAGCTGTCCAGCTTCCTGCGCCAGCGCAAGGCCGGTGGCGCGGCGGTGTTCCCGCCCGGCCCGCAGATCTTCGCCGCGTTCGATGCCACGCCGTTCGAGCAGGTGAAGGTGGTGATCCTCGGCCAGGACCCGTACCACGGTCGCGGCCAGGCGCATGGCCTGAGTTTCTCGGTGGCACCGGGCGTACCCGTGCCGCCGTCGCTGCTGAACATCTACAAGGAGATCGAGAGCGATCTCGGTCTCCCGCGCCCGGACCACGGTTGCCTGATTCCGTGGGCACAACGTGGCGTGCTGCTGCTCAATGCCGTGCTGACCGTGGAAGAGGGCAAGGCCGGCGCCCACCAGGGCCGTGGCTGGGAGGGCTTCACCGACCACGTGGTGGACGTGCTCAACCGCGAACGCGAAGGCCTGGTGTTCATGCTCTGGGGTGCCTATGCGCAGCAGAAGGGCAAGGTCATCGATACCCGTCGCCATCGCGTGCTGAAGTCGCCGCACCCGTCGCCGTTGTCGGCACACCGTGGCTTCCTGGGTTGCCGGCATTTCTCGATGGCCAACGAGTACCTGCAGCGCCGCGGCCAGGCCCCGATCGACTGGTCGCTGCCGCCGCGTTCGGCACTCTGAGCGCCGGTGCCGGTCCGGGGCTGAACACCGGGCAACGTTTCCGGCCCTGAATGGGCCTTCGGGATGGCCTGTTCAGCTCCGCTTGACCGGATTCGGCCGGTTTCCGGTGGGTAATTACTTGAATTTCAAGGGATTGTGAATCCCGAAAAGCGTGCTCGCCACTGTCATGAAATCGCGCTACGGTAGGGCTCTGTTTGGGACCAGTGTTGCATCAATAGGATGCTGGAACTTTTTCCTCCTTTAGCAGTCCAAATCCCGGACTGCTAAGATGGGTGCCTATGAGCCAGAACACCTCTACTGCCCTTGTGGCAAACAATCTCCCGATTCCCAGTGCGCTCGGTTCGCTGGACGCCTACATCGGTGCCGTGCACCAGATCCCGGTGCTGTCGGTCGATGACGAACAGGACCTGGCCCGTCGCTTCCGCGACGGCAACGATCTGGACGCCGCCCGCGAGCTGGTGCATTCGCACCTGCGCTTCGTGGTGCACGTGGCCCGCGGCTACAACGGCTACGGCCTTGCCCTGGGTGACCTGATCCAGGAAGGCAACATCGGCCTGATGAAGGCGGTCAAGCGCTTCGACCCCGAAATGGGCGTACGCCTGGTGTCCTTCGCCGTGCACTGGATCCGTGCCGAGATGCACGAGTTCATCCTGAAGAACTGGCGCATCGTGAAGGTCGCCACCACCAAGGCGCAGCGCAAGCTGTTCTTCAACCTGCGCAAGTCGAAGACGCGCCTGGGCTGGATGAACGCGGCTGAGGTCAGCGCGGTGGCCAAGGACCTGAACGTGTCCGAGCGCGAGGTCATGGAAATGGAGTCGCGCCTGTCCGGTCGCGATATCGGTTTCGATGCGCCGACCGACGAGGACAACGAACACGCGCCGCCGTCGCCGGCCGCGTTCCTGGTCGCCAATGACGAAGATCCGTCGATGGCGTACGAGCGTGCGGACAGCGAAGACAACCAGATGCAGTTGCTGCGCGAAGGCCTGGCCGAGCTGGATGCCCGTTCGCGCGACATCATCCGCCGCCGCTGGCTGGATGCCGACAGCAAGGTGACGCTGCAGGAGCTGGCCGACGAGTACGGCGTGTCGGCCGAGCGCATCCGCCAGGTTGAAGCGAACGCGCTGAAGAAGATGAAGGCGCTGTTCACCGCGTAAGGCGCGGGTGGCGTTGAAGCAATGAAAAGGCCCGGCACTGCCGGGCCTTTTTCATTTGTGGGGCTTAGCCACGCATGACGTGGCTCTACTCTGACGCCAGGGCGATGATTGCGCCGACCGGGTCATGTGCTGGGTGCTGATGTTCACGCCGTACCACGCAGTGGCACGGTATGATCATGCCACGCATCTTCCGCACACGAAGTTTCAATCGCAGCATGCGCAGGACCACCCTGTCCGACGCTGCGCTGTACCGGTCGGTACGTGAAATGGAAGCGGGTCTGGTGGATGCTGATCTTGGCGGCGGAATCTTCAAGAAGCGCGTTGCGTTGCCGGGGCGAGGAAAGCGTGGGAGCGTTCGAATCATCGTCGCCACGCAGCGAGGCGGGCATTGGTTCTTCCTTTTCGGCTACGAGAAGAATGAACGTACTGCGATCACGAATGCGGAACGGGATGCGCTGCAGTTGTACGCATCGGAGTTCCTGAAAATGAGTACGGCGCAGCTGAATCGTGCCGTGGAATACGGGGATCTACAGGAGATCGGCCATGACGAAGCCCCCTGAGCGACGGCGCGCGAAAAGTGCGCTTCTTGAAGCAGTGCATGATGCGGCTGTGAGTCTGCACGCGCATGGCTTCATTGATAAACGTCGGTTGAGCAGCTACGAAGCGCTTTGCCTTGAGCCGGTCCCTGAATACAGCAGTGCCCAGATCCGTGCCCTGCGTACGTCATTGCAGCTCAGTCAGCCGGTATTTGCGGGAGTTCTCAATACCAGCGTTTCCACCGTACGCAGCTGGGAGCAGGGCGAAAAGAAGCCCAGCGGACCGTCACTGAAGTTGCTTAACCTGATTGAACGGAAGGGCCTCGAAGCAGTTCTGTAAAGCAAAGGCCCGGCGATGCCGGGCCTTTGCTTTACCGTGGTATTCATTCCACGCATGGCGTGGATCTACCGCGAGCCTCGCATGATCGACGCCATGCATGGATGCGGCAAGATCAGGTAGATCCACGCCATGCGTGGATGCCCCGATCCCGCGTGGGCCTCACCCCTCGCGTGCGATCGCGCGCCAACCGATGTCGTTGCGGTGGAACTCGTTGGCCCACGTCACCTTGGCTACGCCGGCGTAGGCATTGGCCTGCGCGTCGCGCACGCTGTCACCCAGTGCCGCCACGCACAGCACGCGGCCGCCGGCGCTGAGCACCTGGCCCTGTACATCCAATGCCGTACCGGCGTGGAATACCTTGGCAGTGGCCGGCACTTCATCCAGGCCGGAAATCACGTCACCGGTGATCGGCGCTTCCGGGTACGGCTTCGCGGCCAGCACCACGCCCAGCGACGGCCGCGGATCCCATTGTGCGTCGATCTGGTCCAGGCGGCCGTCGATGGCCGCTTCCACCAGGTCCACCAGGTCCGACTGCAGGCGCAGCATCACCGGCTGGGTTTCCGGGTCACCAAAGCGCACGTTGAATTCGATCACCTTCGGCGCGCCGCTGGCGTCGATCATCAGGCCGGCATAGAGGAAGCCGGTGAACGGGATGCCATCGGCGATCATGCCCTGCACGGTCGGGTTCACCACCTCGCGCATCACGCGGGCATGCACTTCCGGCGTGACCACCGGGGCCGGCGAGTATGCGCCCATGCCGCCGGTGTTCGGGCCGGTGTCGCCATCGCCGACGCGCTTGTGGTCCTGAGAGGTGGCCATCGGCAGCGCGTGCACGCCGTCCACCATCGAAATGAAGCTGGCTTCCTCGCCATCGAGGAACTCTTCGATCACCACGCGCGCACCGGCGTCGCCGAAGGCGTTGCCCGACAGCATGTCACGCACGGCGTCCTCGGCTTCGGCCAGGGTCATCGCCACGATCACGCCCTTGCCGGCGGCCAGACCATCGGCCTTGACCACGATCGGTGCGCCCTTCTCGCGCACATAGGCCAGCGCGGCATCCACCTCGGTGTGCACGGCGTAGAACGCGGTGGGGATGTTGTGGCGGGCCAGGAAGTCCTTGGCGTAGGCCTTGCTGCCTTCCAGCTGCGCGGCGGCGGCGGTCGGCCCGAAGATGCGCAGGCCGGCGGCGCGGAAGCGGTCGACCACGCCGGCCACCAGCGGTACTTCCGGGCCGACCACGGTCAGCGCCACGCCTTCGGCCTGGGCCAGCGCCAGCAGGCCGTCGATGTCGGTCACTTTCACCGCCACGTTGCGGCACTTGTCTTCGCTGGCGGTGCCGGCGTTGCCGGGCGCCACGATCACTTCGGTGACACGGGAGGACTGGGCCAGCTTCCATGCCAGGGCGTGTTCGCGGCCGCCAGAGCCGATGACAAGTACGTTCATCACGAGATTCCAGATTGCGTGGGAAGGGAAGATCGATATCCCCGGCGGCGGGCGTGTCTCACTCGCAGCCTTCGCGTCGCAGCGATTCGGGGAAGGAATAGGCCCAGGTCTTCGGGTCCAGGGTAAAGCGGTGTTCCTGCCGGACCTGCTTGCCGCCACAGGTGGTGCCGGTTTCCTCGATCAGCAGCGGCCAGATGCGCGCGCTGCGATCGCTGTCGTCGAAACGCAGTGCGAAATCGATGCTGAAGCGGCGGGTGCGGCAGTCTTCGGCGGTGTCCGGGTCGCTGCCGGGACCCAGGTTGTCGCACTCGTACTGGGCGTCATTGTCGATATGGCTGCGGACGCTGCCACTGGCCACCAGGCCGTTCGGGCCTGGCAGGATCAGCGACTGCGAGAGCAGCGAGAAGCCCTGCCCGAACCAGCCGTCCTCGACGCGGAAGCCATGGAAGTCGCTACCGGCGCGGATGACGCTGACCGTGCCGGGCTGGCCGCCGCTGCCGAAGCGTTCGCCGGTCAGTTCGCTGGTCACGTCGAAGCCATCGCCCTTCGGACGCAGCACGAAGAAGTCGATCGTGCCTGCGTCGATGTGCGCGCCTTCGGACAAAGCACCGCAGACCGCCAGCAACTGCTGCCAGCTGTCACCGCTCACCACCGGTTGCTCGGCGCAGACGTGCCAGTCCATCGGGCGGGTTTCGCCGTCGTCGTTCCAGCTGCCGTGCCATTCACCGGAGAGCCTGGCGTTCTTGCCGTAGCGCTGGACCAGGAAGGCCTGCAGTCGTGCGGTGCGGCTCACGTGCGCCGTCGGCTCGGCAGGGGCCGACGTGGCGGCCTGTGGCGACGACGCAGGCACTGGGGCGGCCGCAGGCTTGCAGCCGGCCAGCACGGCCGCGCCCGCGAGGGCGAGCATGGCCAGCGATTTCAGTGAGACTGCGGACATCCGTGTCGCTCCAGTATCAGTGGCGGAAGTGGCGCACGCCGGTGAACACCATGGCCAGGCCATGTTCGTCGGCGGCGGCGATCACTTCGGCATCGCGCATCGAACCGCCCGGCTGGATCACCGCCTTGATGCCGGCGGCAGCAGCGGCGTCGATGCCGTCGCGGAACGGGAAGAACGCATCGGAGGCCATCACCGAACCCTCGACCACCAGGTTGGCATCGGCGGCCTTGATGCCGGCGATGCGGGCCGAGTACACGCGGCTCATCTGCCCGGCGCCGACACCGATGGTGCGGTTGTCCTTGGCGTAGACGATTGCGTTGGACTTCACGAACTTGGCCACCTTCCAGGCGAACAGCAGGTCGGTGAACTGCTTGTCGGTCGGTGCCAGCTTGCTGACCACCTTCAGTTCGTCGCGGGTCATGCCGCGGTTGTCCGAGGACTGCAGCAGCAGGCCCGAGCCGACGCGCTTGCTGTCGAAGTTGTTCAGGCCATCACCATGCGGGATGCGCAGCACGCGCACGTTGGCCTTCTTCTGCGCGTATTCCAGCGCGGCCGGCTCGTAGTCCGGGGCGATCAGCACTTCCACGAACTGGCGGTCCAGGATCACCTTGGCGGTGGCCGCGTCCAGTGGCTTGTTGAAGGCGATGATGCCGCCGAAGGCGCTGGTCGGGTCGGTGGCGTAGGCCAGCTCGTAGGCATCGCCATTGCCGGCACCGACGGCCACGCCGCACGGGTTGGCATGCTTGACGATGACGCAGGCCGGCGCATCGAACTGGCGCACGCATTCCCACGCCGCATCGGCATCGGCCAGGTTGTTGTAGCTCAGTTCCTTGCCCTGCAGCTGCTGGAAGGTAGCCAGGGTGCCCGGCACCGGGTACAGGTCGCGGTAGAACGCGCCGCTCTGGTGCGGGTTCTCGCCGTAGCGCAGGTCCATCACCTTCACGAAGGTGGAATTCATCTGCGCCGGGTACTCGGCGCGGGCCGGCACGGCGGCGTCGGTAGCGGTCACCGCCGACAGGTAGTTGCTGATCGCCGCATCGTACTGGGCAACGCGGTTGAACGCGGCCACCGAGAACGCGAAGCGGGTGGCAGCCGACAGCTGGCCGTCGTTGGCGTCCAGCGAGGCGAGCAGCTCGGCGTACTGGGACGGATCGGTGGCCACTGCCACGCGGGCGAAGTTCTTGGCTGCCGAACGCAGCATGGCCGGGCCGCCGATGTCGATGTTCTCGACCGCGTCGGCCAGGGTGCAGTCGGCCTTGGCGGTGACCGATTCGAACGGGTACAGGTTCAGCACCAGTAGGTCGATGGCACCGATGCCGTGCTCGGCCATCACTGCGTCATCCAGGCCGGAGCGGCCCAGCAGGCCACCGTGCACCATCGGGTGCAGGGTCTTGACCCGGCCGTCCATCATTTCCGGGAAACCGGTGACGTCAGCCACGTCCTTCACGGCCAGGCCCGCATCGCGGATCGCCTTGGCGGTGCCGCCGGTGGACAGCAGCTCCACGCCGCGTGCCGCCAGCGCAGTGGCCAGCTCGACCAGGCCGGTCTTGTCGGAAACGGAGAGGAGGGCCCGGCGGACGGGCAACAGATCAGCAGTCATGGGACAGAATCGGCAGCGGAGCGGGGCCGATATTGTAGGCGGTGGGGGCCGGTGGCGGGTGCCGGAAGGGGTAATTTGCCGCAGCAATCGGCCCAGGACCGGGTTGGGCACATTGATCCGGCCCGATCAGGGGGCTGGGCCGCAGACCGGAGCCGGGTTGTCGGAATCAGCCGACGATGGGGTAGGCTGTGCCCGCACTGCCAAGGATCAGCGGGTACGGATCATGTCGATCTATGCATTGAAAGGACGATTCCAGGACCTGTTGCGTCCGGCCGTACGTGGGCTGTACCGCGTGGGGATCACTGCCAATACGGTGACCGTGGCCGCTGCCGTGGTCTCGCTGCTGGTGGCCGCGGCCGTGTGGTGCTGCGCGCCTGCCCAGCCCCTGCTGTACCTGCTGCTGCCGTTGTGGATGCTGCTGCGCATGGCGCTCAACGCCGTGGACGGCATGCTGGCGCGCGAATTCGGACAGCAATCGCGGTTGGGCGCCTATCTGAACGAATTGTGCGATGTGATCGCCGATGCGGCGCTGTACCTGAGCCTGCTCAGCGTACCCGGCGTGCGCCCGGAGGCGCTGTGGCTGCTGGCCTGGACCGCGGCACTGAGCGAATACGCCGGCGTGCTGGGGCTGATGGTCGGGGCCAGCCGCCGTTATGACGGCCCGATGGGCAAGAGCGACCGTGCTTTCGTGATCGGTGTGCTGGGCCTGCTGCTGGCGTTTGAGTGGGTTGGCGCGATGACGGTCACTGGCGTGGCCGCGGCCATGGCGGTGCTGTGCGTGCTGACGATGATCAACCGCGTCCGTCGCGGACTGCGGGAAACGGCGGTTTCGCCGAATTAATCAAGCAGATACAAGAAGACAATCAGGAGATTGCATGCGTCAGGCGCAGGAACGGGAATTCCACAGCTTCGACCAGGTACCGCTGTTCTACCGGTACTGGGCGGGCACCACCGCAGCACCGGCCACCAAGGCCATCGTGCTGCTGCATCGCGGCCATGAACATTCCGGCCGGGTCACTCATCTTGTCGATGAGCTGGACCTGCCCGGCACCGCCTTCTTCGCCTGGGATGCACGCGGCAATGGCCGGTCGCCGGGCGCGCGTGGCGATGCACCGGGCTTCCCGGCGCTGGTGCGCGACCTGGACAGCTTCATCGCCCACATCGGCGCCGAGCATGGCATCGCGGTGGAAGACATCGTGGTGATCGCGCAGAGCGTGGGGGCGGTGGTCGCCGCGACCTGGGTGCACGACTACGCCCCACGCCTGCGCGCGCTGGTGATGGCTTCGCCGGCGTTCAAGGTGAAGCTGTACGTGCCGTTCGCACGCGCTGGGTTGGCGCTGATGCAGAAGCTGCGCGGCAATTTCTTCGTCAACAGCTACGTCAAGCCGCAGTGGCTGACCCACGATCCGGCGCGGGTGGAAAGCTACCGCACCGACCCGCTGATCACCCGACCGATCTCGGTGCGCGTGCTGCTGGGCCTGTACGAAGCGGCCGATCGTATCGTGGCCGACGCGCAGGCGATCAGCGTGCCGGTGCAGCTGCTGGTGTCCGGCTCGGATTTCGTCGTGCACCGTGGCCCGCAGGACCGCTTCTACGAGCGCCTGTCCAGCCCGGTCAAGGAGCGCGTGCACCTGCCGGGCTTCTTCCACGACACGCTGGGCGAGCGTGATCGCGCACCGGCACTGGCGCGCATCCGCAGCTTCATCCAGGCGCGCTTCGCCGAACCCCTGCGTGAGTTGTCGCGTCGTGACGCACATCGGCACGGGCCGACCTTCGAGGAATCGGAGATCCTGGCCTGGCCGCCGGAACGCAACAGCCTCGCTGACCTGCGCTGGCGCGTGGTGCGTGGCGGCCTGCGTTTGGGCGGCACGTTGTCCGAAGGCATCGCGCTGGGCCTGCAGACCGGTTTCGATTCCGGCAGCACGCTCGACTACATCTATCGCGACCAAGCGCGCGGCAAAGGCCCGCTCGGCCGCATGGTCGACCGCAATTATCTGGACGCGATCGGCTGGCGCGGCATCCGTATCCGCGGCCAGCACCTGCAGGAACTGCTGCGCGACGCTGCCCAGCGCCTGCGCGGGCAGGGCACGCCGGTGCGCGTGCTGGACGTGGCCGCCGGCCATGGCCGGTATGTGCTGGAAGCACTGGGCCAGGGCGAACAGCGCGCCGACCGCATCGTGCTGCGTGATTTCAGCGATCTGAACGTGACCCAGGGCCAGGCCTTGATCGAGCGCCTCGGTGCGGCCGACATCGCACGCTTCGAGCAGGGCGATGCGTTCGATCCGGCGCAACTGGCGGCGGTGGACCCGGCGCCGACACTGGCGGTGGTGTCGGGCCTGTACGAACTGTTCCCCGACAACGATGCCGTGCTGCGCTCGCTGCAGGGTATTGCCGCAACGGTGCCGGTGGGAGGCTACCTGGCCTACACCGGTCAGCCCTGGCACCCGCAGCTGGAATTCATCGCGCGCGCGCTGACCAGTCACCGCGGTGGCGCAGCGTGGGTGATGCGCCGCCGTACCCAGCAGGAGATGGATGAGCTGGTGCGCCTGTCCGGGTTCGAGAAGGTGGCGCAGCGCATCGACGACTTCGGCATCTTCACCGTGTCGCTGGCACGCCGGACCGCGTGATGGTGACGCTGGCCGCAAAGCCGCTGGCCACAACAGGGCGCCCCTGGCGGCGCGCCCTGTTGTGGCTGGCCCTGCTGGGTCCGTTCTTCTTCGCCAGCTACGGCTTCGCCAACTGGATGGCCGGACGCCATGCCGCGTTGCCGGTGATGGCGTTCGCCTGGGAGACGCGCATTCCGTTCGTGCCGTGGACGATCGTGCCGTACTGGTCGATCGACCTGTTCTATGCCGTCTCCTTCTTCCTGTGCCGGCAACGGCTGGAACTGGACCGGCATGCGCTGCGGCTGTTCAGTGCGCAGGTCATCGCGGTGGCCTGCTTCCTGCTGTGGCCGCTGCGCTTCAGCTTCGAGCGTCCGGAGATCGGCGGTGTGTTCGGTTGGCTGTTCGATGTGCTGCTGGGCTTCGACAAGCCGTTCAACCAGGCGCCGTCGCTGCATATCGTGCTGCTGATCGTGCTGTGGGTGAAGTTCGCGCAGTACCTGCACGGTGTGTGGCGTTGGGTGCTGCATGTGTGGGCGCTGCTGATCGGTGTCTCGGTACTGACGACGTTCCAGCACCATTTCATCGACATCCCGACCGGGCTGCTGGCCGGCTGGTTGTGCGTGTGGCTGTGGCCGGAGCAGGGCACGCCGCCGCTGCGCGCCTGGCGCACTGCGCGTGATGCCAGACGTTGGCGATTGGCTGCGCTGTACTTGCTGGGGGCCGCTGCATTGCTGGTGCCGGTGGTGCTTCTGCGTGGCGCGGCATTGTGGCTGCTGTGGCCGGTGGTGTCGCTGCTGCTGGTGGCGCTTGCCTATGCCGGGCTGGGTACGGCGGTGTTCCAGAAACGCGCCGATGGTCGCTTGACGATGGCCGCACGCTGGCTGCTGGCGCCGTACCTGGGTGCCGCCTGGATCAACTCGCGGCTGTGGACGCGGCGTGCGCCGCAGCCGGTGCCGGTGCTGGACGGCGTGTGGCTGGGCCGGATTCCCTGCACAGCCTTGCCGGTACCTTTGGTGGGCGTGGTCGATGCCTGCGCCGAGCTGTCCTGCTGCGCGCCGGGTGCGGCGTACGCCGGTGTGCCGATGCTGGACCTGGTGGTGCCCACGCCGAAACAGCTGCGCGAGGCGGCCGAGGCCATCGAGTGCCTGCGTGCGCAGGGGCCGTTGCTGGTGTGCTGTGCGCTGGGCTACTCGCGCAGTGCTGCCAGCGTGTCGGCCTGGCTGCTGCGCAGTGGTCGCGCGGCTGATGCCGATGCGGCGGTGGCGATCGTGCGTTCTGCGCGCCCTGGCATCGTGCTGGGTACGGCCCATCTGCGTGCCATCACCGATGCGGCAGGAGCGCGAACATGAGTACGGTTCCCGCTCTGGCGACCATGCAGCTGCTGTTGCGGCAGGGGCGTTGGCCGGCAGGCCTGTCGCTGGGGCTGCTGCTGGTGGCATTGCTGCTGCTCGGCACCGAGCCGGGCCTGGCGATGATCGCTGCAGGGTTGTTGCTGGCCAGCGTGTCTGCAGGGGCGGTGCAGACGTACCACGCGTGGCGGGTGGCGCTGGACGCCAGCCTGCTGCAGCTGCTGCGCGATGAGGGCCTGGACGGCGATGCCGCCGCGCGCCGCACCGATCAGCTGCTGCAGGACAGCGGCCTGCGCCGCGCGTCGCCCGATGCGCCCCTGCGGGGCTGGGACGCGCGCTGGGCCGGCATGCGCCGCCTGCTGCTGCGCCAGTACCTGCTGGCCGCGGTGCAGTTCGCACTGCTGGTGCTGGCCGTGTTGTGGCCGCAGACGTGAACGGGAGGGACCCATGTTCGCTGAACTGATTGCCCGCGCCTGCAGTGGCGCGATCCATGTGGTGACAGGCGCCCGCGCGCTGTGGATCGGTTGCGCGCCGTCCAGCGAGCGCCGCGTGTACTACGGCAACCACGCCAGTCATGGTGACTTCGTGCTGATCTGGTCGTCGATGCCACCTGCATTGCGACGCCAGGTGCGGCCAGTTGCTGCCGCCGAATACTGGCAGCGCGACGGCCTGCGTCGCTACCTGATCGATGCGGTGTTCAACGGCGTGCTGGTCGAGCGCGAGGCCGGCCACCGCCAGCAGGATCCTCTACAGGTGCTGCGTGACGCGGTCGACGAAGACTGCTCGCTGATCCTGTTCCCGGAAGGTACCCGCAACGTGGGCGATGAGCCGTTGCTGCCGTTCAAGAGCGGCATCTATCACCTGGCACGGCAACGCCCGGAGCTGGAATTCGTACCGGTGTGGATCGACAACCTGAAGCGGGTGATGCCCAAGGGCCGCTTCCTGCCGCTGCCCTTGCTGTGCACGGCCACCTTCGGTACGCCGTTGCGGCTGCGGGCCGACGAGGACAAGGCCGCGTTCCTGGCGCGCAGCCGGCAGGCGTTGCTGGACCTGGCGCCGAACGGGGGGCGCGCATGAGTTTCCTGATCGATGTGTCAGGCGACCTGGCAACACAGAGCGTGGGCCAGCAGACCGGCCTGCTGTTCGCTGGCGTCGGCGCGGTGCTGGTGCTGGCCACGCTGGTGGCGGAAACGCTGCGCTGGCGCCAGCGCGGCCGGCCCAGCGCAGTGATCGCCAACCTGGTGTCGCGCATCCGCGCGTGGTGGGTGATGGCGATCGTGGTCGGGCTGGCACTGTTCTTCGGCCGTGCCGGGGTGATCGTGCTGTTCGCGATCATCTCGCTGTTCGCGCTGCGCGAGTTCATCACCCTGGCGCCGACGCGCTCGGGCGACTACTACGCGCTGCTGGCCGCGTTCTACATCGTCCTGCCGTGGCAGTACTACCTGGTGTGGATCGACTGGTACGGCATGTACACGCTGCTGATTCCGGTCTATGCGTTCCTGTTCCTGCCGATCCTGTCGACCATCGGTGGTGACACCACGCACTACCTGGAGCGGACCGCGAAGGTGCAGTGGGGGCTGATGATCTGCGTGTTCTGCATCTCGCATGTGCCGCTGCTGCTGAACCTGCATGTGCCCGGGCATGATCCGTCGCGCAACGTGCTGCTGTTCGCGTTCCTCGTGATCGTGGTGCAGTCCTCGGACGTGCTGCAGTACATCTGGGGCAAGCTGCTGGGCAAGCATCTGATTGCGCCGAAGCTGTCGCCGTCGAAGACGGTGGAGGGCTTCGTGGGCGGCGTGCTGAGTGCCAGCGCGCTGGGTGCGGCGCTGTGGTGGATCACCCCGTTCACGCCGCTGCAGGCGTTCGGCCTGTCGCTGCTGATCAACCTGATGGGGTTCTGGGGCGGCCTGGTGATGTCGGCGATCAAGCGTGATCGTGGCATCAAGGATTGGGGGCACATGATCGAGGGCCATGGCGGCATGCTCGACCGGCTGGATTCGGTGTGCTTCGCTGCACCGGTGTTCTTCCACGTGGTGCGGTATTACTGGAAGGCGGGCGGGGGAGGCTGACTGCGCTGGGCCTTCATCCACGCATGGCGTGGATCTACGGGCGAGGGCGGTTGATTCCGCCGGGCTTCCATCCACGCATGGCGTGGATCTACGGGCGGGGGCGGCTGATCCCGCTGGGCCTTCATCCACGCATGGCGTGGATCTACGGGCGGCGGCGGCTGATCCTGCCGGGCTTCCATCCACGCATGGCGTGGATCTACCGGTAGTGCCGGCCGCTGGCCGGCAACTGCAACATCCTGCCATCGTTCATGAGGTTGCCGGCCAGCGGCCGGCACTACCCACGCGCGCTTACGCGCTGATGCCGTATTCCTTCAGCTTCTTGCGCAGGGTGGCGCGGTGGATGCCCAGCATTGCGGCGGCGCGGCTCTGGTTGCCTTCGCAGTGGTTGAGCACTTCCACGAACAGCGGAATCTCCATCTCGCGCAGCACGATCTCGTAGACATCGTCCGCGTCGCAGCCATCAAGGTCACGCAGGTAACGGCGCACGGACTGGGCGACATGTTCACGCAGCGGTGGCCGGGGAGCGCCACGACTGTTGTCAGGACGAGAAAGGACAGCGTTCAAGGGGGTTCCCGATTCGGTTGGCCCGTGCGCGCGAAGCGCGCGGCCGGATGAGGTGGTGGCGGTCAGTCTAGCGCGAGCGTGCCCGGCCTGCCATGACCGGGCGGCCACTTGCGGTCATAGGAAGTCGAAGGTGAATGCGACGGTGGATGCGGCGGGCTCCTGTACGCGGAAGGCGACGCGCGCGCTCTGGCCCGGTTCCAGCAGGGCCGCACCGGGGGTCTCGCCCAGGTACTGCGCAGGCGTGAACACACCGCTGCCGATCACCCGGCCATCGGCATCGGACAGTGACAGGCGCAGGTCCGGCCAGGCCTGTGCCCAGCGTGCGTCGTTGCGGATGCTGGCCTGGACCTGCAGCACACCGGCCTGCCCGGGCAGCGGCCGGATCTCGCGGCTGGTCATGGTGAAGGCGGTGGGTTCGTGCCAGGCCGGCAGGCTGCAGTGCAGGACGCCGCAGAGCGTGCCCAGCCATGCACGGTTGCCGGCGTCGGCGGCCAGCCGCGCACGGTCGGCAAGCACGCTCTGCAACAGCAGCAGCAGCGCCAGCCCCGCAACCAGCAGCCAGTGCCAGCGGGGTGCCGGCAGGTTACGGGGACGCGCACTGCCAAGGAAACTCGGCGCATCAGCGGCAGCCACCGTTGCCGGCACTGCAACCGGTGCCTGCGCGATGGCCGCAGTTTCGTCAACGGTGACAGGCGCATCGTCGTGCCGCATCTCTGCCGCCGCCACATGCGCCGCTTCGGCAGGCCCGGTTGGCACCTGCATGGCAGGCGGCGCGTGTTCGTCCAGGGCCTGCGTGCGCGCATCGGTCGCAGGCACAGGCTCACCTTCCGGCGCGGTGCGCAGGAAGGTTGCCAGGGGGCGTCGCGGTGGGTTCGGCTCGGACATGCTCAGGGTGCGGGCTCGGATCCAGCAGTCATTCAACCACGATCAGGCGCGGCGCACGCCGGTGATGCGCATCCAGTCGCCATCCTGGGTGGCCTGCAGGTCATCGAACCATGCGGCATAGCGCTGCAGCAGTTCACCTTCCTGGCCGTGCAGGATGCCGGACAGGGCAATGCGGCCACCGGCAGCGACGCGCGCGGCCAGCAGCTCGGCCAACGCGTCCAGTGCCGAGGCAAGGATGTTGGCGACGACGATCGGGTAGGTGGCGACTGGTTCGTCCTGCGGCAGGTAGACGTGCATGCGCGCCTGCTCGCCGTTGCGCTCGGCATTGTCGGCGGTGGCGACCAGGGCCTGCGGATCGTTGTCCACGCCGATGGCCTCAGCGGCGCCCAGCTTCAGCGCGGCAAGCGCAAGGATGCCGGAGCCGCAGCCGAAGTCGAGCACGCGCTGGCCCTGCAGCAGGCCGTCCACGGCCAGCTGGTCCAGCCAGCGCAGGCAGAGCGCGGTGGTCGGGTGGGTGCCCGAGCCGAACGCCAGGCCCGGGTCCAGCCGCACCACGGCGGCGTCGGCCGCCTGTGCGGCCTCCGGCAGTTCATGGTTCCACGGCACGATCCAGGTACGGCTGCCGAAATCCATCGGCTGGAACTGGTCCAGCCAGGCGCGTTCCCAGTCTTCGTCCTCGACCGCGCGGAAGCTGCCGCTGCTCCAGTCCAGCTCCGGGTCGAAGGACTCCAGTGCGGCCAACAGCAGCAGCGCATTGCTGTCGGCCGGGAACAGCGCGCTCAGCACCAGGGTGTCCCACAGCGGGGTCTCGCCCACGCCCGGCTCGAGGATGGCCTGTTCGTTGCTGGTATCGGCCTCGGCATCAAGCAGCGTGACGGCCAGTGCGCCGACGTCCTCCAGCGCATTCTCATAGCGGGGCTGGGTAGCTTCGGTGCAACGCAGGGTCAGTTCCAGGAACGGCATGGCGGTGGGGGCAATCGCGGGAAAGGGGGCCATGCTAGACCATCGGAGCGTCTCCGTATTGCCTGAGATGCCGCTCGGAGATGAACGGAACCGGTTCAGACAGGCCTGTCGGGCCTTGTTAAACTTGGTGCTTTCCTGTGCGCCGTGAACGCTCACTGCCGCCAATGGCCTTTGCTCCGACCCTGAAAACCTGGTTGCTCGTGCTGCCGGCGGTGGCCGTGCTGGGCGTGGCCGGGTATCGGGCCAGCGGCCATGCCGGATCGGTGCCGGTGACCGCAGGCGAGTTGCCGACGGCGCGGGTTGCGGCGGACGATGCGGCGCCCCTGCCGGTTGTGCCGGAAGCGTTGGCGCGTCGCCTGGCGGCGTTCGAGCGCGGCAACGCGCTGCCTTCGGGCCTGCCGCTGGACCTGCGCGCGGACATCGAGGATGCGACCGATCTGTACGCCTACGCGCAGCGCCTGCGCGTGCAGGCCGACGACGGCAACCACGAAGCCCGCTGGATGCTCAGCCGGGTCTACGACTACTGCGCGCAGTACGCCATCGATCCGGGCGGTTATCGGTTGGACAACAATGTGCTGGCCGGGCTGGGCCTGACCGCTGCACCGGCGATGGTGCAGGCGCGCGAGCGCGTGGCGCAGCGCTGTGGCGGCTTCGTGCCGGGCGACAAGCTGGGGTCTGCGCTGGTGCTGGCCGAGCGTCGCAAGGCGGCCACTCAGGGCAACCTCGCAGCGGAAGCATCGCTGTTTGCCGAAGGCGAGCCGCTGCATGACAGCCCCGAGTACCGCCGTGACCTGGTCGAGCGGGTGCGTACATCACGCGATCCGGAGGCCTTCATGGCCATTGCACCGGCCATGGGCGTGCGCGCGGCGGGGGACCAGGCGCTCACTGGCCTGGTGGCGGGAGAACAGCTCAGTGAACTGGCATGGCGGGTTGCGGCCTGCGAGCTCGGTCTACCGTGTGGTGCCGACAGTGTGCTGGTCAACAGTTTTTGTGCGAATGGAGGGATCTGTTCGCAGGATGGGACGCAGGATTTCCGGGATTTCGTGTATGACGCTGCGGTTTCGCGGCAAGGTGCGGGGAAAATGAAGCAGTGGATCAAGCGATTGGTTGGAAAGAGGGGCGGGCAATGAACTACCGTCGATTCCTGCATGGAGCCAAGTTCTGGTTCTGGGTGGCGCTGTTCGTGGCCTATTCGGCCGGCGCGGTCGGGCTGTTGATGATCGACACCTATGAAGATCGTTACCGGCATCTGTCAAAAGTGGAACTGACCACGGTGAAGGCGCAGGAAGATGTGCGCCGCGTGGGTGCCAGCCAGGTCGCTGCGGTCTATCGCGCGCAGAGCGGCATGCCGTTTGCTTCGTTGCCGGCAGGCAGTACCTTCCAGGTGGTGTGGCCCGATGGGTCCACCGAGACGATGGTGATCGTCGACCCGAGCTCGCCCAATGGTGTTCGCCCGCTGGCGAATTCGCAGATCCCGGCCGAAGCTGCCAACAAGCGCTGATGCCACACCGGTAGCGCCGGGCCATGCCCGGCGGGTGGACGGTGGCAATGGAAAGCCGCCGGGCATGGCCCGGCGCTACCGCAAGAACGCGAAAAGGGCGGGGATATCCCCGCCCTTTTCATGTCCAGCACCTGCTGCCGATCAGGTCAGTGCGATCGGCTTGTTCTTGCGCTCGGCAAGGCGCTTTTCCAGGTAATGGATGTTCTGGCCACCGGCCTGGAAGCCCTTGTCGCGCATGATCCGCTGCTGCAGGGCGATGTTGGTCTTGATGCCGTCGACCACCATCTCGCTCAGCGCCACCCGCATGCGGGCGATGGCGGTTTCGCGGTCCGGGCCGTGCACGATCAGCTTGCCGATCATCGAGTCGTAGTTCGACGGCACGCGGTAGCCACTGTAGATGTGGGTGTCCACGCGCACGCCGGGGCCGCCCGGCGGATGGAAGCCGGTGATGGTGCCCGGGCTCGGCACGAAGGTCTCGGCGTCTTCGGCGTTGATGCGGCACTCGATCGCGTGGCCGGTCAGCACCACGTCACTCTGCTTGATCGACAGCTTCTGGCCGGCGGCGATCTTCAGCTGCTCGGCCACCAGGTCGATGCCGGTGACCATTTCGGTGACCGGATGCTCCACCTGGATGCGGGTGTTCATCTCGATGAAGTAGAAGCGGCCGTCCTCGTACAGGAACTCGAAGGTGCCGGCGCCGCGGTAGCCGATGCGCACGCAGGCTTCGGTGCAGACCTTGCCGATCTGCTCGCGCTGTTCGGCGGTGATGCCCGGTGCCGGGGCTTCTTCCACCACTTTCTGGTGGCGGCGCTGCATCGAGCAGTCGCGCTCACCCAGGTGGATGGCGTTGCCCTGGCCGTCGGCCAGTACCTGGATTTCCACGTGGCGCGGATTCTCCAGGAACTTCTCCATGTAGACCTCGCCATTGCCGAACGCGGCCTTGGCCTCGCTCTTGGTGGTTTCGATCGAGGTCTTCAACGAGGCTTCGGCATGCACCACGCGCATGCCGCGACCGCCACCGCCACCGGCCGCCTTGATGATGACCGGGTAACCGATCTCACGGGCGATCTTGGTGTTGGCGACGATGTCGTCGCCCAGCGGGCCGCCCGAACCGGGCACGCACGGCACGCCGGCCGACTTCATCGCGCGGATGGCTTCGACCTTGTCGCCCATCATGCGGATGGTGTCGGCCTTGGGGCCGATGAAGATGAAGCCGGACTCTTCCACGCGTTCGGCGAAGTCGGCGTTCTCCGACAGGAAGCCGTAACCCGGATGGATCGCCTGCGCGTCGGTGACTTCAGCGGCGGCGATCAGCGCCGGGATGTTGAGGTAGCTCTGCGGCGACGGCGCCGGGCCGATGCAGACCGACTCGTCGGCCATGGCCACGTGCTTGAGGTTGCGGTCGACCGTGGAATGCACGGCCACCGTGCGGATGCCGAGGGTGTGGCACGCGCGCAGGATGCGCAGCGCGATTTCCCCTCGGTTGGCAATGACGACTTTGTCGAGCATGGCGTGCCCCTCAGCCGATCACGAACAGCGGCTGGTCGAATTCCACCGGCTGGCCGTTCTCGCCGAGGATGGCGACGATGGTGCCGGACTTGTCGGCCTCGATCGGGTTGAACATCTTCATTGCTTCGATGATGGCCAGGGTCTCGCCTTCCTTGACCTGCTGGCCAACGGTGACGAAGGCCGGCTTGTCCGGGGCGGACGAAGCGTAGAAGGTGCCGACCATCGGCGAACGCAGCACGTGGCCTTCCGGCAGCGCCGGGCCCGGCTTGGCGGTGCCGCCGGTGGAGGCTTCGGTCGGCGACTGCATCGGCATCGCCTGCGGTGCCGGGGCGGCCGGAGCGGCGTACACCGGTGCGGCGACCGGGGCGGCATAGCCGGCCACCGGGGCGCGCGACAGGCGCACCGACTCTTCGCCTTCCTTGATTTCGATTTCAGCCAGGTTCGACTCTTCCAGCAGGTCGATCAGCTTCTTGATTTTGCGGAGATCCATGGTGGCCTCTTTGCTCTTGATGTCAGTGTGGTGGGGAGCGCAGCGCGCTCGGGTCAAAGCAGTTCGTAGAATTCGCGCAGCTGGCGCGTACGATCGCGCGCGAGGGTGGTCAGGCAGCGCATCTGTGCGCCGTTGCGTGCCGTGCCATCGGAATTGAGGGCATAGACCGCGTTGCAGTCGTGGTCGCGCAGCTGCACCCAGGCGCGCTGCGCCAGCACCAGCTGCTGCTCGGCATCGCCGCAGTAGCTGCAGCTGCCGCCTTTGGCCGGCGTGCGCAGTTGCTTTCGCGCCAGGGCGTATACGGTATTGAGTTCGGCGTCTGCGGCCGCGGCCACGTCCGAGGCGCACACGTCGCTCTCCATCGTGGTGGTCGGATGCGCACAGTCGATGCCTTCGTCCTTGCGGTCGAATGCCGCGGCGGCACCGCACAGGCCGGCCCACAGCAGGATGCTGGCAAGCACGTGCGGCAGCACCTTCACGCGACGGCCGCCTGTACGCGCAGCAGCGCCGCATCCATCGCGTAGCGATAGCTGTCGGCACCGAAACCACACACCACGCCCACCGCCTTGTCACTGAAGTAGCTGTGCTGGCGGAACGGTTCGCGGGTGTGCGGGTTGGACAGGTGGATCTCGATGAACGGCAGCGCCACCGCCGCCAGCGCGTCACGCAGGGCGACCGAGGTGTGGGTGAAGGCGGCGGGGTTGATCAGGATGAAAGCGGTTCCGTCGTTGCGCGCCGCCTGCACGCGATCCACCAGCACATGCTCGGCGTTGGACTGCAGGCTCTCCACGGCGTGCCCGGCGGCGGCGGCCTGCGCGATCAGGGCCTGGTCGATGTCGGCCAGCGTGGTGTGGCCGTAGACCTCCGGCTCGCGGGTGCCGAGCAGGTTGAGGTTGGGGCCGTGCAGGACCAGCAGCTTCGCCATGGGATCCGGAAGACGGGAAAGGGCGGCAGTCTGGCGGAACCGGCGGATGCTGTCCAGTTCGGCGAAGTTTGCTGCGTTTCAATCGTTTGTTTGAAATCTGCCGAAGCGCTTGTGGCCCTATGCGGGGCGGCGGTTCAAGGCGCGCTGAACGCCGTGCGGGCGGGGGATGCGTGCACGTAGGCCGACGATGGCGGCAAGAGCCTTGTCGGGGGATCCGCGCCATGCGTGGATGGGGGCCACTGGTAGATCCACGCCATGCGTGGATGATGGGCCGCAGTTCGGTAGACCCACGCGATGCGTGGATGACGGGCCGCAGTTCGGTAGATCCACGCCATGCGTGGATGCAGGCCGTCCGGTGCGCAGCAAGCTACGCACCCACCGGAAGGGCGGCCCAAGGTGCGCAGCAAGCTACGCACCCACCGGAGGGTAGCCCAAGGTGCGCAGCATGCTACGCACCCACCGGAAAGGCGGGTCACGTCTCCAGCGGCACCGTTGGCACCACATTCGGGAACACTTCTTCCAATGCCTCCGGCTCGCCCGGCTTGGGCACCGGCCAGTTGTAGGCGTTCACCGGCTGCGCGCGGTTCACCCACAGGGCGTAGTACAGATGGTCGGCGCGGCCATCGCCGGTGTTGGGGTGGATCAGGATGGTCAGCCCCAGGCTGTTGAGCTGCAGCCACGGCACCAACACCGGCAGCAGGTCGTTGTTGAAGCCGAAGTAGAACGACGGTGTTACATGCGGGCCGCGCGGCTCCAGGTTCCAGTTGCCCAGTTCCACCGGGAAGCGTTCGGCCGCCCAGCGCCGCAGGAGGGCGGCCTTCTCGAAGCTGTCTTCATCGAAGTAGATATGTGCGTGATAGCTCTTGATGTCGGTATAGGCGCGCGGGGTGGTGGGCAGCGTGGCTTCGCCAGGACGCACGCTGGCTGGCCGCGGGGTGGGTTCGCTGGCCGTGGCCTGGCCCCAGGGACTGCGCCCCTTCGGCGCCGGCGGCACGATGGCACGGAAGCCGGGACGGCCGGGCTCGGTGGTGTTCGCTGCAACGTCGCCATGGGGCGATGCCGAGGCTGCCGAAGCACTGGCCAGGCCTCCGGCGGCCAGCCCGGCCGAGGCGATCAGGCGCCGCCGTGCCGGCGAAAGCAGGTCGGCCCAGTGGGCGTCATCGTCGCCGTCATCGATGAGGATATGCGGGTCAGGCTGCATGAAGGGCTCCGTGGCGGCATGGGGGTGGGCAAGCACGCACGCTCGGGCAGTGCGGCCGATGGCGTCCAATAAGCAGGCAGCATCACCTCATGCACGGCCGCCTTCGTCGCCATTGAGCGCGACGAAGCGGCGGGCTAGGGTGCAGGTCTGCCGTCCCGGAGCCCGCCATGACCTCGCTCGATGCCGACACCCCGCGCAAGCGCGCGGCCTTCCGCCAGCTGCATGCGCAAGGTTGCTTCGTGCTGCCCAATCCGTGGGATGTGGGCAGTGCGCGCTACCTGCAGCGGCAGGGCTTCCTGGCATTGGCCACCACCAGTGCCGGCTGCGCCTGGAGCGAAGGGCGACCGGACGGTGCGGTCTCGCTGCAGGCCACCTTGGAGCACCTGAGGCTGATGGCGGCGGCGACAGCACTTCCATTGAATGCCGATTTCGGTGATGGCTTCGGCGCCACGCCACAGGCAGTGGGGGAGGCGGTGGCGGCGGCGATCGATACCGGCATCGCGGCGCTGTCGATCGAGGATGCCAGCGGCGTGGCCGATGCCCCGCTGCGTCCGATCGACCAGGCGGTCGAGCGCCTGCGCGCGGCACGTGCGGCCATCGACCGTGTGGGCGGCGAGGTGCTGCTGGTCGGGCGTGCCGAGAACTTCTTCGTCGGCGTGCCGGATCTGCAGGACACCCTGCAGCGCCTGCGTGCCTACGCAGAGGCTGGTGCCGATGTGCTGTATGCACCCGGCATCAAGACCTCCGAGCAGATCCGTGCGGTGGTTGCCGCAGCTGGAACGAAGCCGGTGAACCTGCTGGTCGGTGGGCCGACACCGCTGAGCCTGCAGGACATCGCCGCACTCGGCGTGCGCCGGGTCAGCCTGGGCGGTGCGCTGGCGCGCGCCGCGTGGGGAGGTTTGATGGAGGCGACACAGCCGATCGTGCAGGACGGCCGCTTCGATGGCCTGCAGCAGGCGGCCTCGGGCGCGGCATTGAACGCGTTGTTCCGCTAGCGGACAGCCGGTAGATACTCGCCATGCGTGGATGCGTGGATGCATGGATACCCGGTGCGCAGCAAGCTACGCACCCACCGAGGAGCAGCGCCCGCATGCCGGTAGGTCCACGCCGTGCGTGGATGCAGGATGCCCGGTGCGCAGCAAGCTACGCACCCACCGAGGAGCAGCGCCCGCATGCCGGTAGATACTCGCCATGCGTGGATGCAGGATGCCCGGTGCGCAGCAAGCCACGCACCCACCGAGGAGCAGCGCCCGCATGCCGATGGATCCACGCCATGCGTGGATGGATGCGCCGGAGCGTACCGTCGCCCTGCAAGTGCGCTACAGCGTTTCCACTCCGCCCTTGGGCAGGATCACGCCCGGCTCCAGTGCCGGCAACAGCTGCCGGAGCATCGCTGGATTGTCGATCAGCCCGGCGCCATCAAGGTAGCGCCACTGCGAAGTGCCGACGTGGCGCACGGCAACCATGAACGAGGTGCTGCGGATAGCGGTTTCGCGCACACGCAGCAGTGACTGCCGCGGTACGAAGCAGACTTCTTCGTCACCGGCGGCATAGGTGCGGCCGGGCACTCCGGCCTCGTCACTGATGATGACGAGGCCAGCCTTGTGCAATGCCTTGACGGTATCGCGGGTCGACTGGGCGTAGGTCTCATCGCCACCGGCCAGGCGTTTCAGGCTGGGATGCGTGCGGGCGATGATCAGCTCGGCATCGCCCTTGGCGAATGCGGTCAACATCGCCTGTACGTCCTGGCGCAGGCCGGCCGACTCGGCCGCGGTGAGCTCGCCGGCCAGGGCAGGCGGTGCCGACGTAACCAGCAACAGGTACATCAATGAAGCAAACAGGTATCGGCGCATCGTCGGGTATCTCACGGGCAACCTCGTCACTATAAGGGGTGCGAAAACAGCGTCCCACCGGTGGTGCTGGTCTTCCGGAAATTGATAACTACCATTGGTAGGTAATGAATTCCGGAACGTTCCCGCATGCATAGCCTCATCGTCACCGCCCATCCCGAACCCGGTTCGCTCACCCATGCCATCGCCCAGCGCATCGGCGAGGCCATCGCTGCGAGCGATGCCGGCAACACCGTGGCCCACGCCGACCTGATGGCCGAGGGCTTCGATCCGCGCTTCACCGCGCAGGACCAGGCGCTGTTCCGTGGCACCGGCGTGGTGCCGGCCGACGTGGCCGCCGAGCATGCACGGCTGGACGCCACCGACACGCTGGTGCTGGTCTACCCCCTGTACTGGTGGTCGTTCCCCGCGCTGCTGAAGGGATGGATCGATCGCGTGTTCACCCAGGGCTGGGCCTACCAGGAGGGCGCCGATGGCAAGGTGCAGAAGAAGCTGCAGCGCCTGCGTGTGCACCTGGTCGGCGTCGGTGGTGCGGGCGCGGAGATGATCGAACGGCGTGGTTATGGTGCCGCAATGAAGGCGCAGATCGACATGGGCATCTTCGACTACTGCGGTGCACGCGTACTGTCATCGCAACTGCTGCTCGACGCCGACAGTGGCGCTGCGCAGGCCCACCTGCAGACCGCGGTGGAAATCGGCCGTAAAATCGGTACTCCAATGAACTGATCACCGTGTTCCGCCGATGCCTGCCAACGTCGCTCCCACGCGCCGCCGCCTGACCCGAGAGCAACGCGCCCGCCAGCTGCTGGAGGTGGCGTGGACGCTGGTCGGCGAGGAGGGCACCGATGCGCTGACGCTGGGGCGGCTGGCCGAAGCGGCGGGCGTGACCAAGCCAGTGGCCTACGACCACTTCGTGACCCGCAACGGTCTGCTGGCCGCGCTCTACGATGACTACGACGGACGGCAGACGGTGGTCTTCCACGAGCGTATCGGTCGCGCCAGGGCACAGCTGGCCGATCGTGCGGCCGCCATCGCCTCCGGTTACATCGACTGCATCCTCAGCCAGGGCAGTGAAGTGCAGGGCATCCTCGCCGCGCTGGTGGGCGCGCCGGAGCTGCATGAGGTGCGCCGGCGCTACCAGCAGGACTTCATCGACAACTGCGACGCCTGGCTGGGCCCGTTCGCCACTGACGGCTCGGTGCCGCTGGCGGGGCGTTGGGCGATTCTCGGTGCGGCCGAAGCCCTGTCCGAAGCTGTGGTTGCCGGGGCGCTGGACAAGCGCGACGCCGAAGCCGAACTGCAGCGCCTGATCGTGGCTACGGTCAAGCGCCGCTGATCGGCCTCAGGCATCGATGGCGGTGTCGGCCAGCGCGGCGAAACCGTTGTCCAGCAACTCACGTACCCGTGCATCGCGTGCCTGGCGGCTCTCAGAACCCAGGGCCACGGTGATCAGCCGCACCGGCTGCGCTCGCCCGGGTACCGCCCGGCACGCGGTCGCCGCCAGGCAGAAGCCTGCAGCCCGGGTATAACCGGTCTTCAATCCATCCACGCCGTCATCGCCCAGCAGGGCGTTCTGGTTGTTGCGGCTGAAGTTGCCATGTTCAAACGCGCGCTGCGCGGTGATCGCCAGGATCTGCGGATGATCGTTCAGCAGGCAGGCGGCCAGCACCGCCATGTCACGCGCACTGGACGCATGATGCGGCGTGGTGATACCGGATACGCTGGCGAACCACGTGCTGCGAAGGCCCAGCTGGCGAGCGTGCCGGTTCATGCGTTCCAGGAATGCAGGCTGCGATCCGCCCAGGTGACGTGCCATGGCCAGTGCCGCGTCATTGCCGGAGACGATCATCAGGCCTTCCAGCAGACGTCCCAGGGTGACGGTCTCTCCGGGGACAAGCCCCATGCGCGTTTCGTCGTCGGCCACGGCATGCACATCGTCGTCAGCGATGGTGACCGTTTCGTCCCACGAGTGCCCGTACTCCCCGATGCATGCATAGGCCGCGTAGGCGGTCATCAGCTTGGTCAGCGACGCCGGCTGTCGTGCGATGTCGGCGTTGTGCTGGTGGATCACCGTGAGAGTTGCCGCATCGAGGGTGATGGACGAGAGCGGGACGCGCGCGGAGGTGGGAGTCGGCATGCATGCGGCGATGGCGAAGGAGGGATGCAGGATAGTCCGCGGCGGCTGCATGAAGCTGCAATATTGAAACGATATAACGTACCGGAATTTCGGCCACCCATGGCCTGGGGACTGTTCAATGACTGCACGTACGCCACGCCGCTGGCTCCATTCCTCGCTGCTGCTTGCGCTGGCCGGGCTTGGCGGCTGCCAGCCCGCTCTGCGTGCCGAGGCCGTTCCTTCCGGTGACGTCCGTCCGTACAACGTGATCGTGATGATCAATGACGGCGCGGGTTGGGGTACCTGGGATGCCGCTGCCTACTGGCAGTACGGCAGCCGCGAAGGCGCCCCCTATGCGGATTTCCCGCAGCGCCTGGCGGTCACCACGTTCCCGTTGAACGCCAGCAGCCAGCCGACCGGCGACAACGCACAGACCCTCGGCTACGACGCGGGCAAGGCCTGGGATACCGAGCCGGTGCCGGCGCAGGACCTGCCGTTCGCCGGCTACCAGTACCTGGCCGCGGTGGCGACCGACAGCGCCGCAGCAGGCACGGCGCTGTCTTCAGGCATCAAGACCTACAACAACGCCATCAACGTGGACAACGATGGCAACGCTGTTGAATTCAACACGCTGCGCGCCAAGCGCCTGGGCATGGCCACCGGCGTGGTCACCTCGGTGCCGTTCGCGCACGCCACGCCCGCTGCGTTCGCGGCGCAGAACGCATCGCGCAACAACTACCACGCCATCGCCCACCAGATGCTGTCGCAGGGTCACATGGACCTGGTGATGGGCACCGGTGGCCCGGGGTACAGCGTCGATGGCCGCGCCTGTGACGAGGGCATGGGTGCCGCGAAGGCCGAGGGCTGCGCGAACCCGTGGGAATGGGTGTCGCAGCAGGATTGGCGGCAGCTGGAAGCGGGCAGCACGATCGGCGCAAACCCGGCCGGCCCGTGGCGCCTGATCCGCAGCAAGGAGGAGTTCGCCGCAATGGCGCAGGGCCGGCTGCCGGCTGATCGTCCGTTGATCGGCGTGCCGCGCGTGGCCAATACGCTGCAGCAGGCGCGCCAGCTGCAGGTGCTGGGCAAGGATGCGACCACGCCTTCCGGGGTGAGGAAGATCGACAGCGTTCCCGACCTGGCAACCATGACGCGTGGCGCGCTGCAGTTCCTGCAGCAGCGTTCGACCAGGGGCCTGTTCCTGATGGTGGAAGGCGGCGCCACCGATTGGGCGGCGCATACCAGTGCCTGCGGCACCGAATGGCACTACGGCCAGTGCAGCGACCAGCCGCAGTACGGCCGGCTGATCGAGGAAACCGTGGAGTTCAACGACGCGGTGGCGGCGGTGATCGACTGGGTCGAACGCAACGGCGGCTGGGAACACAACCTGCTGATCGTGACCACCGACCACGACAACAGCATGCCGATGGGCCCGGACGCGCAGACCGTGGCCTTCGAACCGGTAAGGAACCATGGACGCGGCCGCATGCCGGGGATGAGCTTCCGTCCCACCGGTAACCACTCCAACGCGCTGGTGCCGCTGTGGGCCAAGGGCGCGGGTGCGGAGCTGCTCGGCCGGCGCGTGCGTGGCGTCGACGCGGGTTACCGGAAGCACGTAGGTTGGAATGACGGCAGCTACATCGACAACACCGATGTCGCGTCGGCCGTGCAGCAAGCCCTGCAACGCTAGGGTAGTGCCGGCCGCTGGCCGGCAGCTGCGGGATGCTTGGCCGGCGAGGTTGCCGGCCAGCGGCCGGCACTACCAGGGGTGCCGCTGGGCGACGGCGTCGGGGAAGGGCTGGCCAGCTGGCGCGCCAGCTCGGCGCTGGCCACGTGGCCGTGCAGGAACAACAAGCCGCCGAAGATGTTCATGAGCGTGCCTCCACTTGAGTGGATTGCACGATACGGGCAGCATGGGGTGGCAAAAAAGCGACATTTCCGCAAGGTTGCCTTGAAAAGGATTCAAGTCTGATGTCCCGTCCGCCCCTCCACGCCCTGCAGGGCTTCGTGGCTGCTGCCCGCCTCGGCAACCTGTCGCGCGCGGCTGCGTCGATGAACCTCACCGTCAGTGCGCTGAGCCATCAGATGCGCCAGCTGGAGGAGCGCCTCGGGCAGCCGTTGCTGATCCGGCAGGCACGTGGTGTCACCCTCACTCTGGAGGGGCAGCGCCTTCTCGACCAGGTTGGCCCGCACCTGGATGCGATCAACGAGGCGTTCCAACCCTATGCGGCGCGCGCCGAGCACGTACTGACGATCAGCGCGGTGCCGTCGATGGCCTCGGCCTGGCTGGTGCCGCGCTTGGGGCATTTCGTCGCCGCGCACCCGCAGATCGAGATCAACCTGCAATCCAGTGAACGCCTGGTCGACTTCGAGCGCCAGCGGCAGTTCGACGCGGCACTGCGGCTGGGCACCGGAAACTGGCCGGGGCTGGTGGTGGAGCCGCTGTTCGACGAGTGGCTGTTGCCGATGGCCAGCCCCGCGTTGATCGAGCGCATGGGCGGTATCGACCGCGTACCGCTGGACCAATGGCCGCTGCTCGGTGACCCGGACGGGGCGTGGGGGGCTTGGTTTGCGCTGAGTGGGCAGAGGCCGCCGTCGCGCTTCGTGGCGGTGCTGGATGATTCGGAGGCGCACCACAGGGCCGCACTGGACGGGGTGGGCGTGGCGCTCGGGCGGGTCACCCGTGCGCGCCTGCTGCTGGACTCCGGCCAGCTGGTCGCGCTGTCCAGCCAGCGCCTGAAGACCGAGTGGCCGCACTGGCTGGTGTACCCGCAGCGCTCGGCCCGCCATCGCGGCTTCCTTGCTTTCCGCGACTGGCTGCACGCGCAGGCCGCCGAGCATGTGCGGCACATGGAAGGCGCGCATCTGTAGCGTCGCGCCATGCTCGACTGGTCTTTCGAAGAAGCGGTCGAGCATGGCTCGACGCTACAGTCACCGCACCAGCGTGACCGCCTGCCCGGCACGGGCGAACGCTTCGCCCAGCAACGATCCGGCCTTGATCGCATCCACTTCCTCGAACAGCGCCCGCAACGCCTCGGCCGGGCGCGAGGCTGGTGCGGCCACCGCCTGCTGGATGGCGGTGAAACGATCGGCCAGCACCCGATGGCCGGGATGCGCATGCGCCCAGGCCGCCAGCGGCTGGCGCACGCCGGCGGCCGCATCCAGGTGCTGCTGGTCGAACAGGTTGATCGCCGCCGCAGACGTGTCCGCACGCTCGATCGTGGCGTGGCGAAGCTCCCGGCTGAGGAACAGGTCGTAGGCTGCGCCACGGCCGACCGCGATGCGCAGGCCGTCGCGGTCAAGATCGGCCACCTGCTGCGCCGGGCTGTCCTCGCGCACCAGATAAGTGCCTTCGATTTCCACATAGGGCGCGCTGAAGGCGATGCGGTCGGCGCGCGCGGGATCGATCGCCAGGAAGGCAAGATCCCAGGCATGTTCGGCGGCCGCAGTAACCACCGAGGCCGCTGCGTCGTGGCAGGTGAAGCGAGCCTGCACGCCCAAACGCTGCGCCAATGCGGTGGCCAGTTCCAGCGACGGCCCGCGCGGTGAGCGTGCATCGCCCTGTGCCAGCACGGGATTACCGAGGTTGATTGCCACGCGCAGGAATCCCTGCGGTGCCAGCGCACTTCGATGGTCGGCCAGGGACATGCAGGGCTCCGCAGGAAGGGGAGCCCCAGCATGCCAGCGCCGGTGTCCGCACGGCGTGGACTCAACCGCGTGTGGCGAACGTGCCGTGGAAGCCCAGCGGCACCGCGTAGGGCAGCCATGCTTGTGCCAGCGGACCGTCGTCCAGGTGGCGCGCATCGAGTACGGCCAGGCCGCTGCGCTTGTTCACCGGGTCGAGCAGGGTGCCGATCAGCCAGCCGTCATCGGCGTTGCGGCTGCCCGGCCGCGGCACGAACACATGTTCCTCGGCCATGATGTCCGGCCCGTAGTGCCACAGCTGGCGACGCCCGCGCTCGATATCGAATGCAGCCACTGCGTTGAAGTACGGCGCCGTGGCCGGGCCATCGATGGTCGGCGCGTAGAGGCGCGCCCCCCGGGTGTTGGCCGAACGCGGATCGAACAGCGGGAACTCCACCGCGCTGATGCCCAGGGTTTCCCAGCGTGCCTGTCCGCGGCGCAGGTCCAGGTGCAATTCGACCAGGCTGGCGCCACTGTTCGCCGCGTGCGCGCCGTCACCGGCCATCGCCTCCTTCATCGGCGAGCGCGCTTCGTTGATGTCGTCGTGGCGCACCGCGCGCAGCACGATGCCGCCGTCGCGGGTGAAGGCATCGCCGAAGTGATAGATCGCCGCGAACGGTGCCTCGAACCATTGCGCCTTGTCCGGCGCATCCTTGGCGACCACCGCGATGCGCGCGGGGCGCTGCGGTGCGAACTGCATGCGCTCGAAGAAGCTGCCGCCGGTGCCGCTGAAGTCGAACGGCATCAGCACGAACACCAGGTGCTGCTCGGTCATCGCAAAGGCATGCAGGTAGCCATGTTCCGGCGTTTCAATCACATTGGCACTGCGCAGCTGGCCGTCCTTGCCGATGTGCCAGACCAGCAGGCCATGGCCTCCCATCAGGCTGATCGATCCGAAATTCCACACGCTGCCATCGCGGTCCGGCAGCGGATGCGCGGAGAACGGCAACGCCGCCAGATCCGGGCGCCAGGTGACCGGCCCGAGGGTCTGCAGCGAATCGGGGTCCACTTCGAACGCCGAGCCGGATTCGCACAGTGCGAACAGGCGGCCGTTGATCATCATCACCGAGGTGTTGGCCACGTTGGCGTCATCGTTGTTGCGCACCGCCAGGGCACCGGGAACGCTGGTGCCGGCCGCCGGGTACTGGAAGCGGCCGGCCTTCTGTTCACGACTGAACTTCGGCGTGGCCACCATGCGCCCGTGGTGGGTCAGGCTGCCATCGCCGTTGAAGCGCCAGCCATGCACCATGCCGTCGCCGTCGAACCAGTGGTCGTAGCGGAAGCCATCGCGCTCGGTCCAGGCCGGGCCATTGCGGTACAGCGTGCCGGCGAGGCCGGCCGGCAGACGGCCCTGCAGCTGCACGGTGGCCGGGCCGAGGCTCTCGCTGGTGACGCTGCGCCAGCCCAGCAGCCACGGGTGTTCCTGCAGGCCCTGCGCGAAACGGGCCGGGTCGCCGGCGAAGGCGGGCGCGCTGCGCAGTGCGGTGGCGCCCAGGGCCAGGCAGGCGCTGCTGCTGAGCAGGGTACGGAGGAAGCGGCGACGGTCCATGATGGCCTCGGGTCTGGATGCAGGAATCAGCGCAGGGTGATGTCGATGGCAGCGCCGGCAGCCGGCACGTCGACGCGCGCCTCGTCGAAGGTCGGCTTGCGCATCACCTGCGGGTTGTTGCTGAAGCCATAGCCTTCCACCGGCATGCCGACCAGGTTGGTGTCGAGCTTGCCGTTGTCGTTCTCGTCGTGGGTGAGCAGTACGGCATAACTGCCGGCCGGCAGGTTCTTGAATGTGAAGTGGACGCTGTCGCCGCTGGGCATCGCCTGCTGCGCCTGCACCGGCTTGGCCTTGCCGTCCCAGGCGGCAGCGCTGTCGACCAGTGCAACGCGCAGGGTGCCGGTCTGCACGCGGACATCGTGTACGGTCACTGCCAGATCGGCGGCGTGGGCACCACTGGCCAGGGCCAGGGCAGTCAGGGCGGTGCTGAGCAGGGCGGTGCGGATCATGGCGGTGGCTCCGGAGGTGGGTGGTGTGCTGCGGTGTAGAGCCAGTCTGCGCGGGGCGCGTTGGTGGGTTCAGGGCCAGTGGTCATCGATCCGACGTGCCAGAAGTCACTTTCTGCGTTGGACCCATTGCCGGTTGCTGCCGCGGCCGTCAGCATCAGGTCATGCCCAGCCTGTTCCGCCACCTGTTGCGTCCCCTCAGCCTCGCCGGCCTGGTCACCGTGCTGGTGGTGGGCCTGTCATTCGGCGTGCAGGGCGCCGGTGCCGGACTCAGCCAGGCGTCGCTTGGCGCGTTCCTGCTGCTGTTCGTGGTGCACGGATGGGCGGCAATGCCGGCCCGCGTGCGTGCACTGGCTGCGGTGCTGCAGGCCGTGCTGGCGATCGCGCTGGTTGCCCTGCAGCCGCGCACCGGAACCGCGCCGGTACTGCTGGTGGTGCTGGTGGCGCAGCTGGCCGAGCATTGGCCACCGCGCTTCGTGCTGGGTGTTGCATTGCTGGCCAACCTCGCCATGTATCTCGTGCTGCGCCACAGTGGTTTCACCCAGCCGTTGCTGGTGGTGCTGCTGTATGGCGGCTTCCAGGCATTTGCCGCACTGACCGCACACTACGCGCGCAGCACTGCGTTGGCCCGCGATGACCTGGCCCGTGTCAATGCCGATCTTCTGGCGACACGTGCACTGCTGGCCGACAGTGCACGCGATGCCGAGCGCCTGCGCCTGGCCCGCGAACTGCACGATGTGGCCGGGCACAAGCTCACCGCGATGCGCTTGAACCTGCGCGCCCTTGCGGCCGACCCTGTGCTGGCCGGGCGCGACGGACTGGTGCTGGCCGAGCAGCTGTCCGGCGAGTTGCTGGCCGACATCCGCCAGGTGGTGCAATCGATGCGCGATGATCGCGGCCTCGATCTGGCTACTGCGCTGCACGCGCTGGCCGCGCCGTTCCCGCGCCCGAAGCTGCAGCTGCAGATCGGCGAGAGCGTGCGCGTGGCTGACCCGCTGATGGCAGAGACCGTGCTGCGCCTGGTACAGGAAGCGCTGACCAATGCCGCCCGGCATGGCAACGCAGACACCGTATGGCTGACGATCAACGAAGAGGACTCCCGGTTGCGTATCGACATCCGTGACAACGGCCAGCGCGCCGAGCGTATCCGCGAGGGCAACGGCATCACCGGCATGCGTGAGCGCCTGGCCGCAGTGCGCGGCCAGCTGGAACTGGCCCGCACCGCGCAGGGTGGCATGCACCTGACTGCGTGGGTGCCGGCATGAGCGGTGGCGCGATCCGTGTTGCCCTGGCCGACGACCAGGCGCTGGTCCGTGCCGGCCTGCGCGCACTGTTGCAGGGGCTGGGCGTGGAGGTGGTGCTGGAAGCCGAAGACGGCCAGGCGCTGCTGGATGCGCTGGCCACCCAGCCGGTGGACGTGGTGCTCAGTGACATCCGCATGCCCGGGATGGACGGTATCGAAGCGCTGCGCCGGCTGCGCGCGCGTGGTGACGCCACCCCGCTGCTGCTGCTGACCACCTTCGATGAAAGTGATCTGCTGCTGCGTGCCAGCGAGGCAGGAGCGCAGGGATTCCTGCTCAAGGACGCAGCACCGGCCGACCTGCGCGAGGCGATCGAGCGCGTTGCCACCGGTGAGACCCTGCTGCTGCCGGTCAGCACCGAGCCGGTACGCGCCCGCTACCGTTTCCATGATGAAGCGCCGCCCACCGATACCTTCGGTGAGCGCGAAGTAGCGATCCTGCGCCTGCTGGCCGGTGGCTACAGCAACAAGGAGATCGCGCGCAGCCTGTTCCTGGCCGAGGGCACGGTGAAGAACTATGTCTCGGCCATCCTCGACAAGCTCGGCACCCGCGACCGCACCCGCGCGGTGCTGAAGGCGATTACCCTGCGCATCATCTGAGTTGCCGGCACCAGGAAAAAGCATGAACCCGATCCTGCACGTTGAAATCCCCGCCAGTGACCTGGCCCGTGCCATCGCGTTCTACCAGCAATGGCTGCGGGTGGACGTGGATGCGCCGATCCTGCTGCATGACTGCCAGATGGCGTACCTGCCGTTTTCGGATGACGCGGAAGGTGCCAGCATGGCGCTGGTGCAAGGCGCGGACTACCGGCCCTCCGAGCAGGGCGTGCGCATCTACATCGGCGTGGATGACCTGGATGCCAGCCTCGCGCGCGCGCTGCAGGCAGGTGCCGAACTGCGCTTCGGTCCGGCCGATGCCGGCAATTGGCGAGTGGCCGAGATCCGCGACAGTGAAGGCAACCGCATCGCGCTGCAGGCGCGCGCGCTTCTGTAGAGTCGAGCCATGCTCGACTGCTGTTGATTGCGCCGCCAATGCGTCAGCCGAGCATGGGCTCGGCTCTACAAGGTCGCGGTACGCGAGCGCTGCAGCCAGTCGTTGATCGCCGGGTCCAGTCGTGGGTCGTCGGGCAGTTGCATGCCGAAACGCTGCTGCAGCACCTCGCGCACATCGCCGACATCGTGCAGCGGGCGCTTGTCCGGCGCCTGCCCGGGGCGGTACTCGGTGTAGTTGCCGCTGCCGATGGTGCGGCGCCAGTCGGGCCCGGTCAGCGACGCGCGCAGCTGGCCCGGAAAGCTGGAATCGGGGTGGGTGCACACGTACCAGTTGCCCACCACGTTGTCGATCGGTGCCGGTGCCTGCAGATCGAAGCGGTACATCGCCCGCCAGCCGTCGCTGGATTCGGCCGACAGCACGAAGTCGCCCTGCTCGGGCAGGCGCTGCAGCAGAAAACGCTCGTGCGGCGTGGCCTGCGGCTGCGCATCGTGCAGCCGCAGCGGCACGGTCGGGGTCAGGCTGCCGAAACCGGCGTCCACCAGCCAATCATCGCCGTCCACATGCACGCGCAGCAGCAGGTGGGTCCGTGCAGTCAGCTCGCCGTCCTGTGCGGCCAGCAGTACACGCGCACTCAGCGGCTGCGCATCGAAGCCCAGTGCCTGCAGCAGGGCCAGCAGGCCGCCATTGAGTTCGAAGCAGTAGCCACCCCGGCGCTCGTCGAGCAGCTTGCGCTGCACGCTGTCCAGGTCGATCGGCACCGCGTCGCGCAGCAGGCAGCTGAGCGTCTCGAATGGCAGCAGCGCGTTGTGGCGCTGCTGCAGCAGGGTCAGGCCGGCCAGGGTCCGCGGTGGCGGGGCATCCAGCTGCAGGCGTTGCAGGTAGCGGGGGACATCGAGCGTCGTCATGGCGGCACCGGTCGGGGGAGGGAGGTCCACTGTGCTCCCCCAACCGGGGTTGAGGTCAAGCGCGCCGGCGATGTCATCGCCCCGTCGCCTGTGCCCGGTACAAAGGCCGCGTCCGTCAGCGATCGGCGTGGGCGAACGAAAAACTTCCTAAAGTTGTGTCAGATCCAGCCGATACAGGTGCGTCCTTCCGCCTGGAGTCTGTCATGTCGGCCGTTGTCCCCCACCTCAGGTCCCTGCGCGCGCGCCTTGGCACGTTGCGCTCGGCGTCCCCCGGCCTGCTGCGCTGGCTGCAGCCGCATCGGCTCAGCGTGGCCAACAAGCTCAAGGCGACCCTGTGGGTCTGTGGGCTTGGCCTGGTCGCGATCGCTGCCGTCTACGCCTGGACCGGCCACGCCAGCGCACAGGCTGCACGCAGCCAGGCCAGCTACCAGCGCGGCAGCGATCTGGCTGCGAGCCTGGCCACGCGGGTGGCCGAAGCGCGCCGCCTGCATACCCAGTATGCACGCAGTTTCGATGATGCCGACCGCAACCAGTTGCTGGTGACCCAGAACGCCCTGCAGGCCGATCTGCAGGCGCTGCGTGCGATGCCGATGGATGCCAGCCGGCGCAGGGCCCTGCAGGCGCTGACCGAGGCCGCTGACGCGTTCTCGCAGGGTGTGGTGGCGCTGTTCGAACGTGTCGATGAAATGGGTCGCGGCGACGCTGGCCTTGCCGCGCAGCTGCAGCAGGCGGCCGATGCCCTGCAGACCCAGGTGGACGCCCAGCAGCGGCCGTCGCTGGCGCTGTCCCTGCAGAAGATGCGCCGTCAGGAGGCGCTGTTGCTGCTCGATGGTGATTCCACGCACGCCGATCGTGCGAGCGAAGAAAAACTGCCATTCGATCTGGCGCTGGCGGGTCTGCCTGCCGATGTGCAGGACGCCCTGCGCAGCGGAATGGAGGGCTACCAGATCGCGTTGCTGGGCTACACCGCCGCGCGTGTCGGGCTGGATGTGGAGGCACAGTCACTGCTTGAAACCGCCGCTGGCGTGGCACCTGCGCTGGCCGCATTCCAGCAGGCACAGGTCGCGGCGCTGGCCAGTGCACAGGCACGCCAGCAGGCCGGCGCACGCGCCATGAGCGTGCTGTTCGCACTCACGCTGCTGCTGGTTGCCGGAGTATTGATCACCAGCCTGGTGCTGGTGCTGCGTGCGGTGCGCCAGCCGATCCAGGATACCCTGCGTTTCGCCAGCGACATCGCCGACGATCGCCTGGACACCACCCTGCGCGTCTACAACGCCAACGACGAGATCGGCCAGCTGGCCCAGCGGTTGGTCGACATGCAGCAGCGCCTGCGCGCGCGCATCGAGACCGAGCGTGCGGTGGCGCGCGGCAACACCCGCGTGCGCCAGGCATTGGACAGCGCGCAGACCGGCCTGATGGTGATCGATGCGGAAGGGCAGGTTGCCTACGCCAACCCGGCACTGCTGCTGCAGCTCGAGCGCCAGGTCGAAGAGCTGGTGGGCAGCGACGCGGTGCGCCTGCACCCAGCGCTGGGCAGCCTGGCCAGCGTGCGCCAGCGCGAGGAGCGCGAGATCAGCCAGGCAGGGGGGCGCTACCAGCTGATTGCCAACGCCATCATCGACGAAGGCCAGTTCCTTGGCGTGGCGGTGGAATGGCGAAGTCGTGCGCTGGAAACCCTGCTGGAAACCGAAGTGGCCGCGCTGGTCGACGCCGCCGCGCACGGTGACCTGCATGGGCGCATCGCGCTGGAGGGCAAGCAGGGCTTCGTGCGCACGCTGTCGACCAGCATCAACCGCCTGCTGGCCACGTTTGAAACCAACCTTGGCGACCTGCAGGCGCTGCTGGCAGCGTTGGCCCACGGTGACCTCAGCGTGCGCATGGAGGGTGAACTGCAGGGGGTGTTCGCGCGCATGCGCGACGATGCCAATGCCACCGTCGCTCAGCTCGGCCGCATCGTCACCCGCATCCAGCACGCCACCTCCAGCCTCGACACCGATGTTGGCGAGATCGTTGCCGGCCATCACGACCTCTCGCAGCGTACCGAACAACAGGCGGCCAACCTGGAAGAGACGGCCGCATCGATGCATGAGCTGACCGACACCGTTGGCCGCAATGCGGATGCCGCGGGGCGTGCCGACGCGCTGGTCAAGGGTGCCGCTGCGGTGGCGCAGCGCGGCGGTGAGGCGGTGGGCCAGGTGGTGGCGACCATGCAGGGCATCAGCGAGGCGTCGCGCCGGATCGGCGATATCACCCAGCTGATTGATGGCATCGCTTTCCAGACCAACATCCTTGCGCTCAACGCGGCGGTGGAGGCGGCACGCGCGGGCGAGCAGGGCCGCAGCTTTGCCGTGGTGGCGGCAGAAGTACGCCTGCTGGCCCAGCGCAGTGCCGAGGCGGCGAAGCAGATCAAGGGATTGATCGAGGATTCGGTGGCGCGGGTCGGGCAAGGCAGCCAGCAGGCCGAGCAGGCGGGCACCACCATGGGCGAGATCGTTGGCAGCGTGCAGCAGCTGGCCGAGCTGCTGGCCGGTATCCGCAGTGCATCGCAGGACCAGCATGCCGGCATCGCGCAGGTGAACCAGACCATCGTGCAGATGGAAGCCAGCACCCAGCGCAACGCCAGCCTGGTGGAAGAAGCCGGTGTCTCGACCGCGCAGATGCAGGCGCAGGTACACGCGCTGGCCGAAGCGGTGGGCGCGTTCCGACTGCAGCCGGAAGAGCGGGCGGCACGCGCGGCGGCCTAGGCGGTGCTGTTCTGTGGGCCGGCGGGGAATCAGCCGAGTGCAGGCTCGGCTCTACATCATCGGGCCCGGGAAACACTGTAGAGCCGAGCCCATGCTCGGCTCACGCCCATGCGCGGTGGCAGGAATCAATACACGTCGCGACGGTAGCGCCCGCTCTCCAGCAGTGTTTCCACTGCTTCATCGCCCAGCGCTTCGCGCAGCACCTGGTCCACGCCTTCGGCCATGCCCAGCAGTGAACCGCAGACGTGGATGACGGCACCACGCTGCATCCAGTCGCGCAGGGCATCGGCCGCCACACGCAGGCGATCCTGTACATAGCCGCCGTCGCCATCGCGCGAGAACGCCAGGTCCACCCGCGCAAGATGACCGTTGGCCTGCCAGGCCTCGATCTCGTCGGCGAACAGGAAATCGTGCGCACGCTGGCGTTCACCAAACAGCAGCCAGTGCCCATGTTCTCCGGCATGGGCGGCTTCGCGCAGCAGGCTGCGCAGGCCGGCGATGCCGGTGCCGTTGCCGATCAATACCATGGGTGCACCGATCACGCGATGGAAACCCGGATTGCGGTGCACGCGGGAGGCGATGCTGGCGCCTATCGGCGCATGCACTGACAGCCAGCCCGAGCCCAGGCCGGTGCGTCCGGCTTCGTCATGGACCAGCCGTACCACCAGCTCGACCGCACCGTCATCCGTACAGGACGCGATGGAGTACTCCCGCCCCGGCAGCAGTGACAGCCCTGCCAGCCACAGGCACGCATCCTGCACCGCCAGCGCGGCATCGGCATCGGGAAGCTCGCGCTCGCTGGCGAGCGCCAGCAGCGTGCGCGGCTGGCCGTCGATCAGCAGCGGCTGCAGGGGATCCAGCCCATGTGCCTTCAGTACCGCATCGGCGTGCCGCGCGTTGTGGCGGGGCGCGATATGCAGGATGTCGCCCGCCTGCCACTGCACCTCGGCCGGTGCAGCAAGACGGATGCGCCAGATCGCACCGCCGATGCTGCCTGGATTGAGGCGGTCGCGGCCGAGCAGGCGCCACTCGTGCATCTGCGTGGCGGCCGGCAGTACGCTGTCATCGGTGGCGATGCCGGTCAGCGCGCCCAGCTGTTGTTGCCACTGGCGCAGCGCCGTTACCGCAGCGGCATCGACATCGATGCGCTGGAACAGCGCACGCGCACCGTTGCCCAGCAGCCAGCCATCGAACTGGCGGCCAAAGCCGCAGTAATGCGGGTACTGGCGGTCACCCAGGGCGAGCAGGCCGAACTGCAGGCCCGACAGATCGGGCGCTTGTGCCAGCAGCCGTCGCGCAGCGCCCCGCGCCGCATCCGGAGGTTCGCCATCGCCAAAGGTGCTCAGCACGAACAAGGCCTGCGCAGTGCGCGCGAGCTGCGTGGCATCGACCCGGGCCAATGGCAGTACCTGCACAGCATGGCCAGCGGCCTGCAGCTGCGCGGCAGCACGCCAGGCCAGCTGTTCGCCCAGCCCGCTCTGGCTGGCATGCACGACCAGCCAAGGTGCGCGGCCATCATTGGCGGCGGCAACCGGAAGCGACTGGCGCAGCCCGCGCGCGGCGCGCTGGCTGCGGCGACGGTCCAGGTACAGCATCCAGCCAGTGATGAAGAACAGGCTCATGCCCAGGCTGCTGAGCATCACCACCACGCGCCCGGGTATGCCGAAGTAGCTGCCCGAGTGCAACGCGAACACGCTGGTGGCCAGCTGGCCGCCGGTTCCCTGGCGCGCGTAGGGGCGCGAATCGAGGATTGCCCCGCTGGCCGGATCCAGTTGCAGCAGATCATGTGCACGGTCATGGTGGCCGCCGCGCTGAGACGGATCACCGGCCATCACCCGCACGTTGAGTACCTGGCCGGGCTCTTCCGGCAGGCGCAGGTCGATGAAGCCGGTGCGCACGCCGGGCAACGCATACAAGGTGGTTTCGACGCGGCGCAGGTCCAGCGTCGTGTCGGTGGCGACCTTGTGCTTGGCCGCCGGCGCGACGGCCAGCAGGGTGTTGGCGGCGCTGCGGTACCAGTCGAACGACCACCACAGGCCGGTCAGCGCACTCATCAGATAGACCAACAGCACCCAGGTGCCGACCACCGAGTGCAGGCTCCACAGGAACCCGCGGCCGCTGCGCTTCCACTCCACCGCCAACCAACTGCGCCAGTGCCACCAGCGCCGCGGCCAGCGCAGATAGAGGCCGGACAGGGTGAAGAACAGCAGGGCGATGGCACAGCTGCCGGTGATCCATTTGCCGCGCTCGCCCGCAGCGAGGTGGCGATGCAGGTCTTCGACGAAATCGAAGAAGGCCTGCCCGCGCAGCGCGCTGAAGCGTTCGCCGCTGTACGGGTCGAAGTACACCCAGTGCTCTTTGCCGCCGGCGAACCGTGCGACTGACGGTCGCTGTCCGGTGGCATCGATGCGCAGGCGTTGCAGTGGTCGCTCGCTGCCGGCCTGCAGCAGCGGCACCAGTTCAGTGAGCGCCAGCGGATGCTGGCCTTCGGAATGGTGTTCGGCGATTTCGGCGAAGCCGGGGTTGGCGGCACGCAGCAGTTCGTCCTCGAAGGACAGCACGGCGCCGCTGAGTCCCATCACGGCCAGGACGGCACCGGTAGTGATGCCCAGCAGCCAGTGCAGTTGGAACAGGACGTTCTTGAACATTGAAGGAGGAGGGCCTGGAAGGCTGCCGCCCGCATCCTGCGCAACAGCAAATGAGAATTAGTCGCGGAATTTTCCGTGGCGGACGGGCTACGGTCAAGGAGGGTTTTGTTGCAGGGCTTTGCAGCCCTGCACCCGCTACAAGCCGGAGCAACGTCAACGTCAAAAGCTGGCTTTCCGTGGGTTGGCGGGGTGGGTCCGGTTGAGGGGGACGCTGCAAGTACGTCCATGTAAGCTCGGTCGCCGCATCCATGCGGCTCACGCCCCCTCAACCGGACCCACCCCGCCTTCGACAGTTTCCTGCGATCTGTCGGAACGGCGTTCTGCTTTGGTAGGTGCCGACCGTTGGTCGGCACGGGGTCTGATTCCGTTCTGAATATCGATATCTGACAGATGTGTCGACCAAGGTCGACACCTACCAACAGCCGCGAAGATCTGTCAGAGGTGGGGCGGTGTCGGAGTGCGGGGTGTCAGCCGCATGGATGCGGCTGCCAAGCTTACAGGGACGTACTTGCAGCGTCCCCGCACTCCGACATCGCCCCGCCATCCCACGGAAAGCCCGCTGTAGCTATTGCTTCGGCTGTTGCTCTGGCCTGAAGCGGGTGCAGGGTGCAACCCTGCCGAACCCTCACTTCACCCAGCGTTCGATCTCGCCGTGGGCGAACGGTCCCAGCTTTGCCTTCACCAGCCGCCCCTGCGCATCGAACAGCACGCTGTAGGGCAGCAGGCCCTGTGTATTGCCCAGCTGCACGCTGGCATCGCGCGGCCCCGGGGTCTCGATCACGATCGGGTAATCCACCGGGACACGCTGCAGGAAACCGCGCACGTCTTCCGGGGTATCCAGTGCCAGGCCCAGCACCTGCACGCCGTTGTCGCCCTGCGCATGGGCGAAGCGGGCAAGCTCCGGCATCTCTTCCACGCATGGGGCGCACCAGCTGGCCCAGACGTTGACCAGCAGCGGGCGGCCGGCGAAGCGCTGTCGCAGGTCCTGCGGTTGGCCCTCGAGGTCGGGCAGTGAAAGTGCCGGCAGCGGATCACCCACCTTCAGGGCCGGCGCCGCGGGAGCCGCTGCGGAAGCATCTGGCGAGGCAGCCGTTACAGCCGACGCCGGTGCCAATCGATGGCCGGCCCACAGGCCAAGGCCGGCGGCCAGCACCGCTGTCCACAGCAGCGCTGGCCGTTGCCACTTCATCGTGCGGTGCGCAGCAGCGCTTCCTCGACCACGGCCTGGGTCAGCAGGGTGGGCAGCACGGTCGGCGGTGCACCGGGGCCGTACACCACGTACAGCGGCACGCCGACGGCTTTGTGTTCTTCCAGGAACGTGGTGATCTGCGGATCGACGTTGGTGTAGTCACCGCGCATGTACACCGCGTTGGTGCGCTTGAGCAGGTCCTTGAACTCCGGCCGTGACAGCACCGCGCGTTCGTTGGCCTTGCAGCTCACGCACCAGTCGGCGGTCATGTTGACGAACACCACGCGGTTGTCGGCGCGCAGGCGGTCCAGCAGCTGCGGCGAGTACTCCACCACGTTGTCGCTGGCCGCCTGTGCGGCGCGTGCCGGCGGTGCCAGCTGGGTCACGCCCCAGGCCGGTACCAATGCACCGATCGCCAGCAGCACGCCGAGCAAGGTCACTGCACGCGAGCCGGTCCAGCGGTTGCGCTCGAACAGCCACAGGCCGAAGGCGAACAGCAGCAGGCCACCCAGCACCAGCGCCATGCCGTCCACGCCACGCTGCTTGCCCAGCACCCACAGCAGCCACAGCGCGGTGGCATACATCGGGAAGGCCAGCACGTGCTTGAGCGTTTCCATCCACGGGCCCGGCTTGGGCAGGCGGCGCGCCAGCGCCGGCACGAAGCCGATCAGCAGGAACGGCAGCGCCAGGCCCAGGCCGAGGAACAGGAACACGGTCATCGCCTTCAGTGGCGGGGCAATGAAGGCGTAGGCGATCGCGCCACCCATGAACGGGCCGACGCAGGCACTGCCGACCACGCAGGCCAGCGCACCGGTGAAGAAGTCACCGGCCGGACCGCTGCGACTGGCCAGCGACTGGCCGAGGTTGCCGATGCCACCGCCAAGGGTGAACACGCCGGACAGGCTCAGGCCCACCGCGAACATGATGTAGGCCAGCGCCGCCACCACACCAGGGTGCTGCAGCTGGAAGCCGATGCCGACGGCATTGCCGATCGCACGCAGGCCGACCATCAACGCACCGATCACCGCGAACGCGACCAGCACGCCCAGCGTGTACCAGAGCGCGTGGCTGCGCGCGCGCTGCGGGCTCTCGCCGCTCTGCGCCAGGCTCAGCACCTTCAGCGACAGGATCGGCAGCACGCATGGCATCAGGTTCAATACGAGGCCGCCGGCCAAAGCCAACAACAGCACCCAGACGAACGAGCGGTCCGGATTCGGCGTGGTCGCGGGCGGACGCGTACGCAGCGCGTTGTCACCGCGTGCATCTGCAGCGAACTCATTACCGCTTTCGGCGCCTGCAACGGCCGGGGTGGTGGCATCCGTATTGGGTACCGTTGGCAGCAGGCGCAGGGGGGCGCCGTTGGCGCCTTCGCGTGGCGCCGCAGCCAACGGGCTGATCACCTCATCGCGCGGCGGTGCCTGGTCGGCGCTGGCGCTGACCTTGCCGGCCGGGATCGACAGCTTCACCCGGCGGGTCATCGGCGGATAGCAGATGCCATCGGTCTGGCAGCCCTGGAAGGTCACCACCAGGGTACTGTCGACCGCGTCGGCAACGGAGCGGCGCAGCGGCAGCGGTACTTCCACCTGGTTGAAGTAGACCGAGACATCGCCGAAGTGTTCATCACGATGCGACTGCGCAGCCGGCCAGCGCGGCGTGCCGGCCTGCACGCCGGTGCTGCCTTCCAGCTTCAACGAGGTGCGGTCGCGATACAGGTAGTAGCCCGGCGCGGGGCTGAAGCGCAGCAGCAGGGTGTTGCCGTCGCTGGCGATGGCATCGAAGCCGAACGCCTGCTCGGACGGAAGCGGCAGCGCCTGGCTGTTGCTGGCGGCACCCGGCAGGCGCAGCCCGCCGCTGTTGCCGGCACCTGCCAGCGGATTGTTGAACGGGCTGGCGGCACCGGCACGCGCGGCAGGGGCCGCGGGCTGTGCGCCGGCACCGGGCAGGGTGACCTGCACCACGCGCTTCTGCGGCGGGTAGCAGACACCGGCGTCGGCGCAGCCCTGGTAGCGTACTTCCAGGCTGATGGTGCCCGCTGCATCGGTCGGCGTGCCGGGCAGGGTGGCCTGCAGGCGTTCGCGATAGGTTTCGACTTCGCCGAAGAAATCGTCGTGGTGCTTGTCGCCCTTGGGCATCTGCAGCGCGCCGGCATTGAACGCCGGATCGGCCTTGACGCTGGTGCGGTGGCGATACAGGTAGTAGCCGGGGGCGATCTTGAACTGCAGTTGCACCTGGCCGCGCTCGGGGGCGGTGGCGGTCAGCGCGAACGCCTGGTCCACCGGCAGCAGGTCCTTCTCATCCAGCGCGAACGCTGGCAGCGAGAGCCACAACAGGGCGCACAGGGCGGCGCCACGCGCAAACAGAGTCTTCAATCAGTGTCCTCCCGGGTCTGTGCCCGGATCCAATCCAGATACGCCGGCAGGCCGGCCCGGGTTTCGACCGCGATGCACTCCGGGAGTTCATACGGATGCAGTTCGACGATCCGGGCAATCGCGTCATCGACGCGGCTTGCGGTGGTCTTCACCAGCAGTTGCAGCTCGGCGTCGGTGGTCACCTCGCCCTGCCAGCGGTAGGTCGACTGCGCGCCATCGAGGCGGGTCACGCACGCCGCCAGGCGCTCGCCGACCAGCGCGTGCGCGATGCGCTCGGCACTGGCCCGGTCCGGGCAGGTGGTCAACAGCAGCAGGACGGGATCGACGGTCGACATGACCGTCGAGTATAGGGCCGCCGCCGGGTCAGGGCCCGGCGGCGGCAGTGGACCGCTGCGTTGCGCGGTCAGTTGGCCAGCTGGCAGGTCGCCGGCTTGGCCGAGGTGAACAGGCCCGGGGTCGCCCACTCGGGGTGGTCGATGAACGGGTTGCGGTTGCCCTGGAAGCTGTAGACCACGTCATTGCGCGCACGTTCGGCATCATCCGGCGGGTCGGACAGGTGCCAGTCGATCAGCGTGGACAGCAGGCCCATGTAGGCCGGCGAACTGCTGGTCTTGACGATCTTGCTGCGGTCGTCGGTCAGCTCCAGGTCCGGCTCGGACTGGCCGGTCGCCGCATCCTTGCCGCCCTCGTAGCGGATGGCCATGTACATCACTGCACGCGCCATGTCGCCCTTGCGCTTGCCCCACACCTCGAACGTGCCGGTGTTGCCGTCCGGCGTGCGCACCCAGTTGGAATTGCCCGGATAGCCACCGCTGCCGCCGCCCTGGCCGTTGTTGGCCTCGGTGGCGCGCTCGCCGCAGTTGGCGTCGCACTTGGCGAACGGCTTGTTGCCACGGTCGGCGTTCCACTGTGCATCGGTCAGGTACAGCATGTGGGTGTCGGTGTACGGCGCGTACGGCAGGCCCTTGTCACCGGTGGTGCTGGCAAAGCCCAGCGAGTTCGGCCAGGTGTGTTCGCGGTTGTACTTCAGGCCACTGCCGCTGCCGGCGCGATCGGTCACCTTGGCGTAGCTGCGGTTGCGATACGCGTCGAGAATGCGGTTCGGGTTGTTCGGGTCCTCGTCGGCAATCTCCAAGATGGTCCAGGTGCTGGTACCCGAGCCGCTGTACGGGTAGGCGGTGTGGCCCTTGATGGTGGCGTGCAGCGAGCAGCGCAGCTGGCTCGGGCTGGAGGTGTTCACCTTCGAGTAGTAGCCGGCCGGCACGCCCGGGTTGCCCGGGTCCGGATTGCCGCCGGTGCTGGCCACGGTGAAGGCGATGCGGCTGTCGGCGGCCGGGTGCGCGCCCTGCAGGTCGGTGATGCGCGCGGCGCGGATATCGAAGCGGCAGGCCTCACCGGCCACCAGCGCGGTGTTGGTGGACAGCTTCACGCTGCGGCCGCTGGCCGGGAAGGTCAGCGGCACGCTGCCGGAGGTGCCGCAGCTCAGCGCGAAGGCGCCACTGGCCAGGTTCACCGTCTCGCTGAACACCACTTCCAGATCGGCCGCGGCCGGGAAGGTGCTGCTGCCCTGTGCCGGGGTGGTGGTGGACACCGACGGCGGCGTGTTCGGGCCCGGGGTGCCGCCACCACTGAAGGTCTGGCCGTTGTTGCAGCTGCCGAAGGTCTGCCTGGCCGACTCGGCCCAGGTGAAGTGCGCGTACTGGCTGCCGCTGCCGGTCAGCTGCAGCGAGGTGCCCGGGGCCGTGCTGTTGGTCTCGGCCACCGGAATGTTCTGGCTGGTCATGCCGGCGGCAGGGCCACCGGAGGCGGTGATGGCGCCCTCGTAGCTGAGGAACTGGACCACCTTGCCGCTGGCATCGACCAGGGCGATGCCGTCATTCGGGCCGTTCTGGATGCCGTTGGTCGGGTAGTTGACCACGGCGATGGTCGCGCTGCCGCAGCCTGCGGCAGTGCCGGCCGGGACCGGGTTGTTGGCGTAGACCGCGGCAGCCGAAGGATTGCTGCCGTTGTAGAGGTAAAGCCGATAGCCGGACAGGTCCTCTCCGGCGGTGGCGACGACCTCGATCGCTTCGCCGACGTCACCGGCGGCGGTGCTGTCGTCGTAGTGCAGTTCATTGATGAAGACCTCGGCCTGGGCCGGCGCAGCGGCCAGGGCCAGCAGGCAGGCGGCGGCAAGCGGGGACAGCAATCGCATCGACTACTCCTTGTGATTGGGAATGCGCGGCCGAGCCTAAGGCCGATCCAGTGACACTTTGTCGTAAATGAACGTCAGATATCTGACAGTGGGACATTGGTCACCAAATGTCACCCGTTCCCCCCTTGGCTTGCCGCACTGCATCCCTATACAGGCGTCCACGCAGGGAAGGATGTTTCCGGGTCCGGAGAAAAATTTCGGGACCGGCCCTTGAAAGGCCTGTGGAGGTCTCCATCTCTGTCGTGCTCCCGACTTGTCGGGCTTTTTCACGCGCGTTGCTGGCACTCGCCCGGTGCGACTGCTAACATCGCCAGACTTTTTCAGACCAATCAATAACTTAAGAGGTCTCTCATGAGCATCAAGCCGCTGCACGACCGCGTTGTGGTCAAGCCGATCGAAGCCGACGAAATCTCCGCCGGTGGCATCGTCATTCCGGATTCGGCCAAGGAAAAGTCCACCAAGGGTGAAGTCGTGGCCGTCGGCCCGGGCAAGCCGCTGGACAACGGCAGCGTGCGTGCGCCGTCGCTGAAGGTCGGCGACAAGGTCATCTACGGCCAGTACGCCGGCAGCTCGTACAAGAGCGAAGGCGTCGAGTACAAGGTCCTGCGCGAAGACGACGTGCTCGCCGTCATCGGCTGAGCCTCGGCGCGACCTGCTTTTCTGTAAGACATCCCTTTTCGTCGCCGGGCCCGGCCCGGTGCAAACATCGAGGTAATCGCAATGGCTGCCAAGGATATTCGTTTCGGTGAAGACGCCCGTTCGCGCATGGTGCGCGGCGTCAACGTTCTCGCCAATGCCGTCAAGGCCACCCTGGGCCCGAAGGGCCGCAACGTCGTGCTGGAAAAGAGCTTCGGCGCCCCGACCATCACCAAGGACGGCGTCTCCGTCGCCAAGGAAATCGAACTGGCTGACAAGTTCGAGAACATGGGCGCGCAGATGGTGAAGGAAGTTGCTTCGCGCACCAACGATGACGCGGGCGACGGCACCACCACCGCCACCGTGCTGGCCCAGGCCCTGATCCGCGAAGGTGCCAAGGCTGTTGCCGCCGGCATGAACCCGATGGACCTCAAGCGTGGTATCGACAAGGCCGTCGTGGCCGCCGTTGCCGAGCTGAAGACCATCTCCAAGCCGACCGCTGACGACAAGGCGATTGCCCAGGTCGGCACCATCTCGGCCAATTCGGACGAGTCGATCGGCCAGATCATCGCTGACGCGATGAAGGAAGTCGGCAAGGAAGGTGTGATCACCGTTGAGGAAGGCTCGGGCCTGGACAACGAGCTGGACGTGGTCAAGGGCATGCAGTTCGACCGCGGCTACCTGTCCCCGTACTTCATCAACAACCAGCAGTCGCAGACCGCTGACCTGGATGACCCGTTCATCCTGCTGCACGACAAGAAGATCTCCAACGTCCGTGACCTGCTGCCGGTGCTGGAAGGCGTCGCCAAGGCCGGCAAGCCGCTGCTGATCGTTGCCGAAGAAGTCGAAGGCGAAGCGCTGGCCACCCTGGTGGTCAACACCATCCGTGGCATCGTCAAGGTCGTGGCCGTCAAGGCTCCGGGCTTCGGCGACCGTCGCAAGGCGATGCTGGAAGACATGGCCGTGCTGACCGGCGGCACCGTGATCTCCGAAGAAGTTGGCCTGTCGCTGGAAAAGGCCACCATCAAGGACCTCGGCCGTGCCAAGAAGGTGCAGGTTTCCAAGGAAAACACCACCATCATCGATGGCGTGGGTGACAAGGCCGCCGTCGACGCACGCGTCGGCCAGATCAAGACCCAGATCCAGGACACCTCCTCCGATTACGATCGCGAGAAGCTGCAGGAACGCGTGGCCAAGCTGGCTGGCGGCGTTGCCGTGATCAAGGTCGGCGCTTCGACCGAAATCGAAATGAAGGAAAAGAAGGATCGCGTCGACGACGCCCTGCACGCCACCCGTGCAGCCGTTGAAGAAGGCGTGGTCCCGGGCGGCGGCGTTGCCCTGGTCCGTGCGGTCACCGCACTGGCCGGCCTGAAGGGTGCCAACGAAGACCAGAACCACGGCATCCAGATCGCCCTGCGCGCGATGGAAGCCCCGCTGCGCGAAATCGTTGCCAACGCCGGTGAAGAGCCGTCGGTCATCATCAACAAGGTCAAGGAAGGCACCGGCAGCTTCGGCTACAACGCCGCCACGGGCGAGTTCGGTGACATGTTGCAGTTCGGCATCCTGGACCCGACCAAGGTGACCCGTTCGGCGCTGCAGAACGCGGCTTCGATCGCTGGCCTGATGATCACCACCGAAGCCATGGTTGCCGAAGCTCCGAAGAAGGACGAGCCGGCCATGGGTGGCGCCGGTGGCATGGGCGGCATGGGTGGGATGGGCGGCATGGACTTCTAAGGTCCATGCCCGCGTCGGACGTTGCCGGCCCTGGTCGGCGCGTCTCCCCGATGCAACAAAAAACCCCGCCGCGAGGCGGGGTTTTTTGTTGCCCGGTTGCCGCCATGGCGCCGCGTCGCTACGCTCGGCGACCATGCCTACCTCGTTCATCGTCGTCGACGACTTCCTCTCTCCGGCCGATGCGCACGGCCTGCGCCAGGCCGGCCTGGGCCTGACCTACCCGGCGCAGGAGGGCGCGTTCCCCGGCCGTAATTCGCTCGAACGGCTGGAGCTGGATGGCCTGTCCGAGGCCGCATCGCGGCTGGTCAACGAGCCGCTGCGGCCAGTCAATCCGCTGCAGTCGCACGGCAAGTTCCGGCTGACCCTGGCCAGCGATGTCGGTCGCGCCAAGGTGCACACCGATCATTCGCACTGGTCCGGCATCCTCTACCTCAGCGCTCCGGAGCACTGCGAAGGCGGCACCGAATTCTTCCGCCATCGCCGCACCAACACCGAGCGCATGGCGCTGAACGCCCACGAGCTGGCCGCGCTGGGCTACGCCAATGGCGGCGACATGCACCGCGACATCATCGAGCGCGACAGCGTCGACGACAGCCAGTGGGAGATGACGATGCGCATCCCGATGCGTTTCAACCGGCTGGTGCTCCTGCGCCCGTGGTTCTGGCATACCGCTGGCCCGGCCTTCGGCGACCGCCCGGAGAATGGGCGGCTGGTCTACCTGATGTTCTTCGAGCAGGCGCGTTGAGCAGAAGCCATCCACGCATGGCGTGGATCTACTTCACGAACACCTTCCCTGCGCCGTATTCCCACCGCCACGGTACGCCGGTGTCGCCCAGCACGAAGGCCACCAGCGCCGGGAAGGTCGCTTCGGCGCGCACATCGTTGCCCAGGATCACCACGCAGCGCTGCTGCCGCTCCACACACACCAGCGTGTTGCCCACCGCGTCATCGTGGCCGCCCTTGTAGAAGCCCGCGCCTTGCGGGCCACGGAACGTCACCACGCCCAGGCCAGCCGCCAGGTCCTTGCGCTGCTGCGCCTTCGGCAGCTCCGGCTGCAGGGTGGGGAACTGGCTGGCGGTGGTGATCTGCAGCTGCGGCCGCACCAGCTCCCTGCGCATCGCCGCTGACAATCCATCGCCGCGCACGTAGCCAGCGGCGAAACGGGCCATGTCGGCGATGGTGGTATCCATCGAACCGGCCGCACGCACGCGGCTACGCTCATCGTGCGGCTCGGCGGTGCCCTCCACGGTCCAGCCGTCTGCCAGGTTGGTGGCGAAGTCCTCGCGCCACATCATGCTGGTGCGGGTCATGCCGAAGCGGTCGAACACCCGCTGCTGCATCAACGTGCCCACATCTTCGCCCAGCCGCCCGCGCTCGATCACGAACTGCAGCAGGATCAACCCTTCGCCGGAATATCCGTAGCGGCTGCCCGGATCGAAGTGGAACTTCAGCCGGCCGTCCGGTTCGAGGAACCCGAAGTTGGCAAAGCCACTGGCGTGGTTGAGCAGCAGGCGAGGGGTGAGCTGGCGCCAGCGTGCATCATCGGCCAGCACGCTGTAGTCGGCGTACTTCTTCGTTTCGGGCGGATAGTCCGGCAGCGGCTTGTCGAGCGCTGTGGCGATGCTGGCATCCAGATCGATCCTGCGGTCCTGCGCCAGCTGCGCGACCAGATGGCCGAATGCCATCTTGGTCAGCGAGGCGGCATACATCACCGTATCGGTGCGCAGCGGCTCGCCTGCGGCGTTGCGTTCGCCGTAGGCAGCCACGTGCACCACCTTGCCGCCATCGATCACCGCCAGCGCCAGGCCACGCGCCTGTGCGGCCCGCATCAGCCGCTGCACTTCGGCATCGATGCGGGCCGGCGAGGGTACCGGGGGTGGTGCGGCCAGCACGGCCAGCGGGAACAGCGTCAGCAACAACAGGGCAGCACGGCGCATGCGTGGACCTCCTGGCGGGACGTGGCGCGATGCTACGCCAGCCCGCGGTCCGCGTCATGGCACGCCGGGGTCACGTCACCGCCGGCTGGCGCAGGCAGATCCGGGCGGCGCCGGCGCTGATGTCCACCTGACTGGCGACCATGGCGTCGGCGCCGAGGATCAGTGCGGGGCGAGCCTCCAGCCCGATGGACCTGAACACCGACAGTTCGCTGATCCTGACCTCCATCGCCGGGTGCTGCCAACCGGTGCCGGACATGCCGGACAGGGTGTACAACCACGTCGCCTGCGGCTGGCCCCCCAGTCCCTGCGTGCCTTTTTCGCGGACCCGCAGGCGCTCATCGCTGCCGTCGATGCGCAGGCCGAGTGCGCGGGCGGCTTCGGCATTGAGCACGGTCTGCGCGGCACCGGTGTCGACCACCGCGATGGCTTCCACTCCCGCCTCACCCAGTTTCACGGTAATGAAGGCGAAGTGTTCCAGGCCGTCGCGCCGATCAGGCAGTGCATTGGCCTGGCACTGGCGACCATCGACGCCAAGCTGCCCGGGCTTCCACAGCGCCAGCTCACCACGGCTGAAGTCCCAGCGGGTATCCCAACGGCCGGTCAGGTCGTTGCCGATCAGGCCGTCGACGGCGGGGTCATCGTCCTTCTGCAGATTGGAAAGGTCGGCCTGCACACCGCTGACGCGCAGCTGCCATCCGCCAATCCGCCAGGAGGTCGTGTGCATGCGCTGCAGCGCCGCGCTCTGGGCGCTGGCCCCCTGCGCATGCGTGGTGGCGGACAGGGGATCCTCCAGCCCGTGGCGGCGGGCTACCCGACCGTCGACGAGGGTGACCCCAGCCGCGCTGTCGACCACGAAGCGCAGCGGTTCGGCGCTTCCGTTCAGTGAGACGGCCACTGCCGGATGGTTGCCCTGCATCCACATCGGCAGCACGTGTACAGGCGGGGCGGCGGCCAGCGCGGGGAATGCAGCGGCAAGCAGGGGCAGAACGGAAAGGCGCACGTTGGATCTCCGGAGTAGGAGTGGAGGCCTATTGGCGCGCATCGGCGTATCCTGCGAATATCGGCGTTGATACCGTCCTGATACACGCCTGCGGGATACTGGCTGCATGAACACTCCTGCCCGGGTCATCGTTGTCGATGACGATGCCAGCATCCGTGACGCGATCGCCGACTGCCTGCTGCTGCATGGCTACCAGGTGCGCGTGGCAGCCGACGCTGCAGGCCTGGATCTCCTGCTGCTGAACGAGCGTCCGGACGCCATCATCCTGGACTGGATGATGCCCGGCGAGGACGGCCTGTCGGTGTGCCGCCGGCTGCAGGCGCGGGCCATCCCGATCCTGATGCTGTCGGCGATGGGAGCCACACCGGACCGCGTGATCGGCCTGGAAATGGGAGCGGACGACTATCTGGCCAAGCCGTTCGATCCACGCGAACTGCTGGCGCGGGTGCGTGCCCTGCTGCGCCGGCAGGACAAGCTGCGCGCCCAGGTCGCCAGCGAGCTGCGGTTTGCCGGCTGGCGATTGCTACCCGATCAGCGCCGCCTGTTCACACCCGATGGCCGTGAACTCGCGCTCAGCCGGGGGGAGTTCGCCCTGATGCTGGCGTTGGCCGAGCGCCCCGGACGCGTGCTGGGACGGGAGCAGCTGCTGCAGTTGACCCATGGCGAAGACAGCGACAGCGTCGACCGCGCCGTCGATCTGGCGATCAGCCGGCTGCGCCGCAAGCTGGGCCAGGCGGCTCCCGGCGCGGAAGCGCTTGTGCAGACGCTGCGCGGCGAAGGCTATCGCTTCGGCGCCGAGGTACATGTGCTGTGAGGGCTCGTTGGTCCACTGCACGCTGGATCGCGATGGTGGCCCTGGCCAGCCTGCTGCTGGCCACGCTGGTCAGCGTCGCGGTGGTGGGCTGGATGCCACGACCCGCACCGCCCCCCATGCGGCTGGACCAGGCCATGCAGGTCGTTCGTGGCGAACGGCCCGCCATGCCGCTGGGGCTGCATCTCGAAACCCGTGCGTCGCCGCCGCAGGGCAGCAGCAATGGCTGGCTCACCCACCTGGTTGCATCGCAGATGGGCCTGCCGCTGGAACACGTGCGGTTGGTCTGGAGTGGCCGCGGCAAGGCGCCTGATGTGAAGGTCATCGAAGGCGGCATGGAACTCGATGGAAATGCACGGACGGACGCGTTGCAGGCGCAGGTGTCAGTGCTGACCAAGATGCAATGGTCACCCTTTGAACTGGCGGTGCGCCAAGCCGATGGCCGATGGCAGGTGGTCGGCAGCGACCACAGCGACCTGGCGGCGTGGCGCCGGCAGGTCGTGCTGGCGCTCGTAGCGGGGACCGTGCTGTTGGCACCCCTTGCCGCCTGGGCATCGGTCCGCCTGGGACGGCCATTGCGGCGGCTGGCCGAGGCCAGTGCACAGGTCGAACTGCAGGACGGCACACCACTGCCGGACGACGGCCCACGCGAAGTACAGATGCTGGCCACAGCGATCAGCACCGGGCGCGAGCGCCTGCGCGAACAGGCCCAGGACATGACGCGCATGCTGGCCGCAGTAGCGCACGACCTGCGCACGCCGTTGACCGGCCTGCGCCTGCGTGCGGAGTTCGCACCGCCGGCACAGGCCGCGCGGATGGTGGCTGACATCGAACGCATGGATACGATGATCGAGCAGGTGCTCGATTACGCACGCGGCGAACTGCAACCACTGCAGTTGCGGCCGCTGGATCTGGCCGCGTTGCTGGAGGAATGCGTGCACAGTGCCCTGCTGCGCGGCGTCGAAATCTCCATCGAGGGACCGGATACCCTGCCGTGGCAGGGTGACGCGCTCCTGCTGCGGCGGGCGATCGACAACCTCATCGACAACGCAGACCGCTACGCCGGTGCGGTAGACCTGCACGCCGCCATGGCAGGCAATCGGATGCAGCTGGATGTGATGGACCGCGGTCCGGGCATCGCCGAGGACGACCGCGCACGCCTGCTGCAACCCTTCCAGCGCAGCGAGAGCTCGCGCAGCCGCGCCACGGGTGGGACCGGCCTGGGCCTGGCGGTGGCGGCCAACGTCGCACGACGGCATGGGGGCGAGCTTCTGCTGCTGCAGCGTGATGGCGGCGGACTGATCGCACGCCTGCTGCTGGGGCCGGTTTCCTGATATCACCGGGATATTGACGTCACGCCTATTATCCAGCATATGATTAGGCGCCTAATCATGTTGGATGGAGCCATGCTGGAAGCCAAGCACAGTGCCCTGCTGGATGAAGCGCAACGGCGCGGCCATACTGGCGTCGCGCAGCTGCGCCTGTGTTTCCAGCTGCTGTCGCTGTCATCGGCCATCGATCGCGACTGCGCCACACGCCTGGCGCCGCACGGGCTCAGTGAAGGGCGTTTCATCGTGCTTTTCCTGCTGCACGGTGCCGGTGGCACGCTGCCACCGCATGAACTGGCCGAGCGCGCAGGTGTCACCCGCGCCACGATCAGTGGCCTGATCGATGGCCTGCAGCGCGAAGGGCTGCTGCAGCGGCGCAGTGACGCCGAAGATGGCAGGCGCCTGCAGATCGTGCTGACCACACAGGGGAAACGCCTGGCCGAGGCGCTGTTCAACCAGCACACGCTATGGATAGGCGGCTTGTTCAGCGGATTGGACGCGGAAGAACAGCAGCAGTTGTCGCAGCTGCTGCACAAGGTCTGGCAGCACACCGATACAGGTCGTGGGGCATGAGCGGGCCCCTGACGGCTGAGCGATTGAATGCGCTCAACACTGGCAGCGTTGCCGCCAGCCACCTGGCCGAATGCCTGGCGGTGGATTTCGCTGCGCTGCTGCAGGCGGTGGCACCCGCACTTGAACATGACGCGCTGCACCGCATGCGCGATGCTGAAGGCAAGGGCATCACCCAGCGCATGGCCCTGGCTGCCCGGTTGCTGCGCGAAAGCGGGCAGGGCGCTCCTGAGCAATGGCAGGATCATGCGTCCGATTCCGTGCGTGGCTGGGCCTGCTACCTGATTGGCAGCGATGCCAGCGCAACGTTACCGGCCAAGCTGCGTGCGATGCGTCCGCTGGCCGATGATCCGCACTTCGGCGTGCGTGAGTGGGCGTGGCTCGCGCTGCGTGCAGATATCGTTGCTGCACCGTTGCAGGCGCTGGAGTGCCTGCAGCCATGGACGCAGGAAGCATCACCCTATCTGCGTCGTTTCGCCTGCGAGGCGCTGCGCCCGCGCGGCGTCTGGGCGACCCATATCGCGCTGTTCAAGCAGCACCCGGAACGTGCATTGCCGCTGCTTGAAGCACTGGCCAACGACCCGGAGCGCTACGTTCAGGACTCCGTGGGCAACTGGCTCAACGATGCCGGCAAGACCCAGCCGCGCTGGCTGCGCGATCTGTGCGCGCGCTGGCAGCGTGAACACGACGGCAGCGCCAACGCCTACATCCGCAGGCGCGCACTACGCTCGCTGCGGTAGTGCCGGCCGCTGGCCGGCAACCCTTAAACCCTCAAGGAAGAACCTCATGTCCCACATCCTCATCGAGCTCTACACAGCCACCCCTGCCTGGACTGCGCTCCCGCCTGACCAGCGCACCGCCTTCTTTGCCCGCATCGGTGCCGGCATGCAGCAGTTCGATCCGGCCCGCGTCACGCCGGTGGCGATGGGCCGCGTGGCCGCGGATGCAGCGCACGGCGGCAGCGAGCAGTTCTACGCTGTCTGGAGGTGCGCGAGCCGGGAAGACGCCGATGCCCTGGTGGAAGGCATTGCCGCCACCGGTTGGCATCAGTACTTCGCCACCACCAATGTCGTCGGCGCGGACGATGGGATGGGGCAGCACCTGGCCGATCTGGCTGCCTTGTAGCGGCGCCTCCGGACGCGCATGGCACATGCGCCTGTCACCCGGACGCGGTAAACAGTGCATTGCCCCTGTCCATCCGCACGGAAGTCGATCATGCAGAGCACGCTCCAGGTAACGCTGTACGGCCCGCTTGGCGACACACCGGCACTGCAGTTGCCGCAGGTGGAAGGGCCGTCGGTGGCGATCCCGGAACCGCTCCTGCGGCGGCTGGTGTCCGACCTTTACACCGCCCGTTCCCTGCTCAATCCCGAGCAGCTGGATGAGGCCCGGCAGGAACTGGGGCGCGTGCTGGAGCGCTGGGCCGACATCCATGAAGGCCTGCTGCTGGATGTGGAAGTGCATGGCAGATAAGCGACTTCGCGTGCCTGGCGCCGCATGGATGGCCCAGGTGCGCGACTCGCTGAACCGCGCCCCCAGTTGCGGATGAAACATTTTGCACTGCGCAGAAGCTGTGCTATCAATAGAACCCATGAACGCAGCCCCCACCAGCTTTTACTGGTATTACTTTCCGAAGCCACTGGCGGAGGAAGGACTGCGCTCACCCTGAAGAAAGCTTCAGACGCATTCCCGAAAGCCGCCAGCGAACCTGGCGGCTTTTTTCATGCCGCCGCGCTGGGGACCCCCAACGTTCCGGAGAACCCCCGCAATGCCCCCGCACACCGACGACCTGCGTATCCGCACCATCGAACCGCTGACACCGCCCGCCCAGCTGCTGGCGATGCTACCGTGTGACGATGAAGCCTCCGACACCGTCAGCGCCTCGCGCGCGGCCCTGCACCAGATCCTGCATGGCCGTGACGACCGCCTGGCGGTGGTGGTCGGCCCGTGCTCGATCCACGACCCGCACGCCGCCATCGAATACGCCCAGCGCCTGAAGCCGCTGCGTGATGCGCTGGCCGGCGAGCTGGAAATCGTCATGCGCGTGTACTTCGAGAAGCCGCGTACCACGGTGGGCTGGAAGGGCCTGATCAACGATCCGGACCTGGATGGCAGCTTCAGGATCGACAAGGGCCTGCGCATCGCCCGTGGTCTGCTGCGCGACATCAACAAGCTGGGCCTGCCGGCCGGCGTCGAGTTCCTCGACGTGATCTCGCCGCAGTACATTGCCGATCTGGTGGCCTGGGGCGCCATTGGTGCGCGCACCACCGAAAGCCAGGTGCACCGCGAACTGGCCTCGGGGCTGTCGTGCCCGGTCGGTTTCAAGAACGGCACCGATGGCAACGTGAAGATCGCCGCCGACGCGGTGGGTGCGGCCTCCAATCCGCATCACTTCCTGTCGGTCACCAAGCAGGGCGGCACCGCCATCGTGTCGACCACCGGCAACCCGGATTGCCATGTGATCCTGCGCGGCGGCAAGCAGCCGAACTACGATGCGGGCAGCGTCGCCGAGGCCTGCCAGGCGCTGGCCAAGGCCAAGCTGCCGACCCGCCTGATGATCGACGCCAGCCATGCCAACAGCCTGAAGAACCCGGACAACCAGCCGAAGGTGATCGAGGACATCGCCGTTCAGTTGGAAGACGGTGAACAGCGCATCGTCGGTGTGATGATCGAAAGCCATCTGGTCGGCGGCCGCCAGGAACTGGTGGAAGGCCAGCCGCTGGTCTACGGCCAGAGCATCACCGACGGCTGCATCGACTGGGACACCACCGTGACGGTGCTGGAGCGACTGGCCGCGGCCGTGCGCGCCCGCCGCGAAGTGAAGGTGTCCGAAGCAGCCTGATGGAAGCCGCCTGAGTGCGGCACGTGTGTGGATGGCGGCCAGCGCCTGCGGGGGTGCGGCCGCGATCAGGGTCGGTCGGAGTTGGAGGCCGGCCCGTCCGCACCGGCGATGCGCCTGGCGCTGCGTATGTGCGACAGCGCCAGGTACATCGCCGGGGTGGTGCAGCGCGCGAAGGGTAGCGCCGGGCCATGCCCGGCGAACACGCTATCGTTCAATGCACTTCGTCGTGGTACACGAACTTCGGCATTTCCCAGCGGTAGTGGATCGCCAGCAGGCGCAACGCGAAGCCGCCGCCGAGGCAGCACAGGATCGCGGTGGCGTCGGCTACGCCCCAGTGCAGCAGTAACAGGTAGGCGGCGCCGGTCAGCAGCGCGATGATCGCGTACAGCTCCTTCTGGAAGATCAGCGGTACTTCGTTGCAGAGGATGTCGCGCAGCACGCCGCCGAACGCACCGGTCAGCATGCCGGCGATCAGCACGATGGGGGTGGCATGGCCGGCCTCGCGTGCGATCGAGCAGCCGATCAGGGTGAAGGCGATCAGGCCCAGCCCGTCCAGCACCAGGAAGGTGCGGCGGAAGTGGTGCATCCAGCGGGCCACCCAGGTAGCGATCAGCGCCGCGCACACGGTGAAGCCCAGGTACTCGGGATGCTTCACCCAGCCCAGCGGGTAGTGGCCGAGCAGGATGTCGCGCAGCGAACCACCACCGAGGGCGGTGACGCAGGCGATCATGACCACGCCGAACAGGTCCATGCGGCGGCGGCCGGCGGACAGCGCGCCGGTCATGGCTTCAGCGGAAATGGCGATCAGGTAGATGATGGACAGCAGCATGGGGCAGGCTCCGGGCGCGGTGGGGCCGGCCATGCGCGACTACCGCCACTGCCTGCGCAATGACGGGATGACGATGACCGGTGCCGCTCCCGCTGTCCTTTTGCCTGAGAGTTCAGCGGTGTGGGCCGCGTGCCCCTTCGGCGGATCGTCCCGGGCGTGCCCGGTGACCTCTCTCCAGCTCGGCGAGTCGAATGCATGGTTGGTGGGATTCCAGCCCACCGGCCTGAGCGATCATGGGAGCCTGCGCCTTCGGCGGGCGCCAGCGCGGCGCCTCTCTCCTGCATTCGGCCGCCAGTATATCCGCTGCAGTGCAGCACGGCATAATCCCGGCATGCCCCCGTCCCCCCGCCCGTGGTTCCTGTACCTGCTCGAATGCCGTGATGGCAGCTACTACGCGGGTATCAGCACCGACGTGGACGCGCGCTTCGCCGCCCACCAGGCGGGCAAGGGCGCGCGCTACACCCGGGCCCGGCCGCCATTGCGCGTGCTGGCCGTGCGCGAATACCCGGACCGTGCCGCCGCCTCGCGCGCCGAATGGCAACTCAAGCAGCAGCCGCGCGAGCGCAAGCTGGCCTGGCTGCAGGCCTTGGACGCCCGGCTTCTGTAGAGCCGAGCCCGCGCTCGGCTGCTGTTCCGCCTGCCCGTTGCAGGACCCGGGCAGGGGCTCGGCCCTACGGTAGATCCACGCCATGCGTGGATGCGCCCTGCACATGCCATGATCGTCCAGCTCTCAGCGCTGGAGACCCGGATGTCCACGATCGCCCTGCTGTTCGCCCTCTCCGCAGCCACAAGTCCCGCCGCCGACCCGGCCACCATCGCGGCCATCGAAGCCACCTGCCATGACTACGTCGACGGCCAGCTGGAGGCGGACCCACAGCGCGTCGCCCGGTCCCTGCACCCGGACCTGGCCAAGCGCGCAGTCCTCGGTGATACACCCGATGAGCGCCTCGGCCTGCGCCGGATGTCGAAGGAAGAGCTGGTCTCACTGACGAAGCAGGGCGCGCTGAAGACCCCGAAGGAGCAATGGGACCGCCGCTGCACCGTGCTGGATGTAACCGGCAACGCCGCCTCGGTGCGACTGGAAACCCCATGGTTTGTCGACTACTTCCACATGGGCCGTTTCGACCAGCGCTGGGTCATCGTCAACGCATTGTGGTATCCGAAGCCGAAGGCGCAGTGACCGATGCGTGCCGCGGCCCGGGCGTGGATTGCGCTGCTTCTGTTGTTGACCTTCCTGGCCCTGCTGCCGGGCCTGGTGTATCTGCTGGGATTGGTCGCGACCGAGGGCCGGCCGCAACCTGTCGATTCCACGCGGAGCGACGGCGCGTGTGGTGCTGCGAGCTACGCCCACCACGTACCGATGGATCCATGGCGATTCATGGCGCGCCACGTGGGAGTGAATGCGAAGGTGAACGTGCCCGATGTCGAACTCGAAGCTTCCTGGATCGCACGCGTCCACCTCGGGCACCATCCACGCCACAGCATGCTGCGCTGGCACCTGAGCTCGGCAGCATTGACCATCTGGATCACCCGGCACTGGTCTTCACGGCAGATCGCCGGCACGGCTCGGGCCCAAGGGTACTGCCCGCCCCGACCGTCGCATGGACGCGGATCAGACTGACCGCGCCTGCTGGGACAGGGTGCTCTGGTGATCCTGCTCCTCCTGCCGGGACCGCGCATCGGTCTGTCGATGTGCGTCATTCAGCGACTGCAGCTGCGCCAATGACGTGTCCACAGGGGTGGCAAATGCCTGCGCGGCCGGCATCTGTGCCCTGAGATGGGCCGGGTCGGACGGATCGCCCTGCACGACGAAGAGCGTTTCCGCCCTGCCGTCCTGCGAAGGCGAGGCGCCCAGCACGACATGGTCGATGCGTGTCAGCCCGGCCTCGCGGGCCAGGCAGGTCGAACTGGCTGCAAGGCGTTGCGCGTTCTCGCCGAAAGGCTGGGCCTGGCTGTCTTGCAGGCGTCGTACCGCCTCCTCGGCCTGTTGCAGCAGCGGGTCGGAAAGCGCGGCTCGCCGTCGCTCCGGTTGTGCGGGTTCGACGTGCAGCAGCTGTTCGGGCATCCCGTTGCGCGGGGCGCGGTTGAGGTCGATGGAGCCGTCGGCATTCTGCTGGCGATGCAGTTCCGCACGCGGCACGGTGGACCACTGGCCATCGATGAAGGCGTGGCCGCGACCATCCCGGTTCCAGATCACCAGATCATCGCCGGAGGCGTACAGGCCGGCGGTGGCCGGCGAGTTGCCTGCCGCCTGCGGGCGGCCCCAAGCATGTGAGCGCCCGTGCTGCAGGGCATCGAGGTAGGCCGGTGCCTCGGTGTTCTGCAGGAACAGGGTCTTGACCACCTCGTAACGATGCAGGGCCTCGGGATGTGCACGATCGGCGGCCAGCGCCACCGGGCTGGCCAGCGGGTCGGCGGAAACACCGGCGAACACATCGCGCATCGGATTGCCCGGCCCTGCGGCCCGCAACCGGTTGAAGACCTCGGTGCCCTTCAGGGCGTGCTCAACGCCGCTTTCCAGGTAGTCGGGCTGTTCCCTGCCGCGTACGACGCGGTTGGGAAGCATGCCGTCGATCCGTGTCTTGACGTCATCCACGCTGGCCAGGTCGCCGCTGGCAATCGATCGCAGAACGCCTGGATAGCGGCTCAACCCTGCCTGGTTCTCCAGCTTCATCAGCATGGTGGCGAGCTTGGCCTGGTCATCCAGCGACGCATGCTGGTACAGGTCGGTGCCGCGCAGCTGCTGCATCGCGCCGCCAGGATCCCGGCGGCCATCGCCGTGGCGGAGCAGGCGGTCGACCTGGCTGACATCGTGTGCATGCACGAACGCAACACCGTCGCTGGATGCGAGAAAGGTGTTCAGATGGCCGCGGATGGTCCCATCCAGGGCGCGCCCGTTCTGCGCCCTGATGCCGTCGCCATCGCGCTGCAGGTCGGAAACCGTCTGCTGCCGCTGGCGTGCATCAAGCTCCAGCGAGGGCTGCTGCTGGCGTGCCCAGCGCTGATAGGCGTCCACCAGCTGGGTCGCCACCTCCGGGTGCTGGCCCAGATCGGTCTGCAGCGTGCCGATGGAGAAACCACTGTTGCCCACCGGCGTCATGACATTGCCGCTGATGTTGCCGGCGAAGGACAGCTGATAGGCCACATTGCGGCCGGCGTTGCTGCCCTCGGACGCCACGCCGATGGCGAAGTAGGCCAGTGTGCGCAGCTGCGCATCACTGAGCTGCGGGCGATCCTGCGGTGCCGTGCTCATGGGTTGTTCTCCCTGCCGTTGGCGGTGCGTCCACACAACTTCAGCGCTTCGCGCACGGATGCGATGAGGGCGACGTACTCGTCCGCTGCAGCCGGTGACATTCCGTCTGCAAGTTCGTCATCACTGCGCGCGGCGTCCTCGGCATAGGGCGACAGTGCGGCCTGGCAGGCCGCGTTGTTTCCTGCCTCATGCTGGGCCGAAGCGATCGCCAGCCTGATGTCGGCGATCGTGCTCAATGGAAGCGTGTCCGCGCAGGACGCCTGGAGCGCTTCCAGCGTGCTGGCGGTGCCGGCGGCGGAATACGGCGCGGTCTTTTCAGCGGCCTTGCGCAGCGCGGCGGCAACGTTGTCCGTCATGCAACGGTCGCTCACCACAAGGTAGTGGCCCTTGAATCCTCCGTTGCTGCCGCAGTAGGCGGCGCAGGCATCGCCCGTGCGCGTACCGATCTCGATGCCCTGGGCGGTAGGTTGCATCGTGAGCAGGCATTGCGCTGCGCCAGGTGCGGGATCCACCGCGACAGACTGCAGATCGTCGCCGAGCGTGCCCGCCAGGCTGCATCCGGCGCCGGAGGATTCAGTCTCCAGATGGAACTGCAGCGCCGTGCTGCCAGGGCGTGCCTGAAGCAGCAGCTGTCCCCATCCTCGTTCGGTCGAGTAGGTACCGGGTGACAGGCGCGGAGAGGGAGAGGGTGCTGGCGAGTGGGCGGAGACTTCCGCCTGCGACTGCCCCGCAGGACAGCCGGAGAGCAGGGCGACCGCGATCAGGGCGGGCAACCATTTCAGCAGGTCCATGCGGCTTCATTCCATGAGCGACCCGCTTACGCTAGCAGCACGTGCGTGAAGGCCGCCGGGGCCCGGGGCCTAGCGCCTGGGCCGCCGGTCGTCCTGGTCATCGCCGAAGATGATGCGCGCGCTGCGCTGGTAGCTCCAGTACGCCACCGCCCAGTTCAGCAGTACCACGATGCGGTTGCGGAAGCCGATCAGGAAGAACACGTGCGCGGCCAGCCAGAACCACCAGGCCAGGATGCCCGACAGCTGCAGTCGGCCCAGGTGCACGATGGCGGCCATGCGGCCGATGGTGGCCAGATTGCCGTAGTCGGCGTACTTGAACGGACCGGGTTCGGGCGTGCCGTGCAGGCGCGCACGGATGACCTCGGCCACGTACTTGCCCATCTGCTTGGCCGCGGGCGCCACACCGGGTACCGGCTTGCCGTTGGCCTGGTTCAGCGCCGCCAGGTCGCCGGCCACGAACAGCTCGGGATGACCGGGCAGGGTCAGGTCCGGTTGCACCTGCACACGCCCGGCGCGGTCCAGCGGCACCTCCAGCGTGCGCGCCAGTGGTGAAGCGGCCACGCCGGCGGCCCACACCACGGTGCGTGCCGGCACGAACTGATCGCCGAGCTTGAAACCCTGGCTGTCGATGTCGCTCACCGGGGTACCCGTCAGCACTTCCACGCCGAGCTTTTCCAGCTGCCGGCGCGCCTTCAGCGAAAGCACTTCCGGGAACGAGGACAGTACGCGCGGACCGGCCTCGACCAGTCGCACCTTGGCGCTGGCCGGGTCGATGTGGCGGAATTCATTGCGCAGCGTATGCCGCGCGATTTCGGCCAGGGTGCCGGCCAGCTCGACGCCGGTAGGGCCGCCGCCGACGATGGCGAAACTCAGCCACGCCGCTTTCTTTGCCGGGTCCGGTTCGGCCTCGGCACGTTCGAAGGCCAGCAGCAGTTTGCGGCGAAGCGCGATGGCATCGTCCAGCGTCTTCAGGCCGGGCGCATCATCGGCCCATTGGTCGTTGCCGAAGTAGGCGTGGGTGGCGCCGGTGGCCAGCAGCAGGCTGTCGTAGTCCAGCGCGCTGCCATCGGCCATGCGGACCTGCCGGGCCTGCTTGTCGATGGCCACCACTTCGCCCAGGCGGACTTCCACATTGCGCTGGTGGCCGAGGATGTGGCGCAGCGGTGCGGCGATATCCGGCGCGGACAGGCCTGCGGTGGCCACCTGGTACAACAGCGGCTGGAACAGATGATGGTTGCGGCGGTCGACCAGGGTGATGCGCATGCGCTCGCGGGCCAGGGCACGGGTGGCCCAGAGACCGGCAAAGCCGCCGCCGACAACGACCAGGTGGGGAACGCGCTCGCGACTCATCGACTCACTCCAGTGGGGGCATTGGGGGAAGCGCCTGGCATCTTCTCACGGTGACCGCCTGTCACGTCAGCGCCCGCGTGGATCGGCGATACTCGGGTTCAGGCAACCGCCCGCGAGGAGTCCATGAGCGAACCGGAAAAGCGCATCGCCCTGTTGATCGACGCCGACAATGCGCCGGCCTCGAAGATCGACGAAGTGCTGGCCGAAGTGGCCCGCTACGGCGTGGCCAACGTGCGCCGCGCCTACGGCAACTGGAAGAGCCCGCGATTGAAGGGCTGGGAAGCCGTGCTGCACGAATACGCGATCCGCCCGATCCAGCAGTTCGCCTACAGCAAGGGCAAGAACGCCTCGGACATGGCGATGGTGATCGACGCCATGGATCTGCTGTACGCGCGCAACCTCGATGGCTTTGCCATCGTTTCCAGCGATGCGGACTTCACCCCGATGGTGATGCGCCTGCTGACCGATGGCGTGAAGGTGTATGGCTTCGGCGAGAAGAAGACGCCGGAACCCTTCGTCAATGCGTGCTCGAAATTCACCTATCTGGAGGCGCTGGGCCAGACCCATGCCAGCGTGCCGGATACCGAACAGGCATCGGGCGAACAGGCATCGAACGAGCCGGTGGCCAACGACGATGCGCGCCCGCGCAAGAGCGGTGCGGAAATGCGCAGCGACACGCGGCTGGTGAAGATGCTGCGCCGCGCGGTGTCCGCGGCCGAGGGCGAGGATGGCTGGTCGCACCTCGGCCCGGTCGGCAGCCAGATCGGCAACCAGGCGTCGTTCGACCCGCGCAACTATGGCTACGGCAAGCTCAGCGATCTGCTGGCAGCGATCGGCCTGTTCGAACTGAAGAAGGATGGCAAGTCGTCCTACGTGCGCGCGCTGCCGAAAAAGAACCGGTAATGCCGGCCGCTGGCCAGCGAGGAACCGGTAGTGCCGGCCGCTGGCCGGCAATTCCCGGATGCCAGATCCCGCATCCGGCATGCACACACCCCGCCCGATCAGGGGTATCGTTGCCGCTCGCATTGCCAGCAAGGATTACCCGCATGTTGAAGATCTGGGGCCGTCGCAATTCCAGCAACGTCCGCAAGGTGCTGTGGTGTGCCGAGGAGATCGGCCTGCCGTATGAATCCATCGAAGTCGGTGGCAGCCATGGCGGCACGCAGACGCCGGAATACCAGGCGATGAATCCCAATGGCCTGGTACCGGTGATCGAAGACCACGGCCTGCCGCTGTGGGAATCGAACGCCATCGTGCGCTACCTGAGCGCCCGCTACGCACTGGGTACCCTGTACGCCGAAGACCCGATGGAGCGCGCCCAGGCCGAAAAGTGGATGGACTGGAGCACCTCGCGGATGGCGCCGCTGTACACCGACCTGATCTGGGGCATCATGCGAACCGCCCCGGCCGACCGCGACGAAGCGCGGATCAGCGCGGCCATCGTTCGTGCCGGTGACTACCTGGCGATGGCCGATGCCACCCTGGCCAGGCAGCCGTGGCTGTCGGGCGAAAAATTCGCGATGGGTGACATTCCGCTGGGCTCGCTGATCTACGCCTGGTTCGAATTGCCGATCCAGCGCCCGGAGCTGCCGCACCTGGCCGAATGGTACGCCCGCCTTCGCGAGCGTCCCGCCTATCAGCGCGGCGTGATGTCGCCGCTGACGTAAGCGCTGGCGTTCCGGAGAGCGGTGACCCCGCGGGTAGCGCCGGGCCATGCCCGGCGAACGCGGTGTACGAAGGCCCGCCGTGCACGGCCCGGCGCTACCGTGTGATGGGCCTCAATACAGATCCGTCGGATCCACATCCAGCGACCAGCGCACCTTGCGTGCTTCCGGCAGCGCGTACAGCTGTGGCACCAGCTGCCCGAGCACGCCGTGCAGTGGCGGCCGCTGCACGGCAGACAGCAGCAGCTGCGTGCGCTGGTAACCGGCGCGCCGCGGCATCGGTGCAGGCATCGGCCCATACGCCTCCACCACGTTCTGCTCGCCCAGCAGCTGTCGCGCTGCCAGCAGGAACGCATTGGCATGCTCCACCTGCTGCGCTTCGGCGCGCATCAGTGCCAAGTGCGCGAAGGGAGGGAATCCGGCGGCCTGGCGCTGGTTCAATTCGGCCTGTGCGAACGGGTGGTAGCCACCGCTGACCAGCGTTTCCAGCAGTGGATGCCCGGGGTGATGGGTCTGCAGCCAGACCTCGCCGGGATCACGTGCACGACCCGCACGGCCCGCCACCTGGATCAGCTGCTGCGCCAGCTTCTCGCTGGCGCGGAAGTCGGCCGAGAACAGGCCTTCATCAATGCCGACCACCACCACCAGGGTCAGCTTGGGCAGGTCGTGGCCCTTGGCCAGGATCTGCGTGCCGACCAGGATGCCGGGCTGGTCGCCCAGTTTCGCCAGCTGTTGTTCCAGTGCATCGCGGCGTGACGTGGTGCCGCGGTCGATGCGCACCACCGGGAAATCGGCGAAGGCGGCGGTGAGATGCTCTTCCAGGCGCTCGGTGCCGATGCCCTGCGGTTGCAGCGCCAGGCTCCCGCACGCGGGGCATGCCAGCGGCGCTGGCTGCCGCGCGCCGCAGTGATGGCATTGCAGGCGACGGCCACCGCCATGCACGGTCATCGGCGCATCGCAGCGGTTGCACGGTGCGGTCCAGCCGCAGTCGTGGCACAGCAGCACCGGTGCGTAGCCACGGCGGTTCTTGAACACCAGCACCTGCTGGCCGCGCTGCAGGTGCTCGCCGATACCGGCCAGCACATCGGCCGAGAGGCCGTCATGCAATGGCCGCTTGCGTACATCAAGGATGCGCACGCGCGGTGGCCGCGCATCACCGGCACGCTGCTTCAGGCGCAGGTGGGTGTAGCGCCCGGCATAGGCATTGTGCAGCGTTTCCAATGAAGGCGTAGCGCTGCCCAGCAGCACCGGGATGCCCAGCGCCTTGGCCCGCACCAGGGCGAAATCGCGTGCGTGGTAGCGGATGCCGTCCTGCTGCTTGTAGCTGCCGTCATGTTCCTCGTCGACGATCAGCAGGCCGGCCTGCGGCAGCGGCGTGAACACCGCCGAGCGGGTGCCGACGATGACCCGCGCTTCGCCGCGGGAGGCCGCTGCCCAGACGCGCGCGCGCTCGTTGTCGTTCAATCCCGAGTGCAGGGCATGCACGGCGATGCCGAGGCGGCCGCGGAAGCGTGCCAGGGTCTGCGGGGTGAGGCCGATTTCCGGCACCAGCACCAGCGCCTGCTTGCCCTGCGCCAGGCAGTGGATGATGGCCTGCAGGTAGACCTCGGTCTTGCCGCTGCCGGTTACGCCATCCAGAAGGAACGGTTGGAAGCCCTCGACTGCGTTGATCGCCGCCACGGCCTCGGCCTGGTCCGGGTTGAGCGTGGGGCCGGGCAGCGGCTGCGCGTGCTGCGGCGCCACGCTCAGCGCCACGCGCTCGGCCAGTTCCCGCTTGGCGAGGCTGCGCGCGGCGGCGCGCCAGTCGTCCATGCGTTCGCCCAGCACGTCTTCATCGACGATGGCGTCGGCCAGTAGTTCGGCCAGCTGCCGGGGGCGGCTGCCGGCACGCAGTTTTTCGCGCTGGGCGCGCCCTTCGGCGGTCAGCTGCCAGCCCCAGTGATGGGTGTCGGGCAGGGCGTCGCCATGGCGCAGCGGGCCCGGCAGGGCGGTGCTCAGCACCTCGCCCAGTGGTGCATGGGTGTAGCGCGCCAGCCACTGCAGGCTCTGCCACAGCTCGCCCTGCAGCAGCGGTTGCGGGTCGCACCAGGCCAGGGCCTGGCGCAGTCCCTGGCCGTCATCGGTCTGGCCGTGGCCGGCCACCACGCCGACCAGCTCGCGGTTGCCGAACGGCACCTTCAGGCGGCAGCCGACCGCGACCGTGGGGCCATCGCCCTCCGGCGACAGGTAGTCGAACAGGCGTGGCAGCGGGACGGGCAGGGCGACCTGCAGGGTCGGAATGGGTGAAAGCATCGGGCCAGTGTAACGGGCCATGCGCGCGCGAATGGCAGGGGGCAGAGGCGGCCGGGGAGCCCCCGTTGAATCATAAATGTCACCTAAATATCGGTGCCCATTGGAGATTCAGTCTTATCCACATGTTCTGTGGATAACGTTGTGCGTTACCGGTCGACGGGAACGCAGGAGGCCGATGGCGACGAGCTCACGCTTGGGTTGGTCAAAAAATCGCCACACTTCAAAGTTATTATAAATCAACAACTTGAGTGTGAAACATTGCTGAAACAGAGTGGATTCAGCTGGATGCCGCAGTTTTCCCCGAGGCGGGCGTGGTGCTGTGCACAACCTGCAGCACGAAGTGCCTTTGGGCGCAAGTCCTACGGGTGCCGATGGGCTGCCGCTATCATGCCGGCAGACCTTTGGAGTGACCGATGACGGCTGTGCCCGCCCCTGTTTCCTCGACCGCGGCCGGTGCGCTGTCGGCGTTCCTGCGCGGCGTCGAGCGCCGCGCCCTGGTGGTGGCTGAGCTGCAGTGCGGCGACGCCGCGCGTGCCGAGCAGACCCTGGTGGCGGTGATGCGCGCCTTTGCCGCGGTCGCCAGCGACCTGCCGATGGCGCAGTGGCCGACCCGCTTCTGGACCCTGCTGGGCCAGCGCCAGGCGCTGCGCGAGCCGGTGGGCGGCCAGTGGCTGCCGCCGTTGGCTGCGCTGGGCGAGATGGGGCCGCTGCCACGCTTGGCACTCCTTCTGCGGGTGGGCGGCAGTCTGGACGAGGGCATCGCCATGCGTGTGCTCGACCAGGACGAAGCGGGCTATCAGCACTTGCTGGCCGATGCCTGTCCCCGCGATGCACACGGCCAGCCCGATGCCTTGGCCTGGCGCCAGCTGGCCGAGCAGGTGCAGCTGCGCATCCGCGACCTGCCGGCCAAGCGCCTGCAGCAGCTGCAGCAGCCGGCTGCACCCGCCGCCAGCAATGAAGCTCCTTCGACCAGTTGGCGCGCACCGCAGCGCGATGATCGTGCGGCCGGCCACGGCAAGCGGCGGCGTCCCGATGCCAGGCCGCGCTGGCGCGGTCCGCTGATCCTGCTGGTGACGGTGGCGGTGTTGTTGGCCGCGGCGCTGGGCTGGCGCTACTGGCAAGGACATTCATCCGGTAGCGATGCTCCGCTGCCGGAAGGTGTCGTGGGTGAAGCTGGCCCGGTCACGGTGGAAGCGCTTCCGCCGAGCAAGGTCAACGCCACGCCGGATGCAACCCCGGCCCAGGCGTCGGACGATGCCACGATGCTGGCTGACCGCGACTATCCGCTGGTGGCTGATGCCGATCTGTATGCCTGGACCGCCGCCGGCGGCCCGTTGCCGGTGGATGAATCGCAATCCAGGCCGAGCCGGCCGGAGCCGGCCAGCGCTACGCTGGAAACGGCTGCAGCCGATGAATAAGACCCTGCTCACCAGCCTGCTGCTGGCCCTGCCGCTGTCGCTGTCCGCTGCACCGCAGAGCTTGAACGTGCCGTTGCCGCCGCCGGTGCCGGCCACGCCATCTGCCGCGCCAGCCCCGGTAGCTGTACCTGCTGCACCCGCATCGTTTGCCCAGCTCGATGCTCCGCAGCAGCGTCAGCGCCGAGCCGACTACGCCGCCTGGCGCGCCCTGCCGGAGAGCGAGCGGGAGCGCATCCGGCAGGCTGCGGCGCGGTTCAACGCGCTGCCGGCAGACCAGCAGCAGCGTCTGCGCCAGCAGTTCCAGGCGCAGGACCAAGCGTTTCGTGAAGGCTGGCGGCTGGGTCCGCAGCTGGGACTGGAATTCCCCAAGCTGCATGGCCTGTTCGGCTTCGTGCCACCGGAACAGCGCGAAGCCGCGCTGGCCGTGCTGCGCCAGCTCAGCCCGGCGCAGCTGGCCCAGCTGACCCTGGTTGCGCAGCGCACGCCACCGCAGGAACGCGACAAGGTGCGTGGCGCGTTCCTCGCCGTGCCGGCCGCCGAGCGCGACACCTGGCTCAAGCGCCAGGCCGGCCAGTAAACCCGAAGGTGTAGCGTCGACGGGTAACCTCGACGGCGTAGAGTCGACTGTCAGTCGACTTACGCGCGCAGCGCTGGATTTTCGCGGTCCCGTATGAAGAGCAGTCGACTGACAGTCGACTCTACAGGGGGGCGTCTTTCCCGGTAACACGATCGCAACGCGTGATGCCGAGGCCTGCCGGAACCCGGCATTCACGCCATGTCATGGGAATGCGCGCGCTGCGCGCGTAAGATGACCGGCCGCAACCCGGTGCCTGTGCCCTTCGCGCGCAACCGTAGTTCGCGTCAAGCACCTTATGTCTACTGCAACCTCCACGCCGCGCTTCAGCAAGGAAGTCGGCGCCACCGGTCTGCTCGCCCTGCCGCTTGTGCTCGGGCATGTATCCACCGGCCTGATCTCCTTCGTCGACAACGTGATTGCCGGCCACCACGCCACCGCGACCCTGGCTGCGGTGACCATCGGCACGGCGCTGCTGTGGCTGCCGATGCTGATCCCGATCGGCACCTTGATCTCGCTTACCGCCTCGGTGTCGCAGCTGCATGGCGCCGGCCGCGAGCGCGAGATCGGCCCGCTGTTCCGCCAGGCGCTGTGGCTGGCGCTGGGCCTGGGCCTGATCATGTTCACCTTCCTCACCGTGGTGCCACCGCTGCTGCCGGCCTTCGGCATCGCGCCGGACATCGTGCCGGGGGCGACCGCGTTCCTGCATGCGGTGCGCTGGGGTGGCCCTGCGCTGACCCTGTACTTCTGCATGCGCTACCTCAGCGAGGGCATGCACTGGACGCTGCCGACCATGCTGCTCGGCTTCGGCGGCCTGCTGGTGCTGGCGCCGATGGGCTACGTGCTGGCCAACGGCAAGCTCGGCTTCCCGGAAATGGGCGCGGAGGGCCTCGGCATCGCCTCGGCGGTGATGATGTGGCTGCAGGCCATCGCCTTCGCCACCTACCTGTGGTTCACCAAGCGCTTCGCCCACCTGCAGCTGTTCTCGCATTTCGAGGGGCCGCGCTGGAAGGCGATCTGGGAGCTGCTGCGCACCGGCCTGCCGATCGGCATCACCGTGCTGATGGAAGGCGGTCTGTTCATCGTCACCGCGCTGCTGATCGGCCGCCTCGGTGCCAATGAAGCGGCCGCGCACCAGATCGCGATCAACGTGGCACAGCTGTGCTTCATGATCCCGATGGGCGTGGCCGAAGCCACCACCGTGCGCGTCGGCCATGCGGTTGGACGTGGTGATGGCTTTGGTGTGCGCCGTGCGGCCTGGGCCGGCTACGCGATCATCATGGGCACGCAGACGCTGTCGGCGGCGGTGCTGCTGTTCGGCCACGATGCCATCGTCGGTGTCTACACCAACGACCTGGCGGTGGCCGGCCTGGCCTCGACGCTGCTGCTGTACGCGGCCACCTTCCAGTTCCCGGATGGCATCCAGGTGCTGTCGGCCGGTGCGCTGCGCGGCCTGAAGGACACCCGCGTGCCGATGTTCATCGCCATGTTCGCGTACTGGGGCCTGGGCATGCCGCTCGGCGCCGGGCTCGGCCTGGGCCTGGGCATGGGCCCGCAGGGCATGTGGATCGGCCTGATCGTCGGCCTGACCACCGCCGCCATCCTGATGGGCTGGCGCCTGCGCCGCAGCAGCCTGCGCATCGGCCAGTCGATGCTGTCCTGACCTCCCGTTCCCGCCACCCCCGTGGCGGGCGATCCCCTGACTTGTGTCCGATGCCGCATCACGCGGCACCGGCTATGCTGGTACCACGGCAAGAAGCCATCCGGAGCGCTCCATGAATCAACCCGTGCCCCCGCTGCCCCCGGCGCGTCGCAACCCCGTCGCCAGTTTCTTCATCGGGCTGTGGGACGTCATGAACTTCACCCGCCGGTTGATCCTCAACCTGGTGTTCTTCGGCCTGCTGTTCCTGCTGCTGGTGATGTTCGTCATCGCCGCCGGCATGGGCGCCGGTGCCAGCAAGTCGCTGCAGGACCGCACCACCCTGGTGATCGCCCCGGAAGGCCGCCTGGTCGAGCAGTTCAGCGCCGATCCGGTCAGCCGTGCACTGGCCAAGGCGGTGGGTGACAACGGCGCCGAAGAGATCCAGCTGCGCGACCTGCTGCGGGTGATCGAGTCGGCCAAGGAAGACAAGAAGATCGAGCGGGTGGTGCTGGAGCTGGACAAGCTGCAGCCGTCCGGCTTCGCCTCGCTGCGTGAAGTGGCCGCCGCGCTGCAGGACCTGCGCGCATCCGGCAAGCAGCTGGTGGCTTACAGCGAGAGCATGGGCCAGTCGCAGTACCTGCTGGCCGCGCAGGCCGACGAGGTGTACCTGGACCCGATGGGGTCGGTCGTGCTGGAAGGTCTCGGCCGCTACCGCCAGTACTTCCGCACCGGCCTGCAGGACAAGCTGGGCGTGGACGTGCACCTGTTCAAGGTGGGCGAGTACAAGTCGGCGGCCGAGCCGTACGTGCTTGATGCGGCGTCGCCGGCCTCCAAGGAAGCCGACCTGTTCTGGATGAACGATGTGTGGCAACGCTACCTGGGCGATATCGCCAAGGCCCGTCGCCTGGATCCGGCACAGCTGGCCGCCGGCATCGACACGCTGCCGGAAGGCATCGCTGCCGCCGGTGGCGACCTGGCCAAGTTCGCACTGCAGCAGAAGCTGGTGACCGCGCTGAAGACCCGCGAGGAATTCGAGGATCTGATGATCGAGCGCGGCGTGGCCGACGACGATGCCGACGGCGGTTTCCGCAACGTCGACTTCGGTCGTTACCTGGCCCTGCTCGACGCGCGCCGCAACCCGGTGGACTCGCGTCCGCAGGTGGCGGTGGTGGTGGCCGAAGGCGAGATCAGCGGTGGCGACCTGCCGGCCGGCCGCATCGGTGGCGAGTCGACCTCGGCGCTGCTGCGTGCCGCGCGTGACGACGAAAACGTGAAGGCGGTGGTGCTGCGCGTGGATTCGCCGGGCGGTGAAGTGTTCGCCTCCGAGCAGATCCGCCGTGAAGTGGTGGCGCTGCAGGCCGCCGGCAAGCCGGTGGTGGTGTCGATGGGTGACCTGGCCGCTTCCGGTGGCTACTGGATCAGCATGAACGCCGATCGCATCTACGCCGATCCGTCGACCATCACCGGTTCGATCGGCATCTTCGGCATGGTGCCGAACTTCAGCCGCGCGCTGGACAAGATCGGCGTGCATACCGACGGCGTGGGCACCACCCGCTTCGCCGGTGCCTTCGACGTCACCCGCCCGATGGACCCGGCCGTGGGCCAGGTCATCCAGACGGTGATCAACAAGGGCTATGCCGACTTCACCGGTCGCGTCGCCGATGCCCGCAAGAAGCCGGTCGAGGCGGTCGATGAAGTGGCCCGTGGCCGCGTGTGGAGCGGTGCACAGGCCAAGGAACGTGGCCTGGTCGACGCCTTCGGTGGCCTGAAGGACGCCGTGGCCGACGCCGCCAGCCGTGCCAAGCTGGGCAAGGCCGATGCCTACCGCGTGCGCTACATCGAGAAGGCGGCGACGCCGTTCGCGCAGTTCGTCAGCGGTTTCGCCGGCAGCCGCGCCGGTGCCTGGATGCTGTCCGACTCGGGCATGGCGCGGATGATGCTGGCGCGCACGATGCCGGAAGTGGACACGCAGTTGCGCTTCGTCGAGAACGCGGCGCGTGAGAAGGGCAATGGCGCGCCGGTGAAGGCGCTGGCGTATTGCTTCTGCGGGTTCTGATCGGAAAGCATCCACGCATGGCGTGGATCTACTGGAAACGCCCGGCTTCGGCCGGGCGTTCTCGTTCATGGGGTCGGATCCCTTTGCTTCGCAAAGGGCTCTGACCCCACAAGCCAAGGTTATTGCGTCGCGTCGGCTTCGGCCTTGCGCTCGCGTGCAGCGGCCTCTTCCACGGCCTTCCGTGCGTCCTTCGCACGGTCCAGGGGCTCCTGCATCGCGCGCGACATCGCCTTGGGCACCGGTGGCTTCTCAGGGTTCGGCGTCGGCGGCCGCTGGCAGGCCACCAGCAGCACGCTGGCCAGCAGGGAAGAGGACAGGATCAGGATGCGCATGGCGGCTCTCCGCGGTGGGCGTGCGTGCAGTGTCGCATTCCCGGCAGGGGGCAGCCGTGAGCGCGTATCCTTGCCGCATCGAAATACAGCGGGCGCGGCCCAGGAGGACACATGACGCAGCAACGGTGGCGCCTGGACGGGCAGACCGCCCTGATCACCGGCGCCAGCGCCGGTATCGGCCTGGCCATCGCGCACGAACTGGCCGGCTTCGGGGCGGACCTGATGATCGTCGGGCGCGATATCGACATGCTGGAAACCGCGCGCGACGAGCTGCTGGACGTGTATCCGCAGATGCAGGTGCACGCGCTGGCCGCCGATGTCTCCGACGACGAGGACCGCCGCCAGATCCTGGACTGGGTGGAAGACCACAGCGATGGCCTGCACATCCTGGTCAACAACGCCGGCGGCAACGTCACCAAGGCGGCCACGGAGTATTCCGAGGACGAATGGCGGAAGATCTTCGAGACCAACCTGTTCTCGGCGTTCGAGCTGTCGCGCTACGCGCATCCGTTGCTGGCACGCCACGCATCGTCGTCGATCGTCAACGTCGGCAGCGTGTCCGGCCTGACCCATGTGCGCAGCGGCGTGGTCTACGGCATGACCAAGGCGGCGATGCACCAGATGACCCGCAACCTGGCCGTCGAGTGGGCCGAGGATGGCATCCGGGTCAATGCCGTGGCGCCGTGGTACATCCGCACGCGGCGGACCTCCGGTCCGTTGTCGGACCCGGATTACTACGAGGAAGTGATCAACCGCACGCCGATGCGCCGCATTGGCGAGCCGGAGGAAGTGGCCGCGGCCGTAGGCTTCCTGTGCCTGCCGGCAGCCAGCTATGTCACCGGCGAGTGCATCGCGGTGGATGGCGGTTTCCTGCGTTACGGGTTCTGAGCGCAGGTCGTCTTTTCGCCGGGCATGGCCCGGCGCTACCGCGACGGCGCCCTATCACCCCGGTACCGGTAGATCCACGCCATGCGTGGATGCGGTCACCCCGGTACCGGGCAGTTGCTGGCCTCCAGCACAGCCTGCAGCCGTTCCCGCTCGCCCTGTGCAGCGTCGCGGTTCTCCGGTGTGGCGAATCGTTCGCGGCCGCGTGCATCGCGGAAGCGCTGCTGCCAGCTGCCGCATCGCTGTGCTTCGGGCAGTTCCTCGCAACGGTCGCGCACGACTTCGCAGCCGGCCGCGTTCATCGGCGTGACCCCGCCCAGGCCCTGCACCGTCATCGGTTCGCAGCGGCCGGGTGATGCCTCGTACTCGTGCAGATAGCCACCACCCTGCCCGTCGGTGCACTGGAAGATCGGGGGAAGGGGCGGCTTCGGTGGTCCGTTGCCTGCTTCGGCACGAGCGTCGGCATCACGGCGCAGGGTCGCACTGTCGAGAATCTGGTTGCCACCTTCGCGTTCAACCATTCCCGCTTCCATGATGGTGCGCCCTTCGTCCGCGCGCCTTGGTGCCGCTGCGGCCGCAGTCACTGCTTCGGGCCTGGTCGGAGCCGCGGCGGGCGTCCCGGTGACAACAGGTGCTGGCGCCTGGGGCGCGGCGACCACCGCCGGCTGTGTGCTGGCAGGCTCGGGCACGCGCAACACCTGCTGCTTGGTTCCGGACGGGCAGGGCGTACGCTGCAGGGTCGGTATGTCGCTGTTGCTGGACGTGCAGCGGTACACCACGCCGGCTTCGGCCAGTGCCGTGCCGGGCAACAACGCCAGGGCCAGCCAGATCAGTCTGTTCATGCGCACAGCGTACAGGCTGCGATGCAGGGCTGCGCTCAGCGCTGGCAGTCGCGTGACAGGCGCGCGTCGATGCCACGCTGTTCGTTGCTGATGGCGGTGCGCTCGCTCTGCAATGCGCTGTTGTAGCGACGATCCAGTTCCCAGCGACGGTCGCGCAGGCGCGCGCAGACCTCCTGTGGCGGCAGCGCGTGGCAGCTGTCGCGCACCAGCACGCTGCCGGCCGGGACCTGCACACCTACTCCGACGGCGGGCGGCCGGTAACCTGCACCCTCGCCGACGGGCGAACCGATCGGTGTGCCGATGGCCGGGCGCGGACCCGGGTAGGCCGGGCCCCGATGCCCGTGTGGCAGCCAGACGCTGGTCCACAACGGCACCCAACGCGGATTGCCCTCGTTGCTGTCGCTGGTATAGCGCTGGCCGTCGTCGCGCACGCATTCGTACAGCGGCTGCGGCGGTTGGATGTAGACGTGGCGGACCTCGCGGTCACGCATCACCGGAGCTTCGTCCGGCGGTGCGGGCGTCGCATCGCTGCGTACCACCCGCGGCGCTGGATCGCGCGGGCGCTGCAGGTCGCGGACTTCCTGGCGGCCGCTGTTGCAGGGCGTGTCCTGCAGGGCCACCGCGCCGTTGCTGGCGACGCAGCGGTAGACCCGCACATCCTCGGCCGCCGGTGCCATCGATGGCAGCAGCAGGCACAGGACCAAGGCGGTGCGCAGCAGGTTCATGACGGCAGGGTGCGCGATTGTCAGGGGCAGCGCAATCGGCCGCTCAGGAGCGCAGCACGTTGCCGCTGAGCGCGTCGCGGATCGGGGTGGGCTGGGCCAGGCCACCGGTTTCGCCATCCAGGATGCCGTCGAGCAGGCGCAGCAGGCGTGGATCCAGTTCTTCGCGGCGACGCGCTGGGGGCTCGCCGGCCAGGTTGGCGCTGGTGGAGACCAGTGGGCCTCCCCAGGCACGGCACAGTTCGGCTACCAGCGGGTGGGCGCTGATGCGCACGGCGATGCCGCTGTGCTCCCCGGTGACCCACGGCTGGGCACGGGGTCCGGCGGGCAGGATCCAGGTGTTGGCGCCGGGCCAGCTGGCCAGCACCGCGCGTTGGCGTGCGTCCGGCAGCGCCTGCAGGCGCACCCAGCCTTCCAGCTGAGGCAGTTCGGCGGCAACGAGGATCATGCCCTTCTCGATCGGTCGCTGTTTCAGTCGCAGCACCATGTGCACCGCCGCCTCGTGCGAAGGGTCACAGCCCAGGCCCCAGACCGCTTCGGTCGGGTAGGCAATCACGCCGCCCGCGCGGAGCGTGGCGACAGCAGAGTCCAGGGTGAGTTCTTTCATGGCGGCGACCGGCCCGGCGTGGGCCTTCATTATCCCCCTGCAGCGTGCAGATGGGGTGGACCCCTGGCACTCGGGAGTGCCGGCCGCTGGCCGGCATCTGATGCTTCTGGGGTTGCCGGCCAGCGGCCGGCACTACCCCTCATCCACGCATGGCGTGGATCTATTTCTTGGCAGCCTTCTTGACGGCCTTCTTGGCCGGCGCCTTCTTCGCGGCAGTCTTCTTCACCGCTTTCTTGGCCGGGGCCTTCTTGGCGGCAGCCTTCTTCGGCGCGGCTTCCTTCTTCACCGCGGCCTTCTTGGCCGGCGCCTTCTTCGCAGCGGCCTTCTTGGCACCGAAGCCCTTGCGCACCGGCTTGCCGGTTTCTTCCATCAACTGCTGCACTTCGGCCAGGGTCAGCGATGCCGGTTCGCGATCCTTGGGGATCTTGCCGTTCATCCTGCCGTCGCTGATGTACGGGCCGAAGCGGCCGTTCAGCACCTGGATGTCGCTGCCCTCGAACTCCTTGATGATCCGGTTGCGCGCGATTTCTTCCTTCTCTTCGATCAGGAACACGGCGCGGGCCAGGTCGATGGTGTACGGGTCGTCTTCCTTCTTCAGGGAGGCGTAGGTGCTGCCGCGCTTGGCGAACGGGCCGAAGCGGCCGATGCCGACGCTGACCGGCTCGCCGTTGTCCTCGCCCAGCGCGCGTGGCATCAGGAACAGTTCCAGCGCGTCTTCCAGCGAGATGGTGTGCATCGACTGGCCGGGGCGCAGCGAAGCGAACTTCGGCTTCTCCTCGGCATCCTCGGCGGTGCTGCCGATGGCGGCATACGGCCCGAAGCGGCCCAGCCGCACGCTGACCGGCTTGCCGGTCTTGGGGTCGGTGCCGAGCTCGCGCGCGCCACTGGCCTCGGCGCGGTCGACCGATTCCTTCTTGTCTTCGACCAGTTCCTTGAACGGTTCCCAGAAGCGCGACATCAGCGGGATCCACTCTTCTTCGCCACGCGAGACGGCATCGAGCTCGTCTTCAAGCTTGGCGGTGAAGTCGTAATCCACGTACTGGGTGAAGTGGCTGGACAGGAACTTGGACACCGCACGGCCGACGTCGGACGGGCGGAAGCTGCGACCTTCCATTTCCACGTACTTGCGGAACAACAGGGTCTGGATGATCGAGGCGTAGGTCGAGGGACGGCCGATGCCGTACTCTTCCAGCGCCTTCACCAGCGCCGCTTCGGTGTAGCGCGGCGGCGGCTGGGTGAAATGCTGTTCGGCCTGGATGCGTTCCAGCGGCACACGGTCGCCGGGCTTCATCGCCGGCAGCTTGCGGCCTTCGTCCTCGTCCTCGGCGCTCTTGTTGTCCTTGCCTTCCTCGTACACAGCCAGGAAGCCGGGCACGACCACGGTGGTGCCGCTGGCACGGAACACGTGCTCGCTGCCGGCCGACAGGTCGACGCTGACGGTGTTGAGCGTGGCCGGAATCATCTGGCAGGCCACTGCACGCTTCCAGATCAGTTCATACAGGCGGCGCTCGTCGTCGGTGAGGAAGCGTGCGACCTGGGCCGGGGTGCGCAGGGCCGAGGTCGGGCGTACCGCTTCGTGCGCTTCCTGGGCGTTCTTCGACTTGGTCTGGTAGGTGTTGGGCTGGTCGGGCAGCGAGGCGATGCCGTAATCACGGGCGATCACATCGCGGATCTCGGCCAGCGCATCCTGCGACAGGTTCACCGAGTCGGTACGCATGTACGAGATCAGGCCGACGGTGCCTTCGTCGCCGATCGCCACGCCTTCATACAGCTTCTGCGCCACCTGCATGGTCTTGCGGGTGGTGAAGCCGAGCTTGCGCGAGGCTTCCTGCTGCAGGGTGGAGGTGGTGAACGGCGGCGCCGGGCGGCGCTTGCGCTCCTTGCTGGCCACGTCGGTGACGTGCAGCGAGCCCTGCGCGGCCTGCTGGATGCGCATGCGCGCCGCTTCAGCGGTGTCGCCATCGGTGATGGTGAACTGCTCGAACTTCTGCCCGTCCAGCTTGATCAGCTTGGCGTTGAAGTGCTGCGACGGGTGCGCGCACTCGGCGGCGATCGACCAGTATTCGCGGGCGATGAAGGCTTCGATCTCTTCCTCGCGCTCGACGATCATGCGCAGCGCCGGGCTTTGCACGCGGCCGGCGGACAGGCCGCGCTGGACCTTGCGCCACAGCACCGGCGACAGGTTGAAGCCGACCAGGTAGTCCAGTGCGCGGCGCGCCTGCTGGGCATCGACCAGATCGCTGGCGATCGCGCGCGGCTGGCTGATGGCTTCCTTGATGGCGCGCGGGGTGATCTCGGTGAACACCACGCGCTGCATCGGCTTGTCCTTGACCAGCCCGCGTTCCTTCAGGATCTCGGCGATGTGCCAGCTGATCGCCTCACCCTCGCGATCCGGGTCGGTCGCCAGCAGGATGTCGTCGGCGCCCTTGGCGGCCTTGGCGATCGCATCGACGTGCTTCTCGTTCTTGTCGATCACGTCGTAGTGCATGGCGAACCCGTTGTCCGGGTCGACCGCGCCTTCCTTCGGAATCAGGTCACGCACATGCCCATACGAGGCCAGGACGGTGTAGTCCTTGCCGAGGTATTTGTTGATCGTCTTGGCCTTGGCCGGCGATTCGACGATGAGCAGGTGCTTGGGCATGGCAGCAGGGTCTGTGGGGCGAACCGTGGGGAAGGGGCCGCTAGGGTGGAGCAAATGGCCGCATTAGTGAAGCGGCCACGCGCAAATCCATAAACTGAACGCCCGGTAATGTGCCGGGCGTTCAGGTTTCACCTTATTAGAGGAATCACGCCCGGCCAGCCCGTGTCAAGCAGCCAGGCGTGAGGATGGCCGTTCAGGAGGCCATCTTGGCGATGAAGCCGACCGCGAACACCAGCAGCGCCAGGCCCGCCAGCGACAGCAGGCCGGTCAACACCAGCACCAGCACGGTGACGGTGCCCAGCTCGCGGCGCTGCAGGTGAGGCTGGTCGGTGTAGGCCCAGCGGTCGACCACCAGGGTATCGCAGATCATGTCGTGCAGGCCCTGCTTGCGCTCGGTGAAGGCCGCCATCAGGAAACCGATGCCGAGGGTGAAGCTGCTCAGCAGCATGGCCCAGTAACGACCGAACGCGCGCGCCTTGGTCAGGCGCTCGCCGTTGCCGCGCACGACCTTGATGCCCACCGCCATCTTGCCCAGTGTGGCGCCGCCCTTCGAGGCATGGAACCAGGTGTAGTACGCCATGCCGATGGCGAAGTTGATCAGTGCACTGGCCAGCTGCGCCACGATCTCGATGGCCGACTCGTCACTGCCCACCGCACCCATGCCGGCGCCGAGGATCACCCCGAGGATGACACCGATGATGCTGCCGGGGATGACCAGCACGAAGTAGTCGATCACGTAGGCTGCCACGCGCTTCCAGAAGCCCGCATAGACGACTTCGCCGCCGACCACCGGCTGCGCATGGGCGCCGGCACCGAGTGCTGCCGGGGCACTGTAGGGCGAGCTGCTGAGGGCACCGGTGCCGGGCAGTGGCGCGGTACCGTTGTCGATGGCCGCATAGTCGTTGCGCAGATCGAAACCGCCACTGCCTGTGGCGGTACTTGCATCGGCCAGGGTCTGCAGCCCGAGCTCGTCGACCACCTGGCGCAGCGCCGCCCACTGGTCCATGCCTTCGCGCCAGACCAGGGTGTCCAGGTTCAACTGGCCGCGCTGGAAGCGCTGGCGGATCTCCTGCACCGGCAGCGGGCCCTGGCGCTGCTGTCCTTCGGCGTAATACCACTCAGTCATTGCATGTTCCCTGTTGGATCGTCCATGGAGGTGCTGGCATGCGCGCGGCTCAGCCGCGGCACGACTGCGGCAGGTACTTGTCGTCGCTTTCGCCGCTGCATTCCCAGCGGCCACTGTCACGGTCGTATTCCAGCCACAGCAGGTCGCCGTCGATGCCCTTGCCCGGTACCGCCAGCGTTGCTTCGATGCCGCAGTGGCCGTTGTTGAAGCGGCCGATGTTCACGGCAGACAGGCCCGCGTGGGCGAAGTCGCCCGGGGCCGGGAAGCCGGCGTCATTGGCACCCGGGCAGCGGCCTTCGTCATCGGCGAAATGCTGCACCTGGTCCTTCAGCGGCTGCAGCGCGGCCACGGCGCCGGCGACTTTGCTGCGCACGGTGTAATCCTTGTAGGCCGGCAGCGCGATCGCGGCGAGGATGGCCAGGATCGGCACCAACACCAGCAACAGGCCACCACCGATGATGGCGGTCAGCGCACAGCCGGACAGTTTCTTTTTCGGTGCCGGCAGGACGGTGGCCGATGCACTGGTGGCGTAGGGCGTGGACGCCGGCAGTACCGGCGGCTGCGGCGGAGGCGGTGCGACGGGTTCCGGTTCCGGCTCGGGTTCGACCGGCGGTGCGGCGGCGTCCAGCGCCGGCACGATCAGGCCGAGTTCGTCCACGACGGTGCGCAACGGCTGCCATTGCGGCAGGCCGTCGCGCCAGACCAGGGTGTCCAGGGTGATCTGGTTGTTGCGGAACAACTCGACCAACTGTTCCGCCGGCAGCGGGCCTTGCTGCCGGTTGCCTTCTGCATGGAACCACTCGCTCACGGGGACGCTCCTGAATGCGCTATGCCCCCAAGTGTACGGTCAGTGCAGGGGTTCTGGCTCGTCCATGAACATCTGCGTCTCCATCCAGGCATAGGCCGCTTCGGAGCCAGGCTGGTTGAACAGCACCATCAGCACGACCCATTTCAGGTCGTCCAGGTCCAGTTCGTCCTGGTCCAGGGCCATCGCCCGGTCCAGCACCAGCTCGCGCTGGTCGGCGTCGAGGATGCCGTGCTGTTCCAGGTACAGCAGGAAACCACGGCATTCCACGTCCAGCTTGTCCAGCTCGGGGCCGTGGTAGACGCGCACGGGGCCATCGACCCGTGCCTGGGCCACGCTCGGCCGCTGCGCGGCCAGGGCGTCGAGCCAGTCGAACGCCTTGTTGATCTCGGTTGGGCTGAAACCGGCCTGGATCAGGCCGTTCTGGAGCGAATCGCGGTCACGGATCAGGTCCGCGTCTTCGCTGAAATAGTGTTCAAACAGGTACAGCAGTACGTCCAGGATGCTCTCTTTCATTGCCCCTCGGCCTGCGTCGCGCGACGCTGTGGAGGTGAAGAAACTAGGGAGTTCGACAGTAGCGGCCGTGTACGCACACCACGATTCCCGCCAGTTCCATGGCCAGCAGCATGGAGGACACCTGGGGCGCCGTCAATCCACAGCGCGTGATCAGTGAATCCATACTGCTTGGGTTGTGGTCCAGGGCCCGCCACAAGCACTGGTAGTCAGGGTCGTCGGCCCAACGCGCCGGCAGGAGTGCCGGCGGTGCCTGTTCAGTGGGGGTGCCCAGCCGTGATTGCAAGCCCGGCAGCTGCTGGCGAAGGGCAGGGGCCAGCAGTTCCAGCACTTCCTCGGGGCGCTCGACCAGCGCGGCACCCTCGCGGATCAGCCGATGGCAGCCCGCAGCACGTGGATTGAGTACCGAGCCGGGCAGGGCACAGACCTCGCGGCCCGCTTCGGCGGCCAGGCGCGCGGTGATCAGGGCGCCGGAACGTTGCGCGGCCTCGACCACCACCGTCGCCAGTGCCAGCCCGGCCACCAGGCGGTTGCGCGCGGGGAAGTGGCCCGGGCGTGCCGGTGTGCCCGGCAGGTACTCGCTGAGCACCGCGCCCTCTGCGGCGATCCGCCCCTGCAACCGTTGGTGGCTGTCCGGATAGGCCCGATCAGGGCCGGTCCCGATCACCGCTACGGTGCAGCCGCCTGCCTCCAGTGTGGCCAGGTGGGCGGCCGCGTCGATGCCGGCCGCCAGGCCACTGGTTACGGCCAGTCCCGCCTCGACGAAGCAGCTGGCAAAGCGCGCGGCCAGCGCGCGTCCTCCCGGGGTTGGCGAGCGGCTGCCGACCAGCGCCACCGAAGGGCGCCAGGCCAGGCTCGGATCGCCCGCCACCAACAGCGCCAGCGGCGGATTCGGGGCGTCCAGCAGGGGCGGCGGAAAGGCCGCGTCGGCGAAGGACAGCAGATGGTGGTCGTCGTCTTCCAGCCAGTGCCGTGCCGCGGTCCAGGCGCGGGCATCGGGGCGTTCCAGTGCAGCGCACTGCTCTGGCGTGCAACCGTGCGCGCGCCAGTTCGCGGCGCCCTGCGCGATCGCAATCTCCGCGCTGCCCGCGGCCTGCAGCAGGGCCCGCCGTGGCGCCAGCGCGCCGCCTGCCATCACCAGGCGCAGCAGCGCCTCATCCACCTGTCTGGTCATTCCCCCACTATCGGCCGGATATAACGAAGGCGCCCTAGGGCGCCTTCGCATGTGACCGTCAGGGTTTGCCGGAGACCGCTCCTGCAGGGGCGACTGTCAGTCGACCATCGCGCGCAGCGCGGGCGTTTTCGAGCATCTGGACGAAAAGCAGTCGACTCTACTTCGCGTCCGGGTGCAGGGCGTTGTACCCCACTCGCACCGGCTTCACGCCCTGCATCACCAGCGCGTAGCTGACATTGTCGAAGGTGCGGAACACCATGGCATGCGCCGCGTACTCGTCCGGCAGCGAGACCCGGCCGGCGCCGGTGCTGAGCGAATCGTCCGAGCGCGACGAGTTCGGGTACTTCATGCGGTGCGCCACATGGCGGCCCGGGCGCCACAGCGAGAACACGGTTCCATTGTCCACGCCCTGCGTGCGACCCGCCGAGATCGCGATCACGTCGCGGGGGCCGCCAGCGGTGAACATGTCGGTGACGGCCAGCACGCGTACGTCGACGCCCTCGACACCGGCGGCGGGGACATGGGGCACGAACTGCAGGTCGTATGGCCTGGCCTCGATCGGTACCAGGCGGTCGCCGGCACGTACCTCGCGGCCGCCCTCGTTCTTGTCCAGCACCAGCGTGGAGGCCTCGACCTTGCCGCCGGCGACATGGGTGATGGTGCCGGTGGCGACCTGGGCCAGCTCATAGCCGAGCACGCCGCGGCGGTGGTTGGGCGCGCTGTAGGCGCGCCACAGGTTGCCGCTGCCCGGGGTGACGTCGCCGTTGGCGGTCAGGTCCTCGGTCGGCTTGGGCTGGGCGTAGCGCACGGTCGGGCGGACGACCGCCCAGCGCTGGCCCACCTGGGCGTCGGCCAGGCGCACATAGACAGCGTGGCCGCTGGTGGCGCGCAGGCGTTCTTCTTCCAGGCCGGCCACGTAGGGCAGCTGCTCGATGCTGTCGACCACGCTCAGCTGCTTCAGGAACGGCTCGACCTGGGCCAGCGGAATGGCGTCGATCGGGGCTTCCTGGCGCGGGCCGGGCTGGGCCGCCACGGTCACCCGGTCCAGGTAGGCCAGGCTCAGGACGTCACCGGGATAGATCAGGTGCGGGTTGGCGATCTGCGGATTGGCCTGCCAGATCTCCGGCCACAACCACGGCTTCTGCAGGAAACGTGCGGCGATATCCCACAACGTATCCCCTTTTCGGACCACATAGGTGTCCGGGTGCCCGCCATTCACTTCCACGGCGGTAGCATAGGCAGCCACGGTCAGCATCGCCGCGGCGACGACCGTACGAAAACGAAGCAACATAGGTGTGAAGCCCTGATTCCCCAACAGGTCCGCGCACTATAGTCCAGAAACCGGGGCGCAAGGCAAGCGTTGGAGCTAGAATCTGCGACGTATGCCGGCGTGCCGGCCCCCTATCCGGAAACAGCCATGGCCCTTCTCCCCATCCTCGAGTTCCCCGATCCGCGCCTGCGTACCAAGGCCGCGTTGATCGAAGCTGCCGAAGTCACCACGCCGGCCTTCCAGGAACTGATCGACAACATGTTCCTGACCATGTACGACGCCCCGGGCATCGGCCTGGCCGCCACCCAGGTGGACGTGCACAAGCGCTTCATGGTCATCGACGTCAGCGAAGAAAAGAATGAACCGCATGTGTTCATCAACCCGGAAATCGTCGCCAAGGACGGGGGCCGGGTGTACCAGGAAGGCTGCCTGTCGGTTCCGGGCATCTTCGCCGACGTCACCCGTGCCGACACCATCACCGTGAAGTACCTGGACCGCAACGGCCAGGAACAGCAGATGGAAGCGGGCGAAGTGCTGGCCACCTGCATCCAGCACGAGATGGATCACCTGGACGGCAAGCTGTTCATCGACTATCTGTCGCCGCTCAAGCGCGAGATGGTGCGCAAGAAGCTGGCCAAGCAGCGCAAGCACGTGGCGTGATCGCCAATCCGGGCCACCCTTCGGGTGGCCCGTGCCTGCGCGGCTCGCGCGGGCTGTACGGCGCCGGCCGACGGCGCCGTTTTCTTTCCTGCACGAATCCATCCTGCAAGTGGGGTAGCCATGAGGATTGTCTTTGCCGGTACGCCGGAATTCGCGGTGTCGTCGCTGCGCGCGGCTGCGCGCCACCATGAGGTCGTGGCCGTCTATACCCAGCCTGATCGCCCGGCCGGCCGTGGCCGTGGCCTGGCGCCTTCGCCGGTCAAGCTCGAAGCCGTGGCTCGTGGCATTCCGGTCTACCAGCCGGAGTCGCTGAAGGACGCGGCCGCCCAGCAGCAGCTGCGCGACCTGCAGCCGGACCTGATGGTGGTGGTGGCCTATGGCCTGATCCTGCCCAAGGCGGTGCTGGCCATCCCGACCCATGGTTGCTGGAACGTGCATGCCTCGCTGCTGCCGCGCTGGCGCGGCGCCGCACCGATCCAGCGTGCGATCCAGGCCGGTGACGCGAAGACCGGGGTGTGCCTGATGCAGATGGAAGCTGGCCTCGATACCGGCCCGGTGCTGCTGCACCAGGAGCTTCCGATCGCCGCCACCGATACCGGCGGCCAGCTGCACGACAAGCTGGCCGAGCTGGGTGCCCAGGTCTTGTCCGATGGCCTGGGCCTGCTGCGTGCGGGCATCAAGCCGATCGCGCGGCCGCAGCCGGAACAGGGTGTGACCTACGCGCACAAGCTGGACAAGGCCGAAGCCAGACTGGACTGGGCGCAGGACGCCGGCGCGCTGGCGCGTACCGTGCGCGCGTTCAATCCGTGGCCGATTGCCGAGGCGACGCTGGCCGGTGAACGGGTGCGCATCCATGGCGCGGTGGCGCTGGAGGCGGACCACGGCCAGGCACCGGGCACCGTGCTGGCCGCCGGCCGCGACGGCATCGACATTGCCTGTGGCCAGGGCGCGCTGCGCCTGCGCGTGCTGCAGCGCGAAGGCGGCAAGGCAATCACCGCTGCCGACTACCTCAACGCTCGCCGCGATCTGCGCGTGGGGGCATAAGCGGTGTCCAAGCAGAACGATTTCTCCGTCGCCAAGGCGGCACCGGGCGCGGCCACGCGCATGCTGGCCGCACGCGTGCTGGCACAGGTGTTCACCCGTGGCCGTTCGCTGAAGGCCGAACTGGCCTGGGCACTGCCGAAGCTGGCCGACAGCCGCGACCGCGCGCTGCTGGAAGCCCTGTGTTTCGCCGTGCTGCGCCGTCGCAGCACCTATGACGCGGCCTTGCAGGCCTGGATGCAGAAGCCGCTGTCGGCGCGCGATGCCGACCTGCGCACGCTGCTGATGGTCGGCTTCGCCCAGTTGGACGTGCTCGAACTGCCTGCGCACGCAGCGCTTTCGGCTACGGTCGATGCGGCGCGCGCGCTGGGCCGTGAGCGCCAGGCTGGCCTGGTCAACGCGATCCTGCGCCGCGCCCAGCGCGAGGGGTTCCCCGAACAGCCTGCGCGCGACGCCTTCCCGGAATGGCTGGCTGATGCGATCGAACGCGATTGGCCGGCGCAGGCCGAAGCGATCTTCAGCGCCAGCCTGCAACCCGCGCCGTTGTGGCTGCGTGCCAACCGCCAGCACGGTGGCCGCGACAAGGCCCTGGCGACGCTGGCCGAGGCCGGCATTGCCGCTGAAGCCACTGCACTGTGTGCCGATGCGTTGCGCCTGGCGGCCCCCGTTGCCGTGAACCAGCTGCCGGGCTTCGGCGACGGTGCACTGTCGGTGCAGGACCTGTCGGCGCAATGCGCAGCCGATGCGCTGGCACCCGCGGCCGGTGCCCGCGTGCTGGATGCCTGCGCGGCACCCGGCGGCAAGTCGGCGCATCTGCTGGAGCGTGACCCGAGCCTGCGCCTGCTGGCGCTGGATATCGACGCGCGCCGGCTCGCGCGTGCGCGTGACACCTACACCCGCACCGGTGTGGGCGAACATGCGCAGACGCTGGTCACCGATGCCAGCGATCCCGGCTCGTGGTGGGACGGCGTGCCGTTCGACGCGATCCTGCTGGATGCGCCGTGTTCGGCCACGGGCGTGATCCGCCGCCAGCCGGATGTGATGTTCCACCGTCGCGCCGAAGACATCGATGCACTGGTGGGTGTGCAGGCGCGCCTGCTGGAGGCCTGCTGGTCGATGCTGCGCCCGGGCGGCGTGCTGCTGTATGCCACCTGCTCGATCCTGCGCGCGGAGAACATCGATCAGGTGCGTGCGTTCCTGAAGTGGCATCCGGACGCCGAGGCGCAGCCGTTGGGCGATGCATTCGGCGTGGATTGCGAAGGCGTGGCACGCCAGCGACTGCCCGGTGACAACGATGCTGACGGTTTCTTCTACGCGCGTCTGATAAAAGCAGCCTGACCCCCGCTGCCGTTTCGAGTCCCATGCTGAAAACCCACGCGTCGCGCCAGACGTGGTTGTTCGTGGTGGTGGCCCTGCTGGTGCTGGGGGCCGGTCTCGGTCTCCGCGATCCGTGGCCTTCTGACGAACCACGCTTCGCGCTGGTGGCCAGGCAGATGGTCGACAGCGGTTACTGGTTGTTCCCGCACCGCGGAACCGAGCTGTATTCGGACAAGCCGCCGATGCTGATGTGGTGGCAGGCCTCGCTGTACGGCCTGGTTGGCCACTGGCGCGTGGCCTTCCTGCTGCCCTCGCTGCTGGCCGCACTGGGCACGCTGTGGTGCGTGGTCGATCTGGGGCGCCGGCTGTGGACGCGCCAGGTCGGGCTCTGCGCCGGGTGGGCACTGCTGTTTGCGCTGCAGTTCACCTTCCAGGCGAAGAAGGCGCAGATCGATCCGCTGCTGGTGCTGTTCACCACCCTGGCCAACTATGGCCTGCTGCGCCACCTGCTGCTGGGCCCGGCCTGGCGCTGGTGGTGGCTGGGCTGGTTCTTTGCCGGTATCGGGGTGATCACCAAGGGCGTGGGCATGCTGGCGCTGCTGATGATCGTGCCGGCGGCCATCGCTGCAGCCCTGCAGTGGCCCCGTGTTTCCCTGCACGCGCGCGATGGCCGCTTCTGGCTGGCACCGCTGGCCTTCCTGCTGGCGGTATCGCTGTGGCTGGCGCCGATGCTGCTGGCCGCGCTGGGCACCGGGTCGGACGAGTACCGCGCCTACATCAACGACATCCTGGTGCGGCAGACGGCCCGCCGCTACACGCAGTCCTGGGACCATCACCAGCCGTGGTGGTACTTCTTCGGTGTCATGCCAGCGATGTGGATACCGGCGTTCCTGGCGCTGCCATGGGCGATCCCGGCGTGGCGCCGGCGCCTGTGCCGCCGCGATCCACGCTATCTGCTGCCGCTGGCCTGGTGGGTGCTGGTCGTGCTGTTCTTCTCGATTCCCCAGGGCAAGCGTGATGTCTACATCCTGCCGGCGCTGCCGATGTTCTGCCTGGCGCTGGCACCGCTGCTGCCCGGGCTGCTGAAGCGACGGGATGTGCAGGCCGTGCTGGGAGGGTTTGCCGCGTTGCTGGCACTGGGATTGAGCCTGGTCGGGGTGCTCGCGTTGCTGGGTGATCCGCGCTTCGAGGTGAGCCTTGCCCATGGACGCGGACTGCCGCCCGGCGCCACCGATGCATTGGCGTGGACGATCCTGGCGATGGGGCTCTGGGGGGGCTTGAGCCTGGTGGTGGCCGGCTGGCGTCGAAGCCATCTGGCGCTGGTATCGACCCTGGCGGTGGCCTGGGTGCTCTACGGCCTGTTCGGCTACCCATTGCTGAATGATTCAAGCTCCGCGCGTGGTCTGATGCGTGATGTCGGCACGCGTCTGGGGCCAGACGCGGAGCTGGGGCTGGTGGCCTGGAAGGAACAGAATCTGCTGATGGCGGACCGCCGCGCGGCAACCTTTGGATTCGAGAACCGCTGGCATGAACAGCTGCAGGCGGCCGTGCGCTGGCAGCGCTTGTCCCCCCGGCATCGCTGGTTGCTGGTGAATGACGATGCCATGCAGGGGTGCATTGATCGTTCGCAGGCGGAGATGGCCGGCATATCCAACCGCCGTCGCTGGTGGCTGGTTCCCGCCGGGGCCGTGTCCGGGGCCTGCGTGCCTGACCTGAAGGAGCTCGAGCGCGAGTACCGGCTGCAGGGGCCGCCGGATGCGGACTGAACGAATGAGCGACAAACATGGGCAGTCTGCGTCAACCAGCGGCCTGCTCTGTCCTAGAATGAGGGCCGCTCCCGGCACCGTGCCGGTCTATTGCTACCGACCTGCCGACCGCACCACGTGACTCCGCTTTCCCCGCCTACCTCCCGCACGACGGGCCTCCTGGCCGGCGCCTACGCCGTGGTGCTGGGGGCGTTGCCGACGCTGCTGATGATCACCATGGAGGGCGGCAGCGCGGGGTTCTACCTGGCGATCCTGCTGTCGATCGTCCTGCTGGTGCTGCCCTCGGCCGCTCCGCGCCTGCTGCCCGGTTCCGCCCGGCGCTATGCGTGGATGGGCATCGGCATGGGCGTGATGCTGGCCGGCGTGCTGATCAGCCTGGGCGTGCATGGCATCTGGAAGGGATCGGAGGTCGAAAAGGCCGCGCGCCTGTTGTCGATGCTGCTGATCCTGTTCGCCGCGCTGCGGGTGCCGCGCAGGATCCTTGCGCGGGCGATGCTTGGCACCCTGCCCGCGGTGTGGTCGGCAGCAGCCATCATTGGCTGGTTGGCGCTGGAGACCGGCGTGCGGCCTGCCACCCAGCAGTTCAATGCGGTGACCTACGGCGACCTGACCCTGTTGTTCGGTGTGCTGAGCCTGATGTCGCTGGGCCTGCCGGTGACCCGTTTCACCCGCATCGAAGCCACGCTGAAGCTGCTGACCGGCATCCTTGGCCTGGTCGCATTCCTGTGGACGCAGACCCGCGGTGGCCTGCTGGCGATTCCCTGCTTCCTGCTGATCGGTCTGCTGGTGATGGGGCGCCGACTTGGCCGCATGAAGATCCTGCTGGGCCTGGTGCTGGCGGCCGGCGTCGGCATTGTCGCCACCCATGATGGTGCGTTGCGCGATCGCATCGACGCTGGCGTGAGCGAGTATGGCGATTGCAGTGCCGACCACCTGGCCGATACCTCGGTCTGCATCCGCCTTCAGTTGTGGACCGCGGCGGGCTACATGATCCGCGAGCAGCCGGTGTTCGGTGTTGGTGGTGGCGACCGCTTCCGGCAGGAACTGGAACGCCTTGCCGGGCAGGGAAAGGTGTCGACGATGGTCGCGCGTGATTTCGGCGAGACCCACAACGACCTGCTGTATTTCCTGGCCACCTATGGCGTGCTGGGAGGGCTTGGCCTGGTGCTGGTCTACGTGGCCCCTGCGCTGGTGTTCGTGCCACGCCTGTGGCGTGGCGACGAACGGTCGCGGTTGCATGCCGCGGCAGGGTTGAGCATCTGCGTTGCATTCGCCGTCTTCGGGGTTACCGAAATGATGCTGCGAGACATGCGAACCGCCTCGTTCTACGCCGCCTGGGTTGCCCTGATGCTGGCCCTGTCCGAGCCGCGCCGGGTAGATCAGGCCGAGGCCAGCACCGCTTCGTAACTGGCCAGGGTCGCCCCGGCGAAGGTCTGCAGGCCGAACTCGCGCTCCGCATGGTGGCGTGCGGCCATGCCCATCGCCGGCAGCGCCTGGCGTTGTTCATACATCGCCTGCACCTGCGCGGCGATGGCGGCCAGGTCGCGGGTGGGCACGACCCAGCCGTCGACACCCTGCTCGATGTTTTCCGGCAGCCCTGCGTAGTCGCTGACCAGCATCGGCCGGGCGCTGGCCATCATTTCGCGGCAGGCGAAGGAGATCGTTTCGATGTCGTTGGACAGCACGAAGCCGACGTCGCCGGCGGCGATCAGTGGGCGCGTATCGGCCAGCAGGCCGGTGAAGTGGACCTGCGCGGCGACGTCACCGAGGTCCTGCACCTGCGCGCGTTGCTGCGCGCTGGGCAGGTGGCCGGCGACCGCCATGTGCACATGCGGGCGGATCGCGTCGGGGAGCAGGGCAATGGCCTGCGCCAGGTCGATCCAGCCCTTGTAGTCATCGGTGCCGGCGTTGCTGACCAGCAGCAGCGCATCCGGGTCCTGCGTCCATTGCTGTCGCATCGCCTGACCGACGTCGGCCGGCAGCGGTGCGAAGCGGTCCAGGTCGACGCCGTTGCGGACCACATCGATCGGGCAGCGCCGGTAGGGGCCCTGCTCCAGCAGGCGCCCGGTGTGTGCCGAAACCGCAATCACGCGGTCGGTGGCCCAGCGTGCCCTGAAGGCATTGCCCAGCGTACGGGTGGGCTTGCTGTTGTGCTTGGTCAGGATGATAGGCGGGCGGCGCATGCCGAGCAGTCCCTGCATCACGAAGCGGTGGTCACGAGCACCGTTGACGTGGACCAGGTCGATGCCCTGGTCGCGCACCAGCCGGCGCAGCGCGTGTTGCTCGGCCAGTTGTTGTGGCAGGGTCGGCAGGCCGCTGCCAAAGGCCATCGGCAGCGGGGTGGCGATTCCTTCCTCGGCCACCGTGCGCAGCAGGCGGCTGTCGGCGGGGGCTGCGACATGGAGCGTGTGCTGGCCATGCAGGGCTCGCGCCAGGGACACGATGTACGTGGTGTGGCCGCCACCGTCGCCGTAGTGGAAGTTGGTGTACAGGATTTTCATGGGGGATCTTCAGGCAACGCGCGGCAAGTGTGACACAGCCGGCTCAGGGCCGTTCCACGGGGGCCGGAGGATCGGCCACCGCCTGGCCGTTGCCCAGCATCCACAGCATGATGGTCTTCTGCCGTACGTAGTTGGCACGCACATAGGCATAGACCAGGCCGTGCCAGCCGTCGCGGAAGCCGCCCCGGAACAGGAAGCCGCGCCAGAACCGCCAGGCCGGGGCCAGCACCAGCTTGCCCAGGGTGGCCCGCTTGCCACGCGCGAACTCGTGCTCGGCCATCATCCGCGCGTACTTCTCGGTCTTGGCCAGCTGCTGCTGCAATGATCGATAGGGGTAGTGGATGAGATCGCCGCGCAGGGTGCCGACGCTGCCGTCGACGCTGGCTGCCTCGTGGATCTCGCGCCTGCCGCGCCAGCCGCCCTGGCGGCGGTCGAACAGGCGCATCACCCGGTCCGGGTAGGCATTGCCGTGGCGCAGGAACCTGCCAAAGTATTCGGACAGGCGGGCGAAACGGTAGCCGGCGTGGCCGGCGAAGCCGCCGTCACGGGCCTGTTCGATGGCCGTACGCAGCTCGGGGCTGATGCGCTCGTCGGCATCCAGGCACAGTACCCAGTCATGGCTGGCCTGCTCGACGCAGAACGCCTTCTGGCTGCGGAAGCCCTCGAACACGCGCTGCAGCACGCGGGCACCGGCCGCCTCGGCGATGGCCACGGTGGCATCGGTGGACTGCGAGTCCACCACCACGATCTCATCGCAGAAGGCCAGCGAGGCCAGGCAGTCGCCGATGCGCCCGGCCTCGTTGAACGCGATAATGCACGCCGAGATGCGAGGCCGTTCGATGGGAGCGGTCGTGGAGGACATGATGGCCGGGTACCTGTTGTTTGCGACGGAGCGCTATGCGCTGCCTATTCTCGCCCCGTTGGCGCAGGCGTTGCACGCGTCCGGGCAGGAGGTTGCGGCCTGGTTCGAAGATGGCGCGGCCGGCAGCAGCCTGCCGGGGGTGCCCAACGTCGGCCTGAGGCAGGCCCTGGCAATGCGCCCGCGGGCGGTGTTCAGCGCGGCCAACTGGGTGCCGACCTTCCTTGCGGGGGCCAAGGTGCAGCTGTTCCATGGCTTCAATGTGGAAAAGCGCGACAGTGCGCGCGGCCACTTCCGGGTGCGCGGCATGTTCGACCTGTACTGCACGCAGGGGCCGGCCACCACGACGCCGTTCCGCGAGATCGCGGCCCAGCAGGGCCACTTCGCGGTGGCCGAGACCGGCTGGCCGAAGCTGGACCCGCTGTTCCGCGATGACGGTGGCGAGAGCGCCGCACTGCGCGCGCCGGCCGGCGATCGCCCGGTGATCCTGTTCGGCTCGACCTTCACTGAGCGGCTGAGTGCGGCGCCGCACCTGCATGCGCAGATCGCCGCCGATATCGCGGCCGGTGGGCGTTACTGGCTGCTGACCCTGCATCCCAAATGTCCGCCGGAACTGTTCGAGCGCTACCGCGCACTGGCCGGTGCCAATGCCCGCTTCATCGAGCCGGAGCAGGTGATGGCTGCGCAGCGTGCCGCCGATGTGCTGGTGTCGGACACCTCGTCGATCGTTTCGGAGTTCATCGTCCAGCACAAGCCGGTGGTGACTTTCCGCAACCGCGTGCCGAAGCCGCACATGATTGATTTCGACGACCCGGCACAGCTGCCGGCGATGCTGCAGCGCGCGCTGCACCCGGACGCCGCGCTGCAGGCGGAGATCGTGCGCTACGCCGATGCCATCCACCCGTACCGCGATGGCCTTTCCAGCGAGCGGGTGATCGCGGCCACCGAGGATTTCCTGTCCGGTGAAATGGGGGCGCTGCGCCGCAAGCCGTTCGGCAGCTGGATGCGCGACCTGCAGATCCGCAAGGATCTCGGCTACTGGGGGCCCTCGCAGCGGTGATCGGGGGGATGTAGAGCCGAGCCCACGCTCGGCTGTGGCAAGCCGAGCATGGGCTCGGCTCTACAGTAGATCCACGCCATGCGTGGATGCCCGCATCACCAGCGCAGTTTGCGCCGCGCCAGCGCGGTCGCCAGTTGATCCATCGCCTGCTGTGCCTGTGCCTGCGGCAGATGATGCAGGGTGAGTGCCACGTCGCCATGCGCACCGGCGGTGTCCAGTTGCAGGCTGCTGGTGCCCAGCAGCTTGTCCAGCGGTGATCGCTGCAGGCGCAGGCCCTGCACCTTGTCCAGCTCGGCCCAGCGCCACCAGCGTTTCCACCAGCCGCCGCGCACGGCCACATAGTGCTCGTCCAGATACCAGCCCATGCGTGCCATCTGCCGGTGTGCGACCAGCAGTGCGACCGGCAGCCAGGCCAGCACGACCAGGCCCCAGGGGCCCCAACGCCAATACGCGGCGACGCCCAGCAGCGGCACCAGCAGCAGTGCGCCCAGGCACAGCCGCCACCAGCCGCGCTGCGGAATGGACTGCCATTGCGCCGGCGGCCAGTGCAGCTGGGGTAGCAGGTGCTGCACCAGCTGTGTGCAGTGTTCGCGGGTTGCCAGCGGCGCCAGTTCGCGCAGGGCGCGGTCCTCATCACGCGAAGGGCCACCGGCGGCACTGTCGATGCGCAGCTGGCGCAGCCCGAGCCAGCGCTGCAGGGTGCCTTCGCGCAGGGTCCAGGCCTGGATGCGGCGACGTGCCACGCTGCTGCGGGTGCGGCTGAACATCCCGGCCGACACCGTCAGGCGGCGGTCCTGCTCGACGAGGGTGAAGCCGTGGTAACGCAACAGGGTCAGCACCACTGACAGCATGCGCAGCGCCAGCCAGCCCAGCAGCAGCGCTGCCGCCACCAGCAGGAAGGCGCCGGTCACGCCGGGATGCAGGTGGCTGGCATAGCCGAAGGCCTCACGGCCGCCGCGCTGGATGGCATCGTCCATCACCGGCCGCGGCACCGTCTGGAACAGCACGCCGAACGCGGCCACCGCCAGTGCCCAGCCGCGGTTGGAGAGCAGTCCCATGCGCACCACGTCCCAGCTGGACAGTCGCAGCAGCACGTGTTCGCTGTCGACGTCGGCAATGGGCGGTGCATCCACGGCGTCGTCGGCCTGCGGCGCCTGCCCGCGCTGGCGGACCAGCCGTTCCAGCGCCAGTGCCTGGTCCAGCTTCAGTACCCGCATCTCCGCTTCAGGGCGCACACCGCCGGCCGATTCCAGGCGCAGCTCGGCCACGCCGAACAGGCGGTGCAGCGGGTTCTGCCGCACTTCCACGTTGTGGATGCGGGCGAACGGGATCTCGCGGCGGTTGCGCGCCAACAGGCCGCTGCGCACGGTGATCGCGTCGCTGCCGATGTGGTAGCGGTAGCTGAGGTACTGCAGCACCGACACCAGCACCAGCGCGGCAATTGCCGTCAGCGGAATCAGCTGCGCCCACATCGGATCGCGGTCGCCGCGCTGGCCGAACACCAGCAGCGCGACCAGCGGCAGGAAGTAATGGCGCAGCTGCATCAGCAGCACGAACAGCCACGACCACGGGTGCAGCCGGTGGTCCTCGGTACCGGCGGGCAGCGGTGCAGGCAGGGGGGGCGGCAGGCTCACAGGGCGTCGGCGTCCTGGTCGAGCTGGTGGGACAGGGTGTCACGCAGGCGTTCGGCGTCGGCCTCGTCCAGGCCGCTCACGGTCACCGCGCTCATGCGGGTGCCGGCGGTGTGCACGATCAGCGTGGCCAGCCCGGCACGGCGCTCCAGCGGGCCCCGCCGCAGATCGAGATGCTGCACTCGCGAGAGCGGGATTCGCGTTTCCAGCTGCCACATGAGGTCGCGGCGCAGGCCCAGGCCCTGTGCGTCCAGCCGCCAACGGGTGCGGACCAGGCGTCGACGGCCCAGCCATGCACCAAAGGCCACACCCATCAGCAGCCCGGCTGCAGCGGTCCACAGGCCACCGGGCAGATCGAAGAACCACGCCGCCGCCGCCAGTGGCAGGCCGGGGACGAACAGGCCGCCAAAGGCACCTTCCAGTGCGGCCAGGCGGGCTGCACGTTGCGGCAGTGACTGCCAATCGGTGGCAGGTGGTGCAGGAATCGAGGCGTCGGTCACGCGGGCTCCGTCAGGCAGCAGGGCGGGCGGTAGCGGCCATGGCCGCACCGCGCAGACGGTAGCAGGTCGGCTGCGTTACTGGGCAGCCTGGATCAGCGCATCGACATCCAGCAGGTGGCCGGCACGATCGGCCTTGGTGCGCAGGTAGTTCTCGTTCTCGGCAGTGATCTCGCCGGTGACCGGAATGCAGTCCAGAACTTCGATGCCGGCATTGCGCAGGCGCTGCGCCTTGGTCGGGTTGTTGCTGAGCAGCGCCACGCGCGAAATGTCCAGGCCACGCAGCATGGCCACGGCGCTGCCGTAGCGGCGCTCGTCGGCACCGAAGCCTAGCTGCGCATCGGCGTCGATGGTGTCCAGGCCGTCGTGCTGGTAGCCATAGGCGCGCATCTTGGCGGCGATGCCGGTGCCGCGGCCTTCCTGGTCCAGGTACAGCAGCACGCCACCGCCCAGCTCCTTCAGCTTGCGCAGGCCGCGCCGCAGCTGGTCGCCGCAGTCGCACTTGAGTGAGCCGAACAGGTCGCCGGTCAGGCACGAAGAATGCACGCGTACCGGCACCACTGCCGACAGGTCCGGCTCGCCGACGATGATCGCGACCTGGTCACGCTGCGCCACGCCGCCGCGGAAGACTGCGAAGGTGGTCATGCCGACGTCGCGCAGCGGCACCGGCGAACGCGCCACCAGTTCGTAGTCATGGGCCGCATGTGCTGCGCCTTCGGTCAGGTCGCACAGGGCCACCTCGGCCGCACCGTCGAAAGTGTGGTCATCGACGTCCAGGCGCACCGCGACCATCGCTGGCAGCAGCAGGCCCAGGCGGGCCAGTTCCACCGCCCCGGCATCGAAGGCGTCGCCGGCACTCCAGCCTTCCGGCATCGGACCGGGTTCGCGCAGGTAGCCCAGCGAGGGCAGGGCATCAAAGGCCACATCGCTCAGCGGCAGGCGCGCGCCCTGCGGTGCCTCCACGCCGAGCACGCGGGCACGGGTGGCGGTCAGGAACAGATAATGGCGCTCGCGGGCGGCAGTGGCGAAGGCGGCAAAGCTGCTGGCCGTGGCGCTGTCCAGCGCGATCACCGCCAGGCGCTGGCCCTGGCCATCGTGGAGCAGCACCGGGCGACCGGCACGCAGTTCGGCAACCGCGCGCTCGCAGCGGATCGCGGCCGGATCGCCGAACAGGGAAGAAGCAGCAGGCATGGCAGGACCGGGGGAGGCGGACATCGAGATCTCTATGGGGGCGACGGCATCGAATTCAACGCGGTGCGGCCGCCGGTCGCAGGGACCGGGAGGCCCTGCGCGGGTCGCCGTCAGTGGGGATGCTCTTCGGTCGCGTAGGGGTCTTCCTCGCCACTGCCCGGTGGCCGCAGCGTATAGCGCTTGTAGGTCCACTGGTACTGCGCCGGGTCGCGGCGGGCGATGCGTTCGATACCGGCGTTGAGGGCGGTGGCCGCCACCAGCGGGTCCGGATCGGCCACGGCCGGGTCGGTCGGCTCGATGTGCAGGGCGAATTCCATGTCCGGCCCGATGCGTTCGCACCAGCCATAAAGCACGGTGGCGCCGGTGCGTTCGGCCAGCCGGTTGACCAGGGTCATGGTCAGCGCCTGCACGCCGAAGAACGGCACGAACACGCCATCGCCGGCCTTGGGCTGCTGGTCGGGCAGGATGCCGGTGGCGCCGCCGTCCTTGAGCACCTTGAACAGCTGGCGCACGGCAGGGCCTTCGGCGCGCACCTGCTGCACGTTCTGCCCGCCGCGCACCAGCTGCAGGAAGGCATCGCTGGCTTCGTCCTCCGGCGGCTTGTAGACGATGGCGATCTGCCCGCGCGAGGCCAGCCACTGGTTCAGCAGCTCCCAGTTGCCGAAGTGCGGGGCGGCCACGATCACGCCCTTTCCGCTGGCCAGCGCCGCGTCGTACAGGGCTTCACCATGGCGCTGCTTCAGGTGCAGGCGCAGGTTGTCGGCCGGCGTCTGGCTCCACAGCCGCAGGGTTTCGATGGCCTGCAGGGCGGTGGAGCGCAGCAGCTCCCGATGCAGCCGGTCGCGGGCAGCGCCGTCCAGCTCGGGGTAGGCCAGTTCCAGGTTGCGCCGGGTGACACGGCTCTCGCGGGCGTTGAGGGCCATCCACGCCCACGCCAGGGCGCGCGCGAACGCCCGCAGCAGCGGCCAGGGCAGGCGGGCGAACAGGGTGGTGGCGCGGTAGACCAGCCGGGCTTTGCGTTGCGGATTCATCGGCGCCAGTTTAGCCAAGGGCGCTGCTATCGTGGCCGGCCCTGTTCATTGGAAGCCCACGATGCTCGTTCTGATCCAGCGTGTCAGCCAGGCCGCCGTCCATGTCGACGATGAGGCCGTGGGGCAGATCGGCCCTGGCCTGTTGGCCCTGGTCGGCATGGAGCCGGGCGATACCGAGGCCCAGTTGCGGCGGATGGCCGAGCGCCTGCTGGGCTACCGGGTGTTCGCCGACGAGGCCGGGAAGATGAACCGCTCGCTGCGCGATACCGGCGGCGGCCTGCTGCTGGTCAGCCAGTTCACCCTGGCCGCCGACACCCGTTCGGGCATGCGGCCGAGCTTCACCACGGCCGCGCCGCCGGAGGAGGCTGAACGCGGGTTCAACCGTTTTGTCGAGATCTGTCGTGAAAATCACGTCTCAGGGGTGGAAACGGGCCGATTTGGTGCCCATATGGTCGTCAGCCTGGTCAATGACGGTCCTGTGACCTTCCTTCTCCGGCCCTGAGCCTGCGGGACCACCGCCCGGCAGGCAGGGCCCCGGGCTGGTATAATGCTACGTTCCCTATTTCTCCCTGCCGGTGGCGCGAGCACTACATGGCCAACGAACGTCCTGCCCAATCCGAAATCAAGCAACTGATCAGCAAGGGCCTGGAACAGGGCTACCTGACCTACGCCGAAGTCAATGACCATCTGCCGGACGACATGGTCGACCCGGAACAGATCGAAGACATCATCGGCATGATCAACGGCATGGGCATCGATGTCCATGAAGTTGCGCCGGATGTGGAAACCCTGCTTCTCAACGATGGCAACACCGGCAACCGCGAAGTCGATGACACCGCGGCTGAAGAAGCTGCCGCCGCGCTGAGCGCGCTCGACACCGAAGGTGGCCGTACCACCGACCCGGTGCGCATGTACATGCGCGAAATGGGCACCGTCGAGCTGCTGACCCGCGAAGGCGAAATCGCCATCGCCAAGCGCATCGAGGAAGGCCTTTCGCAGGTCCAGGCGGCCTTGGGCCAGTTCCCGGTTTCGGTCGAGTCGCTGCTGAACGACTACGAAGCCCACAAGGAAGGCAAGAAGCGCCTCGCCGAAGTGATCGTCGGCTTCAACGACCTGGTCGACGAAGAGCCGGCGCCGCCGGCGGTCGCTGCCGATGACAGCGCCGATGCGGACGCCGAAGGCGACGAGGACGAGGACGACGATGTCGACGGTGGCGATGAAGAAGCCGCACCGACCGGTCCGGATCCGGAGGAAGTCGCTGCGCGCATGCAGGCGCTGAGCGATGCCTTCAACGCCTTCAAGAAGGCCGCGACCAAGGGCGACAAGAAGAACCTGCCGCGCCTGCGCGAAGAAATGTCGGCGGTGTTCGTCACCCTGAAGCTGCCGCTGCCGCTGACCGATGTGCTGACCAAGCAGCTGCGCGACACCATGGCGTCGATCAAGGCCCATGAGCGACGCGTGCTGAACCTGGCCACCGTCACTGCACGCATGCCGCGCAAGGACTTCATCCGTTCCTGGGAAGGCAACCAGACCAACCTGGAGTGGGTGGAAGACGCACTGAAGCGCAAGCAGAAGTGGTCCTCGGCCCTGCGCGAAGTGAAGGACCAGATCATTGCCGAACAGCAGGCGACGATCGACATCGAGACGCTGACCCAGCTGGACCTGGAAGAGCTGAAGGAAATCAGCCGTGCCATGGCCTATGGTGAAGCCAAGGCGCGCAAGGCCAAGAAGGAAATGGTCGAGGCCAACCTGCGCCTGGTGATCTCGATCGCCAAGAAGTACACCAACCGCGGCCTGCAGTTCCTCGACCTGATCCAGGAAGGCAACATCGGCCTGATGAAGGCCGTGGACAAGTTCGAGTACCGCCGCGGTTACAAGTTCTCGACCTACGCCACCTGGTGGATCCGCCAGGCGATCACCCGCTCGATCGCCGACCAGGCACGCACCATCCGTATTCCGGTGCACATGATCGAGACGATCAACAAGTTGAACCGCATTTCCCGCCAGATGCTCCAGCAGTACGGCCGCGAGGCTACGCCGGAGGAGCTGGCCAAGGAAATGGACATGCCGGAAGACAAGATCCGCAAGGTGATGAAGATCGCCAAGGAGCCGATCTCGATGGAAACCCCGATCGGCGACGACGAGGATTCCCATCTGGGCGACTTCATCGAGGACACCAACGTGGAGTCCCCGATCGAGAACACCACCAACATCAACTTGTCTGAAACCGTGCGCGACGTGCTGGCCGGCCTCACCCCGAGGGAAGCCAAGGTGCTGCGCATGCGCTTCGGCATCGACATGAACACCGACCACACGCTGGAAGAGGTCGGCAAGCAGTTCGACGTGACCCGCGAGCGCATCCGCCAGATCGAAGCGAAGGCCCTGCGCAAGCTGCGTCACCCGAGCCGTTCGGAGCAGCTGCGCAGCTTCCTGGATATCGATTGACGGGTATCCGCTGCATATGAAGCACCCGACAGACCCCGCGCAAGCGGGGTCTGTTTTTTTTGCCTGCGGTCGTCCGCGCTGCGCGCGACGGGATAGGATGCGTGTCCTGTTTTTGCACTGGTCAATGGAATGCCGATGAAACTGCCGATCCTGCTGCTCTCGCTGTCACCACTGGTTGTCTGGGCGGATACTCCGAAACCACCGGCGTGCAATGCAGAGAGTTTCTTCAGCAGCCAGTTCGACTATGCCGTGGGTCGCGTGGTCGATACCGGGCAGGTGCTGCTGCTGGGCGAGGCAGAGGGCTGCCTGGACGAGGAACGGGATGGGTGCCGCAGTGGCGAGGAGATGGAACCGGGCACCGGCCTGGTGATCGGTGACCGCTGGAACAGCTACTACTGCGTGAAAGCACGCTCGCCGAGCAAGGAAGTGGTGGGCTGGGCGCCGGAGTCGCGCGTGATGAAAACGAGCAACTACGTCGAGACCAGCCTGACCGACTGGGTCGCCCATTGGGAACGCAGTGACGGGAATGCCATCGACATCGCAGCCAAGGGGGACGCCTTCGAGCTGAGCACGCAGGAGGGCGGCGAGGGGGCGGCACCGCAGGTTCTGGGGCGCGCTGCACCGGAGGAGGGCGAAGATGTGCTGTACCTGCGCCAAGGCCGTTGCACGACACGTGTACTGCTGCGCGGCACCGACCTGGTGGTGGCCGACAACGGACAGTGTGGTGAGCGCGAGCGCCGCCTGCACGGTGAGTACCACAACCGTGCGCCGTTGGAACGGCTGATGCAGCGCTTGGGGCAGTAGTGGCGTGAGGGGATAGGGTGCGCGCAGTGGAAACCCATTGCCGGCCTCACTACACTGTGACGCTGCGCAGGGCCTATAGCTCAACGGTTAGAGCAGGGGACTCATAATCCACCCTCTGCACATGTCAGCCGCCCGCCTCATGTAGCAGATGAGCCAAAAAATAGGCTATTTTCAGCAGCATCAGCTTGCCTGCGATTGCTCCCATTCGCCAGAAACCTGGGGTAATTTCCGGCACGGTTACACCGAAATTACACGTGGCGGTCAGGTCAACGCTGCGGCAGCGCGCCGCGAATCGGCGTCCATGAGCTCTTTCAGTCACTCTCGTTGAGCTTGATCGATAACTTACATTGGTCTGGATCTTCATTTGCTACCTGCGTGTCGCTGTGTCGATGCCGCAATTAGCGGTGGGCGCAAATGAAAGATCAAGTTTATATAGATGTTATCTAAATTGGTCGGATTTGATTAGTCGCAAGTCATTGAATTCAGAGTGTTTATAAAGAAATTGCCTGTGATTGTGTGGATTTTAATATTATGTTGGTGCGCAGAATTGAGGTAAATAGATAATACACCGACCCCTTACTTTGCATTGAGCGCTTTGCGGAGTTCGCTGCTGTTTGTAGCGCGTACCCCCTGAGTCGTGACGGCCTCCAGCCGGCCCAGCCGATCCACCACCTGCGCGAGTAGAGCATTGCTCTGCTGCACCGCCGCCGTGGTCGCGGCCTGCGCCTTGTTGTCCACCACCAAGTCGAACACAGCGCGCGCGAAGTTGTCCGGCAGCGCCTCGATGGTGTCGGCCAGCTCGCCCATGCCGACGCCACCCTTGTCCAGGTCGCCCACCTTCATGCCGTCGATCAGGCCCGTCACCTGGCCGTAGAGGCTGTTGTAGTCCTGGCCGCTGGCGTAGAGGTTCCGACCGAAGCCCAGCGCCGCCTGTGCGGCCGCCTGCGCCGCGCTGCTGTCGCCGCCCGCTACCGCCCGCTCCAGCTCCTGCATGGTCTTCTGCAGTTTCTCCTGATCGGTCAGCGGCGACAGGTCGCTGACGGATAGCCCGTAGCTAATGGCTTTCTTGTCCTTGTCGATCTGCGCCTGCAGCTTGCCCATGTTGGTGGCGCGCAGTGCCTCGATCTTGGCCAGGTCCTCCGCCCGAGCACCCGACAATCCGAGCGCCTTGGCGTAGTCGTTGGCCGACTTCACCTGTTGGCGATAGGTGCGCTCGATGCTCAGTGCCTGCTGCTGGTAGGCGGTCAGGTCGCCAGTGAGCAACTGCGTCGACACGTCGGCCATGAGGGTGGAGTAGTTGCCCAGCAGGCCCGACACCTTGCCGATCTGCGTGGCCAGGTCCGTACCGGCAATGCCGGCCAGGTCCTGGAAGTAGTCCACGGCCTTGTTCACCTTGTCGATCTCCAGGCCGTTGAGTGCCCGGCCCAGCTCGTCGGCGTTGCCCACCGCTAGCTCGATGGATGCTCCCAGCGCCGCGAACACGTCCGCCGAGTCGAAGTAGCCATCCAGCTGCCCACCGAAGCCCGCCGCCCGCACGGCCTCCGTGTAGAGCCGATCCTGCATGCCGGCGAGGTAGGACTCCAGCTGCTGCTGGGCCTCGGCCGAGTCTGCCGACAGCGACAGCTTGCCCAAGCTCACCTTGACCCCGGCCAGCTGCTGGGACATGTCCACGCCCAGTTGCTTGGCCAGGTCCGTGGCAGCGCCGCGAACCTGCCGAGCGGCCATGTCGAACGTGCGATCGATGCCCGGATCCAGCGCGCCGTATTGGGTCCACTTCTTGTCGGAGCGGAACCAGCCGCCCTTCTGCTTCACGTCGGCGTAGCTCTGGCCGTCCAGTCCACCGAAGCCGTAATCACCCGTGATGCCCTGGCCGGTGATCTTGGGCGCACTGCGTCCGAACGCCTTGCCCAGCAGCGAGCTGCCCGAGAAGATCGCCGCCGTCTTTCGGTTCATGCCCAGCGCGCGCCCGATCACGTCCAGCGACATGCTGTCGAGCATGACCGGCGTCAGCAGTCCACCGGATGCGAAGTGGCCGCGTTTCAGTAGGTCGAACTTGTCCTGGTTCTCCAGTCCGAAGCCCTCCTTGTACGCGCTGCCGGCCATCTGCATACCCATCGCGATCAGCGCCGCATAGGGAGCAAACGCGGCCACAGCGCCGAGCGCACCGGTAGCCGCTCCTGCGGCACCGGCCCCACCGGCAGCGGCCGTGCCACCGCCCGTCAGTGCAGCTACGTTGTTGCCGAAGCCCATCATGGTGTTCGGGCCGAAGCCACCCGCCGCGGCTGCGGCGCCAGGGGTGAACCCGATAGCGCTCTGGCCCTTCGATAGCAGGCTGGCGATGTTGCCGGCGTTCTGGCCGCCTGCGGCAGTGCCGTTGCCGGCGAAGATCCCCAGGATGCTGTTGAGGCTCAACCCGTTGCCGCTGCCGAGCCCATTGATGCCGTCCATGATGCGGGTCTGAATCGGGAGCACCAGCTTTTGCTCCAGCAGCTGGCGCGCGATGTCGCGCAGCCCCTGCCTGGCCACGTCTTTCATGTCGTCCCACATCCCCGACCAATCGCGCAGACCGCCCGCGACGAAGTTGGCCATAGCGTCGGCGGTGTCGCTGACCAGGTAAGTGCCCACGTCGGCCCACTGCTGGAGGCTGGCGGCGTATTTATCCGCATCGATGCTGGCCTGTGCCGCAGCGCGCGCCTGTGCCATGAGTGAGGCGCTGAGGTCGGCGGTGATGCCCGCGCCGGCCGCGTTCGCCTCGTTGATGGCCTCCTGCATGTCGCGCTGGTTCTGCATCTCACGGTGTGCGCGCTCCCGCGCTGGCCCGATGAGGCGCATCATGTCCAGCTCGCCGCTCATGGTGTCCAGCAGCGCCAGCGGCGCACGCTTGCGCTTGTCCAGCTCGGCGGTGGTGGCCGCAAGCTGAGCCGCTGATTCCTTCTCCAGCGTGTTGAAGGCAGCGCGCGTGATGTTGCCAGCGGCCAGTTCCTTGTTCAGCTCGGCCAGGCGCTGCTTGTGCTTCTGCTCGGCCTCGGCCAGCGGGCCGGCCATCGTAGCGGCGGCCATGTCCGCCTCAGCCGTGTAGCGGCGCAGCAGCTCGGCCTGGCGGTCGTATTCCGCGTTCCCGGTCTTCGCTGCGCTGCCCTTGCCCCGCGCCTTGGGCGGTTCGTAGGCGTCCGGCGTGGCCGGCAGCAGCGCCCATTCGGGCATGCGCTCCGATCCTTCCAGCACGGTGACGCTGGGCCGCTTGGCGGTCTTGGGCTGCATCGCCTTCCAGCCGTTGTCGGCATAGGCAGTGCCTTGTGCGTACTCGTTCTTGAAGCCCTCCCAGCCGCCACCGCCGAACGCGTATTGACCGGTCGCCAGCTTGAACGCTGCATGGCCTTGCTTCTCCACGCCCACCAAGCCGCCCCGGATACGGTCGAAGAAGTCCACGACGGCGCCGCCGTCCCGCACCGCGTCGGTGACGCCCCGGATGGCACCGGAGAGAGCGTCGGCCGCTTCCTTGGCGAAGTTGCCGTTGACTGCCACTGCGTCGAGCTGGTCGGTGAAGTCCTGCAGGGCGGGCAGGATGCCCGACACCACCTGCACCTTCATGCCTTGCAGAGACAGCTCTGCCCGGTTCGTCACATCACGCATGCCCAGCATTGCCTGGGTCAGCCGCACGTCGATGATGCTGCCTGCGGCCTCCGCCGCGTTGCCCATGCGGTTGAACTCGGCGCTGTTGTTGCGCAGCAACGGGATCAGCATCGCCGAATCGCTGGCGATGGCCTCCATGTAGCTGGTCAGCTCCGACTGCGAGAGGTTCGCCTTCTCCAGGCTCTTGAAGTACAGACCCAGGGCGTCGGGGCCAGACAGCTTGCGGAAGCTCTCGACGGTGAGGCCGCTGCCCTTGGCGATGTTGTCGAAGAAGTCTTTCATCTCGCCGCCGCCCGTTTGGGCGTAGTCGCCGATCTTCTCCTGCACGTCCTTGAAAATATCGGCGAGCTTCTCTTGGCTGATACCTACCGTGCGGGCGCCTGCGGCCATGCGCTGGAAGTCCTGCGACGTGGTGCCGGACAGCTTGCCCAGCCGGTCGTACTCCACTGCCAGCTGCCCAACCTGCTTGGTCCAGGTGAACACGGCCGTGCCAGCAGCAGCGGCAGCGGTGCCCAGCGCCGCGCCCGCCACGGTAGCGACGCGAGTCATGGAGGCGTGGATCTGCGTGGCTTTCTGGCTGGCCAGCCGCTCGGCCTTGGTCATGCCCGTTTCAAACGAACCCGTCTTCATCAGCAGGTCGACGGTGAGGGTATAGAGGCTCATGGGTATCCTGGCCTGAAATTTGAATTCTGTGGAAGCGCGAAGAAAAGGGGGCGCGCGTGTCGGGCTGGCAGGCGCTTCAACTTTCCGTCTCCCCCTACGGTCCATGTCGATCACCGTATGGCTGGTGGTGAACCTGGTGCATGGGGTGCAGCGGGCGCAGGTGGTGCACGACGTGCACGTGGTGCATCCCGTGCAGTACCTGCACCGCGTGCAGCAGGGGCGGGGTGTGCGCAGAACCACACACCCCCTGGTAGTAGTTATCTGTGCACTCACCCTGAGTACGGTTTTGCCCCGAAATCTGGCTTGACCGTACTCGCCCTGAGTACGCTTTCGTTAGGAACCCGTTACGTTTAGGCATGACCGTACTCGCCTTGAGTACGGGGTGTACTCACCTTGAGTACCGTGTTTTTTTGGCATTCGTCGGCGTATGGCCTCCAGCGCATGTAGGTCTTCTTGGCATCGGCGTCGCTGCCGTCGGTGCCAACATTCGTTAACAGGAACGAGCGCGCGCGCCCGGTGCCTGTCTTCTGATCGAAGCTCCCGGCCTTGGCCTCCTCGATCCAGCCGCGCTCCTCAAGTGCAGCAAACGCCGCTTGCACCTTCGCCTGGCCTACGTTGCCCAAGCGCCGGCGCGCCTCCCGGACACTGAGGAAGACCTCATTGCCGGTGGATGGTCGATACAGCGCGCGTAGCTCGACCAGGAGCGCGCGTGCATCCGGGTTCAAGGTCCGATAGGCGGGACAGTCAAGCTCCCAGGCATAGAGCCGGACGTGCGGAGAGATGGGGACGTAGACACTGCTGCTACGTCCCGTGGCCCGTGCCCGCCGCCGTGCCTGCTTGCGGGCTTCGCGCTCTGTCATCTCAGGTGTGCCCCTGCCAGTAGCTGGCCGACAGAGCGGCTCCACTCGGCCCCAGCGCGCGCCGCGCGCGTCATGATCCACTCGCGCACGCGGGCCTCAGACGGGTTGCCCCTGTGCTGCAGGGCGCAGTCACCGCACAGCACGTAGGGGAGGGAGGCCCAGCCGAACTCCCGCTCCACACGATGGAACGTGCCGAACACCGGCAGCAGCGGCTTGCCGCAGCAGTCGCATGCGATGGGTTCAACTGCGGGACGGCGGCTCATACCCAATCCCTCATGCCGCTCCAGAACTGATTACGGTTCGTGCGCATGTATTCCATTTCGTCGGCGGCGGTATAGACCAGCAAGTGCACCGCGTCGTGCATCGCCTCAATCTCGTACTCGTCAAGGCCGTCATGCCGGATGCTCTGCGGATCGGCGGCTTGAAGAGATCGGCCGCGATGCTCGCGCATGAGCACGCGTTGCAGCCCCATTACGGCTTGAATGGTGCGATCCACCTTCTCCATGCGGTGGGCCACCGACTTTGGCAACGTCGATCGGTCCCATTCCTCCCTAAGCCAGTCGTACCTGGTATCGGCAGGCTCGCGAGTGTCGGGAATTTCTGAATGCGCATCGGGGGATTGCCCGATGGCGTCGTGCTCGGAATGCGGTACAGTAACGCTCATGGTCAGTTCGTTCCTTGGTCGGTTCGGACGTGGCTTTCACGGCTCACTCCGGCGGCAACCGGGTGGGCCGTTTCTCTTTCAGCGGGGCAGCGCACGGCTGTCCGCCGTCTCCACAACTGCGGCCTCCAGGTAGGCGTCCAGATCGGCAGGCCGGTAAAAGCAGCGCTTGCCCACCCGCAGGTATCGCGGGCCGCGCCCCTCACATCGCATCTTGTCCAGCGTGCTCTTGCTCAACCCCAGCCATTCCGCTGCGGAGGCCGCGTCGAGTCGTGCGGCTGGGGGAGCGATTGCAGTTTCCTTTGTGGTCATTTGGCGTCTCATGGTTGGATGGTCCATTGAGGGACCATTGTTGTCCCTCTGGCGCAGTGGACCATTGTTGTCCGTTGCCGTCAAGGACAATTTTGGTCCATCATTCGCCCATGGCACCCGAATTTCACCAATTCAAACTGCGGCTTCCGGTCGATCTCATGCGGAAGGTCGAAGAGGAAGCTGAGCGCTCCGGCCGTTCGTTGTCGGCAGAGATTGTTTTTCGACTCACTGAGGCGTACTCAGCCGGCGAGGCTGCGGACGGCGGTCTCGCGCAGGATATTGCGGTCAACCTGGTGGCCTATCGGAAAGCTGTTGAGCGCAACGCGCGCCAAGTCCAGGAGAACATGGAGAAGGTGCAAAAGAGCATGCAAGAACTGGAAACGCTTAAGACGTTGCTCGAATTGCGCTTGGCTGAAACCACTCACGAACTGGACGTGAAGAAGGCTAAGTAGTGGCTGCCTACGTCAAGCTCACCAGGTCGGCGCAGCGCGCGCTGAAGCCCGGCCAGTCGATCAGCGAACACGGGATCACCTACACCCGTACCGCGAACGGCGATGGGCGATGGTCGGTCAACGTGATGGTGGCCAGGCGCCGGCATCACCAGGTGGTGGGCTTGGAGTCGGAGGGGTACACCCGTACGCAGGCGGAGGACGTGGTGGCCGCGCTCAAGGCCGCCAAGCGCAGCGCGTCCCACGGGGTGCAGGGGAGCAAGGGCAACGCCTCGCAGACGGTCGCGCAGGCGGCTGACGACTACCTGGACTATCTCCGCCGGCATGACGGAAAGGACATCGACACCAAGGAGCGGCGGTTCCGCGATCACATCAAGCCCCACCTCGGGCGCCGGCCGGTGGCCAGGCTGACCGATGATGACTGGCTCGCCTACGTGGCCACGCGGAAGGGCGAGGGCGCCAGCCCGGGCACGATCAACCGTGAGCGCTCTGCGCTGCTGCACATGCTCAACACGATGCGGCGCCGGAAGATCCTCAACGCTGCGCCGCTGCTGGCCCGCCAGCGCGAGCCGCAGGGAAAGTTGGTGTATCTGACGCCGGAAGAGTCGCAGCGGCTGCTGCTGGCCGCGCAGGAGGACGTGTCGCCATTGGCGCATCGGTTCGTGATGGTGACGCTCTACACCGGCCTGCGGCACAGCGCAGCGCTCAACCTGCGCGCTGGCGACGTGGACGTGCAGCGCAGGATTCTGTGGATCGGCAAGGACAAGGCTGGTCGGCGCGAGCAGCCCATGCCGCAAGTGCTGGCGCAGTACCTTGGCAAGGTCATCAAAGGAATGGAGGCTGAGGCCTACCTATTCCCATCGCAGCGCGCGGGCAGTGGCCGGGCCTATCAGATGAACGCCGTATTCGGTCGGTGCGTGCAGCGCGCGGGCATCGCCAAGCATGTGACCCCGCACACGATGCGGCACACCGCCGCGACCAACGCCGCGCATGCTGGGCTCGATGCGGCCACCATCCAAGCAATGGGCGGCTGGAAGACAAGAGCTATGGCCGAAAGGTACACTCACGCGGCTTCTATGCAGGACGCTATGGCGGCCCTACAGAAACAGCTTTCCGGCGACGCGATTACACCGAAATTACAACGGCGACCGCGCAAAACCGCCTGAAACCCTTACAGGGCCTATAGCTCAACGGTTAGAGCAGGGGACTCATAATCCCTTGGTTCCAGGTTCGAATCCTGGTGGGCCCACCACATTGACGTCCAGCGAAGTCCGGGGATGTCCAAGAGTGCTGGCGGGATGGGGCTTTTAGGCTGCTTGACCGTCCATCGGCATCCGTTGGCAGCCACTTGCATCCGCAAAAAAAGTGAGTCAGGCTGTGAGTCGAGGGTAGGTAATTCCCGACCCCGACTCACTGGCGGATGACTCACATGCTCACCGACACCAAAGTTCGCACACTTAAGCCCAAGGCAGCGGCCTACCGGATCGCTGACTCAAATGGGCTATGCATTGAGGTGCGTCCAACGGGGTCGAAGGCTTGGCGGTACCGCTATAGGTACGCCGGTAGGGCGAGCATCGTCACCCTCGACGAGTACCCCTCAATGTCGCTGCAGGCTGCTCGCGTCGAACGTGACCGTCTACGTGCGCTGCTGCGCGGCGGAGCCAATCCCGCTCAGGTGGCGAGGGCTGAGAAGGCAGCACAAGGAGAACGGGCCGCGAACACCTTCGGTGCCATCGGCCTGGAGTTGCTCGCCAAGCGAACAAAGGAAGGCCTTTCCCCTGGATCCGTTGTGCGCGAGCGTCGGCTGATCGAGAAGGATCTGGCTGGATTGGCGGATCTGCCCGTTGGGGACATCACTGCGCCGGTTCTGCTGGCTGCGCTTAGGAAGCTGGAACAGCGAGGCGTAGTCGAGACTGCACATCGGGCTAGAGCCCACGCCGGCCGAATCTTCCGCTACGCCATCGCTACGGGGCGTGCTGATCGGAATCCCGCTCAGGACCTCACAGGAGCGCTTGAGCAGCCTCAGACCAAGCACTTTGCCAGCGTGACCGACCCTGCCGTTATAGGTAGCCTCCTGCGCGCGCTGTGGGGCTACCAGGGGGCATTGGTCACACAGGCCGCGCTAAAGCTCGCTCCGATGCTATTTGTCCGTCCCGGGGAGCTGAGGCAGGCGAAGTGGGCTGACATCGACCTCGATGCTGCAGAGTGGCGCTACGTCACCAGCAAGACCAAGACTCCGCACATCGTTCCGCTCTCGAGCCAAGCCGTGGAAGTGCTGAGGGACCTGTATCCCTACACCAAACGCAGCAAGTTCGTGTTTCCTGGGGTCCGTAGTGCCCAAAAGCCCATGAGCGAGAACACGCTGAACGCGGCGCTGCGGAATCTTGGATTCGACTCAGACACGATGGTGGGCCATGGCTTCCGAGCGATGGCAAGAACGGTGCTGGATGAAGTGCTTGGCTATCGCCCGGACTACATCGAGCATCAGTTGGCGCACGCCGTGAAGGACCCACTTGGGCGTGCCTACAACCGAGCGACCCACCTGCCGGAGCGCAGGAAGATGATGCAGGCCTGGTCCGACTACCTCGACCAACTGCGTGTTGCGGAACCGAACGTGTTGGCTTTCACAGCCAAGCGCGCCTAACCGCCAGAGAAAGGCCTTTAAGGAGGGCCGGTCAAAGAAGCACAGCCGCATAAACAAAGCGGCCGAGAAAGGGGCTGGAACCCCTAGCTCGGCCTACCACCACCGACTATTGGAGAGTCGATCATGGATAGCGTGAGTATAAGTGCTGCGTCCGAGAGAGCGCATAAAGATCCCAGCGGCTGTGAGCCGGCCATTCAGGCCCGCGACCCGATTGACGGACTCTTGGCAATGGGGGTGGCTCCCCGCTTGCTCATCTCTCATCAACTCGTTTGCATGGACTGGCTGGCCGTGCACCGCCGAGACAGGTTCTGCCTGTGCTACTTCGATAGCAGAGATGAAGTTGTGACGGAAATGATGGGGGCCGATCAGCTTCTCTCACGTGCACAGGCACTGGGCTGGCGGCCTGTGGAAGAACCTCTGAATCCGGGTGCAGGTCGCCATATGTTTGAGGAGGCCTCATACAACAAGCGGAGGGGCGTGCACTGGTACGCGGTGGCTCATGACGGCACTGAAGAGATGCTTCCTCTAGGCTTTCCCGAGGTCGCCCTAAAGGCAAGCCAGAAGCGCCAGCGGCGGCGGGACCTAGCGTTAGCCAGGCGCGAGCGGAGCTTTCAGAGGCAAGTGGCGGAGCAGGCGAAGAAGAGAGCAAAGCAACTTATCGACGGTATTGCCGAGGACCTTTTACGTAATCCGTCCGCTGATTGCCCTCCGCTCCGAACTAAGGCGCAAGCCAAGCGCGCGGCCCGTGAGCTTATAAGAGACACTGTGGCTCGTCTGAAGGCCACTAGGGAGGATACAAACAGCTCTGGGGGCCCTAGGCGGGAGACTACATAGAACGCTGCGCCCGGGCACTCGAGCCTGGGCGCGCTCAATGCTTCAAGGGAACGCTCATGCCCAGCAAAGAGTTCATCGATCCACAGTACGCCATGGTAAGGGACGCTCTCTCGGGTTCGGCTGCCTACGAGTTCTGCTTGCGCACACTCGAAGGCAGAGCCCACCGTCCATTTATGATCTCGAAGAGTCTAGGGGACTGGATACACGCGGCTGTTAGCAGGGGGCTCGCAGAGCTGGAGCCCTTCGAAAAGTTGACCCAGAAGCAGCGCGAGGAGCGCGCGGAGAAGATCGTGCTCCATTGCGAGGCGCTACGCGAGCTTCTGATCCCCTTCTACCGAGAGCAGTACGGACTTGATTGGCCGTTCCAGCCATTCTTCGATCACGCAGCCCTCGAGAGCGCATTGAATTACCAGAGGCGCATGGGCGTCAATTTCGCCGATGAGGATGACCAAGAGGAAGACTTAGTTCATAAGCGATTCGCCATCTATCACGGCATCATGGCCGACCTGGGCTTGGTGTTTGACGCAATTCACAATGGGGCCCTGATGCTCCCAGAGTTGAAAACAGAAATTAAGAAGCCTAACGATCCGAATGTTAAGCGTTTACGCTTCATTCGGCGTCTGACTGAAGACCTCCAGAGTCACTTTGGGAAGCCTCACCGGGCTGTTGTCTTGTCGCTGACTTCGGTCTTCTTTGACACCTCAGATCTGGACGAAGCGGCGATCTCAAAGCTCGCCCCGGTGAAGGCCGCAGCTCGCGCGACCTGAATCTAAGTTCTATTTCTGGGATTTGGTTCAGGCTGAACGTACGAGCATATTTCCAGAATAGACAACATGTTCCCGGTCCGCCTTGGTCCTTAGATTTCGACTCACCCGCCGCGCACAGCGGCCACACGGTGCAGTCAATGGATACGTATGGACATCGGGACTTCCGGCCCTTCATTCCGGAATGCGCGAAGGTAGGGATCGGTCGCTCCAAGGCATATGAGCTGGCAAAGGCCGGTCTTCTTGAGACAGTCAGCATCGGCACGCGTCGATTCGTCTACCTCGATAGCCTTTACACACTACCCGCACGGCTCGCTGCGGCCTCCACGGAGGTCGCAGCGTGAACGGGTTCAATTTTTCCTGCCTTAACCGGGAGCAGTCGGCTCTTCTGGATGCGGCCGGTTGGACGGCCGGCTGCGCTCGTCCAGCCCCTACGCGGCGCGCCGTCAGGGAGCTGGTAGAGCGTGGGCTCATTGAGGCTTACCCCGCCACGCATGAGGACGACCACGGATCGTACAAGGTGGTCGAGTACTACGTCCCGCAAGACGTTCAGCGCGCCTGGCAGACATTGAGCGCCTCAAGGGAACCGGAGATTGAGCCAGACGACCGGGAGGAGGGGCAGCTATGACGGAGCAGGCTATTGGTCAGCTTGTGCCACACGCGTCATCTGGCCTCCTTGTCAGTCTTTCCACCGGAAGGATCTTTGAGCCGGATGGATTAGAGGTAGGGATCCAGACTTCGGACACCTATGTGAGGGTGATACGGCGCCAGTCAGAGGCCCGTACCCCCGTGACTTGGTACGCGCACCGACTGGTATGGGAAGCCGCTCACGGACCCATCCCTGAGGGCATGCAGATCGATCATCTCGACTCCAATGCGGGCAACAACGCGCTGTCTAATCTAGATTTGGTGACCCCCCAGGAGAACCGCGCCAGGCAGGCTAATAGGAGTCTGGCGCTGTACGGCTGTAGATCACCGTACTGCAAATTGTCGCCCGACCAAGTCAGCGCAATACGCGACAGCACGGAGAGCATTCCGTCAAAGGTTTGGGTCAAGCGACTCGGGATATCTCTTCGCACGGTGAACCAAGTTCGTAGCGGACAGACCTGGGCGCACCTGCCTGGGAAGCGCGCCGCGAAGGCGCGTCGCAAGAAGCCCTAGTCGGGCTCATACCTATGCCCTTGGGGGGTGTATGCACAGCACAAGTGAGGATCGCGCGCAGCGGTCTCCAGAGGGCGGCGCCCGCTATGGGCAGGCGCTACCTAAGAAAAACTCTGAAAGGCGACGGCAGAAGCTCGTAGGGCGGTCGAAGGGCGCGCCATTCCTGATGCTCGAGCACAGGATTTCCGACTCGCCGGAGTTTGGTCAACTGTCCGGTAATGCCGTCAAGCTGTTGCTGGAGCTGGCCCGCCAATACCGACCAGGCAAGAACGGCGATTTGAGCATCCCGTGGTCGGTGCTCTCGGCTCGTGGCTGGAGGAGTAAGGCGACGGTGCACGGCGCCAAGCTGGAGCTTCTTGCCGCAGGTTGGATCATCGAGACGCGCAAAGGCGGCAAGAACATGTGCAGCCTGTACGCGCTGACCTATTACGCCGTCGATGAGTCCGAAAAGCACCTTGAGCCACCGACCGTAACTCCACTGAACCTGTGGAGGAAACGCAATGGGTAGTCGCTATGTAGGCCAACTAGGTCGCTATGCAGGCCAATCCCGCTATGAGTTGGCCCGCATAGAGACCTACGAGGTCGCAATGCAGGCCAGTCAGGCGGTTATCCACACCCCTTCGAGGTCGCTATGTGTACACCCTTCTAGATATATACCAAGCGGAGCGCGCTCTTCATTGCTTCCAGTGCTTCTGAAGCTTTGCTCTAGGGAGGGCGCCCCTTGAACGGTCGAGCTCAGTTCAAAGCTAGCCTAAAGCAGGTACGAGCACCGGAAATTTCAGGGCTGTCAAAGCCCTGGCTGGAAGGATCGATTAACGTGGATCGAGCTTCCAAGGCACTTGCCGCTGCCTTCGGTTGCGGGCCATGCATGTCGCTGCCAGTGCAAGCGACTTGGGTGGAGGTTCTGCCTGATGAAGACGGCTCAATTGAACCAGCGGGGCTAGCCATTCACACCAGGGGGCGAGTAGTTCAGGACGCTCGGGGATATCTGCCTAAAGGTACAAGGGCACGGGCAGCCGCTCTACGCTCCTTCAGGGCTGAGGACCGGAAAGCCGCTGAGGACTTCGACCAAGTAGCGAACATGCGTGCGGACGCGTGCGCCACGCGTGTCCGACGCGTGCGGCGCTGGGAGAACCACAGTTTTGCAGGCGCGTTGGTCATCCCAACTGTGAGGCCGGTGAAGCCAGTGCTGCTGGCATTGTCCGACGCGTCACTTGACGGCCCACTTGAGGCATGGCTGATGGTCTATGCAGCACAGAGGATGGAGCTATGGCCCAAGGTCGAGCTCTATCTGACCGTGATGGGACATACAGCTGAAGTGGCAAGGGCGGCGGCGGCCAAGCTTCTCGGCGTCGGGCGCAGCTACAAGGACGGCGCGCGTAGTGCCCGAGTTCGAGAGGGTACCTATCGGAAGCAGGTGTCTACCGTCGAAGCCATTCTCTGGGATTGGCTTGAACGGGCCAGCTACGCCCTGCTGGAGGAGCTCGGAGAGAGCACAGGATGGGATGTTGGCGTGGGAAGAATCTTGAATGTGACGGCGAGTGGCTAACCAGTAAACCCAGCCCTTTCCTCTGGGTTCTTTGTGCCTAGCGAATTTGCCCGGGAGCGATTTACACCCGCCAAACGCCATAAGTAGTAGGGGCTCTACTACCCAAGGGCGGGCTCCTGGGCGGCGTCATCGAAGTGGTGGCGCCGCCCACTCCCATCCGGCGCATGAGACGCCCTAGAAGCACAGGAAGCAAATGAACTCCTACATTCACAATTTCTTCGGCAGGGTCACGCCGAGATGGCAGGGCCTGTCCGAGAAGGACCAAGGCGCGGTTGCTCGCCAGAGCTTGCTATCCGCTGGACTTGCCATGCTCCGGCCGACCGGAGGCAACTTTGGCGCCGCATTGGCAAACGGCATTCAAGGTGGGCTTCTCTCAGCCAATCAAGGCGTGAGCGATGCCGAGAACGCCCGCTACAAGGACGAAATCCTCGCTCGGACTCGCCAGGGCATGCTGCGGAACGCGGCTATCGAAGAGGCTCAGCGAGGCGTACTTAACCCTGACGGATCGCTCAATGAGGGCTCATGGAGTCAGTGGGCAAGTGTCGACCCCGTTGGCGCCCAGGAGTTCCGGCAGAAGGTGAGCCCGAAGGCGAAATGGGAGCCGGGCCAGATCGGCTATCGCGACCCGAAGACGGGTAAGGAGGGGCTGCTGGATGTCATCCGCAACACCGAAACCCAAGAGTACCGGGATCTCCAAGGCAACATCATCAGTGAAGGTCTGCTTGGCTCAGGAGCCGCTGCACCGCAGTTGCCGAGTGCAGGTCTTCTGTCGCCGGCCACAGCCCGGCTGCAGATGCCTGCCAGTGGACTTCTTGCCCCCGGTTCCCTCGGGCAGTTTGGCGCAGGAAACATTGATCTGACCATGCGGCCACGGGTCAAGAATCCGGATGGTTCGATCAGCACGGTTCTTTCCTTCTCGACCAACATTGATGGGAAAGAAGTGCTGCTTCCGCTCGTGTCCGACGATGGCCGAATCGTGTCGGAGGATGAGGCAATCCGCAACTACGAGCGTACCGGCCGATACCTCGGGAAGTTCAATACGCCAGAAGAGGCGGATGCTTACGCTGAGCGACTGCACAATGAGCAGGAGTCCATCTATGCAAAACCTGATCGAGGACTGCTCGGTTCTGACGTCGTGCCAAGCCTTGAACAGGCCGTGATGCAGGTGGAGTCGGGTGGCAACCCGGCTGCCGTGTCGAGCAAGGGTGCAGTTGGCACCATGCAGACGATGCCGGGCACGCTGCGCGATCCGGGCTACGGCGTTGCGCCTGCCCGTGATCAGTCTCCGGCTGAGCAAGAGCGTGTTGGTAAGGACTATCTTGGGGCCATGCTCCGCCAGTATGCAGACCCGCGTGCTGCCTTGGCGGCTTACAACTGGGGTCCGGGAAACGTAGACAATGCCCTTCGTGCAGCAGGCGGTAATGTTGACGCCATGCTTGCATCTGCTCCGGCAGAGACCCGGGCATATGTTCCGAAGGTGCTGGCGCAGGCAGGCCAGCCGAGGCCGGCGAGAACTGCTGGTCTGGAAATTGGTTTCAGACCCGATCGTTCGGTTCGTCAGGCGGAGCGTCAAGCTCCGTCTGGCTACCGCTTTAGTGCCGATGGCTCACAGCTAGAAGCTATCCCTGGCGGCCCCGCAGATCGAAAGAACAATCCTGCCCCCGGAGATCTGGCTCAGGCAGAGCAGGCGCTGCGGAAAGAGTTCATCGCTCAGATTAAGGTTCCTCAGACGGTGGTCCACTCTTACGAGCAGATCGCGCAGGCCGCGAAGAATCCATCTGCGCAGAACGATCTTGCGTTGATCTTTTCTTACATGCGCATGCTTGATCCCACTTCGGTGGTTCGCGAGGGCGAGTTCGCGAATGCTCAGAACGCTGCTGGCGTTCCGGACCGCATCCGCAACGAGTACAACAGGCTCCGAGATGGTCAGCGGCTGAACCCTGAGCAGCGAACTGGCTTTGTTAACTCCGCCAAGGGGCTGCACGACCAGGCAAAGTCTCAGATCGACGCTTATCGAGAGCAGTACTCGGGCTTGGCGCGGGAATACAACTACGCGCCGGAGCGTGTAGTGGGTAGGTCCACTGCCGCAGTTCCCCCAGCGGCGGTGGACTTCCTTCGGAAGAACCCCAACATGCGTGCCGCCTTCGAGCAGAAGTACGGCGTTAGCGCAGATGACTACCTGAGGTAGCCAATGGAAAGAAATCCATTTGATCAGTTTGATGCCCCATCGGTACCTTCTCCGACCGGGCAGAACGTCTTTGACCAGTTCGACCAGCTCGATGAGATCGTGACGCTCCCGGCCGTACAGGCCGCCAAGCCTGATTTCAGCGAGGTAACGACCAGTTGGGATAGCACGGCCGAGTTGCCAGGCAACGCCATAGGTCGGTGGCTGGGCCAGTACGGCGGGCGCCAAGTCCTTCAAGGCGCTGGCGGCCTTCTCGGTGCCGTTGGCGGTGACGCTTTCAATCACTATGTCGTGGATCCGATTCGGCGCCGCCTGCACGAACCTACGGAAGAGGATATCGCTACGGGGCGGGACAGCTTCGTTCCGACTGCCCCGTATCGCCAGGTCGGCGAGCAGATTGCAGATGAGTTGGGCATGCAGCGGCCCCAGACGAAGGCACAGCGCATTGTTTCAGACATTGGCGAAGGGCTGACCGGTACAGCGCTCACCTTGGGCGCAGGCTCAGCGGCTAGCGGTGGCAGAGGGCTTGCTCAGACTGCCGGCGAGTTCTTCGCTGCAAATCCTGTCCTGCAGACCGCTGCCACTGTGGCAGGCACAGGCGCAAGCTCAGCCGTTCGTGAGGCGGGTGGTGGTACTGGTGCACAGGTAGCCGCTGGGCTGGCTGGTGGCTTCGCTCCAGGCTTCGCCTCAGCACTTCCCGGCATGCGTAGCGGCTTCGTTCCTCAGGCTGTCGCGGATGCTACCCGTGGAGCGCTAAGGGGCCGCAATGCTTCGGGTGAGCGCGTGACTGCTCAGGACGTGGAAAGGGCGATTTCCGATTTCGCGGCAGCAGGTACTTCACCGAGTGTGGGCCAGGCAACGGGCGGGAGGTTTGCCCAGGCTACAGAGACCATGTTGGGCAACGTTGCTGGCGGCTCTGGTCCGATTGCGCGTCTTGCGCGCAACCAGGCGGATAACGCCAACGCGGCGATTGGTCAGTACGCGGCGGAACTCTCTCCACGTGGCCGAGCCATGAGTCCAGAGCAAGCAGGACGTACCATCCTAGAAGGAATTGAGGGGAAGAGCGCTGCCGCCTTCGTCCCCAAGACGGCCAAAAGGGCGGAGGAGCTTTACGGTCGAGTCTTGAAGAAAATTGCACCGGATGCACGGGTGCCTGTGGAGAACACGCAGAGGGCGCTTGCCGATCTGAACGCCTCCATTGAAGGAGCCCCCAACGTTGCGCGCCTATTCCAGAACGCTCGCATTCGAGGAATCGGCGGTGCATTGGACGAGGATGTCGGCGGAATGGAGGCAGCACTGCAGCGCCCTGATGTACAGCGGCAAGCAGAGCAGCTGAAACAGCAGCTTGAGGGGCAGGCGCAGCGGGCAGCTGCGGAGAACGCGCGCCTTCAGTCACTGGGGTTGCGTGGCTCGCTTCCCGTTCTGACGCCTCAGCAGATCGACGAGCAGGTGGTGACCGCCGTATCTGGAATGGCCGACAACCAACTGCCGTATCAGGCGCTTACCAAGCTTCGCACGCTGGTTGGGCGGGAGCTCGATAACTACTCCTTGGCTGACAGCGTTCCCCGGGACAAGTGGAAAACGCTCTATGGGGCACTTACGAAGGATATGGAGGCCGCCGCCACGACACCCGAAGCGCGGCAGGCTTGGAGTCGGGCAAACGCCTACTACGCGGCGCGTAGCAATCGAATCGACGCCGTGGCGCATGTGGTGGATAAGAGCGGCGGACCGGAGGCTGTTTACAAGGCGGCGTTTGGCAACACCCGAGAGGGTGCGACCACGTTGCGAGCGGTGATGCAGTCGTTGCCAAAGGACGCCCAGCGTGAAGTATCGGCGTCCTTCATTCGCCGGATGGGTCGAGCCACTGGCAGTCAGCAGAATGCGGACAGTGACGTCTTCAGTATGGAGACGTTCCTCACCAACTGGGCGAACATGAGCCCTGAGGCCAAGCGAGTGCTGTTTGACCGTCATGGCCTCGGTTTCCGGCAGGACATGGACAGGATCGCCAGGATGACGGATCGAATTCGGCAGGGAAGTTCGGTGTTCCGAAATCCATCTGGATCCGCTCGCCTGATCTCCTTGATAACTCAGTCGGCTGGTACTGCGAGCAGTGCCGGTAGCGCATTGGTGGCGGGTAGTCCGCTGCTGGCTGCAGGGATTGTCTCAGGCTCGATGGCGCTGGCTGGTGGCTTGAATGGATTGGCCCACCTTTTGACCAGCCCCGGCTTCGTGCGCTGGGTTGCGCAGAACGGCGAGAAGCCAATTGGTGAGCTGATCCCGCAAGCGCGTTTACTGCGGGAAATTGCAGAGCGAGAAGACAACCCGGATCTGGATGCGTTTGCAGATCGGCTTGAGGCTACGAGGCCACAGCGAAACCCGTAAAAGCGAGCACTACGAAGCCCGCCAGTAGAACGGGGACTGCGATCAGCAAGCCGGCAAAGGCAAGGCCATACAGGCCGCCCTTCCGTCCATCAGAAACGGGGTTGCTTTTCGGCGGCTGCGGCAGGGGATAGCTCGTCTTTTCCCAGGCGTCCATTTCCCGTCCATCGGAGAGGTGTGGGTTCAGGATACACCCCGCCTGCACCACGCAAACACTCAAAAAAATGAATGGGCGCATAGGCGCCCAAGGAGCACGCAATGGCAGATTCAAGAGTTCCAGCCTTCTTCATGGGGGCGCGCAATCGCATCGCGAACGGTGTAGTGCCCGGGCGAGTTTTCGACGCCCGTGGCAACTACATGGGCAATGGTGGTCGGGCAGCCCTTGCAACTGTCGCGAAGTTTGGTAGCGGTCTCTTGTTTGGACCGCTGGTATCTCAGGCCGTCGACAGGGGCTTGTCCGGCTGGGTCAATAGAGGGGCTGACTACGGTATCGGAAAGCCGGTTATGGAGCAGATCGGTATCCCGGGGGCTCCTGGTGCCAGCAGGGCATACACCGCACCTACCCCCGCCCAGCTAACGCAGAACCTCGGCCTAGGCGCTCAGCGCCCTGGCGGCAACTGGTACGGCTACACGGGCGGTCCGGGCTCCATGGGCAGCTTCGGCAACACCCAGTTTGGCAATGGCATGGCAAGCGTCGGCCAGTGGAACCCGCAGAGCGTATGGGGCCAGCAGGTAGCGGCTCCGGCTGGATCGAACCTTGACCTCGGCAACAACGTGGGCGGGTTCATCGGCGGTGGCGGTGGCGGCGGCTCAATGGGCGGCAGCAACGTTGGCTATGGCTCAGTGGCGCCGAGCATGGGGCTGACTCGCGGTGGCGGCGCAGCCGGTGGCTGGCAGACCGCATCGAACTGGAGCCAGTTGCTCGGCCGGTTCAGTGGCGACCCCGAAATGTACACCCAAGCAATCTAACCCAAAGGAGACGGGCAATGGCGCCTTCTCTGTCACCCGCAGCGGTGAAGGGCATCGCTGCAGTGATGCTTCGGGCCAACGCGGGTCAGCGCGTCTACCTCGGCGGCTTGGACATCACCGAGGTAGCCGCGAGTTTCCTCCAGCGACACGTCGAGGAGGTAGGTCTGGATGCAGCGGACAAGAGCTTCCGAAAGCACGGGTTCACATTGGTAACAACTGAAAACAATAGGTGAAGGCTATGGCGTTCAAGCCAGGACAATCGGGCAACCCGAGTGGCCGGCCCAGGGTGGATTTTGAGGTTCGACAGCTGGCGCGAGAGTACGGCCGTGAGGCAATTGAGAAGCTGGTGGCGATCATGAGGGGCGATAACGCGGCCCTCGCCAAAGCAGCCAGTGAGGCGCTACTGGATCGGGGCTACGGGAAGCCGGTCCAGTCAGTCGGGATAGACCCTGATTCGGAGCCGGTCCGAGCCATCACGGTGCAGCTGGTAGCTATGACAGCTGACAATGAGCCGGAGGGTGCTCGTGGCTGATGACCGAGGGGCCATTTCTACTTTAGAAGCGGATAGCTCTCAAGAGTCTTGGGACGGAGTGACCTATGTAGTCTTTGCTGCCGAACGACAATGCCTGCCTGAGGATTTTGAAGGCAGGATGCAAGTGGCTACCGCTGCAATTGGCGCCCCCTGGAGGGCGTACGATCTACATGACGGGCAATGCCCAGTCCTGGTGGGTGGCAATTGCCAATGCGGGCTGGTCAGCTACTTCAGCAATGGACGGTGGATCGCCGGGGTGGACATGTTCCATTCGGTCCAGGACATCTTCCCACTGCACTAGCCCTACTTCCGGGTCTCCTTGCAGACGTACATGTCCCACTCCTTCTCGTACCGGCAGCCAACGCCGCACTCATAGCTCCCGAAGTCTTCCGACTTGTTATCGGATGCCAATTGCCTTAGTGCGCTAATCGAGGCCTGCTGGCATTGCTCGAAGGACGCGTAGTGGCCGTAGATCGCCTTGGAGGCGTCTTCTGCTGCCAAGGACTTCCCGGGAGGGTAGACGAAGGCTGTCCAAGTTTCTGGCCGTCCGGCGCAGGCGCCAAGCAAGATGAGGATAGCTACGACGACGAAGCGAAGTCTAGGCATGACCGGATCCGTAGTGTGTAGGGGTTGCCTGTCGGGCAAGCGCCATGCGAACGCATCGTTCAAGCTTCAGAAACGAAGTGGGGCCCACAATTTGACAGGTCCTAAGTTGTGGGGCGACCACGTCAAAAATGACAGTCTGCTTCCTGTGTGATTCCTTGTTCGCATAGGGTTTGCTCAGCCCTGAGTTTGTGTACGGGGGACCGGATCGACTGTTCTGGCTTTGGATATCAGTTGCTGAGACGGTAGGCGGCTAGCCTTAGATGCAGTGGGATGGCTTAACCACTGGCGTCGGTTCGTCGGCTGTAAGGATTTTCCTACACTACTGCGCGTAATTTTCCACATCACCGCTTTCCCGGCTACCCTTAGCTTCACGGAATATTTACAAGGGGGCGGTTGTGAAGGTAAACGTTAGGTTCTATTCGCCATCGGCATGTGGGTTCTACCCGGCGCGTGGGCGCAAAAGGTTCGGAACGCTCCAATATGCCTTCTATGAGCTAAAGGACTGGGGGACGGGTCTTGATCTAATTGATACGAAATTGCCGTACAAGGAAGACACCTTGCCCGCCTACTTGGCGAGTGTGGAATCCAGGAGCGGCGTATACGTAGTGGTACTGTGGATTGAGGTGCCGTCAGGTGCTGACAACAGTGTTGCCTCCATACAAGCCCACGCTCCAGTTGGACGGGCGAGCACCATGGCGAATTCCATTGTTCCAGGTACGATCCCAGGGTTTCCATGCTACTTCGCCGCAATACCAGATGAAGGCATCGTCATGTCGATTCGGATCGACGACAGCGCTATGGGACTCAAGCAGTTCCAAGGATACGTAGAGTCGTTCTTGGCGACCTCATCGCCCGCTGTGAGAGTAGATGCCGATGATGAAAGCAAAATCGTTGCATACGCGGACGAACTGGGTGATGAGCACGACGACGTTCAGGCGCGCTTTTCGTTGCGTCTTTTGCGGCACGGTGAACAGTCTGATTTCATCACTCAAAACGCTCATCTAGTACGAAAAATCGTGAGGGTGAGAACATTGGAGAGCAACAGACCCCAGGACAGAAGTCTCTGGCAAGGTCTGGTAGATGAACTCGGGTTTACAAGTCGCCCGGAGCAGACGATGCGGACCAGGATCAAGTATGAAATGGGTGTTTCTGCTCAACCGGCTCAGATTGTCCAGATTGTCAATGATCATGCGGAAAGCGCGGTCGCGCAGAAGGATGACTACGGCTTTGTAATGGAGGGTGATCCAAGTACGACCCACTGGCTCAGCAACGCTATCGCATCGTTGGAGCTCGATCTGCAACTAGGACATGAAAGAAGGGGGCGGGAAGGCGGCGAAGGCATGGTCTCACCATCGCAGCTGCTGGACCGCTTGGTTCAGAGGAAGTCACAACTATTGGAGGCTGCTGGAAGTGTCGAGGACTAGAGTCTTACTCATCCTGCTCGGTGCTTCGGTTCTTGGGTTGGCCGGGTTCTACGGCCGCTTTGTACCGTTCTCCAAGCAGTGGCCGCTATATGAGGGGCTACGAACGACTGCGGCGATCATTTTTGCGGTCGTCGGTGCTTGGCTTGCTATTGCGTATCCGGAAAGGCTGAAGGTTTCTTTAGGAAAGCTACCCCCTTCAGCCAAGCAAGAGAGCCCACTGAGAATTCCTGTGTTGATGACGCCGATTGCGCACTCTACCGGCGTGCTGGCGTCTGTGCTCGCCATCGGCTTACTAGCGCCATTGGTCGGGCAGCTGCCCCTCGTCCAGTCCAATTTGGAGTGCGCTCGAGGATTTTCTTATGTGATTCTTGCCGGCCTCACAATGTGGCAGGTCTGGACTGTAATTTCGACACTGGCGCCGGCAAGCGCCGTGAAGGACAACGCCATCGGCGAAAGCGCCAAGAACAAGCATGTCAACGCTGTTATCGGCCAGGCGCGCAAGGCGCGTAAGAAGGACTGAAAGCCCGCACATCCACGTGCCCAGTGATCTCCAAAACGTTCGTCATGCTTGGGCGATGCGTTCGCAATGCGTTCGCATCGATTTCGGATGCGCTCGCACTGGCTATTCCCATGGCATGCGGCCAACGGGGTCCTGCAAGGTAGCGAGATGGCGATACACGTCGGATAAAGGGGGGCGGCGGATCTAGTTCGGTGCCACGATCTGATCTGTAAGCAGCGCGAGCGCTTGCTGCAGGGCCGCTGTGTAGATGGCGCCACCATCTCCGGAATGCTTCTCTGCAATCCCAGGAAGCAACTGCGCCCAGATGCGGCAAATCTCTTTTGGTCTGGGATGGGTGATTACCACTGCACGAAGTCCGTACTCGAACGCCTTCAGGTAGCCGCGATGCGCTTCCAAGGAAGTCTCGCAGGCTTCAAGGCGCTGCAGTACCTCTGCGATTGCTTCTGACATTGGTGGCTCTAGACAGATGGCTGAAGAGTAGAGATAGTCGGCGCGGGCCTACGAACTTGTCCAATGAGCATCCTCAACGTTCTGCTCACTCGTGACCACCTGGTCGTCGCGGTGGATACCCTGGCAGAGGACGCCCTGACGGGGGCCCATTCCTCCGGGGCGAAGCTCTTGCTGATCCCCCAGCACAACCTGGTGTTGGCAACGCGAGGTTCTACCCAGTTCTTCCTGCGCATCTACGAGCTGGCGCTGCAGGCCAGCTTCCGCGCGGACTTTACGATGGAGCAGCTATCGGCTGAGCTGGGCTTGGTTGTAGACCAGCTATGGCCGGACTACGAGAGGGCGGCAGCCGAGGCGGGCTTGCCGCTCGAGCAGCTCGGCACCGAGTTGGTGCTGGGTGGCTGGTCGCCGAAGAATGGCCGGATGATAGCCACAGCGTATGCCAAGAACGACAGTCAGCGCCCGACCCGGGTCCAGCCTATCGGCGGGCAGCTGGCGTCGCCTGGCGAGCCTCTCCAAGCTGTGACGCCGAGCATGGCCCAGACGGATCTGTTGGCCCATGCGCGTCTGCAAGCGAGATACCTCAACGAGCAGATGGGCCGGCAGGTCGCAGGCGGCCGCCTGCTGATCTGCTTTCTCCAAACGCGCCAGGCGGTCGTTAAGGACATTGGGCCGATGTGAAGGTCTACGCGCCGTCCAAGGGAATCTGCAGTGCGCCTTCAAGACTCCTCGCGCGGGCTGGCAGTAGCGGCTGATATAAGGTTGACCGAGATTGCAGGGAGCTAAGGCATCGTATACATTGCGTTCACATTTCGTTCTAGGACACGGACTTGTCGACCCCATCCGAACCCGCCTCTTCGACCTCCTCTAAATTGCAGGTAGGGAGCATCATCGGGGGAGCGCTTGTTGTAGTCGCCTTGGGCGCGATGAGCTGCTATTTGCTGCCGACAGATATGAGGACGGTCCCAAATTATGTCCTCATAGTGCAGACGGTCGTGATTGTTTTGGGCCTCGGCTCGCTTGCTCTACTTGCTCTGCAGCTGCGCGCAGCCAACAGGCAAGCAGCGTGCAGCGTTCAGCAACTGACGTTGACTGCACAGCAATTGACGATGACCGCAAAATGGAACAAGACGCTGTCTTATCACCAGTTCTTTGGTCGCCTCATTGCTCCAGAGCTTGCGGACAAGATTCGTGCGTGTGCAAAGAAGCATGAATTTGACGATTCTTTCACAACAATTAGTTGCATATCACAACAGGTTCTGCAGGCGATTTGGACGGACGTTGAAGATCACAACGCGGTTAGCACTTATCTCGATGAATTTGAAGAGTTCTGTGCTGCCGTTAACGCTGGCGTTGTGGAAAAGAGCTATGCTTATGGCATAGAGGCGACCAGAGTGATAAGAGCTGCTACGGTCTTTGAACCCTTCATCCGGCGAGCACGGTCGGAGACGAGGTACTCAAGGGCCTACTTCGAGTTGGAAGGGCTAGCAACGGACTGGCGTTCCCAGCGTGATCAGGAAGAGCAAGAGGCCCGAAAGACAAATGGGGTTCAGCAGCAGCATTAGGTTTGTCTCTCCTGTTCCACCCGCAAAGGAGTTTCATTTCATGAACGATAAGACCGGTTACTAAAATCATCCAGCTGAGCATGCCCCAAAGGGAAGTGTTCGATTCGCCAAGCCCCGCTTTTGCGGGGCTTGGTCGTTCAGTAGGGCTGGGTCCTTTGGTGGAATGGCTGGCAGGTCGCCAACGCCTCGACGGCCAAGGATGTTGGGGTGCATTCCCGCTTGGGTGTTTGGAGGTTGTGGGAGGCCAGGAACTTCTGGGTCGCAAGCATCGCCCAAGGCAGACGTTACGCCCAACGCTGGTATGCAGTTGGATTCTTCTCCCTGAAATATGCCTGCGCGTGGCGTTGGCCCGGCTGCTCCACACCACGCGAGCCATCGCTGAGATCAAGCCCAGTGCAGAAGCGCCCGGCCAAGGCATGAGTGAACGCGGGTGAGTCTTTAGAGCCGATACTAGGCTCGGATTTGGCCATTTGGGCCTATGACAGGTGGAGGCTATGGCTGGGAAGCAAGCGAAAATTCTGAACCTACAGGCCGACCTCCAGAACATCGAAGTAGTGATGGCGAGAACGAGCTTGAGCCGCGCGACCATCTACCGGCGAATGGCGTTGGGATCCTTCCCGAGCCCGCGCAAGATCGGTGCTAGGTCGGTTTGGCTGAAGGCAGACATTGACAGGTTTTGTGCGGAGGTCGCGATACCTGAGTCTGGTGCATGAGGGCCAAGGAACCTGCCGCCAGGGCCTGCCCGGATCTCTGCTACTGAGCTTTTCGCCCAGGTCGCGGCTTATTGGCCGCTTTGGTTCTGTTCGTCGCCAGCAGTCTTTCAAGTCGCTCATCCGCGCCGGAGAAGATTGGCACCTTGATACGGTCTGGGAAGACTGGCATGGGTGGAGCCACGTACTGGGACTGTCGCCACCATTTTTCAAGGTCGTCGACATGAATCCGATCCGATTTGGCGCTCTGACCCAAGCGCGTTACTGCGAGCCGTCCAGCCTCAATAGCTCTGCGTAGCGTTTTGATTGAGCAGGCTGAAAGCTCTGCGGCCTGCATCAAGGTCAGCAGCTTGTTGTTCGATTCCATTGCAGCAGGTCCTTCTGATTCACCGGAAAGGTGCTTGGTGGCTAGAACCTCAAAGTAGCCACGGCTGCGACATCTCCATCCGAAGCCAGATGCGCGTAGTCCTTCTCGGTCGTGGCGTAATCGGCGTGTCCGCAGCCGGGTGATTTGATGATGGACCTACCTTGGTAAGGTCGCAATACAAAGCGGTCGTTCTGGGAACGAGGCGAATGGTGGGATACGCTAGCGTCTCATTCGTTGAGAGGTGCTTCGATGCCAATTGCGCTAGTTTTGAGGAAGCAAGATGCATCCAGCGTATATCGAGATCTAGTGTTCGGCTCGCTCAGGAGCGAAGGGATGTCGGAGCTGCACATCGCCTCTGGCTTCTTTAGGGGAGATATGGCGGAGAGATTGGAGAAGGAAACTCCGGACTACTCCTTTACTAAGGCGAGTGGCCGGATAATTCACTTGTACGGCGCAAGCAACACTTCTGCGGTCCACCAGATGGTTGCGCTTTCCAACAGCCTCAAAGGATCGGGACTCAACGCAACAGCAAGTGTGCAGCGCACTCAAGGTGAAAATACGCCAACTTGGCATGCAAAGATGCAGGTGCATGTGCATCAAGACGCTGGCCCAGTAATAGCGGTGGTGGGTAGTAGCAATATGACAATGCCTGCAATGTTGGCACACACGGAAACCGGACCGCAGCGAAACATATCGCTTGCGCAGCAGGAGGCGGATGTCGTTATGTGGCTAGCCGGCAACCAATGCGCGTCTGAGGTTGTGAGAATCGCCAGGAGCGAGTGGGGGAGCGAAGTTCTAGGCCGGGAAGCCTTTGTAGACTCAAAGTATGACGATGAAGTCAAAAAGCTCATCGACGGGGCTTACGACTCACTGCTGAAGTTCGATTGGGAAAGGGTGGACGAATAGGCAGTAGGGGACCTGGCGGCCACGTGCAAAGGCTAACGCCTCCTTCTTAGGGGGTGAAGGCATGGACGCACTCGCCGCATAGTCACGCTGTGATTAGTGAGTCGAATAGCGAGTCCTAGCTATGGTTGCCGGGCTGAAAAACATTACAAATCAATGTCTTGAGTTTGTTTTTCGGTTGCTGGTGGGCCACCAATCGACCTTGCACGACCGACTGCGGATTGTTGCCTCCCTGCGCATTCCGCCGCTCCGGCTAGAGTTGATCCGCAGACAAGGATCGAACATGCCTGACACCAACGCAGAGGTGGAAGACTTCACCACCGAGATCGAAGACAGCCGGCATCTGTTCGCCTGGTGCCTGATGCGCTACGGTCAGGTTGCCGAAGAACTGGCAATCGAACACGCACGCCAACGCTATCCCGACCAGGCCCCCGGCTGCGAGTACGAGCACGCACTGATCTTCCACGACGAGCCCTGGCACTGGGCGATGCTGCACGTGTTGGGTGAAGGGTACTGGCACCGGAACCCGGAACTGGCGCAGCCGTCGCTGGCGTACGACACCGAGTCGGATGCGTTGTGCCTGGCTCGCGGTGAGTCGGTTCCCTTGCTGGATGAGAATGAGTATCTCGGTGCGCTTGCCCACGCCCGCCATATGCATGCGTGGACGCTGATCCATCAGGCAGGCATTGCCGAAGAGCAGGCGCAGCAGCAGGCGCTCGAACACTACGCCTACTTTCCGCCGCATCATCGTTGGCGGATGCGCGTCCACGATGCGCGTGCTGCATGGGGCAGCGTGATGGGTGCGCTGCACCTCGATGACTACTGGTCGCAGCCGGAGCTGCATACGCCACCACAGGCCTATTGGCATGCGTCGCGCGCATTCGTTGCCGCGAATGGAATCCGCCTGCCGGATGGTCCGGGAAGTGCCTGAAGCACTTCCCGGATCCTTCACGATCAGCTCTCCAGGAACGCCAGCAGGTCGGCGTTGATCCGGTCGGCGTGCGTGGTCGGAATACCGTGCGGTGCACCCTCGTAGGTGATCAGCGTGCCGTTCTTTACCAGCTTCGCGGAAAGGACGCCGGAGTCGGCATACGGCACCACCTGGTCGTCATCGCCGTGGATCACCAGCACCGGAATGGAAATGCCCTTCAGGTCTTCGGTGAAATCGGTCTGCGAGAAGGCAACGATGCCGTCGTAGTGCGCCTTGGCCGAGCCCTGCATGCCCTGCCGCCACCAGTTCCAGATCACCGCGTCCGACGGCTTCGCGCCGGGGCGGTTGTAGCCGTAGAACGGTCCGGCCGGTACGTCGTGGTAGAACTGCGCACGATTGGTCGCCAACTGTGTCTGGAAATGGTCGAAGACCTCCTTGGGCGTGCCCTGTGGGTTGTTTGCGGTCTTGACCATCAACGGCGGCACCGAGCTGATCAACACCGCCTTGGACACGTTCTTCTCGCCATGGCGCGCGATGTAGCGCACCACCTGGCCGCCGCCGGTGGAATGGCCCACATGCATGGCACCCTGGGTGCCCAGCTTCTCGACCACGGTGGCAACATCGTCGGCATAGTGGTCCATGTCATGCCCATCCCAGACCTGGCTGGAGCGGCCGTGGCCGCGGCGATCGTGCGCGACCACGCGATAGCCCTTGTTGACGAAGAACAGCATCTGCGCGTCCCAATCGTCGGCGGTGAGCGGCCAGCCATGATGGAAATGGATGACTTTGGCGTCGCGCGGACCCCAGTCCTTGTAGAAGATCTCGACGCCGTCTTTGGTGGTAACCGTAGCCATTTCAAGGTTCCTCGTTGTTGGGGTTGGAGAACGTCCTGCGTCGCGGCGACCTGCATCGGTGCAGGAGCAGGGACGCCGACGGTGCGTGTCGCGGGAGTGGCCCCAGGTACGCGATTCCTTCTATGCTGAGGCGGCCATCACTCCGTCCGAATCCATTCTTGGGTAGCGCTGTATCAATTGAAATTGGCGGAGGTGACATTCATGGGTATCGAAACTGACAAGCGGATCGAAGTCGCTCTGCTGATCTACCCGGATTGCCAGATGGCGGCCATCCACGGCCTGACCGATCTGTTCCGGATCGCGAATGAATGGGCTGCGTATCCTCACGAGGATGACCGGCGGTGCTTCATCCGGGTGACGCATTGGCAATGGAACCCGCAATCGGGCCGCATGGAATGTTGCTGGGACAGCGATCCCGGCGATGTGAACGCCCCTGGCTTCGTGATCTCGCCGCCGAGCGTGGCGATGCCTGAGCGCATGTCCGCGATGCCAAACGAGGCGCAGTGGCTAAAAACGCTCCATTCAGGCGGCACGATCATGTGCTCCGTCTGCGCGGGTGCTTTCGTGCTTGCCCAGACCGGCCTGCTTGCACGGCGACGGGTCACGACGCACTGGGCGTTCGCGGGCCTGCTTGCCGCCACCTACACCGACGTCCAGGTGACCACCGAGAACGTCGTCATCGATGATGGCGACGTCATTACCTCAGGCGCCATCCTTGCGTGGAATGATCTGGGCCTGTTGATCGTCGATCGCACGATGGGCTCCAGCGTGATGTTGGCAACGGCCCGCTTCATGCTCAGTGACGGAATCCGGCAGGACCAGCGGCCACTGCAGGGATTCCTGCCAAAACTGGATCACGATGACGCAGCGCTGCTGGCTGTCCAGCGATCCATCCTTGCCGAACCCGGATTGCGCCACACAGTGAGTACCCTGGCTGAGCGCGCCCACCTGACCGAAAGAACATTCATCCGGCGATTCCAGAAGGCCACTGGACTCAATCCGGCCGACTACATCCGGCAGGTCAGGATGGCCAAGGCCAGGGATGCGCTGCAGCTCGGCGATATCCCTGTTGCCCAACTGGCCTCGACATTGGGATACGACGATGTGAGCGCATTCCGCAAGGCATTCCAGAGCGTCGTTGGCATGTCCCCTTCGGCCTACCGGGATCATTTCCGGATCAGGCGGCGCGCACAGTGATGAACATCACCCACGCCGCCTGCGCCCATCAATGCTGTAGCGCCCCGCCCCGGTGCAGGCCAGCAGCAGGAAGCCACCTGCCAGCCCCAGGTTCTTCAGGAACATGATCTGCTGGGTCTGATCGGCGAAGTTGTGGTGGAAGATGAAAGCGGTGACCAGGCTGAAACCTGCCAGCACGACCGACACCAGCCGGGTCTGGAAGCCCAGCAGGATGCACAGGCCGCTGCCGATCTCGAAGGCGATGGTGGGCCACAGCAGGATGCCGGGTACCCCCATGGCTTCCATGTAGCCCTGGGTACCGTTGAGGTCGCCGAGCTTGCCGATGCCGGATACCAGGAACAGCGCCATCAGCAGGATGCGCGCAAGCAGGTAGGCGAGCGAATGCGGTGAGTTGCTCACGTCGGGTTCCTCGGAGATGGCTGGCGAAGGCGATCGGAGCCCACCGGCAGTGAAGCCCGTGTCTACGTACCGGGCAAGGCGCCTTGACAGCTGGCCGCCCGCAGGAGACCTTTCCACCATGACGATCGATATTGAATCGCTCAGCCTTCGGGAGCTGGGCGCCTTGGTGGTTGCCGCTGAACAGCGGAAACAGCTCATTTCCAGCCGCCGCCCGGCCAGCGCGGTGCGGCGGATGTTGAAGGCCGCCGCGGCGGAGGCCGGTTACACCCTCGAAGAACTCTTCGGTGGCGAAGCCTCGGAAACACCTGCGCCCGCCCGCAAGCCCGCCCGCCGCAAATCCGGCAAAGTCGCGCCCAAGTATCGCGACCCGGAATACAAGCGCCTGACCTGGACCGGTCGCGGGCGCATGCCGCGCTGGTTGGCGTCCAAGGTGTCGATGGGTCACAAGGCCACCGATTTCCTGATTCCTGGCTTGGCCAAGCCGACCGCCGGCAAGACCAGCACCATCGGCAAGCGGACCGTCATCAAGAAGGGATGAGGCTGCGGCACTGCTACGCTGCCCGGGTCTTTCAACCAAGGAGCACGGGATGGCACACGAGGGTGGCATGACGATCACGCCGAAAGTCCTGTACACCGCCGCAGGCGCGGCCGTGCTGGTCAGCCTGTTGGCGTGGGCGGTGGAGTGGAGCGGGATGGCCTATGTCTGCCCGTACTGCCGCGTACAACGCACGGTGATCGGTGTGCTGGGCGTGCTGACATTGTTCGCGCGGCCGGGCGGCATCGTCGTGCCCTGGCTTGCATTCGCCAGTGGCGGCTTCGCGTTCGTGGTCGCGGCGATGCAGCACTTCAACGGCTGGAAGCGCATTTCCGCCGGTGATTTCAGTTTCAACGCGCAGTGGTACATCGATCCGTGGCTGCTGTCAGGCTGCGCGATGCTGATCCTTGTGGCGCAGCTGATGCTGGTGCAGGCCGCCTGCAGGCGCAGGTTGCGCTGAGTGTTTCCACGCGTGGCGTGGAATTACCCGTTCTGGAATACCGCCAGCTGCGCCGCGAACGCGCGCTGATAGGCGGGACGCTGCGTCGCCCGTTCCACATAGGCCACCAGCAGCGGGTACTCGTCGAGCAGGCCACTGCTCTTCAGGCGCAGCAGCACCGAGACCATCAGCAGGTCGCCCACGCTGAAATCGCCGTCCAGCCACGCCGCCGCGCCCAACCACGCGGACAGTTGTGAGAGACGCATCCGCACGCGCTCGTCGAGCATCACCAACCGCTGTGCATACCAGGGCTGCTCGCGCTCCAGCACCCACGCCATGGAACGCTCGACGATGGGCGGCTCCACCGTATTCAACGCAGCGAACACCCACATGATCGCGCGCATGCGCGCGTCCGGATCGCGCGGCAGCAGGCCAGGGTGCCGCTCGGCCAGGTGCAGGACGATTGCGCCGGACTCGAACAGGACCTGGTCGCCGTCCTGCCAGGTGGGAATCTGTCCGAAGGGATTCCGCGCCAGGTGCGCGGGTTGCTTCATTTCGGCGAAGGTGAGCAGCTGCACGTCATAGGGCACGTCCAGCTCTTCCAGTGCCCAGCGCACGCGCATGTCACGGGCCAGGCCCTGGCCGCGGTCGGGGGAGGTGGCGAAGGCGGTGAGGATGGGGGGCATCGGGGCGCTCCTGCAGGCGGGAAGGCCTGCCTCTTCTGTTCCGACGAACGACGGGGCGGGAAATCGACAACGCCTGATGCGCCCCTCACCCCGCCCGATGCAGCTTCCGGTACTGGTCCGGTGTGCATTGCGCGTGCCGCTTGAACATCTCGGCGAAGGCGCTGACGCCGGAGTAGCCCAGCTCTTCGGCAATCCGGCTGATCGGCCGGCGTGTGCACAGCGCTTCGGTGGCATGCACGAACTTCACCCGACCGCGCCAGTCACCGAGTGACATGCCCAGTTCACTGCGCGCCAGGCGTTCCAGCTTGCGCACGCTCATGTGGTGCCGCTGCGCGATCTCGGCGACCGACTCGGCTGCGGACAGGTGCTTCTCGATGTGCGCCATCACCTGTTTCAGGGCATCGCTGCTGGCGATCGGCAGGAAGCTGGGCAGTACCGCAGCGCTGACGATCTGGTCGATCACCACCGCGGCCATGCGGCGATGGGCGGGCGTCCGGGGATCGGTCACGCCCTGCCGCGCCAGCTCGTGCAGCAGCTCGCACAGCAACGGGCTGACTTCCAGCGCACTGCAACGCTCGGGCAGGCGGCGTGACAACGCCGGCGACAGGTAGGCCGAGCGATAGGCCAGCCGCGACCGGTTGCGCGAATAGTGGGACATTCCCGGTGGGATCCAGATCGCGTAGTGGGGCGGTGACACCATCCACTCACCGTCGATCTTCATCTCCATCACTCCCTGCGCGACGAAGTTGAACTGGCCCCATGGATGGCTGTGGGTACCCCAGTCGGTGGGTTCCATTGAACCCTGCCGGAAGTAGATCGGGCCAGGCAGCTGGCGGAAGGTGGGGATGGGCTCCATCGGTTGCCGCAACCCGGGGTCGGAGTGACGCATTTTCAGGATGTCCTCGATATGCGCCAAGCGTACGCTGGCCACTCTTCCACGAACACCCACGCTCTTGAACTACCTCTTCCCGATACTTGCCTGCCTGCTGTGGGGCGCGAACACCATCGTGACCAAGCTGGCCTCGGGCTCGGTCGGTCCCATCGATATTGGTTTCTTCCGCTGGCTGGTGGCGGCCATTGTCCTGTTGCCCTTCGCGTTGCCGCGGCTGCGCAACAACCTGCAGACCGTGCGCGCCAACCTTGGCCGCTTCCTGCTGCTGGGGTGCCTGGGTGGGGTGATGTACCAGTGCCTTGCGTACTATGCGGCGCACTTCACCTCGGCCACCAACATGGGCGTGATCCAGGCGTTGATTCCACTGATCGCACTGGCGTTGTCGCGCGTGTTCATGGGTCATCCGGTGCGCGGTACCTCCATTGCCGGTGCGGTGATTTCCACTGTCGGCGTGGTGGCGGTGGTCTCGCAGGGCGACCTGGCGCGACTGGCCGCCCAGGGCCTGAACCGTGGTGATGCGATCATGCTGATCGGTGCGTTGGCCTTCGCCGCCTACAACGTGCTGATGCAGCGCTGGAAGATTCCGCTGTCGGTGCTGGAATCGTTGTTCCTGCAGGCCACGGCCGCGTCGCTGATCCTGTTGCCGGTGCAGCTGCTGGTCGGTACCGGGGTGAACAATCTCACTGCGGTCGGCTGCATCGGGTTTGCGGCAGTATGCGCGTCGATCCTGGCCCCACTGACCTGGATGACCGGATTGTCACGGTTGGGCGCAGCGCGTGTCTCCGGCTTCTTCAACCTGGTGCCGATCGTGACCGCCGCACTGGCCGTGCTGTTGCTGGGCGAATCGCTCAGTGGCTGGGTACTGGCGGGGGGCGTGCTGGCGGTATCCGGTGTGTTGTTCGCTGAGTACGCAGCGAAGCGGTCCATTGCCAGGCAGGGTATTGAAGCGACCTGATGCTGCTCGCATCGGCGTATCGCGCCCGGAGCCATGCACGCCCGGTGCACGAACCCTGCACATGTACAGATATGGCTGTGCTTCAGTCTGGCAGCCCCGTCCCAGCATGAAGAGAGAACAGATGAACACGCCTGGCAAGCCGAAACCCACTTGGAAGCAATGGCATGTGCTGCTGGTAATCCTGGCAATTGCGTTGCTGGTTACTCTGATCATCGTTATCGCACCGTGGTGACGAAGGCTCCGTGCGCTCAGATTCCGTGAACGTCGATGAAGTGCGAAATGAAGAAGTCAGCACGGGTTTCGCATGGTGATGCATGCATCAATTCGCGCTCACCAGATCGGCACACGCGGACGTACACAGTGGAGTCGAAGGCAATGCAAACGCACTGCCATTCCCCAACATTCGAGCGAACAGGAGCGACTACATATGAGCACCCAGTCCACCATCGAACATCGCCTCAACGACCTGATCGAGATCGCGCGTGATGGCAAGTCCTTCTATGAGGAAGCCGCAACGAAGGTAAAGGATGCCGAACTGTCGGCACTGTTCACCCGCATTGCCGGGGTCAAGTCGCGGATCGTCGCGGCGCTGAGTGGTTCGGTTGCCGCCAGCGGCGGCAAGCCGGCGGAGCACGGCACCATGGTCGGTTCGATGCAGCAGTTCTACGGCAAGGTGCGCGCCGCGTTTGGTGATACCAACTATGGCTACGTGGCCGAACTGGAAGAGTCCGAAGACCGCCTGCTGGGCGCGTTCAAGGATGTGCTGCAGGACAACGATCTGCCGCCGGCGGTACGCCAGGAAGTGACCCAGCTGCTTCCGGATGTGCAGGAGTGCCACAACGTCATGCGGGCACGCAAGCACGCCATGAAGGCTGCCTGAGGTCCAGCGCCGGGCGGCCCATCGCGGCCGTCGAGGCCCGGAGGCGCATGATGGTCCGGGAACCTTCGCAGCCCGCAAGGGCTGCGAGGGGCCGGGCGTCCCGCCCCGTTTCCATGGTTATACTTGGCCGAGTCCAGGGAACAGGCACGGCATGACGAAGGGGGCTTCGTCCATCATCAACGTCAACCGACAACCGGATGCAGCCGCGTCCGGTTTTCTGCGTGTGCGCGGTTTACCGTGATGTGTGCCTCGCCGGTCTTTCCGGTACCTGGTCCTGGTTGTCCCATCGCCATCCATTGCGAACAGGTCCACTGACGATGCGTCGAGTTAATGCACTTTCCGCGATGATGTTGCTGGGCACGTTTGTGGGAAGTGCCGGGGCGCAGTCCTACAGCAAGACGAACGTCATCACTTATCACGATGATCTGTCGAAGTGGGTGCTTGGCCAGGTCCGGACGTCGGTCAACCAGGACACGGGCCGGATCGAGTCCCAGGTGGATTATGACCCGGCCACCGCAAAGCCCCAGCGGATCCATGCCTTCGGCCAGCTCCAGCAGACCATTCACTACAACGGCGACGGTACCGTTCGCGCCGTGGTGGATGGGCGTGGCAATACCGTGAGCCTGTCCGGCTGGAAGCGAGGCGTCCCCGGGAACATCCAGTATGCGGATGGTTCGTCCCAGTCTGCCGGCGTGGATGACAATGGCTGGATACGCTGGATCACTGACGGCCGGGGCAACACCACGCGTTACGACTACGACGCGATGGGGCGCATGTCGCTGGTCGACTATCCCGACGGTGATACGGTGGACTGGGCGTCCACCACGACACAGTTTGCCCAGGTCGGCGGCGCCGAGTACGGAATTCCTGCCGGCCATTGGCGGCAGACGGTCAGCACCGGCAATGCGCGCAAGGTCACCTACTACGATGCGCTGTGGCGCCCATTGCTGGTGCGCGAGTTCGACGCGGCCAATGAAGCCGGCACGCAGCGGGCCGCGGTGACCGCCTATGACGCGGAGGGGCGGGTCACTTTCCAGTCCTATCCTGAGGCGGGGGTCGGTACGGTCCAGGACGCCGGAACTGGCGTCCGTACGACGTACGACGCGCTGGGGCGGGTGGTCCAGGTCAGCCAGGATTCCGAGATCGGCGCGCTGGTCAGCAGAACCGAATACCTGCCGGGGCGGCGCGTGCGCACGACCAATGCCAGGGGTATTCCGACTGTCGTGACCTACACTGGCGCAGATGCCGCGAAGCTTGACTGGCCGGTGCGTATCGAACTGGCAGAGGGAGCCGTGCTGGACATCCCGCGTGACGTCTTCGGCAAGCCGACGTCGATCACCCGCAGGGCCGGCAATGGCTCGGTGACGTCGACCCGGCGCTATGTCTACGATGCGGCGCAGCGGCTGTGCAAGACGATCGAGCCGGAAACCGGCGCCACCGTATTTGATTACGACGCCGCATCGAACCCGGTTGGAAGCACGCAGGGGTTGGACCTGTCCGATGCAGGCAGCTGCAACCAGGATGTTGCCGCGGCGAGCGGGCGCCGGGTGGTGCGTTCCTATGACGCACGCAACCGGCTCGCATCGCTGCTGTTCCCCGACGGCAATGGCAACCAGCGCTGGAGCTACTGGCCAGATGGCCTGGTCAAGCAGGTCACCACGTTGAACGCCGGGGTGGAGACGCACAACAGCTATGCGTACAACCGTCGCGGGCTGCTCATCGGTGAGGTGCAGAGCCCCACCGATGGCGAAGCGCTGGCGATGGGGTATGCCTACGACGCACTGGGCAACCTGTCCGCGCATCGCTACCCCTCCGGTAACGTGGTCGCGTATGCGCCGAACGCGCTGGGACAGGCCGGGCAGGCGGGTTCCTACGCCGTTGGCGTGGGCTATTACCCCAACGGGGCGATCCGCCAGTTCACCTATGGCAACGGTATTGTCCACACGATGGTGCAGAACGCGCGCCAGTTGCCGGACACAAGCCAGGATGCGCTTGGCGCAACCCGGATCCTCAGCGATGGCTACGACTACGATGCGGTCGGCAATGTGGTGGCAATCACTGACGGTGCCACGGGCCGCAACCAGCGTGGCAACCGCAATCTGGGCTATGACGCGCTGGATCGGCTCGTTTCGGCGTCCTCGCCCATGCTCGGCGCGGCGAGCTACAGCTATGACGCGTTGGACAACCTCACGCGCGTGACGATTCTCGGCCGTGACCATCACTACTGCTATGACAACGCTTGGCGCCTGACCAACGTGAAGGTCAACGGTTGCGGAGGCGCGACCGTGATCGGCCTGGCCTACGATGCGCAGGGCAACCTGCGGGTGAAGAACGGACAGCCGTTCGCCTTTGACTTCGGCAACCGGCTGCGTACGGCGGCAGGTTCCGAGAGCTACCGTTACGACGCTGACGGACGCCGCACGCAGACGGATTCGTCGCTGGGACGGATCACCTCGATGTACGACCACGCCGGCGTCCTCCGCTACCAGTCGAGCGAGCGCGAGGACAAGCGGACCGATTACATCACCCTGGGTGGGAGCCTGGTCGCCAAGGCGGCGGTGCCGATGCGGCATTCGCCGGCGGCGAAGGACTTCGTTGGCTGGTCACCTGTGGCCTCTGCCGTCCGCTACGTCGTCGAGGAAAGCGTGGACGGGGTGACCTGGACCACGGTCTACGAAGGCAACGCGGCGAACTGGACGTCTGCAGCACGCCCTGCCACCAGCTATGCGTATCGCGTGCTTGCCTGTGGCGCTACGGGGAGCTGCACCCCGGTGTCCGATGTCTCGCATGTCCAGCGTCCGCAGGGCGACATCGTGCCCCTGCTGTACCAGCTGCTGCTGGGCTGAGCGTAGCGGACTGCACGGGCCGCAGCGCACCGGCAACCGGTATTCATGACAGGGGAAGGAAGAACATGGACGAAGTACGTGCTGTATCGCGGCTGCGTGGCGCCATCGGCGGCAAGGTCCTGCTGGCGCTGGTTACCGTGCTGGGAACTGGCCTGGCTTCAACGGCAGACGCAGAGCCTTTCAATCTGGAAGGCCATCGGATCGTATCCGTCGCAACGGGCTGGGGCGGGGAAGGGTTCTACCTCGTGACGCAAGGTGTGCTTCCTGCGGGCGCAAATTGTGGTGGCGGCAATCGCTTCATCCTCCTCAATGATCATCCGATGCAGAGGGAGATGGTGTCGATGCTGCTCATCGCCTGGCAGAACAAACTGCGTGTCGGATTGCGTGTCGACGGCTGCACCTCCGGGGTCATGCAGCTGAGGGCCGTGACGATGCCTGAGGCCTGATGTCTGAATCCACAGGGGAACTACATGATGATGAATGACGCGACGCCAGGTCTCCGCAGGAGATTGGGAGCGGGGTTGGCCTTGACGTTGGCCTTGTGCCTGTCTGCACCACTGAAGGCGGAGCCAACCAGCGATCAGATGACGATTCTGTCGCTGCGGCCGTACATGGACGGCCCGGCCGGAATTGTGTACGTGCATGTTTCGAGTACAGCTTTCTGCAATACCGATACCTTTGCAATCGACATGTCCCGGCCGGGTGCAAAGGAAGCCTACGCGGCGGCGTTGGCAGCGCTGACATCGGGGAAGAATGTCCGGCTCGAGGCTTTCAACTCCACCGGGTGCAATGGTTGGGCGACCCGGCTCCAGTCGATCTTCATCCACGCGTGATGCTCCACGGATGGATCCACGACGCAATGATCCTGAGGGTATCGCGCATGGCCCTGGGGCGTGGATAAAAAAGGGGCGGCGCTGAGGCCGCCCCAAACCGTCAAGAGAACACGCGTCTAGAAACGAACCGACCAGCGCACGTTGGCGCTGTGGTCGCGGCTTTCACTGCCGTACTGGCCGCTGTAACCCAGCTCCAGCTGCTGGCGCGGGGTCAGCCACGCCGACAGCCCCAGCTCGGCCACCACGGCGCTGTCGGCAATCGGCGCGCCTTCGACCGCGAACGTGGTGCTGCTGTTGGCGAAGGCGAGGTTGCTCACTTGGCTGCGGTCGCCCGAGGCACGGCGATAGCCCACGCCACCACGCAGATGCAGCCAGCTGTCCTGCTGGAACGATGCCTTCAGGCCCTTGTCGAAGCGCAGGCCAGCGGTGGCGATCGTGGTGCCGGTGTCGTCCACCTTGCCGTGCAGGGCGGCTGCACCACCGCGCTCGTTGATCTGCTTCAGGTCCACCTCCACGCGCGCGACCTGCAGGTAGGGTTCCAGCCCGGCCTCGGGGCCACCAAATAGGTAGCCGGCTTCGATGAAGGCCTGGCGGGTATGCGCGTTGTAGCGTGCGCTCAGGCTGTCGCTGAACCCTGCGAAGTCGACATCGCGGGCACTCTTCACCTTGTGCTTGCTCCAGGCGACGCCGCCACGGAGGCCGAAGCCGCCCCAGTTGTGACTGGCATATGCACCGAAGTGGGTGTTGTCGATCTTCGATTTGGCACGACGCGCCTGCTGCTTGACGTCGGTGCGGCCGGTGCCAGCCAGCACGCCGATTTGCCAGCCGGAAAACTCGCGGTCGATACCGACCAGCAGGCCGTTGCTGTTGGCTTCGGTGCGGGCGGTGTTGCTGTTGCCGTCCAGCTTGCTGTTGCCGCCCAGAGCCTGCACCCAGGCGCCGGTGGCGTCACCGGCATCGGCGCCCGGCGCGGCCGCACCTGCACGGCGCGACAGCGCGGCATCGCGTACGTAGCGGCTGCCCTCCACCAGTGCGAGCGGCGTGGCTGCGTGCAGTTCGCCGCTGAGGCCGTCGAGCACGCCGCCAACCTGCTGCGGGAACAGCTGGGTCAGCGGCTTGGGCAGGCCCTGGCTGATTGCCAGGAGATCGGCGGCCGTCGCTGCCGCGCGCTGGTTCGGCGTGGTGGCCGCACTGGCCAGTGTGGCACCACGCGCCACGTCGATGCGGGCGCCATTGGTACCGTAAGCGAGGCTGAACTTCAGGAACGGCGAGAACGCGCTGAAGTCGGTTTTCGCGAACTGGCCGTTGATGCCTCCGTCGGCGCGGATGAAGTTGAACTGCTCGCCGAGATAATAGATGCCCGGTTCCGGCAACGCGACCAGGGTGCCGCCGAGGGTGGCGGTACCGGTCACGTGCAACTGGTCGCTGCGCCCGCCAGGCGCGAGTTCGGCGGCGTAGACGCCGGTCGGGCCCTGCACGTAGTTGCCGTTGATGGTCAGCGTGCCGATCGAATTGCCGGGGGCGATGGTGCCGTCCACCCGGGTGCTGCCCAACGTGCCGACACCCTTCAGCAGGCCGTCGCTACCGACCGTGGTGGTGCCGCCGGTCTGCATGCCATTGAAGGACACCACGCCGCCATTGACGGTCAGGTTGCCGTCCTTCAGCACGCCGCTGGCGCTGACTGTGCTGACGCCGCCGGTGGTGGTGAGTGCGGTGGAGACCAGGCTGCCGTTCAGCAGGAACTGGCCGCCTTGCACCTCGACCGCGGAGGTGAGGGTGTTGCTGCCGTTCAACTCCAGCGTGCCCTCGCGCAGCACCGCGCCGTTGAAGCTGTTGTCGCCGCTCAGGCGCAGCCAGCCGATGCCGGATTTGGTCAGCTTGCCGGGGCCGCCGATGTCATTGGTCCAGTCGTCCCAGGCATCGCCTTCCCACACCTTCAGGCCGCCGGCCCTCTGGTTCATCACCACGCTGGTATCCACGCGCAGCGAGCCATAGCCCTCGATGGCCCTGCGCAGGTCAACCATGCCCCAGCCATAGATCGGGTCGACGCCTGCGGCACCGAGATCGCGCGCGGTGGTCAGCAGGACGTCGCGCACCTGGGCGTTGTCCAGGTAGGGGAAGCGCTCCATCAACAGGCCGAGTGCGCCGGTGATATGGGGGGCGGCCATGGAAGTACCGGTCTTCGGGCCGTAGTCGTACGTGGGATTCTGGCTGTCGATGAGAAGGCGTACGTAGTCTGCGGTCTTCTCCAGCCGTCCCTGGATGTCACCGGAAACGATAGTGCTCAGGATTGCCGTGCCGGGCGCGGAAATACACCAGTTGGCTGCAGCGCCGCAGATGCTCGAACCTGCATTGATCACGTAGTCGGTTTCGCCATTGGCTGCATTGGGCTGGCGGACGTTGGCGACAGCCAGCCAGTAGGGCTCGATCTCCGGCTTCCAGCGCGGCAACGCTGCGGTGATGCCGGCAACGGCGCCGCTGCCATTGCCGGCCGACCAGACCTGGATCAACTGCGAAGCAGGGGCGTTCGCGCTGTCCTTGTAGATGCTTCCGTACACGTCGTAGCCGGCGCCGATGCGTGCGTACTGTGCATCCAGTGCGGCGACGGTCATGTTCCGGGTAGAGATGCCCCAGCTGTGATTGATGGCACGCACGCCCTGTGCCTGCAGCTGCGCGTACATGTCCAGCCTTGCGGCACCATCGGGATCCGTCCGTTCCACGGCTTCAGGCAGATAGCCTCCGCTCGCCTGGCGCTTCCACTCGTAGTAAGTATCACCAAATACACGGGCGGTCGTCAGATCGGCACCGAAGGCGACGCCGTGCATCCCCGTGCCATTGCGGTTGGCGCCAATGGTTCCGAGGACATGCGTGCCGTGATCGGCATAGCGGAAACCCCATTCACGGCCTGCGGCAATGATGTTGGCCTGCAGGGAAGCAGGCACGCCCGCGCCTAGCGTGTAGTAGTTGATACCCGGTTGATCACCCTGTGTCTGGCTGCACGCGCCAGTACCGCCGACGGTTCCCGGTGACGCGCAGTTCGGGCCGATGGTGATGCTGGAGGTGTTGCGGCCGGCGAATTCGGGGTGAGCCAATGCCGAGCCGGTGTCGAACAGCGCCAGGCGCACGCCCTTTCCGGTCAGGCCGCGTGCATACGCGTAGTCTGCGCCCATCGCACCCAGGCCCCAGTCGGCGTTGAATTCATCGCTGCGCCAGCTGGCCGCATCACCCGGATTGCCAAGGAGAGCGGTGCCGGTTGCCGCTGGCGTGGTGGCCGTCGGTGCTGCAGGCGCGCTGACGCTGGGCTGTGCCCAGGCCGCCTGCAGCTGGCGCTGCTGCTGCCATGCGTCGAGCGCTTCGCTGGCCATGGCGGGCGATGCAGCGGCAAACAACAGGGCGCTGGACACGGCCAGGGCGAGGCGGCTGTGCAGCGGGGAGCGGGAGTGGGACGAACGGCCGTGCAGCGGGTGATTCATCGGGCAACTTCCTTGATGGACGGACAACAAGGCCGTTAACGCCAATCGGTGGCGATATCCCCCATGGATGTGAAAGGAAAATTGTGAACGGGTTAAGTGTGCGTGACAGAGGGCTTCACTTCGTCTCCCCATGTCCTCGCTAACGTGGGCCGGCCTGGGCTCACCAGGCTTATCAAGGAGTGATGGCGATGCGTGTTGTCAGGAAAGTGATCGCAGCGGCGGTATTCGCGTTGGCGTGTACCGGCTCGGTAGCGGTGGCTGGGCCGGTCGAGCCCTGCGACCAGCCCTGCTGGCGGGCTTATCAGCTGTGCCTGGCCAGTGGCACCGATGCCGGTGAATGCCAACAGGCGTACAACACCTGCGTGGTCGATCTGTGCATGGGCGTGTGAGTCGCGCCGTTTGAGCCGTACGTAGAGCCCCGTCATCGACGGGGCTCTTCTGTTTCAGCGATCGGCTCCGTTGGCGATGCGGGCATCTGGCCTGAGCCCGCTTGCGGGCCATGTACGCAGCGGCGAGGATGGGGAATCGCATCGGAGCCGCTGCACATGGCCGTCAAACGTATTGTCGCCAACATCGCCACGCCTGACCCGGCGCGTGCCGCAGCGTTCTATGGCGGGCTGCTGGGCATGCCGGTGGTGATGGATCATGGGTGGATCGTCACCCATGGCGGGCAGGGCAGTGCGCTGGCGCAGGTGAGCTTTGCCAGCGAAGGGGGTTCCGGCACCGCGGTGCCCGACCTGTCGATCGAAGTGGACGACCTGCAGCAGGTGCTGGAGCGCATGCGCGCGGCCGGCATCCCGCTGGAGTATGGCCCGGCCGACGAGCCCTGGGGCGTGCGTCGCTTCTTCGTCCGCGACCCGTTCGGGCGGTTGTTGAACATTCTCGCCCACACCTGAGCGGGGAGCATTGCTTCAGCGGCGTCTGCCGCCGTGCGTCGTAGCTGCTGGAACGCCGACCATGCGCAGGCAATCCGCTTCCACGGCGGCAATGAAGGCATCGGCATCCTGTGCTGGTGTGGCGATCAGGTCGTCGGTGGCACCGTGCACGCCGGCATAGATCAACGAGGTGGTGACCTGTGGAGCGGGCAGCTGCCACAGTCCGGCTGCGTTGCCCGTTTCGAGGATGCCCAGCAGCTGCTGCTGGATCGCGTTGCGCTCGGCGTTGCCGCGCTGGTGGTGGTGATGGTTGGCGTACACCACGTCATGCAACGCGTGGGTGCGCACGTAGATCTCGATGTTGGCGCGGATCCAGGCGCGCAGGCGCGCTGTGCCATCACCGGCAGGGTGCTGCTGCACGGCCTGCTCGACCTCTTCCATGAACTGCCGCGTGTAGCGCTGTGCCAGCGCCTGCAGGATCTCGGTGCGGGAGGCGAAATAGGTATAGAAGGTGCCCTTGGCCACGTCGGCCGCGGCGACGATGTCGCTGATGGTGGTGGCGTCCACACCCTGCGACAGGAACAACGCCTGCGCGGCGTCCATCAGTTCCTCCTGGCGGGTTTCGGCGGGCTTGGTGCGGGGCCTGGCGACAGCTGGGGTCTGCATGGTGGGCGGTATCCGGGTGTGGCGGCCGCCATTCTAGCGGCCTCTTGGTACTGACTGATCGTCGGTCATTGACCGACGGTCAGTCAGTCGCTAGGATGCGCGTACATCCTCCCCCGGGATCCACGCATGAAACGCCTCCAACGGCCCGCCCTGGTGATGGCGGCCTATCTCGGTACGTTCCTCGCTTCGCTGGACATCAGCATCGTCAACGTGGCCCTGCCAACCCTGCAGCAGGCGCTGCAGACCGACATGGCAGGCCTGCAGTGGGTGATCAACGCCTACGCGATCGCACTGTCAGCGCTGATGCTGTCAGCCGGTCCGCTGGGGGATCGCTATGGTCATCGGCGGATGTGGCTGCTGAGCGTCGCCACCTTCACCCTGGGCTCGCTGCTGTGCGCCTGTGCCAAGGATCTTTCGACCCTGGTCGCCGGGCGCGCGGTGCAGGGCGTGGCAGGTGCGCTGTTGATTCCCAGTGCGATGCCGATCCTGAGTCATGCATTTCCCGATCCACGCCAGCGTGCGCGCGTGATCGGTGGCTGGTCCGCCTTCAGCGCGTTGGCACTGGTGCTCGGCCCGTTGCTGGGCGGTGCGCTGGTGCAGCGCGCCGGCTGGCCCAGCATCTTCCTGATCAACCTGCCTTTGGGGCTGCTGGCGCTTGTGCTTGGCGCCTGGGGCATTGCCGAGCGGCGGCACCCGCAGCACGCTGCACTGGATTCGGCCGGGCAGCTGCTCAGCATCGTTGCGCTGGGCGCGCTGTGCTATGGCCTGATCGCGATCGGCGAGCATGGCCTGCTGGCCCCGGTGACACTTCTGGCGCTGGGCACCGCAACTGCCGGGCTGATCCTGTTCGGTATCGTCGAGCGGCGGGTGGCACGCCCACTGCTGCCGCTGGACCTGTTTGCCGACCGCCGCTTCAGCATGCTCAACCTGGCCTCGTTCGTGCTGGGCTTCACCGCCTATGCGAGCCTGTTCTTCCTGTCGCTGTTCTTCCAGCAGGCACAGGGACACGGCGCCGCGCTGGCGGGCTCACAGCTGGCTCCCCAGTTCCTGTTGATGGGTGTCGTCTCGCTGTTGTTCGGTCGTCTGGTCGCCCACATCGGCCTGCATGCAGCGCTGGTGCTGGGCTACGCCCTGGCCGGGGGGGCGCTGTGCGTGATGGCCTCGTTCGCACCGGCTACTTCGCGCGCTTATGCCAGTACCGTGCTGATGCTGCTTGGCATTGGAATGGGGTTGGCAGTGCCGGCGACCGGCATGGCAATCATGGCCAGCGCACCGGCCGAACGCGCAGGTATTGCCTCAGCCACGATGAACGCGCTGCGCCAGGCAGGCATGAGCCTGGGCATCGCTTTGCTGGGCAGCCTGATGGGCCAGCGTGCCGTACAGCAGTTCACCGCTTCCGCGCAGGCCGCAGGGCAGCAGCAGTTTGCTGCGCAGGCGCGTGAACTGATCCTGCACCCGGGCTCGATGCACGCCACGCCGCAGGTGCTGACGTGGTACCGCAGTGCGATGGCCAGCGGGTTCGGTTGGGCGATGGCGGCGGCGGGGGCGCTGGCCCTGCTCGTGGCGCTCGGGCTGTATCGGCAGCGCGCCCCGGGCTGACCGTGCGGGGTTCACCCCTGCTGGGGGTGTGGATCCTCTGCACCGTGCTCGATCTGCTGCTGTTGCTGGCGTGCATTGGCGTGGCGTGCGTGCCCACCTTCGCGTCCGATCGCGGCCATGTGCTGCCGGTCGCGGCTGATCGCTTCGCCGCCCTTGCGGCCTGCAGCACGCGCTTCGTCGGAGCTGAACTCGTGCGCGTTGCCGGAGGCGTGTGCCGCGCGCCCGCCCTTGGCGGCGATCGCGCGCTGTTTGTCCTGGTCCATCGAGGCGAAGCCCCGGCTGGAGCGGTGATTCTGGTCGGTCATGGGACTCTCCTGCTGCAGGGGGGGCGCCGTCGTCAACGGCAGCGCCCATGCTTGGCCAACGCGTGCTAAGTCCAGGTCGCCATCCTCGCCATGGCCTTCACGCCACGTGCGCACGCGCTTGATGGCCTGGCCATTCAGGCGATCGCAGCGGGTGCCGCCGTCCACGAAGAGGCGAGGCATCGGCGACGGCGCAGTGTCAGCGCCGGCGGGCGTCGCGCAGGCGTTGCGCGAATGGCCGCTGCTCCAGAACCTGCAGTGCTTCGCGCAGCACCTGCTCCAGCGACTGGCCGAGATCCGCATCGAGGCTGCGCGCGGCGCGTGCGGTGGCCTGCCATTGCGCCTGCAGCGCCGGCAGTGCCTGCAGTGCCTGCGGGCTCAGCTGCAGGATGCGCTCGCGGCTGTCTTCGCCGATGACGGCGTGCAGCCAGCCGTCGCGCACCATCGCAGCCACCGTCTGACTGAGTGCCGAATGGCTGAGCCCGCAGGCCAGCGCCAGATCCTTGATGCGGCAGGGGCCCTGCGCCATCAGCGTGCGCAGCACCGGGGTGTAGCGCGGCCGGTAGTCCAGCTGCAGGTCGCGATAGGCCTGCTCGACCGCCGGATCGAGCTGGTCCAGCAGGGCGCGCAGCAATGTTCCCAGAGAGGCATGTTGGAGATCCATGCCCACAATGATATATAAGCACTTATATATCATCAACGCGGGGGCGGTCATGGCGGTTTCGTGGATGCTGGGCGCGCTGCTGGCCGCGTCCTGCCCGGCCCAGGACACAGTGCTGCAGGCGGCGGCTGCGGCAATAGAGGCGCACTATCTGGATGTGGCCGAAGGCGCGCGCATCGCCGACGCGGTGCGTGGCTGGTCCACCCAGCAGCGCTATGTGGACAGCTGCACGGACCCGAAGGGCTTCAGTGCGCGCCTGAACCAGGATCTGGACGTGTTCGACGGCCACTTCCATGTGGAACGGGTGGATGCCGGCGCCGGCCAGGACGATTGGCTGATGGCCTGGCGTGCGGATGCTCGCAGCAACGGTGCGGGCGTGCGCGAGGTGCGGGTGCTGGAAGGCAATATCGGTTACCTGCGGCTGAGCACCTTCTATCCGCTCGATCTGGCACGGCCCAGGCTCGCGGCAGCGTTCACCCTGCTGGCCGACACCGAGGGCCTGGTGCTGGATCTGCGCCAGAACGGAGGCGGTGATGATGGCAGCGCCGACCTGCTGGTGCGGACCCTGCTGGAGCCGGGTGTCACCGCAGTGCAGGCGCTGGAGCAGCGTGGCCGGCGTACCCCGGTGCCGCTGCCGCCAGCAAGCCTTCCGCTGTACCTGAAGCCGCTGGTGATACTGATCGACCGCCGCACCGGCTCGGCGGCCGAGTTCGTCGCGTACTCGCTGCAGGCGCTGGGGCGTGCGCGCATCGTCGGTGGCCGTAGTGGCGGTGCCGCACATATGTTCGATGATCCTGTGCTGCTGCCCGATGGCTATCAGATCAGCATTCCGGATCGGCAACCGATCAATCTGCGCACCGGTGGCAACTGGGAACGGAACGGTGTCGCGCCTGACGTGGCAGGCGGCGACGACCCGCTGTTCATCGCGCGCCAACTGCTGGCTCCGCCGAAGTCGTCAAGATGAACGCACAGTTGCGCGGTTGTCCTATCGCAGATGCGCCGTTGCATGCCTAGAATCGAAGCATCCCGGTAGTTCCCGGGCGCTTCGAGTGAATGGACTCAATGAAGATTCTGCTGACCGGCAGTTCCGGGCGGATCGGGCGCGCGATCTTCGGCGCGCTGGCGGGTGCCCATGAAGTGGTGGGCCTGGACCGTAGCCCGTTCGCCACCACGCGCATCATTGCCGATGTCACCGATCATCAAGCCGTCGCGCGCGCGGTGCGGGGCGTCGACGCGGTCATTCATACCGCGGCCCTGCATGCGCCGCACGTCGGTCTGGTGCCGGATGCGGTGTTCCAGCAGATCAATGTGGACGCGACGGCGCACCTGCTGCAGGCAGCGCGCGAGGCAGGTGCACGGCGGTTCGTGTTGACCAGTACCACTGCGCTGTACGGCCACGCGGTGGTGGCAGGAGGATGCCGCTGGATCGATGAGGATACCGAGCCGTTGCCGCGAACGATCTACCACCGCAGCAAGCTGCAGGCCGAGGCCCTGGCTGAAGCTGCGGCCGGACCGGACTTCGGCGTGCGCGTGCTGCGGATGGGGCGCTGCTTCCCGGAACCGCCGGAACGGATGGCGATGTTCCGGTTGCATCGAGGGATCGACGCCCGTGACGTGGCCAGTGCCCATGCCGCGCTGCTGCTGGATGAGGGGCCGGCCTTCGCCCGCTACATCGCCTGCGCAGCGACCCCGTTCCGGCGCGAGGATTGCCTGGAACTTGCCACCCAGCCGCGCAACGTACTGGCCCGGCGCGTGCCGCAGCTGCTGGCCGAGTTCGAGCGCCGCGGCTGGCCATTGCCGCTGAGCGTCGACCGCGTCTACGACAGCGCCCGCATCCGCAGAGAGCTGGGGTGGCAACCGCGTTTCGGGCCGGACGCTGTGCTGCAGCAGTACGCCGCAGGCAGCATCGAGGTGTTGCCACGCGCGGAGTGGATCAAGGATCGGGTGGCCGAATAGAGGACGCCGGGACGGCTTTCTGTCCCGTCCCTGAGTGCATTCAGGAATGTGTAGGCCAGTCGCCTCAACCTCGTTGGCAGGCGGCCGCTAACCCGGTGCGCTTCCTGCGCCGGGCGGGTCCCGGCGGCCGGTGGCCTGCGCGACGGATCGCGCGCCTGCGCGGTGCCCTCGCGGTGCCGGTCGTCCTGAACTGCCTTGCGGACCCCTCCATGCCTTCTTCCCGTTCTGCCGCTGCCCGCCGTCCGGGCAGCATCGCCCACAAGCTGATGCTGGGCACCGCTGTCATCGCGCTGCTGTGCTTCGGCCTGACGGCGTTCCTGATCTATCGCCAGGCCAGTGCCAGCCTGATCGATGCCTCGCGCCAGACCATGACCAGCGAGGCCAACGCCGAAGCGCGCCAGGTCGCTGCCGACCTGGGCACGGCGTTCGCCAGCAACGATGCCATGGTCGAAGCCGTGCTCGCCCAGCGTGCGCGGGGTGACGTGCCTGATCGCGCCAGCCTGGCGGCCGTGCTCGGTGAGCAGCTGCGTACCCACCCGGAATGGCTGGGCAAGAGCACCATGTGGGAGGCCGACGCCTTCGATGGCAAGGATGCCGAGTTCGCCAATACCGAGATGCATGATGCCAGCGGCCGCTACATGAGCTACTGGGCCTGGCATGACGGCAAGCCGCAGCAGTCGACCATGACCGACTACACCGAAGCCGCCGACGGTTCGGCCGACTGGTACGTGGTGCCCAGCCGCGACAAGCTGCCCAAGGTCAGTGAACCCTATGCCTATGACATCGCCGGCCAGCAGGTGCTGATGAGCACGCTGAGCTCGCCGATCGTCGAGAACGGTACCTTCCTCGGCGTGTTCACCGTCGACTTCTCGCTGGCGGCGCTGCAGAAGCACCTGGCGACGCTGACGCCGATGGGCGCAGGCCGCGTCGAGCTGCTTTCGCCCAACGGCGTGGTGCTGGCCTCGGCGAATGCCGCCGAGATCGGCAAGCCGCGCACCGACGCATTGACCCGCAGCATGCTGGCCGACATCGCCGCCGACCGCCGGTTCGAAGCCTTCACGCCCGATGCAGCCGGCAACGTGCGCGTCTACGTGCCGCTACGCGTGGGCAATGCCCCGCAGCGCTTCGCGCTGGGCGTGGTGATGCCGCACGCGGTGATCGTGGCCGAGGCGCGCCAGCTGCTGTGGTTGACGCTGCTGGTGGGCGTGGTGGCCGCGCTGACGCTGAGTGCCGGTGTCTACGTGCTGCTGCGCCGCCTGGCGATCCGCCCGTTGGCCGAAGCGGTGCGGGTGGCGGGTGACGTCGCCGCCGGCAAGCTCGACAGCACCTTGCCTGCGCGCAGCAACGATGAAGTGGGCCGCCTGCTGGACGCGATGCAGGGCATGCGCGGGCAGCTGCAGGCGGTGATGGCGGCGCAGGCGGAAATGGCGCGCCGCCACGATGCTGGCGAGCTGAGCTACCGCATGGACGCCACTGCCTTCCCCGGCGAGTACGGCCGCATGGTGGCCGACAGCAACCAGCTGGTGGCTTCCAGCAATGCGGTCACCCAGCGCCTGGTCGAGGTGATGCAGCGTTACGCGGTGGGTGACCTCAGCGTGGACATGGAAGCGCTGCCGGGCGAGAAGGCGGTGTTCACCGCAGCGATGGCCACCACCAAGAGCAACCTGGCCGCGATCAACGAGCAGATCCAGCAGCTGGCCGCCGCCGCGGCGGCCGGCGACTTCGCTGTACGCGGTGATGCCCAGCGCTTCGACCACGATTTCCGCCGCATGGTGGAGACCCTCAACATCATGATGCAGGTCAGCGATCACAACCTGGCTGAGCTTTCGACGCTGCTTCGCGCGATTGCCGCCGGCGACCTCAGCGCACGCATGCGCGGCGATTTCCATGGCGTGTTCGCGGTGATGCGCGACGATGCCAACAGCACCGTGCAGCAGTTGACCCAGATCGTCGGCCAGATCCAGCAGTCGGCCGCCAGCATCCGCCTGGCGGCGGGTGAGATCGCTGCGGGCAACAGCGATCTCTCGCGTCGTACCGAGCAGCAGGCCGCCAACCTGGAAGAAACCGCCGCCTCGATGGAGGAGCTGACCTCCACCGTGCGCCAGAACGCCGACCACGCGCTGCAGGCCAATACCCTGGCAGGATCCGCCGCTGACGTTGCCAGCGAGGGCGGGGAAGTGGTCAACCAGGTGGTGCAGACCATGGAGCAGATCGAGGCTTCCTCGCAGCGCATCGCCGAGATCATATCGGTGATCGACGGCATCGCCTTCCAGACCAACATCCTGGCGTTGAATGCGGCGGTGGAAGCGGCGCGGGCCGGTGAGCAGGGCCGCGGCTTCGCGGTGGTCGCCAGCGAAGTGCGCGCGCTGGCGCAACGCTCGGCGGGCGCAGCGAAGGAGATCAAGGAGCTGATCGACGCATCCGTGGCGCAGGTCGGTGCCGGTGCGCAGCTGGTGCACGGTGCGGGCCGTACCATGCAGGCCATCGTCGGCCAGGTGGGGCGCGTCAACGAGATCATGGCCGAGATCTCGGCTGCGTCGCGTGAACAGTCCGCCGGCATCGAGCAGGTCAACCAGACCGTGGTGCAGATGGATGAGACCACCCAGCAGAATGCCGCGCTGGTGGAGGAAGCCAGCGCCGCGGCGCGGGCTATGGAGGAGCAGGCCGAGCAGCTGGCCGTGGCGGTCTCGCGCTTCCGCCTGCAGGCCGAACCGGAGGCCATGGCCCGCCGCGCGGCCTGATCCCGGAAACGAAGACGCCCGGCGGGGGCCGGGCGTCGGTTGCATCCTTGCCGCGCATCCTGCGCAGGTCTGATGGCTCAGAACATTCCTTCAAACGGGTTCCAGCTGGTACGTCCTTCCACCTTCTCCAGGTAGTAGCTGTAGTTGGTGCTGGAGGCGACCAGCAGGTTCATGGCGATGAACAGCATGCGCCCGACGACGTCCGGAAGGAACATGGTGATGATGGCCAGCGCGATGTTGATGCCGATCACCACCAGTGCCTTGCGCCACATGCCAAGAATCAGCAGGTAGATGGCACCGAAGAACAACGCGAAGAAGTTCAGGTTGATCTTCAGGCGGTCACCAAAGGACAGCGCCTTCCAGGCCTGCTTGAAGCCGGGGTTCTTGGGGGCGCCGTGCTGGCGGAAGAAGTTGAAGCGGAACTGCCACTTCGGGCTGAACTGGGACAGGTCAGTGGTATTCATTGGGGGAGACATCCCTGTGAGAAAACGTTTTCATGATAGGACAAGTCCTATTCAGGATCCAAGCGTCACCGTCAAAAATGTGACGCCTGCCTTGTTCCGGCTGCTGCGGCAGGGGCGCGCACCGTCACCCGCCCGCCTTGTTTTTAGGATAGGGTGCGCAGTTCCGCTGCCGCACCAGCTGAATCCGTGCGGCGGCGGGATGTCCATGGAGGTTGCATGACCACACCTGCTACACCGGAAAACGCACCGGGACCGGTGCTCCTGCCGACACCTGAAGTGGTGCAGGCACAACAGCTGCTCGCACGCCAGCAACTGGCGGTGGCGATGGACCGTGCACGCACGGCGGCTACGCAGAGCGCGGCGCCCGCCGCCGCATTGGAAAGCGAGTAATCCGCAACACCGCCGATCGCGCTGGCCCGTCGCCAGCGCGATCGCGGCGGACGCTCTTGGTCAGAACCGCGCGGTCATGCTGAGGAAGTAGCTGCGCCCGGCCACGAAGTAATCGGTGGAGCCTTCCGCATACAGCTTCTTGTCGGCCAGGTTGCTGACGCCGCCACGCAGGGTCAGTACCTCATTGACGTTCCAGGCGGCGGTCAGGTCATACAGCGTGTAGGCCTTGAGGAAGGTCGTCGCCGTGCCGGCCTGCCTGCCGGTGTACTGCGCCGACAGGCTGCTGGAAAACACCGCGTCGGGCGTCCAGTCCAGCGACGAATAGCCCGAGAATTCGGGGGTATCGATCAGGTTGCGGCCGGTGGTCAGGTTCCTGGCTTCCTTCATCCATGTCGCCGAGGTGCGCCAGCGCCAGTGCTCGCCGAAGCGGACATTGAAGCTGCCTTCCATGCCGCTGGTGCGTGCGCGCTGCACGTTGCTCATCCGCGTCCACCAGATGCCGTTGAACCTGCCCAGCGGTGCGTACTCGATCTTGTTCCTGAAGTCGGTGTGGAAGTAGGTCAGGCCGGCATCGACCAGGTCGTTGTCGAAGCTGATGCCGATTTCGCGGTTGGTGCTGGTTTCCGGGTCCAGGTCCGGGTTGCCGGCCATGTAGCAGCCGCCGCGGGTATAGCCCAGCGGAATCAGCGAGGTGCAGCCACGGCCACCGGACTGGGTGGCGGCGCTGGCGGAGTTCTCGGTCAGGCTGGGGGCGCGGAAGCCCTTGGAAACGCCACCGCGGATGGTCCATTGCTCGGCCGGATGCCAGACCAGGTAGGCGCGCGGGCTGACGTGGCCACCGAACTTCTCATGGTGATCCAGTCGCGCGCCCAGGGTCAGTGCCAGGGTGCGGTGCAGCTTCAGTTCGTCTTCGACGAACAGGGCCCAGGTATCCACTTCCAGATCGGAGCCGCTGACGGCATTGCCGGCATAGTCGATCGGCGCGCGGCCGATGGTGTCGGTGTTGGTCAGCTTCTGGCGCTTCCACTGGCCGCCCACGGCGAACTGGTGTTCAACGCCGAGGGTGAACGGCGTGGTCAGGCTGCCCTCGATGATCGTATCGGTGGCTTCGGAACGGCCGGTAGCACCGATGTCGTTCCTGTACTCGGTCCAGTACGCACTGATCTTCGAATTGCCGAAGCTCCACTTGCCATCGTGGTTGAGCGCCAGCGAGCTGCGCTTGAGTTCGCTGGCACCCCAGGCGCCTTCATCCTGCTTTTCCAGCGAAGCGTCGATGAAGGCCTGCTGCACGCCATGGCCGGCTTCGAGCGACAGTTCCTGCGCGTCGCTCAGTTTCCACTGCAGCAGCGCATCGACATTGCGGTCCTTCTCGCCTGCATACGCGTTGCCGTAGACACCGCCATTGGAGCGATCCGAATCGCGGCGCATGCTGTTGGCACCGATGCGCAGGCCGAAGCGCTCGCCGAGCGGGCCGGAGAACGTCGCACCGATCTGCTGGGTGTCGCCGCGCTTGCCATCGCCCGGGCGGGTATAGCTGTGGGTGGCGCTGCCGCTCCAGTCATCACCGATGCGCCGGGTGATGATGTTGATCACGCCGCCCATGGCGTCGGAGCCATACAGCGACGACATCGGTCCGCGCACCACTTCGATGCGCTCGATCTGGTCAGGCGAGATCCAGTTCAGGTCCTGGCGGCCCAGGTCCGGCCGGTAGTTGGTCGAGGCCGAGCTGCCCATGCGCTTGCCGTCCACCAGCACCAGCGTGTAGTTCGACGGCATGCCGCGCAGCTTGATCTTGGACTGCTCGCCAACCGCACTGAGGCCACCGGTCACGCCGGGCACGCGGCTGAGCAGGGTGGCCAGGTCGTGCACCGGCTGGCGCGCGATGTCCTCGCGGCTGATCACGCTGATGCTGGCCGGCGCATCCTTGATCCATTGCTGGTTGCCCGAGGCGGTGACCACCACGGTATCCAGGTCCTTGGTGGAGGCATCGGCGCTGGCCTCTGCAGCGGCCACGCCGGGCAGGGCCAGCAGGCAGGCGGTGGCCAGGGCACTGGCCAGGCGGGTGCGCGGCAGGCGCGCGGAACGGGAGCGGAACGGCTTGGACATGACGGCTTCCATCGAATGAGGGGGGACCGGATGGAAGCAGCGGGCACACGCAGACAAGCAGGCAGGCCCCCTTCCATGGGTCATAGGGCGCACGGTTCGGGCCGGCGCAGCTGGGTGGGTCTCGGCCGTACGGAAGACGGCGACCTGCCTGGTTAATGAAATGATAACCGTTCGCGTTTGTTACGATCCAGTACCCGGTGCCACGAAGCGACATTCCGCTGCGCGGTCCGCCATCGCCTGCTGTTTGCTGAATGGGGATAAATCCCGGCGTAGACCTTCGCACTCGGCTTACATCCGGCGCCCTAGACTGGGCCGCATTTTCGATTCCGCCCCGTTGGAGATCGTGTGGGTTCCGGTAGTGACAGACAGCGACTGTGCGGCCAAGGGCCGGTACAGCCAGGACAAGTGCGGGCGCCGGGAAGGCGCGCCGGGAACCTTCGCGCATGCAGCCCGGCCGGGACGGCCGGCCATGCCGATCGTGGGGAGTAAGCGGTGATGGGGGGTCACACCATCCACGCGGAAGCGGATGCGCCCCGGCTCGACGCCGGCTGGGCGCTGCTGCCGGCTGAATCTCCGCTGCCGATGCCCGAACAGACCCTGCGCGAAGGCAAGCTGAAGGTCCGTCGGCACCGTACCTCGCCACGCCTGATCGGCCTGCGCCGGTTCTACATCTTTGGCGGCACCCTGGCCATGACCGCCATCGCCACCCGCATGATGTGGCGGGTGCTGTCGGCCAATGGCATCAGCGTGCTGGAAGCCTGCCTGCTGGTGCTGTTCGTCGGCCTGTTCGCCTGGATCGCGCTGTCCTTCGCCAGCGCCGTGGCCGGCTTCCTGACCGCCGTGTTCGACCGTGGCTATCGCCTTGGCATCGACCCGGACAAGCCGCTGCCGACCGTGCACAGCCGCACCGCGCTGCTGATGCCGACCTACAACGAGGATCCGCGCCGACTGCTGGCGGGCCTGCAGGCGATCTACGAGTCGGTGGCCGCCACCGGCCAGCTCGAACGCTTCGACTTCTTCGTGCTCAGCGATACCCGGCGCGAGGACATCTCACGCGCCGAGGAGCAGGTATTCGCCGAACTGCGCGAGCGCGTGCCGGACGGCCAGACGCGGCTGTTCTACCGCCGCCGTGGCGACAACAGCGGGCGCAAGGCCGGCAACATCGCCGACTGGGTGCGCCGCTTCGGTGGCGCTTACCCGCAGATGCTGATCCTGGACGCCGACAGCCTGATGACCGGCGACAGCATCGTGCGCCTGGTGGCCGGCATGGAACACAACGCCGATGTCGGCCTGATCCAGACCCTGCCCTCGGTGATCGGTGGCCGCACCCTGTTCGCACGCATGCAGCAGTTCGGCGGTCGCGTGTACGGCCCGGTGATCGCCCGTGGCGTGGCCTGGTGGCATGGCGCCGAGAGCAACTACTGGGGCCACAACGCCATCATCCGCACCCGTGCCTTCGCCGACCACGCCGGCTTGCCAGCGCTGCCGGGGCGCAAGCCGTTCGGCGGCCACGTGCTCAGCCACGATTTCGTCGAGGCAGCGCTGATGCGCCGTGGCGGCTGGGCCGCGCACATGGTGCCGTACCTGGGGGGCAGCTACGAAGAAGGCCCGCCGACCCTGACCGACCTGCTGGTGCGCGACCGTCGCTGGTGCCAGGGCAACCTGCAGCACGGCAAGGTGGTCGGCAGCCGTGGCCTGCACTGGATCAGCCGCACCCACATGCTGATCGGCATCGGCCATTACTTCACCGCGCCGATGTGGGCGATGCTGATGCTGATCGGCATTGCGATCCCGCTGTTCCAGGAAGGCATCGATTTCAATGCCCTGCTGCACCTGTCACCCAGCGTGTACTGGCGGGCCCAGGACGAGGAGCAGGTGGTGCGCCTGTTCGCCGCCACCATGGCGGTGCTGCTGCTGCCCAAGGTGCTGGGCTATCTGGCGATGCTGCTGGACCCTGTCGACCGCCGCGGTTGCGGCGGTGCGATCCGTGCGTTCGTGTCGATGCTGGTGGAGACCGTGCTGGCCGCACTGATGGCACCGGTGGTGATGTACGTGCAGTCGCGCGGCGTGGCCGAAGTGCTGTCCGGCCGCGATTCCGGCTGGGACGCACAGCAGCGTGACGATGGTGGCATCTCGTGGATGGCCTTGATCCGTGGCTACGGCGGGCTGGGTGTGTTTGGTGCGTTCATGGGTGTGCTGGCGTGGGCGGTGTCGCCGTCGCTGGCAGCCTGGATGGCGCCGGTGGTGATCGGCATGGTGCTGGCCGTTCCGGTGGTCGCGCTGACCTCCTCGCGCGGTCCGGGTGCCTTCCTGCATCGCCTCGGCCTGCTCGACATCCCCGAAGAGAACATTCCGCCACCGGTGCTGGTGCGCGCCGCGCAGCTGCGCCGGGAAGCCGCCGAGCAACCGCCGCTGTACTGATGGCCCTGCACCAGCGGCATAATGCGGCTCGAACTTGAAGGAGCCGCATCATGCTGCAAACGGTGGAACAGGAAACCGGCGCCTCGCCACAGTGGTCGGTGATCTGGCTGCACGGGCTTGGCGCCGACGGCCACGACTTCGCGCCGATCGTGCCGGAACTGGTGCGTCCGCACTGGCCGGCGCTGCGCTTCGTGTTCCCGCACGCACCGGTGCGGCCGATCACGATCAACAACGGCGTGCCGATGCGCGGCTGGTACGACATCGTCGGGATGGACTTCCGCTCGCGTGCCGACATGGCCGGCGTGCAGGAATCGGTGCTGCAGCTGGATGCGCTGATCGCACGTGAGATCGAGCGCGGCGTCGCGCCGGAGAAGATCTTCCTGGCCGGCTTCTCGCAGGGCGGGGCGATCATCCTCACCGCTGCACTGTCGCGCATCGCGCCACTGGCCGGCCTGATCGCACTGTCCACTTACCTGCCGGAAGCCGAGCGCGCCAGGCGCGTTGACGGTGCGGTGCAGGTGCCGGTGTTCATGGCCCATGGCAGCAGCGACCCGGTGATTCCGCAGGCGGTGGCCGTACACAGCGCGCAGGCCCTGCAGGCGCTGGGCCTGGAGGTGGAGTGGCACAGCTACCCGATGGCCCACCAGGTCTGCGCCGAAGAGATCCAGGCGCTCGGTGACTGGCTGCAGGAACGGTTGGGCGCTGCCTGAGCCATGCCCCCGGCCAGCACATCGCCGTGGATGCCGGAACTGTGCCGCCTGCCGCGGCTGGCGGCGATGCTCGGCCTGGCCCAGCTGGTGGTGGTGGTGCTGGCGCTGGCGCCCGATGGCAGCCGCCACTGGACCTTCGGCGAGCTGCTGTCGGCCAGCGGCTTCGCGCTGTGGCTGGCGCTGGCGGTGACCGCCAGCCTGTGCCTCCTGCGGCAGGCACTGTCGAGGCTGCCGCAGGTGCTGGGCGCTGTCGCGGCGATCATGCTGGCGACCCTGATCGCGGTGGTCTGTGCCGGCATCGTGCATGCACTGTACGCGGTACTGGGCGACAACTTCGCCCGCGGCATCAGCTTCTGGCGCTTCACCCTGGGCAGTGCGGCAACCACGGCACTGATCGCCGCACTTGCCCTGCGCTACTTCTATGTGAGCGATCGCTGGGCCGCGCAGGTGCAGGCCAACGCGCGTGCCCAGGCCGACGCGCTGCAGGCGCGGATCCGGCCGCACTTCCTGTTCAACAGCATGAACCTGATCGCCAGCCTGCTGCATCGCGATCCGGCGGTGGCCGAACGCGCGGTGCTGGATCTGTCCGATCTGTTCCGTGCTGCCCTGGGCGCGGGCGAGGGCGACTCCACCCTGCGTGACGAATGCGAGCTGGCCGAGCGCTATCTGTCGATAGAGTCGCTGCGCCTCGGCGAGCGTCTGCAGGTGCGCTGGCAGCGCGATGAGCCGCTGCCGTGGGACCTGCCACTGCCGAGGCTGGTACTGCAGCCGCTGGTGGAAAACGCAGTGCTGCATGGCATTTCGCGGCTGCCCGAAGGCGGCACCATCGAATTGCAGCTGGTGCGCGAGGGCAACGAGCTGCAGATCCGCGTGCGCAATCCCGCGCCCGATCCGCAGGCGCCGGGGTTGGCGCTGGCGCGCGGTGCCGGCCATGCCCAGCACAGCATCGCTCATCGGCTGGCCTGGCGCTTCGGCGCCGCCGCGCGGATGACGGCTGGCTGGAGCGAGGGCTACTATGCCTGCCAGGTGACAGTGCCGATCCAGTGAGGGGACGACCGTGAGGGTAGTCATCGCCGATGACGAACCGCTGGCGCGGGAACGCCTGCGCAGCCTGCTGGCGGCGCAGGACGGGGTGGACGTGGTGGCCGAGGCCGGCAACGGCGAGCAGGCCCTGCATGCGTGCGCGGAGCTGCAGCCGGACCTGGTCCTGCTGGATATCGCCATGCCCGGGCTGGACGGCCTGGAAGCCGCCCGCCACCTGGCCAGCTTCGAGCCGCGCCCGGCGGTGGTGTTCTGCACGGCTTATGACGCGCATGCGCTGTCGGCGTTCGAGGCGGCGGCCATCGATTACCTGATGAAGCCGGTCCGCGCCGAGCGCCTTGCCGCAGCGATCGCACGTGCACGCACGTTCCTGGCCGGCCGCGATGGCCAGCCGCAGGACAGCGGCGGGCAGCAGGCCCGCAGCATGCTGTGCGCACGCCTGCGTGGCAGCCTGCGGCTGATCCCGCTGGACGACATCCACTACCTGCAGGCGGAAGAGAAGTACGTGGTGGTGCACCATGCGCGCGGCGAGGACCTGATCGAGGAGTCGCTGAAGTCGCTGGAGGAAGAGTTCGCCAGCCGCTTCATCCGCATCCATCGCAACTGCCTGGTGGCGCGCCACGAGCTGGTGGAGCTGCGCCGAGGCACGGGTGGTCAAGTGCAGGCGGTGCTGCGGCATGGCAAGCAGCCGCTGGAAGTCAGCCGCCGCTGCGTGGCGACGCTGAAGCAGGAACTGCGGCATCTGTGAGTGGTCCGCGCGGCCTGCGGCCGCGACTGCTATGAAATCAACAGCAACAGCAACAGCGGGTCATGGCTCGTTGTTTCTACGTGCTGGGATGGGCCGGGGTGGGGCGGCGGGACACGCTGCAAGTACATCCATGTAAGCTCGATGGCGCCATCCATGGCGCCAACGGTCCCGCCGCCCCACCCCGGCCCAACCCTCTCGTTCTTCAACGCATCGGACAGCAAGAGCATTGTTGTTATCGGCTTGGAAAGAGGGGTCAGATCCCTTTTCCTGCGGAAAAGGGATCTGACCCCGGAAGCCGTCGGCTGTTGCTTTTGCTTCTGCTTTTTTCTTTTGATCTTCCGTGGCTGAGGCGCACTGAAGCTGTCAGAGGCCGGGCGGGGTGGGGTCGCGGGGGTGTCCGCGGCATGGATGCCGCGGCCAAGCCTCCACGGACGGATTCACGGCGTCCCCCGTGACCCCACCCCGTCCGGCCAAGCGCGGCTGTTGCTTTCATGACCCCTCCACCAGCCACGAGGGGCTCCGCCGTTGGCCGTATCCGCGCCGAAGGCGCGATAATGACCGGATGGAAACCGTCCGCATCGCCACCCGCAAGAGCCCGCTCGCCCTCTGGCAGAGCGAACACGTCGCCGACCGCCTGCGCCAGGCCCATCCCGGCTTGCATGTGGAACTGGTGCCGATGAGCACCCGCGGCGACGAAGTGCTCGACCGTTCGCTGGCCGCCATCGGTGGCAAGGGCCTGTTCCTGAAGGAGCTGGAGCTGGCCATCCTGCGCGGTGAGGCCGACTGCGCCGTGCACTCGCTGAAGGATGTGCCGATGGAACTGGACGAACCCTTCGCGCTGCCGGCGATGCTGACCCGCCACGATCCAGCCGATGGTTTCGTCTCCAACCTGTACGCCTCGCTGGACGCGCTGCCGATCGGTGCGCGGGTCGGCACCTCATCGCTGCGCCGCCAGGCCCAGCTGCGCGCGCTGCGCCCGGATCTGGAATTGCTGGACCTGCGCGGCAACGTCAACACCCGCCTGGCCAAGCTCGACAATGGTGGTTACGACGCCATCGTGCTGGCCGTGGCCGGCCTGGAGCGTCTGGGTCTGGGCGAGCGCATCGTCGCGCGCCTGCAACCGCCGCAGTGGCTGCCGGCCCCGGCGCAGGGCGCGGTGGCGGTGGAGTGCGATGGTGGCAATGCGCGGCTGATGGCGTTGTTCGCCCCGCTTGATGACGCGGCCACGCGTGCCTGCGTGGAAGCCGAGCGGGCGATGAACCGTGCGTTGCATGGCAGCTGCCACGTGCCGGTGGCGGCCATCGCGCAGTGGCAGGGCGATGACCTGCACCTGCAGGGGCTGGTTGGCAGCGCCAGCGACGGCCGTGCGGTGCGCGCCGAAGCCGTGGGCCCAGGCAGTGATCCGGAAGCGCTGGGCCAGCAAGTGGCGAAGATGCTGCTGGATGCCGGTGCCGGCGAACTGCTGAACGTCTGAGCCATCGCAGGTCGTGCCGGCCAGCGGCCGGCACCACCGGAAGAAGAACGGGCGCCCTTGGCGCCCGTTTCTTACTTGAACTTGTAGACCACGTTCATCGTGGTCAGCGTATCGGTCTTGCGCTTGTCCTCGGCCACGTCACTGTTGTAACGCGCCTGCCAGCCGGCCTTCAGCGCCAGGTGCTCGTTCATGCTCACCGACACGCCGAAGTCGTTCTGGCCGAAGGTGTTGTACGAACCGGATTCGACCAGCAGGGTATTGACCAGGTCGGTGTTGTCGGTCAGCGAGTACTTCATGTCGAACAGGCCGCGGCCGATCATGCCGGTGCGGGTGCGGTCGTCCTCGGTGCTGTGGGTGCGGCGCACACCGGGGCCGATCTGCGCGTCGAACGAGAAGCGCTCGGTGTTCCACAGGCGGGTGCCGTAACCCAGACCGAACGAGCTCTGGCGGTCGTAGGTGGCGAAGTCGTCGCGCTCTGTACGCACCGTGGCCGTCAGCTGGCGGTGCTCGCCCAGCTGCAGCGCGCTGCCGGCACTGCCGGTGTAGCGGTTGGCGGTGGTGTTGTTGCGGCGGGTAGTGGTGCCGTCGTCGCGGGTCTCGGTCACCTTGGAGCTGGAACGCAGGCCGGCCAGGTCCATGCTGTGCACCCAGTCGCCGTCGGTGTAGCGCAGGCGCAGGCGGCCGTTGAAGCTCTCGGTGCTGCTGTTGCCGCGTGCCGAGGCGAAGCCGAGCTCGCCGCCACTGCCGCTCCACGGCGAAGACATCGCCGCCAGTTCGGAGGCATCCTGTGCATACGCGAGCGGCGCGCACAGCAGCAGGGGGATCAGCAGGGACACGCGCAGGGACATCGGGGCTTCTCCGAAGCGGTTGACAGCCGGTGATGATACTGGAAGCGTGATGGCGGTCAGAATCGATCCAAGGCGCGCTTCAGCAGACGTTGCCGCGGACGCCTATTCAGGGCAGATCGATACGCAATGCCGGGTCGTTGAAGCGCGAATAGCGCAGGCGCAGCTGGAAATTGCGGCCGTTGCTGCTGCCGCTGCGCACGATCTGCCGTGGCAGGCCCTGGGCGTCCACCCAGTATTCCAGGCGTTCGCCGGGCTGGGCGCCACGCAGCCGGTAGTGACGGGTTTCGACTCCATCCAGCGATTGGCTGCCCAGGTCTTCGGCCTGCAGCTCGGCAGGCAGGGCGTCGGCCGGCAAGGGATTGCGCCACTGCTCCAGCAGGCCCGGCGGGGTGGGAACCTGGCGGATCGCACCGTCGGCCTGCAGGAACATGGTGTCGCCAATGATCGTCTGCGGCCCGCCCGGGGTCTGCACCCGGAAGCGGTCGGGGGCGACGAAGTCCATGGCACTGCGCACCGGCTGCGGCGCGCCCAGCACCTCCAGCTCGGCATGGAAACTGCCCAGGGCCGCAAAGCGTTGGCTGGCGCCCAGTACGGCCTGGGCCGGATCGGCCGCGGGCACGGGGGCTTCGGTCCTGGCCGGCGCCGGTGCGCGATCGCAGGCAGCCAGCAGCAGGCAGGCCAGCAGGGACAGGGCGGGCAACCGGCGCATCGGGCATTCCATGGGGGTGGGGGCGACCACGATAGCCCAAACGTCCCACACAAGACCCGCGACTCGGACATAATCGGGGGTATGGACCGATACGAACGCATCACCGCCCTGCATCGTCTGCTCAAGTCCGCGCGCTATCCGGTGACGGTGGCGACCCTGCAGGACAAGCTCGGTTGTTCCCGTGCCACCGTCTACCGCGACCTGGCCTTCCTGCGCGATGCGCTGATGGCACCGATCGAGGGCGACGGCGAGGCCGGCTTCCGCTACCAGGCCGACGAGAGCGACCGCTTCGAACTGCCTGGCCTGTGGCTCAGCTCGGAGGAGCTGCACGCCCTGCTGGCCTCGCAGCACCTGCTGGCGCGTACCGGCGGCGGCGTGCTGTCCTCGGTGCTGGCGCCGCTGCAGCAGCGTATCGAGAGCCTGCTGGCTGCCCAGGCCGGTGTCTCCAACTGGCCGGTGGACCGTGTGCGGGTAATCCCGCACCGCGGCCGCAAGTTCGATGAAGGCAGCTTCCGCAGCGTGGCCTCGGCGGTGCTGGAGCGCCGCCAGCTGGCGTTCGAGTACCGTGCCCGTTCCACCGACGAGCCGACCAAGCGCACCGTCTCGCCGCAGCGCCTGACCCATTACCGCGACAACTGGTACCTGGATGCCTGGGACCATGACCGCGAAGCCCTGCGCAGCTTCGCCGTGGACCGCATCCACAAGGCGCGCGTGGTCGACAGCACTGCCCGTGACGTCGCCGACAGCGAGCTGGACGAGCAGCTGGGTGCCAGCTACGGCATCTTCTCCGGTGCGCCGAAGGGCTGGGCGACCATCCTGTTCAGTGCCAAGGCCGCGCGCTGGGTGGCCGACGAGCATTGGCACTCCAAGCAGCAGGGCCGCTTCCTGGCCGATGGCCGCTATGAACTGAAGGTGCCGTACAGCGTCTCACGCGAACTGCTGATGGACGTGCTGCACTACGGCTCGGATGCCGAAATCGTCGAGCCGGTGATGCTGCGCGAGCAGGCCAAGGCGCTGCTCGAGCTGGCCCTGAGCAACTACGAAAAATCCTGACACTCCCCCCGAGAACTCCTCCGCCCATGAAGAAGACCCTGTTGCTGCCCCTGCTCGCCGCTGCGCTGGCCCTGACCGCCTGCGGCAAGTCCGGCGAGCCCTCGCAGAAGCTGGTGGTGGCCGCCACGGCCGTGCCGCATGCCGAGATCCTTGAGGTGGTCAAGCCGATCCTCAAGCAGGAAGGCGTGGACCTGGACGTGCGCGTGTTCAACGACTACGTGCAGCCCAACGACCAGCTGGTGCAGAAGCAGGTGGACGCCAACTACTTCCAGACCGAGCCGTACCTGGATGCCTACAACCGCGATCGCAAGACCGATCTGGTGAAGGTGATCGGCGTGCATATCGAGCCGTTCGGTGCCTATTCGCGCAAGGTCAAGTCGCTGGCCGAGCTGCGCGACGGTGCCGACGTGGTGATCCCGAACGACCCGAGCAACAACAGCCGCGCGCTGATCCTGCTGCACAAGGCCGGCGTGATCGAGCTGAAGGATCCGGCCAACGCGCTGTCGACCCTGCGTGACATCACCGCCAACCCGAAGAACCTGAAGTTCCGCGAGCTGGACTCGGCGATGCTGCCGCGCGTGCTGGACCAGGTCGACCTGGCCCTGATCAACACCAACTACGCGCTGGATGCGGGCCTCAACCCGACCAAGGATGCACTGGCGATCGAGAGCAAGGACTCGCCGTACGTGAACTTCCTGGTCGCGCGGCCGGACAACAAGGACGACGCCCGCGTGCAGAAGCTGGCCAAGGCCCTGACCAGCCCGCAGGTGAAGGCTTTCATCGAGACCAGGTACAAGGGCGCGGTGCTGCCGGCGTTCTGACCGGCGCTACGGACGTTCTGGCCATGCGGTCGTGCCGGCCACTGGCCGGCAATCTGCAAACGCCGCCAAGGATCATGGGGTTGCCGGCCAGCGGCCGGCACGACCTTCAGTCGACGTGGAAGGCGAGGGTGGCCGCCACGGCCTGCTGCCAGCCTGCATAGAGTTTCTCGCGCCGCGCCACTTCCATCTGTGGCTCGAAGCGCCGGTCCAGGCCCCATTGCGCGGTGATCTGCTCGCGGCTGGACCAGAACCCGACGGCCAGACCGGCCAGGTAGGCCGCGCCCAGCGCGGTGGTCTCGGTCAGCCGCGGCCGCAGCAGAGGCACCCCAAGGATGTCGGCCTGGAAGCCGGCCAGGAAATCGTTGCCGATCGCACCGCCGTCGGCGCGCAGTTCGGTCAGCGCGATGCCCGCATCGGACTGCATCGCATCAAGCACGTCGCGGGTCTGGTAGGCCATCGCCTCCAGCGCGGCACGCACGAAGTGTGCCTTGCGGGTGCCACGGGTCAGGCCGAACATCGCGCCGCGCACATCGCTGCGCCAGTAGGGCGCGCCCAGGCCGACGAATGCCGGCACCAGATACGCGCCGCCGCTGTCCGGCACCTGCGCGGCCAGTGCCTGGCTGTCGCTGGCACGCTCGATCATGCGCAGGCCGTCACGCAGCCACTGCACCACCGAGCCGGCGATGAAGATCGAGCCTTCGAGTGCATATTCCACGCGCCCGTCCAGGCCCCAGGCAATGGTCGTCAGCAGGCCGTTACGGGATCGTACCGCCTGCCTGCCGGTGTGCATCAGCATGAAGCAGCCGGTGCCATAGGTGTTCTTTACCATGCCCGGCTGGAAGCAGGCCTGGCCGAACAGCGCCGCCTGCTGGTCTCCGGCGATGCCGGCGATCGGGATCGGGTGGTCGAAGAAGAACTGCGGCCGTGTGTGCGCATACACCGTGCTGGAATCGCGCACCTGCGGCAGCATCGCGCGGGGTATGTCCAGCAGCGCCAGCAGGTCGTCATCCCAGTCCAGCGTGTGGATGTTGAACAACAGGGTGCGTGCGGCGTTGCTGTAGTCGGTCACATGCGCCTGGCCGCCACTGAGGTTCCATACCAGCCAGCTGTCGATGGTGCCGAACAGCAGCTCGCCACGCTCGGCGCGTTGCTGCGCACCTTCCACGTGGTCGAGGATCCAGCGCACCTTGGTGGCGGAAAAATAGGCGTCGATCAGCAGGCCGGTGCGTTCGCGGACCAGTGCCTCATGCCCGTCGCACTTCAGTCGCTCGCAGATGGCATGGCTCTGCCGCGACTGCCAGACAATGGCATTGTGGATCGGCTGGCCGGTGGCGCGGTCCCAGACCACGGTGGTCTCGCGCTGGTTGGTGATGCCCAGCGCGGCGATATGACGCGGGTCGATCTGTTCGCGGCTGAGCAGTTCGGTCAGCGTGGCATAGACACTGGTGAGGATCTCGCGCGGGTCATGCTCGACCCAGCCGGGTTGCGGGAAGATCTGCGCGAACTCGCGCTGCGCACTGCCGACGATGTCGCCAGCACGGTCGAACAGGATCGCGCGCGAACTGGTGGTGCCCTGGTCGATGGCCAGCACGTAGCGGGGCGTCATGCAGCGTCTCCGGTAGCGATGGGGAAATCCTAAAGCATCGGTAGGGCCGGGCCATGCCCGGCGCTACCGTTACTCCATCCACGCCTGCAGCCGGGCCACCTGGTCAGCGTCCAGCCGCAACCCCAGCTTGCTCCTTCGCCATAGCACGTCTTCGGCGCTACGCGCCCATTCGTGGTCACGCAGGAAGTCGACCTCGCGCGCGTGCAGGCCCGCACCAAGATCCTCGCCAAGATCCTCCAGGCCGTGCGCGCCCTGCAGCAGCGCAGCACTGCGGCTGCCGTAGGCCTCGGCCCAACGCTGCGTCGTATCGGAGGGCAACCACGGTGCCAGTGCCTGCAGGCGGGAATGCGCCTGCGCGGCGTCGCCCCAGTCGCTGCCCGGCAGTGGGTGGCCCGTTGCCGTCCATGCCGGTCCCATCTGCGGCAGGGCGGGGCGCAGCAGGTCCAGCGCTTCTTCGGCCAGCACGCGGTACGTGGTCAGCTTGCCGCCCAGCACATGCAGCGCGGGCGCCGGGCCGGACTGCAACTGCAGGCGGTAGTCACGGCTCAGCTTCGCTGCACGCGGATCTGGATCGGCAAGTAGCGGGCGTACCCCTGCGAACTGCCAGACCACGTCCTGCGGGGTGATCGGCTCGCGCAGGTAGTGGTTGGCGGCCTCGCACAGGTAAGCCGCCTCCGAAGGCAGCACGCTGCACCGGGCCGGGTCGCCGCGGTAGTCGGTGTCGGTGGTGCCGACCAGCAGGTGGTCGTGGGCGAAGGGCAGCAGGAACACCACGCGGCCATCGGGCTGCTGAAGCAGGCAGGCGCTGTCGTCGGGCCAGGGCCGGCGCAGCACGATGTGGCTGCCCTGTACCAGGCGCAGGGCGGGGCCGCCATCGCGCGCCTGCATACGTTCCAGCAGGCCTCCTGCCCAAGGGCCGGCTGCATTGGCAACGGCCTGGGCGATCACCGTTTGCTGCCGGCCGTCGGTGGCTTCCAGCGTGGCCTGCCAACGGCCCAGCACAGGGCGCAGTTCAATGCAGCGGCTGCGCACATGTACCCGTGCGCCACGCCGGGCGGCGTCCAGCGCATTGAGCAGTACCAGCCGCGCGTCATCGACCTGCGCATCGGCGTAGCTGAAGGCCTGCCGCAGCGCCGGGGAGAGCCAGGGGCCGAGCGGGTCGCGTTGCAGGTCCAGTGCGCGCGAGGCGGGAAAACTCGGGCTGCGCCGGCCCAGATGATCATACAGCCACAGGCCCGCGCGCAGCATCCAACGCGGTCGCAGGTGGGGTTCCCATGGCAGCACGAAGCGCAACGGACGGACCAGATGGGGGGCCTGCCGCCGCACCACTTCGCGTTCACCCAGTGCCTTGCGCACCAGTCCGAACTCGCCCTGTTCAAGGTAGCGCAGGCCTCCGTGGATCAGTTTGCTGCTGGCGCTGGAGGTGTGTGCGGCCAGGTCATCCTGCTCGCACAACAGCACCCGCAGGCCGCGGCCGGCCGCATCACGGGCGATGCCGGCGCCGTTGATGCCGCCACCGATCACCAGCAGGTCGACGTCGTGCATCGTGCCTCCGTGTCCTGTGTGTGTGCGTAGAGTCGACTGCCTTTTGTAGAGTCGAGCCATGCTCGACTTCTGGAAGAGCAGTCGACTGACAGTCGACTCTACAGACAGCAGGTGACGGAAACGACGACGGGCCCCGCAGGGCCCGTCGCGTTACATCAATGAAGCAGGTACTGCCTGGATCAGAAGCGGGCGCCGATGCCGAAGCCGACGGTCCACGGATCCATCTTCGCTTCGCCGATCTTCTCGCCGCCGACCTTCACGTCCGGACGCGAACGCATGTAGCGGGCATCGGCACGGGCGAACCAGGTGGAGTTGATGTTCATGTCCACGCCGACGGTGCCGATCACGCCCTTGGCATCCTTGAGGCGGATGTCGGAGCTGCTGCCGTCGGCCAGCGTTTCATTGCTGAAGCTGGACTGGTAGTAGCCCACGCCCACGAACGGACGGAACACGTTGTCAGCCTGGCCGAAGTGGTACTGGCCGCTCAGCGCGACCGGCTGCTGCTCGACGTTGCCCAGGCGGGCATTGTTCGGGCCCTTCACCTTGTGGTCGAACTTGTCGGCGGCGCCCCACAGTTCAACGGCCCAGTTGTCGTTGATGTAGTAGCTGAAGCTGACGGTCGGCGCCGGGCCACCATCGACCTTCTTGATGCCGTCGATCGGATCATTCTTCGGCTGCAGCAGCGCGACGCCGCCAACCACGGCAAAATGCTTGCCCGAAGCGGTATCGGTGGAGCTGCTGTCCTGGGCGAAAGCGGCCGGCGCGAACGCGGCGGAGGTCAGCAGGGCGAGACTCAGGATACGGATGGAGCGCATGGGGGTATCTCCTAGTGTTTCTTGTTTTGGGCCCCCGGTTGCGGGGCGAGCACACCGTAGTCGCCTCAACATGAATCGAATCCGACGCGCGTTAAAAAATAGTTCTCCTTGTTCAGCGATCAGTGCGAAAAGCCTGTTTCCATGGGGTTTTCCGTGCGCGCCGACATTCATGCAGTTGGAGAAGATGTGAGCGAATCAACGTTGTGCATCGGCCTGCAAGCGCAGGTGAACGTGCAGTGCCGGGTGTTGGTGCTGGGCTCCATGCCGGGCGCGGCGTCATTGCAGGAGCAGCGCTACTACGCCCATCCACGCAATCGTTTCTGGTCGCTGATGGCTGATATCTGCGGGTTTGATGCGGGCCTGCCGTATGCACAGCGGTTGCAGGCAGTGCAGGCGGCAGGTGTCGGCCTGTGGGATGTCATCGGCCAATGCGAACGTCGCGGCAGCCTGGATGCGCACATCGTGCGCGGCACGGAAGTGCCCAATGCGCTGCCGGCATTGATCGCCTCCCTTCCTGAGCTGGAGCTGATCGGTTGCAACGGCGGTGCATCGATGCTGGCGTTCCAGCGCTGGGTGCTGCCACGGCTGGAGGCCCCACCCCGGGTGCTGACGCTGCCTTCCACCAGCCCGGCCAATGCGGCCTGGTCGTTGCCGCGCCTGCGTGTGGCCTGGCAGCCGGTGGCCGACGCACTGGCGACATGAAGCGGACATCGTCCGGACAATACGCTACCGACTGGTCGCGGCCGCACCCCATGGGCAACAGCCTGTCCCGGCTGCGTGCGTACTGAAAACACCTGTAACGGTTGGCGCTGGCCCCCGCTGGCCGCACAATAGACGTTTCCCTACACCAGATTGCCGGAGTTATCCCCATGGCCGAAATCAAGGAAGCACTTGTCCCCGATATCGGTGACTACAGCGATATCCCGGTAATCGAGGTGCTTGTCGCCGTCGGCGACACGGTCAAGAAGGACCAGGGCCTGGTGACGCTGGAAAGCGACAAGGCCACGATGGAAGTGCCGTCCTCGGTTGCCGGTGTGGTCAAGGAACTGAAGGTCAAGGTGGGCGACAGCCTGTCCGAGGGCAAGGTCGTGGCGCTGATCGAAGTGGCCGAAGGCGAGGCCGCTGCGCCGGCCGCTGCCGCTTCCGCACCGGCCAAGGCCGCTGCCCCGGCTGCCGCCACCCAGAGCGCACCGGCCCCGGCCGCCGCTGCCCCGGCCGCTCCGGCTGCCCCTGCCGCCAGCGGCGGTGCGGTGGAAGCGCTGGTGCCGGATATCGGCGATTACTCCGGTATCCCGGTCATCGAAGTGCTGGTCGCCGTGGGCGACACGGTCAAGAAGGACCAGGGTCTGGTCACGCTGGAAAGCGACAAGGCCACCATGGAAGTGCCGTCTTCGGTGGCCGGTGTGGTCAAGGAGATCAAGGTCAAGGTTGGCGACAATCTGTCGCAGGGCAATGTGGTCGCCATCATCGAAGCCGAAGGCGCTGCAGCACAGGCACCGGCCAAGGCGGCCGCTCCGGCCCCGGCGGCTGCACCGGCCGCTCCGCAGGCTGCCGCGCCGGTTGCCGCAGCTGCTCCGGTCGCCGCCGCGCCGTCGGCCGGCGCTCCGTCCAGCCCGCCGGTGCAGTTCAACGCCGATGGCGTGCTGCCGGCCAAGGTGCCGTACGCCACCCCGGCCGTGCGCGTGTTCGCCCGCGAACTGGGCGTGGACCTGCTGCAGATCAGCGGCACCGAGAAGGGCGGCCGCATCACCAAGGGTGACGTGCAGAAGTTCGTCAAGGCCGCGCTCAGCGGTGGCGTGCCGGCGGCTGCCGGTGGCGCCGTTGCTGCTGGCGGTGGCCTGAACCTGCTGCCGTGGCCGAAGGTCGACTTCAGCAAGTTCGGCGAGACCGAAGTGCAGCCGCTGTCGCGCATCAAGAAGATCTCGGGTGCCAACCTGGCCCGCAACTGGGCGATGATCCCGCACGTCACCCAGTTCGAACAGGCCGACATCACCGACCTGGAAGGCCTGCGCGTGGCGCTGAACAAGGAGAACGAGAAGGCCGGCATCAAGCTGACCATGCTTGCCTTCCTGATCAAGGCCAGCGCCGCGGCACTGAAGAAGTTCCCGGAATTCAACGCTTCGCTCGATGCCAGCGGTGAAAACCTGACCCTGAAGAAGTACTTCCACATCGGCTTTGCCGCCGATACGCCGAACGGCCTGGTCGTGCCGGTCATCCGCGACGTGGACAAGAAGGGCGTGGTGCAGATCGCGCAGGAAACCGGCGAACTGGCCAGGAAGGCCCGCGACGGCAAGCTGGGCCCGGCCGACATGAGCGGCGGCTGCTTCTCGATCAGCTCGCTGGGCGGCATCGGCGGCACCGCGTTCACCCCGATCGTCAATGCACCGGAAGTGGCCATCCTGGGCGTGTCCAAGTCCTCCATCCAGCCGGTCTGGAATGGCAAGGAATTCGCGCCGAAGCTGATGCTGCCGCTGTCGCTGAGCTACGACCACCGCGTCATCGATGGCGCCCTGGCCGCACGCTTCACCACGTACCTGTCGCAGGTACTGGCCGACATGCGCCGCGTGCTGCTGTAAGGCACCGCTTCGCCCCCACCGTGCGGCCGCTGCCCCTGGCGCGGCCGCGTGAACAGATGCAGTGACAGCCCGCCGGCCATGCCGGCCGGGCACGAGGAAAACCCACCATGGCCACGATTGAAGTCAAGGTTCCCGACATCGGCGATTACAGCGATGTGCCGGTGATTGAAGTGTTGGTCGCCGTCGGCGACACGGTGAAGAAGGACCAGGGCCTGGTGACCCTGGAGTCGGACAAGGCCACCCTGGAAGTGCCGTCCTCGGCCGCCGGTGTGGTCAAGGAAATCAAGGTCAAGCTGGGCGACACCCTGTCCGAGGGTGCCGTGGTCGTGCTGCTGGACGCTGCAGGCGACACCGAAGCCCCGGCCAAGGCCGCCGCGCCGGCCCCGGCAGCGGCCGCCCCGGCCAGCAAGCCGCCGGTGACCCCGTCGCACCGCGCCCCGGCCGAGCCGGCGGCACCGAAGCCGGCACTGTCCAGCGGCAAGCCGGCCGACATCGAATGCGAAATGGTCGTGCTGGGCTCGGGCCCGGGCGGCTACACGGCCGCCTTCCGCGCCGCCGACGTCGGCTTGGATACGGTGCTGGTCGAGCGCTACGCCAGCCTCGGCGGCGTCTGCCTCAACGTCGGCTGCATCCCGTCCAAGGCGCTGCTGCATGCCGCCGCGGTGATCGACGAAGTCGCCCACGCCGGTGATTTCGGCGTCGAGTTCGGCAAGCCGACCATCACGCTGGACAAGCTGCGCCAGTACAAGGAAAAGGTCGTCAACCAACTGACCAAGGGCCTGGCCGGCATGGCCAAGCAGCGCAAGGTCCGCAGCGTGCAGGGCGTCGGCAGGTTTGTTTCGGCCAACGAGCTGGAAATCACTGCTGCTGACGGCAGCACCCAGCTGCTGCGCTTCCAGAAGTGCATCATCGCCGCCGGTTCGCAGGCGGTGAAGCTGCCGAACTTCCCGTGGGACGACAAGCGCGTGATGGATTCCACCGATGCGCTGGAGCTGGCCGAAGTGCCTGCTTCGCTGCTGGTGGTCGGCGGCGGCATCATCGGCCTGGAAATGGCCACCGTGTATGGCGCGCTGGGCAGCAAGGTCACCGTGGTCGAGTTCATGGACCAGCTGATGCCGGGCGCCGACAAGGACCTGGTCAAGCCGCTGGCCGACCGCCTGAAGAAGCAGGGCATTGAAGTCCACCTGAAGACCAAGGCGTCCGGCGTCACCGCCGATGCCAAGGGCATCACCGTCACCTTCGAAGCCGCCGAGGAAGGCCAGGCGCCTGCGCTGGCCCAGGGCACCTTCGACCGCGTGCTGGTGGCCGTGGGCCGCTCGCCGAACGGCAAGAAGATCGATGCCGAGAAGGCCGGCGTGCAGGTCACCGACCGTGGCTTCATCCCTGTTGACCGCCAGATGCGCACCAACGTGCCGCACATCTTTGCCATCGGCGACATCGTCGGCAACCCGATGCTGGCCCACAAGGCCACGCACGAGGGCAAGCTGGCGGCTGAAGTGGCAGCTGGCCACAAGAAGGAGTGGGTGGCGCGGGTGATTCCGTCGGTGGCCTACACCAACCCGGAAATCGCATGGGTCGGCGTCACCGAGACCGAAGCCAAGGCCAAGGGCCTGAAGGTTGGCGTGGCCAAGTTCCCGTGGGCGGCGAGCGGCCGCGCGATCGGCATTGGCCGTACCGAGGGCTTCACCAAGCTGATCTTCGACGAAGAGACCCACCGCATCATCGGTGGTGCCATCGTTGGCGTGCATGCCGGTGACCTGCTGGCCGAGATCGGCTTGGCCATCGAGATGGGTGCCGAAGCCGAAGACATCGGCCACACAATCCATGCCCATCCGACGCTGAGCGAGTCGGTGGCGATGGCGTCGGAAATCTACGACGGCACGATCACCGATCTGTACATGCCGAAGAAGAAGTAAGGCGCCCGCGCCGTTCCGAACGAAAAGCCCCGGCATCTGCTGGGGCTTTTTTTCTTCGATCAGTGCTGCAGCGAAGGGTGGGGCCGCTGCGCGGGTGGCAGGCATTTCGACAAATGTCCCCCGTCGCCCGCCTGCGGCGGTCGCCTCCTCCTTTACTTTGTCCAAATGCCTCCCACCCGCGCAGCGCCTCGGCTTGCGGAAAGTCGAGAGCCGGTATTCAGGCCGCCTGGATGCATGACACGCGGAGGGAGCGGGGGCTGTGTGCGAAGTAAAGGAGGAGGTGACGGCCTCAGGCCGGCACCGGGGGACATTCGCACGCAGCCCCCGCTCCCTCCAGCGCTCGACCCAGCTTGCACCTGCGGCAACTGCCACCGTTCGCAGCGGCCCGGCTTGCGGAAAGTAGAGCCACTGCCACTACAAAGGCCGCGTGGATACCTGATACGCGGGGGGAGAGGGGCTTGCGTGCGAAGTAAAGGAGGAGGTGACGGCCGCAGGCCGGGGCCGGGGGGCATTCGCACGCAAGCCCCTCTCCCCCAGCGCTCGACCAACCCGCTTCTGCTTGACCGTGCAAACAAAAAAACGCGGCCCCGATGTTCAGGAGGCCGCGCCAGGAGAGAGCGTGTGGAAGGAGCGGGGGATCAGAACACGAAGCTGACGCCGGCCACCGGGCCCTTGAATTCCTGCTTCAGGCCGATGGTGCCGTCGCTGCCCTTCTTGTCCGCATCGAGCTTGAACCAGTCGTAGCCGGCGAACACACCGAAGTTCTTGGTGAAGCGGTAATCGACGATGGCGTTGGCGCGGCTCAGGTCGCCCTTGTAGTCATCGAAGCTGCCCCAGCGCGTGTTGAGGTACTGGCCCTGCAGCGTGATCATCCACTTCTCCGACGGAGTGAAGCTCAGGCGCGCGCCGACCACCGGTGCCACGCCGTCGGTCTTCTCGTTGAGGAACTGGCCCTCGTAGACGGTACCCAGGTCGGCATAGGCCTTGCTGCTCACCTTGGCGTACTCGGCACCCAGCTGCAGGCCGAGGTCGAAGGTATCGGTGTCCACAACCGAGTAGTCATAGACCAGGCTGGCCACCTGGTACTTCAGCTCGCCCTTGACGAAGCTGCCGGACGGCACGTTGACGTCACCGAAGGAAATATCCTGGCCGAGGGTCTCGCGGCGGTCCTTGTCGTACTTGAAGTAGTTGAACAGCAGGCGCTGGCGGTTGCTGATGCGGAACATGCCGTCGATGCGCGGTTCCCACTCCTTGCCACCCAGCTTGAAGTCCTCGGAGAAGCCGATGTCCTGGCCAGCCACGTTGGTCTTGCCGCGGATCGTATTGTCCGAGTCGATGTTCATCGCACCCAGGCGCAGGGCGAAGCGATCATCGCCTTCGGCGGCGTGGGCGGCAGTGGCGAACGAAGCGCCGGCGGCGAGCAGGGAGAGGGCGAGCAGGGTGGGTACGGAGCGCATCGAAGAGTCCTTGCAGTGGTTCATCAGAATGAAGACCACTGTGCCGGACATCGCCGTCCACCATCCGTGAACGTATGGTCCACGCGATGTGCACGGTTCAGCGCTGTCACCACGATGCAAAAAAGATGGCCCCGGAGCCGGGCTTCGGGGCCATCGTGGGACCTGCGGGGCGAAGCGTCGACGAGGTTGCTGCAGGCAGGTCGAAAGATCGGACCGGTGCGTTGGGCGAAAGTTCCGCCGGATGCGACCAAAGTTCAATATTGCGCCGCAGCATCATACGGACGTCATTGTCCCCCGGGTGGCACGCAAAAATGTAACCGTTACCGCAACTTGCGGCTTCCCGGGATGAACAGGGAGCGGTTGTCTCGCAAATTGTCCCATTGCTATAATTTGGCGGCTCGATGAGGCCCCCCTGCTGTAGCCGCCTCAGCCCTCCACTTGCAACCACGCGGGACGTCCTGTGCTGAACTCCGTTGATGCGGGTCGGCGACTGATGCTGCGCGCCGCGGTCTACCCGCTGGCCGCAGTGGCTGTCCTGGCCCTGGCCTTCCTGCTGGTAGGTCCGAAATACGCCCTCGGCGCGCTGGCGTCCGGTGTGGCCATTTCGGCCGGTGGCTGGGTGGCGGCACGGATGGCACTGGGCGGCGGGGCACTGGCCGCAGGATCGGCGATGGCTCGCCTGATCATTGCGATCGTGGCCAAGTGGGTCGTGGTTTTCGGCGTCCTGCTGGTGGGGTTCCTGGTCTTCAAGCTGCCTGCATTGGCGCTGTTGGCCGGTATCGCCGTCGGCTTGATGTTCCAGGTCCTGGCGATGGCCAGGCGTTGACAGAATTCAATTAACTGAAGGTTCCGGACACATGGCGGGCGAGGCTCTAACCCCTACCAGCTACATCCAGCATCACCTGCACAACCTGACCGCGCCGGTCGGCAAGGGTGAGGGTATGTTCTGGCATATCCACGTCGATACCTTCCTCACCGCGGTCCTGATGGGCCTGGTGATCGTTGTCGCGTTCTGGCTGGGCACCCGCAAGGCCACCGCCGGCGTGCCGGGTAAGTGGCAGGCCTTCGTGGAAATCTGCCTGGAGTTCGTCGACCGCCAGGCCAAGGACACCTACCACGGCAAGAGCAAGCTGGTCACGCCGATCGCAATCACCATCTTCTTCTGGATTCTGCTGATGAATCTGCTGAAGATGATCCCGGCCGATTTCATCGCCAAGCCGCTGGAATGGGTGGGCGTGCATTACTGGAAGCCGGTCCCGACCGCTGACGTCAATGCCACCCTGGGCATGGCCATCAGCGTGTTCTTCCTGATGCTGTTCTTCGCACTGAAGTCGAAGGGCCTGGGCGGCTTCATCAAGGAATTCCTGACGGCGCCGTTCGGCAAGTGGATGATGCCGTTCAACCTGATCCTCAACATCGTCGAGTGGCTGAGCAAGCCGATCTCGCTGGCGATGCGACTGTTCGGCAACATGTTCGGCGGCGAAATCGTGTTCCTGCTGATCTGGGTGCTGGGTGGTGCCGGTTTCTTCGGTGCCATTGCCGGTGGTGTGTTCGGCCTCGGCTGGATGCTGTTCCATCTGCTGGTGATCCCGCTGCAGGCCTTCATCTTCATGATGCTGTCGATCGTGTACCTGAGCCTGTCGGAAGACGCTCACTGAGTTTCAAGCTTCAACGCGTTTCAACCTTCATCCGTTTCATCACCCTTAGCAACTTAAGTTCCTGGAGATAACCATGTACTTCGCCGTCCTGACCAACTTCGCGCAGATTCAGAGCTCCACCGCCCTTGCCGTCGGCATCATGATCGGCCTGGCCGCGCTGGGCGCCGGTCTGGGTCTGGCCATCATGGCTGGTAAGTTCCTGGAGTCGGCCGCCCGCCAGCCGGAACTGATCCCGGTCCTGCAGGTCCGCATGTTCATCACCGCCGGCCTGATCGACGCCGCGTTCATCATCTCGGTCGCCGTCGGCCTGCTGCTGGCCTTCGCCAACCCGCTGTCGGCTGCCTTCGCTGGCGCCGTCACCAAGGCTCTGGCCGGCTGATACAGCGGTTTGAGACGACCGGGTGCTGATGCACCCGGTTTCGGATGAAGGCCGGATGCGCCGCTACGGCGGCGCGTCCACCCCGAAACCAGCGATCGAGCTAACCATGAATATCAATTTCACCCTTCTTGCGCAGGCGCTGGCCTTCGCTGGTCTGATCTGGATCATCGCGACCAAGATCTGGCCGCCGCTGATGAATGCGATCGAAGAGCGCCAGCAGAAGATTGCTGAAGGCCTCGCTGCTGCCGACCGCAGCCAGAAAGATCTGGCCCAGGCGCAGGAGAAGGTCAACGAAGCGCTGAAGGAAGCACGCACCAAGGCCAACGAGATCATCGATCAGGCCCACGCACGTGCCAACCAGATCGTTGATGCTGCCCGTAACGAAGCGATCACCGAAGCCACCCGTCAGAAGGAACTGGCCCAGGCTGAAATCGACGCCGCCGCCAACCGTGCCCGTGAAGATCTGCGCAAGCAGGTGTCCGCGCTGGCCGTGACCGGTGCCGAAAAGCTGCTCAAGCGCGAAATCGACGCCAACGCCCACAAGGCGCTGCTCGACGAGCTGGCCTCGGAGATCTAAGGATGAGCCAGGCCCTCACGCTTGCCCGCCCGTACGCCCGCGCCGCGTTCGCGACCGCGCGCGACGAAGGCGCGTTCGCGCCGTGGTCGGACGCCCTGGCGTTCTCCGCCCACGTCGCCGCCGACCCGCGCGTGGCGGCCCTGCTCGCCAACCCGGAGCTGGGTCGTGACGACGCCGTCGCCCTGCTGGCGCCGGTGTCGCACGGCGAGACCTACTCGCGCTTCCTGGCCATCCTGGCCGAATCGCATCGTCTGCCGCTGCTGCCGGAAATCTCCGGCATGTTCGACGCCCTGCGCGCCGAAGCCGAGCACGTGGTCAAGGCCACCGTCACCTCGGCCGCCGAACTGTCGGCCAGTGAGCTGGACGCGATCAAGGTCGCGCTGCGCAAGCGCTTCAACCGCGAGGTCGATGTGACCACCGCGGTCGATGCCTCGCTGATCGGCGGCGCCGTGATCGACGCCGGCGACGTGGTCATCGATGGTTCGCTGAAGGGCAAGCTGGCCCGTCTGCAGACCGCGCTCGCTAACTGAATTCATTTAACGTCCGGCCCCGCTGCCGGCACTAGGACTTGACGATGGCAACCACGCTCAACCCCTCCGAAATCAGCGAACTGATCAAGAACCGCATCGAGAAGGTCAAGCTGGCCGCGGAATCGCGCAACGAAGGCACCGTGACCAGCGTGTCCGACGGCATCGTGCGCATCTTCGGTCTGGCCGACGTGATGCAGGGCGAAATGATCGAACTGCCGAACAACACCTTCGCCCTGGCCCTGAACCTGGAGCGCGACTCGGTCGGCGCCGTGGTGCTGGGTGACTACGAGCACCTGCGCGAAGGCGACGTCGCCAAGACCACCGGCCGCATCCTGGAAGTGCCGGTCGGTCCGGAACTGCTGGGCCGCGTCGTGAACGCGCTGGGCGAGCCGATCGACGGCAAGGGCCCGCTGGGCACCGACCTGACCGCTCCGGTGGAGCGCGTTGCTCCGGGCGTGATCTGGCGCAAGTCGGTCGACCAGCCGGTGCAGACCGGTTACAAGTCGGTCGACTCGATGATCCCGATCGGCCGTGGCCAGCGCGAGCTGATCATTGGCGACCGCCAGACCGGCAAGACCGCGATGGCGATCGATGCGGTGATCAACCAGAAGGGCACCGGCATCAAGTGCGTGTACGTTGCGATCGGCCAGAAGGCTTCGACCATCGCCAACATCGTGCGCAAGCTGGAAGAGAACGGCGCGCTGGCCCACACCATCGTGGTGGCCGCGACCGCTTCCGAATCGGCTGCCATGCAGTACATCAGCGCCTACTCGGGCTGCACCATGGGTGAGTACTTCATGGACCGCGGCGAAGACGCGCTGATCGTGTACGACGATCTGTCCAAGCAGGCCGTTGCCTACCGCCAGATCTCGCTGCTGCTGAAGCGCCCGCCGGGCCGTGAAGCCTACCCGGGTGACGTGTTCTACCTGCACTCGCGCCTGCTGGAACGCGCTGCCCGCGTGTCCGAGGAATACGTCGAGAAGTTCACCGAAGGCAAGGTCACCGGCAAGACCGGTTCGCTGACCGCGCTGCCGATCATCGAAACCCAGGCCGGCGACGTGTCCGCGTTCGTTCCGACCAACGTGATCTCGATCACCGACGGCCAGATCTTCCTGGAAACCGACCTGTTCAACGCCGGCATCCGCCCGGCCGTCAACGCCGGTATCTCGGTGTCGCGCGTCGGTGGCTCGGCCCAGACCAAGATCATCAAGAAGCTGTCGGGCGGCATCCGTATCTCGCTGGCCCAGTACCGCGAGCTGGCTGCGTTCGCGCAGTTCGCCTCGGACCTGGACGAAGCGACCCGCAAGCAGCTGGAGCGTGGCCAGCGCGTCACCGAGCTGATGAAGCAGAAGCAGTACGCGCCGATGTCGATCGCCAACCAGGCGCTGTCGATCTACGCCGTCAACGAGGGTTACCTCGACGACGTGCCGGTCAACAAGCTGCTGGCGTTCGAAGAAGGCCTGCACGCCCACTTCGCCAACACCCAGGGCGAGCTGGTCAGCAAGGTCAACGCCACCGGCGGTTGGGACAACGACATCGAAGGTGCCTTCAAGAAGGGCATTGCCGAGTTCAAGACCACCGGCAGCTGGTAATCGCGGTCCTGTAGAGCGGAGCCCCAGGCTCCGCTGGACCAGATGACAAACGGTTGAACAACGCGGGGCATCAGCCCCGCGCCACGGGAAACAAGAGATGGCAAGCGGACGCGAAATCAAAACCAAGATCAAGAGCGTGCAGAACACCCGCAAGGTGACGCGCGCCCTGGAAATGGTCTCGGCCTCCAAGATCCGCAAGGCGCAGGATCGTATGAAGACCTCGCGTCCGTACGCGCAGGCGATGAAGCAGGTGATCGGTCACCTGGCCCAGGCCAGCACCGACTACCAGCATCCGTTCCTGGTCGAGCGCGAGCAGGTCAAGCGGGTCGGCTTCATCGTGATCTCCTCCGATCGCGGCCTGGCCGGCGGCCTGAACAACAACCTGTTCCGCAAGATGCTGGGCGAAGCCAAGGCATGGCAGGACAAGGGTGCGGAAGTGGACCTGGTGACCATCGGCCAGAAGGCTTCGACCTTCTTCCGCCGCGTGAAGGTCAACATGGTCGGCAGCGTGACCCACATCGGCGACGTGCCGAAGCTGGAATCGCTGATCGGTGTGATCAAGGTCATGCTCGACGCCTTCACCGAAGGCAAGATCGACCGCGTGTACCTGGTCTACAACCGCTTCGTGAACACCATGGTGCAGAAGGCCAGCTTCGATCAGCTGCTGCCGCTGCCGCCGGCTGAGAAGCAGGTCGCTCACCACGACTGGGACTACCTGTACGAACCCGATGCCGCGACCGTGCTCGAGCACGTGATGACGCGTTACATCGAGTCGCTGGTGTATCAGGCACTGCTGGAAAACGTCGCCTCCGAGCATGCGGCACGCATGGTTGCGATGAAGGCGGCGAGCGACAACGCCAACAAGCTGATCGGCACCCTGCAGCTCGTCTACAACAAGGCGCGCCAGGCAGCGATCACCCAGGAAATCTCCGAAATCGTCGGCGGCGCGGCAGCAGTCTGACCGCGTTCGTTCAAAGCACACATTAGAGGATGCAGCAATGAGTCAGGGCAAGATCGTTCAGATCATCGGCGCGGTCGTCGACGTCGAATTCCCGCGTGAATCGGTGCCGAAGGTGTACGACGCACTGAAGGTGGAAAACACCGAGATCACCCTCGAAGTCCAGCAGCAGCTGGGCGACGGCGTGGTGCGTACCATCGCCCTCGGTTCCACCGACGGCCTGAAGCGCAACCTGGTTGCCGTCAACACCGGTCGCGGCATCTCGGTGCCGGTCGGTGCTGGCACCCTGGGCCGCATCATGGACGTGCTCGGCCGTCCGATCGACGAAGCCGGCCCGGTGGCCGCCAGCGATAGCTGGGAAATCCACCGTGCGGCCCCGTCGTACGAAGACCAGTCCCCGGCCACCGAACTGCTGGAAACCGGCATCAAGGTCATCGACCTGATGTGCCCGTTCGCCAAGGGCGGCAAGGTCGGCCTGTTCGGCGGCGCCGGCGTCGGCAAGACCGTCAACATGATGGAGCTGATCAACAACATCGCCAAGGCGCACAGCGGTCTGTCCGTGTTCGCCGGCGTGGGTGAGCGTACCCGTGAGGGCAACGACTTCTACCACGAAATGAAGGACTCCAACGTCCTCGACAAGGTGGCGATGGTGTACGGCCAGATGAACGAGCCGCCGGGCAACCGTCTGCGCGTCGCCCTGACCGGCCTGACCATGGCCGAGTACTTCCGCGACGAGAAGGACGAGAATGGCAAGGGCAAGGACGTCCTGCTGTTCGTCGACAACATCTACCGTTACACCCTGGCTGGTACCGAAGTGTCGGCACTGCTGGGCCGCATGCCGTCGGCCGTGGGTTACCAGCCGACCCTGGCCGAGGAAATGGGCGTCCTGCAGGAACGCATCACCTCGACCAAGAACGGTTCGATCACCTCGATCCAGGCCGTCTACGTTCCCGCGGACGACCTGACCGACCCGTCGCCGGCGACCACCTTCGCCCACCTGGACTCGACCGTCACCCTGTCGCGTTCGATCGCCTCGCTGGGTATCTACCCGGCCGTCGATCCGCTGGACTCCACCAGCCGCCAGATGGATCCGCTGGTCATCGGCCACGAGCACTACGACACCGCCCAGCGCGTCCAGCAGACCCTGCAGAAGTACAAGGAACTGAAGGACATCATCGCGATCCTGGGCATGGACGAACTGTCCGAAGAGGACAAGCAGGCCGTGTCGCGTGCCCGTAAGATCGAGCGCTTCTTCAGCCAGCCGTTCCACGTGGCCGAAGTGTTCACCGGTTCGCCGGGCAAGTACGTGCCGCTGAAGGACACCATCCGTGGCTTCAAGGCCATCGTCGATGGCGAGTACGACCACCTGCCGGAGCAGGCGTTCTACATGGTCGGCGGCATCGAAGAAGCGGTCGAGAAGGCCAAGAAGATGGCCGAGAAGGCCTGATCCGGGACGGGCGGGAGCGATCCTGCCCGACCTGACGCCGGCGCCGGGCAACCGCCCGCGCCGGTGGACTCCCACGGTGGCATTGCGCCGCCGCGAACAGCGAAGAGATTTGCATGAGCACGATCCGTTGCGACATCGTCAGCGCCGAGCAGGAAATCTTCCGTGGCGAAGCGACCCTGGTCGTGGCCACCGGTGAGCTGGGCGAACTGGGCATCGCGCCCAAGCACGCGCCGCTGATCACCCGCCTGAAGCCGGGCAAGGTGGTGGTGACCACGCCGAACGGCGAGCAGCTGGATTTCGCCATTTCCGGCGGCATCCTGGAAGTGCAGCCGCAGGTGGTGACCGTGCTGGCCGACACCGCGATCCGCGCGCAGGACATCGACGAAGCCTCGGTCCGCAAGGCCAAGGAAGAAGCCGAGCGCATCCTGGCCAACCGCGGCGAAGCGATGGAAGTGGCCGAAGCCCAGCAGAAGCTGGCCGAAGCCGTCGTCCAGCTGCAGGCGCTGGAGCGCCTGCGCAAGAATCTCAAGCACTGAGGTTCGCGCTGCACCGACGAGAACGCCGGCCCTGTGCCGGCGTTTTTGTTTGGGTGGCTGGGTAGAGTCGACCGGGTAGAGTCGACTGTTAGTCGACTGCTCTACGTTCAGGCCGCGAAAGTCCCGCGCTGCGCGCGTTAGTCGACTAACAGTCGACTCTACCAGTCCCGATCCCGATCCCGATCCCGCCTCGTCTCGTCTCAGCGGTACACCACATACCGCATCAACAGGAACGACACGCAGGCCAGCCCGCCTTCCACCAGTGGCTTGGCCAGCCAGGTGTACTGCAGGCCCAGCGCGTGGTCCACCAGGCTCACCAGCAATGTGCTCGCCACGGTGAGCAGCAGCCATAGTCCGAAGAAGCGTGCAAAGCGCTTCCAGCCCAGTCTCTGTGCGCCCGCCTCGGCAAAGGTGTAGCGGCCGTTGAGCCAGAAGCCCAGCAGCATGCCGGCCAGGCGCCCGGCGACGTTGGCTGGCGCCACGGGCATGCCGAGCGCGGTGGTGACCACGAACACGAGCCAGTCGAGAAGCAGCTGCACGAGCCCGATGACGAGGTAGGCGCTTCCCTGGCGGATGAGGCTCATCGGCATGGCGAAGGGGGAGGGATGCCCATGTTAACGGCGCACGCTCTAGAATCACCGGCAACGAACCACGGACTGCCGTTCCCATGACCCAACCCCTGCACGTCATCATCCTCGCCGCCGGCGCTGGCAAGCGCATGAAGTCGGTGCTGCCGAAGGTGCTGCAGCCGATCGCGGGCCAGCCGATGCTGGCGCACGTGATCGATGCGGCCCGTGAGCTCCAGCCGGCGGCAATCCATGTGGTCCATGGCCACGGCGGCGAAGCCGTGCGCCAGTACTTCGCCGGCCAGCAGGACCTGCAATGGGCTGAACAGGCGCAGCAGCTCGGCACCGGCCACGCCGTCGCGCAGGCGATGCCGCAGGTGCCCGATGCCGCACAGGTACTGGTGCTGTACGGCGACGTACCGCTGATCCGTGCGCAGACCCTGCGTGACCTGCTCGCGCAGCCGGGTCGGCTGGCGGTGCTGGTGGCCGAGATGGATGACCCGACCGGCTATGGGCGCGTGCTGCGCGATGCCGAGGGCAAGGTGGGTGCGATCGTCGAGCAGAAGGATGCCAGCGACGAGCAGTTGCGCGTACGCATCATCAACACCGGCATCATCACCGCGGAATCGACCGCGCTGCGCCGCTGGCTGTCGCAGCTGTCCAACAGCAACGCGCAGGGCGAGTACTACCTCACCGACGTGTTCGCCTTCGCCGCGCAGGAGTACACCCCGGCCGAGATGGCCCTGGTCGCCGATGCACAGGAGGCCGAGGGGGCGAATGATCCATGGCAGCTGTCGCAGCTGGAGCGCGCCTGGCAGCGCCGTGCGGTGCGTGCACTGTGCGCTCAGGGCGCGCGCGTGCGTGACCCGGCACGGCTGGACATCCGCGGCACCGTCACCGTGGGCAGCGACGTGCTGATCGATGTCGACGTGGTGCTGGAAGGCAACATCGTGCTCGGTGACGGGGTCACCGTCGGTCCGTTCAACCGCCTGAAGGACGTCAACCTCGGGCCGGGCACCGAAGTGCGCGCGCATTGCGATCTGGAAGGCGTGGTCACCGAAGGCGCTGCGCAGATCGGCCCGTTCGCCCGCCTGCGCCCGGGCACCGTGCTGGCCGATGGCGTGCACGTCGGCAACTTCGTCGAGACCAAGAAGGTCACGCTGGGTGTGGGCAGCAAGGCCAATCACCTCACCTACCTGGGCGATGCGGTGATCGGCAGCAAGGTGAACATCGGCGCCGGCACCATCACCTGCAACTACGATGGCGTGAACAAGTCGACCACCACCATCGGCGACAACGCGTTCATCGGCTCCAACAGTTCGCTGGTAGCGCCGGTGACCATTGGCGACGGCGCGACCATTGCCGCCGGTTCGGTCATCACTCGCAACGCGCCGGACGGCAAGCTGACACTGGCACGTGCACGACAGGAAACCATCGATGGCTGGAAGCGCCCGCTCAAGAAGTCCTGAGCCCCGCCTTCCTCGCGCCGATGAACTCGGTGTGCTGCCCGGCATCGAGCAGCGCGCCGGCGAGGTGTTGAAGGGCCATGAGGCCTATCCGGTGTTCGCCGGGCACGGCCTGGACCTGCCGACACTGCAGGACGGCCTTGAGCGCCGGCAGCTGTGGGTGGTGGATGCGGCTGACGGTGGCATCGCCGGGTATCTGCTTGCCGGCGAACTGGCGGGTGAGTTCCACGTTCTGCAGATGGATGTAGATCCTGCGCACGCGCGGCAGGGTCATGGGCGCGCGTTGTTGCGCCATGCATTGGTACAGGCCCGGGCGGAAGGCTATCGCTCGGCTGTGCTGACCACGTTGTCCGACGTGCCGTGGAATGCGGCCTTCTATGCAAGCGAAGGGTTCGTCACCGTGCCGGAGGCGGAGTGGGGTGCCGGACTGCAGTCGGTGATGGCCGAAGAGGCTGCGCTCGGGTTTCCGATGCATCTGCGCGTGGCGATGCGGCGATCCATCTCTTCGCTGGATGGCTGAAGGTCAACCACCGGTCATGGGCGTTACTTTTCTTTGTGCGCAAAGAAAAGTAACCAAAAGAAACGCTCCGCCGGTCGCGAGCCGATGCTGTGCATCGGTGCCCTGCGCTTCTCGGTGAATCAGGGGACGGCGCCGAACTCGCTGCGCTCAGACATCGGCGCCTCTACGCCCCAGATTCCCCTGCGATGCTCGGCTCGCTCAAGGCGGAACCAACATCCAGAGCCACAGCTGCACCCAGTCGATTCAAACTACGCGCGGATGTCGTTGCCTTTGCTCTTGATGCTCCCGTTCTCCTGGAGTGCAGGATGCCGATGCTGCAGCTTGGGCAGGTGCCGACCCTGGTCGGCTTATCCACGCATGGCGTGGATCTACTGATTCGCCGACCAAGCTCGGCGAACAGCGGGAACCGCGTTGGCCCGCTCAACCCACCGGCAGCAGGATCGACACGCACAACCCGCCATCGCCGCGATTCTGCAGTGACACGCGTCCGCCGTGCGCTTCCACGATCTCGCGCGTCAGTGCCAGCCCCAGCCCGGTGCCGTTGCGCTTGGTCGAATAGAACGGCATCAGTGCGTTCTGCAGCACCTGTTCGTTCATGCCCTTGCCACGATCCAGCACGTCCAGCCGCAGCCACTGCGGCAGCCGCGTCAACTGTACCTGCACGTCATCGTTGGGCGGCTCGGCTTCGGCGCAGGCTTCGTGCGCGTTCTTCAGCAGGTTCAACAACGCCTGCCCGAACTGCGCGATGTCGATGCGACTGCTCAGCTCCTCGTCCGGTTCACGTTCCATGCCGAACGGAATCTGCTGGCGCAGGCTGGACAGGAACGGTGCCCAGTGCACGGTCTGCAGCTGCGGCTGTGGCAGCTTGGCAAAGCGCGCGTAGCCGCGGATGAAACCTTCCAGGTGGCGTGCGCGGTCTTCGATGGTGGTGAAGATCTCCGGCAGCCGATCGAAGCGCTCGCGCTGCACCAGCACGCCGCCGGAATGGGCGAGCGAAGCAATCGGCGCCAGTGAGTTGTTGAGCTCGTGGCTGATCACCCGGATCACTTTCTTCCAGGTCTGCACTTCCTGGCGGCGCAGCTCGGCGGTCAACAGGCGCACCAGCAGCAGGTCGTGCGGACGACCGTTGAGCTGGAAGGCACGGCGCGAGAGGTGATAGACCTGCTCGTCATCCTCATCGCCGTCCTCCCCCTCGGCGTGCACCGCGAACAGGCTGTCACCGCCACGGGCGATGGCATCGCGCAGTTCCACCGGCACCTGTTCCAGCACGTCTTCCAGGCGCTGGCCTTCCAGCTTCCAGCCGCCGTGCAGCAGCTTGCGCGCCGCCAGGTTGGAGAACACCACGCGAGCCACGCCATCACCGCCGGAGGCGATCAGCAGCATCGCCACCGGCGTGTTCTGCACCATGGTGTCCAGCAGCAGCTCACGTTGCACCAGTCCCTGTCGCTGCGCGCGCAGCACGTCGCCCAGTTCGCGGTGGGCCTGCACCAGGTCGCCCAGCTCGTCGTTCCCCGGCCAGTGCACACCGAAGTTGTATTCGCCGTCGCGGTAACTGCTGGTGGTACCGGCCAGCGCACGCATCAGTGAGCGTACCGGCGCCGTCGCACGGCGCAGGGTCCACCACATCAGCGACAGCAGGATCAGCGCCGATACCGTGGTCACCACCCAACCATGGTCCATCCAGTAGGCCAGCAGCCACGGCAGTGCCGCTGCCAGTGCCAACACCGGCAGCAGGCGCAGGAACAGGCGGAAAGTGAACGAGCGTCGTTTCATTCGCGTGGAATACCGTGGCGGTCCATGCGCCGGTACAGCGCCTGGCGGCTCAGGCCGAGCTCGGCGGCAGCCTGGGCGATGACGCCATGGTTGCGCGCCAGTACCTCCTCGATGCGTGCGCGGTCGGGATCATTGCCTGCGCTGGGTGCCGGTCGCGGTGCGACGGCTGCGCGTGGCAGGTTGAGATCGGCCACTTCGATGCGGTTGCCGGTGGCCAGCAGTTCGGCACGCTGGATCACGTTGCGCAGTTCGCGCACGTTGCCGGGCCACGGGTGCCGCTGCAGTGCTGCGGTGGCGGCGCTGGACAGCGGCTTGCCGGCGGCCAGGAATCGTTCGGCCAGCGGCACGATGTCGCCCGGTCGTTCGGCCAGCGGCGGCAGCACCAGTTCCACCGTATTGAGGCGGTAGTAGAGGTCTTCGCGGAAGGTACCGTCGCGGATCATCGCCGGTAGGTCGGCATTGGTCGCGCTGACCACGCGGACCTTGACCTGGCGTTCGCGGTTGGAGCCCAGGCGCTCGAAGCGGCCGGTTTCCAGCACGCGCAGCAGCTTCATCTGCCCGCCCAGCGACAGGTTGCCGATCTCATCCAGGAACAGGGTGCCACCATCGGCGGCTTCGAACTTGCCTTCGCGTGCCTTGTTGGCGCCGGTATACGCACCGGCCTCGGCACCGAACAGCTCGGCTTCGATCAGTTCCGAGGGCAGCGCGCCGCAGTTGACCGCCACGAACGGACCCTTGGCCACCAGCGAATTGGCCTGGATGATCTGCGCGATCTTTTCCTTGCCGGCGCCGTTGGGGCCGGTGATCAGCACCGGCAGTTCCGAGCGTGCGACCTGGCAGGCCAGGGTGACCACACGCTCGCTGGCCGGATCGGCGACTACCGCACCGCACAGGTCGTACTTCGCTTCCAGCGCATTGCGCTGGCGCAGTTCACGCGTGCGCCGGCGGTCCAGCTCGCGGCGCGCCTCGGACAGTTCCAGCAGGTTGTTGACCGTGGTCAGCAGCTTGCGATCGTCCCACGGCTTGGCCAGGTAGTCGGCGGCACCGGCCTTGACCAGGTCCACGGCGCTGCTCAGATGGGTCCACGCCGTGAGCAGGATCACCGGCAGGTCCGGATGGCGCGCGCGGATCTGCGCGAACAGGGCCTCGCCCTCTTCACCGGAGGTGGTGTCCTCGCTGAAATTCATGTCCTGGATGACCAGGTCGACCGGCTGTGATTCGAGCAGCGCCAGCCCGTCGGCGGGCGTCTGCGCCTGCAGGGTATCGATGTCATGCAGGGAGAACAGCACGTCCAGCGCGGTACCCACGCTGGCGTTGTCGTCGATGATCAGGATCGCAGGCATCAAGCGGTTCTGCAGAAAGGGATGGGCGGCGCCGATGGAGCCGTTCGTGTCCACGCACCGGGAGAGCCCGGCGCCACCCATCAAGCATAGCCAAACCTGTGGCCGTGCAGGAGCGGATGATGCTCAGCGCCCGGGTGGGGCCGGCGGAGGTGGTGGCGCGGGTGGTGGCGGGACATCCAGTGCCTGTCGCCATGCGGCGGCGTTGACCGCCACCGTCAGTTCGCGTCTGTCGCGGCGCAGCAACAGATAGGCAGTGGCTGTGCTGGAATGGCGCAAGGCCACGGCAAGGTGCTCGACCCGGCGCACCGCCGTGTCGTCCACGCGGAGGATGCGATCCCCGCTGCGTACGCCGAAGCGTGCTTCCGGGCTGGCGGCCTCCACATGCACCTGGCCTTCGGTCGAGCGCAGCGACAGCCGCGCTCCATCCTGGCGCCATTCCAGCGTCTGTGCGCTGCCACCACCGGCCAGCGCCGGCAGTGGCAGGAGCAGCATCAGGCACATCGCGCAGGCACGCATCTCACGCGCCCCGCGTGGCGACCGCAGGCGGTACCGCCGCCGCACGCCGTGCCGGACCGAACACCGCGATCTGGCCCAGCACCCACAGCAGCAGTGCGCCCAGGGGCAGGTAGTACAGCGGCATGCGCGGCAGCTCGTACAGGTTCATCAGGGCCAGGTTGATCGCGTAGGCGGCCAGCATGCCCAGCACGATGCCCAGCGTGGCCAGCAGGAAGTTCTCGGTCTGGAAGTAGCGCAGGATCTGCCCGCGGGTCGCGCCCAGCGCACGGCGGATGCCGATCTGCTTGCTGCGCTGCTGCACCCAGAAGCTGGCCAGGCCGATGATGCCCAGCGCGGTGACCACCAGCAGCGAGATGCTGACGGTGATCAGCAGGCCGACCATCGCGCGGTCGTTCTTGAAGAAGTCCTTGCGCTGGTCTTCATAGGTCAGCTTGTCGCGCATCAGCCGGTTCGGGTCGTTGCGTTCCAGCGCGGCGGCACCGGCGTCGAGCACTTCCTGGCGGCGTTCGGGCGAGGTGCGCAGGATGTAGGTGCCACCGTCGTCGAAGGTGCGGCGGATCGGCAGCAGCATCGAGTTGGTCCAGTTGTCATTCCAGCCGTTGGGCGTGCTGAGCGTGTCGACGATGCCGACCACGTGCAGTGACTGCTTGCCCATGTAGTAGGTCTTGCCCAACGCGCTGCCGTTGGGCTCCATCTTGGCGGCGGTGGCCTGGGTGAGGATGACCGGGATGGCCTTTTCCTTGGCGCCGCCCTTGCTGACGTCTTCGAAGTTCTGGTACTCGTCGGGCAGGAAATCGCGGCCGGCGATCAGGTTGATGCCCATTGTGGCCAGCCCGTTCTCCGACAGGGTGTACATCGAGGCGTTGGTGGTCGGCCGTTCCTGGTCGATCACCCGCGAGATGCTGCTGCTGGAGGAGCCGTTGCGGAAGGGGATCTGGTTGATGATGGTGACGTTGCTGACGCCGGGGATCGCGCGCAGCGATGCCAGGTCCTCGCGGGTGCGGGCCATGGCGTCGGTCTGCTTGCCGATGCCGCTGACGCGCAGCATTGCCAGTTCGCTCTCGGCGATGCCGCTGGGCATGCTGATCTTTTCCACGCGCTGGCTGACCAGGAACAGCGCGTTGCAGACGATGGCGCAGGTCAGTGCGACTTCCAGCACGATCAGGGCGGCAGCGGTCTTGTGCCGGCGCAGCGTGCTGAGGATGGGGCGGATGTCCATGGGAGTCCTCGTTCGGGTGCTTACTGCGACTTGAGCTGGATGGCCGGGGTGACCTGCATGGCGCGCCAGGCGGGCAGGAAACCGGCGGCGAGGCTGGCGAACAGGGTCAGGCCCAGTGCGAGCAGCAGCATGTTGCCGTCCAGGTGGGCCAGCTTGGCGTACTCCACCGGTTGCTGGCGCACCGCGAACAGGCCGAGCAGGGCCAGGCCGATGCCGAGCACGCCACCGACCACGCCGACCGCGCCGGCTTCCACCAGGCACTGCAGGAAGATCTGGCCGCGGCTGGCACCGAGCGCACGGCGCACGCCGATCTCACCGCTGCGGCGCAGGAACTTGGCCAGCAGCAGGCCTACCGTGTTGACCAGGCAGACACCGAGGAAGCCCAGCGCCAGCCACAGCTGCAGGCGCACGTCGCTGGGGACGGCACCATTGAAGTCCAGCCATTCCATCACGGTGCGCAGGCGCACGTTCGGCGGATGCTTGAAGCGGCCGGCCTCGCGCTGCTGGGTCGAATAGTTCTCCAGGTAGCGGCGGTAGTCGCCGGCCTTGGCCGGGTCCATTTCCACCCAGTACTGCAGCCACGCGCACGGTGCATTGAGCGAGTAGCTGTTGCCGTCGGGGTTTTCGCCGAAGCAGTTCATGTTGCCGTTGTTGCCGAGCTTCAGGTCGAACGAGGTGGAGATCGGCAGCAGCAGGTCTTCGTTCTTGCCGTAGCTGCCGGTGGTCAGGTCGTAGAAGTGCGGCTCCGGACTCCATTCCTTCATCACGCCGACGATGCGGTAACTCTGGCCTTCCATGCGCAGGTCGCGGCCCACGCTGTTGGCACCCTGGTACAGCTTGTCGTTGAGCGCCTTGGAGATGACCACCACGCGTGCGCGGCCTTCATCGTCCTCGCGCGTCCAGGGGCGGCCGTACTGCATGGGCACCTCGAACATCGGGAAGAAGTCGGCCGAGGTCCAGCGGGTGTCGATGCTGAAGGGCTTGAGGGTGCTGTTGTCCGGTTCGATGGTGCCGCCGCCGCCGCTCATCAGTGCCTGGCGTTCACCCTTGGCTTCGCGCAGCAGCGCTTCACCGTCGAAGCGGGTCAGCTGGGTTTCCGGCTCTTCGCCGGCGACATAGGCGCCGGTCGCGGCGTCGAGCTGCACGTAGAACAGGCGGTCGCTCTTGCCGGGAATCGGGTCGCCGGACAATACGTGGAACACGGTCAATGTGGTCATGGAGGCGCCGATGCCGAGCGCGATGGCAACCACCATCAGCACGGTCAGGACCTTGTTGCGGCGGAAGCTGCGCGCCGCCAATCGGGCGTAGTAGGCGAACATGGTCGGGCCCTCACTCGTTGACGGCGACGATGTGGCGCACCGGCGTTGCCAGCACCGGCTCACGCACCAGGTCGGTCACCTGGCCATCGACGATGTGCACGTTGCGCTGCGCGCGTGCGGCCAGTTCCGGATCGTGGGTGACCATCACGATGGTGGTGCCGGCGGCATTGATCTCTTCCAGCAGTTCCATCACGCCACGGGCCATCTGCGTATCCAGGTTGCCGGTCGGTTCGTCGGCCAGCAGCAGGCGCGGGCTGCCGGCCAGGGCACGTGCGATCGCCGCGCGCTGCTGCTGGCCGCCGGACAGCTCGTTCGGGTAGTGCTTCATGCGCGAGCCGAGGCCGACCTGGGTCAGCGCCTTCTCGATGCGTTCGCGGCGCTCGTTGGCGCTCATCCTGCGATAGCGCAGCGGCACGTCGACGTTGTCGAACAGGTTGAGGTCCGGGATCAGGTTGAAGCCCTGGAAGATGAAGCCGATCTTCTGGTTGCGCAGGCGGCTGCGCGCATCGTCGCCCAGCGTGCTCACGTCCTGGCCGTCCAGCATGTAGGTGCCGCTGGTGAAGGTTTCCAGCAGGCCGGCGATGTTGAGGAAGGTGGTCTTGCCGGAACCGGACGGGCCGGTGACGGCGACGAACTCGCCTTCCTTGACCTGCAGTTCCAGCGAGCGCAGTGCGTGGGTTTCCACCTGTTCGGTGCGGAAGACCTTGGCGACCGAGCGCATTTCGAGCATGTACATGGGGTGTCCTCTCTCCAGGATTCAGGTATCAGGTATCAGTTGACGGAGACGCGCTCGGCGTCCTTGAACAGGTCGCTGCCGGAGACCACGATGCGGTCGCCCGGTTGCACACCCGACTTGATTTCCACTTCGCCCAGGCTGCTGACGCCCAGTTCCACCGGACGACGCACGGCGGTGCGGCCATCCATCACGTAGGCCATGCCGTTGCCCTGTTCGACGAACGGGCCGCGCTCGACCTTCAGCACGTTCCTGCGGGTATCGAGCAGCACGCGCACCGACATCCGCTGGCTCTGGCGCAGGCCTTCCGGCTGCGCGCTGGCAAAGCGCACGCGGGCGTTGACCTCGCCGTTGACCACTTCCGGCGACACCGCGCTGATCTCACCCGGGAACGGCTGGCCGTTGCCACCGGTCAGCTGTGCCGGCATGCCGATCGCCAGGTCGCGGGCGAAGCTCTCCGGCACCTTGATCTCGACTTCGAACTTGGACAGGTCGACCACGCCCAGCACCGGGGCGTTGGCGGCCAGGTTGGTGGACTGCACCGCCTGCACCTGGCCGACCTGGCCATCGAACGGGGCACGCAGCGTCAGCGCGTCGACCTGGCGCTGCACTTCGGCCACCACCGCCTTCTGGCGATCAGCCAGCAGGCGCTTGTTGCGGGCATCCAGGTCGGCGCCCTGGCTCTGCAGGCGTGCATCGGTGGTGGCGTTGGCCAGGGTGATGTCGGCCTTCTTCAACGAGTCCTTGGCCTTGGCCAGGTCGATCTGCGGCACTGCACCGCCGTCGTAGCCGCGCTGGTAGCGCTGCAGGTCGCGGTCGGCGGCCTGCCGTTCGATGGTGGCCTGGTCGGTTTCCTTGCGCGACTTGGCGCGGGCCAGGGTGGCGTCCAGCGCGGCACGGCTGGCCTCGGCTTCCAGACCGGCCAGGGTGGCCTGTTCCTGGGCCAGTTTGCTGCGCAGTTCGGGGCTGTCGATGATCGCCAGCTCCTGCCCCTTCTTCACCACATCGCCGGCGACCACCTTCAGGTCCACGGTGCCGGCGGAGATGGCATACAGGATCGGGCTGTTGGCGGCGATCACGCGGCCGTCGGCGGCGATGTCACGGACCAGATCGCCACGCTTCACTTCGGCGATGCGCACGCGGCTGCTGTCGAAGGAGCGGCTGGCGTTGGACCAGGCGTGCACGGCCCAGCCGATGCCGGCGAGCAGGGCGATCGTGCCCAGCGCCGGCCAACGGTAACGGAGCCAGTTGGCGCGCGGAGCGCTGGCCGGGGCGGAGGAAACGATCTGGTCCTGGGCGGAAGTGTCGCGGATCATCGGGTGCGTGCCTGACGGTGGTAGCCAGTACCAAGCACGTAGCGTGCCAACTTTATTTCCTTTTCCATCAATGAGTTGGGTGGGCGTCTGAAGTGTCCGGGTGTCCGCGGACACCTTTCCGGACACTTTCATTAAGCGGACAGGAGGGGGAAGCCGGACGCGCAGGCTAGAATGCGACGATCGTCTTCAAGGAAACGCGTGACATGTGTGGAATCGTGGGTGCGATCGCTGATCGCGACGTAGTGCCGGTGCTGATCGAGGGTCTGAAGCGCCTTGAGTACCGTGGTTACGATTCCTCGGGTATCGCGGTGATCGACCATGCCGAGCGGTCGGAGGTGCGTCGCGTGCGTCGTACCGGCCGAGTGTCGGAAATGGCCACGGCGGCCGAGGCCGAGGGTTTCAACGCGGTGCTCGGCATCGGTCATACCCGCTGGGCCACCCACGGTGGTGTCACCGAGGCCAATGCGCATCCGCATATCAGCCAGGGCGTGGCGCTGGTGCACAACGGCATCATCGAGAACCACGAAGAGCAGCGCGAGAAGCTGCGCGCGATGGGCTACACCTTCGAGTCGCAGACCGATACCGAAGTCATCGCACACCTGATCCACCACCACCTGAAGGATGGCGACGACCTGCTGGTGGCGCTGCAGCACACGGTGAAGGAACTGACCGGCGCCTACGCGCTGGCCGTGGTCAGCCGCGCCGAGCCGGAGCGCTTCGTCTGCGCGCGCATGGGCTGCCCGCTGCTGATCGGCCTGGGCGAAGGCGAGAACTTCGTCGCCTCCGACGTCTCGGCCGTGATCTCGGCCACGCGCAAGGTGATCTTCCTGGAAGAGGGCGACACCGCCGAAATCCGCCGCGACGGCGTGCGCGTCTTCGACGAGCACGACCAGCCGGTCGAGCGCGACGTGCATCTGTCCGACGTGTCGCTGGCATCGCTGGAGCTGGGCCCGTACCGCCACTTCATGCAGAAGGAAATCCACGAGCAGCCGCGCGCGCTGGGCGACACCATCGAGGCGGCGATCGACGCCGGTGGTTTCCCGGCCGAGCTGTTCGGCAAGAACGCCGAGGCGGTGTTGTCGGGCATCGAGGGCGTGCAGATCATCGCCTGCGGTACCAGCTACTACGCCGGCCTGACTGCACGCTACTGGGTCGAGGCCATCGCCGGCCTGCCGTGCAGCGTGGAGATCGCCAGCGAGTACCGCTACCGCGCCGCGTATGCCAACCCGAAGCACCTGATCGTCACCATTTCCCAGTCCGGCGAAACGCTGGATACGATGGAAGCGCTGAAGTACGCCAAGTCGCTGGGGCACAAGCACACGCTGTCGATCTGCAACGTGCCGGAAAGTGCGATTCCGCGGGCCAGCGAACTGGTCTGCTACACCCGTGCCGGTGCCGAGATCGGCGTCGCTTCGACCAAGGCCTTCACCACCCAGCTGGCGGCACTGTTCCAGCTGACCGTGGTGCTGGGCAAGCTGCATGGCCGCATCGACGCGGCACAGGAAGCGGACTACCTGGAGCAGCTGCGCTTCCTGCCGGGTAGCGTGCAGCACGCGTTGAACATGGAGCCGCAGATCGCTGCGTGGGCCGAGCGTTTCGCGCGCAAGAGCAGCGCGTTGTTCCTGGGCCGCGGCCTGCACTACCCGATCGCGCTGGAAGGCGCGCTCAAGCTCAAGGAAATCTCCTACATCCACGCCGAGGCCTACCCGGCGGGCGAGCTGAAGCATGGCCCGCTGGCGCTGGTGGATGAGGACATGCCGGTGGTGGTGATCGCGCCGAACGACAGCCTGCTGGAAAAGGTGAAGTCGAACATGCAGGAAGTGCGCGCCCGTGGTGGCGAGCTGTTCGTGTTCGCCGACCAGGACAGCAACTTCAACGAGTCCGAAGGCGTGCACGTGATTCGTACACCGCGCCATGCCGGCGTGCTCAGCCCGATCGTGCACACCATTCCGGTGCAGTTGCTGGCGTACCACACCGCGCTGGCGCGTGGCACCGACGTGGACAAGCCGCGCAACCTGGCCAAGAGCGTGACAGTGGAGTAACACCCGTCGGCTCTGTTGGATGCTGCAAGCGAAGGGGGCCCCAGTGGCCCCCTTTCGTTTGTGCCGGAGTCCGTGCGAAGTGGGACAGCCTCAGGGTGTTCTGTCCGCCGTCGGCAGCCATCAATCAATCTTTAACACGCGGCATCGCGTGTATTCAGCGGCGGTTTCAGCCGCGGTGCCATTCTCTGGATCGTCGGTTGGTTCCCACGACGAACTGTCCCATCGATGCCGGTAGTGACCGATGGTCGCAGTCGTAGAATCAAGTTGACCGAGGTCCAGGGTGAGCGGTTGAACCCACCTCGTTCGCGTTGCAGCACGATGCCTGCCGATCCATCTCCCAAGGCCGGCGTGTGCGCCAGACGTGCGCTGAAAGGTCTGTTCCCGGGGAGGGGGCGTATCGGAAGAGCACACTTTTTTGACTTCAGTGACCTGCACCAGGAAACAAGAATGAACGTCCGCGAACTCCTGCAATCCAAGAAAGAAGCTGTCATCACCATCGACGCCGAAGACACCATCGGTGCCGCCGCCCACAAGATGAGCGCGAACAGGATCGCTGCGCTGGTGGTGATGAAGGACGATGCCCCGGTCGGCATCATTTCCGAAAAGGACATCGTGCGCACCTTGGCCGACGACGGCCCGCAGGCCGGCCGCCGGGTGATTTCCAGCCTGCCGTCCACCGGCCTGGAAGGCATCGCCCCGGAGGCCACCCTGAAGCAGGCCATGTCGTTGATGACGTACTCGCGGCGCCGTCATCTGATGGTCACCGAAGGCACCCGCCTAGTCGGCATCCTCAGCCTGGGCGACATCGTGAAGAACCTGCTGGGCGAGCTGGAGCTGGAAAAGGCCGTGCTGCAGGACATCTACATGGCCGCCCACTGAGGGCCACACCGTCGGAAGCAGAGAAGCCGGGCATTGCCCGGCTTCTTCGTTCACGGCATCGGTGAAATCAGAAAGTGACCTTCACCGAGTCGGCGCTGTAGTTGGCCGGGCCGTGGTAGACCACTTCAATGTTGTTGCCATCGGGATCGAGCACGAACGCGCCGTAATAGCCCGGGTGGTAGGGGCGTTCGCCGGGCGCGCCGTTGTCGGTGCCGCCGGCGGCAATGGCGGCGCTGTGGAAGGCATCGACAGTGGCGGTGTCGCGGGCCTGGAATGCCAGGTGGTGGCGTCCGGTCAGCTGGCCAGCGGCGGCCTCGCTGCTGGCGCTGGAAATGAACAGCTCGTCGGCCCAGAAGTAGTCATCGCCTTCACCGGCCACCGGGATGCCGATGGTGTCGAACACCGCCTGGTAGAAGCGGCGGCTGGCCGCCAGGTCGCGCACTACCAGCTGGATGTGGTCGATCAGGCGGCCACGGTGAAGTTCCATCGTTTCCATACGAACCTCGCAAAAAAGGGGACGGAGTCGGTAGCGCCGGGCCGTGCCCGGCGAGCGCGCAGCGCGGCCTGCTCAAGGCCGCCGGGCATGGCCTGGCGCTACCGGAATTGTGCCCCTTTCCGGGTCAGGCGTTGGCGATGATCTCGACCCAGTAGCCGTCCGGGTCCTTGATGAAGGCCAGGTTCTTCATGCGGCCGTCGGTCAGGCGCTTCTGGAAGGTCACGCCGAGGTCCTCGAAGCGCTGGCAGGCGGCCTCGATGTCCGGCACCGACACGCAGATGTGGCCGAAGCCGCGCGGGTCGCTGTTGCCGTCGTGGTAGACCGCGCCGTCCTGGTTCTCGGTGCCGTGGTTGTGGGTCAGTTCCAGCACGCCCGGCAGGCCGGCCATCCACAGGCGGCGGGCGTTGTCATCTTCCGGCACCGTCACGCTAGCGGGCACGTAGGCCAGGAAGTACAGGCTGAACTGGGCCTCCGGGAAGTCGCGCTTGTCGATCAGCTGGTAGCCGAGCACGCGGGTGTAGAAGTCCAGCGAGGCGGTAATGTCCTTCACCCGCAGCATGGTGTGGTTGAACACGAAGCCGGTGGTTTCGGCCGGGGCCTGGGCGGCGACGCCGGGAACATCGCGCAGGGCGGGAATGGTCATGGGGGAGGTCCTTCAGACAGGGCCGTTGCCGGCCGGATGGGGCCATTCTACCGGCCAGCACCTGACGGCACTGCGACGTACAATGGCCGGATCGCACCGTTCCGTCCTGACAACGATTGCCCGCCATGTCGCAGCGTGAATGGGTGGCCGCCGCCATCCGCAAGATCGAAGCCGATTTCAACCGTTCCGCCGATACCCACCTGATCCCGTTGGCGCTGCCAGGGTTCGAGGGCATCGACCTGTACCTGAAGGATGAATCGAGCCATCCCACCGGCAGCCTGAAGCACCGGCTTGCGCGCTCGCTGTTCCTGTATGCGTTGACCAATGGCTGGTTGCGCGAAGGGCGCCCGGTGATCGAAGCATCCAGCGGCTCGACCGCTGTCTCCGAAGCCTATTTCGCGCGGCTGCTCGGCCTGCCGTTCATTGCGGTGATCCCGGCCACGACCTCGCCGGAGAAGATCGCGGCGATCGAGTTCCACGGGGGCCGCTGCCATCTGGTCGAGCGTGCCTGCGATCTCAACTGCGATTCGGAAAAGCTGGCCCGCGAAACAGGCGGCCACTTCATGGACCAGTTCACCTACGCCGAACGCGCGACCGACTGGCGCGCCAACAACAACATCGCCGAATCCATCTTCAAGCAGATGGCCGAAGAACCGAGCCCGGTTCCGGAATGGATCGTATGCAGCCCCGGCACCGGCGGTACCGCCGCCACGCTGGGCCGTTATGTCAGCTACCGCCGGCATGACACCCGCATCCTGTGCGCGGACCCGGAAGTGTCGGTGTTCTTCGATGGCTACAAAGCAGCCGTGGCCGGTGAACAGGATTGGCGCGGCCTGACCTGCAGCGGTGGCTCGCGCGTGGAAGGCATCGGCCGGCCGCGGGTGGAGCCGAGCTTCATCCCGACCAGTGTCGATGCGATGGTGAAGGTGCCCGATGCGCTGAGCCTGGCCGCGATGCGCCATGTCAGCCGCCAGCTGGGGCGCCGCGTTGGTGGCTCCACCGGCACCAACTTCATCGGCGTGCTGCAGGCCGCGCAGTGGATGCGTGAGGCGGGCCACCAGGGCAGCATCGTCAGCATCCTGTGCGACAGCGGCGAGCGCTACGCGCAGAGCTATTACGACCCGGCGTGGTACGCGCGGCAGGGCATCGATGTCGACGGCGCCGATGCGCAACTGGCGGCGGCGGTGGCCGGGCACGGGCTGCCGACATTGCCATGGTGCAGCCTGGAAGCGTTGTAGGACGGCCAACGTTGCCGCCGGGCATGGCCCGGCGCTACCGATCATGCCCGGCGGTCACGAGGGCGTCTCAATACCCCGCCGCGGTGAACGCATCCAGCACCGCATCACGCAGGGTATCGGGCAGCGCCTCGATGTCCATCGCGCGGTCATCCAGATGCAGGCCGGGATCGAGGGTACTGGCGCGGCCCTGGGCCAGTGCCTGCAGCCACAGCAGTACGCAGATCACGAACTCGCGCTCATGGCCCAGCCGCAACTGGCTGGCGCCGCGTTCGATCACTTCGAACGGGTACCACTCCTGGGCATCGTTGAACGTGCCACCCTGCTGCAGCACCGTCTGCAATTGCTGCAGGTGGCGCGGGGCGTCGTCGCCGGCATCGCACAGCGCGGCGATCCAGGTCAGTTCGGCCGTACTGGCGGACAGCGCCAGCGACCGTGCCGGTGAGGCGGATGCAACTGCAGCCAGACCTTCCATGTGGGGCCTCGTTCGATACGTACCGCTGCGGACTCCCCCGCAGCCAGAGCTTCGAGCCGTGACCGTAAGGCCGACGTGAATATCGGGCCGCGCCCCCTTGTCAGCCTCGCCTGGCAGCGCCATATCTAACGGGCTGCCCGCCTGCCGGGCCCGTACCTTGGAGACCTGCCGTGACCGTTGCCAACCCCCTGCTCGATTTTTCCGGCCTGCCGCGTTTCGAGGCGATCCGCCCGGAGCATGTGGCGCCGGCGCTGGATGTGCTGCTGGCCGAGGCGGAAGCCGCTGTCAGCGCCGCCGAGCAGGTGCAGCCGGTCACCTGGCAGACCTTCGTGGCCCCGCTGGACGATGCCACCGAGCGCCTGTGGCGCGCCTGGGGCCTGGTCGGCCACCTGCAGGGCGTGGTCAACACGCCGGAACTGCGCGAGGCCTACAACAGCAACCTGCCGCGGGTGACCCGCTTTGCCAGTGCACTGGGCCAGAACCTGGCGCTGTATCGCCAGTACCAGGCCTTGGCCGGCAGCCCCGAGGCGGCGACCTTCGATGAGGCCCAGCGCAAGGTGCTGGACAACACCCTGCGCGATTTCCGCCTGGGGGGCGCCGAACTGGAGCCCGAGGCCCAGCAGCGCTTCGCCGCGATCAAGGAGGAACTGTCGGCGCTGTCGGCGAAGTTCTCGCAGAACGTGCTGGACGCTACCGATGCGTGGTCGCTGATCATCGAGGACGAAGCGCGCCTGGCCGGCCTGCCCGATGACGTGAAGGCCGCCGCGCACGCTGCGGCAGAAAAGGATGGGAAAACAGGCTGGAAACTGACCCTGCAGATGCCGTGTTACCTGCCGGTGCAGACCTGTGGCGAGGACCGTGACCTTCGCGAGATCCTGTATCGCGCCAGTGCGCAGCGCGCATCCGAATTCGGCGACGATGCGCTGGACAACGGCGGCAATATCGACCGCATCCTCGCCCTGCGCGCAGAGCTGGCCAACCTGCTCGGCTTCGGTTCGTACGGCGAGTATTCGGTGGCGACCAAGATGGCGCAGGACCCGGCCGAAGTGCTCGGCTTCCTGCGCGATCTGGCTGCACGTGCCAAGCCGTTCGCGGCCAAGGACCGCGCCGAGCTGGAGCAATTCGCGCGCGAGCAGCTGGGCATCGAGCAGCTGCAGGCCTGGGACCTGGCCTTCGCCGCCGATCGCCTGAAGCAGGCGCGCTACAGCTATTCCGAGCAGGAAGTGAAGCAGTACTTCACCGAGCCGAAGGTGCTGGGCGGCCTGTTCTCGGTGATCGAGCAGCTGTACGGCCTGCGCGTGCAGGAAGACAGCGCGCCGGTGTGGCACGAGGACGTGCGCTTCTTCCGCCTGGTCGACGCGCAGGGCGTGCTGGTCGGCCAGTTCTATCTGGACCTGTACGCGCGCGAGGGCAAGCGCGGTGGTGCGTGGATGGATGATTGCCGCAACCGCCGCGTGCGTGCCGATGGCAGCGTACAGACGCCGCTGGTCTATCTGGTGTGCAACTTCGGTCGCGGTGCCAATGGCAAGCCGGCCACCTTCAGCCACAACGAAGTGACCACGCTGTTCCATGAAATGGGCCATGGCCTGCACCAGCTGCTGACCCGCATCGGTGAGCTGGGCGTGGCCGGCATCAATGGCGTGGAGTGGGATGCGGTGGAACTGCCGAGCCAGTTCATGGAGAACTTCTGCTGGGAATGGGAGCACCTGCAGGGCATGACCGCGCACGTGGACAGCGGCGAACCGTTGCCGCGCGCGCTGTACGAGCGCGTGCTGGCCGCGCGCAACTTCCACAGTGGCATGGCCACCGTGCGCCAGCTGGAGTTCGGCCTGTTCGACATGCTGCTGCACAGCCAGTTCGAGCCGGCGCAGGACAGCGTGCTGGCGCTGCTCGATCGGGTGCGTGCGGAAGTGGCGGTGAATCATCCGCCGGCCTGGAACCGCTTCCCGCACCAGTTCAGCCATATCTTCGCCGGTGGCTATGCGGCGGGCTACTACAGCTACAAGTGGGCCGAGGTGCTGAGCGCCGATGCCTACGCCGCGTTCGAGGAAGCGCCGCAGGCGCTGGCGGAAACCGGTGCACGCTTCCGCGATGAGATCCTGTCGCGGGGTGGCAGCCGCCCGGCGGCGGAGAACTTCAAGGCCTTCCGCGGCCGCGCACCGCAGATCGACGCGCTGCTGCGCCATTCGGGCATGGCGTAAGCCGCTCTGGTAGGTGCCAACCCTGGTTGGCACTTCACCGCCATCCACGCATGGCGTGGATCTACCAATGATCTTCAGTAGATCCACGCCATGCGTGGATGAGGCGGGTCATTCGGCGTAGATCATCTTCCGGGTCATGCCGCCGTCGACGACGAAGTCCTGGCCGGTGGTGAAGCCGGACAGCGACGACAGCAGGTACACCGCCAGCGCGCCGATGTCCTCGGGCTGGCCGACCCGGCCGACCGGGTGCTGGGCGTGGTCGGTGGCCGAGTAGTCAGGCTCGTGACGGCGCGAGGGCGCCTGCCAGGCGGTGGTACCGATCCAGCCGGGGCTGATGCTGTTCACCCGCACCGCCGGGCCGGCGCTGATCGCCAGCGCATGGGTGAAGGCGACCAACCCACCCTTGGCGGCCGCATAGGCTTCGCTGTGCGCCTCCGACTGCCAGGCGCGGGTCGAAGCGATGTTGATGATCGCGCCCGCGCTACTGGCCGACAGCGCGGGCAGCGCGTGCTTGCTGCACAGGAACGCACCATGCAGCGACGACAGGCGGCGTTGCCACTCGTCCCAGTCCATGTCCTGCAGCCGCGTGCCGTGCGGCCCGGCGATGCCGGCATTGTTGACCAGTCCGTCGATGTGGCCGAAGCGACGCAGCGCTTCGGCGATGAACGCGCGCACGCTGGCTTCGTCGGTGATGTCCAGGCGCTGGAACGCAGCGTCATCGCCGCGCTGCCATTCGTCCAAGCAGGCCTGCCCGGCCTCCATGTCCAGGTCGCCGATCAGCACGCGGCCACCGGCACCGAGCACGGCCTGGGCGATGCCGCGGCCGATGCCGTTGGCCCCCCCGGTGATCAGCGCCACCTTGCCCGACAGCGGCGCGGCCGGCCATGCGGCAATCGGCGGCACGCGGCTCATGACAGGTCGTCGCCACGCAGGCGGCGATGCCAGCCGTCCACGCCGATGCGGTCCAGGGTCTGGATGTTGCGCTCGACGATCACGTCCGGGTCCGGATAGACGTCCACCGCGCGTGCCACGCTGTCCTCGCGCAGCAGGTGCAGGGTGGGGAACGGCGCACGGTTGGTGTAGTTGCTGGCGTCGTCAGCGGCCACGCCCTCGAACTGGTAGTCCGGATGGAAGCTGGCCACCTGCAGGATGCCCTGCAGGTCCAGCGCCTCGATCGCCGCATCGGCGTTGTCGAGGAAGTCGTTGTAGTCGAGGAAATCGGTCAGCACCTGCGGATGCACGATCAGCGTGGTGTCGATCTGCTCGGCTGGCGTGTCACGCAGCAGCACCAGCTCCTCGGCCAGCTGTTCAACCAGCGCTTCCGGCGTGGTCGCATCGCTGAGCACGAAACGGACCTGGTCCTTCACGTACACCGCCTTGGCGAACGGGCACAGGTTCAGGCCGATGACGATGCGCTCCAGCCACAGGCGGGTGGCGGCGATCGGGTCATCGGTGGGCAGGTGGGCATCGGTCATGGCGGGCACGTCGGCTGGCGGGGCGGACATTGTATGCAGTGTGCCGCCGCCGCGCTGTTCACTGTGCAGGAACTGGACAGTCGCCATGCTGGAAATTCCCGCCGATTCAAGCCCTTGCGGGCGACCGCTGGATGGCCGATTGCCTGCCGCGGACGGCGGGCGTGGAATGGACGCACGACACAGGAGGACACCCATGACTGCATCTTCCCCGTGGCTGCCGGATGCCCTTTGGGCCGGCGCCTTCTTCGATGGTCACTGGCAGGCGGCTGCGCAACGGCAGCCGGTGATCGAGCCGGCCACCGGCAACACCCTCGGCGAGATCGGCCTGGCTGACCCGGCGCAGGTGGCGCACTCGGCGGCAGCCGCTGCCCAGGCGCAACAGGCGTGGGCGTCAGCGCCCTACGAGCAGCGCGCTGAGGTTATGCGCAAAGCGGCACGCCTGGCCGAAGAGAACATCGACACCCTGGTCGAGTGGCTGGTGCGCGAAAGCGGCTCCACTCGCCTGAAGGCCGGCTTTGAGGCCAAGGTCACCATCAAGGCGTTGCACGAAGCCGCGGCGCTGCCTTCGCGCAGCACCGGCGAGATCCTGCCGTCCGAGCCGGGCCGTCTGAACCTGGCACGGCGCCGGCCACTGGGCGTGGTCGGGGTCATCTCGCCCTTCAACTTCCCGCTGTACCTGGCCATGCGCGCGGTGGCGCCGGCGATCGCGCTGGGCAACGCCGTGGTGCTGAAGCCGGATCCGCGCACGGCGGTGTGTGGCGGCGCGGTGATCGCACGCTTGTTCGAGCAGGCCGGGCTGCCGGCAGGAGTGCTGCACATGCTGCCCGGTGATGGCGCGGCAGGTGCCGCGCTGACCAGCGATCCGCACGTGGCGATGATCCAGTTCACCGGCTCCACTGCGGCCGGGCGCAAGGTCGGCGAAGCGGCGGGCAAGCACCTGAAGAAGGTGTCGCTGGAGCTGGGTGGCAAGAACTCGCTGATCATCCTCGACGATGCCGACCTCGACCTGGCGGTGGCCAACACCGCGTGGGGCGTCTACCTGCATCAGGGACAGATCTGCATGGCGACCGGCCGCGTGCTGGTGCATCGGAAGATCCATGATGCGTTCCTGCAGAAGCTGGTGGCCAAGGCCAATTCGTTGAAGGTGGGAGATCCGGCACGCGAAGAGGTGGCCATCGGCCCGCTGATCAATGCTGGCCAGCGTGACCACGCCGCGCGCGTGGTCGAGCAGGCGGTGCAGGCCGGTGCCTCGCTGGAGGCAGGCGGTACCCATCGCGATCTGTTCTTCGCGCCGACCGTGCTTGGCAACGTCTCTGCCGACAATCCGGCGTTCAACGAAGAGATTTTCGCACCGGTGGCGGTGGTGGTGCCGTTCGACGATGACGACGAGGCCGTGCGCCTGGCCAACGACAGCGAGTACGGCCTGTCGATGGCCATCGTGTCCAGCAATGTCGGGCGCGCGCTGAAGCTCGGTGAGCGCCTGCGCACCGGCCTGCTGCATATCAACGATCAGACCGTGAACGACGAAGTGATCAATCCCTTCGGCGGCGTCGGTGCATCCGGCAACGGCACCAGTATCGGTGGCCCCGCCAACGGGGAAGAGTTCACCCAGTGGCAGTGGTTGACCGTCAAGGGCGAAGCGCCCGCCTACCCGATCTGATCGAAGGAGCATTGCGATGAGCAGCAACACGACAACACGCGAGATCACTGCCGCCGTGGTCCGCGGCAAGGAACAGCCCTTCGTCATCGAGCAGGCGCGGCTGCGCGGCCCGCAGGACGACGAGGTGCTGGTGAAGGTGGTGGCGACCGGCCTGTGCCACACCGATCTGATCGTGCGCGATCAGTACTACCCGGTGCCGTTGCCTGCGGTACTCGGCCACGAAGGCGCCGGGATTGTCGAGGCGGTCGGCCCCAACGTGCGCGACCTCAAGGTGGGCGACCACGTAGTGCTGACCTATGGCGCCTGTGGTCACTGCAATCCCTGCCGCGGCGGCCATGGTGCCTACTGCAAGGACTTCTTCGCACTGAACTTCGGTGGCGATGATGGCCACGGTCATACCGCGATCACCGATACGCAGGGCCAGCCGCTGCACGACCATTTCTTCGCGCAGTCTTCGTTTGCCACCTTCGCCATTGCGCGCGAGATCAACGCGATCAAGGTGCCCGACGATGCGCCGCTGGAACTGCTGGGCCCGCTGGGCTGCGGCATCCAGACCGGTGCCGGTGCGGTGCTCAATTCGCTGCAGGTGCGTTCGGGCAGCAGCTTCGCCAGCTACGGCGCCGGCGCGGTCGGCCTGAGTGCGGTGATGGCGGCCAAGGTGGCCGGCGCCACCACCATCATCGCCATCGACGTGGTGCCGTCGCGGCTGGAGCTGGCGCTGGAACTGGGTGCCACCCACGTGGTCAACAGCCGCGAGACCGATGTGGTCGAGGCCGTGCGCGCGATCACTGGCGGTGGTGCTGATTTCGCACTGGAATCGACCGGTCGCCCGGAGGTACTCTCCGCCGGTATCGAAGCGCTGGGCGGCTTGGGCATGATGGGCGTGGTCGGCGCGCCGAAGCTGGGCACCACCGCCAGTTTCGATGTGAACAACCTGCTGCTCGGTGGCCGCAGCATCCGCGGCATCGTGGAAGGTGACAGCGTGCCGCAGGTGTTCATTCCGCAGCTGGTCACGCTGTTCCAGCAGGGCCGCTTCCCGTTCGACAAGCTGGTGAAGTTCTATCCGCTGGAACAGATCAACCAGGCGGCGGAGGACAGTACGAAGGGAATCACGCTCAAGCCGATCCTGCGCATCGCGGCGTAGGGGGAAAGGCGGGGGCTGCAGGGCTGCGCCCTGCACCCGCCTCAAGCAACGTCAACTGCAACAGCAACAGCGGGTTTCCGGGTGTGTGGCGGGGTGGGTCCGGTTGCGGGGGACGCCGTAAGCCCTTCCCTGGGGGCTTGGCAGCCGCATCCATGCGGCTGACTGATCTGGCCCCCCGCAACCGGACCCACCCCGCCTTCGACAGGTTCCCGCTGCTGTTGGTGGGTGCCGACCGTTGGTCGGCACGGGGTCGGATCCGTTTTTCAAAGGAAAGCGGCTCTGACCCCTTGTTTGACCCGCTGGCGGAAACATTCCGTTGTCGGAACGTAACGTGGCGTTGCCGCTGGCGGGTGTAGGCTGCATCCATGATGGCCACGACAGTCGGGCAACAGCAGTTGGTGGCGGCACGCGCCGCCTTCGCCGAGGGCGATGCGCGTTCATTGGGCGTGTTGCCGCTGCCGCTGCAGCAGTCATGGCTGCGTTCGCGCGCGGCGGGCCTGCTGCCCGGGCAGGAGCCGGACTACCGTCCGCTGCTGGGTGATGGCCGGCATCTTTCCGATCCCGGCGACCGTCGGCTCGCGCGCTGCGTGCGGCCGGAGCTGGAACAGCTGTGGGCCGCCTTTGGCGGGCGTGGCTGGACGATGTTCTGTGCCAACCGTGAGGGCATGGTGATCGCGCAGCAGGCCCATGGCCTGGAAGATGCACCGCTGCTGCGTCCGATCCAGGTCGGGCGGAGGCTGGGCGAGGGCGAGATCGGCACCACGGCACCGGCAGTCAGCCTGGCCGACGACCTGCCTGCGCTGGTACGGGGTAATGAACACTACCTGCAGCGGTTCGCCCCGGTGTTCTGCCTCAGCGAGCCACTGCACGATCTCGATGGGCAGGTATGCGGGGTGATCGATATCACCGGCCTGGGTGAGCGCGATCCCTCGTTGCTGCAGGGCTACTTCCGGCAGGCCGCGCTGGCCAGCGAGAACCGGTTGTTCCACGCGCTTGCCGACGTGCACCTGCTGGCGCTGCAGCATGATCCGCGCTGGCTGGCGTCGCCATTGCAGGGGCTGCTGGCGGTGCAGGAGGATGGCCAGCTGCGCGCGGCCAACCGTGTTGCGCGGCGCCTGTTGGGCCTGCCGCGTCGGGGACCGTTGCCGTTGTTGGACCTGGAAAGCGTGTTTGCCGGCGCCAGTGCCGCGCAGCGGCGGCGCCTGCTGCAACCCGGGGCGCCGCATCGGGTGCGGGTAGGCGAGGGCAGTGCGGTTTACCTGCAGCACCTGCAGGCGCCGCGCAAGGTTGCTGGCCGCAGCGCGCAAAGCCCTCCAGCGGCGACGATGAATGCACCGCTGCTGCGTGATCAGCAGCGTGAAGCGGCGCGCCGTGCGGCGCAGGCGGCGGACGGCAATCTGAGCCTGGCCGCTCGCCAGCTGGGCATCTCGCGCACCACGCTGTACAAGCTGCTGCGCGGTTGACGTTGCAGTCCGCCGGGCCATGCCCGGCGGGCAGATCAATCGCGGAAATTGTTGAACTGCAGCGGCAGCTCGAACTTGCCGGCCTTGAGCACGGCGATGGCGTCCTGCAGGTCATCGCGCTTCTTGCCCTGCACCCGCAGCTTGTCGCCGTTGATCTGGCTTTCCACTTTCAGCTTCGCTTCCTTCAGGGCCGCGGCGATCTTCTTGGCGATCTTCTGCTCGATGCCCTGCTTGACGGTGATCTTCTGCCGGGCCTGGGCCAGGTTGGTCTCGATGTCGCCGAACTCCAGGCTCAGCACGTCGATGCCGCGCGCGGCCAGGCGTGCACGCAGGATGTCGTTCATCTGCTTGAGCTGGAACTCGGTCGGCGCGGTCTGGTTGATGACATCGCCATCGCGCTCGAACTTGGCGTCCACGCCCTTGAAGTCGAAGCGGGTGGCCAGTTCGCGGTTGGCCTGGTCGATGGCGTTGGTCAGCTCGTGGGTGTCGACTTCAGACACGACGTCGAAGGAAGGCATGGGCGGTGCTCCGCAGGTTTCAGTGGCGGCCATTCTATCGCGAGGGCCCGCTTACCCGCCCTCTGTAGAGCCGAGCCCATGCTCGGCTGCTCTTCACAACGGAGCCGAGCGTCGGCTCGGCTCTACAGAAGGCGACGACCGGGCGATAATGGGCCATGAACCTGCAACGCTCCCCCTCGCGTGCGGTGGCCTGGATGGTCGCTGCGGTCGCCTGTTTCTCGCTGATGGACGCTGGCATGAAGCAGTTGTCGGCCAGCTATCCCACCCTGGAAGTGACCTTCCTGCGCGGCGCTGCTTCGTTGCCGTTCGTGCTGGTCTGGGTGCTGGTCAGTGCCGGCCCGCGCTCGCTGGTGCCGCGGCGCTGGGGCCTGCACCTGCTGCGCGGCGCGCTGGGCATGGCGATGATCGGCTGCTTCGTGTTCGCCCTGCGCGACCTGCCTCTGTCCACCGCCTACACCATCTATTTCGTTGCGCCGCTGCTTATCGCTGCACTCTCGGTGCCGCTGCTCGGTGAACGGGTCGGGCCGCGGCGCTGGGTGGCCATCGGCATCGGCCTGGTCGGCGTGCTGGTGGTGCTGCGGCCGGGCGTGGATGGCTTCATCTCGGTGCCGGGGCTGATGGTGCTTGCCGCGGCCACCGCCTATGCCGTGGCTGCGATCACGGTCAGCCTGCTGACCCGTACCGATACTTCGCAGTCGATGGTGGTCTGGTTCCTGGTGATCATGGCGATCGGCGCGGGCCTGCTGGCCCTTCCCGGCTGGGTACCGCTGCAGCTGGCGCATGCGCCGCTGATCGCCGGCATGGGCCTGGCCGGGGCACTGGGCCAGATTGCCCTGACCAAGGCCTTCCAGCTGGGCGAGGCGTCGATGATCGCGCCGTTGGAGTACAGCGGCCTGGTCTGGGTGATCGGTTGGGACCTGGCCTTCTGGGGCCAGCTGCCGGACGGCTATACCTGGGTGGGTGCAGCGATCATCGTGGCTTCGGGGCTGTATCTGCTGCACCGCGAGCGGGTGAACCGGCAGGAACCGCCGAAGCCGCTGGATCATCCCTGAACCCGGGGGGTAGTGCCGGCCGCTGGCCGGCAACCGCAGCGGATCCCTCCAGCGTGAGGAGTTGCCGGCCAGCGGCCGGCACTACCGGGTGCGAGGCTTCATAGGCGCCTTAGAACCAAAAGGAATAACATTCTGGCCCATGGCGCGGGCGCGCGAGCGCCGGCGCTGGTAGGCTGCACGCCCCCTTCCGTCACCCAGCCGGTGAGCCACGCCCGTGATCGAGTTCCAGCGCCTGCACAAATCCTATGCCGTTGCCGGCCGCGAAGTCAGCGCGCTGCAACCGCTGGACCTGACCATCGAAGCCGGTGAGGTATTCGGCATCATCGGCCATTCCGGCGCCGGCAAGTCGACGTTGATCCGCATGATCAACCGCCTGGAAGAGCCCAGCGGTGGTCGTCTGCTGATCGGCGGCGAGGATGCCACTGCACTGGACGCGGACGGCCTGCGCGCGCTGCGCAGGCGCATCGGCATGATCTTCCAGCACTTCAACCTGCTGTCCTCGCGCACGGTGGCCGGGAATGTGGCCTTCCCGCTGGAGCTGGCCGGCACGCCGAAAGCGGAAATCGACGCGCGTGTGGCCGAGCTGCTGCAGACCGTTGGCCTGGAAGCGCACGCGCAGAAGTACCCGGCACAGCTGTCCGGTGGCCAGAAGCAGCGCGTCGGCATCGCCCGCGCGCTGGCAACACGTCCGCAGATCCTGCTGTGCGACGAGGCGACCAGTGCGCTTGACCCGCAGACCACCGCGTCTGTGCTGTCGCTGCTGTCGAAGATCAATCGCGAGCTGGGCCTGACCATCGTGCTGATCACCCACGAGATGGATGTGATCCGCCGCGTCTGCGACCGCGTGGCCGTGCTCGACGCCGGCCAGATGGTCGAGACCGGCCCGGTCACCCGGGTGTTCCTGCACCCGCAGCACCCGACCACGCGCCGTTTCGTCAGCGAATCGGAGCATGTGGACGAGGGTACGCTGCACCGCGATTTCGATGCCGTCGGTGGCCGCATCGTGCGGCTGACCTTCCTGGGTGGCGACACCTACGAACCCCTGCTCGGCAGCGTCGCGCGCGAGACCGGGGTCGACTACAACATCCTGTCCGGCCGTATCGACCGGATCAAGGACACCCCGTATGGCCAGCTGGTGGTCGCCCTGGTGGGCGGCGACCAGTCCGCCGCGCAGGCCGCCTTCGTGGCCGCCGGCGTGCATGTTGAGGAACTGCGTCGATGATCATCGCGACTGCCGGCGGCTTCTTCCGCCACCTGGATGCGGGCAAGTGGGCCGACATCGGCCAGGCCACCATCGACACGTTGCTGATGCTGCTGGGTTCGCTGCCGCTGACCCTGGCCATCGGCCTGCCCTTGGGCGTGCTGCTGTACCTGTTCGGCGCACCGCAGATGAAGCGCCGGCCGTTCGCCTATGGCGTGCTGGCGCTGGTGGTGAACCTGCTGCGTTCGGTGCCCTTCATCATCCTGATGATCGTGCTGATCCCGGTCACCCTGTTCCTGATGGGAACCTCGCTGGGCGTGCGCGGTGCGATCGTGCCGCTGGTGATCGGTGCGGCACCGTTCTATGCGCGCCTGGTCGAGACCGCGCTGCGTGAAGTCGACCGGGGCGTGATCGAGGCGACCCAGGCGATGGGCGCCACCACCTGGCAGCTGGTCACCCGCGTGCTGCTGCCCGAAGCGCGCCCCGGCCTGATTGCCGGGGCCACGGTCACCACCGTGGCGCTGATTGGTTTCACCGCGATGGGCGGTGCGATCGGTTCCGGTGGCCTCGGCGACCTGGCGTTCCGCGACGGCTACCAGCGTTCGCATACCGACGTGGCGCTGGTTACCGTGGTCCTGTTGCTGGTCCTGGTGCAGCTGCTGCAGATGCTCGGCGACCGCCTGGTCGCGCATTACAGCCGCAGATAGCAGAATGCCGGGTTCGGGTAGTGCCGGCCGCTGGCCGGCAATCCCGCGGTCCAGTCAACGCACGTTCGGCACTTCGTAGCCCAGCTTGCCGACCTGCTCGGGGTGCTGTGGCACGCGCTTGAGCTTGTCGGTGTTCACGCCGTACTCGTCGCGCAGGCGCTCGGCCAGCTCCTTGTAGAGGACTTTGTCCATGTCCGGGGTGCGCGAGAAGATCCAGGCCATCTCACGGCCGGGGTAGCCGATCAGCGCCCAGGAATAATCCGGCGCCACTTCCAGCACCCGCGAATGGGTCGGCACGACGCGGTAGAACCAGGTACGCCAGCCATGGTTGCCGCTGTCCGGGTCGACGCTGGCGCGGGCACGCACTTCCTGCAGCGGTTCGCCGAAGCCGTCACGGTAGCGGTAGGTGATGCCGACCTTGTGCGCGTCGCGCAGCTCGTACTCGTTGACGCTGGCGACATGGCCACGTTCGATGAAGTTCGGCACGCGGCCGATCACGTACCAGGTGCCCATGAAGCGCTTCAGGTCGATCGGCGCGTCCAGGGCAGCCGCACCAGAGGCGCTGGTACGGGGCGACGGCGGCTCACTGGCGGCCACGGCGGGGCCGGCCAGGGAAAGGGCCAGCAGCGCGGCGCAGAGCGGGCGGATCGAAGTCATGCGGGAGCGGGCTCCTGTGGGCTTGCACGCGCATGGTCGACTGTGTGCACGCGATCCGTCAATGGTGTCGCAACCTGTGAGAAGGGCCTTGCCCAAGCTGTGTTGCATTGTCTACCGGAGAAGCCCCATGAACGCTCGTTCCGTTCGTCGCCCTGCAACTGAACGCGTCATTATTGAACGCGCCGATCCGCGCCTGCTGCGCAGCGTGCGGCAGGTCGCCCTGGCCGGCCTGGCACTGGTCCTGGTCTGGCCAGCCGCTCGTGGCAGCAACGCCTGGCTGGGCTGGTTGCCGATGTGGCTGGTGGGCATGCCGCTGGTGGCCTGGTGGGCGCTGTTGCGGTTCCCTGTGCTGCGTCTGTCGTGGTTGCGGCTGGCCCGTCGCACCGGTGGACAGGCGCGACGCCGCAGCCGTGGCGCGGTCCGTGGTGGCCGCCGTGGCTCGACCGCCGCGGCCTGACCTTCGACACGGGAGCGGCTGCAGCGATCCATGCTAGCGTTCCACGGCTTATGACTGCCTGGAGCTGCAATGTCTCGACTCGCTTCCGCCTGCCTGTTGGCCGGCATGATGACCGCTGCCTCGGTGGGGACCGCCGTGGCCGCTGAAGACACCGATCGCTACGCCTGGCTGGAGGACGTCACCGGCGACAAGCCGCTGTCCTGGGTCAAGGAACAGAATGCCAAGTCCGAGGCGCGCCTGGCGCAGACCCCGGCCTTCAAGCAGATGGAGACCAGCATCCGCGAGGTGCTCGACTCCGACGCCAAGATTCCCGCCGTGCAGAAGATCGGCGACTACTACTACAACTTCTGGAAGGACCAGCAGCACGAGCGCGGCCTGTGGCGGCGCACCACGCTGGCCGAGTACCGCAAGGCCTCGCCGCAGTGGGAAACCGTGCTCGACCTGGATGCGCTGAACAAGGCCGAGGGCGAGAACTGGGTCTGGCACGGCGCCGACTGCCTGCGCCCGGACTACAGCCGCTGCCTGATCGCGCTGTCGCGCGGTGGTGCCGATGCCGACGTCACCCGCGAATTCGATCTGTCCAGCAAGAGCTGGATCAAGGACGGCTTCTTCCGTCCCGAGTCGAAGGGTGGCCTGAACTGGATCGATCGCGACACCGTGTTCGTCTACACCGACTTCGGTGCCGGCTCGATGACCACCTCCGGCTACCCCCGCGTGGCCAAGCTGTGGAAGCGTGGTACGCCGATGGCCTCCGCCAGCGTGGTGTATGAAGGCAAGCCGGAAGACATGTACATCGCGGCGATGCACGATGACACTCCGGGCTACGAACGCAACCTGGTCAGCCGCACGCTGGCGTTCTACAACAACGAGATCTACCTGCGTGGCGACGATGGCACGCTGACCAAGATCGACGCGCCGAACTCGGCCGAGAAGGGCCTGCACAAGCAGTGGCTGACCCTGGAACTGCGTGATCCGTGGACCGTGGGTGGCAAGACCTATGCGTCCGGTTCGCTGCTGGCGACCCGGCTGGATGACTTCCTGGCCGGCAAGCGTGAGTTCGACGTGCTGTTCACCCCGACCGCGACCACCTCGCTGGCCGGCGCCACCTGGACCAGGAGCCATCTGGTGCTGAACGTGCTGGACGACGTCAAGAACCGCCTGTCGGTGCTGACCCCGGGCGCCAATGGCTGGCAGACCAGCCGCTTCGTCGGCGCGCCGGCCTTCGGCACGCTGGGCGTGGCCGCGGTCGACAGCAACGACAGCGACGCGGTGTGGCTGACCGCCACCGACTACCTGACCCCGACCACCCTGGCGCTGGCCGAGATCGGACAGGCCCCGGAAACGCTGAAGACCATGCCGGCCTTCTTCGATGCCAAGGGCAAGGTGATCGAGCAACACTTCGCCACCAGCAAGGACGGCACCCGCGTGCCGTACTTCGTGGTGCACGACAAGGCGATGAAGCTGGACGGCTCCAATCCGACCCTGCTTTATGGCTACGGTGGTTTCGAGATCTCGCTGACCCCGGGCTACTCCGGTGGCATGGGCCGCGCCTGGCTGGAGAAGGGCGGCGTGTACGTGGTTGCCAACATCCGTGGCGGCGGCGAGTACGGCCCGCGCTGGCACCAGGCGGCGCTGAAGCAGAACCGCCACAAGGCCTATGAAGACATGGCCGCCGTGGCACGCGATCTGGTCAAGCGCAAGATCACCACTGCCAAGCACCTGGGCGTGCAGGGCGGCAGCAACGGTGGCCTGCTGACCGGCAACATGCTGACCCAGTACCCGGAGCTGTTCGGTGCGGTGGTGGTGCAGGTGCCGCTGCTGGACATGAAGCGCTACAGCCACCTGCTGGCCGGTGCGTCGTGGATGGCCGAGTACGGCAACCCGGATACCAGCGACTGGGAGTTCATCAAGACCTTCTCGCCGTACCACCTGTTCGACGCGAAGAAGAACTACCCGCCGGTGCTGTTCACCACCTCCACCCGCGATGACCGCGTGCATCCGGGCCATGCCCGCAAGATGGCGGCGAAGATGATCGATGCCGGCAAGGACGTGACCTACTACGAGAACATCGAAGGTGGCCACGGCGGCGCAGCCAACAACGCGCAGGCCGCACACATGTCGGCGCTGGCCTACAGTTTCCTGTGGGAACGCCTCGGCGGTAAGTAAGCAGAACGGAAAACGCCGCCCCAGGGCGGCGTTTTTCTTTACCGGTAGAGCCGGCCGCTGGCCGGCAAACCGGGAATGCGTGGATGATGCCGTTGCCGGCCAGCGGCCGGCACTACCGTCAGCGTGATCCCAGCCAGCGCTTCAACCCGCGCGCGATCCGCGCCACCGCCTCCTGCAACCGCGGCACTTCCTGCGTGTAGGCCAACCGCACGTGCTGGTTCGCACGGTGGAAGCCGAAATCCAGCCCCGGCGTGAATGCCACGTGCTCGGTTTCCAGGAAGTGGGCGCAGAACGCCTGCGCGTCATCGGTGAATGCGCTGACATCGGCGTACAGGTAGAACGCACCCTGCGGCTCGACTTCGATACGGAAGCCCAGTTCACGCAATGCCGGCAGGAGGAAATCGCGGCGCTGGCGGAAGGCTTCGCGACGCTGCTCGAAGATCGCCATCGCTTCCTCGCTGAAACACGCCAGTGCGGCATGCTGGGCGATGCTCGAGGCGCTGATGTACAGGTTCTGCGCCAGCTTCTCCAGGTCCGGCACCGCCGCCGGCGGTGCCACCAGCCAGCCCAGCCGCCAGCCGGTCATGCCGAAGTACTTGGAAAAACTGTTCAGTACGAATGCGCTGTCGTCCACCTGCAGCACGCTGGGCGCATCCAGGCCGTAGGTCAGGCCGTGGTAGATCTCGTCCACCACCAGGTGGCCGCCGCGCGCGTGCAGGGTCTGCGACAGGGCTGCCAGTTCGTCGGCGGAGAGCACGGTGCCGGTGGGGTTGGCCGGCGAGGCGACCAGCGCGCCGACGCTGTCCGCGTTCCAGTGCTGTTCGACCAGCGACGGAGTGAGTTGATAGGCGGTCTCCGGCCCGACCGGCACCAGCTGCGCGCCGCCTTCCACCAGGCGCAGGAAGTGGCGGTTGCACGGATAGCCGGGGTCGGCCAGCAGCCAGTGGCGACCGGGGTCGACCAGCAGGCTGCTGGCCAGCAGCAGCGCCCCGGAGCCGCCAGGGGTGACCAGGATGCGCTCGGGGTCGATGTCCAGCCCGTAGTGGCTGCGATAGAAGCCGCTGATGGCCTGGCGCAGCGCCGGCAGGCCACGTGCGGCGGTGTAGCGGGTATGGCCGGCGGCCAATGCGGCCTGGCCGGCACGCACGACCGGTTCGGCCGTGGTGAAGTCCGGTTCGCCGATTTCCAGGTGGATCACATCATGGCCGGCCTGTTCCAGCGCCTGCGCGCGGGCCAGCAGGGACATCACGTGGAACGGGGCGATTTCATGGCTGCGCCGGCTGTAGCCCGGCGTGTGGGGCAGGGTGCTCATGCAGCCCATGGTACGCCGCGCACCGGGGTCACGCGCTCTGGTAGTGCCGGCCGCTGGCCGGCAACCGACCCACCCGCAGGCCGTGAGGTTGCCGGCCAGCGGCCGGCACTACTGGCAGGCATGGCCACCATGACGTTCCGCAGGGTTGCCCGCCGTCCTTCCGCAACCCAGACTCGGGTGCAAGGACGCCATTGCATTGCCCCTCAAGGAGCCCTATCTCATGAAATCCACCCTCTGCCTGTTGCTTGCCAGCCTGATGACCACCACCGCTACCGCCGCCACGCCGCCCGTTCCGCCGGATGCCGCCAAGCATCCGCATGTGGTCAAGGCGCCGTTCGGCGCGACCCGCAGCGATGACTACTACTGGCTGCGCGACGACAAGCGCGAGAACAAGGACATGCTGGCCTACCTGCAGGCCGAGAATGCCTATGCCGACCAGCTGCTGGCGCCGTTGAAGCCGCTGGAAGACACCCTGTACAAGGAGATCGTCGGCCGCATCAAGCAGGACGATTCCAGCGTGCCGGCGCGTGAGCGCGGCTACTGGTACTACAGCCGCTTCGAGACCGGCCAGGACTACCCGATCCATGCGCGCCGCAAGGGCAGCATGGACGCGGCCGAAGAGATCCTGCTGGACGTGAATGCGATGGCTGCCGGCAAGGGCTACTTCAGCGTCGGCTCGATGGAAGTGAGCCAGGACAACCAGCTGCTGGCCTGGGCCGATGATGACGTCGGCCGCCGCCAGTACACGATCCGCTTCAAGGACCTGGCCACCGGCAAGCTGCTGCCGGACGTGATTACCGGCAGCTCCGGCGACCTGGTCTGGGCCGACGACAACCGCACCGTGCTGTACGTCGAGAACGATCCGGAAACGTTGCTGACCGTACGCGTGAAGAAGCATGTGCTGGGCACCCCGGCCAGCGCCGACACCGTCGTCTACGAAGAGAAGGACGACAGCTTCTACATGGGCATCGGCCGCACCCGCGACGATCGCTTCATCACCATCGGCGTGCACAGCACCGTGTCCTCGGAAGAGCGCTATGCACCCGCCAGCGACCCGACCACGTTCACCGTGCTGGCGCCGCGCCAGCGCGACGTCGAGTACGACGCCGACCACTACGATGGCCGCTGGGTGATCCGCACCAACGACGGTGCGAAGAACTTCAAGCTGGTCACCGCACCCACCGATGCCACCTCGCGCGCGCAGTGGAAGGACTGGATCGCGCATGACGATGCCGTGTTCATCGAGGGCTTCGAACTGTTCGACAGCTACACCGCCATCGCCGAACGTTCCGAAGGCCTGGAGCGCATCCGCCTGCTGTTCAAGGACGGTCGCAGCGACTACGTGAAGGCCGATGAGCCGGCGTATTCGATGGGCCTGGGCGACAATACCGAAGCCGGCACGCCGTGGCTGCGTTACATCTACACCTCGATGACCACCCCGACCACGGTGTTCGAACTGAATACCGCCACCGGTGAGCGTCGCCAGCTGAAGGTGCAGCCGGTGATCGGCTATGACGCGTCGAAGTACGAAACCGACCGCGTCTGGATCACCGCGCGCGATGGCGTGAAGGTGCCGGTGTCGCTGGTCTACCGCAAGGGCTACCAGAAGGACGGCAAGGGCGCGCTGTTCCAGTACGCCTATGGCAGCTACGGCATGTCGATGGACCCGTACTTCAACCAGACCGCGGTGAGCCTGCTCGACCGTGGCGTGGTGTATGCCATTGCCCACATCCGCGGTGGCCAGGAAATGGGCCGCGACTGGTACGAGAACGGCAAGCTGCTGCGCAAGCAGAACACCTTCAACGACTTCATCGACGTCACCCGTGCCCTGGTGGCGCAGGGCTGGGCGGCGAAGGATCGCGTGGCGGCCTCCGGCGGCAGCGCCGGTGGCCTGCTGATGGGCGCGGTGGCCAACCAGGCGCCGCAGGACTACCGCGTGATGGTGGCGCAGGTGCCGTTCGTCGACGTGGTCACCACCATGCTCGACCCGACCATTCCGCTGACCACCAACGAGTACGACGAGTGGGGCAACCCGGAGCAGAAGCCGTACTACGACTACATGCTGTCCTACTCGCCCTACGACAACGTGAAGAAGCAGGCCTATCCGGCGCTGTTCGTGGGCACCGGCCTGTGGGATTCGCAGGTGCAGTACTGGGAACCGGCCAAGTGGGTGGCCAAGCTGCGTGACGACAACACCGGCCATTACCCGATCCTGTTCCGCACCAACATGGAAGCCGGCCACGGCGGCAAGTCGGGGCGCTTCCAGCGTTACCGCGAGCTGTCCGAGTCGTATGCGTTCGTGCTGCAGCAGCTGGGCATCGCCCAGCCGTGATCGCGACAGGGTGCCGGGCACTGCCTGGCACCCTGAACCGGTATCCTTGCGGCCATGAGCGCGCCAGATCCTTCCGCCCCACGCGACGCCACCACGCCACCGCGAGTGGTGCGTTTCCGCTGGGCGTGGTGGCTGCTGGCCTACGTCAGCCTTGGCACCGGCATCGTCGGCATCTTCGTGCCGGGCCTGCCGACCACCGTATTCATCCTGATCTCGGCCTGGGCCGCTTCGCGAGGCTCCGAGCGCCTGCACACCTGGCTGCTGCAGCATCCGCGCTTCGGTCCGGCCATCGCCAACTGGCAGGCGCACGGGGCGGTCAGCCGCTACGGCAAGTGGATGGCCACGATCACCATGGCGGTGTGCGCCGCCATCATGCTGTGGTGCGTGCCGATCGCCTGGGTGAAGTGGTTCTCGATCGGCAGCATGACCGTCGTGGCGATCTGGCTGTGGACCCGGCCGCTTCCGCCTCCCGAGGATTGAGCGCCTGCGGTAGTGCCGGCCGCTGGCCGGCACCCCGATTCCCTGCACCAACCGCTCAGCCGCCAATGGCTATACTCGGGGCATGAAGATCCCCCATCGAAACGCCATCCTGATTCCGCTGGCAGCGGCCTCGCTGCTGTTCCTCGTCGCCTGCGGCAACAAGGGCCCGCTGGTACTGCCGCAGAAGCCGGTACCGGTGGAAGAAACCGTCGAACCGGTTGCCGAGCCGGCCACCGAGGCGACCCCGGTGCAGAGCGGAGGCAGCGACACCCCGGCCACGACTGCGGACCCGGCTGCAACGACGACCCCGCCGGCAACTGCACCGGCGAAGAAGGCGGGCGGCGGGAATGAGTAAGGCCGGTTCCAAGGCCCTGCGCTTCAGCAAGATGCACGGCGCGGGCAATGATTTCGTAGTGATCGACCTGCGTGACGGCACTGCGCCGCCGACGCCCGAACTGGCTGCGCGCCTGGCCGACCGCCACACCGGCGTCGGCTGCGATCAGATCCTGACCATCGAAGCGCCGCGCGCGGAAGGCTCGGTGGCGTCGTACCGCATCTGGAACGCCGACGGCTCCAATTCCGAACAGTGCGGCAACGGCGCGCGCTGCATTGCCGCCTGGCTGGTGCGCGAAGGCAGTGCACAGGGGGACCGTTTCGTCATCGACAGTCCGTTGGCAAGCCATGAGGTGGAGGTGCTGGGCGATGGCCAGTACGCGGTGACCATGGGCGTGCCCGCGTTCGAGCCGGCCAACGTGCCGCTGATGGGCTTTGCCCATGCGCGGGAGGAGTACCTGCTGCCGTTGCAGGGCGAAAGCGTGCGATTTGCCGCGGTGTCGATGGGCAACCCGCATGCGGTGATCGAAGTGGGCCTGATCGATGCTGCGCCGGTCGAGCGCGTCGGTGCGCTGCTGCAGCAGCATGCATCGTTCCCGCGCTCGGTGAACGTGGGCTTCGCCCAGGTGATGGGCCCGGCGCATGCGCGTCTACGTGTGAATGAGCGTGGCGTCGGCGAAACCCTGGCCTGCGGCAGCGGCGCCTGCGCCGCCGCGGTGACCCTGATGCAGCGCGGCCGCCTGCAGCGTGATGCACGCATCAGCCTGCCCGGTGGTGACCTGCGCATCCAGTGGCCGGGCGATGGCCAGCCGGTGGTGATGGCCGGCCCGACCGCATTCGTCTTCGAAGGGGAGTGGATGGCATGACCGAAACCGTCGACAAGCTCGGGGCCCATGAAGTCGCTGCCTGGTTGCGGCGTCATCCCGGCTTCCTCAAGCAGTTCCCGGACCTGGCCCTGACCCTGGTGGTGCCGCGTGACGACGGCCCGACCGCGTCGCTGGCCAGCTACCAGCTGGAAGTGCTGCGCGAGAAGAACCGCGAGCTGGCACGACGGTTGGCCGACCTGGGCGCGACTGCCCAGGTCAACGAACGCCTGGCGGTGCGCACGCACCAGCTGACCGTGGCGTTGATGAAGCAGGACAACGCGGCCGACACCCTGCGTGCGATGGCGGCCTCGCTTCAGGAAGACTTCGCTGGCGATCTGGTACGGCTGGTGGTGCACACGCCTGTTTCCGGGCTGGAACAGGCCGACTGGCTGCAGGTGATCGCCGCCGATGATCCGCAGCTGGGCCCGTTCCGCGACTGCCTGAAGGACGGCGAGCCGATCTGTGGCCGCCTGCAGCCGGAAAAGAACGCCGTGCTGTATGGCGTGCGCAGCGAGGAGGTGCAGACCACCGCACTGCTGCCGCTGCCGGGCGTGGGCCTGATCGCGGTCGGCAGCCACGATCCGAACCGCTTCTATCCGGGCATGGGCACGCTGTTCCTGCGCATGATGGGCGATGCCCTGGTCGCCGGCCTGAAGCGCTTCGCGAGCTGAGCAGGACACCACGACGATGAGCGCGGTACAGGCCTTCCTGCAGCACCTGCAGGTGGAGCGGCGGATGTCGGCGCATACGCTCGACGCCTACCGTCGCGATCTGGATGCGCTCTCGGTCTGGGCCGAGCCGCGTGGCGTGGCGGTGGACGCCCTCGATGCCGATGCGCTGCGCCAGTTTGTTGCCGATGAGCATCGCCGTGGCCTGTCCGCGAAGAGCCTGCAGCGCCGGTTGTCGGCGTGCCGGAGCTTCTACGCCTGGCTGCTCAAGCACGGGCGCATCGAGGTCAGCCCGGCGGCGACGCTGAAGGCACCGCGCGCACCACGCCGTTTGCCACAGGTCCTCGACGCTGACGAAGCCGTGCAGCTGGTCGAGCTGGAGCCGGAAGGCGAGCTCGGCCGCCGCGACCGCGCGCTGCTGGAACTGTTCTATTCCTCCGGCCTGCGCCTGAGCGAAGTCTGCGCGCTGACCTGGCGCGACCTGGATTTCGCCAGTGGCCTGGTCAACGTGCTGGGCAAGGGCAATCGCCAACGCCGCGTGCCGTTCGGCCGGCCGGCGCGCGAAGCGCTGCAGGCGTGGCGCACCGAGAGTGGTGGTGGCCCGGCCTCGCCGGTGTTTCCCGGCCGCAACGGGCCGATCAGCCAACGCGCGGTGCAGATCCGCATCCGCCAGCTGGCGCAGCGCCAGGGCCTGTTCAAGCACGTGCATCCGCACATGCTGCGGCACAGTTTCGCCAGCCATATCCTGGAATCGTCCGGCGACCTGCGCGGCGTGCAGGAGCTGCTGGGCCATGCCGACATCGCCACCACGCAGATCTACACCCACCTCGATTTCCAGCACCTGGCCAAGGTCTACGACGCCGCGCACCCGCGCGCGAAGCGTCGACGCAGCAACGAGGGCAGCGGAGAAAGCTGAACGTTGCCCCTGCGGCAGGCGGTCGCGGGTGGCTTGAAGGGCGCAGCGCAGTCCCCACCTCTGGTTCTGTCACCCCGGAGGCATCATGGACCCCAGTCAGAACCCCAACGTTTTCCACGCCACCACCATCGTCTGCGTCCGTCGCGGCGAGCACGTGGCCATCGCCGGCGACGGCCAGGTCACGCTGGGCCACACCGTGATGAAGGGCAATGCGCGCAAGGTGCGCCGCCTTGGCCGTGATGGCCAGGTGCTGGCTGGCTTTGCCGGTGCCGCCGCCGACGCCTTCACCCTGTTCGAGCTGTTCGAGGCCAAGCTGGAAAAGCACGGCCAGCTGCAGCGTGCAGCGGTCGAGCTGGCCAAGGATTGGCGCACCGAGCGCCGCCTGGGCAAGCTCGAAGCCCTGCTGGCAGTGGCTGACAAGGAAACCTCGCTGATCATCAGCGGCACCGGCGATGTGATCGAGCCGGAGGACGGCATCATCGCCATCGGTTCCGGCGGTTCCTATGCGCTGTCGGCCGCACGCGCGCTGATGGCGCACACCGAACTGGATGCGCGCACCATCGCCAGCGAAGCCATTGGCATTGCCGGCGACATCTGCATCTACACCAACCGCAACGTGGTGGTCGAGGAGCTGTGACGGGGAACCCGTCACAGACATTCCAGATTCGCCGGGCATGGCCCGGCGCTACCGTCCGGGGCCGTTCGGTTCCGGCATCGTAGACAACGAATTCGTGAGCACATCCATGTCGAAGATCGAAGTTTCCTCCGCCACCATGACCCCGCGCGAGATCGTGCAGGAACTGGACCGGCACATTGTCGGCCAGCACGACGCCAAGCGCGCGGTGGCCATCGCCCTGCGCAACCGCTGGCGTCGCATGCAGCTGGTGCCCGAGCTGCGCAATGAAGTGATGCCGAAGAACATCCTGATGATCGGCCCGACCGGCGTCGGCAAGACCGAGATCGCGCGCCGCCTGGCTACGCTCGCCAACGCGCCGTTCGTGAAGGTCGAAGCCACCCGCTTCACCGAAGTCGGCTACGTCGGCAAGGACGTCGAGCAGATCATCCGTGACCTGGCCGATACCGCGGTCAAGCTGTACCGCGAACAGGCCAAGGTGCGCGTGCGTACCCAGGCCGAAGAACGCGCAGAAGACCGCATCCTCGATGCACTGCTGCCGCGCCGTAGTGGCGGCATCGGTTTCGATCCGGAAGTCGCCCGCAACGAACCGTCGGCGCAGGACAACGAGACCCGCATCAAGTTCCGCAAGATGCTGCGCAATGGTGAGCTGGACGAGCGCGAGATTGAACTCGACCTGGCCGCCAATGTCAGCATGGACATCATGACCCCACCGGGCATGGAGGAAATGGGCCAGCAGCTGAAGTCGATGTTCGCCAACCTCGGCGGCGGCGCCAAGGCGCACAAGCGCACGCTGACCATCAAGGCCGCGCGTCCGCTGCTGATCGAGGAAGAGGCCGGCAAGCTGGTCAACGAAGACGACATCCGCACCGCGGCGATCGAGGCCTGCGAGCAGCACGGCATCGTGTTCATCGACGAGATCGACAAGGTCGCCAAGCGTGGTGACAACGTGGGCGGTGGCGACGTGTCCCGCGAAGGTGTGCAGCGCGATCTGCTGCCGCTGGTGGAAGGCTCCAACGTGTCCACCAAGTACGGCACGATCAAGACCGACCACATCCTGTTCATCGCGTCGGGCGCGTTCCACCTGGCCAAGCCCAGCGACCTGATTCCGGAGCTGCAGGGTCGTTTCCCGATCCGCGTCGAGCTGGGCGCGCTGAGCAAGGGCGACTTCGTGCGCATCCTGACCGAGCCGAAGGCCGCGTTGACCAAGCAGTACGAAGCACTGCTGGCTACCGAAGGCGTCAAGGTCAGCTTCACCGCCGACGCCATCGAGCGCCTGGCCGAGATCGCCTTTCAGGTGAACGAGCGCCAGGAGAACATCGGTGCCCGTCGCCTGCACACCGTGCTGGAGCGCCTGCTGGATTCGCTCAGCTACGAGGCACCGGACCGCGACGGCGAGACCCTGGCCATCGACAGCGCCTATGTCGATGCGCACCTGGGTGAGCTGGTGCAGGATCCGGACCTGAGCCGCTACATCCTGTAATGCGCGTTGGGATCGGATCCCTCGCCATGGCGAGGCCCTGACCCCGCGCGCTGCAACAGAAAAGGCCGCCGGAAGGCGGCCTTTTGCTTGGCGGTCCGTCATGAGGGCGCACCTGCCCAAGGAAATCAGGTAGTTGTCGGTGCTAGCGTGGGGTCATGGAAACCCGGACCCCATCATCACTGAAATGGCTTGTCGACAAGCGCGCCCGACTCGCTGGCTTGTTCGCAGACTCAGAAGAGGGGATGCCGCGGAACTACAAGACGCGACACCTGTTCTTTGTTCAAGTCCTGCTTTTCTTCACCGCCTTCGAGATGCCGGTCGCAGCCCACATCATGCTGTCGAAGGCGCGATCAGAGAGAAGGCCGCGCATGAAGATCATCGGCTTGGCCCCGAATCCGATCGCATAGCGAGTCTTGGCCTTCTTCGCCGTCACGGCTTTGGCGATGGTGTCGGCAATTATCTGCGGTGGCGACTGGCGCTTGACGCTTGCCTCGCCGATCATGGATTCCGCCATGGCATTGGCCTGCGCCGCATAAGGGCCGTGGCCTGAGGTCTCGCGCAGCTTGTCGGCAGCGATGCCGGCCCATTCGGTTTTGATGCCGCCCGGCTCGATCACCACCACGTCGATACCGAAGGGACGGACTTCCATGCGCAGGCAGTCGCTGATCGCTTCCAGGGCGAACTTCGTGCCGTGATACCAGGCGCCTAGCGGGGTATGAATCTTGCCACCCATCGAGGTGATATTGACGATGGTGCCCGAGCGCTGCGACCGCATTTGCGGCAGGACCAGCTGGGTCAGCCGCACAGCGCCGAAGACGTTGACCTCGAACTGGGCGCGCGCCTCTTCCATCGGAACGTCCTCGACAGCGCCATAGGAGCCGTAGCCAGCGTTGTTGACGAGCACGTCAATACGGCCGGATTCATCGATGATGGTGTCGATCCCGGCCTGCATGGAAGCATCGTCGGTCACGTCCATAGCAAGAATCTTAATGCCGGATTTGGTCAGGTGATGCATGCGGTCAACACGGCGTGCAGCTCCGTAGACCGTGTAGCCAAGCCCCTTGAGCTTGAGAGCGGCAGATTCTCCGATGCCGGAGGAGGCGCCGGTGACGAGTGCGACTTTGTTGGCCATGATGGGTTCCTCGCTGTGAAAGTGGAGGCGGCCGGATAGCCGCTTTGTGCAGTCACTGTGGAGGGCCGAAGGTGTCATGTCGCTAGCGTGACGCGCCACTCTCCACGCAAAGCGCGCCACCTGCAGCCGGCAGCTGCTTCTTCTGCCAGCTAGAGCCCCGCAGCGCTTACCAAGCCAACGCGGCTACATCCTTGTCGGAGTGATGCCTTTGCAACGGCCAGGTTGGCGTTTAGGTCGACAGCACGGAAAGCTGCACAGCTGCGAGCATCCCTAATCGTAATTCCGAGGGCGAGATAAACCTCATCTGCCTCGGGAAGCTCGGGTAAACAGCTGAAATCTACGACGTGGACCTGCAGTTTTGGGTGCTGTAGCGTCAAAGCCCGCCTGCCTACGGCATGAACTTCACAAACATCGGGATCGCCCAGGAGCAACTTCAACAATCGGCCGCCGACCAATCCGGTAGCTCCTGCAAGAATGACCCTGCGCTCGACGGTCTGCATGGTCTCTTCTCTCAATTCAGGCTCGATTGGACTCGAGCACTGTCAGGCGTCTGGCCTGTCCATTCGTGAAACGCACGATAGAAGGAGTTGGGATCTTCGAACCCGAGCAGAAACGCAATCTCTCCGCCGGACATGCTCGTGTTGTTGAGGTAGTGCCTGGCAAGGTTCTCCCGTGTGCCACTGACTAGTGAGCGAAAGCTGTGACCTTCATCCTCTAGGCGACGCTGCAACGTTCGCTTGCTCATGCCCAACCTCTCCGCCGTGCGTTCAATCGTGGCCGAGCTGGCTGGCAGCAATTCCAGCAAGACAGCACGCACCCGCTCGGAGGTGGTAGCAGTAGCATCGAGCTCATTGAGTCGTCGGCGAAGGTCGGGCTCGAAAACGCGCCACATACCCTCGTTTTGCGTGAGGAAGGGGCGCCGCAGATCAGTTGCACTGAACGCGATGCTTGGGCCCGCGCTGCCTCGTGCGGTCGTGCCAAAGTACTTCTCGTACTGCTGCGCATAGGCACGAGATGGCGTGGATGGAAGGCAGACTCGCAGCGCACGAACCGGCTCACGCGTTGCGAGTCTCGCCAGCTTCAAGAAGAACGCCAGTTCGGCGACCTGCAGTGAGTAGGGCACCTCAGACGGGGCGGACAACCAGCGCGGCGAGATTGTCAGTGCTCCGGCTTCATCAACCTCAAGGTCCAAGCTCATAGGGGCGACCAACTGTTTGTATTTCGCCAAGCGTTGGACAGCCTGCAGAAGGTTGGCACTACAGAGAGCCGCAAACAGAGGCGGATCAAAAGACTCCGCAGACACCGTTTCTACGATTCGCAACGCAAACAAGGGATCGTGAACTTCATTCTCCAAGGCGCCCCAGAACCGAAAATACTCGGCGGTCGTTAGCCCGTGATTTTCGCGAGAGAGAATGTCATCCGGCAGCCCTGCCTTTCGCAGGACATGACCGCTGTGAACTCCTAGGTCCGACAGCAGTGCCTGCCAGCCAATGTTCAAGCTAAACGTTCCATTTCCTGCCACCTGCTGATCCTCTTGGTGCCGAACTCCCCGAGCCTTGTGGACGACGGGTCAAGTCAATTTACGCCTGCGGGCGTTAAACGCTATCGCAGTGTGCGCCAAGAGATATGCAAAGTGCGCCACAAAGCGCAATGCGCTGGAATCGCCCGGCAGTGAAGAAGGGGCGCATCCCTGAACAGATCACTAGCAAGACCTGCCATGGTTGGCCTAGTTGAAGCCGTCTATTACACACCCATATGGGCGACGGTGGGCTGCAGTGGGCGCGGGAGCGCCGACCCACAGCCGGCACGGGTCCCCGCTATGGACAAGTGCGCCCTCATGACGTGGCGGTCAGCGCGATTGCCGCGTGCGGTAGGCCTGCAGCACCTGGTCGATCACCGCGCTGGTGCGTGCGGCGCTGATGCCGGTCGAGGGCGAACGACCGCTGCCGCGCAGCTCGTCCACCACGTGCGCGATCAACGGCTGCTGGATCGATGGTGGATTCGGGATGTCGAACGTCTGCACGCCTGCTTCGGTTTCCAGTACCACTGGAACATCCTCGAAGGTGGCAAAGCGCAGCTGACCGCGATCGCCAGTGATCTCGATCTCATCCTGGCGGCGGAACGCGCAGAAACTCCAGTGCGCGATGCCATGCGCGCCCACTCCAGTGCGGAAGCACATCGAAACGCTGTCCTCGGCGGCATAAGCGCCGGTCAATGAACTGGCCAGGCCACGCACTTCGCTCAGTGGCCCCAGCAGATGGTCGAGCAGATCGAGGGTGTGCGAGCCGAGGTCGACGAACAGCCCACCACCGGCGATCGCAGGGTTGGTCCGCCAGAAGTCCGGCGATGTGGCATCCACCGAATGTGGCCGATGCAGGGTCGCGCGCACGCTGCGCGGCGTACCGATCGCGCCGTTGTCCAGCAGCTGCTTCACCTGTGCGAAGCGGGGCAGGGCGCGGCGGTAGTAGGCCACGAACACCGGCACGCCGCAGCGCGCACTGGCCTCCAGCACGCGTTCGCATTCCGCGCGGTCCATGGCCATGGGCTTTTCGATGTAGACCGGCTTGCCCGCGGCTATCGCCTGCAGCGCATACTGCATGTGCGTCGAGGGCGGCGTTGCGACGTACACCGCGTTCACGTCCGGATCGGCGATGAGCGCATCGGCGTCCGCGTACCAGCGCGGAATCGCGTGGCGCCGCGCGTAATCCTCGGCCAACGCCGCATTGCGGCGCATGACCGCTGTCACCCGTGAGCCGGGTGTGCTGGCCAGGGCGGGGCCGCTCTTCTTCTCGGTGACACTGCCGCAGCCGATGAAGCCCCACACCACGTTGTCCAGGATCATCACGATGCGTCCGTAGAAGGGGAAGGTCCGCCTGGTTCAAACCAACAGTGAGCGTAATCGATCACCGGAGGAGGCGGAGATATCGGCATCGGTGGGCAGGAAGCAACGCAGATGCCACTGCCGGGTCCGGATCGCGTCCCTTGCGGTCGGTGTGCTCCACGGCGGATAGACACGGAAAGCACGCTTGCCGCCCTTGCCATCGCACGACATCACGCCGCGCTCGATCAGCAGGTTGCGGTGGAAGATGAACTGCCCGCGCCGTGTTCCCTCTAAAACCGCAATCACCACGAACTGCACAGCATCGGCTGCATCCAGCGGCGCGATCTCAGCACCGGGGGCGGCGCGTTTCCACAGGGTTACGAACTGGCCGGTCTTGCGGGGCGTGATCTTCGCGACGCGGAACACGATGCTGTGACCCTCAAGGGCAAAGCGGCAGGCGCCGTACTCCGCGCTTTCCGCCTCCGCCACGATCGGTCCGGTCAACTGCAGCCCTGCGGGCAGGTAGAGATCGTGCAATGCCGCGGTGGCGGCAGCAATGCCGCTCACGCTTCCGGCAACGGCTCGGGCACCGTTCCGGGCACGAACACGCCTTCTTTCACGTAGGCGGCCAGGGTCATGTCCAGTGCGAGCATGCCGTCGCGCTTGAGGTCCATCAGTTCCGGTTCGACCATCGCGCCGTGCAGCACGCCCAGCACGGTGGCGTGCAGCATGCGTGCGGCGATCTTCGGGTCGGCGCCTTCGCGCAGCTGGCCCAGATCGCGGGCGCGGCGCAGGGCGCGCTCCATCCGGTCCAGCGCATCGCGGAAACCGGCCTGCTGCATTTCGGTCAGCACCTTGGTGTCAGCCGACGCATCGCTGCGCAGCATGATCTCCATGGTCTTGCGCAGGCGCTCGTCCTCGGACAGCTCGATGAACGAGTGGATCATCACCGCGCGCAGGTCGTGCACCGGGGTGTCGCGCTGGTCGGTGGAGGTGCGCTCCAGTTCCTGCATGAAGGGCAGGTGCACGCGCTCGACGATCGCGGCCAGCACTTCGCTCTTGTTCTTGAAGTGCCAGTAGACCGCGCCACGGGTGTAGCCGGCGCGGGCACCGATCATCTCCAGCGTGGTACGGGCCACGCCGTGTTCATGGAAGCAGGCTTCGGCGGCGTCAAGGATGCCTTCCCGGGTTGCCTGGGTGTCCTCTTTGGTCTTGCGGGCCATGGGTGTGGGTACGAGTGCGGGTGAAACGTGGCTGAATTGTACCGGTTTACAAACAAACAAGCATGTATGTATATTTCGCACCCATCATTCCCGTCGTGTGTGTGGCAGGCCGGTCCGGCTCCCACTCCACCCGGGTGGGCGCGATCTGCGGGGCTTTCACCGGAACAAGAGGGAAGCCGAGCGGTATCAGTCCTCTCTGAGATTCCTTCCTCCAAGAGCCCTTCCGTCATGTTGCTGAGCCGAATCCGACCCTTTGTACTGTCGCTGGCCATCGCCGCGACCGTGGCTGCCTGCGGCGGCCAACCCCAGGCCCCCGAGCAGGGCCCGGGTGACGTCACTGTGGTCACGCTGAAGTCCGAGACCGTAGGCCTGACCCGCGAACTGCCGGGCCGTACCAATGCCTTCCTGGTCGCCGAAGTGCGCCCGCAGGTGAACGGCATCGTCGCCAAGCGCCTGTTCACCGAGGGCGGCATGGTCAAGGCCGGCGAGCCGCTCTACCAGATCGAGGACGCCAGCTACCGCGCCCAGGCCAACAGCGCCCGCGCCCAGCTGGCCCGCGCCGAAGCCACGGCCAACGCTGCGCGCCTGAGCGCCAAGCGCATCACCGAGCTGGCCAAGGTCGACGCGGTCAGCCAGCAGGATCTGGAAAACGCCGTGGCCGCGCAGAAGCAGGCCGAGGCCGACGTCGGTGCCGCCAAGGCATCGCTGGATGCGGCCAACGTCACCCTCGGCTACGCCCGTATCACCGCGCCGATCAGCGGCCGCATCGGCAAGTCCAGCGTTACCCAAGGGGCGCTGGTCAGCGCCGGCCAGGCCAATGCACTGGCCACCGTGCAGCAGCTGGACCCGATCTACGTCGACCTGACCCAGTCCTCGGCCGAGCTGCTGCAGCTGCGCCGCGAACTGGCCGCCGGCCGCCTGCAGGACAACCAGACGCTGCCGGTCAGCATCCTGATGGAAGACGGCAGCACCTTCGAGCACAAGGGCACGCTGGAGTTCTCGGAAGTGAGCGTCGATCCAGCCACCGGCAGCTTCGGCCTGCGCGTGAAGGTGGACAACCCGGACGGCCTGCTGATGCCGGGCACCTATGTGCGCGCAGTGATCGGCGGCGGCGTGCGCAGCGATGCAGTGCTGGTGCCGATGCAGGGCATCGCCCGCGATCCGAAGGGCGACACCACCGCGATGGTGGTCGGCAAGGACAACAAGGTTGAGGTGCGCCCGGTCAAGGTCAGCCGCACGGTCGGTGACAAGTGGCTGGTCGAGGACGGTCTGAAGGCCGGCGACAAGGTCATCGTCGAAGGCCTGCAGAAGATCGGCCCCGGCATGCCGGTCAAGGCCACCGAGAAGGGCACTGCTCCGGCCAAGCCGGCAGCGGCCGCCCAGCCTGCCGCTCCGGCCGGCGACGCGAAGTAAGCGGAGAACCCCATGGCACGCTTTTTCATCGATCGACCCATCTTCGCGTGGGTCATCGCCATCATCATCATGCTCGCCGGCGGCCTGGCCCTGTTCAAGCTGCCGGTCTCGATGTACCCCAACGTCGCACCGCCGGCGGTGGAGATCAGCGCCACCTACCCGGGTGCATCGGCCAAGGTGGTCGAGGACTCGGTGACGCAGATCATCGAGCAGAACATGAAGGGCCTTGATGGCCTGATCTACTTCTCCTCCAACAGCTCGTCCAATGGCCAGGCCACCATCACCCTGACCTTCGAGAGCGGCACCAACCCGGACATCGCCCAGGTGCAGGTGCAGAACAAGCTGCAGCTGGCCATGCCGCTGCTGCCGCAGGAAGTGCAGCGGCAGGGCATCAACGTGGCCAAGTCCAGCTCGGGCTTCCTGAACGTCATCGCGTTCGTGTCCGAGGATGGCAGCATGGACGCCAACGACATCGCCGACTACGTCGGTTCGAATGTCGTTGATCGTCTGAGCCGCGTGCCGGGCGTGGGCAACATCCAGGTGTTCGGCGGCAAGTACGCCATGCGAATCTGGCTGGACCCGAACAAGCTGCACACCTACGGCCTGTCGGTTGCCGAAGTGACCGCGGCGGTCAAGGCACAGAACGCGCAGGTGGCGATCGGCCAGCTCGGTGGTGCGCCGTCGGTGAAGGGCCAGCAGCTCAATGCCACCATCAACGCGCAGTCGCGCCTGCAGACCCCCGAACAGTTCCGCAACATCATCGTGCGCGGCGCGCAGGATGGTGCCGAACTGCGCCTGGGCGATGTTGCCCGCGTCGAACTCGGTGCCGAGTCCTACGACTTCGTCACCCGCTACAACGGCCAGCCGGCCAGCGGCCTGGCGGTCACCCTGGCCACCGGCGCCAACGCGCTGGATACCGCTGCCGGCGTGGATGCCGCGCTGGAGGACATGAAGAGCTTCTTCCCGGCCGGGTTGAAAGCCGAGATCCCGTACGACACCACGCCGTTCGTGCGTGTGTCGATCAAGGGCGTGGTGCAGACCCTGATCGAAGCGATCGTGCTGGTGTTCGTGGTGATGTACCTGTTCCTGCAGAACTTCCGCGCCACCCTGATCCCGACCATCGCAGTGCCGGTGGTGCTGCTGGGTACCTTCGGCGTGCTGGCGATGCTGGGCTTCTCGGTGAACATGCTGACCATGTTCGCGATGGTGCTGGCGATCGGCCTGCTGGTGGATGATGCCATCGTGGTGGTGGAGAACGTCGAGCGCATCATGTCCGAGGAAGGTCTGTCGCCGCTTGAAGCGACCCGCAAGTCGATGGGCCAGATCACCGGCGCGCTGGTGGGCATCGGCCTGGTGCTGTCGGCGGTGTTCGTGCCGATGGCCTTCATGAGCGGTTCCACCGGTGTGATCTACCGCCAGTTCTCGGCCACGATCGTCTCGGCGATGGCGTTGTCGGTGCTGGTGGCGATCGTGCTGACCCCGGCGCTGTGCGCGACCATGCTCAAGCCGCTGAAGAAGGGCGAGCACCATGTTGCCCATCGCGGCCTGGCCGGTCGCTTCTTCAACGGTTTCAACCGCGGCTTCGACCGCACCAGCGAAAGCTACCAGCGCGGCGTGCGCGGCATCATCCACCGTCCGTGGCGCTTCATGGGCATCGTGGCGGCGCTGTTCGTGCTGATGGGCGTGCTGTTCGTGCGCCTGCCCAGCTCGTTCCTGCCCAACGAAGACCAGGGCGTGCTGATGGCGCTGGTGCAGGCGCCGGTGGGTGCCACCCAGGAACGCACGCTGGAATCGATCGCGGCACTGGAAAACCACTTCCTGCAGAACGAGAAGGATGCGGTGGACTCGGTGTTCTCGGTGCAGGGCTTCAGCTTCGCCGGCATGGGCCAGAACGCGGGCATGGCGTTCGTCAAGCTGAAGGACTGGAGCGAGCGTGACGCCAACAACGGCGTGATGCCGATCACCGGCCGCGCGATGGCGGCACTGGGCCAGATCAAGGATGCCTTCATCTTCGCCTTCCCGCCGCCGGCCATTCCAGAGCTGGGTACCGCTTCGGGTTACACCTTCTTCCTGAAGGACAACAGCGGCCAGGGCCACGAGGCACTGGTGGCCGCACGCAACCAGCTGCTCGGCCTCGCTGCGGGCAGCAAGAAGCTGGCCAACGTGCGCCCGAACGGCCAGGAGGACACGCCGCAGTTCCGTATCGACATCGATGCGGCCAAGGCGACCTCGCTGGGGCTGTCGATCGACCAGATCAACGGTACCCTGGCCGCCGCGTGGGGCAGCTCGTACATCGATGACTTCGTCGATCGCGGCCGCGTCAAGCGCGTGTTCGTGCAGGCCGACCAGTCGTTCCGCATGGTCCCGGAAGACTTCGACCTCTGGTCCGTGAAGAACGACAAGGGCGAGATGGTGCCGTTCAGCGCGTTTGCCACCAAGCACTGGGATTACGGTTCGCCGCGCCTGGAGCGCTACAACGGTGTGTCGGCGATGGAAATCCAGGGCGAACCGGCCCCAGGTGTCGCCTCCGGTGACGCCATGGCCGAGATCGAACAGCTGGCCAAGCAGCTGCCGGCGGGCTTCGGCATCGAGTGGACGGCGATGTCCTACCAGGAACGCCAGGCCGGCTCGCAGACGCCGCTGCTGTACACGCTGTCGCTGATGATCGTGTTCCTGTGCCTGGCTGCGATGTACGAAAGCTGGAGCGTGCCGACGGCGGTGCTGCTGGCGGCCCCGCTGGGCATCCTCGGCGCGGTGCTGGCCAACACCTTCAAGGGCCTGGAACGCGACATCTACTTCCAGGTGGCAATGCTGACCACGGTGGGCCTGACCAGCAAGAACGCGATCCTGATCGTCGAGTTCGCCAAGGAGAACCTGGAGAAGGGTGCAGGCCTGATCGAGTCGATCATGCATGCCGTGCGCGACCGCTTGCGCCCGATCGTGATGACCTCGCTGGCCTTCGGCATGGGCGTGGTACCGCTGGCGATCTCCACCGGCGCCGGCTCCGGTGCCAAGCAGGCGATCGGCACTGGCGTGCTCGGCGGCATGATCGTCGGCACCGTGCTGGGCGTGTTCTTCGTGCCGCTGTTCTTCGTGGTGGTGCAGCGCGTGTTCAAGCGCAAGACCGCCGAGTGATGAAATCCGGTAGCGCCGGGCCATGCCCGGCGGATGCCTCACCGCGTAGCCGCCGGGCATGGCCCGGCGCTACCACCGTGACCCCCAAGGTGTCGCCATGAAATTCTCTTCTCTTGCTGTATCCCTGGCCGGCGTGCTCGCGCTCGCCGGCTGTTCCACCCTGGCGCCGAAGAACACCGCCGTTGCGCCCGGCATCCCGGCGCAGTGGCCGTCCGAGGCTGCACAGGGCCAGGTGGCCGATGTCGCCGCCGTCGGCTGGCGCGACTTCTTCACCGATGCACGCCTGCAGCAGGTGATCGAGCAGTCGCTGCAGAACAACCGCGACCTGCGCGTGGCCGTGCTCAATGTAGAGCGGGCGCGCGGCCAGTACCGCGTGCAGCGCGCCGATCGCGTGCCCGGCGTGGCCGTCACCGGCCAGATGGACCGTCGCGGTACCGATGCGGGCGTCACCGAGCAGTTCAGCGCCGGTGTCGGCGTGGCCGAGTTCGAACTGGACCTGTTCGGCCGCGTGCGCAATCTCAGCGAAGCGGCACTGCAACAGTACTTCGCCGTGGCCGCCAACCGCCGCAACGCGCAGCTGAGCCTGGTGGCCGAGACCGCCACCGCGTGGCTGACCTACGGGGCCGACGCGCAGCAGCTGAAGATTGCCGAGGCCACGCTGAAGACCTACGAGGATTCGCTGCGCCTGGCCGAGGCCCGCCACGAGCGCGGTGGCAGCTCGGCGCTGGAGCTGACCCAGACCCGCACGCTGGTGGAAACTGCGCGTACCGACGCCGCGCGCCTGCGCGGCCAGCTGGCCCAGGACCGCAACGCGCTGGCCCTGTTGGCCGGTGGCCAGCTCGATCCGGCACTGCTGCCGGACAGCATCGAGCCACAGCTGCTGGCACTGGCCCCGCCGCCGGCCGGCCTGCCCAGCGACGTGCTGCTGCAGCGCCCGGACATCATGGCCGCCGAACACCAGCTGCTGGCGGCCAACGCCAACATCGGTGCGGCACGTGCGGCGTTCTTCCCGAGCATCTCGCTGACCGGCAGCATCGGCAGTGGCTCGACCGAACTGTCCAACCTGTTCGACAGCGGCACCCGCGTGTGGAGCTTCCTGCCGAAGATCACCCTGCCGATCTTCCAGGGCGGCAAGCTGCGCGCCAACCTGGCCATCGCCAACGCCGATCGTGACATCGCACTGGCGCAGTACGAGAAGGCGATCCAGGTGGGCTTCCGCGAAACGGCCGATGCGCTGGCATTGAACGTCAGCCTGGATGAGCAGGTGAGTTCACAGCAGCGCCTGGTGGAAGCCGCCGAACAGGCCAACCGCCTGTCGCAGGCACGCTACGACGCGGGGCTGGACAGCTTCGTCACCCTGCTCGATGCGCGGCGTACCGCCTACACTGCGCAGCAGACCCGCCTGCAGGCCGAACTGGCCCGGCAGTCCAACCGCATCACCCTGTACAAGGTGCTGGGCGGTGGCTGGCACGAGCGCAGCTGAAGGACAGCCGGCCAGCGGCCGGCTCTACCTTGATGATCGATGGTAGTGCCGGCCGCTGGCCGGCATTGTCATTTCAGGACCTGCTACACCGCTTCATCGTCGCGCCGCGCTGCATGGCAGGCACGCACGCGCAGCAGCGCGTCGCCGGCTTCGCGCGCCATCTGCTCATACTCGCGACGGATCTCTTCCAGCCGCTCCTCGTCCAGTTCTTCCAGATCCAACAGTTCGTTGTTGGCTTCGGCTGTCGCCCGGATCAGCTCGTCCAGCTTGATCTGCATCGCGGCGGTGTCCGCGTTCTGCGTGTGCTGGATCAGGAACACCATCAGGAAGGTGATGATGGTGGTACCGGTGTTGATCACCAGCTGCCAGGTGTCGTTGAAACCGAATACCGGGCCGGTGATGCCCCAGATCACCACGATCGCCACCGCGGCCAGGAAGGTCCACGGCGAGCCGGTGGCGGTCGCGGCCTTCTTGGCGATCGTATTGAACAGGTTGCGTGCTTTCATCGTCGTCGTCCCACTCAGGTGACGAGATGATCGGCAGTGGCGCGTGGAGACGCCGTGCAGCGGCAGTCAGGCGCGCATGCGTTGCAGTCGTGGCGCCTGCAGGCTGCGCACCGGACTGCTCTGGTAGACGTGCTGCCAGCAACGGTCAACAAACTCGCGGGCCTGTGCTTCGCTCAACCGCGGCATGATCTGCAGGGCGTACTGGGTCTGGAACATCTCGTCACGTTCGGCCTCGCTGGCGCGCGGCTGGGTGATCAGCGAATCACAGGCGAACTTGATCCATGGCACGTAGGAGCCGAACGAGTTGTGCGGCAGTGCGCCCTCGGCATGTTGGCGGCGCCAGTGGTCAAGCTCGGCGTCTACGTTGATGACCGGAGGAATGGTGGGGACTTCAGCGTGCATGACAATCCAGTTCGGTTGAGTGGAAAGGGAGTGGGGGTTCATCGGAGTGTGGCGTATCTGCCGGTGCATGCCGCGTCAGCGGGATGTGGAGCCGGTGTGGCGATTGCCGATCAGCTGTGCATGCTCGACCGCGCCCATCTGTTCGGCCATGTCGGCCATCGCGTTGCAGAGGCGTACCTGATCACGTGGATGGCCGTGCACCAGTTCCAGCTGCAGCCCTTGGTAGGCGGTCCAGAAAAGGGGGCCGCGCTGGTGCAGCGCGTAGTGATGCAGCAGGCGCCTGCGGATGGTGTCGAGGATCGGGTCGGGTGTAGGTCGTACGGCGCGCGCGCACATGGCTGGCTCCGCCGGGGAAAGAAGTCCCGGTAACCCCACCCTAGGCGCGGCGGCCGGGTGGGGTGTTACCGCAGCGTGTGCACGTTGCGCAGCTGACTGTGCACGGGTTCACGGCAATGGCCGCAAACGCTGCCGGCACTAGGGCGTGCCGGCACTGAAGCGTTCATTAAGCGGATTCAACAGGACGCTGCGCGGTGTTCATTCACCGATGTCTTCGTTCCAGATCTCCGGGTGCTGCGCAATGAAGCCGCCCAGCAGGTCCACGCATTCCTGGCTGTCCAGGTCGATCACGTTGACGCCATTCTCCCGCAACCAGTCGATGCCGCCCTGGAACGTGCGCGATTCGCCCACCACCACGGTGCCGATGTTGAACTGGCGCACCAGGCCCGAGCAGTACCAGCACGGCGCAAGGGTGGTGACCATGATGGTGTCTTGGTAGCGGCGCTGGCGGCCGGCCTTGCGGAAGGCGTCGGTCTCGCCGTGCACGGAGGGGTCGCCTTCCTGCACGCGGCGGTTGTGGCCGCAGCCGAGCAGGCGGCCGTCGTTGTGATACAGCGCCGCGCCGATCGGCACGCCGCCCTCGGCCAGGCCCTGGCGGGCTTCGGCGATGGCGGTCTGCAGCAGGGCCTGGTAGTCGGGCGTGGTGATCATGCGGGGGCTCCGGTAAGTCGTGGCCCGCCATGATACGGGCAGGGGGTGCCGCTGGCCCCCGGCGGTGCGATAATCGGGGCCATGAGCGAATCCCCCTACAAAGCCGGTACCACCCATTTCGGGTTCCGCGACGTCGCCGCCAAGGACAAGCAGAAGCTGGTCGGCCAGGTGTTCACCTCGGTCGCGCGCAATTACGACCTGATGAACGACCTGATGAGCCTGGGCGTGCATCGGGCGTGGAAGCGCTACTACGTGGCGACCGCGCAGGTGAAGCCAGGCGACCGCGTGCTCGACCTGGCGGGCGGCACCGGCGACATCGCCGCCCTGCTGAAGGAGCGCGTTGGCGCCGAGGGCTCGGTGGTGCTGGGCGACATCAACGCCGGCATGCTGTCGGTCGGCCGTGACCGCCTGACCAACCGCGGCCTCGTGCTCGGCCTGGACTACGTGCAGTGCAACGCCGAAGCCCTGCCGTTCCCGGACAACAGCTTCGACCTGGTCACCATTGCCTTCGGCCTGCGCAACGTCACCGACAAGGACGCTGGCCTGCGCGAGATGTACCGCGTGCTGAAGGTGGGCGGCCAGGCCCGCGTGCTGGAGTTCTCCGAAGTCACCGCGGACTGGTTCAAGCCGATCTACGACTTCCACTCGTTCAAGATCCTGCCCAAGCTGGGCAAGCTGTTCGCCAACGATTCGGACAGCTACCAGTACCTGGCCGAGAGCATCCGCAAGCACCCGCCGCAGGACGAACTGAAGGCGATGATGGGGCAGGCCGGTTTCGAGCACTGCCACTACAAGAACCTGACCGGCGGCATCGTTTCGATCCACTCCGGCTACAAGCTGTAATTCCTGCTCTGGTGGGTGCCAACCTTGGTTGGCACAGCGCAGGCCGCGAGCGATGAAAGATCCGTGCCAACCAAGGTTGGCACCTACCCAGGGCGCCGCCGCAGGATCGGCCTCGGCCGCCATTACCCCGCACCGCGCAACGCCTGCCGGGCCGGACGGAGGTACCATTGGGGTTTGATCCCCGTAACGGTTCCGATTCATGCGTAATCCGCTGATGCTCCTTCCGCTGGCCGTGGCCCTGGCCGCCGGCTGCTCCCAGGAGGCGGCCGCGCCCGCCGCCGCCCCGACTGCCGCAAAGGCCCCCGCCGCCCCCGTGAACGCCGAGAACCGCAGCCACGACGAAAGCTCGTACGCCGAGCCGGACAAGGTCGTCATCAAGGACATCGCGCTGGACCTGAAGCTGGACTTCGACCAGAAGCAGATCGGCGGTACCGCCACCTACACCCTGGAATGGAAGCAGAAGGACGCCAGGCAGCTGGTGCTCGACACCCGCGAGCTGACCGTGTCCAAGGTCGAGGCCGTTGCCGCCGATGGCGCGCGCAGCCCGCTGCAGTTCGCGCTGGCCCCGGTCGACAAGGTGTTCGGCAGCAAGCTGACCATCGAGGCTCCGGAACAGCCGGCCAAGGTGGAAGTGACCTACCACACCGCGCCGACCGCCTCGGGCCTGCAGTGGCTGGCACCGTCGATGACCGAGGGCAAGAAGCTGCCCTTCATGTTCAGCCAGTCGCAGGCCATCCACGCCCGTTCGTGGGTGCCGCTGCAGGACACCCCGAGCGTGCGCTTCACCTACAGCGCGCACGTGGTCTCGCGCCCGGACGTGATGGTGCTGATGAGCGCCGACAACGATCCGAAGGCCGCGCGTGACGGTGACTACACCTTCAAGATGCCGCAGCCGATTCCGTCCTACCTGCTGGCCATCGCCGCCGGCGACCTGGTGTTCGAGCCGATCTCCGGCCGCTCCGGCGTCTGGGCCGAGCCGACCATGGTCAACAAGGCCGCCAAGGAATTCGAAGACACCGAGAAGATGATCGGTGCCGCCGAGAAGCTGTACGGCGAATACCGCTGGGGCCGCTACGACATGCTGGTGCTGCCGCCGTCGTTCCCGTTCGGCGGCATGGAGAACCCGCGCCTGACCTTCGCCACCCCGACCGTGATCGTCGGTGACAAGTCGCTGGTCTCGCTGGTCGCCCACGAACTGGCGCACAGCTGGTCGGGCAACTTGGTGACCAACGCCAGCTGGAAGGACATCTGGCTCAATGAAGGCTTCACCACCTACGTCCAGGGCCGCATCACCGAAGCCCTGTACGGCAAGGAGATGGCCGAGATGGAGAAGCAGATCGACCAGACCGACCTGCTGGCCGAAGTGAAGGACATGAGCCCGGCCGACCAAGCGCTGGCGCTGCCGCCGCTGAACGAGCGTGACCCCGACGAAGCCCTCAGCCAGGTCGCCTACGTCAAGGGCTCGTGGTTCCTGGAATTCCTGGAGCAGCGCTTCGGCCGCGAGACCTTCGACCCGTTCCTGCGCGGCTGGTTCGATGATCATGCCTTCCAGAGCGCGAACACCGACCAGTTCGTCGACTACATGAAGAAGAACCTGCTGCCGAAGAATCCGTCGGCAGTGACCGAGGCCGAGCTGAAGGCGTGGCTGGACGAGCCGGGCATTCCGGCCTTCGCCACCAAGGCGCAGTCGCGCAACTTCAGCAGCGTCGATACCGCGCGCATCGCGTTTGCCAGCGCTGGCACCGTGCCGAGCAGCCAGGTCATCGCCGACTGGAGCACCCAGGAATGGGTGCGTTTCATCGATGGCCTGGGTGCCACCCAGCCGCTGGACAAGCTGGCCACGCTGGACAAGGCCTTCCACTTCACCGGCACCCCGAATGGCGAGATCGCCATGCGCTGGTACCCGCTGGCGATCCGCAGCGGCTACGAGCAGGCCAATGAAGGCGCGGCTGCATTCATCGAGCGCGTCGGCCGTCGCAAGCTGATCATGCCGATCTACGCCGAACTGGTGAAGACCCCGAAGGGTCTGGAGCTGGCCAAGCAGGCCTTCGAAAAGGCCAAGCCGGGCTACCACCCGATCACCACCGCCTCGGTGCAGGACATGCTGGCCAAGGCCGAAGCCAAGTAAGAAAACGCGCCGGGTATCCCCCGGCGCTTTTCTTTGTAGAGTCGAGCCATGCTCGACTGGCTCTTCAACAGCAGTCGAGCATGGCTCGACTCTACAAAAAAGCGAAAACACCAAGGACCTCCGCCATGAAACGACTGATCCTGCTCACCGCCTGCACCCTGGCACTGGCCGCCTGCAGCAACCCCGAGGAAGAACGCAAGGCGCAGGAAGCCGCCGCGGCCGCCGCGCAGGCGCAGAAGGAGGCCAAGGCCGAAGACGTGGCCAAGCAGTACGACATGGCCGTGGCCGCGCAGGACTGGGAGCGCGCGCGCCTGCATGGTGCCTCGCTGCTGGACCAGTACAAGGACACCGCGGCCGCCGAGCGCATCGCCGCAGGCTTCGACGAGGTCAAGGCCAAGGGCGATGCCGCGCGCGACCTGCGCCGCATGCAGGCGCTGTGGCAGTACAACCAGATCCCGGTGGGCAGCAAGGGCAACCAGGTCTCGGCGCAGATCTACAGCAAGGAACGGGTGGACGTGGATGGCAGCGGCGCCAAGCCGGTGCAGCTGGTGTTCCGCGATCATCCGGAGTGGAAGCGGCACGCCTACCTGGTGCTGCAGGCCGGTGATTTCCGCTGCCCGCAGTGCACGGTGAAGGTGACCGTGGACGACGGCAAGCCGGTATCGATGGCCGCCTGGCGCCCGAAGACCGATGAAGCCATCGCCCTGTTCATCACCGACCAGAAGGCGCTGTGGAAGCTGGCGCGCAAGGGCAGGTCGATCAGCATCGAGTTCCCGGTCAAGGCCGGCGGCACGCGTACGGCCGTGTTCGAAACCGGCGGTGTCGACGCCAGCCGCATGCCGCAGTGGTGGCAGTGAGGGTTGCGGCGGGCAGCGCAGTGCACGCGTTGTCCGCGATCCGGCACTGGGTGTTCGACATGGACGGCACGCTGACCGTCGCCGTGCATGATTTCGCCGCGATCCGCCGCGCGCTGCAGATCGCCGCGGAAGAAGACATCCTCGACCATATCGCGGCGTTGCCGGACGCACCGGCGCAGGCCAAGCGCGCGTGGTTGCTGGATCATGAGCGCGCGCTGGCCGAGGACGCGCTGCCGGCGCCGGGCGCGGTGACGCTGCTGCGCGCGCTGGCGGCCGCGGGCTGCCGGCTGGGCATCCTGACCCGCAACGACCACGCGCTGGCGAAGCTGACGCTGGAGGCGATCGGGGTCGGCGAGTTGTTCGACGATGCCGGCATCATCGGTCGCGATGAGGCAGTGCCCAAGCCCTCGCCGGATGGCCTGCAGCAGCATCTTCGTCGCTGGGGCATCGGGGCTGCACAGGCGGTGATGGTGGGCGACCACGCCTACGACCTGGAGTGCGGCCGCGCCGCGGGCGCCCATACCGTACTGGTCAACCTGCCGGAAAACCCATGGCCGGGCCGGACCGACTGGCATTTCGCTGATTGCCGCGCGCTGTTGGCGGCGTGGCAGCAGAAGGGGTAGTGCCGGCCGCTGGCCGGCAGTGTCGACCAAGGTCGACACCTACCAGCGCACAGCGTGTCGACCAAGGTCGACAACCACCGATCAGATGTGCGGGCAGTTCGGCTTACGCGCTCAGCGCGTAACCGAACTGCTGCTTGAACTGCTCGTTGAACTCATCGAAGGTGAAGCGCTGGTTCTGGGTGCCCGGGTGCTCGACCTTCAGTGCGCCCATCAGGTTGCCCATGCGGCCGATGGTCAGCCAGTCGTAGCCCTTCTGGATGCCGTAGATCAGGCCGGCGCGGAAGGCGTCGCCACAGCCGGTCGGGTCGACCACGCGGCGCTCGTGCGCCGGCGGGATGTCGTAGCTCTTTTCCGGGGTGTGGATGACCGCACCCTTCGGGCCACGGGTGGTGATGTAGGCCTTGACCCGGCTGACGATCTCCTTCTCGTCCCAGCCGGTGCGCTCCTGCAGCAGGTTCGACTCGTAGTCGTTGACCACCACGTAGTCGGCCTGATCGATGAAGGCGCGCAGCTCCGGGCCGTTGAACAGCGGCATGGCCTGGCCCGGGTCGAAGATGAACGGAATACCGTCTTCGTGGAATTCCTGCGCGTTCTGGATCATGCCTTCGCGGCCGTCCGGGCCGACCAGGCCCAGGGTCACGCCCGGCACGCCACGCACGTGGTTCTCGTAGGAGCGCATCATCGCGCCCGGGTGGAAGGCGGTGATCTGGTTGTTGTCGTGGTCGGTGGTGATGAACGCCTGCGGGGTGAACAGCTCATCGATCACGCGCACGCGCGACAGGTCGATGCCCAGGCCTTCGAAGTATTCGCGGTACGGGCCGAAGTCCGAACCCACGGTGCCCATCGGGATCGGCTGGCCGCCCAGCAGGTGCAGGTTGTAGGCGATGTTGCCGGCGCAGCCGCCGAACTCGCGGCGCATGCGGGGGACCAGGAACGACACGTTCAGGATGTGCACCTTGTCCGGCAGGATGTGATTCTTGAACTGGTCCGGAAACACCATGATGGTGTCGAAGGCAAGAGAACCACAGATCAGAGCGGACATCGATGTAAGCCTATGCGGTGAATTTTGGGATGGGCCGGCCCGGTTCAGCGGGCAAGCAAACGGCGCCCTTGGGCGCCCGACGGCGCAAAGGTTACCCGCTGGTGCCGCTCAGGGCCAGAACCGGGTGATGCCCGATCAGGCCGAAAGCCTGTGAAGACGCGGGTTCAGCTAGTTTTTTCCTTGCTCGGCGGCAGGCGGGTTGCTAGGCTTGTCGGCCTCGATTTCTGCCCATTTTTTCGCCATCCCGCGGCGGGCACGACACCCCTCAGGACTCCTTCCTCAGATGTTCAAGAAACTCCGTGGCATGTTCTCCAACGACCTGTCCATCGACCTGGGCACGGCCAACACCCTCATCTACGTGCGCGGGCAGGGGATCGTGCTGAACGAGCCGTCGGTCGTGGCCGTGCGCCAGGACCGTGCCATCGGTGGCACCCGCTCGGTGGCAGCCGTTGGTGCCGAGGCCAAGCAGATGCTCGGCCGTACCCCGGGCCACATCACTACCATCCGCCCGATGAAGGACGGCGTCATCGCCGACTTCACCTACACCGAGGCGATGCTCAAGCACTTCATCAAGAAGGTGCACAAGTCGCGCGTGCTGCGCCCGAGCCCGCGCGTGCTGGTGTGCGTGCCGGCCGGTTCGACCCAGGTCGAGCGGCGCGCGATCAAGGAATCGGCCGAGGAAGCCGGTGCCCGTGACGTGTACCTGATCGAAGAGCCGATGGCTGCCGCGATCGGCGCCGGCATGCCGGTCACCGAAGCCCGTGGCTCGATGGTCATCGACATCGGCGGCGGCACCACCGAAGTGGCGGTGATCTCGCTCAACGGTATCGTCTATTCGGCCTCCGTCCGCATCGGCGGCGACCGCTTCGACGAGTCGATCACCAACTACGTGCGCCGCAACCACGGCATGCTGATCGGTGAAGCCACTGCCGAGCGCATCAAGGTCGAGCTGGGCTGTGCCTACCCGCAGGCCGAGGTGCAGGAGCTGGAGATCTCCGGCCGCAACCTCGCCGAGGGCGTGCCGAAGATGATCAAGATCAGCTCCAACGAGGTGCTCGAAGCCCTGCACGAACCGCTGTCGGGCATCGTCAGTGCGGTCAAGCTGGCGCTGGAGCAGACCCCGCCGGAACTGTGTGCCGACGTTGCCGAGCGCGGCATCGTGCTGACCGGCGGCGGCGCCCTGCTGCGCGACCTGGACCGCCTGATCTCCGAGGAAACCGGCCTGCACGTGCAGGTGGCCGACGATCCGCTGACCTGCGTGGCCCGTGGTGGCGGTCGTGCGCTGGAGCTGGTGGACATGCACGGCAACGAGTTCTTTGCGCCGGAATAAGCCGTCCCGGCCGTTCCTGCCCGCCGCGCCCTTCCGGGGTGCGGCCCGCCGCGATGGCGGGCCGGCACCGGCGGGGCGTCCGCGTGTTTCCCTTCCGCCTTCTGCCAGTTGAATCGTTGCCGTGCCGCCCTACGCCGGTCCTCCCGTTGCCTCCCGATCCGGTGATGCCGCCAGCCCCCTGCGGTTGCTGGCCTACCTTGCATTGGCCATCACCCTGATCGTCCTTGACGACCAGGCCGGTTGGCTGGCGCGCCTGCGCGAGCAGGCCAACAGCCTGGTGCAGCCGGTATGGGCACTGGCCGGCCTGCCCGGCAAGCTCGGCAACCAGGTCAAGGATTCCGCGGCCAGCCACACCCAGCTGGTCACCGAGAACCGCGAACTGCGCAACCAGCTGCTGCTGGCCAACGCGCGCCTGACCCGCCTGCAGACCGCCGCGCTGGACAACGCCCAGCTGCGCGAACTGCTGAACGTGGCCGAGCGCAGTGGCCTGGACGTGCAGCTGGCGCCGATCCTGGATATCGACCTGGATCCGGTGAAGCAGCGGTTGGTGCTCGACGCTGGCAGCCGCGAAGGCGTGCATGTCGGCCAGGCGGTGATCGACGCCGGTGGCCTGATGGGGCAGGTGATCAGCGTCACCGGCGGTACCTCCACCGTGCTGCTGCTGACCGACCCCGACCATGCGGTGCCGGTCACCGTCGCCCGCAACGGCGTACGCCTGATCGTCTACGGCCGCGGCGACACGCTGGAGCTGCGCGACATCCCGCTCAGCGCCGGTGTGGAAGTGGGCGATGAGATCGTCACCTCCGGCCTCGGTGGCCGCTTCCCGGCCGGCTTCCCGGTCGGCACCATCACCGGCCTGCGCCCGGACGACACCCATGCCTTCCTGGTTGGCGAACTGAAGCCGGCCGCCCAGCTGGACCGCGGCCGCGATGTGCTGCTGCTGCGTCCGGGTGCAGCGATCCGCATTCCGCCGGAACTGCGCCTGCAGCTGGAAGAGACCGCCCCGGGTGGCCCGGCCACCGGGGCCGCTGTACCGGCGCCAACAGCGCCGCCTGCCACTTCGCCTGCCGCGGGCCAGGCTCCGGTGGCGGCAACGCCTGCGCCTGCGACGGCAACGCCGGTTGCGACCAACGCGCGCCGTCAGGCCGCACCGCCGGCCCCATCGCCAGCCGAAGCCGCGTCGACCGTGCCGCAAGCGACTGAACCGCCCCGGCCCGGTGCGGAGGCCCAGCGATGAGCCGCCTGCGCGACAACCCGTGGGTATTGCCGGCCAGCCTGGTAGTGGCCCTGCTGCTGGGTCTGCTGCCGCTGCCGGCGCTGCTGCAGCCGCTGCGCCCGTACTGGCTGGCGCTGGTGCTGGCGTACTGGGTGATCGAGGCGCCTGAGCGCGTCGGCCTGGGCATCGCTTTCGCCAGCGGCGTGGTCGCCGACCTGCTGTACGGCGGCGTGCTCGGCGAACAGGCGCTGCGGCTGGTGATGCTGGCCTTCATCCTGCAGCGTTTCCGCGCCCGCATCCGCTTCTTCCCGATGTCGCAGCAGATGCTGGCCATCGGCGGCCTGCTGTTCAACGATCGCATCGTCAGCGCACTGGTGCATATCCTGGTGGGCGAGCCGACCCTGCCGTGGTCGTACTGGTGGGCGCCGCTGCTGGGCATGGGCCTGTGGCCGCTGGTGTTCGTGCTGCTGGATGCGGTGCGCTTCGGCAAGCGCGGGCGCTGAGCCATGATCCCGCGCCGCCAGGTCAAGAATCCGCACGCCGAAGCCGAACAGTTCCGCCGCCGTGCGGCGCTGGGTTTCCTGGGCGTGCTGGTCTGCCTGCTGGGCCTGGGCGGCTGGTACTTCAAGCTGCAGGTGCTGGACCACGACGTCTACGCCACGCGTTCGGAAGCCAACCGCATCAAGCCGCGGCCGGTGGTGCCCGGGCGCGGCATGATCTACGACCGCAACGGTCGCCTGCTGGCCGAGAACGTGCCGGCCTTCCGCCTGGACGTGACCCCGGACAAGGTCAAGGACATGGACGCCACCCTGGAAGGGCTGGCGAAGATCATCAGCATCAGCCCGGAAGAGCTGGAAGCGTTCAACAAGTCGCGCAAGGCGCGCCGCAAGTTCCTGCCGGTCACGCTGAAGCTGCGCATGAGCGACGAGGAGATGGCGCGCTTCGCCGTCGACCGTTGGCGCTTCCCCGGCGTCGAACTGGAGCCTTACCTGACCCGGCGCTACCCGTACGGCGACCTGTTCGCGCACATCATCGGCTACGTCGGCCGTGTCGACGACAAGGACCTGGAGATCCTCGGCGAAGGCAATGCCGCGCTGACCCACATCGGCAAGTCCGGCCTGGAGCGCTATTACGAGCAGCAGCTGCGCGGCAAGGTCGGCTACGAGCAGGTCGAAACCAACGTACAGGGCCGTGCCATCCGCACCATCGGCCGGGTGGCCGCGCAGTCCGGCGCCGACCTTCGGCTGTCGATCGACGCCGACCTGCAGCGCGCAATGGTGGCCGCGTTCGGTGACCAGGAAGGCTCGGCAGTGGCGATGGACCCGCGCACCGGCGAGGTGCTGGCGATGGTCAGCCTGCCGTCCTACGACCCCAACCTGTTCGTCAACGGCATTTCCCATGCCGACTTCAAGGCGCTGAACGAGAACCCGTCGCGGCCGCAGTTCAACCGCCTGGTGCTCGGTGGCGTTGCCCCCGGTTCCACGCTGAAGCCGCTGATCGGCCTGGCCGGCCTGGATTCGGGCGTGCGCCGCCCGGAAGACAAGGTGCTGTCCACCGGCATGTTCTACCTGCCCGGCACCAGCCGTGGCTGGGGTGATGCGCATCGTGGCGGCCACGGCTGGACCGACCTGCGCAAGTCCATCGCCGAGTCGGTCAATACCTATTACTACAAGCTGGCGCTGGACCTGGGCATCGAGCGCTTCGACCATTACATGGAGTACTACGGCTTCGGCCAACCGACCGGCATCGACCTCACCGGCGAGATCGGCGGCATCCTGCCGTCGCCGGCCTACAAGCGGAAGAGCCGCAAGGAAGCCTGGTACCCCGGCGATACGGTCAACATCAGCATCGGCCAGGGCGACTGGAAGGTCACCCCGCTGCAGCTGGCGCGCGGCGTCAGCGGCCTGGCCGACGGCCAGCTGCGCACCCCGCACCTGGTGATCCAGCAGCGCGACGGCTTCGACAGCGACTGGACCGCGACGCCGCCCGGCGAGAGCAAGCCGGTCAGCCCCAACCCCAACAACGTGCAGGCGGTGCGCGAGGGCATGATGGCGACCATGCGGCCCGGCGGCAGTGGCTGGCGCGTGGCGGTCGGTGCGCCGTACGTGATGGCCGGCAAGACCGGTACCGCGCAGGTCATCAGCCGCAAGGGCACCGCCGCGGTGAACCCGAAGAGCCTGCCGATGCACCTGCGCCACCGCGCGCTGTTCGTCGGCTTCGCGCCGGTCGAAAACCCGGTGATCGCGATCGCGGTGGCGGTGGAAGGTGGTGGCTACGGTGGTTCGGCTGCTGCACCGATCGCACGCAAGGTGTTCGACGCCTACCTGCTGGGCAAGATGCCCGAAGGCATGCAGCCGCTGGACAGCGAGCGTGGCACCACCGCCATCGGCGCCACCGCGTTCGACAACGAAGACGCCGGCGCACGCCAGGCCGGTGACCTGGCGGCCGCGCAGCTGGGCGAACACCCGGTGCAGGTGGGGGCACCCACGCCCGAACCGGCCCCTGCGCCGCAGCCGGGCACGCCGGCCGCGGCTGCACTGCCGGCCACGCCACGCCCGACGGTTGCGGAGCCCGCACGATGAAAGTGTTCCTGCGCTGGGCCGGCGACATGCTGCGCCGCTTCTTCAGCACGCTGGACTGGGTGCTGTGCCTGGCCCTGGGCGCGCTGATGGTGATCGGCCTGGCCACCTTGAAGAGTGCTGGTGGCGATGGCCTGGTGATGGCCCAGGGCGCGCGTTTCGCGGTGGGCATGGCCGCACTGTGGGGTATCTCGCGGGTGCCGATCCTGCGCATCCGCTCGGCCACGCCGATGATCTATGCGATCTCGATGATCCCGCTGCTGGCGGTGTTCGTGCTCGGTACCGGCAAGTACGGCCGGCAGTGGCTGGACCTGAAGTTCTTCTACCTGCAGCCGGCCGAGCTGCTGAAGGTCAGCCTGCCGATGATGGTGGCCTGGTACCTGCACAAGATGCCGCTGCCGCCGCGCTTCAACACCGTGCTGGTGGCCTTGATCATCATCGGCGTGCCGACCGGCCTGGTGATGCTGCAGCCGGACTTCGGTACCGGCGTGCTGATCGCCGCCAGCGGCGTGTTCGTACTGCTGCTGGCGGGCCTGCCGTGGTGGTGGGTCGGCCTGGGCGTGGGCGGCGTGGCCGCGGTTGCGCCGGTGGCCTGGTTCTGGCTGCTGCGGCCGTACCAGAAGGACCGCATCATGATGTTCCTGGACCCGGAGATGGATGCGCTGGGGGCCGGTTGGAACATCATCCAGTCGAAGATCGCGATCGGTTCCGGCGGCTTCGATGGCAAGGGCTGGGGCGAGGGCTCGCAATCCCACCTGAACTTCATTCCCGAGCAGACCACCGACTTCGCGTTCTCGGTGCTGAGCGAAGAGTTCGGCTGGATGGGTGTGGCCCTGGTGCTGACCCTGTACCTGGTGGTGATCGGGCGTTGCCTGTGGATCGCCAGCCAGTCGCGTGATTCGTACTCGCGCCTGCTGGCCGGCGCCACCGGCCTGGCGTTCTTCGTCTACGTGCTGGTGAACGGCGGGATGATTTCCGGCCTGCTGCCGGTGGTGGGCGTGCCGATGCCGCTGATCAGCTACGGCGGAACTTCGGCGGTATCGCTGCTGGCCGGCTTCGGCCTGGTGATGGCGGTGCGCAGCCACAACCCGGTGCACGGCGGCTACGGCTAGCCGCCGCGCTTCCTGCTCCTGATTCCTGTAGAGCCGAGCCATGCTCGGCTGCTTCTGCTGTATGAAAGGCAGTCGAGCATGGCTCGACTCTACAAATGCTGCGCCGCGCTGACAGCTTCACGCAAGCGCGCGTTGCTACCGTGCCCGCGTGGAATGGAAACGACTGCTTGGCGGCTGCCGTGAGGCAGTGCGCACGATTGATCTGCCGTTGCTCGTCGCGCTGTTGATCCTGATGGCGGCGGGCCTGGCGGTGCTGCACAGCGTGTCCGGCCCGGTGGCCGGGCAGGCGGCGCGTTTTGCCGGTGGCCTGGCGTCGATGTGGCTGCTGTCGCGCGTTTCGCTGCTGCGACTGCGCGCGTGGACCCCTGCGATCTACGCGCTGTCGATGCTGCCGCTGATGGCGGTGTATGTGATCGGCACCGGCAAGTATGGGCAGCGCTGGCTCAATCTCGGCGTGTTCTACCTGCAGCCGTCCGAGCTGCTCAAGCTCAGCCTGCCGCTGATGATGGCCTGGTACCTGCATCGGCAACCGCTGCCACCGTCGCCGCGCACCGTACTCACCGCCGCCGTGCTGATCGGCGTACCGGCGGTGCTGATCCTGATGCAGCCCAACCTCGGCACCGCCACGCTGGTCACCGCCAGCGGCGTGTTCGCGCTGCTGTTGGCGGGGCTGCACTGGGGCTGGGTGGCGACCGGCGCGACGGGCCTGGCCGTGGCCGCGCCGCTGGCCTGGTTCGGCTTGTTGCGGCAGTACCAGAAGGATCGCGTGCTGACCTTCCTCGACCCGGCGGCCGATCCACTCGGTACCGGCTGGAACATCCTGCAGTCGCGCATCGCGATTGGATCCGGTGGCTGGGACGGGCGTGGCTGGGGGCAGGGCACGCAGGCCACGCTGGATTTCCTGCCCGAGTACACCACCGACTTCGCGTTCTCGGTGCTGGCCGAAGAGTTCGGCTGGATCGGTGTGGCGACGCTGTTCGCGCTGTACCTGTTCGTGGTGGGGCGTTGCCTGTGGATCGCAGTGCACGCACGCGACACGCATGCACGGTTGCTGGCCGGCAGCCTGGGACTGGCGTTCTTCGTCTACGTGCTGGTGAACGGTGGAATGATTTCCGGCCTGCTGCCGGTGGTGGGCATTCCGATGCCGCTGATCAGTTACGGCGGGACCTCGGCGGTTTCGCTGTTGGCTGGCATCGGGCTGGTGATGGCGGTGCGGGGGCACCGGCCCGTGCACGGGGGATAGCGTTTCCAGCCATCGGCGCAGCCCCTCGTGGGTGGTTGGGTTGGTCGCTTAAAGCCGGATTGCTGAGGGCTGGCCGGGTGGGTGGGTAGTGCGGGGACGCCGTAAACCCGTCCATGGGGGCTTGGCCGCGGCATCCATGCCGCGGACACCCCGCACTACCCACCCACCCGGCCGCTGACAGTTCACGGGTGTTCTCCACCCACGGAGAAGAAAAAGAAGATCAAAGGCAAAAGCAGCTTGGCCGGTTGCTTCATTGCTTCCTGTAGGGCCGAGCCATGCTCGGCTCACGAGCAAGCGCAGCGCCGCGACCCGCTTTTGAATTTTCTTCTCTTCTCCGTGGATGGCCGCGCTCGGAACCTGTCCGTGGCCGGGTAGATGGGTTGCGCAGGGGCGTGAGCCGCATGGATGCGGCGACCGAGCTTACATGGACGTACTTGCAGCGCCCCCTGCGCAGCCCATCTACCCGGCCCCACCCATGAACTGCTTTGCGCGACCACCCACGAGGGGCTGCGCCGTTGGCTGGAAACTTCCTGACTCTGCGCAACGCCCGTTATGGAAGCGTTCTCACAACGATGCACGACAGCACACCCGCTGACCAAAGTCCGCAAAAAACGTTATCTGGTTCACACTTTTGCGCCGCGTTGATCTTGATCAATGGACTTGTCGTAATCGGCCTGCACAATGGCGGCCCGTTCGGCACGGCGCGCCGTCAATCGTTGCAGCGCGAGGGGGCGTCGGGCGGGAGCAGTACTGATCCAACGGATACAGGGAGCGCGGGGCACTGCCACTGGGGAGCGGCAGCCGCGCAGGTATCGACCGGATCCGGTCGCCGGTTGCGTCTGCGGGGATGGGGACGCAACCGGCCACCTCTCTGAATGGGGAAGCACGATCACAACGTCTTCACATTTCCCGCTGAACGCGGGCAAATCGTTGTGATTCATGGTGTTAGGGGTTTTAATTCATCCATGACCTGCTAACCTGCGACGATGATTCGACGCACTCTGGCCTGCATGCTCACCCTCGGCCTGGTCGCCTGCGCGACCCAGCCGAAGTCCCCACCGTCTTCGCCCCAGGCCAGCAGTACGCCGCGCCAGCCCGCCACCAAGGCCCATGGGCCGGCCGAGGCTGCACCCGAAGCCACTGCGGCTACCGCGCCGCCGGTCGATCTCACCCCGGTGCCGTTCGAGGTTGCGCGGGCCCGCTTCATTGCCGATACCTCCAAGCGCTATGGCCTGAAGCCGGAGCAGATCAGCAGCGTGCTCGACCAGGCGCAGGTCCGCCAGCCGATCATCGCGGCGATGTCGCGCCCGGCCGAGCGGGTCAAGCCGTGGAACGAATACCGGCCGATGTTCATCAGCAAGGCACGTATCGATGGCGGCCGCGCGTTCCTGGCCGAGCATCGCGCCGAACTGGATCGCGTGCAGCAGCGCACCGGCGTGCCGGCCGAAGTGATCGTGGCGATCATCGGCGTGGAAACCAGCTACGGAAAAAATGCCGGCAGCCATCGCGTGCTCGATGCGCTGTACACGCTGGCGTTCTACTACCCGCGCAGCGGCGATCCGGCCAAGCTGGAACGTGAGGTGCGCCGCGAGCTGTTCTTCCGCGACGAGCTGGCCAAGCTGTTCGAGCTGGGCCGCGAAGAAAAGCTGGACATCACCACGCTCAAGGGCAGTTATGCCGGTGCGATGGGCATGGGCCAGTTCATGCCGTCCAGTTACCTCGATTACGCGGTGGACGGCAACGGCGATGGCCGTCGCGACCTGTTCAACAGCTACGACGACGTGTTCTCGTCCATCGCCAACTACTTCGTGAAGAAGGGAGGCTGGGTGCGTGGTGGCCAGGTTGCCGTACCGGCCACGCTGGCGCCGGGCCGCGAGGAGTTCAATCCGACCGAATGGATGCCGACCTGGTCGCTGGCCGATCTGGCGCAGCGCGGCTACCAGCCCGGCGCTGCAGTGCAGCCGGGCGCCACGGCCACGCCGATCACGCTTGAAGGCAGCGCCGGCAAGCAGTACTGGCTGGGCTTCCAGAACTACTACGCGATCACCCGCTACAACCTCTCGAAGATGTACGCGATGGCCGTGTTCCAGTTGTCCCAGGCCATCGCCGGACAGGAGCTGCCCCCGGCATGAACATCAGATGGCTGGTCCCAGGCTTGATCGTCCTCGCGCTGGCGGCCTGCAGCAGCGCGCCGAAGAAGCCGGCCACGGCCGGCCATGGTGGCAAGTCCAGCGGCACACTGGTGCAGGGCCGTGGCTCGCGCCCGGCACATTGCCCGGAAGGTTCGCCATATGCGGCGGCCAAGGAAGACCTGAGCACCCGCGGCAACTACACTGCCGGTGGCCTGTACAAGCCGGGCGTGCGTGACAGCACGCCAGACTACGTTCCCAACGTGGCCTGCATCCCCGAGCCGGAAGTGACCGCCGAGGAACGATCGGCGATCGGCAACAAGTCGCCGTACGTGGTGCTGGGCAAGTCGTACAAGGTGCTCGACGACACCCGCAACTATGTCGAGCGCGGCACAGCGTCGTACTACGGCGCCAAGTTCCACGGCCGCCTGACCTCCAACCGCGAGGTCTACGACATGTACCAGTTCACCGCCGCGCACAAGACGCTGCCGCTGCCCAGCTTCGCCCGCGTCACCAACCTGGACAACGGCGAATCGGTGATCGTGCGTGTCAACGACCGTGGCCCGTTCCATGACGGCCGCGTGGTCGATCTCAGTTATGCCGCCGCGGTCCGCCTGGGCATCACCCAGCGCGGTACCGGCAATGTGGAAGTGCGTGCGCTGCAGCCGGGCGAGAGCAACCTGCTGGCGCAGAAACCGTCGCGCCGCGAGCGCCGCGCCGCTGAAGCAGCCGCCGCCACCGCCGTGGCCAGTGCACGTCCGGCACCGACCGCTCGTGCAACCGCCGACAGCGACATCGATCGCCTGGTCAACCGCCTGCCGGCCGATGGCACCCCGGCGCGCGGCCAGCCGGCCACCACCCAGGGCGTGGCCAGCACTGTGCCGGACGTGGCGGTCAGCAGCCTGCCGCCGAGTGCGCCCGTGGTGCGCAACTCCGCGCCGGCCCCGGCCGTGGTCGCCAGCACGGCCCCGCGCACGGTGGCACCGGCACCGGTGCGTGCCGCCCCGGCGGCGCCCAGCCTGTCGCAGCAGATGGTCGGCGCGGTGATGGTGCAGGTCGCCAGCTTCTCCAACCGCGACAACGCCAACCGCGCGATGGGCCAGCTCAGTGCCGCCGGCATCGTCGGCGCGACCATCAGTGACATCGCCGCCGGTGGCCGTACCCTGTTCCGCCTGCGCGTTCCTGCCAGCGACCATGCCAGTGCTGCGGAACTTGTCGGTCGCATCGCCGGTCTTGGCCTGGGTTCGCCGCAGATCGTCAAGGATTGATCCGCCCGGGCCGGTGCTGCTGGCCCATGCTCTCCCGGCCTTACAATGGCCGTTACGTTCCACCCTCCATTCCCGGCCGTCCCCTGGAGCCTGCTGTCCAATGAATTTCCGTTCCGCCGCCACCGCCCTGGCCGCCACCCTGGTGGTGGGCCTGGCTTCCGCCCAGACGCCGCTGCCGACTCCGGCCACGCCGGCGCCCGCCGCCGCTGCCGCCCCGGCCACCGTCGCCACCCCGCCGGCCCCGGCACCGAGCGTGTCCAAGGCCTGGGTGCTGATGGATTACGCCACCGGCCAGGTGCTGGCCGGTGAAAACGTCCACGAGCAGCTGGCCCCGGCCAGCATCACCAAGGTGATGACGTCCTACGTGATCGCCGCCGAGGTCAAGAACGGCAAGGTCCGTGCAGATGACCAGGTGATGATGAGCGAGCGCGCCTGGCGCGAAGGTGGCGCCGGTACCGACGGCAGCTACAGTGGCTTCCCGGTCAACCAGACTGCACGCCTGGAAGACATGGAAAAGGGCATGGCGATCCAGTCCGGCAATGACGCCGCGATTGCCCTGGCCGAACATGTGGCTGGCAGCGAAGAGGCCTTTGCCTCGCTGATGAACAGCTACGCCGCCAAGATCGGCATGAAGGACTCGCACTTCGTCAACGCCCATGGCCTGACCGCGCAGGGCCACCACAGCACCGCCTACGATCTGGCGCTGCTGGGCCGCGCGATGGTGCGCGATTACCCGGAAACCTACGCGTACAACAAGATCAAGGAATTCCAGGTCGGCAACATCAAGCAGCCGAACCGCAACCTGCTGCTGTGGCGCGATGGCAGCGTGGACGGCATCAAGACCGGCCACACCTCCGAGGCCGGCTACTGCCTGATGAGCTCGGCCCAGCGTGGCGACCAGCGCCTGATCGCGGTGGTGCTGGGCGGTGCGTCGGAGAAGCAGCGTGCCGATGACAGCCTGGCCCTGCTGAACTGGGGCTTCCGTTTCTTCGAGACCCATCGCCTGTACGAGCCGGGCAAGGCCGTGGCCGAGCACAAGGTCTGGAAGGGCACCACCGACAAAGTGCAGCTGGGCGTGGCGCAGCCGATGCTGGTCAGCGTGCCGCGCGGCCGCTACAACGACCTGAAGCCGAGCATCGACGTGCCCAAGACCCTGGAAGCACCCTTCACCGCCGGGCAGCAGATCGGCACCGTGAAGGTCACCCTGGATGGCAAGGTCATCGCCGAGGCACCGCTGGTGGCCGTGGCTGCCGTCGAGCAGGCCGGCTTCTTCAAGCGCCTGTGGGACAGCTTCTGGATGTGGTGGGAATCGGAGTGATCCACGCTCAGGTGTGGTGAACGAAAAGGCCGGCGAATGCCGGCCTTTTCGTTTCTCTGTTGGAACGCGATGCGGGCTTGAATGGAGAACCTTGAAGTTTCACGGGGTGCGCTGCTGGATGTACCAGTAGGCACGTTCGGCCAGCGCCTCGGTCTCGGCCGAACACAGATGGGCGCGGCCGTCGTTGACCACGCCCATGCTGTTTACTCCCACAACGATTCCATGGCCGTTGTCGAAATCAAACGCTTCCAGCACCGGTCCGCCGCTGGAACCCGGGCCCTGCACGCAGACAAGGCCCCACTGAAGAATCTTCTCCGAACCGAAGGGTCGACACGGTGACAGTTCAACGCGCGCAGTGGCGCAATAAGCCAGTTGCTGGCCGGTGTATTCGGGATTTCCGAATTCGTACCAGGGTGTTGGCGGGATGAGGCCGATGCCATTGGCTGAAACGGGGTAGCCGAACGTAACGCGGGGACCGGTTGCGGGGCGCTCATCGAAGCGAATGGCCTGGCTGCCAGCGTGGCGCGCGGGTCCCTGGCCGGATGCATCGGTGTGGGTCTGCAGGAAACTGGTGTCGAGTGCGCCGGAAATTGAGGCCTGCGGTGCGACGATCCGCCGTACTGGATACTTTCCCAGCGGCGCAGTGCCATTCTCGAAAAACGGTGCGAAGAGAAGGTGGCGACTCCAGTGGACGGCACCGTGCTCGTCCAGCTGCGCAAGGCAATGCCATGCTGTCACCAGGATGTCGCCACCAAGGCTGTCGACTACGGTGGCGGTGCACGAAGCGTCCTCGCCATCCGGGCGGGTCAGGAAAAGCCGCCCGACACCAGCAGGGTGTGGGCCTGTGCCCCGCCATGGGTCACCGTCGGTCTGCAGTGGATCCGGCCCCGGTGGCTTGATGGCAGCTTCTCCCTTGTCGGGTACGGCAGCGAGTCTTTCATTCGTCCAGTAGGCGAGGACCTCTTCCTGTGAGGTCTCCATCCAGTGCTCAACCAGATCGCCAGCCGACGCAGTGGTCGAGAAGGTGGCACATGCGGTGATTGCTATGCCCAATGCCATGCGAAACGCATGTGGATGATGGTGCATGACAGGACCTCTGCTCGGAGTGCGAACAGAGATAGCGTGGCGCCAGCGGTCGTGCCATGAGAGAAGTTGTACTTTCAGCACGCTTCGTCGCTGGCCTGTGATCGGGTGGACCCAGTCGAGCGCCAACGCGGCCTGGAGGTCACCCGTTTCGGCCTTTGCCCGGGCAATGGCGCCGAGTCATGCCCGGCGGAAGAAATGCCTTATGCAGCGAGCGATGCAAACCGGTGTGCCGACCAGCGGTCGGCACCTACCCGCTTCACCCTCAGCCCCTCGCTTACAGCGAGCGGCTGATGGTGAAGCTGCCGAACACCGGCGACTGGCGCTGGCCATTGAACTCGCGGGTACTGTGGTAGCGCGCCACTGCGAACTTCCAGCGCCCGCGCATCACTGCGACGCCGTAGCCCCCCTGGGCCACCACGTGGCGCTTGTCCACGCTGTGGCTGTTGCGGAAGGTGTTGCCGTCCAGGGTGATGTCGCGGATCACCCATGCCGCGTCGGTGGTCGCGAACAGGTGCCAGGACCAGCCGCTGGGGCGGCCGCCACGGGTCGGCGCGGTGTTCTCGCCGGCCGGGCGCAGCGGCGTGCTGCCAAAGTCGTCGGGCAGCTTCCAGCCGAAGCGCACTTCGCCACCGGCGTTGGCCTTGGTTTCCAGGTTGCCGATCGCACCACCATAGTGGCTGATCGCATCCCAGCCCCAGCCGCCGGCATTGACGCTGGCATCGGCCGGCCAGCGGCGCATGCGCTCGTGGGTCAGCATGAACACCGGCTCGTTGTGCAGCTGGTTGTCCCAGCCCTCGAACTTCTTGTCGCCCAGGATGTTGTGCACGGCATCCTGCACCTGCTTGCCCTGTGCCCACGGCCCGACCACGCCCACGGCCAGCTGGGTGGTCTGCAGGCGGTCGCCGCTGCGTGCGTTGAAACCGAAGCTGGCCAGCAGCACGCCGGCATACGGGCGGTCATCCTCGATCAGGTCGCGGCGGGTCGGGTCGGTCGGGGTGAAGATGCCCTGGCCGATGCTGAAGATCATGTTCTGCTGCTCGAACCTGCCCGGGTGCAGGCCTTCCAGGTACTGGTTCACCCAGCGCGCCATGCGCGGCAGGCAGGGGTCGTCGGTGTAGTCGACCAGGTTGGGCGAGACCAGGGTCAGCTGCGCGCCGTTGGTATAGCCCTGGTCCTGGTGGCGGCCACCAAACAGGTCGTTGTCGACGCGGAAGTTGACCTGCGGCGGGTGGTCGCGCATCGCGTCCGGGCCACATTGTTCGGCCGCCTGGGCGGCAAGGGGGAGGGTGGCGGCCAGCAGGCCGGAAAGCCCGATGACTGCGACGCTACGCATGGATGGAATGCTCATGGGGAAGGGGGCGGTTGTCTGTCGATTTATGCAACGACACGGTACGCGTGAGTACGTGACGGAACGAGCGCTTTCCGATCACTTGTCTGTTCCGAAAACAACATTGTCCGGGGGGCACAATTCGTTACATGCGTGCGATCGGTGCCATGGCCGGATCCGGCTCGGAGCGCGTCGGTTCCAGTCAGCTGGCGTTTGGCCACCAGGGGCGCCGCCGCTCGCTGCAACGCAGCGGCTCGCCCGTGCCGCCTTTGACTTTGATGAATACTCTTGGGTTTGTTGCCCTGCGGCCCGATAATGGGTCCATGGAAATCAAGTCCGACAACCCCGACCACGGCTTCCAGTTCCCCGGCCAGTTCGAGCTCAGCGCCATGGGCCCGGCCAACCGCGGCCTGGAACATGAGCTCCCCCGCCTGCTGCTGGCTGCCGGCATCGATGTCGTCAATGAACGCATCAGCTGGAAGCATTCCTCCAACGGCAAGTACGTGTCCGTCCGCATCGTGTTCAAGGCCGAGAGCCGCGAACAGTACGACCTGGCGCACCAGGCGCTGCGCGACCACCCGGAAGTGAAGTGGACGCTGTAGCCGACAGCTGCCCGTCCGACGCCGCCCCGGAAGACCGTGCGCCGCGTCCGGCGGTGGTCCGTGACCTCGGCCGCCAGGCGTACGAGCCGGTGTGGCGCGCCATGCAGCGCTTCACCGACCAGCGCAGCGACACCGATGCCGACGAACTGTGGGTCGTCGAGCACGACCCGGTGTTCACCCTGGGCCAGGCCGGCAAGGACGAGCACGTGCTGGCGCCGGGCGACATCCCGGTGCTGCATGTGGACCGTGGCGGCCAGGTGACCTATCACGGCCCCGGCCAGATCGTGGTCTACCCGTTGCTGCGCCTGCCGCGGCTGGGCATCGGCGTGCGCGACTACGTGTGCCGCATCGAACAGGCCATCATCGATACGCTGGGCGAGTGGAACATCGGTGCCGAACGGCGCGAGGGCGCCCCGGGCGTCTATGTCGGTGGCGCCAAGATCGCTGCACTCGGCATCCGCGTGCGTCGCGGCTGCACCTTCCATGGCCTGGCCTTCAATGTGGCCATGGACCTGGAACCCTTCCACCGCATCAATCCCTGTGGCTATCAGGGGTTGCAGGTGACCTCGGTGGTAGACTTGGGCGGCCCCTCCGGGATGGAGGCCGTCAAGCCGGTGCTGCTGGACCACCTGGCCCACCAGTTCGGCCTGCTGCTGCAGCACACCCCCGAACTGCCCGATCTTTCTGCGGCCGCCTGACCGCTCCCCGGAACTGCCATGACTGAAACCACCGCCCGTTCCATTCCCCTGCAGATCGTGCAGGGCGACTCCCCGTCCGCCGCGCCTTTGCAGGCCGGGGTCAAGCAGCTGGGCGGTGACAAGATCAACCGCTCGCCGGTGCAGTTCGCCGATGCGCCGGTGCTGCGCAAGCCGTCCTGGATCCGCGTGCGCATTCCTTCGGGCAATGCGGTGCAGAACCTGAAGGCCAAGCTGCGCGAGAACCGCCTGGTGACCGTGTGCGAGGAAGCCAGCTGCCCGAACATCCACGAGTGCTTTGGCCACGGCACCGCCACCTTCATGATCTTGGGCGAGGTCTGCACCCGGCGTTGCTCGTTCTGCGACGTGGCCCACGGCCGCCCGAAGCCGCCGGATGCCAACGAACCGGCCAGCCTCGGCCAGACCGTGGCCGACATGGGCCTGAAGTACGTGGTGGTGACCAGCGTCGACCGCGATGACCTGCGCGATGGTGGTGCCCAGCACTTTGTCGACTGCATCACCGCCATCCGCGAGAAGTCGCCGGGCACCCGCATCGAAGTGCTGACCCCGGACTTCCGTGGCAAGGGCCGCATGGAGCGCGCGCTGGAGATCCTGGCGCAGAACCCGCCGGACGTGTTCAACCACAACATCGAAACCGTACCGGACCTGTACCGCAACGTGCGCCCGGGTGCGGACTACCAGTGGTCACTGAACCTGCTGAAGAACTTCAAGGCCCAGCACCCGGACGTGCCGACCAAGAGCGGCATCATGCTCGGCCTGGGTGAAGACTTCGAACAGATCAAGGCCACCATGCGCGACCTGCGCGCGCATGACGTGGACATGATCACCATCGGCCAGTACCTGCAGCCGACCGCGCACCACCACCCGGTGCTGAAGTACTGGACCCCCGAGGACTACAAGGCGCTGGAAGACTACGGCTACGAGCTGGGCTTCAGCCACGTGGCCTCTGGCCCGATGGTGCGCTCGTCGTACCACGCCGACGTACAGGCCAAGGGCGCAGGGGTCCGGTAAGCGGTTGCGCGATGCGCGCTACCGCTTCCCACGCTGCGCTGCGCACACCGTGGGCCCCGGCTTACCACCACCCACACCCCCGCCGCTTCGCGGCCGCCCCCTGACTCAGGGGGCTTGCAACCCCATGCCCTCTGCAACCGGACAGACGGCAACCGCTGGGTGCGCCGCTCTTCAGCCATTCACAATTTGCTACATCGGCCCGGCTAGGCTGGTTTTCCACCGAGCGCGGCCGGGTGACAAACCCGGCAACTTTCGGCACTGTCGTGGTGTCTTAACACCCCGCAGTCTCCCCCTTGGCAAGGCGCCTTCGAGCACGTCAATGAAATTCAAAGCCCCCGCATTCCTGATGGCCCTGGCGCTGGTCGCGCCGCTGGCGTTGGCGGCCAAGGCCGACTCGCCCGCATTGCCCGCGGCGGCCACCGCCGACCAGGTGACCACGTCCAAGCTGGTGTACGGCCTGCTGTCCGACAGCCGCTACGCCTACCGCCCGCGCGCGCTGGACGAGGCCACCTCCAAGGACGTGTTCAAGCGCTACCTGGAGACGCTGGACGGCGGCAAGCAGTACTTCACCCAGGCCGACGTGGCGCGCTTCGCGCCGTTCGAGGCCAACATCTCCTCGGCCATCCGTGGCGGCGAGCTGGAGCCGGCGTTCCAGGTGTTCGCCGTCTACAAGCAGCGCGTCGGCGAACGCGTGGCCTATGCGCGCAGGCTGCTCAAGCAGGAGCCGGACTTCACCACCGACGAGCGCTTCGAGTACGACCGCAAGAAGGTGCCGTGGGCGGCCAGCAGCGCCGAGCTGGATGAGCTGTGGCGCAAGTCGGTCAAGAACGACTGGCTGCGCTTGAAGCTGGCCGGCAAGAAGCCGGATGACATCCGCAAGACGCTGGACAAGCGCTACGCCACGCTGGAAAAGTCGGTCAATGAACTGAAGGGCGAGGACGTCTTCCAGTTCTTCATGAATTCGTACACCAGTGCGGTCGATCCGCACACCGATTACTTCACCCCGCGCACCGCCGAGAACTTTAACCAGGCGATGTCGCTGTCGCTGGAAGGCATTGGTGCACAGCTGCAACGCCAGGACGACGTGGTGGTGATCCGCGAGATCATCGCCGGTGGCCCGGCTGCGGTGGACGGCACGCTGAAGCCGGGTGACCGCATCGTCGGCGTTGGCCAGGGCAAGTCCGGCCTGGTCGAGGACGTGATCGGCTGGCGCATCGACGATGTCGTGGCCAAGATCCGCGGCGCCAAGGACACCCAGGTGAAGCTGGAATTCATCCCGGCCGCCGAGGGTGCCGATGGCAAGCACCACACCCTGGTGCTGACCCGGCAGAAGGTGCGCCTGGCCGAACAGGCCGCCAAGGGCGAGACCATGACCATTCCGGCCGCCAACGGCGAGCCGGCGCGCAAGATCGGCGTGATCAAGCTGCCGACCTTCTACCAGGACTTCGAAGGCCGTCGCCGCAATGCCGCCGACTACGCCTCGGCCACCCGCGACGTGGCCAAGCTGCTGGCCGGCTTCAAGAACGACAAGCTGGACGGCGTGGTGCTGGACCTGCGCAACAACGGTGGTGGTTCGCTGGATGAAGCGATCGAACTGACCGGCCTGTTCATCGAACAGGGTCCGGTGGTGCAGGTGCGCGAGTCCGGTGGCCGCGTCACCGTCAACAGCGACCGCAACCAGGGCGTGGCGTGGGATGGCCCGCTGGCGGTGCTGATCAACCGCGGCTCGGCCTCGGCCTCGGAAATCTTCGCCGGCGCCATCCAGGACTACGGCCGCGGCCTGGTGATCGGTGAAACCAGCTTCGGCAAGGGCACCGTGCAGAACATCGTCGACCTCGACCGCTGGCCGAGCGGCGAGACCCAGCGCTTCGGCCAGGTCAAGCTGACCATCGCCCAGTTCTTCCGCATCAGCGGCAGCAGCACCCAGCACAAGGGTGTGGTGCCGGACCTGGCCTTCCCGGCCAGCGTCGATGCCACCGAGTTCGGTGAAAGCACCTACGACAACGCGCTGCCGTGGACCCGCATCGCCGCCGTGCCGCACACCCAGTACGGCAACTTCGCGCCGCTGCTGCCGAAGCTGGAAACCCGCCACGACACCCGTATCGCCACCGACAAGGAGTTCCAGTGGTGGAACGAGGACGTGCAGCAGTTCCGCACCGAAGCGGCGAAGAAGTACATCTCGCTCAACGAGGCGACCCGTCGCGCGGAACGCGAGCGCCAGGATACCCAGCGCAAGGAGCGCCAGGTGCAGCGCAAGGAGCTGGGCCTGGCCCTGGACCCGCTGGCAGATGACAGCAGCGATGACGGGCTGACCGGCAACGAGCGCGACATCGTCAAGGATGCAGCGCGCGAGAAGGCTGCCGAGAAGCGCCCGGACCCGCTGCTGCGCGAGTCGGCCTCGATCCTGGCCGACGCGGTGAACCTGCTGGCCAATGACCGCCCGCTGTCGGCGCAGGTGCTGCCGCAGTCCACCGGTGCCGGCCGCTGGGCCGACTGAGTCGGCGACGGCACGTGATACCCGAGGGGCCGGCATTGCCGGCCCCTCTTCGTCTGGGGACCTCATCCCGGTGCTACCTGCGCATGAACCGGGACCAACGTGGGCGGCGTTGTCGACCTGCCGCACACGGTGGCGGGACTACCCTTGGCGGTACCGTCCTCGCAGGAGTACCCATGCGGGCCTCCCGTCTTTCCAGCGTTGCCGTGGCGCTCTCCGGCGCCCTGATCCTGTCGGCCTGTGGTGGCCGTGCCGCCGACAGCACCCTGCTGCGCGAATCCTTCGATTCCGGCGATACCTTCTCGCGCACCGTCGATGGTCGCCCGGGGGATGCGTGCGAGGCTGCGCGGCGCACCCTGCTCAGCCAGGGCTATGCCATCGCCCGTTCCGACGCGGCGCAGGTGGAAGGCAACAAGAATTTCCAGCCACGCGAGGACGATCACGAACAGCTGGTGCTGCGTATTTCCTGCGCACCGCGGGGCAACCAGACACTGGTATTTGTCAGTGCCGTGCAGGATCGCTATGCGCTGAAGAAGAGCCCGACTTCGGCCAGCGTCGGTGTCGGCGCGCTCGGATCCGTATCGCTGCCGTTCGGCAGCAATGACGATTCGCTGGTGAAAGTGGCCAGCAGCACGGTCACCGATGCCGAGTTCTATCGACGCTTCTTCCAGCGCCTGCAACAGTACCTTCCGGCGGACGCTGCCGCGCCCCCGGCGGCGACAACGCCCGAACCCGTAGCGGCCCCCACGGACCAGGGGTGAGTGTGCGTGGCAGGCTGATGGGCGTGGCGCTGCTGCTGGTGCCCGCGCTGGGCGCCGCGTCTACGCCTGTCGACTGCGTGCAGGGCCTGTTGCAGCGATTGGGCTGGCGCTTCGAAGAGGCGGCGGTTGCCTTGCCCGAGGTGCAGGGCGGCCCGGTGTGCACGCGTGCCTCGCTGGCGGCGGCGCAGGCAGCAGGTGACCTGCACGTGCGCTGGCCCGCGGTTCTACCGCCAGCATCGCGCCAGGCGCTGCTGCAACAACTGCTGGCTGATCCAGCCACGGTCTGCGCCTACACCTTCGAGCTGGGTGCAGCCACGCGACGTGCCGCGACTGCACTGCAGGGCAATCCAGGATTCCGTTTCTCTGGCCTGCAGCTGGGCTGGATCGGCTTCGGCCTGCACGGCGCACAGGCGCAAGGCTGGCAGCGCACGCGAAGCTTCGGCCGTGGTTTCGTGCCCACTGCGGGCAACAGCCAGGCGCTGCAGGCGTTCTACAGCGGCAATGTGCGCGCTGAATGTGGAGTCGGCCGCCAGGTCGCTCAATTGGCCACCCAGCGCGAACTGTATGGCGACACGGCATTCGATGCTGAATTTGCTGCAGACGAACTGTCGATCGGCACCTTCCTCGCGTTGCATGTTACCGACAGCATCCTGCTCGGCGCGCATGCGGGTGATTTCTTCGCCGATGGCAAGGGGGTACGTACATCGGCGATGGGCCGGCAGGCCTTCGTCGGCGTGCCTGGTTTCATCGAACATGTGTACGACAAGGGCACGCTGGACGACCTGAGCAACCAGGCCGAGAACTTCGTGGTGGTGTCGGTGGGCGACGAGGCCGCGCAGGCGTTGGCCGCGCACGGCGGCCTGGCCTGGTACGACCAGCGCAATGCCGAGCTGTGGACACTGGCGCAGGGCATTCCGCGTGTTGGCCTGCGCTATTTCGAGCGCTTGCTGTTCGAGCGCGATGCGCAGCTGCGCGCGGCACTGGCACCGCGTTACCGCGACACGCTGGCACGCATGGACCAGCTGCTGGACGATCCGTTCTACCAGCAGTTCGTGATCTATGTGCACCCGCGCGGTATACGTCCCATCGGCTACCACATCGCCCGCCTGCTCGACCGCAACCCGCGAACCCCGTTTTCGATCGACCTGGCAGTGCACAATCTGCATACCACGCTCTACCGGCGTTGGCGCGAGGCGCAGCTGCGCCACTGCGCGGCTACCGGCAGGCCAGGCAGCCTGACCCTAGACCCCAACTGAAGGTGAAACAATGGATATTGCAATGATCGGCCTCGGCCGCATGGGCGCCAACATGGCCCAGCGCTTGCATCGCGGTGGCCACCGCGTGGTCGGCTACGACCCGGGCGAAGGCGCCCGCCAGCGTGCCGCCGAGGCCGGCCTGGAGGTGGTTGATTCGCTGGCCGCCGCGGTTGCCGCGCTGCCGGTGCCGCGCGTGGTGTGGCTGATGGTGCCGGCCGGCGAAACCGTTGACCAGACCCTGGGCCAGCTGACCCCGCACCTGGCCGAAGGTGACATCGTCATCGACGGCGGCAACTCCAACTACCAGGACTCGATCCGCCGCGCCAAGGCGCTGGCCGAGGATGACCTGGGCTACGTGGACTGCGGCACCAGCGGTGGCGTGTGGGGCCTGCAGGAAGGCTACAGCCTGATGGTCGGTGGCGAAGCGTCGGTGGTGGAGCAGATCGCACCGCTGCTGCGCACGCTGGCACCGGCCGAAGATCGCGGCTGGGCACGTGTCGGTCCGTCTGGTGCCGGCCACTTCACCAAGATGGTCCACAACGGCATCGAGTACGGAATGATGCAGGCCTACGCCGAAGGTTTCGCGCTGATGGAGCGCAAGCAGGAGATGGAGCTGGACCTGGCCCAGGTGGCCGAGGTGTGGCGCCACGGCAGCGTGGTGCGTTCCTGGCTGCTGGACCTGAGCACCGAAGCACTCAAGCGGAATCCTTCGCTGGATGGCATCGCACCGTATGTCGAGGATTCCGGCGAAGGCCGCTGGACCGTGGCCGAAGCCATCGCGCTGGACGTGCCGGCACCGGTGATCACGTTGTCGCTGCTGGAACGCCTGCGCTCGCGTGAATCCAATTCGTTCACCGACCGCCTGTTGTCGGCGATGCGCAACGAGTTCGGCGGGCACGCCATCAAGAAGTCGTAAGCCTTGCTGGGGTCGGACCCCTTTCCGCAGGAAAGGGCTCTGACCCCATGAGGCCACACGAGCGCATTCCGATCATTTCCACGCCATCCACGCATGGCGTGGATCTACTGTGCCGACCAACGGTCGGCACCCACCAACAGCCGCGGGAAACTGTCGAAGGCGGGGTGGGTCCGGTTGCGGGGGTGTCCGCGGCATGGATGCCGCGGCCAAGCCCCCAGGGAAGGGTTTACGGCGTCCCCCGCAACCGGACCCACCCCGCCATCCCACGGATAGCCGGCTTTTGCTGTTGCTGTTGAGGTTGCCGGCCAGCGGCCGGCACTACCGCTTCTGAGGGTGCAGGGCGCAGCCCTGCCGGTCACCCCAACCGCACCCGCCGCCCCTCGCGCGAACTCTCAATCCCCGCCTGCAGCAACCGCATCAGCTGCAATGCCTGCACCGGACTGACCGTGGCCTCGCCATCGCCATGCATCGCCGCAGCGAACTGCGCATACAACCGCCGGTAGTCACCGGGCAGATTGTCGACGGTGCTGCGCTGCACGTTGTCCTCGGCATCACAGCGCACCAGCTCGCCATGCCGCGGGTCGATGCCCCAGCCGGGCGCACCGGGTGCAACACCACGGCGCAGCTGCGCTTCCTGCACATCCAGGCCATGTTTGATCCAACTGGCCTTGCTGCCATGCACGCTGAAGCGTGGTGGGGGCGCTGCCACCAGAGAACCGGAATGCACGATCGCGCGATGCCGTGGGTAGTGCAGCACGGCGTGGAAGTAATCGATGCCGCTGCCGCCATCGCGCTGCACGGCCAGGTCCGCATCGATCGCTTCGGGCCAGCCGAACAGCACCAGCATCTGGTCCAGCAGGTGCGGGCCCAGGTCGTACCACAGGCCACTGCCGGGACCGTCCTGTTCGCGCCAGCGGTCGCGCACCTGTGGACGGTAGCGATCGAAGTGCGCATGGCACTCGGCAATGTCGCCGAGCTTCCCGTCCGCAAGCAGCGCCTGCAGCGTGAGGAAGTCGGCATCGAAGCGCCGGTTCTGGAACACGGTGGCGATGCGTCCGGCATCGCGTGCCGCAGCCAATACCGTTTCCGCTTCAGCCACGTCCAGCGCGAACGGCTTGTCGACCAGCACATGCTTGCCCGCAGCCAGTGCCGCGATCGCCAGCGGCGCATGCTGTTCATTCGGCGTGGCGATCACTACGGCATCCACGGCCGGATCGTCGAACACCTCCTGCGGCGTGGCACGCACGTGGACGTCGCTGAACGCGCGCAGCAACGTGGCGCGCTGCGAACTGACGATGCTGTGCAGCGCCAGGCCGGGTGTGTGCTGGATCAGTGGTGCGTGGAAGACACGGCCGGCGAGGCCGTAGCCGATCAGGGCCAGTTGCAGGTCGGGGCGCATGACAGAGCTCCGGCAGTGGGAAGGGCAGGGTAAACGACGCGGGGTCACGAGCCAAAGCTGAACGGTTGTCGTTGCAGATGCCCCGATTCACGGCGGCATGACCGCAACGCCACGCCTGCTCTACGTCGGTTTGTCCAGACTGGCAGCACATTCCGTAGGAGTACGACACGATGAGCAATACGACCCGCACGCTGATTGCCTCCGCCCTGACGCTGGGCCTGGCGCTGTCCTCCTCGGCCGCATTCGCCAAGGATCCGGCGGCAAAGAGCCCGCCGACCAGCGCGCATCCGGCGACCCATGCTGATCGCCACGATTCCAACGAGCCTGTGACCGATACCTGGATCACCACCAAGGTGAAGGCCGACCTGCTCGCCAGCAGCAACGTTCCGGGTACCGAGATCAAGGTGGAAACCGTGAACGGCGTGGTCAGCCTGAGCGGTGCCGTGGCCACCCAGGCCGAGAAGGACAAGGCGGTCACCACCGCCAAGGGCATCAAGGGCGTGACCCGCGTCGATGCCGCCGCATTGAAGGTCAGCGCTGCCGCCAAGCGCTGAACCCGATGGGCACCCCCGCGCGGGGCGCCCGTTGAGCTGTAGAGCCGGGGCCATGTTCGGCTGGAACTCCAAGGCAGCCGAGCATGGGCTCGGCTCTACAGGCCTGACGACTCTCAACCCGTTCAGCCAGCCGGACCGGAACGCCCGCCAGTGTGACCGCCTGCGCTATATTGCCGGTTCCGCCGCAGCCGGGCATGTCCCGGCCGACGCTCCGTGGCCGTGCTGAAGAGGAACTATGGCGCTGGTTTTCAGTGACGACATCTGGGACCGCTGGCGGTTGCCGGCCTTGGCGCTGGCGGCCGCCGCGATCATCGTGGTGCCGTGGTTGACCCTGCGCAAACTGCAGCAGGACAACGAGCAGGCAATGGCCTGGGTGAACCATACCCAGGCCGTGGGCGTGGCCCTGCAGCAGCTGCAGGCGGATGTGCGCGACGTCGAATCGGCCGCATTGACGCTGTCCAAAGGCGTGGACGCACCTGGGCTGCGCGAGCGCATGGCCGCAGCCAACGACATTCCCGGGCGCTTGGCCGAACTGGGGCGGATGACCCGCGACAACCCTGATCAGCTGATCCGCATCGGCCGTATCGAATCGATGCTCGAAGGGCGTATGGCGCTTGCCCGCGAGCTGGCCAGATCTGAACCCAACAGCGATCAGCGCGAGCTGGTGAAGGACCTGAGCACGCGCTATCCGATCCGTGGCCTGGTGGAAGAACTGCAGGCCAGCGAACAGCAACTGTTGACACTGCGGGCCGAGCAGGCGGCGCGCCAGCGCAAGCAGACCGAGCTGGTGTCATGGAGTTCGCTGGTGATCCAGTTGGGACTGCTCGGCCTGGTCCTGTGGCTCTTGCAGCGGCAGATCGGGCGCCGCCTGCACGCCGAACGCCAATCGCTGCGCTCGGCGGCACGTGCGGCATCGGTATTGCAGACCGTGCGCGAACCCATCGTGCTGCTCGACAGCGACCTGCGCGTGCAGCTGCACAATCCGGCCTTCGCCGAGCTGTACGGCCTGCAGGACGAGCGTGCCGATGGCCTGCTGCTGGAAACAGTCGGTGACGGCGCCTGGAAGGACGCCGTAGTGCGCCAGCGCCTGTCCGATGTGCTGCTGCGCGGCCGCGAGCTGTGGGATTTCGAGCACGAACAGCGCACCGCCGATGGCATGGCGCGCTACATGCTGCTCAATGCGCGGCGCATGCCGTTGCCGGATACCGATGACGAAGTCGTGCTTCTGACCATCAGCGATGTCACGGTGCAGCGTGCCGTGCAGATGCGCGTGGAAGAGCTGAACCGCCAGTTGGAGGGCAAGGTTGCCCAGGTATCCGAAGTCAACCGCGAGTTGGAAGCGTTCAGCTACTCGGTGTCGCACGACCTGCGCGCACCGTTGCGCCACGTCGCCGGATTCTCCGACAAGTTGTCGCGTCACCTCGGTGATGGCGCCGACGACAAGAGCCGTCATTACCTGGAGGTGATCTCCAGTTCAGCGCGGCGCATGGCGGCCTTGATCGACGACCTGCTGGTCTACTCGCGTCTGGGCCGCGTGGCGATGCGCCAGCAGGCGGTGGACATGCAGTCACTGGTGGCCGATACCCGCGCCATGCTCGATTCCAACCTGCAGGCTGAGGCCGAGAACAGCGGCCATGTGCACCAGGTGGAGTGGAGCATCGCACCGCTGCCGATCGTTGTGGCCGACGAGAACATGATCCGCCAAGTATGGCTGAACCTGCTCGGCAACGCGGTGAAGTATTCGGGCAACCGCGAGCCGGCGAAGATCCGCGTGGACTACCAGCCGCAGCCCGATGGCGGTCATCAGTTCACGGTCAGCGACAATGGTGCAGGCTTTGACATGGCCTATGCCGGCAAGCTGTTCGGCGTGTTCCAGAGGCTGCACAAGGCCAGCGACTACCCCGGCACCGGTATCGGCCTGGCCAGCGTGCGCCGCGTGCTGACCCGCCATGGCGGCCGTATCTGGGCCGAGGCCGAACCGGACGTCGGCGCCACCTTCCACTTCTACCTGCCTCCCGCGATCGATGCGGACAAACAAGGGCCTTCTGCATGACCACTTTGCGCACCATTCTTCTCGCCGAAGACAGCCCGGCCGACGCCGAAATGGCGATCGACGCCCTGGAAGAGGCGCGTCTGGCCAACCCCATCGTGCACGTCGAGGATGGCGTGGAAGTGATGGACTACCTGTTGCGCCGTGGTGCCTTCGCCAACCGCGAGGAAGGCCTGCCGGCGGTGCTGCTGCTGGACATCAAGATGCCGCGCATGGATGGCCTGGAAGTGCTGCGGCAGATCCGTGAACACGAAGAACTCAAGCGCCTGCCGGTGGTGATCCTGTCGTCCTCGCGCGAGGAAAGCGATCTGGCCCGGAGCTGGGACATGGGCGTGAATGCTTATGTGGTCAAGCCAGTGGACGTGGACCAGTTCTTCGGCGCCGTACAGACGCTGGGCAAGTTCTGGGCGTTGATCAACCAGGCACCGGAACTCGAGTGAGCCCATGCCCTTGACCGGTCCCGCCCTGGGGGCGCTGCGCATCCTGCTGGTGGAGGACTCACCGGAAGATGCCGAGCTGATGTCCGAACAGATGCTCGATGCGGGCCTGGAGGCCCGCTTCGAGCGTGTCGAGAGCGAGGCCGAACTGCGCCAGGCACTGGCCGCGTTCCAGCCGGACATCGTGCTGTCCGACCTGAGCATGCCGGGGTTTTCCGGTGATGATGCGCTGCGCATCGTGCGCGAGACCTCGCCGGAAATACCCTTCATCTTCGTCTCCGGCACCATGGGTGAGGAGAATGCGGTGGCGGCGCTGCAGAAGGGCGCCAATGACTACATCATCAAGCACCAGCCGGCGCGGCTGCCGTCGGCGGTGGCACGTGCGATCCGCGATGCACGCAGCGCGATCGAGCGCGCACGGGTGGAAACCGAGCTGATGCGCGCACAGCGCCTGGAAAGCCTGTCGCTGCTCGCAGCCGGGCTCAGCCACGACCTGCGCAACATCCTGCAGCCGTTGCTGATCATGCCGGACCTGCTGAAGGCGCGTACCGACGATCCGCAGCTGCACCACCTGGCCGATGTCATCGCCGAGTGCGGCCGCCGTGGCCATGAGATGGCCGAATCGATGCTGTCGTTCGTGCGCGGTTCGCGCAAGCCGAGCGAGCGCATCGAGATCGATGGCCTGTTCGATGCGGTGGCACTGCTGTTGCGCAGCAACGTGCCTGATGCGGTGCGCCTGGAGTTGCAGGTGCAGGACGAAGGCCTGGTGGTCGACGCCAACTACACCGAACTGCAGCAGGTGATGCTGAACCTCGCACTCAACGCGATACAGGCGATGCCCAACGGTGGTCGCCTGAGCCTGACTGCCAGCCATGCCGGCCATCGCGATGGCGTGGACTGGATGCACATACGGGTCGCCGACGAAGGCATCGGCATGGATGCGGACACGCTGTCGCACCTGTTCAATCCGTTCTTCACCACCAAGGCCGACGGCACTGGCTTGGGGCTGATTTCCTGCAAGCGCATCGTCGAAGGTGCCGGCGGCAGCATTCACGTCAGCAGCCAGCCGGGGCAGGGCACCTGCTTCGAACTGCGCCTGCCGATGCACGACGCCATCGATGGCAGCGAGCCGATCGAACAGCTGGTGGCCTTGGGCAGCGGCCAATCGATCCTGGTGGTCGATGGCGAAGCCACGCGCCTATCGCTGCTGGGCAATGCGCTGTCCAGCCAGGGCTACCAGCTGCAGTTGGCTTCCGATGGCCCGGCAGCGCTGCGCTGGATGCAGCAGGAGGCGATGCCCGCGCTGGTGATTGCCGATGCCGGCTCCAAGCTGCTGCCGGCCAGCCAGCTGCTGGGCGAGATGGCGACGTTGGGCTATCGCGGCCCGGCACTGGTACTGGAAGACCCGGCAGTGCCGGTCGCGGCCGATGCCTTCCCGGACGGCGTGGAGGTGCATGTGCTGCACAAGCCGCTGCAGATGCAGCAGGTCTTCCGCGCCGTGGCCGAAGCGCTGGGCTGATGCCCCGGTAGTGCCGGCCTCTGGCCGGCATCCCTGTGTGGCGGGATCAACGCGGTTGCCGGCCAGCGGCCGGCACTACCGTTCGGCAGTTTCCCAGGGGAAGCGTGGCAGGGCGTCCACCGCCTGTTCCAGCCGCAGCAGATGCAGCAGGTCTTCCGCGCCGTGGCCGAAGCGCTGGGCTGATGCCCCGGTAGTGCCGGCCTCTGGCCGGCATCCCTGTGTGGCGGGATCAACGCGGTTGCCGGCCAGCGGCCGGCACTACCGCTCGGCAGTTTCCCAGGAGAAGCGTGGCAGGGCGTCCACCGCCTGTTCCAGCCGCTGCAGATGCAGCTGGTCTTCCGCGCAGCGGCCGAAGCGCAGGGCTGATGCCAGGTAGTGCCGGCCGCTGGCCGGCATCCCAGTGTGGTGGAATCAATGCGGTTGCCGGCCAGCGGCCGGCACTACCGTTCGGCAGTTTCCCAGGGGAAGCGTGGCAGGGCGTCCACCGCCTGTTCCAGGCGCCGTGACCAGTTCTGGTGGATGTCCGCATACAACGTTGAATCCGCGCCGAGCCGCAGCTGCTGCCCGATGCGCAGTTCACCATCACGCAGCAGCGCCAGGTCGATCGGCAGGCCTACCGACAGATTGGAGCGAATGGTCGAATCCAGCGACACGATTGCCGTGCGCGCCGCGTCCTCCAGGCGTGTGGCCGGGCTGAGGATGCGGTCCAGGATGGGCTTGCCGTACTTGGACTCACCGATCTGAAGATAGGGCGTCTCCGGCGAAGCGGCGATGGCGTTGCCGAGCGGGTAGATCATGTACAGCCCGGGCCGCTCGCCAGCGATCTGGCCACCGAAGATCAGCGTCGCCTGGGTGTTGACCCCGTCATGGCCGTGCTCGCTGTGGCTGCTGTGCACCTGGCTGTCCACCAGCAGCTGGCCGACGTACTCGGCAGCTTCGAACAGATGGGTCATGTCGCGCAGGTTGGGCGTGCGCCGTTCACCGGCGTCGCGCCCCAGGCGTGACACGAGCAGCTGGGTGGTGGCCAGGTTGCCAGCCGCCATCAGCACGTAGGCTGCCTGGCCGGGGTACTCGAACACGTGCAGCTTGCGGTGCACGCGCACATCGTCCAGCGAGGCATTGGTCCGGGTGTCGGCAGCGAAGACCAGGCCTTCGTCCACCTCGATTCCAACGCAATAGGTCATGTCGGTGCCCTATCATGTGCGTCCCGGATTGTAGGCAGGCCGCCGTGACGACGGCATGTCCACGCCCCCCCAAGTGCCGTCACCTGAACCGCATGACCACCGTGCTCCTGAGCCTGGGCAGCAACGTCCAGCCCCGCCGCTACCTCCACGCCGCGGTGACGGCCCTGCGCGAGCGCTTTGGCGCACTGCAGGTGTCACCCGCCTACCGTACTGCCGCGGTCGGCTTCGATGGCCCGGCCTTCCTCAACAATGCGGTGGCGATCGAGACCGATCTGCCACTGCAGGAACTGGACGACTGGCTGCATGCGCTGGAAGACGCGCACGGCCGCGATCGCAGCGGGCCGCGCTTCTCCGACCGGACCCTGGACATCGACGTGGTGTTCTACGGCGACCTGGTGGTGGAAGGCCCCGGCCACCTGCGCATTCCGCGCCCGGAACTGAAGCATGCCTTCGTGCTGAAGCCGCTGGTGGACATCGCGCCGGGATTCATCGACCCGGTCAGCGGGCAGGACCTGGCCACGCTGTGGCGGGCGCACGCGCAGTTTGGCGAAGCGTTCGAGGTGGTTGACCTGGATTGATGGAGGTTGCCGGCCAGCGGCCGGCACTACCGGTAGTGCCGGCCGCTGGCCGGCAACATCTCAGCTGACCGTGCGCCCGCCGTCCACGCGCAGGGTATGGCCGGTGACGAAGCTGGCTTCGGCTACCAGCCAGTAGACCGCTTCGGCGATCTCCTCGACCGTGCCGATCCGCGCCAGCGGCGTGCGCGCCAGCAACGCCTCGCGGGCGAAATCGTCCTTGCCCTGTTCCGGCCACAGGATCGCACCCGGCGCCACCGCATTGACCCGCACCTTCGGCGCCAGCTCCAGTGCCAGCGAGCGGGTGGCCATCTCCAGCGCGGCCTTGGCCATGGTGTAGGCGATGTGGTCGCGCATCGGGTCGGTGCCGTGCAGGTCGGTCAGGTTGACGATGCAGCCCTGCTGGCGGCGCAGGTAGGGCGCCGCGGCCTGTGACAGCAGCAGTGGCGCGCGCGCGTTGACCGCGTACAGCTCGTCCATTGCCTCGGCAGTGACCTGGCCGAGCGGGGTGGGGAAGAAGTTGGAGGCGTTGTTGACCAGCGCGTCCAGTCGGCCGAAGTGGGTGACCGCCTGTTCCACCAGGTCGGCCAGGGCGTCGGCGTCACGCAGGTCGGCCTGCAGGGCCAGCACGCTGCCCGGGCGCACGTTGTCGAAATCGAACGCGGCCTGCTGCAGCTCGGCGCTGGAGGTATTGGCGTGCAGCACCACCGACCACCCACAGGCGTGGAACTGGCGGGCGATGGCCGCACCGATCCGGCGCGCGCTGCCGGTGATCAGGACCACGGGGTGGGTATCGCTCATCGAGGGTCCTCCAAGGCTCGGCTATCCTGTGCACCATTGTCACCGCATTCGAAGACGCCATGCAGCCCACCTTCCCCCTGCCCGAAGCCGATGCCCTGGCCCATAGCGACCAGCTGGCGGCCGCCCTGCGCGCCGAGATCCTTGCCCAGGGCGGGGCGATGCCGTTCTCCCGCTTCATGGAGCTCTGCCTGTACACCCCCGGCTGGGGCTATTACAGCGCCGGTGCCAGCAAGTTTGGTGGCAGCGGTGACTTCACCACCGCGCCCGAGCTCGGCAGCCTGTTCGCTGGCAGCGTGGCCAATGCGCTGGCACCGGTGTTCGCCCAGCTGGGTGCGCAGGCGCGGATGCTGGAGCTGGGCGGCGGCACCGGCGCCTTCGCCGAGGCCGTGCTGCTGCGCCTGGCCGAGCTGGATGCGCTGCCGTCGCGCTATGCCATCCTCGAACCCAGCGCCGACCTGCGCGAGCGCCAGCAGCAGCGCCTGCAGCAGAACCTGCCAGCCGAGCTGGCAGCGCGCGTGGACTGGGTCGATCGCCCGTTCGAGGAGGACTGGGAGGGCGTGGTGTTTGCCAACGAGGTGATCGACGCGCTGCCGACTCCACGCTTCCTGATCCGCGATGGCGAGGTCTACGAGGAAACCGTCGAGCTTGATGGCGAAGGCAATTTCATCCGCGGCGCGCAGCCGGCCGACATCCTGCTCAATGGCGCGGTGCGCCACATCGAGCGTTATCTGGAGAGGCCTTTCGCCGAGGGCTACCGTTCCGAAGTACTGCCGCAGCTGCCGTACTGGCTGCAGGCGGTGGCCGGTGGCCTGCAGCGTGGTGCGATGCTGTTCGTCGACTACGGCTACAACCGCGGCGAGTTCTACCAGCACGATCGTGACGACGGCACCGTGCGAGCCTTCTACCGCCACCACGTGCACAACGACGTGCATCGCTGGCCGGGCCTGCAGGACATCACCGCATCGGTGGATTTCACCGCGATGGCCGAGGCGGGCGCCCACGGTGGTTTTGAACTGGCCGGCTACTGCAGCCAGGCCAGCTTCCTGCTCGGTAATGGCCTGGACCAGGTGCTGCTGCTGGCCGAGGAGCGCACCGACGAGGTCGGCCGCATCCAGTTGCGCGACCAGGTGAAGAAGCTGACCCTGCCGACCGAGATGGGCGAGCGCTTCCAGGCGATCGGCCTGCAGCGTGGCGTCGATTTCGAACCGGCCTTTGAGCTGGGTGACCTGAGCTGGCGCCTGTGAGTGGGGCGCTGCCGCTGATCAAGCCACTGCGGCGGCCGCGGTTGTGGACCGCACTGTGGGTCACCGCGGTGCTGCTGGTGATCGTGGTCTGCCTGATTCCACCGCCGCCGATTCCGTTGCCGGAAAACAGCGACAAGGGCGAGCACTTCCTCGCCTACTTCATCCTGGCCGGCAGCGCGGTGCAGCTGTTCCGCCGCGGGCGTCCGCTGCTGTGGGTGGGCGTGGGACTGGTGTTGATGGGAATTGGCATCGAATTCGCGCAGGGCACGCTGACCAGCAATCGCACTGCCGACCCGATGGATGCGCTGGCCAATACGATCGGCGTGCTGGCCGGCATGGCCACGGCCCTGAGCCCGCTGCGCGACCTGCTGCTGCGCTGGCGCGGGTAAGGTTTCTGTAGAGCCGAGCCCATGCTCGGCTTCCTCCCAAAGGCAGCCGAGCATGGGCTCGGCTCTACAGTAGATCCACGCCATGCGTGGATCGATTGCGCCAGGACAGGCCTGGGGTCACTTCCCCAGCCTGACCTCATCCAGCACCCACATCGCCGGGCGCGTGTCGCCGGTGAAGTTGATGCACAGGTCACCGGTGCCCTGCGTGCCCTTCGGCAGCGTGGCCTTCAGCGTCACGAAGCCATCGGCATCCGGCTTGGTCGGCAACGGCACTTCCGCCAGCACCTTGCCGTTGCAGTCGCCACGACGCACCCGCATCTCGCCGTGCGCCCGCCTGGCCTTCTCGAAGCGACGCTTGGGTTCGTCGTGAGCCAGCTGGAAGTAGTACGGAATGCGGCCGGCACGTACTTCCACGCTGCCGATGCCGTCCAGCTGCGCCTGCGGCCAGCGCCAGCATGGCTGGAAGATGTCCACGTTGAACACCGCACGGTTGCCTTCGCGAGGGCCATCGTCTTCCAGGCGCAGTACCAGCCCCTTCGTGCCCACGCAGCTGAGCAGCTCATCGCTGCGGCGGCTGAGCAGCGACTGGGCAGTGAATGCCGCTACCGTCGGCTTCGCCGCCAGCATCTGCCCCTGGTAGAACGCCGCCGCCTGCACGTTGGCGGGCAGCGTCGCGGTCAGCGGCTGCTGGTACAGCGGCGACTGCGCGCTCACCGGTTGGCCGTCGGTGCTGTAGCGCACTTCGTAACCCAGCGGATTGGCCAGCGACACCGTCACCGTGTCGGCCGCGCGGTTGTCGGTGTAGTCCACGCCCACTTCAAACGGCGTCTGTGCGTAGGCCAGGCCCCAGGCACGGTAGCGCTGCAGCTGGGACGGCAGGCGCGCGAGGAAATCGCGGAAGTCGCGATGTTCCGGCGTGCTCCAGCCGGTCTCGGCCACGGCGGCCAGGCGTGGGAACAGGTTGTGCTGCAGGCGTGCGTAGCTGCGCGTGTGCTCGGTGAACATGTTGGCCTGCAGGCCGAGGATGTGGCCGCGCTTGTCGGCGGCCAGCTCGGCCGGCACCGGTTCGAAGTTGTAAAGCTTGCCGAGATCGACCTGGGACGGACGGCCCGGTGGTTCATTCGGCGAGGCGGTCTGCAGGTAGTCCAGGTACAGGTAGCCGACCGGCGACATGATCACGTCATGGCCGGCGCTGGCCGCAGCCAGTCCGCCTTCGGTGCCCTGCCAGGACATCACCGTGGCCTGCGGCGGCAGCCCGCCTTCGAGGATCTCATCCCAGCCGATCAGGCGCCGGTCGTGCTCCTCCAGGAAGGTCTCCAGGCGCTTGATGATGTGGCTCTGCATGGCCATTTCATCCTTGATGCCCAGCGCACGCATGCGCTGCTGCACCTGCTTCGACGCTTCCCACTGGTCCTTCACCGCCTCGTCGCCACCGACGTGCACGTACTTGGCCGGGAACAGGTCGATCACTTCTTCCAGCACGTTCTCGAGGAAGGTGACGGTGCTGTCTTCCACGTTGAACAGGTTGGGGAACACGCCCCATTCGCTGATCGGCTTCAACGGCGTATCGATGGTGCCCAGCTCCGGATACGCAGCAATCGCGGCAGTCGCGTGGCCCGGGACATCGATTTCCGGGATCACCTGGATATGCAGCTTCGCGGCATAGGCGATCACTTCGCGGATCTGGTCCTGGGTGTAGAAGCCGCAGTACGGATGCTCCTGGCCGCTGACCGGATCGATGCCGCCGTCACCGGCTGGCAGGCGGCAGCTGCCCACGTCGGTCAGCTTCGGGTAGCGCTTGATCTCCATGCGCCAGCCCTGGTCGTCGGTCAGGTGCCAGTGGAAGGTGTTGAGCTTGTGCGCGGCCATCGCGTCGAGCACGCGCTTGATCTCGTCCAGGCTCTGGAAGTGACGGGCGGAATCGAGCATGAAACCGCGCCAGCTGAAGCGCGGCGCGTCCTGGATCTGCACTGCCGGCAGCACGCCGTTGCTGCCGCCGGTGGCGAGCTGGGCGAGGGTGGTCGCGCCGTAGAACAGGCCGGTTTCGTTCCCGGCCTGGATCAGCACGCCCTGCGCGCTGCTTTCCAGCGTGTAGCTTTCGCCGCTGTCGCGGAAGGTGGGCACGATCTGGAAGCGGATGCTGCCCGACGTGCCTGCCGCCTTGCCCTTGGCCGGTGCAAGGCGCGGACCGCCGCTGCGGGCCAGCAGGTCGGCGAACTGGTTGGCGACGCGCTGCGCGGCTTCGCTCTCGGCCTGCAGCACGGTGTCGGCGCGGACGGTGATGCCGGTGCCCTGGCCGCGCTGCACGGCGGCCGGGGCCGGAATCAGCATCAGGCTGCCGGCGCGCAGCAGCGGGCCGGGTGCTTCAGCGGCAGGCGTGGGATCGGCGGCGAGTGCCGGTAGTGCTGGCAACAGCACGAGCAGGCTGCCCAGTAGCACTGCGTTGCGCATCCGGGCGCGGGAAGGCTTGACCATCGGTACGACTCCTTGGAACGGTGCGATGAACGCTATACATGAAAAACGCCGGGCCCGGAATGACCCAGGCCCGGCGTGCGTGCACGACTCGGCGATGTTGCCGCCGCTGGATCAGTACTTGAAGCGGAAGTTGAGGTAGTACTGGCGACCGTTGCTGTAGAACGAGGTCGGGATGGCCGCGGTCTGGTAGTACTTGTAGGTCGGGTTGTTGAGGTTGAGCGCATCGAAGCTGATGCTCAGCCAGTCGGTGGCCTTGTAGCTCAGCGACGCCGACAGGGTGCCGAAGTCATCCTGGTAGTACGGGTTGGCGCCGGACAGGCCGATCAGGAACGACGAACGGCGGGTGTAGCTGACGCGTGCACCGAAGGTATCGTTTTCGAAGTAGGCACCGACGTTGTAGGTGTTCTTCGAAGTGCCCAGCAGGTTGTCGCTGCCGTCGGCCCAGGTGTGATCGGTGCTGCCATCGGCGTAGGTGTAGTTGGCATTGACACCGAAGTACTCGCCGATCGGCTGCTCATAGGCCACTTCGATACCGCGGACCTTGCCGTCGGCATTGCGCGGGCGGGAGATGTTGTATTCCTCGAGACGGTTGGTCAGCTCGCTGAACAGCATCTCCTTTTCGGTGCTGAAGGCCACGTAGTCCTTCAGGCGCATCGAGTAGGCACCGATCGACAACATGCCGCGCGGCATGAAGTACCACTCCAGGTTGGCATCGAAGTTGGTCGACACCACCGGCTTCAGCTTCGGATTGCCGCCACCGCCGGTCCGGTTCAGGTCCGAACCGTAGGACGAGGCACCCAGTGCCGAGAAGTCTGGCAGGGTCTGGGTCTGCGAGGCGGCCACGCGCAGCACCAGGTCGTCGCGAAGGTCGTACTTGAAGTTGGCGCTCGGCAGCACGCGGTTGTGCTTGTTCTCGAAAGCTTCGCGGGTCCACGCGCCGAACAGGCTGCTCACGTCCGGCACGGTCGAGCCGGTGGCGGCGGCGTAGGTATCGATATCCTGCTTGATGTTGACGTAGCGCAGGCCGACGTTGCCGCTCCAGCGGTCGCCGCTGAAGTTGCCCTGTACGTACGCGGCGAAGTTCTTCTCGGACACCTTCCACTCGGCGCCGTAGTTGTGGCGCCCGGTCGGGCCGTCATTGCCGGACAGCCAGGTGGAGTTGTTGGTCACCGCTTCCTTCAGCGCACCCGGGGTGAAGTACCACAGGTCACGCGGGAAGCTGCCTCCGATGCCGTTGGCAAAGCCGCCGGGGAAGTTGGCGGTAGCGCCGTTCTTCAGCGCATTCCAGATCGCGCCCGGGGTTGCGCCTTCCGGCGACTTGGCCTCGCGCTTGTGGTCGCCGAAGCGGGCGCCGAAATCGATCGAGTTCAGTACGCCAGCGTCGGCGAAGTACTGGTTGAAATCGAGCGTGGCCCACTTTTCCTTGTCGATCGCGGTGACCTGCTGGTTGCCCCAGGTGCCGAAGTCGGTCACGCCGCTCGGGCCGATGTTGCCACCGACGTTCCAGTCGATCGGCGAGCCGTTGCCGTGGGTTGCCCAGGTGGCGCCGCCACCACGGGCCAGGTTGACTTCGGCGATGTACTGGCGCGGCGTTTCGCCGGTGCCCTTGGTGCTGCCAGCCTGGAACTTCATGCCCAGGTTGTCGCTGATCTGCCAGTCGGCATCGAAGGTGATGTAGTTGGTCTTGGCCTTCGACTCGCGGTAGATCATGTCGTACACCGCGTAGTCGCGGTCGGCCTGGCCGGCGAAGGTGGCGTTGGACAGCACGCCATCCTTGACGACGTAACCCGGATTCGGGGCCTGGCCCGGAATCAGGATCTTGTTGCCATTGGCATCTTCAACGGTACGGTCGTTGAGGATGCGGCCGCCCCACAGCATGAAGTTGCGGTTGTAGTTGTTCGCCTTCAGTTCCGAGCTGAAGCCTTCCAGGCCCAGGGTCAGGTTGTCCATCGGCTTGAACTGCAGCGACACCAGGCCGCCCTTGCGCTCGCGGGTCTGTTCGAACAGGGTCGAGCCGAGCAGGCCCGGCGCGTACACGCCGGCCAGGTCCGGGTTGGACTTGGCCACGGTGCCATTCGGATCGATCTGGAAGAAGCCGCCCGGGATTTCCTGCGCTTCGCGGCGCAGCTCGCGCTTCTGGCTGAAGGCCTGCACCATCACGCCGAAGGTGCCTTCGTCGTTCTTGTAGTTGAACAGTGCCGACAGCTGCGGGTCGTTGGACTTGGCCTGGTCCGAACGCACCATGCCGATGGAGCCTTCCGCAGTGAGCTGCTTGGAGAATTCCAGTGGCTTGCGGGTGAGGATGTTGACGGTACCGGTGGTGCCGCCGTCCTGCAGCTTGGCCTGCGAGGACTTGTTCACTTCCACCGAGCGCACCAGTTCCGACGGCAGCAACGAGTAGCTGACGCTGCGGCCCACGTTGTTGCCCTGGCTGAGCACGAACCAGTCGGCGGTGCCGACGGTGTGGCCGTTGATCAGGGTCTGGGTCAGGCTCGGGCTGGTACCGCGCAGGCTGACACGGTCGGCTTCGTCGAAGCCGCCTTCGTCGGCGCTGGACGAGCTGATGTTCACGCCCGGCAGGCGCTGCAGGGTGTCGGCGACATTGTGCGCGGGCAGCTTGCCCACGTCTTCGGCGGTGACCACTTCCACGCGTGCATTGGCTTCGCGCTTGGTGTCCAGCGATTTTTCCATCGACCCACGGATGCCGGTGACCTGCACGGTATCCAGGTCGGTGGCGGTCTGGGCGGCCTGCTGCGCATGCGCACTGAAGGCGATGCAGCTGACGATGGCGGCCGAAAGCAGGGTCTTGCGGGTGTTCATGATGTCTCTCCTCATCACTCGATTGGGTGCCGGCGGCGGTGTTCGGTTACGGTTGCGAAGACATGCGCGGGGCGGCGGCGAAGTCCCGTGCGTTGGCGTGCCACGTACTGCGTGCTGCGATTTCGTTGAAGCCTGTTACGGTGTCAGGCAGCCGACTGCTGCTGCAGGTACCAGCTGGCAGCGCCGACCACGCCCAGCTGGCCGTGTTCGACGACCTTCACCGGGATGCGTGCCAGTGCTTCGCCCATCGGTCCCTTCTGCAGGTAGCGTTCGACGAAGGTGCTGGCGTGCAGGTATTCGCGGATCTGCGGCAGGATGCCGCCGGCCAGGTAGACGCCACCGTGGGCGCCATAGAACAGGGCCATGTCGCCGATGGTGCTGCCCAGCAGGCCGCAGAACACATCCAGCGCCTGGCGCGCATGCGCATCGGTATCGGCCATGGCCGCGGCGGTAACCGCATCGGGGCTGGCAAGCGTCGGCACCTGTTCCTGCAGCGCACACACCGCGCGGTACAGGTTCATCAGGCCGGGGCCGGAGATCGCATGCTCGATCGACACATGGGCGCGGTCGCGCTGCATGTGGCGGACGATGGCCATTTCCAGCTCGGTGCTCGCTGCCAGGGTCGGCTGGCCCGCTTCCGTGGGCAGCACCACCGGGCCGTGTGCGGTGGGGATCCACAGCGCGGCGCCGAGGCCGGTGCCGGGGCCGACCACCAGGGTCGGGCCGCGCGCAGCGGTCTCCGGCCCGCACAGGTGCAGCACGCCACTGGCGTCCACCTGTGCGGCGGCGTAGGCCACTGCCTCGAAATCGTTGACGATGTACACCCGCTGCAGGCCGAGATCGGCTTCCACCTGGCGCGCGGACAGCGGCCACGGCAGGTTGGCGGTGATCACCGTACCGTCTTCGCGGGCGTAACCGGCGCTTGCGACCACGCAATGCGTGGGCCGCGGGCCTTCACCCAGGAAGTCGGACAGGATCGCGCTGAGGCCGCCGTGGTCGGCGTTTCGGTACTTGCGGTATTCCAGCACCTGCACCGGATGGGCGGCATCGCCGCTGGCCTGGACCCGGGCCACGCGCACATGGGTGCCACCGACGTCGGCGGCCAGGAACGAGGGCGCGACTCGGGACAGGACATGGGCCGGGGCGGGGTGGCTGGCGGTCACGCGGGCTCCTGCTGCAGGTGGGGCCGGCCCCATGTTCGGGACCGGCGATTGGGGCGGAGTCTGTAACCCTGCTGACAACGATGTCAACGAGTTCGTGACACTTTCGTTGCTGCGTCGCAACGAATGCGGCGTGCAGTAAACGTTTACATGGCGTGAGCATGGGTTTCACGCTGGAACCGTTGCTGCACGGGGCTCAAGGGCTGCAGCGCATTCAGCAGGATCCGTTGCGATCGGGTTGCGCAGTGCAGCACGAGGTTCACGTGACCACGCAGGGAAGTTGACAAACCGCGGCTGTCCATCGAAAGAATGTGACAACGTTGTTCCCAGCCACTCTCCGACGCCGCGTTCTGCGGCCGTCGCCGCAGGAGCCCCTCCCGATGTCCGCCGTCTCCGCTGCAAGCGTGCGCCCGAACGTGGCCACCTCCATCGCCATCGTCGGCGTGCTGTTCTTCCTGATCGGCTTCTTCACCTGGCTCAACGGCCCGCTGATCACCTTCGTCAAGCTCGCCTTCGAACTCAGCGAGGTCGGCGCCTTCCTTGTGCTGATGGTGTTCTACCTGTCCTACTTCTTTCTGGCGCTGCCGTCGTCGTGGATCCTGCGCCGCACCGGCATGAAGAAGGGCCTGAGCCTGAGCCTGCTGGTGATGGCCGGTGGCGCTGCGCTGTTTGGTGAATTCGCCACGCAGCGCTGGTACCCGGGGGCGCTCGGCGGCCTGTTCGTGATCGGCAGCGGCCTGGCCCTGCTGCAGACTGCGATCAACCCCTATATCTCCATCCTCGGCCCGATCGAGACTGCGGCACGCCGCATCGCGCTGATGGGCATCTGCAACAAGATCGCCGGCATGCTGGCGCCGGTGCTGATCGGTACCGTGGTGCTGCACGGCATCGGCGATCTTTCGGCCAGCGTGGCCGCGGCCGATGAAGCAACCAAGGCACAGCTTCTGAACGAATTCGCCGCCAAGATCCACGCACCCTACCTGGCCATGGCCGGCCTGCTGGTGCTGTTGGCGGTGGCCGTGCTGTTCTCGCCGCTGCCGGAAATCAAGTCGTCCGAAGCCAACGCTACCCCGGCTGCGCCCGGTGCCGCCGAGCGCCGCAGCATCTTCCAGTTCCCGCACCTGTGGCTGGGCGTGCTGTGCCTGTTCGTCTACGTCGGCGTGGAGGTGATGGCCGGTGATGCCATCGGTACCTACGGCCACGGCTTCGACCTGCCGCTGGACCAGACCAAGATGTTCACCTCGCTCACCCTGGGCGCGATGCTGGTCGGTTACGTGGTCGGCCTGCTGCTGATTCCGCGGGTGGTCTCGCAGTCGCGCTACCTGACCATCTCGGCGGTGCTGGGCGTGGTGTTCTGCCTCGGCGCCTGGGCCACCCACGGCTACGTGTCGGTGGCCTTCGTGGCCCTGCTGGGCTTTGCCAACGCCATGATGTGGCCGGCGATCTTCCCGCTGGCGATCCGTGGCCTCGGCCGATTCACCGAAACCGGCTCGGCCCTGCTGGTCATGGGCATCGCCGGTGGCGCGATCATTCCCCAGCTGTTCGCCGTGCTCAAGCAGCACATCGACTTCCAGCTGGTGTTCGTGCTGCTGATGGTGCCGTGCTACCTGTACATCCTGTTCTACTCGGTGATCGGCCATCGCGCCGGCCTGCCGCAGGACAAGGCCTGATCGGCGATGATGGACGGCAGCCAACCCCAGGGAAAACCCATGCGCAGAGCGACCATCAAGGACGTTGCGGAGAAGGCCAAGGTCTCGCTGAAGACGGTCTCGCGGGTGATCAACAACGAGCCTTCGGTGATGCAGGCCACCCGTGCGCGGGTGCTGCGTGCCATCGCCGAGCTCGACTACGAACCCGATCCGTCCGCGCGCAACCTGCGCAGCGGCACCACCTTCGTGATCGGGCTGGTCTACGACAACCCGAACCCGTACCACATCATCGGCGTGCAGAACGGCGTGCTCGCCGCCTGCCGCGAGACCGGGTTCGGGCTGCAGATCCATCCCTGCGATTCCAGCTCGCCGCTGCTGGCCGATGAACTGGCCGACTGGGTGCAGCGTTCGCGCCTGGCCGGGCTGGTGCTGACCGCGCCGATGTCCGAGCGCCGCGACCTGATCCAGGCGCTGACCGCGCGCGGCATCAAGCTGGTGCGCATCATCGCCGCCACCGAAGACCCGGCCGACGGCGCCTGCGTGTTCGTCGACGACCGCGAGGCCGCCTACGAGATCACCGAGCACCTGATCCAGCTGGGCCACCAGCGCATCGGTTTCCTCTGGGGCGGCATCTCGCACCGCTCCTCGGGCGAACGCTATGCCGGTTACGAAGCTGCGCTGAAGGACTACGGCATGACCGTGGACAAGCACCTGGTGGTGCAGGGCGATTACACCTTCGATGATGGTTTCCGTGGTGCGCGCCGCCTGCTGGCGCTGCGCGAGCCACCCACCGCCATCTTCGGGTCCAACGATGAAATCGCGGCCGGCGTGCTGGCCGCCGCCAAGTCGGCCGGCATGAACGTGCCGTACGACCTGTCCATCGCCGGTTTCGAGGACAGCCCGTTCTCGCGCCAGTCGTGGCCGCCGCTGACCACCGCCAAGCAGGCCACCGAAGACATCGCCCGCCACGCCGCGCGCCTCCTGATCGCGCAGCTGCGCAGCGATGCCTACGACGACGCGCCGGCACCGCTGCACAACCAGGGCTTCGTGCCGCAGCTGGTGGTGCGCGGTTCGACGGCGCCGATGCGCCCGGCCGGCGCACGCCCCCTCCCTTCCGATCCTGCCTGAGCCTGCCATGTCGCTGTCAGACCCCACCGCCACCCTGATGTTCGCCGAGGCCGCTGAAGCGGCCGACGTGGTTGCCCGCCAGTTCTCGCGCAACCACGCCACCATGGAAACCCTGGCCGCCAGCCTGCGTGCCGCACCGCCGCCGTTCGTGGTCACCTGCGCACGCGGCAGTTCCGACCACGCCGCCACCTACGGCAAATACCTGCTGGAAACCCAGCTGGGCCTGGTGGTCGCGTCGGCCTCGCCGTCGGTAGGGTCGGTCTATGCCGCACCACTGCAGCTGCGTGGCGCACTGTTCATCGTCATCTCGCAGTCGGGCAAGAGCCCGGACCTGCTGCGCAATGCCGAGGCCGCCAAGGCTGCCGGTGCGCGCGTGATCGCACTGGTGAACGTCGAGGATTCACCGCTGGCGCAGCTGGCCGACACGGTCATCCCGCTGCATGCCGGTGCCGAGAAGAGCGTTGCAGCGACCAAGAGCTACCTGGCCTCGCTGGCTGCGCTGCTGCAGCTGGCCGCGTACTGGAAGCAGGACAGCAGTCTGCGCAGCGCGCTGGACCTGCTGCCGGACGCGATGCGCGAGGCGTGGCAGTGTGACTGGAGCGCGGTGACCGAGGGCCTGGTCGAGGCTACCAGCCTGTTCGTGCTCGGCCGTGGCCTGGGCCTGGGTGCGGCGCAGGAAGCGGCGCTGAAGTTCAAGGAAACCTGCAGCCTGCATGCCGAGGCCTACAGTTCGGCCGAAGTGAAGCACGGCCCGATGGCACTGGTTGACCGTGGTTTCCCGGTGCTGGCCTTTGCCCAGCCCGATGAGACCGGCGCCGGCACCCGTGCGGTGGTGGAGGAATTCACCTCGCGTGGTGCGCAGGTCTGGCTGGCCGGTGCCGGTGGCAACCTGCCGGTGGCTGCTGCGCCACACCCGTTGTGCGCACCGCTGCTGACCGTGCAGAGTTTCTATCGCGCGATCAACGCACTGGCGCTGCGTCGTGGTTTCAACCCGGATCTGCCGCCGCACCTGAACAAGGTGACGGAGACCGTGTAATGGCGACCGTGCTGCGCAATGCCCGCATCCTGGCGGGCGACGACTTCCGCGATGATCTGGCGCTGGTGATCGAGAACGGGCAGATCAGCGCCCTGTTGCCCGACGCGGCGCCGCAGCTTGGCCAGGCCGATGAGCAGGTGGACCTGGGCGGCGGCTGGCTGCTGCCCGGTTTCATCGACGTGCAGGTCAATGGCGGCGGCGGCGCGCTGTTCAACAACACGCCGGACGTAGCGGCACTGCGCACCATCGCGCAGGCGCACCGCCGTTTCGGCACCACCGCGATGCTGCCGACACTGATCAGTGATGACGTGGAAGTGATGCGCGAAGCGATCGCGGCGATGCGCGAGGCGATCACGCAGGGTGTGCCGGGCGTGATCGGCATCCACCTGGAAGGCCCGTACATCGCGCCGGCGCGCAAGGGCACGCACGATGCCAGCAAGTTCCGCGTGCCGGACGAAGAAGAAATCGCTCTGGCGGCATCGCTGGACAACGGTGTGACCGTGCTGACGCTGGCGCCGGAACGCGTGCCGCTGGAGACCATCCGTGCGCTGGTCGAGCGTGGCGTGATCGTCGCTGCCGGGCATACCGCAGGTACCTACGAAGAGATCCGTGCCGGTCTGGATGCTGGTGTGCGTGGCTTCACCCACCTGTACAACGCGATGTCGCCGCTGCAGGGCCGCGAACCCGGTGCGGTGGGCGCTGCGCTGGAAGACCGCGACAGCTGGATTGGCATCATCGTCGATGGCGTGCACGTGCATCCCGCCAGCCTGCGCGTGGCACTGGCGGCCAAGCCGCGCGGCCGCCTGCTTCTGGTGACCGATGCGATGCCGCCGGTCGGTGCCGATGATCCCAGCTACGTGCTGTACGGCGAAACCATCACCGCCATCGACGGTGTGGTGCGCAATGCCGCCGGTTCGCTGGCCGGTTCGGCGCTGGACATGGCCACCGCGTTGCGCAACACCGTGCAGCTGCTTGGCCAGCCGCTGGCCGAAGCGGCGCGCATGGCATCGACGTACCCGGCGCAGTTCCTCAATGTCGATGATCGCCTGGGCCACATCGCCGAGGGCTACCAGGCCGACCTGGTGCTGCTGGACGACGCCCTGCAGGTGCGTGGTACCTGGATTGCCGGACAGTACGAGGCCGCCTGATGAACAGTTCGCCGCCACGCCGGCTGGGCTCGATCGATGCCCTGCGCGGCATCACCGTGGCGGCGATGCTGCTGGTCAACAATCCGGGCGACTGGAGTGCAGTGTTCGCGCCGCTGCGTCATTCGGAATGGCATGGCTGCACGCCCACCGATCTGGTGTTCCCGTTCTTCCTGTTCCTGGTGGGTGTGTCGATGGCCTTCAGCGTGGCACCGCGCGCGCTGGATGCCGCTGCACGCCCAGCACTGGCGCGCGGCGTGCTGGAGCGCGCGCTGCGCATCCTGGTGGCCGGTGCGCTGCTGCATCTGCTGATCTGGTGGGCACTGGATACGCATCACTTCCGCATCTGGGGCGTGCTGCAACGTATCGCGGTGTGTGCGGCGTTGGTGGGCGTACTGGCGGTCTACGCGCGACCACGCGTGCAGGTGGGCGCTTTGATCGCGCTGCTGGTGGGGTACACCGTGTTGCTGCTGGGCATCGGCGACCTGGCGCCGTGGACCAACCCGGCCAGCCGCCTGGATACCGCGCTGTTCGCACCGTGGATCTACCAGTGGCATGCCGATACCGGACTGGGCCATGACCCGGAAGGATTGCTGAGCACGCTGGGGGCGCTGGCCAGTACCGTGCTCGGCCTGCTGGCCGGTGGCCTGCTGCGCAATGGGCGTGCTGCCGCGCTGGCCGGGCTGGGCGTGGCAACCGCCATGCTCGGCCTGCTGCTGGCCATCGTGCTGCCGCTGAACAAGCAGCTGTGGACGCCCAGCTACGTGCTATGGACGGGCGGTCTGGCGGCGCTGGCACTGTGGCTGGGCCACGTGCTGATCGACCAGAAGGGTTGGCCGGCACTCGGCCGGCGCTTCGGTGTCAATGCGATCACCGCGTACCTGGGGGCATCGGTGATGTCGGTGGTGCTGATGGCCACCGGGATCTGGGGGTGGGTCTGGCAGCAGCTGGCCACCGCGATGCCGCAGGCGCTGGAGCTGGCGTCGATGCTGCAGGCGCTGGTGTTCGTCGCACTGTGGTGGGGCGTGGCGTGGTGGCTGGACCGGCGGAAGATCTATCTGAAGATCTGACGGCGCGGGGTCGGCCCCCTTTCCGAAGGAAAGAGGCTCTCGCCAACGGCATCCACGCGTGGCGTGGATCTACCAGGCGCCATGAGCGAATCGATTGGTAATGCAGGGTCAGTAGATTCACGCCATGCGTGGATGCTTTGCGCGTGATTCCTGATACCGGAAAAATGAATGCTTTCAGCCACATCACATCGGCGTGAGGGCTGGGCGATTTCACATCTGAACTGTGATTTCCCGCACGCAAGTTCACCTATCGAAATGGTTCACCACGCGGCAGACTGCAAGCGCCGTGCCACGCATACGCAGTTCCTGATTTCCCGTCCAGGAGTGCCCCCATGTCCCGTGCCGTTCCGCGTGCGTTCCGCCCGCGCCGCCTTGCTGTTTCCGTGTTGCAGGCCCTCGCCGTTCCCTCTCTGCTTCTGACGACCGCCAGCGTCGCCTGGGCCGGCTGCAACAACCCGGCACCGACCGCCGGCCAGACGGTCACCTGTGATGCCAACGCACCGAATCCGCAGACCACTCCCGTTACCGCAAACGGCGCGGCCGGCATCACCGTCAACGTCGCCAGCGGTGCACAGCTGCAGCAGAGTGGTGGTGGACCGGCCATAGCGCTGGTCGGCGCCGGTGGCCACCTGCTTTCAAACCAGGGCGCGATCAGTTCGGTCGGCGGTGTGGCGGTCCAGCTCGGTGGCGGCAGCCGCGTCGAAAATGCGGGCAGCATCAGCACCGGCAACAACACCGCCCTGCAGTTCGTCGGTGCGGGCGACAGCGTGGTGATCAATCGAGGAACCATCAGTGGTCGTACAGGCGTGCAGTTCGATGCCGGCAACGATCGCCTCGAGATGCAGAGCGGCAGCATCACCGGAGGCGTACTGCAGGGCGATGGAAACGATGTGCTGCTGCTCGGCGATGGCACGATCGACAGCGTCGACCAGGGCGCGGGCGATGACCAGATGACCGTCACCGGCGGCACCGTCACCGGGCTGGTGACGCAGGGCAGTGGCCGCGATGATTTTGTCATGACCGGCGGCACCATCGGCGCGCTGCAGCAGGGCGACAACATCGATACCTTCCGCATGAGCGGGGGCCGTATCGTCGGCGCGTTCGAGGACGGCGACCAGGCCTGGATGACCGGTGGCCGCATCGGCCGCGTCAACATGAAGCTGGACAAGAATCTGTGGGACCAGTCAGGCGGTACGGTTGAGGGCAACGTGGTAACGGCCTTCGATACCGACACCATCATCATCTCGGGGACGGCCTACATCGGCGGCAACATCAGCGTCAGCGGTGGTAATGACAGCGTGACCATCACCGACGGCACCGTGCGCGGGCAGGTGCTGCTCAGTACCGGCAACGACACCTTCAACTGGAGTGGCGGTGGCATCGTCTACGGCGCGATCGACATGGGGCCGGACAACGACGTGGCCAACCTCAGCAGCCTCAACCAGGGCAACCTCGGTGTGGTGCCGCTGTTCGACGGCGGCGGTGGCATCGACCAGCTCAACTTCAACAACGTCAAGACCACGGGCGTGGGCCGCTTCCAGAACTGGGAGGCGATCAGCCTGGCCAACAGCACAGAGCTGACCTTCGATGGCGACCTGGTGCTGGGCGACAGCACAACCGGCACTGGCGCGCTCACGGTGGACGACACCAGTACCGTCTACGCGGGCAGTGGGGGGCATGCCATCCGCCCGTTCAACAGTGGCGCACTGGTGGAGATGGTCAATGCCGGGCGCATCGACCTGACCGGTACCGGCGCGGGCGATGTGTTCACCGTGCGTGGCAACTACCGCGGTGACGGCGGTGGCCTGTACCTGCGCACCGTGCTGGGCGCGGACAATTCCACCAGCGACCGCCTGGTGATCGATGGCGGTACCGCCACAGGTACCACCGGCATCGGCGTGCTCAACGCCGGCGGCAGCGGCGCGGCCACGCTGGCCGATGGCATCCTGGTGGTGCAGGCCTTGAATGGTGGCCGCACCGCGCCGGGAGCGTTCTCGCTGTTCGCACCGGTCGCGGCCGGTGCCTACGAGTACTTCCTGTTCAAGGGCGGTGTCAGTGCCGGTACCAGCGAGAACTGGTACCTGCGCTCGACGCTGGTGACCGGACCAACGCCGGCCCCCAACGGCGGTGGCAGCGCCACGCCACCGCCGCTGACGCCGCCAGTGGCACCACCGCCACCCATCGCCCCGGCACCGCCACCGCCGCCGGAAGGCGCCACCGATCCCGACCTGACCGCGGGCGAGACCGCGCCGCCACCGCCGCCACCGGAACCGGCGCCGGTGGCCCCGCCCAGCGATCCGGCGGTGCCGGACGTGCCGGTGGCCGGTGGTGCGCTGCCCGGTACCGGCACGCCGCCAACGCCGGGTGCACGCCCGGCCGAAGGCGCGGTGGTGCCGCTGTACCGCGTGGAGACTGCTGCCTACGCAGTGGTGCCACCGCTGCTGCGCGAGACCTCGTTGGCCAGTATCGGCACGTTCCACGAGCGGCAGGGCGAGCAGCGCCTGCTGTACAACCAGGGGGCATTCCGTACCGCCTGGGGCCGCTTGGTGGGCCAGAGCAGCGAGATCCACTGGAAGGGCGACGCGCAGTCCGGCTTCGATGGCGATGTGATGGGTCTGCAGGCCGGCCTCGACGTGTGGGCCGCGGCGTCTGACAATCATCGCAACCAGGTCGGCGTGTTCGTCGGCCGCACCCGCGCGCAGGGCAAGACCACCGGCCTGGCACTGGGTTGGGAGAATGTGCAGGTGGGCCAGAACCGCTTGGACGACAAGCATGTCGGCCTGTACTGGACGTTTACCGACAGCAGCGGTGGCTACATCGACGCCACGGCGATGCAGAGCCGCTACGACGGCCGTGTGCGTTCCTCACGCGGTCTCGGCTTCGGCCTGAGCGGCGACGGCACCAGCGTGTCGGTGGAGGCCGGCAAGCTGCTGCTGCGCTTCGGTCAGTCCGCATGGTGGCTGGAACCGCAGGTGCAGGTGATCTGGCAACGCACCTCGCTGGACGACCGCCGCGATGAAGTATCGAGCGTGCGCTTCGACAACGACAACGCCTGGACCGGCCGCGTCGGCCTGCGCCTTGCCGGCGACTACCAGCTGGCCGACAACGGCTGGCAGCCGTACTTCAAGCTCAATTACTGGCATGGCCGTGCCGGTGAAGACCGCATCCGCTTCGACGATGACGTGATCGTCAATTCGCAGCGCTCGCGTGCGCTGGAAGCCGGCGTGGGTGTGGTCGGGCGCTTCAACCGCACCATAAGCGCCTATGTCGTGGCCGACTACACGCGCGAGCTGGGTGGCGACCGCAACGAGAAACGCCGCATCATCGAAGGCAACATCGGCCTGCGCGCGGACTGGTAGCGCGCGGTACGGGTGTCATGACCCGCTCTGGTGGGTGTCGACCTTGGTCGACACAGATTCCACCGGCGCCATGACCTTGCTCTGGTAGGTGCCGACCTTGGTCGGCACACATCCCCAACCAACGCCATTGACCCGCTCTTGTAGGCGTCGACCTTGGTCGACACGAACCCTACTGCCGTCATGACTCTGTAGAGCCGAGCCATGCTCGGCTGCTTCAGTCGCAGTTTCCCCAAGCCGAGCATAGGCTCGGCTCTACAGAACACTGGCGCGTGGCGAGATCGATCCCACCACGGCTATCCTACGGCTTCGATACATGACAAGGAGTCGTCGATGCTGGACCTAAGGAATGTTCGTGCCACCATGCTCACCACGCTGCTGCTTTCATCTTCGGCCGCAGTTGCAGAGGAGACAGTGGAGCTGCCGTCGCCCGAAGCGCGTGAGCAGATGCTGCAATTGTTGGAAACCCAGTCCTTGTACCGTGGTCGCGTCGATTGGAACGACGTGCGCGCGCGCCTGAACGCAGCAGGCGATGACCGCGCCCAACAGCGACGTGTTCTGGACGAGGCCGCCGCACGCAGCAGCGGAGGCCATGGCCGTTGGTTTTCACCAAGCGAGCAGCGTCAGCGCTCCGAACGTGCTCAGCGCTTGAATGCCGGTCAGGCGACGGACCTCGCTGCCCCCAGTCATGCCAATCCCCGCATCGGCGTGCTTCGGGTGAGCCCCTTCGTGGAAGACCTGCAACGCAGCGAATCGGAACGTTATGAAGCACGCAAGGTCTACGCGCTGGCGTTGCAGGGGCGTATCGCTGGCCTGGATGACGGCACGCGGTGCGGCTGGGTAGTGGATGTAAGCAGCAATGGTGGTGGCAACATGTGGCCGATGTTGTTTGGTTTGTTGCCATTGCTGCATGGAACGCAGGATACACAGGGGGCGTTGATCGGCGCCTTCCGTAGTGCCGATGGATTGCTGTGGTGGCGGCAGGCGGAAGGTGAAGTCGTGCAAGGCAATGCCTCGATGCTGCGTTCACGACAGGGCGCGTATCGGTTGCGTGCGGGCACGGCACCGGTGGCGGTGGTGATGGGGGCAGGCACTGCAAGCTCGGGCGAAGCAGTGGCACTCGCGTTTCGAGGGCAACCGGGGAGTCGTAGTTTCGGTCAGCCGAGCGCGGGCTTTTCTACCGGCAATCGACCGACGACGCTGGTGGACGGTACCACCTTGTTGTTGACCCACAACGTGATGACCGATCGTAACGGGCAGGGCGACGGTGGCAGAATGCAGCCGGATCAGGCTACGGCCAGCGGGCCGGCCACCCTTGCCGCCGCCCAAGCTTGGCTGTTGGCCCAGCCCGCCTGCCAGGGCCGCTGATCCATGATCCTGATCGGCCAACAGGAACGGGTGCTGATCGTCGGCCCCACCGAAGCCCACCACTGCCTGCGCTGTGGGACGGAAACCGAGTTCGCCCCCCAGCTGCGCTACAAGATGGCACGCATCGACCTGCTGTTCGGCTTCACCTACCAGCGCCGCTACGAGCTGGCCTGCACCCGCTGCGAACACGGCTGGGTGCTGGACACCGAGTCCATGGACCAGCAGCTGGGTGGGGTGCCGATTCCATGGCGGCACCGCTTCGGCCTGCCGCTGATGCTGGTGGGGGTGGCCGGGCTGGCGTCCGCCGGGTGGATATGGCGGCACGGATACATCGGTTGAGGACTGGGCCTGTTAAAGTCTGCCCTGCAATCACGTACCGGAACCGACCATGGACCACGACACCCCGTTCGACCCCCTCAACGACCTCGAGGTGCGCCTGCTGCAGGCACAGGACGGTACGCTGACCGCGTCGCAGTTCCTCGACGGCCTGCTGACCTCGACGGCGTTCGTATTGCTGGACAAGGCCATCGGCGAAGACGGTGCCTGGGACGAGAGCATCTCGCCGCTGGTGCTGACCAGCGAAAGCGGAGAGCCGATGTTCGCGGTGTTCACCGCGCCCGAGCGCGCCGGCCTGTGGCATGAGCAGCTGCCGCAGTTCGCCCACGCCATGCCGATCGCGGTGCACGCGCTGCTGGCGGGGATCGGCGACGGCGTCGGCCTGGTGCTGAACCCCGGCCTGGACGTGGGCATGGAGATGATTCCCGATGCCGTGGCCCAGCTGAAGCAGCGTGCGGCGGCGATCACCCGCGGCATGGCGCACTGAGCCAGGAACCACATCCGGCAAGGGGCGCATGCCGCTGCGATGCTCTGCACGAAACGGGCGGGGCAGGCGAGCGACAGGGAAAGTGGGCACGTGCGGACCCAGGGGGCATCCCCCGCTCATGGGGGAGGCAGTTCAGGATGGACTTGCTGGAGAACGGAATGGTGGCTTCTAAGCTGCGGCTGGTGTTGTTCGCATCGACTTCACTGATGTACAGCGCCACTGCCGGCGCACAGGTCGTCACCTACGTCCATACCGACGCCCTCGGGTCGGTTGTCGCTGAAACCAACGGGGCGGGCGTCATCATCACGCGCTATGACTACGAGCCCTACGGAGCCGCGATCGGTGAAAGGGTGGCCGATGGCCCCGGCTATACAGGGCATGTAAGCGACGCGGCCACAGGGTTGAGCTACATGCAGCAGCGGTACATGGACCCACAGCTGGGAGTATTCCTGTCGGTGGACCCGGTGACGGCATATGGACAGCCGGCCGGGCAGTTCAACCGCTACCGCTACGCCAACGGAAATCCCTACCGGTTCACGGATCCGGATGGGCGATGCCCGGAAGGGGCCGGCCGGTCCACGTGCATCGATGCCAGGCGTTTCGACCAGAGCCGATCAAGTGGCCTGGACATCCAGCTTTCCGCGCAGACGGAGAAGACCGCTCTGGCCAACACCGACTCGGTGAGAGTCGGTAGTGGCAACCGGGAGAAGGCCGTCACCATCGAGGCAAGCAGCAACGGCACCGAGTCGATCCGGGTGGATCCATCAATGGCGACCTCGTCGGACGCTTCCGGGTTCTATGCGGAACTGACGCCGACCGCCGATACCGTGGCTGTGATGCACGGCCATCTCGAGGAGAGTGGCCTGGTGGATCGGCTGACACCAGGTGATTCCGGTCCCCTCGTGAGCCCGGGGGTTCCCAACATCACGGTGGACAGCACGGGTTCGCGGGTCGGCGTGCGTGAGCTGGTCGATGGCAAGGTGCAATTCCGGATGATTCAGGGCCGCATGACGCCGACCGAGCAGCGGCTCATCCAGCAGAACATCACCAAGCAGCAGGAGCTGTTCTACCTGCCAGGAAGTGGGCGATGAAGTGGTTCCTGCCTGGCGTTTCCCTGTTGTTCGCAACCGTGGCCGGGTGTGCCACTTCCGGGCAAGCACCTTCCTCCAACCCGGCGGCGCTGCTGCCAAGCAAGGCCATCAAGGGAAGCGCGGAGCTGGATGGGTCCCAGGTGGAGCTTCGCGGCTACCTGGTGGCACAGTTCGAGGATCGTGGCATCTGGGACAGCAAAGCGGAGTACCGCCGGTACAACAGTGAAGCAAGCTGTGTGTCGCTTCTGATCCCCAAGCGCATGATTGACCAGGTTGAACGACGCTCTGGTGCCTACGCGACCATCAGGGGGAAACTGATCGGGGACCTGCGATCCCGAGGGACCGTGCTGCTGGGTGGATGCAATGTCGTGGCAATTGAAGTCCAGGAGCTGGGTGGGAACTGACTCCTGTGGCGGCAACCTGGGTGGATGCCGGTGGTTGCCGGCCAGCGGCCGGCACTACCTGTATCGCTCCACGCGCGGCAAGTACGGCCGTTGAGAATCAGCGTGCGGCGGCAATCGCCTTCACCCGTGCCTTGGCCAGCGCTTCACCGATGGCCGGGCCCTTCAGATGGGTGGTATCCAGATCCCGCGCCTGTACTGACAGTGCCGCCTGGTGCAGGCGCTTGAGCGTTTCGCCCTGTGGGTAGTCGGCGTCCTCGAAACCGAGGCGGCCACGCTTGTCGGCCTCGCAGCAGAGCGCGATGCGGGCCACGCGCTCGGGGCGGCGCAGCGCATCACAGCGGCCCAGCAGTTCCAGCACGGTGGCATCGCGCAGTTCGTCGATGCGGTGCACGTTCAAGTGCTCGCGGCACACCGCTTCGGCCAGCTGCTGGTGCTCGGTGGGAATCTTCAACCGCGCGCACAATGCCTTCAGCGGTTTGATGCCGCGCTGCTCGTGCATGATGTGGCGCGGCCATTCCTCCGGCGGTGTCAGGCCCTTGCCGAGGTCGTGGGTGAGGGCAGCGAAGCCGACCAGGTCATCGCCCGGCGCCAGCCTGGCAGCCATGTCGCTGACCATTTCCTGGTGGATGCCGGTGTCGACTTCCGGGTGGAATTCGGCACGCTGCGGCACGCCGTACAGCGCTTCCAGCTCGGGCAGGATCGGACCCAGCGCCTGCGCATCGTGCAGTGTGCGCAGGAACGCCGAAGGCTGCGCACTGACCAGCACCTTGCGCAGTTCCTGCCACACCCGCTCCGGCACCAGTGCATCCAGTTCGCCACTGGCGGCGATCTCGCGCATCAGGTCCATGGTTTCCGGCGCGACGGTGAAGCCCAGCGGCGCAAAGCGCGCCATGAAGCGGGCCGCGCGCAGCACGCGCAGCGGGTCTTCGACGAAGGCGGGGCCGACGTGGCGCAGCACACGCTGTTCAAGATCACGCACGCCGCCGTAGGGGTCCACCAGATGGCCGGTGTCTTCGTCGCAGGCAATGGCGTTGATGGTGAAGTCGCGGCGCTGCAGGTCGTCTTCCAGCGTTACTGCCGGATCGGCATCGACCACGAAGCCGCGATAGCCACGGCCGGACTTGCGCTCAGTGCGCGCCAGTGCGTATTCCTCACCGGTTTCCGGGTGCAGGAACACCGGGAAATCACGACCCACGGCGGTGTAGCCCAGCGCTTCCATCTGAGCGGGCGTGGCGCCGACCACGACCCAGTCGCGGTCACCGGCGGGGCGCTGCAGCAGGCGGTCGCGCACGGCGCCGCCGACAAGATAGATCTTCATGAGGGGATGATCGCACGGTAGTGCCGGCCGCTGGCCGGCGGGACACATCGTGGCGTCCGCCGGGCATGGCCCGGCGCTACCGTCATCGGGTGATCAATCCCCGCCCTGGTCGGCGTTGGCGGCGCAGCTGAAGCTCTTGCGCTTGTCCACCAGGCGGCCCATCAGGCGGTCGCTCAACGGCAGGGCATCACCATTGAGGCGCCAGTCGTAGATCACGCTGAAGGCCAGCACGCGGGCCACGTACTCGCGGGTTTCCTTGTAGCTGATGGTCTCGATCCACAGGTCCGGGTCAAAGCCCGGGCGCTGGCCCTGCCAACGCGCGGTCGGGGTCGGGCCGGCGTTGTACGCGGCGATGGTCACGTACGGCAGGCCGTCGTACTTGTTCATCAGCTGGCGCAGGTAGGCGGTGCCGATGGCGATGTTGGTGTCCGGGTCGTACAGGCTGTCGGCGCCGCCGTAGCCGGTCAGGCCGATCGACTTGGCCACGCCGGCACCGGTGGCCGGCAGCACCTGCATCAGGCCCATGGCATTGGCGGGCGAGCGCGCGCGCGGGGTAAAGGTACTTTCAGCGCGGATCTCCGCGGCCACCCAGGCCGGGTCGATCGCATTGCGTGCTGATTCACGGCGGATGGTGGCGTCGTGGTGCAGCGGGAAGCGCAGGTCGTACAGGCGCTGCTCCTGCGGTTGCTTGCCCAGTGCGAACACGGCGCGATCAAACCAGCCGTTGTCCTGCGCCACGCGCACAGCGAGGCGGCGCTGGGTGTCATCGAAGCGCGACAGCGCGCTGTTCCACTCAGCCACGGCCCAGCCGGTGCGGTCGATCTGGTAAAGCGCCATCGCGCGCTGGATGGCCGGGTCACGCGCGATCACCGCCTGTGCCTGCGCACTGTCGTTCGGCTTCCACGGACACAGCGTGTAGCCCTGCTGCAGTTTGTCGGCAGCCAGGAAGCCGTGGAAGGTGGGCGCACGCGCGGCGTCGCGGAACAACGGCTGTGCCTGCGATGCCTGGCCGGTCTTCTCCAGCATGCGGCCTTCGAAATAGGCCCAGCGCGAATCGCTGCGCTGCTTGCTGCCCATCTTGCGGATCGCGGCCAGTGCCGCCGGCCAGTCACCGCGCGACATTGCTTCGCGAACACGCCATTCGTGCAGGCGTTCGTCATAGGCCGATTCGGGCACCGCATTGAGACGGCGCGCCGAATCCGGCAGGTAGGAGGCCACGGTCCACAGGGCAATCTGGTACAGCACCTGGCCCTGCTGGGCGGCGCTCAGGCCGAGGGCCTGTGCGTACTGCGGCAGCTGTTGTTCGGTGGCACCCGGGTCGGCCTTGGCCAGCTTTTCCAGGCCATCGGTGGCAATGCGCCGGCTGCGCTCGTTGCGCGGCCAGTTCAATGCGCTGGCATTGGGCTTGTCGACGAAGGCGGCGTAGCTGTTGGCCTGCGCCAGGTCCGCCGCGGGCAGGCCGCGTGCGGCGCTGCGCATCACGGCCGGCTGCTGTGCGTCGGCGGCGGCATCGATGCGCTCCCAGCGCAGGGCGTCGCTCAGGCCGCCCTGTGCCTGCAGCACGGCGAATACCGCGTCGCAGCCGTCCGGCAGCGACTTGCCGTTCTTGCGCCACAGGTCCTGTGCTTCGTTGATCCACTGCGGATCGACCTTGCCGGTGACCTGGCGTGCGGTCAGCTGTGCACAGCGCAGCCCGACGTTGTCGGTGGGTGCCCAGTTGGCCAGCAGGGTCGGCCAGTCCTGGCGGCGCGCAACCGAAGGCAGCCACACGCTGCGGAAGGTGGTGGCCACGGCCTGGCCGTCGTAGCGCTTGAGGAAGGCCTGGGCCTGCGCGGTATCGACCGTGTCGATGTTGCGGCGCAGGTTGGCGTACTCCAGCCAGCCATAGGCCGGGTGGCGACTGAGCGCACCGGCCTGGCCGGGATCGAACTGGCCGCGTTCGGCAGCAGCGATCGCGGCCTTCAGCTGCGCGTTCTGGGCGTCGAGGGACTGGGCGTTGGCGCAGCCGATCAGCAGCGTGGTGGCCAAGGGCAGCAAGGACAGGGCAGTGGAAGTGCGTCGGGTCATGGCGATCAGCATAGCGGGGGCTGGCTGAATTCAGTTTCGCATTGTGTGCACGCCCCGGGGGGCGTTGGCGTGCCTGATCGTCGCGGTCCAGGCGGGGTGGCGATACCGGGCCCGCACGGCGTTCGTGCGATGATCCCCGCAATGTGCGGTCTGCCACTGACGGGCCCCTCTTCCTGCGATGGAGCGCGGTATGCGATACGAAGCCAGTCCGGCGAATGTGCTGATCGCCAACATCAACCTGGCACCGTTGGTGGATGTACTGCTGGTGCTGCTGGCGCTGGTGATCACCACGCTGCCGATGGCCAGCACGGCTGTCATCCAGCCGTTCCAGCAACGTACCGCCTGCCCACCCGGCCTGGGACAGTCGACGCCCGTCCCGATTGATATGCGTATCGACGCCGTCGGTGGCCTGTTCTGGAACGATCGGCCACTGGATGATGCAGCGCTGCTGCAGGTGCTTGCCCAGGCCCGGCAGCTGCCCGAGGCGCGGCAACCGTCGGTGCGCCTGGTTACCGCCGATGGCACCGATTACGGCGACCTGATCCGGGTGCTGCGGGTTGTCAATCAGCACGGCCTGCGTGTGGTCGCGCTGAACGACCCGTCGCGGTAACAGGACTCCCTGGCATTCGGCTCGCGCTGTCGTAGCCACCGTGGTGCGCGCTGTGACGAACAGTACCGTCCGGTCTGGATATTCCGTCATTTGACGCAATCAGCCGTCAACTGCGTCAAATCCGCGTGAAAGAGTGTCGATCATCACGCCGTGGTTTTTACTGTTTGTTTACAAAGGAGACGCTGCCGCCATGCAGGGGGGAGCGCGGCAGTCCATGTCCCGACATTCCTTTGGAGAGAGAGCGAATGATTCACCTGCATCACCGCCCGTTGGCGGTTGCCGTCGCGCTGTGCGTGACGGCCCTGGCACCGTTGGGTGCCGCTGCGCAATCCACCACCAACCTCGATGCGGTGGAGGTCACCGGTACCCGCATCAAGCGCGCTGAAGTCGAAGGCCAGGTGCCGATCCAGACACTGACCCGTGGCGACATCGAACGCACCGGCTTGACTTCGATCGGCGAGGTGCTGCAGCAGCTCACCGGTTCCGGCTCCGCGCTCAACGCCAAGTTCAACTCGTCCGGCAACTTTGGTTTCCCGCCCGATGGCAGCGGCGTGGGTGCCGGCTCAGCGCAGGTCGATCTGCGCCACCTGGGTGCCAAGCGCGTGCTGGTGCTGGTCGATGGCATCCGCTGGGTCAATGAATCGTCGGCGTCCGGTGTGGGCTCGGCCACCGACCTCAACACCATTCCGCTGGCGATCGTCGAGCGCATCGAGGTACTGGAGGACGGTGCGTCGTCGCTGTACGGCTCCGATGCCATCGCCGGCGTGGTCAACATCATCACCCGCCGCGATTTCGATGGCGGCCAGGTGACGCTGAACTACGGCGAGTACAGCAAGGGCGACGGCACGCAGAAGGGCGTGGACCTGGCCTGGGGCAAGAGTGGCGATCGCTTCAGCCTGTTCCTGGGCGCCAGCTGGACCAAGCAGGACCCGGTGTTCGCCAAGGACCGCGAGCAGTCGCGCTTCCCGATTCCCGGTACCGGCCTGGCGTTCGGCAGCGGTGGCATCCCGCAGGGCCGCTTCGCCTTCGTCGATCCGAATACCGGCGCGTCGCAGAACATCGTGCCCAACACCGGCGTGAGCAACCCGCGGTACGACGGCAGTGCCGGCTGTAACCGCAGCGATGACTACCACTGCTTCACCACTGCCGACCGCTTCAACTTCGCCGAATACAACATGGTGCTGACGCCGTCGGAGCGCAAAGGCCTGTTCGGCCAGTTCCGCTTCGACATCACCGACAATGTGCAGTGGTACATCAAGGCGCTGGGCAACCGCCGCGAGTCGACCAACCAGGCCGGTCCCGAGCCGCTGTTCTTCGGCCCCGATGGCGCCACCGGCAATCCGCTGGCCGACAACATCACCGTCTCCGCACTCAACCCGTACAACCCGTTCGGCTTCGATCTGGTTTCCGGCGACAACATGAGCCTGATCGGTCGTCGCCCGGTGGAAGGCGGTGCGCGCGTGTTCAAGCAGAAGGTGGACACCACCTACTTCGCCACCGGCCTGGTCGGTGACTTCCATGCCGCCGACCGCAGCTGGTACTGGGACGTCAACGGCATGTACAGCAAGAACAAGGCCGAACAGACCAACTACGGCAGCTATGACATCTACAAGGTGAACATGGCGCTGGGCGATCCGGCGGTGTGCGCCGCCACTGCCGGCTGCGTACCGTTGAACATCTTCGGCGGCGTCGGTTCGATCACCCCGGACATGCTGAAGTGGATCCAGCCGGTGGTGCGCGACCGCAGCCAGAACGAGCTGAGCCTGTTCACCGCCAACCTGTCCAGCGAGCTGTTCTCGCTGCCGGCCGGTCCGGTGTCCTTCGCCACCGGCTTCGAGTACCGCAAGTACAAGGGCTCCTACCAGCCCGATCCGTTGACGGTGATCGGCCACTACAACGGCGTGCCGTCACAGCCGACCTCCGGTTCCTACGACGTCAACGAGGCCTACCTGGAGTTGAGCGTGCCGATCTTCGCCGACTCCTCGTTCGGCAAGAAACTGGACCTGAGCCTGGCCGGTCGTTATTCGGATTACTCCACCTTCGGTGGCGAGTTCACGCCCAAGTACGGCCTGCGCTGGCAGGTGACCGATGACTTCGTGCTGCGCACCACCTACGCCGAGGGCTTCCGTGCACCGTCGATCGGTGAACTGTACGGCTCGGCCGCACGTGCCGACCTGCAGCTGTTCGATCCGTGCTCGGTGGGCCTGGGCGGTACGCCGCCACGTGGCAGCGCGGCCAACTGTGCCGCGCTGGGCGTGCCGGCCGGCTTCCAGCAGGCCAACTCGCAGATCTCGGTGACCACCGGCGGCAACCGCGAGCTGGACCCGGAACGCTCGCGCAGCTTCAGTGCTGGTTTCGTGTGGAGTCCGTGGTTCGGCAACAACGCCTCGTGGTCGGAGCGCTTCGACGTTGAAGTGACCTTCTACCGCCACGCCATCGACGGTGCGATCCAGGCGATCAACGCGCAGACCCAGCTGGACCTGTGCGTGGATACGCTGGACCCGATCTACTGCAACGGCATCACCCGTGCCAGCACCGGTGCGGTCAGCAGCTTCAACAACCGGCTGACCAACCTGGGGTCGATCAAGACCGACGGCTGGGACGTGGATCTGTTCTGGACGCTGCCGCAGACCTCCATCGGCCAGTTCAAGCTGGCGTGGAAGAACACCTTCGTCGGCCGTTACGAGGCCACCGGTGCGGCCGGGCAGAAGCAGCCGCAGAAGCCGGGCGTGGAAGTGGCCGACAGCTCGATTCCGGAGTGGACCAGCAACGCCAGCATCGGCTGGACGATGGACCGCTGGAGCGCCAACTGGACGGTGCGGCACATCTCCGAGCTGACCGAGAACTGCGGCGATGCTGCGGCCTTCCCGGTGTGCAGCAACCAGGCTGCGGGCACCAACACGCTGTCGGCCACCACCTTCCATGACATGCAGGTGGGCTACAAGATCGACTGGATGAAGGGGCTGCAGCTGACCGCCGGCCTGAACAACGTGTTCGACAAGGATCCGCCGATCTGCCTGTCGTGCTCGTTGAACGGCTACGACGCCTCGACCTACGACATCCCGCGTGGTCGTTACTGGTACCTGCGCGCGGATCTGCGCTTCTGATGAAGGGCCGGTGCCGGGAACATCCCGGCACCGGCCATCAGGGATCAATCCGGAATGTCCTGCTCCGGATCGTCCTGCTCCGGATCTTCCTGCTCAAGGGCCGCGCGGCGGAAGGCCGTGCGCGCCCAACCCAGCCCGACCACGATCATCATCGGCCCCACCGCGAAGGCGGGCAGTGACGGGATACGGAACTGCGACTGGTGCTCGATCAGCAGGTTGTAGAGGATCCAGGCGACCAGCAGCAGGCCGATGCCCGCACACATCAGCCCGAACAGCACCTGCGGAACGCCCATTGCCAGGCCGAGCGCGCGCTCGGTATGGGTGGGGCTGGGGATGGCACGCAGTTCCCGGCCCAGATCGAACCAGAACAGGATGACGGCGGGCAGGCCGATCAGCAGAAGCAGGATGAAGTAGCCGTTGCCGGTGCCGATCATCAGCGGCAGCGACGAGAGCAGCGCCACGAGCGAGAGACCGAGTTTCGGGCGGGTGCGCATGGCCGGTCGTCCTTGAAGGGGGAGGCGCGAGGTGTCCGTATGGCACGGGGCGAAGCTGCAGGCCACCGCGTCCGCGACGCTACACCTGCCGGGGCGCCGCTGCAACGAGGGGCGCTGAGCGCCCCCCGTTGTAGAGTCGAGCCGTGCTCGACTGCGCTCTGTGACCGAGTCGAGCATGGCTCGACTCCACAGAAGCCGGTTACATCAGAACGACCAGGTGAACGTCAGCGAGCCGTTGCGGCCATCGCCGTACGCGCCGTAGCCGGTGATCTGCGAGTAGTACTTCTTGTCCAGCAGGTTGTTGAGGTTGGCCTGCACGCTGAACTCCGGCGAGATGCGGTAGCGCACGAAGGCGCTGACCAGCGCGTAGCCTTGCTGCTCGAAGCGGCCCACCACCGGCGCAGCGTAGTAGATGCGGTTCTGCCAGTTGGCACCGCCACCGACGGTCAGTTCCTGCAGCGACTGTGGGGTGTAGCTGGTGAAGAGCTTCAGTGCGGTCTGCGGCAGGTTGGTGTTGATGTCGGCGCCATTGATGTCCTTGGCCACATAGCGCGAAGCACCGAAGGTCGCGTTCCAGCCGGGTGCCAGTTCGCCGTTCACTTCGAACTCGAAGCCACGGCTGACGGTGCCGCGTGCGGCGATCGAGGCGAACTCACCCGGGCGGCCGATGATCGGCTCGCTGGTGACCTGGGCGACGTTGTCCTGCTCGATGCGGAACACCGCCAGCGAGGCATTCAGGCGGTTGTCGAACCAGGCACCCTTGACGCCCACCTCGTAGCTCTTGCCGTCGACCGGGTCGAGATAGCGGTCGTTGCGGTCGCGGGCGGTCTGCGGCTGGAAGATCTCCGTGTAGCTGGCGTACGCGGAGTAGGTGTCGTTGATGTCATACACCAGGCCGGCGTACGGGGTGGTCACCTTGTGTTCGCGGTCGTCGTTCTCGCCTTCGCTCTTCCAGTTGGTGTAGCGCGCACCGAGGATCAGCTTCAGCGGATCAGCCAGCGACAGACGGGTGGCGGCATAGCCGGCCTTCTGGGTGATGGTGCCCTGGCTGGCCAGCGCCAGCGGGTTCCAGTTCGGCTGGGCAATGTTGCCGGTCCAGTCGAGATAGGTGCTGAAGGGGTTCCAGCCGGTGCCGGGGCCGCCCATCTGGAAGTCACCGTAGTTGGCGAATTCGCGCTTGTTGTAGCTCAGGCCGGCCATGAACTGGTGCTCGCGGCCGAACAGCTGGAACGGACCGTCGATGTAGCCATCGATGCCATCGACCTTGCGCTCGGTGTTGTAGAAGCCGGCCATCGGCGTGACGCCGGTGCCCGTGGTCTTGTCGAATGCGGTGTAAGACGGATAGAACAACTTGTCATCGGCGTTGGTGCGGTCGTGTGTGGCGCCGATCCTGAACTTCCAGCCGTTGCTGAAGGCGTGCTGCAGGGTGGCGAACGCGCGCTTGCTGGTGGTGTCCCAGTAGGTCCAGTCCGGCGACGGATTGAACGAGGTCGGGTAATTCGTCGGGCTGCCATCGGCGTACCACATCGGGAAGCCACCCCAGGTGGCGCCATTGGCGCGCTTCTGCTGGTAGTCGTAGCCCACGCTCAGCTGCGTGTCCGGGGTCAGGTCGGCGTCGATGACCGCATAGCCCAGCGTCTTGCGCTGGTTGTAGCGGTCCATCTGGCCGTCGGTGTCCAGATAGCTGCCGATCACGCGGCCGCGCACGGTGCCGCTGGCGTTCAGCGCGCTGCCCACGTCAACGGTGGTGCGGGTACGGCCCCAGCTGCCGACGTTCACCGACACGCTGCCAGCCAGTTCGGCACTGTCGGCGTGCTTGCGGATCAGGTTCACCGATGCGGACGGATTGCCGGCACCACTGAGCAGGCCGGTGGCACCACGCACCACTTCAACGCGGTCGTACAGCGCCAGGTCCAGGCCGGAATCACCGTAGCTCCAGTTCTGCACCATTTGCGTGGGCAGGCCATCGAACTGGTAGGCATCGATGTAGAAACCGCGCGCGTAGAACTCGGTGCGCTCGCTGTCGGACTGGGTGCTGGTCACGCCGGTGGTATTGGCCAGCACGTCGATGATGTCGTCCAGGTTCTGATCTTCGATGCGCTGGTGGCTGATGATGCTGATCGACTGCGGGATCTCGCGCGGGGCCAGGTCGAAGCGGGTACCGGCCGAGGTGCGGCGCACCGAATAGCCTTCGGCGCGTTCACCCTTCACCACCACCTTGTCGAGGGTGGTCGGATCGGCGGCGGTTTCGGCGAAGGCGGCCGGGGCCACGGCGCAGAGAACGGCGAGCACGGCAACGGACAGCCGTTGCGGCTGCGGGGTACGGAAGGCGGAACGGGTCATGGGGGTCCTGGGCGAGCACGCGCGATCGGCCGGCATCCAGGAGGCGAGGCGCTACGGGTAGGGAGAGGGCGGGCAGGCCGTCCTGGCGCTACCGGAAACGAAAGAAATGGTAATACGAACTATTCCTATTTACAAATCATGAACGAATCGATCCGGTGATCCGGATGCGGGCTGGGTCAGCGCAGCAGCGGGAGTGGATCGCGCGCGCCGTCGGTGCCGTAGATGCCCCAGTGCAGGTGCGGCGGAGTGCCCTTGGCGTTGCCGCTGTCGCCGACATGCCCGAGCAGATCGCCGGGCTGCACCACCTGGCCGCGTGCCAGGCCTTCGGCCCAGTCGTCCAGGTGGGCGTAGTAGTAGCGTTCGTGCGCCGGCCCGATCACCCAGGCCTGGCGCCCGCCGAGCCCGCGTTCGCTGACATCCGCGACGACACCGGCCGTGGCGCTGCGCACCGGTGTGCCACGCCTGGCGAAGATGTCGATGCCGGCGTGGGAGCGGTCACGGCCGCGCGGAGCGCCGAACGTATCGGCGATCTGCCGGGGACGGACGCCCTCCACCGGCACCGGAAGTTCGGTGGCCGGCGGCATCCGCGAGAGTGCCCACAGCATCTTCGGCGCGGCCGCCCATGGGCTGTTCCACAGCATCAACGCGGCAACGAGGGCAATGGCCAGCCACAGGCCGCGCAGCAACCAGCGGCGCAGGCGACGGGCGGGGGACGGCGTTGTGCTCATGGTTCTCGATTGTAGAGTCGAGCCATGCTCGACTGCTGTTGCCCTGCGGTCCCAAAGCCATCGAGCATGGCTCGACGCTACGGCACCGGCAGCAGCGGCACCTCGAAACTCCGCTTCAGCGTGCCCAGTGCCACCGATGTGCGGAAGCGCTCGATGTTGTCATCGCCGCCGAACAACCGCTCGGTGATGGCCTCGTATTCTTCCATCGACGCGGCCGAAAGCAGCAGCAGGAAATCGCCGTCGCCGGTGATCGAATAGCACTGCTGCACCGCCGGGTCGTCCTGCACACGGCGCTTGAACGGCGCCACGCGTTCACGTTGCTCGCTGACCACGCGCACCTCGACGATGATGGTCAGTGGCCGCCCGACCTTGGCCGCGGCGACCACCGCCACGTTGGCGGCGATCACGCCACTGTCCTGCAGGCGCTTGATGCGGCGTTGCACGGCCGGGGTGGACAGGTGCACGGCCTCGGCGATTTCGCGCTGCGGCAGGGTGTTGTTCCGCTGCAGCAGGTCGAGGATGGCGCGGTCGAAGCTGTCGAGCACGGGAGCGATGGCCATGGCGAGCAGAAGTTGCACGAACAGGCTGTCAATTGAGCCAAGTGCTCGGCGCCGGCGCAATAGACTTTGCGCATGCAGACCTCACGACTCGCGCCGATGTTGCCGGCGCTGGCGGTGCTCGGCTCGGTCACCTCGCTGGCCATCGGCACCTCCTACGCAAAACACCTGTTCCCGCTGATCGGTGCGCAGGGCACGAGCGCGCTGCGCGTGGGCTTTTCAGCGTTGTTGCTGCTGCTGTTCTGGCGGCCATGGCGCTGGAAGACCAGCCGCCCGGATGCCATCACCATCCTGCGCTACGGGCTCACCCTGGGCCTGATGAACCTGCTGTTCTACATGGCCCTGCGCACCATTCCCTTCGGCATCGCGGTGGCCATCGAGTTCACCGGGCCGCTGACGGTGGCGATGCTGTCATCACGACGTCCGATCGATTTCCTCTGGGTGGGCTGCGCGGCGGTGGGGCTGCTGTTGCTGCTGCCGATCGGTGGTGGCCCGGCGCTGGACCCGGCCGGTGTGCTGTACGCGATGGGCGCAGCGGCGTGCTGGGGCCTGTACATCGTGTTCGGCAAACGCGCCGGCCACCTGCACGCGGGGCATTCGGTGTCGCTGGGCCTGCTGGCCGCATCGCTGGTGGTGGTGCCGGTGGGCGTGGTGCATGCCGGTGCCGCGCTGCTCGATCCGAAGATCCTCGTGGCGGGCCTGCTGGTGGCACTGGTGTCCAGTGCGATCCCGATGTCGCTGGAGATGATGGCGCTCAAGCGCCTGCCGAAGGAGACCTTCGGCATCCTGATCAGCATGGAGCCGGCGGTGGCCGCGCTGTGGGCGATGCTGCTGCTGCACGAGCACCTGCACGGGCTGCAGTGGCTGGCGATCGGCTGCACGGTGCTTGCCTCGGTGGGCAGCACGATGACGGCAAGGCGGTTGAAGGGGCCGATCGCGCAGGCCGGGTAGCGCCGGGCCATGCCCGGCGGAGAGCGTGCGGACCAACGGCCCGCACCCACAAGAGCAGCTGTCCGCAGCCCTTGGGCAACATGCCAACCAAGGTTGGCATCTACCAGGTGCGGTCAGCGCAGGGCGTCGGCCGGGACGTCGATCTGCATCGCCAGGGCGAGGTGATCGGAGAACGCGGCCGGTACGGCTTCCACGGTGCGGGTCTGCAGCCCGCTGCTGACCAGGATGTGGTCGATGGCGCGGTCCGGGCGCCAGCTGGGGAAGGTCGGCACGATGCAACCGGGCGGCTGCAGCCGGGTCTTCTGGTACAGCACCTGCATTTCCGGGCGCTCGGCCAGGCAGTTGAAGTCGCCCATCAGCACCGCGTTGGGGTGGTCGGACAACAGCTCGGCGATGAAGCCCAGCTGCGACATCCGCGAGCCCGCGCCGAGCGACAGATGCGCCACTGCGACTGCCAGGCCGTCGGCGCCGTCGCCGAACTTGGCCAGCAGCACGCCGCGCCCGCCGATGCGGCCGGGCAGCGCGTGATCCTGCACTTCAACCGGTTCCAGCTTGCTCAACAGGCCGTTGGCGCTGGAGGCGACCCCGCCCATGCGCCGGTTCGGCTGGTGGCTCCAGTAATTGAAGCCGGCGCGCTGGGCCAGGTAGTGGGTCTGGTTGGTGAAGCCCGAACGCAGGCTGCCCGGATCGGCCTCCTGCAGGCCGACGATGTCGTGTTCGCGCGCCAGGGTGGCGATCGCGTCAAGGCTGCTGCGCTTGCGACCCGCCGGCAGCGCATGTGACCAGCTGCGGGTCACATAGTCGCTGTAGCGGCGGGTACTTGAGCCGGCCTGGATGTTGGCCGTCAGCAAGCGCAGGGTCCGTGTACGGGGGGAATTCACGGCCGGGAAACGCTTCTCTTGGATCAGTGAGCCTGGGCCGCACCGCGTTCGCGGGCGATCAGGTGGTCGGCGATGCGCAGCATGTCCGGGAAGCTCTTGCCCTTCACCAGGTACTTGCCGTTGACGATGATCGACGGGGTGCCGCTGATCTGGCTGCGCTGCGCGAACTGCTTGGCCGAGTTGGTCTTGGCATTCACCGCGAAGCTGCCCATGGTGGCGGCGAACTGCTTCGGATCCACGCCGTAGGCACCGTAGAACTTGGCGATGTCGTCCACCGAGTCACGGCCACGCTCGCCCTTCAGGGTCTTCTGCGAGTGGATGGCGGCGTACAGCGCTTCGTGGGTCTTCTCCTGCACGCCGAGCGTCTGTGCGGCGTAGAAGGCACGGGCGTAGTCATCCCAGGTGCCGCCGAACATGGCCGGCACGTAGACGAAGTTCACATCGCTCGGCAGGCCGGCCTTCCACGGGCCAACCAGCGGCTGGAACGCGGCGCAGGCCGGGCAGACGTAGCCGAAGATCTCGGTCACTTCGATCTTGCCGGCGGCCGGCTGGAACGGCTGGCCGTTCGGAATCACCTGGTAGTCGGCACCTTCCACCGGGGCCGGGCCGGTCAGCGCGGCGGTGGTCGGAGCCGGTGCGGCGGCAGCCGGTGCAGCTTCGGCCGGGGCCTTTTCCCCTTCGGCAGCCGCCGGAGCGGTGCCTTCGGTACCCGCGGCCGGAGCGGCCGGCTCGGTGGTCGCCGGAGCTGCAGCCGGTTCAGCCGGGGCCGCGGTGGTGTTGGTGCTGCCGTCGTCGGCCTTGCAGGCCGCCAGGATCGGCAGCAGCGCTGCGAGGGCGAGGGCGTAACGGATCTTCATGGAAACGTCTCCAGCATCTGGAAAGGTGGGGCCGGCGTCAGGCGCCGGCCAAGGGGAAATGATGACACGCGGCGGCGACAGCGCCGTGTCGGTGGTGGGTGTTGGTTCAGCGGCCGCGCGCTGCGCGGGCCTGGGCGATCAGCGCCGAGGCGATGCGCAGCTGGTCGTCGAAGCTGTTGCCGCGCACCAGGTACTGGCCATTGATGATGATGGCCGGGGTACCCGGCACCTTGGTGCGCTGGGCGAAGGCGCGGGCGGCGTCCACCTTCTTCTGCACGGCATCGCCGCGCAGGGCCTGCAGGTAACGGTCCGGGGTCACGCCGTAGGCCTTGTAGAAGGTGGCGAGCTCATCGGCCGAGACGTTCTGCATGGGCAGCGAACCATCCTGGTGCAGTGCCTTGAAGACCGCCGCGTGGCTGCGCTTGGCCACGCCGACTTCGTCGGCGGCGTAGTACGCCAGCGCCCAGGCATCCCATGCACCACCGAAGGCGGCCGGGACCGGGGTGAAGCGCACGTCGGCCGGCAGCTTGGCCGCCCACGCCGCCAGCTGTGGCTCGAAGTGGGCGCAGTGCGGGCAGGTGTAGCCGAAGACCTCGACCACCTCGATCTTGCCGGCCAGCGGCTGGAACGGGCCCGGCTGGGCGATACGCTCGTAGTCTTTGCCCTCGACCAGCGGGGCGTTGGCGGGGTTAGCGGCGCAGGCTGCCAGCGGCAGCAGCACCAGCACGGACAACAGCAGGCGGGAAATCAACCTCATCGACACGCATCTCCGTTGAAAAAAGCAACGCCGGCGCGGTCGCCGGCGTGAAGGAAACATACCGCAGGCGCGGGCCGTGGTGGCGGCCCGGGCCGACCAGTGGCGGTCAGGGGGCGGCAGCCGGTTGCGCCGCCGGGGGGGCAGTGGCCACATCGTCGGCCTTGTTGTGCAGGCCCTGCAGGTAGCTCGACAGCGCCTGCACCTCCTGCTCGCTCAGCTTCTGCGCGACTGTCGCCATGATCTGGAAGTGGGCCTTGTCGGTCTCGTTGGTCTGGCCGGCCTGGTATTCCTGCAGGCGGCGCGCGACATAGCTGGCGTGCTGACCACCGATGTGCGGGTAGGCCGGGCCCGGATTGCCGGCACCGCTGGGGCCGTGGCACGCCATGCAGGCCGGCAGGCCGCGCTTGGCGTCGCCGCCACGGTACAGCTGCTGGCCGATCTCGTAGAACTTCATGCCCTTGTACGGGCCGTCGGTGACTGCCGTGTCATCGGCGATGCCGGCGGTGGCCTTCTGCGTGGCGAAGAACGCGCCGATATCTCGCATGTCCTGCGGCGTGAGGTTCTGCACGAACGGCACCATCGCCACCGCCGCGCCGGAACTGCGCTGGCCGTTGGCGATCAGGGCCATCTGCTGGGCCACGTAGCGTTCGCTCTGGCCGGCGATGGACGGATACATCTCGACCGTGGAATTGCCGTCGGCGCCATGGCAGGCCGCACAGGCCGAAGCCTTGGTCTGGCCAGCCTTGGCATCGCCCCAATGGGTCTTGCTGAAGTCCACCTCCAGCGAGGCGGTGTTGATCGGCCCGTTGTCGGGCAGCGGGGTCAGCGTGGTCTGCGCGAACGCAGCAGCGGCAACGACTACGGCAGTGGCAAAGGCGGATACGGCAAGAACGCGAGCGTGGCGCATGCTGAAGCTCCGTATGGACCGGGCCGGGCGGTGGCCGCCGGCATCGCCCGGATTATCAACGGCGTTTCCGCGCACGGTCAACGCAGCAGTGCAGCAAAATGCCCGCAACGGCCGCCGGCACGGGCGCGCGGCGCCGCAACATGCGATCCTAGGCACATGTCATTGCTCATCGAACGCGCCCGTTACCACCTTTCGGCCCACAACGTGCGGCAGCTGCCGCCCGATGAAGGGGCTGAAGTGGCCTTTGCCGGCCGCTCCAACGCCGGCAAGTCCAGTGCGCTCAACGCGCTGACCCGCCAGAACGCGCTGGCCCGTGTCTCCAAGACGCCCGGCCGCACCCAGCAGCTGGTGTTCTTCCAGATCACCCCGGAAGCCCATCTGGTCGACCTGCCCGGTTACGGCTATGCCAAGGTGCCGCTGGACCTGCAGGCGCACTGGCAGGCCTTCATCGACCGGTATTTCCGCACCCGCGAGGCCCTGAAGGGGCTGGTGGTGGTGATGGACATCCGTCATCCGCTGAAGGACTACGACCGGCAGATGCTGTCCTATGCCGTACAGCGCGGCATGCCGGCGCACGCGCTGCTGACCAAGGCCGACAAGCTCAGCCGCAGCCAGCAGATGCAGACCCTGCAGAAGGTGCGCAAGGAACTGCACTCAGCCTACGGCGACAGCGTCAGCGTGCAGGTGTTCTCCGGCGAAGACCGCACCGGCGTGGACGAAGCCCGCGGCGTGATCGGCGGCTGGCTGGGGTTGGAATAAGGCATTGCCGGTCGCCCGGCTGGCAGCCGGGCGCTACCGGATCGGTGGGTGCCGACCTTGGTCGGCACACCCTCACAAGGGCGAATATTCCGCCGGCACCCAGGCAAATGCCTGGCCTTCGCTGCGCACATGGCCCAGGCCGGGGAACGGCAGATGTGCACCGGCCACCCACCAACCGTGGGCGGTGGCCTGCTGCAGCAGGCTGCGACGGCTGGCGGTGGCCGCCTTGCGGTCCGAATCGGCCTCGAATGCCGCCTCCGGGTGCGCGAACTGCACTGCATGGAAGTGCAGCACATCACCCCATACCAGCAGTGACTGACCCTGGCTGTCGAACCGGTAGGAGACATGGCCGGGGGTGTGGCCATGGGTGTCCATCGCCACTGCGCCGCCGGGCAGGGCGTCGCCGGGGCTGAAGGTGCGCAGGTGGCCGCTGGCCTGGTATGGCGCGACCGCATTGCGTGCCAGCGGGAAGGCGAAGCGCACGCCCTTCGGCGCGGTGGCCTCGCTGGCCGGGTTGAGCCAGTAATCGGCATCGGCCTTGGACAGCCACACCGTGGCATTGGGGTAGGCCGGCTTGCCCTGCGCGTCGAGTACGCCGCACAGGTGGTCCGGATGGGCGTGGGTCAGCAGCACCTCATCCACCTCGGCCGGGTCCACGCCGGAGGCGCGCAGATTGCCCCGCACCTGGCCCAGGCCGGGGCCGAAGCACTGCGCGGTGCCGGTGTCGACCAGGGTCAGGTGGTTGCCCTGTCGGATCAGGAAGGCGTTGATCGCGGTCTGCAGGCCCTTCTTGTCTTCGGGCACGTAACGACCTTCCAGCAAGCGGCTGACCAGCGTCGGCGGCACGTCCACCACTTCCTGCCGGCCGAGCGCGACCACGCCGTCGAACAGGGCGGTGACCTGCAGCGCACCGATGCGCTGGTGATAGACGCCGGGCACCTGCTGGGTGGGAGCGGGCGAGGTGGCTTCGGCCAGCGCGGCCGGTGGCAGGGCGGACAGGGCCAGCAGCAGGGCGGTGCGCAGCGGCAGGGGACGCAGGGGCATGATGGTTCTCGGTGGATGACGGGCGGTTCCGTTGCTGCATAGCGTGCCGTGGCCGGCGTGTGCGCGGCGCTCAAACCACTGCGCGGAATGCTCAGGGAAGGGGGGGGCTGCAGGGCTGCGCCCTGCACCCGCAGAGGCAACAGCAACGGCAACGGCCGAAGCAAAAGCTGGTTTCCTGTGGGATGGCGGGGTGGGTCCGGTTGCGGGAGACGCCGTAAACCCATCCATGGGGGCTTGGCCGCGGCATCCATGCCGCGGACACTCCCGCAACCGGACCCACCCCGCCTTCGACATTTTTCCGCGATCTGTTGGAAATGCTCTTGGGGTCAGATCCGTTTTCCGCAGAAAAACGGATCTGACCCCATTTTTGTGTATCGATATCTGACAGATGTGTCGACCAAGGTCGACACCTACCTACAGCCGCCGGAATCTGTCGAAGGCGGGGCACTGTGGGTTTGCGGGGTGTGAGCCGCATGGATGCGGCGACCAAGCCCCCATGGACGGGTTGTGGTGGTCTAATCAACTTGGACACTCGATAGGATCAATTTCGAGCATCGAGGTAGACCCATGGCAAAACAGATCACTCAGGGCATGAGGGATGAGGCGGTTCGCCTTGTCGTTGTGGAGGGGCAGACAGTCAGGGACGTCTGCCAGCTGATGGATGTCGGCCCGACGGCGCTGAGGCGCTGGATCGAGCAATGGCGTCGGAAGCATGACCCTCAGGCCGAGGCACCGCCCGTGGATGCCCAAGTCAGAATCGCCGAGCTGGAGGCCCAGAATCGCAGGCTCAAGGAGGAGCGCGACCTGCTAAAAAAATCCATCGCCTTCTTCATTCGGGACAGCGATCACCGGAACAGGTGATCCAGGAATTGGGGAAGGTCGCTCCGATCCGGTTGGTGTGTCAGTTGATGGACTATCCCCGTAGCAGCTACTACGCCTGGCTGCACCGGGAGCCCCGGATTGACCGGGCGCTGCTGGCCCAGGTTGATCTGGTTCGTCGCATTCATCAGTCCCATCGGGGGAGCTGTGGCTCTCGCAAGATGGCCAGGGAGCTGACCAACCGCGGCCTACCCATGGGGCGCTACCGCGCCCGGACGCTGATGCGCCGAGCCGGTGTCAGGGCGCGACAGCACCGGCGGCACAAGTACCACAGCCTTGGGCCGCAGGCACTGACGGCGCCCAACGTGTTGGAACGCCAATTCAACCCGGCGGCCCCCAACCAGGTCTGGGCAGGGGATATCACCTACATCCCGACCCAGCAAGGCTGGCTCTATCTGGCCATCGTGGTGGATCTGTTTGCCCGCCGGATCGTGGGCTGGGCCCACTCTCACGAAGGGGATGCCTGGCTGGCCGTCAGAGCCCTGCGCGGGGCGCTGAAACAGCGTCGTCCCAACGGGCGACTACTTTTCCACTCGGATCAAGGTCGGCAGTACACCAGCCATGCCATGGCCGAAATCCTGCGTGACAACGGCATCACCCAGAGCATGAGCCGGAAGGGCAACTGCTGGGACAACGCGGTGGTGGAACGGGTTTTCGCCACCCTCAAAGGGGAATGGCTTTACTCCAAATACCCTACTCGACAGGAGGCGGCAGCAGACATCGAGCAGTTCGTGGACTGGTACAACCACCGTCGGCTACACAGTGCCAACGGCCTTGTGCCACCTGCGCTTTGTGAAGAGCAGGTGGCCTGAACTCCCTTTGGGAGTGTCCAAAAATACTGGACCACCACAGGTTTACGGCGTCCCCGCAAACCCACAGTGCCCCGCCATCCCACGGAATGCACGCTGTTGCTGTTGCTACGGCTCTTGCACTCGCCTCGGCGGGTGCAGGGCGCAGCCCTGCCGAACCCCCTCAGATGTCTGTCGGAGCCAGCCCGTACTGCTCGGCGAAGCGCTTGCTGAAACTCGCCGTAGACCGGTAGCCCGCGCGCGCTGCCACGGTCTTCAGCGGCAGGTCGGTGGTGTAGAGCAGCTGCATGCCATGCGCCAGCCGTGCCTCGGTGAGCAGCTGGCGCAGGCTGGTGTCCTCGGCGGCGAGCCGACGGCGCAGGGTCGCGCCGCTCAGCGCGAACTGTTCTTCCACATCGCGCGACTGCCAGTCGCGTGCCGGTTCGGCGGCGATGCGGTCGCGGATCTGTTCGCCCAGGCTCGGGGCCTGCGGCAGCAGCAGGCTGCCGTGGCCCTGCCGGCAGAGGGTCAGTACCAACGAGGCCAGGGCCAGCCGCGCTTCGCTGTAACGGCCGTCCTGCAGCGATTGCCGCCATTGCCGCAGCACCGCGCCATGGTCGATCAACGGCAGTCGCGCCATCGCATGACCAGCGGCGGGAAGCTCCTCGCTCCACAGCGCGCGTGCGGCCGCCAGCACTTCGGCACACAGCGGCACGATGGCGCTGAGGTAGCGGCCACTGCGTGGGTCGGGGGTGTTGACCACATCGATGCGGCAGCGCTGGGTCAGCAGCAGGATGTCGCCGGGGATGAACTCCAGCGACTGGTGTGCGGTACGCACCTGCTTGCGGCCTTCCAGCAGGATCGCGAACTGTGGTTGTGGAATCTCCACCGAGCTGGCGCCATGTTCCCGCCGAGCGGTGATGCACGCATAACCTTCCGCGCGTGCGCAGCCGGCCAGGCTGGCCATCTCGGCCAGCAGTGCGGTGGCCGGTGGCAGCATGGCGGTCATGACACGTGGGCACCGAACAGGCGACCGACGCCGGCCGCCGCGGCCATCGCCAATGCGCCCCAGAACATCACCCGGATCGCGCCGCGAACCGGCGGTGCACCGCCGGCCCTGGCCGCCACCGCGCCGGTCAGGCACAGGCCGAGCAGGGTACTGGCCGTGGTCATCAGTGCGACCTTATCGACCGGCGCGAGCAGGGCGGTCAGCACCGGCAGCGCCGCACCGCAGGTGAACGCACCGGCCGAGGCCAGCGCTGCCTGCAGCGGGCGGGCGCGCAGGGTATCGGTGATGCCCAGTTCGTCGCGGGCGTGGGCACCCAGTGCATCATGGGCGGTGAGCTGTTCGGCCACCTGCCGTGCCAACGCAGGCTCCAGGCCGCGGTGGCGGTAGATCGCGGCCAGCTCCTCCAGCTCGCTGTGCGGATCTTCGCGCAGTTCGCGCTTTTCCATTGCCAGGTCGGCGTCTTCGGTGTCGGCCTGGGTCTGTACCGAGACATACTCGCCGGCGGCCATCGACATCGCGCCGGCTACGGTGCCGGCCACGCCGGTGGCGAGGATGGTGGTAGCGGAGGCGCCGCCGGCGGCCACGCCGACCACCAGGCCGGCCACCGAGACGATGCCATCATTGGCGCCCAGCACGGCGGCACGCAGCCAGCCGACGCGCTCGGAGCGGTGCAGTTCGGGGTGTCGTGAATGGCGGCTCATGTCGTTGAGTGTACGAGGGTCAAGAGGGCGTCGGTAGGATGCTGAAACCCGTCACCGTCGCATGACGCAACGAGGTGCCACGCTATAGTGCGCCCTTGCGATGTAAGGCCGCGAGCCCCACATCCCCCGCCACCGTCCAGCGAGCCTTCCCCTTGTCGAGCCCCAGCCACGTCGCCGATACCCCCATTACCGACCGCTCGCAGCTGGTGGAGGTGATCGCCTCCGGCGAGAAGCCCCGCGCGCAGTGGCGCATCGGCACCGAGCACGAGAAGTTCGGGTTCCGCCTGGATGACCTGCGCCCGCCGACCTTCGAGGGTGAGCGCGGCATCGAAGCGCTGCTCAATGGCCTGGTTCGCTTCGGCTGGGAGCCGGTACAGGAGAATGGCAACACCATCGCCCTGCTGCGCGATGGGGCCTCGGTGACGCTGGAACCGGCCGGCCAGCTGGAACTGTCCGGTGCCGCGCTGGAGACCATCCACCAGACCTGCGTGGAGACCGGCACCCACCTCAACGAAGTGGCGCAGGTGGCTGGCGAACTGCAACTGGGCTTCCTCGGCATGGGCTTCCAGCCCAAGTGGAAGCGCGATGAGATGCCGTGGATGCCGAAGGGCCGCTACAAGATCATGCGCGCGTACATGCCCAAGGTCGGTTCGCTTGGCCTGGACATGATGACCCGCACCTGCACGGTGCAGGTGAACCTGGACTACGCGACCGAAGCGGACATGGTGAAGAAGTTCCGCGTGTCGCTGGCGCTGCAGCCGATTGCCACCGCGCTGTTTGCCGATTCGCCGTTCACCGAAGGCAAGCCGAACGGCTACCTGAGCTATCGCTCGCACATCTGGACCGACACCGATGCCGATCGCACCGGCATGCTCGACTTCGTGTTCGAGGATGGCTTCGGCTACGAGCGCTATGTCGACTACCTGCTCGACGTGCCGATGTATTTCTCCTACCGCGATGGGATCTACCACGACGCCAGCGGGCAGAGCTTCCGCGATTTCATGCAGGCCAGGTTGCCGGTGCTGCCGGGCGCGCTGCCGACGCTGCGCGACTGGTCGGACCACATGACCACCGCGTTCCCGGAAGTGCGCCTGAAGAAGTACCTGGAAATGCGCGGCGCCGACGGTGGCCCGTGGAGCCGCCTGTGTGCGCTGCCGGCGTTCTGGGTGGGCCTGCTGTACGACGACACCGCACTGGATGCCGCCTGGGACCTGGTGCGTGACTTCACCCTGGCCGAGCGCCAGGCACTGCGCGACGGCGTGCCGAAGCATGCGATGAACCTGCCTTTCCGCGATGGCACGGTGCGCGACCTGGCCCGCGAAGCGGTGAAGATTTCCGTCGAAGGCCTCAAGCGCCGCGCGGCGCGCAATGCCGACGGCCAGGACGAGAGCAAGTTTCTGGACGTGCTGCAGGAGATCGTCGAATCCGGACTGACCCCGGCCGAGCGCAAGCTGGCGCTGTTCCATGGCCGCTGGCACGGCGATGTGGATCCGGTGTTCCGCGAGTTCGCGTATTGATCGCCATGCGGTAGTGCCGGCCTCTGGCCGGCAATCCCAGAAGAAAAACCCCGGCACTGCCGGGGTTTTTCATTTCCACACCTGCCTTGGATCAGGCGGCGTCCTTCATCGTCGCCATGTCGATCACGAAGCGGTAGCGCACATCGTTCTTCGCCATGCGTTCCCAAGCCTCGTTGACATTCTTGATGTCGATGATCTCGACATCGCTGACGATGCCGTGCTCGGCGCAGAAGTCCATCATTTCCTGGGTTTCGGCCATGCCGCCGATCGCCGAGCCGGTCAGGTGCTTGCGGCCGAAGATCACGCTGCCACCGGTCAGCGGCGGGTCCAGTTCGGTCAGTACGCCGACCAGGCACATGGTGGCCTCGCGCTTGAGCAGGCCCATGTACGGGTTGGTGTCATGGCCGACCGGAATGGTGTTGAGCAGGAAGTCGAAGCTGCCGGCGTGCGCCTTCATCTGCGCGGCATCGCGCGAGACCAGTACCTCATCGGCGCCCAGGCGCTTGGCATCGGCACCCTTTTCCGGCGTGGTGGTGATCATCACCACGTGCGCGCCCAGTGCCTTGGCGAATTTCACGCCCATGTGGCCGAGGCCGCCAAGGCCGATCACGCCCACCTTCTGGCCCGGGCCGACCTTCCAGTGGCGCAGCGGCGACCAGGTGGTGATGCCGGCGCACAGCAGCGGCGCGGCGGCCTTCAGGTCCAGCGTGTCGGACACCTTCACCACGAAGCGCTGCTCGACCACCACGTGGTCGGAATAGCCGCCGTAGGTCGGCGCACCGCTTTCACGTTCGCGGCCGTTGTAGGTCCAGGTCGCGCCTTCGGCGCAGTACTGTTCCAGATCGTGCTCGCAGGCGTCGCAGTGGCGGCAGGAATCGACCATGCAGCCGACGCCGGCGTGGTCGCCGACCTTGAAGCGGGTGACGTTGCTGCCGACCTCGGTCACGCGGCCGATGATCTCGTGGCCCGGCACCATCGGGTAGATCGAGCCACCCCAGTCGTCGCGGGCCTGGTGCAGGTCGGAGTGGCAGATGCCGCTGTAGAGGATCTCGATGCGTACGTCGTCCGGGCCGACCGCGCGGCGTTCGAACTCGTATGGAATCAGCGGGTCGGTATGTGAATGGGCGGCGTAACCACGGGCGAGGGACATGGGGAATCCTTGGCAGGGTTTGTCGAAAGGCGTTTTACAATACGCCCCGTTCCCAGCGTCATGAAGCGCGGATATCGGCATGATTCATCAAGTGAAACTGGACAATCATGGCCACTGACAACCTCACCCACCTGGCCGCGTTCGCCGCAGTCGCCCGCCACCGCAGCTTCCGCCGTGCCGGCGCCGAGCTGGCGCTGTCGACCTCGGCAGTGAGCTACGCGATCCGCGCGCTGGAGGAACGGTTGGGGGTGGGCCTGTTCCATCGCACTACCCGCAGCGTGGCCCTGACCGAGGCCGGGCAGCGCCTGCTGGAGCGCCTGCAGCCGGCGCTGGGCCAGGTACATGACGCATTGGAAGAGATGAACCAGTTCCGCGCCGCCCCGGCCGGCCTCCTGCGCATCAATGCCACCCGCGCGGCGGTGGCGACCCAGTTGGGGCCGCGGCTGGCGCGCTTCCTGCACGCCCATCCGGACGTGCGCGTCGAGCTGACCGAGAACGATGGCCTGGTCGATATCGTCGCCGAGGGCTACGACGCGGGCGTGCGCCTGCACGAGTTCGTGCCCGAGGACATGGTGGCGGTGCCGATGGGGCCGCCGCTGCGCGGGCTGATTGTCGGCTCGCCGGACTACCTGCGGCGGCATCCGGCGCCGCAGCATCCGCGTGATCTGGTCGCGCATGAGTGCATCCGCTTCCGCTTTGCCAGCGGGCATCTGTACAAATGGCAGTTCGAGCGTAGCGGGCAAGCGTTGGAGATCGACGTGCCGGGCCGGCTCACGTTGAGCGAGCAGGGCACCGTGGTCGGTGCAGTGCTTGATGGCATCGGCCTGGCCTACGTGCTGGAGGACACCGCGCGGCCGTATATCGACTCGGGGCAGATGGTGGCGGTACTGGAAGACTGGAGCGAGCCCTTCGCCGGCTTCGCGTTGTACTACCCGAAGCAGCGGCAGATGCCCGGTGCGCTGCGCGCGTTCGTGGACATGCTGCGCGAGTGAGGTGCGGTGGTTTGCATCTACGCATGGCGTGGATCCACTGCGGAACGACAGCCTCCACGCGTTGCTTGAAGCGGGGCAGTAGATCCGCGCCATGCGTGGATGGGTGCCCGCGACGCAGCCAGCAATTCATTCGACCAGCGCGTCGTAGCCTTCGCCACTGAACTGGATCAGGCAGAAGCCGTGGCCGAACGGATCGGTCAGCACGGCGATGCGGCCCCAGCGACGCTCGCGCACGGATTGTTCGAGCGTCGCCCCGGCCGCAACCGCACGGGCCAGTGCGACCTCGATGTCATCCACCACCCAATCCAGGTGCAGCGGCGTCCAATGGCGCTCGTAGTCGCGCACGTCGCCGTCTTCGGTGGCAGCGCTGCCGGCGTCGTTGTGCAGCAGGTAGAGCGGCGTTGGCCCACCGAGCAGCTCCACGGAGCCCGGGCCGAGACGGCGGCCGATGCGTAGGCCGAAGGCCCGGATGTAGAAGTCTTCGGCGGCGGCCAGGTCGGGGACGTCGAGGTTGACGATGAACGCTGCGGTGGGCGTATCCATGGTCAGATCCGGTGGATGCGGGTGGGCAGTGTATGCCCCCATCCACGCATGGCGTGGATCTACTGTGCGCGTGGGTAATCGAGGTAGCCCGCCTCGCCGCCACCGTAATAGGTGCTGCGGTCAGGCGTGGCCAGCGCGACGTCGTGCCGAAGGCGTTCGACCAGATCCGGGTTGGCGATGAAGGGCTGGCCGAACGCGGCCAGGTCGATGGTGCCCGCTTCGACCAGTTCAAGCGCGCGTTCGCGGGTCATGCCACCGGCCAGGATCACGGTGCCACCGTAGGCCTGCTTGAACTGCTTCAGGAACGCGCTGCCCAGCACCGATTCACCCTGCTGCAGGTTGTCGTTGAGGTGCAGGTAGGCCAGCCCGCGCTTGCCCAGTTCTTCGGCCAGGTACAGATAGGTGGCTTCGTTGTCGGGGTAGAACGGCATGTCGAAGGTGAGGTTGCTCGGCGCCAGGCGCACGCCGATGCGGTGTGCACCGATGCGTTCGGCCATCGCATCGACCGTCTCCAGGATCAGCCGCGCACGGTTGGGCAGTGAGCCGCCGTAGCGGTCGTCGCGCTGGTTGATGAGCGGGTTGAGGAACTGTTCGAACAGGTAGCCATTGGCGGCATGCAGCTCGATGCCGTCGAAGCCGGCGGCGATCGCGTTGTCGGCGCCCCGTGCGAAGTCAGCAATGATGCCGGGGATTTCGTCGGTGGCCAGCGTACGTGCCGGGGTGGGATCTGCGTGGCCGCGGCTGCCGTCTTCCAGATAGACGAACGAGGTGTTCTTCGGTGCGCTGGCCACCGGGCGCGTGCCGGCGCTGACCGGTTGCCCACCATCGGGCTGCAGCGAGGAATGCGACATGCGGCCCACGTGCCAGAGCTGGGCAAAGATCGTGCCCTGAGCGGCATGCACCGCCTCGGTGACCAGCGTCCAACCGGCCACCTGTTCGGCCGACCAGATACCCGGCACGTCGATGTAACCCTGGCCCTGCGGCGAGACCGGCGTGCCTTCGCTGATGATCAGGCCGGCGCTGGCACGTTGCCGGTAGTACTGCGCGGTGAGCTCATTGGCGACCGAACCGGGGTTGCGGGCACGGGTCATCGGGGCCATCGCGATGCGGTTGCGCAGGGCGGTGCCTGAAAGGTCGAAGGGGTGGAAGAGGGCGGCGGTCATGTCGGTCATCTCGGTGCGGGGAGGCGCCAGCGGCGCGATGGACACAGGATGGCGTTGACATGCGGGTGCATAAAGCGCTTCGATTTCCCGTTGAGCGGGACTATTTGTCCCCAATGGAGCGTGTAAAGATGTTGCCACTGGAATCCTTGAATGGCCTGGTGACCTTCGTCACCACGGCACGCTCGGGCAGCTTCACTGAAGCCGCCGATGCGCTGGGCATTTCGCGCTCGGCGGTGGGCAAGGCCATCGCGCGGCTCGAAGCGCGACTGGGCGTGCGCCTGTTCCATCGCACCACGCGGCGCATTGCGCTGACCAGCGATGGCGAGGCGTACTACGCCTCCTGCGCGGCGGCTCTGGAAGAGATTTCCGCGGCCGAGGCCTGCCTGGGGTCGGCCGGGCTGCCCAGCGGGCGGCTGCGCATCGACATGCCGTCCTCGTTCGGGCGGCTGGTGGTGCTGCCGGTGCTGCTGCGGCTGTGCCGGGAGTACCCGGACCTGCAGTTGACGATGACCTTCACCGATCACTTCATCGATCCGGTCGAGGAAGGCATCGACCTGCTGATCCGCTTCGGTGGGCTGCACCAGGCCGAGCATCTGGTGGCACGCCGGCTGGGGCGCCAGCGGCTGGTCACCTGTGCATCGCCAGCGTACCTGCAGGCACATGGCACCCCGCACACCGTTGAGGAACTGGCACAGCACCGCAGCATCGTCGGCTTCCGCCACGGCCAGCCGGTGGCGTGGCGGATCGGCAGTGATGATGCGGAAGGAACCTTCATTCCAAATGCGGCCTACCAGCTCAACGACGGTGACGCGGTGATCGACGCGGCCATCGCCGGGCTGGGTATCTGCCAGATGCCCATTTCACTGGTGCGCCGACATCTGGAATCCGGCGCGCTGCACTCGGTGCTGGACGCAGACATGCAGCGGCATATCGACATCCATGCGCTGTGGCCACCGACCCGCCACCTGCGGCCGAAGGTGCGCTATGTGGTGGATGAGTTGACCCGGTTGGCGCGGGAAGGCGTGTTCGACTGAACGCCGTTCATTGAGTCGGGAAGGGGATGTGTATACTATCCCCCAGTATAGTTTCTGGATGGCCTCGCCATGCCGCACTCCCCCGAAGAGAAAAAGAAGGTCCTGGCCCGCGTGCGCCGCATCCGCGGCCAGTGCGATGCGCTGGACCGCGCGCTGGAAGCCGGTGCCGACTGTGGGCCGGTGCTGCAGCAGATCGCGGCCATCCGTGGCGCGGTCAACGGCCTGATGTCCGAGGTGATGGAGGCCCATCTGCGCGAGGAGTTCGGCCAGCCCGCGGCCTCTGATGAACAACGCGCCGAGCGCGTGCGCGACATGAGTGCGTTGATCCGCTCGTACCTGAAGTAAACGTTGGCGCAACGTAGCGCCGCGCATCCTGTTTCCCTTGTTTTCCTGGAGAATCCACCATGAAGTCCCGTGCCGCCGTCGCCTTTGGTCCCGGCCAGCCGCTGCAGATCGTCGAGATCGATGTCGCCCCGCCGAAGAAGGGCGAAGTGCTGGTCAAGATCACCCACACCGGTGTCTGCCACACCGATGCGTTCACCCTGTCCGGCGATGATCCGGAAGGCCTGTTCCCGGTGGTGCTGGGCCATGAAGGCGCCGGCATCGTGGTGGAAGTGGGCGAGGGCGTGACCAGCGTCAAGCCCGGCGACCACGTGATTCCGCTGTACACCGCCGAGTGCGGCGAGTGCCTGTTCTGCAAGAGCGGCAAGACCAACCTGTGCGTGGCCGTGCGCGCGACCCAGGGCAAGGGCGTGATGCCCGACGGCACCAGCCGCTTCAGCTACAACGGCGAGCCGCTGTACCACTACATGGGCTGCTCGACTTTCAGCGAGTACACCGTGGTGGCTGAAGTCTCGCTGGCCAAGATCAACCCGGACGCCAACCCGGAACACGTCTGCCTGCTTGGCTGCGGCGTCACCACCGGCATCGGCGCGGTGCATAACACCGCTAAGGTGCAGGAAGGCGACAGCGTGGCCGTGTTTGGCCTCGGTGGCATTGGCCTTGCGGTAATCCAGGGCGCGCGCCAGGCCAAGGCCGGCCGCATCATCGCGGTGGACACCAACCCGTCCAAGTTCGAACTGGCCCGCGAATTCGGTGCCACCGACTGCATCAACCCGAAGGACTACGACAAGCCGATCCAGCAGGTCATCGTGGAAATGACCACCTGGGGCGTGGACCACAGCTTCGAGTGCATCGGCAACGTCAACGTGATGCGCGCGGCGCTGGAATGCGCGCACCGTGGCTGGGGCCAGAGCGTGGTGATCGGCGTGGCCGGTTCGGGCCAGGAGATCTCCACCCGTCCGTTCCAGCTGGTGACCGGCCGCAAGTGGATGGGCACCGCCTTCGGTGGCGTGAAGGGCCGCAGCCAGCTGCCGGGCATGGTCGAGGATGCGATGAAGGGCGACATCGAACTGGCCCCGTTCGTCACCCACACCATGGACCTGGACAAGATCAACGAAGCCTTCGACCTGATGCATGAAGGCAAGTCGATCCGTTCGGTCGTGCATTACTGAGCCACGGCATGGGCTGGCTGGATGCCCTGCGCCGGCCGCGTGCGGAAGACCCGCGCGCGGCCCTGGTCGCCCCGATCGAGCAGGCGCTGCGCGCGCTGGGCTGGGTCGAAGGCGAGGTCGGTGCACCGCGGCCGGTGGATTCACCGTTCGGCATCGATGAGATGCCGTTCGAGCACTGGCTGGCGCAGGTCTTCCTGCCGCGGCTGCACGAGGCACGCGCCGACGGCCGATGGCCACCGCGCAGCGATGTGGCGGTGGCCGCGTACCGCAACCTGGATGGCCAGCGCGGCGTCGAGCCGCTGCTGCGCCTGCTGTCGCAGCTGGATGAGTTGATCAACACACGTGACGGCTGACGCCGGCACGCAGGAGAGTTCCATGGAACGCATTGAACACCGCGCCTGTTTCGGTGGCTGGCAGGACGTCTACCGCCATCATTCGACCACGCTGGGCTGCGACATGCAGTTCGCCGTGTACCTGCCGCCGCAGGCGGAAGCGCAGAAGTTGCCGGTGCTGTACTGGCTGAGCGGGCTGACCTGCACCGAGCAGAATTTCATCACCAAGGCCGGCGCGCAGCGCTATGCGGCCGAGCATGGGGTGATCCTGGTAGCGCCCGATACCAGTCCTCGCGGCGAGGATGTGGCCGATGCCGAAGGCTACGACCTGGGCAAGGGCGCTGGCTTCTATCTCAATGCCACCCGCGCGCCGTGGGCGACGCACTACCGCATGCACGACTACGTGGCGCAGGAGCTGCCGGCACTGATCGAGGCCCAGTTCCCGGTAAACGCTGCGCGCGCCATCAGCGGGCATTCCATGGGCGGCCACGGTGCGCTGGTGATCGCGCTGCGCAACCCCGGGCGCTACCGCAGTGTGTCGGCGTTCTCGCCGATCGTCGCGCCCAGCCACGTGCCGTGGGGGCAGAAGGCGTTCACGGCTTATCTGGGCGACAACCCGGCCGACTGGGCGCAGTGGGACGCGTGCGCGCTGCTGGCCAGCGCCAAAGAGCGGTTGCCGCTGCTGGTCGACCAGGGCGAGGCGGATGAGTTCCTCCAGACCCAACTGCAGCCGCAGCGCCTGCAGGCGGCCTGCGACGCGGCCGGACATCCGCTGACCCTGCGCCTGCAGCCCGGCTACGACCACAGTTACTACTTCATTGCCAGCTTCATTGGCGAGCACATCGCTCACCACGCCCGCGCGCTGGAGGACTGACCCGCTCCATCCCCTTTTTCAGCGATGGATCACACCATCGTGGCGCCGCCCCGGGCTATCGTGCGCCCATACGGCCTTGCCGATCGGGGGATGCATGCCGGTAGTGCTGGCGCTGCTGTATGTGCTGTGCCATGGCCTGGTCCTGGCCATGTGGCCGGGGCCCGTCGGTGCGGGTTCCTTCGTGTTCCTGACCGGCGCCCCATTGCTGGCCGCCGCCGCCTGCCTGTGGCGGGCCCGCCGCGATGGCGCCGCGCTGGGTTGGCGTGCCACCGCGCTGGCCCTGCTGCTGTGGGGCGGAGGCATGGCCTTCAACATGGTCGATGCGCTGGGCGCCGGCCGTGCCGACGTCACGCCGCAGGTCAGTCTGTTCCTGTATGTGCTTTATGGCGTGCCGCTGGTGTTCATCCTGGCCCGTGCACGCCGCGAACGGCTCAGCATCAGTCTGATCGACGCGGCCATGGCCGCGCTGCTGGGTGTGCTGTTCTTCGTGCACGCGCAGTCGTTTGCCGCCCGCATCGACGTTGATGACCATGCAATGGCCAACATGCAGCGCATGTTCGATATCCAGAACCTGTGCATTGCGGCGTTCGCTGTGGTGCGCTGGCTGGTCGGCGACGTTCCGGAGCGGCGCAACTTCTTCCGCGCCCTGGCGAAGTACGCGGTGGCCTATCTGCTGGTGGCCTACTACATCAACCACTACACCGCAGAGCAGTCGTTCGGTGCCTACAACGACCTGCTGATCGACCTACCGTTCCTGCTGCTGGCACTGCTGGCGCTGAGCCGGGCACCGGCGCCGAGTTTCGTGCTGCACCCACGGCTGGCACGCACGGTGCAGGCGGCCGGTCCGATGATCCTGCCGCTGCTGCTGCTGGTGGTGGGGACACTGGTGGTCGACCATGCCCGACCACTGGCGGTCACAGGGTTCGTGGTTGCGACGCTGGGCTTCGGCCTGCGCAGCATCCTGCTGCAGGTGGACTTGATGGAGCGGCAGGCATCGCTGGACCAGCTGGCACGACAGGATGGCCTGACTGGCGTGGCCAACCGGCGCGAGTTCGACGCATTGCTGTTGGCCGAATGGAACCGTGCGCGGCGGAGTGGCAGCGAACTGGGCCTGTTGCTGCTGGACATCGACCATTTCAAGGCCTTCAATGACCGGCATGGCCACCCTGCCGGGGACCGCTGCCTGCAGGCCGTGGCGGCGATCCTGAAGGTCAGCGCCGGCCGTGCAGGCGACAGTGTTGCGCGCTATGGCGGCGAAGAATTCGCGGTGATCGTGCCCGGAAGCCCGCTGTCGGGCGTGCTGGCGCTGGCCGAACGCCTGCGCGAAGCGGTGGAAGCACTGCCACTGCCGGAAGGTTCGGTCAGCATCAGCATCGGCGTGGGCTACCTGCACCCGCCGGCCCTGGCCAGCGCCGACCAGCTGCTGGCGGACGCCGATGCCGGCCTGTACGCGGCCAAGCGTGCCGGCCGCAATCAGGTGATCCTGCACGCGCACGTGCTCGATGACGAAGGCAGCACGCACGGCACGATGGATTGCTGAGGGCGACGCGTGATCAGCCCTGATGCGGCATCGCGCACCTGCGGTGCCGAGCGGTCATCGTTGCCGCAGCCAGCCGGTGGGATCGAGCAGCCTCAGCCCGACAGGTGACAATGATCGCTGCCGCAACGGCAGCTTCGCTGCCTGCACGGCCACAGCACAGCGTGCCAGCTGCTGCCGCAGCGGTGCCAGCGTGTCGTCTTCGCGGGGCCGTGCATGCCGCCACTGGGCGATGCGCAGCAGGCAGACCAGCAGGTCCAGTTCGCTGGCGGCAATGAAGGGAGAGCCGGCGGGCAGCAGGTCGATCGGCGCCGCGGGCGTGGCCAGCAGCGGCAGCAGGTTGATGAACGCGTCGCAGCCTTCAGGATCAAGGCCAAGGCCGCTCAGCTGTGCGAGTCCATCGGCCACGAGATCGGGGTCACGCAGCTGGCGTATCGCCGCCAGCAGCGCCTGCTCGCCACGGCCGAACTGGCGGCCGAAGGCACGGTAGCTGACCCGGGTGGGAAACAAGGGGGAACGGGAAGCCATGGCAGCTAGGGGTGTGGGTCGCGGGTTTCCACCAGCACGGGGCAGGGGGCGTGATCGATGGTCCATTGCCCGATCGAGGGTTCGAACAGGCGTTCCAGCCGGGACAGGTGGCGGTGGCCGATCACGATCAGGTCGCACTTCAGGCGCCTGGCCTGGTCGCTGATGACTTCGCCGGGGTCGCCTGAGGGGATCTGCGCGATGGCATCGACGCCGCGCTCGCGCAGATCGGCCAGGGCTTCGGCCAGCACCGCCTCGGCGCGGGAGCGCTGGCGGGCGGCTTCCGGATACTCGATGCGGTCGGCTTCGCTGGCATCGGCGGCCAGCGCGAACTCGGGGGCGAGCACGCACAGCAGGTGCAGGCGGCTGCGGGGGCCGGCAATGGCCGCGGCCAGGTCCAGCACGCGCGCGTGCTGGGGGCCACCGTCCAGGGCGACCAGCAGGGTATTGAACATGGATGTCTCCTTTGCAGGCCGGGGATGGTCGCCGATGTCATCGCGCGCACCCATGCCGTGCACGGCAGTCAATGAATGCGTCAAACGCAATCCACTGAGGCCAGGAGTGCCGTAGATTCATCTGATTTACTGGAGACTGTCATGCCCCTGCCGGACCTGAACCTGTTGCTGGCACTGGACGTGCTGATCGACGAATGCAGCGTGGCCGCCGCCGCGCGGCGGATGAACCTGAGCGCGCCGGCGATGAGCCGTACCCTGGGCCGGATCCGCACCGCCCTGGGCGACCCGGTGCTGGTGCGTGCCGGCCGCGGGCTGGCGCCTACGCCGCGCGCCCTGCAGCTGCGTGAGCAGGTCCGCGACGTGATCGAGCAGGCCCACCGCGTCTTCAATGCCGGTCGCGAGATCGACCTGCGCACCCTGGAGCGCACCTTCAATGTCCGCGCCAATGATGTCTTCATCGGCGGATTCGGCGGACGCCTGCGTGAACTGTTCCGCCAGCAGGCGCCGCGCGCGGTGCTGCGCTTCGTGCCCGAGGGCGATACCGACGACGATGCGATGGCGCAGGGCCGGATCGACCTGTACATCAGCACCGCCGGCAAGCACGCGCCCGACACCAAGGTGCAGAACCTGTTCAGTACCTCGTTCATGGGCGCCGCGCGCGAGGACCATCCATTGTTCGATGAGGAGATCAGCGCCGAGCGCTTTGCCGCCTGCGACCACATCGCTGTGTCGCGCCGTGGCCTGCCACGTGGGCCGATCGATGATGACCTGGCCACCCTCGGCCTGCAGCGCCGCGTGGCGCTGATCAGCCCGACCTTCCACGGTGCGATCTTCGCGGCGGCCGAATCAGACCTGATCCTGCCGCAGATGCCGAGCGTGATGCTGGAGCGGATCGTCAGCATGCGCCTGCCGTTGCGCCTGTTCCCGCTGCCGATCCCGGTGCGTACCGCGGCCATCGTGCAGGCCTGGCATCCGCGGCTGGACAACGATGCCGCGCACCAGTGGCTGCGCCGCTCGATCAAGACCATGTGCGAGCGCGTCGAGGACGCCCACCGCTGACAGCCGCAGGCGTGCGCCGGACGCACGCCTGGGATGCCGGCGACGCCATTTTTCACAGGGTACCTGCTCCCTAGACTGCGCTCCCCGGAGTTTCACTGAGCGCATTCCAATGACCCTCAACATGCCGTGTACTGCACGGATCGGTGCCCGGCGATGAGTACGCCGGCCGCCGCTGTCCCGGCCGCTGCAGCGCCCCGTCCTGCCGCCGCCCCCGGGCTCGACCGCCGCGTCCTGGTCGGCCTGTGTGGCGTGCTGCTGGCGGTGCTGGTGTCGGGCTTCAACGAGAACATCACCAAGGTCGCGCTGGCCGACATCCGCGGGGCGATGGGTTTCAGCGTCGATGACGGCAGCTGGATCGTCGCCCTCTACAGCGCGATGTCGGTCAGCGCGATGGCCTTCGCACCGTGGTGTGCCGCCACCTTCTCGTTGCGCCGTTTCGCGCTGGCGATGATCGGTGGCTTCATGGTGCTGGGCGTGCTGTGCCCGCTGGCCCCGAACCTGCAGGTCTTCCTGCTGCTGCGTGCATTGCAGGGCCTGTGCGGTGGTGCACTGCCGCCGCTGCTGATGAGCGTGGCGCTGCGCTTCCTGCCACCGGGCATCAAGCTGTATGGCCTGGCCGGCTATGCGCTGACCGCGACCTTCGGCCCGAGCATGGGTACGCCGCTGGCTGCGTTCTGGGTCGAGCAGGTGGGCTGGCACTGGGCGTTCTGGCAGATCGTGCCGTACTGCCTGGCGGCGATGGCGATGGTCGGCTGGGGCCTGCCGCAGGACCCGCTGCGGCTCGAACGCTTCGCCCAGTTCGATACGGTCGGCCTGCTGCTCGGCCTGCCGGCGCTGGTACTGCTGGTGCTGGGCCTGGTGCAGGGCCCGCGGCTGAACTGGTTCGACTCGCCGATGATCACGTTGATGATCGGTGGCGGTGCCGGCCTGATGGTGCTGTTCATGATCAATGAATGGTTCCACCCCTTGCCGTTCTTCAAGCTGCAGCTGCTGGCCAACCGCAATCTCAGCTACTCGCTGGTGACGCTGGGCGGCGTGCTGTTCGTGCTGCTGGCGGTGATCTCGATCCCGTCCGGCTTCCTGGCCAGCGTGCAGGGCTACCGGCCGCTGCAGACGGCACCGATGCTGCTGTGGGTGGCACTGCCACAGGTGATCGCGCTGCCGCTGGTGGCGGCCCTGTTGAACATCCGCGCGGTGGATTGCCGCTGGGTGCAGGCCACCGGCCTGGCGATGCTGGCGCTGGCCTGCTGGCTGGGCTCGCACCTGGACGTGGCCTGGATCCGTGACAACTTCCTGTGGGTGCAGCTGCTGCAGGTGTTCGCACAACCGATGGCGGTGCTGCCGCTGCTGATGCTGGCCACCGGCGGCCTGGCGCCGCAGGACGGCCCGTTCGCCTCGGCGTGGTTCAACACGGTCAAGGGTTTCGCTGCGGTGCTTGCCAGCGGCGTGCTCGACGCCGTCGCCCAGGGCCGCCGTCATTTCCATTCCACCGTGCTGGTCGACCGCCTGGGCGAGCAACCGTGGCTGGCCGATGGCCCGCAGCTCGGCGCGCGCCTGCATGCACAGGTGCAGGCACTGACCTCGGCTGACCTGTACTGGGTGGTCGCGCTGGTGGCGCTGGCCTTCATTCCGCTCATTGCCTGGATGCCCACCCGCATCCATCCGCCACGTGCCGTGGCCTGAACATTTCGCAGGAACCCCCTCATGACGATCAATCGAACCACTCTCAACACCGGGCTGGGCCTGGGCGTGCTGGCGCTGGCCATCGGCGCCTGGCTGCTGCTGCGCGACTCTGGCCACCAGAGCACCAACAATGCGTACGTGGTGGCTGACTACACTTTGGTGGCGCCGAAGATTCCCGGCTTCGTCAGTGCCGTGGAAGTCGAGGACAACCAGTCGGTGAAGGCCGGCGACGTGCTCGCCCGCATCGACGACCGCGACTACCAGGTGGCACTGCAGGCGGCGCGTGCCGACCTTGCCAATGCCCGCGCACAGCTCGCCAACGCACAGGCCGCACTGGCCCAGCAGGATTCGCTGATCGAGCAGGCCAAGGCCAGTGTCGATGTCAGCCGTTCCGAACTGACCCTGGCCAGCGCCGACCAGCAGCGCTACCGCGAACTGGCCCGTGATGGCGCCGGAACCGTACAGAACGCGCAGCAGGCGCAGTCGAAGCAGGCCGTGGCCAGTGCCCACCTGCAGCAGGGTCAGGCGGCGCTGTCGACCGCGCGCCAGCGCACCGACATCCTGGCCGCCGGTGTGCAGGCCGCGCAGGCCGCGGTGCAACGCGCGGAAGCGGCGCAGGCCCGCGCCGAACTGGATCTGTCGCACACCGTGCTGCGTGCACCGATCGACGGCATGGTCGGTCGTCGTGCAGTGCGCGTCGGTGCCTACCTGACCCCGGGCACCGCGGTGGCCGCGGTGGTGCCGTTGAAGCGGGCCTTCGTGGTCGCCAACTTCCAGGAAACCCAGATGACCCGCATGCAGGCCGGCCAGCAGGTCGAACTGAAGGTGGACGTGTTCCCGGGCAAGCCACTGCGCGGGCACATCGACAGCATCGCGCCGGCCACTGGCGTCACCTTCGCCGCGGTCGCACCGGAGAACGCCACCGGCAACTTCACCAAGGTGGTGCAGCGCATTCCGGTGAAGATCGTGCTGGAGCCGGGCCAGCCGCTGCTGGACCAGCTGCGTGCCGGCATGTCGGTGGAAGCCCGCGTTGACCTGGGCAGCCGCGCACGCGCGCAGAGCGTGCAGCACAGTCCGGGCCATGCGGCCGGGGAGGGCGCATGAGCGCAGTCATCGTGTTCCGCACCTTCGTTGCGGCCAGCCTGTGCACAGCCCTGGCTGCCTGCACGATGGGGCCGGACTTCGTACGCCCGCAGGCGGAACTGCCCAGCCACTGGCAGGGTGAGGCCGTCGCCGGTAATGCCATCGACCAGGACGCGGCCTGGTGGGCCGGTTTCGACGATCCGCTGCTGGGGCAGCTGGCCAACCAGGTGCTGGCGGCCAACCTGGACCTGCAGCTGGCCGCCAACCGCGTGCAGCAGAGCCGTGCCGCACGCGGCATCACCGCCGCCGATCGCCTGCCCAGCGTCAGCGCGAGCGCCAGTGGCGTGCGTGCACGCAACAGCGAGGTGGGCCTGAATGATCCGTCCGGCAACGGCGGCCGTGATGACTACGGGCTGTTCCAGGCCGGCATCGGCCTGAGCTGGGAGCTGGACCTGTGGGGCCGCGTGCGCCGTCAGGTGGAAGCCGCCGATGCGCGTGTGCAGATGGCCGAGGAGGACGCACATGCAGTGCGCATCGCGCTGCTGGCGGAAACCGCGCGTGATTATCTGCAGCTGCGTGAAACGCGGCAGTTGCTGGCGATCACCGAGGACAACCTCAGCATCGCTCTCGACATCAAGCGCCTGACCGAGGCACGCCAGCAGCAGGGCGTTGCCAGTACGCTGCAGGTGTCCAGCGCGTCCGCGCAGGTGGCATCGCTGCAGGCACGCATCGCGCCGCTGCGGCACCGTGAGTCGCAGCTGCGCAATGCACTGGCGTTCCTGCTGGCGCAGCCTCCGCAGGCATTGGATACGCAGCTTCAGAATGCACGCCGTGACTGGCCCGCACTGCCGGCCGTGGCGGTGGGACTGCCCAGCGAACTGGCCGAGCGTCGCCCGGACATCCGTCGTGCCGAAGCGGCGTTGCATGCCGCAACGGCCGGCATCGGCGTGGCCAAGGCCAGTTTCCTGCCGCGCATCACCTTGAATGGCGACGCTGGCTTCCAGGCCAAGCAGCTGGATGATCTGGATGGCTGGAACGCACACCGCTTCAGCATCGGGCCGTCGATCAGCCTGCCGATCTTCCAGGGCGGCCGGCTGAAGGCCAACCTCGCGTTGAGCAAGCTGCAGCAGCAGCAGTCGTCGCTGCAGTTCCAGCGCACGGTGCTGCAGGCCTGGCATGAAGTGGACGACGCCATCGATGGTTACGCCGCCGAACAGCAGCGCACCGTGCAGCTGCACGTGGCGGTGGACGAAAGCGAGACCGCGCTGGGTGCGGCGCGCCGGCAGTACCAGGCCGGCGTGGTCGACATGCTGGACGTGCTGACCACCCAGCGCATCGCGCTGGACAACCAGGCAGCGCTGGCCAACAGCCAGGCCACGGCCGCGATCGCGCGTGTGGAGCTGTACCGCGCGCTGGGCGGCGGCTGGTAACGATATGGAAACGCCGGGCCATGCCCGGCGCCTCTACCAGCGCACGGCTTTGGGTGGCGGCTGGTAGGGAGTCGTCGGGGTAGTGCCGGCCGCTGGCCGGCACCTTCGTGGCTGTTGCGGTTGCCGGCCAGCGGCCGGCACTACCAGATCCAGGCCTCAACGCACGTCGCGCAGTTCCCAGTGGTGGCCGGCCAGCAGGCGCAGGCGCTGCTTGAACACGTCGCTGTCGATGCGGGTGGTGGCCACCAGGTTGATGCGCAGATCCTTCTGCTCGCCGGTCACGGTGGCCTCCGGATCGGTTGCGCCCCACTGCACTTCCACTGCATCGGGATCGGGCTGCTTGGCCTTCCAGCGCTCGAACAGCGTGCCGCTGCGCAGGGCGTCCTGCAGTTCCTCGGCGAAGCCGGCGGCGCCCTGCGAATGGAAGGACAAGTCAGGGTCGTTGCCGCGGGCCTTGGAGGGATCGGGCAGGCTGATGTGGTACTGCGCAGGCATGGAGTTCTCCTTGAAGTGCGGCAAGGCTGGCACAGTGGCGGTGGAATCGATGTGCAGATTCCAGCCACGGTCGGCCTTCATTCAAACCGATGCGGCCCATCGGCAAAGCCCACGGTGACCGCGCCCTTGCCGACATTGACCATGCCGGTCAGGCTCATCACCGATTCGTACACGGCCACGCCGTGGGTGGCGCAGACCTCCTTCAACTGGGCGTAGCCGGGCAGGGTGCGCAGCTCGTCCAGTTCTCCGCCGTAGCTGACGCACACCGTCGGCGTCATCAGCCCGGCACGTACGCGCTGGCCAACCACCGCGAACAGCTTCTGCACGGCGTTGTCGAAGCCCTTGATCTTGGCGACCGGTCCGGTCTCGCCGCGGTAGCCGTGCAGCACCGGCTTGATGTCCAGTGCGCTGCCCAGCGCCGCGCTGAGCAGGCCAACGCTGCGGTCGCCCTTGTGCCGTGCGCGCGCACGCATGTAGTACAGGTCACGGGTCACCATGTAGCCGTGCACGTTGCCGGCCAGCTCCTCCAGCCGTTCGCGGATCTGCTGCACGCTGGCGTTGCTCTCGCGCAGGCGCACGGCTTCCACCGCGGTCACCGCCTGGGCGGCGAACAGGTTCTGGGTGTCCAGCACGCGCAGCGCGAACGGCGAGTTGTAGCCTGCAGCCTGCCGCACCGGCTTGTAGTCATTGAGGATGGCGAAGCTGGCCTGCAGCGCGTTGTCATGGATCGGGCTGCGGGTCTTGGTGATGGTCATGCAGAACACGTGGTCGTAATCGATCACCAGCTGCTGCAGGAACAGGTCGCGGATCTGGTTGACGCTGAAGGGAATGGTTTCCGCTTCAGCGCCATGCTCGGCCACGTGCGCGTGCAGGAAACTCAGCGTGGCCTGCTCATCGCGATGATCGGCCAGCACGGCTTCGCCGATGCGGACGGTGATCGGCAGCAGCACGATGTTGTGCTCGGCAATGAAGTCCTGCGGCAGGTCGCAGGCCGAGTCGACGACGATTCCGATGCGCATCCGCGGCTCCCCCTCCAGGGCGGTTGTAGGTTCGGAAATGTGAAAACTATCTCAAAACCTGGCCGGGCGCGCGAGGGAAACGCGCCACGCCCTGTTCAGCGATTGCGCTGCACCGCCACCGGCAGGCTGTCCAGGCGTTGCCATTCGGGCTGCTGCAGCAGGGCGGGATCGGCCAGCACGGCGGCCATCAGTGGGTGGGCGTCGTTGCCCCAGAACAGTTCCTGGTCGATGGCCAGGGTCGGGACCCCGAACACGCCCGCGCCGATGGCGGCTTCCGTGTTGCGCCGCAGTTGCTCCTTCACCGCCGGATCGGCAATGGCGGTCGCGACATCCTCGATACCCAGCTGCGCACCCGGTTCGCGCAGGGCCTCGGCGCTGTCACCGGCGTGGCCCTCACGCCAGATCCAGTCGAACAGCACGTCCACCACCTGGGCGCTGGCCCCGGCAGCCAGGCATAGGCGCAGTGCTGACAACGGATTGAACGGATGGCCGGGCGGGAAGCGCATCGGGGTGCCCTCGGCCTGCGCGGTCCATTGCAGGTGGCGGTATGCGAAGCGGCGCTTGGCGGGGATTTCCGCCGGGCCCAGGTTGCCCAGGTGATGCAGCACCGCGCCGAAGGCGATCGGCACGGTCTGGATCTGCGCGAACTGCGGCAGCTGTTTCAGCTTCTGCCAGTGCAGGTAGGAGTAGGGCGAGACGAAATCGAAGTACCAGCGCAGCGTTGCCATCCGTATGTCCTCGTGTGCGGTCAGGGCTGCGCGTTGCGCTGCAGGTAGCGGTCGCGCAGTTCGGTCTGGCGCGAGCGCATCGGCATCGCACGGCCGCCCAGCCAGACCTGTTCGGCATAGTGCGCCACGTCCAGCGGATCGCCCTCCCACAGCACCAGGTCTGCGCGCTTGCCTGGCTCGATGCTGCCGATCTGGTCGGCCACGCCGAACGCCTGTGCCGGCACCCGGGTCAGCCCGGCCAGGCCGTCGGCCCAGGGCAGGCCGTTGGCTACTGCATTGCCAGCCAGCTGGCGCATCTTGCGCGCGTTGTGGGTGGCGTCGCCGCGCTGCACGAACGACACTGGCACGCCGGCGCGCTGCAGGCGTGCGGCGTTTTCCAGGGTGGCGCCGATCTGATCGAAGCTGGCCGGCAGGTTGGCCAGCACGTCAACGAACACCGGCACCTGTGCGGCGGCCAGCTCCGGCGCAACCTGCCAGGCTTCGCCGGCACCGGCAATCGCGATCTTCACCTTCTCGCGCGCGGCCCAGCGCAGCAGCTGGCGGATGTCCGAGGCACGATCGACCTCCACCACGATGCGGCCCTGGCCGGCCAGGTAGCGGCTGAGCGTGCGGCGCCCGGCCGGGGTCAACAGCGCGTGCGGCGAATCCGCAGCGACCTGGCCGCGTGCTTCGTCGACCATCTGCTGCAGCAGCATCCATTGCGCGGCGCGCGAATGCCCGGTCAGCTCCGATGCCGCCGAGCCCAGGCGCAGGAACAGCGCGCGCGGACCGATCGGGTCGACGCTGCCATCCAGCCGCATCACGCCGCCCTGGCCGGCCACGAAGCCGCCACCGGTGGCGGCGCCGAGTGCGGTGAAGCCAAAGCCCTCCAGCCGCGTCACCGGGATCAGCACCGAGGCCGGGTTGTAGGCCAGGGTGACGTCGAATTCCGGGCGCAACGGCTGCTCGCCGAGCTTCAGCGAACTGTCCACCGTGCTCGATTCACCCGAGACCTCTTCGATGCCGGTCTCGGTGATGCCCCCGAACAGGGCCGGGGTCAGCGGCCGCCCATTGGCTTCGACCACGGTCGCTCCGGCCGGTGCGGACAGGCCGGTGCCGACTGCGCGGATGACGCCGCCCTGGACCAGCACATCGGCGTTGTGCAGGCTGCCGCGTGCGCTGGCGGTGTGCACCGTCGCGTTGCGCACCAGCAGGTCCTGCGCCGATGCCGTGGTTGCCAGCAACAGCAATGCCACCACGGTAGCGCCGGGCCATGCCCGGCGACGCTTGTTCAACACGCCCATCAGCGCACCTCCTGGCCAAGCTGGAAATCGGAACGCGGCATGCTCGCCGGCGCGCTTCGGTCGTACAGCCGGCGGCCATCAATGAAGACCTGCTCGGCCAGCGCGTATGAACTGAAGGGGTTGCCGTTCCACACCACCACGTCGGCCATCTTGCCAGCCTCCAGGGTGCCGGTCTGGTACTCGATGCCCAGCGCCCGGGCGGCGTTGGCGGTCATCCAGGTGATGGCATGTTCGGGGGTGATCTCCGCCATGCGAGCACGTCGCGCCGAGGCCATCACCTTGGCTGCTTCCTGGTTCAGGCGCTGGATGCCCTCGGGTGAATCGGAATGGACGATGGCGCAGCTGTTCTTCGGCCGGTCAACCAGCGCGATGTTTTCCTGGATGCCGTCGAAGGCCTCCATCTTGAAGCCCCACCAGTCGGCCCACAGCGCACCGCAGACGCCGTCGGCGGCCAGACGGTCGGCCAGCTTGTAGGCCTCCACGCCGTGGTGGAAGGCGGCTACCTTGAAGCCGAACTCCTTGGCCAGGTCGAGCATGGTGGCCATCTCGTCGGCGCGGTAGCAGTGGATGTGCACGCGGATGTCGCCTTCGATGGCGCCGGCCAGCGTGTCCAGCTTGAGATCGCGCTTGCCGCCGGCATCCCCGGCGCTGTCGCCCTTGTCGCTGCCGAACCAGCCCTTGCGCTTGGCCGGCTTGGGCTTGGTCTTGGCGATGTAGTCGGCGGCATCGATGAAGGCGGCACGGTAGCCGGCCACGTTGCCCATGCGCGTGGCCGGGGCCACGCCCTTGCCTTCGCCGTAGACCCGCTTGGGGTTCTCGCCGCAGGCCATCTTCAGGCCCCACGGTGCGCCGGGGAACTTCATCGCCTGGTAGGTGATGGCCGGGACGTTCTTCAGGGTCACGCCGCGACCGCCGACCAGGTTGGCCGAGCCGGGCAGCACCTGCATGCTGGTCACGCCGCCGGCCAGCGCCGTGGCGAAGCCCGGGTCCTGCGGCCACACCGAGTGCTCGGCCCAGACATTGGCGGTGACCGGTGCGGTCATCTCGTTGCCGTCGCTGTGCGCACCGACACCGGGGCTGGGGTACACGCCCAGGTGCGAATGCACGTCGATCAGGCCGGGGGTGACCCACTTGCCCTGTGCATCAATGCGGGTGACGCCCGCATCGGCCTGCAGCTGGCGGCCAACGGCGACGATGCGGCCGTCGCGCAGCAGCACGTCGGCGTTGTCCAGGCGCTGGCCGGTACCGGTCAGCACCGTGGCATTCTGGATCAGCACCGGCGCATCGGGATGCGCCTGGTAGGTGCTGGGGTAGGGATCGGCGACGAAGCGCGAGGCGCCCACCGCCGGTGCCGTGGTCAATGAAAGCAGCGCCAGGGCCACCCCGGCGCGCAACAACGTCGATGCCATGCAGTTCCCCTCGCCTGAAACATGAATCCACCGACGCTAGCCGGGGTCGATGCGGCTTGCCAAGTGACCTTGGACAGGGGAGTAGGGGTAGGAATTTTCTGATGGAGGATTTGTGAAGGAAATATTAACGTTGGATGAAGCGATGGGCTGATTACGTCTTGCGCTGACCTGTAGCACCAGCTCCCACACGTGCTCCAAGGGGGAGTCGGGCCCGCACTCTTCATGGAATCAAGGACGCAACCGATGACTGCTGCAAAGCTCTGCCGTTCGACCGTTTCGCGCCGTTCTTTCCTCCCCTCGCCGCTGGCTTCGGCGATTGTCGGTTCGTTGCTGATGGCCACCGCGCTGCCGGTACTGGCCCAGGACAGTGACGACGCCCTGACCCGTTACCAGTTGCAGCGCAGCCTGCAGTCGGCGTTCGCCGCGCCGGGCAGGGTGTCGGCCTCTGCTCCTGCAATGATCGCCCCCTCGGTAGCGATCCCGGTGGCGGCGCTGGCTCCCAGCGTCGGTTCTTCCGTCGAGCCGGTCATGGGCAAGCCCGGTGATGCTGCGAGCTGGCGTACCAGTGAATTCAACCTCGACTGGGGCCTGGCCGCGATCAATGCCGACGTGGCCTATGCGCGCGGGCTGACCGGCGCCGGCATCCGCCTGGGCGTGTTCGACAGCGGCACGGGCCTGGACCATCCGGAATTCGCCGGCAAGGACAACCGCAGCATCCGCATCGCAGACCTGATGGCCGACGGCACGCGTTGCACCAACACCAGCGCAGTGCGCGGGCCGGCGGCCTGCTTCGCCAGTGATGGTGATGACGTCCAGATCAGCTATGTCGGCTACAACGCCAATGTCCCCGACAACATCCGCAGGATCATCGAGTCGGGTCCCTATGTGCAGCCGGGGATGCAGTTCGAGATCCATGGCACGCACGTTGCCGGCACCATCGCGGCGAACCGGGACGGCAACGGGATGCAGGGCGTGTCCTTCGGCTCGGACCTGACCGTTGGCCGGTTGTTCTCCGACAGCATCAGGGAGTGGCAGCGGACCGCGACGGGCTATTCGGTGGTGACGCTGGGCGCGATCGGTCCGAAAGTCAGCGCCTTCCAGGATCTGTATGCTCAGATGAACGCGCAGGGCGTGCGTGCCATCAACCACAGCTGGGGCCTGGTCACGGAACCGTCGACAGCGACGGACATGGACGCGATCTACAACGACCCGGACGACCGCCAGTACCTGAACACCTTTGCCGACGGATCGCGTGCGCGCGGGATGATCCAGGTGTGGGCGGCCGGCAATACCAGTTCGGTCATTCCGACGCCTGCGCAGAGCCCCATCGCCGGCCTCTACGCCACGCTGCCGCGCGCGTTCGCCGACATCGAGCCGTACTGGTTGAGCGTGGTCAACGTCGGTACCAATCTGACCCTGAGCAATCGCTCCAACAAGTGCGGCCTGAGTGCCAACTGGTGTCTTGCCGCGCCGGGTTCGGACATCGTATCGACCGCCTATGGTGATGATTCCAGCCTGTCCGGCAGCATCGGCATCGACGCCAACGGCAACGTCAGCCTGGACATCCAGCAGCGCGTGCCTACCTATGGCTATGCACTGCTGAGTGGAACGTCGATGGCCGCCCCCCACGTCACCGGCGCGCTGGGCCTGCTGTTTGAACGCTTCCCTTATCTGGACAGCGCTCAGGTGCGCGATGTGCTGCTGACCACGACCACCGATCTGGGCGCGCCCGGCATCGACGACATCTACGGTTGGGGCCTGTTGAACCTGGCCAAGGCCATCGAGGGTTACGGTTCGCTGCGCGTGGACACCAACGTGGTGATGAACCAGCGTGCAGGTGGCCTGAAAGTGTGGGAAGGCGATGCCTGGGACAACTGGACCAACGACATCGGCGGCCCCGGCAAGCTGACCAAGAGCGGCATCGGCTGGCTGCGCTTGAGCGGTGACAACAGCTTCAACGGTGCGTTGGTGCGCGAGGGCATGCTGGAACTGGATGGCGTCAATACGCTCACCGGAGCGGTGGACGTGGCCGGCGGTAGCTTCCTGCTCAATGGCACGTTGAAGAACACCGCGCTGAACAGCCTGGGGGGCACCAGCCAAATCAATGCCCGCGGTGTGCTGGATGGCTCGGACCTGACCGTCAACGGCGGCGTGGTGACCTTCGACGGTGCGCAGCGCGGCGCCCACACCCTGGTGGCCGAGCTGGGAACGTTCGAGTTGAACGGAAGGCTGGACAGCAGCACGTTGACCAGCCTGGGCAACAGCCGCGTGAACGCGGGCGGCGTACTTGCGGGTTCCGACCTGACCGTCAACGGCGGCGTGCTGTCGTTCAACGGCACGCAGACCGGTGGTCACACCCTCGTTGGCCCGAAGGGCACGCTGAAGGGCATCGGCCAGCTGGGCGATACCACCGTGGCCGGTATCGTTGCACCGGGCAATTCGATCGGTACGCTGACCATCAACGGCAACTACGTGCAGACCGCCACCGGTGTGTACCAGGCCGAGCTGGCTCCGGGCGGGCGCAGCGACCAGTTGCGTGTCACCGGTACCGCGACCCTGGGAGGCACCCTGATCGCGCTACCGGAAGCGGGCACCTATTACCTTGGGGAGCAGTTCAACTTCATCCGTGCCGACGGCGGAATCAGTGGCCAGTTCGCCACCACTGACTTCAGTGCGTTCTCGCCGTTCCTGAAGTTCGGCCTGGCCTACGGCACGGGTGGCGCGCGCATTGAAGTGACCCGTGGCAATCCGCTTGCCAGTGCCGCCAGTACCGACAACCAGCGCGCGGTCGCCACTGTGGCCGACGGCCTGGCGGTCAACCAGGGCCTGCCACGACCGCTGACCCTGCTGTTCCCTCAGCAGGTGGGCGCTGCACTGGATGGCCTCAGCGGCGAGCTGCATGCGGCCACCGCAATGGCCCTGGTCGAGGGCAGCCGCTACGTGCGTGACGCCGCGCTGTCGCGTCGCGTCGGTGCGCGTGCCCCGGGCGCAGACGGCGAAGCCGCCACGGGGGTCTGGGTACAGGCCATCGGTGGCAGCACCACGCTGGACGGCAATGGCAACACCGCACGCACCGAAGCCAACAGCAGCGGCCTGCTGGTAGGCGTGGACCGCGAGATCAACGGTTGGCAGGTGGGCGTGCTGGCCGGTACCGGACGTACCGATGCCAAGCAGCAGGAAGGACGCCGTGCGCGTGCCAAGGTCGACAACACGCACCTGGGGGCCTATGCCAGTCACGACTGGGGCGCCTTCGGCCTGCGTGGTGGCCTGGCCTGGAGCGAGCATGAGGTGAAGAGCACCCGCGAGCTGGGCTTCTCCGGCTACACCGATACGCTGGCGGCCCGCTATGACGGCCGTACCCGGCAGGCGTTCATCGAGGCGAGCTATCGCTTCGGCGACCGCGAGGCGGGGCTGGAACCCTACCTGCAGCTCGCACGTGTGGAAGTGGACATGAAGCGTATCAACGAACGTGGTGGCGCTGCCGCACTGCAGGGCGAGGTGGACGATCTGCGTACCACGGTCGCCACGGCCGGCCTGCGATTCGACAAGGGCCTGAAGGCTTCGTTCCAACAGGACAGCTGGCTGCACCTGCGCGGTGGCGTCGGGTACCGCCAGGCCAGCGGTGATCGCGACCCGGCGGCCCGCTTCGCCTTCGCCACGGGTAGCGACAGCTTCGTGGTCAGCGGCGCCCCGATTGCTGACAGGACGGTGGTTGCCGAACTGGGCCTGTCGGCATGGTTGACCGCGCGCCAGCAGCTGGAGCTGGGCTATAGCGGCCAGTATGGCGACGAAAGCCGCGATCACAGTGCGAACCTGCGCTGGTCGGTACGTTTCTGACCTTTGCTTCCCGGACACCGGGAAGACCCAGGAGGGTGGCCGCAGGGCCGCCCTTCTTCGTTGCCGGCCCAGGTGTGGGATGGCCTGTGCACGCCTACAATGGCGGCCCCACGCCGTACCGGACCGCCCATGAAGAGCAAGCAGGAAATCGTCGACAACTGGCTGCCGCGTTACACCGGCGTGCCACTGGACCAGTTCGGCCAGCACATCCTGCTGACCAACTTCGGTGGCTACCTGCACACCTTTTCCGAGCTGACCGGTGCGCCCGTCATCGGCCTGGACCGGCCGATGGCCAGTGCCACGATCGACGGCATCACCATGATCAACTTCGGCATGGGCAGCCCCAATGCCGCGATCATCATGGACCTGCTGTCGGCGGTGATGCCCAAGGCGGTGCTGTTCCTGGGCAAGTGCGGCGGCCTCAAGCGCAAGAACCAGCTGGGCGACCTGGTGCTGCCGATCGCTGCGATCCGGGGCGAGGGTACCTCGGGTGACTACCTGCCACCGGAAGTGCCGGCGTTGCCGGCGTTCGCGCTGCAGCGTGCGGTCTCGACCATGATCCGCGACCTCGGCCACGACTACTGGACCGGAACCGTCTACACCACCAACCGCCGGGTCTGGGAACACGACGAGGCCTTCAAGGAGCGGCTGCGGGCGATGCGCTGCATGGCCATCGACATGGAAACAGCCACGGTGTTCGCCGCCGGCTTCGCCAACCACATCCCCAGTGGCGCGCTGCTGCTGGTCTCGGACCAGCCGATGATCCCCGATGGGGTCAAGACCGAGGCCTCCGATGCCAAGGTCAGCTCCCAGTTCGTGGAAAACCATATCCAGATCGGTATCGAGGCGCTTAAGCTTATCCGGCGCAACGGCAAGTCGGTCCGCCACCTGCGCTTCGACGAATGATGATGATGGCCTGGCGCGGCGCGCCGGCCCTGGGGAGTAGGTGATGGACGTTGCCGCGCAAGTGGTGGAATTCTGGAAAGAAGCGGGCCCTGCGAAGTGGTTCGCCCGCGACGATGCGTTCGACGCGCAGTTCCGCCAGTTGTTCCTGGATGAGCATTTCGCCGCCGCTTCGCGCGCGCGCGAGCATTGGCTGGGCAGTGCCGAAGGGGCATTGGCGCTGATGCTGCTGCTGGACCAGTTCCCGCGCAACTGCTTCCGTGGGACCGCCCATTCCTACGCCACCGATGGCCTGGCCCGGCACTACGCCATGCGCGCCATCGAGGAAGGCCTGGACCTGCAGCTGGTACCGAAGCTGCGCGCCTTCATCTACCTGCCGTTCGAGCACTCCGAGGATCCGATGGACCAGGACCGTTCGGTGGCGATGTTCGACGTGCTGGGTGACAAGGAGTACCTGCAGTACGCCGAACTGCACCGCGACATCATCCGCCGCTTCGGGCGCTTCCCGCATCGCAATGCCGTGCTCGGTCGCTTGCCCACGGCGGAAGAGCTGGATTACCTGGCCGAAGGCGGCTTCGCCGGGTAGGTCCACGCCATGCGTGGATGCAGAAAACGCCGGCGAATGCCGGCGTTTTCTGTGCTGGGGCCAGAGCCCTTTCCTGCGGAAAGGGATCCGACCCCAAGTCGACCCCATGCCGGGGCCGATCAGTACTTCGGCACGCCGTTGTCCACGTCTTCGGACCAGGCATTGATGCCGCCGGTGACGTTGAACACCTTGGTGAAGCCCAGTGCACGGAACTGCTCGGCAGCCTGTGCGCTGCGGCCGCCGTGGTGGCACATGAAGGCCAGCGCGGTGTCCTTCGGCAGGGCTTCCAGCTCCGCACGGCCGTTGCCGTCGAAGCTCCTGAACGGCACGCCGACGGCTGCGATGGCGCGCTCGTCGGCCGGGCGCACGTCCACCAGGGTGATGTTGCCGGCGCGCACCAGGTCGTCGGCATCACGCACGCTGATTTCCTGTACCGGCTTCGGCGCGTTCGGGTTGTCGATCGCCAGGCCCTTGCCGCGGATGTCGTCCACCCAGTCGATGGTGATGCCGTTGGCGCGCCGGGCGCTGGACAGGTCGAACTGCACGCGCAGGCCATTGGACTCGGCAGCGATCGCGCCTTCGTCATGCGGGGCCAGCTGGAAGTTCGGCTGGAAGCCGGCGTCGATGGTCAGCTGCAGGGCAGCGCCCGGGGCGTCGGCCAGCGCGCCCTTGAGCATTTCCACAGCGGCCGGGGTGACGGTGATGCTCGGCGGGGTGCGGTCCGGTGCGGCCAGGCCCAGCACGCTGCTCAGTTCGCCGCTGGCGGCCATCTGCAGCACGATGTCGCTGCCGCCGACCAGTTCGCCGTCGATGTACAGCTGCGGGATGGTCGGCCAGTCGCCGTAGGCCTTGATGCCTTCACGGATCTCCTGGTCGGCCAGCACGTTGACGTGGGCGAACTCGACACCGAGGTCCTGCAGCGCGCCCACGGCCTTGGCCGAGAAGCCGCACTGCGGCATCGACGGCTGGCCCTTCATGAACAGCACGACGCGGTTGGCGTTGAGGATGGATTCGATGCGCGAACGCAGGGCGGGATCGAGGGACATGGACGTCGGGGTTCCGGGAATTCGAATCATCAATTCTACCCCCCATGGCATCATGGGGGATGAGCAACGCAGGAACATTGCATCGCATCCCGACCCGGCCCTGGCGCTGGCTGCCCTGGCTGGTGGCGTCGCAGCTGGCGGTGATCCTGGTTTGGGCCCTGGCGGGCTGGCACTGGGGCTTGCCGCTGATGGTGGCCAGCCACGCGCTGTTCATGGTGCCGATATTCCTGCCCAACAGCCGTTTCTACGCGCCGGTATTGAGCCGGGTGCCGGACGCTGGCAACAGTGTCTGGCTGACGATCGATGACGGCCCCGGCCCGGAAACCCGTGCCGTGCTCGACCTCCTGGACCGCCACCAGGCGCGTGCGACCTTCTTCCTGGTGGGGGACCGTGCACTGGCGCAGCCGGAACTGGTGGCCGAGATCCTGCGCCGTGGCCACGATCTCGGCAATCACAGTCTCAGCCACCCGCAGGCCCGCTTCTGGCGCCTGGGCCCAGCGGCGATGCGGGCCGAGATCGAAGGCTGCCAGCATGCGCTGCAGGCGCTGAGCGGGCATCCGGTGCGCTGGTATCGCTCGGTGGTGGGCATGACCAACCCGTTCGTGGCGCCGGTGTTGAAGGCGCTGGGCCTGGTGCGCGTGGGCTGGAGTGCCCGCGGTTACGACGGCGTCGGCTGCACGCCGGAGGGCGTGTTGGCGCGGTTGCTGCCGGACCTGCGCCCAGGGGCCATCGTGCTGCTGCACGAGGGCGCCGCCCACGGCCACAATCTGGCGATCATCGAGCGCGTGCTGCAGGCGCTGGACGAGCGCGGCTTGAAGGCGCAGCTGCCTGACTCGTAGCACCGGGTTCTGGCCGCGTGGAGCAGCCGAGCGTGGGCTCGGCTCTACAGGGGCTGGTGATCATCCTGTAGCGCCCGAGCCGATGCCCGGGCGGCGGTGCGCAGCGCCGGAAAACATCGGAGAGCAGCCGAGCGTGGGCTCGGCTCTACAAGGGGGGGTGATCATCCTGTAGCGCCCGAGCCGATGCCCGGGTGGGAGGCACGTCAGGGGCGTTCGGCCACCAGCAGCCAGCTGTTGAAGGGGGTACGCCCGTGCAGTGGCCGGGGGGCGGCCACCTGCAATCCCGCTTCGGTCAGTGTCGCCTGCAGGACCTGCGGGTCAGGATAGTGGCGCGGCCGCGTGCCCATCCAGCCGACCAGCCAGGCCAGCCGATCCGCCACCCGCGTGGTGCGGTCGCGGCCATCGCCGGTGGCCAGCGGCGTGCGCAGCAGCAGGCAGCCGCCGGGGGCCACCCGTGCACTGGCCGCGCGCAGCAGTGCCTGCTGTGGGTCCGCGTCCAGGTACTGCAGCACGTCCAGCAGCAGGACGTGCCCGGCCTGCGCCGGCAGTGGCGCCTGCACGTCCACGCAGTCGAAGCGCACGTCATGCAGCTCGACGGCGGCACGTTGCGCGCGGGCGATCTTGCCCGCATCCACGTCCACGCCCAGGTAGCGCTGGGTGCCGCCGCGCTGGCGCAGTACATGGGCGAACAGGCCCAGCCCGCAGCCGAGGTCCAGCACCGGCTGCCCGTCGTCAGGCAGATGCTGCAGCACGCCGTCGTACAGCGGATCGCTGCCGAGCTTGCCGCGGGTGTAGTAGTAGTCGCGGCGGCTGCCCCAGGCCTGCGCCGGGCGGAACGCTTCGGCGATCAAGCGGGCCTGCGGGGCCGTCAGGGGAGCACAGGGCAGGGGCGGGCCGTTCCGTGGCATGCCGTCCATCGCCTCAGTCCGTGCCGCCAAGCAGATGCGCGGCAACCGGCAGCGCGCGCGCGCTCCACAGCGCGTACATCCGCGCTGAAGGATGCAGGCCGTCCTCGGCGATCATCGTCGGGTCTTCGCCCTGCGCGCGGCTGATGTCGGTGATGTCGACGAAGGCCACGCCGTGCCGGGTACTGATCACCTCGGCGGCGGCATTGAACTCGTCGGTCTCGATCTCGATCGCGGCCAGGTCGCGGCCACTGCCGGCACCGAACGGGGTGGCGCCCCAATCGGGGAAGGACAGCACCAGCACACGGCCGGCATCACCGCCGGCAAAGCCGATCGCCCGCTGCAGCAGGGCCTGGAACTGGCTGCGGTACTCGTCCAGCGGACGCCCGCGGTACTGGTTGTTGACGCCGATCAGCAGACTGACGAAATCGAACGGGCCCTGCGGTGCAGCCGCGTCGATACCCGCATCGAGCTCGTCGGTCGTCCAGCCGGTGGTCGCAATGGTCTGCGGGTCGGCCATCGCCACGTCCTGCGCGCGCAGCGCGGCGGCCAGCTGGTGCGGCCAACGGCCTTCGACTGCAACCGCTTCACCGATGGTGTACGAATCGCCCAGCGCCAGGTAGGACAACGCCACGGCTCAGGCCACCGAACGGCGCGGCTTCAGCGGCACGACCTTGGTCGCATCCTCGGCACGGCGCGCCAGCACACGGTCGATGCGGGCGAATACATCGCGCATCACCGAGGCTTCCGGCATCAGGGTCACGCGGAAATGATGGCGGTAGGGCACGTTGAAGCTTGAGCCCGGCACCACCAGCACACCTTCGTTGTTCATCAGGTCCAGCGCGAAATTGTGGTCGTCGAAGCCCTTGGCAGCGGCGCCGACCACGGCCGGGAACGCGTACAGCGCGCCGGCCGGCGCGACCAGCGACAGGTGCTCGCTGGCTTCGCAGGCCTCGATCACCGCGCGGCGGGTTTCATACAGGCGGCCGCCCGGCGTGCACAGCTCGGAGATGGTGTCCGGGCCGTTCACCGCCGCCTCGATGGCGTACTGGCCCGGCACGTTGGCGCACAGGCGCAGCGCGCCCAACAGGTCCAGCGCGGCGCGGAAGTCACCGAGGCGCGCATCGTCGCCGCTGAGGTGGGCCCAGCCCACGCGCCAGCCGCAGGCGCGGTGCACCTTGCTCAGGCCGCTGAAGGTCAGGCACGGATGGTCGCCGGCCAGCGGCGCGACCGGCTGGAACACCGCGTCGTCGTACAGGATCTGGTCGTAGATCTCATCGACCAGCAGCAGCAGGTTGTGGCGGCGCGCGATCTCGACCACGCGCTCCAGCAGTTCGCGCGGGTAGCTGGCGCCGCTGGGATTGTTCGGATTGATCAGCACGATGGCGCGGGTGCGCGAAGAGACCAGCGTCTCGATCTCGCTCGGGTCCGGCTGGAAGCCGTTCTCCGGCGCGCAGCGGTAGTACACCGGGCGGCCATCGTTGAGGATGGTCGAAGCCGACCACAGCGGGTAGTCGGGCGAGGGCACCAGCACTTCATCGCCCGGGTTGAGCAGCGCACGCAGCGACAGGTCGATCAGCTCGCTGACGCCGTTGCCGAGGAAGACGCGGTCCGGGTGTGCATCGGGCGCGCCACGACGGGCGTAGTAGCTGGCGATGGCTTCGCGCGCCACCGGCAGGCCCTGCTGGTGGGTGTACGGGTCGGTGCGGCCCATGTCGTCGGCGATCGCGCGCTGCAGGTGCTCGGGCGCGCGGAAACCGAAAGCACCCGGATTGCCGATGTTGAGCTTGATCAGCTTGCGGCCCTGCGCCTCCAGCTCCCGGGCTCGCCGCGCCAGTTCTCCGCGGATTTCGTAGCGCACTTCGGAAAGGCGCTCGCGGATGGCCAGGGGCTTGGGCGAGTTGGTGGACATGGGAGCTGGGCCGTCGAAAGGCATGGGGCTTCCATCCTACCGGAATTGCTGCAATGCATGGCAAGGGCTCCGGGCCCGTCACTGCTGGGCTGGCAGGGCGCTGGCACAGGTAGAATGGCGGCGATGACCCAGACCCCCGATTTCATCGCCCTGCAGACCATCGGCTGGCCCTGGCCGGGCCCGCCGCAGCAGGCCGACTGGCAGGCCGCGATGGCCGCGCACCCGCAGGCCCGCCCGGCACGGGTGATCGAACAGCACCGCACCCACTACGTGGTGGCCGATGGCCCGGATGCCTCGATCAAGGCCGAGTCGCTGCCCGAATGGCAGCGCCCGCGCTTCCCCAGCCATGAACGGCCCGCAGTGGGCGACTGGGTGCTGCTCGACGGCATCCGCATCGTCGCGCTGCTGCCGCGGCGTACCGCGATCAAGCGCGGTGCGGCAGGCGAGCATTACCACCAGCAGGTGATCGCGGCCAACATCGATACGGTGTTCATCGTCTGCGGGCTGGATGCCGACTTCAACCCGCGCCGCATCGAGCGCTACCTGCTGCTGGTCGGCGGTGGCGGTGCCGAACCGGTGGTGGTGCTGACCAAGGCCGACCAGACCGAGTACAGCGAAGACGCACTGGCGGTACTGGAAGAGCTGGAGATGCAGGGCATCGCGCTGCATGCGATCAACGGCCTGGATGCCGACAGCGTTGCGGTGCTGCAGCCGTGGCTCGGCCCGGGCCACACCGTGGTGCTGGTCGGTTCTTCCGGTGCGGGCAAGTCCACGTTGACCAACACGCTGCTTGGCGAGCAGCGGATGAAGACCAACGCGGTGCGCGCCAATGATTCGCGAGGACGGCACACCACCACCCATCGCGCGCTGATGCCGCTGCCGACGGGCGCCTGCCTGATTGACACCCCTGGCATGCGCGAGCTGAAGCCGACCGGTGAGGAGACGCTGTCCGAAGGTGGCTTCGCCGATATCGAAGCGTTGGCCGCACAGTGCCGCTTCAACGACTGCAAGCACCAGCAGGAACCGGGCTGTGCCGTGCGTGCGGCGATCGAGGCCGGAGAGATCGAAGAGAGCCGGCTGCTGAACTACTTCAAGCTGAAGGAAGAAGTGGCCGCCGCCGCTGCCAAGCTGGCCGTGCGCCAGGCCGAGACCGCGCAGGAGCGTGGTGGCAGGAAGGGCAAGGGCCAGCAGTTCCGCCCGGTCGGAAAGCCGCGTAGGCGGTAACAAGGCAGCCGAGCATGGGCTCGGCTCTACACTTGGTTCGCGGTGGAATCATTCCCTGTAGCGCCCGAGCCGATGCTCGGGCGGCGGTGCACGGCGCCGGACACGGCAGGGCGTTATAGTCCGCGCATGGAACCGACTGCGACGCTGGACCGTGACGTGGCCCACCATGCAGCGCTCGATGCGCGCCTGGTCGAGGCCGTGGGAGGCATCCGCCTGCTGGGACTGACCAGCTGGCCTGCGACGTTGCAGGCACCGTTCCTGGACAGCGTGGCACGTGGGCAACCGGTGCTGCCGAAGGTGGACTACCCGAGGCTGGATTTCAGCGAGGAGCGCCGTGCGCTTGCCGCAATCGCCGCCGACTGCGATGACACTCATCCGCTGGGCAACTACGTGCGGCAGTCGGCGCAGAGCTGGGACCTGGCCGCACAGCTGCTGGAAGGGTTGGGCACGGCTGCGGTCGATACCTGTTCGGTGCAGCTGTTCGGCGCCCCCGAGCAGCCGCTGCCTGGCAATGGCCCAAGCACGCGCGAAGCGGCGCGTCACTTCATCCAGATTGCTGCCGAACTCGATCATGAACTGCTGGCGCCGGAAGAGCAGGTGCCGGTCTCGGCTATTGCCCTGCAGCTGCAGCTGCAGAATGACCTCGATGCGTTCTTCGAATCGCGCATCATCCAGGTGCAGCTCGATCCGGAGCTGGTGTCCAAGGCCGCCGCCGGCCCGACCCGCATCCGCCTGCGCACCAGCGCGCGCTTCAGTGCCTACGACCGTGCGCAGCTGTTCCACCATGAAGCGCTGGTGCATTCGCTGACCGCCTTGAATGGCCGCGAACAGCCGGTGCTGCCGAGCCTGGCGTTGTCCTCGCCACGGGTGACGGCAACCCAGGAGGGGCTGGCGACGTTCGCCGAGCAGATCACCGGCAGCATCGACATCGAGCGCCTGAAGCGCATCAGCCTGCGTACCGAGGCGATTGCGATGGCGCGCGAAGGTGCCGATTTCATCGAGGTGTTCCGCTACTTCTGCGATGCCGGGCAGAACGCGGAAGAGAGCTTCGCTTCGGCACAGCGCGTGTTCCGTGGCGTGCCGCCCAATGGCGGCCTGGCGTTCACCAAGGACACGGTGTATCTGCGCGGCCTGGTGTCGGTGCACACCTTCTTCCGCCACATGCTGGCCGAGGACCGCCTGCAGGTCTGCCGCTGGTTGTTCGCCGGCAAGATGAGCCTGGCCGATGCGATCGCGTTCGCGCCGCTGTTCGAGGCGGGGGTGTTGAAGCCGCCGCGCTGGCTGCCGCATTGGGTGAGCCGGGCGAACGGCCTGGCTGGCATGCTGGCGTTCTCGCTGTTCGCCAACCGGATACGGATGGACCAGCTGGCGCCGGAATGAAATGCGTTGGCGGGATGAAGCGCTGGCGCCTTGATTGATATCGCTGGGCGGCGGTGGGGCACCCTGGCCAGGACACGCCGTAAACCCATCCATGGGGGCTCGATCGGCGCATCCATGCGCCTCACGGTCCTGGCCAGGGTGCCCCACCGCCGCCAGACAGATTCCCGCGCGGGCGGCAACACATCACCGCGCCGAAGGGATTGCGCTTGAAAAGCAAAGAGCCGGGCAATGCCCGGCTCTTTGCTCTTGCTCTTGCTCTTGCTTTCCATTGCCTCCGCGCCGGCGCGGGGAATTGTCGAGCGCGGGTAGGCAGGCCCATGCAGGACCGTTGGCGCCATGGATGGCGCCATCGAGCCCCCAAGGACGGGTTTACGGCGTGTCCTGCATGGGCCTGCCTACCCGCGCCATGCAGGAATACTCAATGCGCCGCAGCGCCTGCTTCTGACTTAGAACTCCGCCGCCACCGTCATGAACACCTGCCGCGGCGCGCTGGCATGGATCGCATAGCGCGTGCCCTTCGGATCGGTCGGTGCGAACGAGCTCAGCTGGCCCGCATAGCGCTTGTTGGTCAGGTTGGTCGCATTCAACGACACCCGCACGTTGCGCAGGCCCAGGCCCGGGCCGAAGTCGTAGCCCGCACCAGCGTCGAAGGTGGTCACGCCCGGCACCGACTGGTCGTTGGTGTAGGTGTAGTAGCGCTTGCCGGTGTACTTGGCACGCAGGCTGGCGAAGAAGCCGTCACGATTCCAGCTGATCTCGCTGGAGGCCATGCGCTGCGGCGTATCCACCGTGATCTTGCCGGCCACCGGCACGATCGCGCCACCCGAGGTGTAGTCATCCTCGTAGGTGGTCTTGTTCCAGGACAGCGCGTTGTACCACTGCAGGCCGTCGATCGGCTTGAGGATGAAGGTCAGCTCCGCACCGTGGCTCTTCACCGAACCGACGTTGATGAAGCGCGTCACGCACTCCGGACGCGTGCCGACTTCGATGCTGGAACACGGGTTCAGCGACAGCAGGCGGTTGTCGAACTTCACGTTGTACGCGGCGATCGAGGCCTGGTACTTCTCGCCGAAGGTACGGAAGCCGGCTTCCAGGCTCTTGGAATTCTCCGGCTCCAGGCCGGCGCTGGCCGCGAACGATTCCGGCGACACCTGCAGCGGGCCACCGCTGCCGCCACCGACGAAGGCGGCGATGTTCTCGGCGTACGAGGCGAACAACTCGTTGTTGGCGTTGAGCTTGAAGCCCAGGCCCACCTGCGGCAGCACCGACTTCTTGGCGGTCAGCGTGCCCGAGGCGATGCTGGTTTCCACGCCCGGCTGGGCGGTGGCGCGCATGCGGGTGTTCGGGCTCTTGATGCCCACGTCCACGGTCAGGCGCTGGTCCAGGAAGCGCATGCGGTCCTGCACGTAGAACTGGCGCGTGCGGATGTCGAAGTCCTGGTTGAACAGCAGGCGGTCCGGATTCTTCAGGTACAGGTCGTCCAGGAACGGGCCGCTGATGTAGTAGAAGTTGCGCGAGACGTTGTGGTCGTTCTGCTCGTACCACAGGCCGGCTTCCAGTTCGTGGATGCCCACCGTCCACGACAGTGCGGCGGTCAGGCCATCGCGGTTGATCGTGTAGTTGGTGCTGCGGATGGAGATCGGCAGCATTTTGTCGGTGCCCGGGTAGGACGGCTGGCCCGGTGCCCACCAGTGGCCCTGGCCACGGTTGTCGTGGTGATAGGCCAGCAGCTTCAGGCGGCCCTGCTCACCCAGGCGCAGGTCGGCATCGACCGAGTACAGGTTGTCATCGCGCAGCGCACGGCTCTGGTAGTACGCATCGTCGATGCTGTTGACGCCGCCGCTGAACGCGCAGCGCGCCTTGTTGTAGGTGCCCGGCGCGCAGTATGCGGCGGCGACGGCGCGATCCCAGTCCGGCGCATAGATGTTCCAGTCATAGCCCAGGCCACGGGCCAGCATGTCCTTGGACAGGTAGGCGTAGTTGGCCTGGCTGGCGCGCGAGGTCGCCACGAACGCACCGAAGCGGTGGTCGCCGACATTCCACACCGCCTTGGCATTGAACTGGCGGGTGGTCTGGTTCTGGTACGGCGCGGCCCACATGTCCTGGTCCTGGTGCACGCCGGACACGTAGGCCGAGAAGCCGTTGAGGTCGCCGGTGTCCACGCGCAGGTAGCCACGGCGCTGGTTGTTGTCGCCGACGGTGACGCTGGCGCGGCCACCGAATTCGGTGGACGGGTCCATCGAGAAATACTGGATGGTGCCGCCCAGGTTGCTGGTCGAGGCCACGCCCAGCGAGCCGATGCCCTGCGACAGTTCGGCGCCGGCCAGGTTCTCGGCGATGATTGCGCGGGCGATGCTCAGCCCGTTGTAGTTGCCGTAGCTGTTGTCGCCCAGCGGAATGCCGTCCAGCGTGTAGCCGAGGCGGCTCTTGTCGAAGCCACGCAGGCTGATGGTCTGCGATTCCTCGTTGGCACCGAAGGCATCGTTGGACTGCACCGACACGCCCGGCAGGCGGTCGAGGATCTTCTGGCCACTGGTACCCGGCGGCAGCACCTGCTTGTCGACGGTGGTGATGCGCTGCACCTGGCGGGTCTCGCCCTGGCCGATCACGGAGACGGTATCCAGCGTCTGCGCGCTCAGCGCGGCATCGGTGCTGGCGCCGGTATCGGCGGTGGTGGCAGCGTGGGCGCTGGCGGCGGAGAGCGCGATCGCCACGGCGATCGTCAGGTGTCGGGTCTGCATGGTGGTCCGTTGCATTGGGGGTGGTCACCGGCACGCGTGCGCGGTGCTTGGCCACTATGCGAACGGAACATGAAACCTTCTTTACGAAAAACCAACGAACGGTGCAGGGCACCGGCGCAGGTCCGGCAGCCGAATGAAAAAAGGGGCCGGATCACCCTCACAAGCGAAGGTTCACCGGCCCCGCGCACTCCGTGGGGGAGGCGGTCCACGCGTTGCGTGGAGACGGGCTCAACCCATGTACAGGCCACCGTTGACCGGATAGTCGGCGCCGGTCACGTACGAGGCTTCGTCCGAGGCCAGCCACGCGCACAGGCCGGCCACTTCCTCGGGGCGGCCCAGGCGACGCACCGGCACCGACGCCGCCAGCCGGTCCAGCACATCCGGCGGGAAGCTGCTGATCGCCTGGCTGGCGATGTAGCCCGGCGACAGCGTGTTGACGGTGACTCCGCGCGAGGCCACTTCCGCCGCCAGCGCCCGGCTGAACCCATGCATCGCGGCCTTGGCGGTGGCGTAGTTCACCTGCCCGATCTGACCCTTGTGGGCGCTGACCGAACCAATGTTGATGATGCGACCCCAGCCGCGCGTGGCCATGCCGTCGACCACCTGCTTGGTCAGGTTGAACAGCGAGTTGAGGTTGGAAGCGATCACCGCGTTCCAGTCCTCCACCGTCATCTGCCGGAACAGCAGGTCGCGGCTGCCGCCGGAGTTGTTGACCAGCACGTCCACTTCACCGACTTCGGCGCGGACCTTGGCGAACGCGGCGCTGGTCGACGCCCAGTCGGTGGCGTTGCCTTCGGAGGCGATGAAGTCGAAGCCCTGTTCGCGCTGCTCGCGCAGCCAGTTGGACTTGCGCGGCGAGTTCGGCGCGCAGCCGGCAACCACGGTGTGGCCGCTGCGGGCCAGGCTCTGGCAGATGGCAGTGCCGACACTGCCCATTCCACTGGTGACGTAAGCGATTCGAAGCGTCATTGCAGAAGGCTCCTTGGCAAAGGGTCAGGCGGCGAGGGGATACAGGCCGAACAGCAGGCTGCCGATCATCAGCAGCATCGAGATGGCGATGGCCCACTTCAGGGTGAACTTCTGGTGGTCGGCGAATTCGACCTTGGCCAGGCCCACCAGCAGGTAGGTGGACGGCACCAGCGGGCTGAGCAGGTGCACCGGCTGCCCGGCCAGCGAGGCGCGCGCCATTTCCACCGGGGTGATGCCGTAGTTGCTGGCGGCCTCGGACAGGATCGGCAGCACGCCGAAGTAGAAGGCGTCGTTGGACATGAAGAAGGTGAACGGCATCGATGCCACGGCGGTGATCACCGCCAGGTACGGGCCCCACGATTCCGGAATCACGGCCAGGAAGCTGTGCGACATCGCCTCGACCATGCCGGTGTTGTTGAGGATGCCGGTGAAGATGCCTGCGGCGAAGATCAGCGACACCACCGACAGCACGTTGCCGGCGTGGTTGACCACGCGGCGGCGCTGTTCGGCCAGGTTCGGGTAGTTGATCACCAGCGCGATGGCGAAGCCGACCATGAACAGCACCGGCATCGGCAGCACGCCGATGATCAGCGCGGTCATCAGCGCCACGGTCAGCGCCAGGTTCACCCACAGCAGCTTCGGGCGCTTGATGTCTTCGGCGTCTTCCACGGTCGGCAGCGCATTGCTGTCGTCGGACACGCTGCTGTCCATCCAGCTGCCGCCCTTGGGCAGGGTCACCACGCCGAGGCGGCGGCGTTCCTTCAGGCCCAGGTACCAGGCCAGCAGCAGCACGCCGGCACAGGCGATCACCATCGACGGGATCAGCGGCACGAACACATCGGCCGGGTCCACGTGCAGCGCGGTGGCCGCGCGTGCGGTCGGGCCGCCCCACGGGGTCAGGTTCATCACGCCGCCGGCCAGGATGGTCACGCAGGTCATGTTCAGCGCGTTCATGCCCAGCCGCTGGTACAGCGGCAGCATCGCCGAGACGGTGATCATGTAGGTGGTCGAGCCATCGCCATCGAGCGAGATCAGCATCGCCAGCACGGCGGTGCCCAGCACGATCTTCATCGGGTCGCCCTTGACGAAGCGCAGGATCACCCGCACCAGCGGATCGAACAGGCCGGCGTCGATCATCACCCCGAAGTAGAGGATGGCGAACATCAGCATCACGCCGGTCGGCGCGATCTTCTTGATGCCCTCCAGCATCATCTCGTCGATGCCGGCACCGAAGCCACCGATCAGCGCGAACAGGATGGGGATGGTGATCAGGGCCACCAGCGGCGACAGGCGCTTGCTCATGATCAAGTACATGAACGTAATGACCATGCCAAAGCCGAGGATGCTCAGCATCATCTGCGGACTCCTTGCGAAAACAGGATGTGGGGGAGTGGAAGGGGCCCGGGCGGCATGCCCGGGAATTCGGACTTAGAAGTCGTACTGCAGGCGGCCGGTGACCGCGCGCGTGCGGTCGACCGTTACCCCGGCAAGGCGGTCACGGTTGCGGCTTTCGATCACGTTGAGCATGAAGCGCAGGTTGTCGCGCAGGTACCAGTTGCCACCCAGCGTCCACGCCTCGGTGCTGCCGCGGCGCAGGTCCGGCGCACCATCGAGATGCTGCGCGCCCCACATCTGGTCGTAGCGCAGCGCCACTTCGAAGGCGCCGGCCTTGTGCCGGATGTCCTTCACCCGCGCGAAGCGGCCGGTCTTGCGGTCGTAGGCGCGGCTTTCGCCTGTGACGAACCAGCTGAGCATGCCGTAGGCGGCCATCACGTCGCCGCGCTGGGCGCCGTCATCGAAGGTGGCGCCACTGAACTCGCCCTGCCACGACAGCGGGCCGCGCACCTGCGCGTATTCCAGCGACCACTTGTTGACATCGGTATCGCGGCCGGCGGAGAAGTCGACCAGGGTCAGGCGGCTCTCGTCGGACAGATGGCCGGCCGGGCGTGGGCGGATGCGCAGGCCGGGCACGCCGTTGGCGCCGGGGTTGTCGTAGGCCTCGCGGGCCAGCGACAGGCCCAGGTGCAGCACGTCGCCATCGCTGGGCGAGGGTGCCCAGGTGACGCGGCCACCGGCGGCGCGACCCTTCACCTGCCAGGCGTCGATGCTTTCCAGGCTGTAGATGCTGGCAGCCCAGGTGAAGTCACCCGGATTGGCCTGCCACGAAGCGCCCAGGCGGTACAGCGGCGCCAGCGTGGTGCCGGCATTGCCGCGCTCCAGGAAGCTGCCGTAGTTGGAGCTGGTGCGGTCATCCAGCGAGAAGTACTGCTTGAACTGGCCGACGGTCAGCTTGCCGGCCTTGCCAAAGCTGCGCGCCAGGTACACGTCCTTGGCCTCGACGCGGTCGCCGGAGAAATCGGCTTCCAGCTTGTAGTCGACCACGAAGAACTTGCCGGACACGTCAACCCACGCACGGCGGATTTCGGTGTCGTCCTTGTTCGGGGTGCCCCGGTTGTCGTTATCGAAGGTGGCGAAGTCCAGGTGCAGGCGACCACCGAGGGTGGCGGTGACCGGACGGTCGTCTTCGGCGGCGAAGGCCGGCGCCGACAGGGCAGCCAGCGCCATCATGGCGGCAGGACGCCGCCAGGCAAACGTGAATTCCACAAACCCTCCCAGGTGCGCGCCAGGCGCGCGGCAATCGTGGGCACCGGACGGTGCGCGGCCGCAGTCTGGGTCGCCGTAGCTGTCATCGTCCTGTCAGCGGTTTGTGCGGTGCAGCGTAAATGGTCGCCAGGCATGGCCCGGCGGGCGGCCCCGGCGTCATGCGGTAGCATTCGCTTCCCCTCCCACCGTCGTGCCCATGCGCCTGCTGCTGGTCGAAGACAACCCGGATCTGGCCGATGCGATCATCCGTCGCATGCGTCGCAGTGGCCATGCCGTGGACTGGCAGGCCGACGGCCTGGCCGCTGCCAGCGTGCTTCGCTACCAGAGCTTCGACCTGGTGGTGCTGGATATCGGCCTGCCCAAGCTGGACGGCCTGCGCGTGCTGGCCGGCATGCGCGAGCGCGGCGACAGCACGCCGGTGCTGATGCTGACCGCACGCGATGGCATCGAGGACCGCGTGCAGGCGCTGGATGTCGGCGCCGACGACTACCTGGGCAAGCCGTTCGATTTCCGCGAGTTCGAAGCGCGCTGCCGCGTGCTGCTGCGGCGTGCGCGTGGCCAGGCGAGCGAGGTGATGCAGGTTGGTGGTTTCCAGTTCGACAACGCGGCGCACCGGGTCAGTCTCGACGGCGAACCGATCGAGCTGCCCAACCGTGAATACCGCCTGCTGGAGATCCTGGTCGGCCGTATGGGCCAGGTCGTGGGCAAGGACGAGATCGGCAACGGCCTGTTCGGCTTCGACGACGAAGCCGGTCCGAATGCCATCGAACTGTACGTCGGTCGCCTGCGGAAGAAACTGGCGGGCGCACCGCTGCGCATCACCACCGTGCGCGGTGTCGGCTACCTGCTGGAAGCCAGTGATGGCAGTGCCGACGCCGATGGCTGACGTAGGCGCTGCGAACGCGGCACCGGGCTCGCTGCGGCGCACGCTGCTGTTGTACCTCGGTGCATTGCTGGCGGTGTTCGCGGTGGCACTGTTGTTCGCCGCGCGCGACTACGGTCAGCGCGCGGCGAACCGTTCCTACGATCACCTGCTGGTGTCTTCGGCGCTGTCCATCGCCGATTCGGTCGCCCTGGTCGATGGCCAGTGGCAGGTTGATCTGCCCTATGCCGCGCTGGACCTGCTGGCGATGGCCCCGGAAGACCGCGTGTTCTACCGGGTGGCCGACAGCCGCGGCACGCTGATCACCGGCTATGCCGATCTGCCGTCGCCGCCGCGCCGTCCGGGCACGCAACCGCAGCTGTTCGACACCACGTACAGCGGCGAAACGGTGCGCTTCGTGGTGGTCGGCCGCAGCTTCGCCGCGGCCTCGGCGCAGGGCGAGGTGCAGGTGCAGGTGGGCCAGACCCGGCGCGCACGCGAAGCCGTTGCGCAGGATATGGTCAACCGTGCTTTGCTGGCGATCGGTGTGCTGTCCGGCCTGCTGCTGGCGCTGGTGGCGTTCGGCGTGCATCGCGCGTTCCGCCCGCTGGTGCGGGTGGAACGCGAGCTGTCGCGTCGCGAGCCTTCCGACCTGAAGCCGCTCGACGCCCGTGTACCGCGTGAGATGGACCAGATGGTGGCGGCGCTGAACCGCTTCATGGAACGCCTGTCCAGTAGCAATGAGACACTGCGCGCGTTCATGGCCGAAGCCGCGCACCAGATGCGCACGCCACTGGCGGCATTGCGTGCGCAGGCGCAGTTGGCGCTGGACGATGACGATCCGGAGGACATGCGACGCAGCCTGCAGGCGATCGAGCGCAACGCCACCCATATGAGCCGGCTGCTCAACCAGCTGCTCAGCGATGCCAGCGTGATCCATCGTTCGCACCTGCAGCGCTTTGCGGCGGTGGACCTGGCCGAAACCGTGCACCAGGCCCTGCATGAAGCGCTGCCGCAGGCGGGCCCGGCGCCGCGCGTGCAGCTGGCGATGACCGCCGAACCTGTGCAGGTGCACGGTGACGCGCTGCTGCTGCGCGAGGCGATCAAGAACCTGGTCGACAACGCACTCAAATACGGTGGCGACGGCCCGTTGCAGATCGCGCTGACCGTGGAAAGCGGGCAGGCCGTGCTGACCATCGCCGACCATGGCGCAGGCATCGCGGCCGCCGATGCCGAGCGCGTATTCGAACGTTTCGCGCGGGGCGAAGGCGCGCCATCCGGCGGTGCCGGGCTGGGCCTGGCCATCGTCAAGCGCGTGGTCGACAGCCATGGCGGCCGCATCGACCTCAGCAACCGCCCGCAGGGCGGGCTGATCGCCACCATCCGTCTGCCACGGAGCAGCTCATGATCCGCCTGTTCGCGACGGCCGTTGCCCTGCTGCTGGCCCTGCCGGTGCTGGCCGCGCCCGGCGAGGTGCGCCGCTTCCCGGCGCAGGGCAAAGCCACCGCGCAGCTGCGCATCCACGGCACCACCGACATCGAAGTGTTCGCGGTCGTCATCGCCGACTACCAGCGCCTGCACCCGGGCACCGAGGTGGTGTACGAGGACATCATCACCCAGGATCTGTACGCGCGGTACCTGCACGACCGTGCCGGGCCAGCGTCGCCGGACCTGCTGATCTCCAGTGGCATGGACCTGCAGACCAAGCTGGTCAACGATGGCCACGCGCTGCCACATCGCTCGGCGCAGACCGATGCGCTGCCAGCCTGGGCGCAGTGGCGCAACGAGGCCTTCGGCATCAGCTACGAGCCGGTGGTGATGGTCTACAACACCCGCGCGCTTCCGGCGGCGAAAGTGCCGCACACGCGCCGCCAGCTGCTGGACCGCCTGCGTGCCGAGGGAGCACCGCTGCGCGGCAGGGTCGGCACCTATGACATCGAGCGCAGCAGCGTCGGCTACCTGCTGGCGACCCAGGATGCACAGCGCGGCAGCATTGCCGGTGCGCTGCTGGGCGCGCTCGGCGATAACGACGTGGTGCGCGAGGAGCGCACCGGCGTGCTGCTGGACCAGGTCGCCAGCGGCCAGCTGTCACTGGTCTACAACGTGCTTGGCTCCTACGCGCAGGCGCGCGTTGATGCCGGCGCGCCGCTGGCTATCGTCGAGCCCGAGGATTACACGCTGGTGGTGCTGCGCACAGCGGTGATTCCGCGTACCGGCCCACATCCGGAAGAGGCCCGGCGATTCCTCGACTACCTGCTGTCGCCGCGTGGCCAGCAGGTACTCTCGCGCGAGGCGCGGCTGATGCCGATCGTGACCGGCAACGCGCGCGGCAACGATGCCCCGGGCCGCAGCCGTCGCCCGATCCAGCTCGGTCCTGGCCTGCTGGTGTACCTGGACGCGCTCAAGCGCCGCCAGTTCCTGGACGCCTGGCGCAGCAGCGTGGAGCCTGCAGGACGATGATGTGCTGGTAGCGCCGGGCCATGCCCGGCGGACGCGGTGTGCTGCCCGTACAATGTCGGCATGAGCGAATACACCATCCTGATCGCCGACGACCACCCGCTGCTGCGTTCGGCGGTGGTGCAGTCCCTGCGGCAGAGCCTGCCGCTGGCGCAGGTGCGCGAGGTCGCCAGCGCCGACGCGCTTGCCGCCGCGCTCGACGCGCATCCGGATGTGGACCTGGTGCTGCTCGACCTGACCATGCCCGGCGCACACGGTTTCTCCGCGTTGCTGCACGTGCGAGGCTCGCATCCGGACATTCCGGTGGTGATCCTCTCGTCCAACGACCACCCACGGGTGATCCGCCGTGCCCAGCAGTTCGGCGCGGCCGGCTTCATCCCGAAGTCGGCCCCGGCCGAGACCATCGGCGAGGCGGTGCAGGCCGTACTCGACGGTGGGCTGTGGTTCCCGGCGATGGCCGCCGAGCGCTCCGAGGCTGACGCCCTGCTGGCCAGCCGCCTGGCCCAGCTGACGCCGCAGCAGTTCCGGGTGCTGCTGTGCCTGGCCGATGGACTGCTCAACAAGCAGATTGCCTACACGCTGGGGTTGGCCGAGAATACGGTGAAGGTCCATGTCACCGCGATCCTGAAGAAGCTCGAATGCCACAGCCGCACACAGGCTGCGGTGCTGGTGAAGGCGCTGGAGCCGGAAGGCGACGCCGGCATCGGGTTGTAGTTTCCAGCCAACGGCGCAGCCCCTCGTGGGTGGACACGTAGAGCAGTTCATGGGTGAGGCCGGGCAGGTGGACTGCGCAGGGGCCGCTGCAAGTACGTCCATGTAAGCTCGGTCGCCGCATCCATGCGGCTCACGCCCCTGCGCAGCCCACCTGCCCGGCCACGGACAGGTTCCGTGCGCGTCCACCCGCGGAAGAGAAAAGAAGATCAAAAGCAAAGGCAGCCTGACAGGCTGCTTTTTGTAGAGCCAAGCCCACGCTGGGCTGCTTTCTGGGCGGTCCGTGAAGCTGAGCATGGGCTCGGCTCTACACGAGCAAGCGCAGCGCGCGACCCGCTTTTGATCTTCTTTTTCTTCTCCGTGGGTGAAGAACACCTGTGAACTGTCAGCGGCCGGGTGGGTGGGTAGTGCGGGGTGTCCGCGGCAAGGATGCCGCGGCCAAGCCCCCATGGATGGGTTCACGGCGTCCCCGCACTGCCCACCCACCCGGCCAGCCCTCAGCAATCCGGCCTTCCACGACCAACCAGACACCACCCACGAGGGGCTGCGCCGTTGGCTGGAAACTACCCGCGATGCCGGATCAACAACTGACTCATCAGCGCCCGCAGCGCCGGCGGCTTCACCGGCTTGGCCATCATCCCCCAGCCGCGCTCCGCGGCCATCTCGCGCAGCCCCGCATCACGCTCGGCGGTCACCAGCACCACCGGTGGGCGCGCCTGCCACAGCTCGGCCAGCGTCTCGTACAGCACCGGGCCATGGTGATCGCCCATGCGCACATCCAGCAGCACCAGTTCCGGCACCGTCTCGGTACTGGCCAGCAGCAACGCGGCCTGTGGGCCATCGGCCAGCGCCACCTCGCAGCCCCAGCGCTCCAGCAGCGCGCGGCTGGCCGCGCAGACGTGTGGATCGTCGTCGATCACCCACACCCGGCGCCCGCGCAACGGATTGTCTGCGGCCGGTTCCTGCACCAGCACCGGCGCGGGTGCCGAGGCGGGAATCGCGCTGGCTTCACCGAACGGAACGCCTACCGCGAACACACTGCCCTGGCCCAGCTGCGAGCGCAGCCGGATCGGATGCCCGAGCAGGCGACCGATGCGATCGACGATGGCCAGGCCAAGGCCAGCGCCGCGCTGCTGGCCGTCGTGCAGGCGGCGGAACTCCTCGAAGATCTCGCCCTGCAACGCGTCGGGAATGCCGGGGCCCTGGTCGTGCACCTCGATCCACAGCACGCCTTCACGGCGGCGACAGCCGAGCAGCACGCGGCCGCGTTCGCTGTAACGCAGCGCGTTGGACAGGAAGTTCTGCAGGATGCGCCGCAGCAGCGCTTCATCGCTGACCACCACCGCAGCGGTATCGACCCAGTCGACCACCAGCCCGCGTGACTGCGCGGCGATGCCGAACTCGCGCGCCAGCGTCTGCAGCAAAGGCCCGAGCCGGAACGCCTGCACACGGGTCGGCAGGCTGCCCGATTCCAGGCGCGCGATATCCAGCAGGCTGTTGAGGATCGCATCCTGCGCGGCCAGCGCGGCGTCGATGTGATCGCTGGTCTGCTGCTGTGCCGGGTCGCTCAGTTTGCCGCGCAGCACCGAGACGAACATGCGCGCTGCGTTGAGGGGCTGCAGCAGGTCGTGCACGGCCGATGCGACGAAGCGGGTCTTGTAGCGGTTGGCCTGCTCGGCTTCGCGGCGCGCTTCGTCCAGATCATGGGTGCGCTCGGCGATGCGGTGCTCCAGCGCATCGGCCAGCGAACGCAGTTCGCGCGCGGCGTTCTTGTAGCTGGTGATGTCGGCATAGCTGGTGACGAAGCCGCCATCGGGCAGCGGATTGCCACGGATCTCCAGCACCGTGCCGTCGTCCTTCTCGCTCTCGCGCATGTGCGGGCGGCCGCTGCGCAGGTGGTTCAGGCGACGCTCGATTGCTTCATCGACCGGGCCGGGACCGAGCAAGCCACGGCGTGCGTTGAAGCGGAACAGTTCCTCGATCGGCCGGCCCACGCGAACCAGGTCCTGCGGGAAGCGGAACAGCTCCAGGTAGCGTGAATTCCACGCGACCAGGCGCAGTTCGCGGTCGATGACCACCACGCCCTGCGGCAGGTGTTCGAGGCTGCGGCTGAGGCCGCTGTCAGCGTCGGTTGCCGCCTGCAGCAGGCCATCCTGTGCGGTGCGCAGTTCCTGCGCATGCTGCTTGAGCAGGGTTTCCAGCTCGCGGCGACTGCGCAGGCGGTGCTTGGCCAGGCGCCGGCGCTGCTGCACGAACAGCACCAGGAAGCCCAGTGCAAGCCACGCAGCACCGCCGGTGAGTGCGGCCGCGCGACCGGCAGAAGTGGCTGCACTGGCATCGTGCAGCAGATGCAGGTTCCAGTCTTCGGCAGGCAGCGCCAGGCTCTGCCACAGCATTGGCTGCGGCAACGCCGGGTCCAGCAGGCGTACCATGCGGCCGCCGTCGGCCAGCACGTCCCCGGTACGCGCACGCAGTGGCTGCAGCGCGCGGTCGGCGTACTGGCGGGCATCGAGCATCTCGCGGCGCTCGTCGGCGCCCAACGGGCGCAGCAGGCGGTAGCGCCAGTTGTCTCGGTTGGCCAGAAAGACCACATCGTGGTCGTCACTGGCCAGCACCACGTCCGGGCTGCTCAGCCATTCCTGTTCCAGCGCCGACAGCTCGACCTTGATCACCACCACGCCCAGCCGCTGGCCACCTTCCTCGATGGCCTGCGACAGGTAATAGCCGGGCACGCCGGTGGTCATGCCAATGCCGTAGAAGCGACCCCGGCCCTTGGCCAGCGCCTGCCGGTAATACGGGCGGTAGCTGTAGTTCTCGCCGACATTGGTGGTCGGCTGGTCCCAGTTGCTGGCCGCCACCGCCACGCCGTCGTGGCCGACCAGGGTCAGGGTCGAGGCGCGGGTGACCTCATTGGCGCGTTGCAGCTTGAGGTTCAGCCGCTGCCGTTCGGTGGGCGAGGGCGGCACGCGCAGCGCGTGCAGCAGGTCCGGATCCAGTGCCAGCACCTGCGGCAACGTGCCGAAGCGGTCGATGCGCTGCTGCAGGCCCTGGCCATACAACTGCAGCTGGCGTTGCACCTGGCTGCTTTCCTCGCCCAGGGCACGTCGCCAGGCATAGTGACCGGCGGCCACGGCACACAGCACGGTGCCACCGACCATCACCGCGATGGTCAGCAACAGCATCCGGTGGCGGCTGAGCCAGTACATGGCGGCAGTCTACGCAGGGCCGGCGGGCGTGGCATGCACGCCCGCCGGGATCTGACGTGGAAGGGGTCAGAAGTGCATCTGCGCGCGCAGTTCGAAGATCTCCGGCGTGCTGTGCACGCCACGACGGCTGGCGTCGACCTTCACGTAGTTGGCCTGGAACTTGAAGTGGCTGGTCAGGTACCAGTTCGCGCCCAGGGTCAGGTCGTGCTGGCGGCCACCAAGGATGCTGCCATCGTCGAGGTCCATGCGGCTGTAACGGGCCACCAGTTCCACGGCGCCGTAGTCGTGTGCGGGCTTGATGTTGGCCACCGCACCGGCGTTGTACGGGCGCGATTCGCCGGTCAGCACCCAGCTGGCCATCGCGTACTGGCCGCTGCCGGTGTAATCCGGCAGGCCCTTGCGGGTGACGGTGGCCTGCAGTGCTTCGGCCTGCAGCGAGAACGGGCCGCGGATCCAGATGCCTTCCAGGCCGGTGCGGCGGATCTGGTCGGCGGTGACCAGGGCGCCGGAATCGACGTAGCGGATGTCGGTCAGGCCGGCTTCCGGGCGTGCGCGCAGGCGCGCGCTGGCCTCGTGGTGCACGTCACGGCCATCGCTGTAGCCGCGCGGATTTTCCTGCGAGTAGGCCAGGCCCAGGTGGATCACGTCACCCGGCGCCTTCACCGGCGTCCAGACTGCACGCACTGCCTGGGTGGTACCGGGGTTGTCACCCTGCAGGTCCTTGCCGCCATAGGCGCCGGCCTGCAGCAGGTACTGCGGGCGCTCCAGCACCCATTCCACGCCCGTGCGGCGGCCTGCGTAGAAGGCCTGCACGGGCAGCGCGGTCTCCAGGAAGCTGCCCGCACGCGACGAGGTGTTGGCGTCCAGGCCGACCGGGGTCTTCATGTAGCCGAAGCGGAAGCGGCCGATGTCGCGGCCGAAGAAAGCCTTGCTCTCGAGGCGCACGAATACGTCCAGCCAGGTGTCGGACTGGAAGTCGTAGTAGACCATCGCGTCGTAGACGCCCTTCTTCTTCAGCGTTGCGCCGAACTCCTTGCGGCGCACAGCGTCATCGTCGTCAAGGCCGCTGCCCGAGGAAAAATCGTTGTAGTCGTAGGCGATGTTGGCGGTCGCGGCCAACTCGGTACCGTCACCGAAGGCGTACTTGGTCGGCCAGTTGTCGAAATCGGCAGCCGAGGCGAAGGCGGGAAGGGCGGCCAGGGACAGGGCCAGCAAGGTGGGAATCGGGCGCATGTTGGGTGCGGCTCTCTCAGATTGCGTGTGGACAGGACAACAACGGCCGCGGGGGCCGAAACTTTCGCAATGACGCGCCCAGCTGTTCAGCCCGGGCCACCGGCCTCCCCGTGATCGGGCGGTGCGGCGCCAGTGTAGGCACCATGGCCACCTGAACCGGGGGGCTAGTACCAATAGGTTATCTGCGCCGGCGTGCCCGGCGCGTACAAAGGCGTCCATTGGTCGCACCCCTGCGCGTGCAGCACAGGGCCTGCGAGCAGTTTCCACGGTAACGGTTCCCGCGCTGTCCCGGGGCCGTACGTGCCTGAAAACGCCCCTTCCGGAGTCCGCCATGCACATCCCGACCGCAGCCCCGGCGCCTGCAAAGCCGTTGCCGATCTATCGCCAGCTGTATTTCCAGGTGATCGTGGCGATCGTCCTGGGCGCCATCCTCGGCCACTACGAACCGCTGATCGGCGAGAAGATGAAGCCGCTCGGCGATGCCTTCATCAACCTGGTGAAGATGATCATCGCGCCGGTGATCTTCCTGACCATCGTCACCGGCATCGCCAGCATGACCCATCTGCGCACGGTGGGTCGCGTGTTTGCCAAGGCAATGGCGTACTTCCTGTTCTTCTCCACGCTGGCGCTGATCGTCGGCATGATCGTGGCGCACGTGGTGCAGCCCGGCGCCGGCATGAACATCAACCCGGCCGAGCTGGACCAGACCGCGGTGCACAGCTACGTCGAGAAGTCGCACGACCTGACCCTGGTCGGCTTCCTGATGGACATCATTCCGAAGACGCTGGTGAGCGCCTTCGTCGACGGCAACATCCTGCAGGTGCTGTTCATCGCAGTGCTGTTCGGCATCGCGCTGGCATCGGTGGGCGAAAAGGGCAAGCCGATCCTGAACTTCCTGGAGGCGCTGGTCGCCCCGGTGTTCAAGCTGGTCCACATCCTGATGAAGGCCGCCCCGATCGGTGCCTTCGGCGCGATCGCCTTCACCATCGGCAAGTACGGCGTCGGTTCGCTGGTCAACCTGGCGTGGCTGGTGGGCTCGTTCTACCTCACCGCGTTCCTGTTCGTGGCGGTGATCCTGGGCCTGGTCTGCCGGCTGTGTGGCTTCTCGGTGTTCAAGCTGGCGCGCTACCTGAAGGCCGAACTGCTGCTGGTGCTGGGCACTTCCTCGTCGGAGTCGGCGCTGCCGTCGCTGATGGAGAAGATGGAACGCGCCGGTTGCAGCAAGTCGGTGGTGGGCCTGGTGGTCCCGACCGGCTACTCGTTCAACCTGGACGGCACCAACATCTACATGACCCTGGCGGCACTGTTCATTGCCCAGGCCACCAACACCGAACTGACCCTGGGCCACCAGATCGCCCTGCTGCTGGTCGCCATGCTCAGCTCCAAGGGTGCAGCCGGTGTCACCGGTGCCGGTTTCATCACCCTGGCCGCGACCCTGGCCGTGGTGCCGGAAGTGCCGGTGGCCGGCATGGCGCTGATCCTGGGCGTGGATCGCTTCATGAGCGAATGCCGCTCGCTGACCAACTTCATTGGCAATGCGGTGGCCACCGTGGTGGTCTCGCGCTGGGAAGGCGCGCTGGACCGCAACCGCCTGCAGTTGGCGCTGGATGGCCGCGAAAGCGAGCTGCCGCCGCCGGTGGACGCGCTGCCCGAGGCGCTGCCGGCCAAGGGTTGATCCAGGTGTGTGGTACCGCGGGGCCGATCACGACAGTGGTACGGCCCCGCGGCGTTTCAGGGCGTCCCATGGCTGTCATGGCAGACGCCGAAGCTGGTATCCCGGTACCGTCGCATACGGCACGGAATTGTGCGGTCGCAGCATGCCTGCGACAGGATAGCGACAGGTCCGGACGCTCCAACGGGGGTATCATCCCCTGTCCCTTCTGCCCATTCATGTAACCCACATCGATGTCCAACGAAGATTTCAAACAGGCCGCCCTCGATTACCACCGGATGTCTCCGCCCGGCAAGATCAAGGTTTCCGCTACCAAGCCCATGCTGACCCAGCGCGACCTGTCGCTGGCGTATTCGCCGGGCGTGGCGTACGCCTGTGAAGCGATCAAGGCCGACCCGCAGCAGGCCAGCGAGCTGACCGCGCGCGGCAACCTGGTGGCGGTGATCTCCAACGGCACCGCCGTGCTGGGCCTGGGCAACATTGGTGCGCTGGCCGGCAAGCCGGTGATGGAAGGCAAGGGCGTGCTGTTCCAGAAGTTCGCCGGCATCGATGTATTCGACATCGAAGTGGATGAAACCGACCCGGACAAGCTGGTCGACATCATCGCCTCGCTGGAGCCGACCTTCGGCGGCATCAACCTGGAAGACATCAAGGCGCCGGAATGCTTCGTGGTCGAGCGCAAGCTGCGCGAGCGCATGAAGATCCCGGTGTTCCATGACGACCAGCACGGCACGGCGATCATCGTCGGCGCAGCGGTGCTCAACGCCATGGCGATCACCGGCAAGAAGATCGAGGAAGTGAAGCTGGCGACCACGGGCATGGGCGCGGCCGGTATTTCCTGCGTGAACATGCTGGTGCAGCTGGGCCTGAAGCCGGAAAACATCCTGGCCTTCGACCGCGAGGGCGTGATCCATACCGGTCGTACCGACCTGGATCCGGAAAAGCAGCGCTATGCGCGCGACACCGACAAGCGCACCCTGGCCGAGATCGTCGACGGCGCGGACATCTTCCTGGGCCTGTCGGCACCGGGCATCCTGACCGCCGAGATGGTCAAGACCATGGCGCCGGATCCGGTGATCTTCGCGCTGGCCAACCCGACCCCGGAAATCATGCCGGAAGTGGCGCGCGCCGCGCGTCCGGACGCGATCATCGGCACCGGCCGTTCGGACTACCCGAACCAGGTCAACAACGTGCTGTGCTTCCCGTACCTGTTCCGTGGTGCGCTGGACGTGGGCGCGACCGCGATCAACGAGGAAATGAAGATCGCCTGCGTGCGCGCCATCGCCGCGCTGGCACGCCGTGCCGCCACCGACATGGGCTCGGCCTATGGTGGCGAGACGCCGAGCTTCGGCCGTGAATACCTGATCCCGCGCCCGTTCGACCGTCGCCTGCTGGTGGAGCTGTCGGCCGCCGTGGCCCAGGCCGCGATGGACTCGGGCGTGGCCTCGCGCCCGATCGACGACATGGGCGCCTACCGCGACAAGCTGGCCCAGTTCGTCTACCGCACCAGCCTGATGATGAAGCCGGTCTACGACCGCGCGCGCAGCGACAAGCAGCGCGTGGTGTACGCCGAAGGCGAAGAGGAAGTGGTGCTGCAGGCGGTGCAGAACGTGGTCGATGACGGCCTGGCGCACCCGATCCTGATCGGCCGCCCGGAAGTGATCGAGTCGCGCATCGAGCGCCTCGGTCTGCGCCTGAAGATCGGCGAGAACGTTGAAGTCACCAACATCAACGACGACCCGCGCTTCAACGAGTACTGGCAGTACTACCACGGCCTGACCGGCCGCCGTGGCGTGACCGTGGCCGCGGCGAAGAACCTGATGCGTTCGCGCCCGACCCTGATCGCAGCGGTGATGGTGGCCCGTGGCGAAGCCGACGCGATGCTGACCGGCATCGTCGGCCGCTTCCACAAGAAGCTGGGTTACGTGCGCAGCGTGCTGCCGCTGGAGCCGAAGGTCACCTCGACCTCGGCCATGACCGGCGTGATCAACCAGCAGGGCGTGTTCTTCTTCGTCGATACCCACGTGCAGGAAGACCCGACCGCCGAGCAGCTGTGCGAAGCGACCCTGCAGGCGGCCTACCGCATGAAGCTGTTCGGCATCGAGCCGAAGGTGGCGCTGCTGTCGCACTCCAACTTCGGCAGCCACGACTCCAAGGACGCGCTGAAGATGCGCCAGGTGCGCGAGCTGCTGCTCAAGCGCAACCCGCGTCTGAACGTGGACGGCGAAATGCAGGGCGACACCGCGTGGGATGAAGCGCTGCGCCAGAAGCTGCTGCCGGGCTCGACCCTGCAGGGCCGCGCCAACCTGTTCGTGCTGCCGAACCTGGAAGCGGCCAACATCGCCTACAACCTGGTGCGCGTGTTCACCGACGGCGTGGCGATCGGCCCGATCCTGATGGGCGTGAACAAGCCGGTGCACATCCTGACCACCAGCGCGACCTCGCGCAGGATCCTGAACATGACCGCGATTGCGGCGGTGGATGCGCAGATCAGGAAGCAGATCGAAGCGGAGAAGAAGGCCTGAGGCCTTCTTCCTGATTCGATCTGCAGAAACGCGCCCTACGGGGCGCGTTTCTGTTTCCGCGCAGCGGAAACGGGTAGAGTCGACTGTTAGTTGTGTAAACCCACCACGTTGTTCAGCGGGATTCTGGAAATAGGCGGTTGGCTGCCGATCCCCATGTGGGGTCGGTGCCAGTTGTAGTGGTGCAGCCATTCAGGCAGCACGGCGTCGCGCTGCTCTGACGAAGCGTACTCGCAGGCGTAGGCCCATTCGCGCAAGCTGGTCTGGATGAAGCGCTCGGCCTTACCGTTGGTTCGCGGGGTGTAGGGCTTGGTCCGATAGTGCTTCATGCCCAACGAGGCGACGAGTCGAGCGAAGACGCCGGAGCGATAGCAGGCGCCGTTGTCAGTCAGGACACGCTGGAAGGTGACTCCCAGCGTCCTGTAGTACGCCACGGCGGCCAGCAGCGCCTGGCAGGCCGTTGAGCCCTTCTCATCGGTGTGAACGCTACTGAAAGCGACTCGGGAGTGGTCATCAATGGCCACATGGACATAGCCCCAGCCACCGCCGCCAGCGTTGCCACGCCGATTCGGATCGACCCGGTGCCCGGGCCGGCGGAAGTTGCCGAGTTTCTTGATATCCAAGTGCAGCAAGCCGCCCGGGCTGTCGTACTCATACCGGACCGCCTTCTTCGGTGGGTCCAGAAGGCACAGGCGATTGAGTCCTCTTCGACGCATCAGTCGTGAAATGGTGCTGTGAGCCACGCCCAGTGCCTTGGAAATGGTCAGGTAGGTTTGCCGTTGACGTCGACGCCGGACGATCTGCTCAACGAGCGCCTCGGGGGTGCTATGGGGGCTGCGGCTGGGCCGGGAGCTGCGGTTCTGCAGCCCACTCAAGCCCTCGGCTCGATACCGGGCCAGCCACTTGTAAGCCGTGCGCACACTCACCCCGCAAGCCTGGGCGGCCTCTTCTGGCCGAAGGCCTTGCTCAGTGATGCGGCGGACAAGAAGTTCTCGACTAAACGGCGTCAAACGGGCATTTTTATGGTGGTTCATCCGGGCTCTTTGGGGACTGGACAGGTGTGGTAACCACCATTTTCCAAAGATGCCCCGGATGAACAACCTACCGAGAGATCACAGTTAGTCGACTGCTCTTGATTCGGACGCCGAAAACCCCGCCCTATCGCGTGAAAGTCGACCAACGGTCGACTCTACCGGTCCCGATGCCATCGCTGCCACACGCGCTACGCACCCCGGTCATGTCCCTGCAACGCCATTGCGGCCCAATACGCCCACGCGGCCCGGCCGTGGGAAGGGACCGGACCGGCCTTCCCACCCTGGGCCCGACCAACTTTCCATGGGCGAGGGTGTCATGCGCAATCGAGTGACGCGGCGGTACTTCCAGCAGCTGTTCGCGCTGTACGCCGGCTTCGTGCAGTCGCGCTGAGGCGTAGACGCCAGCGAGGTAGAGTCGACCGTTGGTCGACTATCGCGCGAAGCGCGGGGTTTTCGGTTGAGGGGGCGAAGATCAGTCGACTAACAGTCGACTCTACCCAGTCGCCGCTATACCCAGTTGATCGCCCAGTCAGTGCCGCTTGCCGCGGCGTGCAGGGGCCGGCGGCGGTGCATCCGAACGCGGCTTGGCGTACTGCGTCCACAGCGCCGGCAATGCCTTGCCGGTGTGCTTCTGCCACAGCGCTGGCGTATAGCGGCCCTCGCGCAGGGCCTTGTCCAGCGCCAGCACCAGGCCGGGATGCTCAGCCTCGGCCCACTTCAGGAACGCAGCGGTCACCCGGTAGCCGCTGTCGACGTTCTGGCCCTTCTCGACCTTGACCGGCAGCGCCCAGCCAGCGGTGGTGTTGTCCATGCCGTAGCGGTCGCGCGCGTAGTCGGCGATACCTTCCACCAGCCAGCCTGGCACCCGTGCATCGCCATAACCGGGATAGCCCTGCACGATGTGCATCGCCTCGTGGGTGACCAGGTCGATGTCGTTCGGGTGCTGCGCCAACCAGCCGGGATTGATGGTGATCGTCGCCGCCTGGTCCTTGTCGCCGACGAAGGCGATGCCGGTGTAGGCCGGATCGATCACGATGCGCACCAACGACGGCGCGGCGGGGTGGAAGTCAGCCCGCTCGCGCAGATAGGCGAAGAAGAACGTATCGATCACCCGCTTGCGCTGCGGTGCAGCCAGGGCGCCACGGGCGTCCTGGTAGTTCAGTGTCACGCCGTCGCGGGTCAGCTGCGTATCGAACGCCTGGGTCTGGCCGAAGCTGGAGAAGGACAGGGCAACAAGGGCCAGGGGCAGAAGACGGTAGCGCATGCGGATCATTGTACGGTGCCGGCTGCCAGCAGTTCGATCTCGGCCAGCGGCAGTCGCCCTGGTGCCGCCAGGCGCAGGCGGTACTCGCTGTAGCGACCGGGGTTTGCGATGCGGAACGGACGGGTCTGGCGGGCAGAGTCGAAGTCTTCGCCACTGCGCTGGTCGAGCACGGTCCAGCTGCCGCTGCCATTGCGCGCCTCCAGCGTCCATTCACCGCCATGGATGCGGCCGTCACCACTTGTCAACGTGTACATCGTCGCGGTGCCGTCAGCCAGGCCGGTCAGCGCGATGGTTGCGCCGCCACCCAGGCCCACCGTCGTGCTGGCGTCGTCATCGACCAGCGCGGGCAGGGCACGGCCATCGGCCAGCACTGCCTTCGCGGCACTGCCCAGCAGGTCGTGCAGCAGTTGCGGGCGCTGGCCACGCGCGGTCAGCGAGCGTGGTACGTCGTCCACACCACTGCCCCAGCGCGATGGCTGCGGGCCCATCACGAAGTCCAGGGTCGCGCCCTTGGCGATCAGCTCGTGCGGTACCCAGGTCCTGGTCCAGGGCTTGCCGTTGATCTTCAGCGACTGCACGTAGACGTTCTCACGCGAGTTGTTGGCCGCGTTCACGGTCAGTACGGCACCACCCTGCAGTTCCACCCGCGCGTGTTCGAAGGCCGGTGAACCGATCACGTACTCCGGCGCGCCCATGCGCAGCGGGTACAGGCCCAGCGATGCCAGAACGTACCAGGCCGAGGTCTCGCCGTTGTCCTCATCGCCCGGATAGCCCTGGCCGATCTCGCTGCCCACATACAGCCGCGACAGGATCTCGCGCACGTGCTGCTGGGTCTTCCACGGCTGCCCAGCGTACAGGTACATCCACGGGATGTGGTGCGCTGGCTGGTTGCTGTGCGCGTACATGCCCATGCGTACATCGCGCGCTTCGGTCATCTCATGGATGGTGCCGCCGTAGGAGCCGGCGAACGCCGCATCGGCGGTTTCCGGCGTGGCGAAGAAGGTGTCCAGCTTGGCGGCCAGCTTGTCGCGGCCGCCGTACAGGGCGGCCAGGCCTTCACCGTCGTGGGCCGCGGTGAAGGCGAAGGTCCAGCCATTGGATTCGGTGTAGTCGTGGCCCCATACGCGCGGGTCGTAGTCCTTGGCGTCCACGCGCCAGCGGCCATCGGCCTTGCGGCCCTGGAAGAAGCCTGCCGCCGGATCGAACATCGTCGCGTAGCTGGCGGCGCGGTGGCGGAAGTAGTCGGCCTCGGTGCTGTAGCGTTCGCGTGCGGCCGGCGTGGTCGCACGCTTGGCCAGAGCGTCGGCCATGTTGGCGATGCCGAAGTCATTGAGCGCGCCTTCCATCGTCCATGACATGCCCTCATGCACGTCGGCGCTGGCATAGCCACGGAAGGTCGAGCGGTCCATGCCCTTGCGGCCGACGTGGCGGTCCGGCGGTACCACGGTCGCGTTCTTCACTGCGGCGGCGTAGGCCTCGGCCGGATCAAAGCCGCCGATGCCTTTCAGCCACGCATCGGCAAACGCCACATCCGAACTGGTGCCGACCATCAGGTCCGCGTAGCCCGGCGATGACCAGCGCGCGATCCAGCCGCCAGCGCGGTACTGCTCGATGAAGCCCTGCACCATCTGTCCGGCGTCGTCGGGCGTGAACAGCGCATAGGCCGGCCAGGTGGTGCGGAAGGTGTCCCAGAAGCCATTGTTGACGAACACCTTGCCGTCGCGCACGGCGGCAAAGCTGCGGGTCGCGCTGCCATCGGTGTTGTCGTCGCTGGCGCTGGCCTGGTTGGCGTAGCGCCAGTCGGGTGCGGCCGCGCTGCCCACGTTCTCGTGGCCGGAGTTGGGGTACAGGTACAGCCGGTACAGGCTGGAGTACGTGGTTTTTTTGTTGTCCCTCGCCGCGCCGGTGTCGAAGCGGGCCAGGCGCGCATCCCACGCATCCTGCGCGCGCCCGGCCACGCTCTCCAGCGTATCGGTGGCGGCGATTTCCAGCGCCAGGTTGTGCCGTGCCTGCTCCACCGAGATCAGTGAAGTGGCGATGCGCATGGTCACCCGTCGCTCGCTGCCGGCATCGAACTTGATGTAGCCGGTCGGGCGGCCGGTGTCGAGGCGACCGCTGCTGCGCCAGGGTTTGTCGAAGCTGGCGACCACGTACATGCGGCTGGCACCGTTGGACAGGCCGCTGCGCGTATCGGTATAGCCGGACAGCGTCTGCGTGGCGGCATCCAGGCTCAGGCCGCCACGTGCATCGACGTTGTCGAACAGCAGGTTGGCGTCGCCGCCCTCCGGGAAGTCGAAGCGGAACAGCGCGGCATGGTCGGTCGGCGCGATCGATGCCGCGACGCCGTTGTCGAAGCGCACGTCGTAGCGGTAGGGGCGGGCGCTTTCGTGGCTGCGGTCGAACGACAGGGCACGTTTGCGGCGATCAGCGTCCGGCACGCCACGGCTGGCCGAGGGCATCACCTGGAAGGTCTGGCGATCGCCCATCCACGGGCTGGGCTGGTGGCTCAACGCAAGCGCCTGCAGCTGCGGGCGGTTCTGTGCGTCGTTCTGCTCGTTCCAGCGGTACAGCCAGTTCAGCGCGCCGGCATCGGTCACCGGGGTCCAGAAATTGAAGCCGTGCGGCACCGCCGTGGCCGGGAAATTGTTGCCGCGTGAGAAGGTGCCATTGGCCTGGGTGCCACGGGTGGTCAGCACCCAGTCGGAGGCGCGCTGCGGCTGTTGCCGCGGCTGAGCATCCAGGCGCACGTCGTCGATCCAGCCGGACACCGGCGCACCGTCGGCACTGGCCACCTCCAGCTCGATCGCCACCACGCGGCGACCTTTCAGCGCGGGCACGTCGCCCAGTCGCACCGCCTTGCGTGCCCACTGCTGCGGGTACAGCGTCTTCGACTCGCCCTGCGCGCGTGCGCCAAGGGCTACACCGTGCTGGTCGCGTGCCGCACCGGCCGAAACGCGGCTGCCATCATCCAGCCTCAGATCCAGCGAGACATAGGTCGACGCCACGGTGTCCTTGCCGACGATTTCCGGCAGCACCAGCCACGACAGGATGGTATCGGCCTTGATCGGCAGGTCGGTCTTGAACAATTCGCGCCGCGCGTTGCCCCCTGCGCTGCTGTAACGAAGGGCATGCAGCCCGCTGTAGCCGGCGTTGCGCTTGGCGGTGTAAGGCGCGGCAGGGCCGTTGCCGATCGCTACCTGCAGGGCGCCAGCGGCCTGCGCCGGCGCAGGTTCGCCGGGTTCGAACGAGGTCTGCAGCCCCTGTGCCAGCACCGGCATCGCAGTGGTCGCGCAGGCCAGGGCCAGAGCAAGCGGAAGCAGAGCGCGGCGTGGATCGGACAGGGTCATGCAGGAGTCTCCCGGAAGGGCAGGCGGCGGGCAGAACCCGCATCGGCGGACCCACGGGCAGCATCGCTCCGCCCGCCGGGATGGCAGTGGAAGAGGCGATGCCGGTCCGGTGGGGGCGGGCCATGCGATCGGGTCGATTGGACGGGTCGATTCGCGACCCGGGCCCGATCCTGCAACAGCCGCCGCGACCTGACAAGTGCCATTTAGTTCGATCCAAATGCGGAAAATATCGCGGTCGACAGGATTCCAGCACGAACCCGCACGGGTGACCGGGGATTCCGCGCAGACAGACCGGCCCAGGTGCCATGCAACGCCACGCGGAATCGGCCCGCGGCGCCCAAAGACCTGTTGCGGCGCCATGCCGGGGCGGCCCGGATGCTAGAATCACAGGCCTCGCAACCCGTTCATCGACATCCGCCATGAGCCATACCGCCACTGCGCCCGCCAACGCCGAGAAGCGCTACACCGTGCACCGCAGCGATCTTCCGCTGAGCTGCCCGACCCCGGAAATGGCGTTGTGGAACTCGCATCCGCGCGTGTACCTGCCGATCGAAGACGAGCCCAACGGCGAAGCGCAGTGCCCGTACTGCGGTTCCGTGTTCGTGCTGGCCGACTAAGCGGCTGCCCCCTCGATGCGCCGATTGACCGTGGTGCAGTTGCTGCCGGCGCTGCACTCCGGTGGTGTCGAGCGCTCGACCCTGGAAATCGCTGCGGCCCTGGTCGCCGCCGGCCATCGCGCGCTGGTGGTTTCCGCCGGTGGCCGCCTGGTGCAGCCGCTGCTCGATAGCGGTGCCGAGCACCTCACCCTGGACATCGGCCGCAAGTCGCTGCTGACCCTGCGCCATCTGCCGACCCTGCGTCGCTTGTTCGCCGAGGTTGGCGCGGACATCGTGCATGCGCGCTCGCGTCTGCCTGCCTGGCTGGGTCTGTACGCGATCCGCGCCCTGCCTGCCTCGCAGCGCCCGCACTGGGTGACCACCGTGCACGGGCTGAATTCGCCCAGCCGCTACAGCGCAGTGATGACCAGCGGCGAGCGCGTGATCTGTGTGTCCAACACCGTGCGCGATTACGTGCAGCGGCACTACCCGACCGTGCCCGAACAGGCGCTGCAGGTGATTCCGCGCGGCGTTGATGTGGCCCAGTTCCCGCGCGTGGCGCGTGCCGATCGCCGTCCGCGGATGGCGCTTGCGGCAGATTACCCATGGCTGGCGCAGGTTGAAGGCCCATTGCTGCTGTTGCCGGGGCGGGGCACCCGTCTGAAGGGCCACGCACATGCGCTGCAGTTGCTTGCCGATGTGCGCGCCGCCGGTGTGCCGGCGCAGCTGTGGATGCTGGGCACCGACGAACCCGGCCGTGAAGCCTACGTGGCCGACCTGCGCCGGCAGGCGGCCGCGCTCGGCGTGGCCGAGGCCGTGCACATCAGCACACCGACCGCGCGCATCGCCCAGGCTTACGCGGCCAGCGACCTGGTGCTGCAGCTGTCGGACAAGCCCGAAGCGTTCGGCCGTACCGTGGTCGAAGCGCTGTCGGTGGGCCGACCGGTGCTGGGCTGGGACCATGGTGGCGTCGGTGAACTGCTTCGGCAGCTGCAACCGGCAGGTGCCGTGCCGCTCGGCGATGCGCGCGCACTGGGTGAACGGGCGCTGGCCCTGCTGGCCCAGCCCCCGTCCTTGCCGACCCGCATCCCGTTTACCCTGCAGGCCATGCAGCGCGATACCCTCCGCCTCTATGCCGACCTCGCCGGCTGACCCTGCCGTCATCGTGCGCGACGACCGCGCTGGACGCTGGGCGCCCTGGTGGGTGCTGGCGTACGTGGCGATGTGGCCGTTGCCGGGCATCGCCGAAACCGTGTTGGGCCTGGGCGCGTTGTACGCCGCGGCGCGCATGGTGATGCGCCGCCTGCAGCGCCGCCCGCATCTGTTGAGCACGGCGGCCTGGGCGCTGACTTCGATCCTGTTCCTCGGCTATTGGCTGCCGCAGGCATTTTCCGCATTCGATGCGATCGATCCGGCGGCCTCGTGGACCAAAGCTGCTGCGGGCCTGCGCTATCTGCCCTTCATGTGGCTGGTGGCGATCGCGGTGGCCACGCCGGAGCGGCGGCGGCTGACCTTCGCAGGTCTGGCGCTGATCACCGGCGCTTGGACGCTGGATGCGCTGGTGCAGGCCGTGGCCGGCACCAGCCCATGGTTCTGGTCACTGGAACACCTGAAGCTGGCGGTCAGTGGCCACGCATTGTGCCCGGCCGATGAGGCCGCGCTGGCCGACCGCCTCAGCGGCGCACTGGGACCGTGCAACCTGAAGTTCGGCCAGGTGCTGGCCAGCCTGTCGCCGTTCCTGCTGCTGCCCGTCGCGCGGCGCTTTGGCAATGCGGGCTGGCTGCTGGCTGCGGCAGCGCTGGGCAGCGTGCTGCTGCTGGCCGGTTCGCGCGCCTCGTGGATCACCTTCGCGCTGGTGCTGGCCTACAGCGGCGTGCGCCAGTTCGGCTGGAAACGACTGGCCGTGCTGGCGCTGGTGGCGGTGCTAGGCGCGGGCGCGCTGACCGCCAGCGTGCCTCAGCTGCGCGAGCGTTTCGCGCGTACAGCCATGGCGCTGGATGGGGGCGAGCGTGGTGTCGACGAGGCCCTGTCGGGGCGCGCGCGGATCTGGGAAGCTGCCGCCTGCATGATTGAAGAGCACCCGATCAATGGCGTGGGGGCACGTGGTTTCCGCGATGCCTATCCCGCCTGCGTGTCGGAGGAAGGGCCGGCGGTATGGGGCAATGCCCCGGCGCTGCACGCCCACCAGATCGTGCTGGAAATCCTCGCAGAGACCGGAGTGATAGGCCTGTTGCTGTGGTTGGCGGCCGTGGCCCAGGCCTGGCGTGCATGGCGCTACGCGCCGGCGATTGCACGCGAACGCGCGCGTCCGGCGATGCTGGCGCTTGCGGTGACCGTGTTCCCGCTGAACACCCATCTGGCGTTCTACTCGGCCTTCTGGGGTGGCCTGACCGTGCTGCTGGCCGCGCTGTTCGCCGGCAGCCTGCTGGCCCGCGACGCGGATGAATCACCGGCGCTGAAATAACGGCGCATCCACGCATGGCGTGGATCTACTGCAATCGCCGGACGAACACTGATGGGCGGTCACCGGACAAACGCCACCCTGGTAGATCCACGCCATGCGTGGATGGCGCTTTCCCGACGCAAACACGCGCCAACCTCCGCTACCGATGCTTCCCTGCGTATCGCACGCTGGGGCCATGGCCAGCCCTAGACTCCGCTACGGTCGCTACTCCCACCCGGGGAACGTGTACCTCCTGACCACGGCAACCCTTGGCCGGGAACCGTTCTTCACCGATGCCGCCATTGTGGCGATCCTGGTAGATGCGCTGCGCTTCGTCGAACGCAGCGGTTTCAGCCACAGCCTGGCATGGGTGGTGATGCCCGACCACCTGCACTGGTTGTTGGAACTGCGCAGTGGAACCTTGGCCGAGTGCATGTCCCTGCTCAAATCCCGCAGCGGCCGCGTGTTGAACCAGTATATGGGCCGACGCGGCGCGCTGTGGCAGCACGGCTATCACGACCATGCAGTGCGGACCGACGAATCACTTCAGGAGAAGGCGATGTACATCATGGCCAACCCGGTCCGGAGCGGCCTGGCCAGCACGTTGGGTGAGTACCCGCATGCATGGTGCCGTTGGCCGTTGTGAATTCTGGCACGTGATCGAAGAGCATCCACGCATGGCGTGGATCTACTTCAGAACGCCCGGTAGATCCACGCCATGCGTGGATGAATCCATCCGCGCCGGTAGATCCACGCCATGCGTGAATAGAGCCAACCCGACCCCGCGTTACTTGTAGAAATCGCTCCGGCCACCCGGCTGCCGCTTGAATCGGCGATGGATCCACAGGTACTGGTCGGGCGCCTCGCGCACCATCTCTTCGATGGCCTGGTTGACCCGCGTGGTATCGGCTTCCACGTCCTCGCTGGGGAAATTCTCCAGCGGCGCGCCGATCTTCAGGAAGTACTTCCCGCCTTCGCGGCGATGGAAATACGGGATCACCGCGCAGCCGGTCATCCGCGCCAGCTGGTGGGTAGCGGTGATGGTCGAGGCGGTATGGCCGAAGAACGGTACGAACACGGTGTCCTTGCCGCGCATGTCCTGGTCCGGCGCATACCAGAGGAAGCCCCCCTTTTTCAGGTGGCGCACGGTAGCGCGGATGTCCTCATTGGCGAACATTGCCTTGGCATAGCGCAGGCGGCCGAACTTCACCGCCCACTCGTACACCGGATTCTTGTGCTTGCGGTACATGCCAGAAAGATCAACGTAGTCGCACAGCAGGCGCCCGCACATTTCCAGGGTCATGAAGTGGCCGGACACCAGCAGCACGCCACGACCTTCCGCCTGCATCTGCCGCAGATGTTCCAGTCCTTCGATCTGCACCTGCGGGCGGATGCTGTCGATGCTGCCCCACCAGGCGCGGATGCACTCGAACACACCTACGCCCAGGGCATCGAAGCTGTCGCGCACCAGGCGCTGGCGCCAGGCCTCGTCCTTCTCGGGGAAGCACAGCCGCAGGTTGACCTCGGCGGCGCGGCGACGGCTGCCCAGAAGGCGCCAGCTGATCCAGCCGACGCCCCGGCCCAGCGCACGCTGCAGCATCCAAGGCAGGCGGGCGATGGCGAAGGCGCCCAGCATGGCGGCGAACATCGGCCAGTTGCGGGGATCGCGCAGCGACGGGCGGACGGCGGTGGTGGCATCGGACATTGGCCCATTCTACCAAGGCGGCCGCGTGTCTTTCCCGGGGGGCTCCCGTATCCTTGCCGCATGCGTAAAGACCCTGTCGAATGGATCCTGCGCGGCCTGTACTCGGTCGTGCTCTACATCCTGCTGCCGATCACCGTGTACCACCTGGTCTGGCGCGGCTTCCGGGTCCGTGAGTACTTCCGGCGCTGGGACGAGCGCTATGCCTCCTATCCGCAGCCCACCGGGCAACCGCGGGTCTGGCTGCACGCGGTCTCGGTGGGCGAAGTCAATGCCGCTGCGCCGCTGGTGAACGCGCTGCGCAAGGAGCGCCCGGACATCCGCTGGGTCATCACCACCATCACCCCGACCGGCTCCGAGCGCGTGCGTGCGCTGTGGGGCGATGCACTGGACCACGTCTACCTGCCGTATGACGTGCCCGGCAGCGTCAACCGCTTCCTCGGCCACTTCCAGCCCAGCCTGGCGCTGATCCTGGAAACCGAACTGTGGCCGAACATGCTGTTCGGCTGCCGTGACCGTGGCATTCCGGTCTACATCCTCAACGCGCGCCTGTCAGCACGATCGCTGCGGGGCTACCGGCTGCTGGCGGCGTTGATCCGCCGCGCGCTGCGCACGGTCACCTGCGTGGCCGCGCAGTCGCAGGACGATGCCGAGCGTTTCGTGCAGCTGGGCGCTGCGCCGGAGCAGGTGCAGGCGCTGGGCAACCTGAAGTTCGACATCACCACGCCGGACGTGCAGGGCTTCGTCGAGCAGTTCCATGCCTGCGTGCCGGCCCGGCGGCCGGTGTGGATCGCCGCCAGTACCCACGATGGTGAAGAACAGGCGGTGATCGATCTGCACCGGCGCCTGCGCCAGCAGCACCCCGACCTGCTGTTGCTGTGGGCACCGCGGCATCCCGAGCGTTTCCCGAAGGTGGAGGCACTGGCGCGGGAGCAGGGCTGGAACGTGGCAACCCGGCGCGCGAAGCAGTGGCCGGAGGTTGAAACCGATGTGTTCGTCATCGATACCCTTGGCGAACTGATGCCGTTCTATGCCTGCGCGCAGGTGGCGTTTGTCGGTGGCAGCCTGCAGCCGATCGGTGGCCACAACCTGCTTGAGCCGGCGGCGATGGGCACCGCTGCGGTGACAGGCCCGCACCTGCACAACTTCTCGGAGATTTCCCGGCGGATGCGCGAGGCCGGCGCGCTGTTGATCGGCGAAGACGTGCAGGCGGTCGGCGAACTGCTGCAGCACCTGCTCGAAGACCCGCAGGCACGCGAGGACATGGCGCGGGCAGGCTGCACGCTGATCAGCAATGGACGCGGTGCCCTGCAGCGTACGCTGGCGCTGGTCGGGCCGCACCTGCCGCCACCTTGCCGCTGAGTTCGAAGGGCCGGCGCGCGCGACGCGACTGTCGTGAAAGACCGCGTCAACTCTGCTTAGCGACCGGGAACCTGTCGTAGCGGGACCGGGAGCTTCCTTGCCAACGTGCCTGCCGTCACATCGTGGTGCGCAGGGCGCGTATTCCGATACCGCCTCCCCGCACAGGCTGTCAGTCTGCTGTCGACCGCGCTTGGGCGGATATCAAGGGAACTTGCGATGGACAGCGACAGCAGCCCCGACGGCATTGATGAGCCCGGGTACGGCGATCGCCTTGTGGTGGTGGCACTGACCTTGCTGCTGGGAGGCGGCGTGGTCGCGCTGGTCGGCCAACACACCGCAGCCCAGACAGGCCCGGCCATCGTCCTGAGCCTGCTGCTGGCCGCGCTGGGCACGGGTCCGCTGCTGTACTGCCTGTACGTCCTGAACCAGCAATGGCCCGCTGCCGACGGCTTGAATGGCGTGTTGCGGGACCGCCTGGGAAGCGTGCCGGCCGTTCTGCTCGGCGGCTCGCTGCTGCTGGAACTGGTGGTGACTGCCGCTGGCGTGGCACAGTCCATCGCCAGCCATCTGCATGCGCTGCTGGCCGGTTGTGGAATCGAGACCAGCAACGGGATGCCGGACCCACTGATGGCTGCTGCCAGCCTGCTGCTGCTTGCAGTGGTCGGATTGCTGCGGCCACACCGTGTGGTGCTGGTTGCCTGCATGCTGCTGACGGTGAAGATCGGCGTCGGCCTGCTGTTGCTGGTGCTGGCAGCCCGCCATGTGCACTACGCGTACTGGATTCCATGGCTGCCGCCGGCAACGGCACCCTATCGCTTCGGGATCGGCGGTGTACTGGCGGCGAGCGTGCCGCTGTCCGGTGTGTTCGCCACCGTTGGCCTGGCGCTGGGATTCCCAGGCATTGGCAGGCAGGCGAGGACACGGCCGCGGCTGCTGCTGGCGTGCGTGCTGCTGGCCATGGTGCTGCTGATCGTACTGGCCGCGTTGCAGGCTGGCCTGGTCGAATTTCCGTCCTTGGCCAGCACGCGGCCTTTGTCGGTGGCCCTGCAGCATCACCCGCAGCTGTACTGGATGATGCCCTTGCTGCCGTTGGCAGGAGTGGCCGGGTTGGGGGCGCTCGTTCTGGTGCTGCTGATGTTGGCTGCGCGGCTGGCGATACAGCTGTGGCCGACGGCAGGTGGCGAATCCCTGGAATTCCGGGAGAGGCTGGTGCCGGTCGCCGTCGTCCTGTCGGCGGCATTGCTGGCGTTGTGGGCGCCAACGGGCAGCCTGCCGGTATTGCCTGGCCCGGCAACCCTGTTGGTGATGGGGGCCGTGTGCCTGGCGGTGCTGCGTGGACGGGCACCGCGGTCACGCGCCCTGCCGGTGCTGGCTCCCGTCGCCATCGCACTGTGTCTGCTGGCCGCAGTCGAGCGGATGCGGGTCTGGCCCGGCTGACGGTCGGTGGGTGCATGCTTCCGTCCGCGCGACCAACAAAAAAGCCACCCTCGCGGGTGGCTTCTTCGTGACCGGCAGGCTGACGACTCAATGCGTGGTGGTTGCCGGGTTGCCCGCGTCCTGGGTCAGCAGGCGGTTGACGTCCTGCAGCTCGGCCACGTCCAGCGCACCCAGCGACTGGCTCAGCAGCAGGCGGTTCTGCAGGAAGGTGTAACGGGCCTGGGCGTAGTCCAGCTGCGCCGAGAACAGGATGCGCTGGTTCTGGATCACGTCCAGCACGGTACGGGTACCGACTTCCAGGCCGACCTGCGAGGCGTCGTACGCGCTCTGTGCCGAGACCACCGCCAGGCGGCGGGCTTCCACTTCGCTGATGCCCTGTACCAGGGTCTGGTAGGCATTGCGGGTGTTGCGGTCCAGGGCACGCTTCTGCTGCTCGTAGCCGTCCTGGGCAATGTCACGCTGGGCCAGCGCCTGGCGCACGCCGGACTGGGTAGCGCCGCCGGCGAAGATCGGCACGTTCAGGGTCAGGCCGATGCTGTTGGTGCGGGCGTCGGGGGACAGCGAGCCGGAGCCGGTGCTGTCGCCCCAGGTCGCGGTCTTGCCCCAGCTGCCGCCCAGCGACAGGGTCGGGTAGTGGCCACCACGCGCGGCCTGCACGCCGGCTTCGGCGGCGCTCACCTTCAGTTCCTGCGCCTTCAGCGCCGGATTCTGGGTGGTGGCCTGGTGCACCAGCTCATCGATGTTGCCACGGTTGGCCGGCACTTCCGGACGGAAGTCGGCCGGCAGGCCGCGCAGGTTGACCACCGGCTGGCCGGTCAGTTCGGTCAGGGCCTGGTAGTTATCGGCCAGGGTGTTCTGCGCAACGATGGTGTTGGCACGCGCCTGGTCGTACTGGGCGCGTGCTTCGTGCACGTCGGTGATCGGCGCCAGGCCCACTTCCAGGCGCTTGTCGGCGAAGTCGAACTGCTTCTTCGCAGCCGCTTCATTGGTCTGTGCGGCGTTCAGCGATTCGATCGCCACCAGCACGTTGAAGTAGGCCGCCGAGGTGCGCACGATCAGGCTGTCGTTGGCAGATTCGAGGGTGAAGTCCGCCGCCTTGCTCAGCTCACGCTGCGAACGCAGGTTGTTGATCTGGGTCCAGTTGAACAGCGTCTGGCTGCCATCGATCGTGTAATTGCGGCGCTTGTTGGTGAACGAGCCGGAGTTGATGTCGGCGTTCGGCTCGCTGCGCGTGCGGTTCAGCGTGGCCTGGCCGTTGATCTGCGGCAGCAGGGCGGCGCGTGCCTGCACGGCGCCTTCCTTGTCGACCAGCCGGGTCGATTCGGCGGCGGACAGCTGCGGATCGCCGTTGCGCGCCATCTCGTAGACCTGCAGCAGGTCGGCGGCATGGGCGGACAACGGCAGCAGAGCAGTGGCCAGCGCAACAGCGAGGGATCGGCGGATCATTGCGGCTTCCTTGGACTCAGAGGTGGAACTGGGGTGCCGGGGCGGCACCACGCAGGTAATCGATATCGGTCTCGAACAGGGACTCGGTGCCGCCGTCGGCCTTGACCAGCAGGGCCTCCATCGCCGGCGAGCGGCCGTGGATCACGAACAGGCGACCACCCGGACGCAGCCACGAGGCGAACTGTGACGGCACCACGTCGACGGCACCAGTGACACAGATCACGTCAAAGCGGCGTTCGGTCTGCCAGGACAGGGCGTCGGCCACTTCCACGCGGACGTTGGTGCCCAGGCCGGAGGCGTCCAGGCGGGCACGCGCGGCGGCGGCCAGCTCCGGGTCGATCTCCAGGCTCAGCACGTCGCGTGCGAGCGCGCCGATGCAGGCGGACAGGAAGCCGCTGCCGGTGCCGATTTCCAGCACTTCGTCACCCGGCTGCAGATCCAGTGCCTGCAGGGTACGGCCCTCGATGACCGGCTTCATCATCTTCTGGCCATGGCCGATCGGCAGTTCGACATCGGCGTAGGCCAGCGCCCGGTGTGCATCGGCGACAAAGGCCTCGCGCGGCAGGCGGGCCAGGACGTCGAGCACCTTGATGTCCAGCACGTCCCAGGGACGGATCTGCTGTTCCACCATCAGTTCGCGGGCGTGGGCGTAATCAATCGTCATGAGGTTCAAATCCAGCGCAGTGGGCCGGCCATTTTACCGGTGCCGGAGGCCGGCGGCGCGCCCAGAGCATCAGCTGCCGGGTGGCCGGGGTCGCAGTGCCGGAAGTCATCGCGACCTCCGGTTCGTTCAGTTTTGGTTATTCAGCCGTCGCGGCCCCTCGCGGCGCATAGGCGCGCAGGAAGAAGTCGATGCTGGCGGTCACATGGGCAAGAGGGTCGCACTCCACCGGTGACAGTGGCATGCCGCACATCATATGCATGTGCACTTCGCCCTTTACCAAAGTCAGGAACTGCTGGCCGGCCAGGTAGTAGTCGGGGATCGCCAGCTCACCGCGTTCGCCGCGGGCGCGCAGGAAGTCGGCCAGGGCCTCGCAGGTGCGTTCCGGACCGGCCTGCCAGAACAACTCGCGCAGGCGTTCATCGGTCTCCGGCGCCATCATCATGCGCTGGATCGAGATCGCCGCATCGGAGGTGATCAGCTCGAAGAAGGCCAGGCCGATGCCGATCAGCTGGTCGCGCAGCGGGCCGTCCGCGTCGGCCACGAACAGGGCATCGGGCAGCATTTCAATGCACTTGGACTGCACGGCCTCGGAAAACAGGGTTTCCTTGTCGCCGAAGTGGCTGTACACGGTCAGCTTCGAGACGCCGGCCTGGGCGGCAATGGCGTCCATGCTCACGCCGGTATAGCCCTGTTCGATGAACAGTACCTTGGCTGCTTCAAGGATCGCCGCGCGCTTGCCCAGATCCTTGGGGCGCCCGGGTCCGGCGGCCTTGGCAGCAGGCTTGGCCGACGGCTTGCGGGAAGTGGAAGAACTCATCGCAACAATACTAGACCAAGCGGTTCGATATTTATACTATACCGGCCGGTTTATTAAATTGGGCCGGCAGTCGCGGCTCCCCCTTGTTGCAACCCTGCGTTTTCAGGACGTTGACCGATGAAGATCGTGCGCTGGATGGGCGGTATGGTGTGGGTGGCTGCGCTGGCAGCCTGTTCGGGACAGGAACAGGCGCCGCAGGCGGCCGTGCCGGTACTGGTGGTTCACCCCGGCGAACAGGCCGGACAGGCGCCGGCGGCGTTCCCGGGCACGGTGCGTGCCCGCCAGGAAAGCCCGCTGTCGTTCCGCGTCGGCGGCAACCTGGTCAAGCGCCATGTCGATGCCGGCCAGCGGGTGAAGAAGGGCGACGTGCTGGCCGAACTGGACGTGGCCGACTTCGCGCTGCAGGCGCGTGCCTCGCAGGCCCAGCTGGCGGCGGCGGAAGCCGACCTGGTGCGTGCCCGTGACGATCTCAAGCGCTACCAGGTGCTGGCCGACCAGCAACTGGTCAGCCGCTCGCAGCTGGACCAGCAGTCCGCGGCGTTCAAAGCTGCGCAGGGCCAGGCCAATGCCGCTCGTGCCAACCTTGATGTGCTGCGCAACCAGGCCGACTACGCACAGCTGCGCGCACCGGCTGACGGCGTGATCGCCAGCCGCGAGGCCGAAGCCGGGCAGGTGGTGTCCGCCGGGCAGACCATCTTCAACCTGGCCGCCGATGGTGGCCGCGAAGTGCTGATCGACCTGCCCGAAGCCACCATCCGCGACTATGCGGTCGGCCAGCCGGTCGAGGTGGAACTGTGGAACCGCCCGGGCCAGCGCCTGCCGGGCACGATCCGCGAGATCGCCGCCGCCGCCGATCCGCAGGCACGCACCTATGCCACCCGCGTCAGCCTGGCCGCCGATGCGCTGGCCGATGTCGAACTGGGCCAGAGCGCACGCGTCTACAGCAGTGCCGGTCGCCACGGCACCCTGCAGCTGCCGCTGGGCGCGCTGCAGCGCGGTGCCAACGGTGCCGCCAGCGTGTGGGTGGTCGATCCGGCCAACAGCACGCTGAAGGCCGCGCCGGTCACCACCGGAGCCTATGGCAGCGAATCGGTGCCTGTGCTGTCGGGCGTCGGTGCCGGTGACTGGGTGGTCGCCGCCGGTGGCCACCTGCTGCGCGCCGGCCAGCCGGTGATTGCGGTGGACCGGCAGAACCGCCCGGTGCTGAAGCCGGCCGCGCCGCCCGCTGCCGCCAAGGCCAAGGAGTAAGCCGGTGCGCCGCTTCAATCTTTCCGAGTGGGCGCTGGCCAATCGCCCGCTGGTGCTGTTCGCGATGCTCGCCTTCGCCCTGATCGGCGCATGGTCGTACAAGCATCTGGGCCAGTCCGAAGACCCGCCGTTCACCTTCAAGGCGATGGTGGTGCGCACGCTGTGGCCGGGCGCAACCGCCGAGCAGGTCTCGCGGCAGGTGACCGAGCCGATCGAGAAGGCGCTGATGAACACCGGCGAGTACGAGTTCATCCGCTCGTACTCGCGCCCGGGCGAATCGCAGGTGATCTTCATGGCCCGTGACAGCCTGCGCTCCAGGCAGATTCCGGATCTGTGGTACCAGGTGCGCAAGCGCGTGGGCGATATCCGCGCGACGCTGCCGCGCGAGATCGTCGGCCCATTCTTCAACGACGAGTTCGGCGACACCTACGGCAACATCTACGCGCTGACCGGCAAGGGCTTCGACTACGCCGTGATGCGTGACTACGCCGACCGCATCCAGCTGGAACTGCAGCGCGTGCCCGACGTCGGCAAGATCGACCTGGTCGGCCTGCAGGACGAGAAGGTGTGGATCGAGCTGTCCAACACCCGGCTGGCCACGCTGGGCGTGTCGATGCAGCAGGTGCAGCAGGCACTGGCCGACCAGAATGCGGTGACCGGCACCAGCTTCTTCGAGACCGCCACCGATCGCGTGCAGCTGCGCGTGACCGGCCAGTTCAACGACATCGAAGCGATCCGCCAGTTCCCGATCCGCGCCGGTGACCGCACCGTGCACCTGGGCGACATCGCCGAGGTCAAGCGTGGCTTCGCCGATCCCGCGTCGCCGAAGATGCGCTTCATGGGTGAAGAGGCGATCGGCCTGGCGGTGGCGATGAAGGATGGCGGTGACATCCTCAAGCTCGGCGCCAACCTGGATGCCGAGTTCGAGCGCCTGCAGAAGACCCTGCCGGCGGGCATGCAGCTGCGCAAGGTGTCCGACCAGCCGCAGTCGGTGGAAGAGTCGGTCGGCGAGTTCGTGCAGGTACTGACCGAGGCGGTGGTGATCGTGCTGCTGGTCAGCTTCTTCTCGCTGGGCCTGCGCACCGGCCTGGTGGTGGGCGTGACCATTCCGCTGGTGCTGGCGATGACCTTCTTCGTCATGCATTACTTCGACATCGGCCTGCACAAGATCTCGCTGGGCGCGCTGGTGCTGGCGCTGGGCCTGCTGGTGGACGACGCGATCATCGCGGTGGAGATGATGGCCACCAAGATGGAGCAGGGCTACGACCGCCTGCGCGCAGCCAGCTTCGCCTGGGAGTCGACCGCGTTCCCGATGCTGACCGGTACCCTGATCACCGCGGCCGGCTTCCTGCCGATCGCTACGGCCGCCTCGAGCACCGGTGAGTACACCCGCTCGCTGTTCCAGGTGGTGACCATCGCGCTGGTAGTGTCGTGGATCGCGGCGGTGCTGTTCATCCCGTACCTGGGCGACAAGATGCTGCCGGACCTGTTCAATCCGCAGCCGCCGAAGCCGGGCAGCCTGTCCGCGCGCTGGCATGCCAAGCGCCAGCAGTGGGCCGACCGCTACCCGGCGCTGGCCAACCTGATCGCGCCGCCGCAGCACGGGCATGACCATGATCCGTACCAGCGCCCGTTCTATCGCAGCTTCCGTCGCTTCCTGGACACCTGCCTGCGCCGGCGCTGGTGGGTGATCGCCGCGACCATCGCGTTGTTCATCGGTTCGCTGATGCTGTTCCGCTTCGTGCCGCAGCAGTTCTTCCCGGATTCGACCCGGCCGGAGCTGATGGTGGACATCGAGCTGGCCGAGGGCGCCTCGCTGCGCTCGACTCAGGCCCAGGCCGAGAAGCTGGAGAAACTGCTGTCCAGCCGCGAGGGCATCGCCAACTATGTGTCCTACGTGGGCACCGGTTCGCCGCGCTTCTACCTGCCGCTGGACCAGCAGCTGCCAGCCACCAACTTCGCCCAGTTCGTGGTGCTGGCCAAGGACATCAAATCGCGCGAAAGCACCCGCGACTGGCTGCTGCACGAGGTGATCCCGAAGTTCCCGGATGTGCAGATGCGCGTGACCCGCCTGGAGAACGGCCCGCCGGTCGGTTACCCGGTGCAGATGCGCATTTCCGGCGAGCACATCGAGAAGGTGCAGGCGATCGCGCGCCAGGTCGAGGCCAAGGTGCGTGAGAACCCGCACGTGATGAACGTCAACCTGGACTGGAGCGAGCCGAGCAAGGTGGTGCGGCTGGTGATCGACCAGGAGCGTGCCCGCGCGCTGGGCGTGAGCAGTGCCCAGGTCAGCCAGTTCCTGTCCAGTTCGCTGGCCGGGCAATCGGTGAGCGTTTACCGCGAAGGCAACCGCCAGATCGAGATGCTGCTGCGTGGCCCGGCCGATGAGCGCAACCAGCTGGAGCTGCTGTCGAGCCTGTCGATGCCGACTGCCAACGGCGGCAGCATCACGCTGTCGCAGGTGGCGACGATGGAGTACGGCTTCGAGGACGGCATCATCTGGCACCGCAACCGCCTGCCGACGGTGACCGTGCGCGCCGACATCAGCGATGGCATGCAGCCGTTGGATGTGGTGCACCAGATCCTGCCAACGCTGGACGGCATCCGTGCCGAGCTGCCCAGCGGCTACCTGCTGGAAACCGGCGGTACCGTGGAGGATTCGGCACGTGGCCAGAACTCGATCAAGGCCGGCATGCCGCTGTTCCTGGTGGTGGTGGCCACGCTGCTGATGCTGCAGCTGCGCAGCTTCTCGCGCGCGGCGATGGTGCTGGTGACCGCGCCGCTGGGCATCATCGGTGCGACGTTGTTCCTGCTGCTGTTCCGCGCGCCGTTCGGCTTCGTGGCACTGCTGGGCACGATCGCACTGGCCGGCATGATCATGCGCAACTCGGTGATCCTGATCGACCAGATCCAGCAGGACATCGATGCCGGGCATGACCGTTGGCATTCGATCATCGACGCTACGGTGCGCCGCTTCCGCCCGATCGTTCTGACCGCGCTGGCGGCCGTGCTGGCGATGATTCCGCTGTCGCGCAGCGCGTTCTATGGCTCGATGGCGATCTCGATCATGGGTGGCCTGATCGTGGGCACGGTGCTGACCCTGGTGTTCCTGCCGGCGCTGTACGCAGCGTGGTTCCGGGTGAAGCCGGACGAATCCGGGGCATGACGCCCCGGGTTCTACGGCCACCGCCTCTGGCAGGTGCCAACTTGGTTGGCACTGCGGCTTGCATCCACGCATGGCCCGGATTGATCTGCTCGCGGGATCTGCTTTCTGTAGAGCCGAGCCATGCTCGGCTGCTCTTCGCGCGATGATGGGATGAGTCGAGCATGGCTCGACTCTACAGAAGCATCCACGCATGGCGTGGATCTAGTGCAGTTGCAGTCCGGTCCGCAGCACCGGCAGCAGCCATTCGATGAATACCTGCACTCGTTGCGCGCGGTGTTGCCGATGCGGCTGAAGCAGGGTCACCGGCAACGGCTGCGCCACGTACTGCGGCATCACTTCCACCAGTTCGCCGGATTGCAGTTCCGCCTGCACGTCGTAACGCGGAATCTGCAGCAACCCCAGGCCGGCCACGCAGCACGCGATCGATGCTTCTGCACTGTTCACCCGCACCCAACCGGGCATCGGCAATGTGCGCAGCTGCGCGCCCTCCTGCCACTCCCACGGTTCCACCCGTGCCGTAGTCGGCGAGGCGTAGTTCACTGCACGGTGCTGCTGCAGGTCGGCAGGCTGCTGCGGCATGCCGTGTTCACGCAGGTACGCCGGCGCGGCGACGTTGACGAAGTCGAGCTGGCCAAGCGTGCGCGCCACCAGACTGGAATCGCCCAGCTGGCCGACACGCAACACCGCATCGCAACCGTCTTCGATCAGGTTCACCGCGCGGTCGGTCATGCCCAGATCCACTTCCACCTGCGGATGGCGCGCGAAGAAATCCGGAAGGGAAGGGGCGATGATGCGGCGGCCGATGCGGCTGGGCACGTCGATCTTCAGCAGGCCCATCGGCTGCGCGTCGTCCTGCCGGAAAAGGGTTTCGGCGTCTTCGACTTCGGCGATCAGGCGCAGGCAGCGCGCATGGAACACGTCGCCATCGTGGGTGGTGGAGACGCGACGGGTCGAGCGCTGAAGCAGGCGGGTGCCGAGACGCTGCTCCAGTTCGGCGATGGCGGCAGAGACGGTGGAGCGGGGCAGGCCGAGCTGGTCGGCGGCGCGGGTGAAGCTGGCGCACTCCACCACCCGGGTGAAGATGCGGAAGCGATCGATCCGGTCCATTGTTCGCTGGCTCTGGAAAGTTAAGTCAATGTGGCGGGCTTTATCCGCATTTTCTGCACGATATCGTCGTCAGGGCAGGGTTGCCACCCCGGGCAGCCCCCTCCCGAGATCGAAGCCATGACCGACCATTCCCTCAAAGGCAAGACCGTGCTGATCGCCGGTGGCGCCAAGAACCTGGGTGGGCTGATCGCCCGCGACTTCGCCGCGCAAGGTGCCAGGGCCATCGTGGTTCACTACAACAGTGCCGCCACCCACGCCGACGCCGAAGCCACCGTCGCTGCGGTGCAGGCCGCCGGCAGCAAAGCCGTTGCCCTGCAGGGCGACCTGACGTCGGCGGCAGCGATGGAGCGCCTGTTCGCCGATGCCGTGGCAGCGGTTGGTCGCCCTGACATTGCCATCAACACGGTTGGCAAGGTGCTGAAGAAGCCGCTGCTGGAAATCAGCGAGGCAGAGTACGAGGAGATGAGCGCGGTCAACGCCAAGGCGGCGTTCTTCTTCCTCAAGGAAGCCGGTCGCCACGTCAACGACGGTGGTCGCATCTGCACCCTGGTGACCTCGCTGCTGGGTGCCTACACGCCGTTCTATTCCAGCTACGCCGGAACCAAGGCGCCGGTCGAGCACTTCACCCGCGCGGCGTCGAAGGAGTTCGGTGAGCGCGGCATCTCGGTGACCGCGATCGGCCCCGGTCCGATGGACACGCCGTTCTTCTACCCGGCCGAGAGTGCCGATGCGCAGGCGTATCACAAGACCGCGGCGGCGCTGTCGGCATTCACCCGCACCGGCCTGACCGACATCGCCGATATCGTGCCGTGGATCCGCTTCCTGGTGACCGATGGCTGGTGGATGACCGGGCAGACGATTCTGGTCAATGGTGGGTACACCACCAAGTGAGCAAAGCCACGCATGGCGTGGATCTGCTGCGGTGGTGGGTGCCAACCTTGGTTGGCACGGATGGCTGCATCCACGCATGGCGTGGATCTACAGTAGAGCCACCCCATGGGTGGCTGCGCGCAATGTCCGAAGGAAAGGCCGCCACGCATGGCGTGGCGCTACCGGATCAGTTGAGTCTGGCCAGCGCCGCGTCGGTGGCGGCTGCCGTGCTCACTGCCTGGCCCTTGGCGGCCAGGTCGGCGGTGAACACACCATCATCCAGCACCGCATGCACGGCGGCTTCCACCGCGGCCGCTTCGACTTCCAACCCCAGCGAATGGCGCAGCAGCATCGCCGCGCTGAAGATCGTTGCGTAGGGGTTGGCGATGCCCTTGCCGGCGATGTCCGGGGCCGAGCCATGGATCGGTTCGTAGATGCCGACGGCACCCGGCTCGCCCAGCGAGGCCGAGGGCAGCAGGCCCAGCGAACCGGCCAGCATCGAAGCTTCGTCGGTGAGGATGTCGCCGAACATGTTCTCGGTCACGATCACGTCGTACTCGCGCGGCTTGGCCAGCAGGTGCATGGCCATCGAATCGACCAGCTGGTGCTCCAGTGCAATGTCCGGGAATTCCTCCCGGCCGATGCGCGCGGCCACGTCACGCCACAGGCGCGAGGTCTCCAGTACGTTGGCCTTGTCCACCGAGGTGACCTTGCCGTGGCGCTGCTGGGCCAGGCGGAAGGCACTGCGCAACACGCGCTCGATCTCGGCCACGGTGTAGCGGCACAGGTCGCTGGCGCTGTCGGCGTCGCGGGTCTTGTCGCCGAAGTAGATGCCGCCGGTCAGTTCGCGCACCACCACGAAGTCCACGCCCTGCAGCAGCTCGGCCTTGATCGGCGAGGCATGCAGTGCGGCTTCATGGGTGCGCACCGGGCGCAGGTTGGCATACAGGCCCAGCGCCTTGCGGATCGCCAGCAGGCCCTGTTCCGGGCGCACCTTGGCATTGGGGTCGGACCACTTCGGGCCGCCAACCGCGCCCAGCAGCACGGCGTTGGCGGCCTGGCAGGCAGCCAGCGTCGATGCAGGCAGCGGTTCGCCGTGGCGGTCGATGGCAATGCCACCGATATCGTGCTCGCTGAAGGTGAAGGTGTGGTTGAAGCGTTCGGCGACGGACTTCAGGACGGCAACCGCGGCGGCGGCCACTTCCGGGCCGATGCCATCACCGGGCAGGACAACAATTTCAGCGTGCATGCTCACTCTCGTAACGTTCGATTTCAGGGACACGGCCCAACAGATACCCCAACTGGTCGACACCTTCCAGCAGGCAGGTCTGCGAGAAGCCATCCAGCGGGAAGGAATACACGCGGCCATCGGGGGTGCGCAGCTCGCGCGCAGCCACGTCGATGGTCAGCTCATCGTCCGGGCGCTGCATCAGCGCCTGCACGTCGGCCTCGCCCAGCACGATCGGCAGCAGGCCGTTCTTCAGCGAGTTGCCGCGGAAGATATCAGCGATCTCGCTGCTGACGATGGCACGCAGGCCCAGGTCGGTCAGCGCCCACGGCGCATGCTCGCGCGAAGAACCGCAGCCGAAGTTGCGGCCGGCCAGCAGGATGCTGCGGCCTGCGTTGTGTGGCTGGTTGAAGGCGAAGTCGGCCACCGGGGAGCCGTCGGCCTGCCAGCGCCAGTCGTTGAACGCGTTGTGGCCCAGGCCGGCGCGCTCGGTAGTGGACAGGAACCGCGCCGGGATGATCTGGTCGGTGTCGATGTTGGTCTGGCGCAGCACCACGCTGGCCGAGGTCAGGGTACGGAAACCGGCCATCATGCCACCTCCTGTGCGAACAGTTCGCGGGTATCGGCGACGTGCCCGTTCACCGCGGCCCAGGCCGCACTCATCGGCGAGGCCAGCAGCGTGCGCGAGCCGGGACCCTGGCGGCCTTCGAAGTTGCGGTTGCTGGTGCTCACGGCCAACTGGCCGGGAGCGACCAGATCGCCGTTCATGGCGATGCACATCGAGCAGCCCGGCTCGCGCCACTCGGCACCGGCCGCGCGCACGATCTCATGGATGCCTTCGGCCTCGGCCTCGCGCTTGACGATCTCCGAGCCCGGCACCACCAGCATGCGCACCCGGTCGGCGACGCGGCGGCCGCGCAGCACCTGCGCGACTTCGCGCATGTCGCTCAGGCGGCCATTGGTGCACGAACCGACGAACACCACGTCCACCGGCGTGCCGGCCAGCGCCTTGCCGGCCTGGAAATGCATGTAGTCCAGGCCCTTCTGTGCGGCGGCATCGTTGGCCGCCGGAATCGGCGCATCCACCGCGATGGCGGTACCCGGATGCGTGCCCCAGGTCAGGGTCGGGCGGATGTCGGCGGCGTCGATGCGTACTTCGCTGTCGAAGCGTGCGCCTTCATCGCTGCGCAGCTTCTGCCAGCGTGCGACGGCGGCGTCGAACTCGGCACCTTTGGGGCCACGCGGGGTATTGGCCACGAAGTCGAAGGTGACCTGGTCCGGGGCGACCATGCCGGCACGCGCGCCGGCCTCGATCGACATGTTGCACAGGGTCATGCGCTGTTCCATATCCATCGCTTCGATGGTGCTGCCACGGAACTCGATGACGTGGCCGGTGCCACCGTTGACGCCGATCACGCCGATGATGTGCAGCACCACGTCCTTGGCGCCGACGCCCGGCGCCAGCGGGCCATCGACGGTGATGGCAAAGGTCTTCGCCTTGCGCTGCAGCAGGCACTGCGTGGCCAGCACGTGGCCGACTTCGCTGGTGCCGATGCCGAAGGCCAGCGAACCGAAGGCACCATGGGTGGAGGTGTGACTGTCGCCGCAGACGATGGTCATGCCCGGCTGGGTGAAGCCCTGCTCCGGCGCGATCACGTGGACGATGCCGCGGTTGTCCGACGCCATGTCGAACAGCTCGATGCCGTGTTCGGCGCAGTTGCGTGCCAGCGTGGCGACCTGTGCCTCGGAGGCGGCGCTGGCATAGGGCAGCGTGCCGTCGGCGGCGGCCGGCAGGGTCGGCGTGGAGTGGTCCATCGTCGCCTTGGTGCGGTCCGGCCGGCGCGGCGACAGGCCGCGTTCGCGCAGTTCGGTGAAGGCCTGCGGCGAGGTGACCTCGTGGATCAGGTGCAGGTCGATGTACAGCACGGCGGGCGCGCTGTCGGATTCGGGAACCACCACGTGGGCGTCCCACAGTTTGTCGTACAGGGTGCGGGGTGCGGAAGTCATGCGTGTGCCTGGCAGAAGTACGAAGATGCGGACATCAGGAAAGATAGCGAAAAGGTCATGTCAGCGGCGGCGGGCGAGCACCCGCAGCCGCACGTAGTCGGCCAGCGGCTGGCCGGTGGCGTTGCGCGGAAGATCGGCCAGCAGTGCAGCAGCGGCATCGCGCACGGTGGCGTGGGCCTCGCTGGGCAGGTCATCCAGCAGTGGCGCGGCGAACACGCGCAACCAGCCGGCCACGCCGGTCGGCAGTGCGGTCGGGCGCGGCGTGCACTCGATCAGTTGCACCTGGAAGCCATGCTGGCGCAGGCGGTCGGCGTAGGCATCGGCGGTCGGGAAATACCACTGGAAGGTGCTGGCGCCATGGCCGTGGGCCACGCGCGCGGCCTGTACCGCCGCGATGATCGTGGCCACGTTGCCGTGGCCACCGAATTCGGCGACAAAGCGGCCGCCGGGGCGCAGGGCGCGGCGCACGCCTTCCAGCACGCGGTCCGGAGTCGTCATCCAATGCAGTGCGGCATTGCTGAAAACTGCATCGAACTCGCTGTCGAACGACAGCGCGTGGCCGTCCATCACCTGCGCGTCGACACCGCGTGCGCGGGCGGCGACTACCAGTTCCGGCGAAGCATCCACGCCGTGGATGCGTGCGCCGCTCAGCGCCAGTTCGGTACTGAGTACGCCATCGCCACAGCCCAGGTCGAGGATGCGCTCACCGGCGCGCGGGTCGAGCAGGCGCGAGACCGCGCCGCCGAGCAGCGGCACGAAGCCGGCGTCGATCGCATAGTCCTGGGCGTTCCACTGCTGGCCAGCGGCGCTGGCCGGGGTGAAGGTGTCGAAGGCGCTCATGGCGGGTTCCTCAGGCGGTGGCAGGGGTGGGAACGTCGGTGCTGTTGTGGGCGGTGGCTTGGCGCTGGCGCAGCAGGCGGTTGGCCACATCCAGCCAGGCCAGCGCGGAGGCTTCGATGATGTCCTTGCTGGTGCCGGTGCCGTCGTACTCCACGCCTTCGTGGCGCACGCTCAGGTTGGCCTCACCGCGCGCATCGGCGCCGATGCCGACGCTGTGCACGTGGTAGCTGTCGAGCATCAGCTGCACGCCGGTAGCGGCCGACAGCGCGCCGAACAGCGCATCGACCGGGCCATCGCCCTGCGCGGTCTCGGCCACGCGGTTGCCGTCCGGGTCGGACAGTTCGACCAGCGCGTTGGCGCGGCTGCCGACATCGCTGATGGTCATCGAGGCCAGGCGGTAGCCCTGCGCGTTGGAGCCGCCCTGCATCAACGTCTGCAGGTCGGCATCGGTGACCACGCGCTGCTGTTCGCACAGGCCCTTGAACTGCTCGAACACCAGTTTCAGTTCGTCTTCGTCCAGCCAGAAGCCCAGCGCACGCAGACGCGCTTCAACAGCGGCACGGCCACTGTGGCGGCCCAGCACCATCTGCGAATCCTCCCAGCCCACGTCTTCCGGGCGCATGATTTCGTAGGTGCCGCGATGGCGCAGCATGCCGTGCTGGTGGATACCCGATTCGTGGGCGAACGCATTGGCACCGACGATGGCCTTGTTGCGCTGTACCGGCATGCCGACCAGGCGCTGCAGCAGCTGCGAGGTGCCGACGATGCGCGGGGTGTTGATCGCACTGTCCTGCTCGTAGAAGGCCTGGCGCACCTTCAGCACCATGGCGATTTCTTCCAGCGAGCAGTTGCCGGCGCGTTCACCGATGCCGTTGATGGTGCATTCGACCTGGCGCGCGCCCCCTTCGATGGCGGCCAGCGAGTTGGCCACGGCCAGGCCCAGGTCGTTGTGGCAGTGCGCGCTGAAGATCACGTTGGCGGCATTGGGCACGTCGGCGACGCCGGCGATGACCTGCTGGAACATCGCGCGGATCTCTTCCGGCGTGGTGAAGCCGACGGTGTCGGGCAGGTTGATGGTGGTGGCGCCGGCGGCAATGGCCACGCGCGAGACTTCGATCAGGTAGTCCAGCTCGGTACGGGTGGCATCCTCGGCCGAGAACTCGACATCGTCGATGTAGGAGCGAGCCAGCGAGACGTGCTTGCGTACCGATTCCAGTACCTGCTCGCGGGTCATCCGCAGCTTGTGCTCGCGGTGCAGCGGGCTGGTGGACAGGAACACGTGCAGGCGCGGGTTGGCTGCGGCCTCCAGGGCACGTGCCGAGGTCTCGATGTCGGCCTGCAGGCAGCGCGACAGCACGGCCAGGCTCAGGCTCGGGCGGCGCAGTTCGCGGCCGATCAGCGCCATCGCCTCGCGGTCGGACTGCGAGCTGGCCGGGAAGCCGGTCTCGATGATGTCCACGCCCAGTTCGTCCAGCGCACGCGCCATCACCAGCTTCTGCGGCGGGCTCATGCTGCAGCCGGGGGACTGCTCGCCGTCACGCAGGGTGGTGTCGAAGATGCGGATGCGCGGGGTGGTAATTCGTTCGATGGTGGTCACAGGGAAATCTCCTCGACAGCGGGCGTTGCGGCTTGCAGGTGGGAAGGGGAAGGCATGGGGGAGGGCGGCGCGCTGGCCTTGGCGGGCGAGCGGGGTGTTTCGCTGCGCCGTCGCCGTGGCTTGCGCGGCGGGCGCGGTCGGATGTCGGTAAGCAGGCCGGCCAGCACGCCGGCATCGATGTTCCCGCCGGACACCACCGCGCACTTGCGGCGGCCCGCGACGCGGCGGCCAGCGGCCAGCGCCAGCGCGCCGGCACCCTCGGCAATGATGTGTTCTTCCAGTGCCAGCCGGACCAGGGTTTCGCGCAGTTCGGCTTCGCGCACGATCACCACATCGTCCAGCAGCGAGGTGCACAGGCGACGGGTCAGGAAGCCGGGGATCTTCACCCGCACGCCGTCGGCCAGCGAGGCGACGGGTGCGATCTCGCGCACGTCGCCGCGGATCGCGCGTGCCATCGAATCAACGCCTTCCACCTGCGCGCCGACCACGCGCACGCCCTGTGATTTCAGCGCCAGGGCCACGCCGGAAGCCAGGCCACCGCCACCGATCGGCACGATCACCACGTCCGGGGCATGCGCGGCCAGCTCGATGCCGACCGTGCCCTGGCCGGCGATCACGTCGGCATCGTCGAACGCGGACAGGAAGCGGTAGCCGTGGCGTTGTGCCAGTTCGACCGCGAAGGCGTAGGCTTCGTCATAGCTGTTGCCGTGCTGGCGCACGGTCGCGCCCCAATGGGCGACGCCGGCGATCTTGGTGGCGGGTGCACCATGCGGCATCACAGTGATGGCCGGCACATCCAGGCGATAGGCGGCCCAGGCCACGCCCTGGGCGTGGTTGCCGGCCGAGGCGCAGATCACCGGCCGGGTGTCGCCGCGTTCGCGACCGGCCAGCAGCGCATTCAATGCGCCGCGCACCTTGTAGGAACCGGTGCGCTGCAGGTTTTCCAGCTTCAGCCAGGTACCGAAGCGTTCGGCATGGTGCAGCGGGGTGGGCGGCAGGAAGCGGCGCAGGCGGGCCTGCGCTGCCAGAACGTCGGCGACGCTTACGTCGCCGACATCGCTTTCCTGGCTGGCGTCAGCGGCCGGCATGGGCCACCAGCGCGGTGCGGAAGACCGCCGCATGCGGGCACGGGCGACGAAGAAGACGCCTCCGTACCGGCACCGTGGTCGCTACGGTACGGGTGTTCATGTGGCTACTCCTTCCACGGCCGTGACCTGTACGGACACGCAGTCGTAGATCTTCTCGATCTGCCGGCAGAGCGTTTCCGCCGGGCGCTGGCCATCGACGACCAGCTGCAGGTGCCAGCGGCCATCGTCGGCGGCCACCGGCGCACCGCTGATCGCACGCGGCGCAAAGCCGCGACGCTCGGCCATGCCGATCACGCGCAGCAGCGCGCCTTCGGCCGGGTGCAGCACCAGGTCAAGCCGGTATTGCATTGGGGGTCTCCTGGCGGGCGTGGGCAGGGTTGCTTTCCAGCATCGTGCTGTTAGCGGTGTTCGGCGGCACCAGCGGCCACACGTTGGCGCGTGCATCGATGGCCACGTGCAGCAGCGCCGGGCCCGGCTCGGCCAGCAGCGCGGCCAGGCCGCCCTCGACGTCGTCGCGCGCGTCGATGCGGGTGGCGGCAATGCCGAACACCTGCGCCAATGCCACGAAGTCCGGGTTGTCGGACAGATCGATCTCGCTGTAACGCTCGGCGAAGAACAGCTCCTGCCACTGCCGCACCATGCCCAGCGAACTGTTGTCCAGCAGCACGATCTTCACCGGCAGGCGGCAGCGCGCGATGGTGGCCAGTTCCTGCACGTTCATCATGAAACTGCCATCACCGGAGACCAGCACCACGGTGCGGTCCGGGCAGGCGAACTGCGCGCCCATCGCGGCCGGCAGGCCGAAGCCCATGGTGCCCAGCGCGCCACTGGTCAGGTGGTTGCGCGGGTGGTTGAAGCGGCAGTGCTGCGCCACCCACATCTGATGCTGGCCAACGTCGCAGGCGATCACCGCATCGGCCGGCGCCAGTTCGCTCAGGCGCTTCAGCATGGCCGGCGCGTAGATGTGCTGGCCCGGCGCGTCGTAGCGCGCAGCGAAACGATCGCGATGCTGCGCACAGCGCCTGCGCCATGCGTCCTGGTGGGCCTTGGGGGAGGGGAAGGCCGCACGCAGGGCGCGGATCGCATGGCCGACATTGCCGGGCACGGCAACATCGGCACTGCGCAGCTTGGAGATCTCGTAGGCGTCAGCGTCGATATGGACCACGCGGGCGAACGGGGCGAACTCGGCCAGCTTGCCGGTGGCGCGGTCATCGAAGCGGGCACCCAGCACCAGCAGCAGGTCGCTTTCCTGCACCGCCATGTTGGCCGCGCGGGTGCCATGCATGCCCAGCATGCCCAGCGACTGCGGGTGGTTGGCCGGCAGTGCACCCAGTCCGCGCAGGGTCATCACGGTGGGAATCGCGCTGGCTTCAACGAAGTCGCGCAGGTCCTGCACGGCATCACCCAGCGCGATGCCACCACCGGCGTAGACCACCGGCTTCTCGGCTGCCGCCAGCGCGGCGATGGCCTCGGCGATGGCGGCGTCGGCCGGTGCCGGTGGCGGTTCGACGCTGCTCGGCACGTGCACCGGCAGATGGCTGGCATCGGCCAGCTGCACGTCCTTGGGCAGGTCGATCAGCACCGGGCCGGGGCGGCCCTCGCGGGCGATGCGGAAGGCGTCGGCCACCACGCGCGGCAGGTCATCGACGCTGCGCACCAGCCAGCTGTGCTTGACGATCGGCATCGTCAGGCCGAACACATCCAGTTCCTGGAAGGCATCGGTGCCCAGCAGCGGCGTGCCGACCTGGCCGGTGATGCAGACCATCGGCACCGAATCCAGCATCGCGTCGGCGATGCCGGTGACCAGGTTCGACGCGCCCGGGCCGGAGGTGGCCACGCAGACGCCGACCTGGCCGCTGGCGCGGGCGAAGCCATTGGCCGCCAACGCCGCACCCTGCTCATGGCGTACCAGGATGTGCTTCAGCGACGAATCCACCAGCGCGTCGTAGAACGGCATGATGGTGCCGCCGGGATAGCCGAACAGCGTGCGGACGCCCTCGGCCTCCAGCGCCTGGGTCAGCCAGCGCGCGCCGTTGGGCGGCGTGCTGCGGTGTGTGGGAGAGTTCATGGGGGAACCTTGCAGAGCGGGTGGGGGTGCCGCGGTGTTACGCGGCTTGACCTTGCAACCAGACCATCTTGGCGCGCAGTTCCTTGCCTACCTTCTCGATCGGGTGTTCCAGGTCGGCCTGCTTGAACTTGTTGTAGTTCGGCAGGCCCGCTTCGTACTCGGCCACCCAGTTCTTGGTGAAGGTGCCGTCCTGGATGTCCTTCAGTACTTCCTTCATGCGTGCCTTGGTGCCGGCATCGATCACGCGCGGGCCGCTGACGTAGTCGCCGTACTGCGCGGTCTCGGAGATGAATTCCAGCATGCGCGAGATGCCACCTTCATAGAACAGGTCCACGATCAGCTTCAGCTCGTGCAGCACTTCGTAGTAGGCGATTTCCGGTTGATAGCCGGCTTCGACCAGGGTCTCGAAGCCGGCCTGCACCAGCGCCGAGGCACCGCCGCACAGCACCGCCTGCTCGCCGAACAGATCGGTCTCGGTTTCTTCCTTGAAGGTGGTCTGGATCAGGTTGGCGCGGGCGCCGCCGAGGCCACCGGCATAGGCCAGGGCGTAGTCGGCGGCCTTGCCGCTCTTGTCCTGGTAGACCGCCCAGATGCAGGGCACGCCGCGGCCGATCTCATATTCACGACGGACCAGCGCGCCCGGGCCCTTCGGTGCGACCAGCACCACGTCGAGGTCGTCGCGCGGCTTGATCATGTCGAAGTGCACGTTCAGGCCGTGCGCGAACAGCAGCACCGCACCCTGCTTCATGTTCGGCGCCAGCACGTCGTCGTACAGCTTCTTCTGCACCATGTCCGGGGTCAGCACGGCGACCAGGTCGGCATCCTTCACTGCATCGGCCGGGGCCTTGACGGTGAAGCCATCGGCCTGCGCCTTGACCTCGGTCGGGCCGCCCGGCCGCAGGCCTACCACCACGTCGAAACCGGATTCGCGCAGGTTCAGTGCGTGGGCGCGGCCCTGGCTGCCGTAGCCGATGACGGCGATCTTGGTCTGGGGCAGGTCGTTGGTGCTCATGGGGGAGGTTCCTTGCGGTGGGAAGAAAAAAGAACGGCCGGTCGTCGAGGTGACGTGCCGGCCGGTCAGGGGAAAGCGGTGGGGGAGGCGCCATGCATCGCACGCGGACACTCGCCACGAGGCGTCGTGGTGGTGTGGGTCCGGGTTTTGATGTTGGCGGTGTGCATGGTGGTTGCGTCTGAAACCAGGTCCTGAAATGAAAAAACCCGCACCGGGGCGGGTGCGGGTTTTTGAAGAGTTCCGGTGTGTGTGTTGCTTACACGCTGGCTCGTCCCGCACCTGTTGGTTGGGTAATAAGTACGAGCACAAGAATCGAACGCAGCGAGGCGGCGCCGGTGTCGGCGGCTTCGATGTGGGTTCGCGGTGGCGTGTTGTGATGCAACATGTGATCGAGAGGAACACAGCCATTTCGGCGGTGTCAACCCTCGCGACGGATTTTCTATCGGTTTCCGCTGCATCCAGCGCAATCGCTTGCGGCACAAGGATGGTTGCTGCTGAAAGTGTTTCGGTGAACCCGAATTCACTCCTTTCGGGGCGGTTCTTGCGCGGAATCCGGTGGATTTTTCCGCCCAAGGATCAACGTCCATGACGTCTGTCCGATACCGCGTGAAGGCCGCAGCGGCGAAGATCGGGGAACCACCCGTCCATCGGAACCCGACCGTGTCCCGACGCCTTGCCCGTTCCCTGCTCGCCGCCGCCGTACTGGCTGCCGTACCCGCGCTGTCCTTCGCCGCCGACCGCATCACCGGCCACACCTTCGCCACCCGTTCGGAGGTGATCGCCCCGCATGCGATGGCCGCGACCTCGCAACCACTGGCCACCCAGATCGCGCTGGACGTGATGAAGGGCGGCGGTTCGGCAGTGGACGCGGCGATTGCCGCCAACGCCGCGCTCGGCCTGATGGAGCCGACCGGCAACGGCATCGGCGGCGACCTTTTCGCCATCGTGTGGGACCCGAAGACGCAGAAGCTCTACGGCTACAACGGCTCGGGCCGCTCGCCGAAGTCGCTCACCCTGGCCGAGTTCCAGCGCCGTGGCCTGAAGGACATCCCGGCCACCGGTCCACTGCCGGTGTCGGTGCCGGGCGCGGTCGATGGCTGGTTCGCGCTGCACGACCGCTTCGGTCGCAAGCCGATGGCCGACAACCTGGCGCCGGCCATCCGCTACGCCCGCGAAGGGCACCCGGTGGCCGAAGTGATTGCCTACTACTGGGACCGCTCGGTGCCGAAGCTCTCGCAGTACCCGGGCTTCAAGGAGCAGTTCACGATCAACGGCCATGCCCCGCGCAAGGGCGAGATGTGGAAGAACCCGAACCTGGCCAGCACCCTGCAGAAGATTGCAGACGGCGGCCGTGATGCCTTCTACAAGGGTGAGATCGCCCACACCATCGGCGACTACTTCAAGGCCAACGGCGGTTACCTGAGTTACCAGGACATGGCCGATCACCACGGCGAATGGGTCGAGCCGGTCAGCAGCAACTATCGCGGCTACGACGTATGGGAACTACCGCCGAACAGCCAGGGCATCGCTGCGCTGCAGATTCTCAACGTGCTGGAAGGCTACGACTTCTCGAAGATTCCGTTCGGCTCACCCGAGCATGTGCACCTGTTCGTCGAAGCGAAGAAGCTGGCCTTCGCCGACCGTGCACGCTTCTACGCTGACATGGCGTTCCAGCCGGCACCGGTGCAGAAACTGATCTCCAAGGAGTACGCGGCGCAGCGCCGCGCGCTGATCTCGATGGACAAGGCCTTGAAGGAAGTGCAGCCGGGCACGCCGAAGCAGCTGGAGGAGGGCGACACCATCTACATGACCGTGGCCGACGCCGACGGCATGATGGTCTCGCTGATCCAGTCCAACTACCGCGGCATGGGCAGCGGCATGGCACCTCCAGGACTGGGTTTCATCCTGCAGGACCGCGGCGAGATGTTCGTGCTGCAGAAGAATCATCCCAACGGCTACGCGCCGGGCAAGCGCCCGTTCCAGACCATCATCCCGGCGTTCATCACCAAGGGTGGCAAGCCGTACGCCAGCTTCGGCGTGATGGGCGGTGCGATGCAGCCGCAGGGTCACGCGCAGATCGTGATGAACCTGGTGGACTTCGGTATGAACCTGCAGGAGGCCGGTGACGCACCGCGCATCCAGCACGAGGGTTCCACCGAGCCGACCGGTCAGGCCACGGCGATGACCGACGGTGGCGAAGTGAATCTGGAAACCGGCTTCCCGTATGAGACGGTGCGTGCGTTGATGCGCAAGGGACATCGCATCGTGTTTGCCGATGGTCCGTATGGCGGATACCAGGCGATCATGCGCGATCCCGAGACTGGGGTTTACTACGGTGCTTCGGAGAGCCGCAAGGACGGGCAGGCGGCAGGGTATTGAGGTTTCCCGGCCACCGGGCTGAGCCCCCTCGCGGTTGATCGCCAGAGCAGTTTCATGCGCTGGGGCGTGCGGGTGGGAGTGTCGGGGGACGCCGTGAATACGTCCTTGTAGTCTTAGCCGCGCCATCCATGGCGCGGATACCCCCGCCACCCCCACCCGCACGCCCCCCGAAAACTTCCGTGCGCGTCAGCCACGGAAGAGAAAGAAGAAGATCAAAAGCAAAGGCAACAGCAACAGCCGAGCGCTGCGGTTGGATCCGTTTTCCAGAGGAAAACGGATCCAACCCCTTCGTGTTTTCCGATACACCTCATCCACGCATGGCGTGGAAAACCCACCGCCACCGGGAAATTGTCGGAGGCGGGGAGGGGGCCGATGGCGGGACCGTCCACGGCATGGATGCCGTGGCCGAGCCTACAGGGACGTACTTGCGGCGTGTCCCGCCATCGGCCTCCTTCCTGCCAGACCCTCAATGTCTCAGAGCCGCTTTTGAAGTTGTTGTTGCCGTTGCTTGAAAGAAGCGGTGCAGCCGCAGGCTGCAAAACCCCCTCAATCCTGATCGTGCGCGCGTGCCGCCTCCGCCTGGGTCTCCTCCTGCGCCGCCATCTCGCGTGCGATCCACGCATCGATCATGTGCCGCTGGCGCTGTGCCTGCCGCCGCTCGCGCGTGTACTCCTGGTCCAGCACCCGGTACAGCGACACCATCACCAGCACCATCAGCAACGCAAACGGTAGTGCGGCAATCGTGATCATGCCCTGCAGCGCGTCCAGGCCTCCGGCCAGCAGCAACGCTGCTGCAATCAACGCCACCGCAATGCCCCAGGCCAGCTTGCGCTTCAGCGGTGGGTCGCCGGCCTCGTCGGTGGACATGCTGGCCAGCACCAGCACCGCTGAATCGGCCGAAGTCACGAAGAAGATCATCAACAGCACCAGCGCGATGCACGACAGCAACAGCGGTAGCGGCATGCTGTCGAACAGTGTGAACAGCACCGTTTCGTAGCCATTGCCCAGCGCCTGCACCAGATCGGCGTGGCCGAAGATCTGTGCCCACAGCGCGGTGCCGCCGAACACCGCGAACCAGAAGAAGCCCAGCAGCGTCGGTGCGAGCACAACGCCGATCACGAACTCGCGCACGCTGCGGCCACGCGATATGCGCGCGATGAACGATCCCACGAACGGCGCCCACGAGATCCACCAGGCCCAGTAGAAAATCGTCCAGTCCGCCACCCAGGTGCTGCCGGAGAACGGTGACATGCGCAGGCTCATCGTCACCAGCTGGTTGAGGTAGGAGCCCAGCGTGGTGGTGAACGTATCAAAGATGAAACCGGTCGGCCCCAGCACCAGCAGAATGGCAGCCAGCAGAGCGGCCAACGCCAGGTTGAAGTTGGACAGCCATTTCACCCCGCGCTCCACGCCGCTGGCGGTGGAGGCCATGTACAGCACGAAAGCGACGGCGATGATGGTCATCTGCACCGCAACGGTGGCCTGCACGCCGAACACGCGCTCGATGCCGGCAGCGATCTGGATGGTACCGAAGCCGAGCGTGGTGGCGACACCAATCGCGGTGGCAACGACGGCGGCGATGTTGACCACCCGACCGATCCAGCCGCGGTGGTGACGGCCTATGATCGGTTGCAGCATGTCGCTGACCAGGCCACGTCCATTGCGGTTGAACTGGAACCAGGCCATTGCCAGGCCGATCAGCGCATAGATCGCCCACGGATGCAGGCCCCAGTGGAAGAACGCATAGCGCATCGATGCGCGCGCCGCATCCAGACTTTGTGGAGCCAGGCCCTCGGGCGGCTTGCTGAAATGCGAGATCGGTTCGGCAGCGCCCCAGAACACCAGGCCGATGCCCATGCCGGCAGCGAACAGCATCGACATCCAGCTGGCGCGGGAGAATTCGGGTTCGGCATCCTCGCCGCCGATGCGCAGGTTGCCGAAGCGGCCGAAGGCGAGGTACATCAGGAACACCAGCGCCAGGAACACCACCAGCAGGTACAGCCAGCCGACACTGCGGATGACTTCTGCCAGCATCGACTGGACCACTGCGTTGAAGGGGCCGGGGGCGATACCGGCAAGCAGCACCAGCAGCAGGACCAGTGCGATGGAAACGCGAAACACCATGAAGGAGCTTCTCCGATCAAGGGGATTGAGGGGAGCGAGCAAAGCTTGCGGCGAGGGGCCGGCGGCATGCAGCACGGACCGGGCAGGAGCCGCGAAGGCGGCGGGGATGCATCGGTCGCAGCGACGCGATGGGCGTGCACGTTACTGAATGCGACGTCATGGTTCTGTTAACGCCGGCCCTGCGATTGTTCAGTGGATCCACGCCTTGCCTGGGTGAGCGGTAAGGGAACTCAGTGCTTTCTATGCTCTAATGCGCAGCAAGAAGCGGGGGTACCGGGCCATGTGGCCACGGTTGAGACAGTCCCTTGGAACCTGATCCGGCTCATACCGGCGTAGGGAAGCTTTGCAATGCAACCGTGCCCGGACACCGCCCAAGGACCGTCCGTGCGGGGTGCAGTGCGCCGCCGCTTCGTCCCTGACCTTCCTGGACGATGCCCGATGAACGCACAGCTCTCCGCCCTGCAGCAACAGGCCCAGCAACTCTCCGCATCCGTGACCCGGCCCATTCCCGGCTCGCGCAAGATCCACGTGCCCGGTTCACGCCCGGATCTGCAGGTGCCGATGCGCGAGATCGCGCTGACCCGTACGCCGACGCTGTTCGGCGGCGAAGAGAATGCGCCGGTGACCGTTTACGACACGTCGGGCCCGTACACCGACCCGGAGGTGCGCATCGATCTGTCCGCCGGTTTGCCGGCACTGCGTCGCGGCTGGGTGGAAGAGCGCGGTGATACCGAGCAGCTTGAAGGACTGAGTTCTTCGTTCGGCCGCGATCGCGAGCATGACCCGAAGCTTGACGCGGTGCGTTTCCCCGCGCGCAGCCTGCCACGCCGTGCACGTGCCGGTGCCAACGTCACCCAGATGCATTACGCGCGCCGCGGCATCATCACGCCGGAAATGGAATTCGTCGCCATCCGCGAGAACCAGCGCCTGGACGCGATCCGCGATGCGGGCCTGCTGCAGCAGCACCCGGGCGAGGCCTTCGGTGCGTCGATCCAGAAAGTCATCACCCCGGAGTTCGTGCGCGACGAAATCGCCCGTGGCCGTGCGGTGCTGCCCAACAACGTCAACCACCCGGAAAGCGAGCCGATGATCATCGGCCGCAATTTCCTGACCAAGATCAACGCCAACATCGGCAACAGCGCGGTGTCTTCCGGCATCGCCGAGGAAGTGGAGAAGCTGGTGTGGGCGATCCGCTGGGGCGGTGACACGGTGATGGACCTGTCCACCGGCAAGCACATCCACGAGACGCGCGAATGGATCATCCGCAACTCGCCGGTGGCGATCGGTACCGTGCCGATCTACCAGGCCCTGGAGAAGGTTGACGGCCGCGCCGAGGCACTGACCTGGGAGATCTTCCGTGACACCCTGATCGAGCAGGCCGAGCAGGGCGTGGACTACTTCACCATCCACGCCGGCGTGCTGCTGCGCTACGTGCCGCTTACCGCCAAGCGTGTTACCGGCATCGTCAGCCGCGGCGGCTCGATCATGGCCAAGTGGTGCCTGGCGCACCACAAGGAGAACTTCCTCTACACGCATTTCGAAGACATCTGCGAAATCATGAAGGCCTACGACGTGACCTTCTCGCTCGGCGACGGGCTGCGCCCGGGTTGCATCGCTGATGCCAACGACGCGGCGCAGTTCGGCGAACTGGAAACGCTGGGTGAACTGACGAAGATCGCCTGGAAACACGATGTGCAGACCATGATCGAAGGCCCCGGCCACGTGCCGATGCAGCTGATCAAGGAAAACATGGACAAGCAGCTGCGCGAATGCGGCGAAGCGCCGTTCTACACGCTGGGCCCGCTGACGACCGACATCGCGCCGGGCTACGACCACATCACCAGTGCGATCGGCGCGGCGATGATCGGCTGGTTTGGCACGGCCATGCTCTGCTACGTGACGCCGAAGGAACACCTGGGCCTGCCCAACCGCCAGGACGTGCGCGACGGCATCATGGCTTACCGCATTGCCGCGCACGCGGCCGACCTGGCCAAGGGGCATCCGGGCGCACAGGTACGCGACAACGCGCTGAGCAAGGCGCGCTTCGAGTTCCGCTGGGAGGACCAGTTCCACCTGGGCCTGGATCCGGAAAAGGCCAAGGAATTCCACGACGAGACGCTGCCGAAGGACGCGCACAAGCTGGCCCACTTCTGCTCGATGTGCGGACCGCACTTCTGTTCGATGAAGATCACCCAGGACGTGCGCGACTACGCAGAGGCCGGCATGAAGGAGAAGTCGCAGGAGTTCCGTGCTGCCGGTGCCGAGGTCTACCACCAGGGATGATGCCGCACCGGTAGCGCCGGGCCATGCCCGGCGGGCGCAGCGGTCCAGGAAAAGCGCCGGGCGTGGCCCGGCGCGACCCGTTATGCTCCGGCCATTGCCCAGCGGAAAGGACGCCATGCCTGTTGCCTTGACCACCCGCTGGCTGGCCATCGCCCGCCGCCATCCTTCGGCCTGGCTCCTGGCCGCCCAGTTGATCGCGGTGCTGCTGTATCCCGCCCTCGATGACACCGCCGCTGGCCGCGCGGCGCTGGGCATGTTCGGCATGGCGGTGCTCGGCCTGGCGCTGTGGGTGGTCCAGCGCAGTCCGTTGGGAACCTGGTTGGCATTGCTGCTGGCCATTCCCTCGGTGGTGTTCTCGCTGGCAGGCGCCCTGCTGGACCGCAGTGCGCTGTTGACCACGGCGCAGCTGCTGGAAAGCCTGTTGTACTTCTATACGGCAGGGGCGTTGATCGCCTACATGCTGCAGGACCATCGAGTGACCCGCGACGAGCTGTTCGCGGCCGGTGCAACCTTCACCCTGCTGGCCTGGGGGTTCGCCTTTGCGTTCGCGGTGTGCCAGCAGTGGTATCCAGGCAGTTTCCAGGGCGCGACGGCTGGCCCCGAACGCAGCTGGATGGAGCTGCTTTATCTGAGCTTCAGCTTGTTGTCCGGAGTTGGATTGAGTGACGTCGTGCCGTTGCACCCGCAGGCACGGGCCTTGGTGATGCTCGAACAGTTCGCAGGCGTCATGTATATCGGCCTTGTGGTGTCGCGTCTGGTCGGATTGACCATGCTTCGGCGCATGTGAAAATGAACGCCAGATAAAAATTTCGCGCCCATAAGGGCGCGAATGGTGATGCAGATTATGTGAATGCGTCGGCGAGAGAGAGCCTGAGTGTCGACCCCGTCATAGGCGGGGTAACCGGCTTAGGCTAATATCCGGGGGCGTTATTGTTTTTGCGGTATGCGCCGATGCTTTGTGCGGAATCTGGCTTTTCGATGACCCTGTCCAGGGACGGTGGGGACGGTATTGCTGGTGAGCCCTGCCCAGGTCCCGTCCCTACTGTATAGCGGAAAATGAACAGCAGCGAACTCACGCCCATTGAGGCCGACCGCGTGCGGGTCGGCGACTGCGTCATTACCTTGTCCTCGCGTGAGGTCGAGGTTGAAGGCGCGCGCCGTCCGCGGCGGCTGACGCCGAAAGCGCTGGGCGTGCTGCGCGTGTTGATGCGTCAGCCTGGGCGCGTGGTCACCCGTGAAGAGCTGTTTGCCGAGGTCTGGCCCGATACGTTGCCGACCAATGACGTGCTGACCCAGGCCGTCACCCAGCTGCGCAAGGCGTTCGCCAACGACGACGACAACGGCCAGGCCTATATCGAGACCATCGCCAAGAGCGGTTATCGGCTGCTGGTACCAGTGCAGGCGCTGGAGGATCTTGAGCCGGTGCTGGACGCCGATGTGGTCGCAGAGGTCATGCCGGCGGTGGCCGGCGGCAGCGGGCATCCGCTCGCAGCCGTGCCGGCAGCGCCTTCACGCCGGCGTGGCTGGCGCCAGCTGCGCCGCCAGCTGTTGTGGGTGCTGGGCGTGATGATGCTGGCCGCGCTGCTGGTCATGGCCACATTGTTGCTGCGGCGCGGGCCGGAGCCGAGTTCACCGGTGGATGCAGCGGTCGAGAACGGCGTGCGGGTGATCGGCAGCCCGCAGCGTCCCTATCGCCTGATCACCGCTACCAGTGGTTTTGAAACCTATCCCACACTTTCGCCGGACGGCTCCCAGGTTGCCTACGAAGGCGCCAACGAGGATGGCGCCGGAGGTGGTGTGATCAAGGTGCAGACCTCGGGCAATGCGCCGGCCCGGCAGCTGGCACTACCGCCAAAGGGGGCCAGTGACCGTTTCCCGAGCTGGTCACCGGACGGGCGCGAGATCGCTTTTGCCCGCTTTGGAGCCGACGGCGGTTGCCAGGTGCTGATCGCCAGTGCCACTGGCGGCGGCGTGCGCCAGGCGACCCGTTGCGATGGAACCGAGCTGCTCAGCTTCGACTGGACACCGGATGGCCGCGGCCTGGTCTTTGGCAGCATGGTGGGCCGCTATGCCCATCGCGGTATCCGTGTGCTCGACCTGGCCAGCGGCCAGTGGCGGGCGTTGGACTACCCGGTCGATCAGGATGATTTTGACTACGCGCCACGCTACTCGCCCGACGGCAAGTGGCTGGTGTTCGTGCGCAATCCACAGATGGGCGACCTGTGGCGGATGCCGGCCGGAGGCGGTGAGCTGGAGCAGTTGACCAACGAATCCGCCGAACAGCGTGGCTGGGCTTGGCTGGGCGATGGGCGCAGCATCGTGTTCGGCCGGCGCGTGGACAGCGAGGTGCGGTTGTACTACCTGGACGTGGAGCGCCGCACCTTGCGTGATGCCGGCCTCGACGACGCACAGTGGCCTGCGGTGTCGCGCCACGGCGACGTGCTGGCCTTCGTTCACCGCCGTGCCCAGTTCGGCGTGTTCAAAGTGCCGATGGCCGGCGGCAGCGCCGAGCGGCTGTTCGCGTCCAGCGGGCGTGACGGGCAGCCGATGGCGGCGCCCGACGGTCGCCAGCTGGTCTTCACCTCCGATCGTTCCGGCAGTTTCGCGCTGTGGTGGGCGGACATGCAGCGGCCCGATTCACTGCGGCCGATCGAGGGCCTGCGCCCGGAGGGGCGGCAGGCGCCGGACTGGTCGGCCGACAGCCGCCAGCTGCTGGTGGTCGGGCGTGACGAGCATGGGCGTACCGTGGTCTACGAGATCGCCCCGCGCGACGAGCATCTGCAACCGCTGCCGGTTCCGGTCGATCAGCCGCTACAGGCCTTGTACGGGGCCACCCCGGAACAGCTGCTGGTAGTCGAGCGCGATGCAGAGCAGCGCACCCGGTTGAGCCTGTTTGATCGCAGCGTGACCCCCTGGCGCCGCCTGGCCAGTATCGACGGCGTCTCCCAGGCGCGTTTCGATCGGGGCGATGGCCGCGTGCTGTTCACCCGCCTGGCGTCCGGCGGCCTGTGGTCGGTGGATGCAGCACTGTCCCCGGCCAGCGTGCAGCAGGTCAGTGAAGACCGGCCCAGCCGATGGCGCTATCGCACCTGGACGGTGGCAGGCACCGGTGGCATCGGCTATCTCGGCAACTCGACCGAGTGCGGTACGACCTTGATCCATATCCAGGCCGGCACCGAAGCCCCCGAGCGCTGCCTGGACCGGCAGCGGCTCAGTGCGGGCAACGGCATCAGTGCCAGCGCCGATGGCCGGGATCTGTATGTCGCCCTGGCGGTCAGCGATGGTGCCGATATCGGCGTCATGCAGCTGCCCCGGTCGACGCCGGCACTGTTCCCGGCCTTTCTCAAGTCGTTGATCCTGAAGAAAAATATCTCTTCGTGATTTTTTCGTGGAGTTCTCGCCGCGAATTCGTGGCGATCTCGGCGGATTTTCCTGACGGGCTGACGCCTGATTAGGCAAAACGGAAGCCTGTATCAGGCAAACCCGTGGTGCCCCATGCGTCAACTCTCGCTGGCCGATCGTGGCCAAACCGTCTCCCTCGACAAGGCGCTCGACGATCTCGCGCCGACCTGCATGGGCGTGGCCCGGCTCGGCAGCCTGCAAACGGCAGGGTCAAGCTTCACGGTCTGGCTGCAGGTGCGGGGCAGTTCCTGGGTGGAAGCCAAGGAAGGGCGTTTCCGCCTGCGCCATGGCGAGTGGATTGCCTTCGAGAAGGAGTCGCGCCCGTTGGTGCAGGCCGGCCGTAACGGACTGTGCGTGGGCCTCAGCCTGAATGCGGAGGCGATGCGGGTGCTGTCCGAGATGGCCGACTGTGGCCTGTATGCCGGTCGTGGTCGCATGGGCCGCGGCGACGCCCGCGTTGCCCTGCGCCTGTGGCGCGATGCGCTCGACAGCGGCCTGCCAGCGCAGGCGCTGCGCCCGCTGTTGTTGCATCTGGCCGGCCTGCAGCGTGACCTTGCCGACAACGTACAGCGCTGCCCCGGTCGCTCACGCAGCCGCAAGCGCCAGGTGTTCGGCCGCATGCAGCGCGCCCGTCTCTATCTGGAGGGCAACAGCCACCGCGTGGTGCGGATCGGCGAGCTGGCCGAGCTGACCAACTTCTCCAGCTGGTACCTCTCCAAGACCTTCCAGAGCCTGTATGAAGAGAGCCCCCAGTCGCTTTCGGCACGGTTGCGCCTGGAGCGGGCCGCCGATCTGCTGCGCGACACCGACATGATGGTGGGCGAGGTCGCCGCAGCCAGCGGATTCGACAACTGCTGCAGCTTCGCGCGGGCCTTCCGCGCCCGTTATGGACAGTCTGCTTCCCGGTTCAGGGAAAACGGCGGCTTGCTCCCGCCACACTCTGCAAAGTCTCCGGTTGGGTCGCGCAAATACAGCATCGCAACGCAATCGTAACGTGCTGGAGCGTTTTAACACGCTACTAACACGTACCTTGGAGAGATTGATGAACGTTCGCACCCCTGCCGTGCGGCTGGGCCTGCTGCCCGCCGGCATTGCGCTGGCGCTGGCACCGGCATTTGCTTCCGCACAGGAAGCCAGTGCCCCGACCACCCTTGATCGCCTGGAAGTCACCGGCTCCCGCATCCGCTCGGTGGATGTGGAAACCTCCCAGCCGGTCCTCACCGTAAGCCATGAGGACATCCAGCGTTCGGGCCTGGTCAGCGTCGGCGACCTGCTGCAGAACCTGTCCGTGGCAGGCACCCAGACCTTCAGCAAGGCGGCCGTGCTGGCGTCCAACCCGGAACAGGGCGGCCAGTACGTCAGCCTGTACAACCTGGGTGAGCAGCGCACGCTGGTGCTGGTCAACGGCAAGCGCTGGAGCACCAGCCTGGCCGGCTTCACCGACATGTCGACCATCCCGACCTCGCTGATCGAGCGCATTGAAGTCCTGAAGGACGGCGCCTCGGCGATCTACGGTTCCGACGCCATCTCCGGCGTGGTCAACATCATCCTGCGCAAGAACTTCGACGGCGCCGAGGCCAGTGCCTATTACGGCCAGAACAGCCACGGCGACGGTGCCAAGACCCAGTACAGCCTGACCCTGGGTGCCAGCGGCGAGCGTTCCTCGATCGTCTTCGGCGCCAACTACACCAAGGAAGATCCGGTGTGGGCCAAGGACCGTGGCCTGACCCGCTACACCTATGGCCAGGGCCATCCGAAGGATGGCCTGAGCCCGGCCGGCCCGTGGGGCCGCTTCACCGATCCGCGCGCTGCCGGTACCCCGGGTGCGGGCGAGTACAACGAAGATGGTGACTGGGAACCCACCACCTGGGTGGTCAACCACACCGGTTCGTGGAACACCCCGGTGGGCGTGGGTCAGCCGTCCAACAGCATGGACAACTACCACCCCATCAACACCGACGACTACTACAACGCCTCGCAGCAGATGATGCTGAACCAGGGCGGTGAGTCGAAGTCGATGTTCACCTCGGCCAGCTACGACATCAACGACAACCTGCGTCTGAAGTCGACGGCGATGTACTCCGAGCGCGATTCCAAGCGCCAGATCGCCGGCTACCCGCTGACCGGCGCCTCGCAGCCGACCTTCCCGGTCGCGATCAGCAAGGACAGCATCTACAACCCGATGGGCAACTGGGCCAACCCGGGTGCCGGCGTTGATCTCACCAGCTGGGGCCGCCGCATCTTCGAGCTGCCGCGCGTTACCCAGAACAATGTGAAGTCGCTGCACTTCGATGCGGCCCTGGAAGGCAACTTCGACTTCAACAACCGTCCGTTCGACTGGGATGTGGGCATCAACTACAACCAGTACGACGTGACCCAGACCAGCACCGGCAACATCAACCTGCTGGCACTGAAGAATGCGCTGGGCCCGTCGTTCATCAACAGCAGCGGTGTTGCCCAGTGCGGTACGGCTGCCAACCCGATCGACCTGGGCATCGGCCCGGGCCGCTGCACCCCGTTCGACCTGCTGGGCGGCGCCAGCGCCGCGACCCCGGATGCATTGAAGTACATCAACACCCTGCTGAACTCGACCGGCCAGAGCAAGAGCAAGCAGTACTTCGCCAACATCACCGGTTCGCTGTTCGACATGCCGGGCAACGCGGGCGAGTTCGCTTTCGCTGCTGGCTATGAGCACCGCGAAGTGTCGGGCTACGACCATCCGGACGCACTGTCGGCCGCCGGTTACACCACCGACCTGGCCGCACAGCCGACCGAAGGCAAGTACAAGACCAACGAGTTCTACCTGGAACTGATGGTGCCGCTGCTGCGTGACCTGCCGGGTGCCAAGGAGCTGTCGCTGGATGTCGCCAGCCGCTACTCGGACTACGACAAGTTCGGCAACACGATCAACAGCAAGTTCAGCGTGACCTGGAAGCCGATCGACGACCTGCTGGTGCGTGCGACCTACGGCGAGGGCTTCCGTGCCCCGACCCTGAGCGATACCTTCGGTGGCGGCTCGCAGACCTTCGACAACTTCACCGATCCGTGTGATGCCGTGTTCGGCCAGCGCAGCAACGGCGCTGTCGCCGCCCGCTGTGCTGCCGAAGGCCTGTCCCCGGGCTTCCGCCAGACCGACGCCGCTGGCCGTCCGGTTGCTGCGCGTGACACCCAGGGCAATGCCCCGTTCCAGTCGGGCGTCGGCAACGACAGCCTGCAGCCGGAAACCAGCAAGACCCGCACCGCAGGCCTGGTCTGGAGCCCGAGCTTCGTCAGCGGCCTGAACGTCTCGCTGGACTGGTACAAGATCACCGTGGACAACGTGATCACTGCGGTCAACGCGAACTACGTGCTGAACCAGTGCTACCAGAATGGCGTCGACCAGTTCTGCGGCCAGTACGGTCGTGACGCGGTCACCGGCCAGGTCAACAGCCTGAGCCGCGGCAACGCGAACCTGGGCTCGCTGGAAACCGAAGGCTACAACTTCGGCGTTCGTTACCGCCTGCCGGAATACAGCTTCGGTACCCTGTCGTTCAACCTGGACACCAACTACCTGTCCAGCTTCCGCCAGCAGGCCACCAAGGGTTCTGCATGGGATGACTACGCAGGCTACTGGAACTATCCGCGCGTTCGCGGCACCCTGGCCACCAGCTGGACCAAGGGTGACCTGTCGGCCACCTGGACCATGCGCTACTACGGCGGCTTCCGTGACTTCTGCTATGACCAGAAGGCAGGCCTGGAGTGCAACGACCCGGGCTACGTGACCGAGAACGGCGGTTGGACCGGCGGCACGGGTGCCAACAAGAAGGGCGCGATCGTCTATCACGACATCTCGGCCACCTGGCAGGCTCCGTGGAACGGCAGCGTGACCGTCGGTGCCCGCAACGTGTTCGGCAAGACCCCGCCGATCACCTACGCGGTGACCAACGCCAGTGCCGTGCAGCTGGACCCGATGCTGGATTACGACCGCTTCCTGTTCATCCAGTACAACCAGCGCTTCTGATCCATCGAAGCCTGAAGGCAAGACGAGGAGGGCGGGCCGCAAGGCCCGCCCTCTTTGCGTTTGGCAGAGCCGGGTCGGGAAACTCTGAATCGGGCGGTTCAGCGACAGGGGCCACGCTTGTCGCAATTGGACCGCTGGTACGGTCGCGGAGGTCCATTCCGGACCAAGGAGAGCGCGAAATGAAAAACGCGATGCCACGGATGTTCGCTGCTGCAGTTCTTGCCGTCCTGAGCCTGGCCGGTAGAGTGTCGGCCGGCCCGCTGGTGTGTGCCAATGGACGCTATTGCGCCGAAGTACGCAGCGACTGCATCAAGGCCGGCGAAGATGCGGCGTATTGCCAGCTTCTCTTCGAACGCTGCGTGTACGACCACTGCGCGCAGCCCTGATGCAACGAAGGCGCGTCCTTGCGGGCGCGCCTTCATCGCATGCATTGCCGGTGTGCTCAGGCTTCGCTGGGCGTAAGCCCCATCAGGCTGTTGGCATGTTCGCGCCACTGCGGCAGTTTGTTGAGCACGCCCGCGCGCTGCAGGTAGTCCTCATTCACCGGGTCGCCGTTGACCAGCGCAAGCGCCACGTGCACCGCACCGGTCACCCAGAAGCTGCGCGTGTTGGCGCGCTGCGGCTGCAGGTGGAACGCCACGGCCTCGATGATCGGCATCGGCAGGCCCCACAGCCCCAACAGGTAGGCACCGGCTTCGGCATGGCCCGGGCGGGTATCACCGGCCAGCGACGGCTCGGTGCGTTCGTTGCGTACGCCGGGCAGCAGCAGGCCGATGTCGGCCAGCAGTGCCGCGGTTGCGCCCAGTTCGGCACTGGATTCGGGCAGCAGGCGTGCGGCCAGCCGCGAGGCGAGCAGGGCGCGCTGCTGCAGCGAGTTGCGTTCGGCGGTCGACAGCGTCGGTGCCGAGAACACTTCGCTGGCCAGTACCAGGTCGCGCAGTGTCGCCAGGCCCAGCCGGGTCACTGCGGTGCGCAGGTCGGCGATGGTGCGGCCCTGGCTGAAGAATGCCGAATTCGACAGCTGCAGCACCTTGGCGGCGATGGCCGGATCGGCGGCCACCAGCTTGGCGACGTCGGCGCTGTCGGCATCGTCGTCATGCTCCAGCGCCTGGGTCAGGCTCAGGTACAGGTGCGGCGGCGACGGCAGTTTCTCGATGCGGCCGATGGCATCGCGCAGGCGCGGGCTGTCCAGCACTTCGCGCAGCTCTTCCAGGCTGGTCAGTGCTTCCAGCAGTACTTCCGGTGCCAGTGGCAACGGCAGGAAACGGTGAGCGACACCGATCAGGCGTGCCGGCGGCGGCCGGTTGCCATGCTGTGCGTCCACCAGCGCGATGCGGATGGTTTCCGGACGCAGGGTCCGGATCTGGCCGAGCAGCGTGGTGGCATTGAGGTCCGGCAGCTGCGGGCAGACAATCACCGCGTCCACGCCCTGGGTGGCAACCGCGGTCATCGCGGCCTGGCCATCGGTGGCGGTCAGCGGCTGCCAGTCTTCCCCAAGATCGGCAATGAATTCGGTCAGCTCAGCCGGCAGGCTGGCTGCATCCCCTACAAGCAGAATACGCACGACACATTCCCCTGGCTGTCTCGACGATGGATGTCGATGACGTGTGAAGTGACGCAATTTACCTAATACGACGGCAAGAGTGATGTGCCGTCATCATGAAACGTGACCCGCATCGCTCCGGCAGGGCATGCCGGAGCGATCCGGTTCAGGCTCAGGCCTTGCTGTCGAGATGGCGCTGGTGCGCCTCGATCAGGATCTGCTTGGCCTCAGCGGCGCCGCCCCAGCCATCGAGCTTGACCCACTTGCCCTTCTCCAGGTCCTTGTAGTGCTCGAAGAAGTGGCCGATGCGCTCCAGCCAGTGGCTCGAGACCTGGGCGATGTCTTCAACGTGGGCGTAGCCACTGAAGATCTTCGACACCGGCACGGCCAGGATCTTCTCGTCGCTGCCTGCCTCATCGCTCATCTTCAGCACGCCGACCGGACGGCAGCGCACGACCGAGCCCGGCACCAGCGGCAGCGGCAGCACCACCAGCACGTCGGCCGGATCGCCGTCGCCGCACAGGGTGCTCGGCACGTAGCCGTAGTTGCAGGGGTAGCGCATCGGGGTGGACAGGATGCGGTCGACGAAGATCGCGCCGGTTTCCTTGTCCACTTCGTACTTCACCGGCTCCGAGTCCTTCGGGATCTCGATGATGACGTTGATTTCTTCCGGCGGGTTCTTGCCGGGCGAGACGAGTTCCAGACCCATGGTCGTGCTCCAGGTGGGGGATATAGACGGATAGCCCCCCATTTTATGCCTTTGCCGGGCGCTGTGCAGGGGAGGGGGCTGACGGCAGGTCGAGGCAGGGGCCGACGCTGCTGGCCGGGATGGACCGATGGGGCCGGCAGGCATGCGGGCGCAGGCTGGATGCACCTTCCCGAGGAGTTGCCGCATGAGGCTTTCTGCCCTGTCTTCTGGCCTGTTCTGCGCGCTGCTGATCGCCCCCACAGCCCAGGCCTTCCCCTACGTCGACCTGATCGATTACCCGCGGCAGGAAGCGAACTGGGATCGCTTCTTTGCCCTGGAGGGCCGTCTGCAGCAAGGCTTCGACAGGATCTGCGGCGACACCTTCTGCGAGGGTGAGTACAGCGACATCCGTGCGCTGCGCCTGCGGTGTTCAGTGGATGCGGTGCGCGGCACGGTGCATGAGTGCCTGTGGGCATTTGCCGCCAGTGACCTGGCCGTGTCGCGGCATGACGGTACGATCGTGGCCCGGCAGCCGAGCTGGCTGTGCCGGCTGCCGCTGGTGCCTGGCACTCCGGTGGAGGACTTCCATGCGGCGCTGGCGGCTCGCAATCCGCTGCACGATCCCTTGCCCGGCACCTCGGAGAGCGTCTATGACGGACTGACCGGCTGCATCCACTGATGCGAACGTGACTGATTCTCATTAACGGAGTAGCATGCGCGGCGCCATCCGACTGTCGTCCCGGTTCCGCGCATGTCCTCCAATGCCGCCTCCCTCACTGAACTGTTGATCCGCGAGCGCCCTGCGCTGCTGCGCCGGGTGCAGCGCATCCTTGGGGGCGACAACGGCGCCGAGGACGTGATCCAGGCCGTGTGGTTCAAGGCCCGTGGGGTTGACGACAGCCAGGCCATCGACAACCCGCGCGCCTATCTGTACCGGCTGGCTGCGAATCTGGCGACCGACCATGGCAGAGAATCGACCCGGCGCAACCGCCTGCTGGCCGACCATTACCTGTGGGGACCGGACGAGGTGATCTCGACCGAGGAACAGGCGATGGCCCAGGACGAGCTGCAGCGGGTGCTCGACGCGGCAGGACACCTGCCGGAGCCGACCCGCACCATCTTCCGGCTCAATCGCCTGCAGGGCCTGACCCAGGCCGAGATCGCACGCCGCCTGGGCGTATCGGTGACCACGGTCGAGAACCATGTACGCACCGCATTGCAACGCCTGGCCTGGGCGCGCAGCGGCCGATGATCGTCCCGGCTTGGGGCTGGCCCGCGCTGAAACGTCTTGATCACTGGACCGAGGATGCGGTCTAGTTCCCCCGCCCGCGCTTGAATGCGCCTGTCTGCCAGCCGATGAGCCCGCCGAACACGCTGCCCGCCGCCAATGACGATGCCCTGGCCGAACAGGCCCGGGACTGGATCGCGTGGCTGGCCGCAGGCGATATCAGCGATGTGCGCATGGATGAGTTCGAACACTGGCTGGAACAGCCTGGGCACCGTCGCGCCTTCGAGCACGAGCGCGCGTTGTGGCGCTGTGTCGGGCCGCGGCCGGAGGCTGTGCGCACCGAGCGGCGGCGCCCGAAGCGGTTGCGATGGGCAATGGCCACTGCGGCGGCACTGGCGATGCTGGTGGCATGGCCGGAAGCCTGGCTGCGCCTGCAGGCCGATCACCGTAGTACGCATGCCGTGCAGGACGTACGGCTGCCCGATGGCAGCCGCGCGGTGCTGGATGCGGACAGCGCGATCGCCGTGCGGTTCGATGCGGATGCACGCCAGATCGAGCTGCTGCGCGGGCGCGCCTGGTTCGAGGTCAGCCCGGATGCGCAGCGGCGCTTCAGCGTGCTTGCGGGCAGTGGCGTGGTCGAGGACATCTCGACCGCGTTCTCCGTCGCACGCGACAGCGACCAGGTGGAAACCCAGGTCGGACAGGGCAGGGTGCGCGTGGCGAGCCCGGTTGACGGTGGCTGGACATACCTGCAGATGGGCCAGCGTGCCATCTACGACGAACACAGTGGCGTGACGCGCCTGCAGGACGTGGCTGCCGACAGTGTCGGCGCGTGGCGACAGGGCGAACTGCTGCTGGAGCAGGCCAGCGTCGCCGACGCCGTGCAATGGGTGGGGCGGTACCGCGCCGGCCCGACCTTCGTGCGCGGCGATCTGTCGCGGCTGCCGGCGGTCAGTGCGGCGCTGCGCATCGATCGCCCGGAACAGGCGCTGGACGCGTTGGCGGCAACGGCGGGATTGCAGGTTACCCGCCTTCCATTCGGCGTCGCCATCGTCCAGTAGATCCACGCCATGCGTGGGTGATCGTCGCGATGATCCCATTGTGCCGACCAACGGTCGGCACCCACCGCGATCGCAAATCCCTCTTGGGGTTCCTGCCGCGCCACCCGTCTTACCCCGCGAACGTACCCGCCGCCGCCACGTACGTCGCCGTGTCCGCCTGTGTTGCGGATGACGCCGCGCCTGCGGCACCGATTACCTGACAGGTTCCCCATGTTCGACTCCCACCGCCCGGGCCGCGTGCTGCGCCCGTCCCGCCTGTGCATCGCCCTGCTGGCCGCCGGCCTGGCCAGCGCCGCACCGTCCGTGCTGGCACAGAGCGCCACCGGCAATCACGCTGCCGTGCAGCGCTTCGACATCCCCGCGCAGCCGCTGGACGAAGCACTGCGCAGCTTCATGCGCCAGTCCGGCGTGCAGGTCGTGTATCCGGCCACCCTCGCCCAGGGAGTGACCTCGCGCGCAGTCAACGGCAGCCTGTCGGCCAACGAGGCGCTGCAGCAGCTGCTGCAGGGCAGCGGGCTGGCGATGCGCCGGGTCAGTGCCGATGCGGTGACCCTGGAAGCGGCAACGCCGGTCCAGGCCGGCAGCGGTGTGATCGTCACCGATACGCTCAGCGTGGCCGGCGACCGTGTCGACGGCGGCGCAGGCAGTGACGAAGCGCGGCTGCTCGACAGCTATCGCAGCGTGGGTTCCACCACGACGCTCAACCGCACGCAGCTGGAGCGTTTCCGCGGGACCTCCAACGGCGACATCGTCAAGGGCGTGGCCGGTGTCACCGCCGGTGACCCGCGCGTGGGCAACGGGTTCGACGTCAACATCCGCGGCATCCAGGGCCAGGGCCGCGTGCCGGTGATCATCGACGGTGGCCAGTCCAGCATGGACACCTACCGTGGCTATGCCGGCCAGTCGCAGCGCACCTATCTCGACCCGGACCTGATCTCCAGCCTGACCATCACCAAGGGCCCGAGCCTGCAGGCCAACGCCTCCGGTGGCATCGGTGGCGTGGTCGAAATGGAGACGCTGAAGATCGGTGACGTGCTGCGCGAGGGGCGCGACTTCGGCGTGCGCGTGCGTGGCGGCCTGGCCAATGGCAGCGCCAACAACCTGCCGGCCTACAGCGCCGCGCCGCGCACCGATCGCAGCGCTACCGGCAGCCAGTTCTTCAACGTGGCCGGCGCCGGCCACTGGGACCGCTTCGACCTGGTCGCCGCCTATGCCTACCGTGACAACGGCAACTACTTCTCCGGCAAGCACGGCTACGATGATTTCCCGCAGACCCGTCGCACGCTGGCGCCGCTGAATCCGCCGCGTACCGAAGTGTTCAACACCTCGTCGCGCTCTAAGTCGGCGCTGCTCAAAGGCACCTGGCGCATCGACGACGCGCAGACGCTGGAAGCCGGTTACCGTCGCTACGAAGGCACCGCCGGCGAGATCATGGCCTCGCAGATCATCCGCGTCGACCGCGATCGCATTCCGCAGTGGGACCCGGGCCATGTCGACATGGACAGCTACACCCTGCGCTACCGCTTCAATCCGGACAGCGATCTGGTCGACCTGCGTGTCAATGCTGCGTACACCGATACCGACAGCGTGATGTACAACAGCCTGACCGGCATCACCCCGTGGTACTTCGACCGCCGCACCGAGTGGTATGACGCCCCGAGCTTCAGCGGCGACCCCGGTTACAAGGATGCGTATCGCAATCCGCTGCGGCAGAAGCGCCTGAACCTGGATGCCAGCAACACGTCGAAGTTCGACACCCGTGCCGGCGCGTTCACGCTGGACTACGGCCTGTCCTACAGCGATGAGGACATTGCACCGGGCAGCTCCGGCCCGGTCATGCACGATGACCTGGTCAACAACCGCTTCCTGCGCAACGCCGAGCGCAAGGAATACAGTGCTGTGGCTTCGCTGAAGTGGCAGCCTGACGAACACTGGGAGCTGCTGGCCGGGGGCCGCTGGAACCGGGTGGATGTGCATGACCGCAACCGCCTGGCAACGCCGGATGCCTACGAGGTGCAGGGCCAGTACCGCTACACCGAGCTGCTCAACGGCAACCCGGCGCTGCCGTCGTGGCGTGCCAAGCGCATCGCGCTGCTGAACTGGTACCCGGACGCCAACGGCAACTTCACCCAGGCCTCGCTGCTGGCGTCGCCGTACAAGAAGGGCACCGTGGCCGACATCTCGGGCTGGAACTTCTATGACGCCGGCAAGCCGCAGGATCTGGAAGTGCCGGTCAGCTGGACCTGGTCGCAGCCGATCCGCCGTCGCGACATCGCGTTCTCGCCGACCGCCAGCGTCGCCTACCGCTTCAGCGAAGACAGCATGGTCTACGTGAAGTACGCCGAGGGCACCAAGCTGCCGAGCCTGTTCGAGACCACGCTGGGCCTGTTCACTGCCGCCAAGCCGGTGGGCGAGCTGAAGCCGGAGCGCGCGCGCAGCTGGGAAATCGGCGCCAGCACCCTCCGCTACGACCTGTTCACTGCCGGTGACCGTCTGGCGCTGAAGCTGGCCTACTTCGATACCCGCATCGACGATCTGATCACCCGCGACTACCGCACGCTGTCGGCGGGCCTGATCCGCAATGTCGACCAGTTCAAGGTGTCGGGCATGGAGTTCCAGTCCAGCTATGACAGCGGCAAGGTGTTCGCCGATCTGTCCGCGCACTACTACTTCAAGGCCAAGACCTGCGCGCCGGACATCGCCGCCGAGCGCCGCGCCTATGGCGTGCAGCGCAGGAACGCGGAGCTGGCCGGCACGCCGGACTGCGTGGATGGCGGCTTCGAGGGTTCGTACACCAACACGCAGAACCCGCCGCGCTACATGGTCAACCTGACCCTGGGCTCGCGCCTGTTCGACGAACGCCTGACCTTCGGTACCCGTGTGATCCACAACGCCGGCCCGATCAGCAAGCTGGACAAGGAATGGAACGTTGGCCTGTCGGCGATCCAGCAGCTGTACCGGCCGAACACGCTGGTGGATCTGTTTGCCAGCTGGAACTTCAACGACCAGTGGTCGGTGGAAGCGGGCGTGGACAACCTGACCGACCGCTACTACCTGGATCCGCTCGCCCTGGGCGTGATGCCGGCCCCGGGCCGCACCGCGCGCCTGGCGTTGACCTGGAAGTACTGATCGGTCGCGGATGAGCGGTGGGGTCGGATGCCTTTCCTGCGGAAAGGGCTCTGACCCCATCGTGCCCCGACCGCCCTCGGCGGGGGCGGACCTTGGTCCGCACCGATTCTGCCGCGCGATCGCCAGCGCCGGGCCATGCCCGGCGAACGCTTACAGCCCGGTCGCGGCCTTCACTGCATCTTCGTGCAGCGACTCGTTCAGCTCATCCACAACGGTGCTCCACGCCGCATCGGCCTGCAGCGATTCAGACAGGAACTGGCGCTGGGCATCGTTCCAGTAGGGGGCCTCGACCACTTCCACATCGGTGGCCAGCTGGTGCTCGCGGATGAAGCGGGCGATGCCCTCGGCACTGGCATCCAGGCCCAGCTGCAGGAACAGGTTGGTCATGCGTGGTTCGGTGGTGATCATCATCGGTTCCTGGTGGAAGTAGGGAATGCCCCATTATCGGCGCACACGGGCTTGGGGAAAGCCCCGCGGCGAACGTCTACAGCACGACGACCCTCCTGGCATTCCCCCCATGAACGCACACATTGCTCCTGAAGACAGCCGCAGCCTGCGGCTCAAGGCCGCCACCCGCGACAGCCACGGCGCCCTGGACAAGCGCATCATGGCCGGCGACATCTTCGCCGACCGCAGCAATTTCGCCCGTTTCCTGCGCGTGCAGTACCGCTTCCACCGCAGCATCGACGCGCTGTACGCCAACCCTGCACTGGACGCATTGCTGCCCGATCTTGGCGAGCGCCGCCGCCTGACCCAGGTGGCACGTGACCTGCAGGACCTGGAGCAGACGCTGCCGGGTACGGACATCGCCGCGCTGCCGTCGGACCTGGCGTTGCCCGCCGCGCTGGGCTGGCTGTACGTGGCCGAAGGCTCCAACCTGGGCGGTACCGTGCTGTACAAGATGGCGGCCAAGCTCGGCCTGGACCGTGACTTCGGCGCCCGCCACCTGGCCGCCCATCCGGATGGCGCCGCCCGCCACTGGCGCGAGTTCACCGCTGCGCTGGACGCGGTGCCGTTGAGCGCGGAGCAGGAGCAGCAGGTGATCGACGCCGCCGATGCGGCGTTCCGCAGCGTGCACGGCCACGTTGAAGTGGAATTCGCCTGATGAACGCCCGCCACCCGCGAGTGCAGCGCTGATGCGCTGGCTCTGGTTCGCGCTGGGCTGGGTAATGGTCGGCCTCGGCGTGATCGGCGCGTTGCTGCCGGTAATGCCGACCACCATTTTCCTGATCCTTGCGGTGGGCTGCTTCGCGCGCAGCTCGCCGAAGTTCGAGCAGCGTCTGCTGGCGCATCCACGCTACGGCCAGTCGCTGCGGCTGTGGCGGGAGCAGGGCGCGGTGTCGCGCAAGGGCAAGGCGTTCGCCAGCGCCGGGATGGCGGTGGGCTTTGCCCTGTTCTGCTGGGGCGCGCACCCGTCGTGGCGCCTGCTGCTGGGCGTGGGCCTGTTCTTTGCGGTCAGCGCCGGCTATGTGCTCAGTCGACCCGCACCACGCATTGAACCTGCACCGATGGTGGAAGTGGACGATGCCAACGATCCGCGCGCGGCTCGTCGCCGTGGCGCAGCCCCCGATAGCGATGGAACCCGTGACGATGCTGCCTGCTGACCTGGCCCCCGTGGCCGCCCCTGCACTGACCCCGTGGGGCATGTACCTGGCCGCCGACGTCGTGGTGAAGACGGTGATGATCGCGCTGGCACTGGCGTCGCTCGCGACCTGGACCGTGCTGTTGGCCAAGGGCTGGGAGCTGGCCCGGCAGGCGCGGCAGCTGCGCGCGGCGCGCGCGCTGTTGCTGCAGTCCGCACAGTTGCCGGCGCAGAGCGAAGCGGCAAGCCTGCAGCAGGGCACCGCACTGGCGATGCTGGACGCCGCACGCACCGAACTGCGCCTGTCGCAGGAGCTGGACAGCCGCGACGGCATCAAGGAACGCGTGGCGTCGCGGTTGGATCGCATCGAGCTGGAAACGGCACGCGTGCAGCGGCGTGGTATCGGCGTGCTCGCCAGCATCGGTGCGGTGGCGCCGTTCGTGGGCCTGTTCGGCACGGTGTGGGGCATCATGAACAGCTTCATTGGTATTGCCCACAGCAACACCACCAATCTGGCGGTGGTCGCGCCGGGCATTGCCGAGGCCTTGCTGGCCACCGCGCTCGGCCTGGTCGCTGCGATTCCCGCGGTCCTGGTCTATAACCACTTCAGCCGCGTGCTGGCCGGCCTGCGTGGCCTGCTCGGCGATCTGTCGGCGGCGGTGCAGCAGCTGGTTTCGCGCGACCTCGATCGTGCCGTTCCGCGCAGCGCAGCGACGCCGCTGCGCGCGGTGCACTGAGGCGCGACGATGGCGATCAGGACCGCGTCCGACCGCGACGACACGCTGGAAGAAGCCCACGAGATCAACGTCACGCCGTTCATCGACGTGATGTTGGTGCTGCTGATCATCTTCATGGTGGCGGCACCGTTGGCCACCGTATCGGTGCCGGTGCAGCTGCCAGCCAGCAGTGCCAGCGCCACGCCGCCGGACCAGGCGCCGGTGTATGTGACCGTGCAGGCCGATCTGTCACTGCGCGTCGGTGAGCAGGCAGTGGCACGCGACGGGCTGGCCGCTGCGCTGCAGGCAGCCACCCAGGGTGACACCTCGCAACGCCTGTTCCTGCGCGCCGATTCCCGTGTGCCTTACGGTGAACTGATGGCGACGCTGGATGCGCTGCGTGCTGCGGGCTACCTGAAGGTGGCACTGGTTGGACTGGAGCAGGGCGCGCGATGAGCGGACTGCGGCGCTGGGCGACCAGCCTGGCGATCGTGCTGCTGGTGCATGCGCTGCTGATTGGCGTGGCCAGCTGGTGGGCAGCGCGCGCTCCGGCGGTGGCTGCCGTAGCGCCGCCCGCAGCGTTGATGCTGGAGTTGGCGCCGATGGCACAGGCGCCGCCCGTGCCGCCGCGCGAAGTGGCGACGGGCCCCCTGCAGCAGCAACAGCAGCGGCAGGCGCCGAAGCAGGCGCTACGCGAGCAGCCGAAGGCGCCGGTGCAGCCGCAGGGTGACCTGCCGCCGCCGCGCACACCTGAGCCGACGCCCTCGCCGGATACTGCCGACGCCAATGTCGCGCAGACCAGCGCGCCGCCGCAGGTCGCTGCCGACGCGGCTGCTCGCTATGCCGCACCGCAGACCACCGCCGGCGAGCGCAGTCGCGCTGAAGCCACCTGGGAAGGTCGCCTGCTGGGGCACCTGCAGAAGCATCGCCGCTATCCACGCCAGGCCGAGCGGCTGCGCCAGCAGGGTGTGGTGTACGTGCGCTTCGCCGTGGCCCGCGATGGCGCTGTCTCGGGTCTGACACTGGGCCGCAGCAGTGGCTTTGCGTGGCTCGACCAGGAGACGCTGGATACCGTGCGACGTGCCAATCCGGTACCGGCGCCGCCGGCCGAAGTGGCCGGCGACCCGGTGGAAGTGATGGTACCGGTGTCGTTCTTCCTGCGCGGGCGGTGATTGACGATGGGGTCGCCATCCACGCATGGCGTGGATCTACAGCAGCGGTACCAGCAGCAGCGCGACGATGTTGATGATCTTGATCAGCGGGTTGATCGCCGGACCGGCGGTGTCCTTGTACGGGTCACCGACGGTATCGCCGGTCACCGCGGCCTTGTGCGCTTCGCTGCCCTTGCCGCCGAAATGGCCATCCTCGATGTACTTCTTGGCGTTGTCCCAGGCGCCGCCGCCGGTGGTCATCGAGATGGCCACGAACAGGCCGGTCACGATCGTACCGATCAACAGGCCGCCCAGTGCGCGCGGCCCCAGCAGCAGGCCGACCACCACCGGTACGGCTACCGGCAACAACGAAGGCACGATCATTTCGCGGATCGCTGAGCGGGTCAGCATGTCCACTGCCTTGTCGTACTGCGGCTTGCCGGTGCCCTGCATGATGCCGGGAATCTCGCGGAACTGGCGGCGTACTTCCTCCACCACCGCCCCGGCGGCGCGGCCGACCGCTTCCATCGCCATCGCACCGAACAGGTAGGGAATCAGGCCGCCGATCAGCAGGCCGATGATCACCGTGTGGTCGCTGAGATCGAAGCGGAACTCCTGACCGGGATGCGCGGCCTGCAGGTTGTGCGTGTAGTCGGCGAACAGCACCAGTGCGGCCAGTGCCGCCGAACCGATCGCATAGCCCTTGGTCACCGCCTTGGTGGTATTGCCCACCGCGTCCAATGGATCGGTGATGTCGCGGATCTCCGAGGGCAGTTCGGCCATTTCGGCAATGCCGCCGGCGTTGTCGGTGATCGGCCCATAGGCATCGAGAGCAACGATCATGCCGGCCATCGACAGCATCGCGGTGGCGGCGATGGCGATGCCGTACAGCCCGCCCAGCGCGAACGCCCCCCAGATCGCCGCACACACCGCCACCACCGGCAGCGCGGTGGACTTCATCGAGATGCCGAGGCCGGCGATGATGTTGGTGCCGTGGCCGGTGGTCGAGGCCTGCGCCACGTGCTGCACCGGCTTGTACTGGGTGCCGGTGTAGTACTCGGTGATCCACACGATCAGCCCGGTCAGGACCAGGCCGATCAACGCACAGCCATACAGCGCCATCGGCCCATGCACGTTGTCGGACATCAGCCCGGTGGTGATCGGATAGAAGGCGATGGCGGCCAGCACGCCGGAGACGATCACGCCCTTGTACAGCGCGCCCATGATCGAGCCGCCCGGCTTCACCTTGACGAACAGCGCGCCGATGATCGAGGCGATGATCGACACGCCGCCCAGTACCAGCGGATACAGCACCGCATTGGCACCGGCTTCGGCCAGCATCAGGCTGCCCAGCAGCATGGTGGCGATCACGGTCACCGCATAGGTCTCGAACAGGTCGGCGGCCATGCCGGCGCAGTCGCCCACATTGTCACCGACGTTGTCAGCGATCACCGCCGGATTGCGCGGATCATCCTCGGGAATGCCGGCTTCGACCTTGCCGACCAGATCGGCGCCGACGTCGGCGCCCTTGGTGAAGATGCCACCGCCCAGCCGCGCGAAGATCGAGATCAGCGACGAACCGAAGGCCAGGCCGACCAGCGCATGCAGTGCCTGTTCCATCGGCAGGCCCATGCGCAGCAGCAGCGCGTAGTAGCCGGCCACGCCCAGCAGGCCCAGCCCGACCACCAGCATGCCGGTGATCGCACCGCCACGGAACGCCACGTCCATCGCCGCACTGATGCCATGGCGTGCGGCCTCGGCGGTGCGCACGTTGGCGCGTACCGAGACATTCATGCCGATGTAGCCGGCGGCGCCGGACAGTACCGCGCCGACCGCGAAGCCGATCGCGGTGTACCAGCTGAGGAAGATGCCGACCAGCACGAACAGCACCACGCCGGCGATGCCGATGGTCAGGTACTGGCGGTTGAGGTAGGCACGCGCACCTTCCTGGATCGCGGTGGCGATCGCGACCATGCGCTCATTGCCAGTGGGTTGGCGCAGGATCCAGCGCGCCGAGACGATTCCGAACAGGATCGCGAGAATGGCGCAGCCCAGCGCCAGTGACAGCCCGTGACGTTCCAGCATTAGACCCCTCCGCAGAATGGATGTAGGCATCCAGTGGCGATGAACGGCACCACGAGGGGGACGACGGGTTGCAGCCTGGAACCAACCCGTACCGACCTTGGCGGTCGTCCGACGTATGGCGGTGTTCAGCATTCCCTGGTGCCCGCAGTATGCGTGCCGCCACTTGTAGAGTCGAGCCGTGCTCGACTGGCTTCTGCGAGCCGCGCCGCATGGCCCGTAGGGCGCCCTCCGGATGAACGCATCGCCATGCGTGCGGGCCCTGCCGCCGGGCCATGGGCACGAGAGTCACAGGCCTTTGCACCCCGTTAAGCCAAGCTCTGCAAGCCTGCGCTCAGTCCTGTAGGAGATCTCCCATGCGCCTGTCCCTGTTGATGCTTGCCGCCCTGGTCCCGGCTGTACCGGCACTCGCCGCGGAAACCCCGGAGCTGCAGCGCGCCGTGGGTGCTCCGCAGGCGGTAGGCGCGGTGCATACCCTGCGCCAGATTCCCGAGGCCTGCGCACGCCTGGAAGGTGCGTTCACCGGCGATGCCGCCGCGCCGTACCGCTTCTCCGCCGTGCGTACCAGCGAGCAGTGCCAGCCACGCGCGCGCTTCGTCGATTACACCAAGGCCCAGCCGAGCGCCGACAAGGGCTGGAAGCTCAACGATGTGATCCGTGTGCCCAACGCCGCGTGCCCGGCGCAGCAGGCGGTGGTGCGGGTGTGGCGCCTGCCGTCCAGCAACAAGGTCGAGCTGGATGGGCAGGGCCAGTCGCGCATCTACCTGGAAGAGGCGAAGAAGCAGGCGGCTGCCGGCCAGATTCCGCAGGTGACGATGTTTGCCGCGCAGTTGCAGATGGAAGGCAAGGTCTGCAATTGAAGTTGCGTGGGCGGTGTACCCACGCGGTCATCCACGGGTAGTGCCGGCCGCTGGCCGGCAACCCTGCAATCATCACTCCGCCAGCGTCGCTCCACGTGCCACCAGCAGTTCGCGCAGGGCCTTGCGGTGGCAGTGCGCCTCATCCTCGCAATAGCACCCCACGCTGATGTCGCTGTGCTGCGACATCGCAGCCAGCAGGTCAAGCGCATGGGCGGCATCAGGCGCCTTCATCTCGGCCGTGTAGTGGCGGAAGAACGTGTTCCAGTCGGCGGCCGTCTTCGCCTCGTGCGCCTGCTTCACCAGTGCCGCGCTGGGTGACAGTGTCGGGAACCAGACGTCGTACCAGTTCTGCCGGGCGAACTCGCTGCGTGGCACGCCGCGCGGCGGGCGCCGCACGGTACCGATGCGCAGCCCCTCGCTGGGTTGGCGCGGCGTACCCAGTCGAACAACACGCAATGCCATGGTGTTCCTCCATTAAAAGGGGACGGAGGGACTTAAGTCGTATCCGACCCACTGCTGACGCTGTTGGAGATGACAGAGGGGTGTATGCGACTTAACCCCCTCCGTCCCCTCTTTCGGGTCAGCCTTCGAAGGCCGGCAGCTTCTGCTTCACCGCCACGTTCTTGAGGGTGACGTACTTGGGCAGTCCATCGGCCCCGTAGGGCAGCGGCGCTTCGCCCTTGATCAGCGGCGACAGGTAGGCGCGCGCCTTGGCGGTGATGCCGAAGCCATCGCGGCGTATGAAGCCGGCGGGCATCTTCTTTTCATGGTTGGCGATCTTCGACAGCGGCGCCGCTTCGATCTTCCAGCGGTAGGGAGCGTCGCTGCTGCGCACGATCACCGGCATCACGCCGTTCTGGCCCTTCAGCGCCAGCTGCACCGCGGCCTTGCCGACCGCCTGTGCCTGCTCCCAGTCGGTCCTGCTGGCCAGGTGGCGGGCCGAGCGCTGCAGGTAATCGGGCAGCGCCCAATGGACCTTCAGGCCCAGCTGGTCCTTGACCCGGCCGGCCAGGTGCGCGGCCACGCCACCCAGCTGCGAGTGGCCGAACGAGTCCTTGCCGCCGCCAGCGTCGGCGACGAAGCGGCCGTCGGCGGTGGCGATGCCTTCCGATGCCACCACCACGCAGTAGCCGACGCGCTCGACCACCGCCTTTACCTTGGCCAGGAACGCAGCCTCGTCGTAGGCGCGCTCGGGCAGCAGGATGATGTGCGGGGCTTCGTCATCGCCGTTGCCGGCCAGGCCGGCGGCCGCGGCCAGCCAGCCGGCGTGGCGGCCCATCGCCTCGTAGATGAAGACGCGGGTGGAGGTCTCGGCCATCGCCGCCACGTCCAGCGCCGCCTCGCGCACCGAGACGGCGGTGTACTTGGCTGCCGAGCCGAAGCCGGGGCAGGTGTCGGTCACTGCCAGATCGTTGTCGATGGTCTTGGGCACGCCGATGCAGGTCAGGTCGTAGCCGGAGGCCTTGGCCAGCTGCGAGACCTTCAGCGCGGTATCGGCCGAGTCGTTGCCGCCGTTGTAGAGGAACCAGCGCACGTCATGGGCGCGCAGCACCTCCAGCAGGCGGTCGTAGCGGGCGCGGTCGGCGTCCAGCGATTTCAGCTTGACCCGGCACGAGCCGAATGCGCCGCCCGGGGTATGGGCGAGGGCGCGGATGGCGGCGGCGCTCTCCTTGCTGGTGTCGATCAGCTCCTCGCGCAGCGCGCCGAGGATGCCGTTGCGCGCTGCCAGGACCTTGATGCCCTTGGCCCGGGCCTGCTCGATCACCGCCGCCGCCGTGGCGTTGATGACGGCGGTGACACCACCGGATTGGGCGTAGAGGAGAGTACCGTTGCGCATGCGTCTACCTGCTCGGGGGAAAGGACATTGCAGGGACATTACCCGGATGCGGTAAAGTGGCGCTATTGCGGTGCAGCGATACCGGACCGTCCGGGACGCGAACCTTCTTTGTTTTCAACACGTTGGAGTCAGGTCAATGCGATTGGTTCTGTTGGGACCGCCCGGTTCGGGCAAGGGGACACAGGCGACGCGCCTGAAGGAAAAGCTGGGGATCGCCCACATTTCGACCGGTGACATGCTGCGCGCGGAAATCGCCGCGGGCACGGAGCTGGGCAAGCAGGCCAAGACGGTGATGGATGCCGGCAATCTGGTGTCGGATGACATCCTGCTGGGCATGCTGGAGTCGCGCCTGACCCAGCCCGATGTCGCCAAGGGCTTCATCCTCGATGGTTATCCGCGCAATGTGGCCCAGGCCAACGCGATGGACGGCCTGCTGGCCAAGATCGGCCAGCCGCTGGATGCCGTGGTGCAGCTGGACGTGGCCACCGAGCTGCTGGTCGACCGCATCGCCGGTCGCGCCAAGGAACAGGGTCGTGCCGACGACAATCCGGAAGCGGTGCGCCAGCGCCTGCAGGTCTACAACGACCAGACCGCCCCGGTGGTCGACTTCTACGCCGGCCGTGGCACCCTCGCCCGCGTCGACGGCGTCGGCGAACTGGACGAGATCGAAGCCCGCATCTTGGCGGCGATCAAGGCCTGATCCGGCGGGGCCGGCCTGCTGCCGGCCCTTCGGGCGAAAAAACACAGGCCTGGTCCGCGAGGATCAGGCCTGTGTTTTTTCATAGGCGCCAGCAGAGGGCTTGCTCAGGGCCCCGCAGCATGAGCTCCCTTGGGGATGGCCTCTTGGGGAGTAGGACCGGTTCGGGTACTGCGGCTGGCAGTTCGAATTGTGTCCGGGTTCACAGAACATCGCTATCGGGAATTCCCTGACAGAAGATTGGAGTTTTCTCACATCCCGTGTAGGACTTGTCTTACCCGGGGGCGGACATTGGCCCTATACAGCCGTCATCGGTCACAATCCCCGGTCATGAGCAGCGTACATATCCTTGCAATCGCCGGCACCTTCATGGGCGGCGTGGCCGCCCTGGCGCGGGAACTCGGCCATCCAGTCAGTGGCAGCGACCAGGCCATCTATCCGCCGATGTCGACCCAGCTGGAACAGTTGGGCATCACCCTGGACCAGGGCTATCGCGCCGACAGCGTGCCGGCCGGAACCGATGAAGTGGTGATCGGCAACGCGCTCTCGCGCGGCAATGCGGCCGTGGAGGCCGTGCTCGACGCCGGCCAGCGCTACATTTCGGGAGCGCAGTGGCTGTCTGAACAGGTACTGCCGGGCCGCGACACCCTGGCCGTGGCCGGTACCCATGGCAAGACCACCACCACCACCATCCTCACCTGGCTGCTGGAAAGCGCCGGACGTTCGCCAGGCTTCCTGATCGGCGGCGTGGCCGAGGATTTCGGCGTTTCCGCGCGCCTGGGCCAGGGCCGCGAATTCGTGGTCGAAGCCGATGAGTACGACACCGCCTTCTTCGACAAGCGCAGCAAGTTCGTGCACTACCGGCCGCTGGTGGCCATCCTCAACAACCTTGAATACGACCACGCCGACATCTTCCCCGATGTGGCGGCGATCCAGCGCCAGTTCCACCATCTGGTGCGCACGGTGCCGGCGCGTGGCCGCCTGATCGTCAACGGTGAGGACCAGCACCTGGCCGAGGTGCTGGCGATGGGTTGCTGGACCCCGGTCGAGCGCTTCGGTTTCGACCCGTCCCTGGAATGGCATGCGGAACTGCTGGTTGCCGATGGCAGCGCGTTCCGCGTGTACCACCGCGGGCAGGCGCTGGGTGATGTGCAGTGGTCGCTGCTGGGCCGGCACAACGTGCTCAACGGCTTGGCCGCGCTGGCCGCCGCGCATGCCGTGGGCGTGGCGCCGGCCGAGGTGATCCCGGCGCTGGCGCGCTTCCGCAGCGTCAAGCGCCGCATGGAAGTGATCGGCAGCCACGAGGGCATCACCGTCTACGACGATTTCGCCCATCACCCGACCGCGATCGCCACCACGCTGCAAGGCCTGCGTGCCAAGGTCGGCGATGCGCGCATCGTGGTCGCCATGGAGCCGCGCAGCAATTCGATGCGGCTGGGCGCACATGCGCAGGCGCTGGCCCCGTCGCTGGCGCTGGCCGATGAAGTGGTGTTCCTGCACCGCCCGGAACTGGCCTGGGATGCCGCCGCTGTGATCGCTGCGGTGCGTGGTGAAGCGCACGCGGTGCCGGATACCGACGCGCTGCTGGCGCAGCTGCAAGCCAGCGCGCGCAGCGGCGACCACGTGGTGTTCATGTCCAATGGTGGCTTCGACGGCGCACCGCGCCGCTTCCTCGCCGCGCTGCAGGCCCGATGAGCGTCGACGGTTCGCTGCCGCTGTTTCCGCTGCACACCACGCTGGTGCCAGGTGCGGCGGTGGGCCTGCGCGTGTTCGAACGCCGTTACCTTGATCTGGTGCGCGACAGCGGCCGCAGTGGCGAAGGCTTCGGTGTCTGCCTGATCCTCGACGGCCAGGAAGTGGGAGCCCCGGCAACACCGGCGGCCTATGGCGTGCAGGTGCGCATCGAAGACTTCGATGTCGGCGCCGACGGCGTGCTGCAGTTGCGCCTGCGCGGCACCCGCCGTTTCCATGTCGAGCGCACCCGTGTGCGCGACAACGGGCTGGTGGTGGCCGATGTGCGCTGGTGCGAGGAAGACCCCGATGACGAACTGCGGCCGCAGCATGCACTGCTGGCCACGGTGCTGGGGCACATCATCGAGCAGGCCGGTGAGGCCTATGCGCCGGCCAATCCGGCGTTGCTGGACCAGGCCAGCTGGGTCGGCTGGCGGCTGGCCGAGTTGCTGCCGCTGAGCGAGCAGCAGCGGTTGCAGCTGCTGCAGATGGACGACCCGCACGAGCGGTTGCAGCAGTTGCTGGGCTGGATGCCGTAGAAGCCTGCCTGGGGTGGGTGTGCACCTTGGTGCACACGCAGGGGCATGCGGTGAATGCCATCCACGCATGGCGTGGATCTACCTCCGCCGGGCATGGCCCGGCGCTACCCGTCCGTGTTCCGGTAGCGCCGGGCCATACCCGGCGGCTCCATCACGGAGTGGTCTTCAACCGCAGCACCGGCAACCCGGTTTCGGTGTGCACATCCTCGCGCTGCGGCAGGTCCTGCACGGCGTCCTTCACGGCATTCAATGCCGGGTCGACGCCACGCAGCGGGTGCCACATGCCGATCCACTCGAAGTGGCGTTCGTAACGCAGGGTCTGCGCGCTGCCCAGCCACAGCGGCGTGTTGCCCGGCTGCAGCTGGGCCGGTGCTGGCCACAGCCGCAGTACATAGCGCTCATCCGGCTTCGCGCCCTGGCGCACCATCAGCAGGGCTTCCACGCGGGTTTCCAGCGTCGCCGGCAGCACCGGCAGTTCATCGGCACCGGTGTTCTTGTCCAGCATCAGCAGCGCCTGCTGCCAGCCGGCCTGTTCCTGCCGCTTCCAGCCACGTGCTTCCAGCTGCGCCTGCAGCGGTGCCAATGGGCCGGCCACCTGCACGTCCAGCGGCCAGCGCTGATCGTCGTCGAATTCGTTGCGTCGTGCCGGCAACTGCGCCCAGTCGTGCTGCCACCAGGCCTGCATGTCCATCGCCTGCGGTGCCGGCAGGGTCGGTTCGAAGCGTTCCAGCTTCACCGGAATGTGGCGCGGCGCGTACCACATCGCCGCCACGGCGAAGACGCCGTAGAACAGCCAGGCGACCGGCTTCACCCAGAACGAGCGGTTGAAGCGGCGGCGATAGGCGATGCCCAGCACCAGCAGCCAGAACGTGCCGAACAGCATGCCGCCGATCACGTCGCTCAGCCAATGCGCGCCCAGGTACAGGCGCGAGAAGCCGATCAGGCTGACCACGATGCCCGACACCAGGTACGGCCAGACGCGGGTGCGGCCGGGCATCTCGCGTGCGATCAGCACCGCGAAGAAGCCGAAGGTGATGGTGGCCATGGTCACCGACACCGACGGGAAGCCGAAGCCACTGCTGGCATCGACCGGGCGCACCACATCCACGGTGGCGCCCAGCAGCATGGTCAGTGCCAGGCCGAAGGCGAGGGCGGCCAGCCAGTGCGCGGCCGCCATCCAGCGCCGGCGCCAGATCAGGTAGCCCATCGCCGCAGCGGTGGCCGGCAGCAGTACCTGCCACGCCCCCAGCGACGCCAGCGCAGCCATCGGGTAGTCGGCCAGTGGATTACGCAGCGCCAGCATGGCCTGGTGCACCAGCAGGTCGATGGCCAGCGGCTCGCCGTGTGCGACCACCACGGTCAGCAGCGCGAACCAGCCCCAGCCCAGCAGGAGCAGCATCAACGCCAGCATCGCCAGCGGCACCGATTCGCGGCGCTTCGGGTCCAGCACGCCCACGGTGTAGCGGCCCAGCGTCGGGTGGCGGTTGGACCAGTCCAGCAAGCGTGCCAGCCAGTTGTCCATGCGTGCGGCCGACCAGCGGTAGCCGTACAGCACGATGGCCCAGACCAGGCCAAGGATCACCGCCAGCAGGCCGACCACCACCACCAGCCGCCCTGCCACGGCAGCCACCGCGTCATACGCTTCGCCGAGGATCCAGCCCGGGGCCAGGAACAGCACTGCCCAGGAAATGCTGGCGATGCCGCTGGCCTGCACGTAGCGGCTGGCGGGCATCTTCATCATGCCGGCGATGGCCGGCACGAAGGGGCGGATCGCGCCAACGTAGCGCGCTACCAGGATGCTCTTGAATGCATTGCGGCGGAACAGGTTCTCGCCACGGTCGAGCAGCTGCGGATAGCGGCTGAACGGCCACACGCCACGCAGCCGGTCGCCCCAGCGGCGGCCGATCCAGTAGCTGATGCCGTCGCCGGCAAACGCGCCCAATGCCGCAGCCGCCACCGCGTACGGCCCGGAGATCTGGCCCAGGCCAATGAACACGCCCACCGCGAACAGCAATGGCAGGGCCGGCACGATGGCGCCGAGAATGATCACCGCATCGCAGAAGGCGATGAGGAAGATAACGGCGCCCGCCAGCACGGGGTGAGCGGCAATCCACGCAAGCGTGGCGTCGATCCATGAAGAGTCCATTGCCCGATTATAGGGGCGTGAAGGTGACTGGTTCCCAGCCGCTTCGTGACCGTTTGCAACCGGCGCCATCGCCTAGAATGGGGTCATGCCGCATACGCCAGACGCTCCCCACCATGCTTTGAAGGCCGACAGTTTCGGCCGGATCCTTCTGGTTGAAGGGCCCGACGGCCCGTTCGTACGCCGCGATCTGGGCGCCACGCCGCTGTGGCTGCGGTTGCCTGCGTGGTGGCTTGCACGTCGCGAGGCACGCGCGCTGCGCCATATCCATGGCATGGCCGATGTGCCGCAGCTGCTGGCCTGGGATGGCCGCCACCTCGACCGCAGCTTCATGGCCGGCGATGCCATGTACCAGCGTCCGCCGCGCGGCGACCTGGCCTGGTTCCGTTCCGCACGGCGCCTGCTGCAGCAGCTGCACCGCCGTGGCGTGGCCCACAACGATCTGGCCAAGGAGGCCAACTGGCTGGTCACCGAGGATGGCCGCCCGGCGCTGATCGACTTCCAGCTGGCGGTGATCGGCAACCCGCGCTCGCGCTGGATGCGCCTGCTGGCCCGCGAGGACCTGCGCCACCTGCTCAAGCACAAGCGCATGTACTGCCGTGAATCGCTCACCCCGGTGGAAAAGCGCGTGCTCAAGCGTACCTCGTGGGTGCGTGAGCTGTGGTTCGCCACCGGCAAGCCGGTCTATCGCTTCGTCACCCGGCGGATCCTGCACTGGGAAGACAACGAAGGGCAGGGACCAAAGCCGTGAGCACATCACAGGTGGTGACCGCGCTGCCGAGCGCGGGCAGCGTGCTGCGCACTCAGCTGCCCGGTGCGGATTTCGTGCACGCCTGCCAGGCTGCCACCCGGCGCGACGGGCGTACCGCACTGCAGGCCTACCGCGACATGGCGGCGACCATTCCCGGCTGGTTCGATGGCTTGATGGCACTGCGCAACCACGGCATGCGCCTGCTGGGCATGAAGCATCTGGGTTCGTTGCGGGCGGTGCAGGGCACTGTCGATCCGGCGCCCGGCCAGCGGCTGGGCATCTTCACCCTGCAGTCGCTGGATGACGATGCCATCGTGCTGGAAGATGATGATCGCCACCTGCGGGTACAGCTGGCCCTGCAATGGCAGGGCGATGTACTGGAGGTGGCGACGGTGGTGCATACGCACAACGCGTTCGGGCGCCTCTACATGCTGCCGGTCGCGCCCGTGCACAGGTTGATCGTGCCGCATCTGCTGCAGAAGCAGGTGCAGGCGTACCGGTGACGCGCCACTGCGTGCGCCGGGCGTGGCCCGGCGACACGCAGCGTTTCCGGGTTACGGCGTCGCCGGCACCACCTGCTGGCCGATGAAGTTGCGCTTGGCATCGAAGTCATAGGCGATCTGCAGCTGGCCCACGTCCGGACAGGCGTGGCAGTCGCGCAGCGGCGTGCGGTACAGCAGGCGGATGCCGCCGCCCTCCAGCGGTGTCGCTCCGGCCGACTGTGCAGGCGCGAACGGCGTAGCCTGCGGATTGGCCTTCAGCAGCTCCTGCACGGCCGGGTCGGCACGCAGCGTGTCGTCCAGCTGCACGGCGTCCACATCGATGCGCTTGCCGCTGGCGTCGACCAGGCGGGTGCCTTCGTTGGTGTTGGCGCGGAACGGATACTCGACCGTGGCAATGCCCAGCCCCTCGTTCTCATGCCAGGCGGTGACATACGCCAGTTCCCCGGCGCTGGACAGTTGCTCGGCGGCAGTGATCGCCTCGGCGCTTGCTCCCCCTGCTCGCATCGCATCGCGCAGGCAATCCCGGGTAGCGGCATTCTCGCCCTGGCGGCAGGCGTTCAGATCGCCATCCCAGACCACGGCCTCGCTCCAGCGCATCTTTCCGTCGGCGGCGGCCTTCTCCGCGCTGGGCGCGTCACCGGCGGGTGGCTCCTTGCCGGGTTCCGGCGAACGGCCCTGGCAGGCAGTCAGCAGGGCAAGCCCCAAGGCAGGCAGCAACAGGCGGGAACGGCGCATGGCGTGGACCTCGTGCGTTGGCTGGAGGCCCGAGTATCGTCAAGACCGGGTGAACTCCGCGTCGGCGCGGCATACTAGCGGCTCATTGCATACGCTGGAGTGTGGAACGTGGGCAGTCTGCAGGGCAAAACGCTTTTCATCACCGGTGCTTCGCGTGGCATCGGCCTGGCCATCGCGCTGCGCGCCGCGCGCGACGGTGCCAATGTGGCCATCGCGGCCAAGTCGTCGGTGCCGAATCCGAAGCTGCCGGGCACCATCCACACCGCCGCCGAAGCGGTGACGGCGGCAGGGGGGCAGGGCCTGGCGCTGAAGTGCGACATCCGCGAGGAAGAGCAGGTGCAGGCGGCCGTCGCGGCCACGGTCGATACCTTCGGTGGCATCGACATCCTGATCAACAACGCCAGCGCGATCTGGCTGCGGGGCACGCTGGATACGCCGATGAAGCGCTTCGACCTGATGCAGCAGGTCAATGCGCGCGGCAGTTTCCTGTGCGCGCAGGCCTGCCTGCCGTACCTGCTGCAGGCGCCGAATCCGCACATCCTCACGTTGGCGCCACCGCCGAGCCTGGAGCCGAAGTGGTGGGCACCGCACACCGGCTACACGCTGGCAAAGATGGGCATGAGCTTCGTCACCCTGGGCCTGGCTGCGGAGTTCGGTCCACAGGGCGTGGCGGTGAACGCGCTGTGGCCACGCACGGTGATCGCCACCGATGCGATAAACATGATTCCGGGCGTGGATGCGGCCGGTTGCCGCACGCCACAGATCATGGCCGACGCCGCGCATGCGGTGCTGGTGCGCGAAGCGGCCGGTTTCCATGGCCAGTTCCTGATCGATGATGAAGTGCTGGCGCAGGCCGGCGTCACCGACCTTTCGGGCTACGCGGTGGACCCGTCGAGGCCGTTGCTGCCGGATCTGTTCCTGGATTGATCGCGCGTCGCTGGAAGAGGCCGAGGGCTGCTGCGCTAGAATGCGCGGCTGTAATCGTTTCCAACAAGGATGTGAGCACATGTCACGTACTCTTTCCGTCGCGGCGCTGGCCGCTTCGCTGTCGTTGATCCTGACCGCCTGCGGTGCCAAGGCACCCGCAGCTGCGGGCGGCGCCGCGTCCTCCGGCACGCCGGACGCCAGCGCGGCGCCGTCCGACGCACAGCAGCAGTTGACCGCAAAGCTCAACGCCTACATCGGGTGCTTCAACGCGCTTGATTCGAAGACCCAAGGCAGCATCGAGTCCTATACGCGCTGGATCAAGGATGTCGCCGCCGGCCCGACCGGTCGCGAGACACAGGTGTACGGTCCGTTCGAGATCAGCGACTACGACATGAAGCAGTGCGATGGCCCCGTGACCGAGGCGATGGCGGCCAAGCCTGCGCTGGCCGAACTCGATGCTGCTGCTGGCCGTTATCAGCAGGCGCTGAAGGCACTGGTGCCGATCAGCAAGGACGCGCACGACTACTACGATCGTCAGGATTACGAAGACGACCAGTTCGCCAAGGGCAAGCAGCTGCATGGGCCATTGATGGCTGCCTTCAAGGAGTTCGCCGTTGCCAGTGAAACGTTCAACGCCGAGCTGGAGCGCCAGAACGACGCCGCCCAGCGCGAGCAGCTCAAGGCACTGGAGCAGGCCGAGGGTCGCACGCGTGAGTACTACCGCCTGGCGATGATGCTGGAAGCCAAGGCCATCATGGACCTGATGAGCGAGGATGATTTCGATCAGGCCAAGGCCCGCGAGCGTCTGGATGCGTTCAATCGCATTTCCGACGAAGCGCATGCGAAGGTGGCCGATCAGGAGCCGGGCAAGCTGGACTGGAACAGCTTCGAGCGTGAGGCCGAGAACTTCCGGCGGGAAGGCAAGGAGCGCCTGCAGCGGGTCAGTACCAAGACGCCCTACAGCGATTTCGAGCGACGCATGCTGGACTCGCCCTCGATGGCACCGCGCGGTTCGGCCAGCAAGCTGATGCAGGAATACAACACGCTCGTTTTCCAGAGCAACCGCCAGTGACCCGCGCATCAGTCCCCCCGCGAGAGGCCATGAAGACTTCCACTCTGCGTATCGCGCCGCTGCTGCTGGTTGGCGCTGTGACCGGCCTGTCAGGCTGCAGCAAGCCGGCTGGACTGGCTGTGGCCGATCCTGGCCTGGAGAAGGTCAACGCCTACATCGAGTGCTACAACGGCGTCGAACAGCCCATCCACGAAGGCTTCCAGACCTACACGGCATGGATGGAGGACCCTGATGCCGGCCCGACCGGCAAGGAACCGCAGCCGCGTTCGCCCGGCAAGGTGTTGTCGCACCGCGTGGAATACTGCGGCCAAGCGATGACCGAAGCGCTGGCGAAGAGTCCGGCGCTTCCGATGGATGGCCCCGCACGCGACTACCAGCGGTCGTTCCAGGCATTGAATACTCTGATCGAGCGCGCCGACGGCTACTTCACCCGCGAAGATCATCGCCGCGATGGCGGTGAAGGCATGCGCAGCCAGCACGCCCCGCTGATGCAGGCCTATGCCGATTTCTTCAAGGCCAGCGAAGCGATGGACGCGGCGCTGGAACAGAATGAGAACGATCGCCGCGTCGCACAGCTGAAGCAGATCGAGCAAAGCGAAGGCCGTTCGCTGGCGTACTACCACCTTCGTTTGCTGGGTGATGGCAAGCAGCTGGCCATGGCGTTCCAGGACGACGCACCGGAGGTAGCGGCCCTGCGAAAGCAGCTCGCCGACTACCAGGCATTGGTGACCGAGATCCAGAACGGCGGTGTCGGCAAGGACGACCCGATGTGGGGCCACGTGCAGCGTTCGGCGGACAAGCTGGTGCGTACCGCGGGACGCGGCGTCGAGCGCCTGGAGCAGCACAAGCCGATCACCGCCGAGGCGCTGGCGGCAGAGCGCAAGGCATCGGGCAGTTGGCTTACGACCGACCCGGAAGGGGCACAGTCAACGATCCTGGCGGCCTACAACGACCTGGTGACCACCAGCAACCGCATGCGTTGAGCTGGTTCCACGCCGGGCCATGCCCGGCGCGCACCAGGTTGGTCCGGCAGTGCCGGCCGCTGGCCGGCATGTGCCTCAATGGTTGAACGCATCGGGCAGCTCACCGCCGCACTTGCGGCAGTGCCGTGCATCCGGTTCGTGGCCTTCCAGCCCGCAATGCGGGCAGCCGCGCGCATCACGGCGCGCGGCCAGCTCGGCTTCGCGCATGGTGCTGGCCAGTTCGGCGGTGTAGATGCCGGTGGGCACGGCGATGATGCTGTAGCCGATCAGGATCAGCACCGAGGTGACGAAGCGGCCAAGCACGGTCTGCGGCACGATGTCGCCGAAGCCGACCGTGGCCATGGTCACCACCGCCCAGTACATGCTGGCCGGGATGTTGGTGAAGCCGTGTTCGGGACCCTCGATCACGTACATCAGCGCACCGGCGATGATGGTGATGGTGATCACCGTGAACAGGAACACCAGCACCTTGCGCCGGCTGCGCCACAGCGATGTCATCAGGACGCCGCTTTCCTCGATGTAGCGGGTCAGCTTGAGGATGCGGAACACGCGCAGGATGCGCAGCGCTCGCACCACCAGCAGGCTCTGCGCGCCGGGGATGAACATCGACAGGTAGGCGGGCAGGATCGACAGCAGGTCGATGATGCCCCAGATGCTCACCGCGTAACGCAGCGGGCGCTTGACCACCGCCAGCCGCAGCAGGTATTCGGCGGTGAAGATGATGGTGAAGGCCCATTCCAGGATGTACAGGCCGGTGGACCATTCGGCATGCAGGTGCTGCACGCTGTCGATCATCACCACCAGGATGCTGGCGACGATCGCCACCACCAGGATCAGGTCGAAATTGCGCGAGGGCCGCGAGTCATGGCGGTAGATGATGTCGAACCACCGGCGGCGCCAGCCGGTCTCGGTGGCGGGGTTCAGCTGGGGGGCGGAAAACGGTCGCATGGGCGCATTGTGCCGCAGGGGTTCCGGCGCGAGAATGGGGATTCCTGAATCCTGCCGACTGCCATGACCGCCGCTACCGATCCGCTGATCTCCCTTTCGCACTATTACCTGCCGGTCTACAAGCCCCGCCAGGTGGTACTGGAGCGAGGCCAGGGCGCCCGCGTGTGGGACAGCCAGGGCCGTGAGTTCATCGACCTGGCCGCTGGCATCGCCGTGTGCGGCCTGGGCCACAACGATCCGGACCTGGTGGCTGCGCTGGTCGAGCAGGCCGGCAAGCTCTGGCACACCAGCAACGTGTTCTACAGCGCGCCGCCGCTGCACCTGGCCGAGGAGCTGGTGAAGGCCAGCCGCTTCGCCGAGCGCGTGTTCCTGTGCAACTCCGGCGCCGAAGCCAACGAAGTGGCGATCAAGATGGTCCGCAAGTGGGCCTCCAGCCAGGGCCGCCCGGCCGACAAGCGGGTGATCATCACCTTCCGCGGCAGCTTCCACGGCCGCACCATGGGCGCGGTGACCGCCACCGCCCAGCCGAAGTACCAGGAAGGCTACGAGCCGCTGCCCGGTGGCTTCCGCTACATCGATTTCAACGATGAAGTGCAGCTGGAAACCGCGATGGCCGCCGGCGATGTGGCTGCAGTGATGCTGGAGCCGATCCAGGGCGAGGGCGGCGTGATGCCGGCCAAGTCCGGTTTCCTCAAGCGTGTGCGTGAGCTGTGCGACCAGCACAACGCGCTGCTGGTGCTGGATGAGATCCAGGCCGGCATGGGCCGCACCGGCACTCTGTTCGCGCACTGGCAGGACGACGTGGTGCCGGACATGGTCACCCTGGCCAAGGCGCTGGGTGGCGGCTTCCCGATCGGTGCGATGCTGGCCGGCCCGAAGGTGGCCGAGACCATGCAGTTCGGCGCGCACGGCACCACCTTCGGCGGCAACCCGCTGGCTGCTGCGGTGGCCCGCGTGGCACTGCGCAAGCTGGCCTCGGCGGAGATCGCCGCCAACGTCAGCCGCCAGTCGAAGGCGCTGCGCGATGGCTTTGCGCGCATCAATGAAGAATTCGGCGTGTTCAGCGACGTGCGTGGCCGTGGCCTGATGCTGGGCGCAGTGCTGAGCAAGGACTTTGCCGGCCAGGCTGGCGCGATCCTCGACCACGCCGCCGGGCAGGGCCTGTTGACCCTGCAGGCCGGCCCGGACGTGCTGCGCTTCGTGCCGTCGTTGAACATCACCGACGAAGAAGTGGCCGAAGGCCTGAAACGCCTGCGCGCGGCAATTGCTGCGTTCATCGCAGCGCGCTGACGCCGGCAGAGGCATCTGTAGAGCCGAGCCTACGCTCGGCTCATCGCGATGTCAGGCAACAGCAGCCGAGCATGGGCTCGGCTCTACAGCGCGTCACGTGATCCGATAGCGCTTCAACACCTTGCCCAGGCTGCGGCCATCGTGCACGGTTTCCGCATGCAGGCCGGCGGCGCGTGCACCGCGTACGTTGGCGAACAGGTCATCAACGAACAGCGTGTGTGCAGGCGCTGCATCGAGCATCTGCAGCGTGCGCAGGAACACCTCCGGCGCCGGTTTGCGCAGGCCGAAATCGGCGCTGCAGAACACGCGCCCCAGCAGGGCAGGGAACAGCTCCGGCAACAGAGAAGGCAACGCCTGCTTCATCAGCGCGCCATTGTTGGTCAGCACCGCTATCGGCAGCTGCAGGGCCTGCAGCCGTTGCAATACTGCTGGCTGCGGATGGCTGGCGGCTTGCCGCGCCGCGGTCCATGCAGCCACATCGACAGTCGTGCCCAGACGCTCCCCCAGCTGCGCCAGATAGGCCGGGCCATCCAGCGTGCCATTGTCATGCGCCGCTTCCAGTCCGCTGTCATACAGCGCGGCCTGCACGGCCTGCGTCGGAACCCCCAGCGCCTGCGCCAGGTGCAGTACACGCTGCGCGCGCTGGTACTGAACCAGCACGCCATCCACATCCAGCAGCAACAGATCGATCCGCATCGGCCGAGCATGCCATCGTGGCCGATGTGCGGAAACCCTGGAGTGCGCGTGCGACAGACGGTCGCAGACGCGGCCACAGGGGCCTGCCTAAAATGGCGCTTGAATCCGCAGGAGATGCAACGATGAAGGCTTGGAGGGTGGCAGTGGGAGTGGGCGCGCTGATGCTGGCGCCGTCGGCGATGGCGCGGGTGTGTGCAGTGAGCATCGACAGCACCGACCAGATGAGCTTCAGCAGCCGCGAGATCAAGGTCGCCGCCGACTGCACCGCCGTGGACCTGACCCTGCGCCACACCGGCAAGCTGGCCACTACCGCGATGGGCCACAACTGGGTGCTGACCCGCACCGCCGACTATCAGCCGGTGGCGATGGCCGGCATGCGCATGACCCTGGCCGAAAGCTACCTGCCGAAGGCCGACAAGCGCGTGCTGGCGCACACCAAGGTGATCGGCGGTGGCGAGACCACGCGCGTGCGTTTCTCGACCCAGGGTCTGCAGAAGGGCGGTGACTACACCTTCTTCTGCTCGTTCCCCGGCCACTTCGCGATGATGAAGGGCAAGTTCGTCTTCGGTTGATGCAGCCACGCATGGCGTGGCTCTACGGGTAGATCCACGCCATGCGTGGATGAAAAAAGGGGACGGAGGGGATCAAGTCGTTTATGCACAAACGACTTGATCCCCTCCGTCCCCTTTTTGTGCCAACCAAGGTTGGCACCTACCAGGGGTGTCTCAGCCCTTGGCGGCCTTGAACGCCACGCGCGCAGCGGCGAGGGTCGCCTCGATCACCGCATCGTCGTGCGCGCTGGACAGGAAGCCGGCCTCGTACGCCGACGGTGCCAGGAACACGCCCTGGTCCAGCATGGCGTGGAAGAAGCGGTTGAATGCCGGGATGTCGCAGGCGGTGGCCTGCGCATAGGTTTCCACCTTCTCACTGGTGAAGAACAGGCCGAACATCGCGCCCACGCGGGTGGTGGTCACCGCCACGCCGGCGTCGGCGGCAGCGGCTTCCAGGCCGGCGCACAGGCGCGCGGTGCGTTCGGCCAAGTCGGCGTGGAAACCCGGCTGCTGGATCAGCTCCAGCATCGCCAGGCCGGCCGCCATCGCCACCGGGTTGCCGCTCAGCGTGCCGGCCTGGTAGATCGGGCCGGCCGGAGCGATCTGCTGCATCAGCTCGCGACGGCCACCGTAGGCACCCACCGGCATGCCGCCGCCGATGATCTTGCCGAAGGTGGTCAGGTCCGGGGTGATGCCGTAGTGCGCCTGCGCACCGCCGAGGGCGACGCGGAAACCGGTCATCACCTCGTCGAAGATCAGCAGTGCGCCATGCTTCGTGCACAGTTCACGCAGGTGCTGCAGGTAGCCGTCGCGCGGCGGAATGCAGTTGGCGTTGCCGACCACCGGTTCGATGATCAGGCCGGCGATGTCGTCACCCTGCTGCTCGAACAGCGCGGTGGCAGCCTCGAAGTCGTTGTAGGGCAGGGTCAGGGTCAGTTCGCTCAGCCCGGCCGGGACGCCAGGCGAGGTCGGTACGCCCAGGGTCAGCATGCCGCTGCCGGCCTTGACCAGGAACGAGTCGCCGTGGCCGTGGTAGCAGCCTTCGAACTTGACGATGCGGTTGCGGCCGGTCGCACCGCGCGCCAGGCGGATCGCCGACAGCGTGGCTTCGGTGCCGGAGTTGACCATGCGCACCATCTCGCACGATGGCACCAGGCGGGTGATGGTTTCGGCCATGGTCACTTCGGCCGCGCACGGCGCGCCGAACGACAGGCCGTTGTCGATCGCCTTCTTCACCGCCTGGCGCACGGCCGGGTGGTTGTGGCCGACGATCATCGGGCCCCAGGAACCGACGTAGTCGATGTAGCGGTTGCCGTCGACGTCGTACAGGTAGGCGCCGTCGGCGCGCTCGACGAAGAACGGCTCGCCGCCGACCGACTTGAACGCACGTACCGGCGAATTGACGCCGCCCGGCAGCAGCTGCTGGGCACGGGAGAACAGGGCGTGGGACTGGTCGTGGTTCATGGGGCTTTCCTGGGCATTACGCGAACTGGGCGAGGTAGGCGCGCTGGGTCGCGACCGGGTCCGGTGCGGCATAGATACCGCTGACCACGGCCACCAGATCGGCGCCGGCGTCGATGATGGGACCGACATTGTCCGGCGTCAGGCCGCCGATCGCCACCCGCGGCACGCCCAGTGCGGCGCTTTGCCGCAGCAGGTCGGTATGGGCGCGGCTGGTGGTGATCTTGGTGGTCGTGGGGAAGAAGGCGCCGAAGGCCACGTAGCTGGCGCCGGCGGCGACGGCCTTTTCTGCATTGGCCAGCTGGTCGTAGCAGGAGGCGCCGATGATGGCGTCAGGGCCGAGCAGGGCGCGCGCGCTGGGAATGTCGCCGTCGGTGCCGCCCAGGTGCACGCCGGCTGCGCCCACGGCCTGGGCCAGCACCGGGTCGTCGTTGATGATCAGCGGTACACCGTAGTGTGCGCACAGCGCCTGCAGCGCGATCGCCTGCTCCTGCCGCAGCGCGTCGCTGGCGGTCTTGTTGCGGTACTGCAGCCAGGTGGCGCCGGCAGCCAGCAGCGGCGCGGTACGGGCCAGCAGGCGTGCGGTATCGGGCTCGTCCGGGGTGATCAGGTAGACGCCGCGGGGCGCCGGGGAAGCAGAAGTCATTGATGGCTACCGGTGCGTGGGCTGCAATGGGACAATGGCGGCCCGTGAATCCAGCCCCGATTATCCGATGAGCGACGCCAGCCCCACCACCCTGCGAACCTGGATGTGCGTGGTCTGCGGCTTCCTGTACAGCGAAGCGGAAGGCTTGCCGGAGGAGGGTATTGAGCCCGGGACGCGTTGGGAGGACATTCCCGAGACCTGGACCTGCCCGGACTGCGGGGTGACCAAGGCCGATTTCGAGATGGTCGAGGTCGACTGATCGCAAGGGTCGCCGGGCATGGCCCGGCGCTACCGGCGGGTGCGGACCGTTGGTCCACACACCGACTCCTTCAATGCAGCCGCGGCACCGGTCCACCCAGGTCGATCAGCTTCTCGCGCAGCCACTGCGCATCGCTGGCCTCGGGATTGCGCTTCAGGTACTGGCCCAGGTCATGGCGGGCACCGGCCAGGTACTCCAGCTGCAGGTAGGCCAGGCCGCGGTCGCGCAGGGCGTCGTCCTGCTCCGGGGCCAGCTTCAACAGGCGGTCGGCGCTGCGCGCGGCACGGTCCCATTCGCCGGCTTCGGCGTAGACACCATGCAGGTTGCGCAGCATGCGCATGAGGATGGCGCGCGCGGGGGCCGGGTCGAGGATCTGCGCCAGCACCTGGTCGTCGGGCATCTGCCCGCCCAGGTGTGATTTGGCGCGCTCGCGCAGTTCGTCCACGTCCAGTGGCCGGCCGCCATTGAACGGGTCCATCACCAGCACGCCGTCGTCCACCGGCAGGCGCACGAGGAAGTGACCGGGGAAGGACACGCCATCCAGTGGGATGCCCAGCCGGCGCGCGACTTCCATCTGCACAAGCGCCAACGAGATCGGGTTGCCCAGGCGCCGCTCGAACACCTGGTTGAGGTAGCTGTTGCGCGGGTCGTAATACTCGTCGTGGTCGCCGCTGTAGCCCAGCTCGTCGAACAGGTGGCGGTTGATCGCCGCCATCTTCAAGGGGCTGTTGTCGATGCTCTCCACTTCCGAGCGCAGGTGGTCGACATGGCTCTGGATCAGCGCGTCGTAGGTGGACGGCTGCAGATCGGGGTATTCATCGCGCGCGATCAGCAGCGCGGTCGGCAACAAGGGCAGCGCCTCGTCTTCGAGGTCGGCCAGTGCATCCCAGTCGGGGAGTGTGATCCGGTCCTGCATGACCACAGACTGGCGGCAATTGCAGGCGGTTTCAAGCGGTGTCGCGTGAATTCCTCATGTCATCGTTGCCCCATCCACGCATGGCGTGGATCTACCGCGGAAACTGACAGGGGGGCGGTGCGGGCTTGCAGGACCGCAGGCGCCATGGATGGCGCCTACCAGCCCCCAGGGATGGGTTTACGGCGTGTCCTGCAAGCCCACACCGCCCCGCCATCCTCGGTCGCCCAGCTTTTGCCTTTGATGTTGATTCGGCGGGTGCCGGGCGCAGCCCGGCAGAACCCTGTTACTCGATGCCGGGGCCGAAGGTCAGCGCGGTGCCGTCCTTCAGCTTCAGCTTCTCGGCCTGGCCCGCATTGAGCTCCAGCACGTACCGTGCCGGGCCACCGCTGGGATACGGCGGGCACATGTCGCCGGCCGAGCACGGCGGAACGTCGCGCTGCTGGCTGACCAGCCTGCGCTCGCTGTCGAAGTACAGGATGTCCAGCGCGATCTTCGTGTTCTTCATCCAGTACGCCTGCATTTCCTCGCGGTCGTGGATGAAAAGCATGCCGTGGTCGGCCGCCATCCGGTCGCGGAACATCAGCCCGCGCGCGCGGGTTTCATCGTTGGTGGCCAGCTCGACCTGGTAGCGGGCGCCATCCAGCTCGACCCAATGGCGGGCCGCGTCGGTGGCACAGCCGGCCAGGGCCAGCAGCGGGAGCATCAGCAGCGAACGCAACAGCGACATCGTCAGCATCCTTCAAAAGGGTCAGAGCACGGCCGGCGGCTCGCCACCGACGATCACCACATCGGCGCGGCGGCGTGCGAACAGGCCGACGCAGACCACGCCCGGCAGCTGGTTGAGTTCGCGCTCCAGCTTTTCCGGATCGGTGATCTGCAGGTTGTGGATATCCAGGATCTGGTTGCCGTTGTCGGTGACCACGCCTTCGCGCCAGGTCGGCTGGCCGCCGGTCATGTCGCGGATCTGGCGGGCGACCAGGCTGCGCGCCATCGGGATCACTTCCACCGGCAGCGGGAACTTGCCCAGCACCGGCACCTGCTTGCTCGGGTCGACGATGCAGATGAAGCGCTCGCTGGCCTCGGCGATGATCTTCTCGCGGGTCAGCGCGGCGCCGCCGCCCTTGATCAGGCACTTGTTCGGATCGCACTCATCGGCGCCGTCCACGTACAGCGACAGGTTGCCGCTGTGGTTCAGCTCGATCACCTCGATGCCGTGCTGCTTCAGGCGCGCGGTGCTCTGCTCGGAGCTGGACACGGCACCCTTGATGCGGTGCTGGATGCGGGCCAGCGCATCGATGAAATAGGCCACGGTGGAACCGGTGCCGACACCGACGATCATGCCGTCTTCAACGTACTCGATGGCTTTCTCGGCGGCCAGGCGCTTGGCTTCGGACATGGGAAGAACTCTCAGGCAGGGAATCAGGATTTCTTTTCCAGCGACAGCAGCAGCTTCCACTGCGCAGCGGTCACCGGGAACACCGACAGGCGGTTGCCTTTGGCAACCAGCGGGAAGCCCTCGCCGAGCTCTTCGGCGTGCAGCTTGATCTCGTCCAGCGCGATCACCTGCTTGAGCTTGCGGTCGAAGCCCACGTCCACCAGCATCCAGCGCGGGTTCTCGCGCGTGCTCTTGGGATCGTGGTAGTCGGATGTCGGGTCGAACTGGGTGTCGTCGGGGTAGGCCGGGCTGGCCACGGTGGCCAGGCCAACGATGCCCGGCACCTTGGTATTGGAGTGGTAGAACAGGATGCCGTCACCCACCTGCATGCCATCGCGCATGAAGTTGCGCGCCTGGTAGTTGCGCACCCCGTTCCAGGGTTCGACCTTGACCTTGGCCAGGTCATCGATGGAGAAGGCGTCCGGTTCGGACTTCATCAGCCAGTAGCGCTTGCGGGCGGTCATGCGTTCACGGGGGCAGCGGAGGGGAACAGGGTGCCGTCTTCGGTGCAGATCGCATCCACCGGCACGTCCCACGACGCCACCGGCAAGGACTCGACCTGCTGCACCGCGAACGCCGCACCGATCAGCCAGGGCGGCGCCGGCCGATCATGGCGGAAGGCGAAGCTGCGATCATACCAGCCGCCCCCCATGCCCAGCCGCCGGCACTGCGGGTCGAAGCCCACCAGCGGGGTCACCACCAGCGCCATCTGTCCTGGTTCCAGGGTGTCTTCCAGCGCCACGTCCGGTTCGGGAATGCCGTAGCGGTTGCTGGTCAGCGGCTGCCCCGGCCGCCACGGTGCGAAGCGCAGCACCTCACCGGCCAGCACCGGCAGGCAGTAGGTGAGGCCTTCGGGCAACTGCAACTGCCAGCGGTGCAGGGCGATCTCGCCATCCAGCGCCCAGTAGCCGGCCACGGCGCCTTCGCGTGGGGCGAACGGCAGCGCCAGCAGGGCATCGGCAAGCGATTCGGCGGCGGCGATGCGCGCAACGGCGGAAAGGTCGCGGCGGCGTTGCCGCAGGTCGTGGCGCAGGGCCTGGCGCGGGTCGGTCATGGCAGCGTGCGGCAAGGAACAGCCGTCATTGTGCCGCAAAGAACAAGGGCGACGCCCGAAGACGCCGCCCTTGCTGGAATATTGCATTCTCCGCAATGTCGATGCATGCGAAACGACCTTGAACCCGGGGGCTCAAGTGGGAACGCTGGAGAACCATCGGGCTTCCCGCTACAAGGCGGACCTGCACTCCCGGCGCTGTCGCGCTCCCGGTGTCGTTCTTAAGGGACAAGGCGAATGTTTGCACATGCCGTCGAGTACCGCAGAGAACGCGTGGCCATTATAGCCAGCGCGCAGGATCTGGATAGGCCGTTCGTCGGCAACAGTCCGTGCCAATTCAGATATGAGAAGACGCGTTGTGCACGATCTTCAGGCGTTGCCGTCGATGGCACGGTCCAGGCGCCGGTTCAGGTCGGCCAGCGTCTGCTGCAGGGCCACCGCCTGGCGGGCGTTCTCGTCGCGCAGCAGCTGCAGTTCGTGGGCCAGGTTCAGCGCGGCCAGTACGGCAACGCGATCAACCGCGGCCATGCGGTTGCTACCGCGGATCTCGCGCATGCGCGCATCCAGCAGGCGCGCGGCGGCCATCAGGCTGTCGCGTTCATCGCCACCGACGCCCACGGTGTATTCACGATCGAGGATGCGGACACTGACCGGTTCGGCGCTCATGTGTGCTGCTCCAGGGATTTGAGGCGGCTGATCATCGCTTCCACCCGCGAACGCGCCTGTTCGTTCTTGGCCAGCAGCGTCGAGCGCTCGGCCACCAGCTGTTCCTGCTGGTGGCGCAGGCTGCGGTTCTCCTCGGCCAGGCGCTGGTTGCGTTCAAGCAACGCTTCCACGCGGGCGGCGAAGTCCTGCAGCTGGGCAAGGGGATCGGCGGGTTCCATGCGGGCACGATAGGCAAGCCGGGTAAGGGCGGTCAAGCGTTGTCGCAGCAAGGCTGGACAGCTGCGGAGAGGATGCCGTCGGGTTGCTACACTACCGGGTCTCACGGGCGCGCGCGTGCGCGTCCCGGGTTTCCTTATCCGAACGAGCCGCACGATGACCGAACTTCCCTCCGTCGACGACGTTACCCGCGCCAGCCACGAACTGGGCCTGGGCGCCACCGCTGCCGAGCTGCATGGCGCGCTGTGCGGCTGGCTGGCCGCGGGCGGCGCCGCCGGCAACGACTGGCCGGCGCGCGTGCTGGCCGACGACAACCTGCCGCCTGTGGCCGCTGACAGCGTGCTGGGGCAGCTGCTGCAGGTCACCATCAAGCAGCTGGAAGACCGCGACTTCGCCTTCGAACTGCTGCTGACCGACACCGACGACGTGTCCGCGCAGGCCGATGCCATGTTCAGCTGGACCCGCTCGTTCCTGGGCGGCTTCGGCCTGGGCAGCGGCGGCCGCCGCCCGACCCTGTCCGAGGAAGGCGAAGAGGCGCTGACCGACATGGCCAGCCTGGCCCGTGCCTCCAGTGAGGATTTCGAGGCCGGTGGCGATGATGATGACGAAGCCCTGTCGGAGATCGAGGAATTCATCCGGGTGGCGGTGCTGCTGCTGCACGGCGACGTGGTGCTGGCCTCGCGCCATCGGCAGCGCCTGAACTGATGGATATCAAGCAGCGCACCGGCATCGCGGCCGGCGAATACAAGCGTCGCCGCCGCCAGCTGATGGACATGGCCGGCGAGGACGCGATCCTGGTGCTGCCGGCCGCGGCCGAGAAGGTGCGCAGCCTCGATACCCATTATCCATTCCGCCAGGATTCGGACTTCCAGTACCTGAGCGGCTTCCCGGAGCCGGAAGCGGTGCTGGTGTTGATCCCGGGCCGCCGCCACGGCGAGGCCATCCTGTTCTGCCGCGAGCGTGATGCCGAGCGCGAGGCCTGGGACGGCAGCCGCGCCGGCCAGGAAGGGGCGGTGGCGCAGTACGGCATGGACGATGCCTACCCGATCGACGATCTGGACGACATCCTGCCGGGCCTGCTGGAAGGGCGCTCGCGCGTCTACTACCACTTCGGCCGCGATGCCGACTTCGACCTGAAACTGATCGGCTGGGTCAACCGCGTGCGTTCGCAGGTGCGCCATGGTGCCCAGCCGCCGCATGAGTTCCTGGAACTGGGCCATCTGCTGCATGAGCAGCGCCTGTTCAAGTCGGGCGCGGAAGTCGCGTTGATGCACCACGCCGCGCAGATCAGCGTGCGTGCGCATCTGGCTGCGATGCAGGTGGCCAAGGCAGGTATCCACGAATACGAACTGCAGGCCGAGCTGGAGCGTGTGTTCCGCGCCAACGATGCCGTGCCGGCGTACTGCAGCATCGTCGGCGCCGGCCGCAACGGCTGCATCCTGCATTACCGCGACAACAACGCGCGTTCGCGCGATGGTGAGCTGGTGCTGATCGATGCCGGTGCCGAGTACCGCGGCTATGCCAGCGACATCACCCGCACCTTCCCGGTGAATGGTCGCTTCAGTGCCGAGCAGCGCGCGCTGCACGATCTGGTGGGCGAGGCGCAGGCCGCGGCGCTGGCGCAGGCCAAGCCGGGCGTGCCGTACGAGGCCGGCCACCTCGCCGCCGTGCAGACCCTGACCGAGGGCCTGCTGCGGCTGGGCCTGCTGAAGGGCACGTTGGAAAAGAACCTGTCCGAAGGCCTGTACCAGCGCTTCTACCGGCACAAGACCGGGCACTGGATCGGCATGGACGTGCACGACGTGGGCGATTACCGCCTGGCGGGCGACTCGCGCCTGCTGGAGCCGGGCATGGCGTTCACCATCGAGCCGGGGCTGTATGTCGGCGTGGATGACACGACGGTGGAACCGCGCTGGCGCGGTATCGGTATCCGTACCGAGGATGATGTGCTGATCACCGACGAGGGCCATCGGGTGCTGACCGAAGGCCTGGCGCGCAGTGCCGACGAGATCGAAGCGGTGATGGCGGGGTAAGGGGTTTCGGCAGGGCTTGCAGCCCTGCACCTGCTCAATGCAACGGCAACGGCAAAAGCCAGAGCGGCATTCCGTGGGATGGCGGGGCGGTGTGGGTGGTCAGGACACGCCGTAAACCCATCCATGGGGGCTCGATGGCGCCATCCATGGCGCCAACGGTCCTGCGCACCCACACCGCCCCACCTCTGACAGATTCCTGCGGCTGTTGGTGGGTGCCGACCGTTGGTCGGCACATCTGTCAGATATCGAATGAATCATCCACGCATGGCGTGGATCTACTGGCAATTGCGGCTGTTGGCACGCGCGGCTGTTGGTGGGTGTCGACCTTGGTCGACACAGAGCGAGCGCAGCGAGCGACCCGCTTTTGCTTTTCTTTTTTCTTTTCCGTGGTTGGACGCGCACGGAAACCGTCAGAGGTGGGGCGGGGTGGGTTCGCGGGGGTGTCCGCGGCATGGATGCCGCGGCCAAGCCCCCATGGACGGGTTCACGGCGTCCCCCGCGAACCCATCCCGCCCCGCCAAGCGCGCATCACGCATGATGCCAGTCGACTAACTGTGATCTCTCTGTACGTTGTTCATCCGGGGCATCTTTGGAAAATGGTGGTTACCACACCGTTCCAGCCCCCAAAGAGCCCGGATGAACAATCATAAAAATGCCCGTTTGACGACGTTTAGTCGAGCGCTTCTGGTCCACCGTATCCTCCACGAGGGCTTACGCCCGGAAGAAGCAGCTCAAGCGTGTGGCGTAAGTGTGCGTACGGCCTACAAGTGGCTGGCCCGATTCCGCCAGTTCGGGGCACCGGGGCTGGAAAACCGCAGCTCACGGCCTCACCAGACGCCGCATGCCACACCTGCTCCGGTAGTCGAGCAGATCAAGGAGCATCGCCGTAAGCGGCAGACCTACCTGACCATCTCCAAGGCGCTGGGGGTCGGCCACAGTACGATTTCAAGGCTGATGCGCGCCCACGGCCTCAATCGGCTGTGTCGGCTTGATCCGCCCAAGGAGGTCATCCGATACGAATACGATCAGCCCGGAGGGCTGCTGCACCTGGACATCAAGAAGCTGGGCAACTTCCAGCGGCCAGGGCACAGAACCGATGCCAAACGCCGGGGAAATACCGCTGGCGGTGGCTGGGGCTACGTCCACGTGGCCATTGACGATCACTCCCGGGTCGCCTTCAGCAGCGTCCACCCCAACGAACAGGGCGAAACCGCCTGCCAGGCGTTGCTGGGCGCTCTGGAGTACTACGCCAGCCTGGGAATCACCTTCAAGCGGATCCTGACCGACAACGGTGCCTGCTATCGCTCCACCGCCTTTGCCAAGCTGCTCAAATCCCTTGGGATCAAGCACATCAGAACCAAGCCCTACACGCCGCGGACCAATGGCAAAGCCGAGCGCTTCATCCAGACCAGCCTGCGCGAGTGGGCTTACGCCTGCGAGTACGCATCCTCGGACCAGCGCAATTCCGTGTTGAGCCAATGGCTGCACCACTACAACTGGCACCGTCCCCATATGGCGATCGGCGGCCAGCCACCTATCTCCAGAGTGCCGCTGAACAACGTAGTGGGTTTACACAACTAACAGTCGACTCTACCTGTGTGGCCAACCACGAGGGGCTCAGCCGTTCGCCGCCGCAAACTCCGGCCGCGTCAGGTTGTCCGCCTCGCCATCAGTGCACAGCACTTCGTCTTCGATGCGGATGCCGCCATACGGGCGGAAGAAGTCGACGCGGTCCCAGTTGATCGCATCGCCATGGCCGGCGTCCTTCACTTCGTTCAACAGCATGTCGATGAAGTACAGGCCCGGTTCGATGGTCACCACCATGCCCGGCTCCAGCACGCGGGTCAGGCGCAGGTAGGGATGACCGGCCGGGCGCTCGATGCGGCCACCTTCGTCGCTGGCGGCGAAGCCGGCCACGTCATGCACCTGCAGGCCGATCAGGTGACCGATGCCGTGCGGGAAGAACGCGGCGCTGACGCCGGTTTCCAGCGCAGTCTGCGGCGAAACCTTGATCACGCCGAAGTCCTTCAGCACGCCCATCAGCGAAACATGTGCATCCACATGCAGCTGCTTGTAGTCGAAGCCCGGGCGAACTGCTGCGCACATCTGCTGCTGGGCGGCGTCGACGGCGGCGATCATCGCGGCGAATTCGTCGTGGCCGTGCGCGGCGTACGTGCGGGTGATGTCACTGGCATAGCCGTGCGCGCTGGCGCCGGCGTCGATCAGGAAGCTGCGCAGTGGCTGCGGTGCCTTGCGGCCCAGCTCGGTGTAGTGCAGCACCGCAGCATGCTCGTTCAGGGCCACGATGTTGCCGTAGGGCAGTTCGTTGGCATCCTGGCCGACGGCCTGGCAATAGGCCATGTGGATGCTGAATTCGTCGGCGCCATTGCGGAACGCGGCTTCGGCGGCACGGTGGCCGCGCACGCCCAGCACCTGCGCCTGGCGCATCAGCGCGATTTCATACGGCGTCTTGCTGCCGCGGTGCCATTCCAGGTAGTTCACCACCGGCGCCGGGTTGTTCGGCACGAAGGCACCCAGTGCGCTCTGCGGCTCGCCCAGGATCGCGCAGCGCGCCGCATCGGCCGGCAGCAGGGCCAGCGCCTCTTCGGGCTTGCGGATGATGTGGATATCGAAGTGCTCGACCCACCAGCCGCTGGGCGCGTCCGGCACCACGTGCCAGTAGTCGAAGGGTTGGTGGAAGATCACCGCCGGGCGCTTGCCCGGGGTGAACACGATCCAGCTGTTGGGCACGCGGGTGAGCGGCAGCCACGCCTTGAACTGAGGATTTACCGCGTAGGGGTAGTCGCGATCATCGAACATTTGGTAATGCAGGGTGCCGCTGGGCACCACCAGGTGGTCGAAGCCACCGCGGGCCAGCGCCTGTTCGGCGCGTCGGCACAGCACGGCCAGGTGGTCGGAATACAGGGCGCCGGGGTCTTGCTGGATCATTGCGGTGGCTCGACACGGAAAACGGCCCTAGATTCTGCCGCATACCGCAGAAAACCGCTGTGCCGGAACCGGCACTCAGGCCGTCGAAACCGGTCCCTCATCGCTGTCCTCGCCTACCCACTGCCGCAGCAGCTGCCGATGTTCGCGCGACAGGGTAAGGAAGCGGAAGCCGGTCCAGCTCTGCCCAGGGGCGTGCGCAGGCTCGCTCCACAGCAGGTGCACGCCCACGTCGATGGCCTCCTGGCGGCCGTCGCCCATCGGCAACGGGAAACGCAGCTGGTACAGCGCGTCCTCGCGCAATGGCGTACTGGCCAGCATCAGCATGCCGGTTTCGGACACGTTGCCAAGGCGACCGACCACGCAGTCGCGCATCTGGTCGGTGACCGGTACCAGGTCCGAGACCTGGCGGCGTGGTGCGCGACGGGTGTCCTGGGGCGGTTGGGTGTTCATGCGGATGTCTCCCCGGCGTGGCCGTCGGCCAGTGCACGCAGTGCGTCGAGGCTGGCCTGCCAGGCGCGATCAACCAGCCGCCCCTTGTCTTCGGTGACCAGCTGCGCGCGGCCCGCGCTGATCTGCCGGGCCAGCGTATCCAGGTCGGTATCGGCGATCTTCTGTCCGCGCGGATTGACGAACAGGGCATGGCCGGTCAGCAGGCTGTACCAGGACAGGCGCTGGCGGCGCAGCGTGCCAGCGCCATTGTCGATGTCGAACCAGCTGCCGAACGGCAGCGCGGACAGCTGCTGGTAAGCGGCTTCCTCGGCGGCGTTGCGCGGGCTGGACGGTGCGGTGGTGGTGGGCCCGGCCTGTTCTCCCAGCCGCGCGCGCGCCTTCAGGCGCGCACTGAGCTCGGTACGCGAGGTGCTGTCATCCTCGCCGCCGGGCGTGGCCAGCCTGCGCGCGACCGCAGCGGCTTCCTCGGCGTGGTAGCCCACCTGCACCAGCGCGGCTTCCACATCGGCGGCCAGCGCGGCATCGGTGCCACCGGGGGCATCCACGGCCTGCGCGGTCACCGCTGCAATGCGCTGGGTCTGTTGCAGGCGCTCCTGCCATTGCGGTGAATCATCGCCGTGGCGCAGGCGGGTCAGGGTGAGGGCATCGGCCCAGGCCTGGCGCAGCAGCGTCTGCACGAAGCGCGGCGGTGACTGCGCATCACAGCACTGGTCAATCTGTGCATTGGCCTGGCGCCGGGCCAGTTCCAGGCGTTCCTTGCCGCGCGCGGCTTCGACGTGGCGGCGCTCGGCCAGCTCGGCGCGGTGAACTGCCGCACGCTGGTGCTGCTGCACGTCCTCGCTGGCGGTGGCGAAGGCTTCCGGGGTACGGACGTCCTGGCCCAGCAGGCCCTGCACGCTCTGCGCCATGCGCTGCAGCAGCTGCGGATCGACATCATCATCGCCCAGCCAGCTGGCGCCGGCTTCGGCGACCTGGTTGAGCAGTTCGCGGGCGGGGTGCTCGTCACGCACGAAGAAGCCGGGGTCAGCCATGGCGGCGCGCGCCAGTGGCACCTGCAGGCGTGCCAGCAGGGCCGCCGGCACCGGGTCTGGGCGTTGCTGCTGCTGCACCTGCTGCATCAGCAGGCGCAGCAGGTCGAGGTTGTCACGGTCATGGCTGCCGAGCTGCGCCTGTGCGCCATGTTCGCTGCGCAGCTGGGCGACAACGGCCGCCTGCAGATCGGCAACGCCGGTGGCGGCGCTGGACTGGGCCTGCAGTCGCGCGAGTACGGCATCCACGGCGGCGCTGGGCACGGCGACGCTCTGCGCGGGCGCTGCGCTGGCCTGCCGGGCCTGCTGCAGCAGTTCATGCAGGGCGCTGCCGGCGGAGGTGGTCAGCCCGGGGGTGGCCGAGCCGACGCTACCACTGTCGCTGACCGCATCCTGCAGCAGGTTCGACCACGAGCCGGAGGGAGCCGGCCCGTTCCAGCCGGTCAGCGGCGCTGCGGTACGTTTGGCGGGCTGTGTCGCGCGGCCACCACCCACTGACTGGGTGATGATGCGCCGCGTGCTTGCCGAACGTGCCAGGTAAGGGGTGTAGACCAGCCCGGGCAGGACGCCCTGCTGGGACAGCAGGGCGTTGGCGCGATCGAGTACATCGCCCAGGCGCTCCAGTACCTGGCGTTCGAAGCTGCGGTACAGCGCCAGCTGCACTTCGGTGCTGAGGCCGTCCTGTTCGGCCAGCCTGCGCACCATTGCACACAAGGCCTGCGGTGCAAGGGGCAGGGCGTCGGTCTCGAATGCCGGCGCAGCGGCGAGTACGCCCAACCGCTGGCCCAGCAGGTTCAGCGAGTTGGTTGAACGCAGGGTTTCACGCCGCACCATCTCGGTCAGCAGCAGATCGCGATCGACATCGTGTTCGGCGACCAGGGACAGGCCCAGCATGCCGGGCAGCGGTGGTGGCGTGGAAAGCACCGGCGCCGCCGCCGCAGGGTCACGCAGGCGTGCCAGGGATTCGGCGACTGCGTCGAGCATGCGATCAGGGAAATGGCCAGCGAAGGCATGCAACTGGCCGCGCTGGGCCATCAGGTCCGCCTGCTGCATGGGATTGCGCGCGCGATCCGCGTCGTGCAGCAGCGCTTGTTCCAGCGCTTCTACGGTCAGGATCAGAGGCGCGGCCAGGGTCTGCCGGCAGAGGCCGATCAACGCGCCCAGCAGTTCGCGCACCCGCGGCGGCAGGTCGGCTGCAGCCAGGCGGGCTTTGTCGGCAGGGGTTGGAGAAAAGACAGCTGACATCTGCGAGCGGTACCCGGATTCCCGCGGATCGATCTGGTGAATCTACCGTGTCGGCCGATGTCGGCGCTACTTTAGGCTGAACGTGAATCACATGCGCCGGGCATGGCCCTGATGTGCGGTAGTGCCGGCCGCTGGCCGGCAGCTCGATCTGCACCGGATTGCCGGCCAGCGGCCGGCGCTGCCCTCTGTCCAGCGAGGATCAATCGTCCAGGAACAGGCTCACCACATCGTTGGTGAAGCGGCGGCCCAGTTCGGTCGGCTGCACATGGCCATCGGCCAGCTGCAGCCAGCCGCGCTGGACGGCCTCGGCCAGTGGTGCGTCCAGCACGCTGCGCGGCAGCCCGGTACGCGATTCGAAATCGCGCAGGCTGAAACCTTCGTGCAGGCGCAGCAGGTTCAGCATGTACTCGAACGGCAGCCGCTCCGGCGCGATCACGTCGGAGCCACCGAACGAGGCCGGGGTACCCGCGCTGTCCAGGTAGGCCTGCGGGTGCTTCAGCTTCCAGCGCCGCAGCACGTGTTCCTCTGCACCGGAACTGATCTTGCCGTGCGCACCGGCACCGATGCCCAGGTAATCGCCGAAGCGCCAGTAGTTCAGGTTGTGCGCGCTCTGTCGGCCGGGTCGCGCGTAGGCGCTGACCTCGTACTGGCCGAAACCGGCCTGCGCCAGCAGCGCCTGGCAGTGTTCCTGCATGTCCCAAGCGTTGTCTTCATCGGGAATGCCCTGCGGTGGGCGCGCGAAGAACACCGTGTTCGGTTCCAGGGTCAGCTGGTAATGCGAGATGTGCGCCGGCTGCAGCGCGAAGGCGCGCTCCAGGTCGGCCTCGGCACCGGCCAGGGTCTGTTCCGGCAGCGCGTACATCAGGTCGATGTTGAAGTTGTCGTAGCCCGCGTCCTGCGCCATCTTCACCGCGCGCTCGGCTTCGCCACTGTCGTGGATGCGGCCCAGGCGCTTGAGCATCGCGTCGTCGAAACTCTGGATGCCGAAGCTGAGGCGGTTCACGCCGGCCGCGCGATAGCGGTCGAAACGGCCGTGCTCGGCGGTGCCCGGGTTGGTCTCCAGGGTGATCTCGGCATTGGGCGCGAAGCGCAGGCGCGCGCTGGCCTGCTGCAGGAAGCGGTCGATCGCTTCCGGCGGGAACAGACTGGGTGTACCGCCGCCAAAGAATACGCTGTGCACCACCCGGCCCCAGACCAGCGGCAGGTCCTGGTCCAGGTCACGCAGCAGCGCGTCGATGTAGCCATCGAACGGCAGCTCGCCCTTGGCCTGGTGCGAATTGAAATCGCAGTAAGGGCATTTGCGCACGCACCACGGCAGGTGCACGTACAGCGACAGCGGCGGCGGCACCAGCCGCGGTGGGCTGTCGTGGTCAGCGGAGCAGGCTTCGCCGGGCAGGTGGTTGCAGTGGTCGTGGGCGTGCGGCATGGGCTTCTTCGGTAGTGCCGGCCGCTGGCCGGCTTCCCTGGTTCGATCGGGTGGCGTCAGTACAGCGTCGCCAGCTGTTGCTTGAGCTGCTGCAGGGCGAGGGCGCGGTGGCTGATGGCGTTCTTCAGCGCCGGCTCCATTTCCGCGGCGGTCAGGCCGTGGGTGGTGTCCAGGAATACCGGGTTGTAGCCGAATCCATTCGTGCCGCGCAGTTCGCGGATGATCTGGCCTTCCCAGCGGCCTTCGCAGATCAGCGGCTGCGGGTCGGTGGCGTGGCGCAGCAGCACGATCACCGCATAGAACCGGGCGCTGCGCTGGCCGTCGGGAACATCGGCCATCGCGTCCAGCAGCTTGGCGTTGTTGGCCGCCGCGTTGGTCGGGTGACCGGCATAGCGCGCGCTGTACAGGCCCGGCGCACCGCCGAGGGCATCGACGATCAGGCCCGAATCATCGGCCAGCGCCGGCAGGCCGGTCGCTTCGCAGGCGGCGCGCGCCTTCAGCAGCGCGTTCTCGACGAAGGTCAGGCCGGTTTCTTCCACGTCACCCAGGCCGAGTTCGGCGGCCGAGGTGATCTGCAGCGGCAGGTCGGCGAGGATCTCCTGCATCTCCACCAGCTTGCCGGCGTTGTGGCTGGCCAGTACCAGTTTCTTCATTGACGGGGCTCCAGCAGGTCCCAGGTGTTGCCATACAGATCGCGGAACACCGCAACCGTTGCATAGGGTTCTTCGCGCGGCGCTTCCAGGAACTCGACGCCGGCGGCCAGCATCGCCGCGTGGTCGCGGTGGAAGTCATCGGTGTTGAGGAAGAAGGCGACCCGGCCACCGGTCTGATTGCCGATGCGGCTGCGCTGCTCCTCATTGCTGGCACGGGCCAGCAGCAGCGCGGCGGCGCTGCCGTCGGTCGGGCCGACCACCACCCAGCGCTTGTGGCCCTGGTCGATGTCTTCCAGCAGCACGAAGCCGAGCTTGCCGGTGTACCACGCGATGGCTTCGTCGTAATCGGCCACCACCAGGGTGGTCAGGGCGATGCGGCGGTTCATGTCGACAGCGCCGCCTGCTGTGCGGCCAGCAGTTCGCCCACGCCCTTTTCGGCCAGGCCCAGCAGCGCGTCCAGTTCATCGCGGCGGAAGGCGTGCCCTTCGGCAGTGCCCTGCAGCTCGATGAAGCCGCCGCCGTCGTTCATCACCACGTTCATGTCGGTGTCGCAGTCGCTGTCTTCGGCGTAGTCCAGGTCCAGCACCGGGGTGCCGCGGTACACGCCCACCGACACGGCGGCCACCGCGCCCAGGATCGGATTGCGCTTGATGTCGCCGCGCTTCATCAGCACGTTCACCGCATCGACCAGGGCCACGTAGGCGCCGGTGATGGCGGCGGTGCGGGTGCCGCCGTCGGCCTGCAGCACGTCGCAGTCCAGGGTGATGGTGCGTTCGCCCAGCGCATTGCGGTCCACGCAGGCGCGCAGGCTGCGGCCGATCAGGCGCTGGATCTCCAGCGTACGGCCACCCTGCTTGCCACGGGCCGCTTCACGGTCACTGCGGGTGTGGGTGGCGCGCGGCAGCATGCCGTACTCGGCGGTGACCCAGCCTTCGCCCTTGCCGCGCAGGAAGCCCGGCACGCGGTTCTCGACGCTGGCGGTGCACAGCACGCGGGTTTCGCCGAAGCACACCAGCACCGAACCTTCGGCGTGGCGGGTGAAGCCGCGTTGGATGACGACCGGGCGGAGCTGGTCGGGCTGGCGGCCGCTGGGGCGGGAATCGGACATGGTGCGGGTTCCGTAATGGCGAGGGAGTACGCCGCCACGCCCGCGGCCTTCACGGGGCGGGCAAGGGGGCTCTGGTGAGGGCGCTAGGGTACCATTCCCCCTTTGCACGCACCGGACACAATCCATGATTCGAAGCATGACCGCCTACGCCGGCGGCGAGCGGGTCACCCCGTGGGGCACGCTGGGCTGCGAGCTGCGCTCGGTCAACCACCGCTTCCTGGAGGTCGGCACCCGCCTGCCCGAGGAACTGCGGGCGCTGGAACCGCAGCTGCGCGAGCGCATTGCCGCGCGCCTGAGCCGCGGCAAGCTGGATCTGGTGATGCGCCTGCGTGCGCCGGAAGCGGCGGCCAACCTGCAGGTGGATGAAGCCCTGTTGGGCCAGCTGGGACGCCTGGCGCACCGGCTGACCTCGGATTTCCCCAACCTGCAGGTCAGCTTCACCGAGCTGCTGCAGCTGCCGGGCGTGACCCGCGGCGAGGCCACCGATGCCGCGGCGCTGCAGGCCGAGGCACTGGCCCTGCTGGACCAGGTGCTGGACGGCTTCGTCGAGGCCCGCGAGCGTGAAGGCGGAAAGCTGTCGGCGGCCATCAGCGAGCGGGTGGACGGCATCGAACGCATCGCCACCGAAGTGCGCACCCTGATTCCGGCCATTCGCGACGGCCAGCGCGCCAAGCTGGCCGCACGCCTGGCTGACCTGCCGCACCCGGTCGACCCGGGCCGTGCCGAGCAGGAGCTGGTGCTGTGGCTGCAGAAGCTGGACGTGGATGAAGAACTGGATCGCCTCGGCAGCCACATCGTCGAGATCCGCCGCGTGCTCAAGCAGCGCGAGCCGGTTGGCCGCCGCCTGGACTTCCTGCTGCAGGAGTTCAACCGCGAAGCCAATACGCTGGGTTCGAAGTCGGTGGACAGCCGCACGTCCAATGCCGCGGTCGAGCTGAAGGTGCTGATCGACCAGATCCGCGAGCAGGTGCAGAACATCGAGTGATGCTGCACCCAGCGAAACAACAAGGGCGCCTTCGGGCGCCCTTGTCGTTTCCGCGCATCAGCGCACGCTGACGCCCGGTGTTCCAGCGCTCAAGCGGCCGATCACGGCTGCCTGGCCGAACCCTGCGTCGTGGAAACAGGCCAGCACCGCATCCACCGCTTCCGGGGCACAGGACACCAGCAGGCCGCCGCTGGTCTGCGGGTCGGTCAGCAGTGGCTGCCAGTGTGCTGGCAACCCGTCGGCGAAGCGCACGTCGGCGCCATACGAGGCCCAGTTGCGGTGGGACGCGCCGGTCACGCAGCCGCGCTGCAGAAGTTGCAGGGCCTGAGGCAGCAGCGGCACCTGTGCACTGTCCACCTCGGCAGCGACACCACTGGCGCGGCATACTTCCAGCAGGTGGCCGAGCAGGCCGAAACCGGTCACGTCGGTCATCGCATGCACGCCGTCCAGCGCGGCCAGCGGCACGCCCACGGTGTTAAGTCGGGTGGTCGACTCGATCATCTGCCGGTAGCCGTCGGCATCCAGCACTTCTTTTTTCAGTGCTGACGAATACACGCCCACGCCCAATGGCTTGCCCAGCACCAGCACATCGCCGGTGCGGGCATCGGCATTGCGCTTGAGCCGCTGCGGATCAAGCACGCCGATCGCGGCCAGGCCATAGATGGGTTCCACCGAATCGATGCTGTGGCCACCGGCCACCACGATGCCGGCATCGGCGCAGGCACGTTCGCCGCCCTGCAGGATGCCGCGGATGGTGTCCTGAGGCAGGATGTTGATCGGCATGCCGACGATGGCCAGCGCGAACAATGGCCGTGCGCCCATTGCATACAGGTCGGACAGCGCATTGGTGGCGGCGATGCGGCCGAAGTCGAACGGGTCGTCGACAATCGGCATGAAGAAATCGGTGGTGGCGACGATCGCCTGGCGGTCATCAAGGCGGTATACCGCCGCATCGTCGCTGGTCTCGCGGCCGACCAGCAGTTCAGCTGGTGCCGGAAGCGCTGGAGCGCCGCGCAGCAGTTCCGTCAGTACGCCCGGCGCGATCTTGCAGCCGCAGCCGCCGCCATGCGCCAGCGAGGTCAGGCGTTGCGGGGCATCGGCCGTTGAAGGGGCGGGGGACTGCACGTGCGTGGCCATGCCGACATCTCCTGCGGAAACACGAATGGCGGAAGGCAGCAGGAGTCGAACCTACCAGGGAACGATCGACGCCCCCTACTGGGTTTGAAGCCCAGCCGCATGCCCGGATGCGCATGCCTTCCGAAAGTACGGCGGTAGCGGTGGGCTCAGTCGCGGGCTGCGTTCCACTGCAGGTCGCCACGCGGCCGATGCTGGTCACCGACGCGTCGAGTGTAGCCAACGCGATTGAAGAACTCCAAGATCTGGATGCTGCGCTTGCGGCCCAGGCCGATGGCATCGCGGAAAGCGGCCGCATCCACCGCGCCGCTGGCCTGCGACAGCTGCGCGACGATCGCGGCCAGCTCGGCAATGCGGGCCGGTGCATAGAACAGGTCCGGTACCACCTGGAACAGTTCACCGCGCGCTGCGGCGCGACGCAGCGCGGCGCGGACCTCGTCTTCGGCCAGGCCGATGTCGGCGGCCAGGGTGCGCACCCACGGCGGATCGAAGCCACCGGCGTGCAGTTGCGGCAGCACGCGTTCCAGCAGCAGACGCTCGCGTTCCGGTGGCGCATGGTCATGGCCGGGCAGGCGCCACCAGGCGCCCACGCGCTGCACGCTGCCGTCGTCCAGCAGGTCCTGGAGAAGCGCGTTCCACAGGCTCGTTGCCAGCGCAGGCAGGGTGCTGCGCTGCAGGCGCCCGCTGTCGACACCGGGTTCGTCAGGGCGTCGTTCATGCCAGCCACGCAGTGAGGCGATTACCTGTTCGCGCAGCACCTGCCAGTGCGCAGCGAGGATGACCACCGTGTCGTCGCGGGTGGCGATGCGCTGCGCGCCTGCAGGAAGATCGATCCGGTCGGCGGCGCGCCGGCAGTAGCGCTGCAGTGCGGCCAATGGAATCCCGGTGGGCGCCTGCTGAAGCAGCGGGCCAACAGCTGCGCTGGTGGCCAGCTGTTCCAGCGCCACCAGCCACGCCAGGCGTGCAGGGCTGCGCCGCCGCCGTTGTGGCGGATCCGGATCGAGTACGACACCGCCGCCCAGCGTACGGGTTGCCGCCGAGTCGCGGGCAATGAAGCGATCGCCGCACATCGCGCAGACCGGCGCATCGAACACCAGCTGCACGAGCTGTCCATCGCCGTGGTCACGATCTTCCAGCAGCACTGCATGGGCCTGCCGGCGCATCGTGCCCCAGTGGATATGCAGCGGCGCCCAGTCGCGCAGCGGTGGTGCCAGCGCGGAAAGCCGCAGGCGCACATCAACGCGGGTGGTGGCCAGCAGTGCGCGCGGGTCGGCGATCCAGTCGCCGCGCTGGATGTCCTCGCGGGCGATTGCGGCCAGGTTCAACGCGCAGCGTTGCCCGGCCATCGCGTGGTCGCTGGCCTGGTTCTGCGCGTGGATGCTGCGTACTCGCACTTCAGTGGCGGCCGGCATCAGCTGCAGATGCTCGCCAACAGTGGCGATGCCGCCGTGCACAGCGCCGGTCACCAGCGTGCCGTGGCCGGCCAGCGAGAACACGCGGTCTACCGGCATGCGGAACAGTTCGCTGCGCAGTTCGGCCTGGCGCGTGCCGGCGTCGTCCGCCGCCCACGCGTGCAGCTGGGTGCGCAGTGCGCTGATGCCGGCATCGTCGGGTGCAGTGCTGTTGCAGGCGAACAGAGGGGAATTCTGCAGCGGTGTTGCGGCCAGCAGCGCAGCGATCTCGATCTCGACCCGGGCGATGCGCGCTGCATCCACACGGTCGATCTTGGTCAGCGCCACCGCACCGCGGTCCACGCCCAGCAGTTGCAGGATCGCCAGATGCTCGCGGGTCTGTGGCATCACGCCGTCGTCGGCAGCGATCACCAGCAGGGCGACATCGATGCCCGTGGCGCCGGCCACCATCGTGTGCACGAATCGCTCATGGCCCGGAACGTCGACGAAGCCCAGCGTAGCGGCCGGGCCTTCGACGTCCCTGCTTTCCACCGGGACATAGGCGTAGCCCAGTTCGATCGATATGCCGCGGGTACGCTCTTCGTGCAGGCGATCGGTTTCGATGCCGGTCAGTGCGCGTACCAGGCTGGTCTTGCCATGGTCGATATGCCCGGCGGTGCCGACGATCATGCCTGCAGCGCGCTCCATTGGGCGAGGAAGGCCGCTTCGTCCCCGGGTTCCAGGCAGCGCAGGTCCAGCCACAACGCGTCATCGGCAATGCGGCCCAGCACCGGGCGTGGTAGCTGACGCAAGCGCTTGGCCAGGCGATCCAGTCCGCCACGGCGCGCGCTGTTAATGCGCAGTCCGGCGCTGGCCAGCTGGGCCTGTGGCTGCGCACCGCTGCCGATCTGGCTGTGCATCGCTGCACATTCGACGCTGTAGTCTGCTGCCAGCCCGGCGCGCACCGGCTGCAGCAGACGCTGCGCCTGCGCAGAAACATCGTCGTGCGTACGCGACAGGATACGCAGTGTCGGCAGCCGTTGTACCAGCAGCTCCGGTTCGCGGTACAGGGCCAGCACCGCTTCCAGCGCGGCCAGTCCCATCTTGTCCATGCGCAGTGCCCGCTTGAGCGGATTGCGGTTGATCCGCGCAATCAGGTCGGCGCGGCCGGCGATGATGCCGGCCTGGGGACCACCCAGCAGCTTGTCGCCACTGAACGAAACCAGATCGGCGCCAGCCGCCAGCGCTTCCTGCACGGTGGGCTCGTGCGGCAGCCCGAAGGCCGCCAGATCGCACAGGCTGCCACTGCCCAGGTCCACGACCAACGGCAGGCCATGTTCGTGCGCGATGCCCGCCATCGCCGCCGTGTCAACTTTGGCAGTGAAACCGGTGATCGCGTAGTTGCTGGCGTGCACCTCCATCAGCAGTGCGGTGCGCGCGCCGATGGCGTTGGTGAAATCGGCTGGATGGGTGCGATTGGTGGTACCCACTTCCAGCAGCCGCGCGCCGGCGCTGCGCATCACATCGGGAATGCGGAAGGCACCGCCGATCTCCACCAGTTCGCCGCGCGATACCACCACCTCGCGACGGTTGGCCAGGCTGTTGAGCAGCAGCAGGACCGCCGCCGCATTGTTGTTGACCACGGTGGCGGCTTCGGCACCGGTCAGCTCGCAGACCAGTGCCTGTACCCGCGCATCGCGGTCGCCGCGACGGCCACGGATGACGTCGAACTCCAGATCGACCGGCGCGGTCATCGCGCGGGTCACTGCCTGCACCGCGCCCTGGGGCAGCAATGCGCGACCCAGGTTGGTATGCAGTACGGTGCCGGTCAGGTTGAACATCGGCTGCAGGTCCAGTCGTGCATCGCTGGCCAGCTCGGCATCGAGTGCCACGGCCAGCGCAGGGCCGTCGATGGCTTCCTGCAGCTGCGCGGTCGACAGCTGGCCGGCGCCGATACGGTCGCGCAGTCCCTGCAGGTGCGAACGCAGCAGCTGGGTGATGCGGCTGCGGCCGTGGCGTTCGATCAGTGCTGCCAGTGCAGGCAGGCGCAGCAGTCGGTCCAGCGAGGGCAGGGCGGCGACCGATGCCGGGGCGGGGGGCATGGCTGTCATCGCCTCAATCGCCGTCGGATTGCCACAGCAGAGGATTCTGGCTGGCACGCGCATAGCCTTCCTCGGCCAGCAGCAGATCCAGCGCCAGCGTGCCGAGGTCATCGGCGACCGGTTCCAGTGACGGGTCTTTCTCCAGATACAGGATCTTGCGATAGCTGTGGCAGTGGTCGCAGGTCTCGGCACGGACCGCGCTCTCGCGCACCGCCTCGCCGCTGTCGCCATCCACATCGGCCAGGGCGCGATAGGCAATGTCCTTGCCGGCGGCACCACACTGGCTGCACTGCACGCGCACGTAGTGCCACTGGCAGGCGCACAGCGAGCACGACAGATAACGGTAAGACGCATAGGGTGGGCGTGCCTGCACCACGCTGGCCACCGGCAGCGTGCCACACAGCGGGCACAGCCCCGGCGCATCCGCCAGTGGCTTGAGGTCGGTGGGGCGGAAGCTGGCCGCGAGCACCGCCCAGTAGACCTGCAGTGCGTTCATCACCAGCAGCGCAGCGACCGCGTCCACCGATGGCGCATCATCACGCTCCAGCACGGCATGGGCCTGCGCATCCAGCCAGGCATCGTCGGCCGCGGCGACGCGCTGCAGCTCCTGGCGGGTCTCCACCGGCAGCCCGGCCTCGTCGGCACAGTGCTGGCACAGCGTGCGCAGCCAGTCGCGCCAGCGCCCATCCAGTTGAAGCGTGTTGGCCGGCCGCAACGGCATGCCGGCATCGGCCGCCGCACTCGACTGCTGCGCACGCGCCTGGGCCTGCAGCGCTTCGCGTTGCTGTGGTGCCAGCTCGTCCAGCACTGCCTGCTGTGCATCGGCCAACGCCGCCAGCAGCTGCAGGTAGCCGCCGATGGCGCTGTGCGCGGCCAGGCTGCGTAGTCGCGCCGCGCGCTCGGCGAACAGGGAAGTGACATCGGGCAGGATGATGCGCGGAACATCGCGCGAGGCGAGCGTCTCGATCTCACCGGGTTCAAGGATGCGTTGCGCCATGCAGGGCCAGCCGGAAGAACCAGGCTCCATCCTCGCCGTTGTCGGCGCTGGCGTCCAGCGTGCCAATGCCAAAGCAGTCGAGCATGGCTCGACTCTACAAAAACCGGTTTCTGTCGTTGCCGTGTTCATCGTGTCGACCAAGGTCGACATCCACCAAGAGCAGTTCATGCCATTCCGACAGCAGCGGGAAACTGTCGAAGGCGGGGGGGGGCCGGTTGCGGGGGTGTCCGCGGCATGGATGCCGCGGCCAAGCCCCCATGGATGGGTCTACGGCGCCCCCCGCAACCGGGCCCGCCCCGCCATCTCGAAGGAAGCCCGCTTTTGACCTTGACGTTGACGTTGATTCCGCGGGTGCAGGGCCGCAGGTCGTGCCGCTACCCCTCTTCCCGCCGCCCGCGCAGGATGTCCCGGAACCACTGCCGGTGATGCTTGTACGCCCACCCGTAGGTCACCTTGCCCTGGGTCATCGCCCGCACCGACCCTTTGATCCAGATCGCCGCATAGATGTGCACCACGATCGCGCAGATCAGCACCCAGCCGAACAGCGCATGGGCAAGCACCGAGAGGCGGATCACCCCGATCGGGAAGAAATGACTGAAATACTGCCGCCAGATCACGAAGCCGGTCAGCAGCAGCGCCGACAGGCAACCGATGATGGCCCAGAGCAGCAGTTTCTGGCCGGCATTGAACCGGCCCACCGGCGGCAGTTTCTCGTCCTCGTTGCGCAGCACATCGCGCATGCCGCGCATCCACTTGCCATCGTCGGCGCTCGGCAGGTTGTCGCGCCACATGCGGAACGCCAGCAGCGCAAAGCCCACCACCATCGCCAGGCCGATGAACGGATGCAGGATGCGCGTCCACGGCCCGCCGCCGAACAGCTGGGTCAACGGGAACAGGGCGGGGTGGAACAATGCCAGTCCGGACAAGGCCGTCAGCACGAAGCAGATCGCCACGATCCAGTGGTTGATGCGGGTCGGCGCGCGGTAGCGGATGATCTGGCGCGGGTGCGGTGCGTACTTCATGGCCGCTGCTCCTCTTCGATCTTCTTGGCCTCGTGCTCGGCTTCTTCTTCCTCCTCGTCATTGACCGTATTGCGGCCGATGCCGATGTAATGCAGGAACCCGGCGAAGGCGGTGGCGGCGATCGCCAGCACGCCCAAGGGCTTGGCCACGCCCTTCCAGATCTCCACCATCGGGCTGATCCGCGGGTCCTTGGGCAGGTCGGCATACAGCTCGGGCTTGTCCACGTGCTGCAGCACATACATCACGTGGGTGCCACCGACGCCCTGCGGGTCGTACAGACCGGCGTTATCGTAGCCGCGTGATTTCAGGTCTTCGACGCGGCCGGCGGCATGTTCGGTCATCGCCTGCTTGCTGCCGAAGGTGATCGCGCCGGTCGGGCAGGTCTTTACGCAGGCCGGCTCCTGGCCCACCGCCACCCGGTCCGAGCACAGCGTGCACTTGTAGGCCTTGTGGTCCTTCTTGGAGATGCGCGGCACATCGAACGGGCAGCCGGTCACGCAGTAGCCGCAGCCGATGCAGTTCTCTTCCTGGAAGTCGACGATGCCGTTGGCGTACTGGATGATCGCCCCGGGCGACGGGCAGGCCTTCAGGCAACCCGGGTCGCTGCAGTGCATGCAGCCTTCCTTGCGGATCAGCCACTCCAGCTTGCCCTTCTCGTCCTCGTATTCGCGGAACTTCATCACCGTCCACGACTGGTCGCTGAGGTCCGGCGGATTGTCGTAGCTGCCGACGCAGCTGCCGACTTCGTCGCGCAGGTCGTTCCACTCCATGCACGCGACCTGGCAGGCCTTGCAGCCGATGCACTTGCTCACGTCGATGAGCTTGGCGACCTGGCCGGTGTGTGCGCTGCGTGCCTGTGGCGAGGGCGTGGTGGTGGCCGAGCGGCGGATGATGTCCAGCGATTGCAGTGACATGGCGTGTCTCCTACACCTTCTCGACCTTGACCAGGATGCACTTCGATTCGGGCGTCTGCGAGTTGCCGTCACCGATGGCGTTGGTCAGCGTATTGGCGATGTAGCCGGGCTTGGCTGCACCGAGGAAACCCCAGTGGATCGGAATACCCACCTGGTGCACGGTCTTTCCATCGATCTGCAGGGCCTTGATGCGCTTGGTCACCATTGCCACGGCTTCGATATGGCCGCGCTTGGAACTCACGCGCACGCGGCTGCCGTTGTTGATGCCCAGCTCGTCGGCCAGTGCGGCGCCGATCTCGACGAACTGCTCGGGCTGGATGATGGCGTTGAGCTTGCCGTGCTTGGTCCAGAAGTGGAAATGCTCGGTGAGCCGGTAGGTAGTGGCCACATGCGGGAACTCGTCCGGCGAGCCGATCTGGGCACGGTCGCTGGCGAATACGCGTGCGGCCGGGTTGTTCAGCGTCTGCACCTGGCCGGGGCTGAGCGGGTTGCTGCGCAGCGGCGTATCGAACGGTTCGTAGTGCTCCGGGAACGGGCCTTCGGCCATGCCGGCCTTGGCGAAGAAGCGGGCGATGCCTTCCGGGTTCATGATGAACGGGCCCATGCCGCCGGCCGGGTCTTCGTCGGCCTTGAAGTCCGGCACGTCCACGCTGCCCCAGTTCTTGCCGTTCCAGGCCAGCAGCGTGCGCCGCGGGTCGAACGGTTGCCCGGCCACGTCACAGGAGGCGCGGTTGTACATGACGCGGCGGTTGGCCGGCCATGCCCAGGCCCAGCCCAGGGTATTGCCGATGCCGGTCGGGTCGCTGTTGTCGCGCCGCGCCATCATGTTGCCGGTCGGGCCCCAGGCGCCGATGTAGATCCAGCAGCCGGAGGACGTGCTGCCGTCGTCGCGCAGGTCGCCGAACGCGGCCAGCTGCTCGCCGGCCTTGCGCACCAGCTTGGTCGGGTCCTTCGGATCGAACACGTCCACCAGCGCCTTGCCGTTGTATTCCATCGCCAGTTCTTCCGGCGTCGGTGCCTCGGGGTTGGAATACTTCCAGGCCAGGTCGCGCACGGGCTCCCACCAGGCGCCGCCGTCCTTCTCGTACATCGCCTTGATGCGATGGAACAGCTCGGACATGATCTCGATGTCGCTGCGCGCTTCGCCCGGCGGATTGGCGCCCTTCCAGTGCCATTGCAGCCAGCGCGAGGAATTCACCACCGCGCCGTTCTCCTCGGCGAACGAGGTGGTCGGCAGGCGGAACACTTCGGTCTGGATCTCGCTGGGATCGACGTCGTTCAACGCACCGTGGTTCTGCCAGAACGCGATGGTCTCGGTTTCCAGCGGGTCCATGCTGACCATGAACTTCAGCTTGGAGAATGCGCTGATCAGCTTGCCCTTGTTCGGCGCCGAGGCCAGCGGGTTGAAGCCCTGGCAGATGTAGCCGTGGATCTTGCCTTCGTTCATCAGCTCGTACGCCTGCAGCATGTCGTACGGCTTGTCGAGCTTGGGCAGGTAGTCGAAGCACCAGTTGTTGTCGGCGGTGGCGGCATCACCCCACCACGACTTCATCAGGCTGACGTGGAACTTGGGGTAGTTCTGCCAGAACGACATCTGGTTGGCGCGCAGCGGCTTCTGCGTGCGCTTGGCGATGTACGCGTCGTAGTCCTGCTCATCCTGTTTCGGCAACGTCAGGTAGCCGGGCAGCAGGTCGGACATCAGGCCGATGTCGGTCAGGCCCTGGATGTTGGAGTGCCCGCGCAGTGCGTTCATGCCGCCACCGGCCACGCCGATATTGCCCAGCAGCAGCTGCACCATGGTGCCGGCACGCACGTTCTGCGCACCGATGGAGTGCTGCGTCCAGCCCAGCGCGTACAGGATGGTCATCGCCTTGTCCTTGCCGGCGGTGGACGCGATCATGTCCCAGATCTGGCGGATGCTGTCTGCCGGCGTACCGCAGATGCGCTCGACCATCTCCACGGTGTAGCGCGCATAGTGCTGCTTGAGCAGCGTGTAGACGCAGCGCGGGTCCTTCAGCGTCGGGTCGCTGCGCACGAAGCCATCATCGCCGTACACGTAGTCCCAGCTGGAGCGGTCATAGCTGCGCTTCTCGGCGTTGTAGCCCGAATACAGGCCGTCCTTGAAGGCGAATTCGTCCTTCACCAGGAACGACATGTCGGTGTAGTTCAGCACGTACTCGTGCTGGATGCGGTCCTCGGTCAGCAGGTAGTTGATCAGGCCACCCAGGAACACGATGTCGGTGCCGGTGCGGATCGGCGCGTACACGTCGGCCACCGCGGCCGAGCGGTTGAAGCGCGGATCGACCACGATCAGGCGTGCCTTGTTGTGTGCCTTGGCCTCGGTCACCCATTTGAACCCGCACGGGTGCGCCTCGGCGGCATTGCCACCCATGATCAGGATCAGGTCGGCATTCTTGATGTCGACCCAGTGATTCGTCATCGCACCACGGCCTAGAGTCGGGGCAAGACCTGCCACCGTCGGGCCGTGTCAGACACGTGCCTGGTTGTCGAATGCCAGCATGCCGAGGGAGCGGACGACCTTGTGGGTCAGTACCGCGGTTTCATTGCTGGTGGCCGAGGCCGCCAGCATGCCGGTGGTCAGCCAGCGGTTGACCGTCTGCCCGGCTTCGTTCTTCTGCACGAAGTTGGCATCGCGGTCTTCCTTCATCAGCCGCGCGATGCGGTCCAGCGCATCGTCCCAGCTCAGCCGCTTCCACTCGTTCGAGCCCGGCGCGCGGTACTCGGGGTAGAGCAGGCGCGACTTGCTGTGGATGATGTCGGCCAGGCCGGCGCCCTTCGGGCACAGCGTGCCGCGGTTGACCGGATGGTCCGGGTCACCCTCGATATGGAAGATGCTCGGCTCGGCGTTCTTGGCGCCATCGCCGAGGCTGTACATCAGGATGCCGCAGGCCACCGAACAGTACGTGCAGGTGTTGCGGGTCTCGGTCGCGCGGGTCAGCTTGTACTGCCTGACCTCCGCGAGCGCGATGCCGGGCGCGAAGCCCATCAATGCCAGGCTGGAGCCGACCAGGGTTGTCCCGGTCACTTTCAGGAACTGGCGGCGGCTCATCGATGGCATGCCGTTCTCCTGGGATGGCGGGGAGGCGCAGGCCTCCGGGCTGTCGTTGGGTACGGCCCGGTTATAGCACAGGCCCCCGAACGCCCATGTGGCACAAGGCCCGGCGCCCGCCAGACGGGCGCGTAACGGGGCCGCTCTGGTAAAGTTGCGTGCCCGCCCCCCGGGGAAAGCGTCTGCCGGGCCTGGTTCCAGGATGTTCCGCGCAGCCCCCGCCATCCTGGCGCGATCCTCCGCGCCGGGTCTGGAACACCGAGGAAAAATTTTGCGAAATCAACCAGTTGGGTTCCGCGCATGAGCGCCCCGTCGAAGCCGTCGGACGCCGTTGCGCGCGGCACGCTGTACATCGTTGCCGCCCCGTCCGGTGCCGGCAAGAGCAGCATCGTCAATGCCACCCTGGCGCGCGACCCGCAGATCGCCCTGTCGATCTCCTTCACCTCGCGCGCGATGCGCCCGGGTGAAGTGAACGGCCAGCACTACCATTTCGTCTCTGCGGAAAAGTTCGAGGAAATGATCGCCGCCGGCGACTTCTTCGAGCATGCCTGGGTGCACGGTGACTGGAAGGGCACCGCCCGGCAGTCGGTGGAGCCGCAGCTGGCCGCCGGCCAGGACGTGCTGCTGGAAATCGACTGGCAGGGCGCGCAGCAGGTGCGCCAGCTGGTGCCGGGCACGGTCACCGTGTTCATCCTGCCGCCGTCCAAGCAGGCCCTGCAGGACCGTATGCGCAAGCGCGGCCAGGACAGCGAGGCGGTCATCGCCCAGCGCCTGGGCGCGGCCCGCGATGAAATGCTGCACTTCAACGAGTTCGACTACGTCATCGTCAACGAGGTGTTCGACACCGCCGTGGACGAGCTGTGCGCCATCTTCACCGCCAGCCGCCTGCGCCGGGAGGCCCAGAAGGTCCGCCACGCCGGCCTGATCCAGGCCCTGTTGACCCCCGATCCAGGTGCAACTGACTGATTCCAAAAGAATCGGGTAGGGGTTGGCTTGATTTTGTCCAGCCCCTGCCAGTACACTCCGTCCCCTTTCCCTCATTCGACTGAGCGGCCGACCGGTCGCCGGGAGCCCGTATGGCCCGCATCACCGTAGAAGATTGCCTGGAAGTCGTTAACAACCGTTTCGAACTGGTCATGATGGCTTCCAAGCGTGCCCGCCAGCTCGCCAACGGCGTGCAGGCCACGCTGGACAACAGCGAGACCGAGGACAAGCCGACCGTGCTGGCGCTGCGCGAAATCGCCGCCCGCAAGATCGACAACGCGCTGATCGACGAAGTCGAGAAGGCCGAGCGTGAGCGCGCCGAGCGCGAAGCGCTGGAGTGGGCTGCCGCGGAAGTGGTCGCCGACGAAGACATGTCCAAGAACGACGATTGATCGCATCGATCAACGTAATCGTTGGATGTGCCGAACAGCCCGCCCCGTGCGGGCTGTTTCGCATTCAGGATTTGCCGTAAACGTCGCGCTGGAATAGGCTTCGGGCATGAACCCAGGCCCCACTGCCAAGGTCGCCGCAGCCCCCGCTGCCGCCGTACCCGACTACGTCCTCCAGCTTGAACGCGCCGCCCATTACCTGCCGCCGGAACAGCTGCCCCTGCTGCGCCGTGCCTGGGAAGTCGGAGCCGCCGCGCACGCCGGGCAGACGCGCAAGTCGGGCGAGCCCTATATCACCCATCCGGTGGCCGTGGCGCAGGTGCTGGCCGAGCTGGGCCTGGACGTGGAAGCGCTGATCGCCGCGATCCTGCACGACACCATCGAAGACACCCCGCTGACCCGTGAGGCACTGGCGGCCGAGTTCGGCGAAGCCGTGGCCGAGCTGGTCGATGGGGTGACCAAGCTGGACAAGCTGAAGTTCCGCGACCGCCAGGAAGCGGCCGCCGAGAGCTTCCGCAAGATGCTGCTGGCGATGTCGCGCGACCTGCGCGTGATCATGATCAAGCTGGCCGACCGCCTGCACAACATGCGCACGCTGGGTGCACAGAGCCGCGAAGCGCGTGGCCGCATCGCCCGCGAGACGCTGGAGATCTACGCGCCCATCGCCCAGCGCCTGGGCATGAGCCTGGTCAAGAGCGAGCTGCAGAACCTCGGTTTCAAGGCGCTGTACCCGTGGCGCCACGCCATCATTGAAAAGCACATCCGCAGCCAGCCGGTGGTACGCCGCGAGGCGATGGCGCAGGTGGAAGTGCAGCTGTCGCAGCGCCTGGCCAAGGAGGGGATCGAGCATCGGCTGATCAGCCGCATCAAGACCCCGTGGAGCATCTACAACAAGATGCGCGACGAGAACAAATCCTTCGACCAGGTGATGGACGTGTTCGGCTTCCGCCTGGTCGTGCGCAGCGTGCCCAGCTGTTACCACGCGCTGGGTTCGGTGCATGCCACCTTCAAACCGCTGGATGGCCGCTTCCGCGACTTCATCGCCATTCCCAAGGCCAACGGCTACCAGTCGCTGCACACCGTGCTGTTCGGGCCGTATGGCTCGCCGATCGAAGTGCAGATCCGTACCGAGGAAATGGACCTCATCGCCGAACGCGGCGTGGCCGCGCACTGGACCTACAAGTTTGGTGGCGATTCGCCCAACAGCGCGCAGAGCCGTGCCCACGCCTGGATCGTCGAGCTGATCGACTCGCAGCGCGCTGCCGGCTCCTCGTTGGAGTTCCTCGACAACGTCAAGGTCGACCTGTTCCCGGACGAGGTCTACCTGTTCACCCCGAAGGGCAAGATCCTGGCCCTGCCGCGCAACTCCACCGCGCTCGATTTCGCCTACGCCGTGCATACCGACGTGGGCAACATGGCCGTGGCCTCGCGCGTGGACAAGAAGCTGGTTCCCCTGCGCACCAAGCTGGTGTCGGGCCAGTCGGTGGAGATCATCACCGCACGCTCGGCCACGCCGAAACCGCAGTGGCTGGAATTCGTGGTTACCAGCAAGGCACGCACCGCCATCCGCCACCAGCTCAAGCAGCTGGAACACGAAGACGCCGTGCAGCTGGGTCACCGCATGCTCGACCGCGCGCTGGAAGCGATGGATTCCTCGCTGGAACGGCTGCCGAAGGGGCGCCTGGATGCGTTCCTCACCGAACACCGCTTCCCGCGCCTGGAAGCACTGCTGGCCGAGGTCGCGCTGGGCAACTGGATGCCGACCCAGGCCGCGCAGGCACTGATGGCCTACGCCGAACTGCGTGGTGGCCCGCATTCGCGCCACCATTCGCAGGAAAAGATCCTGATCAACGGCAGCGAGCGCGGCGTGGTCACCTTCGCCGGCTGCTGCCAGCCGATTCCCGGCGATGAGATCATGGGCTACCACACCGCCGGCAAGGGCATCGTGGTGCACCGCATGGACTGCCCGAACCTGGCCGAGCTGCGCAAGTCCCCCGAGCGCTGGGTGCCGATCGGCTGGGACACCACCGTGTCCGGCGACTACGACACCTCGCTGGTTGTGGAAGTGGAGAACGGCACCGGTGTGCTGGCGCAGCTGGCTGCTGCCATCGCGCAGAGCCACTCCAACATCGAACGGGTGGACTACCTGGACCGCGACTTCAACGCCGCCGTGCTGGCGTTCAACATCCAGATACGCGACCGCAACCACCTGGCCGAAGTGATGCGCCGCCTGCGGCGCCTGTCGGTCGTGCAATCGGTGCGCCGCCAGTAACACGAACCCGGTAGTGCCGGCCGCTGGCCGGCAACTTCGCGGTGCTTCCGACGTTCATGAGGTTGCCGGCCAGCGGCCGGCACTACCGAAGCGGCGCGGTAGATCCACGCCATGCGTGGATGCGCCCCCACCCGGTACAATCACCGCTCTGTTTTCCCCCAAGCACCGGAGCGACCCATGTCCCGCCAGATCATCAATACCGAAAAGGCCCCCGCCGCCATCGGCCCGTACTCGCAGGCCGTGCGCGCCGGCAACACCGTGTATTTCTCCGGCCAGATCCCGCTCGACCCGGCCACCGGCGACATCGTCGGCGCCGGTGACGTTGAAGCACAGGCCCGCCGCGCCTTCGACAACCTCAAGGCCGTGGCCGAAGCCGCGGGCGGCTCGCTGGACAAGGTCGTGCGCCTGGGCCTGTACCTGACCGACCTGGGTGAGTTCGCCAAGGTCAATGCGGTCATGCAGGACTACTTCCAGGCCCCGTACCCGGCCCGTTCCACCATCGAAGTCTCCGGCCTGCCGAAGGGTGCCAACTTCGAGGTCGACGCGGTGATGGTCATCGACTGACCGCCACGTGGCACGCAAGGCGGCGGTCACCCCGGTCCTGTCACCGTCCGGCGAAGCATCCCTGGCGATGCTCGCTGGCGTGGGTCCGGCCGTGGCCGCCAAACTGCAGGCGCGTGGCCTGGCCACCCTGCAGGACCTCTGGCTTCATCTGCCGCTGCGCTATGAAGACCGGACCCGGCTGACCCGTATCGAAGACCTGCGCAACGGCGTACCGGCGCAGGTGGAAGGGCGGGTGGTCGCGGTCGAGCGCGGCATGCGCTACCGGCCGATGCTGAAAGTGGCGGTGGAGGATGAGGGGCAGGGCACCCTGGTGCTGCGCTTCTTCCATTTCCGCCAGCAGCAGGTGGGCCAGTTCGCGGTCGGCAACCGGCTGCGCTGCTTCGGCACGCCCAAACCCGGCCACCTCGGCCTGGAAATCGTCCACCCCAGCTACCAGGTGCTGGGCCGCAACGACGATCCCGAACTCGGCGATCGCCTCGACCCGGTGTATCCCACCGTCGAAGGCGTGGGCCCGATGACGATGCGCAAGCTGATCGGGCAGGCGCTGGACCGCCTGCCCGAGGAAAGCGCGCTGGAACTGCTGCCCAGCGGCTGGCTTGATGGCCTCGGCCTGCCGTCGCTGCGCAGCGCGCTGCTGACCGTGCACCGGCCACCACCGGATGCTGATCTGGCCGCACTGGCCGCCGGTACCCATCCGGCCCAGCGCCGCCTGGCGATGGAAGAACTGCTGGCCCACCACCTCAGCCTGCGCCGCCAGCGCATCGCGCTGCAGGCACACCATGCACCTCCGCTGGCCGGTCCCGGCAAGCTGGCCAAGGCGTTGCTGAAGCAATTGCCGTTCGCGCTGACCGGCGCGCAGGCGCGGGTGTTCAAGCAGATCCGCGAGGACCTGGCGCGGCCCAGCCCGATGCTGCGGCTGGTGCAGGGCGATGTCGGCTCCGGCAAGACCGTGGTCGCCGCGCTGGCGGCGATGCTGGCGGTGGAGCAGGGCAAGCAGGTCGCATTGGCCGCGCCCACCGAGCTGCTGGCCGAGCAGCATCTCAACAATCTGCGCGGATGGCTGGAACCGCTCGGTGTGCGCATCGCCTGGCTGGCCGGCAAGGTCACCGGCAAGACGCGCGCCAAGGTGATGGAGCAGGTCGCCAATGGCGAAGCGCAGGTGGTGGTCGGCACCCACGCGCTGATGCAGGAAGCGGTGGTGTTCCAGGACCTGGCGCTGGCCATCGTCGACGAGCAGCATCGCTTCGGCGTGCACCAGCGGCTGGCGCTGCGCGACAAGGGCGCGGGCGGCAACAGCGTGCCGCACCAGCTGGTGATGACCGCCACGCCGATCCCGCGCACGCTGGCGATGTCCGAATACGCGGACCTGGATGTCTCGGCCATCGACGAACTGCCACCGGGCCGCACGCCGGTGCAGACCGTCGCACTGAACAATGATCGTCGCCCGGAGCTGATCGAGCGCATTGCGCTGGCCTGCCAGGAAGGGCGGCAGGTGTATTGGGTGTGCACGCTCATCGAGGAAAGCGAAGAACTGGATGCAACCCCCGCGCAGGCCACTTACGAATCACTGCAGGCGCTGCTGCCTGGCGTGCGCGTCGGGCTGGTGCATGGCCGGCTGAAGGCCGCTGAAAAGCTGGCGACGATGGTGGCGTTCAAGGCCGGCGAGATCGATCTGCTGGTGGCGACTACCGTCATCGAAGTGGGCGTGGACGTACCGAACGCCTCGTTGATGGTGATCGAGAACGCCGAACGCCTCGGCCTGGCCCAGCTGCACCAGCTGCGCGGCCGTGTTGGCCGCGGTTCGGCGGTGTCGCGCTGCGTGCTGCTGTACCAGGCGCCGCTCTCGCAGATGGCACGCGAGCGCCTGCAGACCATGCGCGAAACCAACGACGGTTTCGTCATTGCCGAGAAGGACCTGGAACTGCGCGGCCCCGGCGAACTGCTGGGTACGCGGCAGACCGGCCTGGCCGGTTTCCGCATCGCCGACCTCGCCCGTGACGCCGGCCTGCTGCCCGGCGTGCACGACCTGGCCGAGCGCCTGCTGGCCCAGCAACCCGCGCTGGCCGATCGCGTTGTGCAGCGCTGGATCGGCACCGCCGTGCGTTACGCCTCGGCGTAATGCCACCTGGGTGGGGGTGGACCTTGGTCCACACATCCACGCATGGCGTGGATCTACATCGCGCTGCGCGCGTGAGTCGAGCATGGCTCGACTCTACAGACAGCCTCTTCGATCATCTCGCGGATATGTCGACCAAGGTCGACACCTACCGACAGCAGTAGCGATCTGTCGAAGGCGGGGTGGGTCCGGTTGCGGGGGTGTCCGCGGCATGGATGCCGCGGCCAAGCCCCCATGGACGGGTTCACGGCGTCCCCCGCCACCGGACCCACCCCGCCATCCCCCAGGAAACCAGCTTTTGCCGTTGCTCTGGCGTTTGCCGTTGATTCGGCGGGTGCAGGGCGCAGCCCTGCCGACCCCCAACACCCCGTACTTGCAACGGTCATCAACCCGGTCCACACTTCGTTGCCGATCTGAAGACGGCAACGATGACCCACAAGATCCCGCTGTTGATCGACACCGACCCCGGTGTGGACGACGCTCTGGCCCTGCTGATGGCCTTCGCCGATGAACGGCACGACGTGGTCGCCCTGACCATCGCCGCCGGCAATGTCGGCCTCGAATACACTGTCCGCAACGCCCTCAAGCTCTGCGACATCGTCGGCCGCACCGACGTGCCGGTGTTTGCCGGCAGCCCGGATCCGCTGCTGCATCCCTCCGTCGACGCTGCCCACGTGCATGGCCGTGACGGCTATGGCGACGTGGACCTGCCGCCGCCGAGCCGCCAGGCCGAAGCCGAACACGCCGCATTGGCCATCCTGCGCCTGTCGCACGAGCACGCCGGCGAACTGATGCTGGTGATGCTCGGCCCGCTGACCAATCTGGCCCTGGCACTGAAGCTGGACCCGACCCTGCCCGAGCGCATCAAGCGCATCGTGGTGATGGGCGGCGCGGTCACCTGCCACGGCAACATCACCCCGGCGGCCGAATTCAACATCGCCTTCGACCCGGAAGCGGCGCACGTGGTGTTCACCTCGTTCAAGCACCTGCTGGTGTCGGACTGGGAAGCCACCGTCGCCCATGGTCTGCCGCTGGAAGATGCCGAGACGTGGCTGCAGGCCGACTCCGATCGCGCCCGCTTCTACGAGCTGATCTCGCGCAAGACACGCGCGCTGTCGGAAGACGCCAAGGGCGGTCGCTGGTACACCGCCGATGCGGTGGCCATGGCCTGGGCGCTGAACCCGGAAGGGCAGCTGCAGGTCGAATCGCGTCCGCTGAACGTGGAACTGAACGGCACGTTCAGCCGCGGTGCCACCATCGTCGACTGGAACCGCCAGACCGGCCAGCCGGACAACTGCGATCTGCTGATGGCCTACGACCAGCAGCGTTTCGAGGCCCTGGTACGCCAGGCCCTGGGCGCGGACTGAAGTCAATTGCCCGGCACCGGTTGCCCCGGGCGGCAACCGGTGCTTATAATGCCGCTCTTGACCACCAGCCCATTTACGGTGTGAGCCCATGAAGGCCGATATCCATCCGAACTACCGCGACGTCGTCTTCCATGACGTCACCTCCGATTTCAAGATCCTGACCCGCTCGACCATGGCGACGAAGGAAACCATCAAGTGGGAAGACGGCAACGACTACCCGCTGGTGAAGGTTGAAATTTCCTCGGCTTCGCACCCGTTCTACACGGGCAAGCACAAGGTCATCGACACCTCGGGCCGTATCGACAAGTTCCAGAAGCGCTACGCGCGCTGATCTGTCGATCCAGCTTCGAACCGACGGCCGCGCTTTGCGCGGCCGTTTGTTTTTCCCCAACGCCTGCCCAACGGGCGTTTGGATGGACGGAACACTGCGTTCGTGTGACAGCACTTTTGCCGATCCGGGCCGCTCAACGGCCGGCGTCTGGCCGCCTGTCGCATACGACTTCTGTCTAGCGCCGGGCAAATGCTGCTGTGCGATAATGACCTGATCCCCGGCACAGGCCGAGGACGTCATTCACGTGCCTGACCAATGCGCTTGGGCAGGCGCCTTCCCATGAAGGAGCGCACACAGTGTCCGATCTTGATCAGGTCACGCTCAACGCCGGCGATAAGTCGGTCGTTCTGCCCGTCATCAAACCCACCCTTGGCAACGACTGCGTCGACATCGCGAAGCTGACCAAGGAAACGGGGTATTTCACCTACGATTCCGGCTTCACCGCGACGGCCAGCTGCAAGTCCGCCATCACCTACATCGACGGCGACAAGGGCGTGCTGCTGTACCGCGGCTACCCGATCGAACAGCTGTCGGAAAAGTCGAGCTACGTCGAAGTGGCCTACCTGCTGATCAACGGCGAGCGCCCGAGCGCCGAGCAGCTGAAGGCCTTCACCGATGAGCTGGCTGCCGAAGCCAACGTCGACGATTCGATCAACACCCTGATCGGCAGCTTCGCCAAGGATGCCCATCCGATGGCGATCCTGGCCGCTGCGATCGCGCAGCTGTCGGCCATCTACCACGACTCGCTGGACCTGTCCGACGCCGAACAGCGCCGCCAGGCTGCCGTGCGCCTGATTGCCAAGGTGCCGACCCTGTCGGCGCTGATCTACCGCCACGGCAAGGGCCTGCCGGCCAACAAGCCGGATACCTCGCTGGACTACGTCAGCCGCTTCCTGAAGCAGACCTTCGAGTCGGCTGACGGCCAGTACGATCTGAACCCGGACGTGGTGAAGGCGCTGGACCTGCTGTTCATCCTGCACGCCGACCACGAGCAGAACGCCTCGACCTCGACCGTGCGCCTGGTCGGTTCGACCGGTGCCAACCCGTACGCGTCGGTCGCCGCTGGCGTCACCGCGCTGTGGGGTCCGGCCCACGGCGGTGCCAACGAAGCCGTGCTGAAGATGCTGGAAGAGATCGGTACTGCCGACAACGTCGAGTCCGCCGTGGTCAAGGCCAAGGACAAGACCTCCGGCTTCCGCCTGATGGGCTTCGGCCACCGCGTCTACAAGAACTTCGACCCGCGCGCCAAGGTCATCGGCGAGATGACCAGCAAGGTGCTCAAGCAGCTGGGCGTGCAGGACCCGCTGCTGGACGTGGCCGTGAAGCTGGAGCAGGCCGCGCTGCAGGACGAGTACTTCGTCGCCCGCAAGCTGTACCCGAACGTCGATTTCTACAGCGGCATCATCTACAAGGCGCTGCAGATCCCGACCGAGATGTTCACCGTCATGTTCGCCCTGGGCCGTACCTCCGGCTGGGTATCGCATTGGCTGGAACAGCAGGTCGACCCGGAAATGAAGATCGGCCGTCCGCGCCAGGTCTACACCGGCAGCGACGTGCGCGACTACCAGGGCTGATCGCCTGCCGTAGTTCGTGATGAAACGCCTCGCATCCGCGGGGCGTTTTTTTTTGCTTGTGGTGGGTGCCAACCTTGGTTGGCACGCTCTGCGGCGTTCGCGAAAAATCATCCACGCATGGCGTGGATCTACCACCGCATCCGCCTTCGGTAGGTGCCAACCTTGGTTGGCACGCGCTTCACCGCGCCAAGACCGTGTGATTCAAGGGTCTCGCCAGCTTCACAAGCGCTCGCGCAGCCTCAGGACGCCAGCTGCATCCGCAGCATCTGAAATGGAGCGTCCATCCCGATGAGTACCCGATTCGACCCAGCCGAGCGCGGACCGCTCGGCCCTGACGTCGCCGCCGTCGTCACCGCCCCGATCATCGCCCCTCCCAGCGAAAGCGCCGTTTCCTGGGGCGCGATCTTCGCTGGCGCCACCGCTGCCGCTGCACTCTCCCTCATCCTGCTGATCCTCGGTGTTGGCCTCGGCCTGTCGTCGGTGTCGCCATGGTCGTTCGAAGGCGTCAGCAAAGAGACCTTCGGTTGGTCCAGCATCATCTGGCTCACCTTCACCGCATTGGCCGCGTCCGGCCTGGGTGGCTATCTGGCGGGCCGCTTGCGTACCAAGTGGACGCAGATCCATGGCGATGAAACCTATTTCCGCGATACCGCGCATGGCTTCGCGTCGTGGGCCGTCGCCACGCTGCTGACCGCGGGCTTGCTCACATCGGCAATCGGTGGCGTGCTGGGCGCCGGCGCAAAGGTGGCCGGTGCCGCCGCGGGCGTTGCCGCATCCACGGCCGGCGTTGCTGCCGCGGGCGCGGGCAGCACTGCCGCGGCGGCCCCGGAAGGCGACCTCAACTACTGGGTGGATTCACTGTTCCGCAACGCTACCGATGCGGGTCCGGCAGCTGCAGGCGCGCCGCCGGCCCCGGGCGCGCCTGATGCAGCGTCCGGCGTGGCGGCGACAGATCCGGCCCCACCGCCGCCGGCTGCAAGCGTCGGGCCGCGCGATGTGCGCGTAGGCCTGCCGCCGCGCCCGATGCCGGGTAATGGCCCGATGGGTGACCGCCGCGAAGTGCGTGCCGAAGTGAACCGCATCATCGTCAACAGCCTGCAGGGCGATGGCCTGGATCCGGCCGACACCCAGTACCTGGCGCAGCTGATCGCGCGCGAAACCGGCATGAGCCCGGCCGAAGCGCAGGCGCGCGTGACCGATGTGCAGACGCGCATGCGTGCGGCGCTGGAGAAGGCCAGGAACACCGCCAAGCAGGCCGCCGACGATGCCCGAAAGGCGACCGCCTATGCCGCGTTGTGGCTGTTCATCACCCTGCTGATCGGTGCGTTCTTCGCCAGCCTCAGCGCCACCTGGGGCGGCCGCCGCCGCGATCTGTAACCCGCCTTCCACGCAAGGAGACCTGCAATGAAAATGATTCTGCTCTGGTTGTTGGGTGTACCGATTCCGCTGCTGATCCTGTACGCGATCTTCTTCTGATCGTGCGCCAACGCGATGTCTCATCAGGCCGCCGAAGGGCGGCCTGATGCCATCCAGCAGATCCACGCCATGCGTGGATGACCCGCTGTAGAGTCGAGCCGTACTCGACTCACGCGCGCAGCGTGTGTGCTTCGCGCAGTATCGGAAGAGCAGTCGACTAACAGCCGACTCTACAAACCCAAGGCAATGAGGTTTATTGCATTCAAGCAGTGAGGGAGTTTGCATAACCCTCAAACATTGAGCGCCTTCAAGAATCCTCCTTAACCTCCAACGTTTTAGGAATGCTTGAATGGCCTGCATGGCAATGGATTCCTAACATTCTCTCCGTCGCCCGCAACCACCTCTGCGGGCGGCGCCTCCCTCCCTTTCTCCTTAGGGGAGGGGGGCTTTCATATTCCCCCTGTCCGAGAGAGACACCCATGCACGCCATTATCAAGAAGGCCGCGCTCGCTGCAGCGCTGGCCACTGCTTCGCTGTCCGCGCACGCCGTGGAAACCAAGATCTCCGTCTACGCCGACGTCGACCCGACCCTGGCGCTGCTGCGCGATGACGGCACCCCGCTGCCGGACATGGTCACCCTGACCCACGATCCGCTGCGTGGCCTGATTCCGAACACGCAGCGCGTGCGTATCCATTCCAACGATGACAAGGCGGATATCGAAGCGCGTATCGATGGCAGCTTCTTCCTGGCCAACGAGACCGGCACCGTGACCGTGCCGATGACCATCAGCCTGAACAACCGCGCGCTGGGTGCAGCCGCCATCGAGTACAAGGCCGCTGACCTGTTCAACGGTGCGGGCTCGACTCCGGGCGCCTCGATCTCGATGCCGCTGACCATCGCACAGACCACGCCGGCGCCGATCCTCACCAAGGGCGCGTACAGCGGCCTGGTCAACGTCGTGCTGAACCAGAAGGCGGCTACGCCGTAATCCCCCGCGCCGGCCCGCATCCCGGGCCGGCCGCTTGCAGCGGTGCCCCCATGACCCTACACGCCCCCGCCGTCACCCGGCTGGCGGTCGCGCTCGCCCTGGCGTTGTCCACTCCGCTGGCGGCCGCGCGCGGCGTCCCGCCCGGTTTTGAAGATCTGGTCGAAGGCCAGACCGAACAACTCGACATCCAGCTGTTCGGCCGCTCGGCCGGGCTGTCGCCGGTGCGCGTGACCCTGGAGCACGTGCAGCTGGAAGATCCCGCGCGCGTGCTGCAGTCACTGGACCTGCCTGCCGAGGCGCAGGCCGCCCTGCTGCCTGCGCTGTCGCAGCCGCTGCCGCGCAACAGCCATCTGGCCTGCCGCTTCGGTGGTGCCAGCGCCGGCTGCGGCTACATCGATCCGCCGGAAGCTCCCGACGAGGTGCGCGCGCTGTATGACGAAGGCGAGGGCGCGGTGCGCTTGTTCGTGGCGCGCCAGTGGATTCCCGGCAAGCCTGCCGCCGAGCGTTTCCACACGGTCACCGCCAATGCCGAGAACGCGTTCCTGCATCAGCAGACGCTCAACCTCAGTGGTGGCCGTGACTACCAGTCGCTGTCGGCACGCGGCGTCGGCACGCTGGGCCTGTTCGAACGCGGCCACCTGTCGGCCGAGTGGTACTACAACCAGCAGCGCTATCGCAGCCACAGCGACGACGATTTCCAGTTCGACAACGTCTATTACCGCCACGACCTGGGGCCGGCGCACTACCTGCAGGCCGGGCGCATGGACCGCCGCAACCTGTCCAGCCCGCAGGGCGGCACCTTCAGCTTCAGCATGCTGCCGCTGGACCGCTTCCAGGGCGCACGCCTGGGCACCACCCAGGCCTATGTGGACACCGACGCCGCGGTGCAGGCCAGCCCACTGACCGTGCTGCTGGCGCGCGATGCGCGGGTGGACGTGTTCGATGGCGAGCGCCTGCTGCAGACCTTCTACCTGCAGGCCGGCATCAACCAGGTCGACACCCGCAATTTCCCGTTCGGCAACTACCTGGTCCGCATGCGCATCTACGAGGACGGTGTGCTGGTGCGCACCGAGGAGGCGCCCTTCGACAAGGGCGGCGACTGGACCAACAGCCAGTGGCAATGGTTCGTGCAGGGCGGCCACCGCAATGAGCGCCGCAGCGATGCTTTCGATGGCGAGCGCATCGCGATGGCCGGCGTGCGCGTGCCGCTGGGCCGCGACGCGGCCATGACCGCCGGTGCCGCCACGTTCGGCGGGCACCGCTACGGCGAGCTGCGCCTGGACCTGCGCCGGGTGATGGCCACGCAGGAAGTACGCGCCACCTTCAGCGGCATGCGCGGCAGCGACGGCAGCAACGGGCAGCAGCACCAGCTGTCGTACCGGCGCACGGCGTCGTGGAATCTCTACCAGCAGCGCATGCGTGGCAAGGCCTGCCAGTTCGAGGCCGAGGCGCGCGACCAGCTGGGCTGCACCAACGCGCTCAGTGGTTCGATGTCGCTGCCGCTGGCGGGCGGCAATGTTTACGTGGGCTACACCCGGCGCCAGACCTGGCGCACCGGCTGGCACCGGCCGGCGTTCGAGCAGGATCCGTTGTTCGGGCTTGAGCCGTTGTTGCCGCCGGGGCCGTTGGAACCGCGCCGCGAGCCGCTGCTCAGCCGCACCTGGCAGGCCAGCTTCAGCCGCAGCCACCGTTGGCAGGATTTCAGTGTCTCCACGCGCGTGGGCGTGTGGCGGCAGCACAGCACCGACAGCGTGCGTGGCAGCACCGAGCGCGACCGTGGCATCTACGTCAACCTCAGCCTGAGCCGTCGGCACCGCAGTGCTGCCGGCGATGGACAGCGCCGCTATGCCGTGGATGTGCGCCAGCCGCAGCATCAGCGCCCGGCGATCGACTACAGCGTCGGCCAGAGCCTGCGCCAGGAACTGGATACACAGTACCGCGAGCTGTCCGGCGAGCTGCGCGCCAACAACAACGAGCGCTACAGCGCTTCACTGGGCGGCCAGCTGCAGAATGGCATCGGCCACACCAGCGCCAGCCTGGCGCGCTACCAGCAGCGTGGCCGCAGCGAGACCGGCTACAGCGGCGCACACAGTTCCGGCTTCGCGCTTGGTCGTCGCGGCTTCTACTGGAGCGGTGCCAATGGCGCCGACGCCGGCCTCGCCGTGCAGGTGGCCGATACCGACGACGCCGACCTGCGCGGCGTGGCCGCCGAACTGCAGGTGGGCGGGCTGCGCAGGCAACGCCTGCAGATCGGCGAACGCCGGCTGCTGCCGCTGCCGGCCTATCAATCGCAACGTGCCGAAGTGCAGGACGCCAGCACGCTGGACAGCATCGCCGCCATCCGCGTGACCGGCGTGGGCGGTGCACGACCGATGTTCCTCACGCCCGGCAAGCTGATGCGCATGCCGGTGCCGATCGAAGTGACCTACACCTTCATCGGCCATGCCCGCGACCTGGCCGGTGCGCCGCTGGGCGGCGCCCGCATTCTCAACGCGCCGGTGCCCGGCACCAGCGCCAACGGCGGCTTCGTCGCCGATTTCCCGCGTCGCGAAACGACGCTGTACCTGTTGCAGGACGACCGCCTGCTGCACTGCCCGCTGCAGGTGCGCGAGCGCCGCCAGGTGGTGCTGCTGGTCGGCGCCGTGCACTGCGAGCCGCTGGCCGTGGCCCAGCTGCCGGCCGAGATCCGCCAGCAGGCCCGCGTGACCCGGCTGCTGCAGGAACGCGCGTTGATTGCCGCCACGCCCCGGACCGCTGCTGCAGGAGGTGCGCCATGAACCGGCGTTGGATGTTCGTGTTGATGCTGGTGTGTGCGCTGGTGATGCCGCAGGCGTGGGCGCAGTGGCCGCCGGAAACGCATCCGGCCGACCAGAGCCGGGACATCGTGATGAGCTGGGATCGCTCGGCGTTACCGGGTGATGTGGAGTTATGGGCGCCGCGGACGGTGTTGGGATTCAGTCACGACCTGGCGTTCAAGTACGGGCAGATCCATGTGGTTTGTGGGTCTGCTTCTGATAGTGAATTTGGGAAGTGCCCGACGGAAGGTGTGCCTCACCTGACTTTTGGCGAATCGGAAATCGCTCTTCTGATGATCGAGAAGAGAACTGGCCTGTCCGTTGAGATTCGGGCGATCGGACACCTAAGCCGAATCATGGCCGGAAGGGTTTGTAGTTCAGATTTCTGGGAGAGAACGCCGCGATATCTGTATGCGGCCAGTTGGTTTGAGTGCAGAGATCAGCCTATAGGAACCGGTGTTCAGTTGATCGTACCTACTCGTGAACTGAGACGACTTGTCGCAGGCCATTGGAAGGCCACAATGCGCCTGAACATCAAGGCCGACCCTGCCGCAGCACCCGTCGCCACAGCTACCTTCAACTTCGATTTAACCGTCACCGACTACGACGCGATCTCGATCTACTTCCCCGGCTTCGACGGTACTGCGCCACTGGTCAACATGAACCTGCGCTACGACCCCATCCGCAAGGTGGTCGGCGGCTACAAGGAAGTGGACATGTGCCTGTACGACGGTGTGGGCTCGCAGAGCGAGTACCTGGACGTCACGGTTCGCGACAGCGGTCCACGCCCACCTGCGGGCTCGGATTTTTCGCTCTGGCACCGCGATGGCGGCAGCGATGCCAGCCAGCGCCTGGACTATCGGGTCCACCTGGACTACGGCGGCCACCGCCTGGCGATGAAGCACAACGTCAAGCAGCAGCTGCGCGGCATCGACAGCGCACAGCTGCGGCTGGTGATGCTGCCGGGCATCAGCCAGCCGGTGTACTGCGTGCCGACGCCGCTGACCCTGGAAACACCGCCTACCCCTATCGCCAGCCAGCGTCCCGGCCTGTACGAGGGCGAGCTGACCGTGGTGCTCGATGTCCCCACTGCCAAACCCTGATCCCGAGGAGCCTGCCATGAAGAAGCTGCTGTTCTGCCTGCTGCCGGTGAGCGCCCTGCTTGCACTGCCGGCACACGCCAACCTTTCCATTCACCCGATGCGCGCAGCGGTGGATGCCAAGCGCGGCACCCAGATCCGCGTGTACTCGCAGTCGACGATTCCGCAGTACGTGCAGACCCGCCTGCGGCGCATCGTCAATCCCGCCACGCCTGCCGAAGAAGAACAGGAGATGGAGGCCTCGGATGCGGCGATTGCCATCACCCCCGGCAAGTTCGCACTTTCCGGCGGCGGCAACCGCCTGATCCGGGTGATTCCGCTGCAGCAGGTCCAGAAGGAAACGGCCTACCGCCTCTATTTCGAAGGCGTGCGCGGGCCGGATGACGCTCCCCTCGAAGACGGCGAAGGCGCACAGGCAAACATCGGCGTCAGCCTGGTCTGGGGGGCTTTGGTCAATGTCACCCCCGACGACGGTGTGGTGGACCTGCGCCTCCAGGGCAGCACGCTGCACAACACCGGCACGCTGCGCGTGGGAATCATCGGTGCCGAGCAGTGCACGGCCGCGGGTGCCTGCACGCCACACCCCGTGTCGCACAGCCTCTATCCCGATGCCGCACTGACGCTGCCGTTCCAGCTTCAGCCGGGCAACTCGCTGCAACTGCGTTACCGGCTCACCCGCGATGGCTATCGCGAACACGTGCGGACGATCGCACCGACAACGACCTGAGCCCGCACTTTGCCCGCCCCGTGCCCGGCACGGGGCTCGCTTTCCTTGTCCTGTTAAGGAGAAACACATGAATCGAATCTATCGTCGTATCTGGAATCACGCCAAAGGCTGCTGGGACGTTGCCAGCGAACTGGCCAAGCCCTGTGGGAAGAGAGCGTCAGGAACTCATGGAATCTGCAGTTTGCCGGTGCTGTTGCTTGCTGCGTTGGGCGCGGACGCAGCCGCGAAGGAGCGGCGGATCCCAGGTTGCGATCCTTTCAATGTAGGGAATGGAACCATCATCAACTGCATTCCGATGTCGGGTCATTTTGATGACACAAAGTTCTCTCCTACCGCACTGGCAGGGGGCTGGAATACTCTGACGTTCGGTGCGGGCTCCGTGGTCAATGGCGATAACACCGCCGCATTCGGTGTTGGTGCCAGGATCAACGGTCAGAACAGCGCGGCCTTCGGATTCAAGGCAAGCACCTATGCCGTGGATAGCGTGGCGGTGGGCTACAACGCCAGAACCACCGCTGATGGCGGCCACAACGTGGCCGTTGGTGCCAATGCCTATGCCGCCTACATTGGTGCCACCGCCTTGGGGAACAAAGCAGAGGCCAGGGCACAAAATGCCATCGCACTCGGCAGCGGCTCGTCGTCGCGTGGCGTGGACGCCCTCTCTCTGGGTGCCAACTCCAGCACGTCGGCCGCGGGTTCGCTGGCGGTTGGTGCAAAGTCGTCTGCCACCCGTACAAATGCCATCGCCCTGGGGTTGAGTTCCGTGGCGCAGCAGGAGGACGCAGTTGCCCTGGGCGCAAGCACGATCGCAAACGGTGCTGGTGGGGTGGCGCTGGGTGCCAAGGCAATGGTCGACACCGGTGCGGGCACGGGTGGCGTCGCCATCGGTGGTGGTGCTCGCGCGGGAAGCTGGGGTTACACCGGTGCCATCGCCATCGGCGGCGATACGCGCGCGTACATCGACGGCGTTGCGCTGGGCTATGCAGCGTCTGCCTCCGCACAGGGCGCCGTAGCCCTGGGTGTTCGCTCGGTGGCCACGGAAGCCAATACGGTGTCGGTAGGCAGCGCCTCGGTGCGCCGTCGCATCGTGAACGTGGCGGACGCCCGCATTACGGCCTCCAGCACCGATGCGGTCACCGGCAAGCAGCTGCATGCCATGAACGAGCGGGTTGACGGCATGATCAAGCAGGATTCCGCAGGCGGCATCGTACGCATCGCCAACAGCAACACCGGCACGGAAGTCAGCATGCGCAATGCGGTGCTGGCCACCCGCAAGGTGAGTGGCGTGTCCGACGGCGCGCTGACGACGACCAGCACCGACGCTGTGAATGGACGCCAGCTCAACACGACCAATGGCAATGTCACCAAGGCGCAGACCGCTGCGGATGCGGCCAAGGCTGATGCCAGCAAGGCGCTTGCCCAGGTCACCACGGTGAACGGGCTGATCAGCCAGGCCACGTCCACCAGCAGCGTCCGGTTGGGCGAGAAGAACAGTGGTACCTCGCTGGATGTCCGCAACAGTGCCAATGCCAACCGCAAGGTGACCGGTGTGGCCGATGCCACGCTGAGCACCTCCAGCACGGAAGCGGTGACCGGCAGGCAGTTGAACACGACCAATGAGAATGTTGCCAAGGCACAGACCGCTGCGGGAGAGGCCAAATCTGATGCGAGCAAGGCGCTGACTCAGGTGGTGACGCTTGGCGGCCTGGTGGGGCAGGTGTCGGCAACCGGCAATGTCCGCCTGGGTGAGAAGAACAGCGGAACGGTGCTGGATGTGCGCAATAGCGCGAATGCGAACCGGAAACTGATCGGCGTGGCAGATGGGGTGGTCAGCGCCAGCAGCTACGAGGCCGTCAACGGCAGGCAGCTCAATGCCACCAATGACAAGGTGGCGACGGTTGAGGGTGTGGCCAAGTCTGCGGGTGAAGACGCTGCCGCGGCAAAGAAGGATGCGACCAAGGCGCTGGCCGAAACAGCGGTGCTGGGTGGGCTGGTGGCGCAGGTATCTGCCTCTGGCGATGTGCGTTTGGGAGAGAAGAACAGCGGTACGACCTTGGATGTGCGAAACAGCGCCGATGCCAATCGGAAGATCAGTGGTGTGGCAGATGGTTCCATTGATGCCAGTAGCACAGAGGCCGTGTCGGGCCGACAGCTCTACGGGACCAACAGTCGGGTTTCGGCATTGGAGAGCGCCAACCAGTATGTGAGTGTTGGTGTTGATTCCTTTAGCCAGCGGGCGGAGGCTGGTTTGCTCGGGGTAGCAATCGGTGATTCAGCCCGAGCTGGCACGGAAGGTGGAACCGCGCTGGGTGCGCTATCTGTTGCAGATGGCATCAACTCCGTGGCAATCGGACGCGGCTCGACAGTCTCGAAAGACTCTCTGAACGGGTTCGCCTTGGGAGCCGGTGCCCAGGTGGAGGCGGCCCACAGTATTGCAGTTGGGGCTGGAGCCAAGGTCCGGGTCGGGGCGACTGGCGCGTTGGCAATTGGCTCGGGTGCTGAAGCAACGGAGTCGGATACCGTGTCCTTTGGCACCAAGGATTCAGGGCGGCGACTGGTGAACGTCGCGCGTGGTACGGCTGACCACGATGTCACCACCGTCTCCCAGCTCAAGGACTCCTTCGCCACGCTCGGCGGCGGTGCAGGCATGGACGCCAGCGGCAACATCATCGCCCCGACCTACATGGTGCAGGGTGGAACTCAGAACACCGTCGAGGACGCGCTGATGGCGCTCGATGGCGCTGTCATCACCGCCGGCCGTCGCGCTGACAAGGTGGAAGGTCAGCTCAGCTCGATCTTCCAGGATTCACCTTCGACCCGCGCCGACGGTGTCAACCAGCTCACTCTGGCCGGAACCCACGGCATGGTCATTTCCAACGTGGCCAATGGCCTGATCGCCGCCGGCAGCCGCGATGCGGTCAATGGCGGCCAGCTGCATTCGATGCAGCAGCAGCTCAACGGCCGCATGGACGGGCTGGAGCAGCGCATTGATGCGCCGCAGCCGCAGGCAATGGCGGTGGCTTCAGTGCCCGAACCGGAAGCGCCGGTGCCGCAGGCCGAAGGCGGCCAGCAGGTGGCGTCGGTCGGCGAGGGTGAGAAACCCGCACCGCAGCCGAAGACGAAGAAGGAGGACACCCCGAAGCCCCAGGTCGATACCGCTGAACTGGAGAAGATGCTGGCCCGTGCCAACGAGTACACCGATGGCGCGATCAGCACCTTCGAGCGTCGCCTGGACAAGATGGACAAGCGTTTCAACCGCATGGCGGCAATGAGCAGCGCACAGACCGCGATGGCGATGAACACCGCGGGCCTGGCCACCTACAACCGCCTCGGTGCTGGCGTGGGCTACAGCGAGGGTGAGTCGGCGATGGCCGTGGGCTACCAGCGCGTGCTGAACGAGAAGGGCTCGGCCACCTTCAGCCTCAATGGCGCGTTCACCAACAGCGGTGAACGCAGCATGGGCGTCGGCGTGGGCGTCGGCTGGTAAGCCATGCAGCCCCGGCGTGGTGCGCGTAATGAACCCCGCCGCGCCGGGGTCCTGGCCGAGGAGATGGCTATGTACCGATGGGTGAGCCGATTCATCAGCTACCGCAGCTTCTACCTTTGGCGGGCGCGGTATTTCTACTACACCCGTCACCTCGATGCCTGGACGCTTTCCAGTCTGCTGTGCCTTTCGGGTGCGGTCATGCTGCTCTGGTATTGCTGGCGCTTCACCACTGTGCCACCGCCCCGCATGCATCCGCAGGCTGCAGCCCTGCGGGTGGAGGGCATCACCAACGAGGCGATCCACCGCATCGTGCTGGTGCGCCATGGTGGCAGTACGCCGGGGCAGGAGTTCACCACGGCGCAGGAGATCCGGGACAGCACCGTGCGCACGATGCGGGTGCGGCAGGTGCTGGATGGGGAAGTGGCATGGCGCCTGAGAGCGGATCTGCTGGCGGACATCGCGGATTACATCGAGGCCACCAATGGATGTGTGCCTTACCGCTGCGAGCGGGTGCAGGACCGCATCGCGTTGTTGCGCGAGGCGGCGGCGGAGAACGCGGGCATCAACCAGGCCTTGCAGCGGATTCTGGATGGTCCGAGCAATCGGGTACCGAGCCTGGAAAGCAGCGACCGGCAGCGGGTGAGGAGCGGCTGGTCGGACTCGTTCAACGACATCTACCACCAGACGTGGTTGTTGAATGATCTGCAGACCATGCACGCACGGATGATGGCGGAATATCCCAGGCGCGCTGCGGCGCCGTGGCTGGCCGCGTGGATGAGCGAGCCCGAGCCCCCGCGCGGCACTGGAATGCCACTGTAGAGCCGAGCCCACGCTCGGCTGCTCTTCGCTCAGACATCCATGAAGCCCGAAGCAAAGTGCGGACCAACGGTCCGCACCCACCCAACCGTCATCCGCCGATGTACGCGGTGATCTCCGCCTCCGCCAGCACCTGCCGCAACTGCGCGACAGACGCGCGCCGCATCGGCTTTTCATCCACCGGTGACAGCGGTGCTTGGCGCAGGGCGTCGTAGGGCAGCACGGCCAGGTCGAAGGTCAGTTCCTCGGCACTGAACACCCACACCGGCACGTCCAGGCAGCGTTCGCGGTCCATGCGCAGGCGGCGCGTCCGCGATTCGGCGGGAATGCCGTGCTCGTCCAGGAAGCGGTGCACGGCTTCCGGGTCGTCGCTGTGCAGGTGCAGCTGCACGGGACTGTTGGCGTCGGCGGTGCCCTCCAACACTGGGCCAGCCAGGCGCGGGGAGAAGCCGTGCAGGAACTCCAGCGCACGCATGGCAGCCTCGCGGCGGCGCTGAAGCTCGCTACCGTGCTGGGGGCCAGCGAACAGCCGCTGGTATTCGCGCAGGGCGTCTTCGATCTCGGTGTTGCGGGGCAGGGAGGCATCGTCGTGGATGCCGAGCCGGCTGGCGGCTTTCAACTTGGCCTGGTGGTAGTCGCGGATGCCGCCTTCGGCCATCAGGCGGGCGGCTTCGTGGGCGAGGCGGTGGCGCCGCTCGCGGGTCTGGCTGGCAGCATGCTGACGGGCGCGATGCATGCGATGACTCCCTGTTGCGACCTGGGTACAGAGTAGCGCACGGATGTGACATCTGCGTGGGTATGGCGCGGAGATGCCAACCAATGGTTGGCACCCACCAACGCTCTGGTAGGTGCCGACCTTGGTCGGCACAGAGCGCCAACCAAGGTTGGCTGCTACCGGGGCAAGGCGGGCCGTTGATCCTGTAGAGCCGAGCCCATGCTCGGCTGCTCTACCGCGGGCCCTCGGAGCCGAGCATGGGCTCGGCTCTACAAAGGCAGTGCCAACCAACGGTTGGCACCCACCCATACCTGCCTTAGAAGATATCGAACGCGGCGGCGTCGGCCTGTGGCGTATTGAGGTTCAGGTCGTAGTCGGTCAGGCGGTCCATGTCTTCCACCTTCACCCATTCGGTTGCGCCGTTGAGCGTGGCCTGGACCATGCCGCTGGGCGGCTCGTTCTGCGCGATCGGGGTGTCCTTCAGCGCGGTGCGCATGTAGTCGATCCAGATCGGCAGGGCGGCCTTGCCACCGTATTCGCGGTAGCCCAGCGAGCGGAAGTCGTCGCGACCCACCCACACGGTGGTCACGTACGGGCCGCCAAAACCGGAGAACCAGGCGTCGCGGTGGTCGTTGGTGGAGCCGGTCTTGCCGCCCACGTCCTCGCGTCCGAGCACCTTGGCCTGCACGCCGGTACCGCGCTGGACCACGTCGCGCATCATCGATACCAGCTGGTAGGCGGTGCGGGCGTCGATCGCGCGCGGCGCGGTGCGGGCATCGGGGTTGGCCGGCGTGGCCGGGGTTTCGGTCTTGGCTTCGGCCTTTGCCGCAGCGGCCGGGTCCACCTTCGGGGCCGGGGCGCCGAAGTTGAAGCCGTCCACGACCTGGTTGACCGGCTGGTCGCTGCTGCCGGCACAGTCGCGGCAGGCCAGGGCGGGGTTTTCCTTGAACACCAGGTTGCCGTCGCGGTCGTTCACCTGGTCGATCAGCCAGGTGTCCACCCGCGAGCCGCCGTTGGCGAACACGGCGTAGCCTCGGGCCACCGACAGCGGGGTAAGCGAAGCAGTACCCAGCGACATCGACAGGTTCGGCGGCAGTTCCGATTCGGCAAAGCCAAACTCGCTGATGTACTTGCGTGCGTAGTCCACGCCCATGCCATCGAGCAGACGCACCGAGACCAGGTTGCGCGACTGCACCAGCGCTTCGCGCAGGCGCATCGGGCCGCGGAAACCGCCGCCGTCGTTCTGCGGGGCCCAGGTCTTGCCGCGGCGGTCGCGGAACACGACCGGGGCGTCGAGCACGATCGAGGCCGGGTTGTAGCCCTTGTCGAAGGCCGCGGCGTAGATGAAGGGCTTGAAGCTCGAACCCGGCTGGCGGCGGGCCTGGGTGGCGCGGTTGAACTTGTTGCCGGAGAAGCTGAAACCACCGACCAGCGCCTTCAGGGCGCCGTTGTGGGCATCCAGCGAGACCAGCGCGGACTGGCCGCGCGGGATCTGGTCCAGCAGCCACTCACCTTCCTTGGCACCGGCGCGCACGCGCACGATGTCGCCGCGCTGCACCAGCTTGCCGGGGGGCTTGTTGGTCCACTTGGCGGCACCGGCCGGCAGCACGATCTCGCTGCGGTTGGCCAGCACCACGGTGGCGCTGCCATCGGCGCCGGTGCTGGCGACGATCGCCGGCAGCAGGCCGGCCTGGCCGTACATGCCGCGCAGGTGCTCGGCCAGGGCGGCGGCGTCTTCGCCGGCACCCACCTGCACCTGCTTCTCCACGCCGTGCCAGCCGTGGCGGTGGTCGTACAGCAGCAGGCCATCACGGACGGCCAGGTTGGCGGCGGTCTGCAGGGTGGAGTCGATGGTGGTGGTGACGTGGTAACCCTTGTTGACCACATCCCCGCCGAAGCGGGCGATCATTTCCTGGCGCACCAGCTCGGCCACGTACGGCGCGTCGACCTGCACCGGCGGCTCATGGGCGGTGGCGTGCATCGGCACGGCCTTGGCCGCGTCGGCCTCGGCCTGGCTGACGAACTTCAGGTCGGCCATGCGCTGCAGCACGTAATTGTCGCGGCGCTGGCGGGCGCGCTCCGGATTGGAGATCGGATTGCCCGAGGACGGGAACTTGGGGATGCCGGCCAGCGAGGCCATCTCGTCCAGGTCCAGCTCGTTCAGCTTCTTGCCGTAGTAGAACTCGGCGGCGGCGGCCACGCCGTAGGCGCGGTTGCCGAAGAAACTCTTGTTCAGGTACAGCTCGAAGATCTCGTCCTTGCTCAGCTCGGACTCGATCTTCCGTGCCAGCAGGATCTCGGCCAGCTTGCGGGTGTAGCTGTACTCTGAGCTGAGGAAGAACTGGCGGGCCACCTGCTGGGTGATGGTGGAGCCACCCGGCACGCGCTTGTCGCTGGTGGTGGCCAGCAGCCACACCGCGCGGCCGATGCCCATGTAGTCCACGCCGCCATGCTCGTAGAAGCGGGCATCCTCGGTGGCCAGGAACGCCTGCTTCAGCTTCTCCGGCACGTCCTTCATGGTGATCGGGGTGCGCCGGGTCTCGCCGAACACCGCCATCAGCTTGCCGTCGGCAGCATAGACGTACATCGGCTCCTGCATTTCCACGTCGCGCAGGGTCTGCACGTCGGGAAGCTTGGAGGACACAGCGTAGTACAGACCGCCCACGGCGGCCGCGCCGATCAGCGCCAGGACCAGGACAATCAGGAAGATCCAGCGCAGCCAGCGGCGGAGTCGAGTCATCGGGTTCAGATTCCGATTGCGAATTTCGTGGTCGCAGAGTATAGATTACGCAAGGTGGCGGCTGGGGTCGGCACCGGGGAGCGCAAGGGGAACAGTCAGGGGCTGCATCGTGAATCCGTGAGGAACTTCACAGCAGGGCCGTTGCCATTTGCTAAGAATACGTTATTAATGCTCGGGCGCAGGTCTTGCGTCCAAGTGCCCGTCGGCAGGGGAGAAACCGTGGGGCTCATCCCAAAAAGTCAGTCGCCGCTTGTAGGCGTCGACATCAGTTCGACTGCGGTAAAGCTTTTGCAGCTGTCCCGCAGCGGCAATCGTTTCCGTGTGGAACATTACGCTGTGGAACCTCTTCCGCCGAATGCGGTGGTAGAGAAGAACATCGTCGAAGTGGAGGCCGTGGGTGAGGCCATCCGCCGTGCCATGAACCGTTCAGGCAGCAAGGCCAAGCTGGCCGCTGCCGCCGTCGCCGGGTCGGCGGTGATCACCAAGGTGATCCCGATGCCGGCCGAGCTCGACGAGAACGACATGGAAGCCCAGATCGAGCTGGAAGCGGTCAACTACATTCCGTACCCGATCGAGGAAGTGAACCTGGACTTCGAGGTGATCGGGGCGATCCCGAACAACCCGGAGATGGTCCAGGTGCTGCTGGCCGCGTCGCGTTCGGAGAACGTGGAACTGCGCCAGTCGGCCCTGGAACTGGGTGGCCTGCAGGCCAAGGTGATGGACGTGGAGGCCTTCGCGGTCGAGAACGCCTACGCCCTGGTCGCCAGCGAGCTGCCGGTGTCCATCGACGGCGTGGTCGCGCTGGTCGATATCGGCGCCACCATGACCACCCTCAACGTCCTGCGCGGCGGCCGCAGCCTGTACAGCCGCGAACAGGTATTCGGTGGCAAGCAGCTGACCGACGAGATCATGCGCCGTTACGGCCTGAGCTACGAGGAGGCCGGCCTGGCCAAGCGCCAGGGCGGGCTGCCGGAAAGCTACGAGATGGAAGTGCTGGAGCCGTTCAAGGAAGCCACGGTCCAGCAGATCAGCCGCCTGCTGCAGTTCTTCTATGCCGGCAGCGAGTTCAACCGTGTCGACCACATCGTGCTGGCCGGCGGCTGCGCCGTGCTGGGTGGCCTGCCGGAGATGGTCGAGGAACAGCTGGGCGTGCCGACCGTGGTCGCCAATCCGCTGGCACAGATGACCCTGGGCCCGAAGGTGAACGCGCATGCGCTGGCCCAGGATGCCCCCGCGCTGATGATCGCCACCGGTCTGGCGCTGAGGAGCTTCGACTGATGGCACGCATCAATCTATTGCCCTGGCGCGCCGAACGGCGCAAGCAACGCCAGCGCGAGTTCTACGCAATGCTGGGCATGGCCGCCATCGGTGGCCTGCTGCTGTCGCTGCTGATCTGGTTCTATTACGACCGGCAGGTGAGCGGCCAGATGGACCGCAACGCCTATCTGGAAGCCGAGATCGAGAAGGTCAAGGAACAGAACAAGGAGATCGACCGCCTCGACGCCCAGAAGGACCGCCTGCTGGCCCGCAAGAAGGTGATCGAGGAACTGCAGGCCAAGCGCTCGCAGATGGTCCACCTGTTCGATGCGCTGGTGCGCACGATTCCTGACGGCGTGGTGCTGACCGCCCTGCAGCAGGAAGGGGACATGCTCACCCTCGAGGGACGCACCCAGTCCAATGCCCGCGTGTCGGCTTACATGCGCAACCTGGAAACCTCCGGCTGGATGACCAACCCGGAGCTGTCGATCATCCAGGCCAGTGCCGGAGACAAGAGTGCAGCCGGCCCGGTATCGGACATCAAGGCGCTGCCGTACATGTTCAAGGTCACGGTGAAGCTGCCTGCGCAGAGTGAGGAGACCGGCACCCCCGGTTTGAACGCCGATGGCAGCGTGGCGGCCACGCCGGCTGCGACGCCTGCCGTGGCGCCGCTTGCCGCCGGCCCCGATGCCGCGGCCCCGGCCGCTGCACCCGCACCGGCTCCGGCTCCGGCCCAACCGGCGGCGGCCCCGGCAGCAGCGCCCGCCAGCGCTCCGGCTACTGCGCCGGCGCCTGCACCTGCACCGGCCAAGCCGAACCAGCCCGCCGCACCGGCACCGGCCGCCAGGCCTGAGGGCAGCCGCCTGGCGCAGCCGCCGCAGGCCTCTTACGCCCCGCTGCAGGGGGACCGCGCATGAGCCAGAAAATCGATCTGAAGAACCTGGATTTCAACGACATCGGCAACTGGCCGCAGAAGGCCAAGATCGTCTTCTGTTCGTTGCTGGCCCTGGTCATCATGTTCGTTGCATGGATGCTGCTGATCAGCGGCAAGCGCGATGAACTGGCCAGCCTGGAATCGAAGGAAAGCGATCTGCGTACCGAGTTCTCCAAGCAGCAGGAACGCGCGGTGAACCTGGGGCCGCTGAAGCAGCAGCTGGCGCAGATGGAGCAGGTGCTGCAGCAGATGCTGCGGCAGCTGCCCAGCAAGACCGAAATGCCGGACCTGATCATCGACATTTCGCAGACTGCGCTGTCCAGCGGCCTGACCAGCCAGCTGTTCGAACCGGAACAGGAGCAGGTCAAGGAGTTCTACGCCGAGAAGCCGATCAAGCTGAAGATGGTGGGCAGCTACCACCAGTTCGGTGCGTTCGTCAGTGGCGTGGCCTCGCTGCCGCGCGTGGTGATCCTGACCATGCACGACATCAATCTGAAGCCGGCGGACAAGGCTGGCGGTGGTTCGCGTGCCGGTGCGCTGGAATTGTCCGGCACGGTCAAGACCTACCGGTATCTCGACGAAACCGAGGTGCAGGAACAGCAGAAGGCTGAAGCCGGCAAGGAGGGCAGCAAGTGATCCGTTCCTTCTTTGCACGCTGCGGGATGGCCGCTGCCGTATTGCTGCTGGCCGCCTGCGGCCGTGGCGTGACCAGCACGCCGGGCGATGCGCCGAATCTCGAGAAGTGGGTGGAAGGCGAACGTGCCCGGCCGGCGCAGCCGCTGGAACCGTTGCCTGTGATGCAGCAGTTCGAGACCTTCGAATACTCCGCGCAGGGCCTGCGTGATCCGTTCACCGATGCCTGGACCAATCCGCAGGGGAATGGCGGATTGCGGCCGGATCCGAATCGGCGCAAGGAGCCCCTGGAGGGCTTCCCGCTGGACGCACTGGACATGGTCGGTACCATCGGCACCGGCGGCGGCACCGTCGCACTGGTGATGGGGCCGGACAAGGTGACCTACCGGGTGCGCCCGGGCGGTTACCTGGGGCAGAGCGACGGGCGGGTCACTGCGGTCTTCGAAGACCGTGTGGAGCTGATCGAACTGGTGCCGGATGGCGCGGGTGGCTGGCTGGAACGGCCGGCAACGCTCTCGCTTGAAGATCAATGATCGTTTACTGGGGATAGCACGATGACCTTTCACCAAGCCAAGGGGCTGCGTCCCAACCGGCGCTCTACCTTGAACCGTGTCAGCGCGTTGGGAGTCGCGCTGATGCTGGCCTGCGCTCCGGCGCTGGCCGCCGCACCGGCGGAGAAGCCGGTGGGCACCACCGTCGCACCGGCCGCGGCACCGGCCGGCCTGTCGGTGGCCAAGATCGATTTCAAGCGCGGCGATGATGGCGCGGGCCGCCTGATCGTGCAGTTTGACGGCCAGGGCGCGATCCCGGACCTGCGCACGCAGGGCAACAGCGTGGTGGTCGACGTCGGCAATGCCCGTCTGCCGGCCAACCTGCAGAAGCCGTTGAACGTCGTCGACTTCGCCACGCCGGTGCAGCGCATCGACGCCAAGCCGTCCGGCGCCGGCACCCAGCTGGTGCTGAGCACCGGCGGTGCGGTGGAGTCGCTGGCCTACCAGAGCGGCAACGAATATGTGGTGGAGATCAGCGCGCGACAGGCTCCGGCCGCCGTCGGTGCAGTGACCGCCGGCAGCGTAACCCAGGCGGCAAAGGCCGTCGGCCAGCGTGGCTTCACCGGCAAGCCGGTGACCTTCAACTTCCAGGACGTGCCAGTGCGCACCGTGCTGCAGTTGATCGCCGAAGAGTCCAACCTCAACGTGGTGGCCTCCGACTCGGTGCAGGGCAATGTGACCCTGCGCCTGGTCAACGTGCCGTGGGACCAGGCACTGGACATCGTGCTGCGTGCCAAGGGCCTGGACAAGCGACGCGATGGCAGCGTGATCTGGGTCGGACCGCAGGCCGAGCTGGCCAAGTTCGAGCAGGAGAAGGAAGACGCGCGCATCGCCATCGAGAACCGCGAAGACCTGGTGACCGATTACGTCCAGATCAACTACCACAGCGCCACCCAGATCTTCAAAGCCCTGACCGAAGCCAAGGGCATCGGCGGTGGTGGCGGTGGTGGCGCAGGTGGCGGTGGCGGTGGGTCGTCGCAGGAGGAGAGTGGCTTCCTGTCCGGCCGTGGCCGCATCGTTGCCGACGAGCGCACCAACACGCTGATGATCAGCGACATTCCGAAGAAGATCGCGCGCATGCGTGAGCTGATCAACGTGATCGACCGCCCGGTCGACCAGGTGCTGATCGAAAGCCGCATCGTCATCGCCACCGATACGTTCGCGCGTGAGCTGGGTGCGCGGTTCGGCATCAGTGGCAGCCGCGACAACGCCTACTTCAGTGGCAATCTGGAGGCCAACCGCGATACCCGCAAGTCGCAGGTCGAAGCCGATGCGGCCAACGCCAAGGCCTACCGCGACTGGCTGGCCGGTGGCAGTACGGGCCCGGCGCCGGTGCCGGTCGGCTCGGCAATCACCCGTGGCCTGAACTGGGCCATGCCGGCGGCATCCACCAACCCGGCGGGCTCGTTGGCGCTGTCGATCCTCAATGCCGGCTACCTGCTGGACGTCGAGCTGTCGGCCATGCAGGAGGAGTCGCGTGGTGAAGTGATCTCCAACCCGCGCGTGGTCACCACCAACCAGCGCGAGGCCCTGATCAAGCAGGGTAAGGAAATCGGCTATGTGACCATCAGTGCCGGTGCGGGCGGTGTCGCTACGCCGAACGTGCAGTTCAAGGAAGTGGTGCTGGAACTGAAGGTCACCCCGACCATCACCAACGACAACCGCGTGTTCCTCAACATGCAGGTGAAGAAGGACGAAGTGGACCGGCTGATCCAGCTGGAAGGCTATGGCACCGTGCCGTCGATCAACCGCCGCGAAGTGAACACCGCAGTGCTGGTCGAGGACGGGCAGACCGTGGTCATCGGTGGTGTGTACGAGTTCACCGACCGCAACAGCATCAGCAAGGTTCCGTTCCTGGGCGATGTGCCGTTCCTGGGCAACCTGTTCAAGAAGCGTGGCCGCAGCAAGGACAAGGCCGAGCTGCTGGTGTTCGTCACCCCGAAGGTGCTGCGCGTGGCCAAGCAGAACTGAGCCAGCGCACCCGCGACACGAAGAAGGGCCGCCATGTGCGGCCCTTCTTCGTTCATGCCGGACGTAATCCGCGGATGAGCCGGTAGATCCACGCCATGCGTGGATGCCCCCTGTAGATCCACGCCATGCGTGGATGCCCCCTGTAGATCCACGCCATGCGTGGATGAGTTGCCCGTTCAGCCGTTCTTGATGCCAATCGCAAGGCACCCTGCGATGATGTCGGGAACCCGTGCCGTCCCGCGCCGGTCAAAGGCCCCCATGAACCTGCCACCGCCGATGCCCGAAACCGTCTCCCCGCCGCCCGCGCCGGCCACCTCCCGCCTGCATGGCGCCTTCAACCAGCTGCGCGACGCGCTGTCGGCCGAAATCGTCGGCCAGGCGGCCCTGGTCGAACGCCTGTTGATCGCATTGCTGGCCGACGGCCACCTGCTGGTGGAGGGCGCGCCGGGCCTGGCCAAGACCACGGCCATCCGCGCGCTGGCCTCGCGCCTGGAGGCGGATTTCGCCCGCGTGCAGTTCACCCCCGACCTGCTGCCGGCCGACCTGACCGGCACCGAGATCTGGCGCCCGCAGGAAGGGCGCTTCGAGTTCGTACCCGGCCCGATCTTCCATCCGATCCTGCTGGCCGATGAAATCAACCGTGCGCCGGCCAAGGTGCAGTCGGCCTTGCTGGAAGCGATGGGCGAGCGCCAGGTCACCGTTGGCCGCCACACCTATGCATTGCCGCCGCTGTTCCTGGTGATGGCCACGCAGAACCCGATCGAGCAGGAAGGTACCTTCCCGCTGCCGGAAGCGCAGCTGGACCGTTTCCTGATGCACGTACGCATCGGCTACCCGGACCAGGCGGCCGAATCGGAGATCCTGCGGCTCGCCCGCGAGCGTGCCCGTGGCGCACTGGGGGAAGCGGCACCCGCACCGGAGAAGCTGCCGATGCAGGATGTGTTCGATGCCCGCCGCGAAGTGCTGGACCTGCATATGGCACCGGCATTGGAACGCTATCTGGTCGAACTTGTGCTGGCCTCGCGTGATCCGTCGCGCTATGACGCCGGCCTCGGGCGCCGCATCGCCTGGGGCGCAAGCCCGCGCGGCTCCATTGCGTTGGAACGCTGCGCACGTGCACGTGCCTGGTTGGCCGGCCGCGACTTCGTCACCCCCGACGATGTGCGTGCGGTCGCCGCCGACGTGCTGCGCCATCGCGTGCTGCCCAGCTACGAAGCCACCGCCGAAGGCTGGGATGGCGAGCGCCTGGTGCAGGAGCTGCTGGCCCGGGTGCCGGCACCCTGAGCCTGCGCATGACCGATCGATCCCTGGAAGCCGCATCCACCGTCAGTGATGGCGACGGATTGCGCCCGCACCTGTCCGAACTGGTGGCGCTGCGCCGGCTGGCACAGCGGCCGCCGCCGCCGCGCCGTGGCCGTGCCGGCAATGCCGGGCAGGCGCCGTCGCCGCTGCGTGGGCGTGGCATGGAGTACGCCGAGTCACGCGAGTACGTGGCCGGTGATGATGCCCGGCATATCGACTGGCGCGTGACCGCGCGGACCGGGCGTGCCCATACCAAGCTTTTCCAGGCCGAACGCGAGCGGGTCAGCCTGATCGTGGCCGATACTTCGCCGGCGCTGTATTTCGGCACCCGCGTGCGATTCAAGTCGGTGCAGGCGGCCCGCGCGGGCGCCGTCGCTGCGTGGTCGGCACAGCGTCGCGGTGATCGCGTGGGTGCCCTGCGCGGCAGCGACCGCGAAGCGCCGATTGCACCTGCCGGTGGGCCGCGTGGCGTACTGCGCGTGCTCGACGCACTCACCCGCTGGTACGCGCAGCCGCCCGCCGACGATCTCGGCCTGGAGCGCGCGCTGGACCATGCCGCCCGCGTGCTGCGCCCCGGGGCGCGCATGCTGGTGCTGGCCGATCCGCAGCAGGCGGCGAAGATTCCCGTCGTGCGCTGGAGCGCGCTTGCCCAGCACCACGACCTCAGCCTGGTGCTGCTGGTCGATCCCCTCGAACTGCAACCGCCCTCGGCGGCCCTGCAGTTCCAGACCGCGCAGCAGCGCATTGGCCTGGATCTGCGTCGCAGCGAAGTGCAGTCGCACTGGCAGGCGCACTTCGTCGAACCGCTGCAGGCGCTGCGCCGCCAGCTCGGTGCACGCCGCGTTGACGTGCAGGTGTTGTCCACCGATGCGCCCAGCGATGCCTGGTTGGCACCGTCGGCGACCGAGGTGCCGGCATGAGCGCCAACCTTCCGCTGCGTGATGTACAGCTGCCGCCGGCACCGTCGTGGTGGCCGCCGGCCCCCGGCTATCTGATGATCGGCGGCGCGGTGTTGCTGGTGATCCTGGCGCTGGCCCTGCTGTGGTGGAAACGCCGCCGTCGTCGCCAACGCTGGTTGCAGGCGTTCGACCAGGAGCTGGCCACCACCGCCGATGCCACCGCGGAACTGGCGGCGATCGCCGGCCTGCTGCGTCGCGCCGCGCGACAGGCACAGCCCGGCAGTGAATCCTTGCGTGACGATGCCTGGTGGCAGCGCGTGGATCCGAAGGGCACGTTGCCGGGTGCGCGCCGCAGCCTGCTGGCCGAAGGTGCCTATCGTCCCCGCGTGGACGCCAGCGAAGTGGCGGCCGTGCGTAGCTGGGCGCGCGAGCGCTACCTGGCGATGCTGCTGGAGCGCCGCCGATGAACCTGCTGGCAAGTTACTGGCCATGGCCGAACCTGCAGCTGGCGTGGCCGCTGGCCCTGCTGGCGCTGCCGTTGCCGTTGCTGATGCGCTGGTGGAAGCGTCGTGCCGATCCCGGCGCTGCGCTGCGCGTGCCCTATGCGGCGACGGAACTGGAAGCGCTGGCCGGTGGCGGCCGCGTTGATGTTTCGTGGCTGCGTACGCTGCTGTTGTGGCTGGGCTGGTGCGCGCTGTGCGTCGCACTGGCTCGCCCGCAACAGCTGGGCGAAGCGATCACGCCACCGCAGCAGGGCCGGCAGATGATGCTGGCGATGGACGTGTCCGGCAGCATGGGCGAGGGCGACATGGTGCTGGGTGGGCAGGTGGTGGATCGCCTCACCGCAGCCAAGGCCGTGCTGGCCGATTTCCTGGATCGTCGTGCCGGCGATCGCATCGGCCTGCTGATCTTCGGCGACCGCGCTTATACGCTCACGCCACTCACTGCGGACCTGGCCAGTGTGCGCGACCAGCTGCGCGACAGCGTGGTCGGCCTGGCCGGGCGCGAGACGGCCATCGGTGATGCCATCGGCCTGGCGGTGAAGCGCCTGCGCAGCCAGCCGGAAGGGCAACGTGTACTGATCCTGCTGACCGACGGCGTCAGCAATGCCGGCGTGCTGGAACCGCTGCGTGCGGCCGAAGTCGCGCAGGCCGAAGGGGTGCGCATCCACACCGTCGCGTTCGGTGGCGATGGCAGCATGCGCTTCCTCGGTATTCCGATTTCCGCTGACCAGGACCCGGTCGACGAGGCCACGTTGAAGAAGATTGCCAGCCTGACCGGTGGCCAGTTCTTCCGCGCACGCGATACCGCGCAGCTGGCCGGCATCTACGCCGAACTGGACCGGCTGGAGCCGATCGCGGCGAAGGGACCGAGCCTGCGCCCGCGTGAGGAACGCTACGCATGGCCGCTGGGCCTGGCGTTGCTGCTGGGCGCATTGGCCTGGGCGTGGCCGGAGCGTCGCCGATGATCGCGTTCGCTTCCCATCTTCCGGACTGGAACGCACTGCACTTCCTGCGCCCGGAATGGCTGTGGGCCTTGCTGGCCTTGCCGGTGATTCTCGCCGTGGCGCTGTACCGGCAGCGGCGCAGCGATGCGTGGCGGCAGGCGGTGGATGCGCACCTGTTGCCGCATCTGCTGGCGGCCGGTGCTCGCCGTCACGTGCGGCTGCCATTGGCAGTGCTGCTGGGTTGGACGCTGGCAGCACTGGCGATGGCGGGGCCGAGCTGGCGGCAGCAGGCACAGCCGATGTTCCAGCCCAGCGCACCGCTGCTGATCGTGCTGGATCTGTCCAGCCGCATCACTGCCACCGACCTGCCACCGTCGCGCCTGCTGCAGGCAAGGGCCAAGGTCGGCGAGCTCCTGCGCGCACGCAAGGGTGGGCAGGTGGGGCTGGTGGTGTACGCCGAAGATGCCTACACCGTCGCGCCGCTGACCGATGACGGCAGCAACGTCGCGCTGTATCTGGATGCCTTGTCGCCGGATGTGATGCCGCGTGATGGCCAGCGTGCCGACCGTGGCATCGACTGGGCCACGCGGCTGATGCGGCAGATCGCTGCAGCGCAGGGACAGATCCTGCTGGTCACCGATCAAGCCGATGATGAAGCTGCATTGGCGGCCGCGCAGGCACGTGGGCTCGGCCTGCAGGTGTCGGTGCTGGGGCTCGGTACACCGGCGGGTGCGGCGTACCGCGATGGCAGTGGGCAGATCCGCCAGGCCGCACTGGATGAGGGCAGCCTGCGTGCCGTTGCCACGGCAGGTGGCGGTCGCTATGCACGCATTGCCGCCGATGACAGTGACCTGCGTGCGCTGGGCGTGCTCGATGCACGCGAAGGCAGCGCCGCGCAACGGCCGGGCGAGGGCAGGCAATGGCGCGATGAAGGATTCTGGCTGCTGCCACCGGTGATGCTGCTGGCGCTGCTCGCCTTCCGCCGCCGCGCGCTGCTGGCCGCAGTGCTGGCGGTGGGCCTGCTGCCATGGATGGGGGATGTGCAGGCGCAGGCAGCTCCAGCGCCCGCTTCGCAGCCGCCGCAGGGCACCCTGTGGAAGCGGGCTGACCAGGTGCAGCACCAGCGACTGGCCGACGGCGTGCAGGCCTATCGCAACGGCGACTTCGCCAGCGCGCGCAAGCAGTTCGAAGGCATCGACAACGATGCCGGTTGGTACAACCTGGCCAACACGCTGGCGCGCCAGGGCAGCTACGATGAAGCCATCGCCGCCTACGACCGCGCACTGGCGTTGCATCCCGGCATGCCCGATGCGGTGGCCAATCGCGCGGTGGTCGATGCCGCGCGCAAGCGCAAGCAGTCGGGGGGGCAGGGCCAGGACCAGCAGAAGCCGCAGCAGAACGGGCAGCAGAAGCAGCAGAACCCATCGCAGGGCCAGCAGAGCCCGCAAGGCCAGCAGCCGCAGCAGGGCCAGAAGGATCCGGGACAAGGGCAGCCACAGTCGCAGCAGGGCCAGCCCAGGCCGGGTGACGACAGCACGCAATCGAAGTCGCAGTCCGGCGAGCGCAGCCGCGATGGCCAGCAGGCGCCGCCGCAGGTTGAGGATGCCAAGGCCCAGGCACAGGCCGACGAGCAGCAGCGCCAGCGCATGCAGCAGGCGATGCAGCAGGCGCGCGAGGGCGAGGCGGACAAGGACGGCAAGCCGGTGCAGGGCAGTGACGGCCGCACCCCGCGCCAGCGCGAGGAGCAGCAGGCAGTGGAAGCGTGGATGCGGCGTGTTCCGGACGATCCGGGCGCACTGCTGCGGGCCAAGTTCCAGCTGGAAAACGAACGCAGGAAGAGGGAAGGGCGATGACGCGGGCGATCAACATGCATGGGCGCTGGCTACGGCAGGTATTGGCGGCGCTGCTGTTGTGGCTGCCGCTGCTGGCCTGGGCGCAACCGCGGGCCTGGCTTGACCGTGACCGCATTGCGATGGGCGATACGGTCACCCTCAACGTCGAGAGCGACCAGGGCGCGCCGGACTTCACCCTGCTGCGCAACGACTTCGACCTGAGCGGGCAGACCAGCAGCCGCCAGGTGGAGTGGAGCAACGGCAGCATGCAGCAGCGCAATCTGTACGGCGTGGCACTGACGCCACGGCGCAGCGGCGCGCTTGTGATTCCGGGCCTGCAGGTGGGCAGTGCACGTACCGCGCCGCTGACCCTGCAGGTGGACGCGGCTGCCGTGGCCGGCCCCGACAGCAATGCAATGGCCTTCATCGAGACGGTTGTCGATGATGAGACGCCCTATGTGCAGCAGAGCGTGGGCGTGGTGGTGCGCCTGTACTTCGCATCTCAGCTGGCGTCGGGCGAGCTGGTGCTGGATACACCGGCCGGTGCGTCACTGCAGCGTGTGGGCGATGACCGTACCGATGTGCGCCAGGTCAACGGCCGCCGTTACAACATGGTCGAGCGCCGCTTCCTGCTGATCCCGGAGCGCAGCGGCCCCCTGCGCCTTGCAGGTGCGCGCTTCAACGGCCGCAGCGCCGGTGGTTTCTTCGATGATTTCTTCGGTGGTGGGGACGGCCGCATGAATGCCACCGGCGCCGACCGCACCCTGCAGGTGCAGGCGCAACCGGCACAGGCGCCGCAGCCATGGTTGCCGCTGCAGAGCCTTCAGCTGCGCTACACCAGTGCGCCGACCAGCGCCCGTACGGGCGAGGCCGCAAATGTAGTGGTCGAGGCGACGGCCGAAGGGGCAACCCGCGCACAGTTCACCGACCTGCCGGTGCCGGATCTGGGCACCCATGCGCAGGTATTCGCCGAACCTGCGCAGTACGAAGAATCGTTCAATGGCAGCACGCCGCGGCTGAAGATCACCCGCCGCTATTCGATCGTGCCGCGCCAGCCCGGCTCGCTGGTGGTGCCGGGGCCGCGCCTGCCATGGTGGGATGTGCGCGCAGGCAAGGCGCAGGAAGCGAAGCTGCCGGATCTGACGCTGACGGTTGCGGCGGGCAATGGGGCTGGCAACACCTCGCCGGCACCGCTGCCGCCAATCGACACCGATGCCGCGCTGCCCGGCAGCAATGGCCAGGACAGCCGCATCGCCGCGACCGATCCGCGCGCCGGTGGCCTGGCCGAGCGTCCGTGGCCGTGGATGGCGGCGGCCATCGGCCTGGCGCTGCTGTGGCTGTTGACCCTGTTGTGGGGCTGGCAGCGTGGCCGCCGCCCGCGTGCAGCGGCGCCGGCAGCCGGCACGCCCTCTGTGCCGACTGTGGCGAGCGGACGTGCCGGCTTGGCCGAACTGCGCCGCACACTGGATGGCGAAGGGTTCGAGCAGGTCGAGGCACAGCTGTGCGCGATGGCCGGCGTCGAACGCATCGAGCAGGTCATCGCACGGTTGGATGACCCGGCCCAGCGCCAGGTGCTGCAGGACCTGCAGCAGGCACGCTGGGGCGGGCAGGGCGATCTGGCATCGCTGCGCGCGCGTCTGCGCGAGGTCTTCCGTGACGGACCGCACTGGTCGACGGCTGCGGGGGCCGCTGACACTGGCCTGGCGCCGCTGTATCCACCGCGGCGAACCTGAACCGGCGCCGCTTGCGGGCTTTGTTAGAGTGCATTCATTTTTCGAGGAAACCCGCGTATGACAGCAGCTGCTGCCGACAAGAAGAAGTTGCCCCTGCATTGGAAGATGGGCATCGGCTTTGCGATCGGCCTGGTCCTGGGACTGATCGTGCACGCCCTGGGTGGCAGCGTCGATGGTCTGCAGGCCGGTGCCAAGTGGGTAATGGACTACGTCACCACCCCGGCGTCGGGCCTGTTCCTCAACCTGATCTTCATGCTGATCGTGCCGCTGATCTTCTCGGCGCTGATCATGGGCGTGTCGGAGATGGGCGACATCCGCGCCCTCGGCCGCATCGGCTGGAAGACCCTGGCCTACACCGTGCTGCTGTCCGGCATCGCCGTGGGCATCGGCCTGGTGCTGGTCAACCTGCTCAAGCCGGGCGCCGGCGTCGATCCGCAGGTCGCCGCCATGATGCTTTCGGAGAACGCCGAGCGCAGCAAGGAAATCGTTGCCGGCATCCATGGCACGCCGAAGGGCATGGACATGCTGCTGTCGATCGTGCCGAGCAACGTGCTGCAGGCCGCGTCGGACAACGGTGCGATCCTGTCGCTGATGTTCTTCGCGCTGATGTTCGGCATCGGCATGGTGCTGACCGACAACGAGAAGGTCGCCCCGCTGCGCCGCGCCATCGAAGGCGTGTTCGAGATCTCGATGACCCTGATCAACCTGGTCATCCGCCTGGCGCCGTACGCAGTGGCCTGCTTCATGTTCAACCTGGCCGCGCTGTTCGGCTTCGAGCTGATCATCCGCCTCGGTGCCTACGTGGGCGTGGTGGTGCTGGCACTGGGCCTGCACATGGTCGTGACCTACGGCACCGCTGTGTGGCTGTCCGGCCGTTCGCCGCTGTCGTTCTTCCGCGATACCCAGGAAGCGACGGTGATGGCGTTCTCCACCGCCTCCAGCAACGCCACCCTGCCGACCGCGCTGCGCGTGGCCGACCAGATGGGCCTGCCGCAGCGCGTGTCGCGCTTCGTGCTGACCGTGGGCGCCACCGCCAACCAGAACGGCACCGCGCTGTTCGAGGGCGTGACGGTGATCTTCCTGGCCCAGTTCTTCGGCGTGGACCTGAGCATCGGCCAGCAGATCATGGTGATGGCGGTCTGCATCCTCGGCGGCATCGGTACCGCCGGCGTGCCGTCGGGCTCGCTGCCGGTGGTGGCGATGATCTGTGCGATGGTCGGCGTGAACCCGCTGGGCATCGGCCTGATCCTGGGCGTGAACCACTTCCTGGACATGTGCCGTACCGCGCTGAATGTGACCGGCGACCTGGCCCTGACCACCCTGGTGGCCAAGGGCGAGTCCCACGACGGCCCGGCGCTGGGCCCGCAGCAGGACTAAGTCCAACGCCACAGCTGGCGACCTGATCGGGGTCGGATTCCTTTCCGCAGGGAAAGGGCTCCGATCCCTTTTCATGTGCGGAATCCGGCGGAGACCACGACGCTGCCGGCCAGCGGCCGCCACGACCAGGCCAGGTGAACCGACCCCCGGCCCGGCGACTATGGGACAATAGGCCGCCCGCACGTCCGCGGCCGCCTCCCGATTCCGACAGAACCATGACGCAGCCTACCCGTCGCCAGTTGGCCAACGCCATCCGCTTCCTTGCCGCCGATGCGGTTGAAACCGCAAAGTCCGGCCACCCCGGCATGCCCATGGGCATGGCCGACATCGCCGAAGTCCTCTGGAACGACTACCTCCGCCATAACCCGAGCAATCCGCACTGGTTCAACCGCGACCGTTTCGTGCTGTCCAACGGCCACGGTTCGATGCTGCAGTACGCACTGCTGCACCTGAGCGGTTACGACCTGCCGATCGAACAGCTGAAGCTGTTCCGCCAGCTGGGCAGCCACACCGCCGGTCACCCGGAACGCCACGAGACCCCGGGCGTGGAAACCACCACCGGCCCGCTGGGCCAGGGTTTCGCCAATGCCGTGGGCTTCGCCCTGGCCGAGAAGCTGCTGGCACAGCGCTTCAACCGCCCGGAGCTGGAAGTGGTCGACCACCGCACCTGGGTGTTCATGGGCGATGGCTGCCTGATGGAAGGCGTGTCGCATGAAGCGGCGTCGCTGGCCGGTACCTGGGGCCTGCACAAGCTGGTCTGCTTCTGGGACAACAACCACATCTCCATCGACGGCAACGTCGAGGGCTGGTTCACCGACAACACCCCGGAGCGTTTCGAGGCCTATGGCTGGAACGTGGTCCGCGACGTCGACGGCCATGACCCGGAAAGCATCAAGGCCGGCATCGAGGCCGCGCTGTCGCAGAGCGACAAGCCGACCCTGATCTGCTGCCGCACCACCATTGGTTTTGGTTCGCCGAACAAGGCGGGCAAGGAATCCAGCCACGGTGCCCCGCTGGGCAAGGACGAACTGGAAGCCACCCGCAAGCAGCTGGGCTGGGAATACGGTCCGTTCGAGATCCCGCAGGCGATCTACGACGGCTGGCGCGCCAATGGCGCCGGCACCCTGCGCCAGGCCGAGTGGGAACAGCTGTTCGACAAGTACGCCAGCCAGTACCCGGGCGAAGCCGCCGAACTGACCCGTCGCTCGCACGGCGAGCTGCCGGCCGACTTCGTTGCCAAGGCCGATGCCTACATCGCCCAGGTCGCCGCTGAAGGCCCGACGATCGCCTCGCGCAAGGCCTCGCAGCTGGCCATCGAAGCCTACGCACCGCTGCTGCCGGAAATCGTCGGTGGCTCGGCCGACCTGGCGCACTCCAACCTGACCCTGTGGAAGGGCAGCACGTCGGTCGCCAGCGACGACGCCAACGCCAACTACGTGTACTACGGCGTGCGCGAGTTCGGCATGACCGCGATCGCCAATGGCCTGGCCCTGCACGGTGGCTTCATTCCGTTCGATGCCACCTTCCTGGTGTTCAGCGATTACGCCCGCAACGGCGTGCGCATGAGCGCGCTGATCCCGGCCCACGCCATCCACGTCTACACCCACGATTCGATCGGCCTGGGCGAAGACGGCCCGACCCACCAGCCGGTGGAGCACCTGGCCTCGCTGCGCTACATCCCGAACAACGATGTGTGGCGCCCGTGCGATGCGGTCGAGTCGGCAGTGAGCTGGAAGGCCGCGATCACCCGCCAGGACGGCCCGAGCTGCCTGGTGTTCAGCCGCCAGAACCTGCCGCACCAGCCGCGCAACGCCGAGCAGATCGCCCAGATCGAGCGCGGTGGTTACGTGTTGGCCGATGCTGCCGGTACCCCGGACGTGATCCTGATCGCCACCGGTTCGGAAGTCTCGCTGGCCACCGAAGCCAAGGCCCAGCTCGACGCGGCCGGCCTCAAGACCCGCGTGGTCTCGATGCCGTCCACCGACGTGTTCCTGCGCCAGGATGCGGCCTACCGTGAATCGGTGCTGCCGAACGCCGTGCGCAAGCGCGTGGCCGTGGAAGCTGGCGTCACCGGTTTCTGGCGCCAGTTCGTCGGCCTGGACGGTGCCGTGATCGGTATCGACACCTTCGGTGCCTCGGCCCCGGCCGACCAGCTGTACAAGCACTTCGGCATCACCACCGCGCACGTGGTGGAAGCTGCCAAGGCGCTGTAAGCAGCATCGCAGCGTGATGAAGGAAAGGCCGGCGCAAGCCGGCCTTTCTGTTTTTCTGTGGGGCGAAACGAATCGGCCGCCGTGCCAGTAGATCCACGCCAGGCGTGGATGAGCGTTACATCGCGTCGCGCACGTCCATCAGCGCAAACCCAAGCAGGTTCAATCCGCGCCACTGTGCCGGCTTGTGCGCGTCGGCGTGGTCCTTGGCCAGGCCGATGCCCCAGATGAAATCCACCGGGCTGGCTTCGACCAGCACCCAGCCTGCGGTCGCACGCAGGAACGCCCCAAGTTCCGGGTTCTGCGCGAACTTGGCCCTGTTGCCTTCCACCACCAGGTCGTAGCGGGCCTGCGTCCAGCGCGCTTCATCGAAGCCTTCGATCTGGCGGCCGAAAGCCTTGGCCTTGTCCGGCGTGGTGCTGGCGACGATCTTTTCAAGCAGCCTGGTGGCGCCGAACAGACGCGCCTTTCCGGCCATCATGTAGTGCTCGGCAGTGCGGTAGTGCACGCCATCGATCTCGAAGCCGGCGTCATACCACTGGCTGAAACAGGACGCAGAAACTCCGCTGCGCGGCGGCTGGTGGCCCCAGAAGCAGAGGTAACGCAGGTCTTCGCCTGCAGCCTCGCGCTGCTGCAGATCATGCAGGAAACGGGAATCATCGTTCATCCCCACAGCATAGCGTGCCGCCGTGCCCTGGCAGGTGCCAACCCTGGTTGGCACTGATGCTTTTTCGCCGGCCATGGCCCGGCGCTACCGTACGCGTGATTACGCAGTACGCGCCAGCGCCAGCCGCAGCAGGCGCGCGTCCAGGCGCTCGGCGAAATCCTTCGGCGCCTGCAGGCCCATGCGCTGCAGGTACACCGCGTCGCCGTCGCCGGCCGGTTGCCGCAGCGCCGCCCAGACCGTACGCAGCTTGTCGCTACGGGTCTGCGTGTTGGCCTTCAGCCAACCCAGCGCCTTCACCAGCACCTGTTCGATCTCGTTGAAATCGCTGCCGAGCGGATAGTCGGGCAGGCTGCCATCGGCACGGAACGGTGCCAGTGCGGCGGCCAATGCCTGCGGCGTGTTTCGCTGCAGGCGCTCGGGATCCGGCTGGGTGCTCTTCAACAGCTTGCGTGCAGCCTGCGCCTGTTGCATCAGGCCGCCCTGGAACGGCGCCTCGGTGATCGCGGTCATCGCCTGCACGCAATCCTCGTCGGTCAAGCCGCGCAGATCGGCGATGCCGTACTCGTTGAGGTAGATGTCGCGCAGGTGGCGTGGAATGGTGGTGTGCCCGTAGTTCCAGCGCACGTTGGATTCGCGGCGCCCCTTGTCGTCACGCGCGGCGCGGAACATCAGCACGCTGCGCGCTTCGGGCAGGGCATGTGCCATCGCCACGAAGTTGTACTGGCCGCCCACACCGGACACCACGCGTCCATCATCCAGCGCATCCGACACCGCCGCGCCCAGCGCGGTGGCCATCATGCAGGAATTGAAGAAGCGCGCATGGCGGCGCTGCAGGCGCTCCAGCGTCTCGTTGCCGCCGTACAGCTGGTTGATCTCGCTGATGCGGCGCATGCCGATCGCACGGCATTCGTCTTCCGGCAGCGTGCGCAGCCACTCGTAGAACTCCGGCGAGCCCAGGTAGAACGCGCCGTGCAGGTACTCGCCCTCGGCCGCCAGGGTGGCGTGGTCGATCGACAACGTGCTGCCGTTCTCGATGCGCTGCATCAGCGCCAGGTCGTCATGCACCTTGCGCTTGATCACCCCGGTCTGCACCAGCCGCCGGAAGCCTTCGTTGAGCATCTCGCTGCAGCCGTACAGGCCCACCTCGAACGGATCCAGCCCGCCGATTTCCTGCACCAGCGGGTGGCTGGCCAGCTGCGGATCCAGCGCGTGCAGCACGCGGCGGTAGCGCACGTTGTCGGTGTGGCGCAGCACCAGTGCATGGCTGAGTGCATCGGCCAGCGTGCCGATGCCGATCTGCAGGGTGCCGCCGTCGCGCACCAGCGCGCTGGCGTACAGGCCAATGGCGTAGTCGGCATCGCCGACCGGCTGCCGCGGAAGACCGAACAGCGCCGGATACGGCGGCGGCGGGGTGATCACCAGATCGAAGAACGAGACATCGACCGTGGCCGAGCCGCCCAGGTAGGGCAGCTGGGGATCGATCTCGGCGATCAGCAGCGGACGCGGCAGGCCACGCGCTGCGATGGCATCGAGCGTGTCCTGGGTGATGTCGTTGTTGCACGACAGCGACAGCCGGCGATCATCCGGCCGCATCGCCACCTTCTGCACGATCACCTGCGGCGCGCGCTGGGCGACCGCGTCGGCGGCGTGGGTGTAGTTCAGGCTTGTATAGCTGGACTGCGCCTGGCGCGAACCGAGCAGCGCACCGGACTGCATGTAGAACTCCTCCACCTGCACATGTGCCGGCAGCGCGTCGCGCGCAATCGCATCGGCATAGGCCAGGCGCGGGAAATCGTCGCCGAAGTGACGCTGCGCGAACGGTGCCATGAAGCGCGCCTCCAAGCCGGTGCCGCGCGCCTTCGGCGGGTTCAACGACAGCGCGGTATACAACTGCAGCGGCCGCGACGGGTCGTGCTCGACGCGCGCATACAGGGCATTGAGCAGCCGGTGCGGCTTGCCCAGCGCCAGCGGTGCCCCGATCCGCAACGGCCCGTCCACGCGCGCAAACAACCAGTCGACAGCGGCGTCCAGGTCGGTGAGGTGTTCGGTCATGCGCGGCGGTCCTGCGTGTGGGGGGAGTGATGGCATTACAGCATGTCGGGCTTGAACCGCCGTCGACGCGAGACTTCGGCGCCGGCCACCATGAACCGCCCATCGCCGCGGTAGTGCACCGTGCGCGGCAGCTTCGGCCGTGGTGCCACGTGTGCGCGCACGATTTCCCAGATGAACAGGTTGTTCGATGCCACCTGGCTGTCGTCGTACAAGCGGCATTCGAAGTTCGAGTGGCATTGTCCGACCAGCGGCGCGCCGACCTCGCGTGCGGGCAGCGCGTCGAGCCCGAACCGGGCGAACTTGTCGACCTCGCGACCGCTGCAGTTGCCGATGTCCACCACGGTATCGAGCAGCTCCACGCCGGGTACGTTGATCACGCACTCGCCACTGCCGACGGCCAGGCCGTGGCTGTGGTTTTCGTTCCACAGGAAGGTGGCGACCAGGGAAGGCGAGAAGCCCATCACCATGTGCCAGCCCATGGTCATCAGGTTGCGCTGGCCCTGCCACGCGGTACTGACCAGCACGATCGGGCCGGGTTCGAGGAAGCGACGTGCCTGCTCGACCGGGAAGTCCTTCTTGGGCAGCGCTTTCATCCGATGCCAGGGGTGGGAGGAACCGATGCTGGCGCAGCCGGGATGAACCCGGAGTCGAGGGGCTTGACAGCCAGGTCGATTACGCGCGTAATCAGATTATCGATTACGGATGTAAACCATGACCCCGATCAGCGAAGCCGAAGCCGTTGTGATGGAGGTGCTGTGGCAGCAGGCACCACGGAGTGCCGATGACGTCGTGGCCGCGCTGGCCCATCGCGACTGGGCCGAGCCGACCATCAAGACCCTGCTCAACCGCCTGCTGACCAAGGGTGCGATTGCCGCCGAGCGCGATGGACGGCGCTACCTGTACCGGCCGCTGCTGCAGCGCCAGGCCTGGGTGGAGGCGCAGAGCCAGGACTTCATCGGACGCGTCTTCGAGGGCCGCGTGGCGCCACTGGTGGCGCACTTCAGCGAACGTGGCCAGCTGAGCGCGCAGGACATCGCCGAACTGAAGAAGCTTATCCAGGAGCTGGACCATGACTGAGCTGCTCGACGGACTGTGGCGGGCCAGCCTGTGGCTGGCGGTGGGCGTGCTGCTGCTGGCGGCGCTGCGACCGCTGCTGGTGAGCCTGGGCGGCGCCGGGCTGGCCTATCGCAGCTGGTGGCTGCTGCCGTTGCTGCTGGTGACCTTGCTGCTGCCATTGCCACAAGCTGCGGTGTTGCAGCACGTGCCGACAGTGCCGCTGAAAGTGGCGCCGGGGGCCGTGGATGGACTGACCGGGCAGTCGCTGCCGTGGGCCCTGCTGTTGCTGCTGGCATGGGCGCTGGGCACGGGCATCTGCCTGCTGCGCGACCTGCGTGCGCAGCGCCGTTTCGAACGCAGCATGGGCCCATTGCGTGCACGTGCCGATGGCAGCTGGCAGGCCAGTGGCGATCCCGGGCTGCCGGCGCTGGTCGGCCTGTGGCGGCCGCGCATCGTGGTCGGCCCGGCATTCGACCAGCAGTTCACCGCACAGGAGCAGAACCTGATCCTGCAGCACGAGCGCAGCCATCGCCGCCATGGCGACCACTGGGCCAACGGCGCGTTGCTGCTGGTGCGCGCGGTGTTCTGGTTCCACCCGCTGCTGCCGTGGGCCGCGCGCCGCTTCCTGCGCGACCAGGAACTGGCCTGCGATGCCCGCACCATCGGCCCGCAGCCTGCGCTGCGCGGCCTCTATGCCAGCACGCTGCTGAAGGCGCAGCTGGTCCACCCGGTTGCGCCAGCGGTCTGCCATTGGCGCAGCCAACCCGTGTTGAAGGAGCGTATCGCCATGTTGAAGCAGTCCAAGCGGAAGGCCTTGCCGTGGGTGTCGGGGCAGATGCTGGTGGCCGGGTTGTGCGTGGGAATGGGCGCGGTGGCGTGGGCCAGCCAGGGCGGTGCGGCCGGTGGCACCCGCATCGGTGTCGAGCCGTTCGAGCATGCGCAGGAAGATGCGGCCAGGGCGGGGTTGGACCGTCCCATCCAGGTGGACAAGATGCCGCCGCCGTCCTATCCGAAATCGGCTGTCGAGCAGCGGCAGGTAGGCGTGGTCAATCTGCGCATCGAAGTGGACGCGCAGGGACATCCGACCGATGTGCAGGTGCTCAGTGCGACCAATCCGGGGGTGTTCGACGCCGTCTCCATCGCTGCCGCGCGCAGCTGGAGCTATCGTCCGGCAGTGAAGAACGGCAAGCCGGTGGCCGGTGCCGTACGCGTACCGATCACCTACGCCATGGATGAGACCGAGGATGCGAAATGAAGCGGGCGCCGCTGCTGATGATGGCGGCGCTGCTGGTGGGGTGTGCAACCCAGGATCGCCTGACCACCGTCGATACCCGCAGCGAGAATGTCGGTCACCAGCGCCTGCGGCCCGATGCAGGAGGAGGCGCCGGCCAGGTCCAGCCCTACACGCTGGCCGCCAGCGAAGGCTACCGAATGCCGCAGCTGCATACGGCACCGGACCCGGTCGTGGGCGAACGCGATCCTCGCACGTCGTTGCCGCCGACCACAGTCTGCCTGCAGGTGGTGGTGGATGCGCAGGGCAGCGTTGAGCGCAGCATGCCGTTGACCGACCGCAGCGAATGCAGTGCGGGTGGGGCGCCGGAGAATGCGCCCTTGCTGCAGGCCGCGCAGGAGGCGGTTGCGATGTGGAAGTACTCGTCCGCCGCGGTCTGCCACTTCGCAGCGGGCAAAGTACCGGCTGATCGTGGCGACTGCCGCGGCGCCGAGCGGGTCGAACCGGTGGCCGTCACCCTGCAGTACGCCTTCACTTTCGAGGTCGTGAAGGGCCAGCATGTGGTGCGTACCCAGGGGCGGTAGTGCCCGGCCATGCGCGGCCAGGCAGGCGCCGTCGCCCGCGCAGGCGTACAGTGCGGGCGATACGGCAACGGAAGCTGGGGATGAAGATCTGGACAATCATGCTGGCCGGGCTTTCCAGCGTACTGGCCGGTTGCACGCCGCATGGGCAGGACAACCATGACCTGGACGCGTATCGAAACGGTCCGCCGGCCTGCTCGGCCGGCAGCTACCTGGCAGCGCTGGGCGAGCCCGCACGCGCGGCGTATCTGCGGGGAGCGCTGCAGGTCCGCCCGCGATCGCCCTGCATCGCCGAACTGCTCGCCGCCCAGCCGCCGGCCTTCCTGCCGGTAGCACGGCAGGCGATCCTCGATGGGGGAGAGCGCGGTGATCTTTCGCTTCTGGTCGGCGCCGTGGCAATGAAGGTCGATCGCGGCGAGATCACCGCTGCACAGGTGGATGCGCTGCAGTTGCAGGCGGCCTCTGCCGATTCACCGGAAGCGCCGGTGCAGTGCGCGGAACAGCTGCAGCGCCTGCGGCAGGCCTTGCAGGAACTGGAGGACCCTTCCTCGCGTGTATTGACGCAGACGTCGAAGGTACGCCTGTCGGACGCGTCTGCCACCAGGCGGGTGGAAGCCACGCTTGCCATGCGCACGGCCGATGCACCGGCCGCAAGCGGTGTTGCGTGCGGCGGGACCACCTCGCCATGCCGCGAGGTCACGCATCTGGAACTGCGCGTGGACGGCCAGCCGGTTCCCGTGGCGTACTCGGTGTACCGCGATCTCTTCGATCTGCATCGCGGAACCCTGAAGGCAGATGCTGGCGGCGGTGTGCTGGACCTGCAGGGCGGCGACGCGTCGGAGAGCTACAACGTGCGTATCCGCTTCGATGCGCAGCACGTGCTGTCACGGCAGATGTATGTGGGCACGGCGCAGGATGAGCTGCTGCAGGAAACCATCTATCACGAGGTGATCTACGAATGATCAGAGCGCTCGGTACCATCGTCCTGGTGTACCTGGGGCTGCATATGACGCCTTGCCTGGCCATGGAGCGGGACCAGGGCGCCGATATGGTGGTCATCGCAACCCGGTTCATCGCCGCCCACGACGCGCGTGCTGACACAGCGCGCAATGCAGACGAACCCTTCATCGAAGACCGTGTGATCCCTGCCGTACACGCGATGGTGGAACGCGATGGTGGTCGACTGACGCGGGCGCAGCTGCAGGCACTGATCGATTTCATGATCGTGGCCGATGGCATGGCCAGTGAAGAAATCAGCGGGATGGCTGCGACGCTCTACCGCAGGCAGGGGCCTGCAGTGTGCACCTTGCTGAAGAACACGCCGGCAACCGGCCGCAGCGTCGTCATTGCGCGCATTCGCAGTGGCATTGCGCCCACTGCTGCACAGAACAGCCCTGCAGTGTGCGGGTGATGTCCGGCTCCGGGGCGAGGGCTTACGCCCCGCCCTGGATGTTCGCCTTCACCGCTGGCTGCATCAGCGTTGGCTCTGCCAGGGTCGCATCACGCGCCTGACGCACGCTGACAAATTCGGCTTCGCCCACGCCGTCATGCACGTGGATATTGTGCGCGCGCTGTTCGCCGATGGTGGTTTCGTTGGCGAAATCACGGCCGCCCGGACCGTAGTCGTGGCAGACGAATACGCGGGTGGCGTCGGGCAGGGCCAGCAGGCGCTGGATCGAGCGGTACAGCTGTGCGGCATCGCCGCCCGGGAAATCGCAGCGGGCGGTGCCACCGTCAGGCATGAACAGCGAGTCGCCGGTGAACAGTGCGTCGCCGATCAGGTAGGCGATGCTGTCGCTGGTGTGGCCGGGCACGGCGATCACCCGTCCATCCAGTCCGCCAAGGACGAAGGTTTCGCCATCGCTGAACAGGTGGTCGAAGATGTCATCCGCAGCAGGAAGCTGCAGGCCATAGCCTGGTGCAAACGTCGCCTGCACCGCACGGATGCCTTCGCCGATGGCGAGCGTGGCCTGCGGGAACCGCTGCTTGAGCCGACGCCCCGCCGACACATGGTCGGCGTGGGCGTGGGTTTCCAGCAGCCAGCGCAGCTGCAGGCCCTGCTGTTCGATGGCCTGCAGCACGTCGCGCAGCGGTGACTCGCTGCTGGCGTCGGTGTCCGGGTCGTAGTCCAGGACCGGGTCGATCAGCGCCGCCTCGCCGCTGGCCGGGTCGCTGGCCAGGTAGCTGAAGGTATTGCTGTCACGGTGGAAGAACGACTGCACCTGGACTGACATTGGAACGCTCCTCAGCGCGTGCCGAGCACGCGGTTCAGCAACTGCGCCAGGTTCTCGCCGGCCAGTCGCAGCTGCGCTTCGGCCAGCGGCCGGTAGCGCTCGGTGTATTCATCACCGATTTTACGCGTCGCCGGATAAACGCCAGCTTGCATGGAAATGCGGCAGCTGGCCTCGGCCCAGGCCTGCGGGTCGCGCTGCGGGTTGGACTGGCGCGCCAGCTTCGGCGCGCGCTGGCTCTGCAGCAGCGGCAGATAGCCGGCATCGTCCAGCTTGCGGGTGTTGAGCATGCCGCTGTCCCACAGCGAGTGCAGGTTGGTACCGCGGTTGCCGAACTGCAGCTGGAAATCGTTGCCGCCCTTGTCGTGGGCGTAGCCGGCGTGCATCGGCTGGTGGATGTCACCCACCAGGTGCACGACGAACTTCAGCGCCTGCAGGCGCTCGCCGTCGGTCAGGCTGCGGTCGCCGAGGATGGCGCTCTGTGCTTTCAGCGCCTCGACAATGCAGTTGCCGCTCTTGCAGTGCTTCGGTGCTTCGTAATGGCAGTTGTCTTCGGCGATGTTGACGTAGTGCCAACCGGCCGAACGACGGCCCAGGCCGGGGTCCTTGGCACGCAGCTGGTCGGCCCAGGGGGCGATGCTGGCCAGGGTGGCGTCTGGCTCGGTGGCCAGCAGGCGGTCCACTTCGGCGCGGGCGGTGGGATTGAGGCGGGCGTCGGCGACTTCGGCGACAAGGCGGTGGCCTTGTGCGCCCCAGGCATGGGCCGGGGCGGAAGCGGACAGCAGGGCCGGCGCCAGGGCGGCGGCGAGGAACAGGGAGTGCAGGGCTTTCATGCGTACATTCTAGCGGTGTGGGGCTGGCACGGGCTTTACCGGGCCGGGTGTTCGCCACACGGCCTTGATGCATCGGCCGCTAGGGTGACCCGGGCATACGCGGGGGAGAGGCTGATGGCGATCACGGACAGACGCATCATGGTCGGTCATCCGGATGACGGCGGATTTGCCGATGCGTTCAATGCCCAGGTGGTCTGGCGCATGCGCTGGGCCTGCGCCGTGGCCGGCGCGTTCTCGCTGGGCTTTGCCGTGCTCGATACCTACTGGTTGCCGCCGGACGTGCACGCGCCGGTGCTGCGCTGGCGGCTGGGTGTTCTGCTGCCGGCACTGCTGCTGGGCGTCGCGCTGACCTTCGTGCCGGTGCTGCGGCGCCATCTGCAGTGGCTGGGCGGCAGCGTCGTGCTGGTCAGCGGGCTGGCGCTGGTGACCATGATCTGGACCGCGCACCGTGCCGGCGTGAACTACCCCTACGAAGGCATCAGCCTGTTCCTGTTGTTGAACTACTTCCTGTGCGGGCTGCGTTTCGGGGTGGCGACGCTGACCGGAACCCTGATCGCGCTGGCCTTTGTGCTGGCCGAGCTGCAGGTGGGCCGGCACTGGGCGCAGATGCTGCAGAGCGTGATGTTCGTGCTGGCCAGCAACCTCGCCGGTATTTTCGGCAGCTACATTTCCGAACGGCAGACGCGTGCAACGTGGCGGGCCGAACAACGCCTGGATGCACTGGCCAACCATGACGGCCTGACCGGCCTGCTGAACCGGCGTGCCTTTGATCGCCAGGCCAACCAGATCTTCCAGCGCTATCTGCGTACACCGCATGCGCGCGGCGCGCTGCGCATCGCCATGATCGATATCGACTACTTCAAGCGCTACAACGACCACCACGGCCATCCCGCCGGCGACACCGTACTGCATGCAGTGGCAACCACCCTGGCCGCACAACTGCGCGGTAGCGACTCGGTGGTGGCGCGCTACGGCGGCGAAGAGTTCGTAGCGCTTGGGCACTGGGCGCCGGGGCAACCGGAATCAGCGCCGTTCGAGCAGCTTCGGCAACAGGTGCAGGCGCTGGCGATCGCGCATGCCGATTCGGATGCAGCCCCGGTGGTGAGCGTGAGCATCGGCGTGGCGCGCTGGCATGACGATGGTGGCGATACGCTGGAGCAGGCATTGGCACGCGCCGATGCAGCGCTGTACCGCGCCAAGGAAAGCGGCCGCAACCGCGTGGAAGTTGCGCCGGACCAATAATCGACTGAAAGGCGGCCCGTTCATGCATCTGTAGAGCCGAGCCATGCTCGGCTGCTCTTCTTCGGGTACCTGCGCGCTCCGCGCGATAGCCGAGCATGGCTCGGCTCTACAGAAGAGCGCGCCTACGCATGCTTTCCAAAAAAAGCCCCGGCAAAGACCGGGGCAACATGCTGCGAGGGTGTTGCGTTTAGCGGGGGAGCGGGGGCGAAGCCCCCGCGCCCAGCACACGCTTAGAACTTGAAGACGTACGACGCACCGTAGACCAGCGGATCGATGTTGACCGTGCCGATCTTCTCGCCATTCAGCTTCACCTTGCTGTCGATGTCGATCCAGCGCATGTCCACGCGCAGGGCGCCCTTCTCGCCGATCGCGAAGTCGATGCCGGCATGCGCGGCCAGGCCCCACGAATCCTGCAGCTTCAGCTTGCTGCCGGCCAGTGCGCCGGTGGTGTCTTCGCTGAAGAAGGTCGTGTAGTTCACGCCGGCGCCGACGAACGGCGAGACCTTGCCCTTGCTGTTGAAGTGGTACTGCAGGGTCACCACCGGCGGCAGCTGCTTGGTGCTGCCCACGCGGCCCAGGCCGTTGATGTTGATGTCGTGCTTGAACGGCAGCGCGGCCAGTACTTCGATGCCCAGGTTGTCGGCGATGAAGTACTCGCCGGTGATGGTCGGCTTGACGTCGTTGTCGACGTCGACCTTCAGGGTGTGGCCGGCCAGCCAGCCATTGTTCGACTTCGGCGCCACCTGGTGGATGCCGGCCGAGACGGTCCAGTCACCCTTGGACTGGGCCATGGCCGGGGCGGCGGCGAGGGACAGGGCGGCGGCCAGGCCGGCCAGGATCAGGGGGGAGGTCTTGCGCATGGGGGTGATCTCGTTGCTGGGTGGATGGCGACAGTCTCGGCCTCACGCCGCGCTAACGCTTTGATCCGGATCAAATCCTGTCCGCCGGCCCTCTGGCCCGGGGGCTGGCCCACGGTGGCCAGCCCCGGTTTGCTAGACTTGTGGGCCCTATCCATCCCGCCGCACCCGTCGCGGCCGCAGGAGCTTGAGAACATGGCAATCAAGGTTGGTATCAACGGTTTCGGTCGCATCGGGCGTAACGTCCTGCGCTCGGCGGTGCTGAACTTCGGCGACGACATCGAAATCGTGGCCATCAACGATCTGCTGGAGCCGGACTACCTGGCGTACATGCTCAAGTACGACTCCGTGCACGGCCGCTTCAAGGCCGACGTGGCGGTGCAGGGCAACGACCTGCTGGTCAACGGCAAGAAGATCCGCCTGACCCAGGAGCGCGACCCGGCCAACCTGAAGTGGGATGAAGTCGGCGCCGACGTGGTGCTGGAAGCCACCGGCCTGTTCCTGACCAAGGAAACCGCGCAGAAGCACATCGATGCGGGCGCGAAGAAGGTCATCATGTCGGCCCCGTCGAAGGACGACACGCCGATGTTCGTCTACGGCGTGAACGACAAGACCTACGCCGGCCAGGCGATCATCTCCAACGCCTCGTGCACCACCAACTGCCTGGCCCCGCTGGCCAAGGTCATCAATGACAAGTGGGGCATCAAGCGCGGCCTGATGACCACCGTGCATGCGGCCACCGCCACCCAGAAGACCGTCGATGGCCCGTCCAACAAGGACTGGCGCGGTGGCCGTGGCATCCTGGAAAACATCATTCCGTCGTCCACCGGTGCGGCCAAGGCCGTCGGCGTGGTCATTCCGGAACTGAACAAGAAGCTGACCGGCATGAGCTTCCGCGTCCCGACCTCGGACGTGTCGGTGGTCGACCTGACCGTCGAGCTGGAAAAGGAAGCCACCTACGCCGAGATCTGCGCTGAAGTGAAGGCACAGAGCGAAGGCCCGCTGAAGGGCATCCTGGGCTACACCGAGGACAAGGTGGTGGCCACCGATTTCCGCGGCGAGACCTGCACCTCGGTGTTCGACGCCGACGCCGGCATCGCCCTGGACGGCACCTTCGTCAAGCTGGTCACCTGGTACGACAACGAGTGGGGCTACTCGAACAAGTGCCTGGAAATGGCCAAGGTCATCGCCGCCAAGTAAGGCCGGCGAAGATCGCACACGGACCCCGGCCTGGCCGGGGTTCGTCGTTTATGGGGCCAGCCCTGTCGTAGCATGGGCCGGTCGACCGCTGCCGCTGGGGCGCGGGAACGCAATGGAAGCACGCAATGGAAGCTCTGATCGCCCTGGTCGTACTGGTCCTGCTGGCCATCCCGCTGCTGCTGGTGGTGGCACTGGTGATGATCTCCGGCCTGCGCCGCCGCGTGGCCGCGCTGGAAAGCGCGCTGGCCGCCGCGCCAGCCACCGGCAGACCGGCCGCCACCACGCCTGCGCATGCGCCTGAACGGCCTGTGGTCACGCCCTCGGCCGGCGCCGATCCGCCGTTCCTGCGGCCGGTCGCTGCGGCTGTGCCGCTCTCACCTGAGCCTCCGCAGCCGCCAGTGCGAGAGGCTGCGTCCACGGATGAGGCGCCTGCCCCTCGTCCTGCTGCGCCACCGCCGGTGCCGGTGCTGCCGCCGTTGCCGCCAGAACCGGTGTTGCCGAATTTCATCGAACGCGGCATCGGTGCGGTCAAGCGCTGGTTCACCGAGGGCAACGTGCCGGTCAAGATCGGCATGCTGGTGCTGCTGGCCGGTGTCGCCGCGCTGCTGAAGTACGTCAGCGACCAGGGCTGGCTGGTGCTGCCGATCGAACTGCGCCTGGCCGGGGTCACCGTGGGCGCGCTGGGGCTGCTGGCCTTCGGCTGGCACCAGCGCGAACGCAGGCGCATGTTCGCACTTGCGCTGCAGGGCGGTGCCATCGGCGTGCTGCTGCTGACCATCTTCGCGGCGTTCAAGCGCTTCGACCTGATTCCGCCAGGCTTCGCCTTCGTCAGCTCGATCGCGCTGGTGGCAGGCCTGTGCGTGCTGGCGGTGGTACAGAACTCGCGAACGCTGGCGGTGCTGGGCATCCTGGCCGGCTTCATGGCGCCGTTGTGGCTGTCCACCGGCAGCGGCAACCACGTGGGGTTGTTCAGCTACTACGCGGTCCTCAACGCTGGCATCTTCGCCATCGCCTGGTTCCGCCCGTGGCGCGCGCTGAACCTGCTGGGTTTCGCCTTCACGTTCGGCATCGGTACGTTCTGGGGCGTGCTGCAGTACGCCCCGGACAAATTCAGCAGTACCGAGCCGTTCCTGCTGCTGTTCTTTGCCTTCTACCTGCTGATCCCGCTGCTGTACGCACGCCGGCAGCCGGCCGGCCGCCGCGACCTGGTCGATGGCAGCCTGGTGTTCGGTACGCCGCTGGTCGCGTTCTCGCTGCAGGCCGGCATGCTGCACGAGCAGCCGATGACCCTGGCCCTGTGTGCGCTGGGCCTGGCCGCGATCTACGCGGTGCTGGCGTGGGCGTTGATCCGGCGTGCGTCGTACACCGTGCTGGCGCAGTCGCACGCAGTGCTGGCGGTGGGCTTTGCCACGCTGGCAGTGCCGCTGGCGCTGTCGGCACGCGCCACGGGTGCCGTGTTCGCGCTGGAAGGCGCTGGCCTGGCGTGGTTGGGCCTGCGCCAGAAGCGCTGGCTGCCGCAGGTGTCTGGCGCGTTGCTGCAGATGGGCGCCGCGTTCGCCTTCGTGGCCGGCGCCGATCATTGGCTTGAAGATGCCCGCTTCCTGCTCAACCCGACTGCCATCGGCGCGCTGCTGCTGGCACTGGCAGGTTTCGCCTCCGCCTGGAGCTACCAGCGCCGGCCGCGCCATGAGGTCGCACTGGTCTACTACCTGTGGGGCCTGCTGTGGTGGCTGGGCGGCCTGGTGCACGAGATCACCCGCTTCTTCCCGTACCGTATCGAAGTGGACGCGCTGCTGGTGCTGGCTGCGGTCACCGCATGGCTGGCGGCCGAAACGCAGCGCCGCCAGCCAGCGCGTGCGCTGGGCGTGACCGCGCTGGCGATGCTGGCGCTGGGCTTCCCGCTGGCGTTGATGCAGAGCGACGCGCACCACCAGCCGTTCGCCGGCTACGGCGCGTTGGCCTGGGCGGTATTTGCCGTGCTCGGTGTGCGCACACTGCTGTGCCTGCGCCTGGGCGGTGACAGCGTGGCGCGCATCGCGCAGTTCCTGTGGTGGCTGCTGTGGCCCTCGCTGCTTTCGCTGCTGGCCCTGTGGGGCGGTGGCGAGGCAGGTCTGGCGCAGGGTTGGACGACGCTGCTGGTCACGCTGCCGTGGCTGCTGATGGCGGCGCTGTCGCTGTGGCGCTGGAATACGCTGCGCTGGCCGCTGGGTGAAGCGTTCGACCGCGTGCGCACGCCGCTGCAGTGCGTGCTGTTCGGCCTGCTGTCGATCGGCTGGCTGCTGGGCCAGCTGTTGCCGGGCGATGCTTCCCCGCTGCTGTGGCTGCCGGTGCTGAACCCGGCCGAGATCGGACAGTGGCTGAGCCTGTTGCTGCTCGCGCGCTGGCTGTACAGCGATCAGGCGCCGAAGGCACTGCTCGGTATCCGCATGCCGCTGCTGTCACTGGCAACGTTCGTTGCATTGACCAGCGTGGTGCTGCATGGCGTGCACCAGTGGGGCGGCCTGTCGTGGAACGCGTCGATGATGCGCTTCAGCCTGGCGCAGACCAGCCTGACCGTGCTGTGGAGCGTGCTCGGCGTGATCGCCTGGGTATGGGGTTCGCGCCGCGGCCAGCGCGTGTTGTGGATGGTTGGTGCCGTGCTGATGGGCGTGGTGCTGGCCAAGCTGGTCATTGTCGATCGCCAGCACCTTGGCAACCTGCTGGGCATCGCATCGTTCATCGCCTACGGCCTGCTGTGCACCGTCGTGGGTTATCTGGCACCGGCACCGCCCAGCGCGGCGCCGACCGTGGAGGAAACGCAATGAAAACGTGGAGCAGGGCGCTGCTGCCGGCGATGTTCGGCCTGCTGGCCGCCGTCGCGGCACAAGCCGCCGATTACCGTACGCAGTACGCCGAACAGTGGCCGCTGACCTTGTCCAGCGCGCAGTCCGGTGCCTATCGCGTCGTGCTGGAGCCGGCGATCTACCGTCGCGCCGGTACCGCGGACCTGAGCGATCTGCAGGTGTTCAATGCCGCAGGCCAATCGCTGCCGTCCGCCTTGCTGGCGCCCGATCAGCCGCTGGCGCAGCCGCCGGTGCAGCGTGAACTGCCCTGGTTCGCACTGCCGCCGCTGGCCGAAGCGCAGCGCAACGATCTGCAGCTGCTGACCGAGCGCGATACCGATGGCCGCGTGCGTCGCGTCGAGGCACGCGTGAGTGGCGGTGCGGCGGCGAGCGGGCAGGGTGGCTGGCTGATCGACGCCAGCGTGCTCGGCCAGCAGCCGGTGGCGGCGCTGGTACTGGATTGGGCCGACAGCGGACAGCCGCTGCAGGCACAGGTGCAGCTGGATGCCAGCGACGACCTGCAGCACTGGCGTCCGATCGGGCGTGATATCCCGCTGGTCGACCTGCAGCGGGCTGGCAAGCGCCTGCTGCAGCGCCGCCTGCAGGTGGACGGCGAGGCGCGCTACCTGCGCGTGCTGGCGCAGGGCGATGCACGCCTGCCGGCGCTGCGCAGCGTACTGGCCGAGCTGCCGCCGGCGCCGGCCACACTGCCATGGGAGTGGCTGTCGCTGGAGCCGACCTCGACGGGCAAGGGTGAATACATCTTCGAGATGGATGGCCGTTTCCCGGTCGCCCGGGCGGACGTGGCCAGCACCGACAACAGTCTGGTGCAGTGGACGTTGTTCAGCCGCGACGAGGAGAGTGCGGAGTGGCAGCGCCGCAGTGCGCCGTGGATTGCCTACCAGCTGCAGCAGGGGTCCCAGGGCCCGCGTCAGCAATCGGCGGCACAGCCGCTGGGGGGCGTGCATCGCGACCGCTACTGGAAGCTGGTTGCGAATCCTGCCGAATCGGCGACTGCGCCGTCACTGCGCCTGGGCTACCAGCCGGAAGTACTGGTGTTCCTCAGCCAGGGCGCGGCGCCCTATGCACTGGCGGTGGGCAGCAGCACTGCGCGCAGGATGGAGGCGCCGATCGGTGTGCTGATCGAAGAGCTGCGCCAGCGCAATGACCCGTCATGGCAACCGACGCTGGCGCGCCTGGAAGGCAGCCCGGAGCCGTTGGCGGGAGACGCGGCGCTGAAGCCGCAGCACGACTGGAAGGCGTGGTTGCTGTGGGCGCTGCTGGGACTGGGTGTGCTGGTGGTGGGTGGCCTGGCGGTCAGCCTGCTTCGGCAGAAGCCTGCGCCTTCGGCGTAGTTTCCGGCGAACGGCGCAGCCCCTCGTGGGTGGGGGTGGTCGTGCAACGCAAAAACAAAAGCCGCGCTTGGCCGGGCGGGGTGGGTTCGCGGGGGACGCCGCAAGTACGTCCTTGTAGGCTTGGCAGCCGCATCCATACGGCTGACACCCCCGCGAACCCACCCCGCCCAGCCTCTGACAATTTCTGGGTGCGTCCACCCACGGAAGAGAAAGAAGAAGAGCAAGGGCAAAGCAGCTTGGCTGCGCGCTCCTTGTAGAGCCGAGCCCACGCTCGGCCGCTGTTCGCGGTAGACCCAGCCGAGCATGGGCTCGGCTCTACTTTTTTCTCCGACACCAGAAACCGCTCTTGCTTCCGCCTTTGCCATCCGCATCACCTCATGAACCTGTCGAGGCCGGGGCGGTGTGGGTTGGCAGGGGTGTCAGCCGCATGGATGCGGCTGCCAAGCCTCCAGGGACGGATTCACGGCGTCCCCTGCCAGCCCACACCGCCCCGGCCCACAAACAGCACCACGAAGCGCCAGCGCTTTGGCTGTTGCCGTTGCTGTTGCATTTGCCCTGCGCCTCTGCCTGCCGCAGGCATCGGCCCTCCCACCACCCGCACTCGATACAATGGCCGTCTGCCGCATCCCGGCATCCCGTCCCTGAGCCAAAGAGTTGCCCATGTCCATCGTCCGCATGACCGACCTCGACCTCTCCGGCAAGCGCGTGCTGATCCGCCAGGATCTGAACGTGCCGATCGAGAATGGCCGCATCACTTCCGAACAGCGCATCACGGCTTCGCTGCCGACGCTCAAGCGCGCGCTGGAGCAGGGCGCGGCGGTAATGGTCACCTCGCACCTGGGTCGCCCGAAGGAAGGCGTGTGGACCGAAGCCGACTCGCTGGCACCGGTGGCGGCGCGCCTGTCCGAGCTGCTCGGCCGTGAGGTTCCGCTGGTGCGCGATTGGATCGACGGCGTCGACGTGCAGCCGGGCCAGCTGGTGCTGCTGGAGAACTGCCGCATGAACGTCGGCGAGGGCAAGGACGATGAAGCCCTGTCGAAGAAGTACGCCGCGCTGTGCGATGTGTTCGTGATGGATGCGTTCGGTACCGCGCATCGCGCCCAGGCCTCCACACACGGCGTCATCCGCTTCGCCCCGGTGGCTGCCGGTGGCCCGCTGCTGATGGCCGAGCTGGATGCACTGGCACAGGCGCTGGATGCACCGGCCAAGCCGCTGCTGGCCATCGTGGCCGGCAGCAAGGTCAGCACCAAGCTGGAACTGCTGGCCAACCTGGTCGGCAAGGTCGATCAGCTGATCGTCGGTGGCGGCATCGCCAACACCTTCATCGCCGCCGCCGGCTACAACGTCGGCAAGTCGCTGTACGAACCGGACCTGCTGGATACCGCGAAGAAGATCGTCGCCGATGCCAAGGCGCGTGGCGCCGATATTCCGTTGCCGGTGGACGTGGTCACCGCCAAGCAGTTCCTGCCCGATGCCGTCGCTGAAGTGAAGGCGGTGGACGCCGTTGCCGAAGACGACCTGATCCTGGACATCGGCCCGCAGACCGCCGCGCAGTACGCACAGCTCATCGAAAGGGCCGGTACCGTGGTCTGGAACGGCCCGGTCGGTGTGTTCGAGTTCGAAGCCTTCAGCAAGGGTACCGAAGCACTGGCCCGCGCCATCGCCAGCTCGCCGGCCTTCTCCATCGCGGGCGGCGGCGACACCCTGGCGGCGGTCGACAAGTTCGATATCGCCAAGGACGTCAGCTACATCTCCACCGGTGGCGGCGCGTTCCTGGAGTTCCTGGAAGGCAAGACCCTGCCCGCAGTAGCGGCACTCGACGCGCGCGGCGCATGAGTGCCGGCCACGGCAAGGATGTCCTGTTCTTCGACCTGGACGGCACGCTGATCGATTCGCAGGTGGGCATCACCGCCTGCATCGCCTACGCGCTGCAGAAGATGGACCATCCGGTGCCGGCGCAGGAAACGCTGCTGGGCTGGATCGGTCCGTCCCTGCGCACCACCTTCGCGCCGCTGTTCGGTGAACCGGCGCGGGTGGAGCAGGCGGTGGGCTATTACCGCGAGCGCTTCGACGCTGAAGGTTGGCGCGAGCACACGGTATACCCGCAGATTGAAGACACGCTGCGCACGCTGCATGGTCGTGGCCATCGCCTGGCGGTGGTCACTGCCAAGAACGAGCCGCACGCGCGGCGCATCCTCGCCCATCTGCCATTTGGTGGATTGTTCGAGGAGATCGTCGGTTCGACCCTGGATGGTTCGCGCAGCCACAAGCCGGAACTGGTCGGCGAGGCGCTGCGCCGCCTGCAGGTGCAGCCCGTGCAGTGCTGGATGATCGGTGACCGCCGCATGGATATCGAGGGCGCGCGCTACCACGGTCTGCGAAGCGTGGGCGTGCTGTGGGGCTTTGGTGGTGAAGCGGAACTCACTGAAGCCGGTGCGGGCCAGCTGGCACGCGAGCCGGCACAGCTGACGACGCTGTTGGCCTAGGCTCCTGTAGAGCCGAGCATGGGCTCGGCTCTACAGAATGCCCTGCGCCACCGTATGTCCGGACCATGTCCGTTGCATGACCCGCGAAGTCAGGCAGCACAAGGCTGTAACCGTATACATGCGGCGTGAAGGATGTGCTAATTTCCGTTCTTTACCGGGAGAGGCCCATTCACCATGTTCGAGCGTCAGCGTCGCACCAAGATCCTTGCCACCCTCGGTCCGGCCACCGATCCGCCGGGCGTGCTGGAGGATCTGTTCCGCGCCGGCGTCAACGTGGTGCGCCTCAACTTCAGCCATGGTGATCCTTCCGGCCAGGCCAAGCGTGCCGCCGAAGTGCGTGCCGCCGCCGCCCGCGTGGGCGTGGAAGTGGGCATCCTGGCCGACCTGCCGGGCCCGAAGATCCGCATCGAGCGCTTCGCCGAAGGCAAGGTGCAACTGAAGGCGGGCAACCGCTTCGACCTGATCGCCAGCACCAACGCCGGCCCGGGTGATGCCACCCAGGTGGGTGTCAGCTACCTCGGCCTGCCGCAGGACGTCGGCCCGGGTGATGTGCTGCTGCTCGACGACGGCCTGATGCAGCTGCAGGTGGTCGAGGTGCAGGGCGAACGCATCATCAACACCGTGCTCAACGACGGCGTGCTGTCCGACCGCAAGGGCCTGAACAAGCAGGGTGGCGGCCTGTCGCTGGGCGCGCTGACCGAGCGTGACAAGGAGCTGATCGGTATCGTCGCCAAGATCGGCGTCGACTTCATCGCCGTGTCGTTCTGCCGCAACGCGCAGGACATGAACGACGCACGCGACATCGCCCGCTCGCATGGTTGCGACGCCGCGCTGGTGTCGAAGATCGAGCGTACCGAGGCCATCGAGAACCTGGAAGAAATCGTCGAGGCCAGCGACGTGGTGATGGTGGCCCGTGGCGACCTCGGCGTGGAAATCGGCGATGCCGAACTGCCGGGCCTGCAGAAGAAGATCATCAAGGCCTCGCTGGCGCAGAACAAGGTGGTGATCACCGCCACGCAGATGCTGCAGTCGATGGTGGAAAGCCCGATCCCGACCCGTGCCGAAGTGCTGGACGTGGCCAACTCGGTCATCGACGGCACCGATGCGGTGATGCTGTCGGCCGAGACCGCTGCCGGTGCCTGGCCGGTCAAGGCCGTCGAAGCAATGGCGCGCATCTGCCTGGGGGCCGAGCGCCAGTTCCAGACCGAGACCGACTTCAACGCTTCGCCGCGCAACCTGGAACGCGCCGACCAGGCCATTGCCATGGCCACCATGTTCCTGTCCCAGCACGTGGGCGTGCGCGCGATCGTGGCGATGACCGAATCCGGTGGCACTGCGCGTTACCTGTCGCGTTTCCGTGCCAAGGCGCCGGTGTTCGCGGTCACCCGCCATGACGGCGCACGCCGGCAGATGGCGCTGATGCGCGATGTCTACCCGATCAACTTCGACAGCCGTGGCCTGACCCCGCGCGAAGCCGCGCGCGGCAGCATCCGTCTGCTGGTCGAAGCCGAACTGCTGCAGGCCGGTGACCGCGTCGTGTTCACCAGCGGTGAACACATGGAAACCTTGGGCGCGACCAACACCCTGCGCCTGCTGGAAGTGGGCGACGACGGCCGCGCCATCGGCCTGGGCGACCTGTAGGAAAGGCCCGGGGTCAGACCCAGCAGGGGCTCTGCCCCCCCCAACGGCAGGACATTCTTTGTCCTGTGCAGACTTGGAATCGTTTCCATCCTGGCCTCGACACCGGGGCAACGGGCAGCGGGGCTATACTTACGTTTTTCCCGCACCCGCCACAGGAAATACATGAGCATCGAACAGCTGGCCGAAACCGCCCAGGCCATGGTCGCCCCGGGCAAGGGCATCATCGCGATCGACGAATCCACCGCTACCATCGCCAAGCGTTTCGCCGGCGTCGGTATCGAGAACACCGAAGAGAACCGTCGTGCCTACCGCGAGCTGCTGCTGACCACGCCGAAGCTCAACGAGCACATTTCCGGCGCCATCCTGTACGACGAAACCATCCGCCAGTCGACCAAGGACGGCGTGCCGTTCGCCAAGTACATGGCCGACCACGGCATGATTCCGGGCATCAAGGTGGACAAGGGTGCGCACCCGCTGGCCGGCTGCCCGGGCGAGCTGGTCACCGAAGGCCTGGACGGCCTGCGCGAGCGCCTGCAGGAGTACTACAAGCTGGGCGCGCGCTTCGCCAAGTGGCGTGCGGTCATCAACATCGGCGAGAGCATTCCGTCGGGCACCTGCATCGAGTCCAACGCTCACGCGCTGGCCCGTTATGCCGCCCTGTGCCAGGAATGCGGCCTGGTGCCGATGGTCGAGCCGGAAGTGATCATGGACGGCGACCACGACATCGAGACCTGCTACGAAGTCACCGAAGCCACCCTGCGTTCGCTGTTCGACGCGCTGTACCAGCAGAACGTGCTGCTGGAAGGCACCATCCTGAAGGCGTCGATGGTCATCTCCGGCAAGAACTGCGATGAACAGGCGGACGTCGAGGAAGTGGCCGAGTCGACCGTGATGTGCCTGAAGAGCACCGTGCCGGCGATCCTGCCGGGCGTGGTGTTCCTGTCCGGTGGCCAGAGCGACGAACAGTCGACCGAGCACCTGAACGCGATGAACCAGCTGGGCAACCTGCCGTGGCCGCTGAGCTTCTCCTACGGCCGCGCCATGCAGCAGGCCGCGCTGAAGCTGTGGGCCAAGGACATGAAGGGCAACTACGCCGCTGCCCAGAAGACCGTGTACGAGCGCGCCAAGGACAACGGCCTGGCCGCGCTGGGCAAGTGGAACGATTGATCCGTCCCATCGCTGGATGAACAGGGCAACGCCGGCATCACGCCGGCGTTTGCTTTTGCGGGTATCGTTTCCGGCCCCGCGCGCCTGGCCGGCACGCGGGAACTACATGGAAGGCCAAGGAGAAACAACATGCGTTTGGCAGCACTCACACTGACCGTTGCCGCGGTCCTGGTCGCCGGCGGTTGCAACCGCATCGGCAGCAGTGGTGACGCAGGCAAGGCCGCGTCGCTCGATTTCGACAAGCCGGTGTCCGGCGAGATCACCTCGCGCAGCGGCATCAACTTCAACGACGGCAGCCATCACCAGCTCTACCAGATCAAGCTGGAAGACAAGGATCTGGTCGGCCTGAAGCTCACCGGTGCCCTCAGCGGCTCGATCGCCGTGTTCAACAACGGCAGCCTTGTTTCCACCAGCAACACCGGTTACGAACGCGAAGGCGACGTCTCGCTGGCGTTCCGTGCCAATGGCGGCGGCACCTACCAGGTGGCGGTCAATGCTGATGGCCCGACCGCCTTTGGTCCGTATCGCCTGCGCGCCGAGAAGCTGAAACCCTACGACGGCAAGCCGTTGGCGGGCAGTGGCGAAATCGTGGACATGCTGGCCAGTGACTCGCAGGACTACACCCTGCAGGTGGACAAGGCCGGCCTGTACGAAATCCGCCTGGTGTCGGACGTCTTCGATCCGGTGCTGAAACTGTCGGGCCAGGGCGTTGAAGCCGAAAACGACGATGGCAACGACAGCACCAACTCGCGGCTGACCCTGTCGCTGAAGCCGGGCAAGTACACCCTGACCGCGCGCGGCCTCGGCAGCGGTGTCAATGGCATGTTCACCCTGTCTGCCACCCGCATCGAACTGCCGGGGAATCTGGTCGAGCGCGATGGTACCGCCCTGCCGAAGTCGGGCAGCGTGTACACCATGCTGGACAACGAAGGGCGTCGCCGCTTCCTGCTGACCCTGGATCGTCCCGCCGACGTGCGCCTGGATGCGATCTCGAGCCAGGTCGATACCGTGCTGCGCGTGGTCGGCGGCGATGTCGAGCTGACCGACGACGACGGTGGCAACGGTACCAACTCGCGCCTGGAGGAGACCCTGCCGGCCGGCCATTACACCGTCGACGTGTCCAGCCTGAACAATGGCGCAGGCATGGTGGAAGTGCGCGTGCAGGTGGATGGTGCCAGCGCTGACGGTGCTGCCGCCTCTGCGGCCCGCGCTGCTGCCGACGCCGCAGCCGCCGTGGCCGATGACGCTGCTGCGGTGGAAGCTGCCAGCCGTTGAGCGTGATCCACGCCATGCGTGGATGACATCAATGGTGCAACGGGAAAAGGCCGGGCAATGCCCGGCCTTTTCTTTTCCATGCTGTGTGGCGTTTCAATGCGCGGCGGCAAGGCCTGCATCGCCGAGCGGCGGCAGCATCGCGCCGCGAGGCTCGCTTTCCGTGGTCTGGCCGGCGGCGGCCAGCGCCTGCTGGTAGGCCTTGGCGGTGGCCGTGTTGAACGCGACCAGCACGATACGCATCGGTTGCGCGTGGCTGCGCTGCCATGCCAGCGTTTCCGTCACCGCGATCTGTGCAGCCTGGTACAGCGGATAGCCGTACACGCCGCAACTGATGGCCGGGAACGCGATCGACTGTACGCCCAGCGACTCGGCAAGCTGCAGCGATTTCCAGTAGCAGTTGGCCAGCAGTGCCGGTTCGTCGCGCTGGCCGTCGTGCCAGACCGGGCCGACCGTGTGCAGTACGTGGCGTGCCGGCAGCGCATGGGCACCGGTGGCGCGCACTTCGCCGGTCGGGCAACGTACGCCCGGGCGCAGCTCCGGCAGCTGCTCGCATTCGGCCAGCAATGCGGGGCCGGCTGCGCGATGGATCGCGCCGTCGACACCGCCGCCACCGAGCAGTGTTTCGTTGGCCGCGTTGACGATCGCATCCACCGCCAGGGTCGTGATGTCGCCCTGCCAAACTTCGATCTTCATGCGTCCGTCTCCTGCCTGTGAGGTGATCCGCGCAGCATCTGCGCCGGCTGTTCCCACGGTAGGGGACAGGGCATCGATACTGCGTCATGACCGTCTCACGCGCTGCGATCCGACGGCCTTCACGCACGATGGCGGGCGACGCCTTCACGCAGGCTGAAGCAGGGCGCACGCCGGGCACGGCCCGGCGCTACCCGCAGTCGCACGTCGGTAGCGCCGGGCCATGCCCGGCGGATCGCATCACGGCAGGCCGGCCAGCCACTCGTCGTCGGAGCCTTCGTTCACATCGGCAAACAGCGGCGTGGAGAAGTAGCGTTCACTGGTGTCCGGCAGCATGGCCAGAATCACTGAACCCGGTTCGGCACGTGCAGCCACGTCCAGGGCACTGGCCACGGTGGCGCCGGCGGAGATGCCGACGAAGATGCCTTCCTCCGCCGCCAGCCGGCGCGCGGTGGCGATGGCGCGGTCGTCGTCCACCGAGACCAGTTCATCCACCACATCGCGGTTGAGCACGTCCGGCACGAAGTCCGGGGTCCAGCCCTGGATCTTGTGCGGCTTCCAGTCATCGCCCTTCAGCAGTGCGGCGCCGGCCGGCTCGGTGGCGATGATGCGGGTCTGCGGGCGCGCGACCTTCAGTACTTCACCCACGCCGGTGAGCGTGCCGCCGGTGCCCCAGCCGCTGACGAAGTAGTCCAGCCGCTTGCCGGCGAAGTCGCGCAGGATTTCGGCGGCGGTGGTGTTGCGGTGATACGCCGGATTGGCCGGGTTGGCGAACTGGCTGGCCAGGAACCAGCCGTGCTGCTCGGCCAGTTCGCGCGCCTTGCGCACCATGCCGCTGCCGCGTTCGGCGGCGGGGGTCAGGATCACCTTCGCGCCATACGCGCGCATCAGCTTGCGGCGTTCCACCGAGAAGGTCTCGACCATGGTCGCCACGAACTTGTAGCCACGCGCAGCGGCAACCATGGCCAGCGCCACGCCGGTATTGCCTGAAGTGGCTTCGACAATGGTGTCGCCCGGCTTGAGCACGCCGCGCGCTTCGGCGTCGAGGATGATCGCCAGCGCCAGGCGGTCTTTCACCGAGCCACCCGGGTTGAACGACTCGACCTTGGCGTAGAGGCTGACCTGCGGCGGCGCCAGGCGCTGCAGCTTGACGATGGGGGTGTTGCCGACGGTATCGAGGATGGAGTCGTACAGGGCCATGGAAGCGCTCCGGAAACGGGGCCGCGCCGGGCTTCGGCGGGCGAAGGGGGAGGGCTGGCTGTTCAGGCCAGCGGCTGCCGGCTGACCGTAGCGCCGGCATATGACGCCCGGAAATGACCAGATACCTTTCTTAAACAACCTTTGGTTATAAGCTGGTGACGGCAATTGACCCTAGAGTGGACCTCCGCCCCACGCCGCCCGCCTCCCATGACGCTGACCCAGCTGCGCTACCTGGTTGCCATCGCCGACGCCGAGCTGAACATCACGCTGGCCGCCTCGCGCGTACACGCCACCCAGCCCGGCCTGTCCAAGCAGCTCAAGCAGCTGGAGGACGAGCTCGGCTTCCTGTTGTTCGTGCGCAAGGGCCGCAGCCTGGAGTCGGTCACCCCGGCCGGCACCGAGGTTATCGCCCGCGCCCGCGCGGTGCTGTCCGAGGCCAACAACATCCGCACCTACGCTGCCAACCAGCGCCGCGAGAGCCAGGGCCAGCTGATCCTGACCACCACCCACACCCAGGCGCGCTTTGTACTGCCGCCGGCGGTGGCGGCGATCAAACAGGCGTACCCGCAGGTGAGCGTGCACCTGCAGCAGGCCGGTGAGGCCGACGCACTGGACCGCCTGAACCAGGGCGATGCCGATATCGCGATCATCAGTACCGCCGGTGCCGAACCCACCGATGGCATCGCGGTGCCGCTGTTCCGCTGGCGACGGCTGGTGGTGGTGCCCAAGGGCCATCCACTGGATCGCGCCGGTCGTGCACCGGACCTGGCCGCGCTGGCCCGCCAGCCGCTGATCAGCTATGAATCCTCGACCCGGCCGAACTCGTCGTTGCAGCGCGCTTTCGCCGCTCACGGTCTGGTGCCCGATCTGGCACTGACCGCGCTCGATGCCGACCTGATCAAGACCTACGTGCGTACGGGTCTGGGCGTAGGCCTGCTGGCCGAGATGGCGGTCAGTTCCAACGACGAAGACCTGAGATCGTGGCCGGCGCCGGATCCGATCAGCGAGTGCATCGCCTGGGCGGTGCTGCCGCGCGACCGGGTGCTGCGTGATTACGCGCTGGAACTGGTGCATGTGCTGGCGCCGCAGATTGATCCGCGCGATCTGCGAAGAGTGCTGGATGGCAACCAGGCCGCCGCGTGGCCGGTGCCGCCGACGTGGGAGTCACTGACCCAGACCATCACGGTGTGAGGTTGGTCGAGCAGGGCTTGCAGCCCTGCACCCGCGGTAGTGCCGGCCGCTGGCCGGCAACCTCAACCTCAACAGCAACAGCGGGCTATCCGTGGGATGGTGGGGCGGTGTGGGCAGGCAGGACACGCCGTAAACCCATCCTTGGGGGCTCGATGGCGCCATCCATGGCGCCAACGGTCCTGCCTGCCCACACCGCCCCACCTCTGACAGATTCCGGCGGCTGTTGGTAGGTGTCGACCTTGGTCGACACGGTAGATCCACGCCATGCGTGGATGCTTTTCGATTCCAGTTCGAAATATTCGATTCCGATGGAGATTCATCCACGCATGGCGTGGATCTACTGCAGATCGCAGAGATCTGTCGAAGGCGGGGTGGGTCCGGTTGCGGGAGTGTCCGCGGCACGGATGCCGCGGCCAAGCCCCCAAGGATGGGTTTACGGCGTCTCCCGCAACCGGACCCACCCCGCCTACCCACAGGAAGCCCGCTTTTGCTTCGGCTGTTGCTGTTGCTGTTGCTCCAGCTCGCAGCGGGTGCAGGGCGCAGCCCTGCCGATAAACCCCCTCCTGCGACGGTTCGTCGCACGGGTAACCCTGGACCCGCCTCTACACTAGCGGGGTGACCCGCCTGTCCCGCCCGCAGCGTCTTCTGCTCCAGCTCGCCGTCCTGGCGACGCTGCTGATGGTGCTTGCGCCGCTGGTCAGCCGCGCGCTGCAGGCGCCGCCGATGGACCACACCGCAATGGCGGGCATGAACCACGCCGCCATGGGCCACGATATGCACGACATGGCCATGGCCACGCACGATCAGCATGGCGCTGCGCCGGCAGCGCCCAACCGCCCCGCCGATCCCCACGCCATGCACGGCGAAGCCTGCGAGTACTGCGTGCTGGCCATGCGCCTGCTGCCGTGGCTGGCGGTGCTGGTGCTGCTGTTGCCGTTGCTGTGGCGGCCGCGCCTGGTCTTCCCGTGGTCGCAGCAGGCGCTGCCCGCGCTGCACTGGCCAGCACATGCCGCACGTGGGCCACCACGCGTCTCCATCGTCCGCTGATATCCCCATGAATCTGCCGCACGACGCCTGACCGGGCGCCGTGCGCGTGTGCGTACCCTGGAGCTGTTCCGATGAAAATGACTTCCCGCCCCGCGGGCGCCTGCGCGCGCCTGCCGGTTGCCCTTGGCCTGGCCGTGGCCGCGTCACTGGCCCACGCTGCGCCTGCCGAAGAAGCGCGCACCCTCGACACGATGGTGGTCACCGCCGCCGCGCCGTCCTCGCCGCTGCACTGGGTGAGCGATCCGCGCCTGCCGCGGCAGCCGGTGCCGGCCAGTGATGGTGCCGATTACCTGAAGACCGTTCCCGGCTTCTCCGCCATCCGCAACGGCGGCACCAATGGCGATCCGGTGCTGCGCGGCATGTTCGGTTCGCGCCTGAACATCCTCAGCAACGACGGCAACCTGATCGGTGCCTGCCCGTCGCGCATGGATAACCCGCTGTCCTACATCGCCCCGGAAAGCTTCGACCGGTTGACCATCATCAAGGGCCCGCAGAGCGTGCGCTGGGGCGCAGGTGCGTCGGCCGGTACCGTGCGCTTCGAGCGCGACACGCCGCGCTTCGAGGAGCCGGGCCTGCGTGCCGATGCCAGTGCGCTGGTCGGTTCGCGCAACCGCAACGACCAGGTACTGGACCTGACCCTGGGCAACCCGACCGGCTACGTGCGTGCCAGCGGCAACCGCTCCGAAGCCGACGACTACAAGGATGGCCACGGCGAGGTGGTGCCGTCGAAGTGGCGCAAGTGGAACGGTGATGTGGCGATCGGCTGGACGCCGGATGCCGATACGCTGCTGGAAATTTCCGCCGGTGCCGGCGATGCGATCGCGCGCTACGCAGGGCGCGGCATGGACGGCGCCGCGTTCGAGCGCACCAGTTACGCGGCACGCTTCGAGAAGCGCAACCTGCCGGGCGCGTGGGACGTGGTGCAGGCCAACGTGTACTACAACGAAGCCGACCACGTGATGGACAACTACACGCTGCGCACGCCGAATCCCAACAGCATGATGCCGATGCCGATGGCCTCGAACGTGGACCGTCGTACCCAGGGCGGCCGGGTCAGTTCCGAGTGGCGTTGGCAGGACGTGCAGCTGGTGGCGGGTGTGGATGGCGAAGACAGCCGCCACCGCGGCCGCATGGGCATGGGCCGCGATACCTACCGGCAGGCGGCGTGGGAGACCGATGCCAACTTCCGCCGCTATGGCGTGTTCAGCGAACTGACCCTGGGCGCCGGCACCGGCCAGCGCTGGATCAGTGGCCTGCGCATCGATCGCGCCAGCGTGCGCGATGAGCGGCAGTCGATCCGCGGCATGATGGGGAACATGCCCAATCCGACCGCAGGCCAGCGTCGCAAGGAATGGCTGGGCAGTGGTTTCCTGCGCTACGAGCAGGACCTGGCCGACGGCCTGACCTGGTACGCCGGGCTCGGCCACAGTGAACGCATGCCTGACTACTGGGAGCTGTTCTCGCCCAACCATGGCCCGGCCGGCGCAGTGAGCGCGTTCACTGGCGTGCAGCCCGAACGCACCACCCAGCTCGACGTCGGCCTGCAGTACAAGGGACCGCGCGTGCAGGCGTGGGTTTCGGCGTATGCCGGGCAGATTCAGGACTACATCCTGTTCACCTATCACGGCAGCGGCATGATGGGCATGAGCCAGGCCAGCAACATCGCTGCGCGCATCGCCGGTGCCGAGGCGGGGCTGGAACTAAGCGTGGCCGAGCAGTGGAAACTGGGGGGCACTCTGGCCTATGCCTGGGGCGAGAACCGCGACCAGCAGCGTCCTCTGCCGCAGATGCCGCCGCTGGAAGCGCGCCTGAGTGCGAACTGGGAAGGCCAGCGCTGGAGCGCCGGGGCACTGCTGCGTGCGGTGACCCACCAGCACCGCGTGGCAGACGGGCAGGGCAACGTGGTGGCCCAGGACCTCGGGCCGAGTGCCGGTTTCGCCACGTTCGCGCTCAATGCGGCGTACCGTTTCAGTTCGCAGCTGCAGCTCAGCGCGGGGGTCGACAACCTGTTCGACCGCGCGTACAGCGAGCACCTGAACCTGGCCGGCAGCGCCGACTTCGGCTTCCCGGCCGATCCGGTGCGCATCAACGAGCCCGGTCGCAGCCTGTGGATGAAGGTGAACTACCGGTATTGACCAGCGTGCGGAACGGTAGCGCCGGGCCATGCCCGGCGTTGCTGCCGGGCAAAAAAAACGGGGCCGGATCCCCGCCAGGATCCGCCCCCTGCCCAACGCCCTCCGTCGGGCAGCTTCGACTCTACGATGGCAACGCCTGCGTTGCACGGCTGGATACACCCCGACACACGCCGACATCGCCAGGGGCAGCCTTGCACGGAACGGGTTCAAGGCGCTATCGCGGCTTCGGTTCCACGCCGGTAAACGCTTGGCACATACCGCTTTTGCGGGCCCTTGCCTACACTCGGCGGCCGTGGATCAATCAGGACCGTTCATGTTGGCTCGTATCGCTTCGACCCTGGCCCTTGGCCTCAGCCTGGCCGTGCTGGCCGGGTGCGCAGGCAAACAGGAGGCCGCCGTGCGTCGGCAGGGCGAAGCAGTGCCGGTTACCGCGCAGCTCGTGCAGCCCACGCAGTGGAACGACACCCTGCAGGCGCTGGGCACCGCAAAGGCACGCGAGTCGATCAGCGTCACCGCCAAGGTCAGCGAAATCGTCGAGAAGGTGCATTTCGAAAGCGGCCAGCACATCGCCGCCGGTGCCCCGATCGTGACCCTGCGCGGGCAGGCCCAGGAAGCGGCGCTGGTGCAGGCGCAGGCCACCTTCCACGAGGCCGACCAGCTGTACAAGCGCCAACGCGAGCTGGCCACGCAGCGGCTGGTCTCCAGCGCCACGCTGGATACGCAGAAGTCGATCCGCGATGCCGCCGAGGCGCGCGTGGCGCAGATGCAGTCGGACATCGGTGACCGTCGCGTGCGCGCGCCGTTCGCCGGCGTGCTTGGCATCCGCCAGGTCAGCCCTGGCTCGCTGGTGACCCCGACCACGGTGATCGCCACGCTCGACGACATCGAGCACATGCACATCGATTTCCAGGTGCCGGAAGTGGAACTGGCCGCGCTGGGCGTCGGTGACAAGGTCAGCGCCACCAGCGTGGCGTGGCCAGGCCGCAGCTTCGAAGGCGTGGTCAGCACCATCGATGCGCGCATCGATCCGGCCACCCGCGCGGTGACCGTGCGTGCCGACTTCGCCAACGGCGACCACGCGCTGCGCCCGGGCATGCTGCTGGACGTGCGCCTGTTCCGTCCCGAGCGCCCGGCGCTGGTGGTGCCGGAAATCGCCGTGGTGCAGGTGGGCCGCGACACGTTCGTGTACCGCATCAGGAACGACGACAGCGTCGAGCGCGTGGACGTGGTGACCGGTGCGCGCCGCGCCGGCGTGGTCGAGATCAAGCAGGGCCTGGACGCTGGCCAGCGCATCGTTGTCGATGGCACCGGCAAGCTGCGCCCGGGCCTGAAGGTCGCGGCCAAGGATGCAGCCCCGGCCAGCGGTGCCAAGCCAGCTGATGCACCGGCGCCGGTCGCGGCCGAGGGCCACGGCGGATGAAGCTGTCCGACATCTCCATCCAGCGGCCGGTGTTCGCCGTGGTGATGAGCCTGCTGTTGCTGGTGCTGGGCGTGATGTCCTTCACCCGCCTGACCCTGCGTGAACTGCCCGCCATCGATCCACCGATCGTCTCGGTGTCGGTGGACTACACCGGCGCCTCGGCGGCGGTCATCGAAAGCCGCATCACCCAGGTGCTGGAAGATGCACTGGCCGGCATCGAAGGCATCGATACCATCAACGCGCGCAGCACCAACGGCCGCTCGCAGGTCAGCATCGAGTTCACTTCCAACCGCGATATCGAAGCGGCGGCCAACGACGTGCGCGATGCGGTCAGCCGTGTCGCCGACCGCATGCCGGAAGAAGCGCGCCCGCCGGAAATCGCCAAGGTCGAAAGCGATGCCGACCCGATCATCTGGTTCAACATGGTCTCCTCGACCATGGACACGCTGGAACTGAGCGATTACGCCGACCGTTATGTGGTCGACCGCTTCTCCAGCCTGGATGGCGTGGCCCAGGTCCGCATTGGCGGTCGCCAGCGCTATGCGATGCGCATCTGGCTGGACCGTGACCAGCTGGCCGCGCGCGGGCTGACCACCGGCGATGTGGAAACTGCACTGCGCAACGAGAACGTGGAACTGCCGGCCGGCCGTATCGAGTCGACCGACCGCGATTTCACCCTGCGCGTGGAGCGCAACTACATCAAGCCCGAAGACTTCGCCACCATCCCGCTGGGCAAGGGCCGCGACGGCTACGTGGTGCGCATGGGCGACGTGGCGAAGATCGAACTGGCCTCGGCCGAGCGTCGCGCGTACTACCGCAGCAACGGCGAGCCCGGCATCGGCCTGGGCATCGTCAAGACCTCCACCGCCAACTCGCTGGACGTGGCGCGCACGGCGCGTGCCGAAGCCGAGCGTGTGGCGCTGTCGCTGCCCAAGGGCACGCAGATCTTCGTGGCGTTCGACAACACCACCTTCATCGAAGCCGCCGTGGACCGCGTCTATGCCACGCTGGTGGAGGCGATGATCCTGGTGCTGGCGGTGATCTGGCTGTTCCTCGGCAGCTTCCGTGCCGCATTGATTCCAGCGGTGACCGTGCCGGTCTGCCTGGTGGCCGCGTTCATCGCACTGTATGCGTTCGACTTCTCGATCAACCTGCTGACCCTGCTTGCCCTGGTGCTGTGCATCGGCCTGGTGGTGGACGATGCGATCGTGGTGGTGGAAAACGTGCAGCGCCGTATCGACCTGGGCGAGCCCCCACTGGTGGCCTCCAAGCGCGGTACCACGCAGGTTGCCTTCGCGGTGATCGCCACCACCGCCGTGCTGGTGGCGGTGTTCCTGCCGGTCGGTTTCCTGGAAGGCAATACCGGCCGCCTGTTCCGCGAACTGGCGGTGGCGCTGGCGGCAGCGGTGGCGTTGTCCGCGTTCGTGGCGCTGACGCTGACGCCGATGATGGCGTCCAAGCTGCTCAAGCCGCACACCGGGCAGGCACCGCGTGGCCTGCATGGCTTCATCAACCGCAACCTGGAACGCCTGGCTTCGGGCTACGGCCGTGTCCTCGACCACCATGTCGACCGCACCTGGATCTACCTGCTGGTGATGGTGGCCGCGCTGGCCGCCAGCTGGGGCCTGCTGAAACTGCTGCCGTCGGAGCTGGCGCCGGCCGAAGACCGCGGTTCGTTCCAGATCATGATCGACGGCCCGGAAGGCGCCGGCTACGACTACACCGTGCAGCAGGTACAGCAGGTGGAAGCGCTGCTGGCCCCGCACGTCGGCCCGGACAAGCCGATCGTGCGTGCCAACCCGCGCGTGCCCGGCGGTTGGGGCGCCAGCGAGGAAATGCACACCGGCCGCGTCAGCATCTTCCTGCAGCCGTGGCGCCAGCGCAGCGAGGCCACCCCGGATGTGGCCAACGCACTGCAGAAGGAACTCGATACCATGCGCGGCGTGCGCGTGCGTACCCAGGTCGGTGGCGGCCTGGTGCGCAGTGGCGGGCAGCCCTTCCAGATCGTGCTGGGCGGGCCGGAGTACGCGGAAATCGCCCAGTGGCGCGACCGCATCCTGCTGCGCATGGCCGACAATCCCGGCCTGGTCGGCCCGGATTCGGACTACAAGGAAACCCGGCCGCAGATGCGGGTGAACATCGACCGCCAGCGTGCGGCGGATCTCGGCGTGCCGGTCACCGCGATCGGTTCGGCGCTGGAAACCATGATGGGTTCGCGTCGCGTCACCACCTTCGTCGACAACGGCGAGGAGTATGACGTGCTGGTCCAGGCCGGTCGCGATGGCCGTGCCAGCCCGGCCGACCTGGCCGCGATCCGCGTGCGTGCCACCTCCGGCGAACTGGTGCCGCTGTCCAACCTGGTCACGCTCAGTGAAGTGGCCGAGGCGGGCACGCTGAACCGCTTCAACCGTCTGCGCTCGATCACCATCACCGCCGGCCTGGCGCCGGGCTATCCGTTGGGCGAGGCCATCGCCTGGGCGCAGAGCGTGGCCCGTGAGGAGCTGCCGCAGTACGCGCAGGTGAACTGGAAGGGCGAATCGCGCGAGTACCAGAGTGCCGGTGGCGCAGTGCTGCTGACCTTCGCCATGGCCCTGCTGGTGGTGTATCTGGTACTGGCCGCACAGTTCGAAAGCTTCATCCACCCGCTCACCATCATGCTGACCGTGCCGCTGGGCGTGCTCGGCGCGCTGGTCGGCCTGTGGGTGAGCGGGGGAACGGTGAATCTTTTCAGCCAGATCGGCATCGTCATGCTGGTTGGCCTGGCGGCCAAGAACGGCATCCTCATCGTCGAATTCGCCAACCAGCTGCGCGATGACGGTCGCACGGTGCGCGAGGCGATCATCGAATCGGCGATGGTGCGCCTGCGCCCGATCCTGATGACCTCGATCGCCACCGTGGTCGGCGCGATCCCGCTGGTGGTGGCCGGCGGCCCCGGCTCGGCCAGCCGTGGCACCATCGGCATCGTGATCATCTTCGGCGTGACCCTCTCGACGTTCCTGTCGCTGTTCGTGGTGCCGGCGTTCTACGCGCGGCTGGCCCCGTACACGCGTTCGCCGGAAGCGGTGAAGCGCGAGCTGGAGAAGCAGGAAGCCGAGTCGCCCTCGGTGGGTGGCCATGCCTGATCCGACAACGTTGCTGCGGGGCGACGGCTTCCAACTGCGCCCCTGGCGCGCGGATGATCTGGAATCCCTGCTGCGCCATGCCAACGACGCCGAGGTGTCGCGGGGCCTGCGTGATCGCTTCCCGTACCCGTACACGCGCGAGGATGGCGAGGCTTTCCTCGCGGGCCGCGTACTGGCCCCTGGCACGCTGAACCTGGCCATTGAGATCGACGGCCAGGCCTGTGGCAGCGTCGGCGCCCAGCAGGGCATGGCCGAGCGCGGTCATATGGCTGAACTTGGCTACTGGCTGGGCCAGGCCTACTGGGGCCAGGGCCTGATGACCCGCGTGGTCGGCCTGTTCGCGCCGTGGGTGATGGACGAACTGCGCCTGTTCAGGCTGCAGGCCGGGGTGGTCGACTTCAACCTCGGCTCGGCACGGGTACTGGAAAAGAACGGCTTCCAGGAAGAGGGCGTGGATCGCTGTGCGGTCTACAAGCGCGGGGTGCTGCACGACCTGCGCCGCTTTGCCCGGGTGCGCACCCAACTGCCCTGAGCAGCCGGGGAGGGGGAGGGGTAGAGTCGACTGTCAGTCGACTATCGCGCGCAGCGCGGGTTTCTCTGCAGCTTGACGGAGAGCAGTCGACTGACAGTCGACTCTACCGCCGCTGTTCCGGCCCTCCCGAGGCCGCCTGCCTCCCCCGTTCCTTCTGGCGCTACCGCAGCGGCCTTCGATCAGGGAGAATCGACCGGTCCCCTCCAGCCGACGGGACGTCCTTACAACCCGCCGACTGGAGAGAGCGCGCGTGGAAGCTACCGTACATTTCATCAACAGCATTATCTGGAGCAAGGCGCTGATCTTCATGTGCCTGGCCGCCGGCCTGTTCTTCAGCCTGCGCACGCGCTTCATGCAGATCCGTGGTTTCGTCGAGATGTGCCGCCTCACCGTCAAGGGTGAGAAATCCGACGCCGGCGTGTCCTCGTTCCAGGCCCTGGCCATGTCGATGGCCGGCCGCATGGGCATCGGCAACATCGCCGGCGTGGCCACCGCCATCGCCTTCGGCGGCCCCGGTGCGATCTTCTGGATGTGGGTGATGGGCTTCCTCGGCGCATCCACCTCGTACGTGGAATGCACCCTGGCGCAGATCTACAAGACCAAGGACGCCGAAGGCCGCTACCGCGGTGGCCCGGCGTATTACATCGAAAAGGCCATGGGCCTGAAGTGGTACGCGCTGGCCTTCGCCATCGCCACGATCATCGCCGCCGGCTTCCTGATGCCGGGCGTGCAGGCCAACGCCATTGCCGACAGCATCATCAACGCCTGCCGTGGCACCGCGCTGTGCGGTCCGCTCGATGGCCAGGCCTTCGGCATGGAATCGGTGCAGGCGCTGAAGCTGGGCATCGGCATCGTGGTCGCGCTGCTGCTGGGCGTGGTGATCTTCGGTGGCGTCAAGCGCATCGCCAACTTCGCCGAAGTGGTGGTGCCGTTCATGGCCGCCGGCTTCATCCTGATGGCCATCATCATCATGATCATCAACTACGACCGCGTGCCGGAAATGTTCGGCATCATCTTCAAGAGCGCCTTCGGCACCCATGCCGCGTTCGGCGCGATGATGGGCCTGGCGGTGGAGTGGGGCATCAAGCGCGGCATCTACGCCAACGAAGCCGGCCAGGGTTCGGGCCCGCATGCAGCGGCCGCCTCGGAAGTCTCGCATCCGGCCAAGCAGGGCTACGTGCAGGCCTTCGCCATCTACTTCGACACCATGATGGTGTGCACCGCTACGGCGTTCCTGATCCTGGCCAGCGGCACCTACAACGTGTACTCGCCGGTGCCCGGTGCCGCGCCGATCTTCCAGGGCCTGGCCGGTATTCCGGAAGGTGCGGGCTACGCGCAGGCCGGCGTGGAAGCGGTGCTGCCGGGCTGGGGCTCGGCGTTCGTCTCGATCGCCATCTTCTTCTTCGCCTTCACCACCATCATGGCGTACTACTACATGGCCGAGACCAACCTCAGCTATGTGAACCACAACAAGAAGCGCCCGCTGACCGTGCTGCTGCTGCGCCTGGGCATCATCGGCATGGTGGTGTTCGGTGCGTTCCACAACGCGACCCTGGCCTGGGCGCTGGGTGACATCGGCGTGGGCCTGATGGCCTGGCTGAACATCATTGCCATCCTCATCATCCAGAAGCCGGCGATGCTCGCCCTGCGTGATTACGAACGACAGAAGAAGCTCGGCCTCGATCCGATCTTCGACCCCGATGCCCTGGGCATCAAGAACGCCGATTTCTGGCGTCAACGCAAGCTGGAGTTGTCCCGTAGTGAATGATCCCTGGAAGAATGCCCGCCGTCCGTCGTCGCGACCGCCGCGGGCCACCCCGCTGCCTCCGCGCGAAGGCGGCACCCCGCCGCCGCCGGGGCGCGGCAGCGACGAGCTGCGCCTGTATGGCTGGAACGCCGTGCAGGCGCTGTTCGCCAAGCGCCCGCAGGCGCTGCGCAAGCTGTACCTGGTGGACGCGCTGATTCCGCGCATGCAGCCGGTGCTGAAGTGGTGCGTGGCCAACCGCGTGGGCTATCGCGTCGTCGAGGAAGGCGACCTCAACAAACTGGCTGCCACGACGCATCACGAAGGCCTGGTGGCCGATGTGCTGCGTGCGCCGGTGGTGCCGCTGGCACAGTGGCTGGCCGATCTGGAGCAGGGCCCGGTGCTGGCCTTGTGGCTCGATGGCGTCGGCAACCCGCACAACTTCGGCGCGATCCTGCGCTCTGCCGCGCACTTCGGCGTCAAGGCGCTGCTGTTGCCGGCCGGCAGCACGCTGGCGCTGTCCGGTGCTGCTGCACGCGTGGCCGAAGGCGGCGCAGAGTCGGTGCCGCTGGTGCAGCTGCCGGAGACTGCTCAGGCGATGGCGCAGCTGCGTGCGGCCGGCTTCGGGCTGGCGGCGACCCTCGTTGAGGGTGGCGACGACGTGTTCCGTGCGTCGCTGCCGGAGCGGCTGGTGTACGTGATGGGCGCTGAAGGCGAGGGCATGGACCGCGGCCTGGCCAGCGAATGCGACATGCGGGTCTCGATTCCCGGCAGTGGCGCAGTGGAGAGCCTGAACGTGGCCTCGGCCACGGCCGTGCTGCTGGCGCAATGGGCCAGTCGACGCGGCTGATCCCGTATCCGGGGTCGCATGATCGGGGTCGGATCCCTCGCCGCAGGCGAGGGCTCTGACCCTGCCGGGTTCCTGATTCAGGACCCGCCGTGGTGGGTGCGAACCCTGGTTCGCACCGCTGCTGCCGCTGCGCTCGCCGGGCATGGCCCGGCGCTGCCGATGCGGGATCTGCCGTGGTGGGTGCGAACCTTGGTTCGCACCGCTCCTGCCGCTGTGCTCGCCGGGCATGGATCGGCGTTACCGATGCGGGATCTGCCGTGGTGGGTGCGAACCTTGGTTCGCACCGCTCCTGTCGCCGCGCTCGCCGGGCATGGCCCGGCGCTGCCGATGCGGAATCTGCCGTGGTGGGTGCGAACCTTGGTTCGCACCGCTCCTGCCGTTGTGCTCGCCGGGCATGGATCGGCGTTACCGATGCGGGATCTGCCGTGGTGGGTGCGAACCCTGGTTCGCACCGCTCCTGCCGCCGCGCTCGCCGGGCATGGCCCGGCGCTACCGATGCGGAATCTGCCGTGGTGGGTGCGAACCTTGGTTCGCACCGCTCCTGTCGCCGCGCTCGCCGGGCATGGCCCGGCGCTACCGCATCACTCGTTCGGCGGCGTGGTCGCCTTGGCTTCGCTGCCGAAACTGCCATCGGCTTCCGCGGCCAGGTACGCGAATACCGCATAGGCGGCCACGTTCTGTGCCAGCGCCTTCGGGTCGATCTTGTCCAGCGTGTCGTCGGCGGTGTGGTGCAGGTGGAAGTAGTCCGAACCATCCTGCGCCAGCCACGCCCACGCGCCGCCCTTGGCGGCCAACGGGCCGACGTCCGGGCCCGGGCCACCCTTGTCGGCCTGGTACTCGATGCCCAGCGGCTTCATCACCTCGGCAATCTGCCGGGTCGCCTCGCGCGAGCCTTCCGGATTCGGCGAACCGGTGTTGAAGGCATAGATGCGGCCGGCACCGAAATCGCTCTCGGCGGCCAGCTGGTGCAGGGCCACGTCCTTTGCATGCGCTTCGGCGTAGGCCTTGCCGCCGTACAGGCCCTGTTCTTCGTTGGCGAAGGCGATCACGCGGATGGTGCGCTTCGGTGCCTGCTTCAGCAGGCCGATCAGGTGACCCGCGGCCATGGTGATGCCCACGCCCGCGCCGTCATCGACAGCGCCGGTGCCCAGGTCCCAAGAATCCAGGTGGCCACCGATCACCACCACTTCCTTCGGCAGGCTGCGGCCGGTGATCTCGCCGATCACGTTGTATGAGGTCGCCGTACCATCCCAGCCGCAGTCCAGCGCCACCTTCACCGTGGTGCGGCCACGGGCCAGCAGGCGCGCCAGCTGGTCGGCATCGGGCACCGACAGCGCCGCCGACGGCACCGGGGTCAGGCCATCATCAAAACGGGTGATGCCGGTGTGTGGCACGCGGTGTGAATCGGTACCGGCCGAGCGCATCAGGAAACCCACCGCGCCCTTGCGGATCGCCTCGGACGGGCCCTTGCTGCGGATCGCGCCACCACGGCCGTAGTCGCGGCCATCGCGGAACGGCAGCATCTGGTAATCGACGAAGGCGATCTTGCCCTTCAGCGAACCGGCCGGCGCGGCCTGCAGGGCGGCCAGGTCGGCGAAGCGCACCACCTCCGCTTCCACCGTGCCGCCCGGGCTGCCGCCCAGTGCAGTGATCTGCAGCGGCTGCGGGTTCTTGCCGGTCACGGCGGCGTGTTCACTGCGGCGCTCCCACTTCGGGAACGTCACCGGCTCCTTCCACACCTTGTCGAAGCCCAGTGCCTTGAACTTGGCTTCGGCCCAGGCCACGGCACGGGCGTCGGCTTCGCCGCCGGCAATGCGCGGACCGATCTCGGTGGTCAGCGATTCGACCACCTTCCAGCCGGTGTCGTCGGCCAGCGCCTGGTCACGCAGCTGTGCGGCGGTGGCCAGCGACGCCGGGGGCAGGGTGGTGGTGTGCGGCGCCGCGAAGGCCGGGGCGGCCAGCAGGGCGAGGGAGGATGCGATGGCAAGGACGCGGCGACGCATGGGCAACTCCGGAAGGGACCAAGCCTTGGAGCTTAACAGTCGTTCAGGCCCGCGCATGGGCGGGAGGTCATGGCTGGCGCGAACGCTGTTTTCCGCCATGTCCGGCAAAGCGAAAGCCCCGCCGGAGCGAGGCTTTCACATGCTTTCTGTAGAGCCGAGCCGATGCTCGGCTGCCTTGCAGATCAGCCGAGCGTGGGCTCGGCTCTACAGGTGGGAGGGGCGCCGATGGCGCCCGGTGCCCTTATTTCTTCAGGCTGTCGCGGATCTCGCGCAGCAGCACCACTTCCTCGGCCGGCGCTGCCGGTGCCGCCTCCTTCTTGCGCGACAGGCGGTTGATCGCCTTGACCACGATGAAGATGGCGAATGCCACGATCACGAACTGGATGATGGTGTTGATGAAGTCGCCATAGCCAACCACCACGGCCGGAATTTCCTTGCCATCCGGGCCCAGGTGAGCTGGCGACAACGTCCAGGCCAGGCTGGAGAAGTCCACGCGGCCGATCAGGTAACCCAGCGGCGGCATGATGATCTTCTCGACCAGCGCGGTCACGATCTTGCCGAAGGCTGCGCCGATCACCACGCCGACGGCGAGGTCGATGACGTTGCCGCGCATCGCGAATTCCTTGAACTCGGTGAGCATTCCCATTGTTGTTTTTCTCCGGTGGGGGAAGTGGACAGCGCGCAGGGTAGCGCAGGTGATGTCAGCCGGCGATCACGCCGTGGCGCTCGGCCACGTTTTCCAGGCGCGCGCTGAAGCGGTCGCCCGGCTTCAGTGCTGCCACGCCGGACGGGGTACCCATGAACACCAGGTCGCCGGCGCGCAGCTGCCACAGCTTGGACAGCTCATGCAGGATCTCCGGCACGTTCCAGATCATCTGGTCGAGCAGCGCCTGCTGGCGCACTTCACCGTTGACCTCCAGCGACAGGTTCAGCGCCGCGAGGTCGCCAACTTCTGCGGCGTGGACGATCTCGCTGATCGGCGCGGAGGCATCGAAGCCCTTGGCGGCATCCCACGGGTGCCCCTTGTCCTTGGCCGCAGCCTGCAGGTCGCGGCGGGTCAGGTCCAGGCCGACGGCGTAGCCGTAGACCAGTGCTTCGGCATCGGCCACGGCCAGCTCACCGGCCGGCGCATCGCAGCCGATCGCCACCACCAGTTCCACTTCGTGGTGCAGGTTGGCGGTCGCCGGCGGGTAGGGGATGGCATCGTCATGGCCGACTACGATCGCATCGGCCGGCTTGCTGAAGAACATCGGGCGGCCGCGGTCATCGGCCGCCGGCACCGCTGCGCCCATTTCGCGGGCATGGTCGGCGAAGTTGCGGCCGACGCAGTAGATGCGGTGCACGGGGAAACTGCCGCCGCCCACCACCGGTACACGCGGCAGGACTACGGCAGGGATCACATCGGAGACATTGGACATGCGGGCATCCAGGAAGGGCGTGCCCGCAGTCTAGAACGCATGGCGCCCGCCGTCAGCGGGCGCGGAAGATGCAGATCAGCGCGAGGCCGGCAGCACCGGCTTGCGCACTACGCGGTACTCGCCTTCGACCACGGTCGGGTCGACCGGACGCGCAGTGCCCGGCTTGCGCGAGGCCAGCAGCTTCCACGCCAGGCCGACCAGGATCATCGCTGCACCGACGAACACGCCGATGAAAACCATCGCGGCCAGGATCGCCAGGCCAAGCAGGCCCACGGCAACGCGCACCAACGGATGGCGCGGCTTGCGCGGCGCGAACAGGGTGCGGAACTGGTTGAAGGCGGATGCGCGATTGAACATGGCGGCTCGATAGGCTGGGATCAGCGAAACCAGAGTATCGGGACGCGCCACTGTCATTGAGTGAAAAACTCGTTAAATATAGCCTGTGCTTATTACGGATCAATGACTTGTGTTCATGTCGCAGCCAGTCACCTGAGCAGGCATGCGACAATTCCGGTTTACCGTCCGAGCCTTCGTCATGACTACCGCCGCTGCCCTGATCGCCCTTGAAGCCATTGCCGATGGCGCGTTTGCCGAGGTCGAAGCGGTGGTGGATGGCGATGCCGAGTCGCTGGTGCTGTACCGCGACGGCGCGCAGGTGCGTGCGTTCCTGAACATCTGCCCGCACGCCGGCCGCCGCCTGGACTGGGCCCCGGGCCAGTTCCTGAAGAGCCGCGAGGGCCACCTGGTGTGCGCCGCGCATGGCGCCTCGTTCACGTTGGACAGCGGCGACTGCATTGCCGGCCCGTGCAAGGGCGACCGCCTGCGCGCCGTACCGGTGGACGTGCGCGACGGGCAGGTTTACCTGGCCTGATGTAACCGGTGTGCGAACCAAGGTTCGCACCCACAGGATCAATGGGGATCCACATCAATGGGTATTCAGAGATTCATCCACGCATGGCGTGGATCTACGGTGTCGACCAGGGTCGACAGCTACCAGAGCGAGATCCGTGCCGACCAACGGTCGGCACCCACCACCAGCCTCGTGAAACCGTCGAAGGCGGGGCACTGTGGGTTTGCGGGGTGTGAGCGGCATGGATGCCGCGACCAAGCCCCCATGGATGGGTTTACGGCGTCCCCGCAAACCCACAGTGCCCCGCCATCCCACGGAATGCCCGCTGTTGCTGTTGCTTCGGCTTCTGCGGGTGCAGGGCGCAGCCCTGCCAACAAACCCCAACCCTCAGAACATCAGGTTGATCATCAGCACCACCACGCAGGTGTAGATCAGCGACAGCGGGCCGCCGACCCGCCACATCTCGCGCGGGGTGTAGTTGGCCGGGCCGGTGATCATCGAGATCACCGGGTTGGAGGCCGTCATCAGGTTGTTGGACGCCGACAGCGCCACGATCAGCGCGAACGCGGTCGGGTTGCCACCCGCCGCCAGCGCCAGGTTCACCGCAATGGGCACCATCACGATGGTCGCGCCCACATGGCTGATCACCAGCGAAAACGCCGTGGTCAACAGCGCCAGCGCCACCTCCAGCACCCACAGTGGAATGCCGGTAGGCAGCTTGTCGATCGTATGCCCGGCTACCCACGCCGCCGCGCCGCTGGAATCCATCGCCCAACCGAGCGGAATCAGCCCGGCCATCATGAACACCGTTTTCCAGTTGATCGAGGCATACGCCTCGTCCATGCGCAGCACGCCGGTCAGCAGCATGCCGGCCACGCCGGTCATCAGCGTCAGCGCCACCGGCAGCTTGCTGGTCAGCGCGATCAGGATGGTCAGCGCGAAGATCGTCATGGCGATCTTGAACTTGTGCGGGCGCTGCTCACCGGTGGGATAGTCGGTGACCACCACGAAGTCGCGGCTGCGCGCGGCCTGCGCCAGGTCGGTCCAGATGCTGTGGAAGACCAGCATGTCGCCGGCGCGCAGCTGCACATCGCGCACGTCCTCGCGGATCACCTGCTTGTCGCGGTTGATCGCCAGCAGGCTGATGCCGCGCTCCTTGCGCAGGCGCAGATCGGCCGCGCTCTTGCCGATCACGTTCGAGGTCGGCGGCACCACCGCCTCGGAAATGCCGGCGCGGCTGGGGTTGAACAGGTCGCCCAGGTGCTTCAGGCGCGAGGACATGCGCAGGAACTGGTTCTGTGCGAAGTCGTTGATCTGGTCACGCGGCCCCATCGCACCGAGCACGCTGCCGACCCAGATGCGCATCTCCGCCGGCGGTGCCAGGCGGGTGTCGTTGCCGGTCTTCAGGGCAAGCAGCAGCGGCGCATCGTGCAGGTTCTCGGCCTCGCCCAGGGTCATGCCGACCAGCGGGCTTTCGGCACTGACCACCAGCTCGAACACATCGCCTTCGATGCCGTAGGTCTTGGCGAAGTAGCTCTCGGTGCGTGCCGGCGTGACGCCGTCGTTGACCAGGCTTTCCTCTTCGACCAGCTTGCGGTCGCCGTAGTAGCGGAAGTACAGCAGCGAGGCGATCAGCAGGGCCACGCCGATGGGCAGCGGCGCGAACATGCGCAGCGGCTCGATGGTGGCCAGGCCCGAGGGCAGGTTGTTGTTGGCCGAGGCCAGCAGGTCGTTCAGCAGGATCAGCGGCGAGTTGCCGACCATGGTCAGCGCGCCGCCCATCACGATCGCCGCCGAGATCGGCAGCAGCAGGCGCTGCAGGGTCAGGCCCGTGCGCGCTGCCAGTCGCGAGGCGACCGGCAGGTACAGCGCCATCACCGACGGGTTCTGCATGAAAGAGGAGTTCAGGCCGGCAATGGCCGTGGTCATCATCAGCAGCCGCTGCTCGACGCCATGGCCGCGCCGCAGCAGCCACGCGGCCAGCCGGTTCAGTGCCCCGGTGCGGTCCAGGCCCGCACCGAGGATGGTGGTGGCGATGATGCTCATCACCGCGTTACCGGAGAAGCCGCCGAAGATCTCCTCCGGCGCGATCAGGCCGGTGACACCGAGCACCACCAGTACCACCAGCGCGACCACATCGGCGCGGATGCGCTCGAACAGGAACATCGCCATCGTGAAGCCGACCAGCCCGAGCACGAGCTTCATGTCGTTGGTCAGCGTCAGCGCGGTATCCATGTGGGGCGCGGCGTCCTCAGGCGTTGATCAGGTGCGGTCGTACAACAGGTCCCAGACGCCGTGGCCGAGCTTCTGGCCGCGGGTCTCGAAGTGGGTCTGCGGGCGCCAGTCCGGGCGCGGCACGCTGCCACGCGGGCCGGCACGGTTGACCAGGCCGGCAGTGGCATCGAGCACGTCCCACATCTGCTCGGCGTAGTCTTCCCAGTCGGTCGCGCAGTGCAGGCGGCCACCCGGGCGCAGCTTGCGCACCAGCAGGTCGGCGAACGCCGGCTGCAGCAGGCGGCGCTTGTTGTGGCGCTTCTTGTGCCACGGGTCCGGGAAGTAGATGCGCACTTCATCCAGCGCGCCGTCGGCGATCTCGTTCTGCAGCACCTCCACGGCATCGTGGTGGTACAGGCGCACGTGGTCGGCGTTGTCCTCGGCCAGCGCGTTCAGCAGGCGGCCCACGCCCGGGGCGTGCACCTCGATGCCGATGTAATCGCGCGACGGGTCGTGCTGGGCGGCGAAGCGCAGCGCGGCACCGTTGCCGAAGCCGATTTCCAGCACCTTGCGCGCCGGGCGGCCGAAGGTGGCGTCCAGGTCACGCGGCTGGCCGTTGTAGTCGATGCCGAAGCGCGGCCAGCGTTCGTCGAACGCGCGCTGCTGGGCGGGAGTGAAACGGCCCTGGCGCAACACGAAGCTGCGCACCTCGCGGCGGCCCTCGCTGACCGTGAAGGGCTTGGGCGGGGCCTTGGAACCGGCGCTGTCGAAAGGATTGGTCATCAGCCGATCAACCCATCCACCGGCGAGGACGCGCTGGCATAGCGCTTGCGCGGAATGCGCCCGGCCAGGAAGGCTTCGCGGCCGGCCTCGACTGCCTTGCGCATGGCGCTGGCCATCAGCACCGGGTGGCGTGCACCGGCAATGGCGGTGTTCATCAGCACGCCATCGCAGCCCAGCTCCATCGCGATCGCCGCGTCGGAGGCGGTGCCCACGCCGGCGTCGACGATGATCGGCACCTTGGCGTCTTCGATGATCTGCAGCAGGTTGTACTTGTTCTGGATGCCCAGGCCCGAACCGATCGGCGCGGCCAACGGCATCACCGCGGCGCAGCCGATCTCTTCCAGGCGCTTGGCCAGGATCGGGTCATCGGAGGTGTAGACCATCACCTCGAAACCGTCCTTGACCAGCTGTTCGGCGGCCTTGAGCGTCTGCACCACGTCCGGGTACAGCGACTTCTGGTCGCCCAGCACTTCCAGCTTGGTCAGGTTGTGGCCGTCCAGCAGCTCACGGGCCAGGCGGCAGGTGCGCACGGCATCTTCGGCGGTGTAGCAGCCGGCGGTGTTGGGCAGGATGGTGTAGCGCTCCGGCGGCAGCACGTCGAGCAGGTTGGGCTCGCCCGGGTTCTGCCCGATGTTGGTGCGGCGGATCGCCACGGTGACGATCTGGGCGCCTGCAGCCTCGGTGGCCAGGCGGGTTTCTTCCAGATCCTTGAACTTGCCGGTGCCGGTCAGCAGCCGCGAGCCATAGGCCTTGCCGGCGATCACCAGCGAATCGGGGGAGACATGAACGTTCATGGCGCGATTATCGCCTATCCGCCTGAAGATGGGGTCGTTACTTCGACGCCGCCGGGCATGGCCCGGCGCTACCGGGAGGCCGGTGCAGGGTAGCGCCGGGCCATGCCCGGCGAGCGCGGAGGCTTTACCTCAGCCCCCGCCCAGCGCGTGCACGATCTCGACCACATCACCCTCGGCCAGTACATGTCCGCCGTGGCGGCTGCGGCTGACGATCTCGCCGTTGACCTCCACGGCCACCCGGCGCTGCAGCAACTGCTCGGCCTCGAGCAGGTCGTGGAGGGTCGCCGAAGCGGGCAGGGTGCGGGGTTCGCCATTGAGCTGGATGTTCATCCGCGCATTGTCGCCGATAGCCCGCCGGGATCGGAACGCTTGCAAATTGAACGGGGCGCCAGCTCCGGCACAGCAGGTTTCCCGGCGATCGGGCGACAATCCATGCGGCGGCGCAGCGTGAGCAAAACGCAGCGCAGTGAAACCATTCACCGTGCGCCGGCGTACGTCCGCCGGATCCCCAATGATTTCCCCACAGGAGTTCCTTACATGCAGCTCAGCAAACACCCGATCCGCTCCCTGATGGCGGCCGCGATCGCGCTGGCCGCGCTTCCGGCCATGGCAGGCGAATCCCCGTATTCCAAGGCCGTGTTCTTCGGTGACAGCCTCACCGATGCCGGCTATTTCCGCCCGTTGCTCGATCCGGGCGTGCAGCCGGTCACCGGCCAGTTCACCACCAACCCGGGCTGGGTGTGGTCGCAGCAGGTTGCCAATTACTACGGCCTCAACGGCGGTGCCAACGGCAACGGCCAGAAGGGTGACAACTATGCTGTCGGTGGCGCCCGCGTATCGGTCGATGAAGCGGGTGGCCTGGGTGCCATTCCGTCGCTGAAGTCGCAGGCTGCCCGTTACCTTGCCGCAAATGGCGGCAAGGCTGACGCAAGCGCCCTCTATACCGTATGGGGAGGCGCCAACGATCTGTTCGCGGCCACCCGTGCGGCGGCAGGCGGCGCGTCCCAGGCCCAGGTGCAGGGCATCATCGGCGCGGCGGTCACGGACCAGATCGCACTGGTGGGGGCACTGAAGCAGGCCGGCGCCCAGTACGTGCTGGTTCCGAACCTGCCGGACGTGGGCATCACTCCGCAGTTCCGTGGTCCCAATGCCGCCGCCGCCACCGCACTGTCGGCCGGCTACAACAAGGCCCTGTACGGTGGCCTGAAGCAGGCCGGCATCGAGTTCATCCCGCTTGATACCTTCAGCATCCTGCGTGAGGTAACCGCCAACCCGTCGATGTACGGCTTCACCAACGTCACCAGCACCGCCTGCAAGATCGATCCGAACAACGCCACTGCAAGCATCATCGGCTGCAATCCGACCAGCTACGTCAGCCCGGATGCGGCCAACACCTATCTGTTCGCCGATGGCGTGCATCCGACCACGGCGGGCCACCAGCTGCTGGGCCAGTACGCGGTCTCGGTGCTGGAAGCCCCGCGCCTGCAGCAGGTGCTGAGCCACTCGGCACAGACCATCGGTCGTTCGCGTGCCGATCAGGTCAGCATGCACCTGGGCGGTCGTCCGGCCGACGGCCTGTCCTGGTGGGGTGGCGTGCGCGGTGACCTGCAGCGCTACGACCATGCGGATCTGTACGACGGCCTGGCGCCGGCCGGCCTGTTCGGCATCGACTGGGCGCGCGACGGCATGGTGGTCGGCGGCTTCGCCGGCTTCGGCCGCCTCAACGCCGACTTCGGCAACAGCCGGGGCGACTTCACCCAGAAGGACACCACCGCCGGTCTGTTCGCCGGCTGGTACGGCGATCGCATCTGGGTGAACGGCCAGGTCAGCTACACCTGGCTGTCGTACGACGTGAACCGCAAGGTCCAGCTGGGCCCGGCCACCCGCGAGCACGGTGGTTCGCCGGACGGCAGCAACCTGACCGCCGCCCTGAACGCCGGTTACGAGTTCGGCACCGAAGGCGGCTTCCGCCACGGTCCGATCGCTTCGGTGATCTGGCAGAAGGTGAAGATCGATGGTTACACCGAAAGCGCTGCGGCCGGCACCCTGGCCACCGCGCTGGGTTACGACCGCCAAAACGTTGATTCGACCGTTGGCCGCATCGGCTGGCAGGCCCGCTTCGATGGCGGCACCCTCAAGCCGTACGCGCAGCTGACCTACGACCATGAGTTCGAAGACACCAAGCAGGGCAGCGCGTGGCTGCAGACCCTGCCGGAACTGGGCAGCTACCGTGTGCCGGGCCTGAAGTTCGACAAGGACTACGCGACCGTCGTGCTGGGTGCCCGCACCGAACTGTTCGGGCTGCAGAGCAACTTCGGCCTGAGCGCTTCGGCCGGACAGAAACGTGCCCAGGACGCAACGCTGTTCGCCAACTTCAGCGGCAGCTTCTAAGCAGAAACCAGGCCGGGTCGGCCCTCTCGGCAACGAGAGGGCTTTGACCCCGGGCTGATGCGCTGGGCACCATTGCGCAACACGGTGCCCAGCGCATAGACTTTCCACCGCAACGCGGGCGTAGCTCAATGGTAGAGCTGTAGCTTCCCAAGCTACTGACGTGGGTTCGATTCCCATCGCCCGCTCCATGTTTCCAGCGGTCTGCATCTGGCAGACGCTCCGCGATATCCGAACCCCGCTTTTCCGTGCATGGATCCCGGTCGAGATGGCCGGTGAAGGCTTGGGCTGGGCGCTCGCTTCGCAAACATCCCTTGGCCGGATCGACCGTGTCCGAATGCACCCTGGCGCGGAGCCGGCAGGACAGGAATTCCCCTGCCGCAGCCGCTGTGGCCTTCCGGGCTTGGTCAGGCTGCAGGGTTCAGTTGATGCTTGGCTTCGGAATGCTAAAAGATCGTTAGCTGTTGACGCCCATCATCCGTTGCCCGGAGCGTGAATGATCGCTGCACTTGTGCCCATCAGGCGATGCTTTGATTTTTCCGGGCGATCCGACCGGAGGGAGTTCTGGTCGTATTCGCTGCTTGCCGGGTTCGTGATAGCGGTGAGCTACAGCGTGATGGATCGCGGTTACTGGCTGGTCGGCTACCTGTCGTTCGATTGGGAAACGTCAGAGATCCTGTGGAAGCTGGGATGGGTCATGACCGTCTGCGCTGTCATCGTCTTCCTGCCTCCGATGCTGGCCCTGACCGTGCGGAGATTGCACGATATCGACGAGTCAGGCTGGTACACCGTGATCGCGTTCATTCCGTTGGGGGTGTTCGTGCTCTTTCCGGTCATGCTGCTTCCCGGGAGCGAGGAAGAGAATCGATTCGGTGCAGTTCCTGGAGTGCAGGATGCTTGAACCCGCACCGGGCGCAATCGATCAGATCGGCGTTGAAGTCGTGGACGGTTCTCAACTGCGTCCCTCTCATCCGCATGTCGGTTGATCGAAGCGCCGTCAGGCGCTACACCCAGTGGTTGCCGTTCCTGGCCTGGGTCGCCGTCTGCGTGGCCTGGTGGTCACCTTGGGGCGTGCTTGTCGGCCTTGTCGTGTGCCTTGCGCTGGGGGGCGCGTTGCAGCGCATCGATCTGGTCGGCGATGCGGTGGGCGGTTCACGCCTGCGCTCGCGATCGATGAAGCCCTTTGCCGATCGGCCGCCCGCACATGATGTGCTGTTGGATTGGGGCGAGCTGGGCATGGGCGGGCCGGCGTACAGCACGCAGATGCTGCGCGATGGCGCCATCGTCGAAGGCGTATCCACTGGAGGCAGTCGTGATGCCAGCGGTGAATGGCTGGACCTGCCGGGAGGCGCGCTGCGCCTGGCCAGCGGGTACGTTGATCGATGCGAAGCAGTGTTCGTCTACGACGAGCGCCGCAAGGCGGTGCACGTGCTTGCGGTTGCTCCCGGCCTGTTCCGGCAGCAGCTGATCGAGCGCCAGCAGTCCGATGGGGACGCCGGGGCGGAGTCATGGCTGCGCAGCCAGCCCGGCGGCGTGACCCAGCTGCATCCCTGCCGAGGCCTATGGCTGGAGCACGGACATCCGGCGCTGGCCGCCGGAGTGCCGCAGGAGCTGAGGCACGTCCTGCCTGATGCCCGGGTGCTGCGCGCGGTCCCGCTGCTTCCCGAGGATCTGCGCGTGACCGCGCATCCGGCGCTGTTCGCGTGCATCTGCCCGTATTCCCTCTACCTTGACGAGGCCTTCAGTGGTCGCCACGCCTGTGATCTGGAGACGGTGATCGCGAGCCCGTCGGGACGCTGCGTGGTGGTGGCCGGCAGTGTGCTTGATGAAAACCTGCGACCCATCGAGGGCGTATGGCTCGCCTGCTGGCAGGGGCGTTGGCAGGCCTTTGCCCGTCATGCGATGGGGGGCTTCGGCAAGGACCGGAGCGTGGCCTGGATCAATGTGATCGACGTTGACGACGACGGCACACTCCAGTGCGAAGCCTATGAGGAACGCTGGGAGTCCGATGCCGTCCATCGTTACCCCACGCCCCACGCAGCCTTGGAGCTGCCTGTGGAATGGCGCGAAACCGGGTTGGCGCTGCGCGCCCGGGATGGGCGCTTCAGGCTGCGCCTTCCCTCGCGCTGATCAGGCCTCGGCGGCGCGCGCGCTCGTTCCCCGCAACGACTGCGCATGTTCCTCGGTGAACAGCACCGACAACGCCTGGCGCTGCTCGGCATCGATCTCGCGCGAGGCGTTGGTCGTGTAGTCGAAGTGCACCATCACGCAACGCCCGCTGGCCACCAGGGGTTCGAACTGGAACGCCTGCTGCACGATCGACAGCGAGGAGCGGTCGATGCTCTCGATCCGGGTCTCGATGCGCACTTCGTGTCCCGCCTGTATCTGCCGCAGGAAGTCCATCTCGTAGCGGCGCAGGATCAGCGCCAGGTCGCGCACGCCGCGCGGCATCATCCACCCGCCACACGCCCGCGCTATGCTGCGCGCCTGCCGCCCGATCCTGCCGCGATGAAGCTCGCCATCCTGTCCCGCAACAGCTCCCTGTACTCCACCCGCCGGCTGGTCGAGGCGGCGCGCGCGCGCGGCCACACCGTTCGCATCCTGGACCCGCTGCGCTGCTACATGCGCATCGCCGCCGATGGCTTCTCGATGCACTACAAGGGCCGGCCGATGACCGGCGTGGACATGGTCATCCCGCGCATCGGTGCCTCGATCACCCGCTACGGAACCGCAGTACTGCGCCAGTTCGAACTGATGGGCGCACGTACTCCGAATCCGTCCGACGCGATCCTGCGTTCGCGCGACAAGCTGCGTGCGCACCAGCTGCTGGCGGCCAAGGGCATCGACATGCCGGTCACCGTGTTCGGCGACAACCCCGACGACACCGTCGACCTGTTGTCCATGCTGGGCCCGCCGCCGCATGTGGTGAAGCTCAACGAAGGTACCCAGGGGCGGGGCGTGATCCTGACCGAGAAGGCCAGCGCCTCGCGCGGCATTGTCGAGGCCCTGCGCGGGTTGTATGCCAATTTCCTGATGCAGGAGTTCATCGGCGAAGCCAAGGGGGCCGACCTGCGCTGCTTCGTGGTCGGTGACCAGGTGGTGGCTTCGATGCAGCGTCAGGCGCCGGAAGGTGACTTCCGCTCCAACCTGCATGCCGGGGGTACGGCGGTGGCGGCCAAGGCAAGCCGTGCCGAGCAGCAGGTGGCGGTGCGGTCGGCCAAGGCGCTGGGCCTGTCGGTGTGCGGGGTGGACCTGATCCGCTCCGCGCGCGGCCCGCTGGTGCTGGAGGTCAACTCCACGCCGGGGCTGGAAGGGATCGAGGCTGCCTGCGGGGTGGACGTGGCCACGCGCATCATCGAGCACGTCGAGAAGCTGAAAAAACCTTGAAATTTCAGTTGCTTGAAATTCTCATGGGCGGATGAGGCCGGCTTTAACAAGCCTTTAATCGGCCCGCGCGTAGGCTTCAGCGAACCGCAGCTCTGCCTCTCAGCAGGATCGGTATCGGGATACAACTTCAGACCCAGGCGGGGGCACCGCCTGGGTCTTTTTTATGCCTGCCCGGTGTCCCTTGTGGAGGCAGCGTGACGGCCGTAGAGTGGCCCCCATCGTTCCTGGATGGATCGGAGGCTGGCGATGTACCGCATCACGATGATCGCGTTGTTGCTGGGCCTGGCCGGATCTGCTGCGGCCAAGCCGGAGAAATCCGTTGTGCAGATGGACCGGCAGTCGCCGGTGGCCGAGCAGGTGCGCCAGGTCGAAAAGGCCTTGGATGATGGCGATTACAGCGAGATTTCCGCTGATGACCGCAGCGAGGTGCGCCAGGCACTGGCCCGGATCACCGCGCGGATGGGTGACCGCCAGAGCCTGCAGGACCTGCCGCCGCAGGTGCAGGGTGAGGTCTTCAACGACCAGGAGCGCATCAATACGCTGCTGACCCGCGCCCACGATGACAGCCGGCAGGTCTGCCAGTACACGCGCACCACCGGCAGCAACATGCCCAAAAGCCGCTGCCTGACGGTGGCCGAACGGCGCCGGATCGCGGAGAAGGGCAAGGCGCTGTTGAATGACCAGCGCACCTTCAACAACTTGAATCCGGAAACTTCGCGCTAGCGCCCCTGCGGCCCGACCATTGGCACTTGCTGGCGTGAAGGCGGTGCGAATAGAGTCGGGATTCGCCACAGACAAGGATTTGTTTGCCATGAAACAGGCTTTGATGTCGGCCGTCCTGTTGTCAGGATTGGCCCTGGTCAGTACCGCATCGGCATCCAGGGGCAAGGATGTGTTCGTGCCCGGTCAGCCGCTGCAGCAGCAGATCGCGCGTATCGAGGTGGAGCTCAAGGACGGCGAAACCTATTCGGAACTCAAGCAGGATGAGCGCACCCGCGTCAACGACGCCCTGGCACGCATGCGGGCGGCGGTGGAGCAGTATCCGGCACGCGATTCCATGCCTGAACCGGTGCAAACCCAGGTCTTCAACGATCAGCAGGTCGTGAACACGGTTTTGACACAGGCGCGTGAAGATAGTCGTCTAATATGCCAACGTGAAAAGCCCATCGGTTCCAATCGGACCACGACGCAGTGCATGACCGTTGCCGAGCGCGCTCGGCAGAAGGAACGGGCTCAGCAGGACATGAGGCAGGTCATGCGCGCCGGCAGTACAGTCAATTAGAGGTGACAGTGAGAATCCTGGTAATCGAAGACAACAGCGACATTGCGGCCAACCTGGGCGACTATCTGGAGGACCGGGGGCATACGGTGGACTTCGCGGCTGACGGGGTCACCGGCCTGCATCTGGCCGTGGTGCACGAGTTCGACGCGATCGTGCTGGATCTCAACCTGCCAGGCATGGACGGCATCGAAGTCTGCCGCAAGCTGCGCAACGAGGCGCGCAAGCAGACTCCGGTGCTGATGCTGACGGCCCGCGATTCGCTGGACAACAAGCTGGCCGGCTTCGATTCCGGTGCCGATGACTACCTGATCAAGCCGTTCGCGCTGCAGGAAGTGGAAGTGCGTCTGAACGCCCTGTCGCGCCGCGGCAAGGGCGTGCAGACCCGCGTGCTGGAAACCGGTGATCTGGAGTACAACCTGGACACGCTGGAAGTGCGCCGCCAGGGCAAGCTGCTGCAGCTCAACCCGACCGCGCTGAAGATCCTGCAGGCGCTGATGGAAGCGGCGCCGGCGGTGGTGACCCGCCAGGAGCTGGAAACCCGCGTGTGGGGCGAGGAACTGCCCGACTCGGATTCGCTGCGCGTGCATATCCATGGCCTGCGTGCGGTGGTCGACAAGCCGTTTGAAGTGCCGCTGATCCAGACCCGCCATGGCATCGGATACCGCATCGCCACCCCGGAAGCCTGATTCCGTGGCAACCAAGGGGGAGCGCCGGCGCACGCCATACAGGCGGCGCCTGCGCAGCCGCATCATCGTCTCGTTCGTGTTGTTGGGCTTCTGCCTGACAACACTGTTCGCGTTCGCCACCAACTGGGCCCGCCTGCGCGTGGAAAACCAGCTGGTGGAAGAGCTGATGAACCGCAACATCGACGAGTACGCGCGGCGCTACTACGAACACCCGGGCCACAACCCGGACGCGCCGGTGCTGCAGATCCGTGCGTATGCCTATTCCAAGGACAAGTTCGACCGGGTGCGCGAAGAGCGCGCGCAGTGGGCGGGCTTCTCCGATGGCATCCACAGCGTCAGCGGCGACGAACACGGCGAACCCTATTCCTACAAGCTGGCCGTGCGGAAGACGCCCGACGCCTGGTTCTTCCTCGCCTATGACATGACCGACAGCGTGCGCGGTGGCAAGCAGCTCAACCGCGCGCTGGTGTTGTCGGTGCTGGTGTTCAGCGTGCTGTCGCTGGTGCTGGGCTGGTGGTCGGCATCGAAGGTGATGAAGCCGGTGTCGGACCTGGCCGCGCGGCTGCGCGCGTACCGTGGCGGTACCAGTGATCCCGAGCCGTTGGCGCCGCGCTTCCCCGATGACGAGGTGGGGCAGCTGGCACAGGCGCTGGACGATTATTCCTCGCGGCTGACCGAAGTGGTGCAGCGCGACCGCGAGTTCAATGCAGACGTCAGCCATGAACTGCGCACGCCGCTGGCGGTGATCCGCGGTGCCACCGAGCTGCTGCTGACCCGGCCCGGCCTCGACGAGAAGGTGCTGCAGCGCCTGCAGCGCATCCAGCGTGCCGAACAGCAGTGCAGCGACCTGATCGGCGCATTGCTGCTGCTGTCGCGCAACGAGCGCGGGCAGGGCACCAGCAACGTGGCGCGCGTGGCCGAGCAGCTGCTGGATGCGCACCGCGCGCAGCTGGGCGGCAAGCCGCTGGAGCTGCTGCTGGAAGGCGAGCGCAACCTGGTGATCGATGCACCCGAGGCGGCGCTGTCGGTGGCGCTGGGCAACCTGATCGGCAACGCGGTGAAGTACTCACAGGACGGCGAAGTGCGCGTCTTCGTGGGCACCAATTCGGTATCGGTTACCGACAGCGGCCCAGGCCTGAGCGAGGAAGATGCGGCCAAGCTGTTCCAGCGTGGCTACCGCGGCACGCACGCCGGCCATTCGCAGGGTGGCGGCATCGGCCTGTCGATCGTCAGCCGTCTGTGCGACCTGTACGGCTGGCAGGTGAGCGTGCGCCCCGGTGGCGAGCGCGGCGTGATTGCCACCCTGACGTTCTCGCCGAAGCCCTTGTAAGCGCCTGCCTCGTGTAGAGCCGAGCCTGCGCTCGGCTGCCCTGGCTTTCCGAAGCCGAGCATGGGCTCGGCTCTACAGTAGATCCACGCCACGCGTGGATGCGTCCCGGTAGATCCACGCCATGCGTGGATGCGTCCCGGTAGATCCACGCCATGCGTGGATGAGCTCCGGTAGTGCCGGCCGCTGGCCGGCAACCAGGGCTCACTCCCCGGCCAACCCCAGATACCGCGCATGCAGCTGTTCCACCTGCGCCTGCAGGTCCTCCGGCCGTCCATCATTGACCACCACGTCATCGGCCAGTGCCAATCGCTGCGCGCGGCTGGCCTGGGCGGCGATCATCCGGTCAGCCAGTGCGGCGTCGATGCCATCGCGCTGCATCAGGCGGGCGTGCTGCACGGCTTCCGGAGCATCCACCAGCAGCACCCGGTCCAGCCAGGGGTAGGCCTTTCGCCCACCGACCTCGGTCAGCAGCGGAATGGCGGCAATCGCATAAGGGCTTTCAGCCTGCTCGCACTGCTGTTGCATCAGCAGGCGGATGGCCGGGTGGGTGATGGCTTCCAGCGCCGTCCGCTCGGCCGGATCGGCGAAGACGTGGGCGCGCAGGCGGCCCCGGTCCAGGCTGCCATCGGCCAGCAGCATGTCGGCGCCGAAGCGCTCGGCGATACGGGCCAGGGCCGGGCTGCCGGCGGCGACCACGGCCCGGGCGGCCAGGTCGGCGTCGGCCACCACGATGCCCAGCGCCTCGAAGCGCCGGGTCACCTCGCTCTTGCCGGCGGCGATGCCGCCGGTCAGGCCAACCACGTAGCGGCTCATGGGGACTCCCCTCAGCGCAGCCCGCTCATCACCAGGTACTGCTCCACCAGCGGCGCACCCCACATGAAGTACAGCCAGCCGGCGATGGCCAGATACGGTCCGAACGGAATCGGCGTGGCGCGGTCACGGCCCCGGCTGTACAGCCAGATCGAGCCGATGATGGCGCCCAGCACCGAGGACAGCAGGATGATCGGCAGGATGCCCTTCAGGCCGCACCAGGCGCCCAAGGCCGCCAGCAGCTTGAAATCGCCGTGGCCCATGCCTTCCTTGCCGGTCAGCTGCTTGAACAGCCACCAGACCGTCCACAGCGACAGGTAGCCCACCGCCGCGCCCACCAGGGCGGGCTTGGCCGGCATGTAGAGGTTGTCGATGCTGCCTATCAGCCCCAGCCACATCAGTGGCAGGGTGAGCTGGTCGGGCAGCAGCTGGGTCCGCAGGTCGATGCCGGACAGCGCGATCAGGAAGCAGGTCAGCACGATGGCGCCGAAACCCTGCCAGCCGAAGCCGAACTGCCAGACGCAGGCCACCACCAGCAGCGAGGTCATCGCCTCCACCAGCGGGTACTGCAGCGAGATCGGCGCCTTGCAGTGGCGGCACTTGCCGCCCTGGATGATCCAGCTGAACAGCGGGATGTTCTCGTACCAGCTCAGCTTGTGCTTGCAGTGCGGGCAGTGCGACGGCTCGACCACGATCCCCGGCGGGGGCGGTTCATAGAAGTCCGGTTCCTCCAGGACTTCGCGCGCATCGCGCTTCCACTGCCATTCCAGCCGCTTGGGCAGGCGCAGGATGACGACGTTCAGGAAACTGCCCAGCAGCAGTCCGAAGGCGGCCGCGGCGGGGTAGCCGAGGCCAGGATGCTGGTCGAGAAAAGCCATGTATGTGTTATCCGACGACGGCGCCGAGTTTGAAGATGGGAAGGTACATGGCAATCACCATGCCGCCCACAATGGTACCAATGAACACCATGATCATCGGTTCCAGCAGGCTGCTCAGGGCATCCACCGAATTGTTGACCTCCTGCTCATAGTACTCGGCCACCTTGAACAGCATGGCATCCAGCGCGCCGGCCTCTTCGCCGATGCCGGTCATCTGGATGACCATGTGCGGGAACAGGTTGGTCTGCTTCATCGACATGTTCACCGGGTAACCCACCGAGACGTCGTCGCGCATGCGCAGCACCGCCTCTTCGTACACGGTGTTGCCGGTGGCGCCGGCCACGATGCCCAACGCCTCCACCAGCGGCACGCCCGCCTTGAAGGTGACCGCGGTGGTGCGCGAGAAGCGGGCGATGGCACTGTTGTGCATGATCTGCCCGATCACCGGCACCTTCAGCACGAACCGGTCCATCGCATGCTGCATCTTCGGCGAGCGCTTGTAGGCCATGATCGCGCCGACCGCGGCACCGATCGCGATGAGCAGCATCAGCCACCACCACGACACCATGAACCGTGACAGGTTCACCACCAGCTGGGTGAAGGCGGGCAGCTCGGCACCGAAGCTCTTGAACACGTCCTCGAACTGCGGCACCACGAACACCAGCATGATGCCGCTGACCACCATCGCCACCACCACCACCATGATCGGGTAGAACAGCGCTTTCTTGATCTTGCCCTTCAGCGCTTCGATGTTCTCCTTGTAGGTGGCCACCGTGTCCAGCACGGTTTCCAGCACGCCGGCGCCTTCGCCGGCCCGCACCAGGTTGCGGTACAGCTCGTCGAACTGCACCGGGTGCTTGCTGACCGCCTCGTACATCGAGGAACCGCCCTCGATGTCGGTGCGGATGGTGTCGACCAGCTTCTTCATCCGCGGGTTCTTGTGCCCGCTGGCGATGATGTCCAGCGCCGACACGATCGGCACGCCGGATTTCATCATCGTGGCCATCTGCCGGCTGAAGAAGGCGATGTCCTTGGGCTTGACCGGGCTGCCGGCGGCACCGAACAGCGGCTTCGACTTGGGCTTGACCTGGCCCGGGTTGATGCCCTGGCGGCGCAGCTCGGCGCGCAGCAGGTTGGCGTTCTTGGCCAGCTGCTCGCCCTTCATCTTCACGCCCCGCTTGTCGGTCCCCTCCCAGACAAACGGCTGCAGCTCCATGGTGGCGCGCGCCACCGGCTCTTTCTTGATCGCACTGCGACTGACAGACATGTTGGCTCCCCAAGACCCGCCATCCCCAGGCGGGTAACTAGCCATCGATGGTAGCGGGTTCAAGGGCGGATGGGCAGTTGGCAGGCGGCCCAGCGTGCGATTCCGTGCCGGGTGCCGACCAAAGGTGACGTACTGCGTCACATTGCCGCGTCCATCGCAGATTCGGAAGCGGGGGGTTCCCATCCGCGAAATTGCTGCCATCATGGGCGCGGGGAAATCCAGGGGGAGGCGTGCCGGGGTTGGCACGCAACCTGCGTTGATCCACCCGCAGGGCATGGGGCCCGCTCAACCGGCGCTGTCCGGTCCGATCCCGTGCACTGAACTCAACCACCACTATCTTGGGGATGTACCAATGAAGAACCAGAAGGGCTTCACCCTTATCGAACTGATGATCGTCGTCGCGATCATCGCCATCCTGGCTGCCATTGCACTGCCGGCCTACCAGGACTACACCGCCAAGTCGAAGGTCACCGCTGCGCTGGCTGACCTCGCCTCGCACAAGACCCAGTTCGAGATGGAAAAGAGCGCCGGCCGTGCGCCGACCTTGGCCGCCGCTGGCTTCCAGGCCAACAACACCGGCTCCTGCTCGACCATCGCCGTTGACGACGATGGCATGACCTGCACCATCCGTGACCCGGGCACCCGCATCGGTGCCGGTTCTACCTTGGCGTTGACCTATACCGATACCGTGACCGACGCAACCGGCGCGATCACCACCCCGGGTGGTTTCTCCTGCGTAGTGACCGTGATGGACGACAAGTTCATTCCGAAGGGTTGCACCAAGTAATAAATATGCTCAGCTGAGTCGCGTGGTAGCGCTGATGCTTCCACGGCTCTCAACAGAGAAAACACAAGGCCCGCTTCGGCGGGCCTTGTGCTGACTGGAGTGCGAATCCCGGTCAGTACGCAGCAATGGGGATTGCTGGAACCAACAGGGGGAGTCATGCACACACAAAAAGGCTTTACGCTCATCGAGCTGATGATCGTGGTGGCCATCATCGCCATTCTGGCGGCGATTGCGACGGTGGCGTTCCAGCCTTACGTCGTACGCACCCAACTGACCGCGGCATTGGCCGACATCACCCCGGGCAAGACCAAGGTCGAAATTCTTGTCAATGAGGGCCGTTCGGCCAGCCTGGTCACACCGAACTACATCGGTGTCGCCCAGAACGCCCACTGCTCCAACGTCGAAGCCGAACTCAGTGAATCCGGCGTCGGTCACATCAGCTGCACCTTGAAGGGCCACAGCGCGCTGGACGGTAAGGACCTGATCCTGCGCCGCTCGGCCGAGGGCATCTGGAGCTGCGATGGCAGTGCGTTCGAAGCGCGCTATAGGCCGACCGGCTGCTGATCACACTTCAGCGCTTCAATGGGATGCTGGCTGCCCCTTGACGGGGCTATCATCCCCGGGGGAGTCAGGATCATGCCTGCCGGGCCGGGAGTGCCGGGCAAGGCAGTGTTGCTCATGGATTGGCGATGCCGGTGGCCATTGGGTCGCGGCGGGTTCTGCTGCCCCGTGCGGTGTCCGTGCAAGGCGTACGGCATGGCATGACCCCATGAGCCAAGGATTCATATGAACGCTGTCACCACCGCCAATCTTGTCGGCATCACCGGCCTGGCCCGTCGCTTGGTGCAGGACGGGGCCCTGGACGAGGCCACCGCCCGCGACGCCATGGCCAAGGCCGCGGCCGCCCGCCAGCCACTGCCGACGTGGTTCGCGCAGAACAAGCTGGTCAATGCCTCGCAGCTGGCCGCCGCCAACGCGGTCGAGTTCGGCATGCCGCTGTTCGACGTGTCCACCTTCGACGCCAGCCAGAACGCGATGAGCCTGGTCAGCGAGGAGCTGCTGCGCAAGCACAACGTGCTGCCGCTGTTCAAGCGAGGTGGCAGGCTGTTCGTCGGCACCAGCAACCCGACCCACTCGCTGGACGAGATCAAGTTCCACACCAACCTGGTGGTCGAGCCGATCCTGGTCGACGAGGACCAGATCCGTCGCACGCTGGAGCAGTGGCATGCCAGCCACGACGCGATCGGCGACGCGCTGGGGGGCGACGACGAGGGCATGGGCAACCTGGACGTGGCGGCAGGCGACGAGGATCTCGGCGCCACCGGCGGCGATTCCGGCATCGACGCCAAGGGTGACGACACCCCGGTGGTGAAGTTCGTCAACAAGGTGCTGGTCGATGCGATCCGCAAGGGCGCCTCGGACATCCACTTCGAGCCCTACGAAGACGATTACCGCGTGCGCCTGCGCATCGACGGCCTGCTGAAGATGGTCGCGCGCGCACCGGTGAAGTTGAACCAGCGCATCGCCGCGCGCCTGAAGGTGATGGCACAGCTGGACATCGCCGAGAAGCGCGTCCCGCAGGACGGCCGCATCAAGCTCAATCTGTCCAAGACCAAGCAGATCGACTTCCGCGTCAGCACGCTGCCGACCCTGTTCGGCGAGAAGGTGGTGCTGCGTATCCTCGATGGCAGCGCGGCCAAGCTGGGCATCGACAAGCTGGGTTACGAGCCGGACCAGCAGAAGCTGTTCCTGGATGCCATCCACAAGCCGTACGGCATGGTGCTGGTGACCGGTCCGACCGGTTCGGGCAAGACGGTGTCGCTATATACCGCGCTGGGCATCCTCAACGACGAGACGCGCAACATCTCCACCGCCGAAGACCCGGTGGAAATCCGCCTGCCCGGCGTCAACCAGGTGCAGCAGAACAACAAGCGCGGCATGACCTTCGCCGCGGCGCTGCGCTCGTTCCTGCGACAGGACCCGGACATCATCATGGTCGGCGAAATCCGCGACCTGGAAACGGCGGAGATCGCGATCAAGGCCGCGCAGACCGGCCACATGGTGCTGTCCACGCTGCATACCAACGATGCGCCGCAGACCATCGCGCGCCTGATGAACATGGGCATCGCGCCGTACAACATCACCAGCTCGGTGACGCTGGTGATCGCCCAGCGCCTGGCACGCCGCCTGTGCGGCAACTGCAAGCGCCGGTCCAGCCTGCCCGAACATGCACTGCTGGCCGAAGGCTTCACCCAGGCGCAGCTGGATGCGGGCATCGAGCTGTACGAGGCCGTGGGCTGCGATGAATGCACCGAAGGCTACAAGGGCCGGACCGGCGTCTACCAGGTCATGCCGATGACCGATGAGATCGCCACCATCGTGCTGGCCGGTGGCAATGCGCTGCAGATTGCCGAGGCGGCGCAGCAGATCGGGGTGAATGACCTGCGCCAGTCGGCGTTGAAGAAGGCCGCGGCGGGCATCACCAGCCTGGCCGAGATCAACCGCGTCACCAAGGATTGATGCGGTAGATCCACGCCATGCGTGGATGACGCGATGCATGAGGTTGCCGGCCAGCGGCCGGCACTACCAGGTCGGTGGTACGCGCCGGGTCAGAGCCCTTTCCTTGGGAAAGGGATTCGACCCCGTCCTTACTCCATCCCCAGCTTCTTCAGCTTGTAGCGCAGCGCACGGAAGGTGATACCCAGCTGCGCGGCGGTACGGGTCTTGTTCCAGCGGTTCTCTTCCAGCGCACGCTGGATGGCGCTGCGCTCGAGCTGCTCGATGTAGGAGGGCAGGGCGGCGCTGCCGGGCTGCAGGTCGGCCACGGCTTCGGCGGGCGCGGCACTGCCCGGCGTACGCGGCGCGTGCTGCGGCAGGCGCAGGTCGTCGGCGCCGATGCAGTCTTCCTCGGCCAGGGCCAGCGCACGTTCCAGGATGTTCTCCAGCTCGCGCACATTGCCCGGGAACGCATACTGCGCCAGCGCTTCCAGCGCCGAGGGCGCCAGCAGCGGGGTGGCACGGCCGTGGCTGCGGGCCAGGCGGGCCAGCACGGCGGCGGCCAGTTCGGGCAGGTCCTGGCGGCGCTCGCGCAGCGGCGGCACCTTCAGTTCGATCACGTTGATGCGGTAGTACAGGTCGTGGCGGAAGCGTCCGTCCTCGACCAGCTCGGCCAGATCCTTGTGCGTGGCCGAGAGGATGCGGACATCCACCGGCTCCTCGTTGGCCGCCCCCACCGCGCGCACCGACTTTTCCTGGATCGCGCGCAGCAGCTTCACCTGCATCTGCAGTGGCAGTTCAGCCACTTCGTCCAGGAACAGGGTGCCGCCGTGCGCCGCCTGGAACAGGCCGGGCTTGTCGGCGTGCGCGCCGCTGAAGCTGCCCTTGCGGTGGCCGAAGAATTCGCTCTCCATCAGCTCGCCGGGAATGGCGCCGCAGTTGACCGGCACGAACGGGCCGGCCGCGCGCGCGCCCTGGGCATGGATGGTGCGTGCGACCAGCTCCTTGCCGACGCCCGACTCGCCGAGGATGTAGACCGGTGCCTGGCTGCGCGCGACCTTGCCGATGGTGGTGCGCAGTACATCCATGGCCTGTGAGTGGCCAAGCAGGCGCCCGCCCTGTTCGGCATTGGGGCCCGGTGCCGGGCGCTCGGCGTTGTTGAGTTCCAGCGCGTGCTTGACCAGTCCGCGCAGCACCGCGATGTCCACCGGCTTGCTGACGAAATCGAACGCGCCGGCCTTCAGCGCCTCCACGGCCAGATCCATGCTGCCGAACGCGGTGATCATCGCGACCGGCGTGCGCGGGTAGTGCTGGGCGATCTCGCTGACCAGCTCGATGCCGTTGCCATCCGGCAGGCGCATGTCGGTGATGCACAGGTCGTACGGATTGCTGGCCAGCAGCTCACGTGCCTCGGCCAGGTTGGCGGCGGTACTGATGCGCAGCCCCATGCGGCCGAGGGTCAGCACCAGCAGTTCGCGGATGTCGCGTTCGTCGTCGACGACGAGGGCGCTGCGGGTTTCATTCATGGGCGTGAAAGATAAACGAGGGGGCTGGAAGCGACAAATGTTTGACGCACAGAATGGGAATCAGCTGGGCAGCAGCGTATGTGGACCGGGCAGCACCAGACGGAAGCAGGAGCCACCGGCCGGCACCGCGATGTAGTCCAGGCGGGCCTGGTTGGCCCTGCACAGCTCGCGCGCGATGTACAGGCCCAGCCCCGTGCCATGCTCGGACGTGGTGAAGAAGGGCCGGAACAGCTGCGCGGCCACGCTCTCGGGGATACCCGGGCCACGGTCCATCACGTCGATCACCGCGCTGCGTTCGTGCTGGGCCACGCGCAGCCGCACCCGTGCCGGCTGCTGGCCGATGCGGCCGTACTTCAGTGCGTTGTGCACCAGCACGGTCAGCACCTGGTAGAGATGCTTGGTGTCGACCTGGGCCATCACCGATGTGTCGCTGATGATCGGTTCGATGCTGTCGGTCTCCAGGGTCTGGCCCTGCTTGTACTCCAGCACGAAGCGGCGCACGAAGGCGACCAGGTCCACGTTCTCGGGCGTGGCGCGTTCGCGCCGTGCCAACCCCAGCACGCTCTCGACGATGCCGTTGGTACGCTGGCATTGCTGGCGGATGATCTGCAGCAGGCGGCGGTCGCTTTCGTTGAAACCGGTGCCTTCTTCCAGCAGCTGCACGGCATAGTTGATCGCCGCCAGCGGATTGCGGATCTCGTGGGCCAGGCTGGCCGAGAAGCGGCCCATCGCCGACAGAGTGAGCGATTCGGCGCGGCGCGAGACCACGCTGGAATCATCCAGGAACACCAGCGCAAGGTCGCTGCCGGCCAGCAGGCGGGCGAAGCGCGGCTGCACTTCCGGCTGGTCGGGGTTGAGCTGCAGCGGCAGTTCGTCCTGTGCCCAGCCATTGCGCCAGCGCTGCAGCCGGCGCGCCAGTTCCGGTGCGGCACTGGCCAGGTCCAGGCGTCCGCTTTCGCCGTTGCCGTCGTTGTCGCCCAGCAGCATCGAGGCGGCTTCGTTGGCCAGGGTGATGCGGTTGTCGGCGTCCACCACCAGCACGCCGGTGCGCATGCGGCGGATGATCAGCTCGTTGATCTGGAACAGGTTGGCCACTTCGTCGCCGCGCTGGTTGGCCAGTTGCTGGTTGCGGCGGGCGCGGTTGCCCACCTGGTAGCTGATGAAGGCCAGTGCCAGGTAGCTGGTGGCGAACATCGCCAGTTCGGCCAGGGTGCGGGTAGGGTCGCCGCCTTCCAGCAGCTTCCAGGTGTACTCGACGCCGGTGGCCAGGCTGGCGGCCAGCGCCAGGCCCAGTCCAAGGCTGAGCGGCAGCAGGGTGGCGGCGGCGGCGATGTTGAACAGCAGCGACATCGAGATGCCGGCACTGGCGCCGGGCAGGGCGTGCGACAGCAGGGTGGCGGCCACGATATCCACCAGCACGCCGCTGACCACGATCGGACGCAGCCAGCGTTCGTTGCGGCCGAGTGCCAGGGCCAGCAGCGACAGGGCCAGGTAGATGACCGCAACGACGTCGGCCAGCCGCGGGTGATGGGCTTCGCCGACCATGGCCGACAACGGGCTGTAGAGCAGGGCGGCGATGACCGTAGCGATCAGCACCCGGTACAGCGCGAAGAAATACAGTTCACGCCGCGGAATCGATTCGATGCGGTCGATCAATGAAGCACTGGGTGACACGCCGGAACTCCCCTTCTGGCTGCCTGGGTCTGGACTCTGCGGCGGGCCTGGCCGGCGCCCCCTGAAGCCGGGCCGGCACGTCGCGTTTGCGAAGGGCAGTATAGGGCCCCCGGCCGGGCGCCGCCGAAGTGGCCCGGATCGCGCATTTGGCCCGGTGCGGATACCGGTGGCCAGCCCCGGCCCGGGCGCAACTGCCTGAATGACGGTGGAAATCTGCCCGCGTCCGGCGTTTTGTACAGACTTCTTTGCGCCCCGGCGCCGGCTCGGCCACAATAGTGGGCCCGCCGCGGTCCATGCCGGCGCCCCGCCGGGGCCCTGAGGAATTGCGTGCGGTCGTTCCTATTCCCACGGTGACGCATGAATTTCCACGAATACCAGTCAAAACAACTGCTTGCCGAGTACGGCATCCCGGTCCCGGCCGGCAAGGTCGCTGCGACCCCGGACGAAGCGGTTGCCGCTGCCAACTCCCTGGGCCAGGGCCCCTGGATGGTCAAGGCGCAGATCCACGCTGGCGGCCGCGGCAAGGCTGGCGGCGTCAAGTTCTGCAAGACCACCGACGACGTGAAGGCCGCTGCGGCCAAGATGCTCGGCACCAAGATGGCCACCTACCAGACCGCAGGCGTTGAACTGCCGGTCAACCTGGTGCTGGTGACCACCGCCGGCGAGATCGTCAAGGAACTGTACCTGTCGGTGCTGGTCGACCGTGGCACCAAGACCATCACCTACATCGCCTCTTCGGAAGGCGGCGTGGAGATCGAGCAGGTCGCTGCTGAAACCCCGGAGCTGATCCACTCGCTGAACGTCGACTTCGTCGAAGGCGTGCAGGGTTACCACGGCCGTGATTTCGGCTTCAAGCTGGGCCTGACCGCCAAGCAGGCCGGCCAGTTCGCCAGCATCATGGTGAACCTGTACCGCCTGTTCAACGAAAAGGACCTGGCCCTGGTTGAAATCAACCCGCTGGCCATCCTGGACGACGGCAACCTGTACGCGCTGGACGGCAAGTTCGACAGCGACGACAACGCCGCGTTCCGCCAGAAGGCCCTGGTCGCCATGCGCGACAAGACCCAGGAAGATCCGACCGAAGTGATCGCTTCGGAGCTGGACATCAACTACGTCACCATGGACGGCAACATCGGCTGCATGGTCAACGGCGCCGGCCTGGCCATGGCTACCATGGACGTCATCAAGCTCAACGGCGGCGAGCCGGCGAACTTCCTGGACGTGGGCGGCGGTGCCAACAAGCAGCGCGTCATCGAAGCCTTCAAGCTGATCCTGTCCTCGGACAAGGTCGAAGGCATCTTCGTCAACATCTTCGGCGGCATCGTCCGCTGCGACATGATTGCCGAAGGCATCATCGCCGCCGTGAAGGAAGTGGGCGTCAAGGTTCCGGTCGTGGTGCGCCTGGAAGGCACCAACGTGGAAGAAGGCAAGCAGCTGCTGCGTGACAGCGGCATGGCCATCATCCCGGCTGACAACATCAACGATGGCGCCAAGAAGATCGTTGAAGCTGTCAAGAACGCCGCCTGATACCGACACCAAGGAATTCCAATGTCTGTTTTGATCAACAAGAACACCAAGGTGATCGTGCAGGGCTTCACCGGCCAGCAGGGCACCTTCCACGCCACTCAGATGATTGAGTACGGCACCCAGGTTGTCGGCGGCGTGACCCCGGGCAAGGGTGGCACCACCCATATCGACCTGCCGGTCTTCAACACTGTTGCCGACGCCGTGCAGAGCACCGGCGCCAATGCCTCGGTCATCTACGTGCCGCCGCCGTACGCGGCTGACGCGATCCTGGAAGCCGCTGCTGCCGGCATCAAGGTCATCGTCTGCATCACCGAAGGCATCCCGGTGCTGGACATGCTGCGCGTCAAGAACGTGCTGACCCGCTCGCATCCGGACACCGTGCTGATCGGGCCGAACTGCCCGGGCGTCATCACTCCGGGTGAGTGCAAGATCGGCATCATGCCGGGCCACATCCACCAGCCGGGCAAGATCGGCATCGTGTCGCGTTCGGGCACCCTGACCTATGAAGCGGTCAAGCAGACCACCGAAGTCGGCCTGGGCCAGTCCACCTGCATCGGCATCGGTGGTGACCCGATCAACGGCCTGAACTTCGTCGACTGCCTGAAGCTGTTCAACGAAGACCCGCAGACCGAAGGCATCATCATGGTTGGCGAAATCGGCGGCGACGCCGAAGAAGCCGGCGCCGAGTACATCAAGAACCACGTGAAGAAGCCGGTCGTCGGTTTCATCGCCGGTGCGTCGGCTCCGGCCGGCAAGCGCATGGGCCACGCCGGTGCGATCGCCTCGGGCGGCAAGGGCACTGCCGAAGGCAAGTTCGCCGCCATGGAAGCTGCCGGTGTTGTCACCGTCCGCTCGCCGGGCGACCTGGGCGCTGCCATCGCCAAGCTGGTGAAATAAGATCGACTGCCTCCGGCAGACGATGCTGTAGAGCCGGCCGCTGGCCGGCTGCTTGAAACAGAAAGGCCGCCTCCGGGCGGCCTTTCCTGTTCTGCGGGTGGCCCGCTACGGTGGCCATTATTCGACCATGGCCTGCATCTGCGGCCTGATCAGGTCGCGGTATCGAGCGCTGCGGATCAGCAGTTCTTCGTGCGACCCGGTGGCGGCGACCGCACCTTCATCGATGAGTACGATTCGATCGGCGGCAAGAATGGTCTGCAACCGGTGTGCGACGATGAGTGTGGTCGGCCCCGTGCCCGTTCTGAAAACATGGTCATGTACCGCCTGTTCGGCGTGTGAATCGAGCGCCGATGTCGGCTCGTCGAGCAGCAGGATATCGGCCCGCTTCAACAGCGCGCGCGCAATGGCTACCCGTTGCTGCTGGCCGCCTGACAATCGGGCCCCGCGTTCGCCCAAGGGCTCATCGTAGCCAGCGGGCAATTCATTGATGAAGGCATCTGCGCCTGAAGACACTGCTGCGTTCCTGACATCCTCGTCGGTAGCGTCGAGCTTGCCGTATCGGATGTTCTCAAGCACGGATCGGCCGAAAATCGCCGGCGCCTGCGAGATCGTGCCGATGGCGTTGCGGATGCTTGCCGGCTGGAACGTGGAGATATCGTGGCCGTCGATGAAGATGGCGCCCGCCCGCACGGGATGCAGGCGCAGAAGCAGCGACAGCAGCGTACTCTTGCCCGCGCCGGATGCGCCCACGATGGCGACCTTTTCCCCCTTCGCAATGTCCAGGTTCAAGCGTCGCAGGACGGGCCTGTCGGGCGCAGCGGCATACCAGAAATCGACATTCTCGAATCGGATGCATCCCTGCAAAGCCTGCACCCGCCTGGTTTCCTGCGCCTCATGGTGTGGCAGGTCACCAAATGCGGTGATGCGATCAGTCGCTCCGGCGGAGCGCTGCAGCGCGCCCCATGTGTCCAGAAGCGCGGCGGCGGCCATGCCGCACATCACGGCATACATGGCGAACTGTCCCAGCTGGCCCGCCGAGAGCGTCCGGTCCATGACCTTGTGGGTGCCTGTCCATAGCACAGCGGTGATGCCCAGCAGCATCACGATCAATGACAATGCCGTCAGTAAAGACTGCCAGGTCGTGCGCCGACGAGCTCCGCTGACGCTGGCATCGAGCGTCGCCGCATGGCGCTCTGTCTCGAAGGGTTCGCGGGCGAAATCTTTCACCGCCCTGATATGGCCCAGCGCTTCCGCCGCAACGACGCGCGATTGCGCAAGCAGATCATTGTAGTCGCGCGCGCTGGCCCGCAGGTGCTTGGAGCCCACGGCGATGGGAACCGATGCAAACGGGATGGCGGCGATCGTCAGCAGCGCCAGACCAGGGTCGGTAATGAACAACATGGTGACCGCACCGGCCAGCATGATTCCGCTGCGTATTGCCACTGAGAAGCTGACCCCGATGGCTATCCGCAGGTGCTCGATATCCGAGGTCAATCGTGAAAGCAGTTCCGTTGAAGGCTGCTGCTGATGGAATTCCAGCGGCTGGACGAGCAATCGTGAGAACAGCTGCCCCCGCAGGTCATTGGTTACTTCGTCAGCGAGGCGATTGATGAAGTAGACCCGCATTGCCGTGGCCACGCCAATCGCCACTGAGATCAAGGCAAGTGTCAGGAAGATGTTGTCGATCTTCTCCAGGCTGTTCAGGTCCAGGCCGCGGTTGCCCCGTGCGGCGATGGGAACGGCGAGGGCGAACGTGGTTGCAACCACGATGCTGGTCAATGCACCCGCCAGGAGTGGCAGGTGGTTGCGCGAAAGACTCGCCAGCAGCCGGAGCGTGCGTGCCACCGGCATGGCCTTCTCGAGGGATTTATTCACACCCGGCGCTCCTGTCAGTTCCAGTTACTGGAGGAAGCACCATGGCGATGGCTAGTTCATGCACTTGCGCTGCTCCATCGTCCTGATGATGGCCTCGGCACTGCCGGGGTTTGATGCAAGCGCCTGCCGCAGTTCTGCGCACGCCATCCTCCGCCCCATGCGTGCATACCTTCCCATCCATGAGTTGTCTTCGACGCTCACCTGCAATGTGGGCTCGCGCGCCGGAAAAGCGGCCTGGGTCGGTCTTGTCAGGGAGGGGCGCTTGAACGAGATATCATCTGGACGAATGGCAAGGTCGAGCGGTGCGGGGGCAACAGCCATCGCAGGTCCAGGTGCTTCATCGACCACGTCCAGCGTGGGCCTGCGGGGCGCCGCAGATGCAACTGGCAGCGCCGGGCCAGCAGTCCTGCCGGGCCCTCCCGATGCCCGGGGCATAGCAGCGGGAACAGGCGCCCGCGCGGGAGGGCGCTCGATGAACACGAGCGATACCCTCGTTTCATCATCCCCCACGCTCACAGGTGACCTGCCGGCGACCTGGCACAGCAGGATCAGCAAGGCGAGTTGCGCTGCCGATGCCAGGAAAAGCGCCGATAGTCGTTCCACTCGAGGCGACATCGGTCGGTCACTGCGGGAGCGTGTTCAAGGAGACTCGACCTCGTATCCGCGCTGGCGCAGCGCATCGATGTATCCGTCGTTGCCGGACAGGTCGGCGATGGGAAGCACCGCGAGCGTCGTCGTGTTGGCCTGCAGTGCCTTGTCTGCGGCCGCAAGCCATTCCTCCCTTACGACCGTGCGGATGTCGGGCATGCCAAAAGCACGGGCTGCGGGCGCGCTGCTGAGCGAGTCCGTGCATAGTTCATCCCGTTTCGAGGTCAGGGATACGTCGATCCGGGCGGTCTCGCCCGTAGACCATGCATTTGCGTTGGTTACCAGGCGATCCATGCCGGATTCGACAAGATCCATGGTTGCCACCAGGCAGGCGCTGTCGTCGATCGACGTTGACCTGACTGCCTTGAGCATCTGCGCGGCGTTCTGGCGCGAGAGCTTGAGCGTATATCGAGGAGTGTGCAGTCCGATGCCGCGCGCCTTCACTTCGGCGACGATGACGGGAGCGACCACCCCCTTGCTGCTCAGGCCTCGCTGGGCCATCACCGCCGACATCAGCTCGTCCGCCGCGGCAAGCGGGCGCTTGCCTTCGAGGTTGCTGCGGCCAGCGAGGTACTTGTCGCGCAGATTCTGCCAGCGCGCGTATACATCCGGTGCCAGGATGTCTTTGAGTTGCGCATTGCCAGGATTGTTCTGTGCCTTCATGTAGCTGTAGCCAAGCGACAGCTTGCCGAGCCAGCCGGTGTCGACGTCTACGGTGAAGGATGGCTCCCACAGCACGGCCTGAGCCTCGGCAATCACCTCTCGCACCGCTGCCGAATCCCATGTGATCGAGGATGGCACCGGCTTGAGCGTGCCCAGGATCCAGAGTGTGTGCTCGCCACGCGAGACTCTCCAGAGTCCGGGACCCGGTGCCACCCCGGACACCACGACGGTATCAAGGGTGCGCAATGGGGGCTCGGTGGCATCTGCTGCGGCGGCACAGTTGATGCCCGCCGCGGGAAGCGCCAATGCAATGAGGAGCACAAGACGTGATTTCTGTTTCAGCATGTGGGTGCCGTTGCGTCTCTTCTCAGGTCAATTACTGCGGTAGGGGCGAGCATGTCGGGGTCGCGGGCCAGCAGCCCGGCCACGCGCGCCACATCGGACCTCGGCACCTCCAGGTGAGGGCCGTTCTGGGCGATGTGTTGCCGCACGTTCTGCCAGTAGATCAGCTGGTGCTGCATGTGGTGTTCGTAGAAGGCGAAGAGCCCGCGCATGACGCGGTAATCGTCTGCAAGCAGCCTGCGTTCGGACTGGCCCTGTGCTGCAGGTGCCGGCTCAGCGCACGTCGGTGCGAAAACGCTCCTGAAGCCCAGGCCCGACGTGACGGGGGTGGAGATCATCGGGACGATCAGCGCATCGGTTCTGCGGGACAATGCGGCGGTGCCGAGCATGATGCTCATCGAGCGCTTGCAGAAGCTGATGGGGTACGTGGCGTTCTCGTCCTTGAAAACGTCCGGCAGGATGAAGACGGCTGCGCCTGCCCTCAGTTCACGGATGGCTGTTGCCAGGCCTTTGCGGGTGTCATGGACGAAACCAACACCGTTGTCCTCGTTCCAGAACCAACCGTTGAGCCTGTCGAAGATTTCGTTGCCTGGATGGGTTTCCGGGTTTCCATAGAACAGGAAGGTTTTCCGCTCGTGCCGTAAACGCTCCGCCAGCATGATGATCGACAGAATGTAGTGGGCATGGTGCGGCACTGCGATCAGAAGCCCGCGCGGCGTGCGTGCCAGTTCATCGAATGCGCTGTAGTCCGTTCGGTCGGCGCGACTGAGCAGGGACAGGAACTCGGTCCGGTTCCCACGCCGCAGAACATTGGCAACGAACAGCTTCTGCAGGTACCAGTAGTAGTATTCGCCAAATCTCGTGTTTCCCGATTCGGCGCAGGCAACACGCAGGTAGTGCTCGTCGTCGTCGGTCAGAGGGGTCTTGATGATCGACTCGATCCAAGCAATCCGCCGATCAAGGCGGCGCAAGGGACGGGCAAGTTGAGTCAGCAGTTGCGGAATCAGCATGCGAGCATTTCCTGTCGATCAACGACATCGCCTTCAAGCGTATCGATCGCTTCCATCAAGGCGTCGAGTTCAGCATCGATACTGTCGGGTTGGTACTGTGCCAGCAGTGCGGAGCGGAACATCCTGATCTTTCTGCGCGCGTTGTATGTCCTGATCGCCGGCCTGCGCAGTGACTGTTGCTCGCGCAGCAACCATTGATCCCCCAGGCTGCTGCACTGGTGAAGATGGTCGATGATCCCGTGCAGGATCGCGCCGCTGTCGGCCGAATGGGCCTCGATCGTGGAATAGCCCTGTATGCCCCAGAACGACAGTGCATAGCCGTAGCGTTGATTGAGGATCATTTCGAGCGGCGAAACATAGATGTCATCGCGCGAGGTCCGAATCAGCAGGGTTGCTTCGTGTGCTGAGACAAGCTGGTCCGAGAAAATGACGAGTGCTGGTCGCTGGCCGGACTGCGCCAGCCGCACCATGCCGCTTGCGCTCAACCCAAGGCTGTTCTCGTTGCACACAACGCGTAGGCGCCCCGCATCTGCGAGCTGTCTGCTTCTGGTCAAGACTGCGCGCGTGGATGGCAGGACCAGCGCAAGAGCGTTGGTGCCAGCGTGGTTGCTGCCTGCATAGGCATGGAGGCTCCGCTCGAACTCCTCCGGTGCGTTGAATCCATCCATGGAATGTGCTCTCGATAATGACGAGGGCGAAGGCAACCGCCTTCGCCCTCGATCTGCGTCAGTTGATGCCCGGCTCGATTTCCGGCACGCAGTCATTGCCGTTGCTGCCGCAACAGTCCGAGCAGAACAGTGCTACCGCACCATTCCTCACCACTTCAAATGCGGTGCCAATCGACGTTGCGTCTTCGGCCCTCTGCAGCATCCCAGCTTCAAAGCCTGCGACATCCAATGCCATAGAACTCATCCTGATTCTCCATTCCAATTGGATACAGCTATCAATAGCCGGACCGAGTGAGCCGGCCAATCTGGACACAACGTCCAAATTCCTTTTTGAATCAGCTAGCGCGGTGATCTGAGCCGTCGAAGGTGGTCACCATGAATTTTTCGTGAATGGGAGAGTGCTACTGATGAAGGCGAAAATCAATAGCCCCCAGTACGGACATTCGAGCAGGCGATGGCAGGGCCTGGCCGGCAGGGAAATGAGGTCCAGGTCTGCGCGACCCGGGGCGGACCGATCGCATGCATCGGGCCTGACCGGTCCGTGTCCAAAGGCCTAGAATGATGCAATTGCAACCACAGGCTGGATTCCCATGGCTTCGATCCGCATCGCGATGGCGCAGTTCGATTTCCCGGTCGGCGATGTCGCCGGCAACACCGAGCGCATCATCGAGATGATCGGCCAGGCGCGCGACGAGTATGGCGCCGAGCTGGTGATGTTCCCCGAGCTGGCGGTGAGCGGTTATCCGCCGGAGGACCTGCTGCTGCGTCCCGGCTTCCTGTTCGAATGCGAGCAGGCGATGGGCCGTATCGCTGCTGCCTGCCGCGGCATCACCGCGGTGGTCGGCTGGCCGCAGGCGGCTGGCGCGGTGGTCTACAACGCCGCCAGCGTGCTGCGCGATGGCCTGGTCGAGCAGACCTACCGCAAGCGTGAGCTGCCCAATTACGCCGTGTTCGACGAACGCCGCTACTTCGATGTTGATCCGGACGGTGGCAGCTGCGTGTTCGAGGTCAACGGCATTCCGGTGGGTTTGCTGATCTGCGAGGACCTGTGGTTCGCCGAGCCGCTGGCCGACACCGTGCGCGCCGGCGCGCAGCTGGTGGTGGTACCCAATGCCTCGCCGTACGAGCGCGGCAAGCACGCCCAGCGCGATGCGGTGCTGGCCGCCCGCACCCGCGAGAGCGGGGCAGCGATTGCCTATCTCAATGTGGTTGGTGGGCAGGATGCGCTGGTGTTTGATGGCGCCTCGGTGGTGGCCGATGGTGACGGCACGGTGCATCCCGCCGCCGCCGCCTTCGTCGACCAGTGGCTGGTGGTGGAGTACGACGGCCAAACGCGCCGCTTCATGCCGCACGTGTGGATGGACGATGGCGACGAGAGCATGGACGCGCTGGCCTGGCGCGCGGTGACCCGTGGCATCCAGGACTACTGCCGCAAGAACGGTTTCAAGAAGGTCTGGCTGGGCCTGTCCGGTGGCATCGATTCGGCGCTGGTACTGGCGCTGGCGGTCGACGCGCTCGGCGCTGAGAACGTCACCGCGGTGCGCCTGCCGTCGCGCTACACCGCCGGCATGTCCAACGACCTGGCCGCCGAGCAGTGCCAGGCACTGGGCGTGAAGCTGGAAGCGGTCTCGATCGAGCCGGCGTTCAAGGGCCTGATGGAATCGCTGGCGCCGATGTTCGAAGGTACTGCGCCGGACGTGACCGAGGAGAACCTGCAGTCGCGCAGCCGTGGCGTGATCCTGATGGCACTGGCCAACAAGTTCGGTGGCCTGCTGCTGACCACCGGCAACAAGAGCGAGTACGCCGTCGGCTACGCCACCATCTATGGCGACATGTGCGGTGGCTATGCGCCGTTGAAGGACCTGTACAAGACCGAGGTGTTCGGCCTGTCCAAGTGGCGCAATACCGTGGGCGGCGCGCCGGTGATCCCGCCGGCGGTGATCAGCCGCCCGCCGTCGGCCGAACTGCGCGAGAACCAGCTGGACCAGGACTCGCTGCCGGCCTATGACGTGCTGGACGGCATCCTGTACCGCTACATCGACCAGGAGCAGTCGCGCACGGAGATCGTTGCCGCCGGTTATGACGCGGCCGTGGTCGACCGCGTGCTGCGCCTGGTGCGCATCAGCGAGTGGAAGCGGCACCAGGCCGCGCCAGGCCCGAAGGTGTCGCGCCGCGCTTTCGGTCGCGAGCGTCGTTACCCGATCAGCAATGGCTACAAAGGCTGAGGCAGCCGTTGGCAGGTAGTGCCGGCGGCTGGCCGGCAACCCGATGCGCCGTGCATCCACGCGTGGATCGACTGCCTCCGGTAGTGCCGGCCGCTGGCCGGCAACCCGTATCCCGCGCATCCATGCATGGCGTGGATCTACCGGGCGTCGTCGAGCAGCTGTTCGAGGTCGGCGGTTTCCGCAGCGTCGTTGAAGTGGCCGTCCTCAAGCCGTGCACGCACAAACGCCAGGCCATCCGCCGCCGCCGCGTCCAGCGTGCCGCGATGGTCCACCGGGTAGCGCCGGAACGCGACCGGCTCGCCGCGCAGCGCCAGGCCTGCGGCATACAGCAGGGTGGTCAGATAGGGCACGTCGCGGTCCTCGCTGCCGTGGCCCAGCATCAGCGGTTGGCTGAAGCCGCGGCGCGGTACGCCGAGATAGTCGTACAGCACTGCCCAGATGCCCGGCACGCTGGTCAGCGGTGCAGTGAACATGCTGCCGGTATCCGCGCCGTCCAGCGTGGCGGCCAGTTCGCCCAGGCACTGCTCGCGTGCCACTGCCACGCGGGCGCGGCCGGTGTCGCTGAGGACGCGGTCGATCTGCGGCGCGACCTGCAGCAGGCCATCAAGCAGATAGGCGTGATAGGCATTGAGTGCGCCCGGATTGGCGGTGCGGTTGTCCGGCTTCATCACCACGGCGGTCAGCTCGACTGCGGTGGGGGTGCCGGTGGTGAAACTGCCGCGGTAGTGCAGGGAAGGGCCGCCATAGGCAGCGGCCAGATGCCCGGCGGTGAGGGCTGCGGCGCCACCCTGTGAGTGGCCGACCGAGACCCAGCGCGGTGACAGCGTTGACCCGCCAAGGTACTGGCGGCTGGCCTTGACCAGGTCGATCGCGTTGCGCGCGGCCGTGCGGACGTGCAGGTAGGCGTGGTCGCCGGGGCTGCCGAGCCCCTGGTAGTCGGCAGCGACCACGGCATAGCCCTGGGCCAGGAACTGGTCGAGGAAGCGCCCGTCGCGTTCGGGCTGGTAGGGGCCCGATACCGAGGGCGCGCAGCGATCGGCGATGCCCTGGGTGCCATGCGCCCACGACACCACCGGCCAGCCCCCGATGGGCGCCGCGCCGGCGGGCAGGTACAGCAGGCCGGTGCCTTCGGCCAGCTGGCCGCGATGATCCGGAGTGCGGTAGTGCAGCTTGTAGGTCTGCGCGGCCTTGGACGGCACCCATGGCGCGCGATAGGGTGCAGCAGACAGCAGATCGCCCGGTGCGGGTGAGGCAGCCGCCACGGGGCCCGAGGACAGCGCCAGCAGGGCAGTGGCGAGGAGGCAGGCGAGGGGGCGGAAACGACGGGGTGGTGGGGCCATGGGCGCTCCTTCACGGCCGGGATGGCCGTTGCGCCGCAGTGTGGAGGGCCTCACCTACGCCGATTGGGACCGGCGTCGCATCCGCCGGGGATTCGTAGAATTCCTAGTGTCGTGGTCCATGGGCGCACGAACCCTCCACGCATGGCGTGGATCTGCCGACAAAGAAAAGGCCCCTTTCGGGGCCTTCTTTTACTTCTTTTCCAGTCGCGCGTTGCGCTGGCCGGTGCTGGCGGACTTCTCGCCGGCGAACGGGTTCAGCTTGCGGATCATCCACGGGTACTTCGGCCACTTGCCTTCCAGCCACGGGTGGTCCGGCTGGTTCAGCTGCAGGACGCGGCGGGCGTCGTCGGCCAGGGTCTTGTTGCCCAGGTGGGTGTAGGAATCGGCCAGGACGGCGACGGCGTCGTACTGGAACGCGCTCTGCGGATAGGTTTCCAGCAGGTAGTTGGCGCGGCCGGCGGCCGAGACCCAGGCGCCGCGGCGCATGTAGTACAGGGCGTTGTCCAGCTCGTGCTGGGCGAACACGTCACGCAGCTCCAGCATGCGCTGGCGCGCATCGGCGGCGTAGCGGCTGTTCGGGTAGCGGTCGACCACGATGTTGAAGTCCGAATACGCCTGGTGCGGCGTGGACAGGTCGCGGCGGCTGGCGTCCAGCGACCATACGCGGCGCAGGAAAACCGTACTGCGGTTGGAGTTGGCCAGGCCGCGCAGGTAGTACAGGTACGCGATGTTGCGGTGGGTCGGGTAGGTACGGATGAAGCGGTCGATGCTGGACACCGCATCGTCGTGCTTGCCGGCCTTGTACTGCGCGTAGGCGGTTTCGATCATCGCCTGTTCGGTATACGGGCCGTACGGATACTGGGCCACGAGGCGGCGGAAGCTGGTTTCAGCCCCGCTCCAGTTGCCACCCTGCATCAGCTTGTGGCTCTTCTCGTACAACTGTTCGACCGGCGTCCCTTCATCGGGGCGATCGCCCTTCTTGGCGCCACGGTGGCAGCCGGTGGCGGCGATGACCAGCACCAGCAGCAGGGCGGTGAGGCGGACGGGCGCGGAGAGCATGGAGGAGCGTCGGATCATGAGGTCGAGGCGGGACGCGGCTGGAATACGAAGGGTCGATGATAGCCTAGTGTCCTGTCCAGCGACTGAAACCGGCCGCCGGGACCCCAAAATTTCAAAGAATGCCCCCTGCCATGTCTGAACAACCCTCTGAATCGGCCCGCCAGGCCATCGTCCCCGACACCGCTGCCGGCCGCCGTTTCGACGCCGTGGTGGCCGAACTGTTCCCCGAATACTCGCGTTCGCGCCTGACCGAGTGGATCAAGGCCGGGGAGGTCCTGCTGGACGGCGCCCAGGTGCGCCCGCGCGATCCGCTGCGCGGTGGCGAGGTGGTGACCCTCAACGTGGTGCTGGAAACCCAGACCGACGCCCAGCCGGAGGACATCCCGCTGGACGTGCTGTTCGAGGACGAGCACCTGCTGGTGATCAACAAGCCGGTCGGCCTGGTGGTGCACCCGGGCGCGGGCAACCACAGCGGCACCCTGGTCAACGCCCTGCTGTTCCGCGACCCGTCGGTGGCGGTGCTGCCGCGCGCGGGCATCGTGCACCGCCTGGACAAGGACACCAGTGGCGTGATGGTGGTGGCCAAGACCCTGGAAGCGCAGACCGCGCTGGTCGAGCAGCTGGCCGCACGCGACGTGCACCGCCAGTACCTGGCCATCGTGATGGGTGCGCTGGTGGCCGGCGGTACCGCCGATGCCCCGATCGACCGCCACCCGCGCGACCGCCTGAAGATGGCGGTGCGCGAGGACGGCAAGGAAGCGATCACCCACTACCGCCTGCGCGAGCGCTTCCGTGCGCACACCGCGCTGGAGTGCCGCCTGGAAACCGGCCGTACCCACCAGATCCGCGTGCACATGGCGCATGTGCGCCATCCGATCATCGGTGACCCGCTGTACGGCGGTGCGCTGAAGCTGCCCAAGGGGGCCAGCGATGAGCTGGTGGCCGCGCTGCGTGGCTTCAAGCGCCAGGCCCTGCACGCCGAGACCCTGGAGTTCACGCACCCGATCACTGGTGAGCTGGTGCGCAACACCGCGCCGGTGCCGGACGACATGCTGCACCTGATGAAGGTGCTGCGCGAAGACAGCGAAGCCTTCGCCGCGCGCGAGCGGGACCGCTGGTAATGGACGCCGCGCTGCCGTTGCTGTGGGCCGATTGGGTGGCGCCTGCGGGCGTCCATGCGCTGACCACGCGCCGGCATGGCGCGGGCATCTCGCCGGCGCCGTTCGCGCAGTTCAACCTGGGCAACCGGCACGCGGCCGATGGTGATACCCCCGCCAACGTGGAGCACAACCGCCAGCTGCTGCAGCAGGGGTTGGCGCTGCCGTCGGCCCCGCACTGGCTGCGCCAGGTGCACAGCAGCACCGTGCTGCGCTTCAGCGCGCCGCCGGTACCGGGTGCCGCCGAGCCGGTGGCCGATGCCGCGGTGACCTCGGTGTCGGGCGTGGTGCTGGCGATCCTGACCGCCGACTGCCTGCCGGTGGTGTTCGCCGCTGCCGATGGCAGTGAGGTGGGCGCGGCCCACGCAGGCTGGCGTGGCCTGGCCGACGGCATGCTGGAGGCCACCGTGGCCGCCATGCAGACGCCTCCCGGGCAGTTGCGCGCATGGCTGGGACCGGCTGCCGGACCGGCCGATTACGAGATCGGCGAAGAGGTCTACCACGCTTTCGTCGGGCATGATCCGGCCGCTGAGGCGGCGTTCGTGGCCACCCGCGCAGGCCACTGGAAAGTGGACCTGTTCGCGCTGGCGCGGCAGCGCCTGCAGGCCGCGGGCATGGACCCGGCGCAGGTATACGGCGGCACGGTCTCGACCATGGCCGATCCGGACCTGTACTCGCACCGGCGCGATCGTCGTACCGGACGCATGGCGACGCTGGCCTGGATCGCTCCCTGAGCACGCCCCTGTTCGCACGGGTGCTGGGGCCGGCCTTCGCCACCCTGGCCGCGCCTGTGCAGGCGCTGCATGCCGCGCCGCTGCCCTGCCGTTATGCAGGGCAGGCGCGGATCGTGCGGGGACGGCACTGGCTGGTGCCGTTGCTGGCCGCAGTGGCACGGTTGCCGAACAACGGCGATGCGCTGCCGACCGAGGTAGCGTTCAGCGCGCACGGGCAGGGCGAGCAATGGGCGCGACGCTTCGGACGCTGGCCGATGGTGTCCCGGTTGTGGGAGCACGAAGGGCATCTGCACGAGCAGCTGGGTGCAGTGCGTTTCGCGTTCGGCCTGCAGGCCCGCGATGGCGGCATCGACTGGACGGTGCGGCGGGTCTGGGCATTGGGCCTGCTGCCGCTGCCAACACGCTGGTTCGGTGGCGTGCGCTGCCGTGAAGCGTGGCACGGCCAGCGCTACACTTTCCTGGTCGATGTGACCTTGCCCTGGGCCGGAGCCCTGATCCGCTATGAAGGCTGGCTCGAACCGCAGTGAGGTTGCCACCGAGACCGGCCGCGCGGTGATCGTGTTCGATGGTGTCTGCGCGCTCTGCAACGGCTGGGTGCGCTTCCTGCTGCGTTTCGACCGCACGGGACGCTATCGTTTTGCAGCGATGCAGGGCGAGCGGGGCAGTGCGCTGCTGCGTTCGCATGGCTTGGATCCGCAGGACCCGGCATCGTTCCTGCTGCTGGACGCACAGGGCGCCTGGACCGATACCGATGCGATCCTGCGCGTGCTGGCCGGGCTGGGCGGCGCCTGGCGCCTGAGCGGCGTGCTGCGGATGGTGCCGCGCGGCTGGCGTGATGCGGCGTACCGCGCGCTGGCACGCAACCGCTACCGCTGGTTCGGTCGGCATGATGCCTGCCATCTGCCTGCCCCGGAGCAGGCCGCGCGGTTCCTGGATTGATCGCCTGTCTTCTGTAGAGTCGAGCCATGCTCGAGTTGCTTTTTCTCCTGCCAATAGCAGCTGAGCATGGCTCGGCTCTACAGGAACGCGTGCTTCAACCTTCCAGCGCGTCCAGGTAGCTGCGGCGCCAGTGGTTGATGTCGTAGGTGCGCAGGTGCTCCATCATCGCGTGCCAGCGCTCCTTGCGCCTGCTCAGCGACATCGTCGCGGCCGTGGCGATGGCATCGGCCACGCCGTCCAGATCGTGCGGGTTCACCAGCAGCGCCTGCTTCAGCTCGTCGGCGGCCCCGGCCAGCAGCGACAACACCAGTACGCCGGGATCGTCCGGGTCCTGCGAGGCCACGTATTCCTTGGCCACCAGGTTCATGCCATCACGCAGCGGGGTCACCAGTCCCACTGCCGCCGCCCGGTAGAAGCCGGTAAGCGTGGCGTGGGTGAAGTTCTGGTTGACGTAGCGCAGCGGTGTCCAGTCCGGTTCGGCGTGGCCACCGTTGATGTGGCCGGCGATCTGTTCCAGCTGGCTGCGCAGTTGACGGTACTCGGTGACATCACCGCGCGAGACCGGAGCGATCTGCAGGTACGTCAGCGAACCCCGCTGGTCGGGATGGCGCTCCAGATAGCGCTCGAAGCCAAGGAAGCGCTCGGGCAGGCCCTTGGAATAGTCCAGGCGATCCACGCCGATGGCCAGTTGGCGGTCGCGCAGGCTGGCGCGCAGATTCTTCACCGCGGCCTTGGTCGCGGCGGTACCGGCCTGTCGCGCGATCAGCTCGGTGTCGATACCGATCGGGAACGCGGCCGCGCGGAAGCGGCGTCCACCTGGCGCTTCCAGTTCGCCATTGTCGAGTACGCGGCCGCCACCGAACAGGCGCAGGTAGGTCTGGAAGCGATCGGCGTCGCGCTGGGTCTGGAAGCCGACCAGATCGTAGGCATACAGCGCGGAGAACAGCCGCAGGTGGTCGGGCATGGCCTGCAGCAGGTCGGCCGAGGGCATCGGGATGTGCAGGAAGAAGCCGATGCGGCAGCCGATGCCACGCTCGCGCAGCAGCGCACCCAGCGGGATCAGGTGGTAGTCGTGGATCCAGACGATGTCGTCCTCGCGCAGCAGCGGCGCGAGCTTGTCGGCGAACAGCGCGTTGACCTTGTGGTAGGTCTCGCGGGTGCCGCGGTCGTAGTCGACCAGATCCAGGCGGAAGTGCAGCAACGGCCACAAGGTGCGGTTGGCGAAGCCGTTGTAGTAGCCATCCACCTCGCGCTTGCTCAGATCCAGCGTGACGAACTCGATGTCGCCGTCTTTCTGCGTGTGCAGCGTGCCGCTGCCATCGCGCACGCTCTTGCCACTCCAGCCGAACCACATGCCGCCGCGTTCCTTCAGGGCAGCCAGCAGGCCCACCGCCAGGCCACCGGCACGGTTCTCGCCGGGCACGGCCACACGGTTTGAAACCACGACCAGACGACTCACGATGCCTCCTGCCAGGACCGCGACAGGCGCATTGCGGCGGTGATCAGGCCGACGTGCGAATAGGTCTGCGGGAAATTGCCCCAGGCCTCGCCGCTGTCGAAGGCCAGATCCTCCGACAGCAGGCCCAGATGGTTGCGCTGCTTCAGCAGCAGCTCGAACATCCCGCGTGCTTCGTCCATGCGCCCGATCGCCGCCAGGGCATCGATGTACCAGAAAGTGCAGATGGTGAAGCTGGTTTCAGGCTCGCCGAAGTCATCCGGTGCGACATAGCGGTACAGCGAATTGCCATGCTTGAGGTCTCGGCCGATGGCCTCCACGGTGGCGATGAAGCGCGCGTCCATCGCGTCGATGAAGCCGATGTCGGCCAACAGCAGCAGCGAGGCATCCAGCCGATGGCCACCGAAGGTATCGGTGAAGTGGCCCAGCTCCTCGCTCCAGGATTCGGCCATGATGCGTGCGTGGATGGTGTCGGCGCGCTCGCGCCAATAGTGCGCACGGTCGTCGCGCTTCAGGCGTACGGCGATCTTGCACAGGCGGTCGCAGGCCGCCCAGCACATCGCACTGGTGTAGGTGTGCACCTCGGTACGCCCGCGGAACTCCCACAGACCGGCATCGGGTACGTCGTGCAGGGCGAATGCCTGTTCGCCCAAGGGTTCCAGGCGGGCAAAGGTGTGCGCATCCCCCGGGTCCTGCAGGCGACGGTCGAAGAACAGCTGCGTGGAGGCCAGCACCACGCTGCCGTAGACATCGTGCTGGCGCTGCACCCAGGCCAGGTTGCCGCGACGCACCGGGCCCATCCCGCGATAGCCGGACAGGCTGGGGACTTCGTTCTCGTCCAGCTTGGCCTCGAAGCCGATGCCATACAGCGGCTGCAGCGTGCCATCGGTGGTGGCCAGGTTGAAGATGTAGCCGAGGAACTGCTCCATCGTACGGGTGGCGCCAAGCCGGTTCAGCGCACGCACGACGAAGGCGGCATCGCGCAGCCAGCAGTAGCGGTAGTCCCAGTTGCGCACACTGCCGGGCGCTTCCGGAATGGAGGTGGTCATTGCCGCGATGATCGCGCCGCTGTCCTCGTACTGGCACAGCTTCAACGTGATCGCACTGCGGATGACCGCGTCCTGCCATTCCAGCGGAATGGACAGGTAGCGCACCCACTCACGCCAGTAATCGCGGGTGCGCTGGAAGGCTTCCTGCACATAGCCGCTGATGGAGCGGTTGAGCGATTCGTCCACGCCGAGGATCAGGTGGATGGGATGGTTGAGCACGAACGGCAGGCCATCGCGCACGAACCGTACCGGCACGTCGGTGGTCAGCCGCAGCACGTGCTCGGGCAGGATCCAGCGCACGTGGTTGCTGCCCCAGGTGGACTCGGGCACACGCGCGCCCCAGTCGGCCAGTGGGCGCGCACGCACGGTGATACGTGGGCTGCCGGCCAGTGGGCGGACTTGGCGGATCAGGCTGACCGGACGGTAGAAACGGTCGTTCTGGCGCCAGCGCGGGGCGAAATCGAGGATTTCCAGTGCGCCGCCCTGCGTGTCACGCAGCACGGTGCGCAGGATCGCGGTGTTGGTGAGGTACTCCTGCTCGCTGTCGGCAAAGTCCTCCAGCTCGATGGCGAAGTCGCCACCGGTCTGCTGGTTGGGGCCGAGCAGGGCGCAGAAGGTGGGGTCGCCGTCGAAGGTGGGCAGGCAGCTCCAGACAACGCGGGCACGTTTGTCGACCAGGGCGCCGAAGCTGCCGTTGCCGACCACGCCCAGATCAAGATCGGGTTGGGTCATCACGCGGTACATCTCGGTTGCGGCCGTGGGGTGGCCGGGTCAATAGGCATTCTCACGCAGCCAGGCGTGCACGCTGCGTATGTCGGGCAGCGCGAACACTGCCGCACTGGGTTCGCGCTCGCCCACCAGTACGCTCCAGCCATGCTGGACGTTGGCGGCGTCGAAGCCGAATTCATCGGTGAGGTCGTCACCGAGGAATACCGGCAGGCGGCCGCGGAAGGGCAGGTACTGCATCATCCGGCGCACGGCACGGCCCTTGTCGGTGCCGACAGGCACGAACTCGACCACATGGTCGCCAGGTTGCAGGCGGTAGCTGGCACGGCCACGCACGTGGCGGTCGGCGAAGGCGCGGACATCGCTGGCGGCATGCGGCGCGCCGCGCCAGTGCAGGGCCAGGCCGACGCCCTTGTCTTCCACCAGCACGCCGGGATGGCCGTGGGCGAAGCGCATCGCCTGCTGGTGCAGTGCGTGCAGCCACTCGGCGGTGTCGTCATCGTGTTCGTCACGCAGCACACGACCATCCTGGCCACGCAGTTCATGGCCGTGCAGGCCGGCGGCAGGCAGTTGCAGGGGAGCGAACAGTTGATCCAGCTGTTCAAGCGGGCGACCACTGACCAGTGCCACGGCACCTTCCAGGCGGTCGCTGATGCGGCCGATGGCTTCGCGCACATCCGGCAGCAGCTGCACGGCATCCGGGCGTGCAGCGAATTCGATCAGGGTGCCATCGACATCGAGGAACAACGCACAGGCGTCGTCCAGCAAGGGCGGTGGCGGACGCAGGGGGAGCGGTTCAGCCATGCCCTCACCTTGCCAGCGTGGGCGTGTAGGGCAGGTCGAGGCAGGGCGACAGTTCACTGACCTGCCGGCCCTGGACCCGGCGACTCTACGCCGCCGGCTCTACCGGGTCTATTCTGCGAATCAGAACGTATAGCGGACGCGGCCGTAGTAGTACGCGCCGTTGCTGCCGATCGGCGACAGCACGTCATACGGCAGGTTGCCGAAGTAGTGAATATCGCTGTTGGATCGATCCGGGTAGTTGTCGGTCAGGTTCTGGCCACCGATGGCCACGCTCCAGCGCGGAGTGATGCGGTACTCGACCTCCGCATCCAGCTGCCATTCGGCCTGGTAGGTCTGGCGCGGAATGTAGCCGTCACCGAAGTTGAACACGCGGGTGGCGCTGCCATAGCGGTTCACGCGGGTACTCAGCGACCAGCGGTCGTTGCTCCATGCGGCCGAGAAACTGCCGCGCGTGCGCGGCGTGGCATCGGTAAGCGTGTTGGTCTCTTCGATGCCGAACAGCACGTAGTCCGGGTTCAGCGCGCGCAGCTGTGCCGGCGTGGCCAGCACGTTCTTCAGCGTGGTCTTGGTGTAGGCGTAGGTGCCGGTCAGCAGCAGCTGGCCATCGCCCAGCGACTGGCGCCAGTTGCTCACCAGCTCGGCGCCACGGGTGCGGGTATCGGCGGCGTTGACGAAGAAGCTGGCGCTCTGCAGGCCGCTGACGCCGTAGTTCGCCGCCACGTAATCGGTGAGCGCATCACCGGTGATGCTCTCCGACAGCGCGATGCGGTCGTCGATGTCGATCTGGAAGAAGTCCAGCGACAGGTCGAAATGCTCGCCGATGCGGCTGGTGAAACCGAGCGAGGTGTTCAGCGACTTCTCCGGCTTCAGGTCACGTGCGCCGAGGCCACGCGCGATCGGATTGTTGACCGACAGCAGGCGGCCCTGCACCAGCTGGCCGCCAGCGTTGTAGCCGGTGGAGGTGGATTCGTAACCGATCTGTGCCAGCGACGGCGCACGGAAATTGTTGGAGATGGCACCGCGCAGTGCGAACGCCGGGGTGAATTCATAGCGCAGGCCGAGCTTGCCGGTCAGTTCGCCGCCGAAGTCATCGTTGTGCTCGTAGCGCGCGGCCAGATCGGTGGAGAACTTCTCGCCGAACTGGCTGGACAGGCTGGCATAGGCGCTGGCCACATCGCGCGACAGGGTGGCTGCATCCTGCGGGGTCAGGCCGCCACCGGCCTGCGAACCGGTCGGGCGATCGGTGAACGGGCCGGCCGCGTAGCTGGCCGGGTCACCTGGGCGGGTCTGGTAGCGCTCGTGGCGCGCTTCCACACCCAGGCCCAGGGTGTGGCTGATGCTCTCGCTCTGGGTGAACACGCGGCTCAGGTCGAGGTTGCCCACGGTCTGTGCGTACTCGTAATCGGCGGTCTTGAAGCGGGTCGGGCTGGTCGGGCCGAGCGAGGCATTGAGCGAATCGCGCAGGCGGTAGGTGAAGTCGTTCTGGCCATAATCCAGGCTGCCGTCGTAGCTCCACTCGCCCCACTGGCCGCGCACGCCGGCCACGGCCTGCACGTCTCGGTTCTCGCCTTCGGAGATCGGCCGGTAACCGTTCGGATAGACCTGCTTCCAGTTGGCATCGCCGTCGGGGTAGCGGAAGTAGTTCGCGCCTTCGGTGTCACGCTGGTTGAAGGTGCCGAACGCGTAGAACGTCGAGGTCTGGCCGACCGGGATCTCGGTGTTCAGCCACAGGTTGATGTCCTTGCTCTTGCCATCGCCCAGCACGTAGTTGCGCTTGCCCTGCAGCGCCAGGTTGCCTGGAGTCTGGTCCCACGGCGGAATCTGGTCGAAGCCGGCGCGGTTGGTGCCGTTGCGGTGCTTGTATTCCAGGCCGACGCGCAGGAAGCCACCGTCCTCGCCCAGCGAGGTGCCGACCTTGGCACTGATGTTGCCGGTCTGGCCGTCGGTGAGGGTGCGGCCGATCGGCTTGAGGTCGGTGTGGTTGGCACCGTAGCTGGCTTCGATCTCGCCACCGTCGCCGCCGTTGTCGAGGATCACGTTGATGACGCCGGCGACCGCGTCAGAGCCGTACAGCGCACCGGCGCCATCGCGCAGCACTTCGATGCGCTTGATTGCACTGACCGGAATCGAGTTGAAGTCGACCGGGGTGGTGCCCTTGCCGATCTTGCTGTCGGTGTTGACCAGCGCGGTGTGGTGGCGGCGCTTGCCATTGACCAGCACCAGCACCTGGTCCGGCGACAGGCCACGCAGCTGCGCGGCGCGCACATGGTCGGCACCGCCGGAGTTGGACTGGCGCGGGAAGTTGAACGACGGCAGCAGTGCCTGCAGCGCGCTGCCCAGTTCACCGTTGACCACGCCGGCCTTGCGGATGTCCTCGGCGGTGAGCACGTCCACCGGCGAGGTGGATTCAAGCACGGTGCGGTCGGCGGCGCGGGTGCCGGTGACGATCACCGTGTCCAGGCTGGTGGCGTCCTGGGCCAGGGCCGGGACGGCGGCGGAGGAAAGCGCGAGGGCGATGGCGAGGCCGAGCGGCGACGCGGGCAGGTGGGCGGACATGGGGGCTCCAGCAACAACGACGGCGGGGAAGGGGAGATAGTTTCACTTACATCCATCCGGATGAAGCGATATATTATCTTCGCGTGATGGCCGGTGCCGATGCAAGCCCCTGCCGGTCCGGCATGAGCTGATGCCCTGTGGGCATCATCACGCCGGGCCGGTGGCGCTGTACGCTGCCGGCTCGCCCTGTCCCCCTTCCCCGGAGCTGTACCGATGAAACACCTTGGCCTCGTCTTTGCCGTGCTGCTGGCCACCAGCGGCTGTGCCAGCCTGTCCTCGCAGGCGCCCAGCGCCTATGCCACGGCCACCACCGCCGAACTGAAGGGCGATGCCGCACGCCCGTCCGACGGCCACGGCTGGGTGCGCAGCGAGCTGTACTTCGGCGTGGGCGAGGAGCAGGGCGCCGGCAACCGCCCGCAGGCCGATACCATCAGCGAGGCGCAGTGGCGCACCTTCCTGGACAAGGAAGTGACCCCGCGCTTCCCGGATGGCCTGACCGTGTTCGATGCCTATGGCCAATGGCTGTTCCGCGGTGATGCCTCGCCCAACCGCCTGCGCACCAAGGTGTTGGTGGTGCTGCACGAGGACACCCAGCAGCGCCGCGCCGACATCGAAGCGATCCGCCTGGCGTGGAAGCAGCAGACCAAGCATCAATCGGTGCTGTGGTCGCGGCAGCCGGTCGAGGTATCGTTCTGAGTTGAAGGTGCCGCCGCGGTGCCGCAGGGAGCAATGATGAATTGCAGGGAATGCGTGCTGGGCCTGGTGCTGGCGGGAGTGCTGGCACCGTCGGCGCAGGCAAGTAGCGACGACGGCGAAACGCTGCGGTTCCAGGTGGCCGCTCACGTGCAGGCGCACGCCGATCCCCAGCAGGATGGCAGCATCGCGGTACAGCTGTCGCCGTCAGGCAAGCGCCAGGTGCTGGCGGGCGCGGCGGATGCCGACGGCAATTCGCAGTGGGGTCTGGAGGACGTCGATTTCGATGGCTACCCGGAGCTGGTCGCGCGTGCATCGGTGGGCATGGTCAACGAAGCGGTGGCGGTGTACCGCTTCGATCCGGCCAGTGCAGGTTTCCGCGCGCTGCAGGCCGACACCCACGGCAAGGATAGTTGCGGTGACCTGATGGGGCTGAGCGTGGACATTGCCACCCACACCCTCACCAGCAGTTGTCGCAGCGGCCCGATGTGCTACACCGACCAGTACCGGTTTGCAGGCGCGAAGCTCTACCTTTACCGCAGCGAGAATGTGCTGATGCTGGGCGATACGGTGAGCGCCACGCTGCAGTGGGAACAGACCGACGAGCAGGGCCCGCTGGCGGTCTGGCGCACCTACGATGCCGATGGCCGCGTGTTGGAGACGGCCATCGCCGATGGCCTGGGCGCACGGCCCGACGGGCCGCTGCGTGGCCAGCAGGCTACCGTGGTGCCAGCACGCGTGTTCCTGTTCGATCGCCCCGGTGCATCGAGCACCAAGCGCTACCTGGTGCAGGGCGATCGCGTGGAAATGCTGGATGAACAGGACGGCTGGGTGAGGCTGCGCTACCGCAACCCGAAGCAGGGCGTGGTGGAGGGTTGGATCAACGTCAATGATTGACGAGATGTCTACCCGCAGTTTGCACATCGAGGCGATGCGCAACTTGCCCACGGGGGCATCACTTCACCGGGTCTAGCCTCGGACGTTCCCCCGTTCGAGGATGTATCCGATGAGCAAGCGCGTGGCCGAAATCGTGGTGGACGCCCTGCAGCAGGCCGGTGTCCGCCGTTGCTACGGCATCGTGGGCGATACGCTCAACCATGTGACCGATGCGATGCATGGCAGTGAGATCGCCTGGGTGCACGTGCGGCATGAAGAAGTGGCAGCGTTCGCTGCCGGCGCCGATTCGCTGGTGAGCGGCGAACTGACCGCCTGCGCCGGCTCCTGCGGGCCCGGCAGCCTGCACTTCATCAACGGTGTGTTCGAGAGCAACCGCAACCGCGCGCCGATGGTGCTGATCGCCAGCCAGGTGGTGACCAGCGAACTGGGCATGGAATTCCCGCAGGAAGTGGACTTCAAGGCGGTGTACGCCAGTTGTTCGGTGTTCTGCGAGCAGGTGCACAGCGCCGAACAGGCACGCCGCGTGGTCACACTGGCCTGCCAGGCCGCGATCAGCCGCCGCGGCGTGGCGGTGGTGATCCTGCCGGCCGACATCAGCCAGGCCGAGGTGAAGCACGATGTGCCGTTCTCGGTGCACTACACCCAGCCGGTGCTGCGCCCTTCCGACGCCGAACTGCAGCGCATCGCCGAGCTGCTTGGGCAGGGCAAGCGCATCGGCGTCTATGCCGGTGCCGGCTGCCAGGGTGCGCACGCGCAGCTGCTGGAACTGGCCCGGCGTCTGCAGGCGCCGGTCGCGCACACCTCGCGCGCCAAGGATTTCGTCGAGCCGGACAACCCGTACAACATGGGCATGACCGGCATCTTCGGCATCGAATCTGGCTTCCACACGCTGATGGAGTGCGACACGCTGCTGCTGCTCGGCGCCGACTTCGCCTGGGGCCAGTTCTACCCGGACAAGGCCACAATCATCCAGGTCGATCGCGATGGCAGCCACCTCGGCCGCCGCCACCCGGTGAACCTCGGCGTGGTCGGCGATATCGCACCGACGCTGGATGCGCTGCTGCCGATGCTGCCGCCGCGCGACGACAGCGCGTTCCTCGATGAGTGCGTCGAACGTCGCGACAAGGCGCTGAAGAAGCGCGAACAGGAAGAACAGCCGGGTGAGGGTGAGCTTATCCATCCGCAGCACCTGACCGCATTGCTGTCCAAGTATGCGACCGACGATGCACTGTTCACCGCCGACGGCGGCTCGCCGATGGTCTGGGTGCTGCGGCATATCCGCGTCAACGGCCGCCGCCGCACGCTGACCAGCCTGCTGCACGGCACGATGGCCAATGCGATGCCGCAGGCACTGGGCCTGCAGAAGGCGTTCCCGGGCCGCCAAGTGATCTCGCTGTCCGGCGACGGAGGCCTGGCGATGCTGCTGGGCGATCTGCTGACCGCAGTGCAGGAAAATCTGCCGATCAAGGTGGTGGTGTTCAACAACGGTTCGCTGAACTTCGTCGAGCTGGAGCAGAAGGTGGAAGGGCTGCTGGACAACTACACCGACCTGAAGAACCCGGATTTTGGCCGCCTTGCCGAAGTGATCGGCTTCCACGGCCGCACGGTGACGCGCAGCGAGGATCTGGAAGAGGCTGTACAGGATTTCCTGGCGCAGCGCGGCCCGGCGTTGCTGGACGTACACACCAGCCGCGCCGAGCTGGTGATGCCGCCGCAGATCGAGGCCAAGCAGGTGGCCGGGACGGCGCTGTATGCCGCCAAGGCGGTATTGAACGGCCGATTCGACGACGTGAAGCATCTGCTGGTGGACAACTTCCTGAAGAAGTGAGGGGATGGTCGATGCAGGGCTGCGCCCTGCACCCGCTACGAGCCAGAGCCAGAGCAGAAGCGGGTTTCCTGAGGGATGGCGGGGTGGGTCCGGTTGCGGGGGACGCCGTAAACCCGTCCCTGGGGGCTTGGCCGCGGCATCCATGCCGCGGACACCCCCGCAACCGGACCCACCCCGCCTTCGACAGATTCCTGCGATCTGTCGGAATGGCATGGCCGGTGCCTGATGGGTGTCGACCTTGGTCGACACGGTAGATCCACGCCATGCGTGGATGAACGAAAGAATGATCGGAATGATCTTCTGTAGAGCCGAGCCATGCTCGGCTCAGAGGCTTCGCGTATGGCAGCCGAGCATGGTCTCGGCGCTACAACGAGAGCCTGCTTTTGCTTTTGATCTTTTGATTCTCTTCCGTGGCTGGCACACGCAGGAAACTGTCAGGGGCCGGGCGGGTGGGCGTCGCGGGGGTGTCCGCGGCATGGATGCCGCGGCCAAGCCCCCAAGGATGGGTTCACGGCGTCCCCCGCGACGCCCACCCGCCCGGGCCAGCCCAGGAATTTGCGATTTGCGCCCAGCCACGAGGGGCCCCGCCGTTGGCTGGAACCCATCTTTCCACGACGGAATTGGCGCGCCGGCCCCGCTGGGCCTACCATCGGCGGTCCCCACCCCCACCACCCCTTCCATGTCCGCTCCCGCTTCCGCCGCACCACGTCGCTGGTTCGTCGCCGGTGACTTCAACGGTTTCTTCGGCCTGGTCGTCGACAACCTCTCCATTCTCGGCTTCATCGCCATGGCGCTGGTCGGGATCTTCCAGTTCCCCGCCGATGTAGTGTTCGGCCGCATGTTCCCCGGCACCGCCTTCGGCGTGCTGGTCGGCAACCTGCTGTACACCCTGATGGCACGCCGGCTGGCCGCGCGTACCGGCCGCGATGATGTCACCGCCATGCCGCTCGGCCTGGATGCACCGACCAGCATCGGCATGGCGCTGCTGGTGCTCGGCCCGGCCTTCATCGCCTTCAAGCAGCAGGGCCTGGACCCGCATGCGGCGGGAATCGCCACGTGGCAACTGGGCATGGCCGCGCTGGTCATCATGGGCGTGCTCAAGTTCGTGCTGTCGTTCTTCGGCGAAGCGGTCACCCGCGCGCTGCCGCGTGCCGCGCTGCTGGGCTCCATTGCCGGCATCGCGCTGGTGCTGATGGGCCTGCTGCCGCTGCTGGAAACGCTGCGCTCGCCGCTGGTCGGCTTCACCACGCTGGGCCTGCTGCTGTATGTATTGATCGCCAAGGGCAGGCTGCCGGTGCGTGGCCCGGGTGTGCTGCTGGCCTTCGTGTTCGGCACCGTGCTGTATTACGGCCTCGGCCTGGCCGGGTTGGGCGCGCCGGGCTTCCACGTGCCGGAGTGGGTGCCGCCGCAGGTGGTGCTGCCGCTGCCGACGCTGGGCTTCCTTGAGGGCCTGCCCACGGCGATGACCTACCTGCCGCTGCTGCTGCCGTTCGGCCTGCTGATGGTGGTCGGTGGCATCAACGTGTCAGAGAGCGCACGTGCGGCCGGCGATGACTACCGCACCCGCGACATCCTGCTGGTGGAAGCGGTGGCGACGCTGGTGGCCGGTGTCTGCGGCGGCGTTGCGCAGACCACGCCGTACATCGGCCAGCCGGCGTACAAGCACATGGGCGCGCGCAGCGGCTATACGCTGCTGACCGGCCTGTTCGTCGGCATCGGGGGCATGCTCGGCATCATCTCCGGGCTGGTGCAATGGCTGCCGTTGGCAGTGCTGGCACCGATCATCGTGTACGTGGCCATCGACATCACCACGCAGGCGTTCCAGGCCACGCCGCGTCACCATACCGGCGCGATGGTGTTCGGCTTCCTGCCGTCGGTGGCCTACCTGCTGGCGATCAAGGCACCCGGCTGGATTGCACCGGACCAACTGCCGCAGTTGCTGACCAAGCTCGACGGGCATGGCCTGCCGGAGCTGGCGGTGATCTTCACCCTCGGCAATGGCTTCATCATCACCTCGATGCTGTGGATCTCGGCGGTGGCGGCGATGGTCGACGGCCGCCTGCGTCGCGCCTGTGGCTTCCTGCTGGTGGCGGCGCTGCTGACCCTGTTCGGCCTGATCCACTCGGTGGACCCGCGCGGCGGCATCTACCTGCCGTGGGACCTGGACGGCCTGGCGCGCATCATCAGCTGGCAGTTCGCTGGTGCCTACGTGGCACTGGCGTTGCTGCTGGGGTTGTTGTCGCTGCAGAAGCAGCCGGTGCAGTCGCTGGGTGAAAGCAGCTGACCCCACGGTAGTGCCGGCCGCTGGCCGGCAACGCGGTGGGCTGCAGACGCATCGTGTGGTTGCCGGCCAGCGGCCGGCACTACCGCTCTCCATCCAGTTCCGGGTAATGCCGGAAGATGCCGTTGGTGTTGAACGCCAGCCGCCGTTCCGAGGCCAGGTAGGCGGCGATGTTCGGTCGCTTGGCCACCCGCTCCTGCAGTGCACGCAGCAGGGGCAGGGTGGGGCCGAGTGCCTGCATGCGGCGCGGGAACATGTAATCCAGCCCGCTCAGCAGCTGGAACAGCGACAGATCCACATACGAATGCTCGCGCAGTGCATGGCGGCCGCTATTGGCCGCCAGCACCTGCTCGAAGTAGCCGAGGTACTTCGGCAGCCGCTCGCCGCGCAGGGACGCAGCGCGCGCCTTGGCTTCGGTCTTCTGTTCTTCGTAATACTTCGAGGCCGCGATGGGGTGGTGGGTGTCGTGCACCTCGGCCACCAGATCAGCGATGGTGAGCTGCAGTTGCAGCGCCTGCATCCGCCGCGAGGCCGCCTGTGGCACCAGGTCCAGCGTCGGGCCGAGGAAATCCAGGATGGCCGCGACCTGCGCGATGACCTGGCGGCCGGCCTTCAGGAATGGGGGTGCGAAGGGCTGCGCACCTTCGCTGCCACCGTCGAGGAACGGCTGCATCACTGCATCGCCGTGCACCCGCGCCATGTCGATGTAGTCGGCGCCGGCATCTTCCAGTGCCAGCCGCACGAACTCGCCACGGCCCTGGATGCCGGTCCAGTAATACAGCGCGTACTGCATGGCAGTGCCTCCACAGGACAAGACCTACAGCCTCGCGCGGAGCGTGCAAAGCAGACGTGAGCGCGGTTTTGCTGCAGGCCCGAACCCGAACGGCAGCGGAACAGGTGGGGAACCCGTTGGAATCGGCGGGGTCACACCTTCTACATGCGTGTGAAACGAGGTGCTGCATCATGCAGAGTGGAAAGGCGGTTTGGCCGTGGGTGCTGGGTGTGGTGGTGATCGGTGGCGCGGGCGGTTGGCTGTTCCGCGATCAGCTGAAGAGCCTGGCAGACGGTGTTTCGGTGCCGGTGCAATCAACCCCCGCCAGTACCAGCGCGCCGCCACAACCGCAGGCGGCCGCAGAACCCGCGCCAGCACCGCCCGCGATCAAGCATCCGCTGGATACCGAGGCCGCAGCCGATCCGGCGCTGCCGAGGCTGGCTGACAGCGATACGGCCGCCTGGGGTGCATTGAGCCAGCTGTTCCAGGGCGAGGGGCCATTGACCCTGCTGCTGCGCGATCACCTGATCCAGCGCTTGGTCACCCAGGTCGACAACCTGGACAAGCCCAGCGTGCCGCCGACTGCGCTGGCCGCGCGGCCGCTGCCGGGCAACCTGCAGGTCGAGCCCGGTGAGGGTGGCGAACGCATCGCCGCCAGCAACGCGGCGCGTTATGCGCCCTACGTGCAGGCGTTCACTGCGCTGGACCCGGCGGCCACGGCTACCGCTTACAAGCGCTTCTATCCGCTGATCCAGCAGGCCTATGTGGACCTGGGCCGGCCTGAGGGCTACTTCAACGACCGCCTGGTCGCGGTGATCGACCACCTGCTGGACACCCCGGAACTGGCCCAGCCCCCAGTGGTGCAGCGCGATGAACGCGGCCGCTACCGCTTTGTCGATCCCACCCTGCAGTCGCGCTCGATCGGGCAGAAGGCGCTGCTGCGGATGGATGCAGCCCAGGCGCGGGCGGTCAAGCAGCAGCTGCGCGCGATCCGCACCGCGATCACCCGCTGAACTCGTCCACCGCGCATGACTGATCCGGATCAACGCGCCGACCACACCCGCTCCGGCATGCTGGCCGCAGGCTGACTGGCCTCGGGGTGCAGTCGCAGCCACCCTTGAAACCGGGTGGGGCAACCGCATCTTTCCAGCATCGCCGGCGCGGGCCGGCCCTGATGACCGATGAGGATTCGCAATGCGGATGGACAAGCTCACCTCGCGTTTCCAGCAGGCGCTGGCAGACGCACAGTCGCTGGCCGTGGGCCGCGACAACAGCATCATCGAACCGGTTCACCTGTTCAGCGCGCTGCTGGACCAGCAGGGCGGCAGCACGCGCCCGTTGCTGGCCCAGGCCGGGGTGAACGTGCCGGTGCTGCGCGAGCGCCTGACCGAGGCGCTGGACGCGCTGCCGAAGGTGTCCGGCCAGGCCGGCAATGTCTCGATGGGCAATGACCTGGGGCGCCTGCTGAACCAGACCGACAAGCTGGCCCAGCAGCATGGGGATGCCTTCATCGCCAGCGAGTGGTTCGTGCTGGCCGCGCTGGACGATGGCGGCACGCTGGGCATGGCGCTGCGCGCCGCCGGTGCCGACAAGACCCGCCTGCAGGCGGCCATCGACAAGTTGCGTGGCGGCGAGAACGTGCAGTCGGAGAATGCCGAGGAACAGCGGCAGGCGCTGGAGAAGTACACCATCGACCTGACCGCGCGCGCCGAGAGCGGCAAGCTCGACCCGGTGATCGGCCGCGACGAAGAGATCCGTCGCACCATCCAGGTGCTGCAGCGCCGGACCAAGAACAACCCGGTGCTGATCGGCGAACCCGGCGTGGGCAAGACTGCCATCGTCGAGGGCTTGGCCCAGCGCATCATCAACGACGAAGTGCCTGAGGGCCTGCGCGGCAAGCGCGTGCTGTCGCTGGACATGGGCGCGCTGATCGCCGGTGCCAAATTCCGCGGTGAGTTCGAGGAACGCCTGAAGGGCGTGCTCAACGACCTGGCCAAGAACGAAGGCCAGATCATCCTGTTCATCGACGAACTGCACACCATGGTCGGCGCTGGCAAGGCCGATGGCGCGATGGATGCCGGCAACATGCTGAAGCCGGCGCTGGCACGCGGTGAGCTGCATTGCATCGGCGCGACCACGCTGGACGAGTACCGCAAGTACATCGAGAAGGATGCCGCGCTGGAGCGCCGCTTCCAGAAGGTGTTCGTGGGCGAGCCGTCGGTGGAGGACACCATCGCGATCCTGCGCGGCCTGAAGGAGAAGTACGCGCTGCACCATGGCGTGGAGATCACCGACCCGGCCATCGTCGCCGCCGCGACGCTGTCCAACCGCTACATCACCGACCGCCAGCTGCCGGACAAGGCCATCGACCTGATGGACGAAGCCGCTTCGCGCCTGCGCATGGAGATCGACTCCAAGCCGGAAGAGCTGGACCGCCTGGAGCGCCGGGTGATCCAGCTGAAGATCCAGCGCGAGATGCTGAAGAAGGAAAAGGACGAAGCCTCGCGGCAACGCCTGGCCGACCTGGAGAACGACATCGAGGCGCTGGAGCGCGAGTTCTCCGATCTCAATGAAATCTGGAAGTCGGAGAAGGCCGCGCTGCAGGGTGCGACGAAGATCAAGGAGCAGGTCGAGCAGGCCAGGCTGGAACTGGAGGCCGCGCAGCGCCGCCAGGATTTCGCCAGGATGAGCGAGATCCAGTACGGCCTGTTGCCGCAGCTGGAAAAGCAGCTGGCCGCCGCCCAGGAAGCCGAGCACAAGGACTTCAAGCTGGTGCAGGACCGCGTGACCGACGAGGAGATTGCCGAAGTCGTTTCGCGCTGGACCGGTATTCCGGTCAACAAGATGCTCGAAGGCGAGCGCGACAAGCTTCTGCGCATGGAAGAGGTGCTGCACAACCGCGTGGTCGGCCAGGAGGAAGCGATCAAGGTCGTCTCCGATGCGGTGCGCCGCTCGCGTGCCGGACTGTCCGATCCGAACCGTCCGGCCGGCTCGTTCCTGTTCCTCGGCCCGACCGGCGTGGGCAAGACCGAGCTGTGCAAGTCGCTGGCCGAATTCCTGTTCGACAGTGCCGACGCGATGATCCGCATCGACATGAGCGAGTTCATGGAGAAGCACAGCGTCGCACGCCTGATCGGTGCGCCTCCGGGCTATGTCGGCTACGAGGAAGGCGGCTACCTGACCGAGGCTGTGCGTCGTCGTCCGTATTCGCTGATCCTGCTGGACGAAGTGGAGAAGGCGCACCCGGATGTGTTCAACATCCTGCTGCAGGTGCTGGACGATGGCCGCCTGACCGATGGCCAGGGCCGCACCGTGGACTTCCGCAACACCGTCATCGTGATGACCTCGAACCTGGGCTCGCACCAGATCCAGGACATGAGTGCCGACGACAGCCCGGAGGCCTACACGCAGATGAAGGCGGCGGTGATGGGCGTGGTGCAGGCGCACTTCCGCCCGGAATTCATCAACCGCCTGGACGACATCGTGGTGTTCCACCCGCTGGACAAGCAGCAGATCAAGCAGATCGCGCGGATCCAGATGCGTGGGCTGGAGAAGCGCCTGGCCGAGCGTGGCTTGAAGCTGATGGTGTCCGACGCAGCATTCGATCTGCTCGGCAACGTTGGCTTCGATCCGGTGTATGGCGCGCGTCCGTTGAAGCGTGCGATCCAGGCGCAGCTGGAAAACCCGCTGGCGCAGAAGATCCTGTCCGGGGCCTTCGTCAACGGCGACACCATCGAAGTCGGCAACGACGGCGGTCACCTGGTGTTCGCCAAGGCGTGAATCATGCGGGGCGCTGCCTGATCGCAGCGCCCCGTTTTCTCCGGTAGCGCCGGGCCATGCCCGGCGACTTCTCAGAAGCGGTGCGTGTACCCGCTCATCAAGCCGAACTGGTTGGGCTTCTGCACGATCGGGCTGTCGGCCGCATCGCCAAGCAGGCGCGTGCCTTCGGCCGAGATGTACCAGTTGCCGTTGCGGCCCACGCGGTGGCTCCACTTGAGGCCGACACCGGCGCTGACCAGGCCGGCCTTCGGCTTGTGCTGGGCAAAGCCGGTACGCGCCGCCTGTTCCGGGCTGACGCCGTACCAGGTCTGCATGTAACCGCGGTTGCCGTAGTCGGTGGAAACACTGCCGCTGACCACGCCACCGGCCAGGTCGAACAGCGGCATGGTCAGGTTCAGGTGCACCTGCTGGGTGGCCAGGCCGTTCTCGGCCTTGTCCTCATCCTTGCGGGTGAACTGCCAGGAGCCGCTCAGCACGGCTTCGCCCAGCGTATAACCAGCCGAGATGCCGACCAGGGGACGGGTATCGATATCGCCCATGCCGCGCAGGAAGTCCGAACCGCCAAGCAGGGAGTCCTTTTCCTTGCGGATGCCGCTGGCGCCGACGTAGGCACGCACGCGGGTGTGCTCGCCAATGGAGGTGCCCCAGCCAATGCCACTGGTGCCCAGAAACCATCCACCCGGCGAGGTGACATCAAAGGACAACGACGGCGTCGCACGATACTCCTCGCTGCCACTGTAGCGAGGTGCCACGCCACCGCCGGCAGCGACCTCGAAGGTCCAGTGGTCATCCTTGGCGTGGGCGATCGGTGCGGCGAACAGCGGCAACAGGGCCAGGCAGAGCAGGGCGGGGGAACGGCGAAGCTGGGACATGGAAACTCTCGACAATGGGAGGAAGGCAGCGCGCGCATCCGGCGAGTGCTGCAGGGTCGTTAGCGTGGCGATAGGCCGGCGACCGATCCGTCCGCAGTTGTGCGGGAGTTGTAATCAACTGTAAGGGTGCCCTTGGGCGTTCAGCTGGCAGCCAGCGGCCAGTGCATTTCCAGGCGCGCGCCGCCCAGCGTGGCGCGGCTGATGCGCAGCTCGCCACCGTGGCGGGCGGCGATGCGGCTGACAATGGCCAGGCCCAGGCCGAAACCGCCGGTGTCGCGGCTGCGGCTGTCGTCCAGGCGGGTGAATGGACGCATCACCTTCTCGCGATCGGCTTCGGCGATGCCAGGGCCGTCGTCATCCACACGCAGGCAGGCCCGGCCGCCGACGCCGACCAGCGAGACTTCCACCTGCGAATGCGTGTGGCGCAGCGCATTGCCCACCAGATTGCTCAGTGCCAGCTGCAGCAGGCGCGGCTCGGCATCCACCCGTGGCAACGCACTGGGCTGCACGCGCAGGACCACGCCGCCGCGTTCGGCATCACGGCGTGCATCGGCCAGACAGGCCTGCAGCCAGTCGTCGGCTTCGATGCGCTGCATCGGCTCGCCTTCGCTGGGATGCTCCAGGCGCTCATAGGCCAGCAGTTCGCTGACCAGCCGGTTGAGTTCGGCCAGATCGCCGTGCAGGCCCTGTGCCAGCCGTTCGCGGCGTTCGCGATCATCACTGTCCTGCATCAGGTCCAGGCCGAAGGCCACGCGCGCGATCGGCGTGCGCAGTTCGTGCGAGATCGCATGGGTCAGGTCGCGTTGGCGCTGCACCAGTTCGGCTACGCGCGCCGCCATGCGGTTGGAATGTTCGACGATGACCCGGATCTGCGAGCGCGGCGAGACCTGTGCGCGCGCTTGCAGATCACCGGCACCGATGCGGTCGGCGTGCAGGCGCAGCGCTTCAAGATCGCGCCAGAGCAGGCGCACCCAGGCGTACAGGCTGGCGCCGACCAGCAGCAGGATGCTGAGGTATGCCGCGATTGTCATGTACGTCGTCATCTGCACCGCGCCAGGCAGGCGCAGGTGCAGCCAGCGGCCTCCGATGCCTTCGATGGGCAGCAGGACCTGCTGGTATTGATCGCGCACGATGAAGCCATCAGCCTTCACGGCTGCCTGTTCCTGGGGGGCGAGCGCGGGAGCACTGTCGAGCAGGGTCAGCGCGATGCCGTAGTGTGGCTGCCACTGCTGCAGGCGCTCATGCTGCTGGCCGGCGTCCAGGCCGGCCAGGCCACTGCGCAGGGCGTACACCTGCCCGCGCACCTGCTCGACGAACACGCGATCCTGCACAGGCGTGTAGATGCCGTCCAGGATGTGGTTGAGGAAAAACACCGACACCAGGAAGCAGGCACCAGTGACGAACCACAGCCACAGGAACAGCCGCTTCATGCGGTCCAGGCCGACGGGTTGAACTGGTAGCCGCGGCCCCACACGGTCTTGATCCGCCGCGGTTCGCGCGCGTCATCGCCCAGCTTGCGGCGCAGCTTGCCGATGCTGACATCGACACTACGGTCCAGGCCGTCGAAGCCGATGCCGCGCACCGCCTGCAGGATCTGGTCGCGCGACAGGATCTGCCCCGGCTGGCTGGCCAGCAGCCACAGGATCTCGAATTCGGTGGTGCCCATGTCTACCGGCTGGCCATGCAGATGCACCTCGCGCTGCATGCGGTCGATCAGCAGTTCACCATGCATCAGCCGGCAGGGCGTGCCAGTGTTGCTGCTGCCATTGCGGCGGCGCAGCAGCGCGCGCAGACGCGCCAGCAGCAGGCGCGGTTCGATCGGCTTGTGCACATAGTCGTCGGCGCCGGATTCCAGGCCCAGTACCTGCTCGATGTCGTCCTCGCACGCGGTCAGCATCAGGATCGGCACGTCGGAGAAGCTGCGGATCTGCCGGCACACGTCGATGCCACCGAGGCCGGGCAGCATCAGGTCCAGCACCACCAGTTCCGGCGCATGCTGGCGGCAGGCCGCGCCAGCCAGGTCGCCACGGGCGACGTGCTGCACGGCAAAGCCATGCTCGTTCAGGTAGTCGCTGACCAGTTCGGCCAGGCGACGATCATCCTCCACCAGCAGGACCGGTGTCGGCGTGCCGTTGGCGGTGGGTGTCCAAGGGGATGGCTGCATGCGCGTGGGGCCTCCGTGCCCGGGCAGGAGCGCCCGGCGGCGCAGCCTAGCAACGGTCCATGACGGCTGCCTGAATCGCGGCCAACCTGATAACCGCCGGTACGCACGTCATCGCCAGTGGCTCTCAGTGCCAGGCTGCAGCTGGCCTATGGTGGCGGTTTCCCCGGATGGAGCCTGGTGCAATGAGCGACCCGCAGTGGCAACTGGAAACCCTGGCCGTGCACGGCGGCTACCGTCCCGACCCGACCACCCGCGCGGTGGCGGTGCCGATCTACCAGACGGTGGCGTATGCCTTCGATGACACCCAGCATGGCGCCGACCTGTTCGACCTGAAGGTGCCGGGCAACATCTACACACGCATCATGAATCCCACCACCGACGTGCTGGAGCAACGCTTGGCCGCGCTGGAAGGTGGCATCGGCGCACTGGCGCTGGCCTCGGGGCAGGCCGCGATCACCTATGCCATCCAGACCATTGCCGAGGCCGGCGACAACATCGTCGCCTCCAGCGCGCTGTATGGCGGCAGCCTCAACCTGCTGGCGCATACGCTGCCGCAGTACGGCATCCAGGCGCGCTTCGCCGACCCCGCCGATCCGGCCGGGTTCGCCGCGCTGATCGACGAGCGCACCAAGGCGGTGTTCGTCGAATCGATCGGCAACCCGCGCGGCAATGTCACAGACATCGCCGCCATCGCCGAAGTCGCTCACGCGGCCGGCGTACCGCTGATCGTCGACAACACCGTGGCCACGCCCTTCCTGCTGCGCCCGTTCGAGCACGGTGCCGACATCGTCGTGCACTCGCTGACCAAGTACCTGGGCGGCCACGGCAACAGCCTCGGCGGCGCCATCATCGACTCCGGTCGCTTCGACTGGGCCGCGCAGCCGAAGCGTTTCGCCCGCCTCAACCAGCCCGACCCCAGCTACCACGGCGTGGTCTACACCGAAGCGCTGGGGCCGGCGGCCTATATCGGCCGCGCGCGCGTGGTGCCGCTGCGCAACACCGGTGCGGCGCTGTCGCCGTTCAATGCTTTCCTGATCCTGCAGGGCATCGAGACCCTGGCGCTGCGCATGGAGCGCATCAATGCCAACGCGCTGGCCGTCGCGCAGTTCCTGAAGGCGCACGCCAAGGTGGCCTGGGTCCGCTACGCCGGGTTGGCCGACGACCCGGAGCACGCCGCCGCGCAGCGCTACCTGGGGGGACACGGCTCGGGCGTACTGACCTTCGGCCTGCCCGGCGGCCGTGAAGCCGGCGCGCGCTTCCTTGATGCGTTGAAGCTGTTCACCCGGCTGGTGAACCTGGGCGACGCCAAATCGCTGGCGACCCATCCAGCGTCCACCACCCATCGCCAGCTGGATGCAGCTGAACTGGCCAAGGCCGGGGTCAGCGAAGACACCGTGCGTCTGTCGATCGGCATCGAGCACATCGGCGACCTGCGCGCGGACCTGGAGCAGGCCCTGGCCGGCGCCTGATAGCTGCGCGCTTGGTGCATATCGCCACAGGCGATCACCACCGGCCGCGCGATGCGCTACCGTGGAACTGCCTCTCCAAGGCGTGGCAACGTGGCGATCCAGATCCCCGGTCGATGCGGGTCGACCGGGGATTTTTTTGTGCCGGCGTGTCGACCAAGGTCGACACCCACCCACAGCAGCGGCGAACTGTCGAAGGCGGGGTGGGTCCGGTTGCGGGAGTGTCCGCGGCATGGATGCCGCGGCCAAGCCCCCAGGGATGGGTTCACGGCGTCTCCCGCAACCGGACCCACCCCGCCATCCCACGGATAGCATGCTTTTGCCGTTGCCGTTGCCGTTGTTCCAAGCAGGTGCAGGGCTGCAAGCCCTGCACACGCACACCCCTCACACCACCGGAATGCTGTGCTGCCCCAGATTCCGGTACGGCGGCGTCGACATGATCATCTCCGCCAGCGAATAGGCCAGCTCGCGCTCGGCCATCACCGTGCCATCGGCACCGTGTTCCAGCAGGTGCTTCACCTCGGCATCGCTGTGCGCACGTGCCAGCAGGGTCAGGTCCGGGTTGATCGCCCGCAGCTTTGCCAGCGCCTCACCGGCTTCCAGCGGCTGCGGAATCGCCAGCACCGCGATCTTGGCGCGCTCCGGATGAGCCTCGGCCAGCACCCGGTCGGCGGCGGCACTGCCGCGGATCGCCGCCAGGCCCTTGGCGTGCGCCTGTTCGACGTGTTCCTTGTTGTCATCGATCACCAGCACCGGCACGCCGCGATCGCGCAGCACCTGCGCCAGTTCGCTGCCGACCCGGCCATAGCCGATCACGATGGCGTGGTCACGCAGATCGCGCGAGGGACCGGTGGCCTCTTCCGGCTCCGCCGGCTGCGGCTGCTGTTCCTGCTTGGCCTGCCAACGGTCGAGCAGGCCGAACACCAGTGGATTGAGCATGATCGACACCAGCGCACCGGCCAGTACCAGCGACTGGCCTTCCTTCGGCAGGATCTGCAGGGCGACGCCGAGGCCGGCGATGATGAAGGCGAACTCGCCGATCTGCGCCAGGCTGGCCGAGATGGTCAGCGCGGTGCTGGTCGGATGGCCGAACGCACGCACGATGAAGAACGCCGCGGCCGATTTGCCGAACATGATGATCAGCACCGTGGCCAGCACCTGCCACGGGTGCTGGACGAGGATGTTGGGGTCGAACAGCATGCCGACCGAGACGAAGAACAGCACCGCGAACGCATCGCGCAGCGGCAGCGAATCGGTCGCGGCCTTGTGGCTCAGCTCCGATTCGTTGAGCAGCATGCCGGCGAAGAACGCGCCCAGCGCGAACGAGACGCCGAACAACATGGCCGAGCCGAATGCCACGCCCAGCGCGATCGCCAGCACCGACAGGGTGAACAGCTCGCGCGAGCCGGTACCGGCGATGCGTTCCAGGATGCACGGAATGACCCGGCGTCCGACCACCAGCATCACCGCCACGAACAGGCCCAGCTGCACGAAGGTCCAGCCGATGTCGGCCAACACGCTGCCCAGCGAATGCGATTCCTTGGCCGCGTCGGGGCCGAACACACCGGCCATCACCGGCATCATCACCAGTGCCAGCACACAGGCCAGGTCTTCCACGATCAGCCAGCCGACCGCGATCTTGCCGCGCATGGTCTCCAGCAGGCGCCGCTCCTCCATCGCCCGCAGCAGCACCACGGTACTGGCGGTGGCCAGCGAGAAACCGAAGATGACGCCATGGATGGCCGGCCAGCCCATCAGCGAGGCCACGCCCCAGCCGAGCAGGGTGGCCACTGCGATCTGGCCGATGGCACCGGGAATGGCGATGGCCTTGACCGCCATCAGGTCCTTCAGCGAGAAGTGCAGGCCGACACCGAACATCAGCAGCATCACGCCCAGTTCGGCCAGCTGGTTGGCCAGCGCCTGGTCGGCGACGAAGCCGGGGGTGAACGGGCCTACGCAGATGCCAGCAACCAGGTAACCGACCAGAGGGGACAAGCGGAGCTTGTTGGCCAGCGCGCCGAAGATGAAGGCGAGCCCCAGGCCAACGGCAACGATGTTGATCAGGTCGGTGTCATGGTGCATCGGCTCTCGCAGAAATCGGGGGGATGCCCCGATTTTCACCGATGCGGCCAGATACGGCAAACCCACTTGCCACGTGCAGTGGCCGGTGGGTTTGCCCACGCATTTCTCCTCTACCCCCGCCTTCGGCGCACCCCTTCAACAGGAAGGGGCTCTCCTCCAGATGCGGCGAGGGGATGCCGGCCAGCGGCCGGCACTACCAGAGCGGCGCCGGGCAGGGCCCGGCATGCCCGTTACCTCTTACCAGGTGTACTTGATGCGCCCATACACATACGCGCCGTTGAAGCCGAACGGCGAGTAGTTGCTGTACGGCAGCATGCCGAAGGTGGAGTTCTGCAGGTCTTCGGTGCGGTCCGGGTACTTGTCCAGCAGGTTGTCGGCGCCCACGGTCAGGGTCCAGTTGCTGCTCGGCTTGTAGCTGGCCGAGGCATCCACGACCCAGGCATCGCCGTAGGTCTGGTCGCGCAGCGCGGTGGCCGAGTTGCGCACGGTGAACTTGCCGTAGCGGGTCGCCGCCAGGCCCAGTTCCCAGTGGTCCGAACGCCAGGTGCCGCTCAGGATCGCCTTGTCGCGCGGGTAGCTGTCCTCGATGCGGCCGATCTCATCACGGCCGATCAGCGACTGGGTCAGGCCCAGCGTGCCAAACACCGCCGGGGTGCCACTGACGCGGCGCACTTCGGTGTCGTTGTAGCTGTAGGCGGCGGTCAGTTCCAGGCTGCTGGCACTGAACGGCACCGTGTAGCTGGACACGAAGTCGACGCCGCGGGTGCGCGTATCCAGGCCGTTGGTGAAGTACGAGAACGCGGTCACCTGCGGCAGGCCGAGGGTGCCCAGCAGCGCGCTGGTGGCGGCGTTGGTGGTGATGCTGGACGACAGCGCGATGCGGTCATCGATGTCGATCTGGTAGGCATCGACGGTGATGTACAGGCGGTCCACCGGCTGCAGCACCAGGCCCAGGCTGTAGGAGGTGGAGGTCTCGGCCTTCAGCGGCGAGGCGCCCAGCGCCTGCGCGGCCGGGCTGGTGGTCGGGAAGGTGCCGCGTTCAACGAACACGCCATTGAGGAACTGGCTGGTGACGGCCTGGTAACCCTGCTGCGCCAGCGACGGTGCGCGGAAGCCACTGGACGCGGTAGCGCGCAGCGCGACCTTGTCGGTGAACGCGTAGCGCGCCGACAGCTTGCCGGAGAAGCGGTCGCCGAAGTCCGAGTAGTCCTCGTAGCGGCCGGTGATGCCCGCCGAGAACTTCTCGGTCAGGTCCGCTTCCAGGCCTGCATAGACCGCGTAGTTGTGGCGGTCGGCATGCACTTCATTGGTCGGGGTGAAGCCCGCGAAGCCCTGCGCACCGCTCCCGGTGTACGAGTTCAGTTCGCCCGGGTTCTGGTCCCACTTCTCCTTGCGGTACTCACCGCCGAAGGACAGCGTGACCGGGTAGGCCAGGCCCCAGTCCAGCGACTTGGTCAGGTCGGCGTTGAAGATGTCCTGCTGGTACTTCAGCGTGCCGTCGTAGAACGAGCGCGGGCTGGTCGCACCGAGGCTGTAGTTGATGCTGTTGCGGGTGTGGAAATCGAGGGTGTTCTCGCCATGGTTCAGGCTCAGGTCCCAGGTCCAGCCGTTGTCGGTGTTGCCCTTGACCCCGGCCACCAGCGAACGGTCCTTGGAATACTGGTTGATCTCCGGCACGTAGCCATCCGGGTAGGTCTGCGCCAGCAGCGCGCTCTGCCCGCTGTGGTTGCGCGAGCGGTAGAACGCGAACGAGGTGATGTCGCGGTTGCTGAGCAGCGCGCTGGCGTAGCCGGTCACGTGGTCGCTGAAGTCGAAGCTGGCGTTGGCCGAGGCGGCGGTGGCATCCACGCGCGGGTCGCCGACGATGAAGGTCTTCTGGCCGATGCTCGGGAAGTTGCCGGTATTCGGCGTGGTGCCGCGGTACGGGCCGGCGCGGTTGCTCTCGTCCTGCTGGCTGATCTGGCCGGCCACGTGCACACGGCCACGGCCGTTGCCGAACTCGACGCCGGTATCGCCCGACAGCTGGTACTTGTTGCCGTCACCCGCCGAGTACTGGCCGTAGTCCACCGCCAGGCTGCCGCCACGACCGCTGCCTTTGAGCACGATGTTGATGACGCCGGCGATGGCATCCGAGCCGTACTGTGCCGACGCGCCGTCGCGCAGCACTTCCACGCGCTCGATGGCAGCGATCGGGATCGCGTTGATGTCCACCGCCGACGAGCCACGGCCGATGCTGCCGTTGACGTTGATCATCGCCGAGGTGTGGCGACGCTTGCCGTTGACCAGCACCAGCACCTGGTCCGGCGACAGGCCGCGCAGCTGCGCCGGGCGCACGCCGCTGGTGCCGTCGGTCAGGGCCGGGCGCGGGAAGTTCAGCGAGGGCAGCGCGCGCGACAGCGCCGTGGCCAGTTCGCTGGTGCCGGTGGACTGCAGTGCTTCGGGGGTAATGATGTCGATCGGCGATTGCGATTCGGCCACCGTGCGGTCGGCCACGCGGGTGCCGGTGACGATCACTGTGTCCAGGGTGTTGGCGGCGGTGCCGGCCTGCTGGGCTGCGGCGACGAACGGAGAGCCACCGAGTGCGACAGCGACGGCGGCGGCGATCAGGCTGGTCTTGCGGGTCATCGGGATGGGGCTCCGGTTGGCAGGGGCGGCACCGGAATCGACATCACGGGGGTGAGGCGGACGGCGGTTGTTGCGGTGCGCAATACAGCAATTAACGGGATATTCAGTGCCTGTCAAATGCCGGGCGTCAGAAAAAACGTTGCAGCAGCAACCATTTAGCCCGGATCAGCGATGGCGGGAAGGGAGCCCGGGACGCGCGCGGCGAGGACGTGGGAGAGAGGAACGTCGGCCACTGCGCATCCCGGGACACGTCAAGTATTCGTTAACGCTAGAATTGCGTCGCAGGAACAGTGCTTACCAGCACATTCCATCCGGTTATATGGACCCCTCCCCCGATGATCTCCCTTCGTAATTTCGCCTTGCGCCGCGGCGAGCGGCTGCTGTTGTCCAATGTCGACCTGACCCTGCACGCCGGTTACCGGGTGGGTGTGGTAGGCCGCAACGGTGCTGGCAAGTCCAGCCTGTTCGCGGCGGTGAAGGGCGAGCTGGAGGCCGACAAGGGGGACGTCGACCTGCCCGGCAAGGTCCGTATCGCCAGCGTGGCGCAGGAAACCCCGTCGCTGCCGGACCCGGCGCTGAGCTTCGTGCTGGGCGGTGACATCGAAGTGGCCGCGGTGCTGGCCGCCGAGGCCGAGGCGACCGCCCGCGAAGACTGGGAAGCGGTGGCCGAGGCGCACACGAAGATGGCCGAGCTCAATGCCTACGATGCCGAAGCGCGCGCCGGCAAGCTGCTGCACGGCCTCGGTTTCCCGGCCGAGACCCATCATCGCGCGGTGTCCTCGTTCTCCGGCGGCTGGCGCGTGCGCCTGAACCTGGCGCGCGCGCTGATGATGCCCAGCGACCTGCTGCTGCTGGACGAACCGACCAACCACCTCGACCTGGACGCGGTGTACTGGCTGGAACAGTGGCTGCTGAAGTACCCGGGCACCCTGCTGCTGATCTCGCATGATCGCGAGTTCCTCGACAACGTGGCCACCCACACCCTGCACCTGCACGGTGGCGGCGCCAAGCTCTACCCGGGCGGCTACACCGATTTCGAGCGCCAGCGCGCCGAACAGCTGCGCCAGCAGCAGATCGCGCACGAGAAGGAACAGGCCGAGCGCGCCCACCTGCAGAGCTTCATCGACCGCTTCAAGGCGCAGGCCAGCAAGGCCGCGCAGGCGCAGAGCCGCATGAAGCGCCTGGCCAAGCTGGCCGGCACCGAAGCAGTGCGCGCCGAGCGCGAGTTCCGTATCGAGTTCGCGCCGCCGGCCAAGCTGCCGTTCTCGCTGATCCGCCTGAACCATGTCGAGGCCGGCTACGGCAAGGACGCAGTGATCCTGCACAACGTCGGCTTCGGTCTGGAAGCGGGCCAGCGCATTGGCCTGCTCGGCCCGAACGGTGCCGGCAAGACCACCCTGGTGAAGACCCTGGTGGGCGAGCTGGCACCGATCGTCGGCGAGCGCATGGCGCACCCGGACCTGAAGATTGGCTACTTCGCCCAGCACACGGTGGAGTCGCTGCACGAAGGCCAGTCGCCGATGGAGCATTTCCGCGAGATCGCCCCGGACGCACCGAACCAGTCGTTCCGCGATTTCCTCGGCAAGTGGAACTTCCCGGGTGACCGCGCGTTCGAGCCGGTCGATGGCTTCTCCGGTGGCGAGCGCGCACGCCTGGCGCTGGCGCTGATCGCCTGGCAGCAGCCGAACGTGCTGCTGCTGGACGAACCGACCAACCACCTTGACCTGGAAATGCGCGAAGCGCTGGCCGAAGCATTGGCCACCTTCGAAGGCGCGATCGTGATGGTCTCGCACGACCGCCATCTGATCGGCCTGGTCTGCGATACCTACTGGCGCGTGGCCGATGGCGTGGTCGAGCCGTTCGATGGCGACCTGGATGCCTACGCCGCGTGGCTGCGTACCCGCCCGCAGGCGCAGGGCACCAAGGCGCGCATGGAACAGGTGGAAGAGCCGGTGGTGGTCAAGACCGCCCCGGTGGTGCAGGTGGTGCAGAAGAAGCCGGTGAACCCGCACAAGCTGGCCGCGGCCGAAGCCAAGGTGGCTGAGCTGGAAGGTGCACTGGCCGAACTGGACCGGCAGCTGGCCGACCCGGCCAACTACGCCGATGCCACGCGCATGGCCGTGATTGGCCGTGACCGCGAAACCGCTGCCGCGCAGCTGGAAAAGGCCGAAGCGGCCTGGATGGAGCTGCTGGAGTCCTGACCGGTAGTGCCGGCCGCTGGCCGGCAGCGCGATGCGCCCACAACGATCAAGGGATTGCCGGCCAGTGGCCGGCACTACCTACGCGCCCTGCGCCTGCAGCCACTCGCGAAAGCGCTTTGCCGGCTCGCGCTCGGCGCGCGAGCGCAGCCTCGTCAGCCAGTAACGCCCGAGATCCAGCGTGGTGCTGAACGGTTGCAGCAAACGGCCTTCGGCCAGTTCCTGCTCGAACATGCACAACGGCAGCAGCGCCACACCGGCGCCACCGGCGGCCGCCATCGCGACCGTCAACGAGGAATCGAACACCGGCCCGCGCGCTTCCACGCCACTGACCCCCGCCGCCTGCAACCAGCGCGGCCACTCGTCGCTGCGGTAGGAGCGCAGCAGCGGCAGCGTGCCCAGATCACGCGGTTGCTTCAGGCGCCGTGCCAGCGCCGGCGCGCACAGCGGCGCAAACGGCGCATCGAGGATCGCCGTGCATGCCTGGCCCTGCCAGTCGCCATCACCAAAGCGGATCGCCAGGTCCAGCCCTTCGCCGGCCAGGTCGATGCGGTTGTTGTGGGTCTGCAGGCGCAGCTCGATGTCCGGATGCGCGCTCTCGAACAAAGCCAGTCGTGGCAGCAGCCAGCCAGTGGCGAAGGTGCCGACCACGCCCAGGGTCAGCACCTCACGCGCAGGTCCGCCCGTGTAACGCGCGATGCTGGCCGAGATGCGCTCGAACGATTCGTTGAGCACCGGATACAGCGCCGCACCCTCATCGGTGAGGGCGACACCGCGCGGCAGGCGATGGAACAGGCGGATGCCGAGACGATCTTCCAGGCCACGGATCTGATGGCTCAGCGCCGCCTGGCTGACGCACAGCTCCAGTGCGGCCCGTGTGAAGTTCTGGTGGCGGGCGGCGGCTTCGAAGGCACGCAGCGCGTTCAGCGGCAGGGTGGGGTGCAGCATTGCGCAGTCGTGAGCTGGAGTGATGGCTGATCGTAACCCGTTATCTGTAAGTGCCGTCAATTACGGTGTTGAATGCGACAAGCATGAATTAATCTAATGCCTGGCGATGATTTTTTGCGCTGGTCGTGCCCGGAGGGTGGCGCCAATAATCGAACGGTCCCCAGGAGAACCCCGCATGCTCGCCCGTCGCCGATTCCTGCAGTTCAGTGGTGCCGCTGTTGCTTCCTCGCTCGCCCTGCCGTTGCTGGCACGTGCGGCGGGCGCGACCTCCACCGCGGCCCCGACCGATACCGCCATCACCGCCACCAGCGATTTCGCCGCGCTGGAGAAGGCCTGCGCAGGACGCTTGGGCGTGACCCTGCTCGATACCACCAGTGGCCGCCGCGTCGGCCATCGCCAGGACGAGCGTTTCCCGATGTGCAGCACCTTCAAGAGCATGCTGGCCGCCACCGTGCTCAGCCAGGCCGAGCGCGCCCCTGCGCTGCTCGACCGGCGCGTGCCGGTGCGCGAGGCCGACCTGCTCTCGCACGCACCGGTGACCCGCCGCCATGCCGGCAAGGACATGACCGTGCGCGATCTGTGCCGGGCCACCATCATCACCAGCGACAACACCGCTGCCAACCTGTTGTTCGGTGTGGTCGGCGGCCCGCCGGCGGTCACCGCGTTCCTGCGCGCCAGCGGCGATGCGGTCAGCCGCAGCGACCGGCTGGAGCCGGAAATGAACAGCTTCGCCGAAGGCGACCCGCGCGACACCACCACGCCGGCGGCGATGGCTGCTTCGCTGCAGCGTGTGGTGCTGGGGAAAGTGCTGCAACCGGCATCGCGCCAGCAGCTGGCCGACTGGTTGATCGACAATGAAACCGGTGATGCCTGCCTGCGTGCGGGCCTGGGCAAGCGCTGGCGGGTGGGCGACAAGACCGGCAGCAATGGCGAGGACGCGCGCAACGACATCGCCGTGTTGTGGCCGCGCGCGGGCGGCGCGCCGTGGGTGCTGACCGCCTATCTGCAGGCCGGCGCGATCAGCAACGAGCAGCGTGCCCTGGTGCTGGCCCAGGTGGGCCGGATCGCCGATCGACTGATTGGATGAGGTAACCGGGGTCATTCAATCGTGGCTTGCCGGATCGGTTCGGCGCGCGCATCCTGCGCGCGTTCGAACCCCACGGAAGACCCCGATGAGCCATGAGTTGATCTACCTGCTGCTGATCTTCGCGCTGCTGGTGATCCCGCGCGCGCTGCAGCGCTTCAGCCTGCCCGCACCACTGACCTGCCTGCTGTTCGGCATCATCGGCATGCTCTGGCTGGGCGACCAGGCCCACGATGCGGTGATCGGCCTGCTGGCCACGCTGGGTATTTCCTCGCTGTTCCTGTTCGCGGGCCTGGAAGTGGACCTGCAGGCGCTGCGTCGTGGCATGTGGCCGCTGTTGGCGCACCTGGTGATCCGCAGTGCGACGTTGTTCGGCGTGGGCTGGCTGGCCTGGCGCTATGCGGGGCTGCCGTGGCAGGCTGCGGGCCTGTTGGCGCTGGCGCTGCTGACGCCCTCCACCGGTTTCATCATGGATTCGCTGTCGCGGCTGGGCCTGAGCGAGGACGAGCGGTTCTGGGTGACCAGCAAGGCCATTGCCGGCGAGCTGCTGGCGCTGGCGGCGTTGTTCATCGTGCTGCAGGCCGGTGACCCGGGCCACATGGCGCTGTCCAGCCTGGCCCTGCTGGCGATGATGGTCGGCCTGCCGCTGCTGTTCATCGCGCTGGGACGCTGGGTGGCGCCGCACGCGCCCGGCTCGGAATTCTCGCTGTTGGTGATGGTGGGCATGGTGGCGGCCTACATCACCTACCTGCTGGGAGTGTATTACCTGGTCGGTGCGTTCATCGCCGGGTTGGTCGCGCGCCTGCTGCACCAGCGCATGCCGCTGCTGGCCTCGCACGAGAACCTGCACGCGCTGCGCCTGTTCGCCTCGTTCTTCGTGCCGTTCTACTTCTTCAACGCTGGTACCAAGGTGCCCAGTGAAGCGCTCACCTTCGAGGCGCTGGGGCTGGGCATCGTGATCACCCTGGTAGTGCTGCCGCTGCGCATCGGCGTGGTCTGGCTGCAGCGCCGGGTGATGTTCGGCGAGAGCTTCCGCAGCAGCCTGCGGGTCTCGCTGGCGCTGGCACCGACGCTGATCTTCACCCTGGTGCTGGCGGCGATCATGCGCGAGCGCTTCCAGATTCCGGCGGTGCTGTTCGGCGCGCTGCTGCTGTATGCCGCGTTGACCACGCTGCTGCCGTCGCTGGTGTTCCGCACCCCGTTCGATGTCGATCCGGTGGAGCAGGAGCCAGCCGGCGAGGGCGAGGCCGCGCCGGTGGCGGCGACCGAAGCGCTGCCGACAGCACCGTCTGCCGAGCGCTGAGCGGACCTGGCGCGCGGTTTGCGCCCATCGGCCATGGCCGTTAGGGTTGGGGCATGAGACCGATTGCCGTTGCCACTACCGCCGCCCTCCTGCTCAGCCTCGCTGCGTGCACGCAGCGCTCCGATACGGTCGCCCATGACCTGGCGACCGCACCGGCCGATGCGTTCATGGCCGCCATCGCCGCACATTGCGGCCAGGCCTACGCCGGCAAGGTGGTGGAGGACACGCCTGCACCGACCGGCAAGGATCCGTTCGCCGGGCAGCGCCTGGTGATGCATGTGCGCGGTTGCGCCGATCCGGCGCATGAGCTGCGCATTCCGTTCCATGTCGGTGATGACCACTCGCGGACCTGGGTGCTGACCCGCACGCCGAACGGGCTGCGCCTGAAACACGACCATCGCCACGAAGACGGCAGCCCCGACGCGATCACCCTGTACGGTGGCGACAGCACGCCGCCGGGAACTGCCGAACGTCAGCAGTTCCCGGCCGATGCCGATTCGGTGGCGATGTTCCGCCGTGCCGACATGCTGGCTTCCACGCACAACACCTGGGCGATGGAGATCGATCCGGACCAGACGTTCGTCTACGAGTTGACGCGCCCGGAGGGCCGCCGGTTCCGCGTGCAGTTCGACCTGAGCAAGCCGGTCGATCTGCCGCCGCCACCGTGGGGCGACGACACAGCACCCGCACCGTGATCCCGGGGTCGGATCCCTCCTGCGGAGGGCTCTGACCCCGACCCTGCACTCACCGCGTGCCGAAGCGCGCCCGGCAGCCGTTGCTCACCCACACCTGGCCACGCGAGTAACCCCAGCTGCGGCCTTCCTGGCAGGCGCTGCCCGACAGCTGCTGCAGCAGCACCGGCCGGCCCTGGCGCTCATCCCAGTCGCAGGTCTGCGAGCGGTTGTTGTTGCTGCTGCAGGTGACGGAATAGTTGCTGTTGCCACCGCCCCAGCCGCCACCGCCACCGCCCCAGCCGCGGGCCTCGGCGAATTCGGCGCGGCAGCCATTGCTGACCCATACCGCGCCGTTGCGCACACCCCAGGTACGGCCCTCGTCGCAAGGGCTGCCGGACAACTGGCGGACCAGGCGGGCATTGCGCCAGCCGACCGGGCAGCTGCGCTCGCGGTTGTTCTGGCTTTCGCAGCGGATGGTCTCGCCGGGCCGACCGTTGTTGCCTCCCCAGCCACCGCCATTGCCGCCGCCCCAGCCACCACGGGCCTCGACGAACTCGGCGCGGCAACCATTGGTGACCCAGATGCTGCCATTGCGGCTGCCCCAGGAGCGCCCTTCCTCGCAGGGGCTGCCAGACAACTGGCGGACCAGCTGCGCGCCGCGCCAGCCGGTGTTGCAGACCCGTTCGCGGTTGCTCTGGCTTTCGCAGCGGATCACCCCGTTCTGCGCAGAGGCGGATGGGGCGGGCAGGGTGAGGGTGCCCAGGGCACCCAGGCTGAGGGTCACGGCCAGGCTGGCCAGGGACAGCGGTTTCATGGCGGCATCCCATACGGTGGCAGGTGCCCGACTATAGGGAGGGGGACGATCAAGCCGGTGTGACTGGCCGGATTTGCCCCAGCCGGGGCCTCGGCCGCAGAATACGAGGCTTTCCGGCCCCCATCCGGTGCCGGCGTTCTCCAGCGGAGCTTCCCCCCATGCGTACCCACTTCTGCGGCCTGGTCGACGAGACCCTGATTGGCCAGACTGTCACCCTCGCCGGCTGGACCGACGTGGCCCGTAACCAGGGCGGCGTCTGCTTCATCGATCTCCGCGATCATGAAGGCATCGTGCAGGTGACGGTGGAGGTCGACAATGCCGAAGTGTTCGCCGTGGCCGCGTCGCTGGGCTACGAGGACGTGCTGCAGGTGGAAGGCGTCGTGCGCGCCCGCCACGCGGTGAACGACAAGATGCGCACCGGCAAGGTGGAAGTGATCGCCACCGCCATCACCGTGCTGAACAAGGCCGCGCCGCTGCCGTTCCACGCCCACGAGAACCCGGGCGAGGAAACCCGCCTGAAGTACCGCTACCTGGACCTGCGCCGCCCGGAAATGCAGCGCATGCAGCGCACCCGCATCAAGCTGGTGCAGGCCCTGCGCCGCCACCTGGACGAGAAGGGCTTCCAGGACATCGAAACCCCGATCCTGACCAAGGCCACCCCGGAAGGCGCGCGCGACTTCCTGGTGCCGGCGCGCATGCATCCGGGCGAGTTCTACGCCCTGCCGCAGAGCCCGCAGCTGTTCAAGCAGATCCTGATGGTGGCCGGCTTCGACCGCTACTACCAGATCGCGCGCTGCTTCCGCGACGAGGCCCTGCGTGCCGACCGCCAGCTGGAGTTCACCCAGCTGGACATGGAATTCGCCTTCGTGCGCGAGCGCGACGTGCAGGACTTCGTCGAGGACATGATCCGCGCCATCTTCAAGGAAGTGGTGGACGTGCAGCTGGATGCCAGCTTCCCGCGCATGACCTGGGCTGAAGCCATGCGCCGCTACGGCTCGGACAAGCCGGACCTGCGCATCGCGCTGGAACTGGTGGACGTGGCTGAACTGGTCAAGGACAGCGAGTTCCCGGTGTTCACCGGCCCGGCCAATGATGCCGAGGGCCGCGTCGCTGCGCTGCGCATCCCGGGCGGTGCGTCGCTGTCGCGCAAGCAGATCGACGAATACGCCACGCATGCCGCCAAGTACGGCGCCAAGGGCCTGGCCTACATCAAGATCGCCGACAACGGCGAAATCAGCTCGCCGATCCAGAAGTTCTTCAGCGAAGCGTCCTTCGCCGCGCTGGTCGCCCACGTCGGCGCCGGCAACGGCGACATCGTGTTCTTCGGCGCCGGTGGCTACAACAAGGTGTCCGACTTCATGGGCGCCCTGCGCCTGAAGGCCGGCAAGGATTTCGGCCTGGTCGCCGACGGCTGGGCCCCGCTGTGGGTCACCGACTTCCCGATGTTCGAATGGGACGAGGAAGAGCAACGCTACGTCGCCCTGCATCACCCCTTCACCGCGCCGGCCGTGGACGACATCGCCGACCTGCGCGCCAACGCCCGTACCGCCGTTTCGCGCGGCTACGACATGGTGCTCAACGGCAATGAGATCGGCGGTGGTTCGATCCGTATCCACCGTCCGGACATGCAGAGCGCGGTGTTCGAGCTGCTCGGCATCGGTGCCGAGGAGGCCCGTGCCAAGTTCGGCTTCCTGCTCGACGCGCTGAACTACGGCGCGCCGCCGCACGGTGGCATCGCCTTCGGCATCGACCGCATCGCCGCGCTGATGGCCGGCACCGAGTCGATCCGCGACGTGATCCCGTTCCCGAAGACCACCGGTGCACAGGATCTGATGACCGACGCGCCGTCGCCGATCATCGACGCGCAGCTGGCCGAAGTGCATATCCAGGTTCGCCCCAAGACCAACTGATCAGGAGATCCAGGCAATGACCGAGTTCGCGTTTTCGCTGGAGTGGGAAAAGCTGGGCAATGAAGGCGCCGAGGCCAATCTGGTCACCGAGCGTGCACGCGTCTTCGGTGGTTGGCTGGTCCGCGTCGGTACCAACCCGGCGGCGATGGCCCTGACCTTCGTCGCCGACGGCGAAGGCCGCTGGGACGGTGAAGACTTCGGCGTCGAGGATTACGAAGACGACGAAGAGGAAGAGTACGACGAGGACGAGGAAGGCGAGGAAGAAGAGGACGAAGAGGAATACGAGGAAGAGGACGAGGAAGACGAAGAAGCGGAATCGTCGGAAAAGGCTTGACCGCCCCTCCGCGCTGACGTCAACTTCCTGCATGTATTCGATCCGCCGCGCCACTGTGGACGACGCGCCGACCCTGTCGGCGCTGGCGGCCCGCACGTTCACCGAAACCTTCGGCCATCTGTATCCGCCGCAGGACCTCCAGGCCTTCCTTGAGGAGGCCTATACGGTCGAGCGCCAGCGCGTGATCCTGGCCCACCCGGATTACGCGGTGTGGCTGCTGGAGCTGGACGGGGAGGCGGTCGGCCATGCCGCCGCCGGCCCCTGTGGCCTGCCGCACCCGGACGTGAAGCCCGGTGACGGCGAGCTCAAGCGCCTGTACCTGATCAAGACCCAGCAGAGCTGTGGCCGGGGCAGCCGCCTGCTGGAAACCGCACTGGCCTGGCTGGAACACGAAGGCCCGCGCACCCTGTGGCTGGGCGTGTGGTCGGAAAACTTCGGCGCACAGCGCTTCTACGCCCGCTACGGTTTCGAGAAGGCCGGCGAATACCTGTTCCCGGTGGGCGACACGAACGATCTCGAATTCATCCTGCGCCGCGCGCCGCGCGCGGCCTGATGTTCACCGCCGCTTGCTGCGCGCGCGTGTTCAATCACCGTACGTTCCTGCCCCGCTGACTGCCAGGCTGTTTGCATGACTCCCTCCGTATTGCTGCTGCATGGCATCTGGAATGCCCGCGCCTGGGTCGGGCCGCTGGCTTGGCGCCTGCGCGCGCGCGGCTTCCAGGTGCACGCGTTTGGTTATTCCTCGGTGTTCGGTGGCCCGGACGTGGCCGTGCCGCAGCTGCTGGAGCGGCTGGCCGATGCCGGCCCACTGTCGCTGGTCGGCCACAGCCTGGGCGGACTGCTGGCGCTGGAAGCGCTGCGGCGCAATCCGCAGCTGCCGGTGCAGCGCGTGGTCTGCCTGGGCTCGCCGCTGCGCGGCAGTGGCACCGCGCGCTCGTTGTCCGATCATGGCTGGGGCCTGGCGCTGGGCCGCAGCAGCGAGCTGCTGCTGGATGGCCTGCCGGACTGGCAGGGCAAGGCCGAGGTCGGCCTGATCGCCGGTTCGGTACCGCACGGTCTGGGCAGCCTGCTGGGCGCGATGGACGACGCCTCCGATGGCACCGTGGCCCTGGCCGAGACCCGGCTGCCGGGCCTGGCCGACCACTGCGTGGTGCGTACCAGCCACAGTGGCCTGGTGGTGTCGCCCGATGCCGCCCGGCAGACCGCGCATTTCCTGCGCCACGGCCAGTTCGACCACAGCCGCGACGCGGCGGCGGCATAGGGGAAGGGGGGGCGGGGCCGCCCTGTAGAGCCGAGCCCATGCTCGGCTGCATTCCGTCGGGCCCATTGAGCCGAGCATTGGCTCGGCTCTACAACAATACGGGCCTAGACACGGTTGCCGCCCCCGATCAGGTAGAATCCGCGCCTTGATCCTGAAGCAGCCAGACGGTAGCACCCATGGGTAGAGGCCCCTCCATCGAAGCCCGCAAGAACGCGTCCGACGCGAAGCGCGGCAAGATTTTCACCAAGATCATCCGCGAGATCGGCGTTGCCGCGCGCGGCGGTGGAGGCGACCCCAACAACAACCCGCGCCTGCGCGTGGCGATGGACAAGGGCCTGTCCGTGAACATGTCCAAGGACGTGATCGAACGCGCCATCAAGAAGGCCACCGGTGAACTGGAAGGCGTCGATTACGAGGAAATCCGCTACGAGGGCTACGCCCCGGGTGGCGTGGCCGTGATCGTCGACTGCCTGACCGACAACCGCGTGCGCACCGTGGCCGATGTCCGCCATGCGTTCAGCAAGTGCGGCGGCAACATGGGCACCGAAGGCTCGGTGGCCTTCATGTTCAAGCGCCTGGGCGTGCTCAGCTTCGCCCCGGGCGCCGACGAGGAAGCCATCACCGAGGCGGCCATCGAGGCCGGCGCCGATGACATCGTGGTCTATCCGGACGATGGCTCGATCGATGTGGTCACCAGCCCTGACGCGTTCAACGCGGTCAAGGATGCCATGACCGCTGCGGGCCATGTCGCCGACCACGCCGAGATCACCTTCCGCGCCGACAACGACATCAAGGTCGAAGGCGACGTCGCCCTGCAGGTCAAGAAGCTGCTGGACATGCTGGAAGACCTGGACGACGTGCAGGACGTGTACTCCAACGCCGAACTCGGCGCCGACGCCTACGCCTGAGCCGTCTTCGACGGCCTGGGCGCGGGCCGTTGAACGGTCAACGCGGACAGTCATGAGCCCATACGCCTGCCAGCGCATCCCGTTCCGCCCCGCCAGGAGTGCAGCATGACCCGCATCCTCGGCATCGACCCCGGTTCGCAGCGGACCGGGGTCGGCATCATTGATGTCGATGCCACCGGCCGCGTCACCCACGTGCATCACCAGCCGCTGGTGCTGCTGGGCGCCGACGACTTCCCGCAGCGCATGAAGCTGCTGGTGCTGGGCCTGGCCGACCTGTGCCGCGAATACGAGCCACAGGAAGTGGCCATCGAACGCGTGTTCATGGCCCGCAACCCCGATTCGGCACTGAAGCTGGGCCAGGCCCGTGGCGCGGCGATCTCGGCCGTGGTGCTGCGCGACCTGCCGGTGCACGAGTATGCGGCCAGCGAGATCAAGCTGGCGGTGGTCGGCCGCGGTGGCGCCGAAAAGCAACAGGTTCAACACATGGTCGGGCTCATGCTCAACCTGAAAACCAAGCTGCAGGCCGACGCGGCCGACGCGTTGGCGGTGGCGATCACCCATGCCCACGTAAGGGCGACGGCCAACCGCCTGGGGCTCAGTGCCCGCCAGGCGTGGGGCCGCAAATGAGGAGCTGCACGCAATGATCGGTCGACTGCGCGGCATCGTCGCCTACAAGGCACCGCCGTGGCTGGTAGTGGACGTGAACGGAGTGGGCTACGAGCTGGAGGCGCCGATGAGCACCTTCTATGACCTGCCCGAGCTCGGCCGCGAGGTCACCCTGTACACCCATTACTCGCAGAAGGAAGACAGCGTCTCGCTGTACGGCTTCCTGCGCGAGGGCGAGCGGCGCCTGTTCCGCGACGTGCAGAAGGTCAGCGGCATCGGCGCGAAGATCGCGCTGGCCGTGCTGTCCGGCGTCACCGTCGAGGAGTTCGCGCGCATGGTCCAGGCCGGTGACATCACCGCGCTGACCCGCATTCCGGGCATCGGCAAGAAGACCGCCGAGCGCATGGTGCTGGAGCTGCGTGACCGCGCCGCCCAGTTCGGTGCCGGCGGCGCGCTGCCCACCGGCAGTGGCCCGGCCCCGGCCGACCCGCTGTCCGATGCCACCGTGGCGCTGCAGCAGCTGGGCTACAAGCCGGCTGAAGCCGCCCGCATGGCCCGGGATGCCTTCAATGAAGGCGACGAAGTGGCCACCGTGATCCGCAAGGCGCTGCAGTCGGCGCTGCGCTGATCCGCCTTCCTTTCCTTCAACGAACCGCCTGAGCTTCGCCAGGAGTCCCATGTCCAGCAGTCAAACCCCGCACGCAGCTGCCCCCGGCGGCCACGGTCACGCTCCTCCAGCCGGAGGCATGGCGCTGATCATCGGTGCGATCGGCGTGGTCTTCGGCGATATCGGTACCAGCCCGCTGTACACCCTGAAGGAGGCGTTCTCGCCGCACTACGGGCTCAACAGCGACCACGACACGGTGCTGGGCGTGCTGTCGCTGGCGTTCTGGGCGCTGAACATCGTGGTCACGCTGAAGTACGTGACCATCATCATGCGCGCCGACAATGACGGCGAGGGCGGCATCATGGCGCTGATGGCACTGACCCAGCGCACCCTGCGCAACGGGTCGCGCTCGGCCTATGTGGTGGGCATCCTGGGCATCTTCGGCGCCTCGCTGTTCTTCGGCGACGGCGTGATCACCCCAGCGATCTCGGTACTGGGCGCGGTCGAAGGCCTGGAGGTGGCGGCCCCCGGCCTGCATGCCTTCATCGTGCCGATCACGGTGGTGGTCCTGTTGATGGTGTTCGCCGCGCAGCGCTTCGGCACCGAGAAGATCGGCAAGGCGTTCGGCCCGATCACCTCGGTCTGGTTCATTTCGCTGGCGGCGATCGGCATCTACAACATCGTCGACGCGCCGGAAGTGCTGAAAGCCTTCAACCCGTGGTGGGCGATCCGCTTCTTCATGGAGCACAGCTGGCACGGCATCTTCATCCTCGGCGCGGTGGTACTGGCGGTGACCGGCGGCGAAGCGCTGTACGCCGACATGGGCCATTTCGGCGCCAAGCCGATCCGCCACGCCTGGTACTTCTTCGTGCTGCCGTGCCTGGTGCTGAATTACCTGGGGCAGGGCGCGCTGGTGCTCAACCATCCCGAGGCGCTGAAGAACCCGTTCTTCGAGGCCGTGCCGTCGTGGGCGCTGTACCCGATGATCATCCTGGCCACGATGGCGGCGGTGATCGCCTCGCAGTCGGTCATCACCGGCGCGTTCTCGGTCTCGCGCCAGGCCATGCAGCTGGGCTACATCCCGCGCATGCGCATCAAGCACACCTCGCACGACACCATCGGCCAGATCTACATCCCGGGCATCAACTGGGGCATCGCGGTGATGGTGATCGGCCTGGTGCTGGCCTTCCGCAGCTCGTCCAACCTGGCCGTGGCCTACGGCATCTCGGTGTCGGCCACCATGCTGATCGATACCCTGCTGCTGGCCCTGGTCGCCCGCTCGCTGTGGCCGAAGGCGCGCGCCTGGCTGCTGCCGCTGTGCGTGGTGTTCTTCATCATCGACCTCGGCTTCGTCATCGCCAACGGCGCCAAGCTGCTGCAGGGTGCCTGGTTCCCGGTGGTGCTGGGCATCTTCCTGTTCACCATGATGCGCACCTGGCGCCGTGGCCGCGAACTGCTGCGCGATGAGATCCGCAAGGACGGCATCCGCCTGGATACCTTCCTGCCAGGCCTGATGCTGGCACCGCCGGTGCGCGTGCCGGGCACCGCCGTGTTCCTCACCGCCGACCCGACCGTGGCCCCGCACGCGCTGATGCACAACCTGAAGCACAACAAGGTGCTGCACGAGCGCAACGTGTTCCTGCACGTGGTAACGCTGCCGGTGCCATACGCGCCGGAGGGACAGCGGCTGAAGATCGAATCGGTGGGCGACGAGTTCTACCGGGTCTACGTGCGCTTCGGCTTCATGGAGACCCCGGACGTGCCGCTGGCGCTGATGCGCTCGTGCGACCACGGCGGCATCTATTTCGACCCGATGGACACCACCTTCTTCGCCAGCCGCGAGACCATCGTGGCCACCGCCAACCGCGGCATGCCGATCTGGCGCGACAAGCTGTTCGCGCTGATGCACAGGAATGCCGCGCCCGCGACCGGCTTCTTCCGCATTCCGGGTAACCGGCTGGTAGAGCTGGGCGCGCAGGTGGAGATTTAATCTCCACCTGCGCTACGTCCCACGATTTGCTGCGCAAACCGTGGGCCCCGCGCGCATTCCACCTTATCCCCCCGCCTATCGGCGCGCCCCCTTGAGCAACAAGGGGGCTGGGCTTCCCGAAGTGTTCCGCGCCAGCAGCTGGGCATTGCTCGGCTGCACCGTTCCATCCACGCATGGCGTGGATCTACCGTGTCGACCAAGGTCGACACCCACCAACAGCAGCGCAGAACGCCGTCCCGACAGATCGCGGGAATCTGTCGAAGGCGGGGGGGGGGCGGTTGCGGGGGTGTCCGCGGCATGGAAGCGGCCAAGCCCCCAAGGAAGGGTTCACGGCGTCCCCCGCAACCGGACCCACCCCGCCATCCCTCAGCAACCCTGCTTCTGCTCTTGCTTCGGCTGTTGCCGTTGCTTCGGCCTCTGCGGGTGCCGGGCGCAGCCCGGCCGAAACCCGTACTTTTGCCGCATAATCAGCACATGACCGACGACCGCATCATCGGCGCCGGCGCCACCCGCGAGGATGACGCCGCCGACGCCAGCATCCGCCCCAAGCGCCTTGCCGACTACCTCGGCCAGGTGCCGGTGCGCGAGCAGATGGAAATCTACATCCAGGCGGCCAAGGGGCGTGGCGACGCGCTCGACCACGTACTGATCTTCGGGCCGCCGGGCCTGGGCAAGACCACCCTCAGCCACGTCATCGCCAACGAACTGGGCGTGGCCCTGCGCGTGACCTCCGGCCCGGTGATCGAGAAGGCCGGCGACCTGGCCGCGCTGCTGACCAACCTGCAGCCGCACGACGTGCTGTTCATCGACGAGATCCATCGCCTGTCGCCGGTGGTGGAAGAAGTGCTGTACCCGGCGATGGAAGACTTCCAGATCGACATCATGATCGGCGAGGGCCCCGCGGCGCGCTCGATCAAGATCGACCTGCCGCCGTTCACCCTGATCGGCGCCACCACCCGCGCCGGCCTGCTGACCGCGCCGCTGCGCGACCGCTTCGGCATCGTCCAGCGCTTGGAATTCTACAGCGTCGAGGAGCTGACCCGTATCGTGCGCCGCTCCGCCAGCATCCTCGGCATCGACTGCACCGCCGATGGGGCAGGGGAGATCGCGCGCCGCGCGCGGGGTACCCCGCGTATCGCCAACCGCCTGCTGCGACGCGTGCGCGACTACGCGCAGGTCAAGGCAGGTGGCCACATCGACGAGCCGGTGGCCCAGGCCGCGATGAAGATGCTCAAGGTCGACCCGGAAGGCTTCGACGAGCTTGACCGGCGCCTGCTGAAAACGATGGTGGACTACTTCGACGGTGGCCCGGTCGGCATCGAATCGCTGGCCGCGGCGCTGTCCGAAGAGCGCGGCACGCTGGAAGACGTGGTCGAGCCCTACCTGATCCAGCAGGGCTTCCTGGTGCGCACTGCGCGTGGCCGCATGGCCACCCACAAGGCCTACCGGCACATGGGCCTGAAACCCAAGAACCCGCCGCAGGACCTGTTCGCCGAGGTTCCCGATGTCGGTTGAGCCGCGATTCAGTTGGCCGACACGCATTTACTGGGAAGATACCGATGCCGGCGGCGTGGTCTACCACGCCCGGTACGTGGCCTTCATGGAACGCGCCCGGACCGAATGGATGCGCGCGCTGGGCTACGGCCAGGAGCGCATGCGCATCGAGCACGGCATGATCTTCGCGGTGCGCTCGATGCAGATGGATTTCATCAGGCCGGCACGGCTGGATGACACCCTGCAGGTGAGCGCCCGCCTGGTCCAGCTGAAGAAGGCCAGCATGGTCTTCGAGCAGCAGATCCTGCGCGATGGCGAACTGCTGCTGTCGGCCCAGGTCCGCATCGCCGCACTGGAAGCGGCCAGTTTCCGCCCGCGTGGCATGGACGACGCCGTCCTTGCCATGCTGCAACCCCACCTCCACCCCGAATCCGAACTTTGAGGAACAACGGATGATCGCAACGCTCCTGGCCCTGCAGGCCACGGTCACCGAGGCACTGCCGGCCGATGTCAGCAACGCCGCGACCCAGACCCTTGCCCAGGCCACCACCGGCGGCGGCATCAACTACCTCGAGCTGATGGCCAAGGCCAGCCTGCCGGTGAAGATCATCGTGCTGCTGCTGCTGGTCGGCTCGTTCGTCAGCTGGGTGATCATTTTCCGCAAGGCCCGCGTGTTCAAGCAGGCCACCCGTGAAGCCGACGAGTTCGAGAACCGCTTCTGGTCCGGCGCGGACCTGGGCAAGCTGTACAGCGCGGCCACCGACCGCAGCCGCAGCGTGACCGGCCTGGAAGCCATCTTCGAAGCAGGGTTCCGCGAATACACCCGCCTGCGTGACAAGCGCCGCCTGGATGGCCGCGCACAGCTGGAAGGCGCGCAGCGCGCGATGCGCACCACCTATACCCGCGAAGTGGACCAGCTCGAGCGCAACCTGGAACTGCTGGCCAACATCGGTTCGACCGCGCCGTACGTGGGCCTGGTCGGCACCGTGTTCGGCATCATGGTGACCATGCACGACATGATCAGCAGCGGTGCGCAGGCCGGCATCGCCGCCGTCGCCCCGGGCATCTCCGAAGCGCTGTTCGCCACCGCCATCGGCCTGTTCGTGGCCATCCCGGCAGTGTGGGCCTACAACCGCTTCACCACCCGCGTTGAGCGCATGTCGGTGCGGTTCGAGACCTTTGCCGAAGAGTTCAGCTCCATCCTGCAGCGCCAGAGCGCTGGCGACGAGTAAGCGCCTGACCCGGGAGTCCAAGCCATGTCCGCTGCCATCGGTCGCCGCAAGCGCCGCAAGCTGAAATCGGAAATCAACGTCGTTCCCTACATCGACGTCATGCTGGTGCTGCTGATCATCTTCATGGTCACCGCGCCGCTGCTCACGCTGAGCTTCGACGTCGACCTGCCGCAATCCAACGCCAAGGCGCTGGAAAGCAAGCAGGACCCGGTGATCGTCTCGGTGCGCCAGGACGGCCAGCTCAGCCTGAAGCTGCCCGATGCCAAGGAACCGACCGCCGTATCGGCCGAGGAACTGGAAGGCCGCCTGGCCGGCATCGCCGCCCAGGACAAGGGCGTGCGCGTGATCGTCGCCGCCGACCGTGCCGTGGCCTATGAAAAGGTCATCGCCGCGATGGATGTGATCAAGCGCGCCAAGGTAGACAAGGTAGGCCTGGCCACCGATGCACGCTGACGCCCTGCCACCTCCACAGCAGCGCGAACCCGGCTGGGGCCTGCCCCTGGCGCTGGCGTTGCTGGTGCACCTGCTGGTCGCGCTGGTCTTCATCGTGGCCTGGTTCTGGTCGCCCGAGCGCAACACCGACGCCGCCGCCGGTGATCCGTCGGTCGAGGCCAGCCTGGCGCTGTCTGCGTCCGAGGCCTCCGCCGCGCGCCAGGCCCTGCGCCAGTCGGAAAAGCTGGAGGACCTGCCGCCGCCGGTGGCCGAGCCGGTCCCGGTGCCGGAAGACACCATTCCGCCGCCGCAGCCGATCCCCGAGCCGCGCCCGCAGGACGCCCCCACGCCGCAGCAGCAACAGGCGCAGGAGCGCGTCGCGCAGCCGGACACCAAGGACCAGGAAGCGGTGAGCGCGCTGGCCATCTCGCAGGAGAAGGCCAAGCAGGAGCAGGAAGCCAAGCGCCGCCAGGAGCAGATCGACCTGACCGAACGCAAGCGCCAGGAAGAAGCGGAGCAGAAGCTGCGCCTGGCCAAGCAGCAGGAAGCGGACGAGAAGAAGAAGCAGGCCGAGCAGGAGCGCGTGGCCGCTGACAAGGCCGAGGCCGAGAAGCAGAAGAAGATCGCCGAGATCCGTGCACGCCGCGAGCAGGCCGAGAAGGAAGCCAAGCTGGCCGAGCAGAAGCTGCGCCAGGTGGCCGCCGCGCGCAACGCTGCCGGCAGTGCCGCCGCCGGTGCCAGCGGTGCGTCCCAGCCGGCGGCCGGTGGTGGTGGCAACAGCGACGATCTTTCGGCCAAGTACGCAGCCGCGATCCAGGCCAAGGTGCTGTCGCAGTGGGTGCGCCCGGATACGGTGCCGCTGGGCCAGCGCTGCCAGATCACCATTACCCAGATTCCGGGTGGCACGGTGATGCAGGCCAAGGTCAGCCCGAACTGCCCGTACGACGAGGCCGGCAAGCGTTCGATCGAAGCCGCCGTGCTCAATGCGCAGCCGCTGCCGTATCGCGGCTTTGAATCGGTGTTCGCGCGCACGCTCAACTTCACTTTCACCGCCCAGGATCGCTGAGGCGGCCGGGCAGGGTGGCCAGCGTGGCCGCTCGTGCCCACGGTTGTCGCGCCTGCCCCTGGTCGGCCCGGTTCCGGTCGGGCAGTCTGTGGACTGCTGTCGAACTCCGCCCCGCAGGGCGGCGTGACGGGGCAGGCGGGCGCGATGTTAGCCACGACGTTAACGGTGCGTGAGAGGACGGGCTGGAACTGACCCGGAATTCACGTACCCTTGGTTCATGATTGCGAAGCGGTTCACTTCCGCTTTGTTATCCCTCGTTCCGGTTTCCCCCCTATTGAGCGCTCCATGAAAAAGATGCCTCGCTGGCTTGCCGTGTTTGCGGCCCTGTTGCTGCCCTTTGCTGCCGTCGCGCAGCAGAAGGGGCTGGATATCGACATCATCGGCGGCAATGCCTCCGCGCTGCCGATCACCATCGTGCCGATGCCCTACCAGGGCTCGGCGGCTGCACCGCAGACCGACGTCGCCGGCGTGGTCCGCGCCGACCTCGAGCGCTCCGGCCAGTTCCGCACGCTGCCCGAAGCGCAGATCGTCGAAAAGCCGGTGCGCGGCGGCGACATCCAGTTCGCCACCTGGCGCGCGTTGAAGCAGAACTACATCGTGGTCGGCCGCGTGCTCGACGCCGGTGCCGGCGCCTACCGCGTCGAGTACGAACTGTTCGATGTGCCCAAGGGCGAGCGCCTGCTGGGCCTGGCGATGACCGCCCGTGGCAATGCCATGCGCGACGTCGCCCACCAGATGGCCGACGCCATCTACGAGAAGATCACCGGTGTCCGCGGCGCCTTCTGGACCCGTATTGCCTACGTGACCGCCAGCGGCAAGGGCGACGCCATGCGCTATGCGCTGATGGTGGCCGATTCCGATGGCTACAACCCGCAGACCATCGTGCGTTCGGCCGAGCCGCTGCTGTCGCCGTCGTGGAGCCCGGATGGCAGCAAGCTGGCCTACGTCAGCTTCGAGCGTGGCAATTCGGCCATCTACATCCAGAACATCGGCACCGGCGCGCGTGAGCTGGTCACCAGCTTCCGCGGCATCAACAGCGCCCCGGCGTTCTCGCCGGACGGTCGCAAGCTGGCCCTGACCCTGTCGCGTTCGGGCAATCCGGAAATCTACGTGATGGACCTGGGCAGCAAGCAGCTGACCCAGCTGACCAACCACTTCGCCATCGATACCGAGCCGACCTGGGCCCCGGACGGCAGCGCGGTGTACTTCACCTCCGACCGCGGCGGCCGTCCGCAGGTCTACAAGGTCGGTGCGGGCGGCGGCAGCGCCGAGCGCGTGACCTTCCAGGGCAACTACAATGCCAAGCCCTCGGTGTCCTACGACGGCAAGAAGATCGCCGTCGCCCAGGGCTCGGGCAACAGCTACAAGATCGCGATGATGGACAGCTCGCTGGGTTCGCCGCGCTGGAGCACGCTGTCCCCGGGTTCGCTGGATGAATCGCCGAGCTTTGCGCCCAACGCAAGCATGGTGTTGTACGCCGCCCGCGAAGGTGGCCGTGGTGTGTTGTATGCCGTCTCGGCCGATGCGCGGGTCCGCCAGCGCCTGGTCCTGGCCGATGGTGATGTGCGCGAACCGGCATGGTCCCCATACCGTACCCAGCGCTAAAAGAGTGTTAATATTTTCGTTGTCTTGAACCCCTCATCGGCCTAGGAGCCACAAAGGTATCGCCATGAACAAGTCCACCCGCGTTCTGCTTGTTTCCCTGCTGTCTGTGGCCGTCCTGGCCGGTTGCTCGAAGAAGGTGAAGGAAGAGCCGGCAGCCCCGGTCGACACCGGCACCTCGACCACCACCCCGACCGGTCCGTCGACCTCGGGCCTGTACGGCCCGGGCGACCTGGACACCGACGCTTGCCTGCGCCAGCGCGTTGTCTACTTCGACCTGGACAAGGAAGACGTGAAGCCGGAATTCCAGGCCATCATGGCTTGCCACGCCAAGTACCTGCGTGACCGTCCGTCCTCGCGCATCACCCTGCAGGGTCACACCGACGAGCGCGGTTCGCGCGCGTACAACCAGGCCCTGGGCGAGCGTCGTGGCAACGGCGTCAACTCGGCCCTGCAGGCCAACGGTGGCTCGGCTTCGCAGCTGACCGTCGTGTCCTACGGTGAAGAGCGTCCGGTCTGCACCGAGTCGAACGAGTCCTGCTGGTCGCAGAACCGTCGCGTCGAAATCGTCTACACCGCGCAGTAATCCATGCGCATTGGCATCAAACTGATGCTGGTCGTTGCGGCAGCCCTCGTGGCTGCCGCACCGGCGCATGCACAGCGACAGAGCCTGGCTGACCGTGTCGGCGCGCTCGAGCAGCAGATGTACAACAACAGTGCCAACCAGGACCTGTTGAACCAGATCAACCAGCTGCGTCAGCAGGTCACCAGCCTGCAGGCCTCGATCGAGCAGTTGCAGCACGACAACGCCCAGCTCAAGCAGTCCGCCCAGGACCAGTACCTGGATCTGGACAGCCGCCTGAACCGGTTGGAAGGGGGCAATGCCGCCCCGGCCCTGCCGCCTGTTCCGGCGAGCGCGCCGAAGGCCGCACCGGCTCCGGCAAAATCCGCAGCGGCGGCCACTTCCGAGCGGCCGCCTTCCGTCCATGGTGATGCCGGCAGCCTTGCCGCTACCGGCGACGAGCGCACCTCCTACAACGTCGCCTTCGATTCGCTGAAGGCCGGCAAGTACGATGATTCGGCACAGCTGTTCCTGAGCTTCCTGCAGCTGTACCCGAACGGCGTCTACGCGCCGAACGCGCTGTACTGGCTGGGCGAGAGCTACTACGCCACCCGCAATTTCCCGATGGCCGAGACCCAGTTCCGTGAACTGCTCGCGCGCTATCCGACCCACGACAAGGCCGCTGGCGGCCTGCTCAAGGTTGGCCTCTCGCAGTATGGCGAGGGCAAGGTCGACCAGGCCCAGCAGACGCTGGAGACCGTCGTGGCGCAGTACCCGGGCTCGGACGCCGCGCGCACCGCCCAGGACCGGCTGCAGTCCATCCGCCTCGGCAAGCAGATCCGCTGATCCGCTGATCCGCTGACCGGGCGTACAATAGATGCCCTGTAGAGCCGAGCCCACGCTCGGCTGCTTTCGTTTCCGGATCGGCAAACCCGCCCGGATCCGGTAGCGCCGGGCCATGCCCGGCGGTTCGCGTCACCGGCTGGGCCATGCCTGCCCGGTTGCTGTTGTAGAGCCGAGCCATGCACGGCTGCTTTCGTTACCGGCCACGGTAGCCCACCCGCCACGTGTCCCACCAAGAAGTGCCCGCCATGACCGCCGTTACCCCGTCCAACGCCGTCGCCACCCCCAGCGACATCGTGCAGTCGCCGCTGCGGCGCCTGAAGATCACCGAGATCTTCACCTCGCTGCAGGGCGAAGCCGATACCGCCGGCTGGCCGACCGTGTTCGTGCGCCTGACCGGCTGCCCGCTGCGCTGCCAGTACTGCGACACCGCCTACGCCTTCCACGGCGGCACCTGGTGGGACATCGACGACATCGTGGCCGAGGTGCTGGCCCAGGGCGTGCGCCACGTCTGCGTGACCGGCGGCGAGCCGTTGGCGCAGAAGCGCTGCCTGGTGCTGCTGCAGAAGCTGTGCGACGCCGGCATGGACGTCTCGCTGGAAACCTCCGGCGCGCTGGACGTCAGCGCGGTGGACCCACGTGTATCGCGCGTGGTCGACATCAAGACCCCGGGGTCGGCCGAAGTGGCGCGCAACCGCTGGGAAAACCTGCCGCTGCTGACCGCCCGCGACCAGATCAAGTTCGTCATCTGCAGCCGCGAAGACTACGACTGGGCCAAGGCCTTGCTGGCCGAGCACGATCTGGTCAAGCGCTGCACCGTGTTCTTCTCGCCCAGCAAGGGCGAGATCACCGCGCGCCAGCTGGCCGACTGGATCGTCGAAGACCGGCTGCCGGTGCGCTTCCAGATGCAGTTGCATAAAATCCTGTGGAACGACGAGCCGGGCCGATGAGCCCAGGCAACGTTCCCTGATGTAACTCCGGCGCGGGACAGCGTGCTGGCTTTCCCCTCCCAACCGGATGTTTTACCCATGAAGAAGGCAGTCGTGCTTCTCTCCGGCGGCATGGATTCAGCCGCCGTCATCGCCATGGCCCAGGAACAGGGCTTTGCCGTGCATGCCCTGAGTGTGCGCTATGGCCAGCGCCACACCTCCGAACTGGACGCCGCCGCCCGCGTGGCCAAGGCCCAGGGCGTGGTCGCGCACAAGACCGTGGACGTGGACCTGCGCAGCATCGGTGGCTCGGCACTGACCGACGACATCGACGTGCCCGAGGCCGGCGGTGCCGGCATCCCGGTCACCTACGTGCCGGCGCGCAACACCATCATGCTGTCGCTGGCCCTGGGCTGGGCCGAAGTGCTCGGTGCCAATGACATCTTCTGCGGCGTCAACGCCGTGGACTACTCCGGCTACCCGGACTGCCGCCCGGAGTTCGTGGCCGCGTTCCAGGCGCTGGCCAACCTGGCCACCAAGTCGGGCGTGGAAGGCGCGGGCATCAAGGTGCATGCCCCGCTGCAGTTCCTCAGCAAGGGCCAGATCGTCAGCGAAGGCGTGCGCCTGGGCGTGGACTTCGGCCTGACCGTGTCCTGCTACAACGCCGACGCCAACGGCGCCGCCTGTGGCCACTGCGATGCCTGCCGCTTGCGGGCCCAGGGCTTCACCGAAGCCGGCGTGCCGGACCCGACGTTGTACGCCTGACCGCCTCTGGTAGTGCCGGCCGCTGGCCGGCTTCCCTGATGGGTGTGAATTCCCAGATGGTGGGTGCCAACCTTGGTTGGCACTGTGCGCCGGGCACGGCCCGGCGCTATCGCTGCTGCAACCACCCCGACGCCTCGATAAACGCCCGCACCGCGATCGGATCGGTGTAATCCAGCTCGATCATCCGCGCGATCCCCGCCTTCTCATCGGCCTGCTGGCGCATGTACTCCTGCGCGATGCGATACCCGGCGTAATACCCCACATCACTCACCCCGAACGGATTTCGGCCGTTGTTGTACAGCCAGTTGTCCAGGTCATCGCCGTCCATCTCAGCGATGAAGCGAGTGCGGATCTCCGCCTCGTGGCTCGTGCCGTAGTCATAGAAGGGCAGTGCCGGCCGACGCCCACTCAACCGCTCTGCCACGTACTCGGCCACACCCTCGCGCACCACGTACTGCGCCAGGCTGCCAGTGGTCTCGCGCTGCTGGGTATGCACGTACTCGTGCAGGTTGTTCTGCGCGTTGTTCGCGCCCGGGCGGCTGTCGTAGAAGATCCGCAGGCGGCTGCGCATCGGCTCCGGCAGCTCGCTCACGTCCACGCGTTCATCGCCCAGCGCCATCTCCGCGCCGATCAGCACCTTGTCACCCAGCGTGGTGCCACCGGTGCGCAGCACGCCCACGGCATAGGTGATGGTGGCCGGGCGCAGGGCGGGGTAAAGCTTCCGGAACTCGGTCAGGTCCCGTTCCAAGGTCGCGCTGGCCTGCTGCGCGTTGGCGGTGAGCGGTCGCACCGAGGTCCAGAAGCGCGGCCACGCGTTCATGGCCTCGGCGTATTCACCGGCGGTGTAGTTGCGCACCTGCATCAGCGCATGCAGTCCAGGGCTGCCCGGATCGATGTAGCGCTGCTGGACCAGCGCCACCTGGCGCTTGGCGTCGGGTTCGGCGCGCACCGCATCGTAGGTGGCCCAGAAGCGGGCGATGTCGTCGGTGACGACCTGGGATGGGGCGGCCAGGGCGGTGCAGGGCAGCAGCAGGGCGGCAAGCAGGCTGAAGATCAGACGCATCCATGGCTCCAGGAAAGGATCACAGATGGGATGCTCCAGTGGCCCGAAAGGTTTAAGCCCACTGGTAGTGCCGGCCGCTGGCCGGCAACCTCCACACACCAGGGTTTCACGCGATCAGCCAAAGTAGGGTAGAATGCCCACCCCGCCGAAAGGCTGGGGCAGTGCAATGGGCCGTTAGCTCAGTCGGTAGAGCAGAAGACTTTTAATCTTTTGGTCGAAGGTTCGAATCCTTCACGGCCCACCAATTGCATCCAATGACCCAGGTCATTCAGAAAGGCACCGCCAGGCGGTGCCTTTTTTGTTGCTCCCGGTGCCGGGCTCCTACTTCGTCCGCGCTCCCTTTGTCGTTGCGGCTGCTGCGTCAGCTGCCTCCTGTGCAGCTGTTGCTGCGGCATTCGCAGAGCGCTCGATCGCGACGCGTTCCGCCTCGAAGGCGGCCAGGCGCTGTGCACTCATCCTGCGCTCCAGTTCCATCGACGCGGCGAAGCTCTCCGGATACTTCGAGGCACAGGCCTGCTGCACCAGCTGCACCGCGTGATCGGACAACCCCGGCTGGATATGTCCCAGCAGGCAGTCGGCATACGATGCAGATGTGGATTGGCTCCCAGTGGGTTGCGGTGAGCCTGCAGCAAGGGCAACAGCAATCAATGCACTCAACATCGAAACCTCCTTGTAGATGGTCGGCTGGGGCGGCTGGGGTTGCCAGCTTCGAGCATAGCGCCGTCCCGGTCCGTCGTCGCTCGGCTGCGCGTCATGGTTCGAGCAGGCATGGACCAGAAACGAGCATTTGGCAGGGACGTGCCTTCGCGTGAATCCATCGTCTTGCAGTGCGACCCACCTGGCTCGAGGCCCTGACGCTATGCTCGGCACTTTCCCGGAATGGACCGCCCCATGCGTCTGATCGTGCTTTCGCTGCTGTTGTCCGTCGTCTCCGCCGCGCCGCTGATGGCCGCCGAAACCGCATCGCCCGCTGCCGCCTCGCCACTGGTCATCGGCGAGACCTTCACCATCGAGTCGAAGGCGCTGGGCGAGACCCGCCGCATCAACGTCTACCGCCCGCAGCCGTGGGGCCTGGACCCGAAAACGCCGCTGCCGGTGCTCTACATGCCCGACGGCGGCATCGGCGAGGACTTCCTGCACGTGGCCGGGCTGGTGCAGGTGCTGAGCGGCAACGGCAGCATGCGCCCGTTCCTGCTGGTCGGCATCGAGAACACCGAGCGCCGCCGCGACATGACCGGCCCCAGCAGCGATCCGCAGGACCAGAAGATCGCGCCACGCATTGGTGGCTCGGCGGCCTACCGCACCTTCCTGCGCGATGAACTGATGCCGCAGGTGCGCCAGCGCTACCCGACCACCGACGAGCGCGCGCTGATCGGCGAGTCGCTGGCTGGCCTGTTCGTGGTCGAAACGCTGCTGCAGGAGCCGACGCTGTTCAACAGCTACATCGCGCTGGACCCCAGCCTGTGGTGGAACCGCGGCACGATGCTGGGTGCTGCGGCCAAGCAGCTGCCGGCATTGGCGCGTGCGCAGCCGCGCGTGTTCCTGGCCAGCAGTGGGCAGCCCGAGCTTGCAGCCTCTGCTGCGCAGCTGGCAAAGCTGCTGGAGCAGGCATTGCCATCCCCGCTGGTGAAGTACCTTCCTCTGCCGGAAGAAACCCACGCCACGATCTATCATCCGGCCGCATTTCAGGCGCTGCGCACGCTGTTCCCGGCGCCGCCGCCGGCCTCGCCCTGACCGCACTGGCAGCGGGTTGCGCACCATGCAAGGATGCGGCAGTGGCGCCATCCGGTGCGCCGCCCGCAACGGGAGAGTGTGGATGCAGCGAGTGCGTGGATGGAGTGTGGCGGCCTGCCTGGCCGTGAGTGGCTGTGCGATGTCGGTGGCGCCGCCGGCAGCGCAGAGTGAAGCGAAGGAGAGCCCGGCCGCCGCTGCGCCGGGCGTGGTACTGCCGGATACCGAAGCGCTGCGCGTGCACGACCCGGTCGGCCGCGATTATCCGGTCTGGGTGGCGTTGCCGGCCGACTACGCCGCACATCCGGAAAAGCACTACCCGGTGCTGTACGTGACGGATGCGCTGTACAGCTTCCCGCTGGTGCGCAGCGTGCGCAACATGGTGGGGCAGAAGGGCGTCAACCTGGAGGATTTCCTCCTGGTCGGGCTGCCGCCGCAGGAGGGCCTGACGTCCAAGCAGAGCCGCTCGCGCGACTACACGCCCAGCGACCCGGCACGTACCGATCCGCGTGACTACAGCGATGACGTCAGCTACGGCGGCGCGGCGCACTACCGCGATTTCCTCGCTGAGCAGGTGCTGCCGATGATCGATGCGCGCTACCGCACTGATCCGGCGCGGCGCGCCTATGCGGGTCATTCCTATGGTGGTCTGTTCGGCGCCTATGTGCTGACCACGCGCCCGGACATGTTCCGCACCTACATCCTGTCCAGTCCGTCGCTGTGGTTTGACGGCCATCGGGTGCCGCGCATGCAGGCCGGAGCAAAGGCGCCGGCGCAGCCGACCACGGTGGTGCTGTCGGTGGGCAGCTTTGAAACGGTCAAGCCCGAACCGCGCTATTTCACCCGCAACGACATGCTGCGCCACAACGCCGAGTTCGCCGAGCAGCTGCGCAGCAGCGGGCGATCATTGAAGGTGGAGAACATGGTGATCGATGACGAGGACCACTTCACCGTCTACCCGGACATGATCACCCGCGCGCTGCTGAAGGTGTTTCCGGGCACCGGGCCTTACAGCAGCGGTTGATGACGGGCGCCGTCCACGCATGGCGCGGATCTACTGCAAAAACCCGGTAGATCCACGCCATGCGTGGATGAGCGCCTCACGCCGCCTGTGCATCCGGTCCGGTCAACACGCCCACATCGGCGTGCCGGAAGCACAGCCGGATGGCGTCCAGCAGCTCGCTCATGTTGTAGGGCTTGGGCAGGAAATGGATGCCATCGCGCAACTGCGGCAGCACCTGGTGCTGGTCCATGCCCGAGGTCACCAGGATCGGCAGTTGCGGATATAGCCCGCGCACCTGGTTGGCAGCTTCAATACCGCTGATCGGGCCCAGATTGACGTCGGTGAACAGCAGGTCGAAACGCTCGCCGGCGGCCAGCAGTCCCAGTGCCGCTTCGGCAGAGCTCACGCCCACCACGTGGCAGGCCTGGCTTTCCAGCGCCAGCCGGCTCAGTTCGCGGGTTTCCTCGGCGTCCTCGATCAGCAGGACGCGGGGTTCAACGTGGCGCTTGGACAGCAACATGACGCGACAACTCCGGACAGCAACGGTGAAATGGCGCGCAAGTATGCGCAAGCTGGTAGTGATCCCGACGTGCACGGCAAGCTAAGCGGGCGTTACAGGCCTCTCTGGCGCCGGAACCGCACGTGCCAGGTCAGCACCGCGACCGCCAGCAGGGCAGTGCCGATTCGCAGGCTGGTGGCCTGCCAGCCGAGCGCGACGGTGTCATCGAGGCTGAACACGTTCCACGCCAGGTTCATCGACACGTGCAGCACCAGGCCGCACCACAGGTTGTCGCCATCCAGATGATCGAGCCAGGCGAAGATGAAACCGCCCAGTGCGATCACCGCGCCGACGAACAGAGCGGTGCCGCCGCCGTCGAAGCCGCCGAAACCCAGCCAGTGCACCCAGCCGAACAGCAGCGCCTGCGGCAGCGCGAGCAGGGCCCACGGGCCGCGAATGAGCTTCACCAGCAGCACGAAGCCGAGGCCGCGGAACAGCACTTCTTCGGCCAGTGGGAACAGCACTGCCAGCATCGTGGCGTCCAACGCGGTCAGCGCGGTGTTCGGCGTGCCGAGCAGCGCCAGGCCCAGCCAGCACGGCAGGCTGGCCAGCAGCACCCACATCGGGCCGCGCCAGCCGTTGCCGCGCAGCCCCAGGCTGGCCATCAGGCCTACCCCACGCGGGCGCAGCTGTGCGGCCAGCAGCAGGGCCAGCAGCACGGCCAGTGCGTTGTCGAGCAGGCTGCCGCCATAGGGCATGGGCAGGGCGGGAATTGGAGCGCCGATGGCCGCCGCGATGTCGCGCAGGTTCAGGCCAACGCCGACGCCGAGCAGCACCAGCAACAGTCGTAGTGGACTGGGCAAGCGGGACAGGACGGTCATGTACGCACTCCTTGCGGGCCTGGGCGCAGTGTGCGGGCGCAGCGGCGGCCGAGGCGCGCGCCGGAAGTCCCTGTGCCATCGGTCATGCGTTGCCGCACAGTCATCGCGGTGCAGGTACAGTCGAAGCCAGACCGAGAGGAGCCATACCGATGCTGTGCCCCGTGTGCAAGACCCAGACCCTGCAGATGGCCGAGCGCCATGGCATCGAGATCGACTATTGCCCAAGCTGCCGCGGCGTGTGGCTGGATCGTGGCGAGCTGGACAAGATCATCGAGCGCGCAGGCGCCGGTGCTGCAGTACCGCCGCCCGCCCCGGTGCAGTCGCAGCCGGCCGCTGCGCCGCCGCCGGTGATGCACCGCGATACTCGCCACCTTGGCCAGCGCTACGAGGACAACCGTGGCCAGCAGTACAGCCACGGTTACAAGAAAAAGAAGAAGGACAGCTTCCTGTCGGAACTGTTCGATTTCTAGGCGCTTCGCTTTTGTAGAGTCGAGCCATGCTCGACTGGCTGTTGCTCGACTCTACAGGGGCCGCATGCTCACGGCCGGCGCAGGATGAACTCGCGGTCGTGGGTGTCGCCGACGATGAACTCGTACTCGCCCACCTTGCTGCAGCCGTAGCGCGCGTAGAAGCGCTGTGCGCCGAAGTTCTCTTCCCATACGCCCACCCACAGGGTGCGGCGCTGCGGCTGGTCCAGCCACTCCATGAACGCATCCATCAGGCGCGCGCCGTGGCCGCCGCTCTGGTAGTCGGCCAGGATGTAGAAGCGCTTCAGTTCGATGTCGCCTTCGCGGGCCTCGGCATGCGGCAGGGTGTTTGCACCGGCGGCCAGGTAGCCGACCACGTTGTCGCCGTCCATCAGCAGCCAGATCGCACTGCGCGGATCGGACAGCTCGGTGCGCTGCGGTTCGCTGCTGTAGTGCGCCTGCAGGAAATCCTGCAGCTCCTGCGCCGGGTACGAGTCGCCCCAGGTTTCGTTGTAGGTGGTGATGGCAATGGCCGACAGTGCGTCGACGTCGGCGAGGGTGGCGCGGCGGATCTGCAGCGACATGGCGGGGCCTGCATTGGAACGTGGCGCAGTGTAGCCGGCCCCGGCAGCTGCCGGGGCTGGCGGTTGCTCACAATCCGCTGATCAGAACCACATGCGGACGCCGGCCACCCAACGCGTGTCGCGTGCGTGGTCACCGGCATAGTCGGCGGTATCGCCGAAACTGCGTTCGTGGCTGATGCCGATGTACGGCGCGAAGCGGCGGCTGAACTCATAGCGCAGGCGCAGCCCGGCTTCGACCTTGTTCAGGCCGCGACCGATGCCGTACTCCGGTTCATCCTTGGCCGCGACGGTGGCTTCCAGCAGCGGCTGCAGGATCAGGCGGTTGGTCAGCAGCACGTCGTACTCGACTTCGGCCGTGGCCAGAACCTGGCCACCGGAGCCCATGTACAGCGTGGCCGAACTTTCGAACTTGTACGGCGCCAGGCCCTGGATGCCAATGGCCGCCCACGTGCGCGAGTCGGCTGGCCGGAAGTCCTGGCGTACACCGACCAGCACGTCCCACCACGGCGACACGCTACGGCCGTACAGGGCCTCCAACGATGACGACTCGGTGCGGCCACGGCTGCGTTCACCGTCTGTGCGCAGCCAGAGGCGGTTGATGTTGCCGCCGATCCAGCCGGTGGCTTCCCAGGCCTGGCCGTTGCTGCTCTTGCCGTCCCAGTGTTCGAGGCGGTCGATCAGCAGCAGGCTGTTGATCTCCGGCGCGTGTTCCATCGCGCCATGCGCGATCGGTGGGAAGGCGGCAGCGCGGTCGGCGTCGGTCGGCACCGGGATCGGTTCGCGCGGTTCGGTCGGTGCGGGCGTGCCGTGACCCATCGCCGCGTGATCCATGCTGGAGTGATCCATCTTGGAATGGTCCATCGTCGCCGGCTGCATCGCGCCATGGTCCATCTTCGAGTGGTCCATCGTTGAGTGGTCCATGCCGGCGTGATCTGCCGCGTCCATGTCCATCTTCGAATGATCCATCGTTGAATGATCGACCGGTTCGGCCGGGGTCTTCGCGGTCTTCGTGGCCTTCGCAGGTACGTTCACCGCGCCCATGTCATGGCCCGCGTGCGACTGCGCGAACACCGGCAATGCGGCGGCCAGGCCCAGGGCCAGCAAGCTGGGGGAAAGGAGTGAGCGGCTCATTCTTCGATCCTCACTTCGCGCATCATGCCCGCTTCCATGTGGTACAGCAGATGGCAGTGGTAGGCCCAGCGGCCGAGTGCATCGGCGCGCACGCGATAGCTGCGGCGGGTGCCAGGCGGCATGTCGATGGTGTGCTTGCGGACCTGGAACTCACCTTGCGCGTTTTCCAGATCGCTCCACACGCCGTGCAGGTGGATCGGGTGCTGCATCATGGTGTCGTTGACCAGCACGATACGCATGCGCTCGCCGTAGTTCAGCCGCAGCGGCTCGGCGCTGGCGAATGGGATGCCGTCGAACGACCAGGAGAATTTCTCCATGTGGCCGGTCAGGTGCAGCTCGACCTCACGACTGGGCTCGCGGCCATCCGGGTCTTCGAACAGGCTGCGCATCGCGCCGTAGGTCAGCACCTGGCGGCCGTTGTCGCGCAGGCCGATGCCGGGGTCGTCCAGCTTCGGTTCGGAGGCCGAACTCTGCATGTCCACCAGCGGGTTGTTGCGTTCGCTGGCCGGATGCTTCGGTGCCTTGCTGGCGGTACTGCCGCCGTGCGCGCCATGGCCCATGCTGGCGCCGCAGCCGCCTTCCATGCCCTTCATCGCGGCCATGTCGTGGCCGCCATGACCGCCTGCACCCATGTCATGCCCCATGTCGCTCATGGTCAGCAACGGGCGCGGATCGCGCGCAGGGATCGGTGCCTGCAGGCCGTGGCGTACCGCCAGCGTGCCGGCGGCAAAGCCGGTGCGGCCCATGTCCTGGCAGAAGATGGTGAACGCGTCCTGGCCGCTGGGTTCGACCAGAACGTCGTAGGTTTCGGCCGGGGCGATGCGGAACTCGTCGATGCTGACCGGATGGATGTACTGGCCATCGGCGGCTACCACGGTCATCTTCAGGCCCGGGATGCGCACATCGAAGTAGGTCATCGAGGCGCCGTTGATGAAGCGCAGCAGCACCTTCTCGCCGCTGCGGAACAGCCCGGTCCAGTTGCCGGCCGGGGCGGTGCCGTTCATCAGATAGGTGTAGGTGTGGGCGTTGATGTCGGAGATATCGGTCGGCGTCATTCGCATCCGGCCCCACATGCCACGGTCCGACAGCGCCGCCGACCAGCCGTCGCGCTTCACGTCACGCAGGAAGTCGGGCAGAGTGCGCTTGTAGTAGTTGTCGTGCTCGGCGAGCTTCTTCATGCGCCGGAACAACGCGCCCGGGTCCATGTCGGTCCAGTCCGACAGCATGATCACGTGCTCGCGGTCGTGGTGGTACGGCGCCGGTTCGGCCGGGTCGATGATCAGTGCACCGTACAGGCCGGCCTGCTCCTGGAACATCGAGTGGCTGTGGTACCAGTAGGTGCCCGACTGCTTGAGGTCGAAGTGGTAGTGGTAGGTCTCGCCGGGGCCGATGCCGTTGAAGCTCAGCCCGGGCACGCCGTCCATGTTGGCTGGCAGCAGGATGCCGTGCCAGTGGATCGAGGTCGGGTGGCGTTCCAGCGTGTTGCGTACGAACAGATCCACCGTCTGGCCTTCGCGCCAGCGCAGGATCGGCGCGGGCAGCGAGCCGTTGACGGTGATCGCCGGGCGGGTACGGCCGGTGAAATTGGCCAGCGATTCGCCGATGGCCAGTTCGATGCGGGTATCGCTGAGCACGGCTGGGGCACCGGCCAGGCGTGGGGTGGCAGTGGCCGCGGCAAGCGCGCGCTGCGGCACGCCGACGGCAGCGATGCCGGCGACCACGCCACCGGCGGCAAGACCCTGTACGAACAGGCGTCGCGACGGCATGGGCACGGCGCCCGGACCGGGGGGATTGCGGGTATTCATGGTGGAGACTCCAGACACGGAAAGACGCCGGCAGGCCGCCGGCTCCGGTGCGCAGGGCGCACGGTTCGTGGGGAATCAGCCGATGGGAGGGCGTGAGATCGGCGGCAGCGGCGGCGCCGGGCGGCCATTGGCCGGCATCGGCTGCGGTGCCAGCGACAGGCCGGGAGCGGCCAGGTACGGCAGCGGCTGCACCACCAGCAACGGGTGCTGGGCGCAGCTGCGCACGCAGTCCTTGATCTGGCAGTGGGCGTCGTGGGCGGGGGCCTTGGCCTGCGGGGTCTCGTCGGCCTGCATGGCGGCGTGGTGGTGGCAGTCGGCATCGCCGCCTCCAACCGTGGCGGCCATGGCATGGGCCATCCGCCCCATTTCCTCATGACCGCTGGCCATGGCCGCGTTCAGCCCGTTGAGCAACAGGCTGAGCATGAGCACGACACGGAGAAGGGTCGAGGCGAGGGACATGGCGCTAATCTAGCCGCAAGCGGCCGTGGATGCACTTCCGGCTGAATGGCCGGTTCAAGGTTGGACCCGCACCAGCGTAGAGCCGAGCCCACGCTCGGCTGCTTTTTGCGCAGAGGCAGCCGAGCGTGGGCTCGGCTCTACAGGGGCGCCCGCGCGCCGTTGGGACCATGCCCGGCGGCCGCGCAGCGCGGCAACGCGATACCGTCAGCCCTCTTCGCGCACGATTTCGACCAGGCGCGGGCCGTAGCGGCTCAGCTTGGTACCGCCGATGCCGCCGACTCGTGCCAGTTCGTCCAGGCTGGTCGGGCGTTGCTCGGCGATGTTGCGCAGGGTGCTGTCGTGGAAGATCACGAAGGCCGGCACATTCTGTTCGCGCGCCAGTTCGGCACGCAGGCCGCGCAGGGCGTTGAACAGGGCCAGATCCTGCGGCAGCACCGACAGGCCGGTGCGCTGCGCACTGCGCTCGCGGCCACTTGTGCTGCTGGCCGGATCGCGTCGCATGCTGATCTGGCGACGGCCGGTCAACACGTCACGGCTGGCATCGGTCAGGCGCAGGCCACCGTGGCCCTCGCTGTCCACTTCCAGCAGGCTGGCGGCGACCAGTTGGCGGAACACGCTGCGCCAAGTGCGTGCATCCAGGTCGCGGCCGATCGCATAGGTACTGAGCTTGTCGTGGCCCTGCTGCTTCACCTTCTCGTTCTCGCTGCCACGCAGGACGTCGATCAGGTGGCCGACGCCGAAGCGCTGGCCGCTGCGGTAGACACAGCTCAGCGCCTTCTGCGCTGGAATGGTCGCGTCCCACGAGGCTGGCGGCGTCAGGCAGTTGTCGCAGTTGCCGCAGGGCTGGGGATAGGTCTCGCCGAAACCGGCCAGCAGCACCTGGCGGCGGCACTGCATGGATTCGCAGTAGCCCAGCAGGTGGTCGAGCTTGCCCCGCTCCAGCTGCTTGCGTTCTTCGCCGGCCTCGGACTGCTCGATCATCTGCTTGAGCAGCACCACGTCGCCCAGGCCGTAGCACAGCCATGCTTCAGCGGCTTCGCCATCACGGCCGGCGCGGCCGGTTTCCTGGTAGTAGCCTTCCATCGACTTGGGCAGGTCGGTATGTGCGACAAAGCGCACGTCCGGCTTGTCGATGCCCATGCCGAAGGCGATGGTGGCGCACATCACGATGCCGTCCTCGCGCAGGAAGCGGCGCTGGTTGTTCGCGCGCACTTCCGGCGGCAGGCCGGCATGGTAGGGCAGGGCATTGAAACCCTGGCCGCACAGGAACTCGGCGGTCTCCTCGACCTTTCGCCGCGACATGCAGTAGACGATGCCGGCCTCGCCACGGTGGCCGCGCAGGAAGTCGGTCAGCTGCTTGCGGGCGTTGTCCTTCTGCACCACGGTGTAGCGGATGTTGGGGCGGTCGAAGGAGCTGACGAAGTGGCGCGCTTCCTGCAGGTCGAGACGCTCGGCGATCTCGCGCTGGGTCGGCGGGTCGGCGGTGGCGGTCAGCGCGATCCGCGGAATCTGCGGCCAGCGCTCGTGCAGCACGGTCAGCTGCCGGTATTCCGGGCGGAAGTCGTGGCCCCACTGCGATACGCAGTGCGCTTCGTCGATGGCGAACAGGGCGATGTGGCTGCGCGACAGCAGTGACAGGAAGCGGCCGGTCAGCAGTCGCTCGGGGGCGACATAGAGCATGTCCAGCTCGCCGGCCAGCAGCTCGCGCTCGACGCGGCCGGCCGTCTCGGCATCCAGGGTGGAGTTCAGGTACTCGGCACGCACGCCGAGCTGGCGCAGGGCTTCGACCTGGTCCTGCATCAGGGCGATCAGTGGCGAGATGACGATGCCACAACCGTCACGCAGCAGGGCCGGCACCTGGTAGCACAGCGACTTGCCGCCGCCGGTGGGCATCAGCACCAGGGCATCGTGACCGGCAGCCACATGCTCCACGATGTCCTGCTGCGGACCACGGAAATCGTCGTAACCAAAGACGCGTTGGAGCAGGTCGTGCGCGGGACGGGAAGCCATCCGGCTAGTTTACCCCGGCGGGGGAGTCGGCAGGGCTGCGCCCTGCACCCGCCGAATCAACGGCAACGTCAACGTCAAAAGCGGGCTATCCGTGGTTTGGCGGGGCGGTGTCGGATTGCGGGGACGCCGTGAACCCATCCTTGGGGGCTTGGCAGCCGCATCCATGCGGCTGACACCCCGCACTCCGACACCGCCCCGCCTTCGACAGTTGGCCGGCGGCTCGTAGATCCACGCCATGCGTGGATGAAATCTGTCAGATATCGACAAACGAAATGGGGTCAGATCCGTTTTCCTGCGGAAAACGGATCTGACCCCAAGTAATGCCCTGGCAGATCGCGGAAATCTGTCGAAGGCGGGGTGGGTCCGGTGGCAGGGGTGTCCGCGGCATGGATGCCGCGGCCAAGCCCCCAAGGACGGGTTTACGGCGTCCCCTGCCACCGGACCCACCCCGCCAACCCACAGGAAACCAGCTTTTGCTCCGGCTGTTGCCGTTGCACTTGCTTCTGCGGGTGCAGGGCGCAGCCCTGCCGAACCAGCCCCAACTCTTACTGCAGCAGGGAACGCAGCATCCAGGCGTACTTCTCGTGCGTCTGCAGGCGCTGGGTCATCAGATCCTCGGTCGGGGCGTCGTCACCCTTGGCCGCCACCTCCAGCACTTCACGTGCCGTACGGCAGACCGCTTCGTTGGCGACCACCAACTGGCGTACCATTTCACGCCAGTCCGCACTGTCGGTCAGGCCCGGTTCCTCGGCGATCGAGGTCAGCGCAGCGAATTCCCGGTAGGAGCCCGGGGCATTGAAGCCCAGCGCGCGGATGCGCTCGGCCACGTCGTCCAGTGCCGCCCACTGCTCGGTGTACTGCGTCTCGAACATGGTGTGCAGCGAGTTGAACATCGACCCGGTCACATTCCAGTGGAAGTTGTGCGTCTTCAGGTAGAGCGTGAACGCATCAGCCTGGAAGCGCGACAGACCGTCGGCGATCTTCTTGCGGTCGCCCTGGGTGATCCCGATATCGATGTTCGGTGCCGACGGTGCCGCCGCCGCAAGCTTCTGCTTGCCGGTCTTGGCCTTGGTCGTGCTCTTGGTCTTCGCCATGGGGTTCCTCCTTGTGGAATCGTTGGCCTTCACAATAAACCGGTCGTGATGACTGGTCGCTTTCAAAGTTTTGAACGAACCGATTGATGAACTCTATCGATAAAAATCCATCGCCCCGCCTGCGCCAACAGCGCGCCGCCATCGACGGCGCCATGAGCCGCGACCGGGGCCGTTTGCTGGGGATGCTCTCGCGGTGCCAGGCCAAGCCACAGGATGCGGCGCTGGCCGCCACCTTCGAGCAGGCCTTGCAGGCGTCGGTGCAGCGCCGGCAGGTGCGGGCGCAACAGCAGCCGTCCATTACTCTGGACCCGCAGCTGCCGATTGCGCGTGAAGCCGACGCGATCATCGAGCTGATCCGCGGTCATCAGGTGGTGGTGATCGCCGGTGAAACCGGCTCGGGCAAGACCACCCAGCTGCCGAAACTGTGCCTGGCCGCCGGTCGCGGCCAGGCCGGCATGATCGGCTGCACCCAGCCGCGACGGATTGCCGCACGCGCGGTGGCCAGCCGCGTGGCGCAGGAACTGCAGAGCGAACTGGGCCAGCTGGTCGGCTACCAGGTGCGCTTCAATGACAAGGTCAGCGAAGACAGCCGCATCAAGTTCATGACCGACGGCATCCTGCTGGCGGAGATTGCCAGCGACCGCTGGCTGTCGAACTACGACACGATCATCGTCGACGAGGCGCACGAACGTAGCCTCAACATCGACTTCCTGCTGGGCTACCTGAAGCAGCTGCTGCGCAAGCGCCCGGACCTGAAGCTGATCGTGACCTCGGCCACCATCGACACCGAGCGCTTCGCCCAGCATTTCGACAATGCGCCGGTGATCAGCGTCGAAGGCCGTACCTACCCGGTGGAAGTGCGCTACCGCGCGCTGGAAGGCGAAGGCGAAGACCAGGGCGAGCGCACGGTCTTCGATGCCATCGTGTCGGCCATCGACGAGATCACCCGCCTGGATTCACGTGGTGACGTGCTGATCTTCCTGCCGGGCGAACGCGAGATCCGCGATGCGCACCAGTCGCTGGAACGGCGCAAGTACCGCAACACCGAAGTACTGCCGCTATACGCGCGCCTGTCCAACCAGGACCAGGACCGGGTGTTCAACCCGGGTCCGAACCGGCGCATCGTGCTGGCCACCAACGTGGCCGAAACCTCGCTGACGGTGCCGCGCATCCGCTACGTGGTCGATCCGGGCTTCGCCCGCGTCAAGCGCTACAGCCCGCGCAACAAGCTGGACCGCCTGCACATCGAGCCGATTTCGCAGGCCAGCGCCAACCAGCGCAAGGGTCGCTGTGGCCGTATCGCCGAGGGCATCTGCTACCGCCTGTACGCCGAGGCCGATTTCCAGGCGCGGCCGGAGTTCACCGATCCGGAAATCCGCCGCTCCAGCCTGGCCGGGGTGATCCTGCGCATGCTGCAGCTGGGCCTGGGCCGCATCGAAGAGTTCCCGTTCCTGGAAGCGCCGGACGAACGCGCCGTGGCCGATGGCTGGCAGCAGCTGACCGAGCTGGGCGCGATCGATGCCGAGCGGCGCATGACCACCATCGGCAAGCAGATGGCCCGCCTGCCGGTGGACGTGAAGCTGGCGCGCATGCTGGTGGCCGCGCAGGCCGCTGGCTGCCTGCGGCCGATGCTGGTGATCGCCTCGTTCCTGGGCATCCAGGACCCGCGCGAGCGTCCGCCCGAAGCACGCGGTGCAGCCGACAGCGCGCATGCGCAGTTCGCCGATGGCCGTTCCGAGTTCGTCGGCGTGCTGCGCCTGTGGGATGCCTATCGGCAGGCCCACGAAGACCTGACCCAGTCCAAGCTGCGCGACTGGTGTGGTCGCCACTTCCTCGGCTTCCTGCGCATGCGCGAGTGGCGCGAACTGCATCGCCAGCTGCGTCTGTTGTGCGAGGAACTGGGCTGGAAGGAAGAGGCTGTCGATGCGTCGATGGCACCATTGCTGGCCGGCAGCAGTGCGCCGGCCCCGGCGCGTGATGACGCAGCCGCAGTAAAGGCCACCCGCGGCCAGTTGCACCGCGCTGCACGCCTGGCCCGCGAAGGCAAAGCGGAGGTTGCACCCGCGCCGGTAGCGGTGCGCGCACAGAAGGAACAGGCGCCCGCCGGCGGCGGCTTCAGCGAACGTGTACGCGCTGCCGCCTACCAGACCCTGCACCGGGCGTTGGTCGCTGGCCTGCCGACGCAGATCGGGCACCGCACCGAGAAGGGCGATTTCCAGGCACCACGCCAGCGTCGCTTCCTGCCATTCCCGGGGTCGGCGCTGTCCAAGCGCCCGCCGCCGTGGCTGCTGGTGGCCAATCTGCTGGATACGCAGAAGGTGTGGGGCATGACCCTGGCCGCGATCGAGCCGGACTGGGTGATCGCCGAACTGCCGCACCTGCTGCTGCGCAAGCACTTCGATCCGCACTGGTCGCGCGCGCAGGGACAGGTGCTGGCGTCCGAGCAGATCAGCCTGTTCGGCCTGGTGCTGGCGCCGAAGAAGCCGGTGCACTACGGCCGCATCGAACCCGTTGAAGCGCACGACATCTTCGTGCGCCAGGCGCTGGTGACCGGCGAGATCAACACCCGCGCCAGCTTCGTGGCCGACAACCAGAAGGTGCTGGAGGTCGCGCGTGAGGAAGAAGCGAAGCTGCGCCGCGCTGGAATCGTTGCCGACGAGGACTGGCAGGCACGCTGGTACCTGGACCGCGTGCCGCCGCAGATCCATTCGGCCGCGGGCCTGGATACCTGGTGGAAGGGACTGGCGCCGCAACAGCGCAAGACCCTGCACTGGTCGCTGGCGGACCTGCTGCCCGGCGAGGGCAGCGAGCAGGAGCGCTACCCGAAGTACCTGGCGCTGGGCCAGGCGCGGTTGCCGCTGCACTACCGCTTCGAGCCGGGTGCCGACGATGACGGCGTGACCCTGGACGTGCCGCTGCACCTGCTCAATGCACTGGACCCGGTGCAGCTGGGCTGGCTGGCGCCGGGCTTCGTGGCCGACAAGGCCTCGGCGTTGATCCGCAGCCTGCCCAAGGCAATGCGCCGCAACTATGTGCCGGCCCCGGATTTCGGACGCGCGTTCTTCGAGGCGTTCCCGCAGCCCGGCGCCGATGCCATCACCGGCGAGCTGGCGCGTTTCCTGTCACGCGCGACCGGCGCCACGGTGACCGCGCTCGATTTCGAGCCGGGTTCGATCGAACCGCACCTGCACATGAACCTGCGCCTGCGCGACGAACAGGGCAAAGTGCTGGCCACCTCGCGTGATCTGGACGCGCTGCGCGCGAAGTTTGGCAGCCGTGCCGGTGATGCCTTCGCGGCGCGTGCCGGGCGCGAGATGGCGGCTGACGGCCTGCGCACGTTCCCGGCCACGCCGATCCCGCTGCAGGTGCCCGGTGAAGCCGGCGTTCCGGCCTATCCGGCGCTGCTGGACGAGGGCGACAGCGTGGCGCTGCGCATCTTTGCCGATCGGCAGCAGGCACAGGAGGCCCACCCGCTGGGCGTGCGCCGGCTGCTGGAGATCGCCCTGGCCGAGAAGGTCAAGCAGGCGCGCAAGCAGCTGCCGGTGGGTGCCAAGACCGGCCTGCTGTATGCCGCGATCGAATCACAGGAACGCCTGCGCGGAGACCTGGTGGATGCGGCGATGAACGCGGTGCTGGCCGAAGGCCTGGAAGACATCCGCGATGCGGCCGCCTTCGAGCAACGCCGCGAGCATGCTGCCAAGGCCCTGTTCGGCGAGGCGATGTCGCGGCTTAAACTGGCCGAGTCCATCCTGGCGCTGGTGGCGGAACTGAAGCCGATGCTGGAGGCGCCGTTGATGGGCTGGGCGCGCGGCAACCTGGACGACATGGAGGCGCAGCTGGCCGGCTTGATCCATCCTGGCTTCCTGCGCGATACGCCGGCCGACGCGCTGGCGCAGTATCCGCGCTACCTGAAGGCGATGATCCTGCGCACCGAGCGTGCCAAGCGTGATCCGCCGCGTGATCAGGCGCGCATGCTGGAGCTGCACCCATTCCTGGAAGCGCTGGAGGTGGGCGAGCAGCAGGGCCTGCGCGATCGCCCGCAATGGCAGGCGCTGCGCTGGGATCTGGAAGAGCTGCGGGTGTCGCTGTTTGCGCAGGAGTTGGGCGCGCGCACCGGCATTTCGGCGAAGAAGCTGGCGCAGCGGGTGACCGCATTGCGCCAGGCGTAACTCCCTTCATGTGGAGCCGAGCATGGGCTCGGCTCTACAGGTAAAGCCGCGGCGTTACTTGGAGCGGCGCACCTTGGGCTGGCTGTTCACGCCTTCCACCTTCATGTACCACACGCCCATCACGCCGGGCTTGATGCTGACCTTGGGCGATTGCTTGCGCACGCCGACCACGCTGGTGCTGTCGGTCTGCTCCCATTCCTGGCCGTTGTCCAGCACGTAGACGCGGCCCTTGCCGAAGCCACGGAACTCGCCCTGCAGTACGCCGGTAATCGGCTCGCTGCTGCCGAAATCGAAGAACCCGCGGTTCTTCACGATCACTTCCTGGCGGCCCTGTTCGCGGGCTTCTTCGCGCACCGCCGCTACCGCCTGGGTCGTCGCCGCTTCGACCTTGCCCTGCAGCCAGCGGTTGAGCGTGGCCAGTTCCTGCGCGCTCAGCTTGTCCAGGCCGGCCGCCTTGAACTCGGCCGGCGACATCTGCTGCTGCAGGTCACCGTCCACCATGCGCTGGGCCAGCGCAGGCGCCGACAGGGACAGCAGCAGTGCGGCGCAGGCCAGCAGCCGTGGGCGGAAGCGCGGGGTGGTCGAGGGCATGGCGGAACTCTCCTGGGTTTGCCCGCGAGTGTAGCGGCATGTCTTCATGCCGGGTGATGGTGGCCGCGGTGATTGTCCCTGAACGGCGCCGGCGCTAGTGTAGGAACCTCTGTCTTGCCTGCTCGATGCTGTGAACCGCGCTTCTGTCCCCGGCCTGGATGCCTTGTTGAACCGTCCCTCGGCAGCGGTGCTGCCCGCTCCGCTGCGCCAGGCCCTGCGCGAGCACTGGGAAGCACCGGACTGCGACCACCAGATGCGCGCCAGCTGGTCGGTGCTGGGCGATACCCTCGATGCGCTGTCGATGCTCTCGGCGGACGAAGGCGCGGTGGTCGCCGCGCTGTTGTTCGATCTGCCCGGCCTGCGTGCCAGCCTGGACCAGCTGCCGCTGGGCAACCACAAGGCGGCGGTGATCGGCCTGCTCGACGGCCAGGACGCCGCCGATCCGGTCTGGGCGCTGCATGCTGGCCGGGAGGCCGGGCGCAACAGCGAGGGCCTGCGCCGCCTGCTGCTGGCGATCATCCGCGATCTGCGCGTGGTGCCGATCCTGCTGGCCCGGCAGCTGGCGAGGATGCGCGCTGCCGACAAGCTGGACGACGAACAGCGCCGGGCGCTGGCCCAGCTGACCCGCGACATCCATGCGCCGCTGGCTAACCGGTTGGGCATCTGGCAGCTGAAGTGGGAGCTGGAGGATCTGGCGTTCCGCCACCTGGAGCCGGAAACCTACCGCCGCATCGCGCGTGAAGTGGACGAAACCCGCGTGGCGCGCGAGCGTTACGTGCAGAACGTGAAGAAGCAGCTGTCGCGCGAGCTGGCCGCACAGGGCATCCATGCCGAAGTGAGTGGCCGCCCGAAGCACATCTACAGCATCTGGCGGAAGATGCAGAAGAAGCGGCTGGCGTTCGACCAGCTGTACGACATCCGCGCGGTGCGGGTGATGGTCGACGACGTCGCCGCCTGCTACGCCGCGCTGGGCGTGGTGCATGCGCTGTGGGCGCCGGTGCCGAGCGAGTTCGACGATTACATCGCACGCCCGAAGGCCAACGACTACCGTTCGCTGCACACCGCCGTGGTCGGCCCGGAAGGGCGCACGATCGAAGTGCAGATCCGCACCCACGAGATGCATTCGCAGGCCGAGCTGGGCGTGGCCGCGCACTGGAAGTACAAGGAAGGCGGCAAGGGCGCGGAAAAGTCGTTCGATCGCAAGATCACCTGGATGCGCCAGCTGCTGGAGCAGGCACAGGACGGGCAGGGCAATGAGCTGGCCGGGGCACTCGACGCCGAGCTGACCGAGGACCGGGTCTATGCACTCAGCCCGAAGGACGAGGTGCTGGACCTGCCACAGGGGGCCACGCCGCTCGATTTCGCCTACCAGGTGCACACGATGGTGGGCCACCGCTGCCGTGGCGCCAAGGTCAATGGCCGCATCGTGCCGCTGACCTACCGCCTGCGCAGCGGCGATCGCGTCGAGATCCTCACCGGCAAGGAAGCCGACCCCCGCCGCGATTGGCTGATGCCGGCGCTGGGCTTCCTGGCCAGCAACCGCTCGCGGGAAAAGGTGCGCAGCTGGTTCCACAAGCTGGACCGCGCGCGCAACGTGCAGGCCGGGCGCGAACTGCTCGAGCGCGAGCTGAAGCGCCTGGGGCTGCAGCATTCGGATCTGGCGGCGGCGGCGAAGAAGTTCCACGCCGACAGCGTTGATGACCTCTACATCCAGGTGGCGCTGGGCGACACCGGCCCCAACCAGGTCAGCCGAACCCTGCTGGAAGCAGAGCGCGCGGCCAGCCAGCCGGCCCCTGCGCCGACGCTTCCGCGCCCGACCGCCCGCCGCGAGAACCTGGGCAAGTCCAAGTTCACGGTGCAGGGCGTGGGCAACCTGCTGGTGCAGCTGGCGCGCTGCTGCCAGCCGGTGGCCGGCGAACCGATCGTCGGCTACCTCACCCGTAGCCGCGGTGTCACCGTGCACCGGGCAGACTGTGCCGCGCTGGCCCGGCTGGCGGCCACCAGCCCGCAGCGCATCCTGCCGGTGGAATGGGGCCAGGCCGGGGGCGGCTACGAAGTGGACGTGGTGGTCGATGCGGTCGACCGCCGCTGGCTGCTGAAGGACATCACCAACCTGATCGCCCAGGAAGACGCCTACGTGCTGGACATCCACAGCGACAACGTGCGCAACAGTGGCCGTGCCCATCTGCGCCTGCGGCTGAAGGTCAGCGATTACGACCAGTTGTCGAACCTGCTGGGCAAGCTGGACGCGCTGCCGGGCGTGAGCGAGGCGCGTCGCCTCGGCTGAGCTTCACGCTGCCCCGGCTACCCTGCACGCATGGAACGCGAGCCCCCGCATCGCCCGCATGGCGCTGAACATCCTGCGCTGGATCGCGTCCGCCGCGAGGGCCGCTGGTGGTGGCTGCAGGCACGCCATGCGCGGCGGGTCTGGCGCTGGGCGCTGGTCGCGGCGCTGGCGGTGTTCGTGCTGCTGGTGCTGCTGCGCAAGCCGCTGGCCGACTGGTTCTGGGACGAGCCGCAGATCGAACAGCTGCTGGTCGAAGGTGATCGTGCGCTCGCCGCCGGCCGGCTGAGTGCGGCTGACGGCAGTGGTGCGCGCGAGCGCTACCAGGCGGTGCTGGCACTGGATGGTGATCGGCCGCAGGCCCGCCAGGGCCTTGCACGAACCGCAGCGGCGGCCCTGCAGCAGGCCCGCGACAAGCTGCAGAGCGACGATCTTGAGGGCAGCGCGCAGTCACTGGCGCTGGCCCGCGAGCTGCAGGTGCCGCAGGGCGACGCCGACGCCGTGGCCCGGCAACTGCAGGCGCGGCGTAGTGCCAGCGCCGGTATCGGCGCGTTGCTGGCCCAGGCCCGCAACGCGTTCGCAGCCGGCCGGCTGGACGATGGCGACAGCAGTGCGTTGCCGCTGTTCCAGCGCATCCTGGCACTGCAGCCGGACAACCTGCCTGCACTGGAGGGTCGCGAGGACGCACTGAGCGATCTGCTGCAGCACGCGCGCACGCTGGCCGGACGCGGGGAACTGGCTGAAGCCGCTGCGACGTTGCAGCGCGCGCGCCTGTTCGACGCAGGCCACGCCGATCTGCCCGCCAGCCAGGAGGCACTGGCGCGGGCGGTCGACGAGCGCTTGCGGCAGGCACAGCGCGCGCTGAAGCGACAGCAGCTGGAAAGTGCCGCAAAGGGGTTCCTGGCTGTGCTGGCGGTGGCGCCGGATGATCCCACTGCCCAGCGCGGCCGTGAGCAGGTGCTGCAGGCGGTGCTGGCGCGAAGCCAGGTCCAGGCCGACGATTTCCAGTTCGAGGCGGCGCAGCGTGATGCCGCGCTGGCGGAAGCACTGGGCGCTTCGCAGGCGGCACGACAGCAACTGGCGCAGCGCCTGCAGCGTGCGCGGCAGGCCCGGGAGGCACTGCAGCAGCCGGCGGTGAGCAACGCGCAGCGTGAACGCGAGCTGCGCGATCACCTGCGCCGGATCGAACGCGCCGAGCGCGCAGGGCAATGGATCAGCCCGCCGGGGCACAGCGCATTCGATGCCCTGCGCGAAGCACAGGCGCTGGCACCGCGCGATGCGCGGGTGAAGGCCGCTGCCGCGCGCCTGCTGCCTGCCAGTCGCCGTTGTTTCGACGACAACCTGCGGCAGAACCGGGTGCAGGCTGCAGGTGCCTGCCTGCAGGCCTGGCAGACGCTGGCTCCCACCGCTGGCGGCCTGCCGGCGGCCCGCCAGCGCCTCGCGCAGCGTTGGCTTGCGATTGGCAGCGAACGGTTGGGCAACGGTGACGTCGCCTTTGCCGAACGTGCGCTCCAGCAGGCGGGCGAACTTGGCGTTGGCACTTCCAGCAGCGAGTACCAGCAGCTGCGGCAGCGCCTGCGCGACATCGGAGTGTCGTCGCCCTGAGCCCCGCTGCCGGAGGGGCCGCTATAGTAGCCAGCCCCGCAGCATCCCCACGGAGTGCAGATGACCGTCCTTGTTTCCGGAGCCACCAGCCAGATCGGCCGGTTCTTGCTGCCGCGCCTGCTGCAGGTGCATGGGCGGGTACAGGCAGTGAGCCGGCGGCCGCAACCGGCACAGGACGGCGTGCAGTGGCTGTGCGGGGACCTGGCGGCTGCGCTGGACAGCGTGCCGTCTCCGGACTGGCAGGCCATTGCCAGCTTCGGCCCCCTTGAAGCATTGGCGCAGTGGTTGTCACGGCAGACGGCGGCCCCGGCGCGGCAGGTCATCGCCACCAGTTCGATGAGCGTGCTGAGCAAGCAGGATTCCGAGCAGGCCGACGAGCAGGACGTTGTGGCGATGCTGCAGCGGGGCGAAGCGGGCCTGATCGCGCAGGCCGAGCGTCTTGGCATGGCGTGGACGATCCTGCGGCCAACCCTGATCTACGGGGCCGGCATCGACCGCAGCATCACCCCGATCGTGCAGCGTGCGCTGCGTCTGCGCCTGTTTCCGATACCGCTGGTGGGAGGCCTGCGCCAACCGGTGCATGCCGACGATATCGCCCGCGCCGTGGTGGCCTGCATCGCCACCGGCGCAGCGTCGGCGCGGGTGCTGGAAATCGGCGGCGGCGAGCGCCTGCCGTACCACGCGATGTTCCGCCGCGTGCACGCCAGCCTGGCACAGCCAACATTGGCGCTGCCGCTGCCGGGCGGTGCACTGCGAGGCCTCGCTGTAGTGCTGCCGCGAGCGCGTGGTCCGGTGTCACGCCTGCAGCAGGATCTGATTGCGGACAACGGCCCGCTGCAGGCGCTGCTGGGCGTACATCCGCGGCCGTTCCAGCCTGACGCGGACACGTGGCGACCGATGAGCGCGGACCAGGCCCTGCAGCGGATCGCTGCGTATCCCGGCAACGGCTAGCCAGTCGCCGTATCCATCCGCCAGGGGGGGGGCTCTGCTACCATCCCCCGGCCCTTGTTTCCGCGAGTACGTTCGATGCCTGACGCGCCATCCCGATCGGCCCCTGCCGAGCGCATTGGCGTCGCGCTGTGCACCTACAACGGTGCGCGCTACCTGCAGGCGCAGCTGGACAGCATCCTCGAGCAGGATCTTCCGGTGAACGAAGTCATGATCGGCGATGACGGTTCCAGCGACCAGACGCTGCCGCTGCTGCAGGCCTTCGTGCCGCGCGCACAGGCGCTGGGCATCCGTGTCGAGATCGTCCAGCACGCGCGCAATGTCGGCTATGTACGCAATTTCGCCGACGCACTGATGCGTTGCCAGGCCGACATCCTGTTCCTGTGCGACCAGGATGATGTCTGGCATCCGGGGCGTGTCCGCAGCTACGTGGAGCGCTTCCACGCCGACCAGGGCCTGTTGCTGCTGCACAGCGACGCACGGCTGGTGGACGCGCAGGGCGCGCCGCTGGGCCAGCGGCTGCTGGAGGTACTGGTGGTCCATCCGGCCGAGGTCGAGCTGGAACGCTCGGGCCTTGCGATCGATGCGATCCTGCTGCGCAACTTCATCACCGGTGCCACCTGTGCGCTGCGCCGTGGGCTGCTGGCCGGATCGCTGCCGGTCCCGCCGGGCTGGAGCCACGACGAATGGCTGGCGGTCCACGCATCGCTGCGTGGAGGATTGGACATGCTGGCCGAACCGACCATCGACTACCGGCAGCATGGCAACAACCAGATCGGGGCCAGTCGCCGCGGTTTCCTGCAACGCCTGCGCCATCTCGATCTGTTCGATTCGCAGGCGCGCCAGCGCACGGCCGGACGCCTGCTTGCCCTGGCCGATCTGCTGGGGCAGCGCGGCGTGGTGGTGGCGCCGGAGCGCTTCCAGGGACTTCACGCGCTCGCCTGGCGCATGGCCTGGTCGCGACTGCAGCTGTATCGCCGCGCGGACGTGCCGGCAGGCTGGATCGCCCATGATGCGCCGCGGTTGATCGCACGGCTGGCCAACGTCTGCCTGGCGGGGGGCGGCTGGAAAGGGGGCTGGGCGGCGCTTGCGGGCGCCTGGGCCGGGTGGCGGGCGCCGCGCGCTGCTTGAACTGCAGTGAAACCGCGGGCCATCGCCTGCCAGCCACCGCGGCGCCTGCGTTAGACTCGCCAGACCCTACCTGCCTGCATCCCCGTGCCCCGACGCTACGATTCCGACGACATCGACGATTTCGACGACGACCAGCAGGACGACAGCCCGCTGTGGCGGCGTCGCCTGATCACCTGGAGCATGGCTGCGGTCGCGTTGGGATTGGGCTTCCTGATCCCTTATACGCTGTACCTGAACCAACAGGTGACCCAGCGCTTCGGCGAACTTCGTTGGCAGATTCCGACCCGCGTGTATGCACGCCCGCTGGTGCTCACGCCTGGCAAGGCGATGGACGCGGCGACCCTGAAGACCGAGCTCGCCGCATCCGCCTACCGCGATGACGGGCAGGGCAAGGAGCCGGCCACCTATGCGGTGAACGGCGGGCGCTTCGTCATTTCCAGCCGTGGCTACAACGATGTGGATGGCCGCGTCGCACCGCGCCGGCTGGAACTGTCGCTGGCCGACGGTGCGGTCGCCTCGCTGCGTGACGCCGACAACCGCAAGGCGCTGAAGGCTGCGCGCCTGGACCCGGCACGTATTGCCACCCTGTACGGGCAGAAGCAGGAAGAACGCCGCCTGATCCGCATGGACGAGGCGCCGGACCTGCTGGTGACCGGTCTGCAGGCGGTGGAGGACAAGGACTTCAACCGCCACCACGGCATCGATCTGTCCGGCATTGCGCGCGCGGTATGGGTGACGATCCGCTCCGGTGGCCAGAGCCGCCAGGGTGCTTCCACGCTGACCCAGCAGCTGGCCCGCAGCGGCCTGCTGGGTATTGGCAAGGAACAGACCGTCACCCGCAAATTCAACGAAGTGCTGTACGCGCTGATCATGGAAGCGCGCTACGACAAGCGCACCATCTTCGAGGCCTATCTCAACCAGGTGTACCTGGGCCAGCGTGGCAGCCAGGCCATCCACGGCATGTCTTCCGGCGCCGAGTTCTGGTTCGGCCGTGACCTGCAGTCGCTGGAAACCGAGCAGATCGCGCTGCTGATCGGCCTGGTGAAGGGGCCGTCCTTCTACGACCCGCGGCGCAATCCGGAACGCGCGCTGGATCGCCGCAATTTCGTGCTGGGCAAGCTGCACGAGGCGACGCTGATCGACGATGCCGAGTACCAGCGCGCGCTGAAGGCACCGCTGGGCGTGCCCAAGACGCCGGGCCTGGTGGCGGCCAACCGCTTCCCGGCCTATGTGGACCTGGTTCGCCGCCAGCTCGGTCATGACTATCCGGAATCGGCGCTGCAGGGCGCCGGCCTGAGCGTGATGACCGGCATGTCGCCGTCTGCGCAGGCCTATGCCGAAGGCGCGGTGACCCGCACCATCAAGTCGCTGGAAAGCAAGCGCCGTCCCGAACTGCAGGCCGGCATGGTGCTGACCGACGTGCACAACGGTGACGTGCTGGCGGTGATCGGCAGCCGTGAAGTGTCCGAGGTGGGCTTCAACCGCGCGATCGAGGCACAGCGCCCCGTCGGCTCGCTGCTGAAGCCGTTCGTCTACCTGCTGGCGCTGGCGCAGCCGGATCGTTACTCGCTGGCCAGCTGGGTCGATGATTCACCGGTGACCGTGCAGCTCGGCCGCGGCCGCAACTGGAACCCCGGCAACGCGGACAACCGCAGCCACGGTACGGTGCGCCTGATCGATGCGTTGGCCCATTCCTACAACCAGGCCACGGTGCGCGTGGGCATGCAGGTCGGTCCCGAGCGCGTGACCCAGCTGATCCATGTGCTGGCGGGCATCAAGGCTGAGGCCAACCCTGCAGTGATCCTCGGCTCGACCGACCAGAGCCCCTACGCGATGGCGCAGCTGTACCAGTTCCTGGCGTCCGGCGGCGAGATCCAGCCGCTGCACGCGGTGCGTGGCGTGCTCGATCCACAGGGCAAGCTGCTCAAGCGTTACGACAAGACCCCGGCACCGGCGCAGGAGGGCGACTCGATTGCCGCCAACCTGATCAGCGTGGGCCTGCAGCAGGTGGTTGCCAGCGGTACCGCGCAGCGCCTCAACGCCGATGGCCTCAGCCGCCTGCAGCCCGCCGGCAAGACCGGTACCACCAACGATGGTCGCGACAGCTGGTATGCCGGTTACACCGGCGATCACCTGGCGGTGATCTGGATCGGCAACGACCAGAACGAGCAGGCCGGACTGTATGGCGCCACCGGTGCGATGCGGGTCTGGTCGGGCATCTTCCAGCGCCTTCCCAGTGCGCCGCTGCGGGTCAGCAACAAGGGCCTGGATTGGCAGTCGGTGGCCGCCACCGGCCTCAACACCACCGACGAGGGCTGCCCGGGAGCGCGTCGCTTCCCGTTCGTGGTCGGCTATGCGCCGGCCTATGCGCCCTGCGCACCGGCGGTGTCACCGGACGGGCAGGGCGAGGCTGAAGGCGAGGGTGGTGGCTGGCGCAGCTGGTTCGGCCTGGACCGCAAGCCTGACACCCCTGCCGAACCTGCCGCGGCGCCTGCCGCTGCCACTCCTCCTCCGAGCCGATGATGCCGATGAACATGCGATCCCTGCTGCAGCCCCTGGCCTTGACCGGCCTCAGCCTGGCCCTGGCCGCCTGCGTGACCAGTGCGCCGCCGGTGGTCAAGCCGGTCGATACCACGACGCCGGCGCAGCGCCTGGCGGCAGTGGACGCCGCCGCTGGCCCGGACGACAAGGAGCTGTCGGTGCAGCCGCTGCGTGATTCGCAGGTGGAAGACCTGCGGGTGACCGCGCAGGCGCAACGCCAGGCCAACGATCTGGCCGGTGCCGCCAGCAGCCTGGACCATGCACTGGAGATTGTGGCTGGTGATCCGGCGGTGCTGCAGGAGCGTGCCGAGCTGGCGCTGCTGCAGGGGCAGTGGGCGCAGGCGGAGACGTTTGCACGCAAGGCGGTCGACCTGGGCTCGAAGACGGGGCCGCTGTGCCGCCGGCACTGGGCGACGATCGAGCAGTCGCGCCTGGCGCGGGGCGAGAAGGAGAATGCGGTGTCGGCGCATGCGCAGATTGAAGGCTGCACCGTGCCGGGGATCAAGCGGTACTAGGTTTCCTGCCAACGGCGCAGCCCCTCGTGGCTGGCTGTTTGGCCGCGTGAAGCAAAAGCCGCGCTTGGCCGGGCGGGGTGGGTTCGCGGGGGACGCCGTGAACCCATCCATGGGGGCTTGGCCGCGGCATCCATGCCGCGGACTGATCTGGCCCCCCGTCAGCGGACGCCAAGAAGCGATACTTTGATCGCACCTGGAGGTCCCTTATGTCCCGTATCACCCGTCGTAGCTACACCGATGAGTTCAAGCACCAAGCCGTGGAGTTGGCCGAGTCGCTCGGGCCTGCCGCAGCAGCCCGTCAGCTGGAGATGTCGGTCAAGACGCTGGCAAATTGGCTTGACGCGGTCCGTGCTGGCCGGTCGTTGACCTCTGAGGCTCGCAGGCCGGCCACCGACCTGGAAAGCGAGATCAGCCGCCTTCGGGCCGAGAACGCCAATCTGAAGATGGAGCGGGAAATCCTAAAAAAAGCGGCGGCGTTCTTTGCCAGAGAGTCCAAGTGAGGTACGCCTTCGTCGCCAGTCAAAGGACTCACTACCCGACCAGGTTGTTGTGTCGGGTTCTTAGGGTTTCTGTCTCTGGATTCCATGATTACCTGCGCCGGCAGTGTGCCCAAACGTGCGATGTCGATTCGGCCCTCCGTACCGAGCTTCGGGCCATTCATGTGACCAGCAAGCGCAGTTATGGGCGACGTCGGCTGGTCAGGGCCTTACGAGCCAGGAATCACCCAGTCGGCCACAAGCGCGTGGCACGGTTAATGGCCGAGGAGCGAATCCAGGGCAAGACCAAAGGCCGATTCCGACCCAAGTCCTCCGGCGGCTCATCTCAGCTCGCCCCCAACCTGCTGGATCGGCAATTTGCCCCCGGAACCGGACCGACGGCGTGGGTTGGGGATATCACGTATGTCCCCACCCGCCAGGGATGGCTGCATCTGGCCGTGGTCATCAGCGTCCAGACCCGGCAGGTGCTGGGCTACAGCGTTTCCAAGCGCCTGACTGAAGAGCTGGTGGCGAAAGCATTTGCCAATGCTTGGGCTCTGCATCCACAACGACCCGGCCTGATCTTCCATTCAGATCGTGGTGGGCAGTACTGGGGGAACCAGTTTCGCCAGCTGCTGCAGTCCCATGACGTGGTCCAAAGCATGAGCCGGCCTGGCAATTGCTGGGACAACGCGGTGGCCGAGAGCTTCTTTGCGACGCTCAAGACAGAAGAGGCTGCCGAGCCTTACGCCAGTAGGGAACAAGCCAGCCAGTCCATCGCTGCTTACATCCACGGCTTCTACAATCCAGCCCGGCTACACTCGGCGCTGGGCTACCGCTCGCCTAACAACTACGCCCGGCAGCGCCGGGCTGCCGCCTGAAACGGCTTCATGGCGTCCGTTTTCAGGGGGCCAGATCAGACACCCCCGCGAACCCACCCCGCCCGACCTCTGACAATTTCCGTGTGCGGCCAGCCACGGAAAAGAAAAAGAAAATCAAAAGCGGGTCGCTCGCTGCGCGCTCTCGCAGTAATCCATCTTCTTTTCCCGTTCCTGCCACAGCTTCTGAATTGCCAGTCGAGCAGGCTCGACGCTACGGAGCACGTCCGTCCGTCACCGGGAAACTGTCGAAGGCGGGTCGGGAGGGGCAGGCAGGACCGTTGGCGCCATGGATGGCGCCATCGAGCCCCCAGGGATGGGTTTACGGCGTGTCCTGCCTGCCCCTCCCGACCCGCCCAGCATGTAGAAACCCAGAGCCATGAACCAAGCTGTTGCCGTTGCTTTTGCTGGTGCCCTGGCTTGAAACGGGTGCCGGGCAGCGCCCGGCCGGGTATCCTTTCCCTCTGATGTCCGACCTTGTCCATGCCAGCCGCGAAGCCCTCAGCGACGGCGGCGCGCTCGCCTCGCATCTGGACGCCTTCGTCCCGCGCCCGGCCCAACTGCGCCTGACCGAAGCCATCGCCGACGCGATGCAGCAGCGCGATCTGTTGCTGGCCGAGGCCGGTACCGGTACCGGCAAGACCTTCGCCTATCTGGTGCCGGTGCTGCTGTCCGGGCTGCGCACCATCATCTCCACCGGCACCCGTGCGCTGCAGGACCAGCTCTACCACCGTGACCTGCCGCGTGTGCGGCAGGCGCTCGGTGTCGGCCTGCGCAGCGCGCTGCTGAAGGGGCGTGCGAACTACCTCTGCCGCTATCGCCTGCAACAGGCGCGCGGCGAACCGCGTTTTTCCAGCCCCGAACAGGCCGCGCAGTTCCAGCGCATCCTGGCCTGGTCCGGTCGTTCGGAGTTCGGTGACATCGCCGAACTGGACGGCCTGGCTGATGATTCGCCGCTGCTGCCGATGGTCACATCCACCGTTGACAACTGCCTGGGCACCGATTGCCCGTTCTGGGACGACTGCTTCGTGGTGCGTGCGAGGCAACGCGCTCAGGCCGCCGACGTGGTGGTGGTCAACCATCACCTGCTGCTGGCCGACCTGGCATTGAAGCAGGATGGCTTTGGCGAGTTGTTGCCGGGGGCACAGGCCTTCGTCATCGACGAAGCGCATCAGCTGCCCGAGTTGGCCGCGCAGTTCTTCGGCGAAGGTTTCGGCATGCGCCCGTGGCAGGAACTGGGCCGCGACTGCCTGGCCGAAGCGCGTGGCGTGGGAGGCGCGCAGTCGGCGCTGCAGGAACCGGTCGACCAGTTGCAGCAGGCGCTGTTGGCGCTGCGCTCGGCGATGGAAGGGCTGCCAGCGCGTGGCACGCAATGGCGTGCACTGGCGATGCCGCAGGTGCGTGATGGCTTCGACACGGTGATGGCTGGCCTGGTGACGCTGGAACAGGCGCTGCAGCCGCTGCGCGAAGCGGCTGCCGGCCTCGATGCCTGCCATGCGCGGGCGCGCGAAGCGGTTTCGCGGCTCGGCCGCTGGCTGGGCGATGACGAACCCAGCCTCGATTTCGATACCGATCCGGCGGAGACCGCCAGCGCCGCCGACGTGCTCTGGTACGAGCTAACGCCGCGTGGTTTCCGCTGCCAGCGCACGCCGATGGATGTGTCCGGCCCGTTGCGCGAGCATCGCGAACGCAGTCGCGCCGCATGGATCTTCACCTCGGCGACGCTGACCGTCGGCGGCGGATTCGATCACATCGCCACGCGCCTGGGCCTGGACGATCCGCACACGCTGGTCCAGCCAAGCCCCTTCAATTGGCCCGAGCAGGCGTTGTGCTACCTGCCCGAAGGCCTGCCCGATCCGGCCGCACGTGGTTTCGGAACCGCGCTGATCCAGACCCTGCGGCCGGTGCTGCAGGCTTCGCAGGGCAGGGCGTTCCTGCTGTTCGCCTCGCACCGTGCGCTGCGCGAGGCAGCCGAGGCGCTGCGCGACGGGCCGTGGCCGCTGTTCGTGCAGGGCGAGGCGCCGCGCGCGACCCTGCTGCAGCGCTTCCGCGAATCGGGCAATGGCGTGCTGCTGGGCTCGGCCAGTTTCCGTGAAGGCGTGGACGTGGTCGGTGAGGCGCTGAGCGTGGTGATGATCGACAAGCTGCCGTTCGCGGCGCCGGACGATCCGGTGTACGAGGCACGGCTGGAGGCGATCCGCAGCCAGGGCGGCAATCCGTTCCGCGATGAGCAGCTGCCGCAGGCGGTGATCGCGCTGAAACAGGGCGTCGGTCGCCTGATCCGCAGTGAGAGCGACCGTGGTGTGTTGGTATTGTGCGACCCGCGCCTGCTCAACCGGGGCTATGGCCGGGTCTTCCTCGATTCACTGCCGCCATTCCGCCGTACCCGCAGTCTGGCCGATGTGCAGGCCTTCTTTACGCCACAATGGGCGCCCGTGGCCGATGATGCGGCTGCCCCGGCCGCCGTTGCGACCGGTCCCGAGCCGGCGCCCGGTGCCACGTTCCCCCTGTTCTGACCCGATCCGATGAAACTGCTCGCCTTTGAAACCGCCACCGAAGCCTGTTCCGTTGCCCTGCATGTCGATGGGCAGGTACTGGAACGTTTCGAGATCGCCCCGCGCCGGCATGCCGAACTGAGCCTGCCGTGGGCGGAGGCGTTGCTGGCCGAAGCCGGCATCAGCCGCCGCCAGCTGGACGGTATCGCGCTCAGCCGCGGCCCGGGTGCGTTCACCGGCGTGCGCCTGGCGATTGCCATTGCCCAAGGCATTGCGCTGGCACTGGATCGGCCATTGCTGCCGGTCTCGACGCTGCAGGTGCTGGCGCTGCGGGCGCCGGCCGAAGAAACGCAGATCCTGTCGGCGATCGATGCACGGATGGGAGAGTTGTACGTTGCGCGCTTCGAGCGTGTTGACGGCCTGCCGCTCGCGCGCGATGGCGAGCGTGTATGTGCACCGGCAGCAGTGGCGCTGCCGGACGGGCTGTCGGCCTATGGCGTCGGCACCGGCTTCGGCGCGGCCGATGGCGCGCTGGTGGCGCAGTTGGGCAGTGGCCTTCGCGGATTCGATGCGACAGCACTGCCGCGGGCATCGGATGTGCTGGCACTGGCGGTGCCGGCGTTCGCGCGTGGCGAGGCGATTGCGCCGGAGAAGGTCGAGCCGGCGTACCTGCGTGACAACGTGGCACTGACCCTGGTCGAGCAGCAGGCTGCGCGCGAGGCGAAGGCGAAGGCCAACGGCTGAGCCCCTCGTGGCGGGGTTGGTTGATCGCGTAAATCAAAAGCCGCGCTTGGCCGGGCGGGTGGGCTGCGCAGGGGGCGCTGCAAGTACTTCCCTGTAAGCTCGGTCGCCGCATCCATGCGGCTCACGCCCCTGCGCAGCCCACCCGCTCGGCCTCTGACAGTTTCCGTGTGCGTCCGCCACGGAAAATCAAAAAAAGAAAATCAAAGTCAAAAGCGGATCGCTTCGCTCGCGTCCACGCGTGGCGTGGATGTGTGTCGACCAAGGTCGACACCTACCAAAGCAATGGTGCGCCGCGATCTGTCAGAGGTGGGGTGGTGTGGGCTGGCAGGACCGTTGGCGCCATGGATGGCGCCATCGAGCCCCCATGGATGGGTTCACGGCGTGTCCTGCCAGCCCACACCGCCCCGCCAAGCCCGGAATTCCTGCCGCTGCTTTGGCTGTTGCCGTTGCTCTGGCTTCGCAGCGGGTCCCGGGCCGCAGGCCCGGGCAACAAACCCCTACCGGTCGTCGTGCAGGGTGCCGCCCGGCAGGAATACCCACGTGCGGGTGACCTGCAGGATATCGATCTCGTCCTCGGTCTTAGGCAACGGCGGGAACGGCTGCGCCAGCTTCACCACCCGCAGCGCCGCTTCATCCAGCAACGGCGTCCCGCTCGAACGCAGGATCCGGCTGCTCTCCACGCTGCCATCGCGGCGCACGCCCACGCTGATCACCACCTGGCCGCCGAGACGGCGCTGCCTGGCCTCATCCGGGTAGTTCAGGTTGCCTACCTTCTCCGCACGGTCGACCCAGGCGCGCAGGTAATTGGCATAGGCATATTCGCGCGTGCTGGCCGACACGAACTTGCGGTTCGGGCGCTTGGCGTACTGCGCCGAGCGCAGGTGCACTTCGGCAGCCAGCCGCGCCATCTCCACGTCGCGCTGCTCGCGTGCGCTCAAGGGCGCATCCGGTTCGGGCTGATCCGGCGTGGGGCGGGACTGTGCCTGCGCCACCACCTCTTCGCCATTGCGGCTGCTGACCACCCGCGCCTGTGGCGGCGGAACCGGCGCGGCCGATTGCTGCTGCTGTGGAACCGGGCTGATTCCGGACTGGGCCTGCGGCACGATGCCGGCCTGGTTGTCGCGCGGACGCTGCGCGCGGTCGTGCTCGCCACCACCTTCCTGGTTGGCTGCAGCCAGGAAGTCGGCCTGTTTCGGGGTCAGCGCGGTGCGGGTCTGGCTGAAGATCACTTCCAGCGTCGGCACCAGTGGCGCATCGCCCTTCACGGCGAAGCCCACGCCCAGGATCAGCAGGGCGTGGACCAGCACCGACAGCGCGATGGTCGCCCCCAGCCGTTGCGCTTCGCGCGGCGGCGGGGGCAGTACGGCAGGTGCGGCAGGCATCAGCGCAGGCCGGCCTCGAGTGCGTCGAACAGGGTGCCGGCAATGTTCAGGCCGTACTGGGCGTCCAGTTCGCGCACGCAGGTCGGGCTGGTCACGTTGACCTCGGTCAGGTAATCGCCGATCACGTCCAGGCCGACGAAGCGCATCCCACGGCGCTTCATCTCCGGGCCGACCTGGGCGGCGATCCAGCGGTCGCGTTCGCTCAGCGGCCGGCCTTCGCCGCGGCCACCGGCGGCCAGGTTGCCGCGGAATTCATCACCCTGCGGGATGCGCGCCAGGCAGTAGTCGACGGGCTCGCCATCGACCAGCAGGATGCGCTTGTCGCCGGCGGTGATGTCCGGGATGAATTTCTGCGCCAGCGCCATCCTGCGGCCACCGTCGGTCAGCGTTTCCAGAATCACGTTCAGGTTCGGATCGCCCTGGCCGCTGCGGAAGATCGAGCGGCCGCCCATGCCATCCAGCGGCTTCAGCACGGCCTGGCCATGCTCCAGTGCGAAGGCCTTCAACGCCTTGGCATCGCGGCTGACCAGGGTCGGCGGGCAGCATTGCGGGAACAGCAGGGCGGCCAGCTTCTCGTTGTAGTCGCGCAGGCCCTGCGGGTTGTTGACCACGCAGGCGCCGGCAGCTGCGGCCACGTCCAGCACCTGGGTGTCATAGATGTACTCGGCGTCGACCGGCGGGTCCTTGCGCATCAGCACGATCTGGCCGGGGCCGAATTCGGTGCGGCTGAATGCGCCCAGCTCATACCAGCCGGCCGGGTCGTCGCGCACCTGCAATGGCGCGGTCTGGGCCACCGCCACGCCGCCCTCCAGGGCCAGGCCACCCGGACGCACGTAGTGCAGGGCATGGCCGCGGCGCTGGGCTTCCAGCAGCATGGCGAAGGTGGTGTCCTTGGCGATCTTGATGTGGGCGATGGGGTCCATCACCACGATGACGTTCAACGGCATGGGCGCACCTGTCAGGCAAGGCGTTGATGGTAGCGGCAACGCCGGTCGCGCGCCTCCCCGCCGTACTGCAACGCTGCGTCCGCCCGGCGCTCGCGCAGTCATTGCGAAACCCGTCACGTTCAGGAGGCTGCCATGCCCCACGCCGTGGGGCGGCCTTGAAGCGGGCGCGGAAAGTGCGATATAGATACGCTTTCGTAGCGGCCCCCGCCAGAGATCGGGCCGTGCGCTTGGGGATAGGCAATGACTGAAAACACGACTGCGGGCGGGGAACTCGCAGGACTCCGGGTGATGGTCATCGATGATTCGAAGACCATCCGCAGGACTGCGGAAACGCTGCTCAAGCGCGAAGGCTGCGAGGTGGTCACCGCCACCGACGGCTTCGAAGCGCTTGCGAAGATCGCAGACCAGCAACCGCAGATCATCTTCGTCGACATCATGATGCCGCGCCTGGACGGGTACCAGACCTGTGCGCTGATCAAGGGCAACCAGCTGTTCAAGGCGACCCCGGTCATCATGCTCTCGTCCAAGGATGGCCTGTTCGACAAGGCGCGGGGACGCATCGTCGGCTCGGAGCAATACCTGACGAAGCCTTTCACGCGTGAAGAACTGCTGGGTGCCATCCGCACATACGTCAACGCCTGACCAGGGGGGAAAGGCACAATGGCTCGTATCGTTCTGATCGAGGATTCACCGACCGACCGCGCGGTGTTCACCCAGTGGCTGCGCCGTGCCGGCCACGAGGTGCTGGAAGCGGACAACGCCGAGGATGGACTGAAGCTGGTGCGCGACCAGGTGCCGCAGCTGGTGCTGATGGATGTGGTCCTGCCCGGCATGAGCGGCTTCCAGGCGACCCGGGCGATGGCCCGTGACGCAGCGATCAAGCACATCCCGGTGATCATCGTCAGCACCAAGGCGATGGAAACCGACAAGGCCTGGGGCCTGCGCCAGGGCGCGGCCGATTACATCGTCAAGCCGCCGCGCGAGGATGAACTGATCGCGCGGATCAACGAGCTGGTGGCCTGATGCGCTCGCCCTTCGACATTCTCGAAGCCTATGAACGGCGCAGCCTGGCCCACGCGGTGCAGCTGCCCGAGCGGCAGTTCGCGCAGGACCTCTGGCGTGGCGTGGGGTACCGCGTCGGCCAGCGCCGGCTGGTGTCCGATTTCCGCGAAGTGGTGGAGATCGTGCCGATGCCGCCGGTCACCCCGGTGCCGTGCGCTCAGCCGTGGCTGCTGGGCGTGGGCAACCTGCGCGGCAACCTGTTCCCGGTGGTCGACCTGAAGTACTTCCTCGAAGGCACGCGTACCGTGCAGCAGGAAGGCCAGCGCGTGCTGATCATGCGCCAGGCCGGTGGCGACGTCGCGCTGACCATCGATGAACTGTTCGGCCAGCGCAGCTTTGAACTGGACCAGCAGATCGCGGCCGGCACGCTGGCCGAAGGGCGCTACGGCCATTTCGTCGATCGCGCCTTCCACGCCGACGGCCATGACTGGGGCGTGTTCTCGCTCTCGCTGCTGTCGCGCACCCCTGAATTCCGGCAAGCCGCGGCCTGAGGCCGGGCACCGCCCCCTGCATTGAAGATCGAGGTTGAACGATGAGTACTGCTTCGGACGCCACCAAATCCGGCAAGCTGCGGCTGGGCGGCAGCAACCTCTGGCTGTTCCTGCTGCTGGCATCGATGATCCTGTTCGGCGTCAACACCGGCGTCGCCACCTGGCAGGGCAGCCGCCTGGCCGACGCCGGCTCCAAGGCCGCCGACCTGCAGGTGCTGTCGCAGCAGCTGGCCAACCAGGGCCGTGATGCCGTCGGCGGCAACGCGCAGGCGTTCACCGCCTTCAAGGCGACCCGCAATGCGATCGAACAGAACGTGTCGACCCTGCAGGGACGCTATGGCAAGGAGCCGGGCGTATCCGGCGCGATCACCACGCTGGGTGAAACCTGGGCGCCGCTGGGCAAGCAGGCCGGGCAGCTGGTGGCCAGCGAGCCGGCGGTGCTGGCCCTGGCCGGCAACGCCAACAACTTCACCGGCGCGGTGCCGGGCCTGCAGGCCCAGCTGAACGAGCTGGTGCGTGCGATGTCGGCCTCGGGTGCGCCGTCGTCGCAGGTGTACAGCGCACTGCAGCAGGTGGTGGTGGCCGGTTCGATGGCTCGCCGCGTGACCGAAATGCGTGCCGGTGGCAGCGCCGCGGCGACCTCCGGCGACGCGCTGGCACGTGACATCACCGTGTTCTCGCAGGTGCTCGATGGCCTGCGCAACGGCAACGAAGAACTGGGCATCACCGCCGTGCGCGGTGCCGCCGCCGTCGCCGCGCTGGAGCAGTCGCAGCAGAAGTGGGAAGCGATGAAGCAGGACGCCGACGCGATCCTGGCCAGCTCGCGCCAGCTGTTCGCCGCGCAGTCGGCGGCCACCGCGCTGGGCCAGGGTTCGGCGCACATGCTGGACGACAGCCGCAAGCTGTTCGAGGCGTTCTCCTCGTTCGGTTCGGTGTCCGATACCCGCCTGTTCCCGAACTTCTGGATCGGCGTGGTGTCCGGTGCGCTGTCGCTGATCGCGATCATCGGTTTCGTCTCCACCAACGTGCGCAGCCGCTCGCGCGAGCAGGAACTGCGTTACCAGACCCAGGTGGAATTCAACAGCCGCAACCAGCAGGCGATCATGCGGCTGCTGGACGAAATTTCCTCGCTCGGTGAGGGTGACCTGACGGTGAAGGCCTCGGTGACCGAGGACATGACGGGCGCGATCGCGGACGCAATCAATTACGCGGTCGACGAGCTGCGCCACCTGGTGACCACCATCAACGACACCTCGGCCAAGGTCGCGCTGTCCACCCAGGAAACCCAGGCCACCGCCATGCAGCTGGCAGAGGCGGCGGGCCACCAGGCCAACCAGATCACCTCGGCGTCGGACCGCATCGGCGAAATCGCGGCGAGCATCGAGCAGGTGTCGCGCAACTCGGCCGAATCGGCCGACGTGGCACAGCGCTCGGTGGTGATCGCCGCCGAGGGTGCAGGCGTGGTGCGCGAGACCATCCAGGGCATGGACCAGATCCGCGACCAGATCCAGGAAACCTCCAAGCGCATCAAGCGCCTGGGCGAGTCGTCGCAGGAAATCGGCTCGATCGTGGAACTGATCAACGACATTTCCGAGCAGACCAACATCCTGGCGTTGAACGCGGCAGTGCAGGCTGCTTCGGCCGGTGAAGCCGGCCGCGGTTTCGCGGTCGTGGCCGACGAAGTGCAGCGCCTGGCAGAACGCACCTCGGGCGCGACCCGACGCATCGAAAACCTGGTGCAGGCCATTCAGGCCGATACCAACGAAGCGGTCACCTCGATGGAACAGACCACCGCCGAAGTGGTGTCCGGTGCACGCCTGGCCGAGGACGCCGGCACCGCGCTGACCGAAATCGAGCGCGTGTCCAATGCACTGAACACCCTCATCAAGAACATCTCCATCGCCGCCCAGCAGCAGTCGGCCGCGGCCTCGGACATCACCCGCACCATGGGCGTGATCCGGCAGATCACCGGCCAGACCTCGCAGGGTGCCGGGCAGACCGCCGAATCGATCGGCCACCTCGCGCAGCTGGCGGCGGACCTGCGTCGTTCGGTCGCCGACTTCAAGCTGCCGGCGTGACGCGGGCAGGGCGGCGAGCAAGGAACCAGTCGATGAAGCATTTCCATTCCCCACGCCAGAACTTGCGCGGCCTCCGCGCGGCGGCGAACGGAGCGCGTCCATGAGCAGTCTGCGCGATGCGATGAGCCACGCAGCGCTGGGCTGGGTCAAGCCCGAGCTGGACGAGACCCTGCGCCAGGTGCGCAACGAGGTCGAGTACTACGCGGAAGACCCGAGCGATGCCAGCCGCATGCGCATCTGCGCCGGCTACCTGCACCAGGTGCAGGGCACCCTGCGCATGGTCGAGCTGTACGCCCCGGCCATGGTGGCCGAGGAGCTGGAACAACTGGCCCATGCCATCGGTGCCGGTGGCGTGGCCGACCGAGATGAAGCCTGCGCAACCCTGATGCGCGGCAGCGTGCTGCTGCCCGACTACCTGGAGCGCCTGCAGAACGGTCATCGCGACATTCCGATCGTGTTGATGCCGTTGCTCAACGAGATCCGCGCCGCACGTGGCGAGGACGGCGTGCATGACAGCGTGCTGCTGGCGTTCGCGCCGGACAGCGTCACCGCCACCGAAGCCGAGCTGGACCATGCGCGTGGCAGCCTGAGCGGGCGCAACCGCGAACTGCTCGACACCGTTGGCAGCGCGGTGAAGGAAGAGCTGCTGCGCATCAAGGACGCACTGGACCTGCACCTGCGTACCGGTGGTGCGCCGGAACAGCTGCAGACCCAGGCCAATGAACTGGGCGCGGTGGCCGATACGCTGGGCATGATGGGCCTGGGCGTGGCCCGCGGCGTGGTCGTGCAGCAGCGTGATGCACTGCGTGGCGTGGTCGAAGGCCGCCAGCAGATCGACGAAAACCTGCTGCTTGATATCGCCGGTGCGTTGCTCTACGTGGATGCCTCGCTGGATGACCAGGTCGCTCATCTGGGCGCCGGCGGCAGTGGCGAGGACGATCCGAGCGCAGTGGAGAACCGGCGCACGGTAGAGGTGCTGGCCCATGAGGCCATCGCCAACTTCGCCGCCGCCCGCGAGCATTTCGTCGCGTTCATCGAAACCGGCTGGCACCATGCCGAGCTGCAGGACGTGCCGCGCCTGCTGGGCGATGTCTCCGGTGCGCTGCGCATGCTCGACCTGGGTACCGCTGCCGACTACCTGCGCGGTGTACAGCAGTACATCGAGGCCGAGCTGATTGGTCGCCAGCGCGTGCCGAGCGGCCGCCAGCTGGACACCCTGGCCGATGCCATGGCCAGCCTGGAGTACTACCTGGAAGCCCTGCGCGACCGTCGTCCGGGCCGCGAGGACATCCTCGACATTACCCGCAGCAGCCTTGAGGCGCTGCGCTACTGGCCGCTGCCGGAGCGCGATGCGGCCGAGCCGGCACCGTTTGCGCCGCAGCCCATCGAGCGCGAGCCGGTTTCGCTGCCGGCCACGGCACTGCAGCCGGAGCACATCGAGATTCCGGTACAGTCGGCCGCGCCGGCGCCCGGTGAGGTAACAGTACCGCTGCCGGACTTCACCTTCGATCCACCACCGGCCACGCCTTCGCCGGCGGCGGTGGACAACAGCCTGATGTTCGGTGGGCTGGGATCCGTCGCCTCCGCGCCGCTGTCGCTGCATGACGAGGCGGATGCACCGCTGGTCTTTGCCGCTTCCAGTGCACCGGCGCCCGAGGTCCCGCAATGGGATCTGGCACCGTTCCATCCGGAGGCCGATCCGCTCGCTCCAGCGGACGATGAGCGCAGTCCGACATTTGCCAGCTTCGATCCCGTCAGTTTCGAACAGGTCGATGCAGGGCAGGGGGCCGCCACGCAGTGGACGCTGTCGGAGGCGACGCTGCCGGTGCAGTCCGGTGCGACGGCTGGCCTGGACGTCGAGGACGCCACCGACGCAACGCTGTCCATCGCGACCGACACGCACGCCGCACCGGTGTTCGACCCGGTGGCCGCCGAGCATGACGCGGTTTCTGCAAGCGACGACGTCGTGTTCCGTTTCGATGCAGATGCGCTGGACAATGCCGACGACGTGCTGTCGCTGCATGCGATGGAGACAGTGTCGCTGGAGGACGCTGCCGGGCTGCATCCGTCGCTGGAGAGCGTCGATGCCACCGCCCCTGCCGTGGTGGAAGAGAACGCTGTTGCTGCAGAACCGGACATCACCCCTGTGGATGTGCCGGTGGAAGCGCCCGCGCCGCTTGCCGATGCGCCGGCAGCGGCGGTGTCGGTGATCGACATCGACACCATCGCGCCGATTGATTTCAGCGAAGCCGACGCGCAGTTCTTTGCCGAGCTGAGCGCTGCCGCCGCGGACTTCAATCCGCAGGCGACCCCGACGCCGGCCGACGCGGAAGCGCCGGTCGCCGTGGGCGACGCGGAAGGTGCAGAAGCAGGCTTCGAGGCGGGTTTCGACGACGATGCCGAGAACATCGACGAGGACATCCGCGAGGTGTTCCTGGAAGAGTTCGACGACGAACTGGCCAACCTCGGTACGTTGCTGCCGGCTTGGCGCATGCAGCCGGACAACATGGACCGTCTGCGTCCTATCCGCCGCATCTTCCACACGCTCAAGGGCAGTGGCCGACTGGTCGGTGCACGCACCCTGGGTGAGTTCGCGTGGAAGATCGAGGGCATGCTCAACCGCGTGCTCGACGGCAGCCGCCCGGCGACGCCAGCCGTGCTGGCCATGGTCGACAACGCGCATGCCGCGCTGCCGCAGCTGAACGCCGCACTGCGCCATGGCCAGCGGATCAGCGTGGACCTGCAGGCGATGCAGGCCATTGCCGATCGCGTCGGCGCGGGTGAGGAAACCTATTACGTACCGCTGCCGGTCGCGGCGGCTCCCGCCGCACCGGTGGTCGAAGCCGATGGCGAGGACGAGATCAGCCGCATCCTCGAAGCCGAAGCAATGGCGTCGGTGCAGGCTGAAGCCGATGCGGACCCGGCGCCCGAAGCACTGGGCACGCCGGCCAACATCGACAGCGTGCTGCGCGAGATCCTGGAAGCCGAAGTGGAAGTCCACCAGGCGACCCTGCAGGACTGGCTGCGCTCGGCGCAGCAGGCACCGCAGCCGGTCAGCGATGCGCTGCTGCGCGCGGTGCACACCATGAACGGCGCCTTCGCGATGACCGAAGTGCCGGAAATCACTGCCGTTACCGGCGGTGCCGAGTCCTACATCAAGCGCGCGCTGGCCGCGGACGTGGTGCCGGGCGACGAGGGCGTGGCTGCGCTGGACGCGACCGCGCAGGCGATCACCGCGACCATGGAAGCGCTGCAGGCCGAACAGCCGCGCATCACTCCGCAGGAAGCGCTGGTGCAGCGCCTGCAGGCGCTGGCCGGTGAACTGCCGGAAGCGCGCTGGCCGATGGTCGGGCTGGAGGCCGACGACGAGGATCTGGCGCTGGAGGCCGGGGAGACTGGTCCTGCGTTCGAAGCTGCTGCGCCCGGGATCGAACCTGCCGGGCCCGAGCTGGAACCGCTTGCCGCCGATGTGCAGGCCGCCGGGACCGCGGGCGCGATCGACACAGGCCTCGATGTCGGCGAATTGACCGGCAGCGATGATCTGTCGCGATACTTCGATGCCGGATGGCCATCGGTACCGGGTGAAGGCGAAGCCATCGCCGAGGACATCGGATCGATTGAATCGATCCAGCCCGTCGACAGCGAGCCGGTTGGTGCGACGACCGACGTGGACGCCACAGCGACGCCGGTCGCGGAGGCCGATCTGACCGCCGCGGACGACCTGTCGCCCTACCTCGATGCCCGCGCGCTGCCGGTGGATGACCGCGACGCCGATGAGATGCCGGTGTCCGCGGAGGTTGACGCAATCGACCTGAATACGTCGATGTCTGCTGCGCTGGGTGATGCCGACGCCAGCCTCGACGACGACGCTGCTGCACTGCCACTCGACAGCGAGCTGTCGAGCCTGCAGGATGAAATGGCTGCGCCGGGTTTTGCAGAACCGGTCACGCTGGCAGCCGCGCTCGAGGCCGGCCTGCACGTGATCGACGAAGAGCAGACCCTGGACGACGACGGGCAATGGCCCGTGCTCGGCCTCCAGGCCAGCGAACTCGCGCCGGGCGAGGCGGAAGCCTTTGCCGAGGATGCGGACGTCGGCGGGGAGGCGGCGGTCGGCGAAGGAGAGAGCGCCGATCAGCCGTCCCCGGCGACGGTGAACGAGGTGAGCGCTGCCGAAGCACTGCAGGCCTCCGCCGAGCCGGTGCGGTTCTTCGAACTGGAAGATGCACCGGGGCAGGGCACGGCCGATGCCGATGCCGAACCTGCCGGGGCCGATGCTGTGGAGCGTGCCCCGCTCCACGATGAAGCTTCCACTCCGGAAGACTCCGCGGATGGCGCCGATGCGCTCGACTTCAGTGTGTACGACCGCGAGCTGGTCGACATCTTCGTCGAGGAAGGCAAGGATCTGCTTGACCACTGCGATGGCCTGATCAGCGAACTGCGCGATGCGCCGCAGGATCGGGAGGTACTGGCCGGCCTGCAGCGTGACCTGCACACCCTGAAGGGTGGCGCACGCATGGCCGGCATCAATGCCATCGGCGACCTTGGCCACAGCATCGAATCCCTGCTGGAAGCCGTGGCGGCAGGCCGCACCGAGATCGAACGCCGCGACGTGCAGCTGCTGGAGCGTGGCTTCGACCGCCTGCACCAGCTGCTCACGCGGACCGGTGCCCACCGCGTGGTGGAGCCTGCACAGGATCTGGTGGAGGCCTTCGAGGTCCGCACCACCACCGATATCGCGGCGACCGCTGCGGCCGCGCGTGCGGCCAGCGAGGCCGAGGCTGTGCCGGCACAGGCTGCGGGCCCGCTGACGACGCCGGCCGATGCCCCGCTGTCGGCACCGCTGCCGGCCGAAGGCGTGGCCGACGAAGACCCGTCCGCCCGTCCGCAGCAGGAACAGGTGCGCGTGCGCGCCGACCTGCTCGACCGACTGGTCAACCACGCCGGTGAAGTGGCGATCTACCGTTCGCGCCTGGAGCAGCAGCTCGGCGCCTTCCGTGGCGCCATGGGCGAACTGGAGCGCACCAATGCGCGTCTCCGCGACCAGCTGCGCCGCCTCGATCTGGAAACCGAGGCGCAGATCGTCGCCCGCTACCAGCGCGAACAGGACCAGGCCGACCAGAAGTTCGATCCGCTGGAACTGGACCGCTTCTCCACCCTGCAGCAGCTCAGCCGTGCGCTGAACGAGTCCGCCGCCGACCTTGGCGGCCTGCAGGGCGTGCTGGACGATCTGTCGCGCCAGTACGATTCGCTGCTGCAGCAGCAGTCGCGCGTCAGCTCCGAGCTGCAGGATGGCCTGATGCGCGCGCGCATGGTGCCGTTCGACGGCCTGGTGCCGCGCCTGCGCCGCGTGGTCCGCCAGTCCGGCATGGATACCGGCAAGCAGGTCCACCTGACCCTGGAAGGCACTCACGGCGAACTGGACCGCAACGTCCTCGACCGCATGGTCGCGCCGCTGGAACACATGCTGCGCAACTCCGTGGCCCATGGCCTGGAAGCGCCGGAACAGCGCCGCGCCGCCGGCAAGCCGGAGGAGGGCGAGATCGCCATCCGCCTGCACCGCGAAGGTTCGGAAATCGTGCTGGAAGTGGCCGACGACGGCGCCGGCCTGGACCGCGAAGCGATCCGACGCCGCGCCATCGACCGTGGACTGCTGGCCGCCGATGCGCAGCCGAACGAGCAGGAACTGGACAACCTGATCTTCGCCTCCGGTTTCACCACCGCCGATCAGGTCAGCCAGCTGGCAGGACGCGGCGTGGGCATGGACGTGGTGCGCAACGAAGTGCGCCAGCTGGGTGGTTCGGTGGACATCCAGTCGGTGCGTGGCCAGGGCGTGCGCTTCACCCTGCGCCTGCCGCAGACGCTGGCCGTCACCCAGGCGGTGTTCGTGCAGATCGGCGAAACCACCTTTGCGGTGCCGGTCGCCTCGGTCAGTGGCATCGGCCGCCTGTCGCGCGAGCGTTTCGAAGCGGCCGACAGCAGCTATCGCTACAGCGGCGAGGACTATCCGCTGTACGACCTCGGCAGCCTGGTCGGGCAGGCTCCGGCGCGTGCCGACGGCCAGGACCAGGTGCCGCTGCTGCTGGTCCGTGCCGGTGACCTGCGTGCCGCCGTGGCGATCGACCAGGTGCTGGGCAACCGCGAAATCGTGGTCAAGCCGGTCGGCCTGCAGATCGCTTCGGTGCCGGGCATCTACGGCGCCACCATCACCGGCGATGGCCGCGTGGTGGTGATCCTGGACGTGGCGCCGCTGGTGCGCCGCTTCCTCGCCAACCCGACGCTGCCGGTGCTGGCCAACGCCCCGCGCCAGGAGCGCCAGGTGCCGCTGGTGATGGTGGTGGACGACTCGCTGACCATGCGCAAGGTCACCGGGCGCATTCTCGAACGCCACAACTTCGAGGTCAGTGTCGCCCGCGACGGCGTGGAAGCACTGGAGCGCCTGGAAGAACGCGTGCCCGACCTGATGCTGCTGGACATCGAGATGCCGCGCATGGATGGCTACGAGCTCGCCACTGCGATGCGCGCCGACCCGCGCTACAAGGACGTGCCGATCGTGATGATCACCTCGCGCAGCGGCGACAAGCACCGCCAGCGCGCCTTCGAAATCGGCGTGCAGCGCTACCTGGGCAAGCCGTACCAGGAGCTGGACCTGATGCGTAACGTGTACGACCTGCTGGGGATCGCCCGTGTCCGTGAGTGAAGCCCAGGCGGCTCCGGCCGTCGCCCTGCTGGCCCGCCCTGGCGCGGCGCGCGAGCGCCTGCGCGAGGCGTTGTCGCACGCCGATGTGCAGCTGGTGCTGGAAGACGACCCGAACGGCCTGGAGCCGCAGCTCCTGCAGGACGCGCGTCCACAGTTCGTGGTGATCGCGCTGGAGGCGGCCATCGAGGATGCTCTGGAACGGCTTGAAGCGGTGCTGTCCGCACCGGGCCTGACCCTGGTCTTCGACGAGGCCGAACTCGCGGCGCGCCGTGATGGTTGGGAGGCACAGCGCTGGGGCCGCCACCTGGCCGCCAAGCTGCACGGTCACCAGCAGGTGCTGCCGCCGGGTGCGGAAGACGAACCCGCCCTGCAGCTGGAACCGGGTCACCCGGCACCGCCGCCGGCACCACGGGAAGAAGCGCTTCAGCCGCATCTGGACCAGGCATTGAGCTGGGCGGACGAAGTGCCGGCGGACAGCCTGTATGCGCCACCGGCGCACCTGCACGAACCGATCGCACTGGAGCAGGCACTGGCCGCGCTGCAGCCGGTCGTGCCGGCGCCGCTGGAGGCAGCGCCGATGCAGCCGGTCGCCACGCCGGCCGCACCGGTTACGCCGCCGGTTTCCTTCGACCACACCGCGTGGTCGCTGGTCGAGGACGTGGCAGACGTACCCGCGGCCACCGGCCACAGCGCCGCGGTGGAAGCGCCGCTGCCATCCTTCGATACCAATCACCTCAGCCTGGTGGACCTGGACGCTGCGGCGCCTGCGGGCGCACGTGCCGGTTCGCTGCTGGTGCTGGCCGGCATTGGTGGCCCGGATGCGCTGCGCCGCCTGCTCGGTGCGTTGCCGTCGTCGCTGAGCGTACCGGTGCTGGTGCACATGCGCCTGGATGGCGGCCGCTACGGCAACCTGGTCAAGCAGATGGCACGCGTGTCGCCGTTGCCGGTGCAGCTGGCCGAAGCCGGCCAGCGGGCCGTTCCCGGTGAAGTGCACGTGCTGGCCGATGACATCGGCGTAAGCGTGACCGCCGACGGCCTGCATTTCCTCAGCGATGCACAGGGTATCTCGCTGGCCGCGCTGCCGGCGGAGCACACTGCGCTGGTGCTGCTCAGCGGCGCCGACCTGGCCCATGTCGGGCCGGCGCTGGACCTTGCCGCAGCCGGTGCCTGGGTAGCCGGCCAGGTGGGCGAGGGCTGCTACGACCCCGCCGCGGCGACCGCCGTGGTGGCTGCCGGCATGGTGGCCGGCGAACCGCAGGACCTGGCGCAGGCGATTGCCGCGCGCTGGGGCGAGCAGGACGACAACGGAGACGCACCATGAGCTATGCCAGCAATGACGAAATCCGCGGCGTCCTGATCCAGGCCGGCAACGAGCGCGTGCTGCTGCCCAATGCCACCGTGGCCGAAATGATGTCGCGGGTGCCGGTACAGCCGGTCTCCGATGCACCGCGCTGGCTGGTCGGCGAGATCGGCTGGCACGGCTGGCAGGTGCCGCTGGTGTCGTTCGCGCGGCTTTCCGGGCTGGGCGAGGAAGCGGTGGGTGGCCACAACAAGGTGGTGGTGCTGAAGGCCCTGAGCGGCAACGCGCAGCGCCCGTACTACGCGCTGCTGACGCAGAATTTCCCGCAGTTGATCTCGGTGCCGCGCGATGGCCTGCTGGCCGATGCTTCCGAGGAAACCCTGCCGCAGATTGTGCACATGCGCGTGTTGCTGGGTGAGCAGAGCGCATTGCTGCCAAACCTGGACGCGCTGGAAGCCGCGCTGGATTCACTGGCGGCCTGATCCACCAGACCGGTAGTGCCGGCCGCTGGCCGGCAACCTCATGATCCCGTGGATGCCGGCCAGCGGCCGGCACTACCACGAACCAGCCTTACCCAAGATCGCCCAACCGCGCCTGCAATGCCGCGATCGCGGCCAGGCCGGCCGTCTCCGTGCGCAGGATGCGCGGGCCCAGCTGCAGCCCCTGGAAGCCGGCCGCCGCCAGTTGATCGCGGTCGCGCGGCGACCACCCGCCTTCCGGGCCGATCGCGATCACGATGCCGCCCGCCGGCGCCGCGTCCAGCGTCGACAGGCGATGGGCACCCAGCGGGTCCAGCGTCAGCCGCAGCGTATCGGCCGGCAGCGTTGCCGCAGCCTGCGCCAGTGACAACGGCGAGCCCACCTGCGGAATACGCGCGCGCCCGGACTGGCCGCAGGCCGAGGTCACCACGTTGTTCCAGTGCGCCACGCGCTTCTCCGCGCGCGCGGCATCCAGCTTCACCTCAGTGCGCTCGGCATTCACCGGAACGATGGCGCTCACGCCCAACTCGGTGGCCTTCTGCAGGATCAGGTCCATCTTCTCGCCTCGGGCAATGCCCTGCAGCAGAGTGATCGCCAGCGGCGATTCGTTGTCCACCGCCTGCACCGCATCGATGCGCACCTGCACCTCGCGCTTGCCGGCCGCGGTCAGCGTGGCGCTGTAGTCGTGGCCATCGCCGTTGAACAGCACGCAGGTATCACCCTCGCGCAGGCGCATCACCCGCACCAGATGGTTGGCCGTCTCTTCCGGCAGGGTCACGGTCTGGCCGCTGTGCAGCGCCAGGTCGATGGGGCAGCGGGTCACGCGCATGCAATCGCCTCGTCAATCGCCGCCAGCGTGGTATGTGCCAGCAGCTCCAGTTGTTCGTCATCCACGCAGTAGGGTGGCATCCAGTACAGCACGTCGCCCAACGGACGCAGCACCACGCCACGCTTCAGCGCGGCCTTGTAGGCGTGCAGTCCCAGTCGCAGCGCCGGGTCGAACGGGGTGCGCTTGTTGCCATCATGCGACAGCTCGAAGGCCACCACCATGCCGGCCTGGCGGACGTCGGCCACGTGCGGATGGTCGCTGAATGGCGCAGCCAGCGTGCCCATCACCGAGGCGATGCCACGGTTGCGGGCGATCACATCGTCGTCGCGGAAGATGTCCAGCGTCGCCAGCGCAGCCGCACAGGCCAGCGGGTTGCCGGTGTAGCTGTGCGAATGCAGGAAGGCGCGCTCGCGCGAGTCATCAAGGAAGGCGTCGTACAGCGTCTGCGTGGCCAGCACCGCGGCCAGCGGCAGGAAGCCGCCGGTCAGTCCCTTGGACAGGCACATCAGGTCTGGCATCACGCCGGCCTGCTCGCAGGCGAACAGGGTGCCGGTGCGGCCGAAGCCGGTGGCGATCTCGTCGGCGATCATGAATGCGCCGTGCGCATCACACAGCTCGCGCACACGCTGCAGGTAGACCGGGTCATGCATGCGCATGCCGCCGGCGCACTGCAGGCGCGGCTCCAGGATCACCGCGCAGATTTCGCCGGGATGCTGGTCGAACAGGGTGGCCAGGCCATCGGCGGCCTGGCGCGCACGATCAGCCGCACTCTGGCCCGGCTCGGCCAGGTAGGCATCGGGCGAGGGCGCGAACAGGCCTTCGGCCAGCAGCGGTGCGTAGACGCGGCGGTACAACGGGATGTCCGCCATCGCCAGCGCGCCAAGGGTCTCGCCGTGGTAGCCGTTCTCCAGCGCGATGAAACGCGTGCGCCGTGGCTCGCCGCGGTTCTGGAAATACTGGAATGCCATCTTCAGCGCGACTTCCACGCCGGCCGAGCCGTTGTCGGCGTAGAACACCTTGGCCAACGGCTCGCGGCCGGGCTGGCGTGGCGCCAGCGCAAGCAGGCGCTCGGCCAGGGTGATCGCCGGCTCGTGGCCGAAGCCCGCCAGCATCACCTGTTCCAGCTGCCCGGCCTGCGCCGCGATGGCGCCGCCGATGCGCGGCTCGGCATGGCCGAACAGATTGGTCCACCAGCTGCTGACGGCGTCCAGATAGCGGTTGCCGTCGTGGTCGATCAGCCATGCACCTTCACCACGGGCGATCGGCACCAGCGGCAGGGTGTGCGGGTGCTCACGCATCTGCGTGCACGGGTGCCACAGCACCTGCAGGTCGCGTTGCCGCCAGTGCTGGGCCAGCGGGGAGGGGGTTGGGTCTGCTAGCATTTCGGGCTCATGAACATGTTGCTGCCTGCACATTCTATCGGCCCCGGCGCTGGCGCCGGCCGCCGCGGAGATTCCGCATGAACGATGACCGTGCCGGCCGTCGCTTGCCGATCATCCATCGGATCACCGATGAGGAGAACGGCCCCTTCCAGCGCCAGCACCTGGACCTGGAGTTCTCCAACGGCGAACGCCGCCGCTTCGAGCGCCTGGTCAGCCGTGGCCACGGCGCGGTGGTGGTGGTGCCGATGCTGGATGACGAGACCGTGCTGCTGGTACGTGAATACGCCGCCGGCATGCACCGCTACGAACTGGGCCTGGTCAAGGGCCGGATCGACGGCGGCGAAACCCCCGAGCAGGCCGCCGACCGCGAGCTGAAGGAAGAAGCCGGTTACGGTGCGCGCCGGGTCGACGTGCTGCGCGCAATGACCCTTGCCCCGACCTATATGAGCCACCAGTCGTGGCTGGTGGTGGCACGTGACCTGTATCCGGAAAAGCTGGCCGGTGACGAGCCGGAAGAACTGGAAGTGGTGCCGTGGAAGCTGGCCGAACTGGACCAGCTGATGCTGCGCGAGGACTTCTCCGAGGGACGCTCGCTGGCGGCGCTGTTCATCGCGCGCCAGTGGCTGCAGGGAACGCGATGATCAAACTGACCACGGACCTGCGCGAGACCGCCATCGCCATCGCCCAGGAAGCCGGACAAGCCATCATGCAGGTGTATGCCGATGGGTTCGAGGTGCAGATCAAGGATGACAACAGCCCGGTTACCGCCGCCGACCTGGCCGCCAACCTCGTGATCGAGCAGGGCCTGCAGCAGCTGACTCCGGACCTGCCGATCCTGTCCGAGGAATCGGCGCAGGTGGGGTGGGAGCAGCGGCGCCACTGGGGCGCGTACTGGCTGGTTGATCCGCTCGACGGCACCCGCGAGTTCGTCAAGCGCAATGGCGAGTTCAGCGTCAACATTGCCCTGATCTACCAGGGCGCACCTGCCTTCGGCGTGGTGCTGGCCCCGGTCACCGGTATCGTCTGGCATGCCATGCGTGGCGAGCTGGCCTATCGCCGGCAGGGCCTGCACGACACCGTGCTGCGCACCCGCACGCCGGCCACCGCCCCGCTGCGCGTCGCCGCCAGCCGCTCGCACCGTTCGCCGGAAACCGAGGCGCTGCTGGCGCGCATGGGCCGCATCGAGACCATCGCGCAGGGCTCGTCGCTGAAATTCTGCCGGATCGCCGAAGGCGGCCTGGATGTCTACCCGCGGCTGGGCCCGACCTCCGAATGGGATACCGCTGCCGGCCAGTGCGTGCTGCATGCCGCCGGCGGCGCCGTGCTGTCGGCCGCGACCGGCAAGCCGTTCCGTTACAACCGCCGCGAAACCCTGTTGAACGGCGATTTCATTGCCCTTGGTGATACCAGCCTGCCATGGCGCGACTGGTTGTCCGACTGACCCTGGAGGCCGCATGAGCGCGCACGACACCCCCACCACCGGCAGCGCCGCCACCCATGAGCTGGAGCGCCTGCTGGCGATCATGGCGCGCCTGCGCGACCCGCAGGGCGGCTGCCCTTGGGACCTGGAGCAGAACTTCGCAACCATCGCACCATACACCATCGAGGAAGCCTACGAGGTGGCCGATGCGATCGATCGCGGCGATCTCGATGATCTTTGCGATGAACTGGGCGATCTGCTGCTGCAGGTGGTGTTCCATGCGCGCATGGCCGAAGAGCAGGGCAGCTTCGCCTTCGCAGACGTGGCCCGCGCGATCAGCAACAAGATGCAGCGCCGCCACCCGCACGTGTTCGCCGAGGTCAGCGTCGATGATGCCGACGGGGTGATGCGTAACTGGGAGGCGATCAAGCGCGCCGAGCGCGCCGCCAAGGGCGAGCAGGACACCTCCGCGCTGGCCGGCATCTCGCGCGGGCTGCCGGAATGGCAGCGGGCAGTGAAGCTGCAGTCGCGGGCGGCCAAGGTCGGCTTCGACTGGCCAGGCCCGCTGCCGGTGCTGGACAAGGCGGCCGAGGAACTGCAGGAACTGCGCGAAGAGTTCGAGCGCGGCGACATCGCCGGCAACAAGGCGCGCCTGCAGGAAGAGCTGGGTGACCTGCTGTTCGTCTGCGCCAACCTCGCCCGTCACGCCGATATCGACCTGGGTGCCGCGCTGCGCGGGGCCAACCACAAGTTCGAACGTCGCTTCCGTGCGATGGAAGCGCAGGCCGACGCGCAGGGTGAGGCGTTGGCCGCGATGGACCTGGATGCGCAGGAAGCGCTGTGGCAGCACGCCAAGGCAGCGGAGAAAGCGTGAAGACACTCGGCCTGTTCCTGCTGACCGCGCTGGCCGAGATCGTCGGCTGCTACCTGCCGTGGCTGTGGCTGCGCAAGGGCGGCAGCATCTGGCTGCTGCTGCCGGCGGCCGCCAGCCTGGCGCTGTTCGCCTGGCTGCTGACCCTGCACCCGACCGCCAGCGGCCGGGTCTATGCGGCCTACGGTGGCGTCTACATCGGCACCGCGCTGTTCTGGCTGTGGCTGGTCGATGGCATCCGTCCCAGCCGCTGGGACCTGTTCGGCGCCGCCCTGTGCCTGGCCGGCATGGCGGTGATCATGTTCGGGCCGCGCACCTCATCAGTGTAGAGCCGAGCCATGCCCGGCTGCTCTTCCTTCCGGCCGCGCTGGCATGCGCTAGCTGTGTAAACCCACTACGTTGTTCAGCGGCACTCTGGAGATAGGTGGCTGGCCGCCGATCGCCATATGGGGACGGTGCCAGTTGTAGTGGTGCAGCCATTGGCTCAACACGGAATTGCGCTGGTCCGAGGATGCGTACTCGCAGGCGTAAGCCCACTCGCGCAGGCTGGTCTGGATGAAGCGCTCGGCTTTGCCATTGGTCCGCGGCGTGTAGGGCTTGGTTCTGATGTGCTTGATCCCAAGGGATTTGAGCAGCGTGGCAAAGGCGGTGGAGCGATAGCAGGCACCGTTGTCGGTCAGGATCCGCTTGAAGGTGATTCCCAGGCTGGCGTAGTACTCCAGAGCGCCCAGCAACGCCTGGCAGGCGGTTTCGCCCTGTTCGTTGGGGTGGACGCTGCTGAAGGCGACCCGGGAGTGATCGTCAATGGCCACGTGGACGTAGCCCCAGCCACCGCCAGCGGTATTTCCCCGGCGTTTGGCATCGGTTCTGTGCCCTGGCCGCTGGAAGTTGCCCAGCTTCTTGATGTCCAGGTGCAGCAGCCCTCCGGGCTGATCGTATTCGTATCGGATGACCTCCTTGGGCGGATCAAGCCGACACAGCCGATTGAGGCCGTGGGCGCGCATCAGCCTTGAAATCGTACTGTGGCCGACCCCCAGCGCCTTGGAGATGGTCAGGTAGGTCTGCCGCTTACGGCGATGCTCCTTGATCTGCTCGACTACCGGAGCAGGTGTGGCATGCGGCGTCTGGTGAGGCCGTGAGCTGCGGTTTTCCAGCCCCGGTGCCCCGAACTGGCGGAATCGGGCCAGCCACTTGTAGGCCGTACGCACACTTACGCCACACGCTTGAGCTGCTTCTTCCGGGCGTAAGCCCTCGTGGAGGATACGGTGGACCAGAAGCGCTCGACTAAACGTCGTCAAACGGGCATTTTTATGATTGTTCATCCGGGCTCTTTGGGGGCTGGAACGGTGTGGTAACCACCATTTTCCAAAGATGTCCCGGATGAACAACGTACAGAGAGATCACAGCTAGCCGAGCATGGCTCGGCTCTACAAGGGCAGCGATCTCTTCCCGGAAGGTGCATGATGGGGGCGCCCCTGGTCCCCGGAGCACGCGCATGTCCCGCTTCGCCAGCTTCCGCGAGTTCTATCCGTTCTACCTCAGCGAGCACCGCCACCCGGCGTCGCGCCGCCTGCACTTCATCGGCAGCTGCGGGGTGCTGCTGCTGGTTGCGGCGGCGATCCTGCGCGGGCAAGCCATCCTGGTGCTTGCCGCACTGTTCTGTGGTTACGGCTTCGCCTGGGTCGGTCATTTCTTTTTCGAGAAGAACCGTCCGGCGACATTCCAGCATCCGCTGTACTCGTTCATGGGCGACTGGGTGATGTTCACCGACATCCTGCGCCGGCGCGTGCCCTGGTAGCGGCCGCTGTGTAGGCCGCCCTCACGCGCTATGCTGGGGCCTGGACGCCATAGATAAGGAAAGCGCCATGTTCCCGACCATGTTCTTTACCGTGGTACTGGCCTTCGTGGCCGTGGTGATCCTGTTCAAGGCGGTGCGGATGGTGCCGCAGGGATACGAATGGACCGTCGAGCGCTTCGGGCGCTACACGCACACCATGACCCCCGGCCTGCACTTCCTGATCCCGATCGTGTACGGGGTCGGGCGCAAGGTGAACATGATGGAGCAGGTGCTGGACGTGCCCAGCCAGGAAGTGATCACCAAGGACAACGCTGCCGTACGCGTGGACGGCGTGGTGTTCTTCCAGGTGCTGGACGCGGCCAAGGCGGCCTATGAGGTAGCCAATCTGGAAGTGGCGATGATCGCCCTGGTGCAGACCAACATCCGTACCGTGATCGGTTCGATGGACCTGGATGAATCGCTCAGCCAGCGCGAGGTGATCAACGCCCAGCTGCTGAGCGTGGTCGACCATGCCACCAACCCGTGGGGCGTGAAGGTCAACCGCATCGAGATCCGCGACATCCAGCCACCGCGCGACCTGCTGGATGCGATGGCGCGGCAGATGAAGGCCGAGCGCGAGAAGCGCGCGCAGATTCTGGAAGCCGAAGGCTCGCGGCAGTCGGAGATCCTGCGTGCCGATGGCGAGAAGCAGGCCACCGTGCTCGAGGCCGAAGGCCGGCGCGAAGCCGCGTTCCGCGACGCCGAGGCGCGTGAGCGCCTGGCCGAAGCCGAAGCGATGGCGACCAAGGTGGTGTCGGCGGCGATTGCCGAAGGCGACGTGCAGGCGATCAACTACTTTGTTGCCCAGAAGTACGTGGAAGCGTTCAAGGAGCTGGCCAGCTCGCCGAACCAGAAGCTGGTGCTGATGCCGATGGAGGCCAGCGGCGTGATCGGTTCGATCGCCGGCGTGGCCGAACTGGCCAAGCAGGCACTGGGCGACCAGAACACCAAGGCTGCGGGCAAGCGGCCGCCGCCGATTGGAGGCTGACATGCGCTGGGAAGTCGTGGGCTGGGGCGCGTTGGCATTGCTGCTGTTCGCCGCCGAGGCACTGGCGCCGGGCGCGTTCATGCTGTGGATCGGCATCGGCGCGGCCGCCGTGTTCGTGCTGGTGGCCGTGTTCAGCGGCATTCCATTGCTGTGGCAGGTCGTTGCCTTCGTCGTGCTGAGCGTGGTCTCGATCCAGTGCTACCGGCGCTGGGGCAAGGCAAGGGCGCGACCCAGCGATGCACCGTTGCTCAACCGCCGCGCCGAGCAGCTGGTCGGACGGGTGGTGCCATTGCAGCAGGGCATCATCGGCGGGCAGGGCCGGGTCAGCATCGATGATGCGTACTGGCAGGTCAGTGGGCCGGAACTGCAGGCCGGCAGCCTGGTGCGGGTGGTGGCGGTGCAGGGCAGCACGCTGGTGGTCGAAGCGGTGGCCTAGGGTTTCAGCCAACGGCGCAGCCCCTCGTGGGTTGGTCGCTGAAAGCAGCAGCTCGTTAGGCCGGGCGGGTTGGGTTCGCGGGACACGCCGTAAACCTGTGGTGGTCTAATCAACTTGGACACTCGATAGGATCAATTTCGAGCATCGAGGTAGACCCATGGCAAAACAGATCACTCAGGGCATGAGGGATGAGGCGGTTCGCCTTGTCGTTGTGGAGGGGCAGACAGTCAGGGACGTCTGCCAGCTGATGGATGTCGGCCCGACGGCGCTGAGGCGCTGGATCGAGCAATGGCGTCGGAAGCATGACCCTCAGGCCGAGGCACCGCCCGTGGATGCCCAAGTCAGAATCGCCGAGCTGGAGGCCCAGAATCGCAGGCTCAAGGAGGAGCGCGACCTGCTAAAAAAATCCATCGCCTTCTTCATTCGGGACAGCGATCACCGGAACAGGTGATCCAGGAATTGGGGAAGGTCGCTCCGATCCGGTTGGTGTGTCAGTTGATGGACTATCCCCGTAGCAGCTACTACGCCTGGCTGCACCGGGAGCCCCGGATTGACCGGGCGCTGCTGGCCCAGGTTGATCTGGTTCGTCGCATTCATCAGTCCCATCGGGGGAGCTGTGGCTCTCGCAAGATGGCCAGGGAGCTGACCAACCGCGGCCTACCCATGGGGCGCTACCGCGCCCGGACGCTGATGCGCCGAGCCGGTGTCAGGGCGCGACAGCACCGGCGGCACAAGTACCACAGCCTTGGGCCGCAGGCACTGACGGCGCCCAACGTGTTGGAACGCCAATTCAACCCGGCGGCCCCCAACCAGGTCTGGGCAGGGGATATCACCTACATCCCGACCCAGCAAGGCTGGCTCTATCTGGCCATCGTGGTGGATCTGTTTGCCCGCCGGATCGTGGGCTGGGCCCACTCTCACGAAGGGGATGCCTGGCTGGCCGTCAGAGCCCTGCGCGGGGCGCTGAAACAGCGTCGTCCCAACGGGCGACTACTTTTCCACTCGGATCAAGGTCGGCAGTACACCAGCCATGCCATGGCCGAAATCCTGCGTGACAACGGCATCACCCAGAGCATGAGCCGGAAGGGCAACTGCTGGGACAACGCGGTGGTGGAACGGGTTTTCGCCACCCTCAAAGGGGAATGGCTTTACTCCAAATACCCTACTCGACAGGAGGCGGCAGCAGACATCGAGCAGTTCGTGGACTGGTACAACCACCGTCGGCTACACAGTGCCAACGGCCTTGTGCCACCTGCGCTTTGTGAAGAGCAGGTGGCCTGAACTCCCTTTGGGAGTGTCCAAAAATACTGGACCACCACAACCCATCCATGGGGGCTCGATGGCGCCATCCATGGCGCCAACGGTCCCGCGAACCCAACCCGCCCGACCTCTGACGGTTTCCGTGCGCGTCCAGCCCACGGAAAAGAAATAAAAGCGAGAAGCAAAAGCCGGTCGCTGCGCTCGCGGGTCATGGCCGGGGTGGGATTTCTTTTCCGCAGGAAAAGAAATCCCACCCCTCTCCTTATATGTAGCGATATCCACAACCGCTCTTGCCTTCCGTCCCGTCACCGGGAACTCCGGAAGGGAGGGGCAGCGTGGGCGCGCGGGGGTGTCCGCGGCATGGATGCCGCGGCCAAGCCCCCAGGGATGGGTTTACGGCGTCCCCCGCGTGCCCACGCCGCTCCGACCAAGCCGAAAGAACCCAGAGCCGACACGCTTCGGCTTTGCGCTTTGCGCTCTGGCTTGTAGAAAGCGCCCGCCGGCCGCAGGCCGGCCAACATCCCCCACTGCGCTGCGGCGCGACCTGCGGGCGACCGATCTGGGATAATGGGGATTCTTGTTTCCTCTGCTGCCGGACCCGGTCATGACCCAGAAGACGCTGCTCAACGATACCCACCGCGCCCTTGGCGCCAAGATGGTCGATTTCGGGGGTTGGGACATGCCCATCCACTACGGCTCGCAGCTGGACGAGCACCACCTGGTGCGTCGCGAGTCGGGTGTGTTCGACGTCAGCCACATGACCGTGGTCGACCTGCGCGGTGACCAGGTCAAGCCGTTCCTGCGCCGCCTGCTGGCCAACTCGGTCGACAAGCTGAAGGTGCCGGGCAAGGCGCTGTACTCGTGCATGCTGAATCCGCGCGGCGGCGTCATCGACGACCTGATCGTCTACTACCTGGGCGACGATTTCTTCCGCATGGTGGTCAACGCCTCCACCCGCGAAAAGGACCTGGCCTGGCTGCGCGAGCAGGCCGCGCCGTTCGGCGTCAGCGTCGAGCAGCGCCCGGACCTGGCCATCCTGGCCGTGCAGGGCCCGCAGGCGCGCGGGATCGTGATCGGCCTGGCCCGCGAATCCGAGCGCGAGGCGCTGACCAAGCTGGGCCGCTTCGCCGCCCTGCAGGTGCAGTCCGACGACGGCGTCGAGCTGTTCGTCGCCCGCACCGGTTACACCGGCGAAGACGGCTTCGAAATCCTGCTGCCGCAGGATGCCGTGGTCGCGTTCTGGAACCGTCTGCTGGCGGCGGGCGTGAAGCCGGCCGGCCTCGGCGCGCGCGACACCCTGCGCCTGGAAGCCGGCATGAACCTGTACGGCCAGGACATGGACGAAGAGATCAGCCCGTATGAAGCGGCGCTGGCCTGGACGGTGTCGCTGGACGAAGGCCGCGACTTCATCGGCCGCGACGTGCTGGAAGCGCAGAAGGCTGCCGGCACCGCACGCCAGATGATCGGCCTGGTGATGGACGAGAAGGGCGTGCTGCGCCACGGCCAGGCGGTGACCACCGCGGGTGGCCAGGGCGAGATCCTGTCCGGCACCTTCTCGCCGACCCTGGCCAAGGGCATCGCCTTCGCCCGTGTACCGGCCGGTGAACTCGGCGAAGTCACCGTCGACATCCGCGGCCGGCAGGTGCCGGTGCGCGTGGTCAAGTTCCCGTTCGTGCGCGAAGGCCAGGCCCAGCCCGGCGTGCTCGCCGACGCCTGATCCGAACATGCCGGTCGTCACTGACAGCAGTGGCGGCCGGTTGGTTACACTAGCCCCGTTTTTTCCACCCCTGCATATCTCTGGAGCAGTCCCATGAGCGAGATCCCCGGCGACCTCAAGTTCCTCAAGTCCCATGAGTGGGCCCGTGTCGAAGGCAATGGCCGCGTCACCGTCGGTATTTCCGACCACGCCCAGGGCCTGCTGGGTGACCTGGTCTACGTCGAACTGCCGGAAGTCGGCGCCGACGCCAAGGCCGGCGAACAGATCGCCGTAGTCGAGTCGGTGAAGGCCGCCTCGGACGTCTACAGCCCGATCAGCGGCAAGGTCGTCGAGGTCAACTCGGCCCTGTCCGACAAGCCGGAAACCATCAACGAAGATGCCTACGGCGAAGGCTGGATGTTCGTGGTCGAACTGACCAACGCTGAAGAGGTCAACGAGCTGCTGGACCCGGACGCGTACGCCGAAGCCCTGGAGAACGACGACCACTGAGTCGTCGTTTCCGGGTTCTGCAACGGCCACCTTCGGGTGGCCGTTTTTGTTTTGGCGAGTACGTCGGCTCATGACGCAGGGTTTGCTGCGCGCCCTCGACGCGGCATCAGCAGACCCGCGAACGGTACCGAGGGGCGTGCGCAGTTTTGCGCAAATCCGCGTTTCCACCCCGCACCGACGCGTCCGGATGTGAAAACTTTTCGCCCCCCGTTGCGGTGCCGTTGTGCTGGCGTTGGTGGGGGCGGCGACCGCTGCTGGCGATGCGAGCATGCAGTGGCCGCCAACATGCATGCATCTGCGCGGAGTGCTTATTTCAAGTGCTTTTTGTTCAACGCTTGCGTCGTTGTCGTTGCAGGTAACGTGCGTGCGTGGCGCTTTGGTGGTCGTCGAAGGCGGAGCGTGGCGACCGTGCAGGCAACACCGTGGATGGCGCGGATGTGAAAATTTTTCGCGGGGGTTGTTGACAGTAAAAAAAACCGTGATTAGGTTTCGCCTCAGCAGACCTTGCCTGCCCAACCGAGTGCGCAGAATCAATCGTCCGATGCGAAGCAGCCCCTTCAAGACCACCGCGACCCTGATGACGGTGGACATGGCCCCGCTTCCCCCGGAGAAATGCAAGGCACCTCCCGTTCCGATGCCCGCTCCGCCGATCGAGGCGGGCATTGCCGTATCCGTAACGGCGCGCCTGACGCGCCGGCGGTCCCCGCACGCAGCATCCGCGGGTTTGATCCACCTGGGCGTTTCAACTCCCTATCACTGACGAGGAGCCATCCCATGGCAACCAAGAAAGCTGCGAAGAAGAAGCCCGCCGCCAAGAAAGCGGTGAAGAAGGTCGCGAAGAAGGCCGCTGCCAAGAAGGCAGTGAAGAAGGTCGCGAAGAAGGCGACCGCCAAGAAGGCAGTGAAGAAGGCTGCGAAGAAGGTCGCCAAGAAGACCACTGCGAAGAAGGCAGTGAAGAAGGCGGCAAAGAAGGTAGCCAAGAAGTCCACTGCCAAGAAGGCCGTCAAGAAGACCGCGAAGAAGGCCGTCAAGAAGGTAGCCAAGAAGGCCACCAAGAAGACTGCCAAGAAGGCAACGGCCCGCAAGCCTGCCAAGAAGGTCGCGAAGAAGGCGACTGCCAAGAAGGCCGTCAAGAAGACTGCCAAGAAGGCAGTAAAGAAGACCGCGAAGAAGGCCACCAAGAATGCTGCCCCGAAGAAGGCAGCGAAGAAGGTTGCCAAGCGCAAGCCGGCCGCCCGCAAGAAGAAGGCCGCTCCGGTCGCTCTGCCGGCAACCCCGGCGCCGCTGATCTAAGTACTTCCCGATAGCCGCATCCTGAAACCCCCTTCCCTGGCTGCCCAGCGGGGAGGGGGTTTTTTTATGGGGCCATTTGCAGCGTCGAGCCATGCTCGACTGCCTTTCCGATAGTTGACGCTAGCGGTGCGGCGCCGGTGGAAAGCGCTCCATCAGGAAATCGATGAAGCTGCGCAGGCGGGTCGAGTGGTAGCGGTCGTGGGCATAGACCACGTGCATCGGCCGGCCGGTCTGGCCATGCTCCGGGAACAGCTGCACCAGGCGCCCGGCTTCGACGTCGGCAGCCAGCAGCAGTGCCGATTGCAGCACGATGCCCAGCCCATGCAGCGCCGCCGTACGCAGCGCTTCGCCGTTGTTGATCTGCAGGCGACCTGTGGGCACATGGTCGAGCCTGCCAACATCGGCCTGCAGCCACTGCGCCAGTGCGCTGGGTTCGAAGGACAGGCATTGGTGCCGGGAAAGTGCCTGCAGGTCGGAAGGCGTACCGTGCCGGGCGAGGTATCCGGGCGAGGCGCACATCATCAATCGATAGGGTGTCAGCGCACGGGCGACCAGCGCGCTGCTGTCAGCCAGCGTACCGATTCGCAGGGCGGCTTCGAAACCTTCTTCGGGGAGATTGACGACGCGGTCGGTCAGCACCGCGTCGACACGCACGTCGGGGTAGTACGCCATGTAATCGGCCAACGCCGGCAGCAGTGCATGCGTGCCGAAGATCACCGGCGCGCTGATGCGCAGCGTGCCTGCCGGTGCCAGGTGCTGGTGCTGGGCCTGCGCATCGGTTTCCTCCACCAGCCGCAGGATCTCCCTGCAGCGGGCGTAGTAGTCCTCGCCGAACGGCGTCATGTGCTGGCGCCGGGTGGTACGACTGAGCAACTGCATGCCGAGCCGCGCCTCCAATGCACGCAGGTGCTTGCCGGCCATCGTTGCGGAGATGTCCAGTGCTGCCGCCGCAGCGCTGAGGCTACCCTTGTCCACGATCAGCACGTAGACCTGCATGCTTTCCAGCAGGTTCATCTGACACTCCGGGTGTTGAATGCTGAAACCTGTGCGGAGTTTATCAATCAGGGGTGATCAAACAGCATGCACCGCACGGGCCGGATCCACCGGCCGCGCTGACAGGAGAACACCATGGATTTGAACCTTGAGGGACGCACCGCGCTGGTCACCGGGGCGGGCAGTGGCATCGGTGCCGCTGTCGCCAGGCAACTGGCCGCGCAGGGCGTGCGTGTCGCCATCTCGTCACGACGGCAGGCACCGCTGCAGGCGCTGGCGGCGGAGATCGAAGCGGCGGGCGCACCCGCGCCGGTCATCCTGCTGGGCGATGTCACCGACGCTGGGGACGTGCGCCGCATCGCCGACGCCGCACTGGCGGCGTTGCAGCGGGTGGACATCCTGGTCAATGCAGCTGGCGGCTCGCGGCCAACGACCGTTGATGCAGCCGATACGATCTGGGAGGAGGCATTGGCCCTGAACTTCTCTGCCGCACGACGGCTGACCCAGGCACTGCTGCCGGCGATGCAGGCGCAGGGATGGGGGCGGGTGATCAACTTCAGCGGTTCGATGGAGCCGCGCGCGGTGAACGCGGCCACGGCGGCGAAGGCGGCGCTGCATCTGTGGAGCAAGGGCCTGTCGTCCGAAGTGGCCGGGCAGGGCATCACGGTGAATGCAATCGCGCCGGGACGGATCAACAGCCCGCAGATCCTCGACCGCCTGCATCCCACCGAAGAAAGCCGACACGAATTCATTGCGCGCAACATTCCGATCGGGCGCTTCGGCGAGCCGGAGGAGGTGGCGCCGCTGGTGGCCTTCCTGGCTTCGCCGCTGGCCGGCTACATCACCGGCGCGGTGATTCCAGTGGACGGCGGCATGCACTACTTCGCGCACTAGCGCTGCGGAGCTGTAGAGCCGAGCCCATGCTCGGCTGCTTTTCGCATCGGTAGAGTCGAGCCATGCTCGACTGCTTGAATCAGCCGAGCGTGGCTCGGCTCTACAGGAAAAACGAAAAGGGCGACCCATGGGCCGCCCTTCATGCTTACCGTCGAGCCCGCCAGATCAGCGTGGTGACGCCACCGCGCGGTTGCTCGAGGCACCCTTGCCCTTGCGCTTGTCCTGCTGCGCCGGGCTTGCGCCTTCGGCCATCAGGTTGTCGCTGCCGAAGTCGGTGTCCACATCCAGCCAGCGCTGTGCCGGCAGGCCGAGTGCGGAATCGAGCACGGTCGGCAGCAGGCCGCTGGGCAGGCCGCTTTCGCCATTCCACATGATGGCGATGCCGAGATCGCGTTCCGGCACCAATGCCACCAGGCCGCGGTAGCCCTGCACGGCGCCGGCATGGAACACCACGTCGTGGCCGGCATAGTCGAAGGTGCGCCAGCCCAGTGCGTAGCCGGCCGAATGCAGGCGCTCGCGGCGCCAGCCCGAACGCATCTCACCGGGGGTGTTGATCAGGCTGGAGTGCAGGGTGGCCAGCAGCGGCGCCGGCAGCACGTCAGGGCGGTGTCCGGTGTGGGCGAGCAGCCACTGCGCCATGTCGCTGGCGCTGGCATTGACGCCGGCAGCCGGGGCGACGCGGTAGTAGGTCGGCTTCGGCGTCAGCGACACCCAGCCATTGCGGCTGCGCACGTGGGGACGCGCCCAGCGCGAGCTGGCCTGGATCCCGGCTAGGCCGAGGCTGGCATCGTTCATGCCCAGCGGCTTGAAGATGCGGCGCTCGACCGACTGTTCGTAGAAGCTGCCGGAAGCGGCGTAGACAACGTCGCCGATCAGGCTGAAGGCCACGTTCTGGTAGGCGTAGCAGTCGCCCGGCAGGCACTTCAGGCTGGTGTTGGCCAGCTTCTGGGTCAGCGAGTAGTACTCGGCGTTGCCTTCGATGTCGCGGTCGTAGGCGTTGTACGGCAGGCCGACGCGATGGCTGAGCACGTCGGCCACCGTCAGGCGGTCGGTGGCTTCGGGCGAGTTGAGACGGAAGCCCGGCACGTAATCGGTGACCTTGCTGTCCCAGCGCAGCGTGCCGTCGTTGACCAGCAGGCCGGCCATGGTGCCGGCGAACGCCTTGGACAGTGATGCCAGGCGGAACACGGTGTGCGCATCGACCGGCAGCGGATTGTTGACGTCAGTGACGCCATAGCCGCGCGCGCTGAGGATGCGGCCGCCCTGCACGATGGCCACGGCCATGCCTGGCACGCGCTCGCCATAGGTGAGCTGCTGCGCCATCGATTCGATGTTGGCGACGTTGAAGCCTGCGGCGGGCGCCTGCACCTGCGGGACCAGGCCGGTGCGGTAGGCCGCCGGTTGGGTGTGGGCGACGGCGGAGGCCGCAGCGGACTCGATGTTGGCCGGCATCGGTGGCAACGGTGGCGGGGTCTGCGCGGTGGTGGACAAGGCAACAGGCATCAACATGCCCAGCAAACCGGTGGCCGCCGAACGGATCGGACGACGCAGGCTGTTCTTTTTCATCGGTTGGACCCGTGCGCGACTGCTGATGGCGATTCTAGCGCCGCTTTTCCTCTGTGCACAAACAAAGCGAAGATGAATGCGCATCTCGTTGAAAAAGTTGGAATTTTGACGCCCCCGAAGCGTGTATCGGAACGTGTCATCCGGGCCCGGTCATGACACTGCGTTGCAGCCTTCAAACGGTCACCTGCTGGCGATGTTGCAGTGCATTGGATAACGTACGCGCTTCCCCGCCCCCGGAGCCTGCCATGCCGCTGTCCAACCGCCGTCTTCAGGCGAGGGACACCGCGTGAGTGCGGTACGGGGGAAAGGGCCGCTGCAGGGCCTGACGGCGGCGCTGCGCGAGTCACCGGCGCTGTGGTGGTCGTTCCTGTACTTCTTCTGCCTGCTCAGCGGCTACTACGTGCTGCGCCCGGTGCGCGAGGCGATGGCGGCTTCCGCGGACCTGGAAACAGTGTTCCCGCCCGTGCTGATTGCCTGGTTCGAGAGTCACGGCATCGCGCTGAAAGACTTCGTGCTGCAGTTCCTGTTCTCCTGCGTGTTCGTGATCATGCTGGTGCTGCAGCCGGTCTACGGCTGGCTGGTCAGCCGCTTCCCGCGTCGGGTGTTCCTGCCGGCGGTGTATGGCTTCTTCATCGTGACCCTACTTGGCTTCTACATGATGTTCGACAGCGGCGTGCCGGGCCGTGGCATGGCCTTCTTCTTCTGGATCACCGTCTTCAACCTGTTCGCGGTGGCGGTGTTCTGGAGCTTCATGGCCGACGTGTTCTCCAATGCGCAGGCCCGGGCCTTCTACGGATACATTGGCGCGGCAGGCACCATCGGTGCCTTCCTCGGCCCGATCATCACCAGTGCGCTGGTACAGCGTGTGGGCATCGCCAACCTGATGCTGGTGTCGGCCGGTTTCCTTGCCATCTGCCTGTTGAGCATCTGGAGGCTGCGGCACTGGGCGGTGCTTCGTGAGCAGGAACAGCAGTTGGTGTCGGGCGAAAAACCGATGGGCGGCAGTGTGCTCGATGGCCTCAAGCTGATCGTTCGCGAACCCCTGCTGCGTTGGCTGGCGATCATGGTGGTGTTCGGCGTGGGCGTGGGAACGCTGCTCTACAACCAGCAGGCTGCCATCGTGCGTGCGGCGTTCACCGACCCGGCAGCGAGCACCGCGTTCTTCTCGCGAATCGACCTGGCAGTGAATGCGCTGGCGTTGTTGATGCAGCTGGGCCTGACCCGCTGGCTGTTGTCCCGCCACGGGATCGCACTGGCGCTGCTGATTCCCGGCTTCGCGATCCTGATCGGCTTCTCGGTGCTGGCCGCTTCGCCGATGCCCCTGCTGGTGGCGGTGGTGCAGGTGATGACCCGCGCAAGCGAGTTCGCACTGGCCAAGCCGGCCCGCGAAACCATCTACACCCGCGTGGACCGCCAGTGGCGCTACAAGGCCGGCGCAGCCATCGACACCGTGGTCTACCGCGGTGCGGATCTGAGCTTTGCCTGGGTGCACAAGGGCCTGTCATTGTTCGGCTCGCATGTGGTGTTCATCGGCGGCATGCTGGTGGCCGCGTGCATGACCGCCGCCGCGTTTGGCGTGCTGCGCGAAGAAAAGAAGCTGCCGCGCGACCGCTGATGTTCCGGGGTCAGATTCCTTTCCCAGGAGTAAAGGAATCTGACCCCATTCTCCTTACCTGTCCAAGGAACCGCCCATGTACTGGATCGCACTCGCCCTGACGCTGCTGGTCGCCCTTCTGCACGTCTATTTCCTGGCACTGGAGATGTTCCTGTGGACCCGCCCGCTGGGCTTGAAGACGTTCCGCAACACGCCGGAGAAAGCGGAGACCACGCGCGTGCTGGCGGCCAACCAGGGCCTGTACAACGGCTTCCTGGCGGCAGGCATCGTGGTGGGGCTGGTGATCGGGCAGCCGGTGCTGGTGACGTTCTCGCTGGCCTGCGTGGTGGTGGCCGGGTGCTATGGCGCCTACAGCGTGAGCCGCCGCATTTTCATGATCCAGGCGGTGCCTGCGATCCTGGCGTTGGTTCTTCGCGCGGTGGCGTAGTTTCCAGCCAACGGCGCAGCCCCTCGTGGGTTGGTCGCGGAATGCTTGTCATGGGGTTGGCCGGGCGGGTTGGGTTCGCGGGGGACGCCGCAAGTACGTCCCTGTAGGCTTGGCCGCGGCATCCATGCCGCGGACACCCCCGCGAACCCAACCCGCCCGGCCCCTGACAGGTTCCGTGTGCGGCCAGCCCACGGAGAAGGAAAAAGAAGATCAAGGGCAACAGCGGGTCGCTGCGCTCGTGGGTTCTGCGCGCATGAAAAAAGCGGCCGAAGGGCCGCTTTTGCTTTTGCTCTTGCTCTTCTTTTTCTCTTCCGTGGGTGGACGCCACAGAGATCTGTCAGAGGTCGGAGGGGTGGGGCCGGGCGGGGTATCCGCGCCATGGATGGCGCGGCTAAGCCTACACGGACGTACTTGCGGCGTCCCCGCCCGGCCCCACCCCTCCGGCCCAGCCGATAAACCGCATTTCGCGACCCACCCACGAGGGGCTGCGCCGTTCGCGGGAACTTACTTCGCCGGCGACATCCACATGTCGATGACCGCGCTGAACACTTCCGTCCCCGCGCGGTCGCGCACGCTCACCGTCACCGGCAGCGCATAGCCCTCGGCCGCGACGACAATCGGCTGTGCCGGCAGCGCCACCGCCTGCAGCGTGCCGCGCGCCTTGGCCAGGTACTGCACCTGCATGCCCTTCGGAATCCAGCGCATGCCCTTCGGCAGCGACGCGTCGACCATCAGTCCGGCGGTCAGTTCCGCCAGGTTGCACATCGCGATCGCGTGCACCGTGCCGATGTGGTTGCGCACCCTGCGGCGGTCGGCCAGTGTGCCTTCGCAGCGGCCGTGCTCCAGGCGCGTGATGCGCGGGGCGATGCTGGCGAAGTAGGGCGCCTTGAAGCAGACCGCGCGCGAGAACAGCCAGGTGCCGGCAGGCCAGCGTTGCAGCCGGTGGTAGAGCGAGAGCAGGGGCGTGGACATGGTCGGTGTTCCGGTCGTCGGATAGAGCGACGGCGGGCCGAGGCCCGCCGTCGAAGGCAACGCGTGTCGCGGGCGATCAGGCCGCCTGCGAATGCGGGTCCTTGTGCTGGCGGTCGTAGTAGCTGGCCGCGCGCAGTTCGTGGGTGTCGAAGTCGTCCACGGTGATCGTGTCCAGGGTCAGCGTGCGCAGTTCTTCCAGCAGGCTGCGCTCGTCCTGGGTGATCACGCCCTCGGCCACGGCTTCGTCCAGCTGCGCCTTGAAGTCCAGCGCCTCGATGCCCTTGCTCTTCAGTGCCTTCAGGAACTTGCGCTCCACCGGCTCGGCCATGATCGCCTTGCTCAGGTAGCTGTTGATGCGGCCACCCGGGTTGTTCTCGCACGGGGTCAGGAACACGCCGCTGGCGAGGCGGTCGCGCGCTTCGTTCGGCGCCATCAGCAGGGCGGCAACACGGCGGCTCAGGCGATCACCCGGGGCCTCGGCACGACGGCCGAGCGGGAAGATCAGTGCCCACATCAGCCAGCCGATCGGACGGATCGGGAAGTTGCGCAGGGCGGCCGACAGCGATTCCTCGATCTTGTGCACACTGTCATGGAAGGCCCAGGCCAGCAGCGGCTGGTCGGCCTGCGGTGCGCCTTCGTCGTGGTAGCGCTTGAGCATGGCGCTGGTCATGTAGACATGGCTCAGCACGTCGCCCAGGCGGCCGGACAGCGATTCCTTGAACTTCAGCTTGCCGCCGAGGGTCATCATCGAGATGTCGGCCATCAGCGCCAGGTTGGCCGAGTAACGGTCCAGTTTGCGGAAGTAGCGGCGGGTATAGGCATCGCCCGGGGCGGCACCGAAGCGCGCGCCGGTCAGGCCGAACCAGAACGAACGCACGGCATTGGAGAGGCCGAAGCGGATGTGGCCGAACAGGCTGCGGTCGAACTCCTGCAGGCCGGCACGGGTGTCCGGATCCTGCGCGGCCTTCATTTCCTTCAGCACCCACGGGTGGCAGAGGATCGCACCCTGGCCGAAGATCAGCAGGCTGCGGGTCATGATGTTGGCGCCTTCCACGGTGATCGCGATCGGCGCGGCCTGCCAGCTGCGGCCGGCGAAGTTGCGCGGCCCCAGAATGATGCCCTTGCCGCCGATCACGTCCATCATGTCCGAGATCACTTCACGGCTCATGTTGGTGCAGTGGTACTTGGCGATCGCTGACGGCACCGACGGCACGTCGCCACGGTCCACGGCGGCCGCAGTGGCCTGCGACAGCGCACTGATCTTGTACGCCTTGCCGCCGATGCGGGCCAGCGCTTCTTCCACGCCCTCGAAGCGGCCGACCGACAGGCCGAACTGCTTGCGGATGCGTGCATAGGCGCCGGTGACGGCGGCACCTGCCTTGGCACCGCCGCTGGCGGTGGAGGGCAGGGTGATCGAGCGGCCCACGGCCAGGCACTCGTTGAGCATGTTCCAGCCCTTGCCGGCCATGGCAGCGCCACCGATCAGCTGGGTCAGCGGAATGAACACGTCCTTGCCGCGGATCGGGCCGTTCTGGAACGTCGAGTTCAGCGGGAAGTGGCGACGGCCGATCTCAACGCCGGCGGTGTCACGCGGCAGCAGGCCCAGGGTGATGCCGATGTCGCGGGTATCGCCGATCAGGCCGTCCGGGTCGTACATGCGGAAGGCCAGGCCGATCAGCGAAGCAACCGGGGCCAGGGTGATGTAGCGCTTGTCGAAGGTCAGCTTGACGCCGAGCACCTTCTCGCCGTTCCACTCGCCCTTGCAGACGATGCCGTAGTCCGGAATCGAGGTGGCGTCGGAACCGGCGAACGGACCGGTCAGGCCGAAGCAGGGCACTTCGCGGCCATCGGCCAGGCGCGGCAGGTACTGGTCCTTCTGTTCCTGGGTGCCGTAGTGCACCAGCAGTTCACCCGGGCCCAGCGAGTTCGGCACGCCGACGGTGGAGCTGACCACCGAGGACACCGAGGCCAGCTTCTGGATCACCTTGTGGTGGGCCAGCGCGGAGAAGCCCAGGCCGCCATATTCCTTCGGAATGATCATGCCGAAGAACTTGTTCTTCTTGATGAAGGCCCACAGCTCCGGCGGCAGGTCGGCGTGGACGTGGGTGATTTCCCAGTCGTTGACCATCGTGCACAGCTCTTCGACCGGGCCATCGAGGAAGGCCTGTTCTTCGGCGGTCAGCTGTGGCTTCGGGTAGTTGAGCAGGATGTTCCAGTCCGGATCACCGGTGAACAGCTCACCCTCGAAGCCGACCGAGCCGGTTTCCAGCGCGATGCGTTCGGTCTGCGACAGCGGCGGCAGCACCTTGCGGAACACCTTCATCATCGGGCCGGTCAGCAGCGGCTTGCGGATGAACGGCAGCAGCAGCGGCACGGCGATGACGGCCAACACGGCGGCCGCCACGATCGTGGCGGTCTGGTTGACGTAGGGGATGAACCAGCAGGCGACCAGCAGGGCCACGCTGATCAGCGTCCAGGTAACCAGCCGCATGCGGTGGTAGGCGACGAACGCGCCTGCCAGCAGCAGGGCGAGGAAGGGAAGAACGATGCTCATGAGCGTGCTCCGGTGACGTGCTCGTTTGTGGCGGACGAAGCCGCAGCATCCGCTGCGGGCAACACGTCCAGATAGTCCAACACAGTAGCGGTAAAGGCGTCGTTGTCATCGCCGGCGACCATGTGCGTGGCCTGCGGCAGCTGTACATGGCGCGCGTGCGGCGCCAACGCCAGGAATTCGGCCACGGTCTGTGGCGTGACCAGGTCGCTGCGGCCGCCGCTGACCAGCAGCAGCGGGCACTTCACCTGGCGTGCGGCCTCGGCCAGCGCATCCTGGTGCTGCTCGCTGTCGCGCGCCAGTTCGGCTACCAGGCGCGGGTCCCAGTGCCAGCGCCAGCGGCCGTGGCCGTCCTCGCGCAGCAGTGCGCGCAGCGACTGCTCGGATTTGCGCGGACGGTGCGGCATGTAGGCCGAGATCACATCGGCGGCCTGGGTGAGCGAGGCGAAGCCATCGGGATGGGCGGTCATGAAGGCCAGGATGCGTTCAACACCGGCGGTATCCCAGCGCGGGGTGATGTCCACCAGCACCATCGCCGAGAACAGGCCCGGCCAGCGCGATTCGGCCAGCAGGCCGAACAGGCCGCCCATCGAAGCTGCGACCAGCACTGGCGGGCGTGGTTGTTCCCCGGCCAGCACGATGAGGTCATCAGCGAACTGTTCGCCGTGATAGGGCAGTTCGGCGGCATTCCAATCCGAATCGCCGTGGCCACGAGCGTCGTAGGCCAATGTCTGCAGTCCCGCCGCAGACAGGGCCCGCGCGGTGGCGTTCCAGGCATGCCGGGTCTGGCCGAAGCCATGCGCGAACAACACCCGGCCACGGCGGCCATGGTCGCTGGCAGTCGCAGCCAGGCGCGCGCCATGGGCGGCCTCCAGGCGAAGATCATGGAACGCAGCGGGAGTAGGGAACGTAACCATACTTGCTAGTATGGATCGCTTGCGAGGGAAGTCAATACTGCACGGTATGGTGCGCTGCGGCAGGTGCCCTGGCGGGCGCCGCGACGGTTTCGGCCGCAACCGCGTACTGCAACGAACCCCGGCGTATGGTTAAATCAGCCCATGAATCAACCTGACGCTTCCGCCGGCGAACCGCGCGCCGGCCGCAACAGCCGCCTGAGTGCCGAAGACTGGGCCCAGGCAGCTCTCGATTTGATTGCTGAACAAGGTGTGGGTGCCGTCGCGGTGGAACCGTTGGCGCGGCGCCTGGGTGTGACCAAGGGCAGTTTCTACTGGCACTTCCCGTCGCGTGATGCGCTGCTGCAGGCCGCGCTGGAACGCTGGGAACTGTTCGAACAGGAACAGGTGTTCGGCAGCCTGGAGGATGTGCCGGATCCGCGCGTGCGCCTGCGCCAGTTGTTCCAGATGGTGGCGCACGAAGTGCAGCCGCACATCATCTACAGCGAACTGCTGAAGGCGCTGGACCACCCGATGGTGCGCCCGGTGATCGACCGCGTGTCGCAGCGCCGGCTCGACTACCTGGTTGCTTCGTTCCGCCAGGCCGGGCTCAGCTCCACCGATGCACGGCACCGCGCACGCCTGGCCTATGCAGCCTACGTCGGCTTCCTGCAGCTTTCGCTGCAGCTGCAGCAACCCAAGCAGGCCCGCGAGGATTTCGAGGCCTATGTCGAGCATCTGATCGAGACGCTCATTCCCAGCTGAATGGGAAAATGGCGCCCTGCAAGTGCCGAATGCGCCTTGCAGGGCGACCTCAATGCGCCAACGTATGTCGTAGTGAGACTGGTTTCACGCGATTTGGGCGTTTTCTTAACGACTCTTTAATTCCAGATCAAGTGTGGCTACTATCGGGTCACCAGCCGTTTTTTGTGCCTCCCTTTTGGGGTACGTCGGTTGGACTCAGCACACAACCCAAGATCCATGGAGAGAGAGCCCATGAAGTTGAACAGCAACAAGCTGCGCGATGCAGTGTGCGTTGCGCTGGCCGCCAGCGCCGCATCCGTTGCCGGCACCGGTGTGGCGTCTGCCCAGACCGCCACCAACCTGGACCGCATTGAAGTCACCGGTTCGCGCATCCGTACCGTCGACGTCGAAACTGCCCAGCCGGTCCTGACCCTCAGCCGCGCCGACATCGAGAAGCAGGGCTTCTCGTCGGTCGCTGACATCCTGCAGAACATCAGCGCCGTGGGTACGCCGCCGATCAGCCGTGCCCAGCCGCTGTCCTCGGGCGAAGCCGTCGGCGGCACCTACATCAGCCTGCGTGACCTGGGCGCCACCCGCACCCTGGTGCTGCTCAACGGCAAGCGCCTGGGCATCACCACCGGTGGCCTGCAGGACATCTCGACCGTGCCGGTCTCGGCCATCGAGCGCATCGAAGTGCTGAAGGACGGCGCTTCGTCGATCTACGGTTCCGATGCCATCGCCGGCGTCATCAACATCATCACCCGTACCAACTTCGAAGGCGCCACCGGCAGCGTCTACTACGGCCAGTACAGTGAAGGCGACGGTGCCACCCGCACCATGGACTTCACCATGGGCGTGAAGGGTGAGCGCGGTTCGCTGACCATCGGTGCCGAGTACGCCAAGGAAGACAAGGTGCGGGCGGCGGATCGTCCGTACGGTGCGTTCCCGCGCAGCTCCAACCACCCGGACTTCGGCTGGACCACCGTCGGCGAGTTCGGCGGTTTCGTCAGCCGTCCGGCCGATGGCCTGCCGGGCGTCACCTATCCGGCCGCCAGTGCATCCAACCCGAACCGCGAAGTGCGCGTGATCCTGCGTGAGGGCGGCAACGCGAGCAACAAGGCCGACTACGTCGCGCAGAACGTCAACAGCTTCTCCACCAAGGACAAGACCAACACCAACCTGCAGACCGACCTGCGTACCCCGCAGGAGCGCCGTGCGGTGTTCGTCGATGGCATCTACGACCTGACCGACAACGTGCGCCTGCGCACCAACATGCTGTACAGCTTCCGCGATTCGAACCGCCAGATCGCCGGCTATCCGTACGGCGCACTGGCCTTCGGTTCGCCGATTTCGGCCAGCAGTGTGTTCAATCCGCTGGGTGCTGACATCGCCAACTGGTGGCGTCGTACTTCGGAAGTGCCGCGCAACACCCGCGCCGAGCTGACCACCTTCCGCTTCAGCGGCGGCCTGGAAGGCAGCTTCGAGTTCTCCGACCGCCTGTTCGACTGGGATGTCGGCTACCTGTACAACAACAACAAGCTGGTCCAGACCAGCACCGGCGACCTCAACCTGACCGCGCTGCGTGCGGCCGTGGGTCCGTCGTTCATCAACAGCAGCGGCGTGGCGCAGTGCGGTACCGTGGCCAACCCGATCGGGCTGAACCAGTGCGTGCCGTACAACCCGTTCCTGCATGCCGGCATCCAGAGCAATGGTGCCAACGGCGCATTGACCGGCAATACCGCCCTGCAGAACCTGCTGTTCCCGTCCGCGCACTCCACCGCCGAGACCACCACCAAGGTCGTCACCGCCAACCTGGCCGGCAGCCTGTTCACCCTGCCTGCCGGCGACCTGGGCTTCGCCGTGGGTATCGAACACCGCAAGGAAACGGGCAGCTTCAGCCCGGACGCGCTGGTGCAGTCGGGCAACACCTCCGGCCTGGCCAACTTCCCGACCGGTGGTGGCTACAAGGTTGACGAAGTCTATGCCGAGTTCAACGTGCCGATCCTGGCCGACCTGCCGGGCGCCCGCGAGCTGAGCCTCAACGCGGCCACCCGTCATTCGGACTACGACACCTTCGGCACCACGCTGAACAGCAAGTTCGGCTTCAAGTGGAAGCCGATCGACTCGCTGCTCATCCGCGGTACCTGGGCGGAGGGCTTCCGTGCCCCGACCATCGCCGACCTGTACAGCGGCGGTTCGCAGTCGTTCGACTTCTTCACCGATCCGTGCGATTCGGTCTACGGTGCAGCGCGCACCAACGCTGCGGTGCGTGCCCGTTGCGCCGCTGCACTGCCGGCCGGCGTAAGTGCGGCCACCTTCCGCCAGCAGCAGCAGGGCTTCACCCCGACCACCGCTGCATCGTCGCAGACCCCGCTGGCCTTCGTCTCCGGCTCCAACGACCAGCTGACCCCGGAAACCTCGACGTCCAAGACCCTGGGCTTCGTCTGGAGCCCCGGTTTCATCCAGAACTTCAACATGTCGCTGGACTGGTGGGAAATCCGCGTCGAGAACACCATCATCTCGGACACGGCCAACCTGATCCTCAACGACTGCTACGTCAACGACATCGCGGCACGCTGCTCGGCGTTCACGCGTGATCCGGTGACCGGCATCGTCAACAACCTCAAGCGCACCGGCATCAACGCCGGCTACCGCGAGGTGGAAGGCTTCGACCTGGATGTCAGCTACCGCCTGCCGACCGATCGTTTCGGCAACTTCAGCGCGCAGTGGACCAGCACCTACACCTCGCGTGATGACCTGGTCACCACCAAGAACCCGGTCACCCACCCGAATCCCCGCACCGGCGTGGGCTGGGCGGGCGGCGCCTTCCGCGTGCGTTCGAACCTGAACCTGGGTTGGGAAATGGGTGACTTCGGCGCCAGCTGGACCGTCCGTTACTTCTCGGGCATGAAGGAATCGTGCCTGAGCGCCACCACGTTCCCGGAAGAGTGCAACCTGCCGAACTACGCCTCGCCGAACAACCAGGGCGTGGCGGTGGGCAGCGCGACCAACCAGCGTGGCGCGACCGTGTTCAACGATGTCCAGCTGCGCTGGAACGCACCGTGGAATGCGACCGTGGCCGTGGGTGCCAACAACGTGTTCGGCCGCGTGGGTCCGACCATGTACAGCCAGCCGAGCGCGAACGTTTCCTACTATGGTGGCTTCGACATCGGTCGCTTCCTGTACATGAAGTACACCCAGCGCTTCTGATCGCGGCGTAGTCCGTACGTGTGACATGGCCACGCCCCGAAAGGGGCGTGGCTTTTTTCATGGGCGCGAAGGCGATGCATGTCTGGCGCACGAGCGGAAGCTGCGCGCAGCGCTATGCTGGTAGCGGTGGCGCCATGGAAAAGGAGGGGGTTCGGCAGCGTTGCCGCTGCGACGAGACCAGGGCCTTTAGAGGTCCTGCTCGTAGCGCACGTACGGCACGGTGCCGTCGTCGTTGCTTTCGTTGCGTGGCGAGAACGGATTCTTGCCGCGGCTGATCACGTTCTCGGCGCCTACCGTGAGCTGGCCGGACCACGGCGTGCGCCAGGTCAGGCCGATGCCCAGGCCTTCCCACTTGCCAGGCTTGCCCGGCACGTCGATGACGCGGCCGATGATGCTGCCGGTGAAATTGCCGTAGCCGGCGCCGATGCTCAGGCTCTTGCTGTCCCAGCGGTCGGCGATGGCCGGCGAAGCGTCGGCCAGCGGTACCAGGCGGGCCTTGGCGTAGGTGCCGGCGATGGAAACGAAGCCTTCGCGGCCGATGTTCTTCTGCGCGAACACGGTCAGGTCATTCTGCTCGGCGCGCAGCGAAGGGGTCTTGTTCGGGCCTGCCAGCCATGCCGGCAGGGTTTCACGGCCGGTTCCGGCGGTGATGCCGAGGCGGCTGCTGCCACGGTTCAATGCGGCGGTGCCGGTGAAGCGCCGGCTGTTGAGGTCGTCCTCGTCGCCGAGGCTGGCCAGCATGCAGTGACTGGCCAGACCGCTCATGCTGGTCCCGCTGCTGCTGCAGAGCAGGCCCAGCGAATCGCCGGAGGACAGGCCAAAGGCCGCATCCAGCGAGTTGCGGCCGAAATGCCAGCGCGCCCCGGCCGCCTGTTCACCGGTCGGCTCCAGGTACAGCAGGGCCTCGACCTTGCCGCTGCCCTTGTTCCATACCGGCAGCACGGTGCGGGTGTCCTTGCTCTGCGCATGCACGCCCGTGATCGCGCCAAGGGCAATCATCATGGCCAGCGGTAGACGCAGGAAGGTACGCATCGAACCAGTTCAGACAGGAAAGGACAACGGAAGTTCCCGCAGATACGGGAACTTGATCGTAGGGTGTTTATGAATTCTTAACAAGCCTTGATCCCCCCAGATGCAAGACAAGCTGTTTTACTGAAGCCGTTCAGGTGCCGGCACGGTCCCCTCGGCACCGTGGAACAGTATGCCGAACTCCGTCAACGGAAAGTGATACTCCCGCCCGCAGAATTCGCAACGGACCTCGACGGCGCCGGTGTCTGCAGCGGCGGCACGGGCCTCGTCCTCACCCAGCGACTGCAGCATCGACGCGACCCGCTCACGCGAGCACGAACAGGCGAAAGACAGCGGCTTTTCGCCCATCAGCGCCGGCTTCTCCTCGTGGAACAGGCGGTGCAGCAGCTGCTCGGCCGGGGTGGCCAGCAGTTCGGCCTTGCCCAGGGTCTCGAACAGGGCGCTGGCGCGCGCCCAGCCGTCCTCGTCGCCCTCGTCGCCCGGCAGCTTCTGCAGCAGCAGGCCGGCGGCGCCATTGCGGTCGGCGGCCAGCAGCAGGCGGGTCGGCAGCTGCTCGGACTGGCGGAAGTAGTCCTCGAAGGCTTCGTCCAGCTCCGGTGCGGTCAGTCCGACCAGGCTCTGGTAGCGCTGTGGTTCACGCGGGTCCAGGCCCGGGTTCTCGATGGTGATCGCGAGCAGGGCGTCATCGCCAAGGCTGGACAGGTCGCGCGGCGCGTCGGCGCCTTCACTGAGCTGGGCGATGCCGCGCAGGGTACCGGCGGCGGTGCACTCGGCGAACAGGGTGCGCAGGGCGGTGCTGCTGCGCAGCTGGATCGACAGGCGTCCGTCGATCTTGGTGTGGCCGGTGAACAGCGCCGAAGCCACGCAGGCCTCGCCCAGCAGCTCGGCAGCGGTATCCGGGTACTCGGCGTGGGACAGGATTTCCTGCCAGGTGGCCTGCAGGCGCACGTGGACGCCACGGACGCCAGCGTCGGGGAGCAGGAAGCGGATCAGGGAATCGGGGTTGGCGGTCATCGGGTCACATCGCGCGTAAACGGGGGCGGTTGCCGGATAATGCGCCGACAACCAGATAGAAGAAGGATGCACCAGTAATGGGGGCAGGGGGAGAGCAGCACAAGGTGGAAGCCGTCGCAGAAGGCCCGCGCCGCAGGCGCTGGCGCTGGAAACGGCTGCTGTGGCTGCCGGTGCTGCTGGCTGCTTTCAGCTGCCTGCAGGTCCTGGTGCTGCGGTTCATCGACCCGCCCGTATCCACCGTGATGCTGTGGCGCTACGCAGAGGCGCTGGGCGAGGCGGACTGGTCCTATCGCCTGCATTACCAGTGGCGCGACCTTGACCAGATGGCGCCGAGCCTGCCGATCTCGCTGGTGGCGGCCGAGGACCAGCGCTTCCCCGACCACAACGGCTTCGACCTGCAGGCGATCGAGAAGGCGCGCGACCACAATGCCAAGGGCGGGCGCCTGCGCGGTGCCAGCACGATCAGCCAGCAGGTGGCCAAGAACCTGTTCCTGTGGCAGGGGCGCAGCTGGGTGCGCAAGGGCCTGGAGGTCTGGTACACGGTGCTGATCGAAGCGCTGTGGCCAAAGGAGCGCATCCTGGAGATGTACGCCAACATCGCCGAGTTCGGCGATGGTGTCTATGGCGCGCAGGCGGCAGCGCAGACGTTCTGGGGCAAGGATGCGGCGCGGCTGAGTCCGGCCGAGAGCGCGCGGCTGGCCGCGGTACTGCCGGCGCCACGGCGCTACAACGCCGCAAAGCCCGGGCCATACGTGCAGCGGCGCGCCGCCTGGATCCAGCGCCAGGCACGGCAGCTGGGTGGGGCCGCGTACCTGTCGGACGAGTGAGCGCGCGCCGCCTGATCTGTGGGCGGCGGCAACGTACAATCCGGGCATGACCCGCGAACGGCTCACTTTCGTCATCGCCGCCTACAACGAGGCCCTGGCACTGCCGTTGCTGCATCCGCGGTTGTGCGCGGTGCTCGATGCGCTGCCCGACATCGACGGCCACATCCTGTACGTGGACGACGGCAGCCATGACGGGACCTGGGAGGTGATCGCCCGCCTGGCCCAGGCCGACGCGCGGGTCTCCGCACTGAAGCTGTCGCGCAATTTCGGCAAGGAAGCGGCATTGACCGCTGGCCTGGACCTGGTACGCGAAGGTGCGGCGATGATCCTCGACGCCGATGGCCAGGATCCGCCTGAACTGGTGCCGCAGTTCATCGCGCGCTGGCGCGAGGGCCATGACAACGTCTATGGCACGCGCCTGGCGCGCGATGGCGAGGCCTGGATCAAGCGTGCCACGGCGGCGATCTTCTACCGCGTGATGGGGCGCCTTTCGCGTACGCCGATCCCGGCCGACACCGGGGATTTCCGCCTGCTGTCTCCGCGCGCGCTGAGTGCGCTGCGCGAGATGCGTGAGCGCCATCGTTTCATGAAGGGGCTTTTCAGCTGGGTGGGCTTCAAGCGCGTGGCGGTGCCCTATCACCGCCACGCACGCGTGGCCGGCACCAGCAAGTTCAGCCTGTGGCGGCTGTGGAACTTCGCCCTGGAAGGCATTACCGGGTTCTCGACCGTGCCGCTGCGTGCGGCGACCTACCTGGGGCTGGCAACCGCGGCGGTGGCCTTCGTGTTCGGCCTGTGGGTGATCGTCAAGGCCGCGCTGTACGGCGACCGTGTGGCGGGCTGGCCGACGATGATGGCGGTGATCCTGTTCCTGGGCGGGGTGCAGCTGATCGCGCTGGGCCTGATCGGCGAGTACCTGGGGCGGCTGTACGAAGAGTCCAAGCAGCGGCCGTTGTACCTGGTTGACGCGTGGCTAGCATCGTCCGTGGCAGACTCGGCCCTGCAACCCACCCTCGGAGGGCAGGCGGATGACCACGGTACGGCAACTGTTGGACGGCAAGTCTCCTGAAGTACATGCGGTCGCGCCGGATGCGGCGGTGATCGATGCGATCCGGTTGATGGCGGAAAAGGGCATCGGTGCGGTGCTGGTGATGGACGGCCCGAGGCTGGTCGGCATCCTGTCCGAGCGTGATTACGCGCGCAAGATCGTGCTGCGTGATCGTTCCTCGCGTGATACGGCGGTAGCGGAGATCATGACGGCGCAGGTGGTGACGGTGTCGCCAGGCGAGCAGGTGGAGCATTGCCTGCAGCTGGTGACCGACTACCGCATCCGCCACCTGCCGGTGGTGGAGGGCGCGCAGGTGCTGGGGGTGATCTCGATCGGTGACCTGGTGAAATCGGTGATCGATGCGCAGCGGCGCGAGCTGGATCAGCTGCAGCAGTACATCGTTGCGGGGTGAGTTTTTCGCTGGCGGGCCTGCGGCCCGCCGGCCCGCTTTTCGAAGCTCAAAGCCAAAGCCAAAGCCAAAGCAGCGCCTTCCTGATACGTTGGGAGGCGGAGGGTGCGGCTGGGCAGGACACGCCGTAAACCCATCCATGGGGGCTCGGTGGCGCCATCCATGGCGCCAACGGTCCTGCCCAGCCGCACCCTCCGCCTCTGGATACATTTCTGCGAGCGCGGTGTTTACATGCGCGGTGCCTCGCCTTTGGTAGCTGCCAACCTTGGTTGGCAGCAGCTTTTGACTTTGCTTTTTCATTGACTTTGAATTTCCGCTCTCGTTCCGCGCGCGCAGGAAACTGTCGGGAGCCGGAGCAAGGCGGCAGGCAGGACCGTGAGGCGCATGGATGCGCCGACCGAGCCTACAGGGACGTATTTACGGCGTGTCCTGCCTGTCGCCTTGCTCCGGCTCTACGCGCGGGAAAAAGAGGCGCCGCGAACAACGCTGTAAACCTACTTCGCATACTGCCCGCCGCAGTCGGCGTCCTTCCCCGGCCCCAGTTCGATCGTCGCCAGCAGCGCCGCGGGCGGGGCAATGCTGCCCAGCGCCAATGCCACCGCGCCTCGAATGCCCAGTGCCTTGAAATCCGGCCGGAACGACGGATCCTTGAAGGTGCCGCTGATATGCAACGGCGAGCGCAGCACCAGGATGCTCTTGTCCTTCGGGCGCGGCTTCAGCAGCAGGTCCAGGGTCTCGTCGCGCAGGCTGACCGTGCCTTCGCCGATGAGGATCGTATCGGTGGTATCCACCGCCAGTGCCTGGCTGGTCATCAGGCCGTCGCGCACGCCGAAGTCGGCGAAGGCGCAGCGCAGGGGAATCTGCTTGTCGCCGGTCACCAGGAACTTCAGTGATTCGGTGATGTCCAGCCCAGCCAGTTCCATCACCAGGTTGCCGACGTGGCCACGCCCCATCGCCAGGCCGACCTTGCCGCTGCTGCTGCCCAGCATCGCGGCGACGGAGTTGCCGCGTCCGCTCAGGTCCACTTCGCCGCCGATGCCGCCCTTGGCCTGCTCGGCCAGCTTCGCGTCCGGGAACAGCTGGCCCAGCTGCACGCCGCGCACGCTGGCCTTCAATGCGGTGCGGATCTGCGGCCGGCGTGCATCCATGTGGATCGTGCTGCGGATATCGCCACCAGCCACGCCGAAGTTCAGCGGGTCCAGCCGCAGCACGCCGTCATCCAGCAGCAGATGCGCGTCCATGTCGTCCAGCGGCAACGAAGGCGCATTGATGCGGTGGGCCTTCCAGCGCACGTCGGCATCCATCGCACGCAGCTTGCCCAGGTTGTAGGGCGTGTCGGGCAATACCCGGCTGCTGGCGGCGACACGGGCGGCCTGCACCTTTTGTTCGGCATTCGCGGTTTCGCCGCCGCCGGTCTTCGGTGGCGCTCCGACGAAGCCGGCCAGGTCATCGAAGTCCAGGCGCTTGGATTCCAGTGTTGCGGTCAGCCGTGGACGGTCGCGTCCCACCTCGAACTGCAGGTTGCCACCGAGGTCGCTGTCGCCGACCTTGCCGGTGAAGCTGTCGTAGCGCCAGACGTTGTGGTCGCGCTTCAGCCGTCCGTCCAATGCATAGGGCGGTGAGGGCGGGATGGCGATGCCGAGCAGCGGGTAGAGATCGGCCAGATCCTGGCCACTGAGCGCGAACTGCAGGTCGAACACCCGCAGCTGGAACGGATTGGTCAGCGTGCCACTGGCCACCGCGTGGGTAGCGCCGGCGCGACCGTCGAGGTGGATGCGGAACGGATGGTCGCTGTCGGTCAGCTCCAGCGGTGATTCGGTTCCGCCCTGCAGGGTGAACGGGTTGCCCTGCCAGTGGCCCTTGCCCTGCACCAGAAGCGGCGGCGAGGCATCGGCCTGTTTCGGTTGGCCACTGCGCACGCCCACGCGGATGTCGGTGCGGCCCAGTGCGTCGAGGAACTGCAGCCGGCCGTCGTCGATGCGCAGGCGCTTGAGCTGGGGGCTTGCTCCGCCGTTGCTGTCACCCAGGAAATTCCAGTTGCCCGGCTCGCCCTTGCGCGGGGCAGTTTCCAGCAGCACGTCGGGCCGGGTCAGTCGCACTTCCGGCAGCTGTACGCTGCCGCGCAGCAAGGGCCACACGCGCACGTCGATTTCGATGCGGTCGGCCGTGGCCATGTTCGGCTGCTTTGCCCAACCGGCGTTGGCGAAGGTGATCGCATCGGCGCGGATCGTGCTGGTGCGGCCGAGGTCGACATCCAGCTGGCCGATGTGCAGTACGCGACCGGTGCGTGCCTGCACCGCGCGCTCGACCGGCCCCTTGAACCAGTTCCAGTCCCACAGCGCGATCAGCACCAGCAGCGCGGCCAGCAGGAAAATCAGTACGGCCAGCCAGCGCCGACCACGCGGGCCTGGGGGGCGCGGCCAGCGCGACCTACGAGGCGCGGCAGGGGACATGGCAGCATTCACGCCGCCATGGTTGCCCCCTCATCGTGGACGGGGCGCGAAGCGTCCATGTGCATCATGTGCACATGCGGCGCGCTGGTCCGTGTTACAGCACCTGCATGGTCACCGCGACGAAGTGGCAGACGCTGCCGCCGATCACGAACAGGTGCCAGATCGCGTGCGAATAGGGGATCGATTCGCGGTGATAGAAGTAGGTGCCCAGCGTGTACGACAGGCCGCCGGCCAGCAGCCAGCCCAGGGTCCAGCCGTCGATCGAGGCCAGCATCGGCTTGATCGCAACGATCACCAGCCAGCCCATGGCGATGTAGATGCCGGTGGAAAGCGCCTTGAAGCGGCCAGTGTAGAACAGCTTGAACACCACCCCGGCCAGGGCCAGGGTCCAGATCGCGGCGAACAGGCCCCAACCCCACGGGCCACGCAGGCCGATCAGGGTGAACGGGGTATAGGTGCCGGCGATCAATACGTAGATCGCGCAGTGGTCGAACACCTTCAGGCGGCCCTTGGCGACCGGGTGCTGGATGGCGTGGTACAGAGTGGAGGCGGTGTACAGCAGCAGAAGCGCAATGCCGAATACGATCGCGCCGGCCAGCTGCCAGCCATCGCTGTAGATGGCGGCCAGGGTGATCAGTACCGCACCGGCGCCCAGGGCGAGCACGGCACCGAGGCCGTGGGTCAGGGCGCTGGCGATTTCTTCGCGGATCGAAGCAACGGAAGTCGTGGACATGGCGTAGGCATCGTTCGCGGGGAGGGGGACCCGCACCCCCCTATCATCGCCGCGTTGGGCGGCGCGTGCACGCCGGTCACCGTATGGTCGATGAATCCCTGGGTTGCATGGATGAACCGGCGATTGCTGCTGGGGTCAGAGCCCTTTCCTGCGGAAAGGCATCCGACCCCACGGCTCCGAACGGGCGATCAGTAGATCCAGCCATGCGTGGATAAATGCCGGTAGCACTGGGGTCAGAGCCCTTTCCTGCTGGAAAGGGATCCAACCCCGTCGCATCAGCCTGCCGAAACGGTATGCGCCGCTTCGCGGGTGGCCGAGAAACGCACGTCCGGCGAGCGTTCCTGCGCCAGCTGCAGGTTGACCCGGGTCGGTGCCAGGTAGACCAGGTGGCCGGCCGCATCCAGTGCCAGGTTCAGCGCATTCTTCTCGCGGAACTCCTCCAGCTTCTTCTCGTTGCTGCAGTGGACCCAACGCGCGGTGGTCACGCTGACCGGCTCGAAGGTGGCTTCCACGCCGTACTCGTCCTTCAGGCGATAGGCCGCCACGTCGAACTGCAGCACGCCGACGGCACCGAGGATCAGGTCGTTGCTGGTCAGCGGGCGGAAGAACTGGGTCGCGCCCTCTTCGGACAGCTGCGCCAGGCCCTTCTGCAGCTGCTTGAGCTTGAGCGGATCGCGCAGGCGCGCGCGGCGGAACAGTTCCGGGGCGAAGTTCGGAATACCGGTGAAGGTGACCGCTTCGCCTTCGGTGAAGGTATCGCCGATGGAAATGGTGCCGTGGTTGTGGATGCCGATCACATCGCCCGGCCACGCTTCGGCGGCGATTTCACGATCGCTGGCCATGAAGGTCAGGGCGTTGGCCAGCTTCATTTCCTTGCCGGTACGCACGTGGAAGGTCTTCATGCCGGCGCTGAAACGGCCCGAGCAGACGCGCATGAACGCCACGCGGTCACGGTGCTGCGGGTCCATGTTGGCCTGGATCTTGAACACGAAGCCGGTCAGCTTGTTCTCTTCCGGGGCGATCTCGCGGCCGGTGGTGGAGCGTGCCTGCGGCGACGGCGCATGCTCGACGAAGAAGTCCAGCAGCGGCTGCACGCCGAAGTTGTTCACGCCCGAGCCGAAGAACACCGGGGTCTGCTTGCCGGCGCGGTAGGCCTCCAGGTCGAACGGGTGGCTGGCGCCCTGCACCAGTTCCAGCTCGTCGCGCAGGTCGGCCAGCATCTGTTCGCCGATCTTATCGGCCAGGCCGGGTGCATCGATGGACGGGAAGATGGTCGAGTCCTGGCGGGTGAAGTTGCGGCCCGGTTCGTACAGGTGCACTTCGCCCGTGAGCAGGTGCACCACGCCCTTCAGGCGCTGGCCCATGCCGATCGGCCAGGTGACCGGGGCGCACTGGATGCCCAGCACGGTTTCCACTTCATCCAGCAGCTCGATCGGGTCCTTGCCCTCGCGGTCGAGCTTGTTGATGAAGGTCATGATCGGGGTGTCGCGCAGGCGGCAGACTTCCATCAGCTTGATGGTGCGCTCTTCCACGCCCTTGGCCACGTCGATCACCATCAGCGCCGAGTCCACCGCGGTCAGCACGCGGTAGGTGTCCTCGCCGAAGTCGGCGTGGCCGGGGGTGTCGAGCAGGTTGACGATCTTGCCTTCGTACGGGAACTGCATCACCGAGGAGGTGACGGAGATGCCGCGCTCCTTTTCCAGCGCCATCCAGTCGGAGGTGGCGTGGCGGGCAGCCTTGCGGCCCTTGACCGAACCGGCCATCTGGATCGCGCCTCCGAACAGCAGCAGCTTTTCGGTCAGCGTGGTCTTGCCGGCGTCAGGGTGGGAGATGATGGCGAAGGTGCGGCGACGCGACGCTTCGTTGGCGACTTCGGACATGGCAGTGGCGCCCGCCCGGGGCGCTTTTCAAAGAGATAAGCGCCCGATTATACCGGCCGGGGCCGGTCAGCGCCCGGTGCCACCGTCGGCCTCGCCCTGGCGGGCGAACTGCAGCTGGCCCTGCTCGGTGAAGATGCGCGCCGGCACCGAGCGCAGGCCCATGCCGCGGTTGACCTGTACCACGAAGTGCAGATGTGGGGCGCTGCTGTAGCCACTGTTGCCGGACAGGCCGAGGGGTTGCCCGGCTCCCACCGCCTGGCCACGGCGCACGCGCATGCCGCCCGCCTGCAGGTGGCCGTACAGGGCCATGCTGCCGTCGCTGTGCAGCACGCGGATGAAGTTGGCGCGGCCGCCATCGCGTTCGCGATCCTGGCCGTTGCCACGGAAGCCATCCTGGATCTGCATCACCGTGCCCTCGCGTGCGGCCAGCACCAACGTGCCTTCAGGCAGCGCGAAGTCGACCGCATCGCGGTTCTCTTCGTCGTCGTGGCTGAACCGGCCCTGCGGCGCCTGGTCCACGCGCGGGCGCGCATCATCGAAGGGCAGGCGGTAGGCCACGTCCTCGGCCTGTGCAGCGGGGTTGCCCGGCACCGATTGCAGGCGCAGGTCCAGCATCCGGCCGTTGACCGGCGCGGGGAGGTGGCCGACCACCAGGCTGCTGTCGCCTTGTATCAGTGACTGCACCGGCAGGCCGTCGACCGGGCGCCCGGGGGCCGCGCGCAGTTCGATCTGCAACGGGCCGGCCAGCGTGTTGTCGATGCGGGCCTGCCACTGTTCGCCGATCGGCTGCAGGCGCAGCTGGGCCATCGGAAGGGCCTCCTTCGCGGCCCCTGTCCTCGCGTCGGCGCTGGCGGTGGTGGGCGCCTTCGGCAGCATCCCCCAGCCCTGGCGCCAGTCGCTGGCGCCGGCGGAGGCACTGGCCAGCAGCGGCAGGAGCAGGCAGGTCAAGGGCGGGCGTGGCATCAGCGGATTCAGAAAAATGGACCGCCGGGACTGTACCCGATCCTGAACGGAGCGACCGCGACGCCTCTCGCATACTGAGGATGAAAATATTCATCGCTTTATCCGTATGAAGGGATTGACAGTGCCCGGAAGGGCTGGCATCGTGGCGTCACCATCGAGACCGGCAGAGGGACAGGCCCTTTGAAGCCGGGGCAGCCCGCGGATGCGAAAGCGTCTGCGTAGGTGCCAAATCCTGCGGGGACCGTGGCGTCCACCGAAAGATGGTTCGAACCATGCACCGCACGTGCATCTCGAACGCGAGCCCCGCGAAGGCTCGATGGCCGATTCCCCAACCGGATCCCGCCATGAGCTTCGCTGCCAGTACCGCCGTTCGCCCCGAACCCTTTGTCCCCGTCAGCGTGCCGGTCGAAGACCGCGTGCATGCCGAGCGCGGCGAGTTCGCTGCGGTGCTGTCGATGCGTCATGCCGGCCCCAGCCCGGTGCGCCTGCGCTACGAGTGGGTCGGCCCGGCCAACGCGCCGGTGGTGGTGCTGGCCGGCGGCATTTCCGCGCATCGCCATGTGGCCTCCAACCCGCAGTTCAGCGAGAAGGGCTGGGCCGAAGAGCTGGTCGGCAGTGGTCGCACGCTGGATCCGCAGCAGCTGCGCGTGCTGGCGTTCGACTTCATCGGGGCCGATGGTGCGCTGGACGTGCCGATCGATACCGCCGACCAGGCCGATGCGTTGGCTCTGCTGCTGGATCATCTGGGTGTCCGCACGCTGAAGGCCTTCGTCGGCTATTCGTATGGCGCGCTGGTCGGCCAACAGTTCGCGATCCGTCATCGTGCTCGCGTGCGCCAGCTGGTGCTGGCCAGCGGTGCGCATCGCCCGCACCCGTATGCCGCCGCCTGGCGTGCCTTGCAGCGCCGCGCCGTCGCACTGGGCCAGCTGCAGTGCGGTGAAGATCACGGCCTGGCGCTGGCCCGGCAGTTCGCCATGCTCAGCTACCGCACCCCGGAAGAGTTCGGCGAGCGCTTCGACGCCGCGCCGGAAGTGATCAACGGCCGCGTGCGCGTGGCCGCCGAAGACTATCTCGATGCAGCCGGCGCGCAGTACGTCGCGCGCACACCGGTGACCGCCTACCTGCGCCTGTCCGAATCGATCGACCTGCACCGCGTCGACCCCGCCGCGATCTTGCCGCCGACCGTGGTGGTGGCCGTGGAAGGTGACCGCCTGGTACCGCTGGCCGACCTGGTCGGCCTGGTCGAGGGGCTGGGGCCGCGCGGCAGCCTGCGCGTGCTGCGCTCGCCCTACGGCCACGATGCCTTCCTCAAAGAAACCGATCGCATCGACGCGATCCTCGCCACCGCCTTCCGCACCTCTGGAGAGTCCGCATGAGCCTGCACGCCAACGAGCCGTCCTGTAGCCGCACCACTGCCGCCGTCCGTGCCGGCATCGATCGCGACACCGCGCATGGCGCGGTCACGCCGCCGATCGTGCTGTCGTCGAACTTCAGCTTTGAAGGCTTCGGCAACAAGCGCCAGTACGACTACACGCGCAGTGGCAACCCGACCCGCGACCTGCTGGGGGAAGCGCTGGCCGAGCTGGAAGGCGGCGCCGGCGGCGTGATCACCGCCACCGGCATGGGCGCGATCAACCTGGTGCTGAACGCACTGCTGCAGCCCGGTGACACCCTGGTGGTGCCGCACGATGCATACGGTGGCAGCTGGCGCCTGTTCAATGCGCTGGCAAAGAAGGGGCACTTCGAACTGGTCACCGCCGACCTGACCGATCCGCGCGCGCTGGCGCAGGCGCTGGCCACCCAGCCGAAGCTGGTGCTGGTGGAAACCCCGTCCAATCCGCTGCTGCGCATCACCGACCTGCGCTTCGTCATCGATGCCGCGCACAAGGCAGGTGCCCTGGTTGTGGTCGACAACACCTTCCTGTCGCCGGCCCTGCAGCAACCGCTGTCGTTCGGTGCGGATCTGGTACTGCACTCCACCACCAAGTACATCAATGGCCACAGCGATGTGGTGGGCGGCGCGGTGGTTGCGCGCGATCCGGAACTGCACGAGCAGCTGGTGTGGTGGGGCAACGCGCTGGGCCTGACGGGTTCGCCGTTCGATGCATTCCTGACTCTGCGCGGCCTGCGCACGCTGGATGCGCGCCTGCGCGTGCACCAAGAGAACACCACTTCGATCGTGGCGCTGCTGGACCAGCATCCGGCGGTCGGCCGCGTCTATTATCCGGGCCTGGCCGATCACCCTGGCCACTCCATCGCCGCCCGCCAGCAGAGTGGTTTCGGCGCGATGCTGTCCTTCGAACTGGCCGACTGCGAAGGTGATGATCCGTATGCCGCGGTGCGTGCCTTTGTCGATGGCCTGCGCTGTTTCACCCTGGCCGAATCGCTGGGCGGTGTTGAAAGCCTGGTCGCGCATCCGGCCACCATGACCCATGCGGCGATGACCGCCGAAGCGCGTGCCGCCGCAGGCATCAGCGAAGGCCTGCTGCGCCTGTCGGTGGGCATCGAGTCCGAGCGTGACCTGCTGGCCGATCTCGGCGCCGCGCTGCAGCGCGCCGAAGCGGTGATTGATGCGGCTGCGCGCCGCAAACAAGTGGTGGATGCATGAGCGCGCTCGCCGCTGAAATTCCTGCGCTCGGCGTGGGACGCCTGGCGCTGCTCGGCACCGGCACGGTCGGCTCGGCCTTCGTACAGCGTTACCAGGCTTTGCGGGCGCGTGGGCTGGAACTGCCCAGCGTGCAGTGGCTGGCCAATTCACGCACTGCGCTGGAAATCGATCGTGACCTGGCGTTGCCGCTGGAGCTGGCACGGCGTGCGCCGCGCGATGGGCAGAGTTCGCCGCCGTGGGCGAGCGCCGAGGGGCTGGAGCGTGGCGACGTGGTGGTCGACGCCACCGCCAGCGAAGACGTGGCCGCGCGCCACGTGCAGTGGCTGGCGCGCGGCGTGCATGTGGTGACCGCCAACAAGCTGGGGCGTGGTGCGCAGCTGGCCCGCGCGCAGGCGATTGCCGAAACCTGCGCCGACAGTGGCGCGCGCTATGGCGACAGCGCGACGGTGGGCGCGGGCCTGCCGCTGTTGAGCAGCCTGCGTGCGCTGGTGGCCGGTGGCGATCACATCCATGCCATTGAAGGTGTGCTGTCCGGTTCGCTGGCGTGGCTGTTCCATCGTTACGACGGCCAGTCGCCGTTCTCGGCGGCGGTGCGCGAGGCGTTGGCGGCCGGCTACACCGAGCCCGATCCGCGCCTGGACCTGTCCGGCGAAGACGTGCGGCGCAAGCTGCTGATCCTCGCCCGCAGCAGCGGGCTGGGGCTGGATGCTGCGCAGGTGCAGGTGGATTCGCTGGTGCCAGCGGCGCTGGCGGCGTTGCCGCTGGAGGAAGCGGTGGGCGCGCTGGAACAGCTGGACGCGCCGTTGCAGGCGCGCTGGCAGCAGGCGCGCGACAACGGCCGCGTGCTGCGTTTCGTTGGCCGTGTTGATGGCGAGGGCGCGCAGGTGGGCCTGCGTGAGCTGCCTGCGGATCACCCGCTGGCGCAGGGTGCAGGCACCGACAACCGCGTGGCCATCCACAGTGATCGCTACCAACGCCAGCCGCTGTTGATCCAGGGGCCGGGTGCGGGCGCGGAAGTCACTGCCGCTGCGTTGCTGGATGACGTGCTGAGGATCGTGGGTTGATCGCACGGTTCTTGTAGAGCCGAGCCCATGCTCGGCTGCTACTGACCGAATCCCCATCCTGCCGTATGAGCCGAGCGTGGGCTCGGCCCTACAGGGGCACGCCTGCCGGTCAGCGTGACTTCAAGGACTTCAACAACGCGCTGTTGAACTGCTTCGGGTCCTGCACCTGTGGCGAATGCCCCAGTTCGGCGAACTCGACCAGCGTTGCGCCGGGAATCGCTGCGGCCGCAGCCTTGCCCAGCACCGGGTAGTTACCCAGCGTCGCCTTCACCTGCGGCGGCGCCAGGTCGCGGCCGATCGCGGTGCGGTCCTTCTGGCCGATGAACAACGTGGTGGGTACCTGCAGGTTCTTCAGTTCGTAGACCACCGGCTGGTTGAACACCATGTCCGACGCCAATGCCTGGCTCCAGGCAACGGCCTGCTTGCCGGGCCCTTCGTACATGCCCGACTGCATGCGTGCCCACGGCTCGTAGGCCGGTTTCCATCTGCCGTCGTAGTACACCTCCAGCTGGTAGCGGCGGATGCTGTCATAGCTGATGTTCATTTCGCCGGCGTACCACGCATCCACGCTGCGCCAAGGCACGCCGAGCGCCTTCCAGTCTTCCAGTCCGATCGGGTTGACCAGCGACAGGCTGCGCAGGTCCTGCGGGTACATCAGCGCGTAGCGCACCGCCAGCATGCCGCCCATGGAGTGGCCGACCAGGTGTGCCGGTACATCACCCAGTTGCAGCTGTTGCAGCAGGGCGTGGGTGTTGGCGGCCAGCTGCGCGAAGGTGTACTGGTAGCGCTCGGGCTTGCTGGATTTGCAGAAACCCAGCTGGTCCGGGGCGATCACCCGGTAGCCGGCGGCAACCAGCGGCTTGATCGATTCTTTCCAGGTGGCGGCACAGAAGTTCTTGCCGTGCAGCAGCACTACCACGCCGATGGGCGCCTTCTTCGGCGCGATGTCCAGGTAGGCCATCTCCAGCGGCTGCCGCTGCGATTCCAGCGCGAAGGTCTTTACCGGATAGCCGTAGTCGAAGCCTTCCAGGCGTGGCCCATAGGTGGGCGCGGCGAGGGCGGACAGCGGAAGGCAGGCAAGCAGGGCGGCAGCGATCACGCGCATGGGACGGTCCTGGGTAGGGGAGCCCCGAGCCTAACCGGAACGCAGTGACGGTGTCGTCCGACCGGGTAGAGTCGACCGGGTAGAGTCGACTGTTAGTCGACTGCTCTTCGTTCAGACCGCGAAAATCCCGCGCTGCGCGCGATAGTCGACCAACAGTCGACTCTACCCACTGCCCCATCAGCCGAGCATGGGCTCGGCTCTACAATTCAGCACTCGATGACGTTCACCGCCAGCCCACCACGGCTGGTTTCCTTGTACTTGTCCTGCATGTCACGGCCGGTATCGCGCATGGTCTTGATCACCTTGTCCAGCGACACCTTGTGCTTGCCGTCGCCACGCATGGCCATGCGCGAGGCGTTGATCGCCTTCACCGCACCCATCGCATTGCGTTCGATGCACGGAATCTGCACCAGGCCACCGATCGGGTCGCAGGTCAGGCCGAGGTTGTGTTCCATGCCGATTTCTGCGGCATTCTCGATCTGGCTGGGGTTGCCGCCCAGGGCGGCGACCAGGCCACCGGCCGCCATCGAGCAGGCCACGCCCACTTCGCCCTGGCAGCCCACTTCGGCACCAGAGATCGAGGCGTTCTCCTTGTACAGGATGCCGATCGCTGCCGAGGTCAGCAGGAAGTCGAATACGCGCTGCTCGTTGGCGCCCGGGCAGAAGCGGTCGAAGTAGTGCAGCACCGCCGGCAGCACGCCGGCCGCACCGTTGGTCGGCGCGGTGACCACGCGGCCACCGGCGGCGTTTTCCTCGTTCACCGCCAGCGCGTACAGGTTGACCCAGTCCAGCGTGGTCAGCGGATCGCGCATCGCCGCTTCCGGCTTCGAAGACAGCTCGCGGTACAGCGCCGGCGCACGACGGCCCACCTTCAGACCCCCCGGCAGCACGCCTTCCTCGCGGATGCCGCGCGCCACGCACGACTGCATCGCGCTCCAGATCTCGCGCAGGTTGGCGCGGATCTCGTCTTCGCTGCGCCAGCACTTCTCGTTCTCGAACATCAGCTGGGCAATGCTCAGGCCGCTGCGCGCGGTCTGCGCCAGCAGCTCGTCGCCGCTCTTGAACGGGTAGGGCAGCGGGGTTTCGTCGGGCACGATGCGGTCATCGGCCGCGTCGTCCTGGTTGACCACGAAGCCGCCACCGACAGAGTAGTAATCGCGGGTGGCGATCACTTCATCCTCGGCGTTGTACGCGGTGAAACGCATGCCGTTGGTGTGGTACGGCAGCTTCTGGCGCTTGTTCATGCCGAGGTCGCGCTTTTCGTCGAAGGCGATCTCGTGCTGGCCCATCAGCTGGATGCGCTTGCTGCTGCGGATGCGCTCCAGCGTGGCCGGGATGATGTCCGGGTCGATCAAATTCGGCCGCTGGCCTTCCAGGCCCAGCAGGATCGCCTTGTCGGTGCCATGGCCACGGCCGGTCAGCGCCAGCGAGCCATAGACATCGGCGCGGATGCGCGCGACTTCGTGCAGGCGACCCGGGTCGAGCAGCCAGCGGTGGATGAATCGCTCGGCGGCCTTCATCGGCCCGACGGTGTGCGAGGAGCTCGGGCCAATGCCGATCTTGAAAACGTCGAACGTGCTGACAGCCATGGTTGCCGTACTGCGGGTACCGGAGGAGACCGCTATTCTAGCGGTTCATGCCGCACTTCCATGGCTGCGGCGCAGCATTTCGGTAGAGGGAGCAAAACCGGTGTTGACCCTGTTCCAGCGCGACGACTGCCATCTGTGTGACATGGCCCTGGCCGAGTTGGCCAAGGCGCGGGCACCCGAGTTCGAATCGGTGTTCCTGGACGACCAGCCGGCGCTGGAAGCGCGCTACGGCGCGCGGGTACCGGTGCTGCGTGACGAGACTGGCGGTCGTGAGCTGGACTGGCCGTTCGATGCGGCCACGGTTCAGGCCTGGCTGGCCGTCGATCGGTAGAGCCGGCCGCTGGCCGGCAACCCCGCCATACCCGGTGATGCCGGCCAGCGGCCGGCACTACCAGATGCGTTGCGATGCCCGTTGATGCCGGCCAGCGGCCGGCACTACCGGAGTCGCTTTATTTCGCGTCGAACTTCACGATCGTGCTGATCGCGGTTTCGTCCGGGATGGTCTTGGTGTCGGCCCAGTCACCGCTGCCGACGCCGAAGTCCAGGCGCTTGACCGTGGCCTTGCCGGTCAGCACCGGCTGGGTGCCCGGCTTCCAGGTGAAGGTGAGGGTGACCGGCTTGCTGACGCCGCGCAGTTCCAGGGTGCCATCGGCGGCGAACTGGTCGTTGCCCACCGCTCGGAAGCCCTTGGCGGTGTAGCGTGCGGTGGCGAACTTGCCGACGTTGAAGAAGTCGGCGGTCTGCAGGGTCGAGTCGCGGTCGCTGTTGCCGCTCTTGGCGCCGGCCAGCGGGATCACCACGTCCAGCGAACCGGCGGCCGGGTTGGCCGGGTCGAAGCTGAGCTTGGTGGCAAAGCCCGGGAAGCTGCCGGTGAACACTTCGCCGTCGTACTTGGTCGCGAACACCAGGATCGAGCCGGCACCGGGGGCCTGCGCGTAGTCGGCGGCGAGCACCGGGGCGGTGGCCAGCATGCCGGCCAGGGCGGCGGCCACGGCGGCCGGAGTGGTCAGTTTCAGGTTCATCGGTCAGTCCTTCTGAGGGGAGGCAAGCCAGCCGCGCGGCAACATGCGGGACAAGGTCGCATCGCGCTGGAACAGGTGGTGGTAGAAGGCAGCGCCGGCATGGGCCAGCACCACCGCGATCAACAGCCAGAAGCCGTATTCGTGGATGGCATGCGATACCGCGACCACCTGCGGGTCGGGGCCGCTCAGCTTGGGCACGTCGACCAGGCCGAACCAGCGGAACGGGCGCAGGCCGCTGGCCGAGTCGTACAGCCAGCCCGACAGCGGGATCGCGAACATCAGCACATACAGCAGCACGTGGGTGGCACTGGCAATGCGTTCCTGCCAGCTGGGCACGCCCGGCACCGGCTTGGGCGCGCCGGCATACAGGCGCCAGCCGAGACGGAACAGCACCAGCGCCAGCACGGTGATGCCGATCGACTTGTGCGCGGTGTAGACCCAGAAGTACTTCGGGGTCTTGGGAAGTTCACCCATGGTCAGGCCGACCACGCCCAGGGCGAGGATCAGCAGTGCGATCAACCAATGCAGGATCTGGCTGACACTCCCCCAGGCGGCGGGGGTGTTCTTGGCGGTCATGAAGGGTCCTCTAGCGGGCCGTCTTGGGGTCGGAGTGTGGAACGGGAGCGGGAGTTCCCGGGGCGTCACTGCGGTCGAGGGTGGCTTCCGCCTCGATCCTCAGCTGTACTGCATCACCGATGACGCCCGGCCAGGCGGTGATGCCGAACGCACGCCGGCTCAGCGTGGTGCTGGCGGAGAAGCCGGCGGTGCGTCGGAACGGGGGGAGCGGGTAGCGCTTGATGGCGTTGAGGGTCACATCCAGCGTGATTTCCTGGCTGACCCCGCGCAGGGTCAGCGTGCCGATCACGTGGGCGCGCTTGGCATCGATCGGTTCGACCCGGGTGGAGACGAAGTGCGCCTTCGGGAAACGCTCGCCATCCAGAAGGCTGCGGGCCAGCGTGGCCTGGTTCCATTTGGCATCACCAAGGTCCAATCGCGACACGGGCACTTCGACGTCCAGCGTGGCCTCGCGCCAGTTGTCGGGATCGAACTGCAGGCGGCCCTCGCTGCCGGACACCGTACCCATGGCCTGCGAATAGCCGGCGTGGTCGATGGTGAACAGCACCCGCGTGTGCACCGGATCGAGGCGGTAGGTGTCTGCATCCGCCCAGGCGGGGGCGGTGGCGAGCAGCATCGGCAGCAGGGCCAGGCAGGGACGCATCGATGGCGGGCTCCGGAAGGGGGATGCTGTGATCATACGCACAGCCCCCTGCCAACGATGCGTGCATGGCTGCAACAGTTCGTGGTGGTCCTGCCCCGGCAACAGGCTGTTGCAGCCATGGACCCGGCCTGTGTGACAATCGGACCAGGACAGGGGGTTCAGGATGACGAGCGGCTGGCGCCTGTGGTGCCTGGGCATCGCGGGAACGGGGCTGCTGCTGTTGGCGTCCGCCACGGCGGCTGCGGCCCTGGACATGGCAGAAACACCGCGCCTGCGGCGCTTCGGTGCCGCCGAAGGCATGCCGTCGCGCATGGTGCTGGCGCTGGCCGAGGACCGCCAGGGCCATATCTGGGCGGCAACCGATGGCGGTCTGGTGCGTTACGACGGCAGCTCGCTGCGGGTCTGGGAGCACGATCCGGAACAGCCTGGGTCGCTGCCCGGCAACGAGATCGAGACCCTGCTGGTCGATCCGCTGGACCGGGTATGGGTGGGCATCAATGGCAAGGGCGTGGCCCGCCTGGATGCCGACCGCGAGCGCTTCAGGACCTTCGATGCGGTCAATGGCCCCTGCATGAGCCAGTTCTGGACGCTGGCCTACGCCGGGGATGCGTTGTGGATCGGCACCAGCAGCCAGGGGATCTGCCGTTTCGGCGAGGACGGCAGCCTGCGTTTCTTCAAGCACGACCCGGCCCGTGCCGACGGCCTGCCCAGCAACACCATCTACAGCAGCCTGGTCGATGCCCGGGGACGCCTGTGGATCGGCACCGAGGCCGGGGTCGCGCGCTGGAACGGCGTTGGCTTCGAGCCGGTGGCATCGCGCGAACTGGGCGCGCTGAGCGTGCTGAGGATGAGCCGTGATCCGGACGGTTCGATCTGGCTCGGCAGCCAGAACGACGGCCTGTACCGCATCGATGCGCAGGACCGGGTCAGTCGTCCGCGCTGGAGCGACAGCGCCCGCCTGCGCTCGGCACTGGTGCTGGCCGATCGCCAGGGCGGCTACTGGGCGGGCACGTCCGACGGCCTGCTGCGCGGCGACGCAAGTGCGCTGTGGCGGCTCGATGGCGACCGCGGCAGTGGTTTCCTCACTGCACAGAGCGGTGTGCTCGATCTGCTGCAGGACCACGAGGGCGGACTGTGGGTGGCCCTGCTGACCCAGGGGCTGGCCTACCTGCCGCCGGACTGGCGCCGCTTCTCGATCTGGAACCAGCTCGATGGCAAGCCGCTGGACAGCCAGTACCTGCTGGGCGCGGCGAGTGACGGCCAGAACTACTACGTGGGTTCGGCACATGGCGTGTATCAGCTGGATGCGCACGGCACGCTGCGCCTGCTGGCCAGCGACCGCGAGATTGGCAGCGGAGCGGTGTGGTCGGTACTGCCGCGGCCGGACGGGCGCCTGTGGCTGGGGCGTGCCGGCCGCATCAGCGTGTATGACCCGGCCACCCGCGCGCTGCACGATTGGCATATCGATGGAGGTGCCGACCTGCGCCAGCGCATCGACCTGATGCGGCAGGCGCCCGATGGCACGGTCTGGCTTTCGGTGATGAACCTGGGCCTGCAGCAGCGCAGCTCGGATGGCCGGGTGCTGCGCAGCTATCCACTCGACGATTTCCGCAAGGCGGCCGATTCACCCATCGAGCAGATCCGCTTCGATGCCCATGGCAAGGCATGGGTAATGGGCGACATGGGCATCTGGCGTGAGCAGGCCGGTCGCTTCGAAGCGGTGCCGGGGGTCTCACGCGGGCTGATCTACGACCTGGTGTGGGTGGATCCGCAGCAGCTGTGGCTGGCCCGCCAGGGCGCGCTGGAGCGCTACCAGTGGGATGGCATGAGCCTGCGCCTGATCCAGCGCATTGATGGAAGTGCCGGTGTGCCGCCGGTCAGCATGGGCGGCCTGGCATTGGCCGACAATGGCCGGGTGTGGGCGACCACGCCGCGCGGCCTGCTGCGCTGGGACCCGAAAGCCCGGCGCCTGCAGTTGTTCAATGAACGCGATGGCCTGTCCGATGCCGAATTCACCAGCCGGCCGCCGGCGGTGAATGCCGATGGCCGCGTGCTGGCCGTGGCCCAGACTGGCCTGGTCGCTTTCGACGTGAATGCCGACGACGTGGCGCTGCCCGGGTCGTCGCTGGTGATTGCCGAGGTGCGCGTGCGCCGCGACGATGCACGCGGCTGGCAGCCGCTGCCGAACACCGGCACCCTGCTGCTGGGACCAGATGATCGCGATCTGCAGATCGATGCGCGGCTGCTGTCGTATGCCAATCCACAGGGCAACCGCTACCGCTTCCGGGTACGCGGGTATGACCAGAACTGGGTGGAGCAGGGCGGCGACGGCCAGCGCACGCTGTCGCGACTGCCCACCGGCAGTTACGTCATCGAAGTGCAGGCGGCCACCGCCAATGGTGCATGGACGCCTTCGCAGCAGCTGCAGGTGAAGGTGCTGCCACCGTGGTGGCGCAGCGGCATGGCGATCTTCGGCTACATCCTGATCGGTTCGCTGCTGCTGCTCATCCTGGTCTGGTCGATCCGTGCGCGCCTGCGCCGTCGCCAGCAATGGCAGCTGACCGTGCACAAGCAGGAGCTGGCCGAACAGGCCTCGCAGGCCAAGAGCCGGTTCCTGGCCACGCTGGGGCATGAAGTGCGCACGCCGATGACCGGCGTGCTGGGCATGAGCGAGCTGCTGCTGGCCACACCGCTGGACCCGGTGCAGCGCAGCTATGCCGGCTCCATCCAGCAGGCCGGTAGCCATCTGCTGCGGTTGGTCAACGATGCGTTGGACCTCGCGCGCATCGAGGCGGGCCGGCTGGAGCTGGATCTGCGCCCGTTCGACCTGGCCGGCCTGCTCGACCAGGTGCAGGCGCTGATGCAGCCCATGGCGAAACAGCGCAAGCTGGATTTCCAGCGTGGCGACGATCCGCCCGGCCCGATCAGCGTCAGTGGCGACGAGATGCGCGTGCGGCAGATCCTGCTCAACCTGCTGGGCAATGCGATCAAGTTCACCGAGCGCGGGCATGTCGGCCTGGCCGTGCACCTGGAAAGGAACGGCGGCGGTCTCTGTTTCGAGGTGCACGACAGTGGTCCGGGTATCAATGTCGAGCAGCAGGAGCGGCTGTTCCACCGATTCGAGCAGGCGGAGGGCCCGCGCACGGCCTCGCGCTATGGCGGCAGCGGGCTGGGCCTGGCGATCTGCCAGGAGCTGGCCGTGGCCATGGGCGGGCGCATCGAAGTGGACAGCCAGCCAGGCAAGGGCGCGCGCTTCCGGGTGCGGTTGCCGCTGCCCTGGACCCGGCAGGCCGCCGCCGCCGCGGGCGAAGCGCCTGCGCAGCCGGTGCTGCCGCCACTGCGCATCCTGCTGGTGGAGGACGATGCCACCGTGGCCGAGGTCATCGCCGGCCTGCTGCGCAGCCGCGGCCATGACGTGGTGCATGTGCTGCACGGCCTGGGGGCTTTGTCGGAGATCGCCACCGACGGCTTCGATGTTGGCCTGCTCGATCTCGACCTGCCGGCGCTGGACGGCACTGCGATCGCCCGCCAGCTGCGCACCCTGGGCTACGAGCTGCCACTGGTGGCGGTGACCGCCCGCTCCGATGCCTATGCCGAATCGCAGGTGCTCGCTGCCGGTTTCGATGGTTTCCTGCGCAAGCCGGTCACCGGCGACATGCTGGTGGCAGCGATCATCCAGGCTCGCGCCAAACGACAGACCACAACTTGAAAACGTCGGCGCCGGGCGTGAACGGCGCGACTTTCGGTTTACCATGCCGACGCCCGCGGCGCGGGAATCATCAGGGCAGCGTGAGGAGGCAATCGGTGGCGTATCTGCGGGCGGCGATGCTGCTGCTGATCCTCCTGTGCGGCCTGTCACCCGCTGCCGCGCAGCCGGTGCCACCGAGCCCGCGCCAGGTGACGGTGTTCGACGGCCTCCCGTCCAATACCGTCAACCGCATGGCCGAAGACCGCTACGGCTACCTGTGGATCGCCACCAACGACGGCCTGGCCCGTTACGACGGGCGCAACTACCGGATCTGGCGTTCGGAGGATGGCCTGCGCGACAACCGCGTCTGGACGGTCCTGGTCGATGCGCGCAACCAGCTCTGGATCGGGACCGAGAACGCGGGCCTGGTACGGATGTCGGCCGACCGCCGCCAGCTGCATTTCTACGACCGCAGCAGCCAGCCGTTGATGGGGACCAACACGGTCTGGAGCCTGGCGACCACCCCCGACGGTGCGATCTGGTTCGGGACCCACGAAGGTGGGCTGTACCGGTTGGACAGCCAGGATCGCCTGCAGCGTTTCCTGCCCGAGGCCAACAATCCACGCAGCCTGCCCGCTGCCTCGGTGCCGTATCTGGCGACGCTGGCCGATGGCAGCCTGTGGGTCGGCACCAAGCATGGCGTGGCGCGCTGGACCGGTACCGACTTCGAGCGGGTCGGCACGGATGTCATTCCCAGCCTGCTGATCAATGGGTTGACCAGCGAACCCGATGGCAGCCTGTGGATCAGTACGATGGCCGGCGCCACGGTGCGTCGCCCCGACGGGCGTTTTGAATCGCCGCCATGGAAACTACCGCCGGGCGAGCAGGTGCTCGGCATGATGCTGCGTGATGAACAGGGCGGGCATTGGCTGGATACCCGTACCGGGCTGGGTCGGGCCGTGGATGGGCAGTACCAGACGGTTCCGCTGTACAGCGCTGTTGCGCGCGGGCCGGTGCGACCGAACTGGACTGGCGCCTACGAGGACCGCGAAGGCGGCATCTGGTTGGCCAGTACCAATGCCGGCCTGTGGCACCTGCTGCCGCGCTGGTGGCAGTTCTCGGTGTTGTCGCGATTGGAGGATGACGCCGGTTCGCTGCGCAATGCCTTCGTGCTGGGCACCAGCCCTTCCGGCAATGGCGGCATCTGGACGGTTGGCAGCCACGGCGCGCTGGACCGGTTCGATCCCAAGACCGGAAAGATCGAGCAGCACCGCACCTGGGTCAACGGCATGTACTGGCTGTCCTCGGTTCGCGAGGATCGCCGTGGCCAGGTCTGGATCGGCTCGACCGATGCGTTGCTGCGCTACGACCCGAAGCGGCGTGACCTGCGTCGCTGGGGCCGTGATGCCGGGGCCGATGCAACCATGGAAGGGGTCATCGAGTCGATGATGACCTGCGACGGTGACAGTCTCTGGTTGATGTTGCCTGCAGGCTTGCAGCAGCGTGACCTCGACGGTCGCCTGCGCCGCCAGCTGGACAACGGCCAGCGCGGCCTGCAGCAGGGCCAGCTCAACCTCGACGTGGAATGCGGACCGCAGGACCACATCTGGCTGGCCAGCAGCCGTGGCCTGCTGCAGTGGCTGCCGGAAAGCGAGCGCTTCCAGCCGGTGCCGGGTGCGCCGGCGACGGCAATCCATGCGCTGCACGTGGGCCACGATGGCCAGGTCTGGTTGTCGGAGGATGGCCGCCTGTCGCGCTACCGCTGGAGCCAGGGGCGGCTTGAACGGCAGGCGGTGGTCGGCGCGGAGCAGGGTTACCCGGCGATTTCCGCTTCCGGGCTGGTGGTCGACGCACAGGGCGTGGCCTGGGCCACCAGTGCGCGCGGCCTGGTGCGGGTTGGCGCCGACGGGCAGAGCGTGCGCCTGTACGGCGTGCACGACGGCCTGCCCAGCCAGGAGTTCCGCGAGCACACGTTGACGATGTCCGGCGATGGCCATCTGGTAGCCGGTACCCCGGCCGGCGTGGTGGTGTTCGACCCCGAACAGGTGCGGCCGTCGGTGCGGCGCGCGCCGTTGGTGATCGAGCGGGTTGAAGTCCGCCGCAACGAGCAGGTACTCGACCTGACCCACGACACGCCGTTGCAGATTGCCGATGGGGACCGTGACCTGCGCATCGTCGCGCGACTGTTGTCGTTCGCCGATTCGGCCTCCAACAGCTACCGCTACCGCCTGGCCGGCTACGACCCCGACTGGGTGGAAGTGGGGCCGGCCGGTGAGCGCCTGTTCTCGCGCCTGCCGCCGGGCAGCTACCGCCTGGAAGTTCAGGCGCGCTCGGCAGACCATGTCTGGTCGCGGGTGCAGAGCCTGGAATTCCGCGTACAGCCACCGTGGTGGCGCAGCCTGTCCGGGCTGCTGGTGCTGGCCTCGATCGCGCTTCTGCTGACCAGTTGGTTTGCCTGGTTGTACCGCCGCCGCCTGCAGCGGCGCCACGCCTATCAGCTGGCACTGCACAAACAGGAACTGGCCGAGCAGGCCTCGGCGGCCAAGACCCGCTTCCTGGCCAATCTCGGCCACGAAATCCGCACGCCGATGACCGGTGTGCTCGGCATGAGTGAACTGCTGCTGGCTTCGCCGCTGGACCCGCAGCAGCGTGGCTACACCCAGTCGATCCGGCATGCCGGCGAACACCTGCTTCACCTGGTCAACGATGCCTTGGACCTGGCGCGGATCGAGTCCGGACGGCTGGAACTGCAGTCCAAGCCGTTCGCGCTGAGCTGCCTGTTGCAGGACCTGGCCGCGTTGATGGGACCGCTGGCAGCACAGAAGGGCCTGCGTTTCACTCTCGACAACCAGCTGCCGCCGGGCCTGCAGGCGACCGGTGATGCGATGCGGGTAAGGCAGATCCTGCTCAACCTGCTCTCCAACGCGGTCAAGTTCACCAGCCGCGGCACCATCACCCTGCATGCGCGCAGCGATGGCGAGCTGCGCGCATTGCATTTCGAAGTGCGCGACACCGGGCCGGGCATCAGCCAGGAACAGCAGCAGCGCCTGTTCCGCCGTTTCGAGCAGGCCGACGGTGCCCGCACCGCTGCGCAGTACGGTGGCAGTGGCCTCGGCCTGGCCATCTGCCGCGAACTGGCGCAGGCGATGCAGGGGCGTATCCAGGTGGAGAGCCAGCTCGGTCGCGGCACGTGTTTTGGCGTGACCCTGCCGTTGCCGCTGGTGGTCGATGCCAGCGCAGAGGCCGAGGGCGAAGCGCACCGCGAGGATGCGGCCAACATGCCGCCATTGCGCGTGCTGCTGGTGGAGGATGATGCAACCGTGGCTGATGTGGTGCGCGGGCTGTTGAGTGCGCGCGGCCATGAAGTGGTGCACGCGGGCCATGCGCTGGCAGCACTACGCGAGATCAGTGCCGGTGATTTCGATGTCGGTCTGCTGGATCTGGACCTGCCGGGCCTGAGCGGCTTCGAGCTGGCCCAGCACCTGCGCAACCAGGGCTACATGCTGCCGCTGCTGGCGGTGACGGCGCGGACCCATCCGGACCTGCAGCAGCAGGTGGAGGCGGCCGGCATCGGCGGCTTCCTGCGCAAGCCGGTGACCGGTGAGCTGCTGGTGGAAGCGATCGCCAGGGTCATGGGACGGTAGGGCTTATTGCAGGGCTTGCAGCCCTGCACCAGCAGAGGCTTCAAGCCAAGGCAACAGCAACGGCAAAAGCAGGCATTCCGTGGGTGGTGGGGCGGTGTGGGCTTGCAGGACACGCCGTAAACCCGTCCATGGGGGCTCGATGGCGCCATCCATGGCGCCAACGGTCCTGCAAGCCCACACCGCCCCACCTCTGACAGATTTTCGCGATCGGGTAGATCCACGCCATGCGTGGATGAATCTCCATCGAGATCGAATATGTCGAATTGAGATCGAAAAGCATCCACGCATGGCGTGGATCTACTGCAGATCGCAGAATTCTGTCGAAGGCGGGGTGGGTCCGGTTGCGGGAGTGTCCGCGGCATGGATGCCGCGGCCAAGCCCCCAGGGATGGGTTTACGGCGTCTCCCGCAAACGGATCCACCCCGCCATCCCGCAGGACGCCAGCTTTTGCCGTTGCTGTTGCCTTGGCTTGAAGCCTCTGCTGGTGCAGGGCCGCAGGCCCTGCCGAACCACCCTCACTCCGCGACGTGCTCGACCTGCCGTGGCTCCGGCTTGGTATCGGGCAGCTGCCAGAAGATCATCGTCGAGGTCAGGGTGATCGCGCCCACGCACAGGAACGTGGCATGCAGCGCGGCGGTCGCGCTGTTGCTGTCCAGGTGATTGCCGAACGCGGCCAGCAGGCTGCCGGCCGCAGCAGCACCGAAGCCGGCCGCGAGCATCATCACCATCGACAGCAGGCTGTTGCCGGAACTGGCGAATTCGCGGTCCAGATCACGCAGGGTCACGGTGTTCATCACGGTGAACTGCAGCGAATTGACCGCGCCGAAGAACGCCAGCTGCAGCAGGCGCCAGGCCAGGTGCTGGCCGGGTGTCATCAGGATGAAGCTGGCCATGGCCAGGCCTACCAGTACGGTGTTGACCATCAGCACGCGACGGTAGCCGTAGCGCTCCACCAGCTTCACTGCCAGTTTCTTGGAGACCATGCCAGCGGCGGCCACCGGCACCATCATCAGGCCGGCGTTCATCGGGCCCAGGCCCAGGCCGACCTGCAGCAGCAACGGGATCAGCATCGGCATGGCGCTGCTGCCGATGCGCGAGAACAGATTGCCGAGAATGCCGATGCGGTAGCTGGGCACGCGGAACAGCGCCAGCGAGAACAACGGCGCCGTCGAATTGGCCGCATGCAGCCAGTAGCCCACCAGTGCCGCCAGGCCTGCAACGGTCATCAGCATCACCAGCGCATGTGGCGTGCCCAGCCCGGAGATGCCGTCCAGCGCCAGTGACAGCACCACCATCGCGAAGGCCAGCATGATGTAGCCGCGCAGGTCGAAACGGGTGCGATGGCTGGCGTAGTGGTCGGGCATGATCTTCATCGCGGCGATGAATCCGATCACGCCGATCGGCAGGTTGATCAGGAACACCCAGTGCCACGAGGCGATCTCGACCAGCCAGCCGCCCAGCGTGGGACCGATCAGCGGGCCGACCAGGGCCGGGATGGCGATGAAGCTCATCGCGCGCAGGAAATCCTCGCGCGGGACCGACCGCATCACCGCCAGCCGCCCGACCGGCAGCAGCATCGCGCCGCCAATGCCCTGCAGCACGCGTGCGCCGACCAGCTGGTGCAGGTGCTGGGCCAGTGCGCAGGCCAGCGAGCCGAGGGTGAACAGGATGATCGCCACCAGGAAGGTGCGGCGGGTGCCGTAGCGGTCGGCGATCCAGCCGGAGGCAGGAATGAAGGTGGCCACTGCCAGCGCGTAGCTGAACACCACCGACTGCATCTGCAGGGGGCTTTCGCCCAGGCTGGCCGCCATCGCCGGCAACGCCGTGTTGACGATGGTCGAGTCCAGCATCTGCATGAAGATCGCCAAGGACACCAGCCACAGCAGGGGGCGCTGGCGGTTGTAGGTCGATGGCGATGTGGACATGGGGTGCGGCCGGTGCAGCGTGGGGGCTGCCATGATCGCGCACTGCGGGTCACGGCGCGATCAACATCGCGCCGCAACCGTATGCCGAATGCTCAGCGTTGGCTGTGCGCGTGCACCGCGTCGACCAGCACCTGCACGTGGGCAGGGTCCATGTCCGGCGACATGCCGTGGCCGAGGTTGAATACATGGCCCTCGCGCGAACCACCATTGCCCGCGGCATAGGTGTCGAGCACGCGCGCGGCAGCGGCGGCGATCGCATCCGGCGAGGCGTACAGCGTGGTCGGGTCGAGGTTGCCCTGCAGGGCGACGCGGCCACCGGTGCGGCGCATGGCCTCGTCCAGGTCCAGTGTCCAGTCCAGGCCCAGCGCATCGGCGCCGGTCTGCGACAGTGCTTCCAGGTGCAGGCCGGTACCCTTGCCGAACAGGATCAGCGGCGTGCGCTCGCTGCCTTCGCCACGCTCCAGGCCTTCGGCGATGCGCTGCAGGTAGCGCAGCGAGAACTCGCGGTACATGGCCGGTGACAGCACGCCGCCCCAGGTATCGAACACCTGCAGTGCCTGCGCGCCGGCCGCGCGTTGCGCGCCCAGATAGGCGATCACCGCGTCGGTGGTGACCTCCAGCAGGCGGTGCAGGGCCTGTGGGTGGTTCAGCGCCATCGCCTTGATACGGGCGAAATCCTTGCTGCCGCCGCCTTCCACCATGTAGCAGGCCAGTGTCCAGGGGCTGCCGGAGAAACCGATCAACGGTACCTGGCCGTCCAGCTCGCGACGGATCAGGCGCACTGCGTCCATCACATAGCCCAGGTCCTGTTCCATGTCCGGAACCGCCAGCCGGGCGATGGCCGCCTCGTCACGCACCGGATGGCGGAACTTCGGGCCTTCGCCTTCGACGAAGTAGAGCTCCAGGCCCATCGCATCGGGAATGGTGAGGATGTCCGAGAACAGGATGGCGGCGTCCAGCGGGAAGCGGCGCAGCGGCTGCAGCGTGACCTCGCAGGCGATCTCCGGGTTCTTGGCCATGGCCAGGAAGCTGCCGGCCTTGGCCCGGGTTGCGCGGTACTCCGGCAGGTAGCGGCCGGCCTGGCGCATCAGCCAGACGGGGGTGCAGTCCACCGGTTCGCGGCGCAGGGCGCGCAGCAGGCGATCGTTGCGGAGAGGGCTGGTCACGATGGGCATTCCTTGGACGAAAGTTGGCAGCGGCGTCAGTCGCCGTGCGAAAGGATCTGGAAGCCGCGATGCAGTTCGGCATCGCGGGCCTTCTCGAAAGCATGGCGGGCTTCGTCGGCCTGCAGGAACAGCTCGCGCCGCAGCTGCGACCGGCTGCCGACACGGCCGCTCTCGCGCAGCAGCTCCCAGCCGCCGAACAGGTCCGGTTGCAGGCTCAGGCGCAGGAAGCGCGGTGCCTGCGCACCGGCGTCGGGATGTTGCAGGTAGACGTGCATGGCGTCGATTGTAGCGGGGCCAGGGTGACCCCGGCCGCAACGCGGTAGTGTCGGCCGCTGGCCGGCAACCTCATGAAACGTCCCCGCCAGCGCCGGGCCATGCCCGGCGAACACCGAAGGGTCAGCCCGCGCCCAGTACCTTCAGCACCGCCGTCTCATCCACGTCCGGCACCACTTCGGCGCGGCCCATGCCCCGCCACAGCACCAGGCGCAGGCGGCCGGCCACGTTCTTCTTGTCCAGCCGCATGCGGCCGAGCAGGGCCTGCGGGTCCAGCCCGGCCGGGATCGCCACCGGCAGGCCAAGGCGTTCCAGAAGCGACTGCAGGCGCGCGCGGTCGGCATCGTCGGCCAGGCCCAGGTCGGTGGACAGCTTGGCAGCCAGTACCATGCCCACCGCCACCGCCTCGCCATGGTTCAGCGCATCGCGGCCCGGGGCCGAGTAGCCCTGTTCGGTTTCGATGGCATGGCCGAAGGTGTGGCCCAGGTTGAGCAGGGCACGCTCGCCCTTCTCGAACGGATCGCGTTCGACGATCGCGGCCTTGTGCCGGCAGCTGCGTGCGATGGCTTCGGAAAGCACGTTGTCTTCGCCGGCGACCAGCGCATCGGCATGCTGCTGCAGCCATTCGAAGAACACGGCATCACCCAGTGCGCCGTACTTCACCACTTCGGCCAGGCCGGCGCGCAGCTCGCGGGGCGGCAGGGTGGCCAGCACGCGGGTATCGGCAATGACCGCACGCGGCGGATGGAAGGCGCCGACCAGGTTCTTGCCGGCAGGAATGTCGACCGCCGTCTTGCCACCCACCGACGAATCGACCATTGCCAACAGGGTGGTTGGCAGCTGCACGCAGTCCACGCCGCGCATCCAGCACGCCGCGGCGAAGCCCGCCAGATCACCAACCACGCCGCCGCCGAGGGCGAACACGCAGGCGTCGCGGGTGGCGCCGAGCGCCGCAAGCGATTCGATCGCGCGGCCGAATTCGGCCAGCGTCTTGGAGGCCTCACCGGCGGCGAGCACGTGCTCGCCGATGATCAGGTCGGGGCGTGCAGCCAGCAGGGTCTGCTTCACGGCATCCAGATAGTGCGGGGCCACTTCGCTGTCGCTGAGCAGCAGCACATGGCGGCCGCGCACATGCGAGGCCAGCGCGGCGCCGTCAGCCTGGGCACCGGCGCCGATGGTGATGGTGTAGGGGCGGTCGCCGCCAACGGCGACCTGCAGCAGGGCGGGGGAAGTCATGCAGTCAGGTCCTGGCGCTGCCATTGCGTGGCCAGCTTCACCACCAGGTGGGCGGTCGCGTCGGCAGCGGTGTACGGGTCGGTATCAAGGGTGAGGTCGGCCAGTTCGCGGTACAGCGGGTCGCGGTGCGCGGCCAGATCATGCAGCACCTGCTCGCGGTCCGGGCGCTGCAGCAACGGCCGGCCCTTGTCGCGGGCCAAGCGTTCCAGCTGCGCCGCCACGCCGACCCGCAGGTAGACCACGAAGCCGCGTCGTGCGATCAGCGCGCGGTTGTCCGGATCGAGTACGGCGCCACCGCCGGTAGAGACCAGTTGGCCGCGGCCCTCCAGCACGCGGGCAAGCGCCTCGCGTTCATGGCTGCGGAAGCCGGCTTCGCCGGAGTGCTCGAAAATGGTCGGGATGCTGGCGCCGGCGGCATCGACGATGGCCTGGTCGACATCGACGAAGTCCAGCGTGAAGCGCTCGGCCAGGCGGCGGCCGATGCAGGTTTTGCCGGCGCCCATCGGGCCGATCAGGATCAGGTTCGGAGCAGGATTCATGCCCTGTGATGCTAACACCTCCGTGTCCCGGCCTTTACGTTCTTCACGTCAGGCTGGACATTCCTGCGGGCCTCCCGCATCAGCCAGAGTACAGGTCATGACGGTCGCCAAGGTCATCGAAATCACCGCCTCCTCGCCGAAAAGCGTGGAGGACGCCGTACGCAGCGGGTTGAAAAAGGTCTCCGAGACGGTCAAGGGCATCCAGGGCGCCTGGGTGAACGAGACCAAGGTGGTGACCAATGGCAGCGGCGAGATCACTGAATGGCGGGTCAACCTGCGGGTGACCTTCCTGGTGGAGTAGGCGTGCTCAGCGCACGTCCTGCACCTGCCGTTGGCCGTCCAGCACCACCGTGTGGTCGGCGAGCGAGGGCAGGGCACGCAGCGCCTGCCGGCTGACCCGCTCGTAGTACTGCACGAAGCGCTCAAGCTGCGGCCGGCTCATGCCGTGCCGGCCTGGTTGCGCGGCCTGAAGGTTCTGCTCCTGCTGCCAGCGCCAGCGCGGTACCACCGAAAAGTCCGGTGGCTGCAGGAACCACAGGCGATCACAGCGCTGCCACAGCGCCGGGTAGTCGCGGGCCAGGGCGTGGTTGCACCAGCGCCGCCAGCGGCCATCGGCGTCGGCTTCGCGTTCCAGCGCGTTCAGCGGGCTGTCCAACGCGTCGTCATCCTGTGCGGGCGTGCCCAGGAACCAGCCTTCGAAGACCAGCAGGTCCAGCGGTCGTTGCAGCTGCGGCCATTGCGCTTCGGGCAGGCGTTCATCGGCCAGCTTGTCGAAGCGCGGCATCGCGAACGGCTGGCGTGCGGCCACGGCGTTCAGCACTGCGTGGGCCAGCGGCAGGTCGTGGGTGCCCGGCGGGCCGCGGGTGATCAGCAGCGGGTGCACCTGGCGGGCCAGCCGCTGGCGCTGTGCGCGGGTCAGGTAGACGTCATCGATCGACAGCGTGGCGGCGTTCAGGCCGCGCGACTGGGCGCGCGCCACCACCTGCGCGGCCAGCGTCGATTTGCCGCTCCCCTGCAGGCCGCTGATCGCCAATACTGGAACCGCTGCATCGCTGCCCAGTGCATCGTCCAGCACCTGTTCGGCCAATGTTTCGGGGAATCCTTTCACCTGGGGCATATACGCAGCAGCGGCCATGCAGCCACAATAGCCCAATCCGTGTGAGAAGAACGCAATCATGAGCGACCTGTACGCCGAAGCCCTGTCCACGTTTGCCGGCCTGTTCGAAGAGGCCAAGCAGAGCCGCGAGGTCGAGCCGAATGCGATGACCGTGGCCACCGCCGATACGCAGGGCCGTCCCTCGGCACGCACCGTGCTGCTGAAGGCGTTCGATGAGCGCGGCTTCGTGTTCTACACCCATCTGGACAGCCACAAGGGCCGGGAGCTGCAGGCCAATCCGCAGGCAGCGCTGCTGTTCCTGTGGCGCAGCCTGCGCGAGGCCGGCATCCAGGTGCGCATCGAAGGCCGTGTCGAGCAGGTCGCCGATGCCGAAGCCGATGCCTATTTCGCCAGCCGTCCGCGCATGAGCCAGATCGGCGCATGGGCCTCGCAGCAGTCGAAGACGCTGGCGACGCGTGAGGAGTTCGATGCGCGCGTGGCGGAGGTCGAGGCACGATTCGAGGGCAAGGAGGTGCCGCGTCCGGACGGCTGGAGTGGCTTGCGTGTGGTGCCCGACCGCATCGAGTTCTGGTACGGCGCGCAGTTCCGCCTGCACGAGCGCTGGTGCTATGAAGCCAGTGTCGAAGGGCGCTGGAGCAAGCGCCTGTTGTACCCGTGATCGATAGCGCGCCCACGATCCGCCAGGCCACGCCGGCCGACGCGGCCGCGTGGGCGCAGCTGCGTCTGGGCCTGTGGCCCGATGCCGATGATCCACTGGAGACACTGGTCACGGCGCTGGCCGAGGACGAAGGTGCGGTTTTCCTGGCTTGTGCAGCGGGCGGCCAGGCGATCGGCTTCGCCGAAGTGCGCCTGCGCCATGACTACGTGAACGGTACCGATTCCTCGCCGGTGGGCTTCCTGGAGGGCTGGTACGTGCAGCCGCAGTGGCAAGGTCGCGGCGTCGGCCGCACCCTGCTGGCGGCTGTGCAGGCGTGGACGCGCGATGCGGGCTGCCGCGAACTGGCTTCGGACAGTCGCGTGGAAGACGTGCAGGCTCATGCCGCGCATCGGGCCTGCGGCTTCGAAGAGACCGAATGGGTGGTCTATTTCCGCATGCCGCTGGAGCCATCGGCGTGAATCGCGTGGCGCTGTACCGCGTGGTGGTGTTCGTGCCGTCGGCAGCACTGGACGCAGTGAAGCAGGGCATCCTGGCGGTGGACGCGCTGGCGGCCGGCGACTATGAGCACGGTATGTGGTGGTCGGCGCCGGGGTTCGAGCAGTTCCGCCCACGCGCGGGTGCGTCGCCCGTGCAGGGTGAGGCGGGTCGCACCGAAGTGGTCGACAGTGTGCGCCTGGAGTTCTGCCTGCCGCGCGATCCGCAGCGTCTGCAGCGTATCTTCGAGCAGGGTATCGTGCCGCATCATCCGTGGCGGGTGCCGGTCGTCCAGGTGGAGGAAATCGAGTTGCTGCTGGCCAGGTAGATCCACGCCATGCGTGGATGAGATGCGCGACGGAAGAGCGGTGCGAATCAAGCTTCGCACCTGCCAGGCATCGCTTCGAATCCACCGCACAACGAGTGGTTACAATCCCTCCGCGCGCAGCCAGCGCCACAGTGTAGTGCGTGACACGCCCAGCGCCTGCGCCATGCCTTCCCGGTCATTGCGGTGTTCCTGCAGCAGGCTCTCCAATTGCCCGCGCGGCGGGCGCTTGCCGTTGCTTTCCACGGGTAGCGCCGTGATGCCTCCGTTCACCAGTTCCGGCGCCAACTTCAGCAGTCGCGCGGCATTGATCAGCCCTTCACCCGGCTGCCAGTGGATGCGCAGGCGATCCACCAGATTTCGCAGCTCGCGCACGTTGCCCGGCCATTCGGCGGCGGTCAGCACGGCCAGTGCTTCTTCATCCAGCGGCGCATCGACGCCACGCAGCTGGCGGAAGAAATGCCGTGCCAACAGCGGAATGTCACCGCGTCGCGCGCGCAACGAGGGCAGGGCGATGCGCAGTGCCGCCAGCCGGTAATACAGGTCGCGCCGGAAGCTGCCGGTCGCTGCGCGCTGCTCCAGCGATTGCAGGGTGGCGGCGACCACGCGCAGGTCCACCGGCGTCGGTTCGGTGGCACCCACGCGCAGCACTTCGCGTTCTTCCAGTACCCGCAGCAGGCGGGTCTGCAACGGCAGCGGCAGCTCGCCGATTTCATCCAGGAACAGGGTGCCGCCGTCTGCGGCTTCAACCAAGCCGACGCGGCCGCCACGACGGGCGCCGGTAAAAGCGCCATCGCTGTAGCCGAACAGCTCGGCTTCCAGCAGCGATTCGCTGATTGCGCCACAGTTCAGTGCCACGAAGCGGCCACGGCGGCCGCTGGCCGCGTGCAGCTGGCGCGCGACCAGTTCCTTGCCAGTGCCGGTTTCGCCGGTGACCAGTACGGTGCTGTCATGCGGGGCGTACAGCGCGATCTGTGCGCGCACCTGCGCCATGGCCTCGCTGTCGCCGAGCAGTTCATGTGCGTCTGTGCGCGCTGCAGGGCGCCGGCGCGGCGCGGCGCGGTTGCCAGCGGAGCGGGCAAGGGTCTGGGTCAGCTCCAGCGCATGTTCGAAGGCTTGGCGCACCGAGTCGGCCGAGTACAACAGAACGCCGGGCAGGCCGGCCTGTTCGGCGTGGTCGATGGCCATGCCGGTGCCGACAATCACCTCGATGCCATTGGCGCGCAGGTCTGCAATGCAATCGCGCGCGTCTTCGCGGGTGACGAATCGGCGGTGTTCGATGTCCAGGCCGAAACTCTGCTGGAAGTTGCTGAACACCGGCACGTCGCTGGCATGGGTGACCAGGCCGATGCGGCTGGCGATGCGGCGTGCACGCGCCAGCGCCTCCATCAGATCGAAGCCGTTGGCCTGGATCGGCACCAGCGGCAGCTCCAGCCGGCTGCGCAGCCAAGCGGCATTGGAGCCACCGGCGATCACCACGTCGCAATGCTCACGGCGCAGGCGCTGGCCGATCACCTCGACGGCTTCTTCGAAGCCGAGATTGATCTGCTCGATGCGAGCGCGGCGGTCGAACTCGGGAATGACGTCGCCCAGCAGGCCGGTCAGCCGCGAGACGCTGACCGTCCAGATCACTGGGCGGCCGGGGTCGGCCTCGGTGGGGCGCAGGGGCGAGCGGGGCAGATACATGGTGGCTCGGACCGGGAAGGATGTTTCATGATACATCTGTTTCAGTGTTTCATATGTTTCACTGATGCGGGTCAGTCATCCCCGTGAAATCAAGCGCTTGCAGGTTGGCATGGTGTTTGCGCCTACACACACGTTCTCCAACCTGGATTGCCGCATGACCGCTTCCACTGCTTTCTCTGCCGGTGCCCGCTTCCGTGAGGCGCTGGCTGCCGAATCGCCGCTGCAGGTGATCGGCGCGATCAACGCCAACCACGCCCTGCTGGCCAAGCGCGCCGGTTTCCGTGCCATCTACCTGTCCGGTGGCGGTGTGGCCGCAGGCTCGCTGGGCCTGCCGGACCTGGGCATCAATACCCTGGAAGACGTGCTGGTGGACGTGCGCCGCATCACCGATGTCTGCGACCTGCCGCTGATGGTCGACATCGATACCGGCTTCGGCCCGAGCGCGTTCAACATCGCGCGCACCGTGAAGTCGCTGATCAAGGCCGGCGCGGCCGCCTGCCACATCGAAGACCAGGTCGGCGCCAAGCGCTGCGGTCACCGCCCGGGCAAGGAGATCGTCTCGCAGGGTGAAATGGTCGACCGCGTGAAGGCGGCTGCCGATGCCAAGACCGATCCGGAGTTCTTCCTGATCGCGCGCACCGACGCCATCCAGGTGGACGGCGTGGACAAGGCCATCGAGCGCGCCATCGCCTGCGTCGAGGCCGGTGCCGACGGCATCTTTGCCGAGGCCGCCTACGACCTGGACACCTACCGCCGCTTCGTCGAGGCGGTGAAGGTGCCGGTGCTGGCCAACATCACCGAGTTCGGTGCGACCCCGTTGTTCAGCCGCGATGAACTGGCTTCGGCCGGCGTCGCCATCCAGCTGTTCCCGCTGTCGGCGTTCCGTGCGGCCAACAAGGCGGCCGAGAACGTCTACCAGGCGGTGCGCCGCGATGGCCACCAGCGCAACGTGGTGGAGACCATGCAGACCCGCGAAGAACTCTACGACCGCATCGGCTACCACGCATTCGAGCAGCAGCTCGATGCACTGTTCGCCGCCAAGAAATAAGCAGTACCCTGCACCATCAAGTTTTCGGAGGGAAACATGAACGATACGACCGCAACCCCGACCTTCAAGCCGAAGAAGTCCGTCGCCCTGTCCGGCACCGCTGCCGGCAACACCGCGCTGTGCAGCGTGGGCCGCAGTGGCAACGACCTGCACTACCGTGGCTACGACATCCTGGACCTGGCCAACACCAGCGAATTCGAGGAAATCGCCTACCTGCTGGTGCATGGCAAGCTGCCGACCCGCGCCGAGCTGGTTTCGTACAAAGCCAAGCTGAAGTCGCTGCGTGGCATCCCGGCCGCGGTGAAGGCCGCGCTGGAAGAACTGCCGCCGTCGGCACACCCGATGGACGTGATGCGCACCGGCGTGTCCGTGCTCGGTTGCGTGGCGCCGGAGAAGGACGACCACAACCATCCGGGCGCGCGTGACATCGCCGACAAGCTGATGGCCTGCCTCGGTTCCATGCTGCTGTACTGGTACCACTGGAGCCACAACGGCCGCGCCATCGACGTGGAAACCGACGATGACTCGATCGGCGGCCACTTCCTGCACCTGCTGCATGGCGAGAAGCCGCAGGAGTCGTGGGTGAAGGCGATGCACACCTCGCTGATCCTGTACGCCGAACACGAGTTCAACGCCTCGACCTTCACCTGCCGCGTCATCGCCGGTACCGGCAGCGACATGTACAGCGCGATCTGCGGTGGCATCGGCGCGCTGCGTGGCCCGAAGCACGGTGGCGCCAACGAAGTGGCGTTCGAAGTGCAGAAGCGCTACGACAACCCCGATGAGGCCGAGGAAGACATCAAGGCCCGCGTTGAGCGCAAGGAAGTGGTGATCGGTTTCGGCCACCCGGTCTATACCGTCTCCGATCCGCGCAACAAGGTGATCAAGGACGTGGCCCGCGAGCTGTCCGAAGAGCAGTCGAGCATGAAGATGTACGACATCGCCGAGCGTCTGGAGTCGGTGATGTGGGACATCAAGAAGATGTTCCCGAACCTGGACTGGTTCAGCGCCGTCAGCTACCACATGATGGGCGTGCCGACCGCAATGTTCACTCCGCTGTTCGTGATCGCCCGCACCGCCGGCTGGAGCGCGCACATCGTCGAGCAGCGCATCGACGGCAAGATCATCCGCCCGAGCGCCAACTACATCGGTCCGGAAGACCGCGACTTCGTCGCCATCGACAAGCGCGTCTGATCCACCTGCTGTACCCATCCGGCCGGCCGCGTGCCGGCCGGATGCTTTCGCCGCCGCACCGCCGGCACCCGGCCCGCCTCAAGCACTCCGCCAGCCCATGAATACCGATTACCGCAAGAACCTCCCCGGCAGCACGCTGGATTATTTCGACGCGCGCGCCGCTGTCGATGCGATCCAGCCCGGCGCCTATGCCACCCTGCCGTACACCTCGCGCGTGCTGGCCGAGAACCTGGTGCGCCGCTGCGATCCGGCCACGCTCGGCGACTCGCTGAAGCAGCTGATCGAGCGCCGTCGCGACCTCGATTTCCCGTGGTTCCCGGCGCGCGTGGTCTGCCACGACATCCTCGGCCAAACCGCGCTGGTGGATCTGGCCGGCCTGCGCGATGCGATCGCCGACAAGGGCGGCGACCCGGCCAAGGTCAATCCGGTGGTGCCGGTGCAGCTGATCGTCGATCACTCGCTGGCGGTGGAGTGCGGCGGTTTCGATCCGCAGGCGTTCGAGAAGAACCGCGCCATCGAAGACCGCCGCAACGAAGACCGTTTCCACTTCATCGACTGGACCAAGCTGGCGTTCGAGAACGTGGACGTGATTCCGCCGGGCAACGGCATCATGCACCAGATCAATCTGGAGAAGATGTCGCCGGTGGTCTACGTGCAGGACGGCGTGGCGTTCCCGGATACCTGCGTCGGCACCGACAGCCACACCCCGCACGTGGATGCGCTGGGCGTGATCGCCATTGGTGTTGGCGGTCTGGAAGCCGAGAACGTGATGCTCGGTCGCGCGTCATGGATGCGCCTGCCCGACACTGTCGGCGTCGAACTGAGCGGCCGCCCGCAGCCGGGCATTACCGCCACCGACGTGGTGCTGGCCTTGACCGAGTTCCTGCGCAAGGAGCGTGTGGTCGGTGCCTGGCTCGAATTCTTCGGCGAGGGTGCCGCGGCACTGACCATCGGTGACCGCGCCACCATCTCCAACATGTGCCCGGAATATGGCGCCACCGCCGCCATGTTCTACATCGATCAGCAGACCATCGACTACCTGCGCCTGACCGGCCGCGAGGAACCGCAGGTGGCGCTGGTGGAGAACTACGCGCGCACCACTGGGCTGTGGGCTGACGATCTGGCCACCGCGCAGTACGAACGCGTGCTGCGCTTCGACCTGTCCAGCGTGGTGCGCAACATGGCTGGGCCGAGCAATCCGCACCGCCGCCTGCCGGTGTCCGAGCTGGCCGAGCGTGGCATTGCCGACGAAGCCAAGCTGGAAGCGGGCAAGGCCGAGCAGGCGCAGGGCCTGATGCCCGATGGTGCAGTGATCATCGCCGCCATCACCAGCTGCACCAACACCTCCAACCCGCGCAACGTGATCGCGGCCGCACTGCTGGCGCGCAAGGCCAATGAACGTGGTCTGGTGCGCAAGCCATGGGTGAAGTCGTCGCTGGCGCCCGGTTCGAAGGCGGTGCAGCTGTACCTGGAAGAGGCCGGCCTGCTGCCGGACCTGGAAAAGCTGGGCTTCGGCATCGTCGCCTTCGCCTGCACCACCTGCAATGGCATGAGCGGCGCGCTGGATCCGGCGATCCAGCAGGAAATCATCGACCGTGATCTGTATTCGACCGCCGTGCTGTCGGGTAACCGCAACTTCGATGGCCGCATCCATCCGTATGCGAAGCAGGCCTTCCTGGCCTCGCCACCGCTGGTGATCGCCTACGCCATCGCCGGTACCGTCCGCTTCGATATCGAAAAGGACGTGCTGGGCGTTGACGCCGATGGCAACGAGGTGCGCCTGAAGGACATCTGGCCGAGCGACGCCGAGATCGACGCCGTGGTCAAGGCTTCGGTGAAGCCTGAGCAGTTCCGCAAGGTCTACAACCCGATGTTCAACGTGCGCGTGGAGCATGGCGCGGCGGTCAGCCCGCTGTACGACTGGCGCCCGCAGAGCACCTACATCCGCCGTCCGCCGTACTGGGAGGGTGCACTGGCCGGTGAGCGCGCGCTGGCAGGCATGCGCGCGCTGGCGGTGCTGCCGGACAACATCACCACCGACCACCTGTCGCCGTCCAACGCGATCCTGGCCTCGAGCGCCGCCGGTGAGTACCTGGCGAAGATGGGCCTGCCGGAAGAGGATTTCAATTCCTACGCCACGCATCGCGGCGACCACCTGACCGCTCAGCGCGCCACCTTCGCCAACCCGAAGCTGTTCAACGAGATGGTGCGCAACGACGATGGCAGCGTGAAGCAGGGTTCGCTGGCGCGCGTGGAGCCGGAAGGCAAGGTGATGCGCATGTGGGAAGCGATCGAGACCTACATGGACCGCAAGCAGCCGTTGATCATCATCGCTGGCGCCGACTACGGCCAGGGCAGCTCGCGTGACTGGGCCGCCAAGGGCGTGCGCCTGGCCGGTGTGGAAGCGATCGTGGCCGAGGGCTTCGAGCGGATTCACCGTACCAACCTGATCGGCATGGGTGTGCTGCCGCTGGAGTTCAAGCCGGGCACCACCCGCCTGACCCTGGGCATCGACGGTACCGAGACCTTCGACGTGATCGGCGAGCGCACTCCGCGCGCCGACCTGACCCTGGTCATCCATCGCCGCGACGGCCAGGACGTGATCGTGCCGGTCACCTGCCGCCTGGACAGCGACGAGGAAGTGGCGATCTACGAAGCCGGTGGCGTGCTGCAGCGCTTCGCCCAGGACTTCCTGGAAGGCGCCAAGGTGGCGTGATGGTGGTCTGAATGCCTGCCCCCTACGGTTGGGGGCGGGCTTGTCCGACACACAGGCGCGGCGCACACTGGCTTGGCAAAAACTGCCAAAGGAGAGTTTCATGGCCACCATGAATATTTCGCTGACTGATCCGCTCAAGCAGTTCGTGGACGAAGAAGTGCGCGAGGGCGGCTACTCCAGCACGTCGGACTATGTGCGCGACCTGATCCGCCAGCGCCAGCGCAGCAAGGCCGAAGCACTGCTCAAGCAGCTGATTGCCGAGGGGCTGTCTTCTGGTCCTTCGGCGCCTCTGGCGCAGGATCACTTTGACAAGCTCCGTGAGCGTGCTCGGAACCGTAAGTGAAACCTTCGCACTGGTCTCCTGCAGCGGTTCGAGATCTTGACCAGGCAGCAGCCTGGTATGCAGATCAGGGCGGAGAAGTGCTGGAAATCGGCTTCATCGATGCGGTGGAATCCGTCGTCAAGCTGATCGAGGCCCACCCGGGTGCTGGTTCCACACTGCATGCGGGTCTGTTGCCCTCGCTGCCAGCGCCGTTGCGTTTTCATCCGGTTCGTCGCTTCGACGGCTACCTGGTCTACTACGTGGAGCTACCTGTGCACGTTTCCATCGTGCGCCTCTGGAATGCTTCGCGGGGCATGGAAGCATTGTTCGAAGACGAGGAGCTCAACCCCGATATTGGTTCGTCGCATCCAGGATACTGATCCATGACCTTCCTCCCGCAACTCCGTATTCCCGCCACCTACATGCGCGGCGGCACCAGCAAGGGCGTGTTCTTCCGCCTGCAGGACCTGCCCGAAGCCGCGCAGGTGCCAGGTGCCGCACGCGATGCACTGCTGATGCGCGTGATCGGCTCGCCCGATCCGTATGGCAAGCAGACCGATGGCATGGGCGGTGCCACCTCCAGCACCAGCAAGTGCGTGATCATCTCCACTTCTTCGGTGCCGGGCCACGACGTGGACTACCTGTACGGCCAGGTCTCGATCGACACCGCCTTCGTCGACTGGAGCGGCAACTGCGGCAACCTCAGTACCGCGGTCGGCCCGTTCGCGATCGCCAACGGGCTGATCGATCCCGCCCGCGTGCCGCGCGATGGCCTGTGCACCGTGCGCATCTGGCAGGCCAACATCGGCAAGACCATCATCGCCCACGTGCCGATGCGCGATGGCGAAGTGCAGGAGATCGGCGATTTCGAGCTGGACGGCGTGACCTTCCCGGCGGCCGAAATCCAACTGGAATTCATCGACCCATCCGACGATGGCGACGCCGGCGCGATGTTCCCGACCGGCAACCTTGTCGATACCCTGGATGTGCCGGGCGTGGGCAGCTTCAAGGTGACGATGATCACCGCCGGCATTCCGACCATTTTCCTCAACGCCGCCGACCTCGGCTACACCGGTACCGAGCTGCAGCCGGCGATCAACGAAGACAAGGCGGCACTGCAGAAGTTCGAGACCATTCGTGCCTACGGCGCGCTGCGCATGGGCCTGATCAACACGCTGGAAGACGCGGCAACCCGCCAGCACACACCGAAGGTCGCCTTCGTGGCACCGGCACAGGACTACGTGTCGTCCAGCGGCAAGGCCATTCCGGCCTCGGCGATCGACCTGCATGCGCGTGCGCTGTCGATGGGCAAGCTGCACCACGCGATGATGGGGACCGCCGCCGTGGCGATCGGTACCGCAGCGGCGATTCCGGGCACGCTGGTCAATCGTGCGGCCGGTGGTGGCGAACGTGAAGCGGTGACCTTCGGCCATCCCTCCGGCACGCTGCGCGTGGGCGCGCAGGCCGGGCTCGTTGACGGCCAGTGGGCGGTGACCAAGGCCATCATGAGCCGCAGCGCCCGCGTGCTGATGGAAGGCAAGGTGCGGGTGCCGGCCGAATAGTGCTCTGGTAGATGCCAACCTTGGTTGGCATGGTGCACGGGCAACCGTGCACCGCAACGAGGAGATCGACGATGTCCGACAACCACACCCCATCCAACGAGCGTGCAGCGTGGGATGCGCTGCTGGTGGACATCGTCGATTACGTACGCGACGCCCGCATCGACTCACCGCTGGCGTTCCAGACCGCACACCATTGCCTGCTCGACACGCTCGGTTGCGGGCTGGAAGCGCTGTCCTTCCCGGCCTGCAGCAAGCTGCTTGGTCCGCTGGTGCCGGGCATCAGCGTGGTCAACGGCGCGCGCGTACCGGGCACGCACTACGTGCTGGACCCGGTGCAGGCCGCCTTCAACCTCGGCGCAATGGTGCGCTGGCTGGATTTCAACGACACCTGGCTGGCCGCCGAGTGGGGACATCCGTCGGACAACCTGGGCGGAATCCTGGCCGTCTGCGATTGGCTGGGGCGCAATGCGCAGGCCCTGCGCCGGCCGCCGCCGACCGTGCACGATGTGTTGCTGGCGATGATCAAAGCGCACGAGATCCAGGGCGTGCTGGCCCTGCAGAATTCCTTCAACCGGGTCGGGCTGGACCATGTAGTGCTGGTCAAGGTCGCCACCACCGCGGTGGTCGCGCAGCTGCTTGGCCTGGACAGCGAGCGCATGCTCAATGCGCTGTCACTGGCCTGGGTCGACGGCCAGGCACTGCGCACCTACCGGCACGCGCCCAACACCGGCTCGCGCAAGAGCTGGGCGGCCGGTGATGCGACCAGCCGCGGCGTGCGCCTGGCGCTGATGGCGGCCAGCGGCGAGATGGGCTATCCCAGCGTATTGAGTGCACCGACATGGGGTTTCGAGGCTGTATCCATGCACGGCCAGGCGTTGACGCTGGGGCGGCCGCTGGGCAGCTATGTGATGGAGAACGTGCTGTTCAAGATCAGTTACCCGGCCGAATTCCATGGCCAGACTGCCGTGGAGGCGGCGATTGCACTGCACCAGCAACTGCGCGCGATGGGGCGGCGGGTCGAGGACATCGCGCACATCGCCATCCGTACCCAGGAAGCCTGCATCCGCATCATCGACAAGCAGGGGCCGCTGCATAATCCGGCCGACCGTGACCACTGCGTGCAGTACATGGTCGCCATCGCGCTGCTGCATGGGCGGCTGGTGGCCGAGGACTACGAGGACGACGTCGCCGCCGATCCGCGCATCGATGCCCTGAGGGCGAAGATGGCCTGCCATGAGGATCCGCAGCTCAGCGCCGATTACCTGGACCCGGACAAGCGCAGCATCGCCAACGGCCTGAGCGTGCGCTTCAGCGATGGCATGGAACTGCCGGAGGTGCTGGTGGAGTATCCGCTCGGCCACGCCCGACGCCGCGAGGAAGGTATTCCCCTGCTGATGGACAAATTCCGCCGGCACCTGGCCCACCGTTTCCCGACCGCCCAGCAGCAGCGCATCCTTGCCGTATCGCTGGACCCGGTGGCGCTGGCAGCGATGCCGGTGACCGACTACGTGGACCTGTACCTGCCGGGGTAGGGCGCGCTTAGGTGGGGACCGGCCCGCCGGGCATGGCCCGGCGCTACCGTTCCGATGCATTCCTGCCGAATCCGCGTCAACACCTTGACGTGGCCTGCCTATAATGGCCACCTCGATCAAGGAGTGACGACATGAGCGGTCCGGCACGGCGGAAGCGGTGGGGATGGGCGGCGGCGGTACTGGCAGGAGGCCTGTTGCTGGGCCTGGCCGGCTGCCGCAACGACAGCGGGCAGCTGCCCAAGGCCAGCGGTGAAGCCATCACCACCAAGGCCGAGCAGGTGAAGGAGTTCACCCTGCTGCGTGCCTACCCGGACCAGAAGAATGACGGCCTGTCGCTGGCGCTGGAGTTCTCGCGCCCGCTGGTCGGTACGCAGGACTTCGACAAGCTGGTGCGCTTCGAGGAGAAGGTCGGCACCGACGACAGCAGCTGGACGCTGTCCGATGACGGCCTGACCCTGCGCTACCCGTTCGTCGAGGCGGGCAAGGAATTCAGCCTGGTGGTCTCGCCAGACCTGCTGGCCGCTGATGGCAGCCGGCTGGGCAAGGAACTGAAGCAGAAGGTGTTCAGCGGCGAGCTGAAGCCGGTGGTCGGTTTCGCTTCGCAGGGCAGCGTGCTGCCGGCCAAGGACAGCCGCGGCCTGCCGGTGGTCTCGGTGAACGTGCCGGAAGTCGACGTCGAGTTCCTGCGCGTGCGCGAGAAGGACCTGCCAACCTTCTTCAGCCAGTATCAGCGCGGCGGCCGCCGCGGCAGCTGGGAACTGAGCAGCGACTACGAGCGCAGCCCGATCAACAAGCTGGCCGAGCCGGTCTACGTCAACCGCTTCATCCTTGGCGGCAAGAAGAACGAGCGGGTGCTGACCTACCTGCCGACCCAGGACATCAAGGAGCTGCAGGAGCCGGGCCTGTACTTCGCCCTGCTCAAGCGCACCGGTGACTACGAAGGCGAGTTCGATACCGCGTTCTTCTCGGTCAGTGACATCGGCCTGCATACCCGTGCCTACAAGGACAAGCTGTTCGTGCACACCGCCGGCCTGAAGGACGGTGCGCCGCTGAAGGGCATCGACCTGCGCGTGCTCGATGCCAAGGGCGAGGTGGTGCTGAAGGGCAGCACCGACGGCAACGGCAATGCGCTGCTGAACTACACCCTGGATGCCACCCACGTGCTGGTCGCCAGTAGTGGCAGGGACACCAGCTTCCTGCCGTTCAACCAGCCGGCGCTGGACCTGAGCGAATTCGCCGTGGCCGGTCGTGACAATGCCTGGTTCGATGTCTTCGCCTGGTCGGGCCGCGACCTGTACCGCCCGGGCGAGACCGTGCGCCTGTCCGCGCTGCTGCGCGACAACGATGGCAAGCCGGTCAAGGCACAGCCGGTGTTCCTGCGCCTGAAGCAGCCCGACGGCAAGACCTTCCGCGAGACGCGCCTGCAGCCGGGTGACCAGGGCTACATCAACTTCGAGCAGCTCATCCCCGCCGAGGCGCCGACCGGGCGCTGGCAGGTCGAGTTCCGTACCGACCCGGCCAGCAAGGAAGCGATCCAGGGCATGACCCTGCGCATCGAGGAGTTCCTGCCCGAGCGCATGAAGCTGGACCTGGACAGTGCGCAGAAGACGCTGAAGCCGGGCGAGGACCTGCGCCTGCAGGCCAATGGTGCCTACCTGTACGGTGCACCGGCCGACGGTAACCGCTTCACCGCGCGCATGGCGGTGGCGGCCGAGCAGCGGCCGGTGGAAGGCCTGCCGGGCTACTTCTTCGGCGACCCGACACTGCAGCTGCCGCGCGAAGCCAAGGATGTGATCGATACCACGCTGCCGGCCAACGGCCAGCTGCGCGAGGACGTGGCCCTGCCGGAAGAGGCGGCCAAGGCCAAGGCGCCGATCGCCGTGGTGCTGTCCGGCAGCCTGTACGAAACCGGTGGCCGTACGGTCACCCGCACCCTCAAGCGGGTGATGTGGCCGGCCAATGCGCTGGTGGGCGTGCGCCCGCTGTTCAACCCTGAGGACGGCGCCGATTCCAACGGCAACGCGCGCTTCGAATTGATGCGCGTGGATGCTGCCGGTACGCCGCAGCCGGCCAAGGGCCTGAAGATCACCCTGGTGCGCGAACTGCGCGATTACCACTGGACCTTCAACGACAACCGCTGGGACTACGACTTCACCCGCCGTTTCGAGAACAAGGAAACCCGCACCGTCGATGCCGGCAGCAGCGCGGTCGCCTTTGATTTCCCGGTGGAGTGGGGTGAGTACCGGGTGGACGTGTTCGATCCGTCCACCGGCCTGACCAGCCGTTACCCGTTCCGTGCCGGTTGGAGCTGGGGTGATGACAACCGTGGCCTGGACGCACGTCCTGACAAGATCAAGCTGGGCCTGGACAAGACCGGCTACAAGGCAGGCGACACGCTCGAGGTGACGGTGACCCCGCCGCACGCCGGCAAGGGCATCCTGATGGTCGAGACCGACCGCATGCTGTACGTGCAGGACATCGACGCCAAGCCGGGTTCGACCTTCAAGATTCCGGTCACCGCCGACTGGGAACGCCACGACGTCTATATCACTGCGCTGGTGTTCCGTGGCGGCAGTGCGCCGAGCAAGATCACCCCGGCCCGTGCCGTGGGCGTGGTGCATGTGCCGATGGACCGCAAGGGCCGCACCGTGGCGGTCGGCCTGGCCGCGCCCAAGCAGATGCGCCCGGAGCAGGACCTGCCGGTGACGGTCAGCGCACCGCAGCTGGCCGGCAAAACCGCGCATGTCACCGTCTCGGCGGTGGACGTGGGCATCCTCAACATCACCCGCTTCCCGGTGCCGGACGCCAGCGCGCACTTCTTCGCCCAGCGTCGCCTCGGCATCGATGCCTACGATATCTACAGCCGGGTGATCGAGAGCTTCGACGGCGGCGCCGGCAAGCTGAAGTTCGGTGGCGACATGGCGCTGCAGGCACTTCCGCAGGCCAAGCGACCGACCGCACGCGTGCAGACCGTGGACCTGTTCTCCGGACCGGTGCAGCTCGACGCCAAGGGCATCGCCCGCATCCGCCTGAAGGTGCCGGACTTCAACGGCACGCTGCGGGTATCGGCGCTGGTCTACAGCGATGACCAGTACGGCAAGCGTGATGTGGAAACCGTGGTGCGCGCGCCGATCCTGGCCGAAGCCAGCATGCCGCGCGTGCTTGCCCCGGGCGACCGCAGCACCGTCACCCTGGACGTGCAGAACTTCACCGGCAAGCCGGGTGCGTTCAATGTGCGGGTGGAAACCGAGGGCCCGCTGAACCTGGGCGAGGGTAGCCGCAGCGTGCAGTTGAATGCCGATGCCAAGACCACGTTGAGCTTCCCGTTGTCTGCACGCGAAGGCCACAGCGTGGCCAAGGTGCGGGTGCGCGTGGACGGCAACGGCTTCAAGGCTGACCGCCGCTACGACCTGCCGGTGCGTGCGGCATGGCCGCAGGTGCTGCGTTCGCAGGTGCGCACGCTGGATCCACTGGCTGCGGTCAGCCTCGACAACAGCCTGACCGAGGGCCTGATGTCCGAGTCGGTGAACGCGCGGTTGCTGGTCAGCCCGCTGCCGCCGATTCCGTTCGCCAGCGCACTGCAGGGCGCGCTGAACTACCCCTACGGGTGTGCCGAGCAGACCACCAGCAAGGGCTATGCCGCGCTGATCCTGGACCAGGCGACGTCGTCGATGCTCGGCGCCGATGGCCTGGACGCCAAGGCCCGCCGTGAACGCATGGAAGGCGCGTTCGGTCGCCTGGCATCCATGCAGGTGGCCAATGGCAACTTCTCGATGTGGGGTGACGATGGCTACGTGAACCCGTGGCTGACGCCGTATGTCACCGAGTTCCTGCTCGATGCAAAGGACGCCGGCTTCGCGGTGCCCGACAATGTGCTGCAGAAGGCGCTCAACCGCCTCAGCGAGGACCTGCTGTCCGGTGGCAACCAGTTCTACGGCCAGGATGACCGCGAGAAGCTGACGTTCTCCAACAAGGCGTATTCGGGCTATGTGCTGGCCCGGGTCAACCGCGCACCGCTGGGTACCCTGCGCGCGCTGTACGACAACGAGCGCGGCAAGGCAGTCGGCGGCCTGTCGCTGGTCCACCTGGGCGTGGCGCTGTCGCTGCAGGGCGATGCCAAGCGTGGCCAGGCGGCACTGGCGGCGGCCTTCGCCAAGTCAAGCAGCGAACGTCCGTCGTACTTCGGCGACTACGGCAGCGCGATCCGCGATGACGCACTGATGATCGCGCTGACGCACGAGAACAAGCTGGCCAAGCCGGCCTGGGACGCACGTGCTGTCGATCTGGGCCGTGGCCTGGATGCGCGCCGCAGTGCCGGCTGGATGTGGTTGAGCACGCAGGAACAGGTAGCCATTGCCCGCCTTGGCAAGGCACTCGCCGCCAACCAGAAGGCACTGGTGGCGGGCGAACTGGTGATCGGTGGCACGACCGAAGCGATCGGCGAACGCAAGCTGTTCGGCCGCAACTTCAGTGCCAGCGAACTTGCCAGCGGCGTGCGCTTCACCCCGCAGGGCCAGCCGCCGATGTTCGCCAGCATCGACGTGGCCGGCATCCCGCGCAGCGCACCGGCGCCGGACAACAGCGTGCTGGGTGTCGAGCGCAGCTACTACGGCACCGATGGCAAGCCGTGGTCGCCGCGCCCGCTGAAGGAAGGTGAAGCCCTGATCGTGCGCGTCACTGTCACTGCCGATACCACCATGCCCGATGCACTGCTGACCGACCTGTTGCCGGCCGGCCTGGAGATCGAGAACTTCAACCTGGGCGACGCCAAGCAGTGGGCCGATGTGGTGGTCGATGGCATCACCATCAGTGACCGCGGTGAAGCGGCCGATACCAAGCACGAAGAGTTCCGCGACGACCGCTACGTGGCTGCGCTGAAGCTCTCGCGTGGCAGCAAGGCCAACGTGTTCTACCTGGTGCGCGCGGTGACTCCGGGTACCTACTCGGTGCCGCCGCCGCTGGTGGAGGACATGTACCGGCCGCAGCTGCGTGGCGTTGGCCGCAGCAACCCGACCACGATCACGGTGGTGCAGCCGTGATTCCACGGATGGGCCGCGACGGCGCGGCCCGTCCTTCGGGCACTACGCAATGAAGGACGCAAAGAAGACTCGGCTGGCGGCCCTGCGCCGCCGGCTGCGGCCGCTGTGGCCGTGGCTGCGCTGGGGCACCGCAGCCACGCTGATGCTGCTGCTGGTGCTGGACGTCGCCTTCCCGCCGCCGCTGCCGAAGCAGCGCGATACCAGCACCCTGGTGGTGTCGGCGGACGGCACACCGCTGCGTGCGTTCGCTGATGCCGAGGGCGTGTGGCGCTATCCGGCCTCGATAGACAGCGTCTCGCCGCTGTACCTGCAGGCGCTGCTGACCTACGAGGACCGCTGGTTCTGGAGGCACCCGGGCATCAACCCGCTGGCGATCCTGCGTGCCAGCGGCCAACTGCTGCGTGGCGGCCGTATTGTTTCCGGTGGCTCGACCCTGACCATGCAGGTCGCCCGCATCCTTGATCCGCACACGCGCACCCCCTGGGGCAAGCTCAAGCAGATGCTGCGTGCGGTGCAGCTGGAAGTGCACCTGAGCAAGCGGCAGATCCTGGCCCTGTATCTGGAGCGCGCGCCGTACGGCGGCACCATCGAAGGCGTGGAAGCAGCCAGCTGGGCCTATCTGGGCAAGCCGGCGGCACAGCTGTCGCATGCCGAGGCCGCGCTGCTGGCGGTGCTGCCGCAGGCGCCGAGCCGGCTGCGCCCGGACCGCCATCCGGAAGCGGCACAGAAGGCACGCGACAAGGTGCTGTCACGCATGGCCGAACTGGGTGCATGGACACCGGAAGAGGTGGAAGACGCACGCATCGAGAACGTGGTGGCGCGCTCGCTGCGGCCGCCGCTGCATGCTGCGTTGCTGGCGCAGCGCCTGCACTCGGCGCATCCGGGCCAGGCACGCATCCAGAGCAGCATCGACATCAGCCTGCAGCGCACCCTGGAAGAGCGCGTGGCCAGCTATTTCTCGACGCTTCCCGAACGCACCTCGGCCGCGCTGCTGGTGGTCGACAACCAGACCCTGCAGGCGCGTGCCTATGTCGGTACGTTGTCCTTTGGCGACCGCCAGCGGCTTGGCCACGTGGACATGGTGCAGGCCTGGCGTTCGCCGGGCTCCACGCTCAAGCCGTTCCTCTACGCAATGGCGCTGGATGATGGGCTGATCCATTCGGAAAGCCTGCTGGTCGATGCGCCGCAGAGTTTCGGCAGCTACCGCCCCGGCAACTTCGACATGGCCTTCAATGGGCCGATCGGCGCTTCCAGCGCATTGCGGCTGTCGCTCAACGTACCTTCGGTGGACCTGCTGCAGCGGGTCGGTGCGGCGCGCTTCGCCGCGCGGCTGTCGCACGCCGGCATCCAGCTGCGCTTCCCGCCGGGCAGTACGCCCAACCTGTCACTGATCCTGGGCGGCACCGGTGCACGGCTGGAAGACCTGGTCGGGGCGTTCGCCGCGCTCAACCGCAATGGCATCGCCGGGCGCGTGCGCTACACCGATGAAGAGCCGATGATCGAGCGGCGCCTGGCGTCGCCGGGCGCCAGCTGGATCGTGCGCGAGATGCTGGAATCGAATCCACGCCCGGGGTACAGCATCGGCACCTTCGATGTCGGTGGCCGCCCGCGCGTGGCCTGGAAGACCGGCACCAGTTACGGCTACCGCGACGCGTGGGCGATCGGCAGCACCCGCCACTACACGGTAGGTGTGTGGGTGGGGCGCCCGGATGGTACGCCGCTGCCGGGGCAGTACGGTGCGGTCACCGCGTTGCCGTTGATGTTCGAGGTGGTGGACAGCCTGCCACGCCAGCGCGGTGACTCGGCGGCCGCGCCGATGCCGGCCAGCGTCAGCCAGGAAGACGTCTGCTGGCCGACCGGTGAGCGTGCCGAGGGTCTGTCTGCTGCGCTTTGCCAGCGACGGATGCCGGCCTATCTGCTGGAGGGGGCTGCGCCACCAACCTTCCCCGAGCGCGAGGCGCGGCGCTGGCAGCCGGGTCGGCAGCGCTACCTTGCCGACGCGCGTACCGGGCTGCGCGTGTCGGCCGATTGCCGATTGCCGCACGAAGAAGTCGCGCGCGAGATCGCGCGCTGGCCCGCGTTGCTGTCGCCGTGGCTGTCCAAGGCCACGCGCGAGGCCTCGCAGCTGCCGGCGCTGTCGCCGGACTGCCGTGATGATGGCCGTGAGGCCAGCGTCGCGCTGCACATCGACGGGCTCAACGATGGCGCCGCACTGGCGCGTGCGCCCAATGCGGAGCATGGCGTGCGCCTGCAGCTGCGCGCGCTGGGCAGCGAGCAGGCGGTGGACTGGCTGCTGGATGGCCGCTGGATCGCGCAGACCCGTGGGGCGCAGCTGATGCAGCGCGAGTTCGCCGACCCCGGTACGCACACATTGACCGCATTGGCGGCCGACGGCGCCTGGACGCAGGTGCGGTTCAACGTGCTGCGGTAGGTGCCAACCTTGGTTGGCACTTCCCGTATGTTTGCCACGCTGTTGTAGAGCCGAGCCCATGCTCGGCTGCTCCTGCGACGTGCATTCAGCGGTAAGCCGAGCATGGGCTCGGCTCTACAACACCGTAAATGGCCGCGAGCCCGTGGCGCTACCGGTTTCACTATTCCCCGATCCACCCATCCAGCAGGTCGGCGAATTCATCGGCATGCTCCTCTTCCTGCGCCAGGATTTCCTCAAGGATGCGCTTGGTGGTGGTATCGCGGTCGCCGATGAAGTTGATCATCTCGCGATAGCTGTCGATGGCGATGCGCTCGGCCACCAGGTTCTCGCGCACCATGTCGCGCAGGTCGCTGCCTTCCTTGTACTCGGCATGCGAGCGCGCGGTCAGCGTATCGGGATTGAAATCGGGTTCGCCGCCGAGCTGGACGATGCGCTCGGCCAGCTTGCCGGCGTGCGCCTGTTCCTGCTGTGCATGCTCAAGGAACTCGGCTTTCACCGCATCGGCCAGCATGCCCTTGGCCATGAAATAGTGCCGGTAGTAGCGCAGCACGCAGACGTACTCGGTGGCCAAGGCGTCGTTGAGCAGCTTGATCACCACCTTGCGGTCGGCGCTGTAGCTGTCGGTGATCGCGCCGTCCTCGATGTTGCGCCGGGCGCGATCACGCAGGGTCTTGCGGTCGCTGATGCCGGGAATCCTCGCGGCGGGCTTGCTGGCTTTGGCTGGCTTGCTGGACATGGCTGGCCGTTTCCTCTTGCGGTGGAGAATCAGGTGGGCAGGTGCTCCAGCACGTACTCGGCCGAAGACACTTCGAACTGGCCGGGCTGTTCGACCCACGCCGCGCGCACCACGCCATCGACCACGTACAGTGCGAAGCGGCGCGAGCGGATGCCCATCCCCGAGGCGCTGGCGTCGAGCTCCAGGCCGAGCGCGCGGGTCAGTTCTGCATTGCCGTCGGACAGCATCAGCAGGCCGTCGGGCACGTGCTGGTCGGCGGCCCAGGCCTTCATCACGAACGGATCGTTGACCGCCACGCAGTAGACGTCGATGCCGCGCTGGCGGAAGGCCTCGAACTTCTCGACGTAGCCGGGCAGGTGACGGGCCGAACAGGTCGGGGTGAACGCACCGGGCACGGCGAACAGGACCACCTTGCGCGCGTCGAACAGCGAATGCGTATCGAGCGTTTCGATGCCCTCGCGGATGCGCTTGAGGGTCACTTCGGGAATACGGTCGCCAACGTGGATGGTCATGGGGAACTCCTTGCTGGGGCAGGCTAGTGGGCCGGATGGGACAGGGGCGTCAAGACATTGGAAACCCGGTGTGCAGGCCCCATCTTCAGGCTTTGTGGCAGGGGCTTCCAGCCACAGCGTGGCGCACGGGGATGGCAGCCGCATTGCGCAGGATCAGTCGGCCTCACCGGGGCCGCACGAGGGGCGGCGTAGCATCGCCGGCGCGTAGAATGAACCCGGGGCGGCGCCACCGGCGCGGCCGAAGCGAATCGAGGTAGCTGGATGGAATTCAAGGATTACTACGCCACCCTGGGGGTGGAACCGAGCGCGGGCGAGGCGGAGATCAAGACCGCCTACCGCCGGCTGGCACGCAAGTATCACCCGGACGTCAGCAAGGAGGCCGGGGCCGAAGACAAGTTCAAGGCGGTCAACGAGGCCTATGAGGCGCTGCGTGACCCGGAGAAGCGCGCGGCCTACGACCAGCTGCGCGCGCAGGGCTATCGCCCGGGCGAGGAGTTCAACGTGCCGCCGAACTACGGCGGCGCCGGGGGCTTCAATTTCGAGGAAGTGTTCGGCGGCGGCGGCCCCAACGGCGGCTTCAGCGACTTCTTCGAAAGCCTGTTCGCGCGCCAGCGTGGCGGTGGCGGCGCTGGTCCTGGGCCGGGCTTCAGCAGCCAGGGCCATGCGCCCAATCGCGATACCCGCGCCAAGCTGTCGGTACCGCTGGAGGCGGCCTATAACGGTGACAGCCTGCGCATCACCGTCAACGGCAAGCAGCTGGACGTGCGCGTGCCCAAAGGCATCCGTCCGGGCCAGGTGATACGGCTGGCCGGGCAGGGCAATCATGGCGGCAACCTGCTGCTGGAAGTGGAGTACGCCGCCCATCCCCAGTTCGAGGTCGATGGCCGCAACATCCTCTATACGCTGCCGGTGACGCCGTGGCAGGCCGCGTTGGGGACCAGCATCAGCGTGCCGACTCTGGGCGGTGCGGTGGATCTGAAGATCCCGGCCGATTCCGATGCCGGGCGCAAGCTGCGCCTGCGTGGCCGTGGCCTGCCGGGCAATCCGGATGGCGACCAGATCGTCGAGATCGAGATCGTGGCCCCGGCCGCAACCGACGAGGCGCAGAAGAAGGCCTACCGGAACCTGGCCAAGGCGTTTGGCGAGACCATTTGAAGGTAGTGCCGGCCGCTGGCCGGCAACTTCATTGCCCTGGACGGTGATGCGTGGTTGCCGGCCAGCGGCCGGCACTACCGCGCGCGTCTCAGCCCTGGCCCGCGAACACGCGCTCCAGCACCTCGGACAGCTCGTCTTCCGAGAACGGCTTGGTGATGTAGGCCTTGGCGCCCTGGCGCATGCCCCACATACGGTCGGTGTCCTGGTCCTTGGTGGTCACCAGAATCACCGGGATGTGGCGGGTCGCCTCGTCGCGGGCCAGCGTGCGGGTGGCCTGGAAGCCGTTGAGGTTGGGCATCACAACGTCCATCAGGACCAGGTCGGGCAGCTCGGCCTTGGCGGTTTCGACCCCGGCGGCGCCATCGGTGGCGGTCAGGATCTGGTGCCCGAGCTTCTCGACGATGCGCTGTATCCCCAACAGCTGCGACGGTGAGTCGTCGACGATCAGAATGCGTGCCATGTTGTTCCCCATGTAATGCCCGCAGTGTAGTGCGGGCACATTACCGGCGGGAGGGGAGCGCCTGCCGTCCGTCGCCTGCCTGCGACGTTCAGTCGATCCGCACCACGGTGCGGCCCAGCGAGCCGCCGGCCAGCATCCGCTCGAACACGGCGGGCAGGCCATCCAGGCCGACTTCGGCAGTACAGATGCGGTCCAGGTGCTGCGGTTTCCAGTCACTGCCCAGTCGCGACCACACCTCTTCGCGCAGCCCGCGCGGCGCATTGGCCGAGGACACCCCCAGCAGCGAGACACCGCGCAGGATGAACGGCATCACGGTCATGTCCAGCGTCGGGCTGGCGGCCAGACCGGCACTGACCACGCTGCCGTAGGGCACGGTCTGCGCCAGCAGGCTGGCCAGCATGTCGCCTCCGGCATTGTCGAGGCCACCGCCGAAGCGCGCCGACTGCAGCGGGCCGGTCTCGGCCAGCGCGTCGCGCGGCAGTACCTCGGTGGCGCCGATGCCGCGCAGGAAATCGGCCTGGTCCGGCTTGCCGCTGACCGCGTGCACGCTGTAGCCGGCACGGCTGAAGATCGCCAGCGCCAGCGCACCGACGCCGCCGCTGGCACCGGTGACTGCCAGCGGGCCGAGTTCCGGGGTCTGCCGGTTGTCCTGCATGCGCAGCAGGGCCAGCGCCGCAGTGAAGCCGGCGGTGCCCAGCACCATCGCCTCGCGCGGGGTCAGCCCGGCCGGCTGGGCGATCACCGCGCGCGATTCCAGCCGCACGTACTGGCTGTAGCCGCCATCACGGGTCTCGCTGAGGCCGCAGCCGGTGGCCAGCACCGCATCGCCTTCACGCCAGTCCGGGTCGGAGCTGGCGACCACGGTACCGGCCACGTCGATGCCGCCGACCAGCGGGAAGCGGCGCAGGATCTTCCCCTTGCCGGTGCCGGCCAGCGCGTCCTTGTAGTTGACCGAGGACCAGTGGGCGCGGATCAGCACCTGGCCGGGGTTGAGGTCGTCGACACCCAGCCGGGCCAGGCCGCTGCGGTAGCCGGCGTCGTCGTTTTCGATGCGGAAGGCGGTGAACGGGGTGGTGGGGGCCATCGGCGTTGCCTGACTTCGAGGAAAACGCCACCTTACCCCGTTGCCCCCCTTTCGATCCTGCCGATCCGCCCCATCTTGTATGATCGGTGATGGTTTCACGGCTGGCGGTGCGGGAAGGGCCCGCGCCGCAGCCCAAATCTTGATGGAGCGTGCATGGCCTGGAATACACCCGGCGGCAACAAGGGCGGACAAGGCCCCGAGGACAATCGACGCGGGCCGTTCGGGTCACGCGGCGGTGGCAATGGTGGTGGCTGGGGCGGATTGCCCGGGCCGCTGAAGGACCTGTTCGACGGCGGCATCGTGCGTTGGGTGGTGGCGGCCGTGGTGCTGCTGGTGCTGTTCTCCAGCTTCCAGCTGATCGGTGAACAGCAGCGTGGCGTGGTGCTGCGCTTCGGCCAGTTCTCGCGCATCCTGCAGCCCGGCCCGAACTTCAAGCTGCCGTGGCCGATTGAGTCTGTCACCAAGGTCAACGCCACCGAGATCAAGACCTTCTCGATCCAGGTGCCGGTGCTGACCCGCGACGAGAACATCGTCAACGTCTCGCTGAACGTCCAGTACCGCATCGACGACCCGCAGCAGTACCTGTTCGGCACCGTTGATGCCAACCAGGTGCTTGAGCAGTCGGCGCAGAGCGCCGTGCGCGAGGAAGTTGGCCGCGCCGACCTCAACGCCGTGCTGAACAACCGTGGTCCGCTGGCCGTGGCCGCCGAGGAGCGCCTGCAGGCGCTGCTGAAGGCGTTCAAGACCGGCCTCACCGTGACCGGCCTGACCCTGCAGGACGCCCGTCCGCCGGAAGAAGTGAAGCCGGCCTTCGACGAAGTCAACGGTGCCCAGCAGGTCAAGGAACGCCTGATCAACGAAGCCCAGGCCTACGCCGCCAAGGTCGTGCCGGAAGCCCGAGGCCAGGCCTCGCGCGCCCGTACCACCGCCGAAGGCTACAAGCAGGCGGTGGTGTCCAAGGCCGAGGGTGACGCGCAGCGCTTCAGCCTGTTGCAGGCCCAGTACAAGGACGCCCCGGAAGTGACCCGCAAGCGCCTGTGGCTGGAGACCGTGCAGCAGGTGCTGAGCGAGAACCGCAAGGTGATCGGTGGCGATGGCCGCCAGCTGATCTACGTGCCGATGACCGGCGATACCCGTCCCACCACCTCGGCTCCGGCCGCAGTGGCAAATCCGGATGTGGTGATGCCGTCGCTGCCGGGTGCAGCGGTGGAAGCTTCCCGTGATCCGGGCCGGCCGGTGGGCCGCCCGACCGGGCGACCGAGCGGCCGTGAGGAGGGCAGCCGATGAAGAGTCCTATCTGGATCGCCGTGATCGTGGCGGTGGTGCTGGGCCTGCTCGGCTCGGTGTACGTGGTCCGTGAGGACCAGACCGCCATGGTGCTGAACCTGGGCAAGGTGGTGCGTTCGGACATCAAGCCGGGCCTGCACTTCAAGGTGCCGGTAGTGGAAACGGTGAAGGTCTTCGACCGCCGCTTCCAGGTGCTCGACACCGCGCCGGCGCGCTACTTCACCGCCGAGCAGAAGGACGTCAGCGTCGACTTCTTCGCCATCGGCTACATCTCCAACGTGGGTGACTACTTCCGTGCCACCGGCGGCGATCCGCGCATCGCCAATGCCCGCCTGGCACCGATCATCACCGACTCGCTGCGCAACCAGATCAACTCGCGCACCCTGCAGCAGCTGGTTTCCGGCGATCGCAGCGAGCTGATCGCCGAGCAGCTGAAGGGGATCAACGAAGCCGTGGCCGGCCTGGGCATGCAGATGATCGACCTGCGCATCAAGCAGGTGGACCTGCCGACCGACAGCCAGGTGATCAACGATGTGTACGAGCGCATGCGCGCCCAGCGCAAGCAGGAAGCGGCGAAGCTGCGTGCGGAGGGCGAGGAGCAGTCGCTGACCATCCGCGCCCAGGCCGACCGTGACAGCACCGTGCTGATTGCAGAAGCCGAGCGTGATGCCCAGCGCCTGCGCGGTGAAGGCGATGCCGATGCCGCCCGCATCTACGGCAAGGCCGGCTCTGCCGATCCGTCGTTCTACGCGTTCTACCGCAGCCTGGAGGCCTACCGTGGCTCCATGACCGACGGCAACGGCGTGATCGTGCTGGACAAGAACGACCCGTTCCTGCAGTACCTGAAGAACGACCGCTGAGGTCGCAGGGCATTACCCCACGGGGCCCGGCTGAATGCCGGGCCCCGTGTTTTTTCCGGAGTCCCCCCCATGAAAGATCTGTTCGCCGCCGTCTGCCTGGTGGCGGTGCTGGAAGGCCTGTTCCTGTTCGTCGCGCCGTTCGCCTGGAAGCGCATGGCCGAGCGCCTGCTGGACCTGCCCAGCCCGGCCCTGCGCAGCTTCGGCGGGCTGGTGCTGCTGGCCGGCCTGAGCCTGCTGTGGTGGGCGCGGCACTGAAAGGGTAGTGCCGGCCGCTGGCCGGCAACCCGGGATTGCCGGCCAGCGGCCGGCACTACCGCCTGCGTTCACATGCATGGCCCGGCTCTGGTAGATACCAACCTTGGTTGGCGTTGCCGGCCAGCGGCCGGCACTACCGGGCGGGGCCTGAGCGGCCGGCACCATCGGGCGGGGCGGCTGACCGGCCGGTGAAGCCGTCCGTCGGAAAGGTGGCACCCGACCCCGGAAACCCGGATAATGCACAAAAGCCGGACGGGCCTCCCCGTTCGGCTTTTTCCGTGTCTGGGCCTTCCATCGCCGGCGCTCCCCGTTTGGAGCCGCCCTCCAGGTGCTGGCCAGCCCCGCCACGGTTTACCCGTCCGCGGCCCCGATGGCCGCAACAAATCGAGGAGCCCGTCATGGGTCAGTCTGTCGTAGTGTTGGGTGCCCAGTGGGGCGATGAAGGCAAGGGCAAGATCGTCGATCTGCTCACTGAGGAAATCGGCGCCGTCGTGCGCTTCCAGGGCGGCCACAACGCCGGCCACACCCTGGTCATCAACGGCAAGAAGACCGTCCTGCACCTGATCCCGTCGGGCATCCTGCGTGACGATGCGCTGTGCCTGATCGGCAACGGCGTGGTGATCTCGCCGGCCGCACTGCAGAAGGAAATCGCCGAGCTGGAAGCCTCCGGCGTGGAAGTGCGTTCGCGCCTGAAGATCTCGCCGGCCGCGCCGCTGATCATGCCGTACCACATCGCCCTGGACCAGGCGCGCGAGCGCGCTGCCGGCGGCAAGGCGATCGGTACCACCGGCCGTGGCATCGGCCCGGCCTACGAAGACAAGGTGGCGCGCCGCGGCATCCGCATCGCCGACCTGCACTACCCGAAGCAGCTGGAAGAACTCCTGCGCACTGCGCTGGATTACCACAACTTCGTGTTGACCAAGTACCTGAACACCGATGCGGTCGATTTCCAGAAGACCTTCGACGAAGCGCTGGCCTTCGGCGAGTACGTGCAGCCGATGAAGTCCGACGTGGCCGGCATCCTGCACGACCTGCGCAAGCAGGGTAAGCGCGTGCTGTTCGAAGGCGCGCAGGGTGCGCTGCTGGACATCGACCACGGCACCTACCCGTACGTCACCAGCTCCAACACCACGGTCGGTGGCGCGCTGGCCGGTTCCGGCGTCGGCGCCGATTCGATCGACTACGTGCTGGGCATCGCCAAGGCCTACGCCACCCGCGTCGGCGGCGGCCCGTTCCCGACCGAACTGGACGACGAAGTCGGCCAGGGCATCCGTGACCGCGGCGCCGAGTACGGTGCTTCGACCGGTCGCCCGCGTCGCTGCGGCTGGATGGACATCGTCGCACTGAAGCGCGCCGTGGCCATCAACGGCATCAGCGGCCTGTGCATCACCAAGCTGGACGTGCTGGACGGCATGGAAAAGCTGAAGGTCTGCATCGCCTACGAATACAACGGCAAGCGCACCGAGTACGCGCCGCTGGACGCGCAGGGCTGGGAAGAGTGCACCCCGGTGTACCTGGAGTTCCCGGGCTGGAGCGAGAACACCCACGGCATCACCCACTGGGACGACCTGCCGCCGGCCGCACGTGCCTACCTGCGTTCGCTCGAAGAGCTGGCCGGTTGCCCGATCAGCATCGTCTCCACCGGCCCGGACCGCGACCACACCATGGTCCTGCAGGACCCCTTCGCCTGAGTGCGTGACCGGTAGCGCCGGGCCATGCCCGGCGAAGCGACCACCCGGTAGCGCCGGGCGCTGCCCGGCGTCGCTGCAAGAAGAAGCCCCGCGAAAGCGGGGCTTTTTCGTTACTGTGTCAGCAAGGCCGGCGAGGAAGCGAAGCGATGACCAGGATGTCAGCGTGAAAGGCGAGACCGTGGTTCGGATCACCCTATGGGTGTTGTGGAGCCTGTGGGGCATCGCCTGCGCGGTTCTGGCGCTCGGCGCCATCGCCTACCATCTGGCCTCGCGCACCCAGACCCTGCCGCTGCTGCTGAGCCCGGGAGCGACGGCCGAGGTGACGGTCTACCGCTTCATCGATGACCAACTGCGGCTGCGCCTGCGGTATGCCGCAGATGGTACTGAGGCTGACCCTGAAGTGCTGCTGCGTATCGATACTCCCACCGATCATGGGGACTTCCGCGCGGGAGAGCGTTCGGGCGTGGCCGGGCAGGGCATCAACCGCAGGCTGGCATCGGTTGATTCCAGTGGCCTCATGGCGTCCTACTTTGGTTATGGCCGCGGCGATGCATTGCCACGCGGACGCTCATGGCTGCGGGTAACCGTGCTGGAGGTGGACCCGGCGCTGGCCAATCGCGCGGCCACCGTCGAGCTGCAGCCGCCACTGGACCTGTTGAAGCTGACTGACCTGGATTATGTCTGGTTGTGGCCGTTCTTCTTCTGGAAAGTGGCGGCACTGTTCCTGCTGATTGCGGGGGGCGCGCTGGCTGTCTTTACTCTGGCGTTGCGGCGCTGGCAGCACCGGGCATCAGCACCGTCGACTTCAGCAGGGGATAGGGATTGATCGACTCACCCTTCCACCACTGCTTCTCCGGGCCCAGCACGTGCACCTCGAAATGCAGGTGCGGGGCCTCGGCGCTGGCATTGCCAGTGCTGCCCACGTAGCCGATCACCTCGCCGCGCTTGATCACCTGCTTTTCGGCCAGGCCATCGGCATAGCGCTGCAGGTGCGCGTAGTAGTAGCACCAGCGCCCGCTGGGCTCGAACTGGTAGATCGTCAGCCCTCCGCGCTCGCTGTCGAACAGCTTTTCCACCGTGCCGTCGGCCACCGCCAGCACCGGCGTCCCGGCATCGGCCATGATGTCGATCGCATCGTGTACGCGTCCTTCGCTGCGGGCATCGGTGAAGGTATCGCGCAACTGCGAGGGCAGTACGCCCTGCACCGGCAGCAGAAGGCCGTCCGGTGCTGCGTCGACGCTGACCGGCAGCGACGCGCGTGGTGTAGCCGCTTCCGCCGTCGGCGTTGCCAACACGGTGAGCGGCGTTGCAGGCGTGGACACTGCCGTAGTTTCAGCGGCATCGCGGCGCAGCCACCAGCCCATTCCCACACCCAGCAGCACGCCCAGCACGATCAGCTGCGAAAGACGCATCGGCTCACTCCTGCATCACCACGGGGACGGAGGTATCCACGGCATCGGCCACGCGCAGTGCATCCCAGTTGGTCATGCGTACGCAGCCATGCGATTCGGTCTTGCCTACATGGCCGGGTACCGGCGTTCCGTGCAGGCCATAGTGGGGTTTGGACAGGTCGATCCAGACCCGGCCGACCGGGTTGTTCGGACCGGGCGGCAGCGTGGCCTTCTTGTCGCCCTTGCGCGCATCCCAGAACAGCTTGGGGTTGTAATGGAACGGCGGGTCGCGATAGACGCCGAGAATCTTCCATTCGCCGATCGGCAACGGATCATGCTGGCTGCCGGACGACACTGGCACCTGCGCCATCACCTTGCCCTGCGCATCCAGCAACTGCAGGGTTGAAGCGGACTTGTCGACCACGATCTTCGCCGCCTTCGGCAACGCCACGGGCGCGATGTTGGGCACCTGGATGCGATTGCCGGCCTTTGCCAGATCGACGCCGGGGTTGAGCGCCTTCAGCAATGCTGGCGAAGTATGGAAACGCTCGCCCAGTGATTCCTCGACGCTGCTGTAGCCGAGCGCCTTCAGCTTTGCCTGCGCGGCGGGCGTCTTCGGAACGGCGACGAACGGCCCGGCCACATCCTCGGCGGTCAGCGTGTGGCTGGCCAGTGGCACGACCGTGTCGGCCTGCAGGGCCTTCCAGGTGCTGTCGTCCAGCTCTCCGCTCACTGCCAGGCCGTGGGCCGCCTGGAAGCCGGCCACGGCCCGGCGCTGATTGCTGCCGACTTCACCGTCGATCTCGCCCGGGGAGAAATTGGCGCGATCCAGAAGCACCTGGGCGTGCAGGGCGGAGCGTGGTGCGGTGTCCGGTCCAGACGTTTCGGCAATGGGGGCGGGCAGGTTGGCGGGCGCAGGGGGCTGCGCGAAGGCGGGGGACATCAGCAAGGACAGGGCGAGCAGGGCGGGGCGGTGTACGGGCATGGAGGCCTCCGGCAGATGGCAGCTCCACCCTGCCCGGAGAGGCTGCGCAGCCCCCGTGAAAGCAACTTGATGCCGGCATGAGCAGGGCAGCCCTGGCGTGGCCCGGGCCCTTGTCGCAGAAGCGCCGTGCGTGGCATCACCAAGGTGAACGGCTACCGACGCCCGTGCATGTTGCTGATCAAGAATGCCGGTGGCGCGGCCGATAGGGGCGCATCCCCCCGTTTTGGATGTACCGATGAACTACTTGAGGAATGTCAGGGTTGCCTGGCGTCTTGGGCTGGGCTTTGGCCTGCTGCTGTTGCTGGTTGCCGCCGTGGTGGCCACCGGCGCCACCGCCAGTGTCGTGCAGAAGCGCGCGATGCAGCAGGTGGTCGACGTCAGCGTGGCCAAGGTGCGCCTGTTGTCGCAGATGCTCGATGCCAACAACCAGATGATGGTGGTGCGCCGCGAAATGCTGATCCGCCAGGGCGAAGACCGCGGCAGCGACGAGAAGCGCATTGCCGACCTGGTCAAGCGCTATGAGGCCAGCTGGACCGCCTACCAGGCACTGCCGGGTGATGCGGAGGGCAAGGCCATCGCGGAAACCATCGCGGCCAAGCGCGCCATCGCGCGCCCGCTCAACAAGCAGACCAGCGAACTGATGGAGCAGGGCGACTACCCGGGCGCCGTGGCGCTGACCCTGGGCCCGGTGCAGGAAGCGGCCAATGGCTGGAACAAGGCCCTGTCCGACGGCGTGGACTTCGAAGAGAAGGAAAGCCGCGATGCAGCCGCCGAGGCGATCAGGCTGGGCGAGCGCAGCCTGCTGCAGCTGCTGGTGCTGGGCGGTGTGGCATTGCTGGTCGGCATCGGTGCCTCGGTGATGATCGGCCGCAGCCTGACCGGCCCGCTGGCCCGCGCGGTGAACCTGGCCGAACGGCTGTCCAAGGGCCAGCTGGACCAGGAGTTCCGTCTGGGTGGCCGTGATGAGCTGACCCAGCTTGGCGAGGCGATGGCCAGCGTGCGGCAGAGCGTGCAGGCGGCGATCGGTGCGCAGCTGCAGATGGCCGAACAGCACGAGGCCGGCGCGATCCGCTATCGCATGGATGCCAGCGCATTCCCCGGTGACTTCGGCCGCATGGTGCAGGCCACCAACAGCCTGGTCGAATCGCACGTACAGGTGGAACTGCTGATGGCCGAGGTGATGCAGCGCTACGCCATCGGTGACCTCAGTCGTGACCTGCCCGACTACCCGGGCGAGAAGGGCACGCTGACCCGCACCCTGGCGGCGGTGAAGCAGAGCCTGATGGCGATCAACGCGCAGATTGATGAACTGGCCCGCGCCGCGCGCGCCGGTGACTTCAGCATGCGTGGCGATGCTGCTGCGTTCCAGTACCAGTTCAAGGCGATGGTCGAGCACCTCAACGGCATGATGGCCAGTTCGCAGTCCAGCATCGCCGATGTCTCCGATGTGCTGCGCGCGATCTCGCACGGCGACCTGACCGCACGCATGGACGGCGAGTACGACGGTGTGTTCGCCCGCATGCGTGACGACGCCAACACCACCACCGCGCAGCTGACCGGCATCGTGCGGGGCATCCAGGTGGCCGCCGACAGCATCAACAACGCAGCGCAGGAACTGGCCGCTGGCAACAACGATCTGTCGCGCCGCACCGAGCAGCAGGCCGCCAACCTGGAAGAGGCCGCAGCATCGATGGAGGAGCTGACCTCCACCGTGCGCCAGAATGCCGAGCTGGCCCGTCAGGCCGACAGCGAAGCGCATGCCGCCGGTGCCGCGGTTCGCGAGACCGAGCAGGCAATGGCACAGATGGCATCGGTGATGGGCGAGATCGATCAGTCATCGGCACGCATCTCGGAGATCTCCACGGTGATCGACGGCATCGCGTTCCAGACCAACATCCTGGCGCTGAATGCTGCGGTGGAAGCGGCCCGTGCGGGCGAGCAGGGCCGTGGTTTCGCCGTGGTCGCCAGCGAAGTGCGCACGCTCGCGCAGCGTGCCGGTGTCGCCGCCAAGGAGATCAAGGAGCTGATCGAAGACGCCGCTGCCAAGGTGAAGAGTGGCCTGGCGGTGACTGTTGAATCCGAAGCCGCGATCGCACGCGTGGCCCAGGCCAGCTCGCGTACCACCCAGCTGATGAGCGACATCGCCGCGGCCAGCAAGGAACAGGCGGCCGGTATCGAGCAGGTCAACCAGGTGGTGGTGCAGATGGACCAGGTGACCCAGCAGAACGCCGCACTGGTGGAAGAAGCGACCGCGGCCAGCCGCGCGCTGGAACAACAGGCGCATGCACTGACCACGTCGGTGTCGGTGTTCCAGCTGGAGCAGGGCGCGCGCATGACCATCATGCCCGCGCGGGCGGCGTAAGCAACCTGCAACTGGATGTTGGATGACGCCCTGCATGCGATGCCCCGCATGCAGGGGATCGCATGCACGCAAACGATCGGTGCCGCCGGCTAGCGGCCGCGCGCGGAGCGTTCGATCAGCCAGCCGGCTGCATACAGCAACAGCAGTGTTGGCGGAACCAGCACTGCATACGCGGTCGACCAGGGTTTGCCGTACAGCAGGCTGCCTGCGCCGATGGCATCGAGTGCAGCAGACTGCAGGGTGATGGGGAGCGACATCAGGATATAGGCCCCCTTCGGGTCCGCATCCGACTGTGCGCCGTGAACCAGCCATGCGGTCAACAGCAGGTAGACCACGCAAAGCGCAAGACCGGTCCAGCTCAGTAATCGCCGCATCTTCATCCGCACGCCTCCGTTCAACGGACGTCGAAGCGAGCCTGCAGAGGCAGGCTCACATTCCGCAGCAGATCCTTGACCACCACCTGCGCAGTCCACGTGCCTTTCGGATCACTGGCCTCGGCCACGAACTTCAGGTGCAGGTTGGTCATGTACAACAGGGTTGGCGGGCCGGGCAGGGCAGCGGTGAAACAGGGAACTTCGCGTTCGTCGATGCTGGTACTGCCGTCCGGGCGCAGCATGCGCAGATCGCAGTGCACCTTGGGTACGCGGTTCTCGTCCAGTTGGGGGTTGGACAGGAATGTCAGCAGGAACAATTCACCGCCCAGGTGGACTTCTTTGGCCTCGGTAAAACCTGGAGTGATCTCTGGTGGGGTATCCCACTTGGCCTGCCAGTCGGCATCGGAGGTGACCAGCAGCGACGCCGCAAAGCCACCGCTGGATTTCATTGCATCGGTATCCGGCATCGCTTTGCCGTCCCCATTTATCCAACCATCGCTGGCGGAGCTGTTCAGTGGCAGCATCATGGCCATCATGGCCATCATGGCCAGCGCGTAGGTCCATCGCATCAACCGCTCTCCTTGGTAGCCGCATCCGGCGGCAGAGCGGGCAGTATTGCTCAACCTTGACCGGCAAAGCAGCAGGACAACAGGAGTAGAGTTTTCGTTGCCTGCCGATGTGGGCGATGCTTGCCAGCAATGGAGGTGACATGGGAATCGGGAGCGAGGAAAAGCCGGGCCGTGATTCAGCATCGCCCACGCCGCAGCACGTGCTGATGCTGCCCGGCCTGGATGGCTCCGGCAGGCTGTCGACCCCGTTTCTGTCAGCACTCCAGGCTCATGGGCTGACGACGCAGGCGATCACGTTGCCTGCGCAGGGAGGGCAGGATCACGCCACGCTAGCCCAACGGCTGTGGTCGCAGCTGCCCGGCCATCCCTTCATTCTGCTTGCCGAGTCCTTCTCGGGCCCGTTGGCGATTGAACTTGTCGCGCGACAGCCCGCCGGGCTACGCGGACTGGTGCTTGCCGCGACCTTTGCGCGTCGGCCGGTGCCATTGCCGGCAGCCAGCGCAGCCCTGCTGACGCCGGCCTGGCCCCTACCTCCCGTGGCGTTGCTGGCGCGCCTGCTGCTGGGGCGGTGGCGCACCCGTGAGCACACGTCGTTGCTGTGCGATGCGTTGGCTCAGATTCCGGCGACCACGTTGCGGCAACGCGCCGCAGCGACCCTGCGGGTCGACGTACGCGCATTGCTGCCGGGAATCGAAGTGCCAACGTTGTGTCTGCATGCCCTACAGGACCGCCTGCTGTGGTCGCCCAGCGTGGCCGAGCTGCAGGCGTTGCTGCCCAATGCCCGGCATGTGTCGTTGGAGGGACCACATCTGCTGCTGCAGGCACGTGCGGACGCAGCTGCTGCCGAAGTTGCCGCGTGGATGAGGATGCTGCCGCCCTGAACGATGCTCTCAGCCGCGCGCGCGGGTACGTGCCGCTTTCTTCGCCGCCACTTTGCGCACGGTCTTCTTCGCCGCACGGGTCTTCGCCGCCTTCTTCGCAGCAGCACTACGCGAGGCGAGTGCTGGCCTTCTTGGCCACCGTCTTCTTTGTTGCCTTCTTCGTGGCTGTCTTGCGGGCCGGTGCCTTCTTCGCCGTTGTCTTCTTCGCAGCAGCCTTGCGGGTGGCCTTTTTCGCCGATGCCTCCTTCGCCACCTTGCGCCCACTACCACTGCGCTTGCCACCACCGTCCTGCTTGTTCACGGTGGCCCAGGCGATGCGTTCGGCGGTGCTTTCGCTGGCGCCACGCTCGCGCTCGCTCTCTTCGATGTGCTCGGCCTGGCGCTTCTGCTTTTCGGTATAGGCGGACTTGTCACCGCGGGGCATGGCCGGTTCTCCAGTGGGGACTGGCCTCCACGGTGGCCCTGGCGGCGTTAAGCGCAAGTCCCGCAAGGGTGATCGCACCGGCAAGGGGCCTCGGCTATGCTTGCCGCATGCGAGTCGAGCCCGCCGACATCGAAGCCCTGTTCGACGCCATCCCGGATGTGCTGTTCTTCATCAAGGATCTTCAGGGGCGTTACACCCACGTCAACCAGACCATGCTGCGGCGGCTGGGCCTGCGCGCGCGCAAGGACGTGATCGGGCGCACCGCGGCCGAAATCTACCCGACCGGCCTCAGCGCGGACTACGTCGATCAGGACGCCCGCGTGCTGTCCGGTGAGGTCATCGAGAACCTGATGGAGCTGCACCTGTTCGCCAACCGCGAACCAGGCTGGTGCCTGACCTGCAAGCGCCCGCTGGTGGTCGATGGGGCCATCGAGGGGCTGATCGGCATTTCCCGCGACCTTGGCCAGAAGGACAGCCTGGGTACCCAGTACGAACAGCTGCGGCTGGCACTGGCCCACCTCAACGCGCACTACGCCGAGAACGTGCGCATGCAGACCCTGCTGGACATCACCGGCTTTTCGCTGTCCAAGCTGGAGCGCAGCTTCCGCAAGGTGTTCCAGATGACCCCGCAGCAGGTGCTGACCCGGCTGCGGATCCAGATGGCCATGCACCTGCTGCACGGTGACGAGAGCATCGCCAGCATCGGCCAGGCCTGTGGTTTCAGCGACCAGAGCGCCTTCACCCGCAAGTTCAAGGCTGAAACCGGTTTCTCGCCGCGCGCCTACCGTGCCCGTATCGGCGGCAACGTCGGCGAGCCCGCACTGGCCTGAGCGGCCTGCTGCGCTGTGCCTATCCCCGCGGGCATGGGACAGGGTAAGGTGTCGCCCCTGTAGCCCGCCGCCAGCCCCGCCGATGCCCAACTCGATTCCGACCGCTTCGCCGTCCCGCCTCGGACATTCGCTCAAGCCCCGCCAGCTGATCATGATGGGCCTGGGCAGCGCCATCGGCGCCGGCCTGTTCCTCGGCTCGGGCGTGGGCGTGCAGGCGGCCGGTCCGGCGGTGCTGGTGTCGTATCTGGTCGCTGGCGCGCTGGTGATCATCGTGATGAACGCACTGGGTGAAATGGCGGCGGCCAAACCAACCAGTGGCGCGTTCTCGGTCTATGCCGCCGATGCCATGGGCGCCACCGCCGGTGCCACCGTGGGCTGGCTGTGGTGGGTGCAGCTGGTGATCGTGATCGCTGCCGAAGCGGTGGGGGCGGCCGGTCTGCTGGCCACTGTCTGGCCGGCGGTACCTGTACCGATGGCGGCGCTGGCCTTCATGCTGTTCTTCACTGCGATCAACCTGCTCGGGGTGAAGAACTTCGGCGAGTTCGAATTCTGGTTCGCCATCCTCAAGGTCGCGGCGATCCTGGCCTTCATCGCCATCGGCGTGGCGCTGCTGATGGGCTGGCTGCCGCAGGTGACCTCGCCGGGCCTGAGCAACTTCACCGAACATGGCGGCTTCGCACCGAAGGGCCTGGCCGGCATCGGTGCTGCGCTGCTGGTGGTGGTGTTCGCCTTCGGTGGTACCGAGATCGTAGCCGTCGCTGCTGCCGAGACCGAAGACCCGGAACGCAGCATTGCCCGTGCCATCCGCACCGTGGCCTGGCGCATCCTGGTGTTCTACATCGGCTCGCTGAGCGTGATCATTGCCGTGGTGCCCTGGACCAGCGAGGCGCTGAAATCGCCGTTCGCTGCGGTGCTGGATATCGCCCGTATCCCGGGTGCGGGCACCGCCATCACGCTGATTGCGGTGATCGCGCTGCTGTCGGCGCTCAATGCCAATCTCTACGGCGCCTCGCGCATGATGTATTCGCTGGCGCAGCGTCGTGAAGCGCCGGCGGTGTTGGGCTGGACCGATCCGCGCCAGGTGCCGGTCATCGCCGTGCTGGCCAGCGTGCTGTTCGGTTTCGCGGCTACGGTGATGGAATTGCTGTTCCCGGACCGGGTGCTGCCGGTACTGCTGAACATCGTCGGTTCCACCTGCCTGCTGGTGTGGACGCTGTCGCTGGTTTCGCAACTGGTGCTGCGCCGCCGCGCGGATCGCCTGGGCACCCGCCTGCCGTTCCGCATGGCTGGTTTCCCGTGGCTGACCTGCTGCGCGCTGGCGATCCTGGCACTGATCTTCGGCCTGCTGCTGAGCGAGTCGCACACCCGCCTGCAGTTCCTGTCGATGGTGGCGCTGACCGCCACCATCGCCGCAGGCAGCGCCATCGCCCGGCGCATGCGCGAGGCCTGACTGAAGCTGCCGGCCAGCGGCCGGCACTACCACGGGGGCTGCACATCCGCCGTGCCATCCTGATCGTGTGGGCCGCCAGCGGCCCGTCGACCAGGAGTACCGCATGCTGCGCAGCCGTCCCTTCCTGATGTTCACCGGCCAGGCCGAGGCCGCGCTGGCCCTGTACGCCGAAGCCTTTGCCGATTTCCGCATGCTGGCCCTGCAGCGCCACCCGGAGGGCGCCGGTGCCGGCGTGCCTGGGCAGGTCCGCCAGGCCATCTTCCTGCTGGGTGGCACCCACTACCTGTGCTTTGACAGCCTCGATGTTCACGACTTCACCTTCAGCCCATCGATCTCGCTGTTCGTCGAGTGTTCCGGTGCCGAGCAGTTCGAGCGCGCCGCGCGCGTGCTGGGCGAGGGTGGGCACTGGTTGATGCCGGTGGGTGACTATGAATTCAGCAACCGCTATGGCTGGGTGCAGGACCGCTTCGGCGTGTCGTGGCAGTTGAGCCTGGGGCAGATGCCGGACCCGTGATCGGATGCTTGTGGGTGTGGACCTTGGTCCACACACCCTCATGAAAACGGCCCGCTTGCGCGGGCCGTTCTCTTTACCGATGCAGCGAGGAATCAAGCCTCGACTTCATCATCCTTGTAGGCATCGACCGGGATGCAGGCGCACATCACGTTCTTGTCGCCATACACGTTGTCGACGCGGGCCACCGGCGGCCAGTACTTGCTCTGCTTCAGGCTGGCCAGCGGGAAGGCGGCCAGTTCGCGCGGGTAGGCGTGGGTCCACTCGCTGGCGGTCACCGCGGTCGCGGTGTGCGGCGCGTTCTTCAGCGGGTTGTCCTCGCGGTCCAGGCGGCCGTCTTCGATCGCGGTGATTTCCTCGCGGATCTGGATCATCGCGTTGATGAAGCGGTCCAGCTCGTGCAGCGACTCGCTCTCGGTCGGTTCGACCATCAGCGTGCCAGCCACCGGGAAGCTCAGGGTCGGGGCATGGAAGCCGAAGTCGATCAGGCGCTTGGCCACGTCCTCGGCGCCGATGCCGCTGGTCTTCTCCAGCGGGCGCACGTCCAGGATGCACTCATGCGCCACCAGGCCGTTGCGGCCGGTGTACAGGGTCTTGAAGTGCGGGGCCAGGCGCTTGGCGATGTAGTTGGCGTTGAGCTGCGCGACCTGTGTGGCCTTGCGCAGGCCTTCACGGCCCATCATCGCGATGTACATCCAGCTGATCGGCAGGATCGAGGCACTGCCGAAGCTGGCGGCGCTGACCATGCCGACCGGACCGTTGTCACCCAGCTTGCCCGGCAGGAACGGGGCCAGGTGCTCCTTGACCGCGCACGGGCCGACGCCCGGGCCACCACCGCCGTGCGGGATGCAGAAGGTCTTGTGCAGGTTCAGGTGTGAAACGTCCGAACCCCACTTGCCCGGCTTGGCCACGCCCACCAGGGCGTTCATGTTGGCGCCGTCGGTGTACACCTGGCCGCCGTGCTTGTGGATGATCTCGCAGATCTCGACCACCTCTTCCTCGAACACGCCGTGCGTGGACGGGTAGGTCATCATGATCGCGGCCAGGCGGTCGCTGTACTTCTCGGCGTTGAGGCGGATGTCCTCGACGTCAACGTTGCCGTTGGCGTCGGTCTTGGTCACCACGACCTTCATGCCGCACATCTGCGCCGAAGCCGGGTTGGTGCCATGTGCCGAATCCGGGATCAGGCAGATGTCGCGGTGGCCCTCGCCGCGCGAGCGGTGGTAGGCGCGGATCGCCAGCAGGCCGGCGTACTCACCCTGCGCGCCGGAATTCGGTTGCAGGCTGACTGCGTCGTAGCCGGTGCATTCGACCAGCATCGCTTCCAGCGTGTCGATCAGTTCCTTGTAGCCCAGCGCCTGGTCGGCCGGCACCAGCGGGTGGATCTGCGAGAACTCCGGCCAGGTCACCGGAATCATCTCGGCGGTGGCGTTGAGCTTCATGGTGCACGAACCCAGCGGGATCATCGTGCGATCCATCGCCAGGTCCTTGTCGGCCAGCGAACGCAGGTAGCGCAGCAGCTCGTGCTCGCTGTGGTGGGTGTTGAACACCGGGTGGGTCAGGAACGCGGACTGGCGCAGCAGGCCGGCCGGCAGCGCGTCGGCGGTGCTGGCATCCAGCGCGTCGACGTCCAGCGAGGCACCGAACACGGCCGCCACGGCAACGATGTCGGCGCGGGTGGTGGTTTCGTCCAGGCTGATGCCGACCGAGTCGCTGTCGATCGCGCGCAGGTTGTAGCCGGCGGCGCGGGCCTTGGCATGGATCTCATCGGCATGCACGCCGGTGACATGCAGGGTGTCGAAGAAATCGCCACCGACCTGCACGCCGGCATTGCGCAGCGCTGCGGCCAGGATCGAGGCCAGGCGATGGGTGCGGCGGGCAATGCGGGTCAGGCCTTCCGGGCCGTGGTAAACGGCGTACATCGAGGCCATCACCGCCAGCAGCACCTGCGCGGTACAGATGTTGGAAGTCGCCTTCTCGCGGCGGATGTGCTGCTCGCGGGTCTGCAGGGTCAGGCGGTAGGCCGGGTTGCCCTGGGCATCGACCGAAACACCGATCAGGCGGCCCGGCATCGAGCGCTTGTAGGCGTCACGGCAGGCCATGAAGGCGGCGTGCGGGCCACCGAAGCCGAACGGCACGCCGAAACGCTGGCTGTTGCCGACCACGATGTCCGCGCCCCATTCGCCCGGGGCGGCCAGCAGGGTCAGGGCCAGCAGGTCGGTGGCCACGGCCACCAGGCCGCCGCGTGCGTGCACGGCATCGACCAGCGCCTTGTAGTCGCCCACCTGGCCGAAGGTATCCGGATACTGCAGCAGCAGGCCGAAGGCTTCCGCTTCCAGCGCTTCGGCCGGGGTGCCGACGCGCAGCACGATGCCCATGGGCTCGGCGCGGGTACGCAGCAGTTCCAGCGTCTGCGGATGCACGGCGTCGTGCACGAAGAAGGTGTCCGACTTGGACTTGGCCGAACGCTTGGCCAGGGTCATCGCTTCAGCAGCGGCGGTGGCTTCGTCCAGCAGCGAGGCGTTGGCGATTTCCATGCCGGTCAGGTCGGCGCACAGGGTCTGGAAGTTGATCAGCGCTTCCATGCGGCCCTGCGAGATTTCCGCCTGGTACGGGGTGTAGGCGGTATACCAGGCAGGGTTTTCCAGGATGTTGCGCAGGATCACGTTCGGCGTGTGGGTGCCGTAGTAGCCCTGGCCGATGAAGCTGCGCAGCACGGTGTTCTTGTCGGCGATCGCACGGATCTTCGCCAGTGCCTGCACTTCGGTCATCGACTCCGGCAGCGCCAGCGGCGCCGGCGACTTGATCTTGGCCGGCACGATGGCATCGGTCATCGCATCCAGCGACGCGTGGCCGACGACGTCGAGCATCTGCGCGATCTCGGCGTCGTTGGGGCCGATGTGGCGCTCGACGAACGCGTTGTGGTGCTCGAGCTCACGCAGGGAAGGGGTGTTCTGGGACATGGCGAAGGATCCGTCAGGAAAGGGCACACGCACGGGCACAAGCCGCCGGCTGGCGGTCTGCGGGGCGCCCCTCTGTCCTTTTGCCTGAGAGTTTGGAAGCGCGGAAAACCGCAACTTCGTGCCCCTTCGGCGCCGGATCGAACCGGTCTCTCCAGAGTTGTGTTACGGGTGGTATCGGGCCTGAGCGATTACGGGCGTTGCGCCTTCGGCAGCGGTGTTCCGCTTCTCCCACCGTGTTGCCCGCCGATTATAGCCCGTTGCGGGCCCGCCGGCCGCCTCCGGGCATGGCCGCCGCGCCTGAATGGCCGATGGCCCGGCCGTGCGTTTTGTGCAGTGCTGCATGGCATCAAGCGCAATCCCCACCTATGATGGGCGGATACCCGAATTCATCTGGCGCCGTCCCCGTTGCTGCGGGACCGGCGCCCGCCGTGCGTGCCCCGCATGGCCCTGCCGGACGCTTCCTCCATGACCGCCGCTGTTGCCCCCTCCACCCGCCGCATGGCCCTGCTGCTTGCCGGCCTGGCCATGTTCGGCCCGTTCTCGATCGACACCATCTTCCCGGCATTCCCGCAGCTGGCCCAGCGCCTGGCGGTGGACGAGGTGGCGGTGCAGCAGACCATCAGCGTGTACCTGCTGTTCTACGGCCTGATGAGCCTGGCACACGGCCCGCTGTCCGACGCCTGGGGCCGCAAGCGGGTGATCCTCGGTGGCCTGGTGGTGTTCGTCGGCGCCTCGGTCGGTTGTGCGCTGTCCACCGACCTGACCACGCTGCTGGCGTTCCGCGCGCTGCAGGGCCTGTCGGCGGGTGTCGGCATGATCGTCGGCCGCGCGGTGATCCGCGACCTGTACCACGGCCACGATGCCCAGCGGCTGATGAGCCAGGTGTCGATGCTGTTCGGCATCGCCCCGGCCATCGCACCGATCATCGGTGGCTGGATCCTGCTCAGTGGCGCAGGTTGGCCGCTGATCTTCTGGTTCCTGGTGGTGTTCGGGCTGGTGCTGTTGGCGGCCACCGCGCGCTTCCTGCCGGAAACCCATCCGGTCGAGGCGCGGGTGCCGCTGTCGCCGCGCGTGCTGCTGCGTGACTACGTGCGCATCGGCTTCAACCCGCGCTTCCTGCGCCTGGCGCTGGCCGGCAGCATCGGTTTCGGCGGCATCTTCCTGTACATCTCCTCGGCGCCGGTGTTCGTGATGCAGCACCTGCACCTGGGCGAGGGCGGTTTCGCCTGGTTGTTCATTCCCACCATCGGCGGCATGACCACCGGCTCGTTCCTGTCCGGGCGCATGGCCGGGCACACCACGCCCACCCGCCAGGTCGCCATCGGTTTCAGCCTGTGCGCGCTGTCGGCGCTGCTGAATGTCGGCTACGTGGCGCTGTCGCCGCAGTTCGTGCTGCCGTGGGCAGTGCTGCCGATCTTCCTGGGCGGCATGGGCATGTCGCTGATCTTCCCGATCCTGGCCCTGGCGGTGCTGGACATGTACCCGCACCAGCGTGGCCTGGCGTCGTCGCTGCAGGCCTTCGTGCAGCTGATGATCAGCACGGTGGTGGCCGGCGTGGTGTCGCCGCTGCTCAGTGCCAGCCCGCTGCACCTGGCGCTGGGCCAGGCCGCGTTCTTCGCTGCCGGCTTCGTGTTCTGGTACTGGGAACACCAGCGTGAACGCGCGGCGCAGGCAGCCTGCACGGGCCATTGAGCAGCGCGCAGGGGTAGGGCAGGCCGCGATGCCCGCAACGCTTGCGGCGAGGAACGACCGGACTAGGCTGGGCACTCCAGCCAGCCGGTGCGTGGATGCACGACAGCCAGCCGATCCGATGTCGTTACGTGAGGTTCCCCCATGGCTGCGCAGCAGACCTACCGCCTGTTCGAGGTGGCGCTGAAGGAGCGCCGCGTTCTTTCCCCTTCCCTGGACCGCATGGTGTTCACCGGTGCCGACGTGGCGCGGATGAAGACCGAAGGCCCGGATCAGCGCATCAAGGTGTTCTTCCCCCTGCCCGGCCAGGACGTGCCGCAGGTGCCCAGCGGCGAGGATTGGTATCCGCGCTACCGGGCGCTGCCGGACGATCAGCGCCCGCCGATGCGCACCTACACCATCCGCCAGCTGCGTCCCGAGCAGGGCGAGGTCGACGTTGATTTCGTGCTGCATGGCGAGACGGGACCGGCCTCGCGCTGGGCCATCCACGCGCGGCCGGGCGACCGCGTAGTGCTGCTGGCCCCCGATGCCGACTGTGCCGACAGCAGCGAAGGCTGGGAATGGAAACCGCCGGCGGGTGTCGGCCAGGTGCTGCTGGTGGCGGATGAAACCGCGCTGCCGGCAGTGGCTGGCATCCTCGAGGAACTGGCCGCGCTGGCCGATCCGCCACGCACGCTGGCGCTGCTGGAAGTGGCGCAGGCCGGCGACGCGGTGCCGCTGAAGGCGCCGTCCACGGCCGAGCTGGTCTGGTTGCCGCGTGGTCAGGCGGCCCACGGCCAGCCGCTGCTGCAGGCGGTCCAGACGCGGCTGGCAGCGGTCTCGGCGGTGTCTGTCGGTGACGAACTGGAGGAGATCGATGTCGACGCGCAGATCCTCTGGGAGCAGGCCGATGCCAGCGTCGCCGGGCCGCTGTATGCCTGGGTGGCAGGCGAGGCGGGGGCGGTGATGGCGATCCGTCGCCACCTGGTCCGTGATTGCGGGCTGGACCGCCGCGCGATCACCTTCATGGGCTACTGGCGGCACGGCAAAGTGCTGGACTGAGGGGCGTGAAGCGGTGCTGCGGGCGGGGTGCGCTATCCTTGCGCCCCCCTATCGCAGCGGTACCGCACCATGTCCACCAGCTCCAAGACCCGCCGCGACCAGCGCCGTCGCCAGGAAAAGCAGGCCGCCAACAAGGCCGCTGCCCAGGCTTCGCCGGTGGAGCCGCATGCGGAACTGCGCGATGCACAGCGCACCCTGCTGGCCGGTGTCGTGCGCCGCGACGGCGAATGGGTGCTGGGCATGGATGGCCGAATTGCCGGCCACAGCGAGAGCGCTGCGCAGGTGCTGGCGCTGATCATGCAGGCCGGTGAGCTGCACGAACGCAATGGCACGCCGGTGCGCCTGGTGTACTCCGACGCACTGCGCGATGCCGCACAGGCCGAAGCCAGGGAGAAGGGCCAGACCTTCGACGAATTCAAGGCCGAGCTGGCCGCGGCGATGGCGGCGAAGAAGAACAGCTGATCGCTGTTGCGGTAGAGCCGGCCGCTGGCCGGCTACCAGACGGATTTCCACCGTGCAGTTGCCGGCCAGCGGCCGGCACTACCGGAAAGGGGCGGAACCTTGCGGACCCGCCCCTTCTTTCATTTCGCCGCCGGGGCCGCGTTGGCCTGCCAGCCGCACATCTGGCCTTCGTTCTGCTGCTTCAGCCACTCGTTGACCGGCGTGAAGTACTCGATCATCGGGCCGGCATCGAGCTTGTCGGTACCGGTCAGCTCCTTCAACGTGGCCTGCCACGGCTGGCTGGCACCCTTGCTCAGCATTGCCCAGTACTTCTGGCCGGCTTCCTTGTTGCCGTAGAAGGTGCACTCATGCAGCGGGCCCTTGTAGCCCGACGCGTCGCACAGGCCCTTGTAGAACTGGAACTGCAGGATGCGCGCCAGGAAGTAGCGGGTGTAGGGGGTGTTGCCCGGCACGTGGTACTTCGCGCCCGGGTCGAAGAACTCCTCGCCACGGGTGCTGGCCGGGGCCACACCCTGGTACTTGGCCTTCAGGTCCCACCACGCCTTGTTGTAGTTGTCGGCGGTGATGGAACCGTCGAACACACCCCAGCGCCAACGGTCGATCATCAGGCCGAACGGCAGGAACGACACACCGGACAGTGCCATGCGCATCTGGTTGTTGATGACCGCCTCGCGGCTCTCGGTCGGCGCGTCGACCAGGCCGATCGAGCTGAGGTACTTGGGCGTCATCGCCAGTACGATGGTGTCGCCGATCGCTTCGTGGAAGCCATCGTTGGCACCTCCCTGGAACAGCGGCGGCAGCGGGTTGTAGGCCAGGTCGTAATAGATGTGGCCCAGCTCGTGGTAGATGGTGGTGAAGTTTTCTTCGTTCGGCTTGATGCACATCTTGGTGCGCACGTCGCCTTCCATGTTCATGTCCCAGGCGCTGGCGTGGCAGACCACGTCGCGGTCATCGGGCTTGATGAACTGGGTCTTCTCCCAGTACGACTGCGGCAGCGACGGCATGCCCAGCGACACGTAGAAGTCCTGCGCGCGCTCGGTCATCTGCTTGGCGGTACGCAGTTCGGCCTCGCGCTGCGCCTTGTACTGCGCGGCCACGTTGGCATCCTTGCCAGCCTTGGCCAGCGCGGCGCTCAGGTTGGTCTGGTACTGCTTTTCCAGCGCCGCGGTGATGTCCAGGCTGCCTGCGCCCGGATACGGTTCCAGCTGGTCCCACAGGTTCGACCAGTCCTGCTGCCACATGTTGCCCAGCAGGTGCGCGGCGATCAGACCGTTGCCCACTTCCGCCTTGTCCTTGCCGTAGGTCTTGTCCAGCTTGCCGCGTGCGTAGCAGTGCAGCTGCTCGTACATCGGCTTGACCTGTTCCCACAGGCGGTCGGTTTCCGGACCGATCTGCTCCGGCGGCATGTCGTAGCCGCTGCGCCACATCTGGCCGGCATCGGTGAAGCCCATGCCCTTGGCGCCTTCGTTCACCAAACCGACGAACTTCTGGTAGTCGCCACGCATGCTCTTGGTGGTGCTGTGCCAGCCCTGCCAGGCATCGAGCTGCTTGTCGTAGTCGCGGCTGCGTGCCAGCACCTGCTCCAGCTCGCCGAGCTGGCGGCAGGAGTTCGGATCATTGGCATCGGTGCAGTACTTGCCGGCACCGTAGCTGCCTTCCATGCGGGTGGCGATCTGGGTCAGTTCGGCCAGCTTGGCCGGATCGCGCGGCGCCGGCATCGAGGACATCAGCTTCAGCAGATGGATCGCGCGCTTGCTGTCCTCGCTCATCGGCTTGCCATCGAACTTGGCGGCCTGCTCGATCCAGCTGTTGAGCTGGGTCAGCGAGCGCTCATTGGCCTTGGCCGCGATGCGTTCGGAATCACTGTTGATGTAGGTGGAGGACAGCCACTGCGCCGAGGTCATCTCCGGGTAGGCGGCCTTGAATTCGGCATTGATGCGGGCCACGAACTGGTCGGCGGTTTCGCCGGCCGGAGCGCTGCTGCTGGCGGTATCGGTGCCTGGGGTGGGTTCCTTCTTGCAGGCGACCAGGGCCAGCGTGGCGGCGGCGACAGCCGAAACCAGCAGGAGATGACGGTGCTTCACGGGCGATCCTTGGGTGGTGAACGACGGCCGAAGGCTAGTGGGCAGTGGCTGCCACCGCAAGTGGCGGAAGTCGGCCGGGCGGCGCCCGGCACCCGCAGAGGCGTTCAATCAAGGGCAAAGGCCGAAGCAACAGCGGACTATCCGTGGTTTGGCGGGGCGGTGTCGGAGTGCGGGGACGCCGCAAGTACGTCCTTGTAGGCTTGGCAGCCGCTTGCTCGTGTGCGCTTTCCTGCGCACACGGCAAGACCGGGGTTGGGCGTCCTGTCCAACCCGCCCGAGGCATGCCTCGGGCCCATGCGGCTGACACCCCGCACTCCGACACCGCCCCACCTCTGACAGATCGCGGCGGCTGTTGGTGGGTGTCGACCTTGGTCGACACATCTGTCAGGTATCGAATGAATCATCCACGCATGGCGTGGCTCTACTGTGTCGACCAAGGTCGACACCCACCAGAGCAGAACGCCATTCCGACAGATCGCGGAAAACTGTCGAAGGCGGGGTGGGTCCGGTGGCGGGAGTGTCCGCGGCATGGATGCCGCGGCCAAGCCCCCATGGACGGGTTTACGGCGTCTCCCGCCACCGGACCCACCCCGCCAACCGTCAGGAAACCCGCTTCTGCTGTTGCTTCAGCCGTTGCGGTTGACGTTGCCTCTGCGGGTGCAGGGCTGCAAGCCCTGCCGAACAACCCTCAACCTTCGCAGTTGGCGAACACGTCGCGATCGCGCTCGTACAGCGCCGTCTTCACTTGCATCAGGCCCAGCACCGACGGGAACAGGTTGTCATGGTCGGTATACGCCGCCGAACGCTTGCGCACGCACTGCAGGTCCAACCCACGGCTGCTGGCGAAGCCCGGCGAGAACCACATCGTCATCGGCACGCGGGTCTGCTCGGCCGGGGCAATCGCATACGGTACGCCATGCAGGAACAGGCCCTTCTCGCCCAGCGATTCGCCGTGGTCGGACAGGTAGATCATCGCCGTGTCGTAATCCTGCATGCCCTGCAGCGTGCCGATGGTCTTGCTCAGGAAATGATCGGTGTACAGCACCGCGTTGTCGTAGCTGTTGGTGATCTCTTCGCGCGAGCAACGACCGATGTCACGGGTGTCGCAGGTTGGCTTGAAGCGGGCGAAGGCGGCTGGGTAGCGCTCGAAGTACGCCGGGCCGTGGTTGCCCAGCTGGTGCAGCACCACCACCCGGTCGCCGGGCTTTGCACGTACCTGGGTAGCCAGGTTCTGCAGCAGGATCTCATCCATGCAGCGGCCGTCGGCACACAGCCCCGGGGTGGTCGCATCGGACAGCGACTGGAACTCCAGGCCTTCGCACACGCCCTTGCAGCCGGACTGGTTGTCACGCCACAGCGGTGCGATGCCGGCACGGTTCAGTACGTGCAGCAGCGACTGGTGCGCGCGGATCTTCTTCTCGTCGTAGTCGTGGCGTCCCCACGGCGAGAACAGGCACGGCAGCGACACTTCGGTGCTGGTGCCGCAGGAGTGCATGTCGGGGAAGTTGATCACCGGTGCCTGGGCCAGTTCCGGGGTGGTGTTGCGGCCACCGTTGAGGCCCCAGTTCTGCGCACGCACGGTCTCGCCCATGACGATCACCAGCAGGCGAGGCTTGCTGGCTGCAGCGCGCGGCGTGGCCTTGGCGTCGGTGCCGATCGGCAGCTTCGGCGCGCGCTGCACCGGGTTGTCGCCACGCAATGCACGCGGCAGGCCCAGCAGCACATTTGCAGGCGTAGCGAGGTAACGCACTTCGCGCTGGTTGCGCATCAGTGCCGAGACATCCTGGAACGAGATCAACGCACCGCCCACGGCGGTCACTGCCGCCACCACCAGGAAGCCGACGCGCCAGAGCAGGCTGCGGCCCCAGCTGCGCCGGCGCAGCTGCACACGCCACAGCACCACCATCGGCAGCACTGCCAGCAACAGCACCGGCCACAGCAGCGACACGGTCATCAACTCGCGGCTTTCCTTGGGGTCGGTCGCCAGTACGTTGCGCAGCATGTCCGCATCCAGGTAGATGTGGTAGCGGCTCATGTAGTGCGCAGCGAATGCGGTCACCAGCAGCAACAGGCTGATCACCACCTTGGCATTCCAGCGCCAGACCAGGATGCCCAGCAGTACGCCGTGTGCACCCAGCAGCAACAGCAGCAGCGAAAGCCCGTAGCGCAGGCTGCCCGGATGGCTGGCCATTGCGCTGTGCCAGAACAGGCCGTTGCCGGCCACCGCGAAGAACAGGCTGGTCAGCGCGATCAGTGCTTCGGTGGAAAGCTGCGGCCGCCAGTGGCGAAGACCCGCAAGGGCGGGGAGGCGGGCGGGGCGTTGGACCGATGCACTCATGCGTTTGCCTCCTGGCGGTTGGGACGGTCCAGCTGACGGCGGATCAGAACATACAGGCCCAGCGAAAGCAGCCAACATATCAACGCAGTGGCAACGTCATGCGAAAGGAAATGGGCGCCCCGCAGCTGCTGGCTGATGCCGAACACCAGGCCGGTGCCGAGGCCGATCCACAGCCCGGCCCAGCGCCAGGACGGGCGCCACAGCAGCGCGAAGAAGTACAGGCAGAGCCACGCGTAGCCTGCGCTGGCATGCCCCGCCGGGAAGCAGGCCTGCGCGGCCATGCCTGCGGGGCGCGCCGTGAAAAGCCCGATGAAAGGCTGGTGGCCGCCGTAGCGGAGCAGGTCCCACGGGCATTCCATCGGTACCAGCGACTTCAGCAGGGAGATCACGCCGGTGCCCAGCGCCATGGCAATCACGACATAAAGCAGCGCCCATTGCAGGGTGCGATCACGTCCTTTGCGCCAGTGGTGGAAGCACAGCAGGATCACGACCAGCGCCGCTGCCGTGCTCAGCCATTTGCCGGCCTTGTGCACGACGCTGCGGGTGATCCAGGCGTCCTGCAACGCCCAGTGGCCGCCTTCAAGGCGGAACAGATGATCGGCCACCCATTGATCGCCGCCGAAGCCCATCAGCAGCGTAAACAAGGGCAGACCGATTGCGACAGGCAGCCAGAGGTGAATTACGGCAAATCGAGACGCCAGTGGCGATGTCGCAAGCGGCGCTACCGAATCAAGGGGACGGACGGGCATGCTGGGAAGGGGCGGTTCGGGAATCCGCGGTCATGCTCGTCACCTGGATGTCGGAGAAGGGTCGGACGCTCGTTCGTGCCGGGTTAATGTTCGTCCTGCACGTGTCAACGTTCAGTCTTCTTCGGCGGTCGATCCTGTCCGCTCGGCGTGGCAGTCCGGGTTCCACGCGGTACCGGGAAGCAGTTGCCAACGGTTCCTGTTGGCAACACCGATGTCGATCACCTTGGCCGGATCCACGCAGGGGCTCATCGCGTCGTCCAGCACCAGCAGCCAGCGCTTGTCCGGTGCCTCGGCCAGCCACGGGCCGGCGTCGTGCCATTGCTCGGCCCAGGGGCGCTTGAAGCCGAACTCGCGTACCGGGCGGTCGGCCTGCAGCAGGTTCTGTTCGCGCCAGGCCACCAGCGCCAGTTCGGCGTCTGGTCCGATCCGCGCGCCGACCCGGCGCATCAGCGCCGACGCCGAGGCGTAGGGGTCCAGCGCGGGGATCAGCACCAGGCCGTAGAGCATCCACAGCATGCCGTGGGTCAGCAGCACCAGCGTCGCCGCGCGGCGTACCCGCAGCCACACGATCAGCGTGGCCAGGGCAATGGCAAAGGTGAGCAGGCCATCCCCCAGCACGGGCAGCAGGGTGTCGGGCATCGCCCGGCGTTCCAGCTGGGCCACCGCCCACGGGTGTTCGGTCATCAGCATCACGCCCAGCGTGCCGGTGGCCAGCATCAGCACCACGCTGTAGCCGAACAGATAGCGGCGCACGCACAGGCGGCGCAACAGGCCGGGCAGCAGCGGTGCCACGGCCAGCGCCATGGCCGGCAGCATCGGCAGCAGGTACACCTCACGCTTGCCTGGGCTGGCGCTGAAGAACACCAGCACCAGCACGGCCCAGCCCAGCAGCAGCCACTGGCGGCGGTCGCCTCGGCGGATACGGCGCCACCAGGGCTTGAACAGCATCGGCAGCAGCAGGCTGCCCGGCAGCCACAGGGTCAGGATCACCTGCAGGTAGTACCAGGCGGGCTGCCGGTGGTGCCAGGCATTGGCGTAACGGGTACCGGTCTGCTTGAACAACAGCTCATGCGCGTAGGCCTGCAGTTCGGCCGTGGGCGTGTGCAGCAGGGCCCAGCCCAGCGGCGCCAGCCACACACCGACACCCAGCAGGAAGGCGGGGATCAGCCACAGCAGGGTGGCCGGATGCGGGCCTTCCACCGTGTACCCCCGGCGACGCTGGTACAGCCACCAGCCAAGCCAGGGCAGCACCATCAGCAGCGGCAGGAAGCCCACGCCCTTGGTCACGGTACCCACGCCGGCGGCAAAGCCGGCCAGCCACAGGGCGGGCAGATTGCGGCGTTCGCACAGGTGGCGCATCAGGCCCCACAGGGCCACGGTGGTCATGCCCACCAGCACCATGTCGATCTGCGCGCGCTTGGCCATCAGCCCGAACTGCAGGGTGCAGAACAGCGCCGCCAGGGCGTAGATGGAATGCCGTGGCGACCACAGCCGCCGTGCCAGGTCCGACACCAGCCACAGGCTGAGCAGGGCGCCCAGCAACGACGGCAGCAGGAACGACCACTGCCAGCTGCCGACGATCTCGTAGGCGGCCGCCTGCAGCCACATGAAGACCGGCGGCTTCTCCGCATACAGCTCCACGCCGCGGTGCGGCAGCAGCCATTGCCCGCTCTCGACCATGGTCCTCGCCGCCAGCACGAAGCGTGGCTCGTCCGGCGGCTGCGGTTGCCGAAGGCCGATCCCCGCTGCCAGCGCAGCAATGATCAGCAGCCACAACAGGGGCAGGCGCCAACGGCGGGGCAGGGCTACGGGCACGGCAGGCTCCGGGAGCAAAACGGCCATTCTGAGGTGGCAGGGGTGGGAAAAGCGTCAGAGCGGCGCCGGGGCGACCGCATTCCGACATGTGCGGCGCTACCATGGTACGAACTTCCGTGGATGTTTCGTGCATGCGTCTGTTGGTGATCGAGGACAACCGCCAGCTGGTGGCCAACCTGTTCGACTATTTCGAGTCGCGCGGGCACGTGCTCGACGTGGCGCCGGATGGCATCACCGGACTGCACCTGGCCGGAAGCCATCCATATGACGCGGTCATCCTGGACTGGATGCTGCCGCGCATGGAGGGCCCGGAGGTGCTGCGCCGGCTGCGCACCGAGCATGCATCGGAAGTGCCGGTGATCATGCTGACCGCGCGTGACGAGCTGCCGGACAAGATTGCCGGCTTCCGTGCCGGCGCCGACGACTACCTGACCAAGCCGTTCGCGCTGCCGGAACTGGAGGTGCGGCTGGAAGCGCTGCTGCTGCGCGCGCAGGGACGCAACCCGCGCAAGCGCCTGCAGGTGGGCGACCTGGTGCTTGATCTGGCCACCCTGGAAGCCCAGCGCGGCAACCAGGTGCTGCACCTGTACCCGGCCTGCCGCAAGCTGCTGGAGGTGTTGATGCGCGCCAGCCCGGGCGCGGTCACCCGCCAGCAGCTGGAATTCGCCCTGTGGGGCGACGAACCGCCGGATGGCGATCTGCTGCGTTCGCATGTCTACGAACTGCGCCGCAGCGTCGATGGTCCGTTCGCCGAGAAACTGATCCATACCCTGCCGCGGGTGGGCTACCGGCTGGCGGTGACCACCGCCAGCGATGCGAGCAAGGATGGCGATGAAGGCGCGTAAGCCGGGGCCGCTGTACCGGCGCGTGGTGTGGTGGTTGCTGGGCTATCTGGCGCTGCTGTCGATCGCGGTGTTCAGCGTCGGCAACTATGTGCATGAACATGCCGAGCATGCCGCCTGGCGCGCACTGCTCAATTCCGAACTGGACAGCATCGTCGAGCACGTCGAGCACGAGCCGCATTACCGCTGGCAGGATTCGGACACGCTCAGCCTGTACCGGTTCGATGCGGTCAACCTGCCCGAGGGCCTGCGCACATTGCATCCGGGGCTGCATGACGGCGTGATGGTCAAGGGGCGTGAGACGGCGGTGATGGTGCGCGAAACCGAGTCGATGGGCCGGGTCGCGCTGGTTCTGGACATCTCCGACTTCCATGACCTGGAACAGTTCGCCACGCGCTGGGTGATGCTGGCCGGGGTGATCATGATCTTCGTCACCGTGCTGATGGCGTCGTTCGGCATGGAGCGCATGGTGCGTCCGTTGAGCCTGCTGGCGCAGCACATCGCCGCGCTGCGGCCGGGCGTTCAGGGCCAGCGCATCGAGGTCGACCCGCGCGGCAGCTCCGAGCTGCATACCATTGCCGATGCATTGAACGACTACCTGGACCGCAACGAGCAGTTCGTCGAACGCGAACGGGTCTTCATCAGCACCGCCAGCCATGAACTGCGTACGCCGATCGCGGTGATGACCGGTGCTGCAGAGCTGGCACTGGAACAGCCGGGCCTGCCCGAGCGCGCGCGCCAGCAGATGCAGCGCGTACTGCGCACCGCGCAGAGCGTGGAGCAGCTGATCGAACTGTTGCTGGTGCTGGCCCGTGATCCGGCGCGTCTGGCCGCGCGCGCCGAGCGCATCGCGCTGGACCAGCTGTTGCCGGAAATCGTTGACGACCATCGTCATCTGCTCGGCGACAAGGACCTGAGCATCGGCATCCAGGCAGCGCCGGTGGATATCGTCGCGCCGTTGGCGGTGGTGCAGGCTGCGATCGGCAACCTGCTGCGCAATGCCATCGAGAACAGTGGGCGTGGTCACATCGAGTTGCGCCTGAGCTCGTCGGCGGTGTTGACCCTGCAGGACCCAGGGCATGGCATGAGCCCGGAGGAGATCGCGGCGATCCATGCGCGGATGGCCCGTGGCGAGCGCGCCGACCGTGGCGGCGGCATCGGCCTGGATCTGATCGCGCGGCTGTGTGAACACCTGGGCTGGACCCTGCAGCTGCATCCCTGTGACCCGCGCGGAACGCGTGCCACGCTCGATTTCAGCGCCTCACGTCCGGCCTGAACCGGCCGTCCTTCAGGATGCCAACCCTGGTTGGCATGCGGTCCGTCGACCCAGGTTGACGCCTACCCAGCCCAGGCTGGCCGCAATCCGGTAGATGCCAACCTCGGTTGGCATGCCGTCCGCATCACCGCCTGTTCGTCCGCGCCACGTGCTGGTCGATCAGGATCACATTGCCATCCGGATCGGCCAGCTGCAGATAGCCGGTGCCCTGCCCATCAGGGTCGGTGCGCACTGCCAGTTCGATGCCCTTCGCATCCAGCTCCGCCTGCAGCTCGCGCACGTCCTGGAAGTGGGGCAGCTCCTCCTTGTGCTGGTCCCAGCCCGGGTTGAAGGTGAGCAGGTTGCCTTCGAACATGCCCTGGAACAGGCCGATGACAATGCCGTTGTTGCGCATCACCAGCCAGTTCTGCGCCGGCTCGCCGCCGGTCACCGAGAAGCCCAGTGCTTCGTAGAAGGTGCGGGAGGCCGACAGGTCCCTGACCGAGAGGCTGACGGAGAAGGCGCCGAGCTGCATGGGAGAGGCTCCGGGAAAGGGCAGCCGGCACTGCAGCATGACCCGGCGTGAAGACAATGTTAATCTGCGGATGCGCCGCTTTATGCGGCGCTTTTTTTTCCCGCTCTTTCGATCGACAGAGGATCCCATGCCGACCGAACCCGCTACTGCCCTGATCAGCAACGACATCGTTGGACTGGGCCTGATTGCCGCCACCCTGGCCCTGATCTTCTGGGCCGCCAGTGGTCCGACCCCGTTGCTGAAGAAAATCTTCGCCTGGGTGCCGGCACTGCTGCTGTGCTACTTCATCCCCGCCATCTACAACACCGCCGGTGTCATCGACGGCCACAACACCTCGCTGTACAACCCGGTTGCACGCGACGTGCTCCTGCCGGCCGCGCTGGTCCTGCTGACCCTGTCGATCGACCTCAAAGGCATTGCCAAGCTCGGCCCCAAACTGCTGATCGTGTTCTGCGCCGGTACCGCCGGCATCATGCTCGGCGCCATCGTTTCGTTCCAGCTGATGAAGCTGATCCACCCGGAAACCGTGGCCGGTGATACCTGGGCCGGCATGGCGGCGCTGGCCGGCAGCTGGATCGGTGGCGGCGCCAACATGGTCGCCATGCGCGAAGTGTTCGGCACCGATGCCACCACCTTCGGCCAGTTCGCCGTGGTCGACGTGGCCTGCGCCAGCCTGTGGATGGCCATCCTGTTGTTCCTGGCCAACCGCGCACAGCAGATCGACACCCGCAACGGTGCTGACACCCGTGCCATCGACGAGATGAAGGCGCGCATCAGTGCCTACGAGGCGCAGAACGCGCGTATTCCCAGCATGACCGACCTGATGGTGATCGTCGGCGTGGCACTGGGCGGCGTCGGCCTGGCCCATGCCATCGCCGCGCCGCTGGCGGGCTGGTTCAAGGCCAATGTCAGCTGGGCCAGCCAGTTCAGCCTGGACAGCCAGTTCGTGTGGGTGATCCTGCTGTCCACCGCGATGGGCCTGGGCCTGAGCTTCACCCGTGCGCGCCGGCTGGAAGCCGCAGGCGCTTCGCGGCTGGGTACGGTGTTCCTGTACTTCCTGATCGCCTGCATCGGCATGCAGATGAACCTGCTGTCGCTGCTGGACCGGCCGTGGCTGTTCCTGCTCGGCGCGATCTGGATGGCCACCCACGTGCTGGTGCTGTGGGTGGTGGCCAAGCTGCTGCGCGCGCCGTTGTTCTTCTTCGCGATCGGTTCGCAGGGCAACATCGGTGCGGCCGCTTCGGCCCCCGTGGTGGCGGCGGCGTTCCATCCGACGCTGGCCCCGGTGGGCGTGCTGTTGGGCACGGTCGGTTATGCAACCGGCACCGGACTGGCCTATGTCACCGGCCTGATCCTGAAGTGGATGGCGGGGGCCTGAGTCCTGAGCTGACGATCATGTTGCGTGTTCACGGCAATTGCCGCGAACACGCTTTCTCCGTGTAGAGCCGAGCCCACGCTCGGCTTTCTTTTTGCCTGCCACCGGATAGATCCACGCCATGCGTGGATGCACTTCATGGGAATACATGAACAGAGAAGGGTCAGATCCGTTTCCCAGAGGAAACGGATCTGACTCCTGATCCTTCTTGCCGTCACCGGAAATCTGTCGAAGGTGGGGTGGTGTCGGATGGCGGGGTGTCCGCGGCATGGATGCCGCGGCCAAGCCCCCAAGGACGGGTTTACGGCGTCCCCGCCATCCGACACCACTCCGCCAAATTCATGGAGAACCAGAGCCGACGCTTTGGCAGTTGCAGTTGCAGTTGCCCCTGCGGGCGCCGGGCTGCAAGCCCGGCACCCACACAGAACCTCAACAGCAGCGACCACCGTTGCGTCCGCCGTAGCGCGCTTCCTGGCGTTCACGGAAGAACGTCTTGTAGTCCATCGGTTCCTGGTCCGGATGCTTTTCCAGCATGTGCCGGACGTAGTTGTCGTAATCAGGAATGCCACAGCACAGCCGTGCGGTCTGCACCAGGCGCCGCCAGATGCGGCGGTGCGCCTGGTACTGGCCGGCGGGAACCAGTTGCGTGCTCATCACAGGTCCACCATTTCATGTGGCTTCAGCGCCACGTAAGGGGTCTCGCGGTCGCTGCGCTGTGGGTTGCGGCGTGCCGCCAGGATGGTCTTGATCGAATACACCAGCACTGCACCCACCACCAGCAGGAACAGCGCGGTCAGGCCGGTGTTGACATAGGCGTTGACCACGATCTGCTTCATCTGCGCCACCGACTTGGCCGGTGCGGTGATGGTGTCGCTGGCCAGGGCGGCCTGGAACTTGTGTGCCTGGGCCAGGAAGCCCTGTGCCGGGTTGCTGTCGAAGATCTTGATGAAGCCGGCGTAGGTGGTGCAGATCAGCAGCCAGATCGCTGGCACCGCCGTCACCCACGCATAGCGGTCACGCTTCATCTTGAACAGCACCACGGTGCCCAGCATCAGCGCGATACCCGCCAGCATCTGGTTGGAGATGCCGAACAGCGGCCACAGCGTCTGGATGCCACCGAACGGATCGACCACGCCGGTGTAGAGCAGGTAGCCCCACAGCGCCACGCAGCCGGCGGTACCGATGATGTTGGCGGTCCACGATTCGGTCTTCTTCAGCGCCGGCACGAAGTTGCCCAGCAGGTCCTGCAGCATGAAGCGACCGGCACGGGTGCCAGCGTCGACTGCAGTGAGGATGAACAGTGCTTCGAACAGGATCGCGAAGTGGTACCAGAACGCCATCATCGCGTCGCTGCCACTGGGAATCGCTTCGTGCAGGATCTGCGCGATGCCCACCGCCAGTGTCGGCGCGCCGCCTGCGCGATGCAGGATGGTCGGTTCACCAATCGCCGCCGCGGTCGCGGTCAGCTGTTCGGGGGTGATGGTGAAGCCCCAGGTGTTGGTGATGTAGTGCGCTGCCGATGCGGCATCGGCACCGATCACTGCCGCCGGACTGTTCATCGCGAAGTAGATGCCCGGATCGATGATCGAGGCCGCGACCAGTGCCATCACCGCCACGAACGATTCCATCAGCATGCCGCCGTAGCCGATGTAGCGCATGTGTGCTTCATTGGCCAGCAGCTTCGGCGTGGTGCCCGAGGAGATCAGCGCGTGGAAGCCGGACACCGCACCGCAGGCGATGGTGATGAACAGGAACGGGAACATGCCGCCCTTCCACACCGGACCATCACCGCTGGCGGCGAACTGGGTCAGCGCCGGCATCTTCAGTTCCGGCATCACCACCAGGATGCCGATGGCCAGCGCGATGATGGTGCCGATCTTGAGGAAGGTCGACAGGTAGTCGCGCGGTGCCAGCAGCAGCCACACCGGCAGCACCGAGGCGACGAAGCCGTAGCCGATCAGCATCCAGGTGATCTGGGTGCCGGTGAAGGTGAACGCAGGGCCCCACACCGGATCGGCGGCGACCTTGCCGCCGTACCAGATCGCGGCCAGCAGCAGGATCAGGCCGACCACCGAGATCTCGCCGATCTTGCCGGGGCGGATGTAGCGCATGTACACGCCCATCAGGATCGCGATGGGCATCGTCGCGATCACCGTGAACATGCCCCACGGGCTTTCGGCCAGTGCCTTGACCACCACCATCGCCAGCACTGCCAGGATGATGATCATGATCAGGAACGCGCCGAACAACGCGATCGTTCCAGGCACCTGGCCCATTTCCTCGCGCACCAGATCACCCAGCGAACGACCGTTGCGGCGGCTGGACAGGAACAGGACCATGAAGTCCTGCACCGCGCCGGCCAGCACCACGCCCACCACCAGCCACAGCAGGCCGGGCAGGTAGCCCATCTGCGCGGCCAGCACCGGGCCGACCAGCGGGCCGGCACCGGCAATGGCGGCGAAATGGTGGCCGAACAGCACGTGCTTGTTGGTCGGCACGTAGTCCAGGCCATCGTTGTTGATCACCGCCGGGGTGGCCCGGGTCGGATCCAGCTGCATCACCTTGTTGGCGATGAACAGGCTGTAGAAGCGGTAGGCGACCAGGTACAGCGAAACTGCGGCGACGACGATCCACAGCGCATTGATGTGTTCGCCGCGGCGCAGGGCCACGGTGCCCAGACAGAAGGCGCCGAGCAGGGCGAGGGCCGCCCAGCCTATTTTGGAAAACCCTTTCATGAGGTGCTCTCTCCCGGAAAGACAGTCAAAGAGTCCCGCGTGCCCTCGGCAGGGTCAATTGGCACAGGACGAATCGGCGGTAGTACTTTGGTCGTACGCTTGTTGCGCTGACGTGCAGCGAACATCAGGGATGGAACAATCGGTTGCGGCGCTGTCCATTGGCGCGCAGCCGTGTGGCGTCCATCTTCAGTGGCATCCATCCAACAGGAGTCGCCATGAGCTTTCCCGAACCGGCCCGCGTGCTGCGGACCATCCGTGGCATGCCCACCTCCGACGGTGCCGGCGTGCGCCTGACCCGCGTCATCGGCGGCCCCACGCTGCCGGACCTGGATCCGTTCCTGCTGCTCGATGAATTCGGCACGGACCGTGCCGAGGACTACATCGCCGGCTTCCCGGAGCATCCGCATCGTGGTTTCGAGACCGTCACCTACATGCTCGACGGGCGCATGCGGCATCGCGACAACCACGGCAACGAGGGCCTGCTGACCCCGGGCAGCGTGCAGTGGATGACCGCAGGCCGTGGCCTGGTGCATTCGGAAATGCCCGAGCAGGAAAGCGGGCAGATGCGCGGCTTCCAGCTGTGGGTGAACCTGCCGGCGAAGGAGAAGATGACGGATCCGAAGTACCAGGAATTCGCTCCTGAGCGGATTCCGGTGGTGCACCCGGAAGCGGGCGTGGACGTGAAGGTGATTGCCGGCAACGTGGATGGCACGCAGGGCCCGATCGTGCAGCCGGCCACCGAGCCGCTGTACCTGGACATCACGCTGGCCCCGGATCGCGCCTGGACCTATGCGTTGCCGGAAGGGCACAACGCCTTTGCATACGTGTTCGAAGGTGGCGTGACCGTGGGTGAGCAGGACGCGGCGCGCGATGTCGCCCGTCAGGAACTGGCGGTGCTGGGTGGTGGCGAGCAGCTGCATCTGTCGGCCGGCAGCGAGGGTGCGCGGCTGATCCTGGTGGCCGGTCGTCCGTTGCGCGAACCGGTGATGCGCCATGGCCCGTTCGTGATGAACACGCGGCAGGAACTGATGCAGGCCTTCGTCGATTTCCAGGAAGGCAAGTTCTGACGGATTGCGCCGGGCCATGCCCGGTGAAGGAAACCGGTAACGCCGCCGGGCCATGCCCGGCGGACGTCCCGCGCGTCGGATCCTGCGGGGATGCTGCCAGGCAGTCATCCCCGCCATCGTCAGTTCCCGGCAGCCACGGCCGACGGGGTCAGGCTCATGCCCTGCGCCAGCTGCTGCAGCGCGCCCAGTTCCTGCGCGCTGTCCGGATACAGCGAAATCTGCGCGTAACGCCCTTTGTCGAGCTTGACCACACTGATGCGGCGCTCGGCATAACCAGGCGGCTGCTGGCCTCCCAGATCGGGCTGGTACCAGTACAGCGATTCACCGCCGAAGCTGCCCTTTTCGTGGCGCAGCGAGCGGTTCAATGGAAGGTTGGGATCGCGCGCACTGAGCATCAGGCTCAGTACCTCGCGGCCATCGCTGGTGCTGGCGCGGCAGACCAGGAAATCGGCCTGTGCCTGCTGTTGCCACTGCAGGCCGCTGTTGGCCGGCAATGAAGGACATTCGGTGGGAGCCTGCGCGGCGGACTGGGCCGCAGCGAACAGCAGGCTCGACAACACTACAGGCGCGAACTTCATGCATCCCCCAAGGTGGTGTGTCGTTGGCTCCGCCGTATGGACCGGCGGCCTTGGCATCCCATCCCCGGATGCCCCCCCGGCCGGCATGTGCACGGACGGTCAACTCAACCTTAACGGAACGTGAGCGCTCGCACAAATTGCGGTTACAAGCGTAACCATTGCGGCCGATGGTCGGCCGCAATGGTCGCGCACAGGTCTCAGCGGTCGTTGCCGATCCACTTGTAGATGATGCCGCCGATCGCACCGCCCAGCAGCGGGGCGACCCAGAACAGCCACAGCTGGCTGACCGCGCCGCTGCCGGCGAAGAAGGCCACGGCGGTGGAGCGGGCCGGGTTCACCGAGGTATTGGTGACCGGGATGCTGATCAGGTGGATCAGGGTCAGCGACAGGCCGATCGCCAGCGGTGCGAAGCCCGCCGGCGCCTTGCCGTGGGTGGAGCCCATGATCACGATCAGGAACACGGCGGTCAGCACCACTTCGCACAGGAAGGCCGCTGCCACGCTGTAACCGCCAGGCGACAGCGCACCATAACCATTGCTGGCGAACGCACCGGCCTGGCTGCCATCGATGGCGAAGCCGCTGGCCCCCGACGCGATCTGCAGCAGGATGAAGCCGGCCAGCAGGCCGCCAGCCACCTGGGCGATGATGTACGGCACGAGGTCCCTGGTCGGGAAGCGGCCGCCGGCCCACAGGCCGACGCTGACCGCCGGATTGAAGTGCGCACCGGAGATATGGCCGAACGCATAGGCGCCGGTCACCACGGTCAGGCCAAAGGCCAGGGCGACGCCGAGGAACCCGATACCCAGCGGATTGCCGTCACCGCCGAACTTGGCCGCCAGCACCGCACTGCCGCAACCCCCCAGAACCAGCCAGAACGTGCCGAGGAATTCGGCGGACAAGCGTTTACCCATGCTCATGTGTTGCACTCCTTTGACGGTGAAAGTGTGATTTATGTCACATTTCAGTGATCAGCGGGTGACTGTAGCGTCAACGCCGGGTGCAGGGATACACCTTCGGATGTGTGCAACACGCGATGTTCAGTACTGCGGCAGCGGGATGAATTCCTTGTCGTCGCCCGGAATGGTGCCGAAGCGGCCGGCTTCCCAATCGTGCTTGGCCTGCTCGATGCGCTCCTTCGAGCTGGACACGAAGTTCCACCACAGGTGACGTGGGCCATCCAGCGGTTCGCCACCGAACAGCATCGCCTTCACCGGGGTCTTCGCGCGCAGGCGGCCACGTGCGCCGGCTTCCGGGATCACCAGGTGCTGCGCGGGGATGTCCACGCCATCCAGCTGCGCCTCGCCCTCGAGGACGTACAACGCGCGTTCGCGATGGCCGTCGTCGATGTCGATCTCCGCATCCGGGTCGAGATCGATCGCCACGTTGAGGGTGTCGGCGAACACCTTCACCGGCGATTCCTCGCCATAGGCGCGGCCGGCGATCACGCGCAGCCAGGCACCGTTGCGGCGCTGCTCGGGCAGGGTGGCCGCCGCGTGGTGGTAGAACGCCGGTTCGATTTCCTCGTGCGACTTCGGCAGCGCGACCCAGGTCTGCATGCCGTGGATCGGGTTGTCATGGTCGCGGTCCGGTTGCGGCGTGCGCTCGGAATGGGCGATGCCGCGGCCGGCGGTCATCCAGTTGACGTCACCGGGACGGATCACCTGGTCCGAGCCGAGCGTGTCGCGATGGCCGATCGCACCCGACCACAGGTAGGTCACGGTGGCCAGGCCGATATGCGGATGCGGGCGCACGTCAATGGCGGTGCCGGGGTGCATGAGTGCCGGGCCCATCTGGTCGACGAACACGAACGAGCCGATGCTTCGGGCCTGCAGGGTGGGGACGGCGCGACGGACTTCGAGGCCGCCGATGTCGTGCGCGCGCGGGGCGATGATGGTGGTCATGCGGGCGTTCTCACTGCAGGGATCAGAGCGCCAGCATCGCATGCAGGTGTGACGGGCACATGCCCCGTATGGGTAACAGGTTGTTCCAGCCAACGGCGCAGCCCCTCGTGGCTGGTTGCTTGGTCGTGTAAAGCAAAAGCTGCGCTTGGCCGGGCGGGGTGGGTTACGCAGGACACGCCGTAAACCCATCCATGGGGGCTCGATGGCGCCATCCATGGCGCCAACGGTCCTGCGCAACCCACCCGCCCGACCTCTGACAGTTTCCGTGTGCTGTCCAGCCACGTAGAAGAAAAAAGAAAATCAAAATCAAACGCCGGTCGCTTCGCTCCTGGTGTCGACCAAGATCGACACCCACCAGTTCGTAATGATCCGTGCCGACCAAGGTCGACACCTACCAGTCATCGCAGTTCACTCACCGTCACCGGAAATCTGTCAGGGGTGGGGCGGTGTGGGCAGGCAGGACCGTTGGCGCCATGGATGGCGCCATCGAGCCCCCATGGATGGGTTTACGGCGTGTCCTGCCTGCTCACACCGCCCCGCCCACCAAACAGAAAAGCCAGAGCCGGCTGTTGCTCCGGCTCTGGCTTTGGCTTTGGTTTGAAACGCGGGTGCCGGGCCGCAGGCCCGGCCGATCAACTCACACCACCGGTTCGCGCAGGGCGGGGTTGTCCCAGCCCGGGCGCGGGGCGAAGCGGTCGCCGTGACGCTGCTGCAGCGCCTTCAGCCGCTCGACGATCGCATCGGCACCCACCGCACGGATGTGCTGGATCGGGCCGCCACGGAACGGGGCGAAACCGGTGCCGAAGATCACGCCCGCATCCAGCAGGTCCGCATCGGCCACCACGCCTTCGTGCAGGCACGCCACCGCTTCGTTCAACAGCGGCAGGATCAGGCGGTCCTCCAGATCGGCCGGGGCCTGATAATCGCTGGCCACGTCCGGCTTCTTCGGCTTGCCGTTCTCCCAGGTGTAGATGCCCTGGCCATCCTTCTTGCCGCGCTTGTCCGGTTCCACCGTCTGCAGCGCGGCCGGAATCTGCAGGCCGAGGAACGGCGCCAGCTCGCGGCCGACGCCGGCGGCCACGTCCAGGCCCACGGTATCGATCAGTTCGATCGGGCCCATCGGCATGCCGAACTTCACCGCCGCCTTGTCGATCACCGGGCCCGGAATGCCTTCGGCATACGCGGTGGCCGCTTCCAGCATGTACGGGAACAGCACGCGGTTGACCAGGAAGCCCGGGCTGCCTGCCACCGGCACCGGGAACTTGCCCAGCGCCTTGCAGAACGCGGCCAGGCGGCGCTCGGTTTCCGGCGCCATGCCATCGTGATGGATGATCTCCACCAGCGGCATCTGCGCCACCGGGTTGAAGTAGTGCAGGCCGGCGAACTGCGCCGGGCGCTGGATGTGGTCGCGCAGTTCCGCCAGCGGAATCGACGAGGTGTTGGTGGTCAGCAGCGCGTCGTGCTTCATCTTCGGCCCCAGCGTCTGGTACAGCGCACGCTTGGCGTCCGGGTCCTCGATGATCGCTTCGATCACCAGGTCGGCCTCGGCCACGCCGTTGCCTTCCAGGTCGGCACGCAGGCGTGCGGCCACCGCCGGGCGCTTGCTCTCGTCGCGCACTTTCTTGGCGAACAGCGCCTGCGCGCGTTCCATGGCCGGGTCGATGAAGCGCTGCTCGCGGTCCTGCAGGGTTACGTCGAAGCCCTTGTACGCGGCCCACGCGGCGATGTCGCCGCCCATCACGCCGGCGCCGACCACGTGTACGTGGCGGATGCCGGAGTCGCCGCCACCCAGGCCCTTCAGGCGCTCGGTCAGGAAGAAAATGCGGATCAGGTTGCGCGCGGTCGGCGTGCTGGCCAGTTTCACCACCGCACGGCGTTCGGCATCCAGGCGTGCCTGGATCGGCTTGCCGCCGCTGCGCTGCCAGGTGCTGATCAGCGCGTAGGGCGCCGGGTACTGGTCCTTCTTCGCCTTGCGCGCGACCTGCTTGACCATCTGCGGGGCCAGCAGGGTGCGGGCCAGCCAGGTGTTGGTTGCCCACGCCGTGGCGCGCTGCTTGAACGGGCGGGTGGTGCCGGACAGGGCCAGCGCCACGGCGGTATCGAGCACCACCGCCGGTGCCACCACCTTGTCGACCAGGCCGATGCCACGCGCGGCCGAGGCCGACAGGGTGCGGCCGGTCAGCATCATGTCCATCGCCGCCGGAGCACCCACCAGCTGCGGCAGGCGCGCGCTGCCGCCCCAGCCGGGGAAGATGCCGAGCTGGGTTTCCGGCAGGCCGATGCGGGTGCTGCTGTCATTGGAGGCCACGCGATAGCGGCAGGCCAGTGCGAGCTCGGTACCACCGCCCAGGCAGTGGCCGTGGATGGCCGCCACGGTCGGGCAGGGCAGCTCGGCCAGCTTCTGGTAGGTGGCCTGGCCGCGGCGGATGGCATCGTTGACGGTGCCGTGGCGGTCGAACTCCTGGAACTCCTTCAGGTCCGCGCCGGCAATGAACCCCGCCTTCTTCAACGACTGGATCACCACGCCCTTGGGCGGGTCCAGCGCGATGCGTTCCAGCAGGTCCCCCAGTTCCAGCAGCACGTCCTGCGACATCGCGTTGACGCTGCTGTCCTGACGATCCAGGGAGAGGACCACCACGCCGTCGTCGCGGATCTCGGGGTGCCAGTGGCTGAAGCGGAGACCATCGAAGCCTGAGAGCATGGACGTTCCATCCGGTTGTGTATGGAGAAGCGGCTATGATCCAGAGGTTGTTTCCCCCGCGTCAAATCCCAATAGCAGGGGAGTGGCGACCCCGGATCCATGGCCGTGGACCGGGACGCTAACGGAACGGTGGTTAAAAGCTGGTGCGGCGCCGGGTGATCGGCGACTGAACTTTTCCCGGGATTGGCAGTCTCATTGCCCGACGTCGGTTGGGCTGACAGGAGTGCGGCCCCTCATGGCCGAGGTTGATACACCACAGGAGCTGGATCTGGAACTGGTCCGGCGCGTGCAGCACGGCGAGAGCGCCGCGTTCGATGTCCTGGTGCGCAAGTACCAGCATCGCGTGGTGGCCCTTGTCGGTCGCTACATCGCCGACTGGAGCGAATGTCAGGACGTCGCCCAGGACACTTTCATCCGTGCCTACCGCGCGATCGGAAGTTTCCGTGGCGATGCCCAGTTCTCAACCTGGTTGCATCGAATCGCCGTGAATACCGCCAAAAACTACCTGGCTTCACACAATCGACGGCCACCGACCGATGACATCGACATCGGCGATGCCGAACAGTTCGACAGTGGTACGCGCCTGCGCGACACCGACACGCCCGAACGCGAGTTGATGCGCCAGGAGCTGGAACAGACGGTGATGAAGGCCGTCAACGCGCTGCCGGAAGAGCTCCGGTCGGCGATCACCCTGCGCGAGGTGGAAGGCCTGAGCTACGAGGAAATCGCGCAGAAAATGGGGTGCCCGATCGGCACCGTGCGTTCACGGATCTTCCGGGCGCGCGAGGCGATCGACACCGAACTCCGGCCGCTGTTGGACATCGGCAGCGCCACCCGTGAGAAGAGCCGCGTATGACCAGTAATCCGTTCAACGAATCGCAGAACCATCAATCGCCCGCCGGGCAGCGCCTGGACCAGCGCCATCGCGAGCAGCTGTCGGCCCTGGTCGATGGCGAGCTGGGTGCCGATGAAGCGCGCTTCCTGCTGCGCCGGATGGAGCATGACCCCGAACTGGCCGGCTGCCAGGAACGCTGGCAGCTGCTGGGCGATGTGATGCGCGGGCAGGCGTCGGCACTGGCGCCGGCCGGGTTCAGTGCCGCCGTGGCTGCCGCCATCGCCGCCGAGCCTGCGCCGCAGGCCGAGCCACGCCGTCAGGTGCGTCGCAGTGGCTGGCGGGCCTGGGGCGGTGGTGCCGCACTGGCCGCTTCGGTGGCGGCGGTCGCGCTGTTCATGGGCGGTGAGAAGCTGAAGGAAGCCACCCCGGGCGAGCCGTTGGCACCGCAGGTGATCGCCAGCCAGGCAGAGCTGCCGGCCGCGCCGACCAATCCTGCCCCGGTGACCGAGGCCTCTGCAGACACTGCCGCGATGGCCGTGGCGGCGGCTCCCGCCCTGGCGATGGCCGCTGCCGGTCGCCGCCAGGACAGCCGCCGCGCCAGTGCCACCCGCAGCCAGCAGGCCGCGCGTGTCGCCCAGCGTGAGGACGTGCCGCAGCGCGCGGTGGCTTCTGCGCAGGCGCCGCTGACCCCGACCGTACCGGCCAATACCGGCCGCAACATGCCGTTTGGTGAGGTTGGTGGGCTGCAGGCCCGGCCGTGGCCGCGTTCCAGCCTGGCGCCTGCCGCTGGCGGCGCGCTCAATGCCAGCTTCCCGGCCCATACCGGTGGCGCCGCGTTCTACCCGTTCGAGCCGCGCCTGCAGGACGACCTGCCGGTGCCGCCGCGCCCGCGCGACTGAGCCGGGCGCTTTCACGCCCCGCCGCCGGCGGGGCCCGTATTCCTCTTTCCATCCGATCCGGAGGTTGCCGTCCGATGACTCCCCGACTCCGCACGCAGGCCATTGGCCTGCTGGCCCTGACCCTGCCGCTGATGGCCTGCGCGCAGGCCCCGGCTCCGGCCGCTCCGACCCGGGCTGCTCCGGCCGCCGCGCCGAGGGCGCCGGCACAGCCGCTGGTCAGCGGCCTGCCCGATTTCACCAACCTTGTCGAACAGGTCGGGCCGGGTGTGGTCAACGTCGACACCACCATCGTCCGCAACAACCGCCAGGCTTCGCGGGGCCCGATGGGCGGTGACGACGACATGCCGGAGTTCTTCCGCCGCTTCTTCGGCCCGGACTTCCCGATGCCGGGGCAGGGACCGGGTGGGCAGGACGGTGGCCCCAGCATCAAGGGCCGCGGCATGGGGTCGGGTTTCATCATCTCGCCCGACGGCTATGTGCTGACCAACTACCATGTGGTGGCCGATGCCAGCGACGTGAAGGTCAAGCTGGGCGACAGCCGTGAGTTCAACGCCAAGGTGGTGGGCAGCGACCAGCAGTACGACGTGGCGCTGCTGAAGATCGATGGCAAGAACCTGCCGACCGTGCGCGTGGGCGATTCCAACACGCTGAAGCCGGGCCAATGGGTTGTCGCGATCGGCTCGCCATTCGGTCTCGACCACTCGGTCACCGCCGGTATCGTCAGTGCACTGGGCCGCAGCACCGGTGGCGCCGACCAGCGCTACGTGCCGTTCATCCAGACCGACGTGGCGATCAACCAGGGCAATTCCGGTGGTCCGTTGCTGAACACCCGTGGCGAAGTGGTCGGCATCAATTCGCAGATCTTCTCCGCCTCCGGCGGCTACATGGGCATCAGCTTCGCGATCCCGATCGACCTGGCGATGAGCGCGGTCGAGCAGATCAAGAAGAGCGGCAAGGTCACCCGTGGCCAGCTGGGTGCGGTGGTCGAGCCGATCGATGCGCTGAAGGCGCAGGGCTTGGGCCTGCCCGACAGCCGTGGCGCGCTGGTCAATCAGATCGTCGCTGGCAGTGCCGCGGAGAAGGCCGGTGTGCAGATCGGCGACGTGGTGCGTTCGGTCAACGGCAGCCCGGTCAACAGCTGGTCCGACCTGCCGCCGCTGATCGGTGCGATGGCGCCGGGCAGCCGGGTCACCCTGGGTGTGATCCGCGATGGCAAGCCGCGCGATCTCAGTGCCACGCTCACGGCGCTGAGCGAAGACGGTCAGGGCAATGCCCGTGCGGCGGCTGCCGCCAAGCCCGATGCGGCACCGCAGGCCGGCGCCAACGCCCTGCTGGGCCTGGACGTGAGCGATCTGACCGCGCCGCAGCGCAAGCAGTTCGGCCTGGATGGCAACGAAGGCGTGCGCATCACCGGGGTCAAGGGCCAGGCGGCGCGTGATGCCGGCCTGTCTCCTGGCATGGTGATCCTGCAGGTCGGCCGCACCCCGGTCGGCAGCGTGGAGAGCCTGAACCGGGCGCTGTCCAGCTACAAGAAGGACGACGTGGTGATGCTGCTGGTGCGCACCGGCAACGGCAACAGCGCCTTCGTGGCGGTGAAGGCCGGCCAGTAAGGCCTGCCCGGGCCGCCCCTGCGGCCCTTGTCCGTCCCCCGAAGCCCCGCCCTGGCGGGGCTTCGGCCGTTCCGGGCGGCCCCCGATGAGACCGCTTTCGCGGCGGGGCGCCGGGCATGCGATAATCGACCGTTACCCTGACGACGCCGCGCGCCGCCGCCACCTATGTCTTCTGATTCGATGCGGAACATCCGCAACTTCTCCATCATCGCCCATGTCGACCACGGCAAGTCCACGCTGGCCGACCGCATCATCCAGCTTTGTGGTGGCCTGCAGGCCCGCGAGATGGAAGCGCAGGTGCTCGACTCCAACCCGATCGAGCGCGAGCGTGGCATCACGATCAAGGCGCAGTCGGTGTCGCTGCCGTACCTGGCCAAGGACGGGCAGACCTACCACCTGAACTTCATCGACACCCCCGGCCACGTCGACTTCTCCTATGAAGTCAGCCGCTCGCTGGCCGCCTGCGAAGGCGCGCTGCTGGTGGTCGATGCTGCCCAGGGCGTGGAAGCGCAGTCGGTGGCCAACTGCTACACCGCGGTGGAGCAGGGCCTGGAAGTGGTACCGGTGATCAACAAGATCGACCTGCCGACCGCCGACATCGAGCGTGCCAAGGCCGAGATCGAGGCCGTGATCGGCATCGACGCCTCCGACGCCGTGCCGGTCAGCGCCAAGACCGGCCTGAACGTGCAGGACGTGCTGGAGGCGATCGTGCATCGCATCCCGCCGCCGGCACCGCGCGACACCGAGAAGCTGCAGGCGCTGATCATCGACTCCTGGTTCGACAACTACCTGGGCGTGGTCTCGCTGGTGCGCGTGATGCAGGGCGAGATCAAGGCCGGTGACAAGCTGCAGGTGATGTCCACCGGCCGCAATCACCAGGTCGACAACGTCGGCGTGTTCACGCCGAAGCGGAAAGTGCTGCCGGCGCTGCGTGCCGGTGAAGTGGGCTGGGTCACCGCCAGCATCAAGGACGTGCACGGTGCGCCGGTCGGCGACACCCTGACCCTGGCCGGCGACCCGGCACCGAAGCCGCTTCCCGGTTTCCAGGAAATGCAGCCGCGTGTGTTCGCCGGCCTGTTCCCGGTCGATGCCGAGGATTACCCGGACCTGCGCGAAGCGCTGGACAAGCTGCGCCTGAACGATGCCGCGCTGCGTTTCGAGCCGGAAAGCTCCGAGGCGATGGGCTTCGGCTTCCGCTGCGGCTTCCTGGGCATGCTGCACATGGAGATCGTGCAGGAGCGCCTGGAGCGCGAATACAACCTGGACCTGATCAGCACCGCGCCGACGGTGGTGTATGAGGTCCTGAAGACCGACGGCTCGATCATCAACATGGACAACCCGGCCAAGCTGCCGCCGGTGAACCAGGTCGAGGAGATCCGCGAGCCGATCATCCGTGCCAACGTGCTCACCCCCGAGGAGTACATCGGCAACATCATCAAGCTGTGCGAAGAAAAGCGCGGCAGCCAGATCGGCATCAACTACCTGGGCAGCCAGGTGCAGATCAGCTATGAGCTGCCGATGGCCGAGGTGGTGCTGGACTTCTTCGACAAGCTGAAGTCGGTCAGCCGTGGCTATGCCTCGCTGGACTACCACTTCGTGCGCTTCGACGCCGGTCCGTTCGTTCGCGTGGATGTGCTGATCAACGGTGACAAGGTCGACGCGCTGTCGCTGATCGTGCACCGCAGCCATGCCGACCGCCGCGGCCGCGAGCTGTGCGAGAAGATGAAGGACCTGATCCCGCGCCAGATGTTCGACGTCGCCATCCAGGCTGCGGTCGGCTCGCAGATCATCGCCCGTACCACGGTCAAGGCCATGCGCAAGAACGTGCTGGCCAAGTGCTATGGTGGCGACGTTTCGCGCAAGAAGAAGCTTCTGGAAAAGCAGAAGGAAGGCAAGAAGCGCATGAAGCAGGTCGGTCGTGTGGAGATCCCGCAGGAAGCGTTCCTGGCCGTGCTGCAGATGGACAACAAGTAATCCCGCACCGGCCCTGCGGGGCCGGTCGTCCGGTGACGTTGCAAAGGACCCTGAATGAAACTGTTTGAGATCCTCCTGGTCGTGCTGACCCTGGCCTCGGGCCTGATCCTGCTTGCGGACAAGCTGTACCTCGCCAAGCGTCGCGCCCAGCGCGCCGGCCTGCTCGATTCCGAGCCGGTGCTGGTGGATTACTCGCGTGCGTTCTTCCCGGTGCTGGCGATCGTGCTGATCGTGCGCAGCTTCATTGCCGAACCGTACAAGATCCCGTCCAGCTCGATGATGCCGAACCTGCTGATCGGCGATTTCATTCTGGTCAACAAGTTCTCCTACGGCCTGCGCCTGCCGATCAGCAACACCAAGATCGTGCCGTTCGGCGAGCCCTCGCGTGGCGACGTGGTGGTGTTCCACTTCCCCGGCCACAGCGACAACGACCCGGCCAAGGGCGAGAACTTCATCAAGCGCGTGATCGGCGTGCCGGGTGACACCGTGGTCTTCGAAGGCGACGGGGTGATCCTCAATGGCGAGCCGCTGAAGTACGACAACAAGGGCATCTACGCCGGCCACAAGGGCCAGGGCGAGGGCGCCAACCTGCTTGTCGAGCACCTGCCGGGCCGCACCCACACCGTGCTGGAGACCGACTATCCGCGTGGCCAGGGCCAGTGGACCGTGCCGGCCGGCAAGTACCTGGTGATGGGCGACAACCGTGACAACAGCGACGATGGCCGTTTCTGGGGCCTGCTGCCGGAGGAGAACCTGCGCGGCAAGGCCTTCCTGATCTGGCTGAACTGCCAGGGCTGGTTCTGCAAGGATGGCTTCGAGCCGTCGCGGATCGGCTCGAGCATCAACTGATCGGGCATCAACCGAGTATTTTCACATCCAACGCGTATCTGGGGAGAACGCAATGAAGACGATGAACACGCAGCGCGGCATGACCCTGACCTCGTTCCTGACGGTCCTGATCGTGGTTGGATTCTTTCTCTACATCGGCATGAAGCTGTTCCCGATGTACCAGGAGTACTACGCCGTGCGCTCGGCGATGAAGAGCCTGGCCAACGAGCCGGGTGTGGGCAGCATGGAGCCGTCGCGGATCCAGGACCTGTTCTTCAAGCGCCTGTACATCAACTACTCGGACAATGTGAAGCCGGCCAACGTGAAGTTCGATCGTCGCGACAATGGCTGGACCCTCAAGGTCAACTACGAAGTGCGCCGCCAGCTGATCGGCAACCTCGATGTGGTTGGCAAATTCGATTCTTCCCAGGACCTGACACGAAGCGGTGCCCAGTAAATTCATCCAACGTGGCGACCTGATTGGTCATGCCTTCAGCGATCCGGCCCTGCTCAAGCAGGCGCTGACGCATCGCAGTGCCGGTGCGCCGCACAACGAGCGTCTGGAGTTCCTCGGTGACAGCATCGTCAACATGATGGCGGCCGAGGCGCTGTACCGACGCTGGCCCAAGGCCGACGAAGGGGCGATGACCCGTGCCCGTGCCGAGCTGGTGCGTGAGGGCGCGCTGGCGGTGATCGCGCGCACCCTGCAGCTGGGCGAGCGGCTGACCCTGGGCCCGGGCGAAATGAAGTCCGGCGGTCATCGCCGCGACTCGATCCTGGCCGACGCGGTGGAAGCCGTGGTGGCTGCGATCTACCTGGATGCCGGCTTCGAGGCCTGCCGGGCGGTGGTACTGCCTTGGTTCAGCGCTTCGATCGAGGCGCTGCCGGCCTCCGGCCGCCCCGAGAAGGACCCCAAGACCCGCCTGCAGGAATGGCTGCAGGCCCGACAGAAGGCGTTGCCGCAGTATGAACTGGTGTCAGAATCCGGTGACGACCACGCCAAGCACTTCCGGGTACGCTGCATCGTAGCCGACCCGGCCGCCAGCACCGAGGGCGAAGGCGCCTCGCGGCGGCTTGCCGAACAACAGGCGGCTGCGGCCGCCCTAGAACAACTGGATTCCAAGTGAGCGAACAAACTCCCCATCATTGCGGCAGCGTGGCCGTCATCGGCCGCCCGAACGTGGGCAAGTCGACCTTGACCAATGCCCTGGTCGGCGCCAAGGTCAGCATCGTTTCCAACCGCCCGCAGACCACGCGCCATCGCCTGCTGGGCATCGCCACCTATCCGGAAGGCCAGCTGGTGCTGGTCGACACCCCCGGCCTGCACAAGGTGCAGAAGCGGGCGATGAACCGGGTGATGAACCGTGCCGCGCGCGGCTCGCTGGAGGGTGTCGATGCCGGCCTGCTGGTGATCGAGGCCGGTCGCTGGGATGAAGAAGACAGCCTGGCCTTCAATGTGCTGCGCGATGCCGGCATTCCGGTGGTGCTGGTGGTCAACAAGATCGACCGTCTGAAGGAAAAGGGCGCGCTGCTGCCGTTCCTGCAGCAGGTGGCCGAAGGTCGTGATTTCGCTGCCGTGCATCCGATCTCGGCGCAGAAACGCAACGGCCTGGAGGCGTTGGTGCGCGACGTCCTGAAGCTGCTTCCGGAAGCGCCGCCAATGTTCGGCGAGGACGAGATCACCGACCGCAGCCAGCGTTTCCTGGCCGGCGAACTGGTACGTGAGCAGCTGATGCGCCAGCTTGGCGAAGAGCTGCCGTACGCCACCACCGTCGAGATCGAACGCTTCACCGAGGACGGCAACCTGCTGCGCATCGGTGCGGTGATCTGGGTCGAGCGCGAAGGCCAGAAGGCCATCGTGATCGGCAAGGGCGGCGCCCGCCTCAAGGAGATCGGCGCCAAGTCCCGCCTGCAGATGGAGCGCCTGTTCGGGGCCAAGGTGTTTCTTGAGACCTGGGTGCGCGTGCGTGAAGGCTGGTCCGATGACGAGGCCGCGCTGAAGGCCTTCGGTTACGAGTAAGCCGTTGCGGTCGCTTCGATGATGATCGAGGACGACACCGGCTTCGTGCTGCATGCACGGGCCTACCGCGAGAGCAGCCTGCTGGTCGAGGTGTTGAGCGCGCAGCATGGCCGCATCGGCCTGCTCGCGCGTGGCGTGTCCACCGCCAAGGGCCAGGTGCTGCGCGCCGCCCTGCAGCCATTGCAGTGGATCCGCTTCAGTGCCCAGCAGCGCGGTGAACTGGCCCAGCTGCGCGGCGCCGAAGCGCTGGACGCCGCACCGCGGCTGGTCGGCCAGGCGATGCTGGCCGGCTTCTACCTGAGTGAACTGACCCTGCGCCTGGCACCTCGCCAGGACCCGTTGCCTGAGTTGTATCTGGCCTATGGCGAAGCGCGCGCGCGGCTGGCGGTCGGTGCCGGCCTGGCCTGGACGCTGCGTCGTTTCGAGCGCGAACTGCTGACCGCACTGGGCCTGGGCTTCGAACTGGACAGTGCCAGCGACGGCCAGCCGATCGACCCGGCGGCACGTTACGAACTGGATCCGCAGGAAGGCGCGCAGCGCCTGCTGAGCGAGCGCGGCGGGGAACGACGGGCAGCCGCGACCGGCTCGGCGCTGCTGGCGTTGGCCGCCGACGAAGAACCCGATGCGGCCGACCTGGCCAGCCTGCGCCTGCCGATGCGGCGGGTGCTGGCCCATCACCTCGGGCCACGCGGCCTGAAGTCCTGGGAACTGCTGGAGCAGCTGGCTCCCCGGCGGTAGGGGGTGTTCGGCAGGGCTTGCAGCCCTGCACCTGCCGAATCAACGTCAAAAGCAAAAGCTGGTTATCCGTGGGTGGGCGGGGTGGGCCCGGTTGCGGGAGACGCCGTAAACCCCGCTCCGCGGTCCGGCCCAGCCGCTGGCGGCTGTGCGTTCGGGCGCTTGCGAAGCAGTGCTTCGCAAGCAAAGCGCCCTCACCCTTGGGGGCTTGGCCGCGGCATCCATGCCGCGGACACTCCCGCAACCGGACCCACCCCGCCTTCGACAGTTTTCCGTGAGCTGTTGGAATGGCATGGGGTCGGATCCGTTTTCCGAAGGAAAACGGATCCGACCCCAGTTTGAATTTCGATATCTGACAGATGTGTCGACCAAGGTCGACACCTACCAACAGCCGAGTGAACCTGTCGAAGGCGGGGCGGTGTCGGAGTGCGGGGTGTCAGCCGCATGGATGCGGCTGCCAAGCCCCCATGGACGGGTTTACGGCGTCCCCGCACTCCGATACCGCCCCGCCAACCCACGGAATGCCAGCTTTTGCTTTTGCTGTTGCCTTGGCTTGAAGCCTCTGCAGGTGCAGGGCGCAGCCCTGCCGACCAACCCTCAATGCAGCAGGGCCGCCACAGCGTCGCGGAACCCCGCCTGGGCCTGCCCGGACTCGGGCGCATGATGCAGCTGCCGCACCGCCCGTCCCAACCGAGCCGCGCCGACAAACCCACAGCTCGCCTGCAGTCGATGCAACTGGCTGCGCAGCTGGCGCTCGTCGTGCTGGTCCACGGCCTGCTCGACCGCGTCGCGCACGCCCGGCAACTCGGCCAGGAACAGCTCGCGCAGGGCGATCAGGTGGTTGCGCTGGCCATTGAGCGCGGCCAGTGCCGCCGTCTCGTCCCAGTCCTGCACCTGCAGCTCGACCGCTGCCGGGGGCGGGGCAACAAAGATCCCCGCCGGGCTGTTCACCAGCGCGCGGCGCACCGCTTTCAGCAACTGGTCGCGGCCCAGCGGCTTGACCAGCGTGTCGCTGAAGCCAGCTTCACGCAGGCGGGCATGGATGGAGGTGTCGCCATCGGCGGTATGCGCCAATGCCGGGGTATCAGGGTGCGAACGGCGCAGTTCACGCAGCAGCTGCGCGCCGTTGCCGTCCGGCAGGTTGACGTCGATCAGCCACAGGTCATGCGCGCCGGGCTCGGCGCTGGCCAGCGCACTGGCCAATGAATCTGCGGTGTCCACGTCCGCCGGTAACGTTTCCAACGCCGCTTTGAAAAAACCGCGGCTGATGATGTCGTCCTCGACAAGCAGGAAGCGGGGCCGGCTGGCCCGCGGGGTCATCTGCATCAGGGCTGCCTCCATGTCAGCTGTTGCAATCATCAAGCACGGCGGCGGCGGGCGCAAGCGGGTCCGGACCCTGCCAGTCAGGATCTGCGACAATGTGCCCCCATTTTTGCCCGCAGCCTGTTGCCACGTGGCCCGATCCCGCTCCCGCATCGACCGTACCCCGTTCCAGACCGAGATCCTCGACCTCAGCCATGATGGTCGCGGCGTCGCCCGCCGTGAAGGCGAGGGTGGCAAGGTCACCTTCATCAGCGGCGCCCTGCCGGGCGAGGTGGTGATGGCCGAACAGACCGCCCGCAGCCGACATTTCGACGAGGCACGCACGGTGGAAGTACTGCAGGCCTCGCCCCAGCGCGTGACCCCGAAGTGCCCGCATTTCGGTACCTGCGCCGGCTGCGTGCTGCAGCATCTGGACGAAGACCAGCAGATTGTCGCCAAGCAGCGCGTGCTGATGGACAACCTGGAGCGCATCGGCCACGTGAAGCCGGGCACCGTGCTGGCACCGCTGGTCGGCGAGAGCTGGGGCTACCGCCGCAAGGGCCGGTTCTCGGTGCGCCGGGTCGAGAAGAAGGACAAGACGCTGGTCGGCTTCCGTGAACAGGATCCGCGCTTCGTTGCCGATCTCAGTCAGTGCCTGACCGTGATCCCGGAGATCGGTACCAAGGTCGAGGCCTTGTCGACCTTCATCGAATCGCTCGATGGCAAGCGCGACATTCCGCAGATCGAGTTCATCGCCGGTGACCAGGCGGTGGTGCTGACCGTGCGCCACCTGCAGCCGCTCAGCGATGCCGACCGCGCCGCCTGGGCCGCCTTTGGCCAGCAGCATGGTTTCGTGATCTACCTGCAGTCCGGCGGCGTGGACACCGTGCAGCCGCTGGACGGCCAGGGCGTGCCGCTGTCGTTCCGGCTGGCACCCTGGGATGTGGAACTGGCGTTCCGCCCACTGGACTTCATCCAGGTCAACGCCAAGCTCAACGAGAAGATGATCGCCCACGCCCTCGACCTGCTGGAGCCAGGTGAGGACGAGCGCGTGCTGGACCTGTTCTGCGGCCTGGGCAACTTCACCCTGCCGCTGGCGCGCCGCGTGCGCGAAGTGGTCGGCGTGGAAGGCGATGCCGGCCTGGTCGCGCGCGCCCGTGAGAATGCCGAGCGCAATGGCCTGGCCAACGCGCAGTTCTTCAGCGCCGACCTGACCCAGGACCAGCGCAGCACCCCGTGGATGCGCCAGGGCTTCGACAAGCTGCTGCTGGACCCGCCGCGCTCGGGCGCGATCGAGGTGCTGCAGCAGCTGCCGCTGAAGCAGTTCAAGCGCATCGTCTATGTCAGCTGCCACCCGGGCTCGCTGGCACGCGATGCCGGCTATCTGGTCAACGAGCAGGGCTTCACCCTGGTCAGCGCGGGCGCCATGGACATGTTCCCGCACACCGCACATGTGGAAAGCATCGCGGTGTTCGAAAAGCGCTGATCGGCTGTCATGCCCATCGCGCATAATGGCGCGATGGGCATCGAAATCGAACGCAAATTCCTCGTCAGCAGTGACGGCTGGCGTGCCGCCGCGCATCGGGTGATCCCGATGGCGCAGGGTTACATCAACGATATGGGTTCGCTCGACCGCGGCACCCAGAACGCGTCGGTGCGGGTCCGCATCGAAGGCGACCACGCCGCGCTCAACCTGAAGTCGCGCACCATCGGCCACACCCGACAGGAGTTCGACTACCCGATCCCGGTGGACGATGGGCGCGCGCTGCTGGCGCTCTGTGTTGGCGGCCTGATCGACAAGCGCCGTCATCTGGTCGAACACGCCGGGCTCACCTGGGAAGTGGATGAGTTCCTCGGCGACAACGCCGGCCTGGTGGTGGCCGAGGTCGAGCTGGACAGCGCTGACCAGGTCATCGACCTGCCAGACTGGGTTGGCGCCGAAGTGACCGACGACGCCCGCTACTACAACGTCGCGCTCGCCAGCCACCCCTATTCACAGTGGTGAACCCCTGAAAAGGGGGCGGAGGGGATTAAGTCGTCTTTACCCCGCCTGTGCGGAAAGCGACTTAATCCCCTCCGTCCCCTTTTTTCGGCGAGGCTGGGCCCCATGTCGGGAGGATGAGAATCGACATCTACTCCGACGTGGTCTGTCCCTGGTGCTGGATCGGCAAGCATCGTTTCCAGCAGGGCGTGCAGTTGCTGGGCGCCGACGCGCCTGAGCTCGACATCCATTGGCAGCCGTTCCAGCTGGATCCCGACGCGGACGCCACACCGGTACCGCTGCGCGAGGCCTACGTGCGCAAGTTCGGCGGCGCCGAACGTACCGAGCAGATCCTCAGCCAGACCCAGACCACCGCGCGTGCCGAAGGGCTGCCAATGGACTTCAGCCAGGGCCAGGTGCGGGTGACTACGCTGCCGGCGCACCGGGTGCTGTGGCTGGCCGGGCAGCACGACGTGCAGGACGCGGTGGGCGAGGCGCTGTTCCGCGCCCACTTCGAGCAGGGCCAGAACCTGGCCGACACGCAGGTGTTGATCAAGGCCGGCGTCGCTGGCGGCCTCGATGCGGGTGAGATCGCGCAGATGCTGGCCTCTGATCGCGGCCTGGCCGAAGTCGACGCCAAGCTGGCCCAGGCCCATGCGCTGGGCATTTCTTCGGTGCCGACCTTCGTCATCGATGGGAAGTGGGCCATTTCCGGGGCGCAGCCGCCCGAGGCCTTCGCCAACGCACTGCGCCAGATCGCCGCCGAGCAGGGCGCGCCAGAGCCCCCGGCCGATGGCGACGAGGCCTGCGGCCCGGACGGCTGCAAGGTCTGAACAGCGCGGGGTCAGAGCCCCTGCGGGGCTCTGACCCCACACGTCCCATCTGCCTTGACCACTGCGCCTGTCGGCCGGTTCTGCGACAATGCGGCACTGCGCCATGCGGGCGCGCGTTGTGGAGATCGACCATGCTGCTGATCGGCGTTGCCGGCACCGAACTGACTGCCCTGGAACGTGACTGGTTGCAGCACGATGCCGTGGCCGGGGTCGTGCTGTTCAAGCGCAACTTCGCCTCGCGCCAGCAGGTGACCGATCTGAGCGCGGCCATCCGCGCCGCCGCGCCGCGCCCGCAGCTGATCTGCGTGGACCAGGAAGGCGGCCGCGTACAGCGTTTCCGCGAGGGTTACAGCGATCTGCCGCCACTGCAGGACATTGGTGCGCTGTATGCCACCGACCCGCAGCAGGCCTTGGCATTGGCCGAACGGCACGCCTGGCTGATGGCCAGCGAGGTACGGGCCAGCGGCGTGGACCTGAGCTTCGCGCCGGTGGTCGACCTTGGCCGTGGCAACCGTGCCATCGGCAACCGCGCCTTCAGTGAAGACCCGCAGGTGGTGGCCGCGTTCACCGCCGCCTACGTGCGCGGCATGCATTCGGTCGGCATGGCCGCCACGCTCAAGCATTTCCCCGGCCACGGTACCGTTCTGGAAGACACCCACGTGGATACCGCGATCGACCCGCGCGCGCTGGACGAGCTGCGCGCGCAGGACCTGGTGCCATTCCAGGCCGGCATCGCCGCCGGTGCCGACGCGGTGATGATGGCGCACGTGATCTACCCGCAGGTGGCGCCGGAACCCGCCGGTTACTCGCCGCGTTGGATCCAGGACATCCTGCGCGGCGAGCTCGGTTTCCGTGGCGTGGTGTTCTCCGACGACATCGGCATGGCCGCCTCGCACAGTGCCGGCGGCGTACCGGCGCGCGTGCACGCCCATCTGGACGCCGGCTGCGACGTGGTGCTGGTCTGCCACCCGGAGCTGGTCGATGAAGCCCTGCACGCGGTGCAGGGGCGCTCCCTCAATACCGCTGCGCTGCTGGGCCTGATCGGCCGCGGCGCGCTTGGCTGGGATGGCCTGCTGGCCGATGCCCGCCATGGTGATACCCAAACCCGTCTGCTTGAAACCCTTGGAAGAACCGTCTGATGCCCAACCTCACCATTTCCCAGGCCCTGGCCCAGGCTGACCTGCTGGTCGACCGCCCCACCATCGACAAGGCCATTGCTGGTATCGCCGACGCCATCGCGCGCGACTACAAGGGCGAGGTGCCGCTGTTCCTGTCGATCATGCACGGCGCGCTGCCGTTCGCCGGCCAGCTGGCGCTGGAACTGGGTGCGCGCGGGCAGGACGTGCAGTTCGATTACCTGCACGCCACCCGCTACCGTGGCGAAACCACCGGCGGCGACCTGGTCTGGAAGCACAAGCCGGCCACCTCGCTGTTCGGCCGCCGCGTGCTGCTGGTCGACGATATCCTGGACGAGGGCTACACCCTGCAGGGCGTGCGTACCTGGTGCCTGGAGCAGGGTGCGACCGACGTGCGCATCGCTGCGATGACCGTGAAGAAGCATGACCGCGCATTGCCGGACGTGACTGCCGATTACGCCGGCATCGAGCTGCCGGACCGCTACGTGTTCGGCTTCGGCATGGACGTCAACGAGACCCTGCGCTGCGTGCCGGCCATCTACGCAATGAAGGAATAACGGCGCGGTCGCCCCCGGCGCGTCTTCTTCCATCGCCGGCATCCTCGGGTGCCGGCGTTCGTCTTTTCATGGAGTGCTTCGAATGCAACAGATCGCCCTGGCCGTGATCGGCGGTACCGGTGTCTACAACCTGGCCAAGCTTGACGACGTGCAGACCCACGAGGTCGACACCCGCTTTGGCCGCCCGTCCGGTCCGGTGCGCGTGGGCACGCTGCTCGGCCATCGCGTCGCGTTCCTGGCGCGCCATGGTGAAGGCCACTCGCTGCCGCCGCACAAGATCAACTACCGCGCCAACCTGGCCGCGCTGCAGCAGCTGGGCGCGCAGCGCGTGCTGGCGTTGAACACGGTCGGCGGCATCACCGAGGATTTCGGTCCGCGCGTGCTGGCCTGCCCGGACCAGATCATCGACTACACCTGGGGCCGCATCAGCACCATCTGTGAAGAAGAAGGCACCGACGTGGTCCACGTCGATTTCGGCCACCCGTACACGCCGATGCTGCGCAGCAAGATCCTGGCGGCGGCCAAAGTGACCGGTGTCACGGTCCATGACGGTGGCTGCTATGGCGCGACGCAGGGCCCACGCCTGGAAACCATCGCCGAGATCGCCCGCATGCGCCGCGACGGTTGTGATCTGGTAGGCATGACCGGCATGCCCGAAGCCGCGCTGGCACGGGAGCTGGGGCTGGATTACGCCTGCCTGGCGATCATCGCCAACTGGGCTGCCGGCTGTGGTGATGGCGAGGAGATTACGATGGCCGAAGTGCTGGCCAACGTACAGGCAGCCAGCAACGGACTTCCGGAACTGGTGGGCGAATTGGCGCGGGGGTGATTGTCTTCCCCGAGCAAGCTTTGCATACTCAGCTTGTGCGCGGGTTCAGCGTACACCACCCATTCATTGCATAAGGTCTCGCATCACCATGCCGAACGGTACCGTCAAGTGGTTCAACGACGCCAAGGGATTTGGCTTCATCTCGCCGGAGGATGGCAGCGCCGACGTGTTCGCGCACTTCTCCGCCATCAACTCCAAGGGCTTCCGCAGCCTGCAGGAAGGCCAGCGTGTCACCTATGACGTGACCCAGGGCCCGAAGGGTGCCCAGGCTTCGAACATCACGCCGGCCGAGTGATCCACTCGACAGTGCGTTGAAAACCCCGCTTCGGCGGGGTTTTTTTTGCGCAGCGTGCTCGCGAGCCGTCCGCGATCCACCCGCCTCGGGCACAATGCGGCCATGACGGAACGACTGCGTATCGCCGTGATCGGCTACGGCACCGCTGGACAGGCAGTGTCCATCCTGCTCACCCGTGACGGCCACGAGGTGGAGATCTTCGAACGCGTGCCCACGCCGGGGCCGGTGGGTGCAGGTTTCCTGCTGCAGCCCAGCGGCCTGCAGGTGCTGTGGCAGATGGGCCTGCTGGATGCGGTGCGCGCGCATGCGGCGCCGGTGCACCGCCTGTATGGCGACACGCCATGCGAGCGCGCGGTGATGGACATGCGCTACGACGGCCTGGATGCGCGCCTGCACGGACTGGGCATGCAGCGTGGGGCGTTGTTCTCGCTGCTGGATGATGCCCGTGGCGGCCTTGGCCAGCTGCATGCCGGTACCACCATCACCGAGGTGGATGCCGGGCACGGACGCCTGCGCGACAGCGATGGGCGCATGCATGGCCCGTTCGACCTGGTGGTGGCCGCCGATGGCGCGGCCTCTGCGCTGCGCGGCACGATCGCCGGCGGTGCCGGGCTGGACCGCGTGTACCCGTGGGGAGCGCTGTGGTGCCTGTTGCCGGCCGAAGACTGGCCGCACGTGCAGGAGCTGAGGCAGCGCTACGTGGCCGCGCGCAAGATGATCGGCCTGCTGCCGGTCGGTACGCGCCCCGACGATGTCACGCCGCGCCTGAGCTTCTTCTGGAGCCTGCCACGCGCCGATTTCGAGCGCTGGCAGGCCGATGGCATGACGCCCTGGCTGGACGAACTGCATGCGCTGTGGCCGCAGGCCAGTGCGCGCTTCGCCCACTTGCGCGATGCCGGCCAGCTGGCGCGCGCGGTCTATCGCGATGCAGTGATGACGCGCTGGCACCAGGGTCGCATGGTGCTGGCAGGTGATGCCGCGCACGCGATGAGCCCGCAGCTGGGGCAGGGGGTGAACATGGCGCTGCTCGATGCATTGGCATTGCGCGATGCCGTTCGCACGCATGGCGGTGGTCCCGAAGCGTTGCAGGCCTACCAGGCGCAACGCAGGGCGCACGTGGCGGTCTACCAGCGCTGGAGCCGTTGGCTGACGCCGCTGTTCCAGTCCGACCGCGATGCCTGGGCGAAGGCGCGCGATGTGCTGCTGGGCCCGATGGGGCGCCTGCCCGGAGGCCGTGGCCACATGCTGCGCGTGCTCAGTGGCACACAGCAGGGCTGGTTCGGTTCGCTCGCGCTGGATCCTGCCTTCATCGACGCACTGGCCACGACGATGGACATGCCTCGCAGCAACGTGGTCACGGCCAGCGCGTGAAGCGAGCCATCACGTGAATTAACGGTTGCCTCACCGCGGATGTGCGAGAAGTAGATTGCACGCGACTGCGCGTCGCCCGTTTTCCTTTCCGTGATCAACATCGCGCGTGGCCCGGGCTACGCTGCCGTTGCGGCCTGTTGCGGCCCGGACGTGCCGCCTGATGTTGAAGAGGAGGATGCCATGTTGTTCGCGGTCGAGGAGCTGGAATCGGAAATCTGCAAGCTGCGCGGACTGCTGCAGATGCTGCACGAGGACCAGCCCGACGTACTGGAGGATGTATTCGAGTTCCATGTCGGCAGCCTGATCAGCCATGCGTCACCGGAACACCACGCACGCATCCGCACCTGCGCGCAGGAGATGCTGGCGGCAATCCAGGCCTTGCCGCGGCGGCGCGAGGACGCCGCGCCTGATTTCCAGTTGATGCCGCAGCTGGGCATTCGCCCGGCCTGAGTCAGGCGACCGGCAGTTCCACCAGGCCGCTCTCCACGCAGGCGATCATCTGTTCGCCGCGGGCGGGGGCAGGCACGATGCCGGCAGTGAATGCGGAAAAGGCCGGCAGGACCGTCATCCGGTCACGCAACCAGAACGCGGGGAAGCGCCGTCGCAGTGGCTTCAAGGCGACCTGCGGGTGCAGATGTCCGGCGATCACATGCAACGCCGCATCGGGCATCGGCTCATGCCGAAGCACAAACGGCGACAGCCGTACATCATCGTGGATCTGAACCTGCAGCTGCGCATGCGGTAGCTGCCGGTCGTGATTGCCGCGAACAACATGCACGTCCAGCGCGGCATTCCGTTCGCGCCATCCCTGCCATTGCTGGTACCACGCGGCTCGATGCGCCGGCCCGTGCAGGATGTCGCCAAGGATCCACAGTTCGCGGCAGGCATGCAGGTCCAGAAGCCGCTGCAGGCGTTGCAGGTCTTCGCCGGTGCCGCCGCTGGGCAGCGCGATGCCGGCACGGCGGAACACATCGGCCTTGCCCAGGTGCAGGTCTGCGATCAGCAGTGCCTGCCGCGCGGGCCAGTACAGCGCGCGCGTGCCAACCAGAACCACAGGCTCTCCGGCAAGCCGCAGCGGCAGTTCACCGGCCATGGCGGCGCTCCAGCTGCTGCGCTGCGCGTTGTACGCGTGTACGCCAGTCTTCGTTGCTGAACTGACCACGCAGGCGTTCGGCCCACAGTGGAAAGCCCAGTGGCGTGAGAGATGAAGGGCGCTGCACCGACAACCGCTGCGTGCCGATCCGCTCCAGTACATGCTGCAGGCCCGGCAGGTCGAGGCTGTCGTACAGCACTTCTCGTTCCGCCAGCGCCAGCAGCAGGTGGTCCGGATCGTGTTCGCGCAGCACGTCGTACAGCAGGCCCGCGGACGCCTGCAGCTGGCGCAGTGACCGTGGCATGCCACCAGGAAGGCTGGGCACCAGCAGGCCTGCGACACGTGCGATGCCCCGGAACTGTCGTCGCGCCAGCTCGCCCAGGTTAACTGCCGCGCGCAGATCGTCCAGCAACCGGTCATTGCCGAACAACGCACGCCATTGCACCTCATCCAGATCGATCGGCTGCGCCGGCGCCAGCACCAGGCCGTGATCGTTCACCGCATAGCCAATGCTGTTGCGTTGCTGGCGGGTGCAGCGCAGCGCCAACAGCGCGGCCAGTGCTTCATGCACATGACGGCCGGCAAAGGGATAGACGAACAGGAACTGGCCCTCGCGGCGCCTCACATCTTCCACCAGCAGGTGATCCGCACCGGGGCGCGCCGACAACTGCGCCTGCAATGCCAGCAGCGGCGCCAGCCAGCGTGATTCGGCGCTGTCATCGGAACCGGCCAGGACCGCTTCCAGTTCCCGGCCGAGCGGCATCGACAGCGGCAGCTGGCCGCCTTGCCAGCGCGGCACAGCACCATCACCGCGCCCCCGTGCCAGCCGCACGAAGGCGGTCATGTCGCGCAGTTGCACCAGTTCCAGCAGGCGCCCGGCGAACTGGAAGCGATCACCGCGGCGCAAGCGGCTGGCGAACTGCTCTTCCACTGCACCAAGCCCGCCACCGCGCAGGAACTGCACGCGCACGCTGCCATCGCTGCTGATGGTGCCGATCGACAGGCGGTGCCGCAGCGCCTGGCGGCGATCATGCATGCGGTAGCTGCCATCGGCATCGCGCATGACCTTGTGGAAGTCCGGATACTGCGCCAGCGCCTGCCCCCCTTGCACGATGAAGTCCAGTACGGCCCGCCATTGTTCATCGCCCAGCGTGGCGAAGGCATGGGTGCGGCGCACCTGCGCCAGCAGCGCATCACTGTCGAAGCCGCCAGCGAGTGCGCGGCTGACCGCATGTTGGGCCAGCACATCCAGCGACAGCGTTGGCGGCCTGCGTGCTTCGACCACGCCTTCGGCCAGTGCACGGCGCACGGCGGCGTACTCGGCCAGTTCCAGCGCATGGCTGGGGATGCACAGGATGGCGCCGCGGGCGCTGGGACGGTGGCGTGCACGCCCGGCGCGCTGGCGCAGCCGCGCCACGCCCTTGGGGCTGCCCAGCTGCAGCACCTGTTCAACCTCCGGGAAATCCACCCCGAGGTCGAGGCTGGAGGTCGCCACCACGCAGCGCAACGCGCCTGCGCGCAGGCCGTCTTCCACCTGCTGGCGCAGCGCCGGGTCCAGCGAGCCATGATGCAGTGCCAGCGTGTCCGCGTCTTCCGGCCATACCGCCGCCAGCGCCTGGTGCCACAGCTCGGCCTGCGCGCGGGTGTTGGTGAACAGCAGGCTGCTGCGTGCGGCCATCAGTGCGTCCAGTACGCGTGGCAGCTGCGCCAGGCCGAGGTGGCCGGCCCACGGGAAGCGTTCGCCGGGTTCCGGCAGCAGGCTGCGCACGCTGATCGCGCGCGGGCGAACGCCCTGCACGATCGGTGCGTCCGGTTGGCCAGGCAACAGCACGTCGCGCGCCTGCGGCAGGTTGCCCAGCGTGGCCGACAGTCCCCACAGCTGCAGGGAAGGGGCGGCGTCGCGCAGCACCGCCAGGTTCAGCTGCAGCAGGACGCCGCGCTTGTTGCCCAGCAGTTCATGCCATTCGTCCACCACCACGCAGCGCAGCTGGCGCATGCGTGGCAGTGTGTCGGGATAGCTCAGCAGCAGTGCCAGCGATTCCGGCGTGGTCACCAGTACGTCGACGCGGCCTTCGCGGGCCTGCCGGCGCTCGCGGTTGCTCGCATCGCCGCTGCGCAGGCCGACCCGCCAGGTCAACCCCAGCCCGTCGATCACTGTCTGCAGCGCACGTGCGGTATCACTGGCCAATGCCCGCAGCGGCGTCACCCACAGCACCTGCAGCGGCCGCACCGCACTGGCCCGGCGCGGTGCCGGCGGCGGATCGAGCAACGCCTGCAGCAGCGGGCCGCCGAACATGGCCAGCGTTTTGCCGCTGCCGGTAGGGGTGTGCAGCAGCCCGGAGTCGCCCGCCAGATAGTGCCGCCACATGGCGCGCTGGAACGGCAGCGAGTGCCAGCCACGCGCAGTGAACCAGTCTTCCAACCTGCGCAACGCCTGGCGGCGGTTCATCGCGCCAGCGCCTGCAACGTGGACAGCTGGTCGGCTTCAGTGGCGGGCTTGTCGTGGCGCCAGCGCAGGATGCGCGGAAAGCGCACGGCGATGCCGGATTTGTGCCGGCTGCTGCGGTTGACCGCCTCGAAGCCCAATTCGAACACCTGTTCAGCACGCACGCTGCGCACCGGGCCAAACCGTTCGCGGGTGTTGGCGCGGATCCAGCGATCGAGGGCCAGGATTTCCTTGTCATCCAGGCCCGAATAGGCCTTGGCCACCGGCACCAGCGTATCGCCGTCCCAGACGCCGAAAGTGTAATCGGTGTACAGCGTGCTGCGCCGTCCATGGCCGGCCTGCGCGTACAGCAGGACGGCATCGATGGTCAGGGGGGCGACCTTCCATTTCCACCAGTCGCCGCGGCGTCGCCCAGACTGGTAGGGGGACGCCCGGCGTTTCAGCATCAACCCTTCCACGCCCCGCTCGCGGGCGGCCTCCCGCAATGCGGCGGCCTGCAGCCAGTCTCCAGCGGGTACGTCGGGCGACAGCTGGATGCGCGTATCGCGCAGGTCACCGATGACCTCGGCCAACTGTGCACGCCGTTGCTGCAGCGGCAGCCCGCGCAGATCCTCGCCGTCGCGTTCAAGCAGGTCGTAGGCGAGCACGCGCACCGGGGTGTTGCGCAAGGTCGCTGCGCCGGGCTTGCGACGCTGGATGCGGGTCTGCAATGCGGTGAAGGCGCGCGGCAGGTCGTCGCTCCCATCCCAGGCCAGCAGTTCTCCGTCCAGCACGCAGCCGTCGGGCAGCGCCATCGCGGCCTGTTCAATTTCCGGGAAGCGGCCATCCAGCCGTTCCTCGCCACGTGACCACAGCGCCACTTCACCGCGTCGGCGCAGCAGCTGCAGGCGGATTCCATCCCATTTCCACTCCAGCAGCCAGTCTTCGATCGGACCCAGCCGCTCGCCCGGTCCGCCCTCCAGCGGTGAGGCCAGGAAGAACGGGTAGGGCTGCTGCCGGTCCGATGGCAGCTCGTCCGGCGACAGCAGCTGCCCCAGCAACCCGGGCGAGGGCACCCACTCGCCGAGCATGCGCTGGGCGATGCGCGCGATGTCCAGGCCGGACCATTCGGCCAGCGCCTGCTGCACCAGTCTTTGCGAAACACCCACGCGCAGCGCGCCGGTGAGCAGCTTGTTGAACACCAGGCGCTCGCCGCTACGCAGCTGCCGCCATCCGGCAACCACCGCTGCGCGCCGCTCAGTCTCCGGCTGGTTGGCCACCGTCAGCAGATGCTGTTCGATCCAGTCCGACAACGGTCGTTCGGCGGCGGGATGCAATGGATCATCCAACAGCAGGGTCAGTGTTTCGGCCAGATCGCCGACCTGGGCGTAGCTGTCTTCCACCAGCCAGGCGGGCAGGCCGGATTCTTCGGCGATCCAGTTGCGCAGCTCGCCACTGGCGGCGATCTTGCGGCGTGCGCCGCCGACCTTGCCGCCGCTGAGCAGGTACAGCGCCCACGCCGCATCCTGCGCCGCTGCGTGGCGGAAGTAGTCGACCAGTGCGGCGCGCTTGTCCAGCGTTGCGGTGCTGCGGTCCAGGCGCTGGTAGAGCGCGGCGAAGGCCTTCATTCCTCGCTCCCGAAGTCGGTGCGAAAGGCTTCAGCCGCCACGCCGCGCTCGCGCAGGAAAGGAATCAATGCATCGGTATTGCCATGGGTGGCGATGACCCGCTGCGCGCCGGTCTGTTCGATGGTCTGCAGCAGCGCGGGCCAATCAGCGTGATCGGAAATGACGAAGCCACGGTCGACGTTGCGCCGCCGCCGGTTGCCGCGCAGCTGCATCCACCCCGAGGCGAACCCCAGTTGATGCGGCCCGAAGCGGCGCATCCACGGCGTGCCTGCGGCCGAAGGCGGAGCCAGGATCAACTGGCCTGCGGCATCGGGTTGGCGCCCCTGCTCGGCGACGGTGAGCGTCTCCAGCATCGGGATGCTGGCCTGTCGGTAGACCGACACGCCATTGGCGATGGCGCCGTGCAGCCACGCCGGGCGGTCGTCCAGGGGCAACAACTCGGCCAGCACCCGCTGCGCCTTGCCGAGTGCATAGCACAGCAGGATCGCCGCTTCGCCACGTTGTTCGCATTCGCGGCGCCACGCCACGATCTCTGCGGCGACCGCCGGGGTGTCCGGCCAACGATAGATCGGCAGCGCGAACGTCGCTTCGGTAATGAACGTATCGCAAGGCACCACTTCGAAAGGCGTGCAGGTCGGGTCGGGTTGGCGCTTGTAGTCGCCGGAGGCCACCCAGACCTGTTCGCCATCGTCGATGCGCACCTGCGACGAGCCGAGCACATGGCCGGCAGGATGCAGCGATACCTGCACCCGGCCCAGGCGGAACGGCACGCCTTCCGCATGCACCTGCACCGGCACATCGCCCAGCCGCCAGCGCAGGATCGGCAGGCTTCCTTCGCTGCAGTGGTATTCGCCCATGCCTGGACGCGCGTGGTCACCGTGGCCATGGGTGATGACCGCACGCGGTACCGGGCGCCAGGGGTCGATGTGGAAATCCCCGGCGGCGCAGTACAGCCCCTCCGGACGCAGCACCACCAGATCGTCATTGCCTGCCATGCGGTCACTGTGGCCTGCGCCTCGTGCAGGCGGTGAGAACCGGCCTGAACACGGGCTTGGCGGAGGATGCTGCACAATCGGAGCGCAGACCCCTTGCCGCCAGGAAGGAACGGATGAGCGGACCCGGCTTCAGCAGCAACGCCCCCTTCGAAACCCATGTGGTGCTGAACCAGCCACCGCCCTTCGCCGGTCGCCAGTTGTGGACCGATGATGCAGGGTTGATGGAAGCGGTGAAGCGCGAGGGGGCAGGCAGTTTCGCGCCGCGGCTGGCCGCATATGGGGCACTGGCCGGCGACGAGTTGTACCGGCTCGGCTTTGACGCCAACCGTGATCGCCCGCGCCTGCGCACGCACGATGCGCAGGGCCATCGCATTGATACGGTCGAGTTCCACCCTGCGTACCACCAGCTGATGGCCGCAGCGAAGCAGCATGGCGTGGCGGGTTTGTCCTGGCATGAGCCGCAGCCCGGCGCGCATGTGGCGCGTGCGGCACTGAGTTATCTGCACCACCAGGCCGAAGCCGGCACCAGTTGCCCCTTGACCATGACCCATGCGGCGGTGGCGGTGCTGCAGTCACAGCCGCACCTGTCCGAATGGGCGCGCAAGGCCGCCGCGCCGGTCTATGACCCGCGTGATGTGCCTGTGGCGGACAAAGCCGGCATCACGCTGGGCATGGGCATGACCGAGAAGCAGGGCGGTTCGGATGTACGCGCGAACAGCACGCGCGCCGAGCCGATCGATGGCGAACGCTACCGCCTGGTCGGCCACAAGTGGTTCTTCTCCGCACCGATGTGCGATGGCTTCCTGGTGCTGGCGCAGGCGCCGGGCGGACTGACCTGCCTGCTGATGCCGCGCCGCTTGGCCGACGGTGACCGCAATGCGTTCCGGCTGATGCGGCTGAAGGACAAGCTCGGCGACTGGGCCAATGCGTCCAGCGAGGTCGAGTTCTGTGGCGCGCAGGCATGGCGTGTGGGTGAAGAAGGGCGTGGCGTGGCGACCATCATCGGCATGGTGATGATGACCCGCCTGGACTGCATGCTGGGTGCGGCCGCGGAGATGCGCATGGCGCTGGCGCAGGCGCTGCATCATGCACGCCATCGGCGCACCTTCGGCAAGTTGTTGGTGGAGCACGCGTTGATGGCCAATGTGCTGGCCGACCTGGCGCTGGAGTCGGAAGCGGCAACCGTGTTGGCGATGCGCATCGCGCGGGCGGTGGATCGCGCTGGCGAGGATGCCAGCGAAGCCGCGTTGGCGCGGCTGGGGACTGCACTGGGCAAGTACTGGTTGTGCAAGCGCGCGCCGTGCTTCGTCAACGAAGCGCAGGAATGCCTGGGCGGTGCGGGTTACGTTGAGGAGTCGATGCTGCCGAGGCTGTACCGCCAGGCGCCGTTGAATTCGATCTGGGAAGGCAGCGGCAACATCCAGTGCCTGGACGTCCTGCGCGCGCTGTCACGCGAGCCGGAAGCAATGGCGGCATTGCGCAGCGAGCTGGCCGCGGTGGCCGATCTCGATGCGCGTTACGCAGCTGCATTGCAGCGTTGGGCAGCGGCGCCAGCGCCTGAGGAATCGCAGGCGCGACTGTTCTGCGAGCGCACTGCGCTGCTGCTGCAGGCGGCGCTGCTGCTGCGTGCGCGCAGTCCAATGGCGGAGGCGTTCGTGCGCAGCCGATTGGACGGGGAGCACGGGCTGGCATTCGGGACGCTGCCGGCGGGATTGGATCTGTCGGTGATGCTGGCGCGCGCGATGCCGTAGGGGACGGCCAACGGCGGAGCCCCTCGTGGTGGGCGCTGATGCCGATGGGGGGCCGCGCGGGTAGGCGCCGCGCAGGGGGCGCCGTGAATACGTCCTTGTAGGCTCGGGCGCGCCATCCATGGCGCTTACGCCCCTGCGCAGCCTACCCGCGCCGCCTTGGGCACATTCCGTGCGCGTCCATCACGGAATCAACAGAGAAGGCGGAGAGCGAAAAGCGAAAAGCCGCGGCAGTGCCGCGGCTTTTCCTGTAACGCCGGGCCGATGCCCGGCTGCCTGGTAGCGCCGGGTCATACCCGGCGAACGCGGAGGCCTCAGTGCTTGGCTTCTTCCTTGGCGGCATTTGCCTTCGCGTCATTGGCCACATCGCGGGCCTTGTCGGCGACCTTCTGCGCGGCGTTGGCGGTGGCGTCGCTGGCGTGCGCAGCGGCGTCGGTTGCGGCGTCCTTGGCCTTGTCGGCGGCGTTGGCAGTGGCGTCTGCGGCCTTGTCCAGCGCCTGCTGGGTATCGGCGGCGGCCTGTTCGGAAGCAGCGGCGGTCTTGTCGGCGGCTTCGCGGGTGGCGGCAGCAGCCTTGTCGACGGCGTCGCGGGCGGCAGCGCCGGCGCTGTCGGCCGCCTGCTGCGCGTCCTGCTTGGCCTGTTCGGCTTCGGGGCCCTTGCAGGCGGCCAGGGCCAGCAGCAGGGAGGCGGCCAGCAGGGTGGTGGTGATCGGACGAATCTTCATGGCGGTCTCCGGCACTGCAATGGATGGGGACGCCAGCCTATTCATGCCGTTGTGAAGACCGGGTCGCGATGCAGGGGCTTGATCGCCGGCATCCACGCAAAGAAAAAGCCGCTGGCGAACCAGCGGCTTTTCCAGAACAGCGTGAAGAAAGAAGTTATTACTTCTTGGCTTCTTCAGCAGCGTCCTTGGCCTTCTCAGCGGTGCCTTCAGCAGCCTTGGCAGCGTCAGCAGCAGCGCCGGCAGCAGCGTCGGTGGCAGCACCGGCGGTCTGGGCAGCGGCGTCGGTGGCAGCGTCAGCAGCGGTGGCGGCGGTGTCAGCGGCCTGCTGGGCAGCGTCGGCGGTCTGGGCGCCAGCAGCGGCGGCCTGGTCGGCAGCAGCCTGGGCTTCGGTGGCGGCTTCGTTGGCCGAAGCAGCGGCGTCCTGGGCAGCTTCCTGCTTCGAGCAGGCGGCCAGGGCCAGAGCCAGGGACATCGCGACCAGCAGCTTGTTGATGCTCATTGTGTAAATCCTCGTCGTTAGAATTAGGCAACGCGCATGCTGCGCGCCGACAACATGATGACAAGCCAAGATTGGGTGTCAAGCGATCCCGCATTCATTTTTGCGAAATCATCGTTAAATCTTTTTAAATCAATTCGATGGCGATTGCCGTTGCTTCGCCGCCGCCGATGCAGAGGGTGGCAATGCCGCGCTTGCCACCACGCGTGCGCAGAGCGTTGACCAAGGTCACCACAAGACGTGCGCCGGAGGCACCGATGGGATGACCCAGTGCGCAGGCGCCGCCATTCACGTTGAGCTTGTCGTGAGGGATGCCCAGTTCGCGCATCGGGGCCATCGCCACCACAGCGAAGGCTTCGTTGATTTCGAACAGATCGACCTGGTCCAGCGACCAGCCGGTCTTGTCCAGCAGCTTGTGCAGCGCGCCGATCGGGGCGGTGGTGAACCACTCCGGTTCCTGCGAGTGGGTGGCGTGGCCGACGATGCGGGCCAGCGGGGTGATGCCTCGCGCGGCAGCGTCCTCTTCGGTCAGCAGCACCACCGCGGCGGCGCCGTCGGAGATGCTGGAGGAACTGGCGGCGGTCACGCTGCCATCCTTCTTGAAGGCCGGACGCAGGGTCGGGATCTTGGCGATGTCGGAGCGCCCTGGCTGCTCGTCGGTAGCGACCTCGACCTCACCCTTGCGGGTGGCGACCTTCACCGCGACGATTTCATCGGCAAACGCGCCATTGGCCTGGGCAGCCTGCGCACGCTTGACCGACTCGATCGCATAGGCGTCCTGCTCTTCGCGGCTGAACTGGTACTTGTCCACCGCGCACTCGGCGAATTCGCCCATTGCCTTGCCGTCGTAGGCGTTGACCAGGCCATCGTGGGCCATGTGGTCGACCGCCTGGAAGTTGCCGAAACGGTTGCCGGTACGGGAGTTCGGCAGCATGTGCGGGGCGTTGGACATCGATTCCATGCCGCCGGCGACCACGATGCTGGCCGAGCCGGCCTTGATCAGGTCATGGCCGAGCATGATGGTCTTCATGCCCGAGCCGCACACCTTGTTCAGCGTGGTGGCACCGGCCGACAGCGGAATGCCGGCGGCGATCGCGGCCTGGCGGGCGGGCGCCTGGCCGAGGTTGGCCGGCAGCACGCAGCCCATCAGGACTTCAGAAACGTCGCTGGCCGGGACACCCGATTGTTCCAGGGCGGCGGTGATGGCGGCCGCGCCGAGGGTCGGGGTCGGCACGCCGTTGAACTGGCCGAGGAAGGAGCCGATGGCGGTGCGCTTGGCGGCGGCGATGACGATGTTGGACATGGCAATCTCGTTGATGCGTAAGCAAAGTTCGGAAAGGAGACCGGAGGCCGTTGGATGCGCCCCGGTTTCCCGGCAGACTGCGTGGGGGTCGGCCCAAGTATAGAGGGTCGGGGAGGGCTGCCGCTGTGCGGCGCCGAACGCCTGCCGGGATGAAGGCAGGCCAACGTTCACGGGAAGGAATCGATGGAGCGAACGATGATGGTGAGGTCTGTGCTGGCAACCGCGCTGGCGATGGCGCTGACAGCCTGTGGTGGAGGCGGCGGAGGCGGCAGCAACGTGCGCGTCGACCCGCCCCCGACCACGCCGACACCTCCAACCACGCCGCCGCCGCCGACACCACCGCCGGCCAAGCCGCAGGAGCCGGCCTTTGACGCGCATCTTTCAGTCACCAACGCGCGTGCCGCACAGGCCGCCGGCCTGACCGGGCAGGGCGTGCGCATCGGCATCGTCGATTCGGGCGTGCAGCGCAACGCGGTGGCCTTGAATGGTCGCGTGCTGGCCAACTTCAATTACATCGATCCCGCCAGGAACAACCTGGCGGTTGATGACGTGGTCGGGCATGGCACCGCCGTGGCCAGCCTCGCCGCCGGCGCAGCAGTGGGGACCTGGCCGGGCGGTATCGCGCCAGGCGCCCAGATCGTCTCGGCAAGAATCATTTCCGACAAGCCGCCGACCGACGACGGCAGTGGCCAGGGCAATGCCTTCAGTGGGCCGCTGGGCGTGGCCCAGGTCCACCAGGACCTGATCAGCTACAACGTGAAGGTGATGAACAACTCGTGGGGCGGCCTGTACTGGACCGATCTGCCGACCACCGCGCAGGTAGCCGCCGAATACCGGCCGTTCGTGATCAACCACGGTGGCCTGGTGGTGTTCGCCGCCGGCAATGACGGCCGCAGCGAGCCGAGCAGCCTGGCCGCGCTGCCCAGCCAGAAGGGCGTGGCAGGCACGCTTCCGGCGGCCGATCTGGAGCGCGGCTGGCTGGTGGCCACGGCGGTGGACCCGTTTACGCCGGGCGCGCTGGCCAGCTATTCGAATGCCTGCGGCCAGGCGGCCCGCTACTGCCTGGCAGCGCCGGGCAGCGCGGTCTACCCGGATGCCAACGGTGGCAGCTACTACTGGAACTACGGCACCTCGTTCGCCGCGCCGCTGGTCTCCGGTGCGGCGGCGCTGGTCTGGCAGCGCTTCCCCTACTTCAACAACGATCTGGTGAGGCAGACCCTGCTGGGCACTGCCAAGGACATCGGTGCGCCCGGCGTGGATCCGGTGTTCGGCTATGGCCTGCTCGACATCGGTCGCGCGATCAACGGTCCCGGTCGCTTCGACTGGGGCGATGTGGTTGCCAACGTTGATGCCGGCTCGACCAACTCGATGTGGAGCAACGACATCACCGGCAGCGGTGGCCTGGTCAAGCAGGGCGGAGGCAAGCTGGTACTGGCCGGCAACAACAGCTATTCCGGCGCCACCCGCATCGAGCGCGGCATCCTGACGCTGCAGAACGGTGGCGTGATCCGTTCAAATGTGACGATCCTCGCCCAGCCCGACCCGGATTCCACCGGTCTGCAGTTCAACGGTGGCACGCCCCGGGTGATCGGCAATGTGGTCAACGGCGGCAGCGTGTTCCTCACCACCGGCAATACCACCGGCACCATCGAGGGCAACTACACCCAGCAGCCCGGCGCGCAGCTGATGATCGCGCTCGGTGCCAACGCACTTCAGGTCACCGGCAACGCAACGATCAATGGCGGCGTGCGTGTGCACGGCTTCGTCTCCGGCTATGTGCCGCAGAACGGAACGCGCCAGGACCTCATCCACGCCGCGGGTGGCCTGAACGGCACCTTCAGTACCCAAGCCACTTCCACCGGCCTGCAGGGGCTGACTCTGGTGGCACCCACGTATGGCTACGACAGCAACAACGCCTGGTTGAACGTGAACCAGGTCAGCGTCACCGGCGCAGCCAGTGGCCTGAGCGCCTCCGCACAGGCCGCAGCGCAGCGCCTGGAAGGCGCATTCGCAGTGCTCGACGGCAACACCGGCCTGCAGGGATCGCCCTTCGGTACGGCAGCCGGTGCGCTGCAGTGGGCCGGAGGCGGCCAGCAGGGCCTGGCCGACAGCCTGCAGAGCTTGTCCGGCCAGGCGCATGCCCGCGCCGAGGCTGCCACCTTCGACAGCATCGACATGTCGCGGCGTGCGATTGCCGAGCGCTTCGATCGTGTACAGGCCACCCCGCGCCTGCGCGGGAGCTGGCAGAGCGCGCTGGGTGAGGCGGGGCAGGGCAGCTTCGCCGGCAACGCCGCCGACAGCCGGGGCTGGATGGCCGGCCAGGATCTGCCGCTGGGCGGCAACGGCCTGATGGGCGTCGCCTTCGGTGAGACCCGCAGCAATGGTGGCAGCAGTTTCGGCGGCGATCGCGGGCGTGATCGCCAGGCGCAGGCACAGTTGTACGCTGGCTGGAACCTGGGGCGTGGCTATGCGCTGGCCCAGTTCGGCAGTGGCCAGTTCACCCGCGCGCTGGATCGCCAGCTGCTGCTGGGTGCGGGCGCCTATGGTGTCTCGGCGCGTTACGGCGGGCGTTTCAGCAGCGCCAGCGTGGAAGGCGGATATCGCCTGGGCCGCGCAGGCGCTTCGTTGACGCCCTACCTCGGTGCCAGCACCACGCGTGTCGATACCGATGCGTTCAATGAGCTGGGCGGTTTCGGCTTCGGCCTGCGTGGTGATGCCACCCGCGCGCAGCGCAGCCAGATGCTGGCCGGCATCCGCGGCGAGCGTGGATGGGGGCGTTGGACCCTGCGTGGACACGCCGAGTGGCAGCAGCGGCTGGACGGCGGTGACGCCGCTTGGCAGGCCAGTTTTGTCGGCGTGGATGCATGGGCGCCGCTGGCAGGCTGGAATGCGCCGCGTGGCAGTGCGCTGATCGGCCTGGCGCTGGAATCGTGGTGGGGCCGCAATGGCCGCTTGAGCCTGGGCTTCGACCAGCGTATCGGTGGCGAGGGCGCGCGGCAGGCTGCGTTGCGCTACAGCACCGGGTTCTGAGCAATCGGTCGCGCCGGGAAGACTCCCAGCGCGACGTCTGCAGCCTCAGCCGCCGCGCAGGTTGCCCAGGCGCGGCGTGCTGCGGCCCAGCGGCATCTTTAGCTTGCCGATCGACAGGATGCGGCTTTCCGCAATGCGGTCGGCCGCACGCTGCGGCGCGATGTTCTCGCGCTGCGACAGTTCGAAGATGCGGGTGAGGTTGTGGTAGATGCTGCGGATCAGGCGCATCGCGCGTTCGCGGTTGTAGCCGTCGATTTCCAGCGACACGTTCATCACGCCGCCTGCGTTGACCGCGTAGTCCGGGGCGTAGAGGATGCCGCGCGCATGCAGTTCGTCGCCGATCTCCAGGCTCGACAGCTGGTTGTTGGCGGTGCCACAGATGATCTTGGCCTTGATCCGCGGCAGGGTGTCGGCGTTGATCGCACCTTCCAGTGCACAGGGTGCGAACACATCGGCGTTCACCTCGTGGATCTCGTCCGGCTTGACCGCCTCGGCGCCGAAATCGCTGACTGCACGATCAACCAGCGCACTGTCCAGGTCGGTGACATACAGTTTGGCACCGCGGTCACGCAGCAGTTTCACCAGTTCCATGCCGATGTGGCCCAGGCCCTGCACCGCGATGCTGGTCTTGCCCACTTCCTCATGGCCGAACTTGAAGCGCATCGACGCCATCAGTGCCTGCAGTGCGCCGTAGGCCGTGAACGGCGCCGGATCGCCGGAGCCACCATGGACCTGGTGCACGCCGGTCACGAACTGGCTCTCCAGGTAGATGTTCTCCATGTCGTTGACGTCGGTGCCAACGTCCTCGGCGGTGATGTAGCGGCCGCCCAGCGAATCGACGTAGCGGCCGAAGGCGCGGAACAGTACCTCGGTCTTGTCCGTCTTCGGGTCGCCGATGATCACCGCCTTGCCGCCGCCCACGTTGAGCCCGGCCAGCGCATTCTTGTAGGTCATCGTCCGGCTCAGCCGCAGCACATCGGCCAGCGCCTCGTCGGTGCTGGCGTAAGGGCGCATGCGCACGCCGCCCAGGGCCGGGCCCAGGGTGGTGTTGTGGATGGCGATGATCGCCTTCAGGCCGGCATCGTGGTTGTGGCAGAACACCACTTGTTCGTGGCCGGTGGTGGCGAGGGTTTCGAATAGCATGGCGTCTCCGATGGCGCGAACAGCGGCGAACTGCAGCGAACGGCCAGTGAACGGTAGGGTCCCAAAACAAAAAAAGCGACGTCGTCAGTGCAGGGGGACGGGTCGCGCGGCGCCATTCTAGTCCATTCCCCCGGTCGCTGCCGTCGACATCGGCGCCCTTCCGGTTAAAGAAGATGAAAGTGCGGCCGATGCTGCGACGACGGCGGGTGGCCGGATTCGCGTGAAGAGGCAGGGCGGTCAGTGACGGCAAGGGCACCACAACGACAGGGCGGGCGGCGATGACGCCGGCCTGGTGGCGATCGCTGCGCGCCTGGCTGGCGCGGTCGACCGGGGCGGCTCCGCTGCGCCTGGCGGCCGTGTCGCGACAGGCCGTCGCTGCTGCCGCGGCCAGCCTGCAGGGCGAGGCCCTGCAGGCTGGAGAGATCGCCGCGCACCTGCAGCGCGGCCTGCACGCACTGGCCCTGTACCCACGGCTGGCCGGCGAGCCTGCCCCCGTCCAGGATCCGGCACTGGGCGAAGCGGTGGCGCGCGCGCTGCAGGACCGTGACTGGGCCGCCCGGCACCTGCCGCGGCGCCCGCAACTGTTGCCGCAGCTGATCCAGACCGTCAACGACGATGCCGCCTCGGCACGGGTGATGGCGGCGATCATCGGGCAGGACCCGGTGCTGACCGGCAATCTGCTGCGCATCGCCAACAGCCCGGCCTACAAGGTGCATGAGCGGCCGGTGGAAAGCCTGCAGCGTGCGGTGACCCTGGTCGGTACCGAGGGCGTGCGCCAGATCATCAGCGCGGTGCTGGTGCAGCCGGTGATGCAGGTGCAGTGCGGCATGTTTCCGCAGTTCAGCACGATCATCTGGGAACACGCACTGCTGGCCTCGCGTGCGGCCGCCGATCACGCGCGCACGGTCACCTTCGGTGATGCCTTCGCTGCGCAGTGGCTGGGCCTGGTGCAGGGGCTGGGATCAGCGCTGGTGATGCGCCAGTTGCTGCAGGAAGCGCAGGCGCGCGACGAAGCCGTGGAGCCGGCGCTGGCCCTGCAACTGCTCCAGCAATGGTCGTTGCCGCTGGCACAACGCGTGGCTGCAGCCTGGGAGCTGCCCGAGCCCGTGCACCAGGCACTGGCGCCGGAGGCCGATGGCCCACTCGCCGACAGCCTGCGTCTGGCCAGCGCCGCAGCGGCGGCCAGCCTGCTGTGCCGGCATGGACATGCCAGCCAGAGCCGCATGCTGGCCCTGCTCGAACAACTGCCGTCGGCGCCGCCGCACGCGCTGCGCTGGATCTGGCGGCGCCTGCATGGGCGCAGCGTGGAGACGCGGGATGAAGCCGGCCAGGAAGAGGTCGGTCCGGTGCGCTGAGGGTGGGGTTACAGCTGCGATTCCACCGGCAGCCAGCTGATCACCCGCGCGGTCCAGCGCTTGCCGGGGCCGGCACCGGGCTCGGGTTCCACCCAGTGCGGTGGTGGCTGCCGTTCCAGCCAGCGCAGGTCATCGTCGTGACCGAGCGCCAGCCACCAGCTGTGTTCCGGGCTGGCCAGGCGCAGGTATTCGTTGCGCAGCTGCGCCCCCAGTACGGGGTCGTCGAACAGCACGCCCATCTCGGTATTGAGATAGGCCGAGCGCGGGTCGAGGTTGAACGAGCCGACGAAGCCGCGCCGGTCATCGACCACGAACGCCTTGGTATGCAGGCTGGCGCCACTGCTGCCGAACAGGCTGGTATCGGGCCTGCCGTGTGCCTTCAGTTCGTACAGCCGCACGCCGGCCTTCAGCAGCGGAACGCGGTAGCCCATGTAGCCGCCGTGTACTGCGGCCACGTCGTTGGCGGCCAGCGAGTTGGTGACCCCGCCAACCTGCGCACCGCGCGCGGCCAGCGTCGACAGCGCCTGCACGCCATCATGGCCAGGCACGAAGTAGGGGGAGATCAACAGCGCACTGCTGCGGGTGCTGTGCAGTTCGTCGCTGAGCGTGCTGACCAGCCAGCTGCGGCGATCATCGCCACGGTGCTTCATCGGCGGATCGGAGGCGATGCGCACGTTTGCGCTCCAGTGCAGCGGATCCGGGCTGGGGCGTTGCAGGCGGCGTGATTCGGCCACGCGTTGCAGGTAGGGCTGTGCCTTGGCATGCATCGCATCCAGGTCCGACTGGCGTACCAGTTGCTGCAACTGTGCATCGGTATACGAGGCCAGCGCAGAAATCGGGACGGCCGCGCTGCTGTTCCAGTAGTCGTCGAAGATCCGGCTGGCCTGCTGCACCGCCGGCCCGGCCACCACCAGGTCCAGATCCTGGAAGTTCACGTCGTTGCGCGCGCTGAAGTATTCCTCGCCGATGTTGCGGCCGCCGACGATCGCGATGCGGCCATCGGCGATCCAGCTCTTGTTGTGCATGCGGTGGTTCACGCTGAAGGCGCGCTGCACCAGCTCTAGCGTGCGCGCGATGCCACTGCGGTTGCGGAACGGGTTGTACAGGCGCAGCTCGATGTTGGGATGCGCATCGAGCGCCATCATCAACGCATCCTTGTCCTTGGCGTTCATGTCGTCGAGCAGGATGCGCACGCGCACGCCGCGCTCTGCAGCGTCGTACAACGCCTTGGCCATCAGGTGGCCGATCAGGTCGTCGTGCCAGATGTAGTACTGCAGGTCCAGGCTGCGGCCTGCCTGCGCGGTGATCATCGCGCGTGCGGCGAAGGCATCCATGCCATCACTGAGGAAGGCCACGCCGGACTTGCCGGGATGGGCGTCCTGCAGCGGCTCGATCTCCCGGTCGATGCGGGTCTGTGCCGGCTGCAGCGGCAGCACCTGCGAGGGCGTGCCCCGTGCCTGCGGAGTGAGATGGTCGGCCAGCAGCAGGCCGGACAGCACCAGCAGCGACAGCGCAGCGAGAATGATTGCAGCGATGCGCAGCAGGCGTCGCCATAAGGGCTTGGACAGGCTCATGCCCCGATGGTAGATCCACGCCGTGCGTGGCAGAAGATCTGCAGGATCAATCTGGGGTCAGAGCCCTTGCCTGCGGCAAGGGATCCGCCCCCGGAGCCTTAGAACCGCTCGTCGCTGCCCAGGTAGCGCCACTGGCCCGGCGGCAGCGGCCCCAGCGCCACGCGGCCAATGCGCAGCCGGCGCACCGCGGTCACCTGCAGCCCGGCGGCCGTTACTGCTGCACGCAGGCCCTTGGCGGTGAGCCCCTTGCCGGCGAACCGCAGCCGCTGTTCGCTCTGCCAGCTGACCTTGCCGCCGCCGGCCTCCTGCTGCAAACGCGCCATCAACCAAGGCCCGCGCTCTGGGCCCTCGTCGGCCACTTCGATCAGGTATTCCTGTTCGGTCCGGCCCAGGTTGCGTTGCAGATGGGCCAGCGTGGCGGGGTCCTGGCTGACCACCACCAGGCCGCTGTCGCTGGCCGGAAGTGCAGCGGCCAGCTGCAGGCCATGGAAATGCCGCTGCAGCGGGCGGACGTCGCTGGCATCGAGTTCGCTGCGGCTGTCACTGCTGACCAGCGCGCACAGGGTTTCGGCGGCGACACCGGCGGGCTTGTGCAGCAGCATGCTGGCCCGTTCGGCCTTTTCATCGCTGGCCTGCTCCGCCACTACGATCACCGCGCTGTCATCGACCGGGCGCTGCGGCTGTTCCACCACGTCGCCATTGACCGTCACCCAGCCGCCCTCGATGTAGCGCCGCGCTTCGCCGCGCGGGATACCGAGCAGGGCGGACAGGTGTTTGTCGAGACGGATCGGTTCCATGGCGGGCAGGTCGGGCTGGGGGCGCGCAGTGTAGCTGCTGCGGCCGGTCAGCGCTGGCCGCGGTTGGCCAGCTCGGTCAGGTACAGGCGGGTATCGAACTCCAGTTGCAGGTAATCCGGCTCCATGTGCTGGCACAGCTGGTAGAAGGCCTTGTTGTGGTCGGCTTCCTTCAGGTGGGCCAGCTCGTGCACCACGATCATGCGCAGGAACGCCGCCGGGGCCTGGCGGAACACGGTGGCGATGCGGATCTCACGGCTGGCCTTGAGGCGGCCACCGTGCACGCGGGAAATGGCGGTGTGGGTACCCAGCGCATGCTTGATCACCTCCAGCGTGTTGTCGTAGCAGACCTTGTTGAGCGGCACCGATTTGCGCAGGTAGCGATCCTTCAGGTCCTGGGTGTAGTCGTACAGCTGGCGGTCGCTGCGCACCTCGTGCGGGTCGGGGTAGCGCTGCTGCAGCCAGGGGCCGAGCTTGCCCTGCGCCAGCAGTTCGCTGACCTGGGCGACCAGGGGTTCGGGATAGCCGGTGAGGTACTTCAGGACTGCCATGCAGGGGCGGCGGGGCGTCGGTAGAATGGGGCATCCAAGATTACACGCGGTACGCATCGACCATGGCAAAGCCCAACGCGCTGCAGGAACAATTGCTCAAGGCCGGCCTGGCCAAGAAGTCCCAGGCCAGCGCTGCCGCGAGCGCGCAGGCCAAGGCCCGCCAGGGCAAGGCCGAATCGACCTCGGCCGAGGTCCAGCGCGAGGCCGAACGCGTCCGCGCCGAGAAGGTCGAACGTGACCGCGCGCTGGCCGCCGAGCGCAATGCGCAGGCCCGCCAGGCTGAACAGAAAGCCCAGGCCAGGCAGATCATCAGCGCCCACGCTGTGCCCCACAAGGGCGACGACGAGTACCGCTTCAGCGATGGCGCCGCGATCCGCACCCTGCTGATCGACCCCAAGCTGCGCAAGGCGCTGTCGGTCGGCGTGCTGGTCATCGTTGCCCACGGCGACGGTTACGCCGTGTTGCCGCGTGCCGCCGCCGAAAAGGTGCGTGAGCGCGCCCCGGAGGCGATCATCGTCGACCACGGCCAGCCGGGCTCGACCGCCGAGATCTCCACCGGCAATGCCGAGGACGACGCCTACTACGCGCAGTTCCAAGTGCCGGACGACCTGGTCTGGTAAGCAAAAAGGGGACGGACGGGATAAGCCGCAATCGGCCTGGTCGGATCCGTCCACTTCCTGCTCGGCTTGCTGAAGGCTCGCCGAGCATGGCTCGGCTCAACCCAGGTCTGCTCCTTTGGGCGCGGGTGTATCGTCCCCATATCAGGCGACACACCTGCGGAGGATGGCCATGGCCACCGGTTGGGCGGGAGACGGCGCGGTCCAGGACCAGATCGACGCCACCGTCGACGATGCGATCGCCCGTGCGCGGCGCCAGCTGCGCGAGGGCCCGGGTCTGGAACACTGCGAGGAATGCGACGCGCCGATCCCGTTGGCGCGGCGCGGGGCCGTGCCCGGGGTACGGCTGTGCGTGGCGTGCCAGCAGGCGCATGACGACGAAGCGCAGGCGCATGCCGGCTACAACCGGCGTGGCAGCAAGGACAGCCAGTTGAGGTAAGGGGGTTCGGCAGGGCTGCGCCCTGCACCCGCCGAAGCAATGTCAACGTCAAAAGCGGGCATTTCGTGGGGTGGCGGGGCGGTATCGGATTGCGGGGACGCCGCAAGTACGTCCATGTAGGCTTGGCAGCCGCATCCATGCGGCTGACACCCCGCACTCCGATACCGCCCCACCTCTGACAGATTCCGGCGGCTGTTGGTGGGTGTCGACCTTGGTCGACACATCCGTCAGATATCGAACGAGTCATCCACGCATGGCGTGGATCTACCGTGTCGACCAAGGTCGACACCCACCAGGGCAATACGTCCGTTCCGGCAGCTCGCGGAAATCTGTCGAAGGCGGGGTGGGTCCGGTTGCGGGAGTGTCCGCGGCATGGATGCCGCGGCCAAGCCCCCAGGGATGGGTTCACGGCGTCTCCCGCAACCGGACCCACCCCGCCCTCCCACGGATAGCATGCTTTTGCCGTTGCCGTTGCTCCAAGCAGGTGCAGGGCTGCAAGCCCTGCAAAGAAAAACTCCCTCAGCCGTCGCCCTGGATGCCGCCGGGGGCCTGCGCCGGATCACGCCAGCGGCGCACCGTGCGCTGGAAGAACAGGTTGTTCGGCAGCTGCAGCACGGTGCCCTCGTGGCCGTCGCCGGTTTCCTGCAGCGTGGTGTAGATCAGGTTCACGTCGATCACCCGCCCCTTCAGGCCGGGCTTCTCGCCGTTCTCCAGCACCTCGATGTAGTCATGCAGGCGGAACGGGCGTGTGGTGAAGATCAGCAGCGTGCAGAAGATGTTGGAGAGCACGCTCCAGGCCGCGAAGAAGGCCACTGCGCCCACGGCCGCGAAGCCGGTGAACGCGGTCCACAGCACTGAAGGCTTTGCGCCGAGCAGGCTGAGGATGTACAGCAGGGCGCTGAAATAGACCACGAAACTGGTGATCCGACGCGCGCCCATCACCATTTCCGGCGGCAGCGTGTAGTGCTCGGCGAAGCGCCGGATCAGGCGGCGGGCGAGCACCCGCAGCAGCCAGGCAACCAGCAGCACCAGTGCGATCTGCAGGGCAACGCTCGCGTAGTTCAGCCACGGGTGGCTCCAGGCCGGCAGGTGATCCTTCAGCGACAACATCATGGCGGCGACGACAGGTGGCAATAACGGCCCTCGATGTTACCCGGCGCGTGCAGTGGATTCGACCGCTGGGGTCCAGGCCAGGCAGACCAGCTCCTGGCGGTGCTGCTGCAGGCAGGCGCGGCCGTTGTCTGGACGCAGCTGCAAGGACAGGCCCAATGCCTGCAGCAGTACGCAGGCGGCGATCACCAGCAGGGCGGCGCAGGATGGGCTGGACATGGCAGAACTCCTGGACGGCAGATTCGCGAAGGACCTTCCATGGATGCGGCAGCCGTCGAAAAGGTTGCATGGCATCGGCCGTCGATCAGCTCTAAACCTTTTTCCGGGTCGCGGCATCCAAGGGATATGCTCGACACCACCATGCCCGCGCCGCCTGCCGCCAACGACGCCGTCGACGAACCCGCTCTGGTGCGGGCGGCGGCCGCGGGCGATACCGCTGCCTATGAACTGCTGTACCGGCGTCACGCGCCGCGTGTATTCGCTGTCCTGTGGCGGTTGTGTGGCGGCCAGCAGGCACGTGCCGAGGATGCGCTGCAGGAAGCGTTCCTGCAGGCGTGGAAGGCGCTGCCGGGGTTCCGGTTCGAAAGCAGCTTGTCCACTTGGCTACATCGGTTGGGCGTCAACGCCGCGCTGATGGAACTGCGCGGGCGTGCTGCCGGGCAGGACCACGACAGCCTCGACGAAGTGGACGGGGGGTTGCAGGAACTGGCGGTACACGACCGCTGTGCCGGCACCGAACGCGACCTCGAACGGGCGCTGTCGACACTGCCGCCACGGGCACGTGCGGTACTGGTACTGCACGACATCGAAGGCTGGAAACACCAGGAAATCGCCGAACAGCTGCAGATGGCCGTCGGCAGTTCCAAGGCACAGTTGCATCGTGCGCGCGGCCTGTTGCGCGCACGGCTGGGAGACATGACATGAATACACACGACCACGATTCCGACCACGATCTACTGGCACGGCTGCGCGCGCTGCCAAGCGAGCGCGACGTACCCACCGATGGCTGGGCACGCCTTTCGGCCCAGCTGCCGCCGCGTGAGCCGCAGGCGGCACCTGCGCCGGGCGACAACGTGGTGGCCCTGCCGAACCGTTCGCGTCGGCGTTGGTGGTTGCCGGTGGGTGCGGTGTTGGCGGCCAGCCTGGCGGTCTACGCCGTGGCGCCGTGGCGCCATGCGCAGCCAGAGGTGCCGGTACCTTCAGCACTGCAGTTGCAGGCGGCGGCGATGACCGAGCAGTACCAGCAGGCCGTGGCCGCGCTGCCCGATGGACGGGCGCCGGAATGGCAGCCGGCCCTGCATGAACTGGATGAAAGCGCGGCGCAGATCCGTGCCGCCCTGGCGCAGGACCCGCGTGCGCCGCACCTGCTTGGCCAGCTCAAGCGTACCTACACGCTGCGGCTGGAACTGACCCGGCAGGCGGCCTATGCCGCCGAGTCCGGCTTGACGACCTGAGGAGACCCCCATGACCCGAACCCTGATTTCCTGCTGTGTCGCGCTGCTGCTGGCCCCAGCCGTGGCGCTGGCCGATACCCGCATCGACGAACGCCATACCCTGGCCGCGGGCGGTCGCATCGAGCTGAGCAACGTCGCCGGCAAGGTGACCGTGCGTGGTTGGGACCGCAATGACGTGCAGCTGACCGGCACGCTCAGCGACGGCCTGCAGCTGCGCCAGGAGAAAAGCGCCAACCGCGTGCGCTGGGAGATCGAGTACCCGCGCCGCAGCAACAACGGTGGGGCCACGCTGGTGCTGAACGTGCCGCGCTCGGTGGAACTGTTGCTGAGCACGGTCAGCGCCAGCCAGGACATCAGCGGGATCGACGTGCGACGGCTGCAGGCCGACACGGTCAGCGGCAGCCTGAGCGCTGCTGGCCGCAGTGGCGACAGCAAGCTCAACACGGTCAGTGGCAGCGTCAGCGCACGCCTGCAGACGCCGAAGCTGGATGTGAACACCGTCAGTGGCCGGATCGAGGCCGGCGGCGGTGTGTCCGGTGATATCGGTGCGCAGACGGTGTCCGGACGGGTCGAGGTCGACGCCGGGCGCGTGCAGCGGCTGGCGGTGGAGACCGTCTCGGGCAGCATCGACCTGGCTGCAGCGGGATTGGCGCCCGGCGGCCGCATCAATGTCGAATCGGTCAGTGCGTCGGTCACGCTGAGCCTGCCGCGCACGGTGTCGGCACAGCTGTCGGTGAACAGCTTCAGCGGCTCGATCAACAGCGATGCCGGTCAGGTGGAACGGCCGCGCTATGGGCCGGGCAGCCATCTCGATACGCGTCTGGGCGGCGGTGATGGAGACATCCGCATCCAGTCGCATTCGGGCAGTGTGCGGGTGCGGCTGGACCGCTGAGCACGGTCCGGCAGGCCGCGGCGGCAGCGCCGCCGCGGTCGGAGCTGGGTCAGCTGGCTTTCTTCAGCGCCCAGGTGGTGCCGAGGACTTCGATCTTGCCACCGGCCTTGCGGAACGCTGCCAGGTCCGAAGCGATCGAATCGCTGCTGACCACGGTGCTGGCGGCCGCGCCCTTGCGTTCGCTGCGGATGCTGTTGCTGGCCTTCGCGGGGGTCTTTGCCTTGCGGGGCATGGTTGCTCCTGTCAGGTGGAAGGGGAGGAAAGCGCCCAGGCATCGGCCTGGCGCAGGTAGTCCTGCCGCTCGCGGCGGCAGTCATCGCCGCCCATCGAAAACTGGCGGCAGATCGCCGGGCGCTGCGAATAGATCGTGCAGCGCAGGTGATAGGGATCGATCGCCGCGCACCAGCCTTCCTCGTTGCGCGCCATCACGGCACGGCCGTGCGCGTCGCGCGAGAGGAACTGGCCGGGCACCTGGTCGCCGGGCTGCAGCAGCACGGGCAGCCGGCAACAGACTGCGTCACAACGGCGGCAGTCGATGGGTGCAGGTGTTGCGTCAGGTTGTAAGGCCTCAGGGGCCTGGCGGGTGCCCAAAGCGGGTCTCGATGGCGGCTCCGGTAATACGCGGACCATGAACGAGCCAGGAAGGCATGGCCGCTAGGCCCGCAGGGCGGGCCGGGCTGCACGGTGGACACACCGGCGTGGCCGGTGGAAGGTGCAGCTGGGATCTAGCCGACCAAGAGTAACTTAGACCGCGTAACGTTTTGTTAATCCTGGCTGGCTGCCGCCAGCGCCAGGCCCTGGACCACGCCCAGCGAGGGTTCGCCGTGGACCATGCGGGCGCCCGGGAAGGCTTCGGCCACGGCCTGGCGCAGGTAGCCGGCACGGGACATGCCGCCGGTCAGGAACACCGCATCCGGGTCGCCACCGATGTCGCTGCGGACCTGGGCCAGCAGTTCGCGGATCTGCTCAAGGTAGCCATGGGCGGCGGCGGCCAGGCCGTCGGCGCTGCTGTCGGCATGCAGATCGCGGGCGATGTAGTCCAGCGTGCTGCGGTGCTCGCTGGCAGCGCTCAGGGCGATCTTGGCGCGTTCGACATCGCGGTACAGGCGGGCGGTATTGCCGGTGTCCTGCAGCGCCTGCAGGCGGTCGCCCCACGGTGCGTCCACATGGTCGTACTTGTGCAGGCGGAACTCGCGCTGGCGGGTCATGTCCTGCACGGTGGCCGCTTCCACATAGTGGTGGGCCGGCACGCGGGTGATGCCGCGGCCGAACAGCGGCATGTAGCTGGACAGGCTCAGCGCCAGGTCGATGTCGGTACCGCCGCGGGCGATACCCCAGGCACGGTGGATGCGCGGGGCATCGTCGCCGCCGACTTCGGCATGCGCGATGTCGGTGGTGCCGCCGCCGATGTCGACGATCACCGCCTGGTGCCGCTCGCGGCTTTCGGCGTGGTAGTGCATGGCCGCCGCGGCGGGTTCCTCGAGGAAATCGATCTGGTCGAAGCCGGCCTGGGTGGCGGCCTCGCGCAGGATGTCCAGCGCCTGGTCGTTGCCGGCTGCGCCGATCGAGCTACGGAACTGCACTGGGCGGCCGAGCAGGGCCGAGCGCAGCGGTTGACCGAGCTGGGCACTGGCGGTCAGGCGGATGTGCTCGAGGATGTGCGCGGCGATGCCGGTGATGGTCTGCTTCGCGCGCGGGTGCAGGTTGTAGCCCAGCATCGACTTCGGGCTCTGCACCAGGTTGCCTTCGTGTTCCTCGAAATAGGCTTCCAGCGCGTCGTCGCCGTAGACCGCGTTCTGCAGCAGGTCGCTGGCGCTGCGTTCCTTGCCGGCATGGGCTTCCATCCATTCCCGGCGCAGCGCGCGCAGGGCTTCGCGGCGCAGCGCCTGCGGCGTGCGTTCCTGGCCGGCGGCACGGGCCGCGCGCGCAGCGCTGTCGATCATCTGCTGCAGCTGGTGTTCCTGGCCGTCATCGAGCTGGAAGTCGTCCGGATCGGGCACCACGCCAGGGAAGTACACGCTGGTGCGGAACTGCTCGGCGTCGCCGAAACGGATCGGCAGCAGCTTCCCCTCATGCACGATGGCGGCGGCGGAGTTGCTGGTACCGAAGTCGATGCCGAGGCGCATGGGGAGTTCCGGGGGCGGTCAGGGGCCGCGCACTCTGCTGCAGTTCGCGGCCGACTGCAAGCTCCAGCGTCGCGGCAGCTCCAGCTCCGGTCATGGCGGTGGCCGGGCGCCTGCCAGGGAACTGGCGCCCCGGACCGGGCGGTTACAATGGCCGCTGTTGATTCACTTTGAGGTACTTGCCGATGTCGTCTGTTCCCGCCTGCCCGCAGTGCACCCTGGAAAACACCTATGCCGATGGCGCGCTGTGGATCTGCGCCGATTGCGGTTTCGAATGGACCGCCGAGGAAAGCGCCGGTTCGACCCTGGTCGTGCGTGACAGCAACGGCAATACCCTGCAGGCCGGCGACACCGTCACCGTGATCAAGGACCTGAAGGTGAAGGGTTCCTCGATCCCGCTCAAGCAGGGCACCGTGATCCGCAACATCCGCCTGGTCGAAGATGATGCCGAGCACATCGAAGGCAACTCGGACAAGATCAAGGGCCTGGTCCTGAAGACCTGCTTCCTCAAGAAGGCCTGATCGGTCTCAGCGCCTGGCCTGCTGCTGCGCGCGCCAGCGGGCCAGGCTGTCCAGCTTGGCCTGGTAGCGTGCCTGCTCCGGTGCACCGCCCAGAAGCTGCGCGCGGGTCAGTTCACGGTCGGCGCGTTCAAGCTGCCCGGACAGGAAATACACGCGCGCCAGCCCGAAGTGGAACTGGTGTGCGGTGTCATACAGGCGCACGGCCTGCCGGTAATAGCGGATGGCTTCGGCCAGCTTTCCGGCCTGCTCGGCCTGCGTGCCCAGCATGTACTGCGCAAACGGGTCCTCACGCTGCACCGACTTCAAGCGTCGCTCCAGGGCCTTGGCCTGCGCATCCAGCCCAAGCTGCCGATACAGCGCGCTGGCATTGGTCAGCGCCGCATCCTGGCGACCGTCCAGGCGCAGGGCGCGGTCCAGTGCCTGCCGCGCCGCATCGGTGTTGCCCTCACGGTTGTCGAGCACACCCAGGTTGTTCCAGACCGAGGGGAACGCGCGATCCTGCACGACCGAGGCATTGAAGAACGCGCGGGCGCCGACGAGGTCTCCATCTGCCATGCGTTCGGCACCACGATTGTTGTAGAAGTGGGCCAGTGCACGCGCGCGGCTGACCGGCTGCGGGCCATGGCGGTCGTAGAGCACGTTGCGATCGAGGTCGACCGTGGCGTAACGCCCCGCGATCTCCACGCCCGCGTTGACGTGGCCCACGCTGTAGACCACGCCGGCGTCCTGGTCCTGGTACCAGGACACCACCTGGCCGACTTCCTGCACGCGGGCCTGGATGCCAGCCTCGCGCGCCAGTGCCACGAACATCAGGGTGAAGGCGAGGCAGTTGGCGCGGCGCTGCTGCCAGACTTCGCCCACGGTGTAGGTCGCGTTCGCGTCGTACTGCAGGTCCAGTCCCTGGCGGCCGAAGATCATTTCCACCAGCGCCTGCAGCCGCTGCTCGCGCGATGAACTGCGGTCCATCACCTGCGCCTGCAGCATCGCGCGCATTGCGGGAGGAATCGCGAAGACCTGTTCCGGCGAGGGAATCTCCACCGGGGTGATGCTTCCGATGGGCGGGATTGCATCGGTGCGCGGCTGGTCCTGTGCGCAGAGTGGCGCGGCCATCAAGGCGGCCAAGGCCAGGACGAAGATGCGGGCGGCAGGGCGGTACATGACAGTTCCCGGCAGCGGCGGGCGCTCCCGCCTGCAGCGAGTGTAGACCCGGCGGCGCCGCGCCGCAGTGACCGTTGGTCGGCGCGTGGCCGGCACGGCGTTTCATCCACAACCGATGTGGACCAGCGCTCGACAAAGCTGTGGACAACCGCGTCCAGGCCTCACCGGGCAAGCGTTGTGAGTGCGTGGTGAAAAAACAACCAGCTTGCCGCAGGGCAGCGCAGGCGAGATGATCCGGGTATGGATTTCTCTCCGCTGACGCTGGCTCCAGCGCAGTGGCAGGCGCTGCAGGACAGCTACGCAACGCCGCCCCGCGCCTACCACCACTTCGGACACGTACGCGCGGTGCTGCAGCACTGCCAGGACGTGGCTGACGGCCCGGGCTGGCAGGGGCCCGCCGAGGTGTACCTGGCCGTGCTCTACCACGACGCGATCTATGTGGCCGGGCGCAAGGACAACGAAGCGCGTTCGGCGGCGCTGGCCCTGCAGGCGATCGCACGGGCCCCGGAACTGGCCGGCGTCGACGCCGCGCGGGTCGAGCAGTTGATCCTGCTGACCGCCCGTCATGGCGATCTGGGCCCGGACGACGTTGATGCCGAGGCGGCGCTGTTCCTGGACTGCGACATGGCGATCCTGGCCGCGCCCGAGCCGGTGTTCGCCGCTTACGATCGTGGCGTGGCCGAAGAGTACAAGGGGGTCGTGCCGGGCTTCCTGTACCGCGCCGGGCGTCGCCGTTTCCTGCAGGGGCTGCTGCGTGCGCCGCGCATCTTCCTCAGCGACTTCTTCCACCAGCGCCTGGACGCGGCCGCGCGGGAAAACCTGCGCCGGCAGCTGGCCCGCTGAGCCGGCCCGGTACACTGGGGCCTGCTTCCACCGATTGTCGCTTCCGACTGTGTCCGTCCCTGATCCCGATCCCCGCCCGCTGCCCCCCGAAGAGCCCGGTCCCAACGAGTGCTGTGGCAGCGGCTGTCCGCTGTGCGTGCTGGATCTGTATGCCGATGAGCTGCAGCGCTATCGCAAGGCGCTGGCCGAATGGAAGGCACGGCATCCGGAGGCAACGCCATGAGCCGTGCACGCCCGGCGGCAGTGCTGGCACTGGTGGCGTTGCTGCTGTTCGTCGCCACCGCGCTGTGGACTCAGTTCGCACGCAGCGATCTGGACTGGGTGCGGGCCACGCTCAGCCTCTACCTGCACGGGCCGTGGGGGTTGGCGCTGCGCGCTGCATACTGCCTGCTGGCGTTGGCCATCGCGGTTCTCGGCATGGCGCTGTATCGCGGCAGCATCGGCCCGCGGCGCAGTGCGGCGGCGCCGCTGTTGTTCACTGTCTCTGCACTGGGGCTGGCGACGGTCGCCATCGGTGACAGCTGGCTGCCTGGAGCGACTCCGCTGCTTGCACCGTTCATCCATGGGTTGGCGGCCAACACCGCGTTCCTGTGTGCCAGCGTGGGCATGCTGCTGCAGGCCTGGTACCTGCGCCGTGAACCGGGCTGGCAATCCGCAGCCGGCCTGCTCTGGGGCTGGGCCTGGCTGGCGTTCGTACTGCTGTGGCTGCATGTGTTGTGGCGCGCCGGCCCGCCGCGCGGGCTGGGCCAGAAGACCGTGATCGTCGTGATCGTGGGCTGGCTGTTGTACCTGGCCCTGGCGCTGTACCGGCGCAGCCGCCGTACCGCGGCCCACTGAATCCCCAACGGCCTGCGCCGGTACGTGCCGTGCACGCGGCGGCGGCGTATCGTGTGCGCATTCCATCGGGGATGCGATATGAAGCGTGCAGGGCTGGGCAGGGCAATGGGTGTGGTTCTGGCGCTGGCAGCGCTGCCGGCAATGGCGGCGGCCAACGTGCAGCAGTTCAGCCACGGGCGGTTCGAGCAGATTCCGGTGCACATGCCGGCCGGCACGCCGCAGCGGGTGGTGATCTGGTTCCATGAACCCACCGCCGGTAGTGATACCAGCCGCCTTCCGATCGAGGCCCTGCGTGCCGATGGCGCGATGGTCGCTGCCGTGGACATCGCGCACCTGCGCGGCGTGCTCAAGCGCGAGGGTGATCCGACCTGTTCGTTCGGTTCCGGCGACGTCGAGAACTTCTCGCGCTGGTTGCAGGCCTCCCTGCATCTGCCCGGCTACCACCTGCCGCTGGTCGGTGGTGATGGCGAAGGCGCCGAGATGGCCTACACGCTGGCCGCACAGGCCGACACCCAGGTGTTCGCTGGCCTGCTGACCACCGGCTTCTGCCCGGACCACAGCCACGAGCGCATGGTCTGCGGCGACGGTGTGAAGCACAACAAGCTGCAGCCTGCCGAGTTGAATTTCCCGTGGCTGAGCGCCGCCGGCGACCATGGCTGCAGGGTTGGCGAGGCCAGCCGCTTCGTGCAGCAGGTGGCGATGGCACGCGAGTTCAAGCGCACCGCACGCGGCGATGCTTCACCGGGCCTGGTGGCGGCGGCGCGGGTGATGGGCGCGCAGACAGGCGTCAGCCTGGCACCGCCTCCGGCCGCGCTGAAGGGCCTGCCCGTGGTGGAGATACCCGCCGCCGGTAATGGCGACACGCTGGCCGTGTTCGTTTCCGGCGATGGCGGCTGGGCCGGCCTGGACAAGGACGTGGCATCGTCGCTCAACGAGCATGGCGTGGCCGTGGTCGGCATCGACTCGCTGCGCTACTTCTGGAGCGAGCGCACGCCGAAGGGCTTCGCCACTGACCTGCAGAAGATCATCGATCACTACCGCCAGCAGTGGCATCGCGACAAGGTGATGCTGATTGGTTTCTCGCAGGGCGCCGACGTGCTGCCGGCCACCATCAACCAGCTTGATGCCGGCACCCGTGAGACGCTGGACCGTATCGTGCTGCTGTCGGTGGGCAAGAAGGCTGACTTCGAATTCCATGTCAGCAACTGGCTGGGGGGGGGCGGCGACGGCCTGCCGATCGCGCCGGAAGTGGCGAAGCTTCCGGCGGCGAAGACCCTCTGCGTGTATGGCGACAAGGATGATGACGCGCTGTGCCCGGACCTGCCGGCCAACGACGGCGTGCAGAAGGTGAAGCTGCCGGGCGACCATCACTTCAATGGTGATTACGACCGCCTGGCCGAAGTGATCCTCAAGGGCGGCGCGTAAAGCGGAGGGCGTGCGAACCAACGGTTCGCAGCCACCAGAGCGAGCCGGTAGCGCCGGGCCATGCCCGGCGACAAGCGGGGCGTCAGTTCCGCCGCGGGTCCAGCGAGATCAAGCGCGTGGCATCCAGCAGCGCGGCCGGCAGATGCATGCCGCCGGGTGCTGCCAGATAGCGCGGCCGCCACTGCGGGTCGAACTTCGACTTGAAGCGGCGCAGGCCACTGAATCCATAGAAGCGTTCGCCATGCCGCGCCAGCAGGCCGGCCAGCCGGTTCCAGCGCCCAGCCAGGCGATGCTGGGCCAGCCCGGACAGCGGCGCCATGCCCAGCGAGAAACGCGCATAGCCCTGTGCGCGACCCCACAGGAACAGCTCGATGAACAGGAAGTCCATCGTGCCTTTCGGGGCCTCGTTGACGTGGCGCATGAGGTCCACCGACAGCTCGGCACCGGCCGGTGCCTGCCACAGGTTGGCGAATGCCACGATCTGGCCCTCGGCTTCGACCAGTGCCACCGGGAAGCGCGCCAGGTAATCCGGATCGTAGCTGCCCAGCGAGAAACCCTTCTCGTCGCCGGCCTTGTCTTCCAGCCACGCGTTGGAGATCGCGTGCAGGCGCGGAAGCAGGCTGGGAACCTCTTCCACCGGTGCCACGCGGAACGACAGGCCGCCGCGCTTGCCGCGGTTCCAGGCCTGGCGGAGGTCGGCGCGTTCGCGGCCTTCCAGGCCGAAGTCGTGCAATGGCACGATCGCTTCCTCGCCCAGCTTGACAAGGCCCAGGCCAAGGTCGAGATAGGTCTGCCAGTAGGTCTCACCGATCTGGTAGAACACGGGGCGCAGGCCGAGGCGGTCGGCTTCCTCGCGGAAGCGCCAGATCAGCGCGCGCGCGACCTCGGGCGGGCCGACCGGATCGCCCATCGCGATCAGCGATCCGCCGTAGCGCTGCATCATCACGAAGCCCTGCTTCGCGTCATCGCGCAGCACCGCCTTGTCGGCGGTCAGCACCAGGCAGGCCTGGGTGTCGGTGGCACCGGCCAGGACCGGGGCCAGTGACTGCAACGTGGCTTCGTCGGCCGGTGGCAGCGGGCTGCGGGTGCTGTGCAGCAGGCGCGCCAGGCCGAACATCACCAGCGCGATGGCCACCACCAGCAGAGCTCGCAACGCGCGCGGTGCGTTGCCGGACACCGCGAACTGCCACCACAGCTCATTCTGGTATTCGACATGGCTGTAGGTGAAGAACAGCAGCCAGGTCACCGCCACCAGCACCAGGCCCAGGTTGCGCAACCACGGCCACGACCAGGCTTCATCCAGCAGCGCACCCTGGCGGTAGAACTCACGGCGTGCGGCCCACAGCGCCATCGCCACCAGCACTGCCGAGACGGCGATCAACGGTTGGCCACCGCGCAGCCACAGCGGCAGCGGGGTGACCACGCACACGGCCATCGCCAGCATCCACGCCGCGTGGCTGCGCCGGGCCAGGCCCTGGCCGATCAGCAGCAGCGCGACGCCACTGAGGCTGCCGATCAGGTGTGAGGTTTCCAGGATCGGCAGCGAGGCGTTCACCAGGTGACGGCGCGGCGTGGGCAACGTGCCGTCGATGACCAGTGCAGCACCGATGCTGAACACTGCCAGCGCGATGATCTGCGGAAGCCACGGCCGCAATGCGTTCCAGCCGGCACGGGTTGCACCGGCACTGGCCTGCAGCGGTTGCCGCAGCGCCGGCGCCAGCGCGAGCAGGGTCGCCAACAGCAGCGGCAGCACGTAGTAAGTGACGCGGTAGATCAACGCCGCAGCCAGCACCGCAGCCGGTGCGACCTGTGGCAGCAGCTTCAGCAGGCTCCATTCGAACACGCCGAGTCCGGCGGGCACGGTCGAAACCAGTCCGGCCAGCACCGCGACCAGGTACAGGCCAACGAAGCCGGGCAGGCCGGTCGGCGTCGAGTCCGGCAGCAGTACGTAGAACGCGGCGCTGGCCAGCACCAGTTCGATCACGCTGAGCACAGTGACGCCGATCATGGTGCGGCGGTCGGGCAGCCACAGCGCATGGCCGAACACGCTGAACTGACGCCCATCGCGGCCGACCAGCAGCAGGGTGGCCGCATAGGCCAGCAGCGCGACGATGCCGACCACGCGCACCGCATCCGGGTCCAGTGGCAGTGCAAGTGCCGCGGCCGCCGGTTCCATGCACAGCGCCACGCTGATCAGCAGCCAGGCGCCGAATACGAAGCCGAGCGTGCTCATCAGCACGACCTGGCCGATCTGCGCCAGGTCCAGGCCGGCGGTGCGGTAGCCGCGCAGGCGCACCGCACCGCCGGTGAGCGCGGCAAAGCCCACGGTCTGGCCGAGCGTGTGCGCCAGGAACGCCGTAATGCCGATGCGCGCCGGATGCACGTGGATACCGCTGCGGCGCAGGCCGATGGCATCAAAACCGATCAGGCAGGCATAGCTGGCCAGGCCCAGCAAGACAGTAAGCGCGATCTGCATGCCACTGAGCTGGTGGAAGGCATGGCGGATGGCGCGGTAGCCGTTCTCATCGAACTCGTTGGCCAGGCCGTGCAGCGCCAGCGCAAGGATCAGCAGCGGGACAACGATGGTGAGGACCCGCTTCCATGCCGGGGTGGAGGGAGCGGTGGCGGGAGCGGTGGTTTCGGTCATCGGCGCGAGCGTGCGTCAGGGAGGGCGAGGGCGGCGTCAATGCAGCCGTGGCGCATCGTGCGCCTGTCGTCGCCATTTGACCAGCGGGCGTGTCGGCGCCCGGTAGTGAGGTGTCGCGCGGGGGACCCGTGCACCCATCGTTGACTGGATTGGAGGACAATGCAGGCCTGATCACCCGCAGGAGCCACGCCCATGATGGAGCGTTACGACGTCGGACCGCGCATGTCCGAAATGACCGTGTACAACAAGGTCGCCTACCTCTCCGGCCAGATTCCGGAAGATACCAGCCAGGACATCACCGGGCAGACCCGGCAGGTGCTGGCCGAGATCGACAAGCTGCTGGCGCTGGTGGCCAGTGATCGCCAGCACGTGCTGCGCGCCGAAGTATTCCTGGCCGACATGGCCGACTTCGACGGCATGAACAAGGCATGGGATGAGTGGGTGGTGGAAGGAGCGACCCCGGCGCGCGCCACGGTCGAGGCCAAGCTGGCCCACGCCGAGTGGAAGGTCGAGATCGTAGTGACGGCGGCAGTGCCGTAACGGCAGGGTCACCTCCCAGCAGTGGAGGAGGGGGTAGAGTCGACTGTTGGTCGACTGTCGCGCGCAGCGCGGGGTTTTGCGCCGCCGGAACGAAGAGCAGTCGACTAACAGTCGACTCTACCCCGCCGCTCCGCCGGTTGGTCCGGTGGCTACGCTGGCACCAGCTCGATGCAGTCCACCGGGCAGGGCGGGATGCACAGCTCGCAGCCGGTGCACAGATCGGCGATCACCGTGTGCATGTACTTGGCGCCGCCGACGATGGCGTCCACCGGGCAGGCCTGGATGCACTTGGTGCAACCGATGCAGTCGGCTTCCACGATCAACGCCACCTGCGGCGCCTTGTGCTCGCCGCGCGAGCGATCGAACGGAATCGCCGGTATGCCCAACACCTGGGCCAGCGCGCGTGCACCGGCATCGCCACCCGGTGGGCAGCGGTCCACGCCTGCCTCGCCACGCGCCATCGCCTGCGCATACGGGCGGCAACCGTCGTAGCCGCATTGCCCGCATTGGGTCTGCGGCAGCAGGCGGTCGAGGCGTTCGGTCAGGGGCGGGATCAGGCTCATGCGTGGCGAAGGCTGCGCGTTGGGTTACTTCAGGGGTTTGCCGCGGAACCAGCGCTCGTGGGCCAGCGCCAGCATCGGCTTGTCTTCGGAACTGTCACCGTAGGCATGGATGCGCACGTAACGCGACAGATCGAACTGGCGACGGATGTGCTCGACCTTGCGTGGTCCGCAGTCGCCACCGGCATAGCGGCCGGTCAGGCGGCCGTCCTGGCTTTCCAGCCGGTTGCAGATCAACTGCAGGCCCAGCTGCTCGCACCACGGCCGCAGGTACAGGTCCAGCGAGCCGGACACGATCACCACGGTGTGCTGCTGTTCCTTGTGCCAGCGGATCTGCTCCAGCATTTCCGGGCGCACCACGTCGGGCAGGAACTCGCGCGAGAAGCCGGCAGCCAGGGTGGCGATGTCGTCACTGTGGCGGTCGCTGAAGGTCAGGCGGGTGACGCGCGCGCGGATGCGTTCGGCCGAGATCAGCTTCAGCTTGTACGCGAGGAGCCACGGGCCGACCTTCCACCACGCCTGCGCCAGTTGTTCGGCGGTGGCCACGCGGCGCAGGAAACGGCCGTAGGTATCGCAGGTGGTCACGGTGTGGTCGAAGTCGAACAGCGCCAGTTCCATTCCGTTGCCTCCCATCGCGTTGCCCCGTGGCCGGTGCCGCCGGCGGGCGTGGCCGCAACCACGCCCGCTGCAGGCATCAGCGGACCGGCATGCCCGGCTGTGCGCCGCTGTCGGCGTCCAGCAGCGCCAGCGCGCCACCGTCGAAACCGGCCGACAGGATCATGCCTTCGCTCAGGCCGAAGCGCATCTTGCGCGGGGCCAGGTTGGCGATGAACACCACGCTGCGGCCGACCAGCTTCTCCGGCTCGCCGTAGCTGGCGCGGATACCGGAGAAGATCTGGCGCTTGCCCAGTTCACCGGCATCCAGTTCGAAGCGCAGCAGCTTGTCCGAACCGTCCACGAACTCGCAGACCAGCACCTTGCCGATGCGCAGGTCGAGCTTGGCGAAATCGTCGATGCCGATGTAGGCCGGGGCGTCGGCGCTGTTGGTTTCTTCCTTGGCCGGTGCCGGTGCGGCCGGCTTGACCGCTTCGGTCTTGGCGGCGGGGGCGGCGGCAGCGGCCGGCTGCAGGGTGTCCTTGGAGGCGTCGATCATGGCGTCAATCTTCTTCGGGTCGATACGGGTGAACAGCGGGGTGTAGTCGGTGATGCGGTGGCCCAGCAGCGGCTGCGCCAGCTCGGTCCAGTCGTTGACCGGCGCGGCCAGGAAGGCCTCGGCCTGTGCGGCGGTGGCCGGCAGCACCGGCTTCAGGGCGGTGACCAGCACGCGGAACAGGTTCAGGCCCTGGCTGCACACGGCCTGCAGCTGCGCGTCGGCGCCTTCCTGCTTGGCGATCACCCACGGCTTGACGTCGTCGATGTAGCGGTTGGCTTCGTCGGCCAGGGTCATGGTCAGGCGGATCGCCGCGGCCGGGTCGTTGCGCTCGTAGGCTTCACGGATCGGCGCCAGGCCGTCGACGAAGCGCTGGTACTGCGCCGCATCGGGCAGCTGCGCGGCCAGCTGGCCATCGAAGCGCTTGCTGATGAAGCCGGCGCAGCGGCTGGCCAGGTTGACGAACTTGCCGACCAGGTCGGCGTTGACGCGGGCGATGAAGTCACCCAGGTTCAGGTCGAGATCGTCGACGCCACCGCCGGACTTGGCCGCGTAGTAGTAACGCAGCGCTTCCGGTTCCAGCCCGGCGTCGAGGAAGGTGCGCGCCATCACGAAGGTGCCGCGTGACTTGCTCATCTTGGCACCGTCCACGGTCAGGTAGCCGTTGACGTGCAGGCGGCTCGGGGCGCGGTGGCCGGTGCCGTGCAGCACCGCCGGCCAGAACAGGCCGTGGAAGTTGACGATGTCCTTGCCGATGAAGTGGTGCAGCTCGGTGCTGGTACCGGCGCGCAGGTGCGCTTCGAAGTCCTCGCCGAGCCTGCCGCACAGGGTCTGGAAGCTGGACAGGTAGCCGATCGGCGCGTCCAGCCAGACATAGAAGTACTTGCCCGGCTGGCCGGGAATCTGGAAGCCGAAGTACGGCGCATCGCGCGAGATGTCCCACGCGCGCAGGCCACCTTCGGCATTGAGCCATTCTCCGAGCTTGGCCTTCACGCCCGGCAGGGCGACGTCGCCGGCCAGCCATTCGCGCAGGAACGCGTCGAAGTGGCCCACCTCGAAGAAGAAGTGCTCCGAATCGCGCATTTCCGGCGTGGCACCGGAGATCACCGAACGCGGCTCCTTCAGGTCGGTCGGCGCATAGGTGGCGCCGCACACTTCGCAGTTGTCGCCGTACTGGTCGGGGCTGCCGCAGTTCGGGCAGATGCCCTTGACGTAGCGGTCGGGCAGGAACATGCCCTTGGCCGGGTCGTAGAACTGCGCCACCGAACGACGGCTGATGTGGCCGGCCGCTTCCAGCTTCAGGTAGAACTGCTCGGTAAGCGCCTTGTTGGCCGCCGAATTGGTCGAGTCGTAATGGTCGAAGGCGACGCCGAACGCGGCGAAGTCACGTTCGTGGCTGGCCTGGATGTTGGCGATGAAGGTTTCCGGGGTGACCCCGGCCTTTTCCGCAGCCAGCATGATCGGCGTGCCGTGGGTGTCGTCGGCGCAGACGAACCAGGCCTTGCCGCCGCTCATTCGCCGCGCACGCACCCAGATGTCGGCCTGGATATAGCCGACCAGATGGCCCAGGTGCAGCGGGCCGTTGGCGTAGGGCAGGGCGGTGGTGACGAGCGCGGTACGGGTCATGGTCGCGGGGTGAAGCCGAGGGGAACCGCAGAGTATCGCATGCCCGCAACGAGGTGACCCGGCCGGGGCCGGGTCACGGGGATGAAGCGGGGGCCGGGGCGCTTATTCGCGCTGCCAGGTCTGCGCGCGGCAGATGAAGGCGATGCAGCCGGACACGTCAAGCCTGGTGCCGCCGGGCTGCAATTCCATCTTCGACTTGTAGGTCTTGCCATTGGCCGGATCGAGGATGGTTCCGCCGGACCACTTGTTGGCGCCGTCGGCCTTCAGGTTCCAGAGGATGGTCATGCCCTTCACCGGCTTGTTCTTGTTGGCGCCTTCACAGCCGTCACAGACCGGGTTCGGGCCCTTGTCCGAGTGCAGGATGTCGACCACCTTGCCGGTCAGGGTGCCGTTGGCGGCCTGGGTGATCTCGACGATCGACTTCACCTTGCCGGTCTTGTCGTCGATGGTCTTCCAGCGGCCGGCGGCGCCATCGGCGGCCTGCGCCGAGAGCGCGGCCAGGCACAGCGGCAATGCCAGCAGCAGGGTCTTGAAGGTCTTGCGCATGGTCCCCTCCCAGGGTTCATTCCGGCACGATGCCTGTACGGGTCGACTGTATACCCATTCGGCGGGGTATGGGGAAGGGGGGCGTTGGCCGGGTTGCACCCGGCACCCGCAGAGGCAACGGCAACAGCCGAAGCAACAGCAACAGCGGGCTATCCGTGGGATGGCGGGGCGGTGTGGGTGGGCAGGACACGCCGTAAACCCATCCCTGGGGGCTCGATGGCGCCATCCGTGGCGCCAACGGTCCTGCCCACCCACACCACCCCACTTCTGACAGATTCCTGCGACTGTGGGTAGGTGTTGACCTTGGTCGACACGGTAGATCCACGCCATGCGTGGATGGCGTTTCCGGTGGCGGCGATGGGGTCAGATCCCTTTTCCGACGGAAAAGGGATCTGACCCCGAGGGGCATCAACCGACTTCGTACAGCTCCAGCGGCAGGCCGTCCGGATCGGCGAAGAAGGTGAAACGGCGGCCGGTGTATTCATCCACGCGGATCGGTTCGCAGTCCACGCCGTGGCTGGCCAGGCGTTCGATGAACGGCTCCAGCGCAGCGACCCGGAACGCGAGGTGGCGCAGGCCCTGGGCTTCGGGGCGGCTGGGCCGGGGCGGCGGCGCGGGGAAGGAGAACAATTCCAGCTGGCTGCCATCGGGCAGCGCGAGGTCCAGCTTCCAGGAGTCGCGCGCGGCGCGGTGGTTCTCGGCCAGTACACGCAGGCCGAGGATCCGCACGTAGAAGTCTTTCGAACGTGCGTAGTCGCTGCAGATCAGTGCGGTGTGGTGGATGCCCAGCAGGGCGTCGGAAGCAGCGGTCATTGCAGGGTGTCCAGCCAGCGCTGGGCAATCTTCAGCGCCAGCGGATAGGGTTCGGGGTCGTTGCGGTTGGTCAGCACGATCACGGTCAGGTGCTTTTCCGGGTGGCGCACGATCACGTTGCGGAAGCCGATGCTCTCGCCGCTGTGCCATTGCACCGGACCGTTCAGGCGCCAGCCGAAACCGTAATGCGGCACGTCCGGTTCCGATGTGGTCGTGGCCGGGCTGAACATCGCGCGGCGCGAAGCCTTCGACAGCAGGCGGTCGTCATACAGCGCGGCGTCCCAGCGGGCGAGATCGTCCAGCGAGGAATAGATGCCGCCATCGCCGAGCACGGCGCTGGTGGTGCTCTGGTCGGTGCGCTGCCAGCGGCCGTCGATCCAGCTGTAGCCATAGGCGCGTGCAGCCACCGTGTCGACTCCGTCCTGGTGGGCCACGGTGTGGGCCATGCCCAGCGGCGCGAAGATGCGCTGCTGCAGGAAGGTGGCGAAATCCTGGCCGGATGCGCGGCCCACGATCAGTGCCAGCAGTGCATAGCCGCTGTTGCTGTAGCGGTACTGCGTGCCCGGTGCGAAGTTCAGGCGGTCCTGGCGCGACAGCAGGTCCAGTACATCGGCATCGTGTACCTGCCGTGTGTCCGCCGGGTCCATCAGGTCTTCGTAGTCGAGCAGGCCGCTGGTGTGCGACAGCAGCTGGCGCAGGGTAATGGCCGCTGCGGCCTGCGGCAGTTCCGGAAGCCAGCGCCGCGCCGGCTGGTCCAGCCCAAGCCGGCCGTCTTCCACCAGCAGCAGCACCGCCGCAGCGGTGAACTGCTTGCTGACCGAGGCCAGCCGGAAGTTGCTGGCGGCGGTCACGGCAGTACCGTCTTCCACCACCGCCAGGCCATAGCCGCGACGGAACACCGGTTGCCCGTCGTGCAGTACCAGCACTGCGGCGCCGGGCACCTGGCCATCGTAGGCCTGCATCAGGCCGTCGATACCCGCATCCGGTGGGGTCAGCACCGGTGCGGCGGAGGTGGCCAGCGGCAGCAGGCCCAGCACGACGGCGAGCAGGACGACGGCAGGGCGCATGGCGGCTCCGGAAGGGTCAGGGTGAAGGCGTGGACGTAGCGCTGGCCGGCTGCGCCATCCAGCGCTCCATCTTGCGGTCCAGCACGTCCAGCGGCATTGAGCCGTCCTTCAGCAGTTCGGCATGAAACCGGCGCAGATTGAAGGCTGCACCCTGGCGTGCCTTGGCCTTGTCGCGCAGGGCAACGATGGTGGTCAGGCCAGCGACGTTCGACAGAGCCTGGCCGGGCTGGGCCATGATCCGCTCGACTTCAGCGTTGGCATCATCGCTGCTCATGTCCACCGTCTTCTGCAGGTAGGCCACGGCCTGCTGCTTGCTCCAGCCCTGTGCATTGACGCCGGTGTCGGCGACGACGCGCGCGGCGCGCAGCAGGCGTGAGTACAGGTAGCCGATACGGTCGTAGGGATCGGTGTAGACGCCGAGGTCTTCACCCAGCGTTTCGGCGTACAGGCCCCAGCCTTCGACGAACGCAAGATCGCCACCGAGGCGACGGAAGCGCGGCAGCTTGGCCAGTTCCTGCTGCAGGCCCAGTTGCACGTGATGGCCGGGAATCGCTTCATGCAGGTACTGCACCGGCACGCTCCAGCGCTTGCGGCTGGGCAGGTCGCGGGTGTTGATGTACAGCACGCCCGGCTGGCCGGCCGGCGACGGCTGGTAAGCGGCCGCGGCGGCGGTCAGCGCACGTTCCGGTTCCACCGCACGCACTTCCAGTGCGGACTTCGGCAGCGTATCGAGCACCTGTGGCAGGCGCGCGTTGACCTGCTGCTGCACCTGGCGGTAGCGGCTGATCAGCGCATTGGCATCGCTGTACTGGAACTGGCGATCGTTGCGCATGCTGCGCAGCAGCTTGGTCGGTGTGCCGCGCAGCTTGGCGTCCTTCATCACCGTGGCGATCTGTGCCTGCAGTTCCTGTACGCGTTGTTCGCCCAGCGCGTGCAGCTGCGCGGCGGTCTGGTCGCTGGCGGTGGTCTGCACGATCAGGTTGGCATACCAGGCCTGGCCGTCGGGCAGCGCGCCCATGCCGCTGCTGGCGCGCGTGGCCGGCAGGTACTCGGTGGCGATGAAGCCGCGCAGGGCGCGGTAGGCCGGCATGATGCGCAGCTCGATCATGCGCTTGTATTCGGCGCTGATGCGCGCCTTGTCTTCGGCCGCGATGGTGTTCGGCATGGTGCGGATCGGCGACCAGAAGATGCTCTCTTCAGCGGTCGGCTTGATCACCGCATCCAGCTGCGGCAGCACCTTTTCCATCAGGTCGCGCGGCTGCACCACGCCGGCCTTCATGCCCTGGCGCATGTTGTCGATGGCCTGGTCGAACAGTTCGGGAATGCCGAGCGAGCGGCGCGACCAGGTGTCGTAGTCCTGCACGGTGTTGAACGGCTGCGCGCCGGCGCCGGAGCCGAGGATCGCCATGATGCTGCCGATGTTGTAGTACTGGCTGATCGGCATCATCCAGCTTGGGTAACGCTCGGCAGCCAGCGAGGCGCGCGCGTCACGTACGAAGATCTCGTAGCTGAGCAGGTCCTGGCCCTGCAGGCCGTCGCTGCCGAGTTTTTCGACCTTGCCCAGCCACTGCGTGGTGAAGTCGTGCGACTGCTGGCGCCAGGTGGCGGACAGGATGTTGGGCAGCTGGTCGTTGTAGCGCGGTTCGCCCTGGAACGTGGCCTGCAGCGGGTTCAACCGCATCGAGGCATCCCAGTACTCGTCGTACAGGCGCTCCAGCTGTACCTGCTTGGGCACGGCACGGGCCGGTGCGACCGGACGCGGCGCAGCGCGGCGCGCCGAACTGCCACGGGCCGGTGCGGTGGCGCGGGCGGGCCTGGCCTTGGGCTTGGCGGCCTGGCGGGTCTGCGCAGCGGCAGGGCGGCTGGCCTTCTTCTTCGCTGCTTCAGCCGGCGGCACGGCACTGAACAGGAACAACGCGGCAATGGCAGCGGCCAGGACGCGGGGGGAATAAGGCATCAAGAAGCTTCCGTGGAACACAGACCGTGGAGCTTGCACGATCCGCGCGCGTACGGCCAGCGTGAAGGCGCAGTCAGCTTGGTGGCGCTGGGGCTTCAGTCAGCCGCGGCCGCGGCACGCAATGCCGCCGCGCGATCGGCGCCCAGGTAACGGGTGATCGCACGCCGCATCAGGTACAGCAACGGAATCAGGGCGATCGCAAAGCCCATCTTGTACACGTAGTTGACGCTGGCGACCGCAAGGAACAGCGAGGTTGGCCAGTGCTGCGGGCCCAGCACGAAGGCGATCCAGATCACCACGAAGCTGTCCACCACCTGCGAGACTGCGGTGGAACCGGTCGCGCGCAGCCACACATGGCGTTCGCCGGTGGCCTGGCGGATGCGATGGAACACCGCCACGTCGATCAGCTGGCCCAGCAGGAATGCCACCAGCGAACCGGCAATGGTCCACATGCCCTGGCCGAACACGGCTGCGAATGCGGCTTGGTAATCGGGCACGCCGTGGCCGTCCATCGAGGTGACCCACCAACTGGCCGGCGCCAGCGAAATGGCGGCGAAAGCGAACAGGAAACCGTAGCCGATCAGCACCACCGCCAGCCACGAGATGAAGCGCACGCCGCGCTTGCCGAAGAACTCGTTGATGGTGTCGGTCATGATGAACACCACCGGCCATAGCAGCGTACCGGCAGTGAAACTGAGCGAGCCGGTCTGGCCGAACAGGTTCCAGTTCAGCGGATCGATGCCGAGGGTATCTTCCAGCGCGAAGATCTTCACGCCGATCAGCTCGGCCAGCACCGCATTGCCGCAGAAGAACGCGGCCAGCACGATGAACAGCAGCACCGCTCGGTCCTGCAGCGGGCGCTCGATCGGCGCGGTGGTCATTCGCTGCGTTCGCCGGCGCGCGTGAACGGAACGCTGGACGGTGCGACGGCGCCGCCGGAAATGATGAAGCTCATGGCCTGGTCGACGGTCCAGTCGGTGGGCGTCAACAGCTCCACCGGCACGATTTCCAGATAGCCCGAGGTCGGGTTCGGCGTAGTTGGTACGTACACCGCAGCCAGTTCACGGTCGGTGCCGTGTTCCTTGATCACGCGGGTGACCAGCCCTACCGACTTCATGTCGCGGTGCGGGAAGTCGATCAGCACCACGCGCTGGGTGCTGCCCGGCTCGGTCTGCAGCATGTCCAGCAGCTTCTTGGCGCTGTCGTAGATGATGCTGGCCAGTGGAATGCGCTTGATCACCGCGCCGACCCAGCGCAGCAGGCGCTGGCCGAGCACGCGGCGGCTGGCCACGCCCACTGCCAGGATCACCAGCAGGGTGGCCAGCAGGGCGATGGTGTCCTGGATCCACTCGGCACGGACCCAGCCGAGGTAATGCGGGAAGCTTGTCGCGATCTGCTCGGAAAGCGGCACCACCAACGGGCTGGAGATGCCCGACAGCAGCACGAACACGAACTTGACCACGACCCAGGTCAGCCAGATCGGCAGCAGGGTCAGCAGGCCGGTCAGGAACAGGCGCTGCAGGGAGGGGCGGGGGACCAGGGCGGGGGCTTCGAGCGACATGCACGCATTGTAGCGGTCACTGGCGGTCGATTACGCTGGCGGATCGACTGCGGCAACGCGCCATGGAAGGGAAGCTGTGTTGAAGATTCTGCGCGGACTGGGATGGACCCTGGCGGGCCTGCTGGTGCTGGCCATCGTAGTGTGGTGTGCCTCACGCATGTGGCCGGTGCCGGAATCGCGGTTGCAGGCGCAGCAACGGCTGGAGGCGCGGCTGCCGGCGAACGGGCGCAATGGTTATCCGCTGTTGTGGACACTGGCTTTTGACGATCTGGATGCCGGCCAGCGCGAGCAGGCGTTGGCGGAGGATGTGCGGCGCTGGGACGCCGACCCGCACGGTAACAGTGTTACCCACCCTCATCAGGCCGCCGGCCATGAAGGATTGCGATCACGGGCGGCCGCCGGTTGCGGGCCTGCGGCCCGCGATTGCCTGGCCCAGGTACGCGCCGACCTGCAGCGTTTCGTCGACGCCCATGCGGGCCATCACCAGTTGCATGCGCGGTTGGATGCGCTGGCCGATGCGGACCACTTCGTGTCGCCGTTCCAGCCGAAGCGGGAGGGCATCCTGGTGCCGATGCCGACCTACGGGCTGGTGGTCGATGCCACCAGCGCACGCGCGCTGGCGTTCGTACAGGGCGACATCGACGGTGCCCTGCGCGGCAGCTGCCGGGGAGTGCAGCTGGGCCGGCGGCTGGTACCCGGTGGCAGCTATCTGGTCGACAGCATCATCGGCGCCAGCCTGGTGCAGGCCAATGCGCAGCTGCTGGCCGACATGCTGGTCGAACTGCCTGCCGATTACCCGCTGCCGGCCGAATGCGAACAGGCCATGCAGCCGATGCGGGCCGACGAGCAGAGCCTGTGCCGTGCGATGCAGGGCGAGTATGCGATGAACCAGGTGGCGATCGAGACCTCGGCGCGGGAATTCGGCGGCGTGCTGGTGCTGGACCGCAGCAGCACCCTGGCCCGTGCGGCCGGCAATCTCGGCTGGGCCTGTGGCGCGGCGGCGAACGCTGCGCTGGAGGCGGACCGTCCGTTGCCGGTACCGGCGCCGCCGCAGCGTGACTTCGGTTGCCTGTCGAACGTCATGGGTTGCCTGTTGACCGACATTGCGGGCCCGGTCTATCCGGCCTATTCGTCGCGCCCCCAGGACGCGGCGGCGATGCTGCGCCTGCTGGGCGCACAGCGCTGGCTGCGGCAGCAGCCGGGGGATCCGGTGGATGCCCTGCAGCGGTTGCCGGCGCAGTTCGCCTCGCCGGTGCGGGCGCCGCAGGTGTCGGCGGATGGCCGCCATCTGCAGGTGCCACGCCGCTCGCCGTCCCGCAGCAACGACGAAAGCCCGTGGCTGTCGGTGCCGTTGGTGGCCGGCGCCGGCTCAACGTCCGCTGCCCGCGACTGAGCCGCAGGTCAGTCGTCGCCGGCCTGCGGATCGAACGCCCAGCCATCACCAACGGTCTGCAGCGTCCAGCGGCGGCTGCCGCGCAGTGGCTGCCAGCGCACGCTTTCCTTGTCGTCCTCGATGCTGCCCTCGGTATGCTTCACCTTGCGCGTGGAAAAATTCACGCTCACCGAGGTGGCCTGTCCTGAATTGCGCATCACCGAGTTCTGGTCGTAGCCGATCAGCGCGAAGGCATCGTCCTGCCAGCGGAAGGTGAAGGCGGTGGTACCCATCGACCAGCTTCCCGCGCTGGAGAAGGAAAACAGCGCCACCCTCAACGTGCCGCGCTGGATGCTGACACCGCCATCTTCAAGCGGGTCGCTCATCACCGGGTTGTCCGGGCGAGGAATCAGCTGGTGGTCCTGCACTGCCAGCACATAGCCGGCCGGGCGTGACCACGCCACGGCGAGAATGCGCGGGTTGCTGTCGTAAGGGGATGGGCCGAAGCCATCGTGCTCGATGACATTGCGCGGATCCTGCTGGCGCAGCACCAGCACCAGGTCCGCGCGGCCATCCCGGTCGAGATCGCCTTCGATGCTGGACTCCAGCGTCCAGCCCTCGGGTACGAAGCCGGCGGCAGTGGCAGCCTGGGCCGGCAGCGTCGGGTACTGCACCGGCGGCAGGTCGAGTGCATGGGCCGCGCACGGCAGGGTGCTCAGCAGTGCTGCAAGGGTGTAGGGACGCATCGGAGCCTCCATGGCAGGGGGCCAGAGGATAGCGCCTGTGCGGTGGATCAGCGCGCGTGCGGCTTCAGGCGCAGGTACACCTGCTTGCGGACCTGTGCGACCACCTCGCCGCTTTCATCCACCACGTCATTGCTGAACCAGCGCAACACCTTGTCGCCGCTGGCGGCTTCGGCGCGAAGTTCGCCCAGCAGCGCGTCGTCGATGCGGAATGATGTGCGTACGGTGCCACGGCCGGGCTTGAGGAAGTCGATGGCGCCTGCGCGGTCCCACACGTAGTAATCGCGGCCGAGGATGTGCAGCAGGCCGAGCATCCAGAACGGATCGGTCATCGCGAACAGGCTGCCACCGAAGTGGGTGCCAACGTAGTTGCGGTTCCATGGCCGAAGGCGCAGCTCGACATCGATCTGCCGGTAGTCGGGGGTGATGCGGGTGACGTGGATGCCGGTGAACAGGAAGGGCGGCCAGAGGTTGATGCCGAAGCGGAACAGGCGGGCGTTCATGCGGATCCGGGGGCGCTGGGCGAGGTGCCCAGTCTAACCATTCGCATGCGTATGTTGCACCTGGGGCGCTGGTCACGCGCCGCCGTCGATCACATACCCGTCGCGCCCATTCGCTTTGGCCTGGTACAGCGCTGTGTCGGCCCCTTCGACGAAATGGTGCGGTTGCAGCTCGCCGTCCGGTACCCGGGTGAACACGCCGACGGTGAGCGTCACCCGGTCGTCGCTGCCATCACCATGTACCGGCAACGCACGCACGCAGTCGATCAGGTCCTGGATGACAAGCCGCGCGCCCTCGGCCGGGGTATCAGGCAATACCAGCGCGAATTCATCGCCACCGTAACGCGCGGCCATGTCGCGCGGGCGCCGCGCATGCGCGCCGATCAACCGGGCGACGTCCCGCAGCACGCGGTCGCCGACCTGGTGGCCATGGCGGTCGTTGTGGCGCTTGAAGTGGTCGACGTCGATCAGCGCCAGGCTCAGTGGCTTGCCGTTGCGTCGCGCGGCGTCGCATTCCTGCTGCAATGCCTGTTCGAAGCGCAGGCGATTGCCAAGGCCGGTCAGTGCGTCGCGGTTGGCCTGCCGGTGCCAGGCCGAAATCCGCCAGATCGCCCAGGCCAGCAGTACCAGCACGATGCCCAGCAGGGCGGTGGCCGGCGCCCACCAGAGGTTGCTGGTGCGCAACAGCAGCCAGCTCAGCAGAGGGGCAAGCGGCAGCGAACACAACGCCGCCAGCCACGGCAGGCGCAGGCCGAGCAGGATCACGCACAGCGCCACCAGCACGGCACTGATGGTGTGCTGCCATACGCGGGGCAGCACCTCGATCTGCTTGTGCTGCAGCAGCATCGAGGCGATGTTGGCCTGGTACTCACTGCCGCTCATCCAGAATTCGCGGGTGGTCGGGGTCAGCAGGCGCGGCGCGATGCCGCTGGCGGTCATGCCGACGATGATGCGGCGGCCATGCAGCATCGCCATGTCCACGTGGCCATCGAGTACGTCTGCGTAGGAAACCTGCGGCAACTGCTCGGGGGGGCCGGCATAGCGCACCCGCACGTAGTCGTTGCGCCGCCATTGGTAGGGCGAACCCACCTCGGGATCAGGGTCGGGCAGGCCGTGCACCGCGCCGGCGGGCAGGCCGGTCAGGGCCAGCCCGAGCGCCGGCCAATGCGCCTTGCCGATGCCTGCATGCAGGTAGATGCCGCGGGCGACGCCGTCACTGTCCACCTCAACATCGGTGTGGCCGATGGCGGCGGCACTGGCCGCGATCTGCGGAACCGGCAGCATTTCCTCGGCCATGCGATCACCGGCTGCAGGTGCGGCCAGCACCGGCAGCACCACCCGGCCATTGCGACGGATGGCCGCGGCCAGCGCCTCGTCCTGGCGGCTGTCGCGGCGGTCCGGCTCGGACAGCATCAGGTCCAGCGCGACCCGTTCGGCACCGGCATCGGTCAGGCGATCCAGCAACCGGGCGTGGACCGAGCGCGGCCACGGCCATTGGCCGATGCGTTGCAGGCTGCCTTCGTCGATGGCCACGATCAGCACGCTCGGATCGGGTCGATAGTCCCAGCTGCCGACCATCGCGTCGTAGGTGGCCTCGTCCTGCCGCCACAGCCATTGGCCCTGGCTGGCGACGATGGTCAGTATCCCGGCCAGCATGGCCAGCAGGATCCGCTTCGACCACGGCAGCGGCGAGCGCCTCACAACAGCAGCCACAGCAGCAGGGCACCACCGCCGGTGCCATAGCAGAGGCGGCACGGCAGGGCGATCTGCTGCGCAGGCGAGAACTCTCCGCCATGGCCGTCATCGTCGATGTACTGCACGCGCACGTGCAGGGTGCCGCGCCACGGACGCTTGAAGCTGACCTGCGGTTCGGCCACGGTTTCGTCGACCAGCGGTGCCTTGAAGTCGCCGCGGCGGTCGACCTGCACACGATAGCGCTGGCCTTCGCTGCCGGCCTGCCAGCGCAGGGTCAGTTCACCATGCGCTGCCTCGGGCGGTTGCAGCGCAGGATCGACCGGTTCGTTGCTGAGCTGCAGCGGCAGGGCCTGGCCATAGCGCCCCTGGTGGCCGTTGGCATCGCGGGAGGCGACCCGCCAGAAGTAGTGACCCGGCGGCAATGGCTGCGCCAGACGGAGATCGGTACCGGTGCTGGTCTGTTCCTGCAGTGGCTGTACGAAGGTGGAATCGGCCGCGATCTGCAGCACGCTGCTGCGCGCACCGGGGGCCTGGCTCCAGCGGAAACGCGGGCGGTCGCTGTTGATTGTCTGTCCATGCAGCGGGGCCAGGGTCAGCGGCGGTGGGGGCTGCTCGCTGAGTTCGAAGTCGGCGCTGGCGTCGATGCCTTCCACACCCTGCGCATCGACCGCGCGCAGCAGGATGCGCAGCTGGCCCGGCGGCAGATCGCCGATGGCCAGGCGGGTATCGGTGGTGGTGGCAGCGAACAGCAGGATCTCCGGCGTGGCGGCCTGTACCACTTCAACGCGGTAATGGGCGGCGCCGGTGACCGGAGTCCATGCCAGCAGCGTCGGCAACGGGGCCAGGCGCAGTTCATCGCTGCGCAGCTGCGGTGCCGGCAGCAGCGCGGAGACCGCATCCGGCGCGGCGTCGGCGCTGGCGCTGCGGGTGGCCTGTCCCGGCTGGACCATGCGCTGGCCATGGGTGTTGCCGACCTGCACCTTGCCCTGCAGGACCTCGGTGGCCGCGACATCACGACCGTCGCCGGCACTGACCCGGAAGACGGTACCGCGCACGCTGCTGGTGGCGGTGGGCGCATCGATGATGTAGCGCGATGCCGGGCCGCGCGCGGGCGTCACCCGATTGCTGGCGCGGCCCTGCTGCAGGCGCAGGCGGGTGTCGACCATGCCGGTGTGGCCATAGCGGCTGAGCTGGTCCAGGCGCAGGCGCGAGTACTCGCGCAGCTGCAGGCGCGAGGCATCGGCAAATTCCAGCGTGACGCTGGATTCGCCCTGGGTCTGCACGGTGTCACCGATGTGCAGCTGCTCGCCGGCCTGGATGGCGCGGCTGGCGCTGCCGTCTCCGCCGGACAGTTCGACCTTGCCGCGGACCGAGAGCACCCGCGCCGGCGCCGGTTCGGTGCGCAGCCAGCTGATGGGAAAGCGCAGCAGCTGGCCGGGCGGCAGCCGGTAGGGGTTGTCGATGCGGTTGTGCTGCTGGAGCTGTTGCCAGCGCACCGAGGGTTTCAGATACACGCCACCCAGATCCCACAGGGTGTCGCCGGGACGGACCCGGTAGTTCCAGTCCTGCGCGGCGGCGATGGCCGGCAGCAGGAGGAGGGCACAGAACAGGGCGCCCTGGAAGCGCATGGCAGACGACAGCGAGCGGACGAAGGTCACAGTTTTGCAATCCCGGCAATGCGGGGGTGCAGCTGCAAGACCCCATGGCCCCGACCTCATCCCCCCGAACGGATCGTGGCGGCCGTACGGCCGCCATCGCGCGCATTATTGCCTGCGTCCAGTGCAGGGATTCTGAACGAACCCGGCTCCCGTTCAGAAGAGCAGGGAGGCCATCCTGCGGCGGTACTGGCCGACCAGGTCCTCGTCGGAGATCACATTGAAGGCGTCGATCAGCGCCTTGCGCGGCAGGCCTTCCTCGAAACTCCGGTCGATCCGCAGCATTTCCAGGAACTGCGCCAGCGCGGCTTCGTCATGGCCGCCGAGCAGCAGCTGCACGCCGCGCAGGTGGCGGGCCTTGAGGTCCTTGCCGTCGGCGGCGATACGCGCGTCCAGCACCTCGGCGGCCGGGGCGTCCTTCAGCGCGGCGGCAAAGGACAGGCGGGCGCGGGCGCGCACGGCGCGGTCGTCGGTGGCCAGATTGGCGGGCAGGCCGTCGATCAGCGTGCCGGCTTCGTCCACGCCGCCGATCTGCAGCAGGGCCAAGGCCAGGTCGAGCTTCAGCTCGTCCTTGTCCGGCTCGGCGGCGATCTGCGCACGCAGTACATCCACCTGTGCCTGCGGATCCAACGGCGCTTCGTCCTCGGCGGCAGTGTCACCAATGTCGGCCGGCACGATGCCGTGCTGGGCCAGGAATTCACGCAGCTGGCCTTCCGGAATGGCACCCGGGAAGCCGTCCACCAGCTGGCCGCCCTTGACCAGGAACACGGTCGGCACCGAGCGGATCTGGAAGGCGGCGGCGATCTGCTGCTCCTTGTCGACATCGACCTTGGCCAGCTCGAAGGCGCCGTTGTATTCGGCGGCCAGCTTTTCCAGCATCGGGCCCAGGGTCTTGCAGGGGCCGCACCACGTGGCCCAGAAGTCGACCAGCACCGGCGTCTGCAGCGACTTCTGCAGGACTTCGGCCTCGAAGGTCGCAGTGGTGGCGTCGAATACGTAGGTCGTCTCGGTCATGGGGGAGGCATCGATTGGCATCTGGAGACCGATTCTATGGTGACGATCGATGGCCGTCTCAACCCGGACTGCGGCAAATCCCCGACAATGCGTCGTTCCCGCCGCCGTTGCTCCTGGAGCCCGCATGACCTCCCTGCCTTCCCTGTTGCGCCTGTCCGGCCTCGCCGCCGCACTGCTGTTCGTGCTGGCGGTGCTGGGCTTCGGCGCCGGCCTGGACGGCTATGCACAGGCCCGCCACCCGGTGGCCCTGCTGGGCGCACACGGCGTGCCGCACGCGCTGGCCTTCAATCTGCTGGGCTTCGTGTTGCCGGGCCTGCTGGCGGGGGTGGTGGCCGAGTGCCTGCGCCGGCGGTTGCCTGCCACGGCTGGCTGGGCACCGCGGGTCGGCAGCCAGATGCTGCTGCTGGCCGGGCTCGCATTCGCTGCGATGGGCCTGCTGCCGCTGGATGTGGACGACCTGCACGGGCCAGCCAGCCAGCTGCATGCCAGCGCCTGGATGATCTGGGTACTGGGGTTCGTCACCGGCGCACTGCTGCTGGGCATTTTCAACGTGCGCCAGGCGCACGGACGTGTCCAGGGGGGATTGTTGGTGGCCTGCGGGGCGCTCGCGGCCCTGGCCGCCTTCGCCCTGCAGGGCCTGGTGCCGGCACCACTGGCACAGCGCGTGGCGTTCGCCTGCTGGGCACTGTGGCTGGTGGTTGCGCTGCCGCCGTCGCGACCGCGCTGAGACGGATCGTGGGTGCCGGCAGCGGCACTGGCCGGCGGCCGGGATTGGAGCCCCATGCCGCACTGCGGTACGCTGTACCGCTTTGCCGCCGCATCCGCGTGTTCCATGACCAGCGCTGAAACCAACGCCTACGACCCGCAGCAGGTTGAATCCGCCGCCCAGCAGTACTGGGACGCCACCCGTGCCTTCGAAGTGGACGAGACTTCGGACAAGCCGAAGTACTACTGCCTGTCGATGCTTCCGTACCCGTCCGGTGCGCTGCACATGGGCCACGTGCGCAATTACACGATCGGCGACGTGATCAGCCGCTACAAGCGCATGACTGGGCACAACGTGCTGCAGCCGATGGGCTGGGACGCGTTCGGCCTGCCGGCGGAGAACGCGGCAATCAAGAACAAGACCGCACCGGCGGCCTGGACCTACAAGAACATCGAGCACATGCGTGGCCAGTTCAAGGCCATGGGCTATGCGGTGGACTGGTCGCGCGAATTCGCCACCTGCCGCCCGGACTACTATGTCCACGAGCAGCGCATGTTCACCCGCCTGATGCGCAAGGGCCTGGCCTACCGCCGCAACGCGGTGGTGAACTGGGATCCGGTCGACCAGACCGTGCTGGCCAACGAGCAGGTCATCGACGGCCGTGGTTGGCGTTCCGGTGCGCTGGTCGAGAAGCGCGAGATCCCGCAGTGGTTCCTGCGCATCACCGATTACGCCCAGGAACTGCTGGACGGCTTGGATGAACTGGACGGCTGGCCGGACTCGGTCAAGACCATGCAGCGCAACTGGATCGGCCGCTCGGAGGGCCTGGAAATCCAGTTCGACGTGCGTGACATCGACGGCGGCGTGCTGGATCCGCTGCGCGTGTTCACCACCCGTCCGGATACCGTGATGGGCGTGACCTTCGTGTCGATCGCCGCCGAACATCCGCTGGCGCTGCACGCGGCGAAGAACAACCCGGAACTGGCTGCGCTGCTGTCGGAAATGAAGCAGGGCGGCGTGTCCGAGGCCGAGCTGGAGACCCAGGAAAAGCGCGGCATGGACACCGGCCTGCGTGCCATCCATCCGGTCACCGGCGAGAAGGTGCCGGTGTGGGTCGCCAATTTCGTGCTGATGGGCTACGGCACCGGTGCGGTGATGGCTGTTCCGGGCCATGACCAGCGCGACAACGAAGTGGCCAACAAGTACGGCCTGCCGATCGTGCAGGTCATCGCCCTGAAGGACCCGCGCAACGACGACGAGCGCACCTGGGACGGTGCCCGCTGGCAGGACTGGTACAGCGACAAGAGCCGCCAGACCGAACTGGTCAACTCGGCCGAATTCGATGGGCTGGATTTCCAGGGCGCCTTCGAAGCCCTGGCCGAACGCTTCGAGCGCAAGGCCCAGGGCCAGCGCCGCGTCAACTATCGCCTGCGCGACTGGGGCGTGAGCCGCCAGCGCTACTGGGGCTGCCCGATTCCGGTGATCTACTGCGACAAGTGCGGTGCGGTGCCGGTGCCGGAAGAGCAGCTGCCGGTAGTGCTGCCGGAGGACGTGGCGTTCTCGGGGACCGGTTCGCCGATCAAGACCGATCCGGAATGGCGCAAGACCACCTGCCCGGAATGCGGCGGCGCGGCCGAGCGCGAGACCGACACCTTCGACACCTTCATGGAGTCGAGCTGGTACTACGCCCGCTATACCTCGCCGGGCGCCCGTGATGCGGTGGACAAGCGCGGCAACTACTGGCTGCCGGTCGACCAGTACATCGGCGGCATCGAGCACGCGATCCTGCACCTGATGTATTTCCGCTTCTACCACAAGCTGCTGCGCGACGCGCGGATGGTGGACAGCAACGAACCAGCACGCAACCTGCTGTGCCAGGGCATGGTGATCGCCGAGACCTACTACCGCCCGAACCCGGACGGCTCGAAGGACTGGATCAACCCGGCCGATGTGGAAGTGCAGCGCGACGAGCGCGGCCGCATCACGGGCGCCACGCTGATCGCCGATGGCCAGCCGGTGGTGGTCGGTGGCACCGAGAAGATGTCCAAGTCGAAGAACAACGGCGTGGACCCGCAGGCGATGGTCGACAAGTACGGTGCCGACACCGTGCGCCTGTTCTCGATGTTCGCAGCCCCGCCGGAACAGTCGCTGGAGTGGAACGAAGCCGGCGTGGACGGCATGGCCCGCTTCCTGCGCCGCCTGTGGGCCCAGGTGCAGAAGCACGCCGCCGACGGTGCCGCCCCGGCACTGGACGTGGCCGCGCTGGACGCCAACCAGAAGGCGCTGCGCCGCAAGACCCACGAGACCATCGGCAAAGTCGGTGACGACTATGGCCGCCGCCACAGCTTCAACACCGCCATCGCGGCGGTGATGGAACTGATGAACGCGCTGGCCAAGTTCGAGGACAGCAGCGAGCAGGGGCGTGCGGTGCGGCAGGAAGCGCTGCAGGCCATCGTGCTGCTGCTGAACCCGATCACCCCGCATGCCAGCCACGCCCTGTGGCAGGTGCTGGGCCATGGCGAGACGCTGCTGGAGGATCAGCCGTTCCCGCAGGCCGACGCCGGTGCGCTGGTGCGCGACGCGCTGACCCTGGCCGTGCAGGTCAACGGCAAGCTGCGTGGCACCATCGAGGTGGCCGCCGATGCTGCACGCGAGCAGGTCGAAGCACTGGCCCTGGCCGAACCGAATGCGGCCAAGTTCATGGAAGGCCTGGCGGTGCGCAAGATCATCATCGTGCCGGGCAAGATCGTGAACATCGTCGCTGCCTGATGCATCCTGGGCCGGCCACCCCCGCGGTGGCCGGTACCCTCCCGGTGCGGGGCCATGCACTTGATGGCCCTGCATTCACGCGGCTTCGGGCAGGCTGTGTGTTGCCGTGATCGCCCGGCTCCGCCAGACTGTCTCCATGACCCGAATCCTGCTTGCCCTCGTTCTTGTCCTCGGCCTTGCCGGCTGCGGTTTCCATCTGCGCAACAAGCTGATGCTGCCGACCGACACGGCGCCGGTGAAGGTGGTCTCCACCGCGCCTTACAGCGAACTGGTCAAGCTGCTCAATCGCAGCCTGCTGGCATCCGGTGCCAGGCTGGCCGACGAGGACAGCAAGGGGCCCAGCACCCAGCTTCAGGTGCTGTCCGAACGCTGGGGTGACCTGCCGATCGCCATCGACTCGCAGGGCCGTGCGCAGGAGTACAGCCTGCGCTATGCGGTGATCTTCATCTTCCGTCGCGAGGATGGCAGCGAGCTGGTGCCGCAGCAGGTGATCGAACTGTCGCGCGACTACGTGTCGCCGCCGACCGACGCCACCGGTACCACCACCGAACGCGAAATCCTGGCCGATGAGCTGCGACGGGAAATGTCCGCGTCGATCATCCGCCGCATCGACAGCGTGGTGCGTGCCGAGATCGACAAGGGCGGCAGCCTGACGGCGCCGAAGGCCAAGCCGGTTGAAGGCGCGGAGCCGGCCGAGCCGGTTCCCGCAGCCAAGCACTGAGTCGCGACGATGGAACTGCGTCCGGAGCAGCTGGCCAGCCAGGGCGCTGACACCCCGCTGGCGCCGGTCTACCTGATTGCCGGCCCGGAAACCCTGCGCGTGCTGGAGGCGGCCGACGCCATCCGCGCGCGCGCGCGCGCCGCCGGCATCGGCGAGCGGGAAGTGTTCGACGCCGATGGTCGTGACTTCGACTGGAACCAGCTCGACGCCAGCTTCAACGCGCCCAGCCTGTTCAGTGCCCGCCGCCTGGTCGAGGTACGCCTGCCCAGTGGCAAGCCGGGCAAGGATGGCGCCGAGGTGATCAGCCAGTTCTGCGCCAACCCGGCGCCGGACGTGGTGCTGATGATTACCGCCAACGAATGGAGCAAGGCCCACCAGGGCAAGTGGGCCGAGGCGGTCAGTCGCATCGGTGTGCTGTCGGTGGCCTGGGCGATCAAGCCGCACGAACTGCCGGACTGGATCGAGCGCCGCCTGCGTGGCAAGGGCCTGCGTGCCGACCCTGCCGCGGTGCAGCGGTTGGCCGAGCGGGTGGAAGGCAACCTGCTGGCCGCCGCGCAGGAAATCGACAAGCTGGCGCTGCTGGCCGACGGCCAGCCGCTGGACGTGGAACGGATGGAATCGCTGGTGGCCGACGCCGCGCGCTATGACGTCTTCCGGCTGCTGGAAGCCACGTTCTCCGGCCAGCCGCCGGCGGTGCTGCGCATGCTGGCGGGCCTGCGTGGCGAAGGCGAGGCGGTGGCCGCACTGATGCCAATGGTGATCCGCGAGCTGTTGGCGGGTGCCGGCCTGGCCCGTGTACAGGCGCGCGGCGGCAATCTGGCCGCCGAAATGAAATCGCGCGGCATCTGGGAATCGCGGCAAGCGCCCTACAAGCGTGCGCTGCAGCGGCACCCCGAGGGCAAGCGCTGGGAACGTTTCGTGGCCGAGGCCGGACTGGTCGACCGTATCGCCAAGGGGCGCGCCGACGGTGACGCCTGGCTGGCGCTGGAACGCCTGCTGGTAGCCGTGGCCGAACCGCGTGCCGTGCGCCTGCTGGCGCGGGCCTGAGTGATGAGCCTGCGGATCTATTACGGGGGCACCTTCGATCCGGTGCACCTCGGGCACCTCGCCATCGCACGTGCTGCCCGTGATGAACTGCAGGTCGCTGTACGCATGCTGCCGGCGGCTGATCCGCCGCATCGCGCGGTGCCGGGTGCAACCGCTGACCAGCGCTTCACCATGCTTTCGCTGGCCATCGGCGATGAGCCTGGCCTGCTGCTGGACCATCGTGAACTGGATCGCGCCATACGCTTTCCCGGCCGCCCGTCCTACACCGTCGACACCCTGCGCGAACTGCGCGGCGAGCTGGGCCCCAGCCGGCCATTGGCCTGGCTGGTCGGGGCCGACAGCCTGCTCGGCCTGACCCGCTGGCATGAATGGGGGGCGCTGTTCGGGTTGGCCCATTTCGTGGTGGCCGAGCGCCCGGGCAGTCCCCTGCAGGCCTCGGTGGATGGCGAACTGGGCCGCGCGCTGGAAGGGCGCTGGGCCGACAACGAGCAGGCCCTGTTCGCCAGTCCGGCCGGGCGCATCCTGCGCCTGCATCACCCACTGCGCGAGGAATCGGCCAGTGCCGTGCGTGCGCAGATCGCCGCCGGCGGCCCCTGGCGGGCGTTGCTGCCGCCGGCCGTGGCCGACTATGTGGCCGCGCACGGCCTGTACCGCTCCCCTACGCCGTGAATGCCGCCACCGCGGCTTGCCCGTATAATCGCCCCCACGTTTATCGAGTCGATCCACTTTGAGCAACCAGACCCAGCCCCAGACCATCAAGGTCGATCTGCCCAGCCCGCCGCCGTCCGTGCCGGAACTGCTGGCCAGCGTCCGCCAAGCCACCGAAGACCTGAAGGCCAAGGACCTGGTCGAGATCGATGTGCGCGGCCGGTCCAGCGTTGCCGACTACATGATCGTCGTTTCGGGCACCTCGACCCGCCACGTCAAGTCGATCGCCGATGAAGTCGTGCGCTTCGCCAAGAATCTCGACGTGATGCCGCTGGGTGTTGAAGGCGAGCGCGAAGCCGAGTGGGTGCTGGTCGACCTGGGCGACGTGATCGTGCATGTGATGCTGCCGCGCGTGCGTGAGTTCTACGCACTTGAGCGCCTGTGGACCGTTGGCGACCAGCCGCCGTCCAGCGACGACGAAGTGGCCTGAGCCGCACGTTGATGCATCCCTTCGACGGCGCCGATGGCGCCGTCGACGTTTTGGAGGACCGTTGATGAAAGCCCGCCTGATTGCTACCGGTGAACGCGCACCCAGCTGGGTGGCGCAGGGTTTCGCCGAGTACCAGAAGCGGCTGTCGCACTGGCTGCCGTTCGAGCTGGTGGAAATCGAGCCCGGCCTGCGTGGCAAGGGCCGTGATCCGCGCCGCGCCACTGAAGACGAAGGCAAGCGCGTGATCGCCGCACTGCCGAAGAATGCCTATGTGGTCGCACTGGATGTGCCGGGCCGCCAGCTCAGTTCCGAGCAGCTGGCACAGCGCCTGGAGCATTGGCGCGGGCAGGGCAGGGACCTTGCCTTCCTGATCGGCGGCCCGGAAGGGCATTCGCCGGAAGTCTCCGCGCTGGCCGATGAGAAGTGGTCGATCGGACCGTTGACGCTGCCCCACATGCTGGTGCGCCTGGTGGTGGCCGAGCAGTTGTACCGGGCCGCCGCAATGATTGCGAATCACCCCTACCATCGCGCGTGAAGAGTGGTTATACTAGTCGTCTGCCCGAATAGCTCAGCCGGTTAGAGCACTTGACTGTTAATCAGGGGGTCGTTGGTTCGAGTCCAACTTCGGGCGCCACATTGAAGAGACCTGCATCGCAAGATGCAGGTCTTTTTTTTGCCGTGTTGTAGAGCCGAGCCCATGCTCGGCTTCGAGGATGCAGCCGAGCATGGGCTCGGCTCTACAATCTGCTGCTCCAACCACGGAAGTTGATCGTGCGCGCACTCCTGTCCCTGGGTTCTCTGCTGCTTGCGATGTTGCCGTTCGCTGAAGCGAACGCAGCACCACCAACCTGGCATCCGCCGCAGGGCACCACCGAGCTGCCGTTGTGGCCGCAGGGCACGGTGAAGGCGCCGCCAAAACTGAAAGGCCCCGAGCAGGTTGGCGAAGCAGTTTCCAAGGCCAGCGGAGAACGCTGGACGATGCTGCAGAACGTGGCCGTGCCGACACTTACCGTGTTTCCGCCGAAAGGACCGTCCAATGGCACCGCGGTGATGGTGGTGCCCGGTGGTGGTTACCGGGTGCTGGCGATGGACCTGGAAGGCAGCGAGATCTGCGATTGGCTGAACGCGCAGGGCATCACCTGCGCGCTGCTGAAATACCGCGTGCCGGCGTCCGGCCCGAACTGGGATCCCGACTGCAACTGTCGCGACAACCCGACGGTGCCGATGGCCTTGCAGGACGCGCAACGTGCAATGGGCCTGCTGCGCGCGCACGCACTGCGCTGGAACATCGACCCGAAGCGGGTGGGGGTGATCGGTTTCTCGGCGGGTGGTCACGTGGTGGCGGGATTGAGCACGCACGCACGTCGCAGCTACACGGCGGTCGACGCGGCCGACTCGCAGTCCAGCCGTCCGGATTTCGCGATGGTGATGTACTCCGGCCATCTGTGGGCCGGGCATGGCAAGGGGCTCTCGCTGGTCAGGGACATCGTCGTGGACGACGCGGTGCCGCCGACGTTCATTGCGCAGGCCACCGATGATCGCACCGATGATGTGCGCGAATCACTCGCCTACTACCAGGCGCTGATCGATGCAGGCGTGCCCGTCGAAATGCATCTGTTCGCCCGCGGTGGCCACGCGTTCGGGCTGCGCATGAAGGATGCACCGGTGACGGCGTGGCCGCGGCTGGCCGAGCGCTGGATGCAGGATATCGGCGTGCTGCCGGAACGCCAGCTGTAGAGCGGAGCCATGCTTGGCTGCCTGTGCCAAGCCGAGCGTGGGCTCGGCTCTACAGTGCCAGCTCACCTCTGGAGAACGCGACCAGCGTAGCGATGGCTACCACCAGAATGGCACCGAACAGCACCCATTCCCAACGCGTAAATACCTGCTCACCGCGTTGGAGCCGGGTCAGTGCGAACACCACCACACCGGGCACATAGAGCAGGACCGACAGCAGCAGGTTGTCGAGGCCGCCGGCATACACCAGCCACAATGCATAGGCACTGGCCAGCAGGGCAACGACGAAATCGCGCCAGCGCACACCCGGTTCACCCGCATAGGCCTGGCCACGCCAGGCCAGCTGCACGCCGAACGCGGTCGACAGGAAGTAGGGCACCAGGCTCATCGACGCGGCCAGCAGCACCAGGCCGGTGTAGCTGCCGGAGTTGACCAGCACCAGCAGCAGGAACAGCTGAATCAGCCCGTTGCTGAGCCAGAGCGCGTTGGCCGGCACGCCGCGCGCGTTCTCGCGGCCCAGGAAGGCCGGCATGGTGCCGTCGCCCGCAGCGGCGTACAGTACTTCGGCACACAGCAGCACCCAGGCCAGGAGCGCGCCGAGTACCGAAATGATCGAGCCGATGATGATTACCGTCGCGCCCCACTCGCCAACGATGGCGCGCAGCACGTAAGCCATCGACGGATTGGGCAATCCGGCCAGTTCGGCCTGCGACAGCACGCCCATCGACAGCAGGCTGACCAGCACCAGCAGCAGCCAGACGCCGAGGAAGCCGATCACCGTGGCGCGGCCGACATCGGCGCGACGGGCCGCGCGCCGCGAGTAGATGCTGGCGCCTTCGATGCCGATGAATACCCACACGGTCACCAGCATCATGCCGCGCAGCTGCTGGCCGAGGTCGCCGAGTGCGGGCGTGCCCAGGAAATCGGCGCGGAACACATCCATGCGGAAGGCACCGGCGGCCAGGATCAGGAACAGCGTGATGGGCAGCAGCTTGGCCACCGTCACCAGGCCGTTGACGATGGCGGCGGTGCGCAGGCCGCGCAGCACCAGCAGGTGCACGGTCCAGAGAAGCAGCGACGAAGCGGCCACGGCGGCCGGGGTATTGCCTTCACCGAAGACCGGCATGAAGTGGCCGAGGCCACTGAAGATCAGCACGAAGAAGCTGGCGTTGCCGAGCACCGAGGCAACCCAGTAGCCCCACGCAGCGGAGAAGCCGATGTAGTTGCCGAAGCCTTCGCGCGCGTATGCGTAGATGCCGGTATCGAGGTCCGGCCGGCGGTTGGCCAGGGCCTGGAACACGAAGGCCAGCATCAGCATGCCGGCGCCACTGACCGCCCAGCCGAGCAGCGCCGCCGCCGGCCCGGCGCTGCGCGCCACGTTCTGCGGCAATGAAAAGATGCCGGCGCCGACCATCGAGCCGACCACCAGTGCGGTCAACGCGGGCAGCCCGAGGCGTTGTGAGGTCGCGGCCATGATGTCCCCTGCGGCGGTGATGCCGCTGCCCCACGGTAGCGGTGTGCCCGTGAACATGCACGCAAGGGGCCGCAACGACGAAGGCCCGGGCAGGTGCCCGGGCCTTCGAAGGTGGTGCGTTGAACGGTATTACTTGAAGGTGTACTTGGCGCCGACGGTGAAGTAACGGCCGATGGCGCCGCTGAAGTGCAGCGGGTTGTAGTTCACGCCACCGTAGGTGGTCGGGTCGAGCGGAGCGATGCGATCGAACACGTTCTGCACCGAGGCATTCAGCTCGAAGGCTTCGGTGATGTTCCAGCGGCCGGACAGGTCGAAGGTGGTGAACGAGGAGATCTTGGTGACGTCGGTACCGTCGGCGTACGAGAACTGGTACGAGCCCTCCGGACCACGGAAATCCTTGTTCTCCATCTTGGAGATGTAGTTGGCAACGCCGCTCACGCTCCACGGACCCTGCTTCCAGGTGGTGCCGAAGTTGATGCGGTCCCTCGGCGTGCCGATGCAGTTGGTCACGTCGCAGTTGCCGTGGGTGCCGGCGTAGTCGCGGGTGACGTCGGCATCGGTGCGCTCGAACTTGAGCACATGGCTCCACTGCAGGTCCATTTCCAGCTGGCCCGGGCCGATATCGAAGGTCTGGCGGATATCGGTATCGATACCGCGGACGCGGGTCGATGCGGCATTGATGTACGCCGTGTTGACGGCCAGGATGCTGCCGGTGCCCGGGACGCCGTTGAGCAGGTTGTTGTCACGCAGCACATTGCCTGCCGCGATCGCCGCACCCGTATCGCCCTGGGCGATTTCGTTGGTGCGCTTGATCTGCCATGCATCCACGGTCAGCGAGGTGGTGGAGGTCGGCTGCAGCACGATGCCCACCGAGTAGCTCTTCGACTCTTCCGGCTTCAGGTCCTTGTTCGGACGGGTGATGATCGCGACCGGCAGGGCGCCGCAATCGTCGGAGGTCGCGCCTGGTGCAGGGTTGCCGCCCGGGCAGCGCACCGGGTCGGCAGCATTGGAGAAGGCAGCCAGGCCACCATCGCCGTTCTCGGCCGGGTTGGGCGCGCGGAAGCCTTCGGCGTAGCTGGCGCGCAGGGCGATCCAGTCAGCCGGGGTCCACTTGATGCCCAGCTTCGGCGTCGCCTTGCCTTCGCCGCTTTCGTACTTGTCGTAGCGCAGCGCGCCGGACAGTTCCAGCTGTTCCAGCACCGGTGCGGACAGTTCCACATAGCCGGCGTAGACGTTCTGGGTGCCGTCGTAGGCCGAATAGCCCAGGCCGATGATCTGGCCCTGGTCGGTGAAGGTCTGCGGGGTCAGGCTGTTGCTGGTCTTGCGCCACTCGGTACCGATGGCCAGGCCCAGCGGGCCACCCTTCAGGTCCATCAGGCTGCGCGACACGGTGAAGTCGAACATGTCCAGGGTCGACTTGGCACGTGCACTGATCCGCGGCGAAATGAAGTCGTACAGCGCCTGCGAATTGAGGTTGGCGTTGTCGCCGATGCGCCACACACCACCGGCACAGTTCGGATTGGCCAGGGCGCAACGCACGTTGTCGTAGTTGAGGAAGCCGGTGCGCTTGTTGACCAGGTCGGTGCCGGAGTGCAGGTAGGCGGTATCGTAACTCCAGTCACCCCAGTTGCCCTTGACGCCGACCAGGAAGCGGGTGAACTCGTTGGAGTTGTCGGTCACGCGCGGGCCGACATCCCAGGCCGAGTAGCGCAGGCGCGAGGCCTGGCCCGGGATCGGGTTGTCCGGATGGTTCGGGCCCAGCACGGTGGCGCCATCGCCACTGTTGGCGTTGATGGGGCCACCGGGGTAGCCCCAGCCACCGGAAACACCGGACGGCGTGTTGCTGAAGGTGGTGTCCTTCTTCGAGTAGCCGATCTCGGTGTAGATCTCGCCGCCTTCGCCGAAGGCGAAGCTGGCACGACCGAACACGTTGACGTACTTCTCTTCCGGGGTCAGGTCACGGTACAGCTGGTTCGGATCCCACAGGCAGCCCTGTGCCTGGGCGGTCGCGTCGTTCTGGCCGGGAATGGTGGTCAGGCCGGCACAGCCCGGCAGGGCGACCAGATGGCCGGTGCTGTCGTACACCGAACCATTCGGACCCACGCCGCCGCGGGTACCGCCGCTGAGGAAGGCGCCGCCCAGGAACTGAGCGTTGTTGCCGTAGCCCCACGGGCGCGTGTCGCCGGTGCCGATCCACTTGCGGTTCTTGCGATCGCTGATCTTGATCGCGTCGGTCTTGCCGACGTCCAGGCTGAAGAAGGCATTCCAGCCGTCAGTGGCCAGATCGCCGGTGCCGGCGGTCAGGGTGGCCTTCTTGGCGTTGCCGTCGCCGTCGCCGGAGGTGCCGTAGGAAGCACGCAGGATCGCGCCCTGGAAGTCACTGCGCAGGATGATGTTGACCACGCCGGCGATGGCATCGGAGCCATAGATCGCCGAGGCGCCATCCTTCAGCACTTCCACGCGTTCAACCGCGTCGAGCGGAATGGTGCTCAGGTCGGTGAAGACCTTCTGGCCGTCATCGGCCAGGCCGTAGGTGGCCATGCGGCGGCCGTTCAACAGGACCAGGGTCGAGCCCGCGCCCAGGCCACGCAGCGAAATACCGGCACCACCGCCGGCGAAGCCGTTGCCGAAGGTCTTCGGAATGGAGCCGGAACCATCAGCAGTCAGGGTCTGCAGGTATTCGGCAACCGTGGTCTTGCCGGTGCGGTCGATTTCCTGGCGGGTCACCACCTGCACCGGGGACGGTGTTTCGGTGTTGGTGCGCGGAATGTTCGAACCGGTGACCGTGATGCGGTCCAGGTTGGTGGCCTTTTCCTGCGCGAAGGCGGAGGTGGAAGCCACGGCGCCAACCAGCAGCAGGGTGCCGCCGGTAAGGATGTGGGTGATGGACGATGCCAGGGTGCAGCGGCGGCGGCTGGCGGGCCGTTGGATCAGGTGTTTCACAGCTTCTCTCCTAACTGGAAAACCGTAGCGTTGAGGGCTGTCTCCGGAGTGTCCGGGACGGGCCAATCTAGGTTTCCGACGGGTGACGAAGTCGTGAAATTTTGCTTAATCCGTAACGCTTGAGGTTGAACTTTGCCGAGTTTGGCATTTCAACCCCGGAGGCCGGTCCGACAGGCGGTCGGACCGGCCCCGGATCGTCAGTCCGGCAACGAGAACTGCACCGGCACCAGGCCGATGGCCGGTACCGCCACGCCGTCACGCTGGGCCGGTTCAAAGCGCCAACGCTTGAGCACCTGCTGGCGTGCGGCCTGGTCCAGGTGACGCGAGCCACTGCTGCGCTCGATGCTGACCGCGACCGGCTGACCGCTGCTGTCGACCTCCACCCGCAGCAGCACCGTGCCCTGCTCATGGTTGCGCAGTGCGGCGACCGGATAGGCCGGCGGCGGGGCACTGCGGTACTGCAGCTGGGCGCCGGCCAGCGGTGTGTGGGTGTCGATGCTCGGCGCAAGTTGCGGCGGGGCCTGTTCAGCGGCCGGCAGCGTGATGCCCTGTGTTTCCTCCACGGTCGCGGTAGGGGCCGGCAGTGGCGGTGTCGCCGGCTGTGCCTGCGGTTTCGGCACGACCCGGGCGACTTCCTTCGGTTCCTGCAGCACAGGAGGGGGGGGCGTTGGCGGGATCTTCTCGATCAGCCTGACCGTGGTCTTGTCACGCGGGACCTGCACGGCCTGGTAGGTCGCCGGGATCAGCAGCAACAGGAACGCGAGCAGATGCAGGGCGATGGCCGCGCTCCAGGCGGCGACGCGGGCAGGGTCGAAGTGCGGGGATGCAACGGGATACGTACGAACCATGGTCCACCTCCATGCCAGTGACGAAGTCCTCAACGCACCAGGGCCCGTGGCGGGGTTGCCGCACGCGGCTGGCAGTCCATCAGTAGCGCGGCATGGCCGCCACTGCCTAGAGGCAGGGGCATGCGCGTTGGGCTGGCCTTCAGCCAGCGCCTGCGGAACGCACAAAAAAGGCGGGCCCCCTGCGGGACCCGCCTCTGTCTAACGGAAGGGATGGGATCAGCGACCCAGTTCGAACACCACGTCCAGGTTGACCGAGACGGTCGATTCACCCGGTGCGACCGGGGTGGCCTTGTCCATCGCTGCGCCGGCCGACATGGTCCGCATCATCGGCATCGGACGGTAGCCGCCGCCGGCGTTCTCGGAAATGCTGACGATGCGGCGTACCTGCAGGCCCAGCGACTTGGCATAGGTCTGGGCACGGGCCTGGGCCTTCTTCAGCGCGGCGAGGCGGGCTTCGTCATAGACCGGTTCCGGCTGGTCGATCTCGAAGCTGGGGCCGTTGATCTGGTTGGCACCCTGCGCGGCCAGCGCGTCGAGCACCTTCCCGAGCTTGGCGATGTCGCGGACCTTCAGGCTGACCGTGTTGCTGGCCTGGTAGCCAGTGATCTTCGGCGCTTCGTTGTCCGCATAGCGGTATTGCGGGTTGAGGCTGACACCGCTGGTCTGCACGTCGCGCTCGGCGATGCCGGCGGCCTTGATCGCGGCCAGCACCTTGTCCATCTGCTGGGCGTTCTGGCGCATCGCGCTGTTGCCATCGGCGGCCTGGGTGACCACGCCTGCCGACAGGGTGGCCACGTCCGGCACGCGGGTGGCTTCGGCATTGGACGAGATGTTCAGCAGGGTGCCTTCGGCCGCGGCGGCGATCGACGGCGACGACGGGGCAGCATGGGCGGTCATCGAGGTTCCAAGGGCGAGGGACAGGGCGAGCAGCAGCGGGGTGGCGGTCAGGCGCATGGGATCTCCTTGTTGTGCGGATGAGGGTGGTGTCGTAGCGATGAACGCGCTGTGAGCCCGTTCGGGGTTGTGTGCGTTCCTCGACGGGTTGCCGACGATTCAGGTGACGGGCTCAGGTTATGCTGTGCCGATGCTCTATCTTGCTTCCCGCTCCCCCCGACGCAACCAGTTGCTGGCCCGACTCGGACGCCCCTTCCAGGCCTTGGACCTGGAGGTCGTCGAGCAGCGCGCGGCGACCGAAAGCGCCGAACAGTATGTGTGCCGGGTCGCCGCCGACAAGGCGCGCGCCGGGCTGGCCCGGGTACTGGCCGAAGACCCGCAGGCGCAGGTGCTCGGTTCGGACACCGAGGTGGTGCTGGACGGTGAAGTGTTCGGCAAGCCGGCCGACGCCGCCGATGCGCGCGCGATGCTGGCGCGCCTGGCCGGGCGCACCCACCAGGTGATGACTGCGGTGGTGGTGATCGGCGCCGACGGGTTGGACAGCGAACTGGTCATTTCCGAAGTGACCTTCGCGCCGATCGACGACGCTGACATCGCCGCCTACGTGGCCACCGGTGAGCCGCTGGACAAGGCCGGCGCCTACGCCATCCAGGGCGGGGCCGAACGCTGGATCGAACATCTTTCCGGCAGCTACTCCGGCGTGATGGGACTGCCGCTGCTGCACACCGATCGTCTGCTGGCGCGCTGCGGCGTGCCGGCCCCAACTGCTGATGCCGCCAGGGAGGCTGCCGATGTCTGAGGAAATCCTGGTCAATGTGACCCCGCGCGAAACCCGGGTCGCGGTGATCGAAAACGGCATGCTGCAGGAACTGCACATCGAGCGCGGCTGGCGCCGTGGCGTGGTCGGCAACATCTACAAGGGCAAGGTGCAGCGGGTCATGCCCGGCATGCAGGCCGCGTTCGTCGAAGTGGGGCTGGAGCGCGCCGCGTTCCTGCACGCCAACGACGTGGTGCGCCCGGCGCCGGTGGCCAGTGCCGACACCGAGAACACGACCCTGCCGCCGCCGGCCAGCGTGCCCATCGTCGAGCTGCTGCGTGACGGCCAGGACATCGTGGTGCAGGTGGTGAAGGACCCGATCGGCACCAAGGGTGCACGCCTGACCACGCAGATCAGCATTCCGTCGCGCTACATGGTGCTGCTGCCGCAATCCAAGGTCGTGGGCGTGTCCGCGCGCATCGAGGATGAAACCGAGCGCGTGCGGCTGAAGGCACTGGTGACCGAGCTGTCGGCCCAGCATGGTGGCTACGGCTACATCGTGCGTACCAACGCCGAAGGCCAGCCGGCCGAAGCCATCGCCGAGGACATCGCCTACCTGTCCCGGGTCTGGAACGTGGTCGAGCGACGGGGCCGCGAGGCGGCTTCGTGCAGCAACATCTATGAGGACCTGAGCCTGCCGCTGCGTTCGGTGCGCGACCTGATCCGCAAGGACGTGGACAAGGTGAAGGTGGACTCGAAGGAAACCTTCGCGCAGCTGCAGGCCTTTGTTGCCAAGTACATGCCGGTGCTGGCCGAGAAACTGGAGCTGTACGCCGGTGATCGCCCCATCTTCGACATGTTCGGGGTGGAGGACGAGATCGGCCGTGCGCTGGACAAGCAGGTGCCGCTGAAATCCGGTGGCTACCTGGTGATCGACCAGACCGAGGCGATGACCACCATCGACGTCAACACCGGTTCGTTCCTCGGCCAGCGCAACCTGGAAGAGACGGTGTTCCGCACCAACCTGGAAGCGGCACAGGCGGTGGCGCGGCAGCTGCGGCTGCGCAACCTGGGCGGCATCATCATCATCGACTTCATCGACATGGATGATGCCGAGCATCGCCGCCAGGTGCTGCGCACGCTGGAAAAGGCGCTGGCCCGCGACCATGCCAAGACCACGGTGTACGACTTCTCGCCGCTGGGCCTGGTGGAAATGACCCGCAAGCGCACGGTCGAAAGCCTGGAGCGCCAGCTGTCGGAAACCTGCCCGCAGTGCAGCGGCCGTGGCAGCATCAAGACCACCGAAACGGTGACCTACGAGATCTTCCGCGAGATCACCCGTGCCGTGCGCCAGTTCGATGCCGCGCGCCTGCTGGTGATCGCCTCGACCAAGGTGGTCGCGCGCATCACCGACGAGGAATCCTCGGCGGTGGCCGAGCTGGAGGAATTCCTCGGCAAGAGCATCCGCTTCCAGGCGGACGAGCAGTACCTGCAGGAGCAATTCGATGTCGTTCTGCTCTGATCCTCGCCGGCCGCAGGCCGGCGGTGGCCGATGAGCGCGCCGCCGCGCCTGCGACTGCGAAGGATCCGCCGTCATTTCATTGCCGCCTGCGCGGTGGGCCTGGTCGGGCTGGCACTGCTGGTGGGCACCCTCAGCCAGCTGCTGCCGCTGGCCGAGCGCCATCCCGACAGGATTGCCGCCTGGTTGAGTGAACGCGCCGGCCAGCCGGTGCATTTCGACCAGCTGCAGACGGCCTGGACCCGGCGCGGCCCGCTGCTGCAGCTGAAGGGCCTGCGCATCGGCGCCGGCCAGGGCCTGGCCATCGGCGAGGCCGAGGTGCTGGTGTCGATGTACAGCGGGCTGCTGCCCGGCCGCTCGTTGACCGAACTGCGCCTGCGTGGCCTGGCGCTGGACCTGCAGCAGGGCGAGGACGGCCGCTGGTCGGTGCGTGGCCTGCCGCAGTCCAACACCGGCGGCGATCCGCTGGACGCGTTGCGCCGGCTGGGCGAACTGCAGGTGATCGGTGGCCGCCTGGGCGTGCATGCGCCGGGCCTGGGCATCGACACCACGCTGCCGCGCATCGACCTCCGCCTGCGCGTCAACGGCCAGCGCCTGCGGGTCGGCGTACGGGCATGGGCACAGGCCGACGCGCTGCCTTTGACCGCGGTACTGGACGTGGACCGCGCAGGCGGCAACGGCCAGGCCTGGCTTGGCGCAGACCCCGTTGATTTCCACGCCTGGTCGCCGCTGCTTGCGGCCGGGGGCATCCGCCTGCGCGAGGGCAAGGGCGAGCTGAACCTGTGGCTGACGCTGCGCGATTTCGCGCCGGTGGCCCTGACCACTGATTCGGACCTGCGTGACGTCCGCATCGATGGCGCGCCGATGCCCGACGTGGCTGCTCCGCAGCTGCAGCTGCAGCGCGTGCAGGCCCGCCTGCGCTGGCAGCGCCAGGCCGATGGCTGGGCGTTGCAGGTGCCGCGCCTGCGCCTGAAGTCGGCGGACGGTGAACAACAGCTCGATGGCCTGCACCTGCAGGTCGGCAAGCAGTTGCGGGTTGGTTCCGGCGAGGTACAGGCCGGTACCGCGCTGCGCGCCCTGGCGCTGAGTGATCGCCTCGACCCCGGCCTGCGCCATTGGCTGTTCCTGTCCAAACCGCAGCTGGATGTGCGTGAGCTGCAGCTGGCCGGCGAACGTGATGGCCCGTTGTGGGTCCAGGGTGAGCTGCAGTCGCTGGGCTTCGCCAGCGTGGGTCACTCGCCGGGCCTGCGTGGCCTGGGGGGGCGCTTCGAGGGCGATGCCGATGGCTTCAGCCTGCAGCTGCAGCCGCAACGTCAACTGCAGTTCGATTGGCCGACGGGCTTCGGCGTGCGCCACGACCTGCATCTGGCCGGGCAGGTGGTGGGCTGGCGCGACGAGGCCGGTGGCTGGCGCATCGGCACCGCGGCGATGCGGGTGGAAGGTACCGATTACGCGGCCGATGTGCGTGGCGGCGTCTGGTTCCAGGGTGACGGCACGCGGCCGTGGCTGCAGCTGGCGGCCAAGCTGGACGATGTGCCGATGACCGCGGCCAAGCGGTTCTGGATCCATTCCAAGATGAGCAAGGGCGCCACCGACTGGCTGGACATGGCACTGGCCGGTGGGCAGGTGCGCAACGGTGTCGGCCTGGTCAGTGGTGACCTGGATGACTGGCCGTTCGACAACCATGATGGCCGCTTCGAGGCCACCGGACACATCACCAACGGCGAGATCCGCTTCCAGCACGATTGGCCGCTGATGCGCCAGGTCGATGCCGATATCGCCTTCATCGGCCCCGGCTTCGACATGCGCGGGCGCGGCGATCTGGCCGGCGTGGCGGTACAGGCATTCGAAGCGGGCATTCCGGACTTCGGCCAGCAGCCGCTGTATGTGCGCGCGGATGCGCCCAGCGATGCGGGCAAGCTGCTGGCGATGCTGCGGCAGAGCCCGCTGCACAAGGACTATGGCGATACCCTGGACAACCTGGTCGCCAGCGGCCCGGCGCACGTGACCTTCGACCTGCTGCAGCCGCTGCACCACGATGAAGGCGGCGGTCACCTGCAGGGCACGGTCGACCTCAACGGTGTGAAGCTGGTGGACAAGCGCTTCCAGCTGGCCTTCGACAACATGCATGGGCAGGCGCGCTACAGCAATGGCGGCTTCGGTGCCGAGGAACTGGCGGTGCGCCACCTTGGTCAGGACGGCCGCTTGAGCCTGCGCGCCGGCGGCTACGTGCACGACAGCAGGCTGGCGTTCGAGTCGCAGCTGACGGCCAACCTCGACGCCGGCGTGCTGATTGACCGCGCCCCGGAAATGGCGTGGCTCAAGCCCTATATCGCCGGTACCTCTCCATGGACCATTGCGGTCAACCTGCCCAAAGTGGCACCGGGAGCGCCCGCACCGCCCAGCGAGCTGCGCCTGAGTTCGGATCTGGTGGGAACCCGCCTGGACCTGCCGGCGCCCCTGGACAAGCCGGCCACCGAGCCGCTGGCGACCACGGTGGCCGCGCAGCTGCCGATGGGCGCTGGCCGCATCGATGTGGCCTTTGGCCAGCGTCTGGCCCTGGCCGCGCGCAGCCACAACAACCGCACCGGTGTGCAGGTCACCCTGGGCAGCGACCATGCCGATCGCGAGCCGCCGCCGAGCGGACTGTCCGTCAATGGCCGCAGCCCGACCCTGGATGCGCTGGAGTGGATCGGCCTGGCCCGCGGTGGCAACGACGATGACGGCATGCCGCTGCGTGCCGTGGACGTGCAGGTCGGCAAGCTGATGCTGATCGGCGGCGTCTTCGAGCAGACCCGCCTGCAGCTGCAGCCGGGACCGCAAGCGCTGGATGTGCGCCTGGATGGACCTTCGCTGGCCGGTCGCCTGACCGTACCCAACGCCGAAGGAGGCACCATCAGTGGCCAACTCGATCGCGTGCACTGGCAGTCGCTGCCGCCGGCACCGGGTGCGGCCGCGCCAGCGCGGGTGCAGGCGGGTGCCAATGACATGGACCCGGCCAAGTTGCCGCCGTTCGCGCTGGACATCGCCGACCTGCAGTTCGGCAAGGTCGTGCTCGGCCAGGCGGTGCTGCGCACGCGGCCACTGGCCAACGGATTGAACGTGGACGAGCTGCGCTTCCGCGCGCCGGACCAGGAGATCGACATCAGCGGTCGCTGGCTGGGCCGCACCGGTGGTGCCCGCACCGAACTGACCGCGCAGGTGCGCAGTGAGGACCTGGGCGGCCTGATGCAGAACCTCGACTACGGCGGGCAGCTGCGCGGCGGCTCCGGCCAGGCACAGCTGCAGGCGTCGTGGAGCGGGGGGCCGTCGGACTTCCAGCTGGCCAACCTGCAGGGCCGCCTTGACCTGCACGCACGCAACGGCCAGCTGCTGGAGCTGGAGCCCGGTGCCGGCCGAGTGCTGGGCCTGCTCAGCGTGACCCAGCTGCCGCGGCGCCTGATGTTCGATTTCCGCGATTTCTTCTCCAAGGGCTTCGCGTTCAACCAGGTCGACGGCAGCGTGCAGTTCGGACAGGGCATGGCCCGCACCGACAAAGTACTGATCGAAGGCCCGGCGGCGAACATCACCATCCGCGGCCAGGCCGACCTGCGCAACCAGCAGTTCGACCAGACCATCGATGTCAACCCGCGCGCCGGCAACCTGCTGACCGTGGTCGGCGCGGTGGCAGGTGGCCCGGTGGGCGCGGCGCTCGGCGCGGCCACCAATGCGGTATTGTCCAAACCGCTCGGCGAGATCGGCGCCCGCACCTACAAGGTGACCGGCCCCTGGAAGGAGCCGAAGGTGGAAGTGATCGAACGCAGCCGCGACAAGACCCCGCCAGCGCCTGTGCCGCGCCCGGCCCCGGCCGTTCCGCCGACCGTTACCGACCTGCCACGCTCACGCTGAGCGTGGACCTCCTGTTCACGGGGCTTGCCTGAGCGCCCCCGCACCCCCAGATCGAGACCATGACTGATATCGCCCTGACGCTTGCCCAAGACCGCCTGCTGCGCCCCGGTGGCCTGGATACCGCTGGCCTGGAGCGCACCTTCGGACAGTTGCTCGGCCCCGGAGTCGACTTCGGAGACCTTTATTTCCAGCATGCCCGCCGCGAGAGCTGGAGCGTGGAGGATGGCATCGTCAAGGACGGTGCCCACTCCATCGAGCAAGGCGTGGGCGTGCGGGCGATTTCCGGTGAGAAGACCGGTTTCGCCTATTCCGATGACATCCATGCCGACGCGCTGCTGGCCGCGGCGCAGTCGGCGCGTGCGATCTCGCGCGAAGGTGGCGCGCAGGCCGGGCGCTCGCTGCTGCGAGGCAATGCACGCGCGCTGTATCCGGCGCTGGATCCCATCGATGGCGTCGGCAACGAGGCCAAGGTCGAGGTGCTCAAGCGCCTGGACGGCTACCTGCGTGCCGCCGACCCGCGCGTGAAGCAGGTGATGGTCAGCCTGTCCGGGGGCGTCGACACGGTGCTGATCGCCCGCAGCGACGGCGTGCTGGGCGCTGACGTGCGCCCGCTGGTGCGCCTGAACGTGCAGGTGATCGTCGAACACAACGGCCGCCGCGAGTCCGGCTATGCCGGTGGCGGTGGCCGCTATGGCTATGAGGAACTGTTCGCTGATGGCCGCCCCGAGGCATTTGCCCGCGAGGCCCTGCGCCAGGCGCTGGTGAACCTGGACGCCGTGCCGGCACCGGCCGGGGTGATGCCGGTGGTGCTGGGCCCGGGCTGGCCCGGCGTGCTGCTGCACGAGGCGGTCGGCCATGGCCTGGAAGGCGATTTCAACCGCAAGGGCACCAGTGTCTACGCTGGCCGCATCGGCGAACGCGTTGCCGCCCCGGGGGTGACCATCGTTGACGACGGTACGCTCGACGGCCGTCGCGGTTCGCTCAACATCGACGACGAAGGCCACCCGAGCCAGTGCACCACGCTGATCGAGGACGGCATCCTGGTCGGCTACATGCAGGACAGCCTCAATGCACGCCTGATGGGCATGGCACCGACCGGCAACGGGCGTCGCGAATCGTTCGCGCACCTGACCATGCCGCGCATGACCAATACCTACATGCGTGCCGGCCAGCACGATCCGCAGGAAATGATCCGTTCGGTGAAGAAGGGCCTGTATGCGGTCAACTTCGGCGGTGGCCAGGTCGACATCACCAGCGGCAAGTACGTGTTCTCGGCCACCGAGGCCTACCTGATCGAGGATGGCCGCATCACCGCGCCGGTGAAGGGCGCGACCCTGATCGGCAACGGTCCGGAGACCATGCAGAAGGTACGCATGGTCGGCAACGACCTGGCCCTGGATGAGGGCGTGGGTATCTGTGGCAAGGACGGGCAGAGTGTGCCGGTGGGTGTCGGCCAGCCGTCGCTGTTGATCGAGGGCATCACCGTCGGCGGTACCCAGGCCTGAGCCGGGCGATGGCCAGCGCCACCGCCCGCGCCGGCGCGGACTCAGTCCTCGTCGGCTTCGTCGGTCTCGACGTGGCCGGCGTCTTCGGCGCTGGCCTTCAGGCCGAGCGCCGCCGGCAGCATCAGTGCGCGCAGCACCTGGTAGATCTCGCGGTAGGCACGCGGCGGCTTGTTCTTCGCCTTCTCGGCCTGCGCATTGCGCACCAGCGTGCGCAGCTGCTGGCGGTCGGCCTGCGGGTAGTCGTCCAGCAGGGCGGCCAGCGCCTTGTCACCTTCGGCCAGCAGGCGCTCGCGCCAGTCTTCCACGCGGTGCATCATCGCCACCTCGCGGCGGCCGGTTTCGCTGTTGGCATCCAGCGCATCGCGGATCGCATCCAGCGTGGCGTCTTCTTCGCGGCGCATGTGCTTGGCCAGGAACGCCAGCTGGCGCTTGTGGGCGATGTGGGCGGTGATGCGCTTGCACTCGGCGATGTGCGGCAGCAGGTCTTCCGGGATCGGCAGGCGCGCCAGCTGGGCCGGTGTCAGCGACACCAGTTTTTCGCCCAGGGCCAGGACGTCGAGCGCGTCGCGCCGGTTCTGGCTGCGGCTCTTGTCGTGGAATTCACCGGTTTCTTCGTCGCGTCCGCGCATCGTCCATACCTGATTTCAAAAAAAGTCGCCCGGCGTGATGCCGGGCCCAACCCGTACAGGATAAAGCATTGAACGTGATCGCCCCTGAAGCCGCTGTCGGCGACGACAGCGCGGCCCGGCTGGAACGGCTGGCCGACCTCTCCCAGCAGCTGCTTGACCGTGCCCGCGCGCTGGGCGCCAGCCAGGCCGAAGTCAGCTGCAGCGAAGACCGTGGCCTGGAGGTCAATGTCCGCCTCGGCGAGGTCGAAACCGTGCAGTCCACCCGCGACCGCGGCATCGCCGTCACCGTGTACTTCGGCCAACGCAAGGGCAGTGCCAGCACCGGCGACCTGAACGAGGCCAGCCTGGCGGCCACGGTCGAGCAGGCCTGCGCCATCGCCCGGCATACCGAGGACGACCCGGCCGCCGGCCTGGCCGAGGCGGACCTGATGGCCACCCACTTCCCGGACCTGGACGGCTGGCACCCGTGGGCGCTGCAGGCCGACGAGGCGGTGGACCTGGCCCTGGCCTGCGAAGCCGCAGGCCGTGAGGCCGATGCGCAGATCCGCAATTCCGATGGCGCCTCGGTGTCGAGCATGCAGAGCCTGTCGGTCTATGCCAATTCGCATGGCTTCATCGGCCGTGAGCGCGGCACCCACCACTCGGTCGGTTGTGCGCTGATCGCCGGGCAGGGCGATGGCATGCAGCGTGACGGCTGGTACACCAGTGCGCTGGCTCGCGAGGACCTGGAGGACGTCGGCCTGGTCGGTCGCCGTGCCGCCGAGCGCACTGTCGCCCGCCTGCAGCCGCGATCGCTGGCCACCGGCAGCATGCCGGTGCTGTTCGCCCCGGAAGTGGCGCGCAGCCTGGTCGGGCACCTGCTGTCGGCGGTGTCCGGCGGTGCCCTGTACCGCCAGGCCAGCTTCCTGCTGGACAGCGTTGGCCAGCGCCTGTTCCCGGAATGGATGCAGATCGAGGAGCTGCCGCACCTGCGCCGTGGCCTGCGCTCGGCAGCCTTCGACGGCGACGGCGTCGCCACCCGGGCCTCGGCGCTGGTCCGCGATGGCGTGCTGCAGCGCTATGTGCTGGGCAGCTACTCGGCACGCAAGCTGGGCCTGCAGACCACCGCCAACGCCGGCGGCGTGCACAACCTGCAGTTGGCGGCCAATGCCGGCTCCCTGCAGGACATCGCGCGGCAGATGGGCGACGGCCTGCTGGTGACCGAGCTGATGGGGCAGGGCGTGAACGGCGTGACCGGCGACTATTCGCGTGGCGCGGGTGGCTTCCGGGTCGAGAACGGCGAGATCCAGTACCCGGTGGACGGCATCACCATCGCCGGCAACCTGCGCGAGATGTTCAGCAGCATCGAGGCGGTCGGCAGCGACGTCGATCCCCGGTCGCACATCCGGACCGGTTCGATCCTGTTGGGGCGGATGACCATCGCAGGTAATGATTGATGCCGTCGATGGCGTAAGCTATGCCCGCCTGACGCAATCAGCTGGGTGCTGGTTGGTCAAGACCACCCAATGAAAAGGAGTTTTGTCGTGAGTGAATTCGATAACGTCCCGCCGCCGCCGCCGGCCACCACCGACGTCCCGGCCGACCAGCGCACCATGGCCCTGGCCGCGCACCTGCTGGGCATCTTCACCGGCTTCATCGGCGCGCTGATCATCTGGCTGATCAACAAGGATGACGCGGGCAAGGCCTTCGTGACCGACCAGGCCAAGGAAGCCCTGAACTTCCAGATCACCGTGACCATCGCCATGGTCATCAGCATGATCCTGATGATCGTGATCATCGGCGGCATCCTGGCGCCGATCGTCGGCATCATCAGCCTGGTGTTCAGCATCATCGCTGCGGTCAAGGCCAACAACGGCGAAGCCTACCGCTACCCGTTCGCGCTGCGCCTGATCAAGTAAGATCGTCCGCACGCGGAACTGAAAACGCCCGGCATTGCCGGGCGTTTTCGTGTGCGGGAAATGCCGGCCCGCGTGCAGCGATCAGTGATCGCGTTCCACCGCCAGCGTTGCCAGGGCGCGCAGCGCATCGGCCTCGTCGCCATACCCGGCCAGCAGGGCCTGCATGCGTGCCGCCAGTTCCTGCAGCTGCGCCTTCGCACCGTCCATGCCGAGCAGGGCGGGGAAGGTGCTCTTGTCCTGTGCCTGGTCCTTGCCGGCGGTCTTGCCCAGCTGTTCGGAACTGGCTTCGACATCGAGGATGTCATCGCGCACCTGGAAGGCCAGGCCGAGCGCATCGGCGAAGCTGTCCAGCTGGGCCAGCTGCGGTTCGTGGGCCTGGCCGCACAGCGCGCCCATGCGTACCGCCGCCCGGATCAATGCACCGGTCTTCAGGGCATGCATGCGGGTCAGTGCTGCCAGCGTCTGCTGCTGGCCGGTGGCATCGATGTCCAGCGCCTGGCCGCCGCACATGCCTGAAGCACCCGAGGCATGGGCCAGGGTCTGCAGGCAGGCCACGCGCAAGGTGGCTGGCAGCGGAGCATCGGCCAGCAGGCCGAAAGCACGGGTCTGCAGCGCATCACCGGCAAGGATGGCGGTGGCTTCGTCGAAGGCGATGTGGGTGGTCGGCTTGCCGCGACGCAGGGCATCGTCGTCCATCGCCGGCAGGTCGTCATGCACCAGCGAATAGGCGTGGATCAGCTCGACGGCCATCGCAGCGGCGTCCAGGTGTTCCAGTTGCGCGCCGAACAGGTGACCACTGGCGTACACCAGCAGCGGCCGCATGCGCTTGCCGCCACCGAGCACCGAATAGCGCATGGCCTGGTGCAGACGCTGCGGCGCCTCGGCAGGCGAGGGCAGGGCGGCATCGAGCTGGCTTTCGATACGGTCGCGCCAACGCGCGAACAGAACCTCAGCCGTCATGGCTGGGCGGATCGAAAGGCTCGGAGGCTTCCGGCTGCGCCGGATCGCTGAGCAGGCGCACGCGCAGTTCGGCCTGCTCCAGCGCCTGCTGGCACTGGCGGTACAGACCGACACCACGCTCGTAAGCACTGAGCGAAGCTTCCAGGCTCAGCTCGCCGGTTTCCATCTGCTCCACCAGCTGCTCCAGCGATTCGAGCGACTGCTCGAACCGGGCGACCGGGGAGGCGTTTTCGGGGGACTTCTTGGCCATGCGGCAAGTGTGGACGGGCCGCGCGCGGGGGTCAATTCACCAGCCGCCGGGACGCCACCGCAGCTGCGCCTCGTTCGCCTGCAACCAGGCCTGCAAGGGCGCGGCGATGACCACGTCGGCCGCGGCCAGCAACTGCGGGCCATCGAAGATCAACGGCAGCTGCGCGCGCCGCCATGGGGCAAGGCGCTCACGCTGCAGGCAGTCCTTCAGCGCGTGCGAATGCTGGCGACCGGGCAGCAGGATGCGCTCACCGCCCACGCGTGTGCGGACCTGCAGTGGCTGCTCGAAAGCGCTGGCGCCAAGCAGGCTCAGCTGACCACCATCGGGCAATGGCAGCGGTGCACGGCCATCCCAGGCGGCTTGCCAGCCGAGGGGCAGCGAAGGCAGCCGGGCCGGCAGCAGGTAGGCGTGGTCACGCCATTGCTGGATCGCGTGATCCTGCCAGCGCACACGCGCCTGGCGGTCGATGTCGGCCGGCAACAGCTCCTCCAGCGCCTGCTGCAACACCGTGGCCGGCAACGGTGCTGCGCCGTGGCCGATCACCCAGGCGCGCAGCACGCGTGCCGCGCGCCCCGGTGATACCTGACGCAGCAACTGCAGCGACAGCACGCGCGGTGCCACTTCCAGGTGCGCGATCAGCTCGGCGTCTTCCTCGTCCAGCAATTCGCGGGTCTGCCGGCAATGCGTCGCGCTGCCGGCCAATGCCGCAGCCGCGTGCGGCCAGCGCTGGCGCAGCAACGGCAACACCTGCAGGCGCAGGAAGTTGCGATCGGCGTGGTCTTCGGCGTTGCTGGGGTCTTCGATCCATTGCAGCGCGTGCTGCCGGGCGTAGTCGAGCAGCGCGGTGCGCGGCGTCGACAGCAGCGGTCGCCACAGGCGATGTTCGCCAAGGCGGCTGTGCGCGGACATCGCTGCAAGGCCGTCGACGCCCGAACCGCGCAGCGCGCGCATCAGGAAGGTCTCGGCCTGGTCGTCCTGGTGCTGCGCCAGTGCCAGCGTTTCACCTTCGCGCAGTTCAGCCGCGAAGGCGGAACGTCGTGCCTGGCGAGCCGCGCCTTCAAGGCCCAGGCCTGTGGTGTCGTCGACCTGTACGTGATGCACGGCCAGCTCGATACCGAGGGCCGCGCACTGCTGCTGGCAATGCCGTACCCAGTCGTCGGCGGCTGGCTGCAGACCGTGGTGTACGTGCATCGCACGCAGTGGAGTGCCGGAGGCCTGGGCGCAGCGCCACAGCCAGTGCAGCAGCACGGTGGAGTCGACACCGCCGCTGTAGCCCACCAGCAGGGGGGCATCCAGCGGAACAAGGGCAGGGAAGGCAGTCACGGCGGCAAGTATAGGGTGGGGTTTACTTGGCAGGGCTGCGCCCTGCACCCGCTACGAGCCAGAGCAACAGCAACAGCTGGTCTGCTGAGGGATGGCGGGGTGGGTCCGGTTGCGGGAGACGCCGTAAACCCATCCTTGGGGGCTTGGCCGCGGCATCCATGCCGCGGACACTCCCGCAACCGGACCCACCCCGCCTTCGACAGTTTCCTGCGAACTGTCGGAATTGCTCCTGGGGTCAGATCCGTTTTCCGCAGGAAAACGGATCTGACCCCGGATTCAATTCGATATCTGACAGATTTCATCCACGCATGGCGTGGATCTACTGGCCACCAGCCAACTGTCGAAGGCGGGGCACTGTGGGTTTGCGGGGTGTGTGATCTGGCCCCCCGTCAGCGGACGCCAAGAAGCGATACTTTGATCGCACCTGGAGGTCCCTTATGTCCCGTATCACCCGTCGTAGCTACACCGATGAGTTCAAGCACCAAGCCGTGGAGTTGGCCGAGTCGCTCGGGCCTGCCGCAGCAGCCCGTCAGCTGGAGATGTCGGTCAAGACGCTGGCAAATTGGCTTGACGCGGTCCGTGCTGGCCGGTCGTTGACCTCTGAGGCTCGCAGGCCGGCCACCGACCTGGAAAGCGAGATCAGCCGCCTTCGGGCCGAGAACGCCAATCTGAAGATGGAGCGGGAAATCCTAAAAAAAGCGGCGGCGTTCTTTGCCAGAGAGTCCAAGTGAGGTACGCCTTCGTCGCCAGTCAAAGGACTCACTACCCGACCAGGTTGTTGTGTCGGGTTCTTAGGGTTTCTGTCTCTGGATTCCATGATTACCTGCGCCGGCAGTGTGCCCAAACGTGCGATGTCGATTCGGCCCTCCGTACCGAGCTTCGGGCCATTCATGTGACCAGCAAGCGCAGTTATGGGCGACGTCGGCTGGTCAGGGCCTTACGAGCCAGGAATCACCCAGTCGGCCACAAGCGCGTGGCACGGTTAATGGCCGAGGAGCGAATCCAGGGCAAGACCAAAGGCCGATTCCGACCCAAGTCCTCCGGCGGCTCATCTCAGCTCGCCCCCAACCTGCTGGATCGGCAATTTGCCCCCGGAACCGGACCGACGGCGTGGGTTGGGGATATCACGTATGTCCCCACCCGCCAGGGATGGCTGCATCTGGCCGTGGTCATCAGCGTCCAGACCCGGCAGGTGCTGGGCTACAGCGTTTCCAAGCGCCTGACTGAAGAGCTGGTGGCGAAAGCATTTGCCAATGCTTGGGCTCTGCATCCACAACGACCCGGCCTGATCTTCCATTCAGATCGTGGTGGGCAGTACTGGGGGAACCAGTTTCGCCAGCTGCTGCAGTCCCATGACGTGGTCCAAAGCATGAGCCGGCCTGGCAATTGCTGGGACAACGCGGTGGCCGAGAGCTTCTTTGCGACGCTCAAGACAGAAGAGGCTGCCGAGCCTTACGCCAGTAGGGAACAAGCCAGCCAGTCCATCGCTGCTTACATCCACGGCTTCTACAATCCAGCCCGGCTACACTCGGCGCTGGGCTACCGCTCGCCTAACAACTACGCCCGGCAGCGCCGGGCTGCCGCCTGAAACGGCTTCATGGCGTCCGTTTTCAGGGGGCCAGATCAGTGAGCCGCATGGATGCGGCGACCAAGCCCCCATGGATGGGTTTACGGCGTCCCCGCAAACCCACAGTGCCCCGCCATCCCACGGAATGCATGCTGTTGCTGTTGCTTCGGCCGTTGCCGTTGCCGTTGCCGTTGCGTCTGCAGGTGCAGGGCGCAGCCCTGCCGAAAACCCTACTTCACCCGACGGCCCGAGCGGTCAATGCGGAACCGCTCTCCGCCTTCCATCGGCGTGTGGCCATCGCCATCCGGCGTGCCGCGACGACAGCCGTTGCAGACCTCGGCCACGCCATCGCGGAACGGCCAGGCGAAATCGAAGGTGCCCGGCACCACCTGGCGGAATGTCAGATCGAAGTAGCCCACGCGATTGCCGACGCGCCCGCGCAGCAGGCCTTCCTCCGGTGTCTCCGGGCCGTTGTCCCAGGTCAGCACCGGCAGGCTGCGGCCCTTGCGGTCGACGTAGTGGAAACCCTGGTCGGCATACACCACGGCCAGGCCGTGGTCATCAAAGTTCAGGTCTTTCAGCGTGTCCGGCTGGATCTTCGGCCGGTGGTCGACCACTTCGCAGTTGGGCAGCGGCCATAACCCGTGTTCGTCGGTCAGCAGCTTGCACGCCGGTGCCTGCGCCAGCGCGCTGGAACTGGCCAGCACGCCGAGCAGGGCCAGCGACCGCGCGAAGCGGCCGCTGGCAGGGGCAGGGCGGCGGGCCTGCCTCACGATCACTTGGCCTCGGCCTTGCGCTCGAAGGCCGTCGGTGCCGGCAGCTGCACCGGCACGCCCTTGTCGTCGCAGGTGCCGGCCTGGCACAGGCGCTCGCGCAGGGCCGGGGTGGCCTGCACGATCATGTGGTAGATCGCGTTCTGTTCCAGCGTGCCGCGGATCGCCTTGCTGCCCGGGCCGCGTGCCCAGATGCCCACATCCTCACCGCCGTGCGATTCGGACTTCATCGGCACCAGTGCCTCCTGCATGTAGTCGGGGTGCTCGGTGTCGACCTCGCGCAGGTTCGGACGGCCGTTGGCCGCTTCAAAGCTGCTCGGGTTGTGCGGGTAACGCTTCGGGCCGGCTGGCTGCTGGTTGCTGCTGCCGGTATGGCCCGGGCCATTGGCGTAGCTCAGCGTGGTGTACGGCTGGCCGGTGCCGTCCAGCGCGTAGTCCAGCTTGCCGGCGCCGTCTTCGCCGCCCTTGTCCTTCACCTTGCCCAGGATCGGGTTGCCGCGTGCCGGGTAGCCGACGAAGTTCAGCGTGTGCGAGTGGTCGGCGGTAACGATGATCAGCGTGTCATCGGCCGAGGTCAGTTCGTTGGCCACGCGCACCGCGTCGGACAGGGCCACGGTCTCGGTGAGTGCACGGTAGGCATTGCCGCTGTGGTTGGCGTGGTCGATGCGCGCGCCTTCGATCATCAGCACGTAGCCTTCCTGGTGCTTTGAAAGGTTCTTGATCGCTGCTGCGGTCATTTCGGCCAGGCTCGGCTCACCGCCCGGATCCTGCGGGCGCTCGTATTCGTAGCGCATGTGGTCCGGCTCGAACAGGCCAAGGATGGCCGGCGCGTTGGCGGCGGCGGCCAGCTGCTTGCTGTTCCACACGTAGGCACCCTGCGGGTGCGCCTGCTGCCATTCCTGCACCAGGCTGCGGCCGTCCAGGCGCTGGCCGACCTTGTCGTCGTATTCCGGATCGCGCTCTTCCACGGTGGTGAATTCACCGCGACCGCCGCCGAGGGCGACCAGCGGGCCGCGCCCATAGCGCGAGGTCGACAGCAGCTGCTGGGCGATGTCCTTGCAGCCTGCGGCCTTGGCGGCTTCAGTCAGGTCGGTGTCGTTTTCCCAGTTGCGCTCGGGTGAGTGCGCATAGGTGGCGGCCGGGGTGGCATGGGTCAGGCGCGCGGTCGACACCACGCCGGTGGCCAGGCCGGCGCTGTCGGCCAGCTGCAGCCAGGTCAGCAGGCCCTTGGACAGGCTGTCGGCGCAGTCGGTGCGGCTGCCGGCGCTGACGCCGATCGCGCCCATGTGGGTCTTCACGCCGGTGGTGATGGCGGTCATGGTGCCGGCCGAATCCGGGGTCTGCGAATCGGTGTTGTAGGTCTTGCTGAACGCCGTGGCCGGGAAGCGCTCCCAGGACAGCAGGTTCTCCTCGCCCGAGCCACCCTTCTGCTGGCCTTCGTAGATGCGCGAGGCGGCCACGGTGGTCAGGCTCATGCCGTCGCCGAGGAACAGGATGACGTTCTTGGCCTTGCCGGACATCGCGCCGTTGGCGGCGGCCTGGGCGGCGCCGCTGCGGTACCACCACTGCGGTGTCTCGCCGGCCGGGTGGGCGACGGGATCGACGGCGACCTTCAGGCCGGCCGGAGCGGACGCGGGTGCGGTGCTGGCGCAGGCGCCCAGCAGCAGGGTGGTGGCGCAGGCGGCCAACAGGGAGACGGAACGGCGCATGGACGCTGGGATCTCACAAACTGTAACGGGACGTTCATTATGCCCGCCCTCGCAAGGCACGCCGATGACACACTGATTTGCCCGCCGGGCGGTCGTTCCCCAGCCGTTGTTGGGCTATCGTGCCAGCATCCCTTCCTTCCCTCTGGATTGCCTATGAAGCTGGTCTCTGCCTGGCTGCGGATTCCATTCTGGCAGCGCGTGGTCGGTGGCTTCGTGCTCGGCGCTCTGGCCGGCTGGGCGCTCGGCCCGGCCGCGGAAACGTGGTTCGGCCCGCTCGGCGAGCTGTACGTCACCCTGATCAAGATGATCGCCGTGCCGCTGGTGTTCTTCGCGGTCATCAACGCGATCTCGTCGCTGCATGGCCAGAAGTCGGTCGCCGCGCTCAGTGGCCGTACCTTCCTGTGGTTCGTGATCACCGCTGCATTGGCGGTGTGCGTCGGCCTGGGCGTGGGCACCGTGCTGCAGCCCGGCGCCGGTGGCCTGCAGCTGACGATGGCCAGCAACTACGTACCGCGTGAAGTGCCCAGCGTGGTGCAGGTGCTGCTGGATGTGGTGCCGGCCAATGTCTTCTACGCGCTGTCCGGCATCGGCACCAAGGTCAACGCAGCCGGTGAGACCGTGCTGGCGGCCGGTCGTGGTTCGATCCTGCCGGTGATCTTCTTCGCTGGCCTGGTCGGCTTCGCCATCGTCAAGCTGGGCGAGAAGGTGACCGAGGCGCGCAAGCTGGTCGGCCAGATGAGCGACATCATGATCCAGGTGACCCGCTTCGTGCTGGAAGTCACCCCGATCGGTACCTTCGGCCTGATCGCCGGCCTGGTCGGCAGCTACGGGTTCGAGAAGCTGCTGCCGCTGGGTCATTTCGTGCTGGCCCTGTATGTGGCCTGCGCCCTGCACATCGTGGTGGTCTACAGTGCGCTGCTGCTGGCGCATGGCCTGAACCCGCTGAAATTCTTCCGCGGTGCGGCGCCTGGCATGCAGGTGGCCTTCGTCAGCTCGTCCAGCTTCGCCGCGATGCCGGTGGCGCTGCGTTCGATCACCCACAACCTGGGCGTTAACAAGGACTACGGTTCGTTCGCGGTGCCGCTGGGCGCCAGCATCAAGATGGACGGCTGCGGTGCGATCTATCCGGCGCTGTGCGCGGTGTTCATCGCGCAGTACAGCGGTGTGCCGCTGACCCCGGAACAGTACGTGGTAGTGCTGATCGCTTCGGTGCTGGGCAGCTTCGGTACCGCCGGCGTGCCGGGTACCGCAGTGATCATGGCCACGGTGGTGCTGAGCGCGGCCAATCTGCCGCTGGAGACCATCGGCTACCTGTATGCCATCGACCGCATCCTGGACATGATGCGCACGATGACGAACGTGACGGGCCAGATGCTGGTGCCGGTGATCGTGGCCAAGGAGACCGGGCTGCTCGATCAGGCGGTGTATGACAACCCGTCCAGCAACGTGGGCGTGGATGATCCCGACCCGACACCACCGCAGCGCTGAGGTTGCGTGGTTAGTGAAAAGCCCGCCTGACCGGCGGGCTTTTTGTTTGGGAATGGTTGAATCGGTGCTGGCCAAGGCGGTTCCGGGTAGATCCACGCCATGCGTGGATGGGCGGTGCCGACCAAGGTCGGCACCCACCAGGGCAGGCGACGCGGTGCCGACCAAGGGCGGCACCCACCAGGGCGCGCAAACAAAAAAAAGCCGCTGCAGGGCAGCGGCTTCTTGCATCAGGCAGCGCGGTGGCGCCAGCGGGTCAGAGGTCGACCCGGCGGGCCTGCATGAACTTGTTGCCCCAGTAGCCACTGAGCAGGGTGTCCACGCGGACGTCCTTGCCCGAGCTCGGTGCGTGCAGGAAGCGGCCATCGCCGACATAGATACCGACATGGTCGACGCGGCCCTTGCGGCCGAAGAAGACCAGGTCACCCGCCGCCAGCGCAGTGCGATCGTTGATCAGTTCGGCGTTGTCGTCGTGTGCCATTTCACGCGAGACGCGCGGCAGCTCGATACCCAGGGCCGAGCGGAACACGTAGCCGACCAGGCCGCTGCAGTCGAAACCGCTGTCCGGGTTGCTGCCACCCCAACGGTACGGGGTACCCAGCAGGGTCATCGCGCGGCGCAGCAGCGACTGCACCTTGCCGTTGTCGGCCGCGGTGCCGACAACGCTGCCATTGGCAGCGCTGCTGGTGTCGTAGTTGGCGAGGAGGCGGCTGAGGTCACCGGCCACCACGGCCGAGCGGTCCATCAGCGGAATGGTGTCGTTGGCGGCCAGGTGCGGCAGCAGGGCGGCCAGGGTAGCGCTGGCGGCGGCGTCGACGCGGCTGCGCTGCGGAGCGGCAGCCTCGGCCTTGGCGGCCGGTCGGGCGGTGCTCTCGGCCACCGGGGCCGGGGTTGCATCGGAACGGTTCGGAGCAGTCTGCGACCAGACCGGGAGGCTGGTCAGACACAGCGCCAGGCCAAGCAACAACGGGCGGGCACTGCGTGAAGATACGGAAGTCTGGCCTTCGCTTTTCAGGTCGTCAGTCGTCACGCGTCGGTCACAGGAAAAAAACGATGGGGCATCATGCCCTGTAAAAGCGCGGATAAGTTAAAAATTCCGTTAGTAATTCGTTAGTTTTAAGGTGATGGGCGTCACAGTTTTGAACATATAGCCTGTTCATCTTAGCGAAGGACACGTTTCGCACCTGTGTAGTGGTCCTTCCAGTAGGGACCGCTGAGCGAGTCCAGCCGCACGGTGCCACCGGTACTCGGCGCGTGCACGAAACGCCCTTCACCTACATAGATGCCGACGTGGGTGACGCTGCCGCGGCTGCCGAAGAACACCAGATCGCCGGTGGCCAGGCGCTGCGGATCGATCTTCGGGCCCTGTACCGCCGCCAGATCGCGCGAAGTACGTGGCAGCTTCAGGTCCAGCATCTCGCGGTAGACATAGGCAACCAGGCCGCTGCAGTCGAAGCCCGAATCCGGGGTATTGCCGCCATAGCGGTAGGGGGTGCCGACCAGGCTGATGGCGCGCATCAGCACCGAGTTGGCCGCCTCCGGGTTGTCCGGCACGGTCTTCGGCCAGTTCGCCGTTGGCGGGGGAGGTGCAGGGCGGGTGGCCTTGCCAGCGCCGCAGGCGGTCATCAGCAGGGGCAGGGCCAGCAGCAGGGTCGGGGCGAGAAGCCGGCGCAGGCCGGACGAAACTGGCGTGATGTGCATGATCTCCGGATAATGCGCCACCTTGGATTGGCCGTCATGATGGCGGCGTCCCCGCCGGGCGACAACCCGCCCCAACCCGCCTGCCTCCGGCAGATCCAGACAGAGTTGCGCATGAAGATCGAAAAAGACCGCGTTGTCCGCTTCCACTACACCGTTTCCGAAGTCGGCCAGGAGCCGATCGAATCGTCCAAGGACCGCGGCGAGCCGCTGGCGATCCTGATCGGCCACGGCAACATCATCCCGGGCCTGGAAAACGCCATGATGGACAAGGAAGCCGGCGCGACCTTCAGCGTCGATGTCAATGCTGCCGACGCCTACGGCGAGCGCCGTGAGGGCCTGTCCCAGCGCGTGCCGAAGAAGCACTTCGGCAACACCAAGCTGGCCCCGGGCCAGCAGGTCGTGCTGCAGACCAACTTCGGCCCGCGTGCGGTGACCGTGCAGAAGGTCGGCATGAGCGTCGTCGACGTTGACCTCAACCACCCGATGGCTGGCAAGGACCTGCACTTCGACGTGGAGATCGTCGATGTGCGTGAAGCCGGCCAGGAAGAGATCGATCACGGCCACGTCCACGGCGACGGTGGTCACCACCACTGATCGCAGCGCGATCGTGATGTCAGCAGCGGCCCGCCTCGGCGGGCCGTTGCGTTTCTGGAACACGGCGCGCCCATCCACGGCGTGCGGGCCAGCGGCATAATGACGGACCTGCCCGACGGATGCCCCGTGAACGCCGCCTCTCCTTCCCTGCAGCCGATGGCCTCCGGCGAACGCATCGCCGTGCTGGACGTGCTGCGTGGTGCCGCGCTGCTGGGCATCCTGCTGATGAACATCGAGGCCTTCAGCGGGCCGCTGGACCTGGCGTTCACTGCCATCGACGTGCATTGGCATGGCATTGACTACTGGGCCGATGCCTTTGTCTATGTGTTCGTGCAGGGCAAGTTCTTCACCCTGTTCTCGCTGTTGTTCGGCGCCGGCTTTGCGGTGATGGCGCAACGCGCCGAGCTGGCTGGGCGTGATTTCACTCCGTTCTACCTGCGTCGCAGCGCCGGTCTGCTGCTGATCGGCCTGTGCCATGCAGTGCTGGTCTGGTCGGGCGACATCCTGGTGCTTTACGCGCTGATCTCGCTGCCGCTGCTGGCCTGCCGGGAGGCGCCGCGCAGCTGGCTGCCGTGGATGGGCGCGGCGGTCTACCTCGGCGGCGTGGCGATGATGCTGCTGGTCGGCGCGATGGTGTCGATGGCCTCGGCTGACGAGGTGCGGGAAATGCTCACCGAGGCGCAGCAGAGCATCGATCTGCAGCGCCAGGTGTACGGGCACGGCAGCTGGATGCAGGCCACCGTGCAGCGGTTGAATGAGTTCGGCGCATCGATGGGGGCACTGCTGATCACCGGTCCGGAGGTGCTCGGCATGTTCCTGATCGGCAGCTGGTTTGCCGGCAGCGGCGCGCTGGCCACACCGGAGCGCTTCCCGCGGCTGTACGCGGTGTTGCGTTGGGTGGCGCTGCCCCTCGGCCTGCTGGTCACGCTGCTGGGTGTTGCCTGGAAACCGTATCTGGCGCCGGGCGCCTACGATCTGCCGGTGACGGCGGCGATGGCGCTGGTGACGATCGGCGGCCTGCCGATGTGCCTGGGCTACCTGGCCTGGATCGTGCACTGGCGCGCGCGGCTGGGCTGGCTGGCGCCGGTCGGGCGCATGGCGTTGACCCATTACCTCGGCCAGTCCCTGCTGTGCACCTGGTTGTTCTACCACTACGGCCTGGGCGCGTTCGAAATGATGCCACGCAGCGTGCAGCTGCTGTTCGCGCTGCTGCTGTTCACCGTGCAGGTGGGCATCTCGCACGCCTGGCTGCGCCACTTCCGCTTTGGGCCGATGGAATGGCTGTGGCGCGCGATGACCTACCGGCAGTGGCCGCCGATGCGGCGCGGAGCCGGGCAGGGCTGATCGATGCTGGGCGCGCGCGAGGATGTGATCGTGGTGGGCGCCGGTGTCATCGGTCTGGCCGCCGCGCTCGCACTGCGTGCGCAGGGGCGGCAGGTGCGTGTGATCGATCGTGGCCGCATTGGTGCGGCAACCTCGCACGGCAACTGCGGCACCGTCACTCCCAGCCATGCACCTCCACTGGCTGCGCCTGGCGTACCACTGCGCGCATTGCGATGGATGCTCGATCCGCGTGCGCCGCTGTATGTGCGCACCCGCCTGGATCCGGTGCTGTGGCGCTGGTTGCTGCAGTTCGGTGCGCGCTGCAACGCGCGTGACTGGCTGCAATCCACGCGGGCACGGGGTGCATTGCTGAACGACTCGCGGCTGCGCCTGGCCGATTGGGTGCGGGCGCATGCACTGGAGTGCGAGTTCGATACGCGCGGGCTGGACTATGTATTCGGCGATGCGCGCAACTTCGACCACTACGCGGCCGAGTGCGAAGCACTGAACAGGCAGGGTATCGCCACGGCCTGCATCGACGGGGCCGGCTACGCACGTACCAATCCGGCCTTCCACGACCGTCTGGCCGGCGCGATCCACTTTCCCGGTGATGCGCAGCTGCGGCCGGACCGCTACACCGCGGAGCTGGCACGTGTACTGCGCGCGCAGGGCGTGGTGATCGACGAGCAGAAGGACGTGCAGGACTTCAGCGACGATGCACAGGGGGTACGCGTGCAGGTCGGTGGGCAGGCCCTGCGGGCACGTGAGCTGGTGCTGGCCACCGGCCCGTGGTCGCGCGACTGGGCACGGCAACTGGATCTGCGCGTGCCGATCCAGCCCGGCAAAGGCTACTCGCTGACCTGGTCGCGACCGGCGCAGGTGCCACAGCGTCCGGTGGTGCTGAAAGACCATTCCGTGTTCGTGATCGCCTGGCGCGAAGCGCTGCGCCTGGGCGGCACCATGGAATTCGCCGGTGCCGATCCGCAGCTGCGCACGGCTCGCCTGCAGGCCTTGCAGCAGGCCGCCGACCACTACCTGCGCGCGCCACGTGGTGCGCAGCTGCAGGAGCAGTGGTGCGGGTGGCGCCCCATGAGCGTGGACGACGTGCCGTTGATCGGCCGCGCGCCCGCGCATCCTCACGTCTGGCTTGCAGCGGGGCATGGCATGCTCGGCATCAGCATGAGCGCCGGCACCGGCCAGCTGATCGCCGATCTCGTCTGCGGCCGCACGCCGGCGATCGATCCTGCCCCTTACCGACCCGAGCGATTCCGATGAGCACTGCACCCTATGATTACGACCTGATCGTCCTTGGCGGCGGCTCCGCCGGCCTGGCCGGTGCGATCCGCGCCGCGCAGCACGGCAAGCGCGTGGCGCTGCTGGAGCCTGGTGAACTGGGCGGGACCTGCGTCAATGTCGGCTGCGTGCCGAAGAAGGCGATGTGGCTGGCGGCCGACCTGCACGAGCGCATCGGCCTGGCCAATGCGATGGGCTTCGATGTCGAGGCACGCCCGTCGCTGTCGTGGAAGGAACTGGTGATCCATCGCCAGGCCTACATCAGCAACATCCACACCAGCTACCACAAGCGCCTGGATGAAACCGGCGTGGTGCGCATTCCGGCGCGCGGCCATCTGCTCGATGCGCATACCGTCGCCTGCAGCGATGGCGTGCGTTACAGCGCCGAACACATCCTGATCGCCACCGGTGCGCACCCGCTGCGGCCGGATATTCCGGGTGCCGAGCTGGGCCTGGTCTCCGATGATTTCTTCGATCTGCGCGCGGCACCGGCCGAGGTGGCAATCATCGGTGGCGGTTACATCGCGGTGGAGCTGGCCGGCCTGCTGCAGGCGCTGGGCAGCAGGGTGAGCCTGCTGGTGCGCGGAAGGCGCTTGCTGGAACGCTTCGATTACGAGCTGACCGACCAGCTGGCCGAGAACCTGAAACAGCAGGGCGTGCGCATCCATTTCGACTACCGCCTGCGCGAACTTCAGCGCGATGGCGAACGCGTGCGTGCATTCGGCCATGATGGCCCGCTCGACAGCGTGTTCGACGCGGTGTTCTTTGCCACCGGCCGGCGCGGCAACAGCCGTGACCTCGGCCTGGAAGCGCTCGGCATCGTCATCGGCGAGCATCAGCAGGTGGAGGTGGACGAATGGCAGACCACGAGCGTGCCTAGCGTGCATGCGGTGGGTGACATCGCTGGCAAGGTCGGCCTGACGCCGGTGGCGGTGGCCGCTTCGCGGCGGCTGATGGACCGCCTGTTCGGTGGACGCCCGCGGTCGAAGATGGATTACGAGAACGTGGCCAGCGTGGTGTTCTCGCACCCACCGCTGGGTGCGGTGGGCATGAGCGAAGAAGAGGCGCGCGCGCGGTTCGACCAGGTGAGCGTCTACCACAGCCGTTTCCGCCCGATGCTGCAGGCGCTGGCCAACGGTACCCAGCGCAGCCTGTTCAAGATGGTCTGTGCCGGTCCGGAAGAACGGGTGGTGGGCATCCACCTGCTGGGCGAAGCGGCCGACGAGATCCTGCAGGGCTTCGCGGTGGCGGTGAAGATGGGCGCGACCAAGGCCCAGTTCGACGACACCGTGGCGATCCACCCGACCTCGGCCGAGGAAGTCGTGCTGATGCGCTGAGCCGGGCCGTTGTAGAGCCGAGCCATGCTCGGCTGCTTTTCGCCCAGGGTTGGCGAAGCCGAGCGCGGGCTCGGCTCTACAGGTCAGCGGGCGCCGCCATGCGACAATGACGGCCCCCACGCCTTTCCGGGCCGCCCCGCGCGGCCCGCCGTCGTCCTGATGTCCAGCCCCGCTTCCCGCATCGCCACCGCTTCCCCACGCATCGCGCTGGGAGGCATCGGCCTGGCCGCGATCGGCGCCATCGCCGCCTCCGGCAAGGCCATCATCGTCAAGCTCGGCCTGCGTCACGGCGTGGATGCCACCACGCTGCTCGCCTTGCGCATGCTGATGGCGCTGCCGCTGTTCGTACTGATGGCACTGTGGGCCGCGCGCCGGGCCGAGCCGCTGTCCTGGGCCGACCGCGCCCGCGTGTTGTGGCTGGGCTTCACCGGCTACTACCTGTCCAGTCTGCTCGACTTCCAGGGCCTGCAGTACATCAGCGTGACCCTGGAGCGCCTGATTCTCTACTTGAACCCGACCCTGGTGCTGCTGATCAACGTGCTGCTGGCGCGCCAGCGGCCGGGCCGCTGGCAGATCGGCGCGCTGGTGCTGAGCTATCTGGGCGTGCTGCTGGCCTTCGGCCATGACCTGCAGCGCGAGGGTGGGCAGATCATCGTCGGCAGCCTGCTGGTACTGGGCAGTGCGCTCAGTTACGCGCTCTACCTGTTCGGCAGCGGGCAGGTGGTGGCGCGCATCGGCGCGGTGCGGCTGACCGCCTACGCCAGCTGCGTGGCCAGCGTGCTGGTGCTGCTGCACTTCGCGGTGACCCATCCGCTGCCGCTGCTGTGGCAGGCGCCGGCACCGGTGCAGTGGCTGTCGCTGGTCAATGCCACCGTGTGCACGGTGCTGCCGGTACTGGCGATCATGCTGGCGGTGCAGCGCGTGGGTTCGTCGCTGGCCGCGCAGGTCGGTATGCTGGGCCCTGTTTCCACCATCGTGATGAGCCTATGGCTGCTCGACGAACCGATGGGGCCGGCGCAGATCGCCGGCACCGTGCTGGTGCTGATCGGCGTACTGCTGGTGACCCGCCTGCGGCGCTGACGCCGGAGCAGGCGCGTGCGCGCATCCTGGCGGTGATCCGCGCGATCCCGGCGGGGCAGGTGATGGGCTATGGCCAGGTGGCGATGCGTGCCGGCCTGCCGGGGCGTGCGCGCTTGACCGCACGCATCCTCGGCCAGAACGACGATCCCGACCTGCCCTGGCATCGCGTGCTGCGTTCGGATGGGCGAATTGCCATGGAAGAAGGGTCGGCCGGCTGGCGCGAGCAGTCACAGCGGCTGCGCGCCGAGGGCGTGGTGGTGGAGAACGGCCGGGTGCGGATGCCGGCCACCGATCCAGCCGCGGCGCTGGATGCGGCCGTGTGGGGCCCGGGCTGAGCACCGCTGGCGACTGAACAGGCCACGCCTGCGGGTCGCCAACAAGACACGGAGCTGCGGCTATGATGGAGGCCGTTCCATGCCGGTGCTCCCATGTTCCCGCGACTGCCAACCGTCACCAAGGCCCTGCTGATCGCCAACGCGATCCTGTTCCTGCTGCAGCAGCCTTTCCTGCTTGGCATGCAGACCTTCGAGCCGTTCATGCTGCAACCGCTGCAGCAGGGCTTCGATGCGTTCTCGCCGGGCGTCAACTTCCAGCCGTGGCAGCTGCTGACCTATGGCTTCCTGCATGGCAGCTTCGGGCATCTGTTCTTCAACATGCTGGCGGTCTTCATGTTCGGTGCGCCGCTGGAGCAGACCTGGGGCGAGAAACGCTTCCTGCTGTACTACCTGGTGTGCGTGGCCGGTGCCGGTGTCTGCCAGCTGCTGGTGGGTACGTTGCTGGAGAATCCGGCCACGGTGCTGGGCGCTTCCGGTGGCGTGTTCGGCCTGTTGCTGGCCTACGGCATGCTGTTCCCGAACCAGCGGGTGATGCTGCTGTTCCCGCCGATCCCGATGAAGGCGCGGACCTTCGTGATCCTGTTCGGCGTGGGTGAGCTGGTGCTGGGCATGACCGGCTGGCAGCCGGGCGTGGCCCACTTTGCGCATCTGGGGGGCATGCTGTTCGGCTGGTTGCTGATCCGCTACTGGCGCGGGCAATCGCCGTTCAACAGGCGCCGACCGCCGGGCCCACCGAAGCGCCCGAACCATCTGCGCAGCGTGAAGTGAGGCGCGATGCGCCTCGCTTCACGCGGGTAGGAGCAAACCTAGGTTGGCAATCATCCCTGTCGGTTCGTGCCAACCAAGGTTGGCACCCACCAACGGCAGGTCATGCATGCGACGGACACGCGCGCATCCACGCATGGCGTGGATCTACAGATCCTGTAACACCACCCGCGCGGCGTTGTGCCCTGGTGCACCAGTGACGCCACCACCGGGATGGGTACCCGAACCACACAGGTACAACCCGGGCAGGGCACCGCGATAGCCGGCCTGGCCCACCATCGGCCGTGCCGAGAACAACTGGTTGGCGCTCAGTGCGCCGTGGAAGATGTCGCCACCGATCAGGCCGAAGATCCGCTCCAGATCCAGCGGGGACAGCACCTGGCGGCCCAGCACGCTGTCGGCGAAACCCGGCGCATACCGTTCAACGGTGGCGATCATCAGATCGGCCACTGTTGAACGGTGATCATCCCAGCGACGCCCGTCGGGGAGTACCGGTGCCACGTGCTGGCAGAACAGGCTGGCCACATGCTGACCGGGCGGCGCCAGTGAATCGTCCAGCGTACTGGGAATCAGCATTTCCACGATCGGCTCGCGTGACCAGCCGTCGCGGCGCGCGTCCAGCCACGCGCGGTCCATGTAGTCCAGGCTGGGTGCCATGATGATGCCGGCGCTGAGGTGATCGCCGGGGCCGGGCAGGGCGCTGAAATCCGGCAGCCGCGACAGCGCCACGTTCATCCGGAACGTGCCCGAACCGCAGCGCCAGTTCGTCATGCGTTCGCGTGTTGCGTTGGGTACCTGTGCCCGTTCCAGCAATTGTTCGTACAGCAGTTTCGGATTGACGTTGGCGACCACCGCGCGTGCGCGCAGGATCTCGCCGTTGGCCAGTTCCACACCCACCGCGCGGCCCTGTTCAATGAGCACGCGCTGCACACCGGCCTCCACGCGCAGTTCCGCACCGGCCTCGCGCGCCGCAGTGGCGATGGCCTGGCTGATCGCGCCCATGCCGCCAATCGCATGGCCCCAGGCACCCTTCACGCCATTGCACTGGCCGAACACGTGGTGCAGCAGTACGTAAGCGCTGCCCGGAGTGTACGGACTGGCGTAGTTGCCGACGATGCCGTCGAAGCCGAACAGCGTCTTGATGGGTTCGCTCTCGAACCAGCGGTCCAGGTACTCCGCTGCCGAAAGCGTGAACAGGTCCAGCAGTTCCTGGCGCAGCGAAGCATCCAGCGGCGCCAGTTCACGACCGAGACGGCCCATCTGCCACAGGGCGGGCAGGGCGCGCCAACCGCCTGCGGCACCCAGGTCCGGTGGCGCGCGCAGAGCCCACGCGCGCAGCACATCGGCGAAGATCTCCAGGCGCGCTTCATAGGCTGGCAGCGCCTGCGCATCGCGTTCGGAGAATTTCGCGACTTCGGCCTGGGTGCGGCCAGGTGCCGACAACAGGTAGCGGTCGTCGGGCAATGGCAGGAAGTTGTTGACCGGGCGCGCGACAATGCGCAGCCCATGCGCATGCAGTTGCAGGTCGTCGATCACCTTCGGTTGCAACAGCGATACTGTGTAAGACGCCACCGAGTTGCGGAAGCCGGGATGGAACTCCTCGGTGACCGCCGCTCCGCCGAGCACGCCGCGCCGTTCAAGGACCAGCACTTTCTTCCCGGTCTTCGCCATATAGGCCGCGCAGACCAGGCCATTGTGGCCACCACCGATGATGATCGCATCCCAGGACATCAGCACCTCTGGAAGAAGGGGACGGAGGGGATCAAGTCGCAATCTACATCTGAGCGCAGGAGGGAGAAACGACCTAATCCCCTCCGCCCCCTTTTTTGATTGCCGCTTCGATGGTCGCGATGTCGATCTTCTTCATCGGCATCATCGCGTTGAAGGCGCGCTTGGCCAGTGCCTTGTCCTTGCTGGTCACCGCTTCGATGAGCATGCGCGGGCTGATCTGCCAGGAGATGCCCCAGCGATCCTTGCACCAGCCGCATTGGCTCTCCTGGCCACCGTTGCCGACGATGGCGTTCCACAGACGGTCGGTCTCAGCCTGGTCTTCGGTCTGGATCTGGAAGGAAAACGCTTCGCTGTGCTTGAACGCAGGCCCACCATTGAGACCGACGCAGGGGATGCCGCAGACAGTGAATTCGACGGTCAGTACGTTGCCTTCCTTGCCGTCGGGGTAGTCGCCCGGTGCGTGATGCACGGCGGTCACCGCGCTGTCGGGCAGGAGGCTGGCATAGAAGGTGGCGGCCTCGAGCGCGCCGTTGTCGTACCAGACACAGATGGTGTTCTTGTGTGCCATGTCGGGGCTCCACGTTGGACGAAGCCGCAGCGATAGCACGGCCGGTGTTAACCCGGGATCGTGCTGCACCCGCAAAAAAGAAGGGCGCCCGAAGGCGCCCTCTGCATTACCAGTTGCAGCAGCTAGCTCAGCGCCAGACCTTGATCTGCTCGGCTTCGCTGCGCTGCATCGGCTGGCCGGCCTTGCAGCTGAAGGTGGCACCGAATGCCGGCAGGTTGGCCAGCGTGCCGTTGCTGCGCCACAGGCCCGGTGCACGGATGTCGGCGGTCAGGCGACGCACGGCCTCGTTCGGCGACAGCTGCTGCGCCCACAGCGCCGACCACGCGCGGAAGAAGCCCTGCTGCTGTGCCTGCTTGGCTTTCGGCTCCTGCGCGGTGTACGCGGCCCAGGCCAGTTCCAGGCCGGCGATGTCGGCCAGGTTCTCTTCCTGGGTGAGCGTGCCGTTGACCTTGGCACCCTTCACGCCCGGGAAGTCGTAGGCGCTGTACTGCGCGGCCACGCGATTGCCGAGCAGGGTCCAGGCGGTCTTGTCTGCCGGGGTCCACCAGCTGCGCAGTTCGCCCTTGGCGTCGACCAGCGCGCCCTTGGCATCGATCGCGCGGGTCAGCTCATGGCCGACCAGGCCACCGAAGCTGCCAAACTTGTCGGCGGCGTCGGCCTTGGCGTTGAACACCGGACCCTGCAGGATTGCAGCGGTGACGATCAGGCGGTTCTGCGCCAGGTCATAGGCCAGCGACGGCTGCTGCGGCAGCACGTCCCAGCGACGGTCAGCGTTGCCCTTGCCGATTCGCTTCATTTCCTCGCGATGGCGCCAGGTCGAAGCAATCAGCATGTTGCCGCCGAAGGAACCACGGCCCATCGGCTGCACGCTGTAGTCGAGGTCGCGCAGCGGGGTGCCGATCTCGATCTTCAGCGCGGCCAGCTTGGCCTGCGCTTCGGTCTTGGCTTCGGCACTCATCCAGCTGCTGTTCTTGACCGCCTCGATCTGCACTTCGCGCACCTTGTCGACGATCCATGCGGCCTGGCGACGATCTTCTGCCGACAGGTAACGGGCGGCGTATTCGCGGCCGAGCATCGGGCCGGCGGCCACGTTGATCGCCTCCAGCACATCTTCCCAACGCTGCGGCGGCAGCGTTTCGCCACGCAGCACGCGGCCACGGAATTCAAACTCGGCGTCGCGGTAGGCCTTGGACAGATACGGCGCCATCGAGTCGCCCACGCGCCAGCGCAGGTAGGCCTTCCACTGGTCCGGCTTGAGCTTGGTGACCATGCCGTCGAGCTGCTTGAACAGGCCCGGGTCGGCCAGCGAGACCAGGTCGTCGTCCACGCCCTGGGCCTTCAGGAACGCATCCAGCTGCAGGTTGCGGTAGCGGCTGTTGAGCTCCTTGGTGGAGATCGGTGCGTAGTTGTTGAACGGGTTGTTGATGCCGGCCAGCGACTGCGCGTTGCGCGCCAGTTCGGTTTCCAGCGCGATCACCGATTGCGACTCGGCATCCAGCTTGGCGGCCGGAGTGCCGGTCAGTGCCAGGATCTGCTTGACGTAATTGCGGTAGCGGCCCATCAGCGCGACGGTGTCGGCGTCGGTGCGGGTATAGAACGCCGGGTCCGGCAGGCCCATGCCACCCTGCATGAAGTAACCGATGTGGCGATCCAGCGCCTTCAGGTCCACGTCCGGGCCGAAGTTGAAGGCCACCGGGATGCCGACCTGGTGCAGCGCGGCGATCGAGGCCGGCACATCCTTGGCCTTCTTGATGGCGTTGATGCGGGTCAGCAGCGGGGCGATCGGGTTGGAACCGTCCGCTTCCACGGCGGCTTCGTCCAGGCCACTGGCCCAGAAGTCGCCCAGCAGTTTCTGTACGTTGCCCTGCGGCGATTTCATCGCGGCGTCGAGCAGTTCACGCTGCTGCTGGCGGCTGCGATCGACCAGCTGGCCCAGCGCGGTGGTGGCGCCGGTCTGCGGCACCGGATTGGCCTTCAGCCAGCCTGCGTTGGTGGCGTCATAGAAGTCGCTGCACTGGGCACTGACAGCCGGGGCTCGGGCAGCCTTCTTCTTGGCGGCGGCGAACGCATCGTGGGTCGGGACCAAGGTCGCCAGGCTGATGCCCAGGGCGATGGCAAGCGGACGGAAATTGGGCATGTGGAACGAATCCGTGATGGATTGAGGGCGCGCGCACTATAGCAAGCCGGGCATCGACGCGGCATGCACGCATCACGCTGCTTTCGCCGGCCAGGGTCGGCCGCTACCGGGGAGCGCCGAGATCAGTGGATCCACGCCATGGGTGGATGAAAAGCACCCCGGAAAAACAAAGGCCCGGGAATTCCCGGGCCTCTGCAGGTGTGCCGCGGCGTCAGCTGTGGCTTACCAGATCACCACCTGCTGGTCGCCGCTGCGGGCCATCGGCGAACCGGCCTTGCACTGGAACGCGGCCGCGAAGGTCGGCAGGTTCGACGGCGCACCCATGGCGCGGAACTGCGCCGGGGCGTGCGGGTCGGTCGCCAGGCGGACCTTGGCGTTCTCCGGGGTGTACTTCGTGCGCCACACGGTGGCCCAGTTGAAGAAGAAGCGCTGGTCGCGGGTGAAGCCGTCCACCTTCGGGTCTTCCTTGCCGGCGCTGGCCTTCTGCAGGGCATCGTAGGCGGTAGCCAGGCCGCCCAGGTCGGCGATGTTCTCACCCAGGGTCAGGTGGCCGTTCACCGCCTGGCCGTCGACCTTGTACTGGTCGAACTGCTTGACCAGCTTGCCGGTCAGGCCTTCGAAGTTCTTCTTGTCAGCGGCGGTCCACCAGTCTTCCATGTTGCCGGTCGGCCCGAAACGTGCGCCCTGGTCGTCGTAACCGTGGGTCATTTCGTGGCCGATCACCGCGCCGATGCCGCCGTAGTTCAGTGCGTCGTCGGCCTTCGGGTCGAAGAACGGCGGCTGCAGGATGGCGGCCGGGAAGACGATCTCGTTCCGCAGCGGGTTGTAGTAGGCGTTGACCGTCTGCGGGGTCATGCCCCACTCGGTCTTGTCCACCGGCTTGCCGATCTTGGACAGGTTGAACTTGTAGTTGAACTCGTTGGCCGCGCGCACGTTGCCCAGGAAGCTGTCGCGCTGGGTCTGCAGGCCCGACCAGTCACGCCACTTGTCCGGGTAGCCGATCTTCGGGGTGAAGGTTTCCCACTTGGCGATGGCCTTGGCCTTGGTTTCATCGCTCATCCAGCTCAGGCCCTGGATGCGGTCCTTCAGCGAGGCAGCCAGGTTCTTCACCAGCTCTTCCATCTTCGCCTTGGCTTCCGGCGAGAAGGCCACCTTCACGTACAGCTGGCCGAAGGCTTCACCGGCGTCGTTCTCGATGGTGCCCAGAACGCGCTTCCAGCGCGGCTTCTGTTCCTTCTGCCCGTTGAGGGTCTTGCCGTAGAACTCGTAGTTCTCCTGCACGAAGGCATCGGCCAGGTAAGGCGAGGCGCTGTCCACGGTGTGGAAGCGCAGGTAGGCACGCCACACCGACGGATCGGTGTCGCCCAGCGCCTTGCTCACTTCCTCATGGAAGGCCGGCATGGCCAGCGAGAACTTCTCCGGTGCGGCCACGCCCTGCGACTTGAAGAACTCGGTCCAGCTGAAGTTCGGGGTCAGCTTGTCCGCGTCGGCCACGGTGACCGGGTTGTAGTACAGCTCGACGTTGCGCGACAGTTCGACGCGCGACTTGGAAGCCTTGGCCAGGCGGGTCTCGAACTTGACCACGTCCTCGGCCTGCTTGGCAGCGTCGGCAGCGGCGACGCCGGACAGCTCCAGCACCTTGGCGACGTGCGCCTGGTAGGCCTTCAGCTTGTCGGCGTTCTTGGCATCGGTGTAGTAGGTGCTGTCCGGCAGGCCCAGGCCGCCCTGGCTGGCGTAGGCCATGTTGACGGCCGAGTTCTTGAAGTCGGCTTCGGCGCCGAAGCCGAACAGGACGTTGTCGCCCTTGGCGGCGCTGGTGCGCAGGTAGTTGGCGATGGCCGCCTTGTCCTGCAGGCCATCGATCGCGGTCAGGTCGGCCTTCAGCGGTTCGATGCCCTGGGCGTTGATCTTGGCCTCGTCCATGCCGGTGGCCCACAGGTCGCCGACGATCTTCTCGATGTGGTTCGGGGTCTTCACCTGTGCCACCTGCTCGGCCAGCTGGTGCTGCACGGCCACCGAACGCTCGTCGAGGATGGTGAACGCGCCCCAGCTGGTGCGGTCGCCCGGGATTTCATTGGCGGCCAGCCACTTGCTGTTGACGTAGTCGCCGAAGGCGCCACAGGCGTCCTTGCTGGTATCGAGGTCGCTGGGCTGGAAGGCGTTATAGGCCGGCAGCTTGCTCTCGTCCAGGGTGTACTGGGTGGCTTCGGCGACAGCCGGCGTGGAGGCGGTGGCGTCCTTGGCCGGGGTTTCGTTCTTGCCGCAGCCAACCAGCGCGGCCGAAACGGCCAGGGTCAGCAGCACGATCTTGGGAGTACGGGTCACTTTGATGGCCTCCAGGCCGAGTGAGTCAGGGAAGGGCCGCAGGGACGGCCGTGGGCCGAACGATACGCCGCCGGCCTGCCCTGCAAGGGTGTCGAAGGTCATGGCCGGGCGCAAGGGGGCAGGGCCGCGGCCGGAAAAAGACAGACCCGGCAAAAGCCGGGCCTGTCGGGTGTTGCGGTTCTGGATGGATCAGAACTTGTAGGTGGCGCCCATATACATGTAACGGCCGATGTTGTCGTACATCGCTGAACCGACATCGGAGCCGAAGTAGTTCACCGGCGGGTCCTTGTCGAAGGCGTTGTCGATGCCCAGGTAGACGTCGATCTTGTCACCCGGGAAGCGGTAGCCGAACTGGAAGTTGTGGTACGTGTACGAGCCGTTGCGGATCGGACTGGTCTGTCCCGGGTTGGCCTGGTAGCTCTTCGGCTGCACACGCAGGTTCGGGCCGACGTAGGTCATGTCCCACGACGCGCGCCACTGGCCCAGCGAGTACTTGGTCTGCAACTGGCCACGCCAGCGCGGATCGGTCACCCAGGTGACGTTCTCGTCGTACTCGTTCGGGAAGGCCTGGAAGGCCCACTCGCGCGACTGCAGCAGACGGGTGCCCACTAGGCGGATGACGGTGTCACCCTCGGCCAGCTTGAAGCGGTAGTCCATTTCCAGATCGACGCCGACGCGACGCGAGCGGGCCAGGTTTTCGTTCAGCGCAACCCAGCGGCTGATCGAGTATTCCGGGAAGGTGCGGCCGCCAGCATCGGTCTTGCCGCCCACCGGTGCGCGTTCGATGAAGCCGCAGAAGCTGTTGTTGATCCCCCCCGGCGAATCCACGCAACGGGTTGCATTGGTCTGCGCGGTCACCGCACCAATGGCGTCCTTCAGACTGATCCACCAGTAGTCGACGGACATGCCGAAGCCCTGCAGGAAATCAGGCTGCCAGACCAGGCCATAGGTGAAGCTGCGTGCGCGTTCCGGCTTCAGGTCCGGATTGCCGCCGCTGACGCCCGGGCGGGTGGCAGTGTAGGTGTCGACCCAGCCGACCGGCACGCCCAGCGCCGAGCAGTTGGCCTGGCGCAGTGCCGGGTCCGCCGCGGTGTTCGGGCGGTTCGGGTTGGTGGCCAGGTAGTTGCAGGGGTCGTTGACCGTAGCGAAGTTTTCGCTCTGAGGGTTGTACAGCTCACCGATGCTCGGTGCGCGCACCGCCTGCGACAGGGTGCCGCGGGCACGCAGCGACGGGATGATGGTCCAGTCCAGGCCCACCTTCCAGGTGGTGGTCTTGCCGATGCTGCTGTAGTCCGACCAGCGGCCTGCGGCGTCCAGGGTCAGGTTGTAGATGCCCGGGATGTCGGCCAGCAGCGGCACGGTGGTTTCAACGAAGGCCTCGCGCACGTCGTACTTGCCCATGCGGTTGGGAATGGCGTTGAGGAAGGTCAGGCCCTGCGCGGCCAGCGGATCGGTGATTTCGCGGCTCTTTTCGCGGCGGTATTCCACACCACCGGCCACGCCGACATCACCGGCCGGCAGGCTGAAGAGCGAGCCGTTGGCCAGCGACGCGCTGAACACCGACTGCTGCAGGCGCGAGTAGTTGAACGAATTGACGTTCATCCAGTCACGCGCGGCCTGGGTCACAGCTCCGTTGCCGAACACCGAGAACGGCACGCAGCCTTCGCGGGCGAACTGCGAGTACACGCGGTTGCCGTTGTTGGGATTGGTCGCGTTCGGGTTCAGCGTGGTGCGGCAGACGATCTCGCCATTGGCCGGGTTGACCACGGTATCCAGGCCGGCCTGCCAACGCTCGTTGATGCGGTTGTTGAGGTTCCAGCGCTTGACTTCGCTCTGGCCCCAATTGCCGTAAACGTCGTAGGTCCAGTTCTCGGTCAGGTTGCCTTCCATACCCAGCACGAAGCGCTGGGTGTTGCGCTCCACGTGCTCACCACGCTGGCCGGCGTCGACGTTGAAGCGGCTCAGGGTCAGCTGGCTCAGGCCGGCGCTGGTCATCAGTGCGCGCAGTTCCGGCGACACGTAGGCGTTATCGCGCTGGATGCGCAGGGTCTGGTCGAACGACGGCTGTGCCAGGAAGTCGGACACCGTTTCGGTGTACTTGCCCTCGAAGTACAGGCGGTGGTTGTCGGTCAGGTCGAAGTTGACGACCGTGTTGATGCTCTTGCGGTCGAACTTCGGCTGCAGGTCGGCAACCGAGTTCAGGTCGGCGAAATCACAGTTCACGCAACTGGTTGCGCTGACCACGGTGCCGTCGTAGCGCTGCTTGCGGAAGGTGCCATCCGGGTTGAACTGATAGCGGTTGCCCCAGGTAGCCGGATTGTTCGGGTTGAAGGTACCAATGTTGAAGGTACCGCCGAAGGAGATCGAGTGGTTGCCGCCCGGGCCTGCCAGCACGGTTTCCGGGTTGCTTTCGCTGGACGGCTTGCTGCTGTCGTAGTTCGGGTTGCGCACCGACACCAGGAACTCGTTGCCGATGGCGCGGTCGGTGCGGACGAAGCGGTCCTGCTTGCTGTATTCAAGGGCGACAGCGGCGTTGCCGCGGCCACCGGCGAAGTCGGTGCCGGCCGAGGCACTGATGAAGGAACGGTTGAATCCGCCTTCGCTGGCCATGCCCGTCTGACCGCGTACTTCAGCCCCGTCGAAGGACTTCTTCATGATGAAGTTGACCACGCCAGCCACGGCGTCGGCGCCGTACACCGCCGATGCACCACCGGTGATCACTTCCACGCGCTCGATCCATTCCACCGGAATGGTGTTGACGTCCACGGCGGAGGAGCCGGAGGTTGCGCCGACGTGACGGCGGCCATTGACCAGTACCAGGGTGCGGGAGGTGCCCATGCCACGCAGGTCCATCAGACCCACACCGGCGGTGCCGATGAAGCGGGTCGAGTTGCCCAGGGTATAGGTTGGGGTCAGCGCCGGCAGGCGGGTCATCAGGTCGCCGATATTGTTCGCACCGGTGGCACGGATTTCCTCGGCGGTGATGGCCGTAACCGGGGAGGGGGTCACGAAGCCGGTACGCGCAATGCGCGAGCCGGTCACGCTGACGCGATCGAGGTCGATCGGGTTGGAACCTGAGCTGGCTTCCTGGGCCAGGGCCGGGCCGGCAGCGGCCATCATCAGACCGACCAGCAGGGCGTTGGTCAGCGGGTGGCGGCCGGGAGTGCGGTTGTACGTCATCGAGTGGATCCCCCTAGTGGACAGAATTCTTTCGCTTCCGTGCAGTTGTTATGTTGATGTTCAGATGTCGTCCTGACTTGACGCGAACCTAACATGGTCTTAACGAAAATTGACCATGTGCGGGGAGTGCTGTCACATTCCGCATCAGTTGGCTACATAAAAGTGCAACAAATTCAGCGACTTGGTATCAGTTGTAATCGCGGCGTCGAGATCTTCCAATGGATGCTGAATAGGCTGTTAAGGTCAACTTTGCGCAAAGTGGCGGTTGCCTTTGCGCGGGGAGACATGCGCGGGGAACCTGAGGGTCTCTGTGCCCGACGTGCCTGTAGGGTGCGTTCAGCTGCAGCAGGCTGGCGGGTCAGGGCGTGGCGACCGTCCTGCAAGGTGGGGCATCCCATCGCCCGCAGCCGGCCCGGCCAGGTCGCCTTGGGGCATCACCTCAAGATTGCATGAGGCGGCGAAGCAACCCGTTTGCGGGGCATTGGATTCATCAGGCGATCAATGCTCAGACGGGAGATCGGTAGGCCGTTCGAACGGCTTTTGAACGTAGTTGTGCTGCGCACCAATGTCGCCAACTTCCGCTGGGCTCAGAGCGTGCCTCATGTTGCCGACAGTGCCGCCTGACTGCGGATCAACGAGATTGCCGATGCCCCATTCCTTTCAGATCCAACGGCCTTGGGTGTCGAGCCAGGTCGGCAAGGTTTCATTCCGTGACTTTTCAGGGGGTTATTGCAAGAAAGTAAAGTTTGAAAATCTATTCAGCGTTCTGGCCGGAAGCGGGCAAAAAAGACCCCGCCGAAGCGGGGTCCTGGTGTTCTGCAGGAACGCCCCGCCTGGGCGGGGTGTCCAACAGGGAGGAGGGGCTTACTTCCTGCCGAAGTCGTACTGCGCCTGCACGTAGATCGCACGCCCGTAGGCGTTGTACAGGGAGTTGTTGTACGGCACGTCGATGTTGCCGGCATAGGAGTGCTGCTGGTTGTCCGGCACCTTGTTGAACAGGTTGTTGACCATCAGCGAGAACGTCAGGTTGTCCATCGCGCGGTAGTTCACGCTCAGGTTGTACGTCGTGTAAGAGCCCCACTTGCCAGCCTTGTAGCCGGACGTCGGATCGACATAGTCATAGCCGCGGCCCAGGTAGGACAGGTAGTTCGGCGTGCGGCCGATGTAATTGAAGTACAGCGTGGTGGTGAACTTGTCGATCGCCCAGCCGATCGAGCCGTCAGCCCGGACCTTGGCGTAGGAGTCGTACACCCACATTGCGTACGGGTTGCCCAGCAGATCCAGGAATGGGTCGTTGAGCTGCGGCTGCAGTTCACGCTTGAGCATGTTGGTGTAGTTGCTGGAGAACTGCAGCGAACCGAAGCGACCGATGTCCTGCACGTACTTGAAGCTGGCGGTGACCGCCTCGAGGTTCTGCCGCGCCACGTTCAGCTTCGGCGTGTAGATCTCCTCCAGCGCGCCGGTGGCATCACGGGTGACCCAGTTGGCCACTTCCTCGCAGGTGGCGCCGGCGGTGTTGGTCAGGCCGTTGCGGCAGTAGTACTCGGCCAGCAGCAACTGGTCGGAGCTGAGGGTGTTGACCTCGTTCTTGATCTTCCAGTTGTAGTAGTCCAGGGACACCGACAGGTTGTTGATCGGCGCCCACACCAGGCCCGCGTTCCACACGTCGGCGGTAATCGGCTTCAACTCCGGATTGCCCGACTGGGTGCCGAAGACCGACACGCTGCCGTAGCGACAGTCGACCGTGTTGGACGGATCGAACCCGAGCTGGCCACAGCGGTAGTAATCCTTGGATCCATTGGCGTAGTAGCCGCTCTTGCCCTGGAAGGCATCGGGAAGGGACGGGGCGCGGAACGCGGTGCCGTACTTGCCGCGGACCAGCAGGCTTTCGAAGGGGCGGAACTCGAGGCCGATGCTGTAGGTGGGCTTGTCTACGGTATGGCCGGCGATCTTGAAGTTGTCGTAGCGGCCGGAAGCGGTGACCGTCAGCATGTCATGCAACGGCAGACGCAGTTCGCTGGTGACAGCGTAGTTGCTGCGATGGCCGTTGCCCGCCACCGAGGTGGTACCGAACACCGTGCCGTCGGTCAGGCGCACGTCCGGCGTGTAGTTCCACCCTTCGCTGCCGCCTTCAACCACGGCGGCGAAGCCAGCGTCGCCACCGGGCAGCTTGAACAGCGAGCTGTTGGTGATCTGCGCGCGGGTCTGGGTCTGCCAGGTGCGGCTGCGGCTGGTGGTGAAGCCGGTGAAGCTCTGGAAGGCCCCTTGCGGCAGCTGGGAATAGAAGGCGCCCCAGTTCGGGTTGTAGATGTTGTAGCCGTCGTCGGTCTGGCCCAGCACCGGTCCCAGCACGTTGTCGGCGAACCAGTTGTTGATCGGGTCGTTCCAGCGTGCATAGCCACGCTCGTTGAGCTTGTACTCGCCGCGGGTGACGCTGGCCTCGTAGTCCCAGTTGCTGCCGATCGCGCCGCGTGCACCCAGCGTGACCTGATAGGACTTGCTGCGGTCGGTATTCATGATGTCGCGGTAGCCAATGCCGCCGATGTCTTCGGGTGCGAACACGCGTTGCAGCCCCAGATAGCGACCGCTGGACTGATCGAAGAACGGACCCATGCTGATATCCGTGCCCCAGTAGTTGTAGCCGGCACCGGTGTTGTACTTGACGGTTTCGTAGCTGTAGAGGACATCGCCGAACAGCTGCAGGTTGTCATTCACATCGTAGGTCAGCGACGAATAGAACTGGCTGCTTTCCTTGCTGTTCTTGATCGTCTTGTAACCTGCGCCGAACGCGGAGCCGCAGGATTGTCCAGCGCGGCGCGTACCGAGGATGGTGGTGCCGCCGAACTGGCCGGAAACGCCGGCGCAGTTGTTCGGATCCATCATCAGGAAATCATTGGTATCCGCGTCGAAGACCAGGAAGTCGTTCGAGGGCAGCTGGCGCGTGTAGCCATGCGGATTGTTCTGCTTGGTGATGTCGCGCTGGTAGCCCCAGATCGGGTTGGTCTTTTCATACTGCACATTGACCAGGGCGCGGAAGCGATCGTCCTTGCTGTTGAAGCCATTGGCGCCGCTCACGCGGAAGCTGGCGCCACCGCCATCGGAATATGCGCCGCCGCGCACGTTCAGGGTGCCGCCGTCCATGCGTTCCTTGAGGATGATGTTGACCACGCCGGCGATCGCGTCCGAACCGTACAGGGATGACTGGCCGCCCGGCAGCACCTCGATGCGGTCGACGATGTCGATAGGGATGCCGCTGATGTTGTTGAACGCGTCGCTGCCGTTGTACAGCGCCGGATACGAAAGCATCGGGCGGCCGTTGATCAGGTACTTGGTGTAGCCAGGGTTCAAGCCGAACATGCCAGCCGCTTCAGCACCCTGGGTGAAGGATGCCGAGGTCTGGCCGCCTTGCAGGCCGCCAGTGGTCAACGAGGACTGCTGCAGCACTTCGGCAACGCTGGAGAAACCGCGCGCCTGAATCGCCTCGGCGCTGATGGTCAGCACCGGCGTCTGGTTTTCAATCTGCGTCTGCGGGATCAGCGAGCCGGTGACCGTGACCCGGTCCAGGTTGGTGGCGGCCTTGCTGCTGTCCTGGGCGAGTACGGTGGCGCTGCTGCCGGCCAGCAACAAGCCGCAGGCGACGGCGTGGGTGAGCGGGTGGTGCGAGAATGCGAAGCGACGACGAGACATGCGATTACTCCGTGTGATCGTGATGACGCGTGTATCCCTTTCCTGGGATTTCGATTCTGTTCAGCTGCCCTGCCTATGCGGTTTGGCGGCGTGGCCTCAACGTAACACACGCTTAACTTTCGTTGCGCATCTCTGTAACGATCAGTAACAGCGCACACGGATGATCGTCACACCCGCTCGACAGGGGCGTTTCGTGCGTTTTCTGCAGAGTCCGCCACGTCAAAAAATGAATATCTGATAAATAGCGCCTGGATTAACAATCGATACATTCAGGCGCATATTCGCGTGAATGCAGAGCGCAACAAAAAAGTGCCGGTGTCAAGTTTGTCGTGCAAAGCACGTAGGACTTGAAACCGTATATGAGACAGCAGGTTAGCTCTTTTCGGGGCCGCTTTGAAGGATTGCGGCTTGGTGGGCTAGGTGCCACATAAGAGCGTCGGAAGAGAAAGCCGGATCGCACTTGATCGTGCTGAGTTGCCGGGAGACGGCGGGCTTGTTACTCCATGATAGCCCAAGAGGCTTCGCAACATCCAGAACGAAGAACGCGCAGCCTGGGGCTGCGCGTTCGACGGATGCCATTGGTACGCAACGCCATCATGTTGGCTTCGTTGGCGCGCTCCGTGTCGCCGTGCCCTTCCTGAATCCCCGATCCCCCGCCATGAACGCCTCCAGCATGTGCGGAATCAACGTCGTTGCATCGACCGCCTCGCCATACGCCTGCGCGTGCAACGCGGCGTAGCGGTCGAGATCGGCTTTCAGGCTGGCCGGGCAAGCGAAGGTCAGCTTCACATTCTCGGTCTTGGGCAGCGGGCCGAGCCGCAGCTTCTTGGTCGTGCTCATTGCATTGCTCCCCGCTGGAAGAACATCGGCTGGTACGGCCGCAACACCAGATCGCGGTTGACGATGATGCGAACCGGCAGGCCCGGCCGTTCGGTCAGCGTCGGCTGGATGTTCATGTTGCGCCGGGTCATCTCCTGTCCGACCTGATTGATGCTGTCCTGTGCGCTATCGCGCCCAGCGATCACGATGCGATTGCCGTTCTGCCGGTTCTCCGGCGCGGCCAGCTCGGCGCCCACGCCCAGCAGCGTCGTCAGCGCCGCACCGGCAAAGACGCGATCCCAATGCCAATCGACGCCATCCTCCAGGCCGGCGTAGCCGGCAGGGTCGGTGCCCGCCAGGTTGTCGAGCTTCAGCGATGACGTGTCCGGCAGGATGACGCGGTTCCACACCACTTGTACGCGGCTCTGCCCATAGCTGACCTGGCTGTTGTACTTGCCCAGGATGCGCGATCCCTGCGGGATCAGCAGGAACTTGCCTGTGGCCGTGTCATAGACCGGCTCCGTCACCGTGGCGATCACGTCGCCCGGCAAGTCCGACTTGATGCCCGTCACCAGCGCCCCGGCGATCACTGTTCCCGCCATGACCTGATACGGCGAGGACGGCATTTGCAGATTGCCGGAATTGCGGGTTTCCGTAGAGCCGCCTTTCAGGAACGCCTCTTTCTGGTCTTGCCGGTTCTGCACGGCGGTCGGGTCGGATGGCTGGGCCGCCGTCGAAGCCGGGCCAGCGGCCAGCGGGTCGAAACCCGCCAAGGCACTGCCGGGCGCAGCCGCAGCGGCTTGCGCCGTGACCGGCGCGGTGGCCTTGCCTTGGTTGCCCGAGCGGAAGAACACCGACGAACCCGCCGCCGCATCGGCCTCCTTGCGCCGCGCATCCTCCGGGTCGTGGCCCGGTGGTGCATACGTCGGCGTCACCGGCTGCTGCGACTTCACGATGGCCGGGCCGAGATCGCCCGGCAGCGGCGGCCCCAGCTCGGGCACCTTCGGCGGCAGCTTCGAGTAGTCGGCCGGCAGGCCGTCCAGCCCTTCGGACTTCGAGACACGATCCACGTTGTAAAGCTCGGTCTGCTCGCCCGCGCCGCGCCGATGCGGCTGCAATGACCAGATCGTGGCTCCGAGCACGGCGACCGACAGGCCGCCGACGAGGATGGCCAGCGTGCGCCGGTTCAGGCGCGTGACCGGGCGCGGCTGGGCGCGCAGCGCCACCGCCTCGGGCGCGACCTTGCCCGCCTGTGGCGCGGCAAGGTCAGGAGTGTCGTCCTGGCTCATGGTCAGTTCCTCCGCGTGCCACCGGAAACGCCATCTGTGCGCTCTATCCGCACCACATCGCCCTTGTCCCCGCCCAGGCGCAGTTCGGCCGCACCGAACAGGCGATCAACGATGTAGTACGGCGCGCGGAAGCGGTAGTTCACCAGTTGTCCGTCGCCCTGCGCGCCGATCACGAACAGCGGCGGCAGCTCGCCCTGGGCGATGCCTGGTGGGAACTGGATGTAGACCTTCTCGCCATCATCGAAGGCGCGCAGCGGCTTCCACGGCGGATTGCTACCGCTGACGGCGTAGCGGAAACGGATCTTCTCCAGCGACAGGCCGGCATCGACCGGTGCGGCGGCGCTGGCCGCCTGCGACTGGCGCTGCAAGGCCAGCATCTTGTCCTTCGGGTACTCCCAGGACACTGAAGCCATCCACGTCTTCTCGGTCGAGGTCAGCTCCAGCAGGTACGTCCTGCGGCTGGTGGTGATGACGAGATTGGTCTTCAAGCCCGAGCGGATGGGCTTGACCATCACGTTGACGCGCAGCGCATCACCGCTGCCGCTCGATGTGTCGCCCACGATCCAGCGCACGGTATCGCCGGCGGCCACCGTCACCAGTTCCTCACCGGGCTGGAGCGCGATCACCGTCACGCGGCCCACGGCCGCATAGACCTGGTACAGCGCGCCGTCTGTGAAGGGCCACACCTGGATCGCGTTGACGTAGCCCTCGCGCGTGGGCGCGATACGCGCCTCGGCGTTGGCGCGGGTCACGCGCAAGGTTTCATCGGCGGGTTCCGGCGTGGGCTTGGCATCCGGCACAGGTTTCATCTGCGCCGGCATCGGCAGCACCCGCGGCACGGCCACTACTTCCACAGGCGCAGGCGGCTCCGGCAGCGGCTGGGCCTGCACCGGCTCATCGAGCGAAATGGACGGCGGCGGCTTGCCCTGCGAAGCGCAGCCTGCAAACAGGACGGTGGATGCCAGCAGGATCACCGGCAAGGCGGATTTACGGAAATGTGTATTCATGGCTTGGTTCCTTCGTTTCCTTCCAGTTCGCGGCTCCACGACAGCCCGTTGACGTAGATGCCCAAGGGGTTCTTGCGCACCCGCTGCTCGGTGCGCGGCGTCTGCTGCACGATGGAAACCACGGCGTTCCAGCGTTCGGTGCGATCCAGCGCGCCGTTCACAAAGCGCGTCTCCGTCCAGCGCACGTTGAAAGACGTGTCGCTGGCGCGGGTCACGCTGGTGATCTGCACCGTCACCGACTCCTTGCCGATGCGCGCGAACGGATCGTTCACGCGGGCGTACTCGTTGAGCACCACGGCGCCCTTGTCGGTGGTGTAGTCATAGGCATCGAGCCAGTTCTGGCGCACCACGATCGGGTCGATGGACAGCGAGCGCACCAGGCCGATGAAGCGGCCCAGGTGGTACGCGATCTGCGCATCGCTGGGCCGGTACGGCGTGGCGGCTTCGCCGACAGCACGCACCTGGCCCGCGTTGTCCACCTCGATGACGTAGGGCGTCACGATGGACTGCGCCGAACGCCAAACCAGGCCACCAGCCATCAGCACGGCCAGCGTGAGACAGCCAAAGGCCATGAAGCGCCAGTTCTTCGCCTGCACGCGCGCCGAGCCGATGCGCTCGTCCCAGACCTGGGCGGCGGTTTGGTACGGGGTGGCAGGCTGCGGTGTATCGGCATAGCGCACCTGCGGTCTTTTGAATCGCATGGGAGTTCTCCTTGTGGATCAGGAATCGGAATCACGAAGGCTTGGCCCCTGGCTGGAGCTGCCGCCGTCGCCCCCGCGCAGCGTGTGGGCGGCGGTCGTCGCGGCATGGGTGAGCTGCTGCCTGCGATGCAGGCGCTTGGCCCAGGCGGGTTGCGCAGTGGATGGGGTCGGCTCGTTCGCCGCCTGCGCGGCACCGGCCCCCGACGCCGATCCGGCGTCGTCGGGCCGGAAGGCAGCGGCGACACGCTCCTTCATCGAGCGTGCGCCCTCGGCCACCTTCTGCCCGGCTGCCTGCGCGCCGGTCTTGGCGACATTGCCCACGCCAGCGGCAGCGCCCTTGAGGCCGCCGCCGGCGGATGCAGAACCCGCCTGAAACGCTGACCGGGCGCTGCTGGCGGCTCCGGTGGCGGCCCGCGCTCCGCTGCCCGCCAACTTGGCGGCTGCGGGCGCCATGCGCGCCCCGGCGGCTACTGCGCCGCCGACGCCCGTGGCCGCAGCGCCCACGGCAACAGCAGCACCGGCCGCGCCCAGCGCGGCACCGGCCATCGCACCCGCGCCGAGCTGCGGCCCGCCGGACACCAGCCCGGTCGCAATGCCCGGCCCGAAGATGCCCAAGGCCAACAGCGTCAGCGAGGCCAGCATCACGACCACGGAGTGGTCGATGGATGGCTCGGCCGGCTGCACCTGAAACTCGGCGAACAGCCCGGAACCGATGCCCACGATGACCGCGAGCACCAGCACCTTGATGCCTGACGACACCACGTTGCCCAGTACCTTCTCGGCGAGGAACGCCGTCTTGTTCCACAGCGCGAACGGCACCAGCACGAAGCCCGCGAGCGTGGTCAGCTTGAACTCGATCAGCGTGATGAAAAGCTGGATCGCCAGCACGAAGAAGCACAGCAGGACGATCAGCCACGCGAGGAACATCACGACGATGGGCGTGATGTTCACGAACACTTCGGGAAAGCCCGCCATGTCGCCGATCTGTTTCAGGATCGGCGCCCCGGCGTCGATGCCGACTTTCGCCAGCCGGCCCGGTTGCAGGAAGTTCTCCATGCTCAACGTCGAGCCGCTGGCCGTCAGGCCCAGCCCGGCGAATGAGCGGAACACGATGCCGGCCAGCCAGTTGAAGTTGCCGATGATGTAGGCGAAGGCGCCGACGTACAGCACCTTGCGGATCAGCTTGGCAATCACGTCCTCGCCCTGGCCGGCGGCATGGCCCATCGCCCAGAACAGCCCGGCGAGCGTCATGTCGATGACGATCAGCGTGGCGGTCAGAAACGCCACTTCGCCGTGCAACAGGCCAAAGCCCGAGTCGATGTAGCGCGAGAAGGTGTCGAGGAAACGGTCGATGATCGTTACGTCGTTCATGGCGAGTCCTCCTGCCCAGGCGCATCGGCATCGGTGGGTTCATCGAAGCTGGGCGGAATCGGTGGCAGGTCGGCGAGCGTCTGGTACTCGCCCGGCCCGGCCTGGCCGGAGAGAAAGCGCCGCAGGTCGGCTTGAGCCACCTGCGCGCAAAACGCGCCGTCGTGCGCGCCCGTGCGGCACTGCGCGCGCAGCGCGTGCAGCCGGGCCGGGTCGGCGGCGAGCGCATTCACCGGCAACTGCTGCGGCCGGTCACAGCCGGCCAGCACCAGCGCATGAACGGCGAAGGCGAACACGACGGGCGTGCGTTGCATGGCAGCCTCCGTCAGCGGTTGTAGAAATTGACGGGCTGCGGCGTGTACGGCGTGCCTTCGCCCAGGAAGCGGCGCGTCACCTCGCGCCCGCGTTCCGTGGCCGCGGCCTGCCGTGCCAGCTCCAGCGAGGCCGCGCGGTCTTGCGTGATCTGCAGGCGCTGCGTCTGGATCGACTGCTTGGCCTGCAAGGCCAGCAACTGGTTCATGGCCTGCATCGCTTGCAGCGCACCCTCGGCCGATTGGCTCTTGCCCACCAGGTCGGCCAGCACGCTTTCGTCGTCGCTCAGGTTCTGCGACGCCTGGGCCTGCATCTGCATCGTGGTTTGCAGGCCATTGAGCGTGTTCTTCCAACGCTCTTGCGCATCGAGGTACATCTGATTGCCGCTCACCGTGGCGGCGTACTTCTCGGGATACAGACGCGCGAACTCGCGGTCGATGCTCGTCACGTCGTAGGCCAAGCCCTTGGCCTGCGCGATCAGTCGCTGGGTGGTCGCCAGGTTCGCGCGCAACTGGCCGACCACGCTGGACGGCAGGCTGGCCAGATTGCGCGCCTGGTTGATGAGCATTTGCGCTTCGTTCTGGAGCTGGCGGATCTGGTTATTTATCTGCTCCAGTGTGCGAACCGCCGTGAGCGTGTTTTGCACCAGATTGGTCGGGTCGAGCACGATGTCGCCGACGCCGAACAGCGCGTGCGCAGGCTGTGCGATGCCGAAGGCGAGCACGCAGGCGGCGGTCAACGCGGCGAGCTTGGGGGTATGCAATTTCATGGTTGGTTCTCCTGGGGGTGGTCAGCGGTACGGAGGGAACCCGGCGCGAGGCCGGGGAACGAGGGCAGCAGGTCAGCCGCCCAATCGAGGCCGCGATGGCGCAGCCAAGCGCCCGCGAAGCCGGGCACGCCGGCGTCCAGCAGCACGCGGTCTATGTCGCGCTGGTCTTGCGGCGTGGAAGCGCCCGCGAAGGCCAGCGTCGTCGGCCCCAGGTCGAGGTCGAACACGCGGTTGCCGAGGCGGGATTGGTAGTAGTAGTCGCGCTTGGGTTGCGCGGTGGCGACGATCTCGATCTGTCGGCTGTTGAGGCCGAAGCCCTCGTAGATCGTGCGAATCTGCGGTTCGGTCGCTTGTGGGTTCGGCAAGAAAATCCGACTCGCGCAGCTTTCGATGATGGCCGGAGCGATGGCCGAGTCCTTCACGTCCGCGAGCGACTGCGTGGCGAAGATGACGCTGACGTTCTTCTTGCGCAGCGTCTTGAGCCACTGGCGGATGCGCGCCGCAAACACCGGGTCATCGAGGAACAACCACGCTTCATCGAGGATCAGCAGCGTGGGCGCACCATCCAACCGCTCCTCGAAGCGCGCGAACAGATAGCGCAGCACCGCGAGCACAGCGGCCTTGCTGTGCATCAGCTCCTCCATCTCGAACGCCTGCACGTCGGCCGTGCCGAGGCGGTCGTGGTCGGCATCCAGCAGCCTGCCGTGCGCACCGCCCAGGACATAGGGCGCGAGTGCCTGGCGCAAGGTGTTCGATTGCAGCAAGGCCGTCAGGCCCGTGAGCGTGCGCTGCTCCACCGGCGCGCTGGCCAGGCTCCCCAGCGCAGACCAGATGGCCGCCTTCTCGTCCGGGCCGACGGCCGCGCCTTCGTGCAGTAGGCGGCCTTCGACCCATTCGCTGGCCCAGGTGCGGTAGCCCTCGCGGTCGATGCGGGCCAGCGGCTGGAAGGCGATCTCGTCATCCGCGCCCAGGTCGTAGTGCTCGCCGCCCATGCCCAGGATGGCCGCACGGATCGAGCGCCCCATATCGAAGGCGAAGATGCGCGAGCCGCGATAGCGGCGGAACTGCATCGCCATCGTCGCCAGCAGCACCGACTTGCCCATGCCGATGGGGCCAACCACCAGCGTGTTGCCCACGTCGCCGATGTGCGTCACCAGCCGGAACGGCGTGGCGCCGTCTGTGCGCGTGACGATCAGCGGCGGCCCATCGAGATGCGCATTGCGCTCCTGGCCGGCCCATACCGCCGACACCGGCATCATGTGCGCCAGGTTCAGCGTCGAGACGATGGGCTGGCGGACATTGGCGTATGCGTTGCCCGGAATGGACGAAAGCCACGCATCCACGGCGTTGAGCGCTTCGGGGATGGTGACGAAGCCCCGGCCCTGGATGACGCGCTCCACCATGCGCAGCTTCTCGTCGGCCACGGCGGCGTCCGCGTCCATGACGGTGACGGTCGCCGTCAGGTAGCCGAAGGCGACTTGATCGCTGCCCAGCTCCTGCAAGGCAGCATCGGCGTCGGCGGCCTTGTTGTTGGCGTCCGTATCGACCAGCGGGCTTTCCTGCTGGAAGATCGTTTCGCGCAACAGCGCGATGACGTTCTTGCGCTTGGCGAACCATTGGCGGCGCAGGCGCCCCAACTCCCGTTCCGCCTCGGATTTGTCGAGGCACAAGAATCGGGTTGACCAGCGATACGCAAATCCCAGGCGGTTGAGGTCGTCCAGAATCCCCGGCCAGGTCGAGGTCGGGAAGCCCCGTACCGACACCACGCGCAGGTGCTGGTCGCCCAGCATGGGCGCCAGGCCGCCGACCAATGCGGAATCGGTCAGCAGCGCGTCGATGTGGAACGGCACTTCGGGAACGCCGACGCGGTAGCGGCGCGTCGAGACGGTCGAATGCAGGTAGGTCAACGTCTGGCTGTCATCAAGCCATGCGATTTCCGGCATCACGCCATCGAGCAGATCGAAGATGCGATCCGTTTCAGCGACGAAGGCGTGCAGCCGTTCGCGCCAATCCACGCCTTCGGTCGGACGGTTTTCATACAGCAGGCCCGCGGCGCGGGCACGGGATTCCTCGGACGGCAGGTAGGCCAGCGTCAGGTGATAGCCGCTCTCGAAGTGGTTGCCCGAATCCTCGAAAGCGGCGCGGCGTTCTTCATCGACCAGCCAGGACAGCGGTTCGGGGAAATCGGAGTGCGGGTAGTCGGCGGCAGACCGGCGCTCGGCTTCGATGAACAGCGCCCAGCCCGAACCCAGGCGGCGCAGCGCGTTGTTCAAGCGCGCCGATGTGGCGATCAGCTCGCCCTGCGTCGCGCTATCGAGGTCGGGGCCACGAAAGCGCGCCGTGCGCTGGAAGCTGCCGTCCTTGTTCAAGACGACACCCGGCGCCGCCAGTCCGGCCCAGGGCAGCCAGTCGGCAAGCAAGGCCGGGCGCTGGCGGTATTCGGCGAGGTTCAGCATCGCGGCGTCCTCCTCTACACGTCCAGCAGCGGGCGGTGTTTGATGTGCCGCGCGAACACGGCCATGAACTGCGGATCGACGCGCGCGCCCCACATCGCCAGCGAATGGCCGACGATCCAGAGCACGACACCGGGAATCCACAGTTGCAGGCCCAGCCCGACAGCGGCGGCCAACGTACCGTTGGCGATCGCCACGGTGCGCGGTGCGCCGCCCAGCAGGATCGGCTCGGTGAGCGAGCGATGCAGCGGCACCTCGAACCCGGCCGCGCAGGTGTCCGGGGCACTCATACGACGGCCCCGCCCGAGAAGCTGAAGAACGACAGGAAGAAGCTCGAAGCCGCGAACGCGATGGACAGGCCAAACACGATCTGGATCAGCTTGCGGAATCCGCCAGACGTATCGCCGAAGGCCAGCGCCAGGCCCGTGGCGATGATGATGATGACCGCGACGATGCGCGCCACTGGCCCCTGGATGGATTCGAGGATGGATTGCAGCGGGCCTTCCCAGGGCATCGAAGAACCGGCGGCCTGGGCCGTGCCCGCAAGCAGCAGCATCAGCGCCGCGAGCATCAAGCCCTGCATGGCCGGGCGAGCCAGGCCATCCAGCCGCGCGGGACTGGAGCGGCGGGAAAGCGGATTTACAGAAATACGGAAAGCATCAACGTGCGTCATGGCAGTTCTCCAGAAAGGTCGAGGGATGGGGAAGTCGCCGCAGCGGGTGCGGCATCGGGAAGTGGCGGCAGCTCGGGAAACGGTGTTTCCATCGCATCCGCCAGTCGGTAACCCACGCCGTCGAAACCGACGACGCGGGCGATGCTCTCGATGCGGCGCTTGCGTCCGCGCCCGGCGATGTGGATGACCACGTTGACCGCTTCCGCGATCAGCGCACGGGGCGGGTTCACCGCCACTTCGAGAATCAGTTGCTCAAGGCGCAGCAGCGCGCCCAGCGCGGAGCCGGCGTGGATCGTGGCGATGCCGCCCGGATGGCCGGTGCCCCACACCTTGATGAGATCCAGCGCCTCGGCGCCGCGCACTTCGCCAACGACGACGCGATCCGGGCGCAGGCGCATGGACGAGCGCACCAGCTCGGTCATCGACACCACGCCCGCCCGCGTGCGCAGCGGAACGTGGTCGCGGGCCGCGCATTGCAGCTCCACCGTGTCTTCGAGCACCAGCACGCGGTCGCCCGTCGCGGCGATTTCGGCCAGCAGCGCATTGGCGAGCGTGGTCTTGCCGCTGCTGGTAGCCCCGGCGATCAACACGTTCTGCCGCTCGCGCACGGCGCGAACGAGAAAGCCCGCCTGCGCGCTGGTCATCATCCCGTCGATGACGTACCGCTCCAGCGGGATCACTCCGATGGCGCGCTTGCGCAGCGCGAAGGCCGGCCCCGGCGCTGCCGGCGGCAAGATGCCCTCGAAGCGCTCGCCGGTTTCGGGCAGCTCGGCGGACAGCAACGGCTGGCCGCGATGGACTTCTGCGCCAACGTGGGCGGCGACAAGGCGAATGATCCGTTCGCCGTCCGCTTCGGACAGTTCAACGCCCATCGGCGCGCGGCCCGATGAAAGCCGATCCACCCAAAGGGTGCGATCAGGATTGAGCATGACTTCCACCACGTCCGGGTCTTCGAGCGCGGCGGCGATCAGCGGCCCCATCGCCGTGCGGAGCATCTGGATGCGGCGGTCGAGCGAGGTGGCGAAGGACGAGGGAACGGCGCTCATGAGGCACGCTCCTGCGCTTCGGCAACTGCCGCCGCGTCATCCATCCGCATCGGGTCGGGGTGCAGTTCCTCCACCACGTCACGCACCAGGCTGCGCCCGCGCAGCAGGTGGCGGCCCAACTGCTCCACGAACTGCTCGAAGCGCGCCTTGCCCTGGGCACGCGCCGCGTCTTGGTGCGCCTCGGGAACTGGAGTGCTGACCGTGAGGAAGTAGCGGATGAACAGCGCCAGCGTTTCGATCTGGATGTTCTGGTCGCGCTCCAGCCGCTCAGCATGGCGCGACAGGCGATCAAGCCGCTTGGCAATCGCTGCCTCGCGCTGGTCGGCAGCATCGGGCGACAGCCACGATGCGAGCGCCGCTGCGACGATGCTGGATTTCGATACGCCTTTCTTGGCGGCCAGCTCGTCCAGACGCTTGGCGTGCTCCGGCTGGATGAACAGGTTGAGGCGGTAGTGGCTCATAACTCGATTCCGTCGTTGGGGTCGAGGGAAGCCAGCCGGGCCATGCGCTGCATGGCCGGATCAAGCTGGCGAGGAAGGGGAAGCGGCAGGTCGTCGTCGTCATCGAGCAACCCGAGGTCGGCTGCGGACGCGGCCAGTTCGGGGTCGTAGGCGACGGTTTCGGAGAGTTCGGGCTGACGGCGCGGGCCGCCGCCGTCGTCGGCCGAACTCAAGTGCTCCAGGCCATCAGCCGGTGCAGTGGCCGGTGCGGCGGGCACGGCGGGAATCGCCAGCCCGCTCCAGTCGTCGGCCCGCGATGGCGGCACGTCGGCATAGCGCTCGGCCGCAAGCACGGGCGGCGGCAGCACACGCCGCTTGAAATTGCTGTCCGCGTAGTAGCGCAGCTTTTTGGCCTTGATCGGCGCCACGCTGGACACCATCACCACGGCTTCGTCAGGCGGAAGCTGCATCACTTCGCCCGGCGTCAGCAGCGGGCGCGCGGTTTCCTGGCGCGACACCATCAGATGCCCCAGCCACGGCGCGAGCCGGTGGCCCGCGTAGTTGCGCTGGGCGCGCAGTTCGGTTGCGGTGCCCAGCGTTTCGGAGATCCGCTTGGCCGTGCGTTCGTCGTTGGTGGCGAACGTCACGCGGACATGGCAGTTGTCCAGAATCGAATGGTTCTGCCCATACGCCTTGTCGATCTGATTGAGCGACTGCGCGATGAGAAAGCTGCGAATGCCATAGCCCGCCATGAAGGCCAGTGCCGTCTCGAAGAAGTCGAGCCGCCCGAGCGCCGGGAACTCGTCGAGCATCAGCAGCAGCTTGTGGCGGCGTGCGATGCCGTCAGAGCCGTCGAGCGATTCGGTGAGTCGCCGGCCGATCTGGTTGAGGATCAGGCGAATGAGCGGCTTCGTCCGCGAAATATCTGAAGGCGGTACCACGAGGTACAGCGACACCGGATGCTCGGCCGCGATCAAGTCGGCAATGCGCCAGTCGCAACGCGACGTGACTTCGGCCACCGTAGGGTCGCGGTAGAGGCCCAGGAACGACATGGCGGTGGACAGCACGCCCGACCGCTCGTTGTCGCTCTTGTTGAGGACTTCGCGAGCGGCGGATGCCACCACGGGATGCGGGCCATCGCCGAGATGCGGCGTGGTCATCATCCGGTGCAGCGTCAGCTCGAATGGGCAAGCCGGATCGGAAAGGAAGTTAGCGACGCCGCGTAGCGTCTTGTCCTCGCCGGCATAAAGCACATGCAAGATGGCGCCGACCAGCAGCGCGTGCGAAGTCTTCTCCCAGTGATTGCGGCGCTCCAGCGCACCCTCGGGATCGACCAGGATGTCCGCGATGTTCTGCACGTCGCGTACTTCATGCGCGCCGCGCCGCACCTCCAGCAGCGGGTTGTAGGCCGCCGACTTCGCATCGGTGGGGTTGAACAGCAGGCAATGCGAGAAGCGCGATCGCCAGCCCGCGGTGATGCTCCAGTTCTCGCCCTTGATGTCGTGGATGACGGCTGACGCAGGCCAGCTCAACAAGGTCGGCACCACCAGACCGACACCTTTGCCCGAGCGGGTGGGCGCGAAGGTCAGGACGTGTTCCGGGCCTTCATGCCGAAGGTACTGGCGTTCGTGTTGGCCGAGGAACACACCGGCAGGTTGCGTGAGCCCTGCCTTGCGAATGTCGTCCGCGTTCGCCCAGCGCGCCGAGCCGTAGGTCGTGACCAGGCGCGATTGCCGCGAGCGCCAGATCGACATGCCGATGGCCACCAGCACGGCCACCAGGCCGCTACCGCCCGCGATGGCGCCGCCGATGTCAAAGACGCGCGGCGCGTAGGCGTCGAAGAAGAACCACCACTCGAACAGCCGCCAGGGGTGATAGACCGGCGTGCCGAAGAAGTCGAACCAGGGCGAGCCAAGGCGTAGCTGGTAGCCCAGGGCGGCGGCTGTCCATTGTGTGGCTGTCCACACGCCGGCGATCACGATGCCGAATACGACGGCAATCTGACCGAACAGCACGTTCGTCCCTTGCATAACCTCGCCTCCAATCACGGCACACGGAGGTGCCGCAGCACTGAGGATCAAGGCGTGCGTACAGGCCGGTCAAAGGCCGTTATGGCGGTGATTTAGGCCGAAAAAGCCTGATTTCTTGCAGGAGCGAAGACAATAAAAACGCCGCAGACGCGAGCGCGTTGCGGCGTGATGGGGTAACAGTGCGAATTTCGTCGCAGCGAGACGACTGCGATGAAGTTATTTGGACTTCTGTTCAGGTCGATCACCGAAGAAACGCCGATTGGCGGCTTCGGCGGCACGGCGGCAAAGTTCATCGCCAACCTTTGTGCGATCTTCCTTGCATTGCCGTTGAATCTCCTTGATGCGCTCGGGATGAGCCACGAGGAAATCCACGGTTTCCGAAGGTTGAGACGGGCCACATGCGGTCAGTGCGGCGGCGAGTATCAGCAGCATCATTCTGTTCATGATTCCAGTCCTTTCATCGGATGGCTTAGGCGTCGTCGGCAGTGTCGATGCCGTCTGCCGAATCAATGAAGGCCACACGTTCGATGAACCGAGCCAACATCTCGGATGGCTCTGCATCGCGGCGTAGCAGATAGGTCGTGAGCATGGGGGGCTTGCCAGCCAGGCGGCGGGCCACGACACCTGGCTCGCGACTGGAAGCGATATGCGCCTCGCCCGCCAGACCCAAGGCCAAGCCAGCAGAAACCAAAGTCATCATCACGTCGAAGGTTGCCACGCGCTGCGCGATCAGCGGCTCCTGATCGAGCTTGCGCAGGAAACGATCGACCTGCCGCGCGTGGCCTTCGCAGACTGCCGGATCGCCCAACGCCAGCGGGTAGCGCAACACTTCTTTCAACGGAACTTGTTTGAAGGCGAGCACGGGATGGCGGGCCGGCACCGCCACCATCAACTCGTCATCCCACGCGGGACTGACCACGATGCCATCGCCTGCATCTTCAGCCATCGAGAAGCCAGCGTCATACAGGTCGCTATGAAGTCCCTTAATTTGTTGATCCAGCGACACCTCGAACAGCCGGATTTCCACCTCTGGATTCTCCTCACGACTGCGCGCCAACAGCGCTGGCAAGCGCGACGGCGTGATGCCATCTGACAAGGCAATGCGCAATTGACCATGAAACCCGTTGGCTGCGGCCTTGACGCTATCGCGGGCTTGATCCAGCGTTGCGAAGACACGCGAGACGTGCTCCAGGAACAGTCGTCCCGCGCGGGTCAGTTGCGTGCTGCGCGTGGTGCGAACGAACAGACGCGCGCCGAGTTCCTCCTCCAGTTCCTTGATGGTGCGGGACAGCGGCGACTGGTCGATATGCAACCGCTCGGCAGCACGGGCGAAGTGGAGTTCTTCGGCCACGGCCTGAAAACAGCGTAAATGACGAAGCTCCATCAGCTATCTCCTTGGGCGATGGCACCTCCCGCCGACTCGACCGATATAGCGGTCTTCGCTCGCAACACGCAGGTTGCTCCACATGAAGTCTCTCGGCTGCACGCGCGAAATGAAGCTCTTCGGCCACGGCAAGAAAGCTGCGCAGTCTTAGCTCCATTCCTTCCTCCTTGGCTCACCATCAATGTGGTTTAAGCATGATGTGTGCTGCAGACGGTGCTCTCATCTCACCTGAATGATCTCTGCTGGCCCCGGAATTTCGGGATGCGACTTTCGGTGATTGAGCCGACGCGCCCTCCGTCATGGCGAAACCGCGTGAGCACTGTTTTCACCATGGCCTTCACCCTCCGAGTGCCACATCGCATGCGCATCGATGCGCACCAGCATCGCCGCTTGCAGCGCATCCACCCGCGCCTGTGTTTCCGCCAGGCGGGCCTGCCGTAGGCTGCGCAGGGACAGCAGGTATTCGCCGAGCGGGGCCTCGCCCAGTTCCCAGGCCCGGCGCGTGCGGGTGTTGGCGGCGACCTGTGCAGCCAGCGCCTGCTGGTGCGATTGCCATTGCGCGCGCTTGCTTTGCGCGGCTTGGACGGCCAGCCACGCGCCTTGCTCGATGGCGCGCCGCACATCGGCTGCCTCGGCTTCGGCGGCTGCGGCGTTGGCGCTCTCCGTGGCGGCTCGGGCGCTGCGGTAGTCCGTGCCGAAGGGAATGGAGAGCACCACGCCCACGACGCGCTCGGTGCCGCCGCGATCAGACAGGACGCGCACGCCCACGGTCGGGTCGGGCGTGCGCTCGGCGCGCGTGCGTTCGGCCACCTTGAACAGGCGCGTGGTTTCGCCGTTGGCAATCGCGATCTCGGCGCTTTCCCGGACGATGCGCGCCTGCCAGGCCTGCGGGCCGTCAGGCAGCTCCTGCGGCTCGGGCAGCGCTGGCAAGGCGGGGGGCACGGTGATCTCGGGGAACCCCAGGGCCAGGGTTTGTCGCGCCGCCAGTGCGGCGTCGCGCGCCATCAGGGCCTGCGCGGCCTGGGTGGCGCGCTCGGCGTCCAGCACGTCCATCTCGCGCCGTGCCGCATCACCGAGGGTCACGCGGCGGGCCAGGGCGTCGCGTTCGCGGGAAAGCAGTTGATCCTGCGCCGCCGTCTCTTCGGCCACGGCGCTGCTGCGCAACCAGCCCATCCAGGCATCGAGCAGGCGGCGGGCGACTTGGTGTTCGGCATCTTCCAGGCGCAGCTCAGCCACGCTGCGGGTGCTGCTGCCGATTTCTCGATCCAGCCGGGCCTTTCCCGGTAGGCGGATCGTGCGGCTGATGCCCAATTCCCATTCGTTGTAGCGGCGCTGCTCGGTGGTCACGTTGCGGCGCTGGAGACCCGAATTGGCCTGGAATTCGTGGCTGCCCACCTCCAGGGCGCGCTGGGTAGCCGCTGCGGCCTGCAAGCGCTCGGCCGCCGCGCGCACGGTGGGTTGCGCCTGCAGGGTGGCGTGAACTTGATCGGGCGGGGGGAGCCATTGGGGCGCTGGTTCCTGCGCCAGCGCCCACCAGGGGATGCAGGCCAGCACCGCTGCCGCGCAAGGGGAGAGAAACTTCATACCAGCCGCCCCATTGCCATGACAGGCTCCATCCACCAGCGCACGTCGCTGGATGCAATCCGCTGGCGCAGCGCGGCCAGCAGGCCATCCACGCGCTCGCGCTCGATCACGACCCACAGCACGCGCCGGTCAACGCGGCCACGCACCTGCTCGCGGATGGAGGCGTGTGCGAAGTCGCTGCTGTGCCCCTCGGCGTGCAGCAGCGTGAAGCCGGGCAGCGTCGGATCAGCCATCAGGGCGTCCGTCACGGCGTCTTCCAGCGCAGGGGGGAACACCAGGTTCAGGCGCACCCATTCGGTGCTGTGCGGCGCACTCATGCGGCGGCTCCTTTTGTTGTCAATTGCCCAAAGCGCCGGTACAGCACCGGCAGCAGCACCAACGTGAGCGCGGTGGAGCTGACCAGCCCGCCGATCACCACGATGGCCAGCGGGCGCTGGATCTCCGAGCCCGGCCCGGTGGACAGCAACAGGGGCACCAGGCCGAAGGCGGTGATGGAAGCGGTCATCAGCACCGGGCGCAGGCGGCGCAGCGAGCCTTCTCGCACCACCTGCTCCATGGGCAGGCCCAGCGCGTGCAGATGGTTGAAGTGCGTGACCAGCACCAGCCCGTTGAGCACGGCGATGCCCAGCAGGGCGATGAAGCCCACCGATGCGGGCACCGACAGGTACTGCCCCGACACCCACAGCGCGGCCATGCCGCCGACCAGGGCGAAGGGCACGTTGCCCAGGATCAGCACCGCCTGACGCACGGAGCCGAAGGTCATGAACAACACGAAGAAGATCATCGCCAGCGACACCGGCACCACCAGCCCCAGGCGGGCAGCCGCGCGCTGCTGGTTCTCGAACTGGCCGCCCCATTCCAGCCGGTAGCCTGCGGGCAGGGGGACGTCGCGCGCCACGGCGGCGCGGGCTTCCTCCACAAAGCCCACCAGATCGCGCCCGCTCACCATGGACTGGATCAACGCGAAGCGCGAGCCGCTCTCGCGCCGCACCAGCACCGGGCCTTGGGTGGTGGTGATGGCGGCCAGTGATGTAAGGGGAATGTCGCCAGCGTCGCCGGAGCCGGCTGAGCCGCTGCGGGCCAGCCGCAAGTCCTTGAAGCGCTCGGCCGAGCCGCGCAGTTGCGCATCGCCGCGCACGACGATGGGCGTGCGCCGGTTGGCTTCGATGACCATGCCCGCTGGCACGCCTTCGAGCTGCGCGCGCAACTCGTCCTGCACGGCCGTTACCGCCAGGCCTGCACGGCCCGCAGCTTGTGCATCCACCTTCACCTGCAGGTACTCGACGTGGTCGCTGGCCTGCGTCAGCACGTCGCGCGCGCCGGGCACTTTCTCGACGCTGGCCGCAACGCGCACGGCCAGTTCGCCCAGGGTGTTCAGGTCGGGGCCGAAGAGCTTGATGGCCACGTCGCCACGGCTGCCGGTGAGCATTTCGGAGACGCGCATCTCGATGGGCTGGGTGAAGCCGAAGTCCAGGCCGGGGAAGGCCGCCATCACCTTGCGGATTTCTTCGCCCAGCGCTTCCTTGTCCATGCGCCATGTCTTGCGGTCGCCGAGTTGCATGAACATATCGGTTTCGTTCAGGCCCATGGGATCAAGCCCCAGTTCGTCCGAGCCGACGCGGGCGATGCTGTGCTGCACTTCGGGCACTTTGGCCAGGATGGCTTTCTGCACGGCCAGGTCGATGTCGCGCGAGCGGTTCAGCCCGATGGAGGGCGGCTTCTGCAACTGCAGCAGGATGTCGCCCTCGTCCATCGTCGGCATGAAGGCCTTGCCGGTGCCCAGGTAGGCCACCACGCCCAGCACCAGGGCCGCCAGCGCCACGGCTGTGGCCCGCAGCGGGTGGGCCAGCGCGGCATCCAGCACCGGGCGGTACAGGCGCAGCGCGCCGCGCATCACCCAGGGCTCGCGGTGCGCATGCGCCTTGAGCAGTAGCGACGACAGCACCGGCACCAGCGTGAGCGACAGCAGCAGTGAGACGCCCAGCGCGAACACGATGGTCAGCGCCACGGGCGCGAACAGCTTGCCTTCCAGCCCCTGCAAGGTCAGCAGCGGCACGAAGGTCAGGCAGATGATGAGGATGCCCGAGGCCACGGGCAGGGCCACCTCGCGCGCGGCGGCGAACACGCGGTGCAGGCGCGGCAGTTGCGCGCCGCCTTCCCCATGAGCGTGCGGATCGAGGCGGCTGACGGCGTTTTCCACCACCACCACGGCGGCATCGACCAGCATGCCGATGGCGATGGCCAGCCCGCCCAGGCTCATCAGGTTGGCGCTCATGCCCGCGATGCGCATCAGCAGGAAGGTGCCCAGTGCGGCCAGCGGCACCATCAGCGCGACCACCAGCGCCGCGCGCATCTCGCCCAGGAAAAGCAGCAGCAGCACGACGACCAGCACCGTCGCTTCGATCAGCGCGCTTTCCACCGTGCCCACCGCGCGCTGGATGAGCGTGCTGCGGTCGTAGAAGGGCACCACCTTCACGCCCGGCGGCAGGCTGGGCGCGAGTTCATCCAGGCGCGCGCGGATTGCCTTCACCAGCGTCGAGGCATCAGCGCCGCGCAGCGCCACGACGATGCCCTCTACCGCCTCGCCCTGGCCGTCACGGCTGACGGCGCCGTAGCGGGTCAGCCCCTCCATGCGCACGGCGGCCACATCGCCCACGCGCACGGCAGGCGCGCTGGCCGTGGCGGCGCGCAGCACGACGCGCGACAGATCCTCCGCGCTGCGGATCGCGCCTTCCGAGCGCACGATCAGCGCGTTCTCTCCCGCGTCCAGGCGGCCTGCGCCGTCGTTGCGGTTGTTGCGGCTGACGGCCGTCACCACGTCGGCGAAGCTCATCCCGGCGGCGGACAGGCGTGCGCGGTCTGGCACCACAGCAAAGCTGGCGGCCTGGCCGCCCAGCACGTTGATGTCGGCCACGCCGGGCAGCGTGCGCAAGGCGGGGCGCAGCGTCCAGTCCAACAGGGTGCGCCGCTCGCTCAAGGACAGCGGGCCGCCCTCGATGGTGAACATGAACACGTCCGACAGCGGCGTGGAGATCGGCGCCAGCCCGCCACTCACGCCCTCGGGCAGGCTGCCCGCGACGGCAGCGTAGCGCTCGGCCACCTGCTGGCGCGCCCAGTAGATGTCGCTGCCCTCGGCAAAGTCCAGCGTGATGTCGGCGATGGCGTACTTGGCCGTGGAGCGCAGCATCACGCCGCGCGGCACGCCCAGCAGCTCCATCTCCAGCGGTGCGATGACACGCGATTCGACCTCTTCGGGCGTCATGCCCGGCACTTTCAGGATCAGCTTGACCTGCGTGGGCGAGATGTCCGGGTAGGCGTCGATCGGCAGTTGCAGGAACGAGGCCACGCCCGCGCCCGCGAGGGCAAGCACGGCCAGCAGCACCAGCAGCCGCTGGCGCAAGGAAAACTCGATGAGACGAGAGAGCATGCCCGGCCCCCTCACTGCAGCGGCAGCATGGACTTGAGCAGCGCCGTGCCGTGCGTGACGACCTGCTCACCGCTCATCAGCAAGGCAGGGCCGCCCTTGGAATCGGGCACCACTACGCTGACGGCTTCGTCCCCGCCCAGCAACTGCACGGCTACGGCGCGGACGCGGATCGCCCCCTTCTCTCCGCCCGCCGCATAGCTCGCCACATACAGAACATGCCTCTGCCCGGCGGGCAGCAAGGCCGACGGCGGCACGGCCAATGCGCCCGCAGGCGCGGGCAGCAGCAGGCTCACGCTGAATTGCTGACCCACAGCGAGCGCCGTCTGCCCTTCGATGCCGGCGCGCACGCGCAGGCTCTGGCTGGCGGGGTCGGCATCCGCGCCCACCGCCACCACCTTGGCCACCTTGCCATCGGGCAGGCCCACGGGCAGGCCGGGCTTGATGTCGCTGCGCAGGCGCAGCGGCGCGGTGAAGTTCACGTCCATGCGGCCCGCCTCGGCCACCACGAAGGCGGCTTCAAGCGCAGCCACCGACTGCCCCGGCATCAGGTGCCGCCGCACGACCTGGCCCGCCATCGGCGCCAGCAGCTCGTATTCGCCCGCCTGCCCGCCCGTCACAGGACGCAATTGCGCCAGCGCGCCCGTGGCCTGGTGCAGCGTGCTTTGCGTGGCCTGCGCGCGCGCCTGCGACTGCTCGTTGCGAGCGGCGGGGATGATGCCCTCGGTCAGCAAGGCCGCATCGCGCTTGGCTTGCAGCGCCGCCGCCGTGGCCTCGCTGCGCGCGCGGGCCAGTTCGCCCTGCGCGGCCAGCACGTCACGGCTCTGGATGCGCGCCAGGGGCTGGCCTTGCCGGACAAGAGCCCCTTCATCGACCAGGATGCGCGTGACCACGCCCGCGTAGGGCGCGCTGACCTGCGCGCTGGCGGCCAGCGGCGCTGCGGCTTGCGCGGGCAGGCCAGGCACCGGCAATTGCGTGGCGGTGTCCGCCGCCGCCGTTGCCACCCCGAGCGCGCGCTGTTGCGCCACGCCCAATGTGATGTGTCCGTCAGCGGCGGGGGCCGTGGCGGGCGTTTCCGCCGCTGACTCCTTTGCGGGGCGTGAAAGCATCCACCAGCCCGCACCCGCAGCAACTGCCAAGACCATGGCGGCGGCAACACCAGGGATGGCGAAGCGCTGATGTTTTTTCTGCGGCGCGCCTTCGGGCGGCGCTGTATTGGGGGACATACCAAGCATGCGGTTCGATCTGCTGCGGTGATAAACCGCCACATGCTTGCAGCCCAAGCTTTGGGCAAGCTTTGATTGAAATTTATTTATTCGCTCAAAGCTTGCCCAAAGCTTGAGCTGCCAGAGTGACGCGAGAACACGTGCAATACGCACACAAGGTGCGGCGTCCTCAGCATTGCTTCGCGTGTGTCGATCGAATCAATGTGTCGGAGAAAGTGAATTGATACTCAAGAACTCTAGAAACCGCTATGGCACTTCTGTCATAGCCTTGCACTGGCTGATGCTGGTGCTTCTCGCTGCGGTTTATGCCTGCATGGAACTGCGCGGCTTCGCGCCCAAGGGCAGCGAATTGCGCGCGAATATGAAATCCCTCCATTTCGTGCTGGGCCTGTCCGTCCTGGCGTTGGTGGTGGTGAGGCTGTGCGTGCGCTGGGTGGCAGGCGCCGCGCCGCCCATCGAGCCGCCCATGCCCCGGTGGCCGGCCTTGCTGGCGCGGCTCATGCACGTCGCGCTGTATGCACTGATGATTGCCGCGCCGCTGCTGGGTTGGCTGGCATTGAGCACGGCAGGCAAGCCGGTCAACCTGTTCGGCTTTGCGCTGCCCCTGCTGACGGGCACGAACGAAGCGCTTGCGCATCCCTTGAAGGATCTGCACGAAACACTGGCCACGGCGGGCTATGCGTTGATTGGATTGCATGCGGCGGCGGCGCTGCTGCACCACTACGTCATCCACGACAACACGTTTGTGCGCATGCTGCCGGGGCACGGCTCCCAATAAGAAACCCGAGAAACAGAGGATTCCCATGAAGTTCATGCACCGCGAACGCCACCGCACGGAACACATCGGCTGGCTGCGCGCCGCCGTCCTGGGCGCCAACGATGGGATCATTTCCACTGCTAGCCTGGTGGTAGGCGTCGCAGCGGCGCAGGCCAGTCACGCCAGCATCATGACAACCGCGGTGGCCGGGCTGGTCGCCGGCGCCATGTCCATGGCGGCCGGAGAATACGTGTCGGTCTTTTCTCAGGCAGACACGGAGAAGGCCGACCTGGCGCGGGAACATCGTGAGCTGACGGAAGACCCCGAGGCCGAACATCGGGAACTGACGGCCATTTACACCCGGCGTGGGATCGAGCCCTCCCTGGCCAGTACCGTCGCATCGCAATTGATGGCCCACGATGCGCTGGGGGCACATGCCCGCGATGAGCTGGGTATCTCGGAAGCGCTCAGCGCCAAGCCACTGCAGGCAGCGCTCGCCTCCGCCGCCAGCTTTGCCGTCGGCGCGGTTCTGCCACTCGGTGTCGTGATGCTGGCACCGAGGCCATCCTTGCTCTCATGGACGGTCGTCACCGCCATATTCTTTCTGGCGCTGCTGGGCGTCTTGGCCGCGAGGATAGGCGGCGCTTCCGTAGTCAAAAGCGCGTCCCGGGTAACGCTGTGGGGCACCTTGGCCATGGCCATGACGGCGGGTGTCGGCGCGATTTTTGGCGCGGCGCCGTAGGTTTACACCAGCGCGGCCCAGGGGCCCAGCCATGCGGTCAACCTGCCATCCTGCAGGCTGAAGCGCAGCGGCAGATCGATGGCTCGCGCCAGGGCGAACGCTAGGGCCAATCCCAGCCCTGCATGGTGTGCGGTGCCGCCTTCGGATTGCTTGCGCCAGAAGCGGTGGCCGAGGTGTTCGAGGTCGTCTTCATGAAGATCGGGCGCGGCATTGCCGATGGAAAGAAGCCAGCCCGCATCGCCTCGCTCCAGGCGGCAGGTGATCGCATCGCCATCGGGTGCGTACTCCATGGCGTTGCGCAGCAAGTTGGAGAGGATTCGTTCGATCACGCCCAGATCGCCCTGCACCCAGGCCGATGGCGGCAGATCGGTCTGCATGGTCAGCCCGCGGCGCGCCTGTATTCCCGCCAACGCGGCCAGCAGTTCGCGCACCAACCCTGCCATATCGAGCGGATCGGGCGCCTGTGTGTGTTGTCCGGATTCGAGCCGGGCCAGCAGCAGCAAGGTGTCCACGCTGCGTTGCATGCGTGCGGTAGCGCTCACAGCGGCGCCCAGGCTGTGCTGGGCCTGGGTGGGGTCGCCCGCGATCAGTGCGCTTTCGGCGCTGGTGCGGATTTCCGCCAGAGGGGTGCGCAGTTCGTGCGCCACGTCGCGCGAGAATTGGCGCTCACGTTCGATGGCGGTGTACAGGTGGTGCAGGCCCAGGTTGAAGGCATCGGCAAAGGGCTTGAGTTCACGCGGCAAGTCGCCGCCCAGCGGTTGCATGGGCTGGTCTGCATTCAGGCGCGCCGCCGCGGCACCCGTGCGGCGCAACACCACGATGACGCGCTGTACCAGGAGCAGCGCCGATCCGGTTGCCAGCAAGGTTGCCAAAGCGATGCCGATGAGCAACGCAAAGTGGACGCGCCGCTCGGTCTGATCCCACCCCTCGCGCTCCGTTGCCACCACCAATAGCCGGTTCTGGCTGCCATGCAATGCCACATGGGTGGCGAGCGCACGGCCTGCGTGACCGTCGGGCAGCGTCACGTCGTAATAGCGCGGCGTGCCTTGCGCCGCCAGTCCCACTGGAAGTGTGGCACCCGCGCTGCTGGGCGAGCGCAACACGGCCTGGCCGTTGTCTTCGTTGAAGACGGTGAAGAACTCGGTGTGCCCGCCCGGCTCGTATTCGGGCATCAGGCGTTCGAGCTGCTGCGGATCAGGTTCTTGCAGTACGCGCCCGACGGCAGCGGCACGCTGCGAAAGCGTGAGATCCATTTGCTGGTAGATCGCCCGGTCGATCAGGCGATCCAACACCGGGAATACGGCGGCGAAGGTGCCGCCTATGCACAAGACCAGGCCCACAGCCAGACGCCGATGCAGTGACCAGGCCGTATCTTTGGATGGAGCGAGAAACGGCTTCATGCGCATGTCCTCACGGCTCACGCCAGCACGTACCCAAAACCCCGCCGGGTCACGATCAACTCATCCAGGCCGCACTGTGCAAGCTTGGTGCGCAAGGTACTGACGATGACCTCCACCACTTTGTCCGATGCATCGCTGCTGCTGTCGTACAGGTGCTCAAAAATTTGTGCGCGTGACAGCACCGCGCCCTGCCGGCGCAGCAACAACTCCAGGCATCCGTATTCCTTGGGCGTGAGCTTCAGGTCATCGCCGCGCCAGCGCGCCGTGCGCGAGCGCGGATCGACGGTCAGTTCGCCATGGCGCAAAACGGGCGTATCGCGCTGCGCCGGGCGCCGTACCAGGGCGCGCAGCCGGGCCAGCAGTTCCGCCAGTTCAAAGGGCTTGGTCAGGTAGTCATCCGCGCCCGCATCCAGCGCGCGCACCCGGTCATCGAGTTGTTCCCGCGCCGAAAGCACCAGCACAGGGGCCGTTCCGGCATCGCCGCCCAACGCCCGCAATACTCCGAAGCCGTCCACACGAGGCAGCATCAAATCCAGAATGATCGCGTCGTAGCGGTAGCTTTGGAGAAATTGCAGCGCAGCCTGGCCGTCCGCTGCAATATCGCAAGCGTAGCCCTCGGTCTTGAGACTGCGATTCAAGGCCTCAGACAGCGTTTCGGAGTCTTCAACGATCAAGATGCGCATCTATTTCTCAGGATCAAAGTAACCCTGGATCAGAAAAATAGAACATTCTGGCGCGCCAACCTTTGGCCAAGCTTTTGACTCAAGTAGTCAGGGGAATCTCTGCCTAAAGAGACTTCACCAACCTATCGAAAGCCCCTGCTGCGGGACGCGCTCACAACACTATTCTGTCCACCGTTGCAGAAAATTGCTGCCCTGACTGTGACCCGACGCCTATTTGCCGGTCTTCAGTGGACAGGTATTGAGCCCGACCAGCGAATACAGCGGGCAAAAGCGCACCACCCCCGTCAGGAGCGGAATAATGCCCAGCCAGCCCCACCAGCCCACTGCGCCTGTGGCGGCCAGTGCGATGAGCACGAGCCCGACGACGATGCGAAGAATGCGGTCGATACCGCCGACATTGAGTTTCATGGTTTCTCCTGAATTAATCCAACAAAAGTGAACTTGGGCAGCGCTGGGCGTTGGCGACTTCGCTCATCCGGCCAGCGCGTTGCGGTTCCAGGGCATGCGCGTCAGCACACGCGCCAGCCCACAAAACCCCGAGGCGCCAGCGAAAACGAGCCCCGCCCCCACGAAGCCCGAGAGCGCATGGAACCAAGGCGATACCGTGACGCCGAGTACCGCACCCAGCACAATCAAAGACCCTGCGGCAATCTGTACCTGCCGCTGCAGTTCCAGCGGCTGCGATACATCGGCCACGATGGGCAGCCCCGCCTTTTTCCAGGCGTCCAGCCCGCCTTCGAGGGCGTAGGCGTCGCAGGCGGCGCATGCCTTCAGCGCCGACGCATTGACCTGCGTCCGGTGGCCCGAACGGCAATGGAAGATGACAGCCGAAGCGCCGGCCAGCGGCAGGCTGCCGGCTTGCAGGCGATCCATGGGCACATGGCGCGCCTGCGCGATGCGCTCGCGGGCATGTTCGTCCGCCGCGCGGATGTCCACCAGGACGGCGCCCCGGCTCAGGAGTTCGCGGGCGTCTTGGGGCGAGATGGGTTTCAGGGGCATGGGGATGGCCTCCGTTGATGGATCAAGGGCAGAAAAGGGTCTTGAGCGTGGCGATGAGCTTGGCCACGTCCGGGTTTTCAATCCGGTAGTGCAGGGTCTGCGACTCGCGCCTATAGGCCACCAGGCCGTCCTCGCGCATCCTGGCCAGGTGCTGGGACAAGGCGGACTGGCTCAATGCCACGTCCTCAAGCAGGGCGCCGACGGTCATCTCCCCGTGCTCGATCAGCAGGCACAGGATGAGCAAGCGATGTTCATTGCCGACCGCACGCAGCATGGCCGCGGCGTTGGCCGCGCCGTCCTGCATGAAAGATCGATCCTTCTTGTTGAGCTTCATGGCAACGTTTATTTCAATGTTTACTAATTTAGCATTTTCTAATATAAAGTCAAGGCATCCCCTCCAAGGCAGGACACTTCCCATGCAATCCGCTGCGCAGATCCAGGCGTTTTTCGACGAAGCCACGAACACCGTGACCTATCTGGTGTCCGACCCCGCGACGCGGCAAGCCGCCGTGATCGACCCGGTGCTCGACTATGACCACCGCAGCGGCAAGGTGTCCACCACATCGGCTGACCAAGTGCTGGCCGCGGCAGCGGGCCAGGCGCTGGAGGTGGCGTGGATCCTGGAGACCCATGCCCATGCGGATCATCTGAGCGCGGCCCCGTACCTCAAGGCGCGCACAGGCGCACGGGTGGCCATCGGGGAGCACATCCGCGACGTGCAAGCCATCTTCCGGCCAGTGTTCAACTTGGACGACGTGTCCGGCGACGGAGGAGAGTTCGATCGCCTGCTACGCGATGGCGAGACCTTGAGCATCGGCGATTTGACGGTGGACGTGCTGCACACCCCAGGCCACACGCCTGCCTGTCTGTCCTACCGCGTGGGCGATGCCGTGTTCGTGGGCGACACCTTGTTCATGCCGGACTACGGCACTGCGCGCGCCGATTTCCCGGGCGGAAGTGCCCGCACCCTGTACCAATCCATCCAGAAACTGCTCGCACTGCCCCCCGAGACCCGTCTGTTCATGTGCCACGATTACAAGGCACCCGGGCGCGACAGCTACGCCTGGGAAAGCACGGTCGCCGAGGAGCGCGCACGTAACGTGCACGTTCACGACGGTGTGAGCGTGAATGAGTTCGTGGCCATGCGCCAATGCCGTGACGCGACGCTGGCAGCGCCCGCGCTGCTGCTGCCTTCAATTCAGGTCAACATCCGCGCGGGCCGGTGGCCCGAAGCCGAATCCAACGGGATGCGCTATCTCAAAATCCCGATGCGCCTGCCTGTATGAACATCGCAGGCCATCCCCACGCTGGGTTGCTCCAAGGCCTGCCGTCACCTTGCGTCCATGTGGCCCTTGGCTTGTCGAGAGCCCAAGGCATGTAGGCACTGAAGTTTGATTCGTGAAGAGCGTCCCTAACTCACAACACTAGATTGCTGGCCCCCGCTGCCGCCCGATTTCCCATGACACCCCGCTACCGCGCACCGTCGCCGCAAGCTGCTGCCCCAGCCGCTGCTCGATCACCGGCCTCCATGGCACCAGGCTGAATCCCATGCCGTCATCCAGCATTGCGTAGCGGCCACTGGCAAGCATGACGCTGCGGCGATAGATGCCCGCCACGCGCTGGCCGTCCGCCGCCGGGCGATGCTCCAGGCCGGTGTCGGCAGCAATGTCCTTGGCAGCCTGCGCCACCTCCCGGTTGCGCAGCGTGCCCAGCAGATTCCGGGCGAGGATCACACGCTGCCCGCGCCGCTCGGCCAGTCCCTGTTCGGTCAGGAAGTCGGCGCGCTGCTGCATCGCCTGCTTGGCCTCGCTGCCAAAGCCCAGGTCGCCCAGGCCCGAGCCGCCGCCGATCAGTTGCTGGTCGAGCCAGGTGGCCCCGATCACGCGGGCCTGCCGCTCGATGGGCAAGTGCGATTTCAGCTCCACAGCGACGCCGCCCAAACGCTGCGCGTCGTACTGGCGACCACGTTCGGGCAGGTCGTCTGGCACCTTCCATAGACCCTCGGCCACTCGTTCCACGATGCCGGCGCGGCGCAGGGCTTCCAGCCGGCGAACGTGGGTTGCCACCACCTCTTGCGGATCGCGGCCAGGCACGGCCTGGCCCTGGGCGATGGCAAGGTGATGGTCGGTGCGGTACAGGCCACCGCTCGCCAAGGCGGCGACGTTCCTGTCGGCGGCGCGCACGTCGGCCGATCCCTTCACCTCCACCACGGCGCCGGCCGGATAGTTCGCCAGCTCGTCGCGGGCATTCAGTGCGACGTAGTGGGCCTTGCCGTCCACGCCATCGATGACCAGATAGCCCCGGTCGTGCAGCTCGTCGGACAGTCCCTTGGCGGCGACACGCCCGACGACAGTGCGGCCATCATCGCCCGGCTCGAAAACAGCCAGCTCGCGCGGCTGGCCGCTCATGGCCCGCTGCATGGTACGGATGATGTCGCCGCGCTCGCCCAGGGCGCGCAAGGTCTTCTCCGCATCGGCATGGACGGCCCAGGTGCCGGGCTGCACTTCATCGACCAGGCCCAGGCGCTGTAAACGCTGCAGGCGGCCGATCAGCAGCAGGCGCTGGCGTTGCAGCCGCGGTTCGTTGAAGCGTTCAATCTGCACTTGGCCGTCGTCGCCAAGCTCGCGCTTCAGAGTGCGATCCAGGCTTGTCCAGCGTTCCTGCTCCACCTCGCGCTGCAAGGTCTGCTGGATCTCCAGCTCGGTGCGCGGCCCCAGCCATTCGGTCGCCAGCTCGGCAGCGCGATGCCGGAAGCCATCGGCGATGTAGTCGCCCGCGATGATGAGGTCTTTGCCCGTGTCGTCGCGCCCGCGCACGATCAGGTGGGTGTGCGGGTTGTCGGTGTTCCAGTGATCGACCGCCACCCATTCCAGCCGCGTGCCCAGGTCGGCTTCCATGCGACCCATGAGGTGCCGCGTGTAGGTGCGCAGGTCTTCCAGCTCGGCGCCATCCTCGGGCGAGACGATGAAGCGGAAGTGGTGCCGGTCATCGGCGCAGCGTTCCTTGAAGGCGTCGAGGTCGGCGGCGTCGGTCTGCGGCCCATAGGCTCGGCCGGGCTCGCCGTCGCGGCCCACGCCGTCACGCTCGACGTACCGCAGGTGCTTGGCGAGCGACTGCGGGCTGGCCCGCTGCTGGTTGACCAGCAAGGTCTTGATGGTTACGCGCCGCGACATGGGCGTGAGCTTCGCGCCCGCGAAGCGCGCCGCCGTATGCCCGCGCCCCAGGCGCGAGCCGGGCCGCTGGCCGGTGGTCTTACCGCCGCCAGCCGTTGCAGGGCGACGCACCGAGGACTTGCCGCTGCTGGCCTTGCCGGCCTGCTTGAGCACCTTGGCGATGAAGCCCTGGCCCCGGTTCTTCGTGGCACTGGGACGGATGCGGAAATCGTCATCGCGCCGGTTGCTCATGGCTTCTCTCCCTGAATGCTCCAGCGTGTCCGGTCGTGCGAAGCACGCGGACATGGCCGCATCGGCGCGGGCCTCGCGCCCCCAGCGGCACGGCGGCGAAGCCGCCGCGTGCCGCGCCACCCCCACGTGCAGACTGGCTTTCGACGCGGCCCGGTGCCGCGTCCTTTTGTCTTGCCTTCCGCATTTGCCTCCCGCATCCGCTCCCGGCAATTGCGGCCCGGTGGCAAGGCTGCACCAGCAGCCAGCGCACCGGCGAACACGGCGAGGGCCGAAGGCCAGCCGTGTTCAAGGCAAGACGCCTGCACGTTGGACGGCTGCGCCGGAGGCAGCGCGAAGTGCGGCGCGGATGCGCCCGCACTGCATGCGTGACGACATGGCAACAGCAGCCGGAACGACACGCCCGATAGCACGATGATGCGCAGCGAGTCGGCGGCCATCATGGGCGCTTCTCCAGCCAGACCGGGCGCGCAACGCCGATCACGGCGGCTGCGCTGACCGGCCCGAAATACCGGCTGTCGAACGACGCTGGATTGGTGACGCTGAGCAGAAACAGCTCGCCAGGCCGAAGGCGGCGGCACTGCAGCCAGGATGGCAGCGGCCGGCCCCAGCGATCGGCAGGCAGCACGGCGGCCGAAGGCACGCCGTCGATGCGAACGCTGCCTCCTGTGATGCACACCTCCTGCGGTGCGACCGCGCCCACGCGCTTGAGCAGCGGGATGCGCGTCGGCAGGTAGCCGCGCTGCGCAGCGAGCGCGGCAGCCTCGGCAGGCAGCGGCACTAGCACGATGCTGCCCACGTGCAATGACGGCGGTAGCAGACGTGGCGACGAGCTGGCGCGATGGTCGAGCGGATCGACGCGATACCAGCCAACCGCCACGCTGTCGGACGGGTTGTAGGTCAGGCGCGGCAGCGGATGCACGAAGGACGCCCAGGCCAGCGCAGCGAGGCCGCAGGCGGACAGGCCCGTCAGCACGAAGCGAGCGCGCAGGCGCGAGCGAGGACGCGGCGGGATGCCGGTTGCACCGGCAACGGCGGATGGGAGCGTCATGGCAGCGCCCTCCCGGTCAGCCAGGCGGCGTGCCGCTCGGCGCTGTAGTCAGGCAGCGGCAAGCGCGCAGCGAGCCGGTTGCCCAGCGTGCGCCAGTACGCGGGCGAAGCGCCAGCAGGCGCGATGCCCAGCGCCTCGATGGCGTCGATGCACTCCAGCACGGCGCGCACCGTTTGCTCACCTTCGGCGTGCAACAGTAAGCGCGCGCCCGGCTGCACGCCGGGGATGCGCTGCGCAGCGTCCAGCGGCGTGCAAGCCTGCATCACCATGAGCTGCCAGCGGACGGTGCCGTAGTCGTTGGCCTGCCAGCGAATGCGGCAGAACACGGCGCTGGGCATGAACACGGCGAGACTGCGCCAGCGGTCGAGCCGCTGCGTGCGCGCCGGTTCGCCAAAGCGCAGATAGAGCTTGAAACGGTGCTCCAGGAAGGCCAGCGAAACGCGCGTCAGTGGTGTTGAGGTAGGCCGCGCCGCGTGTGCTGGGATGGACGAGGACGGTGCAGCCGTGGCCGCACCAGCGGCAGGCAAAGCGGATGCGGTCATGGTGTGTTCTCCCTGCGGTGTTCTGGGAACTCCCTCTCCAACAGGCCGCGCAGAAGATCAGCCACGGTCACGCCCTGCGTGAAGGCCGATACCTTGATGCGCGCCCGCATGGCGGGTGTGATGTCGAGGGTCAGGCGTGCCGTGTAAAGGTCGCCCTTGCCCAGCGCATCGGCATCGCCCTGGCGAATCCATGCCTCGGCGTGCGGATTCGCGGGTGGACGCGCGCCGATGCCGATGCGCTTGCCCGTGCGCTTGCCAGCGGGACTGCTCATGACGGCCACCGCAGCAGTTCATCGACCAGCGCGGTGATTTCGCGCGCGGCGGCGCTGTCGGGCGCCGTTTCGCGGGTAAGCCGGCCAGCGGCCACGCTGTCGGCGAACACGATGCACTGATGCACTTCCGCGCGCAGCGCAGGAAGCGGCTGCTCGGCCAGCGCGCCGCGTGCTTCGCGTCCGATCACGGTGGTGCTCACGCGCCGGTTGATGACGAAGGCCGCGCGCAGCGCAGGCCGGAACACGTGCGCCTCGCGGATCAGTGTCACCATCTCGGCAGAAGCCCACAGGTCGTAGGGGCTGGGCTGCACGGGAATCAGCACACGCTCGGCCGCCAGCAGCGCGGAGCGCGCCAATGCGGCGATGCGCGGCGGCCCGTCGATGACGACGTGATCGGCCCGCCTGGCGAGTTCTGGCGCTTCCTGATGCAGCGTTTCGCGTGCAAGGCCCACGGCGCTGAACAGCCGTGGCAAGCCTTGCTGGCTGCGGCGCTGCGTCCAGTCCAGCGCGGAGCCTTGCGGGTCGGCATCCAGCAGGATGACCGACTGCCCGCGCATTGCCAGCTCGCCGGCGATGTGGGTGGCGAGCGTGGTCTTGCCCACGCCGCCTTTCTGGTTGAGCAGCGCAACGATCATGGCCTGGCCCTCCACGTTGGAAAGCCCGGCTGTTGCTGCTGCTTTTCTGGCCGCGCGGTGGTTGTCCACCGTGGCGCGGCGCTTCTACTATCAGTTAGTTGATTTAAGTTAGGGAAGTTAGAGGGGCCGAAAACCCGCGCCGTTATTGGCTTTGCGGCCGATCCGTACTCCTGATAGCACGAGAGTCGTACTCCCGATAGCACGATACCCCGTACTCCTAATAGCACGAGCCCGTCCACAGGCTTCGCACCGTTTATCCCCGTGCCGCGAACGGCACGGGCCGGAAGGTCAGCAGCTCGGTGCCGTTGTCCGGCATCCGCTCGATGCTCAGGACGTAGCCGGGTAGCGACTGCCGCCCGACCAGCGCGCGCAGGTCGTAGGCGAAGTCCGAGAAGCGCGTGGCACTGCCGGACTTGCGGTGCAGGTGCCGGAAGTCGAATTGCCATCCACCAGGCTGCCGTCCGCCGTGCTTGCGCACCAGCCGGTACAGCCAGCGCTCGATGCCCCCGGTGAGCCGGAAATACGCCGGGTCGATGGTCAGCACCAGGGCGGCGTCCATGACGCCCGCATAGAACCAGTCCGGCAGGATCAGCTCCAGCCCCAAGGGCGTGCCTTTGGCATCGGCCAACTCCTTCCACTCGTTGATCCACGAAAACCGATGCAGCCGTCGGCCGGTCGTTTCGCGGATGGACGTGGCCACCGTCGTGGATTGCAGGCGATCCAAGGCCGCCTTGAGGCGCTGGTAGTCGCGCAGCGACGTACCGCGTCCGATGAAGCGCAGGATCTCGTAGGGCGTGGCCTGCATCAGCCGCGACGGGCGCAAGCCTGCATCGCGTGCTTCCACGATCTGCGAGGCGGCCCAAATGAGCACGTCCGCATCCCAGATCGTGGCGATGCCATGCTCCTGCGTGCCCTCCACGCGGATCGTGATGCTGCCGGCGCGGAAGTCGATCGGCGCTGTGCGCCGCGACTTCGCCAGCGAGAAGAACGGAAAGGCCATCAAGTCCTGGCTGTCGCGCGGCGCCATGTCGCCCGGCAGGGCGCGGAACAGGTCGAGCTGTTCGCGCTCCGGCACGGGCCGCTGCCGGGACGGCAGCGCAGGGCTGGACATGGCGAAGGCCACCCGCGCGCCAGCGATCAGCGCGCACGGCTGTCCGCCGAGTGCTGCTCGGCGTATTCGGGGTCGGAAGTCGTCTCGAAGCTGCGGTCGGCGGCCCAGGCATCGAGGTCGGCCACGGCGTACATGACACGCCGGCCGAACTTACGAAAACGCGGGCCACCGCCGAGCACGCGCTGCTTTTCCAGCGTGCGCGGCGACAGCCGCAGGTAGTCGGCGGCCTCGTCGTTGGTGAGATAACGCTGCGGTTGCGCGGCAGCGGTCGAGGTGGTTGCGGGTGCGGCGGCAGGCCGCAAGGGAGCAGGACGCATGGTGTGAACCTCCATCGGTTGCAGGGCTCCGGCCACACAGCGCAACCGGATGGAGGCAGTCTCAGAAAACGAAGCTGTCCTGCTCAGGGACGTTTTGCGTCCCCTTCAAAACGTCCCTTCTCAGGCGACGGCAGTTGTGCTAGGCGGCGATAGCCGCCGCGCATCAACGCATCGCCGCGCCGCACTAGGCGGCGCACGCGGGCTCGCAAGTCGCCATCGGCATGCCAGTCAGCAGTCACTGCATCGGCCCCGAACAGTCCTTCGGCGACCTCGCGCAAGGACGCGCCCGCCAGGGTCGCGTCGAGCGCCTGCAGGGTGTGCAGCTCCAGCAGCGCAGCAGGCGACGGCCTGGGCTTGGTATTGGCCTGAGCCTGGGCCGCACCGAGCGCATGGCCGCGGCCATGCGCGGCAGCGCCGCCGCGATGGGCATAGGCCACCGCCATGCCGTCTTCCAGGCCGGGCGCCAGCGCGTAGCGCTGGCAATGGCCGGGGCTGTGCGCGATCAGCGCCAGCCGCTTGCCGTCATGGAGCAGTTGCTTGTGGCCTGGGATGTGCCAGAAGTCGAATGCAGCAGCGTCGGGCGGTGGATCGGCATCGGGATAGAGCTGGATCACGCCGGCATGGCCGGGGAGCCAGGCCGGATGCGCGTCGCGCGCATCCAGGGCCGGGTCTTCCAGCAGGCGCAAGCCCCAGCGATGCGCCGCGTGCTGTGCCGCGTGCGACCGGCGATGACGGTGTAGCCAGTCGAGCCGGTAGTCAGGATGACGGCGCAGGTACTCCCAGGCCAATGCGAACGCATCGAGCCAGAGAACGTAGAGATAGGCGGCGGTGGGATACCAGTGCGCGAAATGGTGAGGGCTGACCATGACGAAGCTCCTGTCGGATAGCAGGAACGTCGCCACGGCGTCAGACATGCGGGAGCATCAAATCAACGTAGAAATCCGGTTAAGCTGTAACTGCTGGTGTCAAGACCGATGGGCTCCGGCGTGTTGCGAAATTCGTCCGAATGCGACGGCCGCCCGACTCCAAAATGTCATGCGGCACGAAATACCGTGCCGTAACGCCCGCAAAAGATCGTGGCTGTTTTACGCACGCGAGCACTGTTTCGGTGCATGAGTGCAGATTCAGACTAAGCAGGTCTGAAACAAGGCCGGAATAGTCTTAATGCGTTCGCTCGGCTGAACTGAGACGCGGGCGATTCAATCGACGATTGAACCGTTTTCCTGGGCCAGTCGTAGATATTCCGACAGCGGGCGCATCGCCTGGAAATACAAATCCCGCATCACGGGCTGTTTGTTCGGGCCGACGATGGAAGCGAGGTCGGACAGCTTCACGCGGCCCAGCTCGGGCATGCTGATTCCCAGGTCGATCAGGCCGTAGGCCGTGTCGCCATCGACGGGATCGAGCGAGGTCAGCAGCCAGGTGGCGTGCGCGTCGGGAGTGAACAGCCGCACGACCGGCAACGGGTCGTTGGGCTCGTCGGCGGCGGCAAGCCGCCCGTTCACCAGCAGCGCTGGCGCGCTGCTCCTCGGTGACCAGGGGAGCGTTCATCGGGGTGCTCCTGTTCCAGCGTGGAATCGTGGCTTTGTGGTTCCCCTCGCAAGCGTGGATGCGTATTCCATCCAAGCCGTGGAAACACGAAAGCGCAGAAGCGCAATTGTAGAAATCTGGAAAGACACGATGGCGGTTCTCCGGTTTTGTCGGAATCCGCAAAAGCGGATTTCCGTAAAAGAACGAATAAGAGCCAAAGGCATGAATGAGTTAAAGATAACGTGGTTTTAATTGTGCTGCGACTTGACGCTTCTGTCCATGCAGAAGCGACCCATCCAGCGCGGCCGACCGGCCGGCGCCACCACCTACGACGCCGAATTGGCGCAAGCCTTCGGCGCGGCGGTGCGCGCGTTGCGGACGGAGCGCGGCATCGCGCAGGAGTCGCTGGCGCACCTCGCCGGCATCGAGCGCTCCCACATGGGCAAGGTCGAGCGCGGCGAGCACATGCCCACGCTGGCGATCATCTTCAAGATCGCCAACGCACTCGAATGCAGCACGGCAGTGCTGATGAGCGAGACCGAAGGCCAGCTTGAGGCGGCTCGGTCGTAGCGGGACTGCGCCCCGCCGCAGCGGGCGGGGCGTCGGCGGCCGTCAGGCCGCCTGGGGCTTGCTGCGCGACCAGATCAGGTCGTGCGTGCCGCTCTCGCCTTCGATCAGGCGGGCGTAGACCGTGGCCGGGAACGAAGGATCGTCGAGGGTCACGGAGATGTACTCCCGCCCGGCCTCGCTTGTCTTCTTCCACGCCGCGCCGATGTCGTGGCCGGCCGCCTGCAGGCGGAAGTCCGGGGCCTTCTCGTTGTCGCCCTTGTCGTTGGGCACCAGCTTGACCTTGACGTTGAGCGTCAGGGTGCGAAGCGTGCCGGTGAAGCCGTCTTTGTCTGCGGTGAAGCTGCCGATGTTGGCCATGATGGATCTCCTTTTGGTGGAACAAGGTTCGCGCCCATCGCGTCCTTGTTGTGATCCGGCCGGCGGGGGACGGGCTGGCTGCACCGCTTGCGGCCGCAACGCAGTGGAGGGCCGGGAGGCGAAAAGAATTTGGCCCGCGAGGAATGCGCGCAGCGCAGGGGAAATTGTTTTCGCCGGACGGTTGCAGCCATGAAGCCCGAGGCGCAGCCGCGCCACCGCCAGGGTTCACAACAACACAAGGACGCCTTGGGCCGAACCGCATCGAAAGGAGACAGGGCTGGCTCGGCATCCCCGCATGAAGGCTGCACCGGCTCGCCCACTGACGCGGGCCAGGTCAACCACCCGACGACAGGCGAGAAAGCCCCTGCCGCACCTTGCGGCGCCGGTCTTGAGGCGTGGCGTGGAAGCTCCATAGCGATGCCGGGCGAGATGCCCGTGAACCGTCCTTCGTGACGTGATGGGCGAGAACCACCAGCGTTGAGGACGGCACGCATTCGCACAACCTGCCGCAGCAAGCTCCAACGTGTTCGCCAGCCCCGTCCATTGCGGCGGGGGAAAGCCCGCAGGGCTTTCCCCTGGAAGCAAGCGCAGCGCGCAGCGCCGCAGGCGCGAAGGCGTGAGCGGATTGAAGCCGAATGGCCGTGACGGCGAAGTCGGCACGGGGCACAGCCCGAAAGCCCGGCGGCGCTGCGCGCCGACACGCCCCCGCTAGTGAGTCAGCGTGGCTTCGGGCAAATCCTGCCCACTCTGGCGCCACCGTCCTGGGGGCTGTCCATGATGTCGGCGGAACGCCGTCGCAAAAGCGTACAGAGACGAGTACCCGACCCGTTCCGCCACTTCCGTCAGCGGAACGTCCTGCGTCCGCAAGAGATCACGTGCCACGGTCATCCGCCAGTCGGTGAGATACCGCATCGGCGTATCGCCCAGCACCTCCTGGAACACGCGCGCAAACGTGGCACGGGACATATGGCTCATCCTCGCCAGTTCTTCCACCGTCCACGGCTTGCCGGTGTCCCCGTGCATAGCCTGCAATGCTTTCGACAGACGTGCATCCGACGCACCTCGAACCCATGCGGGTGCATTCGGGCTTGATGTCAGCCCTGTCCGAAGCCCCAACACGACGAGAACATCCAGCAGTCGATCCAACACCGTCTGACGACCCGGCTCCGACTGGGACAGCTCTCTCGACAGCAGAGCGACCACCGCTTGGATGGGGTTGTCCATACGCGAGGGAATCAGGAACACCGGCGGAAGCGCATTGACCAGCCCTACACCGATGTCCCCGGCAAAGCGATAAGCCCCGCAAAGGAATGCCGACGCTCGCGGATCGCGTTCGGCCTCGTCAGAGGCGTGCGCAACCTGGAAATCCTCCGGCAAGACGCAATGCGCCCCTGGTTCGTGGGCGATGAAGTGGTCAGGCCCACCGCGAACCAGTGCCAGGTCTCCCGGCCTGAGTTCGACAGGCTCACCCCCGCCATCGAGCCACAGCCACGCATGACCCTGAATCACCGCGTGAACGGCCAACTGGATCGTGCCCGGTAGCCGAAGCCCCCAAGGTGCGACGGCGATGGATCGCGCGAACACGCCGCCAGCAGCGCGGGCGCGCACCAGATGCTCTTGCAATATGTCCATGTTGTGAGCGTATCACGCAAATTATTGAGTGCATAGATTATTGATGCTCTCATTCGATGCGCCTAAATTCACTTCATCGACCCACCTACCGGAAACCCCGACATGAATAACCTTAGCGACCACCTCACCCTGGTGCTCGGCGCCACCGGCAAGACCGGCTCCCGCGTCGCCCAGAAGCTCAGCGCCCAGGGCATTCCCGTCCGCACCGCAGCGCGTAGCGGCGCGGACGTCCGATTCGACTGGAGCGACCCATCAACCTTCGCCGGTGCTCTGAACAAGGTCTCGGGCATCTATCTCGTGTCGCCCGTGATGCGCGTGGACTTCGCCGACATCGTGGCCCGATTTCTCGACGAGGCGGAGCGCGCTGGTGTGGGCCATGTCACCTATCTCAGCGCCTACGGCATGGAGCACGCGCCTGCCGAAGTCGCGCTGCGCGCTGTGGAGCTGGATCTGGCTTCGCGTGCCTCGCTGTCCCATTCCATCGTGCGTCCCGCCTGGTTCATGCAGAACTTCAGCGAAACCTTCGTCAAACCCGTGAACGATGAAATCGTGGTGCCCTGCGGCACGGGGGCCGAAGCCTTTGTCAGTGCAGAGGACATCGCATCCGTCGCGGCAGCAACGCTGAGCGACCCCGCACGGCACGCTGGCCGCGCTTATGCACCCACCGGCCCCGAGGCGCTGACTTTCGAGGAAGCCGCAGCGCATATCTCGAACGTCACCGGCCGCAAGATTGCGTACCGGGACGTGGATCGCAGCGCCTGGGTCAACGCAATGATCCAGGCCGGCGTGCCTGCCGAATATGGCGAGGTGCTTCGCATCCTGACCGAGACGATCGCCAGCGGCCGAGGCTCCCGGCCGAATAACGATGTGCTGGCCGCCACTGGCAAGGCACCCACCCACTTTACGGACTTCGCCGCAGCGACTGCCGTCGCATGGCGCCAATGAAGCCTGCCCCACGAATTGAGCTAGGGAGCACAGAAATGCCAAATCAGAAATATTCAGTCTTCCAACCCGCCAAGCCTTACTTCGATCTGGTGCGGAGCGCCTTGGGCGACCTTGTCGATGGTGAGCACTTCTTCGACATCGTCACCGATGACACCATCTACGAAGTGCTCTACGACCTCGGCTGGCCGCGCATCATCCAAGGGCGGACTGACCTGATGGCAGCATTCCGGGGCTACGTGGAAAACATCGCGCTGCAATCGGCCGACAACTTGATCGCCCACAAGACCGGCGACGGCTGCGTCATCGAATACGAGGTGCATGGAACCATCCTCGCAACGGGCACGAAATACAACAACAGGTTCTGCTCGATCATCAAGATCGAGAACCGGAAGATCGCGCACTGGAGGGACTACATGGACTCCCATGCGGCCTGGAAGGCACTGACGCCAGGCGCGACCTAGGCCGAGCGCAGATCGTTTGTTTACCAAACCAAAGGCATCGCGGCTGCGCGATGCCTACGACGCCGCCTTAGCGAGAGCGAAGGCAGCGGCGTTCTGATTCGGCTGTTGGCCTTGAACACCGGGCGCGGCCACTGCCGCGCCCGGATTTTTGAAGTTCACCGCGCCCAGGGCGGAACGGCCTGGGCGCGGTGTTGACGACGGTTATTCCTTCGTCTCGATGATCCACCACACGGCGCGCGCCAAGGCGCGGCCCGTGATGGGATGAATGTCGGTGAGGTCTGCGCGGGCCGTCCAGCCCGAGGGCGGACGGTAGCCGCGCACGTCGCCATCGCCGTGCCAGCGGCGGGCGCGCACCGTGCCGGGGGCGTCGATCGCCGCCATGCGCGGGCGGCTGGTGATGGTGCGGGTCATGGGGGCTTCTCCTTGCGGCGAAGCGCCCCGGTCGAGGCCGGAGCGCTTGCCTTCGGCGCGGGTCAAGCAGCCAGCGCCTCGGCGGGTTCATCCGCCATTTCTTCTGCATCGTCCGGGGCGTCCTGCTCCGGGCTTTCCTTCTGCGCGGCATCCTGCGGGCCTGCGGCCTTGAAGATGGCGGGCATCCAGCCCGTGCCATCGGCCAACCGCTCGGCCTCGCCGGCAATGTCGGCCTTCTTGAGCTTCGCCAGCCGGGTGACGGATTCCGGTGCAAACGCGCCCACGGCATCCAGAATCACAGCCTTGGAAACGTGCTTGAAATAGCCTTCTGCGGTCGGTTTCCACCATGCGGCCATGTCGAGGCCTACGGCCCGCGCCAGTTCCGCGCCGGGCTGGTGCGGCGTAGCGCGGGGTGTCACCACGTCCACCGTGGATGCCACGCACACGGCCAGCAGCCACACCAGTTCGTCTTGCGGCTTCGCCAGCAGCGCGGCGAACAGTTCGGCGCTGTCCTCCGGCAAGGCTTCGCCCGCCACCTGTTGCAGTTCGCGCAGCGCCACGGCGGCGGACGACTCCGGCCAGTCCGGGGCCATGCCTTCCAGCCGATCTTGCACTTTCAGGCTCACGCCCAGCAGTAAGGAATCACGGTTGAGGCTGTAGCGGCTTTCCTGCAAGACGGTCTGCACCATGCCATGCACCACGGCGGCCAGCGCGGCTTGCGGATGCCGTGCGACTTCGATTTGCAGCGCGGCGGTGCGGTGGGCGCTCAACCGCTGCGCCAGCCGGTCGGACATGGCGGCGCTCTTGGGTTGCTCGTCGTCCTCGCCTTCGTCGTCGTTCTCGGCATCCTCGCCGGTGAACCCTTGGCGCAGCCGTTCCAGTGTGCGCAGCGCCTTGGCCTCGGCCTCGCGCATCAGACCGCGATGAATGACCGCCTCGCCGTTGCGGTCGATGCTGACGATGGCACCGGCTGCGGCCTTCACGTTCGCGCCATAGTCCTGCAAGCCATCTTCCAGCGCCTGCAACTGCTCGCCCAGGGTTTCGCCTTCCTCCTGCAAGGCATCGGCCTTTTCCTCGTCGTCGGCGTCCATCGCGGCGTCCACGGCTTCACCGATGGCCCGCATTTTCTCTTGGAGCTTTTCGATGCGCTGCGCTTCGCGCTTGTTTGGCTCGCGCCGTTCCCTCGGCGCACGCTGGAAGACGTGCAGGTCGGCATGGGTCACGCCCGGCGTGGCATCCACCCACGCCCAACCCTCGGCGCGGACAGTGGCGGCAATGCCTGCCAGCTTGTCTTGCGCCAGCCGTTCCAGCAGCGCGGCGTCGTTGAGGTACACGCCCGCATCGCCCTCCGCGAACAGGTCGCGGCGGATGCCGCCGCCTTCGGCTTCGTAGCTGTCCAGTCCGACGAAGCGCACCAGCGGATGCCGGTAGGCGTCGATTTCCCGCTCGGTCAGGCGCTCGCGCAAGTGCGAGGGATGGCGCTGCCACTGCGGCGCATCGTAGAACGCGGCTTCCTGCGCGGCGTGGTCGTCGGTGATGGCAAGGGCCATCAACTGGTCAAGGCTCACAGCATCGGCGCGATAGTCCGCCATCAGGCGCGGGGAGACGTTCGCCAACTTCAAACGGCGCTGCACCACCAGCGGCGTGACGGAGAAATCCGCCGCAATGTCTTCGATGGGGCGACCTTCGGCCACCAGCGCCGCAAAGGCTTCAAACTGGTCTGCGGGATGCATGGCTTCGCGCTGCACGTTCTCGGTGAGACTGGCTGTGCGTGCGGTGCCATCGGCCACTTGCAAGCAAGGCACGTCCCAATCCTTGGCGATGCGGTGTTTCTTCGCCAACAGCTTCAACGCGGCAAGGCGACGGCCACCGGCCACCACTTCGTAATGCTCGCCATCGGCGGCGGGAATCACGATCAGGTTTTGCAACAGGCCCACGCGCTGGATAGATGCTGCCAGCTCCGGTACAGACATGCGCGGAACGGTCTTGCGCACGTTGCGGCCCGTGGGGCGCAGCACCAGCCGCGACAGTGGAACCAAAATCAGGTTCTTGGTCGGGTCGGCAGCTTCCAGCGGGATAACTGCGGCGGTATTGACGGCGCGGGCTTCGGTTTGGGTGATGGCGTTCATGGTGTATCTCCAATCGAGTGAAACAAGGGAATGGAGGGGAAACCGCCCCTCCGGCGGGGGAGCGGTCAAGCCTTGAGGGAGCGCATGCCATCGGCCAGCAGCCACAGGGCGCGGTTCAGGCGAATGTCGGAATCAATGCCCTGCACGGGCCGGGTGCTCTGGCGGCGTCCATTGCTGCTGCGGCCATGCAGTCCGCCCTTGGTCAAGTTCTCCTGCGTGCGGTTAAACACGCTCCACAGGTCGGGGCGGCGGTCGTCGAACCGGCGCGGCATCAGGATTTGCGATTCGGTGATGGGCGCGGGCTTGTCCGGGTCGTCGTACTTCAACGCCAGCGCAGCCCGGGCGAACACTTCGGATTCGCCATCGTCCAAAGTGATGCTGCGCATCAGGTCGCGCGATTCCTTCACGCGCTCGAAGCCGCTCAACACCTCGAAAGCGCCTTCGATGACGGAACCGGCCACGTCGCCCTTGTGGGGCACGCGCACATCGGCCACGGTGTCACCACACACAAGGCCATTGCTGCACACGAAGCGGAACATTCCGGCCAGCATCTGATAGCTGCTCGTGCCGTCGTGCGAGTTCAGCAGCACGATTTCGTTAGCCTCCGCGCCGTTGATCTGGCTGGCGTGGCGCAGGCGCAGCATGTGTTTCGTGTGCTCGCGCTTGCCTTCATCGCGCACGCGGGTCTGCGTCACCATGAAGGGCTGGAAGCCTTCTTTGCGAAGCTCGGTCAGGACGGCAGCGGTCGGGATGTAGCTGTACCGTTCGGAACGGCTCTCGTGCGGGGCGTCCGCGAAGATGGACGAGGCCACGCTGCGAATCTGGTCATCGGACAGCGGGTAATCGCTGCGCAGCGAAGGGGAACGGGAAGCGAAACGGGATGCGAGTTGCATGGTCTTTCTCCTGACAAAAAGAGGTTTGCTGTTCACACCGCACACCGGATTCCTAGATTCGGAGCCCAGCCTTTCGGCTGTTCGGTGCGGTCGGCACGAGGAACCCGGTTGGCCCTGTTGCCACCGTCTTTCCTGAGTTCATCGCCCGCGACGGTCAGGAGCGCGCGAACGGGTGCCGTCAAGGAAACAAGCGCAGGGTTGGTGCGGCCCGCAGCGCAGCGAGGACACGGCCCTGCGCGCCTTGACGGCGCACGGGCGCGGGCTACAGTCGCGGACAAGGTGATGAAGTCAGGGGAGACGGCTGGACAAGGCAACGGCCCCTCAACACGCCGACCGCACGGCAAGCGAAGCGCGCAGGCCCGAAGCTGGAAGCCGGGCCGAAGGCGTCAGCCGAGCGGAGCGAGGGAACGATGGAAGCCCGACAGGGGCGAAACCCCGCAGGGGGTTCGATGCGCAGCACGACAGCGCGACCGGCCATCTCCCAGGAGGCCGGGGACGCCCAGCCTTCAATGCCAAAGAAACAGCAAGATCAGAACTTGCACACGCAAGGCATCGTGGATCTGCTGCGAATGTGGTCTGGCCGATCCGGCGCAGCCGGGTCGGCGGTGTTCAGGGGCGCCAAGCCTGCGCGGCGGGGATAGCCCGCAGGGCTTTCCCCTGGAGGCAAGCGAAGCGCGTAGCGCCCCGCAGGGGCGCGAAGGCATCACGCCGAGTCGTCAAGGCGCAGACTGGATTCCGACACCGGCATCCACGGTGCCGACGAGTCCAGCAGATAGCGCGCACCGCGCGCGTACAGACCCGAAAGCCCGGTGGGCTGATAGAGCCCGGTGACGCGACACCGGAACTGTGCGCCGTACTCTTTGGTGTAGATCACCGCGTCGCCGACCTTGAAGCGCAAGGGCTGGCCGTTCTCCGGCGCGAACGGTTTGAGCGCATCGTGCTGCGCCGTGATTTCGATGATGTAGTCGTGATGGCTGCTCATGGCATGGATTTCCTTCGGTGGTTGAAAAAACGCAAGGAGCGCCTTGCGACGCTCCACAGGCCACGTCAGACAACGACACGCCCGGCCAGCCGCGCATCACGCGCATAGGCACTCAGCCGCTTCTCGGCGCGGAACGACAGGTCGCGTTCGATCGGCAGGCCCAGCCCACCGCGCACCGTCGCCAACTCGCCCAGGCTGACCCAGCCGATTTCCGGCTCACCCAACCCCAGGTCGCAAAGACCGAAAGCGTGGTCGTGGTCATCGGGATCAATCTCGGTCAACAGCCAAGTCGCGCCGGCATCCGGCGTGAACAGCTTGACCACGGGCGCCGGATCGAAGTCCGGGTTCTCCAAGGATTCGCGGCCGTTGGCCAGCAGCACGATGCGCTGCTCGTCGGTGATGAATGCGTGGTTCATGGTGAACTCCTGAAAGGTTGCCGGGCGGAATTGCCCGACCCTTCCGGGGCACGGCGCAGCGCAAGCAGTCAAAGATCGAAGACGGCCGCCAGGCCGCAAGCGTGCCCGCACGCGCAGTCATTGACGGCGAGCACGCCGTGGCACGATGGGGGGGAACAGCAAGACCGCCACCCTCGCACTTCCACGCACCCCGGCTTCCGGCAAGTGCGAAGCACGCGCAGGCCCGCATGGGCCGTAGCTGCGCTGCCGGACGCAGCAAAAAGGGGGCCGAAGCCCCCTCGGTCAGAGCAGGCCACATTCAGCGAAAGACGTGGTGGCGCAGCCAGCCACGATGATGTGATCCAGCGTGCGAACGTCTACCAGCGTCAGCGCTTGCTGAAGCTGTGAGGTCAGCGCCTTGTCGGCCGCGCTCGGCTTGGGGTTGCCGCTCGGGTGGTTGTGCGAAACGATGACCGCCGCCGCATTGAGCCGCAGTGCCTCCTTGACCACCTCGCGCGGATGCACCGATGCACTGTCGATCGTGCCGCGGAACATCTCGACGTATTCGATCAAGCGATGCTGCGTGTCGAGGAACAGCACTGCAAAGACTTCGTGCTCGTAGCCGGCCAGCTTGGCGCACAGATACTCCTTGACCGCCGCCGGCGAACTGAACGCTTCACCGCGCTGCATCTTGTGCTCGATGGCCTGGCGCGCGGCCTCCAGAATCTGGTCAGTCGTCGCCAGCAGGTAGCGGCCCTGCGCATCACGCACCATCAGCGAGACATCGAACGAGGAAAAGGACAGTTGCGACATGATCGTGCTCCGGTTGCTCGGGCGGAATTGCCCGGAACCGTCGGGAGCACGGCGCAGCGCAAGCAGTCAGGGGTCGCAGACGGCCGCCAGGACGCAAGCGCGCATTCGCGCGCGCCGCCCTTGACGGCGAGAACGCCGTGATACGGTGAAGGGAACAGCAAGACCGCCCACACCCCGCCCACTGCACACACCCGCCTTTGGGCAAGCGCAGCGCGCAGGCCCGAGAGGGCCGGAGGCGTCAGGGATCAAAGCCGGATGGCCGCGATTCGGCACGAAGCGCGGGGCGCAGCCCGCGAGCCCGACGGCGGCACGCCGGGACGCCCGGTTATCGCTTGCGCTTCCTGGGAAGCGCGGTCACGCGAGATTCGATCAGCCGACGCGTGTTCTCCAGTTCCTGTTGCAGCACTTCGGCATCCGGCAGCACCATCTTGTAATTCGCCGCCATCACCTTGTTGGGCAAGCCTTCCAGCGCGTACCGCGCCAAGGCGTACCCCTTGTCGGCGCAGAGAATCAAGCCCACGGGCGGGTTTTCCTCGGGGAACGTCCAGTGTTCCTTCGCATAGTTGCAATACAAGTGCATCTGGCCCACGTCGGCATGCGTCAACGCGCCGAGCTTCAAGTCGATGATGACCAGGCAACGCAAGCGCCGATGGAAAAACAGCAGATCGACGCGATACCACGTCTGGTCGATGCGCAAGCGACGCTGCCGCCCGACGAAGGTGAAGCCATCGCCCAGCTCCAGCAGGAAATCCTCCAGCCGCCGAATCAAGGCTTGTTCGAGGTCGGATTCGGAATACTCGTCCTTGAGGTCAAGGAACTCCAGCACGAGCGGGTCTTTGATCGCATCATCGACCGTCACGGCATCGGCCGGCTTCGGCACGGCGCCCTTGACCAGCATCGCCGCCTTGTTCTTCGACAGCGCCGTGCGCTCGTAGAACTGGCTGCCGATCTGCCGGTCAAGCTGGCGCACGCTCCAGCCGCCGCGCAGGGCTTCGGCTTCGTAGAACTGGCGCGCATGGTCGTCCTTGACCATCAGCAGCCGCACATAGGCCGACCACGGCAAGGGGAAGACCTGAGCCAGTTCGTCCAGCCGCCCAGGGCGCCCCTGCGACAGCGCTAGGGAAGATTCGCTAGACACTGTCTGGCGAATTGGCCAAGTCAGGAAGAATGACCGCATCTGCTGCAAGTTCGGGCGGCTGAACCCGCGCCCGAACTGCGTGGTCAGGTCTGCCGACAGCCGCTCGATCAACTGCTCGCCGTACCCCGCGCGGCGTTTGCCCTGCTGCTCGGCCTCCACGATGCGGCGGCCGATTTCCCAATAGCTGGCGGTCATCAGCGCGTTGACGCTGCGCGCCGTGGCGCGGCGTGCAGCGTCGAGCAGTTCCACGATGCCGCCGTGGATGCCGGCGTAGCCGGCAGGCAAGGCGGCAGCCTTGGCCGCCACTGCGGACGATTGCTTGCTGCTCATGCCGTTGCCTCCTGTGGCTGACTCTGCCGCGCCCCCGTGATGGCCTGGCGCCGGCTGGCCACCAGCTCGGCCGCATCGCGCACCGGCTTGTCCTCGGTGTGGACGTAGTGCATGAACTGCGCGACGGTCTTGTGCTGGGTCAGCTCCATACCGACCTTGATCGGGACACCAGAATTGGCAATGTCCGTCGCCGAGCGGTGGCGGATGCCGTGCGTGCCAACGTGCGGCACGCCAGCGGCCTTGAGCACCCGGCACCAGCCGCCATAGTGCTCGCCGAAGGTCAGGTGCTTGTCCGGGTCGTTGGGCGACGGCAGGACGTAGGGGCAACCTTCACGGCGCGGCGCCGTCGAAAGCAGCCGATAGGCTTCCGCGCTCATGGGCTTGGACATGCCGCCGGTCTTGCTGTCGGGCCAGACCACGCGGCGGTTCTCGAAGTCCAGCCAAGTCCATTCGAGTGGGCAGATTTCGGAGCGACGCGCAGCGAACTCGAATTGGAGGCGTATCGCCAGTGGGATGACGTAGTTCTCCAGTTCCTCCGCTTCCAGCTTCTCCAACTGGCGGAAGACGCGCACCAGTTCATCGTCCACGATGAGCCGGGTTTCCTTGCCAGGCGGGTACATCGGAACATGGCGGCACGGATTCGTGCCGTCCGGGCGGAAGCCCCACACTTCGGCCAGGTTGAACATCTTGCGCAGCACGCCGAAAGCCTTGTTCGCCTCGGTCGGCTTGTAGGCCAGCTTCTCCATCAGGCCCGCAATATCGGGCCGTTTCACGTCCTGCACCTTCTTGCGGCCCAGCAGCGGGATGATGCAGCGGTCGATGACGCCCTGATAGCCTTCCTGCGTGCTGGGCTTGTTGCGCTTCTTGGAGTAGTCCTCCATGAACTTCGTGCACAACTCGGCCATCGTGGGCGCTTTGCGCGCCTCGGCCTTGGCGCCGCCGGGGTCGCCGCCCCGGCGAACCTCGGCCAGCCAGTCCTGCGCCATGACGCGGGCCTGTTCAACCGTCAGTTCCCCGAACAACCCCAAGGCGGGCTTGCGGCGTTCCCCGGCGTTCGTGCGGTACTGAAGCATGAACACCCGACGGCCCGCCGGGGTGATCTTGCAGAGGAAGCCGGGCACCACGGTATCCCGCAGTTCGATGGCCGTGGCCTGGGGTTGCGCCGTCTCTACGGCGGTCTTGGTGAGCTTGATCTTTGCCATGATGACTCCTTGGAACGACCCGATTCCAGGAGCCAGATAGGAGCGGCGCGAGGGGAAACCGGGTCAGGTTTCGGAAAGCACCGGCATATGATGGACGCGCGTAAGTTATTGATAAACCTGCTGTATCGAGCTACAGCGCAGTCCAGCGAAATGTCGGGCTGGAGTCATCGTGAAACAAAAAAAGGCCCCGCCGAAGCGGGGCCTGGTCCAGACACGAAGTCCGGAAAACGACGGGATCAGAAGTTGTACTTGACCTGGGCCGAGATCTGGCGGCCGTAGACGCTGTAGAAGCCGTCATTGAACGGGGTCGATTCGTTGCCCGGGTAGTTGTAGCGCTGGCCTTCCGGCAGCTTGTTGAACACGTTGTTGACCATCAGCGACAGGACCAGATCGTCCTGTGCCTGGTAGTTCATGCTCAGGTTGTACGTGGTGTACGAACCCCACTTGCCGGCCTTGGCGCCGGACGAGTGGACGTAGCCGTAGCTGCGGCCGGTGTAGGCCAGGTAGTTCGGAGTGCTGCCGACGTAGTTGGCGTACACGGTGGTGGTGAACTTGGCGATGTTCCAGGCCACCGACAGATCGCCACGGACCTTGGCGAAGTTGTCGTAGTACCACATGTTGTACGGATCGCTCAGCAGGTCGAGCTTGGCGGCGCCCGGCATCGGCTGCACTTCACGCTTCAGCATGTTGGTGTAGTTGCCGGAGAACATCAGCGAGCCGAAGCGGCCGATATCCTGCTGGTACTTGGCCGCCACGGTCACCGCTTCCAGGTTCTGGCTGGCGACGTTGAGCTTCGGCGTGTACACGCGGGTCAGGTTGCCGCCGGCATCGCGCGACACCCAGTCGGTGACGTTCTGGCAGCTGGCCGAGGTGTTGTTCGGCAGGCCGTTGTGGCACTGGTACTCGGCCAGCAGCAGCTGGTCGGTGCTCAGGGTCTTGACCTCGTTCTTGATCTTCCAGTTGTAGTAGTCGGCCGACAGCGAGAAGTTGCTCACCGGGGCCCACACCACGCCTGCGCTCCACACGTCGGCGGTGATCGGCTTCAGGTCCGGATTGCCGGACTTTTCGCTGTACACCGAGGTGTTCTTGTAGAACGAGCAGGCCTCGTCACGCAGGCCGTAGCCCAGCTGGCTGCAGCGGTAGTAGTCGTTCTGGCCGGACGAGTACGAGCCGCTCATGCCCTGGAAGGCATCGGACAGGGTCGGTGCACGGAAGGCGGTGCCGTACTTGCCGCGCAGCAGCAGGCTCTCGATCGGACGGAATTCCAGACCGATGCTGTAAGTAGCCTTGTCGACGGTCTTGTCGGCGATCTTGAACGCGTCATAACGGCCCGAGGCGCTGACGGTCAGCTTCTCCAGCAGCGGCATGCGCAGTTCGCTGGTGACCGCGTAGTTGCTGCGGTGGCCGGCGCCGGCGACGGCGGTGGTGCCCCACACGTTGCCGTCGACGAAGGCCTGGTCCGGCGAGTAGTCCCAACCTTCGCTGCCACCTTCCAGCACGACGGCCAGGCCGGCGTCACCGCCCGGCAGGCTGAACAGCGAGCCGTTGGTCACCTGCACGCGACCCAGGTTCTGCCAGGTCTTGCTGCGGTGGGTGCCGTAGCCGGTGAAGCTGGCGAACTGGTCCGGGGTGATCGGCGAGTAGAAGGCAGCGTAGTTCGGGTTGTAGATGCCGAACGTGGCGGTCGGGTCCTTCGGGTCGGTGTAGGTGCCCAGGCGCGGGCCCAGCACGGTCTGGCCGAAGAAGTCCTCGATCTTGTCCTTCCAGCGCACGAAGCGGTTCTGGTCCAGGCGGTACTCGCCACGGGTGAAGCTGGCGCTGTAATCCCAGTCGCCAACCATGCCCTTGCCGCCCAGGGTGACCTGGTAGGCGCGGCTCTCATCGGAGTTCAGGATGTTGTTGTAGTCGCCGGCGCCGATCTCCTCCGGCGCGAAGGCGCGCTGCAGGTTCACGACCTTGCCGGCGCCCTGGTCGTAGAAGCCGCCCATGACCGACTTCGTGCCCCACCACAGGGCACTGGAGCCGGAGGTGAACTCGGTCTTTTCCTTGCTGTACAGCACGTCGGCGAACAGCTGGAAGTTGTCGTTCACGTCGAAGGTCATCGACGAGTAGAACTGGCCGCTGTTCTTGCCGTTCTTCAGGGTCTTGTAGCCGGCGCTGTACACCGAACCGCAGGACTCGCCCGACGCGCGCTTGCCGACGACGGTGGTGCCGTCGTACAGGCCTGCCACGTTGGCGCAGCGGCTCGGGTCCATCATCAGCAGCTTGTTGTCTGCATTGGTGATGACGGCGAAGTCGTTCGACGGCACCTGCGCGGTGTAGCCGACCGGGTTGTTCTGCTTGGTGATGTCACGCTGGTAGCCCCAGATCGGGCTGCCGTTCTCGATCTGCACGTTGACCAGCGCGTGGAAGCGGTCGTCGAACGCGTTGAAGCCCTTGGCTGCGCTGAAGCGGATGTTGCTGCCGCCGCCTTCGGTGTAGGTGCCGCCACGGACGGTCATCGTACCGCCGTCCATGCGCTCCTTCAGGATGATGTTGACCACACCGGCGATCGCGTCCGAGCCGTACAGCGAGGACTGGCCACCCGGCAGCACTTCGATGCGCTCGACGATGTCGATCGGAATGCCGCTGATGTTGTTGAAGGTGTCGCTACCGTTGTACAGCGCCGGATACGAGAGCATCGGGCGGCCGTTGATCAGGTACTTGGTGTAACCCGGGTTCAGGCCGAACATGCCGGCTGCTTCAGCGCCCTGGGTGAACGAACCCGAGGTCTGGCCGCCCTGCAGGCCGCCGGTGGTCAGCGACGACTGCTGCAGCACTTCAGCAACGCTGCTGAAGCCGCGGGTCTGGATGTCTTCGGCGGTGATGGACATCACCGGGGTCTGGGTTTCAACCTGGGTCTGCGGGATCAGCGAACCGGTGACGGTGATCTTGTCCAGGTTGGTCGCCTTGTCCTGGGCCATTGCCGGGGCGGCGGCCATCAGGGCGGAAATCAGGGCGACGGCGAGCGTGTTGCGACGTGCGGTGTTGCTTACGTATTTCATGTAGTTCCAATAGAGAGCAAAAACAAAAACGGCACTGCGCATGCGCCATCGTGCGCGCTGGGAGCCAGCTTCGCAGCCCAAAACAGTGCTTCAGGAACGTAACATGAACTTAACAATCTGTGCACGAATCTGTAGCAATCCTGAATTTCAGTCAGGCTACGTCCAGCTTGTATGATGTTGGGTTATTCCCCCTGATACAGCTGGTGCCCGTTGTGAACAGTTCCCCCCGCCGCCCCCATGCCAGCCAGGTCCAGAAGGGACTGACGCCACATGCCCGCATCCGCAATGTCATCGCGGTCGGCTCCGGCAAGGGCGGCGTGGGCAAGTCGACCACCTCGGTCAATCTGGCCGTGGCGCTGCAGCAGCTGGGCGCACGTGTTGGCGTGCTGGACGCGGACATCTACGGCCCCAGCGTGCCCGCCATGCTGGGCTTGTCCGGGCGGCCGGAAAGCCCCGACAACAAGAGCATCGAGCCCCTGCGCGCGTTCGGCGTGGACACGATGTCGATCGGCTACCTGATCGAAGAGGACACGCCGATGATCTGGCGCGGTCCGATGGCCACCTCGGCAATGACCCAGCTGTTCAACGACACCCTGTGGGATGACCTGGATTTTCTGCTGATCGACCTGCCGCCGGGCACCGGCGACATCCAGCTGACCCTGACCCAGAAGATTCCGCTGGCCGGTGCAGTGATCGTCACCACGCCGCAGGACATCGCCACGTTGGATGCGAAGAAGGCGCTGAAGATGTTCGAGAAGGTCGAGGTGCCGGTACTGGGCATCGTCGAGAACATGGCGGTGCATACCTGCAGCAACTGCGGGCATGTCGAGCACCTGTTCGGTGAAGGCGGCGGTGAGCGCATGGCGGCCCAGTACGGCGTACCGCTGCTGGGTTCGTTGCCGCTGCAGATCGGCATCCGCGAGCAGGGTGATAGCGGTACCCCGATCACCGTGGCGCAGCCCGATTCGGTGCCGGCGCAGGCCTACCGGCATGCCGCGCAGCGCCTGATCGAGGAAGTGGGCAAGCGCCCGCGGGCGTCGATCCCGATCCTGTCGTCGCTGCTCTGACCACGGCCGCAAAGAAAAAGCCGCCGGCGCGAGGCCGGCGGCAATCCGAGGCGTTCCTGGAGAGGGAACGGCTTACCAGTCGTACTGGACCTGGAAGCGGACGGCACGCGGATCGTTGAAGTACTTGGGCGTGTTGTAGTTGTAGTAGTTGCGAATGGTCGGAGCGGAGCTGGGGCGACCGTACTTGGTTTCGTACACCTGCACCGGCTTGATGTTGTTGAAGGCGTTGAGCACGGACACCTGCAGGCTCAGGCCTTCCAACCAGTTCGGCGTATAGGTGATGTTCGGGCTGACGGTGAACTGCCATGGCGTGCGGCCGGCGCTGCCGACCTTGGCGATGTCGTCTGCCGGAACCCGGCCATTGAGCTCGCAGCTGTGGAATACGCCGGAGTAGCCGTACTCGGTGCCGAAGCTGCCGTAGCCGCCGCCGAGGCAGCTCTTCGGTGCACCGGACTGCGCCAGGATGTTCACGCCGACCGACCACTCGTCGGTGAACTTGTAACCACCAAACAGCTTGATGCTGTGGCGATGGTCGTTGAACAGGTAGCCGTCCGAGCCATACATGATCTCGGCGAAGTCGAAGTCCGACGTGGTGCCGGTGTCATCCTGGCCGTTGGTGCTCTTGACCAGGCCTTCATAGTTGCCTTCCAGCTTGGACCAGGTGTAAGAGAAGCTGGCATACCAACGTTCGGTCTGCTTGTCGGCGCTGAGGGTGACGGCCTTGTACGTACGCTTGGCCTTCGGGCCGAGGCTGGCGCCCGGAACAGTGATCTCTTCCGCTGTGCCGTTGCCATCCACATCAAGGGTGACCTTCAGGTCGCTACCCGGGTTGTAGATCCAGCAGCCGGGCAGGCCTTCCGGCACGGTCCACGGGTCGGACCAGTTGGACAGGTCATAGCCTGCGGCAGCTGCGGCGTTGTACAGCGAGCGCGAGTCGCAGGTGTCGTCGATCACCTTGTTGGCGCGGCGATAGGTCGCCTTGATGCCAACGGTCCAGTCGTTGAAGAAATCGATCGACGAGCTGACCTGCTGCTGGTAACCGATGATCAATTCGTCCTGGGTGTAAGGCTTCAGGCCCTTGGACGCGACTGCGCGCGGATCCGGAGTGACGCCGCTTTCGCCATTGACCACGGAGTCGTTCGCACCATCCTCGAAGCTGCCGGTGACGTTTGGAGCGCCGTTGGCGCCAATGCCGTCGTAGGTGTAGTACTGGTCCAGGTAGTAGGAAGCGCTGGCTGCGCGCAGTGCCACGTTTGCCGCGATCGGCAGCGAGTACCGGCCCACCGAAGCGAACAGCTTGCTGCGACCATCACCCAACAGGTCCCACGAGAAGCCAAAACGCGGCTGCCAGATGTCGTCCTGCTTGACGAACGTGGCACCGTCGGAGTTCTTGTTGTTGAACGAATCGTTACGAATACCGCCGTACAGCATGAAGTTGTCGGTGATCTGCCAGTTGTCCTGCAGATACCACGACTTCTGCTTGATCTCGATCGAACCACCGTTGCGGAAGTTCACGAGATTGGCGTAGTCGTCGAACAGGTACCAAAGCGCTCCGCCCGAGTACGAGGTGCCCTGCACGGACGTCCATTTTTCATCGCTGTAACCAAAGCCGACCTTGTGGTCGCCCAGCTGCCAGTCGAAGTCGAGGCGAGTGCCCTTGCGTTCGTTGCGGCCGCCGAAGATGCCGACGGTGCTGGCAACCGCACAGCCGATCTGGCGGCCGGTGCCGCCGGTGGCCGAGCGGTAGTCCAGCACATAGGGGCACGCACCCTGCGGGCTGTTGATGTCACCGTTGTAGGCATCAAAGACGCCATCGGCGCTGATGGTGTGTTCCGATGAACGATTGCGCATCTGCCCGTACTGCAGGGATGCGGTCAGGTTCTCGGTGAGATAGCTGGTCCACTTGAAGACGTCGGTCTGGCCGCCGCTCTTGCCGATCAACTGGCCCAGGTCGCCGGTCTTGGCCGGTTCGCCACCAGCGTTGGGGCTGTCATAGGCCGCAGTGTAGTAGTCATACGAGTAACGACGGCTGTTGTCGAAGCCGGTGTACTCCAGGTGGTTGTTCTCGTTGAGGTACCAGTCGACCTTCAACAGCCAGTAAGGCGTCTTCGACTCATAGTCATAGGCGCTGGTCGACAATGCCGCAGCCGACGGCGGACGGCCATTGGTGGTGTACTGGGAGCCGCGGTTGCCGAAGTTGCCGGTCTTGGAGTTGCTGAACTGGCCCATCGCGAACACGAACAGCTTGTCCTCGATCAACGGACCGCCAGCCCAGACGCTGTACACGTTGGAGCTGCTGCTGTTCTTGTCGTACGAACGGAACAGCGAGCCATCGCTGTAGTAGGTGTCGGGAGCCTTTTCACGCAGCGAGTCCGGGGTGCCGGTCCAGCTGAAACCACCCTTCCATTCGTTGGTGCCGCGCTTGACGTTGACGCTGGTCACGCCACCGGTGGAGAAACCGTACTGAGCACCATAGCCGCCGGTCTGCACGTCCAGCTGATCGATGGCCTGGTACGGGATCTCCGAGAAGGACAGGCTGTCATACAGATTGGTGACGTTGAATCCGTTGACGTAGTAGCTGTTTTCCGCAGCCGACGCGCCACCGAACGAGGCTGGGCCGAAATAGCCGCTCGATGCGACGGTGCCCGGGGTCAGCAGCGAGACGCTGGTGATATCGCGGGCGACCGGCAGTGAATTGAGCTTGTCGGCAGTGAAGGTGGTACGCGATTCAACGCTGCCCAGGTCGATCGTGTTGGCCGCGCCCAGGGCGCGCACGTTGACGGTATCCAGCGACGTTGCACCGCTGCTGTTCGCCGAGGCGAATGTCGCGAACGATTGTTGTCCGGCGACCACGGTGACGCGGGTGGTCGCAACCGGATTTCCACCACTGACCGTGGTGACCTCATAAGTGCCGGTCGGCAATTGGGAGATGCGGAAACGGCCATCCGCGCTGACGTTCGCCTCGCGGGTGGCGCCGGAAGACAGGCTCTTGACCTGCACTTTGTCAGCCGACGTAGCGGTACCGACGATGTCGCCGGAAGTGCTCTGCGCATAGCTGGTGCCGGCGATGGCTCCCAGGACCATGGCCAGAGCGGTGCGCTTCAGACTGCGTCCATTGAAGTTCAGATTCATCGTGTTCCTTTGCGGTTGCAGAGGGAAATCGGTTGGGCTCAAAGGACCTGAACGAATTGTTCAGGATGAATGAAACCGTAACGGTCAATCTTTCCTCATGCAACGTTCATCCGGCGCTCATGTCCCCGGGGAGGCCGATTGGTGGATTCATGTATTTGAATTTCAAGAAAAAATATTTTTATGTCGACATGTGTCATTGCAAACATGCTGATTGGATTTGACATAAATATGTGCTAACTGATTTAAATCGGTCGGCTTGGTCTCATTTGTTATTCATCCTGCGCGTGCGTTCCTTGCTGCGACGGCGCATGGCAATGGAAACGGCGCGCCAATCCGCATCATGGCCGGCACAGTCGGCCCGCCTGTAGAATCGCCGCCTCGGGCGCAGCCCGTTTCCCCCTCGTTCAACAGGACAGAGCATGAGCATCAAGAGTGACCGTTGGATCCGCCGCATGTCCGAGCAGCACGGCATGATCGAGCCGTTCGAGGCAGGGCAGGTCAAGCAGGCCAACGGCGAGCGCATCGTCAGCTATGGCACGTCCAGCTACGGTTACGACGTGCGCTGCTCGCGTGAGTTCAAGGTGTTCACCAACATCAACTCGACCATCGTCGATCCCAAGCATTTCGACTCGGGAAGCTTCGTCGACATCACTGCCGACGAGTGCATCATCCCGCCGAACAGCTTCGCGCTGGCGCGCACCGTGGAGTACTTCCGCATCCCCCGCGACACTCTGGTGGTGTGCCTGGGCAAGAGCACCTATGCGCGCTGCGGCATCATCGTCAACGTGACCCCGCTGGAACCGGAATGGGAAGGCCACGTCACCCTGGAGTTCAGCAACACCACGCCGCTGCCGGCGCGCATCTATGCCAATGAGGGCGTCGCGCAGATGCTGTTCTTCCAGGCCGCGGCCGATGACATCTGCGAGACGTCGTACCGCGATCGTGGCGGCAAGTACCAGGGCCAGACCGGTGTGACCCTGCCGCGGACCTGATCGCCCGCGTCATCGCATGACGAAAACGCCGGGCACGCCCGGCGTTTTCGTTTGTAGCGCGTGCCCGGGCATGGCCGGGCGCTACCTTACTTCCCGCGCCCGAACAGCATCGCGATGCCGACACCCACCAGCGCCACCGGCCACCAGGTCAGCAGCAGCTTGGAGAGGTTCAGGTGCGTCCAGCCGAGATTGCTGGCGAGCATGAACAGGCCGATCAGGATCAGCAGGATGGCGGCAACGAGGTTGAATCGCATCGGGTCGGCGAAGGCTCAGGTGTGGGCCGGATATCCTAGCCGTTCCTTCCAGTAGGCGACATGCTGGTCCAGTGCGGCCGCTTCGTAGCGGTGCGCCGGACCGCTGCCCCAGACCGGGCCCGGCCAGGCCGGGTCACCGTCATGGCGGCCGATCACGTGGAAGTGCAGCTGGCGCACGATGTTGCCCAGTGCGCCGATGTTGATCTTCTCCACCCCGTCGGAGCCCTTCAGGGCCTTGCAGGCGCGGTTGAGCTCGGTGCGCAGCTTGTCCTGCTGCTCGCCGTCCAGCTCGATCCACTCGGTGACCCCGGCCAGGCGCGGTACCAGTACCAGCCAGGGGAATCGTTCGTCGTTCATCAGCCGCACTTGCGACAACGGTCCTTCGGCCACCAGCACGCTATCGGTGGCCAGGCGTGAATCGAGTTCGAATTCGCTCATCCAAGATGCTCCGAGAAGAAGTCCAGGGTGCGTTGAAGCGCCAGGGCGGCGCTGTCTGGATCATACGCATGTCCGACCTCCCGGTTGAAGGCGTGGTCGGCCGGATAGACGAAGGTTGCCATCTGCGGCAGCTTTTCGCGGTGGGCCTGGACGGCCTCCGGCGGGATGCTCCTGTCCTGGGCGCCGAAGTGGAAGATCACCGGCGCCTTCGGCGTCTCATCGAGGAACTGGACGTTGCGCGCACCGTAGTAGCTGACAGAAGGCAGGCCCAGGCGCACTGCGGACAGCATCGCCACCGTACCGCCCCAGCAGTAGCCGACGGTGCCGACCTTGCCGTAGGGGGCCAGGCGGGTGGCCGCCGCGCGGACCACTTCCAGCGCCCGTTCCATGCCCAGCGCGGCTACCCGTTCCAGCCCCTGCTTCACGCCGTCGGCGTCGTAGGGCAGGGCATCCGGATCGGCCTCGGGTCCATCGACCAGGTCGAAGAACGACGGTGCCAGCACCGCATAGCCTTCGGCGGCGAAGCGCTCGGCCACGCTGCGGATATGCGGGTTCGCGCCGAAGATTTCCTGCACCACCACCAGCCCGCCGCGCGCGGTGCCCTCGGGGAGTGCCTGCCAGGCCCGTACCGCGCCGTGGTGCGTATCCAGGGTAATCCACTCGGCCATCGTCATCTACTCTCGTTGCAGGGGACAGGGCTGCATTGTCGGTGCTGCGCGGGTTAGCGTGGTGTCAGCGGCTGTGCGCGATCGGGCGGCTGGCCATTCAGAGCCCGGCCGCCAACCCCGGTATACTGGCGCCCCTTCAGGCCCCCAGGAACCCCTGCCATGCCGGCAGGGGCCCAGGCCCCCAGAGTCCCGCGATTCCATGTCCCAGCTGAACCCCAAAGTCGGCTTCGTCAGCCTTGGCTGCCCGAAGGCCCTTGTCGATTCCGAGCGCATCCTCACCCAGCTCCGTTCGGAAGGCTACGACATCGTCCCGTCCTACGATTCGGCCGATGTGGTGGTGGTCAACACCTGTGGCTTCATCGATTCGGCGGTGACCGAGTCGCTGGACGCGATCGGCGAGGCGATGAACCAGAACGGCAAGGTCATCGTCACCGGCTGCCTGGGCAAGCGCCCCGAGCAGATCCGCGAGGCGTACCCCAACGTGCTGGCGGTGTCCGGCCCGCAGGACTACCAGAGCGTGATGGAGGCGGTGCACGAAGCGCTGCCGCCCAAGCACGATCCGTTCGTGGACCTGGTGCCCGACTACGGCATCAAGCTGACCCCGCGCCACTACGCCTACTTGAAGATTTCCGAAGGCTGCAACCACAAGTGCAGCTTCTGCATCATTCCGTCCATGCGCGGCAAGCTGGTCTCGCGCCCGGTTGACGAGGTGCTGCGTGAGGCCGAGCGCCTGGTGCGTGGTGGCGTGCGCGAGCTGCTGGTGGTGTCGCAGGACACCTCGGCCTACGGCGTGGACGTGAAGTACGCAGAGAAGATGTGGCGCAACAAGGCCTACCAGACCCGACTGAAGGCATTGTGCGAAGGCCTGTCCGAACTCGATGCGTGGGTGCGCATGCATTACGTCTACCCATACCCGCACGTGGACGAGGTAGTGCCGCTGATGGCCGAGAACCGCATCCTGCCGTACCTGGACATTCCGTTCCAGCACGCCAGCCCACGCATCCTGCGCCTGATGAAGCGCCCCGGCGCGGTCGAGAAGACCCTGGAGCGCGTGCAGAACTGGCGCCGCATCGCGCCGGACATCACCGTGCGTTCGACCTTCATCGTCGGCTTCCCGGGCGAGACCGAGGCCGAGTTCGAAGAACTGCTGTCGTTCCTGGATGAGGCACAGCTGGATCGCGTCGGTGCGTTCGCCTACTCGCCGGTCGAGGGCGCCACCGCCAACGATCTGCCCGATGCGGTGCCGGAGGAAGTGAAGCAGGAGCGTCTGGCCCGCTTCATGGAGAAGCAGGCACAGATCTCCGCCGCGCGCCTGGAGGCCAAGATCGGCACCGTGCAGCAGTGCCTGGTCGACGCCATCGAGGGCGATATCGCCGTGGCTCGCTCCAGGGCTGATGCCCCGGAGATCGACGGCCTGGTGCACATCCAGAATGCCGACCAGGTGCCGCTGCGCGTGGGCGAATTCGTCGACGTGGAGATCACCGAGAGCGACGAGCACGACCTGTACGGCGATGCGCTGGCGGCTGCGGGCCGCCCGGCGTTCGACCTCAAGGTGCTGTGACCGCAACGACGACCGCCGCCGGTGACGGCAGCGGCGTCCGCCGCTTCGTGCCGCCGCCGCGTGCGGCGGTCGATCCGCAGGTGTTCGGGCACCCGGTGTTTGCCGGGCTGCAGGATTTCCGTGATCTGCTGGTGGGCCCCCGCTGGCCGCCCATCACGGCACTTGACGCATGCCTGTCCCTGCCGGGTTGGCAGTTGGTGGAACAGGATGCCGCGCTGTTGGCCGATGGCCTGCATTACGAGGCGCGTATCGCGCAGGGGCGTATCGCCACCCGTGCCGACAACTGGCACGACCTGTTCAACGCGCTGGTATGGGCGTCCCATCCGCAACTGAAGCGTGCACTGAACGCGCAGCAATGCCGGCATATCGAGGCCATGCTACCCGGCCAGCGCAACCGCGCGCAGGCCGCCTTGACCCAGTTCGACGAAACCGGCGTGATCGTGCGTGTGCGCGATGACACATTGCTGCGCGCGTGGAATGGGCATGACTGGCCTGCATTGTTCGAGCCGACGCGGTGGCAGAGCGGTGACATCGCCATCGCTGTGGTATTCGGGCATGCGCTGATGGAACAGGCGCTGTTGCCGGGGCGATTGCTGGTCGGCAAGTGCGTGGTGGTACAGGGCGACGATGACGACGCCTGTATCGCCGAGGTCGCCGTGGCCATCCGCGAGGGCCGGGCGCTGACCGATCCGTTGCAGCTGCGACCGCTGCCCCTGGCGGGTATCCCGGGCTGGCATGAAAGGCAGGATGCCGCCTTCTACGCCAACGCCGATTACTTCCGCCCGTTGCGTGCCGGGCGTCAGTACCCGCCGCCGTTGCCCGGCGGTAGAGTCGACTGCTAGTCGACTGCTCTTCGTTCCGATGTCATGAACGCTTGACAGATGGCTTCGGTGAGTCATCAGCCGCGATGGGGATCGCGGTGCGTTTGCCGTCCGGCGGCGGAGGTTTGTGCCGCGCTTCGCGCGGTAGTCGACTGATAGTCGACTCTACATCCGCTCGTATTCCACGCTGATCACCGCGAAGGTGAACTGGCCGCCGGGCAGCTCCACCGAAAACTCGTCATCCAGCCGCTTCTTCAGCAGCGCACGCGCCAACGGCGAATCGATGCTGATCCAGCCCAGGCCCGCATCGGTCTCATCCGGCCCGACGATGCGGTAGCGGCTGGTGTCGCCGCTGTCCACGTTCTCCAGCTCCACCCACGCACCGAAGAACACCGCCTGCGGATCGGTCGGTGTGGTATCGACCACGCGCAGCGATTCCAGCCGCTTGGTCAGGTAGCGCACGCGGCGGTCGATCTCGCCCAGCTGCTTCTTGCGATAGGTGTATTCGGCGTTCTCGGAACGATCGCCCTCCGCAGCGGCGGCGGCCAGTGCCTTTACCACTTCGGGACGGCGTACACGCCACAGGTCATCCAGTTCCGCTTTCAACCGGGCGTGGCCGGAAGCGGTGATCAGGGCAGTACTTTTTTCTGCGGGGGGGCGCCAACGGGACATGCGGTAAGACTTCTTTTCAAAGGAACGATGGGGTCGGAGCCCTTTCCCGTGGAAAGAGCTCTGACCCCAGTGGCGGTGAATCAGCGCTTGCCGCCGAAAATGCCGCCCAGAATGCCGCGCACGATCTGGTTGCCCAGCTTGGTGCCGACGGTACGCGTGGTCTGCTTGGCCATGGTCTCGATCATGCCCTGGCGGCGCTTGGTGCCGAAGATCGCATCCTTGATCGACTGGCCGAAGCCTCCCTCCTGCGCCTCGTCCTGCTCGCGACTGCGCGCGGCAGGTGCTTCGGCCTTCTCGACCGCCTTCTGCGCGCGCTGGGCCAGCAGCTCTGCTGCCGACTCGCGGTTGATCGCGGTGTCGTAGCGGCTGCCGACCGGGCTGCCGGCGCGCACCTGCGCGCGTTCGGCCTCGGTGATCGGTCCCATCCGGCAGCGCGGCGGCGCGATCATCGTCTGCTGCACCGGCATCGGCACGCCCTTGTCCTGCAGCGTGGACACCAGCGCCTCGCCGGTGCCGAGCTGGCTCAGCACCTTGGCCACGTCCAGCTTCGGGTTCGGCACGAAGGTCTCGGCAGCGGTCTTTACCGCCTTCTGGTCGCGCGGGGTGAAGGCGCGCAGCGCGTGCTGCACGCGGTTGCCCAGCTGGCCGAGGATGTTGCCCGGCACGTCATCGGGGAACTGCGAGCAGAAGTACACGCCCACGCCCTTGGAGCGGATCAGTCGAACCACCTGCTCGATGCGCTGCACCAGCGACGCGGGCGCGTCGTCGAACAGCAGGTGCGCTTCGTCGAAGATGAAGACCAGCTTCGGCTTGTCCAGGTCGCCCACTTCCGGCAGCTGCTCGAACAGTTCCGACAGCAGCCACAGCAGGAAGGTCGAATACAGCTTGGGCTTGAGCACCAGCTGGTCGGCGGCAAGGATGCCGATCATGCCGCGGCCGTCGTGATTGACCCGCATGATGTCGGCCAGTTCCAGTGCCGGTTCGCCGAAGAAATTCTCGCCGCCGTCCTGTGCCAGGCGCAGCACCGAGCGCTGGATCGCGGCGATCGACTGCGCGCTGACCAGGCCGTACTCGGTGGAGATGTCCTTGCGCTCCTCGGCCACCAGGCCGAGCAGGGCACGCAGATCGTCCATGTCCAGCAGCAGCAGGCCACGGTCGTCGGCCAGCTTGAAGACGATGTCGAGCACGCCGGCCTGGGTATCGTTCAATTCGAGGATGCGCGACAGCAGGGTCGGGCCCATCTCGCTGACCGTGGTGCGCACCGGGTGGCCGAGCTTGCCGTACAGATCCCAGAAAATGGTCGGGCTGGCGGCCGGCGCATAGTCCGCCACGCCGATCTCGGCGGCGCGCTGCAGCAGGTTCTCGGCGCCGGTGCCAGGCACGGCCAGGCCGGACACATCGCCCTTCACATCGGCCAGGAACACCGGAACGCCCAGCCGCGAGAAGCCCTCGGCCAGGGTCATCAGGGTCACCGTCTTGCCGGTACCGGTGGCGCCGGCCACCAGGCCGTGGCGGTTGCCGAGTTTCGGCAGCAGGGTGACGGCAATATCGTCGGTAATGCCTTTGCCGAGCAGAATCGGATCCATGGTCCAGCCCTTGTGGTGAATAGCCCAATGTTAACCGCCGGCGGTGACGGGCCGAAGGTCGGCTTGCCCGGACCTTGGCGGCGCCGCTACTCTGCCTGCCTGTTTCGCACACAGTGCCATCAATGCCCGTTCCTGTCCTGATTTCCCGTGGTTGGCCGCTGCTGGCCCTGGCCGGCCTGGTTTCCCTGGCGCCCGACGCCCATGCGCAGCGGGTTTCGGCCCGGGACAAGGTGAAGGTGGATGCGCTGCAGCAGCGCATGACCGCCGCCGAGAAGCGCTACAGCGACGCCCTGTTGCTGGTCGCCAATTCCGACCCGAAGGGCAGCAACGAGGCCGATGCCGCGCTGGAGGACATGGAAGACGTCCTCAATGACTGCGTGAAGCAGAAGGGCTGCCAGATGGGCACCCTGCTGGCCAGCTACAAGCGCCTGCTCAAGCACGACGCCGATGCGGCGGGCAGCGATGAGGTGACCGACGAGAGTGGTGACCGCCTGGAAGCCGACCCCGACCATATCGGCCCGCTCACCGCCGATGTGCCCGAGGCCGCCCGCGCCGCCGCGCTGCTCAACGACAAGCGGCATGCCTTCGACAGCATGGTCGAGTACAACCCGGCCGTGCAGGCCGGCATCCGCCGCTGGCTGACCGACATGCGCCCGGCGTTGCTGACCAGCTACGAGAACTACCAGAACCTGCGCGCGGTGATGTGGCCGGAGTGGGAAAAGCGCGGCCTGCCCGAGGCGCTGCTGTTCGGCATCATGGCCAAGGAATCCAACGGCCGCGTGCATGCCTCCTCGCGCGCGGGCGCGGCGGGCCTGATGCAGTTCATGCCGGCCACCGGCCGCCGCTTCGGCCTCGGCCCGGACGGCACCGGCTTCGATACGCGCTTCGATGCACGCAGCGCCGCCGAGGCCAGCGCCAGCTATCTCAACGAACGCCTGCGCGAACTGAACAACAACGTGGAAATGTCGGTGGCCGCCTACAACGGTGGTGAAGGCCGTGCGGCGCGCGTGTTCAAGCAGAGCGGCGGGCAGAGCTTCTGGACCGACAGCGTCTACAACCAGTTCCCCGGCGAGACCAAGGACTACGTGCCGATGGTGATCGCCGCGGCGTGGATCTTCCTGCACCCGCAGCAGTACGGCGTGGAGTTCCCGAAGATCAGTGCGCAGCCGGCCACGCTGCGCCTGGCCAAGTCCACCACCATCTATGAACTGACCATCTGCCTGGGCAGCCACGGCACCCGCGATGGCTACATGCGCGCGCTGCGCAACCTCAACCCGCGCTATGAAGCCGACGGCTGGATTCCGGCCGGCACGTTGATCAACGCCACCACCCGCATCGCCGGCCTGTACCAGCGCAACTGCGTCAGCGGCCCGCGTGCGGACCTGGCCCGCACCCTGATCACCGCCGATCTGAACGCAGCCATCGTCCGCCCGACCGCCGCCAGCTACACCGGCAGCGTGGCCGTGGGTGGTGTGGTGCCGGTGGCGGACGCTGCTGCATCCACCAGCGTGCCGACCACGCCGGTCGCTCCGGTGGCTACGCCGCGCCCGGCGGCGCGGCCGAAGCCGGTACGCAGCCACAAGGTGGGCAAGGGCGAGACCCTGGGTGCCATTGCGGCGAAGTTCCAGTGCGACGTGCCGACCCTGGCCCGCGCCAACGGCCTGAAAGCCCCGGCCTACAGCCTGCGCCACGGCCAGACGCTGAAGCTGCAGGGCTGCGACAAGTAATCCCCCACGACCCCTGGAATCCGCATGGACCTCGAAGACACCCGCAACCTGTTCGCCAACCTCCGCGAAAACACCGACTGGGACATCACCGGCCCGTTGCTGTGGGGGTATTTCTTCGTCCATTCCACCGCTGAGCCACTGCAGGCGCTGGCTGACCATCTGCAGGCGCAGGGCTACACCTTCGTGGAACTGTTCGAGCAGGAGCCGGAAGAGGGCGACGCGCCGTTCCACGTGCTGCATGTGGAGCGCGTGGAGATTCACGACGAAGCCTCGCTGGACCGTCGCAACCAGGAGTTCGCCGCGCTGGCCGCGGAGAAGGGCGTGGAAGACTACGACGGCATGGACGTCGGCCCGGCCCCGGCCCTGCAGTAACACGTTTCTGGCTGTAGAGCCGAGCCCATGCTCGGCTGTTTTTGCCGGCAGCCGAGCATGGGCTCGGCTCTACAGACCCGGTAGTGCCGGCCGCTGGCCGTCATTCCGTTGAATCCATCCACGCATGGCGTGGATCTACGGTCAGCGCAGCTTCGCCAGGGCCTGGCCCAGCTGCACAGGGCTTTGGGCGCCCAGCTGCGGGGCGAACTCGGCCACGCCCGGCGGCAGCAGCACGATCACGGTGGAACCGTAGTTGAAGCGCGCCATCTCGGCGAAACGCTCAAGCTTGATGCCCTGGCCGCGGTAATCCTTGCGGGTGATGCGGTCACCGTAGGCCGGGATCTCCTCACCGCTCCATACGGTCTCCACGCCGGACACCAGTAGTGCGCCCACCATCACGCTGACCATCGGGCCGAAGCTGGTGTCGAAGTGGCAGACCAGGCGCTCGTTGCGGGCGAACAGGCGCGGCACGCCGTTCACTGCGGCCGGGCCGACGCTGAACAGGCGGCCCGGCACGTGCACGGTCTCGCGCAGGGTGCCGGTCCACGGCATGTGCACGCGGTGGTAATCGCGCGGCGACAGGTACACGGTGGCGTACAGGCCGTCGTTGTACGGCTTGGCGTCTTCGTCGCTGCCCAGCAGCTCGGCGGCGGTGAACGACTGGCCCTTGGCCTGGAAGATGCGGCCGGCCTCGATCTTCCCCAGCTGGCTGATGCGGCCGTCGGCCGGCATCACCAGGCTGCGCGGATCGGCATCGGCCACGCGCGCGCCCGGCTTCAGCGCACGGGTGAAGAACTGGTTGAAGGTGGCGTAGCTGCGCGGGTCCGGGTTGGCCGCTTCGTCCAGGTTGACGTTGAACTTGCGGGTGACCGTGTCGATCAGCCAGCGCGACACGCGCGGATCGTCCGAGTACGCCAGCGAACGCGCCATCGAGGACAGCAGGCGGTGGGGCAGGGCGTACGTCAGGGCGGTGGTGAGGCTCATGGGGCGGTTTTCTCGGTCAGCTTCTGCAGGTCGCGGGCAATGGCCGGCGCATTGAACGGGGGGCGCACCAGGCCGGCAAGGCGGCCCTGCGGATCGAGCACGGCCAGGCTGGCCGAATGCTCGACGGTGTAGTCCTCGGGGTTTTCGTCGAAGTGCTTGCCCGGCACCTTCTGGAACACGAAGCCCAGCGAGGTGGCGAAGCGTTCCAGCGAGGGCACATCGCCGGTGGCGGCCAGGGTGTCCTTGTGGAAGCCGTGCACGTACTCGCCCAGCCGCGTGGCGCTGTCGCGGTCGGGGTCGACCGAGATGAACAGCACCCGCGGGCGCAGCGTGTCAGGCAGGGCTTCCCACTGGTTCTGCGCGCCGGCCAGTTCGGCCAGGGTGGTCGGGCACACGTCGGGGCAGAAGGTGAAGCCCAGGAACACCAGGGTCCAGTGGCCCTTCAGTTCGCCCGGGATCAGGCGGGTGCCGTCGGACTGGGCCAGGTTGAAGTCGGGCAGTTCACGCGGCTGCGGGTACAGCGTGACCGCTTCGGTGGCCGGGGCGTTGGCCGGCGGCTTCGGCGCAAACACCTGCTGGGCGGCGAGCAGGCCCAGGCCCGCCGCCAGGGCGATCAGCAGGATGATGCCGGCGTTGCGATTGAACATGGGTGCCCCCGCGCGAAGTGGGCTCCATCATACCGGCTGCGGCCCGATCGTTTCCGCCGCAACGGATGCCGCCGCGGGCGCCAGCCCCTATAATCGGGGGCCACTTTGCCCGCAGTACCGCCATGACCGCTGAAACGGCCGCCGAACTCCACACGATCATCGATCTGATCCGCTACGGCACCAGCCGTTTCAACGAAGCCGGGCTGACCTTCGGTCACAGCTACGACAATGCGCTGGACGAGGCCACCCAGCTGGTGCTGCACAGCCTGCACCTGCCGCACGACCTCGGCCCGGCGTACGGCCAGGCGCGCCTGCTGCAGGCCGAGAAGCTGCGCGTGCTGGAACTGTTCCAGCGCCGCATCGACGAACGCATTCCGGCCGCCTACCTGACCGGCGAGGCCTGGTTCGCCGGCCTGAGTTTCAAGAGCGACAAGCGCGCCCTGGTGCCGCGCTCGCCGATCGCCGAACTGATCGAATGCGGTTTCGAGCCGTGGCTGGCCGGCCGCGATGTCAGTCGTGCGTTGGACCTGTGCACCGGTTCGGGCTGCATCGCCATCGCCATGGGCCACTACTACCCGAACTGGGAAGTGGATGGCGTCGACCTGAGCGACGACGCACTGTCGCTGGCTGAAGAGAACAAGGAACGCCTGCAGGCGCACAATGTCACCCTGCTCAAGTCGGATCTGTTCAACGGACTGACCGGCCGCCATTACGACCTGATCGTCACCAATCCGCCGTACGTCACCAACGACGAGACCGATGCCCTGCCGCAGGAATACTCCTACGAGCCGGAAATGGGCCTGCGTGCCGGCGACGACGGCCTGGACCTGGTGCTGAAGATCCTGCGCGACGCTCCGCTTCACCTGAGCGAAGACGGCCTGCTGATCTGCGAAGTAGGCGAATCCGAGCAGCACCTGATCAAGCTGCTGCCGGAAGTCGATTTCGCCTGGATCGAGTTCAAGGTCGGCCAGATGGGCATCTTCGCGGTCGAGTGCCGCGAGCTGATCGCCCACAGCGCGCGCATCACCGAACTGGCGGCGCAGCGCCCGTGAGCTCCAATTCGTTCGGCAAGCTGTTCACCGTCACCACGTTCGGCGAGTCGCACGGGCCGGCCATCGGCTGCGTGATCGATGGTTGCCCTCCGGGACTGGCGCTGGACGCGGCCGAATTCGCCCACGACCTGCAGCGCCGTGCCACCGGCAAGAGCCGCCACACCTCGGCGCGTCGCGAGGCCGATGAAGTCGAGATCCTGTCCGGCGTGTACGAGGGTCTGACCACCGGCACCCCGATCGCGCTGCTGATCCGCAACACCGACCAGCGCAGCAAGGACTACGCCAACATCGGCCAGCAGTTCCGGCCGGGTCATGCCGACTACAGCTACTGGCACAAGTACGGCATCCGTGACCCGCGCGGTGGCGGCCGTTCCTCGGCACGCGAGACCACCATGCGCGTTGCCGCCGGGGTGGTCGCCAAGAAGTGGCTGGCCGAGCGCTTCGGCGTGACCGTGCGTGGCTATCTGTCACAGCTGGGCGACATCACCCCGGCCGGTTTCGACTGGTCGGCGGTGGAAGACAATCCGTTCTTCTGGCCGCACGCCGCACAGGTGACCGAGCTGGAGGCGTACATGGATGCGCTGCGCAAGTCCGGTGATTCGGTCGGTGCGCGCGTGGATGTGGTCGCCGACAACGTGCCGCCGGGCTGGGGCGAGCCGATCTACGGCAAGCTCGATGGTGAACTGGCCGCTGCCCTGATGAGCATCAACGCGGTGAAGGGCGTGGAGATCGGTGATGGTTTTGCCAGTGCCGCGCAGAAGGGCACCGAGCACCGCGACCTGCTGACGCCGCAGGGCTTCGCCAGCAACCATGCCGGCGGCATCCTCGGTGGCATCTCCACCGGCCAGCCGGTAGTTGCGTCGATTGCCCTGAAGCCGACTTCCAGCCTGCGCCTGCCGGGGCCGTCGCTGGATACGGCCGGCAACGTGGTCGAGGTGGTCACCACCGGTCGGCACGATCCCTGCGTCGGCATCCGCGCCACCCCGATCGCCGAAGCGATGGTGGCGATGGTGCTGATGGACCAGGCGCTGCGCCATCGTGCGCAGTGCGGCGATGTCGGGACGATCACCCCGCGCATTCCCGGGCAGATCGATGGCTGACACGCGGCCGACCGTGTGGGTGAGCCAGCCGCTGATCGACGCGGCCATCGCGCCGTTGCGCGATCGCGTGCAGCTGCGCAGCACCGACACCGTCACCGCCTGGACGCCCGCGCAGATCGCCGAACAGCTGGCCCGCGCCGACGGTGCGATCATCACCCTCAACGAGCGCATCGGTGCGGCCCAGGTGGCCGGCGCCGCGCAGCTGCAGGTGATCGCCAATGTCGGCGTCGGCTACAACAATCTGGATGTCGACGCGCTCAGTGCGGCCGGCATCCTCGCCAGCAACACGCCGGACGTCCTGACCGAGACCACTGCCGATCTCGGCTTCGCGTTGCTGATGGCCACTGCGCGCCGGATCACCGAGTCCGAGCGCTGGCTGCGCGAAGGCCAGTGGCGGCAGTGGTCGTTCCAGACCATGCTGGGCGCGGATGTCCATGGCAGCACGCTGGGCATCCTCGGCATGGGCCGCATCGGCCAGGGCATCGCACGCCGCGGTGCACACGGGTTCGGCATGAAGGTGCTGTACCACAACCGTTCGCGGTTGCCGGCCGATACCGAGGCGGCGCTTGGCGCGACCTACGTGGACCTGGACACGCTGCTGGCGCAGTCCGACCACCTGGTCACGGTGCTGCCCTACACCCCGGCCTCGCATCACATCATCGATGCGGCGGCGCTGGCGAAGATGAAGCCGTCAGCCACCCTGGTGAACATCGCCCGCGGCGGCATCGTCGACGAACTGGCGCTGGCTGACGCGCTGGCCCACGGCCGGCTGGCCGCTGCCGGCCTGGATGTCTACGAGGGCGAGCCGGCGGTGCGTCCGGAGCTGCTGGCGCTGCGCAATGTGGTGCTGACCCCGCATATCGGCAGTGCCTCGCTGGCCACGCGCACGGCGATGGTACAGCTGGCCGTCGATAATCTGGTTGCCGGGCTCGGCCTGGATGGCGCACCCTCGTGCATGCCGAGCGCGATCAACGCTGACGCGGCCATGGCTGCACGCGCGACCCTGGGCAAAAAAACCGGGAAACGATAGGGAACCTCCGCGCGCCCCGCCTGAGGAGGTTCCCCGAACCCAGCTGTCGTGCGTGTTTCTTCCCCATTCCCGTTTTCGTGAGAGTTTTCCCCCATGAGCAATGCACAGCGCAGTTTCCACGTTGCCGTCGTCGGTGCCACCGGTGCGGTCGGCGAGACCATGTTGTCGATCCTGGCCGAGCGTGATTTCCCGGTCGGCACCCTGAGCGTCCTCGCTTCGGAACGTTCGGCCGGCGGCGAGATCGAGTTCAACGGCCAGAAGGTCAAGGTGCAGGACCTGGCCACCTTCGATCCGACCGGTGTCGAGATCGCGCTGTTCTCGGCCGGTGGCAGCGTGTCCAAGGAATACGCACCGAAGTTCGCCGCTGCCGGTGCGGTGGTGATCGACAACTCCTCGGCCTTCCGTTACGACGATGACGTGCCGCTGGTGGTGTCCGAGGTCAATCCGGAACAGGTGGCCAACCGTCCGCGTGGCATCATCGCCAACCCGAACTGCTCGACCATGCAGATGCTGGTGGCGCTGGCGCCGCTGCACCGCAAGTACGGCATCGAGCGCATCAACGTCTCCACCTACCAGTCGGTGTCCGGCGGTGGTCGTTCGGCCACCGAAGAGCTGGGCAAGCAGACTGGCCAGCTGCTCAGCTTCCAGGAAATCGATCCGCAGCGCTTCCCGGTGCAGATCGCCTTCAACCTGATCCCCCACATCGATGACTTCCAGGACAATGGTTTCACCAAGGAAGAGATGAAGCTGATCTGGGAGACCCGCAAGATCCTCGGCGACGACAGCATCCTGGTGAACCCGACCGCGGTGCGTGTGCCGGTGTTCTACGGCCACTCCGAGTCGGTGGCGATCGAGACCCGCGACAAGGTCACCGTGGCCGAAGCGCGCGCGCTGCTGGAGCAGTCGCCGGGCATTGAGGTGGTGGACCGCCATGAAGCCGGTGGTTATCCGACTCCGGTCACCCATGCGTCGGGCACCGATGCGGTGTATGTCGGCCGTATCCGTGAGGACCTGTCGCACCCGCGCGGCCTGAACCTGTGGATCGTGTCGGACAACGTGCGCAAGGGCGCGGCGTTGAATGCCGTGCAGCTGGCCGAGCTGGTCGCCGCCGAGCAGCGCTGATGGAGAGGCCGGGCAAGGCCCGGCCTTTTCTGCAGGGCCGAGCCCACGCTCGGCTCAGGCGATGCAGCCGGGCATGGGCTCGGCTCTACATGGGTGCGGACCGTGGTCCGCACGCTTTATAGTGTCGCCCATGAACAAACGGGCCAGGGGCGCAAAGCGCCCGCTCCTCTATCTTTCCACCGCACTGCTGGCCCTGGCCAGCAGTTCGGCACTCGCATTGGGCCTGGGGGACATCCGTGTCCTGTCCAAGCCGGGGCAGCCGTTGTTGGCCGAAATCCCGGTGGTGTCGGCTGACCCGTCCGAGCTGGAGAACCTGCGCGTCGCACTGGCCTCGCCGGTTACCTTCGAACGCGTCGGCCTGCAGCGGCCGACCGGGCTGGTCAGCGAGCTGCAGTTCGAGCTGACCCGCAATGCCCAGGGCAGGGCGGTGGTGCGGGTGACCTCGCAGGCGCCGGTCGAGACCCCGTCGCTGAGCTTCCTGATCGAAGCCGACTGGGGCCAGGGCCGTCTGGTGCGCGAGTACTCGGCACTGGTCGATGCACCGTCCAGCGCGCTGGCCGTCACCGAGCCCGAGATCGTGGCGCCGGCCGGTACCCTGTCCAACACCATCGCGCGCGAGCCGGCACCCGCGCCTGCTGCAACGGTGCCCGATGTGCCACCGCGGGCGCCTGCCGCGGCACCTGCAGCCACGCCGGCTCGGCCGCGTGCGGAACCTGCACCGGTTGCGGCAGCGCCGGCCGACGGCAGCATCACCGTGCAGCGCGGTCAGACCCTGTCGCAGATCGCCAGCGCGGTGGCGCGTGGCAACCAGGTCAGCCGCGACCGCGCGATGATCGCCTTGCTGCGCGCCAATCCCGAAGCCTTCATCCGTGGCAACGTCAATCTGCTCAAGCAGGGCGCGGTGCTGCGCATGCCGGGCAGCGATGCGCTTGCCGCTGTCGATGCCGCCGAGGCCGCTGCGCTGGTGCGCGAGCACGCTGCGCAATGGCGGCAGGCGCGCACCGTGCCGCAACCAGCGGGTGCGGTCGCGCCGGCCGCCAAGGCGGCAACCGCGAACGCTTCTTCCCCGGCTGCCGCCAACGGGGCACGACTTGAGATCGCTCCGGCGCTGGCGTCCGACGCCGCGCACGCGGGCACAACCACCGGCACCGCTGCCGGCAGCGAGGGTGACATGCTGGGCAACGAACAACTGCGCCAGGCGCGTGAGGACATCGCCACCCGCGATGCCGAGATCGGTGAACTGAAGCAGCGCGTGGCCGATCTGGAGAAGCTGAAGGAGCAGCAGCAGTCGTTGATCGCGATGAAGGACAACGACCTGGCCGCCGCGCAGCAGCGCCTGGCACAGGCGCCGGGTTCCCGTGATGCAGTGACGCCGTGGTACTGGCTGGGCCTGCCGGTGCTGCTGCTGGCAGCAGGCGCCGCCTGGTTGCTGCGCCGTCGCAAGCCTTCGCCGCTGCCCCCGCTGCGCGAAGAGGATGATGCCGCCGGGCTGGCCGCTGCGGTTCCTGCGGGTGCGGCACTGGACACGCTGGCCGAACAGTCTTCATGGTCGTCGGCGGTGGCCGATGGCGGCCGCCAGGAACCGGCGATGCCAGCCTGGGCGAGCGAGCCCGAGGGCCATGCCGAAGCGGCGGTCGATCCGATCGCCGACCACGCGGTGCAGGCCGACTGGAAGGCTGACATGCTGCGCGACGAGGACGTGGTCGTACTGCCCGAGGCGGTGACCGATCTGCCGCGCTGGGACGAGCCCGCGACCGCACGCGAAGATGTTGTTGAAGCGCCGGTACAGGATGAGCCGGCCGCACCAGGGACGCCATCTGAAGTGGCGGTGCCGGACTACGCGCTGCATGCCGAACAGCAGCCGCAGTTCCGCGGCGTGTTCGATCTGCCGGCCGAAGCGCATCAGAACGAGTTCCCGGTTGATGCCAGGCATCATGACGGAATCGACGGTATCGGCACGTCGCATCCCGAGGAGACTGCGGCCAGCGCGGCTGCGGACAACGGCGATGCCGGCTGGCTGCCGCGTGCCGGCCAGGAGCGCCTCGAGCTTGCCATCGCATACCTGGACCTGGGCGACGCGCAGACCGCGCGTACCCTGCTGCTGGAGGTCGCCGAAGGCGGCGATCCGCACAGCCAGGCCCAGGCCCGCGAACTGCTGGCCCGCCTGCCGTGACCGAACCTGCCGACAAGGACCCTGCCATGAGCCGCGAGCGCCGCATCGACTACGTTGAATTCGCCTCCAGCGACCCGGCCGCCAGCCGTGCCTTCTTCGAGAAGGTGTTCGGCTGGTCGTTCGTCGACTATGGCAGCGACTACACCGCGTTCGACGATGGCCGCCTGCAAGGGGGCTTCTTCCGCGGCCAGCCCCAGCGGGCCAGCGACAGTGGCGCACCGCTGCTGGTGCTGTATGCCGACCAGCTGGTGCCGGTCGAAGCGGCGGTGCGCAACGCTGGCGGTGAGATCGTGCGGCCGGTGTTTTCCTTCCCCGGCGGCAGCCGCTTCCAGTTCGTCGAGCCCGGTGGCAACGAACTGGCGGTCTGGTCCGAACGCGATCCGGCCTGAGCGCCGCCCCATACGCAATATCGAGGTAGCACATGCGTTACGCGCTTGGCGTCGAGTACGACGGCAGCGATTTCAGGGGCTGGCAGAACCTGGGCGAGGGCGGTCCCAGCGTGCAGGCCAGCCTTGAGCAGGCCCTGTCGTCGGTGGCCGATGCGCCGCTGCAGGTGGTCTGCGCCGGCCGCACCGATGCCGGCGTGCATGGCCAGTGCCAGGTCGTGCATTTCGATACCGACGTGGTGCGCGATCCGCGCGCCTGGATGCTGGGCACCACCACCCGCCTGCCGCGCTCGATCGCGGTGCGCTGGTGCGTGCCGGTGGCCGATGACTTCCACGCCCGCTTCTCGGCACGCGCACGCCGCTACCGCTACCGCCTGCTCAACCGCGAGGTGCGACCAGCGCTGGACCGGCAGACCCTCAGCTGGGAGCGCCGGGCGCTGGACGAGACCCTGATGCACGCCGCCGGCCAGGCCCTGATCGGCGAGAACGACTTCAGCGCGTTCCGCTCCGTGCAATGCCAGGCGCTGCATGCGCGGCGTGAGCTGCAGTCGCTGCAGGTCAGCCGCCAGGGCGAGGTGATTGAAGTGGCCGTGCAGGGCAATGCATTCCTTCATCACATGGTCCGCAATATCGTCGGATCGTTGATCCTGGTGGGCAGCGGCGAAAAACCGGTGGACTGGATCGCCGAACTGCTGGCCGGGCGCGATCGCACCGTAGCCGGTCCCACCGCACCGCCGCAGGGCCTGGTGTTCCTTGGGCCCCTGTACCCCGACAACTGGCATCTGCCCGCCGAGGTCACGCTATGAGCCGCTCCTACTACCGCACGCGCATCAAGTTCTGTGGCATGACCCGTGCAGGCGATGTCCGCCTGGCCGGTGAGCTGGGCGTGGACGCAGTGGGTTTCATCTTTGCCCGCGAGAGCAGCCGCCGGGTTGCTCCTGCCGAAGCACGCGCGATGCGCCAGGCGATCGCGCCGATGGTCGATGTGGTTGCCCTGTTCCGCAACAACAGCAAGGAAGAGGTGCGCGAGGTGCTGCGCACGGTGCGGCCGACCCTGCTGCAGTTCCACGGCGAGGAAGACGAGAGCTTCTGCCGCAGCTTCAACATGCCCTACCTGAAGGCGATTGCCATGGGGGGCCGGGAAGAGGTCAATGCGCGCACGTTGCAGCTGCGTTACCCCAGCGCGGCGGGGTTCCTGTTCGACAGCCACGCCCCCGGCGGCGGTGGCGGTACCGGCGTGGCCTTCGACTGGGGCCGTATCCCGACCGGCCTGCATCGGCCGTTCCTGCTGGCCGGTGGCCTGAACCCGGAAAACGTCTACGACGCGGTGCTGGCTACGCTGCCGTGGGGCGTGGACGTGTCCAGCGGCATCGAACTGGAGCCGGGCATCAAGGACGGCTACAAGATGCGTACCTTCGTCGAGGAAGTGCGCCGCGCGGACTGCACGGTCCTGGAGTGATTTGCGTCACCATTTGCCGTGATCTGGACCTGGATTTGAGCCTGCACGTATTCTTCACATAGGATGGACCCAAGCGCGCCAGCCATGAGGGCCGGCGCGGGGATCCACGGGGCGCGCTCTGCGCGTTCCGAACGGGCGATCGCCGCCCACAGCCCAGGAAGGCAAGCGATGCAGGAGTTCCTCAGCGTTGTGTTCGGTTTCCCGACCCTGCCGTACAGCATCGTGCTGGCGGTATCGCTGATCTATTGGGGGCTTGCCGCATTTGGCCTGGTCGACGATGGCTTCGGCGACCTTGGCGCCGATGGCGCCCTGGACGGCGGCAACGATCTCAGCGGCCTGTCGGCCCTGCTGCAGCGCTTCGGCCTGGGCGGAGTGCCGGTCATGGTCGTGGTCACGCTGCTGGGCTTCTTCGGCTGGGCGCTGACCTATTTCATCCATCTTTTCGTGCTGCTGCCGTTGCCGGACCTGCTGCGCTGGACGATCGGCGCGGTCGTGGCCGTGCTGGCTCCCCTGCCTGCGGTGCCGGTCACCGCGCTTCTGCTGCACCCCATCCGTCGGTTCCTGCTGCGACTGCGGCCGGTGGCCCAGGCCTCGTTGCTGGGGCGCATCGGTGTGGTCGCCTCGCCGAAAGTGGATGCCCGCAGCGGCCACGCCACCTTCGATGACGGTGGCGCCGGGCTGGTGCTGCAGGTGCGCAGCGACATTGAACTGCAGCGTGGCGAGCGCATCGTGCTGGTCGAGCACGTGGCCGAACAGCATTACTACCGGGTGGTCCGCGCCGATGCGGTCGCCCTCGATTTCCAGGACAACCTGCTTCCGGGCAACAAGGAGAATCACTGATGACGTTGGCAACCATGGCCCCCTTCCTGATCGGCGTCGCCGTCCTGCTGGTCGGGCTGCTCGGCCTGGCCGGCCTGTTCAAGGCCTTTTACCGCAAGGTCGACCAGGGCGTGGCCCTGATCGTCAACGACATGAGCTCCACGCCCAAGGTGCACTTCACCGGTGCGCTGATCATCCCGGTGCTGTACCGCGCCGAGCTGATGCGCATCAGCCTGATCACCCTGCAGATCGACCGCCGCGGCAAGGAAGGCCTGATCTGCCGCGACAACATGCGTGCCGATATCGCCGTGGCCTTCTACCTGCGGGTCAATGAAACCCAGGCCGACGTGCTGCGCGTGGCCAAGGCCATCGGTGCCGATCGTGCCTCGGACAAGCACGCGGTGGACGAGCTGTTCAACGCCAAGTTCTCCGAAGCGCTGAAGACGGTGGGCAAGAAGTTCGACTTCACCGAGCTGTTCGAGAAGCGCCAGGAGTTCCGCGACGAGATCATCGCGGTCATCGGCAACGATCTGAACGGCTATGTGCTGGAGGACGTGGCGATCGACTATCTGGAACAGACGCCGAAGTCGCTGCTGGATCAGTTCAACATCCTCGACGCGCAGGGCATCCGCAAGATCACCGAGCTGACCGCCGCGCAGAACGTGGTGACCAACGAGCTGGAGCAGAACGAGAAGCTCGCCATCACCAAGAAGAACGTGGAAGCGCGTGAGGCGCTGCTGGCGCTGGAACGCCAGCAGGCCGAAGCGGAAGCCCGTCAGAAGCGCGAGATCGAGACCATCCGCGCGCGCGAGGAAGCCGAGACCGCCAAGGTGCAGGAAGAACAGCGCCAGCTGTCCGAGAACGCCCGCATCGAAGCGCAGCAGCTGATCGAGATTCGCGACCAGAACCGCCTGCGCGAAGTGGAAGTGGCCGAGCAGAATCGCCAGCGTGCGGTGGCCATCGAAGCCGAGCGCGTCGAGCGCGCACGCCAGCTGGAGCAGGTCACTACCGACCGTGAAGTGCAGCTGCAGGGCGTGGAACGTGACAAGGTGGTCGAGCAGGGCAAGATGGACGTGGCCAACATCACCCGCGAACGCATCTCCATCGACAAGACCGTGGCCCAGGAAGAAGAGCGCATCAAGGAGGTGCGCGAGGTCTCCGAAGCGGACCGCCAGAAGCAGGTGCTGATTCTGGAAGCCGAGGCCAAGGCGCAGGAATCGCTGGTGCGTGAAGTGAAGGAAGCACAGGCGCGCGAAACCGCGTCCAAGCACCGTGCCGTTGAACTGACCACGCTGGCCCAGGCCGAGCACGAAGCGGCCGGCAAGCAGGCCGAAGCCAAGCGCCTGCTGGCCGATGCGCTGCGTGCCGAACAGGCGGCGCCGGGCCTGGCCGAGGCGCAGGTGCGCGAAGCGTCCGCGCTGGCCATCGAGAAGGTCGGTATTGCCGAAGCGCGCGTGATCGAGGCCAAGGCCGAAGCCAGCCTGAAGCAGGGCAGCAACGAGGCCCGTGTGCTGGCCGAGACGCTGCAGGCGCAGGCCCAGGGCGAAGAAAAGATGGGCCTGGCGCGCGCCACCGCCACCGAATCGCTGGGCAACGCCGAAGCCGGCGTGGTGCAGAAGAAGCTGCTGGCCGAGGCCGAGGGCCTGGTGCGCAAGTTCGAGGCGATCGCTTCGCTGAGCGACCAGGCACGCGGCCACGAAGAGTTCCGCATGATGCTGGACAACAGCCTGAAGCAGGCGCTGGCCTCGATCGAAGCCGGCAAGGAAGTCTCGCGCGAGAACGCCAACGTCATCGCCAGCGCGCTGCGCAACGCCGACATCGATCTGGTCGGTGGCGACGGCGGCATGTTCGAGAACCTGGTCAAGGCGGTATCGCTGGGCAAGTCGATCGAGGGTTTTGCCGGCAAGAGCCCGATCGTGCAGGAGCTGATGCAGCGCTACCTGGGCGTGGCCGTGGCCGAGCCGGCACCGCGCCAGATCGCCGAGGACGCCGAAGCGGTGCCCACCGTGCCGGCCACCGTGGTCGACAGCGCCCGTTGATGCATCGGGCGATGGCCACGCCGCCATCGCCCGCCCGCGCCGGCCGCGACAGCGGCCGTCCGCCCGTGAGCCGGAAGCCTGCTGATGTCTGAAACCCATCCGACCGCCGAACCCACCGCAGCGGAGGCCGGCGGCAACACCGTTGACCAGGCCGTTGCCCAGGGCGGTGCCTACGAAGTCCTGCGCCGCCGCCTGGCCGAACAGGGCCAGCGCCTGCAGGCCCTGGCCGAAACGCTCAACCGCCAGCGCCTGGCCGAGTTCGGCGACAGCCGGCTGGAAGTGGTCGGGCGTTTCCGCATCCGCAGCGAGAACAACTGCGTCGGCCGCGACATCGTGCAGGTGGGCCCGGACCGCCTGCTGTTCGGGTACAACGTCTTCATCGGTCTGAAAACCCAGACCCGCATCGAGGATGTGTTCGGCCTGTACCGGCTGGTGCAGGGCAGTGACGGCTACGACGTCGCTGCGCTGGAGCTGAAGGGCAGCTTCCTCGACCAGCCCGGCTTCGTGCACGACTTCAACGAGCTGTACGCCTACTACAAGCACGCGCGCCTGCTGCAGCTGATCGTGGTCGGCGACAAGCTGCTGGCGTCGTTCCAGATCGGCGAGCGCAGCAGCGATGTGCGCGTGTTCCGCTGGGCGCTGTCGCGCGAAGGCGAACTGACCTATCTGGACGCGCGCGGCGAACGCGATATCGCACTGCCGCCGCCGTTCGATTTCGAATGGACCCGGGCCACGCGTGACCTGGCGGTCAGCGGCCGCCATTCGCACCTGAACATCCTCGACACCCTGTTCGTGGAAACCACCGGCGGTGACCTCACCATCAAGGTGGAGAACAACACCGAGACCGGGCAGGGCATCTACAGCGAACCGGTAGAGGACAGCACGCAGTCGCTGGACGATGCTCAGTTCGAGTTCGCCCGCGTCGGTTCGCTGCTGCTGTTGAAGGTGCTGCCCTATCGCGAAACCGTGTGGCGTGGGTTGATCTACAACACGCTTACCGGCGACATCGTGCGCAACGATGCAATCGTGCAGGCCTGCGTGCAGCTGCCCGAAGACCACGGCGTGATCTTCCCGGGCGGTTATTACCTGCAGGGCGGTGAGCACAAGGCGTTCGACGCCTCGATGGCCGGCATGCAGTTCAAGCGCAGCATCCGCTCGCCCAACGGCGAGGACGTGCTGTACATCTTCTACGAACGCGAGGGCGGTCGCTCGGCGCTGTTCGTGTACAACACCATCCAGCGCGTGCTGCAGAACCCCGTGTTCGGCCACGGCTATGCCTTCCTGCAGGATGGGCGCATGGTGTTGTTCCATGCCGAGGGTGCCGAGCCGACCCGCATCCATCCGATGCAGGTGTGGCAGACGCCGTTCAGCAGCGACGAATTCGCTGCCAGCCGACCGCCCGGCAACACCTTCATGGGCCGCATCGGCAATGCCGAACTGGTGCGCGGCATCTCCAACCTGTTCAACCTGGCGCGCGAGATCGACGGTCAGGACGTGTCGGTGCAGCGCTACCAGCGCCTGGTAGCCGATACCCGCCGCCTGTTCGACACCCACCACTGGCTGGGCGACGAGGCCTGCTATGGTGCCGAGGCGCTGCTGCGGCAGATCAGCGCCACCGGCGAATCGGTGCTGGACGAATACGAGAAGGTGCAGTCGATCCGCCAGCAGTCGGCGCAGGCGATGGTCGACGCCGAGGCCACGCACAAGGCCCTGCTGGGTCGCCTGCAGCCGCAGAACTGGAACGAGGTGCAGGCCTTCGTCGAGGCGCTGAACGAAATCACCGCGCTGCGCGGGCGGCTGCTGACCATCCGCGAGCTGCGCTATATCGATACCGCGCGCATCGAGGCCATGGCTGCCGAACTGGTGCAGGCCCAGGACCGCGTCGGTGCGGCAACCGGTGAATTCCTGGCCGGCGATGCCGCACTGGCACCGCTGGGCAGCCGCCTGCAGGCACTGGATGACGCCGCCCAGCAGGCCAGCAGCGCGCGCCAGCTGGACGAGCAGCTGGACGGCATGCGCGCCATGGCCGCCGACCTGGACATGCTGTCCGAACTGATGGCCGGGCTGAAGGTGGACGACGCCACCGCGCGCACCCGCGTGGTCGAATCCATTTCCGCGCTGTACGGGCGGCTGAACCAGGCGCGCACCCGCGCCGAACAGCGCCGCCGCACCCTCGGTTCGGCCGAGGCCGTGGCGCAGTTCGCCGCCCAGTTCGCGTTGTTCTCGCAGTCCATCACCAGCGCGCTGGCGGTGGCCAACGATCCGGAAAGGGCCGACGAACAGCTGTCGCGCCTGCTGGTGCAGCTGGAAGGACTGGAGAGCCAGTTCGGCGAGCATGAGCAGTTCCTCGGCGACATCCTCAGCAAGCGCGAAGAACTGGTCGAGGCCTTCGAAACGCACAAGCAGGCGCTGCTGGACGACCGCCAGCGCAAGGCGCGTTCGGTACTGGATGCCGCCAACCGCATCCTCGATGGACTGGCCAAGCGCACCGAGCGTTTCGCCACCGCCGATGAACTCAATGCGTTCTTCGCCGGCGATCCGTTGATCCTCAAGCTGCGCGAGCTGGCCGAGCGGCTGCGCACGCTGCGCGACAATGTCAAGGCCGATGACATCGAGGCGCGCCTGAAGGGCGTGCGCGACCAGGCCGTGCGCCAGCTGCGCGATCGCAGCGACCTGTACGAAGCCGGTGGCAACGTGGTCCGGCTTGGCCCGCGCCACCGCTTCAGCGTCAACACCCAGGCCCTGGACCTGACCCTGTTGCCGCGCGGCGACACGCTGGCCATCCACCTGACCGGCACTGACTTCCTGGAAACCCTGCACGATCCGGAACTGGAGGCACTCAAGCCGTTCTGGCCGGTGACGCTGGATTCGGAATCCGATGCGATCTACCGCGGCGAATACCTGGCCGGCAGCCTGCTGCTGGCCGCACAGCAGGGCCACGATGGGCTCGACCTGGCCCAGCTGCAGCACGATGTCGCCACACCCGAAGCACTGGATCAGCGCGTTCGTGCCTTCGCTGCGCCGCGCTATCGCGAAGGCTACGAGCGCGGCATCCACGACCACGACGCCGCGCTGATCCTGCGCGCGCTGCTGCCCTTGCAGCGGTCTGCGGGCACGCTGCGTCACGCCCCGCGGGTGCGCGCGCTGGCCCTGCTGTTCTGGGCGGCGCAGCAGCGCGAAGAAGCGGTACTGCAATGGCCCAGCCGCCAGGCCGGAGCGGAAACCATCGCTCGCCTGTTCGGCTCCGACGAAGGGCGTGACGCCCTGCGCGCGGAAATGGCTGCTGCGCTGAGTGCGTTCGCGCAGTCGCAGTCATTGCCCTTCGACGAAGAAGCCGCCGAGGCGGCGGCCGCCTATCTGGGCGAAGAACTGGTCAACGGCGAACCCGTGTTCAGCACCAGCAAGCATGCCCAGGCCCTGCTGGAGGCCCTGGCCCATCAGCTGGACCAGGCCGGGCAGCGCGAAGTACTGGAGCGCGCCCTGCAGCGTACGCAGGATCCGCTGGCCGCGCGCTGGGCACTGGCCGGGCAATGGCTGCGCGCGCTGGCCGGCCTGCCTGCACAGGCCGCGCATGCCGGTTATGCGGACGAGGCCGCTGCGCTGCTGCTGGTGCAGCGCCAGCTGCGCACGCGGGCCAGCGATGCGCCGCTGCGCGTGGACGTACCGGGCCTGCTTGGCGAACACCCGCGCATCCACAACGGCTCGCTGTCGTTGTCGCTGGATGACTTCCTGGCGCGCCTGCAGCACCATCTCAAGCGCTTCGTGCCGGATTTCCACGCCTACCAGGCCGTGCGCCAGGGCATCATCAACCGCGAGCGGCAGACCCTGCGCCTGTCCGAATTCAAGGCGCGGCCGCTGTCTTCGTTCGTCCGCAACAAGCTGATCAACGATGTCTACCTGGGCGTGATCGGCGACAACCTGGCCAAGCAGATGGGCACGGTCGGCGAGAACAAGCGCAGCGACCTGATGGGCCTGCTGATGATGATCTCGCCCCCGGGCTATGGCAAAACCACGCTGATGGAATACGTGGCGCACCGGCTGGGCCTGGTCTTCATGAAGATCAACGGCCCGGCGCTGGGTCACGAGGTGCGTTCGCTGGACCCGGCACAGGCGCCCGATGCCACCTCGCGGCAGGAACTGGAAAAGCTCAACCTGGCGCTGGAGATGGGCAACAACACCATGCTGTATGTCGACGACATCCAGCACACCCATCCCGAGTTCCTGCAGAAGTTCATCTCGCTGTGCGACGGCACGCGCCGCATCGAAGGCGTGTGGCGTGGCCGCACCCGCACCTACGACATGCGTGGCAAGAAGTTCTGCGTGGTCATGGCCGGCAATCCGTACACCGAATCCGGTGAGGTGTTCAAGATTCCGGACATGCTGGCCAATCGCGCCGACATCTACAACCTCGGCGATGTTCTGGGTGGCATGGAAGCGTCGTTCACCCTGAGCTACATCGAGAACAGCCTGACGTCCAACCCGGTCCTGGCGCCGCTGGCCACGCGTGACATGGCCGACCTGTATGTGCTGGTTGATCGCGCGATGGGCAAGGACGTGTCCACCAATGGCCTCAGTCATGCTTACAGCAGCGCCGAGATCAACGAGATCACCGCCACCCTGCAGCGCATGCTGCGCGTTCGCGACGTGGTCTACCGGGTCAACCAGCAGTACATCGCCAGTGCCGCGCAGGACGATCGTTACCGTACCGAGCCGCCGTTCCGGCTGCAGGGCAGCTACCGCAACATGAACAAGCTGGCGGAGAAGATCTCGCCGGTGATGAACGAGGATGAGCTGCAGCAGCTGATCTCCGACCACTACCTGGGCGAGGCGCAGCTGCTGACCACCGGCGCCGAGGAGAACCTGCTGAAGCTGGCCGAACTGCGCGGCGTGCTGGATGAGGTGCAGTCGCAGCGCTGGGCTCAGATCAAGCGTGATTTCCTGCGCAACAAGGCCATGGGAGCCGACGACAGCGATGTCGGTGGACGCGTGGTCGCGCAGTTGGCGGACATCGCCAGCGCGTTGCAGCTGCCGCCGGCGGCGCCGGAGGTGGCCCCCGTTGCCGCCGCCGAACCAGCGCCGTGGCCGGCATTGCTGGAGGCGCTGCAGCGCCTCTCCGAAACACGCCCTGCACTCGCTGCGCCGGAGCCGGTCGCGATTGCCCACGGCGCGCCGGCCACGCTGCTGGCCGAAGATCTGCAGGCCGGGTTGGCGCCTCTGGTTGAACTGCTGGTGGCATCACAGGCGCAGCAGGCACAGGTGTCGCAGACCCTGGCGGCGTTCGCCGGTTGGGCGCGGCAGCAGGTCGAGCGCGGCGGCTCCAGCGGCGCGGTGCCGCCGCGTGCACGCGTACGCCGTGCGGCGACGCCGGAAGAACGCGCACTGGATGAAGCGCTGATGCGCCACTTCTACGGCGAATCGCTGCCGCCGGAAGACAGCGAGGGCGGCCTGGCATCGACACCGAAGCCGCCGCCGCTGCCGTGATACCCCAGGCGCCACTTCCGTCACCGGTGTTGCCGGACACGACCGATATCGCCGTGCTGGCCGATTACGGTACGCCGCTGCTGCAGGCACTTGCGCAGCGGGCCGTCACGTTGCCCTCGGTTGCGGGTGAAGGCCTGGTGGCCGCGCTGGCGCGTATCGCTCTGGCCCTGCAGGCGGGGAACCCTGCGCAGATCCGGCGACAGGAAGGCTGGTGGGGGCGCCTGCTTGGGCGCGATGTTGACCGCGAGGCGGAAGGGCACGCGCTGCAGTCGCAACTGGGGGTGCTGGCGCTGCAGGCGCGCGAGCAGGCCCAGCACCTGCAGCATTGCCAGCAGCAGCGAGCCCTGGCCATCGTTGAACGTTCAGAGGCGGCCACAGCACTGGACGCCTGGGCCGAGCTGGGCGCATCACGGCTGGCGCAGTGTGATGCGTCCGGGCATGCCGCGCTGTCGCAACGGCTGGATCACCTGCGCCGGCTGGCGACCCTGCATCGCGCCGAAGCCGGTCAATGGCAGCTGCTGCTGGACCAGGACACGGTGCTGCTGCAGCGTTTCGCGCGCATCCATGATGTCCTGCTGCCCGCCTGGCGACAGGCCGCACTGGCCGACCAGAGCGCTGCAGGTTCTGCATTGGCGGGGAAGGCGGCTGCGTTGCACGCCCAGATCGGTGACGAGGTTGCGGCCGCTCAGGCTAGACTGCGCTGAATCGGCTACAGCCGCTTACCCATTTCAAGGAGATCGCCCGATGGTCCAGGACAGTCAGAGCCCCGGCACGCTGGTACCCGCCAACACTGCCGTTTCCACGCTCGACGAAGGCACGCTGAAGGCACTTGGCCTGGTCCATGAGGATCTGCCGCGCATCGCCGAGATCCGCCGTGAGCTGGATGACCTGCGCCCGGGCAACCTGCAGGTGTTCGGTCGCGACGCCGCCAACCGCACGGCCGCGTTCTCCAGCCAGCTGCTGGACCAGGTGCGCAATCGTGATCTCGATGCCAGTGGTGAAAAGCTGGGTGAAGTCGTGCGCATCGCGCGCAGCCTCAAGCTCGACGGATTCGCGCAGCGTTCCAGGGTGCCGTTGATTGGAGGGCTGATCGATCGGTTGCGCGCATCCAAGGGTGAACTGGTGCAGAAGTTCAGCGACACCAATGCGCAGATCGAGCAGCTGCTGGGAGACGTCGGCGCGCAGCAGGTGCTGATGGGCAAGCGTGTGGGCGAGTTCGACCGCATGCACGATATCGTCCGTGAGGAACGCCATGCTCTGGGTCTGTATGCCGCTGCGGGCAAGCAGCGGCTGGCCGAACTGCAGACCGAGCAGCTGGCCGGGCAGGGCAGTGAGGACCCGCAGCAGCGGATCCGCCTGGGCGAGGTCGAAAATGCGATCCGCCTGATCGACAAGCGGGTGTCCGACCTGCAGCTGATGCAGCATGCCGCCGACCAGTCGCTGCCGATGATCCGCCTGATCCAGGCCAATGCACTGCAGCTGATCGAGAAGTTCAACACGGTCCGCGAGATCACCATCCCGTCGTGGAAGCGCCAGTTCGCGATCCAGTTGTCACTGGGCGAGCAGAAGACCGCCGCGGAGCTGGCCAGCGCCATCGACGACGCGACCAACGAACTGATGCGCCGCAACGCGGACCTGATGCGCCAGGCCTCGGTGGATACCGCACGCAGCAACCAGCGCGGCGTGATCGACGTGGCCACGCTGCGCCATGTCCACGACCAGCTGATCGCCACGGTGGAAGAAGTGCGCAGCATCCATCGTGAGGGGATGCAGCAGCGGCAGCAGGCGGAAGTGGAACTGTCGCGCCTGCGTGAAGACCTGCAGCAGCGACTGGCGACCCCCGCCGCCAGCTGAAAAAAGGGGGCGGAGGGGATCAAGTCGTTTGTGCCACTTACGACTTGATCCCCTCCGTCCCCTTTTTCATTGTCAGCGCAGCTGCTGGCTCGCCCAGTCCGCCAGTGCTTCCACGCGTGAGTTGGCCGGGCCATCCGGCCATGCCAGTACCCAGAAGCCGCCGGTGGCGGCAAATCCCCAGGGCGCGACCAGGCGGCCTGCCGCTAGGTCCTCGGCCACCAGCGGCTCCGGCGCGATCGCCGGGCCCAGCCCGGCTACCGCGGCTTCCAACAGGTAGTACAGGTGCTCGAAGGCAGTGCCCAGCTGCAGCTTCGACACGTCCAGGTCGTACGCCTGTGCCCATGCCGGCCATGCCTGCGGCCGTGAGCTGGTGTGAAGCAGCGTCTCCTGCAGCAGCGCCGAGGGCGGTGCATGCCGCAGGCGCTGCGCCGCCGGATGCGATGGCGCCACCACCACGCCAACCCGTTCCGGTGCCAACTCGCGTACCTGCCAACCCCGTGGCCACGGGCCCTGCGCCAGCAGCAGCACGGCGTCCAGCGCCGCCTGCGCTTCGGTGAAACTGCCATCCAGCGCCGACCACTGCAGGCGCACGCCGGGCAGGGCGGCCTGCAGCGCTGGCAGACGTGGAATCATCCAGCGCGCCAGCACGCTGCCACTGCAGCCCAGTACCAGCGCTGGAGAGGCTGCCGGCCGTCGCAGTTCGCGCACGCAGTCTTCGATGCCGCTGAATGCCTCGCCGCAGGCTGCCTGCAGGCGGGTGCCGGCGACGGTCAGGCGCAGGCCACGACCGGCCCGTTGGAACAACGCCAGGCCAAGGTGATCCTCCAGCAGCTTCAACTGCCGACTGACCGCACCGTGGGTGACGTGCAGGTCCTGCGCGGCGCGACCAACGCCGCCGAGACGGGCCGTGGCCTCGAACGCGCGCAGTGCATTGAGTGGAGGCAGCAGGGAACGGCTCATGTGAGATTTCCTGACGATATGCGCCAGATAATATCCATTTTCCGGTCACGACCCGTGCGCTAGAGTATCCACCTGTCTGAACCACTGGTCGTATCCATGTCTGCCTCCCCCATTGCCGACTATCACGCTTTCCCGGATGCCCAGGGCCACTTCGGCCGCTACGGCGGCAGTTTCGTTGCCGAAACCCTGGTCGGCCCGCTGCAGGAACTGGCCCAGGCCTATGACCAGGCGCGCCAGGATCCCGCATTCCAGCTGGCCTACGACCGCGACCTGGCCCATTACGTGGGCCGGCCGAGCCCGATCTATCATGCCCAGCGCCTGAGCGATCACGTCGGCGGCGCGCAGATCCTGCTCAAGCGCGAGGACCTGAACCACACTGGCGCGCACAAGATCAACAACACCATCGGCCAGGCCCTGCTGGCGGCGCGGATGGGCAAGAAGCGCATCATTGCCGAAACCGGCGCCGGCCAGCATGGCGTGGCCAGCGCCACCGTCGCCGCGCGGCTGGGCCTGGAATGCGTGGTGTACATGGGCGCCACCGACATCGAGCGGCAGAAGATCAACGTCTACCGCATGAAGCTGCTGGGCGCGACGGTGGTGCCGGTCACCTCCGGCTCGGCCACCCTGAAGGACGCGCTCAACGAAGCCATGCGCGACTGGGTGACCAACGTGCAGGACACCTTCTACATCATCGGCACCGTGGCCGGCCCGGATCCGTATCCGCGCATGGTCCGTGACTTCAATGCCATCGTCGGCCGTGAGGCGCGCGAGCAGATGCTGGCCGAGTACGGCCGCCTGCCGGATGCGATCACCGCCTGCGTGGGCGGCGGCAGCAATGCGATCGGCCTGTTCCATGCCTTCCTCAACGATCGCCAGGTTGAGATCGTCGGCGCTGAAGCGGCAGGTGATGGCATCAGCACCGGCCGTCACGCCGCCTCGATCGCTGCCGGTCGCCCAGGCGTGCTGCACGGCAACCGCACCTATGTGCTGTGCGATGACGACGGCCAGATCATCGAGACCCATTCGGTGTCGGCAGGCCTGGACTATCCGGGCGTCGGCCCGGAGCACGCGTTCCTGGCCGATACCGGTCGCGCACGCTATCTGGGCATCACTGACGAGGAAGCGCTGCAGGCATTCCATCTGCTGGCCCACACCGAAGGCATCCTGCCGGCGCTGGAGTCCAGCCACGCGCTGGCGCAGGCGATCAAGCTGGCGCGTGAGCGTCCGCGCGACCAGATCGTCCTCTGCAATCTGTCCGGCCGTGGTGACAAGGACGTGCATACGATTGCCGCGCGCGAAGGGCTGGTCCTATGAGCGCGCTGTTGCGGAACAGCGGCGTACTTCTGCTGGCACTGGGCCTGGCCGCGTGCCAGCCGCCGGAACCACCAGTGCTTGCGCCGGCTGCCAAGGCCACCACGCAGCCCGCACAGCAGCCGGCCGCCAATGATGACCTGGATCCGATGGCGCGTACGCCCATCGTCGATCCGCCGTCCGAAGAGGAGACGAACAGCGATGACGCGCCGGCGGTGGCGTCGGTGGCGCTGGACCACGCCGGTGACGTGCTGGTTGGCCAGCATATGGGGGACCTGAAGTCACTGGGACCCTGGCAGGCACAGGGCGCGAAAGAGTTCTTCGAAGGCGACTGCGAGTACTACGACGGCAGGGGGCTGCCGCCGGGCGTGTCGATGATGACCGACGACGACCGCGTGGTCCGTTTTGACCTGAAGCCGGGCGACGACCCGGAGCTGCCGGTTGAACAGCCCGGTCCGTTCGGCCTGCGCATCGGCATGACCCGTGCCCAGGCCATGGCCCTGTTCCCGAAGCCGCCGGTATCCAGCCCGCATGCCTACGACGGTGACCAGGGTGAGTACCTCACCTGGCAGGATCCGGGTTCGGACCTGGGCATCCGCCTGGAACTGTATGAAGGGAAGGTCACCCGGATGTACTGGGGAACCAGCGATGCGATTGAACTGATTGAAGGATGTGCCTGAGATGCCCGTATCCCGACTCGATGCCTGTTTCCAGCGCCTGCGCGAGCAGCAGCGCAAGGCACTTATCCCCTTCGTCACCGCCGGTGATCCCTCGTTGGAGGCCACTGTGCCGGTCATGCACGCGCTGGTCGAGGCCGGTGCCGATGTGATCGAACTGGGCGTGCCGTTCTCCGACCCGATGGCCGATGGCCCGACCATCCAGCGCAGCTCCGAACGCGCGCTGGCACGGGGAGCCGGCAGCCGCTACGTGCTGCAGGCCGTGGCGCAGTTCCGCGAGCGTGACGTGCAGACGCCGGTGGTACTGATGGGCTACCTGAACCCGGTGGAGATCCACGGCTACGCGGCCTTCGCCAAGGCGGCCGTGGAGGCCGGCGTGGATGGTGTGCTGCTGGTCGACCTGCCGCCGGAAGAAGCCGGTGAAGCGCAGCAGGCCTTCGATGCAGCCGGCCTGGCACTGGTGCTGCTGGCCTCGCCGACCACCAGCGAGGCGCGTGCCGACAAGCTGCTGGCGCTGGCCCGTGGCTATCTCTATTACGTCAGCTTTGCCGGTGTCACCGGCGCGTCCGAGCGCCTGGACAGCGATGCTGCCAGTGCCCGTCTGCAGGCGTTGCGCGCGCGCGCTTCAGTGCCGGTAGTGGCGGGTTTCGGCATCAAGGATGCCGCCAGTGCCGCGGCCATGGCGCGCCAGGCCGACGGTGTAGTGGTGGGCAGCGCGCTGGTGGCGGTGCTGGCCGATGCGGATTCGGCCGAAGACGCAGCCCAGCGTGCTCGGACCTTCCTGGCCCCTCTGCGCCAGGCGCTGGACGCGTAATGGTAGCGCTGGGTCATGCGCGGCGGTGCGGGAGACAGGACATCCGCCGGGCATGGCCCGGCGCTACCCAGCACCTAAACGTACGTCCCAGCATGGTTTTTCCCAGCCCCCCCCATGCCCGGCAAGGGGGTGCACGGGCGGGGAAAGCGGAGCTAGACTGTCCGCCTTTGCGGCCCCCGGGCCGCCCTGAACGGAAGTGTCCTCCCGCATGAGTTGGCTCAGCAAGTTGATGCCGTCCGGCATCCGCACCGACAACACCCCCAGCAAGAAGCGCAGTGTCCCCGAGGGCCTGTGGGAAAAGTGCAGCAACTGCGGCAGCGCGTTGTACCGTCCGGAACTGGAAGAAAACCTGGAGGTCTGCCCGAAGTGCGGCCATCACATGGCGATCCGCGCACGCGCGCGCCTGGCCGCCCTGTTCGACGCCGACAGCACCACCGAGATTGGTGCGCGCCTGGGGCCGACTGACCTGCTCAAGTTCAAGGACCAGAAGAAGTACAGCGAGCGCATCAAGATCGCGCAGAAGAACACGGGTGAGTACGACGCGCTGATCGCCATGCGCGGCCTGCTCAAGGGCCGTGCGCTGGTCGCCTCGTCGTTCGATTTCGCCTTCATGGGCGGTTCGATGGGCTCGGTGGTGGGGGAGCGTTTCGCGCTGGCCGCTGAAACTGCAGTGGAGATCGGCGCGCCTTACGTGTGCTTCTCGCAGAGCGGCGGCGCGCGCATGCAGGAAGGCCTGTTCTCGCTGATGCAGATGGCCAAGACCTCGGCCGCGCTGGGCAAGCTGCGTGAGGCCGGTCTGCCGTACATCTCGGTGTTGACCCACCCGACCACCGGTGGCGTGTCGGCCTCCTTCGCCATGCTGGGCGACATCAACATCGCCGAACCGCAGGCGCTGATCGGTTTTGCCGGCCCGCGCGTGATCGAGCAGACCGTGCGCGAGAAGCTGCCGGAAGGCTTCCAGCGTTCGGAGTTCCTGCTGGAGCATGGTGCCATCGACCAGATCTGCGACCGCCGCGAGATGCGCGACCGCCTGTCCGATCTGCTGGCCATGCTGGGCCGCCAGCCGGCGCCGGAGGTGGCTTGATGGGGGGCCGCAAGTACTTCGGTACTGACGGCATCCGCGGACGGGTCGGCCAGGGCGTGATCTCGGCCGACTTCGTGCTGCGCCTGGGCAATGCCCTGGGCCGTGTCCTGGTGGCCCAGCGCGGCCAGGACGGGCGCCGGCCGATCGTGGTGATCGGCAAGGACACCCGCATTTCCGGCTACATGTTCGAGGCGGCGCTGGAGGCCGGCCTGGTGGGTGCCGGTGCCGATGTGCAGCTGCTGGGACCGATGCCGACGCCGGCAGTGGCGTTCCTGACCCGCACGCTGGGCGTGGACGCCGGCATTGTCATCAGTGCCTCGCACAATCCGCATTACGACAACGGCATCAAGTTCTTCTCCGCCCAGGGTGAAAAGCTTGACGATGCCACCGAGCTGGCCCTGGAAGCGGCGCTGGACGTTCCGTTCACCACCGTTGAGTCGGAAAAACTGGGCAAGGCATCGCGCGCGCGGGAGGCGGTCGGCCGCTACATCGAGTTCTGCAAGGCCAGCGTGCCGCGCACATTCGACCTGCGTGGCCTGCGCCTGGTGCTGGATTGCGCGCACGGTGCCACCTACCAGATCGCGCCGCTGCTGTTCCGCGAACTGGGTGCCGAGGTGATCGGCATCGGTGCCGAACCCAATGGCGTGAACATCAACGCCGGGGTGGGTTCCACCCATATCGACAACCTGGCCGCCAAGGTCCGCGAGACCCGTGCCGATCTCGGCATCGCGTTCGACGGTGATGGCGATCGCGTGCTGATGGCTGACGACCAGGGCAACCCGGTGGACGGCGATGACCTGCTGTACATCCTGGCCCGAGCGTGGAAGGCCGAAGGCCGCCTGCGTGGCCCGGTGGTCGGTACGCTGATGAGCAATTACGGTGTGGAGAAGGCGTTCGCCGACCTGCAGATACCGTTCGTGCGCAGCAACGTCGGTGATCGTTACGTGCACCAGGCGCTGGTCGAAGGCGGAGGCGTTCTCGGCGGTGAGGCCTCGGGCCACCTGCTGTGCCTGGATCGGGCGACCACCGGCGACGGTATTGTCAGCGCCCTGCAGGTACTGGTGGCACTGCGCAACAGTGGCCAGACCCTGCGCCAGGCGCTGAAGGGCCTGGAGCGGGTGCCGCAGAAAACGGTCAACGTGCGGTTGGGCAATGTCTCGGCCAAGGCCACGGTGCAGGCCGGCAGCGTGCAGGCCGCGCTGGCGGCCGCGCAGCAGGCGGTGGCCGGTCGCGGTCGCGCGTTCCTGCGCCCGTCCGGTACTGAGCCGGTGGTGCGGGTTACCGTGGAGGCCGATGACGCCACTCTGATGCAGGAAACGCTGGATCGGCTGTCTGCAGCAGTGCGTGAAGCCGCTGCCTGATTCGCGGAGACGGTACAAGCTGGAACATCAACATGGCCGCGTTTGCGGCCATGTTGCTTTCCGGCGGCAGTGGCTGAACGATGCGCGACCGGTGACCATGTTCAGCTGCGGCTGGGCTCTTTGTGACGCGTCATGAACGACGCGCAGCGTATTCCCGGTACCAGGCTCCCTTGCAATCACGCAGGGCTTGGGCAGGCAGGGAACCGGTCGGAGCGGACTGCGCTCCATCCTTCTTCTTTCGTTGCAAGGACCCTGACCATGAACACCTCACTGCGCTACAGCCGCTGCCTGCTGGCAGCGCCGCTGCTGGTGATGCCGTTGCTGGGTGGTATCTCCATCGCCAGTGCCGAGCGCCGCCCCGAAGGAGGGCCGCATATGTCCGCACCGCGCGAAGAGCCGATGCAGGCGCCCTGGGGCTACCCACGGATGGAGCGCCCACGCGAACTGGGCAATGCGCGGCCGGCCTTCCGCGATGAGTACCGGCACAACTTCCGCGCCGATCATGCCTTCCGCATCGGGCCTTACCATCCGCCGATCAGCTATGCCTACCAGCGTTGGCATTACGGCCAGATCCTGCCGCGCCCGTACTGGGTCGGGGACTACATCCTCAACGACTTCTGGCTGTTCGGCCTGGACATGCCGCCGATGGGCTACGAATGGGTGCGCTATGGCCCGGATGCACTGCTGATCAACACCGGCAATGGTGAGATCGTGCAGGTCGTGTACGGGCGTTTCTTCTGACCACTGGTGCCTGCCCGCATCAGCGCGCGGGCAGGTGCATCGGCACTGTGCCTTGCGTGGCCTGTGACATCGCCCGCTGCCACTTCCAGGTGTCCCGGCACATGTCGGTGAGATCGTGACGCGCCTTCCAGCCCAGCTCGCGCAGCGCCAGCGAGGCATCGGCGAAGCTGACCGCGATGTCGCCATTGCGTCGCGGCACGATGCGGAACGGAATCCGTATGCCGGTGGTGAGCTCGAAGGCCTGGATCAGTTCCAGCACGCTGTGGCCCTGGCCGGTGCCAAGGTTGAGGGTGATGCTGCGCCGCTGGTCGCGAAGGAACTGCAGGGCCAGCACGTGGGCGCTGGCGACGTCCTGCACATGGATGTAGTCGCGCACGCCGGTACCGTCATGGGTCGGATAGTCATCCCCGAAGACCTGCACTTCCGGCAGCAGCCCGGCGGCAACCTGCGCGATGTACGGCATCAGGTTGCTCGGCGTGCCATGCGGCAGCTCGCCGATCAGCGCGCTGGCGTGGGCGCCGACCGGGTTGAAGTAGCGCAGCGTCGCGATATGCAGGTCCTGGCCCGTTGCCGCCAGGTCGGCGAGCAGCTGCTCGACCACCAGCTTGGTGCGCCCATAGGGCGTCATCGCACAGGTTGAAGCGGTCTCGGCCACCGGGCAGTGGTCCTGGTTGCCGTACACCGTTGCCGAAGAACTGAAGACCAGCAACTGCACACCTGCATCCTGCATGGCACCGAGCAGGGCAATCGAACCGCTGATGTTGCTGTCGAAGTACTGCAGTGGAATCTTCTGGGATTCACCCACGGACTTGAGCGCTGCGAAGTGCAGCACGGCATCGATCGCGTGCTCCTGCATCAAGGCGGCCATGCGCGCTCGATCCCGGATGTCAGTCTGCACGAACACCGGTGCCGTGCCGGTGATCCGTCCGATGCGCTCGACCACGCTGGCGTTGCTGTTGCACAGCGAGTCCACGATGACCACGCCGAACCCCCGCTGCTGCAGCTCCACGCATGCATGCGAGCCGATGTAGCCAGCACCGCCGGTCACCAGTACGTTCATTGCCTTCACTGTTCCTTGGAGTCCATTCGAAAACCAAGCGCTGCCGTGATGAGGATGGACGTGGCCTCTTACGGGCCAGGTACCATCTTCTTCTGCCGCGCCTTGAAGCCGTTGAAGATCGGCGCGATCAGCGGGTTGTAGCTCCATGCGATGCGCTTGCGCAGCCAGCTGGCCGGCCGGTTGCGGATCGCGAAGCGATAGATGCGCTCCGGATCGCCACCCACCACGTTGCGGCCGAACGGGTGGGTGGTGTGCAGGTAGCGGAAGCCCTGTTCGCGTGCCACTTCGATGTAGTCATCGTCGAAGTCACCATAGGGCCAGCACAGCGTATCGGAGACTTCGCCGAGCTTCTCCAGCAGCGTCTGCTTCGCCATGGCCAGATCGCCGCTGATGCCTTCGCGGCGCTGTGCACGGTCCAGGTCATCGCGCTTGAGCCAACGGGTGTGGCTGTGGGTATGGCAGTGGACCTCGAACGTGCCGGCTTCGATTGCCGCACGCGCTTCGCTCCAGCGCATCATTACTTCGTCGCTGCGGCCCTGCTTGTAGATCAGGTCTTCGCAGGCTCGATGTTCCGGCGTGGCCGGCAGCTCGGCCCCTTCGACGCCGGCATGCGGGCGGATCGGGCCTTCATGCATCCAGCCAGTGACCACGAACACCACCGCATGCATGCCGTACTTCTGCAGGATCGGATGGGCATAGACCCAGTTGTCCAGGTAGCCGTCGTCGAACGTGATCACGATCGACTTGCGCGGCACCGGCTTGCCAGCGAGAAAGCCGGCGTACTGGTCCAGCGTCAGCGACGTCCAGCCGGTACGTGCGAGCCAGGCGATCTGGCTCTCGAAGTTTTCCGGGGACACGGTGATCATGCCCGGCGAGTTGCTGACATGATGGTGCATCAGCACCGGTACGGTTCTGGCGTTAGCCATGACCCAGCTCCTTCAACCATTGGAGGTAGTAGTTTTCGGTGGCCTCTCCGTGGCCGGTCGCGCTGAACTGCTTGGCGCTGCGGATCCAGTCCCAACCGGCGCGGCCCATCTGCCGTCGACGATCCTGATCATCCACCAGCAGCCGCAATGCACCGGTGAGGGCGGCGTCATCACCCAGCCGGGTGAGGATGGCATTGCTGCCTTCCACCAGCACTTCAGGCACGCCGCCAACGCGATGCGAGACGATCGGCAGTGCCGCCTGCGCAGCCTCGAGGAACACGGTGCCCGACGCTTCCTTGTGGGTGGCCAGGGCGAAAATGTCGAAACCGGCCATCAGCCGGTGGGCATCGCTGCGGAAGCCGAGCAGGTGGACCTGCTGCTCCAGGCCGAGTTCGCTGCGCAGGGCCCGCAGACGGCCCATCACCGGCTCGCCGTCACCGACCACGGCCAGGTGCAGGTCGGGATTGGCCTTGCACAGTGGTGCCATGGCGCGCAGCAGCTCGGCATGGCCCTTGGGCTCGCGCAGCACGGCGACGCAGCCGACCACGATGTCGCGCTCGGCGAAACCGAGTTCGGCGCGGACCTGTGCGCGGGTGTCCTGCAGGTTCTTCCAGGGATCGCCCTGCTCGGTCATGCCCCAGCGCGGGGGCGTCGCCATGGGGGGCACGATGCCGATGTGCCCGGCGGCAATGCCGCGATCGACCAGCAGCCGCTTGACGAAATCGCTGACGGTGATGATCCGGTGCGGAAGACCGGTATAGGTCAGCAGCGAATTGACCGGGCTCATCAGGTGGCGCGAGCGCACCACCAGTGGCGTGCCGCCCAGGCGTGCGCCGGCCGCAGCGATCAGTGCATCGCGGCGGCTGGTGGTGTTGACTACGTCGTAGCGCTCGCGGCGCACCAGGCGTGACACCGACCAGATCCCGCGCAGCAGCCGTGCCAGGCCGCCCATGCGCAGGGTATGCACGGTGAAGCCATCGTCGCGCGCGAGTTGGGCCAGGCGGGCATCGGGCTGGCACAGCAGCGACACCTGGTGTCCACGCGCACGCATCACCTGCATGTGGCGGAAGATGTAGATCTCTTGGCCACCCATTCCCCGGGCAGCTTCGGTATGCAGGATCCGCAGCGAGCGTTTCATGGAATCCATCCTCTGTAGTCAGCGGTTGCGGAAGCGGGTCAGCGCTTCCCATGCGGTACGTACGGCGCCGGCATCCGGGGCCTGTTGCGGCAGTGGGCGGTAGTGCAGGTCAAGCGCCGTCGCATTGCCGAACTTGTCGAACACGTAGATGGCGTTGCCGTGCCGGACAGCGCGTTGTGACCAGCTTTCCACCACCAGTGCGCGCTCGCCTGCGGGTTCGGCCAGCAGATCCTGGCCGGTGCTGAAGTCGCCCAGTGCGTTCTCGCAACCCAAGGCGTGACGCATCAGGGTCGGCACCCAGTCCTCATGCGAACTGATGCGTGCTTCGTGGCCGCTGTCCTGGCCGGGCCAGTGCAGCACGAACGGCACCTGCAGCTGGTAGTCGGAGAAGTTGCCGTTGTGGCCCCAGTAGTTCAGCTTCAGATCGTTGAACTCCTCGGCGTGGTCGCCGGTGACCAGGACGATGGTGTTCTGGTCCAGGCCCTGCGCGCGCAGATCGTCCAGCAGGGTGCCGACGAGGCTGTCGGCGTAATGCACGGCGGTCCGGTAGCGGTTCATTTCCGGGGTCGGGTCGTGGTCCGGGCCGAACTTGAGGAAGTCGATTTCCTGCGCCATCGGGGTCGCCAGCGGCGGGTAGCCTGCGGGCATGTGGTAGGGCGCATGGGTGGAATCGAGGAAGACGAAGCCGAACCACGGCGTGTGCGCCGCCTGGCTGGCACGGATGTCCCTCTGAAGCGAGGCCACGATGCTGCTGTCACGGCCTTCCGAACCCAGCTCGGAGGGGCCCTGATGCAACTGGTCGCGGACGTCCGCAAATGCGGTGCGGTCGAATTCCGGGCTGTACATCGGCGCGCTGCCGTACAGATGCAGGTCGTACCCCTGCTGGCCCAGCACCTTGAACAGCTGTGAGCCGCGCTGCTCGTCAAGCATGCTTTGCCAGTAGCCGCCCGGGAGGCCGTAGAGCAGGCCGAACAGGCCATAGCGGGTGGCGTTGCCCGTGCTGAAATGGCGGTCGTAGACACGAGCGGAGGCCGCCAGTGCCGAGGTGTTCGGCATGATCTGCGGGGTAAGCGCATCGTGGCGCAGCGATTCCAGCACGACCATCAGCACGTTCGGTCGCTGTGGGTTCTGGCAGCGCAGTGGCTGCAGCGGATACAGCAGCTGCGCATGGCGCGGATCGGGCAGGCCGACCTGCTGTTCACTGACCACGCCCAGCCTGCGCATGAAGCTCTTGGCGGTGATCGGCTGGGCCCAGGGCAGGTAGTTCCACTGGGCAATCACGTCACGGTCGCCGCGTGCGTCGTAGTAGGCGGTGGCCACTTGGCCGCTCGCCATCAGCAGGGCGGCCACCGCCCAGGCCTGCAGCACCCTGCGGCGGTGGGGCGCGGCCGGCAGCAGCTTCCAGCACGCCCAGGCCAGGATGCCCTCGGCGGTGAAAATGGCCGCCACCAGCAGGCCGACCTGCACCCAGGTCTTCCACGACAACGCAACCTGGTCCTGCAGGGCGCCGCCGAACACCATGTTCACGACCATGGCATTGAGGTGGAAGCGATACAGGGTGAACACCTTGGCGTCGACCAGCAGCAGGCACAGCCACAAGCCCTGCAGCAGTACTGCACTGATGCTCAGCGTGCGCGCGCTGCGCGGCCAGAGGCCCAGCAGCAGTGGCAGCGTGCCGGCCAGCGCGCCGAAGGCGAGCAGGTGCCCGGGCAGGGCAACCGCGAGATAGGCCAGGCCCTGATGGCCACCCGGGTTGTCGTGCAGCGGCACGTTGCCGAGGGTGATCACCGTCGCCAGCAGCGCATTGCCCAGGACGAACAGTGACCACCACGCAAGCCGGCGCCAGCGAAGGGCTGGGCCTACGGGGGGGAGGACGATGGCGGCTGGGGCGTCGGGCATGGTGCGTCGGGTCGGGGAGGCGCGATCGGGGCTTGCGCTGCCAACGTGATGGATTCGTTAAATGTGCGCAGGTCGCGCATTGTATCGATTTGTTTCCGAGGATCGAGTAGCGTCCGCCGGGCGATCTGTCACAATGTTCAGGCGGGCCATGAATGCGCGGCCCCCCAGACCCAATGACAAGCCAGGAATCGCTGTGAGCCAGATCCCCACCCTCGATATCACCCGTTTCGACAGCGACCGCGAGGCCTTCGTGGCCGAGCTGGGCGCGGCCTACCGCCAATGGGGATTCGCGGGCATCCGCAACCACGGCATTCCGCAGGCCGATATCGACGCGGCCTACGATGCCTTCAAGGCCTTCTTCGCCCTGCCGGACGAGGTCAAGCGCAAGTACCACGTGGCCGGCAGCGGCGGCGCCCGCGGCTATACCCCGTTCGGTGTGGAAACCGCCAAGGGCTCCAAGCACTTCGACCTGAAGGAGTTCTGGCACATCGGCCGTGAAATTGCTGATGACTCCAAGTACCGTGACGTGATGGCGCCGAACCTGTGGCCGACCGAGGTCGAGGGCTTCCGTGAGCGCGGCTACGGCCTGTACCAGGCGCTGGACAACCTGGGCTCGCGCGTGCTGTCGGCGCTGGCCCTGCACATCGGCCTGCCGGAAGACTTCTTCGCCGACAAGACCAATTTCGGCAACTCGATCCTGCGCCCGATCCACTACCCGCCGATCACCACCGACGACATCCCGAATGTGCGTGCTGGTGCGCATGGCGACATCAACTTCATCACCCTGCTGGTCGGTGCCAGTGCCGCGGGCCTGGAAGTGCAGTCGCACGAGGGCGAGTGGGTGCCGTTCACCTCGGACGCGGACACCATCGTGGTCAACATCGGCGACATGCTGCAGCGCCTGACCAACCATGTGTACCCGTCGACGATCCACCGCGTGGTCAACCCCCCGGGCGAGCTGGCCCGCCAGCCGCGCTACTCGGTGCCGTTCTTCCTGCACCCGAACCCGGATTTCCTGATCGACGTGCTGCCGTCCTGCATCACCCCGGAGAATCCGAGCCGGTACCCGGAGCCGATCACCGCCCACGGCTTCCTCGAGGAACGCCTGCGCGAGATCAAGCTGAAGTAATGAGTTAGAAGGCCGCCGAAAGGCGGCCTTTTTCTTTGCAGGGTTGCACCCTGCACCCGCAGAGGCCAAGGCCACAGCAAAAAGCCAAAGCGGCTCTGGGTTTCTGCGTGGGGAGGCGGGGAGGTGTCGGATGGCGGGGGCGCCGTGAACCCTTCCCTGGGGGCTTGGCCGCGGCATCCATGCCGCGGACACCCCGCCATCCGACACCTCCCCGCCTTCGACAGTTTCCCGGTGACGGTTGGCAAATCGTGATTTCCCGTGGGTGTCGACCTTGGTCGACACGGTAGATCCACGCCATGCGTGGATGAGATCTGTCAGATCGAAGCCGGGTAGGGGGCTGGTCCAACCCGGCAGCCACCCGGAATGCCGCTTTTGCTTTTGATCTTCTTTTTCTTTCCGTGGCGGGCGGAACCGCCGGAATGTGTCAGAGGCCGGGCGGGTGGGACTGCGCAGGGGCGTGAGCCGCATGGGCCCGAGGCATGCCTCGGGCGGGTTGGGCAGGACGCCCAATCCCGGTCTTGCCGTGTGCGCAGGACAGCGCACACGAGCAAGCGGCGATCGAGCTTACATGGGTGAGGGCGCTTTGCTGGCGAAGCACTGCTTCGCAAGCGCCCGAACGCACAGCCGCCAGCGGCTGGGCCGGGCCCCGGAGGGGTACTTGCAGCGCCCCCTGCGCAGTCCCGCCCGCCCGGCCAAGCCTACCAATCCAACCGGGGCTCTCCTCGACCAACCCCACCCCGCCACGAGGGGCTGCGCCGTTGGCTGAAAACCCATGTAACCGCTTACACGGAAACGGATTTTTGCCGTAACGGGTATCATGACCGGCTGACTTCACACAGGAGCCACCCGCTCATGCGCCGCAAGATCGTCGCCGGAAACTGGAAGCTGCATGGCAGCCGTCAATTCGCCAATGAACTGCTGGGGCAGGTGGCCGCAGGGCTGCCGCTGGACGGGGTGGACGTGGTGATCCTGCCGCCGCTGCCCTACCTGGGCGAGCTGGTCGAGGACTTTGGTGACACCGGCCTGGTGTTCGGTGCCCAGGACGTGAGCAGCAACGAGAAGGGCGCCTACACCGGCGAGGTCTGCGCCGCCATGCTGCACGAGGTCGGGGCCCGCTATGGCCTGGTCGGCCACTCCGAGCGCCGCCAGTACCACCATGAAAGCAGCGAACTGGTCGCGCGCAAGTTTGCCGCGGCCCTGCATGCCGGCCTGGTGCCGGTGCTGTGCGTGGGTGAGACCCTGGAGCAGCGCGAAGCGGGGCAGACCGAGGCGGTCATCGCCAGCCAGCTGGCGCCGGTGCTGGAGCTGGTGGGTGCCGCCGGTTTCGCCCGGGCGGTGGTTGCCTATGAGCCGGTCTGGGCCATCGGTACCGGCCGTACCGCCACCAAGGAGCAGGCACAGCAGGTGCACGCGTTCATCCGTGGCGAAGTCGCGCATATCGATGCTAGAATCGCTGATTCACTGCCCATTGTTTACGGCGGTAGCGTGAAGCCCGACAATGCCGGGGAACTGTTCGCGCAGCCGGATGTCGATGGTGGGCTGGTCGGCGGTGCCTCCCTGGTGGCCGCGGACTTCCTGGCCATCGCAAGGGCGGCGGCCGCGAACTAATCCTAGAAGTATTGTCCGAGGGCGGTTTCCAATGCTGATGTTGATCCTCAATGTCGTCTACGTGCTGGTCGCTGTGGCCATGATCGCGCTGATCCTGATGCAGCGTGGCTCGGGTGCGGCGGCGGGTTCGGGCTTTGGTGCCGGTGCCTCGGGTACGGTGTTCGGTGCGCGTGGCGCCTCGAACTTCCTGTCCAAGTCGACCAAGTGGCTGGCTGTCGTGTTCTTCGGCATCAGTCTCTTCATGGCCTGGTATGCCGGTCATGGCAGCCGTCCGGCGGCCGACCAGGATCTGGGCTTGATGTCCGCCCCGGCGGTGACCGCTCCGGCGGCTCCGGCAGGCGAATTGCCGGCCGTTCCGAAGGCCGATGCGGTCCCGGCAGCCCCGGTTCCGGCCGGGAATGTGCCGGCTCAGGCGGAATCTTCGGTTTCTGGTGAAGAAAAGCCTTCGGAAGGCTCCCAGAAACACTGAAGCCGGTTACAATACGCGGCGCATCGGGAAGATAGTCTGATGTGATCGTTTGCCCAGGTGGCGGAATTGGTAGACGCACTACCTTGAGGTGGTAGCGACTTAGGTCGTAGGGGTTCGAGTCCCCTCTTGGGCACCATTTGTAAGTAAAGCGGGTTCGCCTGGCGCGCAAGGCGCCAGGTAGATTCCCGTCCACTCCCCCATGCCAAAGCGCCTGCAGGCGCAGCGGCAGAGGCAAGAGAGAATCGCTGTGCTGGCCGAATATTTGCCGTCTCTGCTGTTTCTGATCGTTGCCACCGGTATCGGCATTACGCTGATGCTGGTTGGTCGATTCCTCGGTCCCCGCCGCCCCGATCTGGAAAAGCTGTCGCCGTACGAGTGCGGCTTCGAGGCCTTCGAAGACGCGCGCATGAAGTTCGACGTGCGCTACTACCTGATCGCGATCCAGTTCATCGTCTTCGACCTGGAAATCATCTTCATCGTGCCGTGGACCCAGGTCTTCATGGAGCTGGGCGCCCGTTCGCTCGTCACCATGGGCCTGTTCGTCGGCATGCTGTTCCTCGGTTTCATTTACGTCTGGAAGAAGGGAGCGCTGGAATGGGAGTGATTCAGACTCTCGATGGCCTCATGAACAACCCCACGCCGGAAGGCCGGGTTGATGACATCCTGCGGCCGGAAGGCGACAACCCGCTGCTGGAGAAGGGCTTCGTCACCACCAGCGTCGACGCACTGCTGAACTGGGCGCGCACCGGCTCGATGTGGCCGATGACCTTCGGCCTGGCCTGCTGCGCGGTCGAGATGATGCACGCCGGCGCCGCGCGCCTGGACCTTGACCGCTACGGCGTGGTGTTTCGCCCGTCGCCGCGCCAGTCCGACGTGATGATCGTGGCCGGTACCCTGGTCAACAAGATGGCCCCGGCGCTGCGCAAGGTCTACGACCAGATGCCGGACCCGAAGTGGGTCATCTCGATGGGTAGCTGCGCCAATGGCGGCGGCTATTACCACTACTCCTATTCTGTCGTGCGCGGCTGTGATCGCGTGGTGCCGGTGGACGTCTACGTCCCGGGCTGCCCGCCGACCGCCGAGGCGCTGGTGTACGGGATCCTGCAGCTGCAGAAGAAGATCTGGCGTACACAGACCATCGCCCGCTGACCCTTCCACACTACAAGAGCGCGCCAAGCCCCCATGGCAGAGCAAGCATCCTTCATCGACCGACTCTCCGCACGTTTCGCTGGTGCGAAGGTCATCGTGGTCGAACCCCGCGGCGAAGTGACGCTGGAGGTGCCTGCCGCCGAGTGGCATGCCACCGCGCTGGCGCTGCGTGACGAGTTTGGTTTCGAGCAGGCCGTGGATCTCTGCGGCGTCGACTACCTTGGCTATGGCTCCGACGAATGGGACACCGCCGACGTGTCCTCGCAGGGCTTCAGCCGTGGTGTCGAAGGCAAGGCCCAGGGCCGTTTCGCGTGGGGCGAGTTCCCCACCGAGGAAAACGGTGCCGACGGCGCCCGCCCGCAGCACATGCCGACCCAGCGTTTCGCCGTGGTCGCCCAGCTGCGTTCGTACCAGCACAACCTGATGATGCACCTGCGTTGCTTCGCCCCTGACGAAGCATTGCCGGTGGTGTCCTCGCTGACCGGCATCTGGCCGGGCCTGAACTGGTTCGAGCGCGAAGCGTTCGACCTGTACGGCGTGATCTTCGAAGGCCACCCGGACCTGCGCCGGATCCTGACCGACTACGGTTTCGTCGGCCATCCGTTCCGCAAGGACTTCCCGCTGATCGGCAATGTCGAAGTCCGCTACGACGAAGAAAAGAAGCGCGTGATCTACGAACCGGTCACCTCGGTGGAGCCGCGCGTCGGCGTGCCGCGCGTGATTCGCGACGACGCCCGTCTGCAGACCGCAGAAGGTGAGCGCGCGCAGGAGGCAGTGAAGTGAGCCACGTACACCAGGCCGGCGAAGCATTCGCCAGCAACGCCGCCGAGAGCCGGCAGGAAATCCGCAACTACACCATGAACTTCGGCCCCCAGCATCCGGCCGCGCATGGCGTGCTGCGCCTGATCCTGGAAATGGACGGCGAAACCATCATGCGCGCCGACCCGCACGTGGGTCTGCTGCACCGTGGTACCGAAAAGCTGGCCGAGTCCAAGCCGTTCAACCAGTCGATCGGCTACATGGATCGCCTGGATTACGTGTCGATGATGTGCAACGAGCACGCCTACGTGCGCGCGATCGAGACCCTGATGGGCATCGAGGCGCCGGAGCGTGCGCAGTACATCCGCACCATGTACGACGAAATCACCCGCATCCTCAACCACCTGATGTGGCTGGGCTCCAACGCGCTCGACCTGGGTGCGATGGCGGTGATGCTGTACGCCTTCCGCGAGCGCGAAGAGCTGATGGACTGCTATGAAGCGGTCTCCGGCGCGCGCATGCACGCGGCGTACTACCGTCCGGGCGGTGTCTACCGCGACCTGCCGGACCACATGCCGAAGTACAAGGAATCGCGCTGGCACAAGGGCAAGGCGCTGAAGCAGCTCAATGCTTCGCGCGAAGGTTCGCTGCTGGACTTCCTGGAAAACTTCACCGTCGAGTTCCCCAAGCGCATCGACGAATACGAAACCCTGCTGACCGACAACCGTATCTGGAAGCAGCGTACCGTCGGCATCGGTGTGGTGACGCCGGAACTGGCGCACCAGTGGGGCATGACCGGCGTGATGCTGCGTGGCTCGGGCGTCGCCTGGGACCTGCGCAAGAAGCGCCCGTACGCCAAGTACGATGCCGTCGATTTCGACATCCCGCTGGGCAAGGAAGGCGACTGCTACGACCGTTACCTGGTCCGCGTTGCTGAAATGCGCGAATCCAACCGCATCATCAAGCAGTGCGTGGTGTGGCTGAAGGCCAACCCGGGCCCGGTGATGGTGAAGAACTTCAAGGTTGCTCCGCCCAAGCGCGAGGACATGAAGGACGACATGGAAGCGCTGATCCATCACTTCAAGCTGTTCAGCGAAGGCTACTGCGTGCCGGCCGGCGAGACCTACTCGGCGGTGGAAGCCCCGAAGGGCGAGTTCGGCTGCTACCTGGTCTCCGATGGCGCCAACAAGCCGTTCCGCGTGCACCTGCGCGCACCGGGCTTCGCCCACCTGTCCTCGATCGATTCGATCGTGCGCGGCCACATGCTGGCCGACGTGGTGGCGATGATCGGTACCTACGACCTGGTGTTCGGCGAGGTTGACCGGTAATGCCGTCCGCCACGCCAACGCCCGCTGCAGGCAGCCGGCGCAAGCCGGCGCCGCAGTTTCTGGAATTTCACGTTATGCATTTCGCTGAGGTCGGCCGATGAAGGCGACAGGTAATTTCGAGGCGGCGCGCGACGTCGACCCGATGGTGGTGCTGAGCGACAAGACCCGCGCTCACATCGATCACTGGCTGTCCAAGTTCCCGCCGGACCGCAAGCGCTCTGCCGTGCTGCAGGGCCTGCATGCGGCCCAGGAGCAGAACCAGGGCTGGCTGACCGACGAACTGATCGCCGGCGTGGCCAAGTACCTGGACCTGCCGCCGGTGTGGGCCTATGAGGTCGCCAGCTTCTACTCGATGTTCGAGACCGAGAAGGTGGGCCGCAACAACGTGGCCATCTGCACCAACATCAGCTGCTGGCTCAATGGCGCCGAGGACATCGTGCGCCACTGCGAGAAGAAGCTGGGCATCAAGCACGGTGAATCGACCCCGGACGGCCGCGTCTACCTCAAGCGCGAGGAAGAGTGCCTGGCCGGCTGCGGGGGCGCGCCGATGATGGTCATCAACGGTCACTACCATGAGCGTCTGACCCTGGAAAAGGTCGACGAGCTGCTGGACGGGCTGGAGTAAGGGCATGGCACATCACCACGAATCCAAGGGTCCGGTCGGCCCCGCGCCGCTGCCGCACCAGGTGGTCTACACCACCCTGCATTACGACACCCCGTGGTCGTACGAAAGCTACCTGAAGACCGGTGGCTACGCCGCCCTGCGCAAGATCCTCGAAGAGAAGATCCCGCCGGAGCAGGTCATCGAGATGGTCAAGGCCTCGGGCCTGCGCGGCCGCGGCGGCGCGGGCTTCCCGACCGGCCTGAAGTGGTCCTTCATGCCCAAGGGCAACATGCAGAAGTACATCCTCTGCAACTCGGACGAATCCGAGCCGGGCACCTGCAAGGATCGCGACATCCTGCGCTACAACCCGCATTCGGTGGTGGAAGGCATGGCGATCGCCTGCTACGCCACCGGTTCGACCGTGGGCTACAACTACCTGCGCGGTGAGTTCCACCACGAGCCGTTCGAGCACTTCGAGCAGGCCCTGGCCGACGCCTATGCAAACGGCTGGCTGGGCAAGAACATCCTCGGCAGCGGCGTGGACATCGACATCTACGGCGCGCTGGGCGCTGGCGCCTACATCTGCGGCGAAGAAACCGCGCTGATGGAATCGCTGGAAGGCAAGAAGGGCCAGCCGCGCTACAAGCCGCCGTTCCCGGCCAACTTCGGCCTGTACGGCAAGCCGTCTACGATCAACAACACCGAAACCTATGGTTCGGTGCCGGCGATCATCCGCAACGGCCCGGAGTGGTTCAAGGGCCTGAGTCTGACCGCCAACGGCGGCCCGAAGTGCTTCTCGGTGTCCGGCTGCGTGCAGAACGGTGGCAACTTCGAAGTGCCGCTCGGCACCAAGTTCCACGACCTGCTGGAAATGGCCGGTGGCCTGCGTCCGGGCCGCACGCTGAAGGGCGCGATCCCGGGCGGCGTGTCGATGCCGGTGCTGACCGCGGCCGAGCTGAAGGACCTGCCGATGGATTACGACACCATCCGTGCGCTGGGCTCCGGCCTCGGTTCGGGTGCGATCGTGGTGCTCGACGACAGCGTCTGCTGCGTCAAGTTCGCCTGCCGCATCAGCCAGTTCTTCCACAAGGAATCCTGTGGCCAGTGCACCCCGTGCCGTGAAGGCACCGGCTGGATGCACCGCGTGCTGGAGCGCATCGTTGCCGGCAAGGCCACGATGGAAGACCTGCACCAGCTGAAGGCGGTGGCTGGCCAGATCGAAGGCCACACCATCTGTGCGTTCGGCGAAGCGGCTGCATGGCCCATCCAGGGCTTCCTGCGCCAGTTCTGGGACGAGTTCGAGTACTACATCGTCAACGGTCATTCGATGGTTGACGGCAAGAAGGTGGAGGCAGCCGCTGCATGAGCGCGCAACCCGTAAATCCGAGCGTCCCACCCGATCACGTCACCATCGAGATCGATGGCAAGTCGCTGGTCGTGCCCAAGGGCTCGATGATCATCCAAGCCGCCGACAAGGCCGGCATCTCCATTCCGCGCTTCTGCTACCACGAGAAGTTGCCGATCGCCGCCAACTGCCGCATGTGCCTGGTGGACGTGGAGAAGTCGCCGAAGCCGGCACCCGCCTGCGCTACCCCGGTGATGGACGGCATGAAGGTCGCCACCCGTAGCGAAAAGGCACTGAAGTTCCAGCGCTCGGTGATGGAGTTCCTGCTCATCAACCACCCGCTGGACTGCCCGATCTGCGATCAGGGCGGCGAGTGCGAGCTGCAGGACGTGTCGCTGGGCTATGGCCGTTCGGTCAGCCGCTTCAACGAGCGCAAGCGCGTGGTGCCGGACGAGGACATGGGTCCGCTGGTCGCCACCGAGATGACCCGCTGCATCCAGTGCACCCGCTGCGTCCGCTTCACCGCCGACGTTGCCGGTACCTACGAACTGGGTGGCATGTACCGCGGTGAGAACCTGCAGATCGGTACCTTCGACGGCAAGCCGCTGACCACCGAGCTGTCGGGCAACGTCGTCGACGTCTGCCCGGTCGGCGCGCTGACCAACAAGGTGTTCCAGTTCCGCGCCCGCCCGTGGGAACTGACCGCGCGCGAGTCGCTGGGTTACCACGACGCGATGGGTTCGAACCTGTTCCTGCACGTGCGTCGCGGCGAAGTGCTGCGCACCGTGCCGCGCGACAACGAAGCCGTGAACGAGTGCTGGCTGTCCGACCGTGACCGCTACTCGCACCAGGGCCTGTACAGCGAAGACCGTGCGGTCAAGCCGCTGCGCAAGGTCAATGGCGAGTGGAAGGAAGTGAGCTGGGCCGAAGGCCTGGCCGCGGCCGCCGAGATCCTCAAGGCGAACCAGGGCGACAACCTGGGCGTGCTGGTGCATCCGTCCACCTCGAACGAGGAAGGCGCGCTGCTTGCCCGCCTGGCCAAGGGCCTGGGTTCGAGCAACATCGACCACCGCATCAACAACCGCGATTTCTCCGACGCCGCCACCGCCGAAGTGTTCGGCCTGCCGTTGGCCGAGATCGAGGGAGCCGACCGCATCGTCGTTCTGGGCAGCAACATCCGCCACGAACTGCCGCTGCTGCACGCCCGCCTGCGCAAGGCGCAGACCACCAAGGGCGCGAAGATCCACGTCGTCAACCCGGTGGACTTCGACTTTGCTTTCAGTGTCGCCGGCAAGCAGATCGTTGCCCCGTCGAAGTTCGTCGACGCGCTGGCCAGCGCCGAGCTGCGTTCGGCCGTGCAGGGCGGCAGCAACACCGTGCTGATTGTCGGTAGCATCGCCGAGAACCACCCGCAGGCTGCCGCGATCCGCGCCGCTGCGCGTGACTTCGCTGCCGCCACCGGTGCGAAGCTGTGCCGCATCCCGCAGGGTGCCAATGCCGTGGGCCTGACCCGCGCCGGCGTGCTGCCGGCCGGCAAGGACGTGGCCGCCATGCTGGCGCAGCCGCGCCAGGCCTATGTGGTGTACGGCCTGGAGCCGGGCCTGGACTTCGCCGACGCCCCGGCCGCGCGCAAGGCGCTGGCCGGTGCCCAGGTGGTGGCCTTCAGCCAGTTCGCCTGCGTGTCCACCCGCGACGTTGCCGACGTTATCCTGCCGATCGGTGCACTGCCGGAAATCGACGCCACCCTGACCAACCTCGATGGTCGCGAGCAGTCGGCCCGTGCCGGCGGCAAGCTGCCGGGCGAGGCCCGTGAAGGCTGGCGCGTGCTGCGCGCACTGGGCGGCGACATGGCGCTGGCCGGTTTCGACTTCACCGACCTGGCCGGCCTGCGTGCCAGCCTGGCCCCGGTGTCGGTCGACGTTGTCGCTTCGGCGCAGCCGGCGGTTGCCGGTGAAGGCCTGGAAGTGGCTTCGACCGCCGCGATCTATCGCACCGATGCGGTGGTCCGTCGCGCGCCGGCGCTGCAGTCGCATCCGCTCAACAACGCCCCGCGCATCGTGCTGAACGCTGACGATGCCGCGCGCCTGCAGCTGCAGGAAGGGCAGATGGCCAAGGTCGGCACCGATGCCGGCAAGGCCACCCTGCCGGTGGTGGTCGACGCCCGCGTTGCTGCGGGTTCGGTCTGGATTGAATCGGGCCACGGCGCGACCGCGCCGCTGGGTGCCGCTCGCGTATCGGTGGTGGCTGCATGAACGAATTGCTGTTGAACGCGGTCGACCCGCTGCACCAGTGGCTGCTTGGCCTCGGTGATATCGGTGCGCTGATCTGGATCATCCTGAAGATCCTGGTGATCACCGTTCCGGTGATCATCTCGGTGGCCTTCTACGTGGTCTGGGAACGCAAGCTGATCGGCTGGATGCACGTCCGTCACGGCCCGATGTACGTGGGCATGGGCATCTTCCAGGCCTTCGCCGACGTCTTCAAGCTGCTGTTCAAGGAAGTGGTCCAGCCGAGCAGTGCCAACAAGGCGATCTACCTGCTGGCTCCGCTGATCACCCTGGCCCCGGCCTTCGCGGCGTGGTCGGTGGTGCCCTTCGATTCGCAGATCGTGCTGTCCAACGCCAACGCTGGCCTGCTGTACCTGCTGGCGATGACCTCGCTGGGCATCTACGGCATCATCCTGGCCGGTTGGGCGTCCAACTCGAAGTACGCGTTCCTGGGTGCGATGCGCGCCTCGGCGCAGATGATCAGCTACGAAATCGCCATGGGCTTCGCCCTGGTCGGCGTGATGATCGCCGCTGGCAGCCTGAACCTGAGCAACATCGTGATGGCGCAGGCCGGCAGCTCCGGCTTCTTCGACTGGTTCCTGCTGCCGCTGTTCCCGCTGTTTGTCATCTACTGGGTGTCGGGCGTGGCCGAAACCAACCGCGCGCCGTTCGACGTGGTGGAAGGCGAGTCGGAAATCGTTGCCGGCCACATGGTCGAGTACTCCGGCGGTGCCTTCGCCCTGTTCTTCCTGGCCGAATACGCGAACATGATCCTGATCAGCTTCCTGATCTCGATCTTCTTCCTCGGCGGCTGGCTGAGCCCGGTCCAGGGCTGGGTCAACTTCGGCGATGTCTCGCCGCTGGTCGACTGGATCTGGAAGGGCGGTGCACCGTGGTTGTTCGTCAAGGTGTTCTTCTTCGCCAGTGCCTACATCTGGTTCCGTGCCAGCTTCCCGCGCTTCCGCTATGACCAGATCATGCGCCTGGGCTGGAAGGTCTTCATCCCGCTGGCCATTCTGTGGATCGCGGTTACCGCCGTCATGGTGTTCTTCGGCGTGATTCAAAAGGGCGTCTAAGTGATGAACAGGATTACCCATTACTTCAAGAGCCTGCTGCTGCTCGAACTGCTGGCCGGCCTTTGGCTGACGCTGAAGTACAGCTTCAAGCCGAAGTACACGATGATGTACCCGATGGAGAAGTTCCCGCAGTCGCCGCGCTTCCGTGGCCTGCACGCACTGCGCCGTTATCCCAACGGCGAAGAGCGCTGCATTGCCTGCAAGCTGTGCGAAGCGGTGTGCCCGGCCCTGGCCATCACCATCGACTCGGCCAAGCGAGAGGACGGCACCCGCCGCACCACCCGCTACGACATCGACCTGTTCAAGTGCATCTTCTGCGGCTTCTGTGAGGAAAGCTGCCCGGTGGACTCGATCGTCGAAACCCACATCCTCGAGTACCACTTCGAGAACCGTGGCGAAAACATCGTTACCAAGCCGCAGCTGCTGGCCCTTGGCGATCGTCTCGAAAACGAGATCGCCGAGCGTCGTGCCGCCGATGCCGCTTACCGCTGAGGTCGAGAGATGGATTGGGTAAATATCGCTTTCTGGGTGTTCGCCATCGCGGCAACGGTTTCGGCCGGTGCGGTGATCAGCGTGCGCAACCCGGTGCACGCCGTGCTGTGCCTGGTGCTGACCTTCTTCTCCATTGCCTGCGTGTGGCTGCTGGTGGGCGCCGAGTTCCTCGGCGTGGCGCTGGTGCTGGTCTACGTCGGCGCGGTGATGGTGCTGTTCCTGTTCGTGGTGATGATGCTGGACATCGACCCCACCAAGATGCGTGAAGGCTGGGTGCGCTACCTGCCGGTCGGCCTCATCGTGGCCGTGGCGATGCTGGTGCAGATGCTGATCCTGATCGGCGTGAAGGGCAGGGCGGTCAACCCGTTCCCGGCCGACAACGCCGCTGCGGTCGCTGCCGACAGCTCCAACATCACTTGGCTGGCACGCACGCTGTTCACCGAGTACCTGCTGCCGTTCGAGTTCGCCGCCGTCATCCTGACCGTGGCCGTGGTCGCCGCCGTGATGCTGACCCTGCGTCGCCGCACCGGCGTGAAGAGCCAGAACCCGGGCGAGCAGACCATGGTCAAGGCCGGCCAGCGCCTGCGCATGGTCAAGATGGGTGCCGAAGCACCGGTCGTGCACAGCAACAGCAAGCCGGCCACCGGCGAGGAGACCCAGCCGTGATTACCCTTGGCCACATCCTTGCGCTTGGCGCGGTGCTGTTCGCCATCAGCCTGGCCGGCATCTTCCTCAACCGGAAGAACGTCATCGTCCTGCTGATGTCGATCGAACTGATGCTGCTGTCGGTGAACATCAATTTCGTCGGCTTCTCGCGTCAGCTGGGCGATCCGTCCGGCCAGCTGTTCGTGTTCTTCATCCTGACCGTCGCCGCTGCGGAAGCCGCCATCGGCCTGGCGATCCTGGTGACCCTGTTCCGTACCCGCCGCACGATCAATGTCGGCGAAGTCGATTCGCTGAAGGGCTGATCCACAGATGGAAATCACTCTCTCCAAGAGTCTGTTGATCGCAGTGGTGCTTGCACCGCTGTTCGGCAGCATCATCGCCGGCCTGTTCGGTCGCCAGGTCAAGCGCTTCGGCGCGCAGACCATCACCATCCTCGGCGTCGCGGTAGCCTGCGGCCTGTCGATGTACACGTTCTACCAGCTGATGTGGGGCGGCGCGCAGCCGTTCAACCAGAACATCTACACGTTCTTCGAGGTTGGCCAGTACTCGGCCCACGTCGGCTTCATGGTCGACAAGCTGACCGCGATGATGATGGTGGTGGTGACCTTCGTGTCGCTGCTGGTCCACATCTACACGATCGGCTACATGCAGGACGACCCGGGCTACCAGCGGTTCTTCAGCTACATCTCGCTGTTCACCTTCTCGATGCTCACCCTGGTGATGAGCAACAACTTCCTGCAGCTGTTCTTCGGCTGGGAAGCGGTGGGCCTGGTGTCGTACCTGCTGATCGGCTTCTGGTTCAAGCGCCCGACCGCGATCTTCGCCAACATGAAGGCGTTCCTGGTCAACCGCGTCGGCGACTTCGGCTTCCTGCTGGGCATCGCCGGCGTGCTGTGGGTGTTCGGCACCCTGGACTACTCGCAGGTGTTCTCGCAGGCCGGCATGCTGGCTGACCCGCGCGCCCAGCTGCAGATCTGGGACGGCACGATCCTGGGCATGCAGCTGCTGAACGAGCCGGTGATCTGGTCGATCGCCACCGTCATCTGCATCTGCCTGTTCATCGGCGCCATGGGCAAGTCGGCCCAGGTCCCGCTGCACGTGTGGCTGCCGGACTCGATGGAAGGCCCGACCCCGATCTCGGCACTGATCCACGCCGCGACGATGGTGACCGCCGGTATCTTCATGGTCACCCGCATGTCGCCGCTGTTCGAGCTGTCGCAGACCGCGCTGAACTTCGTGCTGTTCATCGGTGCCACCACCGCGTTCTTCACCGGCCTGATCGGCATCGTGCAGAACGACATCAAGCGTGTCGTCGCGTACTCCACGCTGTCGCAGCTGGGCTACATGACCGTCGCCCTGGGCGTGTCGGCCTACTCGGCCGCCGTGTTCCACCTGATGACCCACGCCTTCTTCAAGGCCCTGCTGTTCCTGGGCGCCGGCTCGGTCATCATCGCGATGCACCATGAGCAGGACATGCGCAAGATGGGCGGGCTGCGCAAGTACATGCCGATCACCTTCATCACCATGTGGATCGGTACGCTGGCCCTGGTCGGCACGCCGTTCTTCTCCGGCTTCTACTCGAAGGACACCATCATCGAGGCGGCCGAGATCCATGCCCACATGCAGAACAGCTGGGTGGCCACCTATGGCTACTGGGCGGTGCTGGGTGGCGTGCTGGTGACCAGCTTCTACAGCTTCCGCCTGCTGTTCATGACCTTCCATGGCAAGGAACGCTTCCGCGACGCGCATGACGATCATGGCCATGGCCATGACGATCACCACGCCGCCGACGCCCACCATGGCGATGCCCATGACGACCACGGCCATGGCCACGGTCCGCATGAGCCGCATGAAACTCCGTGGGTGGTGACCCTGCCGCTGGTCCTGCTGGCCATCCCGTCGATCGCCATCGGTTTCTTCAGCATTGGTCCGATGCTGCACGGCACCGACTGGGCTGGCCACCATGCCCACGAGGCGATCAAGGGCCAGGCACAGACGTTCTTCACCGGCATCGTCGATTTCTACGATCCGGCCAAGAACACCGTGGCGTTCCTGGGTGAAGAGTTCCATGGCCCGGTCGCGTTCGCGCTGCACGGCATGATGCTGCCGCCGTTCTGGCTGACCCTGGCGGGCTTCCTGCTGGCTGCGCTGTTCTACCTGTGGAAGCCGGACCTGTCGGGCAAGGCGCGCAAGACCTTCGCCCCGATCGTTTCGGTGCTGGAAAACAAGTACGGCTTCGACAAGCTGTGGATCGATGGCTTTGCCGGCGGCAGCGTCAAGCTGGGCAAGGTCTCGCGCTGGATCGACAGCAACATCGTCGACGGCGTGGTCAATCTCTCGGCACGTGTTGTGGACGTTGCAGCCGGCGTGCTGCGTCGTACCCAATCCGGTTTCCTCTATCACTACGCCTTCGCGATGATCATCGGCCTGATTGCCCTGCTGGGCGTGCTGATGCATTACCTGCGTTGATGACCTGTACGGAATAAGAAGACGTGTCGAACTGGCCTCTACTCAGTGTCCTCATCTGGCTGCCGATCATCGGTGGCGCCCTGATCCTTGCGATCCGTGATGCACAGACTGCCCGCTGGGCATCGCTGGGCGTCGCGGTGCTCACCTTCGTTGCAAGCCTCTCGCTGCTGAGCGGCTACAACGCGGGCATCGACGGTCTGCAGTTCGTCGAGACCCATGCCTGGATCCCGGCGTACAAGATCGGCTACAACCTGGGCGTGGACGGCATTGCCGTGGCGCTGATCCTGCTGACCACCCTGGTCAGCGTGCTTGCCCTGATCGGCGCCTGGAGCGCCATCGACAAGCGCGTGAACCAGTACGTGGCGGCCTTCCTGATCCTGGAAGGCGTCACCGTCGGCATCTTCGCCGCGACGGACGCGATGCTGTTCTACGTGTTCTTCGAAGCCATGCTGATCCCGATGTTCCTGATCATCGGTGTCTGGGGCGGCCCGCGCCGCATCTACGCTGCGCTGAAGTTCTTCCTGTACACCTTCCTCGGCTCGGTGCTGATGCTGGTGGCGCTGATCTACCTGTACATGAAGGGCGGCAGCTTCCAGCTGGCCGACCTGTACGCGCTGCCGCTGTCGGCCAAGGAACAGACCTGGATCTTCTTCGCGTTCCTGATCGCCTTCGCGGTCAAGGTGCCGATGTTCCCGGTCCACACCTGGCTGCCGGACGCCCACGTGGAAGCGCCGACCGCCGGTTCGGTGATCCTGGCCGCCATCGCCCTGAAGATCGGTGGCTACGGCTTCCTGCGCTTCAATCTGCCGATCGTCCCGGACGCGTCGCAGGAATGGGCCTGGCTGGTGATCGCGCTGTCGCTGATCGCGGTGATCTACGTCGGCCTGGTCGCCCTGGTGCAGGACGACATGAAGAAGCTGATTGCCTATTCGTCGATCGCGCACATGGGCTTCGTCACCCTGGGCACCTTCATCGCCCTGTGGCTGGTGCGTGAAGCCGGCAACGCCGATGCCGCCCGCCTGGGCCTGCAGGGCGCCATGGTGCAGATGATCTCGCACGGCTTCGTGTCCGGCGCGATGTTCTCCTGCGTCGGCGTGCTGTACGACCGCATGCACAGCCGCCGCATCGCCGATTACGGCGGCGTGGTCAACGTGATGCCGTGGTTCGCCACCTTCGCCATGCTGTTCTTCATGGCCAACGCGGGCCTGCCGGGCACCAGCGGTTTCGTCGGCGAGTTCATGGTCATCCTGTCGGCCTTCCAGCGTAATCCGTGGATCGCACTGGGCGCGGCCACCACCCTGATCATCGGCGCCGCCTACACCCTGTGGCTGTACAAGCGCATCTTCTTCGGCGAAGTGGCCAACAGCCACGTGGCCGAACTGAAGGACATCAACGGCCGCGAATGGCTGGTGCTGGGCGTGTTCGCCATCGGCGTGCTGGCCCTGGGCATCTACCCCAAGCCGCTGACCGACCTGATGGAGCCCTCGATCGCGAAGCTGGCGATGCAGATCGCATCCAGCAAGCTGCTGTAATTCCAGGATTTGATGATGACCACCTCGCCGCTGCTGCCATTGACCGCCGCTGACCTGCCACCGCTCGCTCCCGAGCTGGTGCTGATCGGCAGCGCCTTCGCCCTGATGATCCTCGACCTGTTCGTCAGCAACCGGAACAAGATCGTCACCCACCTGTTCTCGCTCGCTGCGCTGGCCGTGGTGCTGTTCATGCTGGCCACCGGCGTGGGCGGGCAGGGCGAGGTCTTCCATGGCATGTTCGTGCGCGATACCGCCGCGGACGTGATGAAGACCGGGATCGTGCTGCTCAGCGGCCTGACCCTGGTCTACGGCTGGCGCTACCTGCGTGACCGCAACCTGTTCCAGGGCGAGATCCCGGTGCTGATCCTGTTCGGCACCGCCGGCATGATGATCCTGGTCTCGGCCGGCAGCCTGCTGATGGTCTACCTGGGCCTGGAACTGCTGGCGCTGTGCTCCTATGCGCTGGTCGCCAGCAACCGCGAAAACGGCCTGGCCTCGGAAGCGGCGATGAAGTACATCGTGCTCGGCTCGCTGGCCTCGGGCCTGCTGCTGTACGGCATGTCGCTGATCTACGGCGCCACCGGCAGCCTGCACCTGGACGTCATCCGTGACGCCATCCCGCACTCGGAAGAGCGCGTGCTGCTGATCACCGGTGCGGTGTTCATGATCGCCGGCGTCGCCTTCAAGCTGGGTGCCGCACCGTTCCACATGTGGCTGCCGGACGTGTACCAGGGTGCCCCGGCACCGATCGCGCTGTTCATCAGCTCGGCGCCGAAGCTGGCCGCCTTCGGCATGGCCTACCGCCTGCTGGAGATGGGCGTCGGTCCGCTGTCGACCGAACTGCAGCTGCTGATCGCCGGCCTGGCCGCGGTCTCGCTGGTCATCGGCAACCTGATGGCCATCGCGCAGAGCAACCTCAAGCGCATGCTGGCGTTCTCCACCGTCTCGCACATCGGCTTCCTGCTGATGGGCATCGCCGGTGGTGGCGCGCAGGGCTATGCCGCGGCGCTGTTCTACGCACTGGCCTACGCCATCATGTCCACCGCCGCCTTCGGCGCGATCATCGCGCTGTCGCGTGCCGGCTTTGAAGCCGAGAACATCGAGGACTTCAAGGGCCTCAATGCCCGCAACCCGTGGATGGCCGGCCTGGTGCTGTGCATCATGGCGTCGCTGGCCGGCATCCCGCCGTTCCTGGGCTTCTGGACCAAGCTGGCGGTGCTGGGCGCGGCCGTCAATGGCGGCCTGCTGTGGCTGGCCATCCTCGGCGTGCTGTGCGCCGTGGTCGGCTGCTTCTACTACCTGCGCGTCATCAAGGTCATGTACTTCGATGAGCCGGTGGGCGAGGCCATGCCGCGCAGCAACGACCGCGTGCTGGGCCTGGTGCTGGGCGTGAACGCGCTGGCGCTGCTGGCGCTGGGCCTGGCCTGGAACCCGATCATGGTCTGGTGCCAGCAGGCATTTGCGCATCTTGCATAAAAGTTGACACAAAGCTGCGCGATTCGTGTAATATGCGCAGCCTGAGTTGTCACTGCAGCGGTTCAGCCAGAACATCGTTGCGGTAGCCCTCCTCGAAAGAGCAGGGCAGCAGTTCAAACACTTCCGGTGCGGGGTGGAGCAGTCTGGCAGCTCGTCGGGCTCATAACCCGAAGGTCGCAGGTTCAAATCCTGCCCCCGCTACCAACACATCGAATCGGCGCCAACCAGTTCGATGAATGAGGAAAAGCTTGCAGGTTTTGAAGTTATGCCTCATGATTCCGCTTCTGATGCGGGGTGGAGCAGTCTGGCAGCTCGTCGGGCTCATAACCCGAAGGTCGCAGGTTCAAATCCTGCCCCCGCTACCAAGTAAAGAGATCGCCTTCGAAGTCCTGCTTCGAAGGCGTTTTTCTTTGGGGCGGTGCTCGATCCGCCGGGCCATGCCCGGCGAGCGCAGCGGACGCTTCGGGGTAGCCCCGCACCTTGCACCAGCGCGGTGCAGCCGCTATCATCAGCGGCCTAGCAGTACCCCTGAAGGCGGCCTCCCGGCGGGAGTCCGGACCCGGAAGGAGGGCCGCAACCGGCAGGCACTGCAGGTTGCAACCGGAATCCAGTCACCGGAGTCTTTCCGGAAAAGGGGCCCAGCGGGCCCTTTGTCGTTTCCGGGGCGTCATGTTTTCACGCCGGCCAAGGCCGGCACCCAACCAAGAGATCAAGGCAGGCTGTGAGCGACAAGGCAACCGACATCGCGAATCTGCTCGCCCCGACCGTTGTGTCGCTGGGCCTGGAGCTGCTGGGCGTTGAGTATCTGCCGGCCCCCGGCGGTGCGACCCTGCGCCTTTACATCGACGTGCCGCTGGCTGAACAGCCCGAGCGCATCATCAATGTCGACGACTGCGAGCGGGTCAGCCGCGAAGTGTCGGCGCAGCTGGACGTCGAAGACCCGATCAGCGGCAATTACACGCTGGAAGTGTCCTCGCCGGGCGTGGATCGCCCGCTGTTCAACCTGGAGCAGTTCGCTCGCCACCAGGGGGAATCGGCCAAGGTCACGCTGAAGCTGCCGCAGGACAATCGTCGTCGCCTGCAGGGCCGTATCGAGGCGACCGACGAGGCCGCAGGCACCATCACCTTCATCGTCGACAAGACCGAAGTGGTGGTGTCGGCCGACAACATCGACAAGGCACGGATCATGCCCGACTGGGTGGCGCTGGGGCTGGCCCCGAGCAAGCCGACCGGTCCGGCACCGAAGCGTCCGAAGCCGAACACGAATTCTTCTTCCAACGAGCCGGCGGCAAAGAAGCCGCGCGCGGAGTGAGCCAATGAGCAAGGAACTGTTGCTGGTAGTCGACGCGGTCGCCAACGAGAAGGGCGTGCCGCGTGAAGTGATCTTCGATGCCATCGAGGCCGCCCTGGCCTCGGCAGCGAAGAAGCGCTATCCCGACGAGGAAGTGCTGACCCGCGTGGTCATCGACCACAAGGATGGCAGCTACGAAACCTACCGCCGCTGGGAAGTGGTGGCCGATGACGTGGTCATGGAATCGCCGGACCGCCAGATCCGCCTGATGGATGCCGTCGATGAAGCCGAAGGCGTGGACGTCGGCGACTACATCGAAGAGCAGATCGAGAACCCGGACTTCGGCCGCATCGCCGCCCAGGCCGCCAAGCAGGTCATCGTCCAGCGCGTGCGCGAAGCCGAGCGCCAGCAGGTCGTGGATGCGTGGAAGGATCGCGTCGGCGAACTGATCACCGGTGTGGTCAAGCGTGCCGAGCGCGGCAACATCTACGTCGACCTCGGTGGCAACGCCGAAGGCTTCATCCCGAAGGACAAGGGCATTCCGCGCGACGTGCTGCGCGCCGGCGACCGCGTGCGCGGCTACCTGGCCGAAGTCCGTTCGGAACCGCGTGGCCCGCAGCTGTTCATCAGCCGCGCCGCCCCGGAATTCATGATCGAGCTGTTCAAGCTGGAAGTGCCGGAAGTCGGCCAGGGCCTGGTGGAAATCAAGGCTTGCGCCCGCGATCCGGGCGACCGCGCCAAGATCGCCGTGCTCGCCCACGACCAGCGCACCGATCCGATCGGCGCCTGCATCGGCATGCGCGGTTCGCGCGTACAGGCCGTGTCCAACGAGCTCAATGGCGAGCGCGTGGACATCGTGCTGTGGAACGACAACCCGGCCAACTTCGTCATCAACGCGATGGCGCCGGCCGAAGTGCAGTCGATCATCGTCGATGAAGACAAGCACTCGATGGACCTGGCCGTCGCTGAAGACCGCCTGGCCCAGGCGATCGGCAAGGGCGGCCAGAACGTGCGCCTTGCCAGCCGCCTGACCGGCTGGCAGCTCAACGTGATGACCCAGGACCAGGTCACCGCCAAGTCGGAGGCCGAGCAGGCTTCGGCCCGCCAGCTGTTCATGGACAAGCTGGAAGTGGACGAGGAAATTGCCGGCATCCTGGTCAGCGAAGGCTTCGGCACCGTCGAGGAAATCGCATATGTCCCGGTCGGCGAACTGCTGGCCGTGGAAGGTTTCGACGAGGACATCGTCGAAGAGCTGCGCGCTCGTGCCCGCGATGCGCTGCTCAATGAGGCCCTGGCAGTCGAAGAAGGCCTTGAAGACGGCCAGCCGGCGCAGGACCTGCTGTCCCTGAAGGGCATGGACGAAGCCACCGCATATGCGCTGGCCGGCCACGGCGTGCGTACCAGCGAGGACCTGTCCGACCTGGCCGCCGACGAGGTCATGGACTTCGGCATCGAAGGACTGGATCAGGCGCGCGCCGCTGCGCTGATCCTGGCCGCCCGTGCCGAGGAGATCGCCCGACTGGAACGCGGCGAATGAGCCGGCAATGAACAGGGCCCTGAGCCGCTCAGGGCGTAGAATCCGCGCCACCTCCAGATGCGGGGGGGCGCCCACAAGATCATAGGATCCGAATGTCGCAGCAAACCACCATCCGCAAGCTTGCCGAACTGGTCAACACGCCGGTCGAAAAACTGCTGGAACAGCTGGCCGGTGCCGGCATGAAGTTCAGCGGTCCCGACCAGGTCGTGACCAGCTCCGAGAAGGTAAAGCTCCTGGGCTTCCTTCGTCGTTCGCACGGCAAGCCCGAGCAGGCCCCGGAAGAGACCGATCAGTCTGCAAAGAAGATCACGCTCAACCGCCGGAAGCAGCAGGAAGTGACGGTCAATTCCGGTCGCAGCAAGACGACCGTGAATGTCGAGGTGCGCCAGAAGCGTACCTACGTCAAGGATGGTGCTCGCGCCATGACGCCGGACGAAGAGCGCGCCGACATCCTGCGCAAGCTGGAAGAGTCGCGTGCGCGCAACCTCGCCGAACAGCAGGCCCTGGCCGAGAAGGATCGTCTGCGCGACGAGGCCATCGTCCGTGCCCGTGAGGAAGAGGCCGCCGCCAAGGAACGCGCCGAGGCCGAGAAGAAGGCCGCCGAGGAAGCTGCGGCCGCCGCCAGGGCTGCCGAGGCGCTGGCTGCCAGCAAGCCCAAGCGCGCTCCGATCGATGAAACCGCGCCGCGCCCGCCGCGTGCTCCGGCCGTCGCTCCGGCTGCGCCGCGCAGCGCACCGCCGCCGCCGCGCAACGACGACCGCAACAACCGCAGCGCACCGCGCAACGAGCGTGGCCCGGGCGACCGTTTCGCCGGCCAGATGCACCTGTCGGCAGCCGACCGCGCGCGCCGTGGCAACAGCAACAACAGCAACACCCGTGGTCGTCCGGGCGGGCGTAACCAGGCCGGTGGCCGTCGCGACATGTCGCGCGGTGGCAACAATGCCGGTCCGCACGCCTTCGAGCGCCCGACCGCGCCGGTGGTGCGTGAAGTGGCGATCGGCGACACGATCACCGTGGCCGATCTGGCGCAGAAACTCGCGCTGAAGGGCGGCGAGGTGGTCAAGGCGCTGTTCAAGATGGGTGTGATGGCCACCATCACCCAGTCCATCGACCATGACACCGCCGCCCTGGTGACCGAAGAACTCGGCCACAAGGCGATCCGTGCCAATGACAACGACGCCGAAGACGCACTGCTGGCCTCGACCGGTGAAAACCAGGGCGAAGCTACCCAGCGCCCGCCGGTGGTCACCATCATGGGCCACGTCGACCACGGCAAGACCTCGCTGCTGGACTACATCCGCCGTACCAAGGTCGCCACCGGCGAAGCCGGCGGCATCACCCAGCACATCGGTGCCTACCACGTGGATACGCCGAAGGGCGTGATCAGCTTCCTGGATACCCCGGGCCATGCTGCCTTCACCTCGATGCGTGCCCGCGGCGCCAAGCTGACCGATATCGTGGTGCTGGTCGTGGCCGCCGATGACGGCGTCATGCCGCAGACCAAGGAAGCGATCCAGCACGCCCGTTCGGCGGGTGTGCCGCTGATCGTGGCGATCAACAAGATCGACAAGTCCGACGCCGACCCGATGCGGGTCAAGAACGAACTGCTGTCCGAGCAGGTCGTGGCCGAAGATTTCGGTGGTGATACCCAGATGGTGGAGATCTCGGCCAAGACCGGCCTGGGCATCGACGACCTGCTGGACGCCATCTCGATCCAGGCCGAACTGCTGGAGCTGAAGGCCGTCGACGAAGGCCGCGCCTCGGGCGTGGTGATCGAATCGTCGCTGGACAAGGGCCGCGGCCCGGTCGCGACCGTGCTGGTGCAGCAGGGCCGCCTGAAGAAGGGCGACTACCTGGTGTGCGGCATCCAGTACGGCCGCGTGCGTGCGCTGTTCGACGAAACCGGCAAGCAGCCGGAGTTCGCCGGCCCGTCCATCCCGGTGCAGGTCCTGGGCCTGTCCGGCGTACCGGAAGCCGGTGACGACTTCGTGGTCGTCGAGGACGAGCGCCTGGCCAAGGACGTTGCCCAGCAGCGTGAGACCAAGCGCCGTGAATCGCGCTTGGTGGCCACCGCTGGCAGCCGCATGGAAGACATCATGGCGACCCTGGGCAAGGGCGAGGGCCAGCAGGTCCTCAACCTGGTCATCAAGGCCGACGTGCAGGGTTCGGTGCAGGCCCTGAGCCAGGCACTGGTCGCGCTGTCCAACGACGACATCCGCATCAACGTGATCCACTCCGGCGTGGGCGGCATCACCGAATCGGACGCCAACTCGGCGGCCGCTTCGAAGGCCACCGTCATCGGCTTCAACGTGCGTGCGGATGCTTCGGCCCGTCGCATCATCGAATCCAATGGTGTGGACCTGCGTTACTTCTCGATCATCTATGACGTGATCGATCAGGTGAAGCAGGTGGCCTCCGGTCTGCTGGGCGTGGAGATCCGCGAAGAGATCATCGGTATCGCCGAGGTCCGCGACGTGTTCCGCAGCTCCAAGCTGGGCGCCGTTGCCGGCTCGATGGTCATCGAGGGCGTGGTCAAGCGCAACAAGCCGATCCGCGTGCTGCGCGACAGCGTGGTGATCTTCGAAGGCGAACTGGAATCGCTGCGCCGCTTCAAGGAAAACGTCGAGGAAGTCCGCAACGGTACCGAATGCGGTATCGCAGTGAAGGCCTACAACGACGTCAAGCCGGGTGACCAGATCGAGTGCTTCGAGCGTATCGAAGTGCCGCGCACCCTGTAATGCTGCAAAGGGCCGGCCCTCACGGGCCGGTCCGCCACCCTGGTGGGGCCCGACCCTGGTCGGGCCGCCTTCCCTGGTAGGGCCCGGCCTTGGTCGGGTCACATTCAAATCAAGAGCCTGACCGCGTGCCCAAGACTTTCCATCGAACCGACCGTGTCTCCGCCCAGCTGCGCCGTGAACTCGGCACCCTGGTGCACAACGCCGTGCGCGAGCACGGGTTGCCCTCGGTGAGCGTGTCCGACGTGGAAATCACCCGCGACATGGCCCATGCCAAGGTGTTCGTCACCGCGCTGATGCCGGAGCGTTCGGCTGAAGCCGTGGCCGGCCTGAAGGAGCTGGGCTACCGCCTGCGCATGGACCTGGCCCGTGCGATGAAGCTGCGCCACGTGCCGGAGCTGCATTTCCACTACGACGATTCGGTCGACCGTGGTGAGCACATCGACAACATCCTGCGCGACCTGCCCGATACGCTGGCCGCGGAGAAGCGTCGCGAGAGCGACGAAGAATAAGCTAGCGCCGGGCCCATGCCCGGCGTCTTTCCATTCTGACCGTGCGAGGCCGGACGCTGGCCGCGCTTCGCGCTCGCCGGGCATGGCCCGGCGCTACCCGTATCTGTCATGACCCGAATTCAGTTCCGCCGCCTGGATGGCATCCTGCTGCTCGACAAGTCGACCGGCATGAGCTCCAACGCCGCCCTGCAGGTGGCCCGCCGCCTGTTCCGCGCCGAGAAGGGCGGCCACACCGGCAGCCTCGACCCGTTGGCCACCGGCCTGCTGCCGCTGTGCTTCGGCGAGGCGACCAAGATCGCCGGCCTGCTGCTCGGCTCGGCCAAGGCCTACGACGCCGAGATCGTGCTCGGCCAGACCACCGATACCGATGACGCCGAAGGCCAGGTGCTGCTGCAGCGCCCGGTGCCGGCCATCAGTGCCGAAGCGCTGCAGGCCGCACTGGCGCCGCTGACCGGCAGCATCCGCCAGCGTGCCCCGATCTATTCGGCGTTGAAGCAGGGCGGTGAGCCGCTGTATGTGAAGGCCCGCCGTGGCGATGTCATCGAAGCGCCAGAGCGCGAGGTCCAGGTGCATGCCATCGAGGTGCTGGAGCGGCAGCCGGAACGGCTGCGCCTGCGCGTGACCTGCGGATCGGGCACCTATATCCGCAGCCTGGCCCGCGACCTGGGCGAGGCGCTGGGTTGTGGCGCCCATATCAGCGCGTTGCGCCGGCTCTGGGTGGAACCGTTCCGCGAACCGGCCATGGTCACCCTGGACCAGCTGCGCGCAATGCTCGAGGCCGGCGACGAGGCGGGCATGGACGCGCTGCTGCTGCCGCTGGCGGCCGGGCTGGCGGAATACCCGCGGGTCGACCTCGATGCCGACCAGGCCCACCGCTTCTGCGTCGGCCAGCGCCAGCGCGACCCGTCCTGGCCGCATGGCCTGGTCGCCGTGTTTGGTCCGGACGATGCTGTCCAGGGGCTCGGGCAGGTCGATGACAGCGGGCTGCTGGCCCCGCAGCGCCGCTTCAACCTCTGAACGGGGCAGGGCGGTTCAGCCCCGGACCTTGTTCCCGGCCCCCCCGACCGTTACAATTTCGCGGCCGTTTTCCGGCAGCCTGCCTCGCGCAGGTTTCATCCTCGTAGTCCACGGCGAGCCTGGCGGTGCGCGAAGCGCGTTCCTGCCGGCCACGCATCACAGAGAAAAAAGAAATGTCGATCGACACCCAGAAGGTCATTGAAGACAACAAGCGCAGCTCGGCTGACACCGGCTCCCCGGAAGTCCAGGTTGCCCTGCTGACCGCCCGCATCGAACTGCTGACCGGCCACTTCAAGACCCACAAGAAGGACCACCACAGCCGCCGCGGCCTGCTGCAGATGGTCAACCGCCGTCGCAGCCTGCTCGACTACCTGAAGAAGAAGGACGTCGAGCGTTACAAGGCCTTGATTGAAAAGCTTGGCCTGCGTCGCTAAGCAACGAATCCCCCGCGGCGCAGCGATGCGCCGCGGTTTTGTTTTGTAGCACCGCAATCCCCGATTCAGGCCGGAACGATCCGGCCACCCGCTGGCGGCAAGGGTCGCCGACGGTCCAAATTCGCAGACAGCATCCCCAAGGACACCCTCCGTGGCAAAAATCACCAAAACCTTCCAGTACGGCAAGCACACCGTCACGCTCGAGACCGGCGAAGTCGCCCGTCAGGCCAGCGGTGCCGTCATCGTCAAGATGGACGACACCGTACTGCTGGTCACCGCCGTCGCCGCCAAGAGCGCGCGCGAAGGCCAGGACTTCTTCCCGCTGACCGTCGATTATCAGGAAAAGTTCTACGCCGGCGGCCGTATCCCGGGTGGTTTCTTCAAGCGTGAAGGCCGTGCGACCGAGAAGGAAACCCTGATCTCGCGTCTGATCGACCGTCCGATCCGCCCGCTGTTCCCGGAAGACTACAAGAACGAAGTGCAGATCATCGCCACGGTCATGTCGCTGAACCCGGACGTGGACGGCGACATCCCGGCCCTGATCGGCGCCTCGGCTGCCCTGGCCCTGGCCGGCACCCCGTTCATGGGTCCGATCGGCGCTGCCAAGGTCGGTTACAAGAACGGCGAGTACATCCTGAACCCGACCGTCAGCGAACTGGCTGACTCGCAGCTGGAACTGGTCGTCGCCGGTACCTCCAACGCCGTGCTGATGGTTGAATCCGAAGCCGCGCTGCTGTCCGAAGAAGTGATGCTGGGCGCCGTGACCTTCGGTCACCGCGAAATGCAGAAGGTCATCAACGCGATCAACGAGCTGACCGTCGAAGCCGGCACCAAGCCGTCGACCTGGGAAGCTCCGGCCAAGAACGACGCGCTGATCTCCGCCCTGAAGGAAGCCATCGGCCCGCGCCTGGGCGAAGCCTTCCAGGTGCGCGACAAGCTGCAGCGCCGCGACGCCATCTCGGCGATCAAGAAGGACGTGGTCGAAACCCTGGCTGGCCGCGTGGCTGCCGAGGGCTGGAACCCGGCCGAGCTGTCGAAGGAATTCGGCGAGCTGGAATACCGCACCATGCGTGACTCGGTGCTGGACACCAAGGTCCGCATCGACGGCCGTGCGCTGGACACCGTCCGCCCGATCGCCGTGAAGACCGGCGTGCTGCCGCGTACCCACGGTTCCTCGCTGTTCACCCGCGGCGAAACCCAGGCCATCGTGACCATCACCCTGGGCACTGCCCGTGACGGCCAGGTCATCGATGCCGTCGCCGGTGAGTACAAGGAAAACTTCCTGTTCCACTACAACTTCCCTCCGTTCTCGGTGGGCGAGTGCGGCCGCATGATGGGCCCGAAGCGCCGCGAAATCGGCCACGGTCGCCTGGCCAAGCGCGGTGTGCTGGCTGTCATGCCGTCGCTGGAATCCTTCCCGTACACCATCCGCGTCGTCTCGGAAATCACCGAGTCGAACGGTTCCTCGTCGATGGCATCGGTCTGCGGCTCGTCGCTGGCCCTGATGGACGCCGGCGTGCCGGTGAAGGCGCCGGTGGCCGGTATCGCCATGGGTCTGGTCAAGGAAGGCGAGCGCTTCGTCGTCCTGTCCGACATCCTGGGTGACGAAGATCACCTGGGCGACATGGACTTCAAGGTGGCCGGTACCGCTGAGGGCATCTCCGCCCTGCAGATGGACATCAAGATCGAAGGCATCACCGAAGAGATCATGAAGCAGGCCCTGCAGCAGGCCAAGGCTGGCCGTCTGCACATCCTGGGCGAAATGGCCCACGGCCTGACCGCTCCGCGCGAAGAGCTGTCGGACTACGCGCCGCGCCTGCTGACCATCAAGATCCACCCGGACAAGATCCGCGAAGTGATCGGCAAGGGTGGTTCGACCATCCAGGCCATCACCAAGGAAACCGGCACCCAGATCGACATCCAGGACGACGGCACCATCGTCATCGCTTCGGTCAACGCCATCGCTGCCCAGGCCGCCAAGGCCCGCATCGAGCAGATCACCTCGGACGTCGAGCCGGGCCGCATCTACGAAGGCAAGGTCGCCAAGATCATGGACTTCGGTGCGTTCGTCACGATCCTGCCGGGCAAGGACGGCCTGGTCCACGTGTCGCAGATCTCCAGCGATCGCGTCGAGAAGGTCGGCGACGTGCTGAAGGAAGGCGATGTGGTCAAGGTCAAGGTGCTGGAAGTCGACAAGCAGGGCCGTATCCGCCTGTCGATGAAGGCCGTGGAAGAAGGCGACGCCGTCAGCGCCGAGTAATCGGCGGTGGGTGTCAACCTTGGTTGACACCCACTTGGCATCGCTGAAAATGAAAAAGCGGGCTTCGGCCCGCTTTTTCTTTGCCTGCCGCCATCAGGTAGCGCCGGGCCATGCCCGGCGGGGCAGCTACGCTTTCTCGTCTTCGTCCTCCCCCAGCCACCACACCTGACCTGGCTCGGGGTCACTCAGCGGATGCTCTCGCTGTTCGATGGCCTCCAGCACCCGTCCCGGGGCCGCGGAGGTCCACGTCGCCAGCAGCTTCTCCACCGCAGCCCGGCCCTGCGCGGCAATGCCCAGATCGCGCTCGCGCGCCCAGGTGCCTTGCTCAGTGACTTCTGCCTCGTCGCCATGCTGGTGCGGGGTGCCATAGCTGCAGCGGCGGCACAGCCGGCGCACGGTCGCGGTCCAGTCCTCGACCATGCCGATGCCGGGCAGGTCCATGGCCCCCAGGGCAGCGATGTCATCGGCAGAATCGCACTGCACGAACACGGTGAAGGTGGCCATGTCCGATCGCTGCAGGCGCTGCATTGCGTTGAACACCGGTACCTCGTGTTCGCCGTACGTACGTCGGCCGGTCGACGCACCGTCATGCAGCACGATGTCGCCGAAGCGGAAGCCGCTTTCGGGCAGCGGTACGTTGTCGATGCGTGCACGCACCGGATCAATGCGGCTCATGTACACCACTTCGGCGTCGGACCACGGTGCCAGGCGCATGCAGGCCACGCCGAAGTTGCCCTCGATCGGGCCTTCGCCCTCGGGCAGGGTGATGCCACAGCGGGTCCACTGGCGTCGTGCTTCGGTCCAGTCCGCCATGCCGGTGGCGGCGATGCCGGCATTCCAGGCACTGGCGACATCGAATTCCCCGCGCAGCTGCTCCGATCGCAGGTTGTCCTGCAGCGACGCCGGCCAGTCGCGCAGGTACTTGTGCGCCAGCCCGCGCATGTAGTGCAGGTAGGGCACTTCGGGAGCGATGGCGATCAGTTCGCCGAACAGCTGCACCGCCTGCGGCAGGTCGCCTTCGTGGAACGCGTCGTAGGCGCGCGCTTCCAGTATCTGGTGTTCGTCGAGGGATGCGCCGTCCAGCAGGTCGCTGTCGGGAGTGGTGTCGTGATCGGTGCTCATGTCCATGTGCGGTTGAAGATCCGCGGCCACCTTAGCCGATGCAGGGGGCCGGGGGCGCTGCGTCGGCGCGTGTCCTGCTGCAATGCGTGATGGCCGTGGCATGACGGCCTCATTGTCGCCCTCTGGCGGATCGATGCTGTCCACTGGACGACATGCCACGACATCGGTCCCACGGCCTCATCGGTTTGCTAACGTGGCGGCGCCTTCGAACCGGGAGATTCCATGTTCCGCCAGACCGTGGCCGTCCTTGCCGTGCTGATTGCCGGCGTCCTGCCCATTGCCGCGCACGCCGCGCCCGCACAGCCGCCGATCTTCGGTGCCTACTACCCCGGCGGTTCCGCCGAGCGCTATCCGGTGTCGAGCATTCCGGCCGAGCGCCTGACCCACCTGTTCTACGCGTTCTCGACCATCGAGGATGGGCGCTGCACGATCGGTGCGGAAGCACCGAAGAACTTCGCCGCGCTAGCCGAGCTGAAGAAGGCACATCCGCACCTGCGCACGCTGATCTCGATCGGTGGCTGGGGTGCGGGTGGATTCTCCGATGCAGCGTTGACCGAGGCCAGCCGCAAGCGCCTGGTGGATTCATGCATGGCACTGTTCTTCGATCGCCATGCCGGCAGCTTCGATGGCGTGGATATCGACTGGGAATTCCCGGTCAGTGGCGGCCCTACGGAGCTGGCGCACCGTCCGCAGGATCGCGCCAACCTGACCCGGCTCGCGCAGGCGTTCCGCGTGGCACTCGATGCGCGCGGTCGCAAGGCGGGGCAGCCGATGCTGCTGACCGCCGCGCTGGCCGCCGGTCGCGTGCAGACCGATGGCCCCTACGATCCGGCCGCCAGCTACGACCTGCCGGCGTTGGCCAAGGTGTTCGATTTCATCAACCTGATGAGCTACGACATGGGTACCGGCTTCTCGGCGGTGTCGACCTTCAACGCGCCGCTGCATGAAGTGCCGGCCGATCCGCTGGCGCCGGAGCTGCGCCGTTGGAACAACGTGGCCGGCGCAGTGCGGTACTACCGCGAGCATGGTGTGCCGGCCGACAAGCTGGTGCTGGGCGTGCCGTTCTATGGGCGCGGCTTCAAGGTCACGGGCGACGCCCCGGATGGGCTGTACCAGGCCTACAGTGCACCGGCCGATGCCGGCGATTGGCGGGTGATCAAGGCGCGCTATCTCGACCAGCCAGGCTGGACGAAGCATTGGCAGCCGCAGGCACAGAGCCCATGGCTGTACAACGCCGCGCAGAAGATCTTCATCAGCTATGAAGACCCGCGCTCGATCGGGCTGCGTGCGCAGTTCGCCCGCGAGCAGGGCCTGGCAGGGGTCTTCATGTGGGAGCTGACCGGCGACGACGAACAGGCCAGCCTGCTCAACGCCATGCTCGCCCCGTGGCAGAAGGCACGCGTCGGCGATTGAGCCTCCCGCTGGCGCTGGGCCATGCCCGGCGCCAGCGGCAACGCCATCGACCCAACCCTGCACATCGAGGCAATGCCCGCAGCGTTACGCTGCGGGCATGATCCATCTCGAACGCCTCGACCATCTGGTCCTCACCGTGGCCGACATCGAACGCAGCTGTGACTTCTACCAGCGCGTGCTCGGCATGCAGATCGTGCGCTTCGGCGCGGGCCGTACCGCGCTGCAGTTCGGCCAGCAGAAGATCAATCTGCATCCGGCCAATGCCCCGCTGCAGCCGCATGCGCTGCGACCCACGCCGGGCAGTGCCGACCTGTGCCTTGTCACGCGTACCGCCACGGCCGATGTGCTGGCGCACCTGCAGGCGCAGGCCGTCGCGGTGGAGCAAGGGCCGGTGGCCCGCACCGGCGCCCTGGGTCCGATCGAATCGGTGTACTTCCGCGACCCGGATGGCAATCTGATCGAAGTCAGCCGTTACCCCGACGAAGCACAACTGCTCCGGTAGCGCCGGGCCATGCCCGGCGACGCTTCAGTTCGCCCAGACGCTGTTCGGATCGCCGTTGCGGGCGCGACGCTGGCTGGCGACTGCCAGGCGGGCAAAGCCAAAGGCCATGGCCAGCGCGATGGCATCGATCCAGAACAGCGGCCAATGGCCCTGCGCGGCGGCGCGCCACAGCCAGTCGCCACTGAGTGCGCCGTGCAGCACCGGCACCAGCGCGGTGCTGATCGCCGCAGCCCACAGCAGCTCGCGTGCGGCCTGTGCCGGGCGGCGCAATGCCGCCCACAACGCGCAGGCTGCCCAGCTGCCGAAGCAGGCCCAGCGGATGCCGTGATCGACCGCCGCCGGTGCCAGCCGTTCCAACACCAATGCGGTGACGAAGGCGACCGAGATCGCCACGCACAGGCCGATGCACACGCCGACCGTGGCCCGCGCCATGTTCACGCCGGCGCGCGGCTGCTGCGGCTGGCGACGCTTGCGCCGCGACTCGATCCACAGCAGATTGCCCGAGTAGAACAGGAACGCTCCCCCCAGGCCGAGCAGGAAATACAGCCAGACCACCACGCCGTTGCCGAACTCGCCGAAGTGCAGCGCATAGGCGGCGCTGAGCGTGGCGTGGTTGGCGTCGCGCTGGCCCGGCAGTTGGGTCGCCAGTACATTGCCGGTGGCAACGTCCAGCGCCACAGCGCCGAGGGGGCCGAGCGTGCCGGTGGATTCACCGGTGATCTCGATGGTGGCGTTGGCGTCGCCGGCGTTGGCCAGCTTCAGGTAGGCCGGCTCGAAGCTGGTTACGCCCTGCGCGCGCGCCACTTCCAGCGCGCGCGCATGCAGCACGCGCAGGCTGCCCGGCGGCGACGGAATGCCGGTGGCTTCCCGGACCGGCGCGGTGTCCATTGCTGTTGGCACCGCCTGCAGCGCCTTGCCGTCGTAGATCAGTGGATTGAGCAGGGCCATCTGCACGAACACCAGGCAGAGCAGGGCGCCAGTGACCGCGAACATCAGGTGGAAGGGCAGGCTCAGCACGCCGATCACGTTGTGCGCGTCCTGCCACAGTTGCTTCAGGTTGCGGCCCGGACGCAACGCGAACAGGTCACCGAGCAGCTTTGGCAGGTGGATCACCAGGCCACTCAGCAGTGCCATGCCGTACAGCAGGCTGACAATGCCCATCACGTAGATGCCGGCCACCGGCAGTCCGAGGCTGTAATGCAGCTCGTTGACCAGTTCGGTCAGCCCGGTCTGTGGCGGCGTCGGGCTGCCGGCGATCTGGCCCGGCCAGGCGTAGCGCCAGCTGCCGTCATCGGCCTGCCAGTAGGCCAGTGGCTGCGGATGGTCGGCGCCGGGGAAGGTCATGCCGACGTGGCGGCGCGCTTCCGGATGCGCGGTAAGCACGTCCTCCAGCAGGTACTGCGCATCGTCCAGCCCGGCCGGCAGCGCGGTGGCTGCGCCAGGCGTCTGCCACAGCGGCAGGTCGTGGTGGAACAGGGTCAACGCACCGGCATAGAAGGCCACGAACAGGCCGAAGCCGGCCACCAGGCCGACCCAGGTATGCAGGGTGGTGAACGTGCGCAGGGTCTGGGAACTGAACTTCATGGGACGGGTCTCATTGCACCACGCCGATCAGGCGCAGCAGCCCAAGCACGGCGAAGCCGGTGGCGGCGCTGCCACCCAGCACCAGCCAGGCACGCAGCGCGCTGCGGAAACTGAACGCCCACAGGGCGGCCAGCATCCACAGCGGGATGAAGGCGATCAGGGTTGGCACCAGCGCCCGCTGCCAGGGGCCGGGCGGCAGCCATGCCAGCAGACCGGTCGCGGCGGCGGCCAGGAAGAAGCCGGCGACGATGCCGGCGAAGGCGCGCGGCCACATCAGGGCGACTCCGGGCCGGGACGGTGCCAGGCGGCCAGGGCCGGCAACAGCATCGCAGCCAGCATCCAGGTGCACAGCATCGCCACCAGGCCAGCGGCAAAGCCAAGCTCGGCCATCCACAGCCAAAGCGCGGCGGCAGCGGCGACCAGGCCGATCTGGCGGCCCAGGCGGCCGGCGCGGCGCAGGCGCGGCCAGCGGCAATGCGGCGAGGCGGCATAGAAGGCCAGTGCCGAGAACATCGCTGCCAGCATGCCCAGGCTGCAGAAGCCGAGCGTGGAAAGGCCGACGGTGATCATCGCGGGCGGCCGGCGCGGCAGCGGGCCGGCGAACGCGGGGCACGGGCGGGGCCGGCGGGAGCCGGTCGGAGCGGGTGGCGCATCACGGGGTCCTGGGGGAAAGCGGGCAGGCTGGCACGGGGCGGCCTGCGCCGACATGGTAATCATTGCGATTTCACGCCGCCAGCGAGACCCATTCAGCGGAACGTACGGCAGCCCTTGGGCTTTCCGGTGCGCTGGTTTAAGATCATCCACATTCCCTGACTGGAACAAGGTGGCCCGCGCACAGCGCCGGCCGAGCGTGCGACATGAGCACTACCACCGCCCACTGTTGACCTGCCCCCGAAGGCCCTGTGTTCCAGGCGCCCTCGTGGCGCTTTTTTATTGCCCGGGCGCCGCCCCGGGAGCGCTTTCCAGCCCGCCCCGCGGGCCCCGCACGAAGCCAATGCGATGATCAACATTACCCTCCCCGACGGCAGCCGCCGCGAGTTTGAAAACCCCGTCAGCGTCATGGACGTCGCCCAGTCGATCGGTGCCGGCCTGGCCAAGGCCACCATTGCCGGCGCCGTGGATGGCGTGCTGGTCGATGCCAGCGACGTCATCGACCACGATGTCAGCCTGCGCATCATCACCGCCAAGGACGAGGAAGGCGTGGAGATCATCCGCCACTCCTGCGCCCACCTGGTCGGCCACGCCGTCAAGCAGCTGTACCCGGACGTGAAGATGGTGATCGGCCCGGTGATCGCCGAGGGCTTCTACTACGACATCTACTCCGAGCGCCCGTTCACCCCGGACGACATGGCTGCGATCGAGAAGCGCATGGGTGAGCTGATCGCCCAGGACTACGACGTCATCAAGAAGATGACGCCGCGCGCCGAAGTGATCGAGATCTTCAAGGCCCGTGGCGAGGACTACAAGCTGCGCCTGATCGAGGACATGTCCGACGACATCCAGGCGATGGGCATGTACTACCACCAGGAATACGTGGACATGTGCCGCGGCCCGCACGTGCCGAACACGCGCTTCCTGAAGGCCTTCAAGCTGACCCGCATTTCCGGCGCCTACTGGCGCGGCGACGCGCAGAACGAGCAGCTGCAGCGCATCTACGGCACCGCCTGGGCCGACAAGAAGCAGCTCGAGGCGTACATCAAGCGCATCGAGGAAGCCGAGATGCGCGACCACCGCCGCATCGGCAAGCAGCAGGACCTGTTCCACCTGCAGGAAGAGGCGCCGGGCCTGGTGTTCTGGCACCCCAAGGGCTGGGCGCTGTGGCAGGTGGTCGAGCAGTACATGCGCAAGGTCTACCGCAACAGCGGCTACGGCGAAGTGCGCTGCCCGCAGATCCTGGACGTGAGCCTGTGGAAGAAGTCCGGCCACTGGGACAACTACCAGGACAACATGTTCTTCACCGAATCGGAGAAGCGCACGTACGCGGTCAAGCCGATGAACTGCCCGGGCCACATCCAGGTGTTCAACCAGGGCCTGCACAGCTACCGCGACCTGCCGATCCGCTACGGTGAGTTCGGTTCCTGCCACCGCAACGAGCCGTCCGGCGCGCTGCACGGCATCCTGCGCGTGCGTGGCTTCACCCAGGACGACGGCCACGTGTTCTGCACGGAAAACCAGATCGAGTCGGAAGTGACGGCCTTCCACCAGCAGGCGCTGGCGGTCTACCAGCACTTCGGCTTCGACGACATCCAGATCAAGATCGCCCTGCGCCCGGAATCGCGCCTGGGTGACGACGCCACCTGGGACAAGGCCGAAGGCGCGCTGCGCTCGGCGCTGACCGCCTGTGGCGTGGAATGGCAGGAACTGCCGGGCGAGGGGGCCTTCTACGGCCCGAAGATCGAGTACCACCTGAAGGACGCCATCGGCCGTACCTGGCAGCTGGGCACCATGCAGGTCGACTTCATGATGCCGGGCCGCCTGGGCGCCGAGTACGTGGACGAGAACAGCCAGAAGAAGCACCCGGTCATGCTGCACCGCGCCATCGTCGGCTCGATGGAGCGCTTCCTGGGCATCCTGATCGAGCATCATGCCGGCCAGTTCCCGGCCTGGCTGGCCCCGACCCAGGTGGTGGTGGCCAACATCACCGACGCCCAGGCCGACTACGTCTCGGGCGTGACCAAAACCCTTGCGGAGCAAGGCTTCCGCGTCAGCTCGGATTTGCGTAACGAGAAGATCGGCTATAAAATCCGCGAGCATACGTTGCAGCGCGTGCCCTACCTGCTGGTCATCGGTGACCGCGAGAAGGAAAATGGGGCTGTGGCGGTGCGTACGCGTTCTGGCGAAGATCTGGGCAGCATGAGCCTGCAGGCCTTCATCGAGCGGCTCCACGCCGAGGGCGCGTAAGCAAAGGTCCGGTCCGGGCGCACAGGCACCCGGACCGGTTCGATACCCTTGGGAGAACGTAATATCAGCACCCCTGACAACAAACAGAACCGCAAGAATCAGGAAATCCGTGTGCCGCGCGTCCGCGTGATCGGCAGTGACGGAGAAATGATCGGCGTGTTGTCGCGCGACGAAGCGCTGTCCATGGCCGAAGATGAAGGCCTGGACCTGGTCGAAATCCAGCCGCAGGCCGATCCGCCGGTCTGCAAGATCATGGACTTCGGCAAGTTCAAGTTCGAAGCGCAGAAGAAGGCCAGCGAGGCCAAGAAGAAGACCAAGCAGGTCGAGATCAAGGAAGTGAAGTTCCGTCCGGTCACGGATGAGGGCGACTACCAGATCAAGCTGCGCAAGATGCGCGGGTTCCTCGAGGATGGTGACAAGATCAAGGTCAACATCCGCTTCCGTGGCCGTGAAATGAGCCACCAGGAACTGGGCCGCGAAATGGCCAACCGGATCGAGACCGATCTGGGCGAGGACATCGTCATCGAATCCCGTCCGCGCCTGGAAGGGCGTCAGATGGTCATGATGATCGCGCCGAAGAAGAAGACCTGAGGCCTGACGGGCCGCCTTACGGGGCGCCTGGCTGAATGGTTCAGGGTAAGGGGACGCCGCTGGCGTCCCTTTGCTTTTGCAGGAGGCCGGTGAATTGCCGGTAAAGGGTCGCAAGGGCTGGTGGCGGGGCGGTTTTGCCTGTATCATGCCCGGCTCGACCCACCCAGGACGGGTCGTACGCCGATCATGGCAGGACGGAAAGAGCGGCCCAGGCCGCCGCCAGATCAGTCAGAAACCAGGGTCATATCCCATCAAGGACATTGCAATGCCCAAGATCAAGACCAACCGGGCAGCGGCCAAGCGTTTCCGCAAGACCGCCTCGGGCAAGTACAAGTGCGGCCACGCCAACCGTAGCCACATCCTCACGAAGAAAGCGACCAAGCGTAAGCGTAATCTGCGTCAGACGGGCCATGTCCGTGCAGAAGACGCAGGCCGTCTGGACCGCATGCTCCCTTACCTCTGAGGAACTGAAAAATGGCACGAGTTAAGCGTGGCGTACAGGCGCGTCGCCGCCACAAGAAGATTCTGGATCTCGCCAAGGGCTATTACAACGCCCGTCGCAAGGTCTTCCGCGTCGCCAAGCAGGCGGTCATCAAGGCACAGCAGTACGCCTACATCGGCCGTAAGCAGAAGAAGCGCAACTTCCGTTCGCTGTGGATCACCCGTATCAATGCGGCTGCCCGCATCAACGGCCTGAGCTACAGCCGCTTCATGAACGGTCTGCTGAAGGCCGGCATCACCCTGGATCGCAAGGTCCTGGCTGACATCGCCGTGCACGACGCAGCCGGTTTTGCTGCGCTGGCCGAAAAGGCCAAGGGCGCGCTGGCGGCATAAGTCCTTCCCGATGCCGTAACCGTTCACTCGGAACGGTGTCAGGTCAAGGCAATGCATGGGGAAGGGCGCAAGTCCTTCCCCATTCTTTTTTGGGTCCCGGCGAGGCCATGGCAGCAGCGCGGGGACGGCGGTGGCGACAGGGGTCGGCCCTTCGCGCATCGCGATGGCAGATCGACTGGAGTTCCGGCCCCCCATGAGCGACATCCAATCCCTCACCACCCAGGCGCTGGCCGATGTGGCCGCCGCACAGAGCCCCGACGTGCTGGAACAGCTGCGCGTGGCCCTGCTTGGCAAGAGTGGCAGCATCACCTCGCAGCTCAAGCAGCTCGGCGCCCTGCCGGCCGACGAGCGCAAGGCCGCCGGTGAAGCGATCAACCAGGCCCGCGATGCGCTGACCCGCGCGCTGGGCGAGCGCAAGGCGCTGCTGGAAGACGCGGCACTGGATGCGCGCCTGGCCGCCGAAGCCATCGACATCACCCTGCCGGGCCGCAATGGCGACCGTGCCGGCCTGCACCCGATCACCCGCACCCTGGAACGCATCACCGGCATCTTCGGTCGGCTGGGCTACGAGCTGTCGGAAGGGCCGGAGATCGAGGACGACTGGCACAACTTCGAGGCGCTGAACTTCCCGCCGCACCACCCGGCGCGCGCCATGCACGACACCTTCTACTTCGGCGACGGCCGCCTGCTGCGTACGCATACCTCCGGTGTGCAGGTACGCTACATGGGCGACCACGCGCCGCCGCTGCGCATGATCGCCGCCGGCAAGGTGTACCGCAGCGACAGCGACCAGACCCACTCGCCGATGTTCCACCAGGTCGAAGGCCTGCTGGTCGACGAGCATTCGACCTTCGCCGACCTGAAGGGCACGCTGGCCGAGTTCGTGCGCGCATTCTTCGAGCGCGACTTCGAGATGCGTTTCCGTCCCAGCTACTTCCCGTTCGTTGAACCGGGCGCGGAAGTGGACATCGCCTGGCAGCAGCCCGATGGCAGCACCCGCTGGCTGGAAGTGCTCGGCTGCGGCATGGTGCATCCGAACGTGCTGCGCAACGTCGGCATCGATCCGGAGCGCTACACCGGCTTTGCCTTCGGCATGGGCGTGGAGCGTTTCGCGATGCTGCGCTACGGCGTCAATGACCTGCGCGCGTTCTTCGAGAACGATGTGCGGTTCCTGAAGCAGTTCGCGTAATGCACTAGGTAGCGCCGGGCCATGCCCGGCGGACTCAACAACGCAGGCCCAGGCGCATGCGCCGGGCCCACCAGGGTGACACCATGAAATTCTCCGAAAACTGGCTGCGCAGCCACGTCCCGACCTCCGCCCCGCGCGATGAACTGAGCGCGGTGCTGACCGCCATCGGCCTGGAAGTGGAAGAGGTGACCGCACTTGGCGAAGGCCTCGACCACGTGGTCGTGGCACGCATCGTCGATGCCGTGCGCCATCCCGAAGCCGATCGCCTGCAGGTGTGCAAGGTCGATGCCGGGCAGGGCGAGCTGCTGCAGATCGTGTGCGGCGCACCGAACGCGCGCCCGGGCCTGGTCGCGCCGCTGGCGATGGTCGGTGCGCAGATCGGCGAGCTGAAGATCAAGCCGGCCAAGCTGCGCGGCGTCGAGTCCAACGGCATGCTGTGCTCGGCCAAGGAGCTGGGCCTGGACAATGATGCATCCGGCCTGCTGGAGCTGCCGGACGATGCGCCCGTCGGCCAGTCCCTGGTCGAGTATCTGGGGCTGCCGGACGCCAGCATCGAGATCAAGCTGACCCCGAACCGCGCCGACTGCTTCAGCCTGCGCGGCATCGCCTACGACGTCGCCGCGGCCACCCGCAGCGAAGTGCTGGATTTCGCCGCCGATGCCATTGCGCCGGTCGGCAGCCGTGAACTGTCGATCCAGCTCGACGCTGGCGCCGAAGCGCCGCGTTACCTGGGCCGCGTCATCGAAGGCGTCAACGCCGCCGCCAAGACCCCGCTGTGGATGGCCGAGCGCCTGCGCCGCAGCGGCGTGCGTCCGGTCTCGCTGCTGGTCGACATCACCCAGTACGTGATGCTGGAGCTGGGCCAGCCGATGCATGCCTACGACCTCGGCACCCTGCAGGGCAGCATCGCCGTGCGCCGTTCGCGTGCGGGCGAGAGCCTGAAGCTGCTGGACGGCCGCGATGCCGCGCTGGACGACAGTTTCCTGGTGGTCACCGATGCCGACCGTGCGGTCGGCCTGGCCGGCCTGATGGGGGGCTTCGACACCCGCGTCACCGATGACACCACTGCGGTGTTCCTGGAGGCCGCGCACTTCGCGCCGGCCGCGATCATGGGCCGTGGCCGCAAGCTGGGCCTGCACACCGATGCCGGTCACCGCTTCGAGCGTGGCGTCGATCCGGCACTGCCGCGCACCGCCATCGAATACGCCACCCGCCTGGTGCTTGACCTGGCCGGCGGTACGCCGGCGCCGGTCACCGAGGCCGTGCGCGCCGATGACCTGCCGCAGCCGGCGACGATCGTACTGCGCCGCGCACGCATCAGCCGCGTGCTGGGCATCACCATCGACGACGCCGAAGTCGAGCGCATCCTGCGCGCGCTGGGCATGGACGTGGCTGCGACGGCCGAGGGCTGGCAGGTCGCCGCGCCGAGCCGTCGCTTCGACATCGCCATTGAAGAAGACCTGATCGAGGAACTGGCCCGCATCCACGGTTACGAGCAGATCCCGACCACGCTGCCGGGCGGTGCCTCGCGCGTGGCGATGCCTAGCGAGACCCAGCTGGACGCGCTGAGCGTTCGTCGCCAGCTGATCGCCCGCGACCAGCAGGAAACCGTCAACTTTGCCTTCGTCGACGACGCGCTGCTGACCCAGTGGCAGCTGCGCGACGGCCTGGTGCCGCTGGCCAACCCGCTGTCGGCCGAACTGGCGGTGATGCGCCCGTCGCTGCTGCCGGGCCTGGTCGCCACCCTCGGCCGCAATGCCGCGCGCCAGCTCGGCCGCGTGCGCCTGTTCGAGATCGGGCGCGTGTTTGCCCAGCAGGCCGGGGACGCGTCGCTCGGCGAAAGCCGGCCCGCACCGCTGGAAACCCCGCGCGTGGCCGCGGCCGTCTGTGGTGATGCGCAGGCGGTGCAGTGGGGCCTGCCGACCCGCAAGGTCGACTTCCACGACCTGAAGGGCGACCTGGAATCGCTGGCTGCTGCCAGTGGCGCGCAGCTGGAGTTCCGTCCCTCGGCCCGTCCCTATGGCCACCCGGCGCGTTCGGCCGAGGTGTTCCGCGATGGCGTGGCGATTGGCTGGATCGGCCAGATCCACCCGCGCCTGGCCAAGGCGATGGACATCGAAGCCGACGTGTACGCCTTCGAACTGGACCTGGAGCCGCTGACCGCCCGTCGCCTGCCGCGTGCAGGCGAGCTGTCGCGCTTCCCGGCAGTGCGCCGCGACCTGGCGTTCCTCGTGCCTGAACAGGTCGCCTGGGCCGACCTGGCGGCGACCGTCCGCCAGGCCGCCGGTCCGCTGCTGCGCGACCTGAACCTGTTCGACCGCTATGTTGGCCAGGGCGTCGAGCCGGGATTCAAGAGTCTCGCTATGGGCTTGATTTTGCAGGACAAGTCGCGCACTCTGACGGACCGCGACGTGGATGCGGTGGTGGCCGAGGCGGTCACTGCCATCGAGCGTGAACACCACGCCCGGATCCGCGGCTGAGCGGGCAGCACTCGGGGGTAGCAGGCAATGGCATTGACCAAGGCGGAGATGGCGGAAAAGCTGTTCGACGAAGTCGGTCTGAACAAGCGGGAAGCCAAGGAATTCGTCGACGCGTTTTTCGATGTGCTGCGTGAAGCATTGGAACAGGGACGTCAGGTGAAGCTGTCGGGCTTCGGTAATTTCGATCTGCGGCGCAAGAACCAGCGCCCGGGTCGCAACCCCAAGACCGGCGAGGAAATTCCGATTTCCGCCCGTACGGTGGTCACCTTCCGTCCGGGCCAGAAGCTCAAGGAGAGGGTGGAAGCTTATGCTGGATCCGGGCAGTAACCGCGAACTACCGCCGATTCCGGCCAAGCGCTACTTCACCATCGGTGAAGTCAGCGAGCTGTGCGACGTCAAGCCGCACGTCCTGCGCTACTGGGAAACCGAGTTTCCCAGCCTTGAGCCGGCCAAGCGCCGAGGCAACCGCCGCTACTACCAGCGCCACGACGTGCTGATGGTTCGGCAGATCCGCAGCCTGCTGTACGAACAGGGCTACACCATCGGTGGTGCACGCCTGCGCCTGGACGGTCCCGATGCCCGCGAGGAATCGGCGCTGAGCAACCAGATCATCAAGCAGGTGCGCATGGAACTGGAAGAAGTGCTGCAGTTGTTGCGCCGCTGATCCCATTTCCATCGTAATCCGCTATACTTCACGGCCCGCCGCACTGGCGGGCACATCGCAGCATCAGTCGGGGCGTAGCGCAGCCTGGTAGCGCATCTGCCTGGGGGGCAGAGGGTCGTCGGTTCGAATCCGGCCGTCCCGACCACTGTGATGAATCAAGAAGCCTGCGCAGCGATGCGTGGGCTTTTTTGTGAGCGCGGTGTATGCTGCGCGCCACTCGTACTACCGCGGCTGCTGAACCCGGTACTCACGAGAACACATCATGGAATCTGCAAGAAACCGTGCCTGGCGTCGCAGCCAGGCTCGCAACCGCGGTGGCGACCGCGCTACGACCGCCTACAGCTACAAGCCCGAGAAGAACTGGAAGCTGCTGTATACGCGCGATGCCAAGCTCGCGCGTGCACGCCAGCTGGGCTTCACCTATCCGGTCCTCAGCGCCCGCCAACTGCAGGAACAGGAATGATCAACCTGCTGTTCGTCTGCAGCCGCAACCAGCTGCGCAGCCCGACCGCCGAAGCCATGTGGCGACGGCGGCCCGGCTTCGCGGCGCTGTCGGCCGGCACCAGCCCACATGCACGACGCCCCATCGGCCCGGCGGATATCCGCTGGGCCGATGTCATCTTCGTGATGGAGGCCAAGCACCAGCATCGCCTGCAGGCCACGTACGCACGCCTGCTGGAGCACAAGCGCCTGCATTGCCTGGACATCCCCGACGACTATCGCTGCATGGATCCGGTGTTGATGGACCTGCTGGACGCCAAGGTGGCCGTGTATCTCGACCAGCTGCCGGCAAAGCGGTAGATCAGCTCCGGATCGCCTTTGTCCAGTCCATGCACGATGCCGTGGTCGATGAAACCGGGTGTGGCGAGCAAGCGTTGCATGCTGGTGCTGGATGCATGGGGCGAAGTGAAGCGCTTGCCGTGGCCCTGCAGCAGGATGGCGTGCGCATGACCAATCGCTGCAGCCAGCGCGCGGCCGGCAGTCAATACACCCGGAACTCGGCCCTGCAGCCATCGCTGACCCAGATGCCGCGACGGTCCCAGCCCCAGTTGTGGTCTTCGATGCAGGTTGTCACCGATTTCTGCTTGACCATGCGCACCTCATGACGCACGCGGATGCGGCATTCCTTGTCCTTCTTTTCGTAGGACTCACAGACCAGGCGTTCACCCTCATCGTCGCGATCACGGCCCCTGCCGCGTCCCGGCCAGCGGCCATGTTCGTCGGCGACAAACTCGGCACGGCAGCCATCGGTCACCCAGAGCATGCGACGGCTCTGGCCCCAGTTCTGGTTTTCCACGCAGCGGGTGACCGATAGTTGCCTGGCCAGGCGCATCGGGCCCTCGATCGGGCATTGCTCGGTCTTGTTGAACTGGGATTCGCAGCGAAGTGCGGGAATGTGCGCTGCGTCGTAATCCTGGGCAGCCACGGTGGTGGCTGCAAGCAGCATGGCCAGGGAGATGCCGCCAATGGGCAGCAGCAGGCGATGGGTCATGGGGGCCTCGTTGAGGGAGCGGGCGGCAAGAATGACCCAGCCCGGGTCCATTGGAACGCTTCGTTCCCGACGTGGCTCAGTGGGGATTTAGTAGTGCGCGCGGGTCCATGCAGAGGCTTACATCCCGTATCATCGCTGCACATCCGATCGCATCGGGTTACACCTTCTTACATGTCTTCCACGCCTGTGGGCGCGGCCTGTGGCGGCCGTCACTGGCGCGCGGCCGGCCTGTGGAGGACGATGCGCGGACCACGACGACCACAGGGGGTTGCGTTGATCAGCAGTATCGTCATTCATCGCTCGGCAGGCGCAGGCGCCGCCGAGGTGCAGGTCCTGGACACCACGTTCAAGGGCAAGCATGTGTTCGTTGCCTGGGGGCTGCGCGGGCCGGAACTGACCCGCAGCGCGGACCCGGCTGCCACTGTGGCTGCGCGCAAGGCGCTGCAGTCCGTGGCAGGGCACAGCGAGGGGCCGCGCAGCCCGGAAGTGTTCATTGCCAACCAGTCGGCGGTGGCGATCACCGTCTATCGCCTGCTCACCGAGGCGCGCTCGGGAGATGGCGTATTTTTCCTCTGCGATTCGCAGGCCGTGGTCGACTGGTTGATCACCGCGCTGGAAGTCCGCGACGCGGGCTGATTCCGCGTCGCGCATTGCAGCGTTTCAGCCGAGTGCTGCATCCACCGCAGCCAGCGCATGCAGGGTGGTGGTGTCGAACAGCGGTACTGCGTTGTCTTCCGGCCGTACCAGCAGCATGATCTCGGTACAGCCCAGGATGATCGCTTCAGCGCCGCGTTCGACCAGGCGCGCGATCACGCCGGCATAGACCTGCCGTGAGTGCTCGCTGACCACGCCGGCAATCAGCTCCTGGTAGATGATGTCGTGCACGCTGCGCCGGTCATCGGCATCGGGCACCAGCACTTCCAGATCGAAGCGTTCCTGCAGCCGGCCGCGGTAGAAGTCCTGCTCCATGGTGAAGGCGGTGCCGAGCAGGCCCACCTTGCGTGCGCCTGCCTGCAGGATCGCGGTCGCGGTCGGATCGGCGATGTGCAGCAGCGGCAGCGTGCAGGCCGCCTCGATGCGATCGGCCAGCTTGTGCATGGTGTTGGTGCACACCAGCAGCAGGTGGGCGCCGCCCGCCTGCAGGCGCCGCGCGCCATCGACCATGTGATCACCCAGGGCGTCCCAGTCGCCGTCGTGCTGCAGCTGCTTGATGCCGGCGAAATCCACCGACCACAGCAGCAGCTGTGCGGAGTGCGCGCCTCCGAGCCGCCGCCGGACCTCCTCATTGATGAGGCGGTAGTACTGGGCCGAACTTTCCCAACTCATGCCGCCGATCAGGCCGAGGGTCTTCATGCGCTGCTCCAGGGAAGAGGCGGCCATTGCAGCACAATGAGGAAGGGCATTGCACAACGCATGGGCGTTGGGCAGGACCGCGGGTGGGGTCTGATCGACCCCGGTGCTGCTGCGGCGCGATAATGTCGCTGGCAATGGGAGGGCAGGGCGATGGGCGAGTGTTGCGGCTGTGGCAAGACCCTGGACGTGGCGGCGATGCAGGCGCGGCACCGGCGCGTGCTGTGGATCGTGCTGCTGGTCAATCTGGCGACCTTTGCGTTGATGGTCGCTGCCGCCGGGTACAGCCATTCGTCCTCGTTGCTGTCCGGCGCCCTGGATAACCTGGGTGACGCGGCGACCTATGCGTTGAGCCTGGCGGTGGTCGGCGCAGGGCTTGTGGCCAAGGCGCGGGTTGCCCTGTTCAAGGGATTGCTGATCCTGGCGGCGGCCCTCGTGGTGGCTGCGCAGATCGGATGGCGGTTGCTGCACCCGGAGGTGCCCCTGTTTGCCAGCATGGGCCTGGCGGCGCTGCTCAACCTGGCCGCCAACGCGGCGTGCCTGTGGTTGCTGACCCCTTATCGCAACGACGACATCAACCTGGCGTCCGCCTGGGAATGCTCGCGCAATGACCTGTATGAGGGCGTGTCGGTGCTTCTGGCCGCGGGCCTGGTAGCGCTGTTCGGTGCGGGCTGGCCGGATCTGCTGGTAGCGGTGGCACTGCTGGTGCTGTTCCTGCGCTCGGCGTTGCGGGTCCTGCGCTCGGCCTGGATGGAACTGCGCAGCGCGCGCCTGCTCACGTCGTGAGTTCGCGTCTGTAACCGTCGCGTCCGCGCCAGGCTGTATGTGACGCATGCCATGGCCACGCTCTAAGCTTGCTGGGTTTTCCTGCGTGGATGTTGAAATGGCCCTGCATACCTGGTGGTGGTTCCTGGCCACGGTGTTTGTCCTGTGTGGCACGCCAGGGCCGAACATGCTGCATATCCTCGGCCGCAGCGTCGGACTCGGCTTCCGCGGCAGTGTGCCGGCGATGGCTGGCTGCCTGCTGGCGATGCTGCTGGTGCTGGCCGCGTCCGCAGCGGGCCTGAGTGCGCTGCTGCATTCCTCGCCGATGCTGTTCGAGGTGCTGCGCTATCTGGGCGTGGCCTATCTGGCCTGGCTGGGCCTGAAGGCATGGCGTGACAGCTGCCGTCCCGCGCCACCGGTGACGGTGGATGCCGCACTGCCGATGACGCCGACGCTTGGTGCCTGGACCGTGTTCCGTGGTGGGCTTCTGGTGGGCCTGAGCAATCCCAAGCTGCTGCTGTTCGCTGCTGCGTTCCTTCCGCAGTTTGTCGATCCGTCGCGCAGCCAGGCGGTGCAGTACAGCGTACTGGTGGCGACCTTCGCCGCCTGCGAACTGTTCTGGTACGTGATGTATGCAGCAGGTGGCCATGGCCTGCGCCGCTGGCTGGCCAAGCCGTTTGCACGACGCTGGTTCGAGCGGCTGGTGGGCAGCGTGTTCCTGGCGTTTGCCGTCGCGCTGCTGCGCTTCCGTCCGCGCTGATTCACGCCGCGCACGCGGCCTGTTCACGACTGCGGCATCGGCCGCAGCCTAAGTTGATCCTTCAGTTTGGAATCCCTGCGGGGAAAGGATCGACATGATCAAGTGGGCCATCATTTTCGCCGTCATCGGCATCATAGCGGGCGTGCTCGGCTTCGGTGGCATTGCCGGTGCCGCGGTCGGCATCGCCAAGTTCCTGTTCTGGGCCGGCATCATCATTGCCGTGGTGTTGTTCCTGCTCGGCATGAGCGTGGCCAAGAAGGTCAGCTAGCGCCGTGGTCGCGCAGCAGTGTGCTCAGTGCGCGCTGCTGCGCGAGAACAGGTTGATCACCAACACGCCGGCGCAGATCAACCCGATGCCGATCAGGGCCGGTGCATCCAGGCGCTGCTTGAACACCACCAGCCCGATCAGCGAGATCAGCACGATGCCGACACCAGACCAGATCGCATAGGCGATGCCGGTCGGCACCGACTTCATGGTCATCGACAGCAGGTAGAAGCACAGCCCGTAGCCGAGCAGTGCACCCAGCGTCGGCGCCAGCCGGCTCATGCCATCGGACGCCTTCAGCAGTGAGGTGGCGATCACCTCCAGCACGATGGCGGCAGCGAGATAGGCATAGGGGTTCATCATCGGCTCCGGTTCACTGCGGGTCGCACAGCTTCAGCGCCTGCTCGGCCATCGCCACTGCGTTGATGCGCTCGTCTTCGTCCAGCGGGCGCCCATAGGCGGTCGCCCAGTAGCCATCGGCGGCGCAGCGCGCGGCATACAGCCGTGGGTCGCCGGCTTCGCCAGGGAACTCGGCCAGCATCGCGCGCTTCCAGTTGCGCCAGTGCGCAAGCAGGCCCGGTTCCATCAGGTTGCCCAAGGTCAGGCCGATGTCGTTGTCCTGCTCCTGCTGCAGCAGATGCTCGAAGTTGGCCTGCACATAGGCGCGGCTGAAACGGCCATGGCCTTCGGGGTTTTCCTGCAGCAGGGCGCGCACGCGCGCTTCGAATTCTCCAATCAGCGCTCCGATGGCTTCATCCACCAGCACCTGCTTGCTACTGAAATGATGGAACAACGCACCCTTGCTGACACCGGCGGCCTGCGCGACGTCCTGCACGGTCAGCGCGGCCAGGCCGTTACGGCCGATCACTTCAATGGTGGCCTGCAGCAGTGACTGGCGCACGCTGTCGGGCGCCTTGCGGCGCGAGCGGGAGGGGGATGCGGACATGGCGGGAGGAAACCGACTGGACGGTACGATTGTAGCGCAGGCCCGCTGTGTTGCCGCGCGCTGCCGGCCTGGACCGGCAGCGGAAGCGTCATGCGTCGACCCGGGCGAAACGCGGTTGCGGTCCGTGCTCGCCGGGCACCTGCTCGACGAACATGGCGTACGGCCGTACCCACAGGCCGCCTTCGCCATACAACGCGCGGTACAGCACCATCGGCTGCAGGGTCTCGCTGCTGCGGACGATGTCCAGCACTTCGTACTCGCCGCCTTTGAAGTGGCGGTAGCGGCCCGGGGCCAGGGTGGGCAGCGGACTCAGCTCAGCCATGGTGGGCACGACTCACTTGCGCGCCGGGCTGGCCGGCTTTGCGCAATAGGCGTCGATTGCTTCGGCGGTATTGGCCAGGCCCTGTGCCTGCGCCAGTTCCCACGGGCGTTCGCAACGCTGGCTGTGCTCGCACCACTGATAGCCGGCCGAACCGATGCAGCCATGCGCATCGCGATCACCGCCGACCACCGGCGTGGCCGGCGACGTGGCTGTCGCTTCGGCGTGCGTGGGTGCCTTGTCCGGGCTGGCGCAGGCGGCCAGGACCAGTAGCGCGGGAATCAGAAGAAGGGATTTCATCGGCGAAGCTCCGTGCCTAAAGCAACAGTGTCGGCCGCAGGGAAAACGGCAGCAAGTGCTCAGTGCAGGGCGGCGCGGATCAGTTCCTCGATCAGCACCAGATAGCTGGCCACGAAATAGAACTTCAGCAACGTCCAACGCTGCTGCGAGAAGAAGGTGCGCATGTGGAAGGGGCCCCTGTTGATGACGGTAGTGTGAAGCTCTGCCAACTCCGTGACAAGGGTCACGAAAGGGATTCACTAAACGGCCTCAGGGATGTGAGGGCGGGGCGGTCTGACAGTGTGGCGCGGCATTTTCGTACAAATCTGATGGGCCATCCCGGAGGTGCTCGCTAGCCTGATGGTGTACCGGCACTCAGGGCCTTCCGCTGCCGGCGTGCCTTCATTCCGCAGGAGTCTTCCAATGGTCATTACCGTTCAATGCAACGCCCGGCACTGGTCCGTGCTGGATCCGCAGGCACATGACGCAACCCGTTATGCACGGGGTGCCGAGGCTTTCGATGTCGCTGCGGCGCGGGCCTTGGAGCACCACCGCCGTACCGGCCAGCGCAGCACGGTACGGGTCGAGGCGCTCGGCAATTCGGTGGACGCACTCCACGTCGGAAGTTGACACCACGGGCCGAGGCGCAGTCAGCCACGGTTGAGTTGTTTGAATGGGGAAAAAACCGCCGTGGGGCGCCCCCCTGTGCGCCGCGCCACGAATCCCGGATGCTTGCGTCATCGTATTCATCCGGAGACTCCGATGGGCAAGGCACTCACCTGGCGCACCCTGGCCTGCACCCTGCTGCCAATGCTGGCGGCCGCAGGCGGCGCGCAGGCGCAGAGCTATGGCTACGGGTATGACGACGATCGCTATGGCGGTCGTGATGGCGGCGGCATCGTACGCTGCGAATCGATCAAGAACCGCAGCAATGAATGCCGCCTGGAAGGCCGTGCCCGGATGATCCGTCAGTTGTCGGGCTCGCCGTGCGTGGAAGGCGAGACCTGGGGGCAATCGCGCTATGGTGTCTGGGTCACCCAGGGCTGTCGTGCCGAGTTCGTTGGCGAGTACCGCCGCGGCGGTGGCTGGGGTGGTGGCCATGGCAACGGCTGGGGTAATGGTGGCAATGGCTGGGGTGGGGGGGAGGTGATCACCTGCCATTCCAACGGCCACCGCCAGGAGTACTGCGACGCCCGCATCCGCCGTGGTGTGCGCCTGGTCCGCCAGGATTCACGCAGCGCCTGCATCGAGGGCCAGACCTGGGGCTGGGACCGCCGTGGCATCTGGGTCAGCGACGGCTGCCGGGCGCAATTCCAGGTGAATTGAGCGCGCGCCTCGAAAATCAGAATAATCTGATACAGCTCACATTTTGAACGTCGTATCTTCTGCGATCAGGGCACCTCTGCGTGCCCCTGATCCGCCGCGATGAAGTCTGCCGTAACCGGCACGCCCATCCCGCCACCGTCGATACGCTGCCTCAAGGAGTGAGCTGCATGTTGATCCGCCTGCAATGCGAGCAACGCCAATGGCGCGTGCTGCACCCGGACCGGCCGGAACCGATTGAATTCCGCGATGGTGCCCGGGCCTACGATTTCGCTGAAACCCTTGCTCGCCTCCACTTCGTCGACACCGGGCAGCGCGCGGCGGTGAGGGTGGAGGCCAGCGGCGCATTCGTGGAAGCGGTCAGCTACGGCTGAGTGCGGGGAGCTTCTTCGCAAGGTCCGCCTCGCGGAGCCCGTCATCCACGCATGGCGTGGATCTACCGGGTGTGGCATCTACGCATGGCGTGGTTGTACCCGCCCGGGTATGGATGCGTGTCTCCGGTAGATCCACGCCTTGCGTGGATCCACCGTCTGCTAGGCTGCTTCAGCCCGCCGCGCTCAGCGGCGGGGTGCCCGCGGCCAGCTGCGGCCAACGCTTGAGCACGGCCGCACGGATGCCCGCTGCGTCGATGCCGGCTTCGGCCAGCAGGTCCTCGCGGCTGGCGTGGTGCTGGTAGCTGTCGGGGAGGCCCAGATGCAGGATCGGGCGCAGCACGCCCTCGGCATTGAGCAGCTCACCGACGCCGGAGCCGGCGCCACCGGCCACCACGTTGTCTTCAATCGTCACCAGTCCCTCGTGCTGGGCGGCGACAGCCAGCACCAGCTCGCGGTCCAGCGGCTTGATGAAACGCATGTTGACCACGCTCAGGCCCAGCTCGCGGCCAACCTGTTCGGCGGCGGCCACGGTGCTGCCGAAGGCGAGCAGGGCGATACGACTGCCCTGCAGGCGCAGCTCGCCCTTGCCGATCGGCAGGGTGGACAGGTCGGTGCCAGCGGCGACGCCGGTGCCGGTGCCGCGCGGATAGCGCACGGCAGCCGGGCCCGGGTGCTGCAGGCCGGTGCTGAGCATCTGCCGGCATTCGGCTTCATTGGATGGCGCCATGACCACCATGTTCGGCACGCAGCGCAGGAAGCTCAGGTCGAGGTTGCCGGCGTGGGTCGCACCGTCCGGGCCGACCACGCCGGCGCGGTCGATCGCGAACAGCACGTCCAGGTCCTGAATGGCCACGTCATGCACCAGCTGGTCGTACGCGCGCTGCAGGAAGGTCGAATAGATCGCCACCACTGGCTTGCCACCCTGGGTTGCCATGCCGGCGGCGAGCGTGACCGCGTGCTGTTCGGCAATCGCCACGTCGAAGTAGCGCTGCGGGTATTCCTTGCTGAATCGCACCAGGCCGGAGCCTTCGCGCATCGCCGGGGTGATGCCGTACAGGCGCGGCTCGGCTGCGGCGGCATCGCACAGCCAGTCGCTGAACACGTCGGTGTAGGTGGGCTTCTTGGCGCCGGCCTTGGCCACCAGGCCCTTGTCCGGATCGAACGGGCCGACGGCGTGGTAACCGATCTGGTCGCCCTCGGCCGGCTCGTAGCCCTTGCCCTTGGTGGTCATCACGTGCAGCAGCTTCGGGCCCTTGGAGGCACGCAGCGTCTTCAGCGTGGACAGCAGGGCCGGCATGTCGTGGCCGTCGATCGGGCCGGTGTAATGGAAGCCCATTTCCTCGAACATCGTGGACGGCACGAACATGCCCTTCCAGTGCTCTTCCCAGCGCTTCACGAAGCGTGCCGGGTTGTTCTTCTTGTCGCCGAGGATCTTCTTGCCGCCTTCGCGCAGCGCGTTGAGCGTGCGGCTGCCGGTGGCACGGCCGAGCATCTTGGTCAGGCCGCCGACCGCCTCGGAGATCGACATGTTGTTGTCGTTGAGGATCACCAGCAGGTTCGGTTCCGGGTCCATGCCGCCGGCGTGCATCAGCGCTTCGAAGGCCATGCCGGCGGTCATCGCGCCGTCACCGATCACCGCCACGATCTTGCGATCGTCGCCTTCGGACTGGCGCGCGATGGCCATGCCGAGTGCGGCCGAGATCGAGGTGGAGGAGTGGCCGACGCCAAAGGTGTCGTACTCGCTTTCCTCGCGCTTCGGGAACGGCGCGACGCCGTCCTTCTGCTTGACGGTATGGATCTCGTCGCGACGGCCGGTGAGGATCTTGTGCGGGTAGGTCTGGTGACCCACGTCCCAGACCAGCTGGTCGTGCGGGGTCTGGTACAGGTAGTGCAGTGCCACGGTGAGTTCGATCACGCCCAGGCCGGCGGCGAAGTGGCCACCGCTCTTGCCCACCGATTCGATGAGGTAGGCGCGCAGTTCGTCGGCGACCGCCCTCATTTCGGATTCGTCGAACGTGCGCAGGTCATCCGGTGTCTGGATGCGCGCGAGGCGGGGATAGCGGGCAGAGTCGATCATCATGTTCGCACTTGTTCTGAACGCCCATTTTCGCCCTCAAACGGGGGTGGGGCAAGCAAACGCCGCCGCCCGTGACAGGACGGTGAGGGTTGCATTTTCGGCGATTCAGGTGCTCAGTTTTGACCGCTTCGGCAATTGCGCCTTCAGGAAGGCCATCTGGTCGGCCAGGATGTTGCGGTTGGACAGGATCAGGTGCTCGATCCAGCTGGGCCGGTAGGGCACCGCCAGCAGTGGCATTCCGGCCTGCTGCGGGGTGCGGTCGCTCTTGCGCGAGTTGCAGTGGAAGCAGGCGGTGACCACGTTTTCCCAGCAGTCCAGGCCGCCCTTGGACAAGGGCATGACGTGGTCGCGGGTGAGCGTGGGGCGGTTGAACTGCTGGCCGCAGTACATGCACAGGTGGGCGTCGCGGGCGAACAGGGCCGGGTTGGTCAGGTTCGGCGTCGGGTCGATCGCGCGGGAGCGGGCGTGGCCGCGCGCGGCGATGATCGGGTGCAGGTCCATCCCGCTCTGCAGGCCGCTGAAGCGGTTGGTGCCGCCATGGATGTGCAGGCAGGGATCGCCGAGTGTCCAGGCGACGGCTTCGCGGGCGTAGAGGCACGCCGCGTCCTGCCAGGTGATCCAGTCCAGTACGCGTCCGTGGGCGTCAAGCGAGAGCAGCCGGACGGAACCGGGTCGATGCAGCGTCGTGGCGTTGGGCGATGCTTCGGCGCCCGGAGCAGAAAAGGGAGCTCCGGCTTCGATCAGACCCAAGCGTGTAGTGTCTGTCTCCATCGGGAGAACAGCTTATACCTGAATGTTGACGATTTGTGTATCGCCTGTGGGCGATACGCAAATCGCAACGATTCAGGTCCGCGCATTCCGCATCCCAGCCCGCCGATGGCGGGTTGGGATGCCCACGCATTCCTCCTATCCCCTGCGCCGTCGGCGCGCCCCCCTTAACAAAGGGGGGCTTTTCCCCAGATGGATTTCGGTGGTTTTCATCCACGCATGGCATGGATCCACTGGCCACCGGAGATCTGTCGAAGGCGGGGTGGGTCCGGTTGCGGGGGCGTGAGCCGCATGGATGCGGCGATCGAGGCTACAGGGACGTACTTGCGCCGTCCCCCGCAATCGGACCCACCCTGCCATCCCGCAGGAAGCCAGCTGTTGCTGTTGCTTTGGCTCCAGCCTTGGCTTCTGCGGGTGCCGGGCGCAGCCCGGCTCAGGCGCCGAAGCGCTCGTCGTCCATCGCCATCAGCGAGGCGGCACCGGCCTGGATCGCGGCGGCGTGGCTGAGCGTGCGCGGCAGCACGCGGGCGAAGTAGAACCGTGCGGTCTCGCGCTTGCCCTGGGCGAAGGCGGCGCCGTGCGCGCTGGCATCGGCGGCGGCCACGCTGCGGGCCCACCAGTAGGCCAGTACCACGTAGCCCGAATAGAACAGGTAGTCGTAGCTGGCCGCACCCAGTTCGTCTGGATTGCCGGCCGCGCGCTGCAGCACGTCCATCGTCAGCTTGCCCCATTCGGCAGCCTTGGCGCGCAGCGGGCCGATGAACTCGGCCAGCGCTTCGTTGCCCTCGTGTTCCTTGGCGAAGGCTTCGATCTCGGCCAGCATCAGCTTCAGGCCGGCGCCCTGGCTGGACGCGGTCTTGCGGCCGATCAGGTCCAGTGCCTGGATGCCGGTGGTGCCTTCATACAGCGTGGTGATGCGGGCGTCGCGCGCCAGCTGCTCCATGCCGTGCTCGCGGATGTAGCCGTGGCCACCGAAGCACTGCAGGGCGTTGTAGGTGTTCTCGATACCCCACTCGGTCTGGCAGGCCTTGGAGATCGGGGTGAGGAAGCTCACCAGGGTGTCGGCGCGCTCGCGCTCGGCGGCGTCCTCGGCGTGGTGGGCGACATCGATCAGGGTGGCGGCGTGCAGGGCCAGCAGGCGGCTGCCCTCGACCAGCGACTTCACCGTCAGCAGCATGCGGCGCACATCCGGGTGGACCAGGATCGGGTCGGCCGGCTTGTCCGGGAACTTGGCGCCGCTGAGGGCGCGCGACTGCAGGCGTTCACGGCTGTACTTCAGCGCGTTCTGGTAGGCGCGCTCGGAGAGGCCGATGCCCTGCAGGCCGACACCCAGGCGTGCGGTGTTCATCATGGTGAACATCGCCTGCAGGCCCTTGTGCGGCTGGCCGACCAGGTAGCCTTGTGCGCCATCGAAGTTCATCACGCAGGTGACCGAGCCCTTGATGCCCATCTTGTGCTCGATCGAACCGCAGCGCAGCGCGTTGCGCTCGCCGACGTTGCCGTCGCGGTCGACCTTGAACTTGGGAGTGACGAACAGCGAGATGCCCTTGGCGCCCGGAGGGGCGTCGGGCAGCTTGGCCAGCACCAGGTGCACGATGTTGCCGGTCAGGTCGTGCTCGCCGGCGGTGATGAAGATCTTGGTGCCGGTGATCGAATAGCTGCCGTCGGCGTTCGGCTCGGCCTTGGTCTTGAGCAGGCCCAGGTCGGTGCCGCAGTGCGGCTCGGTCAGGCACATGGTGCCGGTCCAGCGGCCCTCGATCAGCGGCTTGAGGAAGGCCTCGTGCTGCCAGGCCTCGCCGTGCTGCTTCAGTGCTTCGATGGCGCCGTGCGAGAGCAGCGGGAAGTTGCCCCACGCCAGGTTGGCGGCGTTGATCATTTCGTTGAGCGGCACGCCCAGGGTGTGCGGCAGGCCCTGGCCACCCAGTTCCGGCGAGGCGGTCAGGCCGGTCCAGCCGCCATCGACGAACTGGTCGTAGGCCTGCTTGAAGCCGGGCGGGGTGGTCACTTCACCGGTGGCCTGGTCGAGCACGCAGCCGATCTCATCGCCAACGCTGTTGAGCGGGGCCAGCACGGTGGCGCTGAAACGGCCGGCTTCTTCCAGCACGGCATCGACCACGTCGGCGGTGGCGTCGGTGAAGCCCAGGCGGGCGAACAGGGGTTCGACCTTGAGCACGTCGTGCAGGGCGAAACGGAGGTCGGAAAGCGGGGCGGTGTAGCTGCTCATCGGTACGTCTCGATTTGATCAGGGCAGGGGAGAGCGGCGCCAAGCGCCGCGACGGAGGGTGGGAATCAGCGCAGCACGCCCGGCAGGCCCGGGGCCTGGTTGAGGGTGCTGCGGCTGCTGATATCGAAGCTGCGCTGCTTCTTTTCCTGCGGCGTGGCCGCGACTGTTCCCTTCAGGCCATAGGCCAGGGTGCGGTTGCCGGCCAGTGCATCGGCCACCACCAGGCGTGCGGCCGAACTGGGTACCAGGTCGACGTTGATGACGTCGGCCGAGGTGCCGCCGATGGAAATGCCCGGCTTGGCCTGCAGGGTGCCGGCGTCGCTGTCGCCGACGGTCAGCGCCAGCGAGACATCGTCGAAGGTCATCGGCATCGAGCTGAAGTTCTGCAGGCGCAGGGCCACGGTCCAGTTGCCGTCGGCGCGCACGGTCAGCTGCTGCAGGCTGGCCGCCGGTTCCGAAACACGCTTGACGATGCCGTTGCCACAGGCGGCAAGGGCGAGGGTACTCAGGACGATCAAGGCGATACGGAAACGGTGGAGCATGGGCGCAGGTCCTCTGGAGGCGGTGCGTTGGAATAAGCATACTACGGCGTATGGTCGTTTGGATCGCCTGTGGCGACCCGTCGCAGAGGGTAGCGCGTGAAGATGGCGGCTGGGCGTGCGCAGCGCTGGATCTTCGGGCGAACTGTGCGCGTGCGGATTGAATTGCAGTTCAATCGGCAGGCGTATCGCGAAGCGGGGCCATCAGGCGCAACGGGCCCAGGTCGTAGCCCATGGCTTCGGCTTTTTCTTTCAACTGTTCGAACCGGGCGCGCTCCATTTCCGGCAGGCGCGAGAGAATCCACAGGTATTTCCGGCCCGGTTCACCAACCAGCGCCCACTGGTAGTCCGGGTCCAGCGCCAGCACCCAGTAGTCGGCCCAGACCAGCGGCACCCAGCTCAGCCAGTCCGGAACGAAGCGCACCTGCAGCTGGCCGGGATGGCCGGCCACCGGGCGTGCCACGCCTTCAGCGACCACGCGTTCGCCGTCGCCGTTGCGGCAGGCATTGGTGACACTGATGCGGCCATCGCGGCGCAGCCCGTAGTTGGCGGTGATCTCGCCGACGCATTGCTTCTGGAACGACACCGGCAGGTGCGCGATCTCGTGCCATTGGCCTGCGTAGCGATCGATGTCCAGACTGTCGACCGCCCGCAATGGCTCGGCGGCGATCACCGGGGCGGCGGCCAACAGCAGGCAGGCGAGCAGGGTGGGGCGCAGTTGCATCGGCAGGCTCCGGCAGGAATCTGCAGCGTAGGTGCCGCGCCGGGTACCGGTGTAAATGTTTCGTCAACCAAACGGCGGTGGCCTGGCATGGATCGACGCCATGGAAGGGGCCAGCGCCAGGTAGATCCACGCCATGCGTGGATGGCAGGTCGCAGGCAAAAAAAAAGACCTGCATTTCTGCAGGTCTCTGAAGATGGTGGCCGAAGACGGAATCGAACCGCCGACACGGGGATTTTCAATCCCCTGCTCTACCAACTGAGCTACTCGGCCAAATTGTGTGGCGACCGCGGTGAATGCGGTTTCCGGAAAAAAAAGACCCGCATTTCTGCAGGCCTTCGAAAGTGGTGGCCGAAGACGGAATCGAACCGCCGACACGGGGATTTTCAATCCCCTGCTCTACCAACTGAGCTACTCGGCCACATGTTTCGTAGCAGCGAGGTCGCTGCCAAGGAGGCGTATATTACGGAGGTCGGCAGTCTTCGGCAAGCGTTTTGCCAAGAATTCTTCACATTGCCGTCTGCGCGCCTGCAAGTACTTGATCCGCCGTCGCGGTGCAGGGCGGGAAGGGCCTGGAATCGATCCGGGCGCCCCGGCGCGATCCTGATCATCCCCTGTGGCGGAAATCAGCAGGCCGCGGTGATCGGCAATGCCGCAACGGCAAGGCCTTTGTCGGTGCCGCGTCTGGGCGGGCGATGGAACGCTGTTTTCGTGGCCGTTTCCGGCGATCGTTGCGGCGTAGTGTCGGCATTCCTTTCCTGATGCTGGCAACAGCAGAGCCGGTCACCATGTCCGATTCCCTCGTTACCTCCCGTATCGTGCTGGCCTCGCGTCCGCAGGGCGCGCCCACGTCAGCCGACTTCCGCCTTGAACAGGCGACACTGCCGGCCTTGGCGAAGGGCGAGGTGCTGCTGCGCAACCGCTACCTGTCGCTGGACCCGTACATGCGTGGACGCATGGACGAGGGCCCCTCGTATGCCGCGCCGGTGGCCATCGATGCGGTGATGGAAGGCCAGACCGTGGCCGAGGTGCTGCAGTCGAAGGCAGACGGCGTGTCGGTGGGTGACCTGGTACTGGCGCCAGGCGGATGGCAGACCCATGCGGTACTGCCGGGCAAGGCACTGGGGCGTCGCCTCGATCCGGCCGGGCTGCCACTGAGCACGGCGCTGGGCGTGTATGGCATGCCCGGATTCACCGCGTATTCCAGCCTGCATGAGATCGCCCGCCTGAAGCCGGGCGAGACGCTGGTGGTCGCGGCCGCGACCGGTCCGGTGGGCGCAACTGTTGCGCAGCTGGCGAAGCTGCAGGGCGCGCGCGTGGTCGCCATCGCCGGTGGTGAAGCCAAGCGTGCCTACCTGCAGACGCTGGGCGTGGACGTGGCGCTGGATCATCGTGCGGCCGACTTTGCCGAACAGCTGCGCGCGGCGGTGCCCGCGGGCATCGACGTGTATTTCGAGAACGTGGGCGGGCACGTGCTGGATGCGGTGCTGCCGCTGCTCAACGACTTCGCCCGCATTCCGGTGTGCGGCACCATCGCCACCTACAACGAACGCGGCGTTGAACAGCCCGGGCCGGACCGGCTGCCAGCGCTGTTCAGCCAGATCCTGCGCCAGCGCCTGACCGTGCGCGGTTTCATCGTGCACGACTTCAACCATCTGTGGCCGGACTTCGAGCGCGAGATGCCGCAGTGGCTGCGCGATGGCCGCATCCAGTACCGCGAGGATGTGGTGGAAGGGCTGGAGAATGCGCCGGAGGCGTTCTTCGGGCTGCTGAAGGGGCAGAACTTCGGCAAGCTGGTGGTGAAGCTGGATTGAGTGTCCGCCGGGCATGGCCCGGCGCTACCGCCGGGCGTGCCGACCAAGGTCGGCACCCACGTCAGGCAGTCGAGGCCTTTTCCCGGCGCAGCAGTTCGCGCTTGCGCGCCACGCCCCAGGCGTAGCCGGACAGGTCGCCGTCGCGGCGTACGACGCGGTGGCAAGGGACGGCCACCGCCAGTGGATTGCTGGCGCAGGCGCGAGCCACCGCACGGCTTGATCGCGGGGCGCCGATGCGCGTGGCGATGTCGGCATACGAGGCGGTCTGGCCACGTGGGATCTGCTGCAACGCCTGCCACACGCGCTGCTGGAAGGCGGTGCCGCGGATATCCAGCGGCAATGTGGCGCCCCGCGTCGGGTCCTCGACCAGACCTACAACCTGTGCCACCAGTTGTTCATAACCGCTGTCGGCACCGACCAGCTTGGCCTGGCGGAAGCGGTGCTGCAGTGATTGCAGCAGCGCTTCCGGATCGTCGCCGAGCAGGATCGCGACCACGCCGGTGGCACTGCTGGCCACCAGCACGCTGCCCAGTGAGCTTTCGGCAAGCGCGAAGTGGATGACTTCGCCGCGCCCCCCTGCGCGCCATTGCTTGGGAGTCATGCCCAGCAATTTCGGTGCGTTCTCGTAGAAGCGCCCACTGGAACCGAAGCCGGCATCGTGGAAGGCATCGGTGATGCGTTCCTGCTGTTGCAGCCCAGTGCGCAGGCGGTCGGCGCGCAGTGCCGCAGCGTACTGCTTCGGGGTCAGCCCGGTTGCCTCCTTGAACAGGCGATGCAGGCGGGTCGGGCTGCAGCCTGCGATGTCGGCCAGTTCCTGCAGCGAGGGTTCGTCGAGGCTGGCCTGCAGGTGGCGGCAGACCCGTTCGACGCGGGCGTCGGTGGTGGGGGAGGCGGTGCTGTCCATGGGCGGATTCTGGCACGTGCCGCAGCCACGAAAACTCCGTTTCCTGCACTTGCCAGCGAGGCCCGGAAACGGAGTGTTGGCAGGCGAGAGGCGCGGCATCGTGGCGGCCACTTCACAACCGGCACCACGACCATGCGCCTGAACAACAAGATCGCTCTCATCACCGGAGCCAGCGCCGGCATCGGCCGCGCCAGCGCGCTGCGCTTCGCTGCCGAAGGGGCAAAGCTGGTGCTCAACGCAAGGCGGCCGGAGCCGCTGCAGACGCTGGCCGAACAGATTCACGCCGCCGGTGGCGACGCCGTGGTGCATGCCGCCGACGTCGCCGACCCGGGCACGGCGCAGGCGCTGGTCGACCTGGCCCAGCAGTCATTCGGTGGCCTGGACATCGCTCTCAACAATGCCGGCATGCTCGGCCCGGGCGTGCCGGCGGCGGAGTTCCCGGTGGACGCCTGGCGCGAGGTGATGGCGACCAATCTGGATGCCGCCTTCCATGCGGCACGCGCGCAGTTGCCGGCACTGCTGGCGCGCGGCGGCGGCTCGCTGGTGTTCGTTGGCACGTTCGTCGGCCATACCGTGGGCTTCCCGGGTATGGCGGCCTATGCGTCGAGCAAGGCAGGGTTGATCGGCCTGAGCCAGGTGATCGCTGCCGAGTATGGCGCGCGCGGCGTACGCAGCAACGTGTTGTTGCCTGGTGGCACCGATACCGAGATGGGGCGGCAGGCCGCTCCCACCGGCGACGCCCGCGACTTCGTGCGCTCGCTGCACGCACTGAAGCGCATGGCCGAGCCGGAGGAGATCGCCAACGCGGCGTTGTTCCTGGCCAGCGATGAAAGCAGTTTCGTTACCGGTACCGCGATGCGCGTGGAGGGTGGGGTGTCGATCACGCGGACCTGAGTGGGGTCTTGAGTGTGGTGAGTACGCAGGATCGGAGCACGATGTCCGCGGATGACGCAGTTGGCCGCCAATAATTCGAAATTGGCTACCGATAATTCGCTTTTGGCTGGGCCATACACCAAATCCGATCTCTGTCTCGGTTGTGCTGATTTTCCTGGCCTAGAATCGAGACGCGGGCACGAAGCCTGCTGGAAATGTGTATGTCCATTCTTTAAGGAGTTGATGTGAAGAAGATGATTGCTGTGGCGGCAGCGCTTGCGAGCTCGCTGGTTTTGAACGTCTCCGCGCAGGAAATTGACTACCTGGGAGCGTCTCCCAAGATCCTCGCAGAAGCGAGTGCTCACGCAGCGAATTTGCCGGCTGGTGTCCAGTTGGTTGAGCTGGAACGATGGAGATGGAGAGACGACACTTTCACTGCTCGACCCACCACCTGGGAAGGATCAAGGCACCCTGGTCGTCGAGAAGGTATTCTCGGCTTCATTTCTTACTACCCATTCGAGGGAAGCATTACCCTCTACGCATGCCTGCATAACGATTGGATGGATTCATTCTCGTCCAGGGATCCCAACTGCGAAGGCCATATGAAGACGACCAACGGTATGCCAATCACTGGCTACATGGCTGGCACCCAGCTTCCGGGGACTGTGCCGTTGTATCGTTGCGTGCGAAATATCCCGAAGGTTTACGCTTACAGCGATCATTTCGATACTCTTGATCCAAACTGCGAAGGGAAGTACCAAGCTGTATTCGAGGGAATCCAAGGCTATATCTGGCTCTGATAGGAAGGTCCTGGAATCTTTTGAAGACGCCCCTGCCGGGGCGTCATTGCTTTCAGGCCACCTGAAATGGGACGCCGGCAGAGTGCCCACATGTATTGTTCCGACCACCTACCAGAAGCTGGTTCGCATGACTGGCGCCATGCTGCCGCTGCGGGATTTCACAAGGCGATGGATGATGATTTCGAAGTCGGGGAGCGTGCAGGGAGGTTGGGTGCCTCCGGCTCAGGGGCCTGTCGGCTGTCGATTCAGGGCAGGATATAGTTCTTAATCCAGGCTGCGACCTTCACCTGGTGGTCATCGGACCCAATGCGATCAACCATGAACTCACGTGCGATCGCGCCGGAGTTCCGAGCCTCCGTGCCGACCTTGGCTGCGGCCGCCCCTTCTTCCGCCATTTCGGATCCACGTATTGGGCGACAGCCGTCTCGCGTCTTTGCGAGGGTTCCCGGTCAACTGCGGGCATACCTCGGGATAGACCCCAAGACCAGTCGCTTCTCTTTTCCGTCGAAGCGGCACTTCATTCGCCACCAATGGCTGGCTGTCAGGTGAAGCCAGCCGCCGTCGAGCCGCTTCCGGGTCTTCCCAGTCGGCTTTACGGGCCGAATCGCGAGGTCGGAGAGTAGCGGCATTGGCGGATGCCCCAACATGTATGCCCCACGGTCTCACCAGCTGCAACGCTTTGGACCGGTTTGCATCGTGCAATAAAAAAGGCCGGAAGCCCTGCTATTTCAGGAGTTCCGGCCTTCTTAGTGCATTAGCGCACTGAATAGTGGTGGAGCCAAGGAGGATCGAACTCCTGACCTCGTCATTGCGAACGACGCGCTCTCCCAGCTGAGCTATGGCCCCACGGCAGGGTTTCAGTGTAGCGCTGCCTGCCGGGCTTGCCAAGCGCCGGGCCGGGACGGTGGTCGCGCCGCGTCGGCTACCGCCCCTGACCGGTTCAGGACAGGGCCCGGCGCAGCAGCGCGCCGGCACGACGTGCTGCCACGTCGGTGCTGGCACTGACCGCGTGCAGGTGGATGCAGGCGTGGATCATCCCGGGCAACCGCTCGAGCGTGCAGTCGACACCTGCCGCCTGCAGCAGCCGTGCGTATTGTTCGGCCTCATCACGCAGCGGGTCGTGCTCGCAGCTGAGCACGGAGGCCGGCGCCAGCCCATGCAGATCCGTTGCATGGGCAGGCGAGGCCAATGCCGGCGGTGTGGCCGGATGACCGAGATAGGCCTGCCAGCAACGCTGCATCAGTTCGGCGCTGAGGTAGTAGCCAGTGGCGTAGTCGCGGTAGGAATCGCTGCCCATCCTGGCGTCGAGTGCCGGGTACAGCAGCAACTGGTGGCACGGTTGCGGCAGGCCGAGATCGCGCAGCAGCAGGCAGCACGCGGCGGCCAGATTGCCACCCGCGCTGTCGCCGCCGATCGCCAACCTTTGCGGGTCCAAGCCAAAGCGTTCGGCGTTGGCCTGCAGCCACGACCAGGCGTCGGCAACGTCGTGCAGCGGCAGCGGGAACGGGTGTTCCGGCGCCAGCCGGTAGCCCACGGCGACAATCACGCAGCCGCTGGCATTGGCCAGCGCGCGGCAGGGGCCGTCATAGACCGCCAGCGAACACTGGAACCATCCGCCGCCATGCGCGAACAACAACGCCGGTGCCGGTCCATCGGGCAGCCCTTCCGGTGTGTAAAGGCGCACTTCCAACGCGTGGCCGTCGCGTGCGATCACCGCATGCTCGATCACATGCGCAACCGGCTGCGGCGCGCCCTGCAGCTGAGGCAGCGCGCTCTCGCTGATCGCACGCAGCTCGCGCAGGTCCTCCGGCAGCGGATGGGCCGCAACGGCATCGACGAACTGCTGCAGCGCGGGTTCAAGCTGCATGGCGCGCCTCCTGCAGGAACGGCAGCAGCTGCGCCAGGAACGCCTGCGGCGCTTCTTCCATGATGAAGTGGCCGCAGCCCGGCACGATGCTGCCGCGCACGTTGTCGGCATGCGGTTGCAGGGTCAGCATCGGCGCATCGGCGGTGGCGTGCTCGGCGCCGATGGCCAGCACCGGCATCGCCAGCCGGCGTTGCGCACGCTGCTTGTTCTGGCGGATGGTTTCCGGAATCGCGCGGTACCAGGCAAAGCCGGCCCGCAGCGCGCCGGGGCGGCTGTAGGCGGCGATGTAGGTGTCGGCGGCCACTGCATCGCGGCGATACGACCAGCGGTCGAACATGAATTCCAGGTAGGCGCGCTCGCGACCGCTGATGAGTGCCTCGGGCAGGTCGGCCACCTGGTTGAACATGAAATGCCAGAGGAAGATGTTGTCGGCCGGTGCGGCGAAGATGCCCGGTTCCGGCGCCAGACCTGGAATCACCGCTTCGGTCACGGCCAACTGGCGCACGGCCTGTGGCTGGTCGCTGGCCAGTGCATAGGCGATCCACATGCCGATGTCATGGCCAACCACCTGGTAGCGCTCGTGGCCCAGCGCCCGCATGGTCTGGTGCAGCACGGCGGCGGCACTGCCGGTGTCGTAGCCGTGGCTGGGGCGATCGGATTCGCCGATGCCCGGCGGATCGACCGCGATGGCTTCGAAACCGGCCTCGGCCAGGGCGTGGAGTACGTGGCGCCAGGCATACCAGGTCTGCGGCCAGCCGGGAATCAGCAGCACCGGCTCACCGCGGCCGGCGGAGACGCAATGCACGCGCTGGCCATCGATGCGCAGGTAGTGGTGGCGCAGGGCGTCGTCGCCGGCAGCGCCAGCGGGAAGGGAAGTCGTCATGGGGGAGTGCTCCGTGGGGGCTCAGGCGATGCCGAGCATGTGCTGCATCTGCGCGGTGCTGATCGGTGCACCGGCGAAGTCGTCGAAGATCTTGTCGGTGACCGGAATGATGTGGTCGCGGATGAATGCAGCGCCTTCGCGTGCACCGGCTTCCTGGTCCTTCAGGCAGCACTCCCACTCCAGCGTCGCCCACCCCTGGTAGTCGTACTGGGCCAGCTTGGAGAAGATCGACTTGAAGTCGACCTGGCCATCGCCCAGCGAGCGGAAGCGACCGGCCCGTTCGGTCCAGTCGGCGTAGCCGCCATAGATGCCCTGGCGGCCGCTGGGACGGAACTCCGCATCCTTGACATGGAACATGCGGATCAGCGGGTGATAGATGTCCAGGTACTCCAGGTAGTCCAGCTGCTGCAGCACGAAGTGGCTGGGATCGAACAGGATGCGGCAGCGCTGGTGCTGGCCGACGCGTTCGAAGAAGCGCTCGAAGCTGGTGCCGTCATGCAGGTCTTCGCTGGGATGGATCTCGTAACAGAGGTTGATGCCGTTGTCCTCGCAGGTATCGAGGATCGGCCGCCAGCGGCGCGCCAGTTCGTCGAAGGCGGCATCGATCAGGCCCGGCGGGCGCTGCGGGAACGGGAAGAGGTAGGGCCAGGCGAACGAGCCGGAGAAGGTACCCATGTCCTGCAGGCCCAGCCGGCGGGAGGCACGGGCGGCCAGGTGCAGTTGCTGCTGCGCCCATTCGCTGCGCGCCTTCGGGTTGCCGCGCAGTGCTTCCGGCGCGAAGCCATCGCAGAGTTCATCGTAGGCCGGATGCACCGCCACCAGCTGGCCGAGGATGTGGGTGGTGAGCTCGCTGACCTGCAGGCCGTGCTCGGCCAGGGTGCCGCGGATGTCGTCGCAGTAGTCCTGGCTGTCGGCGGCAGTGGCCAGGTCGAACAAGCGTGCATCCCAGGCCGGGATCTGCAGTGCCTTGAAACCGTGGCCAGCGGCCCACTCGGCAATGCTGGCAAGTGAGTTGAACGGGGCCTGGTCGCCGGCGAACTGCGCCAGGTGCAGGCTGGGGCCCTTGAGGGTCTGCATGTGTTGCTCCAATTGTTTGTCGATCGACAAAGAATAGGCGCGACCCTCGCGATGGTCAACACCCGCGTTACACTGCGCGCCTCACTGGAGCAGGCAGGCAGATGGCAGGGCGACCGCGCGAATTCGACAGGGACCAGGCGTTGCGCAAGGCGATGCTGCTGTTCTGGCAGCACGGCTACGAAGGCACGTCGATGTCGGCACTGGTCGAAACGCTGGGCATTGCCTCTGCACGCATCTACGCCGCGTTCGGCAGCAAGGAGCAGCTGTTCCGCGAAGCCGTTGCGCTGTACGAAGAGGGTGAGGGTGGTTTCGCGCCGCGCGCGCTGGAGCAGGCCACGCTGCGCGAGGCGATCGGGTCCATGCTGCGCGAGGCGGTGCTGACCTACACCCGTCGTGGGCGTCCGCATGGCTGCCTGGTGGTGTCCTCGGCCAGCAGCGTTTCGCCTGACGGCGAGGGCGTGCGGGACTGGTTGGCCAGCCATCGTCGCCAGCGCACGGCGGCGATCATCGCGCGGCTGCAGCAGGCGCAGGCCGAGGGTGAGCTGGCCGACGACGCGGCGGTGCAGGCGCTGGGTGACCACTTCGCCACGGTGCTGCATGGCATCTCGGTGCAGGCGCGTGACGGCATCAGCCGCGAGCGCCTGCTGGCGATGGTCGATGTCGCGTTGAGCCCGTTGCCCTGAGATCCGGGGTCAGATCCGTTCTCCCTTGGGAAACGGATCTGACCCCAGGCGGTGCTGGCTGACTGTGCCGAAACCGCTTGTTTCGCCGGGTTTGGGTGCCGCGCAACGAAATCGTAACAATTTGGGGGATAATGGCCGCTTGCGCAGTTTTCCCCCTTTTTGCCGCCCGGCTCGCGCAGGCCGCACGGACGCCTCCTCAGAGCATTGCATGCCCTCCCATACCGATTCCCGCCGCCTGTCGGGTCTGTCGTCTTCCCTTGTTTCCTTCCGCCGCCACCCGCTGGCACTGGCCTGTGCCGGTCTGGCCCTGGTCGGCAGCTTCGGTGCCGCCGCGCAGGACAGCGCGCCGACCCCGACCGGGCTGGACACGATCACCGTGACCGCCGAACACCGCGAGCAGAACCTGCAGGAAGTGCCGGTCTCGGTCGGTGTGGTGCAGGGCGAGCGCATGCGCGACTTCACCGCCGGCGGCGACGACACCCTGCTGGCGCTGTCCGGCCGCGTGCCGAGCCTGTATGCGGAAACCACCACCGGCCGCATCTTCCCGCGCTTCTACATCCGCGGCCTGGGCAACATCGACTTCTACCTGGGTGCCTCGCAGCCGGTGTCGATCATCCAGGACGACGTGGTGCTGGAGCACGTGGTGCTGAAGTCCAACCCGGTCTATGACGTGGACCAGGTGGAAGTGCTGCGCGGCCCGCAGGGTTCGCTGTTCGGCCGCAACACCACCGCCGGCATTGTCAAGTTCGACACCCTGAAGCCGACCCAGGACTACACCGGCCGCGTCAGTGCCAGCTACGCCACCTACAACAGCGTGTCGATCGACGGCGGCTTCGGCGGCCCGATCAACGACGTCGCCTCGTTCCGCGTGTCGGCCCTGTACCAGCACCGCGACGACTACGTCGACAACACCTACAAGGGCCCGAGCGCCGATGGCACGGTCAGCCCGAAGAAGAACGCCATGGGCGGCTTCGATGACCGCAACGTGCGCGCGCAGGTGTTGCTGACGCCGAGCGACCAGTTCTCGATCCTGGCCTCGGCCCACGCCCGCGATTACGAAGGCACCTCGACCCTGTTCCTGCGCGGTGCGCTGACCAAGGGCTCGAACAAGACCGACGTGCCGCGCGACAAGGTTGCCTACGACGAGGCGGACAACAACCCGCAGGCGTACAAGACCTACGGCGGCTCGGTGAAGGCACGCTACGACTTCGGTGCGATCGACTTCACCTCGATCACCGCCTACGAGACCACCTCCGGCTACAGCCGTGGCGACACCGACGGTGGCGCAGCGGCGAACTTCCCGGTGAACGGCGTGCCGAACGGCTACGGCCAGTCGATGGGCCGCATCCGCGACCTGGACCAGTGGACCCAGGAATTCCGCCTGGCCAGCCATGACGACAGCGCGCTGCAGTGGCAGGCCGGTGCGTTCTACTTCAACGGCAGCGACACCACCGACTTCTACCAGCGCGCGTGGTTCCTGCAGGGCGCGGCACGTAACCCGAACAACTGGGTGCGCCTGCGCAACAAGAACACCTCGTGGGCCGGTTTCGGCCAGCTGAGCTACGCCTTCACCGACAAGTTCACCGTCACCGCTGGCCTGCGCCAGACCAAGGACGAGAAGCACACGCGCCTGCTGAAGACCGCTGATACCGCTGCCGGCGTGGTCACCTACAAGGGCCGCACCGACGTCAAGATGTCCGATACCACGCCGAGCTGGGATCTGAGCGCGATGTATCAGTTCACCCCGAACGTGAGCGTCTACGCCAAGGTCGCGCGCGGCTTCCGCGGCCCGACCATCCAGGGCCGTTCGGCGGTATTCAATGCCGATTTCACCACCGCCGATTCCGAGACGATCCTGTCCTGGGAAGCGGGCGTGAAGAGCAGCCTGTGGGACAACCGCCTGCGCCTGAACGCCACCGCGTTCACCTACACCGTCAACGACATCCAGCTCAACGGCAACGATTCGGACGGCAACGGCGTGCTGTTCAACGCCGACAAGGCCAAGGCCTACGGCTTCGAAGCGGACATGGAACTGCGCCCGATCCCGAACCTGACCCTGAGCGCTGGCCTGAGCCTGCTGCACAGCGAGATCAAGGACAAGCGCGTGTACGCGCAGGTCTGCGGCCTCAACGGCCAGGTGGTCTGCACGGTGAATGACCCGACCATCAAGGTCGGCGCCAACACCTTCGCGCAGATCGACGGCAACCCGCTGCCGAACGCACCGAAGTACAACGTCAACCTGGCCGCCCGTTACGACTTCCCGGTCAGCGACGCCGGCACCATGTTCGTCTCCACCGACTGGAACAAGCAGGGTTACACCAGCTTCGTGCTGTACGACAGCAAGGAGTTCAACTCCAAGGGTGACTTCGAGGGCGGCCTGAAGATCGGCTACTCGGGCAACTACGGTGCCTACGAAGTGGCGCTGTTCGCGCGCAACATCACCAACGAGAAGAACCTCAAGGGCGTGATCGAGAATTACATGGCCGCGGTCTACAACGAACCGCGCACCGTGGGTGTCTCGCTGAACATGAACTGGTAAGGCTCTGGCGCGGTGGCGGGTTTTCCCGTCATCGCACCGCTGGAATGCAAAGGGCGGCCCGGAGTTCCGGACCGCCCTTTTCGTTGTTTCAGACTGCGGTAAGGTCGCTGTCCTGGCTGCGCTGGCCGAAGGTCAGGGCCCAGGTGGCGCTGTCCACCTGCTGGCGGTCCTGCGCCTGCTGCTTGCGCGCGCGGCTGGCGCCGAACCAGCGGCCTTCGCCGTTGATCAGCGGCGCCATGCGCACCACATCCACGTACTCCGTATCGATCTCGCTGGCGCGCTGCAGCCAGGTCAGGGCCAGGAAGGCGTTGGCCGGCACGCCGTTGCCGAAGTGGTAGATGTCGGCCAGGTAGCCGGCGGCCCACAGCTTGTCGTTGTCCTCACCGCGCCACCACAGCGGAATCAGGGCGCGTTCGACCGCTTCGCGCTTGTGCGCGTCGTTCTGGCCATCGAAGGCCAGGCAGGCCAGGTTGCGGCAGGTCGGGCCCCACACGCGTTCACCGGCGTCGGCTTCGCGCAGGCAGCGCAGGTACAGTTCGCGCGCACGCGCTTCGTTGTCAGCGCCACCAGCGGCAACCAGGCGCACGCCAAGGTTGTACGTGGCGATCAGGTCGCCGCCTTCGACGGCACGCTCCTGCCAGTACAGGGCCTTCTGGGCATCAACGAAGTCCGGCTGGTCGCGGCCGCCCAGCCGGCCCTTGTACAGGTCGCACAGCGCGGCCATCGCACCGGCGTCGCCGTCGTCAGCCATGCGCTGCAACAACGACAGGCCCGCGTCCTGCGAGACATCGCAGAACAGGTTGGACGCAAAGGTGACCGTGGACGTCTTCTGCTGCGCCGCCAGTTTCAGGGCGCGCTGCAGCAGGGGCTGCGCACGTGCCGGATCGGCGGTCTGGCCGAGCATCCCATGCTCGATGGCGGTAGCCGCCCAGAGCAGGCCGAGCGCCGAATCGCCTTCGCGCGCAGCGTAGTCCACGACCTGCGCGAACAGCGCTTCGGCGCCGTCAACATGGGCGAACCAGGTGCAGGCCTCCAGGCTGCTGAAACCACCGTGCAGGACCATGTCACGATCCAGTGCCCACGCATGCTGCAGGTCCTCAAGCGCGGCCTGCATGCATCCGGCATCCCATTGCACCTGGTCTTCGATCTCCTCGATGCGCCCGAGATGAAAGCGGAGTGCGGCGCGCTGGATCAGGACTTCAGCGCGCACGTAGCCCTCCAGGTGCCAGTCCAGGATCTGCGCATACGCACGCTCGTGCACGGCCACCGCTTCGGCATCGCCGCGGCGCGGCAGCTCGCCCATCCAGTCCTGTTCCTTGCACCAGCGCAATGCGTTGCGCTGTGCCAGCTCCAGGCCGCGGCACCAGCTGCCTTCGATGAAATCCTCCATCGCCTCGTGGCTGCCGCCCCAGCGCGGGTACAGGTAGTAGAGGGTGTCTTCCAGCGTCCCCAGGTCGTCCGGACGCTGTTCCAGCACCAGGCGCATCCAGTACGCGAGAGGGGCATCGAAATCGTCCTCGCTGCGATCGCGCAACAGCGGCGGCAGGCATTCCGGCAGGTGCTGCAGGGGCGCACCGAAGCGCGACAGCAACTGCAATGCCTGCGGCCACGCCTGCGGATAGTGCTCGGCCAGGGCGGCTTCATCGGACTCCGGCGATTGCCCTGCCTGGAGCGCGCGCAACCAGTTTGGTTCGCGCAGGTAGCTGGTGATGCGCTTGATGCCATCCAGCGCCAGCGCCGGTCGCTGCGACAGCGCGATCGCCTGCAGGTAGGCATGCACGGCGTGGTCGCGCGCCTGCTGTGCGGCCAGCCACTGGCTGTCTTCCACCAGTGCGGCCACGTCGGCGCTGCGCAGGGCGCCAGCGGCCGATTCCCAGCAGGCACCCAGGCGCAGGCGTGCGTAATAGCTGTGCGGATCGGCGGCAACCCACCGTTGCGCCTGCTGCAGGCGCTCATCCAGGGGCAGCGCTGTGTCCTGCAGGTTGCGCAGGCGCCAGCGGATGCCGGGCAGTGGCCGAGCGCCGTTCAGCCAGGCCTGTTCGTGTGGTGCCAGCAGTGCATCCAGCGCTGCGTAGTCCTGTTCCTGCAGTGCGCTGCGCGCCTGCGCGCGCCAGGCCAGGTCGTCCATGGAAAGACCGCCTTTCGCAAGTCCATTTGTCATCTGATGCAATCCAACAATAGCGGGGACGCTATTGGACAGGTCCACGCGCGCGCCGGCAAGCGTGGCAGATGCTCATGTCTGCGGTGCCGGCGCCGGTTTGCCCGGCGCCGGTTGATCTCAGTGCGCGGGCAACAGTGCCTGCAGCCGCGACTCCAGTTCCTGCTGGCGCCAGCCGGCCAGTGCGGCCGGCCACTGGCGACGTTCCAGATAGCTTTCCAGATGCTTGCGCGAGGCGAGAATGCCATCCGGCAGCCCCAGCTCACGGCTGCGCTCGGCCACCGCATCCTGCAGCTTCTTCAGGGCCTGCTTGTTGCTGTCGTTGGCCGGCAGCGCCAGCGGCGCGTCGGCTTCATCGGCCAGCGGCGTGGACAGCGCCTGCCAGACAGCGCCGGCCAACTTGCGCGGTGCCTTCGGGAACTGCTCGAACAGCTTGCCCAGCGCAGCCTCGTCGGCCGGTGGCGTGCGCGCGAGGGTGGCGGCCAGTTCGTTGTCCAGGATCCAGCTTCGCGGGCGGTCGCTGTTGCGTGCCTGCACGTCGCGCCAGCGCAGCAGGCGCAGCAGGCGGTGCTGGGCGGCGGCATCAAGGAACTGTGCCGAGCGCATCGCCAGGTGCGGCCAGCGGTCTTCATCGTTGGCGACGCTGGCCAGCAGCCGCTCGCCATCGTCGTGCAGCCACTGCTGGCGGCCGAGCGCCTGCAGCCTGGCATTGATGGCGTCGTGCAGTGCGAACAGATGCTCGACGTCATCGGCGGCGTACTGCAGCTGCGACTCGGACAGCGGGCGGCGCATCCAGTCCGAGCGGGTCTCGCCCTTGGCCAGCGCCACGCCAGTGATCTCCGCCACCAGCTTCTGGTAGCCCATGCCGCCGCCGATGCCGGCCAGCGATGCCCCGATCTGGGTGTCGAACAGCGGTCGCGGCAGGACGCCGCAGGCCCACTTGAAGGCAACCAGGTCTTCGCTGGCGCTGTGCATCACCTTGGTGATGGATTCATCGGCCAGCCACGGCGCCAGCGCCTCGGTCATGCCGGGAATCAGCGGGTCGATCAGCAGGATGTCCTGCCCAACGGCCATCTGCACCAGTGCCAGCTGCGGCCAGAACGTGCGTTCACGGATGAATTCGGTGTCCAGGCCGATGCGGGTCGGGCGCTGCTGGAAGTACGCATCCAGCTCGGCGGGGGTGGTGATCCAGGTTGCCACGGGTCAGGGCCTACTACTCGGGTTTGCTCAGGCAGGGGAGAATAGCCTAACGTCGGTCCGCGTCCGTGCCGAAGGAGGCTCTGCTTGCGTTTTCCGTTGTCGCCCGTGCTGTGCACCGCCCTGGCCGTGGCCCTGGCCGGCTGCACGCCGTCGCCGTCCGTGCCGGCGGACAGGGCCGCCAGCGGAGAGGCGCCCGCGGCCGAGGGGGCCGACACCGGCACCGATGCCAGTCCGCAGGCCGGGCAGGGCAGCGTGACCATCGCCGGTGAAGATGCCGCCGAGGACGTACAGCAGTGGACGCCGCCACGGGTGGACCGCCAGGGCCGCAGCCTGGCCCAGTTGCGCCGCGCCGCCGAGCAGGCGTTCGCCGAAGGGCGGCTCTATGAAGATGCGGACGCTGCCATTCCGCTGTGGCTGGCGGTGCAGGAAGAAGACCCGGATGACCGCCAGGCCCGGCTGGGCCTGCAGCGTGCCCGGCAGCGACTGCAGCAGCTGGCCGATGCCCTGCTGGTGCGGCCGCTGAAGCAGCGCGAGGCACTGGCCGAGGCCAGCCGCCAGGCACTGGTGTTGCTGACCCTGGCGCCGAAGGATGAGAAGGTGCGTGCGCTGCAGGCGCGGGTGGAGCTGGCGCAGCGCGTGGTGGCCTACAACCGCGCCGGCGAGGAGGACCTGCGCTCGGACCGGATCGGTGAGGATGGCGACGGTGCCATCGGCAATTTCCGTGAGGCGCTGGCGCTGGATGAAGACAACAGCCGCGCACGGCAGGGCCTGGCTGCAGCCGAGAGCGGGTTGATCCGCCGGGCCGAGGATGCCGCGCGGGCGCGCGATTTCGCCAGCGCAGGTACCTGGCTGGCCGAAGCCAGCAAAGTGCGCGATTCGTCGCCGACGATTGCCGACGCGTTCGAGCGCATCGAGCAGATCCGCGCCGCCACGCTGCTGCAGCTGCGTGATGACGGCCTGCGCGACCTCGCTACGCCACAGGGCCTGAAACCGGCGCGCGAGAAACTGGCCGAAGCGCTGCGCATCGCCCTGCCGGGTGACGCCGTGGTGGGGCAGTTGCGCGAGCGCATCGACCTGGCCACCCATTACGGCAGCTTCCGCCCGGGACAGGTGTTCAGCGACGCCATGCGCGATGGCGGGCGCGGGCCACAGATGGTGGTGGTGCCCCACGGTGGTTTCCAGATGGGCGCGGGCGATGCCGAGCCGGGCTCGAGTGATGCCGAGCGTCCGTCGCACTACGTGCGCTTTGATCGCGGCTTTGCCATGGCGATCACCGAGATCACCGTCAGCGATTTCGAGCGCTACGTGAAAGCGTCCAATGCGCGTCCACGCGCGACCCGGCGCGGCCATTCGGTGGTCTACGACGAACGCAGCGGCAATTTCATCCGCCGCAGTGGCGTGGACTGGCGCTCGGACTACGACGGTGGCCGCGCGCTGGGCAACTCGCCGGTGATGCACGTCAGTGTGCGTGATGCCGAGAACTATGCGGCGTGGCTGTCCGAGCAGACCGGCCGCAGCTACCGGCTGCCCAGCGAAGCCGAGTTCGAGTACGCGCTGCGCGCTGGCAGCAGTGGCCGCTATCCGTGGGGCGATGCCGGCGTGCCGCCGCCGGGCAGCGGCAACTTCACCGGCAGCAAGGACGTTTCGCCTTCGGGCCGGCACTGGCACAACGCGTTTATCGGGTACGGCGATGGCTGGTGGGGGCCGGCGCCGGTGGCCAGCTTCCAGGCCAATGCCTTCGGGCTGCACGACATGGGCGGCAACCTCAGTGAATGGGTGGCCGACTGCTGGCATGCCAGCTATCGCCGCGCACCGTCCGACGGCGTCGCCTGGTTCAACCCGGGCTGTCGGTCGCGGGTGATCCGCGGTGGCAACTGGGCCAATGCCCCCGAGCAGACCCGTGCGGCCTGGCGGCAGTCCCAGGATTCGGATACCACCAACGCCCGCATCGGCTTCCGCCTGGTGCGCGGCATCTGAGCGGCACCCGGCTTCACCCGCTGCGGGCAGTGGCGCACTAAGATTGCGCCGTGCCCGCCGGCCGGCGGGGCCAGCAGGAAGTCCCCCCGATGCGCAACGATCCCTTCTCCCGCTCGTCGCAAGGCCCGCAGCGGCGTGGCCTGTTCGGCAACATCCGCTGGTGGGTGCTGCTGCTGGCCGCCGGCTATGCGCTGTTCTACTGGTTCTCCAACCGCACGGTCGATCCGTATACCGGCGAGAAGGTGATGATCGACAGCAGCCTGGACGCGCGCCAGGAAACCGCGCTGGGGCTGCAGGCCTACCAGCAGATCCTGTCGCAGGAACGGCCGATGGACCCCAATGCACCGATCGCGCGCGATGTGCGCGACATCGCCCAGCGGTTGATCGCCAAGGTGGACGTGGTGGAGACGGCGCTGGCGCAGGAGCATGGTGTGCAGCCGGCACATTTCGCGCGGGATTTCCAGTGGGAAGTGAACGTGATCCCGTCCGAGCAGGCCAATGCGTTCTGCCTGCCGGGCGGCAAGATGGCGGTCTACACCGGGCTGGTGCCGGTAGCGCGCACCCGCGATGCGATGGCGGTGGTGATGGGCCATGAGATCGCCCACGCGCTGCTGCGCCATGGTGCACAGCGCATGGCCCAGCAGAAGCTGACCCAGATCGGGCAGGTGGCCGGCGCCGCCAGTGGCATGGATGCGCAGCAGCAACAGATGATGATGTCGGCGATGGGCTATGGGTATCTGCTGCCCTATGCGCGCAGCCACGAGACGCAGGCGGACGAAGTGGGGCTGATGCTGGCCGCAGCGGCCTGCTTCGATCCCCGCGAGGCGGTGCCGCTGTGGCAGCGCATGGGCCAGGCCAGTGGCGGCCAGGCGCCGCCGGAGTTCGCCTCCACCCACCCGAACCCGGGAACCCGCATCCAGAACCTGCAGGCGCTGATGCCGAAGGCGCTCGAGTACCGGCAGAAGTTCTGCGAGCAGGCAAAGTAGGGGGTTGGTCGGCAGGGCTTGCAGCCCTGCACCTGCCGAAGCCAGAGCAACAGCAACAGCAACAGCAACAGCCGAAGCAAAAGCTGGCTATCCGTGGGATGGCGGGGTGGGTCCGGTTGCGGGAGACGCCGTAAACCCGTCCATGGGGGCTTGGCCGCGGCATCCATGCCGCGGACACTCCCGCAACCGGATCCACCCCGCCTTCGACAGATGTCCGCGATCTGCCGGAATGGCGCTTGGGGTCAGATCCGTTTTCCGCAGGAAAACGGATCTGACCCCGAATTGATTGGATATCTGGAAGAGATTCATCCACGCATGGCGTGGATCTACCGACCGTCATCGGGACATTGTCGAGGGTGGGGCGGTGTGGCTGTGCAGGACCGTTGGCGCCATGGATGGCGCCATCGAGCCCCCAGGGATGGGTTTACGGCGTGTCCTGCACAGCCACACCACCCCGCCAAGCCATCAGCAATCCAGAGCCGCTTTCGCTGTTGCTTCGGCTGTTGCAGTTGCCTCTGCAGGTGCAGGGCGCAGCCCTGCCGAACAACCCTCTACTTGACCTGCACGTCGATCACGCCGTCGCCGACGCGTGCCTGCAGCGCATCGCCTGGCTGCACCTGGTCGACCTTCCTCACCAGGGTGCCATCGTCGCTGCGGGTGAGGATGCTGTAGCCACGGGCCACGGTGGCCAGCGGGCTGACCGCCTCCAGCGAACGCGCCAGCCCGCGCAGGCGCAGTGCATCGCGTTCCAGCAGGCGTTGCATTGCAGCCTGCGGACGCCCGCGCAGGGCGGCGAGGCGGCGCTGCATCGTGTCGAGCTGGCGCTGCGGATGGTGCCCGCGCAACACCGCCGCTGCATGACGCAGGCGCGCGGCACGGCGTTCCTGCTGCTGGTTGAAGGCCGCATGCAGGCGCCGGCCCAGGTCCAGCTGGCGGCGGCGCAGCAGATCCAGTCGCGCCTGTGGGCTCTGCGCGTTCAGGCGCAGCAGTGCACGGTCGGCACGCTGCATCGCCTGCTGCATCGCGTGCCGTTGCAGCTGCACCATGCGTGCCGCCGTACGGCGCAGGCGCAGTGCCAGTTCGCGCTGGTCCGGCACCAGAAGTTCGGCGGCCACCGACGGTGTCGGCGCGCGCAGGTCGGCGGCGAAGTCGCTCAGGCTGAAGTCGGTTTCATGGCCAACGGCCGAGACGACCGGCGTGTGGCTGGCCGCAATCGCGCGGGCCAGCGCTTCATCGTTGAACGCCCACAGGTCTTCCAGCGAACCGCCACCGCGGGTCAGCAGGATCACGTCGTAGCGGCCACTGGCATCGGCGGCCTGCAGCAGGCGGGTGATCTGCGCGGCGGCCGTGCTGCCCTGTACCAGGGTCGGCAGCAGGTCCACTTCCAGCAGCGGGAAGCGGCGGGCCAGCACGCTCAGCACATCGCGCACGGCGGCGCCGGTGGGCGAGGTGATCACCGCCAGGCGCTGCACGTGGGCCGGCATCGGCCGTTTGCGTGCCGGGTCGAACAGGCCCTCGGCCTCCAGCCGTGCCTTCAGCTCCTCGAACGCGCGGCGCAGTGCGCCTTCGCCGGCTTCCTCCATGTGGTCCAGCACCATCTGGTACTCGCCACGAGCGTCGTACAGGGTCACCTTGCCCCGCACCAGCACGCGCATGCCTTCGCGCGGCACGAACTTCAGGTACTGCGCCTTCATCCGGAACATCGCCGCCCGCAGCTGGGCGCGGGCATCCTTCAGGGTGAAATAGAGGTGCCCGGAGGCGGGGCGCGCCACGCTGCCCAGCTCGGCCTCGACCCAGATCGCCGGGAAGCTGCCTTCCAGCAGGTCACGGGCCAGGGTGTTGAGCTGGCTGGGGGTGAGGATGTCGTCGTTGCGTGGCTGCATGGGAACGGCGTGCGGCAGGTGGAACGGGTGCTCAGGATCGCACGTCAGCGCGGTGCGTGCTGGCCCAGCGCCCACTGCACGTGTTCGCGCACCAGGGGGGAGGGATCGTCGGCACGAGTGTGCAGTGCGGCCAGCGTTTCGGCCGTGGTCGGCGCATTGCCCAGTGCTACGGCGATGTTGCGCAGCCAGCGCTCATGGCCGCTGCGGCGGATCGGGCTGCCTTCGGTGCGGCGCAGGAACTCGGCTTCGTCCCAGGCGAACAGCTGGTCCAGGCGGGCAGTGTCGAGGTTGTTGCGTGCGCGGAAGTCGGCTTCGTCGGTGCGCTTGGCGAACTTGTTCCAGGGGCAGACCAGCTGGCAGTCGTCGCAGCCGTAGATGCGGTTGCCCATCAATGGCCGCATGTCTTCGGGGATGGCGCCGTCGTGCTCGATGGTCAGGTAGGAAATGCAGCGCCGCGCATCCAGACGCTGCGGGCCGGTGATGGCCTGGGTCGGGCAGACATCGATGCAGCGCGTGCAGGTGCCGCAGTGTGCCGTGGCTGGCGTATCGATCGGCAGCGGGATATCGATGTAGATCTCGCCGATGAAGAACCACGAACCGCCGTGGCGATCGATCAGGCAGGTGTGCTTGCCGATCCAGCCCAGCCCGGCGTTGCGCGCCAGTGCGCGTTCCAGCACGGGGGCTGAATCGACGAACACGCGGTAACCCAGGGGCGCCACTTCGTCGTTGATCTGCGTGGCCAGCTTCTGCAGCCGGTTGCGCATCAGCTTGTGGTAGTCGCGGCCCAGCGCGTAGCGCGCCACGTAGGCGCGGCCGGGATCGGCCAGGGTGGCCCAGGCTTCGGTGTCGTCCTTGTGGCTGTAGTCCATGCCTACCGAGATCACCCGCACCGTGCCGGGCAGCAGCTCGGCGGGACGCGCGCGCAGGGTGCCGTGGCGCGCCATCCAGTCCATCGTGCCGTACAGGCCCTGGCCCAGCCAGTCGGCCAGGTGCGCCTCATCCTCGCCCAGCTCGATGCCGGCGATACCGCAGCGCTGGAAGCCATGCGCACGCGCCAGTTCGCGGATGCGCTGCACGGCCTGGGCCGGATCGACAGGGGTGGGGGCGGGGGACATGTGCACCAGTATAAAATCCCTGCATGGCCAACCTTGCCGATCTGTTCGATTCCGTCGCTGCGCGTGCGCTTGATGCGCAGGCCTCGGCACTGGCTGCCGATGGCGGCTGGGGCCTGATGGCGCAGGCCGGCCAGGCCGCCTGGCAGTGCCTGCTGCAGCACTGGCCGCAGGCGCGGCGGATCGGCGTGGTGGTCGGAGCGGGCAACAACGGCGGCGACGGCCTGGTGCTGGCCCGCCATGCACGGCAGGCGGGGCGCGCGGTGACGGTGATCGCCTTGCCGGGCAAGCCACCTTCAACCGTGCTGGCACAGCGTGCAGCATCGGATTTCAAGTCCGACGGTGGCATTGTCATGGAATTCGATGGGGCCCTGCCCGAGGCGGATATCTGGGTCGATGCCCTGTTCGGGCTGGGCTTCGACCGCGCGCCCGAAGGCGCGGCGCAGGCGCTGATCGCCGCCGTCAATGCGCAGGCAGCACCGGTGCTGGCGCTGGACGTCCCCAGTGGCGTGGATGCCGACCGCGGCGCGGTGCCGGGTGTGGCGGTGAACGCCGCACTGACCCTGCAGTTCATCGTGGCGCATCGCGGCCTGTATACCGGGGATGCGCTGGATCATTGCGGGCAGAAGGCGCTGGCACCGCTGCAGCTGCCAGCGGCTGCATGGCAGGGCGCATCGCCCGCCGCGGAGCACTGGACACAGGCGCGTTTGCCGGCGCTGCTGCCACCACGCCGCGCCAATACCCACAAGGGCGAATCCGGGCACGTGCTGTGCGTCGGCGGCAACCATGGCAGCGGCGGGGCCATCGCAATGGCAGCCGAAGCGGCACTGCGTGCCGGTGCGGGGTTGTTGAGCCTGGGCACCCGGCGCGATCACGTCGGCCCGTTGCTGGCTCGGCTGCCCGAGGCCATGACCCATGCGCTTGAAGATGGCGATGTGCTGCCGGCGCTGCTGGACAAGGCCAGGGTGGTGGCGATCGGCCCCGGCCTGGGCCAGGACGAATGGGCGCACGCACTGTTTGCGCGGGTGCTGGCCGGCGACAAACCGCTGGTGGTTGATGCCGATGCACTGAATCTGCTGGCGCAGGATCCGCGCGCGCTACCGGACGCCATCCTTACGCCACACCCGGGCGAGGCCGCGCGCCTGCTCGGCTGCAGTACCGCTGACATCCAGGCCGATCGCTACCGCTCTGCGCAGGCGTTGGCCGAACGCTTCCACGCCGTGGTGGTGCTGAAGGGCGCGGGCAGCATCGTGACGGCGCCCGGGCAGGCGCCACGGCTGATCGCTGCAGGCAATCCCGGCATGGCCGTGGGAGGCATGGGCGACCTGCTCACCGGCATCATTGCCAGCCTGCGCGCGCAGGGGCTGGCCGCCTTCGACGCTGCCGCCGCTGGTGCACTGCTGCATGCGCTCGCTGGCGACGCTGCGGCCGCCGACGGCGCACGCGGCCTGCTTCCCACTGATCTGCTGGTGCCGCTGCGGCGACTGGCCAACCCGGAACGCTCTTCATGACTGATTTCTTCCTTGCCGACAGCGACGCAACCGAACTGCTCGGGCAGTGGCTGGCGGCGACCCGGCCGCCGCAGGCGCTGATCGAACTGCGCGGCGATCTTGGTGCCGGCAAGTCAACCACGGCCCGTGCACTGCTGCGCGCGCTGGGTGTGCAGGGTGCCATCCGCAGCCCGACCTATACCCTGGTCGAGCGCTATCCGCTGGCCAGTGGCGGCGAGGCCTGGCACCTGGACCTGTATCGCATCGGCCAGGCCGGCGAGCTGGATTTCCTTGGCCTGGATGAGGGCAGCGCGGTGTTGTGGCTGGTTGAATGGCCCGAGCGGGGCGCCGGCGCGTTGCCACCGACCGACCTGGTGGTAGCGCTGGAAATCGAGGGTCAGGGACGCCGCGTGCGTCTCACTGGGGCCAGCGACGTAGGGAATGAATGGCTGAAACGGCTCCCTCAAGGGGGCGACTTGCAGGCCATTTCTGTCGGCTGACGAGAACAAACACCGGCAGGTTACGGATTATTAAGGAAAAAGGTGTTGCATTCCGTTCAGCGCGGTGATTGAATCCTGAGCCATGCGCCCGGGGAACCGTCTCATCGCCATCTGTGCCGCCGTCGGACTGGGTCTGGCGAGCGTCAGTGCGTGGGCCGGTGAAGTCCGACAGGTCCTGCTGAATACGGGCGCCACCGGCACCCGTGCCGAGATCTCGCTGGTCGGCAGTGGTGGTTACAAGACCTTGTCGCTGGCTGGGCCGAACCGCCTGGTGGTCGATTTCCCGGACTCCAGCGCCATACGCAACCTGAAGATGCCGGCCGCGCAGGGCGTGGTTACGGCTGTGCGTACTGGACAGCCGGTGCCGGGGACCTTCCGTGTCGTTTTCGACCTCGCTGAATCGGTGGCGCCGTTCCGCCCGCAGATGCAGCGCGAGGGCAATGAATCCAAGCTGGTGATCGAATGGCCGGGCGATGGCCCGGCCGTGGCCGCCAGCCGTCCTGCAGTGACGCCGGCGGTGCAGCCGCAGGCACCGGTGGCCACGCCCGCGCCGACCCCGGCCGAAAGCGCGCAGTCGCGTACCGATGCCGCGCGTGCGACCGCGCTGCTGACCGCGCAGGTGCGGCAGCAGGCCAGTGCCACCGCCGCCGCACCGGCCACGCCGACCCCGGCGCCGTCCACCGCACCGGCCCAGGTTGCGGCTGCCGGTACCGTGGCCAGCAGCTCGCCTTCTTCCTCGCCGGCCGCGATCCTCGCCGGCCAGCGCACCGCCGCCGTGGTGACCACGCCGCCGGCGACCGTACCGGCACCGACGCCGGTGGAACCGCCGCGTCCGGCCATGCCCAGTGATGCCTCGCGCATCCGCATGCAGGCCGGCATGCGTCATCTGGTGGTCGCCATCGATCCCGGCCACGGTGGCCAGGATCCGGGCGCGATCGGCCCGACCGGCAAGCGCGAAAAGGATGTCACCCTCGCGGTGGCCCGTGAGCTTGCCCGCCAGGTCAACGCCACGCCGGGCCTGAAGGCGTACCTGACCCGCGACAGCGACGTGTTCATCCCGCTGCCGATGCGCGCGCAGAAGGCGCGTGCGAACAAGGCCGACATCTTCATTTCGATCCACGCCGATGCCGCTGAAAACCGTTCGGCCACCGGCTCGTCGGTCTATGTACTGTCGACCAAGGGTGCTTCTTCGCAGCGCGCCCGTTGGCTGGCAGACAAGGAAAACGCGGCCGATCTGGTGGGTGGCGTACGCCTGCAGCAGACCGAGGGCACGCTCGCCAACGTGCTGCTGGACCTGGCCCAGAGCGGTTACATGAAGGCGTCTGAAGATGCCGCCGGCCACGTGCTGGGCGGCCTGAAGCGGATCGGCAACAACCACAAGCCGAACATCGAACGCGCCAACTTCGCCGTGCTGCGCACCTCGGACATGCCGGCGATGCTGGTGGAAACCGCGTTCATCTCCAACCCGGACGAAGAGCGCCGCCTGATCGACCCGGCCTACCAGCGCAAGATCGCCGGTGCCGTGCTCGATGGTGTGCACACCTTCTTCAGCCGCCAGCCACCGCCGGGCACGCTGTACGCGGCCCGCGCCCAGGCCGAGATCGACGCTGCCGGCACCATGGCCGGCGGCAGCAAATAACCCGCTTCCCGCAGGGCGCGGTAGAGTCGACTGTTAGTCGATTACGCGCGCAGCGCGGTGTTTTCGGTGCCCGGTGAGGAGCAGTCGACTGACAGTCGACTCTACCGCGCAGCGCGGGGGGGCGGTGCCCGGCGAAGGGCAGTCGACTGACAGTCGACTCTACACGGGGCGGCTCCGCTATCATCGACCCATGAAGTCTGCTGCCCATCCTCTCCCATGAGTGCGCCCGGCCCGCGTCCGATCCGGCCGTTGCCGGAAATCCTGATCAACCAGATCGCCGCCGGCGAAGTGGTCGAACGTCCTGCATCAGTGGTCAAGGAACTGGTCGAGAACGCGATCGATGCCGGCGCCAGCCGTGTCGACATCGACCTGGAAGTGGGCGGTGTCCGCCTGATCCGCATCCGCGACAACGGTAGTGGCATCGCACCGGAACAGCTGCCACTGGCGGTATCGCGGCATGCCACCAGCAAGATCGCCGACCTCGACGACCTCGAATCGGTGGCCACGCTCGGTTTCCGTGGCGAAGCACTGCCCTCGATCGCCTCGGTCAGCCGCTTCACCCTGTCCTCGCGTCGCGCACATGACGAGCACGGTTCGGCGCTGCAGATCGAAGGCGGCAAGATCGGCGACGTCACGCCACGTGCGCATGCACCGGGTACCACGGTGGAAGTGCGCGAGCTGTTCTACAACGTACCTGCGCGACGCAAGTTCCTGCGCGCCGAGCGTACCGAACTGGGCCATATCGAAGAATGGTTGCGTTCGCTGGCGCTGGCGCGACCGGATGTCGAGCTGCGCGTGTCGCACAACGGCAAGGCCTCGCGCCGCTACAAGCCAGGCGACCTGTATTCCGATGCGCGGCTGGCCGAAACGCTGGGCGAGGACTTCGCCAACCAGGCCGTGCGCGTGGACCACAGCGGCGCGGGCCTGCGCCTGCATGGCTGGATCGCGCAGCCGCATTACTCGCGGGCCAGCGCTGATCAGCAGTACCTGTACGTCAACGGCCGTTCGGTGCGCGATCGAAGTGTCGCCCATGCGGTGAAGATGGCGTACGGCGATGTGCTGTACCACGGCCGGCAGCCGGCCTATGTGCTTTTTCTGGAGCTGGACCCGACCCGCGTCGATGTCAACGTGCACCCGGCCAAGCATGAAGTGCGCTTCCGTGATTCGCGGCTGGTGCACGACTTCGTCTACCGCACACTGAAGGACGCGCTGGCTGATACCCGTGCCGGCATGTCGGTGCAGGAGATCGGTGCGGGTCCGGTGCATCCGGTGGACACCGCTGCTGCATCGATGGCATCGAGCGCGGGCGCGTCGGGTTTCGGGCTGGTGCGTGGGCCTGCGCCGGGTGCCGGATCAGGCGGCGGTGGTGGTGGTTTTTCCGGCTGGCGCCCGCAGCAGCCCCTTGGGCTGCAGGTGGCTGATGCGCCGGCGGCCTACGCCGCGCTGTATGCCACGCCGGCCGGTGCCGAACGCGGGGCGGCGCTGCCGCCGATGCCCACCGAGAACGGACTGCCGGTCACCAGTGCCGATGCCGGTGTGCCGCCGCTGGGCTATGCGATCGCGCAGCTGCATGGCATCTACATCCTGGCCGAGAACGCAGAAGGCCTGATCGTGGTCGACATGCATGCCGCGCACGAGCGCATCGGCTACGAGCGCCTGAAGAACGCGCACGACGGTATCGGCCTGCAGTCGCAGCCGCTGCTGGTGCCGATCACGCTGGCAGTGGGCGAGCGCGAGGCCGACACTGCCGAAAGTGAAGCCGAAACGTTGGCGGCGCTCGGTTTCGAGGTGACCCGTGCCGGTCCCGGATCGCTGCACGTGCGCAGCATTCCAGCGCTGTTGGCGCATGCCGAGCCTGAGGGGCTGCTGCGCGACGTGCTGACCGACCTGCGCGAGCATGGCCAGAGCCGCCGCGTGGCCAGCGCACGTGACGAACTGCTGTCGACCATGGCCTGCCACGGTGCGGTGCGTGCCAACCGGCGCCTGACCGTGCCGGAAATGAACGCGCTGCTGCGCGACATGGAAATCACCGAGCGGTCCGGCCAGTGCAACCACGGCCGGCCGACCTGGGCCCGTTTTTCGCTGGCGGAAATCGACCGCTGGTTCCTGCGCGGACGTTGAGGGGAGCATCGATGCGTTATCGGGGAATGGGCGGCCTGCTGGCCGCCTTGCTGTTGGCCGCGTGCAGCCCGGCGACACCGCCGGCGCCGAAGGTCGCTGAAGATCCGGCCTATGCGGCCGCGCAGCAGCAATGGCGGGTGGCCCGTTACCAGGACCTGACCCGGCCCGATGGCTGGACGGCCCTGGTCGGCCTGCACTGGCTGCAGAACAAATCACACTTCGTCGGCAGTGGTGCCACCAATGGCATCCGCCTGACGGTCGGCCCGGACAAGCTGGGCCTGCTGCGTCGCGAGGGCAGCCAGTGGTGGTTCACGCCCGAAGCCGGTGTGGATGTCAGCCATGATGGCCAGCCGGTGCGCGGCCGTATCCGCATCGACACCGACAAGGATCCGCAGCCAACCCTGTTGGCCTTCGACGGTGGCAAGGGCCAGCTCAGCATCATCCGGCGCGGGCCGCGCGATGCGCTGCGGGTCAAGCATGCCGATGCGCCGGCGCGCCGTGATTTCGCCGGGCTGGAGTACTGGCCGGGTGGCCCGGACTGGCAGGTGCAGGCACGTTTCATCCCGCATCCGGCGGGCAAGACCCTGCCCATTGTCGACATCACCGGCCTGACCACCGAGATGCCCAATGCGGGCGCGGTCGAATTCGAACGCGACGGCCGTACATGGCGGCTGGAGGCGATCGGAGCCACCGGGCAGCCGCTGTTCCTGATCTTTGCCGACCGCACCAGTGGCCGCGGCAGTTATCCGGCCGGGCGTTATCTGGATACCGATGCGCCCGCTGCCGACGGCACGGTACGCATCGATTTCAACCATGCCTACAACCCGCCGTGCGCATTCACCGCCTATGCCACGTGCCCGCTGGCGCCGCCGGAAAACCGGCTGGACCTGCGCATGGAAGCGGGCGAGAAGGCCTACCACCTGTCTGAAGGAGAAGGCTGAGATGCCGTTGAAGCGACTGTTCCGTGCAACGCTGCTGATGGCAGCGTTTGCAATCGCACCGCTGGCACCGGCGCGCAATGCACCGGCCGCCGACGCCGCTGCCGCGGCGGCCGCCAAGCCGCCGGTGCCACTGCTGTGGAAGGTGACCGGCCCGGGTGATTCACGCGTATACCTGCTTGGATCATTCCACCTGTTGAAGCCGCAGGACTACCCGCTGTCGCCCGATGTCGAGCAGGCCTTCGAGGCTTCGCAGCGGGTCGTGTTCGAACTATCGCCGGAGGACATGCAGTCGCCGCAGCTGGCCAGCCGCATGGTGCAGGCTGCAGTGCGCACCGATGGCAGCGAGCTCAAGCGCGATCTTGACGCGGCCACCTGGCAGAAGCTGCAGGCGTTTGCATCCGGGAACAAGCTTCCGCTGGCACAGATGCAGGGCATGAAGCCCTGGTTCGTCGGCCTGAGCATTTCGGTCGGGCAGATGCAGAAGATGGGCCTGGACCCGGCGCTGGGCCTGGACCGTCATTTTATGGAGCGCGCGCAGAAGACCGGCCGCAAGACCGCGGGGTTGGAAGACATCGATACCCAGATCGGCATGCTCGACGGCATGACCGTGCAGGAGCAGCGGCAGATGCTGTCCGAGGCGCTGGACCAGGCAGGCAAGGGCGATGAGCAGGCACGCCAGCTGCACGACGCATGGCGGCGCGGCGATGAGCGCGTGTTGTGGACGAAGATGGCCGCGGAAATGCGCCAGCAGTACCCGCAGCTTTACCAGCGCATCAACACCGGGCGCAACGATGCGTGGGTACCGAAGCTGCTGCCGTACCTGCAGGCCGGGCAGGGTGGCACGCTGGTGGTGGTCGGCACGCTGCACCTGCTGGGCAGTGACGGCGTGGTCGAGAAGCTGAAGGCGAAGGGCTACAAGGTCGAACGCGTATGCACGGGGTGCAAAGCGAAACGTTGATGCTCCGCCGGGGGCACAAAACAAAACGGCGCGCCATCGGGCGCGCCGTTTTCGTATCCGACGGTACAGCGGCTCAGCGGCGGGTCTTGCCGCCGGTGCCAGTACCGGTGCCGGGTTCGTTGGGCTTGTTGCCGGTACCTGTGCCGGTACCCGTGCCACCCGGCCGCGGACCACCGAAACCGGTGCCCATGCTGCGCTGGAATTCCTGCCACAGCTCCAGGTTGCGCTCGGTCAGCTGGTTCATCATCGCCCACGGGGTCTGGCCCAGCAGGTTGCCCATCTGCTGACGGAACTGCTGCTGCTGGTCGAGGAAGACCTGCATGCTGCGCTCCAGGTAGTTGCCCATGAAGCCCTGCAGGGAGTCGCCATAGAAGCGGATCAGCTGGCTCAGCAGCTGGGTGGACAGCATCGGTTCGCCGTCCTGTTCCTGGTCGGCGATGATCTGCAGCAGGACCGAACGGGTGAGGTCGTCGCCGCTCTTGGCGTCACGGACTTCGAAGTCTTCACCGTCCAGGATCAGCTGGCGCACGTCCTCGATGGTGATGTAGCTGGAGATCTCGGTGTCGTAGAGACGGCGGTTCGGATACTTCTTGATGATGCGGGTCGCAGCCATTGAAGCGGTCACTCGTCACAGTAGATGCGCAGCATGGCGCAGTGCAGCAGTCGTTGCAACCGCCTCAGCCCCCGCCAGGCTTGGCTTTCACAGGGGATCATGTTGCGCAACAAGGGTTTGCGTGCTGCGCAGCATGACCATCGGCAGGGGCGGTGGGTGTGCGTCGCTGCGGCCGCCGGCGTGGCTTACCAGCCCATATGGTGGCCGCCATTGATGTCCAGGTTGCTGCCGGTGATCCACGAGGCTTCCTCCGCCACCAGGAAGGACACGCCGTAGGCGATTTCCTCCGGCTTGCCGAGGCGCCCGGTGGGAATGTCGGCGACGATCTTGGCGCGCACTTCTTCCGGCACCGCCATCACCATGTCGGTGGCCACGTAGCCGGGCGAAATGGTGTTGACGGTAATGCCGAAGCCGGCGTTCTCGCGGGCCAGCGAGATGGTGAAACCATGCATGCCGGCCTTGGCGGCCGCGTAGTTGGCCTGGCCGTACTGGCCCTTCAGGCCGTTGATCGAGCTGATCTGGATGACCCGGCCCCAGCCCCGCCGGCGCATGCCCTCGATGACCGGGCGGGTGACGTTGAACACCGAATTGAGGTTGGTGTTGATCACATCGTGCCACTGGTCCGCGCGCATGCGATGGAAGGTGGTGTCGCGGGTGATGCCGGCATTGTTGACCAGGATCTCGACCGGGCCCAGTTCGGCCTCGACTGCACGCACCAGTGCTTCGGCACTGTCCGGATCGGAGACATCACCCGGGAACATCGACACGCTGTAACCGCGTTCGGCCATCGCCTGCTGCCAGGCGCGGGCTTTGGCCTCGTCGCGGTAATTGGTGGCGACCCGGTGGCCCTGGTCGGCTAGGCGCTGGCAGATGGCGGTGCCGATGCCGCCGGTTCCGCCGGTGACCAGTGCGACGCGAGATGTCATGGAATGCTGTCCGGAAATCAGGTGGGGGAGGGGTGATTCTGCAACATCGGCGCGGAAAGTGCGCCGGGTGGCAGCAGGATGTCGGTACGAGGCAGCCGCGCTGGGTCGAAGGCCTGCCGGGCGGCCGCCAGCAGCGTGTCCAGATCGTGCTTGTTTTCCAGTGCGGCAGGCGCCTGGCCCAGCAGCTGCCAAAGCTGGCGCAGCACCGGCAGCGGGCGCGAACTGTCCACCGGCAGTGCGGCCAGCGACTTGGAAAGCTTGTGGCCCGGCGCATCCAGCAGCAGCGGCAGGTGCCAGTAGTGTGGCACGGCCAGCCCCAATGCCTGTTGCAGCAGGATCTGCCGCGCGGTGGAGTCGAGCAGGTCGGCACCGCGCACCACTTCGGTCACGCCCTGCGCGGCGTCATCGATCGCAACTGCCAGCTGGTAGGCCCAGCAGCCATCCGCACGGCGCAGCACGAAGTCGCCGACCTCGGCGTGCACATCCTGCTGCTGCGGTCCACGCAGGCCATCGGTGAAGCGCACGATGCTGCCGCGTGGGACACGGAAGCGGACGGCGGGGTCCGGCCGAGGTTGCCGGGCGACGCAACGATGGTGGATGCCAGCGCTGGCCGCCAGGTCGCTGCGGCTGCAGTGGCAGACGAAGGCCTGGTCGCTGGCCAGCAGCACGTCCAGTGCAGCCTGGTAGGCCTCCCCGCGCGCGCTCTGCCAGACGATCGCACCATCGTGGGCAAGCCCGAACGCAGCCAGCGCCTGTAGTTGTGACTCGGCGGCGCCGGGCACGGTGCGCGGTGGGTCGACGTCTTCGATGCGCAGCCGCCACAGGCCGCCATGATGGCGCGCGAGCAGCCAGCTGCCGAAGGCGGCGAGCAGGGATCCGGGGTGGAGCAGGCCGGTCGGCGAGGGCGCGAAGCGGCCGCAGGGAATGGGGGAGGTCATGCTGGCTGAATCGTCGGTCAGGTTGGCGCTTGAATTCAAGCTGACCACACCGCAAATTTACCGGTATCGACCCCTTCCGAGCCGGATTTTCCCATGTTTACCCGCATTGCCCTGTTCCTGGCGACCAACTTCGCGGTCCTGATCCTCGCCAGCATCGTGATGTCGTTGCTGGGGGTCAGTTCGAACCAGATGAGTGGCCTGCTGGTCATGGCCGCGATCTTTGGTTTTGGTGGCTCCCTGATCTCGCTGCTGCTGTCCAAGTGGATGGCCAAGCGCTCCACCGGTGCGGTGGTGATCACCGAGCCGCGCAACCAGACCGAACGCTGGCTGCTGGCCACGGTCGAGCGCCAGGCCAAGGCGGCCGGCATCGGCATGCCCGAAGTGGCTGTGTACGAGGGCCCGGAGATCAATGCCTTCGCCACCGGCGCCAACCGCAACAACGCGCTGGTCGCGGTGTCCACCGGCCTGCTGCACAACATGAGCGAGGACGAGGCCGAAGCGGTGCTGGGCCACGAGATCGCCCACGTCGCCAACGGTGACATGATCACCATGGCGCTGCTGCAGGGCGTGCTGAACACCTTCGTGATCGTGCTGGCCCGCGTGGTCGGCGGCATCATCGACAGCGCGCTGTCGGGCAACCGCGAAGGCGGCGGCCGCGGCTTCGCCTACTACATCATCGTGTTCGTGCTGGAGATGGTGTTCGGCCTGTTCGCCACCATAATCTCGATGTGGTTCTCGCGCCACCGCGAGTTCCGCGCCGATGCGGGTGGTGCCTCGCTGGCTGGCCGCCAGAAGATGATCGCCGCGCTGGAGCGCCTGCAGCTCAACCACGGCCAGAGCACGCTGCCGACGCAGATCGCTGCATTCGGTATTGCTGGTTCGACCGCGAAGAAGCTGTTCATGAGCCACCCGCCGCTGGAAGAGCGCATCGCCGCGCTGCGGGCGTCGACGGTGGCGTAAGTCTTCGCTCCTTGTTAGTGCAGGAACGCCTGGCCCCGCGCCGGGCGTTTTTGTATGTGCGCGCACGCATTGGTGGCGCCGGGTACGACCCGGCGAGAGTCGTTTCCGCGACCGCGGAGGGGTGTCACTTTCTTTGCGCGCAAAGAAAGTAACCAAAGAAACGCTCCGCCGGCCGCGAGCCGTCGCTACGCGCCGGTACCCTGCGCTTCTCGGTGAATCAGGGGACGGCGCCGAACTCGCTGCGCTCAGACACCGGCGCCTCTCCGCCCCTGATTCCCCTGCGATGCTCGGCTCGCTCAAGGCGGACTGGAAGTCAAGTTCAACGGCAAAAGCATCCACGCGTGGCGTGGATCTACTGGGTGCAGCTGTGGCATTTGACCTTGGGACCCGCCTTGAGCGAGCCGAGCACCGCAGGTCCGGCGAGGGCGAAGAGGTGCGGGTGTCTGAGCGTAGCGAGTTCCCGCACCGTCCCTCGGCGGGCCGAGGAGCGCAGGGTACCGATGCGCAGCATCGGCTCGCGCCCTGGCGGCGTGTTTCTTTGGTTACTTTCTTTGCACGAGCAAAGAAAGTGACACCCCTCCGTGGTCGCGGAAATGATCCCCAGGCATCGCCTGGCGCGCCAATGCGTCGGCGCACAAACGAAAACGGCACCCTCGCAGGTGCCGTCTCCATCAACCGCCTTACGCGGAACCTCAGAACTTCGCGTCGAACTCCGCCGCGTAACCGGTGTTGACCAGCACCTTCTGCAGCGACTCGGCCACCTTCAGGTTGCCGGCCACGATCTGGTGGGTCTCCGGGCCGCGGTTGTCCATGCGGCCCAGGGTCGCGCCCTTGAAGTCGCAGACCTTGCCGCCCGCTTCGCGGACCAGCAGCAGGCCGGCGGCGATGTCCCACGCCTTCACACCGGCCTCGAAGTAGGCGTCGGCACGGCCGCAGGCCACGTAGGCCAGGTCCAGCGCGGCCGAACCGGTGCGGCGGATGTCCTCGCCGTGCACCAGCAGGGCGTCGACCGCCTTCAGCTGGGCACTGGCGCGGCTGCGCTCGCGCGGGGCGAAGCCGGTGTGGATCATGGTGCCTTCCAGGTCCTTGCGGTCGGCCACGCGGATGCGGCGGTCGTTCAGCACGGCACCGGCACCGCGGCTGGCGGTGAACAGCTCATTGCGCAGCGGGTCGAAGATGACCGCGTCGGTCGGCTCGCCGTTCTCGACCAGGGCGATCGACACGCAGTAGTGCGGCACGCCGCGCAGGTAGTTGCTGGTGCCATCCAGCGGGTCGATGACCCACATCTGGCGGCGCTCGCCCTGCACGCCACCTTCTTCACCGAAGATGCCGTAGTCCGGGTAGGCGCGCTTGAGTTCCTTGACGATGACCTTTTCCGCGTCCGCATCCACTTCGCTGGCGTAGTCCATCCGGCCCTTCTGCACCACGTTCAGTGCCTCGAGCTTGTTGATGTTGCGCAACAGGACGTTGCCGGCGAGGCGGGCGGCCTTGACCATGACGGTGACGGCGGGTTTCTGCATGGCGTGGGCTCCCGGAAAGGCAGAAGAGATGGACTGGCGGGGGAAAAGAGCGGGTCCGGCGCAGTGGCCGGCCGCACAGTTTACCATTGGTCATCGTCCAGCTCGACCTTTTCCCTGTTCATGTCCCAGTTTCCTGCCGCAACCCGCCTCCGATTCGTCCTGGTCGGTACCCAGCACCCCGGCAACATGGGGGCTGCCGCCCGCGCCCTGAAGACCATGGGCCTGGCCCGCCTGGTGCTGGTCGCCCCCGAAAAGCCGCTCGACGAAGAGGCCTTCCGCCGCTCGGCCGGTGCCGAAGACGTGCTGGGGGACGCCCCGGTGGTGGCTACCCTGGCCGAGGCCGTGGCTGACTGTCGCCTGGTACTGGGCTGCACGGCCCGTGCCCGCCGCGTCCAGCTGGAGGAGTACCTGCCGGCCGATGCTGCCGCCCGTGCGGTGGCCAAGGCGGGCGAAGGTGCCGAGGTGGCACTGGTGTTCGGCCGTGAGCGCACCGGCCTGACCAACGAGGAGCTGCAGCTCTGCCACGCCGCAGTGCACATCCCGTCAGACCCGGAGTTCAGTTCGCTCAACCTGGCCGCCGCCGTGCAGGTGCTGGCGTACGAAACGCGCATGCAACTGCTTGGGGCGCAGCCGGTTGCAGAAACCGAACCCGGCTTCCGCGAACAGGCGGCCAGCCACGAGCAGATGGAGAGCTTCTTCGCCCAGCTGGGTGACACGCTGGACGAGATCGATTTCCACAAGGGCCGCGCCCCCGAGTCGGCGATGCGCAAGCTGCGCCGCCTGTTCCTGCGCAGCGAGCCCACCGAACAGGAAGTGCGCCTGCTGCGCGGCATCCTCGCCGACACCCAGCGCATGGCGCGACTGGCCCAGGCAGGCGGCAAGGGCAGCTGACGACGTTCTCATTTTTTCGGGTAGTCTGTCTGGATACCCAGGGGGGATGAAGCCTGTGTCGGGTCTGCGAAAGGCAATGCAGGGGGGACTGCTGAGCCTGGCCATGGTCCTGCTGGCCGGGACGGTGCGTGCAGCACCGGACCCGGTGCTGGTGCTGGGCCGGATCAGCGATGATCCAAAGGCCCACTACGAGCAGCTGCAGCCCTTGCTGGACTACGTTGTGGCTCGCATGCATGACGTGGGCATCCAGGAGGGGCGGATATTGATGGCCCGCGATCCGCAGCAGATGGCGAGCTATCTGCGGCGGGGACGGGTCGATTGGGTCACGGAAACCTCCGGTACGGCAGTGGCGTTGGGCCAGCGCAGCGGCGCTCGCCCCTTGCTGCTGACCGAACGCAACGGGGTGCGCGAGTACCAGACGGTGTTCTTCGTGCGCAGCGACAGTCCCATCCAGCGGGTGCAGGACCTGCGCGGCCATCGCCTGGCCCTGCAGAACACGGCATCCACCAGCGCCTACCTGGTGCCGGTGATGACCCTGCTGAACCATGGCCTGTCGCCGCAGATCCTGGCCGGGGTCTGGGACGTGCCTGGGCGTGACAGCGTGGGGTATGTGTTCGCGCGCAGCGAGTTGAACATCGCGACGTACGTGCACAAGGGGATGGCGGATGTGGGGGCGGTGAGCAGCGTGGACTGGAATGACGAGCGGCGGGTGCCGGCTGCATTCCGGCGCGATTTCCGCGAACTGCTGCGCACCGAGCCGTACCCGCGTGCGGTGGAGATGGTCCGCGCCGACCTCGATGCCCGGGTGCGTGATCGCCTGCAGGAGGTCCTGCTCCAGGCAGCCAGCGACCCGCAGGCGCAGGGCGCGTTGCATCGTTTTTTTGGCACTTCTGGTTTCCACCGTGTCGATGCGCATGCGCAGCAGCGGTTGGATGAATTGAAACAAGGATTGACGCGCGTGCGGATGGAAGTGGAATGAAGTGGCTCGGCTCGGGGATGCAGGCCCGGTTCCTGCTGGCGATGGGCGGAGCGATGGTCGTGGTGGTCGCGATCCTGGCGGTGCTGCTGGGGCGCCAGACGGCGATGCAGAGCGAGGTGCGCACCCTCAGCGGTGGCGTCATCCATGAATTGTTCGACCGCAGCGTGCGCAGCCGCGGCGAGGCGATGGCGCGCGAGTTGTCCGATGCGCTGGCCAACCCGCTGTATTACCGCGACCTGGACCAGGTCGGCGTACTGGTACGCAGCACCGCGCGACAGCCGGTGGTGCGTTATGTACTGGTGTTCGACGAGCGTGGCCGGCTGGTGCACGACGGCTCGGTCGAGGTCCAGGGATTCGGCCAGCCGATGGCCGATCCCCTGGCGCCCAAGGCCGCGGCGGCGCAGGCATTGCTGGTGCAGGAATCGCCGAAGGTGCTGGACAACACGATGCCGATCATGGTCGGCAACCAGCGTATCGGCGGCGTCCGCGTCGGCATGGCGCTGGACGAGGTGCAGCAACGCGAACAGGCGGCCAATGCCACCCTTGGCGAGCGCCTGCAACTGGTCGGCAGCCGCCACCTCGGATGGTTGCTGCTGATGCTGGGGTTGCTGGTGGTGATTGGCGTGGTGGTGATCCTGTACGTGCAGCGCACGCTGGTCGCGCCGATCCGCGACCTGGCAGCAGCCGCGCGTCGCATCGAGGCGGGGGACTACCAGACACCGCTGGCCGAGAACACCCGTGACGACGAAGTGGGTGAGCTGGTGCGTGGCTTCGCCCGCATGCGCGATGCCATCGCCCGCCATGACCGTGAAGTGCGGCACATGGCCTACACCGATGCCTTGACCGGGCTGACCAACCGGCTGGCGTTCCGCGAAGCGCTGGACCATCGGTTGATGGCGGCGCGTGCCGCCAATCACCGGTTGGGCCTGCTGTTCGCCGACATCGATGATTTCAAGCGGGTCAACGACACGCTTGGCCATGAGGCCGGTGACGAGGCGTTGCTGCAGTTCGCACAGCGCATCGGTCGCGCGGTCGCGGAAGCGGGCGGTGACGAGGCCCTGCTGGCCCGCTTCGGTGGCGATGAATTCGTGATTCTGGTCGGCGACGGTGACGTGGCCGCCAACGCGCGGCTGCTGGCCGAGGTGCTGGTGCGTGAGCTGGGCAGGCCGCTGGTGGTGCAGGGCCGGGAGCTGTTCCTCGGTACCTCGATCGGCGTGACCCTGTTCCCCGATGATGCGGCCGACGCGACGACGCTGCTGAAGAACGGCGACATCGCCATGTACCAGGCGAAGATGGCGGGCAAGAACTGCTATCGCTACTACAGCCGGGCGATGGACCATGCGGTGGAGCGTCGCGTGCACATGGAGCAGGAGCTGCGCGGGGCCTGGGAGCGCGGCGAACTGCGCCTGGCCTACCAGCCGATCTTCCGTATGCGCGACCGTCGCATGGTCGGCGTCGAAGTGCTGCTGCGCTGGCAGCATCCGACGCTGGGCACGATTCCGCCATCGGTGTTCATCGAAGTGGCCGAGCAGAGCGGGCTGATCGAAATCATCGGCCCGAAGGTACTGCGTGCGGCCTGCATGGAGGCCTCGCAATGGCCACGTGGCGTGGCAGGCGACGACCTGTTTGTATCGGTCAACGTGTCACCGCGGCAGCTGCGCGGCGGCGAACTGCCGGCGCTGGTCGCGCAATGCCTGCATGAATCCGGGCTGCCAGCGTCGCGCCTGCATCTGGAGCTGACCGAGACCGCCGTGATCGGCGACGAGATGGTCGCCGCGCAGCTGCTGGACAAGCTGCACCGCACCGGCGTGAAGGTCTGGCTGGATGATTTCGGGACCGGCTTCTCCGGGCTCAGTCATCTGCGCCAGGTACCCGTGGACGGCGTGAAGATCGACAAGAGCTTCGTGGCCGACATGCAGCGTGACCCCGATGACCTCGCGCTGACCACGGCGATCATTGCCATGGCCCACGCGCTGGGCATCACTGTGGTGGCCGAGGGCATCGAACAGCAGGCGCAGTACGAGCTGCTTGCGCAGCGTGGCTGTGATCTGGGCCAGGGCTATTGGCTGAGCCATCCGGTGACCGCCACCGAAGTGGTGCGGATGATCGAATCAGGCCTCTGACCCCGACACCGGATTACACCAGGCGCTTGCTCGGGTCGCCCGGCAGTTCGCGCACCAGTTTCGGGATCAGATAACCGGACAGGCGCGCGGTCAGCCCGGCAATCAATGCCTTGGCCTGGGTGTCATCCACTTCGAAGTGGGCCACGCCTTCGACCCGGTCCAGCTGGTGCAGGTAGTAGGGCAGTACGCCAGCGGCGAAACTGCGCTCGCTCAGGTCCTGCAGCGCCTGCACGCTGTCGTTGACCCCACGCAGCAGCACCGCCTGGTTCAGCAGCTGGGCGCCGGTGCCACGCAGGCGCGCCATCGCGGCATCCACGCTGGCGTCGAATTCGTTGGCGTGGTTGGCGTGGACCACGATGGCCAGCGGCCACGGCAGGCCACCCAGCCAGGCCAGCAACTCCTCGTCCACGCGCTCGGGCAGCACGATCGGCAGGCGGCTGTGGATGCGCAGGCGGCGGATGTGCGGAATCGCGCGCAGGGCATCGGTCAGCTCGACCAGCTTGTGCGTGGCCAGAGACAGTGGATCGCCGCCGGACAGGATCACCTCGTCGATGTCCGGGTCGGCGGCGATGGCGGCTACGGCCTCCTGCCAGCCACCCTTGGCGGCGTTCTCCGCGCCATAGTCGAAGTGGCGGCGGAAGCAGTAGCGGCAGTTGATCGCGCAGCTGCCGGTGGCGACCAGCAGGGCGCGGCCACGGTATTTCTGGATGACGCCGGTGGCCTTCTTGGCCGCACCATCGCCCACCGCATCGAAGCTGAACCCGGGGGCGGGACGCATTTCCTCGTCGATCGGCAGCACCTGCCGCAGCAGCGGATCGGCCGGATCACCCTTGCGCATGCGGGCCACGAACCCCTCCGGCACGCGCAGTGCGAACTGGGCCATGGCCGCGTCCGAGACGCCCAGCGCGGCCGGGTCCAGCTGCAGCCGGGCCAGCAGGGCCTGCGGGTCGCGCAGTGCCTGGCGCCAGAGCTGCTGCCAGCGCGCGGGCGCGCCTGGCGACTGGGGCCGGGGGAAGGCGGAAAGCTGCATGGAGAGGGGGCCTGCGGTTATCATGGGGGCAGAAAAACAGTCGCCCACCGGCATCCGGTGGGCTTTCCATTCTAACGGCTCGCCGCACCCGCGGTGTTTTTGCCACTCAGGAGTTTACGCATGGCCAGCTACGGCATGAACGACGTCAAGAACGGGATGAAGATCCTGGTCAACAACCAACCGGCCGTCATCATCGACACCGAATACGTCAAGCCGGGCAAGGGCCAGGCCTTCACCCGCGTGAAGTACCGCCTGATCAAGGACGGTCGCACCCAGGAAGTGACCATGAAGTCGACCGACTCGCTGGATGCAGCCGACGTCGTCGATACCGACATGAACTTCATGTACAGCGACGGCGAGTACTGGCACTTCATGGACCCGGAATCCTTCGAGCAGGTCCAGGCCACCAAGGCCGGCATGGGCGGCGCCGAGAAGTGGCTGAAGGGCGAAGAGTCCTGCGTGGTCACCCTGTGGAACGGTGAGCCGATCTTCGTGCAGCCGCCGAACTTCGTCGAGCTGAAGATCACCGAAACCGATCCGGGCGTCCGTGGCGACACCTCGGGCGGCGGCGGCAAGCCGGCCACCCTGGAAACCGGCGCCGTGGTCCGCGTGCCGCTGTTCGTCAACCAGGACGAAGTGATCCGCGTCGACACCCGTTCGGGCGAGTACTCCGCACGCGTCAAGTAAGGTTCCGGCCGCAGGCCGACCATACTGTAGAGCCGAGCCCGTGCTCGGCTTTCCGGGCACCGCCCGGACCCGTTGCTGGCGCCCATGGCGCCGCAGCGGACAGCCGCCGGGCATGGCCCGGCGCTACCGCCTCCCGCCAGGCCCTTCTCCAATAGCCAGTGAGCCCGCATGAGCGATAGCCCGCACCTCCCCGAAGCCTGCGACCTGCTCATCGAAGCCGGTTATGTCGTTCCGATCGAGCCGCATGCGGTGGTGCTGGAAGACCATGCCGTTGCCGTGCGTGGCAGCGAGATCGTGGCCGTCCTGCCGCGCGCCGAGGCGCGCGCGCGCTTCCGCGCCGCGCAGGTGGTCAGCCGCCCCGAGGCGGCGCTGATGCCGGGCCTGGTCAACGCGCACACGCACAATCCGATGACCCTGCTGCGCGGCGTCGCCGACGACCTGCCGCTGATGACGTGGCTGCAGCAGCACATCTGGCCGGTGGAAGCGGCGGTGATCGGCCCCGAATTCGTCGCCGACGGCACCACCCTGGCCATCGCCGAGATGCTGCGCGGCGGCACCACCTGCGCCAACGAGAACTACTTCTTCGGCGACGTGCAGGCCGCGGTCTACAAGAAGCATGGTTTCCGCGCGCTGGTCGGCGCGGTCATCATCGATTTCCCCACCGCCTGGGCCAAGACCGACGACGAGTACTTCGCCAAGGCCGGTGAACTGCATGACCAGTGGCGCACGGATCCGCTGATCGGCACCGCGTTCGCGCCGCACGCGCCGTACACCGTCAACGATGCCAATTTCGAGCGGGTGCGGATGCTGTCCGACCAGCTCGACATGCAGGTCCACCTGCACACCCACGAGACCGCGCAGGAAATCACCGATTCGATCAAGCTGCACGGCCAGCGTCCGCTGGCGCGGCTGGATCGCCTCGGCCTGGTCAACGACCGCCTGATCGCGGTGCACATGACCCAGCTGACCGAGGCCGAGATCCACCTGTGCGCCGAGCGCGGTGTCAGCGTGGTGCATTGCCCGGAATCGAACCTGAAACTGGCCTCCGGTTTCTGCCCGGCCTGCGCCCTGCAGCGCGCCGGCGTGAACCTGGCCATCGGCACCGACGGCTGCGCCAGCAACAACGACCTGGACATGTTCAGCGAGAACCGCACCGCGGCGATCCTGGCCAAGGCCGTGGCCGACGACGCCACCGCGCTGGACGCGGCGACCACGTTGCGCGCCTCCACGCTGGGTGGCGCCCGCGCGCTGGGCTTCGGCGAGCGCATTGGCTCGATCGAGGTCGGCAAGCAGGCCGACCTGGTCTGCGTCGACCTGTCCGCGCTGGAAACCCAGCCGCTGCACAACGTGCTGTCGCAGCTGGTGTACGCCACCGGCCGCCAGCAGGTCAGCGATGTCTGGATTGCCGGCAAGCCGAAGCTGGTGCAGCGCGAGCTGGTCGGCATGGACCTGCCGGGCATCATCGCCAACGCGCGCCAGTGGCGCGAGCGTATCCGTCATATCCGCGCCTGAACCCTGGCGCTGCAAGGACTTCCCCATGACTGCCCCCCACGCTTCCTCCAATTTCGATCAGGCCGAGCTGGACAAGTTCGCCGCGCTGGCCAACCGCTGGTGGGACGCTGACGGCCCGCAGAAGCCGCTGCATGCGCTGAACCCGGTGCGGCTGAAGTACGTGGCCGACCGCGTGCCGCTGCGCGGTGCGCGCGTGCTGGACATCGGCTGCGGTGGCGGCCTGCTGAGCGAGGCGCTGGCGCAGTCCGGTGCCGACGTCACCGCGATTGATCTTGCCCCGGAACTGGTCAAGGTCGCGCGCCTGCACGCGCTGGAAAGCGGTGCCAAGGTTGATTATCGCGTCCAGGCCGCCGAGGACCTGGCTGCCGAGCAGCCGGGCAGTTTCGATGTGGTCACCTGCATGGAAATGCTCGAGCACGTGCCGGATCCGGGCGCGATCATCGAAGCCTGCAAGCGCCTGCTGAAGCCGGGCGGTCACCTGTTCCTGTCGACCATCAACCGCACCGCTGCTGCCTTCGCGGTGGCGATTGTCGGCGCCGAGTACGTGGCGCGCCTGCTGCCCAAGGGCACGCACCACTACCAGGAATTCATCAAGCCGGCCGAGCTGGCGCGCTGGCTGCGCGAGGCCGACATGCAGCTGGTGGACGTCAGCGGCATGGCCTACGAGCCGTGGCGCAACCACGCCCGCCTGAGCAGCCGCACCGACATCAACTACCTGGCCTACGCGGTCAAGCCGGCATGACCTCCGCCCGCTTCCCGCGTGCGGTGCTGTTCGACCTGGATGGCACGTTGCTGGACAGCGCGCCGGACTTCGTCGCCACCTGCAACGCGATGCTGGCCGAACGTGGTCGTGCACCCATCGATCCGGCCGCACTGCGCCCGGTGGTGTCGAAGGGCTCGCGGGCGATGGTCTCGGCCGCGTTCCCGGACCTGGATGCCGCTGCGCGCGATGCACTGATCCCGGAATTCCTGCAGCGCTATGAAGCGTTGATCGGCCAGCACGCAGTGCTGTTCGACGGCGTGGCCGGCATGCTCGCCGCGCTGGATGAGGCCGGTACGGTGTGGGGCATCGTCACCAACAAACCCGAGTACCTGGCGCGCCTGATCCTGCCGCAGCATGGCTGGCAGCAGCGCTGCGCGGTGCTGGTCGGCGGTGACAGCCTGGCCGAACGCAAGCCGCACCCGCTGCCGCTGCTGCACGCTGCGCAGGCCATTGGCATTGCCGCCGAAGACTGCGTGTACGTGGGTGACGACGAGCGCGACATCATCGCCGCACGCGCTGCCGCCATGCCGTCGGTGGCGGCGCTGTGGGGCTACCGCCTGCACAGCGACGACCCGCTGACCTGGCAGGCCGACGTGCTGGTCGAGAACGCCGAACTTCTGCAACTGGCCAGTCTCTGGCCGACCCGGCCGGCAGCCCCGGCCCAGCCGTAAGGAATCACGTAGTGAGCAGTACCGCGCTGGACAGTTTCCTCGACAAGTGGCGCAGCCGTTGGCCGGAATGGTCGGTGGCCGCCCCGTTCGTGGCCGAATCGCAACGCGTGCTTGCCGTGGCGTGGTTCGCGCTGCTGCAGGAGTTCGACGACATGCTCAATACCGGCGGCGATCCGCTGCCGGCCGATGCCAAGCTGGCATGGTGGGGCGAGGAACTGCGCAGCTGGGCCGGGCATCGTTCGCGCCATCCACTGGGCCGTCTGCTGGAGCCGGTGCGTGCGCCGTGGGGGCAACTGGCCGAAGCACTTCCGGATCTGGTTGAAGCGCGTACCGTCGCGCTGGACGCCGCCAGTGCCGAGCGTGCGCTGGCCAACTACGCTGAAGCCGTGGCTGCGGTCGAGGCGGCGTTGTTCGCGGACAAGCCGCGCACCGGTGCCGGCCGTGCGGTGCAGCTGCAGACCCTGGCCCAGCGCCTGCAGGATGCCGGCGTGGCCGGTGTACCACGCAGCCTGCTGGATGAGGATTCCAGCACCGCCGCGCAGCGCTGGGCACAGCATCTGTTGAAGGGGTGGGGTACCCGCGTGCCGGGCCCGCGCCCGCGCCGCGTGTGGTCCAGCCTGGCACGTGCCCGCGTGGCGGCGCAGGCCGCAGGCAAGCCGATCGAAGCCACCCCGGTGCGCACCCTGCTGCGGGTGTGGTGGGCGGCGCGCGGTTGATCGATCGGCCCTGCTGACTGCTTCTGGTGGGTGCGGACCTTGGTCCGCACGCTCTGAGGGATTGTGCCGACCAAGATCGGTACCCGGTAGATCCACGCCATGCGTGGATGAATGCCGGTTTCGCGCGCGGTCGTGCCGACCAAGGTCGGCACCCACCCAAGCGCATTGCGCGCGTTATTTGCGTTCCAGCACCAGCAGCGGATCGATTCGGGTATCGAACCAGTTCATGCCCCAGTGCAGGTGCGGGCCGGTGGCACGGCCGGTGGCGCCGACCGCAGCGATCACCTGGCCCTGTTCCACGCGATCACCGACCTTCACGTCGATGCGTGACAGGTGCAGGAAGTTGGAACTGACGCCGAAGCCGTGGTCGAGCAGCAGCGTGCCGCCGGTCAGGTACAGGTCCGGGCCGGCGAAGGTGACGATGCCGGCGGCGGGTGCCTTCACCGGCGTGCCGGTCGGCACCGCGATGTCCATGCCGGAATGACCGGCGCCGGGCTGGCCGTTGTAGACGCGCGCATTGCCGAAGCGGCCACTGATACGGCCCTGCACCGGCCAGATGAAGGTCTGGGTGAAATCAGTGCGGTCGTCATCGCGGGCACGTGCCGCAGTTACCTGCGCCTGTTCGCGCTTGATCCGCTCGGCAATCGCCGGCGGCGGGTTCACCGTCTTCGGCGGCACGCCGTTGACCCGCTCGGTGGGCCAGTCGCGCGGGGTCACCGCGATGGTCACGGTTTCGCTGCCACCGTCGGCGCGTTGCACCAGCACGCGCAACGGGCCCTTCTCGTCGCGGCCGATGCCGAACACCACGCTGCCATAGCCGCTCACCCGCAGTTGGCGGCCGGCGTACTGCACGCGGCTGCCGGCGGGTACCTTGCCGATCACCAGTGCGCCCTGCGACGCGCTGGCCGGGAACACCACGCGGCTGTCGATCAGGCTGCCGATGCCGTCCTGTGCCTGCGCCGACGGTGCGGTGAACAGGGGCGCCGCCAGCAGCGCCCCGATCAGAAGAGCGGAGCGCATCAGCGGTCGTAGGTCATGCGCTGGCCGGCCGGCTCGCCAACGAGCTTGCTGCCGTCCCACACCAGCTGGCCGTTGACCCAGGTGGAGGCCACGCGCGAACGGAAGGTGGTGCCTTCGAACGGCGACCAGCCGCACTTGGACAGCACGTCCTCGCGCTTGACGGTGAACGGCACGTCTTCGACCAGGACCAGATCGGCGAAGTAGCCTTCGCGCAGGAAGCCACGTTCTTCCACGTCGAACAACTGTGCCGGGGCGTGGGCGAACTTCTGCACCACCTGCTCGCGGGTCAGCTTGCCTTCGTGCACGCGTTCCAGCGCGGCCACCAGCGCGTACTGCACCAGCGGCAGGCCCGACGGTGCCTGCGCGTACGGCTTCTGCTTTTCTTCCCAGGTGTGCGGCGCGTGGTCGGTGGCCAGCACGTCCAGCACGTCGTCGGCCAGCGCAGCGGTGATCGCTTCGCGGTCGGACACTTCCTTGATCGCCGGGTTGCACTTGATCAGGTTGCCCTTGGTCGCGTAATCCGGGCGCGCGAAGTGCAGGAAGTGCACGCAGGTTTCGGCAGTGATCTGCTTGCGGCTGCCGTCGGCGCGGATCAGCGGGCCCTTCTCGAACAGCGCCAGCTCATCGGCAGTGGAGATGTGCAGCACGTGCAGGCGGGTGCCGTGCTTGCGCGCCAGCGACATCGCCAGGCGGGTGGACTTGATGCAGGCTTCGCGCGAACGGATGTCCGGATGCATGTCCGGGGTCAGTGCGTCGCCGTACTTTTCCTGGAACGCCTTCAGGTTGGCATCGATCATCGGCGTGTCTTCGCAGTGCGTGATGATCGGGGTCGGGCATTCGCGGAAGATCGCGTCCAGCGTTTCCGGGTTGTCCACCAGCATGTTGCCGGTGGAGGCGCCCATGAACACCTTTACGCCCGGGGCCTTCTTCGGGTCCAGCGCACGGATCGCCTCCAGGTTGTCATTGCTGGCGCCGTGGTAGAAGCCGTAGTTGGCCCAGGCGCGGCCGCGCGCCAGATCGTACTTGGCTTCCAGGATGGTCGAATCCAGGGTCGGCGGGTTGGTGTTGGGCATGTCCATGAAGCTGGTCAGGCCACCGGCCACGGCCGCCGCCGATTCGCTGGCGATGTCACCCTTGTGGGTCAGGCCCGGTTCGCGGAAGTGCACCTGGTCGTCGATCATGCCGGGCAGCAGCCAGCGCCCGGCCGCGTCCACCACCTGTTCGCCGTCGCGCGGCGTCAACCCGCTGCCGATCTGCGCGATGCGGCCGTTCTCGATGCGCAGGTCGCCGTCGAAGGTACGGCCTTCGTTGACCATCCGGGCGTTGGTGATGAGGGTGGAGGACATGTCAGTGTTTTCCTGTGCAACGGCAAGAGGGGGCGTGGGTGGATTCGGGCACCGGGTCGAAGCCGCCGGGATGGAACGGATGGCAGCGGCCCAGCCGGCGCGCAGCCAGCCAGCTGCCGCGCAGCGGACCGTGTCGGGAGATGGCGTCCATCGCGTATTCAGAACAGCTCGGCACGAAACGGCAACGCGGCCCCAGCAGGGGGCTGATGAAGCGCTTGTAGAAGCGCAGCAGGGCAATGAGCAGGCGCGAGATCACCCAGTCATCTTATGCCAGTTGGCATGAAGGCCGCATTTGTGCAGGATGGGCCGTTGGTCGCATGTCGCCGATGGCCTGCGACCGGTACCAGCACCCGCGGGTGCTGGCCAGGTTCCGTACCGCGCAAGGCGGTCCGTGTTCGTCGGACTGCCCCTTGGGCACCTTGACTCCAGGACTGAATGGAGCAGGGTGCCGAGGTTGCTGCTGCGGGTCGGGTAGGCTATAAAGGCCCGCTTTCCCGGGCCCCGGGGAATCCAAGGAAGAGCGTTTCGTGGCTGCTAAAAAAACTGCAAAGAAGGCCGCAACGGCCGCCAAGAAAACCGCCAAGCCTGTTGTGAAGAAGTTGGCGGCAAAGCCCGTTGCCAAGAAACCGGCGAGCAAGCCGGCGACCAAGGCAGCGTCCTCGCAACCGGCGGCCAGGAAGGCCACCGCAAAGAAAACGCCGGTCAAGGCAACCAAGCCGGTGGCGAAGAAGGCCGCTGCGCCTGCCAAGGCCAAGCCTGCCGCTGCCAGCAAGAAGGCGCCGGTGGTGAAGAAGGCCGCCAGCAAGGCCGCGCCGGTCAAGAAGGCCGCCGCCAAGCCGGTGGCGAAGAAGGCGGCGGTGACGAAGGCTGCGGTCAAGCCGGTCGCCAAGCCCGTAGCAAAGAAGGTCGCTGCGGCTAAACCGGTCGCCACGCCTGCCGCTGTAAAGAAGGTTGCCAAGAATGTTGCCGCTCCGGCCGCCAAGCCGGCCCCGGCCCCAGTAGTGAAGTCCGCACCGAAGCCTGCTGCCAAGCCGGCTCCGGCCAAGCCTGTCCCGGCCAAGACCGTGGCAGTGGCGGCAGCCCAACCGGCCCCAAAGCCGGCCCCGGCCGCCGCTCCTGCCGCTTCGAAGGCCCCGCAATCCAAGAATCCCGTGCCCGTTTCGAAATCGCCTGCCAAAACCGCCGTGAAATCCGATTCCGCCCCGAAGACCGTGTCGCGCCCTGTCGGCAAGGTTGCCGTGGCCGTCGCCGCCCGCTCGGCGGCACCGGCCCCGCGCAGCAAGTACAAGGTGGTCGAATACAAGACCGACGAGGCCACTGGCCGCCCGATCCTGCCGGCTGGCTACAAGCCGTCCTCGGAAGAGGAATACATGAGCCCGCTGCAGCAGGAATACTTCCGCCAGCGCCTGCAGAACTGGCGTGCGGACCTGGTGGAAGAGTCCAAGCAGACCATCGAGAACCTGCGCGAAGAAGTGCGTGACATCGGCGACGAAGCCGAGCGCGCGACCCGCGAGACCGAGAACTCGCTGGAACTGCGTACCCGCGACCGCTACCGCAAGCTGATCGGCAAGATCGACAGCACCCTCAAGCGCCTGGAAGCAGGCGACTACGGCTACTGCGTCGACACCGGTGAAGAGATCGGCCTGGAGCGCCTGGAGGCGCGCCTGACCGCCGAGCGCACCATCGATGCCCAGGAGCGTTGGGAGCACCTGCAGAAGCAGCAGGGCGACTGATTCCCGATCGTTGTCTGGTCATGCGAAAAACCCGGCTTCGGCCGGGTTTTTTGTTGGGTTCGGGTTGGCTGCGAAGAGCAGCGCCTTCCGGGTATCGGGGTGAGCCTGCGGGTGGGTCCGGGCAGGACACGCTGCAAGTACATCCCTGTAAGCTCGGCCGCGGCATCCATGCCGCGGACGGTCCTGCCCGGACCCACCCGCAGGCTCTCGACGCTTCCCTGCGTGCGCGGCTGATGTAGAGCCGAGCCCATGCTCGGCTCAGGCCGAAGCCGGAGGGTAGGGAAGAGCAAGAGCAAGAACAGCCAAGCATGGCTTGGCTCTACCAGGAGCGGTCATGCGTGCGCTCGCGGCTGTTGGGTCCGCCTTGTAGCGAGCCGAGCACCGCAGGGGAATCAGGGGCGAAGAGGCGCCGCTGTTTGAGCGCAGCGAGTTCGGCGCCGTCCCCTGATTCACTGAGGAGCGCAGGGCACCGGTGCGAAGCACCGGCTCGCGGATGGCGGAGCGTTTCTTTGGATACTTTCTTTTCGCGAAAAGAAAGTGACACCCCGCCGCGGTCGCGGAAAAGGGCCGCCGGGCATGGCCCGGCGCTACCAATGCGTCGGCGCACGTAAAGCGGCTGTCGCGGAAACGACGAGCCGACGCTACTGCAGGTCGCGAAGATTCAGTTTCCGCAGCGTCGGGTTCTTCCACGCGGTGATCCCGGCCACGCTCAGCACCGCGAACCCGCCCAGCACCACCGCCGGCACCAGGCCGAGCAGCTTCGCCATCGTGCCGGCATAGAACGCGCCCAGTTCGTTGGACGAACTGATGAAGATGCCGTTGATCGACGACACCCGGCCGCGCATTTCTTCCGGCGTGGCCAGCTGCAGGATGGTCGAGCGGATCACCACCGAGACGCCGTCGAAGGCCCCGTAGAACAGCAGGATCAGCGCGGACAGCCAGAAGTGCTGCGACAGCCCGAAGCCGATCACGCACAGGCCGAAGCCGGCCACCGCGAACAGCAGCACGCGGCCGGCATTGCGGTGCAGCGGGTGGCGCGCCAGCCACAGGCCCACGCAGACCGAGCCCAGCGCCGGCATCGCGCGCAGGATGCCCAGGCCTTCCGGGCCATGGTGCAGGATTTCGTGCAGGAAGGCCGGCAGCATCGCCACCACGCCGCCCAGCAGCACCGAGAACATGTCCAGCGCCATCGCGCCGACCATGATCCGGTTGCCGACCACGAAGCGCGCGCCTTCGGCGATGCTCTTGAAGATCGGCGCGGCCGGACCGGTGTGCACTGGTTCTTCCACTTTCAGCGTGGCCAGGCAGGCCATCGCCACCAGTGCGAAGGCAGTCGCCACGGCATAGGACAGGCCCTTGCCGCCGAAGCCGACCAGCACGCCGCCCAGCGCCGGGCCGGCGACCATGCCGGCCTGGAACACCACCGCGCCGAGTCCGGCGCCACGCGCGAACTGGTCGCGGGCCAGCACGCGGGCGAACAGTGCGTTGTAGATCGGCGACAGGAACGCACGGACCATGCCGGTCAGGGCGATGGCCGCATAGATCGGCCATACCCCTTCAAACGGCAGCCAGCCCGTGGCGACGCCGGTCAGCACCAGTGCCGTGGCGATCAACCCGGAACAGGCCACCATGCCAAGCCGGCGCCGTGGCAGGTGGTCGACCAGATAGCCGGCGAACGGCGCCACGCAGAAGAACGGCAGCACCTCGGCCAGGCCGACCAGGCCCAGTGAGAACGGATTGCGGGTGACTTCGTAGATGTGCCAGCCGACGGTGACCGCGACCACCTGGTAGGACAGCATCGCGAAGATGCGGTAGGCCAGCAGCTTGGCGAAACCGGGCCGGGACAGCAGGCCCAGCGCGGTGTCTTCGGCTGTGGCAGGCTCGCTCACGACGGGTCGCGCTGCAGCTGGGCCTGCGCGGTCTCGCGGATGAAGGCCAGCATCGCCGCCACGCCGTTGCTGCGGGTGGGGGAGAGGTGTCGGGCCAGGCCGATGTCCTGGATGTAGCTGGGCTCGGTATCCAGGATCTCCTGCGCCGAGCGCCCGGAGTACACGCGCAGGGCCAGGAAGATCAGGCCGGAAACGATGGCCGAATCACTGATGGCATGGAAGCGCAGCGACTGCGCGTTGCCTTCCGGCACGATCCAGACCATCGACTGGCAGCCGAGCAGGCGGTGCTCTTCGGTCTTCCATTCGTCCGGGAAGGCCGGCAGCTTGCGGCCGAGGTCGATCAGGTACTGGTAGCGCTCGGACCAGTCGCCGAAGAAGCCGAATTCCTCGGCGATGGCGGCCTGGGCCTCGGCAGCGGTGGGTTCAAGCGGGAACGGGGAGTCGGTCACAACAGTCTCTACAGTGGGGGCGTGGCCGGCGGACCGGCCACGGGGCAGGGCGGGTCAGCCGCGCTTGCGCGACCAGCGAACGCCCTGCGGAGTGTCGTCCAGCACGATGCCTTCGGCGGCCAGCTGGTCGCGGATGGCGTCGGCACGGGCGAAGTCACGTGCCTTCTTGGCCGCAGTGCGCTCGTCGATCAGGCCCTGGATGCGCGCATCGTCACCATCATCGCCGGCGGCGGTACCGAACCACTGCGCCGGATCGGCCTGCAGCAGGCCCAGTGCCAGGCCCGCACCGAGCAGCTCGCCCTTCAGGCGCGCCTGTTCGGCCGGATCGGTGGCACGACGCGCGTCGGCGGCGATGCGGGCCACTTCGGCCAGCGCCTGCGGGGTGTTCAGGTCGTCATCCAGGGTCGCCTCGACGGTGGCCGGGATCACCGCGCTGGCTTTGATCGACGCCAGCTCGCGCAGGGTGCCGTACAGGCGGTCCAGGGTGCGCACCGACTGCTCGATCAGGCCATCGGACCAGTCCAGCGGCTGCCGGTAATGGGCCGACAGCAGCGCCAGGCGCAGGGCCTCCGGCGGATGCTGGCGCACCAGGTCATGCACGCGCTCGATGTTGCCCAGCGACTTGCTCATCTTGGCGCCGCCGAAGTTGAGCATGCCGTTGTGCAGCCAATAACGGGCGAAGATCTTGCCGCCATGCGCGCATTCGCTCTGTGCGATCTCGTTCTCGTGGTGCGGGAACTGCAGGTCGACACCGCCGGCATGGATGTCGATGGTCTCGCCCAGATGGGCGGCGGCCATCGCCGAGCATTCGATGTGCCAGCCCGGGCGGCCACGGCCCCAGGGCGATTCCCAGCCGGGCAGGTCGTCGGTGGATGGCTTCCACAGCACGAAATCGCCCGGATCGCGCTTGTAGGGGGCGACATCGACACGGGCGCCGGCCAGCATCTCCTCCGGATCACGGCGCGAGAGCTTGCCGTAGCCGTCGAAACTGGCCACCGCAAACAGCACATGGCCCTCGGCGGCATAGGCATGGCCGTTGGCGATCAGCTGCTCGATCATGGTGATGATCTGCGGCATGTGCGCGGTCACCTCCGGCTCGATGTCCGGCGGCACCACGCCCAGCGCGGCCATGTCTTCACGGTAGGCGGCGGCGAATTTGTCGGTGATGGTGCTGATCGGCACCCCCTGCTCGCGCGCGGCGGTGTTGATCTTGTCGTCCACGTCGGTGATGTTGCGGGCGTAGCGCAGTGCGCCGAAACGCCGCCGCAGCAGATCGGCCAGCACCCCGAACACCACCGGGCCACGGGCGTTGCCGATGTGCACGTAGTTGTAGACCGTGGGGCCGCACACATACAGGGTCGGACAGGCCGGATCGAGCGGGGTGAACGGTTCGAGCTGGCGAGTCAGGTTGTTGTGCAGGCGCAGGGTCATGGGGGTGTGGCTGGGGGACAAGCCTGTGATTTTAGAACGTGTCGGCCCCCTTTGGGTGCACCGGTTGCCACCGGTGGACGCCGGCTTCACCCAAGGTGGGGTGGGCAGGAGCAGCGTGGACGGGTAATGTTCAGCCCCTTGCGCTCGTCACTGCCTACACTATTGCCGTGTCCTTGCTCCCGTCGCCACTGAAATCCACCGTGTTGCTGACCCTGGCCTGCCTGTCGGCGACGGCCGCCGTGGCCCAGGCGCAGGACGCCGAGCCGCGCAACCGTGTGGTGATCGTCGAGAACGTGAAGTTCGACTATGCGCAGGTGCTGAACGTCGAACCGGTGTTCCAGACCCTGCGCGCGACCCGTACCGAGGAGCACTGCGAGCCGATCTCGACCCGTACCCTGGCCCCTGTCAACGTGACCGGGGAAGAGCCTGTCGAGGACAAGGGCCGGATCGGCCGCTTCTGGGATTCGGTGCGCTCGATGTTCAAGCGCAGTGACGAGGAGATCCCCGAGGAGGCCGCGACCGAGACGCCGGCCCCGGCGCCAGCCAACAATGGCCCGATGCTGACCCGCGACTGCCGCATCGTGCCGGTCGGGCGTGAATTCCGCCGCCCCATCGCCTACGACGTGGACTACGTCTACAAGGGCACCAAGTACCGCTCGCGCCTGCCGGAAGACCCCGGCAACCGGCTGAAGATCCGGGTCTCGATCACCCCCTGGGTCGGCCCCGAGCAGGGCGCCGCCGGCAATCCCTGATTCTGGGACCCCGGCCCCTTGCGCCGGCCCCGGCCGCATGCAAAGATTGGCGGCCATGAAGCTCACCGACTTCCAGCACGACAGCAGCGCAGCCCGACAGGCGTCGGGCATGACCTCGCGTGCGCGTCGACCGGAACCCCACATCCTCGCTGGGTAACCGGAGCTTTCTGCTGTTCGTCCGAAAAAAACCCAGCCCGCCGGCTGGGTTTTTTCGTTTCCGCGTTCTGAAAGCTTCAACTGCAACCTTTTCGATCCACCTTTGGTTCCTGTTTTTCCCTTCCACCGCGTCGAATCCGGCGCCGCTACGCAAGGAAAGATGATGTCCCCCAAGCACTTCCTGAACACCCAGGACTGGAGCCGCAGCGAACTTGACGCGCTGCTGACCCAGGCCGCGCTGTTCAAGCGCAACAAGCTCGGCGACCAGCTCAAGGGCAAGTCGATCGCGCTGGTGTTCTTCAACCCGTCCATGCGCACCCGCACCAGCTTCGAACTGGGCGCGTTCCAGCTCGGCGCCCACGCGGTGGTGCTGCAGCCGGGCAAGGATGCGTGGCCGATCGAGTTCAACCTCGGTACGGTGATGGACGGCGACACCGAAGAGCACATCGCTGAAGTGGCCAAGGTGCTGGGCCGTTACTGCGACATCATCGCCGTGCGTGCGTTCCCCAAGTTCATCGACTGGGCCTACGACCGCCAGGACATCGTCCTCAACAGCTTCGCCAGGTATTCGCCGGTGCCGGTCATCAACATGGAGACCATCACCCACCCGTGCCAGGAGCTGGCGCACGTGATGGCCCTGCAGGAGCACTTCGGCACCCAGGACCTGCGTGGCAAGAAGTACGTGCTGACCTGGACCTACCACCCCAAGCCGCTGAACACCGCCGTGGCCAACTCGGCGCTGACCATCGCCACCCGCATGGGCATGGACGTGACCCTGCTGTGCCCGACCGCCGACTACATCCTCGACGACCGCTACATGGGCTGGGCCGAGCAGAACGTGGCCGAGAGCGGCGGTTCGCTGAAGATCAGCCATGACATCGACAGTGCCTACGCCGGCGCCGACGTGGTCTATGCCAAGAGCTGGGGTGCGTTGCCGTTCTTCGGCAACTGGGAACCGGAAAAGCCGATCCGCGACCAGTTCAAGCACTTCATCGTCGACGAGCGGAAGATGGCGCTGACCAACAACGGTGTGTTCAGCCACTGCCTGCCGCTGCGCCGGAACGTGAAGGCCACCGATGGCGTGATGGATTCGCCGCAGTGCATCGCCATCAACGAAGCCGAGAACCGCCTGCACGTGCAGAAGGCGATCATGGCCGCGGTTGCCGGGCACTGATTTTTTTCCGATTCAATCATTCCCGCCGGGCACGGCCCGGCGCTACCAGGACATACCCTCCCCATGAGCAACAAAGACGTCGTTCTCGCCTTCTCCGGCGGCCTGGATACCAGCTTCTGCGTGCCGTACCTGCAGGAGCGTGGCTACAACGTGCACACCGTGTTCGCCGACACCGGCGGCGTGGATGATGAAGAGCGCGATTTCATCGAGAAGCGCGCTGCCGAACTGGGCGTGGCCAGCCATGTCACCGTCAACGGTGGCCCGGCCATCTGGGAAGGCTTCGTCAAGCCGTTCGTGTGGGCTGGCGAGGGCTACCAGGGCCAGTACCCGCTGCTGGTGTCCGACCGTTACCTGATCGTCGATGCCGCGCTGAAGCGTGCCGCCGAACTGGGCACCAACATCATCGCCCACGGCTGCACCGGCATGGGCAACGACCAGGTCCGTTTCGACCTGGCCGTGAAGGCGCTGGGTGACTACCAGATCATCGCGCCGATCCGCGAGATCCAGAAGGAACACACCCAGACCCGCGCCTACGAGCAGAAGTACCTGGAAGAGCGCGGCTTCGGCGTGCGTGCCAAGCAGCAGGCCTACACCATCAACGAGAACCTGCTGGGCCTGACCATGTCCGGTGGCGAGATCGACCGTTGGGAAGCCCCGGGCGAGGGTGCGCGGGGCTGGTGCTCGCCGCGCAGCGAGTGGCCGGAACAGGCGTTGACCGTCACCCTGAAGTTCGTCGAAGGCGAAGCCGTTGAACTGAACGGCAAGGCGCTGCCGGGCGACCAGATCCTGGCCCAGCTCAACAAGCTGTTCGCCCCGTATGGCGTTGGTCGTGGCGTGTACACCGGCGACACCGTGATCGGCCTGAAGGGCCGCATCGTGTTCGAGGCCCCGGGCCTGGTCTCGCTGCTGGCCGCACACCGCGCGCTGGAAGATGCCGTGCTGACCAAGCAGCAGAACCGCTTCAAGCCGGACGTGGCGCGCAAGTGGGTGGAGCTGGTGTACGAAGGCTTCTACCACGACCCGCTGAAGACCGACATCGAGGCCTTCCTGAAGTCCTCGCAGGCCAAGGTCAACGGTGAAGTGGTGCTGGAAACCCGCGGTGGCCGCGTCGATGCCGTGGCGGTGAAGTCGCCGCACCTGCTCAACACCAAGGGTGCCACCTACGCGCAGTCGGCCGACTGGGGCGTGGAAGAGGCGGAGGGCTTCATCAAGCTGTTCGGCATGAGCTCCACCGTTTACGCGCAGGTCAACCGCGGTTGACCTGTGACGGTAGTGCCGGCCGCTGGCCGGCTCGTGGCACGGCTGGATCATTGCGGAGCCGGCCAGCGGCCGGCACTACCGATTTCGAACCCTACGGATATTCAGACACATGCTTGAACAGACGCTCGATCACCTGCAGGCCCTGGTGTCCTTCGACACCCGCAACCCGCCGCGTGCGATCACCACCGGCGGCATCTTCGATTACCTGCGCGCGAACCTGCCGGGCTTCAACGTCGAGGTGATCGACCACGGCGCGGGCGCGGTCAGCCTGTACGCGGTGCGTGGTACGCCGAAGTACCTGTTCAACGTGCACCTGGACACCGTGCCGGACTCGCCGCACTGGAGTGCCGACCCGCACGTGATGCGGCGCCTGGACGACCGCGTGGTCGGCCTGGGCGTGTGCGACATCAAGGGCGCGGCGGCCGCGCTGGTGGCCGCAGCCAATGCCAGCGATGGTGACGCCGCGTTCCTGTTCTCCAGCGACGAGGAAGCCAACGATCCGCGCTGCATCGCCGCGTTCCTGGCCCGCGGCATTCCGTACGAAGCGGTGCTTGTGGCCGAGCCGACCATGAGCGAAGCGGTGCTGGCGCATCGCGGCATCAGCTCGGTGCTGATGCAGTTCGCCGGCCGCGCCGGGCATGCCTCGGGCAAGCAGGATGCCGCCGCCAGCGCGCTGCACCAGGCCATGCGCTGGGGCAACCGTGCGCTGGACCATGTGGAATCGTTGGCGTCGGCGCGCTTTGGCGGACTGACCGGCCTGCGCTTCAACATCGGCCGCGTCGAAGGCGGCATCAAGGCCAACATGATCGCGCCCGCCGCCGAAGTGCGCTTCGGTTTCCGGCCGCTGCCGTCGATGAACATCGACGCGTTGCTGGCCACCTTCGCCGGTTTCGCCGAGCCGGAAGCGGCGGTATTCACCGAAACCTTCCGTGGCCCCAGCCTGCCGGCCGGCGACATCGCCGAAGCCGAGAACCGCCGCCTGCTGGCGCGCGACGTGGCCGATGCCCTGGACCTGCCGATCGGCAACGCGGTGGACTTCTGGACCGAAGCCTCGCTGTTCTCGGCCGGTGGCTACACCACGCTGGTGTTCGGCCCGGGTGACATCGCCCAGGCCCACACCGCCGACGAGTTCGTGACGCTGGACCAGCTGCAGCGCTACACCGACGCCGTGCATCGCATCATCGCCGCCGGCGCCTGATTCTTCCCTTTCCGACGAAACCGAAATGTCTCCTGCCCTCCAGCCCCACCGCCAGACCCGCCAGACCATCGTGCGCCTGCTTTCCAGCATGGCCAGCGCGAAGGAGATCAGCCAGTACCTCAAGCGCTTTTCGCAGCTGGATGCCAAGCGCTTCGCCGTGGTCAAGGTCGGCGGCGCAGTGCTGCGCGATGACCTCGACGCACTGACCTCCTCGCTGTCGTTCCTGCAGGAAGTCGGGCTGACCCCGATCGTGCTGCACGGCGCCGGCCCGCAGCTGGATGCCGAACTGTCGGCCGCCGGCATCGAGAAGCAGACCGTCAATGGTCTGCGCGTGACTTCGCCGGAAGCGCTGGCGATCGTGCGCCGGGTGTTCCAGCAGTCCAACCTGCGGCTGGTCGAGGCGCTGCAGCAGAACGGCGCGCGCGCCACCTCGATCACCGGTGGCGTGTTCGAGGCCGAGTACCTGGACGTGGATACCTACGGCCTGGTCGGCGAGGTGAGGAAGGTCAACCTGGCGCCGATCGAGGCCAGCCTGCGTGCGGGCTCGATCCCGGTCATCACCAGCCTGGGTGAAACCGCCGGTGGCCAGATCCTCAACGTCAACGCCGACTTCGCCGCCAACGAGCTGGTGCAGGAACTGCAGCCGTACAAGATCATCTTCCTGACCGGCACCGGCGGCCTGCTGGACGAGGCGGGCAACGTGATCGATTCGATCAACCTGTCCACCGAGTACGACCACCTGATCGCACAGCCGTGGATCCACGGCGGCATGAAGGTGAAGATCGAACAGATCAAGGACCTGCTCGACCGGCTGCCGCTGGAATCGTCGGTGTCGATCACCCGCCCGGCCGACCTGGCCAAGGAACTGTTCACCCACAAGGGCTCGGGCACGCTGGTGCGCAAGGGCGAGAAGGTGCTGCGCGCCACCGCCTGGAACGAACTGGACCTGCCGCGCCTGAAGGGCCTGATCGAATCCAGCTTCGGCCGCACCCTGGTGCCGGACTACTTCGAGAAGACCAGACTGCTGCGCGCCTATGTCAGCGAGAACTACCGCACCGCGGTGATCCTCACCGACGAAGCCGAAGGCGTGTACCTCGACAAGTTCGCCGTGCTCGACGATGCGCAGGGTGAAGGCCTGGGCCGTGCAGTCTGGAACGTGATGCTGGAGGAAACCCCGCAGCTGTTCTGGCGCTCGCGCCATGGCAATCCGATCAATCACTTCTATTACGCCGAGTCCGATGGCTGCTACAAGCAGGATCAGTGGAAAGTGTTCTGGTTCGGTGCCGATGGCATCGATCGCATCCGCACCTATGTCGACCACTGCGCCAAGCGCACACCAAGCCTGCAGGGCTGAGCGATGAGCAACCCCGACGCCTGGAATTCGGTACCCACCCTGCGCGGCCAGCACGTGATGCTGCAGCCGCTGCAGATGGAACATGTGCCGGGCCTGCGCGCTGCGCTGGACGGCAGCGGGCTGGACCAGCTCTGGTACACGCAGGTGCCGTCGCCGGAGCGGGCCGAGGCCTATGTGCAGGCCGCGCTGCAGGCGCAGGCCGAAGGCAAGGTGCTGCCGTTCGTGATCCGCGATGCCGCCGGTGAGATCATCGGCAGCACGCGCTTCTACGACATGGATGCGAGCGTGCCGAAACTCAGCCTTGGCTACACCTGGTACACGCCGCGCGTGCAGCGCACCGGTGCCAATACCGATGCCAAGCTGTTGTTGCTGCAGCACGCCTTTGAAACGATGGGTTGCATCAGCGTGGTGCTGGAAACCAGCTGGTTCAACGCCACTTCACGCACCGCCATTGCCCGCCTCGGCGCCAAGCAGGATGGCGTGCTGCGCAACCACAAGCGGCACGCCGACGGCACGCCGCGCGACACCGTCATCTTCTCCATCATCGACGCGGAATGGCAGGGCGTGAAGCGCCACCTGCAGTACCGCCTGGACAGTCACGCATGAACGATTCGACTTTCACTCTGGGCATCGTCGGTGCCCGCGGCCATACCGGCGCCGAGCTGATCAAGCTGGTGGCCGCCCACCCGCGGCTGGAGCTGGCCTTTGTGTCTTCGCGCGAGCGGGCCGGGCAGCGCCTGTCCGACCATCACCCGGAATTCCAGGGCGAGCTGCAGTACGAAAACCTGGACGCCGATGCAGTGGCGGCCAAGGGCGTGGACGCGGTGATCCTGGCCCTGCCGAACGGCCTGGCCGCACCGTTCGTGGCCGCGCTTGAAGCCGCGAAGCCGGACACCGTCATCGTCGACCTCTCGGCCGACTATCGTTTCGATAACAGCTGGTACTACGGCCTGCCGGAACTGACCCGCGGCCGCTACAACGGCCAGAAGCACATCAGCAACCCGGGCTGCTATGCCACCGCGATGCAGCTGGCGGTGCATCCGCTGCTGGACCTGCTGGCCGGCCCGCCGCAGTGCTTCGGTGTCTCCGGCTACTCCGGTGCCGGTACCACCCCGTCGGACAAGAACAACGTTGAACTGCTGGCCGACAACCTGATGCCCTACGCGCTGACCAACCACGTGCACGAGCGCGAAGTGTCGGTGCAGCTGGGTGTGGCCGTCGAGTTCATGCCGCACGTCGCCCCGCATTTCCGTGGCATCACGCTTACCGCCAACCTGTGGTTGAACCGGGTGCAGACCCGCGAGCAGATCGTCGAGCGCTTCCAGCAGGCCTATGCCGGTGAACCGCTGATCGAGGTGGTGGATGAGGCGCCGTGGGTCAGCCGCATTGCCGGTCGCCACGGTGCCCAGGTCGGAGGCTTCACCCTGGCCCCGGGCGGCAAGCGCGTGGTGGTGGTGGCGACCCTGGACAACCTGCTGAAGGGCGCGGCTACCCAGGCCATGCAGAACCTCAACCTTGCGCTGGGCATCGACGAACTGACGTCGATCCCGCACTGAACACGTATTCCGGAGCCTCCATGGCAGACCTTCTTTGGCAGAAGCCCGGCGTCGCCGTCGACGCCCAGATCCAGACCTTCCTCGCCGGCGACGACGTGATCCTCGATCGCGAGTTCTTCCTGCACGACATCGCCGCCAGCGCCGCGCATGCACAGGGCCTGCAGCACATCGGCATCCTCAGTGCCGATGAGCTGGCTGGCCTGCTGCGCGAACTGGACGTGCTGGCGCAGGACTTCCGCGAAGGCCGCTTCGTGCTGGATACGCAGTACGAAGATGGCCACTCGGCGATCGAAGCGCGCCTGACCGAACGCCTCGGCGATGCCGGCCGCAAGATCCACACCGGCCGCAGCCGCAACGACCAGATCCTGGTCGCCACCCGCCTGTGGCTGAAAGAGAAGCTGCAGCGCGTGGCGCAGCTCAGCGCCGAAGTGGCCAAGGTCGCGCTGGACCGTGCGCAGGCCGAGAAGGACCTGCCGATTCCCGGCTACACCCACATCCAGCGCGCCGTGGTGTCCTCGGCCGGCATGTGGTGGGCGGGCTGGGCCGAGGCCTTCATCGACAATGCCATCCGCGCCCGTGACACCCATGCGCTGGTCGACGCCAATCCGCTCGGCACGGCTGCCGGCTACGGCGTGAACCTGCCGCTCGACCGCGAACACACCACGGCGGCGCTCGGCTTCGCGCGCATGCAGATCTCGCCGATCTACGCGCAGCTGTCGCGCGGCAAGTTCGAGCTGGCTGCACTGGAAGCACTGGGTGGTGCCACGCTGGACCTGCGCCGCATCGCCTGGGACCTGTCGCTGTTCACCAGCGCCGAGTTCGGCTTCGTCGCGCTGCCGGCGCAGTACACCACCGGCAGCTCGATCATGCCCAACAAGCGCAACCCGGACGTGATCGAGCTGATGCGTGCCACCCATGCCAGCGTGGCCGCCGCACGTACCGAGATCGAGCAGTTGCTGTCGCTGCCGTCGGGCTACCATCGCGACCTGCAGTCGTCCAAGGGCGCCATCTTCCACGGCTTCGGCCGCGGCCTGGCTGCGCTGGAACTGCTGCCGGCACTACTGGCCAACCTGGAATGGCGTGACGACAAGCTGCGGGCGGCGATTGATTCAGGCATGTATGCCACCGACGTTGCAGTGGAAGCGGCCGTGGCCGGCGTGCCGTTCCGCGAGGCCTACAAGGCCGCCGCTGCCGGTGCCGACAGTGCAGGGCAGGGGCGCACGCCGGAAGGCAGCCTGGCCGCACGTGTATCGCCGGGCTCGGCGGCCGACCTGCGCCTGGATGAACTGCGTGCGCGCTGGCAGGCGCTGGCCTGATGGCGGGCACGGTCTACCTGGTGCTGGCCATGCGCCGGCCCGATTTCAACGCCGCCGCTGTGCAGCCGCACCGTGATTTCCTCGATGCGTTGCAGGCCCAGGGCAAGCTGCACCTGACCGGCGGCTTCGCCGATGGCAGTGGTGGCGCCTACGTGCTGTGCAACGTGGACAGCCTGGCGCAGGCACAGGCCATCGTCGCCACCGATCCGCTGGTGACGATGCAGGCCTCCGACCTGACCGTGCACGAATGGAACACCCGCTGAGACCCTGACCGATGACCCTGCACGCTGCCAACGCCGCTTCGCCGTTCCCACAACAGGCGCTGCCGCCGTGGCGGCGTGCGGTGCTGAAAGTCGGCAGCAGCCTGCTGGCGGCCGACGGTGGTGGCCTGTCGCCGCGGCATGCGCTGGGCCTGGCGCAATTCGTCTCGGCCAACGTGCTGGCCGGGCGCGAGGTGGTGATTGTGTCATCCGGCGCAGTGGCGGCCGGACGCGCGATCCTGCCGCGCGCCGATGAGCCGGGCGCAGCGATGGCGGCGCGGCAGGCCTTGGCGGCGCTTGGCCAGGCCCAGTTGATCGGCCTCTGGCAGCGCTTCTTCGAGCGCCCGGTGGCGCAGGTGCTGCTGACCCATGACGACCTGCGCAACCGCCGCCGTTACCTCAACGCCCGCGCCACCCTCAACGAACTGCTGCGGCTGGGCGCGCTGCCGGTGGTCAACGAGAACGACACCGTGTCGGTGGACGAACTCAAGCTCGGCGACAACGATAATCTGGCGGCGACGGTGGCGGCGCTGGTCGATGCCGATGCGCTGTTCATCGCCACCGACATCGACGGCCTGTACAGCGCCGACCCGCGCTCGCATGCCGACGCACGGCCGCTGCACGACGTTGTGGAATTGAATGATGAAGTGCTGGCGATGGCGGGGGGCGCGGGATCACGTGCCGGGACCGGTGGCATGCGCACCAAGCTGGAAGCGGCGGCAAAGGCGGGCCGCCTCGGCATCGAGACCTACCTGTTCAATGGACGCAGTGGCGAGGTGGTGCGTGCGCTGGCACAGGATCGCCTGTTCGGCACCCGCATCCACGCCGCGCGCAGCCGCGAAGCCGCACGCAAGCACTGGCTGCGGCACGCACCGCTGGCCGAAGGCGTGATCCTGATCGATGCCGGTGCTGCACAGGCGATGCGCGAGAAGGGCGCTTCGCTGTTGCCTGGCGGCATCACCGGTGCGGAAGGGACGTTCCGCCGTGGCGACATGGTGCAGGTGTGCTGGGACGCGTCGCAGGGGCGCGTGTGCATCGCCCGCGGTGTCAGCCAGTACGCGGCCGACGACGTGCGCCGCATCGCTGGCCGCCATTCGCGCGACATCCAGGCCGTGCTCGGCTACAACTACGGCGGCAGCGTCGTCCATCGTGACGACCTGGTGCTGCCATGACCGCATTGAAGGATATTCCGATGAGTGACATCGAAGCGCAGGCGCGGGCCTGCCGTGACGCGGCCCAGGTGGTCGCCGGTCTCGACAGTGACGCCCGGCGCGCGCTGCTGCTGGCGATGGCACAAGCACTGGAAGTGAACGCCGGGCTGATCCTGGCCGGCAACGCGCGTGATCTTGCCGCTGCGCGCGAGAAAGGCGTGGGCAGCGCCATGCTCGATCGTCTGGCATTGGACCCGCCGCGCCTGTTCGCGATGGCCGAGGCCGTGCGCGAAGTGGCCGGATTGCCAGATCCGGTCGGCCAGGTGACCCGCGACGACGTGCGCCCGAACGGGATCCGCGTGCAGAAGGTGCGCGTGCCGCTGGGCGTGATCGCGATGATCTACGAGGCGCGCCCGAACGTGACCGCCGAAGCGGCCGCGCTGTGCCTGAAGGCTGGCAATGGCGTGATCCTGCGTGGTGGCTCCGAAGCGATCCATTCCAACACCGCCATCGCACAGGCGCTGGCGGGGGCGCTCAAGGCCAACGGCGTGCCACCGGCAGCAGTGACGGTGCTGACCGACCTGCGCCGCGAAGCGATGCTGGAACTGCTGCAGCTGCACGAGCTGATCGACCTGGCGATTCCGCGTGGTGGCGAAGGCCTGATCCGTTTCGTCGCCGAACACGCACGGGTGCCGGTGATCAAGCACTACAAGGGCGTCTGCCACCTGTTCGTGGATGCCAGTGCCGACCTTGGCAAGGCCATCGATCTTCTGGTGGATGGCAAGTGCAGTCGTCCGGCCGCCTGCAACTCACTGGAGACCCTGCTGGTGCACCGTGATGTGGCCGAAGCCTTCCTGCCGCGCGTGGCGCAGGCACTCGGCGAGCGCGGCGTGGAGCTGCGTGCCGATGCGCAGGCGCAGCCGCTGCTGCCAGGCAGCACGGCGGTGACCGAGGAGGATTACGCTGCCGAATTCCTCGACCTGGTGCTGGCTGTGCGGGTGGTCGACGACCTCGATGCGGCCATCGCGCACATCCGCCGCTATACCTCCGACCATACCGAAGTGATCGCGACCGAAGACGCCGGCCATGCCGAGCGCTTCGTCACTGCGCTGCGCTCGGCGGTGGTGATGGTCAATGCCTCGTCACGCTTCTCCGACGGTGGCCAGTTGGGCCTGGGCAGCGAGATCGGCATTTCCACCACACGGCTGCATGCCTACGGCCCGATGGGATTGGAGGCGCTCACCGTCGAGCGTTTCGTGGTGCGTGGCGAAGGGCAGACGCGCAAGTAGATCCACGCCATGCGTGGATGCTCTGCGCGGCAGGCCGCGGTGCCGACCAAGGTTGGCACCCACCAGGCCGCGGTGCCGACCACGGTCGGCACCCACCAGGCCCAAGCGCCGGCCAAGGCCGGCATCCACCAAAGCAAACGCCGACCAGGGTCGGCGACTACCGGGGCGTCACACCACCTCGCGGCGGATGCCCACCGGCCGCGCATGCTCATCCATGTGCAGCGTAGCGGACTTGCAGCCCAGCAACCGCTCGGCCAGGCCGGTGCTGGCGCCGAGATCGGCGGCTACTTCATTGAGGCTGGCCAGTGGCCGTGGCAGGCGCCGTTCGTGGCCGCGGAAACGCGCACGGTTGTATTCGGCCCAACCGATCAGCAGCACGCTTGCACACAGCAGCATCAGCGGCAGCGCGACCAGCACATAGGGGTCGAACTGGTTCTTGCGCTCGTACAGCTGCTGCCAGGCCATCTGCCCGCCGATCAGCCATGAGAGCAGGGTCACCAACGGTGCCCACAGGTAGAAGTAGAATCCCCAGAACGCCAGGGTGACGAAGCCCCAGGCGGTGCGCTGGAAGCGCGGTTGATGATGTGGCTTGCGGATCATCCGCGAGTCGAAGCGGTTGGACGGGTGTTGTGCGTTCATCGGATCCCCCGGTCAGGGCTGGTCCAGGTAGCGCGCTTGCTGCGACGGCGCAGCAGGGTCTTGGGAAGCGCCACCAGGGTGGTGGAAAGGCTGATCAGCCAGTACGCCATCGGGTACCAGATGACCCAGAAGTAGTTGCGTCCAATCTGTGTTTCGTAACGACGGTCGATGATCAGGCTGCTGGCGAACTGCAGCAGGCAGACCAGGGCCAGGATCACGCCATGCCATTGCGGCAGCAGGCTGGCGATGTACAGCTGCGGCGGCATGTCGATGAGCTTGCCCAGCACCCACAACACCACGATGAACAGCATGGTGTAGGCCCAGATCACGCTCAGCACATACTCCAGCAGCACGCCCCACATGCGCCGCTCCTTCCAGTTCAGCAGTGAACGCGCATGCCGCAGCATCACTTCCACGCCGCCCTGCGCCCAGCGCAGCCGTTGCCGCCACAGACCCTTCAGCGTTTCCGGCATCAGGATGAAGCACAGCGCGTTGGGTTCGTAGCGGATGTCCCAATGCGCGCGCTGCAGGCGCCAGCTGATGTCGATGTCCTCGGTCACCATGTCGTCCGACCACCAGCCGACCTCGTGCAGTGCGGTACGACGGAAGCCGGCGATGACCCCGGAGATCGTGAAGATGCGCCCGTAAACACGTTGCGCGCGCTTGATCATGCCGATGATTGAAGAGAATTCGGCCACCTGCAGGCGCCCGAGCAGGGTTGAACGGTTGCGGATGCGTGGGTTGCCGGTGACCGCGCCGACCCGGTTGCCACTGACCAGGTGCCACACCATCCAGTGCAGGGCGTGTTCCTCCAGCATGGCATCGCCATCGATACACACCAGGTACTCTGAGCGTGCCGCCAGCGCCCCCATGCGCAGCGCATTGGCCTTGCCGAGGTTGCGGTCCAGGTGCAGCACGCGCAGCCGTGGATGTTTCGCCGCCAGCACGTCGAGCCGGGCGCCGGTGTCGTCACTGCTGCCATCATCGATGGCGATCACCTCGTAGTCGGCCGGATAGCGCTGCGCCAGCGCGGCCCCCAGGGTGTCGTCCAGGTTCTCCGATTCGTTGTGGCAGGGAATCAGCAGGCTTGCGAACGGTGGATCCACCATCAACGGAGGATCATTGCGCGGGCGCGAATGGCGTTCGCGCCGGAAGTAGTAGTACAGACCGCCCGACATCCAGAAGAACGCCATCACCATCGGGTAGTAGAAGGCAAACTGGAACAGGACCTGCAGCAGCGGATGCATGTCCATGTCACTTCTCCGGGTACGGGAAGTTGCCGGCGGACATCGCCGCGCGGGCATCATGGGTGGAAGGCTGGCCGGCGATGAAGTCATCCGGGTACCAGGCGAAATGGTGTACGCCCTGCGCCTGCAGCTGGCGGATCTGCGCGCGCAGGCGTGCGGCGGGAATCGGCTGGCCGCTGCGCCAATCCACGGTCTGCAGTTCGAACAGGGTGTGCTGCAGCTGGGGATCGTGCGCGCGCACCGCGGCCAGCAGCTGGTCCAGCCAGCGTTCCGGGTGCCTGCTGCCTTCCATCCATGGCATCGCCATCAGCGCGGTCTGATCGTAAGCCTTGTTGAACAGGTCCAGGCGCTGTGCAAACCAGGCCTCACTCTGCGGGCGCAACACCGGCTCGGCATACAGGTTGCGCACTGTCGCCAGCTTCGGTCGCCAACGCTGCGCACTGTCGCGCAGGGTCAGGGTGAAGTCGATCAGCGCCCGGGTGCGTGCGCTGCCATCGTCACCGGCCGCCAGCGCCGGCAGTTCCGTGTCGCGCAGGTAACCATCATCATGGAAGAGCAGGCCTTCGAAGTACGAGTTGACGGCCAGATCCTCGTAGATGTCGAGCATGATCTGGCGTGCCTTCGGGTTGGTGAAGTCCAGCCGGTACATGCCGTCGGCATCGCCGTTGCGGATCGCCAATGCCTTCCGCTGCACCGGGTCGGGCAGCTCGAACCCGAGCACCGGCAGCCAGGCGTAGACCTTCACCCCCGCGCGCGACTTCAGCTGCCAGGCGACCCGGCTGAACAGGTCCGTGCGCATCGGCATGTGCCGGTTGGGGAAGTACAGCGCGTCGGCGGTATTGTTCCCGTCGGGGTCGGCGAAAGCCTGCAGGTAGACGTGGGTGGGCGAGATGCGCTTGACCCGCTCGATCAGCGCATCGAGGTTGCGCGCCTGCTGCGCCGGGTCCGGGTCGTATACATCATCCAGGTCGACCTGCAACGCGCGGATGCCGTCGAGCGCAACGTCGCGGCGCAGCTCGTAGGCCAGGCCCTCCACGGTCGGGTTGTCGCTGACCAGGAAGCGCGCCAGCCCGTGCAGGTCGCTGGCCACCGGCGTGCTGCGGCCTTCCAGATCGAAGGATACCGGCATGCCCAGCTGCTCGGCGATGTCGTTGCTCAACTGGTTGTAGGCGGCATAGGGCCAGACGATGGCGCGCGGGCGTATGCCAAGGTGCTGCTGGATGCGCTGCACGCTACGGCCGAGGTCGGCGCGCAGGCGCTGCTCGTACTGCGCCTCGCTCTCGTAGCTGTGCGTGGCTGGACGGTAGATGCGGGTGACCACCGCTGGCGTCGAATTGCCCTGCGGATTGGCAAGCACACCGTGATGCAGGTCGTCGGTATGGCTGGCCACTTCGATCAGGCCGCTGTCGTGCATCTGCTTCAGCTGCGCCCAGGTAACGAAGTCATCGTGGCCGAACGGCCGGTAGCCATAGTCGATCGTGCGCCCGGGCGCCATGTCCACGTAATCGGTGATCACTGCCACCAGCGCCGGGTAGCGGTAGGCCTGCAGCAGCGGGAACGCCTTGTCGTAGACGCTGCGCAGGCCGTCATCGAAGGTCAGCAGCACGGGCTTTGGCGGCAGCGTGGCGCGCCCCTGTGAGGCGTCGATCACCTGCGACAACGACACCGGGTGATAGCCGTGCGCACCCAGCCAGTCCAGGTGCGCGGCGAAGTTCTGCGTGCTCACCGCGTAGGTATCGGCGTCGCCCTTGGCCGCGACCTGGTCGCGGATGTCGTGGTAGCTGAGGATCAGCAGGCCGTTGTCAATGGCATCGAGATGCAGGGCCTGCTGCGCGAACGCCGGCGGTGCGGCGGACAGCAGCAGGAGCACGATCAGTCGCAGGATGCGGGCCATGTCACTCTCCCCAGCGCAGTGCGGCTTCGAAGCCGATATGACGCTCGCGGTGGCCGTCGTAGACCGGCCGCGACCAGCGCACGCCGTACTCGAACACGCGGCCCTGGCCCAGCTGCCATTCGTGCATGTAGGACACCGAAGGGACCAGCGCGCTGCCGAAGCCGTCCTGCCAGTAGTCACCCAGCGAGACCGTCAGCCGGTGCCGGAAGTGGCGCTCGTAGTGCCGCCACAACTGCTGGTCGATGCGCATTCCGATCTCGACCATGCGGTCGCGCTTCGGGTTGAAGTAGGGCGCGTCGTCGCGGCTGCCGCGGCTGGTGTAGGCACTGGCGAGGCCATCGATCAGCCAGCGCGGCCGAGTCAGCAGGCGCTGTTCAACGCTGGTGCTGAACAGTTCGCGGTGGTTGCCGTCGTCGTAGCGGAAGCGGCTGGCGCCGAACACCCAGTGGGTCAGCTCGCTGCGCCGGTAGTCGACCTGCGCGCTCACGCTGTCAGCGGTGATGCCGGCCACGCGCGCCTGCATCGAGGCTTCCGGATCGTTGCGTACAGCCACCAGCCCGGCATGCCAGTAATCGTTGAACTGCCAGCCGACACCGAGACGCAGGCCGGTATCGCCGACGTGGTCGTTGGCACGCAGCGCGGCGGCTTCGGCATCCAGTCGGCCGAAGCGATAGCGCACGCCTGCACCCAGCCACAGCGGGTCGATGCGCTGGTCCTGGAAATCGACCGAGCGCCTGTCGGCGAAGGCGAACAACCGCCAGCGGTCGTCGAGCACCGGCGTCTGCACTTCCATGCCGTAGTGACGGTCGTTGTTGCCCAGTGGCGATGTGCCGCCACCGCCGGAGCTGCGGCCAATGTCGGTCCATGCCTTCAGCTGCCAACCGCGATGCGCGCGCCATGCCTGGTCCATGCGTTCGACGGCGGGCTGGGTGGGGTAGCGTGCCACCAGATCGTCGTGCAGCGGTCGCGCCAGATCATCGCGTTGCAGGGCAACGTACGCCTCTTCCATGCCGAGCCGGGGCTCGATGTCGCGTGGGTCCAGTGCATGCGCCATCTGCTGGCGCTGCAGGGCCGTGCGTGGCCAGCCGCGCATCATGTAGACGCTGCCCAGTGCGCTCTGCAGGCCGCCGTTGCCCGGTGCGATGTCGACCATCGATTCCAGGTCGTGCTGTGCGGTGCGCAGGTCGCCGCTGTAGGCGCGCACCATTGCCAGGTTCAGGTCGGCCTCGTAGCGCGACCAGTTCGCATACGGCGACTTGCCGTTGCTCCAGCGCCACGCGGGTTCCTTGTCGCGCCATGCCTGCAGCAGGTCGATGGCCTTTTCCTGCTGTTCGCTTTCCAGATAGGCATACGCCAGCTCCGAGTGCGAGGCATCGCGCGAGGGATCGCCAGCGACGGCTGCCTGCAGCACCGGAATCGCTTCCTCCGGGTGCAGGGTGCCCATCAACGAATCGCCTACTGCGGGCAGCACGTAGTCGGGCAGAGTGTGGCCTTCGGCCTGCAGGGCCCGCGCTTCCTCGCGCACCTGCGCATGGCGGCCCAGGCGGTTGAGCAGGATCAGCCGGTCCATGCGGATCCGCAGCGGGGCCTGGGCGGACGGCGTGCCTTCGCTGCCGAGGTAGCGCTGCATGCGTGCCAGGGTCGATTCGGCCTCTTCCAGGCGGCTGTCCTCGCTGCTGCTGTAGGCCAGGCTCCACACCACCAGCTTGGCCAGGTAGTCGCCTTCCAGGCGTTGCTTCTGGGCAGTGTCGAACAGTTGTGGACGCTGCTGGTACAGCTCCCATGCGCGCCATGCATTGCCGATGTCGCCCAGGGTCAGCACGCGCAGCTTGAACAGCAGATCGTCGTTGGGCTGTTGCTGGCTGGCACGCTCGATGGCGCCCAGCGCATCCAACCATCGGGCCTGGTCGCGGTAGCGGCCGATCTCGGCCAGGGCCGCCTCGCGATCGGGCGGGGCAGCGCCGCTGGCCCAGGCCAGGGCAGTGCAGGCGAGGCCGACGCAAAGCGCCAGCCGGCGGTGGACAACCATTGGGGACCCCCTTGGCTTCCTGACCAGACAATCGTGAAAAATGTGACGCACATCACATGCCAGCTTTTGGGGTGGCCGTGCCCTGCGTCACTCCCTTCGTGCACTCCCGCCCAGCAAGGACGGGTACAACCCGGACAGCGACCTGCAATGTCTTGTCTGAAGCGAGAATCCCCCGCACACCGAGTGGTGGCCTGGGCGGCCAGGCCGGCCCCATGCCCAATGCCGGCACGCGGCAAGGAAGGGCATTCGTGGGCACTATCCGCCCGGAATTGTCAGTCCGGCGTCAATTTTCCTGGAATGGCTGACGAGCGGCAGGCGGGGCCGGCGTGCGGCCCCTCAACGGGTTACCAGAGGTCTTCCAGCTTGCGTGGCTTGCAGGCCACCCAGGAGGCGCACAGCATCAGGGTGGCGCAGCCGAACAGGAAGCTGAACGGGAGCGTCCAGCCGTTGCTGACCGTATGCAGCCAGCCGACCAGGAACGGCCCCAGGCAGCTGAAGCTGTAGCCCACGCCCTGCATGAAGCCGGACAGCGCCGCCGAGCCGGTGGGAGTGCGCGTGCGCAGGTTGATCAGGGTCAGCGCCAGCGGAAAGGTGGACGGACCGACGCCGAGCAGGCAGGCCCACAGCAGCGGGGCCTTCATCGGCGCCAGCAGCAGGCCGGTGAAGGCGATCACGAACGAGAAGAAACCGATCAGCACCAGCGGGAACGGGTTCTGCATGCGAACCGCCATCGATGGGATGACCAGTGAAGGCAGCAGCCCCAATGCCGAGAACACCGCCACCATCACGCCACCGAAGGCCGGCGTGCCACCGGCCTCGACCACGATGCGTGGCAGCCAGGTGAACATCGAATAGGTCATCAGCGAGGTCATGCCGAACATCAGCGTCATGCTCCAGCCCAGCGACGTGCGCCAGACTTTCCCATGCGGCTGCGCGGTCGGATCGGTGGCGTCCGCCTGCGGCTTCGGTGCGCGCTTGGCCAGCACCAGCCACGGCAGTGCCGCGGCCAGCGCGAGCAGCGCCCACATGCCCAGCGAGACGCGCCAGCCAGCGGCGTTGGCCACTGGCACCGCCAGCAGCGCCGGCAGCATCGTGCCCAGCTGCAGCACGCTGATGTAGAGCGTGCTCATGGTGCCGACCTTGTTGGCGAAGTAGCGCTTCACCAGCGGCGGTACCACCACGTTGCCGATGCCCATGCCGGCCAGCGCCAGCACCGACCCCAGCAGCAGCGTGCCGACATTGCCGGCGCTGGAGCGCAGCAGCAGGCCGGCCATCGCCATCACCATCGCCAGCAGGGTGGTGCGCTCCAGGCCGAGGCGCCGTGCCAGTGCCGGCGTGGCCACGCCGAACAGCGCGAACGAGGCGGTCGGCAACATGCCCAGCACACCGGTCATGGTGGTGCCGAAGCCGAACTGCTGGCCAAGGACGTCGAGCAGCGGGGTGATCGAGGTGACGGCGGTGCGCAGGTTGATCGCCGCCAGCAGGATGGCGGCGAAAGCGAGGACACGACCGTGCAGCAGCGACGGCGAATCGGAAGTGGAGGAACTCATCGGTGGTCCTTGCAGGTGTCGCACGCCGGAGCAATGGCATGCAGCGCCGGCATCGGTCTACGCCGAAGCGGCAGGTGGGGGAGTGGCTGCAGGCGGGCCGGCAGCGCGGCCATTGTACGTGTGCGGTCCGGCAAGGTCCCGTCATGCGGGCGCGCCGGGCGCTGGATACAAAAAAACCCGGAGGACTGTCGTCTTCCAGGCTTCTTGGTGACCACCGAAGTGGTCGGGGAGACAGGATTCGAACCTGCGACCTCTACGTCCCGAACGTAGCGCTCTACCAGACTGAGCTACACCCCGAAGGGAGCCGCCTATTCTAGCGATTCACCCCGATGGCGGCAAGGGGTAAATGCTGTTTTCTTCACACTGCCGAAGCAGTGCCACTTCAGGGAACAAAAAAGCCTGGACGACTTCACCAGGCTTCAATGCGACCACTTGAGTGGTCGGGGAGACAGGATTCGAACCTGCGACCTCTACGTCCCGAACGTAGCGCTCTACCAGACTGAGCTACACCCCGAAGGAGCCGCCTAAGATACCGTGTGAAGGCCAAGGCGGCAAGGTTTTTTTACAGCTCAGCGACGATTTTCCTTCTCGATGCGGTTCTGCTCGCGGGCTTCGAACCACATGCCGTTGAGGATGGCCACCGTCGAGGCGAGGCCGGCACCGAGAATCCAGGCGAAATACCACATGGTCGATCTCCTTTGTTCAAGGGATGTGCCGGCCGTGGGCCGGCACACCGTCAATCAGTAAGCGTTCGGGTTGTTGCCCATCTCTTCGGTGGTGGTCTTGCCCTTCAGCACGCGGTACACCCAGGTGGTGTAGGCGAGGATGATCGGCAGGAACACCGCCGTGGCCAGCAGCATGATCCACAGGGTCAGGTGGCTGGACGAGGCGTCCCACACGGTCAGGCTGGAGGTGGGCTGGCTCGAGGACGGCAGCAGGAACGGGAAGATGGCGAAACCGACGGTCAGGATGATGCCGGCGATGGCCGCACCGGAAGCGATGAAGGCCAGCCCGCCGCGACGGGCACGCAGCAGCACCGCACTGGCCAGCAGGCCGGCCAGACCCAGCAGCGGTGCCAGGATCGTGGCTGGCATCGCGCTGTAGTTGCGCATCCAGCCACCGGCGGCGCCGAGTTCGGCGGTCTTCAGCAGCGGATTGGTGGCGCCATCGGTAACCACCTGCGAGGTGATCTGGTAACCCGGCAGGCCAAAGGCCACCCAGGCACCGCCCACGGCGAACAGCACGAAGGCGATGATCGCGGCGATGCTGCCGAAACGGGCTGCACGTTCGGCCACCGGGCCGTCGGTCTTCAGTACCAGCATGGCGGCACCGTGGGCGACCAGCATCGACACGCTGAGCAGGCCGGCCAGCAGCGCGAAGGGCATCAGCAGGCCGAAGAACGAGCCGGTGTAGAAGATGCGCATGCTGTCATCGAAGTGGAACGGCACGCCCAGCAGCACGTTGCCCACCGCCACGCCCATGATCAGCGCCGGGATGAAGCCACCGATGAACAGCGCCCAGTCCCAGGTGTTGCGCCAGCGTTCGCTGGGCATCTTGCTGCGGAACTTGAAACCGACCGGACGCAGGATCAGCGCGAACAGGATCACGAACATCGCCAGGTAGAACCCGGAGAAACTGACCGCATAGAGCGGCGGCCAGGCGGCGAAGATCGCGCCGCCGCCCAGGATCAGCCACACCTGGTTGCCTTCCCACACCGGGCCGATGGTGTTGATCACCAGCCGGCGCTCGGCGTCGTTGCGGGCGACGAAGGGCAGCAGGGTGCCCACGCCCAGGTCGAAACCATCCATCACGGCGAAACCGATCAGCAGGATGCCGAGCAGCAGCCACCAGATCACGCGCAGCGTGGTGTAGTCCAGAAGAATGAAATCCATCTTGGTTCTCCTGCCTCAGGCCTGGCCGGCGGCCGGCGCCGAGGCATTGTGGGAAGCATGCGGCTGGGGCGACTGCAGCGACGGCAGCACCTCGTCCGGACCCTTGCGGATCGCCTTGAGCATCAGCTTGATCTCGACCACGATCAGCGCGGTGTAGATTGCGGTGAAGCCTGCCAGGGTCAGCACGATTTCATGCAGGGCCAGGCCCGATGCCGCATAGAAGGTCGGCAGCACGCCATCGACCGCCCACGGCTGGCGACCATACTCGGCCACGAACCAGCCGCACTCGATCGCGATCCACGGCGCCGGCAGCGTCCACAGGGCCAGCGTGAGGAACCAGCGCTTGTCCTGGAAGTTGTTGCGGCAGGAGTAGTAGAAGGCCAGTGCGAAGAAGGCGATCAGGTAGAAGCCGAGGCCGGCCATCACGCGGAAGGTCCAGAACAGCGGCATCACGCGCGGCACGGTGTCCATCGCCGCCTGCGAGATTTCCTGCGGGGTGGCGTTGAGGATGTCGTCGCGGTAGCGCTTGAGCAGCAGGCCGTGGCCCAGGTCCTGCCAGTGGCGGTCGAACATCTCGCGTGCTTCAACGTCGTTCTTGTTGGCGCGCAGGCGTTCCAATGCACCGTAGGCCAGCTGGCCGCCACGCACGCGGTGTTCGGCGCGCTCGACCAGCTCCAGGATGCCCGGAATCGGCTGGTTCAACGAGCGGGTGGCGATCAGGCCCATCAGGTAGGGGATCTTCACCGCATAGTCGTTCTGGTGGGTTTCCTGGTTCGGGATGCCGAAGGCGGTGAAGTCGGCCGGCGCACGCTCGGTCTCCCACATCGCTTCGATCGCGGCCAGCTTCATCTTCTGGTGTTCGCTGGCGGCGTAGCCGCTCTCGTCACCCAGCACGACCACCGACAGCGATGACAGCAGGCCGAACGCCGCGGCCACCGCGAACGAACGACGGGCCAGGTCCTTGTGCTTGTTGCGCAGCAGGAACAGCGCGCTGATCGCCATCACGAACACCGCACCGGTCACGTAGCCGGCGCTGACGGTGTGCACGAACTTGGCCTGCGCCACCGGGTTGAACACCACCGCCATGAAGTCGACCACTTCCATGCGCATGGTTTCCGGGTTGAACACCGCACCGGTCGGGTTCTGCATCCAGCCATTGGCCACCAGGATCCAGATTGCCGACAGGTTGGTGCCCAGCGCCATCAGCCAGGTCACCATCAGGTGCTTGACCTTGGTGAGGCGGTTCCAGCCGAAGAAGAACAGGCCGACGAAGGTGGCCTCCAGGAAGAAGGCCATCAGGCCTTCGATCGCCAGCGGCGCACCGAAGATGTCACCCACGTAGTGGCTGTAGTAGGACCAGTTCATGCCGAACTGGAATTCCATGACGATGCCGGTGGCAACGCCCATGGCGAAGTTGATGCCGAACAGGACGCCCCAGAACAGGGTCATCCTGCGCCAGATCTCCTTGCCGGTCATCACGTACACGCTCTCCATGATGGCCACCATGAAGGACAGGCCGAGGGTGAGCGGTACGAATAGGAAGTGGTACATCGCGGTCAGCGCGAATTGCAGCCGCGACAGTTCTACGACTGTCTGATCAATCATGGCCTGGCTACCTCGTTGGATAGTGCCGTTGCAGGTGGCGGGAAGGGTGGTCTACGACGTGAATGATGTGACCGACTACTTCAAACAGCCTTGATCCAGATCAATGTATGAACAGGTATGCGAAGGGATCGTATGCGAACCTGATGAAGACTGCGACCGCCGGCCGCAGGGGCGGGCTGTTGCCTGCGCCTACAATGCCGTGTCTCCCCCGATGCCCGTGAAGACCCCTTGAGCGCTGCCGAAACGACCCCTGACGGCCTTTCCCCGGAAGCTGAAACCGCCCGCCAGCGGCGCGTACGCACGGCTTGGCTGGCTGACCTGGCACGCACCGCTCGAGGCCGCCAGCGCCTGGCGGCGCTGTGCATCAGCCTGTCCGGAGCGCTGTTGATCGGCCAGGCTGCCGCCATTGCCTGGCTGGTGCAGCAGGTGCTGGTGGAGCGCGCACCGTTGGCATCGGGCCTGCCGGTGCTGGGTGGGCTGGCGCTGGTCCTGGTGCTGCGCACGCTGCTCGGCAGCGCCACCCAGGCTGCCGCCGGTGATGTGGCCGATGCCGCACGGCTGGCCCTGCGCGAGCGCGTGTTCGCGCGACTGCTCGGGCATGGCCCGCTGTGGCTGCGGCAACGCCGCACCGGTGAGCTGGGCGAACTGATGCTGCATCACGGCGATGCGATCGAGAACTATTACAGTGGCTTCCTGCCGGTGCGCACCGAAGTGGTGGTGGTGCCACTGCTGATCCTGGCCGCGGTGGCGTGGGTTGATTGGGTGGTGGCGCTGATCCTGCTGTTCACCGCACCACTGGTGCCGTTCTTCATGATGCTGGTGGGCTGGGGCGCCGAAGCCGCCGGTCGTGCCCAGCTGGGCGAACTGGCGAGGATGAGCGGCCACTTCGCTGATCGCATCAAGGGCCTGGGCCTGCTGCGCCTGTATGGCCGTGGCGAGGCCGAGCTGGAAGGTATCGAGGCCGCCGCCGAAGGGGTGCGCGTGCGCACCCTGAAGGTGCTGCGCATCGCCTTCCTGTCGTCCACGGTGCTGGAATTCTTCGCCTCGGTGAGCGTGGCGATGGTCGCGCTGTACCTGGGCCTGAGCTACCTGGGCATGATGTCGCTGCACTCGATGGTGCCGACGCTGGGCGCGGGCCTGTTCTGCCTGCTGCTGGCGCCGGAGTTCTACGCGCCGCTGCGGCGCCTGGCCGCGCACTACCACGATCGTGCCAACGCACTGGCCGCTGCTGCCGAGGTGGAACGGCTGCTGCAGTCTCTGCCCGAGGAGCAGGGCCTGATCGAGAACGAGATCGCACCGCTGGCGGTGGAACCGGCCGAAGCTGCATTGCCGCCGCTGCAGGCACAGGGCCTGGTGCTTCGCCCGTTGGGCGCGCCGCATGATGTGCTGCACGATCTGGACGTGCTGCTGGAGCCGGGCCAGCGCCTGGCCCTGGTCGGTCCCAGCGGGTCCGGCAAAAGCACCTTGCTGGAAGCGCTGGCCGGCTGGCTGCCACCGCGCGCCGGCAAACTGCAGCTGCGTCCTGGCGTGCAGGTGGCCTATGCCAGCCAGCGCCCGTACCTGTTCCACGGCAGCATTGCCGACAACCTGCGCCTGGCCGATCCGGGTGCCAGCGATGCGCGCCTGCGTGCGGTGGCCGAGGCCGCGCAGGTGCTTCAGTTCGCACAGCGCCTGCCACAGGGATTGGATACGGTGATCGGCGAACGTGGCTTCGGCCTGTCCGGCGGCGAAGCCCGTCGCATCGGCCTGGCCCGGTTGTTGCTGCGCGACCCGCAGGTGCTGTTGCTGGACGAACCCACCGCGTTTCTCGATGCCGATACCGAAGCGGCCCTGCTGCGCAGCCTGGCGGCCTATGCACGAGGCCGCAGCGTGGTGGTCGCCACCCACAGCCCGGCGGTGATCGCCTGGGCCGACCGTTGCCTGCTGTTGCCGGAAGGTCGCCTGGTGGAACCGGCGCAGGCGGTGCGCGCATGAGCCGCTCGCCTGATTCGCTGCGTGCGGTGTTCCTGCGTCATCGGCCGCGCCTGCTGCTGACGATCCTGCTGTTGTGGACCACCATGCTGGCCGGCACTGCATTGCTGGGCCTGTCCGGTGGCTTCCTCACCGCCGCCGCATTGGCTGGTGCGGCCGGCCTCGGCCAGGGCTTCAACTTCTTCTCGCCGTCCGCAGGTATCCGCGGGCTGACGATGGCACGCATCGTGTCGCGCTACTTCGAGAAGCTGGTCGGCCACGATGCCACCCTGCGCATCGCCCGCGACCTGCGCGTGTGGTTCTTCCGCCGCGCGTTGCCGCTGGCACCCGCACGGTTGGGGGCTACGCGCACCGGCGAACTTCTGGCGCGCCTGCTCGGTGACATCGGTGAAGTGGATGGCCTGCTGGTGCGTGCGATCGGGCCACTGGTGGCGTTGGGCGCGCTGTCGCTGGTGGCGGTTGCATCGGCGGCGCTGATACTGCCGTCGGCAGCGGTGCTGCTGGCGGTGCTGGCGCTGCTGATCGCCTTCGGCGTGCCGTGGCTGGGTGTGCGTGGCCGCGACGATGAAGAGGCCGACCGTGCCGCGCATCGTGCTGCACTGCGCACAGCCGCCTTTGAAGGATTGGAGGGGGCGGGCGATCTGGCCGCGCTGCATGCCGATGCGGCCTGGCAGCTGAAGGTGCGCGTGGCCGCCAAGCAGCTGGCCGCGCGTGATCGTCGTCGGCGCTGGCGCCTGATCGCAGCCTCGACCCTGCATGGCGTGGTCGCGGGGCTGGGGCTGGTGGCGATGCTGGCGCTGGCGCTCCTCGCGGCCGAACAGCAGCGCATCGCGCCGGAAATGGCGGCGGGCCTGGTGTTCCTTACCGTGGCACTGATCGAACTGTGGGCGGGCATGGGCCTGGCCTGGCAGTCGCTGCAGGCCGGGCGCATCGCCGCCGATCGCCTGCAGGCCATCGTCGAGCAACCGCCGACGGTGGAGGATCCGCAGGCGCCACAGGCAGTGCCGCAGGCCGCACGCGTGCATTGGGATGACGTGCATTTCCAGTGGCCGGGCGCGGCGCGACCGGTGTTGTCCGGCCTGCAGTTGACCCTCGCGCCGGGCGAACGAATTGCCATCCGTGGCGACAGCGGCAGTGGCAAGACCACCCTGTCCAGCCTGCTGCTGCGGCTATGGGATCCTCAGCAGGGACGACTGACCTACGGCGGCCGCGACCTGCGTGATTTCTGTCAGGCTGATTGGCACCAGCAACTGGCATGGCTGCCGCAGAACGCGCCGGTGTTTGCCGGCAGCGTGGCCGAGAACCTGCGATTGGGTGATCCCGATGCCAGCGATGCCGCCTTGTGGGCGGTGCTGCGCCGCGTGCGCCTGGGTGAATGGGCCGAGCGGAATGGTGGCCTGCAGACCTGGGTGGGCGAGAACGGCGCGACGATGTCGGCCGGCCAGGCGCGGCGCCTGGCGCTGGCGCGCGCGCTGCTGCGCAATGCGCCGATCCTGCTGCTGGACGAACCCACCGAAGGCCTGGACGTGGATACAGCACGTGCGCTGCTGCAGGATCTTTCCGGGTTGCTGGACGGGCGCAGCCTGCTGATGATCACCCACGATGATCTGCCCAAAGGCGTGGTTGACGCGCAGTACCGGTTGCGTGATGGCGCCCTGGTCCGCGAACTTTGACCGATGCACATCCACGCGTGGCGTGGATCTACTGTAGAGCCGAGCCCATGCTCGGCTTCGTAAAGAGGCAGCCGAGCATGGGCCCGGCCCTACAGGTTGGCTATCGCGAGAACTCGCGCAGCATCACCGCGATCGAGGCCACGTTTGCCAGTACGCACAGCCAGAACGCCCACTGGAACGTGGCCTTGCGGTGCTTGTGGCGGAACACGGCCTGGCCCAGCAGCGCGCCGGGCCAGCCGCCGGCGAACGCCAGCAGCTGCAGGGTACGTTCGGGAATCCGCCACTGCTTTCGCTGCGCCGCGCGCTTGTCGTGACCGTACAGGCCGAAGGACACCGCGCTGGCCAGCAGGCACCATCCGCCCAGCCACAGCGGCAGCACGCCGCTGATCATCAGCGCGATCAACGCGCCGAACGCGGCCAGCGCCAGGTTGCGCCGCCAGCCCACTTACAGCGCGTCGAGGAAGCCGCGCACGGCCGGGCCGAAACGATCGAAGTCGACCAGGAAGGCGTCGTGGCCCTGCGGTGACTCCAATCCGATGAAATGCGCTTCAGCGCCTCCGGCACGCAGGCCGTCGGCGACCTGTTGCTGCTGCTGCACCGGGAACAGGATGTCGGTGTTGGCGCCGATGGCCAGCGCCTTCTCCACCCGGATCTTCGCCAGCCCCGCCAGCACATCGCCATCGGCGTACTCGGCCAGGTCGAACCAGTCCATCGATCGGCTCAGGTACAGATAGCAGTTCGGGTCGAAGAAACGCACGAAGCGCCGCGCGTGCCCTTCCAGATAGCTTTCCACCTGGAATTCCAGGCCGAACGGATCATCATCGGTCTGGTCCGAATCCAGCCGCACGCGGCCGAAACGGCCGTCCCATTCCAGTGCCGAGCGATAGGTGATCACGCCCAGCTTGCGCGCCATGCGCATGCCGGACTCGGGATACGCGTCGTCGTCGTAGTGGCCGCCGTTCCAGCGCGGATCAAGGCGGATCGCTTCGCGCTGCAGCGAGCGGATCGCGATCGAGAACGGCAGCGCCTGCGCGCTGCCGGAAATGTTGACGTGGCTGCGCGCGATGCCCGGATGCAGCATCAGCACGGCCAGCGCGGTCATGCCGCCCATCGAATTGCCGATCACGCAGGCCAGCTGCTCGATGCCCAGCGCATGCATGACTTCGATGGCGGCGCGTGCGCCGTCTTCGATCGACAGTTCGGGGAAGTCGAGGCGATACGGTTCGCCCGTGGCCGGATTGAGCGAGGCGGGGCCGGTGGAGCCTTTGCAGCTGCCCAGCGAGTTCACGCACACCACGAACCAGCGGTTGGTATCGATCGGCTTGCCGGGACCAACCATGCCTTCCCACCAGCCCGGTGCCGGATTGGCGTCGTTGGCCGCTGCGTGCGCATCCGGCGAAAGACCGGTCACGATCAGGATCGCGTTGCCTGCGTCGGCAGCCAGCGTTCCCCAGGTTTCATAGGCCACGCGGGCGCCGTGCAGGGCGCCACCGCGCTTGAACGGGAACGGCGAGGGCAGGGCATGGAAACGGGTGCCGGGCGGGATGAATTCAGTCATGCGGGCATTCTAGCGGGGCCGGATGTGCAGCTGGCGACATGCTGGTTTCCATCGGTGGCCGTATCCACGCATGGCGTGGATCTACTGTAGAGCCGAGCCCATGTTCGGCTGCCGAGCATGGGCTCGGCGCTACAGGTCAGGGAAACCGCAGCTCAACCACGCCGTCATGCGGCAGGCTCACCTTCACCGGCACGCTCTGCAGGTCGCCCTCGCTGCGGTTGGCGCTACCGGTACGCGAGATGCGTGCCAGCACTTCCACTTCGCGATGTGCCGACAGCGGTGCGGTCGGCATTGGACTGTCACCGTCGCCCAGCCCGACCGTGGCCGGGAAGCCGGCCAGCGGCAGCTTGCGAGCGGCCACCGGCATCGGCGGGCCGCCGACGGCACGGGCCAGCACGAACACCTGGGTGCTGGCTGGCCACTCGTTCGCCTTCAGTGCAGGCAGCTGTACGCGCACCTGCAGCAGCGCCTGCGGCGTCGCAGCGGCAGCATCAGGTGCCTGGCCGGCAGCTTCGCGGGCGATGGCGATCTGTGCCTGCAGTGCCTGCGCGGCGCCCGGTTCCAGTCGCGGCAGCAGGCTGCTCCAGACGTCGGCGGCTTCGGCATTCCGGCCCCGCTGGCGCAGGGCGATGCCGAGCAGCCAGCTTGCGCGCTCGGCATCGGGTGCCAGCGTGCGCGCCTGCTGCAACCAGGCCATTGCGGTGTCATCGAATTGTTTGCTGGCGTCGGCCTGCGCACGTGCCTGCGCGGCTTCCACCAGTACGCCCGGATCATCCGGTGCCAATGCTGCGGCCCGCGCGAACGCGCCCGCCGCAGCTGAGGCATTGCCCAGTTCGGCCTGCGAACGACCCAGCAGGGTCCAGCCATCGGCCCGCTGTGGGTCACGCTCCAACGCATCCTGCAGGGCCTGCACGCCATCGCGCAGCGTCGCCACCGACGGCGCCGGCTGCACCTGTGCGGCGCGCGGATCGCCCACCAGCAGGTAAAGACAGGCGCCAGCCACGCCAAGTGCAATCACGCCCACCGCGAAACCGCGGCGACCGTGGTGGCGCAGCGGCCACAGCACCAGCGCTGCCACCAGCGCAGCGACCAGGCCGGCCAGCATCGGCAGCCAGTGGCTCACCATCCATCTCCTTCATCGGCCTTGCCGGCCGGCGCGGCGCCGACCGTGCGTCCACGACGGCGGACGATCCCCAGCACCACCAGTGCGCCCGCACCCAGTACCAGAAGCGGGCCCCCCCACAACAGCCAGGTGCCTGGTTGCAGCGGTGGCTGGTAGAGAACGAACTCACCATAGCGCGCGACCAGGAACTGCTTGATCTGCGCATCGTCGTGGCCCTGCTGCATCAGCTGCAGCACCTCGCGGCGCAGGTCCTGGGCGATCTGTGCGTTGGAATCGGCCAGCGACTGGTTCTGGCACTGCACGCAGCGCAGCTGCGCGGCCAGGTCATGGAAGCGGCGTTCCTCGGCGCCATCGCGGAACTGCAGCGGCTGCGGATCGTGCAGCGGCTGCTGGGCCGGCACGGCCAGTGGCAGCATCAGGAGCAGCAGCGCCAGCAGGCAGCGCATGGGCTCAAGGCGCCGTGTGCAGGGTGTTGCCGGCATTGCCCTGGGCCTTCTCGATCTTCTCCAGCGCCGGGATCAGCTTCTCGTCGACCACGCGCTGGGTCATCGCGCCGCTGTATTTCCAGCGCACGATGCCACTACCGTCTACCAGGAAGGTTTCCGGTGCAGCGGTCACGCCCCAGTCGATCGCGGTGCGGCCTTCGACATCGCTGAGCACCACCATGAACGGGTTGCCCAGCTGTTCCAGCCAGTGCAGCGCGTCGGTGGGGTCATCCTTCCAGTTGTAGCCGATCACGCGCACGCGCTTGCTCTCGGCGAAGCGGGTCAGCACCGGGTGTTCCTCGCGGCAGGCCGCGCACCAGCTGCCCCATACGTTCAGCAGGTAGGGCGCACCGCGCAGGTCGTCGCTGTGCACGATCATTTCCGGGTCGTGCAGCACCGGCAGCGCGAACGCCGGCGCCGGCTTGTCGATCAGCGCCGAGGGCAGCACGTCGCGCTGCGGATCGCCCGATTTCATCACCCCGTAGATCATCAGCCCAAGCAGGCCGAAGAAGAACAGCACGCCTATCACGATGGCTACCGGCGGCAGCGGGCGGGAAGGGCGAGGGGCGGGGGACTCGGACATGGGAACTCCTACGGACGACGGAAACGGCGGTCGGCGGCGGTGATGAATCCGCCCAGGGCCATCAGCAGCGCGCCCAGCCAGATCCAGCGCACGAACGGCTTGATGTGCACCCGTACCGCCCATGCATTGTTGCCCAGCGGCTCGCCCAATGCCACGTAGACATCACCGTCGAAGCGTGCATCGATGCCGGCCTCGGTCATCACCTGGCCGCCACTGGCGTACTGGCGCTTCTCGGGATGCAGCAGGGCCTGCTCGCGGCCGTTGCGGAACACCCGCAGATGGCCTCGATCAGCGATGAAATTCGGCCCTTCGCGATGGTCCACGCCTTCGAAGCGGACTTCGTAGCGACCGACCACCAGCTGCTGGCCCGGCGCCAGCGCCACTTCGCGCTGCACGTTCAAGGCTTCCACCAGCAGTGCGCCGGCCAGGAACACGGCGATGCCGGCGTGGGCGACGATCATGCCGAGCATCTCGGCGGTGAAGCGGCCGTTGCCGCGCAGGCGCTGCCAGACGAAGCGCGCGGTGCCGATTCCAACCCAGGCCGCCGCGGCGACGCCAAGGCCGGCCTTCCAGCCGTTCTGCGGCGCCTGCCACCAGGCCAGGGCGCCCAGCAGCACGGCCAGCCCCAGCCACGGCGCCAGCAGCGCGAATGCACGCGAAGGTTGGTCGCGTTGCCACTTCACCAGCGGGCCGAACGGCAGCAGCAGCACCATCGGGGCCATCAGCAGCAGGAACAGACTGCCGAAGTAGGGCGGCCCGACGGAAATCTTGCCCAGCGACAGCGCATCGGCCAGCAGTGGATACAGTGTGCCGAGCAGGACCATCGCGCAGGCTGTGGCCAGCAGCAGGTTGTTGGCCAGCAGCAGGGTCTCGCGCGAGGTGGCGGTGAAGCCACGGCGCGGATCGTCGGCGTCCACGCTGAGCTGGTTGGCACGCAGCGCGTACAGCAGCAGGCTGCCGCCGACCAGCACCGACAGGAACACCAGGATGAACAGGCCGCGCGACGGATCGGCGGCGAACGAATGCACGCTGGTCAGCACGCCGGAGCGCACCAGGAAGGTGCCCAGCAGCGACAGCGCGAAGGCGGCGATCGCCAGCAGCAGGGTCCAGCTGCCGAAGGTGCCGCGCTTTTCAGTGACGGCCTGCGAATGGATCAGTGCCGCACCGACCAGCCATGGCATGAAGCTGGCGTTCTCCACCGGGTCCCAGAACCACCAGCCACCCCAGCCCAGCTCGTAGTACGCCCACCAGCTGCCCAGGGCGATGCCCAGGGTCAGGAAGCCCCACGCAACGTTGGTCCAGGGCCGCGTCCAGCGCAGCCAGCGCGCATCCACGCGACCTTCCAGCAGCGCGGCCACCGCGAACGCGAACGGCACCGCGAAGCCGACATAACCGATATAGAGCATCGGTGGATGGATGATCAGGCCCGGGTCCTGCAGCAGCGGGTTGAGATCGCGCCCTTCCAGCGGCGCAGGGTTCAGGCGCAGGAACGGGTTGGAGGTGAAGATCAGGAAGGCGAGGAATCCGACGCTGACGATGCCCATCACCGCCAGTACGCGCGCCTGTACCGGTGCAGGCAGGTGCCGGGAGAACAGCGCCACCGCGCCGGTCCACAATGCCAGCACCAGCGCCCACATCAGCAGCGAGCCCTCGTGCGCGCCCCATACCGCCGAATAGCGGTAGATCATCGGCAGCAGCGAATTGGAATTCTCGGCCACGTAGCGCACCGAGAAATCCTGCTGCACGAACGCGGCGGTGAGCGCCGCGAACGCACCAGCGGTCAGCAGCAGCTGCGCGAACGCGGCAGGCCGCGCCACCGCCATCCATGCCGTGTTGTCGCGATGCGCGCCCACCAGCGGCAGGCCAGCCTGCAGCAGCGAGGCCAGCAACGCACACAACAACAGGATCTGACCCAGTTCGGGCAGCACTCAGCGCACCTCGGGTGCCGTCACCGGCACGTCGTGCTTGCGATGGGCATCGCCCATCTTGTCCGCCACTTCCTTCGGCACGTATTTTTCGTCGTGCTTGGCCAGCACTTCGTCGGCGACGAAGGTGCCGTCCTGCAGGCGGCCGCTGGCGACCACGGCGGTGCCTTCTGCAAACATGTCCGGCAGGATCCGCGAGGTGGTCACCGCCAGCTGTGCATCGCCATCGGTCACTTCGAAACGTGCTTCCAGCGAACCGACCGGGCGGTTGAATGAGCCTTTCACCACCATGCCGCCCAAGCGGAAGCGCGACTGCGCATCCACATCGCCGCGCAGTACTTCCGCGGGCGTGTACAGGTAGGCGATGTTGCGCTCCAGCGCCATCGCCACCAGTGCGGTGGCCAGGCCGGAGGCGAGCAGGGCCAGCAGCACCCAGGCCAGGCGGCGACGCTGCACCGGCGTCATCGTTCCAGCTCCGCCGGCAGCGAGGCCGCCGCATCCTGCCTGCCGGAGCGGGTCTGCTGGCGTTGCTGGCGGGCCAGGGCGAGCCGGCGCGCCACGCGCAGGCGCAGCCACGAGCCGATGGCATCGGCGCCGAGCACCAGCACGAACACGGCGTAGGCGCCGATCACATAAGGCAGGTGGGTCACGGCTGGGCCTCCCCGGTCGGGCGTGCGGCATCGACGCGGCCACCGACCCAGGCCTTGCCGGCCTCGCGGTCGAGGTTGTCGGCGCGTGCCTTGGCCAGCACCGAACCGGCGAACCAGAACTTGGTGCCGATCACCATCCACCACAGCGGCGCGATCATCGCGCTGCTGATCGCCGATTCACCGAATACGTTGATCGACTGGCGCTGATGCAGGCCACCCCACCAGTCCACCGAATAGCGGATCACCGGCAGCAGGCTGACGCCGACGATGGCCAGCAGGCCGGCCGCGCGCGCGGCGCTGCGGCGGTCCTCGATGGCGTGGTACAGGCCGATCACGCCCAGGTACAGGAACAGCAGCACCAGCTCACTGGTCATGCGCGGGTCCCAGTCCCACCAGGTGCCCCAGGTGCCTTTGCCCCAGATGCTGCCGGTCAGCAGGGTGATCAGGGTGAAGCCGGCGCCCATCGGCGCACAGGCCATGGCCAGGATCTCGCAGACCTTGATCCGCCAGATCAGCGCGATGGCCGCATACAGCGCCATCAGCGCGAACACGAACAGGCTCATCCAGGCACTGGGCACGTGGATGTAGAGGATGCGGAAGCTGTCCAGCTGCTTGGCCTCCGGCGGCACCACCAGCAGCGCCTGCCACATGCCGACCAGCAGCACCGGCACCGCGGCGAGGTAGAACACCCGCGACCAGCGGGCAGCGAAACGGTCGAACGTGGGCGGTGAACCGAGTTGGTGGAACCAGCGGACAATCGGATTCATGCGTGGCGGCTATCCAGCAGGGGTGGATTGGCTCTCAGCTCGGTCAACTCAGAGAAATGCGTATTGCAGCAGCAGTGGCCAGTGGTGCCAGCACCAGTGCGACCAGCAGGCCGGCGCCCAGCATCAGCAGCGCACCGACCGGATCCTGTCCGCGTCCGGCTGCCGCCAGGCTGCCTGCGCCGAACACCAGCACCGGCACATACAGCGGCAACGACAGCAACGCCACGAGAATACCAGAGCGCCGGATGCCTACGGTCAGCGCGGCGACCACGCCACCGATCAGGCTCAGCAACGGTGTTCCCAGCAGCAACGATGCCAGCAACATCGGCAGCTGGTCATGCGGCAGATGCAGCATTTCCGCCAGCAGCGGGCTGACCACGATCAACGGCAGTGCAGTGGTGGCCCAATGCAGCAGCACGCGCACCAGCACCAGCCAGGCCAGCGGCACCGGCGCCAGCAGCCATTGTTCCAGCGAGCCATCTTCGGCGTCGGAACGGAACAGCGAATCCAGCGACAGCTGGCCGGCCAGCAGCACGGCCAACCACAGCACCGCACCGGCGGTGGCGGCCAGCGGCTGTGGTTCGCGGCCCTGGGCCAGCGCGAACAGCACCACCACCAGCACCGCGAACAGCAGCGGCTGCAGCGCATCGCCGCGACGGCGCCAGAGCAGGCGCAGGTCACGCTTGAGCAGGGCGCCCGCGGTCTGCCACAGGCCCGGTTCGGTGCCTGGCGCGATCATGCGGCACCGCCAAGGTCGAGCTGGCGGGTGCGCACCGGCGGTGCGGCATAGGCGCCATGGGTGGTGACCAGCGCAGCGCCCCCGGCGCGCAGGTGCGCGGAAATCATCCGGTTGACCAGGGTGATGCCCTCCAGGTCGAGGTTGGCGTAGGGTTCGTCAAGCAGCCACAGCGGCGCCGGCGACAGCCAGATGCGCGCCAGTGCCAGCCGGCGCTTCTGCCCGGCCGACAGGTGGCGTACCAGGGTGTCCTCGTAGCCGGCCAGGCCGACGATGGCCAGCGCGTTGCCCGGCATCTGCCGCGCACGGCGGCCGTGCAGGCCACACAGGAAATGCAGGTTCTCCAGCGTATCCAGGTCCGGCTTCAAGGCCGGCAGGTGGCTGAGGTAGGCCACGTAGCGTGCACGCTCGGCATTGCTGGCCGGCTTGCCGTCGATCCGCACCTGGCCGGCGCCGGGCCGGGCCAGGCCGGCCAGGACGCGCAGCAGGGTGGTCTTGCCGGCGCCATTGCCTCCCTGCACCAGCAGGGCTTCGCCGGCGTCCACATGGAAGTCCAGCGGGCCGAACACCGGCTCGTCATTGCGGGAGAAGCTCAGGCCGCTGGCAGCCAGCAATGCAGGGGTGTTCAAGGGGCAGGGGTCTTCATGCCGGAGTGCGGCGGCAATTGTAGCGGTGAATGCTGATGGTAGTGCTGGCCGCTGGCCGGCAATTGGCCCCGGCGCCGGTTGCCTGGCCGAGGTTGCCGGCCGGCGGCTGGCACTACCGAAGCGGGGATTGCGTAAACTCAGGCGTCTGTCTCCCCATATCCCTCAGGCCGATGCAACCCAACACCAAGCTGCCCAAGGTCGGTACCACGATCTTCACCGTGATGTCCCAGCTCGCCGCCGAACACGGCGCGGTCAACCTGGGCCAGGGTTTCCCGGACTTTTCCGCGCCGCAGCGCCTGATCGATGAGACCGCCAAGGCGATGGCCGCCGGGTTCAACCAGTACCCGCCGATGACCGGCGTGGCGCCGCTGCGCCAGGCCATCGCGCAGAAGGCACTGGACTGCTACGGCGCGCAGGTCGATGCGGACAGCGAGATCACCGTCACCAGTGGCGGTACCGAGGCCATCTTCAACGCCATCCACGCCGTGGTGCGTGCCGGCGAAGAAGTGATCGTGCTCGACCCGGCGTATGACTGCTATGAACCGGCGATCGACCTGGCCGGTGCCAAGGCCGTGCATGTGTCGCTGGATCCGCAGACCTTCGCCGTTGACTGGGACCGCGTGCGTGCGGCGATCACCCCGCGCACCCGCATGCTGATCGTCAACACCCCGCACAACCCGTCCGGTGCGATGCTGTCTGCCCAGGACATGCAGGCGCTGGCCGAACTGCTGCGGGGCACGCAGATCTACCTGATTTCCGATGAAGTGTATGAGCACATCATCTATGACGGTCGCCGCCATGAATCGGCGCTGCGCTACCCGGAACTGCGCGAGCGCGCGTTCGTCATCTCCAGCTTCGGCAAGACCTACCACTGCACCGGCTGGAAGATCGGCTATGCAATCGCGCCGCCGGCGCTGACCGCCGAATTCCGCAAGGTGCACCAGTACAACACCTTCACCAGTTTCGGCCCGGCACAGTACGGCTTCGCCGCGATGATCCGCGACGAGCCGGAACACCACCTGGAGCTGGGCGCGTTCTACCAGGCCAAGCGCGACCGTTTCCGCGAGCAGCTGGCCGGCACCCGCCTGAAGGCGTTGCCGGTGCCGGGCGGCTATTTCCAGCTGGTCGACTACTCGGCCATCAGTGACCTGCCGGACCACGAGTTCGTGAAGTGGCTGACCATCGAGAAGGGCGTGACTGCCATCCCGCTGTCGCCGTTCTACGAGAATCCGCCGGCCGGCCAGCGCCTGGTGCGCCTGTGCTTCGCCAAGAATGAAGCGACCATGGACGCGGCGATCGAACGCCTGCGCCTGCTGTGAGCGGAGCAGTGACCATGCATGACCTGCGCATTTCCCTCGTCCAGGGCGACACCCGCTGGCACGACCCGGCCGGCAACCGCGCCTACTACGGCGCGCTGCTGGCACCGCTGGCCGGCACCACCGACCTGGTGATCCTGCCGGAGACCTTCACCAGTGGCTTCTCCAACGAGGCCATTGCCCAGGCCGAAGGCATGGACGGTCCGACCGTGGCCTGGGTGCGCGAACAGGCCAAGGACTTGAACGCGGCGGTGATCGGCAGCGTCCAGCTGCGCGACGGCGAAGGCGTCTACAACCGCCTGCTGTTCGCCACGCCCGACGGCAACCTGGAGTACTACGACAAGCGCCACCTGTTCCGTTACGGCGGCGAGCACGAGCGCTATGCCGCCGGTCGCGACCGCCTGAGCGTGGAATGGAAGGGCTGGCGGATCAATCCGCAGGTCTGCTACGACCTGCGTTTCCCGGTGTTCTGCCGCAATCGCTTCAATGTGGAGCGTCCGCAGCAGCTGGATTTCGACCTGCAGATCTTCGTCGCCAACTGGCCGTCGGCGCGCGCCTATGCGTGGAAGACGCTGCTGCGTGCACGTGCGATCGAAAACCTGTGCTTCGTGGCAGCGGTAAACCGTGTCGGTGTCGATGGCAACCAGCTGCACTACGCCGGCGACAGCGCGGTGCTGGATTTCCTCGGCCAGCCGCAGGTGGAGGTCCGCGAACGCGAACAGGTGGTCACCACCACCATCTCGGCCGAGGCGCTGGCCGCACACCGCGCGCGTTTCCCGGCGATGCTCGATGCCGATGCCTTCCACCTGGACGAACAGGCCTGAGTAACGGCCTGAACACTGCCGCACCAGCGCGCGCGCCTGCATCCAACGTGCACGCGCGCGCTGCTAGATTCGCCGGCAGTCCGACCGAACTGGAAGTCCTGCCATGAACAAGCCCTTCGCCCTGCTGCTGGCCCTGTCTGCCGCATCGCTGGCCCCGGCCGCGCACGCCGCCGGCAACCTCGACTGCGAGCTGCGCTACAACCTCTCTGGCTGGTCGCTGATCTACAAGACCGCCTCCGGCAATGGCACGGTCACCTGCAGCAATGGCGCCAGCCTGCCGGTGCGCATCGAAGTGAAGGGCGGCGGCCTGACCGTGGGCAAGTCGAAGATCACCAATGGCCGCGGCAGCTTCACCGGCGCCGTGAGCGTCAACGAACTGCTGGGTACCTACGCCTCGGTGGGTGCACATGCCGGTGCGGTGAAGTCCAGCAATGCGCAGGTCATGACCAAGGGCGACATCTCGCTGGCCCTGTCCGGCACCGGCAAGGGCTGGGACCTGGGCGTGGACGGCGCCGCTTTCACCATCAGCCGGCGTTGAGCCGGGCCCGCCGCTGCACCCACAGGCCAAGCAGGCCGCACGCGATGAGGGTCGGTGCCAGGAGCTGCAGTGCCCCGACCACGGCCATCGCCACGCCGATCAACAGGTAGTAGAGCAGTCCGAACAGGGCACCGGCACTGCCCAGGCAATGTGGATATCCGCGCAGGGCCTGACCCAGCACATTGGGAATGGCCAGGCCGAATCCCGTCACCACCGGCACCATTGCCACGACCAGCGCTGGATGATCCTGCAGCAGTGCAGCCAACAGGCCACCGGCCAGCACCAGCCCTGCGGCGAGCCGGATGCGCGTGGCCGAGGCAAGGCCTGCGCGCAGCAGGCGAGCATTGCCCCATGCACCCAGCGCCGAGCCCAGTGCCAGCACCGCGCCGCTGGCACCGAACCAGGCCAGCGGCCAGTGCAGGCGCTCGAACACGAATGGGCCCAGCGCGTACCAGCTGTACATGGCCACGTTGAACGCCATCACCAGCAGCGCCTGTGACCAGATCCAGCGATCACGCAGCAGTTGCCGCAGCAGTGGCAGCAGGGGCGTGTGCACGACTTCGGCAGGGCGGCTCTCCTGCAGGCCGGATGCGCATCCGAGCATCAGCAGGACGACCATCAGCAGCAGGCCGGCCTGCACGCCGGCATAGCCATGGCTGTCCACCAGCAGCACACCCAGTGCCAGCCCGATCGCCGGGCTCAAGGCCAGCGCCATGCCGATCCACGAGAACACCTGCGCCAACGCGGGTCCCTTCAGGTGGTCGCGCAGTACGGTCTGGGTGACGACCGAGGCCGCCGCCGCACCCAGTGCGGCCAGTGCCTGTGCCAGCAGGACCTGGCCGAAGGTGCTGGCCAGCAGGCCGCCGCAGGCGGCCAGTGCGAACACGGCCAGGCCGCAGAGCAGGGCAGGGCGACGACCGATACGATCGGCCAGGCGCCCCCACAGCAGCACGCCTGCAGCGAAGCCGAACAGGTACAGGCTCATGGCCTGGCTGGCGGCACTCGGCGGCAGGGCGAAGCGTTCGGCCAGATCGGCCAGGGCCGGGCTGTACAGGGTCTGTGCCAACTGCGGGAACATCAGCAGTGCAATGGCGAGCAACAACAGGCGGCGCGACATGCGGGCGCTCCAGGAACAGGGCCGCGCATTGTGGTCGCGTCCGCAATGGCGCACTCTGTCTATCCTGTCATCGAATGTATGAAATCAGACATGGCCTGGTTGCAGCCGCACGCGCACTTCGACGCCGATGCCTGGAGCGCTCCGGTGCTGGGGATCGCAGCCTCACTGGCGGATCACGACTCGGGTTGGCACCAGCATGCACGCGCGCAGCTGCTGTACACCCGGCAGGGCTGCACGCGCCTGACCTACGGTGATCGCATCAGCCTGCTGCCGCCCGCGCGCGCCGCGTGGATTCCGGGCGGGCTGCGCCATCGCGCGCAGATGCGCCAGGCGGTCGACTACCGTTCGTTGTACTTCGATGCCACGCTGTCGGCCCAACTGCCCCGGCAGCCGGCGATCATCGGCGTGGGGCCGCTGCTGCAGGCCTTGCTGGAGCCGATCGCACAGGCGCCATTCGACCATGACTGGCAGTCGCCGCGCGCGCACCACCAACTGGCGTTGTGCGTGCTGGAAATCGCTGCTGCACCGGTGGCGCCGATGGACCTGCCTCTGCCTCGTGATCCGCGGATCGCACGGTGCCTCCCGGTGGCCGAACAGCTGCCGCCCGAACTGGGTGAGCTCGCCGCGCGTGCGGGCCTGAGCGTGCGCACGGTCGGCCGGTTGATGCAACGCGATACCGGCATGGGCTATCAGGCCTGGCGCCAGCAATGGCGACTGATGCGGGCCATGGAGTTGCTGCTGCTGGGTCATCGCGTCGCGCATGTGGCGCAGGACACCGGCTTCTCCGCCGAGAGCCCGTTCATCGCCTTCTTCCGCAGCATGACCGGCACCACGCCCGCCGCGTTCCAGCGCCACGCAAAAGGGAGCGGAAGGGATTAAGTCGCTTTCGCCTCTTCGACACAGGCCGTGGCAAAAACGACTTAATCCCCTCCGTCCCCTTTTCAACGAAAAACCCCGGCCTGCGCCGGGGTTTTTCATTTCAGGCGTGCCGGTGATCAGCCGCCGCGCGGGCCGCTGCGGCGCGGGCCGCCCGGACCGCGGTTGCCGCCGGGGCCACCCGGGCCACGGTTGCCACCCGGACCGCCGGGGCCGCGATTGCCGCCCGGACCACGGTTGCCACCACCCGGACCGCGGCCGCCCGGACGGGCGCCCTGCGCCGGCTTGGGGCTGCCATACGGGTTGAAGCCCGGGGTGGCGTGGTCGGACGGGAAGCTCGGGGCGTTGCCCGGATGGCCGTACGGGTGCTTGTTACCCTGGCCCTGCGAGCGGTTGCCGCCACCGGCCGGACGACCCTGGCCGCCTGCGCCGCCACGGCCTTCACCACCAAAACCGCCACGGCCCTGGCCGCCACCGGCGCCAGCGCCCGGACCCTTCGGCTTGCCGTACGGACGGCCCTGGCCGCCTGCGCCCGGACCACGGGCACCCGGGCCACGGGCACCCGGACCTGCATTGCGATGGCCGCTCGGGCCGGTGCTCACGCCATCCGGCACGTACCAGGTGCGGAACGCGGCCGGGTTGCCTTCCGGCAGCGAACGGTCGTTCTTCTGGGTGCGCTGCTTGAACGGCTTCTGCGACTGCTTGGCTGCTGCTTCACCGCTGACCGTCAGGCCACCCTTGAAGCCACCGCCCTTGCCACCGCGGCCACGGCCGCGGTCTTCGCGCACGTTGTCGAAACGACGCAGCTCGCGGCCTTCGTCAGCCGTGTTATGGCCGTTGACGTAGGCATTGCCACGGCCACCTTCGCGCACGCGCACGGTGGTCTTGGCGGCCCGACGCTGGCCGATCACCGGCTGCAGGGTCAGTGCCGACGGCGCGCCTTCTTCCAGCTTCAGCTGTGCACGCAGGGCTTCCACCTGAGTGGTGCCCAGTTCCACCGAATGGCCACGGGCCAGTTCGCGCGGCAGGCTCACCTTGCCATAGCGGGTGCGCTTCAGGCGGCTGACCTGGCAGCCCTGCGACTCCCACAGGCGGCGCACTTCGCGGTTGCGGCCTTCCTTCACCACGACGCGGAACCAGTCGTGCGAGTCGGTGCCACCGATGCGTTCGATCTCGTCGAACTTGGCCGGGCCGTCTTCCAGTGCCACGCCGCGGGCGAGGCGGTCGACGATGGCGTCGGAGACCTTCTCCTCGCCTTCCGGGGCACGCACGCGCACCACGTACTCGCGCTCGACCTCGAACGACGGGTGCATCATGGCGTTGGCCAGTTCACCGTCGGTGGTGGCCAGCAGCAGACCGGTGGTGTTGATGTCCAGGCGGCCGATCGCGATCCAGCGCGCGCCCTTCAGTGGCGGCAGCGATTCGAACACGGTCGGGCGGCCTTCGGGGTCTTCGCGGGTGGTCACTTCGCCTTCCGGCTTGTTGTAGACCAGCACGCGCGACGGTTCGGCCAGGGCGGTGGCGACGAAGCCGCGGCCATCCAGCTCGATCTTGTCGCCGCTCTTGACCGACATGCCGGTCTGCGCGACTTCACCGTTGACCTTGACCAGGCCTTCGGCGATGCGCTGTTCCAGCGCGCGGCGCGAACCCAGGCCGGCCTGGGCCAGCACCTTGTGCAGGCGCTCTTCCAGCTTGAACTGTTCGGAGGTGGCTTCGCGCTTGAGCGAGAGCTTGTTACGGGGGGTGTCACTCATCAGTTTTGCTCCGGCCGACGGTTTCGAGGTCGGCCTCTGGTTCGGAATCGGCTTGGTCAACAGCCACGGTCGTCATCGCGACGGCGTTGTCTTCGCGTTCGTTCAGGGTCACCGCGCGCTCGCCCGGCGCGGAATCGGGGTGCCCATCATCGAGGGGCGAAGGTGCTTGCTCATCGGAAGCCGACGCAGACGCTGCGTCGGCGGAATCGGGGGTCTCGCTGCCGGCCAGGCCGGTGTCATCGTTCGCGGCAGTGCCGTCGGCGCCAGCCGAAATGTCCGGACCATCGGCGCTGGCGGCGGCCGGTGCGTCACGGTCCAGGGCCAGCTGCGGTTCCAGCTCGCCCAGGTCCTTCAGTTCCGACAGCGGCGGCAGCTCGTCCAGACGCTTCAGGCCGAAGTAGTCCAGAAAGCCCTTGGTGGTGCCGAACAGGGCAGGCTTGCCGGGCACGTCGCGGTGGCCGACCACGCGGATCCACTCGCGCTCTTCCAGTGCCTGGATGATGTTGCTGCTGACCGCCACGCCGCGCACCTGCTCGATCTCGCCACGGGTGATCGGCTGCCGGTAGGCAATCAGCGCCAGGGTTTCCAGGGTGGCACGGGTGTAGCGGGTCTTGCGTTCGGTCCACAGCCGGCTGATCCAGCCATGCACTTCGCCGGTCACCTGGTAGCGGAAGCCGGAGGCGACCTCGACCAGTTCCACGCCACGGCCTTCGCAGGCTTCGCGCAGGCGCTCAAGCGCACGTTCGATGCTGCCCGGCGGTGCCGGCTCCTCTTCCGGGAACAGGTCTTTCAGCTGGGCCAGGGTGAGCGGCTGGCTGGAGGCCAGCAGGGCACCCTCGACAATGCGGTTGATCAGCGTTTGGTCCATCGGCAGTCAGCGCTCACTCGTTCTCGTTGGCGGCGTCGTTGTCGTCGAACTCGCTGCTGAACTGCAGCGGGGCATTGGTGTTGCCGGCCGCCAGCGACTTCACGTAGATCGGCGCCAGCGGTTCTTCCTGGACGATGTCCAGCAGCTGTTCCTTGGCCAGTTCCAGCACCGCCAGGAACGTGACCAGCACGCCCAGCTTGCCTTCCTCAGCAGTGAACAGCCCTTCAAAACGATAGAACTTGCCGTCTTCCAGGCGCCCCAGCACTTCGCCCATGCGTTGCCGCACGCTCAGTGCTTCACGCTTGATCGCGTGGCCACTGAACAGCTCGGCGCGCTTGAGCACGTCGTGCAGGGCCAGCAGCATTTCCTTCAGGTCCACCGGTGGCGGCAGCTTCACCGCAGCGCGGTCGGGCATGAAGGCATGGGCCACGCTGGTGTCGCGGTCCTGGCGGGGCAGGGCATCGATGTCCTCGGCGGCCTGCTTGAAGCGTTCGTACTCCTGCAGCCGGCGCACCAGCTCGGCGCGCGGATCGGCCTCATCGCCGTCTTCGCTGACCGGGCGCGGCAGCAGCATGCGCGACTTCACTTCGGCCAGGATCGCGGCCATCACCAGGTACTCGGCGGCCAGCTCGAAGCGCAGCTCGCGCATCACTGTGATGTATTCCACGTACTGCCGGGTGATCTCGGCCACGGGAATGTCCAGTACGTCCAGGTTCTGGCGGCGGATCAGGTACAGCAGCAGGTCCAGCGGGCCCTCGAAGGCATCCAGGATGACTTCCAGCGCGTCCGGCGGAATGTACAGGTCCTGCGGAATCTGCAGGACCGGTTGCCCATGCACCACGGCCAGCGGCATTTCCTGCTGCTGGGGGGCGGGCGGCCGGGTTGGCGGGTTCGCGTCGAGCGCGAGTTCGGAAGTCATCTAATGGACATCAGGATTGCAACGGACCAGTCGCGGCACCGGGTTCGCCGGGCCAGCGCCACGGAGCCCCAGGGCACCAGACACGCCGGGATCGGCGCGATTCCACACATATCAAACAGCAGGACGCGCCGCAGGAAACGGCAGCGACGGAACTACGGGGAGGTCGTCTACGTGGCCCGGCCAGGTGGGCCGGTTTGAAGCAGCGGGACGGTCGTCGGGGGCTGCGTTGGCCGCAAAAACCGACGGGCTGCTGCATCCAGCCACGTGCAATGGAGCCTAGGGTAAGCCTTTGTCGGGCCAGTGTCCAGCCGGGCCGGGGCGGGGGCCGCATTGGCTAGAATCTGCGCACCCGACAACGCAAGCGAGGAAATGCCGTGTGGTATGTGATTGAAGGCTATGACGGCCGGGATGTGCTGGCACAGCGACTGCAGGCACGTCCGGAACACCTGGCGCGCCTGCACGCGCTGCGCGACGAAGGCCGCCTGCTGCTGGCCGGACCGTGCCCGGCAGTAGACAGCGAGGAGCCGGGCCCGGCCGGCTTCAGTGGTTCGGTGGTGATCGCGCAGTTCGAGTCGCTCGTGCAGGCCCAGGCCTGGGCTGATGCCGACCCTTACGTAGCCGCGGGCGTCTACACCCATGTACAGGTGCGTCCGTTCCGCAAGGTCCTGCCGTGAACGCGGAGCGGATCGAGCGGATGCGTGACGCACTGCAGCACGCGCTGGCCCCCAGCGTGCTGGAAATCGAAGACGACAGTCATCGTCATGCCGGCCACGCCGGTGCGCGCGATGGCCGCGGCCATTTCAACGTGCATGTGGTCAGTGAACGCTTCGCCGGACTGGGTCCACTGGCCCGGCATCGCGCGGTCTATGCCGCGCTGGGCGCGATGATGGAGACCGACATCCACGCGCTGTCCATTCGCGCATTGACCCCGTCAGAACAGGGCTGAGCCCTTGTCCCACACTGTCCTGGCGGGTCCGTCTGCGGGCCCGCCACAGACAGATTTCCATGTCCATTTCAGGACATTCGCCTAACGGACTGTTTACAAGCCCAGATGGAAACGCTTACATTCCGCGCCAATGCTGGTAGGTCCAAGCCGTGGAGGGCGGCTTCGTGAACAAGGCAGCTATCACAATCAAAGACGTCGCTCGCGAAGCCCGGGTCTCCGTGGCCACGGTTTCCCGCGCGCTCAACGGGCATGAAAATGTCGCCGAACCGGTCCGCCAGCTTGTGCTGGAGGTGGCCGCACGGCTGCGTTACACCCCGCATGCCGCCGCCCGCAGCCTCAGCAGCCGTCGCACCAATACGGTGGGCGTGGTACTGCCTGACCTGTACGGCGAATTCTTCTCCGAGCTGATGCGCGGCATCGACAACGTCGCCCGCAACCGCCGCCAGCACCTGCTGGTGTCCAGTTACCACGGTGACCAGGAGCAGCAGGGCGCGGCCCTGCGCGCCATGCGCGGCCGCGTCGACGGCCTGCTGGTGCTCTCGCCCTATGCGGAGAGCCCTGGCTTCCTGACCGACAACCTGCCGCAGTCGTTGCCAACGGTGTTGATCAACACCTATCTGCCCGGGCAGGACCACCCGGTGCTGAGCATCGATGACCATGCCGGTGCGATGGCGATGACCCGCCATCTGCTTGACGCGGGTCACCGCCGTATCGCTTTCATTTCTGGCCCGGACCTCAACTTCGACGCGCGCGAGCGCCTGCGTGGCTTCCGTGACGCGTTGGCGGCTTTCGGCAGTGACGCCGAAGGCATCGAGCTGCCCGGTGATTTCGACGAAGCTTCCGGCCATCGCGCCGGTCAGGAGTTGTTGGCAGCCGGAGCGCTGCCTGATGCCGTGTTCGCCGCCAACGACATGATGGCGCTGGGTTGCCTGTACGCCTTCACGCAGGCAGGTGTCCACGTTCCGTCCGACGTCGCCCTGGCCGGTTTCGATGACATTCCACTGGCGCGTTTCGTCCACCCGTCGCTGACCACCATGCAGGTCAGCATCGCCGAACTCGGCGATCGGGCCATGACGCGCCTGATGCAGTTGATGGACGGCACCTCCACGGATGGGACAGGGGACAAGCAGACCCTGGTTCCCCGCTTGATAGTTCGCGATTCCACCACTCCGCCATCCGGCCATTGAAGCCGGAGGCGTTCCTTCTTTTTTGATTGATCGCAGGGACCGCGCAAGCGGTTACCGCCACCCGGAGATTGAGTTGATGATGCACACCACCTTCCGCACGCCGGCGCGCCGGCTGCTGAGCACCGCACTGGTCAGCTGCCTGATGCTGGCTGCTGCTCCGAACGTCATGGCGCAGTCGGCCAATGCCAGCCTGCGCGGCCAGGTTTCCGGCGCGCAGGCCGGCGCCGAGGTGACCGCCACCAACGTGGCCACCGGCACCGTCCGTCGCGGTACCGTCCGTGCCGATGGAAGCTACTCGCTGATGGGCCTGGACCCGGGCACCTATGACGTGGTCGCCAACGGCCAGTCGCAGAAGGTCACCGTCACCGTGGCCTCGACCGCTACCCTGAACTTTGCCGGCGCTGCCAGCAGCACCCCGGGTACGACCGCAGCCACCAACCTGGACACTGTCAACGTCGTCGCGCCGACCCTGCTGCAGGAAGTGCGCACGTCCGAAGTCGGCAAGACCGTCAGCCTGCAGCAGATCCAGACCACCCCGCAGGTCTCGCGCAACTTCCTGGAGTTCGCCGACGCGGTGCCGGGCATGATCTTCACCCGCGACGCCAAGGGCAACACCTCGCTGCGCGGCGGCGCGACCAACGCTGACGGCACCAACGTCTACATCGACGGCGTGGGCCAGAAGAGCTACGTCAAGGGCGGCGGCGTGGCCGGCCAGTCCGGCAGTGCCGGTAACCCGTTCCCGCAGCTGGCCATCGGCGAGTACAAGGTCATCACCGGCAACTACAAGGCCGAGTACGGCCAGGTGTCCAGCGCCGCGATCACCGCCGCGACCAAGTCCGGTACAAACGAGTTCAAGGGCGAGACCTTCTATCGTTACACCAACGACAATATGCGTGCGATGACCCCGGCCGAACGCCAGCCGGGAAAGAGCAAGGAAGAATCGGCGGAGAAGGAATACGGCTTCGCGCTGGGCGGCCCGATCATCAAGGACAAGGCCCACTTCTTCGTGACCTACGAAGCCAAGCGTTTCGATCTGCCAGTGACCATTGCCCCGAATGGCGCGGTCACCAGCGCTGCCTCGCAGCTGCCGGCGGCGGCCGCCGCCGGCCTGGGCCCGGCCAGCCAGCCGTTCAAGCAGGACCTGATCTTCGCCAAGATCGACGTCGAGCCGACCGACAACGACCGCATCGAGTTCACAGTCCAGGATCGTGACGAGAACCAGCAGCAGTTCAGTGACCAGACCTCCAAGGAACATGGCAAGGTCACTGACAACACAGACCGTCGTTTCGCGCTGCGCTGGAATCACAGCGGTGAGCGCTTCTACAACGAGCTGATGGTCACCCACGAGAAGTCGTTCAACAACCCGCTGCCGCTGACTCTGGGCAACGGCTACGTGTACACCGCGCCGGACGGCCGTGACATCGACGGCAACACTCCGCAGGAACGCACCATTGTGGAAATCGGTGGTGCCAGCGCCTTCGCCTCGCAGGTGAAGGGCCAGAAGGGCTGGTCGATCGAAGACAACCTGACCCTGGACGGCTTGGAGTGGGCTGGCGACCACACCATCAAGATGGGTGCCAAGTACAAGAAGATCAATCTGTACGCCTCCGACGCGCAGCAGATCAACCCGCAGTTCTACTACACCGTGGGCAACCCGGAATTCGGCATTGATACGCCGTACAAGGCGCAATTCACCAAGCCGATTACTGGGGTCAGTGGCGTGTTGCCGGAAGTACGCTCGAAGACCACGCAGATCGGCTTGTTCATTCAGGACGACTGGCAGGTCAACGACCACCTGCAGTTGAACCTGGGCCTGCGCTGGGACTACGAGAAGAACCCGACCTACCTGGACTTCGTGACTCCGCCGGAAGTGGTCAGCGCGCTCAATGCGCAGGATCCGCATGGCCCGGCCGGGCAGAGCTACGCGCAGACGCTCGCGTTGAGCGGCCTGAACATCAACGACTACATCAGTAACGGCCACAACCGCAAGGCATTCAAGGATGCCTGGCAGCCGCGGCTGGGCTTCTCGTATGACATCAATGCCGACGAGCAGCATGTGATCCATGGTGGCGCCGGTCGTTCCTACGACCGTGATCTTTTCGATTACCTGGCGTTGGAAACCACCAAGCTGGCCCTGCCGCAGCCGACCGTGTACTTCCGCGACCCGCGCAGCGGAGCCTGCCTGTACGGGCAGAACCCGTGCTTCGACTGGAACCCGAACCTGCTTAATGGCATCGGCAACGTGCAGGCCCTGCTGGGCAGTACCAGCAACGAAGGCCTGGAAGTGGACCTGCTCAACAACAACTTGAAGGTGCCCTACGCGGACCAGTTCAGTCTGGGTATGAGCAACCAGATCGGGGAGTGGCTGACCGACGCCACCATCTCGCGCACGCTGACCTATGATGGCTTCGCCTACACTTTGGGCAATCGCTTCCGCAACGGCAACTTCTTCGACAACCAGATGCTGTGTGGTGCCGAAAAGCCAACCTACGGCCAACCGTGGGGTTGCAACATCCCCGGCTTCGGCAGCCTGATCATTGGCCAGCAGGGCATCAAGACCCGCGCTACCCAGATCCTGCTGTCGGCGCAGAAGCCGTACACCAAGGAAAGCGGCTGGGGTACCTCGATTGCCTATACCTGGACCACTGCGCGCCACAACCGCAACATTGACGAGCACTACTCGTTCGATCGCGGCACCATCGGCGAATACCCATACATCAAGTCCAACGGCGCGCCGCGCCACCGTCTGGTGGTCACGGGCTCCTACGATGGCTTCTGGGGCATCACCTTCGGTGGCAAGCTGACCTTGGCCACCCCGGTGGCGGGCAACGACTGGTCCTGCGTGGCACAGGCCGGCAACCCGAACTGCCTGCCGACCCCGGCCGCCGGCTACCCGGGGGGCAATGGCCGCTTCCTGCTCGGCGGCAAGATCTTCGGCTACCGGTCGCTTGACCTGCAGGCGACCAAGACCTTCAAGCTGGCCGGCGATACCGAGTTGTATGCGCGTATCGACATCATCAACGTGCTCAACTTTGACAACTTCTCCAACCTGAACTACGTGAAGAGCGACGGCAAGCTGCTGGTGAGCTACAACGAGACCGGCGACATCGTCGGTACGCCGCGCCAGGTCAAGGCCGAAGTGGGCTTCCGCTTCTAAGCCTGGATGGATGCATGACCCCGATGCCGCCGCTCCGCCGGCGGCATCGGTCGCGTGAAAACGGCAATGGCCGGCCCTGCGCCGGTCCATTGCCCATGCCGCTGCCGGTCAGGGGGCATCGGCATGGGCAATGATCGCGGTGTCAAACCACGTTTTTCGTGGTTTTTTAAGAACGCACCTTGTAAACGATTTCAGATCATTGGACGGTATGCTTTCCCATCGATCAGACCACCGGAGAAATCAGGCCATGCAGGCACGTCATCTGTTGTCCGCCGCAGCGTTGAGCCTGGCCGTGGCCGCCTGCCAGCCGGCCCAGCAGGAGCCTGCCAAGCCGCGGCCGCCGGTGATCCTGATCGAGGCCGATGCACCGCCGCGGCCGATGAAACCTGAGCTGCCGCCGCTCTTCGATGACATCGAGCGCCGCACCTTCCAGTTCTTCTGGGATACCACCAACGAGATCAATGGCCTGACCCCGGACCGCTATCCGTCGCGGCCGTTCGCCAGCATCGCCTCGGTCGGCTTCGCACTGACCGCGTATCCGATCGGCATCGAGAACGGCTGGGTCAGCCGCAACCAGGCGATCGACCGCACCCTGACTACCCTGAAATTCTTCCGCGACGTGCCGATGGGCCCGCAGCGTACCGGCAAAGCGGGTTACAAGGGCTTCTATTACCACTTCCTGGACATGCAGGAAGGCCGTCGCTACGACAGCTGGGTCGAACTGTCCTCGGTGGATACCGCGCTGCTGATGATGGGGGTGCTGTTCGCGCAGTCGTACTACGACGGTGACGATCCGCGCGAGAAGGAAATCCGCCAGATCGCCGACACGTTGTACAAGAAGGTCGACTGGCCCTGGCTGCAGCAGCGTGCGCCGCTGATCTCGATGGGCTGGTTCCCCGAGAGCGGTTTCATCGACCACGACTGGATGGGCTACAACGAGGCGATGATGGTCTACATCCTTGCCCTCGGCTCGCCGACGCACCCGGTCAGCCCGGATGCGTGGACGGTGTGGACGCGCACCTATGACAACGACTGGGGGGTCTACCAGGGCCAGGAATACCTGTCCTTCGGCCCACTGTTCGGCCACCAGTACAGCCACGTCTGGATCGACTTCCGCGACATCCAGGACGCCTACATGCGCGAGCGCGGCAGCACCTACTTCCTCAACAGCCGCTCGGCCGCACTGGCCCAGCGTGAGTACGCCATCGCCAACCCGATGCAGTGGAAGGATTACGGTGAGAACGTCTGGGGCCTGACCGCCAGCGATGGCCCGCAGAACACCACGCAGGAATACCGTGGCGAGCAGCGCCAGTTCCGCCATTACTCTTCGCGCGGGGCTGGCCTGCGCGAGAACTTCGATGACGGCACCATCGCTCCGACCGCCGCGATCGCGTCGGTGGTGTTCGCGCCGGAACAGGTGATCCCGGCCACGCTGGAGATGCACAAGCGCTACGGCGATTACATCTATTCCAGCTACGGCTTCCTGGATTCGTTCAATCCCAGCTTCAACTACGACATCCCGATCAAGACCGGCCGCGTGGTGCCGGATCGTGGCTGGGTCGCCAGCGACTACATCGCCATCGACCAGGGGCCGATCCTGACCATGATCGCCAACTATCGCAATGATTTCGTCTGGGAAGTGATGAAGAAGAACCCGTACATCCGCAAGGGCCTGGAGCGGGCGGGGTTCAGTGGTGGCTGGCTGGCGCCGGAAGGTTCGTTCCAGCCGCTGGAACTGCAGAAAGACGAAAAGGCCGCGGCGGCACGCGCGGTGGGTATCGCCGAATCACGCGCGGCTGCCGCGCAGGAACAGAAGAACAATGCCAACCGCAACACAGGCCAGGGCAAGTAACCCGATGCCGAACTGGATCGACCGTCTGCGCCGCTGGACACTGCCAGCCTTGGCCGCACTGGCCGTGGCCGGCTGCGCCCGCACCGAACCGGGCACCACCACTGTGCGCTTCTGGGCAATGGGCCGGGAAGCCGAGGTGGTCAGCGAACTGATCCATGAGTTCGAAGCCGAGAACCCGGGCATCAAGGTGGACGTGCAGAACATCCCGTGGACCGCTGCGCACGAAAAGCTGCTGACCGCGTTCGCCGCCGACGGCCTGCCGGACGTGTGCCAGCTCGGCAACACCTGGGTGCCGGAGTTCGCCGAGCTCGATGCGCTGACCCCGTTGCAGCCGTTCGTCGATCGCTCTGCCGTGGTCGATGAGAAGGATTATTTCCAGGGCATCTGGGACACCAACGTGATCCACGGCGAGCTGGTGGGCGTGCCGTGGTATGTCGATACGCGCCTGATCTACTACCGCAAGGACCTGCTGGCCAAGGCCGGCTACGACCACCCGCCGCGCACGTGGCAGGAGTGGGATGAGCAGATGGCAGCGATCAAGCGCATGCAGGGCCCGAACCGCTATGCGGTGCTGATGCCGATCAACGAGTTCGAGCAGCAGCTGTCGCTGGCACTGCAGCAGCCCGATCCGCTGCTGCGCGATGATGACACCCGCGGCAACTTCAGCAGCCCCGGCTTCCGCCGCACGCTGGCGTTCTACGCCAACATGTTCGAGCAGGGCTGGGCGCCGAAGATGTCCGAGACGCAGATCTCAAACGTCTGGGATGAGTTCTTCCGTGGCTTCAACGTCTTCTACATTTCCGGCCCATGGAACATCCGCGAGTTCAAGAAGCTGCAGCCGAAGGAACTGGAAGGGCAGTGGGGCACCGCAGCGCTGCCGGGGCCGGAGGGTCCGGGCGCGGGCATCGCCGGTGGCACCAGCCTGGTGATCTTCCGCAAGTCGCAGCAGAAGGAGGCGTCGTGGAAGCTGATCGAGTTCCTGTCGCGCCCGCAGATCCAGGCACGTTTCCATTCGATCATCGGCGACCTGCCGCCACGCCGCAGCACGTGGAGTGCGCCGTCGCTGGCCAACGATCCGCTGGCCGCAGCGTTCCGTGACCAGCTGGAGCGGGTCAAGCCGACGCCGAAGGTGCTCGAATGGGAGCGCACCGTGCAGGAAATGCGCATCGTCACCGAGAAGGTGGTGCGCGGTGGCCTGCCGCAGGACAAGGCCGTCGAAGAGCTCGACCAGCGCGTGGACAAGGTGCTGGCAAAGCGCCGCTGGATGCATGAACAACAACGCCTGCAGCAGCGCGTTCCGTCGCCGCAATCGAGCAGTGCCGTGGCCGCCGGGAGCGCGCAATGAAACGTACTTCACTCGCCGGCTGGATTTTCGCCGGTCCCTCGCTGATCGTGCTGGGCGTGTTCTTCGGCCTGCCGGTGGCTTCGGCGCTGGCGCTGAGCGTGACCGACTTCGACCTGTATGCCCTGGCTGACAGCAGCAACCTGCGCTTTGTCGGCCTCGGCAACTACATCGATCTGCTGCAGACACCGATGTTCTGGAAGTCGCTGTGGAATACCACTTACTTCGTGTTGATCGGTGTGCCCTTGTCGATCGGCGTGTCGCTGGGCGCGGCAATGCTGCTGAATGCGCCGGCCGCACGCTTCAAGGCGTTGTTCCGCACCGCGCTGTTCGCGCCGGTGGTGACCACGCTGGTGGCGGTGGCGGTGATCTGGCGCTACCTGTTCCATACCAGCTACGGCCTGGTGAACTACGGCCTGGGCCATCTGGGCATCAGCCCGATCGACTGGCTGGGCGATCCCAACTGGGCGATGCCGACCATCATGCTGTTCGCGGTGTGGAAGAACTTCGGCTACAACATGGTGATCTTCCTGGCCGGCCTGCAGGCGATCCCGCATGACCTGTACGAGGCCGCGCGCATCGACGGTGCCTCGCGCTGGAAGCAGTTCCTGCACATCACCCTGCCGATGCTCGGCCCGGTGCTGCTGGTGGTCGGGGTGATTACCGTGTCCGGCTACTTCCAGCTGTTCGCCGAACCCTACGTGATGACCCGCGGCGACCCACTGCAGAGCACCGTCAGCGTGCTGTATTTCATGTTCGAGGAAGGCTTCAAGTGGTGGAACTTGGGACGCGCCTCCGCCGTGGCGTTCCTGCTGTTCCTGATCATCCTGGCGGTGACCACCGTGATGCTGCGTTTCGGCCGCAAGAGGCAGTTGGTATGAGTCGTGAAATCGGCCAGTCGCGCTGGTACCCGTGGTTGATCAATGGTGCGTTGCTGGTGCTGGCCCTGGTCAGCCTGGCACCGCTGTTGTGGATGCTCTCGGTCTCGTTCATGCCGCAGGGCGAGGCCAGCCATTTCCCGCCGCCGCTGCTGCCTTCCAGCATCACCACGCACAACTACCATGAGCTGTTCGCGCGCACTGGCATGGGCGGCAACTTCGCCAACAGCCTGCTGGTGTCGCTCGGCATCACGGTTGGTTCGCTGCTGCTCAACACCATGGCCGGTTACGCGTTCGCCAAGCTCAACTTCGTCGGCCGCGAGCGCCTGTTCCAGGTGCTGATGGCGGCGCTGGTGATTCCGGCGCAGGTGGCGATGCTGCCGCTGTTCCTGCTGATGAAGCAGCTGGGCCTGGTCAACAGCTTCGGTGGCGTGATCGTGCCAGCGCTGGCCAGCGTGTTCGGCATCTTCCTGGTACGCCAGTACGCGCGTTCCATCCCGGACGAACTGCTGGAAGCGGCGCGCATCGACGGGGCAGGGGAGCTGCGCATCTTCTTCCAGATCGTGCTGCCGATGCTCAAGCCGGTGCTGGTGACCCTGGCGATCTTCACCTTCATGGGCGCATGGAACGATTTCATGTGGCCATTGATCGTGCTGACCGACCAGGAGCACTACACTTTGCCGGTGGCACTGGCCACCCTCTCGCGCGAGCACATCATGGACGTGGAAATGATGATGGCTGGCGCGGTGGTCACCGTGGTCCCGGTGCTGGCGCTGTTCCTGGTGCTGCAGCGGTACTACATCCAAGGTCTGTTGCTGGGGAGCGTCAAGGGATGAAGCGAGCGATCGCCGTTGGACTGGGCCTGTTGTGGACTTCCCTGGCGATCGCCGCACCTCCGGCGCTGCCGGCACCGAAGGTGCTGGACGACTTCGACGACATCGCAGCCTGGACGCTGGTGCTGTCCGACCAGGTCAGCGGTTCGCTGCGCCCGGTCAGTGGCGCCGGCGGTGGCCGCGCGCTGTGCCTGGACTACGATTTCCACGATGTCTCCGGCTATGTTGGCATCCGTCGCGCGCTGAACATCGAGTACCCGGTCAATTACCGCTTCGGCTTCCAGCTGCGCGGTGATTCACCGGGCAATGACCTGCAGTTCAAGCTGATCGACGCCAGCGGCGACAACGTCTGGTGGGTCAACCGGCCCGGTTACAGCTTCCCCAAGGCGTGGACGCCGGTCGAGTACCGGCGTCGGCAGATCGACAAGGCATGGGGGCCATCGCCCGAGAAGGAGATGGCACGCAGCGCCGCGGTTGAATTCACCATCTACAGCAAGGTCGGCGGCCGCGGCACGGTGTGCTTCGACAAGCTGACCCTGCAGGGCCTGCCGCCGCAGGATGATTCGGCGCTGGTGCCGTCGGTGATCGCCGATACCGCCACCGCGCTGCAGGACCGCATGATCGATGGCAAGAGCGATACGTTCTGGATCAGCGGTGGCGTCAAGCAGCAGACCATCAGCCTTGACCTGCACAAGAGCCGCGAGATCGGCGGTGCGGTGATCGACTGGCTGCCGAACCTGGAAGCGCGCCGCTATACCGTGCGTACCTCCGAAGATGGCCGCGACTGGCGCACCGTGCGCGAGGTGACCAGCGGCGCCGGTGGCCGTGACTGGCTGGCGCTGCCGGATACCGATGCACGCTACGTGCGCTTCGATCTGCAGGATGGCCCGAACTGGCGCTACGGCATCCGTGACATCGCACTGAAGCCGCTGGCGTTCGCCGCCACGCCCAATGCCTTCCTGTCCTCGGTGGCCGCCGATCTGCCGCGTGGCTCGCTGCCGCGCGCCTATGTGGGCGAACAGCCGTACTGGACCCTGCTCGGCCTTGATGGCGGCCAGGAACAGGCGCTGATCAGCGAGGATGGCGCGCTGGAGCCGGCCAAGGGCAGCTTCAGCATCGAGCCGTTCATCCGCCTCGATGGCAAGCTGCTGGACTGGTCAAAGGTCGCGATCACCCAGTCGTTGCAGGATCACTACCTGCCGATCGCCAATGTCGATTGGGTGCATGAAAAGGCCGGCCTGGCGGTGACCGGTTTCGTGCAGGGCACACCGGAGCGTGCGCAGCTGATCGGCCGCTACCGGCTGAGCAATCCGGACAAGGTCGCACACGAATACACCCTGGCACTGGCGATCCGGCCGTGGCAGGTCAATCCGCCCACGCAGTTCCTCAATACCGTCGGTGGCTTCAGCCGCATCGATGCACTGGATGTCGGCGAGCAGCTGGTGCGGGTCAACGGTGAGCCGCGCATCTACCCGCTGCAGGTTCCGGATGCGCGCTTTGCCAGCACGTTCGATGGCAAGCTCGATGCGATGCATCTGGCGGACGGCAAGTACCCGGCGGCCACCGCAGTGAAGGACAGCACCGGCATGGCGTCGGGCGCGTTGATCTACACGATCAAGCTCGAGCCCGGCCAGAGCCGCGAGGTGGCGGTGGTACTGCCGCAGACCGGTGGCTGGGCGCCGAAGGCGCTGGACGTGGCCAGGGCGCAGGCGCAGGTGGCCGAGCAGTGGCGGCAGAAGCTGGGCGTGGTCTCGCTGCAGGTGCCCGCTGCGGGCCAGCCGCTGGTCGACACCCTGCGCACGGCAGTCGCGCACATGCTGATCTCGCGCGTCGGGCCGCGCCTGCAGCCGGGCACGCGTTCCTATGCCCGCAGCTGGATCCGCGATGGCGCGATGATTTCCGAGGGCCTGCTGCGCATGGGGCGCAGCGATGCGGTGCGTGACTACATCAACTGGTATGCGCCGTACCAGTTCGAGAACGGCAAGGTGCCGTGCTGCGTCGACGCGCGCGGCAGCGACCCGGTGCCGGAGAACGACAGCCACGGTGAGCTGATCTACAGCATCGCCGAGTACGGGCGCTATACCGGCGACAGCACCTTCACCGAGCTGATGTGGCCGCACGTGCAGGGCGCTTACACCTACATGGAGCAGCTGCGCGCGAGCGAGCGCACCGAAGAGAACCGCGCGCGCAACCCGGCCTTCTACGGGATGATGCCGGCCTCGATCAGCCACGAGGGCTATTCGGCCAAGCCGATGCATTCGTACTGGGACAACTTCTGGGCGCTGCGCGGCTACAAGGACGCGGCACTGCTTGCGACCCAGCTGGGCAAGGTCGAGGCGATGCAGATCGCTGAATCGCGTGACCAGTTCCGTGATGACCTGCAGGCATCGCTGCTGTCGGCGATGCAGCAGCACACCATCGACTACCTGCCGGGCTCGGCCGAGCTGGGCGATTTCGATGCGACCTCGACCACGATCGCACTGGCGCCGGGCGGCGAGCAGGGCCGACTGCCGCAGCAGGCGCTGGAGGCGACCTTCGAGCGCTACTGGAAGGAGTTCGTGGCCCGTCGCGATGGCAAGCGGGAGTGGAAGGACTACACCCCGTACGAGTGGCGCAACGTGGCGGCGTTCGTGCGCCTGGGCTGGCGTGACCGCGCCTGGCAGGCCACCGAATTCTTCTTCAAGGACCGTGCGCCGCAGGCCTGGAACCAGTGGGCCGAAGTGGTCTCGCGTACCCCGCGCAAGCCGTTCTTCGTCGGTGACCTGCCGCACGCGTGGGTGGCCTCGGATTTCGTGCGTTCGGCGCTGGACATGTTCGCTTACAACCGCGACATGGACGATGCGCTGGTGCTGGCCGCTGGCGTGCCGAGCGCGTGGCTGCAGGGCGAGGGCATCGCCGTTCAGGGCCTGCGCACGCCGCAGGGCCAGCTCAATTACCGCCTGCAGCGCAGCGACAAGCAGCTGGTGCTGGAGGTACAGCCGGGCCTGCTGCCACCGGTCGGTGGCGTGGTGTTGCCGTGGCCGTACGCCGGTGACCCGGGCGAGGCGACCATCAACGGTGAAGCGGCCGAATGGGTCAACAAGGAACTGCACGTGCACCAGCTGCCGGCGCGGGTCGAGATCGATGTACCGAGCGCGGTGCGCCGCGCCGAGCGCAAGGGGCAGTAACGATGAAGCAGCAGGGGGCAAGGGTGCGCACGACCGTGCGTGCCCTGGGGCTGGCAATTGCATTGGCATTGCCGGGCGCGGTGATGGCGGCCGAGCCGGCCGCCGCGGCAGCGGCTGACGTTGCCACCGCGCCAGGCATGAGCATGGTCACCTTCAACCTGCATCATGACCGCGAGGACTGGCCAAGCCGCCGCCGCACCATCCTGGCCGAGCTCAAGCGCCTGCAGCCGGATGCGGTTGCCCTGCAGGAGGTGATCCAGCGCCGCAACGTGCGAAACCAGGCGCAATGGCTGGCCAGCCAACTCGGCTACAAGTACGTGTTCGTGTCCACCGATCCGGTCGGCGCGCCCAAACGCTACGGCAATGCACTGCTGACCCGGCGGCCGATTCTTGCCCACGGCGATCATCTGCTGCAGCCGTTGGATGACTACCGCACGGTTGCCCACCTGCGCATCGATGTCGACGGTACGCCGGTGAATGTCTACGCCACGCATCTCAACGAGCGCAGTGACGAGAGCGGGCAACGCATCCGCCGCAGCCAGGTCGAGGACCTGCTGCGCTTCATCGCTGCAACGTCGGCCGGCGCACCGGTGGTGATTGCTGGCGACTTCAATGCACTGGTGGATGCCAGCGACCTGAGCGAGCTGCGCAGCCACTACGGCGACAGCTACGGCAGCGTGCACGTGAATACCGACCTGGCCGGGGTCAGTACGCTCAACCGCCACTATTACCAGGCGCCCTCCCGGATCGACCACATCTTCTTCCAGCAGGACGAGATGGTTGCGCGCGAGGCGAAGATCCTGTTCGACCAGCCCGACGACAGCGGTCGCTGGGCCTCGGACCACTACGGCGTGTGGACCCGCCTGCAGTTCGCGCCGAAGCCCTGAGCACACCTGCTTTCGGTAGATGCCAACCCTGGTTGGCGCGAACAACGGCACCGACCAAGGTCCGGCAATCGCCACTGCGGCGCCCGTGCTGTCGGCGGCGTCCGTGTCCCTGCTTTGGTAGGTGCCAACCTTGGTTGGCACGGACGTATCCGCGTGCGTTGAATCAACGCCGCCGACCAAGGTCGGCAACTACCACGGCACGGCACAAACAGAAACGGCGGGGATCATCGATCCCCGCCGTTTCGTTTCACGCGATCAACGATTGATCAGTTCGCCGGCGGCGTGCGCTTGGCGGCCTCTTCATCTTCTTCGTCGGCCTTGGCTTCGGCTGCCTGGGCGGCGGCATCGGCGTGGCCATCGGCGACCGGATCGATCGATGGTGTCACCACCGCCTCGGCAACCGGGGCCGCAGCTTCCACCGGCACGGTTTCAACCGTCACCGGAGCGACCGGCTGTTCGGCGACCGGCGTGGTCTCGACGACCGGCTTGGCTTCAACCGCAGGAGCGGCCTCCACCACCAAAGCAGCCTCAACGGCCAGCGGCTTGGCTTCGACCGCCGGAGCGGCTTCAGCGATCTCCGGCTTCGATTCCACGACCGGAGCGGCCTCGACCACGACCGGCTTCACTTCGACCACCGGTGCCGCAGCCACCAACGGCTGGGCCGGGGTCGCCGCGTCGATGGCATCGAGCATGCTGGTCTGCACCGGCGAAGATGTCGGTTCGGCCTTGGCCACGGTTTCGATTGGGGCCTGTACCTCGGCCACGACCGGCGCAGCGGCCTCGACCACGGCGCTGCTCACCACCGCGACGGGCGCGGCGACAACAGCGGCGGCAGCGCGGGCCGGCTTTTCGGCTTCGACAGCGACCGGCTCGGCTTCGTCATCGAAGTCGAACTCCGGCTGCGAACGGGCCGGCTGTGCAGCAGCGACCGGCGCAGTGCCGGCAGTGCTGTCGATGTTCGGCTCGGCGCCATCGGCGTCATCACCGTCATCACCATCGTCCTGGTCATCACCCAGGGAATCGCTGCCGGCGGCGTTCTCGGCGCCACCGCGACGACGACGACGGCCACCACGACGGCCACGGCGACGGCGGGTCGCGCCTTCGCCTGCCTGCTCGCCATTGGCGTCGGTTGCAGCCTCTTCACCGGCAACTGCAATCACCTCGGCCTCGCTGGCAGCGTTGGCAGCGGTCTCGACCGGTGCTGCGGCGTCCACCGGCGCGGCGCCCAGCGGCGCAACCGGAGCAGTGGCTTCCTGCGCAGTCACCACATTGGCGGCGACGGCCGTAGCGGCCACGGCTGCGGCCGCGGTCACGGCCTCGGCCGGTGCATCGGCGGCGTTGCGCTGCGGCTTCTCGGCCGGCTTGTCACCGTCCTGCTGCTGCGGACGCGGCTGCTTGGGCTGCTTCAGCTTCGGCTGCTGCTGGTTCTGGTTCTGGCCCTGCGGCTCGTTGCGCGGCTTGTTCTGCTGCTGCGGGTGCTGCTGGCCATCCTTCTGCTGCGGTTCCTTCTGCTTGCCCTGCTGCGGCTGCTGCTGGGCATTGCCGTTGTTGCCGTTGCGGCCGTCCTTGTTGCGCTGCTCACCGCGGTCCTTGCGGTTGCCGCCATCCTTCTGCTGCTGCGCGTTGCCGTTGCCACCGTTGCCACGGTTTTCGTCGCGACGGTCCTTGCGGTCCTTGTTGCGATCCTTGTTGCGGTCCTTGCGGCCGCCGTCCTGCTGCTGGCGGGCGACCGGAGCCGCCGGTGCCGGTGCCGGCGCCGGTTCGCCACCGAACACGCGCTTGAGCCAACCGATCACGCCGCCGCTCGGTGCCGGCGCCACCGGCGCTGCAGCGACCGGAGCCGGGGCCACTGCAGCCGGTTCCACTTCCTCGCGCACCGGAGCGGGGGAGGTGTGCTTGACCTGGGTCACCGCCGGCGGCGGGATGTTCAGCTGGCCCTTGGTCAGCGCGTGCACCGGCAGCTTGCGCGGGGTGCCGCGCTGGTAGCTGGGCTTGTTGCTCTCCTCACCCAGCTCGTTCTCGCGCAGGCGGGTGACGGTGTAGTGCGGGGTGTGCAGCTGCTCGTCGGCGACGATCACGATCGGCGCCTCGTGACGCTGCTCGATCTCGCGCAGGGCGCTGCGCTTCTCGTTCAGCAGGTAATTGGCGATCTCCACCGGGGCCTGTACCAGCACCTGCCCGGTGTTCTCCTTCATCGCATGCTCTTCAGCGACGCGGATGATCGACAGCGACAGGGACTCGACGCTGCGCATGCGGCCATGGCCGTCACAACGCGGGCAGACGATCTGGCTGGACTCGCCCAGGCTCGGGCGCAGGCGCTGGCGGCTCATTTCCAGCAGGCCGAAGCGCGAGATGCGGCCGACCTGCACGCGCGCGCGGTCGTACTTCAGCGCGTTGGCCAGGCGGTTCTCGACCTCGCGCTGGTGCTTGTTGGAGGCCATGTCGATGAAATCGATCACCACCAGGCCGCCCAGGTCACGCAGGCGCAGCTGGCGGGCCACTTCCTCGGCTGCTTCCAGGTTGGTCTGGAACGCGGTGTCCTCGATGTCGCTGCCCTTGGTGGCGCGCGAGGAGTTCACGTCGACCGCGGTCAGCGCTTCGGTCTGGTCGACCACGATCGAGCCGCCCGACGGCAGGCGCACGTTGCGCTCGTAGGCGCCTTCGATCTGCGATTCGATCTGGAAGCGGTTGAACAGCGGGATGTCGTCCTTGTAGTGCTTGAGCTTGCGCAGGGTCTGCGGCATCACCTGCTGCATGAACTCGCGGGCGTGCTCGTACATTTCCTCGGTGTCCACCAGGATCTCGCCGATGTCGGCGCGCAGGTAGTCACGCAGGGCGCGCACGATCAGGCGCGATTCCTGGTAGATCAGGAACGGGGCCGGCTTGCTCAGCGCGGCCTCGGCGATGGCGCGCCAGACGTTGAGCAGGTAGTCCAGATCCCACTGCAGCTCCTCCGCATCGCGGCCGACGCCGGCGGTACGGATGATCACGCCCATGTCATCAGGGATGTTCAGCTTGTCCAGGGCGTCCTTCAGGGCGGCACGGTCTTCGCCCTCGATGCGACGGGAGACACCGCCGGCGCTGGGCGAGTTCGGCATCAGCACCATGTAGCGGCCGGCCAGCGAGATGAACGTGGTCAGGGCGGCGCCCTTGTTGCCACGCTCTTCCTTGTCGACCTGGACGACGATCTCCTGGCCTTCCTTCAGCAGTTCGCGGATGCCGGCCTTGTTGTGGTCGACGCCGGCCTGGAAGTAGTCGCGGGAGATTTCCTTCAGCGGCAGGAAGCCATGGCGGCCACCACCGTATTCGACGAAGGCCGCTTCCAGCGAGGGCTCGATGCGGAAGATCCGGCCCTTGTAGATGTTGGACTTCTTCTGTTCTTTCGACGGCTGTTCGATGTCGATGTCATACAACGACTGGCCATCCACGATGGCAACACGCAGCTCTTCAGCCTGCGTGGCGTTGATCAGCATTCGCTTCATTGTTGCGTTCCTCGCAAGCGGCTACCGCGCGGAACGCCATGGGGTTTCGCCTCTGGACACGGTTCGCCGCCCATTCGCGCAAGCGCGGGGAGGGCGGCTTGGGTTTCCAGCGCTACGACACCACGGCAGGCCGCGGGAGCGCTTCACTCTTATGGGTTTTGGGGTGTTACAGGCCGCAGGCAGCTGTCAGCCAGGCTGGAGCGCCACGCGGGACATGTTCAGCACGGTTGCGTGTCAGGCATCCGGCGATGGCCGGGAAGGCCGGTGAGCCGCTAACATGGCCGCCCCGCGGGCGGTGGTCGCGCACTGTGCCGGATTCGTCGGAAGCTGGGCTTCTGGCCCTGAGTAACTTCCAACGAAATCAATCCCTTATCTCGCCCCCCGAGTGTAACAGAATAAACAGCCTGATGACCGCCCAAGACCCGACCAAACCCGCTGGCGACAAGCCTTCCGTGCGCATGATCACCGTTCCCGCCGACCGCGCCGGCCAGCGCCTGGACAACTTCCTGCTCGGCCAGCTGAAGGGCGCCCCGCGCAGCCTGGTCTACAAGCTGGTGCGCAGCGGCCAGGTACGGGTGAATGGCGGCCGTGCCAAGGCCGAACGCAAGCTGGAGGCGGGTGACGAGGTGCGTGTGCCGCCGGTCCGTCTCAGTGAAGAGGGAGACAAGGCCGGTCCTCCGGAGGCGTTCATGCGCCGCCTGGAGCAGGCCATCGTCTTCGAGGACGCCCGCCTGCTGGCCCTGAACAAGCCCACCGGGGTGGCCAGCCATGGTGGCAGCGGCATCAGCTTCGGCGCCATCGAGACCCTGCGCGCGCTGCGCCCGGGTCAGACCCTGGAACTGGTCCACCGGCTGGACCGCGACACCTCGGGCCTGCTGATCGTGGCCAAGAAGCGCTCGGCGCTGAGCGAACTGCAGGCCCTGCTGCGTGAAGACCACGGTGCCGGCATCCGCAAGCGCTACCTGACCCTGCTGGCCGGGCGCATGCCCGACGGCGTGATGACGGTCGATGCGCCGCTGCATGTCGGCCTGCGCCAGGGTGGCGAGCGTCACGTGCAGGTCAACGCGATCGGCAAGGAATCGATCAGCCACTTCCGGGTGCTGGAGCGCCGCGGCGGCCATTCGTACTGCGAGGTGCGCATCGAGACCGGTCGCACCCACCAGATCCGCGTGCACGCCCAGCACCTGGGGCATCCGGTGGCCGGTGACGACAAGTACGGCGATCCGGCGGTCAACAAGCGGCTTCGTGAGCAGATCGGGCTGAAACGCCTGTTCCTGCATGCGGCCTCGCTGGAGTTCGCGCTGGACGACGGCAAGAGCCCGTATGTGCTGAACGCGCCGCTGGCGGATGAGCTGGTCGAGGCGCTGGACCGGCTGAAGTAGCCCCTGCGGGGCTGACTGGCCACCGGGCGCAGCCCCCTCGCGGCTGGCGTCCAAAGCGGGATTCCGGTTTTGGTCGGTCCGGATGGGTTGGCGGGGGACGCCGTGAACCCATCCATGGGGGCTTGGCCGCGGCATCCTTGCCGCGGACACCCCCGCCAACCCATCCGGACCGACCTTCGACAGATCGCGTGCGCGTCAGCCACGGAACATCAAAAGAAAAGCAGACCCGTGCCGCGCGGCGGCCCGGGTAGAGTCGAGCCACGCTCGACTCACGCGCGCAGCGCGGGCTTCGCTTTTTCATTCTTTCATCGCGCGGCTGGCACGCACGGAAAAATGACGGGGCACGGGCGGGGGCGGCTTGCAGGGGTGACCGCCGCATGGATGCGGCGGCCAAGCCTCCATGGATGGATTCACGGCGCCCCCTGCAAGCCGGCCCCGCCCGTGACCTCTCGATACTGCGGTACGTACCAGCCGCGAGGGGGCTCAGCCCGTTGGCCGGGAACTCCTCACCACTTGAACAGCACCAGGCTGATCGCCAGCGTGCCCATGCCGGCCACCAAGCCGTATACGGTTTCGTGGCCCTTGGCATATCGCTTGGCCGCAGGCAGCAGCTCGTCCAGCGCCAGGAACACCATCACGCCTGCGATCAGTCCGAACACCCAGCCAAACGTAGCGTGCGACAGCGATCCTGACAGCAGCCAGTAGCCCAGCGCCGCGCCCACCGGCTCGGCCAGGCCGGACAGCAGGCTGGCACTGAACGCATAGAACTTGTTCTGGGTGGCGAAGTACACCGGCACCGCGATCGCGATGCCCTCGGGAATGTTGTGGATGGCGATGGCGAAGGCCAGCGGCATGCCCACCGACGGGCTTTCCAGGGTGGCGAAGAAGGTCGCCAGCCCCTCCGGGAAATTGTGAGCGGTGATCGCGACCGAGGTCAGCAGCGCGACCCGCTTCAGGTACTCACGGCTGTTCTCGCGGAACGCAGGATCCTGTTTGTCCAGGCTGTCATGCGGATTGGGAATGAAGTGGTCGATCAGCACGATCACGATCACGCCCAGCAGGAACGCCAGGGTGCCGTAGGTGAAGCCGGTGCGCTCGCCATAGGCCAGGGCGAACGATGCGATCGACTTGTTGAGGATTTCCGACAGCGACACATAGACCATCGCGCCGCCGGCGAAGGCCAGGCCGAACGCCAGCAGGCGCGGATTGGGGCGGCGCGAGAACAGCACCAGCAGGCTGCCGATGGCAGTAGCGAGGCCGGCCGCAAGGGTGACCGCCAGCGCGATCCAGATGTTTTCGGGGGGAATCTGCAGCATGTACCGACGCGGTCCTGGTCAACAGACAGCCGCCCCGGGCAAGGCCGGGGCGGCGAGGGCGAGGCGGGCGTCGGCTGGCCTCGTCGGGGCGCGGGCGGTCAGCCGCCGCGGCGAAGGCGTTCTTCGATGGCGAAGCACTGGTCCGGCTTCGGCTGCGGCGGGTTGAAGCTGACCGGCACCTGGATGGTGGCCGGCACGGCAGCGCCATTGCGGGTGGCGGCCTTGAACTGCCAGCCCTGCACGGCGGTCTTCGCCAATTCGTCCAGCTGCGGGTTGCCGGCGCCGGTCAACAGGGCCACGTCGCTCGGCTTGCCGTCGGTGCCGATGGTGACCTTGAAGGTGCTGGTGCCGCCCACGCCCATGCAGGCCAGCTCAAGCGGGTACTGCGGCGGCGGCGTCTTCACTGCAGCCACTTCAGTCGGCGGCGGCGGTGGCGGTGCCGGCGGCTCGGACGGGCCACAGCCGGCCAGGCCGGTCGCAGCGATCAGGGACAGGCTCAGCAAACGTACGTTCATGGCAGTTGCTCCGTCAGGGCCGAAGTCTTTGCAGCGCAGATGAAGTCGTTCTCGCTCAGGCCGCCCACGTCGTGGGTGGAAAAGCGCACGACCGCGCGGTCGTAGTGCACGCCCAGGTCCGGATGGTGGTCCTCGCGGTGGGCAATCCAGGCCAGCGCGTTCACGAAGGCCATGGTGGCGTAGTAATCCTTGAAGCGGAAGGTGCGCGTCAGGGCCTGCCCGCCCTCGCTCAGCTCCCAGCCGGGAATCTGCGGCAGCAGTTCGGCCAGGCGGGCCTCGCCCAGCTTGTGGTCGCTGCCTTTGCGCGGCACGCAACGGGCCTGGGCCAGTGGAATCAGGTCGGCCATGGGAATCTCCACCTCGTGTTGACTGAACAATGCGCCGGACGGTGTATAAACCGAATGAGCGGCTGACGCTTACTTGGCTAGAATAGCCTGATGATCCAGATCTCTGACACTGCCCAGACCCATTTCCGCAAGCTGATCGAACGCGAGGGCGTGCCCGGCATGGGCGTGCGCCTCAGCGCGGTCGATCCTGGCACTCCGCGCGCCGACGCCCGGCTGGAGTTCGCCGAGCCGGCCGACCTGCTCGGTGACGAGTGGGCGGTGGACTGCGATGGCTTCACCCTGTATGTCGATGCCAGCAGCGTCGGCTGGCTCGATGGCGCCGAGATCGACATCGTCGCCGGCAGTGCCGGTACCCAGCAGCTGACCATCAAGGCGCCGCGCATCAAGGGCGAAGCACCCGGCGACGCGGCCTCGCTGGTCGAGCGTGTGCACTGGGTGGTGGAAAACGAAATCAATCCGCAGCTGGCCTCGCATGGCGGCAAGGTGGCCGTGCAGGAGGTCTCGGCCGAAGGCGTGGTGCTGCTGCGCTTCGGTGGTGGCTGCCAGGGCTGCGGCATGGCCGACGTGACCCTCAAGCAGGGCATTGAAAAGACACTGATGGGCCGCGTGCCGGGCGTGACCGCCGTGCGCGACGCGACCGACCACGACAGTGGCCACGCGCCGTATATCCCTCGCGGCAACGCCGCCTGATCGCTGACGCGTGCCTCTGACCCGGGCCGAGCAATTCATCGACCTGCTGCTGGCCCGCCAGCAGCCCAGGGCCGTCCTCGAGAAAACCACGCGCCTGCCGTATGGCTGGGCGTTGTGGCTGCGCTCGCTCGGTCCGTTGCCGCGGCCGCTGCATGCCAGCGAATTGATCGCGGTGCTGCTGCCGCGACCGCTGCCAGGGCCCCCCGGGCAATTGCCCCGGTTGTCACCCTGGCAAGCACTGCGCCGTCTGTTCTGGCAGGACTGGGATGCTGCGCCGCGCGACCAGCGCTGGATGCGCTGGGTCTCGGCATTGGCCAGTGCGCTGCTGCACCTGCTGTTCTTCATGCTGCTGCTATGGGTGGCCGTGATCCGCACCACGGCACCGGAAGAAGAAGGCGCCGAGGGCGAGCGCGTGCAGGTGGAGTTCGTCGGTCGCGCCACCCAGGAGGGCGGCGGCGATCAGCCGGGTGCCGAGGCGGCGGCGGCTGCACCGCCGGGCCAGGTTGCAGCTGGCCAGAACGCAGGGGCCGCAATGGCGCCTGAGCCGCGTCCGGCGTCCGCGTCGGCAGCTGCGTCCGCTCCCGCTCCGGCTGCAACGGCCAGCGTGCCACCGCCGCCCGCCGAATCCGAGCCGGCGCCGGTCGCGGCACCGCCACCGTCACCGGTGCAGGCCACCGAAGTGGCCGAGGCCAGTACGGATTTCGTGGTGCCACCGGTCAGCGTGCCGCGCACCGAGGTCAGCATCGTGCCGCGCGACACCACACCGACGGTGCGCGAGCGCAGCGTGCAGCCGGTGCAGGCGCCGCCGAGCCCAGCCACGCTGCGCGCGCCGGAGATCGCGGTGCGGGCACCGCAGCTGCGTGACATTCCGGTGCAGGAGCGCGAAGTCAGTACGGTCGATGCACCGGCGGTGTCGCAGCCGCTGCGCACGGCTGATGTACAGGTCCGTGTGCCGCAGCGCGACGTGCAGGTGCGCGAGCGCGAAGTGCAGGCCGTGGTCGATCCGCAGGTACGAATGGCTGCTGTGGCCGGACGTGAGCCGACCGTGCGTGCGCCGGCGGGCCGTGACCTGCAGGTGCGCGAGCGCGAAGTTGCGTCGGCACCCGCGGCGGCGCCTTCAACGTCCAGCGGCAGCGCGCCAGCGGCAACGGCGGCGCCTGCGGCCAGCGGCAGTGCGAGCCAGGCCAACAGCAGCACGCCACGGCCGTCCGCCTCCAGCACGACACCGGCCCAGGCCGGCGCGCGTCCGGCTCCCAACCCGGGCAACTGGGCCACGCCGGCCAAGGGTGACGATTGGGGTGCATCAAGCCGCAACCAGGATGGCGCCAGCAAGGGCGCGAGCCAGGCCAGTACATCCGGCAGGGGCAATGGCCTGTTCAATGCCGATGGCAGCGTGCGCGTGCCGGGGCAGCAGGGTGACGGGCACGCCGAGCGTGGCGCCCCCGGTGGCGCCAACGATGGCTGGAGCAAGGAGCGCATCGCGCAGTCCGGTACCTGGTTGAAGCGGCCGCCGTACGATTACACGCCGACCTCGTTCGACAAGTACTGGGTGCCGCAGGAATCACTGCTGGCCGAATGGGTGCGCAAGGGCATCAAGTCGATGGAGATTCCGTTGCCGGGCACCGGTACGAAGATCTCCTGTGTGATCTCGATCCTGCAGGCGGGTGGTGGCTGTGGCCTCACCAATCCGAACATGCAGGACCAGCCGGCCGTGGCACGGCCGCCGCCGGACATCCCGTTCAAGAAAGAGCTGCAGGAAGATAACGGCAGTCGCTAGCGGCGATGCCGGGTCAACTCTCATCCACGCGTGGCGTGGATCTACCGATTCGTTGCAGGTAGCGCCGGGCCATGCCCGGCGGTGGTGTGCACGCCGCGATGCGCACTCGCCGGGCGCGGCCCGGCGCTACCGTCACGCACTCTGCGACAGGAACACCCAGAACGGCACATCGCGGCCGACCCAGTCGCGGCTGGCCTCATCCATCACGTCCAGCAGGGTGTCGAAGTCCTTCTGGGTGGCGGCACGCAGTGCCTCCACGTCGGCCAGGAACAGCGCGTAGCCGTTGGCCGGCAGCCATTGCAGGTCGCGCAGGTTGTCCGACAGCGCATCCCAGTTGCCGCCGAAGCCCGCCGGGAAATCCAGCTGCGCCGCCAGCCGTGCCAGCAGGGTGCGCTTGTCGGCCACGCCTTCCAGATCGATGCGGATCACCTTCAGGCCGGCGTCGCGCATCGCGGCGGCCAATGCGCTGATGTCGTCGCTGTCGATGGCGTAGACGCCAGCGTTGTTGATGTCATGCAGGCCGAGGCCGAAATCGTCATGGCTCATCACTGCGCTCCCTGGGCCGGTACGGTGAAGCTGCGGAATGATTCGTAGTGGTCGTCGGTGTAATACCACGCCTCCGCCGGATCACCGCCGGTGACGATGCGGCGCGTGCCACGTGTGCGTGCGCCGGGGGTGTCCACGGTGTACTCGCGGTAGTAACCGCGCGGACGCTGTGGCAGCTGTTGTTCGCGGTTGCCGAAGGTGCTGCCGTCCTGGCGGTGCGGGAACGGCCCACCGCGCTGGATCAGGGCGATGGTCTGCCGGGCTTCGGCGGGCAGGAAGGCGGGCAGGCCGCTGTCATTGCCTGCACCGGCAGCGGCCGGCGCACGCGCGGCGGGTGTGCCCTGCAGGTCCGGTGCGAACTGCGGCGCCGGTGGGCGCTGCATGAAATGGTTGACGACCAGGCCGAGCAGCAGCAGGGCGATGGCGGTGATCAGCAGCCGGGGGTTGCGCATGGGCAGGGGCGGGCAGAGGTGGTGGCAGGCACTGTAGCGCTCCTGCGCTGCACGGTGCATGAGGAGCGCGGTGCGTCACCGGTGCGTAACAATTGCCGTCGTGCTCACTGGCAGGACGCAATTTCCTTTACATCCCCCTTGGTAATCTGGCGGTCTGTCCCCATCATTCACCGCGCAACGCCCGACACCGTCGGGTGCCCTCGCAATCAGGAGATGCATCATGGCCTACACCCTGCCCAAGCTGTCCTACGCCTACGACGCGCTGGAACCGCATATCGATGCGGCGACGATGGAAATCCATCACACCAAGCATCACCAGACCTACATCAACAACGTCAATGCGGCGCTGGAAGGCACCGAGTACGCTGACCTGCCGGTCGAAGAACTGGTGAAGAAGCTCAAGTCGCTGCCGGAGAACCTGCAGGGCCCGGTGCGCAACAACGGTGGCGGCCATGCCAACCACTCGCTGTTCTGGACCGTGATGGCGCCGAACGCGGGCGGCAACCCGGTGGGTGACGTGGCCAAGGCCATCGACAAGGACCTGGGCGGTTTCGACAAGTTCAAGGACGCCTTCACCAAGGCCGCGCTGACCCGTTTCGGCAGCGGCTGGGCATGGCTGAGCGTGACCCCGGACAAGAAGGTCGTGGTCGAGAGCACCGGCAACCAGGACAGCCCGCTGATGGAAGGCAACACGCCGATCCTGGGCCTGGACGTGTGGGAACACGCGTACTACCTGAAGTACCAGAACCGCCGTCCGGAATACATCGGCGCGTTCTTCAACGTCATCGACTGGAACGAAGTCGAGCGCCGTTACCAGGAAGCGATCGCCTGATCTACGTGACTGGATGAACTGAAAAGGCCGGGGGAGACCCCGGCCTTTTCCGTTGCAGGATTCATTCGGTTGTGGCCGTATCACCCTGCAGGCGCAGGGTGGCCATCACGCCCAGCCGCAGGCCGGGCAGATCGCCGTCGGCGGGCAGCAGGATCGGCTGCTGGCGGATGCCGCCGAAGTGCTTGACCTGGAACAGCACGTCCAGGCCGTGACCACTGGCGCCGCCGCCGCTGGCCGCCGGGGGCTCGGGGCGACCGCCAGGATTGCGCCGGGCCGGCTGGAAGCCGGGCGTGCTGCGCACCAGTTCCACCGTGTTGGCCGAGAAATCGCCTGCAATCAGGCTGGGCATGCCTTCGGCGGTGGCGCCGATCCAGGTCATCAGGTCGCTGGTCTGGTGTTGGCGCGCGGTGGTCTCGTCCGGGTCCGGGCGCAGCCGCGCCACATAGATGTTGACCAGCGCCTCGCCCAGCTTCAGCCGCATCATGCCGGCCGCACTGAAGGTGCCGGGTGGGTGCAGCAGGGTCACGCCATCCTCGCTGACTGGCAGCCGGGTCAGCATGGCGTTGCCATGCCGCAGCGGCTGGCTGGGCGGGTCGGCGGTAACGAAGTCGCAGCTGTAGCGCAGCCGGCTGGCCAGCCAGCAGGCCGGATTGCGGCCCTGCTGCTGCAGCACCTGCTGCACCGAGATCACGTCAGGCTGCAGCTCGGTGAGCAGCTTTGCCACCTGTTCGCGACGCAGCTTCCACTGCGCGTCATCGCGACTGGGCAGTTCCAGGGCAGCCACGGTCAGCTGGCGCGGCTCGGCGTCACCGTTTGCGCTGGCCGGCACCTGCGTCCGAGCCTGGGCCGGCAACGCCAGCACCATTGCGAGGCAGCTGAGCAGGAGACGGGCGTGGGCGAGGGGGCGCATAACGATAAGTTTACGCTTTTGTCGTGGAGGTGCCGTGACTTCCGGCAGGGCACAAGCTGCCTGCCATGGATTGGCACCGTTGTCATGCAGCCCTGCAGCGTGCTTCGCAAGCCCCGGTTCCGGTAACCTTGCGCCTTTCGCTTTGCAGGATTGCCTTACAGGATGAGCCACGACGCAGTTGCCCCCATCGCCGGCCAGGGAAAGATGCCGCGCCAGATCCCGTACATCATCGGCAATGAGGCCTGCGAGCGGTTCAGTTTCTACGGGATGCGCAACATCCTGGTGCAGTTCCTGATCACCTCGCTGCTGCTGCAGGAAATCACTGCGGAAGGGCGTGCCGGTGAAGCCAAGGACATCATGCACAGCTTCATGATCGGCGTGTATTTCTTCCCGCTGCTCGGTGGCTGGCTGGCCGACAGGTTCTTTGGCAAGTACCACACCATCCTCTGGTTCAGCCTGGTCTACTGCGCCGGCCACCTGTGCCTTGCCCTGTTCGAGAACAGCCGCGAGGGCTTCTTCCTCGGCCTGGGCCTGATCGCGCTCGGCGCCGGTGGCATCAAGCCGCTGGTGGCCTCGTTCATGGGTGACCAGTTCGACCAGAGCAACAAGCACCTGGCCAAGATCGTGTTCGACGCCTTCTACTGGATCATCAACTTCGGCTCGCTGTTCGCCTCGCTGCTGATCCCGCTGGTGCTGAAGAACTGGGGCCCGCAGTGGGCGTTCGGCATCCCGGGCATCCTGATGTTCATCGCCACCTTCGTGTTCTGGCTGGGCCGCAAGCGCTACGTGCTGGTGCCGCTGCCGCCGAAGGATCCGCATTCGTTCGCCAACGTGGTGCGTACCGCACTGACCACGCGCGTGGCCGGCCAGGGCCGTCCGGGCCTGGTGATCGCCGTGCTCGGCCTGGTGCTGGCAGCGGCCTCGTTCGGCCTGGTCGCCTCGCTGGGCATCGTCATCTGCCTGTGCCTGGCGCTGGTGTCGATCCTGGCGGGCATCGGCGGTGGCACCTGGCTGCAGCTGGATCGCGCCCGTGGCCTGCATCCGGCCGAAGCGGTTGAAGGCGTGCGCTCGGTGCTGCGCGTGCTGGTGATCTTCGCCCTGACCACGCCGTTCTTCTCGCTGTTCGACCAGAAGGCCTCGACCTGGGTCCTGCAGGGCCAGCAGATGCAGATGCCGAGCTGGTTCACCGCCTCGCAGATGCAGGCGCTGAACCCGCTGCTGGTGATGATCCTGATCCCGTTCAACAACCTGGTGCTGTACCCGGCCCTGCGCCGCTTCGGCTTCGAGCCGACCGCGCTGCGCCGCATGACCGCCGGTATCGCCTTCAGCGGCCTGGCCTGGATTGTCGTCGGCGGTATCCAGGTGGTGATGGACGGTGGCAACGCCATGTCGATCTTCTGGCAGATGCTGCCGTACGCGCTGCTGACCTTCGGTGAGGTGCTGGTCTCGGCCACCGGCCTGGAATTCGCCTACAGCCAGGCGCCGCAGGCGATGAAGGGCGTGGTGATGAGCTTCTGGAACCTGACCACCACCATCGGCAACCTGTGGGTGCTGCTGTCCAATGCCGCCGTGCGCAATGACGCGGTGACCCACAAGATCGCCAGTACGGGCCTGAGCGAGGCGGCATTCCTGATGTTCTTCTTCGCCGGTTTTGCCTTCGTCGCGGCGTTGGCCTTCGGTTGGTACGCGAAACGCTATCGTATGGTCGACAACTACCGTAGCGCCTGAGCCCGACATGACCCCCGTCAATCTGCTGTTGATCGCCGTCACCGCCATCCTGTCGTGGATGGCGTTCAACAACCGCAAGCTGGCCGACCGGCTGATCCTGTGGCCGCCGGCCATCGACCGTCACCGCCAGTACGACCGGCTGGTGACCTATGGCTTCATCCACGCCGACTGGTCGCACCTGATCTTCAACATGATCACCCTGTTCTTCTTCGGGGGATTCATCGAGAGCGTGATGGTGCAGCTGACCGGCAGCTACCTGACCTACCCGGCGTTCTACATCGGAGCGCTGCTGGTCTCGATCCTGCCCAGCTACCTGAAGAACCAGAAGAACCCGAACTACCTCAGCCTCGGCGCGTCCGGAGCGGTGTCGGCGGTGCTGTTCGCCTTCATCCTGATCAAGCCGTGGTCGATCATCCTGGTGTTCTTCATCCCGGCACCGGCGATTGTCTATGCCGCGTTCTACGTGGGCTACAGCATCTGGATGGACAAGCGCGGTGGTGATCGCATCAACCACAGCGCGCACCTGGCCGGTGCAGCGTTCGGCGTGATCTTCATGCTGGCCATGCAGCCGAGCATCTTCACCCACTTCCTGCGCGAACTCTCCAACCCGACCTTCCGCCTCGGCGGCGGTTGAGGGGCAGGGGGCGGATCCGCTGGATCCGACCCCTGGGGCAACCCCCGGGGCAGGGCCCCCGCTCCTGGTCAGGCGCGGGTCTGCTGGCCGTAGGTGTCCAGCAGACGGGCGAATACTTCTTCACCGATGCGCTGGAAATCCTGGTCTTCGGTCTGCCCTTCCACCGCCAGTTGCAGCAGGCCCTCCAGCAGGGCGCGGTCGGTATCGGAATGGGAATCGCTGGGGTGCATCGGGGCCTCCGCGGTGATGCGCATGGTCAACGGTCGCAAGGGCCGTGCCAGCCTGGCCGTACCCCTCCACAGGCGATAGCGGCCGTCCACCCTCCAGCTTGAGGGTCGAAATCTGACGTGAATGGATTGGACTTGCCCCTGTTCAGGCTTCACGCGATCATGGCGCCCGGCTGCGCACCATCCACGCAGTCGCCGCAGGAGACAGTTCCATGGCTTCGGTCACGCCCCCCGGTCTGGCCTACGAGGTCGAACACGATCTGGCCAACCATCGCTTCACCGCCCGTGTGCGCGGACAGCTGGCGGTGCTTGATTACCAGATCAAACGCAAGCGCATGGTCATCACCCACACCGAAGTGCCCGAGCCGATTGCCGGCCGTGGCATCGCCGGTGAGCTGACCCGCGTGGCGCTGCGCTTTGCCCGCGAGCAGAAGTACAAGGTGGTGCCGGCATGTTCGTATGCCGAAGCCTTCCTGCAGCGGCATGAGGAGTATCACGACCTGCTCGTTGGCTGAATGCCAGCGGGCCACGCTTCAGCCATGGCAGGCGATGATGTACAAACATGAACAGGGGATCCCGATGAAGATTGGAAACAACCGGCCATTGCGCGGCAGCGTGCTGGCCGGCGTGGTGGGCGTGCTGTTGCTGGCCGGTTGCCAGCGTGAGAGCGAGCCGGCACCGGCGACCGATGCGGCCCCCGCCGCCGAGGCCACCGCTGCGGGTGAAACGCCGGCCACGGACGCGCCGCTGGACCTGCGCGACGTGATCGAGAACAACGAGCGCGAAGTGGTGGGCATCAGCTACCCGGCCGGCATCGACCGCTACCCGGGCCTGGCGCGCGCGTTGCAGGACTATGCCACCAGCGCGCGCAGTGACCTGCAGCAGGCGCTGGACGGGCTTGGCAACGACAAGCCGACCATGCCGTACGAGCTGTCGCTGAGTTTCGAGAAGCTGCTGGAAACCCCGCAGCTGGTGGTGGTCAGTGCCGATGGCAGCCGCTACACCGGTGGCGCCCACGGCGAGCCGCTGGTGGCCCGCTTCGTATGGCTGCCGCAGCACCAGCAGATGCTCAGCGCCGAGAAGCTGGTGGCCGATGCCAAGGGCTGGAAGGCGATCAGCGATTTCGTCGCCGACCAGCTGCGCGAACGCGTGGCCACCCGCCTCAGCGGCGAGGACATGGACCCGGCCCAGCTGCAGGAATCGCTGCGCAACGCATCGCGCATGATCGCCGACGGTACCGGCCCGCAGGCCGACAATTTCAGCCAGTTCCAGCCGTTGACCGACGACAAGGGGCAGATCACCGCGCTGCGCTTTGTGTTCCCGCCGTACCAGGTGGGTCCATACTCGGACGGCACCCAGACCGCCGATGTACCGGCGGCGGTGCTGTTGCCGCACGTGGCCAAGGACTACGTGGAGCTGTTCGCACGCGGTTGACCGCAGTCGAGGAGGTGGCGTGGATACAGGGTTGCAGGAGCGGGTCGCCGGCCTGCTGCAGGAAGCCGGGGTCCGCATCGGCGGTACCCAGCCACAGGACATCCAGGTGCATGACCCGCGCTTCTTCGCGCGGGTCATGGGCCACGGCTCGCTGGGTCTCGGCGAGAGCTACATGGAAGGTTGGTGGGATGCCAACGTCCTCGATGAATTCCTTGTCCACCTGATGCGGGCGCACCTGGACGAACGGGTGCACGGTTGGCGCGAAGTGGCCGATGCGCTGAAGGCGCGGCTGTTCAACCTGCAGGCCGGGCAGGGCAGCTACGAAGTCGGTCGCCGCCACTATGACCTCGGCAACGATCTCTACCAGGCCATGCTCGGCCAGCGCCTGGTGTACAGCTGCGGCTACTGGCGCAATGCCGGTGATCTCGACGCCGCACAGGAAGCCAAGCTTGACCTGGTCTGCCGCAAGCTGGGCCTGCGCCCGGGGCAGCGCGTGCTGGACATTGGCTGCGGTTGGGGCGAAGCCCTGAAGTTCGCCGCTGAGCGCTACGGTGTCAGCGGCGTCGGCGTGACGATTTCGCAGGAGCAGGCCGAGTTCGCGCGGAACCTGTGCGCGGGCCTGCCGATCGAGATCCGCCTGCAGGACTATCGCGAGCTGGACGAACCGTTCGATGCGATTTTTTCGATCGGCATGTTCGAGCATGTCGGCGACAAGAACTACGCCAGCTTCTTCGAGGTGGCCAGGCGCTGCCTGTCTTCGCGCGGATTGCTGCTGCTGCACACCATCGGCACCAACATCTCGCGGCATCGCACCGATCCGTGGATCGCGCGCTACATCTTCCCCAATTCAATGCTGCCGTCGGCGGTGCAGATCGGCAAGGCGTTCGAAGGGCGCTTCGTGCTGGAGGACTGGCACAACTTCGGCACCGACTACGACCTCACCCTGCAGGCCTGGCGACGCAACGTGGAAGCGGCGTGGCCGCAGCTGGACGCGCGCTACGACGAGCATTTCCGCCGCATGTGGCGCTTCTACCTGGCCGGATCGATGGCCACCTTCCGCTGCCGGCACGCGCAGCTGTGGCAGCTGGTGCTGTCGCCGGAAGGCGTGCCGGGTGGGTACGTGGCGCCGCGTTGATCTGGAAGAGCATCCACGCATGGCGTGGATCTACCGGGTCTGCGTAATGAGGGTAGATCCACGCCATGCGTGGATGGCCCTGCAAAAAAAAACCGCCCGGTTTCCCGGGCGGTTTTCGTTTCAGGCTACCGCACCAGCGATCAGTTGCCAGCGCCGGTCAGGCCACGCTTTTCCAGCAGCGGCTCGATCTGCGGCTCGTGGCCGGCGAAATCGCGGAACAGCTGCATCGCGTCGACGCTGCCGCCCTTGGACAGCAGGGTGGCACGGAAGTGGTCACCGTTCTTGCGGCTCAGGCCGCCGTTGTCCTTGAACCACTTCTGGGTGTTGGCGTCGAGCACTTCCGACCAGATGTAGGCGTAGTAGCCGGCCGAGTAGCCGCCCATGATGTGGCTGAAGTACGGGGTCTTGTAGCGCGGCGGAACCGGCGCGTAGTAGATGCCGTCCTTCTCCAGCGCGGCGCGCTCGAAGGCCATCACGTCCTTGGCGGCCGGCACCTGGTCGGCGCCGATCTGGTGCCAGCGCTGATCAAGCATGGCCGCACCCAGGTACTCGGTGGTGGCGAAACCCTGGTTGAACTTGGCCGCGGCCAGCACCTTGTCCAGCAGTGCCTGCGGCATCGCCGAGCCATTCTGGTAGTGCTTGGCGTAGTTCTTCAGGATGACCGGATTGTCCGACCACATCTCGTTGACCTGCGAGGGGAACTCGACGAAGTCACGCGGCACCGAGGTGCCCGAGAAATACGGGTACTTCACGTTGGAGAACATGCCGTGCAGGGCGTGGCCGAACTCGTGGAAGGTGGTGTTCACCTCGTCCCAGGTCAGCAGGGTCGGCTGGCCGGCCGGCGGCTTCGGGATGTTCAGGTGGTTGGCGACCACCGGCTTGAAGCCGGTCAGCTTGGACTGCGAGACGTAGGAGTTCATCCACGCGCCACCGCGCTTGGAGGCACGCGCATACGGGTCGAAGATGAAGATCGCCAGCTGGCTGCCGTCGGCGTCGAACACGTCGTAGACAGTGACGTCATCGTGGTAGACCGGCAGGTCGGTGCGCTGCTTGAAGGTCAGGCCGAATTCCTGGCCAGCGGCGTAGAACACGCCGTTCTCAAGCACGTTCTTCATTTCGAAGTACGGCTTCAGCTGCGACTCGTCGAAGTTGTACTTGGCCTGGCGCACCTTCTCGCTGTAGAAGGCCCAGTCCCACGGTTCCAGCTGGAAGGTCGGCTTGCGCGCGGCCTTCTGTTCCTTGTCGATCATCGCCTGCAGGTCGGCGGCTTCGCGCTTGGCGTTGGCCACGGCGGCCGGAGCCAGCTTGCCCAGCATCGCGTTGACCGCTTCGGGCGTCTTGGCGGTCTGGTTGGTCAGGTTGTAGGCGGCGAAGTTCGGGAAGCCCATCAGCTTGGCCTTGTCGGCACGCAGCTGCATGATGCGCGAGACCAGCGCGGTGTTGTCGAACTCACCGCCGCGGCTGCCGCGGCTGACCGACGCTTCGTAGATCTTCTGGCGCAGGGCGCGGTTGGCCAGGTTGGTCAGCGGCGGCTGGCCGGTGGTGTTGAGCAGGGTGATCACGTACTTGCCGTCCTGGCCGCGGGCCTTGGCGGCTTCGGCGGCGGCGGCGATCTGCTCCTTGGACAGGCCGTCCAGTTCCTTGACGTCGTCGACGGTGATCGCCGAAGCGTTCACTTCCGACTGCACGTTCTGGCTGAACTTGGTGCCCAGGTTGGCCAGCTCGGCGTTCATCTCCTTCAGCTTGGCCTTGTCGGCCTCGGACAGCTTGGCGCCTGCGCGCACGTAGTTGTCGTAGTACTTCTCGACCAGGCGCACGCCTTCGGCGTCCAGGCCCAGCTGGCTGCGGGTGTCGTACAGCGCCTGGATGCGGGCGAACAGCTTGCCGTTCAGCGCGATCGCATCGCTGTGCGCGGCGAACTTCGCCGAGTAGTCGGCCTGCAGCTTCTTGCGGGTGTCGTTGGTATCGGCGCCCACCAGGCTGAAGAACACGGTGGTCGCGCGGTCGAGGATGTCACCGCTCTTTTCCAGGGCGATGATGGTGTTGTCGAAGGTCGGCTTGGCCTTGTTGTTGGCGATGGCCTCCACTTCCTTCAGCTGCTGCGCCATGCCGGCGTCGAAGGCCGGGGCGAAGTCGCTGTCCTTGATCTTGTCGAACTGCGGGAAGTGCAGCGGCAGCGGGCTTTCGGCAAAGAACGGGTTGGCCTGCTGGGCGGCGGTGCTGGCGGCCGGGGTGGCGGCGCCGGCCGAGAAGGCGGGCAGGGCAAGGCCGAGGGACATGGCCACGGCAAGGGCAAGGCGAGTGGTCAAGGTAGGAACTCCGGTAAGGCAAACAAGGGCCCGAGGGTAACCCGGCCGGCCGTGTGCCCACTTGTGTCAAAAGGCATGTTCACGCCGCCGCGATGCCGTGGAGCCACCGCACCGGTGGCTGGCCCGCTACCATGGGCCGAAGCCCCCCACCTTCCAAGGCCCGCCAGCATGACCACCGCCTACGATTTCAGCTTCAACGACCTCGACGGCCAGCCGCAGGCCTTGGAGCGGTACCGCGGCAAGGCGCTGCTGCTGGTCAACGTGGCCAGCAAGTGTGGTTTCACCCCACAGTACGAAGGGCTGGAGGCGCTATGGCGCGAGTACGGCCCGAGGGGCCTGGTGGTGATCGGCTTCCCCTGTGACCAGTTCGGTCACCAGGAACCCGGCAATGCCGAGGAGATCCGGAGTTTCTGCTCGCTGACCTATGCAGTGGACTTCCCGCTTTCGGAGAAGATCCAGGTCAACGGCGACGGCGCGCATCCGCTTTGGAAGTGGCTGAAGGCCGAGAAGACCGGGCTGCTGGGCCTGAGCGCGATCAAATGGAACTTCAGCAAGTTCCTGATCGGACGTCAGGGGCAGGTGCTGGGGCGCTATGCACCCACCGACAAGCCGGAAAGCCTGCGCGGGGATGTCGAGAAGGCGTTGCAGTCCTGAGCATGCGTGCGCGTTCTCCTGCCGGAGGACGGATCAGCCCTGCGGCGGACGGTTGCGCACCTCTTCAGGGAGCTGGGCCAGGATGGCGTCAATCACCTTGGGCAGGCTTTCTTCGGAGTAGCCGCGGTGGATATGGGCAATCCGGCCGTCCTGCCCGATGATGAACATGTGCGGGATGGTCTGGATGCCGTACTGGTCGCTGACCTCGCCCTTGGCGTCGTGAATGTAGTCCAGCACCGGCGCATTTCGGTTGCGTATCACGCTGATGAAGTCGCGACGCGGTTCCTTGAAGTTGACCGCATACACCTGCAGGGCGTCGCGCCCGACCACTCGCTGCAGGTTGCCCAGCATGGGCAGTTCCTTGCGGCACGGGCCACACCAGGACGCCCAGAATGTCACGATGACCACTTTGCCTCGCTGGGTGCCGAGATCGACCAGGTTGCCGTCGCGATCCTTGCCCAGGATCTGCGGTGGTACCTCGTTCGGGCGCGGGCGCGAAGCCGGGTCGACGGGCGCGGCGGTGGCGACACCACTTGCCGCCAGCAGTGCGGCGGCCAATACCAATACACGACGAAGCGTCCTGATCATCGCTGTTCCAGGTAGGGGCGGGCTCACTGCCCGCCGAGCTCGGAGCATACGCAATTGCGGGAAGCAGGCGAATCCCTTCGGCCCCGCGATGGCCACGCCCGGGTGGGCCGGGCGCAGGCCCGGCGCCATTCAAGCCGAGCGTGGGCTCGGCTCTACGGATGCAACGCGTTACTTCTCGACGAACGCGCGCTCGAACACGTAGTGGCCCGGCTGGCCGATGCGCGGCGAGACCTGGAAGCCGCGCGCATCAAGCACGCTGCGCAGGTCGGCCAGCATCTGCGGGCTGCCGCAGATCATCGCGCGGTCGTTCTCCGGGCTCAGTTCCGGCAGGCCGAGGGTGCGCTGCATTTCACCGCTTTCCATCAGCGAGGTCAGGCGGCCCTGGTTGGCGAACGGCTCGCGGGTGACGGCCGGGTAGTACAGCAGCTTGTCGCCGATCATCTCGCCGAGGAACTCGTGCTCACGCAGCTCCCTCTCGAAATAATCGCGGTAGGCCAGGTCCTTTTCGTAGCGCACGCCGTGGCAGAGGATCACCTTCTCGAAACGCTCGTAGGTTTCCGGGTCCTTGATCACCGACAGCCACGGCGCCATGCCGGTACCGGTGCCCAGCAGGTACAGGTTCTTGCCCGGGTGCAGGTCGCTGATCAGCAGGGTGCCGGTGGGCTTCTTGCCAACCAGCACCTTGTCGCCCGGCTTGATGTGCTGCAGGCGCGAAGTCAGCGGGCCGTCCTGCACCTTGATGCTGAAGAACTCCAGATGCTCTTCCCAGTTGGCGCTGGCGATGGAATAGGCGCGCAGCAGCGGCCGCGCCTCGGTTTCCAGGCCGATCATCACGAACTGGCCGTTCTCGAAGCGGAAACCGCTGTCGCGGGTAAGGGTGAAGCTGAAGTAGGCGTCGGTCCAGTGGCGGACCTCAAGCACCGTTTCGGCGCCGAAAGCGGAGGACATGGGCGTATCTATCGAAAGTCGTCGGGGTGATTCTATCTCAAATGAGACAGGTTCTCATTAGTGGAAACGAGAGGCGTTCTCAGCGGTAACCCGCTGCCTGCAGCTCGAAAAGCTCGGCGTACCGTCCTCCCTGGGCCATCAGCTGCTCATGGGTGCCGCTGGCCTCGATGCGGCCATCGGCCAGCACCAGGATGCGATCGGCCATGCGTACCGAAGAGAAACGGTGGGAAATCAGCACTGCCGTACGATTATCCGCCAGCTCCCTGAACCGCTGGAACACTTCGAACTCACTGCGTGCATCGAGCGCTGCGGTTGGCTCATCCAGGATCATCACCTGCGCATTGCGCATCCACGCGCGGGCAATGGCGATCTTCTGCCACTGGCCACCGGACAGGTCCACGCCCTGCTTGAAGCGGCGGCCGATCAGCTGGTTGTAGCCGCCGGGCAGGTCGTCGATCACTTCCTCGGCCATGCCTCGCCGCGCGGCATCGGCGATGCGCGCCTGATCATCCATCGCCTCGACCTGGCCGACGCCGATGTTCTCGCCGGCGCTGAGGTTGTAGCGCACGAAGTCCTGGAAGATCACCCCGAGGTTGGCGCGCAGGTCGTCCAGGTCGTAGTCGCGCAGGTCGCGGCCATCGAGCAGGATGCGGCCTTCGTCCGGCTCGTACAGGCGCGCCAGCAGCTTCACCAGCGTGGTCTTGCCGGCGCCGTTCTCGCCGACCAGGGCCAGCACCTCGCCGGCCTGCAGCTGGAAATCGAGGTGGCGCACCGCCCATTGCTCGGCATCGGGGTAACGGAATCCGACGTTCTCGAACACGAAGCCCTGCTGGATGGGCTGCGGCACGCGGACGGCTCCTTCGCGCGAATGGATTTCCGGCTGGATCTGGAAGAACGAGAACAGGTCGTCCAGGTACAGTGCCTGGCTGGCCACCTGCGAAAAGCCGATCAGCAGGCCTTCCAGCAGCTGGCGCAGGCGCAGGAAGCTGCCGGCGAGGAAAGTCAGGTCGCCGATCGAGAAGTCGCCGCGCACCGTGCGCCAGGCGATGTAGGCGTAGGCGGTGTAGTACCCCAGTGTGCCCAGCGCAGCCAGCAGCGTGCCCCAGAACGCGCGGCGCCGGGCCAGCGCCCGGTTGGCCTGGAACAGCGCCACCGACAGCCGCCGGTAGCGCTCCACCAGGAAGCGGTGCAGGTTGTAGATCTTCACTTCCTTGGCCGTTTCCACGCTGGCACCGAGCTGGCGCAGGTAGTCGAGCTGGCGGCGCTCAGGCGTCCACTGGAAATTGAGGCTGTAGCCGGCCGCATTGAAGTGCGATTCGCCGATGAAGGCGGGCACCAGTGCCAGCGCCAGCAGCAGGATCAGCCACGGCGCGTACACCAGCAGGCCGACGGCGAGGCTGGCCACGGTGATCGCATCCTGCACTTGGCCGAACAGCTGGCTCATCAGGTTCATACGGCCCATGGTCTGGCGCCGCGCACGGTCCAGCTTGTCCTGCAGGTCCGGGTCCTCGAAGTCCTCCAGATCCAGCGTCGCCGCGTGTTCCATCAGCCGGATGCTGGTGACGTTGGCGAACAACTCCGAGAGCAGGGCATCGGCGTAGCTGACCAGGCGGCCCAGCAGGTCCGAGGCGATGGCCAGGCCGAACTCCAGCACCAGCAGGCCCAGCAGCGGATTGAGCAGGCCGCTGGACAACGCTTCGCCCAGCGGCGGGAAGCCGGCATCGTGCTGGCTCAGGTGCAGCGCGCTGTCGATGATCAGCTTGCCGACGTAGAGCATCGCCACCGGCAGCAGCGCGCGGATCAGGCGCAGCCCCAGGCTGGCCAGGGTGAGCGCGGGACTGGTCTTCCAGACCATGCGCAGGAACGGCGGCAGGTTGCGCATGGCCCTGAAGCGCTGGCGCAGGCTGGGTTTCTTCGCGGCGTCAGCGCCAGCGGTGGGGGTAGCAGGCATGCGCGTATTGTGCGCGCCTGATACGTGCAGAGGGGGTCAGTGCAGGCGTGTGGCCGGCACCGGGGTCAGATCCCTTTGCGCGGGCTCTGACCCCAGCGACCCACAGCGGGTCAGAGCCCTTCGCGAAGCGAAGGGATCCGACTCTCCCGCATCCACGCATGGCGTGGATCTACCGTGTCGACCAGGGTCGACACCTACCAGCAGCAGTAGAAGTCCGTGGAGGGCGGGGTGGGTCCGGTTGCGGGAGTGTCAGCCGCATGGATGCGGCTGCCAAGCCCCCAAGGACGGGTTTACGGCGTCTCCCGTAACCGGATCCACCTCGCCATCCCTCAGGAAACCAGCTTCTGACGTTGCTGTTGTTTCGGCTGTTGCCTCTGCGGGTGCCGGGCGGCAGCCCGGCCAGCCCCCCTTTACGGCAGCGGCGGCAGCAGCCCCGCACCCAGCCGGTTCCAGGCATTGATCACGGCGATGCCCATGCTCAGGTCGCTGATGCCCTTCTCATCGAAGTGCGGCGCCAGTGCATCGAACGCCGCCTGCGACGGCGCGCCGTCGGTCAGCCGGGTCAGTGCCTCGGCCCAGCCCAGCGCCGCGCGCTCGCGTGCATCGAAGAAGCGGCTTTCATGCCAGGCCGGCAGCGTGTCCAGCTTGCGCGGCTCGATGCCGCCCTTGCGCAGCGCCGTACCGTGCATGTCCATGCAGTAGCCACAGCCGTTGAGCTGCGACACGCGCAGGAACACCAGTTCCATCAGGGTCGGGTCGATCGAGCTGTCATGCACGGCCTGGCTGGTGGCCAGCAGGCCCTTGAAGGCCTCGGCGGCCAGGCGGGTGTAGGGGACGCGGGGAGAAGTGTGATTGGACATCGGGGGCTCCACGGCGGCCACGATGGCCGCCTTTCACTACCAGGACGCCGCAGCGTCGCCGCGCGTGACAACCCCCGGCAGCTTTTCCGGATTCAACACGCTGTACACGTTGGCGATGCGGCCATCGACCACCTCGATGGTGGTGACCGAGTGCAAGCGATCACCGACAAAGCGCAGGATCGCCGGCTCGCCGTTGACGTAACCCAGCTGGGCCGGATGCACCGCGCCACGGCGGGCGATGGCCCAGAACAGGCGGCCGATGCGCTCGGCACCCAGCAGCGGGCGGATCGCTGCGGTAACCACGCCGCCGCCGTCGGACACCAGCAACGCGTTGGTGTGCAGCAGGGCCTGGATCGCCTCGCTGTCGCCGCGCTGCGAGGCATCCATGAAGCGTGTGAGCAGCTGCCGGTGCTGGCTGGCATCGGCGTTGAAGCGCGGCCGTCCGGCCTGCAGGCGCTGCCGGGCGCGGTGCACCAGCTGCCGGCAGTTGGCCTCGCTGTGGCCGATCAGCTCGGCAATCTCGCGGTAGTCGTGGTCGAAGGCCTCCTTCAGCAGGAAGGCGGCGCGTTCTTCGGGGCCGAGCTGTTCGAGCAGGGTCAGGAAGGCGACCGAGACCTCGTCGGCCAGCGCATGCAGCTGGGCCGGGCCGGGCGAGGGGTCAGGCTCCAGGGTGACCGCCAGCGGTTCGGCCAGCCAGGGGCCGACATAGTGGACACGCTCGCGCTTGGCCGCTCGCAAACGGTCCAGGCCGAGTCGTGTGGTGGTGGTGACCAGCCAGGCCTCGGCATCGCGAACCCCGGCCGGATCGGCGCCGGACCAGCGCAGCCAGGCATCCTGGACCACGTCTTCGGCATCGGCGCGGCTGCCGAGCAGGCGGTAGGCCAGCGCCATCAGGCGCGGGCGGTGGGTCTGGAAAGCGGTTTCGGCGTTCATGTGGGCAAGGACGCCGCAGTGGCGCGTGGCGTGACAGAGGGCTTGCGCGGATATTGCCGGCCAGCGGCCGGCACTGCCACCCGGCGGCCGGGGGAGGGGGTAAAATGGGCGGATTACCCCCGCCAGCCTCCAGCAAGCGAGCAAGTCGTGACATCGATCAAGCAGGAAGACCTCATCCAGTCCATCGCCGACGCGCTGCAGTACATCTCGTACTACCACCCGGTCGACTACATCAAGAACCTTGCCGCCGCCTACGAGCGCGAGGAGTCGCCGGCCGCGAAGGAAGCGATGGCCCAGATCCTGATCAATTCGCGGATGTGCGCCGAAGGCCACCGTCCGATCTGCCAGGACACCGGCATCGTCACCGTGTTCCTGGAAATCGGCATGGACGTGCGCTGGGACGACGCCACCATGGGCGTGGAAGACATGGCCAATGAAGGCGTTCGCCGCGCCTACATGCACCCGGACAACAAGCTGCGCGCCTCGGTGCTGGCCGATCCGGCCGGCAAGCGCATCAACACCAGGGACAACACCCCGGGCGTGGTCAACGTCAAGGTTGTGCCGGGCAACACGGTCGACGTGATCGTCGCCGCCAAGGGCGGTGGCTCGGAAGCGAAGACCAAGTTCGCCATGCTCAACCCGTCCGACTCGATCGTCGACTGGGTGTTGAAGACCGTGCCGACCATGGGCGCCGGCTGGTGCCCGCCGGGCATGCTTGGCATCGGCATCGGTGGCACCGCCGAGAAGGCGATGCTGCTGGCCAAGGAAGCGCTGATGGAGCCGATCGACATCACCGAGCTGCAGGCCCGTGGTGCCTCCAACCGCATCGAAGAGCTGCGCCTGGAGCTGTACGAGAAGGTCAACGCGCTGGGCATCGGCGCACAGGGCCTGGGCGGCCTGACCACCGTGCTCGACATCAAGATCAACGATTACCCGACCCATGCGGCCAACCTGCCGGTGGCGATGATTCCGAACTGCGCTGCGACCCGCCATGCGCATTTCACGCTGGATGGCAGCGGCCCGGTGATGCTGGACCCGCCGTCGCTGGAAGACTGGCCGAAGCTGACCTACGACGCGTCCAAGGGCACCCGCGTGGACCTGGACACGATCACCCCGGAAGACGTGGCCAGCTGGAAGCCCGGCCAGACCCTGCTGCTCAACGGCAAGCTGCTGACCGGCCGCGACGCCGCGCACAAGCGCATGGTCGACATGCTCAACAAGGGCGAGGAACTGCCGGTCGACCTGAAGGGTCGCTTCATCTACTACGTCGGCCCGGTCGATCCGGTGCGCGACGAAGTGGTGGGCCCGGCCGGCCCGACCACCGCCACCCGCATGGACAAGTTCACCGAGCAGGTGCTGGCGCAGACCGGCCTGCTGGGCATGGTCGGCAAGGCCGAGCGCGGCCCGGCCGCCATCGAGGCGATCAAGAAGCACAAGTCGGCCTACCTGATGGCCGTCGGTGGCTCGGCCTACCTGGTGTCCAAGGCGATCAAGGCCGCCAAGGTGGTCGGTTTCGCCGACCTGGGCATGGAAGCGATCTACGAGTTCACCGTGCAGGACATGCCGGTGACCGTGGCGGTCGATTCCACCGGCGAGTCGGTGCACAAGACCGGTCCGCGCGAATGGCAGGCCCGCATCGGCAAGATTCCGGTGGTGGTGGAGTAAGCCTTCCACCCCGGACCAGACAACGGCGCCCGCGTGGCGCCGTTGTTGTGTGGGCAGAAGGATTAACGCGCCTGTAGCCCTTGCTCTGCTACGGTCGGCACACCCTCGCACAGGACGTGTCCATGGCCCTGCATCGATTCATCGTGGTAGGCGTGCTGCTGGCCCTGGCCGGCTGCAGCACCCCTGCGTCGTACGAAGGCGCGGATTTCCCCGCATCAGCGCAATGCCGCGTGCAGTGCCAGGCCGGCTATCGCAGCTGCGTGGCGCAGAATGACTCCCTCGGCAGCCGCCAGAGCAATTGCGAGCAGCAGGTGGTGCCGGCGCCGGACAAGCGCTGCAAGGACGTGGACAACCCGGACCTGCGCCGTGCCTGCGAACTGAAGGCGCATGACTGCACGATGCGCGCACCGATGATGTCCTGTGGCGAACGCCGGGATTCCTGCATGAGCAGCTGCGGCTGAGCAACGATCGCGCGCGTGGGCGCATAATCGGCGGATCCACCTGCACAGGATCTTCCGCATGAGCACCACGCTGTATGGTTCGACCAGTACCGCCGCCCTGGTCGTGCATTGGCTGCTGATCGAGCTGGGCATCGAGCATGAACTGGTGCTGCTGGATTTCGACACGCGCGAGCACAAGTCGGCGCAGTACCTGGCGCTCAATCCGGCCGGTGTGGTGCCGACACTGCTGATCGATGGCCTGGTACTGACTGAAGCGGCGGCCATCGCGCTGTACCTGGCCGATCGCCATCCGGACGCCGGCCTGCTGCCCGCGGTAGGTACACCACAGCGCGCCGATGCCTATCGTTGGATGTTCTGGTGCGCCAATACGCTGCAGCCGGCCTACCGTGCCTGGTTCTATCCGAACGAGGTGGCGGGCGAGGCGAACGTCGAGGCCAGCCGCGAGATGGCACGTCAGCGCCTTGAAGCGGCCTGGCAGCATGTCGCCACGCACCTGCAGTCTCATGGTCCGTACCTGCTGGGCGCCACGCCCTGCGTGGTCGATTACATGCTGGTGATGCTGATGCGCTGGTCGCGCAACATGCCCAAACCCAGCGACACCTGGCAAGTACTGAAGGCGCACGCCGCGTCGATGAAGGCGCGCCCGGCGTTCGCCGAGGTGTACCGCCGCGAAGGCATCACCGACTGGCTGTAAGCCAGCCGGGGAGGAGGGCTAGGACCCCGTTTGGGTAGAGTCGACTGTCAGTCGACTATCGCACGCAGTGCGGGCGTTTCCGCGGATGCATATGAAGGATGGGGAGGGAGTCGACTAACAGTCGACTCTACCAACAGTCGACTCTACCAACACGCTCCGCTACGCGGCGGCGAGGCGGGTTACAGGATCTCCAGCACTGTTTCCGGTGGACGGCACAGGCGTGTGCCCTTGGAGGTGCGCACCACGGGGCGGTTGATCAGCCGCGGGTGTTCGGCCATCGCCGCCAGCAGCGTGGCCTCGTCCGCACCTTCCAGGCCCAGTTCGGTGAACTGCGCTTCCTTGCTGCGCACCAGCGCCTGCGCGTCCAGCCCGGATTCGGCCAGCACCTGGCGCAGCACGGCGACGTCCGGCGGGCTGTCCAGGTAGTCGACCACCACCGGCTCGAAGCCAGCATCACGTATCAGCTTCAATGCGCCGCGCGAGTTGCTGCAGGCCGGGTTGTGCCAGATCGTCACGTGCATCAGAACCACTCCAGCAGGGACACGCCCACGCCCACGTAGGTGGCCTTGTGGTTGTAGTCGATCAGGCTTTCGCCGTAGCCGTCGAACACCTGTACATGGCCGCGCAGCAGGTTGCTGATCGGGAAGCCGTAATCCAGCTGCAGGGCACCGTGCGAGCGGCTGCCGGTGCGCAGCGAGTGGCGCGCCATCAGCGAGACCTCGTGACCGTTGCGGTTCCAGGTCAGGGTCGCATCACCGCGGCCCATGTAATCCTCGATGTCCGGGTTGTTGTCGTCGCTGCGGGTCTCGGGAATGCGGTACCAGGGGCGCAGCACCAGCGCCCAGTTCTCGCGGTCCAGGCCGATGTTGAGCATCACCCGGTTCCAGCTGCGCGACAGCGGGTCGGCGCGGCCGTTGGACTGGTGGTTCAACGCGATGCCGGTCATGCGCCCGCGCCAGCCACCGATCGAGTAGCCGTTGCGGAACACCATCATCACTTCCGGCTCGTAGTTGGTTTCGCGGAACGGGCGCGAATCCTCGCCGTTGTAGGCCTGCCAGCGCGAGCTCTGGGTGTAGCCGGCCCAGATGTCGCCGTTGTCGCCGAACAGGTTCTCGGCGATCTTGGTCTTGAAGCTGATCTGGAACTTCAGTTCGGCACTGTCCAGCACCTGCGGCGTGGTGACCGTGTTGGCCGGGTTCGGCGAGTGCGGCGTGGTGTTGCGGTCGCTGGTCCAGAACGCCGGCAGCAGGTACACCGGCTTGTAGGCGCGCAGCTGGAACGGGCCGAGCTTGGAGTCTTCGGCCAGCTCCCAGCGGCTGTCCAGCAGCGAGCCTCGGCCGGCATTGGCCAGTGCGCTGTCAGGGGCCGCTGGACGGAACAGGTCACTGACCCGCTCGCGCAGTTTCTCTTCGCCCTGGCTGACGCGTGCAGTCTGGCGTTCTTCGCGACGGGCCTGCGCGGCTGCCTCGGCCGCAGCGTCGGCCTCGGCGGTGGCCTGCGGGGTACGCCCGAACTGGCGGTCATAACAGGCCAGGCGGGCAGCATCGGTGGTAATTGCCGCGCACGCGGCCGGCGAGGCTTCGGCACTGGGCGCGAACTCCTGCGCGGCCAGCGGCGCACTGGCTAGGGCCAGCGCCAGCGGCGCGAGACGGGGAAGCAGCGGAGACAGGGTCATTGCAGCAGGCCCTTAGGTGAATACGGGAATCGCACAGTGTGGCGGCTGCACCGGTTCACGGCCAGCCCCCACGGTTTATGCACGGGCACCGCGTGCGCGCGGCGTGAAGGCAGTGCGGGTTACAGGAACCAGGCGAAGGCGAACAGGCCGAGCATCGCGATCACCACGGCCAGTTTCAACGCCAGGCCGAGCAGGATACCGAGCCAGGTGGCCAGGCCCACCTTGGTCGAGCGCCCCAGTTCGCGGGTGTGCCAGTACTCGCCGGCCAGGGCGCCGATCAGGGGGCCTGCAAAGAGGCCGATCGGCATGAAGAACAAGCCGACGATGCTGCCGACGAACGTACCCCACAGTGCCTTGCGGCTGGCACCGACCCGCTGCGCACCCACCACCGTGGCCAGCACGTCCACCAGCAGCGAGAGGACGGTCAGTACGCCCAGCGCGACCAGGGTCGGCCAGCCGACGTGGGTGAAGCCGTCCGCCCAGGCCGCCAGCAGCAGTCCGATGAACACCAGCGGGATGCCGGGCAGGGCCGGCAGGATGATTCCGGCGATGCCGACAAGGACAAAAATGACCGCTAGCAGATATAAGATGAATGAGAGTTCCATGCTGTCCCGTATGGTCGCCGTTTTGGGGTTGACAGTGAAAGATTTTGCCAGTTGCTTTTTCGTTTTGGGCGGGTTAAGTTGCAGTCGCTGAGCTTGGCAAGGTCACCGTGGATCGTGGCCTGATGAAGCAAGATCTTCCCGATCCGCTGCATCGATGCACCTCGCTTCCCCCTTGCTTGTCAGCCGCCCACCAGGCGTTTCCAACAACAAGAGAGAGTCACCAGGGAGTTAGTGAGATGTCTGATCGCGAGACCGGTACCGTCAAGTGGTTCAACGATGCAAAGGGCTTCGGCTTCATCAGCCGTGAAAACGGCGAAGACGTGTTCGTGCACTTCCGTGCCATCCAGACCCAGGGCTTCAAGAGCCTGAAGGAAGGCCAGAAGGTCACCTTCACCGTCGTGCAGGGCCAGAAGGGCCTGCAGGCCGACGCCGTGCAGCCGACCTGATCGCGCTGCAAGCCGTCACATGAAAAAGGCCCGCGCAAGCGGGCCTTTTTCTTTGCCGTCGGCCCGGTGCAGGTCAGCGCAGGATGACCTTGCCGTTGACTACGCGCACATAGGTGTTTTCGCGGATGCCGCCGAGGTCGCGCTGGTTGACCACGATGGTGCGGCCATCATCCATGCGCACGCTGATGTCGTAGGTATCACTGGTAACGTTCTTCTGGATCTGGTTGCCGGCCAGCGCGCCACCGACCGCGCCTGCGGCCGCAGCGATGTTCTTGTTGCCACGGCTGCCACCGGTGTGATCGGAGATCTCATGGCCGGCCACGGCACCGACGATGCCGCCGAGGATGGCGCCGGTCGCGCTGGGCGCGGTGCGGCCCGAGGGCACGGTGTTGATGCGGGTGACGATGCCGCAGTCGGCGCAACGGCCCTGGTTGTAACCGCCGTTGTTGCCGTAGCCACCATTGTTGTAGCCGTTGTTGTAACCACCGCCACCGTAGCCGGGCGAGGTGGCACAGCCAGCCAGGGCGAGGGTAGCGATGGCGCTGGCGGCAATGAGCTGGATCTTCATGGAGCGTCTCCTGGCCGTGAAGGCGGGTGCGTTGGGTGGTACTGCGTCATGCAGCAGGGTGGACGAATCCTCTCCTTTCGAACGTGAACAAGGTGCCAACCAGGCGTGCCTTGCCCGGCTACAGGATGAATGCGCGTCAGCGGAAGTCCTGGTGGCAGGCCCGGCAGTCGGCCAGCACGGTTTCCACCACCTTGGCCAAGGCGGCGCAGTCACTGGGCGGCGCCGCCAGTGCGGCGTTGAGGTTGCCGCGCAGCTGGCTGGCGTGCTGCTGGAACCGGCTATTGTCCTTCAGCCCGGGAAAGGCCAGGTCGAGGTCGTTGGACAGAAGGCGCAGGGCCTGCAGCCGCGGCACGCTGTCGGCCAAGCTGCAGCGGTTCTGCTGCTGGGCCTGCTGCAGCAGCTGCGATTGCCGCTGCATCACCTGCATCAGGCTGTCCGGGAACGGGTCGCGGCGGGCCTGCAGGGCGCGGCCGACCATGACCGTGGCAACCAGGCCGATCAGCAGGCCCAGGCACAGCACGAACAGGTAGCGATGGGCAGTGGACGGGCGGCGGGGCGGGCTGGCGTTCATGGCGGGCTCTCCGGGCGTGCAACGGTGGGTTCGATGCCGGCGCGCTGTAGGCGCTGGCGCCTGCACGTTAAAATAGCCGGATGAACGAACAGGTCAAACAACGCTTCGCCGGCATCGAACGGCTGTATGGCGTAGGTGCGCTTGAGCGCCTGCAGGGCAGCCGCGTGGCGGTGGTGGGCATGGGCGGGGTCGGCTCGTGGGTGGTGGAAGCGCTGGCGCGTTCGGCGGTCGGCCACCTGACCCTGATCGACGCCGATGACATCTGCGTGTCCAACACCAACCGGCAGCTGCCGGCGATGGAGGGCAACTACGGCCGCAACAAGGCAGAGGCAATGGCAGAGCGCTGCCGCGCGATCAACCCGGACATCGAGGTCGATGCCGTGCAGGCGTTCCTGACCGTGTCCAACATGGCCGAGCTGCTGGACCGTGGATTCGACCTGGTGATCGATGCCTGCGACAGCTTCCGGGTCAAGGTCGAGACGATCGCCTGGTGTCGTCGCCGCAAGCTGCCGCTGCTGACCGTGGGGGCTGCTGGTGGTCGCACCGATCCGACCCTGGTGCGGATCCGCGATGTCTCGCGCACCGAGCATGACGCCATGCTGGCGCTGATCCGCAAGAAGCTGCGCAGCGAGTTCAATTTCCCGAAGAACGCCAAGCGCTATTTTGGCGTTCCGGCGGTTTACTCGCTGGAAAACGTGAAGTATCCGCAGGCCGATGGCAGCGTCTGCGGCATCCGCCCGAACCTGGGTGCGGATGCGGCACTGAAACTGGACTGCGGCGCAGGCCTCGGTGCGGCAACGCACATCACCGGCGCGTTCGCGTTCGCTGCGGTGGGCAAGGCGCTGGAAATGCTGCTGGAGCCGAAGAAGGTGAAGGCCGCGGTGGCTGAGGCCGGCGAGGTCTGATGGATCGTGCCGACCGAGGTCGGCACGACCGTCAGATGGCTGGCAGGCCGAACAATCGGCGCGCGTTCTCCGTCGTGGCATGTGCCACGGCTTCAACGTCCATTCCGCGCAGTGCGGCCACGTGACGGGCGATGACCGCCAACCGCGCCGGTTCGTTGCGCTGGCCGCGGATGCCGGCATCGGGCTGATCCGGTGCATCGGTTTCCAGCAGTAGTTGTTCCAGCGGCATCCCGCGCACCAGGCGCTGCAGCCGTTGCGCGCGTTCGTAGGTCAGTGGACCGCCAAGACCAAGCAGGAAGCCTTGCCGATGCAGCTGCGCGGCCTGTTCCGGGCTGCCGGAAAAGCTGTGCACCACGCCACGCAGGCCGCCGATGCGACGGATCGCGGCAATGACGGCATCCACCGCGCGTCGCGCATGCACGATCACTGGCAGCTCGAACTCGCGGGCCAGTTCCAGCTGGCCGATGAAGTACGCCTGTTGTGCCTCTGCGTCCAATCCCTCGACGAAGAAATCCAGCCCGCATTCGCCGATCGCACACGGTCGTTCGCGCTCGATCCACTCGCGCAGCAGCGGCAGATGGTCGGGCCGGTGCTCGGCCAGGAACATCGGATGCAGGCCGTAGGCCGGGTACAGCCCCGGTGCCTGCCGGCAGACCTCGCGCAGCTTCGGCCAGCTGGCGGCGGTGACGGCCGGGACCACCTGCTCGCGCACGTCTGCGGCGCCTGCGCGCTCGATCACCGCCGTGCGGTCAGCATCGAATTCACTGGCATCCAGATGGCAGTGGCTGTCGACCAGCGGGCTCAACGCTGTTCCAGCGGCGGCGGGGCAGGGACTGTATTGCGGCTCTTCCAGTTGGCCAGCAGCAGGGTACCGAAGCCCAGTACCAGCTCGTCGACGAACGGGATCGGGTCGGGGATGAACAGGGTCAGCACGAACAGGCCGGCGGTGAGCTTGAACAGGGTGGGGTAGCGCAGCCGGCGGGCCCATTGCAGTACCGGCAGCAGCATCGGGTTGGCCATGGCGGGAATCCTCGTGGGGAATATGCAAACGCTACCACGGGCCCAGCATTTCCCGATGCTGAATGGGTTATCGGAATGAGCAGGAAATGTGGAGATTCCGTTCAGGCAGCGCATGCTGCAATCTGACCCGAGAACGTTGCGGATGGTCCGCAAGGAGCAGGTCATGAAAAGCACAACTACAACTGTCCTGGTCGCAGCGGGCGCGCTGCTGGTCGGTGGCATCGCCACCGCCGCCTTCATGAAGAGCGGCGACAAGTCGCCTGATTCCATCAGCGCCGGAACCCCCAACGGTGAATCACGCCTGGTTGACGGCAACGCCGTTGACGATGGCGCACGTGGTGACAAGCTCGATCCGTCTGCGCCGCGCGGGCTGGAATATGCCGACGTGCTGAAGGTCGACCCGATCACCGAGAAGCAGAAGGCCTACGCCACCGTGATCGGCACCGATGCCGTGCGCGAGACTTCCACCACCCAGACCCCGCACGAGGTCTGCCAGGACGTGACCGTGCAGGAGCGCCTGCCGGAGCGTGACGGCAACGTCGGCGGCACCGTGGTCGGCGCGGTGGTCGGCGGCCTGCTCGGTAACCAGGTTGGCGGTGGCAACGGCAAGAAGGCCGCGACCGCAGCTGGTGCCGTGGCCGGTGGCTTCATCGGCAACCAGATCGACAAGCGCCACGTGGGTGGCCGCGTGGTCAACCGCACCGAGCGCCAGTGCCACACCGAGACCGCGACCTCCGAGTCGAGCCGTGTTACCGGCTACAACGTGACCTACCGCAACGAGGACGGCACCACCGGCACCATGCGCATGGCCAGCAAGCCGGGCAACCGCATCGCCATGGGCACCAATGACGTGGTGAAGGGCTACAACGTGACCTACCGCTACGATGGCGCCGAGAAGACCGTGCGCATGGACAACAAGCCGGCCAGCGATCGCCTGCCGGTGGTCGATGGCCAGCTGGTCACGCAGACCGCTGCTGCCGGCGCCACTGCGGCTACGCGCCAGTAATCCAGAACACCCTGCTGTACCCGACGGGCCGGCTCATGCCGGCCCGTTCTTTTGTGAGCGCGGGCATTCATCCGTGTGGACGCGGAATCCACCATCATGGTGGCCCCTTCGACATGGAGTCGGCATGAGCATCTTCGACCTGCGCATCGAAACAGAGCGCCTGATCCTGCGCCCGCTGCTGCGCGAGGACTACGAACCTTACCTGGCGTTCTGCGCCGACGAGGAAACGATGCGCACCCTGGGTGGCGTGCAACCGGCGTCGGTGGCATGGCGCGGTTTCTGCAGCCTGGCCGGCGCCTGGCAGCTGTTCGGCTTCTCGATGTTCAGCGTGATCGAAAAATCCAGCGGGGAATGGATCGGGCGGATGGGCCCCTGGCAACCGCAGGACTGGCCGGGTACCGAGGTCGGCTGGGGCATCCGCCATGCCAGCTGGGGCCGGGGCTATGCGCCGGAAGCGGCCGTCGCGGCGATCGACTGGGCCTTCGATACGCTGGGTTGGGACGAGGTGATCCATACCATCGCCGAGAACAACGACAACTCGCGGGCGGTCGCGCGCAAGCTGGGCAGCACGTTGTTGCGGATGGGCGAACTTCCACCACCGTACAACGACAAGCCGATGCAGATCTGGGGCCAGTCGCGCGAACAGTGGCGGCAGCGCGCGCGCTGAGCGCTGCCCGGTAGTGCCGGCCGCTGGCCGGCAACCTTGTTGCAGCAGGATTCGTGCGATTGCCGGCCAGCGGCCGGCACTACCGTGTTGCCATGCTGCACCCGCGCTTGGCATTCCCTGGCGCACTTGCCAGACTGCACGCAGCCGGCCGCCGGCCGGATTCGATGGAGCAGGCAATGGTGGAAGAGCGCGTCCCACTGACGGTGCATGGCATGTCGGTCTCGGGCAATTGCCACAAGGTCCGGCTGCTGCTTGAGCAGCTCGGCAGCCGTTACCGCTGGGTGGAGGTGGACAGTGCCCATGGCCAGACCCACACGCCCGAATTCCTGGCGCTCAACCCGAATGCCAAGGTGCCGCTGATCGTCCGCGACGACGGCCGCGTGCTGACCGAATCCAACGCGATCCTGTTCTGGCTGGCAGAAGGCACGCCTTACCTGCCCAGCGATGGCTGGGAACGCGCGCAGGCATTGAGCTGGATGTTCTTCGAGCAGTACACGCATGAGCCGTGCGTGGCGGTGGCGCGCTTCATCCGCGGCTGGACGGCGCCCGACTCGCCACGCCGTGCCGAACTGCCACGCCTGCACGAGCGTGCCGCCACCGCGTTGGCGGTGATGGAGCAGCACCTGCGCGAAGCACAGTGGTTCACCGGCAGCGGATACGGCATCGCCGATATCGCCCTGTTTGCCTATACCGACGTGGCGGGCCAGGGCGGAATCTGCCTGGAGCCGTTCCCGGAGGTTCGCGCCTGGCTGCAGCGGGTGCGCGCGCAACCGCGGTTCATGCCGATGCCGGCGGTGACCGCCGAGGTGCAGGCGCGTTTCGAGGCCGCGTAACGCCCGGAGGGTAGCGCCGGGCCACGCCCGGCGGAATGCAACAACGACACGGAGGGTGTTCGATGTTCGCAGTGGTTCCCGATCCGATTCCCGCACGCATGCGCGTGCTCAACCGCGCCGAGGTGTGCGACGCCAATTTCCTTGAGGCAGTGCGCGGGTGGCGGGGCACGCCAGGCACGCGACCTGCGCCGGATGCGCCGATCCTGCCGGGCAGTACGCTCACCGCCGCTGCGTTCGATGAACTGTTCGATTCGCAGCTGGCCAGCCGCCAGCTGGACCTGATGGCACGCGTCCTGCGCGTGCAGAACAAGGTCTTCTACACCATCGGTTCTTCCGGCCATGAAGGCAACGCGCTGCTGGCGCGGGCCTGCAGGCACACCGATCCGGCGTTCCTGCACTATCGTTCCGGCGCCTTCATGGCCGAGCGTTCGCGGCAGGTGCCGGGCATCGACCCGCTGCGCGATGCCGCGCTCTCGTTCGCTGCCAGTGCCGAGGATCCGGCCAGCGGTGGCCGCCACAAGGTGTGGGGCAGCAAGCCGTTGTGGGTGCTGCCACAGACCTCGACCATCGCCTCGCACCTGCCCAAGGCGCTGGGCACCGCGCTGGCCATCGAGAGTGGCAAGCGCTTGGGGCAGGCGCTGCCGGTTCCGCCCGACAGCATCGTGCTGTGCTCGTTCGGCGATGCTTCGGCCAACCACGCCAGCGCGCAGACCGCCTTCAATACCGCGATGTGGTCGGCCTACCAGAAGCTGCCGGCGCCGATCCTGTTCGTCTGCGAGGACAACGGCCTGGGCATCTCGGTGAAGACCCCCGACGGCTGGATCGCCGAGCGCTTCAGCCATCAGCCGGGGCTGGACTATTTCTTTGCCGATGGCCTGGATCTGGCCATCGGCCACGCGCAGGTACAGGCGGCGGTGGAGCACTGCCGGCGCACCCGGCGGCCGACCTTCCTGCATCTGCGCACCACGCGCCTGATGGGTCATGCCGGTACCGACTTCGAAGTGGAATGGCGCGCGCTGCCGGAGCTGTGTGCAGCCGAAGCCCAGGACCCGCTGCTGCGTTCGGCGCAGATCGCACTTGAGTCAGGCTGGATGGATGCGGCCGCCATCGAAGTGGCCTACGAGACGATGCGCGCGCGCTGCATGGCCGCCGCCGCCGATGCCGAAGGCAGTGCGAAGCTGCAGTCGCTGCGGGAGGTGATGGCGCCGCTGGCACCCTACACGCCCGCAGCGGTGCAGGCCGAAGCGCAGCGCGAGGTCGCTGCCGAAGCGCGCGAGGCACTCTATGGTGGTGCCGAGGCATTGCCCGAACGACAGGCGCCGCGGCATCTGGCGATCCAGATCAACCATGGCCTGCAGGAACTGCTGGCCAAGTATCCGCAAAGCCTGTTGTTCGGCGAGGACGTGGCGCAGAAGGGCGGTGTCTACACCGTCACCAAGGATCTGCTGCGCCGCTTCGGGCCGCGCCGGGTGTTCAACACCCTGCTGGACGAGACCATGATCCTGGGCATGGCACAGGGCCTGGCCAACATGGGCATGCTGCCGATTCCGGAAATCCAGTACCTGGCCTACCTGCACAACGCCATCGACCAGCTGCGTGGCGAGGCCTGTTCGCTGCAGTTCTTCTCCAACGACCAGTACCGCAACCCGATGCTGGTGCGGGTGGCGGGGCTGGGCTACCAGAAGGGTTTCGGCGGCCATTTCCACAACGACAACTCGATCACCGCGCTGCGCGACATCCCCGGGCTGGTGGTCGGCTGTCCATCGCGCGGCGACGATGCCGTGATGATGCTGCGCACGTTGGCGGCGCTGGCCCGGGTGGATGGGCGGGTGGCCGTGTTCCTGGAGCCGATCGCGCTGTACATGAGCAAGGACCTGCACGCACCCGGCGATGGCCAATGGCTGTTCGACTACCCGGCCCAGGGGCAGGCGCTGGTACAGGGCGAAGGACGTGTCTACGGGCCGGAGGCCGGCGATCTGGTGGTCTACACCTACGGCAACGGCGTGCCGATGGCGCTGCGCGCGGCGCCGGCCATCGAGCAGCAGCTGGGCTGGCAGGTGCGGGTGGTGGACCTGCGCTGGCTGGTGCCGCTGGATGCCGGCTTCATTGCCGCCCAGGCCGCCAGTGCGCGGCGTGTGCTGGTACTGGACGAAGGACGCCACAGCGGCGGAGTCGGCGAGGGGGTGGTCACCGCGCTGGTCGAGGCCGGTTTCGGCCACCTGCCGCTGCGCCGGGTCTGCGGTGCCGATACCTATACCCCGCTGGCGGGGGCAGCAATGTTCGGGCTTCCAAGCGACAATGCAGTGATTGGCGCCGCCCTTGAACTGGCGCAGGAACCCTGATGCATGTGTGGATTGGCGGGAATGTTGTTGCCGGCGCCGTTGGCGTCGGACGAGGTGCTGCAGGCGCAGGTCCTGGCCATGGGCGAGGCACTGCACCACCGCGGGCCGGATGATGGCGGCAGCTGGGTCGACGCCACGGCCGGCATCGCGCTGGCGCATCGCCGCCTGAGCATCCTCGACCTGTCGCCGCTGGGGCACCAGCCGATGGCCTCGGCCGATGGCCGTTACGTGATGGCCTACAACGGCGAGGTCTACAACTTCGCTGCCCTGCGTGCCGAACTGGAGCCGCTGGGGCACACCTTCCGTGGCCATTCGGATACCGAGGTGCTGCTGGCAGCGATCCTGCAGTGGGGTATCGAGGACACCCTGCAGCGCTGCAACGGCATGTTCGCCATTGCCCTGTGGGACCGCCAGCAGCAGTGCCTGTGGCTGGCCCGCGACCGCGTCGGCAAGAAGCCGCTGTACTACGGCTGGGCCGGTGACACGCTGGTGTTCGGCTCTGAACTGAAGGCGCTGTGGCAGCACCCGGCGTTCGACAACGACATCGACCGGGATGCACTGACCCTGCTGCTGCGGCTGGACTACATTCCTGCACCGCACAGCATCCACCAGCGCTGCTACAAGCTGATGCCCGGGCGCGTGCTGCGGCTGGACGCCGAAGCCGTAGCGGCGGGTGCGGCCGCGCACCGCCCGGAGCAGGCACAGCGCCCCTACTGGGATGCGCGCGCGCGCATGCAGGCCGCGCTGGCGGCTCCGTTCCAGGGTCGCATCGAGGAGGCCGAGGAACAGCTGGACACGCTGCTGCGCGATGCGGTCGCGCTGCGCATGGTGGCCGACGTGCCGGTGGGCGTGTTCCTGTCCGGCGGTACCGATTCGTCGCTGGTGGCGGCGCTGATGCAGGCGCAGAGCGGGCAGCCGGTGCACAGCTTCAGCATCGGCTTCACCGATTCGGGCCACGACGAGGCACCGCTGGCCAGGGAACTGGCCACGCATCTGGGTTGCGACCACACCGAGCTCTACGTCAGCGGCGCGGATGCACTGGCAGTCGTGCCTCAGCTGCCGGCAATGTTCGACGAACCTTTCGCCGACGCTTCGCAGGTGCCGACCGCGCTGGTCGCGCGCCTGGCGCGGCAGGGCGTGACTGTGGCGTTGTCGGGTGACGGCGGTGATGAGCTGTTCTTCGGCTACACCCGCTATGTGCGCGCGCTGCGCAACTGGCAGATGCTGGGCCGCGTGCCGGGCCCGCTTCGGCGCTGGATGGGCGCGCGCGCGCAGCAGCAGGGCGAGGCCTCGCGGACCGGCGGACTGGCCGCGCTGCTGGCCGAATCCGGCGCGCGTGGCATCGGCGACGTGTACCGCAACCGCATCTCGCGCTGGCGCGATCCGGCGGCGGCAGTGCCGGGCGCGCAGGCTGCCGGCAGCTTCTACGACCTGGCCGATCCGTTGCACGGCGCCGGCACACCGGCCGACGCGATGATGCTGGCCGATTACGTGACCTACCTGCCGGATGACCTGCTGTGCAAGGTCGACCGCACCTCGATGGCAGTCAGCCTGGAGGCACGCGCGCCGCTGCTGGACTGGCGCGTGGCCGAGTTCGCCTGGTCGCTGCCGCTGGGCTTCAAGCGCAGCGAAACCACCAGCAAGGTGCTGCTCAAGCGCGTGCTTGGCCGCTACGTGCCCCAGTCCATGGTGCACCGGCCCAAGCGCGGGTTCGGTGCGCCGGTCAGCGATTGGCTGAAGGGCGACCTGCGGCCGTGGGCCGAAGACCTGCTGCAGCCGGCACGCCTGGAGCGCGAGGGAGTGCTGTCGGCGTCGGCGGTGCAGCCGCTGTGGCAGCAGTTCCTGGGGGGCCAGCGCAAGTGGCATACCCACCTGTGGAACGTGCTGATGTTCCAGGCCTGGCAGGCGCATTGGCGGCAGGTGCGGGCCGGCGCGACCGGCGGCTGATCTTCACCGGACGGCACGGGCCCGGCGTCTACGCTGGGCCTCCCGCACCGTGAGGAGTATGTCCCGATGTCCGTCCCCACCATCGCCGTGTTCGTCGGCAGCCTGCGCAAGGATTCCTGCAACCGCAAGCTGGCCCATGCGCTGGAGAAGATCGCTGGCGACCGCGCGCGCTTCCAGTACGTGCAGATCGGTGATCTGCCGCTGTACGACCAGGATTTCGATGGCCAGTACCCGCCGCAGGGCACCCGGCTGAAGGATCAGGTGCGTGCCGCCGACGCGGTGCTGTTCGTGACCCCCGAATACAACCGGTCGGTGCCGGGCGTGCTGAAGAACGCCATCGACATCGGCTCGCGCCCCTACGGTGACAGCGCGTTTGCCGGCAAGCCGGCGGCGGTGATCGGCGCCTCCATCGGCCAGATCGGCACCGCCGTGGCCCAGCAGCACCTGCGCATCAGCCTGGCCTTCCTGGACATGCACGTGCTCGGCCAGCCCGAAGCGTTCATCCACTTCAAGGACGGCCTGATCGATGCCGACGGCACGATCCACAACGAGGGCACGCAGAAGTTCCTGCAGGGCTACGTGGACCGGTTCCTGGCACTGATCGCGGTGCACGTGAAGGGCGATTGAGACCGATGGGGCCACAGCCCTCTGCGTTGCAGAGGGATCCGACCCCAACCACGCCCGGGGTCGGATCCCGGCGCGCAGCGATGGGCCCTGACCCCACGTCCCGCTGAGCGGGCCAGAGCGCGTGCGCTGCACGGAATCCGACCCTGGCCGCGTGATCTGCGATAATGCCCCACTCGGGCGTCGCAACGGCGCCCGTCGCAGGCACTGCGACGCCCCCGCGCCAGAGTGGCCAGGCACTGGCGGATATCCCCCGTTTCTCCACGGCTTATCCACAGGCTTGTCCATGGCTGCCGGGGTCGGCGCATGCCTACACTCGTCCGGCCCACTTTTGCAGGAAACACCGCAGCATGTCCGCTCGTTCCGGCTTCCGTTCCAACCGCAGAGAGCGCGGTGATGGCTTCGATCGCGATCGCGACGAATCGCGTATCGACCAGCTGCGCGTGCCCCCGCATTCGGTGGAAGCCGAGCAGGCGGTGCTGGGTGGCCTGATGCTGGCGCCGGAGGCCTATGACCGGGTCAACGACCAGCTGACCGAGGGCGATTTCTACCGCCGCGACCACCAGATGATCTACCGCGCGATCCGCGAGCTGTCCGAGCGTGAGCGGCCGTTCGACGCGGTGACGCTGGGCGAGTGGTTCGAATCGCAGGGCAAGCTGGAGCTGGTGGGCGATGGCGCCTACCTGATCGAGCTGGCGAGCACCACGCCATCGGCGGCCAACATCGTGGCCTATGCCGAGATCGTGCGTGACAAGGCGGTGCTGCGGCAGCTGATCCAGGTCGGCACCGACATCGTCAACGATGGCTTCCAGCCCGAAGGCCGTGACAGCAGCGAGCTTCTGGCATCGGCGGAAAAGAGCGTGTTCGCCATCGCCGAGCAGGGGGCACGCGGACGTACCGACTTCGTGGCCATGCCTGGTGCGCTGAAGGATGCCTTCGAGGAGCTGCGCAACCGCTTCGAGAACGGCGGCAACATCACCGGCCTGCCGACCGGCTACAACGACTTCGATGCGATGACCGCCGGCCTGCAGCCGACCGACCTGATCATCCTCGCCGCGCGCCCGGCCATGGGCAAGACCACGTTCGCACTGAACATCGCCGAGTACGCGGCGATCAAGTCGAAGAAGGGCGTGGCGGTGTTCTCGATGGAAATGTCGGCCTCGCAGCTGGCGATGCGCCTGATCTCCTCCAACGGCCGCATCAACGCGCAGCGCCTGCGTACCGGCCAGCTGGAAGACGAGGACTGGAGCCGCGTCACCAGCGCGATCAAGATGCTGAAGGAAACCAAGATCTTCATCGACGATACGCCGGGCGTGTCGCCGGAAGTGCTGCGTTCCAAGTGCCGCCGCCTCAAGCGCGAGCACGATCTGGGCCTGGTGGTGATCGACTACCTGCAGCTGATGAGCGTGCCGGGCAACAGCGAGAACCGCGCGACCGAAATCTCGGAAATCTCGCGTTCGCTGAAGGGCCTGGCCAAGGAACTGCACGTGCCGGTAATCGCGCTGTCCCAGCTCAACCGCTCGCTGGAAACACGTACCGACAAGCGCCCGGTGATGGCCGACCTTCGCGAATCGGGCGCAATCGAGCAGGATGCGGACATGATCGTGTTCATCTACCGCGACGATTACTACAACAAGGAAAATTCGCCGGACAAGGGCCTGGCCGAGATCATCATCGGCAAGCACCGTGGTGGCCCGACCGGTTCGTGCAAGCTGAAGTTCTTCGGCGAATACACCCGCTTCGACAACCTGGCCCACGACTCGGTCGGTTCGTTCGAGTAGCGATGGTGCCGGTCGCCGGCCGGCACCATCTCCCGGCCGGCCAACCATTCGAAACGCCAGTGTTCCGTATGTGGCGTGTAAATGACATGTAACGCGACGCTTCTACGATTCCGCCGCTGCTGCCCTTCGACGTCGCCCTTCGGCGTCCAGCGTGCCCAAGGAATCCGCCCCCATGCCGTCCCACGCTCCGCTCCGCCGCAATCTGCTGGCCTTGCTGGTCTGTGCTTCGCTGCCGTCGCTTGCCGCCGCTGAAGTCGCCCCCGCCACCGACGCACCGTCGGCCACCACGCTCGATTCGATCTCGGTGATCGGCCGCGGCGAAGCGCGCCAGGTCCAGCGCGTGACCGCCGAGGACATGAAGGCGCTGCCGCCCGGTGCCAACCCGCTGAAGCTGCTGGCGACCAAGCCGGGCGTGCATTTCGAATCGGCCGACGCCACCGGTGCCTACGAGTGGTCCACCACCATCAGCCTGCGCGGCTTCAACCAGAACCGCCTGGGCTACACGCTCGATGGCATTCCGCTGGGCAACATGGCCTACGGCAACAGCAATGGCCTGCACATCAGCCGCGCGGTGATCAGCGAAGACCTCGGTGGTGCCGAAGTCTCCACCGGCATCGGTGCGCTGGGTACGCCGTCCACCAGCAACCTCGGCGGTGTGTTCCAGTTCTATTCGATCGATCCGTCCACCGAGTATGGCGTGGTGCTGGCACAGAGCTTCGGCAGCGACAGTGCGCGCCGCAGCTATGCGCGCCTGGAGACCGGTGAACACCAGGGTTTCGCCGCCTACCTGTCCGGCGTGTATTCCGAAGGCGACAAGTGGAAGGGCAAGGGCTCGCAGGAACTGAAGCAGTTCAACGGCAAGGCCACCTACAACTTCGGCGCGGACAGCAGGATCACCGCACTGTTCAACGCATCGCGCCGCGTCGAGGCCGACTACCAGGACCTGTCGCTGGAGATGATCGATCGCCTGGGCTGGGACTGGGACAACTACGCCCCGGATTGGGATCGAGCGGTAGCTGCCGCACGCGGCAAGTTCAGCGGCGGCGTCAACAGCCCGTGGGACGCGTATTACTCCGGTCACGGCCTGCGCAATGACGACCTGTCCAGCATTGCCGGCGATTTCGGCCTGAACGAGTCGATGCGCCTGAAGGTGAACGTCTACAACCACAGCAACCGTGGCCAGGGCCACTGGTTCAGCCCGTCCAATCCGTCCAACCCGGGCACCAGCCGCGAGATCCCGATCTCGATCCGCACCACCGAGTATGCGATCGACCGCACGGGCGTGACCTCGGCGTTCACCTGGAACGTCGGTGGCCACGAACTGGAAGCAGGCCTGTGGTACGAAGACAACGGCCATAGCGTGCAGCGCAACTTCTATTACATCGACGGCCCGATCACCGACGATTTCTTCCTGCGCAATCCGGACCAGCGCGTGTGGCACCAGCGCTACACCACCATCACCCGCCAGTTCTACGTGCAGGACCGCTTCCGCCTGTTCGATGACCGCCTGACCATCGACATCGGTGCAAAGTCGCCGAACACCCGCACCAGCGTGCGCACGCCGCTGGGCAGCTACGCCAACAACAGCAGCCTGACCTCGAAGAAGGGGTTCCTGCCGCAGGCCGGCTTCAACTTCAAGCTCAACGAAGGCAACGAGATCTTCGGTTCGTTCGCCAAGAACATCGCGGCCTATGCACTGGGCGTGGGCAGCCCGTTCAACGTGCCGCAGGCCGCATTCGATGCCAGCGCGAAGAACCTGAAGCCGGAACAGTCGCGCACCATCGAGCTGGGCTGGCGCGGCTACGGCCAGGGCTATGAAGCCTCGGTGGCGGTGTACGACGTCAAGTTCGACAACCGTCTGCTGGCCATCGCCCAGTGCGTGGGCATCCTCGGTTGCCCGGCGCTGTTCTCCAACGTCGGTTCGGTGACCAGCCGCGGCGCCGAGGCGACCCTGCAGCTGAAGCCGATGCAGGACCTGACCTGGTCCAATGCGCTGTCGTGGAATGACAGCACCTACGACAACGACTACGTGAACAACGGTGTGGTGCCGACTCGCGGCAAGAAGACCGTCGACACCCCGGAATGGATGTTCGCCAGCACCCTGGCCTGGACGCCGGGCCCGTGGGACCTGCGCCTGGCCGCCAACCATGTCGGCAAGCGTTACGTGACCTATACCAACGATGTGTCGGTGCCCAGCTACTGGCTGGTCAACGCTTCGGTGGCCTATGACTTCGGCAAGCTCGGCCCGGCACAGAACCTGACCGTGGCGCTGAACCTGACCAACCTGACCGACAAGCGTTACCTGTCCTCGATCAACACCAACGGCACCTACGCCGCAGACCCGACCCGCAGCCTGGCGACCATGCAGGTCGGTGCGCCGCGGCAGGTGATGGCCACCGCCACCGTGCACTTCTGATGCGCGGGCCTGTTGATCCGGAAAGCCGTCGTCGCCTGTTGCGCATGGCATGGCAGGGCACGGGGGCAGCGATCGCACTGGCGGCGGTGCCGGGGCTGGCCACGGCCGGCCCACGCCCGCGGTTGGGACGTGATCCGTTCACCCTCGGTGTCGCCGCCGGCGATCCGGATCCGCAGGGCGCGGTGCTGTGGACGCGGCTGGCGCCGGACCCGCTCAACGGCGGCGGCATGCCGTCGCGGGCGGTGCCGGTGCGCTGGTTCGTGGCCGAAGACCCGGGCATGCGCCGGCTGGTGCAGCGTGGCGTCGCTGCGGCGCTGCCTGAGCTGGCGCATTCGGTACATGTGGAAGTCAACGGCCTGCGCCCGGGCCGTGACTACTACTATCGTTTCGCCTGCGATGGCGATGAGGAAAGCGCAGTCGGTCATTTCCGCACCGCGCCGCTGCTGGACACGCAGCTGCAGCAGCTGCGGCTGGCGCTGTGCACCTGCCAGGCCTGGAACAGCGGCTACTACCCGGTGCTGCGTGACATCGCGCAGAGTGACGTCGACCTGGTGCTGCATGCCGGTGACTACCTGTACGAGTACAGCCCGCTGCAGAACGCGCGCGGACGCACGCTGGATGCCGGGCGCTTCAGCGGCGAGACCGTCGGCCTGGAGCGCTATCGCGACCAGTATGCGCTGTACAAGCTCGATCCCGATCTGCAGGCCGCGCACGCCGCACACGCGTTCGCGGTGATCTGGGACGATCACGAAGTGCAGAACGATTACTCCGGGATCCATCCGGAGAAGCCTGGCGTCTCGACGGAGGACTTCATCGTTCGCCGCGCGGCAGCCTACCGCGCGTTCTACGAGCACCTGCCGATGCGCAGCACGCTTGCGGGCAATGGTGGCCTGCGCGTGCATCGGCGCCTGCGTTACGGCGATCTGGCACAGCTGACCCTGCTCGACTGCCGCCAGTTCCGTCCGGCCAACCCCTGCGGGGTGGGCGAGTCGCCGCGCTGCGAAGCCGCGCTGGACCCGCGCATGAGCATGCTGGGCGTGGGCCAGGAAGCCTGGTTCGCGCAGTCGATGGCGGCCGCACGCGGCACGCGCTGGAACGTGGTGGTGCAGCAGCTGCTGATGGCGCAGCTGCGGCTGGACGGCGGCACGCCGCGCGAACGCTTCTGGAACGATGCCTGGGACGGTTATCCGGCGGCACGCAACCGCCTGCTGCAGGCGATGCAGGCGGGCGGGCAGGGCAACGCCATCGTGCTCGGTGGCGACTGGCATTCCACCTTCGTCAACGACCTGAAGCTGGACTTCGATGCCGCCAGTGCGCCGGTCGTGGCCACCGAATTCATCGCTCCGGCGATCAGCAGCGGCGGCGACGACACACCGTATGGACCGTATTACAGGCCATCGATACCGCAGAACCCGCACATCCGTTACTTCGACGGAGACCGCCGCGGCTGGTGGAAGCTGCAGCTGAACCGGCAGACCGTGGACGCCGAGCTGCGCTTCGCCGACAGCGTGCTGCGCGCGGATGCGCCGGTGCGTACCGCGGCCCGCTTCCAGGTCACCCACGGCCGCCCGGGGGCCGTACCGGTGTGAATCCGTTCGGTAGTGCCGGCCACTGGCCGGCAACCTCCTGAATCTCCGGTTTCCCCCACCACCGGTTTCATCGCCCCCAGCCCGGTTTCGTCGCAATCCGTTTGCGGTCGCCGGGGCAGGGCGCCATGGTGTCCGCAGGCGGCAGGGTGCCGCCCAAGGAGACCGTGATGAAGACCCTGTTCGCGCTCGGTGTGTGGTGCCTGCTGTTCGTGCTGTGCTGGCCGCTGGCGATCCTCGCCCTGATCGCCTGGCCGTTCGTCTGGCTGCTGAGCCTGCCGTTCCGCCTGGTCGGCATCACTTTCTCGGCACTGTTCGCGTTCCTGCGCGCGCTGTTCATGCTGCCCGCGCGGTTGCTGGGTGGCCGGGCGGTGGCCGCATGAGGATGGTGCTGCTGGTGGGTCTGGTCCTGCTTGCGGGCCCGGTACTGGCCACACCTCCAGCACCGCCCTCGGTGTGGCTGGAACGGCAGCAGACCGCCGCCGCCGATGAGGCGAATGCTGCGGCGGTGTCCGTACCGAAAGCCAAGGAGCGCTGCCGGGTCACGAAGGAATGGAAGGTTGGCGAGACGGTGGTGCAGCACAGAGTTTGTGAGGATCCACCGAAGAAGCCGGCTGGAAAGGTGTAGCGCCGAGCCCATGCTCGGCTGTGCCTTCACGGACCGCCAAGTGCGCAGCCGAGCGTAGGCTCGGCTCTACATGAAGAAGGGCAACAAAAAACCCCGCCGAGGCGGGGCTTTTGTTTTCAGCCATGCCGGCCAGCGGCCGGCACTACCGGCGAACGATCAGTTCGCCTTGTGGATGGCGCGCTTGCTGACCGCCATCGCCGCGTCGTGGATCACTTCCGACAGCGACGGGTGGGCATGGCAGATGCGGGCCAGGTCATCGGCCGAGCCGCTGAACTCCATGGTCAGCACGCCTTCGTGCACCAGCTCGGAGACGTTGGCGCCGACCAGGTGCATGCCGAGGATGCGATCGGTTTCGGCGTGGGCCAGGATCTTCACGAAGCCAGCCGGTTCGATCATCGCCACGGCACGGCCGTTGGCGGCGAACGGGAAGCTGCCGGCCTTGTACGGAATGCCTTCGGCCTTCAGCTGGGCTTCGGTCTTGCCGACCCAGGCCAGTTCCGGCTCGGTGTAGATGACCCACGGGATGGTGTCGAAGTTGACGTGGCCCGGCAGGCCGGCGATTAGCTCAGCCACCGCGATGCCTTCCTCGAAGCCCTTGTGCGCCAGCATCGGGCCGCGCACGCAGTCGCCGACTGCCCACACGCCGTTGACGCCGGTGTGGCAGTGCGCGTCGACTTCGATCTGGCCGCGCTCGTTGATCTTGACGCCGGTGCCTTCGGCCAGCAGGCCCTTGGTGGCGGCGCGACGGCCGACGGCCACCAGCAGCTTGTCCACGGTCAGGGTCTTTTCGCCTTCAGCGTCGGTGTAGGTGACGATGACTTCCTTCTTCTTGCCCTTGCCGGTGATCTCGGTCTTGGAGACCTTGGCGTTGAGCTTGATGTCCAGGCCCTGCTTCTTGAATTCCTTGGCAGCGGCCTTGGCCACTTCGGTGTCGGCAGCCGCCAGGAACTCCGGCATGGCTTCGAGGATGGTGACTTCAGCACCCAGGCGCTTCCACACGCTGCCCAGTTCCAGGCCGATCACGCCGGCGCCGATCACCGCCAGGCGGTTCGGCACTTCGGTGAAGTCCAGGCCGCCGACGTTGTCGACGATGGTCTCGCCGTCGAACTTGGCAAACGGCAGTTCGATCGAATCCGAACCGGCCGCGATGATGACGTTGGTGCCCTTCAGCTCGACGACGGAACCGTCATGCTGGGTGACCTTGACCACGTTGCCCGGCTGCAGTTCGCCGAAGCCGTAATAGGCGGCGACCTTGTTGGCCTTGAACAGCATGCCGATGCCGCCGGTGAACTGCTTGACGATCTTGTCCTTGCGGCCAACCATCGCCTCGACGTCGATCTTGGCATCCTTGAAGCTGATGCCGTGGTCGCCAAAGATGTGGCCCATGTTCCAGAACTGGCGCGAGGAATCCAGCAGCGCCTTGGACGGGATGCAGCCCACGCGCAGGCAGGTGCCGCCGAGGGCCGGCTTGCCGTCCTTGCCCAGCGCTGCGTCGATGCAGGCGGTCTTCAGGCCCAGCTGGGCCGCGCGGATGGCAGCGTGGTAACCGGCCGGGCCGGCACCGATGACGACGACGTCGAATTGTTCAGCCATTGAATTATTCCTTGATGCATTACCAGAACCCCTCCGCGCAGGCGCGGAGGGGCGGGAGGTTTCTTACAGGCCGAACAGCATGCGGCCCGGGTTTTCCAGCTGGTTCTTGATGTCCACCAGGAACTGCACCGAATCCTTGCCGTCGATGATGCGGTGGTCGTACGACAGCGCCAGGTACATCATCGGCGCGATCACGACCTGGCCGTTCTGGGCGATCGGACGCTCCTTGATGGCGTGCATGCCCAGGATGGCGCTCTGCGGCGGGTTGATGATCGGGGTCGACAGCAGCGAACCGAAGGTGCCGCCGTTGGTCACGGTGAAGGTGCCGCCCTGCAGTTCATCCAGGCCCAGCTTGCCGTCACGCGCCTTCTTGGCGTAGTCGGCGATGGTCTTCTCGATGTCGGCGAACGACATGCGCTCGACGTTGCGCAGGACCGGGGTGACCAGGCCCTTCTCGGTCGACACGGCGATCGAGATGTCCGAGTAGCCGTGGTAGATGATGTCGTCGCCATCGATCGAGGCGTTGACCAGCGGGAAGCGCTGCAGCGCGTTGGCCGCGGCCTTCACGAAGAAGCTCATGAAGCCCAGCTTGATGCCGTGGGCCTTGACGAACTCGTCCTGCAGTTCCTTGCGCGCCGCCGACACCTTGGACAGGTCGACTTCGTTGAAGGTGGTCAGCATGGCGGTGGAGTTCTTCGACTCCATCAGGCGCTCGGCGATGCGCTTGCGGATGCGGGTCATCGGCACGCGTTCTTCCGGACGTGCGCCACCGGCCTTGCCGGCGCCGCCGTTGCGGGCGAAGTTGACGATGTCTTCCTTGGTGACCGCGCCGCGACGGCCGGTGCCGTCGACGTCGGCCGGGTTCACGCCTTCGGTGATGGCGGTGAAACGGGCGCCCGGCGGCAGGGCATCGGCAGCCGACTTGGCAGCCGGGGCCGGGGCGGCGGCTGCCGCCGGAGCAGCAGCGGCCGGGGCAGCGGCTGCTGCCGGAGCGGCTTCAGCAGCCGGAGCCGGGGCAGCAGCCACGGCGCCTTCTTCGATGATCGCCACGACCTGGCTGGAGGTCACGGTCGAGCCTTCGGCGAACTTGATTTCCTTGAGCACGCCGTCGACCGGCGACGGCACTTCCAGGACGACCTTGTCGGTTTCCAGGTCAAGCAGGTTTTCGTCGCGCTTGACGGCGTCGCCCACCTTCTTGTGCCAGGTGGCGATGGTGCCGTCGGCGACGGATTCGGGCAGTACCGGGGCTTTGACTTCGGTGGCCATTGCGGGAGCTTCCTGGTTTGTCTTCTAAATAGGGGGAGGATTATTCAGCGAACGTGTCGTTGAACGGGTTGACCAGTGCGTCGGCGACCAGCTGCTGCTGTTCGCGGACGTGGTCAGCCATGTGACCGGCAGCCGGCGAAGCCGAACGTGCGCGACCGGCGTAGTGCAGGTTCTGGCCATCGGCCAGGCAGAACTGCAGGTGGTGGCGGATCTGGTACCACGCACCCTGGTTCTGCGGTTCTTCCTGCGTCCACACCACGTCGGTGGCCTTGCCGTACTTCTTCAGCTCGGCAGCCAGCAGCGCACGCGGGAACGGATACAGCTGCTCCACGCGGATGATCGCCACGTCGTCCTGGCCACGCTTGGTCTGGTCTTCCAGCAGGTCGTAGTAGACCTTGCCCGAGCACAGCACCACGCGCTTGACCTTCTTGGCGTCCGCGTTGGCGTCGCCGATCAGGTGCTGGAACTCGCCATTGGCCAGCTCGTCCAGGGTCGACACGGCCAGCTTGTGGCGCAGCAGCGACTTCGGCGACATCACCACCAGCGGCTTGCGGGTGGTCATGTGCAGCTGGCGACGCAGCATGTGGAAGGCCTGCGCCGGGGTCGACGGCACGACAACCAGCATGTTCTCCAGCGCGCACAGCTGCAGGAAGCGCTCCAGGCGCGCGGAGCTGTGTTCCGGGCCTTGCCCTTCATAGCCATGCGGCAGCAGCAGGGTCAGGCCGGAAATGCGGCCCCACTTGGCTTCACCGGCGGCGATGAACTGGTCGATCACCACCTGGGCGCCGTTGGCGAAGTCGCCGAACTGGCCTTCCCAGATGCACAGCGTGTTCGGATCGGTGGTGGAGAAACCGTACTCGTAGGCCATCACCGCTTCTTCGCTCAGCAGCGAATCGATGACGGTCGCCTTCTCCGGCGAATCCACCAGCTGCCGCAGCGGCATGTAGTAGTTGTCGGTCTTCTGGTCGTGCAGGATCGCGTGGCGGTGGGTGAACGTACCGCGGCCCACGTCCTGGCCGACCAGGCGCAGTGCATTGCCTTCGTCGAGCAGGGTGGCGTAGGCCAGGTTCTCGGCAAAGCCCCAGTCGCCCGGGATCTCGCCGGCAGCCATCTTGCGGCGGTCGTCGTAGACCTTGGCCACGCGCGAGTGCAGCTGCACGTCTTCGGGAATGGTGTTGATCAGCTTGGCCAGCTCGACCAGCTTGTTCTTCTCGACCTTGGTCGAGATCGGATCGGACAGCTTGCCTTCCAGCAGCTTCGGCCAATCGACGAACAGCGGGCTCGTCGGCGGGGTCTTCTCGACCTTGGCCAGCTCGGTGGTCACTTCACCGGCATCCAGCTTCTCGCGGTAGGCATCGACCATCGCCTTGCCGGCGCCGGCGGCGATCACGCCAGCCTTTTCCAGCTGCTCGGCGTACATCTCGCGGGTGGTGGCGTGCTTGCGGATCACCTGGTACATCAGCGGCTGGGTGATCGCCGGTTCGTCGGCCTCGTTGTGGCCCCAACGGCGGTAGCACATCAGGTCGATGACCACGTCCTTGGCGAACTTCTGGCGGAACTCGAAGGCCAGCTGCGCGGCGAACACGACGGCTTCCGGATCATCGCCGTTCACGTGCAGTACCGGGGCGGCGATCATCTTCGCCACGTCGGTGGCATAGCGCGTGGAGCGCGTATCCAGCGGGTTGGAGGTGGTGAAACCGACCTGGTTGTTGACCACGATGTGCACGGTGCCGCCGACGGCGAAGCCGCGGGCCTGCGACATCTGGAACAGCTCCATGACCACGCCCTGGCCGGAGAAGGCGGCGTCACCGTGGATCAGGATCGGCATGACCTGCTTGCGTGCGGTGTCCTTGCGGCGCTCCTGGCGCGAACGCACGGAACCGGCCACGACCGGGTCGGCGATTTCCAGGTGCGACGGGTTGAACGCCAGCGCCAGGTGCACCGGGCCGCCGTCGGTAGCCACGTCGGCGGAGAAGCCCATGTGGTACTTCACGTCGCCGGCAGAAGCGTGCTCGTCGTGCTCGAACTTGCCTTCGAACTCGTCGAACAGCTTGCGCGGGTTCTTGCCCAGGGTGTTGACCAGCACGTTCAGGCGGCCGCGGTGGGCCATGCCGATCACCACGTCCTTGACGCCATCCTTGCCGGCGCTGCGGATGATGGTGTCCATCATTGGGATCAGCGAGTCGCCGCCTTCCAGCGAGAAACGCTTCTGGCCGACGTACTTGGTGTGCAGGTAGCGCTCCAGGCCTTCGGCCGCGGTCAGGCGCTCCAGGGTGCGGCGCTGGGTATCAGCGTCCAGCTGGTAGTTGCCACCGGCTGCTTCCAGCTTCTTGTAGATCCACTGGCGCTGCTCGACCTCGGAGATGTGCATGAACTCCGCACCGATCGAGCCGGTGTAGGTTGCCTTCAGGCGTGCCAGCAGGTCGCGCAGCTTCATGCGCGGCTGGCCACCGACGCCGCCGGTGCTGAACTCGCTGTTGAGGTCGGCATCGGACAGGCTGTGGAACGGCAGGCCCAGGTCCGGGGTGTTGACCGGCGCGGCCAGGCCCAGCGGATCGAGGCGGGCATCCAGGTGGCCGCGCGAGCGGTAGGCGGTGATCAGACGACCGACATTGCGTTCACGCTCGTCGCCCGCACCGTTGCCGGTGCCGGCCTTCAGCGCTTCCTTGGCCGCGTCCGCAATGTGGGAGATGACGGCCGAGTGCGGAATGTCGCCTGCTTCGCGGCCCTTGAAGCCGTCGAAGTAGGTCTTCCATTTGGGATCGACACTGTCCGGGGAGACCAGATACTGCTCGTACAGGTCCTCGACATAGGAGGCGTTGCCGCCGGCGAGCTGCGAAGATTGCGCAAACTGCTTCAGTTGATTGTCCACGATGGAGGGTGTTGATTCGCTTTGTGGGGTATGGCTTCAGAAGGACCCGGCAGGAAGATGAATAGCCCTGCGCGGGCGCGTTCAAACAGCCAAATTGTACCCCCATCCGGACACGAAGGGGCACCACCACAGGCATCCCGGGTCCCCCGGTGCCGCTTCCAGACAGGTTGAGTGGGCGGTGGCCGCTCAGAGGCCGAGCGCACGCAGTTCGCTGCAATCGCGCGAACGGTCCCAGACACGCTGCAATTGCTGCTCGAACGGCTGCGAACGTGCAGGCAGCGCGATGCCGGCCTCGCCGTCGAGGCGATGACCGATCAGACGAAAGTAGAAGTCGCCTGCATCGTTGAGCAGGCAGGCCGAGGCCAGCGCACGGTCGACCGGGTCGGTGACCTCGCGGAACTGGATCACACTGGGCAGGCGCTGGGCCAAGGCCAGCAGCGGCGCACCGGCCGAGGCGATCGCCGCCGCGTCGTGCACGATCACCCGCAGCTGCTTGTCGTGGCGGGCGGTGACGAAGCGGCGCAGGGCGGCCTGTACCGGCGGCGCGTCCAGCAGGCCGGGGTCCAGCTGGCGGCTGTGCAGCCACAGCTGGCGACGGGCGCGGTGGATGATGGCGGTGGTGATCGCCACCGCCTGCTCGCGGCCGTCGATGGCGCTGGCCGCGCCCAGCCGGCGGCGCATCTGCTGGTGGCCGATGCTGGCCTCCTCGAACACCTCGCCCTCGGGCAGGAAGCCCTGGCGGGCATAGAAGTCACGGGCCGGCAGCTGCGCGTGCAGATGCAGCTCGGCCAGGCCGAGCCGGCGCCCGGCCTCGACCAGCGCCGCCAGCAGGGCCTCGCCGACGCCCTGGTTGCGATGGCTGGCCAGCACCGCCATGCGGCCGATGCGTCCATCCGGGGCCAGCCGGCCGGTGCCGACCGGTTCGCCGTCGGCGTCCAGCGCCAGTACATGGGCGCTGACCGGGTCCAGCGCGTCGCGCTCCAGTTCGGCGGCGATGCCCTGTTCCTGCACGAACACCCGCTGCCGCACGTCGTGGATGGCGACGTGGGCGTCGGCGTGGCTGACCTGCTGGACCCGGACCATGGCAGGGCTCAGGCGCGACCGTCGTCGCTGTCGTCTTCGTCGTGATCGTCGAAGTTGACGATGACCTCGATACCGTCGTCGTGCACGGTCACGGTGTGGACATCGTCGGACACTGCGTCGGCGTCGATCGCGTCGACACGGTCACGGCCTTCGACCACTTCGCCGAGCACTACGGCGTCCTCGCTGTCGTCCTCGTCATCAGCGTCATACACCTCGTTCGGATCGATCAGCTGGAACACGCCACCGACCAGCAGCTGCTGGACCACTGCGCGGCCCTTGTCGGACAGGCCGCGATAGGCGGCGGCGTCGAGCTGCTCGGCACCGGCCAGGCGCTGTGCGTCCTTCACCGGCAGCGCGAAATCCTGGCCGCTGACATACAGGCTCGCGCCGCGCTTGGCCCGGCGCCAGGCCAGTCGCGCCCACGGGTGGCGCTGCAGCAGCAGGCCCGAGGCCAGCGCCTGGACCACTTCTTCCGGTGACGGTGCGGCCTGGTGGGCCATCACTTCGCCCGCGGCGCGGTAGGTGGTGATGAAGCGGCCGAACCAGTCGCCCAGCTTGTCCGGGTCGTTCATGCGGATGGCGTTGAGCGCGGTGATCACCCGCGCCATCGCCACCGTGTCGATTTCGTTCGGGTCGGCCGGCACCTTCAGGTCGGCATCCTGGTAGCGGATGTTCTCGTCGGCATCGGCGATCAGGGTGTCCAGGTAGTCGCTGATCAGTTCGGCCGAGGCCGGTGCGCGCATGCCGAACGAGAAGGTCAGGCACGGATCTTCGGCGACACCGTGGTGCGGCACGTTCGGGGGCAGGTACAGCATGTCGCCCGGCGCCAGCACCCAGTCGTGGGTGGGCTTGAACACCTTGAGCAGCTTCAGTTCCACGTCCGGGCGGAAGCCCAGCGGCGGCTGCTTGCCCTTGATCGATTCGCTGGCATCGATCTGCCAGCGGCGGTGGCCATGGGCCTGCAGCAGGAACACGTCGTACTGGTCGACGTGGGCGCCGACCGAGCCGCCGGTGGCGGCGAAGCTGATCATCACATCATCCATGCGCCAGCGCGGCAGGAAGCTGAAGTGCTCGATCAGGGCGCGCACGTCCGGGTCCCACTTGTCCACGTCCTGCACCAGCAGGGTCCAGTCGTGGTCAGGCAGAGCGGGGAACACGTCTTCCTGGAACGGGCCGCTGCGCACGCGCCAGCCATCCTGGGCCTTGTCGTGCTCGATCAGGCGCGCCAGCACGCCTTCCTCGCAGGCCAGCCCGGCCAGGTCTTCCGGCTGCACCGGGGTCTGGAAGTCCGGGAAGGCGTTACGGATCAGCAGCGGGCGCTTCTGCCAGAAGTCACGCAGAAAGGTGGCCGGCGCCATGCCCAGCGGCTGGCCGGGACGGGCGGTGACTTCGATCAGGGGGGCGGAGGACTTGTGGGCGGCCATGGGGGGAATCCTTGCAACGGAAAGCGGGAGGGGCGGCGCGGCGGGCCGCCAAGGTCTCCATTGTCCGACGTTCGTGGGGATTGCGCACGTGCGCGGGTTTGTCGCGGGGTGTCCGGCCAACGGCGGAGCCCCTCGTGGCGGGGGCTGGGTAGAGTCGACTGTTAGTCGACTGGCCTGCTGAGGAGGGCCGGGCGGGTGGGCTGCGCGGGGGACGCTGCAAGTACGTCCATGTAAGCTCGATCGCCGCATCCATGCGGCTCACGCCCCCGCGCAGCCCACCCGCCCGGCCCCTGACAGTTTCCTGCGCGGCCCGCCACGGAATGGAAGAAGAAAATCAAAGGCAAAAGCGGGTCGCGCGCTGCGCTTGCTTGTGCATCTGTAGAGCCGAGCCCATGCTCGGCTTGCTGTTGGAACAAGCAGCCGAGCATGGGCTTGGCTCTACAAAACCCCCAAAACAAAGAGGGACGCGGCGAAGCCGCGTCCCTCTCAATTCCGCCCCGATAACGTCATCCACGCATGGCGTGGATCTACTCATCCGTCACTGGAATCTGTCAGAGGTGGGGCGGGTTGGGTTCGCGGGGATGTCAGCCGCATGGATGCGGCTGCCAAGCCTCCACGGACGGATTCACGGCGTCCCCCGCGAATCCAACCCGCCCCGCCAAACACGGCAAAAACCCAGAGCCGCCTTTGACGTTACCGTTGCCGTTGCCTGCCGCAGGCAGCGCCCGCGGCCGCCGCCGCAAAGGAAACCCCTTAGATCTTCTTCGCCAGCGACTCGGCCAGGCCGGTGTAGCTGCCCGGGGTCATCTCCAGCAGGCGCTGCTTCGCATCCGCCGGCAGCTCCAGCCCCTGCACGAACGCACGCATCGACTCCGCAGTAATGCCCTGGCCACGGGTCAGCGCCTTCAGCTGCTCGTACGGATTCGGCAGGCCATGGCGGCGCATCACCGTCTGCACGGCTTCGGCCAGCACTTCCCAGGCTGCGTCCAGATCGGCATCCAGGCGCTGCGGGTTCACTTCCAGCTTGCCCAGGCCCTTGGCCAGCGAATCCAGCGCCACCTGGCTGTGGCCGAACGCGGTGCCCAGTGCGCGCAGCACGGTGGAATCGGTCAGGTCACGCTGCCAGCGGCTGATCGGCAGCTTCGCGCTGAAGTGCTCGAACAGCGCATTGGCGATGCCGAAGTTGCCTTCGGCATTCTCGAAATCGATCGGATTGACCTTGTGCGGCATCGTCGACGAGCCGACTTCGCCTTCCTTCAGGCGCTGCTTGAAGTAGCCCAGCGAGATGTAGCCCCAGATATCGCGGGCCAGGTCGATCAGGATGATGTTGGCGCGGCGCGCGGCATCGCCGATCTCGGCGATGTTGTCGTGCGGCTCGATCTGGGTGGTGTACGGGTTGAACACCAGGCCCAGGCCGGTCACGAAGCGCTCGGCGAAGGCCGGCCAGTCCACGTCCGGGTAGCTGGCGATGTGGGCGTTGTAGTTGCCGACCGCACCGTTGATCTTGCCGGTCAGCTCGACGGCGGCGATCTGCCTGCGCTGGCGCTCCAGACGGGCGACCACGTTGGCCAGCTCCTTGCCCAGGGTGGTCGGCGAGGCGGTCTGGCCGTGGGTGCGCGAGAGCATCGGCTGGCCGGCCTGGGCGTGGGCCAGGGTGCGCAGGGTGGTGGCGATGCCATCCAGGGTCGGCAGCAGCACCTCGCGGCGGGCCTGTTCAAGCATCAGGCCATAGCTGAGGTTGTTGATGTCTTCGCTGGTGCAGGCGAAATGCACGAATTCCAGCGCCGGTGCCAGCTCGGCGTCGTCCTTCAGCTGTTCCTTGATGAAGTACTCCACCGCCTTGACGTCATGGTTGGTGGTGCGCTCGATCTCCTTCACGCGGGCGGCCTGGGCCGGGCTGAAGTTGGCGGCCAGGGCGCGCAGGCGGGCGATGGCGGCGTCCGAGAACGGCGCCAGCTCGACGATGCCCGGTTCGGTGGCCAGGGCCAGCAGCCATTCCACCTCGACCACGATGCGGGCCTTGATCAGGCCGTATTCGGAGAAGATCGGGCGCAGGGCGTCGACCTTGCCGGCGTAGCGGCCATCGAGCGGGGACAGGGCGAGCAGGGCGGAATCGGACATGTCGGCAGGGCGGGGACGAGCGGCGGGGGCCATATTCTACGACGTGCCGGTGAGGTAGTGCCGGCCGCTGGCCGGCAACTACGCCCGGCCCACGATTCCATGGATTGCCGGCCAGCGGCCGGCACTACCCCTTGCGCGTGCAGATCGGCCCTGCGGATGAAACGATCTGGCCCGTCCTCGTCATCCCACGCCGAGGGCAAGGGAGTATCGTTGGCGCAGCCGCCAGCCCGGGAAGCGACACCCTGCCAGCCGCCGCTTCCCTTTCCCCAACTGAAGTAGTGCGGAGTCGATGCAATGAGCAAAGCTGCAAGCAAGGGTGGAACCACCGGGTTCCGGATCGAACACGACAGCATGGGCGAGCTGCAGGTGCCTGCCGATGCCTTGTGGGGCGCGCAGACCCAGCGTGCCGTGCAGAATTTCCCGGTCTCGGGCCAGCGCATGCCGCGCGGTTTCATCCGTGCGCTGGGCCTGGTCAAGGGCGCCGCTGCCGGCGTCAATGCCGAGCTGGGCCACCTGCCCAAGACCGTGGCCAAGGCCATCCAGACCGCCGCAGCCGAAGTGGCTGCCGGTGACTGGGACGCGCATTTCCCGATCGACGTCTACCAGACCGGCTCGGGCACGTCGTCGAACATGAATGCCAACGAGGTCATCGCCACCCTGGCCAACCGTGCCGGCAAGGCCGGCAAGACCGTGGTGCACCCCAACGACCACGTCAACCAGGGGCAGAGCTCCAACGACGTGATCCCGACCGCGCTGCGCGTGTCGGCGGTGCTGGCCACGCACGAACAGCTGCTGCCGGCGCTGGTGCACCTGCGCAAGACCCTGGACAAGAAGGGCCGCAGCCTGCGCAAGGTGGTCAAGACCGGCCGCACCCACCTGATGGATGCGATGCCGCTGACCTTCGAGCAGGAATTCGGCGCATGGTCGGCGCAGCTGGCCTCGGCCCAGGAGCGCATCGAGGACAGCCTCAAGCGCGTGCGCCGGCTGCCGCTGGGCGGCACCGCGATCGGCACCGGCATCAATGCCGACCCGCGTTTCGGCGCGCAGGTCGCCAAGGCGCTCAAGCAGCAGACCTCGATCAAGTTCGACAGTGCCGAGAACAAGTTCGAAGGCCTGGCGGCGCAGGATGACGCAGTGGAACTGTCCGGCCAGCTCAATGCACTGGCCGTAGCCCTGATCAAGATTGCGAATGATCTTCGCTGGATGAATGCCGGTCCGCTGGCCGGGCTGGGCGAGATCGAACTGCCGGCACTGCAGCCGGGCAGCTCGATCATGCCGGGCAAGGTCAACCCGGTGATTCCGGAGGCAACCGTGATGGCCTGTGCGCAGGTGATCGGCCACCACACCGCGATCACCGTGGCCGGTCAGACCGGTAACTTCCAGCTCAATGTCACCCTGCCGCTGATCGCGGTGAACCTGCTCGATGGCATCGGCCTGCTGGCCAATGTGTCCACCCTGCTGGCCGACAGTGCCATCGCCGGGCTGAAGGTGCGCGAAGACCGCGTGGCCGAGGCGCTGGCGCGCAACCCGATCCTGGTCACCGCGCTGAACCCGATCATCGGCTACGAGAAGGCCGCGGCCATCGCCAAGCGTGCCTACAAGGAACAGCGCCCGGTGTTGGATGTGGCACTGGAAGACAGCGGGCTTGACGAGGCCGAGCTGCGTCGCCTGCTGGACCCGACCGCGCTGACCGCTGGCGGCATCCAGGCTGGCGGTGGTGGCGCCGGCGGTTGATCCGGATTCTGTAATCTGTAGAGCCGAGCCCATGCTCGGCTCAGGTTCCAGTCAGTAGCCGAGCATGGGCTCGGCTCTACAAAAGGAAACGCCGCCCTTGGGCGGCGTTTCTGCTTCAGCGACGGTCGGCGACGATGTTGCCGAAGGTGTCGGTGTAATCCTTGAACTCGGGGATGCGCTGGATGAGGTCGGCCGGGATCACCTCCATGCCCTCCGGCGGCTGGATCTTCACCGGCTGCATGTTCGGGTCGGCCGGCGCAGCCACCAGCGTGTTCTGGCGCAGCACCTGCAGCTTGCCGAACATCGTCTGCAGCATCTGCTTCTGTCCGTCGTCCAGCGGAATCTGGATCTCGTCCACCTTCATCGTGCCATCGCCGAGGATGATGATGTTCGGTGCCGGCGGGCGGCGCACGGTCACCATGCCTTCGCTGACGGAAATCTTGGGCTTGCCGCGCTCGGCGCGGTGGTTGCGGTAATCCTTGTCACAGCCGGCCAGGCCCAGGCAGAGCAGGGCGGCCAGCAGCAGGAACAACTTCTTCATGGCGTTCGGTTCGGGGGTGTCCGGGGCTGCCATTGTAAGCGGGTCGTCGCAGCGCGGCCGGCAGCGGGATACCACTGCCGGCCGGGTGCGCTGATCTGTCACAGGCCTAGCGCAGGACCACGGTGTCCTTGCCGCAGTCGTCCACGTCGCTCTGGTCCATCGTTGCGTAGGGCTTGAACGCAGGCAGCTCGCGCGCCAGCGCCTGCTGGCTGGCCAGCATCGCCGGCAGGCGATCGCAGATGCGCTTGGCCTGGGCCTCGATCTTGGCGGCTTCGGCGTTGATGCGCTTCTCCACCCCTTCGCTGTCGCCGCTGAAGATGCCCTTCAGCGCTTCACCGGCGGCGTTGGCGCCGAGCTTGGCGCCGGCCAGCCCGACATCCATGCCCGCCATCGCAACGGCGACCACGTGGCCGCGGTACTCCTGCAGGTGGCGGCGCTGGGTGTCGTTGGCCGCGACCTCCTTGCCGGCGATCAGCAGGCGGCCGTCGGGCGTGATCTCCGCACGCGGCTGCTTGTCAGCGGAGATCTTGATGTTGCCCTGGGCGATGTCCTTGCGGGCATCGTCCATGGCTTCCTTGACGGTCTGGCCGACGCCGCTGGTGGCTTCGGCGACGCTCTTGCCGACGGTCTTGTCGGGGGCGGAGGACGTGCCGCCGCAGGCGATCAGCGGCAGGCACAGCAGGGTGGCAGGCAGCAGGCGCAACAGATTCATGATGTTCCCCTGGACGTGTCTGGAAGAGAATTACTTGCTGCGCGGCAGGGTGACCCGGCCGCTGACGTTGCGGTGTTCGACATCGCCGCTGCCGCTGTGATCGACGGTCAGGCTGCCGCGTACGCCGTCCACCTGGATGTCGCCCGAGCCGTGGCTGCGCACATGCACGTTGCCGCCGATATCGGCCAGGTCGACGCCGCCGGAGCCGACCACGCCGACTTCGACGCTGCCCTGCACGCGCTTGAACTCGATATCGCCCGAGCCGACCGTATCCAGACGTGCGTTGCCACGCACATCGGTGATCTTCAGGTCACCCGAACCGACCGTGCCGGTGACCGCGTCGCCGCCGATGTTGCGGGCATTGACGTCACCCGAACCCAGCGACAGCAGGTTCAGCGAACTGCCACCGTCGATGTTCAGGTCGCCCGAGCCCACCGCGGCGTGGATGCTGCCGCGCGTACCGCGGGCGACCGCATCACCGGAGCCGACATCCACGCTCAGCGACTGTGCGTTCTCTACGCTGGCATCGCCGGAGCCGACCTTGAGCTGCAGCGGCAGGTTGTCCGGCACGCTGCCGTGGATGTCCAGCCAGGCGTAGCTGTTGCCCAGGCTGATGCCACTGTGGCGGCCGTCGCGACGCAGGCTCACCACCAGCTTGTCGCCGACCTTCCGCTGGTCCAGCACCAGCTGGTCCAGCCATTCCTGGCTGGAGGCGCAGGCGCGGCCATCCAGCTGACCACCGCCCTTGCTGGCGACGACCTTCAGGTCGTGCTGGTTCACCTCGATCACCACCGCCTTGGCACCGGCCGTATCCAGCTTCAACGTGCGCGCAGCAGTGAACTTGCAGTTCGGGGCATCGGCAGCGAGTGCCGACAGCGGCAACAGCAACAACGCGGAACAGGCGAGCAGGGAACGCATGGGTGGTGCCTCCGGGTGGATGGAATCAGATCTCGCCGGCGCGCTTGCGCAGGCGGATGGCGAGGAAGATGAACACTGCACCGACGGCCGCACCGATCCACAGTTCCGGCATCGCCAGCGACTTCAGCTGCGAGGCAGGGGACATCAGGCTGACCACCGAGTCCAGGTCGCGGCGCGACCCTTCACCTGCGCCGAGGCGATACAGCAGGTCCATGCCGGGTACGCCGCCCAGCAGCAGGCGGCCGACGATGTTCTGCCAGAACCAGCCGGTGGTCAGGCCGAACAGCGGCATGATCTTGGTGGTGCTGACGATGACGCCGGCAAACAGCGGCAGCATCACCGCCCACAGGAACGGCTTGCTCTTGGCCCAGGCCGAGCACAGCAGCAGCCAGCCGGCGGTGGGCAGGGCCCACAGCGCGTAGACCGGAATCCAGCTCAGGTGGCCAGCGGCCAGGGTCAACGGGCTGGCCGGGCCCCAGATCAGCGCCATCGGGCTGCCACCGTGCATCAGCGCGACGATGCTGATGATCAGCATGAAGCCGAACATGGTGATGATGCCGGCGACCACCGCGATCAGCGGCGCAACGATCAGCGCGCTGATCACCTTGGACAACACGGTCTGGGTGTCCGACAGCGGCAACGACTTCCAGAACAGGATGCTGCGGTCGCGACGGTCGTCGTACAGGGCGCCCAGGCAGTAGAAGAACACCACGAAGGCCAGCACCAGGAACGGCCATGCCGAGCTGAGCACCAGGGTCAGGTCGAGCCCGTTGCCCAGGTCGGCCAGGTCCTTGCCGTTGATGTTGCGGGTCAGCAGGGCCAGGTCCAGGCCGTTGACGTTGACGCTTTCGCCATCGACATGCAGTGCGCCGTTGCGCGCCGCGCGGTTCAGAGCGAACAGGCCGAAGGCGATGCCGACGGTGCTCATCACCAGCGAGATCAGGCCGGCGATCAGCGGGGCATACAGGAAACCGCCGCGGTTTTCCCAGTACTCGCGCTTGAGCAGCCAGCGCAGGGTGCCGAGGGGGCTGACGGGGTGGTTGACGGCATTCATGCGTAGGTCCCCTTCATGACGGCGACGAACAGGTCGGCCAGGCCCGGGCTGCGGGTCTCGCCAAGAGTGGAAAGCTGGGCGCGCGGTACGCCGTCGAACAGCATCACGGTCTTGCCGAACGCCAGGCTGCGTTCGTCGATCGGCTTCAGGGCGCGTGCGGTCTCCAGCTGGTCGGCGTTGACCAGCAGTTCGGTGTAGCGCTGGCCGACTTCGTCCATTTCCGCATCGAGCACGATGCGGCCGTCGCGGATGAACATGACGTCGCTGAGGATGTGCTCGATCTCTTCCACCTGGTGGGTGGTGACGATGATGGTCTTCTGCTCGTCGAAGTAGTCTTCCAGCAGGCGCTGGTAGAACTCCTTGCGGTACAGGATGTCCAGGCCCAGGGTGGGCTCGTCCAGTACCAGGACGCGGGCATCGATGGCCATCACCAGCGCCAGGTGCAGCTGCACGATCATGCCCTTGGACAGTTCGCGCACGCGCTGCTTCGGCTGCAGCTTGGTATTGGCGAGGAAGCGTTCGCAGCGGGCGCGGTCGAAGCGCGGATGCACGCCGGCGACGAAATCGATCGCCTCGCGCACCTTCAGCCAGCGCGGCAGCACGGCGACATCGGCGATGAAGCAGATGTCGTTCATCAGCTCGTCGCGGTGCAGCCGTGGATCGCGGCCAAGCACGCTCAGCTCACCTTCCACCGAGGTCAGGCCGAGCAGCGCCTTCAGTGCCGTGGTCTTGCCGGCACCGTTGGGGCCGATCAGACCGACGATGCGCCCGCTCGGAATGCTGAAGCTGGCATTGTCGAGGGCAACGGTGGACTTGTAGGCCTTGCGCAGGCCGCGGGCGGTGATGACCGGTTCGCTTGCGGTGCTATTCATCAGACTTTCCCCTGGGGCAGCAATTCGTCGAGGCTCAGGCCCAGGCGCTGGATGCGCTCCAGCACGGCCGGCCATTCTTCATTGAGAAAGCGCTCGCGCTCGCTGCTGCGCAGCTGCGTGGCGGCCTGCTCGGTCATGAACATGCCCAGCCCGCGGCGCTTCTCGACCAGGCCTTCGTCGGCCAGTTCCTGGTAAGCGCGCGAAACGGTGATGGGGTTCAGTTGGTAATCTGCGGCCACCTGGCGCACCGAAGGCAGGGCATCGCCCGGCTTGAGGATTCCGTCGAGCATCATGGCGATCACGCGCTCCTTCAACTGACGGTAGATGGGAGCGCCGTCGCTCCACTGGATGTCGCTCATATTCAGCTCCGTGGGGTCAGCGGCTGGGCGAACGAGAAATACGGCATGGACAGGGAGCTGTGCAGCCGACGCGGGGGAGGGGGGGAGGAATCGGCATTCCCGGCCGGTGTAGCGATTGCATCCTGCGCACTGTCGGGGGAGGCGGGGGCGGTGGGCGTGGCCAGCCAGGCCAGCACGATCAGGGTCGAAACAGCAGCGGCCGCGGGTGCGGTGAGGTTGCGACGGATCCGGGCGTTCATGGCTTCCCCCTGTCTCAGGTGACTGGTGTTGTATGCAACTATAACACCGGCACGCCCGTGTGCAACCCCCTGCCGGCCCCAACTGATGGCAGGGGCGGTCAGATCGTTGAAATATCACCTTATGCAGTTGATTTTAAATGGAAATAAAATCGTCGCATGGGCGGAATCAGGCCGACCTTCCATTCAGCGATATCCATACCTTGTCATTACTTCGCCATCAAAGATCGACGAGGGGCGTAGCCGCCACGCCGCGCAAAGCCTGGGCCGCCCCCGCCATCTGGGCCACCGAAGCCCGGTGCTATAGTTCGGCCGATACCCGGCCGCTGCTGGCCGGGCCCTGTGACTGGCTACCGCGGACCGCTCCTGATGCCCCTGTCGATCGTTACTCCGCGCCGCCTGCGCGGCCTGTCCCTGCTGGCCCTGATGGTGGCCGGTGTCGCCGGTTCCGCCAGCGCCCTGGCCGCCGACCTGCTCGACCTGGACTACCGGCCGCTGGCCAGCAAGCAGCAGGTCAACCTGCAGCAGCGCTACCAAGGACAGGTGCTGCTGGTGGTCAATACCGCAAGCAAGTGCGGCTATACCCCGCAGTACGAAGGCCTGGAGGCGCTGCAGAAGCGCTATGCCGGCCGCGGCTTTGCCGTGCTCGGCTTCCCGTCCAACGATTTCAAGGGCCAGGAGCCTGGTGACGAGAAGCAGATCCAGGATTTCTGCACACTCACCTACGGGGTCAAGTTCCCGATGTTCGAGAAGGTGCACGTGGTCGGTGCGGAGGCGACGCCGCTCTATCAACGGTTGACCGCGGCCACCGGCGTGGCACCGGGCTGGAATTTCCACAAGTACCTGGTCGGCCGCGATGGCAAGGTCATCGCCCAGTTCGCCAGCAAGGTGACGCCGGATGATCCGCAGCTGACCGCGGCCATCGACAAGGCGCTGGCTGCAGCTGCCGCACATTGATATCCGGCACGGATGCCTCGACATCGACGGCATGCGTGCGACAATGCTTCTTTTCGCGCCGACGTCGGCGCCCAGACACTTCCAGGAATGCAGCGAATGAAGATGGGAATGCGCGGCGCCGCGGCGTCGGTTCTGATTCTGGCGATGGGCACTTCGGGTGTCGCTCTGTCGCAACAACCGGCTGCCCCCGCAGCCGCCAAGGAGACCGCAACCTTGAATTCCCCCAAGCAGAAGCTCGGCTACGCCATCGGCCTGGACGTGGCCAAGTCGTTCACCCCGATCGCCGATGAGATCGACGTGGCCGCGCTGCGCACCGCCGTGGAGCGTTCGTTCGAAGGCCTGCAGCCGCAGATCACCCAGGAACAGGCCAAGGCCACCGACGCGGCCCTGCGCCAGGTCGTGATGGCCCGCAGCGGCCAGCAGGTGCCGGGCATGGCGCCGGGTTCGCAGCCGCCGAAGGTCGACCGCGTCAAGGTGTCGCAGATGATCGGTTCCTATTCTGTGGGCCCGTCGCTGGCGCAGCTGAAGGACGACATCGATGTTGCCTCGCTGTTTGACGCGATCAGCACCGGCCTGACCAAGGGTCAGCCGAAGATGACGGAAGCTGACGCGACCGCCACCATCCAGGCCTTCATGGGCAGCAAGCAGGCTGAAATGCAGGCCAAGGCTGCCGCTGCTGCACAGACCAACCGCGAAGAAGGCAATGCCTTCCTGGCCAAGAACAAGACCCAGCCGGGCGTCGTGACGACGGCCTCGGGCCTGCAGTACCAGATCATCCGCCCGGGTAGCGGCGAGCGCCCGCTGCCGAGCAGCAAGGTGCGCGTGAACTATGAAGGCAAGCTGCTCAACGGCACCGTGTTCGACAGCTCCTATGGTCGTCAGCCGGCCGAGTTCGGCCTGGACCAGGTGATCAAGGGCTGGACCGAGGGCGTTGCGCTGATGCCGGTCGGTTCGAAGTACCGCTTCTGGATCCCGGGCAATCTGGCTTATGGCGAGAATGGCACCCCGGGTGGCCCGATCGGCCCGAACGCGACTCTGACGTTCGACGTCGAGCTGCTGGGCGTCCTGCCGTAAGCCACCACGGAGCCTGCACGGACATGCGCGTTTCGATTTTCGGTACCGGTTATGTAGGTCTGGTGACCGGTACCTGCCTGGCCGATGTCGGTCATCAGGTGGTCTGCGTCGATATCGACCAGGCCAAGGTGGATGGCCTCAACCAGGGCATCATCCCGATCTATGAGCCCGGCCTGGAGCCGATGGTGAAGGCCAACCACGCCGCGTCGCGACTGGCATTCACCACCGACGCCGCGTCCGCGATCGCGCATGGCCAGGTGGTGTTCATCGCCGTCGGTACCCCGCCGGACGAGGACGGCAGCGCTGACCTGCAGTACGTACTGGCCGTGGCCCGTACCATTGGCCGGCACATGAGCGTGCCGACCGTGGTGGTCAACAAGTCGACGGTGCCGGTCGGCACCGCCGACAAGGTGCTTGCGGCCATTGCCGAAGAACTTGCCGCGCGTGGCGCGGACATCACCTTCGACGTGGTGTCCAACCCGGAATTCCTGAAGGAAGGCGACGCGGTCGCCGACTGCATGCGCCCGGACCGCATCATCATCGGTGCGACCAGCGAGGAGTCGGTGGCGGTGATGCGCCGTCTGTATGCGCCGTTCAACCGCAACCACGATCGCGTGGTGGAAATGGACGTGCGCTCGGCCGAGCTGACCAAGTACGCGGCGAACGCGATGCTGGCGACCAAGATTTCGTTCATGAACGAAATCGCCAACATCGCCGAGCGTGTCGGTGCCGACGTCGAGCAGGTCCGCCAGGGTATCGGCTCGGACCCGCGCATCGGCTGGCACTTCATCTACCCGGGCGCCGGTTACGGTGGCTCCTGCTTCCCCAAGGACGTGCAGGCGCTGGCCCGCACCGCGCAGCAGCATGGTCTTGAGCCGAAACTGCTGAACGCGGTGGAAGCGGTCAATGATGCGCAGAAGGGCCACCTGTTCGCCCTTATCCAGCGTCATTACGACAAGGGCGAGGACGAAGGTGTGCGTGGCAGGACGTTTGCCGTGTGGGGCCTGGCATTCAAGCCGAACACCGACGACATGCGTGAAGCCTCCAGCCGTCGCCTGCTGGCGCAGCTGTGGGAAGGCGGTGCCACGGTGCGTGCCTACGACCCGGAAGCGATGCATGAATCGCAGCGCATCTTCGGCGAGCGCGATGACCTGGTGTTCTGCAGCAGTGCCGATGAAGCCCTCGAAGGGGCCGACGCGCTGGTGGTGGTCACCGAGTGGAAGCAGTTCCGCAGCCCCGATTTCCAGAAGCTGCGTGAGCAGCTGAAGGACGCGGCAGTGTTCGACGGGCGCAATCTGTACGATCCGGCCGAAGTGGAGGCTGCTGGCCTGGCGTACTACGGCATTGGCCGGGGGCGTTCGCTGCATGTCTGACCTGCTGCCGACCGAACGCGAGCAGGCGCTGGAAGCGCGCCTGGTCGAACTGGAAATGCGCGTGTCCTTCCAGGAACAGGCGCTTGCCGAATTGAGCGATGCGCTGGCCGATGCCCGCATGCAGGGCATGCGCAACGCCGACGTGCTGCGCGTGCTGCTGGAGGACCTGGGCAAGGTCCGCAACGCACTGAATTCTTCCGATCCGGCGAGCGAACCGCCGCCGCCGCACTACTGATCCGAATCCTATGAGCGATACCCTCCGCGACCAGCTGATGGGCCTGGGCTTCAAGCCGGCGCCCAAGCCCGAGCGCAAGAATGATGGCCCCCGCCGTGATGGCCGCCCGCAGGGCAAGGGTGGCAATGGCAATGGAAAGCCGCAGGGCGCAGGCCGGGGCGAGCACAAGCCTGGCGAGCGCCGTGGGCCGGGCGGTCCGGGCAAGCCCGGTGGCCCGGCGCGTGGCCAGGGCCCGCATGGCCCGCGCAAGCCGCGCAGCGCCGAAGAGATGGACCTGGCCAAGGCCTATGCCATCCGTGCGCAGCGCGAGAAGGAAGAGCGCATCGAGACCGAGCGCCTGAAGCAGGAAGAGGCACGCGTGCGCCGCGAGGCGAAGGCCAAGCTGGAAGAACTGCTGAAGGACAAGAGCCTCAATGCCGAGGCGGCAGACATTGCCCGCCACTTCCCGTATGGCGGCAAGATCAAGCGCATCTACGTGACCGCCGAACAGCTGACCGCGCTCAATGCCGGTGAACTGGGCGTGGTCCAGCTCAATGGCCGTTACCTGCTGGTGACCGCCGAAGTGCTGGCACAGTCCGAAGCGGTGTTTGCCGCATCGGTGGCACTGAAGGTCGACCCGAACGCACCGGCCGAGGAGGATCCCTACGCGGATCCGCAGTACCAGGTACCGGACGACCTGGTCTGGTAACTGCACCTGCTGCACGATGAAAACGCCGGGCATTGCCCGGCGTTTTCGTTACCGGGCGCGCGCAGCACTGCGGCGTGCACGGATCAACGGCAGGCTCAGCGCGAAGAAGCACAGCAGGGCGCCGACCAGAGCGAACCCGCTACCGGCGAGGAAGGCCGTGCGTCCCTCGTCGATCTTCCACAATTGGCCGGCGATGAGCGCGCCCAGCACGCCGCCGACACCGGACGAGAAACCGTACAGCAGGCCCTGGCCATGGCCGTTGAGGCGACCCGGGAAGTAGGTCGCCAGCATCTGCATCGCCGCCGCGAAGAACGCGGCAAAGCCCAGCGCGTGCGCGGTCTGCGCAAGCAGCATCACCGGCAGGTTTTCCGGGAACAGCGCGGTCACCGCCCAGCGCAGGCAGGAGCTGACCAGGGCGATCAGCAGCATCCAGCTGGCGTCATAGCGGCGGAAGAAACGGCCGATGGTGAAGAACACGCCCACTTCGAACACCACGCCGATGGTCCAGAGCAGGCCGAGCGTGGACGTGCGATAGCCGTGGTGGTCCATGTAGACCGAGAAGAAGGTGTAGTACGGGCCGAACGAGAGCTGCTCCATGAAAGCGGCGAGGAAGAACGCCAGCACCGGCGGACGCCGCACGACCTGCCAGAAGCCGCTGGCATCGCCGCCGGTCCTGCCGATGTCGCGTGCGTAGTGGTTGCTGAAGGCCGAGGCAACCAGCAGGACGAACAGCGGCAGCATCATCCACGGCAGCAGCCCCGCGCGGCTGGCAGTGCCGTCACCTTCGATCAGCCAGCCGAACAGGGTGACGATGGCGATGAAGCCGAGCGAACCCCAGACCCGGATCAGGCCGTAGCGATGGCTGTCGCTGCCGAGATGGGTGAGGGTGATCGACTCGAACTGCGGCATGACCGCGTTGTAGAAGAAGCAGAACACGATCATCGCTGGATACATCCACGGCTGCGGCAGGGGCAGCAGGAATGCGGCGAAGCTGATCAGGGTCAGCACGCAGCCGATGCGCAACAGGCGGATCGGCCGCGGTGAGGTGGCCGCCAGCGAGGTCCAGGCACTGGGTGCGAACACGCGGGTGGCATACCACAGTCCCATCATCACGCTGATGGCGGTCACGCTCATCCCGCGTGCAGTGAGGAACAGGCTCCAGTACGGAGTGAACGCACCGAGTGCCGCGTAGTAGAAAAGATAGAAGCTGGAGAGGCGGGCAGCAGGAACGGTCATCGCGAGAACAACGCAGGGTAGCGCCGGGCCACGCCCGGCGGAGAGGGGTGACGCCGGGCATGGCCCAGCGCTGCCGTGTCATTCGGGATCGTAGTCGAGGTTGGAAGCCAGCCAGCGCTCGGCCTGGGCGCGGTCCACGCCCTTGCGCCGGGCGTAGTCGCTGACCTGCTCGCGGCTGAGGCGGCCGACCACGAAGTACTGGCTTTGCGGATGGCTGAAGTAGTAGCCCGACACTGCGGCGGTCGGCAGCATCGCGAAGCTCTCGGTCAGTTCCATGCTGGCGTTGGTTTCGGCCTGCAGCAGGTCGAACAACCGGCGTTTCTCGCTGTGCTCGGGGCATGCTGGATAGCCGGGGGCCGGGCGGATGCCACGGTACTGCTCATCGATCAGGGCCTCGTTGTCCAGTGTCTCGGCGTGGTCGTAGCCCCAGAATCCGGTGCGCACGCGCTGGTGCAGGCGCTCGGCCAGCGCTTCGGCGAAGCGATCGGCCAGGGCCTTCAGCAGGATCGCGTTGTAGTCGTCATGCTCGGCTTCGAAACGCGCGACATGCGCGTCGATGCCGATGCCGGCGGTGACCGCGAACGCGCCGATCCAATCCTGTTTTCCGCTGTCGGCTGGCGCAATGAAATCGGCCAGGCAGAAATCCGGGCGCTCGGCCGGCTTGTCCACCTGCTGGCGCAGGAAGTGCAGCGTGGTTTCGCCCTGCGGGTGCTGCACGCGCACGTCGTCGCCGATGCTGTTGGCCGGCCACAGGCCGAACACCGCCTTGGCGGTCAGCCACTTCTCACCGACGATGCGGTCGAGCATCGCGCGGGCATCCTTGTACAGATCGCTGGCCTGGGTGCCGACGATTTCGTCGGTGAGGATGGCCGGGAACTTGCCCGCCAGCTCCCAGGCCTGGAAGAACGGCGTCCAGTCGATGTACTCGACCAGTTCGTCCAGCGGGTAATCGTCGAATACATGCAGGCCCGGCTGGTTCGGTGCCGGTGGCGTGTAGCTGTCCCAGCCGCCCTGGAATTTCTGCCCGCGCGCATGTTCCAGCGTCACAAGGCGCTTGGCGTCGCCACGGTTGCGATGGCGGGCGCGGATTTCGGCATAGTCGGCTTCGTTGGCCGCGACGAAGGCCTCGCGCAGGTCGCGCGAGATCAGCGACTGGGCCACGCCGACCGCGCGCGAGGCATCCTTCACCCACACCGTGGGCGCCTTGTAATGCGGGTCGATCTTCAGCGCGGTATGCGCGCGCGAGGTGGTCGCGCCCCCGATCAGCAGCGGCAGGTCGAAGCCCTGGCGCTCCATCTCGCGGGCGACGTGGCTCATCTCCTCCAGCGACGGGGTGATCAGTCCGGACAGACCGATCAGGTCGGCGTTGTGTTCGCGCGCGGCATCGAGGATCTTCTGTGCCGGCACCATCACGCCAAGGTCGACTACTTCAAAGTTGTTGCAGGCCAGGACCACGCCGACGATGTTCTTGCCGATGTCATGCACATCGCCCTTCACCGTGGCCATGATGATCTTGCCGTTGCTCTTGGCGGTGTCGCCGCTGCGCGCTTTCTCCGCCTCGATGTACGGCAGCAGGTAGGCCACGGCCTTCTTCATCACGCGCGCGGATTTCACCACCTGCGGCAGGAACATCTTGCCGGCGCCGAACAGGTCGCCGACGATGTTCATGCCATCCATCAGCGGGCCTTCGATCACGTCCAGCGGGCGGCTGGAGGCTTGCCGGGCCAGTTCGGTGTCTTCTTCGACGTAGGCATCCAGGCCGTGCACCAGTGCATGCGCCAGGCGCTGCGCCACCGGCTTCTCGCGCCAGGCCAGGTCTTCGGTCTTGGCCGCGCCCTTCTTGCCCTTGTAGCGCTCGGCGATCTCCAGCAGGCGCTCGGTGGCGTCGCGGCGGCGGTTGAGGATCACATCCTCCACGCGCTCGCGCAGCTCCGGCTCCAGCTCGTCGTAGATCGGCATGGCGCCGGCGTTGACGATGCCCATGTCCATGCCGGCGGCGATCGCGTGGTACAGGAACACCGAATGGATGGCCTGGCGCACGGTCTCGTTGCCACGGAACGAGAAGGATACGTTGGAGACGCCACCAGATACGTGGCAGTGCGGCAGCGTCTGCTTGATGATGCGGGTGGCTTCGATGAAGTCCACCGCATAGTTGTCGTGCTCTTCGATGCCGGTGGCGACCGCGAAGATGTTCGGATCGAAGATGATGTCCTGCGGCGGGAAGCCGATCTCGTCGACCAGGATGCGGTAGGCGCGGGTGCAGATTTCGACCTTGCGCGCGCAGGTATCGGCCTGGCCGCTTTCATCGAAGGCCATCACCACCGCAGCGGCGCCATAGCGCAGCACCTTGCGTGCATGCTCGCGGAACAGCGCCTCGCCTTCCTTCAGCGAGATCGAGTTGACCACGCTCTTGCCCTGAAGGCATTTCAGGCCGGCCTCGATCACGCTCCACTTCGAGGAGTCGACCATCACCGGGATGCGCGCGATGTCCGGCTCGGACATGATCAGGTTGAGGTAGCGGGTCATCGCCGCTTCCGAATCGATCAGGCCCTCGTCCATGTTGACGTCGAGGATCTGCGCGCCGCTGGCCACCTGCTGGCGGGCCACGTCCACCGCCTCCTCGTAGCGGCCTTCCTTGATCAGCTTGCGGAACTGCGCGCTGCCGGTGACGTTGGTGCGTTCGCCGACGTTGATGAACAGCAGGTCCGGGGTGATGACCAGGGGTTCCAGGCCGGACAGGCGGGTAGGGCGGACAGGCGTCATGGCAGGCGTCGGCTCAACAGCAGTAGGGCGGGAAGTGCGGGACGGTGGCGGCAACGTTCATGCGGCCTGCTCCCGGGTGCCGGGCAGCGCGCGCGGCGACAGCCCGGCCACGGCATTGGCAATCGCACGGATATGGTCGGGGGTGGAGCCGCAGCAGCCGCCAACCAGGTTCAACAGGCCATCTGCGGCGAAGCCCCGCAGGGTGCTGGCCATGTCCTCCGGCGTTTCGTCGTACTCGCCGAAGGCATTGGGCAGGCCGGCATTGGGGTGTGCGCTGACGTAACAGTCGGCGACCTGTGCAAGGGTTTCCACGTGCGGGCGCATCGCATCGGCGCCCAGCGCGCAGTTCAGTCCGATCGACAGCGGCCGTGCATGCGCTAGCGAGGCATGGAAGGCTTCCGCAGTCTGCCCGGACAGGGTGCGTCCGGACGCGTCGGTGATGGTGCCGGAGATCATCACCGGCAAGCGCGCGCCGCGCGCATCGAACGCTTCCTCCAGCGCATACAGCGCCGCCTTGGCGTTGAGCGTGTCGAAGATGGTCTCGACCATGATGGTGTCGGCGCCGCCATCGATCAGGCCTTCGATGGCTTCGCGGTAGGTGTCGCGCAGCTCGTCGAAGCTGGTGTTGCGGAAGCCCGGGTCGTTGACATCGGGGCTGATCGAGGCGGTGCGGCTGGTCGGCCCGATCACCCCGATCACGAAGCGCGGCTTGCCCGGCGTGGTCGCAGCCACTGCATCACAGCAGGTTCGCGCGACAGCAGCACCGGCCTTGTTCAACTCGTACACCAGGTGCTCGAGGTGGTAGTCGGCCTGGCTGACCGAAGTGGCGTTGAAGGTGTTGGTCTCGACCAGATCCGCGCCCGCTTCCAGGTAGGCGGTGTGGATGTCGGCGACGATCTGCGGCCGGGTCAGCAGCAGCAGATCGTTGTTGCCCTTCAGGTCATGGCCTTCCGGCGCTGCATGGTCACAGCCAGGGCTGTGCGCGTGGTCGTAGCCACCGGCGAAGCGCTCGCCGCGGTAGTCGTCTTCCTGCAGGCCGTGGCGCTGGATCATCGTACCCATCGCACCGTCGATGATCAGGATCCGCTCGCGCAGGGCGTCGAGCAGGGCGTTGGCACGATCAGGATGCAACCAGGGCAGGGCGGGCATGGCGGTTTCCGGCTCAGGGCTTGTTGGCGATCAGCGAAATCACTTCGAAGTGTGGCGGGCGCTTTTCGCGGGTGACCGTCTCCAGGCTCGAGACCTGCAGGCCGGCCTTGTCGACGAACCTGCGCAGTTCCTTGTCGCTGAAGCCGAGGTTGACGTGGCCATAGGCCTCTACCGCCGCCTTGTGCTCATGACGGGCCAGGCTGCACAGCAGCAGGCGGCCGCCCGGGCGCAGCACGCGCGCGGCTTCGGTCACGGCCTGCGCCGGTTTGCTGGCATAGGTCAGCGCGTGCATCAGCACCACCAGGTCGAAGCTGCCGTCCTTGAACGGAAGGGCATGCATGTCACCTTCGCGGACTTCGACGTTGGGCAGGCGACGCAGCCGCTCGCTGGCCGCCGCGACCACGCGCGCGCTGGTGTCGATGCAGATGTAGCGCTTGGCATGCGGGGCCACCAGTTCGGCCAGCACGCCGTCGCCGGAGGCGATGTCCAGCACGTCGCCGGTTTCCAGCAGCGGCAGCGCGGTACGCGCCAGCGCCTCCCAGGTCCGTCCGGGAGAGTAGTGGCGTTCCATGTCGCCGGCCACGCTGTCGGCCCAGTTCTGGTCGGAGGCACGGTGGGCCAGCACCGCGGCCACGCGCTCGGCATCCTGACGCAGCAGGGGATCGTCGCTTCCGTTGCTCAAGGCATGCCACAATGCACGTTGCGCCGGGTCCAGCTGGGCTTCGTCGAAGCGGTAGTAGGCCGACACGCCGGCGCGGCGGTCGCGGACCAGGCCGGCTTCCTTCAGGCGTGCCAGGTGGGTGGACACGCGCGGCTGCGCCAGCCGGGTGATCGCCGACAGTTCGGCCACGGTAAGTTCCTCCTGCTCCAGCAGCGCCAGCAGGCGCACACGGGTGGCATCGGCGAACACCTTCAGGCGGGTCGACCAGTCTTCCAGATCCATAAATATCTACCTATCGCGATATAGAGATATATTCGCCCAGAAGGCCTGTCGCGGTCAAGTCGCCAGCGTACGGAAACAGCCGGCCCCCGGTACAATCGGAGGCACCTGGGCGCGCCGTATGCGGCCCATAACTTCATGTACCCGGGAGGGTGTTGTGGATTTCAGCTTTACCGAAGAGCAGTTGATGCTGCAGGACGTGGCGCGGCGCATCGCGCAGGACAAGATCGCCCCCAGTGCGGAGCACCATGACCGTACCGGCGAGTTCCCGCTGGACAACATCCGCCTGCTGGGCGAGAACGGCCTGATGGGTATCGAAGTGCCCACCGAATACGGTGGTGCGGGCATGGATCCGGTTGCGTACGTGCTGGCGATGGTGGAGGTCGCCGCCGCCGACGCAGCCCATTCGACCATCATGTCGGTCAACAATTCGCTGTTCTGCAACGGCATCCTCACCCACGGTACCGAGGCGCAGAAGCAGACCTACGTGCGTGCGATCGCCGAGGGCGAGGCCATCGGTGCGTTCGCGCTGACCGAGCCGCAGTCGGGTTCGGACGCTACCGCCATGCGCTGCCGCGCGGTGAAGCAGGCCGATGGCACCTTCGTGATCAACGGCAAGAAGAGTTGGATCACCTCCGGCCCGGTGGCCAAGTACATCGTGCTGTTCGCGATGAGCGAGCCGGACAAGGGCGCGCGCGGCATCACCGCCTTCCTGATCGACACCGACAAGGCCGGCTTCGGTCGCGGCAAGACCGAGCCAAAGCTGGGCATCCGCGCCTCGGCCACCTGCGAGATCGAGTTCAACGACTACGTGGCACAGCCTGAGGATGTGCTGGGCCAGGAAGGCGAGGGCTTCAAGATCGCCATGAGCGTGCTTGATGCTGGCCGTATCGGCATCGCCTCGCAGGCCATCGGCATCGCCCGTGCCGCCTATGAAGCGACCCTGGAGTACGTGAAGGAGCGCAAGGCGTTCGGTGCGGCCATCGGTACCTTCCAGATGACCCAGGCCAAGATTGCCGACATGAAGTGCAAGCTGGATGCAGCGCTGCTGCTGACCCTGCGCGCGGCGTGGGTGAAGGGCCAGGGCAAGCGCTTCAGCACCGAAGCGGCGGTGGCCAAGCTGACCGCTTCTGAAGCCGCGATGTGGATCACGCACCAGGCGGTGCAGATCCATGGCGGCATGGGCTATTCAAAGGAAATGCCGCTGGAGCGCTACTTCCGTGATGCCAAGATCACCGAGATCTATGAAGGCACTTCGGAAATCCAGCGCCTGGTGATCGCCCGCAACGAGACCGGGCTGCGCTGAGTGGCAAGGGTCGCGCCGCTGCAACGGCGGCGCGGCCAGTAGATTCACGCCATGCGTGGATGCGCTGTTCTCTGGCCGTCTGTAGAGCCGAGCCCATGCTCGGCTCCGAAACAAGCAGCCGAGCATGGGCTCGGCTCTACAGAGCGGCAACCCGCGCACCGCCATCAATTTCATTCTCCGGGGTCCTTCCAAAGCCCCGCTACAATGCAGGCCGTTTTTTCAAGGGTCTGCACGATGATCTATCGCGGTTGGGGCTTCATGACGCTGGTGACGCCGATCGCAGCAATTCTGCTGCTGGCGTACTTTTTTCCGCATGATGGCCCCAAAGGCAACATTCCGTTGCAGCAGGTTCTCTTGGGTGGAGGTGTTGGCGCGGTAGTGAACGTGCTGCTGGGCCTGTGGCTCAATCGAGTTCCGCGAGAGAAGAGCGAAGCCGCGCCCCATCATTTCTTCTTCGTGCCGATGCAGTGGGCCGCACTGGCTCTGGTGGCAGTGTGCATAGTGGTTGCGCTGCTGCGCTGAGACGTTGCCCTGGAGAGCGCCAACCGAGGTTGGCGGCTACCGGGCATGCAGTTGCTCTGGTGGATGCCAACCTTCGGGCATGTCCTTGCTCTGGTAGATGCCAACCTTGGTTGGCATGGATTCAAAAGCGGCAAGAAAAAAGGCCCCGGATCGCTCCGGGGCCTTTCTCGTTTCAGCTCACCACCAGATCAACGATCCGGACGGTGTGCGGCATCCGCGTCACGCTGGCGTTCCATGAACTCCTTGGACGGCTCATCCAGCTTGTCGCCCAGCATGCGGCGCACGACCACGAAGAACACCGGGATCATCAGCAGGCCGAGCAGGGTGGCGAACAGCATGCCGCCGATCACGCCGGTACCGATGGCGTGGCGGGAGTTGGCGCCGGCGCCGGTGGAGATCGCCATCGGGATCACGCCCATGATGAACGCGAACGAGGTCATCAGGATCGGGCGGAAACGCAGGCGGGCCGCCTCGATGGTGGCATCGCGCAGGTTCTTGCCGGCTGCACGCTGCTCCACCGCGAACTCCACGATCAGGATCGCGTTCTTCGCCGCCAGGCCGATCACGGTGATCAGGCCGATCTTGAAGAACAGATCGTTGGGCAGGCCGCGCAGCATCGACAGGCCGAGTGCACCCAGCACGCCCAGCGGCACCACCAGCAGCACCGCGACCGGGATCGACCAGCTTTCATACAGCGCGGCCAGGCACAGGAACACCACCACGATCGACAGCACCAGCAGCAGCGTCGCCGCGTTGCCAGCCAGGATTTCCTGGTAGGACATGCCCGACCAGTCGTAGCCGAAGCCGGCCGGCAGATCGTCGTTGACGATGCTCTCCATGGTCTGCATCGCCTCACCCGAGCTGGTGCCCGGGGCCTGCGAACCGACGATGTTGATCGCCGAGTAGCCGTTGTAGCGGCTCAGCGACGGCGGCGCGGATACCCATTCGGACTTGACCACCGTGTTGAGCGGGATCATCGCGTTGGTGCCGTCGGCATTGGTGGTCAGGCTGGACGGGCTGTAGAAGCTCTTCAGCGACTCCTGGCCGGTGCGGTACGGACCATCGGCCTGCATGGTCACACGCTTGATGCGGCCTTCGTAGAAGAAGTCGTTGACGTACACCGGGGCCAGCATCAGCTGGATGGTGCTGTACACGTCCGACACCGACATGCCCATCGACTGCGCCTGCACGCGGTCTACATGCAGCTGCAGCTGCGGCGCGTTTTCCAGGCCGTTCGGGCGCACGCCGACCAGGTGGTCCGGTTTCTGCGCGGCCTGGCCAAGCAGGATGTTGCGGGCCTGGGTCAGCTGCTCGTAACCGGCACCGCTACGGTCCTGCAGCCACATGTCGAAACCACCGAACTGGCCAAGGCCCTGCACGGTGGGCAGGTTGACCACGAAGATCTGCGCTTCCTTGATGCCGTAGAACGCGCCGTTCATGTTCTGGATGAACTCCGGCGCGGTGAACTTGCGTTCCTCCCACGGCTTCAGGCGGATGAAGCCCATGCCCACGTTCTCGCCGGAACCGACGAAGCTGAAACCGGCGACCTGCAGCATGCCTTCATAGCCATCCTGCTTTTCAAGGATGCCACGCATCTGCGCGAAGACTTCGTTGGTCTGGCCCTTGGTCGAGCCCGGCGGCAGCTGCACGATCGCCAGCGCATAGCCCTGGTCTTCTTCCGGCAGGAAGCTGCCCGGCATGCGGGTGAACAGGAAGCCGCACAGTGCGGTCAGCACCACGAACAGGATCATCCAGCGCGGCGCATGGCGCACCGCCGAGGTGATGTGGCCCACATAGGTGTGGCTGATCTTGTCGTAGTACTTGTTGAAGGTGCGGTAGACAATGTTCGGGTTGTCGTTGTGCGTCGGTTTCAGGAAGGTCGCGCACAGCGCCGGGGTGAAGCCCAGCGCCAGGAACGCCGAGAATGCCATCGAAATAGCGATGGTCAGCGCGAACTGCTTGTAGATCTCACCGGCCGCGCCGCCCTGCAGGGCGGACGGAATGAACACCGCGGCCAGCACGACGGTGATCGCCACCACCGCGCCGGTGATCTGGGTCATCGCCTTCTGCGTGGCCGGCTTCGGCGCCAGGCCCTCCTCGGTCATGATGCGTTCGACGTTCTCGATCACCACGATCGCGTCATCGACCACGATGCCGATTGCCAGCACCATCGCGAACAGGGTCAGCTGGTTGATCGTGAAGCCGATCATCCACATGCCCAGGAAGGTACCGAGCAGGGCCACCGGGATGACCAGGGTCGGGATGAGGGTGGCGCGGAAATTCTGCAGGAAGATCAGCATCACCAGGAACACGAGGAACACCGCCTCGAACAGCGTCTTGACCACTTCCTGGATCGAGATCTTGACGAAGGTGGTGCTGTCGTACGGCGAGAACCAGGTGACGCCGGCCGGGAAGCTCGGCTGCAGTTCGTCCATCTTGGCGCGCACCGCATCGGCCACGTTCAGGGCGTTGGCGCCCGGCAGCAGCTGGATGGCGAAGGCACCGGTCGGCTTGCCGTTGTACTGGGTATCGAAGCCGTAGTTGTTGGCACCGAAGGCAACGCGGGCGATGTCTTTCAGCAGCACGCGCGAGCCATCAGCGTTTGCGCGCAGGATGATGTTCTCGAACTCCTGCGGCGAGCTGAAGCGGCCCTCGGCCGAGACCGTGGCGGTGAAGTGCTGGCCTTCCGGCGACGGGTCCGAGCCCAGCGCACCGGCAGCGAACTGCACGTTCTGCGCACGCACCGCCGCCAGCACCTGGCTGGCCGACAGGCCGTAGCCCTGCATCTTTTCCGGGTTGAGCCAGATGTTCATGGCGTACTCGGAACCGAACTGCTGGGTGCTGCCTACGCCGGGGATACGCGAGACCTGGTCGAGCACGCGCGAACCGACGATGTCGTTCAGGGCGTCACGGTTGATGGCCGGCGTATCGGACTGCAGCGCGATCACCATCAGGAAGCCGGCGTTGGCCTTGGCCACCACCACGCCCTGCTGGGTCACTTCCGATGGCAGTCGGGGCGTGGCCAGCGAGACCTTGTTCTGCACCTGCACCTGGGCGATGTCCGGATCGGTACCGGTCTCGAAGGTCAGGGTGATCTGCGCACGGCCGTTGGAGGCGGACGAGGAACTGAAATACAGCAGGTGATCGATACCGGTCAGCTGCTGCTCGATCACCTGGGTGACCGATTTCTCGGTGGTGTCCGCACTGGCGCCCGGGTAGGTGGCCGAGACGGTCACCTGTGGCGGGGCGATGTTGGGATAGGACTCCACGCCCAGGTTGAGGATCGCGATCACGCCGCTGAGCGAGATCAGGATCGCAACCACCCAGGCGAAGACTGGATGTTCGATGAAAAATTTAGGCATGACGGAAGGTTCCCGTTACTGCTTGTTCGAATCGGTGGCGGCCGGCTTGGCCGCATCGGCCTGCTCGGGCTTGGCCGCGTCGGCCGGTGCCTTGCCAGCAGCCGGTGCAGTGCTCGCCGGAGCGGCGCCGCCTGCGGCCGGCTTGCCGTTGGCGTCCTGGCCCGGGGTCCAAGGCTTGGCCACCGCCGGTGCGCCTTCCTTGACCTTCTGCACGCCGGCCACAATCACCTTGTCACCGGCGGCCAGGCCGTCGCTGACCAGCCAGTTGCCGTTCTGCGCGCCATCGGTCTTCACGTTCTTGCGCGCGACCTTGCCGTCGGCGCCGACCACCATCACGTAGCCGCCGGTGGTGTCGCGCAGCAGGGCCTGCTGCGGTACCAGGAAGGCGTTGTTGCGTTCGCCCAGGTTGGCCTGGAAGCTGACGAAGGCGCCCGGCAGCAGGATCTGCTGCGGGTTCGGCAGCAACGCACGCAGCGACACCGCACCGGTGGCCGGGTCGACCGTGGTCGAGGAGAAGTCCAGGGTGCCCGGCTCGCTGTAGGTGCTGCCATCGGCCAGCTTGACGTTGACCGTGGCCTTGCCATCGCCGGACAGCGCCAGCGCGCCCTTGGCCTGCTGCGCGCGCAGCTGGGTCAGCTCGTCCACGCTCAGCGAGAAGTTCACGTACAGCGGGTCAAGCTGGTCGACGGTGGTCAGCAGGGTCACATCGCCCTGGCCGACCAGCGCGCCTTCGGTGACCTGCTGCTTGTTGGCCACGCCGCTGATCGGTGCGGTTACTTCGGTGTAGCCCAGGCTGATGCGCGAGGAAGTCACCGCTGCTTCGGCCTGCTTGACCGCCGCCAGCGCGGTACGTTCTGCCGATTCAGCGTTGTCCAGGTCGGACTTGGAGACGAACTGCTGCGGCGCCAGCGAACGTGCACGATCGGCGGCTACCTTGGCGTTGGCGTAGGTCGCGCGGGCCGAGGCCAGCTGTGCCTCGGAGGCGTTGAGCGAGGCGCGCAGCGGCGCCGGGTCGATCAGGAACAGGGTCTGGCCCTGCTTGACCTGCGAGCCTTCCTGGTAGACGCGCTTGAGCAGCACGCCCGGCACGCGCGCACGCACGTCGGCGCTGCGGAACGGCGACAGGCGACCGACCAGCTCGCGCTGCAGCGGCAGGGTCTGCGGCTTGGCGTCGATCACGCCCACCTCCGGCGGCGGGGGCGTCTGCTGTTCCGGCTTCTTGCAGGCAGCCAGCGCGACAGCAACGGCGCACGTCAAGGCAAGGGTGCGGAGTGGGGCGGTCATCAGGAGGAACTCCGGGGTTGGTTTGAAGACGGGGCCGGCGACGGCTGAGGCGCGAAGGCGCGCAGGAAGCTGTCGACGGAGAACTCTGCCCAGCGCCGACGCAGCCGCGCGTCATCACGATGGGGGGTATGGAAACGCTGTTTGTCGAAATCCTGACCGGCGATCATGCTCAGCAGCAGTTCGGCCATGAAGTGCGGGTCGTCATGCCGGAGCTGGCCACGCATGCAAACGGTTTCAATCCATTCAGCAAGATGAAGCGTCAGCGCGCCGGCCCCATGCCGGTACAGCGTACGCGCCTCTTCGGGAAACTGGGCCGCGTCGGCGGCGATCAGCCGGCAGGCCTGGCCCACGTGCGGTTGGTTGAAGTGCTCCAGGAAGTCGGTGGCGAACTGGAGCAGGCTGGCACGCAGGTCGTCAGTGCGGAGTGCACGAACCATGGCGCCGGTAGCGTGGCCGACGTGGCGCTGCATCACCCGGCGCAGCAGTCCCTGCTTGCTGCCGTAGCGCGAGTACAGGGTCTGCTTGGAGCAGCCGGCGTGCTGGGCCACCGCCTCCATGCTCATCTGCATGCCCTGCTGGGCCAGCAGTTCGCGTACGGCGTCGAACACACGCTCATCGCGTGCATCGAGGGCAACGGGGAGGTAGGCCGGGTTCACGCGGTGGACTATACCGTCCAGTTCAGGATTGTGGAATCGCATCGGCGTCGCCGCGTGTGTCTTCCGGTAACACGTTTTGCCGATCCTGTCGGCAGTGCTGAAACAGGCGCCAGCACCATACCGGTGCGAACTGAATAGGCGTTTAAACCGCAGCAAACCCGAATCTGCTTATTCCGTCCTGCAGCAAGGCCTTTTCGCGCGGTAGGGCTACAATTTCATTTTCCCAACTGAGCAAGCGCATCGCTCTGCCATGAAACCGCAAAAAACCGCAGCCAAGACCGTGAAGAACAAGACGAAACCAGCAGAGTCGGAGGTCGCAGTGACCGCTGGTTTCTCCCTGGAGCCGGTGTACACGGCCTTGCGCAAGCGCTACCCCGCGGCCGCACAGGCCGAAGCAGTGGCCTTTGCCACTGACTTCTACAAGCGCATGGAGTCGGACGAGTTCCCGCACCACAGCGCTGAAGAGTGGGCCGCTCTCGCGGCTGAGACGCTGGAATTCGCGCGTGCCCGCAAGGCCGGCAAGGCCAACGTCCGCGTGTTCAATCCGAGCGCGAAGGCCAACGGTTGGGAATCGCCGCACACCGTGCTGCAGATCGTCAACGATGACATGCCGTTCCTCGTCGATACGGTCACCATGTCGCTGGCCGAGCAGGGTGTGGGCGTCCACGTGCTGGGCCACCCGGTGCTGCGCTTCACCCGCGACAAGGCCGGCAAGCTGGTCAAGGTCGGCGAGGGTGATGCCGAGTCGGTGATGCTGCTGGAGATCGACCGCCAGCCGGCCGAAGCCATGGCCGCCATCGAACAGGCCATCAACAAGGCGCTGGACGAAGTGCGCGCGATCGTGCGCGACTGGCAGCCGATGAAGGACAAGGCACTGGCGCTGGCCGACGACCTGGGCAAGCGCCAGCTGCCGGTCGACGACGCATCGCGCAAGGAAGCACAGGAGTTCCTGCGCTGGGCCGCCGACAACCACTTCACTTTCTTCGGCTACCGCGAGTACCGCGTCGAGAAGCAGGGCAAGGAAGACGTACTGGCGCCGCTGAACGACACCGGCCTGGGCCTGATGCGCGGCAAGGACAAGTCCGCCGCCCGTCCGGTCAAGACCCTGGCCGCGCAGGGCCTGAACGCCACGTCCGGCCTGAAGGACGCGCTGATCCTGACCAAGACCAATGCCCGTTCGCGCGTGCACCGCGCCGGCTACATGGACTACATCGGCGTGCTGGAATTCGACGCCAAGGGCAAGATCATCGGCGAGCAGCGCTTCCTTGGCCTGTTCACCTCCAGCGCCTACAACCGTCGCCCGTGGGAGATCCCGCTGGTGCGCCAGCGCCACGAGCACGTGATGAAGCAGTCGGGCCTGGCTCCGGCCAGCCACAGCGGCAAGGCCCTTCGCCACATCCTGGAAACCCTGCCGCGCGAAGAACTGTTCCAGTCCAGCGAGGACGAACTGTTCCGCACCGCGATGGGCGTGCTGGGTCTGCAGGAACGCGTGCGCAGCCGCCTGTTCCTGCGCCGCGACAAGTACAGCCGTTTCATTTCCGCGCTGGTCTACCTGCCGCGCGAGCGCTTCAACACCGACGTGCGCCTGCGCATCGAGGCGATGCTGAAGGACGCGCTGCACGGTGAGTACGTGGACAGCTCGGTGGTGCTGGGCGAATCGCCGCTGGCCCAGGTGCACCTGATCGTGCGCCCGAAGCCGGGTGAAATGCTCGACGTCGATACCGCCGAACTGGAGCAGAAGCTGGCTCAGGTGCTGCGCAACTGGCAGGACGACCTGCGCGAAGCGCTGGTGTCCCGCCACGGCGAGACCGAAGGCCTGCGCATTGCTGCCCGCATCGGCAAGGCCCTGCCGGCTGGTTACATCGAAGACAACAGCACCGCCGTTGCCGCCAACGATGTCAGCCAGCTCGACGCGCTGACCGGCCCGGACGACCTGCGCCTGAGCCTGCAGGCCGTGCCGCGCGAAAGCGGTGATGGCCTGCGCCTGAAGTTGTACCGCCAGCTGGACGATATTCCGCTCTCGGATGCGCTGCCGATGATGGAAAACATGGGCCTGCGCGTGATCGCCGAGCGTCCGTACCGCCTGTCGGTCGACAACGCGCCGGTGTATGTGCAGGACTTCGAGGTCGAATCGACCGCCGGTGCGATCGATGCCGCCAGCGTCGATGAAGCCTTCGGCGAGACCTTCGCCCGCGTCTGGCACGGCGATGCCGAGAACGACGGCTTCAACCGCCTGGTACTGGCTGCCGGCCTGCACTGGCGCCAGGTCGCCATGCTGCGTGGCTACTGCAAGTACCTGCTGCAGACCGGCGTACCGTTCTCGCAGGCCTACGTGGAAGGCACCTTCGCGCGCTACCCGCTGCTGGCCCGACTGCTGGTCGAGCTGTTCGAAGCGCGCTTCGATCCGGCTACCGGCCACGAGAGCAAGGACGACATCACCGCCGGCCAGGCCCAGCTGAAGGCCCACTTCGATGTGCTGGCTGCCGGCGACGACGCCACCCTGAAGGTGCTCAAGACCGTGGTCGACGCCCGCAAGGGTGACCGCGACGCGCAGATGCAGGCCGCGCGCGATGCGCTGCTGAAGCTGATGGACCGCGTGTCCAGCCTGGACGAGGACCGCATCCTGCGCTCGTTCATGGGCGTGATCGACGCGACCCTGCGTACCAGCTACTACCAGACCGATGCCAACGGCCAGCACGGCCATGTCATCAGCTTCAAGTTTGATTCGGCGCTGGTGCCGGACCTGCCGAAGCCGCGCCCGTACCGCGAGATCTTCGTCTACGGCCCGCGCGTGGAAGGTACCCACCTGCGCTTCGGTGCCGTGGCCCGTGGCGGCCTGCGCTGGTCGGATCGTCGTGAAGACTTCCGTACCGAAGTGCTGGGCCTGGTCAAGGCACAGATGGTCAAGAACACCGTGATCGTGCCGGTCGGCGCGAAGGGCGGCTTCTTCGCCAAGACCCCGCCGGTGAACGGCGACCGCGATGCGATCTTCGCCAACGGCGTGGCCTGCTACAAGCTGTTCATCCAGGGCCTGCTGGACATCACCGACAACATCGTCAACAACAAGATCGTGCCGCCGGTGGATGTCGTGCGCCACGACATGGACGATCCGTACCTGGTGGTGGCGGCCGACAAGGGCACCGCGACCTTCTCCGACATCGCCAACGGCCTGGCCATCGCGCACGGCTTCTGGATGGGCGATGCGTTCGCCTCCGGTGGTTCGGTCGGTTACGACCACAAGGGCATGGGCATCACCGCGCGCGGTGCGTGGGAATCGGTCAAGCGCCACTTCCGTGCGCTGGGCCGTGACAGCCAGACCCAGGACTTCACTGCGGTCGGCGTCGGCGACATGTCCGGCGACGTGTTCGGAAACGGCATGCTGCTGTCGCGCCACATCCGCCTGGTCGCAGCCTTCGACCACCGCCACATCTTCCTGGACCCGAACCCGGATGCGGCCACCACGTTCGTTGAACGTGAGCGCCTGTTCACCGTGCCGCGTTCGAGCTGGGCGGACTACGATGCCAAGCTGATCAGCAAGGGCGGCGGCGTGTACCCGCGCAGCCTGAAGTCGATCGAGATCACCCCGCAGGTGCGTGAAGCGCTGGGCCTGGACGACAACGTCAAGGCGCTGTCGCCGAACGATCTGATGAGCGCGATCCTGAAGGCACCGGTCGACCTGCTGTGGAACGGCGGCATCGGTACCTACGTGAAGGCCGCCAGCGAGCAGCACAGCGATGTCGGCGACCGCGCCAACAACGCCCTGCGCGTGAACGGTGGCGAGCTGCGCTGCAAGGTGGTGGGCGAGGGCGGCAACCTGGGCATGACCCAGCTGGGCCGCATCGAAGCCGCCCAGGCCGGCGTGCTGCTCAACACCGACTTCATCGACAACTCGGCCGGTGTGGACACCTCCGACCACGAAGTCAACATCAAGATCCTGCTCAACGATGTGGTGCGGGCCAAGAAGCTGACCGTCGAGCAGCGCAACAAGCTGCTGGCCTCGATGACCGATGAAGTCGCCGAGCTGGTGCTCAACGACAACTACCGCCAGAACCAGGCGCTTAGCCTGATGGAGCGGATGGCGGTCAAGCGCCTGGGTTCCAAGCAGCACTTCATCCGCACCCTGGAACAGCAGGGTCTGCTCGATCGCCAGATCGAGTTCCTGCCGTCCGACGCCGAGCTGTCGCAGCGCAAGGCACGCGGCCAGGGCCTGACCCGTCCGGAACTGTCGGTGTTGCTGTCCTACTCCAAGCTGGTGGCGTTTGCCCAGCTGCTGGATTCGGACATCCCGGAAGATCCGTACCTGTCCAAGGAACTGCAGCGCTACTTCCCGACCCCGCTGCAGAAGAAGTACGCCGACGCGATGGAGCGTCACCGCCTGAAGCGCGAAATCATCGCCACGGCCGTGACCAACCAGACCATCAACCGCATGGGCGCCACCTTCCTGATGCGCATGCAGGAAGACACCGGCCGTTCCATCGCCGAGGTCGCCAAGGCCTACACCATCAGCCGCGAAACGCTGGATGCACGCGCGCTGTGGGCGCAGATCGATGCGCTCGACGGCAAGGTGCCGGAGTCGGTGCAGATCGATGCACTGGAAGTTATCTGGAAGCTGCAGCGTTCGTTCGTGCGCTGGCTGCTGTCGCGTCCGGGTGCGATGCCGGGCATCACCGAAGCGGTCAACCGCTACCAGGGTCCGTTCAACGACATCCGCGTCGCCTCGGGTGTGCTGCCGGATTCGCAGCGTCCGACCTATGAAGCCCTGGTGGCCGAGTGGAAGGAAAAGGGCCTGCCGTCCGCGCTGGCGCAGCAGCTGGCCGAACTGCACTTCCTGGAGCCGGCGTTCGACATCATCGAACTGGCTCGCACCCGCAAGCTGAAGCCGGTGGACGTGTCCAAGGTCCACTTCCGCCTGGGCGATGCCCTGCAGCTGCCGTGGCTGTTCGAGCAGGTCGACGCGCTGGAGGTCAACGGTCGTTGGCATGCCGTGGCACGTGGCGTGCTGCGTGACGAACTGGCGGCCAACCACCGCAACCTGGCCGGCCAGGTGCTGGGCACCAAGGGCAGCAGCGCGGAGGCCAAGGTCGCAGCCTGGATGGGTCGTGACGACAACAGCCTGCGCTTCACCCTGGCGATGCTGGCCGAACTGGCCGAGCAGAAGACCCTGGACTACCCGACCGTCTCGGTCGCGGTGCAGCGCCTGGGCCAGCTGGCGGCACACGGCGCGTAAGTGATGTAGTGCCGGGCCACGCCTGGCATGCGTGAACCGGAACGGCCCCGCGAAAGCGGGGCCGTTCTGTTTTTGCTTTCTTTTTCTGCGATCACTGACCCGACGCCGGCCGGCAACCTGTCAGGTGGATGACCGGCCCGTCCGCCGGGACCGTGAGCGCCATGGATGGCGCGACCGAGCCCCCATGGATGGGTTTACGGCGTGTCCCGGCGGACGGGCCGGTCATCCGCCCAACGGGGTCCAACCCCCGGCGCTCGGTTATGCTCTCCCTCATGCCTTCCCCCCGGATCCACCGATGAGCGACACCCCCCGCATCGCTTTCCTGGCCAGCAGCACCGAGCCCGCGCAGATGGCCCGGGCGGCCATGGTCTCGCGCTATGGCGACTTCGTGCCCGAGCAGGCCGACGTGCTGTGCCCGCTGGGCGGTGATGGCTTCATGCTGCAGACCCTGCACCGGCATGGGCACCTGGGCAAGCCGGTGTTCGGCATGAAGCTGGGCACGGTCGGTTTCCTGATGAACCAGTACCGTGGCGACGAAGACGTGCATGCCCGCATCGCCCGCGCCGAGCCGGCCCATCTGCGCCCGCTGGAAATGGTGGCGCTGACCGAGTCCGGCACCAGTACCGGTTCGCTGGCCTACAACGATGTTTCGTTGCTGCGCCAGACCCGGCAGGCCGCGCATATCGGCATCGACCTGAACGGCCAGGAGCGCGTGGCCGAACTGATCGGTGACGGCGTGCTGGTGGCCACCCCGGCCGGCAGCACCGCCTACAACTATTCCGCGCATGGCCCGGTGCTGCCGCTGGGCTCGCACACCATCGCGCTGACGCCGTTGGCCCCGTACCGGCCGCGGCGCTGGCGCGGCGCGATCCTGAAGGCCGATACCGAGGTGCGCTTCCGGGTTCTCGATCCGTACAAGCGCCCGGTCAGCGTGACCGCCGATTCGCACGAGACCCGCGATGTGGTCGAGGTGACCATCCGCGAGTCGAAGGACCGCCGCGTGACCCTGCTGTTCGACCCGGAGCACAACCTGGAAGACCGGATCCTGAGCGAACAGTTCGTTTTTTGAGGACAATGGGCGGCCGGCCGTGCCGACCGCTTGAAGGACCCCCACCGATGGGCGACAACTCCCCCCGTTTGCTGACTGTCGCGGTGACCTCGCGCGCCCTGTTCGACCTCGAGGAAAGCCACGCGCTGTTCGAGAGCGATGGCGTGGCGGCGTACGCCGAATTCCAGCGCCAGCACGAGGACGACATCCTCGGCCCTGGCGTGGCCTTCCCGGTGGTACGCAAGCTGCTGGCGCTGAACCAGGGCGCCAGCCCGGAGAACCCGCGGGTCGAGGTCATCCTGCTGTCGCGCAACTCGGCCGATACCGGCCTGCGCATCTTCAATTCGATCCAGCACTACGGCCTGGGCATCATCCGCGCCACGTTCACTGCCGGTGAACCGACCTGGCCGTACGTGAAGCCGTTCGGCACCGACCTGTTCCTGTCGGCCAACCCGGAATCGGTGCGCAGCGCGCTGCGCCATGGCATTGCCGCGGCCACCATCCTGCCCAAGCCGCCTGGCGAGACTGCAGCCGCCGCGGCCGACCAGATCGATACCGGCCGCCCGGCCGGGCAGCTGCGCATCGCCTTCGACGGTGACGCGGTGATCTTCGGTGACGAGAGCGAGCGCATCTCGCGCGAGCAGGGCGTGGAGGCGTTTGGCCGGCACGAGCGCGAACGCGCCCGCGAGCCGCTCAGTGGCGGGCCGTTCCGCGGCTTCCTGTCGGCCCTGCATACACTGCAGGAAGTATTCCCGGCCGGCGAAAGCGCGCCGATCCGCACCGCATTGGTGACCGCGCGCTCGGCGCCGGCGCACGAGCGGGTGATCCGCACCCTGCGCGAATGGGGCGTGCGCCTGGACGAAGCGCTGTTCCTTGGTGGGCGCCACAAGGGCCCCTTCCTGCAGGCCTTCGGAGCCGACATCTTCTTTGACGATTCGCAGCACAACATCGACAGTGCGCGCGAACACGTGGCCGCCGGCCACGTGCCGCATGGCGTCGCCAACGAGGGTTGATCCAACGGGGAAATCCGGCGGGGTAGAGTCGACTGTTAGTCGACTGGCGCGCCAGCGCGTAATTTTTTGGGGGGGGCTGAAGAGCAGTCGACTAACAGTCGACTCTACCGACACGCTCACGGGGTGGCCGACATCCCCAACTGCAGATCGACCACCTTCCAGCGCAGGCCCTGCGGTTCCAGCACCACCTTCAATGGCGGCTGGCCGGGGCCGCGATCGACGTCGATCACGAAGCGGTCCAGCGCTTCAAAGTGATGCTCGGCGTTCTTCAAAGGGCGCGCCGGTTCGGTCGCGCCGAAGGCATCGCCGCCCTGCAGTTCATTGCGGCCGCGCTTCCACAGCACGTGGCCCTGCAGCATTGCGCCGATGCCGGTCGGGGTCACCATGGTCTCCACCGCTGCACCGCCGATCTGGTCGCCGAGGCCGTACAGCAGGGCGCCGAACGGGCTGGCCGCTACATCCGGGCCGGCCTGGCGTACCAGATAGTCGTTGAGCTGGGCGCGCAGGCTGCTGCGCACGCGAGGGAAATCGACATAGCGTTCCAGTCGCGCCGTGTCGCGTTCTTCGATGGCCTTGGACAGGCCGTGCACGGCCATGTACGGGCCGCCGAACCACCACGCAGCCAAGGCCAGGACCAGCAGCACAGCCAGTGCAGTGAGCTTCTTCATGCTGTCCAGACTGCCGCAAGTGAGGCAGCCAGTGGTGAACGGCAGGTGATGCGGCTCAGAACTCCAGGTCCAGCGCCGCGCACAGGTAGTCAACGAACGGGCCGAGCCCAGCCAGGTCCTTGCCCAGCGTGGACAGCAGGCGTGGGCCGGTCATGGTGGCATCGTCCAGCGAGCGCCACATCACCCAGTTGCGGTGCTTGAGGTCGTCGATGAACTCGAAGTCGGCCGGGAAGCCACGCGGGGGCCGCACCAGCTTTTCGCTCTCCTCGAAATCGAAGCGTTTGCGCAGGGCCGGTGCATGCGCGGCGGCCTTCCAGCTGCCCGGATTGTCGAGGATGAAGTGGCGTACGCGGCGCTGGGTTTCCGGTTCCGGATGCCACAGGCCGGCGCCGACGAAGCTCTCGCCCGGCTGCAGGTGCACGTAGAACGAGGGCGCGGCCACTTCGCGGCGGCGCTCATGGAACAGGCGTGCACCCTGCCAGGTCTTGTACGGCGACTTGTCGTTGGAAAAACGCGCGTCACGATGGATGCGGAACAGCGAGCCACCGACGCCACGGGTATCGGCGCGGAAGTGCTCGCTGACCTCGGCCAGCGCCGGCTGCAGGTCGCCCAGCAGGCGCAGGAACGGCTGCCGCACGTGGTCTTCGTACTGCTGGCGGTGATCGTTGAACCAGGCCTTGTCGTTGTGCCGCGCAAGGCTGCGCAGGAACTTGAAGCTGGCGTCCGAGAAATAAGTGCTCACAGCGTCTCCTGCAGGTGCTGGCCCCAGTCGCGCAGCGATTGCAGCAGGGCCTGGCGCCGGGTGTCATCGGGCGCTTCGGCGGCCAGTGCATCCAGCTGCTGCTGGTACTGGGGCAGGTTGAGTTCGCCCAGGCCGCCGTCTCCGAGCAGGCGCTGGCGGCGGTAATCCTGCCAGCGCTGGCGTTCAGGCGGCGCGAGGCTGTCGGGATGATTGCGCGCGCGGTAGCGGAACAGCAGCTCCGGCAGGCGCGGGTCGCGGAAGCGACCTTCCAGCGCGGCCAGCTGCTCGGGCGCAGTGGTGCGTGCAAGCGCAAGCAGCGGCTTGTCACCGTTGCCGAGGAAGCCGTCGTACAGCGAGGCATCGACGTCGGCCACGGTGGCGGCGCGGGGCTGGTTGTAGACCTGCCGGGCCTTCTCGGCCAGCTGCGGGGCGAACGCGCGCAGGCGTTCCACCTTGGCTTCGATCGCAGCCACATCCAGGCCGAGGCGCGCGTGGTCATCGGCGCGCAGGTGGTTCCAGGCGATCAGCGCCGGCACCTTGTTCAGATGCACTTCCTTCAGCGGTACCCGTGCCACGCCTTCGGGCAGCTCGCTGGCGCGCATGTACAGGCGCTGTGCGATCACCTCGGCCGGCAGTTCCAGCAGGTCGTCGATCTCGCCTTCCAGGTCGAACACGATCACCCGGTTGTTGATGGTCGGGTGCACGGCCAACGGCAGCACCGGTGCCGCGCACAGGCGGCTGGCCGGGTAGCGCATGGAAATGTGCAGCACCGGCTTCATCGCGGCCACGTCCAGCAGGCCGCCGACGAAGCGCTTGTCGCGCAGCTTCAGGGCGTAGTCCCACAGGCGTGGTTGCGACTGCTTGAACAGCCGCGCCATGCCGATGGTGGCGCGCACGTCGGACAGTGCTTCGTGTGCATCGCCTTCGCGCACGTGGTTGGCCTCGGCCAGGTGCTCAAGCTTGAACGAGGTGGCGCCATCCTCGCGCAGCGGCCACTGGATGCCGTCCGGGCGCATCGCGCGCATCAGCCGCAGCATGTCCAGCAGGTCCCAGCGCGAATTGCCGTTGCGCCACTCGCGTTCGTACGGGTCGTGGAAGTTGCGGAACAGCCCGTAGCGGACGAACTCATCGTCGAAGCGCAGCGTGTTGTAGCCCAGCGCGCAGGTGCCGGGGCGCGACAGCTGCTCGTTGATGCGGTCGAAGGCCTCGGCCTCGCTGATGCCCTCGGCCAGTGCCTGCTGCGGGGTGATGCCGGTAACCAGGGTGGCCATCGGCGAGGGCAGCAGGTCATCGGCCGGGCGCACGAAGAAGCTGACCGGGGTGTCGATTTCGTTGAGATCGGCGTCGGTGCGGATGGCGGCGAACTGCGAGATGCGCGTGCGCCGCGGGTCCTGGCCGAAGGTTTCCAGGTCGTAGAACAGGAAGCTGTCAGCCATCAGTGCGCGCCCTCCAGGACCGGCAGCTGCGCATGGATCTGCGCTTCCAGTGCGGCCCAGTCGATGTTGTCCAGTGAATCGTGGCCGGCCGTGGCCGCCACCAGCATGTCGCGCTGAAGCTCGGTGCGGCGCAGGGCCTCCGCGTACGGCGTGTGCAGGAAGGTGACCATCGTGTAATGCGGTACGAACCGGGTCGGCCAGCGCCGCTGAAGTTCCTGTTCCAGCTCACGCTGCAGCAGGAAGGCGGGATCGGCCACGCGGTCGCGCATTTCCAGGTAGTTCTCCAGTGCCATCTGCTGGATCGCGCGTGCGTTCGGCTTGCGCTCGGCCTCGAATGCGACGAATGCGCCTTCCAGGTCGTCCGCTTCCATCAGGTGGCGGGCCAATGCCACGCAATCCTCGAACGCGCAGTTCATGCCCTGGCCGTGGAACGGCACCATCGCATGCGCGGCGTCGCCGATCAGCACGGCACGGCCCTGCTGGTGCCAGCGATCGAGCGTCAGCGTGCCAAGCAGGCCCGGCGGGTGCTGTTCCCAGTCTGCGCGCAGGTTCGGGATCAGCGGCAGGGTGTCGGCGAACTCGCGCGCGAACAGCGCCTCGGCCTGCGCGCCGGTATTGATCGTGGCGAAGCTGGGATCGCCCTGGTTGGGCAGGAACAAAGTGACGGTGAAGGTGCCTTCGTGATTGGGCAGGGCGATGCACATGTAATGGCCGCGCGGCCAGATATGCAGCGCGTTGCGCTCGATGCGGAAGCTGCCATCGTCGGCCGGCGGAATTTCCAGCTCCTTGTAGGAGTGATCGAGGAACGCGATGTCCTCACCTAGCGGCGCCCGCCGGTTCATCGCCGCGCGCAGCGCCGAGCCTGCACCATCGGCGCCGATCAGGGTGTCAAAGCGGATGTCGTGCGGGCTGTCGTCGCGGTCATCAATGAAGCGTGCGTAGCCGGCATCGAAATCGACGGTGTGCAGGCGGCGGTGGAAGTGTACGGTCGCGCCAGCCTGTTCGGCCAGTTCCAGCAGCGTGGTGTTGAGGTCGCTGCGATGGATCGACCAGATCACTTCGCTGTCGTCGCGGCCATAGCGCTGCAGCTGCGGTTCGCCTTCGCGCGGATGCACCATGCGTCCGCGCATCATCACGGCGCGCGCCATGACCTCGTCTTCCACACCGGCCTGGCGCAGCGCATTGCGCCCACGCTCGGCCAGCGCCAGGTTGATCGAGCGGCCGCTCTCGTAGTCGGCCACGCGTGGATCGCCACGGCGTTCGTACAGGGTGATGCGCCAGCCCTGGCGTGACAGCAGGATGGCCAGCAGCGACCCGGCGAGGCCGGCACCGATAATGCTCAACGAGCGGGAAGCATGTGCGATCAACGAACTGTCCAGCAGTTGGGGAGGGACCGGCTCAGAGGCCGGCCCAGGCTTCCACTTCCTCGACGAAGTGGTGCACGTCCAGATAGCGGTTGTAGAGCGGGGTGGGCGAGATGCGGATCACGTCCGGCTCGCGCCAGTCGCCGAGCACGCCGATGCCGCGCAGGTGCTCGAACAGCGCACGGCCGCGCTCGCGGCCACCGATCACGCGCAATGACAGCTGGCAGCCACGGCGCTGTGGCTCGGCCGGGGTGATGATGTCGAGCACGCCGGAAAGGCGTGCACGTACAAGCGCTTCGAGCATGCCGGTCAACGCCAGCGACTTGTTGCGCAGTGCCTCCATGCCGGCGCGCTCGAACAGGTCCAGCGACGCGCGCAGCGGCGCCAGGCCGAGGATCGGCGGATTGCTGAGCTGCCAGCCTTCGGCACCGATGGCGGGGGTGAACTGCGGTGCCATCTGGAAGCGGGTGGCTTCCTCATGGCCCCACCAGCCGGCAAAGCGCGGCAGCGTGGTGTCGCGGTGATGGCGCTCGTGCACGAACGCGCCGGCCACCGCACCCGGGCCGCTGTTGAGGTATTTGTAGTGGCACCACACGGCGAAATCGGGTGCGACGTCATGCAGGCGCAGCGGCAGGTTGCCGACCGAGTGCGCCAGGTCGAAGCCGATGCGCGCGCCCTGCAGGCGGGCAGCACGGGTGATTGCATCGAGGTCGAAGGCCTGGCCGGTGCGGTACTGCACGCCGGGCCACAGCACCAGTGCAAGGCGCGGACCGTGTTCGGCGATGGCGCGCTCGATCGCGGTGAGCGAGATCGTTCCGTTGGCTTCGTCCGGTTGCACTTCCACCAGGCACTCGGCGGGGTCGAACCCATGGAAACGGATCTGCGCTTCCACCGCGTGGCGGTCGGTCGGGAACGCACCGGCTTCCATCAGGATCACCGGGCGCTGCGCGGTCGGCCGGTAGAAGCTGACCATCATCAGGTGCAGGTTCACGCTCAGCGTGTTCATCGCCACCACTTCGCTGGGCAGTGCGCCGACCACGCGGGCCAGCTGCGCACTCACCAGGCGGTGGTAGGACAGCCACTGGGTAGGGCCGGTGAAGTGGCCTTCCACCGCCAGCTCGCCCCACTGCTTCATCACTTCCTGCACCGCAGCCTGAGCGCCACGCGGCTGCAGGCCCAGCGAGTTGCCGACGAAGTAGGTCTGCTCGCCGCCGCCATGGCGCGGAATCAGGAATTCGTTACGCATCGGACGCAGCGGATCGGCGGCGTCCAGGGCAATGGCGTGGGTGCGGCTGAGCAGGTCGGACATGGTCGGGCAACAGGCTGCAACGGGGCTGCCAGTGTAGCGCCTGGGGCCGGCGTGATGCCGCGCGGCGCGCTCGCCGGGCATGGCCCGGCGCTACCTGGGGATCACGCGCATCGGTAGCGCCGGGCCATGCCCGGCGGAGGTAACAGCAATCGCCATGCCCACCGGCCTTTCAACCCGCCGCCGGCACCGGCAACGGGTCCACGTGCCCGCATTCGCTGCAGGTACGCAGTTCCAGGCTGGCGTGGTAACGCGCGAACACCTTCGGCAGGTCGGTCTCGATGTTCTGCAGCGCGAAGAACTCTTCGTGCAGCTTGTGGTTGCAGCGCTCGCAGTGCCAGATCACGCCGTCCATCTCGTGCGGCAGGCGCTTGCGCTCGACTACCAGGCCGATACCACCGGGCGGGCGCCGCGGCGAGTGCGGCACCCTGGCCGGCAGTAGGAAGATCTCGCCGGCACGGATCGGGATGTCGCGCACCGCGCCGTCCTCCTGCACCTTCAGCACCATCTCGCCCTCGAGCTGGTAAAACCACTCCGGGCCTTCGTCGTAGTGGTAGTCGGTGCGCGAGTTCGGCCCGCCCACCACCATCACGATGAAGTCGCCGTTGTCGATCATCTTGTTGCCCACCGGCGGCTTCAGCAGGTGGCGATGTTCTTCGATCCAGGCGTGCAGGTTGATCGGCGAGGCGAGCATGGTCGTGGTCCGTGGTGAGGTCAGTCGCGCCGGCCCTGGCGGGGCACATAGGACAGCGCCTTTTCATAGGCAGGCTTCAGCTCTTCCGGCGCACCGACGTCGATGCCCATTTCGCTGACCCGGCCGTTCTTCAGGCTGTAGACCCAGCCGTGCACCATCAGCTTCTGGCCACGCGCCCAGGCGTCCTCGACGATGGTCGAACGGCACAGGTTGGCAACCTGCTCGATCACGTTCAGTTCGCACAGGCGCGCGTGCTTCAGCTCGTCATCCTCGATCGCATCAAGGATGCCCTGGTGCTTCTGCACCACGTCGCCGACATGGCGCAGCCAGTTGTCGGCCAGGCCGACGCGGGTATTGTGCAGGCAGGCGTGCACGCCGCCGCAGCCGTAGTGGCCGACGATCAGGATGTGCTTCACCTTCAACTGGTCCACCGCGTACTGCACCACGCTCAGGCAGTTCAGGTCGGTGTGCGCGACCACGTTGGCGACGTTGCGGTGCACGAACACTTCACCCGGGGCCATGCCGATGATCTGGTTGGCCGGCACCCGCGAGTCGGAGCAGCCGATCCACAGGTATTCCGGATGCTGCTGCTTGGACAGCTGCTGGAAGAACTCGGGGTCTTCCTTGGCGATGCGGTCGGCCCAGTCGCGGTTGTTCTGCAGCAGGCGGTGGATGTCTTTCATGTGCGGTATCCCTGGCGTCGGGTGGGGGCAAGGCGCGGCCGCTCTGGTCGCGCCGTCGCGGGAAGCTGGGGTGATCAGCCGCTGGAGGCGGACTGTTCACGGTGCCAGCGCATCCACTGCGCCAGCTCATGGGAAGAAGGGGTGCCCAGTGCGTCCAGCGCGGTGATCACCGCCTGCTGGTTGGCGTCGGGATGGTTCTGGCTGAGTTTCAGCTTCAGCTGTACGTGTTCGACGTGGAAGCGGAAGCCGACGATGGCGCGCAGCTCAGGGCCGTGTTCGGCGCGCGCGGGATCGAACCGCCAGGCCTGGCCGACGATGGCTTCGAAGCGGTCGCTGATCGCGCCGACCAGTCCGGCCAGCGAATCGGTGTCGTCGAAGGTCTGCAGCTGGCCACGCAGCTCGGCGGCGGCGTAGTTCCAGGTGGGTACGCGCGCGGCAGGCTCCTTGTCCGGATACCAGCTGGCCGAGACGTAGCCATGCGGGCCGTCGACCAGCACCTTGGCCGCGCCGCTGTGGCGCGACTGCGGGTTGGCGCGGGCCCAATGCCCACACAGTTCGATGCGATCACCGTCACGCCGGTACAGCACCGGCACCCGGGTCAACTCCGGCAGGCCATCGCTACCGGGGGTAAGCACGGTGACAAACGGGTCGCGCGCCAGCAGGCGGTCCAGCCAGCGCAGGTCGGTCTCGGCGAAGGCGCGAGGGGTGAACATGCGAAGGTCAGGCGCGCCCGCCCAGCGACTGGATCATGCGGCCACGCAGGCCCTCGTCGCTGTCGGCCTGCGGCGGCTGCACTTCGTGCAGGCTGAAGCCGCGCACCAGCGCATCTTCCTCGTCCAGGCCGTCGTACTCGACGAATTCGGCGTCGAACAGCTGCGAACGCGCGGTGTCCTCGCTGTCATAGCTCAGCGTGTTGCCATCGCTGTCGAGCACTTCGGCGGTGCCGGCAGGGCGAACGCGCAGGCGCGCCCAGATCAGGGTGTTGCCGAGGCTGGCCAGCCACCAGCTGTCGCGCGAGGCGGTGATGTCATTCATGAGCGTATTACCAGAGCGAGGCCAGCCAGAGCAGGGCGGCCATGCCCAGTCCGGCCAGCAGGGTCAGCAGCGATACCCAGGCCGGTGTCGCCAGCCCGGACAGCGAGCGGTCCGGTTGCTGCCGATAGTCGCGTCGCAGCAGCCAGGCCAGGGCATCGGGCTTGAGGAAGGCGCCGCTGCCGAAGCGCGCGGCGAGCGCCGGATGGCGGTCGCGCACGTGCACCAGGGTCAGCGGCCAGAAGATCACGAAGGCACTGAACCCGGCCACTGCGACGCCGACGAAACAGAGGGCGAAGAACAGGGTCATGGGGCAGTACCTCCGTGGTCGTATGGGGCTTAAAAGTCCGCGCTGCCCGGGGCGCGCGGGTAGGGGATCGCATCGCGGATGTTGGACAGCCCGCAGACGTACACCACCAGGCGCTCGAAGCCCAGGCCGAAGCCGGCGTGCGGCACCGAACCGTAGCGGCGGAAATCGCGGTACCAGCTGTAGTGCTCGCGATCCAGGCCGAACTGGGCCATGCGCGCGTCCAGCACGTCCAGGCGCTCTTCGCGCTGGCTGCCGCCGATGATCTCACCGATGCCCGGGGCCAGCACGTCCATCGCGGCAACGGTCTTGCCGTCGTCGTTCAGGCGCATGTAGAAGGCCTTGATGTGCTCCGGATAGTTGGTCACCACCACCGGGCGGCCGACGTGTTCCTCGGTCAGCCAGCGCTCGTGCTCGGTCTGCAGGTCCAGGCCCCATTCGACCGGGAAGTCGAACTTCCTGCCGGATTTCTGCAGCAGGCTGACCGCGTCGGTGTAGTCGATGCGCTCGAACGGTGCGTTGATGAAGTCTTCCAGCTTGGTGATCGCGTTCTTGTCCACGCGCTCGGCGATGAAGGCCAGGTCGTCGCTGCGCTCGTTCAGCACCGCGCGGAACAGGTACTTCAGGAACTCTTCGGCCAGGCGTGCGTCTTCGGCCAGGTCGGCGAAGGCGATTTCCGGTTCGATCATCCAGAATTCCGCCAGGTGGCGGGTGGTGTGGCTGTTCTCGGCGCGGAAGGTCGGGCCGAAGGTGTAGACCTTGCTCAGCGCCAGGCAGTAAGCCTCGACGTTCAGCTGGCCGGACACGGTCAGGAAGGTTTCCTTGCCGAAGAAGTCGCGGCTGAAATCGATCGCGCCCTTCTCGTCGCGCGGCAGGTTCACCATGTCCAGGGTGGACACGCGGAACATCTGGCCGGCGCCTTCGGCGTCGGAGGTGGTGATGATCGGAGTGCTGATCCAGTTGAAGCCGTTCTCGTGGAAGAAGCGGTGCACGGCCTGGGCCAGGCAGTTGCGGATGCGGGTGACCGCACCGAACAGGTTGGTGCGCGGGCGCAGGTGCGCCACTTCGCGCAGGAACTCCGGCGACATCGGCTTGGGCTGGATCGGATAGGTGAGCGGGTCTTCGACCCAGCCGACCACCTCCAGCGCGCTGGCCTGGATCTCGAACGACTGGCCCTTGCCCTGCGACTTCACCAGGGTGCCGGTGGCGATGACCGAGCAGCCGCTGGTCAGGCGCTTGATCTCGTCGAAGTTGGCCAGGCTGTCGCCGGCCACCACCTGGATCGGGGCGAAGCAGGAGCCGTCGCTCACATTCACGAAGGCCAGATTCGCTGAACCGCGCACCGTGCGCACCCATCCGCGTACCGTGACTTCGCCGCCTTCCGGGATCTTCCCGGCAAGCGCATGTTCAACGCTGACCACCGTCATGACTTGAATCCTCTGCTGATCGACTCGATCTGTGAACACGGGAGTTTACCGGTTGCAGCGTTCCGCTTGCGAGGCATTTTTCGTGGCAACGGCTCCTTATAATGTCCCCGTACCTCTGGAGTAGCCCCATGGCCGTCAGCCTGACCCCCATTGCCTTCGAGCGCGTGCAGCGCTTTGTCGCCCAGACCCCCGGCGCGCTGGGCCTGCGTTTCGGCGTGACCAAGACCGGTTGCTCCGGCTGGGGCCACGTGACCGACCTGGCCCGCGACGAGCGCGAGGGCGACACCGTGTTCGACCAGGATGGTGTGAAGATCTATGTCGACGCCAAGAGCCTGGCACTGGTGGACGGCACCGTGATCGACTTCGGCAAGCACGGCCTGAGCGAGACCTTCACGTTCAGCAACCCCAATGCCACCGCCGAGTGTGGCTGCGGCGAGAGCTTCACCACCGACGCCGACAAAGCCTGACGCGCGGCTTTGGCGCCCGCCGGGCATGGCCCGGCGCTACCCGCCTGGTGGGTGCCGACCTTGATCGGCACCGGGGCAGGGCACCCCGGTTCAGCATGTCGGGTGCCCCCCGGTTGCCCATCCTCCCCATCTGGGCCATAATGCGCGGCTTCCTGCCTCCCTGGCGGGAATCCTTGCCCCACCGCGGTCTCAACGGCGGGGGGCTGTCCGGCCGCAAGGCCACATCCGAAAGGTAGAAAAAACATGAGTCGTCATTACGAAATCGTGTTCATGGTCCACCCGGACCAGAGCGAGCAGGTCCCGGCCATGATCGAGCGCTACAAGTCGCTGGTCGAGAACGGCAACGGCACCATCCACCGTCTGGAAGACTGGGGCCGCCGCCAGCTGGCGTACCCGATCCAGAACCTGGTGAAGGCCCACTACGTGCTGATGAACATCGAAGCCGACCAGGCCGTTCTGAACGAACTGACCGAGAGCTTCCGCTTCAACGACGCCGTGCTGCGCAACCTGGTCATCAAGCGTGACGAGGCTGACACCGAGCAGTCGCTGATCATGAAGAGCAAGGACGAGAAGGGTGACAAGCCGGAGCGCGGTGAGCGCCGTCGTCGTGACGACGAAGAAGGCGAGTCCAACAACACCGCTGACAACGAAGCCGGCGACGACGCCGCTTCCGCCGCCTAAGGAGCCTTCCCATGTCCAAGTTCTTCCGTCGCCGCAAGTTCTGCAAGTTCACTGCTGAAGGTGTGAAGGAGATCGACTACAAGGATCTCAACACCCTGCGCCAGTACCTGACCGAGAACGGCAAGATCGTGCCGAGCCGCGTCACCGGTACCAAGTCGAAGTACCAGCGCCAGCTGGCGACCGCCGTCAAGCGCGCTCGCTTCCTGGCCCTGATCCCGTACACCGACAACCACGACGTCTGATGCCCGGCGGGGCGGCCCGGTGCCGCCCCCGCTGTGCCAGCTATTCGGACAGCCTTTGTTGCGGGGCATGGCCTCGCTAACGAATAACTCATCTGGAGCAATACCATGCAGCTGATCCTCCTGCAGAAAGTCACCAACCTCGGCAACCTGGGCGACCTGGTTGATGTGAAGCCGGGCTACGGCCGCAACTTCCTCGTGCCGCAGGGCAAGGCCGTGCCGGCCACCGAGAGCAACAAGGCCGAGTTCGAAGCCAAGCGCGCCGAATACGAAGCCAAGGCCCAGGCCATCCACGCCGACGCTGAAGGCCGCAAGGCCAAGCTGGAAGGCGCGAGCGTGACCATCGCCGCCAACGCTTCGACCGAAGGCAAGCTGTACGGCTCGGTTGGCCCGCGCGACATCGCCGAGGCCTTCACCGCCGCCGGCCTGCCGCTGGAAAAGAGCGAAGTCATCCTGGGCGAAGGCGCCTTCCGCAACATCGGCGAATACGACGTGCTGGTCCACCTGCACGCCGACGTCGAGACCACCGTCAAGGTCGTCGTCGTCGCCGAAGCCTGATCCCGCGCCGCAAGGCCTGGCATCACCGCAGAACGGGCGCCCGCAAGGGTGCCCGTTTTGTTTTTGGCGCCGTTCCGCGGTGTCGGGCCAGGTCCGTCCGACGGGGTGGTGGTGGGCAATGTTCCACGCCCATTCGTAGAACACGTCCACATCGGTATACTCAGGGCGTCACACCCGTTCCACGGGCATCGATCCCAACAGGATCAATGGCTTGGAGGGTAAACGCAGGCCGCTTGTCGGCCCCAGTCCGGAACCCCTATGCGTCTTTCCACGATCAAGCTGTCCGGCTTCAAGTCGTTCGTCGATCCGACCACCCTGCACCTGCCGACCAACATGACCGGCGTGGTGGGGCCCAATGGCTGCGGCAAGTCGAACATCATCGACGCCGTGCGCTGGGTCATGGGCGAGAGTTCGGCCAGCCGCCTGCGTGGCGACTCGCTGACCGACGTGATCTTCTCCGGGTCCAATGCCCGCAAGCCGGTGTCGCAGGCCACGGTCGAGCTGATCTTCGACAACTCCGACCACACGATTTCCGGCGAGTACGCCTCGTTCAACGAGATCTCGGTCAAGCGCACGGTCAGCCGCGACGGCACCAGCAACTATTACCTCAACGGCACCAAGTGCCGTCGCCGCGACATCACCGACCTGTTCCTCGGCACCGGCCTGGGCCCGCGCAGCTACTCGATCATCGAGCAGGGCATGATCAGCCAGATCATCGAGGCGCGCCCGGAAGACCTGCGCGTGTATCTGGAAGAGGCAGCCGGCATCTCCAAGTACAAGGAGCGCCGCAAGGAGACCGAGACCCGCATCCGCCACACCCGCGAAAACCTGGACCGTCTGGGTGACCTGCGCGACGAGATCAGCAAGCAGCTCGAACACCTCAAGCGCCAGGCCAAGCAGGCCGAGCAGTACCAGGCCCTGCAGGAAGAGCGCCGGATCAAGGATGCCGAGTGGAAGGCGCTGGAATTCCGTGGCCTCGATGGGCGCCTGTCGAAGCTGCGCGAAGGCCTGTCGCAGGAAGAGACCAAGCTGCAGCAGCTGATCGCCGATCAGCGCGACGCAGAGGCCCGCATCGAAACCTCGCGAGTGCGTCGCGAAGAGGCCGCCGATGCGCTCAACACCGCGCAGGCGGCGGTCTATCAGGTCGGCAGCACCCTGGCCCGCCTGGAGCAGCAGATCCAGCACCAGCGCGAGCTGTCGCAGCGCCTGCACAAGGCGCGCGACGAAACCCAGCAGGCCCTGGCCGAACTGGGGCAGCACATCAGTGGCGACGAGGCCAAGCTGAGGGTGCTGCGGGAGGCGGTAGAGGCCGCCACCCCGCAGCTGGAAGAACTGCAGGAAGAAAACGAGATAAAGCAGGAAAGCCTGCGCGAGGCTGAAGACCGGCTGGCCAGCTGGCAGCAGCGCTGGGAACAGCACACCTCGCAGAGTTCGGAAGCCTCGCGCGCCGGCGACGTCGAGCGCACGCGCGTGGACTACCTGGACAAGCAGATCCTCGATGCCGACCGGCGTCGTGAAGCCCTGGCCGCCGAGCGCGCCGGGCTGGACGTGGACGCGCTGGAAGAAGCCTTCGAGCAGCTGCACCTGCAGCACGACACGCAGAAGACCGCGCTGGATGAACTGAGCGAAGACGTCGAGCTGCGCAAGCAGGGCGTGGCGGCGGTGCAGGAACAGCAGCGCAATGGCCAGAACGAACTGGCCGAACTGCGCAAGCAGGCCAATGGCCTGCGCGGTCGCCTGGCTTCGCTGGAAACCCTGCAGCAGGCTGCGCTGGGCCAGGAGCAGGGCGCCGCCGTGGCCTGGCTGAAGGCGCGTGGGCTGGATTCGGCGGCGCGTGTCGGCGAACGCCTGGATGTCGATGCCGGTTGGGAAAACGCGGTGGAAAGCGCGCTTGGCCAGTTGATCGAAGGCGTGCTGGTAGATGACCCGGCCAGCCTGGTCGACGCGCTGGGCGAACTGGGCGAGGGCCACATTGCACTGGTCGCCAACGATGGCGCGGACCTGAAGGTCGCGCCGACCTCGCTGGCTGCACGTGTGCGTGGCCCGGCAGCGATCCGGCGCCTGCTGGCGCACCTGCACGGTGCCAGGGATCTGGCCGAAGCCAAGGCGCTGCAGGCCAGCCTGCCGGAAGGCGATTCGATCATCACCCAGGGCGGTGAGCGCCTGGGCGAGGGCTGGTTGCGTGTGTCGCGTTCCGGCGCGGCCCAGCAGGGCGCGCTGCTGCGCGAACGTGAGATCAACGAACTGCGCGAGCAGATCGAGCAACTGCAGGATCGCGAGGCCGAGCTGGAAGAACAGCTGAGTGGTTTCCGTGAGCAGTTGCAGGCCGCCGAGCAGCAGCGCGAAGACGCGCAGCGTGCGCTGTACCAGGCCCATCGTGCGGTCTCTGAACTGGCTGGCCAATTGCAGGGACAGCAGGGCAAGGTGGAGGCGGCGCGCACGCGCATCGACCGCATCGAAGGTGAACTGAAGCAGCTGCAGGAAACGCTGGAAGCCAACAACGAGCAGGCGCGTGAAGCGCGTTCGCGGTTGGAGAACGCGGTCAGCAGCATGGGCGACCTGGAATCGACCCGGCAGCGGCTGGAGGGTGAGCGTCGCCAGTTGACCGAGGCGCGCGACCTGGCTCGCGACGCCGCCCGTGCGGTACGCGAGCGCGCGCACTCGCTGGCGCTGACCCTGGAATCGCAGCGTGCGCAGCTGGCCTCGTTGAGCCAGGCGCTGGAGCGCATGGGCACCCAGCGCGGCCAGCTGGATTCGCGACTGGGCGAGCTGCATTCGCAGCTGGACGAAGGTGATTCGCCGGTCGAAGCGCTGCAGGCCGAGCACCAGAACGCACTGGAAGAGCGCGTGCGGGCCGATCGCGTGCTGACCGAGGCGCGCACGCTGCTGGACGGCATCGACGCCGAGCTGCGCAACTACGAACAGACCCGCCACCAGCGCGACGAACAGGCATTGGCCCAGCGTGAGCGTATTTCGCAGCGCAAGCTTGACCAGCAGGCGCTGGTGCTCAGCGCGGATACCCTGCAGGCGGCGGTGGAAAAGGCCGGTTTCGTGCTGCAGGACGTGCTCAATGCACTGCCCGAGGACGCCCGCCTGGGCGACTGGGAGCAGGCCGTGCACCAGATCGATGGCCGCATGCGCCGGCTGGAGCCGGTCAACCTGGCTGCGATTCACGAGTATGGCGAGGCCTCGCAGCGCTCGGACTACCTGGATTCGCAGCACGCCGACCTGACCACTGCGCTGGAAACCCTGGAAGATGCGATCCGCAAGATCGACCGCGAGACCCGCGGTCGTTTCAAGGACACCTTCGATCGTGTCAACGCTGGCGTGCAGGCGCTGTACCCGCGCCTGTTCGGTGGCGGCCACGCCTACCTGGAACTGACCGGTGAAGACCTGCTCGACACCGGTGTGACCATCATGGCGCGTCCGCCGGGCAAGCGCGTGTCCAGCATCTCGCTGCTGTCCGGCGGCGAGAAGGCGATGACCGCGGTGGCGCTGGTGTTCGCCATCTTCCAGCTGAACCCCGCCCCGTTCTGCCTGCTGGACGAGGTGGACGCGCCGCTGGACGAGGCCAACGTCGGTCGCCTGGCCAACATGGTCAAGGAAATGAGCGAAAAGGTGCAGTTCCTGTTCGTCAGCCACAACAAAGCGACGATGGAGGCCGCGCACCAGCTGTCGGGCGTGACCATGCGCGAGCCGGGCGTCAGCCGCTTGGTCAGCGTGGACCTGGAAGAAGCCGCGCGATTGGCGGGCGCGGCCTGACGTGCCATCCTAGTTACCTGAATGAACTAGCCGGAGAACCTATCGAATGTCCGACACGGCACTGTTGCGCATCGGCATCCTGGCCGCCGGCCTGCTGTTGATCGCCGCGATCTTCCTGTTTGGCCGTCCGAAAAAGAAGCCCCAGGGGCGTCGCGTGGAAAGCGCGGAACCGACCGGCGGCGAGCGTCGCGAGCCGGTGCTGGGCGATGATGGCATCACTGTGGCCGATGGCCGCGTAGAGCCGGGCATGGGCTCGGAAGGCGAGCAGGCCGAGCTTGGCCTGGCCGACACCGACGCCGGCGCGGCCAGCGACCTTGGCAAGCGCGCCACCCAGGACTTCGACAAGATCGTGTCGCTGTTCGTGGCCGCTCGCGCCGGCGAACAGCTGCGTGGTGAAGACATCGTGGTGGCGGCGGAGAAGACCGGCCTGGTGTTCGGCCACATGAACGTGTTCCACCGCCTGGTGGAAGGCCACCCCGAGCGCGGCCCGATCTTCTCGATGGCCAGCATCATGAAGCCGGGCAGCTTCGACATGGCCAACATCCGCGCGATGGAAACCCCGGCCATCGCTTTCTTCCTGACATTGCCGGCGCCGCTGACCGCGCTGGACGCCTGGGAGAAGATGCTGCCGACGGTGCAGCGCATGGCCGAGCTGCTGGATGGCGTTGTGCTGGATGACAGCCGCAACGCTCTGGGTCGCCAGCGCATCGCGCACATCCGTGACGAGCTGCGCGCCTATGATCGCCAGCACCAGGCGCCGCCGCTGACCAAGACACCGCGCTGGTAATGGATTCATGTGCCGACCAACGGTCGGCACCCACCCCCGGTAGATCCACGCCATGCGTGGATGCGGTCTACGCCGGGACGCCGGCCACCTTGGCGAATGCGCGGCGGAATGCCGCCATCTCTTCCTCGGTTCCCACGGTCACGCGCACGCGCTGCGGCCAGATCGGCCAGCTGCGTCCGATCACCACGCCGTTGTCTGCCATCGCCTTGGCGAACGCACTGCCGTCGCGCTGCACATCCACCACGAAGCAGTTCGCTTCCGACGGAACGCAGCTGAAACCACGCTTGCCCAGCCACGCGATGGTGGCCTGCCGCACCTTGGCATTCTGCAGGCGCCGCTGCGCGATCAACTGAGGATCCTGCAGGCTGGCCAGTGCCGCGGCCAGTGCTGGCACGGGTAGCGGGTTGTCGCCCAGGCTGGCCAGTTCGCGCAGGCGGTCGGGATGCGCGGCCGCCACGCCCAGGCGCAGGCCGGCCATGCCATAAAGCTTGGAGAACGTGCGCAGCACGATCAGGTCATCGCGCTGCGCCACCTGCGTGATCAGGCTGGGTTGCTCGCTGTACTGCAGGTAGGCCTCGTCGACCAGTACGCGGGTGGAAGCGGGTTTGTGGGCCAGCAGCCAGGCGAGCTCATCCGGCGGGCTGATCGAACCGGTCGGGTTGTTGGGGTTGCACACATACAGCAGCCCGGTCGGGCGTGCGTGTGCGGCGGCGGCCATCGCACGCAGGTCGTGTGCACCGTCCTCGCGCAATGGCACTTTCTGCACGTGCGCACCGTGTGCGGCAGCGACCTCGCCCAGCGTCTCGAATGTCGGGTCGGCCACTACCAGTCCCGCCTGCGGGCCGGTCCACACGGTGGCGGCGCGATTCAACGGTTCACTGGAGCCGGGATAGAGGCGCACATGGTCGGCCGGCAGTCCTGCCTGTTCGATGAAGGTGTCGCGCACCTGACCGGCCAGTGCGAAACGGTAGCGGCCGCAACCGGCGATGCTGTCGCGTGCCGCCTGCTGGGCTGCGGGCGAGGGGCCGTAGGGGCATTCGTTGAAATTCAGCAGCACCGCACCTTCAGCGGGGGCAGGAGCGGCGGCCGTCGCGGGTTGGGCATGGACAAGCTGCGGCAGCCCGCTGCCGGCGACGGCGAGGCCGGCACCGGCCAGTTGCAGGAAGCGTCGACGGGAAGCGGGCAGGGTCACGGGCAGGATTCCGAAGGGGGACCGTCGAACGCTAGCGCCGGTGGGCATGTGCGGCAAGCTGCTTTTTGTGGAGTCGAACCATGCTTGACTGCAGATGTGCCAACCAAGGTTGGCACCTACCAGAGCGGGGGAGTGGTTGGTGCCTGCCTGAGCGAGGGAGGACCAGTCCAGCTTGGCTCGACTCTACAAAAGGCGGCGGCGTTACAGGGCCTGACAGGCGGGCGCGGTAGAATCCCCGGCCATCCCAGAACCACCGGATTCCGATGAGCCCCAGCCCCGCCGAACGCGCCGAAGACCTTCGCCGGCAGATCGCCCAGGCCAACCGCGCCTATCACGAGCTGGACGCGCCGGAGATCCCCGACGTCGACTACGACCGCGTGGTGCGCGAGCTGGAAGCGCTGGAGCGCGAGCACCCGGAACTGGCCCGTGCCGACAGCCCGACCCAGCAGGTCGGTGCGCGCCCCTCCGGCCGCTTCCCGGAAGTGCGCCACGCGGTGCCGATGCTGTCGCTGTCCAATGCTTTCAGCGATGAGGAGGTGGCCGATTTCGTGCGCCGCATCGATGAGCGCCTGGGCCGTCGCAGCCTGCGGTTCTCGGCCGAGCCGAAGATGGACGGCCTGGCGATCAGCCTGCGCTACGAAGACGGGCATTTCGTGTTGGGCGCGACCCGTGGCGATGGCAGTACCGGCGAGGACGTGACCGCCAACCTGCGCGAGATCAGCGATATTCCCAAGCGCCTGCACGGCAAGGACTGGCCGGATGTGCTGGAGGTGCGCGGCGAGGTCTACATGGCGCGTGCCGACTTCGAAGCCTACAACGAGCGTGCGCGGCTGCAGGGCGGCAAGGTGCTGGCCAATCCGCGCAACGCCGCCGCCGGTTCGCTGCGTCAGCTCGACCCGAAGATCAGTGCGCAGCGCAGATTGAGTTTCTTCGCCTACGGTACCGGCGAAGTGCAGGGCGGTGAGCTGCCCGATACCCATTCGGGCACCCTGGCCCAGCTCGGCGCCTGGGGCTTCCCGGTCAGTGAGCTGTGCAAGGTGGTGGAAGGCGTCGATGGTCTGCTGGGCTACTACCGCGATATCGGCAAGCGCCGCGACGGCCTGCCGTTCGACATCGATGGTGTGGTCTACAAGCTGGATGACCGCGCCGGCCAGCAGGCAATGGGCTTCGTCTCGCGCGCGCCGCGCTGGGCCATCGCGCACAAGTTCCCGGCGCAGGAACAGAGCACTACCGTGGAGGCCATCGAGATCCAGATCGGCCGTACCGGTGCGGCCACGCCGGTCGCGCGCCTGGCGCCGGTGGCGGTGGCCGGCGTGATCGTGTCCAACGCCACGTTGCACAATGCCGACCAGATCGCGCGCCTGGATGTGCGCGTGGGTGACAGCGTGATCGTGCGCCGCGCCGGTGATGTGATTCCGGAAGTGGTCAGCGTCATCCTCGATCGCCGCCCGCCGGGCACCACGCCGTGGCAGATGCCGACGCGCTGCCCGGTGTGCGGCTCGGAAATCGTGCGCGAGGAAGGGGCAGCCGCATGGCGCTGCTCGGGCGAACTGTCCTGCCCGGCGCAGCGCAAGGAAGCCATTGCCCATTTCGCCTCGCGCCGCGCAATGGACATCGACGGCCTGGGCGACAAGTACATTGAGACCCTGGTCGATGCCGGTATCGTCAAGAGCGTGGCCGACCTGTACCGGCTCAACCGCGATACGCTGCTGCACCTGAAGCTGGTGCTGGATGCAGAGAATCCGTCGGCACTGGCGGCGGCGCTGAAACTGCACCTGCCCGCCGAGGGCAGTGGTGCGGTGCTCAATGCGGTGCTCAAGCTGGACGGCAACGATCCGGGCTGGCGCGCGCAGGCGCTGGCGCAGCCGGCCAGCTTCGAATGGAACACGAAGAAGATCGCCACCAAGTGGGCCGACAACCTGATCGCAGCGATCGACGCCAGCCGAGCCGCCACGCTCGAACGGCTTCTGTTCGCACTCGGCATCGAGCATGTGGGTGAAAGCACCGCCAAGGCACTGGCGCAGTGGTTCGGTGACCTGGAACTGATTCGCCATCTGCCGTGGCCGCTGTTCAAGCGCGTGCCGGACATCGGTGGCGAAGTGGCGCGCTCGCTCGGCCACTTCTTCGAACAGCAGGGCAACCAGCAGGCCATCGATGACCTGTTGCAGGTCGGCCAGGTGCGCATCAGTGATGTGCACGCGCCCAGCGCGAAGCTGCGCGAGGGCCTGGATCTGGCGCAGCTGCTGGTTGAGTCGGAGATCCCCGGCATTACCCGCCTGCGCGCGGAAAAACTGGTCGCCGCGTTGCCCGGTGCACAGGCGGTGCTCGACGCCGAGCATGGCCAGTTCGCCAACGCCGGGCTGCCCGATGACACGGCGCGTGGTCTGGCCGAGTGGCTGGACGCCGATGGCCATGGTGCGATGCTGTTGGCCGCCGAGAACGCGATGCGGGAGATCCTGGCCAAGGCGCCGGCGCTGGCCGAGATCGTGGCCGGTCCGCTGGATGGGCAGACCGTGGTGCTGACCGGCACCCTGGCCCAGCTCACCCGCGATGCCGCCAAGGAACGCCTGGAAGCGCTGGGTGCCAAGGTCTCCGGCAGTGTGTCGAAAAAGACCAGTTTCGTGGTGGCCGGCACCGAGGCAGGCTCCAAGCTGGACAAGGCAAAGTCGCTGGGCGTGCCGGTGTGGGATGAGGACCGCCTGCTGGCCTATCTTGCCGAACACGAATGATGACCCCGCCGGGTGCCCCTGCACCCGGCATGAAACACAAAGGAACACCGATGCAGACCGCCCCGCTGGATTTCCGCCTGGCCACCCGTGCTGACGAGGAGCTGCTGATCGCGTTGATGCGCGAGTTCTACGCCGAAGACAGGATCGACTTCGACGACGCGCGCGTGCGTCGCGGCGTGGATGCGCTGCTGGCCGACCCACGCAACGGCGAAGTACTGCTGTGGCTGGACGAGGCGGCCGAGGTGGTCGGTTACGCAGTGATCGCGATGGGCTTCAGCCTGGAGCAGGGCGGCCACTTCATGCTGCTGGACGAGCTGTACCTGAGCCATCGTGCGCGTGGTCGCGGCCGCGGCAAGCAGGCGCTGGCCATCTGCGAACAGCGGGCACGGGGCCGCGGTGTAAGCCGCCTGCGCCTGGAAGTGAACCACCACAACGAGCTGGCCCGTCGCCTCTATCTGGCGAGCGGTTACATCGATGACACCCGCGATCTGCTGACCCTGCCGTTGGACCACCCTCGCCCGGAGGGCATCCTGTGAGCGAGGCCCTGCTGCGCGCGCTGCAGCAGCGCGCCGCGCTCAATGCGCTGGTCCGCCGCTTCTTCGCCGAACGCGATGTGCTGGAAGTGGAAACGCCGATCCTGTCGGTGGCCGGCAATACCGAGCCGAACATCGACAGCTTCCATACCGATTTCAGCGGGCATGTCGATGCCGGTGGCCGTCGCCGTTGGCTGCGTACCTCGCCGGAGTATCCGCTCAAGCGCCTGCTGGCCGCCGGCGTCGGCGACTGCTACGAACTGGGTCGGGTGTTCCGCAACGGCGAGGCCGGTGGCCGCCACAATCCGGAATTCACCATGCTGGAGTGGTACCGGGTTGGCTGGGATCATCATCGCCTGGTGCAGGAAACCGCCGAGCTGGTCGCCCAGGCGCTGGCCCTGGTGGGGCGCAGCGCAAGCCTGCGCGTGCTGAGCTACCGCGAGCTGTTCCAGCAGTACGTGGGCGTGAACCCGTTCGAGGCCGATGAGGCTGCATTGCGGGCCGCGCTGGGTGATGTGCACATCGATCCGGTCGGGTTGACCCGCGACGACTGGCTGGACCTGTTGATGACCCATCGCATCCAGCCGCACTTCGATGACGCAGTGATGACCGTGGTCCATGACTGGCCGGCCAGCCAGGCGGCGCTTGCGCGCATCCGTGCCGGTACACCGCCTCTGGCCGAGCGTTTCGAGTTGTACCTGGGCGTGGTGGAGCTGGCCAACGGCTATCACGAACTGAACGACGCCCACGAGCAGCGCGCGCGCTTCCAGCGTGACCTGCAGCGGCGCCATGAACGTGGCCAGGTGCGGCCGGCGCTGGACGAGGCGCTGCTGGCTGCGCTGCCATCGATGCCGGCATGCGCGGGCGTAGCGGTGGGTGTGGATCGCCTGCTGATGGCGATGAACCGCACGCCGCGCATCGCCGACGTGCTGGCCTACGACTTTGCCCACGCATGAGCGACATGCGTTCCTGAACATCGAAGGCTGAACGGAATTCCGCGTTTCCGCGCTTGCTTCGGTAAGCAGGATGATGCTCTTATCACGGCAGATGCCGGACACTGGCACGCAGTTCATCCATTCCTGCTGGGGAAGGCTTTGGTCAAGTGGTTTGCGGTTGTTGCTGCACCGGTGTACTCCATCGCGCTCTGGGGTGCCTGGCTGCCGTCATCGGCATCTGCCCAACAGGCCGGCTACGACGGTGAAGTGGTGACCTGTGAATCACGCGACATGGGCTGGGTGCATTGCGATATCGATGTCAGCAACGGCATCGACCTGGTGCGCCAGCTTTCCAACAGCAGCTGCATCCGTGGCAGCGAATGGGGCACCGACCGCAGTGGCGTGTGGGTCACGCTGGGCTGCCGCGCCGAGTTCCGCGCACGCCGCGCTGCGGGTGCGCCGCCAGCAGCCAGCGAGGGTAAGCGCCTGGTCCGTCGCGTGGTGCGTTGTGAGTCCAATGGCCGCCCGCAGAGCTGCCCGGTGCGCCTGGATGGCGCGCCAGTGCGCCTGCTGCGCCAGCTGTCGGCGCTGCCATGCCGCGAAGGGCAGGGCTGGGGATACAAGCGCAATGAAGTCTGGACCAGCCGCGGTTGCCAGGGGGACTTCGAAGTGGCTGACGAGGACGGTCGATTCGTTGACGTACCACGCCGGCTGACCTGTGAATCCAAGTCGAAGAAGCGCCGTTTCTGCGGTGCCAGCATCTCGGTCGGTGCCGCTGTCTTCGAGCAACTGTCCAGCACGCCGTGCGAGGAAGGCAGCACCTGGGGCTGGAGTCGCAACGGCATCTGGGTGGACGGCGGCTGCCGCGCCGAATTCTCGGTGAATTGAGCCCGGGCGGGCTCCAACCCCGGGGGGCGTGGCCCTACAATGGGTTCATGAACACTGCCTCCGACATCGACTACGCCCGTTACGACCACATCCGCCCGATCCTGTGGACCGGCGATGCCCTGCAACTGCTGGACCAGCGAAAGCTGCCGTTCGTGGTCGAGCATGTGGTCTGCCATGACAGTGACGAAGTGGCTGCGGCCATCCACGCGTTGACCGTGCGCGGTGCGCCGGCCATCGGCATCGCCGCCGCCTGGGGCGTGGTGCTGGCCGCACGTGACGTGCAGGCCGCAGACGGTGCGCACGCGCTGCAGCAGCTGGAACCGTCGCTGCAGCGTCTGAACGCCTCGCGTCCGACCGCCGTCAACCTGGCCTGGGCGCTGGCGCGCATGCGCCGTTGCCTGAGCGCCGCCGGTGCTGACTGGAAGGCGAAGCTGGAGGCGGAAGCGCAGGCCATCGCCGAGGAGGACCTGGCCGCCAACCGCCACATGGGCGCGCTGGGTGCTGGCCTGATCGAAGCCGGTAGCGGCGTGTTGACCCACTGCAACACCGGCTCGCTGGCCACCGCCGGCTTCGGCACCGCGCTGGGCGTGATCCGCGCCGGTATGGCCCAGCACCGCATTGCCCGCGTGTTCGCTGGCGAGACCCGGCCGTGGCTGCAGGGCGCGCGCCTGACCGTGTGGGAGCTGCAGCAGGATGGTATCGACGCCACCCTGATCGCCGATTCGGCCGCCTCGCACCTGATGAAGACCGGTGCCGTGCAGTGGGTGATCGTGGGTGCCGACCGTATCTGCGCCAACGGCGATACCGCCAACAAGATCGGGACCTACCAGCTGGCCATCGCCGCCCGCCATCACGGCGTGAAGTTCATGGTCGTGGCGCCGTCCTCGACGGTGGACATGGAGACCGTGGACGGCAGCCAGATCGAGATCGAGCAGCGCGATCCGGGCGAGCTGTACGGCGTGGGCGGCACCCGCACGGTGGCAGAGGGCATCGCTGCCTGGAACCCGGTGTTCGACGTCACCCCGGGCGAGCTGATCGACGCCATCGTGACCGAGCGCGGCGTGATCCTGAACCCGACCACCGAGAACATGCGCGCCGCCTTCGGCGGCTGATGCGGGCAGGGTCGCGGATGTCTGTAGAGCCGAGCCCACGCTCGGCTCAGCCAGCGAATCCGCCGCAGCCGAGCATGGGCTCGGCTCTACAGGGGCGGTATGGGGCCCTAAGTTCCTGATTTGTGCCGGTAAAATCCCCGTAAAGGGAGGCGGAAAACGGCCTGTTGTGGTAGTATCCATAGGTTGAATCGAGGTTCCGGCACGACCCCCTCCCGCAGAGGGCTGCGCCGGACTGGACCGCTACCAGACAACGGAACCCGAATGGCAGAAACCGCCAAGGAAATCATCCAGGTCAACCTGGAAGACGAGATGCGCAAGAGCTACCTCGATTACGCCATGAGCGTGATCGTGGGCCGTGCGCTGCCGGATGCGCGCGACGGCCTCAAGCCGGTGCATCGCCGCGTGCTGTTCGCGATGAATGAACTGAACGCGCACAGCAACAAGCCCTACTTCAAGTCGGCGCGTATCGTCGGTGACGTCATCGGTAAGTACCACCCGCATGGCGATCAGTCGGTGTACGACACGCTGGTACGCCTGGCGCAGCCGTTCTCGCTGCGCTACATGCTGGTCGATGGCCAGGGCAACTTCGGCTCCATCGATGGCGACTCCGCTGCGGCAATGCGATACACCGAAGCGCGCATGTCGCGCCTCGCGCATGAGCTGATGGCCGACATCGACAAGGAAACCGTCGACTTCCAGCCCAACTACGACGAAAAGGAACTGGAGCCGACGGTCATGCCGACCCGGTTCCCGAACCTGCTGGTCAATGGTTCGGCCGGTATCGCGGTGGGCATGGCGACCAACATCCCGCCGCACAACCTGAGCGAATCGATCAACGCCTGCATCGCGCTGATCGACAACCCGGAAATCGACGTCGACGGCCTGATGGAGTACATCCCGGGCCCGGATTTCCCGACCGCCGGCATCATCAATGGCACCGCCGGCATCGTCGCCGGCTACCGTACCGGCCGTGGCCGCGTGCGCATCCGTGCCAAGGCCGATATCGAGGTGGCCGACAACGGCCGCGAATCGATCATCGTCACTGAAATTCCTTACCAGGTGAACAAGGCGCGTCTGATCGAGAAGATCGCCGAGCTGGTCAAGGAAAAGAAGATCGAAGGCATCAGCGAGCTGCGCGATGAGTCCGACAAGGACGGCATGCGTATCTACATCGAGATCAAGCGCGGTGAATCTGCCGAGGTTGTGCTGAACAACCTGTACCAGCAGACGCAGATGGAATCGGTGTTCGGCATCAACATGGTGGCGCTGGTCGACGGCCGCCCGCAGCTGATGAACCTCAAGCAGATGCTCGAGGCGTTCGTCCGCCACCGTCGCGAAGTGGTCACCCGCCGCACCGTGTTCGAGCTGCGCAAGGCGCGCGCCCGTGCCCACGTGCTGGAAGGCCTGACTGTCGCGCTGGCCAACATCGACGAGATGATCGAACTGATCAAGACCTCGCCGAACCCGAACGAAGCCCGCGAGCGCATGCTGGCACGCGTGTGGGAGCCGGGCCTGGTCGGTGCGATGCTGGGCGCCGCCGGTGCCGAAGCCTCGCGTCCGGAAGACCTGCCCAAGGGCGTGGGCCTGATCGAGGGCGGCTACCAGCTGACCGAGATTCAGGCCACCCAGATCCTGGAAATGCGCCTGCACCGCCTGACCGGGCTGGAGCAGGACCGCCTGACCGACGAGTACAAGCAGCTGCTGGAAGTGATCGCCGGGCTGATCCACATCCTGGAAGACCCCGACCGCCTGCTGCAGGTGATCCGCGAGGAACTGGTCAGCGTCAAGGCCGAGTTCGGCGACGAGCGTCGTACCGAGATCCGCCACAGCGAAGAAGACCTGGACATCCTCGACCTGATCGCGCCGGAAGACGTGGTGGTCACCGTTTCGCATGCCGGTTACGTGAAGCGCCAGCCGGTGAGCGTGTACCGCGCACAGCGCCGTGGCGGCCGTGGCCGCAGTGCGGCGGCGACCAAGGAAGAGGATTTCATCGAACAGCTGTGGCTGGTCAACACGCATGACACGCTGCTGACCTTCACCAGTTCGGGCAAGGTGTTCTGGCTGCCGGTCTACCAGCTGCCCGAAGCCGGTTCCAACGCCCGTGGCCGCCCGATCATCAACTGGATTCCGCTGGAACCGGGCGAACGCGTGCAGGCCGTGCTGCCGGTGCGCGAGTACGCCGATGGCCAGTTCGTGTTCTTCGCCACCAAGAACGGTACGGTCAAGAAGACCCCGCTGGGCGAGTTCGCCTTCCGTCTGGCCCGCGGCAAGATCGCGATCAACCTCGACGAGGGCGATGCGCTGGTCGGCGTCGGCCTGACCGACGGTGAGCGCGACATCCTGCTGTTCGCCTCCAACGGCAAGACCGTGCGCTTCGGTGAGGACAAGGTCCGCTCGATGGGTCGTACCGCGACCGGCGTGCGTGGCATCAAGATGCCAGCCGGCGAGGAAGTGGTCAGCCTGATCGTGGCCGAAAGTGCTGGTGGCATCGAGGACGAGAACGAGGACGACAACGGTGTCGAAGAAGCCGCCGCCAATGGCGATGCGGTGATCGACGGCGCCGACGACGCCAGCGTGCAGTACATCCTCACCGCGACCGAGAACGGCTACGGCAAGCGCACCCCGCTGCCGGACTACCCGCGCAAGGGCCGTGGCACGCAGGGCGTGATCGGCATCCAGACCACCGAGCGCAATGGCAAGCTGGTCGCCGCGGTGCTGATGGGCTCCAGCGACGAAGTCCTGCTGATCTCCGATGGTGGCACCCTGGTGCGTACGCGTGGCTCGGAAATCAGCCGCGTCGGCCGCAACACCCAGGGCGTGACCCTGATCCGCCTCTCCAAGGACGAGAAGCTGCAGGCGGTGGAGCGCATGGATGCCTCGATCGACGAGGACGAGGACGAGGTGGCTGCCGCCGCCCCGGCCACGACCGATGGCGCACCGGCTGCTGCCAGCAGCGACGACGCCGCGCAGGAGTGATCCCGCCGCGATGAGAAGTACCCGACGACGCCGGCCCTGGGCCGGCGTCGTCGTTTCTGCGGATCTTCCGGTCGTGGCGGATCTTCCGGACGTGCTGGATTCTCCGAGCGCTGCGGACCATCCGATCGCTGAGGGCCATCCGATCGCGGCGAACCATCCGATCGCTGCGGACCATCCGATCGCGGCGGACCATCCGATCGCGGCGAACCATCCGATCCCTGAGGGCCATCCGATCGCGGCGGACCATCCGGCCGCGGCGGTAGAGTCGACTGTTAGTCGACTGCTCTGCACATGGCGATGAAAAGCCCGCGCTGCGCGCGACAGTCGACTAACTGTGATCTCTCGGTAGGTTGTTCATCCGGGGCATCTTTGGAAAATGGTGGTTACCACACCGTTCCAGCCCCCAAAGAGCCCGGATGAACCACCATAAAAATGCCCGTTTGACGCCGTTTAGTCGAGAACTTCTTGTCCGCCGCATCACTGAGCAAGGCCTTCGGCCCGAAGAGGCCGCCCAGGCTTGCGGGGTGAGTGTGCGCACGGCTTACAAGTGGCTGGCCCGGTATCGAGCCGAGGGCTTGAGTGGGCTGCAGAACCGCAGCTCCCGGCCCGGCCGCAGCCCCCATAGCACCCCCGAGGCGCTCGTTGAGCAGATCGTCCAGCGTCGACGTCAACGGCAAACCTACCTGACCATTTCCAAGGCACTGGGCGTGGCTCACAGCACCATTTCACGACTGATGCGTCGAAGAGGACTCAATCGCCTGTGCCTTCTGGACCCACCGAAGAAGGCGGTCCGGTATGAGTACGACAGCCCGGGCGGCTTGCTGCACTTGGATATCAAGAAACTCGGCAACTTCCGCCGGCCCGGGCACCGGGTCGATCCGAATCGGCGTGGCAACGCTGGCGGCGGTGGCTGGGGCTATGTCCATGTGGCCATTGATGACCACTCCCGAGTCGCTTTCAGTAGCGTTCACACCGATGAGAAGGGCTCAACGGCCTGCCAAGCGCTGCTGGCCGCCGTGGCGTACTACAGGACGCTGGGAGTCACCTTCCAGCGTGTCCTGACTGACAACGGCGCCTGCTATCGCTCCGGCGTCTTCGCTCGACTCGTCGCCTCGTTGGGCATGAAGCACTATCGGACCAAGCCCTACACCCCGCGAACCAACGGTAAGGCCGAGCGCTTCATCCAGACCAGCTTGCGCGAATGGGCCTACGCCTGCGAGTACGCTTCGTCAGAGCAGCGCGACGCCGTGCTGCCTGAATGGCTGCACCACTACAACTGGCACCGACCCCACATGGGGATCGGCAGCCAACCGCCTATTTCCAGAATCCCGCTGAACAACGTGGTGGGTTTACACAACTAACAGTCGACTCTACCCAGCCGACTCTACCCAGTCGAAGATCACCCAGTCGACGATCACCCAGTCGACGATCACCCAGTCGACGATCACCCAGTCGAAGATCACCCAGTCGACGATCACCCAGTCGAAGATCCCCAAGCCGAAGATCACCCCGTCAGGTCCACCCAGAAAATACGCGCGCGCTTCACATGTGCGGTGGGATAAGGGCGCATGCTGCCCCCGGAGATCGACGATGTCCGCCACGCCGCAGTCCGATCCTGCTCCTGTCCGCACCCCGCGCCATCCGCTGGTGACCGTGCTGTCGCTGTTGCTGGTCGTGCTCGGCCTGGTCATCGGCGGGCTCGGCGCATGGCTGCTCAGCCTTGGGGGTTCGGCGTACTACGCCATCGCAGGATTCGGCCTGCTGGCCAGCGGCATCCTGTTGTTTGGCAACCGTCGCAGCGGCGCGCTGCTGTACGCGCTGGTGTTCATCGGCACACTGCTGTGGACCTGGTGGGAGTCGGGCAGCGACTACTGGCGCTGGGTGCCGCGGCTGGGCCTGGTTACGGCCCTCGGCATCGTGCTGGCGCTGTTGGCACCGACCCTGCGCGAACCGGTGTCCAAACGCCTCTCGTGCAGCGTGGCTGGCCTGCTGATGCTGGTGTTCGTTGCCGCGTTCGGCCTCGCGTTCGCGCCGCATGGCGAAGTGGACGGGCACCAGCCGTTCCCGGAAGCGGTGGTCAGTGCCGGCCTGGCCCCGACGCGTGATACCACCGGCCTGCAGCCAGCCGACCAGCCTGCCGACGGCGACTGGCCCGCGTGGGGCCGCAGCAATGCCGCCACCCGCTATTCGCCCCTGCAGCAGATCACCCCGGCAAATGTGGCCACGCTGCAGCTGGCCTGGCAGTTCCGAACAGGCGACCTGCCGAAGAAGCGCTGGGGCGCGGAAACCACGCCGCTGAAGATCGGCGACCGGCTGTACCTGTGCACCGCGCGCAACCGCTTGATCGCACTGGACGCCAGCAGCGGCAGGGAGCTGTGGAGGTTTGATCCGAAGGTGAAGGACGCTTCGATTCCCTATACCGCTGCCTGTCGTGGCGTGAGCTACTACGAACAATCGAGCGCGCCGACTGTGGCCGATGCGGTGCTGGCCGATGTTGCTGCCGACCTGGCCCTGCCCGAGCCACCGCCCACGGTCACCCGCAGCGCCGCGCCGGGCAACCGTCCGGCCTGCTGGGCGCGAATCATCGAAGGCACGCTGGACGGCCGCATCATCGCGGTGGATGCGGACAGTGGCCGCCCGTGCGCGAATTTCGGCAACAACGGTCAGGTCGACATCACCCTGGGCATGGGCGAAGTGCCGCCGGGCTATGTGTCGATCACCTCGCCGCCGGCCATCGTGCGCGGCGTGATCGTGACCGGTCATCAGGTGCTCGACGGACAGCGCCGCGATGCGCCCTCGGGCGTGATCCAGGCCTACGATGCCATCACCGGCAAGCTGCGCTGGGCATGGGACATGGACCAGCCCGAGCGCAACGGCCTGCCGCCGCGCGAACAGACCTACACGCGTGGCACCCCGAACATGTGGACCACGGCCACCGGCGATGAAGCGCTGGGCCTGGTCTACCTGCCGCTGGGCAACTCCGCCGGCGATTACTGGAGCGGCTCGCGCACCGAAAACCAGAACCGCTATTCGACCTCGCTGGTGGCGATCGACGTGGCCACCGGCAAACCGGCCTGGCACTTCCAGGCCGTGCGCAAGGATGTGTGGGATTACGACCTGGGTTCACAGGCCAGCCTGATCGACTACCCGACCGCGGCGGGCAAGATACCGGCGATCCTGCTGCCGACCAAGCAGGGCGACCTGTACATTCTCGACCGCCGCAATGGCCAGCTGCTGAGCGCCGCCGAGGAACGCAAGGTGCCTGTGGGCGGTGTCGAGCCCGAGCAGCGCTCACCTACGCAGCTGTTCTCGCTGTACCACACGCTGCGCCGCGAGCATGACCTGACCGAGCGCGACATGTGGGGCATCACCCCGATCGACCAGCTGATCTGCCGCATCCAGTTCCGCAAGGCCTATTACGAAGGCTTCTACACGCCGCCGAGCAGTGATCGCCATTCCATCGAATACCCCGGCTACAACGGCGGTTCGGATTGGGGCAGTGTGTCCATCGATACGCGCCGCGGCGTGATCGTGGCCAACTACAACGACATGCCCAACTACAACCGGCTGGTGCCACGTGCCGAAGCCGACCGCCTGGGCTGGCTGCCGCGCGAGAAGATCCGTGCCGACAGGGGTGGTGGCGAGGGGGCCGGCGATCCGCAGGTGGGAACGCCGTATGGCATCCAGGTCAACGCTGGCTGGCGGCTGCCGTTCACGGGTCTGCTGTGCAAGCAGCCTCCCTACGGCGGCATCCGTGCCATCGACCTGCGCACCGGCAAGCTGTTGTGGGATCGTCCGTTTGGCAGTGCGCGCGGCAATGGGCCGTTCGGCATCCGTTCCGGCCTGCCGATCGAGATCGGCACGCCGAACAACGGCGGTTCGGTGGTAACCGCCAGCGGGCTGATCTTCATCGCCGCCGCCACCGATGATCTGCTGCGCGCCATCGACCTGAAGACCGGCAAGGAGCTTTGGCATGCCAAGCTGCCTGCCGGCGGCCAGGCCAACCCGATGGTGTACGAGCAGGGCGGGCGCCAGTACGTGGTGATCATGGCCGGCGGCCACCATTTCATGGAAACCCCGAACGGCGATTACGTGATTGCGTTTGCGTTGCCCAGGTAGGGCCGACGGGGTAGAACCGGCTGGGTAGAGCCGACTGGATAGAGCCGACTGGGTAGAGTCGACTGTTAGTCGACTGCTCTTCTCTCCCATGCTGGAAAGCCCGCGCTTCGCGCGATAGTCGACTAACAGTCGACTCTACCCAGGCGACTCCACATCCCCGGACGCTGCATCAAGATGATCCCTGATCCTGACGTTGGCAGTGAACCGATGTCGAGCATCCATCCTGGCGAGCATTCTCGAACTCATGCCCAGCCCTCAACTGCTTGCCGGCCGGCGATCCATCGTCGGCAACGTCTACACCATCACCATGGTGTGCCGGAACCGCCATCGCGTCTTCGATTGCCCTGCCAATGCCGACCTTGCCATGCAGCTCCTCGAATCGATGGACCGGGAAGGCCTGACTGCGTCGCTTGCCTGGGTCATCATGCCGGATCATATCCACTGGCTGGCTCAACTACGTGGCCATTCGCTGGGCTACTGCGTGCAGCGCTTCAAGGCGCGCAGCAGTTTTCTGATCAACCGGCGGCGAGGGAGCCAGGGTGCAATATGGCAGGCGGGTTATCACGATCATGCGATCCGCAGTGACGCGTCGCTGCACAGGCACTCTTGCTACATTCTGGCAAATCCCGTTCGAGCCGGTCTTGCCGCGCAGATCGGTGACCATCCGTACGGATGGTGCCGCTGGCCGTTGAGCGAGCTTGAGTCGGCAGGCGAACGTGCTTGGTGATGGAACCGACCGGGCAGAGTCGGCCGGGCAGAGTCGACCGGGTAGAGTCGACCCGGTAGAGTCGACTGTTAGTCGACTGCCTTAATCAATGCCGCCGAAGAGCCCGCACTGCGTGCGTTAATCGACTAACAGTCGACTCTACCAGTCGCCGCTACGCGTTAGGTGCCGGCACCCGCACCATCTTCGTCATCAAGTGTTCCACCACACCCGCAGGGTCGGCCGTGCGGCCCACATGCGTGCTCGACATCTGCACCACCGAGCTGCGCTTGGCGGTAAGGAAGTGGAAGCGGGCACGCGCGGGCAGTTGCGCGATCGGCCCGGCGCTGGCATCACCGCGGCAGATGGCCACGATCGCATCCAGCCACGGTTGAAGCGCCTCCTGGTCCAGCGCCGGCGCGAACGCGTGCAGGCGTGTCGGATCGATCTCGATGGCCGCTTCCAGATGGCGCGCGCCAGGGCAGGAGACGATCACCCCGACGTTGATGAATTCCTCGCGTTCCACCCGCGGTACCACGCGGATGACCGCATAGTCATACGTGTGCAGCGTGGGCACGGATGGCCTCCTGCACGAACACCGCACGCACCTTCAGGCGGTGCTTGAGGTAATTGATATAGCCCTGCCGGTAGGCCTGCGGGCTGTCGAACGCCGGTTCGTCCACCAGCCAGCTGTCCGGCACCAGGCCGACGATGCGCTCGATCTCGGCATCGGTCAGGCGCGCGGCCAGCTCGGCATCCACCTCGGCGATGCGACTGGCGAACGACAGCAGCACATGGTCGCGGATCAGCACGAACGGCTTTTCGCACGCATCGCCGGCGTTGGCCCAGTCGTGATGGAAGTACATGGCCGCACCGTGATCGATCAGGTACAGCTTTCGATGCCACACCATCAGGTTCGGGTTGCGCGTGGTGCGATCGACATTGCTGGTGAACGCATCGAACCAGACGATGCGCGAGGCCAGGTCTGCATCCACCGGCATTGCCGCCGGATCGTAATTGATCGCACCGGGCAGGTAGTCCAGGCCCAGGTTCAGGCCTTCGCTGGCGCGGATCAGCTCCTGGATTTCCGGGTCGGGCTCGGTGCGGGCGAACTCGCGGTCCAGCTCGACGAACAGGATTTCCGGAATCGGCAGGCCCAGCGTGCGTGCCATCTCGCCGGCGATCAGCTCGGCGATCAGCGCCTTCGGGCCTTGGCCGGCGCCACGGAACTTCAGCACGGCCATGCCGTCGTCGTCGGTCTCGACCACGGCCGGCAGGGAGCCACCTTCCCGCAAGGGCGTGATGTAGCGGAGGGCATGTACGGTGCGCATGCGTGCATTCTAGCGTGGGTGCAGGTGCAACCCTCTGACCGGCGGGGACCGATTTCGGCCTTCACCTGTCCCTTCCGCCTGCGATGGCAGCATCCTGCTACAGGAACCCTTGGGTTCATGAGCGTACTGGCACTCTCGATGCAGAGGCTTCAGGCCGGGCCCTGCTCGACTGCCAGCGACGCGCACTGCGAAGCGGAAACCTCATCCACGATGTCCTGCAGGCTACGGAGGTGCACCGATGAGCGACGAATTCACTCCCATTCTGCCGACCTTGGACGATGCCAAGGCGGAAGAAATGATCGGTAAGGTCGTCCTGGTCGGGGTCACCCGCTATGGCGGCGACGGCCAGGTAAAGGGGCTGGAGCAGTATGCCGGCACGGTGCTGCGCATCAGCGCCGACGAGGGCGTGGTGCTGGCCGACGAGAATGATGGCCACGAGCGCTACCTGCCGCCGATGCTGGACCAGTACCAGCCAGCCGAGCCCGGGGAGTACCGCATGCGCACCAGTGGCATGATCGTGGTCGACCCCGACTATCTGGCCACCTGGGACCTGCACGCGCAGCAGTGATGACAGACCACGCCTGGAAGAGGCCGGCCGCTCTTCGCGGCGGCAGCTGCCAGTGCGACACTTTGCCAAGTTATCCTGCTAATGATTTCGGCCCATTCAGGATAGTCATTACGCGGCTGGTCTTAAGGGTCTCGCTCCTCCACAGAGGAGTCCAATAGGTACTGCTCCCACTTCACATCTCGAACTGAGTATGAAGATGTAACGACCGTCATGGCTGACAGGAATCTAGCGAGACCCTCACCAGGATCATCAAATATTAGATAGTCATCGCCAAGAGTTCTTTCTGAAAAGATGCCTTCATTCCGAAGAAGCATACCCTTGGTTAGGTCTAGATAGATGTCCGGCTTCTTCGCTTCAGGAAAACTGGTGAGAGCATTTGATATGTCGTGAAGACTCGATCCACCGTAGCCTACGACGCAGTGCAGGATTCGATGCATGGGCCAGTCCAGTACACCCAACTTCGTGCCCCCGAAGCTTGTCGGCTCCAAGCACTTGACGCTTGCGATGTTCTCTGAGATTCCAAGTAGAACGGACGTGGTTACACTTGTTTTCACTTCGATCGTCGCAACGACTCCCTCGTGAAAAATTAGGTCGTGGCCGCTGTTGAAGCGAAGCCTCGGCATGGACTTCAGCATCAGAACGATATCTTGCTGGCGTGACCGTCTTCCTTGCGAGTCAATGATGACGCCGCTCACAGCACTGGTCATTTCAGGGATGTGTGATTCGAGAAAGTCATGAATCAGTCTTTCGCGAACGGTTCCCGCAGTGGCAGAGTGCCCGATCACTTTGCTCATCTCGTATTGAGAGACTAGTGATTTGAGGGCGCTTCGGCAGTATTGAAGATAGGGGGGGGCTTTGGAGGTTCCCATGTCAAGCGCCGGATGGAGGGAGTTCATGATAGTTGAGCGCCAAGTGATGGCGTGGCGGCCTCCACTTTGCCCCATCCGGCCACTAGCCCTTCCGGCCCATTCACGACAACCCCTGCGGTGCTAGATTCGGGTCCATGCCCGATTCCGGGTACCCATTCACACTCCAGGGGATAAGGATGCTCATCCGTCGAACCTCTCTGGCGGCGGCCGTTGCCGTTGCCACCGTCGGCCTGCTGGCCGCTGGCCCGGCGCTTGCCGACTACGCGAAGCCGCCGGAACACCTGCTCAAGGTACTGAAGGCACCGCCGCCGCCGGCGCCGAACGTGGCCCCGGGCGGCCAGCGCCTGCTGCTGACCACCGCGCAGACCTATCCGTCGATCAGCCGCGTTGCCCAGCCGTACCTGAAGCTGGCCGGCGTGCGCCTGGAGCCGAAGAACCGCAGCCGCCATGACACACCCGGTGGCTACGGCATTCCGGCCTGCGTGGCCGACTTCACTCTGGTCGATATCGCCAGCGCCAAGGAGACCAAGGTCAACCTGCCGCAGGGTTGCGCGACCGGCGCGCTGTGGTCGGCCGATGGCAGCCACTTCGCCTTCCAGAACGCAGTCGATACCAGCGTGCAGCTGTGGGTGGGCGACGCCGCCACCGGGCAGGTGAAGCAGATCCCGAACGTGCAGCTGAACCCGATCTTTGGCAACACCGTGCAGTGGCTGGGCGGCAGCCAGAAGCTGCTGGTGAAGCTGGTGCCGGCCAACCAGGGCCCGGCGCCGTCCGACGGTGGCGTGCCGACCGGCCCGGATGCGCAGGAGTCGCTGGGCAGCAGTGGCGAAAGCAGCACCTATGAGGCGCGCGACACGCTGACCAGCGTGCATGACGAGAAGCTGTTCGCTTACTACGGCGCCTCGCAGCTGGCCGTGGTCGACACCGCCGCCGGCAGCGTGCGCCCGGTAGGGCAGCCGGCGTTGTTCAACGATGTCAGCGCCGCGCCCGATGGCGTGCATGTGCTGACCGAGTCGATCAAGGCACCGTATTCGCATGCGGTGACCTACCAGCGCTTCGCCAACGACGTGGCCGTGCTGGATATCGCCAGCGGCAAGTCCACGCCGATCGCCAGCCTGCCGCTGGCCGACCGCGTGCCGGTGCATGGCGTGCCGGAAGGCCCGCGTGGTTTCGACTGGCGTGCCACCGATCCGGCCACCCTGGTCTATGCCGAAGCACTGGACAAGGGAGACTGGAAGGTCAACGTGCCGCATCGCGACCGCGTGCTGATGCTGAAGGCGCCGTTCAACGGCAAGCCGACCGAAGTCACCCGTACCGCGCAGCGTTTTGAAGGCTTCGCGTGGACCGCCGATCCGGCCGTGGCGTTCCAGTTCGAAAACGACGAGAACCGCCACTGGATGCAGACCCGCGTGGTCGATGTCGACCAGCCGAAGAAGGAAGGCCGCCTGCTGTGGGACATGTCCAGCGACGAGCTGTACGGCAACCCCGGCAACCTGGTCTTCACCCGCCTGCCCAATGGTGCGCAGGTGGTGCGTCGCGATGGCAACCACGTGTTCCTCAGCGGCCGTGGCGCCTCGCCGCAGGGCGACCGCCCGTTCCTGGACCGCCTGGACCTGGGCTCGCTGAAGAGCGAGCGCCTGTTCCGCAGCAGCGCCGATGCCTACGAACAGTTCCTCGGCTTCAGCAACACGCCGGGCCGTTACCTGACCTGGCACCAGTCGGTGATCGATCCGCCGAACGCCTTCATCCGCCAGCAGGGTGAGGCGGTGGCCGACGCCAGGACCGGCGAGGCGCAGTTCGCCTCCACCGCGACCGCGCTGACCCGGCTGGTCGACCCGACCCCGGAAGTGCGCCAGATCAAGAAGCAGCTGGTGACCTACAAGCGCGCCGACGGCGTGGATCTGTCCTTCACCCTGTACACGCCGCCGGGCTACAAGGAAGGCCAGCGCGTGCCGGCGATCCTGTATGCGTACCCGGCCGACTTCGCCAACGCCGCACAGGCGGGCCAGGTATCGGGTTCGCAGCAGACCTTCACGCGCCTGCAGCCGTATCGCCTGATGCTGCTGGCCGGTTACGCGATCATCGACAACGCCTCGTTCCCGATCGTGGGCGACCCGAAGAACGCCTATGACACCTACCTGGAGCAGCTGGAAGCTGACGCCAAGGCTGCAGTGGACAAGGCCGTCGACATGGGCGTGGTCGACCGCAACCGCATCGGCGTGACAGGCCACAGCCACGGCGGCCTGATGACCGCCAACCTGATCGCGCACACCAATCTGTTCAAGGCCGGCGTGGCAACCAGCGGTTCGTACAACAAGACCTTCACCCCGTTCGGCTTCCAGAACGAACGCCGCTCGGTGTGGCAGGCGCAGGACGTGTACCTGAAGGCGTCGCCGTTCTTCTACGCCGACAAGATCAAGCTGCCGCTGCTGCTGGTCCACGGTGAGGACGACGCCAATCCAGGCACTGAGCCGTTCCAGTCGCGCAAGCTGTACCAGGCGATCCGCGGCAATGGTGGTACCACTCGCCTGGTGATGCTGCCGAACGAGCCGCACTGGTACACCGCGCTGGAGTCGAACGAGCAGCTGGTGTCGGAGATGCTGAACTGGTTCGACACCTATGTGAAGAACGCCAAGTAAGGGAACAGGAAGGCCACCTCCGGGTGGCCTTCCTGCATCCTGCTGTAGCGCCGAGCCCACGCTCGGCTGCCCGTTCGCCTGCAAACAGCTGCAAGTGCTCTGCAATCAACTGTGGAGACTCGGTAACGACGTGTTACCGGCACATTCGCATGCCATGCAAATGGTCTAGGCTGAACCTGTAAGTCCGTCCCGGGTCGGTGCAATGAAAGCCATCCTTCTTGCTGCAACGTTGTCGTTGTTCCTGGTCTCAACCGCGGGCGCCCAGTCGCTGCCCGCCGAACTGGCGCAGCTGGGGATCATCGCCGGCATGCCTTACGTCAAGGCCAAGCGCCTGCTGGACGCGGCCGGTTGGCAGGTGAAGCCGGTGGAGGGTGCACCGGAATCACTGGAGGGCTTTCCGGAAGTTGGGTGCCAGAAGGGCGGGAAGCAGTGCGCGACGACCTTCGAGAAGGGCGAACAGCAGGTTGCCGTGCGGCTGGGCACTACCCTGGCAGGGCAGCCGTTCGTGCAGGGCGCTGACTGAAGGTCTGCCTCCCTCACGCTAGCGGCAGGCGGTCCTGCGCGTGCGCCAGCCGGTCGTGCAGTTCGCGCACGTGCTCGGCCTTGGCATGGATGCGTGTGGTATCACCGAAACTGCGCAGATAGGCGCACGCGGCAAAGCCAGCACTCTTCTTTTCGTACTCGGCAATCCAGGCCAGGCGATCCGGGTTGTTGGCCTGCTCGGCTGACCACGCCGCCACCGGCGGACGGATGCGGTACCTCAGGCCGACACGCCACGGCTTCGGTGTCAGCCGCGCACGGAAGCAGTGCTGCAACCGGCACATGCGCGCGTACAGGGCGTCGGTGCCCAGTGCCTTGAAGAACGCCTGCAGCTGCTCGTCCTCGGGCGGAAACGTGGCATGCATGGCCAGCACGCGCAGTCCGGCCGGCGTGCGGTAGGCGCGCAGATGCCAGTCCGGATGCTGTTCGCTGAAGGCCGCAACCCGCTGCAGGGCCACGCCTTCGGCGCCACCGGCCGCGGCCAGGCGCCGCTTGCGCTGCATCAGCATCGCGGTGTTGACCAGCAGTACCGCTGCCACCCCCAGTACCAGTCCCACCAGCCAGTGCCAGAGCAGGGTGCCGATGATGGCGCCGGCGAACAGCAGTACTGCCGCGATGATTGCAGGCATCACGCAACCCGCCGGTGGCTGCGCATGGTCGATGTCGGCGAACAGCACGTCCGGTGTGTTCAGGCACAGCGCACCGTAGCTGTTGCGGGTGATGATGACATCGCCGTCGCGCTGCACGATCTGCTCGCGGATCGGTACGCCTTCCACGCCGTAATTGCTGCGTACTTCGCGTCGCGGCAGCGCCTGCCCGGCAAGGATGGCATTGAGTGCTTCGTTGGCACGGCGGTCGGCGTGACCCTGGGCCTCGGCAGGGCTTTCGTCCGACCAGCCGAAGCGGCGCACGACCACCGGCCGGCCACGGAAACGGGCCTGCAGGCGGGCTTCGGCCCAGTACGCGGGAACGATCATCATCGTGCGGTGCTCCATCTTCCATGGCAGGTGCCGAAGCGAGTCTGGCACAGCGCCGGGGCGCCCGCATCCGCCTGCTGCAGTGGGCCGGGCGGAGTGATAGATTGCGCGCTTCGCATGCACTCCACCAAGGACGGAGCGATGTTCATGATCCTGCGCGGCCTGTTGGCCCTGGCCTGTGCCGGGGCGGTAGGCGTGGCCACCGCAGCGGTACCGGCAGGGCCGCAGATCCTCACCGAGGATGTCAGTCGTTTCTATGCGCTTTACGACAGCGCCGGCGGTAAACCCAGTGTTGCGCAGTTGCGTGGATACATGGCCGGGGGCTCGGCTGGTCTGGGGGAGCTGGCCAAGGCGCGCCGGGTCACCGCGGAGCGCATTGCCGAGTCCATCGCCAGTCAACCCGAGCTGTATGCACAGGGGCGAAGCTGCCTGGCCGAGCTGCCGGCGGTGAAGCAACGGCTGGTACAGGTGTTCGCCAACCTGCAGGCGATCTACCCGCAGACCCGGTTCCCGCCGGTGACCATCGCGGTGGGCCGCGGCCGCCCAGTGGGGCTGACTTCGAAGAGCGGGGTGATCATCGGCCTGGAAGCGTTGTGCGCGGCCGACTTCATGAATGCCAATGTGCAGGATCGCTTCGTGCATGTGATCGCACACGAATACGTGCACATCCAGCAGACCGGCCTGACCGACTTCGAGCCGGGTGACCCGCGCGCGACAGTGCTGCGCGTGTCGTTGGGCGAAGGCATCGCCGAATTCATCACCGAACTGATTTCCGGCAACGTCGGCAATGGACGCCATGCGGCGTGGACACGTGGCCGGGAAGTGCATATCGAAAGCGCATTCGCGCTGGATCTGGACAGCACCGATCTGTCTCCGTGGCTGTACAACTACAAGCCGGGCTCGCAGGATCCATACGACCTGGGCTACTGGGTCGGTTACCGCATCGCCAAGGCCTACTACCTGCAGGCCAAGGACAAGCGCGATGCGGTGCGTGCGCTGATCCAGCAGGACAATCCGAAGACGATCCTGGCCGCCAGTGGCTGGACGCCGGGCATGTGGATGCCGGCGAAGGTGACCGGTGTGGCGGCGCGTACGGCGGCACGCTGAGCTGTTCCACAGGAGTGAAACCATGATCGCAGGAACGCGTGAGGGCACTGGCAATGTACCGTTTTGATCCAAACGAAAATCCGTTTGTGGAAGACCTGCTGTACCTGCTGGGCCCGCCGGTGCGCCGACTCCCCTATTGGTGGCACCCTTCAGGTCCAGTGGAGGGCCGATTCTCTCCTGGCCAGTTCCGTGCGCTTGCACGGATTTTCCTGTCGCGCTTGTACGGCGTGGATCAGGGCGGCTACCTGGAAAACCCGCATGTACGGGGTAACGGCCCCGTGCGCTGCAGTGTCCGTGTGGTGCTGGATGGCGAAGACGGTGTGCTGCGGCAGATGCTCGGGTCGATACGCCGTGAACAGAGGTCTGATCGTGTGCCGGATGATGCGCGAGTGATTCTGGTGCATGTGGGCTTCAACGGCGTGACCGAGCTCTTCAACGGCCGGCGAGAGGTGCTTGTCCGCGGCGTCAGTGAGTTGTTTGGCGACAACGATCCCGATGGTGACGTTGATCCCGGACCGTACCTGTGGCCCCTCGGTGCGTGGATGCACGGTGCAATGGATTCAATCGTGGACCCAGAAGGACGTGTTCCTCCGCTCGATGGCCCTGCGGCGAGGCGCGCCTATTGGGACGATGCCGACGCTCGGGAGGGCGGCGCCTTGTCGCCCTATTCGTATGATCCTCCGCGAACCAACGCAGATGGCCGGCGCGACCGCGGAGATTCCGGTGGCGGTTCCGGAGGCGGGGGAGACGGTGAAGGACCAGATGGCCCTGATGATCGCGATGGACCAGGGCCGGGGCGCGGTGGCGTGATGGAGGTGCTTGATCACCCGGTTCTGTTTTCAGCCGATCCGCAGTTGTTGGCCGATATTCTGGAGAACCTGTGATGAGCGCCGTCATCCCTGTTTCCGCACCTGACGACGCACTGGATGTGCTGACCCTGCTTGCGCTGAAGATCGCGCCGCGACAGTTCGACCTGAGCTATCGGTTCTCCAACATCAGCATCCGTGACCAGATCGTGCGGGCACAGATGCTGATCCAGCAGCTTCACGCCCTGGGTGCGGTCGGCGCCGATGCAGTGAAGACAGATCCCGGCCCGTCCTTCGACCTGCTCATCTGCGGTGCCGGGGCAGCGGGCCTGGCCGCGGCTCTTGAGGCCGACCGTCTCAAGTTGCGCTTCGTTCTCATGGACACCGACTCACAGGCTGGCGTGGGCGGAGTACTGCGTTCACCCGCCGCCAGATATGTCAGTGCGGCCATGTACGAATGGCCGCACAGCAATCATGCCGACCACCGTTACCCGCTGCGGTCGGCCGCGTTTGGCGCTGCGAGTGTGGGGCTGCAGCTTCATATGACTAAGCCGTTGCCGGCGGCAGTGGTGGGTGGCGTGCTCGATGCTGCCTACGCAACCGAGGTGGCTGGCTGGATCCAGCATGCGGAGAACTGGGGTTCGCAATCTCACATCCGGAGTGATTCCTGTTTCATCAGGGGAGCAACGCTTGAGCAGCGGTCCAAGGAACGTTTGAAGCAGATGACAATCGGGCCGGCGAGTGTTCATGCGATTCCACTGAAAGCGCGCCCGTTGCCTGCCCTGTACATCACCGCCGCATCGAACACCGAGGCGCACCACTTCCGCTTCGTGATTTACGCCATGGGCTACGCGAAAGAGAAGAACCAGTATGCCGAGGGCCTGGAGTGCCCATCGGCCTACTCGAACACGGGATTCTGGGACTGCGACGAGGTCATGAAGCCTCGTCTGGGGTTCAAGCCTCCCCCGGGGGACAAGCATTGGCGTCCACGTGTGGCCATCCTGGGGTCCGGCGACGGTGCTCTGCAGGATGCACTACGCTGCCTGTTGAAGGTTGCTCATCCGCTTGAGGCTTGGAACCGTGTCATTGCGAAGTCGAAGGTGGCCGGGTCCGTCGAGATCAGCCAGGCATTGCGCGAGCTGGCAACGGCGGACATGCACGCGACGATGGCAGCCACCTGGAGTTCCTCGCCAACGATCTACAAACGTCTGGACAGGCGCTTTGCCCTTGTCGCCAGGAAACTTCTGAATTCAGGGAAGGTCGGTTCGGCTGTAAGCAAGGCCGTACTGAAGATGCTGCGCAAGGATGTTGACGAGGTGATGCTGGTCACCCATTCGGGGCACTTCAGCAAGGCATACGCGCTGAACAGGTTCCTGCTGATCCTGCTCCATCGCATACTGAGGCGCGAAGCCGCCAACGGCCGGCCCCGCTTGATTCTCAGGACTGGGCCGGTGACGGATTTCAGTGTCAATGGCACCTCCCCGGGTCAGCGAGGCGGTAAGCTGCAGTTCGCCTCCGGCCCCGAGACGTTCGATCTGATCATCGTCCGGGGTGGATTGAAGACGGATACCGAAAATGCGTTTCCCCACCGGGTCGGTCTGTCCGGCCGGGATACAGGGCGGGCGGGCCTCGGGCGTGTTCCCCTGCCGATCCGACCGCCACTACTTTGAAGGAAAAAAGCATGCGAAGTGCAACGCGTTGCAGCCTTCTGTTCGGCTTGCTTGTTGTCTGCACAAGTGTGGAGGCGGGTGAGGTTCCAGCGGTATCGGGACTGCTGGCCACGCCCGTCGGGCAACTCAGGAAGGATGAACTGCAGTACCTGCAGCGAACCGTTGCTGATTTCGGGCAGCTGCAGCGCTATCGCGATGCCAACGCACAGTTGCCTGTCGCAGTACCCGGGCAGGCTCGCGTAGTGTTCTTCGGCGATTCCATCACCGAAGGCTGGGGCAGGGAAGGCAGCCCTGGATTCTTCCCCGGCAAGGGGTGGCTCAATCGTGGCATCAGCGGCCAGACCACTGCGCAGATGCTGGTGCGCTTCCCGCAGGATGTACTGGCGTTGAGGCCGCAGGTGGTGGTGATCCTGGCCGGCACCAACGACATCGCCGGCAACACCGGCCCCTCCACGCAGGCGATGATCGAAGACAACCTGCACGCGATGGTGGACCTGGCCCTTGCACATGGCATCGCCGTGGTGCTGGCCTCTGTGCTGCCGGTGAGCGAGTACCCGTGGATGCCGGGCATCACGCCTGCGCCCAAGGTGCGCGCATTGAATACGGCGTTGAAGCACTACGCTGACGCGAAGCAGCTGGTCTATCTGGATTACTACACGCCGATGGCCAATGCCGCCGGTGGACTCGATCCGCAGTTGGCCGATGATGGCGTGCATCCCACCGCAAAGGGCTATGCGGTGATGGCGCCGCTGGCCGAGGCGGCGGTCAAGCGCGCGCTGCTGCAGAAGTAGCGTCAGCGGGCAGGTTCGCCAGCAGCCAATCGCAGAAGCCGATCACCAGCGAATCGGCTGCGCTGTCCTCATGCAGCAGCCAGCTCCAGCGCGGGCCGCGTACGCGCGCCTCATCCAACGGCAGCAGCAGCCCTTGCTCGCAGGCGCGTGCCGCCAGCAGCTCACTGACCAGCGCGATGCCCAGCCCTTGGCATGCGGCATCCAGCAGCTGCCCGGGCTCGGAGAAATTCATGCCCTCGCGGCGCTGGCCGACATCCGCACCGCCTTGGACCTGCCATTGGCTCCAATCCATCTCGCGCTCGCCATGCAGGGTCAGGCGTTCATGCGTGGGCGTGGCCAGCAGGTCGGGATGGCAGGCCGGAAAGAGGCGATCCTGCAGCAGCACGCGGTGCTGGCACTGGGCCTGAGAGTCCAGGTCGTCGCGTACCGCCACGTCCAGCGTCTGCGTGGTCATGTCCGGTGCGTCCTCGCTGGTCAGCAGCCACAGGTCGGCATCGGGATGCAGGCGATGGAACCCGGCCAGGCGTGGCACCAGCCAATGGCGCGCAAAGGCCGGGCTGGTGTTGACGATCAGTTGATTCGGCTTGCGGTACTGATCGAGCCGGCGGATACCACTGGCCAGCTGCCGCAGCAGTGCCTGCGTGGTTTCCAGCAGGTCGATACCGGCGTCGGTGAGGGTGACGCTGCGGCCCTGCCGGAAAAACAACGGCTGCTGCAACGAGGCCTCCAGGCCCCGGATCTGCTGGCTGATGGCCGACTGGGTCAGGTGCAGTTCCTCGGCCGCGCGGTGGAAGCTGCCCAGCCGTGCGGCGGCCTCGAAACCCCGCAGGGCGTTGAGCGGTGGCCAGTGCTTGAGCATTGCTGATAAGTAGAGCTGTTCAATTGTTGGCTGAATCTATCGTTTGTTCTTATCCATAGGCAAGCGCAGCATAGCTTTCATCCAACACCGGCCCTGGAGCCCGTCATGAACAGCCGTCGTCACTTCCTCACCCAACTGGCCGGCGCCGCTGGTCTTGGCGGCCTGGCCGCGCTGGGCCTGGCAGGGCTGCCGGGCCGGGTGGCTGCGGCGGGGCCGGGCGCGGGTATCTGGCGGATGCCCGACGAGCACGGCCCGCAGGAGCGCGTTTTTCTGGCCTTCGCCGCGCAGCCACGGGTCTGGGGCGCGCAGGCCGATGCGGTGAACACCGCCGTGGCGCGGCTGGCCCGTACCATCGCCCGCCACCAGCCGGTCAGCGTGCTGTGCGGCCCGGCGCAGCGGAAGCCGGCGCAGGACCGCTGCGGCCACGACAACATCGAGTTCCTCGAGGTGCCGCTGGATGACATCTGGGTGCGCGACTACGGCGGGTGCTTCGTCACCAATGGCCAGGGCGGGCTGGGCCTGGTCGACTTCAACTTCAACGGTTGGGGCGGCAAGCAGAGTGCATGCAACGATGGCGCGGTGGCGCCGTGGCTGGCGCAGCTGACCGGTGCGACGCTGCTGGAAAGCGATCTGGTGGGTGAGGGGGGCGGCATCGAAGTCGATGGCCATGGCACGGCCATCCTCACCGAAAGCTGCTGGGTGAACCGCAATCGCAATCCTGACTGGTCGCGCGCGGATATCGAGGCCGAGCTGAAGCACCACCTCGGCCTGCGCAAGGTGATCTGGCTCCCCGGCATCGCCGGCGAGGACATCACCGACGCACACGTGGATTTCTATGCGCGCTTCGTGCGTCCGGGCGTGGTGATCGCCAACCTGGACAATGATCCGGAGTCCTACGATTACGACCTGACCCGCGAACATCTACAGATCCTGCGCGAGGCCACCGATGCCGATGGCCGTCGCCTGCAGGTGCACACGCTGCCGCCGCCGCTGGACGGGCGCGACAACGTGCATACCCGCGACAACGACGACCTGGCGATGGGCTACATCAACTACCTGCCGATCAATGGTGCAGTGGTCGCGCCGCAGTTCGGTGACGACGCAGCCGATGGCTACTGCCGTGAACTGCTGGAGGATCTGTACCCCGGCCGGGAAATCGAGCAGGTGGAGATCGACGCGATTGCCGGCGGCGGTGGTGGCATCCATTGCGTGACCAAGAACATGCCCAGGGTCTGATGCGTCTCAGGCATCGTCCAGCTTCAGAGCGGCATCGGCCGCCAGCAACGCCTCGGCGGCCGCACTGAGCGGCGGCGACGGTGGGGCTACCACACCGATCGCTTCCATCATCTTCGGCATGCCCAGGAACTGCCGCGCGCGGCGATCGTAGATGCCGGTGACCAGCAGCGCACGGGTGGCGATCTTCTGCTCGGGTCCGATCAGCACGCGCTGCTCCATGATGCCGCGCGAGCCGACCCAGCCCACCAGGCGCGTTTCCAGGGTGAAGCGCTGGAACGGCTTCAGCTCGCGACGGAACTGGATGGTGCCGGCACCGACGATCGGAGCCCACTTCTCGCGCAGCGCCACCCGGCCCAGGCCCATGCGCAGGATCAGGTCCAGCCGGCCCAGGTCGAAGATGTTCCAGTAGCGGCCGTTGGTCATGTGCAGGTTGCTGTCCAGGTCGTTGGGCAGTACCCGGAACTGCAGCCGCGAAACCCCCAACGGGGCGTCCAGCTTCGGCCGGAACAGGCTGCAAAGCAGCAGATGGAGCAGGCGGAACCAGAGATTCATGGCTATGACGACTGTTATAGAACGGCCGGTACGCTAATCTATGACGACTGTCTTAGCAAGGCGATCGCCGTGAGCCCACGACCCTCTGATGCCCCGCAACGGGTGATTGATGCCGCAGCACAGATGCTGGCGCGGGTAGGCCTCAATGCCACCAGCATTCGTGAGGTGACCAAGCTGGCCGAGGCGCCGCTGGGCTCCACCTACCACCATTTTCCCGGCGGCAAGCAGGAGCTGCTGGCGCGTGCCACCCACATGGCTGGCGACAAGGTGGAAGCGCTGCTGGTGGAGCTGCTGAAGGGCGGGGCGGTGCAGGGCCTGCAGCAGTTCCTGGCAATGTGGCGCGAGCGCCTTCTGCGCTCCGGGTTCCGGGCGGGCTGCCCGGTACTGGCCGCTGCCGTGGAGGAGCCGGTGGAGGCAGTGCCGAGCCAGCCCCGTGCAGCAGCTGCTGAAGTGTTCGCACGTTGGCAGGCCCATCTGGCCGCAGCGTTCATCGCCGACGGCCACGATCCGGTCGCCGCGGGTGGGCTGGCCAATCTGGTGATTGCCAGTGTGGAAGGTGCGGTGGCGATGTGCCGCGCGCTGCAGGACATCGCCCCGTTCGACCAGGTGGCCGCGCAGTTGCTGAAGGCGACCGCGCCGCCTTGATCCGGCTATTCGTGTGCGGGAGACGCGCGGCAGGTCATCTGAAGATCACCAGGTAGCCCCAGCCGAGCACGATGGGCAGGAAGGCTGCGACGGCCGACGCGCCCAACCAACGAAGGTAGCTGCGGGAGGCGGGCGCTCCCTGCCGCTTGAGGGCCCAGGCATTCGCCGGGAGCACCAGCAACGCCTGCACCGCAAAGGTGACCACGGCGGCAAGCCAGGCCACCAGGACGCCGAGACAGCCATCGCTGAAGCAGCGGCTACCAAACCACGAACCCCAAGCGGCGAGGCCAATCATTGGAACGACCATCACGAGCGCGGTGGCGCGGGTGAACTGGGAGGCCTGCATGCCGTCGCGAATATTTTCCTAGTGGAGAATCATAGTCCAGCCGCCAGCGCGCGAGTACAAGGCCGGCGCCAGTCCGGCCCGTGAGTGATGGACCCGCGGCCCCGTCGCGCTAGAATCCACCCACCACTGCCTACGCGTGCCCGGCAAGGATGTCCGCATGCAGTATCAGGTTTCTGAGCTCCCTGGCCGCGATGCCTCCCGCCTACGGGTGGCTGCATGAAGAACTCGCGCCATTTTTCCATCAGTGCATTGAAGCTGCCCCGGAGCCGTGGCAGTGAAGTCGTGCGTGCGCGGCGGCACCTGCAGCAACGTGGCTGGCCGCGCCTGCAGATGGCCTTGATCGTTGCCGTGACGGGAGCCGCCGGGTTCCTTGCCTCGCATCTGCTGCGGCTGGCTGGCGTCGACGCGATGCTGCTTCGCTACCCGATGGCGGTACTGCTGGCCTACGGCGTGTTCCTGCTGCTGATGTGGATCTGGATCCGTTGGCGCTGGGACAACCTGCTGGATGGCCTGTCGTCGGAGGTGGATGGAGGCACCCCATCGGCACATGGCGGCGTCGCCGATTCACCGTGGAGCGGCGTCGGTGGTCGTTCCGGCGGTGGTGGTGCGTCTGCCTCGTGGAATGAGTCGGCACCGCCGAGCGATGTCGAGGTGAGCGAAGTACCGTTGGCCGGGCTGGCCGAAGACGAAGCCGGTCTGCCATTGCTGGCCCTACTCGGCATCGTCGCGCTGGTGGCCGCGGTCCTGATGGCCAGCGTGTGGGTGGTGTGGTCGGCGCCGGTACTGATGGCCGAACTGCTGGTGGACGCGGCCATCGCCGGAGGCCTGTACCGGCGCATGCAGGGCATGCAGGAACAGGGATGGTGGCGGGTATGCGTGACGCACACGATCTGGCCGCTGCTCGGCCTGCTGCTGTTCTTTGCCGTGCTGGGTTGGCTTGCGCAGGAACTTGTGCCGGGTGCGAGCCATCTGCTGCAGGTCATCCAGGGGGTGTAGTGCGGTGGGCTCCTTCATATCGCCTGGTCCCGACCCGTTTTCAGCCGCCATGAACAGTGGGCTATGATCGCGGTCGGCCGGGATTCGTGCCCCGGCGGTGTCACCTATCGGGAGCTTGTCGTACTGCATCGGGAACAGGGGCGCTGAATAGCCGAACGCCCGCTGAGACACACAACCACTGACGAGGAAGAGCGCATGGATGTCGCTGCACGCAGGAACAGGACGTTGTTTCGTTGGATCATGGTGACGCTGCTGGCAGTATTGATGCCGTTTGCAGCGCTGGCACAGCCCGCAGCCGGGCAGGCCGATGGCGCCGAAGCCGCCACTGCCGCGGAAGAGGCGCAATGCCGCGCCTGCAGTTATGAGCGTATCGGGCACAAGGTCGATATCGGGCTGGTTGCACTGGTGTCGCTGCTGGTGGTGGGCCTGCTGATCGCGGCGTCGCGGGAATGGGGCACCACCTCGCAACGCTGGACCTGCCGCACGCTGTCCCTGCTGCTGGTGGGTGTCGGTGTGGCGTTGCTGTGGTGGGCTGGCAGCGTCGTCTACCTGGGCTACAACCCGTGGCAGGAAATGGCCGCCCCCCGTCGATGGCTCGCTCACCTCGACACTGCTCACTACCTCACCGAAGTGGCTGGCGGCGCTGGTGTTGATTGGTTTCGCGCCCTCCATCTGGAAGCGCAGCGAACGCCTGCCGGCCTGGCGTATCGGCTGACGCTGGAATCACGGCGCCGGCTCACATCCGGCGCCGCCTCAGGCGATCAGTCAAAGCGCCAGCGCACGCCGGCATAGACGCCACGGCCTTCGCCTGGCGTCGAGCGCGCGACATCCCTGCCGGCGTCGTCGTAGCCCGGCGTGACCGTGGCGGCGTAGTGGCGGTTGCCGATGTTGCGCATCTCCGCCCACGCCTGCCAGCGGCCACCGGGTGCGTCGTAGCCGATGCGGCTGCCGAGGATCACATGGCTGTCGGCCCAGTAGCTGTTGGCGTAGTCCACTGCGATGCGCGAGGCGTATTCGGTGTTCAGCGCGGCGTACAGGCCGGAGGCATGATCAAAGCGCAGCTCGGCCTGGTAGCTGTGGCGCGGCAGGCCCGGCAGGCGGTTGCTGCCGAAGCGCGCGTCGTGGCGGTAACGGAAATCACTGAAGGTGTACGCCTGGCGCAAGGACAGGCGCCCCGGCGCGGCCTGCCACAGCGTGCTGTCCAAGCCGGCTTCGATGCCACGGTGCACGGTGGGGCTGGCGTTGTTCTCTGCGATGAACAGGTTCGGTACCGGTTGCAGCTCCACGCTCAGCAGCTCGTGGTTGATGTGCGCGTAGTAGCCGGTCAGTTCCCAGCGCCCCAGCACAGCGTCGCCGCGCGCACCCAGTTCCAGCGTGGTGGCGGTCTGGTTCTGCATCGGTACCGGCGCGCGCTGGCGGCCGGTGGAGGGGCCATTGCCCGGCCCGAAGTACTGGTTGGAACCCCAGATCATCGACCACGGATGCGGTGCTTCCACCGAGCGGCTGAGGTTGCCGAACCACTGCGTCTGAGCGCTGTGCTGCCAGGTGAAGCCCAGCCGCGGCGCGTAGTCCCAGTCATGATCGCGCAGTCGACCGCCGCTGTTTGGCCAGGTCACCTGCACGTCGCGGCGGGTGTTGATCAGCGCCAGCCCGGTCTGCATGCGCAGGCGGTCGTTGAAGGTGAGGGTATTGCTGACGTGCAGCGTGCTGTCGGTGCCGTGGTGGCGGAAATCACGCGTGCGCGTGCCGGCGGCATAGCCGTTGCTGGCAAAGCGCAGCGACTCGCGCACGTCGGCGTCCAGGTCGTGGGTGACGCGCAGGCCGACCGTGGTTTCACTGTCCAGCCCGAACAGCCGGTGGCGGTGGCGATAGTCCAGCGTGGCGTTGAGGTTGGCGTAGTCCAGTTGCTGGCGGTACAGGCTCTCGTTCAAGTCCATCGGGTACTTGTGATAGACCAGCCCGGCCTGCAATGAGGAGTCCTCATCGATCTGCAGCGTGGTGACATTGCCCACCCAGGTGCTGCCGGGTTGCGGGCGGCGCGCATCGATGGCCAGGTTGGCTGCGTTCGCCGCGTGCGGGTCATTGCGGATCTGGTCGCGGGTCAGGCGTCCGGGTGTTTCGTGGTTGGTTTCGCGATAGCGCACGAAGAAGCGCGTCTGCAGGTCGGGCGTGATCTGCCAGCCGATGTTCGCCATCGCGCCTTTACCGTCGCCGCGCGCATGGCGCTGGTAGCCGTCGAATTCGGTATCGGTGTAGGCCAGGAAGTAATCGACGTCGCCGCTGACGCCGCCCCAGCTGAGACCGCGCTTCTGGTAGCCACGGCTGCCGGCCTCGTAATGCAATTGCACGCCGGCAGAATCACGGCCGTTGCGGCTGACGTAATCGATGGCACCGCCGAGTGCCAGCGCGCCACGTTCGAAACCATTGGCCCCGCGCAGCACCTCCACGCGCGACAGCCACAGCGGTTCCAGCAGTTCGTAGGGCGTGCCGCCGGGTCCGGTCAGCGGCAGACCGTCGATCGACACGGCGATGCCCGAGGCATGCGCGCCCGGCCCGCGATTGATGCCCGAGCCGCGGATGGACACCTTGGTGCCCTCGTTGCCCGGCGACTGCGCGCTGATACCGGGCTGGTAGGCCAGCACATCGGCGCTGCTGGACAGGCGGCTGCCGGCCTTGGCCACGTCGATGACGTTGCTGGCGCCGGGCACGCGCTTCAGCGCCTCGCGCGCCTGCGCACTGGCATCGGCGGCAGCGGTGACCTGCACGGCATCCAGCGTGGTGGCCTGCGGGGCTGCGGCGGCGGTGGAGGAAAGGCCGAGGGAAACGGCCAGGAACAACTGCGACGGGGTGGGGCGGTACGACGAGAGCGACATGCGGGAATGCTGTAAACCACGAAAGTGGCGCGAAAGTTAACAGGTCGGCGGCGTCACGTCACCCGTCGCTCGCGTATGGCCGCCCGCAACATCCGTGTAGAGCCGAGCCCATGCTCGGCTATCGCGCGCAACGGGGGTCTCCTGAGATCGCAACGAAGAGCAGCCGAGCATGGGCTCGGCTCTACAGCAGGGTTTAGGGCGAGGGCGTCGCCAGCGCCTTGGCCTTCGCGTACAGCGCCTTGGCAGTCTCCGCATCACCCAACGCTGCATGGCACTCCGCCAGGCTGTCCCAGACGTTGGCGGATTGCGGATACAGCTCGGTGTTGAGGGCGAATATCTTCAACGCGCTGCGCGCACCGAGGTTCGCGAAGATGGCGTAGCCATCGGTGTTGATCGCGCGTTCCAGTTCCTTGGCCGCGATGCCGCTGCTGTCGCGCAACCATGTGCGCAGGGCCGGTGCAGCGCCTGCGTCATCATCCAGCGCATAGGCAATCAAGCGTTCGGACAGCACCGCATGCGGAAACTCCTCCGGTGCGGCCACCGCCATCGTGCTTTCCACCAGTGTGCTCGACCACACGTTGCGCGCGCTGCCGTTGGTCAGGTACACGAACACCCAGCAACCGTTGGCCAGGCTGCCCTTGTAGGCCAACCGCGCACGCACGCGGGTGCCGCCATCGTGGCCGACCTGGGTGTAGCCGTCGCTGCGGGTGGTGTCCCAGCCCGTGGAGAAGAAGTTGCTGCCGCCGCCGCTCAGCTTCTGTGGCTGCCAGAGCGTTTCCAGCGTGGACGTGCGCAGCAGCTTCCCGGTCGCCAGCGCCTGCAGGAAACGGTTCATGTCGCCCACGGTGGTCTGCAGGTCGGCATGGCCCCAACCGTAGTCCGGCCAGGGGTCTTCGTTCGCTGGCTGCAGCTGGCCGTCCTTGCCAATGTACGGCACCGCCGCGCGCTGCGCCGGCACGCTGGTGATGCCCCACGAGCTGCTCGTCATCTTCAGCGGCTGCAGGATGCGTTCGTGCGCGATGGTCGGGTAGGGCTTGCGGTAGTGTGCTTCCAGCAACGCCGTCAGCACCAGATAGTTGGCCTGGGTGTACTGCACGCGGCTGCCGGTGGCGAACTGCATCGGTGCCGCGCCGGCCACCTTCAGTGCAGCGCCAAGGTCAGGCGCCACACCGGAGTAGCCCTTGCTCACCCAGCGGTTGTCCACCCCGTCGTAGTACTCGCCGATACCCGAGCTGTGGTTGAGGAAATCGCGTACGTGAATGGTCTGCCATGCTGATGGCAGGTCCGGCACATAGCGGCTGGCCGGCGCGTCCAGATCCACCTTGCCTTGATCCACCAATTGCATCACCAGCGTGCTGGTCAGCAGCTTGGCCATCGACTGCGCGGCGAAGATGGTATCGACAGTGGCCGGTGCATGGGCAGCGGGATCGCGTTCGCCGCTGGCGCCCTGGTAGAGCACCTGGCCGTTGTGTGCGACCAGCACTGCCTGGCCGGCGATGCCGTAGCGCTCGCGGTTGGTCTCCAGCTGGGCGTCCAGCTGGGACGAGAGGTTGTCGGGAGCACCGCGCGCCGAAACGGGCAGGGTGGCCATCAGGAGGCAGGAAAGTGCAACGGCAAGAGCGCGATGCATCGCAATGGTCCGTCAGCGGTGATGGCGCATCTTGGCATGTAGAACCGAGCCCATGCTCGGCTGCCTTCGGGCCAGGCATCATGCAGCCGGAAAAAATGAGCCGAGCATGGCTCGGCTCTACAGGTGCCTTGCGGCAGTGCCGGCTGCTGGCCGGCACCCCTGTGATCAGCCGAGGATTCCCGGCAGATCCAGTCCCTTTTCCTTCGCGCAGTCGATCGCGATCTCATAACCCGCATCGGCATGGCGCATCACGCCGGTCGCCGGGTCGTTCCACAGCACACGGCCAATCCGCTTGGCCGCTGCCTCGGTGCCGTCGCAGACGATCACCATGCCGGCGTGCTGCGAGAAGCCCATGCCGACGCCGCCACCGTGGTGCAGCGACACCCAGGTCGCGCCGCTGGCGGTGTTGAGCAGGGCGTTCAGCAGCGGCCAGTCGGAGACCGCGTCGGAACCATCGGCCATCGCCTCGGTTTCGCGGTTCGGCGAGGCCACACTGCCGCTGTCCAGATGGTCACGGCCGATCACCACCGGCGCCTTCAGTTCACCGTTGGCGACCATCTCGTTGAAGGCCAGGCCCAGTCGATCACGATCACCCAGGCCGACCCAGCAGATGCGTGCCGGCAGGCCCTGGAACTTGATCTTCTCGGCGGCCATATCCAGCCAGCGGTGCAGGTGCGGGTTGTCCGGAATCAGTTCCTTCACCTTGGCATCGGTCTTGGCGATGTCTTCCGGGTCACCACTCAGCGCCGCCCAGCGGAACGGGCCGATGCCACGGCAGAACAGCGGGCGGATATACGCCGGCACGAAACCCGGGAAATCGAAGGCATTGGCCACGCCTTCTTCCAGCGCCATCTGCCGCAGGTTGTTGCCGTAGTCCACGGTCGGCACGCCCAGCGCGTGGAAGCCGAGCATGGCGCGGATGTGGTTGGCCATCGAGGCACGCGCAGCCTTTTCCACTTCCTTGGGGGCGGAGACACGCTTTTCATCCCACTGCTCGACCGTCCAGCCCTGCGGCAGGTAGCCGTTCACCGGGTCATGCGCGGAGGTCTGGTCGGTCAGCAGGTCCGGCTTCACGCCGCGCTTGAGCAGTTCAGCCAGCACGTCGGCGACGTTGCCGAGCAGGCCCACCGACTTCGGCGTACCGGCCTTGCACGACTCGTCGATCAGGCGCAGCGCTTCGTCCAGATTGTCGGTCCAGGTGTCCAGGTAGCCGGTGCGCAGACGCATGTCGATGCTGCTCTTGCGGCACTCCACGGCCAGGCAGGAGGCGCCGGCCATCACGGCAGCCAGCGGCTGTGCGCCACCCATGCCGCCCAGGCCACCGGTGAACAGCCACTTCCCGGTCAGGTCGCCACCGAAATGCTGGCGCCCCATTTCCACGAAGGTCTCGTAGGTGCCCTGCACGATGCCCTGCGCGCCGATATAGATCCAGCTGCCGGCGGTCATCTGGCCGTACATGGCCAGGCCCTTCTTATCCAGCTCGTTGAAGTGGTCCCAGTTGGCCCAGCGCGGCACCAGGTTGGAATTGGCGATCAGCACGCGCGGTGCATCGGCGTGGGTGCGGAACACGCCCACCGGCTTGCCGGACTGCACCAGCAGGGTCTGGTCATCGTCCAGGCGCTTGAGCGTTTCGACGATCGCATCGAAGCTCTCCCAGTCACGCGCGGCGCGGCCGATGCCGCCGTACACCACCAGTTCCTGCGGCCGCTCGGCCACATCCGGGTGCAGGTTGTTCATCAGCATGCGCAGCGGCGCTTCGGTCAGCCAGCTCTTGGCGTTGAGCGTGGTGCCGGTCGGCGCGGCGATGGTGCGGGACGGGTCGTTGCGGGTCATGCGGCGCTCCGGTTCGTAGCGAATTCAAGGCAGGCATTGAGCACCTGCGCCAGGGTGTGGCGCAGCGGTGCGGCGTGGTCGGGGTCGAGCGGGGTGGGCCAGCTGTGCTCGTCCACCTGGTCGGGCAACGGTTCGTGCATGTAGCCGCGGCAGGCCAGCTCCATCTGCAGGCTGTGCACGCCGCCGGCGACGTTGCTGTAGTGGCGGGTGATCCAGCCTCCCTTGAAACGGCCGTTGCGCACCTGGCTCATCCCGCTGATCTTCAGCAGGTTCTCCACCACGTCGCTCAAGGCGTTGTCGCAGGAGGTGTCTGGTGCGCCGGACGGGCCGGCGGTACCGAGGTTGAACTGCGGCAGTTCGCCGTCGAACAGGTGCGGGATGTGCGAGCGGATCGAATGCGCGTCGTACACCACCACGGTGCCGTGTCGTGCACGCAGGCGGGTGATCTGTGCGGCCAGCGCATCGTGGTAGGGCAGGAAATACGTGTCGCGGCGCCGGGCGATCTCGGCGTCATCCGGCTCGCGCCCAGCGTGATAGAGCGGCTGGTTGTCGAAGGTGGTCAGCGGGCACAGGCCGGTGGTGTTCTGGCCCGGGTACAGCGAGACCCCGCTGGGGTCACGGTTGAGGTCGATCACCGAACGCGAGATCGCCGAGCGCACCGTGGTCGCGCCCATGCCACGCACGAAGTCGTACAGCTCGTGCACCCACCAGTCGGCATCGCGGCGCGCCAGCCACGGCGAGTGGTAGTCGCCGATCAGGTCATGCGGCAGTTCGCTGCCGGTATGCGGGAAGCTGACGATCAACGGGGCGTCGCCCTCGTGCACCGTCAACCATTCGGGATGGGCGTTCATGCCTGCGGTTCCACGGTCGGCAACAGGTCGGTCAGGCCACGTGCCAGCGCGCCGCTGCGCACCAGGTTGGTGGCGGTCACCATGTCCGGGTGGAAGTAGCGGTCTTCTTCCAGCGTCGGCACCTGGGCACGCAGGGTGGCGCGCACGGTTTCCAGCGCGGCGCTGGAACGCAGCGGGGAATGGAAATCACAGCCCTGCGCGGCGGCCAGCAGCTCGATGCCGATCACGTTGGCGGCGTTCTCGGCCATCTGCATCAAGCGGCGTGCGCCGTGCGCGGCCATCGACACGTGGTCTTCCTGGTTGGCCGAGGTCGGGATCGAATCGACGCTGGCCGGGTAGGCGCGCTGCTTGTTTTCCGAAACCAGCGCGGCGGCGGTCACCTGCGGAATCATGAAGCCGGAATTCAGGCCCGGGCGCGGGGTCAGGAACGCCGGCAGGCCGGACAGCGCCGGGTCCACCAGCATTGCCAGGCGGCGCTCGCTGATCGAGCCGATCTCGCAGACCGCCATCGCCAGCATGTCGGCGGCGAAGGCGACCGGCTCGGCGTGGAAGTTGCCGCCGGACAGCGCCTCGCCGGTATCGGTGAATACCAGCGGATTGTCGGACACGCCGTTGGCTTCGATTTCCAGGGTCGTCGCCGCCTGGCGCAGGATGTCCAGCGCTGCGCCCATCACCTGCGGCTGGCAGCGCAGGCAGTACGGGTCCTGTACGCGTACGTCGTTGTCACGGTGCGATTCGCGGATGTCCGAGCCCTGCATCAGCGTGCGCAGGGTGGCCGCGGTTGCGATCTGCCCGCGCTGGCCGCGGATGGCGTGGATGCGCGGGTCGAACGGTGTGTCAGAACCCTTGGCTGCTTCCACCGACAGCGCACCGGTGACCAGCGCGGCCTGGAACACGGTCTCGATCTCGAACAGGCCCGCCAGCGCATAGGCGGTGGAGAACTGGGTGCCGTTGAGCAGCGCCAGGCCTTCTTTTGCGCCCAGCTCGATCGGCTGCAGGCCGACACGTGCCAGTGCATCGACCGCAGGCAGGCGCTCGTCACCAATGAACGCTTCGCCCACGCCCAGCATCACGCTGGCCAGGTGCGAGAGCGGTGCCAGATCGCCCGAGGCACCCACCGAGCCCTGCGCGGGTACCACCGGCAGCACGCCCTTGACCAGCATCGCTTCCAGCAGCAGCAGCGTTTCCTCGCGGATGCCCGAAGCCCCCTGCGCCAGGCTGACCAGCTTCAGCGCCATCATCAGGCGCACCACGCTGGCCGGCATCGGCTCGCCCACGCCGGCGGCATGCGAGAGCACGATGTTCCGCTGCAGGGTGGCCAGGTCCTCGCGCTCGATGCGCACGCTGGCCAGCTTGCCGAAGCCGGTGTTGATGCCATACACCGGCGCGCCCTTGGCGACGATGGCGGCCACCGCTGCAGCACTGGCGCGCACCACCGGCAGCGCGGCCGGGTCCAGTGCAAGCGGTGCACCGCGATAGACCTGCCGCCACTGGGCGAGAGTGACATGGCCGGGGCGAAGAACCAGGGTGTTGCTCATGTGTTGCTCCAGGAGGCAGGCAGGTCGGGCTGTCCGCGCACCACGCGCGCGTGCAGCGGGTTGAATCCAATGCGATAGACCAGGTCGGCGGGGGCATCGATGTCCCAGATCGCCAGGTCGCAGTCCATGCCCACGGCCAGGCGGCCGATGCGCTCGCCGTGGCCCAGCGCGCGCGCCGCTTCACGGGTGAAGCCGGCGATGCACTCGTCCACGGTCAGGCGGAACAGGGTGGCGCCCATGTTCATGGCCAGCAGCGGGCTGGTCAGCGGCGAGGTGCCCGGGTTGCTGTCGGTGGCCAGCGCCAGCGGCACGCCGGCCGCACGCAGCGCAGCGATCGGCGGCAGGGTGGTATCGCGGGTGAAATAGAAGGCGCCGGGCAGCAGCACGGCGACGGTGCCAGCGGCGGCCATCGCGGCGATGCCGTCGTCATCCAGATGTTCAATATGGTCGGCCGACAGTGCATCGAAGCTGGCCGCCAGTTCGGCGCCATGCTGGTTGCTCAGCTGCTCGGCGTGGATCTTCACCGCCAGCCCGTTGGCGCGCGCCGCTTCGAAGACCTGGCGCGCCTGCGCCGGCGAGAAGGCGATGTTCTCGCAGAACACATCCACCGCTTCGGCCAGGCCTTCGGCGGCGATGGCCGGAATCATCACCTCGCACACCTCGTCGGTGTACTCCTGTGCTTCGCGGCCCGGCGGAATCGCGTGTGCACCGAGGAAGGTGGTCACCACGTTGACCCGGCATTCCTCGCCCAGTGCGCGTGCGACCTGCAGCTGCTTGCGCTCGTCGGGCAGGTTCAGGCCGTAGCCGGACTTGATCTCGAGGGTGGTCACGCCCTCGGCGCGCATTGCCAGCAGGCGCGGCCGGCTTTCGCTGGCCAGCTGTTCCGGCGTCGCAGCACGAGTGGCGCGCACGGTGGAGACGATGCCGCCGCCGGCACGGGCGATCTCGGCATAGCTGACGCCCTGCAGGCGCTGCTCGAATTCGTTGGCGCGGTTGCCGGCGTAGACCAGGTGGGTGTGGCAGTCGATCAGGCCCGGCGAGATCCAGCGGCCTTCGCCGTCGATGCGGGTGGTTGGCTGCAGGTGGGCGTCGCTGCCCGCCGGGCCGACATGGGCGATGCGGCCGCCGGCGCAGGCCAGCACGCCATCGCGGATGACACCCAGCCCCTCGACGTCGAGGGTGATCAGGTGGACGTTGGACCAGAGGGTATCGACGTGCATGGCATCCACAACGCGGCTGTGCTTATATGTCTATACAATATAGGTGTCCATTTCGGGTTGTCCAGCCATGTCCGATTCGCGTTCCCCGCACTGTTTCCATGCCGCCCACGCCCTGCTGGCTGACGGCTGGGCCCGTGATGTCCGCCTGCAGGTGCAGGAGGGCCGCATCTCGGCGATCAGCGTGGGGCAGGGCGCCCAGCACGGCGACACCCGGGTCGGCATCCTGGTGCCGGGCCTCCCCAACCTGCACAGCCACGCGTTCCAGCGCGGCATGGCCGGCCTGACCGAGATCGGCGGCGGCGACGGTGACAGCTTCTGGAGCTGGCGCGAGCTGATGTACCGCTTCCTCGCCCATCTGCGCCCCGACGCGGTGCAGGCCATCGCCGCCCAGGCCTACATGGAAATGCTGGAAAGCGGCTTCACCCGCGTCGGCGAGTTCCACTACCTGCATCACGATGCCGACGGCCAGCCGTTTGCCGATCGCGCCGAGATGAGCGCGCGGATCGCTGCCGCCGCCGCGCAGACCGGCATCGGCCTGACCCTGCTGCCGGTGTTCTACGCCCACGCCGATTTCGGTGGCGCGCCGCCGAATCCGGCGCAGCGCCGCCTGATCCATGATGTCGAGGGCTTCGCGCAGCTGCTGGACGCGGCCAAGCCAGCGTTGGCCGCGCTGCCTGACGCGGTGCTCGGCATCGCGCCGCACAGCCTGCGGGCAGTCACCGGCGAGGAATTGAGTGCATTGCTGCCACTGACCGACGGCCCGGTGCACATCCATATCGCCGAGCAGGTGCGTGAAGTGGAGGCCTGCCTGGCCTGGAGCGGCCAGCGTCCGGTGCAGTGGCTGTACGACCACGCGCCGGTGGATGCGCGCTGGTGCCTGGTGCATGCCACCCATATCACCGATGACGAGCGCGCGGCTATCGTGGCCAGCGGTGCCGTGGCCGGGCTGTGCCCGATCACCGAGGCGAACCTGGGCGACGGCCTGTTCCCGATGCAGGCCTTTGCGCGCGAGGGCGGGCGCTTCGGCGTCGGCTCCGATTCCAACGTGCTGATCGATGCCGCCGAAGAACTGCGCCTGCTCGAATACGGCCAGCGCCTTACGTTGCGCGGGCGCAATGTGCTGGCGCCGGACGCCACCCGCAGCACCGGTCGCTTCCTGTTCGAAGGCGCACTGCACGGTGGCGCACAGGCGCTGGGCGTGGCCGCTGGCCTGCAGGTCGGCGCCAGCGCCGATCTGGTCGAACTGGATGCTGCACACCCGGCGTTGCAGGCGCGGCAGGATGACGCATGGCTTGACAGCTGGGTGTTCGCCGCACGTAATGGCGCGCTGCGATCGGTCTGGCGCCATGGCCGCCAGTGCGTGGCCGAGGGCCGCCACCTGCAGCGCGAGGCGATCACCACCGCCTTCGCCGCCGCCCTGAAGGGCGTGCTGGGCTGATCGCCTCCGCCACCGGGACCCCATTACGTGAAGGCCAGCAAGTCCGCCACGCTCAACCAGCGTATCCGCAGCGATCTGGAAAGCCGCATCCTCAGCGGAGAGTGGGCGCCGGGCTTCCGTATTCCCTACGAGCACGAGCTGATGGAACAGTACGGCTGCTCGCGGATGACGGTGAACAAGGTGCTGACCGCGCTGGCCGAGAGCGGCATGATCGAGCGCCGCCGTCGTGCGGGTTCGTTCGTAGCGCGGCAGCCGCCGCACCTGGAGCAGGTTGCGCTGGAAATTCCGGATATCGCCATGGAGGTCGGCTCACGCGGCCACCTGTACGGCTACCGGCTGCTGCTGCGCGAGCTGCGCCTGGCCGAAAGCAGCAATGCCGGCGAGGTGGAGCTGGCCGGCCAGCAGCAGCTGCTGGCGATGCGCTGCCTGCATCTGGCCGATGGCCGTCCGTTGGCGCTGGAACATCGACTGATCAGTCCGGTGGGCGTGCCCGAGGTGCTGGACGTTGATTTCAACACCACCGCGCCGGGCAGCTGGCTGCTGCAGAACGTGTCGTGGACGCGCGCGCAGCACCGCATCAGTGCCTGGGGCGCGGATACCGCCACGGCGAAGCTGCTGGACGTGAAGCCCGGCACCGCCTGCCTGGTGATCGAGCGCCTGACCTGGCGCGGTGAACAGCCGATCACCCGCGTGCGGCAGGTATTCCTGGGGGATGCCTGGGACCTGGTGGCGCGCTTCGCGCCGGGCGCGCGATAGGGATTCCATCCACGCATGGCGTGGATCTACTGGTCCGGAACGACTGTCGCCTTGAACTCTGTCGGCGCGTGTGTACGATGTGTATCGTCCCTGCATGAAGAGCAGGGACCTCATCCGGGATCTGGAGGCGGCGGGTTGGACCTGTTGCAGGATCCGCGGATCCCATCATGTATTCGTGCACCCGCAGCGGCCTCACATCATCACCGTGCCTCACCCCAAAAAGGATCTGGGCAAGGGGCTGGTGCTGGCGCTGCGGAAGCTGGCAGGACTGACGTAGGAGGTCCCATGCGCTATCCAGTCTTGATTGAGGCGGGCGATGAACGCACCGCGTGGGGTGTCATCGTTCCCGATCTGCAGGGGTGCTTCTCGGCGGCCGACACGCTTGACAATGCACTCAGTGCGGCCGAGGAATCTGCGCTTGCCTGGATCGATGCGGCCCTGGATGAGGGGCGCTCGATTCCGAATCCTTCTGCGCCACAGAAGATCGTCGCCGAGGCTCCCAGTGGTACGGCCTGGATTCTTGCCTACATCTGCATTGATCCGTCTCTGCTGGACGACACCATCGAGCGGGTCAACATCAGCCTGCCGCGTCGCATCCTGGCGAGGCTGGATGCGCAGGCCAGAGCGGCCGGCGAATCCCGCTCCAGTTACATCGCCCATCTCGCGGCTTTGGGCTGAGCAGGCGCCATGTAGAGCCGAGCCCATGCTCGGCTGCTGTTCGCGCGATGCGCGATGAGTCGAGCGTGGCTCGACTCTGCAAAGGCATCCACGCATGGCGTGGATCTACCAAAGACTCGTGCATCGGGATTCAGTAGATCCACGCCATGCGTGGATGTTGGTCCCAATCAATACGTGGCGCATTGCCGCCAGCGTACCGGCTCATTCACGCCCGGGCGGGCATTGAGCTGGATGCGCACGTTGCGCAGCGCGGGATAGCGCAGCACTTCCTCGCACACGCGTGGCCACACGGCTTCCAGTTCACCGGTGCGGTTGATCGCCAGGGTCTGCCGGGTCAGCCAGACACCGCTGGCGATACCGGGCTTGCCGGCCAGGGCGCGGGACAGATCGGCCTGGAAGCGCTCCAGGGTGGCCGCGTCCGGATTGGGATTGCTGCGCTCATCGGTGGCCGCCGCCGTCGGCGAGGGCGCCGTAGTGATGGGCGGTGCAGCCTCGCTCGCTTCGGGTGCTGCGTGGGCTGCGGGGGCGTCCGCTGGCGACGGGGCAGTCTCCACTGGCGCTGCAGCAACGGGCGCGGTGTCCTCCATATGCAGGCCCTGCACGCCGAGCCCGACCAGCAGGCCCAGCGTCACCGAACCCAGCGCGGCGATAGCGATGCGGCGCAGCGCTTCATGCCGGGCACGGGTGCGCACGCGCGATTCGATGTCCGCCGGCAGGTAGGGTTGCAGCAACGGCCACAGGCGGGGCCCATCAAGGACTTCCACCGCCTGCTTCTCGGCAGCGCTGCGGCCATCGCGTTCGATCCGGCCTTCGGTCAGCAGCACGCCACCCTTGGCGCCGGCCAGGCGCGCGGCGGCGCCCAGTTCGTTCACCGCGGCGGTACCAATGCGATAGGCCAGGCCATGCTTGCACGCCACCAGCCAGGTGTTGGGGCCATCGCTGAGCAGGAAGTCGCTGCTGGGCTCGCGTGATTCTTCCGTGGCATCGCTGAGTTCACGCAGGCCGCGCTGTTCGCGCAGCATGCGCTTTACCAGCACCGAGAACTCGCGCCAATGCATGCCGGCCAGCGCCTGCAGGCCCAGTTGCATCTCCTTCTGCCGCCGCTTGATCCACCACAGATAGACAACGGCCAGGGAACAGGTAAGCAGGGCCGACAGCAGGGCCAGGATCCAAGGGAGCATGCAGGAGGTGCGCGGAAGGGGCGAATGCGGAAGACGACAGTGTAAAGGTCGCACTATCCGGCTGGGTCAGGACGTTCCTGACAGGAAGCGTGATGGAACGCTCAGATCGGCATACGGCAGACACGAAAAACCCGCCAATCCTGAAGCCGTGAGGGGAGGGAACAAACGGCAGCCGAAGCGATTGGCGGGTTGCTCGCGATTGTCAATCAAAATTTATTGCATTGCAACAATCGATGTTCAGGGCACGCTGTCCGGCGACTGATGGCTGCCCGGTGCGGGGGCATCGGCGCCCGAGGCCGCACGGTTTTCCAGCTTGGCCAGCCGCGCGTGCAGGGCGTCGATACGGGCTTCCAGCGCGGTCACCTCGTCGGCAGTGGGCACGTGCAGGCGCTTGAGTACGCCCTGCACCTGGTCGTCGAAGGCCTTTTCGACCTTGTTCCAGGTGCCGGAGGCCTTCTCGCGGGCCTCATCCAGTGAGGTTTCCACGTTGTCGCGCCAGCCCGGACCCTGTTCGCCATTGCGCTCACGGCGGCGGGCTTCCCAGGCTTCGCCTTCCTTCACCAGGCCATCGAAGAAGCGGCTGCCCTCGGCCTGTGCGCGGCCCAAGGCCCCCAGGCCAGCCAGCCAGACCTGCTGGGCCGAGTCGCTGAGCTTGCGCGAGAAGCGCTCGGCCTGGTCACCGAACGAGGCTTCGTCGTTGCGGCGGTCATCGTTTTCGTACTGGTTCATCGCACTTCCCGTGGGAGTTGGGCCTGGCCCGAGAGTAGCGCGCGTTGGCGTTGCACGGCCGTGACGGCCGGCGCCGGGGTTCAGCCCAGCTTTTCCTTCAGCACGCGCTGGATCTCGCCTTCCACCATGCCTTTCATCGCTGACAGCAGGAAGCCCAGCTTGGCGGTCACGCGCACGGCGCCCGGCTGCAGCTCGATCGCACCATCCACGCCGCTGCCGGAAAAGTTCAGCACGTCGGCGGTCCAGGACGACTTCAGGCCGAAGCGCTCGGACAGCTTGGCGGCGACCTGTTCGATCGCGGCGCGTGCCTGTGCGTCGGGCAGGGCGTGGGCGTGGCGGACATCGATGGTGGACATGCAGGCTCCTGGCGCAGGGCGGGGATGATCAATGAGGGCGAGCATTGTGCGCATCGAGGGCCGTCGCGCCAAGCACTCATCGCAGGTTCTTCTTCGTTGGCGGCCAACCTGCTAGGCTGCGCCGCGTGCAGAACCTGCTTGTTCACTTCAGTCAACAACAACAGCCCGACCAGCCGCTGCGGCCCGGGGTGCAACGCATCGTGCGCCAGGCCAACGGCAGTGTGCGGCTCGGCGACGCCGGCCACGGCGCGCTGCTGCTGGCGCAGTTCTGCATGGACGATCGCGGCCTGTGGCTGCAGGTCGGCAACGGTATCCGTGGCATCCACGTGAATGGTCGACCGGTGCGCCGCATGGCCCTGCTGCGTGCGGGCGATGCGGTGTATGTGGACGGTGTGGAGATGGTGCTGCAGGGCGAGGTCGAGAGCCTGCTGCAGGCCCCCGCACCGAAGAATGATGACGGCAGCGACGAGCAGCAGCGCCTGCTGCGTGGCGTTGGTGGCCTGCATCATGGCCGCAGCTTCACCCTGTCGCGGGCCCGCCTGGTCGGTCGCGGCAGTGAGGCCGACATCGCCATCGACGATCCGGCCTTCGCCGAACAGCACGCCCGCGTGGAAGTGCACGGTGATCGTGTGCTGCTGCGGGACCTCGGCAGTGCCGACGGTACCCGGGTCAACGGCGTGGCCGTGCGCCACTGCTGGCTGCAGGCCGGCGACCAGGTGGTGTTCGATGGCCAGCACCGGTTCGTGCTGGAAGTGCCGCATGACCCGCGCCGTCGCCCGCTGCCGGATGAAGACGAGTCCAGCCAGGACGCCGAGCAGGCGCCGGTGCTGCCGGCCGTGCCGCGCAAGGTCCGGCGCTGGCCGTGGCTGCTGGCCAGCGCCTTGTTGCTGGCGGCAGTGCTCAGCCTGCTGCTCTGGTTCGGCGCGCGCTGACGGTCGCGCGGTGACGGTAGTGCCGGCCGCTGGCCGGCAACCGCCGCCCCGAATCCATGAGGTTGCCGGCCAGCGGCCGGCACTACCCGGTCGCGTCGCCAATGGATTCCAATGAAACCAAATTTCCCTTGCGCCACAAGGCCGCAAGGCTGGTGCACTGCGGCATACTAGGGGTCTTGCCCCACAGGTGTGACATGACGCGCGCGTTCAACTTCAGTGCCGGCCCTGCGACCTTGCCGGAATCGGTCCTGCGCCAGGCGCAGGCGGAAATGCTGGACTGGCACGGGTCCGGCGCTTCGATCGTGGAAATGAGCCATCGCGGCGCGGAATTCATGTCCGTGGCCGCCGAAGCCGAGGCCGACCTGCGTCGCCTGCTCGACATCCCCGACGACTATGCGGTGCTGTTCCTGTCCGGTGGCGCCACCACCCAGCAGGCGCTGATCCCGCTCAACTTCGCCGCCCCGGGCCAGCGTGCCGATTACGTGGTCAGTGGCCACTGGGGCAAGACGGCGGTCAAGCAGGCCGGGGTCTACGTCGACGTCAACATCGCCGCCAGCAGCGAGACCAACGGCTACCGCGAGCTGCCGGCGCGTGCCGACTGGCAGCTGTCGCGTGATGCCGCCTACGTGCACATCACCGCCAACGAGACCATCCACGGCGTCGAATTCCGTGATGTGCCCGATACCGGCAACGTCCCGCTGATCGCCGACTTCAGCTCGTCCATCGCCAGTGAGCCGCTGGATGTGCGCCGCTATGGTGTGATCTACGCCGGCGCGCAGAAGAACCTCGGTCCGGTCGGCATCGCGGTGATGATCATCCGCCGCGACCTGCTCGAGCGCAGTGGCCAGCCGCGCGCGGACATCTTCGATTACCGCTCGCACGTCGCCCGCGATTCGATGCTCAACACGCCGCCGACCTGGAACTGGTATCTGGCCGGCCTGGTGTTCAAGTGGATGCTGGCCGAGGGCGGCGTGACCGAGTTCGCCAAGCGCAATGCCGCCAAGGCCGCGCTGGTGTACGGCGCCATCGACGGCTCCGGCGGCTTCTACCGCAATGAGGTCGCACATGCGGCCCGTTCGCGGATGAACATCCCCTTCTTCCTGCCCGATGCCGATCTCGACGCCCGTTTCGTCGCCGAGGCCAAGGCCGCCGGTCTGCTGGCGCTGAAGGGCCACAAGGTGGTCGGCGGTATCCGGGCCTCGCTGTACAACGCCATGCCGCTGGCCGGGGCCGAGGCGCTGGTCGCCTTCATGGCCGATTTCCAGCAGCGTCACGGTTGAGCAATGAATGGCGCGCACCGTCAGGTGCGTGCCCCGCAACAGGGAATTCCGATGGCAAGCAGCAAATCCAGCAAGAAGGCGCCGAAGAAGGCCGAACCGGCCAAGGACAGCGCCTCCACCAAGGCCAAGGGCAAGAGCACGTCCAAGGCCGCGTCGAACCCGGCGCCCACCCTGGCGCCGCTGGCGCTGGCCGATGTGCGCTCGAAGATCGACCAGATCGACCGCGACATCCAGAACCTGATCGCCGAGCGCGCGCGTTTCGCCCACCAGGTCGGCAAGGCCAAGGGCAAGCTGGCCGCCGCCGTGGACTACTACCGCCCCGAACGCGAAGCGCAGGTGCTGCGCATGGTGGTGGACCGCAACGAAGGCCCGCTCAGCGACGAGCTGCTGGTGCACGTCTACCGCGAGATCATGTCGGCCTGCCTGGCGCAGCAGGAGCCGCTGAAGATCGGCTACCTCGGCCCGGAAGGCACCTTCAGCCAGCAGGCCGTGCTCAAGCACTTCGGCCGCTCCGCGCTGGGCCTGCCGATGGCCAGCATCGAGGAAGTGTTCCAGGAAGTGGAAGCGGGCAACGCCGATTTCGGCGTGGTGCCGGTGGAGAATTCGGGGCAGGGCACCATCCAGATCACCCTGGACATGTTCCTGACCTCGAATCTGAAGATCTGTGGCGAAGTCGAACTGCGCGTGCAGCAGTACCTGATGTCGCGCAGCGGCCGCATCGAGGACATCGAGCGCATCTACGCACACCCGCAGTCGTTCATGCAGACCTCGGCGTGGCTGCGCGCCAACCTGCCGAAGGCCGAGAAGATTCCGGTATCCAGCAACGCCGAAGGTGCGCGCCGTGCGCGCAACGCCGACGACGCGGCTGCCATCGGCGGCGAGAGTGCCGGCCACGTGTACGGCCTGAAGAAGGTGGTCACCAAGCCGATCCAGAACGATGCCGACAACACCACCCGCTTCCTGGTGGTGGGCCGCAATATCTTCCCGACCTCAGGCCACGACCGCACCTCGGTGCTGGTGTTCATCCATGACAAGCCCGGTGCGCTGTTCGACGTGCTCAGCCCGTTCGCCCGCCACGGCATCAGCATGAACCGCATCGAGTCGCGCCCGTCGCACCACGGCAAGTGGGAGTACGGCTTCTTCATCGACCTGGCCGGCCACATCGACGACGCGCCGATGCAGGCTGCCCTGGCCGAACTGGAAGCGCACTCGGCGCAGATCAAGGTGCTTGGCTCCTACCCGGTGGCCGTGCCCTGAGTGCTGCTGCGGCGGCCCTGGCCGCCGCTCCCTGATGCATCGCCGGCGCTGCCGGCGTTTACGGAATGATCGAACGATGAGCAACGCGCAACACTGGATTGCCCGCAAGGGCCAGCCGCTGCAGGGCAGCCTGACCATTCCCGGCGACAAGTCGGTCTCGCACCGCTCGGTGATGTTCGCCGCGCTGGCCGATGGCACCTCGCATATCGAAGGTTTCCTGGAAGGCGAAGACACCCGCGCCACTGCGCGCATCTTCAGCCAACTCGGCGTGCGCATCGAAACGCCCAGCGCGTCGCAGCGCATCGTGCACGGCGTCGGCATCGACGGCCTGCAGGCACCCAGCGCACCGCTGGACTGCGGCAATGCAGGTACCGGCATGCGCCTGCTGGCCGGCCTGCTGGCAGGCCAGGCCTTCGACTGCACGCTGATCGGCGATGAGTCGTTGTCGGGCCGCCCGATGCGCCGTGTCACCGGCCCGCTGTCGCAGATGGGCGCGAAGATCGACACCCAGGACGACGGCACGCCGCCGCTGCACGTGCATGGCGGCCAGTCGCTGCACGGCATCGACTTCGCCTCGCCGGTGGCCAGCGCACAGATCAAGTCGGCGGTGCTGTTGGCCGGCCTGTACGCGCAGGGCGAAACCCGGGTGACCGAACCGCATCCGACCCGTGACTACACCGAGCGCATGCTGTCGGCGTTCGGCGTGGACATCGAGTTTTCACCGGGCAAGGCGCGCCTGCGGGGCGGCCAGCGCCTGCGCGCCACGGACATCGTGGTGCCGGCCGACTTCTCGTCTGCGGCGTTCTACCTGGTGGCCGCCACCATCATTCCCGGTTCCGAGCTGCGCCTGAAGCAGGTCGGCCTGAACCCGCGTCGCACCGGCCTGCTGCACGCGCTGCGCCTGATGGGCGCGGACATCACCGAAGAGAATCCGGCCGAGCAGGGCGGTGAGCCCGTCGCTGATCTGGTGGTGCGCTACGCTCAGTTGAAGGGTGCGCGCATTCCGGAAGCGCTGGTGCCGGACATGATCGACGAGTTCCCGGCGCTGTTCGTGGCGGCTGCGGCCGCAGAAGGCCAGACCGTGGTGAGCGGTGCGGCCGAGCTGCGGGTGAAGGAATCCGATCGTCTCGCTGCGATGGCCACTGGCCTGCGCGCGCTGGGCATGCAGGTGGACGAAACCGAAGACGGTGCCACCCTGCACGGTGGCGTGCGCCTGGGCAGCGGCACCATCGAAAGCCACGGCGACCATCGCATTGCCATGGCGTTCGCCATTGCCGGCCAGATCAGTGACGGCGAAGTGCGCATCAACGATATCGCCAACGTCGCCACGTCCTTCCCGGATTTCGACGGCCTTGCGCGCAGCGCCGGGTTCAACCTGGTCTGATCGGCGCCGCAACCGCCGGGCGTGGCCCGGCGCCGCCGGACACGGTGTGGATAGCGCCGGGCCATGCCCGGCGGATCGCATTCCGCGGTAGCTGCCGACCTTGGTCGGCACGTTCACATCGCCCGGTAGGTGCCGACCTTGGTCGGCACGCTTTTCCGCATAAAAGGACGGAGGCCGAAGCCTCCGTCTAAACATCACGAACCCCTCGTCCGCGATCAACGCTGCTCGGTACGGAAATCCACCGGGACCCGCACCACGCTGGCGATGGCACGGCCTTCGTGCATCGCCGGCTGGAACTTCCAGTTCTGCACAGTGCTCAGCACTGCGCGGTCCAGATCGCGACTGCGCTCGCCGCTGCGCGAAACGATCGCGGCATTGGCGACGTTGCCGCGGGTATCGACACTCAGGCTGGCGATCACGCTGCCCTGCACGCCACTACGCAGCGCAGCGGCGGGGTAGGTGGGCATGCGGTTGCTGGCCAGCGGGCGGGCCTCACGATTGCGCACTACCGGCGTGGCCTTCCGCGAAGCGGTAGCCGGGACCGCCTGGCGCGCGGCAGGGGCCGTTGCATCCGTCACCACTGCCTGCTCGGGGGCGGGAAGCATGCGCTCCCCGACCGGTGCCGGTGCCACGTCTTCCTGGTTCGAATGACGCAGCCAGAGCAGGGCGGCAGCAAACATCGCCACGATCAGCGCGATCCACATCCAGGGTGACGTAGGTTTGTGCTGCAGGCTGGAATCTTCCTGCAGATGCGGCGAATGAAGGTCTTCGTGGGTGGTGGCAGCCATCGCTAACTCCTTCCGTCATTGGACGACGTGGGAAGTGTTGCGCGAGCCACGGGCGAGAAGTGTCAGCGTTGCGTCAAGGCCACCGGCAGGGTTCAGTTTGCCTGCCGGGAAGCGTTCAGTTACTGCGTCTTGAAGTCGAATGGCACTTCAATGCTGCCGGGGACGGCCTGGCCGTTGCTCTGCGCCGGTGTGAAGCGCCAGCGGCGCACGGCGTCTGTGGCGGCACGGTCGAGCTCGCGTGAACCGCTGCGCTGGATCACCGTGGCGTTGTTTGGATAGCCGGTGGCGTCCACGTCCACCCGCACCACCACGGTGCCGGTCTCGCCAGCGCGCAGCGCGGCAGCCGGGTAGGCGGGTGGCGGCGACTGGCCGGCAATCGGCATCGGCTGGCTGTTGCCGGTGGCCGCCGGCGCAGGGCCTGGTGCGGCCGGGGCTGCTTCAGCGATGGGGGCAGGCGGCGGTGGGGCCGTTTCGACCAGCTTTGGTGCTTCTTCCTCTACCGGGGCCGGCTTGGCATCGGGCATGTCGCTGGAACCGGCCGCAGCGGCCAACGGCTCCGGCAGGGGCTCGATCTGGGCGGTTTCCTGCGGGGTCTGCGCGGCAGGATCGGCGCGGAAGAACTCCTTGTCGCGACCTGTCAGCCAGACCAGCACAAACAGCAGCACGCCCACGCCGAAGGCGATACCGGCGATCTTCAGGGCATTGCGCGGGATATGCACAGTGAACGACTTGGCGGACGACGAGCGGGGTGCAGACATGGACCGGACCAGTACGGAGTGGCTCGATTCTGCCACGGCGGGAATGAACCGGGCGGCAGAAATCCGTATAACAAGCGATAATCCCATCCCTGATACCCACCACGACACCTGCCATGCTTGATCCAGCCCTGCTCCGCCACCAGCCCGCCGACCTCGCCGAACGCCTGCGCACCAGCCGCGGCTTCGAGCTCGACGTGTCTGCCCTGGAGTCCCTGGAGGCCGATCGCAAGCGCATCCAGGTGCGGACCCAGGAGCTGCAGAGCCTGCGCAACAGCCGTTCCAAGGCCATCGGCCAGGCCAAAGCCAAGGGCGAGGACGTTTCGGCCATCATGGCCGAGGTTGCCGCCTTCGCCGACGAGCTGAAGGCCTCGGAAGTGGCGCTGGACGAGCTGCGCGAGAAGATCGAAGCGATCTCGATGGGCATTCCGAACCTGCCGGCCGATGACGTGCCGGCCGGTGCCGACGAGAACGACAACGTTGAGCAGGCGCGCTGGGGCACCCCGCGCCAGTTCGATTTCAAGGTGCTTGACCACGTCGAACTGGGCGCCCGCAACGGCTGGCTGGACGGCGAGACCGCGGCCAAGCTGTCCGGCTCGCGCTTCACCGTGCTGCGCGGCCCGATCGCGCGCCTGCACCGTGCGCTGGCCCAGTTCATGGTCGACCTGCACACCGGTGAGCACGGCTACGAGGAAACCAACGTGCCGCTGCTGGTCAACGCCGATTCGCTGCGTGGCACCAGCCAGCTGCCGAAGTTCGAGGACGACCTGTTCAAGACCGCCGTGGGCGACTCCACGCGGTACCTGATCCCGACCTCGGAAGTGCCGCTGACCAACATCGTGCGCGATGAGATCGTCGACGCCGAGCGCCTGCCGCTGCGCATGACCGCCCACTCGATGTGCTTCCGCGCCGAGGCCGGCAGCGGCGGCCGCGACGTGCGCGGCATGATCCGCCAGCATCAGTTCGAGAAGGTCGAACTGGTCTCGATCAGCCGCCCGGAAGACAGCGATGCCGAGCACCAGCGCATGACCCGCTGTGCCGAAGTGGTGCTGGAGAAACTGGGCCTGCCGTACCGCAAGGTGCTGCTGTGCACCGGCGACATGGGCTTCTCGGCCATCAAGACCTACGACCTGGAAGTCTGGCTGCCGTCGCAGGAGACCTACCGCGAAATCTCCTCGTGCTCGAACTGTGGTGACTTCCAGGCCCGCCGCATGCAGGCCCGCTGGCGCAACCCGGCCACCGGCAAGCCGGAGCTGGCGCATACGCTGAACGGCTCGGGCGTGGCGGTCGGCCGCGCGATGATCGCGGTGATGGAGAACTACCAGAACGCCGACGGCAGCATCACCGTGCCGGAAGCCCTGCGCCCGTACATGGGCGGACTGGAAACCATCGCCTGATTCCCTGATCGGGCGGTGCTGCGGCTCCGGTGGGTGCCATGCTTGCATGGCACCGAATCCACGCATGGCGTGGATCTACTGGAGGATGTTGCAGGCGCTCGGCATGATTTCACCGATGCCCCAGTAGATCCACGCCATGCGTGGATGAACCCCACGATCACTCCACAACCCGCACCTTCTCCAACGGCACCCATCCCGGGTCGCCGGCCTCCGGCACGCACCACGCCCAGCCATTGAGCGTGCGCTGCCCACGCAGCAGCTGGCCGGGATCCACATCCAGCTCCCGCGCGCAGTAATCCTCCGTGGCAAACGCGCCACCCTGCGCATCGCGACCAATCACCGGTGCGGGCACGAATCCGGGCTGTTGCCCCTCGGACTCGCACAGGAACCAGTCTTCCCAACCCTCCGGGCCTTCATAACGTTCGCCCACCACCAGCGCCTGGCCACGGCGCAGGGTGATCGGGTGCGGAAATTCGCTGCGGTGCGCAGTCGTCACGATGTAGTTCATGGCCCCAGCCTAACGCCCTGTAGAACCCCGCGCACGGCGCCGCATCCACGCATGGCGTGGATCTACCGCGCGCATCAGTAGATCCACGCCGTGCGTGGATAGCGCAGGCCCTCAGGCCTGGCACCACAAAAAAACGGCCCCGCACAGCGGGGCCGCCAGGGTGGGCCGGGATGGGGGAGGGGATCCCGGCCCGCGTTCAGCGCCTCGACGAGGAGAGAGCGGCGCCGAACGCTGGAACGCTTATGCAGCGGAGGCTTCAGCCGCTTCGTGCGACGGCAGGGCCGCCAGCGCGCCGGCGATGGCGTCTTCACGGTGCTGCGGCGAGTAGGCGATGCCCTCGGCACGCACGAACTCGATGTCGTTGATGCCCCAGAAGGCGAACGTCTGGCGCAGGAACGGCTCCTGGAAGTCGGCCGGCGAATCGGTGTAGATGCCGCCGCGGCTGCTGACCACGATCACGCGCTTGCCGCCGGCCAGGCCGATCGGGCCATTCTCGGTGTACTTGAAGGTGCGCCCGGCCACGGCCACGCGGTCGATCCAGGCCTTCAGGGTGGACGGAATGCTGAAGTTGTACATCGGCGCGCCGATCACCACGATGTCCGCAGCAAGGAACTGCTCCAGCACCTGTTCAGCATCGGCGGCTTCGGCCGCGTCGGCCTTGGCCAGCGAGCTGCTGCGCAGATGCGGTACCGGATTGGCGTCAAGATCGCGATAATCGACCTGCAGGCCGTCGACCTGCTGCTTGAACCGGGCCACCACGGCGGCGGTCAGGTGGCGGGAGACGGAGTTCTCGCCAAGCACGCTGGCGTCGAGATGCAGAAGCTTCATGGCAGTCACCTATGTTCTGGAAGGAAGAAGCGGGTAGGCCCCGCCGACGGAGAGAACGATAGGTTGTTGCAAAGGCGGGATAAAGGTGATTGAATGCCACGTATTGTTCTAGATATGGAACTCGGGCATGCATGACCTGAATGATCTGTACTACTTTGCGATGGTGGTCGACCACGGTGGATTTGCCGCCGCCGAGCGCGCGCTGGGCATCCCCAAGTCGCGCCTGAGCCGCCGCATCAGCCAGCTGGAGACCGACCTGGGCGTGCGCCTGCTGCAGCGCTCCACGCGCCGCTTCGCGGTCACCGACGTCGGCACCAGCGTGCACCGCCACGCCCAGACGATGCTGGCCGAGGCGCAGGCCGCCCGCGAAGTGGTCGACCGCCTCAGCGCGGAACCGCGCGGCGTGGTGCGCGCCAGCGTGCCGGTGTCGCTGGCGCAGATGCAGCTGCCCAAGCTGCTGCCCAAGTTCCTCGAGCAGTACCCGAAGGTGCGCCTGCAGCTGAACATCAGCAACCGCCGCGTGGACATCATCAATGAAGGCTACGACGTGGCCCTGCGCGTGCGTTCGCGCCTGGACGACGACGGCAGCCTGGTGATGCGCAGCTTCGGCCAGGTGCAGGAACTGCTGGTGGCCAGCCCGAAGTACCTGGACCGCGCCGGCCGCCCCAAGGACCCGGAAGAACTGACCCAGCACGTTACCCTCAGCATCAGCGAAGACGAAGCACGCCAGCGCTGGGAACTGCATGGGCCGGAAGGCGAAGTGCGCCGGGTCGACCTGCAGCCGCGCGTGGCCGGCTTCGACTTCCCGCTGCTGCAGAGCATGGTGAAGGACGGCTTCGGCATCACCATGCTGCCGGAAACCGTGTGCGCCGATGCCGTGCGCAATGGCGAGCTGGAAGTGGTGCTGCCGGACTGGTCGCTGCCGCAGGGCGTGTGCCATGCCGTGTTCGCTTCGCGCCGTGGCCTGTTGCCGGCGGTGCGCGTGTTCATCGACTTCCTGGCCGAGCACCTGCCGCCGCAGCTGGAGGCCTCGCGCCTGCATTGCGATGGTGCCTGCGAGAAGGCCAAGGAGCGCATCAAGGCCAGTGCTCTGGGCGCGCTGGCGGTGGATGCGGGCTGAGAGAGCTGAACGGTAGCGCCGGGCCATGCCCGGCGTTGCTGTTTCCGGGGTCGATCACTTCCGCCCGAACAACCGGTCCCAGAAGCTGCGCTGCGGCGGTGCGGCCGGTCTGGGCTCGGCAATGACCGGTGCTTCCAGTACCGCCATAAGTTCCGCGCTGCGTGGCCTCTTCAGGAAGCGCGCGTAGTCCAGGTAGCTGGTCACTTTGCTCATGTGCAGGCGCTCCGGCATCGCTGGCAACGCGCCGCCCTGCAGCAGCACGCGCAACGCCTCTGGGCGGTCCAGCCGGATCGCCTCGAACACCGCGGTGCCGCCGCAGCCCGGTTCGATCTGATTGGCGCGCTGCGGCGCATCCTTCAACAGGTCGCGCAGCGCATCCGCGTCGTCGCGCTCCACCGCGGCCACCAGTCGTGCCAGTGCCTCGGATTCCGCCGCGGGCAGGCTGTCGCGATAGGCCTGGTCGGCGATCTCGCGCTCGTCGCGCCCGTCACCACCCTGGATGCACAGGAAATCGGTGACCAGTGCTACCGGAATGCCGGACGTATCCAGCGCCCAGTAGCTCGGATACACACCGTCGCCCCAGCCGCTGGTGAATACGACCAGGCCGTGTGGCGAGTCCTCGCCCCAAGGGCGGTACTCGGCGCCTTCATCCAGGCCGTCGTGGTCGATCAGGGCATCCGACCACGCATTGTCTTCGTCGCCATCGGCCTGTTCGATCAGGGCCAGCAGTGCCTGCTGGGTGTCGGTGTCCATGAAACAGCCGATGCCGGCGTCGACCGGATAGCCGATGAAGCTGTCCTCATCCAGGCCGGTCAGGTCCTGCGTGGTCCAGCGTGCCATCTGCCAGTGCAGTGCGGACGCGGTGAGTGCCTGGCGCGGCTTGAACCAGACCACGGCCAGCGCCGGGCGGCCGCTGTGCACGATGATCTCCACTGGATGCCGACCCACCGGAGCGGTGTAGTCGGCCAGCGCGGGCGCCTCGGACTGGACCAGCGGATCGCAGACCACCAGATGCCCGCTGCTGACCGGCAGGTGGCCGGCGAAGGTGCGGTGCAGGGCCACTGCGGCCAGCTGGGTGTCGTCCAGCAGGGTGGTGCGCAGGTTGGCCAGATCGAGGTGGGCCATGGGGGATCCGATTGCAGTGGAGGCCCCACCGTGCCGGATGCGAAGGGCGGGGGCAAGGGTGGTCTTGGGCAAATGGCCTTCACGTGCGAGAATACGGCGCTGCCCGGGCGACCGGGACCCGATTGGAGAGATGGCCGAGCGGTTTAAGGCACCGGTCTTGAAAACCGGCGAAGGGTCAAACCTTCCGTGGGTTCGAATCCCACTCTCTCCGCCAATCCTGAATAAGTGTTTGTTTTTAAACGACATTTTTTAGGGTCTTGAAGGGCGGCTTGGGGCACAAATCGGGGCACAACTCCGATGCGATTACCAAGCTATCTCACTCGCTCTTCCACTGGTCGTTACCAGTTTCGCATGCGCGTTCCGACGGACATGCGCGGCATCGTCGGCAAACCTTTCGTCAAGCATCCCTTGGGCATCCACCTGCATAGCGCAAGAGTGGCTGCCTTGGCCATCGCGCAGCGTTATGCTCAAGCATTCGATGCCATCAGGGATGGGTGCATGACCAAGAAGGGACTCACGGTTCAGGATGTTCTCCGCAGCGTCGCGGAGAACGGCTCCAGACGTTATGAAATTGACTTGCCGGGCTTCCGTCTTCGGACCACGGATGCGGCGGACCATGCTCGAGCAATGGAGGCGCTGGAAGAAATCGGCAAGTTCCACTTCCGTGATGCGGGTGCAGTTCCGGCGGCGGCTGGGCCAAACCCGTTGGAATCAGCGGCGGCGCAGCCCCTGCCAGCTGAGACGATCAGCCTCATCGATGCGAAGCGAATCTGGCAGGACAAAGTCGCCGCCGAGGACATCGAGGTCAAAACGGTCGGCATCAAACTGCTTCCCGTGACAGAGCTGATCGAGTTCTTGGGCGCCGAGCGCGAGCTGCATACCATCACGCGGCCTGAGATGGCCCGCTTCTACGACCATTTGGCCAAGCGCGGGTTAACGCGTTCTACGCTCAACAATCGCCAGAGCTACCTCGCAGGAAAGAGAGGATTCTTCACTTGGGCAATGGCTTCAGGCTATGTGCTAAAGGGAGACAATGTCGCCGCAGGTCACGTCAGCGTTTCGATGGCTGAGAAGCGTAAGCGTAGAAAATTTGGCTTCCAGGCCTTTACCTTGGACCAGGTCCATCAACTCTTCGCACCCGATAGCTTCAGGCAGCTTTCAACGGGAGCGCGCTGGGCGGCTTTGTTGGGCCTGTATACGGGAGCCCGGGCGGGTGAGGTGGGGCAGCTGTTCACCCTCGACGTCAAGGAGGAGGAGGGGATCCCGTGCATACGGTTTACCGATGAGGGGGAGGATCAGCGGTTGAAGACCGATGTTTCCAATCGGGTCGTCCCGTTGCATCCCGACCTGATCAAGCTCGGTTTCTTGGACTACGTCGCCGAACGAAGGGAGAGCGGGGACTGGCGATTGTTTCCGCAGGCTGACAGTAAGGCGAAGAATGGTGCGGGGAACTGGATATCGAAGGCGTTCAGCTACTACCTCCAAAAGCACAGTGGTGGGTGGCCGAAAGCGAAGCGTGGTTTCCATAGTCTCCGAAAGACCGTGATTCAGGAGATGCAGGGCAGCGGTGTGGCCTCTGAGATGCGAGCCCAAATCGTCGGCCACGAATTGGACGACGAACACCACGCGACTTACAGCAGGCCCTTTACGGTGAGTGAGAAGCTCAACGGTGCCGGAGGAACGCCAGCTTTGGGTGTCCTAGATTACGGAATCGACCTGGAGGCGCTGCGCACCCTGCCGGCGCGCAAGGTCGGGCGGCGCAGCAGCAATGCTGCCGCGCGCTCTTCAAAGGTCGGCCGTAAGGGGAGCGAGCCGAACTAATGGCCCTCACTGCCGCCGATGCCTACCGACGAGCCATCGACCGCTTTCTCGGCAAACTCTCTGGCTCCGAAACCGTGGGCCAGATGGAGAAGAAGGTTGCAGACCATCTGCGCCTAGCGAAGTTGCGCTCCACGGTGGACGTGGAGCTGAGCTTCAATGAGGCCGCTGGGGTGTTGGCGATCAGCACGGCCCAGTTGCAACACCTCTTGAAGGAACACTCCCCAACGGGGACGCTGTTCACGGTGAAGGGAACTCGCAAGCGCTCGACCACCCTTGTCCCGTTGATGGCCTGGGCAGCCGAGCTCAAGGCTAAGGGCCTTTGGAAGCCGTTGAGCGAACGGGGCGTTGCGATCAACACCCTCCTAACTGCAGAACTGCCTTTTCTGGTGGCCAAAGGGCCCAAGGCTAAGCAGCTCTTCCTGGAGCCACTGACTGACCAACCGATCACCGATGCGCTAATTCGCCGGCTCCAAGCATTGGGCGCGCAGATCGGGCTTGGGATTCGGGTCTGCACGCTGACCGAGGCATTCGCCCAGCCTTGGCAAAACCCTGACGTCAAGCGTCAGTGGGTGGACGCATTCAACGAGGCAGCCCAAGCCCAGGCCAAACGCCTGCGTGATCTCGCTCACCAGTTAGACGCCTCGCGAGCTAGGGTAATCGAACAAGCGCTCGACGAGCGTTTAAACCAAACCACCCAGCACACGCCAGAACTCAAGAAGAAACGCGTCTAAGCAGTGCCTGAATCGCATTGGAGGCCTCCAATATCCGTATTTTGGGTGGCGTTGAATTCGGATGATTGCTCCAACGCCCCGGTGGTCGGAGCGATGGAGCAACAAGATGGGCCTTGATATGTATGGGGGGAAGATCCGCAAGGAGGAGACGTCGTGCGAGGGACAGGTGTTCTTTCAGTGGCGATGCCATCCCAACCTCCACGGCTGGATGTTCGGGCTGCACAGTGCCCGGACGGGGTGCTCTGACCCGTTTGAGTTCAACATGGTTCGCGTGTTTCTCGGAGCGGCAGACCTCGACGCATTGGAGCAGGCTGTCCTCGATGAGCGGCTGCCCCACACGGTGGGCTTCTTCTTCGGTGAATCGGATCCCGATCGAGCTAAAGAAGATCTGGACTTCATTGCGCAGGCCCGCGCATTGATCAACGGCGGTTGGGACGTGTTCTACAACTCTTGGTGGTAACCCGCCGCCAGCAGCGCCTCTCGGGCTGGTTCAAGCCCAACTCCCAAAACCCATTCCTTCAACGCGGCAACACAGCCGTGCTGGCGGAGATTTGCCTGGAGATTTCTCATGCAACCCAAAACCAATGTTGTGCCGTTCAAGACTGCCAACCGCCCCAACCGCCTCGCAGCGGCTAAACCCACCCGGCTCACCTCCGTTTGCTACAAGGCAAGCGACAAGGCCCACACGAGCGTCGATTGGTATACCCCGCATGCCATCGTCAGGGCGCTGGGGGGAAGGCGCGGCTTTGACCTCGATCCTTGCACGCCCGAAGACCCGTCGCGGCTGCCGGCGCCCACGGCCCGCCGAATGATCCCGCCGAGCCAGGACGGCTTGGCAACGCCGTGGCCCATGCAGGCATTCGTGTGGATGAACCCGCCTTACGGAAAAGGGATGGAGAAGTGGCTGAGCAAGCTGGCCAACCACCCCGGCGGCGGTATGGCTCTCGTGCCGGTCAACATGGAGACGGGATGGATGCACGACTGCGTGCTTTCCCACCCCAACGCGACGGCGATTCTGTTCACCCGCGGGCGGCTGAAGTTTGTGCGTCCCGACGGGACCACCGGCACGGCAGCGCCGTCGGGATCGGTGGTGGTCGCTTACGGCAGGCGCGCAGCCGGTCACCTTCAGCAAGCGCAAGCAAGTGGTGTGCTGCGCGGGAAGTTCTTTGCCATCGAGCGGGTAGTGCAGGTGGCCAGTGCGAACCAGGGGAGTGCGAACGAAGAATGATCTTCTCGGGGACGGAACAAGCACCCGTTACACCCGTCACAGGTGCTTGTTACGGAAGTTTGTCCAATGGATTCAATGGCTTTGCAGGGGCCAAGGCGCGTGTAACGGGTGTAACGGGTGGGTAGGTATTACTTGCAGCTGCATCAGAGATTTTGGCTTCAATGGCCAATCACTTTTTCAGATCAATGGATCTACTTGTTACACCTGTTACACCCATGACAAACCTTGTCTGGTCAGGGTTCCAGCCGTAACAAGGGGTGTAACAAGCACCTGTTACACCTTGGCTGAAAAGCGTGAATTGCCTCTCGTTTATGAAAAAAATGCTGTTGAGGCAACAGATATTGGTTTTAGTCAAGAAGTCGATCTGGACAAGTTCGTGAGCTCTGTTTGGATGGGGTTGTGGCCACAACGGGACCACATCACCTAGGAAACGAGCAATGACGAACTCCCCCACATCGAAGAAGGCGACGCAACCGCGAGACGAAATGCTGAAGGCGCGGGTGAGTCGAGCGTTCAAGCGGCGGCTTCAAGCGGCGGCTGATGCCCAGGGCAAAACTTCATCGGAAGCCATGCGTCAAGCACTGGTGGAATGGATGAGTCGCGTCCAGCAGGCCGCGTAATCAACAAAAAACCCCGGCGCCAACCGGGGTTCAAAAAAACGGAAAACACACACATGAACGATACAACACCAACTTCGGGTGTCAATGGGCGCCCCAACAATGTCCTTTCCTTCCGTGGGAATGCGGCCCCCAAAGCAGCTTTCGGAGCGCCAGCGCCCAAGGCAACCTTGAGCGATCAAGCATTCGAGGCCGATTTTGCCGATCACCTGAAGGCAACCGAGGAGTATGCGATCGGCGGAAAGCTTCCGGATGGGGATGACGATTGCAGCTTCTTCCGTTGGCTTCCTGAGCAAGGCTATTGGGATCGGTGCTCCGAGAAGGACATGGCCGCCAAGGCGCTTTCCTGGCTGCGATTGGAGCGCAAGGAGAAGGCGAACGCAGGTCATGCAACCAGCTGCATCAACACGGCGGTGCTTGAGCTGATGGGAGATCGGAAATGCTGGTTGCCCAAGAAGTCCGATCGCAGGGCCATCGTTCCCCTCAAGGGTGGCTACCTTGAGATCGTCAAGCCTGACGAACCGCGTTGTGCTCCCGCGGCGGCGGATGGAGAAGAAGTCATTGACCAGGACGTTTTCTCTCCGACGTATGGACAGAGTTTGGGCCTGCGGCAAGGGCTCCTGTTTCAAACCGACGAGGCGCCGTCTAGGACGCGAATTCGGGTGCTGGCGGCCACCAAGGAGCATGGAATCACTTACCAGGTCCCTGCCAAGCTGCGGCTGGAACAGGTTGACGGCGATGGCTATTACACTCCCAAGCCGCTGGACACCAACTCGAAGTTCGGTCAATACCTGGATCTCTTTCAGCCCGACCTGGAGGTGCGTGCACTCCTTCAGGAGGCGGTGGCCAGCTCGTTGATGTCGATCTGCTTTGAGAAGGCCTTCTTCCTGGTTGGGTCGGGCAGCAATGGCAAATCCACGTTCCTCCACATCCTGCGCGCCCTTCACCCCCGCAATGTGTCGCTGCGTCTGGAGAAGTTGGACGGAACCTTCGCTATGGCCCCGTTGGTGGGCAAGAGCGCCTACATTGTCACGGAGACGCCAAAGGTCCTTGCCGCATCCATCCAGGAAGTCCTGAAAGCGCTCATTTCCCGTGACCCGATCCAAGTCGAGGCCAAGCGCAAAGACGCATACACCACGCTCCCAATCGGCACCCTATTCGCCAGCGTCAACGCCTGGTTCACGGTTTCCGGACATGAGCACGGGTTCTGGCGAAAGGTCCTGGCCATCCCCTTCAATGTTCGGATGGGTGAGAAGACCCATGAGGACGCGAAGGGTGGAAATGGAAAGAAGCGTGAGCCTGACTTCCACCTTCAGATCACCGAAAGCGAGGAGGAGATGGCCCAGATGCTGGACTGGGTGCTGGAAGGCGCGCTGCGCCTTATGGAGCGTGGCGGGTTTTCCGAGAAGCTACCCGACGCCGTGCTCGCGCTGGCCGAGCAGAATCGAATGGAATCGGACACGACCATGGCCTACATGGCGGACCGAGACGCCTCCTACGACAGTGGTGTTTGCACCGACAAGACGGCCATCTACGCGGACTACCGCCAATACGTGTTGGAAGAGCTGGGCAAGAAGCCCGTCAACGCGGAGGACTTCTGGAAGCGCGTTCGCGAGAAGTTCCCCGAGGCCGGCATCTACCAGATCTCCCATGGGGGCAAGAAGCCTCGCGTGGCCGAGATTCGAATTGCGGGGATCAAACCACTGCGGGACATGGCAGATATGGAAACGCCTGTTTGAGCCAGTTCCACAACAACCGTTTGCGGTTCGCTGGCTTGCAGAGAGGCTGGGACCCAATGCCGTCAACCGCGGGAGGAAGCAGTGGTCCAATCTCAAATCCAGGCCCTAGAGGCCCCCCTGTCATCAGGTGCAATCGTGGCGGGGGCTTGCCAAATCCCAATGCTGTCGCATGCTGGGGCCATGACCCCTTCGGAAGCCTTCGTGGATGACAGCATAAACCGCCAAGACGCCCTGGCGGCCTCCACCCGTTTCACCGTGCAACGAACCCCGGATGGCGTCCGTGTGCAGCTCCAGGAGGGCGACGGAGACCCCGGCACAGGTTTGACCATCGATCGGGCCTTGGCGTTGCTGGAGAACCTGTTGGAGCAGGGACGCGTCGTCACCATTCACGATTGAAGTTTCCAGCCTAGCCCCCTTGGCGTTGCCGACAGGCGCCTTTCCTTGCCTTCCAGGAGAGCCTGTCCGTGTCCGATGCAACCCCCAACGAAAGCTTCCTTCAGCGCCACTCCCGCGACGTCGTCGAACGCCTGATCCGCCAAATGGAGGAGGGCACCGGTCCCTTCCTCAAACCATGGGACGCCCGCGTGGACCTCGGGTTGCCGATGAACGCCACGACGGGCAAGAGCTACCGGGGCGGAAACCTTCTCCACCTGTGGGCCCTGCAGAGCGCCTGGGACACCCAGGACAACCGGTGGATGACTTACAAGCAAGCCGCGGCCGTGGGCGCTCAGGTGCGAAAAGGTGAGAAGGCCAGCGTGATTGAGTATTGGGATTGGTCGCCGGTGGAGGAGGCCAAGAAGAGCGGGGATCCCGATCTCATCGCCAAGGCCCACCCCAAGGTCTTCTTCCCCCGGGTGTTCAACGCGATGCAGATCGATGGGTTGCCGGCACTGGTCCTGCCACCCCCGCGTCGAGAGCCCGATATCCATCAGGCCTGCGAAGCGGTGCTCAAGGGCAGCGGGGCCGAGATCCACCACGACGGGGGCAACCAGGCGTTCTACCGTCCGATGAACGACAGCATCCATTTGCCCCATCGCAACACCTTTCACTCGGCCAGTGGCTACTACGCCACCGCGCTGCACGAGCTGGGCCACTGGACCGGCTTTCCCACCCGCCTCCACCGCGATCAGAAGGGGGCCTTTGGGAGCATCGACTACGCCAAGGAAGAACTGGTCGCGGAGGTGTCGTCCATGCTGATGGGCGAACGCCTGGGCATTGGCCACGATCCAACCCAGCACGCGGCTTACGTGAAGTCCTGGATCCAAATCCTCCGGGACGATCCCCGGGAACTCTTCCGTGCCGCCGCGGCGGCCGAGCGGGTGGTGGAGTTCCTGAAGGTGCCCGAGTTGGTTCGGGAGCCGCTCCCGAAGGTTGAGCAGGAGCGACAGTCAGTGGCGACCAATTTGCAGGAGCTTGAAAAAACCAACGGCACGAAGGCCCGCACGAAAGCGCGTGAGAAGACCAGAAAGATGAGCCACGTTATGGTGGCCTGAACCCTCTTGCGCATTTCCAGAATCGGTCTATGCATAGGTGAACCTACTCACGAAATGGAGGTGCACCTTGAAACCCATCGTCCTGGCCCTTGCATTGGCGTTGTCTGCTCCAGCTGCCTTTGCCGCCGATTCCACCTCCGCTCGCCGTTACGGTTCGTCCGAAGCCTTGTTCGTCCAGGACGCCCGACTGGGCGAGGTCCTGATGGTTCGCACGGTTCAACTGAAGTCCGACCAGCGGCTCAACGCTGGTTCTGCCATTGGGGCGGCCGTTGGTTATGGGGCTGCTAACCAAGTCAAGAACCGGGACTACCGCAATGCTGCCCGCGTGGCCGGTGGCGTCATCGGTGCGGTTGCTGGAACCGCCGTCCAGAAGGGCCTGAGCGGCCGGCGCGCGGTGGAGATCTACGTGCGCGACCTGAGCGACAGGCGCCAGCGCGTCATCGCGGTAGTCCAAGACGCGGACGTGGACGTCCGCCAAGGCGATCGGGTGTTTCTGGTAGGGAAGGGAAGCAAGACCCGGGTTGTGCCGATTGCGCGGATGGATGTTTCGCCGTGGGGAGGTGGTGAGAACGCATCGTCATGCAACGAGCGCGCCTGCGGTGCCATTGGTTTGGCGGATGAGATGCGCTGATGAAATGGATTTCCTTGTTCGCTGGCTGGTGGTTGGGCGCATGAAGCGGCCATCCGTTGCCCACCGCCGCTCTGAAGTCGCCCGGATGTTCCGAGAGGGGCACCGCCGGGCGGCCATCGCCCAAGCCCTGGGCGTTCCGTCGCCCGTGGTGAGCGCCGACCTGGCTCACCTGGGGTTGCGGCAAAAGCCCAGGCGCCCACTAGCTGACCAGCACGCCCTGGTGGTGCGCCTCCTGGAGCAGGGGAACAACGGCCCTGCAATTGCCAAGCGCCTGGGCGTGACCCGGCAGGCGGTCCACGCTTACCTGCAGGCCCATGGCCTGCTCCCCAACCAGAGGAGGACGCCATGACCCTTTTTCTGGTGGTCGTGCTGTCTGAGCTCGTCCTCTCCGCGGTCACTTTCGGGGTCGCGTGGCTGTGCGCCTCCAAAGCCCGCAGCGCACGCAGGGGCTGGGAGGCGTTCCAAGCCGGCCGGGAAGACGTCCCATCCGTGGTTGCGTTGGTGTGGCATTTGGCCGTGTTCTACGCGTGCCTGGCACTGCTGGCTTACCAGCTACAGCATGTGGTGAGCCAAGTCTGGTTGGATCCTTCCAACCTATACCTGTCATCCACGCTGGCGCTTGTCGTCTATTCGATGACGTGTGGGCTGCTTCAGGGCAGCGGGCTGGCCCGGAGGCGAGCATGAGGACCAGTCACGGGCGGTTCCGCCCAGACGCCGTCGACGCCCGCCCTCGCCACGATGGGCTTTTTCAGGGCGAAGGCACGGGCGAGGAAGCTCATCAAGAGCGTGATTCGTTGCTTCAAGCGCTTTACACCGAATCGCTCCATGCCCGCGGGGACGTGGACGCGGTTGATCGCTTGCTCGATGCCCACCGGGAGGCGCTTGGGGAGCCCGAGCAAGTCGCCTATGCGCGTGAGCAAGACGAACGCCATGATCGGGCATTGCCCTTGCCCAACATCGGTCGGCCGTTGAGGCCGTCCCTGGAGCGCTACCTGGACGAACACCGGTCATGGAACCCACCAACCGCCAAAGAGGTCGCCATCGCACTTTCCAGGGCCCCCGCCATGGTGCGCGAAGGGAAGGTGTGGCGTGCGTCAGACGACGTTGTGGAGGCTCTGGTGGAGGCGCCCAAAGACGTCCCGCGGCAGCGGATGTGATGAGCGCGCCGCGTCTCAACTAGAGAGACAGTCCAGTGCGATCATTGCTGCCCAGGCGACATCGTTGCCGTGATTCAGCCCTCGGCTATCCTATCGAGGGTATCCATCAGTGGTTTTGCTAACAACAGGGGGCGATATGGAAAGTGTGATCGTAAGGACACGGGATGAGCTGGAAGTGGCCAAGAACGCAAAGGCCCACGAGATTGTCGCTGTGGGAAAGTTGGCTGACGACCTCAAGAAGACGCGCAAGTTTGCAACACTCGGGGCTGTGGGCGTTGCGGCAATCGCCGCTGCCGTTGGCTTGGCTCCGGTTACCGGAGGGCTCAGCACGCTGGGGCTGGCGGCGGTAGCCACAGTCACCGGGCTGGAAATAGCGGCAATTATCACCGCAGCCAGTTTGGGCATCGCGTTGATCTTGGCGATTCACAAGGATTACGACGTGGACTTTAGTTCCAAGGGGGAGGCGAAATTTCGGCGAAAGGAGGGGAGGTGATGGTCGCCTTCGTGCCGGGCGCTCCCTATCTCTTTGCCTGCAGGAAATGCAATCACCATTTCCAGCGGGAGATCAACTTGGGCCTCTTCTGTCCGGCATGCAAGTCGCTGTCCGTGAAGCCTCGTTTGGTCTGTAAGTAGTGCCCGGTGGCCGCCAAGCTCATGGCGGCCACTCAGGCCATGTTGCACGGGGCGCGCAATTACCTGCTCGGGGAATGCTTGCGGCCCAGGTAGCGACACAGCACGCCTGACAGTCCAACGATAAGTTCCGCCTCTTCCAACGTCGGATCGCCGCCTTCTTTAAGGTGGCGGCCATTGTTGGAAGCAAAGCCATAAATCATTTCCGTTGCGTCTCCGAGTGGCGCTGGAAACAGGTTGGGGTTTCTTCCGAGCAATTTCCCCAAGGTGTCTTTCGATCCAGTGACGTCCCGCGACAAGCATTCCAAGGCAGCCATCCCGTGTTGAATGGCGCCGGTGAGCTCGGGGTTGGGGCGACGAGACAGATCGCGCAATGCCTCGTGGAGTTCATTGGCCGTCGTGTTCTTCCCTGCGCTGCGCAACTCGTTGGTGCCCTTCCTTATAGCAACTTCAAACGCCTCTGAGCCGCGAAACTCAATGCGGTTGCCCAACAGCTGCCAACCGATTCCGTTCTTCCGAAAGACCTTGTTGATTCCGTCCGAGAAGACGTCCGAAGGTGCTTTGGGCTGCCCATAGGCAGGTGGGCGACCTTGAAGGGACGCTGCTATGCTTTCGATGACGTCATACACCTCAAACCATTCGCACTCTTCCAGGTGATGCTGCACCTCCGCGATCACGTTGGGTTCGCTCCAGTTGCCCCGGGTGTCTGGTGCCACGCCAAGCGCACCGCAGACTTCCTTGCGCAGGGTTTCGTATCCAATCCCCGCTTTGCCAGCGATGGCAACAACGGCTCCGCGCAACACCTCGGGCGCATCTTCACGAATGGTGATGTCTGCATCGGGCGAGCTGTAGTTGTGGCGTTCTGAGAACGTGCTCATGTGCGTTCCTTGCTGTATGTAGGGTCCAAAGTAGGCGCGGCCGTCGCCGTCTACTTGCCGGTTGGGAACAGTTTTGCGTAGCGAAGAGCGGGCTCGTCCGAATGGTTATCCACGATTGGCTCAGGTTCGCCGCCCAGAACCTCTTGGGCCACGTTCTGCGAAGCGGGGTTGTTCACGCTCACCACCGCTTCGATGTAGAAGGGCGGATGCCCGCGAAAGCCGTTTTGGAGCTCTGCAATGCCCGCCGCAAGGATGGCTTTGGCGCGCCCCTGGTTTTGATAACGCTCGGGAACCGCGTAGCCAACCGCTAGGTTTGCATGGCCTTCAAAGGTTCCATTGGGAACGAAATTGGCAAAAGCCGTGACGGTCTTCCCGTCCATCTGAACGTAAGTGAATCGCGGCTTGCCTTGGAGGTGATCCACGTGCAGGTAGACCGTTGGATCGATGCGGCCCCGCTCCAGCCGAAGGCCGCCCGCAGCCAGGGCTTCTTGGAAAGAGATTAGGGCTTGATTGGGATCGGCCATGTTGGACATAGGGGCCTTCGTGAGAGGACAGGTCGTCCCATCGTCGCTGTTCCGACCGAAGCTCTCAAGTTCCCGATGGCTGGCCCACTTGGGAGCAAAGGCCAGTGCCGGAAGCCGCCGCCGGTCGCTGCGCGCCGGCATATGAAGAAGCATCCGCATGGATGGAAAGCACAAACGCCTTCGGCGCGAAAAACGATGAGGTGGAAAACTGCGGCCTTCGCTTCGCACTTTTTGTGTCTAGTCAAATTATTGTCCACTCGTGGTGTGGACAAAATGCCGTGGCGATCTACCTTGAATCTATAGGTAGGCAATACCGCCGACCAAGCCAAGAGGTGTCACATGAGCACAGCCGTCACAACCAACGAAGCCGCGATGACCGAGTTGGGGTTGAACCCCGGTTTGATTGAAGATTATGCAGCGGTCTCCTTGGAGCCCGTGAGCTTTGAAGAAGAGGACCGCCTGGGCTGGGCGACCACTTGGAGTGCGGTTCATGCCGTCGAGCTCCACAACGGCGGGAAGGTCTACGTTAACGGCCGATCCTTCCACGTCACCCAAGCCAAGCCCGGCTACAAGCATTTGCTCAGGTGCTGGCGAGAGGAGCAGGGTCGGCGCGCAGAACTGGCTTACTGGAAAGCGCGGGGAGGGCACTGACCTTGGCTCCTTTTCTCACCCAGGCCAAAGATGCGCCGGTTGTGATGGGTGACTCGATCCCCCGGATGAACGGACATTGGGGGGAGGGAGAGCTCGGAAAGAGTGAGAGGGCAACCGTGCTTCACGGCATCCATTTCATCAGTCCCTCGGTGGGTGGCCCGCTATTCAACACGGTGTGGCTTCCCACGCTGGCCGACTTGCGGGTGCTGCTCGCTGACGCCGACCTCTGCAAGGCAGCCGAAACAGAGGTGAGCGCGTTCATTGACACGTTCGTGGACCCGTTGCCCCCTGAGCTCGACGAGGTCATTCACCAGCCATCGATAAAACAGATTTCCAGCTTGCCGGATGATTGCGGGATCGGCGTGGGCGTTTTTGTGACCGACGCTTTTGCGTTCGTCCTTCAGCGCATGATTCAGGAGGCAATGGCTCAGCACCGTGCGCGTGAGTTGGATGGGGCATGGCAACAGTCAGCCACCGCAGGTGGCAAACGTCCCAGGCTCTGACCGCTGGCTCAATGGGCCTTACCTGGCCCACTTTAGCCCATCCGGATCTACCCAGCCCAGTTCGGGGGCAGTCCACCCGAACCCGTATCCGGCGAGGTCCGCTGGTCAATCAAGAGGAGACAAGCCATGAAAAATTGTCACAACGTTCAACAAAAGGATGGGGAGTTTTCAGCCGGTCATTCTTGGATACGCTCCTTTATGAGGCCCTTTCGTATTGGGTCTGGAGTCGACTGGGAAGCCGCTACTAAAGAGGCGGTAGCGAAAGTCGTTAAGACCGACGAGTGGAGGGCATTCCTAGATGAGCGAGGCGCGTCAGATAAAAGTCCTTCTATCACCGAAGACTAACGAGACAAAGGCGGCCAGGTAGCAAGGGGCCCCCTTGCGCGTTTTTAGATTCGAGGTATCGGTAAGGGGATGGCCCATTAAGGGCTACTCATCCCCACTCAATCCCTCGCAAGGAAACGATACCCATGACACGCAAGACCTTCTTTCGCGCCCTGCTGCCCATCGCCCTGGCCTCGCTGGCGGTGCCCGCCTTCGCCGCCGACACCACCGCAGACCTGACGATTCAGGGCACCCTGACCAACACCTGCAACCTGTCCGTTTCTCCGGTCACGGACATGGATTGGTCGGGCACTTCTGACAACTCCACCCGAACCTCTGCGTTGAGCATCGTGTGCAACCAGGGAACCACTTACTCCATTTCCCCAGGACAGGGACAGAACTTCGGAGCGTTGGCGGGTTACGAGACCTACCGCGCCGTGAGCAACGGTTCGGGTGCCTTCATTCCGTATGGGTTGTTCAAGGACATTCCCGGCACCCAGGCATGGGGCGATGATGCCGATGCGTTCGCGGGCACGGGTAACGGTGCTGTGCAAACCCACGAATTCGCGTTGAAGTTCTTCGCCCTCAAGCAGGCCGTGGGTGGCAACTACACCGATACGGTCACCGTCACCGCCACTTACAACTGATCCCCATCGGTTGTCCCGAAGCCCCCGGTTCGCGCTGGGGGCTTTTTGTTGTCGAAAAGATGAGTAGGTATGGGTTGACGTAATAGCATTCCGATCTAGCTTGAAAGGAGACCCCCCAAAGGAGATCCCATGACCCATTCCCAACGCTCCCTGGCCGCGGTCGCTGCGTCCTTGCTGTCCTTTTCGGCGTCCGCCGGTTCCATCTCCGTCGGCCCCACCACCCTGATGGCCGATACCTCGGCCAAGCACGTCGCCGTGACGCTGCACAACAGCGGCGACGCGTCGGTGCGTTACCAGGTGAAAGCCGTGGGGTGGGATCAGGCCACAGGGCAGAACGTGTTTTCACCCACCACGGAGATCGTGGGGGCGCCCACCTTCGTGGACGTGCCACCCCAATCCAAGCGCACCGCCCGATTGATGCGGGTGGGCGCACTGGGCGAGCGGCGCTACTACCGCGTGCTGCTGATGCAGCTCAAAGACCCCAACGCCCAGGGCGTCCAGTTGCTGGTCAACCAGGACCTGCCTGTGGCCTTTGAAGCTGCCAACGCGCCCGTCCCCCAGGTGACCGTCCACGCGGTGCCCAATGGATACCGCTTGACGAATCACGGGCAGACCGCGGCCCGCGTGTCGTCCATCGGCCCTACCGGTGGGAAGCCGTGGCGCGAGGGTGCATTGGGCTGGACACTGCCGGGGGCCTCGATGACTTACGAGACCCAACCCGACCAGCGCGCCGAGGTGCTTTCGATCACCGTCAACAACCAGCCCGTCACGGTCCCCGTGGGGCGGTGATCCATGCGTGGCCGGGCCTTGGCCGTGTTGTTGCTGGCTGCATCGTCGGCCAGCGCTGCGGTGCCCGACGGCGTGGCCCCCGCGTTCCTGGTGCCGGTCATCGGCGGCAAGGCCAAGGCGGATCCGCTCACGTTCTGGCAGCAAGGCGGTCAGTGGTTCGCCGAGCCGGCCACGTGGCGCGAGGTCGGGCTCCAACTTCCCCCGGGTCAAACGGAGGCGATGAGCGCCCAAGCGTTGGGTGTGGGCTTTGCTGTGGACGAGGCCACCGCGACGGTAGCCCTGGAGCTGCCGGCCGATCGGCTCAAGGCCCAACGCGTGGCCCGTGATCGCACCGAGCGCGGACCCATCGCGCCACCCGCTCCCGGGGTGCTGGTGAACTACAGCGTGGCCGGCATGGCCTCCGAGCAACAGCAGGCGCTCTCGTTGGGCCACGAGGTCCGCAAGGCGGGGCGTTGGGGCGTGATCAGCACCAGCGGGCAGGTCAACACCGACGCGTCGGGCACCGGCTACGTTCGCGGCGTGACGCGCTGGCAGAAAGACGATCCCAACCGCTTGGTGACTTACCAGGCCGGCGATGTGTTCGCCGGTCCCTCGTCCTCTCCGGTCAACCTGGGAGGGGTGCGCGTGGCCAAGGACCCGCGGGCGTTGGACCCGTTGACGCCCACGTATCCGGTCCCGATGCTCGGCGGCGTGGCGCTCGATCCGGCCACGGTCGAAGTCCTGGCCAACCGCGCCCGCGTGCTGCAAGGCCGGGTGGGGAGAGGGCCGTTCACGGCCGATGGCAGCGCCTTGGGCACCGGTGCGCAGCAAACCCAAGTGGTGGTGCGAGACCCTTACGGCCGCGAAACCGTGGTGAACGATCAGCGCTTCTACGTCGCCCCCACGTTGCTCCGCCAAGGGCTCACCACCTGGGAGGTCGCGGCCGGCCGGGTGCGCCAAGGGGAGAGCGATTACGGGACCTTGGGCGCGACCGGGTCGGTGGCTTGGGGCCTCAACGACCGGTGGACCCTGCACGGCACCGCCCAAACCTCAGCGGACGGGAAGGCCAGCGTGGCGTTGGGGGCCACGACGGTGCTTGGGACCTACGGCACGCTGGACATGGAACTAGGCACCTCCACGCAAGGCGGCCAACGCCAGGCCTTGGCCTACGACTACCGCGGCCCGAGGTTTGGCGTGCGCCTGGAGCACGAGCGCCAACAGGACTACTGGCGCCTGCGCGCGCCCGGTGCGCTGGACGTGGAACAGCGCACCCGGGGCTCGGTCTTCTGGCGGCCCACGCCCCAGTGGTCCCTTCGGGCCAGCTATTCGAACGTGCGCACGCCACGCTTTCGCACCGCCTACGCCGACGCCGGGCTGACCTGGCGTGGCGACGGGCACACCGTGGCCGTCTCCGCGTTGCGCGATCTGGAGCGCAAGGAAACCCGGGTGGAGGTGGGCTACAGCTACGATTTCGGCCGGGGCAAGGGCGTGAGCGTTAGGGCCCGGCAAGCCCCGGATGCCACGGCCTGGGCCGTCCAAGGACGCGCCCGCCCCACGGTCTTTGGAACCCCGGTGGGCTTGTCCTTGTCGGTAGACGAGGGAGCGGCTGGCCAGACGGCCCGGGCCAACGCCAACTGGACCACCCGGGCAGGGTGGGCTCAGATCAACGCCGAGCACGGGCCCAGCGGCACCTGGACTTCCGGTTCGATGGCCGGTGCCGTTCACCTGGACCGCCAGGGCGTGACGTTCCTAGGTCCGGCCGAATCCTTCGCCGTGGTGGACGTGCCCGGCCAAGCCGGGGTGCCGGTGAGGGTGGGCGGCCGATTGGTGGGGAAGACCAACGCCCAGGGCCGCCTGGTGGTGGGCGAGGTGACCCCAATGGTGCCCACCGAGGTCCGCGTAGACGATCGGGCGCTGCCACTGGGCACCCAGTTGGCCGAGATCGAGCAAACCGCCACCGCGGGCCGCCAAGCCGGCATGCACCTCACCTTCCCGGTCCTGACCGAGACCGCACGCACCTTCCGCCTCACGGGCCCGGCCATCGAAGCGGGCACGGTGGCCAAGACAGCGACCGAGACCACCCAGGTGGGCTATGACGGGGTGCTCTACCTGGAGCAGCCGCGCCCCGGCCAGACGGTGGACGTGGAAGGGGTCTGCAAGGCCCAGCTGCCTGCGGACCTTGGGGCTGCGCAAACGGTGGCCGAGGTGGCTTGCCGCTGATGGGGAGAATCTTTGGAAACAGAGGCTTGCTATGTCGCAGGTGCTGCGAAAGTGGCCCTCTACCATGGGGCTGAACGATACTTGGGACAGATACAGGGCGGATAAGTGGATCGTGGACGATCTCCGGGCGACCAAGGGCAAGGGCTGCGGAATCCACCGGATGGCTGTGTTAAAGCAAGAGGCGGGAAATAGCGGCACCGAGCAATGGAAGGCGGCGATCGGGACATAGACGGGGAACAGACATGGAAAAGCCAAGGGAAGTCCAGAAAGTCGTCAGAAAGACGGCCAGCAGTGGCAAGGTGGACTACGCACCACCCGTGGTTCTCAACGAGACCAGCAAAAGCAAGCTGCAAGCGTTAGCTTGGTTCATCCCCCATAGCGATGGTCGAACCACTTTCTCGCTGAAGCTAGAAGGCTTGGTGAAGTCGAAAGGCCAGCCCTTTATCGAGGACAAGACCAAGACCCTGACGTTGTCGGAAACTTCGTCCCTCCAGCTACTTAAATACCTACAGACACATCTGCCCCTTGCCGCTCAGTCGGAAACGGGGGAGTTCATCTTGATTCGGGTGGCCAACGGCGAGGCCAACCTGACGGGCCATGATCCTCAAGAACTGGTGGGTGCCCTGACAAAGGTTCTATCGCAGTCAGAGTTGCTGGGTCATTTGTCCAGCACTGAACTCACGCATGAGCTAAGCACGGCGCTGCGTGGGTCAATCCGCTTGAGCGAGATGCGATCAGCGGTGGCCGAACTGCGCTCCAACCTCACCCGGGGAGAGGCGGTTGAACAGACTTACCAGGCCTGGTGCGAAAAGCACTGCTGGGCCTTTGGCAGCGCCTACGTGGTCCGGGATGAGGTTAGGGGCATTACCACCGGTGACAATCTCGATCTGATGTTGCCCAATGTCATTGCCGGCTATCGGGACATCGTCGAGCTCAAGCGACCGGACAAGGATGTGCTGCTCTACGATGCAGCCCACAAGAACCACTACTTCTCAGCGGACGTATCCCGTGCCATCGGGCAATGTCATCGCTACCTGGACCTCCTTCATGAGGCAGCCAGGCACGGTTTGCTGGACCACAAAGAAGTAGTCGCCTACCACCCGCGGGCCACCATCGTCATCGGGCGGTCCAATGAGTGGTCCGATGAGCAACAGCGTGCGCTCCACGGCCTCAATCAGCGCATGCACGGGATATCCGTGATGACCTACGATCACCTGCTGGCTCAAGGAGAGCGCCTGATTGAGATGATGAGCCCTAGCGATGGGGATGAAGATGCTGAGACATCAGCTGACGATGACGACATTCCTTGGTAAGTAGTCCCACCCCTCACACCAATAGTCTGGCCGCTATGTCTACGTTAGCTCCCCGGGAAAAACGAAAACTTGAAGATCTGTTCGGAATGAGCAGTGGTTACGTTCTCGACTTTTCGAACAGCACATTTGCTCGGTTCTTTGAAGAAGTGGTTTATCTGGACATCTACGGAGGGAAGTACAGCGAATATGGCTCGTCGAAAGCCAACCATCTGCGCAGCTTTTGGACCAAGGAAGACGATTTCCTGGTAGGTCGGGTAATTCTGGGGTTGCTAGAGCATTGCGGGGACACCGGTCACCCCGCCTTAGAGCGGCAGGCTCTGTTCAAGGAGTGCGAAGCTATAGGGACACGTCTGGCGCAAGCGAAGGCAGTGGCGGATATAGAGGCCATCGAAGGCGACTCGGAGGACTTCCAGAAGGTGGCTAAGGCCGCAAGGGAGTGCTTTGAGCGAAACGAGCCCGAACAAGGCCTGGACCGGTTACATACGTTTCTGGTCAAGTTTCTTCGGAAGCTATGCGAGGAGCACGGCATACCTAGGGACCGTTCGGTGCCGTTGGGCGGTCTGATGGGTGGATACGTGAAGCGCGTCAAGGAGGAAGGTCTCCTCAAATCCAAGATGGCGGAGCACATCCTAAATGGCGCGACTTCGATATTCGGCCAATACGACTACGTTCGGAACAATCACACGATGGCTCACGACAATCCAGTGCTCGCCTACGACGAGGCGCTGCTGATCGCTAGCAACGTTGCCAGCACTGTGCGATTCATCAAGGCGTGTGAGGAACGATGGCAGCTGGCGCGGCGGCAAGAAACGGTTCTCCCCGAGGATACTGACATCCCGTTTTAATTGCCTTCAGGCTTGCCATTGTGCCCGCACCACATGATTCCACCGGGTGGCATAGGCGGGAGACGAATTTTTCTGGTTCATGGCCCAGTTGGGGTAGTGCAACACCCCCGCGCATCCGGCGTGCAGCCGAGGCCATGCCTATGGGCCCCGCGCAGACTTCCCATTTGCCCGGTCCATGACCCCCATGAGCGCCTGAGCGCGCAAGTCGATGCCAGCGAGCAGGTTCCCTTGATGAAAGTCGACGTGAGTGAGGGAGTAACTCATTATCGAGGCCGAGGGCGAGAGTGGTGGTACTGCCAACGGTCGAGGTTATTCCCTGATGCCTGAACTTCTACATCCAGTCTCTCTACGACAAGCCGCCGGAGGCCAACGATGGGAAGCCGCTAAGCCTGCAGGTGTGTGGTCAAGGTGTGCTGGTGGAGCGCGTCTATCGTGCGACAAAGGAGGTGTTCCACTCCTGCAGTCGGTTCCCACGTTGCCCGCCGACCAAGGAAGACTGAAGTGGGTCAGGGCGCTTGAACGGGTCGGAGCAACTGGCGGTCGAGAAGATCCAACAGAGCATCCGCAACATCTGCGGCGGCCACCGCCCAATCGTTGTCTTCTCCGAAATACGTCTCCTCCAGCGGGTCTTCCTTGCCGCCATGGAAAAGGTTGTTTCTAACGCGTCGCATCGCAACGACCAAGGCTTCGGCGTCGTTATGGGGCAGGTTGACGGGCTGGTAGGTCGCCCGTGGTCGGCCCGTCTGGTCAAACTCAATGCGCTCCCTTTTCGGCCGATTGCGTGGTGGAGCAAGCAGCTTTCTCTGAGTGGGAAGGGGAACGAGTGCGACGAATGCTTGCCCCAAGCGCGCCACCGCTCGATCCACCTTGTTCCAGTCCACGTCTACCACGGGAACGGGGGCAGGTGCTGGCAAGGCGCTGAGACGCACATCGATCTCGAATGAGCCGATCTTGAACACCTTCCAGATGGGCGGTTTTGGGGTCTTGGTCTGAAAGAATTCGCTAGTCTGCTTAAGCTGGAACTCAAGCATTCCGAAGGCTTTCAATAGCCGATAGGCTTTGTCGGGTGATACGGGCATGGACTCATCTTAGTCCAGCTTCCTGCTACCACGCAGCCTCCCGCGGCCGCGCTTGCACGTGACGATACGCGACCAAGGTCTTGGCGCCCATGTTCCGGGCCTGGGCCAACTTCGTGCTCACCAACCGATCAGCTCCGCTGTCCAGCAACGCCCGAACCGTTGGTGCGTCAGCGGTCAGCAGGGCGACGTGGAACGGCGAGTAGCCACGGGCGTCGTGCGCGTTGGGTTGGGCCCCGCGCCCGATCGCCAGGTCCACCTGGGCGGGGTTGCGCTGTCGAATTGCAGCGAGTAAGTCGGTGTTGGCCATGCGTCCTCCTGACCCACTGATTTTCCGCTGTAGCGGAAACGCGCAAGGGGAGGGTGACAGTTTGGCAAACTGTCGTGCAACCCCAGCATTTTTTCGCTTTAGTCAGTAAAGCCCTCTGGACAGAATGTCCCTTTCTGCTTGCATGGATCTGAAGGGATACAAATGTATTCCATGGGGGCTGACATGAATTTCGTGGCAAGTATCAAAAAGGGTGTGCGGGGATGGTTAAAGAATTTGCGTGACCCACCAAATCTATTTCAAGAGCCGATCTGGAAGGTTCGCGTGGAGTTCCTTGTATTGACGCTGCTGTCTCCAATCCTGATCCCCCGCTATGTCATTGAGAAACGCATGGGTAAATGGAGGAGACATCGCCGGATGCCACCCATCTTTCAGCTATTCGAGCGCGAAGGAGGGTTCCAGCTGAGGGAGCTTGAGCAGTTGATTGCAGATGGCGCTGATGTGAACGCTCGGGAGCGAAAAGATGGAAAAACGCCACTTATTTTTGCTGTTATGCAGGACAGTCCATGGGAAGAAAATGGGCGAAGGTGGCTCGAGGTTTGTCGCGTGCTGCTCGAAGCTGGCGCAGATCCGGACGCGGATTACGACTGTGGCGAGATAAGGCGGTCACCAATCTATTTCGCCTATCTGGCGGGCAACGTGGAGCTGCTCGACCTGTTGTTGCAGGCAGGGGCCAATCCGCGTTCGAAGGCTTGGTTGCAGTTTGTCAATGCAGAGCCACGTCCCGATGCGTGGCTCGAACAGCAACGTCCGCAAATACGCGATCGCCTATGGAGATGGGAAACGGAACAAGAGGCCCTGCGTTTGGATGCGACTCTCCCTGGCGCAACGAAAGCCGTTCCGAATAGTAGGGCACGGTTATGAGGGTGATCCCATGAACCTGCAACTCACCTGCCTCTGCCGGGAGGACGTGTTCGCCGATGGGTTCGCCTTCGCAGAACTGCTGGAGGCGCCCTTGGCCGCGTTGCGCTGGGGTGGTGCGTGGTTGACCCAGTTGAAGCCCGGTGGGCCAGTGACCGAGGAGGCCATGCGGCGCTTCGCTATGGGCCAGGATTTCGATGGGCAGCCGCGGTTGTGGGAAGGCGAGGGCCACCACGCCCGGGCGGCGGGCTACCGCGTTTCGTTGCGCCTGCCAAAAGGGTTCGCCGCGCTGCTGGATACCGACGGCGAGGAGAGGGCACGGCTACAGGCTGCCCACCGCCATGCGGTTGACCAGGCGCTGTCGTCCCTGCCGTTCCAGCGTGATCACCGGGTGCTCTTCGTTGCATCCGATCGGTTGGAGGATGACTGGACGCACCACTGGTTGTTCGCCATCGCATGCGCACCGAACGGAAAGTGGGAACGGCTTGCGCTGAGCTTGCGGTTGGCGGCCAGCGAGGACGCTTATACCCACGCCATGGGGGCCTTCATGGAAGCGTTGCTGGAGACCAAACGATTGGAGCGCTTCTTCCGCCCAGCCCCCGTGGGCCGACTGAGGCAGAGGCTGTGACGCTGACGTCCAAGCCTCCCTTGACGGCCGTGCTGCCGAAAGTGTCCCTTTCTTCAACCTTGCGCCAGGCATTGGCCGCACGCGCTAGAGCAGCCGGGGTGAGCGAGAGCGAAGCCGTGCGCCAATGGCTCACCGCCTACCTTGCGCGCCCCCCGCTGCTGCGCTCTCCCGTTGCCGGCCGCAGGGACGACCGCTTGCCGCCTATCCGGGCTTCCCGAGACCTGGCCGACCGCGCCCGCCACGAGGCGCAGCGGCAGCATGTGAGCGTGGCGGAACTCATCCGTCGGGTGGTTGCGTTCCACACGTTCTGAGGCGCAACTTGGCCACGCTCGGCGGGTGCCACTTCCCCTTCGCCAGGCGATTCTGCACGAAGGCGCGGTAAGCCTCGGGGGAGGGCGGCGATTTGCGTTTGTGCCGGCGTGTGTTGCAGAGCCAGCAGGCGGCAGCAATGTTGCCGGCCACGTCCTTTCCGCCCTCTTGCTGGGCCACCAGGTGCTCGGCGGTGCAGCGAAGCGGCGTGGCCGTTTTGGCGCGCAGGCCGAACGGCTTTAGTTCATCGGGAGAGGCGTTCCACATCGGCACGCTGCAATAGCAGCACCGGCCCTTCTGGGCGAGGAAAGCCTCGGTTCTCAACCGTTGGAGGTTGGGCATGCTTAGATCTCAAAAGACAGGAAAAACCATCCCGTCGTCGCTTGTGCGATCGAATCGGGACCTGTTGCCTTGAGCTAAGCAGGCAATACGCCGGGGGCATTTCCCCTCGCGGCAAGGGAGTTATCGCGCCCCAGGCTGGTGGGTGTCAAGATGGGGCCCATTCGGGTGGCCATGCCCGGAGCGATGGGCTATAACCGTTGGATTCCCGACCGGAGTGCTCCTTTGGCCCTGACTACCCTGAAATCCCTTAACGCCGAAATCAAACAGCTCGAAGCCCAGAAGAAGCTGGTGGAGAAGCGCGACGGCGAGGTGCCCAAAGCCCTGGCGGTCCTGCAGAAGTATGCGAAGGTCCTCAGTCCGGCCCAGCGGCGGCAGGTGGCCAAGCTCATCGGGGAAACGATCGACGCCAAGCCGGCGCGTGCCGCCAAGGCTGCCCCGGGACCCCGAAAGGGCCGCAAGCTTGGCAAGGTGGCGCCGAAGTATCGCCTCCCAACCGGTGAGACGTGGGCCGGTCGGGGTTTGGCCCCCAAGGTCTTCACCGCGTGGGCCAAGTCCACCGAGGGCAAGGCGTGGGCTCAGGCCAACCCCGGAGCGAAGTTCCCGTCGGCTGATGGGACGGTGAAGAAAGCTCCCGCCAGGGTGGCCAAGAAGACGGGCAAGCCGGTGAAGAAGGCCGCCCAGAAGGCCGTCAAGAAACTTGCGAAGAATGCCGTCGCCAAGAAGGCCAGCAAGAAGGCCTGATCATGCGCGGCCTGTTCCCCAAGAAGAAGAGCCGGCTCTCGCCCCAAGGCAAAGCCATTGCGGCCGCCCACGTGCTGCTGGACAGTGCCGAGGGCCGATTGGACGAGAAGGCCGCCGGCAGGCGCTTGCGCGAGGAAGTGGGCCTTCAATGGTCCTACCTGACCTGCATCCAATGCCTGTCAGGGCAAGAAGCCTTGGCGGCCATTGAATCGCTGCCCAAAGGGTGGCAGGACAACGGGCGCACCCAGGTGCACCTGTTGGGGGCTGCCGTCATGGCGGCGCACACGGGAGCCAACCTGCGTTCGGACGGCAGCTCGCTATGCGCCAGCTACTTGCGATCGCCACACGACTTTCACGCCACTGTCACGCGGTTGTGGTGATCTCACCCCAAGCGAACAGGAGATTGCTGAGCGCCAATGGCCCGGGCGCCTTGACTTGCTGCCAACCCGCGGGCCTGTAGGATCCCATCATGGAGCTACTTTTGCCTCTTGCTATGGTTATCTTGGCCTGCGCAACTGGTCTGGCGCTGCTCCAACTTGTAATCGCGCTCTTCAAGGCGCTGTCCTGCCGGGAATGGTTGCGCCGCAGGAGAGCGAAATGATACGTTCGTTTCGCCACGCCTGCCAGAGGACTCGCGCTTGGCACAGCCCCACAGCGACATCGATTTGGGCCGGAGTCCGCTATTCGTTGACGGGCGACACCGGCTATTTCAGGTCGCACGTGGATGGCGTTTGTCTCGCGTGCACCGGGGGGGGATGAATCGGCGGAGCAATGAGCGCTTCGGCTGAGCCTGGCGGGCCGCCAAAGGATTTAAGCCCTACACAGCCCGCTCGGTTTGTTTCGCTTACAGATCGGCCGTTTGTGGTGCGGTGAGCCCATCTACCCGGACGGCCGAAATGAAGGGCGGCGCGCAGGCGTTGCCCTCACCTCTGCCGCTGTCGGATACTGATCCTGTCCATCGTTCGTAGCTCGCAATTCGCGCCGCCCACGGAGCCACAAGAGGGGCGAATCGATCAATCAGGCCAACAACGAGCAGCCCGATGATACGTAGCAAGCTTGCTCACAGACGCGTTCTCGCCGAGGGCGGACCGATTCTGGTGTGGTTGACCTCGTTTAAAGATCATTACGTATTTACCGCCAGTGGCATCGGATTGTCTGGAAAATACGGTGTGGCGCTACGGCAGGACACGAAAGCAAGTCGGAGAGCCCTCGAAGCGCGCTTTGCGGGGTCGAAGTTTCACGAAGTGTTCGTGAGCGATGTGCCAGCTTCGGTGATCAGTGTCAACCGGTCTCTGACGTCGGCTGGGCCGCGAGACGGGATATTCTTCCTCTGCAACACAGAGGTCGTCCAAGCCGCGGTTCTCGCGCACCTCGGGGCCGTGATCCCTAGCGAGGTCATCGCTCTTGCAGCCAACTTGAGTCGGGGACGGGGCTAGCCATGGTGCACTCTTAAAGGTTCAGGAATAGCGCAACTGAAAACTGAAATTCAAGCTGGCCTGCGTTTTGTACACAGCTGATCCACGTTGGCCGGCTTGCACTGGTGCCGAGTGAAAGGTAGCCCGTAATGTCTAAGTGTGCGGTGGTGTTCGTAAGCGCGGCTGTGGAAGAGATCGGTGAGGAGCGCTTGCCCGAAGTCATGCGTGCAGGCCGAGAGTTCAATGCCAAGTGCGGCTCGCGTGCAGTTGTATGCTTCGACGGCAGCAGGTTTTTAACATATTTGGAAGGCACAGCGAGTGCGGTGGCTGCGAGCTCCGTTTACACCCAGTCCTTCACCCTGCATACCGAAATCGTTGAGCTGGCGCGGGGATCCATCCAGCAGTTGCGGTTCCCTGCGCATGCATTGCTCTTCCTGCGGATTTCAGAAGCCGAGCTCAAAGCACTGATGAGGTCGAACTGGGTGAATTTCTCCCAACGCTTCGGAGGGAAATTCATCCCAGAAACGGGGATGGAGCGGCTTGCCGCATTGGTCGGCAATCGTCTCGATGACGTTCCGCAGTGATGGGTAACGGATTTCCTCTGTAGGCCGCCCGATTCACGTTGCACAGTGGAAGCAGGGGAGTCATGAATTTGAGGCATTCGACAGGGGCATGCCATGCGGTTGGAATTTACTCACAGCCACATCTACCCAGGGGCCACCGCGTCCCTGACAGGCGAGCAGGCTGAACTGGGCGAGAGAGCCACCTGCTTGGTCGAGCTCAGTGACGGCGTGGTCCTCTCGACCAGCTGTCTGATTCAAGGGGGGGAGATCATGCTATTCATGCCGGACTACCTGACCGCCCGTGGGGCAAAGATTCCGGCGAAGGACTGGGTGCTGCGGAAGGATCTGGAAACAGGCGCCTGGAAGGCAAAATCAAAGGTTGCCGTGTAGCACTTGTTGCTCTTCCCGACCCGTCAGGTTGTTGGGTCTGAAGCAATCTTAGGAGCGTGTCATGCCAAACCGTGCGGTGGTTTTTGTGAGTGAGGCCAGCCCCTACCTTAGCCTTGGGCGGCTGGTTGAGTTGATAGCCGACGCGGAGCGGTTCAACAGACAGGCCGGCGTGACCGGGGTGACCTTGTACGACGGGGCCCGGTTCCTGTCCTACCTGGAGGGTCCACCGGATGGCCTTCGCGTTGCCTACGCCAGGGCATCCGAAGCGCGCAGCCACCTGAACTTCATCGAGTTGGCACGCGGGCGTGTCTCGCAACGTCGGCTGCCGCGGTGGCCTATGCGGCTGTTTTTGGCCAAGGAGGGCCAGCTGCAGAGCATCGCGATGGCAGACTGGGCCAGCTTCTCTCAGCGGGGCGATGCGGACGCAATGAATGCAACGGCGATGGATCTCCTTGTGCGCTTCACGGGAGGGCCGTCTGCCTCAGTCTACGTGGGGCCCCTCTCGAAACCACTCAGCGAAGGGGAGGCGAAATGAACATCGTGGCGACTGGTCTGTCACCCGGCGGAAGGATGCTGGGAGCTCCTCTCGCGCTCCCGATGAAGCGTTGGCAAAGCTGAGCAGATTCCGTCTGCCGAAAGCAGAAGTCGTCCCAACTAGCTTGAACCAGCTGCTGACCGTGTGGAAAATTTGACCCGACCTTGTGGAACGGCAATCCACATGAACGTTCTCTTCGTGGACATTGAAACCTCCATCTGTGAGGTGGTTGGAGTCGAACTAAGAGAGCTCGGCTATGACGTCGAATGCTTGGAATTCAGCTCAGGAGCCTTGCGCGCAGCGCAAGCGGGGCACGTCGACGTCGTCATTCTGGATGTGCCCGCCAGCCCTGACGCCCGGCGCAGTGCATACAAGTTGGCAGACGAACTTCGGCGCGATGGCATCGCTGTCTTCTTTACCTCCACGCTTCATCCGAACGATGTGATCAGCCGGCACCGGGATCGGGGTGTTTTGTCCAAGCCCTACGGCGTCAAACAGATCGCTTCCTGGATCGAGGCGCTTGGCAAAGATTGCAGAGGCGAACCGGCAGGCGCGCACGTGCGCTAGCTGACTGGCAACATGCATCCGCCCTTTGGAGTGCATTGGACCGCAAGCCTTCCTCTTTACAGTGGATACGCTGGAAGCGAACGTCGCTGCTGCCCATCAATGCGCGCTACTTGCATCATCAGAAGCACTGTCGTTCAGCACCGTCACTTTCAAGACGGCGACCAGATCGTTGTCCTGCAGACAGCGTTCAAGAACTGGCTCCTGAATACGTCGTTCGCCATTGGATTTCCCGACTCCAGCAATCGGCCGCTTTCTGATCGAGCGGAGCAGGCCAAGCGCGCTGTTGGCCACGGCGAGCGAGATCAAAGGCCACAGTTACCAGGAGGCCTTCGTCAGGTCTCCTTTCGCCGCGCTTATCTCCATTCATAGCGCGTTGAGTGCTTCAAGCCACGGCGACGCCGTGTTCTTCCTGTGCGCCGAAGAAGCCACGTCGGAAGCATCTCCAAAAAACTGATGCTGGCATTCGCCATAACGACCAGCATGACCTTGGCGTTGGGCATCTTCACTATTGTCCGCGCGTCACATTCGAAGCAGGAGTTGTCCAGGATTGAGTCCGTCTGGGCGCCTGGCAGCTATGCCATCGGAGAGATGCGTGCGCAGTTCGGCGATCTCCGCATCTACGAAACCTCCCAGGTCAGCGAAGCCACTTCCGCTGAGGCCGTCAAGCAATACGAACAGCGGATCGTGGCGGGCAAGGCCAAGATCAACGAGCTGGTGAAGCAATACCTGCGGTCCTTCGCCGATGGCGAAGATGCCGCGTTGTTCAAGCCGGTCAGCGCTGCGTTGAGCGATTACTTTGTCATCCACGATCAGCTTCACGCTGCGCTCCTCGCTGGCGATGCCGAGGCCGCGCAGACGATCTCGGTGACAGAATCCAGGGCAAAGCGCGTGGCGCTGTTCGACGCCATGGAGAAAGTCAGCGAATACAACCTTCGCGGCATGAAGGCTGAACTCGCAACCAACGCAGCAAGCCTCAACAACCTGATGTCGATCACAGGCTTGGTCTTGGCGGTGCTGTACTTGGTCGCAAGCGTGCTGGGGTGGGCGATCAGCCGTTCGGTCACCCGGCCCATTGGTGAGGCGTTGCCCGCTATCCGCAGCGTGGCCAATGGCGACCTCAACGTGCGAACCGACTACCAGAGCCGCGATGAGGCGCGCCAGATGCTGCTCTCCCTCCGTCAAATGGTTGCCACCTTGGAGCGTTTTTCGAACGACACCAAGGTCATGGTCAAGCTTCACGAGGCCGAAGACATCTCGCACCGGATTCCGGAGGACCTGCCCGGTGTCTACGGCGAGCTGGCCAAGGGCATGAACACAATGGTGTTCGAGCACCTTGAGGCCATCCTGGATGCCATCCAAGTGCTCAACGAGTATGCGGCCGGTGACCTGCGGCGTGACGCGCGACGCCTGCCCGGCTCCCGGGCGTGCTCCACGAATCGATGGACGCTGCCAAAGCAAGTCTGCTGGCGATCAACACGGAGATCAAGCGGTTGGCAGTGTCGGCTGCCGACGGCGACTTCTCCGCCCGCGGTAACACGTCTGCGTTCCAGCACGACTTTGAATTGATGGTTTCGGACCTCAACCGTCTGATGGAGACAGCTGACCACAGCCTCAGCGCCGTCTCCACCTTGCTTCAGGCCATTGCCTCTGGCGACTTGACCCACCGCATGGAAGGCGACTTCCGCGGCGTCTTTGCGACGATGAGCGAAGACGCTAACGCGACCGTGGCTCAGCTGACCGATATCGTCTCCCGCATCCAGCAGGCATCCACGGCAATCAATACCGCGTCGACGGAAATTGCCGCGGGCAATGGCGACTTGTCGCGACGCACCGAACAACAAGCGGCCAACTTGGAAGAGACGGCGGCGTCCATGGAGGAGCTTACCTCCACCGTGCGCCAAAACGCCGAGCATGCACGCCAGGCCAGCGAGTTGGCCAGAGTGGGGCCTCGCGCGTGGCCGGGCAGGGCGGTGGAGTGGTCGGGAAAGTAGTGGAGACGATGGGGGGTATCGAAGCCTCGTCGCGCCGCATCGGGGACATCATCTCCGTGATCGATGGCATTGCTTTCCAGACCAACATCCTCGCACTCAATGCGGCCGTGGAGGCGGCTCGAGCCGGGGACCAGGGTCGAGGGTTCGCCGTGGTGGCCTCCGAGGTGCGCACGTTGGCACAGTGCTCTGCCTCTGCAGCCAAGGAGATCAAGGGGCTAATCGAGGACTCTGTGGCCAAGGTCGCTCAAGGATCGGCGCTGGTTGACCAGGCTGGCCAGACGATGTCTGAGATTGTCAGCTCGGTTGAGCGCGTGTCCAACGTCATTGGTGAGATATCTGCCGCCTCTCAGGAGCAGGCGTCGGGCATCGAGCAAGTGAACCAGGCTGTTTCTCAGATGGACGAAACGACCCAGCAGAACGCCGCGTTGGTGGAAGAAGCGACCGCCGCTGCCCGATCCATGGAAGACCAGTCGGTACAGCTGGCAACCGCCGTCGCGGTCTTCAAGGTGAATGAACGCGCGCAGGGAAAGACGCCAGCCACGGCCAGTGCAAGCTTGACCAAGCCAGGTGCTGTGGACGGCTCCCGCCTTTCTCAAACCGCCTACGCGGGCAAGCCAACCCCGCCGAAGGCATTGCCAGCTCGTCCCGCACGGCAGGTATCTGCGGACGCAGCGCACTGGCAGGAGTTCTAACCGCCCTTCCAAGGCCAGTGCGAACGCATGGTCGCTCGCAGGGCATGGTTGACCGAAGTTGCCGCTGAAGTCACCGTGGGTGAGGCCGCCTGGATGGCGGCCTCAGACCCGCAAGCGCGCCGAAAGCTCGGCGCCTTGCGCCGTGAGGCGGCGAGGCGGCAATGGCATTGGCCGAGGTTACGGCCGCCCGATGGCCGCTCCGCTTTGGCAGTTCAGCGGCTCGGAGACGGGGGAATGCCAGCCAATGGTTCCCTCAGGATGCCCAGCCATGGCTCGACGATCTCCTCGAACGCGAAGACATGGTCCCGGTGCTGGTCCATCCCTTGGAGGTAGTGCCGAATGCTGCGCTCAAACTCGTCTGCGACGTTGGCGTTGCCGGCGTTCGTGCGAAGCAGGAGCACTGTGGCCGCTTCCAGCGCCGCAACACGTATATGCATGCGATTCATTGCTTCTTGAAGACGCAAAAATGCGTCCCTGACCTCGTCGTTCACCAAGCCCTCCGCGAGCAGGCACATCAACACAGAAGAGGATCAGTGGCTGCTGCTTGAGCCCGGGATCGTCAGGCGAGCACGGTTGGCGGCGATCAAAAGGGCATTGCCAGTTCGCTCCGCTTGCGTCGGAGTCATCGTCGAGCCGCACATGGTCGAGTCACCGGCCGCGTTGCGAACTTGGTAAAGCCCGAGTGCAACCACTGCTGTTTCGGCGTCAATGCCGACTTCAAACCTGTCCAGTGGGAACCACGTTGCTCCGTCGAATTTCTCCATCGAGCGCCTCATGCACGGAATCGCGGTGTCAGCCAGAGATTACCGCAAAGCGTGGAACTTGGAACGCGCGCGAATCGGTTGCAACTGAAAGCGGCAGCACCGTGCAGCATTGGGCAATCAACCTGAATCGATCTCCAGCCGTTGCTGAATGGATAGGGCACGACCAGGGTCAATGACGGCGACGCGTTTGCCGTTTCCCAGCTGCACGCCCTGCGGGCAGAGCTCAGCGAATCGGTCGCTGTGAGCGGCAGGCTCGGCACGCCAGGCAGACAGGCTCTCGATGACCAAGACTTCGTCCACTGCAAGGGCGAACAGCTGAACCGCGGATTGAACCAACAGCATTGCTGGACAACCCGTCCCGACTGCATCGCCTCCGGTGATCAAGCCCAGATCAACCACAGGGACGTCTTGCCCTCTGATCGAGACTACAAACTGGCGGTCCCGGGTTCGGGTCAGCGTCTCTGGTCCGCGTATTTCCACGGCCGACTCGACATCCACACCGAACAAATCGCAGCCCACACGCACAATCACCAGCTCCAGCAATGGCTCTGATGAGGCCTGCAGAAATGGATCATAAGGCAGGGGAACGGTCATGGTTTCTGTGGGCAAAGACCAAAGGGCGATCGCATCATGCCCTTAATGTGTCCACCGTGGCAATTCATGCCCTAAGAAATCCGAGGCGTTCAGATTGGCAGGCCAAGGGCCTCACTCTGACAAGACCTGCCCGTCGTCCGAAGACGATGGGTTAGCGGTGGCTGTAGCGTTCGTGCCGGCCATTCGCTTCATGAACTCTTCCAACCTCATCCGGCTCACCGCTTGGTGGTTCTGGCAGTGTGGGCACACCATCACACCGGCGCCTTCCAAGTCCGTCAGGCCCTCGCCCGGTGCTAGCAGCGAGGTGAGACCACAGCTGCTACAAGTGGCCTCAACAGCATGCAGACGCGCCAGAGCGCCGTCGGAGGTCAGTTCTCCATTGACAAAGCGAAGCAAAATAAAAGCCGGTATTAGCCACGGGTAGGGTCCTGAAATAGGCCAGAGGCAGTCAGCGGCCTCAGCGATCTCGCAGACTTCCTGAAAGCGATACGCACGCTGCAGGATCCTTCCGCGTGCTTCCATCCGGGACGGTTCGTCGGCTGGAAGACCGAGTATCAAACTCCCTCGGGTCAGGGCGCAAGGAGCTCGGCCAACTCAATGGCGCTGATGGGTCTGGAAAGCGCGAAACCTTGAATTTCGTCACACCCAAGGCCTTGGAGCTTGGCGACCTGACCGTTCGTCTCGGCTCCTTCAGCGACGGTCGAGTAGCCCAGATCATGGGCCAGACCGACGATCGCTTGGACCTTGAGCAATGCGCGTTGGTCTTCGGAAATATCGTCTATCAGCGACTTGTCGAGCTTGAGCGTGTGAATGGGCAACTCGGTCAGGTACCCGAAATTGCTGTAGCCGCTGCCGAAGTCATCCACCCCGAGCCGAATGCCTGACGAGGCCATCCGCTTGAGTTGCTCGCCCGGCAGCGAGTTGACCCGCAGCCATTCTCCCTCGGTGATCTCGACCTCCACGTCCTGGCAATCCAACCCCTGCGCGTGGATTTTGGCCACGAGTTCATCGGCCATTCCTTGCCGCGCGACATTCCGAGCGGAGAGGTTGATGGAAAGGCTCAACGCAAGGCCAGCACGCTTCCATTGCGCCAATTGTGCCAATCCTAGGCGCAAGCGAGCGGCCCCTGGGGGCATTTGTGGCCGCGGCCACCCAGTCGCGTTACTCAATCTCCCCCGATTGGCAGCAGGAGCAGATTTATCGCCAAGGGGACATGGCCGAGCTCAAGGCCACTGGGGGCAACTGGCGTCAACAGCTGATCCACCCCGAGGACAGGCCCGCGGTGGAATTGGCCATTGCTCATGCCGCGGAGTTGGCGTCGCCGTTGGAGGTAGAACACCGCGCCTTGTTGCCAGACGGCTCCGTCCGCTGGATACAGTTGCGGGCAGTCCCGTTGATGGACAGCGAAGGCAACGTGAGCGAGTGGTTCGGTGCAGCCTCCGGCATCACCGATCGCCGCGTGGCTCAAGAGCGTTTGCAGCAGTTGACCGCAACGCTTGAAGAGCGGGTGCAGGCCGGCACTGACGAACTGATGGCGATGGAGGAACGGCTGAGACAGGGCCAGAAGATGGAGTCCCCCGGCCAACTGGCCAGCGGCATTGCCCACGACTTCAACAACATGCTCACCGGGGTCTCCATGGGCTTGGAGCTGTTGGAGATGCGCGTTGGCCAAGGCCGTTTGGAGGACCTGGGTCGCTACGTGGAGATGGCTCGAACGGGGGCCGACCGAGCTGCAGCGTTAACCCAACGACTGTTGGCGTTCTTTCGCCGGCAGACGTTGGCACCGTCGGCCATCCACGTGTCGGCCATGGTGAACAGGACGCTCCACATCCTGGCCCGCTCCATCGGGCCCTCCATTGAGATCGAGACGCGGTCGGATCAAGTGGAGGACGTCGTGCGGGTGGATGCTCCGCAGCTGGAAAACGCCCTTCTCAACCTTTGCATCAACGAGCGCGATGCGACGCCGGATGGAGGGCGCATCTCGATTGAGGCCGAGCTCTCACACGTCGATGGCGGACTGGCGGAGCGTTTGGTGCTGACGCCTGGACCCTATGTTCGCTTGTCGGTCCGAGACACGGGAACCGGCATGGACGCGAGCGTTGTTGAAAAGGTGTTCGAGCCCTTCTTCACGACCAAGCCGATCGGGTAGGGCACGGGGTGGGGCTTGCCGATCTACGTATTCACGCGCCAATCCGGCGGTCAGGTGGCGGTTGACTCCATCCCTGGGGTGGGAACCACGATGCACCTTTATTTGCCGCAAAGCACGGCTGATACCGATGACCGAATCCAGGAAACGCCCGCGCTTCCCCCAGCCACGTCGCCTGGTCGCTCGGTCCTTCTGGTAGAAGACGAGACCGCCATGCGCACGCTGGTGAAAGAGGTGCTGAGCAGTTTGGGCCACCGCGTGAAGGCGGCTGCAAACGGCAGCGACGCCCTCACTGTGCATGCCAGCGAAAAGCACTTTGATTTGCTGATTACGGACGTGGGCCTGACGGGCTCGCTCAATGGGCGGCAGGTGGCGGACGCGGGCCGGCAGCGCCGTCCGACACGCCGGTGTTATTCATCACCGGCTATGCAGCAAGCGTCGCGGTAGGAGCCGGCCAGCTTGAGTCTGGCATGGAGATACTCACCAAGCCGTTCGCCGCGGGGGAGTTGGAAAGAAGAGTGACCGAGTTGTTGCTGGAAGCCGTCAAAGCGTCGAACGAACCGTTCCCAGCAACTCCAGCAGCGTGAAAGCTCCTTGAGCAGCATAACGTCGTTTTCGAGGAAGTGTGGGTCTGCGCCGGGAACGCCCCCGTGACCGGTGACCAGCAGGACCGTCACGGAAGGGTGGCGTGCCATGGCGTGCTTGGCGAGATCGTGCCCGTTCATCCCCGGCAGGCCCACGTCGGAGATGAGGAGATCGAAGGCGGGTTGCTGCGCCAAGCGCTCCACAGCCGCTTCAGCGTCTCCGACCGCAGTGATGTCATAGCCGCTGTCTTTGAGAACGTCCTGCATCGATTCGCGGATGGCGACGTCGTGCTCTACAAGAAGGATGCGAGGGTACGAGAGGCAGTCATAGCAAACCTGGTTGATCAAAAATTCGAGGAATCATGCAGGACTGGGAGTAAAGCGCTGGTGCATCCCTGTGATGACGGCAATCACGGGAAGGCGAGGGCGCCGTCGCGCCTTGACGCGGTTTTGCCGCGAGGGCTGGATACTCAATCCCCACCCCTCCCGCCTGGACACTCCCACTATGGCCCGATCCGCCCCCGATTTGCCGGCAGCGTCGCCCCACGCCCTTCGCGTCGAAATCATGCCGCTGGAGTGCGGTGATACCGCGGTGATCGTCGAATTTGAATCCGAACCGCCCGCGTCGTGGCGAGCTCTTCTGACGAAGAAGTTGGCAGACGTGGAGGGGCTTGAGCTGGTATCCGCCCAGTTTGAGGGGCGGGTTCTCTACGTGCTGGGTGCGGAGGGGGGTAGGGGAGGAAGCGTCCACAGGGTGAGTCAATTGTTGCGGTCTCTTCCCGGACGTCCTGGGGGCTCAAACCTGCTGGATGAGCCTGTGAGCCGGGGCGTCCCGGGGCCGGAGCAGGCTCTAGCGACGCACGCCTGAGCGCGTTGTTCAAAAGACGAGTTAAACGCCCGGCCGGAAGATAGGCCGAGCTCGGTTCGATCGCGCTAGCATCGCAGATTGATCACGCAAGGCAGCTATGTACGTTGAGGTATACCACCGGGTGGGATTTTGGGCCGGGATCACCGGGGCGGAAGGTTGGCGCTGGCGGCTGGTGGCGCCACGCGGGCATGTTTTGATGGCTCCCCGGGAGACGTTCGCCAGTCGGCAGGCGTGCTTGGCGGCCTTGGCTCTGCTGCAGATCGGGCCCATTTCAGCGGTGGAGTCGGCCGGAGATGCCCCGAACGCGGTGGGCGCGGCCCCCTCACTATGTCCCGCCCTTTCAACGCCATGACGGCCACCCCAGGTTGGGCAGGTCACGGTCACATCGCCGGCATCCAATGAGGACTGGGTCTGATCCATCGGGGGGCATTTCGCTTGAGTGTGACTCCCCGCGTCGCAGGAAGGCGATCAGTTGAGGCCAGCGGCGTTCGCGTGCACACTGCTTTTGAACAGTCAGGGTTCGAGGGCCATGGGTACTTCCAAGCCGGGCAAAGATTTAGAACGGGTCACCTTGTCGGTGGGAGAGCACGTTTACACCTCCGAGATCTGGCGGCTCAGTGAAAGCCGTTGGGTTCTTCTCGCTGTCGAGGTCCACGGCGTGGGAGGGCGCTCGGATTTGAGCATCAAAGCGTCGTCGTGCCTCCATGCGTTGGACGCGGGAGAGCGGATTGCGTCTGAGATTCTCAACAACCCCTATGGCTGAATTGGCGTTGGAAGGTTCAATCGACGGAATGGATCCCAAGGACGGCAGATGAGCATTTTGAACGTGTTGCTGAGTGCCGATCACTTGGCTGTGACCGTCGATACCCTTGCGCAAGATGCTCAAACCGGGGCGCACTCAGAGGGCGCCAAGTTGCTTCTGCTGCCTCAGCACAACGCCGTCTTGGCCACGCGTGGGTCGGCCCAGTTCTTCCTAAGAATCTACGAGCTCTGTCTCCAAGCCAGTTTTCGAGCAGACTTCACGATAGAGCGGCTGTCCGGCGAGCTTGGCGGCGTGATTGATCGCCTCTGGCCAAACTACGTGAGCGCGGCGGCAGCCGCTGGCATACCCATCAGCGCTATGCACACCGAGTTGGTTTTGGGCGGCTGGTCGGCGCACGCCCAGCGCATGGTTGCCACCGCTTATGCAAAGTCCGAAGATGGCCGTCCCGCCGTGGTCCAAGCGCTGGTGGGAGGCTTGGCGTCGCCAGGAGAGCCCTTGCGGAATCAGCCAGCAGGCATGGGACGGGCGGAGTTGATGGCAGCAGGACGCTTGCAAGCCGCTTACCTCAACGGCGACAGCGAGCGGCCATTAGCGGGCGGTCGTCTGTTGGCAGCAATTCTCTCAAAGGGCCAAGCAACCGTTCTCGATCTGGGAGGTCTCTAGGGGGCAGGGCAAAGCGTCGATTTGCTCGGCCACGGACCTCAGTCCATGACGCAAGCCAAGCAGAAAGTCCGCATTGGAGCGTTGGCTGGGGAGGCACATGGATGTCGACGATCATGGGCATCAGGTGGGCCCATGCAAGGCGCACCGCGGTGGGATTGGCAGAACTGGCCACCAAAGCCCTGACCGCATACTCCAAGGCATTGGTTTCGCCCTCAGCGTTGGGCAGGCGCCTCTCGCACTCGCTCAGGCGGAGCTCCAACTTGACCAACGCCTCCGTCTCAGCCTTGTGCATACCCCTCCTCCATTGGCTGGCCACCGAATCGCGGTCTGGCAGCAGGGTGGCCCCAAGCTCAAGCGTTGGAAACCGGTGAGCGTTCCGCTTGACTGCACCGTCAATCGGCCCTTTCGGGCCAGCACACAGCGGTCCACTCTTCAATCAAGACTCGCCATGCGCGGGTGGTTAGGTTGGGGGCAAAGCTTTTCCAACCTCGCGCGTGCCACCGCCTAGCGGTTGTCACAGAGCGGGCAAGTGAGCACGGCGGCGCCGTCCAAGTCCAGCAGGCCATGCCCTGGAACCAATCGCAGTTGGCGGCCGCATTCCAGACAAGCGCAACTGATCCGCGTGACCTGCAAGAGCGAGCCGTCGGCCCGCCGCACACCCTCAACCTGATCGATGAAGAAACGTCCAATGTTGGGCATGAAGATGAACAAAAAGCTGAACAGAGCGGAATGCATATGATGCACCGCGACAACCCCACCGGAACCAGATGAGACAATTGGATTCTGAAGAATTCATCTACGGGGTCGTCCGCGCAGTCCGCACGCCAGATACCGCTGTCCGATCCCTCTATTGCCGTCGCAGGAGCATGATAAAGAGGCGGGCTGCACGGCGACAGCCTTAGGCACAGGGAAGTAACCGAGCGGCGCTGTTGGAAAGCGCTGAGCCAGTTCGTTAACCAGCAAAAGGCCAGACCGGCGGCCAGTCGGTTGCGGACCACTGCTGAGGGTGTGTGTCGCGCGTTGCCCTAAAGAGGCCGCCTGCTAGGGGGGCCGATCACGACGATGCCCTGAACTGCCGGGGCGTCACCTAGGGGAGGGGGAGTCACCCCGTTGGGTTCGGCGGCGCCAACTGGGGTCAGCGCCATAGCGGAGATTTTCACGATTGTCGCGTCCATCGGACGCACGGACATCTTGCTAGGGCGAACGTCAAGCGCCAGTGAACGCGCTCGGGTCGACCCGTGCGCGAGGGCTACCCAACTTGGATGGCGGCAAGCGCGTCTTTGGTTGAGAGAGGGCAGCCATAGTGCCACCCTTGGCCAATAGCCTCTGGAGCAATCCGGTAGAGCAGCAAATCTTGCGCCTCTGATTCGACGCCTTCTGCGATGACATCCAGCCCAAGCTCACGTGCGATGCGATACATCCCTGGCAAAACGGGCCGCAGGGGGGAGTCCTCGTTGATAGCGGCCACGAACATGCGATCGATCTTGATTCCTCGAAACGGCGATTGGGCGAGGCGGGAGAAGTTGGCGCTGCCGGTCCCGAAGTCGTCGATCAAGAACCGGTATCCCAGAACTGAGAGGGCCTGCATGTTGCTCTTTGCGGCAGCGGACACGAGTTCTTCCCGCTCGGTGATCTCGATGCGAATTTGCTCTGGCAACACGCCAAAATCGTTGGTGACGCTGCCGATGTAGCGAACGACGCACTCTTGGGCCATGTCCACGGGCTCGGCATTGATGCTTACGTAGAGGTTCCTATGCTCCCTCAGCGCGGGGGCGAGATCATTCATGGCACGGGCCAGCACGTATCGAAAAAGATCAGGACTCAGGCCGAATCGGTGGGCGATGGGCACGAAGATGGCCGGCGGGATTTCATCGTCTCCCGGCGGGCGCCAGCGGCTGAGCGCTTCAAATCCCACGAGCTCCCGCGTGCCAATTCGACGCAGTGGCTGGTAGGCCAGTTCGATCTCGCTGCGCTTCAGTGCAAGCACCAACCGTTGCTGGATGGTTTGCCGAGCCGTGATTTGGTGTTTGATCAGCAAGAACGCGAGCAAAAGCCCTACCGAGGCACCCGCTGACAGGATGGTGGTGAGCAACGCCGAGGGCAGTTCGGACACCACGTGCCTAGGGCTGGTAACGAACGCGCAAACGTCGGCCACCCGGCTGCAATGTTGAGCTTGGACGAGAGACGGGGTGCCGACGCGGCTGGTCGGGGACAAGGTGCGGAATGTAAACGATCGGTCCTTCGTTTCGATGCTGATGGAGCTGCTGCGCGCAGGGTCCAAGCTCTCGAAGGCAGACGGGGAGGACACGGTGAATGTGTCGCCTTGGGCGATCAGATTGGACCCGGTGTAGGGGGAGCCAACGAGATCCGATGCGTGCCAAAGCCGGACAGCGCCGCTGGAGAAGCGTGGGGCGGGGAGGGTGTAGGGGCGCGAGCGCCCCCAGAGAGCGCTGCAGACAAGGCGTCCGTCTCGGATGCGACCGATGTCGTTCATGTAGCTGGAGCGGAACGCGATCTCTTTCAGTGAGTCAATGTCGGTGGCGGAGCAAGGCGGCTGTCCAATGCGAGAGGCTTGTTCGGCCGCGACGCGCCTTGCAAGGGATAAAGCCTCCGAGCGCGTCACCGCGGCTTCCGCCACTGCCTCCGCCCCTTCCTTGTCACGCACGTAGAGGATGGCTTGGGCGACCGCGAGCATCGCCAAGACGCACGCCGCCGTGGCTCCTATTACGGTCAAGACGTAGCGAAGCCGATTTTCTCGAACGCTCAAAGCAACCCCCGATCTGAAACGCGCCATCGCTTCGCTTGGCTTCTCGCCTCATTTACCTTGTTACAGGTTTATCGGCAAGCTTTCCATGAACTTCAGCCCCAGCTCCACTGGCTTGCAAGCCTTGATCGAACAACCATGCATCTGCGTCTGAACTGTACAGCAGCAGGCCGTGAGCCCGGCGATCGCCAGCATGGCCACCCAGGACCTGCTGGTGGCAGCGCAGCTCCAGGCTCGATACCTCAACGCCAGCATGGGGCGGACCGTCGCCGGCGGACGGTTGCTATTGGGCTTTTTGAAGCCTGGCCAGGCGGTGGTCAAAGACTTGGGCCCGATTTAGCCCTGCCAATTTGGTCACTCGGACCGTTCAACGCAATGCCCCAGTCGAGCGCCGGCTGACGGGCAAGTGCAGCCGCGCCTGCAGCGTGATTGGGCTTTTCTCCCAATTTTTAGCTTTAGTCAAAATAACCCCCTTGTGGGTTTCGCGTGCCGGTGTATCCCAAACGTATGGCGTTCGCGATGCGTGCGTCTGACACCGACCAACGAAACGAAAGGGGGGAAGATGTTCATTGGATTCAGACTGACGACGCGGCTTGTCGTCAACGCCGTGGTTGTCCTGGTGCTGGCGCGATTGCTGTTTATGGGCATGGACGGCTTGGACCGGTTTTCCGACACGTGGAACCGCACCTTTGGGGCGAGCATGCCCAACGCCAGCGGGTTGCGCGGCGCCGTCAACGGCGCACGCCAGGTTGTCCCGTCTGGGTTGGACGAGTATGCGCGCCAGGCCGAACGGGACGCGGCCCAAAGCACCTCGCTGATGGACGTGTTTGCCAGCGTGTTCGGACGCGTGAAAAACGAGGAGGTCATGTTGCCCTCCACCATCAATTCCGCTGGAGGGGAGGGCTCGATCTATGACCGCTATGACCATTGATTTTGAGTGGCTGTCCATCCTCTCCGGGTGGTCCTTGCTCAACGACAGCGCGGCGCTGCTGCGCACCCCCGGCCAACGCTGGGCGGGCTTGGAGGGATTGCTCATCGGCTACGGCCTCATCGCTGGACAGTGGTTCGTCCTGGCCACCATGGCAGGGGCGCTGGCATGACCACCGTGGGCGCGGTGTTGGCCGCCGTCCTGGCTGCAGCGTTCCTGGCCACCGTGTTGGGCCTGGCTGGCATCTTCTGGGTCAATGCACGGCACGCCAGCGGGGCGCTTCGTGTGCGTTACCGCTTGCGTGCCCAAATCCTGGCTGGGCTAGTGCTGGCGTGGGTGCTCACCCTGGCGAGGCTGTCCACGTGAGCCGGCCACCTTACGTGCAGATGGCCGTTCGCGTGCCACAGGAGCTGAAAGACCGGCTGGAACAGGCGGCAGCCCGGGAGGGGCTGCATGTCAGCGAGATGGTTCGCTTGTTGCTTTGTGAGGGATTGGCGCGCCGTGCGGCGATCAACGGGCAGGGGTCTTCACGATCCGGTGGTTTCGCAGCGGCCGAATAAAGTTGGCCGGTGTGGACTTGTCCAACGGTTGGGCGCGCACTTGGTATTGCCCGCTCTCGCACAAGCGCAACAGCTCAGCTTCGTCGTGGATCTCGCGCTGGCCATCCTTGGTGTTGCCCATTTTGGCCACCCGGAACGCCACGTTTCCCGTGTCTCGGTCCCTCATCCGCACCGGGACGATCACCCTTCCATCGTGGCGAACCAGGTGGAAGGCTCGGGCAAAACGGTCGCCGTTGGACGCCCTAGCTGGTGAAATCGGGTCAGGCGGCGTGGCACGCTGGATCGGTGCCGGTGCCGGTGCCGGTGCCGGTGCCGGTGCCGGGCGAGGCGGAGCTGAGAGGGGCTGCGCTGGGGCCTTGTGACCCAACGCTTGGCGCGCCAGCTGCTTCTTGCGGCCCGGTTCGGTGGCGGTGTCACCGTCGATCCAGGCTTGAAAGGTCCCGTTGGCCGGGCTGGGGTGCGACGCAAACACCCATGTCCGGCGTTGGGCGCTGAAGGCTACCTCGTTGATTTCTCGGAAGTCGTTGAATTGCTGGCGCATGAGCGCCTTGACCCCCTTCATGTAGGCATCGGTGGTCCCCAACAAGACCACGCGCTCCACACTGTCAGGCAACGGGTCCAGGTGGCGTGCCACGCATGTTTTCATGGCTTCCAAAGGCAACGACGAACGAATGGCCTTGGGCATGATGGTGCCACTGCTGACCAGCTTGCCGTTGTCCATCACCGACAACCCGCAGCGTACCAAGGAGGCGGCGCCCATGTGGCGGCTTTCGGCGGTCAGGGCGTCGTTGATCGTTTGCCCACCCAGATCGATCCCAAGCTCGTGCAACACGGCTGCGAGGCGAGGGCGCATAGCACCCGCGAATGCGACCCCATCGAAGCTCCCGTGTTGGGCGGCGGCAATTTGGGTGGCCCCCTTGGAAAACCCCAGGACCAAGGCTTTAGGGACGCTGGTTCCCCAGTAGCCGGGATTGGCACGGAGGTGCCAGCCTCCCTCTACACGCACATCAAGTCCTGGTGCATGGCATGCGCGGCACGCCTGCCAGCCGTGGTGAGTTGTCATGGGGCCTCCGCATGATCCTTGAAGGCCCATACAGTTAAAGCACGTGCGAGCGGTATGCAAGAGCTTTCTGTCGGCTAAATGTGGCGGAAAAATGGGATGGCATGGGATGGCGTGCAATAGCTGCATGGCAGCACGGTGTGGAGTAGCCTGACACCATCATACGAAGGTCAATGGCATGGATGATCCGGCTGAGTTGAACATGGAAGCGTGGCCGGCTGAGGTGGCCTTCGTGCCCTACGTCGGCCGCGGCTACTGGAAGGGAGTTGAAGGGCGCCGCGTCTTGCTACTGGGCGAGTCCCACTACCGGGAGGCTGGGTGGACCGACGATCCCGTCGTCACTCGTCCTTTCACCCGTGAAACGTTTGGCGACATGCAGACTTGCAACAGGAAAGGCGGTGGCAAGTTCTTTGATGAGCTGGATCGCCTGCTGACTGATCAAAGCAGCCCAAATGTTGTGGATGCCGCCCACGCCTGGCAGCACGTTGCATTTTGCAACTTGTCCCAGCGCTTTGCCGGCACGAGAGCTGGACACCGTCCGTCAGGAACCGACTTCAGTCAAGGCGGGAAGTGGTTGGTAGAGGTGATCCTCCCTCTGCTCCGGCCAGAGGTGATCCTGGTGCTCGGCCGCACCGCTTGGCGAATGTTCGATCACGGGAAGCGGTCGGACCAGCCTACCTTCCATGCTCGCCATGCGAACTCAGAGGGCAGGAGGCGGCGCTATCTGGAGGAGCGCCACGTATGGTCTCTCGATTATGGCAACGGGGGGCGTGGATGACTTGGGTCTACCATCCATCTTGGAACGTAGATTGCTGGGAAGATCGTGCCGCAGCTCTGAGGCATCTTTTGAAATACGCGAATGAAGGGCAAAGGATATGACGCACAATTCGTTGAAGGATGCGATCCGCGATGCGCTGGAGCCGCGTGCTGCCACGCGGCAGCCCACGGCGTTGGACATCGCACAGGAGGCCAGAGAGGCCAAGGCCAGCCTGGAATCGAACATGTCCTGCATGGCCCGCATCACTGTTCCCGCCGGCAGCGAGCGTCACCGGGTGGCTTTCCAACTGTTGAGGGCCTCGATGGACTACGGGCGTGCGTTGCTGTTCCTGTTGGAAACCCATCCCATCGATCTTCCAGCGGTGGCCTTGGCAATGCACCGCTCCCAGATTGAGCAATTCCTGCGCGCGGTGTTTGTCCAGTTCCTTGCCGACGACGAACAGCTGGCGGACTTTCTCCAGGAAGATCGGGGCCCTCGAAGGAAAAACGAGAAAGGAAAGTGGGTGGCTATTGCCCTCAAAGACCTGGCCGCGGACGTGGAGCAGGCCATTGCACGCATCGGGCAGGACGATGAGCCTCAGAAGCTGGCTCGGACGGTGACCAATTCGTGGGACCCTCTTTGCGGGCTGGTCCATGGCGGGAAGGCCATTCGCGTGATGTATCAAGATCCCAATGGACAGATCGGAGCGCACGTGCCGGCGGCCATTCTGTTTCAGACCACCGTCAACGCGGTGGCCACCACCAACTTGTGCGTCATTGCAGCACTGACGGCGGTTGGGGTTGGGGCCTTTGAGGAAAGCCCCGTTGTTGAGCAGTGCGCCAGCGGGATGTTGCACTACATGCAACGGAGGAAAGCCCGCATGGAAGAGCTGGCCTGGCCGCCTTAAAGGACCGGACGCGTATTGTCGCGCCGCTCTGTATCCCCACCAACGATCGCTGGCAGGGAGAGTTGCAATCGGAGGTCTGCGAATCCTCGGTTTAGGCGGCGTGCCTTCTGTCCAAGGGATTCCCAGGTTGAGTCTGCGGCGTCGAATGGAGGCTTTTCGTTGAGGATCAGCTGGGCCGATGCCTTGAATCTCTCAAGAAGTGCTGCTTCATGCCCCGGTGGGTCCAGTTCAACGCGGTTGCGGGCCTCCGCTGCGTTGAGCTCCAGCATGTTCAGTTCGATCAGCGCGGCCATGGCAATGGCGGACCGGGTGGGCTCCGTCCTATTGCGGCGGCAGAGGTGGGTGATCCATGTCCACATGGGGTCGATTCGTCCTTGTTCGCCGATGTCCTAGTCCTTGGTGGGCGACAACACTTGTTCGATGAGTGCGTTGCGCTTCTTCGACGGCAGCTCACCCAAAGCGCCCAGCAGTTCGGCAAAACGTTCCTGCTGAGCCGCGCTCTGCTCCCCCAAAGCCAAGATCGCATCGGCCATCGCCGGGCTGGTCGCCAAGAGATAGGCCGGGGGCACTTCCAAGGCCTGGGCCAGCTCGAAGAGGGCTTCCAGGCTGATCGACATGCCCTCGGATTCATACCGAGAGATGCGGGCCGACGCTGCGTCCTTGTCCATCCCCATCCGCACTCCGACCTCGCGTTGGCTAAGGCCCCGCAGGACGCGGGCTTGGCGCAAACGCGCGGCCACCACGGCTCGGGGAGCGGGCGGGGCAGAGGTCACTGGCTGAACGGATGCAATGCAGGCATGCGGACAGGATGACCCAGAGGCTACGCCCCGGGTAGACTCTACGTGGCACGTAAGTTGGCTGCAAGGTCCCAAATCAATCGGTGGGAACAGGGGGTTCCATGAAGGGAGTTAGAAGGGCCGTGCTGACCGGGGCGTTTGCCCTGACTGCGGCGGCTGGAGCGCAGGCGCAATCGGGGGCCGGATCGGATCTGCTTCGCCAGATCGGCCGAGCCATCCAAGGCTCGCCCAAGGTGGTCGGCGATAGGACGCGGAGCCCTTACCTCGAGCCGGCCGGGACTTACTGGGATCTGGACCAGGATGGCTTGGAAGGGATTCAGCACCTGCGGGCCGGGGTGACGGCTGTCGGGGGTGGGGGCGTGGACACCTGCGACATGCAGTTGCTCGCCATGGCCCATTCGACCTATCGCATCGACGCCGACAAACGCCAATGGTGCCTGAGGCAGTGGTGGCTGATGGACACGAAGGCCCAGGGCGCCAACGGCGTCTCGGGCAATGATCCGGCCGCCATCGAGCGCCGTTATGGGCCGGCTTTCGACGCGCGCCTGCAGCGCTTCAAGGGCATCCGGCGGTTCGCCCTTCGTCCCACGTTCCAAGCCCTGGGCGATGTCACCTATCGGGCCGACCGTGGCGTGCTGGAAGGGTTCATCCCGATGCCTCAGGTGTCCGCGGCGGGACAAAGCGTCACCGGCAAGGGCTTTGTGCCGTGGGTTCACCGCACCTCCACGGGGGGGGGCAGCCCACCCAACGCCGGCCGCTTCCACCTGCTGGTCCGAATGGACACCCAAGAGGCCGCCAATCTCGCACGACAAGGTCGCAGCTACCGAGACGATCTGGTGGTGTTCTCCGTCAACCGGGTCTGGGTGGAGGGCACGGTGCCGAAGATGGACGTGACGATAGAGAAGGTTCGGCTCGGATACCGCGACGAAACCATCGACGTTGATTTGACCCATACGCAAGGAGCTCCGGCATGAAAGCATCCCTCGTTTCCTTCGCCCTGATCACCGCAGGGTTGGCCGCCTGTAGCAGCAAGGCGGATTTGCCCACCATCGAACAGGTCGCCCAAGCTTACGAGGCGCATGCCAATGCCAACCTCTCCAGCGAAATGGGCCAACGAATCGAGGTTCGGGGTTGGAAAGACCTCACCGCGGATTGCACGCCCAGCGGCCCCCAGCGGGCCACGTGCGTGACCGGTGGACCGTTGGACGTGGTCGGGTTCCAGGGCGGGCAGCAGTTGAAGCCCGATCCCGTTCCCGTGCCTTCGGCCTACGACTTCATCTTCGAGAAGCAACCCACCGGCTGGGTGCCGGCCGGAGCCCAGAAGAAGGGCTGACCTTGCCAAGGCTAGGAATCGCGTTATGCATTGAGGGAACACCCATCTAAGGAGGTCCCATGTCTTACAACGCTCACCACACCCCGGGCGGTCACATGCAGTGGGGCTTGCTGGCACCGGCCACCGTCATCCTTGGGGGCGCGGGCCTGCTGTTTCTTGCCGGGGCCCAAGAGATCGGCCAGAACGTGGGCTACGGCTGGCAGGCCGGGTTGGTTGCTGCGGGTGGGGCGGCCGTGCTGCTCCTGCTGGCCTTGCTCTACGTGTTGAACTGGCGAGCGGCCCGTGTGCGCGCGGCAAGGGCCAGCGGGCTCCTGGTTTCGCCACGCAAAGGTGGCTTTGGAAAGGGAGCCCTGGTGGGATTGCTCTTCGTCGTTGCCCTGCAGTTGGTCAGCGTCGCGATCGGCTTGCTCTACCCGGGCCTGGAAGAGGGCGAGCGAAACTTCTTCACCTCCGTGCCCCCGATGGCTCTGACGGCGCTCATGCCCGTGGCGCTGATCGTGGGTGGCATCGCAGGCAAGCTGTGGCGCTCCACCAGCCTGTAAGATCAAATCCATGTCCTTTGGGGCCCCCGCGAGGGGGCCTTTTTTGTGCAAAGAGCAAAGCCCAGAGCCACCGCCGGTCGCTTCGCGCCGGCTTCTGTAAAAGCGGTGGTGGGAAAAGAGCAGATGACGCCTTCGGCGCGAGAAGTGATGTTAGGAAAAACTGCGGCCTTAGCCCCGCAGTTTTTACTTTTAGTCAAGATTTTGTCCGCTACAACCGTGGACAAATTTACAGGGCGATCTACCTTGAATTTGTGGATAGGCAATCGCGCCTTCCGAAAACCATCAAGGAAATCAACATGAAAATCCATCACCTCGTTAGCGATGGAAACCAAGCGGTCGCTATCACTGAAGCTGCGTCGAGTGGGGGTGGGCACTACATGCACCCGGTGAAGCTCTCCGCCATTCGCTTCAACGTGAAAGATGCTGAAGCGGCGCTTGGCGAGCTCAACAGGTCTGGCCACCGTCATGAGAAGTCGTTCGAAGTGATCGAGCGTTGGGACGTCGATGCTCGCAACCAGGGGCCAAAGTCAAAGTTCGGTCGAACCCTTGCCGCCCTTGTGGACGAAGCGCGGGATCACCTGGAGGGGCAGGTGATCTACGAAGCCAAAGGCATGGAAGAGGGCACCGTGCGTGCGATCAACGCCGCGGCGAAGCAGGCCAGGCTTTCGCAGGTCCTTCCTGCTGCAGGCGGTCCGAGCATGGTCATCGGTGGGCAGGTCTGGAACCCACGGCAAGAGGCGCACAGCGAAGCTCCGGCGGCTGTTCTCGAAGCTCCCCGTCAGCGCGTGCGCCTGTAACCGCCGATCACCCACCAGCAAAAATCAGGAGATTCGACATGAACGTTCAAATTGCGGAAGCCATGAACAAAGCCAAAGACGACGCGGACCGTTACGGAATCCTTGCAGGGTTCGCCTCCTGCAACCGGGCCCTGCTTGAGAAGGGGGCCGCGCAAGAACTGGTGGACGCCTTGTATTTCGCCGGCGCTGCGATCAACCGTTGGCGTGCCATCGCGGTGGTTCGAGAGGCGGCCGCCAAGCCGTTGGACGCGGCGTCCTAAGCCGGAGCGCGACGTGCTTCAACCTGTCCCTTCCCCAAAACTTGTCACCCTTCCGTCCTCCCGTGGCTACTCCCGTGATTTGGAGCGCTTGCAGGCGGCCGCCGCACGCGCGCAGGTCACGCGCAACGAAGCCGTGCGCCAAGTCCTCGCCATGTATGCCGCCAAACCTTACCCACTGAGCAAGCGTCGGCTGGGTGGGGAACGGGACGTGCGGCTGGCCTACCTTCCGCTGCAGCGCAGCGTCTTGGAGGCGGTGGAGCACGGCGCGGTGAACGCGGGCATTTCCACCGCAGAAGCGGTGCGCCAGATCATCCGTGACTACGTCGAAGGACAGCTGATACGGAACCACGTTCGGGGCAGCCACCATGGCTGACCGCCGCCCACCACCGGCTGGAAGCCCGAGCGCTGAGCTGATTCACGCGTGCGTCGAAGGAAGCCTTTTGGGCGTTCTACAGGCCCTGCGGCAGGGCGCCAACGCCAACGCGTGGCGTCTCAACGAAGGCCCCGCGCTCCATTCCGCACTTGCCTGGCCCCGCATCGTCGAAGCCCTCCTGCAAGCTGGGGCGCACCCTCAAGAGAGGAACCACTGGTGCGAGCGCCCGTTGGAAAAGCTGGCGGCGGACTACCAGTTGAGCGACGACCCCGACGAGCGCAGCCGATTTGAGCAGACGGCGTTGCTGCTGTTGCGGCTGGGCGGCAACCCTCACCGAGGCAGCCCGTTCTGGAACACGCCATCGCTGAAGGCGGCGATGCCGCACGTGGTGGCCAGGGTGGAAGCCGAACAACGCGCGATCCACCTGGAACAGGCGTGGGCAGCCCGGGGAAGTGTCGGTGCAAAGCGGGCAAGGCTGTAGAGCCAACGGCCCAGCGCCGCCACCGGTCGCTGCGCGCCGGTTTCTGTAAAAGCAGGGGTGGAAAAGAGCAGGTGACGCCTTCGGCGCGAGAAGTGATGTTAGGAATAACTGCGGTCTTAGCTCCGCAGTTCTAGAAATTAGTCAAGATTTTGTCCACTGCAACCGTGGACAAATCTCTAGGGCGATCTACCTTGGGATCAGGAAGAACGCAACGCTTTTTCCACCGACTGGAACCGCCGACATGACCCTTTCTCTTCTCGCCATCGCCGCCCCCATCGCCCTTCCACTTAGCGTTTGGTTGGCACAGCGCCTTGAAAGCTGTATCGACCGCGCCCTCTGGGCGCACTGAGGAAAACGCCATGAGCTCGCGTGCCGCCCGCCACCGCTATTACGCATACGAGCGCCGCGATGGCTCTGTGTGTTACCTGCCAAAACTGTTGCACGAGGGAATTCAGCGCTACCCACGAACGATCGCGCACTACCACCTGGTGCAGTGGCTAGGGGTGTCCAAGTTGCTCAGCAGCGACGAATACAAACAGTTGGCATGGCTGGGCGCGAACCGTCCGATGGTCAGGCAAGCTGATGTTGCTTAGACACTCAGCTGCGCGGCGAATTTACTCCCCCATTTACAATCTGGACCCTATGAAAATTCTTCACATTGCCACAGATGGAAATCAAGTCTTCGCTATCGCTGAAGTAAGGGCGATGTGCGAGGATCGCGGTATTCCAGTCTTCCTTTCCCTCATTCGTTTTGACTTGTCGAGAGGAGAGGAGGTGCTCAAGGAGCTCCTTAAGACCGGCTATCTCTCTCTATCCAATGCGTGGGAGTTTGAGGAAAGGTTGGGGCGAGCCAGTCACCGATACGCAAAGACGTTTGAAGTCCGTGCGAGCCACTTCGCCGACTATCGCTACCAAGGCCCTCGTTCACGCTAAGGCAAAGCGATGGCTGAATTCGTCCATGACATCGGCTGGAACTTGAAGGATTCAGTCGTGCATGAAGTCAAGAGTGACTACTCGTGTGATATCCGCGCCTTCACAGAGGAGGCCGCTCGTCGAGCACATCAAGCTCGCCTGGATGAAGTGCTTTCAGAGGGTGTGCAGTTCCCTCAGTCGCGTGTGCGCCTCTAATGCCAAGCAGACCGGAATACGTCTCACCGTCTGACACAGCGGAAGGGCAAAATGGCTCCATGACCCATGAAGCCCCTCCATCCATCCTCCACGCCCCGGCCTACGGCCTGCTGCTCGGCCGGACCGAGTGCCATTTCTGCCACGCCTCGACCCCCACCGCCGCGGTCTGGGTGCCCTCGTTCGAGGAGCACGACGACGAAGGTATGGCAGATCAGGGGGACGGTGCCTTGTTGCGCTACATCGAGCGTTTGGACGAGAACACTGCCGCTTTCGTGGCGGGCCACGCGGCCTGGCTTCGCTTCGACGCCACCCGGACGTCAGGGCAAACCTACTTGGCCCACCATTGCACCACCTGCGGGGCCCTTCAAGGGGACCACTTCGTGTTTTCGCCGGATGGTCCCTACTGGCCCCAAGACGATGTCCAACTTGCGTCTCTTCGCTTCATCCGAGGTTTGGGCCCGCTCACCGCTCAAGCATCGGCAGGCCAGAGCGCGTGGATGGACCGGGTCCCTGTGGCCTGCACCCAGGCCTGACGGCATTCCCAAGTTCAACCCTGAATCGGTGTGCCGTTCACGGCACGTCATCAAGCTTCATGCGCTCCGCGCGGCCCCATCTCCCGGCTCCTCCGGTCAAGGGCCATTCCAGGGCCCGTGTCCTCGCTGCGCTGCGGGCCGCGCCAGCCCTTCCATTTCCTCCCTTGACCGCGCCGAGCGGTGGGGCGGTGGGTTTCCCATTCCAGGACATCCCGACCGGATGCCCTGGGCGGGCCATCACTTACCAAGCGAGGAACAACATGTTCGAGCCTTCCGACCTCATCCATTCTTACACCCGCGCCCAGGCAATCGAGGACGGCGTCCTGGTGGACGTGTCCGATGTGGCCAAAGAAGCCGGCTTCAAGCTTCCCGTGACCATCACCCGCGCTGCGTGGTCTCGCTACGTGGAAGTGCCCAGAGGGTTGGAACTGCGCGGCCAGTCGGTGGACGGCCGGCTCTGGGACGTGCTTTTCATGCTCCACGTGGCCATCAAGCGGCAGCAGGGCAACGGTTCGGAGATCCACTACCAGCTCCACGTGGCTCTGCCCGACGCCGGCGACTGGTTGTCGAACGAAGCCCACCCGGCGACCGGGTCGGGCCTGACGCGGTCGACCCATCGCCAGATCACCTTGAAAGCGCTGTGCGGGCCCGGGGACGCCTTGGAACCGGTGGTCAGCATCATGCTGCCCAACGAGGATTGAGAAGGGAGGGGGCAGGACACCGGCCCTCATCGTTTTCCCGTGCTGGTCCCGCCGCTACCATGGTGGGATGACAGGGGAGGGGTAGGGGATGGAGAAGTTCAGCTGGAAATTGATTCCGTTGGCGCAGAGCGAGAAGCTGGGACCGCTGGTGCCTGACGCACTTCCTATCCTGCTGCGATGGGCCAAGGAAGGCGATGACCACACCTACACCGATCTGGCGCGTGAGCTCCACGACCGCAACGGCCATTCCATCAAGCACGTCCTGAACTACGGGCGGGTGGCAGGTGGGGTGGCGCAAGCCATCGAATGGTTGAGCAAGCAATGGGGGGAGCCCATTCCTCCCTTGCATGCCATCGTGATCAACAAGAACAAGGGAGTTCCGGGCGATGGGGCGGTGACCATCGTTCCGGCGTATTTCGATGGCAAGCCCATGGCGACCGAAGAAGATCGCAAGGCGCAGTTTGAAGAAGCCAAGCAGGATGTCTTCACTTACCCACACTGGGACAGGGTTGCCCGCGCCTTGGGCGCCCCCGTTGTGGAGCCTGATGCTGGAGAGAAGCCTCAGAACGAGGCGCAGCGCGTCATCCCGCTCCCCAAGGTCCAGCAGGGAGGCGGCCCAGAGAGCGCCAAACATCAAGCCCTCAAGCGCTGGGTGGCCAACCATCCGGAAGAGTTCATGGACTACGGCGACTTCACCGCGGGCACGAACGAGAAGCTCTTGAGCTCCGGTGATCGGTTGGATGCCCACTTCGACAACGGCAAGCACCGTCTAGCCGTTGAGGTGAAGACCAGCCGGTGCAGCGAAGACGAACTCCAGCGAGGCGTATACCAAGCGGTGAAATACCGCGCCGTTCTCCGGGCCGAGCAGAAGGCCATCCGCCACGTGCCCAACGGGGAGGCGGTGCTGGTGTCCACGCGCGCTCCGAACGCGGAAACCCGTGCGCTCATCAAGCGGCTGCAGGTGCGTTTCCAGCAGGTGCCGCTGGAGGCGGAGCAAGAATGAAGCCTGAGGAACTGGAACAACGTATTCGCCAAATCGATGGATTCGTTCGGGTGCTCACGCAGGAGTGCCACATCCTCGACGAGCGCCGGCACATTTTGTCCCCACTCATTCAAGACCCCGCGATCCAGGCAGGGCTCAAAGCCAAACTGGATAAGACCCCCGGCGCCAATGCGTGGAACCACTTGGCTCCGCTTCTTGGGCAAGACCTGGTGCGCGATCAGTCTCGGCTTTTCCTCGACAACCATTGGCGGTCCGGTAGCCTGACCAACCTCTGGCGAAAGCTTCAAGCAGATCCCGCGATCAGGGAGCACTACCGGGAGCGCTACGGTCGCATCTTCGATCACTTCCACGACGAACCGATCAGTGACCTGCCGCCCGAAAGCTCGGCTGTTTTCCAGGAGAAGTTCAGACAGAACGATCGGGACGAGAACTACTCGCGCTTCGATAGTGGCTGGGAAAGGGTCTCCAATGAAATGGTGATCCTTTCGGCTGATCCCGTAGCAGCGAAAATCAAGACCCTCCGGGACAAGCACCATGCCCACCTGGAAATGCGCAAGCTGGACGAGGAGCCTGGCGCGTTTGACATCAACACGCTTGGGTTGACCTTCAATGAGGTCTTGGCTTTTGGCGATCGCTGTCAGGCCATCGTGGCAGAGCTGGGGCTGCTGCTGACCGGGACCAGCTGGGATCCACAGCAATACGCATCGGTTCACGAAGCCCAGGGCAAGGCGATGTGGAAAACCTTGGCTGGGGTTTGACTTCGAGGCACAACAGCGAAGAGCCCAGAAGCCGCCGCAGGTGGCCAAGCCACCTGCCTTCTGGAAAGCACGCTTGGTGCGAGGGCATCGCCTCCGGTCGGTTTTGGAAATCCGAAGCTTTGCCACTTCCAACGTGAGGGATGCCCCCGCCTTCTTTGCCGTCAAGGGCACTTGAATTCAAAGCCCACCCAGTCGCTCGCTCCCAGGTCTTGCCAGTAGAACCGCGCGCCTGGACCCACGACGCTGCACGAGCAAGCCGCCGGCCAAACCGCGGTGCCTGGGTGGTTGACGAAGCCGTAACCTGGCATCGGAGTCAAGTTGGCGCGCAGCGCGTAGACACAGGCTTCCAAAGCCGGTGTTGGGCGGGTCACGCCAGGTGGCTCTGGCGTAAACGTGGGGGTGTCGTTCGTTTCGTATTGCCAAGTGCAGGCCAACGAGGTGGCTTGAAGCTCGGCCAGGGTCCGGGGAGCGTTGCAGAAGATCGCCCAGCCGTAGTGCCCTCCGTCTCCCCACGAATGCCAAGATCGCCCGGTGTATTCGGGAAACGTCGGCGGTGGTGCGTTGGGGGGGCATGTAATGGCCTCGTTGCGACGAACCCCAGTCTCCGCCCAATTTGTCCAAGTGGTGAACGTCGGGCTGGGCAGCGACCACGTGGTGGCCGGGCAGTTGTATGACCCGGTCCTCGTCCGCCGCTGTTCGGTCTGCCATGTGTGCGATCCACTCTGGCCCGCCGGGCAAGCGGCTGCCGTGGTGACCCACTGGGTTTCGGCTTGTGGGAAAGGCGCTGGGCAAGCCGTGCAGGTGGTATTGGTTTGCGTCCAGGCGTTCCACGAGCCGGTGCCCGTGCATGAGAAGATCCGCTGCTGGCCGATCGCGCCAAACTGACCGGCAGGGCATCCAACGTTGCGCGTTTCGGGAGCAGGGCACGGCGTGCAGGTGCTGTTGGTCGTGGTCCAACTGCCGGCCGTCGTGGAGCCAGCCCACGCCTCGTAAACGCTCGGATCGGTTCCGCAGTGGTGACGGCGGCTCTGGAACACCTGGCCCACTTGGCCCAATGGGCAGTTGATGGTTCGGTTCTCGCTCCACTCCTGACACGGCGGCACCGTGCTTGTCGGCGGCGGCGTGACCGGCGGTGAAGTGGGCGGGGCCGGAGGCGTCACGCTCACAGGGGGAGCGGGCGGAGTGGTCGGTGGGGGTGTAGCGGGTGGGGCGCTAGGCGGCGGGGCGGATGGAGGCGACACCGGCGTGGAAGGTGGCACCGGCCCCACGGGCCCCACCGGGAATCCCACGGGCGGAGAGCCGGGTGGAGTGGCCGGAGGTGTTGCTGGCGGCAATACTAGAGGCGATCCGGTCCACTCGCCTCCCAACAATCCGCTGTGGTAGACGAAGACCACGCGCGATTTGTCCGCACACGTGCGGCTCAGCAATCCGACGTCGAGCTGGCCGCCGGTGTTTCGAATCACCGACACGTCCGACACCTGCGCGTCCCACACCCCGCTCGCGTTGGCCGCGACCAGGGCCACGCACGCTTGACGATCAAGGCCGGCGTAGCTGACGGAGAACGAATCCCCGAAGCGTTCGACGGTGTAAGGCTGGATGTTCACCGCGCCGCCCCACGCGTTGGTCAAGACGCTTTCCCCGACGCCGAGTTGGGATTCAGGGGCCAAGCCATCGACCACCACGGCCGTGGTGCTCACCACGCGGAACGTCCCCACCATCCCAAAACTGCTTTCAACACGACGGGACAGCTCGCGCAGGTTGCGCGTCTCACTGGCCACCTTGGCCTTTGCATCGACCTGCCCGAAGAACAGGAACATCGCGCCCGTGGCGGCGGTCACAACGCCCAGCGCCAGCAAGGCCTCGGTGAGGGTGAAGCCCAGCGCGCTGCGCACGCCTTTTGAAAGGCGGGTGAGGGTGAGCGAACAGCGGGGGCGGGTTGTGTGCGTCATGCATTCAGCATGCGATGCACCTTGGATTCCGCAAGTCCCTGTTTTTAGTCAAAAAAAGTTGGATTTTTCATCTTGACATTGCTTGGCGGTCTAGTTGCATGGGGTTAAGGGAGTGGGGTGACCTACTCACGAAAGCCGTTCTAAATAACCCAAGAGACCGCCGCCATGATTGAAAGCCCCACCCGCTCGGCCCGCCCCATTGCTGGCCTTCCCTTCGTGCACATCCCACCCACGGCTCCCGCGTTCCTGCCCGAAGGCAAGCTTCGCCGGCAAGCCCGTCTGGCCCGCCAACAACGCCACTTCGAACGCCAACTGCGGAAGGAGCTGAAATGGAATTGACCGCCCACCGGCTTGCAGAACGACTGTTACAGGCCATCGAGCACTGCAACCCTTGGGCGCTGAAAGAAGCCATCGCGGCTGTCCGCGAGGCGCGCCTGGAGGCTTGGAGGGGCCTATCGGCCTTCCCTTCCTTGGACCATCCGGTGGGACCCAACGGGATTACCGTTTTCCACGTCGCCTGCATGGCGTGGCACGTGAACCAGGACCACCCACACAAACGGCAGTGCTACGACAAAATGGCCGGAATCCTGGCCGAAGCCGGGGCGGACGTGTTCGCGGAGTTTGGTCCGACAAAGCAACGCTGGACGATCATTGAAGCACTGCATGGCGCCACGCCACCGTCTGTAAAGGCATGGATGGCCTCCCAGCCGTTCGATTTGCATTGCTCGCCTTCAAACGTCGCCCACACGCTGCGGTGGGACTGCCGTCGTCCAGTCGCCTCGCTGGAAGAATAGAAAAGAATCCAAGGCCTGAACGGCCCGAAAGGGTTGCAAAAACATGCACTTGCGCAGCGGTGGCGTCGGGGTAGAGTCAGGAGCAACCCCTATCTACTCACGAAAGGATGCCGTATGCGCTTGTGCAACTTCTCACTCAAGGGTGGTGTCGGCCGCACGACGCTGGCCCTGAATCTTGCCGGGTGCTATGCCCGTGACCCCAGCCTGCGTGTGTTGGTCAACGACCGGGACCCCCAAGGCGGAGCCTGTGCGTTTGCCTCACTGTCGGACGAAACACCGTTCAGTGTTGGGCGCTCGCGCTCCCCTGGCTTCGATGTGGAGATCACCGACACTCCACCACGCCTGCCGGACAACGAAGTGATCCCCGAGGCCGATCTCTACCTGGTGCCCACGTTGCTCGATGGGGCCAGCTTTCTCATCTTTCTGCGAACCGTGGATGTTCTTGAAAAGAAGGGAAAGCGCTACCTGCCCATCGCCAACCGGGCCAACGAGAAGCGGGCAGCCCATCGACGCCGCCTGGAGCACCCCAAGATGTCGGGTGCCATCCTGGTGCGGGATCGTGCGTTGTTTGCGGACTGCTACGAGGAGGGAAAAACCGTGTTCGACGCCAACGGCCGCTGGGCCCGGGTGGCGCAGGAGGAGATCCACGCCCTGGCTGTCCGGGTGCGCGATACCTTGGCCGCTGGTGCAGGCCGGAGGGCTGCGGCATGATGGAGCTTCCACTCATTCCCTTGGCTGACTTACCCATGGCCACTCGCAAACCTGTCAAGAAGGCCGCGGCCAAGAAGGCCCCAAAGCGCACGCTGGACGACGTCAAGAACGTCACCCATGCCAAGGCGTCGCGCAGCAGCACAAAGGCCGAGCCGGCGATCGGACGCATCCCCGAGCACATCATGCTTGGGCCCGGGGACTACCCAGAGCGAAAGTCCTACTTTGACTACGACGACAGCCAGCGGGCGGGCACGGTGGGTGGCAAGCGGGTCCACATGGTTATGCCCCGGTCGGTCACCCTGCACGATTACCGGCGGCGGGAAGATGGACTGCGTCACCACCGGGCCATGGTGACCATCCCTCCGAAGCTGCGCGAGAACATCGCCAAGCTGTTCGGCTACGAGGATTCCGAGGACGCGGGCCGGGAAATGGCCCTGACCACCGCGATGGTCGCCCTGGCGGACTATGCCGCTGCGACGCTCATCAAAGAGAAGACCCTGTTGGTAGTGAGTTCGCCGGCAGATGAGCATGCGGAGGAGCGGAAGGCTGCCCGAGTGGCAGTGCGGAATCGTGGTAAGGCCACGAACGGAAAGATCTACTGACTCTTGCTCCGGCCGAGAGGGGGACACGCATGCTTCCCGATTCACTTCTGGAGGAGCTTCGGAGCGCCGGGGAGGGTTCGACCCTGGACTACAAGGCCGAGCGCTACAAGTTTGCGAAAGCTTCGGAGGACGAAAAGTCCGAGATGTTGAAAGACATCCTGGCGATGGCCAACGCTCAACGTGGCGGAGAGGCTTACATCTTGCTGGGGTTCAAGGAGAATCCACCTTATCCAGCAGAAGTGGTGGGGTTGCCCGCCAATGGCGCGATCGACGATTCACGGGTCCAGCAGTTCGTCAACGAGAAGCTGGAGAGCAAGCTCAGCTTTCAGTATGGGGAGCAACTCTTCGACGGCAAGCACATCGCGGTCATCACCATCCCCAAGCAGTCACGGCCGTTCTACGTCACCAAGACCTACGGCAAGGTAGAAGCCAACACGGTCTACCTGCGTCGCGGCAGCTCGACCGGAATTGCCACCCCGCGCGAGATCTACCGGATGGGGGTTGCCGATCAATCGAAAGGCGAGGCGCTGTTCGACCTGCTGGTGCTTGACCAGGACAACCGCCCACTGGGCGATCACTTTGAACGGGCGTTCCTGACCTTCGACGAACTGCCGGATTACCGGCGGGAGCAACCTTCGGCGTTCATGGCGGCTCCCAACTTCAACCGGGAAAATCGCCACTACTGGAGGGAAGGAGCGGACTACCTTCAATCGAAGAACTGCCTCATCCGCATTCGACTGGCCCTGACCAATCGCTCCACTTTCGCCCTGACCGACGCCAAACTCGAAGTCACCTGGACCAACGACGGGGGGCAGCCGTTCAAGATGTTGACCGCCGACGACTTGACGGATCTGCCGGCCGAGGAATGGAACATCCGGCCCTCGTTCTCTGGCGACAACCGAACCGAAGTGGACGAGGAAGGACCCGAGCCGCTCTATCTGTCACTGCTGGGAACTGTCCGCCCGGGTGAGACGCGGCGTGTGGGGGAAGACCTGGCATTCCTTCCGATGAAGCCCGGTGCATACACCATGAAGGTCAGGGTGTTGGCGAACGAAATTTCCCAGCCCGGCACGAGCGAACGTGTGCTGACGGTTGATGGCGAATGCCAGCATCTGAGCATTGAGGAGTTGTTGGAGCGCCTGGATGACGACGAAGAGCAGAGCGACGGCGACTAGCGCCGTGTGGTCGTATCGTCAGGCCTGTATGGGCGGCCCTTCGGCGCCCAAGGAGGTAAAGGGCTTCCGCGCCGCCACCCAACGCCCTGCCAGCTCGTCCACGTCCGCCTGAAGAGCGTCGCGCTCCCCTGGCAAGTAAGGCCGCAACCGGCCAGCGTCCACGTCCTCGTCTCGCCTTGCCAACCGACGGCGGGCGTCCAGCCACCGCTGTTTCGTTTCCTCCTCCCGGGCGGCCTGGCGCTTGGCTCGCATCCGAACCGCGCTGGCCTTGGTGCTGAATGCCAAGGGGCTGCCTTCCCGATGGGAGGGCCAAGGTTTCTCATGCGGGAAAGTCCGCCGGCGGCGCACTTGATGGAAGCTGGGGTAGCGCACCCGCCAGCTGTCCTGCCATGTTCGATCGCCGTCGGCGGCGCTGCCTTCGGCCAGGTCTACGACCAACCCATTATGGTCGATGAGCTGCCAGACGGCAGTCTGAAAAACTTCCTCCGACACGTCGAACCCAACCACCTCTTTGTGTTCCAGCCACCGGGCCCGGTGGACCTGGCGCAGCAGAACGGCAGCACCGTTGCGTGAGGGTTGATCGCGTTGGGCCAGCGGCCAGCCCACGAACCATCCGCCCCCATGGCGTTCTACGTAAGCGAGGAACCGGGGGTGCTTCCAGCGCTCCTGAAGGTGGGCGAGGACGGTTGAAGGCTTAGCGTAGTGGCCTGCGGAGGTCAGGTGGTTGTCCGAGCGTTTGAGCACCTTGAGGCGTTCTTCCTTCAGTGCGTCGAGTTGTGTCGCGGGCACCCGCCCTGCCAGCTCTTCCCAGGCCAGCAGGTCACGAGCGCCACGTTCGACCGCACACGCCTTGCAGGCCATCCGCAGGTTTGACGGTTCGACGGGGCCGCCCTGGTTGAACGGAACGAGGGGTGAAAGCACCCACGACTGCCGCCGGCTCAGGTCGATGGGCGAGCAGCAGAACGCACAAGTCGGGTTGTCTTGTCGCCGCAGCAGGTCGAGCGCCCACCGGGGGGTATCAGCGGCACGGGCGCGGTGCTTCGCCAAAACGCGGGAAGCGAATGAACCGAATTCGTCAATGCTCATGGGCGGGTCTCCGGTGAACGGTAGTGCGGAGAACACCACGACGGTTAGCGGGTGTAAGGCGACGAACAAACCCCCTCACTGGATTGACTAAAACGATAAGGCGCGCGGACTTCCTAACCACGTTTCGGTTTGTAAGGGTGACTGTTCCCGTGTGACTAAAGCGATCCCCTCGGTGCATCAGGCAGCTCCCTTCTGGTTTGACTAAAACGATTGCCTCACCGGTTTCCTCGTTCAACACCGAAGGGTTGTGAACGCCATTGGAGAGGGTTGGCCAGCAAGAGGCATCGGGTGGCCGAGCGAACGCAACTGTCTGTCCGTGCGAGGGGCGACGGAGGGCGAGAGGGGTAGGGGAGCGCGGAGAGGTGGAAGGCATGGCTTGAACGTGGGGAGAGATGAATCGGTTGGGGGATGCACTACCAATACCTCTGCAATGGCGAACCGCAAGGGGTGGCGAAAAGCAACGGCAACAGCTCCTCGTCGGTTGAAGCGGTGTCGGCCCAGGCACCGAAGCAGAAGCCTGGAGGGTGTCCTGGACTCGTCATACACATGACGCACTGAAGTGGGAGTGCGTTTTTCGCCCAAGAATCGCTGTAACGCCTGCCGAAACCTCAATGCAATCAAGGCCTGGCCATGTCACCACCGAATGGAGACAGTGTCAGTGCTTGTTAGCTCGTTTGGCCCATGTTTTTCAGGCTCATGACGTGGGGCCTTGCCAACTCCGAGATTCGCGGTATCGGTGGAGTAATCCCGAAACGGAGTTACTCGACCAATGGCGTTCGTTCGTCAAAACGTAAACCTCGACCGTGGGCAGCTGAAACTTGCTCAGCGGCTTGCCCGTGAATCGGGCAGTGGGTTCAGCGCTTACGTGCGAGAGGCGCTGGAGCGACACAACACCGCCACGTCAGTGGTGAGCGTGTTGGAGAACTCCAGCGCTCACTTGGAGCAGCTCATCGACGAGCTGCGGGAAGAGAACGCGCTGTTCCGGAGTGCGCTCCAGGAGGACCTGCGGCGGCTGCGAGACGAAACGAAGGCGGCGCAGGACAGCGCCATCCAGCGCTACGAAGAAGCGCTTCGCAAGGTGGTGACGGCGGCCCTCTCGCAACCCTCTCCCAAAGGTTCTGGTGCGGCCAAGGTGCCCGCAGCCGGACCCATGACTGCTCCACGCACCTAACTTTCCCCCACAGCAGGAGATCCATCCCATGAAACGTTTTTCCCTTCCTCTCACTCTCTGCCTGGTGGCTTGCATGCCGCTCCAGGTTTCCGCCCAGGCCACCCCTGATGCGGTGCATGCCGCGGCGGACGATGGCAAGCCCAAGGCCGATAAGAAGCGCCTGTTCAAAGCCGGTGGCATCGGTTGCGTGGCCGGCGGAGCCATCGCCTTGCTCACGGGCAAGAAAGACAAAGCCCTGGGTGCTTGCGCCGCGGGTGCTGCCGTGGGGGCTTCCGCGTCCTACGTGAAGCAGCAGCGGGAGCACGCCGAGCAGGCCGCCGAGGCCGCCCGTGCGGCTGGCATGAAGGCCGAAGTGGTCACCAAGACCGAAACCGTGGAGGGCAAGCAGGAAGCCGTCCTGGATTCGTTGCGCTTGAACTACAACCCCACCGACATGAAGCGGTTGGACAGCGATACACGGGCCTTCCTCGACAAGTTCGCGGGTCTTTTGAACAAGTCCAGCAACGGTTTGACGGTGGTGTTCCAAGGAGCCGACAAGGCCGCCTGCCAAGTGCCCATCGTGGAGCTGGCCAAGCGTGGCGCGCTGTCCAAGGTCACGGTGGACGACCGCTGCGGCAGCGGTGAGCCCGTGATCGTCGTGACCCCGGTGCCGGACGTCCGCTGACGCCAATCGCCCGGGTGTCTTGCGAAGCCCGGGCTTCCCTCCCCCATTCCCAGGAGCCCACATGACCCCAGAAGAAAAAATCCAGAAGCGCAAGCGGGACGAGTGGCTGAAGCGTGCCAAAGCAACCCCGACCGCTTCGCCCACGCAGGAAGAGCGGCTGATCTCCGACGGCATGAAAGAGAACCTGAAAGCTGCCAGTCACTGGGCGGGGGTGATCAGCAAACGCACTGCCGAGTTGACCCAGAAGGGCGTTGCTGCCGGTGCCGAGAAGGCGAAGGAGGTCAAGGCGACCGTAGACGCCAAGCGGGCAAGAAGCGCAGAGGGAAGAGTTCAGGCAACAGAAGCCGAGTCTGGCCCCACCGTCCAGCCGACGGAAGCCGAGGACCTGGTCGGTGCGTTGTCCGCCCGGGAGCCAGCGGCAATTGCTGTCGAAGCAGAAGCGGTTGACGTGAGCGAAGCGAATCTTGAGCCAAGAGTGAGGGAACAATCGCCTGTCGTGGAAGCGCCCAGATTTGCACCGGAGGCGGACGCCCCATCGTATCAGCCAGCAGATGCTGTCAATGAGCTGCAGGTGACCGATGACATTTCGACAGGACAGGGAGAGTTGGCCGCCATTGCCGCAGAGGAGCTTGGCCCCTCACCCGACGCCAAGGCTTCAGAGGCAGCGCGAGCGACATTGCATTCCATTCCCCGCTCTCGCTGGCCCTTGGTTGTGGCCGGCGTGGTGGCGGTGGCATTGGTCGGGGGGACGATCTACTTCTTACATGGGAAAGGCGATCAGGTGCCACCGAGCACACCGCAGCCCGTGGCACCGGTAGCCACTCCAGCCGCTCCCGAGCAGTTGCCCGAGGTGGTGGAAGCCCCCGTGGTTGCGCCTGCTCCAGCAGTGCTTCCAGAGCAGGCCGAGCCAGAACCTGCGATAGAGAAGCCAGAACCGGACGCCACTCTCCATGTGAAAGCGTCAGCGCCGATTGCGACCCAGCCCAAGCCTGCGCAGAAACGTGCGACCGCCCCCTTGCCGAGGATGACCTCCGCACCAGCCGCCGACCCAAGGAACGACTGGCAGCAAAAAGCCGACGCAGACCTGGACGCCTGGGCGAAGAAGTCAGGCATCGAATGATCCCCCTTGCGCATTCGCGGATTCGATCTAGAAAGAAGTGACCTACTCACGAATAAGGGGGAATCATGTTCAAGTGGCTGTTCACGCAATACCGGGAACCCGGAAAACTTCATTTCGGCTCAAAGTGGCTGAACCTGCACGGACGCTTGTTCCTTGGCAGCCCTGAATCGTTTGGCATGGGCCACCTGAGCGAAGGCGTCCGCCGCACTTTCTACTACTTGCGCGCCGATCGCAGACCGCCGGTCAGAGACGACGCCGCGTATGACGCATGGACCAAGGATCGGCTCTACGCGAGCAAGGTTGAGCAGGTCGCAGAGCGCTGGGTGGCCAAAGCGGGCTTTCTGGCGTGCGCGCCGCTTTGCTTGGTGCTTGCCGTCTTGGCGCATTGGCTTCGTTGATTTAACAGGGGGGGAACAGAGATGGCAGCAATCAGTTTGTTCAACGTTCTGGACTGGACGAGCGGCCTGGGGCGCAAGTTCCGCCGGAAGAGCGGCGAGCCTTCGGGCGTGAAGGAAGAAATCATCGTCAAATCCGCCGAGGAGTATGAAAACCTGGTGGGGCGCTTTGACGTGACCGATCGCGTTCGCAGTCGAGAGCTCGATGTGCCGGAGGCTGACCGGGATTTCGCGCTGGAGTGCGGCGCCGTCTGGGACGAGAACGCCCAGGTGTTCAAGGTGCCCGACGGACGCAGCGAGGACGAATTCCAGGAGTGGTGGCCAAAGGTTCCGGAGGATCTGCGCGACACCCAATCGCGGATCATCACGACGAAGCTTGGACGGCGTGCCGAGGGCTTCCTGCAGGGCAACGACATGGGGCAGGGCGGCGACAGCCTGGCCACTCCCTTGATGTATCTCGCCTTCCCCGTGATCGGCGTTCTGGCGACCTTCCTGGTGAGCCTCATCGGCTGGGCAGGCTGGGCCGCTCTGCTGCTGACCATTCCCTATTTCATTGCTCTCAAGCAAGGCGAGGGCATGAAGGAGGCCCTGAAAGCCCTGGTGCTGCTGCAATGGGTTCCGATGGCGCTTCAGTTCGTGGTTGGGGACAGCAAGGGCGGCACCGAGGTGGCAATGCAAGCCGGCGGCATGGCTGTGTATGCCCAGATCGCCAGGACCTACCTGTGGTGGGCCTTTGGCTTGGTCGGCATCCTGTTTGTGGTTTGCTTTGTGGCGGCGGCCTCGCACCCGCACCGGGGCGTCATTGGCGGGACAGCCGCGCGCTTCATTCAAGCGATGAAGTGGGTGGGGCTCATCTTTGCCACACTGGTGGTCGGCAAGGTCCTGCCATTTGGCTTGGGCGAGGCGGCGCCTTACGTGCTGGCATGCATGTATGCGATGCAATACGCCGAAGGCAACTTTGTCCAAAACGCCGCCCGGCTTTACCTGCAGAACAACGACAACAACCTGGCCACCCAGGGGGCGCTGATCAACGCGCACGTCAAGGCGCGTGAACAGCAAGCTGAGGCGGCACTGCGGGACAAGACCCCGCTGATCACCATTGGGCGCGCGACGGGACACCTTTCCGACAAGGGCTATGGCTACTCGCCCGACCTGGGCACCGTGATGATGTTCTCGTGGAGGGATTGTCAGCAGGGCCTGCTCGTGTTCGGAGCCATCGGATCTGGCAAATCCTTCGCCGCGCTCAGACCCATCGCTCGTCGGTTCCGTAGAGCCGCTTTGGCGATGGCATGTGCGGCGCCAGGCCACGCAGATGCAAGGGAGCGCTTGAAGCAGCAGAAGCTTGCCGGCGGTGGCGCGCTCATCGCCGACGGCAAGGACGGGGCGATCATCTCGGACTTGGAAGGATTGTTCGATATCGTCGTCAAACCCGGGATGCGGGTGGCGCCATACGAAGGGTTGGCGCCCGATCAGATCGTCCGGGCATTGCGCGGTGCAGCCGGTGGGCGAGTGGACGAGAAATCCAAGCTTTGGACGGACGGCGGTGACGCGTTTCTCTACCACACCGGCATCATCCTTCGTGCGCTCGTGGATCACGAGATGGCTTACAGGTCTTGGTGTTCGGCCAAGCTGGAAGGGCTGGAGCGTGCACAGTTGGATGCGGAGCTTGAGCTGGTCAAACAGCGCAAGCTGGACGAGGACGTGGCCGAGACTGAGGCATTGCTCGAGCGGATCGCCGAACAGATCGCCATCCATCGAATCCCTGTGAGCGACGACAGGCAATGGCAATACACGCCATTCCACCACGCCAAGTTGTTGTCCATTGTGGAACGCGTGATTCCCGCCAGCCCCGCGCCTCGTGCCAATGCAAAGCTGATGGAGGTGGTGAAATACTTGGGCCTGGAAGAGGCGGACACGAGCCATGACGAAGAAGGGCGGCTGGCCTACGCGGCCTACCTGCAACAGCACCGCCTTCGTCAAGAGACCGCTCCGCAGACCATCCACCCGGATCTCTTCCGTCCCATGTCTCAGCTGCAGAGCTCGCTGGAATGGGCGTTCCTGGAGATTCCCGCGATGCATCCGGAACAGAGGCAATCCTTCACGCTCAACTCACGAGGGCTGCTGGAGAAGCTCTTGCGAGGCGAAAAGCTGCGTGACAGCAAGACGGACATGCCTTGGCATTCGATTGAGACGGGCGAGGTGGATGTGTCCGACGCGCTCTATGGAGCCATGGTAGGCCTCTTCTTGCCCCCGACCCAATTCGGTGAAGCGGGTGAAATGATGATGCGCCTGCTCAAACAGCGGGTCATGAACGGAATCAAAGCGCGTGGTGCATTCGGCGACAAGTGGCGCGAAGTGTTGCCTGGGCAAACTGAAGTGATGTTGATGATGGACGAGGCCCACCTGCTGTTGACGGCCGATGACATCAACCTGTTCTCCGTTTCGCGCTTGATGGGGTTGATGCCCGTGCTTGCAACGCAAGGGTTTGAGAGCTTGGTCAACGCCTTTGGGTCGGTCAACGAGGCTGAGCTGATGGCCAATACGATGCAGTCGGTGATCGCGCTGAAGTGCTCGCACAATACCCACGAATACCTGGAAAAGCGGTTCGGACAGGCAACGTTGACCACATTCAAGCAGCGCACCCGGGGCATCGACTACCAAGGCGGCATGAACAATTGGCGCCACTCTGTGCTCAACGACCCGGACCATGCCTACGCGTCCGCCTACGACAAGATGCGCATGGAAGGGGCCGGGCGATTGACGGCCTCGCGCATCGACGCCGTGACGGGCCGCCGCTGGCGGATTGGATCGGAGGACACGCTGGGCCAAGACGAGATCGCGCGCGACATTGACATGCCCACCGGGGGCAAGCGCGAGGTGCAGCCGCTCTTCCTGCAGGAAGAATACTCCGCCCTTCTCGAGCCCCGTGGTCACGCCATCGTGGCGCTGAACCGTGCCGGCATCAAGCGAATCGACTTGGCGGAGCTGCTGCCCGATGCGGATTGATGCGGATAGGCAAGGGGGCTCGCCCCCCTTGCCAAACCCACGGATTGATCAACGATGAACCCATTCACCCCAGCGGAGGAAACAAACATGAGCGACACCCTTTCCCAACCCATCGAAGAAATGACCGAGCTGCGAGCACTCCAGGCGCAGCGCAACGAGCGGCTTCTGGGCGATCGCCCACCGCCCCAGAAGGACAGCGCGGCACGGGCGGACTTCGAGCAGAACGTGGTCCAAGACCAAGACGCCATCGAGCAACGCCGACAGCGCGTTCTGGATTGGGCAGAGAAGGCCTCGCCCGATCAGATCGCCGCGCTCCAGGCAAAGATCCAGGAGGCCGACAAAGCCGTTCGTGATGCAAAGCCGGACGACAAGCACGAGCAGGTGGTTCATGCGACCGTTGCGCAGTGGCGGCAGCAACGCGGGGCCCAGCGGGAGGAGACCCCTCCCATGTTGACCCGTGAGCAGCGGATGGAGAACGGACCTGGGCGCCTGGGATACGCCGATTACGCCCGCAGTTCGTTGAAGGAGGCGGCTTTCATGAAGGACTACGCTGCCAATTACGATTGGGAGAAGCACCAGAAGCAGGCCCAACCGAACGTCTTCCGACAGTAACTTTTCATCGATGTTCAAATCTGCCCGGTTCTGCGCAAAATCGGGCATTTTTGCGTCTTGACGTCCAGTTTGATGGTGCTTTACTGGTTTTGTAAAGAGTAGGTAGACCTACTCATAAAGCCAAAAGGAGAGCCACCATGTCCACGTTGTTCAATGCCCTCAAAGACTTCGCTTTCGAAAACGCGGTTCCACTGCTGACCAGCTTGTTCCTGCTGACCGCGGCCTTCGCAGCGGCTGTTCTCGTCTACCCCCCGGCCGTTCCGGTTCTGCTCAAAGTGGTGGCCATGGCGGTGGCGGGCTTTGTGACCATCGGGGTGGTGGTCCAGAGTTCCTTCCGGTGAGCAGCCGGCGCTGGCTCAAGCTGCGTGCAAGGTGCAGGAAGCGTTGGCGCCGGTTTGACTGGGAGGGGTTTGATTTCTGGTTCTATCCCGCACTGATTTTCTGCATGTTGGGCTGGATCGTCCTTGGCCCACCCGACAGCGTTTAGCGCGTTAGCCCGTTAGTTTACCAGCGATCGAGCTGGACCTTTCCGATGAGGCACATCGGCTTACCACTGCAGGAGGACCAGATGAATATTAACAACACCAACTTCCACCGTTTTCCCGACGTTGCTCCCGAGCATTTGAGTTCTTTCGCCTTGGTCGGCGGGTATGTGGATTCCCAGGTCTTGGCTGGAAGAAGCTTGGACAATGTGCTTCAGGAACTGGACAGCAGTAGCCCAGGGCAGAAGCTCTGGCATGACACTGAGATTCTTCGGCATTTCAGTGTTGCGGTGGCTACTCGCCTCAACAGCTAACATGTTCTCTTGACGATCGCGGATTCGGCTTTACAACAATAGAGATGGACATCCAAGAATCTCTGTTGTGCCTCTTGCGTCCCCTGGGCCTCCAACGAGCGGAGGCCTTGGCGGCCGCACTCGCTCGCGAAGCCGGCGCATCCAAAGGCTTTCACGATTCGCAAGTGTTGGCGCGCGCCCACGCACTGAGCGTTGCCCCTGTTGAGGGTCGGTTGGGCGATCTGGTTTGGCAGGTGCGCCAGCGGGAGCAGGATGGGGCACCGCAAGTGGACCTGCGCTGGGGCTTGCATCGCCTGGGGTTCGACGCGCCCATGCGGGCGTCCACACGGGACCTGGTGCGTGCTTACGAGAGGCGCTTGGCAGACCGTGACGAGCCGATGGTTTACAGCACCCTGGCAGAGAGGGTGGCTGGGTTGTCCATGGCAGAGCACGCCTCGCTGTTCCAAGGCATGGCGATGGCGGTAGAGGAGGCGCGGGCTCGGCGGTCGGATGCAAACCGGTTGCGGGAGAACGCACCGTGGCAGGCCTGGCTCGTGGGGGCGTCCCGGGCGGGCGAGGAAGCGGCACTGCTGGCCTGCATCGGCATGGGCGCGGACGCCCGGCTGCCCGATGCCAGCGGTAACACGCCACTGCATCATGCGGCCCGGTTTGGCCATGCCTCGCTGGTCACCCCGCTGGTCGAAGCCGGCGCCGACGTGGCGGCCCTCAACGCCCTCGGGTGGGCACCGCTCCACCTTGCCGCGCTTCACAGGCACGCCCGGGTCTGCCTCCACCTGATGGCCCACGGCGCCAATCCTGATCAGCCAGGGTGGCGAGGGCGGACCCCAACGCGCATGCACCGACATGGGCAAATCCAAGCCCTTTGATGCGCTGGGTGACGTGCCCGGCAGCGTTGCGCCTTCCCAGCCGGTCCGTTACTGGCACCGCGCCGTTCTTGTCGGCGGATTCGTTTTTGGCTTGGCCTACGTGGGGAGCATGGGTGTTGCCTGGCTCGTCCCGAATCCCGATGGCTCGCTCATCCGCTTCACAGATGCCTTGAACGGTGGTCTGGTGACCGCTTTTCACTTCCTGACCGCTGGCATCTCGGCACGTGCTCCGGCACGGGAGTTCATCGAACTGGTGTCCTACCACCACCCCGCGGAGACGTGGATCCGGATAGGGGTGTCGCTTCTGCTGGCGACGGGCCTTGGCCTTCGCATGTTCTTTAAGGCAGCCGAGCCGGTGAGCAACACCTGGCACCTGTCCGGATCGCGGTTGCTGGAAAGAAAAGAGGCCGTTGACGAAGCCCGGCACCGCTCGATGACACCCAAGGAAGCAGAGGCGGATCCCTTTGCCCTGTCCCTCCACCCCGATCTTTTGTTGCCAAAAAAACATTGGGCGCGCCACGTCTTGATCACCGGTTCGGTGGGGTCGGGCAAGAGCGTCATCCTCAAGCACATCCTGGAACAACTGACGCGAAAGAGGGGCGCAAAGCTGTTCCTTTACGACATCAAGGGTGATTTCACGTCGATTTTCAAAAGGCCTATCATCGTGTCGCCCTTCGATGCGCGGTCCCACGTGTGGGACGTTGCCGCTGACGTGCGGACCCCCACCCATGCGGCGGCGTTCGCTGCCTCAATCATTCCGGAGGGCGATGGGAACGCCAAGTTCTGGAGCATGGCCGCCCAGGACTTGTTGATTGGGTGCGTGCGCGAGCTCCAAAACACCCGGCCTGGCCAGTGGGGGTGGCCCGATCTGGCGGCCTTGGTGCGCCGCCCGGCTGCAGAGATGGCCGCAGGCATGCGCCCGCATTACCCCCGCGGCGCCGCACTGGTGCGTGATCCGGAGAGCCAAACCACGTCCAGCGTGCTGTCTTCCCTCGGGGGCTTCACCCGCCTCATCGACGACCTGGCCACCGCATGGCCCAAGGTTGGCAAGCGCCGTTTCTCGATGACCGAGTGGATACGGGACGACTACACCGGGCGCAAGCAGGTCATCGTTCAATCCGGACCCGACCCAACCCTGACGAAGGCCTACATCGCCGCCATGATCAACGTGGCCGTGCCAGATCTCATTGGGCCAGGTTTGCCGGACAACGAGGGCGGGCGTGGGCTCTACTTCGTGTTCGACGAGCTGACCAGCGCCGGGCGCTTGAACATCGATCCCTTGTTGGCGTTGGGACGCAGCAAAGGCGTGGTGGCCATCATGGCGGTCCAGGATCACTCCCAGATTGAGCTGGTTTATGGGGACAAGACCGCCCAGGCCTTCTCATCGCTGGTGGGCACCCACGTGGTGTGCCAAGTGCAGATGGGGGCGACCCGGGACAAGCTGGCCAGCCAGCTCGGCAAGCGGAAAATCGCCTGGCGTGGGCACGAAGACAAGGCCCAGATTCACGAAGAGAGCCGCGCGTTGGTTTCCAGCGGTGAGCTCACCGACCGGTTGGGTTTCCGCAAAGGCAATCGCTACGGTTCCGAGAAGTGGGGCATCGAGGCGATCGTCCAAATGGGCGGGGACGTGCTGTTGCTGACGTGGCCCGGCAGGAGCCATCCAACGGTTCGCGAAGGGCAGGTGGCCGCCGCGTGGACCACCAAGCCGGCCGGTGTGGTGGGAGAAGCTGAATTGCCCCCTTTGACCGGTGACGCGTTGGCCTTCCCAACCACCGCAGAAGGCATCGACACGGTCCAGCGGGTGCTGACCATGACACCCGAGGAAATCGACGCGCTTTTCAAGCGGTGATCGGCCTTGCCAACTCTCCGTTTTCTGGGACCTTGGAACAGTCAACGTTCTTTAAGGGAGCCCCATGATCAATTGCACCCGCATCGATGCCCGCGGCCACAACAAGAACAACGGAAACATGTTCGACTACATGCTGGCCACCGAGCGCCTGGCCATCGACAGCGCCGTGGCCTATTACGCCGGCAGCGGTCCCGATCCGCGGCAGACGCTCAATTGGGGCGGCAAGCTCGCCGCCGAACTCGACCTGGAAGATCAACCGGTCACCCGCAGGGTGATGGAGTTGCTGGGCAAGGGCTTTTCACCCACCGGAAGGCCGTTGTGCAAAAACGCGGGAGAGGAGCCCCAATTGGTCATCAAGACGGATCGCATGGGCAACGTGCGACTGGACGACGATGGCAAGCCAATGGAGAAGTGGGAGGGCGGCCATCGGGTCGGGTTTGATCTGACCATCTCCGCCCCGGGGGACGTGAGCGTGGCGTTTGCGCTGGCGGATGATCGCGAGAAGCTGGCCATCCTGGAGGCCCACCGCCAGGCCTGCGCCGTGGCCATGCGCTACATCGAAAGCAAAGTGGAGACCCGGCGCGGACAAGGAGGCGTAGACGTTATAGGCACGGCGGGATTGGTATGGACAGCCGCCGATCATGTCAGCAACCGGAACGTGGAACCCGACCTGCACACCCATCACCTGGTCTACGGGATCTCGATGGGCGAGGACGGTCAGTGGGGCACCTTCGACGCCATCGAAATCTACCGTCACCGGCACGCCGCGGATCACCTTTACAAAGTCGAGCTCTACGCCGCGATGAAAGCGCTGGGCTATGGGATTCAGCGGGAACGCGAGGTGGACGTGATGGGGCACGAAACGGGCCAGACTCTCACCACGATTGCCGGCATCGACCGGGAGCTGGTGCTTCAGACGAAGACCCGCCGCCAAGAAATCCTGGACTACGTCAAGGAACACCCCAACGCCAGCCACGACGAGGCCTGCAAGGCCACCCGCAAAAAAAAGGAAGAACCGCCCTTCGAGCAGGTGGTCAAGGACTGGCAGCAAACCTTCGCCAACATCGCTAAAGAGCACCCGGAGCTGGTTCCCACCACCCAGTCGCTCAAGCAGACGAAAGGCCAACACCTGGACCCGCATACGTTTGACGAGGTTTTGCAGCGCATGCACGAAAACGAGGCGATGTTCTGCGAGCATGACCTGGTCCGGGAGTTGGGGATGGAGTTCGCAGGACAAAAAAATTCAGAAGAAATCCTCAGGATGGTGAATGAGTTCACCGAGCAGGACGATCTGGTGCGCGTGAAAGCCGAATACCTCCACGAAGACGACCGGGGCGTTCGGTTGGCGCGCAAGCACCGGGAGGATCGCTTCTGCGCCACCTGGATGGTCGAATGGGAGGCCGAGATCATCCGCCGCTCGAAGGAGCGGGAGAACGAGACGGATCTCAAGCTGTTCCGCTCCACAGTAGACCGGGTGATCGCCGCGTATGAGAAGCGAAAGGGGTTCACCCTCACAGAGGAGCAGAACGCCGCCATCGGTCACCTCACCCACGGCACGGCCGGCGTGGGGGTCATGTCGGGGTTGGCCGGCACCGGCAAGACCACCGTGGCCGAGGTTTACAAGCAGTGCTTCGAAGCCGAAGGAAAGCAGTTGATGGGCTTGGCCGTGTCGGGTAAAGCCGCGGCTAAGCTGGAAGAAGAGTCCGGCATGCCCTGCATGTCGGTTGCAAAGTTCTTTTCCCAGCTCCGGCAGGGCAAGGTTGCACTGACGAAGAACGTTGTGGTGGTGCTCGATGAAGCCGGGATGATTGCCACCGGCGATACCTTGAAGTTGATGACCTACTGCCAAGGGGTGGGCGCCAAGCTGATCTTGCAAGGGGACAGTGACCAGCTTCAGCCCATCGCCGCGGGCAACGGCTTTGAACTGGCGAAGATGGCCCTGGGCGACACGAAGCTGACCGAGATCCGCCGGCAGAAGAACGCCGGTGACCTGATCACTGCCAACAGCTTCTACGAGCGGGACCAGCAGGGGAAGGTCAAGGACATGCGCCGCGGGCACCGCAGCCGCCGAGACACCTTTGATATGGGCACAGAAATCCTGAACAACCTCAAGCAGCGCAACTGCATCGACGACTTCGGAACGGAAAGACAGGCCATCAAGGCGCTTGTGGACGATTACCTGAAAGACGAAACGCCGATGGACGAGAAGCTGGTCTTGGCCCACACGCGCTCTGAAGTCAAAGCCCTCACCACGGGCATCCGAAAGGGGCTCCAGGAGCAAGGCGTGCTGGACAGAGAGGAATTCACCTTCCGCTCGATCGTGAAAGGGCAGTGGGAGGATCTGACGCTCTCACGCCGCGACCGTGTGATGTTCACGGCGACCAACAACGACTTGGGTGTCATCAACGGCACCGAGGGCACGGTGGAGAGCATTAGGAAGGACAAGTCCGGCGGCTACGACGTGGTGGTGCGCATCCAGGGCTCGAATCCGAAGGAGAATGGGCGCATCGTGCAATTCAACACGAGCGAGCACAACGCCTTGGCCCACCGGTATGCCATGACCGTCCACAAGGCGCAAGGACAAGGGAAATCCGAGGTTTACCACTTGGCCACGAACATGGGCATGCTCGACCAGCAGTCGGCCTTGGTGGCGTTCACCCGCCTCACCAAGGGCAGCTACCGCATGTATACGACGGACGACGTGATGGAGCGCATGGCCGAACGCTTGGGCACCGAGCGACACAAAGAAATGGCGCTGAGCGTCGGCTTGTCCGAGACCCAGGCTGCTCCGGTGCGCAACCTGGTCCAGGACGTGGAAGAGCTGCTGGCAGGATTGAAACCGCAACCCCGGGTGCCAATCACAAACGCGGAATTGCGCGAGATGAGGCTTACCCGGTGACGCATCGGGCCAGCGCCAACACGCTGATCACCACCGCTGCCCATGGCCACCACCCCACGCGTTCGGAGGGGGCTTTCACCGGTGTTCCCAGTTGCCACCGCCGTTGGTGGGCCAACCCGCGCACGTGGGCCGTGGCCCGACGGTGGGGGTTGACCACAATCCCCGGCGGCTTGGCGTAGATGCGCCACCCCTCCCGGGAGGCCTTCACCCGCCATGCCTGCTCATACGCTTCGGCTTCCGCCCGGGTGGCGGTCACCACTTCCAGCGCATGGAACCGGAAGGGACGGTGCCAGCCGCCTTTGGGGGAGCGGTGCTGCTTCTCGCGCTGCTGCGGGTTCGAGCTTTGGCCAACGTAGCATCCCCCGTCGTCGAACAATAGGGCGTAAAGGGTGCGGGGCAGGGCGTGATACTTCTCGCTGCGTCCCAGGTTGTGGCGATGGGTCATGGTCTCTCCGTGAGTAAAACGACCCACTCACGAATAGATCAGAATCTGGAGTTGGCAAGCCTGCTGCGAAGGACGTGAGAGGCCACACGTCACTTGCGTGTAATCTCTTCGCAGTTCATGGCGAGCATGGGGCTGGCGAGTGACCTTTAAGTTCCCGGTTGGACCTTCCAAAGGGCGTTGCAACATATGCGGGCAGGAAACCGACCTGACCGAAAATCACGTGCCGCCTAAGGCGTGGGCTCAAGGCATCGCTCTGAGGGTGTCCAGCGTCGCCGATGCAATCAGTGGAGAGAAGAAGCCGCGGTCCCACAAGATGCCCAATGGTGTTTGCTTCAGGAGCATCTGCAGGACCTGCAACGGCTCGGTGCTTTCTCGTTACGACAAGGCGCTTGTATCGATGAGCCGGCAGGTGACGGAGATCTTGCGTGATCGAAGCAAGGTCACCTACTACCAGAGCATCCGTATCCGGCCGCAGCTTGTGGCAAGGGGAGTTCTGGGCCACATGTCATCGGTGGGCTTGAATCGCTACGACGAACGCCACAGCCAGCACCTGTTCGATGACCGGTCAGATCTTCTACGCCAGGTTCGGCTTCACTACTGGGTGTATCCCTACAGCGGTCGAACGGTTCTTCGAGACTTCGGACTGGGCATCTTGGGCGGGAAAGGCAGTTCGGCGATCTATGTCCTGAAGGCCTATCCGCTGGCCTTTGCAATGGTCTGGAACAGGGACTTTCAGTTCGAGGACTGGCAGCCGCAGAGCTTTGACCCGTTCGCTGGGTTCGAACCAGACCAAGAGGCGAACCTCCCGCTGGAGTTCGTGGGCCTGCCGGGACAGGTTTGGCCAGAGCACGTCCAGGGGAATACGTTCGCGGTCCTTCATTCCGATGGTGCGTTCGTGGCAACGGAGAAAAGACGGGGCTAGGTTTGGGCGGTTTTGGCTCTTCCGGAGCGGAGGCGCTGCGGATAGCAGCAGCGTTCCAAAGAAAAAGCCCGGGCTGGGCCCGGGCTTTTCATATCGGTCAACGGGGAGCGTGGCTCAACGCGCGTTCACCGGGTGTGCGGTGGGCAGCTGGCTAGCCGCTACCGCAATGGTCGTCTGATACACCACTTCGTGTGCCACGCCGATAGCGACACCAAGCGGATGCTTCTTTAAGCGATAAATCGTGCTCTTGAAGCGTTCAATTGTCTTTCTTACAACATTCTTCTTTTTCATTTTTGGTTCCTTGTAATTGTTTTTATCAACACATTTGACTTCTTCCTTTGCCTTTAGGTTAACCACCCATCGTCTGAGGGCTTTCAGAGCGATGGCAAACGACGTTACGACCATTGCGACAACCCAGGACTCGCACCCGGAACTGTCCACAAATTCGGATGAGGCGATTATACGGCGAAAGAGGAAGCTTTTCAACGAAAACAATTGTATTTGAATTGTTTTTGTGCTTGGAGTTCGCGAACAAGGGCCCCGAAGGGCCCTTGCCGAGATACGATCACCTCCTTTCGCCGCTGACATTCTTTGATTCGTTACCAGCCAATGGCCCAGGCTGCGCCCACGGCCGTGTCCTGCCCGCTGCGGGAAACCCCGATCGAGAAAGCCGATGGGGATCCGCGTGGGGTGGTCACGTCGCGGGTGTAGCCGATGGAAATGGCGGCTTGGCCGCTGCAGCCACCGACGCCCACGGCCAGGCGGTTTCGGTTTTCTCCGTGGATAGCCGACGTCGAGGTGGCCATCTGGGCGTTGGCTTGGGCCATGGCGCACACACCGCTCACCCGCTTGCCGAGCTGGCGAAAACGGCGGTCCGTCAGGTTCCAGCGGTCGTCTTGCTCCCGCTGGTAATCCCACAATTGGCCACCGTTGATCGCGTCCGTGGACCCTGGAGCGATCGCTCCTGCAGCCACCCCGGTTACCCGCTGGTTGCCGGCGTTGATCCCGGATCGGGTGACCGATGGGCCGCCCTGGACGGTGAAGCCGTCGCTGTTGTGGATGGCCTTGGCCACTTGGACCGAGCCCTGCTCGGAAAGCTCAATGGTGTCTTTCAAGGCAACGGTTTGGGTGCCGTCCCCGTTGTCCGTGACCTCGATGTTTGCCCCGGCCACCGTGGTGCTGCTTCCTCCGTCCTTACCGTCCTGGCCTGCTGGGCCTTGCGGACCGGCGGGTCCCTGTGGACCGGTGCCGCCACCACCGCTGCCAGGGTTCTGCTCCAGTTGGTGAACGCGCCCATCGAGATCGTAGATGGCGCCGGCAACGGTGCTGTAATGTTTCCCGCTGATCAGCTGGTAATTCGGAGCCACGATCACACCGGTTACTACGGTAGCGCCAGCGCCCAAGGTTTCCACGGCGGTCCGCAGTTGGCTGACGACCACGGCGTCGTTGTTCGCCTGCCCCAGGGCAACTTGCGTCAAGCGTCGGTTACCTACAGCAACCGTGTTCTCTTGTTCGCAGGTCGTGCCCGTGCCCAAGGCGACGCAGCCTTTGGCGTTGGCTTTCGCGCTGAGCCCAAAGGCTGCGGCATTTTCTGCGTTGGCTTGACTGCCGGGGCCTACGGCGGTGCCTCCAATTTCAGCAGCAAGGGCGTGTCCACCAACCGCCAAGGTGCTGAGTGCCGTTGCTTTCGCATACTGACCAAAAGCCGCAGCGTCGCTCGCGGTTGCTTCGGCATACGCTCCCGCGGCCGTGGAGTTCCCCACCGTCGCACGACTAAAAGCCCCAAAAGAAGAGGTATTGCACCCTTGTGCAGAGGCGTAAGCACCCGCTGCGGTCGCACCAATGCAGTGGCCAGTAGGGGTGGGCCCACCATCCGCATCTGCGGAGTAGCCAAGCGCGGTGTTGCCGCCTCCTTTTGCACCGGCCAGATCGCCCACTGCCGTGGCACCTAACTCACTCGCATCTGCACCGTTGCCCACTTGAACCTGGGCTTGCGCCGTGCCAGCAACAAGGCCTGCCAGCAAAGCGCAGTGGATGAGGGAGCGTTTCATGGGGTGGCCTCCTGGGTCTGAAATGAGTGAGCGTGTGCACTCACGAATAGATCAGATCCTGGAATGCGCAAGCCCCCCAACGAAACTTCCCGGCGCAACGGCAGGAGGGGCCGTTGCGCCGGGAAGCGGTGGGGCCGACTTTTCCCCACCCCTGTTCTTCTACGACAGGGAAAAAATTCCACAAGCCCCCTTGCGCGTTTTCGATTCTCCGCTTGCATGGATGTATCGCTCATGTGAGTAAGGAGGCCTACTCATGATTCAACGCTTGTTGCTTGCGCTGGCACTGGCCAGCGCTCCCATCATGGTTCACGCCCACGCGCCAGCCACCGATTCCGTTGAGGTCCACGGGAAGAAGCCAGGGTTTTTCAAACGCCTGTTCCACCGCCACAAAGACGCCCCGCAGTGGGACGGTGTCCAGCCCGAGCTTCGCTCAACGCTGGAACGGATCGCCTTGCAGATGAAGGGCGAGGGCTACGACCTGCGGCTGATGGAGGGCTACCGGTCTGAAAAGCGCCAGGCCGCGCTGCTCGCTAGCCAAAAGGGCGTGACCCAGGTGGGGCCAGGCAGCAGCTGCCACAACCACGGCTGGGCGGCGGATATGGTTATCTACAGGCGCGGCCGTCCATCCTGGGACCTAAAGGACGAACAAGTGCGGCAGGGCTACCAGCGCTACGGGGAGTTGGCCCAGCAGGCGGGGTTGAGGTGGGGCGGCGCTTGGAAAGACTTCAAGGACATGCCCCACGTCGAGATGCGCAGCGAGTGCCTGGTGGCCATTCGTGGCGGATCTGCCCCCCGCCGATCAATGCAAACAGTGATTGCCAAGGCGGAGTCAGTCTCTGACGCACCGAAGGCACCTCGATGGGCTTGGAGTGTTGATTCTGAGCTGGCGCCGGACTGGGCCTGCGAGTCAGTTCTTTGCAGTGTGTCTTGGGCGACTGTGAGCCGGGCCTGGAGCTATGGCGTAAGGCCGCCGTTGAAAGGACTCCGTCCAGAACCGTTTGCTGAGGCGTCCTGTCCCATGGCCCCAATTGCCCTGAGGCACACATGAGGAAGCGGTCCACCGGATTGCTTCCCTTTTCGGCGGAGAGTGAGGGCGAGCGGGTCATCTGCCCTGATCGCGCAGGTTCGGAGGGGATCGAGATTGACGCTCCCAAGGGCGGCAAAAACGGCTGGATCCGTTGCACCGCAAGGGGTATGCTCGTGGCGGGCACATTCCAGGGCACCTCCCAGATTGGTGAAACCCAAGCCGCCCAAGGGGGGAGGGCACTTCTCAAGGAAGTCCCACTCTCTCCGCCAGTTGTTTCAAAGAGCCCCTGGAAACAGGGGCTTTTTTGTTTTTCCGAGCAGTGCGAGAGGAATTCCTCGGGCGAATGCCGTCAGTTGAGGGCTCGTGTCATCAGTCTGACTCCGGTTGTGCCGGATGTTGCAGCACGAAACTGGTGGGTCGATCTCGTTCGGCTATGCCCAGATTCGCTGCTAATTGTCTCATTTGACGCTTATGGGCAATGTCATTGATGCGGGCATCGTGTAGCTTCCTCAAAGTGCTTGTTGCCCCGCCTGCCGACTGGAGGCATCGGCTGATGGTTGGCAAGGGATAGCAGCACAGTTGGATCGGAGGAACGGGCAGCGCTGCATCGATATGGTCCTATGTACATGTCGAAGCCCCCGTACCCGCAGCGAAATGCTGTTGCTAGGCAAGTTCGATCGGCAATTTCAAGGAAGAGATAAGGTCATGAGGAAGATCCGACGGGGAAGTCCGGGTACATTTCTTTCTGAAGCAGGTATCAGCTGGCTTGCCGCTCGGCTGATGATTACGCTTCTCATTGTGGTGGGCTGTGCGATGTCCCCTGCAGCGCGTGCATACACGTCTATGCAGCAGGCAATGGCTACATGCCAAGCAACACTGCCTGCATACGCTGGGCACAACTATTGCGCACCTGGATATGGGGTCGGTTGGTACGGAACTCCGCCTGCTCCGCATGTTTTCATGCGCCCAGTGGGGCAGTCGCGACTCCACGTGGCGGCTTGGGAATTTGGATGTCCTTCCGGGCAGAAGTGGAGCAGGCTGACCGGCAGGTGCATTCGAAAGGATGGTCCGCCAGAGTACCCACTCGCCGATCTTGAGGATCCTGATACAGGTGAGTATGGATCGCCGAAGTGCGACAGCAATTGTCCTGTGGCGGGAGCTAACGGAAGCAATCCCATTGACAGCGCCACCGGCAACAAGCGCCAGCACGAAGTCGACTTTGTAGGCGCGGGTGTCTTTCCTCTGAATCTGGAGAGGACTTACAACAGTGGCTGGGCGGTTGAGGGCGATCCGTTTCCGATTGGGGTAGGCTGGTCACATAGCTATTCAGCACGCCTCTACCCGGTGACGGATGGCAACTATGTGATGTATCGAATCATCGCGCGGCGCTCAAATGGAGCGCGGCAGAGCTTCACCCGCGTTGGCGATGAGTGGCTGAGCGATGCAGATGTTGCAGGTAGGATCAGTGTTTTCATGAGTGGAGGGGCACTCAGCTCGTTCACCTATTCGCGCGGCGATGGCGCTGTAGAAACCTATGATCGTGATGGTCTGCTCACCTCGATCACCGATCTTGGCGGTCATCGACAGGTACTGTCCAATACCTATGCGGATGGGATCAAGCGACTGGAGAAGGTAACTGACCCCGAAGGGCGAAGTCTGGTCTTCTCGTACAAGGATCGAATGGTCGCATCGGTCACGTTGCCAACCGGGCGTGTTATCCGATATGGCTACGCCGATGGGGATCTGGTCAGCGTTTCCTATCCGGAAGCGCCAGCCGGTGAGTCCGTCCGTCGCTACCACTACAACGAATTGGATCAGACGACTGGTGTTTCCCAGCCCCACACGTTGACGGGCATCACCGATGAAAGTGGTCAGCGCTACGCGAGCTGGGGTTACGATGGCTATCGGCGTGGTGTTTTGAGTGTCCACGGTGACTACGCGACGGGTACCGTCGATAGAACCTTGCTGGCGTTCAATGACGATGGCACGACGACTGTCACCGACAGCTTGGGGAAGGTGCGCCACTATGGCTTCGATGTGAAACATCGTGTCGCCCGGCTCGCGTCCCTCGATGAGCTGTGTCTGGGGTGCAGTAACACCGCCAGGGCCAAGACCTATGATGGAAATGGCATGGTGCAGTCATCGGTGGACTTTGCCGGTAACGAGACAACATTCAGTCACAACGCGCGGCTGCTCGAGGTCCAGCGTGTCGAAGCTGCCAACGATGCAACGGGTCTGCGGCGAACCGTGCAGACCGACTGGCATCCCAGTTTGAGGGTGCCGGTCGAGCGCCGCATTCTTGATGCGGCGAACGTATTGGTATCCAGGTCCACCTGGACCTATAACGCACGCGGGCAAGCGCTGGCTGCCACGCAGATCGATCCGGCGACGGGCGAGACGCGAACCACGACGAGCACCTACTGCGAAGCGGATGATGTGGCGGCAGGGCGGTGCCCATTGCTTGGTCTGCTTACTCAGGTCGACGGACCCCGATTGGATGTCACTGACACGACCTCCTATGTCTACTATCCCAGCAGCGATGCGGGCTGCGCTGCGGGCTCCGGCTCATGCCTCTACAGGAAAGGCGACCTGTGGAAAGTAGTCAACGCAGCGGGTCACATCTCCGAGGTGCTTGCCTATGACGGGGTCGGGCGGCCGACATCTGTCAAAGACCCCAATGGCGTCGTTACCGAGGTTGCTTATCATCCGCGTGGTTGGCCAACCATCTTCAGATTTGATTCCGCGTCCGGCGCCGACGCACGCACCACCCGCCTCGACTACTGGCCCACAGGCCTCGTCAAGCGGGTAACGCAGCCAGATGGATCCTCTATTTCCTACTCCTACGACGTAGCTCACCGATTGACGGCGATTTCCGATAGCCAAGGAAACTCAATCACCTTCATCCTGGACAATGCGGGGAATCGCGTCGCGGAAGAGACGCGGGATGTAAATGGCGAACTGAAGCGAGCGCTCAGCCGGATCTACAACCAGTTCGGGCAATTGACGACAGAGGCGGATGCCGGCGCCAATCCCACTGATTTCTCCTACGATGCCAACGGTAACATCGCTTCCACGACCGATGCTCTGGGCCGCAAGAACCGACAGCAATACGATCCATTGAATCGCCTTGTGCTGTCCCTTCAGGATGTCGGTGGTTTGAATGTGGAAGTCCGTACGCACTACAACGCCATGGATCAGGTGACCCGGGTAACTGATCCCAAGGGGCTGTCTACAACCTATTCCTACAACGGCTTCGGCGACCTGACTGGGCAAGTCAGTCCAGACAGCGGTGCCAGTCTGTACACGGTTGACTCCGGTGGTAACCGTCGGACGTTCACCGATGCCCGTGGTGTTACTGCTTCGTATCGGTACGATGCTCTGGATCGGGTGATTGGAATTGCCTACCCGGATACCAGTCTTGACGTGAGCTACAGCTATGACCTGGCGCCAGAGTCGTGCCCTGCCGACGAGCGGTTTGCAAAGGGGAGGCTCGGCGAGGTGCAGCATGCTGGCGGCAGCACGCTGTATTGCTACGGTCGGCTTGGCCAGATCACCCGGAAGGTGCAGACGATCAATGGTCTGACACGGACAGTGCGATACTCCTACAGTCCATCCGGAAACCTTGCGACATTGGTGTACCCGGACGGGAGCATTGTCGACTACGTCCGGGATGGCTTTGATCGTGTGAATCAAATTGGCCTGACCCGGCTTGGTCAGGCCCGGCAGGTCGTGGTGAAGGACGTAGCCTACGCCGCCTTCGGTCCGGCGATCGGCTGGACGTATGGCAATGGTCGGCGGCTGGATCGTTCTCTGGATCTCGACTATCGCGCACAGGCTGTGAATGATCCGACTCCCGGGGGGCTCTCCCAGAGCTACAGCTACGATCCCGTTGGCTCCATCGTTGCGCTGAAGAATGGCAGTGGCTCGCAGGTGATGGCCCGCTATGCCTATGATGCCTTGGGGCGCCTCACGCAGACTCAGGATGGGCTCACCGCAACGCCCATCGAAACCTATGCATACGATTCCACTGGTAACCGCACGTCGCTGAAGACCGCGGGTGGCACCTCGCTCTACACCTATCCCGCGACGAGCCATCACCTGACGGCTGTGGATGGTGTGGGGCGCGATCATGATGCCTCCGGCAACACCGTTCGCGTGGAAGGCAAGGAATACGTGTACAACGACGCCAATCGCATGGCAGCGGTGAAGCAGGACGGGAATGTGCTTGAGGGCTACGCATACAATCACCTAGGGGAACGCATTCTTCGCGTTCCGTTCGGCGGTGATAAGCAGATCACCCTCTATGACGAAGCCGGGCAATGGCTGGGCGACCACTTTGAATCAGGTCGGTCGCAGCAGGCGATCTGGCTTGATGACTATCCAGTGGCATTGATCAGCTCTGCAGACGCTGGTTCTCCGGAGTTGGTCTACATCCAGCCCGATCACCTCGGAACGCCGCGCGTCGTGGTCGATCCTGTCCGCAACACTGCCATATGGGAATGGAGCAGCAAGAGCGAAGTATTCGGCAATCAGATGCCGAATATGGATCCAGATGGAGACGGCGTGGCATTCGACCTTCCACTTCGTTTCCCCGGGCAGCAGGCGACGGAAGCGACCGGCTTGTTCTACAACTATCAACGTGAGTATGACCCAGCAGTGGGGCGCTACTCCCAAAGCGATCCGATTGGGCTTGCTGGGGGCGTTTCCACATACGGCTATGTTGGTGGAGCGCCGACGTCGTTCATCGATAGATTTGGTCAGCAACGGGTTAGGGCGCTGGGCAACTACCACGCGAACGGAGCTTCAGGGTTTGCTGGCAACGAATTTCAGGGTGGATACTACTCGCCTGGTGGGGCATCGACGTCTGACACGTTGAGTACGTTGGCGGGAATGGGGCAGTTGGCAAATCCCGCTGGTTGGGTGAACCCTAATGGCGTTAATCAAGCTGTCGCGGGCGCGCTTCTTAATCAGGCCTTCTCCTCGTCATCCACAGACGGGCGTTCGGTCCCTTGGCCAGAAAGAAAAAGAGGGGGGTATGCTTGCGTCTGTCGCGCGAATAGGGATGGGCGTAGTGAGGGCAATTGCTCAATTGATGACAAAGAGTTCGCGTTTGGGTACGGTTTTGGGAGGAGCGTATCTGAGGCGAAAAGGATGGCTGAAAAAGATGCGAAGGACAATCTTGGGGCAAAATCGACTCACCATGTTCAATGTAGATGTGTAAGCCCAACTGGAGATAGGATTATTCCGCATGGCTAATTTGCCGACTTTGCTGACGACCGAGTTTGATTCACTGGTTGAGATTGGTGATCTGGCTGGGGCTGCATTGGCTATTGCTGAGGGGGTGAGGGCGGGGCTGGCAGAGGCGCTGTTTCTTTCTTCGACCATAAGCAGCTCTGCCGAGCCCTTGTCGGACTTCGAGAAGCGTAGTCTGGAGCAGGTTTGTAAATCTGCCTCATTGGGATATGCGCCTGCACAATTTAGACTTGGTTGCTATCTGCGGTTTGGAGACTTTCTTGACAAGGATGTTGTGATGGCGGTGGATCTATTCAGGAAATCTGCGATAACCGGCTTTCCTCCAGCAATGTATGAGTATGGATTGGCGCTCCTTCATGGTGAAGGCGCTGAGCGTGAACCCGCGGAGGGTATGCGCTGGATCAGGCGATCAGCTGAGGAAGGAGATGCTGCCGCAGTTGAATTCTTGGCCGGTATTGCATAAAGGTTTTTTTTATTTGTCGATACTCGCTGTTTATTGATGGATGATTTCACATATTTTTGGCTATCGGCTCGATGTCGGAAGCTCGTATTTGCGGGTAACTCGGCTTGGTGTGCGCCACGAGGCGGGTGGTCAAGAGGCGGAAATCTGAAGAGGGTGGTTGATTGTTGCGTGAATTATTTTCTTTTGCGCAAATTTCGTGATCTTGGAGGGGCGATGCAATGGAGATTGGGTTCAGTCAAATTGGTTGTTCGGGAAGATTGAGAGCGCCAAAGTCGTATTGAGAGAGGCGTCGCGACGATGGCACTTTGAATCTCCCAATGTGGGCGTTCTGGTTGAACTTGACAGGCTGAATCAGGTGCAGCTACACATCTCGATTGTGGCAGCGCGTGTATTCTTCATTTCTGCAGAATTTCTTTTACTTCGTTGGACTGTTGATGTAGCGGCGTCCTGTTCCATCTCGGGGGCACCCTAGCCCGCGCCGAGCTAAACGTCGCGAAGTGCGTGGTGTGCGTACGCACTCATCTCCGCTGCCCACCCTTCGGTTTGTTATGGCACAACGGGTAACTGGAGCACGACCGGAACGCCCCATGCGGCCCATTGCGGTCCACGAACACGCCGACCTTGCACACCGGACAGCGCTCTTCGTGGATGGCCGCGCCTGAAATCGCGGTCACTTCCACTGCTCCGTCCTTCACCAGCTCATCCAGGAACGGCGAACGCTTCCCCTGTAGGGTGAACATGGCCACCGAGCGTCGCGCACGCGTCAGCGCGACATAGAACAACCGCCGCTCTTCGCTCAGCGGGTAGGTATCACCCTCCGGCATTGCCAGGGAAAGCACCGGGTCATCCGAGCGCAGGCTCGGGAAGCTGCGGTTGACCATGCCTGGCAGAACAACATAGTCCGCCTCGCGTCCCTTCGACCGATGGACCGTGAGGAACTCCACGTCCATCGTGCTGCCGAAGACTGTCTTCCAATCCGAAGGCATCGCGCTGCGGTCCGCGCGGTAGCGGCCCAGGATGAAGACCGTCACGCGTCCCTTGCGCCCTTGCGGCACTGCCCCGGACAGCAACTGCTTATGCAGCTTGGCGAGGTACTGGCGAATGCCATCCTGCAGCTCCTCGCGACGATTCATCTGGAACGCTTGCAGCACTGGCCCCATTGCCGGTGCGGCAGAACGAACCGCCTTGGCAATCTGCGCTGGATTCCGGCTGATGAAGCGGCTGGACGCATCGCAGAGCGCCTGCGGGCAGCGGAATGTCTGCTCCAGTTTCAGCACCTGGCCATGACCCATCCACTCGCGGAATCCGGTCATCACCGAAACGTCGGCACCGGCGAAGCGATTGATCGATTGCCAGTCATCGCCCACCGCAAACAGATAGCGGCCGGGGCGGCTGACCAAGGCACGGCAGAGCCGGGCGCGGGCGCGCGAGGCATCCTGGAATTCGTCGGCCATCACCAGTTCGTAGGGCGATTCATAGCGGCCCTGTTCCAGCAGTCCGGCCGCCATGTTGAGCATGTCTTCGAAATCGATGCCGTGCTCGTCAGCCAGTGCGTTGTCCCAGGCCTGGAAAACAGGGCTGGCGATTTCCAGGAAGCGCCGATGCCGTTCCTTGAACTGGTCTTCGGGCATCTGCCGCAGGCGCTCGGCCATGTCATCCAGCGTCAGGCAATTGCTCTTTGCGTGGGCAATGAATGTGCGCATCAGCCCGATCAGGTCCGCGTCCGGCATGGGCTTTGCGCCCTGCTCGGGTAGCTCGCGGTCGGGGTTGGGGTCGAGTTCGACACCGGACCCGTCAAGCCTCTCCGCAAGATCCTGCAGGGCATGTCCACTGCGAAGACCGAACGAGGTGGTCTCGACAAGGGCGGTGCCGCGTGCCGCGTGCTGCTGGCGCTTCCTGTGCATACCTTCGGCGTAATGGGCGAAGTGCGCCGGCGGTTGGCCATCGGCATCCAGCGCAAAGTGTTCGTGATACAGCCCGGCATCCGGGTAATAGAATTTGGGGCGATACTGGCGATGGGTGTCGGTGGCCGTATCGAATTCGTAGCGCCGCTCGTAGTCGTACGTCACGCCGTTGTAGAAGAGCCAGTCGGCGATGACGCACTCTTCCAGGCTCTTCACCCGCTCACCCTGCAGGGCGCGGATGTAGGGCGTGCCATCGCGGTCGTAGCCGTCGGCCTCCATTTCCGCACCGAATGGCGGCAGGTCGCGCCCGAACACCAGGCGGAACATGTCCCATTGGGTGCGGAAGTGGGTCGAGCGGTCCTTCAGGTCGTCCACCAGTTCGGCCAGCTTGTTGAAGCCCAATGTGGCGTCAGTGGCCCATTCCGGGATATCGGGCTTGCGCCCCGTGGCTTTGGCGATGATGGCCAGGCCCAGGGCGTGGAAGGTTCGGGCCTCAACCACGGTGTTGCCCATGCCGAGTCGATCGAAGGTTCGCTGCGCACGTTCCTCCAGTTCCTTGGCGGCATCCTTGTTGAAGGCGAGCATCACGATCCGTTCGGGTTCGACAAAGCCGCGATCGATGGCATAAGCGGCCTTGGCGACCATGGTGGAGGTCTTGCCGGAACCGGCCGCGGCCACGACCTGGACCCGATTGTCGAAGCAAATGACGGCGCGGGCCTGTTCCTCGGTCAGCGGCTTGCTCTCGACCCGGTCCAGGAAGTCCTTGGCCAACACCAGCTCACGCCGGGTCATGGCCTCGTTGGCTTCGGCCCAGGCAGCGGACCAATCCAGGTTCCAGTCGCGCAGGACGTCCAGCGCTGCGCGATGGCTGTCCGCGTGCAGGTCTTCATGCACGTCTTCATCGCGGAACAGCTGCTCCAGCTCCGGCGGATGCAGGGACAGGGCGGAGCGCTTCGCCAGCAGCGCCTGCTGCTGCTCGTGGGTGATCCAGCGGCGACCGGCATTGCCCCGGTCGATGAGGGCGTCCGCGTCGTTCAACCACGACTGGATCTGTTGCAGAACGTTGTCGAACAGGGCCTTGCGCCTACGCGTGGTTCGCGCAAAGAGGACGTGTTGCAGCGCAGCCGCAAGCCGCGACGCTTGTCCGTTGGGGAGCCCGTCTACGCACAGCCCAGAAGCATCGCCGGTCTGGAGCTCGACCCGTGACCAGAAGACCCCTCGCTGGACCTGCACCTTCTGATCATCATCCACGCGCAGCCGGTACTGCTGGCCGGAGACACTGAGTTCAACGTATTCGCCATCAAGCCGCAGCGACCAATGGGGTGAACGGGTCACACGCCGGCCCCAGCCCGAGGAGCACCATTCCATAGACATCCAGATATTGCCTTGCAAGCGTCAATAGGGCTTATTGAGCCCCTAAGCCCACATGATAAGGGGCTTGGAAGCCGCCTGTGGTCGTCAGCTCGCGGATTGACCTCGGTAAGGGCTTCGCATACGCAGGAAGTGGTCTGTGGAGTCGCGGGGTGTCGCGCTTATCGCGTGCGTCCCGGATGTGCGCTCCGTACGTGCCACTATGCACCTGTGCAGTGGTGTGCCACGATCCGGCGGCTCACTGCATGTAGTGGAAGCGGTGCTTGGAGAAGGGCTTGGGAGGGAATGCCCCGATGAATGCAGTGGATCCGGAATTGAAGAGGTTGCTGGCAAGGTTCGATGAGTGCCACACCTTCGAAGGCTGCCAGTTGACCAGTCCGGAAAGCCATGGGATCGACGACGATACGCCACTGCATATAGCGGCGTTCAATAACGAAGTGGATCTACTCAAAGAGTTGATGCCGTTCGTCACCAATATCGACGTACTCGGGGATATTGGATTGACCCCGATGGCGAACGCGGTGATTAGTGAAAGCCTCGAGGCCGTTGTCTACCTTCTCTCCTGTGGTGCGGACCCCATGATCCTGGATGAAGTGGGCGATTCGGTGCTGGAGATCATGAAGAGGAGACCCGTCTTCAATCAGTTGGTTGAGCAGATCGAGAGCGAGCTCCCGGGGGCGGTTTGAGGCGGGCGAGGTGTGGGCGTTGGAGCGCGCTCGTGGCTCCGCAACCTGGGGCAGGCCGAGAAGATCACGGTGCTAGGATCGCGTGCCATCACTCGTAGGCGCGATCCTGCTTCGTCGGCGGGACTTCGACCACATTACCGCGCCGGATCAGCTCATCCAGATCCACCGCCGAAGCGGCCAGGGCATCCTGCGCATCGAAATCCCACTTGTCCTTGTACTCGCGTGCCAGTAGATCGCAGACCGCCTTGGCGCGCGAATAGGCATCGTCCTTGCCCTCGTTCTGCTTCAATGCATCACGATGGATCTGGCACAGCGTGAGCTGGTGCGCATCCTCGGCGCGCTCGCGCTCCCAGGTGATGTCGGGCAGGCCCGAAAGCGCAGCGGCAAGCGCGAATGTGGTCATTGGCATGTCAGGTGTCCAGGCGGCGATGGGAACCCGAGCGTATGCGAGCGGCGTTGGCTTGAGGCCACCGCCGCCCGCGTCGTTTTACCGCATGTTCACCATTCGCCACAGCATGGGAGCTGTTTGAGCGGCAGTTGATCCTGATGATCCGCTCACGCATTCACATCCACGACAATGCGTCCACGCACCTTGCCGGGAATGATCTGGTCATAGACCTTCAGCACATCGGCAAGCCCGATCAGCTGCACGGTGCTTTCCAGCTTCTGCGGGTCCAGGTCGGCGGCAAGTCGGTCCCACGCGCGCTGGCGGACGTCCTGCGGCGCATTCACCGAATCCACGCCGGCAAGCGTCACGTTGCGGAGAATGAAGGGCAGCACCGAGCCATGCAGCTCATCACTCTGAGCCAGCCCGCAGGCGGCCACGGCGCCGCGGTATTTCGTCTCGGCAATGGCGTTGACGAGGGTGGGACCGCCCGCCACATCGACCACGCCGGCCCAGCGTTCGGCACTCACCGGCCGCTCACGCGGTTCTGAAAGCTGCGCGCGGTCGATGATCTCGGCGGCGCCCAGGCTGTGCAGATACCCGGCGTGTTCAGGTCGCCCGGTGGCGGCCACCACGCGATAGCCAAGCTTGGACAGGATCGCCACCGCAATCGAGCCGACGCCGCCGTTGGCGCCGGTGACCAGTACATCGCCCTTCCCGGGCGTCACGCCAGCATCTTCCAGTGCCAGCACGCACAGCATGGCGGTGTAGCCGGCGGTGCCGATGGCCATGGCATCGCGGGTGCTCAGGTTGCCGGGAATCCTGTTGAGCCATTCACCGCGAACACGGGCGCGCTGAGCGAGGCCGCCGTGGTGGCCCATGCTGAGATCCCAGCCATTGAGCACAACGCGGTCGCCGGGCTTGAAGTCGACGCTGCTGGAGTCCAGCACCACGCCAGCCAGGTCGATGCCAGGGATCAACGGGAACGTCCGGATCACCGGGCGCGTGCCGGTGAGGGCCAGCGCGTCCTTGTAGTTCAGCGTGGAGTACTCGACCTGCACCAGCACGTCGCCATCCGTCAGGTTGGCCTCGTCGAAATCGACCAGCTCCGTGGAAACGCCGTCGTTGGTCTTGCGGGTCAGCAGTGCTTTGAAGCTCATGGTGCGGTCTCACGTTCAGTGGATGAGCCCATGCTAGGCTCGCACCGTTATCGCAACAAGAACGATGAATTTCCGTAGGTACTATGGTTTTCCGGAGTATGCATGCGTAGCAGGCGTTGGGACGGCAAGAGCGGTTGCGCGGTGGAAGTCACGCTGTCGGTGATGGGCGGCGTGTGGAAGCCGATCATTCTGTTTCACCTGATGACAGGCAAGCGACGCTTCATGGAGCTGACGCGGCGTGTGCCCAACGCCACCCAGTCCATGCTGACCAGCCAGCTGCGGGAACTGGAGGCTGACGGCGTGGTGATCCGCCACGTGTACCCGGAAGTGCCGCCGAAGGTGGAGTACGAGCTTTCCGAATTCGGTCGCACGCTGGTGCCGGTGCTGCTTGCCATGCGCGAGTGGGGTGAAACCTATCGGGGCCATAAAGGCACGGACAGCAACGGCTGAGACCTGGAGTGGAGTGCCGAAGGAGTATCCGCAGTACTGCAGGCAGCGTATGTGGCGCGCCGCCTGGTTTCATGAAGGGCTGCGATGCGGTTCCTGTTCCGTGGACGGCCGGTTGCCTATAGTGGCGCTGGAACCCTGCAATGGAATGCCCATGCACGTGATGTCCCCCAGCCGGTGTCTGACGCTTGCACTTGCCGTTGCAGTGAGTGCCGGCGCCTGTGCGCGGCCACCGTCCAACGAACACGAAAGGAATCCCGCCATGTCCGGCGCAACCCAGACCGGCCGCACGATCAACGGCCACACCTATACCGATGCGCCCGTGGACGTGAAGCTCGGGCCGAATACCTTCCGCATTCCAGCCAACTACCTGGACAGCCAGATCGCACCGTGGCCGGGCGAGGGCGTGACGCTGGTCATCGAGTGGCCGGACATGAAGCCGACGGCGCCGGGTGCGCGGGCGAATCCGCGTACGAATGATTTCCGGAAGGAGATTCCCATCCGGATCAACTACGTCGATCGCGTTCCCGTCGAAACACTGCTTTCAAGGCTGTCGTCAAATGAAGCCATCACGGAGGAAGGCTCTGTGGAAAGGGAGGATCCCAGGGACCGTCTCGATCAACGCGTTGCAAAGCCGCAGACCTTGGGCCTGACGCCCTATGCAATCGACGAAGCGAAGATGGTGGTGTACGCGAAGAAGTATGAGGCGCGGTACGGGAAGCCGCCTGTCCGCAATCCCGCCTACGAGAGAGACTGGTACATCGCACGCCAGGGCGATGGTCGGATCAGCTCGTTCATCAAATGTGACGGCGAGGAATTCCGACGCGACGGCGTGCGGCTGGAGGGGCGCGAGGTGATCAGTGAGCCCGGGGAAGTGGCAGCGGGCTGCGTTCATTACTTCGTGGACATCGACAACAAGCTGTCCGTCAGCCTGGACTACAAGAGAGCGTTTCTGAAGGACTGGAAGCGCATGGAAGAGGCCGTCAAGGACGTCATCGCGCGCACCCGGTCCAAGTGATCGGTGATTCAAGGAAGAGGAGAGGAAGGGTATGAGTGGATTGACCGAGCACGATCTCAGCATCCTTGGCAGCTATGCCAGAGACGGCAACCGCGAGCTTTACTGGAACTACTTGTCGCAACTGCCGGGAGCCGATGGGTATGGGACACTGGCACTGGGTGTTGTACGCAATGACAGCCTGCCGGGACGCGTCGCGAACACCTATGCACAGGACTACGCGAAGAGCCAGCAGGAAGAGGGATCCCGGTTTCCAAATGCACAGTTGACCGAACGGCAATGGGAGTCCTTTGGGCAGACCCTGCTCGAAAGAGATCTTGAGTTGCGGCAGCAGTGGATGAACGAGCGCCGCCCAGACCTGGCACTGAATCTTCCCGGCAAGGATGTAATGCTGGCTCACGATCGGGCATTTGAACGGCATGAACTCGATCCCAACTGCTGGACGCCGCGCGTATTGCTGCAGGCGGCTGAGCAGAAGAGCGGTCCCGCGAAGCTGGAACAGATCTGGACCAACATGCTCAACAATGACTACGCCGGAGGCCCGCGTGTAGGCAACACCAGCGTCGATGCCATCAGCCAGATGGGATGGACGAAAGGCGGCCAGTACCTCACCCGGTTGAGCGTGCTGGAAGCCACCCAGGCCCTGGAAGGGCGCTCGACGGTCGATCCGAACGTCATCGGTGGCAACAGCTACTACGCGATGTACTTCGAGGCGGACAGGAAATGGGCCAGCATCAGTGCGGGCGGCGGTCACATGTCGCTGCGCGAGATCACCGATCCCTCACGTATCGCCGAACTCAACGACGCGCGCGAGGTTCGTCTGGAGCGCCTGGAGAAGCGAACCCAGTTCCACCCGGACGACCCATATCGGACCATTACCCGCAGCCCGCTTACCGCAGCGGTGGACGACGTGCCGGATCCCTCACAGGCGCCGACCCGTCTGGCCGACATTGGTCCTGGCCACCGTGAGTACACATTGCTGCAGCAGGTGCGCGAAGGCGTGGCCGCGATCGATGCCAGCGCGGGACATACCCACGATGAGAACAGCGAGCGTCTTGTGGCGAGCGTGATGGCCTTGGCCCGCCGCAACCAGCTTGAACGCGCCGATCACGTGCTGCTGAGCGCCCAGACGGCCGACGCTGCCGCAGGGCGGAACGTGTTCGTGGTGCAGGGCGAGATGACCGACCCCGCCCACCTGCGCGTTTCAATGCCCACGGATATAGCAGTACAGACGCCGGTTGCGCAGTCGTTGCAGCAGATGAATGCGATCGACCTGGATCGCCAGCAGACTGCCGGGCAACGCCAGCAGGAAATTGATGTGCAGGCGCGCGAGAACCATGCGATGCGGATGGGATGAAATCACACCGCCAGTCGCGTATGGAACCTTTTCAGTAGTAAGGCGCAGCGCCTGCCAGCCAATGCCAGCCCCCGAAATGGGGGCCGGCACGCATCACGGCAGTGCGTGGCTTACGGGATGGTGCAGCCGCTGTTCCGCAGGCAACGAGCAAACGCCGGGTAGCAGACGTTCTCACCATTGCCCGCCGCCAGACAAGCATCGTAGGCGGTGTAGCACGGGGTACAGCGGGACTGCGCGGAGGCACTACCGATTCCCAGGGTCAGTGCAGCAGCCGCAATAGCAACAGACAGCTTGAATCCAATCTTCATGCTTCACTCCGTTGATAGCCCTCCTTGGGCAACGGCAACGCTACAGGCGGAGGTGATCGTGCACAAGTGACTGGAAGTGCCGATGGTTTCGGATACGCGTGAACCAGTGCCAGGCAACGATCTGCTTGCCGACAGTGGATTCAGCGCTACAAATGCTTCCGGTCAGAAGCTGTAGGCCGCCTGCACATACACCCGTCGTGGCTCGCCGGGGAAATGCCCGTTGCGTTCGATGAAGCCACTGGCCGCATACACCTTGTCGAACAGGTTCTTCACGTTGGCCTGGAACTGCCACTGCTTCCACGTCGTCTTCCAGCTCATGTCGAACACCGTGTAGGCCTTCACCGTCTGCCCATCCAGGCTGACACGCTCGCCAACATGGTCTGCCCCGAAGCCGATGGCGGAGTTGATTGCCGGCAGGTCGTAGCGGGTCCACAGGCCCAGCTTGTTGCGGGGCGCATTCGCGAAGCGGTCGCCGGAGGCGTTGGTGATGCCGTTCGGGCCGGCGTCCTTCACCCGCGCATCGTTGTAGGCGTAGGTCAGGTTCAGCACCCAGCGCTCGGTAAGGTCGGCCAACAGGTCCAGCTCCATCCCGGTACTGCGCACCAGGCCCAGCGCGGCCAGCTGGTTCACGCCACCGATCACTTCGCCGGTGGCCTGCACGATGTTGCTGCGGTCAATCCGGTAGGCCGCCATGTTCAACGTCACGCGCTCGGCCAGCAGGGACTTCATGCCCACTTCCCACTGCTTGCTGCGCTCGGCATCGAACGGTCCGCCAGCGGCCGGATTCTGGTTCGCCGCACTCTGCGGCACGAAACCACTGGCGACGTTGGCGTAGACGTTCAGGCCCTCGCGCACGGTGAACGTGCTGCCCAGCCGCCAGCTGAGATCGTTGCCATCCACACTGTTGCCAGTGATGCGATCCTCATCCTTGAAGCCATCCCAGCGCACCCCGGCCAGCACATGCCAGCGCGGGCCCAGTGCCAGTTCGTCCTGCAGGTAGCCGCCATGGCGCTTGCTGCGGGTGGATGTGCTGCGCCAGGGCAGGGCCGCCAGGTTGTAGTCGTGCCAGGTACTGGCGCCGTACACGGGATTGAACAGGTCGATGCCGCGCACCGGCCCGGCGCCACGTGCAAGGTCAGCGCTGTTGGCGGTCTGTGCAGTGAAATCCGCATCCAGCTGGTATACGTCGGCGCCGAACAGCACCTTGTGCGCCACCGCGCCGGTGGTCACCCGCCAGACTGCATTGCCGTTGGCAGTGAAGGCCTCGTTGTCACGGATCTGGTTGCGCAGCTGGCGGGTCATCCATTCGGCCACGCCATCGCGGTCGCGATCGATCAGGCCCATCGGCTCGTGGTACATCTGGTGTTCGGTGTTGCTGAACCAGCGAGCGGCGAAGTCCACGTCCAGGGTATCGAGCGGCGCGAAGCGATACTGTGCCAGTGCCACCTTGGCGCGCATGTCGAGGAAGTCGCTGGCCTCGTTGTGGTTCCAGCGGCGGTCGGTCAGGAACGTGCCTGCATCGTTGACCGGCACGCCACGCAGGCGGTTGCCGCCAAGGTTCTGGGTGATGTCGGTGAACTGCAGCACCAGCTCGCCGGTCTGGCCAACGTCGAAGGCCAGCGAGGCATCGCCGATAACGCTCTCGCTGTCGGTGTTCCAGCGCACGCCCTTTTCATTGTCGGCATAGAGCCCGGCGCGATAGCGCACGCTGCCGGCGGCATTCAACGGCCCGGTACCCTCGATCGATCCGGCACGGAAGTCCTTGTCGCCCAGCTGGACCTCGATGCGGCGCTCGGCAGCGGCTTGGGGCTTGCGGGTCACGTAGTTGATGACACCGCCCGCATCACCCCCGCCATACAGCGCGCCTGCCGGCCCCTTCAGCACTTCCACGCGCTCGATGTTGAACAGCTGCGGCACCGAAAATCCTGCGTACGGGTCGCCGCGCAGGCCGTCATACAGCACGTTCTCCTGGCGAAAGCCGCGCAGGGTCACCCCGGCATAGCTGAAATAGCTGATGCCGCTGATGCTGCGATAGAGGTCGGTCACCTGGCGCGCGGCCTGGTCGTCGATCAGTTCACGCGGGATGACCTGGATCGACTGTGGGACCAGCTCCAGGGGTGTATCGGTGCGGGTGCCGACCGCGGCATCGTCTACCCGATACAGTGTCTGTGCGCGTCCGCGGACTTCGACCTTGTCCAGATCCTTGGGTGCGGCAGCGGAGGACTCAGCTGCATGCGCAAGGGTCGCCACGTGCAGGGTCAGTGCCAGGCACAGGGTGCGTTTCTGGGTCGTGGGGAGGGGCATGGGCGGAGGTTCACGTGTCTGCAAATGAGAAAGATTAGCATTTGCAACACTTCGTGACCTATCCCCCGAATGCGTTATGGACGCGCGCCGGGATCGGTATAGGGGCTGCCTGCCAAGGCCACCAGTACTCCGGTGCCACCGCGCACGATCAGCTGAAGCATGGCCTCGCGCGGGTCTTCGCCCTGCAGCTGGCTCGCCAGTCCTTTCTCATAGGCCGCCACTATCGAGGCCAGCAGCATGGCGGCGCCCAGGCGCGCTTCGGCGTCGCTCTCCGGTCGCCCGATCGCCCCGGCCATCCATTTCGCCAGATCGTCCGTCAGCTGCGCCTGCAGCCGCCGGGCATGCGCGGTCAGTACCGGGCTGTCAGCGACGGTTGCCCAGAATGCAGCGGCGCCAGCATTGATGCGCAGCAGCGGATGGCCCGCCTCCAGCAACTCGCGCACGAGTGACTGGAAGGCCGCCAGCGGGGTCATGCCGGTGCGCGCCGCCATGCCCTCGCGCAGCAGCGCACGTGCTTCCTCGTCGCGGTCGAAGACCAGGTCTTCCTTGCTGGCGAAGTAATTGAAGACCGTCTTGCGTGATACCCCCGCAGCCTCGGCGATCTCGGACATGGACACGGCCTCGAAGCCGCGCGCGATGATCAGCCCGGTGGCGACGTCGGAAATCGCTTGTCGGGTCTCGGCTTTGCGCTGCTCGCGGCGGCCTGGGAGCGGGGTCATGGGCGGTTTGCTTGTGAAAACGTACACCGAGTGTAACATTTGACTGGCCAGAGCGCCGGCCCGGCGCTCACGAGGAATCCCCATGCTGTACGACGTCGTCATTGCCGGTGCTGGCCCGGTTGGCTTGTTCCTGTCCTGCGAACTGGCCCATGCCGGGTGTTCGGTGCTTGTGCTGGAACAGGCCGGGTCCGCCGACTCGCCGTTGAAGCGCCTGCCATTCGGGCTGCGCGGCCTGAACACCCCCACGCTGGAAGCACTGGATCGGCGTGGCCTGTTGGACGCGGTCGCCACGGCGCAGGTGCTCAAGCCCGACAAGGGCGCGCCGCCGCCCGGCACCGCCCATTGGCTGGCGCAACCGCGGGCGCTGGGTGGGCACTTCGCGGGTATTCCGTTCGCACTGGACAGCGTGGAGACCGAGCGCTGGAACTGGCGCCTGCCGACGCCGGTCAGCACCCAGATGGCGGTGGAGCTGCAGGTGCTGGAAAGGGTCCTCGCCGAACGTGCGAACGCGCTGGGCGTCTGCATCGAACGCGGGCGCGCGGTACAGGCCGTACAGGCTGGCGAGACGGAGGTGGTCATTGAGACTGCTGACGGAGTCGTGCGCGGTCGTTGGCTGGTCGGCTGCGACGGTGGCCGCAGCACCGTGCGGAAGCAGTGCGGCTTCAGCTTCGTCGGCACCGATCCGGAGTTCACCGGGCATTCGTTGCTGGTTGAGCTGGAAGATCCTTCGGTGCTGACGCCGGGGCGGCAGTACACCGCGCAGGGCATGTGCAATTTCAATCTGCCGGGCGTGCTGGCGCTGGCCGATTTCGACGGAGGGGCTGGCCATCGCGCGCCCCTCGATCTGGACGCTGCGCAGGCTTTGCTGCGGCGCGTGTCCGGTCGCGATGCAACGATCAAGGCCCTGCATCTGCACAGCACCTGGACCGATGGCGCACGCCAGGCCAGCGCCTATCGCAAGGGGCGTGTCGTGTTGGCGGGCGACGCTGCGCATGTGCATTCGCCACTGGGCGGACAGGGCCTGAACCTGGGCATTGGCGATGCGATGAACCTCGGCTGGAAGCTGGCCGCCGTGGCGCGGGGCAAGGCCGATGAGGCGCTGCTGGACAGCTATCAGGCTGAGCGCCATCCAGTGGGCGCCAAAGTACTGGACTGGTCACGCGCACAGGTTGCGGTGATGCGTCCCGGGGCCGGTTCGCGCGCGCTGGCAGCGATCATGGCCGACCTGGCTGGCACCCGCGATGGGGCCACGTATCTGGCCGAGCGGATCTGGGGTGTTTCGCAGCGGCTGGATCTTGCCGGAGAGCACCCGCTTGTCGGCAGGAGCGCGCCTGACTTCCGGTTGGCCGATGGCCGCCGCTTGGGCGAATTGCTGAGAACGGGGCAGGGGGCGCTGCTTGTCTTCGACCAGGCATCTTCGCTATCGCAGTTTGCCCAACGCTGGCTGCCTCCCATCGCCTGCGCCGCAAATACTGGAGATGTGGCATCGGGCCTGGGAGCAGTGCTGGTGCGCCCGGATGGCATCGTCGCCTGGGCCTGCGGCGCAGGGGCGGATATGTCCGGCATCGATTCAGTGCTTGCTTCCTGGCCCGGTTCGACGCGGTGATCTGCCGGCTAAGGCGCAGTCACCATCGCCTGTGAGCGGCAACTGGCCTCGGTCATCACCGAGGCCAGCTGCTTCAGGGAGTAGGGCTTGCGCAGCAGCGTGAAACCGTGGCCTGGATCGCGGGCCAGCAGTTCGCTGTAGCCACTGGTGAGAATGATCGGAAGATCGGGCAGGCGGCTGCGGATGGTGCGGGCGAGATCCAGCCCATTGGTCCCGGGCATGACCACGTCGCTGAACACCACGTGGAAACGCGCAGCGTCGCGCTCGAGCTCCGCCAGTGCCTCGTCGGCATTGCGCGCGAGTACGACGTTGTACTCAAGCTCGCGCAGCGCCCCGACTGCAAACTCGGCCACATCCACGTTGTCTTCCACCACCAGTACGCACAATCCGTGGCCATGCAGCAGCCCCTGTTGCGCGGTCGGCAGCTCGATGGTGGCGTTTTCCTGCGCCAGCGGCAGATACAACGTGAAGCGCGTACCGACACCTGCCTGGCTCTGTACGTCCACTTCGCCCTCGGACTGTTTGACGAAGCCGAACACCTGGCTGAGGCCAAGCCCTGTGCCCGCGCCCACTCCCTTGGTGGTGAAAAATGGCTCAAAGATCCGATCCACCACGGAAGGATCGATACCGGCGCCGGTGTCGCTGACGCTGATCGCAGCAAAGTCGCCTTTCATCGGCGCCGCGAACCGGACGGAAGGCACCGATGTCAGCTGTTCCACATCGATCGTCACGTTGCCGTGGCCGTCAATGGCATCGCGCGCGTTCACCGCGATGTTGATCAGTGCGGTGTCGAGCTGGGTCCGGTCCAGCAGCACCGGCAACGGGGCGTCGGGCAGGTTCACCGACACGGAGATGCGTGCACCCAGCACTGTGGTGATGATGTCCGAAAGCGCGCGTACGCTCTCGCAGAGGTCGAACACCTGCGGCGACAGGCTCTGTCTACGCGAGAACGCCAGAAGCTGGGCGGTCAGGCGAGTGGCGCGGTCAGCGGCGGTTTCGATGGCCTGTACATAGCGCAGGCGCGCATCTCCGGCTGGCCACGTATGCAGCAGCATGTCCACGGAACCGGTGATCACCTGCAGCAGATTGTTGAAGTCGTGGGCAACGCCGCCGGTCAGCTGGCCGATGGCCTCCAGCTTCTGCGACTGCCGCAGCTGTTCGCGGGCGCGTACCAGTTCAAGGTGGGCCTCGCGTGCCTGCTCGGTGATGGCCGCCACCTGGCGCGTGTGCCGGTCGCGCTCGATCACCCGCTCGGTCTGCTCGCTGACGACGCAGATTATGCCGGCCACGCCTCCGCAACCGGCACGCAGCGGCGAGTAGGAGAACGTCCAGAATGTCTCGCGCAACGTGCCATCACGGTCCATCATCAACGGCATGTTCTTGAAACTGCGGCTTGTGCCGCCGAAGGCGTCGTTGACAGCATCCACGACGTCGGCCCAGACGTCCGCCCAGACGTCTTCCAATCGGCTGCCCATGGCGCCGTGCAGCTTGCCGCCCAGCATCGGCAGGTAGGCATCGTTGAAGAAGAACGCCTTGTTGTCGCGGCCCCATGCGATCCACAGCGGCTCCGGAGAATCCAGGATCATCGCCAGCAGAGCGCGGAGTTCGGGAGGGGCATTGGTGGCGTCGGCGGAACGGGCCCAGTCGCTGTCCTGCAGCAGTCGGTAGGCGAGTTGATCGGGTGCCGAGACAGGAAGGGGGAAGGGATGCATGGCCGTGCGCGAATAAAGGTGCCGCAGCTTAGCCGAGGTGATGTCATTGCGCCCTGCACAGCTCCTTTGCCCTGGCCCTCATCGGTCCCTCGCGGCGGACGAGGTGGCTCACGGGGCGCGCTCTGACTGCATCACCATCCCTGCGCCAACAGCCTGCGTCGTGGCACCGTCGTATTGCAGCCTCAGACACCCAGAAGCGAATTCACCTGCCAATCGGCAACCCGCGCATGGCTCACCGCCTGATGACTGCCGCATCCGTCGCAGCGGAACAAGGCGCCACCCGGCAGCTGGACCAGATTGTCTTCGCTGGCCGAGCGGGTTTCAGAGCAATGCCGGCAGATGACAGTGAGCGCCGTAATGCGCTCCACCCCGCCAGACAGGTCGAACACAGCTTCAAAGGCATGGATGACAGGGTGACCAGTGGCCGGCATCGGGAAAGTCGTCGTGATGGGGAGGCCTTATCCTGCCCCCCCGATCGTGACGGGCTGGTCATCCGCATGCATTGGAGCGATCAAGATGCCCGGCGGCTCAGAGATCCTTCTTCTTGCCGCTCAGGTCGATCGGCCTGTCACTGCCCTTGCGCTCGCTCGACCACACTTCCATGCTCTTGTTGCAGCGGCTCTCGCGGGCAGCCACTTCAGGCGGTAGGTCCTTCAGATGCGGCGACTCCTGGCAGGCCTGGTGCATGTTGCTGTCGTCATATGTGGCGCAGGCGCTGAGCGTGACCAGGGCAATGGCGGTGAGGGAGACGCGAAGCAGGGGCTGCAGGGTCATGGGGAGGTCTCGGGTGGTGCCGGGCTGGCCATGGAATTCAAATCCGTGACCCCGGGCACGAGCAATCCGTCCAATCGCACTTGTTATTATGTAACAGATGCGCGATAGTCCGGCGCCTGCTGTTGTCAGGCGACGCAGATCATCAGGATCATGCTCAGCGCCAGCATCAGCACGAATACGCGCCGGCTCAGCGCAAGGCAGGCCAGGCAGGCGGCCAGTGCCCAGGCAGCCAGCAGCGCGCAGGCCAGCAGCCACAGCCCGATCACCATCAATGATCCCGTTGCCAGCACTGACAGCGCGATCGCCTTTGACAGTGCCACGCCCAGCACGCTGCCAAGCACGCCCGCCTGCAGGGCAATGGCATCGTGGCGGGCAGCGGCGGGGCGGTGCATGTTGGCCGGACTCCATCGTTGGAAGGGCAGCGCAGGTACTGTGCCCGAGCGCATATCCACGTCATGTGTTTTTCGTGCCCGCGTGGCGTTGCCCGCGCTGGCCTCAGTCGAACTCACCCTCGGCCGATTCCAGCCGTTGCCTGTAAGCCGCCCGATGCTGATACAGGCGCTGGCACTCGGCGGACCTGTGGATACGGCTGGCCGGTTCGTTGGCCACGGCGTCGCACATTCTTGCGATGTGGTTGTTGGACGCCAGTTCGGTCACGAAGAACACGGCGGTGATGCCGGTACCGAGCAGCACGACATAGAGCAGGCGGCTGAGCCAGCGTGACAGCTTGCGCTCGAAGTGCTGCTGGATGGTCAGGTCGAAGCGGATGATGCTGAGCACGATCCAGATGATCGCGACCAGGAAGCAGAGCGTGGGCAGCAGGCCGCGCCAGAGCCCGGCCTCGTAGACCGATTCGTTGTAGTGGACAGCCGCCCCGGCACCGGCGATGGCGATGGCGAGTGCCCAGTTGCGGCCCAGCGAGAGCAGGTCGTCGAGCAGCTTCTCGCGGTTCCTGGTTGGTCCTGCTGCCACGTGGGTTCCATCTCCATGCTGCGACCGGCGGCGGAACTGCCGCCGATCCTGCAGATGGTGGAGCATCGCTGCGGCGATGAGAAGGCCGCGCGGCTCAACGTGCGATGGCGCGGGCGCCGATCCAGCGCCGGTAGCGGCGGGTCCGACACTTTGCGGCCGCCTGTGCCAGCAGCAGTGCCCATACCGGTGAGACCGTGGGTGCGGTGGGGCGGCGCCGACTCAACCGGCCCAGCTGATACTTCACTACGGCCATGTGCGCGCTGGCCGACAGCGGCTTGCTGCGCCAGTTGATGTTGCGCAACGCCGGCACCGGGTCGCGGCCCTGCTGCCACTGCTGCGGCAGATCCGGCTCGATCGCCAGCGCTGTGGCGATGCCGACCATGGCCACGCCGCTGGCCAGCACCTGCTCTGCCACTTCGCGGCGGCGGATGCCGCCGGTGACCATCAGCGGCATCGTTGCCACCGTGGCGATCTCGCGCGCGAATTCGAGGAAGTACGCTTCCCGGGCCATGCTGCGTTCGTCGCGTGCGGCGCCGGTCATGGCCGGTGCTTCATAGCTGCCGCCGGACAGTTCGACCAGATCCACGCCGAGGGGCGCCAGCATCTCCACCACGGCGCGCGCGTCCTCGGGCGAGAAACCGCCGCGCTGGAAGTCGGCGGAGTTGAGCTTCACCGCCACTGCGAACGTAGGCCCCACGCTGGCGCGTACGCCCTGCACGATCTCCAGCAGCAGGCGCGCACGGTTGTCCAGGCTGCCGCCCCAGCGATCCTCGCGACGGTTCGACAGCGGCGACAGGAACTGGCTGAGCAGGTACCCGTGCGCGGCATGGATCTCCACGCCGCTGAAACCGGCGCGTTCGGCCAGCTCGGCACTACGGATGAAGCGGGCGATCACTTCTTTAATGTCGGCTTCGCTCATCGCCTTTGGTGGCGCGAACTGCTTGGACAGCGCGCCCATGTCCAGTGGCACCGCCGAAGGTGCCAGCGCCGGTTGGCCGAGCGCGGCCGGCATCTGCCGACCGGGATGGTTGATCTGCATCCACATCTGCGCACCCCGCGAGCGTGCTGTCTCCGCCCAGGCGCTGAAGCGGTCGAGATGGCGATCATCCTCCAGCACCACGCCGCCGGGGCCGGTCATGGCGCGGCCATCAACCATCACGTTGCCGGTGATGACCAGCCCGGCGCCGCCGTCGGCCCACTGCTGGTACAGCTCCAGCAGTGCGGCGGAGGGTGCATGGTTGGCGTCGGCCATGTTTTCCTCCATCGCCGCCTTGGCGATGCGGTTGCGGATGACGGCACGGGAAGGCAGTGCCAAGGGCGAGAACAGCGACATCGGACAGCTCCAGGACAGGGGAATGGCGCTACGCTAACCTTCAAGTTTGATTGAAGGTCAACGGGCCGCGATGTCGAGGATTCAGGCAGATGAAAATCGGTGAGCTGGCCCGGCGCACGGGCCTGGCAGCGTCACGCATCCGCTTCTACGAGGATGCGGGGTTGCTGCAGGTGCCGCGGCAGCCAAATGGCTACCGCGACTATCCAGAGCAGGCGGTGCTGCTGCTGGAGCTGATTACCGGTGCGCAGCGTGCCGGTTTCAGCCTGGAGGAGATACGCGCCTTGCTGCCGCCAGACATGGGCCGGTGGCAGCACGATGCGCTGATCACGATGCTGCAGCAGAAGGTGGCCGACATCGAAGCGCTGCAGTCGCGGCTGGCACAGAGCCGGGCGCACCTGGTTGCCCTGATCGAGGACATCCAGGCGCGGCCGGACGGGATTGATTGCGCGGCCAACTCGCGGCGGGTATTGGACCGGGTGAACCGTGGCGAGCTGGCGCGCCCGACGCTGGCTGCCGGCGACGTGGCAATGCTGCGGCCAGAGCGCCGCCGGCGCATGGGCAGCGACTGACGACCCGGCGCCGTGTTCAGTGGCTGCCGGCGGTGGCCTTGCGCTTCCTGTCCAGCATCACCGCCACGCACCACAGCAACAGGCCGCCGATGGCGGTGGCGGCACCGACATAGCCGGTGCTGGCCGGGCTGAAGCCAGCGCTGATTGCCATGCCGCCCAGCCACGGGCCGAGCGCATTGGCGGTATTGAAGGCGGCATGGTTGGAGGCGGCGGCCAGCGTCTGCGCTTCGCCGGCCACGTCCATCAGGCGCGTCTGCAGTACCGCCGCCAGTGCGCCCATGGTGCCGACGGTGATGATCATCGGGCCGATCGTCCACACCGACTGTGCGGCCAGCGGGTACAGCAGCAGCATCACGATGGACCACAGCAGCACCACGGCGGCGGCCTTGAAGTGGAACTTGTCGACCAGCCATCCACCGGCGATGTTGCCGATGATCGCGCCGACGCCGAACACGCCCACCGCCAGTGGCATCCAGGATTCGGCTACACCGGTGACCTGCACCAGGGTGGGTGCCAGATAGGTGAACACGCAGAACATGCCTGCGAAACCGACCGCGCCGATGGCCAGCGCCAGCCACACCTGCGTGGTATTGAAGGCGCGCAGTTCGCGCATCGGCGAGGTGCGCACTTCATCCGGATCCGGCAGCAGGAAGCGCGCGATCATCGCCACGGTGGCGACGGCCAGCACGCTGACCAGGGCGAAGGCGGTGCGCCAGCTCAGCTGCTGGCCCAGCCAGGTGGTCAGCGGATTGCCGACCAGGATCGCAATCGACAGGCCCAGCAGTACCCGCGACATCGCTTGGCCGCGCTGGCCGGCCGGGCTGATCGCCGCCGCCACCAGCATCGCCACGCCGAAGTAGGCACCGTGCGGCAGGCCGGCGACGAAGCGCGCAATGAGCATTGTGCCGTAGTTCGGTGCCAGCGCACTGGCGAGGTTGCCGATGGCATAGAAGCCCATCAGCGCCAGCAGCAGCTTGCGGCGCGGGAAGCTGGCACCGACGAAGGCGAGGATGGGCGCACCGACGACCACGCCGATGGCATAGGCGCTGATGAGGTGGCCGACCTGGGTTTCGGAGATCGACAGGCCACGGCTGATCTCCAGCATCAGGCCCATGCTGGCGAATTCGCTGGTGCCGATGGCAAAGCCGCCCAGTGACAGGGCGAGGATGATCAGGGTGCGCTGACGGGGCGTCAGCCGCGCAGCCAGGGAAGAGTTGGGGCTCATGCGGGGCGCGATGGGGGCGGGGAGCCGGTCATTGTACTGCTGCACCGCAGCAGGAGCAGCCATGCCGGAGGGCAAATCAGCGTTTGATCGATGGGATTGTGGCCAGCCGAGCGTGGGCTCGGCGCTGCAGGAGGCGTGGCGCACTGAGGCTGGCGTCCTGCATGTGACGACGACATGCCCAGCGGCATGATGGTGCACGCAGGGGATCGTGGAGCGCTTGGACAAGGAGGAAATCGATGCAGGAATTCAGGCATGTGCTGGAGACGCGTGGTCGCTATCAGCTGGTAGCGGTGTCCTACGAGCCGGTGTACGCTCCGGGCGATGTGGTCGGCCATGCGGTCGTCGCCGACGATGGGGATCGTCTGACCGACCTTGTATCACTGGCCGAAGCGCGCCAGCTGCTGTTGCAGCGGGTGCGTGAAGAGGGTGAGGAGCCCGGGCTGGAGAACGAAAACCACCTGCGGAAGAAGGCGTCGCGCTGGCGCCGCCGCTAGGCCGTCGCGCCCTCGTGCGCATCATGGAGGATCCGGGTGTTGCCCAGTAAGAAGTATTCGCTCATCGCCATCATCACGCTGGCGACCCTGCTGCTTGGTTTCGTGTTTTCCGGCTACCTGACCCTTCTTTTCCTGGGGTTGGACACCAAGCTGTTCACCTGGAACACGTACTACCAGTACTACCACGCCATTGGCCAGCCGCAGGTTGTGCCGTTCGTGGGCAAGATCAAGTGGGCCGGCTACGTGGGCTTCGGCCTGCCGCTGCTGGTCCTGCTGGTGACCGGCCTGGTGCTGCTTTTGAAGAAGGACAAGCGCTCGTTGCATGGCGACGCGCGCTTTGCCACCGGCGCCGACCTGTCCAAGCACGGCATGTTCAAGAAGACCGGCCAGAGCATCGTGGTCGGCAGCCACGGTGGCAAGCTGGTCCGGCTGGACGGCCAGCAGTTCGTGATCCTGGCCGCGCCCACCCGCTCGGGCAAGGGCGTGGGCGTGGTCATCCCGAACCTGCTCGAGTACGGCGAATCACTGGTGGTGCTGGACATCAAGCAGGAGAACTTCGACCTGACCAGCGGCTGGCGCGCCAGCCAGGGCCAGGAGATCTACCTGTTCAATCCCTTTGCCGAGGATCGGCGCACGCATCGCTGGAACCCGCTCAGCTATGTCTCCGATGACCCGGCGTTCCGCGTGTCGGACCTGATGAGCATCGCGGCGATGCTGTATCCCGACGGCGCCGAGGACCAGAAGTTCTGGGTCAGCCAGGCGCGCAACGCGTTCATGGCCTTCACCCTGTACCTGTTCGAGAACTGGGACGACGAGCGCAGCAGCGGCTTCCCGGGCGGCTCGGGCACGCCGACGCTGGGTTCTGTCTACCGGTTGTCATCCGGCGACGGCACCGATCTGAAGAAGTACCTCAAGGCCTTGTCGGAGCGTTCGTTCCTCAGCGCCAACGCGCGCTCGGCGTTCGCCAACATGCTGTCCCAGGCCGACGAGACCTTCGCCTCGATCCTGGGCACCTTCAAGGAACCGCTCAACCCCTGGATCAACCCGGTGCTGGACAAGGCCACCAGCAGCAACGACTTCCTGCTGACCGACGTCCGCAAGAAGAAGATGACCATCTACATCGGCATCCAGCCGAACAAGCTGGCCGAGAGCCGCCTGATCATCAACCTGTTCTTCAGCCAGCTGATCAACCTCAACACCAAGGAACTGCCCAAGTCCAACCCGGACCTGAAGTACCAGTGCCTGCTGCTGATGGACGAGTTCACCTCGATCGGCAAGGTCGAGATCATCGCCTCGGCGGTGTCCTACATGGCCGGCTACAACATCCGCCTGCTGCCGATCATCCAGAGCATGTCCCAGCTTGATGCCACCTATGGCCGGGAAGTCTCGCGCACGATCATCACCAACCACGCGCTGCAGATCCTGTACGCGCCGCGCGAGCAGCAGGACGCCAACGACTATTCGGACATGCTGGGCTACACCACCATCCGCAAGAAGAACGTCACCCACGCCCGCGAGAAGACCCACAGCTTCACCGAAGAACGGCGTGCACTGATGCTGCCGCAGGAGCTGAAGGCGATGGGGCCGGACAAGGAAGTGTTCCTCTACGAGGGCATACCGCATCCGGTGAAATGCGACAAGATCCGCTACTACAAGGACCGCTACTTCACGTCGAGGCTGTTGCCGAAAGTCGACGTTCCCATGCTTAACGTCTAATTCACGTCGCTAAATTTGTGACGTAAATTCGCATTCATTGACGTGAAAACGTGAGTTGAGTCAAGAATTCGGCATTTGTTCATGGATTTTCAGACTTGTCTGACATGGAATTGACGCGTGGTTGTGCGACCCTGTGCATGCCGTTCAGAAATGTGTGATGGATGGCAGATGTTGTAGAGCAGGGTGGCCAGGAGTTTGTGCCATGAAACATGGATGGTTTCGACGTTGGTGAGGTATGCGGGTGTGTCGCCGGGAGTGTCTGGCGGCCCCGCGACTTGGTTGGCAGCCGTTGGCTGCAGGGGAGCCGGAGTGGGTGTGCTGCCAGTCAGTGCGTCGCTCCGATTCCGGCGTGCGCGACGCAGCGCCGGACGACCAGGGGACCAATGCTCGGGACTGCTTTTTCGTACGTCAAAGTGAAGCCCGTATGAATCAGGCGTTTATCGCGAAAATGTCCATCGCCGCAGTGGCGGCGTTGATGGTGGCCGGTTGCGCCACCAAGTCCGCTCCCGATTTCGGAGGCCGCTGGAAGCCGGTGAACCGCTTTGCTGCGGCAACCACCGAGATCCCGCTGTACTCCAGCTACGTCTACCAGGCCTCGCCGATGGATGGCACACTCAAAGCCATGCTCGAGCGCTGGGCCAAGGATTCCGGGCGCACGCTGGACTACCGCCTGAGCTCGGACTTCACCCTGTACGGCGCGGTCTCCAACATCGACACCACCAACGCTCAGCAGGCCGTGATCGATCTGACGGCGGCCTATGCAGCGCAGGGCATCTCCGTCTCCATCGTTGGCAACCAGATCGTTGTGCAGAGCGCTGGCTCGACGCCGACCGCGTCGGCACAGGGCGCTGATTCCAACAGCGGCACCTGAGTCCACCTCGAAATCATCGAACGTGCCGCTCCCCGCGCCTGTCGCAGGGGTGCCACGCCCATTGATGTTTCAGCAGTACGGAAGAATCCATGTTCCGCAAGAAGGATCCCGGCAATAGTCCCAAGGTCGAGCAGTCGGTCGCCAAGGCGGTCAGCTACGAGATCACCGTGGCCGACATGGCGCGTCGCAGTGAGCGCCGTGCCTGGTGGGTCGCCACCGGCTCATTGCTGATGTCGCTGGCACTGGCTGGCGGCTACTACTACATGCTGCCGCTGAAGGAGAAGGTGCCCTTTCTGGTGATGGCCGATGCCTACACGGGTACCGCTACGGTGGCGCGCCTGAGGGGTACGTTCCAGGGCGAGACGATCACCACCAATGAGGCGGTCAACCGCAGCAATGTCGCCCAGTACGTGCTGGCGCGCGAGTCGTACGACTCCGCGGTGATGGGGTTGCGTGACTGGGAGCTGGTGTTCGTCATGTCCAGTGATGCCGTCGCCGCAAGCATGAAGCAGCGCTATGCCAGCAACAATCCGCAGAATCCGTTCGTGATGTACGGCCGGGGCAAGGCGATCAGGGTCAAGATCCTCAGCATTACCCCGCTGGGCGTGCAGGCGAACGGCAGCTTCCGTGGCGCGTCCGTGCGCATCCAGCGCAGCCTGCTCGACAAGCGCAGCGGTGCATCGACCTATCTGGACAACCAGCTGGTCACCATGCGCTTCCAATACAACCAGAATCTCGCGCTGTCCGAACAGGACCGGGTGCTCAATCCATTGGCGTTCCAGGTCACGGAGTACCGTGTCGACAACGACTATGCGCGCGGCGTGCCCGTGCCGGATGACGGTGCCATGCAGCAGCAGGCCCAGGATGCTGCGCAGCAGGCACAACTCGCTGCGCAGCAGGCGCAGGGCATGTACGGCCCGAACAATCCGGCCGCCGCCACCATGATCGACCCCGCCACCGGTCAGCCTGTCGCAGTGCCAGCCAATGGGCAGATGCAGCCGATGCAGGGTGCGCCCATGCAGGGGCAGCCGGTCCAGGGGCAGCCGATGCCGGGGCAGCCGATGCCGGGGCAGGGCGCGCCGGGGCAGCCGGCAACGAACCATTCCACCGGAAATGCTGATGGAGCAAGCAACCGATGAGTAGTCGAAAAGTCAGGGGAAGCGCGTGGGCGCTGCTGTCGTTGCTGTCGCTGGTGTTTTCCAGCGCGGCGATGGCACAGGCAGTTGACCACTACGAGTATGAGAAGGACCGCATCTACCCGGTTCGCACCGGCCTGGGCCTGACCACCCAGATCGAGCTGAGCCCGAACGAGAAGATCCTCGACTACAGCACCGGCTTCAGCAGCGGCTGGGAACTCACCCGTCGCGAGAACGTGTTCTATCTCAAGCCGAAGAACGTCGACGTCGACACCAACATGATGGTGCGTACCGAAACCCATTCGTACATTTTCGAGCTGAAGGTCGTTGCCACCGACTGGCGCCAGCTTGAGCAGGCCCGTCGCGCCGGCGTGCAGTACAAGATTGCTTTCGTCTATCCGAATGACACTGTGTTCGGGCCTGCCCAGGCAGCGGTCGAGGAAGAGGCGCAGCCGCTGCTGAGCACCGAGCTGGCCAAGGACCGCCAATACAACTTCAACTACTCCTATTCGACCAGCAAGGCGAAGAAGATGGGGTGGCTGATCCCGGTCAACGCCTACGACGATGGCCGTTTCACCTATCTGAAACTGCCCAACTCGCCCGAATACAAGACCGGCATCTTCCCGGCCGTGTTCGGTCGCGAGAAGGAGTACGGCGAGGATTTCGTGGTCAACACCACGGTTGAGGGCAATACGCTGATCGTGCACGGGACCTACCCGTACTTGGTCATCCGCCACGGCGACTTCGTCGTCGGCCTGCGAAGGAACGTGAAGAAATGAGCCAGCAGAACACTCCCGGCAACGATCCAAATCCGTCTCCGTACGGGCAGGGCCCTGCGGCTCAGGAGCCACCGACGAACCCGTATTATGGGCATGCGCAGGCCGAGGCAACCCCGGACCTGGATGCAAGTGCCCCGCAGCTTCGCTCTGCGGAAGAGCAGCGCTTGAACCGCAAGGCGCTGTTGTTCCTCGGCGGCATCCTGGTGTTGTTGCTGGCCATGGGCTTCCTGCTGCTGAGCAAGGGCAAGGAAGACGCTGAAGAAGTCAAGGCGCCGCCGCAGGTTGCACGTTCGAGCACCCCCGACCTGCCGATCATTGCACCCTCCGCGATTCGCGAGGCCGCCCGGGAAGCCGCCGAACCCATTCCGATGCTGCCGCCACCGCCGCAGGAAACGATGGGCCCGACGTTCATTCCTCGTGCCGAACCCGAGCGCGAGGTCGAGCGTGGCCCGAGTCTGCTGGATCGCCGCATTGCCGGTAGTGGTGGCGCAGGCGTGGGCACGGACGATGCTGGCGGCCAGGCCGCAGCAGGGGACAACGACGATCCCTACATGCAGGCCACGTTGGCTGCGCTGCAGGCGCAGAACGGCAATGCTCCGCCGGCCAAGGTGCGCCGCGGGCCTGACGTGGAGGATGTGTCCAATGCTTCCTACATCCGCAGTCCCGATGCACTGCTTGTGCGTGGCACTTATCTGCGTTGTGTTCTCGAGACCCGCATCATCACCGATCTTGCAGGTTATACGTCGTGCCTGTTGACCGAGCCGGTGTACTCGATCAACGGCCGCAGCCTGCTGCTGCCCAAGGGGTCCAAGATCTACGGTGCGTACGGTGGTGGTCCCAAGGGCAAGCGCGTGGAAGTGATCTGGGATCGCATCACCACGCCCAATGGCATCGACGTGGCCATGTCCAGCCCGGGCGTGGATCAGCTGGGTGGTGCCGGTCATCCTGGCCAGTACAGCGCGCACTGGGGCAGTCGCATTGCATCGGCGCTGATGATCAGCCTGATCGCCGACGCCTTCAAGTACGCCGCAGCCGAGCATGGCCCGGAGTCGACGACGGTTTCCAGTAATGGTTTTGCCGTTCGTTCGCCCTATGAAAGCGCCACCGCGCGCACGATGGAGCGTCTCGCCAACGAAGCCCTGACCAGTTCGAATCGCCCGCCGACTGTCACCATCAACCAGGGCACCGTCGTGAACGTCTACGTCGCAAAGGACGTCGACTTCACCAACGTGCTCAACCCGCGCCGGTAACCCGAAGAACAACCATGGACGCCGAAGTGTCACCCCTCGCCCTCGTTTCCAGCGACTTCCTGCGCTATCAGTACGAAGTGCTGGGCATCGCCGAGTACATGACATCCCCGGAAGTGACGGAAATCTGCATCAACCGTCCCGGTGAGCTGTACCTGGAGACCCGGGCGGGGTGGCAGCGGGTGGAGGTGCCGGGCCTGACGTTCGAGCGGGCCCGGCAGTTCTGCACCGCCGTGGTGAACGAAAGCAACACCGGCCAGCGCATCACCGATGCCGATCCGGTCGTCTCGCTCACCTTCCCGACCGGGCAACGTGCGCAGTTCGTGATTCCACCTGCCTGTGATGCCGGCAAGGTCTCGATCACGATCCGCCTGCCGTCCAAGCACACCAAGTCGCTCACCCAGTACCACGAGGATGGCTTCTTCAACCAGATCCTGGAACAGGATGGCAGTCTGAGCGAGCAGGACCGCGAGCTGCTGGAACTGCGCCAGCAGCGCGAGTACGCAGAGTTCTTCCGTCGTGCGGTGATGTACCGCAAGAACATCGTGGTCTCCGGTGCGACCGGTAGCGGCAAGACCACCTTCATGAAAGCGCTGGTCAATCATATCCCGGACAACGAACGCCTGGTCACGATCGAGGACGCGCGCGAACTGTTTCTGACCCAACCCAATGTGGTGCACCTGCTGTACTCCAAGGGTGGGCAGAGCACCAGCAATGTCAGCGCAAAGAGTTGCATGGAAGCCTGCCTGCGCATGAAGCCCGAGCGCATCATCCTGGCCGAGCTGCGCGGTGACGAGGCGTTCTACTTCATCCGCAACTGCGCATCGGGCCACCCGGGCTCGATCACCAGTTGCCATGCCGGTAGCCCGGAGCAGACCTGGGACCAGCTGGCGCTGATGGTGAAGGCCTCGGCCGAGGGTTCTGGCCTGGAGTTCAACGTCATCAAGCGACTGTTGATGATGACCATCGACATCGTCGTGCATATCAAGGCGCATGCCGGCTCGCGCTACATCACCGGCATCGACTTCAATCCTGGGCGTGCCCAGGGGCAGGAGGGCTGACCAATGCTGCCAGGACTGGAAATGATGGCGTGCCCGGAAATGGCCGTCTCGATGGACGTGATGCAGCACGTCATCAACGTGGAATCGTCGCGCAACCCCTATGCCATCGGTGTGGTCGGCGGCGCCCTGGTGCGCCAGCCCAAGGCCCTCGACGAGGCGCTGGCCACCGTTCGCATGCTGGAGGAGAAGGGCTACAACTTCTCCATCGGTCTGGCCCAGGTCAACCGCTACAACCTGGGCAAGTACGGGCTGGATTCCTACGAGAAGGCCTTCCAACAGTGCCCGAACCTGCAGGCTGGTTCGCGCATCCTCGCCGACTGCTACAAGCGCTCCGGTGGTGACTGGGGCAAGTCGTTCAGCTGCTACTACTCGGGCAACTTCGAGACCGGTTTCCGTCACGGGTACGTGCAGAAGATCTACGACTCGATCCGCCGCGGTCAGCAGGTCGCCAGCAACGGCGTCGCGCCGATTGACGTGGTCAGCCGTGGCGAGCGTCGGGTGGTCAGGGTCGAACATCATCCGCAGACAGTCTCGCCGGCCCAGGCGCGCATCGTCGCCCAGGGCAGTGCGCCGGTGTACGAACCGTCCAATGACCCGGCCCGGGCCTACACCGTCTACCCATCGACCGGTGCGATGGCCCGCGGCAGCCTGCTGAACATCGCCGACCAGGCGGTATCGCGCGTGGTGCTGGGTTCGGTCGATCGAATGATGCAGCCACAGGCGCAGGGCGGAAACGACATGCCGCAGCAGTATCAGCAGCCTGGTGCGGCTCAGGGTGGGGCAGCCATGCCGCAACAGCTGCCCGGGATGGCTGCTGGCGCGAATGCGCCGGTGATGCTGCGCCCCTGGAACGAGCGCAACGCGCCGGCAGCGGACACCCAGAATTTCTACAACACACCGGCACCCCGTGCGCCGGTGCAGCAGATTCCCGCAGGGGATGCGGCCTTCGTGTTCTGACGAAGTCGTGGTGCGACCGGTCCCCCGGCTGGTCGATTCAGTTGTGTTAGTCCATCAACAAGGAAATCAATCCATGAAGCGATTCAATCTCGACCTCGTCCAGGCCCAGCGCACGCTGAAGACCATGCTGATGGCCGTCGCATTCGCAGGTGCTGTGTTCGCTCCCCAGGCCCTGGCAGGCGGTACCGACTTCGGCGGCACCGATGGCAAGGTCTGCGGCTTCTTCTCCAACATCAACGGCCTGCTGAACATGGCCTCTATCGCCGTGGTCACGATCGCCGTGATCTTCGCCGGTTACCAGATCGCGTTTGCCCACAAGCGCATCGGTGACGTGGCCCCGATCCTGATCGGCGGTGTGCTGATCGGCGCGGCAGGCCAGATCGCGCGCATGCTGCTCGGCAAGGAGGCTGGCAGCTGCGATAAGGTCGGTGGTGGCGACGGCGCTGGCATGGCGTTTGAAATGATCAAGCACGCCGTCCAGTACTACAGTGCATAAGAACGTCCTGTTCCGGGGATGCACGCGCCCAGCGATGTTCCTGGGCGTTCCCTACCTGCCATTCTTCATGGTGGCGGGCGGGTTGTTGCTGCTGAGCATGTACACGAACTTCTGGTTTCTGCTGACCATCCCGGTGGCCATCTTCATCATGCGGCAGATGGCCAAGCGTGACGAGATGATCTTCCGCCTGCTGGGCCTGCGCCTGATGTTCAAGCTCAAGGTGCGCAACGTGCAGGAGCATGATGGCATGTGGGTGTTCAACCCGAATCACTACCGCAACAAGCCAGCCCCCAGGGATTGAGGGCTGGATCCGGCCAGGCGGGCGTTGAACGCCCGCTTGACCAACTCCGCATCTTTGTCGGCAGTACCTTTTGGAAGCAGTCGTATGTTCAACCCAGATACCTCCATCAGCGAATTCATCCCCTTGTCGTCGCACGTGGCTCCGAATGTGGTGAAGACCACGGGCGGCGACTACCTGTTGACGTGGCACCTGGAAGGGCTGCCGTTCGTGGGGCGCGAAGAATGGGAGCTTGAGCATCGGCACAACACGTTCAACCGGTTGCTGCAGACGCTGCGCGCGCCGGATTTCGTCAACGTTGCCTTCTGGGTGCATGACATCCGGCGCCGTCGCACGCTGAAGGGAAAGAGCTACTACAAGCAGCGCTTCAACCAGGATGTGTCCGACCAGTACATGGGCATGCTGTCCTCCCAGCGCATCATGCAGAACGAGCTGTACCTGACGATGATCTATCGCCCGGTGGTGGCGGGAAAGCGCTTCGTGGAGAAGTCCGCGAACGTGGACAAGCTGCGCGCCGAGCAGGAGCAGGCCGTCGAGAAGCTGATGGAGCTGGCCGGCAACGTCGAGGCGGTAATCCGCGACTACGCGCCGTACCGGCTCGGCATGTACGAAGCCAAGAACGGCGTGGTGTTTTCCGAAACGCTGGAGCTGTTCGGCTACCTGATCAACCGCATCGATGAGCCTGTGCCGGTACTGTCGGCGCCAGTGAAAGACTATCTTCCGGTCAGCCGGCACATGTTCTCGGCCAAGACCGGCGATTTCGTGATCAATACGCCCAATGGCGTCAATCATTTCGGCGCGATCCTGAATATCAAGGAGTATGCCGAGGGGACCTATCCGGGCATCCTCAATGGTCTGAAATATCTGGACTATGAGTACGTCATCACCCATTCGTTCAGCCCGATGGGGCGCCAGGACGCATTGAAGGTGCTGGACCGGACCAAGGGCATGATGATCTCCTCGGGCGACAAGGCGGTCAGTCAGATCGTCGAACTCGACCAGGCGATGGATCATCTGTCGTCAGGCAACTTCGTGCTGGGCGAATACCACTTCATCATCGCGGTGTATGGCGACAGCCAGGCGAAGCTGTCGCAGAACGTGGCCTCGACCCGTGCCGAGCTGTCCAACGCCGGTTTCGTGTCGACCAAGGAGGATCTGGCAGTCACCTCGTCGTTCTATTCGCAGCTGCCGGCCAACTGGCGCTTCCGCACGCGGCTGGCCAACGTCAGCTCGCTGAACTTCCTTGGCCTGTCGCCGCTGCACAACTTCGCCACCGGCAAGCAGCACAACAACCCGTGGGGCGACTGCGTGACCACGCTGCAGACCACCAACGGCCAGCCGTACTACTTCAACTTCCATGCCACCCATCCATCCGAGAATTCGCTCGGTGAGAAGGCGATCGCCAATACCATGGTGATCGGCAAGTCCGGTACCGGCAAGACCGCGCTGATCAACTTCCTGCTCAGCCAGGTGCAGAAGTACGAGCCGTCGCCGACCATCTTCTTCTTTGACAAGGACCGCGGCGCGGAGATCTTCGTGCGCGCCTGTGGTGGCAATTACCTCGCGCTGGAGAACGGTGCGCCGACCGGCTTCAACCCGTTCCAGTGCGAGAACAACGAAGCCAACGTGCAGTTCCTGGCCGACCTGATCAAGGTGCTGGCCGGCAAGCGCGAATACAGCGCGCGCGAGGAAGAGGATATCTACCGCGCAGTGGAGAGCATGCTCGATACGCCGATGCACCTGCGCAGCATGACCAACTTCCAGAAGAGCCTGCCCAACATGGGCGACGACGGCCTCTATGCGCGCATGCGTCGTTGGACCTCGGGCAATTCGCTGGGTTGGGTCTTCGACAATCCGATCGATACTGTGGATCTGAGCAAGGCCAACATCATCGGCTTTGACTACACCGACATCATCGACAATCCCGAAGTGCGCGTGCCGGTGATCAATTACCTGCTGCACCGCCTGGAATCGCTGATCGACGGTCGACCGCTGATCTATGTAATGGACGAATTCTGGAAGATCCTGGACGGCGAGGGTGGCCTGAAAGAGTTCGCGAAGAACAAGCAGAAGACCATCCGTAAGCAGAACGGCCTGGGCATCTTCGCCACGCAGAGCCCGGAAGACGCGCTGAAGAGTGATATCTCCGCTGCCCTGATCGAGCAGACTGCCACGCTCATCCTGCTGCCGAACCCGAACGCCAGCAAGAGCGACTACATGGATGGCCTGAAGTTGACCGAGGCGGAGTTCAAGGTGGTCACGGCACTGGACGAGCGCTCGCGCTGCTTCCTGGTCAAGCAGGGCCATGCTTCCAGCGTCTGCCAGCTCAACCTGCGTGGCATGGACGACATCCTGTCGGTGATCTCGGCCTCGACCGACAACATCGACATCATGCATCGGGTGCTGCAGACGGCTGCAGTCCGCAATCGGATCACCGTGGATGAACTCACGCCGGAACAGTGGCTGGAGGACTTCTACAAGAACCGAAAGGGCTCTGGTAAAGCCAAGGTCTCTGCCGAAACCGATGCGGCTTGAAAGCCTTGGATCAAACAGCGCCGAATGAAATCCATTCCCTTGGAGAAGAACATGAGCATGACATCCCGAAATCACAAGCGCCAACGCGCTCTGCGTCAGAAGCGCCTGGCAGCCATCCTGCTGGGGAGCATGGTCATGTTCTCCACCACGTCGGTTTCGGCCGGTGGTTACCCTGTATTCGACCTCAGCAATCTCATGCAGGCGCTGAAGGACTTTGCCCAAGGGAAGGCGCAAATGAAGGCTGACGGGCTGGAGTACGCGGCTCAGGTAACTCGGTGGAACAGGACGTTCCAGGAGTACCGGAACGCGCTTGTCCAGATCCAGGGCATGATCAACAACTTCGGCTTGCCGCCAGGCGCCACATTGGAGCGGGTTCCAGACGACTATATGGTCGCCGACCTCTGCCGTACATCTGCGGGCTTCAGCGCTGGCAGCTTGCTGAAGAAGTTTGTGCTGGATACCTCCGGTGATCTCTACGCGCAGCAGCAGCAGCTGTGCGTCAACATCCAGATGATGGAAAACCGGAAGCGCAACGAGACGGTGGATTTCATCGAGAAGACCATTCCCAGTATCAACGCGTCGTTGTCTGAGATCATGGGCTGGCGAGGCGGCGCCGATGGCAATCTTGCGGGAACTCTTTCGGCCGTGAACAGTGACTCCCTGCGTACGGCAAACGATATTTCCAAGCTGCAGCAGGAGTGGGAGGCGCGCATGCGGTCCTACGACGCCTATCAGGAGTCAATGATGGCCAATCAGCGCGTGCTGGCGCGCGTGGCATTGAAGGGCAAGCCGGGCGTCATCTCGCAGCTGGTCAAGACGGCTGCATTGGAACGCGCTTTGCACGTCGACTGACGCCGCTTGGGGCAGGTGCATAGGCACCCGCTCCATGAGGTTGTCCGGTAGGGATACATCAAGGGATTGCGGAAATGATCAGGTCGATTGCCAATTTTGATTTCAATGGCGGATTCCAGGATTTGATGGGGCACGTTGCACGTGTCCAGTCGATCGGGGATTTCGTGTTCTTCAAGTTCATCTTCGACTTCCTGCGAAGCAAGATAAACAAGTTCGGCATCGACATGATGGGGGAAATGATGCAGTGGGTCGGCGGCATCGCCCTCACGCTCATGACCCTGTGGGTGCTGGTGCAGGGCTTCCGCATCGTGACAGGCCGCAGCCGGGACTCAATGATGGTATTGGTGACCAATATGGCGCGTGCGGCGTTGATCGTCAGCGCGGCTACCACGATGGGCGCTTTCGGCACCAACCTGCAGAGCTTCCTCACCCACGATGTCAAGGCAGAAATCACGAAGGTCGTGACGGGCTCGAACGAATCACCCGAAGCCCAGATCGACAAGAGCCTGGCATGGATGCAGGTGGCGCTTTCCAGTATCGACGCCATCCAGATCATGAATGACGGGGAGCTGCTGGAGGACAAGAAGCGGGCACTGTTCTTCATCGGCATGGGCACCGCAGGTCCAGCCATCACCGCTGGTGCGATGCTGATGCTGTATGAAATCGCCATGGCGCTGTTCATCGGCTTTGGCCCCCTGTTCATCCTCTGCCTGTTGTTCGACCAGACCAAGCAGTTGTTCCAACGCTGGCTGTTCTACGGCATCGGCACGATGTTCTCCATGGCCGTACTTGCAGCGATGGTCTCCATTGCACTGGACATGGTGGTACGTGTAGCGGCCACTTTCTGGACCACGGCGCTGGTGCAGGAGTTCATCCTCAAGGAAAGCATGTCCGACGGCATGACCAGCCAGGCGATGCAGCAGGGAGGCATGGGCCTGATCCTCACCGCGTTGATCCTGACTACACCCCCAATGGCAGCGATGTTCTTCCAGGGTACCCTGGGCACCTTCATGGCATATTCGCAGATAGGTGGTGGCGCAAGTGCCTCGCCGAGTGCCGATGGTCGTCCGCCGGGCATGTCGGCTCCGCCGCCGGCGGCTCCAGAGTCGTCTTCTGGCTCAAACTCCCATGGTCAGCAGTCGGCGATGGGGAAGATGTTTGATGGAACCGGAGGCCCCGGTTCAGCGGTTCCCGGTCAGCGTGGTGCGGCAAATCCGAGTCATGGAAACTAGAGATTCAGTTGATGAACGTAAGCGCCTCTCTAAAGCATCTGTGCTTGTCCCTGATCCTACTGGGCTCTGTGCACGTCAGCTCGGCGTTCGCTGAAGGGCGCTGCCCTCCCGGTCAGTACCCGATTGGCGACCAAGGCGTTGGTGGCTGCGCACCCATACCCGGCGCGGCTCAGAGCGCCCCGCAGGAGAATCCCGGGTACTGGGTCAAGACATGGGGTGCTGTCGCCAGCTCGCCTGGAGGAGATGCAGGTTCTGCCACTGGGCATCAGGCCAAGGCTTCGGCAGAGCGCCAAGCCGTCGAGCGGTGCCGGCAGGGCGGAGCTACCGACTGCACAGTCGTTTTTACCTACTACAACCAGTGCTATGCGGTTGTCCGGGCTGCACGACCGGACAATGGCATGAGATTCAACACCGGGGCGACGAAAGAACAGGCGCAGGAGCGGGCAACCAAGGACTGCAAGGATTTGGGAAGTCAGGCTTGCTCCGTTTTCCATTCTGACTGTACCAAGCCGTTCTTCCAGCAAGACTGATCGGTTGTGACATCACACGGAGATTCAAGGCAATGGCCGACTTCAAATCTCTGCGTGGTGATTCAGCTTTCGTGATTTCTGCTCTGCTGTTCGCTGCATTACTTGTTGCCAGCAACGCCAGTGCCGAGGGCCGATGCCCTTCCGGCCAGTACCCCATCGGCGATCAAGGGGTTGGTGGGTGTGCCCCGATTCCTGGGGCAGGGGCGACTGCCCGCGAACCCGGGCCCGCGGGTCAGTGGCATAAGACGTGGGGGGCGATTGCGTCGTCCGACGCGACCGCAGATGCGGGTGTTGCAACGGGCCGGCCGAGCAAGGAGAACGCGGAGCAGTTTGCTCTGGCAGACTGCGGTAGGCGCGGTGCTTCCGATTGCCGAGTCATCTACACGTATAGAAACCAGTGCGTTGCATGGTTGGTTCCCAATAGCCAGGGCGGGGCTTCCCGCGCCGGTCTTGCCAGCGCCAAGGACTCCGCCGAAGCGCGGAAGTTTGCCCAGCAGTCGTGCGTCGACACCGATGGAAAGGCGTGTCAGGTTGCATACGAGGACTGTACGAAGCCGGTCTATGAGTCATTCTGACCCGTTGATCGGATTGTCGGACTGGCAGCCAGTGCAACTCGAGATGGCGGCGAAGAGCTTCATGTGTTTGGGTGCAGCTCCGTTTGTTCTCTTGGTTCCAGCATCGGCTGTGGGCAATGATCGTCTGCTCAGGCCGTCCCACCTCTCACAATGGGCAGCAAAGGAATGAGTCTCCCCATGAAACGGATCCACCTCGCTTTTCTTCCGTGTCTGTTGATTGCAGGCCTACTGCCGTTCACTGCGCTTGCCGAAGGCAACTGCCCGCAGGGCATGTATCCCATCGGTGGCCAGGGTGTACAGGGCTGTGCGCCCATTCCGGTGAGCAGCTCAGGCTCCCCGTACAACAATCGCCCCAACTGGGCGCAGACCGTGCGTGGCGTGGCGATGGATGCCCGCGGCGACACCTTCATCAGCAACTCGATGCGCTCGCGGGGCAAGGCCAAGCGTGCATCCATGAAGGAGTGCAAGGAGTTCGGGAAGGGCGAATGCACATTGGCGACCTTGTTCCAGGCGCAATGCGTGGCGGTCGCCCACGCGGGCCTGGGCACTGAAACCACCAGTGTTGCCACCGCCATGTCCGAACAGGGGGCGGTCATTGTCGCGATGCAGCAATGCAACGCGAAGGCGGCATGGAAGCAGCTGCCGCAGGGACAATGCGGGATCGCCAGAACGGCCTGCACGGCGGATCTGTTCATCAGGTAAGGCGCCATTCACGCTAAGCCCCGTTTTCTGTGATCAGTTCCGCTTTTCGATTTCCTCGCACTTCGACGCGGCAGTACGCCTCGCGGTAAGCTCCTCGCGCGTCATGAAAATGACGCGCCAGTGCCGCCGAATGCAGGAGTTCTTCCGTCCAATGAGGACGCTGTCAGCCCCTGCATCGGGTAACGCTCGCCATCATCGCGGTCTTGCCGTACGCAAGGCTATGATCCCTGTCCGCGCGATCGCGGATAAGCCGGAGTACCGCATTCCGGCTGGGCAGGGAGGCGGGCATCGGCATGACCACATTGAAGGAGTGGGAGGGGATGGAAGACAGGGTTGGTGCACACATGGACGATGCCCTGGCATTTGTTCCGTCCGGTGCGAACCTGCTGGAAGCCGTCAGGGGCGAGCTCAACGGCGATGGCATCGAGTATCAGTTGCTGGTCATCGACCAGCCGACGCCGGAAGGGCTGGTGCCCGGCCAGCACGGACCAAACCGGGTGCTGCTGTTGCTGCGCGGTGACGGGCGCGGGCGCTGGCAGCTGGCCGCGCGCAACGACAAGCTGGTGCCGTGCTCCACCCGTGGCGGCATTGCAGGCGATCCCTTCGCCTACGTGACGATCGAGGATGGTGCTTTCAGCGTGATCACCAACGGCGGTAGCCGCGAGCGCTGGAGCAGCACCTATCGGTTCCGCTATGCGCCCGCGGACAAGGCCTGCTGGGTGGACGGGGTGAGACGCAAGGTCGTGGATATCGAGACCGAAGCGACCAACATCCGGGATTACTCGGCGGCGGAGCTGGGCAGGGTGAGGTTCGAGGACTTCGACCCGTCCAGTGTCGCCGAGGTGTCGCTTCCATGAGCCAAGCTCCAACCGGCGGAAGGGAATCCGCGCTGATGAAGATTCAGGAGTTGCACTGTGTCGACCGATAGAGAGTCGCAACTGTTGCGACAGGCGACCAAAGCCGGCATCGATTCCCCGCTTGAACTGGCCAATTTCATGGCCCAGGCAGGGCACGAGTCGCGCGGCTTGAGCCGGCTCAACGAGAGCTTCAACTTCACCCGGGGAATCTCGCAGATCCCGGTGGAGGCTGCGTGGCGCAATGGCAACGCTGCGTTGGAGAGCGCCCGCCAGGAGGCGCTGCGTGGTCGCCCGGAAAACCTGGCTGAGCTGATGTACGGCGGGCGCATGGGCAACGACGCGCCTGGTGACGCGCTGAAGTACCACGGCCGCGGCTATCTGCCATTGGTCGGCAAGGAGAATTACGAGCGTGCCGGCAAGGCGCTGGATCTGGACCTGGTGAATCACCCGGAGCTGGCAGCGCAGCCCGAGCACGCAGGCCGTATTGCCGTATGGCAGTGGCAGACACGGGTGCCGGAGGGGGCGCGCCATGATGTGCGCGAAGCAACTTATGCGCTCAACGGTGCGCTCAATGGCATCGAGGCGCGCCGGCAACGATTCGAGGTCTGGCAGCAGAAGTTGACGCCGGACGTGATGGCGCGACTGGATCGCGGCGAAGTCGGTGCGCCGGCGCAGACCGTTGCACGCGACATGTCACATGCCGGTGAGCCCGGCAATGCGTTGTTCGAGGATGCGCGCCGGCATCTGCTGCAGCTGGGACCGCAGAGTGGGCTGCGCAGTGCACAGGAACTCCACAATACCGCTGGCGCATTGGCATTGGGTGCGCAGAAGGCGGGGTTGTCGCGCATCGATCATCTGCTGGCCGGCAACGACGGCCGCACGCTGTTTGCGGTGCAGGGCACGCTGGGCGATCCAGCCATGCTGCGTGCGTCCGTAGACCGGGAGCAGGCCGCACAGCAGCCACTGGCGCAGAGTAGTCAGCAGCTGGCGGCAGCTGCTTTGCAACAGGATCAGGCAGCTTCGGTTGCCCGCGAGCAGGGACATTCACGTTCGATCTGATCCATCGGGGCGCTTGCGGGGCGGAGGCCCGCAGGTGCTGGACGCACGACGCGTGGCGCCCTCCGGCGCCGACATGGAAACCCAACGTAAGGACACCACATGCGAATCGTTCTTCCAACGTTCCGGCACACCGTTGCCAGCTTCACGTCTGTTCGGCCGAACCTGTCACCGGTCTGGCTCCTGTCATTGAGTCTGGTGGCTGCATTGGCGCAGGCCCAGGAAGCGCCTGCGCTGGCCGCACCTTCAGTGGTTGATGCCGCCGGAGTGCCGGAAGCACCGGCTCCGGTGGCTCAGGAGTCGACGGTGCGCTCTCCTGCACCCGCTGCGGCGCAGGAGCCGGCCCCTGCATCCGAGCCCATCCAGGCCCAAGCGGCAGCGCCCGCGTCCGCGGCGTCCGAGTCACCAGTCGTGGTGGGCGCGCCCAACCCGCCGGCGCCTCCCGCACTCGCCATCGTGCCGTTGCCGCCCGAGCAGGCGACCGAGCGCGCGCTTGGCGCCCGCTGCCCTGTGGACCTGGCCGGGCGACTCGCGACCCAGGGCGACCTGCTGATTGGCGCCTGCCAGGGCACGATGCCGGCGCATCTGGCCGCGCTGCTGGTCGCGCTGCCCGCGCAGGATATCCACCTGCCACGCAGCTGGCGCGAGCGTGAGGTGCAGCAGAAGGCCTGGTTCAAGGCGGTGCCGGGCTACGGCCAGCGCCCGGACTTCATCGTGCGGATGGGCGACATCTGGGTGCGTTCGCTGGAAGGGCGCGACGCCGACAGCACGTTCTACCTGGTGTCGGCGCCGTTCACCTGCAGCGACCGGGTCGCCAACCGCGACGAGTACGGCGCGGAGCCGGTCCGCGTGCCGGCCGGTGATTGCCGCGAGGCCTATGTCAGCCAGCGTGTGTACCAGGTCCGCGGGGACGTTGCGCCGAGGGATGTGACCGCCGAAGCCATGCCGGCCATGCCGCAGCAGGCGGAAGCTGATCGTGCGCGCCAGCGCTCGCGTGAGGGACGGATCAGCCTGGACCATAGCAAGTTGCAGTACGGCCCGGCCATGCGCTGGTTCGTGCAGTACCCGGAGTCTGCGCAGAAGGGCGGTCCGCGCGCCTACGGCGACTGGAACCGCGAGCATCTCGCCTTCGTGGTCTGGACCGGCGATCGCTTCGAGTTGCGCGACAAGGTCCCGCGCAGCCAGTGGCCGTGTGATCCGGTCGCGCCGGGCGATCGCGCCTGCGGCGGCTTCCCGGATTCCGGGCCGGATCTGTTCGTGACCGCCAGTGCATCTGCGCCGGTCGCGACCACCAGCCCCTGAGGCGCAGTGCGGAAGCGGGAGCCGGAATGACCGGCTCCCGCGCTGTCCATCAGGCCTGCAGGCTGCGGGTCTGATGCTGCTGCTGTTCCAGCTGTTGGTCGCGCTCCAGCGCAAGGCGCTGGCCTGCAGCCTGCTGGTCGATGCGCTGGCTGCTCTGTTCCAGCGGCGTGTTCATCGCCACTGCCGTATCTACCGACACGCGAAGGTGGGCGGGGTCACCGCCCTGACCCTGCACGGCGAAGCTGCGCGAGGCATCCGCGTTCATCACCACCTCGTCGATCCGCTTGCCGCCAGCGGCATGCATCTCGGCGGCGAGGCTGCCAGCCAGCTGTGTGCTCATCACGTCCGGCACGCGTCCGACCCGCACGTCCTGCGCATGCACGCCGCGGATCGCGTCGTTGAACAACGGGTTGCCCAGGTGGTTGGCATCGTCCATGCGCAGCATGCTGGTGTGATGGCCATTCTTCTCCGCTTCGCGGCGTGCCGGTTCACCGGGCTGCAGCGGGCCGCGGATGTGGTCGTACAGATCGATGGCGCCGCCCGGGATGCCGCGTGCAGCGCGGGTGACGCCGCGACGCAGTGACTCGACGTCGTCGCGATACTCCTCGATCATCTTGGCGTTGTCTTTCGCCAGCTTCTGCGTTTCCGGGTGCTTCAGCACCGAGCCTTCGTTGAGGAAGTTGCCCAGCTTGTGCGCACCGAACGAGCTGCCAGCTGCAATGAGCGGGCTGTCCGGGATCAGGGCGCGCATCGGATGGTTGCTGAAGCCGTTTGCGGCGAGTGTCTTGATTTCATCCGGCTTCGCATAGATGCGGACCTGGCCGAAATGCGGCGACGCGGCGCTGACCGGATCGGAGGCCATGACGTGGTTGATCATGGTGTTGCCGCCTTCGGGGATGCGGTAGCTGAGGCTGACCGCGCCATAGGCGTTGAAGGTCTCGCCCTTGACGTTGAAATGGTGCGAGGTGATCTGGGCCAGGGCGCCGCCGAGGGAGTGGCCGGTGACGGTGACTTCTGGTGGACGCTGCCCGAGATCCTGCCCCTCCTTCTTGGCGTAAGCGATGGCGCGTTGAGTCAGCGCGATGGCATCCGGAGCCTGCACATTGGTGCGGGCAACGACCATGCCACCATCGGTCAGAATCGCATCGCGTGCGATCTGTTCGGTTCCGCGATGTGCGACGACAATTTCATTGGTGTCGACTCGCTGGTAGATCGTTCCCTGATAACCGTTCAGTCGATTATCAACGTGCTCGAGAATCCTGTACTTGTGCCCGTTGATCGGGACGATCTCTTCTTGACCAGGTGCACGACGACCGACCGCATAATCCTTGTATGCATCTTCGGATAGCGCAGCATAGTCTTGGCTGTTGAGGCTCATTGGCGGACCTCGCTGGCTTCAAGCGACGTGGAGAACAGCGCATTCCGCAGTTCCGGGCGGAACTTGGTGGGATCTTCCTGGCCGCTTGCGCCGTAATCAGGAATCTCATTTACGCGCGGATAGTCTGCGCGAGGATAGTGGCGAGTCTCGGTCTCGCCTTTGACGAAGGGCGCTGCCTCAATGAACGACAGGAAGCGGGTTTCACCCTCGGCGCCGGTGGCTTTCAGCATCGCGCCGGCGCCGCTGAATTCCCACTTGCAGACGCCACGACCGTAGTAGTCCTCATCCAGCATCCGGTCGAGGTACACGGTGCCGCGATACTCGCCCTCAGCGACCTTGCGCAGCTCCACCGGTTCCTGGCTGGTAATGCGGGCGGCAGTGCCGGTGGCGGGTTCGATGTGGCCGCACTGGTCTTCGTTGGTGACGTCGTACTGCGCTACACCTTCGACCACCGCGAAATCGCCGGGGGCGTCCTTCAGGCGCAGTACCAGTTCATAGGCCTTGCGCGGGCTGGGGTTGAGCTTGGCGAGGCCGCGCCCACCCTGGGCGACATCGGCTTCGGCAGCGGCACGTTCCTGGTTCATGGCGGTCTCCGGGTTGCAGGCGGTCAACAGAAGCAGAGCAAGGCACGGAATCATCTTGTGGCGCAATGTCGGCCTCCTTGGGGGTAGAGGTGAATGTGACCCTGGCAGTTCATGGCGCGAGCTTCTGCACAGTGGTGGTGGTTGAGAACAGCGTGTCGCGTAGATCTTCGCTGTACCCCGACGGATCCTCCTCGCCACTGGCGCCAAAGTTGGCGACATTGTCGGCGCGCGGATAGATAAGTTTCGGGTAGTAAAGCGTCAGAGGTGAGTCGTTCTCCATGCGCTTGTTGTCGACGAACGTCAGGAATCGCGTATCCGCCTCGCCGTTCGTTGCGCGCAACATCGCACCGACACCCGTCAGCGTCCAATGGCAGGCGCCACGCCCGTAGTAGTCCTCGTCCTTCATACGGTCGAGGTAGAACGTGCCGCGGTATTCGTTTTCGCCGACCCTGTGCAGCGTGACGGGCTCCTGGCTGGTGATGCGGCCTGCGGTACCTGTCGCAGGCAGGATCCGACCACAACCTGCGTAATTGCTGACGTCGTACTGGGCCACGCCCTCAACGATCGCGAACGGGCCCGGCGCGTCCTTCAGTGTCAGCACCAGCTCATAGGCCTGCTTCGGTGCGGGATTGAGCTTGGCCAGGCCGCGTCCGCCCGCGGCGACATCGCGCTCTGCGTCTGCGTAAGGCGAGCACGCCGCCAGTGCCAGCAAGAGGGTCGCCGACAGCCAGCATCGTGCATTGCGCGATGGCGCTGCCGTGCTCAAGGCGTGTTCCTGCATCGTGCATCCATGTCCATATATCCTTCCCTGGTGACAGGTTTCCCGATTATGGGGTGCCCGGGAAACCCGGCGCCACCCGCGAGCGAGCATGAGTGCCAGAAATTTGACGCATTCAGGATTGGGCGGTGTCGCGGAAGTGCTTGCGGCACAGTCGATTTGCCGACTTCGGAACGACCGCGCACTGAATTCGATATTCAGCCGCCGATCTGTGACATCGATCATTAATTCACGCGATCATCACCAAGCGAAGTCTTCCACCATGAACTACACGATCCGCCCCGAATCCTCTGCTGACCACGCCGTCATCCATGCGCTCACTGAAGCTGCCTTCCGCCAAGCCCCGCACAGCAGCCACACCGAGCAGTTCATCGTCGATGCGCTGCGTTCGCGTGGGGAACTGAGCATTTCGCTGGTCGCCGAAGCCCAAGGCCAGGTGGTCGGACACATTGCGCTGTCGCCGGTCACCATCAGCGATGGAAGCACAGGCTGGTTCGGCCTGGGCCCGATCTCGGTGCTGCCCGCGTGGCAGGGGCAGGGCATTGGCGCGGCGCTGATGCGCGCGGCACTCGACGCGCTGCGTGGACTGGGCGCACAGGGTTGCGTGCTGCTGGGCGAGCCGGCGTATTACGGCCGCTTCGGCTTCCGTGCCGAGCCAGGCCTGGTGCTGCCGGGTGTGCCTGCGGAGTACTTCCAGGCGCTCTGCCTGCAGCCTCCGCTGGCGCAGGGCGAGGTGCAGTATTCGCCGGCCTTCGAGGCGACGGCCTGATCCACGGCGAGCGCGTGCCCGTCAGGGCGCGCGCCAGACGGTCGGTTCGGGTTGTGGCTTTGGAATGCGATAACCGCCGATGTGTTCAAGCAGTTCATTGGTGCGACGTTGTTCCGCCAGTACCTCACGCAGCAGGCTGCGCACGGCGAAGATGGCAAATGGCACCAGGATCCAGACCAGGCTGATGCCCAGCGCAAACAGGGTCAACAGGGCTTTTGCACCATCCATGCACGGCGTTCCTTGATCGAAGGCAGCCACGCTAGCACGCGGTTGCGGCCGACAGATGTCAGCCGTTATGCCGAAGATGGATCAGTGGATACGCACGCCCCTGCGAATCGAGCGGTGAACGTCCGGTTTCGACGAAGCCCATGCGCAGATAGAAGCCCACGGCCTGCGCGTTCTGTGCGTTGACGTCGGTGCTCAGCTGTGGGCACAGGGTCAACGCGTGCTGCAACAGTTGGCGACCAACCCCGGTGCCACGCACGTCCGGGTCAATGAACAGCGCTTCCATGTGGGTGCCGTCGATCAGCATGAATCCGAGGGGGCGATCCTGTGCGTCGACAGCAACGGTCATCGGCGCCTGCGGCAGGAAACCGGCCACTTCGGCATCGATGGCCTGGCGGTCTTCGGCACTGAGGAAGTCGTGGGTGGCGTCCACGGCGCGACGCCAGAGGTCGACGAGGGCGGCGCCTTCGTCGGCGCGCGAGGGGCGGAGGGTGGGCATGGGTTCACCAAGGTGCTTCGGAAGAGTGCGAAGTATGAGGCTTTCCGGTAACGCCTGCAGGCGAAGATTCATCCCGCGTCGGGTGGCGGATGAAGGGGCTGTGCGCAGCTGCGTCGGCGCGCAGCACCACCCCATCCTCGAAGTCATCGCTGTCGTTGAAGGGCACGATCGGCCATTGTTGCCAGCGTGCCAGCCGCTCGCGGTAGTCGCTGGTGGCCGCCGCCAGTGCTTTGTCGTGCGCCTGCACACGATCCGCTGGCAGCCCGGAACGCACGCCATGCACCACGAACGGTTCCATCACCTCGAAGCCGACGTAGCGCAGGCTGTACATCAACGGCCACAGCAGCAACCGGGTGTCGCCCTCGCGGCCGTCCACCGCGCATGCCCGCGCCGACGAGCCGGTGGTGACGCTCAGCAATGCGCGCTTGCCCTGCATCACGCCGTGCTCGTGGCGCTGCCGGCTGTTGTACATCGGCCCGTAGACGAGCACGCGGTCCAGCCAGCCCTTCAGCATGGCCGGAGCCGCGAACCACCACAGCGGGAACTGCAGGATCAGCAGGTCTGCGGCCCGCAGCAGTTGCAGGTGACGTTGCACATCGACGGGCAGCTGGCCCTGCTCGGCGCTGTGCCGCTGTTCGCGTTGGGCGTCGAAGTGGCCGGGATGCAGGCGATGCGGATGGTGGTCAGCCGCTTCCAGCGGATCGAAGCCCTCCGCATACAGGTCGACCACGTCCACCTGCAGCGCGTCATGCCGCAGCTGCTCGGCGGCCTGAGCGGCCAGATGTGCATTGAAGGAGCGGGGCTCGGGGTGGGCAAGCAGGATCAGGGCGCGCATGGGGCGAGGTGCTCAAGGAGTGTGCGACCATCCTCGCGGTGCCGGCATGCGCCGGCAATTACGCACCTTGAGGTAACCATGGCCTTTCCCGGGGATGTCTATGCCGCCGACTGTTCGGCACGCGATGCGCTTGCGCTGATTTCAGGCAAGTGGGTGATGCTGCTGTTGCCGGCATTGGCGCAGGGCCCGCTTCGCAACGGCGCGTTGCTGCGGAAGATCGAAGGCATCTCGCAGAAGGTGTTGACCCAGACCCTGCGCCAGCTGGAGCGCAATGGGCTGGTCGAGCGGTATGACCGCGGCAGCAAACCACTGCATGTGGAGTACCGCCTGACCGAGGTTGCGCGCGGCCTGGTTGACACGCTGGCTGCCCTGGACCGGTGGGCCGAGCACAACTTCCCAGCGCTCGATGCGGCCCGCGAGCGCTTCGACGCGCGCTAGCGGCGCCTGCACGGCCCCGGGCGTACAATGCGCCCCCGGCGGCCATCCTGGCCCAGTTGAAAAGCGAGAACCGCCATGTCCGATGTCCTGGGTGTACCGGTGCACGACGCCGATGAACACTGGATGCGCCATGCACTGGCCCTGGCCGAGCGCGCGCAGCGTGAGTTCGACGAGATTCCGGTCGGGGCGGTGCTGGTGGGCGCCGACGGCCAACTGCTGGGCGAGGGCTGGAACCTCAACATTGCCTCGCATGACCCCAGTGCGCATGCCGAGATCGTGGCCATGCGGGCCGGTGGAAAGCTGCTGGCCAACCATCGCCTGCTTGGCAGCACGCTGTACGTGACCTTGGAGCCGTGCGCGATGTGCGCGATGGCGATCGTGCATGCGCGCGTTTCGCGCCTGGTCTACGGCGCCAGCGACCCCAAGACCGGTGCGTGCGGCAGCGTGTTCGACCTGCTCGGCGATGCCCGCCACAACCACCGGGTCGAGATCCACGGCGGGGTGCTGGCCAAGGAAGCCAGTACGCGCCTGACCAATTATTTCCGCGCCAAGCGTGGCAAGCCGCCGCTGCTGCTGGAAGACCACGTCGGCGAGGGCTGAGGGGCGAACGGGTATGATGGGCGCCTCTTTCCTTCACCGGTAGGCCGCGCGCCTGCCCAGCAACGAGGCGACACAATGGCGGACACCGGCGCGGCCAACGAACGACTGATCTGGATCGACCTGGAAATGACCGGGTTGGACACCGACAACGATTCGATCATCGAGATCGCCACCGTGGTCACCGACGCCCAGCTGAACGTACTGGCCGAAGGTCCGGAATTCGCCATCCATCATCCGCTGGAAACGCTGGAGGCGATGGACGAGTGGAACCGCAACCAGCATCGTCGTTCGGGCCTGTGGCAGCGCGTGGTGGACAGCACCACCACCCTCGGCCAGGCCGAGGCGCAGACGGTAAACTTCCTGGCGCAGTGGATCCCGGCCGGCCTTTCGCCGATGTGCGGCAACTCGATCTGCCAGGATCGCCGCTTCCTGCACCGCCAGATGCCGCGCCTGGAGAAGTACTTCCATTACCGCAACCTGGACGTGTCCACAGTGAAGGAACTGGCCAAGCGCTGGGCGCCGAGCGTGGCCGCCGGCGTCGGCAAGAACAGCAACCACACCGCGCTGAGCGACGTGCACGACTCGATCGCCGAGCTGCGCCATTACCGCCAGTTCATGGGCGCGCTTTCGGGCTTGCCCACGGCCTGAACAACAACGCCGGGCAAGGCCCGGCGCGACCGGGTGACACGCGAACTGGTAGTGCCGGCCGCTGGCCGGCAATCCGGCGGCTTTCGTGAGGTGTATCGGGTTGCCGGCCAGCGGCCGGCACTACCCTCCGTTCAACTCCCTGACGCTAAGATCGGCGCCATGAACGAGCCTATCCTGCTCCCCCGCGACATCGCCCACGACGCCCGCGACTGGTCCGACCTGCAGCGGGCGGTGGCGCTGCTGGAAGCGCCGACCCTGACCGCGCGCATGGCCAACCTGGTCGGCACGCCGCTGGAGTTCGCGGTGAAGGCGCTGCCCAGCTCGGTCTCCAATCGCATCCATGGCGCCGTGCAGGCGGCACTGTCCAAGTCCGCGCAGGCCGCGCTGTGGAGCATGGACAACACCCCGGGCAAAGGGGCCTCCACCCGTTGGCACAAGCTGGCGGCAGCCACCTCCGGCGCGGTCGGCGGCGCGTTCGGCTTTGCGGCCTTGTTCATTGAGCTGCCGGTGTCGACCACCATCATGATGCGCGCGGTAGCCGACGTGGCCCGCAGCGAGGGCTTCGACCTGTCCGAGTTCAGTACCCGCCAGGCATGCTTGGAGGTATTCGCGCTGGGTGGCAACTCGCCGCGCGATGACGCCAGCGAGACCGGCTACTACCTGGCCCGCGGCTTCACCACTGACGTGATGCGGCATCTTTCGGCCGAACTGGCTGGGCGCGTGGTGACCGGTCGTGACCTGACCCTGGGCGTGGCGCCGAAGGAGGCCGGCAAGCTGCTGGCGAAGATGGTGGAGAAGGTGGCGGCGCGTTTCGGCGTGGTGGTCACCGAGAAGTTCGCCGCGCAGGCGGTGCCGATTGTCGGCGCCGCTGCCGGTGCAACGCTCAATACCATGTTCACCGACTACTACCAGGACATGGCGCGTGGCCACTTCATCGTGCGCCGGCTGGAGCTGAAGTACGGGGAAGATGTGGTGCGCACCTGCTATGACCGGGTGGCGCACGGCGCGATCAGGATCGAGCCCAGCCTGCAGTAGATTCACGCCGTGCGTGGATGAGCCTTCATGCAAGGCCATCCTTGCCTGCCGGGCACAACTGTTTTGCCACAACAGGCCTGTTGCCTTTCGCAGGTGGTCCCCATTCTTGTTGGCATTCCCCCTGCAAGAGATGTCCGTCATGTTGTTCACCTCCCACCGTCTGGGCCCGCTGACCCTGCCCAACCGCATCGTGATGCCGCCGATGACCCGCTCGCGTGCGGCTGCCGGCAACGTTGCTACGGCCGAGATGGCGACCTATTACGCGCAGCGTGCCGGTGCCGGCCTGATCGTCAGCGAAGGCACCCAGATCAGCCCGCAGGGCCAAGGCTATGCCTGGACGCCGGGCATCCACAGCCCCGAACAGGTGCAGGGCTGGCGGCAGGTGACCGATGCGGTGCACGCTGCCGGTGGCCGCATCTACGCGCAGCTGTGGCACGTCGGCCGCGTCTCGCATGTGGCCCTGCAGCCCGATGGCGCAGCGCCGGTGTCGTCGTCGGCGTTGCTGGCCGAAGGGGTGAAAGTGTTTGTAGACCCCACGGGCGCAGGCCCGGAAGCGGGCGTGGGCGAAATGATCCAGCACTCGATGCCGCGTGCGCTGCGCGAAGACGAGATTCCGGGCATCGTCGCCGATTACGCGCAGGCCGCCCGCAATGCGCTGGAGGCGGGCTTCGATGGCGTCGAACTGCATGGCGCCAATGGCTACCTGATCAACCAGTTCATCGACTCGCAGGCCAACCAGCGTACCGATGGCTATGGCGGTTCGCTGCAGAACCGGCTGCGTTTCCTGCGCGAGGTGGTGCAGGGGGTAGTGGCAGCGGCCGGCGGTGATCGCGTTGGCGTGCGCCTGGCGCCGCTGACCACGCTGCAGGGCGCAGTGGACGATACGCCGCAGGCGACATATCTGGCGGCTGCACACCTGCTCGGCGAGCTGGGCGTGGGTTACCTGCACATTGCCGAAGCCGATTGGGAGGATGCGCCTGTGATGCCGGTGGCGTTCAAGCAGGCGCTGCGCATGGTCTACCCGGGCACGCTGATCTATGCCGGCAAGTACAGCGCCGAGCGCGCCGAGCACGCGCTGGCCGAAGGCTGGGCCGACCTGATCGGCTTCGGCCGGCCGTTCATCGCCAACCCGGATCTGCCCGAGCGCCTGCGCCTGGGTGCGGAACTGAATCCGCCGGATCGTGCCACATTTTTCGGTGGTGGTGCGAAGGGTTTCACCGATTACCCGGCGCTGGAAGAGAGCGTCGCGGCCTGATCCTGAAGGCTGCCGGCCAGCGGCCGGCACTACCGGTGCATGGCGATGGGTGGGTGCCGGCCAGCGGCCGGCACTACCAGGGGGCGCGGGGCAGGGTAGTGCCGGCCGCTGGCCGGCATTTCAATGTCGTATCGCCGATGGGTGGGTCAGGGCTTGTCGCGCACCAGCGCGTCCGCTTCGACCACGCCGCCATCCTTGCCATGCAGGTACAGGTGCATGTCCTGCTGCGGGTACGGAATGTTGATGCCGGCCTTGTCATAGCCCAGCTTCAGCTGTTCCAGCAACGTGACCTTGGTGCCGAACCAGTCGGCCGACTTCACGTAGCACCGGATGCCCAGGTTGATGGCGTGTGCGCCCAGTTCGTACACCACCACGTCCGGGGCCGGTGTCTGCAGCACGCGCGGGTCGGCCTTCATCAGCGCCAATGCGGTATCGCGTGCCAGCTGGATGTTGTCTTCGTAGCCGATGCCGATGACCAGCTCGACGCGGCGGGTCGGTTCGGCGGTGAGGTTGATGATCGGCGCGGCGGTGATCAGCGTGTTCGGAATGGTGGTGTGCTGGTTGTCGGCGCCGGTTAGCACGGTCTGGAAGATGCGCACTTCGCGCACGGTGCCGGTCTGGCCGGCCACGGTGACCACATCGCCGACACGGAACGGTCGCAGCGTCACCAGCATCACGCCCGAGGCGATGTTGGACAGCGAATCCTTCAGGGCCAAGCCTACGGCGAGGCCAGCGGTGCCGAGCACGGCCAGCAGCGGGGTGATCTGCACGCCCAACGTGCCGATCGCCAGAACCACTACGATCACAAGCGATGCGGCATACACCACGTTGCGCAGAAAGCTGCCGAGCATCGGGTCCACGCCCATGCGCGCAGTAGCGCGCGGCATCGCATTGGACAGGCGTCGTGCCACCCACATGCCGACCAGCAGTACCACGATGGCGGCCAGCAGCGGCACACCGTAGGTCTCCAGCAGGCGTTCCCAGTCGAGCGAGTGGAACCAGGGCGTTGCGGCGGGGGCGGCGGGTGCTGCTGCGGCGATCATGCGGAAGTCCTTTGTGAGAAACGGTGTCTGCGTGGGGCAGGACGTGCGTGCACGCCAGAAACACGAAGCCCCGCAGAGGCGGGGCTTGCGTGCAGCAGCAGTATCGGCCGACGCCGATGAACACGACGTCAGCCTGTGGCCATCACGGCCTCAGCCGTTGGCCTTCAGCTTGGCCAGGCGCAGCCAGGTATCGACCACGGTGTCCGGGTTCAGCGACACCGACTCGATGCCTTCCTGCATCAGCCATTCGGCCAGATCCGGGTGATCGGACGGGCCCTGTCCGCAGATGCCAACGTACTTGCCCTTGGCGCGCGCGGCCTTGATCGCCATCGACAGCAGCTTCTTCACTGCCGGGTTCCGTTCGTCGAACAGGTGCGCAACGATCGACGAGTCGCGGTCCAGGCCCAGGGTCAGCTGGGTCAGGTCGTTGGAGCCGATCGAGAAGCCGTCGAAGATCTCCAGGAACTCATCGGCGAGCAGTGCGTTGGACGGCACCTCGCACATCATGATGATCTTCAGGCCGTTCTCGCCCTGTTTCAGGCCGTTCTGTTCCAGCACCTCGATGACCTTGCGGCCTTCTTCCAGAGTGCGTACGAACGGAATCATGACCCACAGGTTGTCCAGGCCCATTTCGTTGCGCACGCGCAGCACGGCCTTGCACTCCAGCGCGAAGGCGGCCGAGAAGCTCGGGTCGACGTAACGGCTGGCGCCGCGGAAGCCGATCATCGGGTTCTCTTCGTGCGGCTCGTAGTTGCTGCCGCCGATCAGGTTGGCGTACTCATTGGACTTGAAGTCCGACAGGCGCACGATCACGGCGTTCGGTGCAACCGAGGCGGTGAGGGTGGCGATGCCTTCAGCCAGGCGGTCCACGTAGAAGCTGACCGGATCGCCGTAGCCGGCGATCTTCTCGTCGATCTTCTTCTTGGTCGCCGCATCCTGGCGGTCGTATTCCAGCAGCGCGTTCGGGTGGATGCCGATGTGGCTGGCGATGATCATTTCCAGGCGGGCCAGGCCGATGCCGGCGTTCGGCAGCTGGCCGAAGTCGAAGGCACGCTCCGGGTTGGCCACGTTCATCATGATCTTCAGCGGTGCCGGCGGCATGTTGCCCAGATCGGTGGTGGTGCGCTCGAAGCCGAGCTTGCCTTCGTAGATGAAGCCGGTATCGCCTTCAGCGCAGCTGACGGTGACCAGCTGGCCATCTTCGATGACCTTGGTGGCGTTGCCCGAACCGACCACGGCCGGCACGCCCAGCTCGCGCGCGATGATCGCGGCGTGGCAGGTACGGCCACCGCGGTTGGTGACGATGGCCGAAGCGCGCTTCATCACCGGTTCCCAGTCCGGGTCGGTCATGTCGGCGATCAGCACGTCGCCCGGCTGCACGCGGTTCATGTCATCCAGCGTCTTCACCACGCGGGCCACGCCCGAACCGATCTTGGCGCCGACGGCACGGCCTTCGGCCAGCACGTTGCCGCCCTTTTCGGTCAGCGCGAAGCGCTCGATCTGGGTGGCGTGGCTGCGCGACTTCACCGTTTCCGGGCGCGCCTGCACGATGAACAGCTTGCCGCTGACACCGTCCTTGGCCCACTCGATGTCCATCGGGCGGCCGTAGTGCTTTTCGATGACCAGCGCCTGCTTGGACAGTTCCTGCACGTCCTCGTCGCTGATCGAGAAGGTGTTGCGCAGTTCGGCCGGCGTGTCTTCGATACGGACGCGCTCACCCGGAACATCCGAATACACCATGCGGATCGCCTTGCTGCCGAGCGAGCGGCGCAGGATCGCCGGCTTGCCGGCCTGCAGGGTGGGCTTGTAGACGTAGTACTCGTCCGGGTTCACCGCACCCTGCACGACCATTTCGCCCAGGCCGAACGAGGAGGTGACGAACACCACGTCGCGGAAGCCGGATTCGGTGTCCAGGGTGAACAGCACGCCGGAGGAACCGACGCCCGAACGCACCATCAGCTGCACGCCGGCGGACAGGAACACGTCCTCGTGCTTGAAGCCGTGGTGCACGCGGTAGGCGATGGCGCGGTCGTTGTACAGCGAGGCGAACACTTCCTTGACCTTGTGCACGACGTCGTCGGCACCGGTGACGTTGAGGAAGGTTTCCTGCTGGCCGGCGAAGGACGCATCCGGCAGGTCCTCGGCGGTGGCCGACGAACGCACGGCAACGGCCACGTCGCCACCGCCGTTGTCGGCGCTCAGCTTGGCGTAGGCGGTGCGGATGTCCTGGTCCAGCTGTGGCTGCAGCGGGGCATCGATCACCCAGGTGCGGATTTCCTTGCCGGCCGCGGTCAGCGCGTTGACGTCCTCGACGTCCAGCGTGGCCAGCTTGTCGAAGATGCGCTTGGACAGATCGTTGTGCGCGATGAAGTCCTTGAAGGCTTCAGCGGTGGTGGCATAACCGCCCGGCACCGAAACGCCCAGACCGGCCAGGTTGCCGATCATCTCGCCCAGCGACGAATTCTTGCCGCCTACGCGGGCCAGATCGGCCAGACGCAGTTCGTGCAACCACAGGATGTTCTCGTTCAAGCGCGATGCTCCGTTTGGCCATCGCCCGAGGCGGGCTGAGTGGCCGCGTCCGTAGGAAGAAGCCGATATGATGCCGGGCAGAGCACCGTCGGCACAAGCTTGTGCTGACGGCCTTTTTAAGCTTCGTAGGGGGTAAAAGCGCGCATGTCGACCATCCGTCCGGTGTTCTACGTTTCCGATGGAACCGGTATCACCGCTGAAACCATTGGGCATAGCCTGCTGACCCAGTTCTCCGGGTTCAGCTTCATTACCGACCGGATGTCGTTCGTCGACGACCCCGAAAAAGCGCGTGAAGCCTGTGCCCGGATCCAGGCGGCGGGGGAGCGGTACCAGGTCCGGCCGATCGTAGTGAACTCCTGCGTGGACCAGAGCCTGAGCCTGATCCTGGCCGACAGCGGGGCACTGATGCTGGATGTGTTCGCACCGTTCATCGAGCCGCTGGAGCGCGAACTGGCCAGCCCGCGCCTGGCCCGGGTCGGCCAGGCCCACGGCATGGTCGATTTCGACACCTACCACCGCCGCATCAACGCGATGAACTTCGCGCTGACCCACGATGACGGCATCGCGGTGAACTACGACGATGCCGACGTGATCCTGGTGGCGGTGTCGCGCGCCGGCAAGACGCCCACCTGCATCTACCTGGCCCTGCATTACGGGGTACGCGCGGCCAACTACCCGCTGACCGACGAGGACCTGGAAAGCGATCGCCTGCCGCCGCGCCTGCGCAACTACCGGCGCAAGCTGTTTGGCCTGACCATCGACCCGGACCGCCTGCAGCAGATCCGCCAGGAGCGCCGCCCGAACTCGCGCTACGCCAACCTGGACACGTGCAAGCGCGAGGTGGCCGCGGCCGAGGTGATGTTCCAGATGGAGCGGATCCCGACCCTGAGCACCACCCATACCTCGATCGAGGAGATTTCCAGCAAGGTGCTGGCCACGCTGGGGCTGCAGCGCGAACTGTATTGAGGCGCGCGCCACGTTCGCCGGGCATGGCCCGGCGCTACCAGTGGATGCTGCGCCCTGTAGTGCCGGCCGCTGGCCGGCTGATCGATGAACCCTCGGCCACGACGCAGTGTTGCCGGCCAGCGGCCGGCACTACCCCCGGGGTTGGCTTGCGCATGCGCGCCCCCACGTTGAAGCACCAACGTGTAGGATCGACCCATGGCCCGAGCCTTGCCCCGTACCGAACGCATTCCCCGCCTGAGCCGGTTGAGCTGGCTCATGGGGCTGTACGCGGAAAACTACCGCCATCTGGTGCGCCTGTTCGAACCGGCCGGACTGGCGGCGGGCAGCTACATCTCCTCGATCGGCGACGGCCTGGACGTGCGCCTGGACGTGATCGAGTGCCACCGCTACACGGTGGAGCTGCGCCTGACCTACGACCTGGCCGATCCGGTCACCGGCGAGCCCGATCCGTCGGCCTATGTGCGCCTGTACCGTGACGCGCGCCAGGCCGAGACCACTCATTGCTACGTCGGTCGCCGCTGGCAGGACACCATGGGCCTGTACCCGCCGCCGGCGGAGCTGATCAGCCACCGCATGCGGATGAACACCTTCCTCGGCAAGTGGCTGGAATACCTGGCCGAGCGCGGCCACGGCGTGGCCACCCTGCGCCGCGATCCTGATGGGGCCACTGCGGCTGCCGAACGCCGCCTGTCGCTGGTGCGCTGATCGGCCATAATCCACGGCTGACCTGCCGCTGGATGCTGCCCCATGCCGTATACCCCGATCGTCGCCACCCTGGGCTACGTGCTGTCGCCCGATCGTCGCCAGGTGCTGATGATCCATCGCAACACCCGGCCCGGTGACCACCACCTGGGCAAGTACAACGGGCTGGGCGGCAAGATCGAACCGACCGAAGACGTCGCAGCTGGCATGCGCCGCGAAATCGCCGAGGAAGCCGGCATCGACTGCACCGGCATGCGCCTGCGCGGCACTCTCAGCTGGCCGGGCTTCGGCAAGCATGGCGAGGACTGGCTGGGCTTCGTGTTCGTCATCGACAGTTTCGAAGGCACCCCGCACGACGGCAACCATGAGGGCACGCTGGAGTGGGTGGACCTGGACAAGCTGGACACGCTGCCGATGTGGGAGGGCGACCGCAACTTCCTGCCGCTGGTATTCGACGCCGACCCGCGCCCGTTCCACGGGGTGATGCCGTACAAGGACGGCCGCATGGTGAGCTGGTCCTTCAGCCGCCTGTGAACCAGGGAATCGGGTTGGTGCCAACCATTCCGGTGGGTGCCAACCTTGGTTGGCACGCTCTTCTGCTTTATTAATACCCGGGTGATATTGACGGGCGTAAATTACCCGGGCAATATTTGCGCATCGCCCCTGATGCCATTGCCATGCCCGCGTCCCGACTGCCCCCCTTCAGCTGCTTCGACGGCCCTCGCCTGGTCGTTTCCGGTACGCCGGAAGTGGCCGCGCTGGCCCTCAAACAGCTGCGCGCCGACAACGCCTCTGGTCCATTGCTGGTGTTCGACAATGCCACCGGCCGCACCCGTGATTTCGATACGCGCGGCAGCGACGCGGAACTTGTGGCGCGGGTCGCCGAAGCGTTTCCGGCGCCGCTGCAGACGGACGTTGAAACCCACGCCGATGATGCCGGAGATGCACCCTCACCCCCACGTGGCCGCGGTCGCCCGAAGCTGGGCGTGGTTGCGCGCGAAGTGACGTTGCTGCCGCGCCATTGGGCGTGGCTGGCCGAACAGCCGGGTGGGGCCTCCGTCGCCCTGCGCAGGTTGGTCGAAGCGGCCAGCCGTGCGGGTGCCGACAAGGACCGGCAGCGCCGCGATACCGAGCGTGCCTATCATTTCCTGCAGGCCATTGCCGGTGACCTGCCCGGCTTCGAGGAAGCCATCCGCCTCCTGTTCGCGCATGACCGCGCGGGCCTGGAAGCGGCGTTGCACCGCTGGCCCGGGGACGTGCGCGATCACGCCCTGCGGCTGGCCTTTGATGCCCCACCTTTCTAAGTACTGACGACCGACCCAGGGCGCCGTGGATGAACGACGGCGCCGCTTGATCGCGGGCGACTGCCCGCTTCCCTCGTGCTTGCTTTGCTGGCGGAAACGCCGGGCAGGGCAGCGCCTTGCCCAGAGAAACCCCATGAGCCTTTCCGCACACGCGACACCTCCGGTTGCGCCGCCGCTGTCGCGCACCTACCTGGCCCTGCTGCTGCCCATGCTGATGACCAATGCACTGCAGCTGGCCGCCGGCACGCTGGACAACGTCTACCTCGGCCATCTGCTTGGCACGCAGGCGGTGGCTGCCGCCGCTGCGTTCTTCCCGGTGTTCTTCCTGCTGATGGCCCTGGTGATGGGCCTGGCGACGGGCGCAATGGTGCTGATCGGCCAGGCCTGGGGCGCTGGCCAACCGCAGCGGGCACGCGCCGTGGCCGGCAGCGCGGTGGCGCTTGCCCTGCTGTTGTCGCTGCTGGTGATGGGCGTGGGCGGCGTGTTCGCGCCGCAGATGCTGGCGGCACTGGGGACGCCGGCGCCGGTCCTCGGCGAGGCCATCGTCTATGCGCGGGTGCTGCTGCTGAGTGCGCCGGTGTTCTTCCTGCTGTGGCTGGCGACGGCCGTGAGCCGCGCGGTGGGTGATGCAAAGACGCCGCTGCACGCGCTGCTGCTGGCGACCGTGCTCGGCCTGCTGTGCACGCCACTGCTGATCCTCGGCTGGGGCGGCCTGCCGCAGCTGGGCGCGGCCAGTGCCGCGGTGTCGGCAGCATTTGCCTCGCTGCTGGCGTTGGTCTGGTTGCTGTGGAGCTGGCATCGCCTGGGGCATCCGCTGGCACCCGGCCATGAGCTGCTGCGGGCCATCCGTTTCGATGGCGCGATCATTCGTTCGATGCTGCGCATCGGCGTGCCGTCCTCGCTGCAGATGCTCAGCCTGGCCATTGCCGAGATCGTGTTGCTCGGCTGGATCAACCGCTATGGCTACACCGCCACGGCGGCCTACGGTGCGGTCAACCAGTTGATGAGCTGGGTGCAGCTGCCGGCCATGTCGCTGGGCATCACCGCCACCATCCTCGCCGCACATGCGATGGGGGCAGGACGTGCGGCACGATTGCCCGCCATTGCCCGCACCGGGGTGCTGCTGGGCCTGGCGATGCTGACGGTCGTGGTGCTGCTGGTGATGGCGCTGGCGCCGTGGCTGACCGGCCTGATCCTGGCGGCGCCGGAGGTGCGCGAACTGGCCGCACTTCAGCTGCGCACGGTGGTGTGGGGCGTGCTGGCGATGGGCGGCACCACGGTGCTGGTCGGCGTGATGCGCGGCAGCGGGACTGTGCTGCTGCCGGCGTTGCTGGGCATGACAGCGGTGTTGCTGCTGGAGCTGCCACTGGCGATGTGGCTGCAGGCGCGGCACGGGCTGACCGGCCTGTGGTGGGCGTGGCCGCTGGGACTGGTGGCGATGCTGGTGTTGCAGATGATGTGTTTCGCGAGGTGGCGCAGCCGGACGCAAGGTGGGTAGTGCCGGCCGCTGGCCGGCAAACCGGAACGGCCGGGGCAGCCGGCCAGCGGCCGGCTCCACCGCTCGGTCGGATCGCATCCGGCGAAAATCCACGCCGATGCGGGTCGGGTAGCGCCGGGCCATGCCCGGCGGCAATCAGCGCCGATGCGCCAGCAGCAGGTGGAAATGCTTCTCCCGCGTCTGCCCGTCATTGCCGGCAGCGGTTTCGCGATGGCTGCGCCAGGCCGAGATGTTGAATCCCGACACGCGCATCGCCAGCTCAACTGCGTCCAGTTCGTGCAGCTGGAAATCGGCGGCAAACGGCAGGCTGCGCATGAAGGCCGCATCGCCGAACGCCAGGCACAGCCGCCCTCCCCGGCGCAGTACGCGCGCAAGCTCGTCCAGCACCGGGGCCAGGTTGGGCCAGAAGTACAGGGTGTTGACCGCCAATGCGGCATCCACGGATGCCTCGTCCACCGGCAGCGCATGGGCATCGCCAAGCCGCATCGCGGCCCGGTCGCCCAGGCCGGCACTGGCCAGCCGCCGGTTGCCGGCCTCGACCATGGCGGCGGACAGTTCAACGCCCAGATACTGGCTGCCCGGCGCCTGCAACAGCTGGGGCGCGAAGGCCGCATTGCCGGGGCCGATCTCCAGGATGCGTTCGCCGGCCGCCACCGTCAGCAGCCCGATCGCGGCCAGGTTCAGGGCGCTGTTGCTGCGGTTCATCGAGTCGGCCACCGCCAGCGCGGCGTCGCCATGGGGCCGCCGCAGCTGGGCGGCCAGGGTGGAAGCATCCTGCATCGTCGTCGTCCATCGAAGAGATTCGGACGTGGCGGCGGCGGGTCCGCCGGTGACCATAGCGCTGACCTTGCGGCTTGGGAAGTACGGAAACCCCGCTGCAGGGTGATGAGGAAATGTCCAGCGTCGCGGTCGGTGAGATCTGGTTGTCCACAGGGGGTGTGGATTACGCGTGGGCAACTTTGTGGATAAGCCGCGACAGGCTCCACCCCCCTAGGCTGTCAAGATGGGTGGCGAAAAATTCACCGCTGGTGAGGATGGGTGAGGGCGTGGTGAAGGATCGGCCTGGCAGGCGCTGTCACCCATGGCGGCGCTCGCGGTAACCTGTGGGCCTTGATGCTCCGTGAGACCCCATGAAACGTCACTTCTCGATGCTGCGCGAATTCCAGCTGGCCGACTGGTTCACCCTGGCCAATGCTTTCTGCGGCACCGGCGCGGTGTTCGCCGCGATGCGTTTCCTGCAGGACGGCGAGCGCGGCTACCTGCTGTTCGGCATGGCGCTGATCCCGCTGGCCTTCATTTTCGACGCCCTTGACGGGCGCATCGCGCGCTGGCGCAAATCCAGCTCCACCCTCGGTCGCGAGCTGGACTCGCTGTCGGACGTGATCTCCTTCGGCGTGGCGCCGGCGGCGCTGGCCTATGCGTGCGGCATGCAGGGCGGCTGGGACTGGCTGGTGCTGAGCTACTTCGTCTGCTGCGGCGTCAGCCGCCTGGCCCGCTACAACGTCACTGCCGAGGCGCTTGCAGGCGACGAGGGCAAGGTCAAGTATTTCGAGGGCACCCCGATTCCGACCAGCCTGGTGCTGGTGATCGTGCTGGCGATCGCCGCCGGTACCGATGCCATCGGCCAGGACCTCTGGTTTGGCCAGTGGCAGATCGGCCCTTGGCAGCTGCACCCGATGGTGCTGCTGTTCGCCCTGTCCGGGTCGCTGATGATCAGCAAGACCCTGCGCATTCCCAAGCCATGAGCCAGCCCTGCGGAGGCCTGCGATGACCAGCTCGGCCCACGACGCCGGCAGCAGCGATTTCGAGACCCTTGCCCGGCAGTACTTCGGCGCTTGGGGTGATGCTCTGCGCCATGCGGGCACGCCTGGTGCATCGGCTGGTGACGACCCAGGCAGCTGGCAGCGGTTGTTCGACTGGTGGGGCCAGCTGTTGCCCGAACAGGCGCCCGGGGCGCCGGAAGATGCCGTGCGCCGGTTCCGCGAACAGGCGGGCAGCTGGTACGGCACGATGCAGGAGGTCGCCGCACGGTTTGCCGGCCGCGACGCCAGCAGCACCGAAGTGGCACAGGCCTGGCGCGAGGCGGTGCAGGGGCAGGGTGATGGCATGCTGCAATGGATGCTGCAGGGCGCCCGTGGCAGCACCCACGCCGGCGCCACCGTGCCCGAATTCGCTGCGTGGCTGCAGCAGTTCCAGCTTCATGCGGGGCCGTGGCTGCAGAGCCCGGCGTTCGGCCCCGGCCGCGAGCACCAGGCACGCTGGCAGGCCCTGCTGCGTGCGCAGGAGGAGTACCAGCAGCATTCACGTGCCTACGTCGAGCAGATCAAGCAGGCGCTGGACGAAGCCTTCGCGTTGTTCGAGCAGCGCCTCGCGGAGCACGAACAACCGGGCAGCCAGCTGACCAGCGCCCGCGCGATGTTCGACCTGTGGATTGAGGTGGCGGAGGAAGCCTACGCCAAGGTCGCCATGTCCGAACCGTTCCAGCAGGTGTATGCCGCGCTGGGCAACGCTCAGATGCGCCTGCGCGCCGGCCTGCAGCGCGAGGTGGAACAGATGAGTGAACGGATCGGCCTGCCGACCCGCAGCGAGATGGACGCCGCGCACCGCCGCATCGCCGAGCTGGAGCGCAGCCTGCGTCGCCTGCAGGCACAGGTGGTGGCCATGGCCGGTACGGGCGAGGTCGATCCGGTGGCACAGCCGGCGCCGGCGAAGGTGAAGCCGGTCGCGCGCAAGGCTGCGAAGAAGGCCGCGCCGGCAAAGAAGGCGGCTGCGAAAAAGGCGCCTGCGAAGAAGGCTGCACCAAAGGAAGCGCCCCGTACTTCCATGCGGACGCGTGACCGATGAAAGGACCGCTGGGCTTCAACGCCGATGACCTGATGCAGGAGACCCTGGCCATGCAGCGCAAGCTGATGGAAGGCCTGAAGCTGCTGCCGCAGGTGGAAGACGTGGACTATGGCGTGACCGCCCGCGAGGAAGTCTGGCGCGACGGCAAGGTGGTGCTGTACCGCTTCGTCGGCGAGCAGGCACCCACCCGCCGCACGCCGTTGCTTATCGTCTACGCGCTGGTCAACCGGCCGTACATGGTCGACCTGCAGGCCGATCGTTCGCTGGTGCAGAAGCTGTTGGCGCTGGGCCAGGACGTCTACGTGCTGGACTGGGGCTACCCGGATCGCTCGGAGCGCTTCCAGACCCTGGAGGACTACCTGCTGCGCTACATCGACGGCGCCGTGGATGCGCTGCGTGTGCGTAGTGGTGGCCCGGTCGATCTGCTGGGTATCTGCCAGGGCGGTGTGTTCGCGCTGTGCTATGCCGCGCTGCGCCGGCAGAAGCTGGGCAAGCTGATTACCATGGTCACACCGGTCGATTTCCAGACGGCCGACAACATGCTCTCGCACTGGGCGCGGCAGGTGGATGTGGACCTGCTGGTGGATACGCTGGGCAACATTCCGGCCGACCTGATGAATGCCAGCTACCTGATGCTCAAGCCATTCCGCCTGAACGTGCAGAAGTATGTCGGCCTGCTCGACATTCTCGATGACAAGGCAGCGCTGGAGGATTTCCTGCGCATGGAGAAGTGGATCTTCGACTCGCCGGACCTGGCGGGTGAGGCGTTCCGTGACTTCATCAAGCAGTTCTACCAGGGCAACGGGTTGGTGAACGGCACGGTGCGGATCGGCGAGGAAGCGGTGGATCTGTCGCAGGTGACCCTGCCGGTGCTGAACATCTATGCAGAACAGGACCATCTGGTGCCGCCGGATGCTTCGCGTGCGATGCGTGGCCGGCTGGGCACGACCGACTACACCGAATCCAGTTTCCGCGGTGGCCACATCGGTATCTACGTGTCCGGCCGCGCGCAGCGCGAGGTGCCGGCGACGATCGATGGTTGGCTGAAGGCGCGCGACGCGTAACGCCTGCTTCGTTTTTGCAGCGTCGAGCCATGCTCGACTGCATGGAGAATGATGATGTCGCAACGGATTTCGATGCTGCTTGCCGCACTGCTGCTGGCAGCCCCTGTGGCCCAGGCCGCACCCAGTGCGGATGCACGGCGGGAGATCGCCCAGCTGATCTCCAGCCTGGACGGCTCCCAGTGCCGGTTCCAGCGCAATGGCAGCTGGTACGACGGCAACGATGCGCGCGCGCATCTGCAGCGCAAGTACGACTATCTGCTGAAGAAGGACATGGTGGACAGCGCCGAGCAGTTCATCGAACGTGCCGCCAGCCAGAGCAGCATGAGCGGCAAACCCTATCGCATCCAATGCCCGGGGCAGCCTGAACAGACCGCAGCCGCCTGGTTCGGTACGCGCCTGCAGGCGCTGCGTCACCGCACGCCGTAGACATGGGGGCGGTGTAGAGTCGAGCCATGCTCGACTGGTTCTGCCCGCAAGCTGAGGAGACACCGCCATGAACACCACGCCCAAGACGCTGTCGCGTTCATTGAACGACCGCATGATTGCCGGCGTGATGGGTGGCATCGCCCATCGCTTCGGCTGGAATGCCACGCTGCTGCGGGTGATCTACGTGCTGCTGTCGCTCGCCTCTGCAGCTTTTCCCGGCATCCTGGTCTACCTGATTCTGTGGCTGCTGATGCCGAACGAGGCCGATTGAAGACGGCCTCGGAACCCCGGCCGATCTGGCTGTGCGCGTTGCAGATACTGGGCGCCGTGTGGACATCACCCAATTCCCTGATCGGCCTGATCGGCGGCCTGACCGGGATGCTGGGGGGCGCGACACTGCGCTGGAGCGGACGCGACCGCGCACTGGTGTTCGACCGCTGGCCATGGGGGCCGGGCGGGGCGATCACGCTGGGCAATGTGATCCTGCACACCGGGCACGACCTGGGCATTTGCTGCCGGACCTATGCGCATCAGGCGGGATGGGGCGTGGAGCCGTTGATCCGGCTGGATGACCACGAACGTGCACACGTCTACCAGTACATGGTGCTGGGGCCGCTGTACCTGCCGGTGTACCTGCTGTGTGGCGGGGTGAGCGCGCGCAACCCGTTCGAGCGTGCGGCGGATCATTACGCCCGGTTCGGGCACGGCTGGTGGCCGTAGTTTCCGGCCAACGGCGCAGCCCCTCGTGGCTTGGTCGCGGAATGCGTTTCATGTGATCGGGTCGGGCGGGGTGGGTTCGCGGGACACGCCGTAAACCCGTCCCTGGGGGCTCGATGGCGCCATCCATGGCGCCAACGGTCCCGCGAACCCACCCCGCCCGACCCCTGACAGTTCCCGGCCGCGTCCAGCCACGGAAGAGAAAAGAACAGCAGAAGCGGGTCGCGCGCTGCGCTTGCTCGTGTAGAGCCGAGCCTGCGCTCGGCTTCGCGACCGGGCCAGAAAGCAGCCGAGCGTGGGCTATGCCGGTCGTCCTGACCGGCACCCTTCGGGCCGTCGCCATGCGCGACGTTGGCAGCGGCTCCTGCCGCTGCCTTCGGCTCCACAAAAAGCGGCCAGCCCGGCTGCTTCTGCTTTTGATCTTCTTTTTTCTTCTCCGTGGGTGGCGGCAGGCACCAGGAGCGTGTCAGCGGCCGGGAGGGTGGGTAGGGCGGGGTGTCCGCGGCATGGATGCCGCGGCCAAGCCCCCAGGGACGGGTTCACGGCGTCCCCGGCCTACCCACCTTCCCGGCCAGCCCCCAGGAAACCGGCTTTCCGCGACCAACCAAACCACCCACGAGGGGCCGCGCCGTTGGCTGGAATTCCCGCGATTCGTTAGCCGGAAGTTAAAGATCCGTAAGCATTCTGCTGCGATCCCGCAGTCATCTGCATGCAACCGATCGTCATTAGCCTTCGTGACGTTCCAGTCAGGTTCGACGCGGTAAGCTCTCCCTCGATGAGCTCGCAGCATCGCTCGTCGAGTGCAGTACGCAGTAGCAATTTGGAGGAATACATCACATGGCAATCGTTCTTTATGTCGGTGGTAGCAAGGATGGCGAGAAGGGCGTGGTGCCCTACGGCTTCAGCAAATCCCGCGCCGACACCGCGCTGGGGCCGGAGTTCTACACGGAGCGGTTCATGGAACTGCAGGGTGTCGGCAAGGTCCGCCTGATGGCCCTGGAAGGCATGCGTGACGAGATCGTCATGCAGCGCGCCGCCCGCCACTACCGCTGACCTTCGCAACACGCGGCAGGGCGCGCCCACCATCGTGCGCCCGCGCCGGCATCCCAGCCCCGGGCCAGTCCGAGCCCGCTCTTCGCCAGGATGCCGGCGTCCAATCCGGCTTCGCCGCTGAACCTCGCCCCCTGTCAATGCCTTGTCCGGCTCCGTCGTGGATTGCCAGAATGGGGTCTTCCCGAAACGCGGCACAGACCTGAAGCAATGCACGACGCCAAGAACGCCCAGAGCGCGCTCGCCCAGCAGATCGCCCAGACCATCGCCGACGAGATCGGTGCCCAGTCCGCCCAGGTGCGCGCCGCCGTTGGCCTGCTCGACGAGGGCGCCAGCGTTCCGTTCATCGCGCGCTACCGCAAGGAAGTGACGGGTGGCCTGGACGACACCCAGCTGCGCAACCTGGAAACTCGGCTGACTTACCTGCGCGAACTGGAAGACCGTCGCGCGGCGGTGCTGGCCAGCATCGGCGAGCAGGGCAAGCTCAGCGACGAACTGCGCAACGACATCCTGGCTGCCGATACCAAGAGCCGGCTGGAAGACCTGTACCTGCCGTACAAGCCCAAGCGCCGGACCCGCGCCCAGATCGCCCGCGAGGCCGGTCTGGAGCCGCTGGCCAACGGCCTGCTGGCCGACCCGACGCAGGATCCGCAGGTCTTTGCCGCCGGGTTCGTCGACACCGACAAGGGCGTGGCCGACACCAAGGCCGCGCTGGAAGGCGCGCGCGCGATCCTGATGGAGCGCTGGGGCGAAGATGCCGCGCTGGTTGGCGAGCTGCGCACCTGGCTGGGCGAGACCGGCGTGATCCGAGCGCGCGTGGCCGAGGGCAAGGAAACCGAAGGCGCCAAGTACCGCGACTATTTCGAACATGCCGAATCGCTGGCGAAGATTCCCTCGCACCGCTTGCTGGCGCTGTTCCGCGCGCGCCGCGAGGAGATCCTGTTCCTGGAACTGGACCCGGGCAGCGATGCCGAGGCAGGCCACCAGTACGCCGAGGGTCGGGTGGCGCGCAAGGCCGGCATCGCCGACCAGGGCCGCGCCGCCGACCGCTGGCTGCTGGATGCCTGTCGCCTGACCTGGCGCGCCAAGCTGCACACCCATCTGCTGCTGGACCTGTTCAACCAGGCCCGCGAAAAGGCCGAGGCCGAAGCCATCGCGGTGTTCGGCGATAACCTGAAGGACCTGCTGCTGGCCGCACCGGCGGGCCCGAAGACCGTGCTCGGGCTGGACCCGGGCATCCGCACCGGCTGCAAGATCGCTGTGGTCGATGCCACGGGCAAGCTGGTGGCCACCGACACCATCTACCCGCACGAGCCACGCCGCCAGTGGGACCAGTCGCTGCAGACGATCAAGCAGCTGTGCGCCAAGCACAACGTTGAACTGATCGCGATCGGCAACGGCACCGCCAGCCGCGAGACCGACAAGCTGGCCGGTGAAGCGATCAAGGCCGCTGGCAACCCGAAACTGCAGAAGGTGGTGGTCAGCGAGGCCGGTGCCTCGGTGTACTCGGCCTCCGAGTTCGCGGCCAAGGAGTTCCCGGGTCTGGACGTGTCGCTGCGAGGCGCCGTTTCGATCGCCCGCCGCCTGCAGGATCCGCTGGCCGAGCTGGTCAAGATCGAGCCGAAGGCGATTGGCGTGGGCCAGTACCAGCATGATGTGGACCAGTACCGCCTGGCGCGGGCGCTGGATGCACGCGTGGAGGACTGCGTGAATGCCGTGGGCGTGTACGTGAACACCGCCTCGGCCGCGCTGCTGTCGCGCGTGTCCGGCCTGTCGGCCACGGTGGCCGAGAACATCGTGCGGCATCGTGACGACAACGGCCCGTTCAAGCGCCGCAAGGACCTGCTGAAGGTCGCGCGCCTGGGCGAGAAGACCTTCGAGCAATGCGCCGGCTTCCTGCGCATCGCTGACGGTGACCAGCCGCTGGATGCCTCGGCGGTGCACCCGGAAGCCTATCCGGTGGTCGAGCGCATCGTCGCCAGCACCGCGCGCCCGATCAAGGCGCTGATCGGCGATGGCAGCTTCCTGCGTGGCTTGAAGGCCGAGCAGTTCACCGATGACACCTTCGGCGTGCCGACCGTGCGCGACATCCTGAAGGAACTGGAGAAGCCGGGCCGCGACCCGCGTCCGGAATTCAAGGCCGCGCGCTTCGCCGAAGGCGTGGAGTGCATCAAGGACCTGCGCGAGGGCATGGTGCTGGAAGGCGTGGTCAGCAACGTGGCGGCCTTCGGTGCTTTCGTCGATATCGGCGTGCACCAGGACGGCCTGATCCACATTTCGGCGCTGTCCGACACCTTCGTGAAGGACCCGCGCGACGTGGTCAAGGCCGGCGACATCGTCAAGGTGAAGGTGCTGGAAGTGGATGTGCCGCGCAAGCGCATCGCGCTGACCCGGCGCCTGGACGACACCCCGGGGCAGGCCACCAGCCGACCGGGCCAGCGCGAGGAGCGCGGCCAGGGCCAGGGGCCACGCCGCGACGCAGGCGGGCAGAACCGCGGGCCGAACCGGGGTCAGGGCAACAGCGGTCGGCCTGCCCACTCGGCGCCGCCGGCCAACAACGCCTTGGCCGAGGCCTTCGCCCGGGCCAAGCGCAGCTGAGGTTCGTGCCCCCCGTCACGGTTGCTCCGCGGTGGGGGACTTGTCGGTTTTCCCCGTGATTGCGCACACTTGCGCTGGAGGGGAGGCGTTCGGCCCCCCCGCTGTCGCTGGGGAGGGCCATGACGCCAGCACGACCCGTCGTCTTCGTTGCACGCTGCAGCGCATTGCTGCGGCCAACGCCTGCCCGCGCGGGCCGGAGGGAGCGTTGATGGCGGGCCAGGGTACCAACGGCAACGGGTTGCTGGAGCGTCGCCTGCAGGAGCTGGCCGAAGAGCGTCGGCGGCTGGCGATGATCATCGATGGCACCGCCGCGGGCACCTGGGAATGGAACGTGCAGACCGGTGAGATGCGGGTCAATGCGCGCTGGGCCGAGATTGTCGGTTACCGCCTGGAAGAGCTGGAGCCGATCTGCCAGAAGACCTTCCTCAAGCTGGTCCATCCCGATGACATAGCGCTGTCCGACGCGGCACTGGACGAGCATTTCGAGGGACGCACCGACAACTATGCGTGCCTGCTGCGGATGCGTCACAAGAACGGCCAGTGGATATGGATCCAGGACCGTGGCCGCGTCTTCGAATGGGACGGGCAGGGCCGGCCGCTGTGGATGGCCGGCGCGCATGCCGACGTGACCGAACTGCAGCAGGCCCGCCATGATGCGGCCGAGACCCGTCAACGCCTGCAGGCCGTGGTCGATGCCTCCGATGAGGTGGCGGTGATCGCCACTGATACCGATGGCACCATCACCCTGTTCAATACCGGCGCGCAACGCCTGCTGGGCTACAGCGCGGCCGAGGTGGTTGGCCAGCGCCGGCTGGATGCCTTCCACGATCCGCAGGAATTGAACGCCTGGCTGCGACCGCTGGCCGATGCCGATGGCCATCTGCCAGGCGTGTTCGAGGCACTCAGTGCGCGTGCCGATGGCCAGACCTATTCCCGGCAATGGACGCTGCTGCGCAAGGACGGCCAGCCACGCCAGGTACGCCTGTCGATCAGCCGCATGGACGGTGCCGACGGCGCACGCATCGGCTATGTCGGCATGGCCATCGACATCACCGAGATCCTGCAGGCGAGGGCCGAGGCACGCTTGTCCGCGGAGAAGTTCGCCGGTGCGTTCACCTCGGCTGCGCTGGGCATGGCGCTGGTATCGCTGGAAGGGCGATGGCTGGACGTCAACGACGCGCTGTGCCGGATCCTCGGCTATCCGCGGGAAGAGCTGCTGCAGGTGGATTTCCAGCGCCTGACCCATCCCGATGACCTGCAGACCGACCTGGCCCTGGTGCAGGACCTGCTGGCCGGGCGGCGTAGCCACTACCACCTGGAGAAACGCTATCTCGATCGCGATGGCAAGGTGATCTGGGCCCGGTTGTCGGTCTCGCTGGTGCGCAACGAGCATGGCGAGCCGTTGCATTTCGTGTCGCAGATCCAGGACATCACCGCCCAGCGCAGCAGCGAGCAGCGGCTGTTCGAAAGCGAACAGCGCAGCCGCATCACCCTGGATGCCGTGGCCGACCTGGTGCTGAGCGTCAGCCTTGATGGCCGTATCGATTACGCCAACGCCGCTGCAGTACGCATGTTGGCCGGCGATGGCGCGTTGTCGCTGGCCGGACACAAGGTGCAGGATGTGCTGGCGCTGACCACCGAGTACGCACCGGGTTCGGTGCTGGACGTGTCGGTACTGCTGGATCCGGAAAGCAACGCGGTGGACCTGCATGCCGACCTGCTGCTGCGCCTGGGGACCGCCACGGTGCCGGTGGACCTGACCCGCGCCTGGTTGCGCGATGACGAGGGCCACGTTCGCGGCGCGGTCTGGGTGCTGCGCGACGATACCCAGCAGCGTGCCCGCCAGCGCGAGGCACGTCATCTGGCCGAGATCGATCCGCTGACCGAACTGAGCAACCGCCGTGGCTTCGACGTGCATCTTCAGCAGGCGATCACCCGCGTTGAACGTACCGGCCAGGCCGCGTCGCTGATGTACATCGATCTGGACCGGTTCAAGCCGATCAACGATACCTGGGGCCATCTGGCTGGCGATGCGGTGCTGTGGGCGGTGGCCAGCGTTCTGCGGCACGGGGTGCGCGATTCGGATGTGGTGGCGCGGCTGGGCGGCGATGAGTTCGCGGTGATCCTGTCCGGCTGTACGCCGCGCCGTGCAGCCCGCATTGGCGGTGAACTGCTGCACACCCTGGCGTCGCTGTCGATTCCCTGGGACCAGAACCGGTTGCGGGTAGGGGCCAGCATCGGCATCGCGCCGCTGGCCGGGGGGATGAGCGTGGACCAGGCGGTGGCCGCGGCCGATGCCCAGTGTTACCGGGCCAAGGCGATGGGCCGCAACAACGTGCAGGTACAGGGCGAGGCCAGCGAGCTGCCAGGCGATGATTCCGAAGCCGCCGAGGGCTGATCTCAGCCTGTGAGAGGGCGTGCGCGAATACTCCGCGCACCTCCTCTCGTACGGGTGATCCCATGAATGTCTGCAACCCGGTGACGGTGCGTACCTTCGCCCCGGCCATGGTCGGTTGGTGCCTGACCCTGGCCGCTTGGCTGCGGCTGGAGGAGGTGCGCGAGGATCGTCTGGCCCAGGCAATGTTGCCAGTGCTGCAGGGAAGCGTGGTGGCGCTGCTGGCCCTGACCCTGGCGTGCACGATGGCGGCCAGCCTGGTGCTGTGGCGGCACGGTCGCCGGGAGCGCGGTCGCGGCGATGCCGGCACTACAGAGGCGCAGCATCCATCAGCAGGAACCGGCATGGCGCGCGCTGGAAGGCATTGATCTGCGGCACCAGCCGCTGGAAATGCTCGCTGGCGCAGTGGATGTCCAGGGCGGCGCGGTCCGGCCATTGCTCGATGAAGACGAAATGCCCGGGATCCTTCTGGTCCACGAACAGTTCATAGCCAAGGCAGAGCGGCTCGCGCTGCGTGCACGCGACCAGTTCCCGGTACAGCGGAAGCACGGTGTCCACGGCATCGGGATGGATGAAGTCTTCGGCGATGACCTTGAGCATGCAGGCACCTGTGGATGGGGCCCTGCAGGATAGTGCCGGCGGGTGGCCGGCACCCATCCCGTCAACGCAATACTGCGTCCGCACTGACCAGCTGCACATCGTGCATCTGGTTGAGGTAGGCCTCGTAGTAGCCCTTGTGCGAGGCACCGACGATGGTCAGCATGCGGGTGCCCGGGTGCTGGCCGAGCACGTCGCGCATGTTGGCGACCATGCGCAGGTTGCGGGTTTCCCAGTAGCCCACGTAGTTGCGGCCGAAGCCTTCCGGCGAGGGTTCGACGAGCGTCGCGCCGAAATCGCTGTTGAAGGCCAGCATCGCGGCCTCGGGTGCGTTGTAGGCGCGATACATCGCGAGCAACCCATCCGGTTGAGCAAGATTGGCTTCCAGTCGTTCATCGGCCGCCCTGCGCGCTTTGACGAAGGAATTGTCCCAGGCACCGCGTATGGCGGCAGCGTAGGCCTTCTGCTGCGATTCCGGTGTAGGCGAATCCGCAGTGTGGTCGTCGACCGCCCACAGCCGCTCCAGCCCCAGGCGCGCGGCGAGGACGCCGGCCACCAGGCCGGCCTCGTTGCGGCGTGCCATGCGCGTGTCGAGGAACTGCACCAGCTCCGGTGTCAGGCTGTCCGAGGCACGTCGCTCTTCCCTGGGCAGCCGCAGCCATTGGACGACTGCCGAGCTGCTCTCGCCCGCAGCCAGGAACACTGCGGCCAATCGGCGTCGCTGGGCAGCGGTTGGCGCCTTCGGCCAATCCGCAAGCAGGCGTTCCATCTCCACGTTGGCGCCGGGCACGTCCAGACCGGTGGCGGCCTGCGCCGGTGCCGGATCGACGCAGTAGTCCGCTACGCTCTCGGCGTAGCGGGCCGGATTGCGGCGCATGAAGTCACACTGCAGGCCGGACAGGTTCTCCACTGCGATCGCGGTGGGCCGCCAGGCTTCCAGACGCTGCAGCAGAGGTTCCAGCATCGCCGGCGTGAAGGTCTCCGGCAGGCTGGACAGGTGCGGGCTGCCCAGCACCAGCACTTCGTTCGGGCGCCCTGCGGGCGGTCCCTTCAGCTGGTCCGGGTGGAAGGCGGGTCGATAGGCGGTGTCGTTGGCCAGCGCGCTGCTGCTGCACACGGCCAGGAAGAGAAGGCTGGCAAAGCGAGGGAACATGCGATCTCCATGTCGATGAGCATCCTGCGGGACCTTCATGCTGGTCATATTCTCCTGCCGCGGAATCCCGCATTGGTCATGTAAACCTTTTTGCCTTGAGCTGCATCCTTCTGCTGAGCGATGCTGTACCCAGCGCTCAGGCAATGCAGAACATGACATCCGACGACTGGACCATCGACAGTCCGCGGCTGCACCTCCGGCCATTCACGCCCGGTGACGCCGACGAAGCATTTGCGGGAATCACCCCCGGGCTGACCCGCTACATGTCCTTCGAGCCGCCGCCGTCGAACGAGGCGTTTGCTGCTGTCTGGCGAACGTGGCTGCCCACCATCGCCGATGGGACCGACATTACGTTCGTGATCCGCAGGCGCGAGGATGGCGTGTTCCTGGGACTGGCCGGCCTGCATCGCACCGGTGATGCAGAGCCCGAACTGGGTATCTGGATCGCTGAAGCAATGCATGGCCATGGCTATGGGCGGGAAGCGGTGGCGGCGGTGTGGTCTTCGGCGTCGCAGCGGCTGTCATGCGCGGCGTTCCGCTATCCGGTGGCCGAGCAGAACCGGTCCAGCCGTTCGCTTGCTGAGTCCCTCGGTGGACAGCCTGTAGCACGTGAGCAGGGCGTGAAGTACACGACGATCATCTATCGCCTTCCTGCTGCAATGCACGGAGTTGCGACGGACGTCGCGGAATCCCGCTAAAGCGGCCGACCGCATCGCCGATATCCCCTCTGGATCCCGCTCCAGTCGCCCGCTGCAGGACCCCAGGCTGCCCCCGATGGGCGGCCCGCGCTGTGTGTTCCGCCGCTCCCAGATGCCGATCGCACCCGCACCAGACGTTCTTGCCAGCCGCTCGAGAGGTGCCTGCCGGCACCTGTAGTCCTTAGCAACTGAAGTTGCCGCCGGGCATCCCGCCCGTCGGGTCGCAACCCTTTGTCGGACACCGAGGATCAGACAATGCTCATTCCAGGCTTCACGGCGGGCGCGCAGGCGCCGGCCGAGCTGCATACCCGTTGGTCGCCGTGGCGTGCCCTGCTGGGCGTGCTGGCCCCGCAGCACCGCACCGGTACCGAACCGGCAGCGACCGACCGTGCCGAACTCGAGGCGCAGGTCGCGGCGCTGCACCGCGTGCAGGCCGTCATCGAGTTCGCGCTCGACGGCACCATCCTGCAGGCCAACGACAATTTCCTGCAGGCGATGGGCTATCGGCTGGAGGAAATCCAGGGCAAGCACCACGCTCTGTTCGTCGATCCGGAGCATGCGCGCAGCGCCGAGTACCGCGACTTCTGGGCGCGCCTGGGACGTGGCGAGTATGACGCCGGGCAGTACCGCCGCTTCGGCAAGGGCCAGCGCGAGATCTGGATCCAGGCCTCGTACAACCCGGTACTGGATCGGCAGGGACGGCCGTACAAGGTGGTCAAGTTCGCCACCGACATCACCGCGCAGAAGCTGCAGGCGGCCGATTCGGCCGGGCAGCTGGCAGCGATCGGCAAGTCGCAGGCAGTGATCGAATTCAGCATGGAAGGACGCATTCTCTCGGCCAATGACAATTTCCTCGCCACCACCGGCTACAGCCTCGATGAAGTACGCGGGCAGCATCACTCGCTGTTCGTCGAGCCCGAGCATCGCAGCAGTGCCGAGTATCGCCAGTTCTGGGAAAAGCTCGGGCGCGGCGAATACGATGCCGGGCAATACCGGCGGCTGGGCAAAGGCGGGCGTGAGGTCTGGATCCAGGCCTCCTACAACCCCATCCTCGACCTCAACGGCAAGCCGTTCAAGGTCGTCAAGTACGCAACCGACATCACCGCGCAGGTGCATGAGAACCAGGCGATGCAGCGTGCCGTGGCGCAGACCCGCGAGGTGGTGGCCGCCGCGAAGCAGGGTGATCTGACCCGGCGCGTGGCGATGGCCGACAAGCAGGGTTCCATCGCCGAACTGTGCGAGGGCGTGAATTCGCTGGTCGAGGCGATGGCCGCGATCATCGGCCAGATCAAGTTCGCTGCCGACACCATTGCGGTGGGTGCGACCGAGATCGCGCAAGGCAACAGCGACCTGTCGCAGCGCACCGAGCAGCAGGCGGCCTCGCTGGAGGAAACCGCGGTGTCGATGAAGGGGTTGGCCGAGACCGTGCAGCGCACCGCCACCAACGCGCGCCAGGCGAGCCAGCTGGCCGGCGGAGCCGCCGATGTCGCTGCGCGCGGCGGCAGCGTGGTGCATGAAGTGGTCGAGACGATGGCGGTGATCAATGCCTCCTCGCGGCGCATCGTCGATATCATCGGGGTGATCGATGGCATCGCTTTCCAGACCAATATCCTGGCGTTGAACGCAGCGGTGGAAGCCGCACGCGCGGGTGAACACGGTCGAGGATTTGCCGTGGTCGCCACCGAGATCCGCGAGCTGTCCCAGCGCTCGGCCAGTGCCGCCAAGGAGATCAAGCATCTGATCGATGAGTCGGTGGCCAACGTCGGGGCCGGTACCGCCCAGGTGGAAAGCGCGGGCCGCACCATGGACGAGATCGTGACCAACGTCCGCCGGGTCAGCGATCTGATGACCGAGATCAGCACGGCCTCCCAGCAGCAGAGCGACGACATCCAGCAGATGAACCATGCGGTCGACCTGATCGACCAGGGCACGCAGCAGAACGCTGCCCTGGTCGAGGAGGCGTCGGCGGCGGCGCGCAGCATGGAAGAGCAGTCGGCACAGCTGCTGCAGACCGTCGCTGGTTTCCGGGTGCAGGACGGGGCAGGGCATCTGCATGGAGGGGCAGCCCTGCGGGTCGTCTAGGCGCGCGGGCCGACAGGTTCGCCAGAGGCCTGCATGGCCGAGGCAAGGTGCACACGGTTGCGCCCGGCATGCTTGGCCCGGTACAGGGCCTGGTCGGCACGGCCGACCAGGTCTCCGGGCGCATACTCATCGCTGGCGGACTGCCAGGCCACGCCCACGCTGATGGTCACATGGCCCTCGGCAGCGGGCAGTGCGGCGCTTTCGACCGCGGCACGCAGGCGTTCGCCCAGATGCAGCGCGTGCATCGCCTCGGGCGATGGCAGGGCTGCAATGAACTCCTCGCCGCCGTAGCGGGCCAGCAGGTCGTCACCGCGCTGCAGGCAGCCGTCGAGGATGCCGGCGACGGCACGCAGGCGCCGATCACCTTCCGGGTGCCCGTAGGTGTCGTTCAGCCGCTTGAAGTGGTCGATGTCGATCATCAGTACCGCCAGGCCCTGGCCTTGGCGGCGCGCGCGGCGGTGGGCCCCATCCAGCGATTCATCAAAACTGCGCCGGTTACCCAGCCCGGTCAGCGGATCGCGCCGCGCCAGCGTTTCCAGTTCATCGCGCTGGCGCTGGATCTCGATCTGGCTCAGCACGCTGCGCAGGGCGTAACCCAGCATCGCACCGATGAAACCTACGGTGGCCAGGCTTGGCTGCAGGCGCGCGACCAGCAGCGCCACCATCATCAGCAGCAAGGGCAGCATCAGTGGTACGCCGGCATCGACGATGCGCCGCAGGCTGCGGGATACCTCCACTGCCGGGTAGCGGCGGTGGCTGCCGGCCAGGACGGCCAGCAGCACGAACAGCCCGCTGATCAGCAGGTCGCCCCAGCTGCCGTCAGGTGTCTGCGGCTGGTAGGTGTTGATGTAGAGCGCCAGCAGGAAGTAGCCCAGCGCGTAGATCGCAAGTGTGCGGAAGAAATCGCGGCGGTCGGGATTGTCCTCGGCCAGGAATCGGACCAGCGCGAAGCAGAACACCAGGCTGTTCTGTACGCTGCTCATGGTGTTCAGGCACTGCGTCCACAGCGCGGTGTTGAGAGGCGCCATGGCCCGCGTATGCAGGTAGTACAGCAGCCAAAGCAGGGCAATGATCGCAAGGTCCACCGCATGGATGAGGCGGTTCCCGCCGCCCGGGCTTGCAGCTACGTAGGTCAGGGGGATCCGGTAGAACACGTACAGGATCAGTGTTGAGGCGGTCATCTGCGCAGGGGCGAGGCCGGCCACATTGCGGTACAGCAGGGCCAGCAGGGCGAGAGAGAACAGGCCGACGGCCGCGCCGAGCAGCCGCCACTTGCAGGCCGCCTGGCTGGCACGTGCACGCCGCACGCAGGCCAGTGCGGCCAGCAGGGGGGCGGTGATCAGCAACAGGTAGGAGCCGACAGGGTCCTGCGGGCCGACCAAGGCAATGACGAGTGCGTGCGTGACCAGAAAAAACAGTGCAGCACGCAGCGTCATGCATTCCCCCACCTCCGGATCCGGCGGGATCACGATAGGCAGATGTACGTGAGGCTGGCAAGAAAAGTGTGCGCTGCGTCTAGCAGTAATGCTGCCAGCGGTCGCAGTTATGCGTCAGCGCAGTGACACCGGAACGGCCATGTGGGCCTCCATCGCCTGAAAAGCAAAAGGCCAGGTCATGGACCTGGCCTTTGATGCTGTGGTGCCGGTGAAAGGACTCGAACCTTCATGGGGTCACCCCCGGCTGATTTTGAGTCAGCTGCGTATACCATTCCGCCACACCGGCAGGCAGCGTGTGAGTGTAACCGAGGAGGGCAGGGCTTTCATAGAGGCAAGGCGATCGGGGCGTTTCCTGTCGGCATCTGCTCTGTGATGGCTATACTGCGCCGGCTTGAATGCCTCCAGGAGCCATAGCCGATGACCGTGTTGCAGGACCTGAGGGTGCTGGTGGTCGAGAACGACGAGATGAGCGCGGCCCTGCTGCAGATGCAGCTGGTGCATGCCGGCGCGACCGTGGTCGGGTTGGCGGCGAGCGTGGCTGAAGCATTACGCATGCTGGAAGACTCGGCCCCGGATGTGGTCCTGCTGGACTATCGCCTGGCCCGCAACGAGACCAGCGAGCCAGTGGCGGCAGCATTGTCGGCGCGTGGCATACCGTTCGTGCTCGCCACCGGAATGCTGGCTGAGCAGCTGCCCGAGTCGATGCTGGCCGGAATACTGCTGGTCAAGCCGTATCTGTCGGCGGATCTGATCCGGGCGCTGACCCGTGCGGTGGGCCGTTCCAGCGCAACGGCGTGAGAACGGCGCTTCAGCCGGCCTCCTCGTACACGTAGCGGATGTCCTCGCGGTCGTCGAGGATGCGGTACTGCCCGGCCAGGTTGTCCGGATCGGGATTGAGCCACGCATCGAGATGCTCCCTGCGGATCGGTATCACGCCGCGATCGTGACCTGCGGCGGCGACATCGCGTGGCGGGGTATCGGTGATCGTGGCGAACGAGAGCAGGCGTCCTTCCGGCCCCTCCCATTCTGCCCAAAGGCAGGCCAGAAGCAGGTCGCGGGGCGGGTCGGGGCGAAACTCCAACACCACATCCTGTTCCTTTTCCGCGGCGCCAAGCGCGCGCCCTGCGATGGCGTGGCGTGGCACGTGCTCATAGAACGCCCGCACCACGACAACGCCGTGGCGAAGGCCGAATGCGCCGCGCCAATAGCCTTCCAGGCTGTCGCGTCGTGCGTTGTAGGTGCCGGGGTAGAGCACATCGTTGCGTGCCGGTTTGTCGGGCAGCCGGCACTGGTAGCGCATCGGCCTGATCACCCGGCGGCCGTTCTCGCTGACCATCACCGGCGCGTAGGTGCCGGGGAAAATGCGGTTGTCGCGCGGCAGTAGTTGGACCCGGTGGAGGTCTTCGAGCCGGGCCTGGGCGCGCTCGATGCGGTTGCCGGCCACGCGCAGGTCGTTGCGTGCCTTCTGGGTGGGGCGGGTGGCCAGCGTTGCGTGAGCGATATCGCGGCGCTCGCGTTGGCGGGCCAGCTCCGCCTCCAGGTCCTGGCGTTCCAGTGCATGCCAGTGCTGGATCTTCGCGACGATGTCACGGCCCTGCTCGGTGCGCGCGCCGGCAAAACCGTCGTCCATGGCCTTGGGGGTTTTCGGTCGCTTCTTGCCGGGGTCGTGCGCGTACAGTTCGGCGAACTCCTCCAGCGACAGGATGGCACCGAACTCGCGGACCAGCGTGGCGTAGTCGGCACGGATCAGGGCGGAATAGCACATGGGAACTCTGCAGGCCTAGGTCGCAGTCGCTGCGACGTGGATGGGGCAGGATAGCCCGACCTACAGGGAGATACCGCATGAATGATTCCGTCAGCTGCCAGTTCCGCGAGGCTGTGCCCACGGTTGAAGACTACTGCCGGCTGCGCGTGCTGGCCGGCCTCAGTGCCAAGAGCCAGGAGGCGGCGACGCGCGCGCTGCCCAATACGTTGTTCGGCGTGTGTGCCTACCAGGGTGCAGAACTTGTGGCGATGGGGCGTATCGTCGGCGATGGCGGCTGCCACCTGCAGGTCTGCGACATCGCGGTGCTGCCACGGTTGCAGGGGCAGGGCCTGGGCAAGGAGGTGATGCGGCGCCTTGACGGCTGGATGCAGGCCAACCTGCCACCGTCGGCGTATGTCAGCCTGCTGGCGGATGGCGAGGCGCATCGGTTGTACGCACAGTTTGGTTTCGCGCCGACGGCGCCGGCATCGATCGGGATGTATCGGCGGTTCTGAGCCGTGAGCGGAGTGAGGCCATCCACGCATGGCGTGGATCTACCCGGGCCCTGCAGTAGATCCACGCCATGCGTGGATAGGGCCTTCCCAGGAATCACAGGCAAAGAAAAACCCCGACCGGAGTCGGGGTTTTCAAGAATTGGCGTCCCCACGGGGATTCGAACCCCGGTCGCCACCGTGAAAGGGTGATGTCCTAGGCCTCTAGACGATGGGGACGCACGAAAACTTCAAGTTGTAGATCCTTCGACGGCCTAATGTCGAAGTGGTGGAGCCAAGCGGGATCGAACCGCTGACCTCCTGCATGCCATGCAGGCGCTCTCCCAGCTGAGCTATGGCCCCATGAAGCTCCGGATGATCTGCCGGGAGCAGAGTCCGTTTTGAAACTGGCGTCCCCACGGGGATTCGAACCCCGGTCGCCACCGTGAAAGGGTGATGTCCTAGGCCTCTAGACGATGGGGACGCACGAAAAACTTCAAGTTGTAGAACCTTCGACGGCCTAATGTCGAAAGTGGTGGAGCCAAGCGGGATCGAACCGCTGACCTCCTGCATGCCATGCAGGCGCTCTCCCAGCTGAGCTATGGCCCCGTGTTACCGAGCCGCCTATCATACCTGCGTGTTCACGTTTGTGGAAGCTTTTTTTCAACTTTTTTCGTTCCGGTTCAACCGTCGCCACAAGGGCAGGGAACCGCAACGCCACAACCTGAATGCAGGTAGGCGGTGAACAAAAAAGACCCGGTTATCGGCCGGGTCCTCGTTGTTCGTGATGAGTGGCGTCCCCACGGGGATTCGAACCCCGGTCGCCACCGTGAAAGGGTGATGTCCTAGGCCTCTAGACGATGGGGACGCAATTCTCATCAATGTTCTTTAGCGACCTTTCGACGGCCTAATGCCGAAAGATTGGTGGAGCCAAGCGGGATCGAACCGCTGACCTCCTGCATGCCATGCAGGCGCTCTCCCAGCTGAGCTATGGCCCCACGTCGCTGAGGAGCGAAATAATAGCCCTGCCCCAGGGGGTTGGCAAGCATTTGTTGCACTTTTCTTCACATGCGTTGCAATGCCGATCTGCGCCAGGGATGTCTATGCGTTGTCGTCGGTCAGCGCTGCCAGGATCGGGCATTGGTCGAGGGTGCCGTGACCGGGGCATGCATCGACCAGCTGCGAAAGCGCGGTATGCATGCGCTGCAGTTCGGCCATCCGTTGTGCAATGTCCTGCAGGCGGGCCTGGGCGGTGTCGCGCACGCTTCCCATGTCCTGCCGGTGGTGATCGCTGAGCGCCAGCAGTTCGCCGATTTCCTCGAGGCTGAAGCCCAGCGCTTTGGCGCGGCGGATGAAGCGCAACCGACGCAGGTCCGGCTCGCCGAAGATGCGGTAGCCGCCAGCCGAGCGCGCCGCTGTCGGCAGCAGCTGCTGCCGCTCGTAATAGCGGACCGTGTCGATCGGCACGCCCGCCTGGCGGGCCAGTTGTCCAATGTTCATGGCAGTTTTCCTACGGATCCTGCCGATCATTGTGAAGCCTGGAGTCTGGTCTAGAGTCAAGGCTTCAGCCCGGCGCGCGCATTCAGCCCACTTTGCAACTTTCTTCATAGCCCCGCAGATGGGCCTGTTCCTACCCTTCGCCTGAACCGGCCGTTCGATGGCCTGCAACGAACCGAGGAGGTGGTCTGTGGAGGGAGTCAGGAACGAAGCATTCGTCGAGGTTGCGGTGGTCGAATATCCGGGAGGGGACCCCTCCGCCGCCTCGGTGCTGGCCGAAATGGCCCACGTCGCCAACCGCCTGGCCCAACAGCAGCGCCGACCGTTCAAGCGTGTGCTTGTCACGCGCTGGATCGTGCCCGCCAGCCAGACCGGTGTACATCGCATCGCGGGTGCTGAAATGCTTGACGCCGCCATTCCTGCGGTAATCGCGGTTCCCGGCCAGATCAGCCCTGGAGCCTGCCTGCGTGCCGAGGAGGTCCTGTTGGACTGGTTGCGGGCCCACTATGACGGGGGCAGCCTGCTGGCTGCCGCCAGCGATGGGGTCAGTGTGCTGGCCCGTGCGGGACTGCTGGCCGGAAGAACGGTGAGCGGCCCCGATCTGGGGCGACATCCAGGGTTGCAGGCACAGGCGGTGAGCTGGGTCCCGAGTGAGCGGGCGCTGGTCGACGATGGTGACCTGCTGACCGTTGGCGGATCGCAGGCCTGGCGTTTCCTCGGGCTGCGCTTGCTGTACCGGCTGCACGGGCAGGGTGTGGCGAGCGCGGTTGCGCAACAGCTCGGGATCGTCGTGCCCGCAGGGATCCAGCAGGATCTTGAGCGTTTCAGTGCCAACTTCGCCCACGGTGATCGCGATGTACTGAAGGCCCAGCGCTGGCTGCATACCACTGCGGCACGAGGGGCCACTCTGGCCGCAATCTGCGAGGTTTCTGGATTGGAACCGCGCACCTTGCAGCGGCGCTTCCTCCGGGCGACCGGTCTGCGGCCGATCGAATACTGCCAACGGCTGCGCATTGCCAAGGCCCAGACCCTGCTGCAGCAGGGCGCAGGCATCGAAGAGGTGGCCTGGGGTGTGGGCTACGCTGATCAGAGCGCGTTCCGGCGTCTGTTCCTCCGCATCGTGGGCATGACACCGGCCAACTATCGTCGCCACGTCAACTGCAAGCGACGGGAGCGGCCATTGATGCCGTCGGTGGCCGGAAGTCTGCGTGGCCTGCAGACGCCCCCCGGCATGCAGTTGGGGCGGAGTGCGGCCTGATGGCAGGTGGCGGGCGAGCGCTTGCAACCTGGGCGTGACGCTTTGACCATGCAGGCAAGTGGAACTTGAACAGGTGGGCTGATGTCGAGTGTTGGACCGGTACCGATGCCGGTGGTGTTGATCCTCATGTGCACGTTGCTGGCCATGATCGTTGCCCGTCTTTGGCCGCGCAGGGCAGTAGGAATGCCGCTGCCGTCGGCGGCAAGCATGGTGCTGGACATGCTGCTGATCGGCCTGCTGTGTGGTCGTATCAGTTTTGTGGTGCTGAATTTCGCGCTCTATCGATCGGAGCCCTGGAGCATTCTGCAGGTCACCGATGGTGGCTATCACCTGATGGTGGTGATGGTGGCCGGGCTGGCGTGGGGATCATGGCGTCTGCGGCCGTGGCGTCAGTTGCGTGCACCGGTACTGACAAGCGCACTGGTGGGTGTGCTGCTCTGGGCCGCTGGTGGTCAGCTGCTGTCGGCCTGGCAGGAGCGGCAGATGCCATTGCCGACGCTGCAGGTCGGGGACCTGCAGGGCGGAACGGTTGATCTGCAGCAGTTCCGCGGCAAGCCGGTGGTACTGAACCTGTGGGCCACATGGTGCGGCCCCTGCCGGCGGGAGATGCCGGTGCTTGCAGCGGCACAGCAGGCACATGGCAACGTGCAGTTCGTCTTCCTCAATCAGGGCGAAACCCTGGAAGAGGTCCAGGGTTTTCTTGCCGGTGAGCGACTGATGCTGGGCAACGTGTTGCTGGATGATGAGGCGGCTGCTTCAACAGTGCTGGGTGTACAGGCCTATCCTTCAACACTCTTCTTCGATGCCGATGGACGCCTGCATGAGCTGCACCTGGGCGAGCTGACCGCGGCAGGTCTTGAACACAAACTGCGCCGGCTGCGGTAGCCTGCGCGGGCATCTCACTACGGAGTTCCCATGTTGTCGACTTCCCTGCGCACCGCCCCGGCGGTGCTCCTGCTGCCGGTCATGCTGGCATTGGCCGCCTGCAGTCAGGCGCAGACGCCGCCGGGCAAGACTGCCGCCGCACCGGCGGCAAGCGCGCCGGCCACTGCTACCAAGGGCGATCGCCCCGCGGTGTTGAAGGGCATCGAGAAGCACGGCTTCGAGGTTGTCGCCGAATTCGATGCGCCGGGTGGCCTGCGTGGCTTCGCCGGTGTGGTGGGCGGTCAGCAGCCGGCCGCAGCCTATGTCACGGCCGATGGCAAGAACGTGCTGGTCGGCAGCCTGTTCGATGCCGAGGGCAACGACGTGGCGGCCGAGGCGGTGGAGAAGCTGGTGTCCGCGCCAATGTCGGCCAAGATGTGGACCAAGCTCGAAGCCAGCGCCTGGGTGCGTGACGGCAAGGCCGACGCGCCGCGCGTGGTCTATACCTTCAGCGATGCCAATTGCCCGTATTGCCACAAGTTCTGGGAGGCGGCCCGTCCGTGGGTCGACGCCGGCAAGGTGCAGCTGCGCCACATCATGGTGGGTGTGATCCGCGAGGACAGTCCGGCCAAGGCCGCCGCCATCCTCGCCGCGCGTGATCCGAGCGCGGCGCTGCTGGAGAATGAGCACCAGTTCGACCGTGGCGGTATCAAGGCGCTGCCGAGCATCAGCCGCGAGATCGCGGGCAAGCTTGATGCCAACCAGGTCCTGATGCTGGAGATGGGCTTCCAGGGTACGCCGGGTATCCTGTTCCAGGATGCGCAGGGCCAGGTGCAGCGCCGCGCCGGACTGCCGCAGGGCGACGACCTGACGACGGTGCTCGGCCCGCGTTGATCCGTACCGGCTTGATGACGTAGCCCACAGGCCCGCATGGCGACATGCGGGCCTGTTGCGTTCTGTGCCCAGGCGAACACAACCGCTTGCGCATGACCTGTTCGAGGTCACGTCTGAATCGTGACTGAGATCAAGCATCGCGCCTTGATTCCAATCAAGGCCAAAAACGACAGGTGGACTAGCCTTTGACGCATGGAATACAGCGTCAACGCGCCATGGATGCCGCACCTGACATGCCCTGAAACGGGGCGGTCGGCACAGCCATTCACGACATTCTCACTTCCTGATTGTTACCCAGACCGCTGCGGTCGCCACCTCTCTGGCAGCGCGGCCTTGATGGAAGCGACATGGGTGCAGGCAGGGCAGTGTCATCGTCCTGTTGCCTGCCGCGCGCAGGCTGACCGGTGTCGTCGACGCAGTACCCGCATTTCCAGCAACGGCAACGCGAAGCCAGGGCGGCGCATGCGTGCGCTCCAGGACCGTGATGCGAGTGTTCGTCCGGGGAGGATGCAATGCGTTTGGCGGTACTGAGTCTGGCGTGTATGGGTGCACTGGCGATCTCGCCAGCGTATGCGCAACAGGGCGATGCGGAGGATGCGCAGGCATTGCGGCGTGAGATTGCCGCCATGCGTCAGGCGCTGGAAGGCATGCAGCAACGGCTGGATCGGCTGGAGCGGCGCGATGATGCGCCTGTGCAGGCACGGACGACGGCAGCGCCTGCAACGACGCCTTTGGCCTCGACACCTGTCCCTTCCGATGTGATTCATCGCACGCAGGTGCCGGGTGTCGCACAGCCGGTGTTACCACAACGCGACTCCGTGGCCGATCCATCCACAGCGGCATCGCGTCCGGACAGTGCCGCGGGCCCGACCGATCCCGACCTGAAGGGCTTCTTCGCCATCCCCGGCACCGATACGGTGATCCGCATCGGCGGCTACGCCAAGCTGGATGCCATCGCCGATTCGCGCGCGGCCGGCGACGAGGACCAGTTCATTCCCTCGTCGATGCCGGTGGGCGGCAGCCACCGCGACGTTTCCAACTTCAACATCCACGCCAAGCAGACCCGCTTCAGCTTCGAGGCGCGGCGCCCGACCACGCACGGCAACCTGCGCTTCTACCTGGAGAACGACTTCTTCGGCAGCAGCGACGGCTACGAGTTCCGCCTGCGTCATGCCTATGGCCAGCTCGGCAATACCTATGCCGGCTATGGCTACTCCAGCTTCATGGACCCGGACAGCCTGCCCGACACGCTGGACTTCGCCGGGCCGGGCGGCGCCGGCTATCTGCTGGTGGCCGGCATTCACCACAGCTTCGCGATGGGCAAGGGCAACACGCTGACCGTCGCCGCTGAAGACCCGAAGACCGAACTGGCCGGTGCCAGTGATGAGCGGGCCGCAGTGAACCGGCTGCCCGATGTGACGGTGACTGCGCGCATGGAGCGCGACTGGGGCCACCTGCAGCTGGGCGCGGTGGCGCGCAGCCTGGCCTATGACGGCGAGGGCGAGCGCGACCGGCGCATGGCCGGCGGCCTGCAGCTGAGCGGCTCGGCCTCGGTGGGCGAACGCGACCTGTTGCTGTTTGGTGCACTCGGTGGGCGCGGCCTCAGCCGCTACACCGCCGACCTGACCGGCTCCGGGCTGGACGCGGTGGTCGGTGCCGATGGCCGTCTCGACGCGCTGGACCTGCACGGCGGCTTCGTTGGCTACACCCATTACTGGTCCGGGTTGTGGCGATCGAACCTGATCTTCGGCCAGCTGACCCTGGAGCGTAACGCCGCATTGGCCGCCGACGCATTCCGGCGGAGCCGCTACGGCGTGTTCAACCTGATCTGGAGCCCGGCACCGTCGTGGACGATGGGCATGGAGCTGCTGTACGGCCGCCTGGAACAGCAGGGCGGCGCGCGCGGCGACACGGTCCGGGTGCAGGGCAGCCTGCAATACAACTTCATCAAGTAAGCGCCAGCGGCGTTACGCCAGCGCAACCGTCCCCACGCCCGGCCGCACCGGGCCCATGCCAGTACAGGAGATTGTCATGGCAGAAGCAAAGAAAATCGGGGTGGTCGGAGCCACCTTCCTCGTCGCCGGCAACATGATGGGCTCAGGCGTGTTCCTGCTGCCCTCCAGCCTGGCCAAGATTGGCACCGCCTCGATCTGGGGCTGGCTGATCACTACCGCGGGGGCGCTGCTGCTGGCCTTCGTGTTCGCCAAACTGGGCAAGCTGGCACCCAAGGCGGGCGGACCCTACGCCTATGCGCGCGACTGGTTCGGGCCTTACATGGGCTTCCAGACCAATACCATCTACTGGTTCGCCAACTGGATCGGCAACGTTGCCATCCCGATCGCGGCGGTCGGCTACTTCAGCTACTTCTTCCCGATCCTGTCCGAGCCGCTGGTGCGCTGCATCGCGGTGCTGATCCTGGTGTGGGCGCTGAGCTTCGCCAACGTGATCGGCCCGGCCTTCGTCAGCCGGGTGCAGACCGTCACCACCAGTTTCGCGCTGGTGCCGATCCTGGGCATCGCCATCTTCGGCTGGTTCTTCTTCGATGCCGACATCTTCAAGGGCGCCTACAACGTGTCGGGTGAATCCAACTTCGGCGCGATCTCCAGCGCCGCGGCACTGACGCTGTGGGCCTTCATCGGTGTCGAGTCGGCCTCGGTCACCGCTGGTGTGGTCGAGAACCCGGAAAAGAACGTGGCCCGTGCCACCCTGGCCGGCGTGTTCCTGGCCGCGATCGCCTATATCGCCAGCTCCTCGGTGATCATGGGCATGGTGCCCAATGGCGAACTGCAGACCTCCGATGCGCCGTTCGCACTGGCTGCCGCCAAGGCCGTCGGTGGCTGGGGCGGTGCGCTGGTCAGCCTGTGTGCCTTCATCGGTGCGGCCGGTTCGCTGGGCGGCTGGATCCTGCTGACCGCACAGAGCGCCAAGGCAGCCTCCGATGATGGCCTGTTCCCGAGCATCTTCAGCAAGACCAACAAGGACGACGTGCCGGTCAAGGGCGTGCTGATCGTGGCCGTGCTGATGACGCTGGCGGTGCTGGTCACCTCCACGTCGGAAACCGCGTCGGCCCAGTTCGACGTGATCACGTCGGCGGCGGTGGTGCTGACCCTGCTGCCCTACATCTACTCGTGCGTGGCCTGCTACTTCGTGGTCGAACGCTCGCACACGATCATCCATACCGGTGCGTTCTGGACCCTGACCAGCCTGACTGTCGTGTACTGCCTGTGGGCGATCTACGGCTCGTCGGGAACCATCGTGCAGTACGCGTTCCTGTTCGTGCTGTTCATCACCGTGTTCTATCCCTTCTTCAGCGAGGAGCGCCGCCAGCAGCGGCAGCGCGCCCGCGAGGCTTCGGCGATCAGCGCCGGCGCCCAGCGTTCCTGAGTTAGACAAGGAGAATCAACGTGTACTTCAAGTCCCTGGACTATCCGGTCATTGTCATCGACAACGACTACGAGTCGCCGCGCATCGGCGGCATCCTGATCCGCGCTCTGGTGGAAGAGCTGCGCGGCAACGACCAGCGCGTGCTGTGCGGCCTGAACCTGGATGACGCCCGTGCCGGTGCCCGCACCTACGTGGCGGCCTCGGCGGTGCTGATCTCGATCGACGGCAGTGAAGAAGTGGATGGCGAGTTCCAGCGGCTGACCGCCTTCCTGCGCGAGCAGAGCGCCCGCCGCGCGAACCTGCCGGTGTTCCTGTACGGCGAGCGCCGCACCATCGAGAAGGTGCCGAGCAAGCTGCTCAAGTACATCCACGGCTTCATCTTCCTGTTCGAAGACACCAAGAGCTTCATCTCGCGGCAGGTGATGCGCGCGGCCGAAGACTACATGAAGAACCTGCTGCCGCCGTTCTTCAAGGCGCTGATCCATCATGCGGCTGAGTCGAACTATTCCTGGCACACGCCGGGCCATGCCGGCGGCGTGGCATTCACCAAGTCGCCGGTCGGTCGTGCATTCCACCAGTTCTATGGCGAAAACACCCTGCGCAGCGACCTGTCGATCTCGGTGCCGGAGCTGGGCTCGCTGCTCGACCATACCGGCCCGATCAAGGATGCCGAGGAAGAAGCGGCGCGCAACTTCGGTGCCGACCATACCTTCTTCGTCACCAACGGCACCTCCACCGCCAACAAGATCGTCTGGCACGGCACAGTGGCGCGCGGCGACGTGGTGTTCGTCGACCGCAACTGCCACAAGTCGCTGCTGCACGCGCTGATCATGACCGGTGCGGTGCCGGTGTACTTTACCCCCAGCCGCAACGCACACGGCATCATCGGCCCGATCAGCCTGGATCAGTTCACGCCGGAATCGCTGCAGCAGCGCATCGCCGCCAACCCGCTGGCCAGCAAGGCCTACCAGGCCGGCTCCAAGCCGCGCATCGCGGTGGTCACCAATTCGACTTATGACGGCCTGTGCTACAACGCCGAGAAGATCGCCGACGAGATCGGCAGCGCCGTCGACTTCCTGCACTTCGATGAAGCCTGGTACGCCTATGCCGCGTTCCATCCGTTCTACGAGAACCACTACGGCATGGCCAAGGGCAAGCCGCGCGAGCAGGATGCGATCATCTTCACCACGCATTCCACCCACAAGCTGCTGGCCGCGTTCTCGCAGGCGTCGATGATCCACGTGCGCAACTCGGCGCAGCGTGACCTGGATGCCGAGCGCTTCAACGAATCGTTCATGATGCACACCTCGACCAGCCCGCATTACGGGGTGATCGCGGCCTGTGATGTGGCGTCGAAGATGATGGAAGGCGACGCCGGTCGTTCGCTGGTACAGGAGATGCATGACGAGGCGATCGCGTTCCGCCGCGCGATGCTGCACGTGCGTGACGACCTCGGCCGCGACGACTGGTGGTTCAGCGTGTGGCAGCCCACCAAGGTCGAGCGCAGCCTGGACAAGGGCGATACGCCGGCACCGCTGGTGGCCAAGCGCGATGAGTGGTACCTGCAGCCGGATGCGCACTGGCATGGCTTCGAGAACCTGGTCGACGACTATGTGCTGATCGACCCGATCAAGGTGACCCTGCTGACCCCGGGCCTGGCGATGGACGGCAGCATGGGCACGCTGGGCATCCCGGCAGCGGTACTGAGCAAGTTCCTGTGGGGCCGCGGCATCACCGTGGAGAAGACCAACCTGTACTCGGTGCTGTTCCTGTTCTCGATGGGCATCACCAAGGGCAAGTGGAGCACGCTGGTCACCGAACTGATGGCATTCAAGGAACTGTACGACCGCAATGCGCCGCTGAGCCAGGCACTGCCGTCGCTGGCAGCCGACTATCCCAATGCCTACGCCGGCTGGGGCCTGCGTGACCTGTGCGACGCGCTGCATGCGTTCAACCAGGAATTCTCGGTGGCCAAGGTGATGCGCGAGATGTACGTGGACCTGCCGACGCCGGTGATGACCCCGGCCGATGCCTACAACCACCTGGTCAAGGGCGAGATCGAGCGGGTCGACATCGAGCAGCTCAGTGGCCGCGTCGCGGCGACCATGCTGGTTCCGTACCCGCCGGGCATTCCGACCATCATGCCCGGCGAGCGTTTCGGCGACAGCGACGAGCCGATCATCCAGTCGCTGCGCATTGCCCGCGAGCAGAATGCCCGCTTCCCGGGCTTCGAGTCGGACGTGCACGGGCTGATCATCGAGCAGGACGGCGATGTGACCTCGTACAAGGTGGAGGTGCTGAAGGCCTGACCGGCGACGGTCGGCCCTTCGGCGAACGATGGATACCGCGCGCGAGCAACGCATCCTGAAGTTCTCGATCGGGGTCACCATCGCGGTCAGCGCGGTCGGCTTCAGCGGTGGCCTGCTGGTGGGATCGCAGGCCATCCTGTTCGACGGCGTGTACAGCCTGGTCGACGTTGCCCTGACCCTGGTGTCATTGTCGGTGCTGCGGCTGGTGGCGCGGGAACAGAGCCCGCGCTTCCAGTACGGTTACTGGCACCTGGAGCCGATGGTCGAGGCACTCGGCGGGGTGATCCTGTCGTTGGCCTGCGTCTATGCGCTGGCCAACGCGGTGATCGGTTTGACCACGGGTGGGCACGAAGTGAAGTTCGGGCCTGCGCTGTGGTGGGCGGCATTGCTGAGTGCCAGCAACCTGGCGATGGCCGCGTTCGTCGCGCAGCGTGCGCGGCGCCTGCGCTCGGCGTTGCTGTGGCTGGACGTGCGTGGCTGGTTGCTGGGCGGGCTGATGAGCCTGGCGGTGGTGCTGGCCTTCGTGCTGGCACTGGCGTTGCACGGTGGCGAGTGGCACCACTGGGTGCCGTACCTTGATTCGATCGTGCTGGCATTGATCAGCCTGGCGGTGCTGCCGGTGCCGGCGCGCAGCGCCTGGAAAGCCATGCGCGAGGTGCTGCAGGTGGCCCCGGACGATCTGGACCGGCGCGTGCAGCAGGTGATGCAGGCGTTCGTGGCCGAGCACGGCTATGCCGGATTCACCAGCCATGTGGCGAAGATGGGGCGCATGCGGTTCATCGAGATCCATGTGCTGGCCGACCCGGGTACGCCGCTGGGGTCGGTGGGCGAGGTTGATGCGATGCGCGATGAGATCGCGGTGCGGCTGGATGCGCGCGGCAGCACGTTCTGGCTGACCATCGATTTCACGGCAGACCCGGCGTGGACGTGAGCGGGGAACGGTGGAGCCGAGCCCATGCTCGGCTGCCATTCGCGCAGCGCAGCCGAGCACGGGCTCGGCTCTACACGTCGGCGTGATCGTTGCGCATGGCAGACCGGTCTGTTGCACCGGATCCGTTTGACCTCAACCCGGGTTGAGGTCACAGACTGCCGGCAACCCCCACGAGGCGCGCGGCATGAACCTGCTGACCACATCGGACCTCAGCCATGGCCTGCTGGAGCTGTTCAATCCATCGGGCCTCTACGATCCTTCGGCCAACGGCTACTCACATGTGGCGATGGTGCGTCTGCCGGCACGGGTGATCCACGTGGCCGGGCAGGGCGGTGAAGATGCGCAGGGCCGTCTCTCGCCCAGCTTCGAAGACCAGGTCGGGCAGGCGCTGGACAACCTGGAGATCGCGCTGCGCTCGGCGCAGGCCAGCCTGGCCGATGTCGCACGGTTGCGCATCCTCGTGGTCGACCACGACGAGGACCGGCTGGGCATCATCGCCCATCAGGTGCGGCGGCGCTGGCCGAATCGCGCCGCGCCCACCTGCACGCTGATCCCGGTGCCGCGGCTGGCGCTGGACGGCATGCTGTTCGAGATCGAGGCGGAGGCCTATGCCGCCTAGCGCAGGTAGTACTCCACCGGCACCACCAGTTCCTGTGGTGCCTTCAGTTCATCGGGAATGGGCGGTAGCGGCTGCGCGCGACGGAAGGTCTGCAGGGCTGCGTCATCGAGCATCGGCTGGCCACTGGACTGCTCCAGCCGCAGGGCCAGCAGGCGACCTTCGCGGTCGATGCTGGCCCTGACCCAGGCAGTGCCCTGCTGCCGGCGCGAGCGCGCGGCGGCGGGGTAATAGCGGTAACGTTCCAGCCGCGCCATCAGGCGGGCTTCCCACTGGTCGCTGGCGGCGCCGGCCTGGAAGTTCGCCGGTGGCGCGTCCGGAGCGGGCGGCGCGGCCGTGATCGATGCCGGCGCGGGACTTGCATCGGTCGCGGCCGCAGGCGGGGCGACCGGCAACGGTTTTCGGCCCGTCCGCCCCGTCTCGCTGGCGGCCAACTCGCCCTCGCGCGCTGCGGTGGGCGTCGGTGGCGGTGGCGACTTCATCGGTTGCGATGCACGCGCCTGCTGCGCCTGGCTGGCGGTATCGGCCTGGCGTTCCTCCACCGGCTGTGGCGGCGTGGCCGGTGCCAGCAGGCGCAGGCTGATGCGCACATCCTGTTCTGGCGGCGGCAGTGACGGCGGCGCGGCGACCCAGTGCAGCAACAGCAGCAGGGGCAGCAGGTGCAGACCGACGCTGATCACGACCGCCCGCCAGTGTTGGCCGCGCTCACTCATCGCCTAGCACCCACAGCAGATCGGCGTCGGACGCATCAACGACTTCGCCGGGCGAGGACAGCACGATCACCAGCGCCGGAGCATCTGCCGGCAGGTAGCCCGGCACGCCGGTGCCCCGCAGCACGTGCCAGCGGCCGGCCAGCAGCAATGCCGGCGCGGGTGCATCGGCAAGGACCTGCGCCATGCGCCTGTCGCGGGCCTGCTGCACGGCCAGCATGCCGTCCAGCATCGGCGCGGTGTCTGCGTGCTGGGTCAGCACCACTGCAGACAGGCGTTGCTTTGCAGAGGCCACCGGGAACTGAACGGTTCCGGTAGAGGCCAGCAACGCGTTGACCTCAGTGCGCGACAGGTTGCCACCGAACAGTGGAACCCCCGCATCAGTTGCATCCTGCACCAGTCCGCCATAGGCCATCCACGGCCAGCGCGCATCCCAGTCCAGCAGTTCCTGCAGGCGAGCCCCCTCGGCATGGTTGTCCTTGGCCAGCCAGCGCTGCACCCGTTGCAGGCGTGGCTGGCGCTCGCTGGCGATCATCTCCATCACCAGCGCGCCCTGCGGGCGCACCTGTTGCAGGGCGTGCAGCAGCCAGCGCTGGGCCGCATGGTCGCCCGCGAGGTCATGGCGTTCACCCAGCAGCAGCCGCTGCGCATTGGCCGCACGCTGCACGAATGCGGCCTCGTCCAGATGCTGGCCGTTGGCCAGGTCGGTCACCGTGCCGGGCATCGGCTGCGCGCCAGCCACGCCCGCCAGCGCGAGCAGGCACACGGGCAGCCAGCGACGGCTAGAAGGCCACATTGACGCCCATCGAGACGGTGCGGCCACGGCCGTTGCCGCGGTCCAGGATCGGGCTGAAGATGCTGTCGATCGAGGCATTGTTGTCATAGGACTTGTTCTGCAGGTTTTCGATGTTCAGCCACAGCGTGGTATTGGCCTGTGGCTTGAAGCTGGCGTAGAAGTCCAGCAGCACGCCGGTGCCGCCGGTCTTGCGGGTCTGGAAGAAGTCGTAGCCTTCCTCGGTGGGGCCGGAATACTCGGCGCGCAGGCCGGCCTGTACGCGCTGCTGCCACCAGCGGCCGCCCACGTCCAGGGTCCAGTAGCGGTCGGGCAGGGCGGTGATGTCTTCCAGGTTGACGAACTCGATGGCCGGTGCGCTGGTGCGCGAGCGGGTCCAGCTGAGCGTGGCGTGGTAGTGCTCGCTGGCGTAGTGTGCTTCCAGCTCGATGCCGCGCATGCGTACCACGCCCGGGTGGTTCATCCAGCGCGTGGTGGTGCTGAAGTCGTCCACGTCCAGCGCATCGGTCCAGGCAGTGAGCTGCGGATCGCTGTCGATCGGTACCACGAAAGGCTCCACCTCCGGCGGGTGCACGATCAGCAGGTACTGCGGCTTGATGTAGTCGCGGATGCGATTGTCGAAGCGGGTGACGCGCAGCTGCGCCAGGTCACCGTCGGTCAGCAGAGAGGAGGCGCTGAGGTTGGCGCCGAACTGGAGGTTGCGCGAGCGTTCGCGACGCAGGAACGGGTTGGCGCCGACGCCATCGGCATCGCTCATGCCCTCCAGCGGGATCTTCTCGAAGAACATCTCCTGCACACGCGGCGGGCGGGAGGTACGGGAGACTTCGGCGAACAGCTGCAGCCAGTCGGTGGCCTGCCACGAAACCGCCAGGCTGGGGCTGAGTGCGCGCTGGGTGCGGCGCACATCGATGCCGCCGCCGTTGATCTCGGCACACTGGCCGGGGACATCCGAGCACACCGGCACATGGCCACGGATGCCATAGCGATCCTGGCGCAGGCCTGCAGTCAGCGCGTAGACGTCGTACTGCAGTTCCAGCGTGCTGAATACACTGTCCAGCTGGCTGCGGCCCTGGGGGTTGGCGCCGCGCAGGGTGGGGGTGTCGGCTACATAGATGTCCGACTGGTGCTTGATGCCAGTGTTCCAGCGCGCCTGCAGCGCGCCGATATCGAAGCGGCTGGTGTTGTCGAGGGTCCAACTGCTCAGGCTGCTGTGGGTGCGGCGACCGATGTAGCTGGAATCCTCCACGGGCGGATAGAACAGCCGGGTCTTGTTGCCGGCGAAGGTCGCGCGCAGGTCGATCCACGGCGAATAGGGCGTGTAGTGGTAGCTGGCGCGCTGGTTGCGTGCGGAAATCTGCCACGGGTAGTTGTGGTAGAAGTCGTTTTCGTAACGCATGTGGCTCAGGTCGAGCCGATGCTGGTCGCTGGGCTGCAGGCGGGCCTTGAGCAGCCAGCTGCTGGGCTGCTGGCTGCCCGGGTCGGCGGTGTTCTTCTGCCCGCGCGCGGTTGCGTATTCGCTGCTGCGGCTGCTGCTGGCAGCGGCCAGCAGACCGAACTGGCGGTCGCCGCCATCTTCGCTGTGGCGCCAGGCACCGGCAAAGGTACGGCCATTGCCGTAGCCGTTGTTGCCATGACGGTAGCCTGCGCGCAGGCCCCAGTCACGACCTTCGCCAAGCAGATCGTCGATGTCGAGCGTGCGGAAATTGGCACTGCCGGCCAGCGTGCCGGCGCCATCACCACCGGCGACCGCGCCGCGCTGCACGTCCACGCCGGCCAGCAGGAACGGATCGACATAGGCGAACGGCCCCCCTGAGCCATGGCCCGCGTTGTTGCGGAACGTCTGGGTGACACCATCGATCATGGTGTTGACCCGGCCGGCGCCGGTCATGCCGCGGATGTTGACCTGCAGCCCAGGCTGGCTGCGCGAATGGAAGCTGTGGGTGCCGGGCATCGAGCGCAGCAGGCTGTTGCCGTCCTGGCGTTCGGCCATCGCCACGCGCTCGCTGCCGACTGCTGGCGCAAAGCCGTCGCGGGTGGCCGGCACATACTGGCTGGCCCCTGCACCGGGAGAGTGACCCTGCGCGGTATCACCCTGTACGCGCAGGGGGCCGGTTCGACGGCTGCCATCTGAGGGGTCGGCCGGTGCCGGTTCCAGCGTGGCGCGGCGTGCGTCGATGAAGCGCGGGCGCAGGCCGCTGCCGACCAGCAGGCGCGACAGGGCCTGCGCATCGTCGAACTGTCCGCGCAGCGCCGGTGCGGTCTGGCCGCCCGGCAATGCTGCCCCGATTACCAGATCGACACCGGTCAGCTGGCTGTATGCATCCAGCGCACTGGCCAGCGGTTGTGCAGGAAGATCGAAGTGGCGCGTGGCGGCCTGCGCGTATGCGCTGGCAGGCAACAACGGAAGCGGACTGGCGCAGGCCAGTGACAGGGCGAGGACAAGGGGGCGGTGAAACAGCATCGGAGGCTCCAGGGGCTGACGCAGCGCGTCGTCATCCTGGGTAGACGCAGTGGAACGGCCGATGTCAGGGTGCATCGCGATGTCCCCTGCGTGGCGGCAGCCAGACCTGCACCCCCGCGCCCAGGCGGAGCACGCGCACATGCAGCTGCGTGGCCAGCTGGTCGCGGCTGCGCGCCGCACCGTCAGCGCCGCCGAGCAGGGTGACCGGCTGCTGGCGCAGGTGTGCGCCGATGATCCAGGTATGGCCGCCATGCCAGCGATCCAGATCCTGGGTGACCTCGGCCAAGGGCGTGGAGACCCAATGCAGGCGACGTTCGCGCCAGGCCAGCGCACTGTGGTTGGCAGCCAGGCCCATGATCGGTGCCTGTCCATCGAAGCGCAGCTGCTGTCCTTCGATGGCCTGCTCACTGCGGGTGCCGCTGTCGACGCGGACGCGATGCTCGGTGACGGTGACCACGCTGTCATTGTCCTGCACAGCAAGGTCGAAGGCCGTGCCGAGCGCGGTGACCGTGCCGTGCGTCGTATGCACCTGGAACGGATGCTGCGCATCGGTGGCTACCTTGAACCAGGCCTGGCCGTGCTGCAGCTGCAGCTGGCGGCGCTGTGCATCGATGCGGACATGGACTTCGCTGCCTGGGGAGAGCAGCACATGCGAGCCATCCGTCAGTACTTCTTCACGGATCTCGCCTGCCGCCGTGCGCATCACTTGCGCGGCCGGTGGCGCGGCCTGGCGGGTATACAGGCCCAATGCGCAGAGCAGCAGCACGGCAGTACCGGCGTCGCGCAGGCGCCGGTGCTGCCGCCTGAGCTGGTGCCGCTGCAGGCTGGGCATCGCATCACCGGCCTGCCAGAGCGCCTGCAGGTGCTGGTACTGCGCGGCGTGGCGCGCATCGGCGTGATACCACTGGTTGAACGCACGTTCGTCGCGGCCGCCGTCGTGGCCATCCAGCCACCAACGTGCGGCCTCGCGCGCGATCGCCTCCTGGCTCATGCGCCGGGTACCTGCTGCAGCGCCACCAGCGCACGCAGCAGATGGCCGTGCGCGGTCTGCCGGCTGATACCCAGCTGGCGGCCGATCTCGGCCAGTGCCATCTGCTCCACCCGTGCCAGCAGGAACACCTGGCGCGAACGGGGAGGCAGCGCGGCAATGACCGCGTCGAGGTGGCGCAGCTGCTCGCTGTCGAGCAGGCGCTGCTCCGGCAGGGGCGCAGGATCGGCGATGGCCAGCAGCTGCGCGTCATCCAGCGTCTCTTCGCGCCGGCGTTGGCGCTGCCGGTAATGATCGGCGATCAGATTGTGGGCGACGCGGTACAGGTAGGCGCGGCCGTTGCTCAGCAGGCCACTGGCGGCGACTTTGACGACGCGCAGCCAGGTTTCCTGGACGACGTCATCGGCGTCGCTGCGTTGCGGGAGTTTGCGGCGGACATGGGCGTGCAGCGGCCGGTAATGGGCCGCGCACAGCTGCGCGACATCCGTCGGTTCGACAGGCGTGGACACGGGGCGGGCGACAACTGGGAAAGGGAACAGCCCGCGGCGGCAAGGGCAGCGGCTGCACCTTACAGCAAAAGAGAATCATTTGCATCTATGGGTGGTCGCAACACGCATGGCCGACCGCGCGGTCAGCGCGGGCGATAGTCGCAGTGGATCTGCAGGGCTTCGGTGGGGTTGTGATGCAGCTCGAAGCCGCACTGCTGCAGGCTGCGCTTCACCTGCGCGACGGTTTCGGAATACCGGGCGACGCGACGATCCTGCCAGCGCGGCGGGGTGAACACGCCCAGTGGCAGCAGCCGCAGCCGCTTGCCGTGCAGTACCAGCGAGACATCGATATGACGGCCATCGATGTCGTGGCCGTTGGCGCCGAAGATGGCATCGACCTCATCATGGCGTTGCGGATAGCAGGCCCGGAACACCGCGATACCGAGCCAACGCACGCCGCGACGGAAGCTGCCGAGGCGACTCTGGCTGGGTTCGAAGCCGCGCGTGACCAGCAGTCGGAGCCCGGCAGGCAGCAGTGCTTGTGCGTCGCACAGGCGCAGCAGTACCTCTTCTTCCAGTTGGATGCGGGTGGAGGGCCAGCGCGGTGCGATGAGCAGTCCGTGGTGGCTGCTGCGTTGCAGGGTCAACATGGGTGAAGCTTCGCATGCGGGCGAACATCCGGGGTAGTGCCGGCCAGCGGCCGGTACTACCATCGTCGGGTCAGATGTCGCGGTACTGGATCTGCGAAGCCAGTACGCGCAGGCCATCGGCATTGCTGGACAGGATGCGCTCTTCACCAACGCCCTTCTGCCGTTTCAGCTGGAAGCCCTGATCGGCAGGCAGCTGTGCGGCGATGGCGTCCATGCGTTGCAGGGCATCGGGGCCGCTGCAGTCGAAGTGGCCCCAGTGGGCGCCGTCGCGGTGGATCTGCAGTCGGTAGTTCATCGCGGTGTCTCCGACAGGTCCTGCAGCCAGTGGTCGAACATCGCGGTGGCAGCCGCGGCCAGTGGCGCGCCATAGCGACGTGCCTGTGCGCGAAGATCATTCGGATCGATGCCGGCCTGTGCCAGTTCCAGGGTGTGGCCGATCAGCCAGCGCTCGAACTGGCGTGCGTCCAGCTCCGGATGGCATTGCAGTGCCAGCGCATGGCTGCCGATGGCGAAGGCCTGGTGGCGGCAGGCCGGCGTGCTGGCCAGGCGGCGTGCACCGGCCGGAAGTTCGAACGCCTCGCCATGCCAATGCAGTACCGGAATGCCCTGCAGTGCCTGCAGTGGCGAGCGCTGGCCGTCATCGGTGAGCAGCAGCGGCGCAAAGCCGATCTCCTTGCCGCCACTGGCGACGACGTCGGCACCGAGTGCACGCGCCATCAGCTGTGCGCCGAGGCAGATGCCCAGTGTGGGTCGCTGCTGCTGCAGCCGACGTTGCAGCAGCGCGATGCTGTCGTTGAGGAAGGGATAGGGATCTACGTCGTTGACGCTGATCGGACCGCCCAGCACGACCAGCAGATCGGCGGTTTCGGCGCCATCGAGCACATCGACGCCGGCCTGCAGCACGTGCAGCTGCCAGCCCTGCGCCAGCAGCAACGGTTTCAGGGTGCCGAGGTCTTCAAAGGCAACGTGTTGCAGGACAACCGCGTTCTTCATGCGGGGGCTCCGTTATTCGGCCAGTAGAAGCTATCCGGCGTGGCGCGGGCGCCAAAGATGGCCTGGCCGACGCGGACTACGGTGGCGCCTTCCTCGATGGCCACTTCCAAATCGCCGGACATGCCCATCGACAGCTGCGACAGGTCGAGGCCGGGTGGGGCGCTGCGTTGCAGCTGATCGCGTAGTTCACGCAGGCGCACGAAGCAGGCGCGCACGCGCTCGACCTCGGGGGTGAAGATGGCCAGGGTCATCAGGCCGCGTACGTGCAGGCGATCGAAGGCCGGCAGCTGCTGCACGAAGGCCTCGACCGCGTCGGGGTCCAGTCCGTACTTGCTCGGTTCGGCCGAGGTATTGACCTGCACGAACACATCCAGAGTGCGGTCTTCCAGCTGCAGTCGCTGCTGCAGTGCTTCGGCCACGCGCAGGCTGTCCAGCGCCTGGAATTCGCTGGCAAAGCGCGCGACGTAGCGTGCCTTGTTGGTCTGCAGGTGCCCGATCACCGACCAGTGCACGCCCAGGTCGGCCATTGCCTCGGCCTTGCGCTGTGCCTCCTGCACCTTGTTCTCGCCCAGTTCGTGGCAGCCTGCGGCCACCGCCATGCGGATGCGGGTGTCATCCACGGTCTTGCTGACCGGCAGCAGGCGCACGCTGGCCGGGTCCCGGCCCACGCGGGCACAGGCATCGGCGATGCGTTGGCGCACCGTGACCAGGTTGGCGGCGATCTGTTCAACGGACTGGGCGACGGGCCAGTCAGGGGCGGCAAGGGGCATGCGGGCACCTCCAATGCGGGTCAGCCAGGGTGGGATACACTGGCACAGGACAAGAGATATTTTGGCATAGGACAAAATGAAAATCACCGGGCATAGCGCCGAGTCGATCTTCGACAGCATCCGCGATGGCATCGGCAAGGGCCGTCTGCCGGCCGGCAGCGTGCTGCCACCGGTGCGCGATCTGGCCGATCAGCTGGGGGTCAATCGCAACACCGTGGCCGCCGCCTACAAGCGATTGGACGCGGCGGGCCTGGCCAGCACCGCAGGCCGGCGCGGCACGGTGGTGCGTGGCCTGCCGCCGACGATGGCACGCGAGGGCAGTACGCCGGGGCTGGCGTTGCATGACCTGGCGGGTGGCAATCCGGATCCGCGGCTGCTGCCGAGCCTGCGCCTGGCCCCGGCGGCGCCACGTCTGTATGGCGTGGGCACGGTCGACCCGCGGCTGCAGGCCTTGGCGCGCACCTCGCTGGATGCGGACTGCCCGGAGGGCTATGCGCTGGAGCTGACCCATGGCGCGGTCGATGGCATCGAACGCCTGCTGGCGGCGTGGTTGCTGCCGGGGGATCGCATCGCGGTGGAGGATCCGTGCTTCCTCGGCAGCCTCAACGTGCTCAACGCTGTGGGTCACGCGCCGTTGCCGGTGGCGGTGGACGCGCATGGCATGCAGGTCGATTCGCTGCGGCAGGCGCTGGAGGCCGGTGCACGCGCGGTGTTGCTGACCCCGCGGGCACACAACCCGACCGGGGCCAGCCTGGATGCGAAGCGGGCACGCGCGTTGCGGCAGCTGCTGGCCGCCTATCCGCAGGTTGCGGTGTTGATCGACGATCACTACGCGCTGCTCTCGCAGCAGGACTATCACTCGGTGCTGCCGCTGGATGGCCGGCGCTGGGCGCTGCTGCGTTCGTTGTCCAAACCGCTGGGCCCGGACCTGCGGCTGGCCTGGCTGGCCTGCGATGAAGAGACCGCGATGCGGCTGCGGTTGCGGTTGGCGTCCGGTACCGGCTGGGTCAGTCACCTGCTGCAGGATGCGGCAACGTCGGTGCTGGAGTCGGCATCGCAGCGGGCGAAGATCGACTCGGCGGGGGAGCGTTACCAGCAACGCCTGCAGTCGCTGCAGGAACTGCTGCGTGCGCGTGGCGTGCCGACGCCACAACCGATGGAAGGATTGAACCTGTGGCTGCCGCTGCAGGCCGACAGCCATCCGCAGGTGCTGGCGCTGGCTTCGCGCGGATGGCATGTGCGCGCGGGCGAAGTGTTCGCGGTGGCAGCACCGGGGCATGGCCTGCGCATCACCTGCGCGGCGCTGGGCGCGGGGCAGCTGCGGCAGCTGGCCGATGACCTGGCGGCGGTGTGTGGGGCGTAGCGCTGGGCCATGCTCGACTTTGCTTCGCCTTTGTAGAGCCGAGCCATGCTCGGCTGCTGTTGGTAGATGCAGTCGAGCATGGCTCGACGCTACACAAGCAGATCAGGGCGCGGCGATCGCACCCGGGCGCACGTAGTAGGACTGGCCACTGTCATCGACGAACATCAGCTCCGGCTTGCCCTGCCAGGACGTGAGCATGGCGCCGGTGTTGTTCTGGTGCTTGACCATCAGGCTGGCGCCACGGTCCGGGTTGGCGACGACCTTGAAGACTTCGGTGGTGCCGGTGGCATCGTCCAGAGTGAGCAGGGCTTCGCCGCCGCGGTCGCTGGTGCCATAGCCACCGCGCTCGGAACCATCGGGGCCAAGCAGGATCAGGCCGGACAGTGCCGTGGCACGCGGTCCTTGAGGGCGGCCTTGGCTGAGCGGGTCGGGAACCGGTGCGCCGAGGATCACCCGCGGCTGGCCGCCTGCATCGTGGATGACCAGGCCGCGCGCTTCGATGATCCGCTCTGGCGATTGGCTGCGATGCAGGCTCCAGGCGGTCCAGCCGGAAACGAGCAGGGCAAGGGTCGAGACCACCAGGGTGGTCAGCAGCAGCACACGGGGCATCGGGTCGTCCTTCCTTGGATGTGCCGACGATAGCGGATGCGGACCGGCAATGGCCAGTTCGTTGTGTGACGTTGTGTATCGTCAGTGGAAATCGCGGCTATGGCTGCGCAGTCCCTGCAGCAGTTCATCCAGGCAGTGCATGCGCTGCACGATGACATGCTGCACGCCATCAACGCGCTCCAGGCGGCCATCGATCTGCATCAGCTGGGTGTCGACCAGCACCCGGTGCTGGCGGTCGGCCAGGTGCCGCCAGACCACCGCATTGACCATGCCGGTCTCGTCTTCGAGGGTGAGGAAGGTCACGCCGCTGGCGGTCTGCGGGCGCTGGCGCATGCGTACCAGGCCGGCGATGCGCACGCGGCGGCCGTGGCCGTGCCCGGCCAGTTGTGCGGCATCCAGGCAGCCACGGTTGCGCAGTTGTGCACGCAGGAACGAGATCGGGTGGCGGCCAAGGGTGGTGCCGGTACTGCGGTAGTCGGCCTGCATGTCGTCCCATGCGCTGGGCAGTGGCAACGGCACGTGGGCCTCGGCGGTGGCGGGGGCCTTGTCGAACAGTGGCAACCGGTTCTCTACACCGGAGATATCCCAGCGTGCGCGATGGCGATGGCCGCTGAGCCCACGCAGCGCACCGGCATCGGCCAGCAGGCCCTGATGGCGGCGGTCCAGGGCGGTGCGCTGGCACAGGTCACCGACATCGTCGAACGGTCGCCGTGCACGCTCATGCATGATGGCCTGCACGGCCGCTTCGTTGCAGCCGTCGATCAGGCGCAGGCCGAGCCGGATCGCCGCCGGTCCCTTGCTGAAATCCAGCGTGCAGTCCCAGTCGCTGTGGCGCACGTCCACCGGCAGCACGCGGATGCCATGGCGGCGTGCATCCTGCAGCAGCTGGTCGGGGCTGTAGAACCCCAGCGGCTGGCTGTTGATCAGGCTGGCAGTGAACGCGGCCGGGTGATGGCACTTCAGCCAGCAACTGTTATAGGTCAGCAGGGCGAAGCTGGCGGCGTGACTTTCCGGAAAACCGTAGTCACCGAAGCCCTTGATCTGTTCGAACAGGTGCTCGCCGTACTCGCGGCTGAAGCCGTTCTTGAGCATGCCGGCCAGCAGCTTCTCGCGATGCGGTTCCAGGCCGCCACGGCGCTTCCATGCCGCCATCGAGCGGCGCAGGGCATCGGCCTGGCCCGGCGTGTAGCCGGCCGCTTCCACCGCCAACTGCATGACCTGTTCCTGGAACAGTGGCACGCCGAGGGTGCGCGCGAACACGCGTTCCAGCCGCGCTGGATAGAGTGGATTGTCTGGATCGTTCAACGCGTCAGGACCCTGCTCGCGCAGGATCCTCCGTCGTTCCAGATAGGGATGCACCATGTCACCCTGGATCGGGCCGGGGCGCACGATCGCCACTTCGATCACCAGATCGTAGAAGCAGCGCGGCTGCAGGCGTGGCAGCATCGCCATCTGCGCACGCGATTCGATCTGGAACACGCCGATGGTGTCGGCGGCGCAGATCATGTCGTAGGTCTTCGTATCCTTGGCAGGGATCGCATCCATGCGTCCACTGTGCAGGCCGTGCTGCTGCAGCATCGCCAGGCACTTGCGGATGGCGGTTAGCATGCCCAGCGCCAGGCAGTCGACCTTCATCAGGCCGGTGGCATCCAGATCGTCTTTGTCCCACTGGACGACGGTGCGGTCGGCCATCGCCGCGTTTTCCACCGGCACCAGGGTCGACAGCGGGTGCTCGGAGATCACGAAACCGCCCGGGTGCTGCGACAGGTGGCGCGGGAAGTCGATCAGTTCGGTGGTCAGTGCCAGCAGGCGCTGCATCAACGGCGTGTCTGGATCGAAGCCGCGCTCGCGCAGGGTCTCAGGCAGCGGTACATGACCGCCCCAATGGTCCATCGCCGCCCCCAGTTCGTTGACCTGGTCCATCGGCAGGCCAAGCGCGCGGGCCACGTCGCGGATCGCGCTGCGGCCACGGTAGCTGATTGCCACTGCAGTCAATGCCGCGCGCTCGCGGCCATAGCGCTTGAACACGTACTGCAGCACTTCTTCGCGGCGCTCGTGCTCAAAGTCGATGTCGATATCCGGCGGCTCGTCGCGCTCGGCGGAGATGAAGCGCTCGAACAGCAGGTTGCTGCGCGCCGGGTCGATCTCGGTCACGCCCAGCACGAAGCACACCGCCGAGTTGGCCGCCGAGCCGCGGCCCTGGCAGAGGATGTCCTGGCTGCGGGCGAAGCGCACGATGTCCTGCACGGTGAGGAAATAGGAGGCGTAGTTCTTCTGCTTGATCAGCGCCAGTTCGTGTTCTATCTGCGTGCGTTGTGCCGGTTTGATGCCGTCTTTCCAGCGCCACGGGATGCCGCGCTCGACCAGCACGCGCAGCCAGCTGTCCGGGTCGTGGCCCTCCGGCACCAGTTCGCGCGGGTAGGTGTACTGCAGCTGCTCGAGGGTGAAGTGGCAGCGCTCGGCGATGCGCAGGGTCTCGGCCAGCAGTTCGGCGGGATACAGCTGGGCCAGTGCGGTGCGCGGGCGCAGGTGGCGCTCGCCATTGGGAAACAGGCGCCAGCCGGCTTCAGCCACGCTGCAACGGTGGCGGATCGCGGTCAGCGTGTCCTGCAGGGCACGACGGCGTCGCACGTGCATGTGCACATCGCCACTGGCGACCAGCGGCAGGCGATGGCGTTCGCCGAAGGACTGCAGCTGCTGCAGGCGGCGTGCATCGTCGTGTTCGTGATGCAGCTCCACCGCCAGCCACAGGCGATCATCGAAGCCGGCACGCAGCAGTTCCAGGTCAGTAGCGGCCGGTTGCCGGTCCAGCCACAGGCACAGCAGGCTCCGGGGCAGGCCGAGCAGATCCTCGCGCAGGCAGCGGTACTCGCCCTTGGCCGCACGCCGTCGGCAGGTGGTGATCAGCTGGCAGAGCCCCGCATAGGCGGCCTGGTCGGTGCACAGCAGGGCCAGCTTCGGCCCGTCCTCAACCTGGAATTCGGCGCCGATGATCAGCGCCACGCCATGCGTCTTCGCCGCCTGCCAGGCGCGCACGATGCCGGCCAGCGAACATTCGTCGGTAATCGCCAACGCGCGGTAGCCCTGGCCGGCGGCGCGCGCGAACAGTTCTTCGGCGATCGAGGCGCCGCGCTGGAAGCTGAAGGCCGACAGGCAGTGCAGTTCGGCGTAGCCGGGCAGTTCGCTGTGCATCGCGGCTCAGCCGAACCAGCCATGCAGCATCCACGGCGCATACGGGTCATTGCGTGTGCGGAACGCCCAGCCACGCTGGCCGTGCGCGGTTTCCACCACGTAATAGTCGCGGCGCGCGTCGGCCTGGTCCCACCAGCCCGATTCGATCCGCTCCGGCCCGGCGATGATGCGCAGGCGCGGATCACGCAGTGGTTGCGGGGTGTCCAGCAGCCAGCCTGGGCGCAGTGGCCAGTAAGCGGGCGGTTTGGTCGGGGGCTGGATACCACTGGCGCGTTCAGGGCGATGGTCGGCCTGTACTGCCAGCGGCTGCACGGCGTCATCGCCCAGCCGTGCGCGCAGGCGCTCACGCAGCTGGCTCCAGGGCATCGCCTGCGCCGGCCGGGTATCGAACAGGTCGCGTGCGGCGGGCACGAACGGCGGCAGCTGCTCGGCCTGCAGGCGCAGTGCGCGGCTGCCAGCGGGCAGGGCGAAGGCCTCCATGCGATTGCGCGCGATCTCGAACAGCAGCGTGGGATCGCGTTCGGGTGCCAGCAGGCCGATGGTCAGCACGCTGGCCGGCAGCAGGTCATGCTCGAAATGCAGGTCGAAGCGTTGCACGCCGCCATCGCGCGAGCACAGGAAGGCGGCCAGGTCCAGCAGCAGGCGACGCAGCGGGAACAACAGGGCCTGGCTGGATTCGATCTCGTATTCGAATTCGATGCGCGCATCGAACCGGTCCGGTGGCTGGTAGTAGCGCAGTGGCGCGGTGGGCAGCCCACGCAATGCATCCAGCTGCTGCAGTACCTCGGGGGCGAAGCGCCGGGCCAGGCTGTCGCGCGGCAGTTCGAGCACCGCACCCAGCGTGCGCAGTCCGGAGCGGCCCAGTACGGTCACCGCTTCGCTGGGCAGGCCGCAGCGCGGCAATGGCAGTTGTGCCAGCGCCGCCGGCAGCTGCTGCGCATCGATGCCGAGGCCGTCGTGGACGTTGGCCAGCACGCGTGCAGCATGCGCGGTGGGTGCAGCCACCAGGCGATGGCGGAAACCGAGTTCATGCAGTTCGTTGCGCAGGCGCTTTTCGATTGTCAGCCAGTCGCCGAACAGGGCGCGGCTGGCGCCGATCTCCAGCACCAGCGCATGCGGGAAATCGAGGCTGACCTGCGAGCTGTAGGCGTAGGCCCAGCTGGCCAGCAGCTGCCGGGTGTGCTGTTCGGCGTTCGGGTCGTAATCGTGCAGGTGCATGTCCTGCACCTGCACCTGCGCGGCCGACAGCAGCATGCCCGGGCGCAGCCCCGCTGCGCGGGCGGCCGGGCTGACCGCGCGCAGCACGCGACGCTGTGCCGGCCCCTGCAGCAGCACCAGTGGCCGCTGCGGGTCCGGCTGCAGGCGCAGCACGCTGTCCAGCGCCAGCTGCGGCAACAACAGGCAGGCCCAGTGCATGGCGCGGCCTCAGTGGGCGATGGCCAGCGGCAACGGCTGCGCCGGCGGCAGGCCGCCACGGCACTTCAGCACCCGCACCTGGCCGTGGTCGAGCTGCAGGCGCAGGCTGGCCGGGGAGGGATTGCGCGCTGCCTGCGCCTCGCGGAACACGAAGCTCAGGCACTGGCCGCTGTCGGCGGCCACCTGCAGCCGGCGCAGCGCGCGATCGTCGGCCTGCTGCGGCCAGCACAGCACCGCCGCGCAGGCGGCCGAGCGCAGGCACTGTTCAGCGGCCCACAGCGCCTGTTTCGGTGCGGCATGGATGATCTGCAGCTGGGCCAGGTCCAGCCCGGCGGCGGCCCAGGCCGGGGCATGCGGGCGGTAGGGTGGGGCGACCAGCACGATCGGGCGGTCGCGAAGGCTCAGTTTCGCCAGTGCCGGCCAGACCAGCGCCAGCTCGCCCACCCCGGGCGCGGCCTGCAGTACCTCGCACAGCCCGCTGGCCGGCCAGCCGCTGCCGGGCAGGCGCGCATCCAGTGCCGGGTGGCCGCTGGCCAGATGGTCGCTGGCCGGCCCCTGGCGGGCCGGGCCGCGCCACAGCTGGCGCCCGTCCAGCAGCCGGTCGAGGGCGACGACCGCACCCATCAGCCGATCCTCCAGAGGAGGCGCCGGGCAGGCTGGAAGCGGCAGGAACGGGCGGAAACGGCGGACATGGAGCGAGTATCGACGGGCCGGTATCACGGGCTGAGACCAGACATGCTACTCGCGTTGTAAGTAGAATTACTAATGAAATCGGCGGGTCGGGTTTCAGGTTGCTGAACGGGTAAAGCATCCACGCACGGCGTGGATCTACCGGGCTGATAGGTAGATCCACGCCATGCGTGGATAGCGGTAAAGCGCGGTGCCGACCAAGGTCGGCACCCACAGGCTCCGGTTACGGGCGGACCGGCAACGCCACCGGGCGCAGTGGTGCGGCATCGCCGCCGCGGATCTTCAGCGGGCCGCCGATGAAGGCGAACTCGTAGACCTTGTCGCGGGCCAGTTCGTCCAGCGCCACCAGCTCGATGATCGGCGCGCCCTGCTGGGCCAGCAGGTAGGTATGCAGCGGCACGTAGTCGTCGGACACCTCCGAGGGGAAGGTCTCGAAGCTGAGGTTGTCGGCACCGACGATCATCGCGCCGCTGTCCTCGACCAGGAAGCGCGCCGCGTCCAGGCCCATGCCCGGCGGGTTGGCCATGTACGCCCTGGGCTGCTCGAACAGGCGCATGCGGCCGGTGCGGATCAGCACCACGTCACCCTGCTGCAGTTTCACCTTCTGGCGTGCCAGCGCATCCTTCAGGTCCTGGCGGGTGACGCGGTAGCTGTCCGGCAGCATGTCCACGCCCTTGGCGCCGGCCACGTCGATCAGCACGCCACGCGCGATCAGCGGCGGGAATTTCTCGATGCCGGTGACATTCCAACCGCGGTCGCCGAGGTGCTTGTCGGCCTCGAAGCCGTTCCAGATCTTTCCATGGATGCCGAAGTGGTTCAGTGCATCGATGTGGGTGCCGGTGTGGCTGTACATCGAGAACGCGGTGCCGGTGTAGCTGCGGGTGAGGTTCATGGTTTCGCCCACGCCCATCGGATCGTCCATCACGGTGCCGCGCGGGGTGTGGGTCATCCAGAACTGGTAGTGCGGGTCGCCGGCGTCCTGCCAGCTGGGCATGCCGACGTAGTACTCGGTGGCCAGGTCATAGGCCTTGCCGCCGCTGACCCGCGACAGGATCTCCGCGCGCGAGGCTTCGGTGATCAGGTTGAGGCGGCCGATCTCATCCTTCGGCCCCCAGGGACTGGTACCGACCTGCTGGCCGGAGGGAACGCGTTCGTGTGCGGACACGGTGGTGGAAGCGGCGGTGCCGGCCAGCAGCAGAGCCAGCACGGTGGCCAGGGTACGTGGGGTCATGGGAAATCTCCTTGCAGGGTGGGGGAGGGTGCGGCTCAGGCCGCGACCAGGGGCGCCAGGGCCTGGCGCAGGTGTGGTAGCGGCAGGGTCTGCAGGCGCAGGCCGTTGCCGCCGATCACGGTGGGTATGGAACGGATGCCGAGGGCAGCGGCTTCGGCACGATCGGTCTGCACGCGCTGGCGCACGGCGTCGCTATGCATGTGGTCAGCGAAAGCGCCACGTGGGTGGCCCAGCGATTCGGCGATATCCAGCAGTACTTCGGCATCACCGATGTTGCGGTGCTGGTGCAGGTGCGCCCACTGCACGGCATCGAACATCGCGCCATGGGCATCGTTGCCGCCCATCAGCCCGGCGGCCTGGCAGGCCAGTGCGCCGAGCCAGCCGGAGGGATATTCGAAATCCTGTGCGCGCATGCCTTCGATATCGATGCGCGCGGTGTCTTCATGCGCCGCACAGTCGGTCCAGTGGCGCAGGATGATCGCCTTGGCGCGCTCCATCGAGCCGAACACCTCGACCATCTGCGCGCGCGAGTCCTGCAGCACGAAACTGCGGTGGCGCACCTGGATGCCGAGTTCGGCCGAGACCTGCTGCAGGCGTGGGGCCAGCACGAAGCACCAGCCGCAGACCACGTCGTGGAAGAAATCGACCACCGGCGCGGCGGTGGTGGGGGACGGAACGGAAGACATCTGCCTGCCATCGGTGAGAGGGGAGGCGGCAGGTTAGGCAGCGCGGCAGGGCTGAAACAGCGCGCCGCGGGCAGCTCAGTTTTCGCTGGCGGTTACGAATCCAGGCCGGCGCAGGCGGGCAGCTCGGCGTGCAGGAAATCGATGAAGGCGCGCACCTTGGGCTGCAGGTGGCGCGAGGTGGGGTAGACCGCATGCACGAAGCGCGGTGGATAGTGGTGGTCGGGCAGCACCTGCTGCAGGGCGCCGCTTGCCAGTGCCGGAGCGGCCAGGAACGAAGGTAGCGCGCCGATGCCCATGCCGGCCACCAGCAGGTCGCGCAGCAGCAGGCTGTTGTTGACGGTCACGCGCGCCGGCAGGGTGATCGTCACCTGCCCATCGGGGCCGAGCAGCGGCCAGCTGCCGGGCGAGTCGGACAGGCTGTAGGCCAGCACGCTGTGCACCTGCAGATCGTCCACCGCCTGTGGTGCCGGATGCTGCTGCAGGTAGCACGGGGCCGCGCACAGCACCTGCTGCAGCGAGGCCAGGCGGCGTGCCACCAGGCGCGAATCATCCAGCTCGGCACGCAGCCGCAGCGACACATCGAAACCTTCGCCAACCGCATCAAGCAGGCGGTCTTCCATCACCAGGTCCAGCGACAGCTGCGGGTGCTGCTGCAGGAAGCGTGGCAGCAACGGCGACAGCGTGCTCAGCGCGAACGACTGCGGCGCATTGACGCGCAGGCGCCCGGCCACCTCACCGCGCTGTTCGGCGATGCCGCGTTCCAATGCATCCAGTTCGTCGAGCAGGCGGCAGCATTCGCGGTAATAGGCATGGCCGGTCTCGGTCAGGCTCATGCGTCGCGTGGTCCGCTGCAGCAGCACCACGCCCAGATGGGTTTCCAGCGTGCGCAGCTGCTTGCTCAGCCCGGCCGGCGACATGCCCAGGTCTTCGGCAGCTCGGGCCAGCCCGCCGCGTTCGACGATGCGGCGGAAGGCGCGCATCAGGTTGAAGGAATCCATGCCGGTCCCGGGCGCGATGAGAACGCCATTGTAGATCCACGCCATGCGTGGATGCAGGAAACACGGCGCCGACCAAGCCCGGCATCCACCCTCGGCACGCGCTTGCGCCGTTTGTTCAAGCCATCAACCCACACGCCGCGCCAGCATGCAGGCCCCTCACTTTCCGGGTTGCCCATGAAGCACTGGATACTGCGCCTGTATGCCCCGTTGTTCCTGCTGGGTTTCGTCTCTGCCGCCATCGTCTGGGTAGGGCGCCGCCACGGTGACCCACTGTGGCTTCTGGCTTTGCTGGCGGTCGCCATTGCGGTTTCGTTCATCGCCGAACGTGCCTGGCCGTATGACCCTGCGTTCAACCACGACCACGGCGATCGTGTGCGTGACACCTTGCATGCGCTGGTCAACGAAGCCCTGAACCTGCTGTCGATCGCCACCGTGCCGTTGCTTGCGGCGATCATTCCGTGGCAGGTCTGGCCGGTGCAATGGCCGTTCGCGGTGCAGGTACTGGTTGCCATCATCGCTGCCGATCTCGGCATCACCCTGGTGCACTACGCCAGCCATCGCATTGGCTGGTTGTGGCGCCTGCATGCCGTGCATCACAGCGTGACCCGCATGTACGGTTTCAACGGGCTGATGAAACACCCACTGCACCAGGCGGCCGAAGCGGTGGGCGGTGTGCTGCCGCTGCTGGTGCTGGGCCTGCCGATGCCGGTGGCGGCGGTGCTGGCGTTCGCCATCGCCATCCAGCTGCTGCTGCAGCACTCCAACGTGGACATGCGCCCCGGCGTACTGGGCCGGGTGATGGCGTGGGCGCCACTGCACCGTTTCCATCACATGCGTTACGGCACCGCCGGCGACGTCAACTTCGGCCTGTTCCTCACCGTCTGGGATCACCTGCTGGGGACCGCCTTCGATGCGCCGGGCTATCGGCTGCGGCAGCACGACCTCGGCATCGGCAGTCAGCCGGACTATCCGCGCGATTACCCCGGGCAGCTGCTGGCGCCGTTCCGCGAACTGCCGCATGGCGAGGTGCCGGAGCTGCCCGAAGGCCTGCGCAGGCGCGAATGATCGAACATGTCAGGCCGCGTGAAGCTGCAGGCCCTGCAGCTGTGCGGCACCGATGCCGAACATGCGGCGCAGGCTGCGCGAGAGATGGGCCAGGTCGGCGAAGCCGGCGGCATGTGCACTGTCGGTCAGGCTGTGCCCCTGCAGGTGGTGCGCGAGCGCGGCACGCAAGCGCCGCCACAGCACCCAGCCGCGCAGGGTCACTGCCAGATCGGCCTGGAAACGCCGGTGCAGCTGGCTGGTGGACAGATGCGCCGCCTCGGCGATGTCGGCGGCCGGCACCGGGCCCGGAAGGTGCTGGGCGATGCGGGCCAGCGCTGCCTGCACCCGCCGGTCCAATGGCTGCGCGCGGCTCAATCGCGGCAACCAGTCCTGCAGTTCCATCGCAGTGCCGGGCAGCGCGTGCAGGTGCTGCTGGATCTGTTCGAGGTCGGCATGCGCCGGCTCAAGGAACACCGTGCAGCCCGCCTCCGGCGCCGACAGGATTGCGTGCGGCTGGAACGAAGGCAGCCACAGCCGCTGGCCCTGCTGGCGCACACCGTCGATTTCGACCTGCCAGGGAACATCCTCGCTCAACAGCAGCTGGTGGGCGTAGTGCGCATGTACATCGCTGTCACCGGCATGGCCCTGCAGCACGGCCACGTGAGCATCCAGCAGCAACGTGCCATTCCAGGGCAGGGCGGGAGAGGACATGGAGGGATTGTAGATCCACGCAATGCGTGGATGAATCTGCATCGAAGTCGAATATTCCGAGATCCGAGACACATGAGCCGAGCATGGCCCGGCTCTGCAGAAGAGCGGGCAGATTGCAGAAAACTGTCGAAGGCGGGGCGCTGTGGGTTTGCGGGGTGTGAGCCGCATGGATGCGGCGACCAAGCCCCCAGGGACGGGTTCACGGCGTCCCCGCGAACCTACAGCGTCCCGCCATCCCTCGGATAGCCGCCTTTGCTTTTGAGGTTGCCGGCCAGCGGCCGGCACTACCGCGGGTGCCGGGTGCCGGGCGCCGCCCGGCCGCGACCTCACCGCCCCTGCGGATCCGGCCGGTGATGCACGTACTCGACCACCGTGCCATCGGGATGCACCGCATTGAACGCCGCCCCGGTCGGCACCACCTGCAACGGGAAGATGATCTCGGCACCGGCCGCGACCAGTTTGTCGTGATAGGGCCGAACGTCATCGACCAGCAGTGTTCCGGTGGTTGAAGTGAACGGCGCCAGCGCCGCCTCGCTGCCCTCGATCAGCAGGAAGGCGCCGACCATCGCCAGACGCAGCCCTGCCTCCGGGAACGGGAAGCCCGCATCGGCCACCACGCCCTGCAACTGCTCGTAGAAGGCCACGCTGCGCTCCAGTTCACCCGGGGCCACGAACACCCGGATCAGCACGCGCGGCGCACGCTGGCTGGAGGTATCACAGCGGTCGCGCCAGAGATGGTCGAAGTCGCGATGGACGGTCATGGGCTCGGTTCGTGGCCAGGGACCCTCATTATCGGCAGCCCCGCGCGGCCCACTGATGACCGCCGGTGATGGCCTGATAACCGCTGGCCGGGTTGCCCCTGTGACTTAGGTCCTGTTGACAGGCGTGAACGCCCTCGCACAATCTTCACAGGATTGGGTCGCCCTGCGCGGCCCGGGCAGGCAGGTTGTCAGGCCGGGAGGAGGGTCCCGCGCGCAGACCGGCCCGTCCTTCGGCCTGCGGGACGTTGCCTGGCAACCCCTGCACGGCATGAACGCTGCACCCTTCGGCGGCACTTTCCCTGGACCGATTGCCTTGGCAACGGAATTACGCCTGCCGATGAAAACGTTTACAAAGCCGCTTGCCCTCTCCCTCGCCCTGTCTGCTGCGCTCGCCGCCCCGGCCTGGGCCGATCCCGCGGCCTTCACTGTCTTGACCCTGGAACAGGCACCCAACGCCGAAGCGATGCCGGCATTGGCCGCGCAGCTGAAGAGCCTGAAGGTGGACGCGGTGAGTGTGCGCCAGGTGCAGCGCGGCATCGGCCAGGTCGACCCGCTGCAGGTGCTGGCCGATGGCCTGGGCTATGAGTACCGCTTCATCGCCGCCGGCAAGGACGATGGCCAGACCCAGCGCGGCCAGGCCGTGCTGACCCGGCTGCCGATCGCCGCCGAGTCCGGTCCGGACCAGCCGGGTTTGAACTACCTGCGCCTGGACGATGGCCGCCACACCGTCGCGGTCTATACCGACGCCGGCGCGGGCGCCGCCCGGTTGCCGGCACTGGTCACCCGTTCGCGGTTGGGTGCACCGGCGGTGCTGCTCGGCGCGGTGGCCGGTGAATCGGCCAAGGCCGCTGGCTTCGATCCGGCGCGTGTCGCGCTGGAAGCCGATGCCAGCTACTTCAGCGATGGCTTCCAGGCCGCCAGCAGTGCACCGTTCAAAGTGGAAGGCAGCAGCCTGCGTGCCACCCTGCTGACCCTGGCTTATGCCGCCGACAAACATGGCGACACGCCGTGGATGGACACCACCCTCAACGCCGATGCGCGCGCGGCGCTGCTGCTGAAGGCGATGACCGAGGACGAGAAGTTCCAGATGCTGCACAGCTACTTCGGGCTGGGCAAGGACGGTGGCCCGTTGCCGGAAGGCGCGGTCGGTTCGGCCGGCTTCGTCCCGGCGGTGCCGCGCCTGGGCATCCCGTCGCAGCAGTCGGCCGATGCCGGCGTCGGCGTGACCAATCCCGGTGGCATCCGTCCGGGCGACTTCGCCACCGCGATGCCGTCGGGCCCGTCCACCGCCTCCAGCTGGAACCGCGAAGTGGCCTTCGCCGGTGGCGCCACGATGGGCCGCGAGGCGTGGCAGCAGCGCTTCAACATCCTGCTGTCGGGCAGCGTCAACCTGCAGCGCGACCCGCGCAACGGCCGCAATTTCGAATACGCCGGTGAAGATCCGCTGCTGGCCGGTTCGATGGTGGGCGCGCTGATCCAGGGTGTGCAGAGCCAGCACGTGATCTCCTCGATGAAGCACTTCGCGCTGAACGACATGGAGACCCGCCGCAACTTCCACGACGTGCGCATCGGCGAACAGGCCATGCACGAGTCGGACCTGCTGGCGTTCGAGATCGCGCTGGAAGCCGGTCGCCCGGGCGTGGCAATGTGCTCGTACAACAAGATCAACGGCACCTACGGCTGCGAGAACGGCTACCTGATGAACCAGGTGCTGAAGCAGGAATGGAAGTTCCCCGGTTTCGTGATGTCCGACTGGGGTGGCGTGCACAGTGGTTCGAAGGCGGCGCTGGCCGGCCTGGACCAGCAGTCGGCCGGTGAAGTGTTCGATGCGGCGGTGTTCTTCGATGAGCCGCTGCGCCTGGCCGTGCACGGCGGCGTGGTGCCACAGGCGCGCCTGAACGACATGGTGGCGCGCATCCTGCGCACGATGTTCCTGCACGGCAACTTCGACAACCCGCCGCAGCACCAGAAGGTCGATGCCGAGGCCGGTTTCGCCGTGGCCCAGCGCACCGTGGAAGAGGGCAGCGTGCTGCTGCGCAATGAAGGCAACCTGCTGCCGCTGGCTGACAGCGTGAAGCGCATCGTCATCATCGGTGGCCACGCCGACAAGGGCGTGATCGGTGGCGGTGGCTCGTCGATGGTGGGCGTGACCGCCAAGGGCACCAATGCGGTGCCGGGCGTGCTGCCGACCACCTGGCCGGGCCCGGTGATCTTCCACCCGTCCTCGCCGCTGGAATCGCTGCGTACGGCGCGCCCGGACGCGACCATCGAGTACGTGGACGGCACCAATACCGCCGCAGCGGCCAAGGCCGCCGCGCAGGCCGATGTGGCCATCGTGTTCGCTACCCAGTGGGCCGCAGAGTCGGTGGACCTGCCGGACATGCAGCTGCCGGACAACCAGGACGCGCTGATCTCGGCGGTGGCCAAGGCCAACCCGAAGACGGTGCTGGTGCTGGAAACCAATGGCCCGGTGCGCACGCCGTGGCTGGCGCAGGTGCCGGCGATGCTGCAGGCCTGGTACCCGGGCATCCGCGGTGGCGAAGGCATTGCCGCGCTGTTGACCGGCCAGGTCAATCCGTCCGGCCGCCTGCCGGTGACCTGGGTGGTGGACGAATCGCAGCTGCCGCGCCCGCACATCGACGGTCTCGGCTTCAAGCCGGCCAAGCCGTTCGGTGATGTGTTCGATTTCGATATCGAAGGCGCCAACGTCGGCTACAAGTGGATGGCGGCCAAGGGCCTGACCCCGACCTTCGCGTTCGGTCACGGCCTGTCCTACACCTCGTTCGCCTATGAAAACCTGAAGGTGAGCGTGGAAGGTTCGCGCCTGGTGGCCAGCGTCGACATCCGCAACACCGGCGAGCGCGCCGGCGCCGACGTGGCCCAGCTGTACCTGAAGCTGCCGGTTGGCAGCACCACGCCGATCCGCCTGATCGGCTACGACAAGGTGAACCTGCAGCCGGGCGAACAGCGCCGCATCCGCATCGAAGCCGAGCCGAAGACCCTGGCGCACTACGATGCGCAGGCCCGCCAGTGGAAGATCGACGGCGGCACCTACCAGGTGCAGCTGTCGCGCAATGCCGCCGAGCCGCTGCAGACGGTGGACGTGCAGCTGGTGGAGCAGGTGCTGCGCTGATGCCTTGAAGACACGGCCCCGCAAGGGGCCGTGTTTGTTTGTGGGGTACCGCTGCGCTCGCCGGGCGTGCCTGGCGAGCGCGGAAGTCACACCGGCGCGCTGCCAGACCACCCGCGCAGGAAATCGATCAGCTGCCGCACCTTCGGTGACGGCTGCGTGCTGTGCGGATAGACCGCGTACACGCTCTGCTGCGGGAAGCGATGATGGCGCAGCACTTGTCGCAGGCGGTCGTGGGCCAGGTCGTCCTCGATCAGCCAGCGGGGCAGCACGGTAACCCCGGCGCCGGCCACTGCGAACGCGCGCAGGCTGCTGGCGCCATCCACGCGCACGACTGCATTGCCGGGGTTGGTGGCGAACAGGGCATCGCTGCCATCCGGTGCGACCACCGGCACGTCGGCCAGGCGCGGATAGCCGAGGCGGGGCAGGGTTCCCAGCTGTACAGGATCATCGGCAGCCTCGGCAGAGGGCAGGCGCGCCAGCAGCGACGGAGCCGCCACCGCGCACAGCGGGTGGCGCTCCAGCTCATTGGCGTGCAGGCCCGAGTCCAGCAGGCGGCCGAGGCGGATCGCCAGGTCGAAGCGTTCGGGAATCAGGTCGGCCGGTGCGGGTGAGGTCGACAGATGCAGCTGCAGGGCCGGGTGCCGCGCACGGAACGCCTCCAACGCGGGAATCAAGCGTAGCTGAGCATACTCCGGCGTGGTGGTCAGGCGCAGCGCGCCCTGCAGCTGGTGCTGGTCGCGGCGCGCCGCATCAATCGCTGCCTGTGCGGCATCCAGCGCCTGCACGCAGTGCTGCAGGAACTGTTCGCCGGCTTCGGTCAGTGCGAGGTGCCGGGTACTGCGCAGCAGCAGGGTCACACCCAGCTCCTGTTCCAGCCGCTTCAGGTTGAAGCTGACCACCGCGCGGCTGAGGCCGAGGCGATCGGCCGCGGCAGTCAGGCTTCCGGCCTCGACCACGGCGCGGAAGATGTCGAAGCGATCGAGGCTGACCATGGCGACCCATTGTCAAAAAAGGTTTGACAGTGTTGCAGCTGTCGTCGTGTTTATCCAACACGGCCCGCGCGGCATGCTGGCGGCTTCTCTGCTGGAGCGCCGCCGATGCCGTCCCCCCGCCTGCGCCATGAGGCGATCTTCCTGCTGGTGTTCGCACTGGACCTGGTCAACATGTTCATCGCGACGGTGGCCTATCCGGCGCTGGCAGCGGACCTGCACGCCGACATCGGCAGCCTGGCCTGGGTTGGAACCTCCTACATGCTGGGCCTGAGCGTGGTGATTCCGCTGGCGCCGTGGCTGGCCGCGCGCTGCGGCGAGCGTCGCTTGCTGCTGGTGGCGCTGCTGGTGTTCGCCGTCGCCGCCATGCTGGCCGGTACTGCGCCGGGCATCGGCTGGCTGCTGGAATGGCGCCTGCTGCAGGGGCTGGCCGGTGGTCTGCTGATTCCGGTGGCGCAGGCCGCGGCTTACCGGCAATGCACGGCGGATCAGCGGGGTGCACTGACCCGGCGCATCCTGCTGGTGGCGTTGCTGGTGCCGGCACTGGCGCCAGCGCTGGGCGGGTTGCTGGTGCAGTGGCTGTCCTGGCGCGGTGTGCTCTGGGCCAGCCTGCCGTTGGCGGTGGTGGCGATCGGGCTGGTGCTGGCCTGGATGCCGACCGATGGCACACGAGGTGCGCCGCGGCTGCAGGCCTATGCGCTGACCACTGCGATGCTGGCGCTGGGTGCGCTGCTGCTGGCACTGACCTGGTTGGGCGAGCCCGGCCATCGGGCCGCCGGTGCTGTACTGCTGCTGATTGCATTGCTGCTGGCGGCGGTTCACCTGCGGCATGCACGGCAGCAGGCGCATCCGTTGCTGCGCTGGTCGCTGCTGTCCCATCGCGGGCTGCGGCTGGCAATGCTGGTGTATCTGGCAGTGCCGGGCGTGTTCATCGGCAGCCAGCTGGTCAGTACCCTGCAGTTGCACCACGCCGGTTACAGCGCCGCGCGCATCGGCGCACTGATGCTGCCGTGGGCATTGGCCTCGGCCATCGCGATCACGGCCAGCAAGCGCCTGCTGGCCCGTTTCGGCCCGGCCACGGTACTCCGCGTGGGCATGCTGCTTCAGGCCAGCGGCCTGCTGTTGATGGCACTGCTGCCGCAGCCGGTCTTTGCGCTGGCTGGGCTGTTGTTCGCGCTGATGGGGGCGGGTGGCAGCCTGTGCAGCAGCACGGCGCAGACGCTGGCCTTCCAAGGTGTGGAAGGTGAGGCGCTGGGCGATGCAAGTGCACTCTGGAACCTCAACCGCCAGCTCAGCTTCTGCCTGGGTACCGCCGCCATCGCGCTGCTGCTGGCGCTGGCCATGCAGTGGCTGCCGGCACGCGCCAGCAGCGTGGCGCTGGGTCTGGCCGCCGTAATGACACTGTTGCCGATGGCGCTGTTGCGCCGCTCACACTCTGTTTCCCCTTCGCAACCCGAGAATGCCTGATGGATATCACCGCAGAACATGAAGTCCACCACCTGCACGACAAGCTGCAGGCCTGGTTCCGTGCCGACGTCGGCGTCGATGCGCTGGAGGATCTGATGGCGCACTTCAGTGCGGACTTCAGCATGGTCGGCATCGCGGGGAGGCGGCTGGATCGCGATGCCGTGAAGGCACTGTTCGTGGGTGGCCATGGCGCGCGCGCCGGGTTGCAGATCAGCATCGAGGCGTTGCAGGCCGTGGACGCGCCGTCACCGTTGGCGGTGCTGCGTTATTGCGAAGGCCATTCGATCGATGGCGGCATACCTGCGTGGCGGGAGTCGTTGGCGGTGCTGCGCCACGAGCAGGGCCGTTGGCGCTGGCTGGCGCTGCACGAGGTGACGGTGTCCTGACCGGTAGTGCCGGCCGCTGGCCGGCAACCGCGTAACGCGCCCAAGGATCATGAAGTTGCCGGCCAGCGGCCGGCACTACCGGTCGTCGGCATGCGCAGCGGCACCGGGGGCACATGTGCCATCAGTCCTGCCCGCATCCGCCGCAGAATGCAAAGCCCACCCACACTCCGTGGCACCCGGCGGGAGTAGGCTTGACGCTTTCCTGCCGGAAGGGGTTGTCCATGCGTGTGCGTACCGTTGCAGTAGCCATCGCCCTTTGCCTGTCCAGCAGCGTGCTGGCCGCCGATACCCCGCCGATGACACCGGACATCAGCGGCAAACCCTTCGTTGCGCCGGATGTCGGCCGCGACTATGACAAGCGCGTGGTGATGGTGCCGATGCGTGATGGCACCAGGTTGTATACGGTGATCGTGGTGCCCAAGGGTGCCCGCAATGCACCGATCCTGCTGACCCGCACGCCTTACGACGCTGCCGGTCGCGCCAACCGCAGTGATTCGCCGCGCATGCGCGATCTGCTGCCGCAGGGGGACGAGGTGTTCGTCGACGGCGGTTACATCCGCGTGTTCCAGGACATTCGTGGCAAGTACGGCTCCGAAGGCGATTACGTGATGACCCGGCCGCTCCGCGGGCCGTTGAACAACACCAGGTTGGATCACTCCACCGACGCCTGGGACACCATCGACTGGCTGGTGAAGAACGTGCCGGAGAGCAATGGCAAGGTCGGCATGCTCGGCTCGTCCTATGAAGGTTTCACCGTGGTGATGGCGTTGACCGACCCGCATCCGGCGTTGAAGGTGGCCGCGCCGCAGAGCCCGATGGTCGACGGCTGGATGGGTGACGACTGGCTCAACTACGGTGCGTTCCGCCAGGTCAACTTCAACTACTTTGCGATGCAGACCGAGAAGCGCGGCAAGGGTACGCCACTGCCCAACCTCGGTTACGACGACTACAGCACCTTCCTGCGCATCGGTTCGGCTGGCGACTACGCGCGTTTCACCGGCGTGGATCAGCTGACCTGGTGGAAGAAGCTGGCCGAGCACCCGGCCTACGACACCTTCTGGCAGGGCCAGGCGCTGGACGCGGTGATGGCGAAAACGCCGTTGAAGGTGCCGACCATGTGGCTGCAGGGCCTGTGGGACCAGGAGGACATGTGGGGTGCCAACCATGCCTACCAGGCGATGGAAGGGCGCGACAGCGGCAATAACCGCAACTACCTGGTGATGGGCCCTTGGCGGCACAGCCAGGTGAATTACAGTGGCAGCGAACTGGGCGCACTGAAGTTCGACGGCGACACCGCGCTGCAGTTCCGTCGCGATGTGCTCAAGCCGTTCTTCGACCAGTACCTGGTGGACGGTGCGCCGAAGGCCGACACGCCGCCGGTGCTGATCTACAACACCGGCGAAAACCACTGGGATCGCCTGAAGGGCTGGCCGCGCAGCTGTGACAGGGGCTGTACAGCGAGCAGCAGACCGCTGTACCTGAGGGCCGGCGGCAAGCTGGCCTTCCAGGCGCCGGCGGCGGGCGAGGGTGACTTCGAGGAGTACGTGTCCGACCCGGCCAAGCCGGTGCCCTTCGTGCCGCGCCCGGTGCGCTTCGGTGACCGTGACATGTGGACGACCTGGCTGGTCAAGGATCAGCGCTTCGTCGATGGCCGCCCGGACGTGCTGACGTTCATCACCGAACCGTTGACCGCGCCACTGCGCATCGGCGGCGCGCCGGTAGTGCACCTGCAAGCTTCGACCAGCGGCACCGACAGCGACTGGGTGGTAAAGCTGATCGATGTGTATCCGGACCAGGAGGCCTCGGCGCCGGAGATGGGCGGCTATGAGCTGCCGGTGTCACTGGCGATCTTCCGCGGCCGCTACCGCGAGAGCTTCAGCGATCCGAAGCCGCTGGCGGCCAACCAGGTGCTGCCATACCGCTTCGACCTGCCCAACGCCAACCACACCTTCCAGAAAGGTCACCGGGTGATGGTCCAGGTGCAGTCCAGCCTGTTCCCGCTGTACGACCGCAACCCGCAGACCTACGTGCCGAACATCTATCTGGCCAAACCGGGGGATTACCAGAAGGCCACGCAGCGGGTCTGGCACAGTGAGGCGCAGGCCAGCTACATCGATCTGCCGGTGTACTGAGGCTCTCATGATGACGCCGGGCCATGCCCGGCAGCACGTGGTAGTGCCGTCCGTTGGCCGGCATCTGGGATGGCGCAGGAGCGTGTCGACCAAGGTCGACACCTACCAAGGCTGGGCCATGGCACGTCGATTCAGGCGGGTGTGGTAGTGCCGGCCGCTGGCCGGCATCCGCGATGGCGCGAGAGTATGCCGACCAAGGTCGACACCTACCAGGGCAGATGCCTTCAGCCCACCTTCGAAGGACCGGTGCGCCAGCGGCTGGGCACCAGGCCGAAGCGCTTGCGGAATGCAGCGGCGAAGTTGCTGGGGTGGCGGTAACCACTGGCGGCAGCGGCCTGCTCGACCGTCCAGCCATCTTCGCGCAGGCCCTGCTCGGCGTGGCGCATGCGCTGTTCGTGCAGGTAGTCGAACACCGAGCTCCCATACTGCTGGGCGAAATGACGACGCAGCGAGCTGGGGCTCATGCAGGCCAGCTGCGCCAGTTCGACCAGGCTGTGGGCATGGCTGGGGTCATCATGCAGGTAGGCGCGCACCCGCTCCAGCCGTTCGCGCTGGCCGGCACGTAGCGTACGCACATGGTCGGTCTGCAGATCCTCGGCCTTCAGGCCAACGGCCAGCAGCTGCAGCGCGACGCCTTCGCGCCACAAGGCGTCGATGCCATCTTCCCATGGGCTGTCGAACAACTGGCCCAGCACCGGCAGCAGGGTATGCGGAATCGCCCAGTGGCGGCATTCCAGGTGGCTGTTGAGCGCGGTCTCCAGCTGCGGCAGATGGAACAGGTCCGGATCAATCTGGCCGGGTACCATGACGCTGACGCCGCGCATGCGCGTTTCGCCGGGATGCGCACCGGTCATCTCGACCTGCTCGCGGTGGTGCGCGGTCATCGCCGTGCCAGCGCGCAGGGTGAAACCACCGCGTTGCGGAATGCGCACATCGACCTGGCCCTGCAGCATCACGCGGATGGCCAGGCCGGGACTCTGCTGGGCAGTGGCGACGTATGGAAAGCGATTGTGGACGTCGGAGGCGATCAGGCTCATGCCGCCGCGCAGGAACTGCTCGTTGACCTCGCCATGGCCCGCCCACTGGTCGTCGCGCAGGTGCTCCGGGTCGGCGCGGTAATCAAAGCCGTGGCGGTGGCCGAAGCGGCGGTAATCGGCAAAAGTGAAGTATCGGGACATTGCTCGGCACGTGCGCAGGAGTTGGACGCTGGCAGTACCTCGCCCATGCGCTCTGCATTGCAGATGCAGTTCCATTCGTGGCCTGTGCGGACCCGCTGCGATGCGGTGGCGATGGCACGCTGGATGGCTGGGGAAACGCCAGATTGGAATGAGTGTGTCGAAGAAACTGGAAACGTTTCCCATTGTCGCCTTGATTCACCAGCATTTGATTTCGAGATGGTCAAAACGATTGATCAATATGGCCAAGTTGAATTTTCCGTGAAACATACGGCGGCGTTTTGCACGCATATCCGTACGCAGTTCCATACATCAACTTGAGTTGAGGTTTTATGGGTGGAACGATAACCCGTGGGCGGGCTGTCTGCCGGGTCATCACGGATGAAGGGGTAGCGTGAGGGGGGCGCGGCGACACGCCGCATCGATACCCCCACAGATGGAGAATGCAGATGATCGATTACCAGCTCACCGGCAAGACCGCGATCGTGACCGGCGGTGTGTCCGGCATTGGTCTGGCCGTGGCGCAGACCCTGGCGGCGTCCGGCGCGCGGATCTCGGTCTGGGACCTGAAGCAGGATGCGGTGGATGCCACCGTGGCGCAGTTGCGCGATGCCGGTGCACAGGCCATCGGCATCGCGCTGGACGTGACTGACGATGCCGCCGTCGAGGCGGCGGTGCAGCGCACGGTAAAGGAACTGGGCGGCGTGCATGTCGCGGTCAACAACGCGGGCATCAGTGGGCCGGCGGCCAGCAGTGGTGACTATCCGGTGGAAGGATGGCAGCGCGTGATCGACGTCAACCTCACAAGCGTGTTCCTGTGCCAGCGTTCGCAGATCCAGGCCATGCGCGCGGCCGGCACGGGTGGCAGCATCATCAACATGGCCTCGATCCTGGGCCAGGTGGGCTATGCCGGTTCCACCGCGTATGTTGCAGCCAAGCACGGCGTGGTTGGCCTGACCCAGACCGCAGCCTGGGAGCATGCTGCAGATGGCATCCGTGTCAACGCGGTTGGCCCGGGCTTCATCAGCACGCCGCTGCTGGACAAGATGGACCCGAAGGTGCGCGCGACGCTGGAAGGGCGCCATGCGCTGAAGCGGCTGGGTACGGTCGAAGAAGTAGCGGCGCTGGTGGCCTGGCTGGCCAGCGACGATGCCTCGTTCGCGACCGGCGCGTACTACGCCATCGACGGTGGCTACCTGGCGCAGTGAGCGGATGCGGTCAGTAGATCCACGCCATGCGTGGATGAAGGCGTTCGGTGAAGAAGGCGTGCCATCGCCTTCACCGCCGACCCACGATCGCCGCGCGACGCTCCGGGAAAATTCCGGAGCTTTCCCATGGAACTTACCCAGGATGTCTCGATTCTGCTGCGCGTTGCCGCAGCGATGCTGTTCGGTGGTGTGCTCGGTGTCGAGCGCGAAATGGGCAAGCACGCCGCTGGCCTGCGTACGCACATGCTGATCGCAGGGGCCGCCGCGTTGATCGTCGGCCTTGGCGACTCGGTGGCCGAGCATTTCCAGCAGGAGCGCTACCGCGACCTGCTGCAGGTTGATCCGGTGCGCCTGATCGAAGCGGTGGTGGCCTGTGTCGGCTTTGTTGCCGCTGGCACCATCCTGCGCGGGTCACGCGAGGACCAGGTCAGCGGCCTGACCACGGCCAGCTCGCTGATCATGGCGGCGGCCATCGGGATTGCGGTGGGGATCAGCAAGTACGTGATCGCCATCGGAGTGAGCGTGCTGTGTGTGCTGGTGCTGGCGGTGATTCGGAGGTTGGAGAAGAGGATCTCGTAGGGGAGGGGGCAGACGAGGTTGCCGGCCAGCGGCCGGCACTACCGCTGGCAATACAATGGTACGACCAATATCCGCTCTAGCCCTATGGTCTAATAGGCGCTTCGTCAGCGTGGCGGTTAAATCCGCTCCACGTGGCCTGATTCAGATCGATATTGGTAATACCAATAATCGACAGGCACGGCGACCCACCGCCTGCGGTGGAGCACATACCGCCCCCAGTCGAGAGCTTCCATGCAGCCCTGGCAACACCTGTACGACCCCGCCGGCAACCTGTGGTTGTCGAGCCTGATCGCGCTGCTGCCGATCGCGTTCTTCTTCGTTGCCCTCGCTGTGCTGCGCATGAAGGGCTGGTTGGCCGGCACCATCACCCTGGCCATCGCGCTCGGCGTGGCGCTGCTGTTCTACCGCATGCCGCTGACCCAGGCGCTGGGTGCCGCCGGCTTCGGCTTCGTCTATGGGTTGTGGCCGATTGCCTGGATCATCATCGGCGCGGTGTTTCTCTACAAGGTCTCGGTCAAGACCGGTCAGTTCGACATCATCCGCGCTTCGATCCTGTCGGTGACCGAAGACCAGCGCCTGCAGATGCTGATGGTCGGCTTCGCCTTCGGTGCCTTCCTCGAAGGCGCGGCCGGTTTCGGTGCGCCGGTGGCGATCACCGCGGCGCTGCTGGTCGGGCTGGGCTTCAAGCCGCTGTATGCCGCCGGACTGTGCCTGATCGTCAACACCGCGCCGGTGGCGTTCGGTGCAATGGGCATTCCGATCATCGTGGCCGGGCAGGTCACCGGCCTGGATGCATTCGAGATCGGCCAGATGGCCGGCCGCCAGCTGCCGTTCCTGACCATCATCGTGCTGTTCTGGATCATGGCGATCATGGATGGCTGGCGCGGTATCAAGGAAACCTGGCCGGCGGTGCTGGTTGCGGGTGGCTCGTTCGCCATCGCCCAGTACCTGACCTCCAATTTCATCGGCCCGGAACTGCCGGATATCACCGCGTCGCTGGCGTCGCTGGTGTGCCTGACCCTGTTCCTGCGCCGCTGGAAGCCGGTGCGGATCTTCCGCTTCGACACGGAAACCAGCGCCGAGGCGGCCGCCCAGGCACTGGAAGCGCCGCGCTACAGCGTTGGCCAGATCGCCAAGGCGTGGTCGCCGTTCCTGATCCTCACTGCAATGGTCACCCTGTGGAGCATCAAGCCGTTCAAGTCGCTGTTCGCGGCCGGCGGCCCGCTGGAAAGCTGGGTGCTGAAGATTCCAGTGCCGGGGCTGGACCAGATGGTGCAGAAGATGCCGCCGATCGTGGATGCGCCGCTCAGCTACGAGGCAATCTACAAATTCGACTGGTTCTCGGCCACCGGTACCTCGATCATCCTCGCCGCGGTGATCGCCATCATCGCCCTGCGCATGCCGGCCCGTTCGGCGCTGCAGACCTTTGGCGAAACCGTGCGAGAGCTGCGCATGCCGATCTACTCGATCGGCATGGTGCTGGCCTTCGCCTTCATCGCCAACTACTCGGGCCTGTCGGCGACACTGGCGCTGGCATTGGCACACACCGGCGATGCGTTCCCGTTCTTCTCGCCGTTCCTGGGCTGGCTGGGCGTGTTCCTGACCGGTTCGGATACCTCGTCCAATGCGCTGTTCTCGGCACTGCAGGCCACCACCGCACAGCAGATCGGCGTGTCCGACGTGCTGCTGGTGGCGGCCAACACCACCGGCGGTGTCACCGGCAAGATGATCTCGCCGCAGTCGATCGCCATTGCCTGTGCGGCGGTCGGCCTGGCCGGCAAGGAATCGGACCTGTTCCGCTTCACGGTCAAGCACAGCCTGGTCTTCACCACGATGGTCGGCCTGATCACCCTGGCCCAGGCCTACTGGCTGACCTGGATGATTCCCTGAGCCATGCCAGGCCGACTGCCCCTTCGTTGCATGCTTCGGGCCACAATGGCGCCATGAGCACGCAACGTATTTCGGACAAGGTGGCCGCACAGCTGCGCGGCCTGGTGCAGGAACAGCGGCTGCAGCCGGGTGACCGGCTGCCGGCCGAGCGCACCCTGGCGGTGCAGCTGGGGGTCTCGCGCACCGCGCTGCGCGAGGCCATCGCGCAGCTGGCCAGCCAGGGCCTGCTGAGCGCACGGGTCGGTGGCGGCACCTACGTGGCCGAACCCGCGGCGCGTGCGCGGCAGGCGCTGGACGAACCGCTGGCGCCGTACCTGCCGCTGTTCCAGGGCGACCCGGAATACCGCTTCGACGTGCTGGAGATCCGCCACGCACTGGAAGGCGCCACCGCCTGGCATGCTGCATTGCGCGCCACCGACGAGGACCGCGCGCGCATCGCGCAGGCGTTCCAGACCATGATGGATGCGCACGGCAAGGATGACCCCACCGGCGAGGCCGAGGCCGACGCGGCCTTCCACCTGTCCATCGCCGAGGCCTCGCACAACCTGGTGCTGCTGCAGGTGATGCGTGGCCTGTTCGAACTGCTGCAGACCAACATCTCGCAGAGCCGCGAGAAGCTCTACACCTCGGCGAGGACCTTCTCGCCGCTGTCCGACCAGCACCGCGAGATGATGGATGCGGTGCTGGCCGGCGACCCGGAACGCGCGCGCGCCGCCGCGCATGCCCACCTCGAGTTCGTGCACACCACGCTGCGCACCCTCGATGACAACGAAGCCCGGCGTGCGCGGGCCTCGCGCCTGCCTTCCCCACACGGTTGACCCCATGATCATCTCCGCCTCCACCGATTACCGTGCCGCAGCGCAACGCCGGCTGCCGCCGTTCCTGTTCCACTACATCGATGGCGGCGCGTATGCCGAGCACACGCTGAAGCGCAACGTTTCCGACCTGTCCGACATCGCGCTGCGCCAGCGCATCCTGCGCAACATGTCCGACCTGAGCCTGGAAACCGAGCTGTTCGGCGAGAAACTGGCGATGCCGGTGGCGCTGGCGCCGGTCGGCCTGACCGGTATGTATGCCCGGCGCGGCGAGGTACAGGCGGCGCGCGCGGCCGACAGCCGCGGTATCCCGTTCACCCTGTCCACCGTATCGGTGTGCCCGATCGAGGAAGTGGCACCGGCCATCCAGCGGCCGATGTGGTTCCAGCTGTACGTGCTGCGCGACCGTGGCTTCATGCGCAACGCGCTGGAGCGGGCGCAGGCGGCAGGCGTGACCACCCTGGTGTTCACCGTGGACATGCCAGTGCCGGGAGCGCGCTACCGTGACGAGCACTCGGGCATGAGCGGTCCGAATGCCTCGCTGCGCCGCATCGGCCAGGCCATCACCCATCCGCACTGGGCGTGGGACGTGGGCCTGTTCGGCCGCCCGCATGATCTGGGCAACATTTCCACCTACCGCGGCAACCCGACCGGGCTGGAGGACTACATCGGCTGGCTGGGCAGCAACTTCGATCCGTCCATTTCGTGGAAGGACCTGGAGTGGATCCGCGAGTTCTGGAAGGGCCCGATGGTGATCAAGGGCATCCTCGACCCGGATGATGCGCGTGACGCGGTGAAGTTCGGTGCCGATGGCATCGTGGTCTCCAACCACGGTGGCCGCCAGCTCGACGGCGTGCTGTCCACCGCCCGCGCATTGCCGGCCATTGCCGACGCGGTGCAGGGCGATCTGAAGATCCTCGCCGATTCGGGCATCCGTACCGGGTTGGACGTGGTGCGCATGCTGGCGCTGGGTGCCGACACCGTGCTGCTCGGCCGCGCGTTCGTCTATGCGCTTGCGGCACAGGGCGAGGCCGGCGTGGCCAATCTGCTGGACCTGATCGCCAAGGAAATGCGCGTGGCGATGACGCTGACCGGCGCGCACCGCATTGCCGACATCGGCCGCGACTCGTTGGTCAGCCTGCCGTGAGTGGCCACGATGCGGTGCTGGCGCAGTTGCGCGACGTGGTCGGCAGCCGCCATGTGCTGACCGGCGACAAGGCCACGCGGCGCTTCCGTCGCGGCTATCGCTTCGGCGATGGCCCGGTGCTGGCGGTGGTGCGCCCGGGCACGCTGCTGGAACTGTGGCGCGTGCTGCAGGCGGCGGTGCAGGGTGGGGCGGCGATCATCCTGCAGGCGGCCAACACCGGCCTGACCGGCGGTTCGACCCCGGATGGCAACGACTACGGTCGCCCGATCGTGCTGGTCAGCACGCTGCGCCTGACCGGCATCCAGCTGTTGAACGAAGGGCGCCAGGTGCTGTGCCTGCCCGGCGCGACGCTGGACCGGCTGGAGCAGACCCTGGCGCCGCTCGGCCGCGAACCGCATTCGGTGATCGGCTCGTCCTGTATCGGTGCGTCGGTACTCGGCGGCATCTGCAACAACTCCGGCGGCGCGCTGGTGCGCCGTGGCCCGGCCTATACCGAACTGGCGCTGTACGCGCAGGTCGACGCGCAGGGCCAGCTGCAGCTGGTCAACCATCTGGGTATCGCGCTGGGTGATACGCCCGAGCAGATCCTGCAGCGCCTGCAGGCCGGTGACTACACGGCCGCCGACGTGGGCAATGGCGACGGCCGCGCGGCTTCCGATCCACGCTATGCCGAGGAAGTACGCAAGGTCGATGCCGATACCCCCGCACGTTTCAACGCCGATCCCAGTCGCCACTACGAAGCAGCGGGTTCGGCCGGCAAGCTGGCGGTGTTCGCGGTGCGCCTGGATACCTTCGAAAAGGAGGCCGCCGAGGTCTTCTACATCGGCAGCAACCGCACCGACAGCCTCACTGCGATCCGGCGCCAGCTGCTGACCGGCTTCGAGCGCCTGCCGATTGCCGGTGAGTACATCCACCGCGATGCCTATGACATCGGCGAGCGCTACGGCAAGGACAGCTTCCTGCTGATCGACCGCCTTGGCACCGCGCGCGTGCCGGCCGCATTTGCGCTGAAGAGCCGCGTCGATGGCTGGTTCGAGCGGTTGGGCCTGCGCGGCGTGACCGATCGGGTGATGCAGGTGCTGACGGGACTGCTGCCTTCGCACCTGCCCAAGCGCATGGGCGAGTTCCGCCAGCGCTATGAGCATCACCTGCTGCTGAAGGTGTCCGCACAGGACGCAGCGCAAACCGAAGCCTGGCTGCGCGACTTCTTTGCCGGCCACGAAGGCGGCTATTTCCACTGCACTGCGGAGGAGGGACGCAAGGCGTTCCTGCATCGCTTTGCCGTGGCCGGTGCTGCAGTGCGCTACCGTGAAGTGCATCGTGACCAGGTGCAGGACATCGTCGCGCTGGACATCGCCCTGCGCCGCGATGATGCCGACTGGTTCGAACAGCTGCCGCCGGAGATCGATGGCCGCCTGCTGCACAAGCTGTACTACGGCCACTTCCTGTGCCACGTGTTCCACCAGGACTACATCGCCCGCAAGGGGGAAGACCCGATGGCGATCGAGCACGCAATGTGGGCATTGCTGGACCAGCGTGGTGCCGAGTACCCGGCCGAGCACAACGTGGGCCACCTGTATCCGGCCAAGCCGGCGTTGGCCGGGTTCTACCGGCAGCTGGACCCGAGCAATACGTTCAATCCGGGTATCGGCCAGACCTCGAAGAAGAAAGGGTGGGGTGGCTGCGACTGCGGATGATGTAGAGCCGAGCCGGCGCTCAGCTGGTGTTTGTGGTGAGAAGCAGTCGAGCAGGCTCGACGCCGTCCGGTCAACGGTTACCATCGGAAGCCCATACGCAGGAGCCGTCCATGCCCACCGCTGCCGCCCGCGCCACCCTGTGCACTGCATTGCTGGCGACCCCGCTGCTGGCGCTGGCCCAGGGCGCGATCCTGCCGCAGCAGCGCGATGCCGCCGGCAACGTGATGGAGCCGCTGGGGCAGGTGCTGATCGCGAGTGAGACTGGACCGTCGGGGCTTTATGACTGCACCCGGGACGGCAACTGGTGCGTGCGCGTGCAGCCGGTCTCCGAGGAAGGGGACCGGCCCACCATGCTTGAAGTGCTGGAAAAGGTGCAGGGCCAAGGCAAGCCCCACAGCTATCACGTCAGCATCGATGTGCCGCAGGAAAGCGAGCTGAAACTCTGGCCCTGGATCGTGCGCCTGGCCCCGGGTGTCGGCAGCGATGAACCGGTGACCGACCCGCAGCAGCGCGCCCGCCAGAACGTGCTGGTGGGTGGCATCGTCACGTTCAGCGCCATGTACTCCGGTGGCGGTGCCGATGCGTCCACGCTGCAACTGGCACGGGTGCGCCATCTGCAGGACGACATCCAGGTGGACGATGACGTGCTGACCCTGCCATGGCGGGGCAACGCGATGATCCGTGCCTGCTTCAGCGAACAGGACAGCAAACAGCGCGCAGGTGCCTGCCACGACGAGTACGGCTTTTCGGCGAAGCTGGCGCTGGACGTTGCAGAGCAGGGGATGCCGGTGCTGCGCTACCAGACGGTGGCGACCCGGTTCCCGGCCGGCGTTTCACGTTTCGAGGATTCGCTGGCCAAGGGGCCGCTGAAGAAGAAGGACCTGCGCACCGAGCAGGATCCGGCATGCACCTATACGCGGCTGTTCCGTTTCCACGGGGGCATGTTCCAACCGGACCAGGCATTGCCGGACTGCGCCGGCTATACCGAACCCTGAACCCTCAACCCTGGGTTGCAGAGTCGAGCCATGCTCGCTCCGCGTTTTCTGCAGAGCCGAGCCTGCGCTCGGCGGTCACGGAAGCGCAGCCGAGCATGGGCTCGGCTCTACGGAAACCTGCTGCGGCGCTTACTCGCAGCGGGTGGCGGTGATGATGTTGTCCTTGTCCACGAACACGCGTAGGCGGTCCTGGCGGATGTCCTTGGTGGTGATGGTGCTGGGGCCGATCGGGTTGACCAGGCCGGCACCGCTTTCGGCAGACAGGCGGCGGATGTTGGGTTCGTTGGCCGGCTGGCCGATTGCCCAGCCCAGCTGGCTGGCATCGCAGTGGCCGCTGCCCTTGACCTGCGGGCCGGGCGTGCTGACGCAGGCCGACAGCAGCAGGGCCGAGCCGGGCAGCAACAGGAACAGACGGAAGGTGGACATGCGAGCGCTCCTGCGCAGGGGGAGATGCGGGAACGATAGCACCGAGCGCGCGAAAGGCGTCAGCGCCCCGGTCATTGCCGGCACAGCGTGGTCATTGCATAGTGTGAGCAATGGCTGGCAGTACGCCAGCGGGCAGGCCGGGCCTTTCCGGCGCAGGTGTTGGATACGGTATGACGGCAGGCAGTTTCCGCGGCAAGGACAGGACGATGACGGCTCTGGTGTTGTCGTTGCTGGGCGTGGCGTTTGCCGCCTCCGCTGCCGATCCGGAACCCGCGCCGGTCGAAACCCCGGTATTCGGCGCCTGGCGCAACCTGCAGACCGAATCCGGCTACGCGCCGGCCCAGCGTAACCTGGCCTTCGCCATGCTGCCGCAGGCGGCCACCCGCGGTGACCGTTTCGCCATTCTTGACCGCGAAGGCAAGCGCACGGTGTGCTGCCTGCAGGTGGCCAGCCCCTCGCTGGGCGTGGCCGCGCTGCGCGAGCAGTACCACCTGCCGCAGGCCTGGGTGACTGACCTGAGCAATGGCCGCAGCCCCGCACGTCCCTATGTGCCGCACGTCTATGCGATGCAGCGGGTGGACGAGCTGTCTGACTACAGCTTCGCCGATGTGCCTGGCGCCTACAGCGACCTGGGCGGACTGCTGATTCCGGAAGGTGCCGCGCTGGAGGCCGACGGCGGCGCCGTGCGCCTGGGGGACACCCGCTACCCGCTGCATTTCCAGCGCCAGCCGCACGCCGATGACGATGGGGCGCTGGACCGCTACAGCCTGCAGGCCGGCGAGGGCGTGGCACCGATCGTGGTTGAAGTGCCGTTCGGCACCTACTGATTGCAGCTTCGCACTGGCTAGAATGCAGCGCGGCGCTGTCTGCCGTGTCTGCTCCGTGAGTTGCTGCCGTGTCCCTGCGCCCCTTCCTGCTGTCGTCCCTGCTGCTGTTGTCCGCCTGTGCCAGTGCGCCTCCGCCGCCGGCCCATTCCGATGCGCTGTGGCGATTGATCGAGCGTGACTGCCGTGGCGCTGGAGGCCCGCGGGGTGATTGCCTGCGCGTGGAAGCAGCAGCGGACCGCCGCGATGTGCTGGTCAAGGACGCGCACGGCGACTACCAGTTCCTGCTGATGCCGCTGGACAAGGTCAGCGGGATCGAGAACATCGCCCTGTACCAGCGCGGTGCGCCGAATTACTTTGCCGCAGCCTGGCAGGCCCGCAGTCATACCGAACGTGCCCTGGGCCAACCGCTGCCGCGCAACGTCGCCAGCCTGGCGCTGAATTCACCCCATGGCCGCTCGCAGCACCAGCTGCATATCCATGTGGACTGCCTGCGCGCCGATGTGCTGCAGGCCCTGGATGCACATGCCAGTGCCCTGGGCACCCGGTGGACGCCACTGCCGGTGCTGCTGCGCGGCCATCAGTACCAGGCCCGGCTGCTGCCGGGTGCGGAGTTGACAGCCAATCCGCTCAACCTGCTCGCCTATGACCTGAGTGGCGTGGGCGATGTCGGCCAATGGAGCCTGGTGGTGGCTGGCCGGGACAACGTGCAGGCTGGCCCGGGCTTCATCCTGCTGGCGACCCGGGTGGACGCCGGCACCGGCAACGAGGCCAGCGCCGAAGAACTGCAGGACCACGCCTGCTCGGTGTTGACCGGCGCAGGAACGTTGGAGCGGGTCCGCTAACCCGGTGGCTGCTGGCGGCTGCGCCAGACCGGTGCAGTCAGCGCCAGCAGCTGGCGGTCCTGCCAGCCATCCAGCCCAAGGTGCTGATCGCGCAGTACGCCTTCCTGCTCGAAGCCACGCGTTCGCAGTGCCTGGGTGAAGGGCGCGCTGCAGTCCGGCGGCAGCATCACGAACAGGCGATGCAGGCCGACATCCTCGAACAGGAACGGGCACAGGGCCTGCAGCATCGCATCGGTGTGCGCATGCCAATGCTGCAGCGAGAGCAGCTCGGCGCAGCGCGAGTGCAGCGAATGCAGGCGGACGTGCAACTGGTCCAGCACGGTACCGTGCTGGTCATCGAAGACACCCAGCATCAACTGGTCGTTGTCCTGCTCAAGGCGCGAGCGGTGCATGTGGGCGAGGAAGCGTGCTTCTTCGTCGATGCCAGGGTGAAGATGCCGACCGCGCCGGCGTCGGTTGTCGAACAGGCGCCAGGCCGGCAGGTCTGCCCGCTGGAACGGGCGCAGGGTGACCGGGGCCACCTGCAGCTGCAGCAGGTGGCGGCGCGATACAGGGCGCAAGGGGGGAAGGAGGGATGTGGGGTACGGAGTCATCATCCCCGGAACGATGGCAATGCCCGGTCCGCCAGACCATTCAAAAGATTGCAAAAACGCGACGATCGCCGGGCGGGGCCTGATTCGGTTCAGGCATAAGTCCATCAGGGCTGGTCATTTCCGTTGAAACCACCCATTCAGGACACTTTCGTTACGGGATCGTTATGTGTCGCGCAGGCCTCCGGTCCCGTACCACCCGCCCAACTCCCCCAGGAAGCCCATGTCCGCCTCTCACAAGGCGCTGCGCCCGCGTCCGCTGGTGCTCGCGCTGTCGTCCCTGTTGCTGGTCTCGTTGCCGGCCTTCGCGCAGGAAAGCGCACCCACCTCGTTACAGGAAGTGAAGGTCACCGGCTCGCGCATTCCGCGCGCCAGCGTCGAGGGGCCGTCCCCGGTGACGGTGATCAGCCGCGAGCAGATCGACGCGCAGGGCTACCGCAATGCGTTCGACGCGCTGAGCGCCCTGACCGAAAACACCGGCAATGTGCAGGGCGAGGACTTCGGCAACACCTTCACTCCGGCGGCCAACACCATCAACCTGCGTGGCCTTGGCCCGAACCGCACGCTGGTGCTGGTCAACGGACGCCGCCAGGCCGACTACCCGCTGGCCTACGAAGGGTCGGTGAACGTGGTCAACCTGGCCAACATTCCCAGTGCCCTGATCGAGCGCATCGAGGTGCTGGCTGCCGGCGCGTCGGCGGTGTACGGCTCGGATGCCATTGCCGGCGTGGTCAACATCATCCTCAAGGATCGCTTTGAAGGTGTGGACGTGAACGTGCGCGCCGGCGGCACCCAGCAGGGTGGTGGCGACAACCAGCGCGCGCAGGTGGTCGGTGGCAGTTCCGGCGAGCGCTGGGATGCCTTGTTCGGCTTCGAGTTCGACGTGCGCAAGGCGATCCATGCGCGCCAGCGCGACTTCATGGATTCGCTGGAGGACGATCCGACCGGCAAGGCGCCGCAGGCGACCGCGATCGCGTATCGCCGCAACGCCGCCACCGGCCGCAACATCGATCCGGGCGTGAATGGCTGCGACGCGGCGTCGGACATCTATGGCGGCAGCGTGTTCCGCGCCTTCAACCCGCGCCAGGGCTGGTACTGCGGCAGCAACGAGGCCGCCGCCAGCTACTGGACGGTGCAGACCGAGAAGCGCAACCTCAACGGCTACGGCCTGCTGACCTTCCACGTCAACGAGACCACCGATCTGTTCGCCGATCTGGCCGTGGGCAGCGCACGCATCACCAACAACACCCGTGCGCCCACCTGGACCTCGGCCCGCAATTACTTCTACAACCAGACCACCGGCAACCTGGAAAGCTGGTACCGCCGCTTTGCACCCGAGGAAATCGGAGGCCTGCCGCGCAATGCCAACCGTTTCCTGGAAAATTCCTGGTCGTTCAACGTCGGCGCGCGTGGCCAGATCGGTGACAGTGGCTGGGATTATGAAGCGGTCTACAGCCGCTCACGCTACGAGAACCGCACCCGTCGCCCGGTGCTGCTGGCCGGCATCAATGAATACCTGCTCGGCCCGAAGCTGGGCGTGCGCAATGGCGTGGAGGTCTATGCGCCGGACCCGGCGCGCCTGTTCCAGCCGCTGAGCCCGAACGAGTACCAGGGCCTGTCCGGCTACCAGGAGAGCCGCAATGCGGCGTGGTTGCAGACCTTCAGCGCCAGCGTCAACGGCCGCCTGTTTGCGCTGCCCGGTGGCGATGCCGCGCTGGCGGCAGTCGTCGAGGCCGGCAGCCAGGGCTACCGCAATCGCCCGGACCCGCGCCTGGGCACCGGCGAGTTCTGGAACACAAGCGCCGGCATCGGTGCAGGTGGCGAGCGCGACCGCTATGCCGCCGGCGTGGAGCTGCAGCTGCCATTGCTGCAGTCGCTGACCACCACCCTGGCCGGTCGCTATGACCAGTACCGTGCCGGCGGTGAGCACATCGGCAAGGCGACCTGGAGTTTCGGCGTCGAGTTCCGCCCGATCGAGAGCCTGTTGATCCGTGGTACGGCGGCGACCAGTTTCCGGGCGCCGGACATGAACTACGTGTTCGCGACCGAGACCCGCGGCTACAACCCGGGCATGACCGACTACTGGCGCTGCCGGACGGCGGGCCAGTCGTACGACAACTGTGACTACAACGGCCTGTCGATCGACTACAGCAACCGTGCCAACCCGCAGCTGCAGCCGGAATCGGCCAAGTCGTATGGTTTCGGCGTGGTCTGGTCGCCGCTGGCTGGCCTGGATTTCAGCGCCGACTACTACGACATCCGCATCGACAACGAGGTGACCAGCCTCGATACCAGCCGCATCCTGCGTGACGAGGCCGATTGCCGGTTGGGAAAAACGCTGGGTGGCGAGGCGCGTGACATCGGCTCACCGCTGTGCCAGGACGCGCTGTCGCGGGTGATCCGCAATCCGTCCAATGCCACGGTGCAGCCGGACCAGGTGACCCGCGTGCTGATCAACCCGATCAACGCGGCCTCCGAATCGGTGCGCGGGCTGGACCTGAAGGGCAACTGGCGCTTCGATGCCGGCCGCTATGGCCGCTTCACCACGCGCCTGGCCTACACCGTGGTACTGGAGCACACGTACCGGCAGTTCTCCGATGATCCGGAGCGTGACATCCGCAATTCGCTGGATGACTACCAGTGGCGCAGCAAGGCCAATGGCAGCATCACCTGGAACCAGGGAAACTGGACCACCACGCTGTACGGCAACCGTTACGGTTCACTGCCGAAGACCGATGGCAGCGGCCGCATCGCGCCGTACATGACCTACAACGCCAGTGTCTTCCGCCAGTTCGGCGAGAACCTGTCGGTGGGCGTGATCGTCAACAACCTGCGTGACAGCCGCCCGCCGGCGGACAGGAACGGAGGCGGGTGGCCGTTCTACCCGGTCGGCAATTACGACCCGTATGGTCGCCAGTACTGGCTGCAGCTGGACTACCGGTTCCGCTGATCCGGCTGGCAAACAGAAGGCCCGGCAATGCCGGGCCTTCTGCTGTGTCGATATCCGCCGTGATGGCGCGCGCCGGTCGCCTAGGGCAGTGCCTGCTGCAGGTACGACTCGATGACGTAGCTGAAGGGCTGCTGCTGGCGGTCGCGCAGCAGGGCGCGCACTTCCAGGATCACGCCGTGATCGCCTTCGCCCCGCGGCGGCCAGAACGTCTGGTCGGCCAGGGTCTGGCGCTGGAAACCGAGTGGGCCGACCACGCGACCGAACGGTTCATCGGTGCTGTCCAGTACCTGGTTCATGGCCGGGCTGAGGTGGCCGGGCAGGTACCAGTTGTCGGCCTCGGACAGCACGCGGCTGCCACAGACCAGCTGCACGCGGCGGTAGCGCAGCTCGGTGCCGGGTTTCGCACCCAGTGCCTGCAGCACGTCGGCCGGGGCCGGCTTGTCGTGGCCGTGTATGCGCACCGCGCGTACACGGGCCTGTTCGGCCAGGCCGTGCTCGGCGCACCAGTGTTCCAGCGTGGCGGTGGCGCTCTGCCCGGACAGCACGCGCTGGTGCAGGCGCTCGACCAGCGCTGCCGGGGCGATGCGCTGCTGGCCCGGCGGTGACTGCAGCGGCGCGGCAGCCGCTGCATCGGTGGCGGACAGGCTGGCGATCGGGGCGGCGGCAAGCAGGGACGCGGCCTGCCAGCGGCGGAGACGATCGTGGCGGTCGGACGGGCCCATGCGGCATCACAGCGGAAACAGGCGCCCATGTTACCCGTTCAGGGGTGTGCACGGCGTGGCTGCGACCGGTTGTCGCAGGTGTAATCATCGTTCTGGTGAATGTGTGCCATCCAGATATTTCGTTGGCCGATGACTGTGCCGAGGCGCACGATGGCGCCATTCTTGGCTTTCCGGGAGTTCCCGATGACCCTCCAGTTCGTCCATGGCGGTGTGGACCGCAACGGTGCGCCACTGCATTTCCATATCCGTGATGGCCGCATCAGCGGCCTCAATGGAGATGCCAGGCCTGCTGATGGGGCGGATTGCATCGACCTGGAGGGTCTCGCGGTGCTGCCCGGCCTGGTGGATGGCCATATCCACCTGGACAAGAGCTTCGTCGGTGACCAGTGGCACCCACACCAGCCCGTGAACAGCCTGCGTGAACGGCTGGCGGTAGAAAAGGCGGCGGTGGCCGGCGCAGCGCCGATGGTGGATCGCGCCGAGGCCCTGATCCGCCAGTGCAGCGGCTTCGGCACGGTGGCGATGCGCTGCCATGTCGATATCGATGGCAGCACCGGCCTGCGCCACCTTGAAGCGGTACGCGAGGCTGCGCTGCGTTGTGCCGACATCATGCGCATCCAGTTGGTGGCGTTCCCGCAGGCAGGCGTGATGTCCTGTGCAGGGACGGCCGCAGTACTGGAGCAGGCCATTGCCGCTGGCGTGGAAGTGCTGGGGGGGATCGACCCGACCACCCTCGATGGCGATGCCGAAGGCCAGTTGGCAGTGCTGTTCGGCCTGGCCGAGCGCTATGGCGTGCAATTGGATATCCATCTGCATGAGCCGGGCGAGACCGGTCTGGCCCAGCTGCTGCGCATTGCCACGCGCACCCGGGCCGCTGGTCTGCAGGGGCGCGTTGCGGTCAGCCATGCCTATTCGCTGGGCGAGGTGCCGCTGGCGCGCGCGCTGCAGGTGGGGGATGCGCTGGCCACGGCCGGTGTGGCGATCATGAGCAATGCACCCGGCGATCACCCATTCCCGCCGCTCCGCGCGCTGCATGATGCCGGCGTGCGCGTGTTCGCAGGAAACGACAACATCCGCGACTGGTGGTGGCCATATGGCAATGGCGACCTGCTGCAGCGGGCGATGCTGCTCGGCTATCGGTCGGGCTTCTACACCGATGCCGACCTGATGCTGGCGCTGGACATGGTCACCACCCATGCCGCGCAGGTAATCGGTCTACCGCGCTACGGTATTGCTGAAGGCCTGCCGGCCACTTTCGTGGCGGTGCGCGCCGACCACGGCCCGGCCGCGGTGGCTGCGGTGCCGGTGGAGCGCCGCGTGGTGGTTGATGGTCGCTGGCTGTAGATCCACGCATGGCGTGGATCTACCCATCACGCCGCGCCAATCCCTTGCAGCGCCGAGCCATGCTCGGCGGCTTTTCAGGCGTAATCGTCAGCGCGGGTGGCGACGAATTCTTCCAGCCATACCAGCAGATGTGCGATGTCGATGACCTCGCCCTGCTCCACGCGCTTGAGCAGCAGTGTGCTGGCGCCGATCTGCAGGCTGCTGTCGGCATAGCGCAGCACTGCATCGATGCCCCAGGCATCGGTGACCTGCACCCAGGCCAGGCCAGGCACGCGGTGCGCCAGAGTGTCACCGAACGCGACGCCCAGGGCTTCCCAGCCGCCACAGTCGTCACGATCGATCAGCTCGGCGTCGATCACCCGTTGCAGCGTGGTGGCCGCCAGTGGCCATTGCACGGGCAGCGTGGGAAAGCCGGCCGCCACGCGCGCGGCGATCAGCGAACGCTGGTGCTGAAGATGGACCTGCAGCGCGGCGGGCAGGGGATCGAAGCGGGTCGGGGTTTCGTCGGACATGGCAAGGTGCCGTGCGGCACGGAGACAATGGGCACTGTAAGAGGCGATCATGCCTGCCGTGCGGCAAGATTGATCAGATATCGATGATCAATGCGCGAGATCCACGCACGTCGGGGTCAGACAATGCGGCTGTCGAGGTTGCCGGCCAGCGGCCGGCACCACCTCAGGTGCGATGGTCAATCCGGTTCGCGTTGTACCTGCCGCCACAGCTCGCTGGCCAGCGCACGCACGGCATCATCAGCGTCCGGGCGATGCAGCAGGCCGATCTCGTAGTTGTCGATCATCGGCAGGTCGCGCTCGCCATCGATGATGCGGTGTTCGCGGCTGACCGCGCGGCGCGGCAGCAGGCTGATGCCGATGCCATCGGCCACCGCACCCTGGATGCCACTGAGCGATGAGCTGGTGAAGGCGATGCGCCAGCGTAGGCCCAGCGCTTCCACGGCGTGGATCATCTCGTCGCGGTACAGCCCGCGCGGCGGGAAGGTGACCAGCGGCAGCGGGTCCTGCTGCAGGCAGCTGCTCCGCAGGCTGTCGATCCAGTGCATCGGCTCGCGCCGGCAATGCACCGCCTGGCGGCTGTTGCGGCGCTGCTTGACCAGCACCAGGTCCAGCTCGCCGTGGTCGAAGCCCTGCGCCAGGTCGCGGCTGAGGCCGCTGCTGATCTCCAGCTTCACCTGCGGGTGGCGACGGCTGAAGGCAGCCAGCATGCGTGTGGTCTGTGCGTTGACGAAGTCCTCCGGCACGCCGATGCGCACGGCGGTTTCCACCGTGGCCCCGGCCAACGCCTGGGCCATTTCCTCGTTCAGATCGAGCATGCGCCGCGCGTAACCGAGCAGGGTATGGCCGGCATCCGTGGGGTGCACGTCGCGGTGGCCGCGTTCGAGCAGTCGGTGCCCGGCCAGCTCTTCCAGCCGTCGCACCTTCTGGCTGACCGTGGACTGGGTTGAATGCAGGCGCGTAGCCGCCGTGGTGAAGCTGCCGCAGTCGGCCACCATCACCAGCGCCCGAAGCAGGTCCAGTTCGAACAGGGTTCTATTCGATTTGGCACTGTCTTGCATTTGAACATTTCACTTCTGGATACCCGGGTCGACTTCTACCATGCAGCGCAGGGGCCGGCAATGCCCGGCTGTTGCTACCGTCACGCGGCGTTCCGTGGCGACGGACATGAGGAGACACTGCGATGCGCTTCCATCATTCCGCTGGCTGGCCTGCACCGTTTGCGCGCGTGCTGCTGTTGTGCCTGCTGGCCATGGTCACCCCGGCTTGCACCGCAACGTCCAAAGCCGACGTCGATGGCCGCCTGCGTGATGCCGCCAGCTGCGGCGACGCCGATGCGGTGCGACGGGCGATCGAGGATGGCGCCACGCTGGAGGCGCGCGACGGCCAGGGCCGCACTGCGCTGCTGTTGGCCACGCATGGCAACAACGTGGATGCCGCGCGCGAGTTGATCGAGGCCGGTGCCGACGTCAACGCCAAGGATGCGTTGCAGGACAGCGCCTACCTGTACGCAGGCGCGCGTGGCCTTGATGAGATCCTGGCGATGACCCTGGCGCATGGTGCGGATCTTCACAGCACCAACCGCTATGGCGGAACCGCGTTGATTCCCGCCGCCGAGCGCGGCCATGTCGCCACCGTGCGCACGCTGCTGCGGGCCGGCGTTGCGGTGGACCATGTCAACCGGCTGCACTGGACCGCGCTGCTGGAAGCGATCCTGCTCGGCGATGGCGGTGCGCGCCACGTGCAGATCGTGCAGCTGCTGCTGGAGGCCGGTGCCGACCCGGAGCTGGCTGACGGCGACGGTGTGACGCCGCTGGCGCACGCGCGCCAGCGCGGCTATTCCGGAATTGAAACCCTGCTGCGCCAGCACGGCGCGGTGCGCTGAATGCAAACCCCTTCCACCCGCACGCTGGGCGTGCCCACCAGGATGCTGTCCATGTTCCGTTCCCGTCCGTTGTCCTTCGCCATCCTTCTTGCGGTGGCACCGCTGTCGGCGTCTGCTGCCGAGCGCGCCGACCTGCTGATCCGCAACGCCACCGTGGTCGATGTCGAGCACGCCAGTACCCTGGTCGGGCAGAGCGTGGTGATCCGTGGCGAGGACATCGTCGCCGTCGGCTCGGATGCGCAGCTGCGCAGCCAGTGGAGCGCAGCCCGCCAGATCGATGCCAAGGGCAAGTACCTGATCCCGGGCCTGTGGGACATGCACGTGCACTTCGGTGGTGGCCCGGCGCTGATCGAAGAGAACAAGGCGCTGCTGCCGCTGTACATCGCGCATGGCATCACCACGGTGCGTGACTGTTCCGGTGATCTGCCCGAGCAGGTGCTTCAGTGGCGCGGCGAGATCGCAAAGGGCACCCTGTTCGGCCCACGCCTGCTCAGTTCGGGCGCGAAGATCGAAGGCATCAAGCCGGTCTGGAAGGGCACCATCGAGGTGGGCAGTCAGGCGGATGTCGACAGGGCCATCACCCGACTGCAGCACGACAAGGTCGATTTCGTGAAGATCACCGACAGCACGCTGAAGCCGGAGCTGTTCCTGTACTCGGCCAGCGCGGCGCGCAAGGCCGGCTTCAAGGCCTCGGGCCATATTCCGATGGCGCTGACGGTGGAACAGGCAGTCGATGCCGGCCTGGCTTCGATCGAGCACCTGGACTACGCGTTCAAGGCCGGCAGCAAGGACGAGGCGCAGATCGCCGCCGACTTCGGTGCCGGCCGCATCGACCGCGCCGAAGCCAACCGCCGCCTCGACGCCAGCTTCGACCGCGATACCGCGATGCACGCCTACCGCGACTTCGCCAAGCGCGGCGTGTTCGTGACGCCGACCCTCAACGGCGGCCGCATCCTCGACTTCCTCGACCAGGACGACCACGCCAACGATCCCTATCTGGCGTACATCGGCCCGGGCCTGCGCGCGACCTATCAGTGGCGCGTGGACCGTGCGGCGAAGGCCACGCCGGCACAGATCGAAGCGCGCCACGCGCAGTACCACCAGGTGGCGGCCGTGCTGCCGCTGCTGCAGGAAGCGGGTGTGACGATCATTGCCGGCACCGATGCGGGCTTCCTCAATTCGTTCAACTTCCCGGGCATCGCGCTGCACCAGGAACTGCAGTTGTTCGTGAAGGAAGGGCTGAGCGCGCCGCAGGCGCTGTCGGCCGCAACCCGTTCCGGACCGGCCTGGTTCGGCCAGATGGATCGCTACGGCGGCGTCGCGCAGGGCAAGGCGGCCGATCTGGTACTGCTGACCGCCAACCCGTTGCAGGACATTGCCGCCACCGAAAAGATCGACAGCGTGATCCTGCGAGGCAACGTGTATGACCGCGCCGCGCTGGACAAGATGCTGGCCGAGACCAAGGCCAAGGTCGCAGCGTGGAATGCCGAGGCAGCGAAGGCCAACTGATTGCGGGGTTGGACGGAATCCACGCACGGCGTTGATCTACCCGTACCCTCAGTAGATCCACGCCATGCGTGGATGATGCGGCCGATGACCTAACGCGGTGCCGGCCGCATTCCGTGCAGCTGCGGCAGTGCGGCCTTCATCGCATCGATGAAGGCGCGCAGCCGCGGCGGCTGCTGGCGCGCAGCAGGAAACACGACATGCACCGGCAGTGCCGGCGCCTGCCAGTCCGGCAGCAGCTGCACCAGACGCCCTTGTGCGAGGTCGTCGGCCACCAGCCAGGCCGAGACTACGGCGGCTCCCAACCCGGCGCGAGCAGCCTGCTGTACCACGAACAGGTTGTCGCTGAGCAGGCGCGGGCTGATTGACAACATATGCGCGCGGCCCTGCGCGTCATGCAGCAGCAGGCGTTCGCGGTAATAGGTCACCAGCGAGATCCAGGGCAGTGACTGTGCTTGCTCTGGCGTGCTGATCGACTTGGCATCCACCAGCGACGGCGCCGCCACGACGATGCGCGGCACCTCGGCCAGCGGCAGTGCGACCATGCGCGGCTCGTCCACGGGGCCCACCCGCACCGCACAATCGATGCCCTCGGCAATGAAGTCCGGGCGACGATCTTCAAGGATCCACTCCAGGCTCAGCTGCGGATGCTGGGTCAGGAACGACAGCATGGTCGGCAGCAGCTGCGCCTGGCCAAAGGCGTGCGGCACCATCACCCGCAGGCGTCCGCGCAGAGTCTCTGGCTCGCCGTGCAGTTCGGCCTGCAGCGACTCCCATTCGTCGACCACGCGCTGCGCATGGCGTTGGCAGCGCAGGCCATCTTCGGTCAGTTGCAGGCCGTGGGTGGAGCGCTGCAGCAGGCGCAGGCCGAGCTGCCGCTCCAGTGCCTGCAGGCGTCGGCTGACTGTCGGCTGGGTGGTGCCCAGCTGCACGGCCGCAGCAGACAAGCTGCCGGCATCGACAATGCGCAGGAAGGTGCGCAGCAGATCGAGGCGATCGGCGCCGGTGGCGAGGTCATTCATGCGTTCTACGTATGAAGTGTATGTGCAGGAGCCTACTACAGACGCCGGGCGAATACGGGCAGGATACGCCCACTTCCTCCACCGGACTTCCCCATGTCTACCCCCTCGCTGTCCGTCGCCGCACCCGCGACCGCACCCTCCACCCCGCTGGTGATGGCGATGGCGGCCGGCGCCGGCTTCTCGGTCGCCTCGCTGTACTACAGCCAGCCGATGCTGGGCCTGATCGCCCAGGATCTCGGCGCCGGCGAGCGCGCCGCCGGCCTGGTGCCGACCTTGACCCAGCTTGGGTATGCGCTTGGCATTCTGCTGCTGGCACCGTTGGGCGACCGGTTCGATCGCCGCAACCTGATCCTGTTGAAGTCCGCGTTGCTGGCGCTGGCACTGGGCGCCGCAGCAATGGCCGGGCACCTGCCAGGCCTGCTGATGGCCAGCCTTCTGGTCGGGCTGATGGCCACGCTGGCACAGGACATCGTGCCGGCCGCTGCGGTGCTGGCGCCGGATGCACAGCGCGGCCAGATCGTCGGTCGGGTGATGACCGGCCTGCTGCTCGGCATCCTGTTGTCGCGCGTGGTCAGTGGCGTAGTGGCCGAGGCATGGGGCTGGCGCACCCAGTTCGTACTGGCCTCGGTATCGGTGGCGGCGATGGGTACGGTCATGGCACGCGCACTGCCGCGCTTCACGCCGACCAGCACGCTGCGCTATCCCGCACTGCTGGGCTCGTTGCTGGCGCTGTGGCGCGAGCAGCCGCAGCTGCGCCGTGCTGTGGCGAGCCAGTCGCTGCTGGCGGTCGGCTTCAGCGCGTTCTGGTCGACGTTGGCGCTGATGCTGCATGCCCGCCTGGGCCTGGGCAGTGCGGCGGCGGGTGCGTTCGGTATTGCGGGTGCGGCTGGTGCACTGGCTGCACCGCTTGCGGGTCGATTCGCCGATCGCTTGGGGTGCCACGCAGTGGCGCGGCTGGCGATCGCGGTGGCGCTGCTGGGCTTCGGCCTGCTGCTGACCGAGTCCTGGCTGCCGGCCGTCGCGCTGCTGCCGCTGCTGGTGGTGAGTGCGCTGCTGTTCGACTTCGGCTTCCAGTCGGCGCTGGTGGCGCACCAGACGCTGGTCTATGGCCTGGTGCCGCCCGCCCGCAGCCGCCTCAATGCGTTGCTGTTCACCGGCATGTTCATCGGCATGGCGGCCGGTGGTGCGCTGGGCAGCCTGGCGCTGGCGCAGTGGGGGTGGCACGGCGTGGCCTGGCTGGCGGTGGTGTGTGCGGGCGGCAGCCTGCTGCTGCGTTTGAAGTAGGGGTGGTGTTCGGCAGGGCTTGCAGCCCTGCACCTGCTGGAGGCAACGGCAACAGCAACGGCAACAGCAACGGCGGGGTTCGACAGTTTCCTGCGGTGTGTTGGAACGGCTCTTGGGGTCAGATTGATTTCGATATCTGACAGAAGTGTCGACCAAGGTCGACACCTACCAACCGCCATCGGAATCTGTCAGAGGTGGGGCGGTGTCGGAGTGCGGGGTGTCAGCCGCATGGATGCGGCTGCCAAGCTTACAGGGACGTACTTGCAGCGTCCCCGCATTCCGACACCGCCGCGCCACCCCACGGAGAGCCCGCTTTTGATTTTGCTGTTGAGGTTGCCGGCCAGCGGCCGGCACTACCGCGGGTGCAGGGCTGCAAGCCCTGCCGAACAACCCCCTAATCGTGACCGCTGTCGTCCAGACTGATGATGCCGCGCCGCAGCGCCTGGGTGACCGCATGCGTGCGATCGCCCACGCCCAGCTTGTCCATCAGGCTTTTCATGTGTGCCTTCACCGTCTGCTCGGAAATCTGCATGCGCTCACCGATGCGCTTGTTGGACAGGCCACCGGCCACGTGCCGCAGCACCTCGGTCTCGCGCGGTGACAGGCGGTCTTCGATCACATGCGCGGCGATGCTGGCCGCCACCGCCGGGGGAATCGGTGCGCGGCGGCCTCCGGCCACCATGCGGATGGTGTCGACCAGTTCATGACGCAGCATGTCCTTCAGCAGGTAAGCACTGGCACCCGCCTGCAGGGCCCGCACTGCGCGCACATCGCCGCGGTAGGTGGTCAGCACGATGATGCGCGCGCGCGGGTCGAGTGCACGGATCCGCACGATCGCCTCCACGCCATCCAGGCGCGGCATCTGCAGATCCATCAGCACCACGTCCGGCTGCAGCTGCTGGTAACGCGCGATGGCTTCCTCGCCGTCGGCGGCCTCCCCAAGCAGGCGCAGATCGGCCTGCGCGCCCAGCAGTGCCGCCAGTCCGTCGCGCAGCAGGGGATGGTCGTCGACCACCAGTACGCCGATCGGGGAAGGGAATTCAGTCATGCTCGGGTCTGCTCCAGGGCCAGCGCCACCGTGGCGCGCGGCGGTGATACAGGCGCCGTGCGGGAACCGCCAGCGCTACTTCGGTACCCAGGCCGGGGCGGGTCCACAGCTGCAGCTCGGCCCCGAGCCGCTGTGCACGCTCACGCATCCCCTGCAGCCCCCAATGGCCGTGTCCAGCGTCTTCATCGGCGATGCCGACACCGTCATCCCGTACGTGCAACAGGAAGCAGCGTGTGCCATAGGACAGTTCCACTTCAATGGCACTGGCATTGGCGTGGCGCAATGCGTTGCGGATGGCCTCGCGACCAATCAGGAACACTTCCTCCGCGGCATCGGCCTGCAGTGGTGGCGTCGCGCCTTCAACGGTAAGGCGCAGTGGATTGGTGCCATGCCCCGCGTACTCGGCATGCACATCGGCCAATGCCGAAGCCAGGTCGCGGCCGGCGAAAGGGCCGTCGCGCAATGCGTTGACGCGTTCGCGGCCCTCGGCCAGATTGCGCTCGGCCAGCTGCATCGCCGACTCCAGCTGGCCGCGCACTGCGTCTGGCGTCTGCGCGGACTGGCTGATTGCATGCAGGCGCAGGATCAGGCCCTGGCTGCCCTGCAGAAGGGTGTCGTGCAGGTCACGCGCAATGCGTTCACGTTCGCCATTGCGCTCCTGCAGGCGGGCGCGGAACAGCGCGGCGAGCTGGCCACTTCGGATGCGCACGGCCAGTACGAGCAGCGCCAGCACGGCGGCCACGCACAGCAGCTTGAACCACACGGTCTGGATGAAGGTGGGCGCGATGCGGAAGCTGCGGCTGGCCGGTACCGTGCTCCAGATGCCGTCCTCATTGGCGGCTTCCACGTCGAAGCGATAGCTTCCCGGCGCCAGGTTGGTGTAATAGGCGCGGGTGCTGCTGCCTGCGTCCTGCCAACCGTCATCGACGCCGGACAAGCGATAGCGATAGCGGTTGCGCTCCGGACGGGCCAGTGAAAGGGCCACGTAGTCGATCTGCAGCTGGCTGGTGCCGGCCGGCAGGCGCAGGCCGTCCCGCAATGGTTGCTGTTCGCTGCCATACAGCACGTCGCCGATGCGAACGCTGGGTGCCAGTGTGTTGACGTGCGAACGCTTGGTGTCCAGCCAGGCCAGGCCTTGGTTGGTCGCCAGCCACAGAAGACCGTCGTCGGCCAGCGTGGCGGTGGCGATCGGCCCGCTCTGCAGGGCAATGCCGGGCATGCCATCCACCGCATCGAACAGGCGGGGCGTCACCTGCTGCCCTGCCTGCAGTGCTCGGCGCAACAGGCTGCTCTCAAGACGCACCAGGCCACGGCTGCCATTGAGCCACAGATGCCCGCCCGCATCGGCGACCATGCCGGTGATGCCTTCGAGGACGCCGGCCATGTCGGTGCGCACTGCAACGAAGGGCCCCTCGCCGATGCGTGCGGCGAGTCCGGCTTCGCCGGCTACCAGCAGCAGGTCCTGATGCTGCAGCAGGGCGGTCACCGGCCCTACCGAAAGGCCCTGCGCTGCGCCGAAGGCATCGATGGTCGTGGTGCCCATCCGGCGCACGCGACCATCGGCGTAGCCGAGCAGCAGCTGGCCATGGGCGTCCAGCGCCAGGGAGGAGCAGGCCTGCTCGGGCAGGCGACTCGCCCGCTGCCATTGCTCGTCCCGGTAATGCAGCACACCGCGTTCGCCCGTGCATACCCAGGCCTGCGTCTCGTCGGGGAACAGCAGGGCGTGCAGCGGCTGCCCGGTGAACGGCGCGGGCAGCGGAATCAGCGCGGTACGGCCTTCGACAGTGCGCGCCAGATTGACCCAATCGAACTGCCAGATCGGCGCAGGTGCCTGCCGCGCCGCGGCCTGCAGCTGTGCGGCGCTGCCTTCCAGCAGGGACCGCCGCAGGTCGTAGGGCTTGAGGTCTTCACCGTAGCCGTACACCCGTCCGTCAGTGGTGCGCACCAGCGAGCGGTAGGGATCACTGGGGCCGACCGCCAGGGTGTGCACGCTGCGCGCGCGGAAGCGGTTGAGGCCAAGATTGGTACCTACCCAGAGGTTGCCTTCGCGGTCGGCGATGATCGGCACCGCCGAGGTGGCCGTCAGGCCATGCGGTGAATCGAAGCGCTCCATGCGCACGGCTCGGGTGCCGTCGAACGTGACCCGGGCGACGCCTCCATGCGGGCTCATCGTCGCCCACAGCGCGCCGTCGGTGGTGAACTGCATGCGGGCAGCGACCAGGTCGGGCAGGCGCCGCGCCTCACGTTCGGGCCCAGTCAGCAGACCATGTGCGTTTGCCAGTGGCGAGGCGCCACGGACGCGGTCGGCCAGCCACACCTCACCCTGCGGGTTCTCCACCAGTGTTGCCATCTGCGAGACGGCGATGCCGGTATCAATGAAGGCCGCCTGGTGGGGTCCGCGCATCCACATCTTCAGATCGGCCAGTACCCAGAACGTGCCACGGCTGTCATGCAACACCCATTGCACGCGGTGTTCCGGCAGCCCGGCGGAGGCCGGCGGGGGTTGCCAGCGCCGGCCATCGAACCAGCGCAGCCCACCATTGATCGCTGCCCAGAGGCGGCCCTCGCGATCCTGGCTGAAGTGCGGCACCACGCCGACCGGTACGCCCTGTTGCCGACCGTAGTTGTGCAGTTGGCCGCGTGCGAGTTGGCTGATGCCGGCCTGGAAGTAGCCGATCCACATTGCGTCATCGCGACCGACTGCCAGGGTGACCATGTTGGTGGACGGGAAGCTGCTGCCCGGTGGTGGCGCCTGGCGTTCAAAACGGCGGCCGTCGAAGCGGTACAGGCCAGAACCGGTCGCCAGCCACAGCAGTCCATCACGGTCCTGCGCAATGTCCCATATATCGCCAGGCGCACCCTGGCCGACCCGCCATGCGGTGTGCTCGTAGCCGGGCAGTCCGCTGCTCAGGGCGGGACGCTGCACGGCGAGCGCGGGCAGGGCGGTCATCAACAGCAGGCACGTCAGCAGCGCCGGCAGGCGACGCAGGAACGGGAAGGGGCGGCCACGCATGGTGCGCATTCTGGCAGGTGCGGGGCAGGCCAGGGTGACCCGAACGGGGTAGGCGGCACGCGGTCCGTTCCGATATCACGCCGGCATGCCCCGTGGAGCCCGGTCATGCAGCGCCTGTTCGTGATGTTTCCCGACCGTGGCCCGGGCCTCGGCCTGCTGTGGCTGCGGCTGTGCGTTGCGGCCGCTCTTTGCGGGCCCGGTATGCCAGGCGGCTGGTTGTCGGCCTTGTGCCTGCTGGCCGTAGCGATGCTCGCACTTGGTGTGCTGACACCACTGGCGGCAGTGATGGCGGCCGTGGGTCTGTCCACGCTGCCCGGGCCTTGGCCACTGGCGCTGCTGCCTCTAGCCCTGCTGGTGCTGGGGCCGGGCGCATATTCGCTGGACGCACGGCTGTTCGGTCGCCGCGTGATCGGCCGCCGGCCTCCCCCATTCGGGTAGGTGCTGGCCTCGACCGACGGGGGTAGGGCATCGCGCACGCGCCCCGCACCATGGGCCACCCCCTCGCGGCGACCTCGATGGCCACCGTTACTCCACAGGAATCCCCCGCTGCTTCGCTGGCACCACAGCAGGTCGCAGCATTGCAGCGTGCATTGCGCTATGTCGATGAACACCTGTCACAGCCGCTGCGGGTCACCGAACTGGCGGCCGTCGCCTGCGTCAGTCGCTTCCATCTGGTGCGCCTGTTCCGCAGCGGCACTGGTGCCAGCCCGCTGCGCTATGTACGCCGCCGCCGTATCGAACGTGCGCGCCAGCTGTTGTCGGCCCAGCATCTGCCGATGTCCTGCCTGGCGCAGCAGCTCGGCTTCTTTGACCAGAGCCATTTCGTCCGCAGCTTCCGCGCAGAGACGGGCTGCAGTCCCGGCCAGTACCTGGCCGGTGATGCTGCCCTCCTGCTTCCCCCAGACCTTGATTCCAACGGAGTCCACGCATGAACCTTGCCACCGCCACGCCCGCCCCGACCCTGCTGTCACCGACCGACCATGCGCTGGTGCTGATCGACTTCCAGTCGCAGATGGCGTTTGCCACCCAGACCATCGACATCTCCGCGCTGCGCAACAACGTGTCCCTGATCGGCAAGGGCGCCAAGGGCTTCAACGTGCCGGTGCTGCTGACCACGGTGGCGGAAGCCTCGTTCTCCGGCCCGATGTTCCCGGAGCTGCCGGCGATTTTCCCGGACCAGCCGGTGTTCGACCGCACCTCGATGAACACCTGGGAGGACCAGCCGGTGATCGATGAGATCAACCGCATCGGCAAGCGCCGGCTGGTTGTTGCCGGCCTGTGGACCAGCGTCTGCATCGTCGGCCCGGCACTGTCGGCGCTGGCGCAGGGCTTCGAGGTGTATGTGATCACCGATGCCTGTGGCGATGTCAGCGAAGAAGCGCACGAGCGTGCGATCACCCGCATGGTGCAGGCCGGTGCGGTGCCGATGACCAGCGTGCAGTACCTGCTGGAGCTGCAGCGCGACTGGGCACGCGGTGAAACCTACGACCTGACCACCGGCATCGCACGCGATCACGCCGGTGGTTACGGCATCGGTATCCAGTACGCCAAGCGCATGTTCGGCGCGCAGGAAGGCGGGCACTGAGCATGCTGGCTGGCCATGGCCTCGACCTGGCCCTGTTGATGCTGCGTGTGACCGCCGGGGGTTTCCTGCTGCCACACGCGCTGGGCAAGCTGTTCGGCTGGTTCGGCGGCCCGGGGCTGTCCGGGTTCGCCACCGAGTTGCGCGGCTTCGGGTTGCCGTCGGCAGTGCCGTTGCCGCTGCTGCTGGCGTTGACACAGGTGGCGTCCGGCCTGGCAGTGCTGCTCGGCTGGCAGACCCGCATCGCCGCGCTCGTGGCAGCGGCCTTCATCGCCTTCACCGTACTGTTGGCCCTGCCCAAGGGCTGGTTCTGGATGCGCGGGGGCAGCGAGTACCCGTTGATGTGGACCACGGTGCTGCTGGTCCTCGCGCTGGCCGGTCCCGGTGCCTGGGCGCTGGACGGCCAACGCCTTCCGGGAGATATCGCATGAGTCACGATCCACTCGACCACGGTCGCCGCAACGTGATGCTGGCCAGCGGCGCCGCTGTTGCGCTCGGCTTGGCCGGTCGCGCCGGTGCCGCACTTGATTCCACTTCCAAGGAGCGTCGCATGAGCACGCTGGTCATCCGCAATGCCCGCATTACCACCCTCGACCCGCAGCAGCCGCACGCGCAGGCGTTGGCTGTACAGGAGGGCCGCATCGTCGCCGTCGGCAGCGACGAGGCGATCATGCGTGGCTGGGGAAATGAAGCGACGCTGATCGACGCGCAGGGCCGGCGCCTGCTGCCCGGCCTCAACGACAGCCATACCCACCTGATCCGCGGTGGCCTGAACTACAACCTGGAACTGCGCTGGGACGGCCTGCGTTCGCTGGGCGACGCCCTGGACATGCTGAAGGCCCAGGTTGACCGTACGCCCGCGCCGCAGTGGGTCCGCGTGGTCGGGGGTTTCACCGCCGCGCAGTTCAACGAGAAGCGCCTGCCGACGCTGCAGGAGCTCAACGACATCGCGCCGGATACGCCGGTGTTCCTGCTGCACCTGTACGACCGCGCGCTGCTCAACCGCGCCGCGCTGCGCGCCTGCGGTTACAACAAGGACACTCCCGATCCGCCGGGTGGGCAGATCGTGCGTGACTCGCTGGGCAACCCGACCGGGCTGCTGCTGGCCAAGCCGAACGCGCTGATCCTGTACGCGACGCTGGCCAAGGGGCCGCGCCTGCCGATCGAGTATCAGGCCAACTCGACGCGCCACTTCATGCGCGAACTGAACCGGCTGGGCATCACCTCGGTGATCGACGCCGGCGGTGGCTTCCAGAACTATCCCGAGGATTACCAGGTCATCGAGCAGCTGCACCGCGATGATCAGCTGACGGTGCGCATTGCCTACAACCTGTTCACCCAGAACAAGGGCAAGGAAGTGGACGACTTCCGCGGCTGGAGCGAGATCCTGCAGCCGCGGCAGGGCGATGACCTGCTGCGCCACAATGGTGCCGGGGAAATGCTGGTGTTCTCGGCCGCCGATTTCGAGCTGTTCAACGAGCCGCGACCAGAGCTGCCACCGGAACTGGAGCCGGAACTGCACGACGTGGTGAAGCTGCTGGTCGAGAAGCGCTGGCCGTTCCGCATCCACGCCACCTACGACGAGAGCATCAGCCGCATTCTCGATGTCTACGAACAGGTCAACCGTGAGGTGCCGTTCGATGGCCTGCACTGGTTCATCGACCACGCCGAGACCATCACCCCGCGCAACATCGAACGCATTCGTGCGCTGGGTGGCGGCATTGCCGTGCAGCACCGCATGGCCTACCAGGGCGAAGCCTTCGTCGAGCGCTATGGCGTGCAGGCCGCGCGGCATACACCGCCGGTCAAGCGCATGCTGGCCGAAGGCGTGCCGGTCGGTGCCGGTACCGACGCCACCCGCGTGGCCAGCTACAACCCGTGGGTGGCGTTGTCCTGGCTGGTGACCGGGCGCACCGTGGGCGGGCTGGCCCTGTATGGCGATGAAAACCTGCTCGAACGCGAGCAGGCGCTGCGCCTGTGGACCCAGGGTAGTGCCTGGTTCTCCGGCGACGAAGCGGTGAAGGGCACGCTGAAAGCCGGTCAGCTGGCTGATTTCATCCTGCTCTCAGCCGACTTCTTTCGCGTGGATGACGCGCAGATCGCCGATATCACCAGCGTGCTGACCGTGGTCGGCGGACGCATCGTGCATGCAGATGCCGACTATGCAGGGCTGGCGCCGCAGCTGCCGCCGGCGATGCCGGACTGGTCGCCGGTCAACCGGTTCGGCGGCTACCACGTCGGCGGTGCCACCACCGGGCTGGCCGCCGCCCATCGCCACCATCACGGCGTGGCCTGCAGTATGCATGGCGCTCACGGTCATGCCGCGCAGCATGCGGCGCCCACCGATGACCTGACCGCGTTCTGGGGCGCGATGGGATGCTCGTGCTTCGCGTTCTGAGCCTGGCGCTGCTGGCCGCGCCATCGCTGGCGCTGGCCTGCGAGGGTGGCCGCTGCACTGACGCAGGTGACGGCCAGCTGCAGTGGGACGCGTCGCTGCGCGTGCGCGGGATGTATTACGACCCGGCCCGGTTCGGTATTGGCGGCAGCGAGGATGGCTATGGCCTGCTGCGTGCATTGGCGTCGGCCACGTATGCCCGCGATGACTGGCAGGCGAAAGTGCAGCTGGGTGTCCACGGCGAGAATGGCAGGGCGGGCGGCCCAGGCCGGACCGACCGCAGTGCGCTGGACGTGCAGCAGGCGTACTGGCGTTGGCAACGTGGCGGTTTCCACGTGCAGCTGGGGCGGCAGGAGGCCGGCTATGGAAGCTCACGGTTGTTGTCGGTTCGCGATGGCCCGAACATCCGGTTGGCCTTCGATGGCGCGCGGGCAGGCTGGAAGGGGCGGTTCGGCACGCTTGACCTGATGGCCCTGCGACCGGTGGAGAACCGCCCGGGGGCGTTCGATGATCGCGGTGAGTCCGGGGCGCATCTGTGGGGGGCCTATGCCACCACAGCGCGCGGCCGCTGGCCCGGGCAATGGGACCTGTACCTGCTCGACTACCGTCGCGACGGCGCGCGTTTCGCCGCTGGCTCCGGAAACGAGCGGCGGCAGACACTCGGCGCGCGCTGGTTCGGCCAGGCCGGTTCGCTGGACTGGAACAGCGAGCTGGTAGTGCAGGGCGGTGAACTGCGTACCGCTGCCGGCAACCTCGACATCCGCGCCTGGACGCTGGCGACCGATACCGGCTGGCGCTGGAGCGATGTGGCGCTGCAACCGCGCCTGGGGCTGAAGGCCGACATCGCCAGCGGCGATGGCGACCTGCACGATGGGCGATTGGGCACCTTCAACGCGTTGTTCCCCAAGTCGGCTTACTTCAGCGAAGCCAGCCTGTTGGCGCCCGCCAACCTGATGGACGTGCAGCCTACGCTGGCCCTGCGCCTGCACGACGCGGTGACGACGGAGCTGGGCGTACAGATGGCCTGGAAGCATCGCCGTGCCGATGCGGTCTACACCACGCCGGCACCGCTGGTGGCTTTGCCGGGCAGCGCCGGTGGCGCGCGCCGCATCGGCACCCAGTACAAATCCGAAACCCGCTGGCAGGCCAGCGAACACTGGCAATGGCAGCTGCAGCTGGCCTGGGTCGATGCCGGTCCTGCACTGAAGCAGGCCGGTGGCCAGGACACGCTGTTCGCCTCGATCGTTGGAGCATGGCAATGGTGAACGCAACCACGTCGCATCCCCCCGCGCAGGCCGCAGGCGCCTGGTCCCCGCTGAAGATCCGGATGTTCCGCTCGATCTGGCTGGCGATCCTGGCCAGCAACATCGGCACCTGGGTCAATGACGTGGCCGCCGCCTGGGTGATGGCCGAACGCACCGGTTCGCCGCTGATGGTGGCGCTGGTGCAGTCGGCCACAACGGTGCCGATCGTGCTGTTGGCACTGGCGGCCGGAACGCTGGCCGACATTGTCGATCGCCGGAAGTACCTGTTGGCGACCCAGGGGTGGATGCTGCTAGTGGCTGCGGTGATGGCCGCACTGACGGCGATGGACATGCTGACTCCACAGCTGCTGGTACTGCTGACCTTCTGCATGGGTTGCGGTGCAGCGATGGCAATGCCGGCGCAGGCCGCGATCGTGTCCGAGCTGGTCCCGCAGCCGATGCTGGCCTCGGCGGTGGCGCTGAACTCGATCGGCATCAACATCGCGCGTTCGATCGGCCCGGCCATTGGTGGCGTGATCGTGGCGCAGCTGGGTGCGGTATGGGCATTCGGCTTCAATGCCATCACCTTTGCCGCGATGCTGTTCGTTGTGTGGGGCTGGAAGCGTGATCCCAAGCAGTCCAGCCTGCCACCGGAGGGTTTCGGTGCCGGCTTGAAGGCGGGCCTGCGCTACGCCAGCCGCGCCGGACGCCTGCAGGCCGTGCTGATCAAGTCCGTGGGCTTCTTCTTCTTTGCTGCGGCGATGAATGCACTGCTGCCGGTGGTGGTACGCGGCCAGATGCAGGGTGGGGCGGGACAGTACGGCATGCTGCTCGGCTGCATCGGCATCGGTGCAGTGGGCGGCGCTTTGCTGCTGCCGAAGCTGCGCGCGCAGATGGATCGCGACCTGCTGGTGCTGCTGGCGACGTTGTCGCTGGCGCTGAGCCTGGTCGGGCTGGCGCTGACCCGCAGCTGGTACGTGCTTCCAGCTGTGATGCTGGTCAATGGCTTCGCCTGGATCACCGTGCTGTCGTCGCTGCAGATCGCCGCGCAGACGGCGGTGCCGGCATGGGTACGTGCGCGTGCGCTGGCGTTGTACATCATGGTGTTCTCGGCCGGCATGGCGGCCGGTGGCCTGAGCTGGGGCGCGCTGGCGCAGCGTACCTCGCCGGAGCTGGCATTGCTGGTGGCTGCCGCAGGCGCGGTGATCGGGGGGCTGCTGGTGTGGCGCGTGCGCATCGCCGGCACCGAAGACCTTAATCTGCGCCCGGCCGGGCACTGGCCGGCACCGGAACTGTCGGTGCCGGTGTCAAACGATCGCGGCCCGGTGCTGGTCACCATCGAGTACCGCATCGACAATGCAGATCGTGCCGCGTTCCAGGCACAGATGCGCGCGTTGGGAACGATCCGCCGTCGCGATGGTGCGGTGGTCTGGGGCGTGGTCGAGGACGTGGCCAGTCCAGGCATCCACCTGGAGTATTTCGTGACCCCGTCGTGGCTGGAGCACCTGCGCCAGCACGAGCGCATCACCGCTGATGACAAGGCCATCCAGGAAGTGCTGCGTGAGTTGCATCGCGGTGAGCGTGCCCCCGTGGTGCGTCACTTCGTGGGCGGCCACGATCCGTTGCCCAGAACTGGGGTCCCGCACCACCACAGCGATATCTGAGCGGCCCCTGGTAGAGCCGGCCGCTGGCCGGCTGCACAGATCGCGATGAATTGATCGTGTTGCCGGCCAGCGGCCGGAACTACCGAAGGGGCGGTGGCACCGGTGCGGCGCCACCGCGGCACATCAGCTGCGTGCGAACGCCAGCAGGTCGGCGTTGAACTGCTCGGCGTGGGTGACGGTCAGGCCGTGCGGCGCACCGGCGTACACCTTCAGCTCGGCATCCTTGATGATCTGCGAGGACAGCTTCGCCGAGGCATCGAACGGCACGATCTGGTCGTCATCGCCGTGCACCACAAGCGCCGGCACGTCGATCTTCTTCAGGTCCTCGGTGTAGTCCACTTCCGAGAATTCGTGCACGCAGTCGTACTGGCCCTTGACGCCACCGAGCATGCCCTGCAGCCAGAACGAATCACGCATGCCCTGGGTAACGGTATTGCCATCGCGGTTGGCACCGAAGAACGGTGTGGTCAGATCCTTGAAGAACTGCGAGCGGTCACCGCCCGTGCCCTTGCGGATGCCGTCGAAGACGTCCAGCGGGGTACCGGACGGATTGGCGGCGGTCTTCAGCATCAACGGCGGCACGGCGCCGACCAGTACCACCTTGGCCACGCGCTTGCTGCCATGGCGGCCGATGTAGTGCGCCACTTCACCACCACCGGTTGAGTGGCCGACGAGGATCGCGTCCTTCAGGTCCAGCGCCTCGATCAGCGCCGCCAGATCGTCGGCATAGGTGTCCATGTTGTTGCCGTCCCAGGTCTGGCTGGAGCGGCCGTGGCTGCGGCGGTCGTGAGCGATCACGCGGTAACCGTTCTGGCCCATGAACAGCATCTGCGGGTCCCAGGCATCGGACGACAGCGGCCAGCCGTGGGCGAACACGACCGGCTGGCCGGTACCCCAGTCCTTGTAGAAAATGCGGGCGCCATCGGCGACGGTGACGTAGTTGCTCATTGCGGGTTCCTTGGCGGAAGGGAGGGAAGGCACTGGCAGCGGTGCCGGTGCCTTCGGCAGTACATCGCAGTGCACATCGGACGGCTTGCACGGCTGTGCTGGATTGCCCGGACTGTGACGCGTATCGCTCTGGCATGAAGCGGCCACCGCGCCGACGATGGCGGCAGCCTGGTCGAGGAGCCCGCGATGCCGAGAATGCGATGCAGCCCACTGTTGTGCCTGCTGCTGGCCGCAGCGATTCACGCGCAGACCAACGTCTACAAATGCGTGGACGGTCCGCATCCGGTCTATCAGCAGACACCCTGCCAAGGACATGCGGAATGGCGCTGGGAGGTGCCGGAGGAGCAATCGCTGTCGCGCGGACCAGCGCCAAGCCCGGCCAGGGCGGGCAGCGCGGTGCTGGCGCCACCGCGCATCGTGCGCTCGCGGCGGGCGCAGGCCGCGCTGATACCCATCAGTACGGACCCCAGGGCCTGTGAGCGCGCACGACAGCACCGCGGGGAGGTGCTGGCCAGGAGCAAGCGCCTGGACTTCGTGCAACGCCGTCAGCTGGACGACGCGGTGTACGACGCCTGCCGCTGAGCGTGGCTCACGAAAGGCCGAAAGCGACAACGGCGCCCTGTGGCGCCGTTGTGCGTGGATGCAGATGGCCGGGCCTCAGCGACCGTCGCTGGCGGGAGCCGGTGCCGGCGAAGGCACGCTGTCCGGCTTGGGCAGGCTCAGTTCCGGGTTGCCCTGTTCGGCCTGCAGGATCTGGATGCGGCGCTGCAGGGCGTCCAGCTGGCTGTTGGTGCTCTGCACGTCGGTGCTGAGGCTGACCGCCTGCTGCTGCGCCTGCTGCAGGGCGGCGCTGACCTGGGCCGACTGCGCCTGCTGCTGTTCCATTTCCTGCTGCAGGGTGCGCAGGCGTTCCTCGTTGTACGCCACCAGGCGCTCGGTGTAGCGCTTGCCGGCTTCCAGGCGGGTGGTATCGATGTAGACCTGGGCCAGCTGTTCGGACTGCTGGGCAAAGGTACGGTAGACCCGCTCGGCGTTGTCGACGGCATCGGTCTTGATCACCCGCCAGAAGTTCTTCTCCTGGAACAGGGCGACGTAGTAGGTCAGGGTGTTGGCGTTGAACAGCAGGCTGGCGCCGTAGTTGCCGTTGTAGGTCGTGCGCAGCTCGGTCAGCTGGCGCGAATCCATCAGCTGCTTGAGCTCGTCAACGGTGTTGCGCACCACCGGCGCGCTGCGTGCGGCCGGCTCTGCGGCTGCCTCACGGTCGCCACGGGCAGCCATCGCCGCCGGTGCCACCAGCATCATGGCCACGGCCAGCAGTGCCCCGCCGCGCGCGTGCCGGGCGAAGACCGCGCCCCCTGAAGTTTCTCGCATGTCTAGACCATCCACGGATGAGTGTGGGTTGAGATGAAGGTGGTTCCCCGCCGGGAGTCTAGCATGGGCGCGGGCGCCGCCAAGGGCGCCCGTCACGGGTCAGTAGACCAGCTGCGCCGCGCTGCACTGGATCGACTGCACGTTGACGTCGGTGCGGCCGAGTTCCAGGCCCAGCACGCTGGCCAGCAGGTTGGTCAGCAGGGTACCGACGCTGTTGAGCACCGGCCGCAGGGCGGCCAGGATCGGCTTGAGCAGCGTGCACAGCAGGCCGCTGCAGCTCACGCTGCCATCCGGATTGCTGACGCCGGTTCCACCGGTACCATCGAGGAAGCCGGCCGGCGCGGTCTGGATGTACGAGGCGAGGTTGTTGCGTACGCAGCCGTTGTAGTCGATCAGGTTGCCGAGCAGGCTGTCGCAGCGGTTGATCAGCAGGCCGCCGACCAGCGATCCGAGCAGCCCATCGAGCACGCCCAGTCCCTGGCCGGTGACGGTCACCTTGAACGCATCCCAGACCGGACCGTCCTTGTGGCAGGTGGCCAGGTTCAGCAGGCCGCAGGCGTAGGGCAGGCCTCCGGGTACGGTCCAGCTGTTGAGCGGGGCCAGTTGCCGGCTCGCGTCGCCATCGCGCAGCAGTGGAATCAACTTGTCCACCTCATAGCGGGTGTTCGGCGGGAAGGTGGCCTGCAGGTAGCGGTCGGCCAGTGCCTTGGCAGTGTCGTTGGCGCTCATGCCCTGCTTGGGCGAGCTAAGCATGCCCGACAGCACGCGCAGCAGTTCATTGACCAGGTCCGACACCGCGTTGCCCACTGCCAGTGGATTGATCCGGGTCGAAGCGGTTTCGCCCGCAGCCAGGGTCAGGCTCTGCGAGCTGGTCAGGGCGGGCAGGGTGATCTTGTCATTGATCAAGGGTTGCCCGAGCAGTTTCAGCAGCTGCTCGTTCTTCAGGGTGGCGTCGCAGACATTGCTCCTGGAAAAGCGCTGCGCCGGGTCGACATTGCCGACACAGGCGCGCAGCACCGACGAATCGACCTGGATGGTGGCCTTCTGTGGGCTGGCGCCGCATTGGATGCCGGTCAGCGTGCCCATCGCATTGGCGACATCGACATGCAATGGCAGGTGCAGTCGCGTGCCGAGCAGGTTCAGCAGCGGGCCCACCGCGAACAGGTTGTTGCTGTCCACGTCCACCATCAGCCGCACCTGCGCGTTGTACGCGCGGGTACCAACACCACCGATGGCGATCGAGGGCGGCTCGACCACGCCGGCCTGGATGTTGATGCCCAGCAGGTCCAATCCCTTGACCGCCACGCCGTTGCCGTCATTGGCGATGGAGATGGCGGTGCTGATCAGGTTGAGGACGTTGACCTTCGTTTCCAGCGCGCTGCCGACGGTGCCATCCGGCGAGACGACTTCGGCGAACAGGCCGCCGCCGCCGGACTGGCTGCCCAGCACGATGTTGAGCTTGTTGATGTCCAGCTGGGTGGCGACCAGGTCGGACAGCGCGCGCAGCTGTACGCCCACGGTGGTATCGCGGCCGACCACGGTGGCGGTGGCATCGACCAGCTGTGCCAGCGAGATCTTGTTGACCGACAGCAGCCGGTTGAAGTCGGCCACGCTGAGGTTGGCGCTGACCGGGATGTTCAACGCCTTCAGCAGGCCCGACGGCGTGATGTTGGCCTGGGCCAGGCCGTCATAGGAAAGCACGGTGGCATTGGTGACATCCAGGCCGACCAGGCGCAGGGTCGACAGCAGTACCGAGTCGCCATTGGTGCGCAGCAGCTGCGAACCGACCGCGAACACCGCGGTCGGTTCGGAACGCCGGGCCACCGCCTCCACGCTGACGGTGGGCAGGCGGGTGTTCTGGCCGAAGAACGGCAGCACGCTGCGCTGCGCGACCACCTGCACGGCATTGCGTGGGTTGCTGGCATCGACGGTGGTGACGAAGCGGTTCGACGTGCTGCGTGCGGCGCTCCAGTTGCCGCAGCGGATCTGCAGGGTGCCTGCAAACTTGTTCTGGGTGACCGCGCTCTGCCGTGCTGCACTGTTGTCGCTGTTGTCAGACGTGCACAGCTCCAGCCGTTGTGCACCGGCCAGTGCAGCGAGGTCTGCGACCTTCTGTGCGTCACGCTTGGCCCAGAACAGGTAGCCGATCTCGATCAGGCCCAGCATGGCCAGCAGCGCCAGCATGACCAGCATCATGGTGACCGACATGCCGCCCCGTGGGCGGCTGAAACTGAACTGGCGTGGGCGTTTCATGGCCTACCTCAGCGTCCGGATGAGGATGTTCCCTTCGACTTGGCGACATCGGTTTCGAAAAAGTCCGGGATCTCGTGTTCGAAGCTCTTCAAGTAGCGGGCGTAGCTCAACGTGGCCTGGTCGCCGAGGATCGGCAGGCGTTGCCCTGCCTGCTGTCCCGATGCCTGCAGGCGGAACAGGTCGCGCGCGGTATCGCCGATCTGCGTGCGTGCAGGGCGGGGCGCGGGTGCGACGTGGTCGGTGGCAATGATCGCCGGGGCGGTGGCCGGTGATGCCGGCGGGGCAGGGGCTGCAAGGTCCACCGTGGCCAATGCCTCGGACTGCAGCGGCTGCGGGGCCGCTGCGACCGGTGCGCTGCCGCCGAGCATCTGCCCGGTCAGGGGTTGCTGCTGCGCCTGCGCGCCGCCGGCCATCAGCAGGCAGGCCAGTGCAGGCAACAGGCGTCGGGTCAGGGGCATCGAGCTCATGGAGTGTTCCCGTTCGGCTGATCGGAGGTGCTGAAACGTTCCAGCATCGAGGGCGGCAGGCGCTGTGGGTCGCGTGCATCACGGATGTCGCGACGTGGTTCGGCGGCCAGGCGCGTGGTGCTTTGCTGCACGCGGGTGGTGGCACCGGGGTTGGCGCGGGCGGACGGGGACGCAGGGGCAACCTGCGCCGCGGCGGCCTGGCGCTGCTGCAGGCGAGCACGGATCTGCGCGGCCTGCTGCTGGATGCTGCGGCGGGTGTCCTCGTTGAGGTTGGCCTGCTCGGCGAGGCGCTCTGCGGTGGCGGCGTCGCCGCGCAGCACGGCCCACAGGGCAAGGTTGGCCGTGGCCTTGGGGTTGCCTGGAGACAGCTCCAGCGCCTTGGCCAACGGTTCACGCGCCTGCTCGAACTGGCCTGCACGCAGACGTGCATAGCCAAGATCGCCCAGGTAGTCGGTGTTCAGGGGCTGCAGCTGCGTGGCCCGGGCCAGCGCCTCCTCGCTGCCGCCATCGTCGTCACGGCGCGCAGCGATCAGGCCCAGGCCGTGCGCGGCGGCAGCGGCCTGCGGGCCATTGGAGAGCTCGCGGTACAGGGCGATGGCTGCGTCGGCCTGGCCGGTCTCGCGCAGGGCGTCGGCTTGCAGCAGGCGCAGCGCCGGCGGATCACCATAGCGCTGGCGGAACGCATCGACGTGGGCCAGCGAGGCATACCAGGCACCCTGCTGCTGCATGCGCCCGATCAGTTCCAGGTAGGCATTGCGGCTGTCCTGCGGTGCCGGTTCGGGCGCGGCCAGGCTGGGGGCACGCAGGTACTTCGGCGTGGTCGACGCACAACCACTGGCGACGGCGGCGAGGGCAAGCAACAGGCAGGAGGTGCGCAGGGCAGGCATCAGGGCGATCCCATCTTGGACATGGTGGTGGCCAGCGCGACCAGCGCCGGTCCGGCAAGTACCAGCATCAGCGCTGGCAGCAGGGTCAGCATCATCACCACGGTCATCTTCACCGAGAGCTTGCCGACCTTTTCCTTCAGGGTGTTGCGGCGCTGTTCCCGCAACCGGATGCTGAACTGCCGCAGCGGTTCCTGCACCGCGCCGCCATGTGCGTGCACCTGCAGGATCAACTGCATCAGGCTGGTCAGGTCATCATCGGCGTAGACCTCGCTCAGGCGACGCAGGGACTGCGCGCGGGTACGGCCATGGGTGTACGCGACGTTGGCCTCCTGCAGTTCGCCGCCGAGCACCGGCAACGCGTCGCGCAGCTTGTCGCCCAGCGTCTGCAGGCTCTGGTCCATGCTGAACCCCACGCCCTGCAGCAGGCGCAGCAGGTCGATCAGCAGGGGCAGCTCGTTGTCGACTGCGCGCCGGCGCCGCTTCACCCACGAAGAGAGGATGAACTTCGGCAGCAGCAGGCCAGCTGCGAGCGCACCGATCACGACCATCATCCTGGCCAGCCCCTGGGCGCTGCTGAACGCCAGGGCCAGCGCCAGCACCAGCACACCCAGCAGCAGGCGCAGGCCAAGATAGATGGCGGTGCCACGGCGTGTGTTCCAGCCTGCCAGGTCCAGCAACAGCCGGTCTTCATTGGCCAGCAATGCAGATTCCAGGCGGCCGCCGCTGAGCGCGCGCCCGAAGCGTTCCAGCCAACCCAGCGAATCACGGCGCGCGGCCTCCGTGTCGCGTGCCTCGTCCCGGGGTTGCAGTGCGGTTTTCAAGGTGGCCGAGGTGCGCTGTTCGCGATGGCTGCGTACCCACCCGGCAATGCCCAGCAGGGCAACACCAGCGGCCAGAACCAGCAGGGACAGGGCAAACCAGGTGCTGGCACTCATCGGGCACCTCCATGGCGGATCCGGGGGGTCATAGCGACTTGGCCAGGCGGTAGAGCAGGAAAGCGCCAAACAGCTCCAGCCCCAGCGCGATCAACAGGATCTTGTGGCCGAGCGGATCGTGCAGCACCGGCTGGAAGAATTCAGGGCTCGATATGGCCATCAGCACCGCGCTGGCCGGTGGCAGCAGGCCCAGCACCCAGGCCGACATGCGGGTTTCCGACGTGGTCGCGGCCAGCTCCTGCTGGGCCTGCTCCAGGTCGCGCATGAAATCGCCCATGCGCTGCAGGATCTGATCGGAGCGTCCGCCGATGCGCACGCTGACACCGATCACCACGGACAGCACCTTGAGCACGTCCATCCGGTAGGGTTGTGCCGCCAGGCTCAGGGCACGGTCCAGGTCCATGCCGCTGCGTGCGTAGCGCACGGTGGTGTCCAGCAGTCCGCGCAGCGGCGCGCTGGTCTGCATCGACGCCACCTGGAAGGCCGCCTGCAGGCTGTTGCCCAGCGCGGTCAGCCGCACCAGGTTGTCGAGGAAGTCGGGCAGCTGGTGCAGCAGCTGTGCACGCAGTTTCGTGGTCCGTCGCATGACCCACAGCCAGCAGGCCAGCAGGTACAGCAGCAGGGTCAGGGGGAACATCCACGCCGTGCCGAGCCTGAGCATGGCCACGACCGACAGCACCAGCCCCGGCACCAGCATCATGATGGGCAGTTTCCAGCCTGTCTGCAGGCCGGCACGTTGCAGCAGGCCGTCCAGCGGCAGCACCCGTCGCCCGGCACTTGCCGGACGCGCCGGATCGTTGGCGGCGGCCACGGATGCCCCGGCCGGGGCGCCGCCGCTGGCACCTCCGCGAGCCAGCTGCTGCTCGGTATGCTGCAGCGAGGCCTGGCGCTGCTCGCGGCTGCTGGCGGTGCCCCACAGCCACACCGCAAGCGCCAGCAGCACCGAGATGATGCTCAGTACACCCAGCAGCAGGCCCGTGCCCATGTTCAGAAGTCTCCGTACAACGATTCGCGCAACTGCTGGCGGAACGGTTCCAGCTTGTGCGAATGCGGATGGAAGCCCAGTCCGATCCAGCGATCGGTTTCCTTGCCGTTGCCGTCGATCTGCAGTTCGTGACGGAACATTTCCTGGGTCGTGATCAGGTTGTCGCTGACACCGGTGATTTCCGTGATCGAGACCAGCACGCGCCGGCCGCTACCCAGCCGCGAGATCTGCACGATGAAGTCGATGGCACTGGCGATCTGCCGACGCAGGCTGTCCTCGCTGCCCTGGAACCCGGCGAAACCGGCCAGCATCTCGATGCGGTACAGGCAGTCACGGGGCGAGTTGGCGTGGATGGTCGCCATCGATCCGTCATGGCCAGTGTTCATGGCCTGCAGCATCTCCAGTACTTCGGCACCACGCACCTCGCCGACCACGATGCGGTCGGGGCGCATGCGCAGGCTGTTGCGGACCAGGTCGCGGATGCTCACCGCACCATGGCCCTCAGCGCCGCCGATGCGGCTTTCCAGGCGGACCACGTGCGGATGGTTGAGTGACAGCTCGGCGGTGTCTTCGACCGTGATCACGCGCTCGTTGGGCGGAACGTAGCTGGCCAGGGCGTTCAGCAGCGACGTTTTACCCGAGCTGGTGCCGCCGGACACCAGGATGTTGCAGCGACCCAGCACCATCGCCTTCAGCAGCGCCTGCATCGGCGCATCGAAGGTGCCCTTGGCCAGCAGCTCGTCGGGGGTGAACGGGTCCTTGCGGAACTTGCGGATGGAGACCATCGGCCCATCCACCGCCAGCGGCGAGATGATCGCGTTGAGGCGGCCGCCGTTGGGCAGGCGCGCGTCGACCATCGGGTTGGAGTCGTCCAGGCGGCGGCCCAGCGGCGCGAGGATGCGGCGCAGGATGCGCAGCAGGTGGGTGTCGTCGGTGAATCGCTGGGTGGCGCGCTTGAGCTGCCCTCCCTGCGAGACGTGCACATCCTTGAATCCGTTGATCAGGATGTCTTCGATCGTCGGGTCGTGCAGCAGGTCGTCGAGCGGGCCGAAGCCGGTCAGCTCCTTGACCAGGCCTTCGGCGACCACCTGCATCTCCTCCTCGTTGATCGGAATGCGCCATTCCTGGATGAAGCCGACCGTCTGCACCTGCACCCAGCGGGCGATGGTGTCAGGCGCCCAGGAATCGATGTCGATGCGCTCGTCCTCGATGCTGTTGAGCAGGTGTTCGTGGGCGGCCGACAGCACCTTCTGGTACTGCTCGGTCTGCGCGAACGGCAGGTGGCCCGGGGCGCTGTCGGGCAGCACCGGGCGGGTGGCGGCATGCGGGAATGGGGTTACCTTGTCTTCCATTGCGATCCACCCAGGGCAAGGGAGAGTCTTTCCCGCAGGCCATGGGCCTGGACCGGGCAGGCAGCCGGATCCAGGCGCGGCACGAGCGGGGCGAGGGCACGCAGGTAGGGGTCGCGCGGTGCGTCCTGCAGCAGCAGATGCCCCTGGCTGGCGGCCAGGCGCACGCGCGGGCGTTCGGGCAGCGTGGCCAGCAGTGGCACTTCGAAGCGGCGCGCGATCTGGTCGGGGCTCATGCCGCTGCTGTCGTCGTGGCGGTTGATCACCAGCTGCAGGCGCTTCTCGCGTTCACGCTGGCCGGCCAGGTGCTTCAAGGCCTGGTCGAGCGAAACCAGCGTGGCGATCGAAGCGTCCGTGACCAGCCAGATCTCGTCGGCCTGGTCCAGCAGCAGGGGCGGCAGCTGCCGCAGCGGACAGCCACCGGCATCGCACAGCACGCTGGCGAACACGCTGCGCAGGCGCTGCAGCAGTGCGCCCGGGTCCGACGGCGGCACGGCATCATTGCCGCTGGCACGGTCGAGCAGCACCAGGCCGGTGTCGTGCCGAGCCATCGCGGTGCGTGCGAGGGTGGCGTCGATGCGGCTGGCGTTGCGCAGCGCATCTTCGTAGTGGAAGCGGCTGTCCAGGTTGAGGTACAGCGCCAGGTCGCCGGACGGCTGCGCCAGTTCCATCAACAGGCCGTCCTGTTGCAGGGCCTCGCCCTGGGCCAGTGCGCGGGTCTGCTGGGCCAGTACCGAAAGATGCGCGGCAAGGGTGCTGGTGCCGACCCCGGCACGCACGCCGAGCAGGACGATCAGGCGCGCCTTGTGTGCATGCTGGGCGGTAGCGGCTGGACGCGGCGACAGGGCGCGGCGCAATGCCGCCTCGATGCCGATGTTGTCGCTGTCCAGGTCCAGTACATCGCGCAGGCCGGCACGCAGCGCGATCACCACGCCTTCGACCTGGGCGGCGCTGGTGGCACCGACCGCGACCAGGGGCAGGTCGGGCTGGGTCTGCTGCAGCTGCTGCGCCAGCAGGCTGGAGGCCGCGGCGTGTTCCGGGCGGAAGTCGAGCAGCACCAGGCTCTGTGGCCCGCGCTGCAGGTCCTGTGCGGAGGTCGGCATGCTGCTGTCCTGCCAGTGCAGGGTGGTGGTCGGCGGCAGTTTCGCCGCCAGCCGGGGCAGCAGTTCGCGATCCATTCCGTACAGGACCAGATTCATCGGTGGTCCTTGCGGATGCAGCGGCTGGGCGGTGGCGTAGGGCATGGGCGTGATATCGCAGGCATCATGAGAATCAGCGTGAGAAGCCAGGTACCGGATCCTGACTGATCGGGCCAAGCAGCCAGGCCCCCCACTCGGGAAGATTCGGCTTGGCTTCGCGTTCGCCAGGCAAACGCAGCTGGGTATTGCGCGCCAGCGGTTGCACCAGCCGCGGCGTGACGATGATCACCAGCTCCTTGTCCTGTCGCTTGTAGTCGAAGTTGCGGAAGAACGAACCGATGATCGGCAGGTCGCCAAGCAGGGGGATCTTGCCGACGTTGGAGACGACATTGGAGCTGACCAGGCCACCGATCACGAAGCTCTCGCCGTCGCCCAGTTCGACCGTGGTGTCGGCACGACGCGTGGTGATCGATGGGATCTGCACGCCATTGAGGGCAATGGCGTTGCTGTAGTCCAGATCACTGGCTTCGGGTGCGACCTTCAGCGCGATGCGGTTGGGGGCCAGCACCGTTGGGGTCACGGTCAGGCCGATGCCGAAGGGCTTGTAGGTGATGGTGGTGGTGCCCAGTCCCTGCGGCTCCAGGATCGGCAGTTCGCCGCCGGCCAGGAAGCTAGCGCTCTGGCCGGACAATGCGACCAGGGTAGGTTCGGCCAGCACGCGTGCCATGCCGTTGCTCTGCAGCAGGTCGACATCGGCGTTCCACAGGCCCTTGGTCGAGCCGAACACCAGGCGGAAGGCCGAAGAAATGGGCGACTCGGCCTCATTGCCGGAGTTGCCTTCCTTCATGCCCGGCAGGATGCCGGTATTGCCCGGCAGCTGGCCACCCGGGCGGGCGAAGCCGTAGGCGAAGTTGCCATTGCGGTTCTGGAAGCTGATGCCGATCTGCTTCAACGCGGTCTTGTTGAATTCGACCACCTTGACCTCGACCTGGACCACGCCGCCGCTGCTGACCGTCGACGCATCGGCAAGCAGCCCGTCCTTGCTCAGCGCCATGGCGGCGGTCTTCTGCTCCTGCATGTGCGAGAGCACGCTGTCGGTGCTTCCCTGCAGCAGGCCCTGGTTGTCCTGCTGGGTGAACACCAGCCCATTCGAGCCTGTGTCTGCGGCGCCCTGCACGGCACTCTGTACGCGCACCTGCAGGCGTTGCGGCTCGGCCTGCTTGCGGTGCCACAGCAGGAGCGTCGTCGTACCCGGCGCCTTTCCGACCAGCAGCGCCTGGCGCTGCCCACGCAGCATCACGATGTCGGCGACGCCCGGGTCGGCGATGGCGACCCGTTCCAGATCGGCCGGAAGGGTCCATGGGCGCTGTTCACGCGCCTGCAGTACGAGATCGTCGGCGGCCACGCTTGTCGCCGGAGCCAGCAGCACCAGCAGCAGGGCCAGCCAGCGCTGGCGGGGAGAGGGGCGTGGGCGGCGGCGTTCGGTCATGGATGCGCTCGATGCAGGTCAAAGGGAACCACGGGGGGCGGAGCTGTCGCCACGGATGATCTCGATGCCCGACGCACGCGGTGCGCTGCGCCGAGCCGCCGGCGCACGCGCCGGGGCCTCCGGGCTGCTGCGGGCCGCGGTGTTGCCGCGGCCGGCGAGGGCATCACCATCGATGCCGGCGAAGGCGTGGTTCTCCGGCCGCTGCAGTGCGAGCTGCTGTTCGGCATCGAGGCCACGCAAGGGATCGATCACGCCACGCGCCTGTGGAAACAGTGCAAGGTCAGGTTGCCCCGTATCAGCCGGGTTGCGCAGGGCCAGGAACAGCTTTCCCTGCTGCGCCCCCAGCAGCAGCCGGTTGGCATCGGCCACCGGCACTGCCAGCACCGCGCTGCGTGCCGGCTGGGTGGCCTCGCTGCCCGAACCATGGCTGCTGCCATTGCCTGTGATGTCCGCGGCGCGGGGGTCGTTGCGGGTATCGCCTTCGTTGCCGGCGACGGCATCGCCGGTGACCGGAGCGATGTCCTGTTGGCCGTAGCTGAGCACGCGCAGCCGTGACAGCAGCAGGCGGGTCTGCGCGGCCTCTGCCGGGCCGCTGGCGTTGGGCTGGGCATTGCGCAGGTTGAGGAAGACATCGACGAAATCACCCGGCAGGATGCGGTTTCCGGCGCCGACCAGTTCGTCCACGGGAACGGCCAGTGCGCGTTCGCCCGGGCGCAGCTGCAGCGAGAATCCCTGTGCCAGGGCGCTGCTGCTGATGGCGGTGCCCTCGGCAATGTCCTGCACCGGTACCTTGCCGACCACGGCCGAGATGCTGGTGGCGGCACCGGCTACCGCCGTGGTCCGCTGCGCCAGGCGCAGGCCGTTGGCGGTGATCGGTTCACCGGCAGGCAGCCGGGCCACGGCTTCGACCACGGTGATCGCCTGGGCCTCGCTGTGCGCGACGGGGGCGGCCGTCGCTGGCGCGGCCGGTTTGCGCCCGATCATCAGGGCGATCACTGCCAGCAGCACGGCCAGCCCGATCAGGGCGACGGCAGCGATGCGGGTCAACTTGAGCATGGAACCGTCTCCTGTACCGATCGTCAGTTGCCGCTGCCGAGGTCGAGCTGGGCGACCGCGACACTACGGATGGGAGCCTGCATCACCCACTTGTAAAGCGTGGCGGTGCCCGGCAGGAAGGGATGGCTGGCGTAGTCATAGCTGACCGTCACTGTCATGCACTGGGCAGTGGCCAGGCCGGCGCAGGGTGCCTGCGCGGAGACCACGATGGCGTTGCTGCCGCCATTGCTGCAGTCGACACCCTGTCCAGAGAATTTCAACAGCCACTGCATCGAACTGCGGGCTGCGACGCAGGCTGCGGTACGCCGTTCATTGGCGCTGCCATAGCGCAATGAAGCGCGAGCGCCCTCGGCCGAGGCCGTTGCCAATGTCTGTTGCGCGGCCATGATCATCACGCCGGAGAACGTGAACAGCAGCAATGGCAGCAGGCCCAGCATCAGCATCAGGGCAAATTCGATGCTGGCCACGCCGCGTTGACGCCGTGGATTGCGGATGTTCATGCCACACCTCCATAGACGCTTGCCAGAACCCAGCCGATGCCGGCGATGGCCAGGTAGGCTGCATAGGGAATGCCGTGTCGTCCCTGGCGGGCGGCCTGCATGTCGCGCAGGGCGGGGTGCGATTGCCATTGGCTGCTGGCGCGGTTGACCTGCATCTGGAGGCCCGTGGGCAGCATCACGCCCAAACGGCGGCCAACAATGATCACTGCCGCGTGCAGGCCGGCCGCGAGACTGGCCGCCAGCCAGATCGGCAGCAGGGCTTTCCAGCCCAGCATCAGGCCCAGTACCGCGAAGAACTTGACGTCGCCGGCGCCCATCCAGCGGATGGCATAGAACGGCAGCAGGGCCACCAGGCCGAGCGCCGCGCCCGCTGCGTGGGCAAGCCACGGCTGGCGCGGCGCGCTGAACTGCCCCGCGATGATCAATGCGATGGCAATGACGGACGCAGACAGCAGCCAGGCATTGGGCACCCGGCGGGCATAAAGATCGCTGATCGCGATCCGCAGGCACACGCCGATGGCCAACAGTCCCAGCAATGTCATTGCACACTCCGTCGTCCGTCATTGGACAGTCTGCAGTTGCCACCGGGCACATCCCAGCACCGCTGCAGGGATGTGCGATGCACGCAGGCTCAGCCGCCGCCGGTCGCAGGTGTCGATCCGGAAGCCTTGGTGGCAAGGTCGGAGAGGTTCTTGAACAGCGTCTCGAAGAACCCCTTGATCTCCTTGTTGCCGACCGCGATCAGGATGCCGGCGATGACGGCGGCCAGCAGCCCGTACTCGAGCGCGGTGACGCCATCTTCTTCCTTCAGGAACTTGCGGATGGATGCGTTCATGGCCTTGTCTCCCTCTACTTGTTGTCTGCAGATGCAGGACACCTGTTGGGCGGTGGCCCGGCTCCGCCGGGATCGTCCGTGGGCCCCGCACGTCCTGGCGGGGTGGCATGGCGGGAATGACCCGCCGTGCTCATTCTGGGTAATCGGGCCCGGGGAAAATGCCGGCCGCAACGTCGCAGCCACGCGGCGCTGCGCCGGTGGCGGAACTGTTCTGCGATACGGTCGTGGTCATGCGCTCCCCCAGGTGTGGTCGTATTGAAGCGACCGGATCACCGTGTCACCGACTTTGCCTGAATGGCGGTTGGCTGCAACCGGAACCTATATGCAAATTCGGCAGAAACGCGCCGACCCTTAAACTTTCAGGCTGTTTCTGTGACGTATATCCGTTCGCCGGCAAAACGATTCATCGAAGTGCAGATAATGTGATGTCGCAAATGGCGCATGCGAAAATCGTGCCACTGGCGACCACATTTTCTTCATCTGTGTATCTATTTTCTTCAATGCCGGGTTCTGGTTTACCTTCGATGATTATCGGGCATACTCGGTTTCAAGTTGCTGCTTTCAACCGGGTTGGTCGCGCGGCACCAGCCGCAGCGATCCCGGCAATGGCGAAGGTTCCTGGAGGAATGGTGTGGCCCTGTCAGGCAGTGGGGGCCACAGCGTGTTGCGGATCAACGGGGGGACGACACTGTCATGGTCGATGGTGGGGTAGACGACAGCGACGACAGCGGCCTGCGATCGATCGATCTGGCGACGCTGAGCGGCGTACTTCGTGTGTGCGATGTCGAACTGCTGCTGCTCGATGGCAACGGGCCGCGGGCGGCCTTCGCTTCGCGCGTGCATGAGGAAGCCCTGTTCTGCAGCATCAGTTGCGGCTTCCATTGCCGTGGCCGCTTCATGCTGCCACCCGACTGGGCGATGCTGGGGTATCTGCACGCGACCGATGAAACACTTAGCTGGTGCCACGGGGTGCCGCTTACACCGGGGATGGCACTGACGGTGATGCCCGAAGGCATCAGCGAGTTCACGCTGAGCCCCGGTACACACATGACCCTGATGCTGGTGCCGGCCGCACGGGTGCAACGCAAGTTGACCGAGCTCAGCCTGCGCAGCACGCCGCCCGCAGGCCAGGCGCTTTCACTGTTCAATCTGGCGAACGACTCGGCACCACTCGCCCATCATTATCAGCAGCTGCATCTTCAGCTCGGCCAGGGTGCTGGCCTGCAGCCGGAAGAAGCCGAACGATTGCTGCACGAGCACGTGCAGGCCCTGCTTGGTGCAGGCGCCGCCGATCGCCCTGGTTGCAGCCGCGCGCGGCGCACGCATTATCTGATCGCGCAGCGGGCGGAGAACTTCATGCGGCTCAACCTGCGCCGCAATATCTACATGAACGAGATATGCGACGCGGCGGGTGTCAGCGAACGCGGCCTGCGCTATGCCTTCGAGGATCTGTTCGGAACATCGCCCAACCGCTATCTGTCCATGCTGCGGCTGTGCGCTGCCTGCCGCAGCCTGTCGATGGCCGATTCCAGCCGCCGTTCGGTGAAGGCGATCGCCCTCAGCTGCGGCCTCTGGGACCTCTCTCGTTTTGCCGACAATTACCGCAAGGTCTTCGGCGAACTGCCACGCGATACGCTGATGCGCGCTCCCGCACAGATCGGCCAGCCGGCCTGAATCAAGCGCCGCAAGGGTTTCGGGGTGGTTTCTGCCGGAATTGCCCATGCGCTTGCCGATATCGTTGCCGCTTCTGCATAACCCGCTGCCGATTCCGGCCGTGGATTTGCCGGAATGCGCGATTGCCCTGCCGGAATGAAGTGCGCAGCCGCCGCCGCGAGCGCTGAAATGTCAATCACCTGCCAAACGGCAAGTCCACTGACATTCCAGTTGTTCGCCTACGGGGGAAGTGCTCATGAATCGCATCTACCGGCGTGTATGGAACCGCCAGCTCAATGCTCTGGTCGTGGCCTCCGAACTGGCCACCGGCGACAGCGGTGGCAGTGCCGCGCGGGATCCGCGCGCCTTCCTGCTGATGCCCACCACGCTCGCCCTGGCCCTGCTGTGTGCGCTGGCCAGTGGCCACGCAGGGGCCTCCGAATCCAATCAGTCGCTGCGTGATCTGCAGGCACTTGCAGCCAAGTACACCCAGCCCATGCCGGTCAAGGTCGATGCGGAGGTGGCCCTTGCGGCTGCCGCAAGCCAGGCCCAGAGCAGCCCGGCAATCAGCGCGGATGCGCGCGTCGGCCTGCAGTTGAGCACCGCGGCGCTGCCGGTGGTGCGTGACGTGCTGCCGGCCACTGTGCAGGTGAAGCTGGCCGCGAACACGGCGCCGAAGCAGGTCGCCGTCCCGGGGCTTGCTGCGGATGTCCGCGCGAAAGCCAACATCGGCCTCGGCGGTGCGCAGGTGGCATCCATCGATACCGGTGCAAAAGCGGCCGCCGGCATCAGCGGCGCGCCGGCTGGTGCACTGCGGGGTCTGAAGGCTTCTGTTGATGGGGCGCTGGATTCGAAGCTGAAGGTGGCAGGCCATCAGATCGACGCCCAGGGCCAGGCGAAGGCGACGGCGGCGATCACGCTGCCCGCCAAGGAGGAACTGCCGGGAGAAACCCACGATCGGGCGATCACTGCCGCATTCGATGCCGGTGCAGCCGGCAAGGTGCGCGTGCAGGCGCCGGATGGCCAGGAAGTGGTTGCCGATCGCAATCTGAAGCTGGCGGGCCAGGCAACGGTTGCGGCGCAGAACAGCGCATTGGGTGTCGGGGGGCTGGTGGGCGGCGTGGTCGGCGCCGCGGGCAACGCCGTCGGTGGCGCGCTCAACGGCACGGTCGGCACGGTCGGTGGCGCGGTCGGCGGAGCCCTCAACGGCACCGTCGGCAGTGTGGGCGGCGCCGTGGGCAGCACGCTCAACAACACGGTAGGCGCCGTGGGTGGCGCACTGAATGGCACTGTGGGCACGGTCGGCGGCGCGGTGGGTGGAGCCCTCAACGGGACCGTCGGCAGCGTGGGCGGTGCCGTAGGCGGCACGCTCAACAACACCGTAGGCGCCGTGGGTGGCGCACTGAATGGCGCCGTAGGCACCGTCGGCGGTGCGGTCGGCGGAGCCCTCAACGGCACCGTCGGCAGTGTGGGCGGTGCCGTAGGCGGCACGCTCAACAACACGGTGGGCGCCGTGGGTGGCGCACTGAATGGCACTGTGGGCACGGTCGGCGGCGCGGTGGGTGGAGCCCTCAACGGCACCGTCGGCAGCGTGGGCGGTGCCGTAGGCGGCACGCTCAACAACACTGTGGGCGCCGTGGGTGGCGCACTGAATGGCACTGTGGGCACGGTCGGCGGCGCGGTGGGTGGAGCCCTCAACGGGACCGTCGGCAGCGTGGGCGGTGCCGTAGGCGGCACGCTCAACAACACTGTGGGCGCCGTGGGTGGCGCACTGAACGGCGCTGTGGGCACGGTCGGCGGCGCGGTCGGCGGAGCCCTCAATGGCACCGTTGGCAGCGTGGGCGGTGCCGTAGGCGGCACGCTCAACAACACTGTGGGCGCCGTGGGTGGCGCACTGAACGGCGCTGTGGGCACGGTCGGCGGCACGGTCGGCGGCGCCCTCAACGGCACCGTCGGCAGCGTGGGCGGTGCGGTGGGCAGCACGCTCAACAACACTGTGGGCGCCGTAGGCGGCGCATTGAATGGTGCGGCAGGCACTGCTGGCGCGGTCGGAGGCGCTGTTGGCGGCGCCCTCAATGGCACCGTCGGCAGGGTGGGCGGCGCCGTGGGTGGCACGCTCAACAACACCGTAGGCGCCGTGGGTGGCGCACTGAACGGCGCTGTGGGCACGGTCGGCGGCGCGGTCGGCGGAGCCCTCAATGGCACCGTTGGCAGCGTGGGCGGTGCCGTGGGCGGCACGCTCAACAACACCGTAGGCGCCGTGGGTGGCGCAGTGAATGGCACTGTGGGTACGGTCGGCAGCGCGGTCGGCGGCGCCCTCAATGGCACCGTCGGCAGCGTGGGCGGTGCCGTGGGCGGCGCGCTCAACAACACCGTGGGCGCCGTCGGTGGCACGGTTGGCAGTGTCGGCACTGCGGTCGGCGGCACGCTCAACAACACGGTCGGTTCCGTCGGCGGCCTGCTTAATGGCGCCACTGGCTCCGGCACTGGCCTGGGTGGACTGCTGGGCAACACGCTCGGCAACGTCGGCAGCGCCGTGGGCAACCTGCTCAACGGCAACCTCAATGGCACCCTGGGCAATCTGGGCAGCGCGGTCGGCGGCCTGGTCGGTGGCACGCTGAGCGGCCTGGGCCTGACCAAGCCCTCCGCGATTCCGCCCACCAGCCCGAAGGCCCCTGCCGCGGCGGATCCGAATGCGGGCCTGATCATCGGCACCGGCGGCCTGGTCGGCAATGTCGGCCAGCTGATCGGCCCGACCACCACCAGCCTGTTCGGTGGCGATGGATACCTGAGCAACGGCAACCTCAAGCTCAGCAACGCCAACGTGATGCAGACCTACTCGACGGTCAATGTGCTGGGCCTGCCGGTGGTGAACCTGTCGCCGGTCGGCAGCACCCTCAACGGGCTGGGCGGTGCCGCAACCGGTGGCAGCTCGCACCTGACCCTGATCGGTGGTGTCACCTCCGACAGCTACATCTACAACATCAACAACGGCAATCCGGGCGGTCTGCTGGGCCTGCTGTTGCCGAAGGATTCGCCCGCCTGGGCAGCCAAGTGCCTGGACATCGCCCTGGCTGACATCTCGTGCTGGGCGGTCAACGCCGCGCAGGACTACCAGGTGCTGATGGGCGACGGTGCGTTCGCCAACGGTTCGAAGGAAGTGGTGATCGGTGCCAACGCACGTCACGAGCTGCCGAAGGTTGATGCCAACGTGGCATTCCCGGGTGATGGGGTCAACGACCCGAGCAACCCGACCGGTGTGCCGACCGCCGACTACGCTGCGCGCATGGGCCATTCGGTGATCGTCGGTGACAGTGCCGTGGGTACCGCCAACGGCCAGACCCTGCTGGGTGCTGAAGCCACCTCCAACCAGGCCAACTCGGTGGCGCTGGGCTACCGTTCGGCCGCACTGCGCGGTGCGCAGGCCAGCTACACCGCGTATGGCCTCACTGCGCCGCAGGTCTCGGCCGGTGAAGTTTCGGTGGGCACCGCCGGTGGCGGCGAGCGCCAGATCACCAACGTGGCTGCCGGCAGCGTCAACACCGATGCGGTCAACGTGGCCCAGTTGAAGGGTGCGATCAGCCTGATCAACGGCGTGGCCGATGCCGCGGTGACCTACGACCTGGATGCCGGCGGCAATCCGAACTATCGCCGGGTAACCCTCGGCGCCGGTACCGGCACCACCACCATCGGCAACCTGGCCGGCGGCGCGATCACCGCAGGCAGCCTGGAGGCGGTCAACGGTGGCCAGCTGGCTGGTACCAATGCAGCCATCGCCAGCTTCTTCGGTGGCCGCGCGGCCTTCGATCCGGCCAGTGGTGTCTTCACCGCACCGCTGTTCGAGATCAGCAGCATCTCCACCGGGGGTGCCATCGCCAAGGGCCTGTATGAGAACGCCACCGATGCGTTCGCGGCCGTCGATGGCTCGCTGGTCAACCTCAACACGCAGATCACCGACATCCGCAATGGCGGAACCAAGTACCTGCGGGTGAACTCCACCGGCACCGAGGCCGTGGCCAGCGGCGCCGATTCAATCGCGGTGGGTACCAACGCCCGCGCCACCGCCGCCAACAGCATCGCGGTGGGCGCCGGCAGCCTGGCCGACCGTGCCAACAGTGTCTCCATCGGCGCGGCCGGAGCCGAGCGCCAGGTCACCAACATGGCCGCCGGTACGGCGGCGACCGATGCGGTAAACGTGGGCCAGCTGCAGGCATCCGAGCAGGGCGCCCTGCGCTACGACCTCAACGGCGACGGCAGCGTCAACTACGCCAGCGCCACGCTTGGCCAGACCAGCACTGCCACCACGCTGCGCAACCTCGGTCCGGGCCAGGTCAGTGCCACCAGCAGTGAAGCCATCAACGGTGCCCAGCTGTTCGCCGCCAACCAGGCCGTGGCCACCCACCTCGGTGGTGGTGCAGCGGTCAACGCCAGCGGTGTGCTGACCGCACCGACCTACTCGATCAACAACGTGGCCGCCAATGGCACGATCACCAAGGGGAACTACAACGATGTCGGTACGGCCTTCGACGCGGTCAGCAACTCGCTGGCCAATGTGGCCGACCAGACCGGCGAGATCGACAAGCTGGCCGTGAAGTACGACGTCGATGGCAGTGGCAACGTGATCAACAGCGTCTCGCTGAAGGGTACCGGCACCGGTGCGGTGAAGATCACCAACGTCGCCGCCGGCAGCATCCTGGCCGGCAGCAGTGATGCCATCACCGGCGACCAGCTGTTCAGCACGAACAGCACCATCGCCAACTACTTCGGTGGCAGCACCGCCTACAACGGCACCACCAACGTGTGGACCGCACCGAAGTTCAGCATCTCCAGCATCGCTACCGATGGTACCTTCACCAGCGGTGACTACAACAACGTAACCGCCGCATTCACCGCTGTGGATGGCTCGCTGAAGGTCCTCAACCAGCGCATCACCAATGGTGGCGGTGGCAGTGCCTACCTGGCGGTGAACTCGACGGCAGGGGCTGCAACGGCGGCTGGCGCGGAGGCGGTGGCGGTCGGCCCGCAGGCCAGTGCCGCAGGTGCCAACAGCGTGGCGGTCGGCAATGGCGCCAGTGCCAGCGCGGGCAACAGCGTTGCCCTGGGCGCCGGCTCGGTGGCCAGCGTCGGTGCGCAGAGCGGCTATACCGGCGCCTACGGCCAGACCGGTGCCAGCAACTCGGCTGGTGAAGTGTCGGTCGGCAGCAGCGGCAGCGAGCGCAAGATCACCCACGTTGCCGATGGCTCCGACGACCATGACGCGACCAATGTCGGCCAGCTGAAGAATGGCGTGAACTACGCCATCGACCAGTCCAAGTCCTACACCGACCAGAAGATCAAGAACATCACCAACGTGGCCGGCAGCTTCCGCGCCAACAACACCAACAACCTGGCCGACCCGTCCGCCAGCGGTGCCAATTCGGCCGCCGGTGGTGCAGGCTCCACCGCTGCCGGTGCCAATTCGACCGCGCTGGGCAATGGGTCGCAGGCACAGGCCGACAATTCGGTGGCCCTGGGTGCGGGTTCGGTTGCGAACCGGGCCAATACGGTATCGGTCGGTGCCAGCGGTGCCGAACGCCAGGTGGTCAACGTGGCCGATGGTTCGCAGGCCACCGATGCGGTCAACGTGCGCCAGCTGCAGGCCTCGCAGCAGGGCACGATCCGCTACGACACCACGGTGAACGGCGCGACCAACTACAACAGCGTCACCCTGGGCAGCACCACCAGCGGCCCGACCACGGTGCGCAATGTCGCCGCGGGCACCGCCGGAACCGATGCGGTCAACGTGGATCAGCTGAAGTCGGGCATGGCACAGACCCTGGACTGGTCCAAGGCCTACACCGACGAGCGCATGGGCGGCTTCGAGCGCGACCTGCGCAAGACCGACAACCGCGCTTCGGCCGGTATCGCTTCGGCGATGGCCACCGCTGCCCTGCCGCAGCCCAGCGAAGCGGGCCGCAGCATGGCCTCGGTCGCAGCCGGCAGCTACAACGGTGAGTCGGGCGTGGCGATCGGTATCTCCGGTGTCTCCGAAGGTGGTCGCTGGATCTACAAGTTCAGCGGTTCCACCAACAGCCGTGGCGAGGCCGGCGTGGCCGTCGGTGCCGGCATCCAGTGGTGATCCCCGCCGCCGGGCCGCAGGTGCGGCCCGGCATCGCGGAAACGTCTACAGGGGGAACGACATGAAACAGCATCGCATCGCCCGCACCGGCCAGCTGGCCGCTACGCTGGGCATGATCGTGGGGATGGGGCTGCTGGCGGCGTGCCGCAGCCATGCGCCGGCCGCCGGCGGTCCGACCGAAGCCACCGCCGTCCACTTCCCGGAAGCCTCCAAGGCCTCGCTGAAGGAGGGCATCTATCCCGATGTCGCCGACCTGCGCCGCTTCGCGCCGGGCATGAGCAAGCGCCAGCTCTACACTTTGTTGGGCACGCCACATTTCAACGAAGGCATGTGGGGCGTGCGCGAGTGGAACTACCTGTTCAACTTCAGGACGGCGCAGGGTGCCGAATACTTCACCTGCCAGTTCCAGGTGCGATTCGACAGCAAGGGCATCGCCCAGGGCGGCTACTGGAAGCCGGAATCGTGCGCGGCCGTGCTCGAGCCACCACGGCCACCCGCACCCCCGCCGCCGCCGCCGGCACCGCTACCGGAACAGCCGCTGCGGCTGTCTGCCGATGCGCTGTTCGGTTTTGACAGCGCCGTGCTCAGCGCAGAAGGCCAACGTGCGGTACAGGGGGTGTTGGCGCAGGTGCGCGAGGCCGCGCAGGTGCAGTCGATCCGGGTGACCGGATTCACCGATCGCATTGGCAGCGCCAGCTACAACCAGACGCTGTCGCAGCGCCGCGCCGAGGCCGTAAGAAATGCCCTGGTGCAGGGCGGGGTGCCCGCCACCGCCATCAGTGCCGAAGGGCGGGGTGCGGCCGAGCCGATCGTGCAGTGCGAGCAGCGCAACCGTCGCGAGCTGATCGCGTGCCTGGCACCGAACCGGCGCGTTCAGATCGCCGGGATGGCCCAGCCGCGCTGACAGTTCCACGCCGGGGAAGTGTCCCGGTATACCGAGTCCCCCCTGACCGCCGGCAGGACGTGGTTACGTCTCCCCCGTCGACCACGCCTGCCGGCGGCTCAGGTTTTCTCCATGGTGCACGCGATGAATGCCCAATTCCTGCCTCTTTCCATGAAGACGGAAGCCACACTGAGTGTGTATGGCCAGCTCGGCAACCATGCCGTGGTGCGCATTCCCGGGCGGCGCCTGCCAGGGCTGATCCTGCAGGCCGATACCGTGGCCGGGTTCCTGGCGCAGTTGCAGGAAGCCCAGGCCTGCCTGCGCAGCGGCCGCGCACAGCGCACCGACGCCGAGCTGGACATGCTCATCGACGTGTTGCAGCAGTGGTATGCGCTGATCGAATCGCGCCTGGCCGACGCCGGCGAGGCGCTGTAGAAGAAAAAGGGGGCGGAGGGGATTACGTCGTTCCCGGCACGGCAGGGGCATGGACGACTTAATCCCCTCCGTCCCCTTTTCTGTGTCATGCGCGTGCGCGGATCAACCAGCAGGCAGCATCCACGCGGACCCGATCGCCCTCGATGAATGGCGTGAATGCTGCCAGCGCCTGGTCGCGCAGCCCGGCGGCCTCCGCTTCGGGCAGCGCCCGCAGCGCCTGGCCCACCGGGCCCAGCTGGCCGACGTAGGCCGGCAGATCGTCGCGCGCAATCGAGCAGGGCACCTCCACCGCGACAACCTCCACGTCATTCCAGCCGGCGGCCTGCAGCAGGTGCTGCACGCGCTCGCCATCGGCAAAGGCGAACTGGCCCGGTGCGCCGGGTACACGGGGAGGAAGATCCAGTGCATCGCCGATGGCGCGCTCGGCAGTGGTCATGAACGGATTCTCCCCGGCACCGCGCCAGGCGATGAAGCGAAGTCCAGCACCGGGCCGTGCCGCACGGAGCAGGTTGGCGAAGGCAGCGCCGGTATCCTCGAAGAACATCACCCCCAACCGCGACTGGATCCAGTCGAAGTGCGCGGAAGGCAGAGGGTGCTGTTGCGCGTCGGCAAGGATGAAGTCAGCGTCCAGTCCCGCCGTTTCTGCGCGTTCGCGCGCCGTTGCCAGCATCGGTGCGGAGATGTCCAGGCCGGTGCAGTGTGCCGCAGGGTGCGCCGTGGCAGCAGCCAGCAGGCTGGCGCCAGTGCCGCAGCCGATGTCGAGCAGTTGCGTGACGGTTTCTGGCAACTCGGCGACCAGCAGGTCGGCCATCGGCTGGAACAGGCCATCGAGGATGGACTGCTGGGCGACCCAGATCTGGCCGCCGGGGCCATTCCAGAGCGCGTTCTGATCAACGGGGGATGTGCTGGCCATGGCCTTGCCTTGTCCGGAAGTGGCCCATAGGTTGCTGCTTGAAGGCGACTTGAGGTCAAGACCGTGCGTGAACTGGATATCGGCGAGGTGGTGAAGCGCAGCGGCGTGCCGGCCTCGACACTGCGCTACTACGAGCGGTTGGGTCTGCTGCAGGCGCTGGGGCGCCGTGGCCTGCGACGGCAGTATGACGAGCAGGTGCTGGAACGGCTGGCACTGATAGGGCTGGGCCAGGCCGCTGGGCTGTCACTGCAGCAGATCGGGGCATCGCTGCCGCCGCAGCGTGGATGCATCTCGCTGGACCGTGAGGCATTGCTGGCACAGGCCGATGTGCTGCAGCGGCAGATCACGCAGCTGCAGCGGGTGCGCCGGCACCTGCAGCGGGCGGCGGCATGCCCGCAGGCAGAGGATGCCCGGAAGTGCGGTTCGTTCCGGAAACTGTTGCGCGCGCAGCAGCGAATGGGTGGGTGAGAAGAGAGCATCCACGCATGGCGTGGATCTACTGCACCACGACCTCGGCAGATCCACGCCATGCGGGGATGAATCAATCGCGGGTACTGACTTCCCAGGTGGCATGCAGCACGCCCGGCACGTGCTCCATCCGCGCCAGCACCACATCCAGCTCGTCGGCACTCACAGCGGTACTGACCAGCACGGCGATCACATCGGAGGGCGCGTCGGCATGCTCGACCACCTGCACGTCGCCTACCGGGTACTGTGCCGCTTCCAGCGCGTCGACCAGCCGTTCGCGCACCCGCGGCACGGCTTCGGCATCCACGCTCAGTCGCACTTCATAGGTGGCTTCGGTGGCGGCCTCGTTGATCGGAATGCGGTTGATCGCGTTCACCAGCGGCCGCAGCAGGGTATTGCCGGCGATGATCAGTACGGTCAACAGCACGCCTTCGGCCAGCATGTCCGCGCCGGTGCAGCTGCCCACCGCCGCCGAGCACCACAGGGTGGCGGCGGTGTTCAGGCCGCGCACGTTCATGCCTTCCTTCATGATCACGCCGGCGCCGAGGAAGCCGACGCCGGAGACCACGTAGGAGATCACCCGCACGGCTTCGGCGCTGCCGGCGATGCGCATTCCCAGGTCGACGAAGGCGGCGGCGCCGACGGCCACCAGCACGTTGGTGCGCAGGCCGGCGGTGCGCTGCCGGTATTGGCGCTCGGCACCGATCAACGTGCCCAGGACGAAGGCGGCCAGCAGGCTGACCACGGTGTCGGCGAAGGGACCGGCCTGGAAGGTTTCAATGAAGCGCATGGCCGGAGTCTACCCGGTCGAGGTGACAGTAGATCCACGCCATGCCTGGATTTCGAAAGTGCCAGAAACGACTTGATCCCCTCCGTCCCCTTCTTTGCGGGGTCAGTCGGTGTCGTCCACGCGCTCGCCCATCAGTTCGCGCTGGCGCTTGTCCAGTTCTTCGGCATAGCGCTTGCGCACGAAGGCCTCGGAGACGACGCCCAATACCTGGCCGTCGGCAGCCACCACCGCCAGCTCGTCGGCCTGGGTCTGGTCGAAGCGTTGCATCACGCTGACCACGTCGGAGGACGGTGCCAGCGAGACGTCACGGTTCTCGGCCAGTTCGCCGATCAGGGTTTCCGGCTTCACGCCATCGCCGTAGACCCGTGGAATCTGCACGATGCCGGCATAGTGGCCCTCGCTGTCGATCAGGATCACCCGGGTGCCCGAGCCCAGCGGGAAGCGCTGGCGGAACGCGGCGGCATCGAGATCGGCCGGGGCGGTGGCCACGCCCTTGCGCATCAGGCGCCCGGCATTGAGGTTCTGCACCCAGCCGACGTCGCGGGCGCTCTTGATGGTTTCACCGCGCAGGTGCATGCGCCAGGTCGAGAACGAGTAGCCGAACCACTGCCTTACCAGCGTGCTGGACACCAGCACCGCGCTCATCACCACGCTGGTCAGCAGGAAGTCGTGGGTGCCTTCCAGCACCAGCATGGCCATCGTCATCGGTGCGCCGACCACGGCGGCGGCCAGCGCGGCCATGCCGGCCAGGGCGGCCGAGGTGGCGTCGACCACCGGAACGCCGGTGGCCATGCCCAGCAGCCCGGCGAACAACGCGCCAACCAGGGTGCCCATGAACAGCGAAGCGAAGAACAGGCCGCCACGGAAGCCGAAGCCCAGCGAAATGCCCGATGCCAGGCACTTCAGCGTCAGCAGGCCGCCGATCCAGATCAGTGGCAGGTGCGTGGTCAGGTCCAGGTGCAGCGCGCCGTGGCCGGACGACAGCACCTGCGGGCTGGCCAGTGCCAGTGGAATCAGCAGCAGGCCGCCGACCACCGGCCGGCCCCACGCGGGCAGCGGGCTGCGCTTGACCGTGCCTTCGATCGAGGCGATCAGGCGCATGATGGCGATGCCGACCATCGCGCAGCAGCAGCCGAGCAGGCCGTAGATGGCGTAGTCGGCGGCGCGCACGTCGATGGTCGATGCGGCCGGCAGCAGGTAGGCCTCGATGCCGGCCTGGTCGGCCACAAACGCGCCGGCCAGTGCGGCCACCGCCACCGGCGCCAGTGCGGCCGGGGTGTAGGCGCCGATCACGATCTCGAACGCATAGAACGCTCCGGCCAGCGGCGCACCAAAGGCGGCGGCGATGGCACCGGCGGCGCCGGCGCCGACCAGGATGCGCACGTCGTTGCGGCGCAGGCGCATCACCCGGCCCAGCTGCGAGCCGCTGCCCGCGCCCATCTGCGTATACGAAGCCTCCAGGCCGACCGACGCGCCGCACCCGTTGGACAGCAGGGTCTGGGTCAGCACGATCAGGTTGTCGCGCATCGACATGCGGCCGCCGTGCAGGGCATTGGCTTCGACCGCATCGAGCAGTGGCCGTTTCAGCCGGGTCGCCGCAAGGCTGACCAGGCCGACCAGCAGCCCGCCCAGTGGCAGCACCAGCAGCGCGGTCCAGGTCAGCGAGGGCAGGGAGCTCAGGCGCATGCCTTCGTCCAGCCCATACAGCGTGCCCTGCAACCAACGTGCGATGCCCGACTGCAGCAGGGTCAGGTAGCCGGCGATCAGACCGACCAGCAGCGCCAGTGCGATGAACCACAGATCGCTGCCGCGCAGGCGCAGACGCAGGCCCTGGAAGGCCAGATGCAGGCGCGATGGCGAAACAGGCGAAGACATGGTGGCGGCATGATACGCCGCCACCGTGAGCGCCACCGTCACCGCATCGGGCGGCTACCGGCTCAGAAGCGGTAGCGGCCCTGCACGTAGAAGGTGCGCGGCGCGGCCACCATGCGGCCGGCGTTGCCATCGACGTTGCGGGTGTACCAGCGCTTGTCGGCCAGGTTGTTCACGCCTAGCGCGATCTCGCTGTCACCCAGCCCCGGCACCTGCCAGGCCACCTGGGCATTCCACAGGCGTACGCCCGGCACGCGGCCCACGCGCGCGTCGGCGCTCTCGGCCCAGGTATTGGCGGCGTCGGAGAACTGACCGCTCTGGTGGGTGCTGGAGACGTTGAAGGTCCAGCCGGCCAGCGCGTAGCGGGCGCCGACGCTGTCGGTGTCGCGCGAGTAGAACGGCACGTCCAGGCCGCGGTTGTCGCCGGACTGCTGGATCGCCTTGGTCCAGGTGTAGTTGGCGTACAGCTCCAGCCCGGCCAGCGCGCTGTCCTCGGCGAAGTGGTACTCCAGTGCGCTCTCCACGCCCTTGTGGTCGGTGGCGCCGATGTTCTGGAAGGTCGGCGGAGTGATGCCCGGCACCTGCAGGATCTGGTTGTCGAAGCGCATCTTGAACACGGTCACTTCCGCGCGCAGTGCACCGTCCTGCCAGCGCGCGCCCAGCTCGGTGGTCCTGGCAACTTCCGGGTTCAGCGGATTGCTGGCGGTCTGCGAATTGAGCTGGATGTTCTGCACCGGACCGAATGAGGTGGTGTAGTTGCCGAACACGGTCAGCTGCGGGGTCAGCAGGTAGGCGACGTTGAGCGAGGGCAGTGCCTTGTCGTTGCGGCTGCTGAAGGTGGCCGTGCCCCCGGCCTGGCGGCGGTCCATGTCGATCCATTCCATGCGCACGCCGGGTGTGATGCGCCACTGGCCGATGGCGATGCGGTCGTCGATGTAGAAGGAGTGCGCATCGGTGGCGTTGTCGAAGCGGGTGGTGGCACTGGCCGCGCCGGTACGGCGGGTGACGGTGTAGCTGCGGTCGTTGCCGCGCTCGCGCAGGAAGCGGTAGCCGGCGGTGATGTCATGCACCGTGCTGCCCCAGTGCAGGCGCTGGGTGTAGCGCGGCTCGATGCCGAGCACGCGGTAGTCGCGCGGCTGCACGGTCAACTGGGTATTGGCGGCGTTGATCAGCGAGCTGGCACGGGTGCTCTCGTTGTAGTAGGCCAGCACCTCGAACTCGCTGTTGGCCGACAGCGTGTTGGTGTAGCCCAGGTCGATGCCGGTGCGATGGCCCTTCCAGAAATCGGTCGGCCGGGTGTTCTGGAACGGATCGGCCTCGTACTGCGCGCGGGTCAGGCCGCCCGGCGTCAGCGAGCGCACGTCGTAGTACGACAGCTTGGCGCGCAGCGCCTGCTGTTCGTCGATGGCGTAGGCGAACTTCAGGGCGAGATCGTTGAAACGGTCATCGCTGCCCTGTCGCCAGCCGCGGCCATCCTGGCCGGAGTAGAGCAGGGCGGCGCCCAGACCGTTGTCGCCGGTACCGCCGAGGAAGGCGTTGTACTGGGTGCTGTCACCGCCGCCATGGTCGTAGGCGGTGTAGCGCACGCCCGCTTCGCCGTGCAGGCCGGCCTCGGTGGGAATGGCGCGGGTGCTGAAGTTGATGATGCCGCCCACGTTCTGCGGCCCGTAGCGCACCGCGCCGCCGCCGCGCACCACGTCGATCGACTCGATGTTGGACAGGCTGGTCGGCGCGAACGACAGCTGCGGCTGGCCGTACGGCGCCACGGCCAGCGGCACGCCATCGAGCAGCACGGTCGAGCGCGGCGAGTAGCGGCCGGTGAGGCCACGCACGCCGATGTTCAGCGACACCGAACTGCCGGCGGTGCCGGAGTTGTCGGTGACCTGCACGCCGGGGATGCGGCGCATGGCATCGCCGATGCTGGCTGCGCCGCTGGCCTCGATGCGCTGGCGGTCGACCACGGTGCGCGCGCCAGCGAAGCGCTTCACGCTGTCATGCAGGCCGGTGCCCAGCCAGCTGCCGGAGACCTGGATGCTGTCCAGCGTGGTCGCGCTGTCCTGGGCGAAGGCGGTGGTGGCCTGCAGCAGGCACAGGGCGAGGGCGGCGGACAGCGGCAGGCGGGCCGGTTGCGGGGCAGGGAAGGGCATTGGTGCGGGCTGCGCAAGGTGGTAAATGAGAATTATTGCTGATTCCATTCGCGATTGGAATGTGCCTCCGGTTCATGCCGATGCCCCGGTGGTAGAGTGGGAGATTGCTTCCTGACTCGCTGAGATCCGCCATGTCCCAAGCCGCCTTCTACCCCGTCGGAACCCCTGGCCAGCCGTGGGGAGCGGCGGAACGGGAGGCGTGGCGCGGTCGCCAGCAGCGCCTGCGTCGCTACGACGAGGAGGTGCTGCCGCGCATCGAGGCGCTGGCCTCGCGCTTCGACAAGGTGGCCTATGGGCAGCTCGACTACGCTGGCGAGACCTACACCCTGTTCGCCCTGCGCAGCCGCGACTGGAACCCGGCGCTGCCGGCCGCGCTGGTCACCGGTGGCGTGCACGGCTACGAAACCAGCGGCGTGATGGGCGCGTTGGAGTTCCTTGAGAAGCACGCCGCCGACTATGCCGGCAAGGCCAACCTGCTGGTGGCGCCGTGCGTGAACCCGTGGGGTTTCGAGCGCATCAACCGCTGGAACTTCGATGCGATCGACCCGAACCGCAATTTCCGCGCCGATGGCCCGGCCCGCGAGTCGACCGCCGTCATCGAACTGATCGCGCCGTACAAGGGTCAGTTCGTGCTGCATATCGACCTGCACGAAACCACCGACAGCGACGAGAGCGAGTTCCGCCCGGCGCTGGCCGCGCGTGACGGCAAGCCGTTCGAGCCGGGTCTGATTCCCGACGGCTTCTATCTGGTGGATGACAGCGAGAACCCGCAGGCGGCGTTCCAGCAGGCGGTGATCGCCGCGGTGGAAAAGGTGACCCATATCGCCCCGGCCGACGACACGGGCGAGATCATCGGTTCGCCGGTGGTGGCCCACGGCGTGATCGAATACCCGCTGGTGAAGCTGGGCCTGTGCGCTGGCATCACCGGTGCGAAGTACACCACCACCACCGAGGTCTACCCGGACAGCCCGCGCGCCACCCCGCAGCAGTGCAATGACGCGCAGGTCACCGCGGTGTGCGCGTCGCTGGACTACGCGCTGGCCCTTGGCTGATCGGTAGTGCCGGCCGCTGGCCGGCAACCAAAAAAGGGGGACGGAGGGGATCAAGTCGTTTGTGCCACAAACGACTTGATCCCCTCCGTCCCCCTTTTCGTGTCACCCCAACGCGTCGGCCCACCACAGGGCGGCAGGGCCCGGCGGCGTATCGCGGCGCCACAGCAGGTCGCTGTGGATGCGCCGCGGCCACCCGGGCAGGGTCAATTCCACCAGTTGCCCGCGGTCGTAGCGTTGCACCAGCGCGCGGGGCAGCTCGGCCCAGCCGATGCCGTCCTCGGCCATCTCCATCACCATCAGGTAGTCGGTGGCGGTCCAGGCCAGGCCGGTGACCACGCGGGACTGATCGACTTCCGCGCTCAGGCGCACCTGCCGATGCCGCGCCAGTTGGGCTGACGCATGGCGGCCGGCGTCGGCCAGCGGATGGCCGCGCGCCACATACACCGACAGTTCGCTGTGATGGGCCAGGGGTCGCGTCACCAGTCCATCCGGGTAGCGTTCCTGGCGTGGTAGCAGGCCCAACGCGGCGCGCCCGCTACCGACCAGCTCCAGCACGTCTTCACCCTCGGCATCCAGCCATTCCAGTTCGACCTCCGGGAACGCCTCGGCGAAGCGCTGCAGGATCCGTTGCTCGGGGTCAAGCTGGTAGACATCGGAAAACACCACGGTCAGGCGCGGCTCGGTCGGCGCCGCCAGGCGAACGCTCAACTGCTGCAGGCGCGCATCGGCGGCAAGGATCTCCTGTGCGTGGCCCAGTACCTGGCGCCCGGCCTCGGTCAGCTGCGGGTAGCGCCCGCTGCGATCAAACAGGCTCACGCCCAGGTCGGCCTCCAGGTGGGCGATGGCGGTGCTGACCGTCGATTGGGTCTTGCGCAGACGGCGCGCGGCTGCCGAGAACGAGCCCAGTGCGGCCGCTTCGACGAACGCCTGCAGGGATTCAGGGGAGTAGGGCATTGATCCATCGCTCCTGTCGATGGAGTCCATTTTGGTCCCACCGTAAAAGGCGATGATACTGGTCGCCGTCGCCCCTGTCTGCGGGGTGTTCCGGATCATCCACGCATGGCGTGGATCTACTGATGGCGGGGCACGACCCCCGTCCCGCAAGGAGCTTCACATGTCCCGTACTGTTCCCGCCCGTGGCGCGCTGGTCGCCTGGGCCTGCCTGACCGTGGCGATCGTCGCCGAAGTGGTCGGCACCTCGTTCATGGCCCATGCCGCCCGCGATGGCGGCTGGACCGGATATCTCATCATGGCCGGCGCGCTGGCGCTGTCCTACTACTTCCTGGCGCTGTCGGTGCGCCGCATCGCGGTGGGCGTGGCCTACGCGGTGTGGGAAGGCCTGGGCCTGACCCTGTTGACCGTGGTCGGCCTCACCGTGTTCGGCGAGAGCCTGTCGCTGCAGCAGCTGGCCGGCCTGGTACTGGCGGTGGTCGGCATCGTCTGCGTCACCCTTGGGGAGGCGCACTGATGAATACCTTGGCCCTGTTTTTCGTGATCTGTTCTGCGCTGATCGACGTCGCCGCCAACATGATGGTGGCCAAGTCGGAAGGCTTCCGCCGCTGGCGCTGGGGTGTCGGCGCGATCGTCATGGTCTGGATCGCCTTCGCCCTGCTGGGCCAGGCGGTGCGCTACATGGACCTGGCTACTGCGTATGCGATGTGGGGTGCGATCGGCGTGATCGGTACCGCCACCTGCGGCCGCCTGCTGTTCGGCAACCGCCTGCGCCCGATCGGCTGGATCGGTATCGGCCTGGTCACTGTTGCGGTGCTGCTGCTGAGTACCGCGAAGTAGCGCTTCGCTGTGCCAACCAAGGTTGGCACCTACCAGTGCTGAAAGGTTGGCGCCTGCCAGAGCGTGAGCCGCCTCGTGCAGGCGCCCCGGGGAGGGTCTCCCCGCGGCGTTGCTGTTTCTGCAGCGGTCAGAAGCGTGCGGTGAAGTTCAATCGCGTGGTACGGCCCGGGCCGGGCATCAGGCTCATCGCCAGCGTGTCCATGTAGTAGGTATTGCGCAGGTTGCTGACCACCAGTTCCACTTCGGCCTTTGGGGTGAACTGCCACCGCGCATAGAAGTCGTAGATCGCGGTGGGCAGGTAGATGTTCTGCAACCCGGTCGAGCCGGTGGTATTCCAGGGCTTGTCCAGTTCGTGGGTGGGGCCGCTGTTGTAGGTGCGACGGATGCCGGTATCGAGCCGCTTGTCGAACAGGCGGAAGCCCAGCGTGCTGTGGATCGAGTACTTCGGCGGATTCTGTGCGTTGACGAACGAGGTACCGAAGCCGCCATCCACGCAATCCGGCGTGGTGTCCAGCTTGCTCCACTTCGCATAGGGGTCTTCGCGCAGGCGCTTGGCGGTGGCCGCGTCGCAGGTGCGCGCGCGCTGGTAGTAGCTGGCCGACAGGTCCAGGTAGGCGATGCCGGCGTCATAGTCGGACTGCAGCTCGTAGCCGGATACCGTGTAGTTGTCGACATTGTCGACATAGAACGCCCAGTTGCTGGAGTCGAAGCGACGGGTGATCGCGTTGTCGATATCGTTCTTGAACCAGGCCACCTTGAATGCCAGGCGGTCGCCATCGCGCCACAGGTCCTGCTTGAGCAGGCTGAAGCCGATGTCCCAGGAACGGTTCTTCTCCGGCTTCAGGTCGGCCACCGGTGCCGAAGTGCTGTTGCCTAGCGTCGATTCGAACAGGCTGGGCATTTTCCAACCCTGCGCGTACTTCACGTAGAAGAACATGTCCTCGTCGAGGTTGAAGCGGGCCTCGGCATACGGTGCGAAGCCGTGGCCGGAACGGCGGATCGCCGGCTTGTAGCCCCATGCGGTAGGAATCTGCTTGGTGTAGAAGCCGTTGGCGCCGCGCGGGTCGGGAATGAAGCCATCAAAGTCGTAGCTCTGGCCCAGCGTGCTGTCGCCGTAGGGCGTGGCCCGCAGCGAGTCGTAGGTGTAGTTGCCCTGTGCATCCGGGTACCACTCCTTGTACCAGCCCGGCAGCAGCTGGCCGCCCTTGCTCAGGCGCGCGAAGGTGTAGCGCAGGTCGCGCGATTCACTGACGAAGGCGACCCGATTGCGGTCGCGGGTGCGGTAGTCGATGAAGCGGCCGCCAGCGGTCAACGACAGCCAGTCCCACGGCTGCCATTGCAGCGACGCCACAACGCTGGCTTCGCGGCGCGTGCCGGAGCGCAGGTAGCGGTTGTTGTTGTAGTCCACCGGCAGCACCGGCGAGTTCGGTGCGGTGTCCTCGTGCTGGAACGCAGCACCATAGCGTAGCGTCCAGTCGCCCAGGCTGTTGTTGAAGCGGGTGGTGTTGCTGCTGTCCACGCCCCAGCGCCGGGTTTTCACGTCCGACTGGAGGCCCGGGCCATAGGTCTCGCCCAGCGTGTCCGGCATCTGGTCGTGGGGCACGTCCTTGAACAGCGGCGTGTTGGCGATGTTGCTGTTGAACATGCGGCTGGTGGCGGTGGTGAACCACAGCGTGCTGCTCAGGTCCAGCCATGGGTGTGCCTCGGGCCGGTAGCGGTGGCGCAGCGAGGTGGCGTTGAGCCGCATTTTCCCAGGTTCGAACTGGAACATGGTGTTGGCCTTGTCCACGTAGGTCACCCATTCGTTGGACTTACCGACACGGCCGATCGCCGACGGCATGATCTCGCCGAAGCTGGAGTTGAAGTAGCGGTGGCTCAGCTCCAGGCGCTGGTCGGGGTTGGGCGTCCAGGTGAATTTCAGCAGCGCCGATTCGTTGTCGGTATGCGTGTTCAGCACCTCATCGCCGGGGTGGTACATGTCCGAGACCGCCTGGCTGGACATGCCGGTGCCGCCGCTGGACAGATGCTGGTCGTCGTAGCGGTGGGCGCCATTGCTGCCGGCGAAGTAGTTGCCCTGGCGGCGCCGTGCGTAGGCCGCCACCAGCTGCCAGTCATCGCCGCGCTGGGCGAAGGCCATGCTGCCGTTCCAGTCGCGCGGATCACGCAGGCTGTTGCGGTTGTCGCCGCCGCGCGCGATCTGCTTGAACGTGCGGGTACGGTCGATGCTGTTGTCGGCCACTCCGCCACGCACACGCAGGCCCCAGGCCTGGCCGTCGTCGAGGATGTCATCGACGTTCAGCGTTTCCATGTAGACCACACCACCGATCGCGCTGGCGGCGTTGGCGGCCAGGCTCGGCCCCTTCTCGATGCTGATCGCGCTGATCAGGTCCGGGTCGAGGTAGCTGCGCTGCTGCACGCCTGCATAGCCGCGGTACACGTCGATGGCCTGCTGGCCGCCGTCGATGATCACCGGCACCCGGTTCTGGCCCTGCAGGCCGCGGATGTTCACGTCCAGCGCACCACCATTGCGTACGTCTCCGGTGTGCACGCCGACTGCGCCGGCCAGCACATCGCCGATCGACTGGCCGCGGAACCGCTCAAGGTGCTGGCGGTCCAGATGCACGCGCGAGCCGCTGTCGCGGTATACGGCATCGGCATTGGCCAAGCCCCACGGCGAAGCACCTTCGCTGGCCTGGCCGGCTACACGCAGGGTGCCGATCTGGCGCACACCGGCATCGGTGGCGGGGGCGGCCTGCAGCATCACGCCGCTGGCATCACGCTGGAACGACAGGCCGGTGCCGGCCAGCAGCTGCGCCAGCGCGGCCTCGGCAGTGAGCGCGGCCTGCACGCCACCGCTGTGGCGGCCGCGGGTCAGGCGCGCATCGGCAGCGATGGAAAGGCCCGATTGTTGGCCGAACGCGGTTAGGGCCTGGTCGAGCGGTCCGGCCGGGATCTGCCAGCGAGCGGCAGCGGCTGCATCCTGTGCGTAGGCGGCCGCCGGCAACAGGCACGGCGTGGCCAGGGCCAGGCACAGCGCGATGGCAAGCGGGCGAGGGGAGGGGCAGGGTAGTTTCATGGGGGCGGCAACATCCGCAATGGGTTCCCTTGTAGTGCCCGCCGAGCGCGTAGAAAGGGAACCGCGATTTCAACGCGGACGCACAACGGTCCACCACGGCCAACGCTGCTCGATGCGGATCGGCAGGGCGCGCGCCAGCAGTTTCAGGGCTTGGAGGCTGTCCAGGCGCGGCAATACCGCGGTGACATTCAATGCGGACAGTGCCGGATCACAGCCCAGATAGCCCTGATGGTGACGGGCCAGTTCGTCGATCACCCGGATCAACGGCGTGTCCTGCACCTGCAGGCGTCCGTCCTGCCAGTCGCCGCGCAGAGGATCGGCAGCGACCGTTGTGAGTCCCCCCATCGGTCCGATCTGCAGCGCACTTCCCGCAGGAACATCCAGCGCCGCACCGAACATCGGCAGGCACCGCACCACACCCTCGAACACGTCCAACCGGCCGTCCTGCGCTTCGCGGCCGACCGCGAAGCGGGTGCCGATCGGCTGCAGGCGTGCCCCGGGTACATGCACGGTCAGGGGCAGGCCGACGAATGCAGGGGGGTGGCCGGTCTGCAGCAGCAGTTCGCCGCGCAGCAGATGCAGGGCGCGGTGGCCGTTGCCGATGTCGACGGTCACTTCGCTGCCGGCGTTGAGCCACAACTGGCTGCCATCGGCCAACGTCCAATGACCGGTACGCCCGGCAGCGGTGCGCTGCGTCTGCAGGCTGCGCTGCGCCTGAAGCCCATGCAGGCCGAGCAGGGAGACCGCGCCGATGCCGAGGGCGCCACCGATGCTGCGCAGCGCCCGCCGCCGGCGAAGGCGCGCAGCATCAAATGCGGTTGCGGCTGCCGGAGCCGACAGCGGGGCGAACGATTGCCAGACCGCCTCGACCCGTCGCCAGGCGTCGGCGTGACCAGCATCGGCCTGCAGCCAGGCGTGCCAGCGCTGCTGGTCGCCGTCGCTCCAGCCCTGTTGGCGCAGCGCGAACCATTCGGCAGCCTGTTCCAGCGCCGGGCCGGCCAATGCCGCGCTCATGCCGCCGCGTCGCCGGACAGGCGCAGGCAATGCAGCATCGCCTGCGCCATGTACTTCTTGACCATGCGCTCGGACACGCCCAGCTGCACGCCGATCTCTGCATAGCCAAGGCCGGACAGCCGCGCCAGCAGGAACGCGCGCCGTGGCCGCTCGGCCAGGCCGGACAGCATGTCGGCGATGGCATGCAGCAACTGCAATGCCTGCGTGCGCTCCTCTGCCGAGGGATGCACCGGCTCCGGTTGTGCGGCCAGCGCGGTCAGGTAGGCGCGCTCCAGGTCCGCGCGCTGCCAGTGGTTGACCAGCAGGGCGTGCGCGATGGTGCTGAGATAGGCGCGCGGCAGGCGCAGTTCGGACGGATCGACGCGGCGGCTGAGCAGGCGCAGGAAGGTGTCCTGGGTCAGGTCGGCGGCGCAGTCGGCGTTGTGGGTGCGGCGGCGCAGCCAGCCCAGCAGCCAGCCATGGTGTTCGCGGTAGAACCCCGCCAGCGCGTTGCTGGAGGCGGCGGGCACGGCCATCGGCACCGGTCATTAATGAGAATGATTCCCATTATAGAGTGATCGGGCGGCGCACGACAAATCCTGGGCATGCCGCAGCGGGGGAGATCGCCGGATTTGCGATGCCCGGCGTGCTCGCCGACACTGCGGCTTTCCACAGGGAGTGCCCGCATGTTCAGCCACATCACCGTTGGAACGAACGACATGGACGTCGCGCATCGCTTCTACGATGCCCTGTTCACCGCCTTGGGCGCACGCCCCGGCGTCTTCGATGACAAGGGCCGGCTGGTGTACTTCAAGGATGGCCGCATGTTCATCGTCACCGCGCCCATCGATGGGCAGCCTGCATGCCATGCCAACGGCGGCACCATTGGTTTCACCCTCGACAGCGCCGAGGCCGTGCGCGGTTGGCAGGATGCCGGCGTGGCCCATGGCGGTACGGCCATCGAGGATCCGGCTGGCGTCCGCAGCATGGCCGGGCGCCAGCTGTTCCTGGCCTACCTGCGCGATCCCGATGGAAACAAGCTGTGCGCGGTGCATGTGATGTCGTGACGCACTGCGGGCAGGGCGGCGCGCGCGTGATAGCACGAAACCACGCGCGCGGGCCGCGATCGCAGGCCGCAACTTCATGCTCTGTCCACTGCGGTTCAGCCAGAATCGGTCGGCTAATTCCTTGATCTACCGGAGAACGCCGCCCCATGGATGTACTGGAGCCGCAACAATCCCCGGTGCGCACCCTTCGGCCTGTGTTCGCCTTCGCGGCGATCGTTGTCGTGGCGTTCGCGCTGTTCGTCAGCCTGTTTCCACTCGGTGCGGGCCGCCTTCTGCTGAAGGCACAGGACTGGGCCGCGCTGAATGTCGGCTGGTACTACCTGCTGGCGATGACCCTGTACCTGGTGTTCGTGGTCGGCGTGGCGCTGTCCAAGTACGGTGGCATCAAGCTCGGTGCCGACCATGACGAACCGGAGTTCAGTTACCTCTCCTGGGCCGGCATGCTGTTCGCGGCGGGCATCAGCATCACGCTGTTCTTCTTCTGCGTTTCCGAACCGCTGACCCACTACCTGCAGCCGCCGCAGGGCGATCCGGCCGCGGGCGAGGCCGGTGCGCGCCAGGCCATGCAGCTGCTGTTCCTGCATTGGGGCCTGCACGGCTGGGGCGTGTTCGCGCTGGCGGCGATGGCGATGGCCTACTTCGCCTACCGCCACAACCTGCCGCTGGCGCTGCGCTCGGCGCTGTACCCGCTGATCGGCAAGCGCATCAACGGCCCGATCGGCTACACCGTGGACGCGCTGGGCATCGTCGCCACCGTGTTCGGCATCGGCGCCGACATGGGCTTCGGGGTGCTGCACCTCAATGCGGGGCTGGCGCACCTGTTCAACATCCCGCATTCCAACCTGGTGCAGATCATCCTGGTGGTGGCGATGATGGGCGCGGCGGTGGCCGTGGCCGTCTCCGGCGTGGAGAAGGGCGTGCGCTGGATGGCCAACATCAACATGCTGCTGGCGATCGCGCTGGTGCTGTTCATGCTGTTCGCCGGGCCGACGCAGTACCTGTTCAGCACGCTGATGCAGAACCTGGGTGATTACCTGGGCAGCGTGGTCGGCAAGAGTTTCGATGTGTATGCCTACGGCGGCCGCCCCGAATGGCTGGGTGGCTGGACGGTGTTCTACTGGGCCTGGTGGATCGGCTGGGCACCGTTCGTGGGCTTGTTCATCGCGCGCATCTCGCGCGGTCGCACCATCCGCGAATTCGTGTTCGGCGTGCTGCTGATCCCGCTCGGTTTCACCCTGGCGTGGCTGTCGATCTTCGGCAACAGCGCGCTGGACCAGGTGCTGCACCACGGCCAGCAACAGTTGGCGCAGCTGGCGGTGGATGATCCACCGACCGTGCTGTATGCGCTGCTGGACGGCTACCCCTGGAGCCGCGCGGTGATCACGGTGACAGTGCTGGTCAGCTTCATCTTCTTCGTGACCTCGGCCGACTCGGGGGCGGTGGTGTTGTCCACGCTGTCCTCGCATGGCGGCGCACCCGAGGATGATGGTCCGCGTTGGCTGCGCGTGTTCTGGGGCACGGTGATCGCGGTGCTGACCGCCGGGTTGCTGCTGGCCGGCAGCATCGATGCGCTGAAGTCGGCGGTGGTGCTGGCGTCGTTGCCGTTCTCGGCGATCCTGTTGTTGATGATGTGGGGGCTGACCCGCGCCTTCAGTGACGAGTCGCACCGCAGGCGCGCGCTGCAATACCGGCCGTCGCCGTTGATCGGAGACGATCGCCACCACCAGGGCTGGCGCCAGCGCCTGAGCCAGGCCATGCACTTCCCGGTGCGCGACCAGGTCTACCGCTTCATGGATGACACGGTGAAGCCGGCGATGGAGGCGGTGGCCGAGCAGCTGCGCGGGCAGGGCTGGGACGTGGCCACGCGCTTCGAGGCCGGCGACATGGAGTTGACGGTGAACCACGGCGAGCAGCAGGACTTCCTGTACCGGGTGATCCTGAGTGGATACCTGACGCCGTCGTTCGCCGCGCAGCAGCTGCGCAACCAGCGCTACTACCGTGCCGAAGTGCACCTGTTCGAAGGCAGCCAGGATTATGACCTGGTCGGCTACAGCCGCAAGCAGATCATCAACGACATCATCAGCCAGTACGAACGGCACCTGCAGTTCCTGCACCTGAGCCGTTGATGCACGACGACCGGGCTTGGCCCGGCGGTCGGTGGTAGTGCCGGCCGCTGGCCGGCAGCACGAATGGGGCGGCGCATCATCGCCGCCCCGTTGCCGCATCAGAACCGGTAGCGCGCTCCCAGCGAGACGAACTGCCCGCGCAGGTTGTACTGGCTGATGTCGAACCCATTGGATCCACCGGCCGGATCGAACGGCGGGTCCTTGTCGGTCAGGTTCAGCACCGACAGCGACAGCGTGGTGTTGGGAATGCCTTCGTACGCCACGTACAGGTCCAGCTGGTGATACGGCTTGATGCGGTCGCGCAGGCCCGGGTTGCTGGTCGCCGTCGCCACGCGCTGATCGTAGCCGCTTACATACTGCAGGCTCAGCGTGCTGCTCCAGTCGCCCGCCGCCCAGTTCAGTGAAGTGGTGCCGCGGGTGCGCGGCAGTGCGCCGTGGCGGTTGTTGCCGGCGCCGTCATACGGTGCCTGGCCGGCCACCAGCGGCTGCTTGAAGCTGAGCAGGTGGGTCCAGCTGCCGGCCACGGTGAAGGTGCCCCAGCCCTCGGTGCGGAAAGTACGGCTGGCGTCCAGGTCCAGCCCCGAGGTGGTCAGTTCGCCCTGGTTGGCGTACTGGTTGGTGATGAACTGGATGCGTCCCTGTGCATCACGCTGCACGCGGCCGGGGAACAGCGTCGGGTTGTCGACGATGAACTGCGCGCTGTCTGGCTTGACCAGGTTGTCCTGCTCGATGCGGTACCAGTCCAGGCTGATGCTGGTATCGCCATCCGGCGACCACACCGCACCCACGTTGAAGTTGCGCGAGCGCTCCGCCTTCAGGTCCGGGTTGCCGGTGCGGATGTTGGTCACGCCACGGCTGCCGCCGGGCTGCAGCGGATCGAGCGGATCGATCACCGAGCCGTAGCTGACGGTCTGGCCGGGCGCGATCTCCGGCAGCGAGGGTGCGCGGAACCCGCGCGAGAACGAACCGCGCAGCAGCAGGCTGTCCAACGGCTGCCAGCGCAGCGCCACCTTCGGCGAGAACGCCTTGCCGAAATCATCGTAGTGGTCGCCGCGACCGGCCACCTGCAGTTCCAGTGTGCGGTGCAGCGGCACGCTCAGTTCGGCGTAGGCGGCGCTGACCTGGCGCTCGCCGTTGACCACGTTGATGGCCGGGCGCAGTTCGGTGCCCGACAGCACCTGCGCGCTGGTGCGCGCATCCAGCGATTCCTTGCGGAACTCGGCACCCCAGGCGAAGCCGACCGCACCGGCCGGCAGCTCCCACAGCGAAGTCGAGGCCTTCACATTCAACGCGTGCAGCTTGTACCAGCCCGGGCGCTTGGTCTGCAGGCGCAGGGCATCCAGCGCGCCCGGCGTGCTGGACGGGTTGAGGAAGTTGTAGCTGCCGTCGCGCAGGATCTGCTCGAACGCATAGCGGTTGACGAAGTTGTCGACGTATTCGCGCTGCGCGCTCTGCGAGGTCAGCGCCGCCACTTCCCAGTCCCAGCGCTCGCCACTGCCGCGCACGCCGGCCAGGGCACGGTAGAACACCTGGGTGTTGTCCTTCAGGCGCGGGCCGAGGTCGAAGAAGGCGTACTCGAACGGCAGCGGCGTGCTGCCCGGATTGTTTGGATGGCCGACCGGCAGCACCGCCGGCACGTCGATCAGCGTGCCGGTGGCCGGGTTGTACGCGCGCAGCCCGGGGCCGACGGTCAGCGGCGCACTGAAGATCTGGTCGGCCTTGTTGTGGCTGTACAGCACATCGGCGAAGGCCTCGACGCTGTCATTGAAGCGGTAAGTCGCGCTCAGCGAGGCCTGCAGGCGCTCGGCGCCGGGCTGCAGGGTCTTGAATGGCTGCGCGTTGAAGGCGCAGGCCTGGCCGGGCAGGGTGCTGCCGAAGTCGCTGTACGGACGCAGCTGGCTGCCGTCGGGGCAGTTAGCGAACGGTTGCGGCGCGCGCGGGTTGGACAGCCAATTGCCACCGGCGGTGGACCAGCCGGCCAGGCGGCCGCCGGGCTTGTCGCGGAAATCGCCGCTGCGGGTATAGGCACGCTGGTCGGCGTCGAGGCGATCACGCTTGAGCAGGTCCAGCCCGAACAGCACGTTCCAGCCCTGCTGTTCGAGATCACCGAAGCCGGCCAGCAGGTTGGCCTTGCGCTCGTCCAGGCCGCCCTGGGTGGCGGTACCGAAACCGCCGCCGACTTCCACGCCCTGGAAGTTCCTGCGCAGGATGATGTTGATGACGCCTGCGATGGCATCGGAACCGTACACCGCCGAGGCACCATCCTTGAGTACTTCGATGCGCTCGACCGCGCTGATCGGCAGTGCGTTGAGGTCGACGAAAGTGTCCTGTGTGTTGAGCGCGAACCCGAAGTTGGATACGCGGTAGCCATTGACCAGCACCAGCGTGTTCTTCGGCGACAAGCCACGCAGGCCGATCGACGCCGAGCCCGCGGCGAAGCTGCCGGTGTACTGCTCGTCGAAGCTGTTGCCGGCATTGGCCGACAGGTTGCGCAGCACGTCGGTAAGCGTTGAGCGGCCGGTCTGTTCGATCTGTTCGCGGCTGACGATCTGCACCGGGTTCGGCCCGGCGGTGTCGCTGCGCTTGATGTTGGAACCGGTCACCAGCACGGTGCCCAGGGTGGTGCTGTCCTTGCCGGTATCGGTGGTTTCAGCGGCGCTGGCAGTGCCAGCGGTGAGGCTCAGCGCGATGGCGCCGGCAAGCAGGTTCAGGGTGGTGCGGTACATGGAAGCGACAACGCCGAACGGGGGAGGAGCCGTCAGTACCGCATGCGACCGCGTGCGCCTTCCAATGACGAAAGCGCATTCAGTTATACATCACAGGTTCTTAACGACCGGGATACCCCGTTCGTGCGCGTCTGGGTTCTGGGATGGAACTGCGCCAGGCGTTCCCGGGACCGAGGAGGAGGTAGAGTCGACTGTTAGTCGACTGCTCTTCCGTACCCTTGCCGGAAACCTCATCCCCCCGCGCTACGCGCGAGAGTCGACTGACAGTCGACTCTACCGGGGGCAGCGCCATTACCGGGACAGCGCCGTCTGCTGCCGCATCACGGCCGCAGCAGCACCTTGCCATTGCGTCCCGACCCAGCACCGGCCTTCGCTGCCTCGGCGATATCGTCCAGCGCGAAGATCTGCTCCACCGGCAGGGTCAATTCCCCCTGCGCCGCACGCTTCAGCAGCTCGCCAACCAGCCTGCGCTTGTCCTCAACCGCCATCGCCTGACTGACCTTGCTGCCCCAGAAGCCCTTCACCGTGGCTTCCTTGTAGATCAGGCCGCCGGCGGGGATGCGCATGGGTTCGCCGCTCATCACGCCGAACGACACCAGCGTGCCGTGGTGGCCGAGCAGGTCGACCAGGTCAGCGCTGGCGTCGCCGCCGATGGAATCCACCGCGGCTGCGGCCTGCGTTTCGCCTGTGGCTCCACGCACGCGATCCTTCCAGCCTTCTACCGAGGTGTCGAATACATGATCGATGCCGAGCGCCTGCAATTGCGCCACGGCGGCGGCGTTGCGCACCAGGTTGGCGACATGAACGCCACGCGCCTTTGCCAACATCGCCAGCGACTTGCCGACCGCGCCGTTGGCGGTGTTCTGCACGACCCATTGCCCCGCTTCGACATGCAGGAATTCCAGCAGCATCAGCGCACTCAGCGGCATCGCAATCAGCTGCGCGGCCATTTCGTCGGGGATCGCCTCCGGCATCGGAATCACCATGCGTGCCGGTGCAATGAACGCCTCGGCCCAGGTGCCGTGTACCGAGGCGGCGGCAACCCGCTGGCCGATCTGCAGGCCGTCGACGCCATCGCCGAGTGCATCGACCACGCCCAGTGCTTCACTGCCACCGATCGCCGGCAGCGTCGGCTTGTAGCCGTACAGGCCACGCACGGTCAGCAGGTCGTGGTTGTGGATCGAGGCCAGCACGGTGCGGATGCGCACCTCGCCGGGGCCGGGCTCGGGCAGGGTGGCATCGGCAATGGCGAGGACGTCGGCCGGGTTGCCGAAGGAGGAGTACTGGGCAGCGCGCATGGGCGGTGTTCCGGTGAAAGTTGATGTTGTACCGAACTGGGGGCGCAGGGGATGTCGACAAGGCGTCGCCGCTGCAACACGGCATCCTGCGACTGATCGTCGCGACATGTGTTGATTACCGCATCTTGTGTTGACGAGTTCGGATATCCCCACTATGTTGTGGCCGTCACTCCCGGTCAGCCGCCGCCGCCGGACATGCAGCAAACGTCCCGCGGCCCGCCCCTGAGGCTTGCCGTGTCGACGCGGCCGCCATCGCGCGGACCCAGATCGCCCCCACGGCCCGGATACCGGCCGCAGGCGCAGGCAATTGCCGACGACCTGGTGTTCCCCTGCTATGGCATCCCACCCCGACCGCCCCGTGCGCCGGTATCGCGTGCAGGGCCGCCACGGCATCGACCGCCAACGCGCGAGCGAGCCTGGAGTTCCACCACCATGACCGACAGTACTTTCCGCGTGGCCGATCTGGCCGGCGCTGGCGACGCCTTGCGCGCCGGTGGCGAGCGCGTGCCGACCTGGATCACCAAGGAGGCCGGTAACCGCCGCCTGCCGTTCGACGCCGAGCGCCTGCAACGCAGCATCGATACCGTGCATGCCGAGTTCCCGCAGCTGGATGTGAGCGACTATCGCCGCGTGGTGCAGGCGATGGTCGAGCGCAAGCCCAGCCTCAGTGCCGATGATCTGGTCGACCTGCTGATCCGCGAGGCCGAGTCGCGCGTGGACCTGGTCGCGCCGGAGTGGGAACAGTTTGCCGCGCGCATCTACCTGCGGCGCCTGTACAAGCGCGCCAGCCGCAACCGCTTCTACGATGTCAGCCTGAAGTACGGTTCGTATGTCGGCCTGCAGGAGAGCCTGGCCGATCGTGGCATCTACAGCAACGACATCCTGCGCTGTTATTCCAAGGAAGAACTGCAGCAGGCCGGCGACATGATCGACCCGGAGCGCGACCGCCTGTTCGCGTACAACGGCCTTTACCTGCTGGCCACGCGCTACCTGGCCAGCGATCGCAGCCGCGAGGTCTACGAACTGCCGCAGGAGCGCTGGCTGACCATTGCGCTGTACCTGATGCAGGAGGAGAAGCCACGCGAACGGCGCATGCAGCTGGTCGGCGAGGCGTACTGGGCGCTGTCCAACCTGTACATGACGGTGGCCACGCCGACCCTGGCCAACGCCGGCAAGGTCGGCGGCCAGCTGTCCAGCTGCTTCATCGACACGGTGGATGACAGCCTGCAGGGCATCTATGACTCCAACACCGATATCGCCCGCGTGTCCAAGCATGGCGGCGGCGTGGGGGCCTACCTGGGCTATGTGCGCAGCAGCGGTGCGCCGATCCGTGGCGTGCCCAATTCCTCCGGTGGCGTGGTGCCGTGGATCAAGCAGCTCAACAACACCGCCGTATCGGTGGACCAGCTCGGCCAGCGCAAGGGCGCGGTGGCGGTGTACCTGGATATCTGGCACCGCGATATCGAGGCCTTCCTGGATCTGCGTCTGAACAACGGCGACCAGCGCCTTCGCGCGCACGATGTGTTCACCTCGGTGTGCGTGCCGGACCTGTTCATGGAGGCGGTGGAGCGGCGCGCCGACTGGTATCTGTTCGACCCGCACGAAGTGAAGAGCGCCAAGGGCTGGTACCTGCAGGACTTCTACGATGAGAAGCGAGGATCGGGCAGCTTCCGCGACCGCTACGCCGAGCTGGTGGCCGACGAGCGCATCAGCCGGCGTACGGTGAAAGCCATCGATCTGTTCAAGCGGATCATGCTGAGCCAGCTGGAAACCGGCAACCCGTTCCTGTTCTATCGTGACGAGGTCAACCGCAGGAACCCGAACAAGCACGCGGGCATGGTCTATTCCAGCAACCTGTGCACCGAGATCCTGCAGAACATGAGCCCGACGCGGATGATCCAGGAGATCGTCAGCGGCGACCAGATCGTGACCACACGCCGTGCCGGTGACTTCGTGGTCTGCAACCTGTCCTCGATCAACCTTGGCCGCGCGATCAGTGCGCCGGATGACCTGCTGGCTACCGATGTGCTGGAGCGGCTCATTCCGATCCAGGTGCGCATGCTCGACAACGTGATCGACCTCAACGCGCTGCCGGTGCCGCAGGCCACGATCACCAACCGCAAGTACCGGGCCATCGGCCTGGGCACGTTCGGCTGGCATCACCTGTTGGCACAGCAGGCGATCCAGTGGGAATCGCCGGACGCCGAGGCGTTGGCCGACCGCCTGTACGAGCGCATCAACTTCCTGACCATCCAGGCCAGCGCACAACTGGCCAAGGAGAAGGGCAGCTATCCGATGTTCGCCGGAAGCGACTGGCACAACGGTCGCTATTTCCGTGACCGCGACTACAGTGGCGCCGCGTGGGACAGCCTGGCGCGCGAGGTCGCCACCCACGGACTGCGCAATGGCTGGCTGCTGGCGGTGGCGCCGAACATGAGCACCGCGCAGATTGCCGGCTCCACGGCCTCCATCGACCCGATCTACAGCGCGTTCTACTACGAGGAAAAGAAGGACTTCCGGCGGCCTGTCGCCGCACCGGGCCTGTCGCTGGAAACCTGGCCGTACTACGAGAAGGGCGCCTACAAGGTCGACCAGTTTGCCAGCGTGCGCCAGAACGCGCGGCGGCAGCGCCACGTCGACCAGTCGATCAGCTTCAACCTGTACGTGCCCAGCACCATCCGCGCCAGCACGCTGCTGGAGCTGCATCTGACGGCCTGGCGCGAAGGGCTGAAGACCACCTACTACGTGCGCTCCAACGACATCGACATCAGCGAATGCGAGTGGTGCGCCAGCTGATCGCCGGCGACCCACGGTAGTGCCGGCCGCTGGCCGGCAACACCCGTGATCTTCGGTAGTGCCGGCCGCTGGCCGGCAACACGATAGAAAGAGAACGAAGGCATAAAACCATGGCAACCCCCCTCGACCGCATCAAGATCCTCGAACCGCGCCATCCCAACCGCAGCACCGGCATCATCAACGGCCGCACCAGCGGCATCCTGAACTGGAACGACATTCCGTACCCGTCGTTCTATCGGGCCTACAAGGAGCTGTCGACCAACTTCTGGATTCCCGACGAGGTGGACATGAAGCTGGATGCGCGCCAGTACGGCGAGCTGTCCGGGCGCGAGAAGAACGCTTACGACTCGATCATCGGCCTGCTGGCCACGCTGGATTCGCCACAGACGCGCTTCATCTACAACGTGGCCGAGTACATCACCGACCCGGCTGCACATGCCAATGCGGCGATCATCGGCCAGCAGGAGGTGATCCACAACGAGAGCTACAGCTACGTGCTGGCCTCGATCACCGACCTGCCGAACCAGAACCGCATCTTCGAGATCGCCCGTACCCACCCGACCATCATCAAGCGCAACGCGCCGATCATGGGGGCGTATGACGATTTCATGCGCGAGAAGACCGCCGAGACCCTGCTGAAGTCGCTGATCCAGTCCTCGATCCTGGAGGGCATCAACTTCTATTCCGGTTTTGCCTACTTCTACAACATGGTGCGGCAGAACCGCATGACCGGCACCGGCAAGATCATCAGCTTCATCAATCGTGACGAGCTGGCCCATACCAAATTCATCAGCGAGCTGATCCGCGCCATCATCGGCGAGAACCCGGAACTGCAGACCAACGAGTTGACCGCCTACGTGCACCAGGCCTTCGAGCACGCCATCGAACTGGAGACCCAGTGGTCGTCGGAGGTGCTGGACGGCATCGACGGCATCGATGTCGAGGAGATGACGCGCTACGTGAAGTACCGGGCCAACAAGATGGCCGGCATGCTCGGCATCGAGCGCCTGTACAGCGATACCACCGACAACGTGATGCCGTGGATCAAGGCCTACGCCGATAACTTCACCGAAACCAAGACCGACTTCTTCGAGATGCGCAATGCAAGCTACAAGAAGACCAACGTCGACAACGGCTTCGACGATCTCTGAGCCGAGCGCGATGCTGCGCATCCTGCTGGTGGTCGCTTCGCTGAGCGGCAACACGCGCGAACTGGGCCGTCTGATCGCCGAGCGCTGCCGTACGGCCGGCCATGCGGTGCACTGGCACGAGGCCGACGACCTGCGCCAGGCGCCGCCATTGGCGGCCGACGAGGCCGACCTGGTGCTGCTTGGCTGCTGGACCGACAACGCGGGGCGTACGCCTGCGGAGATGAAGGCGTGGGTGGCCGGCATTGCCGAGCGCGGCGAGCGGCCCCGGCAGCTGGCGGTGTTCGGTACCGGCGAGACGCAGTGGGGGCAGGAGTACTACTGCGGCGCCGTGCACCGGCTGATCCGCTACTTCCGCAGCGACTATCCGCCGCTGGAGATCGAACAGATGCCGCATGGCGTTCGCCATGCCGAGGCCATCAATGCCTGGACCGATGCGGTCTTGGCCCATTACTGGAGCAATACCGATGCAGATCATCGACGCCACCACGCCTGAGCAGTTCCAGCAGCTGCTGGCCGAACACCCGCGGGTGCTGGTGGATTTCCACAAGGACCAGTGTCCCGGCTGCCGGATGCTGGAGATGTCGTTGCACCGGGTAGCTGCCAGCAGTGCGGGGCAGGGAACCACCCTGCTGCGCGTGCAGCTGGAGGTGCTGGGCGAGGCGTTCTTCAGGCAGCTGGGCCTGCTCCAGACGCCTACGCTGGCGTTGTTCCGTGACGGCGACGAACGCACGCGCCTGGCCGGTTTCCAGTCACCGCAGCAGATCGAGGCCGCGATCGCGTTGTACCTATAAGGCCAGGGTGGTTGCATCGGTAGCGCCGGGCCATGCCCGGCGACCGTTCGTGTGATCCTGATTTCTGTAGAGCCGAGCCCATGCTCGGCTGCCGTTCGCGCGGTGCGCGATGAGTCGAGCATGGCTCGACTCTACAAGGGCATCCACGCATGGCGTGGATCTACCGGGGCAGGGGCCGCGCATTTGGCGTCACCTGCCGCTGAATGTATCCACCAGCAGCTTCACGTTCAACGCCACGATCACCAGTGCGATCACCCAGGCAATCGCACCCAGCCAGCGCGGTGCCACCAGCGCCCCCATCGTCACCTTGTCGGTCACGATCCGCACCAGCGGGATGATCGCGAACGGCAGCTGCATCGACAGCACCACCTGGCTCAGCACCAGCAGCTTCACCGCGCCCTCGTCGCCGAACAGCATGATCACCACCACCACCGGAATGATCGCCAGTGCGCGCGTGATCAGCCGACGCAGCCACGGCGGCAGGCGCAGGTGCAGGAAGCCTTCCATCACGATCTGGCCGGCCAGCGTGGCGGTCACTGTCGAATTCAGGCCTGAGGCCAGCAGGGCAATCGCAAACAGTGTCGCTGCAGCGCCCACGCCCAGCATCGGTGCCAGCAGCTGGTGGGCCTGTTCGATGTCTTCCACATCAAATCGGCCGTTGGCATGGAACACCGCTGCGGCCAGGATCAGGATGCTGGCGTTGATGAACAGTGCCAGGGTCAGTGCGAGGGTACTGTCGGTCACTGCCCAGCGCAGGGCGCTGCGACGGCCCTCATCGGTGCGCGGATACGCGCGGGTCTGCACGATGGACGAATGCAGGTACAGGTTGTGCGGCATCACCGTAGCGCCAATGATGCCGATGGCGATGTACAGCGCGTGCGGATCGGTCACCACCTGGGCGCGCGGAATGAACCCGCCCAGCACCTCCATCACCGGTGGCGCGGCCAGTGCGATCTGCACCATGAAGCAGCCGAAGATCACCATCAGCAGCGCGATCACGAACGCTTCCAATGCGCGGAAGCCGCGGTTCATCAATAGCAGTACCAGCAGCGTGTCCAGCGCGGTGATCACCGCGCCCCAGAGCAGGGGCAGGTCGAACAGCAGCTTCAGCGCGATCGCGGTGCCGATCACCTCGGCCAGGTCGCAGGCGATGATCGCCGCCTCGCACAGCGCCCACAGCGCCAGATTGACCGGCTTCGGGTAGCGCGCGCGACAGGCCTGGGCCAGGTCCATTCCGGTGGCGATGCCCAGCCGTGCCGACAGTGCCTGCAGGATCACCGCCATCAGGTTGGAAATGAGGATGACCGACAGCAGCAGGTAGCCGAAGCGCGAACCGCCGGCGAGGTCGGTGGCCCAGTTGCCCGGGTCCATGTAGCCGACCGAGATCATGTAGCCCGGGCCGAGGAAGGCCAGCAGGCGGAACCACCAGTGCCCCTTGTCGGGCACCGCCACCGAGGCATTGAGCGCGCCCAGGCTGGCCGGGGTGGGGGCCGAAGGGTCGCGGGGCGCCAGGGTGTTCATGGGTCCGAATATAGCTCCTGCTATAGTCATTAGCAATGTGAAACAATCGTCTTTATCGCGTTACTGGTCCAGAATTCAGTTTCAAACCCGGAGTAGACCGGAAGGACAGGCGCAGGCGTGGGCAAGACCGACGATTCGACATCGCTGAAAAGCACCCCCTTGATCGAGGCCGAGCGCCAGGTCGAGAGCTTCCGGCAAGTGCGCGAGGCGCACCGGATGGAGCTGGTGGAGGACTATGTCGAGCTGATCTCGGACCTGCTGGCCGATGGCGGCGAGGCCCGCCAGGTCGACATCGCCACCCGCCTGGGCGTGGCCCAGCCCACGGTGGCGAAGATGCTACGGCGCCTTGCTCGTGATGGCTGGGTGGTGCAGCGGCCGTACCGCGGTGTGTTTCTGACCCCGGAAGGCGAGGCGCTGGCCCATGCCAGCCGCCAGCGTCACCAGACCGTGGAGCGTTTCCTGCTGGCGCTGGGCGTGGACGCGGATACCGCGCGGCGCGATGCCGAGGGCATCGAGCACCATGTGAGCGAGCAGACGCTGGCGTTGTTTGAAGCTTTCGTGCGCAAGGCCGAGGGCGAGGCGCCGTAACGGTAGCACCGGGCCATGCCCGGCGGCCTTTCGCGCGATCCCGGTTTTTGTAGAGCCGAGCCATGCTCGGCTGCCGTTCGCACGGTGATGGATTGCGTCGAGCATGGCTCGACGCTACAGGTCAGGCGGACATCGCGCCTGTTCCTGCGCACACGCCTGTTTCGTCCATTCCTTCAATACCGGCTGCAGGCCTTCATAGCGCCGGCCTTGCCATCCATTGGCCAGCACCTTGCCGTCGGCATCGATCAGCACCAGGTTCGGTGGTGCCAGCCCAGCCAGGGCCTGCAGCGCCGGCATGCGCGCGGCGCGGCGCGGGTCCAGCACCGGCCACGGCATGTCCTGCGCGTGCATGTAGCGGCGCAGCGCACTCTCGCTCTCATCCAGACTGACGTACACCACTTCGGTATCGGCGCCGGCCTCGCGCAGCGCGTCGCGTACGCTGCGCAACGTGGGTACGAAGGCATGGCACGGTGCACACCAGTCGGCACCGAAGTACAGTGCCACCAGCTTCGGCGGCGGCGTCCACTGCATCGGCCGCAGCGAGCGCTGTTCCGGCCGCATCAGCGAGGCCGAGACCTGCGCGTGCAGGTCCGCAGCCATCGCCGGCGCGCCCAGCAGCAGGGCACAGGCCAGCAACAGCGCTCGTAGTGGCTCAGAACGCATAACGCAGGTTGACGTACCACGAGCGCGCGAAACGCGGCCCGTAGACGTAGTCGCTGTCACGCAGCGCGCCTACCTCCAGATCCTTCTGGCGCTGATCGAACACGTTCTTGACGCCCGCGGCCACCGACACTTCCTGCTGTGCCTGTGCGCCCAGATGCCGGTGCCAGCGCGCGCCAAGATCGGTGACCAGGAACGAACGTGTGCGGTGCAGTTCGCCCAGCCGGTTGTTCAGCACCGACATCGGGCCGGTATGGCGCAGCGCGACGAAGGTTTCCCACGGCTCGGCGGGCATCCAGCTGAGCTGGGCCAGGCCGGTCCAGCGCGGGGTTTTCAGGTAGTCGCGGCTTTCGATGACGGTGTCGCCACCGTCGCCGGTGTCGTCGAAGATGCGCTGCGGTTCGCGGAAGCGCGAGCGGTACCACGATGCACCCGCGGTGAGGCGCCACTGCGGCGATGGCTGCCAACCGAGATTGGTTTCCGCGCCCAGCACGTTGGAGCCGGAAGCGTTGTAGCGCAGCTGGCTCAACTGTCCGTCATCGCCGCGCTGGATCTCGCCCAGTGCGAAGGTGTCGCGGATTCGTGCATAGGAGGCGGTGGCATCCCAGCTCCACACCGGATTGGCCGGGTCCGATCGCCAGTCGAAGCCGAACAGGGTGGTCAACGCGCGCTCTTCCTTGAGACCGTCGGTGTTGCGCACGCGCACCTGTTCGCCACCCAGCGTATCGACATGCACATCCTCGACGAAGATCTCCGGTGCGCGGAAGCCGGTGGCGATACCGGCCCGCCACTTCAGGTTTGGCGTGGCCTGCCAGGCCAGCGCGATGCGCGGCGAGAACACCGCGTTGTCCAGCTCCGAGCTCTTGTCCACGCGCGCACCCAGCACCAGGTCAACGTTGTCGCGCAGGCTCCACTCGTCCTGGATGAAGGCGCCCAGGTTGTGGAAGGTGGCATCCTCCAGCACGGCAATACGCTGCCCGTCACCGGTGCGGTTGTCGTCGCGCAGCGCCTCGTGCTTGTACTGCACGCCGAAGGCCAGCGCATGCGCACCCAGCCGCCAGTTCAACTGGCTGTCGATGTAGTGCAGCGGGTTGTGGGTGCGACCGTACTGGCGCCACGAACGCGAGGCCGCGCTGCCGGCCACGTTGTGGTCCAGCTGCGACGGGTCATAGCCGGGCGCTGAGGGATCGGTAACGACGTCGCCCAGACCGCCGTAGAAACTGTCGCGGTCGATGTCGGCGAAGGCGTATGCCAGGCGGAAATCGACGTCGGCATTGATTTCCTGGTCCCACGACACGCTGCCGCGGCGGTATTTTGTATCCAGCGATTCGGCGATGTTGGCCAGGTATTCCGGCTGGTCCAGTCGGTTGCCGCCACGCCGGGTTTCATCGGTCACCTGCAGGTCCAGGCGCAGCCGCGTGCCCGGCGTGGGCGCATACCAGGCCTGCAGCCCGCCGACCTTGAGGTTCTTGCGGGTGATCTCGGTATAGCCGTCACCGTTGTAGTCGATGCCACTGTTCCAGTTGCGCTGGGCAATCACTGAAAGCCCCGCGTCGGCGTCTTTCGCCACCAGGTCCAGGCGCACGTCGGCATTCTTCTGCGGCGTGCCCTTCAGCACGTCCACGCCGGCCTGCACATGGCCGCCGCTGCGTGCAGGCAGCGGCGGAATCAGGTTGATCACACCGGCCACCGCGCCCGGGCCGTACAGCGCCGAGCCACCGCCCTTGACCACTTCGATGCGGTCGACGAAGCCGGCCGGAATCTGTTCCAGGCCATAGACGCTGCCCAGCGTGGACAGCAGCGGAATGCCATCGAACAACAGCTGGTTGTAGGCGCCGGGCAGGCCCAGCAACTGCACTTCGCTGGTGTTGCAGTTCTGGCAGTTGCTCTCCACGCGCAGGCCGTTGATCAGCTCGGCGGCGCGCGAGAAGTCGGTGGCCGCGCGCAGCGCGATGTCTTCCTTGCGCAGCACTTCGGTGCGGATCGGGACATCCGACAGCAGGCGTTCGCTGCGGGTGGCGGTGCTGACCTTGACCTGCACGCGGTCCAGTTCGGTCGGCTTCGGTGTGGTTGCCAGTGCGGGCAGCGGCAGGGTCAGGGCGATGGCGGCGGCCAAGGGCAGCCGACGGAAGAGGGGATTGGCAACGGGCATGGGGGCGTCGTCCTTGGGGGAAGAAAGGCGGCGAGGGCGACCTGGCTGACGCATATGAAAGCAGAGGGTTATAGATATAGCAACGGCTATATAAATAAGTCGGTGCAATCACAAAGCCGAGAGCGGGATCAGAACATCGCGGACGACGGTGTTATAACATTACAAATAAGTGCCAGAACCCTGCCGGATGTCATGCACGGCAGGGTGCGAGAGGAGTTGAGGAACGCCGCCCCAGGCCTGGGCCCGGGGCGGCGTTGGCCTTACCAGGCGGCGCGCAGACCCACCTGGGCACCGTGGTTGCGGTAGCCGCTGTCGCCACGCTGCACGCGCAGGTCACCCCATGCGCTCCAGCGCTGGCCCAGCTGCAGCTGGGCACCGGCCTGCACTTCGTAGCGGTTCTCCGGCGTCTTCGCGCTCAACGACTCGCTGTTGAAGCGCATCGACTCATCGCGCTGGCCACGCAGCCAGTTCGCTGCCAGGAACGGCTGCACGCGGTTGCCCTGCAGCGTGCCCTGGCCAAACAGGCGCACGCCGAGGCGGCTGTTGAGGCCGCCGCCGCGACCCTCTTCGACCGTGGTGCCATTGGCCTCGACCAGGCTGTCGCCGTCGTAGTCGGTCCAGGTCAGCTGCGCCTGCGGCTGCAGGTACAGCGTGCTGGCCTCGCTGCTGCGGATGGCCCAGGCATAGCCGGCTTCCAGCGACGCGCTGCGGGTCCTGGAGTCGTAGCTTTCGCGGGCGATGCCTTCGCCTTGTACCTCGTTGTCGAAGCGCGCCGCCTGCAGCCAGCCGTCCACGTACAGGCCAGCACTGCTCTGTGCATCCTGCACCCAGCCCAGGTAGACACCGGCCGACTTGCCCTTGACCTTGCCGCGCGTGCCGTAGCCGCTCAGCGTCGACACTGCCTGCGTGGTCGCCTCGCCGCTGCCGAGCATCACGCCGACCTGGCCACGACCATCGGCCCAGCGCCAGACATCGCTGCCCAGTTGCAGGGTGTTTATGTGGGTGCGGGCATCGACCTGGCCGGCCACGTTCGCCTGCAGCTGGTCACGCCCGGCGCGCACCCAGGTGCCGCTGCGGGCGCGGTCGAAACCGGGCTCGCCACGGTCGTGGCGACGCAGCTGGAACATCTGCACGGCCGCGGCCTGGTTGGCCAGGTACGCGCCCGGCTCCGGACGCAGCACGGGGACCGGATCGACCGGATCGATGGGATCGACCGGGTCCACAGGGTCGACCGGATCGACGGGCTTGCACTCCGGCAGCGACGGATTGATGTCGCAGGGATCGCCGGTGTAGGCCGAGGTCAGGTACCAGTTGCCGTTGTTGGCGCCCGGAGTGCCCTTGCGCAGGAAATACTCGTACATTCCACCGATGGCGCGGCCCTGCAGCGCGAGGTGGCCATTGCTGGCACCGTCCACCTGCACCAGCGGAATGCCGTTGACGGTCTGGGCACCGGCGCCGGCAATGTTGTTGACGGTGACCTGGGTGGTACCACTGGTATCGCCGGTGACGTGCATGCGCGAACTTGCTGCGTCGTCGCCGGCCAGCACCGTGTTGAAGTGCAGGGTGCCGCCATTGCCGGTGTAGTTGCCGTTGACGGTCAGCTGCGGATAGGCCGCAGTGTTTGCAGCACCAAGGAAAATGTCACTTCCCGCGCCCAGGGTGAGGTTGCCGGTGTTGCTGTCGCCGGACAGCGTCCAGCGACCGCCCTGATCGACGATGACGTCGGCCGGGCCGAGGATGCGGCCGGTGAGGTCGAGGCCGTCGAGCAGGCTGATCTTTGCGGTGGCGGTATCGGCGATGGTGATGTCGCCGTTGAGCTTGGAGGTGCGGGCGGTGAAGTCGAGCAGGGCGTTGTCGCGCGCTTCGATCATTACGCTGTTGCCGCCCGTGAGCGTGGCGCCGTTCTGAGCGGTGATACGTACGGTCTCGTCACCGCTACCGCGGGTGACGAGGATTGCGCTCCCCGCGGTTCCGGCGACCGAGGATCCATCGATTGTCAGTCCCCACTCGCTGAAGTTCTCCGCAAATCTTGTATCACCGTTGTAATTGACGGAGATGCCGTTGGTATCCCCTTTGACGGACGTCCCGGCGTTGAGATTGACCGTGGCGCCGGTGACGAGAATTCGGCTGTTGAACAGGGTGGCTTCGCTATCGAGGCGACCACCAGCCGATGCGGCGAAAGAGATGCCTCCTGTTCCGGCGACGGTGCTTCGAATCAACGACACATGAGAGCGTGGAAGCGCAGAAGCACCCACAGTCGTGGACAGCGTGATACGGCCGTCGATATTCGAGTCCTGGATGACGGCATTGCTGTTGATCAGAGTGTTTATGCCTCCCCCGGTGACCGTGGCGTTCTGCAGTGCGATGGAAGCAGGGGCGCTGCCCGCGTAGCGACCGGTGATCGTGGATGTTCTGGCGTTCTGGACGATCAGCGTTCCACCATTGACGGAGAAGGTCTCACCTTCCAGCGTGCTGCCAGGCGTGACAGTTACTGTCTGCCCGGGGTTGACGGTTGCTGCGCCGGTTGCGCCTGCGGCACTGAAGAGCAATGAGGCGATTATGGCCAGGCCCAGTCGTGATCGCACTGGGGGAGTGGAAGCAAGCATCGGCGTGAACTGCGTCATACGCATGGGTGTTTCTCCTTGAAGCAGTTGGGTGTGGCCCGCATCCGCAGGGCCAAAGGCGGCACTGTGCGGATCGGGTCTTGCCTGGGCCATGCAATTGCAATTGATCGAGAACGCGGGGCGCGTTAGGGAAGTGGGCGGAGCAGAATTCAGTCTTTGAATCTGCTCCTCGCGGGCATTTCGCCGAGTAGGGAGAGCCTTACCAGGCGGCGCGCAGACCCACCTGGGCACCGTGGTTGCGGTAGCCGCTGTCGCCACGCTGCACGCGCAGGTCACCCCATGCGCTCCAGCGCTGGCCCAGCTGCAGCTGGGCACCGGCCTGCACTTCGTAGCGGTTCTCCGGCGTCTTCGCGCTCAACGACTCGCTGTTGAAGCGCATCGACTCGTCACGCTGGCCACGCAGCCAGTTTGCCGCCAGGAACGGCTGCACGCGGTTGCCCTGCAGCGTGCCCTGGCCAAACAGGCGCACGCCGAGGCGGCTGTTGAGGCCGCCGCCGCGACCGTCTTCGACCGTGGTGCCATTGGCCTCGACCAGGCTGTCGCCGTCGTAGTCGGTCCAGGTCAGCTGTGCTTGCGGCTGCAGGTACAGCGTGCTGGCCTCGCTGCTGCGGATGGCCCAGGCATAGCCGGCTTCCAGCGACGCGCTGCGGGTCCTGGAGTCGTAGGTCTCACGGGCGATGCCTTCGCCCTGCACCTCGTTGTCGAAGCGCGCCGCCTGCAGCCAGCCGTCCACATACAGGCCGGCACTGCTCTGTGCATCCTGCACCCAGCCCAGGTAGACACCGGCCGACTTGCCCTTGACCTTGCCGCGGGTGCCATAACCGCTCAGCGTCGACACCGCCTGTGTGGTCGCCTCGCCGCTGCCGAGCATCACGCCGACCTGGCCGCGGCCATCGCCCCAGCGCCAGACATCACTGCCCAGTTGCAGGGTGTTGATGTGGGTGCGGGCATCGACCTGGCCGGCCACGTTTGCCTGCAGCTGGTCGCGTCCGGCGCGCACCCAGGTACCGATGCGGGCGCGGTCGAAACCGGGCTCGCCGCGGTCGTGGCGACGCAACTGGAACATCTGCACGGCCGCGGCCTGGTTGGCCAGGTACGCGCCAGGCTCCGGGCGCAGCACGGGGACCGGATCGACCGGATCGGTGGGATCGACCGGGTCCACAGGATCGACCGGATCCACCGGGTCCACCGGCGTGCACTCCGGCAGCGATGGATTGATATCGCACGGATTGCCGGTGTAGGCCGAGGTCAGGTACCAGTTGCCATTGGTGGCACCCGGCGATCCCTTGTGCAGGAAGTACTCGTACATGCCGCCGATCGCGCGACCCTGCAGGGTGAACCTGCCATTGCTGGCACCGTCCACCTGCACCAGCGGAATGCCGTTGACGGTCTGTGCGCCAGCACCGGCAATGTTGTTGACGGTGACCTGGGTGGTGCCGCTGGTATCGCCAGTGACGTGCATGCGCGAACTTGCCGCGTCGTCGCCGGCCAGCACGGCGTTGAAGTGCAGGCTGCCGCCATTGCCGGTGTAGTTCCCGTTGACGGTCAGCTGCGGATAGGCCGCCATACCCGCGGCACCGAGGAAGATGTTGCTGCCCGCACCCAGGGTGAGGTTGCCGGTGTTGCTGTCGCCGGACAGCGTCCAGCGGCCGCCCTGGTCGACGATGACGTCGGCAGGGCCGAGGATGCGGCCGGTAAGGTCGAGGCCGTCGAGCAGGCTGATCTTCGCTGTAGCGGTATCGGCGATGGTGATATCACCCTTGAGCGTGGACGTGCGCGCGGTGAAGTCGAGCAGGGCGTTGTCGCGCGCTTCGATCATGACGCCGTTGCCGCCGGTAAGCGTAGCGCCGTTCTGAGCGGTGATGCGGACGGTCTCATCAATGTTGGCGCGCCCGATGGAGATTGCTGCGCCTGTCGCCCCTTCCACCCGGGACGCGTCCACCAGAACGCCCCACGTGCTTTGATTGTCGGCTTGGCCTGAAGCGCCCGTTCCGTATGAGATGCGGAGTCCGTTGGTCTCCCCAGATGCCAGCGAGCCGGACCGCAGGTTTACTACTGCTCCACCGATGACAATTGCAGAGGTTCCAACAAAACGGCTTCCTTCCGCGTCCAATGTTGCACCTGCGTTCGCTCCAAAACCGAGCAAGCCTGCCACGCCGAACTGACTGTTGATGGCGAGCAGATGAGAGCGGGGGAGATCGTTGGCACCCACTGCGGTTGCAAGCAGGAAACGATCATTGATGATTGAGTCGCGGATCACTGCTGAGCTGTTCAGCAATCTGGTCCAGGGGAGGCTGGTCGCTGCATTGAGTACAGCGTTCGTCAGAATCAGCTGGGCAGGTCGGCCAGATGAATACACGGCGTCTATGCGGGCCGTAGTGGCGCCTTGCACAATCAATGTTCCGCCGTTGACATTGAACGACTGTCCTTCAAGAGGGCTTCCGCTTGTGACCGTTACGGTCTGGCCTGGATTGACGGTCGCTGCGCTGGCGGCACCAGAAGTAGCAATCAGCAATGCTGTGGCAACAGCCCGAGCTAGATCGGATTGGTTCCTGGTGAAAGGAAACTTCGGCATGAACTGCATCGTGCGCATGGGTGTTTCTCCTTGCAGCTGTTGGGTGGGACCTGCATCCGCAGGACCGGAGGCGGCACTGTGCGGTTCGGGTCTTGCCTGGGCCATGCAACTAATCTGAAACGCCTGCAGCGACACCGATTGGGTTCAAACGCCGTTCATTGACGTATTCAGCTGAATGGGCCGCGGTGCCGGAATAGTTCACGACAGGTGATGACGTCATGAAGATCGTGTCGGAATTGCGCAAAGCCCTATTCACATATGTAGATATGTGATGGCTGATTCAGTTCATGCGGACGCGCGGCAACGCGCTGCCGCAGTGCAGCAGTCCGCGTGATTCGTGCGTGAGGAACGCGACGCAGGCAGGGCCGCGCGATGGCAACCCATCAACGGCGTGGGAATCAGCCGCGGCGGAACGCGGCGGGGGTGCGGGCGCCGACGATGATCATGCGGATCATCGTGGAGATCTGCTCAACAAGCTCCGGATCCTTCTCCGGCGGCAGGTCCATGGCGGTGGCGCCCATCGCGAACACCAGCCGGGTGATGGCCTTGGCCACCAGTTCGGGGGCATGCAGCACGGCACCGTCCAGCGCGGCCAGGCGCACCAGGTCGTGCTGCAGCTCTTCCTCGAAATAGTGCAGCTCACGTTCGACCGCGTGCTTGAAGTCGTCCGAACCCACCGCGCCTTCGCGCAGCAGCACGTGCAACAGCTTGTCGTCGGCGCGCAACTGTTCCATGAAGGTCTCCACCGAAACCCGCACCACGCTGGTGGCGGTTGAGGTGGCACGCTGGCGGGCCTCGCCGATGATGGTGCGCAGCGAGCGGCCGGCGGCGTCGATCAGCGCCACGGCCAGTTCGTCCATGTCGCGGAACTGCCGGTAGAAACTGTTCGGCGCGATGCCGGCCTCACGTGCCACTTCGCGCAGGCTGAGCGTGGACAGGCTGCGGTGCGGCCCGATCAGTTTCAGGGCGGCGGCCAGCAGATCCTCGCGGCTCACCGTACGGCGGGCCGGGCTGTTGGCATCTTCGGGCGTCGACAAGGCGGTGGCGGCGGCCATGGGGGTTCCGGTGGGGCGAGGCTGAATCATACCCAATCCGGTTCAATATACACATGTATACACAGGTGTATGTGCGCCCGTATAGTGCGCCCATGAGCGCTGTCGTCCGTCCGTCCCTGTTCTCTCCGTACCGCTGGGTGTCGCCGTCGCTGTTCGATTTCTGGGCGGGCCAGCTCAATCCCCTGTGGACCCTGCGCGAGCCGATGGCCCGCCTGGTCCGGCGCGAGCCGGCCGGCGAGGGCGCGGCGACCCTGGTCCTGCGCACCAACCGGCACTGGGCCGGCATGCGTGCCGGCCAGCACGTCACCCTCGGCGTCGAGATTGAAGGACGCCTGTGGCAGCGCAGCTACAGCCCCACCGCACTGGGTCGGCGCGAGCTGGCGATCACCGTCAAGGCGATCGACGGCGGCCGGGTCAGCCAGCATCTGGTCAACCACGCGCAGCCGGGCGAACTGTTCCGCCTCGATGCCGCCTTCGGCGAGTTCCATATGCCGGCCGCGGCGCCGGTGCTGCTGCTGGCGGCTGGCAGTGGCATCACGCCGATGCGCAGCCTGTTGCGCGACGCCTGCCAGCGCACGCTGGCGGCGCCGGTGGACCTGTTCTACTGGGAGCGCACCGCCGCCCATCTGCAGTTCCGTGATGAACTGCAGGCGCTGGCCGCGGCCCATCCGAACCTGCGCGTGCACCTGCTGGCCACCCGCGAGGGTGAGGTGCCGGCCGCGCGAATCGATACCCATGATCTACAGGTGGCCGGCGATGACACGCCGCTGGCGCAGCGCCATGTGCTGGCCTGCGGCCCGGACGGCTTCGTTGCTGCTGCGCGTGAGCGCCTGGCGCACCAGGTGGCTGGCTTCCAGGCCGAAGCCTTCACCCCGCCGGCGCCGCTGCGCGATGCCAGCAGCGAAGGCGAGGTGTCGCTGACGCTTGCGCGCAGTGGCCGCCAGCTGAGCGTGCCGCGTGGCCGCTCGCTGCTGGAAAGCCTCGAAGCCCATGGCATCAAGCCCAAGCATGGCTGCCGCATGGGCATCTGCAATACCTGTAGCTGTGATCGCGTCAGTGGCGCCACCCGCCACCTGCGCACCGGCGACCTGCAGTCCGAATCGGCACAGCCGGTGCGGATCTGCGTGAGCGCACCGACCACCGACCTGACCCTGGATCTCTGAGGACGCCTGCCATGACCCGCGCTACCGACCGTGCCTTGAGTACTGCCGAGATGCATGCCTTCGGCGAGGAACTCGACGCGATCCGCGACCGTGTGATCGACAGCCTCGGCGCCTCCGATACCCGCTATATCCGCCGCGTGGCCGCCGCCGTGCGCTGGTTCGGCGTGGGTGGCCGTGGCCTGCTGTTCCTGGCGGCGTTCTCGCCACTGTTCTGGATGCCGCTGCTGTGGCCGGCCGCGATCACCGGCACGCTGCTGCTGGCGCTGTCGAAGATCCTGGAGAACATGGAGCTGGGCCACAACGTGATGCACGGCCAGTTCGACTGGACCGGCGATCCCAAGCTCAACGGCAACACCTACGAGTGGGACATCGTGGCCACCGCCGACAACTGGCGCAAGACCCATAATTTCCGCCACCACACCTACACCAACGTGCGCGGCATGGACGATGACATCGGCTACGGCCTGCTGCGCATCTTCCCGGAACAGCGCTGGAAGCCGTTCTACCTGCTGCAGCCGATCATCGCGCCGATCTTCGCGCTGCTGTTCCAGTGGGGCGTGGCCGCGCAGGACCTGCGCCTGGGTCGCTGGCTGAAGGGCCGCATCAGCGGCCGTGCGATGTGGCTGCAGACCCGCCCGGTAGCGCGGAAAATGGCCCGCCAGGTGCTGAAGGACTACGTGTTCTTCCCGCTGCTGGCCGGCCCGTTCTTCCTCACCGTGATGCTGGGCAACATGGTGGCCAACGGCCTGCGCAACATCTGGACCTACGTCATCATCTTCTGCGGCCACTTCACCGCCGAATCGGAAACGTTCCCGAAGGAGTGCCTGCGCAATGAATCGCGTGGCCACTGGTACCTGCGCCAGCTGCGCGGTTCGTCCAACATCAGCGGCGGCTTCCTGATCAACGTGCTGTCGGGCAACCTCAGCCACCAGATCGAGCACCACTTCTACCCGGACCTGCCGGCCAACCGCTATGCGGCCATCGCCAAGGAAGTGAAGGACATCTGCCGCCGCTACGGCCAGCACTACAACAACGGCTCGCTGCCGCGCCAGTTCGGCCAGGTGGTCTGGCGCATCCTGCGCCACGCGTTCCCGAGCAAGCCGCGCCGCCTGCCGATGTCGGACATCATGTCCGCACCGGCATCGGCCAACGCGGGCTGATCGACTCAGCCCGCCTTCGCAAGGGCCGCCTGTTCGCGGTCCAGGCGACGCAGGAACACCTGCATTTCCTTGCGTGCCTGCTGGTCGCCCTTGCTGCCGGCCACGCTCAGCCCGCGCTGCCACGCTTCGCGCGCCGCCTGCGGCTGGCCACTGGCCAGCCAGGCCTTGCCCAGCAGCTTCCACGCTGCCGAATACTGCGGATCAAGGACCACGCAACGGCCCAGATGGGTGGCCGCGCGCACCGGGTTGCCGGCATCCAGCCAGCCCTTGCCCAGGCCGAAGCGCAGCAGTGCGCCGTCCTTGCCGCTGGCCAGCATGCATTCCAGAGCCTCGATGTTCATCAGCGCACCTCCACCAGCAGCTCGGCCGGTCCCGGCTGGAAGCGGCCGCGATGGAACAGCAGCGGTGCGCCGCCGTTCTCGTGCACTTCGATGATGCGGCCGGCCAGCAACAGGTGATCGCCCACCGGCCACTGTGCGTGGCGGGTACAGGTGAGATGCGCTACCGCACCGGCGATGCGTGGCGGGGCGTCCTCGTCGTCATCCAGCAATGCCAGGCCGTCGAAGCGGTTGCGTACCTGCGGATCGGCAAAGCGCCGGGCCAGTGCTTCCTGGTCGGCCGCCAGCACGCTGATCGCAAAGCGGGTGGCGCGCTGGAAAGTGGACAGGCTCTGCGCATGCAACGCCAGGTTCCACAGCACCAGTGGCGGCTGCAATGACACCGGCACGAACGAGTTGATGGTCAGGCCGACCGGCTTGCCCTGTGCATCGCGCGCGCAGACGATGGCCACGCCGGTGGGGAAGTGACCGAGCAGCCGCCGCAGTGCACGCGGCGGCATCTCGACCGACGGCACCGGCGCCGGGGCGGGGAAGACCCCCGCCCACGGCCCGGCGTACGGCAGTGTCTCTCCGCTCATGAGGCCCGGGCCTGGCGGTAGCGCCGGCCGACCTCGGCCCAGTTGATGATGTTGAAGAACGCACCGATGTAGTCCGGGCGGCGGTTCTGGTAGTGCAGGTAGTAGGCGTGTTCCCAGACATCCAGTGCGAGGATCGGGGTGTTGCCGGACAGGCCAACGGCTGCACCCATCAGCGGGCTGTCCTGGTTGGCGCTGCTTTCCACCTGCAGTCGGCCGTCGCGATCGCTGGTCAGCCAGGCCCAACCGCTGCCGAAACGGGTCTGCGCGGCCTTGGTGAAGGCGTCCTTGAAGGCATCGAAACCGCCGAGGTCGCGGTCGATGGCCGCTGCCAGTTCATCATCGGGTGCGCCACCGCTGGCGCTGAGCACGGTCCAGAACAGGCTGTGGTTGGCGTGGCCGCCGCCGTTGTTGCGGATGGCGCCGCGCTGCGCCTCGGGCACGGTATCGAGCTGGGCGATCAATGCCTCGACCGGCTGATCGGCGAGGCTGGCCTGTTCGATGGCGGCATTGAGGTTGTTGACGTAGGCCTGGTGGTGCTTGCTGTGGTGGATCTCCATCGTGCGCGCATCGAAATGCGGCTCAAGGGCGTCGTAGGCGTAGGGGAGCGGGGGAAGCGAGTACGACATCGAAGCAATCTCCGTGGGGAAGGCCAGAGGGCTGGCCGTGGGGAGATCGTTATCGCACCTCAACATTGGTTGAGGTCAAGGGGCAGGATTGAAATGCGTGAAAGGGAGCAAGAGCGGCATGGTAGTGCCGGCCGCTGGCCGGCAATCAGCGAAGGTTGGGTTGCCGGCCAGCGGCCGGCACTACCAGAACCCGCTTTCCGCATCCTTACCGGCGCGCTGAAGTGCTGCCTGCGCGCCTTCCCCACGTATCAACAAAGGCGCCGGCAGGCGAACCCGCTGCCAGCGTTATCATCAACTCAACCAATCCTTGCACGCACCATCCACCTGGTCCCCGCACGCCTGCTGCATCCGCTGCTGCAACCGCGCCAGCGTCTCCGCGCCCTGGTGCTTGCCGCTCCACGCCTTCAACTGCCCGGCCAGGCGCTCGAAGCGTTGGCGGGTGCGCTGGTGGTAGCCCGACGGCTGTGCCTCCAGCTCGGCGATCAGCGAGGCGGTCGCCTGCTCGATGCGTGGTGCATCGTCCGGTGCCAGCTTCAGCAGGCCTTCCACATACAGCACGCCCCACTGCACGCGGGTTGCCGGGCCCTGCGCGCCATCGTAGGCACGCTTCAGCCACTCCAGCGCACCGGCGGTGTCGCCGCGCTGCTCGGCCAGGTCGGCCAGTTCGGGCATGTAGTAGTACGGCTGCTCGCTGCGCTTCAGCTCTGCCAGCAACAACGACTCGGCGCCTGCGTCGTCGCCGACTTGGCGCAGTGCGTAGACCGCGCTGCTGATCGTGGCCTGGCGCGCATGCGCATCGGTGGCGGCAGCGTCGGCAGCGGCCACGCGCTGCTTGACCCGATCAACCAGTGCGGCGGGCAGTGCCCCCTTCGGCTGCTGCTGGCGGGCAAGGGATACTTCGGTCAGCGCACGCGACAATGCGTCGTCGGCGCGGTCGCCGCGCTCGGCATCCGCGCGCTCCAGTGCGACCAGCAACTGCTGCCCCAGCGTATTACTGGTAGCCGGCCCAGCACTGGCCAGCTTGACCAGCTGTGCGCCTGCATAGCCCAGCAGTTCACGGTTGCGGCGAACCTCTGCGGGCTGTGCCAGCACCGCCTGCAGCAGCTCGCGCACTTCGGTGGGCGGTGCATCCGGCTTTTCCGCAGTAGCCAATGCCAGCAGGGCGAAGCGGCGCTGCAGGGCGGCATCCGGTGCGGTCCTGGCAAGCTGGCGCAGCACGTCGGCACTCTTGTGATCACCAGCCAGGCGATTGGCGTCCACTTCCCAGCCGTAGTCGCCCAGCACCTGCCAATCCTCGGTAGCCAGCCTGTCCGGCGTGGCAAGCGCGGTGGCCAGCGTAGCGGCGACCGCGCTGCGACGGCCGGCGGCTACGGTCAGTGCGCGGGTCAGTTCGGCTGCATCGTTGCCACCGGCCACACGGGTGATTTCGTTGCGCTCCGGGTCGAGCACGATCAGGGTCGGGTAGCCGCGCACGCCGAAGCGTTCACCCCAGGCCTGCGCACCTTCCTCGTCGCCATCCAGATAGACCGGCACGAACTTGCCGGTCAGCGCGATGAAGGCGGGGTCCTTGAAGAGGCCGGCCTTGAGCTGGTTGCACGGCGGGCACCAGACCGCGCCCCAGTACAGCAGCACCGGCTTGCCGCTGTCGGCGGCCTCGGCGAAGGCATCGTCCACATCGCCCTGGCGCCAGGCGATGGCCGTGGCCGGTGCGGGTGCTTCGGCGGAATTGGCGGTGGAAACCGGGGCCGGGGTGCAGGCGCTCAGCGCCGAAGCCAGCAGCAACACGGAAAGCGCGACGCGCATCGGCAGCATCTCGAAGGGCAGGGTGACAGGCCATTGTAGGAACGGCCGGGGAGCCTGCTGATTCAGTTTGCTCATGACGGGCGTGCAGCAGGGCATGACGCCCGCCAGGCATTGCCGGGCGGATGCCCTCAGGCCGCTGCCCGCACCATCTGCTGATACACCAGCCCATTGAACTCGCCGACATCGCCGTCCAGCACGAAGCCGTAGCGCAGGTAGGTTGGCACTGCATTGAGGGAAGCACGCACGGTCAGGACCGGCTCGCGCACCTGCGGCAGCACCGCCTCGAACAAGGCGTGGCCGATGCCCTGGCCCTGGCAGGCGGGATCGACGAACAGCATCGCAAGGTGCCGGCCCGCCTTCAGTTCGATCACGCCGACGACGCGGTCCTCCTGCTCGGCGACCAGGATCTGGTTGTCGCCCTGCAGGCGCACTCCGAATGCGTCGGCGGCGGCGACACTGGCGAACGTGGCGATGCCGTCCGCGCCGAGCGTCGGTGCTACCGCTGCGTTGAACGCGGCCAGGCACACCGCACTGATCGCGGGCAGGTCATCGACACGTGCGGGGCGGATCTTCGGCATGCAGTGTTCTTCCGGTGGTGGGCGGCGCGTCATCGTTGCCCCATGCCTGCACGCTAAGCTGCGGGCATGAGTGATTTCAATCCTGCTTACGCTGCCTTGTTTCCGCAACAGGGCCTGAGCCTGGGCCTGATGACGCCGGTGGCAGCGCACGGGCTGGCCGACTTGGGCGAAGCGAGGCGCATTGCTCGGCTGGCCGATGACCTCGGCTTTGCCGCGCTGTGGACGCGCGACGTGCCGTTGATGGTGCCGCAGGGTCCAGATGCGACAGCCAGCGCGCTGGACGATCCGTTCCTGTGGCTGGGCATGCTGGCTGCGGCGACCGAGCGCATCGTGGTTGGCAGCGCGGCCATTGTGCTGCCGTTGCGCCAGCCGCTGCAGGTGGCGAAGTCGGCCTTGAGCCTGGACCGGATCAGTGACGGCCGCTTCGTGCTGGGCCTGGGTTCGGGCGATCGCCCGGAAGAGTTCGCCGCATTCGGCGAGGATCTGCAGGGCAGGGCGGCGACGTTCCGCGAACGCTGGACGTTGTTGCGCGCGGCGTTGTCACCGGAGGCCGAAGAAAGGGCAGCGGTAGTGCAGGCCACCGGTGGCTTCGACGTGCTGCCGGCCCCGGCCGCGCGCATTCCGATGCTGGTGGTGGGCACGGCGCGGCAGAGCCTGCAGTGGATCGCACGCGAAGCCGAAGGCTGGGCCACCTATCACCGCGAAGAGGCCGCGCAGGAAGGACGCATCGGCCTGTGGCAACAGGCGCAGGCGCAAGGCGCTGGGCCAGCCAAGCCGTTCGTGCAGTCGATGCTGCTGGATCTGCAGGCCGATCCGCAGGCGCCGCCCGAGCCGTTGCCGCTGGGGCTGAAGGTCGGCCGCGACGGCCTGCGCGACTACCTGTTGCGCGTGCATGCGCAGGGCGTGGGGCACGTGATGTTCAACCTGGTCGACAACGGGAGGCCGATGGACGCGGTGCTGCGTGAGATTGGGGAGCACGTTCTGCCATACACGCTCCGGTAGGTGTCCACCTTGGTGGACACGCTCCAGCAGTCGAGCACGGCTCGACTCTACATGGGGTTCGCATCTGCGTATCATTCGCATTTGATATCCCGATGCCGGAGCTTCGCGTGACCCAACGTTCCCCCATGCACCCGACCGGACGCCTGTTCGCCGCGGTCGCTTTCATCGAGGCCGTGACCTGGGCCGGCCTGCTCATCGGCATGTGGATGAAGTACGGCCCCATGGCCAACGTGGCGCTGGTGAAGCTGTTCGGGCCCCTGCACGGCGTGGCCTTCCTGGTGTACGTGGCAGTCACCCTGTTCGCCGCGGTGCGCCTGCGCTGGCCGTGGTGGGCCAGCGCCCTGGCATTGCTGGCAGCGATCCCGCCGCTGGTGACGCTGCCACTGGAATGGTGGTTCAAGCGTCGCGGCCTGCTGGGCCTGCGTGCAATGCGCTGAACCCACTGTTGCGCGCTCATTCAAGAGAATGGGTATCAAATGCAAATACGAGCCGTTATCATTTGAGGGTGGCATCCGGTCCTGAGCAGGGCCGGTGCCGGGTGGGGCGCGCAGGTGCGCCCCGCCATCCTTTCCTGTTACGGCTGGTGTTTCATGCACGCACGTCCCGTCGTTCCCGGCTTGCCGGCGCTGGTGTTGGCTGCCCTGATCGGCACCATGGCGATGATGTCCTTCGTCGCGGTGATCGGCCCGGTGGTCCGCATGCTCGGCCTGTCCGAGTGGCATGCCGGCCTGTCGGTTACCGCTGCAGGCGTGTTGTGGATGCTGGCTGCGCGCCCGTGGGGCCAGCTCAGCGACCGCATCGGCCGCAAACGCGTGCTGATGCTGGCGATGAGCGCCTACACCGTGGTCTATATCGCGCTGGCGGTGTTCATCGATGTCGCCCTGCAGGCAGTGCCGCCGGTGCTGGTGTCAGTGCTGGTGCTGGTCGGTGCGCGTGGCCTGATCGGCCTGTTCTACGCGGCTGTGCCTCCTACCGCAGCGGCGCTGATCGCCGACAAGGCACCCACCGGACAGCGTGCAAAATTCCTCGCCCGCCTGGGCAGTGCCAACGCGCTAGGCATGGTGCTCGGCCCGGCCGCCGCGGGCTGGCTGGCCTATACGAACCTGTCGCTGGCGCTGTACGTGGCCGCGCTGCTGCCGTTGCTGGCACTGGCATTGCTGGCCTGGCGCCTGCCGGCTACACCGCCCATGGTGGGCGCGTCCGCACAGCGTCGCACGCCGATGAGTCGCCTCGACCCACGCCTGCGCCTGCCACAGCTGGCAGCGTTCATCGCGATGGTCTCGGTGACCATCGCGCAGGTCACGGTGGGCTTCTTTGCGATTGATCGCCTGGGCCTGGATGCAGCAGCGGGCGCGCGCATGGCCGGCATTGCACTCACAGCGGTCGGCGTCGGCCTGATCCTGGCGCAGGCGCTGGTGATGAAGCTGGAGGCACATCCACGTCGCTGGATCGTCCTCGGCGCCCTGATTTCCGGCATTGGCTTTGCCTCGGTGGCAGGCGTGCAGCAGGCCTGGCAGTTGCCGGCGGCGTATGCGCTGGCCGCGTTCGGCATGGGCTTCGTATTTCCCTCGTTCCAGGCGCTGGCCGCCGACGCGGTGGAGGCGCACGAGCAGGGCGCCGCCGCAGGCACCGTGGCGGCCGCGCAGGGGCTGGGCATGGTGGCCGGGCCGATGCTCGGCACGCTGTTGTACCGCGGCGGGCCAAGCCTGCCTTACCTGCTGGTGGGCGCGCTGCTGCTGTTGCTGTGCGCGCTGGCCGCAGCGCATCGGATGAAGGAGACCCCATGAACGATTCCCTGATGCAGGGCACGTGGCCGGAGGCTGCGCCAGCACCACAGGAGAGCACCGACGACGCGCCGCTGTTCCTGCTGCAGCATGCCGGCCAGCACGTGCACGCCCGCGGTTGCCGCGCCACGTTGCCAGCCGGTGCACTGGCGACATTGGCAGAACGCGTTTCGGAGTTCTTTGCCCAGCAGCGTGGCGGCCCGGGCCTGCTGGTTGGCGCGGTGCCGTTCGAACCGCGTGCGGACGATGCGCTGTACCAGCCCGAGCGCCTGCTGCCGGCTCTGCCATTGCAGCCGCAGGCCGCACCGCCGCTGGACGGCGCCCTGCGGGCCGAGCCTGCGCCGCAGGACTATGCCGCTACAGTCGCTGCGGCAGTGCAGGCCTTGCGTGCGCCCGAGCAGAACCTGCACAAGGTGGTGCTGGCGCGCAGCCTGCTGGCCCGCACCCGCCAGGCACTGCCTCCGGATGTGCTGCTGGCACGCCTGGGCGCGGATCCCTCGGTGGCAACCTACGCGGTGCCGCTGCCGGTAGAGCCGGGTCAGGCGCCAGCCTGGCTGGTGGGGGCAACCCCGGAGTTGCTGCTGCGCAAGCGCGGCGCCCAGCTGTTGTCGCACCCGCTGGCGGGCTCCGCCCGGCGCAGCGCCGATGCTGCAGAGGACGAGCGTGCGGCGCAGGCGCTGCTGGCCTCGACCAAGGACCATGACGAGCACCGGCATGTGGTCGAGGCCATCGTCGAGGGCCTGGCGCCGTACTGCAGCCACATCGATGCACAGCCGCGCCCGGTGCTGCACGCCACCGCCAGCATGTGGCACCTCGGCACCCGCATCCACGCGACCCTGAAGGATCCGCAAACCCCTGCGGCCGAACTGCTGGCACAGCTGCACCCCACACCGGCGGTCTGCGGCACGCCGCGAATGGCGGCGCTGCAGCGCATCCGGGAACTGGAGCCGGTGCCGCGTGGCTTCTATGCCGGCGCGGTCGGCTGGCTGGATGCACAGGGGGACGGCGACTGGTACGTCGCGATCCGCTGTGCACGACTGCAGGGCGCGCAGCTGCGCCTGTACGCCGGTGCAGGCATCGTCGCCGAGTCGCAACCCGAGGCAGAGGTTGCCGAAACCGCAGCGAAGTTCGCTGCCCTGTTGAACGCGCTGGGTGTCCATGAATCCGCGCCCGCCATCGAGCCTGCCGCATGAACACCTCCACTGACGCTTCCCGCCTGCCACTGCAGCAGGTGTGGCCGGATGACCTGATGGCGCGCTATCGCGAGGCCGGTCACTGGCGTGGCGAGACCTTCCCGGCATTCCTGCGCGAGCGCGCGGAACGCTATGCGGATGACATCGCGGTGGTCGCCGGTGATGTCCGCCTGAGCTTCGCGCAGCTGTGGCATGAGGCCGGACGCATCGGCGCGGGCCTGCTGGCACTCGGCCTGCAGCCGGGCGAGCGGGTGCTGGTGCAGCTGGGCAACAGCGCGGGGTTCATCACTTCGGTCTGTGGCTTGTTCCGCGCCGGGCTGGTGCCGGTGTACGCGTTGCCGGCGCACCGCATCACCGAGCTGGTGCACTTCGCCAGCAAGGCCGAAGCCAGTGCCTACATCACCAGCGCACTGCACGACGGCTTCGATCACCGTACGTTGGCGCGGGCGCTGCAGGCTGAAGTGCCCGCGATACGTGAGGTGGTGATCGATGGCGATGCACAGGAGTTCACCGCACTGGAGACGCTGCAGGGCGACCGCGGCCAGTTGCCGGCCGATCCGGATCCGCAGTCGGTGGCGTTCCTGCAGATTTCCGGAGGCAGCACCGGGCTGTCCAAGCTGATTCCGCGTACCCACGACGACTACATCTACTCGTTCCGCGCCAGCAATGACCTCTGCGGCATCGATCGCGACAGCGTCTACCTGGTCGCGCTGCCGGCTGCGCACAACTTCCCGATGAGCTCGCCCGGCTTCTTCGGCGCGCTGTACGCCGGTGCCCGCGTGGTGCTCAGCCCGGGCCCCGGCCCGGATGCGGCCTTCCCGCTGATCGCACGGGAGCGGGTGACCTGCTGTGGGCTGGTGCCGCCGCTGGCGTTGCTGTGGGCGCAGGCCGCCGCCACCAGCAAGCATGACCTGTCCAGCCTGCAGGTCATGCAGGTGGGCGGCGCCAAGCTGGTGCCGGAAGCCGCGCGGCGGGTGATCGACGGCCTCGGCTGTACCTTGCAGCAGGTATTCGGCATGGCCGAAGGGCTGGTGAACTACACCCGCCTGGACGATCCGGAAGAACTGATCGTGGCCTGCCAGGGGCGACCGATCAGTCCTGACGACGAAGTGCGCGTGGTCGATGACCATGACCAGCCGGTGGCCGAGGGCGAGGTGGGGCATCTGCTGACGCGCGGCCCTTACACCATCCGCGGCTACCACAACGATGCGGTGGCCAATGCGCGCTCGTTCACCGACGACGGTTTCTACCGTACCGGTGACCGTGTGCAGCAGCTGCCCGGTGGCTACCTGGTCGTACAGGGCCGTGCGGGTGACCACATCAACCGCGCCGGCGAGAAGATCTCCGCCGAGGAGATCGAGGACCACTTGCTGGCACATCCGGGCGTGTTCGATGCGGCCGTGGTCTCCATTCCCGACGAGTACCTGGGCGAGCGCAGCTGCGCCTTCGTGATTCCGCAGGGCGAGCCGTTCAAGGCACCGGCTCTGAAGTCCTGGATGCGCGGGCGCGGCCTGGCCGCATTCAAGGTGCCCGACCAGATCGTGTTCGTCGACAGCTTCGATACCACCGCGGTCGGCAAGATCAGCCGCCGCGAACTGCGCGCGCAGCTGCGTGCGCGTCATCTGCAACAGACAGGAGGAACGCGCTGATGGCGCTGCCCCGTATCACCGATTACCCCTTGCCAACCGCCGCTGAACTGCCGCAGGCGCGTGGCCCCTGGCGCCCCCGGCGCGATCGTGTCGCGCTGCTGGTGCACGACATGCAGCGTTACTTCCTGGCCGTATTCGACGCTGGCAACGCGCCGCTGCGGCCGGCCGTGGACAACATCGCACGCCTGCTGGCGCATTGCCGCGCGCACGGCATTCCGGTGTTCTACACCGCCCAGCATGGCGACCAAGACCGCCGTGACCGTGGCCTGCAGGCCGACCTGTGGGGGCCGGGCATGCGCCGCAGCGCCGACCACGAGCCGATCATCGAGGCGCTGGCACCGCAGCCGGGGGAGCACGTGCTGGTAAAGCACCGCTACAGCGCGTTCCAGCGCAGCAACCTGGAGACGCTGATGCGGGTGCGGGGACGCGACCAGCTGCTGGTCACTGGCGTGTATGCGCATATCGGCTGCACCGCGACCGTGATGGAAGCCTTCCAGCGCGACATCGAAGCGTTCATTGCCGCCGATGCAGTGGCGGACTTTTCGCGTGCCGATCACGATCAGGCGCTGCACTGGATTGCGCGCACCAGTGGCGTGCCGATGACCACCGACCAGCTGCTGGAGGTGCTGTGATGGCTGCCACCGGTGGGGTGCTGGATCTGGAGCGGATGCGTGCTGACGTGGCGCGCGTGCTGGAGTGCGAGCCAGCAGAGATCGGTGACGACGACAACCTGATCGACCTGGACCTGGATTCGATGCGCATGCTCGGCCTGGTCCTGGCCTGGGGCAACACCGGCCTGCCGCTGGAGTTCTCGCAATTGGCCGAACACACCACGCTGCGCCAGTGGTGGAACGTGGTGCAGGCGCTGCAGGCCGCGCAGAACGCATGAACGCCGTCGCGCTGGCCACGCCGGTGGCATTGACCGAGGCCCAGGCTGGGCTGTGGTTCGCACAGCGGCTGGCACCGGACAACCCGTCATTCAATACCGCGCACGCGGTGTGGATCGACGGCCCGCTGGACGTGGCCGCGTTTGTCGCAGCGGCAGACCAGGCCGCGGTTGAGGCAGAGGCCTTCGCACTGCGCTTTGCCGAAGGCGCCGATGGCCAGCCGCTGCAGTGGCATGAGCCGGCTCACGTACCGCTGCTTTCGGTGCGTGATGTGTCCACCGAGGCGCATCCCGCCGCTGCCGCACGAAGCCTGATGCGCACTGACCGGTTGAGCCCGGTCGACCCCACCCGCGACCGGATCAGCCAGCAGGTGCTGCTTGAACTGGGCGGGCAGCGTTGGGTCTGGTACCTGCGCGTGCATCACCTGGCGGCCGATGGTTACGGCATGGCGCTGTTCACTGATCGCGTGTGCGCGTTGTATGCCGGTCGTACGGGTGAGCCTCTGCCGGGGCTGGCGGGGGTGCTGGCCGACGATGCTGCTTATCGTGCCGACCCGCGCCGCACGCAGGCCGGGCAGTGGTGGCGCGAGCACATGCAGGGGGCACCGGCGGGCGTGGGCCTGGCCGGTACGCTCGCGGCCAGTGACGACGCGCTGCGCTGGGTGCAGCCGCTCGATGCGGCATTCCGTGAGCAGCTTCTGCAGGCATCGGTACGTTGGTTGCAGGCTTGGCCGGACGTTCTGGCGGCGTTGTCGGCCGAGTACCTGCGGCGGATGAGCGCGGCCGATGAAGTGGTGCTGGGGGTGCCCCACATGGGGCGGCTCGGCAACGCGTCGGCGCGGGTGCCGGCGATGGTGATGAATGTGTTGCCGCTGCGCGTGGCGGCCGGCGAGGGCAGTGTCGAAGCCTTTACCCGCGGGTTGGGCCGGCAGCTCAGCCAGAGTCGCAAGCACGGCCGTTACCGAGGCGAGCAGCTGCGCCGGGACCTGGGCCTGGTGGGGGCGCAGCAGCGCCTGCACGGCCCGCTGGTGAATATACAGCCGTTCTACAAGCCGCTGGCCCTGCCAGGCGTGCAGGCGACGCTGGAGGTGCTGTGCACCGGGCCGGTGGATGATCTGACGCTGGGCTTCCGTGGCGACGGCAAGCACCTGCTGGACCTGGAGATCGAGGCCAGCCCCGCGCTGTACAGTCGCGAGGATGTGCAGGCGCACGCGGCGCGGCTGCTGCATTTCGTGTCGGCGGCACTGCAGGCTGACGACATCGCGGCCGTGCCGCTGGCCACCGTCGAAGAAGCGCAGCAGGTGGTGCATGGTTTCAATGGCACCGAGCACGCGCTGCCACCGACCACGTTGGTTGAACTGCTGCAGCAGGGCATGGACCGTGATCCGCATGCACCCGCGCTGGTCTTTGGTGTTTCCACGCTGGACTACGCAACACTGGAAGCGCGCAGTTTCGCACTGGCCGCACAGCTGCGAGCGATGGGCGTCGGCCCGGGCAGCGTGGTGGCGGTGGCATTGCCGCGCTCGCTGGAGCTGGTGATCGCGCTGGTCGCGGTGCTGCGCGCAGGCGCGGCCTATCTTCCGCTGGACCTTGCCCATCCCGATGAGCGGCTGGCGCGTATTCTCGCCTCGGCACAGCCTGTGTGCGTACTGGCTGCGTCTGAGGTTTCGGCGCGCATGGCTGGCGTACCGGTGCTTGCGCCGGAGCAGTGGACCGCGCTGAGCTTCGCCGCGCCGTGGGCCGATCCGGCGCCCAGCGATGCGGCATATGTGATCTATACCTCCGGTTCGACCGGCGAGCCGAAGGGCGTGGTCATCGAACACCGTGCCATAGTCAACCGCCTGCTGTGGATGCGCGAGCACTACGGCATCCGCGCCGATGACCGCGTGCTGCAGAAGACCCCGGCCACCTTCGACGTCTCGGTCTGGGAATTCTTCCTGCCGCTGCTGTGCGGGGCCACGCTGGTGGTCGCCGGGCCCGATGCGCACCGCGATCCCACTGAACTGGCGCGGCTGATCCGCGAGCATGGCATCACCACGGTGCATTTCGTGCCGTCGATGTTGGATGCCTTCCTTGCTGCACCGGCCTCCGAAGGCCTGCAGCTGCGCCGGGTATTCACCAGCGGCGAAGCGCTGGACGCTGCGTTGCGCGACCGCTTCCACGCGCGTGTGCAGGCAGAACTGCACAACCTGTATGGCCCGACCGAAGCTGCGGTGGACGTCAGCTACTGGCCGGCGTCGGCGCAGGATCATTCGCGGCCGGTGCCGATCGGGTTCCCGGTCTGGAATACCCGCCTGTACGTGCTGGACGCGCGGATGCAGCCGGTGCCGGTGGGCGTGCCCGGTGACCTGTACCTGGGGGGCGTCCAGCTGGCGCGTGGCTACCTGGGCCGCGATGACCTGACCGCCGAACGTTTCCTGGCTGATCCGTTCCTGGCGGGCGAGCGCATCTACCGTACCGGCGATGTGGCGCGCTGGCGTGGCGATGGCGCGGTCGAGTACCTGGGCCGCAGCGACCATCAGGTGAAACTGCGTGGCCTGCGCATTGAACTGGGCGAGATCGAGGCGGCACTGCGCGAACTGCCCGGCATGGAGCGCGTGGAAGTGCTGCTGCGCCAGGACGTTCCCGGCGATGCCCGGCTGGTGGCCTATGTGCCAACCGCGCTTGCCGACGCTGTGCTGCTGCGCAGTCATCTGGCCACGCGCGTGCCGGATTACATGGTGCCCTCGGCGTTTGTTGGTGTGGATCACTGGCCGGTGACCGCCAATGGCAAGCTCGATCGCAACGCGTTGCCGAAGCCACCACAGCATGAGGTCGCCGGGTTGGCACCGCGTACGCCGCTGGAACAGGAGCTGGCGGTGCTGTTCGCCCAGGCGCTTGGGCGTGAGGCGCCGGTGGCGGTGGATGCGGACTTCTTCAGTCTCGGCGGTGACTCACTGTCGGCGGTGCACCTGCTGCTGGCGATCGAACAGCGCTGGCGCTGCGACCTGGGTCTGGGGGCCTTGTTTGCCCAGCCCACCGTGGCCGCGCTGGCGGTTCGCATTGCCGAGCCACCCGCGCTGGCCGATCACGCACTGGGGCCGGTGATCGCGCTGGCCGCTGCCGAAGCGGCCGGGACCACGCCGCTGTTCGTGCTGCACCCGGCCGGTGGCATCGCCTGGAACTACCGCACCCTGGCCCGGGCACTGCAGCCGGCACGCCAGGTGTATGGCCTGCAGTCGCCGGCACTGGACGCGCGGCGGCCGCTGCCGAGCAGCATCGAGGCGATGGCCAACGACTACGTGCAGCGCGTGCTTGCACTACAGCCGAAGGGGCCGGTGCACCTGCTGGGCTGGTCGGTGGGGGGCATCCTCGCGCAGGCGATGGCGGTGCGCCTGCATGAGATCGGGCGCGAGGTCGGCGAGCTGGTGCTGCTGGACGCCTATCCCAGCGAGTGCTGGCGGGCCGAGCCGGAGCCCGATGCCATCGCCGCATTGCGCGCACTGCTGGCGATTGCCGGACATGATCCGGATGCGCATCCGGAACTGGACAGCCGCGAGCGCATTCTCGGCTTCCTGCGTCGTGGCGGCAGTGCGCTCGGCAGCCTGCCGGATGTGGTGCTGGATGGCGTGGTGCGTGCGGTGACCGGGACCAATCGACTGATCCGCGAACACATCCACCAGACGTTCGACGGCACGCTGGCGCACGTCCGCGCTGGCCGCGATCATCAGGCACGGCCACAGCTGCAGTCGGCGTTGTGGCGGACGCATGCGCGCAAGGTGCAGGCGCTGGAACTTCCGTTCCTGCACGCCGAACTGACCGGCCGCGATGCGGTGGCGCAGCTGGCACCGTGGTTGTCGGCGCGGCTGCGCCAATGGGACGAGCAACAGGAGATCGCAACATGCAGTTGACCGGTTTTGAAGGCCGCGTAGCGCTGGTCACCGGCGCATCCGGCGGCATCGGTGAGGCACTGGTACGGCTGTTGGCCGAGGCCGGCTGCACCGTGGTAGCGACCGATCGTGAGGCGCCCGTGGTAGTGGATGCGCGTGTGCAGGCGTTTGCGCTCGACGTGACCGACAGCGCGGCGGTGGACGCCTTGGTGGATCGTGTGGAAGCCGGCATCGGGCCCATTGGCCTTGCCGCCAGCGTGGCGGGTGTTCTGCACGTGGGAGCTGTTGCGGAGACCCCAGATGCCGATTGGCGTCGGGTGTTCGCGGTCAATGCCGATGGTGTATTCCACGTCGGACGGGCATTGGCACGGGTGATGTCACCGCGCCGCCAGGGCGCGATCGTCACGGTCAGCTCGAATGCTGCCGGTGTACCAAGGCACGGGATGGCGGCCTATGCGGCGTCCAAGGCCGCGGCCACGATGTTCACCCGCTGCCTCGGGCTGGAGCTGGCGCCGCTGGGCATCCGTTGCAACATCGTTGCCCCGGGTTCAACACTGACCCCGATGCAGACCGGCATGTGGCAGGACGAGCACGGCGCAGAACGCGTGATCGCCGGCAGCCTGGAGACCTACAAGGCTGGCATTCCGCTGCGCAAGCTGGCCACCCCGGAGGACATCGCGCACTCGGTGATGTTCCTGCTGTCCGAACAGGCTGGGCATGTGGCGATGAGCGACCTGTACGTCGACGGCGGCGCCACCCTGCGCGCCTGAGCCCCGACGGCCGCCTGCCGGCAATGGTAGTGCCGGCCGCTGGCCGGCAACCCACAGCCCCGGTAGTGCCGGCCGCTGGCCGGGAACCTCATTCAACTTCAGACATCTCCGAACATCTGTCGAGGCATGGCCTGACGTTCAACGCTCAACGATCGCTCCACGATGGGGCATGAGCAGCCATCGCCTCCGCCTGGGCCGTCACTCGATCATCGGCCAAGCCTGTGTTCTGACAACCACGACACACCAGCGCCGCCGGCTCTTTGAAAGCGAAGCTGCGGCAGCATGTGTAATCGACCAGTTTCATTGCATCGAGCGGCAGGGGCTGGTGCAGTCACTCGCATGGGTCGTCATGCCGGATCACGTCCACTGGATGTTCGAGCTGCGCGCAGCTCACCTTCCAGACATCGCGCGCCGGATGAAATCGTCGAGCGCGCTTGCCCTGAATCGCCTGGCGGGGCGTCGATGTACGGTTTGGCAATCTGGCTACTTCGATCACGCAGTGAGGGCCGAGGAGTCGCTGGCGCGGCAAGCGCTGTACATCCTGGGGAATCCGGTACGCGCAGGTCTTACCGAGCAGATTGGCGACTATCCGTATGCGTGGTCGGTCTGGTGGTGATGCCGGCCAGCGGCCGGCACTACCAGTGCCTTCGAGCATAGCGGTTGCCGGCCAGCGGCCGGCACTACCCGATGCAGTCAGGGTAGCGTGAGGCGGTACACCAGCACGCGGTTGTCGTTGTCGTACGGGCTGTCGCAGGCCTGGCCCTGCATGCGGCAGTGCCGGGCGATGAAGTCGTTGTCGTTGCCGATCAGCAACAGCACGTCGTTCGGGTGCTGCGGGTCCAGCGCCGGCAGCACGTCCATGGCTTCCCACTTCTCTGACAGCAGTCCGGCATGCGGGCCGCGCTTGGTGTCCAGGTCCAGCCCGGCACGGGCCAGCTGCGGGCGGTCCAGCAGGTTCAGCAGTTCGTCGCTACGTGCGGGCACGATACCGTCCTTCAACACGGTGTCCGCCGGGTCGGCCAGCACCGAGGCCGTACCGGACTCATGGTTGCTTCCCGCCAGGTTGCTGGCATCGGCCAGATCCACCAGCAGCACAGATTTGTAGACGATCGGGTCGTCGCCGTCCTTGCCCAGCCCGTTGCCATCGCGGGCCAGCAGCAGGAAGCGGGTGGCATCCAGCGCACGCAGCTCACTCTGCGCGGCGGTACGGTCCAGTTTGCCCTTGCCGTCGTGTGCATAGGTGGGCAACGCCATCACGTAATGGCCGATCGGCTGCTGTGGCGTTGGCGAGGTTGTCACGTCGTAGACCAGCACACGGGTGTTGATGCGACCGGCCGCATTGCCCTGTGCGCTGTCCTGCAGCGTCGCGCTCTGCAGGGCCACGAACAGGCGGCTGCCGTCGGGCGAGAGGCCCATGCCTTCCACGCCCTGGTTGTTGCGGCGCCCAGTCTGCGGCGGCGCCAGCGAACCGAAGGCGGGCTTGCCATCGCGCTGGGGACGGATCGCAGGCGGTGCAACGATCACGCCCTGCAGCTGGCCCTGTGCATCGAAGTAGTAGACGTTGGCGGTGTACTCGTCGCCGATGTAGAAGTGGCCATCGGCGGTGAACTGCAGCGATTCCGCGTCCAGCGAAACCTTGCCCGCACCGGCGCCGCTGGCCGGCGAGGGCAGCACCACCTCGCGCTGGGTGATCGTGTGGTCGCCCGGGTCGGCGCCGGTGAAGGGCCGGCCGTTGAAGTCCTTCAGAACCACGCCCTTGTCCGGCACCATCGTCAGCGTGCCCAGCGCACCGGGCTTGCCCGGGATGACGTCGATACGCAGCTGCATGCGCTCCACGCGGCCGGTGTAGTCGTAGAACAGGCCGGCTTCGGGATCGTTGCGGCCACGGTCGGGCAGGGTCCACAACACGCCTTCGTAGCCGTTGGCGGTCCGTTTCCAGGTGCCGGGCTGCACCGCCAGCGACGAGAACGAGCCCAGCGTGTCGCCAAGGAAGTCCACCGTGCCGGCCGGCAGCCGCCCGGCCGCGACCAGCCCCTTGTCCACGTAGGTGCGGCCACCCAGTTCCAGCGTGCGGGGTGGTGCACCGCTGGCCTCATGCGGGGCGGAGTAGCCGCTGGCGGAGAGGGTGGCCAGCAGCAGGGCGGTCGCGAGCATCGGTGGACTCCGGGCGGTCAATCAGAAGCGAAGGTCGATCGTACCGAACACCTGGCGCGGTGCCGAGGCATGGAACACGTACAGCTTGCCGGACGGATCGCTCGGTGCGAACACGCTCGAATCCAGGTTGCTGGCGTAGCGCTTGTTGGTCAGGTTGGTCACGTTGAACGACAGGCGCATGCCCTTGGCGAAACCGACCTGGCCGAAGTCATAGCCACCGGCCAGATCGAACACGGTGAAACCGCCGAACCCCTGGTCGTTGGTGTAGGTGTAGAAGCGCTCGCCGGTGTACTTGCCACGCAGGCTGGCGAACCAGCCGTTGTCACGCCAGGTGATCTCGGTGGCCAGCAGCTGTTTGGGCGTATCGGTCTGGATCTTGCCCTTGATCTGCTGCTCGACGCCTGCCTGCACGTAGTTGGACGCATAGGTCGAGCGGTTCAGCGAGGCCGAGGTGTACCAGCTGAAGTGCTCGTTCGGGGTCCACAGCACGGTCAGCTCGGCGCCACGGCTGTCGACGCCGCCGACGTTGTAGAAGCGGTTGCCGCAGGTCGGGCCGACCGGCTGCCGCGAGTCGCAGGGGTTGTACTGCAGCAGGCGGTTGTCGAAACGCACGCTGTAGGCCGCGATCGAGGCCTGCAGGGTGTCGGTGACGAAGCGGTAGCCGGCCTCAAGCGAACGGGACTCTTCCGGCTTCAGGTCGCCCTGTGCGTTCCAGGTGGCCTGGCTGACCGCCTGCGGGCCCAGCTTGAAGCCGCCCTGGAACATGGCGATGTTCTCGGCGTAGCTGGCGAACACTTCGTGATGCTCGGCCAGGCGGAAGTTGGCACCCACGCTTGGCAGGAAGTTCTTGCTGGCCTTCAGCGAGCCGGTGGCGAACTGATTGTTCGAGGTCGGCGAGATCGGCGTCTTCGCGTCGCCCGGCAGCGCCTGTGCGTCGGAGGTGGCATGCGGGCTCTTGGCGCCGAACTCCAGGGTGAGGCGATCGTCGAGCAGGCGCCAGGTGTCCTTCAGGAAGAGCTGATGGGTCTTCCAGCGCGTGCGCTGGGCGAACACGCCGACGTCGGAGGGCAGGGTGTTCATGCCACTCAGGTCGCGCGGGCCGTCCACGGCGGTCTGGTAGCGCTCGGCGCTGCTGGTGTTGCGCTCGTACCAGACGCCGCCCTCGATGCGGTGCGCACCCAGTTCCCAATCGAACGACAGCGTGCCGCCATCGCGGTCGATGGTATAGATCGTGTTGCGGAAGATGATCGGGATTTCCTGCGCGGTGCCCTTGTTCGACCACGCGCCGCTGTTCCAGTTGTGGCCTTCGCCGCGGTCGTCGTGGTGGTAGGCCAGGGCACGCAGGCTGAAACCATCGGCCAGGAAGAAGTCACCGGCCAGGTAGTACAGGTTGTCATCGCGCAGGATCTGCCCGGCGGTGAACGCACCGTCGGCATCCTTGTCCGGGCCGCTGTTGTCGCACTTCTTCGCGTTGAAGCTGGCGGTATTGCAGTAGGCCTTGGCCACGGCCTTGTTCCAGTCCGGCGCATAGCCGCCCCAGTCCCAGCCCAGCCCGCGCGACATCTCGTCCTTGGACAGGTAGAAGTAGTCCGCCTGGGTGGTGCGCGAGGTATCGACGAAACCGGTGATCTGGCCGCGGCCGAAGTTCCACACGCCCTTGGCATTGAACTGCTTGGTAGTGGATTTGTTGTAGGCGGTCTGGTCATTCCACAGATCGGAGACGGCATTCATGCCGGAGACGTAGCCGGAGAAGCCGTTGTACTCGCCGCTGTCCACGCGCACGAAGGTGCGGCGGTTGGCATCGCTGCCGAAGGTCTGCACCACGCGGCCGCCGAGCTCCTGCGCCGGGCGGTCGGAGGTGTACGAGATGGTGCCACCGAGGTTGCTGGTGGACGGCGTGCCAAGGCTGCCGATGCCCACCGCCAGTTCCGCGCCTGCCATGTTCTCGCTGATCAGCGCACGGTTGATGGTCAGGCCGTTGTAGTTGTTGTACGCACCATCGCCCAGCGGCACACCGTCCAGCGTGTAGCCGAGGCGGGTGGAGTTGAAGCCGCGCAGGCTGAGCGTCATTGACTGCTCGTTGGTGCCCAGCGCATCGGCCGACTGCGCGTTGACGCCCGGCAGCAGGTTGAGGGTCTTCTGCAGGCTGGTGCCCGGCGGCAGGATGTCGAGATTCTCGCGGGTGATGCGCTGCACCTGGCGCGCTTCACCGCTGCCGATCACCGAGACCGCATCGAGGGTGGTGGCGGAGGGCGTGCTGGAGGTCGGGGCAGCATCCTGCGCCCAGGCCGCGGGAGCAAGCGCGATCGACAGCGCGGCGGCCAACAAAGTCTTGGTCATGTTGCAGACACTCAGGCAGGCACGAGCCACCGCGCTGGCGCGGAGCTCATGGAATTGAAAAGGGGAGACAAGCGATGCGACCGCAGGCGCTGCAGGCGCCGCGGGTCAACGTGAAAATGGTGCGCTAGACAGATGACTGTCTGGTGACATGTCTGTAGTGCCGGCCGCTGGCCGGCAGCCCATCAATCGGTTGCCGGCCAGCGGCCGGCACTACCCCTTCGGTGTCTGGCGCGGCTTGCGCGCGCGCTTCGGCTTTGCGGCATCTGCGCCGCTGGCGGCGCCATCCTGCAACGCCTGCAGCCAGGACAAGGTGTCCACGTAGTCGATGAAGTGGCGCAGGTAGCCGGGGCTGGTCGCCTGCATCGTGTCCAGCATGCGTTGCACCAGCACCGCCGAGTTCAGCGGGCCGCCGTCGGCGGGGGCCTCGGTGCGCAGCGAGCGGCGTACCTGCAGTTCGCTGCGCAGCTCCGACCACTCGCGCTGGACCTGCTGCAGCATCGGTACCTGCGGATAGTGCGGCAGCGACCGCGACCCCGCATCGAGGTCGCGCACCAGTGCGCGCAGGCCTTCGAGTGCTGGCGGCTTACTTGGCATCCGTGGCCTTGGGCTTGGGAATCGGTGCGATCTCCACGCGACGGTTGCGTGCGCGGCCTTCCTCATTGGCGTTGGAGCTGACCGGCTGCTCGCTGCCGAATGCGGCGGCGAACACGGCATCGGCCGGTACGCCATCGGCGATCAGGGTGCGGGTCACGGTCAGCGAACGCTGCGCGGACAGCTCCCAGTTGTCGGCGAAGCGGCGGTTGCCTTCGCGCACGGGCGCGTCATCGGTGAAGCCGCTGACCATGAGGATTTCTTCGCGACTGCCCAGATAGACGGCCAGCGGTGCCGCCAGGCTGCGCAGCAGCTCCTGGCCTTCCGGCTGCAGCTGGTCGGAGTTGAGCGCGAACAACACGCTGCCGCTGATGCCGATGCGGCCGTCGACCAGCGTCACGCGACCGGCAGCCAGCGGGCCAGCCAGTGCCTGTTCGAGCGTCTGCAGGCGCTTGGCTTCGGCCTGGCGCTGCTTCACTTCCTGGTCCAACCGCTGCGACAGCTCCAGCTGCACCGCGACCACACCCACCAGGATCAGCACGAACGCACCCAGCAGCACCGACATCAGGTCGCCGAAGGCGGCCCAGATCGGGGCGTGTGAGCCGCCATCGACCTCCAGCTCGTCGCTCATGCGCTGCCGGCCTTGCCGCGGCGCGTGGCCAGCTGCTGCAGCTCTTCCATCACCTGCTTCTGCGACAGCAGGCTGAGGTCGACCACCTCGCGCGCCTGCGCCACGTAGTAGGCCAGCTGCTCATCACTGCGGGCCAGCGAGGCATCCAGTGCGCCGCCAATCTGTTCCAGGCGGCCGGACAGCTCGGCCGAGGCCGTACCGAACTGCTCGACAGCGGAACCGAAGGTGCTGGCCAACTGGCCCACTTCACCGGCGCTGCCGTTGAGCGCTGCGGCGATGCCGTCCAGCTTCCCGGTCTCGGCGGCGATATGGTCGGTGAAGCGGTTGCCGACGCGCTCCAGCAGCTCGGCCGATCCGCCAACCAGCGCGTCCACGGCGGTGCGCTGTTCGTGCGAGGCATGGTTGATCGCATCGAGCAGGGTCTGCACGGTGGCCAGCAGGCGACCGCGTTCTTCCAGCATCGCGTTGTCACGCACCAGGCTTTCAGAGAGCGTGCTGCGCAGTTCGTTGATGACGTCGGCAGCCGCTTTTGGTGCCGCCGCCGCGGTCTGCAGCAGGGTGGACACTTCGGCCAACGTGGCGCTGGCCTGCGCACGACCGTTCTCGCCGATCTGCTGAGCGGTGGCGGCCAGCGTGTCGCAGACCTGCTGCTGCTGCGCAGCCAGGCGTTCGCCGTTGGCCTGCAGGCGCTCGGCCAGGTCGGAGGAAACGTGCTGCAGGGCATCGCTCCAGCGCTGCAGGCGTTGTTCGTCGCCGGCCTGCAGCTGCGCCTGCAGCGTGGCGTGGGCCTGCTGCAGCTCGGCGCTGACCGCGTCCCAGCGCGCCTGGCGCTGTTGTTCACGGCGGTCCAGGCTGGCCTGCAGTTCGGCGTGTGCGGTCGCGGCGGCGGCCTGCGCGGCCTGCCAATCCTGCGCGCGCTGCTGTTCGTGGTCCTGCAGCAGCGACTGGCTGGTGCTGTGGCGCTGCTCCAGTGCCTGCAGCAACGCCTGCGCATGCTCGTCCAGCTGCTGGCCGGCCGCCAGCAGCGCCTGCTGCTGGCGCTCGACCAGCGCGCTGTTCAGTGCCTGCTGCTGCTCGATGGCGGCGCGCCAGGCCTCGGCGTTGCCGTTGGCATCGGCCTGCAGGCGCTCGCCGATGCGCGCGACGAGTGCTTCGGCCTGCGTGCCCTGGCCATCGCTGAAGGCCTGCAGGTGCTGGCGCAGATCGTCCACCAGGGCCTGCTGTGCCTGGCTCTGTTCACTCACCACCTTTGCCCAGCTGGCTTCGGTCGCAACGCGGCTGCGCTCGAAACCGTCGCTCAGGCCAGCCAGCTGCCGCTGCACAGCCTGCTCGACGCGAGCGTTCAGCGCTTCGCCATGGTGAGCCAGACCGGCCAGGGTGGTTTCGGCCATCGGCTGAAGCGCGCCACCGATGGCGGCGGCACTGGCTTCGGCGCCTTCACGCAGCGACTGCTGCAGCGAGACCGCCAGGCGCTCCTGCAGCGCCTGGCTCTGGGTCAGGAACTCGGCCTGGCCGGCCAGCAGGCGCTCGTTGGCGGCCGTGCTGTGCTGCTCAAAGGTCTGCGTCATCACCTGCAGGCGGTCGACCAGCGCTGGCAGGGCGGCGGACTGCACCTGCAGCAGGCGCAGCGACTCGGCGCGCTGCCAGGCCTGCGAGTAGGGATGCAGGTCGCCTGCAATGGCCCGGTCCAGCTGCTGCAGGGCCTGCAGCCGATCCCGACGCAGCAGCGCCGCCAGCAGGCCGAGCATGGCCGAGCTGGCCACACCGGCGATCGAGGTACCGAATGCCACCGCCAGGCCCTGCACCGGCGAGGCAAGCGAGCCGCGGATGGCGGCCATGTCGGTCGCGCTCTGCAGGGCCAGTCCGGTGCCACGCAGCGTGTCCATCATGCCCAGCAGGGTACCGAGCATGCCCAGCAGCACCAGCAGGCCGACCAGGTAAGGAGTCAGCACCGGCGCGGGCAGGGCGGTGCGCTCGCCTTCCACGCGCAGTCGCACGGCGTTGCGCAGGCCCACCGGCACGCGCTCCAGCCAGGGGGCGAGGGTTTCCTTCGCGCTGGACAGGTCGTTCAGTGCGGTGCGCAGGCCGTTGCTGGCCTGGCGGTAGCGGTACAGCTCCATGCCACCGGCGATGTAGCAGGCCGCGATGATCGCCGCCACCGCTGCACCCAGCGGATGCACCGAAACGTAGCCAATGCCGATCCAGCACACGGCCAGCAGGCCGACAAGGAAGACAACGACATGGAAAGCAGTTCTGGACATGGTGTTCCGGTCAGTGGGAGCGCAGGGCGTCTTGCAGCCCTTCGATCGGGTGGAAGCGCAGCTGCAGCTCGGCGAGCAGCAGGGTGCGCATGTCATGGCGGAAGGCCGCGCGCCAGCCGGGCTGGCCGTGCACGCGTTCAAAACGGGTGCCGAGCACGGCCGGCGCAGTGGCCAGCAGACTGTGCTCGCGCGGGGTGAGGGTCTGTTCCATCACCGCATCGACCTCGGCCAGCCGCGCCAGCTCGGGCGAAACCTGCACCAGCTGGTCGCGCAGGCGGCCGCGCAAGCGCCCGGTGGCGGTCTGGATGGCCTGCTGCAGCACCCGATAGCGCTGGCGCAGCGAGGCAAAGTTGGGTGCAGCGGCGGCTTCGGCCAGGTCCAGCAGGCGCTCGGCCTCGGCATCCTCGCGGATCGAGGCCAGCAGGCTGGCGTGCGCCTGCACGCAGTCGGCCAGTACATCCTCGACCGCTTCGGTGGCCTCACCCGGTTCGGGCAGGCGTCCGCCGAGCGCCCCGGACAGGGCCACGGCACGGCTCCAGTCCACCCACTGGCCGAGGCGATCGGTCAGGGCGGGACTGCTGGCCGGCATCGCGCCGTCGCTGAGACGGGCGAGCAGGCGGAGGAACTCCGGTCCACCCAGGACCGGCTGCGCTGCGTTCGCCATCAAGGGGTGAGGGGCCAAAAACCGTTGATTTTACAGCCAGATGACCCCGGCTGGATGAAGGCCGGGCCGGGGTGGGGCACCTGCAGGCGCGACAAGGCTTAGAATGCCCGGCTGCACCCATCCGTTCGACCCCTGGAGTTCCCCAATGACCGTTGCGCAGTTCTACCCGATCGGCACCCCCGGACAGCCCTGGGGCGACGCGGAACGCGCACAGTGGCGGGCCCGCCAGCAGCGCCAGCGCAGCTACCAGGAGGACGTGGTGGCCGCGCTTGAGCGCCTGGATGACAGCGTCTTCGACGTGATCCAGTACGGCCAGCTGGACTATGCACCGGACCACTACCCCTTGTTCGCCGTGGTCAACCACGACTGGAACCCGGCGCTGCCGACCGCGCTGATCACCGGTGGCGTGCATGGCTACGAGACCAGTGGCGTGCACGGCGCCCTGCAGTTCCTGGAACAGCAGGCCGAGCGCTACCTGGGCCGGCTGAACCTGATCGTGGCGCCGTGCGTCAGCCCGTGGGGCTACGAGCGCATCCAGCGCTGGAACCCGGATGCCATCGACCCCAACCGCAGCTTCCGTGACGGCGGCCAGATCGAAGAAGCCGCCGCGCTGATGCGCTGGGTGGCCGAGCGCAGGCCGAACCTGCTGGTGCACCTGGACCTGCACGAGACCACCGACAGCGACCTGCACGAGTTCGACCCGGCCCGCTGCGCCCGCGATGGCAAGCCGTTCGAGCGCGACACCATTCCGGATGGCTTCTACGTGATCGGCAACAGCGAAGATCCGCAGGCCGAGTTCCAGAAGGCATTGATCACCGCCGTGGCCCCGGTCACCCATATCGCCCCGGCCGATGCCGAAGGCAACCTGGTCGGCCTGCCGCTGCAGTCGCCGGGCGTGGTCTGGGGTGAATCGCGTTCGATCGGCGCCTGCGCCGGCTTCACCGACGCGCGCTTTGCCACCACCACCGAGGTCTACCCGGACAGCCCGCGCACCAACCCGCAGGAATGCAACGACGCCCAGGTGGCGGCGGTGTGTGCGGGCCTGGATTTCGCCCTGGCGGCGCAGTAGCGCGCCACGTTCCGGGCAGCGACCGGCATCAGCCGGCGCCTTTCTTTCGCCGGTGAGGTGGCCACAGCCGGCGAAGCCGACGCGCGGCAACCTGCAAACACATCCAGATCGTGCTGGTACACCCCGCTGTTGACCGCGAACAGGCCCAGCAGCGAGTGGAAGAGGTTGTCGTGGCTGTGCGCACGGTGCAGGGCATTCTGGTGCAGGCAGGCCAGGTCCAGGCCTGCGTTGCGGCTGAATTCCGGTGAGAACCACATCACCATCGGCACTTGGGTCTGCTCGCGCGGGGCGATGAAGTAGGGCGTGCCGTGCAGGTACATCCCGCGTTCGCCCAGCGACTCGCCATGGTCGGACACATAGATCAGTGCGACATCACGCTGGTCCGCATAGCCCTGCAGCAGGTCGATGGCCTTGCCCAGCAGTTGGTCGGTGTGGACCAGAGTGTTGTCGTAGGTGTTGACCAGCGCCTCGTTGCTGCAATGCTGGATCTGGTTGCTGTCGCAGGTCGGGCTGAAGGCCCGCGACGCTGCGGGATACCGTTCAAAGTAGGTCGGCCCATGACTGCCGAGCTGATGCAGCACGATCAGGGCGTCGCCGTTGATGGCATCGATGCGTGCGCCGAGCTGGTGCAGCAGCACGTCGTCGTAGCAGGTGCCGTCGGCGTTGACGCACTGGCCGGCCACCTTCAGCGCAGGCATGTCCTCGGTCGGTACGCGTTCGCACACGCCCTTGCAGCCGCCGTTGTTGTTGTTGCGCCAGAGCACGCTTATGCCGGTGCGCTGCAGGATGTCGAGCACGTTCTCCTCGGTTGCGGCGCGCACGTCGTCGTACTGGCCTCGGGTCATCTGCGAGAACATGCACGGCACCGAGATGGCCGTGGCGGTTCCGCATGAGGAGACATCATTGAAGCTGATGACGCCTTCCTTGCGCGAGAGCCGGGGATTGGTCGCGCGTGGGTAGCCGTTGAGCTGGAAGTTCTGTGATCGCGCGGTCTCGCCGACGACCAGGATCACCAGCTTCGGGCGCGGGCCCGGCATTCGCCGTGCGTCCATGCCGATCGCGCGCAGCGGTTGCTGGCGGGTGCTGTAGAGGCTCTTCAGGTAACCGTGGGTATGCCGCACCACGTTCAACGGCAGCACCTGGTCGCGGATGTAGGGGTTGTTGCGAAGCAATGACGAATAGTCCTTGTAGAACGCAAAGCCGATCGCCAGCAGCACCATCATGGAGACCAGGACGTTGACTGGCCACACCAGCAGCGAACGTATCGAGCCCGCCCCGCTGGCGGTGCGCATCAGGACGAGCCCGGTCGCGGGCAGCACGCCCAGCGCCAGCAGGGTCAGCAGCAGTGGCAGCGACAGATAGGCGTTCAGTTCGGCCTGATTGGTCTCGAGCACGTTCTGCACCATGCTGCGGTCGATCAGCACGTTGTAGTGCAGCATGAAGTAGCTGCAGGTGGCGCTGATGACAACGAGCAGCACCAGCAGCGGCCTGCGCAGGAACGGCAGTGCCAGCAGTGGCGTCAGCAGCAGGTTGAACAGGCAGAACAGCACCACCGGCAGGCTGGCCAGGAACAGCACGCCGCGCAGGCTGTTGAGGTCGATCAGCCCCCACAATGTCTTCCAGAGGGCGATGTTTCCAATCGTGGTGAAGAACAGTGCGGCGGCCCAGACCAGAACGATCGGATGGAGCCGGGGGAAACGGAGGCATTGACGCACGAGCAGGTTCCGCGGAACAGGAGTGCGCGCAGTATCGAAACGGCTTTATCAGGAAGTTGTCAGGATTGCCGGGCTAGCCCAGCAGGATCACGCCCCACACTGCGCCGACCATCAACAACGCGGTGGTCTGCGCGGCGCTACCCATGTCCTTGGCGTTCTTGGACAGCGGGTGCTGCTCCAGCGAGATGCGATCAACCACAGCCTCAATCGCGGAATTCAGCAGTTCCACCAGCAGGCTGATGAAGCAGACCGCCAGCACTATCGCGCGCTCGACCGTGCTGATTTCCAGTACGAACGCTGCAGTGATCAACAGTGCGTGCAGAAGCAGCAGCTGACGAAAGGCGGCCTCCCCGCGGAAGGTGGCGATGAAACCATCGCGCGAATGGATGAGGGTGTGGAAGATGCGGCTCAGACCGGTCTTGCCGTGCGGGTACTTGCCGCTGTCCTTGGGGTGCTGCATGCCGTTTCCGCCGTGAAGTAAGCAATCCCCAGCATGTGCACGCGTGCGTCAGGAAACCGTCAGAGCGGCCACTCCAGGCTGAACCGGCATCCCCGCTGCGAGGAATGCACCGTCATCCTCCAGCCCAGGTGCCCGACGATGCGCTGTACGATCGACAGCCCCAGTCCCTCGCCACTGTGCGGGCTGCCGGGCAGGAAACGCTGGAACTGCTGTGGGTCGATAGTAGAGGGCAGGCCGGGTCCCGTGTCGGCGATGATGAGTGCGGTGTCGTGGAGGGTGATCCGTACTTCGCCCCGATCGGTGTACTGGCAGGCATTGCGCAGCAGGTTCCAGATCACGCTGTGCGCCAGATCGGCGTTGGTGTCCAGCACGGCTTCGTGCCGGGCATCAAGCGCAACGATCACCGGCTTGCCGGAAATCCAGGGCTGGCAGCGCTCCATGCAGGATTCGATCAGCGGGCGCAGGGCCACCTTGTTGTGCGGCACGGTACTGGGGTCGCGTGAGAGCAGCAGCAGGCAGGTCAGCTGGCGCTGCATCTCCTGGGTGGTGCGCAGGATGCGCTCGGCGCTGGGAACCAGGTGGCTGTCGGCCGGAAGCTGGCAGGCGAGCGTCTCCGCAGCGCCGCCGATGATGGCCAGCGGGGTGCGCAGCTCGTGGCTGGCATCGCCGCTGAAGCACTGTTCGCGATGCAGGAACCGTTCGAGCTCGTCACTGTGTCGGGCGAAGGTGCGGGCGAGTACACCGATCTCATCGCGCGCGTCCTGGTAGGGAAAAGGCTTCTGGCCGTCCTGCACCGCGTCCGCCAATCGCGTGATGGGTGCGATGACGTGCGTCGCTACCTTGCGGCCGATCATAAAGGCGCCGAGCACGCAGATCGAAATGACCAGTGCCGCAAAGGCATTGATCAGGTGTTCCAGGTAGCCATAGGGTGCCGCGTCCTGCAGCAGGTAATATCGTTGGCCGCCACTATCGAACACGCGCAGGTGCCACTCGTTGGGGGCCTCTTCGCCGTGATAGCCCGGACCGTATTGGCGCAGCACGACAGGCACGTCGTGGGCATCGAACAGCTGGGTCCCCGGTGGCAGGGCGGGGCGTTGGCCGCGAACCAGCGCGGCCTGCAGCCGTTGCACTTCGCCGTGCTGTGTCCGCGCGACGACAGCAGCCCGCACCTGATCGTAGTCGACCTGTTCGGCCAGAACGATGAAACCCATGGCGCCGGCCATCGACAGCACGAACGAGATCGTGATGCGGGTACGCAGGCTCAGGCGGCGGTAGAGGGAGGCAGGGCTCACGTCTGCATGCGCCAGCCGACGCTGTGCACGGTGGTGATCAGCGCGGTATCGAAGCTGCGGTCCACCTGCAGGCGCAGTTCATGGATGTGTGTTCGCAGCGCGCCGCTGTCCGGTGGTTCGTCGCCCCAGACCAGGTATTCCATCTCCTGCTTGCGTACCACGGCCGGCGCCGCGCGCACCAGGCACATCAGCAGCTTGTGCGAGGTAGGCGTCAGTGCGATGCAGCGACCCTGCCGCCAGGCCTGTGGCGAGCGCGTGTCCACCTGCAGGTCCTTCCACGCCAGCACGCTCTGGACCTGGCGACCCTGCGCCCGTCGTACCAGGGCCTTGATCCGCGCATCCAGTTCCGTCAGCGAGAACGGTTTGACCAGGTAGTCATCCGCGCCCAGGGCCAGGCCCTGCACGCGGTCTTCGACCGGATCGCGCGCAGTCAGCATCAGGATCGGTACCGGGTTCTGGAACTCCTGGCGCAGCTTCTGGCACAGCGTCATGCCGTCCAGCCGCGGCAGCATCAAGTCCAGCAGGATGGCGTCGTAGTCGTGCTGCGTGGCCCGGCGCAGTCCGCTGGCGCCGTCGCGGGCGTCGTCCAGTACGTAGCCCAGCGGTTCAAAGAAGGCATACAGATTGGCAACCAGCTCGGGGTTGTCTTCGATGATCAGCAGGCGGGTCATGGCGTGCGTCCTTGCGCGTGGCCGAACTCTGCCCGATCTCTTGCCGGATGCCAATGCCCTGGCTGAATGGATCGCAATCGGCAATCGGCAATCGGCAATCGGCGCTCAGCGCCCTCAAGCGACGTTCAATCGGCCGGGCTGCGTGAATCACGGATCGAATAGATCACCGAAAAGATCTTCCAGCCCTGTTCGGTGCGGATCAGCTGCCACATTTCCTTGCCCCAGTTGGTCTTCACCCCATCGTCGTGGAAGCTGTAGTCGAACGACACCGAGGCCACGTCGCCGTCTGTCTCGATCTTCGTGTTGGAGAACTTCTCCTCCTTCGGCTTCGGCGAGGCCACCGCTCCATCAATCAGCGCGATGAAGTTGTTGGCGGGAATCTGCCGCGCCTTGATCGCATCGGGCTTGGCCTTGCGGATGTCCTGCAGGCGCGCGTCCTCGGAAACATACTGCCAGCCGATGTCTTCCGGCTTGTCCGAAAAGAACAGGTCCATGTAGGTCGGCTTGTCCTTGTTGATCAGCGAAGTACGGAACGATTCAACCACCTGTTCGATGGCCTTGACGTCGGCGGGGGCGTTCTGCGCGGCGTAGGCCGGCAGGAACGCCGCGAGAGAGAGGGCGAGGGCGGCGAAGCGTGCACGTGCGTTGGGCATCATGGGTTCCTGAGAAGAGGGGCGGCGGTGCGGGCGCATCACCGCGCGTAGGTTCGCCAGAAGAGCACGCGGTCTTCGGTCCTGTTGATGGCGACGAAGACTGATTTTCCGGATTCGGGCGCGCAGCGAAAGACGCGGTAAGACGACTTGAGCGTCCCGTCGCCCGGCCACCAGTATCGATCGAACGCAACAGGATCGCTGTTACTGAATGTCGTTGCCTGGCAATCCGCAGGCAGCTGCAGTAGTACCGCAGGGGGCTTGGTGAAGGCCAGCGCGCTGGTGTTCGAGTCGAGGTCATGTACCTCCCGCAGGTCGGTCGCCGCTTGCGGCACCCAGCCGGGAATCCATCCCTTGTTCAACATGTCGGAGTCAAGCGCCTCGCGCAGAGTGTCGAACGAACTGTCCATCACCAGGCCGCAGGCGCATAGCACCGTGCAGGCCGCCAATGGAAAGGCAGATCGCAACTTGATCCAGGTGGTGGGTGGAAACATGGTTCCTGCTACCCCGAGGAATGCCGTCCGACCTATCGGGTCAGTGCGTCGAACAGGCGATTGCGGTCCACATCGCTCATCGACCAGCTCTGCCCGAGCGGGGTCATGCGCACGGATTCGGTCTGGCCACAGGCCCGGTACTGCCAGGTTTCCGAGCCATCGGGCTGGGCGACCACGTCGATGCCGTCCAGGCGCGCGCACTGCAGCCGGGCCAGCACCATCGGTGCAAAGTGCAGCATGTAGTGCTGCACCCGGTCGGCCGGCATTGCCGTGCCGGAAGGCAGCGGGTGGGCCGGGCCGTACTCGGCGAGGAGGCCAACGCAGGTCGCTGCGGCGGACAAGGTATTGCGACCGAAGGCGCGGGAGGCATCCCGCTCCACACTCTTTCCCAGAGTCTTGCCTTCCTTGCTGCTGGCATAGGCCTCGGCGGCCTGCAGTTGCGCGGCGTCGAGTGTCGACAGCCAGTGCTTGCGGCCCTCCTGCAACTGCAGTTCCAGGCCGGGCAGGTTCTTCTGGCAGCGCGCGGCGATCGCCTGCGTCTGCACGAAATCCTGCCCACGATCACCCGGTGGTGCGGCCGCTGTTGCCGCCGCTGGGGCAACAGCCAGGGCCATGCAGGCGATCACCAGATTCCGTCCCATTCCATTGCGCATCCTGCACCCCATGGAGAGTTTGACGGCGCACGCTAGCACGGATGCCGGGCGCTGCAACAGGCCCGCGTGTCGAGGTTTGACGTCGAAGAGAGTCTGCGCGGATGATGCGCTGGCGCGCGGCGCAGGAGGGGATCTGTCAATGAGGACACTGATGTGGGGGCTGGTCGGCCTGTTCGTGGCGTACGTGGCCGGTTGCTCGGCGATCTCGGCGTGGCATTCCCACGCGCTTGCCTCGGTCCCGGTCGGGGCGAGCAGGGCCGAGGTACTGCGGGTGCTGGGGCAACCTGACGTGGTGGAGCATGCCGGTGCTCCCTTTACCCGCTATGCCAGCCGTGGATGCGGCGGTCGCTGTGCGCAGCGATGGTGGTATGAGAGCCGGCTGGGCCTGGATACCCAAGCCTGGTCGGTAGAGCTGGATGCTTCCGATCGCGTGCTCGCAACGTCGCGCTGGACATCACCGTAGAAGACCGCGACGAGCGCATGCGTATCCATCGTCCTTTCATCTTCATCGCAAGCCTGGCCCTGATGGCGTGGTGCACGTTGATGGGCGTGCTGGTGCTCATCCATGGCTTCACGGAGCAGGGCCTGCGCTGCGGCAAGCTGTGCTCACTGGAGATCTCCATCCGCCTGCTTTTTGGTGATCGAGGATTCGAATTACTGGTGGCGATGGGGCTCTTTGCCACAGCGCTGATGTGTGGGTACATCGCGCTGCGGGAGGGCATGCATGGCGGGCCGCAGAGGCGGGCGGGGCGCCGTGGGCGCAGACACCGCCGACCGGGACGGCCCCGGTCGTAAGGTGTCTGCACCGATGTAAATCGCTGCGTGTGGGGAGCTGCAGGTCGCTTCAGCGATGCAGGGCGTCGATGATCAGCCCGGTGGCGATCTCCACCAGCAGGTACTCGTTGTCGGACTGGCGCACCCAACGCCGGTCGCGGCCCGGCTCGCGCAGGTTATAGCGCGCGTAATCGTTCACCCAGTAACGGCGGTCCACTTCAGCCCAAGGCAGGCGATCGCCACGACGCCAGGCCTTCTTCTGCCAGCCCGGCGGCGGTGCATCACGGTTGTGCGGGCCACCGGCGTGCGGCGGTGGGCCATTGCCACGGGCGTGGTGTGGTGGATCGGCGAAGGCGGGTGCCGCCGCCAGGGCAGTGGCGGTGGTCATCAACGCGATGGCAAGCAGACGCATGGTTGTCATGGAAGGCCCTCCGTCATCGCCGCAGCATGCGGCGCTGTGGCGTGAATATAGGGTAGTCCGAGTGAATGAATACGGGTGTGGGCGGCACGTACCTGAACAGACCGCGCGGCATGCAGTCGCTGCCCCGAACGGGTCACCGGGCCCCGCCCGCGGCCGAATCCGTTGCGGCCCAGCCTCCGCCCAACGACAGGAAAAGATCCATCTGCCGGTCAATGCGCTCCGCGCGGGAGGCCGCCAGTGCGGACTCCGCATCTGCCAGCGCGGCCTGGGCCGAAAGCACGTCGAGAAAATCGATCCTGCCGAAGCGGTAGAGCTGCTGTGCCTGCCCGGCGGCGCGCGCCGCGTCCCCACGCGCCTGCGCCAGGCTGCGCTCGCGTTCAAGCTCCTGCGTGCAGGCAGAAAGCGCGGTCTCGGTCTGGCGCAGTGCCTGCAGCACGATGCCGTCAAAGGAAGCAAGAGCGGCATCCACATTTGCGCCGGCCGCCGCGATGCGGGCCTTGGCCACGCGGCGGTTGGGCCAGTGCCATGAGAGCAGCGGCCCGACGCTCGCCCCGAAACTGTCGGCCGAAAGCAGCTGCCCTCGCGTGCCTGCTGTGCCCAGGGATGCGCCCAAGGTGACCCGCGGATAGAGGTCTGCGGTCTCCACGCCGATCATCGCCGTGCCCGCCGCAAGGCTACGCTCCACGGCACGTATGTCGGGGCGCCGCTGGAGCAGCTGCCAGCCGTCACCGACCGGCAGCGCCTGCTGCAGCTCAGGGGGCTGGGGGCAGGTTTCCGCCTCCCTGGGATAGTCTGCCGGGACCCTGCCCATCAGGGCGGCCAGTTCGAACAGTGCGGCCTGGCGTTCCGCCACCAGGTGCGGTATCCCCGCCGCGCTCCGGTTGACTGCGGCTCCGGCACGGCTGACATCGAAGTCCGTTCCGCGCCCGCCCGCAGCCAGGCGACGGGTTGCCTCCAGCGTGGCGCGCTGTATCGCCAGCACCTGCCGGGTCGCAGCGAGCGTGTGATTGCTTGTGCAGATCTGGAGATAGGCACGGGTGACGGCAGCAGCGACGACCACGCGGACCTGGTCCCGTGCCGCAGCGACGGCGTCCGCGTCCGCATTGGTGGCTTCGATGCCGCGGCGGATGCCGCCTGCTAGATCCAGCGAATAGGAGAGGTGAAGGCCCAGCGCATAGGATTGCGGTGCGGCCGACGCCTGGGTGTAACCACCGGCATGGGTGAGCGCGCCCGATGCATCCACGTCGGCCTGCACGGAACTGCGCGCGCGGTACTCCGCCACGGTTGCGCTGGCGCGCCGAAGGTTGGCATCGGCGGCGCGCAGGTCGGTATTGGCCGCCAGTGCTTCGCGTACGTAGGCGTCAAGCTGGGGGTCGCCATACAGTTGCCACCATCGATCCGGTGGCGCGTCGTGGCTGAACGATGCCTCCCTGCCCGAGACGAACGCCCGCGCCGCTCGGGGGGAGGCTGCGACAGCGCTCGCCGGCAGGTGATAGTCGGGGCCGGACACGCAGGCCGTCATCGGCAGCAGCAGGGCAAGCAGCCCACCACGCACTGTCCGCACGCTCACTTGCAGGCTCCCGGCGCCGAGGGCGTGATGGTCACATTTGCGGTGCGACCTACGATCAGGCGCGTATCCGGCGGCGCATCATCGATACGGATGCGTACCGGGATGCGCTGTGCCAGCCTCACCCAGGTATAGGTCGGCGCCACGGCGGGCAGCAGGTTGTGCGTGCTTGAGCGCTGATCGTCGGCAATGCCGGCGGCGATGCTGTCAACGTGTCCGCGGACATCGCGGGTGTCGCCCATCAGCCGGGCCACGGCGGCATCGCCCTCGGTGATGCAGCCCAGTTTGGTTTCCTCGAAGTAGCCCTCGATGCGCAGGCTGCGGGTGTCGATCAACGCCAGCGCCTGCGCACCGGGTTGCAGGTAGTCGCCCGCGTGCAGGTCCAGGTTGGTGACGATGCCATCGGTACTCGCGCGCACCTCGGTGCGTTGCACGTTGAGCTGGGCGACGCGCTGTTCGGCCCGTGCCTGCGCCAGGGCGGCCAGCTCGGTATCGACCTTGGCCGCATTGCGTTCGCGTGTTTCCGAGGCGACCAGGTTGCCCAGTGCGTTGTCCCGCGTCGATTCGCGACGGGCCAGCGCCAGCGTGGCATGCGCGCTACTGACCGCTGCGTCGGCCTTCTCAAGCGCGGCAGCGAAGCGCGGTTGATCGAGCACCAGCAGCAGTTGTCCGGCGCTGACCCGCTGGTTGTCGTGCACCAGCACCCGGGTCACCAGTCCCCCCATGTCCGACGCAACGCGCACCACATCGGCGCGCACCCGCCCATCCCGCGTCCAAGGGCGCATTTCGTAACGATTCCAGAGGGAGAGCGCGGCAGTCGCGGCAAGCGCACACACGGCCAGTGTTGCGCTCCAGCGGCCGATGACAGCAAGCAGGTGTTTCATTTCATTTCTCGAGCAGGGGCGAGAGCCGGATCATCAGCTCCGCCAGGATCACGAACAGGGACAGGCCCACCAGCGGCCGCGCGGCGAACAGCCGGTACAGGCCGAGGCTGGCGAGCAGGCGTGAAGTCAGTATCGACAGCGCCAAGGCGGCAGCGGCCACGGCGAGCAGGCCGGGAATGAGCACGCCATCAATGGAAAGATCAGAGAGCATGTGGTCAGTGCCGATGGGTGAGCGGGGATGCCAGCAGGTCGCGGCGCAACCCGCAGAGCAGGTGCGACAGATGCCTCTGATCAGCCCCGCTGCTGGCCGTCGCGGCCTCGCGCATGCGGTCGAGCAGTTCCAGAAGATGGATGTCGACACTGCGTGGCGCATGGCCGCGGATCCTGAAATGTGCGGCGATGCGTTCGATCAGCGCCGCATGAAACGCTTGCGTGCGTGGATCGTGCAGACGCGTGTCCAGTGCGCGGAGCTGGTTGGATGCATGTGCCGCGCGAACGTCCGCAAACAACGCCCGCAGGTCGTGTGCTGCGCTGGCACGGCCCTGCAACCTGGGAGCGAGCAGCCCGATTCGATCCAGCATTCGGCTGAGCCAAGCGCGGGTCACATCACCTTGTCCGGCGGCGTGTCGTGCGATGTCCCGGCGGATCGAGCGCTCCAGCCGTGCGCGGTTGCGGCCCGCATCGGCGGTCTGGAGAAGCTGCATGCTGCACAGTGCTACCGTCGTACCCACGAACAACGCAACGCTGTTGTTGAGCGCGCCGACGATGTTGATCGCATTGGTCCCGCCCAGGCCGGCGATGAGCGGGAAGGTCAGTACCACGCCCAGGGCGGCCATGATGAAGGGCGGCCGGGCAAGGAACGATCCGCACAGCAGCAGCACCGGCGCGAGCGCGGCAATCAGGCCGGTGAAATCGGACAACGCGGGGAAGATCAGCAGACCGTAGAGCAGGCCGACGGCCACGCCGATGCACGATCCCACCAGGTAGCGCATGACATGCGGTGCCGGCGCTTCGATCGTGCCGAACAGCACGCACGCCGTGCCGATGATGGACACCGCCGTGGCGCCCTCCGACCAGCCGGTAGCGATCCATAGAACGCAGCTCAGCAGGATGCCGACGAACGCGCCCAGCGCGCTACGCAGGGCAAGCCGATGATCCCGGTGAAGTACCGCACCCTGCGCATGTCGCACAAGGCGAGCAGGTACATGCCGGCGCCAGTCGGAGCGGGCAGTGCGCAGTTGTGCCTGCAGCACGCGGCAGTCGGCGTGGGCGAGGTCGAGCTCGGTCTGTTGCACGGCGAGGCCGGCCTGCAGCAGATCGCGCCAGCCCGTTGCATCCATCGCGCCGGCCTGTGGTGAACGCAGCCGGTCGATGGAATCTTCCACCGCGCTGGACAGCATCAGGACGTCCAGCATCCGGTCATGCAGGGCACGCAGGATCTGCACCTGGGCGACGCCGTGGGCGCTGTCGAAGGGCAGGTGGATCGACAGCACATGCAGCTCGAGCAGGTCGGCGGCCACTTTCGAGCGGTCCGTCGCCAGCACCGTGTCCGATGCACTGGCGCGCATGTCGCGTGTCCATCGTTCCGCATCTTCCAGCACGGCAGCAACCCGTGCGTGCACGCGCATCGAAACCCGGCGCGGCAGCACCAGTCCATGTACCAGCGTTGCGGCCAGGATGCCGATGGCGATTTCCTGCACCCGCGTGACGGCAATGGTGAACACTTCTCCCGGCACCATGACCGCAGGAAACCCGATCAGGCTGGTGGTATAGCCGGCCAGCAGGAACGCGTACGCACGTGGCGTGCGGTCGAGCATCGCCAGGTACAGGCACAGCGCCATCCAGGTGGCGAGCGCGGCGCTCAGCACCAAGGGCGCATTGGCGAAGCGTGGCACCAGCGCGACGGTGGCGACGGCCCCGCCCACGGTACCGAGCAGGCGGAACAGGCCGCGGCTGAGCGTTGCCCCGGAAAGAGGCTGTGATACCAGATAGACCGTGCCGATCACCCAGAACGGGCGGTTCAGGCCGACCCTTAGAGAGACATAGAGCCCCAGCGACGCGGCGAGCAGGCATTTGAGCGAGAACAGCACCGCCTCCTGGTCGGTCCTGACGGCAGGGCTTTTAAACCGCGCAAATGCCTGGAGCAGGTGGGGGCGGAGCGGGCTGGAGGAGTGCATGCGGCTCATCCTAGTGATCGGCCGGCATGGCGAATTTCGCTACAATGACAATCAATCGCTAAAACCGGTCAACGTGAGAATGGCTCGCATTTCGCTCCCCGGCTTTGACCTGGACCCGGACGAGACCGATCGCCCGGCGGTTGCCAGCCGCCTTCAGGTGGCCGAGCACGACGCGGAAATTCCGGTGCATGAGCATCGAAAGGGTCAGCTCATTCTTGCGCTGCATGGGGCGGTGACCTGCGAAGTGGCCAATGCGCTGTGGATCGTGCCGCCCCAGTGTGGCGTCTGGATTCCGGGCGGCATGCCGCACAGCAACCGCGCCACCGCCAACGCGCGCCTGTGCTACCTGTTCGTCGAGCCCGGCATCGTCGACCTGCCGGCGCAGTGCGTGACGCTGGCCATCTCGCCGATGCTGCGCGAGATGATCCTGCATCTGGCCGACGCGCCGCTGGACTATCCGCATGGCAGCCACACCGACCGGCTGGCGCGGGTGTTGCTGGACGAGCTGGTACAGATGCCTGCCGAGCACCTGTCGTTGCCGGTCAGCCATCACCCGAAGGTGCGTGCATTGGCTGCGGCATTGTCGGCTGATCCGGCAGACCGCAGCACCATCAGCCAGTGGGCCGTGCGCCTGGCCCTGGGCGAGCGCACGCTGACCCGGTTGATTGAGCGAGAAACGGGCTTGTCCTTCGGACGCTGGCGGCAGCAGCTGCACCTGCTCATCGCCATTCGTGAACTCGCCGCGGGCGCACCGGTACAACGCGTTTCCGAGACGCTGGGCTATGAGTCGGTGACGGCCTTCATCACGATGTTCAAGAAGGCGCTTGGCCTTTCCCCGGCGCGGTACTTTGCCGTGCGGCTGCGCGGGCAGTAGCGGGGAACAACGGGGGAAGTCGTTGCCCGGAACGGCTACTTCGAGGTGTCGGAGACCGATTGAATCGCGGCCACCACCGCAGCAGGATCCTCGCGCTGGAGGGTGTGGCCGGTCGCCAGGTAGCGATGCGTACCGCGCGTGAACCCCGAGAAGAGCAGGGCGTGCTGCGCCTTCCAGAGTGCCTTGCCCGCTGCGGTTTCCTCGAAGAACAGCGGTTCGGCAGCCAGCTGGGTTGCAGTCAGCAGCACCACCGGTACGTCCGGCATCGTGCGCGGGGTCTCCGCACCGGGTGCATCCAGCTGTTCGATCAGCACGGCGTAGTCGGCGGCCATGGCCGGCGGCAGCATTGCCCGCAGTTGGGCATCGTCTGCCTGCACGCGGGCACTGTCGGCCTCCTTGAACGCATGGCGCTGCCCCATCGTGGCCGGGTCCACCAGCACCAGGCCCTGCAGGCGCTCCGGATGGCGGCGTGCAAACTCCGTGGCCAGCAGGCCGCCATAGGAATGACCCACCAGCACAACGCGGCGACCGGGAGCGAGCGTATCGATCACGGCCGTGAGGTCGGCCAGATGCGCATCGATGCGCTTGGGGTGACCGTCGCTGCCGGACTTGCCGAGTCCCGCACGGGCGTAGGTGATGCTGTGGTAGTCGCGCCCCAGACCGGCAACCACCTCCTTCCAGGCCCCCGCGCCCTGCCCGAAACCGGATTCAAAGACCACGGTGATCGGGCCGGCCCCCATATCTTCGGCCTGCAGTGTGTAAGCGCCTCGATCCACCTGGATTTCCCCTGCGTGCGCGGTGCCCACTGCGGCCATCATGGCGGCCAGCGCCCACAACGTCACTCGGCTGCTCTTCATTGCCATTCCCTTGGGCCGTGACGCGTGCCAGCCCTTCCGATGGGTCAGGTCTGCAGCGGAGTGCCACAGCCTGCCGACCTCGCGACAGGTCGTGCTGGTAATGTAGTGAGGTATAACACCTAATCCCTGTGCGGGAAGTCATGGTGCATGAGGTCGCTGCGCCTGTGCTGCGGGTTGTTCCGCCCGCCTATCAACGCGGCTGACCTTGCCGGCATCTGGTGCGTCGGATCTGACGCTGCTTTTGCCCATTGTCGCCGGCGTTGCAGCATTTGGAGGAAGGGATGCCGGCAATCTATTAGGTTGCATTGGCTATCGTCTGCGCTATGGTTGGAACTCAAACTGTGTATTGAGCCCTATGAAGCTGACGCGCGGATGGTTTCTTGCACTATCTGTAATGTGGCTGGCCATTTCCGCTTTGATGCTGTGGCTGGGCCGAATCTGGGATGCGTTTGGTGCCTTCCTGGCTGCGACAGCCTTCGTTCTCGTTGCCTTTAGGAGAAAGCGGCATTTTGCAGACGGGTCCCCGGAATAGCGGGCCTTCTCAACCACCTCTTTGCAAGGGAGCTTGAGATTATGACGTCATAGGTAATCGCATCGCGCTGGTCACCTCGGCAGGTACCGCCAGCTACACCATCCGGCAACTGTTGACCGTGGTGAATGCGAACGTCAGTGCGTTCAACAGGTGCATTAACAATGCGAAGAAGGGGCGAAGGTGAGGTATGCCGCAGCTGTCATTGCCGGTCTGGTTCTGGCCGGCTGTGCAACATCGGGTGGCGATATGATCGTGCGCGTCTCGGGAAGCGTGCCGCCAGGTCAGGGTGACGTTCGCGCTCTCGATTGTGAGCTGAGCATGCTCGGGGAGGGCGAAGGTGTAGTTTCGTCGAAACCGGTTGGAAGCACATTCTCGGTCCCCATGATGGTCGTTGCAGGGCCGGAACCCAGAAGCTACCAATTCGCAGTCGAATGCAGGGACGGTCGAAGGTTCGCATCCAAGGAAGTGCGGATCAGTAGTCGGCGGTCCTATGCCCGGGACCTCAACCTTGGGGAGCTTCAGGAGTGGTGAGAGAGAGGAAGGGGCGACCGGGGGCGCACCTCCGTCGTATGCATCTGACGGATTCCAGTAGATGAATGGAGATTTCAACGCGCTCGAATGGTGTGACGCCACGTTGCTGGCTATCAACATCGATAGAAGCAATCCAGGCGTATGCGATGAGGTAAAGGTCCAGGTGCGCTGGCCGGACGGCCGGCAGGAAATCGTTTGCTTCTCGGAAGCCTGCGGGTGCTCGGTGCTCATGAACTTCGGTGTACTGGGGGAGGAGGGAATAGAGTTCGCCAAGGTCGACGATGACGAGCCGGGACTCGCTGATCTTCTTGATCGTTGGAAGGCGGTCGGCTATCCGCTGTCCGGTCTGAAGTGTTTCCGTATCGAGACCAGCTCGACCGGAAGCGTCATTCTCATCTACGCCAAGTCATGGCGGATCGAGCATCTGCCGATGGCGGACGCGGTGCTCTGAAGGACATTCCGTGCCCAGATTCCTCACCCCCGACGAGGTCTCCCTCATCCATAGGCTGCTGCCCGAGACGACCGAGCTGTCCGAACGGTTGTTGAAGGATCTGGCGCTCGCCCAGGTGGAGGACGTGGAGGTCGTCGGATTCGGAGGCGTGGTGTTCCTGTCCAGCACGACCCAGCTCTTCGGAAGTGACATTGCCACGGCCATGCTCGCCGATGCCGACGGTGTACCGGTGAGAGTCACCCTGTGCCTGGACAACCACGATCAGCTCTTCGAACTGGAGCTGTGCAAGGTGGACTTCTCACCGATCATTGGCGTCGATCTGAGGAGCGCTTTCAGCGAGCAATGACGCGTCCTGGAATCAGTCCACGCTGAAGGGCGTAGCGCATCGCCTTCACCCTTCGAGCTGCAACCGCCCCACCGCCTGCGCGCGCAACGACTGGCAGGCCATGACCAATCCCTCCATCACCCGGTCGCCCACGTACTGCCCGGGTTCGCCGTTCTGCCGGGTGCGTTCCGCCGCCAGCAGCATTTCCAGCACCACCCGCAACCCGCTCAACGCGCAATCGGCATCGGCCAGGGCCAGGGCCAGGCAGCGCCCGGGCAGCTGATGCCGCTCCGGCCAGGGCTGTTCGTCGGCCGCCGCACCGCAGCCAACGCGGTTGAGGTTGGCAATATCGGAACGGGCAGGGAGGGCCTATTGCGACAGGTGGTGCCAATTCAGGTTTGGCACTTCCCGGGTTGACGCTTTCAACGCCCCAGCGCACTCTGCGGGTTGGGGTCGACAACCCGTTCAGGGGCAGGGCTGCAGGGTGGTACCAGGAGGTGGAACAGCCATGAGCCAACTCACCGACAGCTTCGGACGCAGCTTTCCGTACCTGCGCTTGTCGCTTACCGAAGCCTGCAACTTCCGGTGCAGCTACTGCCTGCCCGACGGGTACCAAGCCGACGGCCACCCGCGTTTCCTGCAGGTGGATGAGATCGGCCGCCTGGTGCGGGCCTTTGCCGCGCTGGGGATGAGCAAGATCCGCCTGACCGGTGGCGAGCCCAGCCTGCGCAAGGATCTGGACGAGATCATCGCCACCGTGGCGGCGGTGCCGGGCATCCGCAAGGTGGCCATCACCACCAATGGCACGCTGCTGCCGCGGCGCCTGCCCGGCTGGCACCGGGCCGGCCTGACCGCGCTGAACGTCAGCATGGACAGCCTGCAACGCGAGCGTTTCCACACCATCACCGGGCACGACCGCCTGCCGGAGATCCAGCAGGGCCTGGCCCTGGCGCAGGCGTTGGGCCTGCCGGCGATCAAGCTCAACGCGGTGCTGCTGCGTGGCCTGAACGACGACGAGCTGCCGCAGTGGATGGACTACCTGCGTGACCGCCCCTTCAGCGTGCGCTTCATCGAGCTGATGCGCACCGGCGACAACGAAGCCTATTTCCAGCGCCACCACCTGCGCGCCGACGTGGTGATCGAGCAGTTGCTCGCCGCGGGCTGGCACGAGCGGCCGCGCGCGGCCGATGCCGGCCCGGCGCGCGAGTTCGGCCACCTCGACCATCGCGGCAGCATCGGCATCATCGCGCCGTATTCGCGTGACTTCTGCAAGGGCTGCAACCGCCTGCGGGTGACCGCCAGGGGCGACCTGCGGCTGTGCCTGTTCGGCGAGTTCGGTGTGCCGCTGCGCCCGCTGCTGCAGCGCGACGATGACCACCACGCGTTGCTGGCACGCATCACCACCCAGCTTGGCCTGAAAGCGGCCGGGCATGGACTGCACCAGGGCCAGACCGGGCTGACCCCGCACCTGGCCTCCATCGGAGGATGAGCAACACGATGAGTGGGGAATTGAACGCGGCCTTCCACATGGCCGATGTGCGCAACAAGCGCATCAGCCGCCGTCGTGCGGTGGCGGTGGGCGAGCTGCATGCCGGCCCGGTGGCGTATCCGCTGATCGTCGAGCGCCGCCTGCCCAAGGGCGATGCGCTGGTGATGGCCGAGATTGCCGGCCTGCAGGGCGCGAAGATGGCCTCGATGCTGATGCCGCTGTGCCACCCGCTGCCGCTGGAACTGGTGCAGGTGTTCTGCGCGCCTGTGCCGGAACGGCAGGCGATCCGCGTGTGGTGCGAGTGCGCCAGCGAGGCGCGCACCGGCGTGGAGATGGAGGCACTGGCCGGCGTCAACGCAGCGCTGCTGACCCTGTACGACCTGAGCAAGCCGGTGGAACCTGCGCTGCGCATCGAAGGCATCCGCCTGCTGTTCAAGGAAGGCGGCAAGCGCGGTGTCTGGCTGCACCCCGACGGCATGGACGATGCCGAGCGCGCGCGTTTCAAGCCGCGTGCACCGAAGGGCCTGCAGGGCGCGGCCTGCGCGGTGATCACGCTGAGTGATCGCGCCAGCGAAGGCACCTATGAGGATGTGTCCGGCCCAACCCTGGTGGCCGGCCTGAAAAAGCTGGGTGGCGAGGTGGTGGCCGCCGAGGTCTTGCCCGATGGCATCGAGCCATTGGCGGGCCGCCTGCAGGCCTTGGCCGCCGAGGGCGTGCGCCTGTGCCTGTGCACCGGCGGTACCGGGCTGGGCCCGCGTGACCTGACCCCGGAGGCGCTGCGTTCCTTGAACGCGCGGCCGGTGCATGGCCTGGCGCAGATGGTGCGGGCACTGAGTGCACAGCACACGCCGATGGCCTGGCTGAGCCGCGCCGAGGTGGTGCAGCTGGGCAACATGCTGGTGTTCGCATTGCCCGGCAGCCCGAAGGCGGCGGCGCAGTGCCTGGACATCCTGGCGCCGGTACTGGGCCACGCCCTGGCGATGGTCGATGGTGGTGGCCACTGATGATTGCCTACAGCGAAGCCTTGCAGCACCTGCTGGACGCGGCCACGCCGCTGCCGGCCGAGTGCGTGCCGCTGCATGAAGCCGGCGGCCGTACCCTGGTCAGTCACATTCACAGCGGGCAGTCGTTGCCGCCGTTCGACAATTCGGCGATGGACGGCTTCGCGCTGCGTGCCAACGGCGCGACGTTCGAGGCCGGTACCGAATTCGCGGTGCAGGGCTGGCAGGCAGCCGGCGATGCCGGCGCCGAAGGCGGCGAGGGTGCCTGGGAAATCATGACCGGTGCGCGCATGCCGTCCGGGCTGGACACAGTGGTACCGGTCGAGAACGTGGAGATCCTCGCCAGCGAGGAGGGGCGCCCGACCCGCATCGCCCTGAAGGCATCGGTGAAGCCGGGCCAGAACGTGCGCCTGCGCGGCGAGGATGTAAGCGACGGCGAGCGCGTGCTGCAGGCCGGGCAGGTGCTGGACATCAACACGCGCACCCTGCTGCATGCGATCGGCGTGGGCGAGGTGGCGGTGGTGGCGCGGCCAAAGGCGGCGGTGATTGCTACCGGCAAGGAGCTGGTGACCGAGGCGGCGCAGACGCTGGCATCCGGGCAGATCCGAGACAGCAACCGGCCGTATCTGGTAGGCCGCCTGCAGGCCGCCGGTGCCGAAGTGGTCTGGCAGGGCACGGTGGGCGACGACGTGGCCGCGTTCAACGCGGTGCTGGATGAAGCGCTGGACGCGGGTGCGCAGCTGTTGATCAGCACCGGGGCGGTGTCGGCCGGCCGCTACGATTTCATTCCCGACGCGCTGCGCGGCCGCGGTGCGCGTATCGTGTTCCACAAGGTGGCGATCCGCCCGGGCAAGCCGCTGCTGTTTGCGGTGCTGCCCAATGGCGCGCTGTATTTCGGCCTGCCCGGCAACCCGGTGTCGGCTGCGGTGGGCCAGCGCTTCTTCGTCGAACCGGTGCTGCGCCGCCTGCTGGGGCTGGCACCGGAGCCGGTGCTGACGTTGCCCCTGCAGGCCGACGTGCGCACGCCGCCCGGCCTGCGCTTCCACGCGCGGGCGCGGGTGGAGGTGGACGCACAGGGGCGCCTGAGTGCGCGCGTGCTGGCCGGGCAGGAGTCGTTCCGTTTGATGTCCATGCTGCAGGCCAACGCCTGGGTGGTGCTGGAAGGCGAGGGAGGTCTGGCCAGTGCTGGCACCTACGTGCGCGTGCAGGGCTGGGGTCATCAGGACCCGGTGCAGCTGGCGAGCCAGGAGTCATGATGAGACAGGTAATTCTGCAGTTGTTCGGCGCGTTCTCCGATCTGGATGCCAGCCGCGAGATTGCCGTGGAGGTGGCCGGTGGCACCGTGGCCGACCTGCGCCAGGCGCTGCGTGAGCTGCTGCCGACGCGTTGGCCGGATTTCCGTGCGGGCCTGCTGGACTATTCGGCGTTCGCCGACCAGCAACGCGTGCTGCGCGACCACGAGGCACTGCCCGACGATGGGCGGGTGGCGATCCTGCCGCCGGTAAGCGGGGGTTGAACCATGAGCGGGAACGTCATCGTCAAAGTGGTGGACCGTGCACATGCCGAAATCGATCCGGCCGAGGGCATCGCCGCGGTATCCGATCCGGGGTTTGGCGGCATCGATGTGTTCATCGGCAAGGTGCGCGATGTGAACATCGGCCGCGCAGTGACCGGCATCACCTACGACCTGTTCGAGCCGCTGGTGCTGAACGAGTTCAAGCGCCTGGCCGCCGAGGTCGAGGCCACGTTCGGCCCGAAGCTGAAGCTGTATGTGGCCCACGCCAGGGGCCGGCTCGGTATTGGTGACGTGGCGGTGGTGGTCGCCGCCGGCAGCCCGCACCGTGACGAGGCGTTCCGCGCCTGCCGGCAGTTGATCGAGGTGGTGAAGCACCAGTGCCCGATCTGGAAGCAGGAGCATTACGAAGACGGCGACAGCCAGTGGAGCGAGGGTTGCAGCCTCTGCCATGCGGACGATGAGCCTGCGCATGCGCACAGCCACAGCCCGTGACGCCAGTAGATCCACGCCATGCGTGGATGGGGCTCTCCCGGCGGACCCGGCTGATGCAGCCACGCATGGCGTGGCTCTACCATGAATAAAACCGTCAACGGCATCGTACTGGCCGGTGGACTGTCCAGCCGGATGGGCAGCGACAAGGCGCTGCTGCCCTGGCAGGGACGAACGTTGCTGGAACACATGCGGGGCCTGTTGAAGCAGGCCGGCGCGCGCGAGGTCTGGGTCAGCGGCAACTACCCGGCCTTCGGCGGCATCCCCGATCGTGTGCCCCGATGCGGGCCACTGGGCGGGCTCTACAGCGCGGCGATGCAGATGCCTGACGGCCCGGCCTGGGTGGTGCCGGTGGACACGCCACTGTTGAGCGCGGTACTGCTGCAGCGATTGTGCCTGGCAGAAGACACCGCCTGCGCGGTGTTTGCCGACGAACCATTGCCGATGCGGTTGCAGATCGATGATCATTGCCGCCGCGTGCTGCAGGAGCTGATTGAAGATCCGACCGCGCGTCGTTCACTGCGCGTCCTGCAGCAACGCCTGGGCGTGACCCGGTTGCCGTTGGCGCCAGGGGATCAGGCGTTGTTGCTCAACTGCAATACCCCGTCGGAATGGGAGTCCACCGCACCATGAAAGTCCAGCTGCAACAGCAATCGATGCGCCTGCGCGTGGATGAAGAGGAACTGGCGCGGCTGCTGGCCGGTGAGTCGTTGGAGAACTTGACACGCTTTGGCGGCGGCGGTGGCTGGGGTGTGGCACTGTCGCTGCATGCCGGCGATCAGGCGGTGCTGCTCGATGGCGGTACGTTCTGCCGGCTGGTGCTGCCACGCGAAGCAGTGGAGGCACTGGCGGCGCGCCTGCCGTGCCGTGAGGGTCTTGGCTTCGGCATCGCATTGGATGACGACAGCATGCTGCAACTCCAGTTCGACGTGGATGTGCGCGACAGCGTGCGGCAGCGTGGCCCGCAACGGCGTTCGGCCCCTGCGTCGGAGTAGGTGCATTGCGCAGGGGCGGGCGGCACGCTGTCGTATGATGGGGGCCTTCGTTCCTGCGTCGCTGTAATGCCCCTGAACCCCTCTGCTCCTTCTCCGCCGCGACCGGCCACGCCCAATCCCGCGGCGGCCGATGACGGTGATGCGCTGCATTTCTGCAGCACCTGCGCGTTCTCCGATGCCTGCATCTCGCAGGGCTATGACAAGACCGCGCTGGGCGAGCTGCACGTGCTGGTTGACCACGTGGGTCCGTTCCAGGCTGGTGACTACCTGTTCCGTGCGGGCGATCCGTTCGACTCGATCGCCGCCGTGCGTGCCGGCATGGTCAAGACCTTTGTCGATGACAGCCAGGGCAACGAGCAGGTGCTGGGTTTCAGCCTGCCCGGTGAAGTGATCGGGCTCAATGCCATCCATGGCGCGCGCTTCCCCTGCAATGCCGTGGCGTTGGACACGGTCTACCTGTGCCGTATTTCCTTTCCGCGCCTGAGCCTGCTGGCCACCCGCATGCCGGGGCTGCAGGCCCGGCTGTTCAGCCTGCTCAGTGCCGAGATCGGCAAGGTCGCCACGCTGGCCGCCAACCATCGCACCGAAGAGCGCATGGCGGCGTTCCTGCTGGATCTTTCCGAGCGCTATGCACGACGCGGATTCTCGGCCACCCGGTTCAACCTGAGCATGGCCCGTACCGAGATCGCCAACTACCTGCGGATGGCGCCGGAAACGGTGAGCCGGGTGCTGCGCCGGCTGAGCGATGAGGGTGTGATTGCAGTCAACCAACGTGAGATGCTGTTGCTGAAACCCGAACGGCTGGCGGCGTTGTCCGTGGCCAGGGAATCCGATCCGGACTGACCAGACAGCCAAGGGGCCGACCATGAAACGAGCGGGACTGTTGTTGCTGGGACTGCTGGCCACGGTGCCGGCCTGGGCGGCCGACCTGACGGTGTCGGCGGCGTCGAGCCTGACCGAAAGCTTCCGCGAACTGGGCGCGGCCTACGAGAAGGCGCACCCGGGCACCAAGGTCGATTTCAACTTTGCCGCCTCCGGCGTGCTGTTGCAGCAGATCAGCCGTGGTGCGCCGGTGGATGTGTTCGCATCGGCCGACGAAACCACGATGGACCAGGCACAGCAGCAGGATCTGCTGGCGGCGGGCGCCCGCGAGGTGTTCGCGGTGAACGCATTGTGGGTGGTGGTGCCGCCGCAGGCCAAGGCGGTGCCGCGCACGTTGAAGGATCTGGCCGGTGCTGGCGTGCAGCGCATCGCATTGGGCAACCCGGACAGCGTGCCGGTCGGCCGCTATGCCAAGGGCGCGCTGGAGGCGGCGGGCCTGTGGCCATCGGTGCAGGGCAAGGTCATCACCACGCAGAACGTGCGCCAGTCGCTGGATTACGTCGCGCGGGGTGAAGTGGATGCCGGCTTCGTCTATGCCACCGATGCGCAGGCGATGCCCAACCGCGTGCGCCGTGCCTTCGCGGTGCCGGTGGCAGGGCGCATTGCCTATCCCCTGGCGGTGACCAAGGCCAGTGCGCAGCCGGCCGAAGCCAAGCGTTTCACCGCCTTCGTGCGTTCGGCACAGGGCCAGGCGATCCTGGCCGAACACGGGTTCGGCAAGCCCTGAGGCATGGATCTGGACTGGAGCGCACTGGGGTTGTCGCTGAAGGTGGCCGGTTGGGCCACCGCCATCAATCTGGTGCTGGGCGTGGCACTGGGCGCCCTGCTGGCGCGGCGGCGCTTTCCGGGCCGTGAACTGCTGGATTCGCTGCTGACCCTACCGATGGTGCTGCCCCCGACGGTGCTGGGCTACTACCTGCTGGTACTGATCGGTCGCAACGGCCCAGTCGGTGCATGGCTGCAATCGTGGTTCGGCATCAACCTGGTGTTCACCTGGCAGGCCGCGGTGATTGCGGCGGCGGTGGCCTCGCTGCCGCTGGTGTTCAAGCCGGCGCGCGCGGCGTTCGAGGAAGTGGACGGGCAGCTGGAGCAGGCCGCGCGCACGCTTGGAGTGTCCGAAGCAGCGGTGTTCTTCCGCATCACGTTGCCGCTGGCGTGGCGCGGCATTCTTGCCGGGCTGCTGCTGGCGTTTGCACGCGCGATGGGCGAGTTCGGTGCGACGCTGATGGTGGCCGGCAGCATTCCGGGTCGCACGCAGACGCTGTCGATCGCCATCTACGAGGCGGTGCAGGCCGGACAGGATGGGAAGGCCAATGCGCTGGTCATCCTGACCTCGGTGGTCTGCATCGTGATCCTGTTGCTGGCCGCGCGGCTGGTGGGCGGGCGTCGCCGGGAGCTGCGCGATGTGGCTTGACCTGCAGGTGCAGCGCCGCCTGGAGGCGGCTGGCCAGGATTTCGTGTTGGACGTATCGCTGCAGTGCACGCAGCGCCAGGTGGTGCTGTTCGGGCCTTCGGGCGCGGGCAAGAGCCTGACGCTGAAGGCGGTGGCCGGGCTGCTGCGGCCGAGCCAGGGTCATGTACGGCTGCAGGGGCAGACTCTGTTCGATGCGGCCAACGGCGTGGATCTGCCGCCGCAACGCCGCCGGTTGGGCTATGTGTTCCAGGACTACGCGTTGTTCCCGCACCTGAGCGTGCGCCAGAACGTGGCGTTCGGTCTGCAGAAGGGGTGGTTGAATCCGCGCGTGGGCCAGCGCTTCGATGCGGTGGAGCAGTGGTTGCACGCATTCCGCATCGACACGGTGGGCGATCTGCTGCCCGCGCAGGTCTCCGGTGGCCAGCGTCAGCGCACTGCACTGGCGCGCGCGCTGGTGACACAACCGCAGGCGTTGCTGCTGGATGAGCCGTTCTCCGCGCTGGACCATGACCTGCGCCAGCACCTGCGGCAGGAGCTGGAGGCCGTGCTGGACAAGACCGGCATCCCGTTGTTGCTGATCAGCCACGACCCGCAGGACGTGGCCATGTTCGGCCAGCAGGTCGCGCGCGTGGTGGACGGCCGCATTGTCGGAGGCTGACCTGCACCTGTAGAGCCGAGCCCATGCTCGGCTGCTCTGCGCGACACCGCCAACAGCAGCCGAGCATGGGCTCGGCTCTACAGGATCAAAGGATCAAAGGATCAAAGGATCAATACAGCTCACAGTGCGTGCGGCCTTCACCCCGCAGCGCGTCCCAATGCCCGTCGCCACCGATGGCATCGATGGCCTCGCGCACCGCAGCCTCCAGATGACTCTTGTTGCCGCACAGGTAAAGATGCCCGCCGCGGGCCAGGACGTCGCGCACCTCGCTGGCGCGCTGCTGCAGCACGTGCTGCACATAGACCTTTTCGGCACCATCGCGCGAGAACGCGGTATGCAGGCCGGCCAGCACGCCACGCGTGTGCCAGTCCTGCAGCTGTTCGCGGTACAGGTAATCGTGCTGGCGGTGCTTCTCGCCGAACACCAGGTGCACCTCGCGTTCGCAGGCATTGGCCTGCAGCTCCTGCATCAGGCCCATCAGCGGTGCGATGCCGGTGCCGGTGCCGACCAGCAGCAGCGGCGCTTCGCCGGTGTCAGGTAGATGGAATCCGGGGTTGGAGCGGCAGTACACACGGGCATGGTCGCCGCCATGCAGCAGGCTGCCTGTGGCAGTGCCGAAGCGCTCACGGTCGCGCAGGGTGTAGCGCACTTCGCGCACGCACAGGCTCAACTGGTCGTCGCACGGGTGCGAGGCGATGGAATAAGCGCGCGGCAGCCGCGGTGACAGCAGTTCGTGCAACCGGGCCAGCGGCACGCTGTCCGGCGTGGCGTGGTCCTGCAGCACGTCCAGCAGGTCCAGGCCATGCAGGTAGGCTTCCAGCTCGCGCTTCTGGCTGACCTTCAACAGGCCCTTCAGCAGCTCGCTGCCGCCCAGCTTGGCCAGCTCGCGCAGCACGCCCTTGCTGAGCAGGCGCAGCGCGCGGTCATGCAGGGCGGCCACGGCGGCGTTGTCGCCATACCAGGTGGCCAGCGCTTGCAGCAGGGCAGGATCGTTTTCCGGCACCACGTGCAGCGTGTCGCCGGCACGGTAGGCCATGCCGCTACCGCTGATGTCCAGCTGCAGATGCCAGGCCGCCGGATTGCTGCTGTTCAAGCGGCGGCGTTCGAGAATGGGAGCGGCAAACGCATTGTCTTCCCCATAGGCAGTGACCTGCAGGTGCAGGTCCTGGCCAGCGTTGAGGTCGCCATCCAGCACCTGGCCGAGCACCGGCTGCCATTGCTGGAAGAACTGCTCGTAGCCCAGGTCGGCATCCACGCGGTGCAGCAGCGGCTGCGCCTGGCGCTCGCTCAGTGCGGCATCCAGTGCCTTGGTGAAGCCGCAGAAGCTGGGGTAGCCGGTGTCACCAAGGCCGAACACCGCGTAGCGCAGGCCGCTCAGCGTCGGGGTCTGGCGCAGTGTTTCGAAGAACTGCTCGCCATTGGCCGGCGGTTCGCCATCGCCGAACGAGCTGGAAATCGCCAGCAGCACATCGCCGTGGCCGAGACTGGCCACGTCGATGTCGTTGAACGGGAGCACCTGCGGCGCGTGGGGCTGCAGGTCCGCGCCCAGGCGCTGGGCCAGGGCGCGGGCGTTGCCCGACTCGGACGCAAAGCCCACCAGCAGGCGGCTGAAGGGCGTACTGGTCGGGAGAGCGTTCACGCGGCCTCGTAGAAGTCGTCGAACTTTTCCTTGCTGAACTCGACCAGGTCGTAGTTCTGCATCAGGTCGTTCACCACGCGGCGGATGCTGATGTAGGAGGTGATGTTGCCGTCGGCGTCGAACAGGGGCTGCACGGTGGTGTCTACCACGTAGAGCACGCCGCCCTTGCCCAGGTTTGGCACGATGCCGGTCCAGGTCTTGCCGGCCTTGATGGTGTCCCACATGTCCTTGTAGACCGCCTTGGGTACATCCGGGTGGCGCACGATGCTGTGCGGCTGGCCGATCAGTTCCTCGCGGGCGAAGCCGGTGAGGGTGCAGAACAGGTCGTTGGCGTAGGTGATGTTGCCCTGCAGGTCGGTGGTGGAGATCACCATGACGTTCTGCATGGCGTTCAGCAGCTGGGCGTTGTCGGGGGTGTAGCTCATCGCAGGGTCCTTGTGGATGCCGGCAACGCCGGCGTGTTCGGGTCCTGCATAGAAATACGCCCGCACGGCGGCGGGCAGTTTGACATTGGTCAAGTGGGGCGCGCGATGGCCTGCGACCGGGTGTCGCAGGGGGCATCTCTGTAGAGCCGAGCCCATGCTCGGCTTATGCGGCAAACGGGATTGCCAGCAGCCGAGCGTGGGCTCGGCTCTACAGAAAGGGCAAGGCTTCAACCCATCAGATAGCGCAGCACACCGGCGGAGACCACGCCGATCAGCACTGTCGGCAGCATCGACAGGCGTGTGGCGGCCAGCAGGGTGATCGCCAGCGCGGCGAGGTCGGCGGGCTTGTCGGCGACGAAGTCCGGGGCGATCACCGAGATCAGCACGCAGCCCGGCGCAGCTTCCATCACCGTCACGGCGCGCTTGCTCAACGTGCGGTTGCGCAGCGCGAGGAAGCCGACGATGCGGGTCAGGTAGGTCGCGGCCGCCATCAGCACGATGGTCAGCACCGAGGTCCAGTGGATCAGTCCATTGAAGATCATGCCGCGTCCTCCGCCAGCAGCCAGGCGGCCGCCAGGCCGGCCAGTGCGCCGCTGGCCACGTACCACGCGCCCGGAATCAGCAGGTAGGTGGCGGCGGCCACGATCAGGCTGACCAGCCACGGCCGCGCCGCCTTCATGCCCTGCCACATGCCGCGCAGCAGCACCAGGAATACCGCAGGGAAGGCCATGTCGAAACCGTAGGCATGGATGTCGCCCAACATCGGGCCGACGATCGCGCCCAGTGCCGTGCAGGCCACCCAGACCGTGTACAGGCCGGCCGAAACGCCCAGGTAATAGGCCAGGCTGAAGCCGAGCGCACGGCGGCGCGCATCGGCAACGCCCATCGCCCAGCTTTCGTCGCACATGAAGAACAGCGCCGGCAGCACCCGGCGGCGCGGCAGATGCTGCAGCAGCGGAGCCAGGCTGGCGCCCATCAGCAGGTGGCGGCTGTTGACCAGCGCGGTGATCGCCACGATCAAGGCGATGTGCGGTGGCGAGGTCCACAGTTCGACGGCGGCGAATTCCGAGCCGCCAGCGAAGTTGAGGCCGGTCATCAGCGGCACTTCCAATGCGCTCAGGCCCTTCTGGGCCGCCTGCGCGCCGAGTACCAGTGCGAAGGGAATGAAGCCGATCATCACCGGTACGGCGGCGCGCAGGCCGCGCAGGAATTCGGCGCGCGGGGCGGTATCGCAGCTATCGGGCAGGGGGAGGGTGGTACGGGCGTCCATGGAGCGGCACAACGAGATGGGGGTGGCCCATGCTAGCGGTCCGATCGCGAAATCGGGTTGCGTTGATGCCATTCAGTTCGGGAATATTGAGATTCCATGCGGTCAAGGTCGCCAAAGGTGAAATCCTATGCGGTATCAGCTCGACAATCTCGATCGCCGCATCCTTGATGCCCTGCAGCGTGACGGCCGCCTGCAGAACCTGGAGCTGGCCCGGCAGGTGGGCCTTTCGCCCTCGGCCTGCCTGCGGCGGGTGCGGCTGCTGGAGGAAGGCGGCTACATCGACCGCTACGTCGCCCTGCTGAACGAGGCCAAGGTGGGGCGTGGCTTCACGGTGTTCGTGCGCGTGTGGCTGCGGGGGCAGGACGAGGACACCACCAACCATTTCATCAACAGCATCAAGTCTTTCCCGGAAGTGCTTGAATGCCATCTGATGGCGGGCGACTGCGATTTCCTGCTGCGGGTGGCGGTGGCGGACCTTGATGCCTACCGGCAGTTCCAGATGCAGCATCTGAACCGGATCGCCGGGGTGCAGAACACCAAGACCGAGATTCCGATGCAGCGGATCAAGCAGACGACCCAGCTGCCGCTTTGAGGGATGGGGTTTGTGGCCGGGTTGCACCCGGCACCCGCGGGTAGTGCCGGCCGCTGGCCGGCAACCTCAGGAGCAACAGCAACAGCGATGCTCCGTGGGGCGGCGGGGCGGTGTGGCCAGGCTGGACACGCCGTAAACCCTTCCTTGGGGGCTCGATGGCGCCATCCATGGCGCCAACGGTCCTGCCTGGCCACACCGCCCCGCCGCCTGACAGTTCTCCGCGATCTGTCGGGGTCGGATCCCGTTGCTGCGCAACGGGCTCTGACCCCCATGCGTAGAGGGCGTGGTCTGTTCGATTCATTGATTCCTGATGCGTGACTGGCTCCACGGAGCCTGCCTCGACGCCAGGCCGTGGGCGGCGGTCATCGCAATGACATGTGACCCCGGTACGGTTTGAGTCCGCTTGCGGGTCGCGCGCGGGCCGGGGTTGCGGTCGTGGTGCGCGTCCACTGCAGCTGCTGTCGCTGCCGAGGGTCATGTGTTCTACGTCAGGGGGCTGAATGGACACCATGCGGTCAGAACTTGGAAGGTGGCCATCGCCGCATGGCTGCTGCTGTCCTTTGCCGCTGCCGCACAGGACGCTGTTCATGCCTACGACATCCCTGCGCAGCCGCTGGAGCAGGCGGTCGAGCGCTTCAGCGTCATCAGTGGGTGGTCCGTGATGTACCCGGGCGATCTTGCCGCAGGGCGCAGCAGCCATGTGCTGCGCGCCAGCCTGGCGCCGCTGCCTGCCTTGCAGGTTCTGTTGCAGGATTCCGGCATCGAGGCCGAGGTGATCGGCGAGCAGCGCGTGGTGCTGCGTCGGCGCACGTCCTCGAAGGCCGAACCCGGCATTGACGCGGAACTGCCCGATGCCGAGCGGCGCCGCCGCTACGGTGGCCTGCAGCAACGCCTGCGCGCAGCGTTCTGTGACGATCCCGACCTGGCGCCAGGTCGCTATGCCGCGACCCTGCGTTTCAGCGTTGGCAGAGACGGCCAGGTGCATGACCCCGAACTGCTATCCGGCAGTGGCAGCGCCAGTCGCGATGCGCGCCTGCTGCAGGCGCTGCAGGGCTTGGCGCTGGCAGGCGAAGCCGCCGCGCTGCCGCAGCCGGTGACGCTGCAGATCCGCCCTTCCGGCACCGACCACGACTGTGGCCGGCGTACGCCCCTTCCATGACTTCAAGGATTCGAACATGAGCAACGGTACGGCTGGGGCAGTTGACCTGATGGATCACCTTCTGGGCGCCTATGACGAACTGAAGCGCAGGCTGGTGCGCAAGCTGGGCTCGGAGGAGCTGGCCGGCGATGCGCTGCAGGACACCTGGATGCGCCTGAGCGCGCGCCGTGACCGCCTGGATGCGGTGCAGAATCCTGCGGCCTACCTGTTGCGCATGGCGATGAACACAGTGATTGATCGCCAACGTGCCGATCACCGGTTGCTCAGCCTGGAAGAAGTGGACACGCTGATGGACATGGCCGATCCGTCACCGGGCCCGGCACAGGCGGCCGAGCTGGAGTTCGCGCTGGAAGACATGGTCGGGCTGCTGCAGCGCATGCCCGAGCGCCGTCGCCGCATCCTGCTGGCGATCCGCGTCGACGGCCTGCAGCAGCGCGACGTGGCCGATCACCTCGGTGTATCGCTGCGGCTGGTGCAGCGCGAGCTGAAGGCGGCCCAGGATTACCTGGCCGAACGCAGTGGGCAGGGGCGCCAGGTGCGGTTCTGAGCGGCGGCATCCGTCTACACTTTGACGCCGAGCAGAACCCCGCAGCGTGCGGGTCCGGCATGAGTCCCCATGGATCCTGACGATCGCCCGCAACGCCCGCTGGATGCCGTCGAGCGTCAGGCCCACGCGTGGGTGGTGCGGTTGACCTCGGGCGAAGCCACTGCCGCCGATGGGGACAGGTTCCGCGCGTGGTGTGAGGCAGACACCCGTCATCGCGAGGCGTTCGGCCGTGCGCGCCGGCAATGGGAGCAGGTCCGTCTGGCGGGCGAGCAGTTGCCCGCCGCCGCGCGCCAACCGCTCGCGCCGACGCCGGCCCAGCGCTGGAGCCGGCGTGCCTTCCTGGGCGCGGCGATTGCCGCACCGGCCAGCCTGGTGGTGGTGGCGGCGATCCGTCCGCCGCTGGGATTATGGCCCTCGATGACGGCGATGGCGGCCGATTTCCACACCGGCACCGGTGAACGGCTGCAGATTGCACCCTTGCCGCAGCTGAAGATCGAACTGGATACGCAGAGCAGCCTGCGTCGGCGCGCGGACGCACAGGGCGAAGGCTTCGAGCTGATGCAGGGGCAGGCCGCGATCGAGACCCGGGCCGGCTTGCGCCTGGCGCTGTTCGCGGGGGCGGGCTGCGTGATTGCCGATGAAGGTGCGGTGCGCCTGGACGTGCGCAACACCCAGGGCCAGGTGCGGGTGACCTGCCTGCAGGGCAGTGCCCGCATCGAGCACCCGCAGGGCCGGTTGCAGCTGCAGGCCGGCCAGCAGACCCACTACGACGAGCGCCTCAGTGGCGTGGTGGCCGAGGCTGTGGCCTCGGACGTGAGCGCCTGGACAGAGGGCATGCTGGTCTTCCGTCGCGCACCGCTGCGCGAGGTGGTGGACGAGATCAACCGCTATCGTCGTGGCAAGGTGCTGTTGGGTGAATCGGCATTGGCGCGCGCGCCGGTCAGCGGTCGCTTCCGCATCGATGATCCGGACGCCGCGCTGGAGCAGCTGCGACTGACGATGTCGCTGGATCTGCGTCGCTTTCCGGGTGGCATCGCCGTCCTTGGATAGATGAAGACGCTGGCCGTGCGCGTCGCGCAGGGCTGTTGCAAGCAAGGAGAAGCCAAGGATGCGCAACGAGACCATCGGCGTGCTGGATCTGCGTCGCAATCTATCTGCGTTGCTGGAAACAACCCAGCGACGGCCTTTGATGGTGCACCGCTACGGCTCGCCATGGGTGTGTGTGGTGTCCGACGCGCAGTGGCAGCAACAGGCTGTGCTGCTGGACTTCGATCCGCAGTCGCACCCGCTGGCGATGCTGTTGCGCCTGCAGCAGCAGGTGTTGCCACTGGCTGAAACCGGTGCGTTGCCGCCTGCGGCGCTTGCTCGCGCGCTGTTGCTGATGGACATGCATGGCATCGAGGATCTCGCGCAGCTGCACGAGCAGGTGCTGCACCATCGGCTGTGGCACTGGTTCGTGGCGGGCGCCCGCGGCGTGATGGACGGCTGGCAGCTGCCAGCGGTGCGCATTGCGATGGCGTCATGGTGCGATGACGTGGAGATGACGGATGCGCTGGTCGCGTTCGCCGCGCGCATCGACGTGGCGGTACTGGCCCGCCGCTGCGGCGGCGACGCACCGCGACTGCAGCGCGAAGCCTTCAGGCGGATGACGCTGCGATGACGTTGCCGATGAAGCACCACGCAGCGCACAGAGTTGCATTCGCGCTGTCGCTTCACCTGCCTTGCTGACGTCTTCTCCAGAGTACGACGCACCACGCGTCGCGGAGCACGGGCGACGCAGATGGCAGACAGTCGCAGGATCAGCATGCTGGAGCTGGATCGCCACCTGAGCCAGTCACTGGAGCAGGCGCGGCACACGCCCCTGAATGTGCAGCGTTACGGGCGCTCGTGGGTCTGGGTGCTGTCCAGTGATGCCTGGGTGGATGCAGCGCGTTGGGCGGCACTGGACAGCAGTGCGCATCCATTGGCGGCGCTACGAAAAGCCCTCGACCTGAATCTGCGGCCCTGGCCCGATGCGGCTATGGGCGCGCTGCCGCTTGACGCAGGCGATGCGCGGCTGCTGCAGCGTGCGGCCCTGCTGGTGATCATGCGTGATCTCAACAGCGCGCAGCGCGTCTACGACGACCTGCGCTACCACCAGGCCTACCGGATGTTCATTGGATTGGACCACGGCACCGCGTGGTCGCCGATGCAATGCGTGCGCCTGCTGCAGGCCTGCGTGCATCCGTTGCTGCGCGAGTGCATCGACGAAACGCTGGCCAGTGTGCCGCCGCACCTGTTCGAGGCGGCGCGCGTACCGGCTGCACATGCGCCTGCACAGGCACCCGCGCAGCGAATTGCAGGCGGATGTTTATCGTACTGACACATGCGCCGCTGACCATGGTGCAGCGGTCTCTTCCAGGATGACGAGGGCGGAACAATGGCAAGGCACGTGGGTGGTCGCAGGACTCGGCAGCAGGGCTTCAGCCTGATCGAGATCATGGTGGTGGTGGTGATCATCGGCATTCTTGCCGCGCTGATCGTGCCGCGGTTGATGGACCGTCCGGACCAGGCGCGCGTGGTGGCGGCGCGCCAGGACATTGCCGCATTGATGCAGGCCCTGAAGCTGTTCAAGCTGGACAACGGTCGCTATCCCAGTGCCGAGCAGGGCCTGCAGGCGCTGGTGAAGCCGCCGCAGGGCAGCGGTGGGTTGCCGGTGACGCCGTACCTGGATCGCCTGCCGAATGACCCATGGGGCCATCCGTACCAGTACCAGATTCCCGGAACCCATGGCGACATCGATGTGTTCTCGCTGGGGGCGGACAGCCAGCCCGGTGGCGACGCCGGAAACGCGGATATCGGCTCCTGGCAGCTGTGAGGCGTGCTGATGACAGCCCGGACGCGTTCGGTCTCCTGCACCCGCCAGCATGGCATGGCGGTGATCGTCGCCCTGCTGGTGGTGGCGTTGGTGGCTGTGATTGCCACCGCGCTGCTGACCCGGCAGTCGGCGCAGCTGCGTGCGCTGCGCGGCGACCAGTTGCGCGCGCAGGTGCGCATGGCGGTGGACGCCACGCTGGAGCGTGCGGCGCAGCAGCTGCGTGAGGATGTAAAGGAACAGCTGACCACGGTGCGCGGCGGGCGCTGGGCGCGCCCGTTGGAACTGCAGGCGCCGTTGCCGGTGCAGCTGCAACTGGTCGATGCGCAGTCGATGTTCAACCTGCGCAACCTGCTGGCACATGGCAGGGCGGACCCCGAGGCGCGGCGCGCGTTCATCGCGTTGTGTGCTGCACAGGGGCTTGGCCAGGGTGCCTGCGCATCCGCGGCGGACCACATCCAGGCGCGCCTGCGCGACGGTGACATCCAGGCGCAGGCCCCACTGCCGCGCGAATCACTGATCGCGCAGGCACTGGCCGGTGCCGATCCGGTGGCACTGCAGGCGCTGGCGCGACGCACCGTGGTGCTGCCGGCGCAGACCCTGGTCAACGCCAATACCAGCGACCTGAGCGTTCTGCAGGCGGTGACGCCTGCGGTCGAGCCCGCACGGCTGCAGGCGCTGCTCGGTGAGCGCGACGGCGGCCATTGGCTGCTCAACCGCGGTGACATCGCCAATCGACTTCAACTGAGCAACGAACAGATGGCCGTGCTTCCCTTGGGCATCCATAGCGAGTGGTTCCTGGCCGTCGGCCAGGTGCAGGCCGATGGCAGTGCGGTCGAGTTCCGTGCGTTGCTCTGGCGCGAGTACCGCGACGATGGGGCGCGCGTGCAACGCGTGTGGACGAGGATCGGCGCATGAACGTGCAGCTTCGGGTGTGCCTACCGGCGCTGGAGCACCTGCGCGCCGACAGCGCGGTGGACTGGGCGCAGCTGCACAAGGGCGAGGTAGTGGCACACGGCCGCGACACGCTGGCGACACTGGGCCTGCGGCATCCGCGGGCTGCGGTGCATGCCTGCCTCGATCCGAACGACCTGATCCTGCTGGAACTGCAGCTGCCGCCGTTGTCCGGGCGCCGCCTGCAGTCGGCGCTGCAGGGTGAGGTGGAGGCGATGCTGCTGGACGACCTGCAGGAGGTGGCGCTGGCCCACGGTGCGCAGGCGGCAGACGGCACGGTTCCGGTGGCTTGGCTCGGCCAGCAGGCCATCGCGCAGGCGCAGCAGCTGCTGGCCTCGTGTGCGCTGCAGCTGCAGGCGCTGTATCCGACGCCACTGCTGCTGCCTTGGCAGGACGGCCAGGCCACGCTGCAGGTCAGCGGCGAGCATCTGCTGGTGCGCAGCGGGCGCGATCGGGGATTTGTCCAATGGCATGGCGGACGTGATGCGTGTGCGGTGATGCAGGCGCTGGCCGTGCGCCTGCAACAGGCCGGCGTGCAGGCCGTGCAGTGGATCGGCAGCGTGCCGCCGACGTGGCCGGACAGCCTGCCGGCTACCGCCGTCACCCATGAACGGCAGGCCTGTGGCCCCCTGCCGGGTTGGTCATTGCCGCTGCCCGGCGCAGGCCGGCCAGCACCGAGACTGGCGATCGGCCTGGCACTGGCGGCAGTGCTGCTGGCTGCACTCGGCCTGCAGCTGCAGGTCTCGCGTTGGCGGATCGAGGGTGAAGCGCTGCAGCAGGACATGGCACGCCAGTTCAGCGCACGCTTCCCGGAAGTCACCGATGTGGTGGACCCGGTGTTGCAGGCGAGGCGAGCACTTGCGGTGCCACCGTCGGCGCCGCCATTGCCGCCGCTGCAGCGCCAGGTTGCCAGCACGCTGCAGGCGGTCCCGGAGCTGGCGGGGCAGGTGCGCAGCCTGCATTACCAACCGGGCCAGCTGGACATGGAGCTGGATGCCGATGCCCAGGCATTGGCCGATGATCCACAGCGGCTTGAGCGCTGGCAGCAGGCAGTGCAGGCGCAGGGCCTGCAGCTGGCGCGCGAAGCCGGTGGACGCCTGCGGGTGAACGGGGCTGGACAGTGATCCCCCGAACCTTGCGACTGGGCGAGGGACTGGCAGGCCTGCAGCAACGCTGGCAACGCCTGCCACCGCGCGACCGGCTGATGCTGTGGGTGATGGTGGTGGCGCTGCTGGTGGCGGGTCTGTGGTCGTTGTGGCTGGAGCCCCTGCTGAAGCAACACACGCACTGGCAGGCCGAGCTACCGCGGCTGCAGGCGCAGTCCCGCGCACTGGCACCGCTGCTGCGCGCCCGCGAGCAGCAGCAGGCGCAGGGCCAGCACCCGACACTGGCCGGGCTGCGCAATGGAATCAAGGCCGCCGGCCTTGCCGACGGCCTGCATATCGAAGCACGCGACGGACGCTGGCACCTGCAGGTGCAGGCAGTGCCCGCCGACGCACTTTGGAACTGGCTGCTGCCGCTGCTGGCCGACCCGGCCATCGAGCTGCAGCAACTGCAATTGACACGCACAGGGGATGCGAACATGCCGGCGGCACGGATTTCCGGAAACATCGTGATGGTGGACGCTGCGGGTGCCCATCCATGAGGGCGATGCGCAGCCTTGCCTGCAGTACCGTATTGGCGCTGATCGTGTGCATGGCCCACGCACCTGCGCCCGTACTGGCGCAGGACGCCCGCGATGAGCCGGTGCAATTGAACCTGGTCGACACCGATATCGGTGGTGTGCTGCGCATGGCCGCGCGCTTCACCGGCCGCCAGTTCCTGGTCGACCCACGGGTGACCGGCAAGATGACAGTGGTTTCCGATGGCCCGGTCAGCCGTACGCAGGCCTACCAGTTGCTGCTGGGTGCACTGCGCATGCGTGGCTTCGCCGTGGTCGAGAACGGCGGCGTCAGCCGGGTGGTGCCGCAGGCAGACGCCAAGCTGTTGGGAGGACGCGTCGGCACTGGTGGTGCCGGCGGTGAGGTGACCACCCGCACCTTCGCGCTGCGCTACGAGAACGCAGCCGCGCTGGTGGCGGTGCTGCGGCCGATGATCAGTCCGGACAATCCGATCACCGCCAATCCGGGCAACAACACCCTGGTGATCACTGACTACGCCGACAACCTGGAGCGCATCGCACGGGTGATCGCCAGCGTCGATACACCGGCCGGCATGGACACCGATGTGGTGAAGCTGCAGCAGGGTATTGCCGTTGACGTCGCGGCGATGGTCGCGCCGCTGCTGGATGCGCAGGGCGCCGAACCCACCCAGAAGGTGGTGGTGATGGCTGACCCGCGCAGCAACAGCGTGCTGCTGCGTTCCAGCAGCCCCGGGCGCACCCGCCTGGCGCGGCAGCTGGTGGAGAAGCTGGACCGTGCCCAGGATGAATCCGGCAACCTGCATGTGGTCTACCTGCGCAATGCCCAGGCCAACCAGCTGGCCGGTGTGCTGCGCGGTGTGGTGGCCGGCCAGAGCGATGCAGCGGCGATGGGCAGCAATGAAGGCATCACACCACTGCCGGGTAACGCCAACCGTTCCGCGCCCGCGCAGCCGTCGCAGCCGCAGCAGGCCAAGACCGGAGGCAATGCGCTGGAATCGCAGCGGCTGGACCCGAGCCGGCGTGACCCGATCGACGCAGGAAGCACCGGCTTCAGCCAGAACGGCATTTCGGTGCAGGCGGACGTGGCCACCAACACCCTGCTGATCTCGGCACCGGAGCCGGTGTACCGCAACCTGCGGCGTGTGATCGACCAGCTCGACCAGCGCCGTGCGCAGGTGCTGGTGGAAAGCCTGATCGTGGAGGTCAACCAGACCGATGCGGCAGAGCTGGGGGTGCAATGGATGCTGGGCAATGGCCGTACCTTTGGCGGCACCCACTTCGGTGGCGCCACCGGCGGCAGTGGGCTGAGCACCACCGCGCGCACCACGCTGGACGTGCTGCCCAAGGATGGCCTGAAGATCGGTGTGATCGACGGCACCATCAACCTGCCCGGTGTCGGCCAGATCCTCAACATGAAAGCGCTGGCCACTGCGCTGCAGAGCAAGGGCGGTGCCAACATCCTGTCCACGCCGAACCTGATGACGCTGGACAACGAGGCGGCCAGCATCATGGTCGGTCAGACCGTGCCGTTCGTCAGCGGCCGCTACGTCACCGACGGCGGTGGCGGCAGCAACAACCCGTTCCAGACCATCGTGCGCGAGGACGTGGGCCTGAAGCTGCGCGTACGCCCGCAGATTTCCGAGGGCGGCACGGTGAAGCTGGACATCTACCAGGAAGTCAGCAGCATCGATGCGCAGAGTGCCAACAGTGCCGCCGGCATCATCACCAACAAGCGTGCGCTGGATACCAGTGTGCTGCTGGATGATGGCCAGATCATGGTGCTCGGTGGCCTGCTGGAGGACAACGTCAGCCATGGCCGTGATGCGGTGCCGGGCCTGGGCAGGATCCCGGTGCTGGGGGCGCTGTTCCGCAGTGATACGCGCAAGCGCTCCAAGACCAACCTGATGGTGTTCCTGCGCCCGCACGTGGTGCGCGACCCCGCCGCCGGCCAGCGTTTGACCCGCGACCGCTACGACTACATGCGCAATGCGCAGGCCGGTGCGCAACCCGTGCAGAGCTGGGCGTTGCCGGCGCTGTCGGCACCGCAGCTGCCGCCGCAGGACCTGTCTGTGCTCGGTCAGGGCAATGCGCGCGATGGCCAGGGCCAGCCGTTGCAGAACACCAGCCTGGCAGCGCTGTATCCGGCCGGTGAGGGTGATGCCCAGCTGGTGCAGTTCGCACAAGGACTGGACCCGGCGCGTGCCAGCCAAGGCGTGGCGCAGGTGCGGGCACTGGGCCTGCAGGCCTATGCCGAAGCGACGCCGGGCGAGAGCGGGCAACGCCTGCGCGTGCGATTGCCGCGCGATCCGGCGACGCTGGACCCGGCACTGCAGCAGCTGCGCGGGCTGGGCTACACGCCGGAACTGGTGATCGGGCCGTGAGCGCCGCCGCGCCGCTGCCGTACGCCTGGGTGCGCAGCCATGGCGTGATGCTGTCCGAGGCCGGCGGCGAACCGGTGCTGCTTGGCACCGCCGACACCGCGGCGTGGGCCGTGGCCGAGCTGCGCCGCCGGCATGGACCGCTGCCGTTCCAGGCACTGGATGCCGCGACCTGGCAGCAGCGGTTGGGCGAGCAGTACCGTGACGGCGGTGATGCCGCTGCCGTGGTCGGTGCCGCCGAAAGCGAAGTCGATCTGGACCGGCTGATGCAGGACATGCCGGAGGTCACCGATCTGCTGGATGCGCAGGACGATGCACCGGTGATCCGCATGATCAACGCGCTGCTGGCACAGGCTGCGCGTGATGGGGCCAGCGACCTGCACATCGAACCATTCGAGACCCACTCGGTGGTGCGTTACCGGGTGGACGGCACGCTGCGCGACATGGTGCAGCCGCGGCGCGCACTGCATGCGGCGCTGGTATCACGCATCAAGATCATGGCCCACCTGGACATTGCCGAGAAGCGCCTGCCACAGGACGGGCGCATCGCGATCCGCGTGGGTGGGCGTCCGTTGGACATCCGTGTCTCCACGGTGCCGACCGGGCATGGCGAGCGCGCCGTGCTGCGACTGCTGGAGAAGGATGCCGGCCGTCTGCAGCTGCAGCGCCTGGGCATGGCTGATGACACCCTGGCCACGTTCACCGGATTGATCCGGCAGCCGCATGGCATCGTGCTGGTGACCGGGCCGACCGGCAGCGGCAAGACCACCTCGCTGTACGCCGCGTTGGGCCAGCTCGACAGCAGCACCAGCAACATCCTCACCGTGGAAGATCCGGTGGAGTACGACTTCGCCGGCATCGGCCAGATCCAGGTCAACGCGCGTATCGGCATGAGCTTCGGCACCGCGCTGCGCGCGATCCTGCGCCAGGACCCGGACACCATCATGATCGGCGAGATCCGCGACCTGGAAACCGCGCAGATTGCCGTGCAGTCGTCGCTGACCGGCCACGGCGTGCTCGCCTCGCTGCATACCAACGATGCGATCTCGGCGGTGACCCGCCTGGCCGACATGGGCGTGGAGCCGTTCCTGCTGGCCTCGTCGTTGCGCGGCGTACTGGCGCAGCGGCTGGTGCGCCGGCTGTGCACGCAGTGCCGGCGTGCCGAGGTGGATGGCGAAGGCCGAACCATGTGGCGCGCGGTGGGCTGTGCGGCCTGCGCCAACAGCGGCTATCGGGGTCGTACCGGCATCCACGAACTGTTCGTGGTCGATGACCGCGTGCGCGCATTGATCCATGAAGGGCAGGGCGAGCCCGCGCTGCGCGAGGCCGCGCGGCGCGCCGGCATGCGCACGTTGCGGCAGGACGGCCAGCGCTGGGTCGACAGCGGGGTGACCACGCTGGAAGAAATCCTGCGCGTCACCGGCGACGACTGAGACGACGATGGCACTGTTCGATTATCAGGCCGCCAACGCGCAGGGCCGCATCGAGAAAGGCCAGCTGGACGCCGACAGCCCGCGCGGTGCGCGTCAGCTGCTGCGCGGGCGTGGGCTGACGCCTGTGCAGGTCAGTGCGGCGCGCAGTGCCGGCAGTGGCTGGGGTGCTCGCCGGTTGTCAGCCAGTGAGCTGGCCTGGGCCACGCGCCAGCTGGCCAGCCTGCTGGCCGCCAGCCTGCCGTTGGAAGGTGCCTTGAGTGCGGTGATCGAGCAGGCCGAGCGCCCGCACGTGGCGCAGGCGCTTACTGCCGTGCGTGCGGATGTACGTGCCGGCCAGCGCCTGACCGTGGCACTCGCCGCGCGGCCTCGCGATTTCCCGCCGATCTATCGGGCACTGGTGGGGGCGGGTGAAGACTCCGGCGACCTGGCGCGAGTGATGGAGCGCCTGGCCGACTACATCGAAGAACGCAATGCGCTGCAGGCCAAGGTGCTGACTGCCTTCATCTATCCGGCGGCGATCAGCCTGGTGTCGGTGGCGATCGTGATCTTCCTGCTCAGCTACGTGGTGCCGCAGGTGGTGACCGCGTTCGTGCAGGCGCGGCAGACGCTGCCGATGCTGACCCAGGTGATGCTGGCGGCCAGTGCTTTCGTGCGCAGTTGGGGCGTGTGGGTGGGGCTGGGCATTACTGCGCTGGTGGTGGCCTGGCGACTGGCGCTGCGCCGGCCCGAGCTGCGCCTGCGCTGGGACGCGATGCTGCTGCGGCTGCCGATGATCGGGCGCTTCGTGCTGGGCGTGAACAGCGCGCGTTTCGCCTCGACGCTGGCAATCCTGCTCGATGCCGGCGTGCCGCTGCTGCGTGCACTGGAGGCGGCGCAGCAGACCCTGGGCAACGCGTTGCTGGCGCGCTGTGCCGATGATGTGTCCGCGCGCGTACGCGAAGGCGCTGCGTTGGGTTCTGCATTGAAAGTACAGAAAGTGTATCCGCCGATCCTGGTGCATCTCGTGGCCAGCGGCGAGAAGACCGGCTCGCTGGCGCCGCTGCTGGATCGCGCCGCGCAGACGATCTCGCGCGAGATAGAGCGTCGTGCGATGGCGCTGACCGCGCTGCTGGAACCGACCATGATCCTGGTGATGGGCGGCGTGGTGCTGACGATCGTGCTGGCGGTACTGATGCCGATCATGGAAATGAACCAGTTGGTGCAGTGATGCGCAACGCGCATCACGGGTAGAGTCGACTGTCAGTCGACTAGCGCGCAGCGCGCGTGCTTCGTACTGCTGCTGCGTGTGAAGAGCAGTCGACTAACAGTCGACTCTACCCAGTCGATTCGATCCAGCCGATCCCATCAAATCGATTCGATCCAGCCGATCCCATCAAATCGATTCGATCCAGCCGATCCCATCAAATCGATTCGATCCAGCCGATCCCATCAAATCGATTCGATCCAGCCGATCCCATCAAATCGATTCGATCCAGTCGATTCCATCAAATCGATCGCATCCAGTCGATCGAACGGCGTCGCTGGAAGGTGGAATGGGCCGATTCTCCACACAATCCTCCACACCTTTTTTCGATCTTCCACAGGTTTCTTAAGCGGCCTGTCATCGGCGCGGACCAGCATGGACACGTCGCCGCAGAGTGGGCTGGGAGGCCCTCGGCGGCAGCAGGCGTGTAGTGACCGTTCCTCCCTTGGTGTTTCCCTTCGCAGTAAACCCTTCAGGAGAAGATCATGAACAAGTACAAGACCCTGGCCGCGCTGGTTGCTACCGCGCTGCTCGCCACTGCCGGTGCCGCTTCGGCGCAGCAGGCCCTCGTCAACGGTGGTGGCGCCTCGCTGCCGGCTGATCTGTACAAGGGCCAGGCCGACAGCATCCTGCCGTCGAACTTCAGCTACGCCGTGACCGGTTCGGGCAAGGGCAAGCAGGCGTTCCTGGAGAACAAGATCGCGCTGTTCATCCCGAACGGTACCGGCAACGTCCATTTCGCCGGCAGCGACTCGGTGCTGAGCCAGACCGAAATCGACACGTACAACGCCGCCTACAACACCCCGACCTCGACCACCAAGTTCGGCCCCCTGCTGCAGCTGCCGTCGGTCGCCACCTCGGTCACCATCCCGTTCAACAAGGCCGGTTCGGCTGTTGACCTGACCGTGGCGCAGGCCTGCGGCATCTTCTCGGGCAAGATCACCGACTGGTCGAGCATTGACGCCAGCCGCAGCGGCGCGATCCAGGTTGTCTACCGTGGCGAGAGCAGCGGCACCAGCGAACTGCTGACCCGCTTCCTGGCCAGCGCCTGTCAGGCGGCTGACGTTTCGGGCACCAGCCTGAAGCTGACCAACGGCGTGCCGGCGTTCTCGGTGCAGTCGACCTTCGCCAACCTGTTCACCACCGTGCCGGCGAACTTCGTTGCCGCGCCGGCCACCGGTGGCACCGCGCTGTTCAATGCCGTGTATGCCGCTGACGGCCGCATCGGCTATGTCGGCCCGGACGTGATCCCGAATCTGAAGGACGCGACCAAGGTTGCCAAGCTGAAGGGCTACTCGCCGGATGAAGTGAGCGTTGCTGCCACCCTCAACACCATCGCTCCGCCGTCCACCGCTGCCGACATCGCCAACCCGGCCAAGTGGGTCCCGGTGTTCACCAACCCGTCGGCCGGCTACCCGATCGCCGGCTACACCAACCTGGTGTTCGGCCAGTGCTACCGCACCGCCCTGCCGCGTACCGCCGTGCGCAACTTCCTTGAAGCGCATTACAACCTCGGCGCCACCGGCACCAACGATGCCGCCGTGCGCGCGCATGGCTTCATCCCGCTGACCCAGGTCTGGCGTGAAGCGATCGCCAGCAACCTCGTGGCCGCCTCGGCCCCGAACGGCCTGAGCAACGCCAACACCTGCACCACCGGCGTCGGTCGCTGATCCAGCGGTTGTACTGAAATGGGCGCCGGCCGCGAGGCCGGCGCCTTCTTGCGTGCCAGTCCTGACGCCAGGAGCAACGATGCGGCAGTCAGTGCGCATCGGTTCGCTCCACTGGCCTCCATCTGGGCCGAAGCCATCCGTCGCCGGTTCGCCGTGGCGGGCGTGCCGACGGGCTTGAACAACCCCAGCACCTGCGCCGGCATCGGTCGACCGTGATGTGGCGATGTTGGCGAAACGCGTTGAACAGGCGCCGGCGCCATTGTCGGCGCCTTTTTCATTGTGGCGAACGCCTTCTTGATGTCGGCTTCACGCCTTCAGCCTCGTCTAACAGGGGCAGGGCACCGATCGCCCCATCCATCAGACAGTGATGCGGCTGCGGCCGCCCAATCAGGTTGACGAGGTCCAGATGTCGCATCCGCTCACGACCGTTTCCCGCCCGTCCATGTTGCGCCGCAGTCACCCGATGGCGTGGGCCGTCGCGGTCGCGCTGGGTACGGTGGTCGCCCCCGCCAGCCAGGCCCAGCAGGCGTTCAGCCCGGGCTGGTTCGCGGACCGCGGCGCGGCCCAGGGTGCTGCGGCGCAGAGTGGCCGCATGCCCAACGGCGCGCCGATCCAGTTCCAGTTGCCTGCCCAGCAGCAGGACGCCGCGCGCCAGAAGCTGCAGCAGTCCATCGACAACCTCGGTACGGCGGCGCAGGCCATCGCATTGCAGCAACGGTTGCAGGAACAGGCCCGGCTGGCGCGACGCGATGCGGGCTTCGTGGTCGCCGATGGCCTGGGCAAGGACGGCCTGAACGTCGATGAGAACCCGCTGACCCGCGGCTGGTTGAATGCACGCGATGCGATCCAGTCCCAGGGCGGCGATGGGCGGATCCAGGTCAGCATCGAGCAAACTGCCGACAAGGCGATCCTGAACTGGGAGACCTTCAACATCGGTGGCAACACCACACTGAGCTTCCAACAGAACCCGGATTGGGCGGTGCTCAACCGGGTCAACGATCCCAACGCCCGGCCCAGCCAGATCCTTGGCCAGCTGAAGGCCAATGGCACGGTGTTCGTGGCCAACCGCAACGGCGTGGTGTTCGGCAACAACAGCCAGGTCAACGTCCGTAACCTTGTCGCCGCGGCGGCACGGATCAGTGATGGGCAGTTCCGCGACAACGGCCTGTTCAGTGCCGACAGCAATACCGCCGCGCTCAGCGAGGCCTTTGGCAAGGTGATGGTCGAGCAGGGGGCGCGTATCGCCACCCACGAACCTTCAAGCGCTACCCGCGGCGGCGGCTACGTGCTGCTGGCCGGCAGCAGCGTGGAGAATGCGGGGCAGATCGAGACGCGCAAGGGCCAGACGCAGCTGGCGGCGGGCGATAGTTTCGTGATCCGCCGCGGCGTCGGCACCGCGCAGAACACTGCCTCGACCACGGCCGGTAACGAGATCGCGCCGCGCTTCGTGCAGGGAAGCAGCGCTGGCGATGTGCGCAACAGCGGCCTGATCCAGGCGCGCGAGGGCGACATCACCCTGGCCGGCCGCAGGGTCGAGCAGGCCGGCGTTGCTGTCGCCACGACCACGCTGGCCCAGCGCGGCACCATCCATCTGCTGAACGCGATCAGCGACCGTCAGGGACAGGTGACCCTGGACTCGGGTGCGACCACGGCGGTGCTGATCGAGGACGATGGCAAGAGCACCGTGCTGGACACCCAGCGCGATGCGTTGATCAAGGCGTCGGCGGAGCAGGATGCCCTGCGCGCCGCGAGCAACACAGGTTCGTTCGACAACCTGTCGCGGCTGCAGGACCGCCGTGACCAGTCGCGCGTGGAGATCGTCTCCGGTGGTGACATCAACTTCAAGGATGGCTCGTTGACCCTCGCCACCGGTGGCCAGGTGGTTGGTGATTCGGCGCGCCGCAGCTACGTGGGCAACGCCGCGCAGGTCGATGTCTCCGGCGCAGTCGGTGTGCGCGTGGCGATGGAAAGCAACAACGTGCAGGTGAAGGTACAGGGCAACGAACTGCGCGATTCGCCCGACAACCGCGACAGTGGAACGCTGATCAGCAGCGAGGTCTGGATCGATCGTCGCGAACTGCAGCGTGTGGCCGCAGGTACCGGTGGCCACGCCGCCGAGCGCTGGTATGCCGGTGGTGGCTTGCTGGAGGTGGGCGGCTATCTGGACAACCAGCGACACTCGATCGGTGAGTGGGCGGCCCAGGGCGGCACCGTGCAGCTGTCCGGCAGCGAGGTGGTGACCCACGGCGGGTCGAAGATCAATCTGGCCGGTGGCAGCCTGGATGTGCAGACCGGTGTGATCAAGCAGAGCTGGCTGCGCGGCACCGATGGGCAGTTGTACCGCATGGATGATGCGCCGGCGGAGATGCAGTACGTCGGCCTGTACAAGGGATTCGAGGTCGATCACCAGCGCTGGGGCGTCAGCGAGGCGTTCCGCAATCCGTTGGTGGCGCCCGGCGAACGGGTCGACAATGGCTATACCGTTGGGCGTGATGCCGGCCGCCTGATGATCTCCGCACCGACTGCGGTGCTTCAGGGTGACATCAACACCCGGGTGTTCCAGGGCGCACAGCAGGCCAAGGCACCAGATCAGGGCAAGGACGGCTACGCGCAGGCACAGACAGCGGTGGCACGCAATGCCCAGCTGTGGCTCGGGCGCTACGACAGCGCAGGACGCAATGCGGTCTTCGATACCCAGGTGCGGATCGGGGAGGGCGCGTTGCCCGTGGCGGAGTGGTCGCTGCAGGCGCCCATATCGGCGCAGCAGCGCAACACCCTGTGGCTGGATGCGGGCCGGCTGAGTGAACAGCAGTGGGGGCGCCTGGACCTGGCCACCGCCGGCAGCATCGCCATCGATGGGAAACTGCGCCTTCAGGATGGCGGGCAGCTGGTGCTGACCGCCAGTGACATCCGGCTTGGTGGTGATATCGGCATTGCGGGTGGTCAGCTGCAGGCCGGCAATCTGCTGGCCGTGGCGGGTAGCCCGGCGGTTCCGTTGCTGCAGGCCGGGCGTGGACGGGTGGAGATTGCCGGTGGCGCGCGCATCGACCTTGCCGGCCGCTGGAGCAATCTGCTGCTGGACCCCAATGCGCCGCAGGGCCAGGCATGGAGCGACGGCGGTCGCCTGCAGCTGGAGAACAGCCATGATGTGGTGGTCGGGCGTGGCAGCGAACTGAACGTTGACGCCGGCGGTCGCGTGGACAGCGCGGGCAAGGCGCGTATCGGCAAGGGCGGCAGCGTCAGCCTGCAGGCCAACAATCTGGACACAGGCAGGGGCGATACTGGCCGGCTTTCGTTGGCCGAGGAGGTGCGCATCAGCGCGCTCGGCCAGGGCAGCGGCAGCCTGTCGTTGACGGATGGCGGGCATATCCGCATCGGTGGCGACGGTCAGGCTGCCGACGTGCTGACCTTGCGCAGCGCGCTGTTCGGCAGTGGCTTCAGCCAGTACGATATCAATGCGCACCAGGGGCTGGAAGTTGCCGATGATGCACAGGTCGAGGTGGTCATGCCGGGCCTGCGCCTGGCCAGCGACGCGCTGAAGGCAGTCACCCGCGAGGATGCCATGCAGGCGTGGCTGGCGCCGCTTTACAGCGCCGATCCAGTGAGTGGCCGTGTCAGCCAACGGGCCGGTGCAGGCCTGCTGCTGCGTTCGCAATTCGGCAACCGCGGCGGTGATCTACGCATCGGTGCGGGCGCCAGCGTGCAGGTTGATCCGGCACAGTCCATTGAACTGCGGGGCGCGGGCAACATCGATGTGGAAGGGCGCCTGCACGCAGCCGGCGGACGGATCCGGCTGGATGACGTGCGCATGGCGGCTGATCTGTTTGACGGGCAGCCCAACAACCGCACCTACCGCATCGCGAAGGGGGCGGAACTGGATGTCAGTGGCGATGCCTTCAGCGTGAAGGATTCAACCCAGCGGTTGCGCGGTCTGGTGCACAAGGGCGGCAGCATCGAGATTGGCGGCGCCCTGGACTGGGAAGGCGCCGGCGACGTCAGCGATCGCCCGGTGGACGCCTTCATCGTGGTCGAGCGGGGCGCGCAGCTGAAGGCCGACGGCAGTACGGCGGCATTGCATATTGATGGCCAGGGTACGCGGCAGGTAGACAGCGATGGTGGGCAGATCGTATTGCGCTCGGCCAATGCACTCTACCTGCAGGGCGATCTGCAGGCTGCGGCCGGAGGTGCAGGTGCGCAAGGCGGTACCCTGGGTATCGCCTTCACCGGCGGCGTCTATGCAAAGGGATCCAGTGGTGACGTCCAGGTGCCCCGATTCCTCAACCTCAGCCCGAAGCGCGATGTGGCACCCGGGCCGATCACACTGAAGTATGGCGAGGCACGGTTGTCGGTGGAGCAGATCCGCGACGGCGGGTTCGGCAATCTGTCACTGTTGGCTGCGGTTCGCAGCGAGGAATCCATCGATCTGCGGATGGGGCAGAGCCTGCGTCTGTCTGGCTCGATCGGTCTGCTGCCGGACGCGGCAGCGGGCAGCACCATCGGATTGAACGCGCCGTATCTGAAGCTGGCCAACCCACCTTTGGCGGCCATCAGCGGCAACGAACTCGAGTTCAGCGCTGAAGCGCCGCTGGCGACCGGGCGGCAACATCGGCTGCAGGCAGGCGCGAAACTGATCGATATCCGCGATCATGTGGCGTTGGACGGATTTGACGACGTCTCCCTGCATAGCAGCGGCGATGTACGCTTCCTGAAAGGGGCAACCAGCACCGGTGCGCTGGATGCCGATCTGCTGGCCGCGCAACGATTGGAAATTACTGCCGCGCAGCTTTATCCCGTCGCCGGCGCGTCTGCCCGGATAGGCGCTGGTTTCGCAGCCGGCACGCTTTCCAGAGACATGATCTGGAACGATCCGACCGGTGTTCTGCGCATCAATGGCCTTGGAGATGCATCGCCTGCAGCTCCGCTCTCGGCGATGGGCAGCCTGATGCTGGCAGCTGCGACCGTCGAGCAGGGCGGCGTGGTCCGCGCGCCGATGGGCAGCATTACCCTGGGTGGCACCGACAGGAGCAACACGATTGCTTCCAGGGTCTCGTTCCTGCCAGGCAGCCTGACCTCGACCAGCGGAGCGGGTCTGAGCCTGCCCTACGGCGGCACGGTGGATGGCATCCAGTGGCGGCTTGACGGTTCAATCGTTGCCCCACGCAATGTGGGCGGCGGCGCGTTGCCGGTCGGCATCGGTGTGGTCAGCAGCCAGACCGACGTGGCGCGCGGAGCGGTGCTGGACATGAACGGTGGCGGCGAGCTGACCGGCGCCGCGTTCGTCAGTGGCCGTGGTGGTTCGGTGGACATCCTGCGCCACACCCTTGCCGAAGCCAATCCGCGCTATGGCTTCAGCCAGGCCGGCAGTGAGGTCTATGCGATCCTGCCGGGCTACACCGGCAACGCTGCGCCGCAGGGCCTGTCCGACGGCACCGCCGATCCACGTGTGGGCCAGCAGATTGTCGTGCCCGCCGGCGTGCCGGGCCTGGCCGCTGGCACCTACACACTCTTGCCGGCCAGTTTCGCACTGCAACCCGGCGCGTTCCGGGTCGAGGTGGGGGCGAGCTCTACGACCGGTTCCGCTACGGCACTGCCGACCGGGACGGGTTCCTGGCGCGTGGCGGGTCACCGCAGCGACAGTCTGGCGGGAACGGTCTCGCCCTTGCTGACCGACCTGCTGCTGACCCCGGCTGCAACCGTGCGGCGCCATTCCGGATACAACGAAAACAGCTACAACGCGTTCACCGCCGCCAGCGCGCAGCGCCTTGGCCTGCCGCGCGGCTGGCAGACGGTCGACGCAGGCATGCTTCGCTTTGAGCTGGGCAACGGGGCCGGACGCCAGGGCACGTCCGCGCTGCGTGTCGAAGGCGAGGCCCGCTTCCAGGCGGCCACCGGCAGCACAGGCACTGGTGGCAGCGTGGAGGTCACGCGCGTCAACCAGTTGGGCTCGCTCGAGATCATCGCTGCAGGTGGCAAGGCCGATACCGATCCTGTTGGATCGACGATCGAAGCAGATGCGCTCAACGCTCTGCGGCCCTCACGGCTGGCTCTCAACACGCGGGTGCGCTCGACGGCTCAATCGATCGTCGACGTCATGGGCGTTGGCCAGGATGTGGTGGTGCGCAGCGGGGCCGTCCTGCGCGCGCCGGAAGTCCTGATCGGCGCGGTGGGCGGCGGCAGCGGCATCGTGGTTGAGGCGGGGGCGTCCATCGATACGCTCGGACTGGGTACCGCCGGACTGCCCTCCAGCCTCGGCTACGTGTACCAGGTGGGTGGAGCGCTGCTGGCGGTGTCCAATGATCGCCCCGAGCTGTTGGGGCTCGCGGTCGGAACCGGCGGCACGAACGTGAACATCGACATTGGCGGATGCGGTCCGGGTGCGAGCTGTGCCGGTCAGGCCCGCCTGGTGTCCGAGGGCAGTATCAATGTGACCACCAATGGCCAGCTGCAGCTGCGTGAGGGAGCTACCTATGGCACGCGCGAGTTGGCGCTGGGGGTGGGCAATATCAACCTGGGGTCTGCCGAAGCGATTGCGCGGGCCGCGGCCAGCGCCGCACTGCCGCCGGGCATGACCTTGAACCAGCAGGTACTGGCCAACCTGCTGCGCGGCAACACCGCCACGGGTGCGCCGGCGCTGGATACGCTGCGCCTGAATGCCAGCGAGGCGATCAATGTGTTCGGCAGTGTGGACCTGGATACCCGCGATGCGGCGACCGGCAGGCCCACCCTGCGCAACCTGGTGCTCGGTACGCCCGCGATCCATGGCTATGGTGACAGCAATGACCGGGCGCGCATCTTTGCCGCGGACCTGACCTGGGCAGGGCAGCTGGGTAGTTCTTCTGCACTCGGCAGTACGCAGACGCCAGCGGCGGCGCCGGCCATCGCCGGCCGGTTGGGCAGTGGGAAGCTGGACATCATCACCGACACACTGCGCCTCGCACCTTCGACGCGCTCGCAGCCGCTGCCTGAGGTGGTGGCCGGGCGCCAGGTGCTGGGCTTCGCCGGCGTCAACCTGCAGGCGGCGCGTGAGCTGGTGTTTGCCGGCAATGGTGCGCTGAACGTCCACCAGCGACAGGGGGACTATGTCGCCGGCAAGGGCTGGACGTTCAGTGGTGGCAATCTCGACATCCAGGCTCCGTTGATCACTGCTGAAGCCGGCGCGAAGCTGTCGGTGAAGGCCGGAGGTACGCTCACTGCGCACGGTGCGGGGGCGGGCAGGGCGGCCGACGCGCTGGGTGCCGAACTGGACCTGCGTGCCAGTGACATCGTGCTCGATACGCGTTTCGCTCTGGCTTCCGGCAGGTTGACCGCCAACGCAGAGCATTCCGTACGTCTGGGAAGCAAGGCCGAGCTGGATCTGTCCGGGCGCAAGGTCAGCCTGTTCGACGTCGACAACTACAGTTGGGGTGGCGATGTCGAGCTGACGGCTGCCGATGGCAGCGTGCTGGCCGATGCCGCGTCGCGGATCGATGTTTCGGCGCGCAACAACCGGGCTGGGCGTCTGACGGTCACCGCGCTTGGGGCTGGCGACGGCCGTGTCGATCTGGCCGGGCAGATCCTCGGGCAGGCGAGCGGGCGCCATGACGTCGGCGGCAGCGTGGTCCCGTATGACAGCGGCGAGCTTGTGGTACGCGCACAGCAGTTGCAGGATTTCAGTGGCCTGAACCAGCGCCTGACACGTGATGGCGTGACCGGTGCGCGTAGCTTCCAGATCAAGCAGGGCGACCTGGTGATCGGTGATGAAGTGAAGGCTCGCAAGGTCGACATCAGCGTTGATGGCGGAGCGCTGCGGGTAAACGGTCGCATTGACGCCAGCGGTGAGCAGGTGGGCAGCATCCGCCTTGCGGCGCGGGACGGCCTGCAGGTGGATGGCACCCTGGACGCGCACGGCACGGCGCTGCGCGTGGACAGCTACGGCAGCATCATCGACAGTCCGAACCGCGCCATCGTCGAACTGGAGAGTCGCAGCGGAACGCTTGCATTGGGGCGTACAGCCAGGGTCGATCTGCGCAGCGGTACCGATGTGGCGGCTGGAAACGGTGCCGGCCAGAACGATGGACGCGCGCGCGGCACGCTGGTGCTGAACATGCCGCGAATCGGCGCCGCCGATGCGTCCATCCGCAGCGAGGCCGGCCTGCAGGTGCTGGGTGCTCGCGACATCTTTGCGACCGGCGTACGCCGCTATGAAGGCGCGCCGCTGGCGACGACCCCGGATGTGAACGGCCATCGTTCGCAGATGGTGACGCAGGCCTGGCTGGACAGCGTCGTCGACCCGGACAGCGCGGCCTGGATGAATGCCGCACTTGGTAACGGCGACCTGTCCGCACGCCTTGCGGCCTTGGGCAGCGTGCGCCTGCGACCGGGCGTGGAAATCGTTGGCGTGCCCTCGGCGGCCAACCCCGACGGCGACCTGACCGTCAGTGGCGATCTGGACCTGTCCGGCTATCGCTATGGCCCGCAGGCCAATCGCGCCGATCCGGCACGTCGTGGCTTCGGCGAGGCCGGAGCGCTGCGCCTGCGTGCTGCGGGTGACCTGCATGTCTATGGCAGCATCAACGATGGCTTCGCACCGCCGCCTTTGAGCCCGGACGATGCAGGATGGCAGCTGTTCGAGGGCAATGATCCCACCATGGGCGTCACGCCGTTCGGTGGTGACATCGTGGTACCGGGGGATGGCGTGGTGCTGGATATCGGCTCACGCTTCCCGGCCGCATCGGTGCTGAACTACGCCATCCAGGTGCAGGGCACCCGGCTCCCGGCGGGTACCACGCTGCCGGTCGAGATGACCCTGACCCAAGCCCTGCAGCTGCCCGCAGGCACTGTGCTGCCAGCGACGGTGACGCTGGCCAATGGCCAGGTGCATGTGGCCGGAACCGTGCTTGCGCAGGCGCTGTCGGTTCCGGCCGGCTCGCGTTTGGCCGCAGGCTTCCAGCTACGCAGTGCAGCCGACGTCGCAGCGCATACCTGGCCGGCTGGAGTGCCGTTGCCGTCGGAACTGCGGCTGGCGGCGAGTACGCCGTTGCCGCGCGGCGCACTCATTCCGTCGATGGCCCTGGTCAAGCTTCCGGGTGGCACGCCGGTGAAGCTGCGCCCCTCGGACAGCGACGGGCGGCAGGGGCGCAACTGGGCGTTGGCACAGATGCTGCCTGAGGGCACCACGTCATGGGATCTCTCCCTGGTCGCAGGTGCAGACACCGAGTCCGCCGATCCGCGCGCACGACGATTTGGTGCCAATGGCGACCTGACGTTGTCCGACACACACTACGGCGTGATTCGTGATGCGCTGAAGCAGAACAAGTTCGTACGGGAACGGCTGGTGACCGCTGCGGGCGCGCTGCGCGAGAACGTGGACAGCAGCTGGATCGGCAAGACCGCCAAGGCGCTGGCAGAGCATCTGGGCAAGAGCGAGGATGTACTCTGTGCAGCTGGCGGAAGCTGCGTGAACGCGCCCTATCTGTTTACCAGGCTGGGCGCCGAGGAGCTGGCCGGCGATCCTGACCTGGAAGGCACCTCGGTCAAGGACTTCGGTGACCTGCCCTGGGTGGGGATGAGCGAGGAGGCGATCTGCAATCCACCCGAGGCTGGCTATTGTGTGATGCCGGGCGAGATGCGCGAGGTCACCACGATGGGGCCGCCGCAGCATGGAACAGCAATGTGGAGCGTGCTGCGCACGGGCACGGGTGACCTGCAGCTGTCGGCTGCCAGGGACATGCAGATGCGTTCGGTATTCGGCGTGTACACGGCGGGTACACCCACCTCCCTTGGCAATGGTCACGATGCCCGTTTCCAGTCGGTGCGCAGCCCGCTGGGCGCAAGTGACATGCTGCTGGGCCTGCAGCAGTCGACCGGCGACTATGATGCCGCGCTGGCGGCCTACCAGGCGTGGTATCCGGACCATGGTGGAAACCTGAGCGTGATTGCGGGCCGTGATGTCACCGGAGCAACATGGGGTAGTCGTTCTGCCACTGGCGGTTCCGACAATGGCGTCGCTGGAACCTTCAGCAGCGCGACCGGGGGCTGGCTGTGGCGGCAGGGCACTGGAACGACCACGGGTGTCGAGCCGGTAGCCACCAGTTGGTGGATCAACTTCGGTACATACGCCGCGTTCAATTCCACTGCGGTCCGGGACAATCCAAAGATGGTCGGATTCACCGGCCTCGGCACGCTGGGCGGCGGCAATCTGGAGGTCGAGGCGGGCCGCCACGGTGGCGTGACGGCTGCCAAGGGCGAGGCGCTCGGCGTCCTCGGTGGTACCCGCTACTCGACCGCGATCAACGCGGCAGTCGGGGCCACCGGCCGCGTTGATGATGGTCGCCTCGTGCAGACCGGTGGCGGCGATCTGCGCCTGCGGTTCGCTGGCGCGCTGAATCCGCTGCTGGCTGCAACGTCGATGAGCCAGACCGGCAACAGCCAGGCCCCGCAGCTCAACGGCACGCTGGTCAATCTGCGAGGCCATCTCGGCATTGACGCCGCGCGGATTGGTGGCAGTGTCGTGCAGGCCAATGACTACCGGACCATCAGCGCTGATCTGCGCGCGGGCGATCCGTTCCGCGCCAGTACCAGCGCTGCGATGGGTGGCCCGCTGCTGGTGCTGGGCGATGCGGTCGCGGACCTGCGGGCGCGTGGGGATGTCGTCCTTTCCAGTGTCGCGGATGGCGGCCGGATCCAGCAATACAATGCGTTCGAGGCGAGGGCGGACGACGGAGCGCGGTTGCTGGGCGCTACCGGATTCTCGCTGTGGACCCCCTCCACCACCGTCAGTCTGTTCTCCGCCGGCGGCGACATCGTGCCTGCCGGGCAGGCAACAACGGAGGAAGAGGCAGATGGTGGAGTGGAAAGCATCGTGGGTGGCGCCGTCTACCGGATCTATCCCTCGCGCCTGACGGCCATCGCTGCCAGCGGTGATATCAAGCTTTCGCGTTCCGTTTCGAGAGAGGTGCTGCTGACGGCCCCAGGGGCCAACAGCACGCTGCAGCTGCTGGCAGGCAATTCCATCCTGGCTGCAGCCGATGCACCGATGATCAGCAGCTCGGGCGCGGATGCCCGCTTGCCGTCGCCCTTCGACCCCGCGTTCAACGGTTTCGGTGGCAGTAGCCGAAATCAACTGCTGCGCAGCAATCTGTCGCAGGACGGCGCGATTGCACCACTCAATGTCAGGGTCAACAGCGTTTCACCGCTGTTCGGGTTCGGGCCGAACCGGCCGATGCTGGGTACGCCGCGTGTCGGCGGCGGGCAGCCGAACCGCTTCTACGCCGGCAGTGGCGACATCATCGGCTTGCGTACTGGCGGCGAATGGACGTTGGGTGCCAGCCCGGGCATGATCCGAACGGTCGGCACCTGGTACGACGTGTCGGCGCCGGTTCAGCTGCGCGCGGGCACGGACATTCTCGGCAGCTCGGTCATGGCGATGAACAATGGCAGTACGGACATGACCGTGGTCCAGGCTGGCCGTGACATCGTGCACACCAGCCTGACCGTGTTCGGGCCAGGGGATGTCGACGTCAGTGCAGGGCGTCAGCTCCGCCAGGAGGACGGAGGAAGTATCGTGTCCCGCGGTGGCATGATCCAGGGCGATACCCGACCGGGTGCAAGCATCGCGGTGACCGCCGGCAACCAGCACATCGCGTTCGACGCCGTGCGTGCGCGTTACCTCGCTCCCTCCAGCCTGGCCGATCCTTCGCAGTCGCTGGCGTCGCAGCCCGGCAAGGCGGCGAAGATCTATGACAAGGAACTGAAGCAGTGGCTGCAGCAGCGCTTCGGCCTGGCCGTGGACGGTGCCGAGGCACTGGCCGCGTTCGACCGGTTGCCGACCGAACAGCAGCACATCTTCCTGCGCCAGGTCTACTACGCCGAACTGCGCGAAGGTGGCCGCGAGTACAACGATCGGAACGGGCCGCGATTTGGCTCTTACCTGCGCGGTCGAGAGGCCATCGCCACCTTGCTGCCGGACAAGGACGCACAGGGTGCGAGCATCGATCGCACCGGCGACATCGTGATGTATGGCGGCTCCGGCGTACGCACCGAGGCCGGTGGCAACATCGAGCTGATGGCGCCCGGTGGGCAGATCGTGGTGGGCGTGGTTGGCGAGGCGCCTCCGGCAAGCGCCGGCCTGGTGACCCAGGGCCAGGGTGATATCCGTCTGTTCAGCCAGGACAGCGTGCTGCTCGGCCTGTCGCGCGTCATGACCGCGTTCGGCGGTGACATCCTGGCCTGGACCGAGCAGGGTGACATCAATGCCGGCCGCGGGTCACGCACCACGCTGCTGTACACGCCACCGCGCAGGCTCTATGACAACTGGGGCAACGTGCTGCTGTCGCCGCAGGCACCGGCCAGTGGTGCCGGCTTCGCCACGTTGGCCCCGATTCCCGAAGTCCCGCCGGGCGACGTCGACCTGATCGCACCGCTGGGCACCATCGATGCGGGCGAGGCCGGCATCCGTGTCTCGGGCAACATCAATCTGGCCGCACTACAGGTGCTCAACGCTGCCAACATCCAGGTGCAGGGCGAAAGCAAGGGCCTGCCGGTGCTGGCCACGGTCAACGTCAATGCGCTGGCATCGGCCAGTGCGGCAGCGAACAGTGCCAGCCAGGCCGCACAGGACGTGATGCGCAAGAGCCAGGACGACGCACGGCGCAACCAGCCGTCAGTGATCAGCGTGCAGATCCTCGGCTTCGGCAGCGGCACCAGCAGCATCAACCCGCCGGCGCGTGGCAACACGGCCAACAGCGGCTATGACGCCAACAGCGCCTTCCAGTTCCCGCAGGCCAGCCGCGACGAGGGCACGCAGCGCAGGTAGGTGCCGACCCTGGTCGGCACGATCGCGGCCGGCGGTAGATCCACGCCATGCGTGGATGGGACTGACCAGGAAGAACGGATAGCATCGGGCCAGCTGCCAGGGAATGGTGGCGGCCCCAGCCAGGACGGCACGGAGGGCAGGGAGCGGCCATCAGCGGTGAGGACCACCGACACGGCGCCGCCGGGTGCAGGAGAGCACCCGGCGGCAGGAGCGACGCGCGAATGTGTCACGGTAGATGCCGACCTTGGTCGGTAGATCCACGGCATGCATCGATGGCTTGGCCAGCTTCAGTGCCGACCAAGGTCGGCACCCACCAGGGCAGGCTCAACGCGAATGTGTCCCGGTAGATGCCGACCTTGGTCGGCAGTAGATCCACGCCATGCGTGGATGCTTCGCTTGGGAAGAATCCTAAAGCTCCAGCACCCGCCGGTACCTCAACGGCCCACGCCCATCGCGCAGGCCCAACCGCAGTTCCAGCCCGGTGGCCGGCAGCACCTCGCCTTCGCTGGGCAACGTCGCCCAACCCGCGCCCGGCTGCCACGCCCACACCTCGAACCGCTGCACCTCACGTGCCACAGCAATGCCCTTCGACAGATCCGGCGCGGGCAGTGGATACCGGTCCGTGGCCGCACCACTGGCCCGCCACAGCGTGCTTCCCTGTTGCCACCAGCGCACCCGCTGCCAGTGCAGCCCATCACTGCCGACACTGCGGGTGATCTCCAGCGCGAAGCTGCCATCCGGGTGCCGCTCGCTTAACAGCGACGGAGGCAGCAATCGCTGCGGACGGTCCGCCGGACGCACCGCGCCATTCATCAGCGCGTCGTCTGCACGCATTTCGATATCACGCTGGAACTGCTGCAGCACGCGCAGCGCCGTCGTGGTCTCGGCATCGGCCCGGCGCAGGCGCTGGTCGCTGCTGGCCACGCTGTCGAGCGCCCGCCAGCAGATCAGTGCCAGTACGCCCATGATGGTGATCGCGATCATCACCTCGATCAGGGTGAAACCTGCGGCGGCACGCTTCATTGCGCCGCCGTCCACGGCAGCTGCATCCGTGCCAGCGACTGCCGTGGTGCCTCTTCGGCCACCACGGTCAGTTCCACTTGCGGCTGTCCGTCGCTGCCGGTGCCCAGATGCTGCAGTACCAGGAAGCTGCTGCGTCCCTGCTCGCAGCGCTGCCGCGCATCCTGCGGCGGTTGCCCGGCCAGGCGCAGCTCCTGCCAACGGTTCTGCGCACACATCAGTGCCAGCCGACGGTCGCGCAGGCGCGACTGGTCATCGGTCGCCACCGCCACTGAACGCATCACCGCCGCCAGTGCAATCGATACGATCGCCAGCGCGATCAGCACTTCGATCAGGGTGAACCCGCGCCTGTTCCACTTCACTGCACGACCTGCAACTGTCCGCTGCCATCATCACGAAGACGCAGTTTGCGGCCATCCAACGACAATCCCAGTTCCCAGGCGATACCGATCCACTCCGGGCTCAGCTCGATGGGGTTGGCGGGCTGCACCGCGATACCCGTTGCCTGCCACTTCTGCGGACGTAGCAGATCATCGCGTTCAACAGTCACCCAGCGGCTGCCTTCGCGGCGGCTGAAGCGGTAGCCGTTGGCATCAGCCTGCCAGCGCAGAGGGCGGCCATTGATGCGAGCCTCGTCGCGCGCCACCTGCAGGCGCTGCGCCAGCCGTTCAGCTTCCTGCCGCAGCTGGCGCGCGGGGTCGAGCAGGCTGCCCAGGCCCAGGCCGATGCCCGCTGTGCAGATGCCGATGATCACCAGCACCACCATCAGTTCCAGCAGGGAGAAACCACGTGGCACGTGCTGCATCGACGTTGCCTCCTGTCCGGGTCGATGCCTGCCAGCGTAGGCCGGCATGATGAAACAAAAGCGTCAGCGGCAGCTGCTAGCGTGGGCAGACACGAACGTGGCGGTGGTGCGGAACATGGATGGAAGGCGCTGGGATCGCAATCGCATACTGACGCTACTGGCGGCAACCCTGCTACTGGTGGTGGTGGCCTATTGGGGCGTGACCTTGTCTGCGGTGGCGCCCACGGCGGCGGCCAGCGAAACGCATGCAGAGGCTCCTGCACGGCCCCTGTTCGATGCGGTAGCCAGCCTGCCGCTGGTGCGGTTGCTGTCCCCGGGTGCGGTGCAGACCGACGTGGTCGTGCTCGGTGTGATGGCCGGCGACCACGCGCCACTGGCCCTGCTTTCGGTGGATGGCCGTCCGGCGGAAGCGTATGCGCCCGGCCAACGACTCGGACCCTGCACGGTGCTGGCCAGCATCAGTGCCAGCGCGGTCGAATTGAACCAGGCCGGGCAATCGCGCAGCCTGCCGGTGCCCGAGCTGCCGCCGATGCCGAGCGATGGCATCGTGCCGGCCGGCTTGTAGAGCCGAGCCCGCGCTCGGCTGCTCCTGCGCGGTATCTCCGATGATTGCAAAGACTGCCGAGCATGGGCTCGGCTCTACAAAGGCGCTGGCTCAGCGCGCTGGGCGCTGCGGCACCACCGAACGCCCGAAGGCATCACCCATGCGCTGCCGTGTGCCCTCCAGGTTGTACTGCATCAGCAGGTTGCCGGGCTGCCGCATCACGCGTTCGGCTTCAGGCAGCGCCGGTGACTTCGCCGATTTCGGCGCCGGGGCCAGTTTGCGTTGCAGGCACTCCCAGGCGGGGATGCGCTCCCCGTTGACCTGTACTTCGATGCACGGCGCGTCATCGTCCTGCTTCTTCGCCTCTTCGGCCCAGGCCGATGGCAACGCCAGCAACAAGGCAAGGGCGAGGGCAGGGCGAACGCCCGCCTTCAACGGCTCACTCATCTCGAATCTCCTGCGACAACCGACGTTCTGCAATGAAGACGTGTGGCGAGGGCAGTCTCCGCCCGCGAGTGTTCCGGCGCTGTCAAAAGATGACAGTGCTGTCACAAAACTGTTGGCGGTTTTGACGCGACGTGCACGTCCTGTTGGTAGACCCACGCGCCGCTCCCTGGCCACTCCCTTCGATACGACGCGATGCCTTCGATGACTCCTGTTCCGTGCCGAGCCGTACGCCTTCCGCTGCGCCTGCATCCGCTGGTGCTGGCCCTGGCCGCGATGCCGCTGCCATTGTTCGCGCAGGAGGTGGCATCTGCGCCCAGCGTGAACATCAATGAATACATCGTGCGCGGCAACACCGTGCTCGATCCGCGCCAGATCGAACGCGCGGTGGAGCCGTTCCTCGGCTTAGGCAAGACCCTGGCCGATGTCGAAAAGGCGCGCGATGCCGTCCATGCGTTGTACCAGCAGGCGGGCTACCAGTCGGTCTACGTCGAGCTTCCCGAGCAGCAGGTCAGTGGCGGCGTAGTGCTGTTGAAGGTGCAGCAGACGCCGATCGGCCAGCTGCGGGTGGTGGGCACCCGCCACGAATCGCCCGAACGCATCCGCGAACGCGTGCCGGCGCTCGCCGAGGGCAAGGTGCCTGATTTCGATCAGGCGCAGAAGGAACTGACCGCGCTCAATGAAGGCGGACGTCGTCAGGTGATGCCCTTGGTGCGGGAAGGCCAGGTGCCGGGCACGATGGATGTGGACCTGCAGGTCGAGGAGAAGTCGCCGTGGCGCGCCAGTGCGGCGCTCAACAACGACCACAGTGCCGACACCGAGAAGCTGCGCCTGAGTGCCTCGCTGGCCTACGACAACCTGTGGAAGCGTGGGCACAGCGCCAACATCGGCGTGTACCTGGCGCCGGAAGACACGAAACAGGCCAAGGTGTTTTCGGCCTCGTACACGATGCCGTTCGAAGGCACGCCGTGGAGCCTGGAAGCGTCCGGCTACAAATCCGACAGCCGCGTGCTGAACGCGGGTGGGCAGGTGGGTACCGGCACCGGTACCAACGTGATCGGCAACGGTCACTCGATCGGCCTCAAGCTCAACTATCGCCTTGCCGGCAGCAGCCAGTGGTGGCGCCAGCTCAGCCTTGGTGTGGATTTCAAGGACACCGAGGAAGACACCCAGATGGGCAAGGACAGCCTGAAGACGCCGCTGAAGTACGCGCCGATCACGCTGGCATTTGTCGGTGTGCGCCAGGGCGAGCAGGACCAGTTGAGCATCAACACCCAGCTGGTGGCCGGCACCCGTCGGCTGTTCGGCTATGGCAGCGATGCGATCGGGTTCGGGCAGAAGCGCTACTGGGCCGATCCGAGCTTCGTGGCGTTCAAGGCCGACGTAGCCAACACCCATACCTTCGGCAGCGACTGGCAGTGGTATGCGCGCGGCTCGCTGCAGATGACCGATGCGCCGCTGGTGTCGGCCGAGCAGTTCGCCGCCGGTGGCATGTACACCGTGCGCGGCTACCTGTCGGCCGAGGCGATCGGCGACTACGGCGGCCTGGCCAGCCTGGAGTGGCGAACCCCGGCGTGGTCGCTGTGGAGCGGTACCGACCTGCGTGTCTACAGCTTTGCCGATGCGGCCTATCTGCGCCTGCGCCAGCCGCTGCCCGAGCAGCGTGACAAGTACAACCTGGCCTCGGTCGGCCTGGGCGCGCAGCTGCGCCTCGGCGAACACCTGCAGCTGCGCCTGGACTACGCCTGGCCCTACGCCGATGGCCCGGTCACGCGCAAGGACGACCCGCGCCTGCATTTCAACATCAGCACCAGCTACTGACCCTTTCCTTGAACATGCGTTCTCCGGAGACCCTTCGCATGGACCGTTTGCTTTCCCGAGTATTGCTGCTGCTGGCCGCGCTGGTCGCGTTGCCCGCCGCAGCGGCCGACGCCAACTGGTGGCAGGCCGAATGGAAGTACCGCAAGCCGATCACCGTCGACGCCGGCCCGCAGGGCGCGGGCCTGGCCGGTGACCCAGGACGCACGCCGCTGTTGCTGCGCCTGCATACCGGCAACTTCGGTTTCGACGGCACCCAGGACGCGGGCAACGACCTGCGCTTTGTCTCGGGTGATGGCCGCACCGTGCTGGCCCACCAGATCGAACAGTTCGATCCGAAGCTGGGCCTGGCCCTGGTCTGGGTGGACGTGCCGTCGGTGAGTGCCGCTGCGCCGCAGACGATCTGGATGTACTACGGCAACGAAAAGGCGCCGGCCAGCGGCAATGGCCAGCAGGTGTTCGACCCGGACTACACGCTGGTCTACCACTTCGCCGAGGCCAATGCGCCGGCACGCGACACCACCGCCTACGGCAACAATGCCGGTGCCGTGGTGCCCCCTGCCGAGGGTTCGGTGATCGGCCGTGGCGTGCAGCTGGGTGCCGGTTCGCTGCCGCTGCCGGCCAGTGCGTCGCTGGCCCAGGAAGCGGGCGCGCCGCTGACAATCTCGGCCTGGATCAAGCCGGGCAGCAACAACGCCGCGCAGGCGATCTACGCCCGTCGTGATGGCGCGTACGAGCTGGTGCTGGGTATCGAAAACCGGGTGCCGTTCGTGCAGCTCAATGGCCAGCGCAGTACGCCTGCGCAGCCGATTCCGGAAGGGCAGTGGGCGCATGTGGCGCTGACGGCGGAGAAGGGCGCGTTGCAGCTGTACCTCAACGGCCGTGTGGTGGCCCAGCTGAGCGGCGAGCTGCCGGCACTGGGTACCGCGCCGGTGGTCGGCGCCGATGCCCCGGGTGCGGCGCAGCCGCTGGCCAACTTCGAAGGTGCGCTGGATGAGCTGCGCGTCTCGCGGGTGGCACGCCCTGCCGCGCTGCTGCTGGCCGACGCCACCGCGCAGGGCGCCGATTCACGCCTGATCAGCTACGGTGCCGACGAGCAGTCGGCCGGCCAGAGCCACTTCGCCTTCATCCTCAAGGCGATGCCGTTCGATGCCTGGGTGGTGGTCGCCATCCTTGGCCTGATGATGCTGCTGTCGTGGGCGATCATGATCGCCAAGAGCCGCCACTTCGGCCGTACCAGCAAGGCCAATGCGGTGTTCACCGAGAGCTTCGGCAAGCTATCCGGTGTGCCGCTGCGCACCCTGTCGGACATGGATCGGCAGGGCAAGGCACCGACCGCCATGCACGATGGCTCGTTGTGGCGCATCTACCAGGTGGCCATCGATGAAATGCAGCAGCGCCACCAGCGCGACGGCAACAGTGGCTACCTGAGTGGCGCCACCATTGCCGCGATCCGCGCCTCGATGGATGCGGTGATGGTGCGCGAGCAGGAAGCGATGGCGCGGCGCATGAACTGGCTGTCGACCACCATCGAAGGTGCGCCGTACGTGGGCCTGTTCGGCACCGTGATCGGCATCATGCTGGTGTTCGTGGTGGCGGCAATGGCCGGCGCGGTGGACATCAACTCGGTGGCCCCGGGCATGGCGGCGGCGCTGCTGTGCACCGCAGCCGGCCTGGGCGTCGCGATCCCGGCGCTGTTCGGCTACAACTACCTGGGGGCGCGTGCCGAAGCGATCGGCGCGGACATGGCGGTGTTCATCGACGAGTTCGCCGCGCGCCTGGCCGAAGAGCAGGACGGGCGCGGCCCGGCCGCGGTCCAGGGCTGAGGGGCGCGCCATGGGCCAGAAGGCGAAGTTCGGCATCAAGAAGCGCGAGAAGGGCATCAACGTGACGCCCTTCGTCGACGTGCTGCTGGTGGTGCTGGTGATCTTCATCCTGACCAGCAACGCCTCCATCCCCGGCATCGAGGTCAACCTGCCGAAGGCCAGCAACAGCGTGGCCCTGGAAAAGCCGAAGACCAAGGCGATCACCATCGACCCCAGTGGACAGGTGTTCCTGGATGCCTACCCGGTGACGATGGCCGAACTGGAAGACCGCCTGCGCACCGAACGCGCGACCACGCCGGATTTCCCGGTGATCGTGCGCGGTGATGCGCAGGTGCAGTACGCCCGCGTGGTCGAGGTGCTGGACCTGCTGCGGCGGCTGGAGCTGGCCCAGGTCGGCCTGGTCACCGGCAAGGCGCAGGGCTGAGGCATGACGGCCCATCAACCCCCTCGGCCGGAGCCCGGCATGCGCGGTCGCCAGTTGCTGGTGACCGTCGCGCTGGTGCTGGCCGCGTTGCTGGTGCTCGGCATCGCCGTGTGGTGGATGCTGTTCAAGGACACTGCCAGCACCCGTCGGCCGGTGGTGCAGCCGCCGATGCTGGCGCTGCCGCCGCCCCCTCCGCCGCCACCGCCGCCGGAGAAGCCGCCGGAACCGGAAACGCCGCCAGAAGAGACGATGCCCGAACCGGAGCCGCTGGATCAACCGACGCCGGCAGAAGAGCCGACGCCGACGCCGGACAATGCCGATCCGGTGACGATGAACGCCGATGCGCAGGCCGGTGGTGACAACTTCGGTATCCAGTCCGGCAGTGGTGGCGGTTCGTCCGGCGTTGGCCGTGGTGGTGCCGGCAACGCTACCTACGGCCGCTACCTGGGCTACCTGATGCAGCAGGCGATCTCGCGCGACGACAAGGTCAAGCGCCTGGCGTTCCAGCTGCAGGTGAATGTGTGGCTGGCCAACGACGGCCGCCTGGAAAAGATCGAACTGGTGCGTGGCAGTGGCAACGAGGAGGCCGACGCGGCCGTGCTCGATGCACTGCGTCGCATCGGCAAGGTCGACCAGGCACCCCCAGCGTCGCTTGATTTCCCCGCCCGCGTGCTGATCCAGGGCCGCCGGCCCGGGGCCTGATTCCCGACCTCCGTGATTTCCCTTCTTTCGATGAGAACCGTGATGAACGACCACGTCCGCGCACGAACCGACTCCCGCCGCCCGCGGCCGGCCCGACGGGCGCTGCTGTGCTGCGCCGTGCTGCTCAGCCTGGCCGCCCCGGCCGGTGCGATGGCCGCCGAAACGACCATGGTCAAGCTGATCAAGGGCCTGATCGCCAGCGGCGCGCTGAAGCCCGAAGACGGCCAGGCATTGCTGGTGCAGGCCGAGGCTGAAGCAGCGGCCGCCCAGCGCGGTGCAGCCACCGCACCTTCGGCCGCCAGCGGTGGCGTGGCCCTGGAGGCTGGCGACGTGCGCGTGCCCTACGTGCCGCAGAGCGTGCGCGACGGCATTCGTGACGAAGTGCGCCAGGACGTGATGGCGCAGGCCAAGTCCGAAGGCTGGGCGGCACCGAACGAAGTGGCCGAATGGACCAAGCGAATCAAGGTCACCGGTGACATGCGCGTGCGCAGCGAGTCGCGCTTCTTCTCCGAACGCAACAGCGACATCGTGAGCAACTGGTCGTCGATCAATTCCGGCAACGGCTTCGACACCAACACCAACACCAACCTGCAGCTGCCGCCACTGCTGAACACCCGCCAGGACCGCCGCAACCTGTGGCGCATCCGCGCGCGCCTGGGCATCGAGGCAACCATTGGCCAGCACACCACGGCCGGCGTGCGCCTGGCCAGCGGCAGCAGCAATGGCCCGGTGTCGACCACCGAGCAGCTGGGTGGCGGCCTGAGCAAGAAGGACGTGTGGCTGGACCAGGCCTGGCTGGCCTACAGCCCGGCTGACTGGGTGACGGTGCGTGGCGGCCGCTTCGGCAATCCGTTCTGGACCAGCGACACGCTGTTCTCCAACGACCTCAACTTCGATGGCCTGGCCGCGAACCTGAAGTATGACTTCGACGATGGCGACCTCGACCTGTTCGGCAACCTCGCGGTGGTGCCGCTGGAGTACACCTCCGACAGCTCGCCGAGCCAGAGCAAGGTCAAGACTCCGAACGAGAACAAGTGGCTGTCCGGTGCCCAGGTGGGCGTGAACTGGCGCTTCAACGACGACAACGCGGTGCGTGCCGCGCTGGGCTACTACGACTTCAAGAACATCAGCGGCCGGCTGTCCTCAACGTGCTCGCTGTATTCGGGCGCGGTAGGCTGCGACACCGACTGGTCGCGCCCGGCGTTCATGCAGAAGGGCAACACGCTGATGCTGATCCGGAACATCGCGCGCAATCCGCAGGACCCGGCCGGTACGCCGACCCCGCAGTATGTCGGCCTGGCTTCGGCCTTCCGCCTGGCCACGCTGAACCTGCGCTGGGATACACAGCTGGCGCAGGGCATCGGTCTGCGCCTGGACGGCGATTACATCCGCAACCTGGCCTACGACAAGCAGGCCATGTTCAGCCGCGCCCAGAACGGCATCGTCAACAACTACGGCGCCGGCGATACTGTCGGCATCGATACCTTCCGTAGCGGCGACACCGCGTGGATGGTGCAGGCCACCTTCGGTGCCACCGAGCTGAAGGAGAAGGGTCAGTGGCAGGCGCTGCTGGGCTACAAGCACATCGAGGCCGATGCGCTGCCCGACGCCTACAACGATCCGAACTTCCACCTGGGCGGCACCAACGCCCGCGGCTACTACGTGGGCGGCGCCTACGCGCTGGATGCACGCAGCTGGATCAGCGGCAAGTGGATGGCGGCCAAGGAAGTGTCCGGCGCGCCGCTGTCGATCGACGTGTTCCAGCTGGAGTTCAATACCGGCTTCTGAGTGGCGGCGTGATGCGGATCACGTCGTGCGTGGCGGGGGCGCAGCGATGCGCCCGTCTAAGGAAAGGAGACCACGCGTTGCACATAAGGAGGAGTGGATGAGCCGTCGCAAGCTGTTCGAGAGTCCCGAACCGTCCAGCCAGTCGCTGGGCATCGGGCCGGCCTACGTCTCGGTGGAGGGGTTGCGCCAGCACCTGGCGGAGTTCCTGCTGTATGCGGGACGACCGGTGGTGATCATGCGTGGGCGCAGCGAAGTGGGCTATTTCCTGCCGGCGCGCTGCTGGCGCCAGCGTGACGATGATCCGCTGGCGGCGGCCGCCGCCGACCAGCTGCTGGATGCGGCCGGTTTCCAGGCCGAGGACATCCAACAGGTGGAGCAGGAATTCAACGCGATGCGCCAGCGCACCGTGCTGCATTCACGGCGCTGAGTGGCCGCCGGGCATGGCCCGGCGTTACCCGATGGCCCCGCGCCGCTCCGGTAGCGCCGGGCCATGCCCGGCGAGCGTCGCTAGTAGATCCATGCCATGCGTGGATGGGGTTACGCGGCGGCCCCGCGTTCACTGGTGATGCGCGCACCCTCACGCATCACCAACGTAACCGGGGTCTTCTCCACCACCTCCAGCAACCGCTGCCACTGCGCCTCGCTCAGCTCGGCGCTGGCATGCAGCACGCGGTGCACATGGAAGCGACCATCCGCGTCACGTTCAGAGCGCAGCTCGGCATGGAACTCGCCCAGCTCCCAGCCCTTGCGCTGCGCGTACATGCGCAGGGTGATGGCGGTGCAGGCCGCCAGCGAGGCCAGGTAAAGGTCGAACGGTGCGAAGCCCTTGCCCTGGCAACCCAACGAGGCGGGCTCGTCCGCATCCACATCGAATGTGCCGTTGCTGATGTGGTGCAGGTAGTTGTCGGCGGTCGAAACAATGCGTGCGTAGGCCATCACGTTCTCCAACTGTCTATAGCGTCGAGCCATGCTCGACCGTTCCCAAGGGCGGCGCCAGCCAGGGCCGGCGCCGCCACGCAATCACTCGGTACGATCGTACGAGAACTGGATGCCCGCCGTACCGCCGGTTTCAATGAAAAGGTTCATGAAGGCCGGCACCATTTCCGAACGGGCCCAGTCGCGCTGCAGCTCGCAGAACAGCTGCGGCACGCTGATCAACTGGCCACCGGCCTGTTCGATGCGGCGCAGCGCGGCATCGTGCGCGGCCAGCGAGGTACCGCCGACGGCGTCGACCACCACATACACCTCATAACCTTCCTTCAACGCATCCAGCGCCGGGAAGGTCAGGCAGGCCTCGGTCCACAGCGCAGTCATGATCAGCTTGCGGCGTCCGGTGGCTTCCACCGCCTTGCGGAACTCGACGTCCTCCCAGGAGTTGATGGTGGTGCGGTCGTAGGTGGGGTAGTCACCCAGCACTTTGCGCAGCTGCGGAATCGGCGGTTTGTTCAGGCCGGTCTTGACGTTCACCGTCGAATGCACGATCGGCAGCCTGTAAGCCACCGCGGCCTTGGCGGTGCCGACGATGTTGTTGACCAGCAGCTGGCGGTCCATCGAGGCGATGGAGTTCACCTGCACCGGCTGGTAGTCGATGATGATGAAAGCGGAATTCTGCGGGGTCAGCAGGTGGTCGCTGGCCGGGTCGCGGATCGGTTCACTGGACACGGTGGGTCTCCTGTTCGGGGGCGTGCCGGCGTTCGGCCGGCAGCGGGGCCACTCAGCTGCGCTGCGAATCCAGCTGTTCGTGGTTCTTCTGCACGTCCTGCGCCATCAGGTAGCTTTCGATCAGCAGCTGGTAGTTCGGGAAGATCTTCGTGTAGACCTCGGCCCACTGCTGGGCATCGTCGCGGTTCCAGGTGCGCTGGATCTCCGAGGCCACTGCAGCAGTGTCCATCGGCACCACGCCGGCCTGCACCACGCGGGCCAGGGTGATCTCCTCGGCCATCTTCGAGTAGGTACCCGACGCGTCGATCACCGCGAACACCTGGTAGCCATCGGCGACGGCGGCGATCGACGGGAAGGCCATGCACACGCTGGTGATCGTGCCGGCAATGATCAGCTGCCTGCGGCCGGTGGCCTTCACCGCAGCAACGAACTCCGGGTTGTCCCAGGCGTTGATCTCGCCCTTGCGCGGCACGTACTGCGCATGCGGGGCCGCGTCGTGGATCTCCGGGATCAGCGGGCCGTTCGGCCCCTGCGGAACCGAGGCGGTGGTGATCACCGGCATCTTTGCCAGCGTGGCCATCTTCGCCAGCGCGGTGGCGTGGGCACGCACGCTGGTGAACGGCATGTCACCGATGGTCTGGAACAGGCCACTCTGGTGGTCGATCAGCAGCATCGCGGCATTGTCCGGATCGATCACCGGGCGGGCACCGTTGAAGTTGGCGGGTGTACTCATGGTCATTCTCCTGGGGAGGGTGGGCGATGGCCCGATGGTTGTGGCGGGCCGCAGCCCGCCGCGTTGAAGTGTTCAGTGCGCGATCTGCCCGAAGCGGCCGCTGTTGAAGTCGTTGACGGCCTGCGCGATCTCGGCCTGGCTGTTCATCACGAACGGGCCGTAGCCCACCACCGGCTCGTCGATCGGCTCACCGCTGAGCAGCAGCACGGTCGCATCACTGTCGGCGTCGACGAACACGTCCTCGCCGCTGCGGTCGAAGGTGACCAGCTGTGCCTCGCCAACCGGCTGGCCCGCGTTGATCCGCACCGTGCCCTTCAGCACCACCAGCGCCAGCGTGCGGCCCTCGGCCACCGGCAGTTCGGCGTGGTGCCCCTGCTGCAGGCGGATGTCCCAGACATCCAACGGCGTGTGGGTGTGCGCTGGGCCGGCGTGGTTGCGGAAGAGGCCAGCGATGACACGGACGCGACCGGCGCCATCGGGCAGATCCACGGAGGGAATCTCTGCGTCAAGCAGGGTCTGGTAGCCCGGTGCACCCATCTTGTCGCGTGCCGGCAGGTTCACCCACAGCTGGACCATGTCCAGGGTGCCGCCGCGCCTGCTGAATTCCGGCGTGTGGAATTCCTCGTGGAGGATGCCGGAGGCCGCGGTCATCCACTGCACGTCACCCGGGCCGATGGTGCCGCCGGCGCCGGTCGAATCGCGATGTGCGACCTCGCCCTCATAGACGATGGTGACGGTCTCGAAACCGCGATGCGGATGCTGGCCGACGCCGCGCGGCGTATCGCTGGGCGCGAAGGTGTAGGGGCCGGCGTAATCCAGCAGCAGGAACGGGCTCAGGTGCTGGCCGTGGGTGTTGTAGGAAAACATCGAGCGGGCGGGGAAGCCGTCGCCCACCCAGTGCGGGCGGGGGGCGCTGTAGGTACCGGTGACACGCTTCATGGCGATCTCCTGGCCGGGGTCGCCGGCCGCTGTTGCTCGTTGCGAAGACGATATCGCCGCGACAATGGGGCCGGTAGACGCCAATATTTGCCGTCATAGTCCTGTTTGGTGAACAATGGTTGCAGGCCATGGGCCGCAGGAGATCGCCCCGTGTTCATCGCAGATATCCGCCGTTGTGACCTCAACGACCTGTTCTACTTCGCCATGGTGGTCGAGCACGGCGGCTTCTCGCAGGCCGGCCGGGCGCTGGCCATGCCGAAGTCGAAACTGAGCCGGCGCATCGCGCTGCTGGAGGAACGGTTGGGCGTGCGCCTGATCCAGCGTTCGACCCGGCGCTTCTCGGTCACCGAGGTCGGCCAGGACTACTACCGCCATTGCAAGGCGATGCTGGTCGAGGCCGAGGCGGCCGAAGAAGCGATTGCGATGTCACGCGCCGAGCCGCGCGGTACCATCCGCCTGGCGTGCCCGATCGCGATCCTGCATGCGCGCATCGGCACGATGCTGGCCGATTTCCTGGCCCTGCACCCGCAGGTGACGGCGCAGCTGGACGCCACCAACCGGCGCGTCGACGTGGTGGGCGAGGGTGTGGACGTGGCGATCCGGGTGCGGCCACCCCCACTGGAAGACAGTGACCTTGTGGTGCGCGTTCTGGCGCGGCGGGTCTGGTGCACCAGTGCAAGTCCGGTGTTGTTGCAGCGGCTGGGCACGCCGCAGGTGCCGGCCGACCTGGCGATGATGCCGACCGTCGATCTGGCATCGCCCAGCCAGCAGCATGTCTGGGAATACACCGGGCCCGACGATGTGCTGGCCAGCGTGCACCATCGCCCGCGGCTGGTCAGCGATGACATGATCGCGTTGCGCACGGCCGCGGTGGCCGGAGTGGGCCTGCTGATGCTGCCGCGGATGATGATCAGCGACGAGCTGGCCAGTGGCGCGCTGGTGCCGGTGCTGCCGGAGTGGGTGCCCAAGCACGGCATCGTGCACGCGGTGTTCCCGTCGCGGCGTGGGCTGCTGCCGGCGGTTCGCGCATTGATCGATTACCTTGCAGAGCGTTTCGAGGCGTTGGATGAACCGTAGGCTCCGCATCCACGCATGGCGTGGATCTACTGGATCCGCAGCCGCCTGGTAGATCCACGCCATGCGTGGATGATCCTGGTGCCGCGCGACGGGACTTTGCTTGCCGCCTGCGGCCGCCCAGCCCACAATCCACGTCCGGACCGTCGCCATCACGCCCATCATTCCCCGGTCCGGCCTTGGCACCTATGTCTCCCAATGCCCTGGCGCTGGTCGAGTTGCTGATCCGCGAGCGCCGTGCGTTGTCTCGCTTCATCGCGCGCTATCTCGACCCGGCCAGTACCGAGGACACGCTGCAGAACCTGTACCTGAAGGCCAGCAGCGTGCCCGGCGATCCCCCCATCCTCGAGCCGCGCGGTTATCTGTACCGGATGGCCTACCATCACGCGCTCAACCGCAGCCAGGCGGATGCCCGCGAGCGGCGCGCGATGGCCGAGTACGCCGTCGACATGGCCGATGCAGGCCATGATGGCGAGGCCCAGGCGCTGGACCAGGCGCAGCTGCGCGAGATCACCCAGACCATCCTTGCCTTGCCGGCGCAGGTACGCGAGTGCTTCGTGCTCAACCGGTATCTGGGCCTGAGCGAGCGCGAGATCGCAGCCCGGCTGGGTATTTCCAAGAGCCTGGTCGGCAAGCATGTGCTGCGCGCGGCACTGTTGATCCAGCAGCACCAGCAGGGAACACGCCGATGAGCCGCGATTGCCGTGGGCAGATCGCGCCCGCCGTTGTCACAACAGGAAGGCGCACCCGTTCGCGGTGCGGCAGGCCACAACCATGACCACGTCCGAACCCTCGCCGCGTCAGGCCAGGCAGGCGTTGCGCTGGGTGATCCGGTGCAGCGCAGGCCCGCTGCCGGAACGCCAGCAACGAACCCTGCAGCGCTGGCTGCAGGCCGATCCCCGCCATGCGCTGGCATGGCACCAGCAGCAGGCCTTCTGGCAGGGCCTGGATGCCGCCGGGCCGGACGTGCTGGCCGCGCTGCCAGGATTGACGGCTGATTGCCAGGGGTTGCGTCCGATCGCGCCGCGCCGCCGCCTGCCGTGGCTGTTGGCCAGTGCAGCCGCAGTGGTGCTGATGGTTGCCGCTGCGCCACACGCGCTGTTGCTGGCGCGCAGTGACCTGCGCAGCAATGATGCACCGCGCGTGGTGCAGCTGGACGACGGCAGCACCGCCGTACTTGACGCTGGCACCGCACTGGCGATTGAGTTCGATGGCCAGCAGCGCCACCTGCGCCTGCTGCGCGGCCAAGCCTGGTTCCAGGTGGCACACGAGGCGCGCCCGTTCCAGGTCGAGGCGGCGGGCGGCCTGGTCCGTGACATCGGTACCGCCTTCAGTGTGTCGATGCTGGATACCACGGTCACCACCCAGGTCAGCGAGGGTGTGGTCGACGTGCGTCCGGGCGATGGCAGCGTGCAGCGCCTGCATGCGGGGCAGTCACGCGTGTTCCGTGACGGTCGCTGGCTGCAGCCAATGCAGCTGGAAGATGCCGAGACCATGGCGCCGTGGCGGCGTGGCGAGGTAGTGATCGACGATCAGCCGGCCGCCCAGGCCATCGCCGATCTCGGCCGCTACCGGCGTGCCCCGGTCTGGGTGGTGGGCGGACAGGGCGCACGCGTACGGGTCAGTGGCCTGTTCCATCTGCAGCAGCCCGAAACGGCCATCGACGCCGTGGCCGCGCAGGCGGGACTGCGGGTTCAGCGCTTGCCCGGTGGTGCGTTGCTGGTGTGGTGAGGCGCCTGCGGCGCAGCGCACAGCTCGCCACATGAAAAAAAAATGAAAAAACCGTGGGCACTCGCTGTGCCCCGCTGTCTATAGAGGTATAGCCAGAGCGAAACACCGTTTCTCCTCAAGCCAGACACACCACCGGCACCGGATGTGCCCGTGGTTCCGCCACGCTTGAGGAGTTCCTGTCCATGCCGTCCACGGCATCCGCCTGTCATCGTCGCGCCACCGTCCTGGCCCTGGCCATCTCCACCGCATTGCTGCCGCTGGCCTGGGTGCCGGCCGTGCAGGCGCAACCGGCGGTCGTCGCGCCGCTGCGCCAGTACGCCATTCCGGAGCAGCCACTGGCTGATGCTGTACGTACCTTTGGCCGCCAGGCCGATGTGCAGGTGGTGTTCCGCAGCGACCTGGTGGAGGGCCGCCGCTCCAGTGCAGTGCGTGGTGAGTACAGCCAGATGCAGGCCCTGCAGCAGCTGCTGCGCGGCAGCGGCGTACGCGCACAGCGCGGCCTGGACGGCACCTGGAGCCTGCGGGCCGCAGCGGACGCGGGTGAAGGGGAAGGGGTGCGGGTGACCGAGACGCTTGACGTGGCCGGTCGCCTGCAGTCGGAAGGGGGGGAGGCGCGTGATCGGCGCGGCTACGATGATGTGTTCGCGCTGGACCTGACCACGGCGTATTCGGGGCGCGACCGGGTGGAGCGCTATCGCGGCTCCAACCCGGCCGACGTGGTCAAGGATCTGGTCGGTGTGTTCAGTGGCGATGCTCGCAACAGCGGCGCGCTGGACATCAACATCCGCGGCATCCAGGGGCCGGGGCGGGTGCCGGTCAGCATCGACGGCGGCGAACAGGCGCTCACGGTCTGGCGCGGCTACAACGGCGTGAGCAACCGCAACTACATCGATCCCAACCTGATTGGTGGCATCCAGGTCATCAAGGGGCCAGGGCTGGTGCGCGATGTGCACAGCGGGATCGGTGGCGCGCTGGTGATCAAGACCATCGATGTCGATGACATCGTTGCGGCCGGCGAGCGCTTCGGCGGGGAGCTGAAGATCGAAGGCAGCAGCAATGCCGTGGCGCCGCGCCTGCCACGCCTGCACACCGGCGAGGATTACCGCACGGTGCCGGGGTTCCCGCAGGGCTCGCCGAACTCGCCCTATGACGACCGCACCCTGGTGGTGCCGGTGAAGTCGCGCAGCGGCAACAACCCCTTCGATGGCGAAGACCAGGCCTGGCGGTTGGCACTGGGCGTACGCGGCGACAACGTCGACCTGATGGCAGCCTATGCCTGGCGCAAGCGCGGCAACTATTTCTCCGGGACCCAGGGCAGCGCCTACTACGACCAGGACCGGCGTGAGCAGTTCGAGTACCAGGGCATCGACTACATCACCACGCTGGCGCGTTACTTCAAGCCGGGCGATGAAGTGCCCAATACCTCCAGCGAACAGGAGTCCTGGCTGGTCAAGGGCAGCTGGCAGATCAATGACGACCAGCAGCTGAAGGCCACCTGGCGGCGCACGCTGTCGCACTACGGCGAGATCATGCCGTCGCGCATCCTCTCGGCGCCGGACTATGGGCGCATCCAGTGGCCGCTCAGTCGGGTTGCGTCCGATGCCTGGAACCTGGAATACCGCTTCCAGCCGGCCGGCAGCCGCTGGCTGGACCTCTACGCCAACCTGTGGCGCACCGAGACGGAAAGCGATACCTACACCGCAGGCGGCTTCCCGAACTTCGCCCCCGGCAATCCGGACTGGAATGCCGGTGCCAGCCCGATCCTGCGCAACACCGCGTTGGCGAATGCGAGCAACGACCGTACCGGCCTGACCCTGAGCAACCGCTTCGCTCTGCATTCCACCCTGGACCTGACCGTGGGCGGCAACTGGCAATACGAGAAGCTCGGTTCGCGTGACCCGTATTTCGGCCCTTCCGATGGTTGGCGCATGTACCCGCGTGCCGGCCGCCGCCAGGAAGGCGAGGGCTACCTCAACCTGGAATGGCGCCCGTTCGAGTTCCTCACCCTCAACGCCGGCGTGCGCTACAGCCGCTACTGGGCGTTCGACGACTTCCTGCAGGCGCATCCGGAACTGCAGACGACCTCGATCGTGCCGCGCGAAGCGCAGTACCGGGTGAATGAACTGCCGCCGCGGCCGGACAGCCTGCAGGGCGAGATCGACGCACTCGAGAGCGAGCGGGAATTCTGGGACAGCATCGGCATGGGCTGGATCGTCGATCAGTCGCTGGCCGACCTGCTGCGCAAGTACGAGACACCCAGGGAGGTCCAGCACGGCATTCCCTGGTTGCCCGATGCAAACGGCAACTACGGCCGAGCCACCAATCCCTGCCTCAACGGCCAGGTCGCCGCCATCCCCGGGTTGCTGCCGATGGTCCTCGGCACCGACATCCGCTGCAGGATCGGGGGCGGGGCGATGCAGTCGGTGGCCGGGCGCAACGAACGGCACCGCGATCACGCCTGGTTGCCGACGTTCTCGGCGACGGTGCGTTTCTCGCCGGCCGCTCGTGCCTATCTGCGCTACAGCGAGGCGGTGCGCTTCCCCAGCATGTTCGAAAGCACCATTGCGTTCTCCAGCAGCCTCAATCCGCTGTATCCACTCAAGCCGGAGCATGCCTACAACTACGAGCTGGGGTACGTGCACAACCTTTCCGGGCTGTTCGGCAACACCGCCGATGCCGACGTCAAGCTGGCCTACTACGTGCACAAGACCCGCAATGTCATCGAACGTGATGCGTATTTCATGTTCGACAACATCGACAAGCAGACCATCCGCGGCATCGAGCTGCAGGCGCGCTTCGACAACCGGCGCTTCTTCACCGATCTGGGCATCAGCCGCATCCTTGAAAACGAAGTCTGCGATGAAAGCTCGGCGGTACGGCTGGATGCGGACCAGGGGCGGGTGCCCAACTGCGTCCAGGATGGCTTCGTCAGCGGCTATCTGCTGACCCAGGCCACGCCGAAGCTGTCGGTGAACTGGTCACTCGGCACCCGCCTGTTCGATGAGCGCCTGGAGCTGGGCAGCCGCATCGTGCACTACCAGCGGCACGACAATCCGGACCTGCAGGCCTACCGCGACCGCCTGATCGCCGGGGGCAGCAGCCTGCTCTGGCAGAACGTGCCCTTCACCTGGGGAAACATCACCACGGTGGATGCCTACGCCCGCTGGCGCTTCAACCAGCACGCCAGCGTCGAGCTGGTCGGCAGCAATCTCGGCAACCGCTATTACGTCGACCCGGCAACACGCTCAACGCTTCCGGCACCAGGCCGCACGATCAAGCTTGGCATCACCGCGCGCTTCTGAGTCCGCATTCGACAGGGAGAATCAACCGTGAAACAGCCCCGCACCCTTGTACTTTCGATCGGCCTGCTGGCTTCCATGCCGGTCATGGCTGCCGACATCGCTGGCGGGCAGAGCCCGGCCCAGGACGGCGTCCATTACATCAACGCAGGCGAATCGACACTCAATGCCGGTCCGCACCGTTCCGGTCGCGCAGGCATTTCGTTGGGGCCGTATGCCAACGCGGCGCGAGTGGACGTGGCCAGCCTGGCGCCCTACGCCACCACGGTGGTGCGTGGCGCAACCACGGTCCGCACGCTGGGCCCGGACGCAGGCCTGCCGTTCGCCACCGCTGGCGTGGGCCACTTCAGCTTCGTGCAGGTGGGCAATGCAGATGTCTGGTTCGGTGAATGGTCATCCAGCGGCGCGCAGGCGGGCTTCAATCACCGCCAGGTGTTCTTCGTCGGTGACCGTGCCGGTACTTCGCTGCCAGCAGGCATCGTGACCTACACCTTGGCTGGCATCAACCGCTTTGATGGCAGCGGCGTGCTGGAAGGTGCACTGCGGGCGAATTTCGATACCGGCACCGTCACCGCCGGCCTGGTCGGGACCGGATACAGGCTCGCCGCGAGCGGCACGCTGGATCGCGCCACCGGTGCGTTCAGCGGTTCGGCCATCGCCAATGGTTCGATCATCGGTACCAGCAGCGGCCAGTTCTTCGGCGCCGGTGCCAGTGCGGTGACCGGCATCGCAACCTTTGCCGGCAACAGCCAGTTCGATACGTCCTTCGGCGGTCAGCGCAACTGATCCGCCGCCGTTCCTTTTTGTGTTGTACCCGTAGTTCCCTCAACCCAAGGAGCAATACCATGAAAATGATCAACCGTTCCCTGTTGGCCGTCGCCGCTGCACTGGCCCTGGCCGGCACTGCGCAGGCGGCCGACATCGTCGGCGCTGCCAGCCCGGCGACCGATGCGCAGCTGTACGTCAAGGTGGGTGCGTCGGAAGTCAACGGCGGCCCGCACTCGGCCGGCAAGGCCGGTATCGGCGTTGGCACTGTGTCCAATGCCAAGCCGGTCGATTTCCAGGGCCTGGCGGCCTACTCGGCCCCGACCACCGTCAATGGTGTCACCGTACGCACACTGGCCATGCCGATCACCGGTACCCCGGGCAGCCATTCCGGCATGGGCCACTTCAACTTCGTCAAGGTCGGCAGCGGCGATGTGTGGTTCGGCGAGTGGTCCAAGGATGGCGCCGCTGGTGGCTTCAACAACCGCCAGGTCTATTTCGTCGGTGACCGTGCCGGCACCACGCTGCCGGCCGGCGTGGTCACCTACAGCGTGGCAGGCCTGAACAAGTTCAATGGCAGCAACCTGCTGTCGGGTACCTTCCGCGCCAACTTCGGCAATGGCACCCTGCTCGGTGGCCTGAGCGGTGGCGGCCTGTCGATCAACGTCAACGCCAACATCAACAGCGCCAACGCCTCGTTCGCCGGCACCGCCACCGCCAACGGCAGCGTTGCCGGCACCACCCAGGGCCAGTTCTTCGGCGCCAACGCGGCCACCCTGGCCGGTATCGCCACCTTCAGCGGCAACAGCCAGTACGACACCGCCTTCGGCGGCAGCAAGAACTGATCGCCACGCCCCTGACGGGGCAGGGCAGGGACAAGCCGCGATCCGCCAGTCCCTGCTTCGGCCCGGTGTACGCCCCACCACGGATCGACCATGCGCCCCCCCATCTTTCTTCTCGTCCTGCTGTTGGCCGCCGCCGACGTGCGCGCCCAGCAGGACGATCTCCGTCGTGTGCTGGAACAGCGCACCGAACTGCGCCACCAGCAGGAGGACCAGCAGCGCCTGCAGCAGGCAGAGTCGGAGCGGCCGACCATCACCATCGACGGCCAGACGCTGCGCGTGGAGCGCACCGTCGATGATCTTGGCCAGGCCCTTTACCTCTCTCTGCAGCATCAGCAATGGCAGGCCGCCGCTGCGTTCCTCGAGGAGTACATCGAACTGCCGGGGCATGACCCCCTGCTGCGCCACTATGCGCAGGGGGCGCTGGCGCGGGTGGCAGGCGACCATCGTCGCGCGGCGATGGAGTACGAAGCGCTGCTGGCGGCGCAGCCGGATTTCCTGCCGGCCCGCCTCGAGCTGGCACGTGTCTATGCGGAAGACCAGCGCGATCGCGATGCGGCCGCGCTGTTCACAGCCATCGCTGCAGGCATCAATGCCGATGATCCGGCCACGGCCGGCGTCCGCGCGCGCGTGGACGGTTACCTGGGTGCCCTGCAGGCGCGCCAGCGCTGGAAAGGTGCGCTGTCCGCCGGCCCGGCATGGAGTGACAACATCAACCGCAGTTCGGCCAGTCGCACCTGCCTGTTCGGCGTGGGCGACGCCTGCATCATCGAACGGAAACTGCCGGACGCCCAGCGCGCGGCGGGCCTCGACTACGACGCCAGCCTGGAACGGCGCTGGGTGCTCGGCGGGCATCATGGGCTGTACGTGCGCGGCCTCGCCTTCGGCCAGGCATGGCGCGGGCACAGTGCGTACAACGAGCTCAATGCCAACGTGCAGGCGGGTTACAGCTGGCGTAGTGCACGGCAGACCGTGATGCTCGCCCCCAGCTATGACTACCAGGCCCTGGGCAACCATGCGCTGCAGGGCGGCAGCGGCGTGCACGCGGAATCGCAGTACGCCCTGGATGCACGCAGCCTGCTCAAGCTGGAGGCTGACTGGAAGCGCCAGCGCTATCGCCAGCAGGGCCTTGCCAGCAACTACGACGGCGAGCTGGCATCGCTGTACGCCACCTGGTTCCGCGCGCTCAATCCACGCTGGACGGTCTTCGCCGGGCTGGATGTCACCGACAGCAGCGCAGCCGACCCGGCCAACGGCTACCGCCAGCGCGGCCTGCGGCTGGGCGCCGCGCGGCAGTGGAGTGGCACCACGGCCACCGTATTCGTGTCGCTGCGCCAGCGCGACTACGACACCTGGAGTCCGTTGCTGGAGGCGCGCAGGCAGGACGACGAACAGAACCTGATCGCCATCGTGCGCAGCGAGCGCTTGGCCGTGGCCGGGCTGGTACCCAGCCTGAGCCTGCGCTACGCGCGCATCGACAGCAACGTCGGCTGGCTGTACAGCCACGACCGCAGCCTGCTCAGCCTGAAGTGGGAACGGGCCTTCTGAACGCGGCGTTGCAATGCCGCGGTGAACGCGCCGTGGCCGCGACCTTCATCCATCATCACGCGCTCTTGTAGCCCGGTTCGCGCATCCTGCGGGCGTTGCGGCAGAGCTGGGCCGCGTGTATCGAGGAGCGCCGGTCGTGCTGGAAGCGGGCAACAAACCAGAGGGCCTGAAAGGGCTGCGTGTACTGGTGGCGGAGGATGAATTCGCCATCGCGATGTTTCTGGTCGACTATCTGGAGCTGAAAGGCGCACAGGTGGTGGGGCCTGCCGGCGACCTGCAGGCGCTGGGGCGGCTGGTCGGTATCCATCCCATCGATGTGGCATTGCTGGATATCAACCTGGGAGGTGAGCAGGTCTATCCGCTGGCCGATCGGCTGGCCGAGGCGGGTATCCCCTTCCTGCTGACCTCCGGTTACGACGACAACCTGCCCAGCCGCTTTGCCAGCGCGCCGCGCTGTACCAAGCCTTATCACATCGAAGCGCTGGTGCAGCAGCTGGCCGCGCTGGTGGCGGCGCCGCAGGTCTCTGCGGGCATTGCCTGATTGCGCGGCATGTCGCGCCGTCCTGAAGACATCCACGCCGCCAAGCTGCGTGGCCAGATGCCACCTGCACCGCAGCTGCATGTGCGCCACGATGGCATGGCCGCGCGCATCGCCCGCCACGACTGGGCATCCACGCCGTTGGGTGCCTGCGAGCAGTGGCCGCCCCACCTGCGCGCCACCGTCGACCTGATGCTGGCCCATGGTTTCCCGATGATCGTGCTGTGGGGTGAGCAGCTGGTGCAGCTCTACAACGATGGCTATGCCGAGATTCTGGCCGACAAGCATCCCGGCGGGCTCGGCCAGCCGACCCGCGAGTGCTGGCCCGAGGTCTGGCATATCAATGGACCGATCTACCAGCGCGTCTGGCAGGGCGAAACCATCACCTACGAGGACAAACTCTACCCCCTGGCGCGCCGCGGGCGGTTGGAGGATGTCTGGTTCACCATTACCTACAGCCCGATCCGTGGCGAGGAAGGGCGCATCAACGGCGTGCTCGTGACCATGTTCGAGACCACAGCGGCGCATGTGGCCCAATCGGCACGCGAGCGCGAAGAGCAGAAGCGGCGGGAGGCGGACCGGCGCCTGGCATTGGCCTTCAAGGTGCTGCCGGTGGGCGTCTGCATTGTCGACACTGAAGGGCGCCTGCAGCTGTCCAACGACCAGATGCGTGCCTATCTGCCCAGCGGCAAGGTGCCCTCCACGGATGAGGTGAACCTGCATCGCTGGCGTGGCTGGCATGCGGACGGCAGCGCCATCGGGCCGGAGGATTTCGCCATCGCCCGTGCGATGCGCGGCGAGACCGTGGTGCCGGGGCTGGAGTTCCAGTATCTGCATGACGATGGGCGCGCGCGCTGGACCCGGGTCGCGGCCGCGCCCCTGCGCGATGGCGACGGTGAGGTCAGCGGCGTATTTGCCATCGCCGTGGACATCGACGATCTCAAGCGTGCCACCGAGCGCCAGTCTGTATTGCTGGCCGAACTGCAGCACCGGGTGCGCAACATCATGTCGACCATCCATGCCATTGCCTGGCGGACCCGCGAGTCGGTCAGCAGCGTGGATGAATACGCTGAACGGTTGTGCGGGCGACTGATGTCGCTGGCACGCACGCAGAGCCTGCTGACCCGTGGCGCCAATGCCGGGGTCTGCCTGCGTGGCATGATCGATGAGGAGATCGCGGCGCTGAGGCCGGCAGCGGCCGCCTACCGCCTGCAGGGCGAGGACGTGTTGCTGCCGCCGAAGGCGGCCGAAGTGCTGTCCCTGGCGATCCACGAATTGGCGACCAACGCCCTGCGGCATGGCGCACTGAGCCATGAGGATGGCCGGATCGAGGTGACCTGGCACCTGCAGGTGCAGGGCGGGCAGCCGTGGCTGGGGCTGCACTGGTGTGAACGCCATGCCGCTGTGGAAGACTGGGAGCTGCCCCGGCAGCGTGGGCTTGGCCGGGCGCTGATCGAGCAGCGCGTGCCCTATGAACTGGCCGGCAGCGGTGAACTGCGCTTCGACCCGCAGGGACTGGATGCCTGGATCCGCTTCCCGCTGCGCGAGCGTGACAGCCTGCTGCAGACCGATGCGCCGTGCGCTGCGGCGGACGGCTCCGGCAGGTAAAGGTTCATTTATATCCAATTTGACCAAATTGGGTATAGTGGCCATTATCCACCCTACCCGGAGCCGTGCCATGACCCTGCCGCTGGATCTGCCTGGCCTCGAAAAGGCCCCCGCGTCGTCGGTGAAGACCCGTGGCTGGCCGAGCCTGATGCGCACCGTGCGCGAGAAGCAGGCGCTGGTCATCACCAACCACAACCACCCCGAAGCGGTGATCGTGGACATCCGCACCTACCAGGAACTGCTGGCCAAGGCCGCTGGCGGCGATGCCCGTGAGCGCAGCGAAGAACTGCTGCGCCTGCGCGGTGAGTTTGACCAGACCCTGGCCAGCCTGCAGCGCGGGGAGGGGCTGGGCAAGGTGCTGGGCCAGCCGATCCGCCGCGGTCGCAAGGTCACCCTCGGCCGTCCGCTCTGACCGATGGGGCGGATCCTGGTGCTTGCCGGCGTCAATGGCGCCGGCAAGAGTTCGCTGCTGGGTACCTGGCTGGAAGCCGAAGGGCTGGGCTGGTTCAACCCCGATTCGTTCACCCGGCGCCTGGTGGAGGCCGGCTGGCCGCTGCCCGATGCCAATGCGGAGGCCTGGCAGGAAGGCACCCGCCGCCTGCGTCAGGCCATGGCTGATGGCACGGACTTCGCCTTCGAGACCACGCTGGGCGGCAACACCATTCCAGGCCTGCTGCGCGAGGCCTGTGAGCAGCATCATGTGGCGGTATGGTTCTGCGGCCTGGCCAGCGTCGAGCTGCACATCGCCCGCGTCGCTGCGCGGGTAGCGGCCGGTGGCCACGATATTCCGGTGGAGAAGATCCACGCCCGCTTCGATTCGGCGCGCGAGAATCTGCTGGACCTGCTGCCACACCTGGCCGAGCTGCATGTCTACGACAACAGCGCTCCCGCCGACGCCGACGGCTGCGTCGAGCCGCTGCCGGTGCTGGCGATGGCGCATGGCCAGCTGCAGTACCCGGTCTCGGTGGCCGAGCTGCTGCATACGCCGGATTGGGCCAAGCCCATCGTGATGCGTGCGATGGAATTGAACACCTCGGATTAGATCCACGCCATGCGTGGATACCTTTCACACATCGCGCGAAACCGCGCCGTGCACGACTGCCACCGGGGCTGCGATTAGACTGACCGCACACTCAAGGAGGATGACATGCACGGACCTGCGACGTTCCGCTCCAGTTCCATCTGCCTGGTGCTTGCCGCGCTGACGCTGTCCTGCATGCCGACGATGGCCGCGTCGCCTGCCGCCAAGCGACCATCGCCGCCTAGCCTGGTGCAGGCCTTTCACGCCGCCGAAGCCAACCTGCGGCTGATTCCCGGCGGCGACATTGAATCCGACTTCCGCCCGGTTTGGACGGCTGTTGCCGATCTCGATGGCGATGGCCGTGCCGAGGTCGTGTATTTCTACACGTCCGACTATTCCGGTGGCAGCTTCGCCCAAAGCAATGTTGTTGCGGTGATGACGGCGCTGACGGCAAACGATCCGCGTGGCCAGGAGAACCCGAACAGCCTGTCGCCGGTGGAAGCAGAGGACTATGCCGCCATCCGCAGGTATGGCTATGCTGACGACGCGGCTGAACAGATTCCAGGCGCCATCCGTGCCATCCGCATCCAGGGTGATCGCATCGTTGTCGATTTCACTGTCAGTGCCGGGGCGACGGTCTGCGAATGGAAGAGTCCGAACCGCCACGTCTGTCCGCCGGACGGAAACTACACATGGACGCTGCGTTGGACGCCGGGGAAGCTGGCCCGTATCAAGACGTAGCGCCAGGCAGCGCCGGGCGTATCCACCCGGCGCCTCTGGCCCCGTAGATCCACGCCAGGTGTGGATCGCGTCGTGCAACCTGCCTCAGGCCGGCTTCACCTGCTCGGGCTCGGCAACGTCCGGCAGCGACGGCAAGGTCGGGTCCACCGTCACCGGTACATCGCTCTTCAGCAGGGCGGCCGCCTCCTTGTCGCTGCCGACCGCCGGCGGTGAACCGCGCAGCGGCAGGCCGGCGGTTTCCTTCACGAACAGCATCGTCACCAATCCGATTACGGCCGCGCCCATCAGGTAGTAGGCCGGCACCAGCGGATCGCCGGTGCGCTCCACCAGCCACGCGGTCACCAGCGGCGTGGTGCCGCCAAACAGCGACACCGACACATTGAACGCGATCGACAACGCGCTGTAGCGCACCGGGGTGTAGAACAGCGCGGGTAGCGTGGACGGCATCGAGCTGGTGAAGCACACCAGCGCCAGGCCCAGCAGCATCAGGCCCATGAAGATCAACCCGTCGTTGCCGCTGCCGACCAGCAGCAGGCACGGAATCGCCAGCACCAGCAGTGCGATGCAGGCACCAATGATCATCGGTCGGCGGCCCAGCCGGTCACTGAACAACCCGCCGACGATGTTCAGCGGCATCATCACCAGCATCACGATGATGATCAGCAGCAGCCCCTTGCTCTCGGCATAGCCCATGGTGACGCTGAGGTAGCTGGGCATGTAGGTCAGCAGCATGTAGTCGGTGACGTTGAACACCAGCACCAGGCCCATGCATACCAGCAGCTGGCGGCCATGCACCTGGAACAGCGCGCCCAGCCCGGGACGATCGTGCTCGCGCTTCTCGGCTTCCTCGGCGAAGGCGCGGAAAGCCGGGGTTTCCTCCAGTTTCATGCGCATGTACAGGCCGAGCAGGCCCAGCGGACCGGCCACCAGGAAAGGAATGCGCCAGCCCCAGTCGAGCATCTGCCCGCTGCTCAACAGCATGTGCAGCGCGGTCACGGTACCGGCGCCGGCGATGTAGCCGCCCAGCGTGCCGAACTCCAGCCAGCTGCCCATGAGGCCGCGGTTGCGGTCGGTGGAATACTCGGCGATGAAGGTTGCCGCGCCGCCATATTCACCGCCGGTGGAAAAGCCCTGCACCACGCGCGCCAGCAGCAACAGCACCGGTGCCCAGATACCGATGCGCTCATACGAGGGAATCAGGCCGATGGAAAACGTGCCCAGTGCCATCAGGATCATGGTGAACGCCAGCACCTTCTGGCGGCCGTAGCGATCACCCAGCGGGCCGAACACCAGGCCACCCAGCGGCCGTACCAGGAACGCCACGGTGAAGGTCGCGAAGGCAGCGATCACCTGAGCGGTGGGATTGCTGGACGGGAAAAACACCTGGCCGATGGTGACGGCCAGATAGCCATAGACACCGAAATCGAACCACTCCATGGCATTGCCGAGCGCGGCAGCGCCGACGGCGCGCTTGAGCATGGGCTTGTCGACGACGGTGATCTCGTCCACTTTCAGGTGACGGCGGCGCTTGAACCAGCCGAAATGGGCATGTGCCTCGGGCGTGTCCTGCATGGGGGCTCCCTGGGAGGTTTGAAATGGAGAAAACGGCGGCATGCGTGGATGCACGCGCACGGCGTGGCACCGCCGTTTCGGCGGAAGCACGGCAACGGGATCACGACGGCCGCGCGGTCAGCGGCCGGGAATCACAGCGATGCGGGGGATGCAGGCGAAGTGCCTGCGGGCGTCATCCGCCAGGATCCAGCGCGAGGCGATGGATGGGCGGAGCAGGAACATGCGTGGCAAGCGAAGCGCCGGTCGGCAGTGCTTTCCACGTAACAGGTGCGCCCGTCACGTAGTGGGTCGTGTCGATCATCCGTTCATCATAACGGCACGCGCGTGAGCGTGCAGCGAAGCGCAGTTGTCTGCACGCTGTGTTCCATCATGCCTGTTCATCTGCAAAGCAATGATGACGTGCGTTGAACGGAATCTGGTCGTGCTGCTCACATGCCGCCCTCTACGTTGTGGGCGAACGCAACAGAGAAGGAGCATCGCATGACCCGTCGCATTCCCGAAGGTACGCTTGTGGTTGTCGCCGATGGCGGTTCGGCCCGTGTATTCACCAATGTCGGCAGCGATCACCAGCTGGCCTTGAAGCAGGAAGGCGAACTGCGCCTGCAGGACATCAGCGAGCAGGGTGTATCCGGGCAGGGGCCTGCGGGTGCAGTGCCGAAGGACATGTCGGTATCCCAGCTCAACGAGGCGACGTTCGCCAAGCAGGTGGCGGAACAGCTCAATGAGGATGCGTTGAAGAATCGCTATGCACACCTGGTGTTGATCGCTGATCCGACCACGCTGGGACGCATCCGTCCGCTGCTGCACAAGGAAACCCAGGCCCGCCTGCTGGGCGACATCGCCAAGGACCTGACCAACGCGCCCTTGGCGGACATCCAGAAGGCGCTGGCGGCGTAGCGCGGATGCCATTCATGCGCGATCACCTGTCGGCGGAGCCCGACCGCTTGGATGTGGAGGCGCAGGTCGGCTGGCTGCTTCTCGAGTTTGGCGCGCCCTGGTGTGGCCACTGCCAGGCCGCGCAGCCCGCGTTGCAGGCCTTTGTCGAAGCGAACGATCTGCCGCACTGGAAGATCGAGGATGGCAAGGGCAGGCCCCTGGGCCGAGCGTTCAAAGTGAAGCTGTGGCCGACGGTGGTGCTGCTGCACGATGGAGAAGAGGTCGCGCGGGTAGTGAGGCCGCTGGACAGCGCGGACCTCATGTCGTTGCAGGGCGCGCTTCCCGATTGAGGAGTGAACCGGGCGCGGCACGCGGGGCAGTCGCACTGCAGCATGCGGCGTGACAGGCCCGGTGCTAGCATCCGGCTATCACCTGAATCGATCCAAATGCCGATGCCCACGCTGGACCGTCGTCTCCTGATCGCTGTCGCCGCCACGGCGATGCTCGCTTCCGGCCTGGCTTCGGCCGCGCCTGCCAGAACCGCCGCCGACAAGGCCTACGCCTCGGTGGACCCGTTCATCGGCACCGGTGGGGAAGGTCACACCTATCCGGGTGCGACGGTACCGTTCGGCATGGTCCAGCTCAGCCCGGATACGCGTATCCAGCCGCGCGAGAAGGCCTACGGTTGGGCGGCCGGCTACCGCTACGACGACAGCAGCATCGTCGGCTTCTCGCATACCCATTTTTCCGGCACTGGCCATTCCGATCTGGGCGACATCCTGCTGATGCCGTTCACCGGCAGTTCCGGCTTGGAGCGTGGCGATCCCGAGAAGCCGCGCAGCGGCTATGCCTCGCGCTTCCGCCATGATGACGAGAAAGCGGAGCCGGGCTACTACGCGGTCACGTTGGACGATTACAAGGTGCGTGCCGAGCTGACCACCAGTACCCGCGTGGGCGTGCATCGCTATGCGTTCCCCAAGGGCACCGACGCCAAGGTGCTGCTGGACATGCGCACCAGCATGTACGACTACCCGGGCAAGGTGTTGTGGTCGCGGGTGCGGGTGCGTGCCGACGGCACGGTCACCGGCTTCCGCGAGACGCGCGGCTGGGCGCCGGGCCGCCAGCTGTATTTCGCGATGCGCTTCTCGCGCCCGCTGGCCGGGCATGAGCTGCACAACACCGAGCAGGACGTCGTCTACAAGGGCTTCCCGCCGCCGGGCGAGAAGGATCCGTCCCAGCGCGCACAGATCGAGGGCCGTCAGCTGGTCGGTACCTTCGCATTCGGCAAGCTGGATGCGCCGCTGGTGGTCAAGGTTGCCATCTCGCCGGTCAGCGAGGCCGGCGCCATTGCCAACCTCGATGCGGAAGTGGCCGACTTCGATTTCGACCGCGTGCGTGCGCAGGCGAAACAGGAATGGACGCAGGCGCTGTCGGTGCTCGATATCGATGCACCCGAGCACGCTCGCCGCAGCGCCTATACCGCGCTGTACCACACACTATTGGGGCCGACGCTGTTCATGGATGCCGATGGCCAGTATCGCGGTTCGGACAATGCCGTGCATAAGGCCGATGGTTTCACGAACTATTCGACGTTCTCGCTGTGGGATACCTACCGTGCGTTGCACCCGTTGCTGACCCTGGTGCAGCCGGAGAAGCGCAACAGCGACTTCGTCAATTCGATGTTGGCCCACCATGAGCACAGCCCCTACGGCATGCTGCCGGTGTGGTCGTTCCATGGCCTGGAAGACTGGTGCATGATCGGCTATCACGCCGTGCCGGTAATCGCCGACGCCTACGTGAAGGGCATTCGTGGCTTCGACGCCGACAAGGCATTGAAGGCGATGGTCGAGACCGCCAACTACGGCCCCTATGACGGTATCGCGCAGTACCGCGAGCTGGGCTACGTACCGATCGACGAGGAAGGTGAAGCGGCCAGCAAGACGCTGGAATACGCCTTTGATGACTGGACCATCGCACGCATGGCGCAGGCGATGGGCAAGGGCGATATCGCGGCGACCTTCGACAAGCGCGCGGCCAACTGGCGCAATGCGTTCGACAAGGACACCGGCTTCATGCGCGCACGCAAGCGCGACGGCAGTTTCCGCACCCCGTTCGATCCCAGCGCCAGCGGCTACGGCACCGACTACACCGAAGGCAACGCCTGGCAGTACTCCTGGTACGTGCCGCAGGACGTGGCCGGGCTGGCTGCAGTCCACGGGGGCAGCGACAAGCTGTTGGCGCGGTTGGACGATGTGTTCAACGCAAAGGTGGATCCATCGATCTTCGCGCACATGGAAGACATTACCGGCCTGATCGGCTGGTATGCGCACGGCAACGAGCCGAGCCACCACGTGGCCTATCTGTATTCGCACGCGGGACAGCCGTGGCGCACGCAGGCGCGCCTGAAGCAGATCATGGATACCCAGTACGCCGACCGGCCCGACGGCCTGGCCGGCAATGACGACGTGGGCCAGATGTCGGCGTGGTACGTGTTCACCGCGCTGGGTTTCTACCCGGTGGCGCCGGGCTCGGGCGAGTACATCCTCGGCCGCCCGTTCCTGCCGAAGACCGCGATGCGCCTTCCGAACGGCAAGACGTTCACCATCGTGGCCGACGGGCTGGATGACGCGCATACCTATGTAGGCAGCGTGAGCCTCAACGGCAAGCCGTTGCAGCGCACGTTCCTGCGCCACGACGAGATCCTGGCCGGTGGCGAGTTGCGTTTCACCATGCAGGCCGAGCCGAACAGGGACTGGCCGGGGCAGGGCGCGCAGGCGCCGTATTCGATGAGCCGATGACGCGCACTCGGTAGGTGCCGACCTTGGTCGGCACGCTTCACGGGTGACCAGGAACCTGTAGAGCCGAGCCCATGCTCGGCTCAGGCTTCGTGCCAGGAGCTGCCGAGCATGGGCTCGGCTCTACAAAGGCGGTTCAACAACGCTCATCGGAAGCGCAACCCCACCCGCGCGCCACCAATCGGGGCGGTATCAATCATCAGGGTCGCGTCATGCCGCTGCGCGATCTCGGCCACGATGGCCAGGCCCAAACCACAGCCGTCGCCTTCGCTGCTGGCGCGGTAGAAGCGTTCGGTGACGTGGCTTCGTTCGGCCGCGGGGATGCCGCGGCCATCATCGTCCACCCACACCTGCACACCGTGGGCATCCTGCCGCACACCCAGGGTAACTACGCCGGGCACGGCGCCGTAGCGCAGGGCGTTGTCCAGCAGATTGCCCAACGCCTCGCGCAGCAGCTGCGGATCACCCTGTACCTGCACGCCGTCATCCGGGCCGTCGTAGCCCAGGTCCGCGCCCGCGGCCAGCGCCCGGTCGGCATAGCGTTCGACCACGCTCCGGGCGAGTGCGGCCAGATCCACAGGCTGCAGTGACAGCGCGCTGCCCTGCGATTCCTCGGAGCGGCTGAGCAGCAGCAGTTGGTTGACCAGGTGCTGCAGCCGTGCCAGCCCGGCCAGCGTGCCGGACAACGCCAGTTGCTGCGCCTGCGGATCATGCTGGCGCAACGAGCTTTCAAGTTCCACCTGCATCGCCGCCAGGGGCGTGCGCAGCTGGTGCGCGGCATTGCTGACGAAACGCCGCTGCGCGGCCTGCATGGCGTCCAGGCGTTGCAGCAGCGCGTTGTAGGCCTCTACCGCCGGCCACAGTTCGCGCGGCGCTTCCTGCGCCGGTTCCAGGGGCGCAAGCGGATCCGGGCGCGGGCTGGCCAATCGCCGCGCGACCTGGTTGGCGTGCCGTGCGGCGGCGCCGGTGCCCGACCAGGCCAGCCATGCGGCCAGTGCCAGGATCGCGGTCTGGAACGGGATGCTGGTCATCAGCAGCTTGCGTTCCAGGCGATGGCGCTTGCGCAGCGTTTCGGCCACGCGCAGGCGGATGTCATGGCCTGGCCCGGCGCTGACCACCACTTCCACCATGCGCACCGCCTGGCCGCGCAGGCGTGCGTCGTAGTAGACCGCGTCGCTGCCCTCGGCGGCGACGGTTGGGCACGGCAGTGCCTCAGGCAGATCGCCATACAGGCGCCCGCCCGCGGCGTCGACCACCTCGCCATGCACTTCGTCGGCGGTGTCCCAGGTGAACATGCGCGAGACCGCCGGCGTGATCTCGATGGAAACCTGGTCGTCCTGCACCTTCACCAGCTCGGACAACGACATCGCCGAGTCCAGCAGCCAGCGGTCGTAGACCTGGCCGGCATAGAAGCGGGCCAGTGCGAACGAGCCGACCGCGCTGCACAGCATCAGTACCAGCAGCGGCAGCCACAGGCGACGCAGCAGCAGGCCGCGCAGGCTGTGCACGCGCTCAGTCACCGCCGGCCTCCAGGCGATACCCGAGGCCGCGCAGCATGCGGATGCCAACACCGGCGCGCGCCTGTTCCAGTTTGCGGCGCAGGCGGCTGACATGCACCTCGATCACCGACAGGCTGGCTTCGTGGTCCCAGCTGTACAACGCATCGAACAGGCGCTGCTTGGTGACAGTGCGACCGGGATGCTGCATCAGCGCCTCGACCAGCGCCAGCTCGCGCGCGGTCAGCTCGACGCGCTGGCCCTCCACCTGCACCTCGTTGCGGATGCTGTCGAAGCACAAGCGGCCGAGCCGCTTCTGTGCCGGCGCGTCGCTGCGCCGGCGTGACAACGCGCGCAGGCGGGCTTCCAGCTCACCCAGTGCGAACGGCTTGGCCAGGTAATCGTCGCCACCCCGGTCCAGCCCAAGGATGCGGTCCTCCACGCCGTCGCGTGCCGTCAGGATCAGCACCGGCAGGGTGACGCCATCGTTGCGCAGCCGTGAGAGCAGATCCAGGCCATCGACGTCGGGCAGCGAGAGGTCCAGCACCATCACGTCATACGGTGCGCTGGCCAACGCTGCGGGCGCGTGCAACCCACGCGAGAGGTGGTCGCATAGATGACCGGCGCCCTGCAGGGCGCGGATCAGTCCATCGGCCAGAGCGGCATCGTCTTCGATCAGCAGGATTCGCATTGCAAGCTTCGTGCAAGGTTGGGGCAAGTTTGGCGCAAGTGCGTCACCTTACCGTGACGCGCATGAACTTCTCCTCTTGTCTCGTGGCCGTACTCGCCACTCTTTGGTGCGCGCCCTCGGCTTCGGCGTTGTCCCTGCAGGAAGCACAGCGTGCAATGGAAGCACACAACCCGGACCTGCGTGCAGCGGCACTGGAGCTGCGCGGCGTGCAGGGCGATGCGCAGACGGCCGCGCTGCGGCCCGCAGCCGAGCTTTCGATCGGCAGCAGCAAGATCAGCCCCAAGCATGGCATCGGCCCCGGACGCTGGCAGGACAAACGGGTGGACAGCACACTGGGCCTGGGCTGGACCTGGGAACGCGGTGGCAAGCGCGCACTGCGCGTCCGCCAAGCCGATGCGCTGTTGGAGGTGGCCGGGCTGGAGATGCTGGATACCCAGCGCCGACAGCAGGTGGCGCTGCATGAAGCCTACTTCGGCCTGAAGGGCGCACAGGAGCGGGCGCAGATTGCCGAGGCCAACCGCCAGAGTTCGGCCGAACAGATGGCCGCTGCCGACAAGCAGGTCGCAACCGGAGCGATGGCGCCGGTGGATCGTGCGCGGCTGGCGGTGGACGACCTTGCCGTAGCCGACGCGGCGCGCGAGGCGGCGCTGGATCTGCGCGATGCGCGGCACACGCTGGGCCTGTTGCTCGGCCGCGATGACAGCGGCGAGCTGAGTGCCGATGACGCGTGGCCGGACGCCGCCGGTGTGGCCGGTATGCGGACATTCGATCCGCAGCAGCGCGCCGATCTGCGCGCGGCGCGTTCGCGCCTGGCCGCCGCCGATGCCGGCGTGGCGCTGGCTCGCAGCGAGCGCCACCGCGATATCCAGCTGGGCGTGGAGGCGGAGCGGGAACCGACCGATATCAACGGTGTCACCTGGGGCGTGTCGTTGACCATTCCACTCGGCGGCCCATCGCGTGCGCGCGGTGCCATCCAACGTGCCGAAGCCGACCGTGACAGCGCGGCGCTTGAGCTGCAGGTGCGGCAGCGCGAAGCGCGCGCCGAGCTGGACCAGTTGCTGGCCAGCGCGCAGGCCGCCACGCAGCGCCGCACCCAGTATGAAGGCCTGCACGCCGACGCCGCGCGCAAGGCGGTGGAGGGCATCGAGCTGGCGTACCGCCGTGGCGCCGCCAGCCTGACCGACCTGCTGGATGCGCGCCGTAGCTGGCGCGACTTCGAGGGCGCGCTGATCGAAGCACGCGCAGACCATGCCATTGCCCTGGCGCGCTGGGAAGCGGCCACATCCGTTGCTGAAGGAGCATCCCGATGAAGTCCACTGTCGCCCATCGCCTGCGGGCGCGACATGCCGTGCTGCCGCCGTTGCTGGCGCTGGCCCTGCTCAGCGGCTGTGGTCGTGAGCCGGCCTCGTACACCGAGGATGCGCCGCAGGTCAGTGGCGGGCAGATCCAGTTCCCGGCCGACAGCCGCCAGCTGGATGTGCTGCGCAGCGAGGCCGTGACCGCCGGTGCGAGCGCCAGCCTGCAGCTGCCGGGCCGGGTGGTCTGGGATGAAACCCGCTCCAGTGCACTGCGTACGCCGCTGCCGGGGCAGGTGGCGCGGATCGAGGCGCAGCCGGGGCAGCAGGTGAAGGCCGGCCAGGTCATCGCCTGGATCACCTCGCCGGAATTCGGCCAGGCCCAGGCCGAAGGCGTGCGTGGTCGCGCCGAACTGCAGCAGGCGCGCAAGGAGCTGGACCGTACCCGTGAACTGCATGCCGCAGGCGTGGCCTCGGGCCGTGAGCTGGATGAAGCCGAGGCGAACTTCGCTGGCAGCCAGGCTGATCATGCACGCGCGACCGCGTTCGCCAGGGCCTACGGCAATGGCCAGCGCGTCGACCAGCGCCTGCCGCTGCGCGCCCCCATTGATGGCGTGCTGGTGGAGCGGCGGATGAGCCCGGGCATGACGGTCAGTCCGGACAGTGAGCAGCCGTTGGCGGTGATCGGTGACCCGGATCGCCTGTGGCTGCTGCTGGACATTCCCGAAAGCCTGGCCGGGCGCCTGAAGGCCGGCATGCAGGTGAGCGTGCCCGGCGCCGACGGCACGCACCTGCAGGCCACGCTGCAGCATGTGGACGACTTCGTCGACAGCGAACGCCGCGTGGTGCAGGCACGCGCCGAACTGGACAACCGGGCTCGCGCATTCAAGGCCGGCCAGTACGTGCGTGCGCAGGTGGCGTTGCCGGCCGAGGGCGGCGTATCGCTTCCGGATGCGGCGGTGCTGCTGATCGACGGCAAGCAGGTGGTGTTCGTGGAGGAAGGCAAGGGCCGCTTCGTGCGCCACGCGGTGCACGCTGAAGAACTGGGTGACGGCCGCCTGTGGGTGCGTGAGGGTCTGGCGGCGGGCAGCAGGGTGGTCATCGAGGGTGGCCTGCTGCTGCAGCAACTGGTCGACAGCGCACCAGCCGCCGGCAGCGGCACGGGGCACGCCGCCCCATGATCGATCGCCTGATTGCCTATTGCCTGCGCCAGCCGCTGATGGTGATGCTGGCGTTGCTGCTGTTCATCGGCGCTGGCATTGCCGCGTTCCGCGTGCTGCCGGTGGAGGCCTTCCCGGATGTGTCCGACACCCAGGTGACGGTGGTGTCGCTGCACCCCGGCCGTGCCGCCGAGGAGGTGGAACGCGAGGTGACGATGCCGCTGGAAGTGGCACTGTCCGGTATTCCGCATTCGGTGCGGGTGTTCTCGCACACCCAGTTCGGCCTGTCGATGATCATCCTGACCTTCGACGACAAGGCCGATGACTATTTCGCGCGGCAGCAGGTGCTGGAGCGCCTGCAGGGCGTGGAGCTGCCGGAAGGGGTGACCCCGGAACTGGAGGCGATGAGCTCGGCGGTAGGTGAGATCTACCGTTATGTGCTGAAAGGCCCGCATCTGACGCCAACTCAGCTGCGCACCGTGCAGGAATGGACGATGGAACGCAGCCTGCGCACCGTGCCGGGCGTGGCCGATGTGATCAGTTTCGGCGGCTTTGCGCGCACCTTCCAGGTAAAGCCGGACCTGGACAAGCTGCGTGACCGTGGCATCAGTCTGGGTGAGTTCGCCGAGGCGCTGGAAAAGGGCAGTTCGAACGCGGGCGGTGGCTATGTTGAACGGGGCCAGCAGCAGTTCCTGATCCGCGGGGTGGGCCTGATGCGTTCGCCGGCCGACATTGGCAACGTGGTGGTGGGACAGCGCAGTGGTACGCCGATCCTGGTGCGCGACCTGGCCGGCATCGCCGATACCGGCCTGCCTCGGCAGGGCCTGGTCGGCCAGGACGACAATGACGATGCGGTGTTCGGCATGGTGCTGATGCGCAAGGGCGAGAACCCGTCCGACGTGCTCGATGCTCTGCATGCGCGCATCACCGAGATTGAAGCGAACCAGCTGCCGGCCGGGGTCAGCATCGAGCCGTTCTACGACCGCTCGTGGCTGGTCTCGACCACGCTGAAGACCGTGTTCCGCAACCTGCTGGAAGGCGCGGTGCTGGTGTTTCTGGTGTTGTGGCTGTTCCTGTACAACGCCCGAGCCGCGCTGATCGTGGCGGCGATGATGCCGCTGGCGCTGCTGTCGACCTTCCTCGGCCTGCATCTGTGGGGCGTGCCGGCCAACCTGCTCTCGCTGGGGGCAATGGACTTCGGCATCATCATCGATGGCGCGGTGATCGTGACCGAGCACATCGTTTCGCGACTATCGAAACTGCCGCCCAACGCCGACAGGAAGACACGCTTCTCGACCATCCTGTCGGCAGCATCCGAAGTGGGGCGGCCGACGTTCTTCTCGATGCTGATCATCATCGCCGCGCATATCCCGATCTTCACCCTGCAGCGCCAGGAAGGCCGCATGTTCGCGCCTATGGCGTACTCGGTGACCTCGGCCCTGATCGGTGCGCTGATCCTGGCGCTGACCGTGGTGCCGCTGTTCTGCTACTGGTGGCTGCGGCGCGACCGCATGCGCGATGGCAATCCGCTGATGGACCGCCTGACCGGCTGGTACAAGCCGATCCTGGAGCGCGCACTGGCCCGCCCGCGTGCGGTGGTGCTGACCGCAGTCGCGCTGCTGGTCGGCACGCTGGCGCTGGGCACCCGCCTGGGTTCGGAGTTTCTGCCCGAGCTGGACGAAGGCTCGATCTGGCTGACCGCCACGCTCGACCCCAGCACCAGCCTGGCCGAAGCGCAGCAGCAGTCGCGGCGCATCCGCGAGCTGGTCGGCACCTTCCCGCAGGTGTCGACGGTGGTGGCCAAGCTGGGGCGTCCGGAGGATGGCTCCGATGCCAAGGGCGCCAACCAGATTGAAGCGCTGGTGGCGTTGAAGCCGGAGAAGGAGTGGCCGAAGGGCGTGGACAAGCGGCAGCTGGTGAGCGACCTGCAGCGCACCCTGGAGCAGCGGATTCCGGGCCCGGAGTTCTCGATCTCGCAGCCGGTACGCGACAACATCCTTGAGAGCATCTCGCAGATCAAGGGCCAGGTGGTGATCAAGGTGAGTGGCTCGGACCTGGACGTGCTCAACCAGCAGGCGCAGGCGATCCTGGGCCAGGTACGTGGCGTGGAGGGTGTGGAGAGTGCCTTCATCGACCGTGACGGTTCATTGCCGCAGCTGCAGATCGACATCGATCGCGACCGTGCTGCGCGCTATGGCTTGAACGTGCGCGACATCGACGAGGTGATCGAGACCGCACTGGGCGGGCGCCAGGTCGGTGAACTGTGGGAAGGTGACCGCAAGTTCCCGATCACGCTGCGCCTGGACGACGCCGACCGTGACCTGCAACAGTTGCGCACGGTCCCGGTCGGCATCGGCGATGGCCACACGGTGACACTGTCCGACGTGGCCGACTTCCGCATGGCCAGCGGTGCGATCAACATCTCGCGAGAGAACGCGCAGCGGGTGAAGGCGGTGAGCATCTTCATCGCCGGCCGTGACATGGGCAGCGTGGTGGCCGACATGCGTAAGCGCGTGGACGCCAACGTGCAGCTGCCGGACGGTTACCGGCTGGAGTGGTCTGGCGAGTTCGAGAACCAGCAGCGTGCGATGAAGCGGCTGGGCTGGGTGATTCCGCTGTCGGTGCTGATCATCTTCGTGCTGCTGTTCGATGCCTTCAAGGACATCAGCAGCGCCGCGCTGATCCTGGCCAACGTGCCACTTGCGATGATCGGGGGCATCCTCGCCCTGTGGTTGACCGGCATCCCGCTGTCGGTGTCAGCGGCGATCGGTTTCATTGCGTTGTTCGGGCAGGCAGTGTTGAACGGAGTGGTGATGCTCAGCCGCTTCGCCCAGCTGCGCGAGCAGGGCATGGACTTGCTGCAGTCGGTGGTGCAGGGCTCGCTGCAGCGCCTGCGCACGGTGCTGATGACCGCACTGCTGGCGATGTTCGGCCTGCTGCCGATGGCGACTTCGCACGCGATCGGTGCCGAGACCCAGAAACCGCTGGCGGTGGTGGTGATCGGCGGCCTGCTGTCGGCGATGTTGCTGACCCTGCTGGTGTTGCCGACACTCTATTACTGGGTGCACCGCCGCCGCGAGGCCGGTACCGCCTGACCACACTGTAGAGCCGAGCCCATGCTCGGCTGCTCGTGGCGCGAAGACCAGAAGCAGCCGAGCATGGGCTCGGCTCTACAGCAGCGCTGCGTCACCACGCCGCGCCCTGCCAGGCGATCATCATCGGTACGATCAGCAAGCCCAGACAGCTGACGCACAGCACTGTCGTGGTGATGTGGCAGAACCAGAAAAGGCCCGGCGTTTCAGTGCGCCATACTTTCCTGCCTCGGTTGACGCCCCAGATCGTAAAGCCATCGGCGATGCCCCCGAGGAAGAAGGAAACGGTGGCCAGCGCCCACAGCACCCAGATCAGCGCCATAGCCAGATTGCGAACATCGCCCGGCAGCCAGGTCCATAGCCCCAGGGTCGCCAGAGCCAACAAGCCTCCCAGCAGGAGGGTGATCATCCATGACCAGTACCAGATGCCCGGCTTTCCCATGCGCGTGCTCCCCGTCCGTTCGATCGAGGATAGCCAGAGAGGGCGCCCTTGCACCATCCCGCCGTTGGCGCGCAGCACCTGGCCGTTGATCCAGGTGTAGCGCCGAGCCCATGCTCGGCGGCTCTTCGTGGGGAGGCCGGAAGCAGCCGAGCATGGGCTCGGCTCTACAGGGGCCCTACGTGCTGCGTGGATACGATGGGCTGCCACGGGTTCCCAGGTAGATCCACGCCATGCGTGGATGCCCTCCGCGCGATCTAGACCATCCCGCCGTTGGCGCGCAGCACCTGGCCGTTGATCCACCCGCCATCGGTGCTGGCCAGGAATCCGACCGCGCCGGCGATGTCCTCGGGCGTACCCAGCCGCTCCAGGGGATTCAGCTTGGCCAACCGTTCGATCAGCTCCGGCGATTTGCCTTCCAGGAACAGGTCGGTGGCGGTGGGTCCCGGTGCCACTGCGTTCACGGTGATGTTGCGCCCGCGCAGCTCCTTGCTGAGGATCGCGCCCATCGTCTCCACCGCCGCCTTGCTGGCTGCGTACACGCTGTAGTTCTCCAGCCTGATGCCGACCACGCTGGTTGAGAGGGTGATCAGGCGGCCATCGTCGCGCACCCGTCGCGCGCTTTCGCGCAGCACGTTGAAGGCGCCCTTGAGGTTGATGCCGATCACCCGCTCGAACAGGGCGTCGTCGGTGTCGGCCAACGGCGCCAGCTGCAATACGCCGGCGCTGTTGACCACCACGTCGATGCCGCCGAAACGGGCCTCGATGGCGTTGAACAGCTGGTGGACCGCCTGCGGATCGGCCACATCGGCCTGCAGCGCGATGGCCTGCGCGCCGGCTGCGTTGAGTTCGGCCGCCAAGGCTTCGGCGTCGTCGCGGCGGCCCGCATAGTTGATCGCGACCGCGTGGCCATCGGCGGCCAGGCGGCGGGAGATGGCCGCGCCGATGCCACGGGAGCCGCCGGTGACCAGAGCGACAGAGCGGGCGGGGGAGAGGGTCATGGTGGCTTCCACTGGGGCGCGCCGAAGTGGCGCAAGGCCATCTTCGCGACATTGTCCTTTCGGATAATCCTGCATAATCCGCCAACATCATCCGGATATCCGAATAATGGACCGCTTCACGGCCATGCGCGCCTTCGTCCGTATCGTCGAGCGTCGCAGCTTCACCCAGGCCTCCGAGGACCTCGGCCTGCCGCGGGCCACAGTGACCGACGCGATCAAGGCGCTGGAACAGCGGCTGGGCGTGCGCCTGTTGCACCGGACCACGCGGGTGGTGGTGCCGACGCTGGAAGGTGAGGCCTTCTATGGCCGTTGCCTGCGCCTGATCGCCGATATGGACGACGCTGAAGCCGCGTTCCGTGACGTACCCCCGCGCGGCCCGCTGCGAATCGAGGTGCATGGCACGCTGGGCCGGCACCTGCTGTTTCCGCACCTGCCGGACTTCCTGCAGCGCTACCCGGAGGTCGAGCTGGAGGTCAGCGAAGGCGACCGCTATGTCGACCTGCTGCGCGAAGGCGTGGATGCGGCGTTACGGGTGGGGACGCTGGTCGACAGCGATCTGGCGGCGCGCCGGTTGACGATGCTGCGCGAGGTCACGGTGGCCGCGCCGGACTATGTGCAGGCGCACGGCCTGCCCGATACCATCGAATCGCTGGAGGAAGGCCATCAGATGATCGGCTACCGCTCCAGCGCCACCGGCCAGCTGATTCCGCTGGAGTTCCAGCAGGGTGGGCAGGTGCGCTACGTGCCGCTGCCTGCGCGGGTGCGTGTTTCCGGTGCGGATGCGTTCCTCGGCGCCGCGCTGGCGGGCCTGGGCATCATCCAGGCACCGCGCTACCGGATGGACCCGTATATCGCGCGCGGGCAGCTGATTGAGCTGTTGCCGGAGGTGCCCCCGACGCCGAGCCCGTTGAGCCTGGTCTACCCGCGCAACCGCACGCCGTCGCCACGGTTGCGGGTGTTCATCGACTGGGTGGCTGGGGTGTTCGACCAGACCGGGGTTGCCGGCCAGCGGCCGGCACTACCGAAGCGGCGCTCCTGAAACGCCGTGACGGAATGGCTGTGTGGGGGTAGTGCCGGCCGCTGGCCGGCAACTGCAATGCGCTTGATGTACCAAAGGTGCCGGCCGGCGGCCGGCACTACCGGGCTGAGGCGGCCGGCAGCACCAGCTCGAACACGGTGCCGGTGTCATCCGAAACAACACTCACGTTGCCGCCGTGCGCCTGTGCAATCGCGCGGGTGATCGCCAGGCCCAGTCCGGCACCTTCGTGGCGGCCACGCTCGCCGCGGTAGAAGCGGTCAAACAGGCGCGGCAGCGCTTCGGCGGCAATCGGTGTGCCGAGGTTGTGCACGCTCACCCTGCACAGGCCATCGGCCTCGATCAACCGTACCTGCACTTCGCTGCCCATGGCTGCGTGCTTCAACGCATTTGAGAGCAGGTTGGCAATGGCCCGGTGCAGCATCAAGCGGTTGCCCTCGACGCATGCGGTGCCTTCGCGACGCAGGGCCAACTGCTGGTCATCGGCCAGCAGTTCGTAGAACTCCAGCAGTGAATCGACCACGGCATCCAGCGCCACCCGCTCGCTCGAGGGCAGGGCGCCCGGTGCCTCGGCCTGGGCCAGGTACAGCAGGTCACCCACGGTCTGTGCCAGCTGCTGCAGTTCCTCGGCACACGACGCCAGTGTCTCGCGGTAGGCCTCGTTGCTTCGCGGATGCGCGAGCACCACCTGCACCTGGGTCAGCATGTTGGTGATGGGCGTGCGCAGCTCGTGGGCGAGATCACCGGAGAACTCGGTCAGCCGCGCGAAATCCTGCTGCAACCGCGCGAGCATGCCATTGAGGGTCTGTGCCAGCTGTTCCAGTTCGGCCGGAGCACTGCGTGCACTCAGTCGGCGCTGCAGCCGGCCGGCGGTGATCTGCCGGGCCTCATCGGCCAGCGTACGCAGCGGCCGTAGCGTGCGCCGCACCACATAACCGCCGAGCAGGCTGCTGGCCACGGCGGCGCCAATGATCGCGATCGCCAGCAGGTGGCGGAAGCGCTGCAGGAAGTCGGCGTGGCGGGCATCGTCGATGGCCAGCAGGATGACCAGCTGGCTGCCGTCGGCAAGGGTCTGGCGCAGGTGCAGGGCATGCATGCAGCGGCCATCGGCGAGGATCCAGTCGTGCCGCCGTGGCCCGGTGTCGATGGGCTGGCTGCGTGCGTGCTCGCGCAGCAGTGCCGGCGCGGTGGAGAACAGCACGGTGCCGCGGTCATCGGCGATGTGGAAGGCGATATCGGGATGGTGGCCGAGTGCCTCTGCCAGCCGCTGCCCGCGTGCGGATGCAGGTCCATTGCCGGCCAGGTCGCGGATGAGCGCGACCTTGTTCTCCAGTTCGACGAAGTCCTGCGCCACCAGATCGTGCCGGGCGCTGAGATAGATCGCCACGCCCAATGCAGCCAGCACGAGCGTGGCCACGGTGGCGAACAGCAGCGTCAGCCGTACCGCGATGGAACGGCGCAGGCTCATCCGTTGCCCGCCGCGCCGTCGTCCGGCGCCTCCAGCACATAGCCCATGCCGCGCACGGTGACGATCAGCTTGGCATCGAAGTCATCGTCGATCTTCGCGCGCAGGCGGCGGATCGCCACGTCGATCACGTTGGTGTCGCTGTCGAAGTTCATGTCCCACACCTGCGAGGCGATCAGTGAGCGCGGCAGCACTTCGCCCTGGCGACGCGCCAGCAGCTCCAGCAGGGTGTATTCCTTCTGGCTGAGGGGGATGCGCTGGCCACCGCGTTCGACCCGGCGGCGCAGCGTGTCCACCACCAGGTCGGCGATGACGATGCGCTCGGCCTGGGGCTGCGTCTGGCCACGACGCAGCAGGGTGCGCACGCGCGCCAGCAGCTCGGCGAAGGCGAACGGCTTGGCCAGGTAATCGTCGGCGCCCAGCTCCAGGCCCTGCACGCGGTCGGCGATGCTGCTGCGCGCGGTCAGGAACAGCACCGGCACCTGCCAGCCCGCCTCACGAAGCCGCGAGAGCACGTTCCAGCCATCCAGGCCGGGCAGCATCACGTCCAGGATGACCAGCTGGTACTCGCCACTGCCGGCCAGGTGCAGCCCGTCGATGCCGTTGCAGGCGAGGTCGACCACGTAGCCGGCCTCGATCAGGCCCTGGCGCAGGTAGTTGCCGGTCTTGGGTTCGTCTTCGACGATCAGCAGTTTCATGGTGCGCCCATCATCGCAGCTTGGGCACGCGCCGGTGGCGCCGGTTCATGCCAGCGGATCCAGCGTACCGAGGATCGCGACGCAGGCCAGCACCAATACCGCCAGCAACGATTCGCAGGCCAGGCTGTAGCGCAGGGAACGCAGCGGCCGTGGTTGCCAGCCGCCACGGATGGAAACCGCCAGTGCCGGTACCAGCCGCCAGCGATGCAGGGCCGCCAGCCCCAGCATGCCGCCCACCAGGACCAGCTTGAGCAGCAGCCAGCGCCCGTGCGAAGTACCGGTGAGGGTCTGCACCGAGCCACCGAGATCGATGTAGGTATAGGTGCCGGTCATTGCCAGCGCGGCGACGATGATGGTGCCGGGCAGGGCGAAGCCGTGGGCGGCCTGCCACAGCTCGCGGGTGCGTTCGCGCAGGCGCACGCCCTGCGGTCGCAGCGCCAGCTGCAGAATGGCGGCGATCGCGCCGACCCAGGCACCGGCGGCCAACAGGTGCACGATGCCGGCCACCAGCCGCATCGTGCCACCGAACCCATCGCCCGCAGCGGCATGCCCGTTCCAGGACAGGCTGACCAACGCCATGCCGGACAATGCGAGCAGGGCCAGGCGGCGCAGGCCCCGCAGCGGCGTGGCGGATGCCAGCAGGGGCAGCATCGCCAACAGCGCCACGGTACGCAGCAGACCGGCTTCACCCACTGGCGTGCCGGTGAGGAACCAGTGTGCCGTTGCAGTATCGATGTCGGCCGGCGCGATGCCGAGCACACCGGACAAGCGGGTGATGGCATCGGTGACCACCAGCAACAGGGCGATCAGGGCCAGCGCCAGCAAGACGCCGCGCGGCAGCTCGGGGCGGACGAACAGCATCCGCCCGAACAGCAGCATCAGCACCAGGTACAGCGCCAGCCGCAGCGCATACGGCGAGAGCTCGGCCACGACGGCAGCCTTACTTCACGGTGAAGCGGTAGTTGCCGGTGATCGGGTGGCTGTCCTGGCCGACCGCGCGCCATTGCAGTGCGTAACTGCCGGCGGGCAGCGGCTTGGCGAAGCGCGCACGCAGCGTGTGGCGATCTTCGGAGAGGTCCTGCGCGGTGGTGGGCATGGCCATCTTCATGCGGCCATGGTCCATGCTCAGTTCGATGCGGGTGGCACGCGGCATCACCTTCTCACTGAACTGCAGCGTGATCTCGGTCGCCGGGGCTATGGTGGCGTCGGCGGCCGGCGTCGAGCGCACCAGGCTGGGATGGGCCAGGGCCAGCGGCGCAACCGCGAGGCCGGACACGAGGACAACAAGGGCGAAGGAGCGTAGCAGGGGACGGGCCATGCGTGGGACACCTGTGGAAGACGTGGCCCACAGGGTGGAGGGCAGCGCCTTTCGCTGCCCTGACCCCTACATTACCGATCTGTAATGTTTCCTCTGCCGGCCGCTGGCCGGCATCACAGCGCTGCCAGGGGCCCCTGCATGCGATGGAAACTGCCATCGGTGGCGGTGAACCAGGCCAGCGAACGCCCGCCCACGAAATCGTCGACATGCACGACCGTAGCGCCATCGGCTTCCTGCCACGAAATGGCATAGACCCCGTCGCTGATCCGCTGCCACTCACAGGCGGCTTCGCCCTGCGCACCGGCATAGGCGCCGGAGACGATGGCGTACTGCACGTGGCGGCCATCGGCGCTGTAGACATTGTCGGCGGCCAGGCCGTCATAGCTGGCGCGGAAGCGGCGGCCGGCGAACACGGGAAGGTCAGCCGCGATGTTCATCGGATCGCCACCGGGTTGATGTTGACCTGGGTCGAGCCGACATACAGCGGTTGGCCGAGCACAAACAGGAATTCCCAGGCCTTGTCGCGCACCAGCGCGCGGCTGTCGATCAGCTCCAGGTTGTAGATGCCGCGCTTGGCCAGCATGTACTGGTTGATCGGGAACTCCTCGGCACCGTTCGGGTTAGGGTAGACCTCCGAGGCCCAGGTGTCGCCACCGAAAGCGACGATGCCCTGATCGGCCAGCCACTTCGCCGCCTCCATACCAATGCCCGGTTCCACTTCCAGGAACTGTTTGTCGTCCTTGCCGATCAGTTCCAGCCAGCCGGTGTTGAACAGCACCACGTCGCCCTTGCGCAGGTTCAGGCCCTGCTTCTTCAGCACGGCCTGGATGTCGGCCACGGTGAACTCGGTACCGCCGGGCACGATCGCCTTGCCGTAGTACGCGGTCATGTCCAGCACGACGCCGCGGGTGACCATCGGCGGCACCTTCTCGACGCCGAGCTTGCGCACGCCGTCCACGGTGACGAAGTCGGCGGCCTTGTTGCCGTTGTAGTAGACGTTGTCGATGCCGATATGGCCGATGCCGTTGAGCTGGGTGCCAACGCCGGTCCAGGCGTTCACCAGTTCATCGTTGAAGGTGAACTTGTTGGGGCCCAGCGACGTGCCCGCCTGCTGGCCGACCTGCACGTTGTACAGGCGGAAGCTGCGGTGGCGGAACGCGGGCAGGTTCTTGTCCACCGGCACCGCCAGCGGATAGGTCTTGCCGGTCCTGACCAGCGAGACCGCGTGCTTGACCACATCCGCAGTCAGCAGGTTGGCCGCGCCGATCTCGTCGTTGGCGCCGTAGGCAGAAGGGTACCAGTCCCCGGCGGTGGCCTGGAAGGACAGCGGCAGGGTGGCCAGCGCAAGCGCGGCCAGGGTCTTCATCTTCATGGCAAAGCTCCGGTAACTGTCAGGCCGTCGCGGTGGCGCCGGCATGGGCCGGGAAGTGCGGCAGCACGTACTCGGCGATTTCGTGGAAGGTCTCGGCCAACGGCCGTTCGTTGCGGCGGAACTGCAGGCCGATGTGGTCGACACCGGCCGCCTGCATGGCGTGCAGCTCGGCCAGCAGGGCGTTGCGGCCGCCGCGCAGGCCGAAGCGCCAACGCTGCAGGGGGGCATCGGCATCGGCCATGAGGTCCAGGTGGATGAAGCTGGCATACGGCTTGTTGCCGGCCACGGCGCGCCAGGCCGCCACGCGTTGTACATGGTCCTGCGGCGTGCCCGGGTAGGCCAGGCAGCCATCCATGTGCTGGCCGATCCACGCCGGTTGCTGCTGGGCCAGGCCGGCCACGAACAGCGGCAGGGCCGGGCCATCCGCAGGCAGCACGTCCAAGCCCTGCGGCAGGTGCGCGGCGGCGCCTTCGCGCAGCAGTGCGATCTGCTCGCGGAAGCGGGTGCCCCGGGTGTCGAAATCGCGGCCGAACAGCGGGTACTCCACCGGGCGGTCGCCACTGGCCACGCCCAGCAGCAGGCGGTCGCCGCTGAGCCGCTGCACGCTGCGCGCCGACTTCAGGGTCAGCAACGGCTCACGGATCGGCAGCACCACCGCACCGGTACCCAGCAGGATGTTCTCGGTGATGCCGGCCAGGTAGCCGAGGTAACTGAATACCTCGAACACCTGCGCCGCATCGCCGAAGGCCGGGTCGTACACCGGTACGTCGCGCACCCACAGCGCTCGGAAGCCGAGGCGGTCGGCCAACCGTGCCAGCTCCGCATGGCGCTGCAGGTCCGGTTCGCCGGGCAGGCGTCGCGCGGCGCGTCGTGCCTGTTCGCCCTGCGGCGTCCAGTCATTGTCCAGCGGTGCTTCGATGCCGATGCTGAAACCACCGGCCTGCAACCGGGTCATCGCACTGCCCATGGCGTGGCGGCTCAGTCCCAGACCGGGGCCAGGCCCGGCGGATCGACTTCGCGGCCGTTGCGGTCAAGCGCAGCGATCGCGGCCATGTCATCGGCATCCAGGTGCAGGTCCTGGGCGAGCAGGTTGCTGGCCAGGTTCTCGCGCTTGGTCGAGGACGGGATGACCGAGTAACCCCGCTGCAGCGCCCACGCCAGCGCGACCTGGGCCACGGTGGCCTGGTGCTTGTCGGCGATGGCGGCCAGCACCGGATCCTTCAGCACCTTGCCGTAGGCCAGGGTCATGTAGGAGGTCACGGTGATGCCGTGGTCCTGCAGGAAGGCGGTCAGTGCCGGGTTCTGCAGATAGGGGCTCAGTTCGATCTGGTTGGTGGCGATCTCGCCGGCGCCGACCACCTCGATGGCCTGCCGGGTCAGCTCGATGTTGAAGTTGGACACGCCGATCTGGCGGGTCAGGCCCAGTGCCTTGGCTTCGGCCAGCGCGGTCATGTACTCGCGCAGCTCAACACCATTGCCCGGCGCAGGCCAGTGGATCAGCAGCAGGTCCACATGGTCGGTGCGCAGCTTGGCCAGGCTGTCGCGCAGGCTCGGGATCAGCTTGTCGGCGGCGTAGTTGTCCACCCAGATCTTGGTGGTCAGGAACAGCTGGTCGCGCGGGACGCCGGATTCGGCGATGGCCTGGCCGACTTCGGCTTCGTTGCCATAGATCTGCGCGGTATCGACTGCACGGTAGCCGACCTCAAGGGCGTTGCGCACCGAGTCGATGACGGTCTGGCCGGTCAGGCGGAAGGTGCCGACGCCAAAGGAAGGAACGCTCATGATGGACTCCAGGGACTTCGTTGAGAGCCGGTGGGCTCGGGACAGGGCGAAGTGTGGGCGCTTTACATTTGTTGATTAAGCTGTGTATACGGGAAACGCTTTTGCGCCGAGGTAAAAAATGAAAACCACCCTGGATGAGCTGAAGGCCTTCGTGGCCGTGGTCGACAGTGGTTCGATCACGGCGGCGGCCGAGGCGCTGGAACTGACCATCTCCGCCACCAGCCGCACCCTGGCGCGGCTGGAAGACAAGCTGCAGACCACGCTGCTGCGGCGGACCACGCGGCGGCTGGAGCTGACCGAGGAAGGCGCGGCGTTCCTGGAGTACGCGCGCACGATCCTGGCCACGGTGGACGAGGCCGAGGAACAGATGGCCGCGCGGCGGCTGCAGCCGGTGGGGCGCCTGCGCGTGGATGCGGCCACGCCGTTCATGCTGCACGTGATCGTGCCGTTGCTGGAGGGGTTCCGTGAGCGCTACCCGCAGGTGGAGCTGGAGCTGAATTCCAATGAGGGCATCACCGACCTGATCGAGAAGCGCACCGACGTGGCGTTCCGCATCGGTGTGCTGCGCGACTCGACCCTGCATGCGCGGCCGATCGGCCACAGCCGCATCCGCGTGGTGGCCAGCCCCGAGTATCTGCACCGCCACGGCACGCCCACGCGGGTGCAGCAGCTGCGCGAGCACGACCTCCTGGGCTTCACCCAGCCCAGTTCATTGAACGAATGGCCGCTGCGGGATGCCGATGGTGGGCCTTTCGTGATCGAGCCGGCCATCGCTTCATCCAGTGGCGAGACACTGCGGCAGATGGCGGTGGCCGGGCTGGGCATTGCCTGCCTGTCTGATTTCCTGACCCGCCAGGACCGGCGTGAAGGTCGTCTGGTGCAGTTGTTCGCCAAGCAGACGCAGGAAGTGCGGCAGCCGATCAACGCGGTGTACTACCGCAACACCGCGCTGGCTGCACGCATCACCTGTTTCGTCGACCACGTGACGCAGAGGCTGGGGCAGCGTCCATTCGACGAATAGAGGTCGGTAGAGCCGGGCGCTGGCCGGCTGCCGGAAGTGCATCAGTAGATCCACGCCATGCGTGGATGGTGCTTTTCCGTCCGGCCAGCGGCCGGCACTACCGTCTGCGCAGCGCCCGCCGGTTGCCGATGTGAGCGAACGCCAGCAGCACGCCACCACTGGCTGTCGCCGCGCCATGCCAGAGCAGCGATTCCTTCAGCGGCAGATACAGAGAGGCCGACAGCAACAGGGTGGCGCCGGCGCAGGCCAGCCGCAGGGGCTGCCAGCGCCTGTGCCGGTGCACCCCGGCCGAGGTACTCGCCAAGGCCAGCGTCGAGGCCAGCAGCGCGAACAGCCATTCCCAGCGTGACATCACCAGCAGCAACGTCATCGCGCCGTGGCCGGGGTGCTGGAACGAGCGCAGCGCCATCATCGCTGCCGGCACGAAGGCCAGGAGCAGGGGCAGGGCGATGCAGTGGGCGGCGCAGGCCAAAGAGAGCCAGGCACCGGCAAGATCGAAGCGGGGGTGCCAGCGTGCCGATCGTGGCGGCTGGGCCAGGGCCCTTGCGGGCGTCGTGGGGATATGGTCCATAATGTTACATAGTAACAATTGGAGTCTCCCCCATGAAGCTTCCTGCTGCTCTTTTCCTGCTGGTGGCTGCCAGCGCCGCACAGGCCCATGACATCCGCGAGCACGCACCGCACGTGCATGGCCAGGCGACAGTGGATGTTGCGCTTGACCAGCAGACGCTGGAGTTCGCCCTTCAGGCCCCCGGCATCGGCATCCTCGATTACGAGCGACCGCCGGCCAATACCGCCGAGCAGGCCGCGCTGGATCGCGCTACGACGCTGCTGAAGGGTGGCACCTGGGTCACTTTGCCCACCGCTGCAGGGTGCCGCCTGGCCAGCAGTAAAGCCGATGCCGAGGGCTTCGACGCGACGGCCGCCGCGCCACCGCCAGGTAAGCACCGGCATGCAGGTTTCAGCGCAACGCTGCAGTACCACTGCACCAAACCTGCCGAGCTGCGCGCCATCGTCGTGCGCCTGCCCGTCCTGTTCCCCGGCCTGCATGAAGTCATCGTCAACAGTGCAACCGCCAACGGCCAGGATCGCAGCGTGCTCACGCCCGACAACCTGCGCGTGGTGCTGGCCCCGTGAGCACGGCACCGGCGATCGCTCTGGAAGACGTGCAGTTCGGCTACGGCATGCGCCTGGTGCTGGACATCCCGCGGTTGTGGATCGAGCAGGGCAGCAGCGTACTGCTGCGCGGAATCAGTGGCGGCGGCAAAAGTACCTTGCTGGGTCTGCTGGCGGGTGTGCTGCTACCCGGCAGCGGCCATGTCGAGGTGGCAGGCCAGTCACTGCAGGACATGGGAGGGGCGGCGCGGGACCGTTTCCGTGCCGACCAGTTGGGAGTGATCTTCCAGCAGTTCAATCTGTTGCCGTTCCTCACTGTGCGCGACAACATCGCGCTGGGCCTGCGCTTTTCGCACCTGCGCAGCGCGCGCATCAGTGGGCCGCTGGATGCGGAGATCGCACGCCTGTTGTCAGCCCTGCAGCTGGACCCGGCGTTGATGCAGCGGCGCGCGGGCACGCTCAGTGTCGGCCAACAACAACGCGTGGCGGCGGCACGCGCCTTGATCGGCCGGCCGGCGTTACTGCTGGCCGACGAACCAACTTCGGCACTGGACCGCAATGCGGCCACCGCCTTCCTGCAGCTGATGTCCGCGCAATGCCAGGCGGCCGGCACTACCGTGCTGGTGGTCAGTCATGACGACAGCCTGCAACCCTTGTTCGACCGCACGATTGCACTGTCCGAGATCAACCTGGCGGGTGCCGGCCATGCTTGAGCTTGCCTGGGCCAGCCTGCGCAGCCGTGCGTTGAGCGTGGGCCTGACCGTGCTGGTCATCACCCTCAGCGTGGTGTTGCTGCTGGGCGTCGAACGTGTGCGCACGCAGGCGCACGAGGGTTTCGCCAGCACCGTGTCGGGCACCGACCTGATTGTCGGTGCGCGTTCGGGGCCGGTGAACCTGCTGCTGTATTCGGTGTTCCATATCGGCGACCCGACCAACAACGTGTCCTGGCAGTCGTATCAGGAGCTGTCCGCGCTGCCACAGGTGAAGTGGGCGGTGCCGTTGTCGCTGGGCGATTCCTGGCGCGGCTACCGCGTGGTCGGCACCAGCGGTGGCTATTTCGAGCATTACCGCTATGGCGCCGGGCACGCGCTTGCGTTTGCGAGCGGAGGGCCGTTCGATGACCTGTATGACGTGGTGATCGGTGCCGAGGTGGCGCGGGCGCAGAAGGTCGGCCTCGGCGATGAGATCGTGCTGGCGCACGGCACCGGTGCGGTGACCCTGGCCACGCATGCCGACAAGCCGTTCCGTGTTGCCGGCATCCTGCAGCGCACCGGCACGCCGGTGGACTCGTCGCTGCTGGTCTCGCTGGCGGCGATCGAAGCGATCCATGTCGACTGGCGTTCGGGCGTGCAGCTGCGCAGCCAGAGCGTCAGTGCCGAGCAGGCGCGCCACCTGGACCTGACCCCGACCAGCATCACCGCCTTCATGCTTGGCCTGAACTCGCGCATCGCCACGTTCTCGGTGCAGCGCAGGATCAACGAATACCCGGACGAGGCGATGCTGGCGATCCTGCCCGGTGTGACCCTGCAGCAGCTGTGGCAGTCGCTGGGCACCGCCGAGCGCGCACTGCAGCTGATCAGCGCGATGGTAGTGCTGCTGGGCATGGTCTCACTGGTGGCGCTGCTGGTCTCGACCCTGCAGGAGCGGCGGCGCGAGATGGCGATCCTGCGTGCCACCGGTGCGCGGCCGGGTTACATCGCCGGCCTGCTGGTGGTCGAGTCGGTGGCGACCAGTGCGGTGGCCTGCGTGCTGGCGCTGGCGCTTCTGGTCGCCGCCAGCATGGCCGGGCGCGGCTGGGCCCTGGCCACCTTCGGCCTGTCGATCACCCATGTCTGGCCGGACGGCCGCGAGTTGGCTTGGGTGGCAGGCGTGTTGGCGATCAGCGCGGTGGCCGGGCTGGTGCCGGCATGGCTGGCTTACCGGCGCACCTTGGCCGATGGCCTTTCACCGGGAGGTTGAGCATGCGCTGGATGCGGGCATTGCCGATGGTGCTGGCGCTGGCCGCCTGCGAGCGGCCGGTGGATACCGGTGTGCAGGCGTTGCCCCCTTCGCCGGTTGTCGACCGCGCTGACCCTGCGGATGCGGCAGAGCAGGAACTGGACTGGCTGCAGATGATGCCCAAGGACGAGCTGGCCGCGCTGGAGCGGGGCGAGGGCCCGGAGGTCGAGCACAACGGCAACCGGCGCATGCCGCAGTTCGGTACGTTCCGTACGGTGGATACGGTGCTGCAGCGACCAGTGCGCCTGCCGGGCTACGTGGTACCGCTGGCCAACGCGCAGGACGGGCGGCTGACCGAATTCCTGTTCGTGCCGTACTACGGCGCCTGCATCCACGTGCCACCACCACCACCGAACCAGATCGTGCACGTGGTGCTGCCGCGCCCGATCGAGATGCCGGACATGTACTCGCCGTTCTTCCTGGCCGGCACACTGCGTGCCGAACGGTTGGATGACGATCTGGCCGGTTCGGCCTACACCATGCGTGATGCACAGCTGAGGCCCTATGAACCGTAGCCACCTGCTGCTCATGCTGGGATGCCTGTGGCTGGCGGGCTGTACGGCGCCGGGCAGCGACGCCGTGGTGGTCACGCCGCAGGACAAACCGGCGCCCTCCGCCACGGGCGAAGCCCCCATCGACCGTTGGGACGCGTTGCGGCCCGACGAAGTGACCTACCAGCGACCGCCGCCGCAGATCGGCCTGTCACGCAATGGCATGGACGGCGTGGGTGGCCTGATTGACGATACCGGTTCGGGCACGCCACCGGGGCTGGAGATCGACCATTCCAGCCCGGACCGCGCCAAACAGTTCGGCTCCTCGCGCGTGGTCGATGCTGTCGACGGTCGCGCGGTGGATCTGGATGGCTACGTGGTACCGCTCGGCACCAACGATGCAGGCCTGGTGGATGAACTGCTGTTCGTACCGTTCTATGGCGCGTGCATCCACGTGCCGCCGCCGCCACCCAACCAGATCATCCATGTGACCCTGGCGACGCCGATCGCGCTGGGCGATCTGTGGGATCCGTACCGGCTTGCCGGCCGTCTGCAGGTGAAGCGTTTCGATGCGGATATCGCCAGCGCGTCCTACGATGCCGCGGCGGCGTCGCTGACGGCGATCCACAACTGATGCGCCGGCGCTGGATCATTGCCGCGGGGACGGTGCTGGCGGCGATTGCACTGCTGCTATGGTGGCAGTGGCCGGCGGCCCCCACCGCGCCGCCGGCGGTCGCATCTCCGGCGCCTTCTTCCGATGCGAGCCAGCGTATCGAACAGCGCCTGGGTGACGACCACGCCTTTCGCAACGACGTGCTGTTCCTGCTCGCGGCGACGCTGCGCGACCGCTGCCAGCCGGCGCAGGCGGGACTGCTGGCGCGCATGGCCAATCGTGCATCGCTGCCGGTGCTGGCGGCAGTCAGCGCGGTGACCGAGCAGGATCCATCGCTGGACCGGCCGATCTACCAGTACATCCAGCACCGCGCCGATGCGACACCATGCGGCCAGCCGCTGCAGATGCCGCTGGCTGGCGGCCGCAGCATGGCCGTGGACATCGAACAGTACGCACGCACCTTCCCGGAGAGCTACTTCGACCCGCAGCGCAGCAGCGAGCCACGGGATTTCGGCGGGCTGTCGTTGCAGCAGCGCGCCGGCAACGCCTGCAACAGCGTGGTGTACTCGGTGTTGCCTTTGGGCGGCACCGATTGGCGGTGCAGCAGCCTGCGCGCACAGGCCCGTGCGCGGGTGCGCGGGCTGTGCGAGGACGAGCTGCGGCGCCAGCACGGTGGCATCGGCGGCGAACTGGACATGGCCGTGGGGCAGGGCATGCAGGGCGCGGTGGTCTCGGCGATCGCCGCGCTGCCGGAAGACTGCCGGTAAGCGTTCACCCGTAAAGCCAGGCCACGCCTGACCCGTCCCAGTAGAGCCAGGCTATGCCTGGCGGGCGGCGCATCAGAGCAGGCGCGACGCTCTACAACAGCTGAATCGGCAGGCTCCGAACGCACATAACTATACAGGATGTCCGGTATAGTTATGGCCGTACTCCACCCCACCAGGTTCTCCCATGGCTCTGTCCCAGCCCTTGGCAGGTGCTCCGGCCCTGTCGCGTGCCCGTCGCTGGGCACTGTTGTTCACCGTCGCTGCCGGCCTGCTGCTGGTCACGCTGGACAACTCCGTGCTCTACACCGCACTGCCCACGCTGACCGAGGAACTCTCGGCCAGTGCCGGGCAGGCGCTGTGGATCATCAATGCCTATCCGCTGGTGATGGCCGGCCTGCTGCTGGGCGCCGGCACGCTGGGCGACCGCATCGGCCACCGCCGCATGTTCCTGATCGGCCTTGTGGTGTTCGGCATTGCCTCGCTGGCGGCGGCCTTCGCTGGAACTGCAGCGCAGTTGATTGCCGCGCGCGCGTTCCTCGCTGTCGGTGCGGCAGCGATGATGCCGGCCACGCTGGCGCTGATCGGCCTGAGCTTCCATGAAGAGCGCGAGCGCAACATCGCCATTGCGATCTGGGGCTCTGTGGCCATCGTCGGTGCGGCGCTTGGCCCGATCATCGGTGGCTGGCTGCTGCAGCACTTCTGGTGGGGCTCGGTGTTCCTGATCAACGTGCCGGTGGTGGTGGTCGCGTTCGTGGCCACGCTGTTGCTGGCGCCGGAAGGCCAGCGTGACATCTCGCGGCCCTGGGATCTGGTTTCGTCGCTGCTGGCATTGGCCGCACTTTCCGGCCTGGTGCTGGCGATCAAGTCGCTGATCGCCACGCCGCCGTCGTATGCGCTGGGCGCAGGCGCGCTGCTGCTGGCCGTCATCAGCGGTGCGGCATTCGCGCGCCGCCAGCAGCAGCTGCCGTACCCGCTGTTGGACTTCGCGATCTTCCGCAACCCGGCGTTCCTGGCCGGCACGCTGTCGGCGGTGTTCACCCTGTTCGCGATGGCCGGCCTGCAGCTGGTCACGACCCAGCGCTTCCAGCTGGTGGCAGGTTTCACGCCGCTGCAGGCGGGCCTGCTGGTGTCGGTGGCGGCGCTTGGCAGCTTGCCAAGTGCGCTGCTGGGCGGCAGCATCCTGCACCGGGTTGGCCTGCGCCCACTGATCTGCGGCGGCCTGGCTGCGGGCGCGCTGGGTGTCGGCGTGGTGGCCTTCGGCTTCCCGCACGGGCTCGGCTGGGTCGTGGCGGGCATGGCGATCACCGGTTTCGGCATGGGTTCGGCCATCTCGGTGGCGTCCACTGCCATCCTAAATAACGTGCCGGCGCACCGCGCGGGCATGGCTTCGTCGGTGGAAGAGGTGTCCTACGAGTTCGGCGGCCTGCTGGCGGTGGCGATGCTGGGCAGCCTGAGCGCGGCGATGTACAGCGCATTTCTGCCGGTCTCGGCCGATATGCCCGCGCTTGCCCGCGAGGGCTTCACCCAGGCGCTGCATGCCGCGCGCGAGAGCGGGCAGGGCGAGTGGTTCGTGCTGGCTGCGGCCGCGTATGACCGTGGCTACCAGATCGTGCTGCTGGTGATCACGGCGGTGCTGGCGGCGGGCGCGGCGATCATCGCGCGCCTGCTGCGCGGCCGCGTCGGCAGCCGCGTGGGCGCGGCCGATCGCGTAAAATGACGCGATGAGAACCAGCAAGCGCGATCGCATCCTCGACGCCGCCGTCAACGTGATCAATCGTGACGGCGTGCGCGCGGTGACCTTCGAGTCGGTGGCGGCCGAGGCCAAGCTGACCCGCGGCGGTCTGCTGTACCACTTCCCGTCGCGCGAGGCGCTGCTGCGGGGTATCGACGAACACCTGGTGCATGCCTGGGAAACGTCGATGGAAGCGTTGCTGGGCAAGACCGCCGAACAGGCCACTGCGTTGGAGCGTTACCAGACCTTCGTGCGCGTGTCGGCCCAGAGCGCCACCCGTGCCGAGCTGATGTTCATGCTTGAATCGGCCGACCCGGAGGCGGGCGAGCGTCCGTGGGGCCCGGCGGTCCAGCGCTGGGCGCCATCCGCGCCGGAGGCCGGGAATGTCGATGCGACAACGCTCGACAATTTCGTGGCGCGCCTGGCGGCTGATGGCTTGTGGATCTACGAGGCAATGTACGAAGGGCAGTTGGACGAAGGCGTGCGCGCCCGGGTTGCCGAGCGCATCGCCGGGTTGTTGGCGAAGTCTGACGGATCACCGCACTTGTAGAGTCGACTGTTAGTCGACTGCTCTTCGCTCAGACAACGAAACCCCGCGCTTCGCGCGATAGTCGACTGACAGTCGACTCTACCCCTCGTCCATCTACCCAGCCTGCGCTGCGCTTGCGGCCAACCACGCCCTCGGCGACGCCCCCAACCGTTTGCGGAACGCTTTCGACAGCGATGCGGTATCGGCAAATCCCACCTCGATCGCCACCTGCTTGACCGCCACGCCGGCCCTCAACTGCGCGCAGGCCAGGCTCAGCCGCCAGTCCAGCAGATAACTGGCCGGCGTCGCCTGCATCACGTCCTTGAACACCGCCGCGAAGGCGCTGCGCGACATCCCGGCAGTCGCGGCCATGCGCGGCAGCGTCCATTCGTCCTGGGGCGCCTGGTGCATCGCCACCAGCGTGCGCGCCAGCCGCGCATCGGACAGCCCACGCATCAGCCCGTGGCTGACGCCGGCCGCATCCGGGTGGTCCACCACCCAGCGCAGGATCTGGATCAGCGCCACCTCGAACAGGCGGTTGGTCAGCAGTCGTGAGCCGCAACGCCGGCGATCGGCCTCTGCGAACAGCAGGTGCAGGGTGTCGTCCAGCTCGCCGATCGCGGCCAGCGGCACCACCATCACCGGCGGCAGCGACTGCACGATCGGATTGCGCGCGCCACCATCGAAATCCAGCGTGGCGCAGGTGAAATCCGGCCCATCCAGTGGTGCGTTGAAGAACACGTGGTGCAGCGGCTGCGGGTACAGGAGCAGGCTGGGCGCGTCGATCTTCAGCCGGGGCAGCGTGGCATCACCGTCGGGATGACGAACTTCCATTTCGCCCTGACGCAGGATGTGCAGGAACGCCCGGCCCGGCTGTGGCTCGAAGACGTGGCGCCCGCACAGCGGTCCGCTGTGGAACAGCGCGGCTTGTACCCGGAACCGCTCCAGCAGGGAGGAAAGGCGATCGGGCGCGGAGGCGTCGGCGGGAAGGATCATGGACGTATGGACAATATCTATGGCGGATTGTTGCGTATTCGTCCTTCGAGTCTACCTAGGATGGACGGGTCGTCCAATCCCGGGCGCTTTTCCAAGGAGATCCACCATGTCCCGTGTCCCCCTGATCGATGCCTCCAACACCACCGCCGACCGTCAGGCCCTGTTGGGCCAGGTGCACGCCGCCTTCGGCGCCACCCCGGCCATGTTCCGCGCCGTTGCCAATTCCCCTGCCGCTCTGCAGAGCATGTGGGGCTCGTTCGGCGCGCTGGGCGGCGGTCGCCTGTCACCGCTGCTGGGCGAGCAGATCGCCGTGGCCATCGCCAACCGCAATGCCTGCGAGTACTGCCTGGCAGCGCACACCGCGCTGGGCCGCAAGGCCGGTGCCAGCAGCGAGCAGATGGCGGCCGCGCAGATCGGGCAATCCAGCGATCCAGTCACCGCAGCTGCACTGGACTTCGCGCTGAAGGTGGTCGAGCAGCGTGCGCAGATCACCGATGGCGATGTGCAGGCACTGCGTACGGCCGGCTTCGACGATGAGCAGATCGTCGAGATCCTCGCCCATGTGGCGCTCAACCTGTTCACCAACTACGTCAACGTAGCGTTCGACGTGCCGGTGGACTTCCCGAAGGTGGCGCTGCGCTGAGATTCGGTTCGGCCCGGGCGGCAGCGTTCGCCCGGGCCGGTCTGAATGGAGCCGACCGGGTAGAGTCGACTGTCAGTCGACTATCGCGCGCAGCGCGGGGTTTTCGGGGGTCTGAACGAAGAGCAGTCGACTGACAGTCGACTCTACCCAGTCGACGACTACCCAGTCGATGCTACTTGTCGTTCGCCTGCAGCCGCTCGGGATGGGTATACACGTTGAATCCGCTTTCCCGTGCGAACCCGACCAGGCACAGGCCGGCGCTGCAGGCCAGGTCGATCGCCAGCGCGGTCGGTGCCGAGACAGCAGCCAGCACGCTGACGCCGGCCCGTACGGCCTTGCTGACCATTTCGTAGCTGGCGCGGCTGGAAATCACCAGCAGCCCACCCTCGATCGTGTGTTCGTTGTGATGCAGGGCGCCGATCAGCTTGTCCAGCGCGTTGTGGCGACCGACATCCTCGCGCACCCAGCCGATGCGGCCACTGGCATCGGCCCAGGCCGCGGCATGGGTCGAGCCACTCACCGCATTCATCGGCTGATGCTGCACCAGCGTGGCCAGCGCCCGTTGCAGGGCTGCCGGTGAATAGGTCCGCCGCTCACGCACCTCGGGCAGTGGCCGCAGCACCTCTTCCAGTTGGCGTGTACCGCACAGGCCACAGCCGCCGCGGCCGGGCAGCAGGCGTCCATTGGCGGGGTCCAGGTTTGCGCCAGGCGCATCTTCGGCCACAGTCATCTGCAGCTCGATGCCTTCCAGCTGCAGGTGGATATCGATCGACAGCAGCTGCGAGGGCGCGTTGATCAGGCCTTCGCTGAGCGAAAAACCGAGCGCGAAGTCCTCCATGTCGCACGGCGTAGCCATCATCACTGCAAAGGGGGCATCGTTGTAACGCAGCGCCACCGGCACTTCTTCGGCCACCACGTCGACCAGCGGCTGTTGCCCCTCGCTGCGCCAGCGCTGCAACGGCCGCTGGGCCGTGCCGGCAGGCGGGGTGTGCGATGGGGGCGAATCAGGCATGCAGCGCGTCCGGGCAAGGGAGATACGCAGGTGGTGGACCACCCACGGCATCGAGAATAGCGCAGTGGCCACGCGCTGACGCAGGGGTAACCGTTGTCATGGCAGGCTGCGCTGAAAACAGCGTGCACCCACTGGCGAAGCGGCGTGGGCCGTGCTTGACTGTGGGGCTGGCCGTGCTATCGAACGCGCCGCCGGACCGCTTTGTGCCGATTGTTGCTGCGTTCCTCCCGCCAGGTTCCCGAACATGTCCGAGCAGAAACCGCCGCGTTACAAGCCCTACAACCAGCCCGCCGGTGGGTGGGGTGCCGCCGGCGCCACCGCCAAGGTACTGCTGCAGCAAAGCGTGATCGGCAAAGGCTCGAAGGCGCTGCTGGCGATGAACCAGCCCGGCGGCTTCAAATGCCCCAGCTGCGCGTTCCCCGATGCCGACGAACGCAAGAAGCTGGAGTTCTGCGAGAACGGTGCCAAGGCACTGGCCTGGGAAGCCACCCAGTTCCGCGCCGGCCGCGAGTTGTTCGCACAGCACACCGTGACCGAACTGATGGCGCAGACCGACTACTGGTTGGAGATGCAGGGACGGCTGACCGAGCCGATGCGCTACGACGCGGCGAGCGACCACTATGTGCCGTGCAGCTGGGACGAGGCCTTCGCGCTGATCGGCCGCCATCTGCAGGCGCTGGACAGCCCGCACCAGGCCGAGTTCTACACCTCCGGGCGCACGCCCAACGAAGCCGCCTTCCTCTATTCGATCTTCGTACGCGAGTTCGGCACCAACAACTTCCCGGACTGCTCGAACATGTGCCACGAGCCGACCAGCCGTGGCCTGCCGCCGGCCATCGGGGTGGGCAAGGGCACGATCGTGCTGCAGGATTTCGAGCACGCCGAAGCGATTTTCGTGATCGGCCAGAACACCGGCACCAATTCACCGAGGATGATGAGCAACCTGGTCGAAGCGCGCAAACGCGGCATCCCGATCGTGGCAGTCAATCCGATGCCCGAGCGCGCGCTGATCCGCTTTGCCGAGCCGCAGGACGTGGTGCAGATGGCCACGTTCGGTTCAACCGAGATCACCAGCGAGTTCGTGCACATCCGCATCGGCGGCGACCTGGCCCTGATCAAGGGCATGATGAAGGTGATGTTCGAGCGCGAGGCACAGGGCGAGCGCGTGCTCGACCATGATTTCCTGTCAGAACACACGGTGGGCCTGGAGGCGCTGCGCGAAGACGTGATGGCGCAGGACTGGGACGAGATCGTACAGGTGTCCGGCATTTCGCAGGCGCAGATCCGTCGATGCGCGGAGATCTACATCCGCTCCAACGCGACCGTGATCTGTTACGGAATGGGGCTGACCCAGCACCAGTATGGCTCGCGCCTGCTGCAACAGGTCGCCAACCTGCTGATGCTGCGCGGCAACTTCGGCAAGCCCGGTGCGGGCATCGGGCCGATCCGCGGGCATTCCAATGTGCAGGGCGACCGCACCGTCGGCATCGACGAGAAGCCCAAGCCGGCCTATCTGGACCGCGTGCAGCAGGTGTTCGGCTTCGATCCGCCGCGTGAGCATGGCCATCATGTGGTCGAATCCATCGAGGCGATGCTGGACGGCAGCGCCAAGGTGTTCATCGGCCTGGGTGGCAACTTCATCCACGCGGTGCCCGATACGCCTCGCGCGTATGAAGCGATGCGTGGGCTGGACCTGACCGTGGGCATCGCCACCAAGCTCAACCGTGGGCACCTGGTTCATGGCCGCGATGCGCTGATCCTGCCGGTGGTGGCGCGCTCGGAGCGCATCGTCACCCCGGCTGGCGAGCAGTTCGTCACCATCGAAGACGCGATGTCCAATGTGACGGCCTCGCGCGGCGTGCTTGAGCCTGCCAGCGCCGACGTGTTGCCTGAGGTCGAGATCGTCTGCCGCATGGCGATGGCTGCGCTGCCGCACAGCAAGGTCGACTGGGCGCGCTGCATGCACGACTATGCGCCCATCCGCGATCTGATCGCTGCCGTGTACCCGGAGATCTACACCGGCTTCAATGAGCGCATCCAGCAGCCGCATGGTTTCCACCTGGACATCCCGCCGCGCCGCCGCGTGTGGCCCACGCCCAATGGCAAGGCCAACATCCTGCTGATGCCCGGCCTGGACGTGGACGATCCGGTGCACGATCCGGACATGTTGCGGTTGGCCACCGTGCGCTCGCACGACCAGTACAACACCACCATCTACAGCTACAACGATCGCTATCGCGGCGTGTACAACGATCGCATGGTGCTGTTCATGAACATCGAGGACCGGCTGGCGCGCGGACTGCAGAAGGAGGCGCTGGTCAGCCTGGAGACGATCAGCGGCGATGGCGTGCAGCGGCGCATCGAGGGCCTCACCGTGCTGGACTACCCGATGCCGCGCGGCGCGCTGGCCGGTTACTACCCGGAGCTGAATCCGTTGTTGCCGCTGGACTACTACGACCGCATCAGCGGCACGCCAGCGGCCAAGTCGATCCCGGTGCGGATGAGCGCGATGGTGGCGGCGATTGCGTGACGCGCGCATCGGCTATCATCGGCGGGTGAACCTGCCTGGCCTGCTGCTGCGATGGATGCTGCTCGTTGCCCTGGTGCTGAATGCACCGGCGCTCGCGCTTGCCTCATCTTCGTACAGCGGGTCGGCCAAACAGGATCACTGCGCTGCACCGCACCCGGTCGCGATGGCGGCAGCTGGCTGCTGCGATGATGCGGCCCCGGCGGCCTGCCAGAGTGGTGAGTGTGAATGCCCGCCGGCCTGCCTTGGCATGCTGGCCATGTTGAGCGGTACGCCCGCCTCGCCGTGGCGCGAGGCGCCGGTAGCCGCCAGTACCCGGCAACGCGCACCGCCGCCGATGCCGGACCCATTGCGGCCCCCCATCGCGTGATTCCCTGCAGGCCTCAAGCGCCTGCCGTAGCTGCTCGACTTTTCTCGACTCTGCCCGCGCCTTCGATGCGCGGGGGGCGGGCTACGTTGCCCGCCTCTGCAAAGGAAACACTCAATGAACCGTACTCTTTCCCTCGGCCTGCTGCTGGGCACCGTGCTGGCCACCACCGCCTGCGCTCGTGCCGCCGAAGAATCTTCCGCGGCGCCGGTCGCCAGCGAAGCACAGGCACCGGCCCATGCCAGCCCAGCCAAGATCGATCCGGCCTTGCCGGTGGCCATCGTGCACAAGACCGCCAGCTGCGGTTGCTGCGGCATCTGGGTCGACCACCTGAAGGCGGCTGGCTTCCAGGTTGATGTGCGCAACACCGACGACATGAACCCGATCAAGGTTCGCCTGGGCGTGCCGGTCGGCAAGGCCTCCTGCCATACCGCCGAGATCGGCGGGTATGTGGTCGAAGGCCACATTCCGGCCGAAGACATCAAGCGCCTGCTGGCGGAGCGTCCCACGGCGCGTGGCCTGGTGCTGCCCGGCATGCCGGCCGGTTCGCCGGGCATGGAGATGCCGGACGGCTACGTGCAGCCGTACACCGTCGAGCTGGTGCGCACCGACGGCAGCACCGAGCTGTTTGCCCAGCACGGGCAAGGTGGCTGACAGCCAGTGGTGGTGCCGGTCGGTCTGACCGGCACCTTCCCACGCGTCCTGTGTAGAGCCGAGCCCACGCTCGGCTGTCTTCTTCGGGCAAGCCGAGCGTAGGCTCGGCTCTACAGGATCAGCGGTGTGCCGCGGATTCCCTGGCCAGTTGCGCGTCGAATTTCTTCTCGGCCCCATCCGCGTAGGCCTTGCAGGTCAGTGCGTTGGCCCTGGCCTTGCTGCCGGCGGCATAGTTCCAGTTGCTGGCACCCGGGTGCGGGGTCAGCAGCAGATCGCAGGGCAGGTCGCGCACGGTAGTGAAGCTGCGCTTGTAGTCCTCGATCAGGCGCGGATAGCGGGGGTTGTCCTTGAGCTGGTAGCCCGGCGCACTCAGGCTGTCGGCGTAGGCGATGCGCAACGGCTTGCCATCGCGGGTATCGGTCCAGGTCCACGCGGTGCTTCCCGGAGTGTGCCCCGGCATGAAGTGCGCGGTGAATGCGATGCCGCCCACCGTGACCACTTCGCCATCCATGATGATGCGGTCGGCGCTGGTGGGCGGATAGGTGATGCCGTCGCCAAAGTGCAGGTCGTTGCTGCCGCCGCGCGCCAGCAGCACAGCCGATTCGGCATTAGCCACCACGTGCGCGCCGGTGCGACGCTTGAGCTCGGCCACCGGGCCGGCGTGGTCGGCATGCGCATGGCTGAGCAGGATCAATCGCAGGTCCTGCGGGGCCACGCCGCGCAACTTCATGTTGTCCAGCAGGTGGCCGGCCATCTGTGGCATCCCGCCGTCCAGCAGCACTGCGCCCTCGGCGGTCTGCACCAGCAGAGCGGTCAGGTCCTGCGTACCGATCTGCCAGGTGTGATCAGCAATCTGCAGCGGTGCCATCGGCTGCAGCCAGGACGTGTCCACCGTGTAGGCCCGCAGCTGCGGCAACGGCGCTTCGGCGGCGCTGGCGTGGCTGATCGGAAGTACGGCTGCAAGGGTGAGGGTGAGCAGAGGGAAACGCATGATTCACGTCCGTTTGAAGGAGGCCCAGAAACTAGCATGGGCCTCCTTCAGCGCGTCCCGCATAGATTTCATGGCTCCCATAAGGGCGCCGATGGCTCAGTAGCGGTACTGCCACCCCAGCGTCAGCACCCGGCCGCGGCCGGAGAAGTAACTCGGGTTCGACGGCGTGGTCTGCGAGTAGTAGCTGATGTACTGCTTGTCCGCCAGGTTCTGCACGCCCAGCGTGAAGGCATGCTTGTCCAGCGTGTAGCGCGCGACAAGATCCACGGTGGTGTAACCCTTGAACTCCGCCACGCGCGCGCCACGCAGGTCGAAGTCGCGGTCGAAGGCATGGCTGGCCTGCAGGCGGGTGCTCAGCTGCGGCGTCCAGCCCTGTTCCCAGAATGCGGTCAACCGGTTCGGTGCGATGTTCACACCCGCCAGGTCGCTGTCGAGGCGACCGTCAATGTCGGCATCGTAGCGGCCGTTGGCGCGCGCATAGCCCAGGCCGAGCCGGCTGTCGCCCAACCGCAGGCGCAGGTTGCTTTCAAAGCCTTCCACGCGGGTGGCCTGGCGCTGCACCGCATAGGCATCGATGCCCGGATCGTAGATCAGTACCGAGCCGAGCCTGGATTCGGAGGTGTAGTAGGCAATGTCACCGCTGAAGCGGCCATCGTCGTACTCCAGCCCGATCTCGCGGTTGTCCGACACCACCGGCGACAGGTCGATGAGGCTGTCGACGCGCTGGCCGTCGCGGTTGATCGCGCGCAGCACGCGGCCGACATCGGCCACGGTGTATCCCTCCGAATAGGAGGCATAGGCGTTGAGGCGATCGTTGATGTACCAGACCGCGCCGAAGTTGGGCAGGGTCTCGCTCATGGTCGGCTTGCCGCCGGCCACCCTGCGCGCGCCATAGCGGGGCAGGGTGGTGTAGTCGCCCACCTCCAGCTCACCCTTTTCGTAGCGCAGGCCGCCGGACAGCATCAGGTGGTCGGTTGGCCACCAGTGCAGCTGCAGCAGCGGCGACAGGCTCTGGTAGGTGGTCAGCGGTACCCAGTTCATGCCGCTGGCCAGCAGCACCTGGTGGGTGCGGTCACGCAGGCCGTCCAGGCCCAGGGTCACATCCAGCGTGGTGCCGGCGATGCGGCTCCAGCTCTGGGTCAGCTTGAAGCCGCGCTTGTCCGATTCGTTCTGGGTCTGGTCCCAGGCGGCGTTGGCGCCGGTATTGCCCCATGGGTCCCACTGGCTGGCGCCATAGCGTCCCTCGAAGTCGACCGCGAACGCCTGCGCCTGGAAGCGGCCACCGAGCAGGTCGACGGCGCTGTAATCCACGGTCAGGGAGCGCGAACGGTTCATTGGTGGGTCCAGCGGCGTGTCACCGCGCACCGAAATCGTCGGGCGGCCAGTGCGGAAGTCGCCGTTCACCGCGAAGTAGTTGTCCAGCCCGCGCAGTTCGTAGCGGTTGGCCATCACCTGCAGGCGGTGGCCTTCGGCAAGGTCCCAGCCCAGCTTGGCGAACACGTTCGATGAGGTCGAGTCCATCAGCTCGCCCTGCGCGTTCGTGCCGATCGATCGGCCCTCTCCGTCGTGGTACAGGCCCTGCTTCTCATAGGCCAGGCCGGCAACCAGGTCGAACTGCTCGCCGCGCACGCCCACCAGGGCCGAGCCGCGCTGGCCGTTGTCATCTTGGCGGCTGGGCAGGGCCGAGCTGTAGCTGACATTGGTGTCGAGCAGGAACGCACCTGGCTCGCTGGGCGCGCTGCGGGTGATGATGTTGACGATGCCACCGGTACCGCCGATGCCCTGCAGCGCGTTGGCGCCGTGGATGACCTCGATGCGCTCGATCATCGCCGGGTCGATGGTGTGCGAATCCCGTGAGCCGTCACGCAGGGGGGTGGACTGTGGCACGCCGTCGACCATGTACAGGATGCCGCGGCCACGCATTGTTTCGCCATAGTTGGACATCTTCTCGCGCGCCGGGGCAAACGCCGGGATCTGTGACGACAGCACCCGCGACACATCCGAACCCAACGCCAGCTGCTGGGCGATGTCCTCGCGGGTCAGCACCGTGATGGTGTTGGGCATCGCCGTCTCGCCCTGCGGCATGCGAGCGGTCGAGGCCGAGACCGTGACACGGGCCAGCGAGGTCGGATTGGCCGGCGCGGCGGGGCGTGCCGTTGCGTTGGGCCTGGCCTTGGCCTGCGCAGCAGTTGCACTGACCACGAATACCCCGGGGGAGCGCTCCTGCAAAGTCAGATCGTGGCCCTGCAACAGGCGTTGCAGCGCTTCGCGTGGTGCGTAGCGGCCGTTCAGCGCCGGCGCGCTGCGACCATTCACACTGTCGGCGGCGAACAACAGCTGGATGCCACTCTGGCGCGCCAGCGCATTGAGCGACGCATGCAGCGGGCCGGCGGGAAGGTGAATCTCGACGGGCGCGGATGCAGCGCTCTGCGCCATGGCGGGCAGGGCCGCGCACAGGCAGGTGGCGAGCAGGGCAGGGGCCAACCGGCGCAGGGCGGCAGGCGGGACAGGGCGGGTCATGCAGGGTCCTTCGGAGGGGTTCAAGCAGCTGCCGGATGGGACGACCCGCAACCCACCCTCGCGGGCGCAATCAATCGCGTGCGCGCAGATGCAGACTGCCATCGTTGGCCGTGTGCACCTGCACCGGCAGGATCTCCGGCAGCAACGCAACGGCAGTTTCGGCGTGATCGGCATCGAACACGCCCGAGACCTGCAGCGGTCCCAGCTGCGGGTCATCCAGCACGATGGGACGGTCGTGATAACGCTGCAGGATGCGCAGCACTTCGGCCAGCGGCAGGCGATCGAACTGCAGGCGGCCACGGGTCCAGTCGGCCCGGTCCGGGCTGACCGGCTCGGGTGGCGACAACGATCCCGGCTGGGCCAGCACGCGCTGCCCCGGCTTCAGGCGCTGCTCGGCGTCCCCGCCCTCCACGCGCACGCCTACCTCGCCGCGCCACAGGGTTACCTCACTGAGGTTGCCCTGCCGGTCCACGTCGAACACCGTGCCGTAGTTGCGCACATGCACCGGCCCGGCCTCGACCTCGAACGGGCGCCAGGTCGAGTGCTGCACCTGGAAACGGGCCTGGCCCTGCACCAGCACCACCTGCCGCGAGCGAACGTGCCTGCGAACCTGCAGATGGGTACCGGCGTCGAGCAGCAGATGGCTGCCATCGGGCAGGCGGACGTCGCGGCGTTCGCCCACCGCCGTCCGATAGTCGCGCACCTGCCATGCCGGGTCGGCAATGAACACGCCGGTGACCGCGATCAGCAGCAGCGGCAGGACGATCTTCGCGGCACGCCCACCGCGGCGACGCTGCAGGGCATCCGCGCTGGGCATGGGGAAGCGTTCCTTCAAGGCATCGCGATGCTGGTCCAGCACCTGGTCGGTGGTAGTGGGCGGGACCGGCGGTTGCGGCGTGGATGGCGGCGGTTGTGGACTCATCGCAGGCCAGCCGACAGGTGGCAATCGGCCATGGCCAGGCGCAGGTGGCGCTCCACCGCCTTGAGACCGATGCCCATGCGCCGGGCGACCTCGGCCTGTGGCAGCTCATGGATCTTGTGCAGGATGAAGACCTGCTGGCGGCGGCAGGGCATGCGTTCGATGGTCGCGCCCAGTCGCTGCATGGCCTGCTGTCCCTGCGCCTGCTGCTCCGGCCCGGGGCGCGGGCAGGCGTCGTCGGGCAGCTCGGCACGCGCCTCCACCCAGTGCCGGCGCAGATCCTCGGCGCGGCAGCGGTCCACCGCAGCATCGTGCGCGATCCGCCGCAGCAGCGCGACCGGTTGCCGCGCGTCGTGCGCGACCGGGCGCTCAAGCAGGCGCACGCAGACGTCGTGCACCACCTCACGGGCCAGCCCCGGCGAGCGGAAACGGCGGCGCAGATACTCCACCAGTTCCTCGTAATGGCGCACCAGCGAGGACATCAACGGCGGCGCAGTCGGGCAGGGAGAGGGAAGGCGGGACATCCGGGCCGGCAGTGGAGGCAAAGGGTGGGCGCGGGGAGGGCATTCCTGCGCGATGACGCAATACTAATGGGAACTGTTCTCGTTTGCCATGCGGCACGCGGGTCGGGATTGTTCGCCAGGGCTGGAAGGTGAAACCACGATCATCAGCTGGAGCGCAGAATCGGCCGCGGCTAGGCTGCCAGCAGGCTCAAGGAGATGGACCATGCACGTGCTTCTGGTGATGGTGGGTGGGGTTCTGCTGTTGGGGGTATTCCTGCTGTTCGGGCGGCTGTGGAGCGTAGGCCAGTCACAGCTGCCCACGGCCCTGATCGCCTTCATCGCCACCTGGCTGCTGGTGACGCTGGCCAACATGTGGGTGGGCGTGAGCAGGGCCGGCTACGCCGTCCGCGAGGAACTGCCGATCCTGCTGCTGGTGTTCGCCGTGCCGGCCTTGCTGGCCGGTCTGCTGTACTGGCGCCTGACGCGCTGAAGGACGGCCATGAGCACACGACTGCGGCTGCCCGCCCTGCGCCAGCGCGATGGCCACCACGCCCGCGTGACCTACGAAGAGCTGTTCTTCGACCTCGTCTACGTGTTTGCCGTTACCCAGCTCAGCCACCATCTGCTGCATCACCTGGACCTGACCGGCGTCATGCAGACGCTGGTGCTGTGGTTCGCGGTCTGGCTGGGCTGGCAGTACGCCTGCTGGGTCAGCAACTGGTTCGATCCACAGGCGCCACGCATCCGTGGCCTGTTGTTCGCCACCATGCTGCTGGCGTTGTTGATGTCCTCGTCCATTCCCGAGGCGTTCGCCGATCGTGCGTGGATGTTCGCCGGTGCCTACGCCACGATGCAGGTCGGGCGAACGGCTTTCGTGCTGTTCGAAGTTGGCCGCAACCATCCGTTGGCGCCGAACTTCCGCCGCATGCTGGCCTGGGTGAGCGTCTCGGCCTGCTTCTGGCTGGCGGGCGCTGCGGCCGAAGGTCATCTGCGGCTGGCATTGTGGGCGGTGGCGGTGGCCTGCGAGTACATTTCGCCGATGTTCGGCTTCGCATTTCCGGGCATGGGGCGTTCGCACACCCGGGACTGGACCATCGAGGGTGGCCACCTGGCCGAACGCTGCCAGCTGTTCGTCATCGTCGCTCTGGGCGAGACCCTGCTGGCCACCGGCGGCGTGCTAAGTGAGGTCGAGCACTGGAACGGGGAAGTGGTGTCGGCGGTGCTGGCCACGTTCGCCGGCACCATCGCCATGTGGTGGCTGTACTTCGGCATCTCGAGCCACGATGCCACCGAGGCCATCAGCCACGCCGAAGACCCCGGACGGATGGGCGCCAACTTCCACTACGTGCATGCACTGCTGATCGCCGGCATCATCGCCACGGCCGTCGGCAACGATCTGGTCATGGATCATCCCGGCGCGGCGGTCCCCCCGGTGTACGCCACCGTGCTGGTGGCGGGCCCGTTGATCTACCTGCTGGGCAGCGCCCTGTACAAGCGGGTGGTGTATGGGCGTGCGCCCTGGTCGCATCTGTTCGGTGCCGTGGCGCTGATGGTGCTGGGCGTGCTGTTGCCGCAGACCCATCTGCTGGCCGCCGGTTGGCTGACCAGTGCGGTGCTGCTGGCGGTGGGGCTGATGGATACGCGCTTGAAGCAGCGCCCGCAGCGCGCCTGATCCGCGCGGCGGCCGGTACTGCTTGCGCAGGCGGGCAATGGGAGTAGCGTGGGCAGTGGGTGCTCTGGGAACCGGGAGTGGCGCAGCATGCAGAACGTTCCGCAGTGGCTGGTCTGGGCCGGCTTGTCAGCCTGTTTCGCCGCACTGACCGCGCTGTTCGCCAAGGTGGGCGTCAAGGGCGTCGACTCGGATCTGGCCGTGGCCATCCGCACCCTGGTGGTGGCGGCGGTGATCCTGCCGCTGGTGGTGGTCACTGGCAAGTGGTCCAATCCGTTGCTGCTGCCCGGGCGCACGCAGCTGTTCCTGGTGCTGTCGGCGCTGGCCACGGGTGCGTCGTGGCTGTTCTACTTCCGCGCGCTGCAGAGCGGCGAGCTGGCCAAGGTGGCGGTGGTCGACAAATTCAGCGTGGTGCTGGTGATCGTGCTCGCCTATCTGTTGCTGGGCGAACGTCCGACCCTGCGGGAATGGAGCGGCATCGGCCTGGTGGTGGCCGGGGTGATCGTACTGGCGACGAAGAAGTAGCAACGTTCAAACCCATCGACGAGGGAGAGCAGGATGCAGGGCGAAGCGCACGGAACCTTTGAAGTGAACCTGCTGCCGATCGGTGGCAACGACGGCCCGATCGGGGTGATGTCGATCAACAAGGTCTTCCATGGTGACCTGCAGGGCAGCAGCGTCGGCCAGATGCTGGCGTTCCGCAGTCCGGTACAGGGCTCGGCCGGCTACGTGGCCATGGAACGGGTGAGTGGCACGTTGGCCGGACGGCAGGGCGCTTTCACGCTGCAGCACAACGGTCTGATGACCCGGGGGACGCCGGAGCTGAGCGTGGTGGTGGTGCCCGATTCGGGCAGCGAAGGGCTGCTCGGTCTGAGCGGCACACTGGAGATCTCCATCAGTGAAGGCCGCCACGACTACCGGTTCGCCTATGCATTGCCGGAACCGGAATAGCCGGCTTCCGGATTCAAGCGCTGCCCGCCTGCAGGCGGTCATACATCCGCACCAGATCGACCAGGGTGCGCGCGCCCATCTTGCGCATCACCTGGGCGCGACGCACCTTCACGGTGATCTCGCTGACCCCGAGGTCGCCAGCGATCTGCTTGTTGAGCCGGCCGCGCACCACGCCATCGACCACCTCGCGCTCACCGGCATTGAGGGAGTCCCAGCGCTGTTGCAGCGCGCCGAGTGCTTCGCCCTCGCGGCGCCGCAGGCGGTCGAGCTCGATGCCCTTGTGGATCGCATCGAGCAGTTCCTGGTCGCGGAAGGGTTTGGTCAGGAACTCGATGGCGCCGTCCTTGATCGCGTTGACGCCCATCGCGATGTCGCCGTGGCCGGTGATGAACACCACGGGCAGCTGCAGGCCCAGGCTGCCCATGCTGCGCTGGAACTCCAACCCGCTCTGGCCCGGCATGCGTACGTCCAGCACCAGGCACGCAGGGGTGTCTTCCAGTTCGTGTTCAAGGAAGGCCTGGGTGGAGGCGAAGGCGCGCACCTGCAGGCCCATCGAGGCCAGCAGGTCTTCCAGCGCCGCGCGCACCGATGGATCGTCGTCGACCACGTAGACGATCGGCGCCGGTTCGGCCGCAGGTGCAGGGGGCTTACGCATGAGGGGTATCCAGGGCGATGGGCAGGTCGAAGATGAAGCAGGCGCCGCCGCCTGCCGGTCGTTCTGCGCGGATCTGGCCATCGTTGGCCTCGATCATCGAACGGCTCAGGCTGAGGCCCAGCCCCAGCCCGTGTGACTTGGTGGTCCAGAAGGCATCGAATACGCGCTCGGGATGATCGGCGGGCAGGCCGACGCCGCGGTCGCGCACGCTGAGACTGACCCGCTGACCGTCACGTCGGGTCAGCAGCGACAGGCGTCGGTCGGCTGGAGGCACGGCTTCCATTGCGTCCACCGCATTGAGAATCAGGTTGCCGATCACCTGCTGCACCTGTACACGATCGGCCTGCACCGGGGGCAGGTCGGCATCCAGCAGCAGGGCCACGGCCACGCCGTGCTGGTCCAGTTCACTCCGTGACAGCGCCAGCATTTCCTCCACCGCGTGGTTCAGATCGAAGGCGCGTCGTTCCGGTGCTGCGCCCTGTGTGAGGCCGCGGATGCGGGCTATCACGTCGCCGGCGCGGTGCGCATCGGCCAGGATGCGGGCTACGGTCTGTCGTGCCTTCTCGACGTTCGGCGGGTCCTGTGCGAGCCAGCGCTGGCAGGCTTCGGCGCTGCTGGCGATGGCCGCCAGCGGCTGGTTCACTTCATGCGCGATGGAAGTGGTCAGTTCGCCCACGGTCGAGGCGCGCGCTACCCGCAGCAGGCGGCCCTGCGCTTCCTGCACGGCGGCCTTGGCCGCTTCCATGTTCAGGGCGAGATAGGTGGTGATGCCGATCACCAGCATGCCGATGACCGAGTTGACCAGGCCGATGCGGTAGGTGCCGAAGCGGGTCAGGAAGAAGCTCAGCCCGGTCAGTGCGATGCAGGCGATGGCCAGGGTGATCAGTCCGCGCGCGCTGAGCACGCGCGACGCCGCAAGAATCACCGCCGCGTAGAAGCACGCTGCCGCAACGGCGTAGTCGGTGACGGTATCGATCAGGAAGATCGCCGCCATCACCACGATCAGGGCAAGCAACACCAGGGGACGGCGGGGCGACAGCGATGGCATCGGGACAGCTCCCTGGCGTGGGGGGAAAGGATAGCAAAGCCGCCACTGTCGAACGCCGACCTTGGTCGGCGTGCTCTCGTGGGGTGGGTGCCGACCGTTGGTCGGTACAAGGCGAAACGATGCCTGGTAGTGCCGGCCGCTGGCCGGCAGCTGCACGGTGTTGCCGGAGCTACTGAGGTTGCCGGCCAGCGGCCGGCACTACCCCAGGGATGGGCACGATCTCTGAAGGTTCTGTGCCGACCAAGGTCGGCACCTACCGACGTGCGATGTGCGCAACCAGCGGCCGGCACTACTCTTCCAGGCTGGCGTTCCAGAATCCCTGCAGTACCCCCGGCGTGGTCGACAGGGTCGCCAGCACGGCGTCCAGTTCGCCTGCATCGACCGTGGTGGCGTACAGCACCGCTTCGATCTCCACGTCACGCTCGCCGAATGGTCGCTGGTCCACTGCGCGTACCGGGTACTGCGCCTGCTCCAGCAGCAGCAACAGCTGGTCCAGAACCTCGGCCTGCTGTTTGCGCTGGCAGACCACGTTGATCGCATACGTTGCCTCACTGAACGCTTCCGGCAGCGGCTGGCGCTGGATGCGGTTCACCACCGGCCGCAGCAGGGTGTTGGCGGCCAGCACGAACAAAGCCGCCAGCACCGCCTCCGGCAGCAGCTTGATGCCCGCGCATGCGCCCACCGCCGCCGAGCCCCACAGGGTAGCGGCGGTGTTCAGGCCGGACACCTGCGCACCATCCTTCATGATCGCGCCGGCGCCCAGGAAGCCGACGCCGGAGATCACATAGGCCACCACATGCAGCGGTGACGGCGGGCCGCCGTACAGGTCATGGAAGCGCACCGCCAGATCGACGAACACTGCCGCACCCACCGCCACCAGCGTGTTGGTACGCAGGCCGGCGGTGCGTTGCCGCAGCTGCCGTTCAAGGCCGATGATCGTGCCCAGCACGAACGCCACCGACAGGCTGATCAGCGAGCTGAGCGTGGCGCCGGCGTTGAACGCCGGCAGGTTGGGATTGATGTCCATTGTGTTTCTCCCTGGACCAGGCGGCGGGCGCTTACTGCCAGCCGTAGCGACGGATGTAGAAGCGTTTCAGCGCTGTGGTCAGCACCGCATAGCCGAACAGGATCGCCACCAGGAACGGCCAGTAGCCAGCCGGCAGTGTCTGCAATTTGAAGTAGCCGGCCAGCGGGCTCATCGGCAGGGCCACGCCGATGGCCATGATCAGGCCGGTCATCAGCAGCAGTGGCGGCGCGGCGATGCTCTGCAGGAACGGCACCTTCGGCGTGCGGATCATGTGCACGATCAGGGTCTGGGTCAGCAGGCCGACCACGAACCAGCCGGACTGGAACAGGCCCTGGTCGGCCGGCGTGCGTGCATCGAACACGTACCACATCAGCGCGAAACAGGTCAGGTCGAAGATCGAGCTGATCGGCCCGAAGAACACCATGAAGCGGCCGATGTCCGCCGGGTTCCACTTCAGCGGCTTGCGCACCAGCTCCTCGTCCACGTTGTCGAACGGAATGGCGATCTGCGAGATGTCGTACAGCAGGTTCTGCACCAGCAGCTGCAGCGGCAGCATCGGCAGGAACGGCAGGAAGGCCGAGGCCACCAGCACCGAGAACACATTGCCGAAGTTGGAGCTGGCGGTCATGCGGATGTACTTCAGCATGTTGTTGAACGTGCGCCGGCCCTGGATGACGCCTTCCTCCAGCACCATCAGGTTCTTTTCCAGCAGGATGATGTCGGCGGCCTCCTTGGCGATGTCCACAGCGCTGTCCACGCTGATGCCGATATCGGCTGCGCGCAGCGCCGGTGCATCGTTGATGCCGTCGCCGAGGAAGCCGACCACCTTGCCCTGGGCGCGCAGCTCGCGCACCAGGCGCTCCTTGTGCAGCGGCGTCAGCCGGGCGAAAACGCGATGGTGGTGCAGCGCCCGCGACAGCGCGCCGTCATCCATGCGCTCGATCTGCGGGCCGGTCAGGATGGTGTCGGCGTCCAGCCCCACCTGCGCGCAGACACGGGCGGTGACCAGCTCGTTGTCGCCGGTGAACACCTTGACCTCCACGCCATGCGCGGCCAGCGCCTGCAGCGCCTGCGCTGCCGATTCCTTCGGCGGGTCCAGGAACGCCACGTAGCCGACCAGGGTCAATCCGCACTCGTCAGCCTGCGTGTATACCGTCTGGTGGGCTGCGGTCTCCTTCATCGCCACCGCCACCACGCGCAGGCCCTGTTCGTTCAACTCCTCGGTGGTCTGCCGCACGCGGGCCAGGCGATGCTCGTCCAGTGGCATGTCCTGGCCGTTCTCGCGCACGGTGCTGCACACCGCCAGCATCTCTTCTACCGCGCCCTTGCAGATCAGCTCGTGGTGATCCTCCCGCTCGGAGACCACCACCGACATGCGGCGGCGCTCGAAGTCGAACGGGATTTCGTCCACCTTGTGGTAGTCCTGCGACAGCCGCAGCGAGCTCTGCAGCTCAACGTGCTCCAGTACCGCACGATCCAGCAGGTTGATCAGGCCGGTCTGGAAGTGGCTGTTGAGATAGGCGAACTTCAGCACGTCTTCCGAGTCGTGACCGAACACATCGGTGTGGCGCTCCAGCGCGATCCTGTCCTGGGTGAGGGTGCCGGTCTTGTCGGTGCACAGCACTTCCATGGCGCCGAAGTTCTGGATGGCGTCCAGGCGCTTGACGATCACCTTGCGCCGCGACAGCAGCACCGCGCCCTTGGCCAGGGTGGAGGTGACGATCATCGGCAGCATTTCCGGCGTCAGGCCCACTGCCACGGAAAGCGCGAACAGGAACGCCTCGGTCCAGTCGCCCTTGGTCCAGCCGTTGATCAGCAGCACGAACGGGACCATCACCAGCGCGAAGCGGATCAACAGCCAGCTGACACTGTTGACGCCGGCCTGGAACGCGGTCGGCGCACGGTCGGTGGCGGTGCTGCGCTGGGCCAGCGTGCCGAAGTAGGTGCGGTTGCCGGTGGCCAGCACAATGGCGGTGGCGGTGCCGGACACCACATTGGTACCCATGAACAGCAGGTTGTGCTGCTCCAGCAGGCCGGCCAGGCCGTCGCCCGGGTTAGCGAACTTCTCTACCGGCAGCGATTCGCCGGTCATCGCGGCCTGGGCGACGAACAGGTCCTTGGCGGTCAGCACGCGGCAATCGGCCGGAATCATGTCGCCTGCCGACAGCACGATGTGGTCGCCGGGCACCAGTTCGCGGATCGGCAGGTCCAGCAGGCGCGCCGGGCGCCGGCTGTGCAGGTGCGCGCCGAAGTACTGGTCGGCCACATCCGCAGCCTCGGTACCCGGATTGCGGCGCAGCACGCGTGCGGTATTGCCGACCAGTGCCTTCAGTCGCTCGGCGGCGCGGTTCGAACGCCCCTCCTGCACGAAGCGGATCAGCGTGGACAGCAGCACCATCGCACCAATCACGATCGTCGCCTTGATGTCCTCGGTCAGCCAGGACACCGCCGCCAGCACGGTCAGCAGCAGGTTGAACGGATTGCGGTAGCACTGCCACAGGTGGCGCCACCACGACAGCGGCCTTTCGTGATCCACCTCGTTGGGGCCGAGCGTGGCCAGTCGCTCCTCGGCCTCATGCGGGCTGAGGCCATCGGCATGTGATTCCAGCGTGGCCAGCAGCTCGGCTTCGTCCTGCTGGGCGAGCGTGACCAGGCCGGTGGTGAGCGCGAACGGCGCCGCTTCGGCGCTACCCGGGCCGAACCCGGCTTCGGGCATCGCACGGCGGCGGAACAGGTTGCCTGCGCGACGGCTGCGCAGGAAGGCGTTGAACCAGGCGTTGAGCAGGCTCATGGGACTCTCCTCGAATGTCAGAGCCGGCCGCGGCCGGAACACGAACGGGATAGTTGGAACAGGTCAGGCGTGGCGCATCGCCAGTACCGCCGGCGACCATGGCTGCATGTGCAGCCACTGGCTGCCACCGATGCACAGTGGCTTCATCGCATCACGCAGGGGATGGGGCAGATGACGCAGCACCGTGATGCGCTCGCTGATCGGCAGCAGCGAAAGTGCATCGGCCACCACACGCGGCGAACCGAGCGACAGCGAACGGGCGAACATCACGGGGCCGTGCTGCAGCAGCTGGCTGCGCAGGCCGGCAACATCGCGCTCGCCAATCAGGTGGCGCAGGGTGATGTAGAGGATCTTGTAGGACATGGGGGTGCTCTCCAGGCAAACGGCGCCTGGCGGCCCCCGTCACTCAGGCAGGCAGGGACCGGCGGGCAGGCGCCAGGAACAGGCAACAAGCGGTCATCCGGGGCGCGGTGCGCCCGGCAGGGTCGGGGTCCATCTGCGTCTCCATGAGGGGAGGGGCTGACCAGGGTTGCCCTGGCCAGTGGCGCTATTGTCCGCCCCTGAATGGGGCAGTCCTAGAGGCTCGTGGGTTAGCCCGGCTATACCTTGGTATAGCCGGGCCTGCGCAGCGCCAAGGTTCAGTGATGGATCAATGCGAAGCGCTGGTCTGCTTGCACACGTCGTACTCGCCGCGGCTCAGCGTCTTGTTGCGGTCGGTATCGCAGGCGTGCAGTCGCTCTGCCCAGTCCGGCGCGACGGCATCCACCTCGGCCAGCGTGACGATGCCGTCCTTGTCCTTGTCCAGCGATTCGTAGGCAGGGATGAGCTTCACTTCGGTCACGTCCTCGGCGGCGGTGGCCTTGCTGGCCTCCTGGGGCTTGGAACAGGCGCCCAGCAGCAGGCCCGCACAAAGCGAGAAAATGATGGGGAGGTAGCGAGAACCGGTCATGGCATGCTCCAGAAGTGAGGATGTAGGCCAACGCTGTGCATGGCCACGGCCGGATCATCTGCGCGGGGCTGTAAGCGGGCTGCGAAGAAGCGGGCCGCAGGCCGTTGCCGGTGGGCCACCATTCACCGGGCCGCGCAGCGGCGATTGCGCGCGGACGCCTTGGGGGTGATGGCTCGAAGGAGACGGCTCGGTAGAGTCGACTGCCAGTCGACTTTCGCGCGCAGCGCGGGGTTTTCAGCGTCCTGCCAAGCGCAGTCGACTAACAGTCGACTCTACCCTCGTACGGTGGGGTGCCGGCCTGCAGCCGGCACTACCCATCTCCTTAGAAGCGGTCGGCAAAGGCATCTGTCGGATGTATGGGGGCGGGGTTGGGCGGAGATGACTCGACGGAAGCGGCTCGGTAGAGTCGACTGCCAGTCGACTTTCGCGCGCAGCGCGGGGTTTTCAGCGTCCTGCCAAGAGCAGTCGACCAACAGTCGACTCTACCCTCGCACGGTGGGGTGCCGGCCTGCAGCCGGCACTACCATCTCCTTAGAAACGGTCGGCAAAGGCATCTGTCGCCCGCACCAGCGCATCCACCGTGGCCGGCTCGTTCGCGCTGTGGCCGGAGGTCACCATCTCCAGCCGGGCTTCCGGCCAGGCCTTGGCCAGATCCCAGGCGCTGCGCGGCGGGCAGATGATGTCGTAGCGCCCCTGTACGATCACGCAGGGCAGGTGGCGGATGCGATCGATGTTGCGCAGCAGCTGGTCGGGCTCCAGGAAGATGCCGTTGCGGAAATAGTGCGCTTCGATGCGGGCCTTCGCCAGCGTGTCCAGCGGATCATCCGTGGATTCGGCATCCACGTCGTGCTGCAGGGTGGCGGCGTTGTCTTCCCAGCCCAGCCACGCCTGCGCGGCTTCGATGCGTTTCGCTTCATCCGGGCCATCCATGCGCGTCCAGTACGCCGCGATCATGTCGCCACGCTCGGCTTCGGGGATGTAGGTCTCATAGCGGTCCCAGCGCTCGGGGAAGATCCAGCGCGCACCGCCGTTGGCCTCGGCGAACCAGCGGTTCTCGATCTCGCGGCCGAGGAACACGCCACGCACGATCAGGCCGGTCGCGCGTTCGGGATGCGCCTGTGCATAGGCCAGCGACAGGGTCGAGCCCCAGGAGCCGCCATAGACCAGCCAGCGTTCGATGCCCAGGTGTTCTCGCACCTTCTCGATGTCGGCCACCAGGTTCTGCGTGGTGTTGTCGCGCAGCTCGCCGAACGGCGTGGAACGGCCGCTGCCGCGCTGGTCGATCAATACGATGCGGTAGCGCGCCGGGTCGAAGAAGCGGCGATGGGTGGGTGAAATGCCGGCGCCTGGGCCGCCGTGTAGGTATACCACCGGAATGCCCTCTGGGGTGCCGCACTCTTCGATGTGCAGCGTGTGCAGATCGCTTACTGGCAGGGTGAACTCGCGGTACGGCTCGATGGTGGGGTAGAGGGTGCGCATGACGGGTGTCTCACAAGCAGGGGCGGCCAGCATAGCGCCCGGCGCCGGCCAAGGCAGGGGGTGTCACGTGCCGGATGCTGGAAATGGGCTTGCCGATGCGCATAAGCTCCCGGGATGCACGAGACCACGACAAGGACGTCCACGTTCAGCGTCAACCTTGGCAGTGGCGCCCGCGAACTGCTGAAGTGGATCGCATTGCTGGCCATGACCGGCGATCACGTGGCCAAAATGGTGTTTGGCGGCTACGTGCCGGTGGTAAGCGAACTGGGGCGTATCGCTTTCCCGCTGTTCGCGCTGGTGATGGCCTGCAACCTGGCCCAACCGGGCGCCGACCTTCGCAAGTCGATGCGTCGGCTGGCGCTGTGGGGGCTGATCGCGCAGCCATTGCACGCACTCGCGTTCGGTTCCTGGCTGCCGCTCAACATCCTGCTCACGTTTGCCCTGGCAGCCGTGGCGGTGCACGCGCTGGCCAACAACCGGCCCCTGTTGCTGTTGTTGGCGGCGGGTGTACTGCCGATGCTGGTGGACTACCAGTGGGCCGGCGTCGGCAGTGTCCTGCTGGCCTGGATCGCGTTCCGCCATCGTGCGTGGTGGCCGCTGCTGATTGCCTTGGCGGCGGTGTGCTGGGCCAATCGGAACGGCTGGGCCCTGCTGGCCGTTCCCGTGGTGCTGCTAGCCGCACGGGTGCAATGGCAACTGCCGCGCTGGCGCTGGATGTTCTATGGATACTACGTGGGGCATCTGCTGGTATTGGCGGTGGTGGCGCGCGTGCTTTCGTGATCAGTGCATGCATGGTCGTGCCTTGTGCCGGTAAATCAACGCCATGCGTGGATGCGTTTGGCGGATCACCATGGAACCAGCCAGGCATGGCCTGGTTCCATGATTTCCGGTAGATCCACGCCACGCGTGGAACCCGTTGACAGTTTCTCGCCCGGCTCAGAAATCCATCGTGGCCGACACCAGCACCGTCCTCGGTGCACCCAGCGCCAGGCTCGACAACAACGGCATGCCCCAATACGACTTGTTGGTCAGGTTGTTCACCGTGGCCCGCAGCGCAAGGGGCCGCCCGGCCAGCGCCGTGCTGTAGCGCGCGCCCACGTCGAACAACGTACGCCCCGGTACCGACAGGCTGTTGTCGGCACTGATGTACTGCTTCGACATCGCCGTGGCATTGCCGGTCAAGGTCAGGCCCTGCAAGGTCGGCACGTCCCACTCCACGCCCAGCTTGGCCTGCCGCTGCGCCACGGCGGTGGCGATGCGCCCTTCATTCACGCCACCGGCCGTGCGAGTCAGCTTCGGCTGCACATAGGCCACGCCACCGAGCAGGCGCACGCCGTCCAGCGGTGCGCCGAAGAAGCCCCATTCCACGCCGCGATTACGTTGCTCACCACCGAACGAGAAGATATTCGTGACCGGGTCGATATAGCTGCTTGGGCGCTTGATCTCATACACGCTGAAGGTGTGCGCGAAGCTGCCCATGTCCAGCTTCAGGCCCAGCTCCTTCTGCTTAGTGCGGAAGGGTGCGAACACATCGCCGGCATTGGCGGCAGTCATCGGCGCGGTGGCGCCCTGGCTGAGGCCTTCGATGTAGTTGGTGTAGAGGGAGATCCTGTCGGTCGCCTTCACCAGCAGCGCCGCGGCCGGGGTGGTGGCGCTCTCGTCGTAGCGTGAGCTACGTGCGCCCGTGGCCACGCTGAAGGTCTCGCTGACTACCTGCTGGCGGCGCACGCCCAGCGTCAGCTGCACGCGGTCATCGGCGAAGGAGAGGGTATCGGCGAAGCCGAGGCTGTCCAGGCGCAGGTCGGTATGCGAGATGTGCGGCGCCACGAACGGCGCGGCCGGGCCCCACACCGGGTTGTACAGATTGGTGGTCCAGTCCCAGCCGGGCACGCTGCGGCGGCCATAGTCGTTCTGGGTGTGCTGGTAGTGGGTCACGTTGGCGGCCCATTGGTGGCCCACGCTACCGGTACGGAAGCTGCCGCGCAGGCCGGCGTCACCGGATTGCTTCTTGATGTCGAACGCGAGCTGGCCGATCACGGTGCTGAAGTCGCCGGCCGGGTTGAGAATCTGCGCGCTGATCGAGCCGTTGTAGCGGTAGTCGGTCCTGCTGGTGCCGTACGCGAGGTAGGCCATCAGGTGTTCGTTGATGTCCAGTTCGCCACGCAGCATCGCGCCCTTGTCCTGGCTGTCCACGTAGGCCCAATCCGGGTTGATCAGCGTGTCGCCACGCGGTGGCCGCGGAATCGCTACGCCCGGTGCCAGGCCAACACCGCGCGCCGGGCCGTCGACGCGGTCGTCGGCGCTGTACAGATCGGCCGACAGCCGCGCACGTTCGCCGCGCCAGTCCAGTGCCAGCGAACCGAGCTGTACTTTCTTGCGCTGCTTGCCGACTGCGCCGTCACCATCACGGTAGGCGCCGTTGAAGCGGATGCCGAACTGCTGGCCCGCGCCGAGGCGACGGCCCATATCCACATGGGCGCCGAACTGCGCGTCGGAGGCGAAGTTGGCACTGACCCGCAGCAATGGCTGCTCGCCCGCACGCTTGGGGACCAGGTTGACGCTGCCACCGACCGAGCCGCCCGGCGGCATGCCGTTGAGCAGCGCGGACGGGCCCTTCAGCACCTCGATGCGTTCGAACATTTCCGGCGAGGTGCGGTAGTAGGGCGCCATGCCGCTGAGGCCATTGAAAGTGGTGTCGCTGGTGTTGGAGGCGAATCCGCGGATCGCGTAGTTCTCGCTCCAGGAACCGGTGACGCCATTGCTGAACACCGTGGGGTCGGTGGCGGCGATGACATCGGTCAGGTCCTTGGCCTGGCGGTCGCGGATGAACGACTCGGTGTAGCTGACCGTATTGAACGGCGTGTCCATGAAGTCCTTGTCGCCGAGCAGGCCGACGCGGCTGCCGGCGGCCACTTGCCCGCCCGCATAGTCTGCAGTGACCCGGCGCTGTTCCTGTACCTGCACCGACGGCAGGGTGGATGGCGCGGAGTCGGCCAGCGCGGCAAACGAGGCCAGCAGCCCCAGCGCCAAGGCCGACACCCGGTAGCGCCGGGCCATTGGCGGATGCATCTGCACGCGGGTCGCGGCGGCCGGTGCACGCTGCAGCGGAGAGGAAAGGTGGTACACGGTCATGCCAGGTTCCTGTGAATCGCAGGTGCGAGCGCGCCTGGCGCGCTGCCGACGGCAAGCACGGGGGAGGGCGCAGCGCAGGGTTGTCGGCTGGGTGGGGACCTGGCGGGAAGTGAGCCATGGGCTCGATTGCGGACGGCGGCGGGGTTGCGAACCACACGCATTCCTAATTAGTTGAGTAAATTAAACTAAATCATACGAAGCGGACAAGAGGGTCCCTTTGCTGGCACCCTCGCTACGGTATGAACATGCACCCTGAGACCCTGGCGGCGGCCCGTGGCCGCCCGCCCACCATCACCCCCGATCGCCTGGCCGACATCGGCATCAAACTGGGACTGCCGAACCTGACCATGGCCAACGTGGCCGCCGAACTGGCGGTGACCCAGGCCGCGCTCTACAAGCGCGTGGCCAACCTGGACGCATTGAAGCGGCTGGTGGCCGAGGCGGTGTTCCAACGCTGGCAGATTCCGCGCGCGTTGGCCGATGCGCCGGGCGGGCTGGAGGCCTACCTGATGGTGTTCGTGGAGTCACTGTGCGAGGTGGTGAAGGCGCATCCTGGGCTGCCCCCGTACCTGTTGCGGCGCACGGTGGCGACCGCGCCGATGCTGGACAAGATCGCCTCGCACCAGGCGCATGTGGCCGAGGTGTTCGGCCTGCCGCTGGACAAGGCGCGCTGGCTGCTGGCTACGATCGCGTTCTACTGCATTGCCGGTGCGGACACGGTCTACGGGATTGCGGACGACGAAGAGGGCCAGGTGATCACCGAGTTCAAGCAGGGCATGCGTGCGCTGGTGATCGGTTCGCTGGAGGTATTGGAACTTCGGTAGATCCACGCCATGCGTGGGTGCCGTTGCACGGTTCGCCACGGCCCCATCCACGCATGGCGTGGATCTACAATGCGGCCATGCCTGCCACGCCCACCCTCGATGATCTGCGCCGCCATGCGGTGGCGCGTACGCTGTTCAAACCCACCACGCTGTTGACTGCGATCCGGCGCCTGGGCTTCGTGCAGGCCGACCCGATCCGCGCACCGGCACGCGCACAGGACCTGACCCTGCGCCACCGGGTGAAGGACTACCGCGCCGGTGACCTGGAGCGGCGCTATGCGCGCCTGCCGGTGGAGGAGGATTGCCTGGTGAACTACGGCTTCCTGCCACGCGAACATCTGGCGTTGATGCATCCGCGTGTCTCCAGGCGCGCATGGGATGCCGAGACCCGGCGCAGAGCGGAGGACGTGCTGGCCTTCGTGCGCGAACGTGGGAGCGTGCACCCACGCGAGGTCGACCAGGCGTTCGCGCATGGGCGGGTGACCAACTACTGGGGCGGCACCAGCAACGCCAGCACGCATCTGCTGGACGGCATGCACTACCGTGGCCTGCTGCGCGTGCAACGGCGCGACAGCGGCACCCGCATCTACGCGGTGGCCGATCATCCTGAGGCCGATGCCAGCGAGCAGGCGCAGATCGAACGCGCCGCCGCCTTGATCGACCTGGTGGTACGCAAGTACGCACCGCTGCCCTCGGCCAGCCTGACCTATCTGGTGCGCCTGCTGGGCTATGGTGCACCCCATCTGGCCGAGCAGACCCGGCAGGCATTGAAGCTGGCCAAGCAACAGCTGGCCAGCTGTACGCTGGACGGCACCACCTGGTACTGGCCGGTGGACGAAAACCCGCGCTCGCGCCGCCATGCGCCGGACGAACAGGTGCGCCTGCTGGCGCCGTTCGATCCGGTGGTGTGGGACCGCCGCCGCTTCGAGCTGTTGTGGGGATGGGTGTACAAGTTCGAGGCCTACACGCCTGCACCTAAGCGCCAGTACGGGTACTACGCGCTGCCGGTGTTGTGGCATGACCAGGTGGTGGGCTGGGCCAATCTCAGCGTGCACGACGGTGAACTGGCGTCCAGCGTGGGCTACGCCGGCAAGTCACTGGCCCGCGACAAGGTGTTTCGTGGCGCGCTTGAAGACGAACTGCAGCGCATGGCAGCTTTTCTGTAGAGCCGAGCCATGCTCGGCTGTTCTTCGCGCGGGCCAGAAAATCGAAGCAACGTTCATCATTCTCGGTAGCCGCCAACCTTGGTTGGCGCTGGCTTCCACCGGTGCCGCCAAGGTGGGCATCTACCGGTCAAGCGGCGTCCTTGCGCTCCGCATCCTCCATGCCGGGGCTGACGCGGCGGCCGATGTCCTTCAGCCGCGCCAGCTGATCCACCATCGACGGTGCATCATCCAGGCTGCCGACGAACGTCCACAGATAGGTCATCACCGCATAGACGTGGCCCGGAGTGACGCCCTCGCTGATGGCAAGGCGGCCGATGGTCAGCGCGAACAATGCCGCAGCAGCCAGCCCGATCACCACATAGGCGCCGGCTTCGCGGTCGGACAGCAGGATGCGCAGGCGCGACAGCGTGGTGTAGTGGCGGCGCAGCACCGAGGGGCCGACCCGGTCGACCAGGCGGATCTCGTGTTCCAGGCGGTTGTTCAGTCGGCCATGCAACTGCTCGTTGCGGCGTGCGAACGACGGCAGTACCAGCAGGGCGCCGAGCAGGGTGACCAGGCCAGCGGCACCGACCATCGGTTCGATCGCCAGCAGCATGGCCACCGCACCGAACATGGATGCCAGCGCGGTGGCGATGATGGGGACGTGCTTTTCAAAGAAGTCGACGAACTCGCGGGCCAGCACCACGCGTGCCGCCGAGGTGGACGTGGCCTGGCCCAGGCGGCGCTGCGCCTGCACCACGCTCACTGCCAGATCGGCATAGATGCGGGTGAAGGTGCGGGTATCGATCGCTCGACGGGCGGCGCCGACCAGCCAGAACAACAGCACCACGCCGGCATAGGAAACGGCATGGCCGATGTTGCCGCTGATGATCGCGTCCACCGCGAAGCCGGCGAACAACGGATAGGCCAGCAGCAGGGTGTTCTCCAGCGCCACCAGCGAGAACGTGCCGGTGAGCTGCCAGGGATAGGTGCGCAGGATCGCCTTAAGAGTGGCGGCCGCATTCTGCTGCCCGATGCTGCCGGCGGCGGCCGCTGGATCGTGGGGGTGTTTCATGGGATGCCTGGGTGGGTCGGGGGTAGAGTCGACTGTTAGTCGACTGCTCTTTGCGAACTGGTGGAAGAACCCGCGCTTGCGCGCGCAAGTCGACTGACAGTCGACTCTACCCAGGCAGTTCCGGCATTTCGGGCTTTCCAGGGCAGCGATGGCTCTCAACGACGCGCGTGCACCGGCCAGCGGATCTCGAAGGCACTGCCGCCGCGTTCGGTCGCCCTGCATCGCGCCGTTCCGTGATGGGCAACGGCAATCGCGCGCACCACCGCCAGGCCCAGCCCGGAACCGCCGCTCTGCCGCGAGCGTGAGACATCGGTGCGCTGGAACGCCTCGAAGATGCTGTCACGCAGTTCGTCCGGCACGCCGGGGCCACCATCTTCCACGGTCACCGTGCAGTGCCCCTCCGCCAGCGTGACGCGCACCCGCAGCGGGCAGGGGATGGCATGGCGACGGGCGTTTTCCAGCAGTGCCAGCACCGCCTGGCGGATGCGGGCCGGATCGCAGTCGGCCAGTGAAGAACGCGCGTCCAAGGTCACCGAGAAACCACTCTCGGTCAGCGCCTCGGACATCGCTTCCACTACTGCGGCCACCTGCACGCTGACGTCGCTGCGTTGCAGGCGCAGATCGAGGTGACCGCTCTCGGCCAGGCTGACCACGCGCAGGTCCTCGATGATGCGGGTCAGGCCCTCCAGCTGGGTGAGCATGCTGTTGAACTGCTCGGGCCCCGGCTCGAACACGCCTTCGGCGATGCCCTGCAGGCGGCCGCGCAGGATGGTCATCGGCGTGCGCAGTTCGTGCGCGATCGCCGCATTCCAGAACACGCGGTTCTCGGACATCCGGCTGAGCCGCTCGGCCATGGAATTGAAGTCGCTGACCAATGTGGCGGCCTCGGCCATCGAGGTGTCGCCGCCGCGTGCGCGCGCCTCCAGGTCACCGCTGGCCACGCGACGCAGGCTTGCGGCCACCGAGTTCAGCGGGGTGATGATGCGCCGTGTCAGGCGCGAGGCGACCAGCGTGGCGAAGATGACGACGACGGTGGCGGTCAGGCCGATCCACAACCATTCCAGCCCGGACGGCATGATCGTTTCCGGCTCGTCATACCAGCGCGGATAGAACACCTCCATCAGGTAGTAGAACAGGTAGAACCCGCTGATCGACAGCACCGTCGAGCACAACGAGGCGACCGTGATGGACAGTGTGATCTGGCGGCCGATGCTCTTGCCTTTGGGGTTCATCATTCAGTCCAGGAAACGATAGCCAACGCCGCGGATGGTGGCGGGAATGCCGATCACGCCGACGTCTTCCAGCTTGCGGCGCAGCTTGCTGACATGGCTGTCGACGGTACGTTCCTGCGCATCACCTTCGGGCAGGCAGGCGTGCAGCAGGTCCACGCGCGCATGCACCTGGCGCGGCGCGCGCGCCATATGCACCAGCAGGCGGAACTCGGTGAGGGTGAAGTTCAGGGCATGCACCTGCTCGCCAAGGCGCACCGTCACCTCGTGGCTGCGCAGGTCGATCTCGAATGGCCCCTGGCGGATCAGGCCATTGGGCTCTTCGACCACGGTACGGGCGCTGCGACGCAGTACAGCCTGGATGCGTGCCACGATCTCGGCCGGGTTGAATGGCTTGGCCACATAGTCGTCGGCACCCACGCGCAGGCCGGTCAGCTTGTCCACGTCCTTGTCGAGCGCGGTGAGCATGATCACCGGCGTGTTGCCGCGCCGCCGCAGTTCGCTCAGCACCTGCCAGCCGTCCAGCTTGGGCATCTGCACATCCAGCAGCACGAGGTCCGGGCGCAGCTGGCGGTGGCTGGCCAGGGCCGCTTCGCCGTCGGCGGCGCGGGCGCTGCGCAGCCCGGAGCGGGCCAGGTAGGCGCCGAGGATATCGGCGATTTCGCCCTCATCTTCGGCAATCAGCACCAAGGGTGCCTGTCGGTTACGGAGTTCGTGCTTCATTGCGTGCTGCGGGTTCGAGGCCAGGGCGGGCAGGGGCGGGATCAGGGGCAGGGTCATCGTCGGCGTTCCAATTCCTGCGCCTCTTCGTTGGCAGCCCACGCCAGGGTAGCCAGCACCAGCGTGCGCTGCAGGCTGGGCTCGAGCGCACCCGCGCCGCGCAGCTGCTGCAGCATCAGCGGGGACAGCGCCGGCGGCAGCTTGCCCCAGCGCGAGGCCATGGGAGTGGCGTTCACCCGGGCCTGCAGCCGCGAGGCCATGCCCACGATGGTGCGCAGGCGCACTGCCAGCAGGGCGGCGACCACGGCGGTGGCAAGGGCAAGGAGCAGATGCAGGGTGACGTTAGCCGCCGGGTGCGTTGTCGCCCAGACCGCCAGGCCGATCAGCGCCAGCGATGCGAGGGATCCGGCGCGGCGTGTGCGGCCGGGCCCATCACTGCGGAACCCCACCAGCGCGGCGGCCCCGAAGCCGGCCAGCAATGGGATTACCGGATACGGCGCGACCCACATCCATGTGCTGCTCGATGCCAGCACCAGTGCGATCAACCACGGCGAAGGCGCACACCATGCCAGGTAGGCACGACGCACATCGATGGGTGGCAGGTCTGGGTAGGAAGGGGACACGGCAGGCTGGCAGTCGGCAAGGCCGACGAGGCTAGCGCCCGTTGATGGAGACTCGGTCGAGATTGTGTCGAGATTGCGTGGATGCGAGCTATCGCGTTCAGGCCCGGGGCTGATGCCTGAACGGCTGCCGCGCCTCCATGCAATCTCCACAGTGGCTCCAAGAAACGTCCATCGGTGGCTTCCAGACTGCGGTTTCGGCGGTCGCACGGGGCGACTGCACCCAACCGGGCGTTTCGATGAGCAACCGCAGGACCTGGATCATTGCCGCCACCGTGGCAACGCTGGCCGCCGGCGCTGGATGGTGGACGTTTGCCGACGATGATGATGCCGCGCTGATCACCGCACCGGCAAGGGTGGCGGATCTGGAGAAGACCGTACAGGCAGTCGGCCGGGTCAATCCGAAGGAGCTGGTGGCGGTGGGCGCGCAGGTCTCGGGGCAGGTGAAGCGCCTGCATGTAGTGCTGGGCCAGCACGTACAGGCCGGCGACCTGATTGCCGAAGTGGATTCACAGCCGCAGCGCATTGCCCTGCGCAGTGCCGAAGCAGCCACCAACACACTGCGTGCGCAGCACGCGGCCAGCCAGGCGCGTTACAGCCAGGCCCTTCGCACGTACGAGCGCCAGTCGCAGCTGGTGGCATCGCGGCTGGTCTCGCAGGAAGGCTTCGAAGCGGCCCGTGTGGCGCGCGATGCGGCGCGCGCGGAGGCCGCCGCGTTGCAGGCGCAGATCGACCAGGCGGTGACCCAGGTGGAAACCGCACGGATCAACCTGGGCTATACCCGCATCGTCTCGCCCAGCGACGGCTACATCGTGGCCATCGTGACCAAGGCAGGACAGACGCTGAACTCGATGCAGACCACGCCGACCATCGTGATGCTGGCGCAGATGGACACGATGACCGTGCGTGCCGAAATTGCCGAGGCTGATGTGGAACTGGTGGCGCCGGGGCAACCGCTGTGGTTCTCGACCCTGGGGCCGAGCGGTCGCCGCTATGAGTCCCATCTGCAGCAGCTGGAGCCAGCGCCATCTTCCATTGCCGACGTCGCGACCGGCAATGCAGGCGGCTCGGCGCAGTCGCCCAAGGCGGTGTACTACGCCGGCCTGTTCGATGTGGCCAACCCCGGCCTGAAACTGAAACCATCGATGACGGTGAAGGTGACCGTGCAGCTCGCGCGCGCCGCCAATGCGCTGCAGGTGCCGTTGACGGCGCTGGTCGCATCGGACGACATGGATGGCAACCGCGGCACCGTGCGCGTGGTCGACGCCAAGGGCCGCGTCCGCGAGCGTGCAGTGACGACCGGCCTGCGCACCGCTACCGCCGTGCAGATACTCAGCGGCCTGCGGGCGGGTGAGAGCGTGGTGATCGGCCAGGCGCCCAGCGGCGGCGAATCCGAACCGACCAGCCTGCTTGGGATGTGAACATGGCCGACGCACTGCTGGAACTGCATGGCGTATCGCGCAGCTATCGCTCGGGTGCTGGCGAGGTTGTGGTGCTCAAGGACGTCTCCCTGCGCATCGACGCCGGTGAATTCATCGCCATCATCGGCCCGTCGGGCTCGGGCAAGTCAACGCTGATGAACATCCTCGGCTGCCTGGACAGGCCGACCGAGGGCAGCTATCGGGTGAACGGCGAGGCCACCGAGCGGATGGCACCGGATACGCTTGCACGGCTGCGCCGCGTGCATTTCGGCTTCATCTTCCAGCGCTACAACCTGATGGAGAACCTGAGCGCTACCGAGAACGTAGCGCTGCCGGCGGTCTATGCCGGCATGGAGGCGGAAGCACGCACGGCCCGCGCGCGCAGGCTGCTGGAAACGCTCGGCCTGGGCGAGCGCACCGCGAACCGGCCGAGCCAGCTGTCCGGTGGCCAGCAGCAGCGCGTGTCCATTGCGCGCTCGCTGATGAACGGCGGCGCCATCGTATTGGCCGATGAGCCGACTGGCGCGCTCGATCACGCCAGTGGCCAGCAGGTGATGGCCGAGCTGAAGCGCCTGCATGCACAGGGCCACACGGTGATCCTGGTCACGCATGACGCGGCGATCGCGGCCAATGCCAAGCGGGTGATCGAGATCGCGGACGGCCGCGTGGTGGCAGATCGCGGTGAGCGTGGCCCGGATTCTGCATCCGTAGCAACCGCGCCCGAACACGGTGGGTCATCGGTCACAGAGCGCCGCGCACGCATGGACGCAGTACGCGAGGCCGCGCGGATGGCCGTGCGCTCGATGCTGGCACATCGCCTGCGTACCCTGCTGACCATGCTCGGCATCATCATCGGCGTGGCGGCCGTGGTGACCGTGGTGGCGCTGGGCAAGGGCGCCCAGGCGCAGGTGGAGTCGCAGATCAACGAACTCGGCGCCAGTACGCTGGAGATCTTCCCGGGTGCCGATTTCGGCGACCCACGCTCGGCGGAGATCGAGACACTGGTGGTCGGCGATGCGGATCATCTTGCGGCGCTGAGCTACGTGGACAGCGTCAGCCCGAACCTGACCGGATCGGTAGCGGCCCTGCAGGGCAGTCGTCGTGCCAACACGCAGGTGCTTGGCGTGGGGGCCGACATGCTGCGCGTGCGTGGACTGCGACTGAAGGCAGGGCGGTTCTTCACCGACGCGGAAGTGGGTGAGCATCGTGCGCTGGGTGTGGTCGACCAGAAGGCCGCCAAGGCGCTGTTCACGGGCAACCCGATCGGCAGCACGGTGCTGCTGGGCGGCATGCCGGTGGAGGTGATCGGCGTGGTGGGGGCCAATGCATTCGCTGGCGGCGCGACCCCTACGGTCTACGTGCCCTACACCTCGGCGGCTTCGCGACTGCTGGGCAGCCAACGCCTGGAGAGCATCACCGTACGCGTGCGCGACAACGTACCCACCAATGCTGCCGAGGCCTCGCTGGGCGCCGAACTGGAGCGGCTGCACGGTCGCCGCGATTTCTTCATCTACAACGCCGACCAGATCCGCAAGGCGGTGATGAAGTCCAGCCAGACCCTGGCGGCACTGGTCTCGGCCATTGCAGCCGTGGCGCTGGTGGTGGGTGGGGTGGGAGTGATGAACATCATGCTGGTGTCGGTGAAAGAACGCGTGCGCGAGATTGGCGTGCGCCTGGCGGTGGGCGCACGGCAGGGTGACATCCTGCGCCAGTTCCTGATTGAGGCGGTGCTGATCTGCCTGTTCGGCGGCGTGCTGGGGGTGCTGCTTGCCTTTGGCGCGGGGGCGCTGTCCAGCCTGCTGTCGCTGGGTGTGCCGTTCCTGTTCACGCCAGGACCCGTGTTGGCTGCGCTGGCGTGCTCGTCGGCAATCGGGCTGGGCTTCGGCTACTTCCCGGCACGCAATGCAGCGCAGCTGGACCCGATCCAGGCGCTGGCGGCCGAATAGGGTCGCGCCCGCTGCTGGAACCAGCAGGGCCGAGCCCGCGCTCGGCTGCCCTTCTGCCAGGCCACGATGAGCGCTGCGCGCAGCAAGCCGAGCGTGGGCTCGGCTCTACAGGAGCGGCGCCGGCGGCGGCGTGGGTGTGTCAGCGCGGCGGGAACTCAATGACGATGTCATTCAGCGGCAGTTGATTCCCATGCCGCGCGGTCACGCCGGATGTCCAGGCATCCCCTTGACCGAACAGCTGCGCTTCGCTTTCAGGGCCGAAATCGTTGAAAGCCTGGAAGACATAGGGGATGCCCTCGGAGCCTTCGAACGTTGCCTTGTTGGAGAGCTGGAAGTGCAGATGCGGGGCGGCGGAGTTGCCCGACTGGCCAAGCTGGGCCAGCGCCTGCCCGCGCTGGACGCGCTGCCCGGGTTCCACCTTGATGCTGCCGGTGCGCAGATGGGCGTAGCTGGCAAAGATGCCCGGTGAAATTTCCAGGACAACGTAGTTGCCAAACAAGCCATCCGCCGTGAGCGAGGCGGGTTCCGGTTGCGCGGTCAGCGGCGCATGTTCGGGTTGCCCATCACGTGTCGCGCGCACGATGCCATCGGCCACGGCCAGCACGGGTGCTGCATAGCCCACCCAATCCGAATGACGGGTGTGCTGCAGATCCCTGGTCGTTGGGCGCACGGCGCGCCCATGTTTGTCGACGCCTACCAGATCGAGCGCGAAGCGCTGCGGAATGGTCAGGTCACCATTCACCGCCACAAGGCTGCCCCAATGGTGTGACTGCGCCGCGCCGGGCCCTTCATGGGCGAGCCATCGGCCACCCCGAAGGGGCGGGCCGAGCGCCATCACCTTCGCCGCGCTGACCGCAACACGGGCGCCGTCCAATTCCACGCTACCGTGGTGCCCGGTGCCCAGCAGCATGCGGTGCCGGAGGGTATGTGGCACGCGATCGGCGATGGGCAGTGACAGCCACAGGAACACCACCAGGCGTTTGCCCGGTGCAATGGATACCGCGCCATCCTCCGAAGGCGACGGCCGCACCCAGTGGCGCAGGGCAGCGCCATCCAGGCTCAGCAGCGGGGTTTCGGCATCGTCGCCGAACACCTGCAGCGATTGTGGCAGCAGCACACCGGTATCGCCGTAGTAGTTGGTGATGTGCAGCTCGTAGGCCAGATGGCGCAGGCCGTCGCTGCCGATGAAGGGCGTCGGTGCGAAGGGCACGCGTGCTTCAACCGGTGCAGGCACTGGCGCTGGCAACGTGACGGAAGGAAGCAGCAACAGCAGCAGAGCCAGACAGACGCTGCGGATCATGCGTGTCCCCCCAGGCCGACAGTGGCCGCTGCCGAGCATAGCGCTACGCAGGGGGCACGGGGACACAGATTGACGTATCAGGGTCCCGGCCGGGGATGCTGGCGCACGCGTGCGCGTTCCCGATACAGCCGACTGTCGGCACGCTGCAGGGTATCGGCCACCGATTCGCCCGGGGTGTGGTGGGTCGAACCGAGCGAGAACGGCGTCGGTGACTGTCCGGCCTTCTGCACATACCACAGTTCCAGCGCGGCCAGCCGTCCCGGTTCCGGCGCGGTCAGCACCACCATGAATTCGTCGCCGCCCATGCGCACCACATGCTCCGCCGCACCCAGCGGGCCACGCAGGAAAGCGACGAACTCGACCAGCACCGTGTCACCCCGCGCATGGCCCTGGGTGTCGTTGATCTGCTTGAAATGATCCAGATCGAACATCAGGCAGGCCCATGGCTGGTCAGCCAGTGCGTCCAGGCGAGGCAGGAAGCGCCGGTTGTAGCTCTGGGTGAGCGGGTCCTTGAAGGACATCTCGCGCAGTTGCTGTTCCTGCATCCGCAGCGCCGTCACGTCCTGCGCATGGCCCAGCACGTACGGCGGACTGGCCTCGCTGTCGAGCACATTGTGATAGGCCCAGAAATGCCGGCTGCTGTCCGCGGCGATCAGCTCGATGACGCCAGCATCGGTGTGATTCACCGCAATGCGCTCGAGATAGGCCTTGAAGGCGGCGCGCTTGTCCGGCGGCATCAGGTCGCACAGGCTGCGCCCGATCATCTGGCTCTCATGGAAGCCCAGTGACTGCACGGCCGCCGGGTTGACCGATGTCAGCACGCCGTCCAGCGTGTGGGTGCAGATCAGCCCAAGGCTGTAGTGGAACAGGCGCCGATAGCGTGTTTCGCTCGCCTCCAGGGCGTCCAGTGCAGCGCGCTCCTCGGTGATGTCCTGAATGGCGCCGACCAGCCGGGGCCGGCCATCGACCTGTTGCCGTCCACCCACCGCGCGGGTCCAGATGGCACGTCCGTCGGCAGTGGTCATCGGCAGCTGCAGTTCCCAGGAGATGCCCTCGTCGACGCAGCGTTGCACTGCCGCACGGATGATGCTGCGGCTGTCCTCGCGATAGAAGGACAACGCGGTTTCGAGCGTCGGTTCGAAGTTGCTGCGCACGCCGTGGATCTGCTTGGTCTCGCGGGTCCAGCGGACCTCGTTGCTGACCAGGTCCATTTCCCAGCCACCCACGCGCGCCGCGCGGTTGGTGCGTTCCAGGAAGTCCTCGCTGCGCTTCAGCTCTCGATGCAGGGCTTTCGCCTGGCCAACCTGCGCCATCAAGGTACTGCGCTGTTCCAGTACCTGGGTGGTGACCCGCGCCAGATGCACCATCAGTTCGCGCTGGGAGGGAGACAGCACGCCGGGCATCGGGTCGAGCAGGCACAGCGTGCCAATGCGTGCACCATGGGCCGAGCCCAGCGGGATGCCGGCGTAGTGCCGGATGCGCGGCCCGGCGGTCACCAGGGGATTGGTCGAGAACCGAGGCTCCTGGCGCGCGTCGGGTATCTCGAACAGCTCGTCGTGACGGATCGCATGCGTGCAGAAGGAGATCTCGCGGGCCGTTTCGGTGACGCCCTCCAGCCCGATATTGGCCTTGAACCACTGCCGGTCTTCGGCCACCACGGTGATCAGTCCCATGGTCATGCCGGTCGCGGCGCGGGCGGCGGCGACGATGGCATCGAACACCGGCTCAGGGGGCGTATCCAGCAGATGCAGTCGTTCGACTTCGAGCAGACGTTCGGCTTCGTCCATGGCGCTTTTCAGGGCTGGGTGGCGAGGGCGGTTGCGGCGGCTGGCTGGCGCTACGCTAGTGCGCACGGCGTTATGTATCGCCATGGCGGAGTGATGCCGATGTGAGGTGGCCGCGCCCGCTCAGTGTTGTTGGAGCGATGCCTGCAGGGCGGTGGCCAGTGCGGCATCGCCGGATAGCAAGTCCTGCCAGCGTAGCGTGATGCCCTTGCGTCGCCCCTTTTCGACCAGCTTGAGGCCTTCGGGGTCCACGGTGAGGGTATAGGGCCGGCCATCGATGTCCAGTTCGCGACGCAGTGGTTTGTCGAGCGGGGTCATCATCGTTTCCTCGCAGGGGCGGGAGTACGACGTGGCTGGATCGATACGTGACGATTGTCACGGATGTGCCAGCGCCAAGGGAAATCGACAGCGCGGGTAATGCCGATGCGTGGACCCACTATCGGGTCGGACGGAGGCGGGGTCCCATCGCTTGCGATCACGATGCCATGGCTGCCGGTCACCAGGTCGGCGCCGTCGAAACTGCTGTCCAGCCCGAATGCCTGCGAGAGCTTGCCGGGGCCGCTGGCCAGATCGCGGTCCCGGCGCGCGGTGGGGCGCAGCTCGTGCATGCGCTCAAGGCCCGCCAGCGGCTCGACGGCCCGAAGCAGCACCGCCACGCCGTCACCGACCTCTCCGCAGACCACGTTGCTGCCCCAGTGCATGCCGTAAGTGAAGTAGACATACAGGTGGCCGGCCTCACCGAACATGCTGGCCGTGCGCGGCGTCTGCCCCCGATAGGAGTGCGCCGCCGGATCGACGCTGCCCGCGTAGGCCTCGACTTCAACGATGCGACCGGTTCGGCCATCGTTACGGACCAGAAGTTTGTTGAGCAGCTCGGGCGCAACCTCGACAGGCGGGCGCCGGTAGAAGCTGCGCGGGAGGATCTGAAGAGAGGCGGGCAACCAATCCGGCACGGTAGAAGCAGGCTCGGGCAAATGTTGGTGGGACTGTGGCATTGGACTGGTGAAACGGGCGCAGACGCAGCGTCATTCCGGCGCGGGCGGCGGCGCCAGCGTGGCGCGCCGGGCGGCATAGACCTCGGGCGTCTGCGGTTTGATGAACAGTGCCACCAGTTCCGGATACTCGCGCTTTACCGCCGTTTCGATGCGGGTGATGCAGGCTTCAATCTGTGGGGTCTGCCGATCGTCCTCGAACTCGGCGCTGAGCATGGCCACCACCTGTTCCGGGCCCATCTGCATGGTGGTCACGCCATTGGCGCGGCGCAGGTCCGGATCGGTTTCGGCCACCGCCATGATCCGCTCGGCCACCGCGGGGTGGGCAGGCTCTCCAACCAGCAGGCCCTTGGTTTCACGGGCCAGGAGGAAGGCGGTTGCGGCCAGCACGCCGGCGATGCACAGCGACGCCACACCATCAAGCACCGGCATATCCAGCACCTGAGCGGCCACGAGCCCGATCAGTGCGAAACCCAGGCCCAGCAGGGCGGCGCTATCCTCCAGCAGCACGGTAAAGGTGGAAGGATCCTTGCTGCGGCGGAACGCTTTGAAGTAGCCGAGCTTGCCCTTGGTGCGCCGGAACTCGCGCAGCGCCACCCACCATGAAGCCCCTTCGAACAGGATGGAGATGCCCAGCACGCTGTAGCTCAACGCGTGGTTGGTGGCCGGCTCCGGCTGGCGGATGTGCTGGATACCTTCGTAGGCCGAAACGCCGGCGCCGGCAGCGAACACCAGCAGGGCGACGATGAAGCTCCAGAAGTACAGCTCGCGGCCATAGCCGAATGGATGGACCGGGTCCGGCGCCTTGCCGGCACGGCGCAGTCCATACAGCAACAGCAGTTCATTAAGGGTGTCGACCAGCGAATGCACGCCTTCGCTGAGCATGGCCGAGCTGCCGGAGATGCCGGCAGCGATGAACTTGGCGATGGCAATGGCGAGGTTGCCGGCGAGTGCGGCATAGATGACCAGGCGGGAACCGGTGGGAGCGGACATTTCGGCGGCGGGGCGAGGCGGACGCCTGATCTTCCCGTTCAGCGCGTGCCCACTGCGTGCACGGTGCGATCAGCGTCCCTTGGGATTGAGATACAAACGCGCCCCATCCGATTCACGGTACCCCGTCCAACGCCCACCTCCCGACGCGCGGAACCGCCCGAACACCGTATTGCTGGTGTCGGTCAGCTGCAGCTGGTTGCCCGACAGCACCCAGCGGTTGGCCGAGAAGAAGCCATCCGGGCAGCCGGCAGGCACATAGGCATTGTAGCCGCCGAACCACTCGATGTTCTTCAGCTCGATGGTGCAGGTGCTGCCGTTCTCCTGGCCCAGTGTCCAGCTGCCGAACAGGTCGCTGTCGCGCACATCGGGGCCGCCACGGTGGCGGTCGTGGCCCCAGTTGTCGTTGTCGGCGTGGAAACCGAAGCCCACGTCGATCTCTTTGCTTTCGCTGCGTGACTCGGACTGCGAGCTGCCGCTGGTGGTGGTCTGGGTGGTCACCGCGCCACTGCCCTGGGTCTGGGTGCTGCTGGATTGCGTGGTCTGGTCGGTGTGGGTGGTCTGTTCGCCGAAGCCGAACGAGGCGTCCTGGGCCAGGGCGGGCAGGGCCAGACAGCACAACGCGGACAGGCAGGTGCGAGCTAGCACGGCAGCCATTGCAGCATCCTCGGAAGGGTGGACCGCGCGAGTATCGAACCGGTGGGGCGGGAGACGGTGTGAGGGTGTGCCCTGGGGCAGCCCAGCGAAGGCTAGGTGCTGTCTGCTGAAGGCTAGTGCCGGCCGCCGGCCGGCTCCTCTTTGGCACCCAGAGACCGAAGGAATGCCGGCCAGCGGCCGGCACTACCCGCAGCCAGGCAGGGCTTGGCCCTACGGGTCGGGCTTCACCCGCACCACCCGTTTCCGGTACTCGTACACGTTGTCGCCACGGATGCGCTTCTCCTCGGTGCCGGTGACCCGGCCGACCTGCTGGTCCGAGCCGGTGATGGGCTTTGCCTCGATCTCGGTTTCATGCTCGAAGGAGTGGGATTTGTCGGTGTTGCGGTAATAGCGGTACAGCGCCCAGTACAGCGCGGTTGCGCCGGCCGGACCTGCCGCCAACAGCCAGAGGCCACTGTCGTCGCTCATGTCGATGCCACCAGGAATGCTATTGCGAGGGCTTCAATGACGGTGCCGGTGGCCAGTGCCGCCAGCAGCATCTTCCATTGCTGCACGGGTACGCTGCCCATGGTCTCGCCGGTGCGGCCATTCACTGCGATGTAATGCAGCATGCCGCCGTTCTTTCCAGGCTGATGATAGGAATACAACCACACCGGCAGGTACATCGATACCCAGCGGGTACCATGCACCTCCAGCTGTTCCTGTTCCCAGCGCACGCCACGGTTGTAGCGCTTCACCGAACCTTCCACCTGTGAACGGGCGATCGACAGCAGCTGGTCTTCCAGTCGCGGCCGCAGTTTCTCCACGTCCAGATTGCGCTTCTCCGAAGTGAAGCCGGCCAGGTACGAGGCGTTCCATTTCACCGCGTTCTTGGTGTCGAACGGCAGGATGGTGTTGATGATGTTGTTGGTGTTGGCGCGGGTATCGAGATTCCCGCGCTCGGCCGAGGATTCCAGTGGCAGGTCATCGACGGTGAAATCCACCTGGCGCTCGACCTGGTAGACATCGGCGTCGTACAGGGTGCGCTTGTTCTTCTCGCTGCCCACCGTGTATTCGCGCGTCTTGATCTCGCCCTTGCCGGCCACGGCCGCGCTGACATTGCTGTCGACGATCATGTAGGGCAGGAATACGCCCACCACGTTTTCCGGGGTGAACTGGTCCTTGAACGCCTTCAGCGCGAACATCCGGCGCTTGTCGACGAACTGGCGGATGCGCGCGACTGCGTCGTCCTTCCTGATATGGAAGGGCAGCACCGCATCAGGCACCGCGCCATTGCTGATCTGCTCGTTGACGCCGAAGACGTGGCGGCACCAGTGGCAGCGCGCTGTCATCGTGCTTTCGGTGTTGACCGTGACTTCGGCGCCGCATCCGGTGCACTTGAACGTCATCAATGCCGAAGTGTCGGCGTCGATGTCGCGTGCGCCGGAGGCAATGACGGTGCCGCGCAGCTGGTCGATGGCCTCGCCCAGCCCGAATTCCTCCTCGACCCGCGCGCCATGCCATTCGTGACGGCAGTACAGGCAGACCAGGATATCGGTGCCGGCCTTGGGCCGGATGTCGGTGGCGCCGCACTTCGGGCAGCGGTTGAGGCCATCCTTCAGCTCGCTGGCCGAGGTGTCGATGGCAACCGGATCAGGCGCTTCCACTTCATCGCGGATCGCCTGCGGCAGCTTCGAGGTGTCCAGCGGGAAGCTGCCCGGCAGGGGAGGGACGTCCTGCGGCGAACCCGGCCCATCCAACGACGCCGCCGGCAAGGGCGGCGGCGTCGCGGGCACGGATCCGGGCAGCGGCGGTGGGCCGTTTCTGGGATCGGACATGGGGTGTATGCGTCCTGCCGGTTACAGGCCCAGTGCCTTGGCCTTGAGCGCGTCGTAGTCACTCTGGGTGATCAGGCCCAGGTCCAGCATTTCCTTGGCCTTCTTCAGCTTGGCGACCGGGTCGTCCGCAGCCGGGGCCACCGGCTGCTGCATGCCGCCGACACCGAACATGCCAGATGCCATGCCGACACCGACCAGGCCTGCCGCGCCGCCATTCTCGCCTGCCGACTGGATGCCCTGGGCAACGCTAGCCTGCAGGTTGGAGTTGCCGCGCGAACCGGACAGCGCATCGGCGCGCTGCACGGTCTTCAGCAGTTCGCGGGTGTTGGCGTCGTACTCGATGGAGACGATGGCGGTCTTGACGATGGCCAGGCCGCGGTCCGACTTCCACTGGTAGCCCTGCTCGACCGCGGCCGACAGGCTCTGCGCGAAGCCCAGCGAGTCCTGCTGCAGCTTGGTGATGCGGTTGCCCTTGCCCGGGTCGTTGGTGTACAGGCTGAAGGCCGGTGCCAGCGAGCCGACCACTTCATTGAACAGCTGGCTGGCGGCGGCATTGTCCAGATCGGTGAAATCGAACACCTGACCCGGACGCAGATAGCTGGCCGGCACGAAGTTCTTCACGAACAGGATCGGGTCCACGATCTTCAGCGTGTACGAGCCACGGGTGACCGCGCCGACCTGGGTGTTGAGGAAGCCGTCGTCCCAGTAGATTTCCGACTGGGTGCCGAAGCGGTTGTCCGGCAGTTCCTTCAGCGAGACGAAGTAGGCGGCCTGCTGCGAGCTGGGCTGGCCGCCGAACTTGAAGCGCTCCCAGCTCTGCTTGATGAAGGTGCTGACCAGGCCGTCGCCGGCAAAGATCGACTGCGAGTTCAGATCGTCCGAGCGCCACTCATAGCCACCCGGTTCGGCGACGAACGCAGTGATCGCGCCGTCCTGGAACAGCAGCAGGCCGTAGCCTTCGGGCACGATGATCTTCGAGCCGTTGGTGATGATGTTGGACGAGCCGCTGGTGTTGGAGCCGCGGCCGGCATTGGTGCCCTGCGGCACCGCCGCGAACAGGGCCGCCGTGGACGGCAGGCCCGCCGGCACGGTGTAGAAGTCCTTCCACTGGTCGGCCAGAACACCGCCAACCGCACCCTTCACCGCCTGTACCAGACCCATGTCCAACTCCCTGTGATTCGAGGGCAGGCACCGTGCCTGCCGAGCTGGACTGAATATAGCAGCGGTAGGGGGCGGCAGTAGTGCCGGAACATGAATCCGGATCAGCGCCGGCCAGGGCCGGTTGGCCCGGCCCGTACAGCCTGCAGCACGGCCGCCATGTCCAGCGCCCCCGACCCGGACGCCAGTGCCTGTGCGAACAGCGCGTCGCTGGCGTCGATCAAGGGCGCATGCATGCCCACCTCATGGGCGGCAGCGGCTACCAGCCCACTGTTCTTGCGCACGTCGGTGATCGACGCCTGCACGCTGAAGTCACCACGGACCATCTTGTCCAGCTTGATTCGCGATACTTCGCTGGCCATCGGCCCTGCGTTGAGCACCTGCGCGAAGCGGTCCAGCTCGATGCCGTGGGCTTCGGCGAAGTGCACCGCTTCGGCCAGGCCGGTGACCAGGGTGATCAGGTACAGGTTCACGGCCAGTTTCATGCGCAGCGCGGACGGCACTGCACCACAGCACACCGTTTGCCTGCCCATCGGTGCAACCACTGGGGCGGCTGCCGCGAGGTCGACATCCGCGCCGGCCAGCAGGATCACCAGCTGCGCCGCTTCGGCCTGTACGCGTGAGCCGGACACCGGCGCCTCGACGTAGCGGCCGCCCGCGGCACGGATCTGCTCGGCCAGCGCCTGCGAGTACGCTGCCGAGCTGGTGCCCATGTTGATCAGCAGGCGGCCCTCGACCCGCTCACCGAACGCCGCGCCATGCCGATCGAGCACACTGTCGATCGCATCGTCATTGGCCAGCATCAGGATGAGGGTGTCGCAGGCCGCGAATACTTCGTCCACTGCCTTGCAGACGTCGATGCCGGCGGCGCGCGCGGCCGCATGGTTGCGGTCGGAGCGCGACCAGCCGCATACCTCGTAACCTGCGCGAGCCAGATGGGCCGCCATGGGCGTTCCCATCACTCCAAGTCCCAGGAATCCTATGCGCATGATGGACGTCCGCTGGCCGCAGAGCGCCCATCATGCCATGGGCAGTGGCCGCTAGAGCATGTACGGAATCTTGAAGGCCAAGGTGAAGTCCGGCGCATCCGGGGTCAGGCCGATGCCCAGCAGGGTGACCAGCGTGGTGTGCTGGTTCAGCGCGTAGGTCACGCCCAGATTCAGTGACGCCGCATTGGCGTCGCTGCCGATCACCTTCGTCCACTTGCCGCCCTGGAAGCGGGTCGAAGCACGGGCGCTGATGCGGTCGCTGAAGGACAGGCTGAGGCTGGTGCGTTCATTGAACGCAAAGGCAACACCGGCACCGAAGTACACCGAGCCGCCCAGCTTCACATCACCCGGGTTCACGGTATCCGGATTGCTGTCGATATCGTTGAACCCGCGCGGGATGGAGTGCACGTAGCCGATGTTGGCGAACAGAATCGCCGGATCAGCGGTCTTGACCATCGAGAGACCAAGGTTGGCCTGCCATACGCCGTTGCCGGTGGGCTGTTCGCGCGGCACGGCGAAGCGGATGTAATCGTCGTCATCACGCTCGATCACCTTCCAGTCCAGGCCGTACGGGGCGCGACCGGTTGGTGCGGTTACACCTGCCGTCAGTACCGTCTCGGGCCGCCAGCCACGTTCCCCGAACAGCCGGTAGTTGGCGCTCAGGCCGATATCGCCCAGGCCGTTGCCATTGGTCTCTTCCTGTGCGATGGCAGCGGCTGCGCCGCCCGCCCCACCTTTCTGGTAGACCGTGCGCCGTGCCAGGTAGGGCACGTCCAGGTTGAGCGTGAGGTTCGGGCTGACGCCCCAGCGTGCAGCCAGGTTGTAGGTGAGCGAATCGGACTCCACGTTCTCGATGGCGATGTTGCCGAGGAAGATCGCGTCCAGTGCGAGGAAGCCGTTGAGGGTGAGCTGCTTGCGGTCGTAGCGGGCGTAGGTGAGGCTGTTTTCGACGGTGAAGCGGCGGGAAAACAGGGCCGATTGCTGCTGCTTCACATCATCCACGCTGCGTCGCGACTCCTGCTTGGCCTGCTGCGCCTCGGCCGCCGTGCTGGCGTAGCCCTCGCTGCTTGGTGGAACGGCTGCACCTGCACCGCCCTGTGGTGTCGAGCCATGCTCGACTGCCGTTGCCGGAGCAGTCGCGACTGCCGGACCCATGGGTCCAACCCGGCCACTCAGTCGCGCCTGCATGGCCTGCACCTGCATGTCCAGTTCGCGCAATCGTCGAACTTCCTGGGCGTAGTTGCTCTTGAGCTGCTCCAGCTGGTTGGCCAGGGCCTGTACGTCCGCATTGTCGTCGGCCGCCGCAGGAGGCGCGGCGAGGGCGGTGCCCGCCAGCGCCGCCAGCGCCAGCGGGGTGATCCTCAGAAGGGTGTGCATGTTCGTGTCCTGCGTTGTGGAACGCGTCCCCCCAATGCCGTGCCGTGCTACTGGCCCGGCCCCATGCCGCGGTTCAGCGCGATTGCCTGGGCCACGTTCTGGCTCAACGGCAGGTTGCCGCCCGCGGTGTTCCTCACCAGTTCCAGCCGCAGCTGGTTGCTGGCTGCCTGGCCGTCACCGGCCAGGGCAATGCCCTGGCCGACGCTGCCATTGCGTATCCATTGCTGCACCAGCCCCTGGCCGTCCACCTGCAGCATCAGGCGTGCCTGGTTACCGTCCAGCACGGCACTGGCACTGATGCCGGCCTTCTGTGCGCTGGCCGCATGAGCGCCGTCGGATGTCGCCACGGGCACGGCACCGTCACGCACCACCAGCGTGGTGGCGTTGCGTGCGACGTTGCCATCGCCGGCCACCTGCACGCTCTGCACCAGCCCACTGGCGTTGGCCAGGCCGGTGCTGTCGATGCTGCGGCCCTGCGTGCCCGGCAACGGCGCGTCGGCGGCGGTCACATGCACGCTGGGCTGGAAGCTCAGCTTCGGGGGGCCACCGCTGCGGAAGTCCATGCCCAGCGTCAGCGCGCCCTGCAGCGCGGCGCCGTTGCCGGCCTGCCATTGCGAGACCATGGTTACCCCGAACCAGGCCACGGTGTTTCCGCCAACGGTGTAGCGGCCACGCATCAGGTTCAGTTCGGGATCCGGAATTTCCTTCAGGCCGCGTCCTGGCGCGCCCTCGGCTGCAAGCAGGGGCAGGGCAGGGGTTGCCAGCAGCAGGACCATCAACAAGGGGCGGCGGAACATGGCGAAGCCTCCTTCAGAACAGGTCGGCATGGCTGAAGCCGAAGTCGACCAGCTCGGCATCGGTGATCGGCCCCTGTCGCGCGAAGAGCGCGCGGGCACTGGGCCGTTCGTTGGGTTGCAGCAATACCGTGTTGCGATCGAAATCACTGCCGATCACCACGAACACGGCACGTGAGGGCCAGGCCGCCAGAAACTCCGGCAGGGCCAGGCTGCGGTTGCCGAGGATCGGGTCTGCCACTTCCACGATGCCCTCACGGACCTGCTTGAGCACCACGAAATGGCGGAAGCCGCGCACGTCCATCAGTACCAGGCCGGGAACGCGCAGTGTGCGCAGGCGTTGTTCGTCGATGCGGTAGCCGCGCCCACGCATGCCCAGTGACTCCACGTAGCGCTTGATGTCGAGCAGCGAAAAGCCGCGTTCGGCGACCAGCGCCGGATCGGATACCCCCATCATCCCTTCGATGACCGTCGCCTCGTCGGTGTCCAGGTGGTAGGCGTGGCGCAGGATGGTCGCCAGCGCCGCAGCCCCGCAGCTGTAGTCGGTGTGCTGGCGTACCACGTTGCGGTAGCGCCGCTCCTGCATGCTCTCCACCTTCTGCTGTAGCAGCGCACCATTGGGCAGTACGCCACTGAAGCGCACGTCGCCAGCCCACGCAGATGCAGTGGCCAGCAGCAACAGGCACGAGAGCAGGCGCATCGAAAGACGGCAACGGATCATCACGGTCTCCGGCAGCAGGGGGGAGCCCCTGTCCCAAGGGGGAGGAGGAACAGGGGCTCCCGGGAACCCGGCCATTGGCGGACGGCCGGGGTGTTGCGCTTACTCGCCGCTGCCGCCACCACCGCCGGTGCTGGGCTGGGCGACTGCCAGGGCAAGGCTGTTGGCCTGCAGGTTGCCGGTGCCGGAAGCCACGTTTACGCCGATGTTGCCGGAGGCGCCGGAGAAGGCGCTGCCCGACAATGCCGAGGTGTTGGTGGCGTTGACGTTCACCCAGCGCGTGGTGCTGACCGTGCCGCTGAGGCTGGCATACAGGTCGGCCACGCCCAGTTCGACGAACTGGCTGGTGCCACTCTCACGCGTATCGAAGCCCAGGCCGCCCACCCCCGGCCGGTTGGGGTTCATCGTGGCGTTCTGGATCTGGTTGTCCAGGTCGATGTGGCCGGTGCTGTTGCCACCCGGGTGCGGCAGTTCGCCATTCCAAGTGTCCAGATAGTAGTTCGCCATCTGGTAGGCGTTGCCGGTGCCGCGGTAGGTGCCCGCGCCATAGGCCAGGGTCAGGCCGCTGACACCGCCACGCATGCCGACCTGCACGGTATCCGTGTAGGACTGCACGAAGCCGGCGTTGCTGACCGTGTTGCCGGTGGAGACCTGGTTCGAACTGATGCTCGACTGCGCCACCGCCGTGGTTGCTACCGAGGCCGCGAGCGCGTTCTTCTGCTCGTTGTTGTTGCCCGAAGCGATGTTCACGCCGATATTGCCGGACGCGCCGCCGAAGGCATTGCCGCCCAGGCCTGCGGCGTTGGTGACGCCGGAGTTCATGGTGGCGTTGCCGAAGCCAGCCTGGTTGACGAACACCTCGGCGTCGGCCATGCCGAAGCTGAAGGATGCATCGGCAGCGGACAGCGACGCGGCGTTGTCCTGCGCGTTGTTGTCGCCCGATACCACGTTGAAGCCGAGATTGCCCGATGCACCGGCACCGACGCTGTCACCGATGGAGGCGCTGTTGGTGACCAGGCTGTTGCTGGTGGCGTTGTTGCTGATCGACTGGCGGTTGTCGATCACTGCGATGGCGGCCGAGTCGAGGTCGATGTCACCGGTGATGTTCGGGTCGCCGGAGAAGTTGATATCGGTACTCAACCGCAGGTCCTTCTCCAGGTTCACGTCGACGCCGTGGTTGTTCTTTTCCTTGCGTTCGTCGGCCTGGATGTTGCTGTGCTTCTGCACATTGACGTTGACGGTGCGGTTGCGCACATCGTTGTCGGTGTGGTTGTGCGTGTCGTTGCGGGTTTCGCTGACGGTATGGTTGTGGTTGATGTTCGCGTTGGCGTTCTGGTTGTCCCAGCCATTGGCCGCAGCGGCGGTCGAGGCAGTGGCAATCGCCATGGCGAGCATGGTCTGTTTGACGGTCGCTTTCATGGTGCCCTCTCTCTCATCAGGTGGTGCATCGGTTGGGTGGTTGTCACGGGCGGTCCTGCACGACCAGGCCGAGCACATTGGCCGTGTCGTTGCCGCTGCCCGCTATCTGATTGAGTTGCAGGACCCCGTCGAATCCCCGCAGCGCGGTGCTGGCCACACCAACGCTACGGGTGCCCGTCGCAACGCCGCGACCGGCGTCGTCCCGCCCCCCTGCCAACGCGGAACCTTCGGCGGCCAAGGCCGAGTCGTCGGTTTCGCGTATGCCCTGTCGGGCCAGCGTCGCGCTGACGACGTTGAGCGTCGTGTTGGCGATGCCGCTGGCCTGGTTGATGGATGCGATGCCGCTGGCGCCCGCCAGTGCATCGCCGCCGATATCGGCGCGTGCGTGCAATGGTGCCGACAGCACCCGGTTGCCACGCAGCAGTTGCTGGGCGCTGATCGCCACATCGGCGCGCTCGCCGGTGGCGATGCCACGCAGGTTGGCCTGCTGGTTGAGGTCACCGGCGGCCTGGTTCACCGCGATCGCGCCATTGGCACCGGCCAGTGCGCGGCCGTCGATGCGGGCTACATCCAGATAGGCCAGCATGCCGCTGTACTCGTCGCAGTGCGCAAGCGACGGCGCCATCGCCAGCATTAGCAGCGGCAGGTAAGGGCGTTTCACTTGCCACCTGCCGGGGCCGGTCCCTGCAACGGGAACTGGGCGAGGGCGCCGCGCACCGTATCGCCAATGCCGCGTGTGCTGTTGCCCACCGCGCCCAGCGGACCGCTCATGGCGCCGCCGAGGCTGCTGCCGACCATGCCGTCGCTGCTGTGGCCGGCCGTGCCACCAAGGGCCTGCTGGGTGACGCGCTCGACCGTCGTCCCCCCCGGCGCCGATGCCGCAGCGGCGTGCCCTGCACCCATGCCTGCATAGTCCTCGTCACTCAGCTCGTCCATTGCGCCGGTACCGGTGCGGGTGCCAAGCGCGGCGGCGATCTCGCGCTGAGGCTTTGGATCGGCAATCAGCGCCATGCCCGGCGGCGCCATCCGGTAGGCGGGGCGCGCCGACACATCGCGCAACAGGACGATTTCGCCCGGTTGTGCCTTCACCGCTTGGCGCGCGCCGGAAGCGGCTGCGTTCATGGCGACCGACAACAGGGCCAGTGCCAGGGGTGCCGCCAGGCCACGAATGAGGGTGGTGCCGTCCATGCCGATCTCCCGCGATGGGTGCGGCGGAACCACGCATCAACCGTGCCAACTGCCGGAGGCCCGTGCCGCAACCGACGGCCGGGGTGCGGCGCGGCCGGGTGGCGCCAGGGCGTTACAACGGCGTCGGGAAATTGTTGGGATTGCGCAGCCCGCAGCTGCCACAGGGCAAGGCGGATGCCCGACTGTCGCATTGTTGTTACAGGTGACATCGCCGACTGCAACGGTGCCGCTTCAGCCGGTGATTTCTTGACGCGCCGCTCATTGCGCTGGCGTTTAGCGCAGCGCTAGGATCCGCTCATCAAAGGTCGCCCCGGTGGCCGAAGAAGTCCCGGCGGGGGGCGGCACGCCGGTGATTGCCTGACAGTCCGCCGACGGTGTCCGGATGCTGGGGGAAGCATGGCGGCGGTCCCGGAGGCTTCAACATCGCGCTGTGTACTGTGGTTCGGCGAACCGCTGGCGAGCGAGCGCAGCGCGCTGGCGGCCGCGGGCTGGTATGTACGCAGCATCCATCCCGATCCCGGCATGGCCATTGGCCTGCGTGGGCGCGATCGGCTGCTCGCAGTCGTCGATCTACGCCATATGGATGGTCCGGCGCTGCAGCTGCTGATGCCGTGGATCGAACAGCACCAGCATCTGCCCTGGCTGGCAGTGCTGCCGCCCGGCGCAGGGGCCACGCCAACGGCATGGCTGCCGCTGCTGCAGTTCTGCCTGGCGCGTTTCACGCTCCCGTTCGGCCTGCAGGACCTGGTCAGTGCGATGCGCCGGCAGTTCGATGCGGATGAACCCTCTGTTGATGGCGCGTGCAACGGGCAGGGGCCGCGCGCATTGATCGGCGAGAGCCCCGCGTTGCATGCCGTGCGCACGGTGCTGCACAAGTTCGCGCCGGTAGAGTTGCCGGTGCTGGTCACCGGTGAAACCGGCACTGGCAAGGAGTTGGCCGCACACGCGCTGCATGCGTTGTCCGGGCGCGCGGGTAGGCCATTCATTGCCGTCAACTGCGGTGCGATCCCGGCCAACCTCGTGCAGTCGGAGCTGTTCGGACACGAGCGCGGCTCGTTCACCGGTGCCGACAAGCGCCAGATCGGCGTGTTTGAAACGGCCCAGGGCGGCACCGTGTTCCTCGATGAGGTGGGCGACCTGCCGTCGGAGGCCCAGACCAGCCTGCTGCGGGTGCTTCAGGAGGGCACCTTCGAGCGGGTCGGCAGCAGCCAGCCGTTGCGCGCCGACGTGCGGGTGCTTGCCGCAACCCACGTCGAGCTGGAGCATGCCGTGGCCCATGGCCGTTTCCGCAGTGATCTCTACTACCGCCTAAACGTGCTGCGGATGCTGATGCCGCCGCTGCGCGAACGTGGTGCTGATGTGCAGCTGCTGGCCGAGCACTTCCTGCGCTGCTTCCGGTTGCGCCACACGGTGCGCGCACGCGGCTTTTCGCCGGCGGCGATCCAGGCGATGCGCCGCTTCGACTGGCCGGGCAATGTCCGCGAACTGCTCAATCGGGTGCAGCGCGCTGCGATCATGGCCGAAGGCGAGCTGATCAGCGAGCGGGACCTGGAACTGGGCGCGCCGGCGCCGGCCCTGCCCGGCGCGATGCTGCACGATGCGCGTGGCCAGGCCGAACGTGATGTGTTGCTTCAGACCCTGCGCCAGACCGGCTACAACGTGTCCGAATGCGCGCGCCAGATGCAGATTTCGCGGGTGACGGTGTACCGGCTTTGCCGCAAGCACCGGCTGGAGCTGCCCGCGCAGCGCTGATCAGCCAGCCGCCAGGTGCTTGAACAAGCGCAACGGTTTGCCCGCGACGCGCTCGATCACGCCCTTGGCTTCCAGGTCCAGCTGCACGGCCTTCAACCACCAGCCGGCGGTCGCGCCTGCCGGGAACAGCGTGGCGGGCAGGTGTGGCAGCAGTGCCTGTTTCGCCTGCGCAACGGTCAGGCCGGGCGGTTGCGCGGGCAGCGCCCGCAGCAAGGCATGACGCATGGCGAGGTACTTGGCGCGATCCACGCGCTGGATGTGCCCGGGCGTGGTGATGCTTTCGATCTCGATCCGTTCGGGCTCAGGCATGTGTATCTCCCGCGACCTCGATGCGTGGGCTGCGGAAGCCCATGGCGATCCACGCCTTCATCAACCGCGCATAGAAGCGCAGCGACCGGGTCTTCAGGTTCGGCACATCGTCAGGAAGCACAGACGCATCAGGAAGATCACTGACCATGGTCCGCATCTCCACGGCAGGTCTTGTCGATGCAGGCCACAACAGGCCATACAGGCTCAGCCAATGGCCGCCGCTGAACTCCAGGAAGAGCGGCGTATTGCAGCAGCCCGCCAGGACGCGGCGGCTGCCGCCCCTGCTGGACAACCTCAACGCGCGCAGCATGGCATGCCCGGCATCGATGCTGACGCGATCCTTGCGGTGCATTACGAAGAGCGTCTGGCCGTGCGGGCCCAGCACGTCCGGTGCTCGGGGCATCGACTGCAGCATGGCCCCGGCCTCGCGGCAGCTGTCGCAGCAGCATTCGACGGTGGCAATGGGCTGGCCCGTGGCGGTCAGGCGCACCTGGCCGCAGGCGCAGGCAAGGGACTGGTGTGAGGCCATCTTCGTTTTCTCCTGGGGTGGTCATCCTCTCGACGAACCGGGGCGCCGGGAATCGACAACATCCGCCTTCAAGGGCGCTTCATCCGGTAGCGGACGCGGTACAGGTCCAACCCTGCACCGTCCGCGCGCCGCGCCGAATAGGTCAAGCTGCCGGGTTGCGAGCCATCCAGCATCGCGCCGTAGCTGTCGCCGGAGACCTCGTTCAAGGGGGAGGGCAATGCATGGCCCGCGTCATAACGGCCTCCACGCGCGTAGGCAATGAACTGGCGCACCGGTGCACTTCCGAAGTCCTGGGCGCGGGCAAACACCACCGTTCGGCCGTCGCCCAGGAAGGTGGCATCGAACTCCTGCGCTGCGGTATTGAGGTCTCCCGCCAGAGACCGTGCAGGCTGCGCGACGCCACGGACCATCGCTGCGACGTAGAGGTCATGGCCACCCGCACCGACTGCGCGATCGCTGGAGAACAGCAGTGTGGCTGCGTCCGGCGAGAGCATCGGCGCGAATTCATCGGCCGCGCTGTTCACTGCCGGGCCAAGATTGACCGGCTCCCCGAATCGACCATCGCTCCCCATGCTGACCCGATACAGATCGTCGCCGCCCTGGCCGCCTGCGCGATCCGAACAGAAATACACCACGCGGCCATCGGCGGAAAAGGCGGGATCGAAGTCGCGCCCGGGCGTGTTGAACGAGACCGGCGTCGCCGGCCGCCAACGCTGCCCGTCGTGGTGCGAGGCCCAGATGTCATACCCGCCCGGACCGCCGGGCCGGTTGCGGCTGAACCACAGCGCGGTCTTTCCGTCGGGGCTCAAGGTCAGTCGAATCTCGTCGTACTGCGTGGATGCAACGCCTGGGGCAAAGCGCTCGGCCGGGCCGACGATCTGCAGCCCCCTTGATGGAGACGCGGTAGTCGACGCAGCAACCAGCAGCACCACGGCCAACAGCGCCTTCATGCCTGTCGCTCGAAGTCGCTGACCCAGTTGGTTTCCCAGCTGCGCCCACCATCGGCCGAGGCCGCCTGTTCCCAGCGCGCCGAACGCGGGGTAATGCGTGACCAGATCACCCGTGTCTGGATTGATCGACCGTCGTGCTGGTCTTCGCCGAAGAAGCGGCCGACACCGGCCTGGAAACCACCGCGCAGTGGCGCGCCGACCCGGGACGGCTCCCGGCCATCCAGCCACCAGCTCAGCCAGTGCTGCTCCGCCGCATTCCAGGCACGGATGCCCATGCCGCGCAGCGGTGCTCCAGGCACGTCCATCAGGTTGTCACCCACGTTGCCGAATCCTCCCAGTACCGGCCAGTTGTGCAGGGTGCCGTTGAACGCGTCCCACGCATCGCTGCCTGCCAGCCGAGCGCGCAGGCGACGATGGCGCACGTTCCAATGGCCCACCAGGAAATCAAAGTCGCCCGGTGCATCCGGCAGCATCGGAAGCGGAGAGGGGGCCGCAGCAGTGCGGCGGAACCAGTTGCGCCAGTTCACTTCCCAGTGCGCGCCGGCATCATCGGAGAACGCCTGTTCCCACCACGGCTCCTCGCCGTGGATGTCATGCCAGCGGAACCACACATCGATGGGGCGCCCGTCGATCCGGTCGGTGCCACGGAAGCTGCCGGCGTTGCCTTCGAAAACGCCGCGCACGGGGGCTTCGATACGGGCAGGGTTGCGGCCATCGATCCACCAGATCGACCACATGGAAGACACCGGATCAAATGCACGCACGCCCAGGCCCCTGTAGGGGCCCGAAGGCAGCGCCATGACGTTGTCATCGATGGTGCCGAGTCCGCCCAGGGTGAGCCATACCGCGCTGGAGCCGGTGAAAGACTCCCAGCGGGTATCGCCCGCCAAGCGCTCCTTCAGGCGTTGGTGCCGGACCCGCCAGTTGCCCTGCAACCATTTCCAGTCCTCGCTGTGGCTGGCGACGGCGCACGCGGAGGGCAGTGCCGTGGAAGCTGCCGCAGCGGCCAGGGTGGCCAGGAATTGCCGTCGATCCATGTGAGTGATCCCCTACCGAAGGTGCCTCCATCGTTGCGGGCACGAGGGGGATTGACCACGCAGATATCGGGGCTCAGGCTAAGCCACACTTATGGTGACCCAACGCCAGCTGCCATCGCTTGCCGCCATCCGTGCCTTCGAGGCGGCGGCGCGGCTGGGCAGCTTCGCGCGTGCCGCCGAGGAGCTCGACACCAGCGCGGCATCGGTGAGCTACCACGTGCGGCGGCTGGAGGCCCAGACCGGTACCTGCCTGTTCCTTCGCCATGCACAGCACGTAGAACTGACGGCGACGGGTGCCAGCGTCGCCCAGGAGGCCACCCGGGCATTCGATGCACTGCGCGCCAGCTTCATGCGCGCCGCTGAGATGGATGCGGCGCGACTGCGCCTGTCCGTGCTGCCCACGCTGGGCACCAGTTGGCTGACGCCGCGACTGGGCACGTTCCGCGCCCGCCACCGGCAGTTCGTGCTGGAGCTGGACCTGTCGGCAGAGCCGCAGGATCTGGCCGCCGGTCACTTCGATGCGGCCATCCGCAATGGCCAGGGCGAATGGCCAGGTCTTCAGGCAACTCCTTTGTTTCCCAGCGTGTTCACACCGTTGTGTGCGCCGGCACTGCTGCCAGCGGCCCGTGGGCTGGGCAGCAGCGCGCTGGAAATTCCCCTGCTCGGGCGGCCGGACTGGTGGGCCCTGTGGTTTGCCGCGCACGGGCACTTTCCACCGCCGGCACCGGACAGTTTCGTCGCGCCCTTTGCCGTCGAGCATCTGGATGTCGGCGCCGCGATCGCAGGGCAGGGCATCGCCATTGGTTCGCCGATCCTGTTCCAGGCCGAGCTGGACAGCGGGCGGTTGGTGCAGGCGCATCCGGGCGTGGCCAGCGACGGTCGCAGCTTCTGGTTCGTGGCACCCACGGCGCGAGGTGGCAGTGCCAAGGTCATTGCATTCCGTGACTGGCTGGTCGAGCAGGCCGTCGAGGCGCGGCACGCAGCCCGCCATTACCTGGCCCGGGCGGTAATGCCATGAGCCAGAGCCCCGAACTGCTGCGGCGCCTGCTGCGTGCCAAGGACCGGATGGATCGGGCCAGCCATGAGGAATGGCCCGTCGCGCGCCTGGCCGAGGTCAGTGCGGTGTCGCCGGCGCACTTCGCCCGCTCGTTCAAGCAGGCCTTCGGGCTGCCGCCGCACCGCTATCTTCTCAGTCGGCGCATCGAACGGGCTGTGGCGATGTTGCGTGACACCGGCCTGCCGGTCACCGAAATCGCCGCGCAGACCGGGTGGAGCAGCCTGGGTACCTTCGGCCGCATCTTCCGTGACATCACCGGCGACAGCCCGGGCAATGTGCGTGAGCGTGAGCGTGCAACCCGCGAGGCGTCGGCCAGCGTGCCGGAATGCCATGCACGCGCCGCGCAGCGCCCGGACCTGAAGATCGCAGTTTTGGAGAAGCGCCGCCGCGAGGCGATTGCTAACGTGGACCCTGCCTGAGGGAGGTCCCATGACGAACACTGTGAACACGGTCGGCCTGTACGTGCGCGACCAGGATGAGGCGCTGGCGTTCTACGTCGGCAAGCTTGGCTTCGAAGTGCATACCGACGTACGCAATGGCAGCTACCGATGGCTGACGGTACGCAGCCCGGGCCAGGACGGTTTCCAGCTGGGCCTGTTCGTGCCAGGCCCTCCCACCCACGACGCCGCTACCGCGCTTTCACTGCAGCAGCTGGTGGCCAAAGGCGCAATGCCGCCGCTGGTTCTGGCCGTGGATGACTGCCAGGCGTGCTACACGCAATGGCTGGCACAGGGCGTTGAATTCACCCAGGAGCCGATCGAGCGCTATGGCGCCGTCGACGCCGGATTCCGCGATCCATCGGGCAATGGCTGGAAGATGATCGAAGCCCGTTCCGAAGCGAGGCGCCGGCAATGAGCCGCGGTGGCTGGGCACGGCCCGTGCATCGTTGGACCTCGATCGTGTTCACCCTGGCGGTGATCGCCAACTTCGTGGTGCGCGGGCTGGGGCAGGGCGAGCCTGCGGCGTGGATCACCTATTCGCCGCTGCCGCCACTGTTCCTGCAACTCTTCACCGGCCTGTACCTGTTCGCGCTGCACTACGCCGGAAAGCGCCGCAGCGCCGCACTGGGCGCTGCGGGCTGAGCAGGGTCAGGGGACGGCGTCCACTGCGTAGGCGGCAAGCAGGGCCGGCAGCTGGTCCATGCGCTGGAAAATCACCTTTGCACCGGCTGCGCGCAGGGCTTCGGGCGTACTGTGGTGGGGGCCGCCCTCGCTGAAGCCGAACACGGTGGCACCGGCAGCGACACCGGCGGTTGCGCCGGTCACGGTGTCTTCGATGACCGCGCAGCGCTTCGGGTCCACGCCCAGTGCCGCAGCCGCCGCCAGGTAGACGTCCGGATGCGGCTTGGTGTTCGGCATGTCCTGGCCGCTGTAGACGTGCTGGCCGAAGGCATCGAGGATGCCAACCTTGCCCAGCTGCAGCTGCACCTTGTGCAGATCGGCGCCGGACGCGCAGGCAATCCGCCCGCCGGTTGCCTCTGCGATCGCCCGTACTGCCTCCGGTGCGCCCTGGATCGCCTGCAGGTCACGCTCCAGCGCAACGTTGCGCTGCAGGCGGAATTCCTCCAGCCACTCCTCGGTGAACGGCTTGCCGGTGCGTTCTTCGATCAGCCCGGCCAGGTGGGCCACGGACTGGCCAAGGAAGACTTCGCCCGCCTGCGCCGGAGTCAACGGCCAGCCGCGTTCGGTCAGCATCTCGGAGAGGACGCGGGCCACCAGCGGCTCGGAATCAACCAATACGCCGTCGCAGTCGAACAGCACGGCATCGAAGGGAAAACAGGACATCTACAGCTCCAGGGGGCAATGCGGTGGTGCAATTGCCCGCCATTTTCCCACAGCCATCCTTGCGTGGCACCCGGACCGGGTGCCACCCATTCCCGGCAGGCCGGTCAGCCCAGATCACACCCCGCCGGCTGCGGCCAGGTGGTGGCCGGCAGCATGTTCTTCAGCGATGCCGGGGCGTTGATCGCCACGTAGCTGGCACCCAGCAGTTCCTCCAGATCGGCGATGGTGACCAGGTAGCTGTCCAGGCTGCCCAGGTTCGCTTCGTTGGGGATGATCCAGCTGATCGCCTTGGCCGTGCCGGTGTTCGGATCGCGGGTGATGATCGTCTTCCAGAAGAACTCCGGCGTCGGAATGCCGTGGCTGGAAAGGAAATAGTCGTTGGCGGCGTCGCCGTAGACCACGCCACCATAGACATCCACCGGCGCGATGTCGCGATAGCACTCGGCCACGTTCTCGGCCTTCACCCAGATCCCCTGGTTGAAGCTGGAGACCTGCGGAACGATGTTGGTCATGTAGTTGGCGCGGCGGATGTAGGTCGCGTTGTAGTCCATGTGATTGGACGTCACCAGATGGCCCCGGTCATAGCCGGACTTGATGCTGGCGTAGGAGGCGGTACTGGTCTGGCCGAGGCAGCCTGCCGGCAGGTCGGGGTCCTTGTAGAAGCTGGACGGCCGCGCGGCCGAGCCGGTGTCGGCGGTCAGGGTGTATTCGTAGCGGGTGGCGCTGTGGATGCCGCAGTCGTAGGTGAGCACGAAGCCGCCCTTGTTGAGGGTGACGACCTGGGCCTGGGCAGCGCCGGCGACGGCACTGAGGACGAACGCGAGGAAGAAGCTTGCAAGGCGCATTGCGGTTCTCCAGCAGAAGTTCAGGGCGCAACCGTCCGCCACGACCGTGCCGAAGCGGGGTCATGTGGAGACGGTGCGGAGTCGGGTACTGCGGATTGCGGTAGGACGTGACCGCGCGGGTGGGGCCATGCAGGCCCTGCGGTGTCGTAAGCGTCACAAGCTGTCGCCTTTCGGTCAACGACGAAAAGGCGAAGCTGTGACAGCGCGCAAGCACTGGAGACGTGTCAGATCACACGGCGCCAGGGTGACATGTGCGCGTGCTAGGGCGTCGTAGCGCAGGGGGTGTACGACTCGATATCCTGCGCAGCAGGACCGGAAACCGCAGGATCGAGCAAGGCGAATGATCAACAGTGAACTGCTTGCAGGGGGCGCTGCTGCCCTGATCGGGGTTGCAATCGTGGCTGCGCTGCGTCGACAGAGACGCCCGCCACATCGCAGTTTCAAGTGTGGGCGCTGCGGCAACGCCGCCCTCCATGACGAACGTACCCGTGGCGCCTGGCGCGCCGGGAAGCAGCGCTTCTACTGCAGGGCCTGTCATGCCGCCTGGCTGCGATCGCATCCACAGGCTTCCGCGCCGCACCGCGGGGCGTCCGGATGCCTGGGCGTCGTTGGCACAATTGCATTGATGCCACTTGCAGGCTTGGTGGCGTGGGTGATCCACCGCGCCTGAATGTGATCCTGCATCGAACCATCCGGGCGCCGGGTTCGAAAGCGCCATGCTGCGTCGCAAGGTGTCACCCACCATTCGCACTGGTACGGTCCATCCCGTTGCACCACCACCGACGGGGAGAGACGACGATGCGCAAGGTTCTGCTGCTGTTGATCCTGCTGACCGGGCTGGCGCCCACCGCCTGGGCGGCGACGGTCAAGACCACCCATCGCACCATTCCCAGTTGGGATGGAACGCCTCTCGGGGCCTTCGTCATCGAACCGCAGGACGCGGGCAATGGCCGCTACCCGCTGCTGGTGATGCCCAGCAGCTGGGCGGTGCCCAGCGTGGAGTACGTGGGGGTGGCACAGTCGTTGGCGCGCCGTGGCTACGTGGTGATCAGCTACAGCTCGCGTGGCTTCTGGGAATCGGGCGGCAGCATCGACATCGCCGGGCCGGCCACGGTCGAGGATGTCAGCGCCCTGATCGACTGGGCGCTGGACAACACCCGCGCCGATCCCACGCGTGTTGGCGTCTCGGGCATCTCGTACGGCGCCGGCACCAGCCTGCTGGCCGCGGCACGCGACCCGCGCATCAAGGCGGTGGCGGCACTGAGTGGCTGGGCCGATCTCCAGGCTTCGCTGTACAGCAACGACACCCCCAGCGCACAGGGCATCGCGCTGCTGGTTGCGGCTGGCCTGGCCACCGGCCGTCCGGGAGCGGAACTGGCCACCATCAATCGCAATGTGCTGGTAGGCAACTACCAGGGTGCGGTGGACTCACTGTTGCCGGTGGCGGCGCAGCGCAGCCCCGGGGCCAGCATCGATGAGATCAACGCCAACCAGCCGGCGGTGTTCCTGGCCAACGCCTTCAACGACAGCCTGTTCCCGCCCGGCCAGCTGGTGGACTTCTTCAACCGCCTGAAGGGCCCCAAGCAGCTGCAGCTGCGCCATGGCGACCACGCGCTCAACGAAGCCTTCGGCGCACTGGGCATTCCCAACGAGGTCTACGATTCGGTTGGCGACTGGTTCGACCACTACCTCAAGGGTGAAGCCAATGGCATCGACCGGCAGCCTGCGGTGCAGCTGAAGTCGCAGAAGGGCAGCTGGAGCACGTATCCGAACTGGCAGGCGACCAATGCCGGCGCCATCAGCTATGCGCTGACCGCACCCAAAGGGCTGCTGCTGCCGACCGGCGGCCTGGCCGAGAGCGGAAGCAGCACCGGCTGGAACTACCGTATCGGCAGTGGCCTGCTGACCGCTGCCAACTCGGGCGTGGCAATGGCCTCCGGCGCGCTGCAGATGATCAATCTGCCGCCAGGCGCCTATGTTCCGTTCGTGGGCCGCAACGCCGCCGGTGTCTGGCAGGGGCCGGTCCAGTGGAGTGCACGGCGCCTGGACGGCGCGCCGGAGGTGCGCTTGACCGTCACGCCCAGCCGCGCCAACACCACGCTGTATGCCTACCTGTATGCGGAGGATGTGCTGGGCAACGGCCAGCTGATCAGCCACAAGCCCTACACGCTGCGCGGCGCCACGCCCGGCCAGCCGAAGACACTGGACCTGCGCCTGGAAGCGAGCAGCTGGAACATTCCGGCTGGCAGCCGCCTGACCCTGGTGGTTGATACGGTGGATCTGCGCTATTCGGGCATCAGCCAGTTGGGAGGTACGGTGACCTTCAGTTCGCCGGCCAATGCGCCTTCGGTGTTGAAGGTGCCGTTGCATTGAGGCCTGGCACTGGCCGTCGCTCGAAGCCAGGTCGAGCGACGGTTGCTTCCTGGAGGAATCAGTGGCTACGCACCCGCGCTGCTGCCGCATTCGCGCGATTGATGCGATCCAGTCTTTCCTGCTTTTCGTATGCATCCTTGGCGTCCATCACGCCACTGGCAGCATGCAACCATCCGCTCGTGGTGCACCCGGAAAGCAGAAGCGTGCAGGCGAGAGCAGAGGCGGCGAGGGTGACTTTCATCTGGATTCCTTGAAGTAGCGGGTGCTCGCAAGTGTTTGAGCGCCTATCGCGCACCGAGCGGGAGCGTCGCAAGGCTACTTCACTACAGCTTAACTTTGTGCGACCGACTGGCTGGATTTATTTGTATATTCAATTGGTTGGCATCCCTTTCGTAGTGTGGGCAACATGCAGGATGCGTTTCACGGGAGTCGCAAATGTCCGCAATGACGATGCTGATCGCATTACTGCTGGGTACATCCGTAACGGAGATCCAACCGAGGGATTGGCCGGACTTACTGCACAAGGATCTGGACGCTGCCGACGCCGCCATGCGCGGCAGCCATCCAGGCGCCGTCGACCTGCGCAATCCTGGTTTCGGTGCGCAGCTGGACGAAGCCCTTGCGCTTGCACGCTCGCGCGCGGATCGGGTCGCCAGCTACCCAGGGTATTGGTGGGCGATGAAGGGTTACGCGGCCTCCTTCAATGACGGCCACGTCAGCCTCAACACGCTTGCCGACGCTCCCGATCTTCCAACGCAATGGCCCGGGTTCCTGACCGGCTTCGATGGCGATGCGCAGGTGGTCATGACCGCGGACGGTGGTCCGGGCCATCCGCCGCTGGGGGCTCGATTGCTGTCCTGTGACGGCATCGATGCGCAGACGCTGGCTGCGCGCCGGGTGGGGGACTTCAGCGGGCGTTGGAACCTGCAGGCCAGCCGCATCCAAGGTGGCGGTGAAGTGCTGCTGGAGCAGGGGAATCCGTTCGTGCCCACGCTGCGCAGCTGCGTATTTCATATGAATGGTCGAGAACAGCGCCATGCGCTGCACTGGACGCCACTGGACCCGGCAGCCCGGAAGGAACGCCTGGCCGATACCCGTCGCAGCTTCCGCCCAGCCAATGGCTGGCACACGATGCCAGGCGGTGGCTACTGGATCACCACCAGCAGCTTCAACGCCGATCCCGCTGCGGCCAATTTCCGGGAGCTCACCCGGATGCTGCAGCAACTCACCCCGGCGACCGACGCGTTGCAGCAGGCGCCCCTGATCGTGCTCGATGTGCGCGGCAACAGCGGCGGTGCGTCGCACTGGAGCATCGTGCTGGCGCGCTTGATCTGGGGGGCCAGGTCTGTGGACGCATTGCGTGACGACAGCTGGGTGGAGTGGCGGCCATCCGAGCCCAACATCGCCCAGCTCCGTGGCTTTCTGGAGAAGCTGAAGCAGGCACCTGACGCATCACCGGCGCTGCTTCATATGCTGGAGTCCGTAACCGCAGGGATGGCACAGGCAAGGGAGCAAGGCCAGCCATTGTGGCGGGAACCCGCCAATGATCCGGCCGCCGTTCTATCGCAACCAGAGCGGGCCGGGCCCGGACGCAAGGGCAGGGTGGTGGTCGTGGCTGACGCGACCTGCGGCTCGGCCTGCCTCGATGCACTGGATCTGTGGAAGCGGCTGGGCGCGGTGCAGGTCGGCGTCGAGACCTCGGCCGACAGCCTCTACATGGATGTACGGCCGGAGCGGCTCCCGAGCGGCCTGGCCAGGATCTCCGTACCGATGAAGGTTTTTCGAGGCCGGGTTCGCGGTTCGAATGAACCGCATGTTCCTGATCGTCGCTATGACGGCGACATGCGGGATACCGCAGCACTTGAAGCGTGGATCTCCGGACGATGATCCGGTCCTGGTGGCCTGCCGGTGACGCAGCACGGATGCATTAAACCTTTTCACCGGCGGCGGCATCCAACCCGCAATGAGCACGGCACCCGCTGCGACTCTACTGACGGAAGGAGCTCTCGGATGTGCGTACTGCCTCGTCCTGCGCTTCAATGCGCGATGTCGATCATGCTGGTGCCTCTCGCCGCCGGTGCTGCGGTCACTGAAATTCCCTTCGAGCAGGGAAAGGATCACCGGATCTATGTCGAGGGTACGATCAATGGCTCGCGGCCACTGCGCTTTCTCGTCGATACCGGCGCGTCGGCCATGGCGGTTGCCAGGCACATCCAGCAGGACGCGAAGCTGGTCATTGACGACCAGAGCGAGAACACCGGTTCCGATGGGGTCACGCTTCTGGACTACAGCACGCACAACGCGGTCCGGATCGGCAGCGTGCAGCGACCGATGGGAGCGGTGGTGATCGATTACCAGGGGCGCCCCTTCGATGCGGTGCTGGGCTGGACCTTCTTCCAGGGCAAGGTCCTGGAAATCGACTACGATCGCAGCCTGCTGCGCGTGCACGACGATGTTCCCGATCTTGCCGGGTATGTCCGGGCCAACGTGCGCTGGATCGACAATATCCCGGCCATCCAGGTCTCGCTCGGCAACGGCAGCAGCACCTTCGCGCCCTGGCTTGCGCTGGACACGGGCAGTAACGGCAACATCGACCTGTCCTACGCCTTCGGCACCGCCTATCGCCTGCAGGAGGCGTTCCCGGAACGACTTGGTACGTCACAGTTCGGCGGCAGCGCGGGCCGGAAGATCCGCGCGGTGGACGTGCGTGTGCCCGTGGCCAGCATTTCGACCCTGCAACTGAAAGGGCCGAAAGCCTCGATCACAGTCGATGACGAAGGCTCCAAGGACGACGGGACGCTTGGCAGCGAAGTCCTGCAGCAGTTCAATATCCTGCTGGATGCCCGTTCCGGGAGCATCTATCTGCGCCCCAATCGTCGCTTCGTCAGCGCGCCGGCCGAGTGACCACGCGCGTGCCGCGTACAGCGCTCAGCGCCGGACATCCGCGTCTGCATTGCCCAGGAGGGCCAGCACCTGCGCCTCAGCCATGGGGCTGAAGTCGCCGGGAATGGCGTGCTTCAAGGCGCCCGCGGCCAGTCCGAAGCGCACGGTGCGTTCTGCATCGCGCCCGGACAGTAATCCGTGCAGGATGCCGGCGGCAAAGGCATCGCCACCTCCGATGCGATCAACGATGCCAGGCAGCGGGCGCGGCGGTGCCTGCGTCCGCGTGCCATCGCGCCCCAGCAGCAGCGCGCCCAGGATGTGATGGTCTGCACTCACTACGTCGCGCTGGGTGCAGGCCAGCCACTGCAGGTGCGGGAACGCGGCAAAGGCAGCGGCCGCAGCGGCCTCGGCTCGGGCGACCGCATTGTCCTGCGGGAAGTGCAGCCCCAGCACCAGTTCGATGTCCCGATGATCGGCAAACGCAATGTCGGCCTCGGCGAAGATCTCACGCAGGATCGCCGCTGCGTCGCCACCCCAGCGTCGCCACAGTGAGGGACGGTAATTGCCGTCGAAGGACACCTGCACGCCGGCCGCGCGAGCCGCACGCACGGCACCCAGCACCGACTCGGCCACGTTGGCGCCCAGCGCCGGGCTGACGCCGGAGACATGCAGCAGGTGCGCGCCTGACAGCAGGGCGGGCCACGCATGATCCTTGGCGCTGCTGTTTGCGAATGCGGACCCTGCCCGGTCGTACACCACTTCACTGGCGCGCTGCAACGCACCGGTCGCCAGGAAGTACAGGCCCATGCGGTCACCCTCCACTTCATGCACGCCGGCAACGCCCACGCCATGCCGCCGCAGCTCGGCCACCGCATGCCGGCCCAGCGCGTTGCCGGGTACCGTGCTGACCATCTGCACATCGTGGCCGAGGCAGGCCAGCGAGACCGCCACATTGGCCTCGGCGCCCCCGACATGGACCTGCAGCTGCGGCGTCTGCAGCAGTAGTTCACGACCGGGTGCACCCAGACGCAGCAGCAACTCACCGAAACAAATGACGCGGCTCATCGGTTCTCTCTCACTCGGTGGTGGTGCAGCCCAGCATGCGCAGATCGATGGCATCGGCCATGCGCCGGTAGCCTTCGTCGTTGGGGTGCAGATGGTCGCGGGTGATCTCGTTGGGCAACGCTTCTGCTGCCTTCGGGTCACGCAGCGCGGCGTCGAAATCGATGATGCCATCGAAGCCGCTGTTGCCGCTGCGTGCCCACTGGTTGATCGTGATGCGGGTGGCTGCGGACACGGGCTCGTAGCGCTCGGAACCGCCGAATGGGGTCAACGTACCCAGCCAGGCGCGGATGCCGTGCGCATGCAGCCGCGCTGCAACCTGCTGATAGCCCAGCAGCATGTCCGCCGCGTTGCGGCCAGGCAGCGGCTGCGCGCCACCACCGTGGCGGATGTCATTGATGCCTTCGAACACGATCACCTGATCGGCATAGGCCACCGCGATCACATCGCGATCCAATCGTGACAGGGCACTGTGGCTGCGGCCATGGTCAAGCAGCTTGTTGCCGCTGATGCCCTGGTTGAGCACCACGAAGCGGTTGGGGCAGGCCTGCTGCAGGCGCTGCGCCAGCTGCTCCGGCCATTGGTTGAAGGTGCCGCGACGGGCTGTGGCACCTTCCGTGATGGAATCGCCGAGTGCCACGATCACCTGGGGGCGGTCAGCACGCTGCACCATCACTGCCGAGAATACGTTCTGCTGGTAGCTCAGCCGCACGCTGTCGGCAACGATTGCCTGCCTGCCGTCCGCTACCCGCAGCTCGGTGCGGCGCACGGCGGGACGGGTGGGCTGCGGGAAATAGGCACTCACGCTGATTTCCTGCAGCGCCGCCACCGGCACCCGCACCGGGTCGCTCAGCAGCGCGGCCCCGACCGGCACCTCGATGACCGTGTGGCCGTCCACCGTTACCGGCAGCGGTGCGGCCTTGCTGTTCTTCACTCCCACGCGCAGGTCCTCGACGCGAAGGGGCGCCGTGCCGAGTTCGTTGCTGATGCGCAGCCGCAGCGCATCGCCACGGCTGCCGATACGCATGTCCTGGCGCACGGTCTGTGCGGCGAACTGTACGGGTGCCTCGGCGGTGCCATCCTTGCGGTCCGGTGCCGGCGAGGCGGTCCAGGCGGTGATCCAGACAGGTGCAGCCAAAGCGGCAGGCGCGGCCGCGGCGGAACAGATGGTCAAGGAAAGCAGGAGCGTCCAGCGCTGCATGGGCAGGATTCCAGTCAGGAGAAGTAGGTGCCGCCGTTGACGTCCAGATTCGCGCCGGTGATGAACGCGGCCGCATCCGAGGCCAGGAACACCGCAGCGTCGGCGGCTTCGTCCGGCGCCCCCTGGCGGCGCAACGGGGTGGCGCCGGCAACGACCGTGCGCACTTCCGGCTTGGTGAATTCGTCGTGGAAGCGGGTGGCGATCATGCCGCAGCACAGTGCGTTCACCCGGATACCCTTCGGCCCCAGCTCCTTGGCCATGGCACGCGTGAAGGTCATCACCGCCGCCTTGGCAGTGGCGTAGATCGATGCGCCGGGGCCGCCGCCATCACGACCTGCCTGCGAGGCGAAATTGACGATGGCCGCGCCTTCGCGCATATGTGGCACCACCGCGTGCGTGGTGAGATAGGTGGAGGTGATGTTGAGGTCCATCACCGTGTGGAAGAACGCCGGGTCGATCTCGGCCAGCGGGCGACGCTGCACCATGCCACCGGCCACGTTCACCAGCAGGTCGATGCGCTCACCAAACGCGGCCTGTGCTGCAGCGACCAGGCCGGCGACGGCCGTGGCATTGGTGACGTCGGCGCGATGCACGATGGCCTGGCCACCGGCCGCCTGGATCTGTGCCAACGTTTCCTGGGCACTGGCTTCATCGTTGGCGTAGTTGATGCAGACGCGTGCACCGGCGGCAGCCAGCTTTATCGAAACGGCGCGGCCGATATCGCGGCCACCGCCGGTGACAATGGCCACCTTGTCCTGGAACGACATGCGGAAAACTCCTTGGTTTGCGGGGGAATGGATGTACTTGGAAAAGAAGGAGGCCCAGGCTCAGCCGGCGCGGCGGTCGAGCTTCTGGATAGGCCCGGTCCACCACCACAGCGCAGCCAGCGACAGCGGCACCAGCGCGGCAACGAGGATGAAGATCGGGGCGTAGGAGTGGCGGGTCAGCACCGGCACCAGCCAGGTGGTGATCAAGGTGCCGGCCACGGCGGCCAGGCCCCCCAGGCCCGCCAGCGTGCCCACCGAGCGGCCGTCGAACAGATCGCCGGGAAGGGTCTGGATGTTGCCGATGGCCACCTGGAAGCCGAACAGCACGGCAGCGATCGCCAGCACCGCCAGCAGCGGCTGGTTGGCCAGCACGGCACCCAGCAGGGCAGGGGCCATGACCGCGCAGCCCAGCGTGATGGCCAGCTTGCGGGCGCGGTCCACGCTGTGCCCGGCGCGGATCATCCGCCCGGACAGCCAGCCGCCGCTGAGGCTGCCCAGCATCGCGCCGACAAACGGCACCCAGGCGAACAGGCCGATCTGCTTGATGTCGAAGCCGAAGGTTTCAGCCAAGTAGATCGGCAGCCAGGACACGAACAGCCACCAGATCGGGTCCAGCAGGAAGCGGCAGGCGAGCATGCCCCAGCTCTGCCGGTGGGCCAGCAGCTCACCAACGCTGGCCTTCGGCATCACCTCTGCCTGGTGCCCGGCCCGGTCTTCCTGGATCAACCGGCGCTCGGCATCGCTCACCCACGGATGCTTGTCCGGGCCGGCGCGGTAGACAAACAACCACGGCAGCAGCCACAGGAAGCCGATCGCACCGACCAGCACGAAGGTGCCGCGCCAGCCCAGCCACAGGTACAGGCCAGCGATGGCCGGTGCGGAAACGATCGCGCCGATCGACGCGCCTGCGTTGAATACGCCCTGCGCCAATGCGCGTTCGCGCGCCCGGAACCACTCGGCATTGGCCTTCACGGCGCCCGGCCAGGCACCGGCCTCGCTGATGCCGAGCATCGCCCGCACGAGGCTGAAGGACAGCCTCGAATGGGTGACCGAATGCAGGGCGATGGAGATCGACCACACGCTGATCGACAACGCGAAGCCCAGGCGCGTGCCGATCATGTCGAACAACCGCCCGAACAGGAACTGGCCGGCGGCGTAGAACAGCATGAACACCGTCACCAGCAGGGCGTAGTCATCCTTGGTCGCCCCCACTTCCTTGGCGATTTCCGGCCACATCACCGCCAGTGCATTGCGGTCGATGTAGTTGATGACCGTGGCCACGGCAATCAGGCCCACGATCAGCCAGCGCACTGCTGAACGCACCGGCACCTTGCGCAGCTGGCTCACCACCGCAGGGCCGTTCATTTCGCGTCACCCTTGCTGCGGTCCATGCGCGCGTGGCTGCCGCTCCAGCGGTAGGCATGGCCGTCCACGGTCACGCTGTGCTCGCCCTTGGCGCTGCTGTCATCGGACACGCCCAGCGCGATGCGCGCTCCACTGGCAAGGCGCAGTTCGATCACCTCGGCATCGCTGCCGCGGGTGCGCACGATGTCCTTGATGCGGCTGTCGGCGCCGTGCACGTACTCGGCGGTGCCGTTGTACTCGCCATGCGGCTCCAGCACGCTGAAGAAGGTCACGTCCTTCTGGCCTTCCACCCGTTGCAGCAGGGCCGGCTCGCGGCGCAGGTTGAACTCCGGATCGTTGGCACCGCTTTCCACCAGCAGCGCCTGTGCCGGCGCACTGCTGCCGAAGCGGTAGGTGTAGAAGCGCCCATCCAGCAGCCAGGCCAGCGAACGCGGCTCGCTGCCGGGTTTGCTGCGTGCATCCAGCCACAGGTGCTGGTAGCCGTTGTCCTTGCCCAGTACCGGGCGCTGGGCGGGGAAGTGTTCGGCCTCGAAGCCGGTGGCGACGATGTGGCCGTTGAAGTGCAGTGGCAGGTCGTAGCGCGCGGCCTTGTCGCTGTACACCTTCAGCAGGTCCAGCACCACCGGCAGGCCCAGGTCGGGGTGGCGCAGCAGCGCTTGGGTGCGGGTGAACACCACGCCCGGATAGGCATCGCTCATCGTTGCCGAGGCAATCTGGGTATCGGCATCGGCCTGGAAGAAGCGCACCTGCGGGGCGTGCTCCTCGCCGCGCTTCCAGTCACCCTTGAAGTGGCTCTGCTCGTCCACCACCAGGGTGTTGTGGGCCACGGTCTGTTTGGCCCAGCTGCGGTTCTCGGCCAGGTAGATGCCACCGCGCTTGGCTTCCACGTTGAGGAAGCGTGCTGCACCGTAGTCGGTCACCACCGGATTGCCGTTGTCGTAGAACAGCCAGTTGAGCTTATCGAAGTGGCCATGGCCCATGCCCTGCATCGTGTCCTTCTGCACCAGTGCCTGGCCGCGTTCGCCGTTCATGCGCAGGATCGCCAGGCCGCCGCGTTCGCCGTCGGGGCCATCGCGCAGCAACATCGGCCGGTAGTCGAAGGGCCTGGCCTTGTTCGCGGCCAGTGCCTGCGCCACCTGCAGGCCTTCGGGTGACAACAGCAGGCGTCTCTGCTGCTGGGCCACCGACAGCAGGCGGTCATCGCCGGTGCGCGCATAGGCGATGCCGATGCCGGCCACCAGCTCCTCGGTGTCGATGCCCTTGTCCAGGATGGCGTCGTTGATCGGGAAGAACAGGCCGTTGTAGCTGGACTGCACCAGCACATCCACGGCCTTCAACAGCACGCCGTCGCGGCGCGCGAATATCTTCCGCTGCGGTTCGTTGCGTTCGATGGCATTGGCGAAAAGCAGGAACGGCGCCAGTGCGTAGCGCTGGTAGTAGGGGCCTTCCTCGTAGTAACCATCGGGCGAGAACAGCAGGTCGATCTGCCGCAGGAAGCCGAACCGGTCATCTTTCTGGCTGCCGCGCAGGGACTTCTCCACGAGTTCCTGGTCGCGCAGCACGTAGCCGGTCATGCCGGTGGCGGCCACCGCCCAGGTGGCGTGGTTGTGGATCTGGTCGTAGTTCTTCGGCTCGCTGACGAGGAACTCGGCCATCGGCCGGAACACCTTCGATTCGATGGTGTCGCGGTCCTCGACGGACAGTGCGTCACGGATCGCGTCGTAGCCCTGGATGGCGTTGACCAGCCATACCGAATCGTTGAGCACCTGCCAGAACACGTGGCCGGGAATCTGGCCGCGGCCTTCCGGGTGTGGGCCCAGCGTCGGGTAGAGGCGGGCATACTGCAGCAGCATGTCGCGCGCATAGTCCACGTAGGCCCTGTCGCCGGTCAGCCGGTACAGCGTGCCCGCTGCCAGCAGTGCCTGGTAGTTGCGCTTGTGCTGTTCATGGGTGCGGCCGCCGCCCTTGTCCCTGGGTGCCGGCACGTCGATGCCGGCCTTCATCATCTTCTTCAATGTTGCCTCGGTGCGCGCCTGCTCCTTGGCGAACCACGGGTAGCGGCGGCCTTCGTTGGCCATCTGCTGCCACTGCGCAGCGGTGACCAGCACCGGCACGGCATCGGCCTGCCGCGCAGCGGCAGCGGGCGCTGCGAACAGCGACGCGGACGGCAGCAGGGCGAAGGGGGCGGCCAGGGCCAGGGAAACGAACAGCGGCTGGAACCTCATCGATCAACTCCATTGCGGGTGCGTGACAGGGCAACTTCGCCCACCTTGGGGTACCAGGCGACGCCGGTCGCTTCGCGCGCGATCATCGCGAGGGCAGGATCGGCACCCACGGCGGGCAGGGCAGGCGTGGCCACCCACAATCCGCTGGCAGCCTGCTGCAGGCTGACGGCTCGGCTCTCTACGCCTCCCGGGAACACGGTGCTGGCTGCCGGCGACTGCACGTTGCCGCTGAAGTCGATACCGGCCAGCGAACTGGCGGCATTGGGCGGGTTGCTGCTGCTGCGGTTGACGATCAGGTTGCCGGTGAAGCGGCTGTTGCTGGCGGCAATCACGATGCCCTTGGTTTCATCATGGCCGACGCCGAAACTGACCTTCGCCACGTCCACGAAGGTGTTGCGGCTGATCGTGGCATTCACCACCGGCGCATAGCCGGACAGCGGCGGACTGGCCTGCGCATCCATCACCGCCAGTGCCGAACGGTTGCTGGACCCGGCCAGCCGTTCGAAGTAGTTGTTGCTGACGGTCTGGTCGGCGTTGATGATGCGTACGCCGCCGGTGCCGGCCTTGTCATCGCCGAGGAAGACGTTGTCGATCACGCGGTTGCCGTTGCCATGGCGCAGGGTCAGCGCGCCGGCCGAACGGTAGAACACGTTGCCGCGGTAGGTGTTGCCGCCGGACTTGTTGCTGATGATCTCGGTCTCGCCGTCGCAGCCTTCGAACCAGTTGTTCTCCACCGTGCTGTTGGAATCGCTCAGTGAGCTGTCGCTGGTGCCGACGCGGATTGTTTCGCCACCGTTGACACCCAGCGACGGGCGCGGCCCGAACCAGTTGTGGTCGATGCGGTGCTGGTTGTCCAGTCCCTGGGTGGCATCGCGCACCACCACCACGGTCGGCCCGGCGTTGGTCTTGCCGCGCAACTGGCTGTGATCCAACCGGTTGTTGCTGCCATACAGCGATACCCAGTAGTCCTGGTCGCTGGCATCCGGGTTGGTGTAGTCATCGATCACCAGGCCGGTGACGCGACTGTTGCTGGCGACGGCCTTGCTCGACTCGCGGAACGCGACCACCGCATCACCCGGCGTATAGCCGTTGCGGAACACCAGGTTGGACACCTGCAGGTAGCTCCCCGCCAGGCGCAGGTCCGAGTGCCCGCTGAGGACGACCTTGCCGGCGGTCTGCGCGCGCAGCACGATCGGCGCGCCTGCCGTGCCCTGGCCCTTCAGCAGCAACCGGGCGTCGGTCCAGATGCCGTCAGCCAACACGATCTCATCGCCAGGCTGCAGCGCCGAGGCGGCGGTAGTGAACTCAGCGACATCGTGGACGAGCCAGCTGGCTGCACTTGCTGCTGAAGTGGTCAGGCACATGACCAGACCAGTGGCCAGGCAAAGCAGTGATGGATTGTTGGGCGGGTGACGCGCCAGCGAGTGAATGCGCATGAAATCCTTCCAGGGACGGCCCGGCCGTCGTTTCAGGGTGGGTTTGCATACCACTTTCGGGTCTGTTGTAAGCCAGCTTTCGCGCAAAGTCATGCTGCATAAGCACATTAAATTGCGATCAACTGGTATGGATAAAAGGCATTTACGTGATTGCATACCAATTGGTTGACATTTTCATGTCGACGTGCCGAAGCTGCGTCCCACGCCTGGTATGCAGGCGATCCTTTGGGAGGAGGAAACCATGCGGCGACCCGCCGGAGCAGTGCACAGCATCTCGTTGTCCCCCACACCCCTGATCGTGGCGCTGCTCGCCGTGCTGGCGGGCCTGCCCACGGCCCAGGCGCAATCCAGCAGGGACGCGGCAGGGCAGGATCCCACCACGCTGGACCAGGTGCAGGTCACCGGCATCCGCGAGTCGATGCAGAGTTCGATCAACAAGAAGCGCGACGACACGGTCATTGCTGACGTGCTCTCGGCCGATGACATCGGCGATCTGCCGGCGCCCTCGCTGGCCGACGCGATCGAAACCCTGACCGGCGCCGCTTCGACCCGCGACAAGACCGGGGCCTCGGAAATCTCCATCCGTGGCCTGGGCGCCTTCCTCAGCAGCACCAACTTCAATGGCCGCGAGATCACCAACGGCAGCGGCGACCGCTCGGTGAACTTCAACATGTTCCCCGCCGAGCTGATCAATACGGTCGCCATCTACAAGACCCAGCGCGCCGACATCATCGAAGGCGGCGTGGCCGGCACCATCGGCCTGGAAACAGTGCACCCACTGGAGTACGGCAAGCGGGCGGCGCAGATCGATCTGCGTGGCAGCTGGGCCGAGTATGACAAGAAGTATCGCGACGACGACGGCATCGGCTACCGCGGCACCGCCAGCTACATCGACCAGTTCGAGTTCGGCAACGGACAGAAGCTGGGCATTTCGCTGGGTTTCCAGCGCCTGGACGGTACTGATCCTGAAGAGAGCATCACCAGCGGTTCCACCTGGTATGCCTGCGATGGCACGCAGAACGTGGGCAATGCCAACTGCAATGAAGTGTCCGCGCAGGCCATCGCCAACGGCGCGCCGTACTACCTGGTGCCAAGCAGCCGTATCTACCGGCTCAAGCAGGAGCGCAACGACCGCCAGAGCGAGTTCGCCGCACTGCAGTGGCGGCCCAATGACGTGGTTGAAGTGAACCTCGACTTCGAACACACCGAGCGCAACTGGTACGAGAACCGCAGCGATCTGAGCCTGTCCAACGCACGCCGCGGCATCACCCAGCGCGACGTGGGCGCAGAGGGCATCGTGCGCCACCTGCATGGCAGCACCTCGATCGACTCCACCTCCAACCGCTACTGGCGCGGTGAGGAATACACCGGTGGCGGCCTGAACCTGATCCTGCGACCGACCCCGGCCTGGGAGCTGTCCACCGATCTTTCGTACTCGCACACCAATCGCCTCGACAGCGAGCGCATGACCCGCCTGCGCGCGAACCAGCGCGACGTCAACAATGCCGTCGTGCCCGGCATCAGCAGTGGTGCCACCGGCTACGTGGACTATGACTGGGACTGGCACGGCGAAGTGCCCAGTGTTGCCCTGGCGCCCAACTTCGACCCCACCAACTGGGACGCCTACACCGGCGCGGCGCGCGTCACCTCAAGCGCAACGGAGAACGACCACAGGATCAAGGCCGGCCGCTTCGATGCCAGTTTCATGCCCGAGTCCGGTTTCTTCACCCGCATCAAGGGCGGCGTGCGCGCCAGCCAGGCCGACTACCGTCTGCGCGACAACACCCTGGTCACCGACTACGACCAGCGCGTGGCGGCCGACAAGGCGAAGATCATCGCCGCCAACCAGGCCTGCCGCGCACCGTTCCCGCAGGATGACTTCATGGATGCCGCCAGCGGCAACACGATCTCCTCGTGGGCGTACTTCGATCCGGACTGCCTGTACCAGTCGTTCCGCGGCAGCCTCGACAGCGGGCTGGATCCGGGTTTCCAGGATCCGAACAATGTCGATATCACCGAGAAGACACGCGCGCTCTATCTGATGGGTGAGTTCAGCAGCAGCCTGTTCGGCTTGCCGGTGACCGGCAACCTTGGCCTGCGCTGGGTCAAGACCGATGTTCGCTCCGAAGGCGTGCGTACCGGCCTGCGTATCGAGGACAACGGTGACGGGACGATCCGCCTGCAACCCACCGGCGAGTACAGCACGCAGGTGTTCAAGGCGGGCAACGACAAGCTGCTGCCCAGCCTCAACGCGGCCTTTGAACTGCGCCCTGACGTGTTGCTGCGGGTGGGTGCATACCGCGCGATGTCACGACCGGACATCGCCGCGCTGGGTGCCGGGCGCACCATCAACGTGAGCAGTGATGCCACCTACGGCAATCTGGCCGACGCGCTGGATGACATCAGCGCCAGTGGCAACCCGGCGGCACAGCCGCTGATGTCCTGGAACGGCGACCTTTCATTGGAGTGGTACCCGAACCCGGACACGATGCTGGCCGGCGCGGTGTACTGGAAGCAGTTCAACGGCGGCACCGCCACCGCGCTGGTGCCTGAGACCTACACCATCGACGGCCGGAGCGTGACCGTGCCGGTGCGGCAGCAGGTGACCACCGACGAGGACAGCACGCTGACCGGCTTCGAGCTGACCGCCACCCATCGTCTGTCGTACCTGCCCAAGCCGTTCGACGGGCTGGGTTTCAAGGTCAGCTACAACTACGCCGATGCCGACTACCAGACCCAGGATTCACGACTGGGCGAGCAGCTGGCCAGCGACGGCACGATCATTCCGGCGATCGTGCCGCCGGCGGGCCTCAGCGGCTTCTCGCGGCACGTCCTGTCCGGCTCGATCTACTGGGACGTCGGGCGCTTCAACATCCAGGCCATCGGCAAGTTCCGCTCGCACTACTACCAGGACTTCACGGGCAACACCGCGCAGCAGAACCGCTACTACGATGACAACACCAGCGTGGACCTGCGCCTGCGCTACCGGGTGAACAAGCAGTTGTCGCTGTCGCTGGAGCTGATGAACCTGACCAACGAGCCGCGCGTGGCCTACCAGCCGCTCTATGGGAACTTCCGCGAAGTGGTGACCTACGGGCGGCGTGCGTATTTCGGTGTACGATACAAGTTCTGAACAGGGCGGCGCGGCCAGTGGTCGCGCCGTCGCTCCAACCGGACCCTTGCCGGCCGCGGTGGCAGGGTAGGGACCCGGAAGGAATCGCCAAGGGTCAGCCGCATGTCCGCCAACCGCCTTTACCAGACCATCGCTGCCAAGCTCCGCAAGCTGATCGAGGACGGAGAATTCCCGCCGGGCTCGCGGTTGCCGGGCGAGCGCGAACTGGCCGAACGGTTCGGTGTCAGCCGGGTCACGATCCGCGAAGCCGAGATTGCGCTGGAAGCACAGGGCTGGATCGCGATCCGCATCGGTTCGGGTGTGCATGTGAAGCCGCGCCCGACGCCGGCGTCCGGCGGGCTGCCGGATGTCAGCGCCTTCGACCTCACCGCTGCCCGCGCGGTATTCGAGGCCGAGGCCGCCGCTCTGGCGGCAAGCAATCTGGATGATGCCGGCATTGCCGAGCTGCAGGCGCTGGCCGAAGCGCTGTGCCGTCGCGACCTGAGCGACGCGGAAGCCGGGGAGTACGACCGCCGTTTCCACCTGGCCATCGCACGGCTTTCCGGCAATCCGGTGGTGGAATTCTTCGTGCAGCAGATCTGGCGCATGCGCAGCGAACTGCCGCGGGTGACCGAGGTCTATGCCCGGGTCTGCCATGATGATGGCGCCAGCCGTGCCGACGAGCACATGGCCATCTTCGAAGCATTGCGCGCACGTGATCCGGTGGCCGCACGCAATGCCATGCGCCATCACTTCCAGCGCCTGTTCGAAGCCATGCTGCAGGCGACCGAAAGCCAGGCGCTGGAGGAGATCCGTCGCCGCACGCAGCAGGACCGCGAACGGTTCATGGCCACGACGCGGATCTGAGTGACGGCGTTTCCAGGGCCGCGGTGGCGGGTCAGGACGCGGTGACGTGCGGGGAGTCATCCTTGCGGGTGCCGGCGAGCGCGAAGTAAGCTCTGCTTCGTCTACGAGGGGACACCATGTACGCAAGGATCGCGGCAGCTGCGCTGCTGTGTATGACGGCCCTGCCTGCGTCGAGCGCCAACCGCGGCTCGACGGTGATGGAGGATTACGCGGCGGCGCTGAATGCCCGCGGGCAGATTCTGCAGTTGGATACCGGAGATATGTTCGGGGAAAGGATCGGGCTGTTCACCGGTTCGGTGGAATTCCTGCAGACGGACGTCGACCTGCCGGGCAACAGTGCGCTGGAGGTGGGCATCAAGCGGCGCTTGGTGGCAGGAGCGCAGGGCCGGCAGGGATTGGGCATGTTCGGGGTGTGGGACCTTGCCCTGCCCAGGGTGTATGGGACGTTCAGCACCCAGGGTGGGTGGAAGAACTACGTGGTGGCCGAGCCGCTCAACCGCTGTTCGAAGTTCACCCCGCCTCCAACCGAGATCGTCACGGTAAAGGCACAGACGCCGACAGGGCCGGGGACATTCACCGAGTACTTCAACTCCGACGAGTTCTGGCATGGAACGCAGCTCTACCTGCCAGAGACCGGTGACGAGGATCTACTCGCGCAAAGCAACGAATGGCCCGTGCCAAGTACAGGCCATGCCTACCCGATGCGAACCAGGAGCGGCAATGTCATCCGCTGCGTCGCCATGGACGATGGGGCGGGGGAAGGCTTCGAAGTCACGACGCCTGCCGGTATCACCTACACACTCAATCATATGGCCAGTCTTGGTAGCGGACCGCCATTGGTCAAGAAGGGATACTCGCGGGGAAACTTCGGCTCGGTTACGGAGTTCGAGTTCGTTCTTTTCCGGCAGGAGTTCCATATTCTTCCGACCAGTGCCCGAGACCGGTTTGGAAATTCGGTGACCTACACGTGGGATCCGGCAAATCCACGGCAGTTGCTGCGCATCGCAGCCAACGATGGCCGCATCGTCGATCTCGAGTGGACGGCTGGATCGCCCAGCACGCTGCCAAGCGAAGTGAGCGCGGTCCGTGCGGGCGGGAGGACGTGGACCTACGGTACTGTGGTGGGTGGCTACAAGGTCACCTTCCCAGACCAGTCCTACTGGCAGACTACGGGGTTCAACGTAGGCACCATGGGTGCCGGTGCCGTTCCCGCAGAGCGGGGTTTCTGCCGGAATCCGGGTGTGCCGACCTACGGCCATTCCGGTTCGATCCGCCATCCCAGTGGTGCAGTGGCGAAGTATCGCTTTGAGCCTACGCTGCATGGCCGATCGTGGGCACGTTATGGCTGCAATATGCCCGACAGCACCGGCAGCGGGTTCCTTGACTCGATCGAATACACGCCCGCCAGGTACTACACGTGGTCGTTGGTTTCCAAGACAGTCACCGGGCCAGGCATCGACCAGCCCTATACGTGGGCCTACAGCTACGGCCCGGCCAACGGGTGCTATGCCGACGGCAGCAAGGAACTGTGCCAGGCGAATTCGCCGGCCACGAAGTGGGTGGACGTCAAGGATGCAGAGGGTGTCACCACCCGGCACACCTTTGGCAATCGATTCAATGTGGACGAAGGCTATCTGCTTTCCTCGGTCCAGCCGGGCCGCGCCACCACCCTCAGTTATCAGCTTGACGCTTCCGGCAGCTATCCGGCATTGGCCGGGCGACCGGCATATCAGCGTGCAAGCGGAATCATCGCAGCCAAGCAGATACCGTTGTTGCAGAAGGTCATCGAGCAGGATGGCGTACGCTACATCTGGAAGGTCAATACGTTCGACAGCATGGCACGACCTGTGTCGATCACTGAAGCCAGCCAGCCCGTGCAGTAGGCGTACGGTGTGGCAGGACATGGGCCGCAGCGCGGGCTGTGGCAGGTGCCGGATTGCCCCGCCGTGCCTTGTTCGCCCTGAAAGGGGGGAGCAGCAGGGACGAAGGCACTACACCGCCGGAATCGTGATCCTCTGCAGATCCAGACTGGCGCTGGCCCACCCGCGCTGTCGGTCCCTGTACCGTTACCCCGCACCGACGCATCCGAGGAATCCCGCATGTCCGACACCCCTCCACCGCTGAACATCCTGGCGTTTGCCGGCAGCCTCCGCGGCAACAGTTACAACCGGCGCCTGGTCAGGGCTGCAGCGAGCGCCGCGCCTGCGGGGCTGCTGCTGACCGTGCATGACACCATTGCCGATGTTCCGCTGTTCGACGAAGACCTGGAAGCCGCCGACCCGGCCGGTCCTGCCGGGGTCAAGCGTCTGCGCGCGGCCATTGCAGCCGCTGACGGCGTGCTGATCGCCACGCCGGAGTACAGCCAGTCACTGCCCGGCGTACTCAAGAACACGCTCGATTGGCTGTCCCGCGACGATGCCGAGTACCGCACGGTCCTTTCGGCCAAGCCGGTGGCGATCATCGGCGCCACGCCGGGTCGCTGGGGCACCAAACTGGCACAGTCGCAGCTGCGGCATACACTCACGGCCATGGGTGCATTGACCATGGCCTCGCCACAGCTCTATGTGGCCGAAGCAGCGGCTGCCTACGACAATGACGCGGAAGATTTCGACGCGGCGGTGCGCAAGCGCCTGCAGCGCTTCCTGGAGGGATTCCAGAGTTGGGTCCACCTGCTGCAGGGCGGGGCGTCGCGCGCTTGAGCGGCTGAGCGATACCGGCAGGGGCGTCAGCCCCCGCCCGTGCCTGGGCCCGGGTCATGCAGCGCGCGCAGCTTCTTCTTGTTGATCTTGCCCACGCTGGTCCGCTCGATCGCATCCACGAAGCTCACGCGCTCCGGAATCGCATAGCGTGAGATGTCTCCGGAACGGCTGCGCGCTGCGACCAGTTCGATGATCTCTGCTTCTGACACGTCACGGCCGGCCTGCCTGACCACCAGTGGCAGCGGCCGTTCACCCCATTTCACATCGGCGATACCGATCACGGCGACCTCGCTGACCGCTGGATGCAGCGCGATGATGTCTTCCAGCGCGAGCGAGGAAATCCACTCGCCACCGGTCTTGATCACATCCTTGATGCGGTCGGTCACGCGCAGGTAGCCGCCCTCATCGATGTTGCCGATGTCGCCGGTATGCAGATAGCCGCCGGCCCACAGCGACGCCGAGGCCTCCGGATCATGCAGGTAGCCCTGGGTGAGCCAGGGTGCGCGCGCCACGACTTCCCCGGTGGCGATGCCGTCGTGGGCAACATCCGCCATGTCCGGATCGACGATGCGCAGATCCACCAGCGGCACCGGCAGGCCGGCCTTGGTCCGCAGTGACAGCATCTCATCGGCATCGGTTACGGTATCCACATCGATCTGGGCGATGGTGAGCAGCGGGCAGGTCTCGGACATGCCATAGCCGCCGAAGATGTCGATGCCCCGTGCCACTGCACGCTGCGCGAGAGCGCGGGGCAGTGCGGCGCCGCCGATGATCACCTTCCAGCCCTGCAGATCGGTCCGCGCAGCGTCCGGGTGCTCCAGCAGCATGTGCAGGATGGTCGGCACGCAGTGCGAGAAGGTCACCTTCTCGCGGGCGATGAGTGCCAGCAGGCTGGCGGGAAGGTAGCGGCCCGGGTAGACCTGTTTGATGCCCATCAGCGTGGCCACGTAGGGCAGGCCCCACGCGTGCACATGGAACATCGGGGTGATCGGCATGTAGACATCGCCGCGATGCAGGCGTCCCTGGCGGGGGGCGCTGCCAAGTTGGGCCATCGCCGACAGCGAATGCAGCACCAGTTGCCGGTGGGTGAAATAGACACCCTTGGGCCGCCCGGTGGTTCCCGTGGTGTAGAACACCGTTGCACGGGAATTCTCGTCGAAGTCCGGGAAGCGGTTGAGCGGCATGGCCTGGCGCAACCCTGCTTCGTACTCGCCAACGAAGCCCGGTGGCAGTGCGCCACCCGCATCATCCAGCAGGATGCGCGTGTGCAGGTCGGGCAGCTGATCACCGATGGCGTCCAGCAACGGCAGGAAGTCCCGGTTTGCCAGGATGACCCGTGCGCCGCTGTGGTTCAGCGTATACGCGATCTGCTCGGGCGCCAGGCGTACATTCACCATCATCAACACCGCGCCGATCATCGGTACTGCGAAATAGGCCTCCAGGTAGCGGTTGCTGTCCCAGTCCATCACCGCCACGGTATCGCCGTGCTTCACGCCCAGCGAGGTCAGCAGGCCGGCCAGTTGCGCGATGCGTGCCTGCAGGGTGCGATAGTCGAAGCGGACATGCTCGCCATGGACGATTTCCTGTTCCGGGCTTACCGCCAGCGGCATCAGCAACAGCTGCTTGATCAGCAGTGGATACGCCTGGGCATCGGAGGTCGAGGTGGATGACATGGGGGTTCCTTGTGGAGGGCGTGTCGGTCACTGGACGTCTCTACGCCACACTAGCCATCCTGTCGTCCTGCACCAGCGTACCTAGGTACCTGTGCCCAGCCGCGGGCGATTTGCTAATCTCGCCTGGACATGCCGACCCTGCTCATCGCCGACGACCATCCCTTGTTCCGCGCGGCGCTGCATCGCGCGGCCGAAGAGGCGGTCGCCGACCTGCAGATCCACGAAGCCGATTCGCTGGACAGCGTGCTCGATGCGCTTGAGGGCCAGTCGATCGACCTGATGCTGCTGGACCTGCACATGCCGGGCAACCACGGGCTTGCAGGCCTGGCGACCATCCGTGCGCTGCAGCCGGGGCTGGCGATCATCATCGTCTCGGCCAATGAGGAGCCGCAGGTGATCCGGCGTGCCATCGACCTCGGCGCGGCCGCCTATCTGCCCAAGAGTTCGGGCCTGCATGAGCTGCAGTCGGCGCTGCAGTCGGTACTGGAGGGCGAACGCTGGATTCCGGCCCTGCTGCGTGAGCCGGTGGCGCGCGTGGCGCCATTCAGCAGGGACGCCGACCTGGCCGCGCGCCTGGCCAGCCTTTCCGCGCACCAGTACAAGGTACTGGGCCTGGTGGCCGAAGGGCTGCTCAACAAGCAGATTGCTGACCGGCTGGGTGTGCAGCTGCGCACGGTCAAGGCACACATGACGCGCATCATGGAGCGGCTGGGGGTACGCAACCGCGCGCAGGCCATCCGCGTACTGCACGAAATGGGACTGGCCGATCCATCCCGGCAGATCGAAGAAGCGCCCGGGCCCTGATGGATCAGGGAATGGCCGCAGTGCTCGCGGCCAGCAGGTGGTTGATCGCCCAGCGGAGTGCAAGCGGCTTGAACGGCTTGCTCAACAAAGAGAGCCCCGCGCCACGAACTGCATCGCGCGTCGCGCTGCCGGTGTCTGCACTGAGGATCACCGTCGGCCGCAGCCCATGCATGGCTGTCAGTCGCTTCCACAACGCGACACCGGTATCGCCGTCATCCAGGTGATAGTCGAACAACCACAGCGCGGCCTCATGTGCGGATGCTCCGATCGCATCGGCGTCCGTTGCCGCAATGACATCGCAGCCCCAGGAGTGCAGCAGCTGCCGCATCGCCTCCAGCGCAACCGGGTCGTTGTCCACCACCAGCACGCGGATGCCTTTGAGGGCGGTGCTGCCATTGACCATGGGGCCGCCGCGTGGCGCTTCCGGACGCTCAGCGCGTGTCACGCTGAGCGAGAAGGTCGAGCCGCGATCCGGCACGCTGCGCAGGTGCAGGGGGGCATGCAGGAGACCGGCGATACGGTGTGCGATGGTCAGGCCAAGCCCCAGGCCCTGGCCATTGCTGCGATCGATCCGGTGGAATTCTTCGAAGACCACGGCCTGTTGCTCCGGTGCAATGCCGGGGCCGGTGTCATGCACGCCAATCGACAGCCTCTGGCCCTGGCGGCGCACCCCCAGCAGCACGCCGCCACGGCGAGTGTAGCGGATGGCATTGGCCAGGAAGTTCTGCAGCACCCGGCGCAGCAGCAGCGGATCGCTGTGAACCCAGGTCTGGCTTCGTACATAGCCGAACTGCAGGCCGCGGGCGGCCGCGAGCACGGCGAACTCCTGTGCAAGCGGATCCAGTACGTTCGACACGGCGAACGGTCGAGGATCGGCCACCAGTCCACCGGCTTCCAGTCGAGAGATGTCCAGCAGGCCCGACAGCAGGTCATCGGTGGAATCCAGTGCACCACGGATCTGGCGCAGGAAGCTGTCGAGGAACTCCGATTCGATGTGCTGCGACATCGCATCGGTCAGCAGCTGCGCGGCATGCAGGGGTTGGATCAGGTCGTGGCCTACGGCAGTCAGGAAGCGGGTTTTCGCCGCATTGGCGCGCTCGGCCTCCTGCACTGCCTGTTCCAGCCGGGCCGTGCGGTCCTGTACGCGGTGCTCGAGGGTTTCATTGCTGCGCTTGAGTGCATCTTCCGCCCGGCGGAACGCCGTGACATCGGTGAAGGTAGCCACATAGCCGCCACCCGGCATCGGGTTGCCGCGGATCTCGACGATGGTGTCGTCGGGAAATACCCGCTCGGACAGGTGAGGTGTGCCACGCCGCATGTGGGCAACGCGGCGCTGCAGCGCCTTGTCGGGTGTATCACCAGGGCCGTCACCGATCTTCAGCTGGTCCAGCGCCCATGCCGTGAGGTTGACCACGGGTTGCCCGACCTGCAGCAGTTCCGGCGGGAACCTGAACAACGCGGCGTAGCGGCTGTTCCAGGCCACCAGCTGCAGCTGTGCATCCACCACGCTGATGCCCTGGCTCATGTTCTCCAGTGCGGCCTCCAGCAGGCGCTGGTTGAAGCGCAGCACCTGGGTGGCTTCGCCGACGGCGCGGGTCACCGCGTCCAGCGGCGCGGCGCCGCCCTCGCGTGCGGCTTCGACCAGCAGCCGTGCCATGCCTGCGCCCACCACGGCCGTCAGCTCACGCTCGACGGCGGTGACCCGGTCGTCATCCAGCATCTGCCCGGCGTGGTCCTCCAGCAGCTGGCGCGCACGCTCCTGGCCAAGGAAGCGTCCGGCGGTCCTGCGCAGGGACGCCGCAGCCACCGCATCCCGCCTCCGCGGCAACGACGGACGCACGGCCCGCGACACCAGCGCCACGGTCAGCAGGTTGACCGCCAGGCTGGCGCCCATGCTGATCGCGATATGGCCAGGCTGCACGCGCAGCGAGACCACGGCCAGCCAGTGCAGTCCATCGGGACTGGTCGACGGTGTCGCGGCCGGAATCACCATCGGCAGCAATACCAGCCACAGCCAGGCCAGCGAACCCAGCACGATGCCGGCCATGATGGCCGGGGAAGGCGTGCGTGGGCGGTACACGGCCAGCAGCACCGCCGGCGCCAGCTGCGAGAGGGCGGTGAAGGACATCAGGCCGAAATCACTGAGTGCCTCGGTATCGCTCATCGCGCGGCTGTACAGCCACGCCATCAGGAACACGGCGAGGATGCCGGCACGTCGGAACGCCAGGACACGCGGGCGCAGGTCGGCATTGGCCACACCGCCGATGCTGCCGAGCAGGTGCGACCCGAATCCATGGTTGCCAAGCATGATCGACAGGGTCAGCCCCGAGAGGATCATCATGCCGGTGGCCGCGCTCAGGCTGCCCAGGTAGGCCAGCAGTGCCAGCAGGTGATGACCACCGGCCTGGGGCAGGGCCAGCACATACAGATCGGGCGATACCGATGCCGGCAGCTGCGCCGCACCGGCCAATGCCATCGGCACCGACGGCAGCCCGATCAGCAGCAGGTAGACCGGGAACATCCAGCGTGCCGTCTTCAGGTCCGAGGTCTGGCGAAGCTCGACCACGCCGACATGGAACTGGTGCGGCAGGGTGAATGCAGAGATGGCGCCCAGCGCAACCATGGTGAGATAGTCCGGCACGATGGCCGGTGGCGGCAGTTGTGCCATCTTTTCCAGCAGCGGCGTGCCGGCCGCGTGCACCGACAGCGCGGCATACAGGCCGATGGCCAGCAGCGCGGTCAGCTTCAATACCGATTCCAGACCCAGAGCGACCACGATGCCGCGGTTCGGTTCGGTGGCCGATGCCTTGCGCGCACCGAACAGCAGGGTGAAGGCGGCCATCGTCAATGCGAACCAGAACGACATGTCCAGCTGCCAGCCCGCAGCTGTGAAACGATCACCCAACAGTGCCCCCAGCCCTTGGCTGACCGCTCTCAGCTGAAGTGCGATGTAGGGAATGATGCCGAGCAGCGCGACCAGGGTGATGGTGAAGCCAAGGCCGCGATCCGCACGCAGCCGTGCGACCACCAGGTCGGCGATGGTGGCACTGTTGTGCTGCTTGGCCAGTCGCCCCAGGCGGAGCAGGAACGGCAGGCCGAACGCGAAGATCAGCGCCATGCCAGCGAGGGTGGGTGGAATGGGGAAGCCCCATTGCAGTCCCTGCGACGCTGCGCCGTAGTACGTCCATGCGGTGCAGTGCACCGCCAGGGACAGCGCGTAGATGAGCGGCCATGCCTTCGAAAGCCGATGCCCCCGGCGCTCGCCCCACAGGGCCACGCCAAACAGCAGTGCGGTCCACGCAATGCAGGCCAGCAGCACGAAAGAGGGCGTCAACATCGCTCCAGTGTAGGCAGAAGCCGGGCGTGGCGGCGCTAGGCTGCGATCACGATCAGTGACAGCTGCTCGGCAACCAGTGCCACATCACCATCGGGAAGCCGTTCGACACTCTTGTGCTGGGTCAGCAGCCACTGCCCGGGCTGGCGCAGCTCCAGCGAGAGCAGCCGCGAGCGGACGCGCACCTCCGAACCGCTCGGCACCGGCGCCAGGAAGCGCACCTTGTTCAAGCCGTAGTTGAGCACGTGGGCGATGCCGGGGAAGCCGGCGAGGGCGGCCACGTCGTCTTCCACGGTCAGCGACAGCAGCAGGAAGCCATGCGCGATGGTGTGCCCGCCCGGCAGCTGTGCCTGCGCCCGCGCCGGATCGACATGGATCCAGTTGTGGTCGCCGGTGGCGGCGGCGAAGGCGTCGATGCGCGACTGGGCGATGCGGGTGGCGCCACTCAGCCGCTCGCTGGCCGCCCATTGCTGCAACGCCTGCAGGGCGGCCGGCAGGGCGGCGTCGGTGCCCTGTGGGCTCATTCCACACGCTCCAGCAGGGCCAGGATCGCACCACGCGCCTCAGGCTCGGACAGCATGGGCGCGTGGCCGACATCCGGAACCTCCACCAGCCGGGCACGCTCCGACGTCGCCGCCATCTGCCGTGCAACGTCGGCCGGCAGGATGTCGGACAGGGCGCCACGCACCACCAGCACCGGCACGCGCGAGGTCAGCCCGCGCACCGCGCGCCACAGCGCCGGGCGCAGCAGCCACAGCACCCACGGTCGCGTGGTGCGGATCACCGCCGGGTCGTAGTCCAGTTCCAGCAGTCCATCGCCGCGCGTGCGGAAGGTACGCACTGCCATCTGTCGCCAGTCATCGGTGCTGAAGCGCGGGAACGCGGCCTTGCCGATGGATTCCACATAGGCCGTGGCCTGTTCCAGGTCCATCGGTGGCACCGGTTTGCCGGCATACCTGCCGATCCGTGCCAGCGCCTCACGCGGTACCTTGGGGCCGGCATCGTTGAGGACCGCACCAGCAATCCGCTCGGGCGCTCGCGAGGCGAGGGTGATGGTCACCAGCACGCCCAGCGAGGTGCCGACGAACACCGCCTTGTCGATGTTCTGCGAGCGCAGCAGCGCTACCAGGTCATCGGCATAGGTGCGTGGGTTGTAGCTGGTGGGGTCATGCGCACGCTCCGATCCTGCGCGCCCCCGCAGGTCGACCGCGATCACGCGCCAGCCCTCGGCAGTGAGCGTATCGGCCAGCGCATCGAAATCGGCACCATTGCGGGTCAGGCCGGGAATGCACACCACGGTGCCGCGCGGTACCGTTCCGGTACCCGGTGCATGGTCGCGCGCATGCAGGCGCAGGCCATCATTGCTGTTCCAGTACAGATCTACGTAGGACTGCATCATGCAGGAGCTTCCTGGAAATCGTAACGGATGCGCTAGAAGTCGTAACGGACGCTGAGGCTATATTGGCGCGGCGGGCCATAGAAGCCAATCAGCGTGCCGACCGCCGGAATGTTGTAACCCGTGGTGCGGTATTCCTTGTCGGTCAGGTTGGTGCCCTGCAGCGAGAAGGTCCAGGCGTCATCCAGGCGCCAGATCACACCGGCATTGACCAGTCCATAGCCGTCCTGGCGGATCACCGGGCTCAGGTCGGTGGTGGGCCAGACCTCGCTCTGGTAGCTGTAGCTCACCCGTGCCGAAAGGTTGCTGCCGTTGGCCAGGTCAGTGCGGTACTCCACGTTCAATGCGCCCGAGAATTCCGGCGCATTGGTGAATCTCATCTGCCTGGCGACGTTGACGCCGCGGTCGATGTACTCATCGTACTTCGTGTCCAGCCAGGCCAGGTTGCCGGAGATCAGCCAGTGCTGGCTGGGCAGGTACTGGTACTCGACTTCCAGGCCCTTGACGGTGCCGGCGCCGGCATTGGTGAAGTCGCCGAAGAAGGAATCGTCGATGCCATCGCCATTGGTGTCCAGGCCGGTGAATACGGACAGCTGGATATCCTTGTACTTGTTGTAGAACGCCGACAGGTTCAGGAACAGGCGCTGGTCGAGGAAGGCCATCTTGCTGCCGACCTCGTAGCTGTCCACGGTCTCATCGTCGAAGGGCTCGGCCGAACGGGGCACCGCCACCGCGTTGGCGCGGATGTTGTAGCCGCCCGACTTGAAACCGCGCGTGGCCAGCCCGTAGACCATGATGTCCGGGGTGATCTGGTAGTCCAGCGAAACCTTGGGTGAGACGTTCTTGAAGTTGGTCTTCTTGTCGAAGTCCGCCGTCACGGCCACCGGCCGGCTGAAGCCCGGGTCGGCATAGAGACGGTTCAGCACGATCGCGCGCTTGTCCTCGTCGGTGTAGCGGGCGCCGACATCAAGCTTGAGCCTGCTGGTCAGATCGAACGTCCAATCCGCGTACAGCGCGATGCTGTCGGTCAATACCTTGCCCTGGTTGTCGGCGAACTGGGCGCTGAAGTAGTTGTTCTGGATCTGGCCGCCGGCCTCGCCACTGAACTGGTACAGGCCGACCACGCCACGCACCCGTCCGCCGGCATCGTAGTTCAGCTGCACCTCGTTGCTGACCTGCTCGTCGTGGTAGGTGCCGCCCACGTCGGCCAGCTTGATCGGCGTGGTGTCGAAGTCGATGTTGGCCTCGCTGTCCGACTCACGCTTGGCCAGCACATACTTCACGGCGATGTCGTCGTCCGGTCGCCAGTTCACCGTGGCCGACGCGCCCTTGGTTTCCACGTTGTTGAGATTGCGCATGCCCGAACGGATGTCGTAACGGCTGTCCATCGGCGGGTAGGCGCGCAGGAACGGATTGGGCGCCAGCATCTTCGAGCCGCGCATGCCGGACTGGTCGTCGATCCAGTCCAGTGCGAACTGCACGTCGAAGTCATCGCCGGCGTACGCCCCCAGGTTCACGCGCGCCGCGTTGATCTGCTTGTCGCTGACCGGCTGGCCGTTGAAGGTGTTCTCGCCAAATCCATCGTGGTTCATGCTGGCCACCGCCACGCGGGCACGCAGGCCGCTGTCGGCACCGCCGATCGGACCGCCGATGGCTGCCTTGGCATCCAGCTGGCTGTAGTTGCCCACGGTGACCTGGGCGAAGCCCTCGGTCTTGGTGGGCAGGCCGCGCGAGATGTACTTGATCGCCCCACCGATGGTGTTCTTGCCGTACAACGTGCCCTGCGGGCCGCGCAGCACCTCGATGCGCGAGACATCGAACACGTCCAGCAGCGCCCCCTGCGGTCGCGCGATGTAAACGTCATCCAGATAGATGCCTACGCCCGGGTCGGCGCCCCAGGTGGGATCGGACTGGCCGATGCCGCGGATGTAGGCGGTAACCGTGCTGCTGGCACCACGGGCGGCGTAGATGGTCAGGTTCGGCACCTGCGCATCCAGGTCGCTGATGTCCTGGACATTCATCCTGTCCAGAGCCTCGGAGGTGAAGGCGGTGACGGCGACCGGCACCTCCTGCAGCGTTTCCTCGCGCTTGCGTGCGGTGACCTTGATGCTGTCCAGGTTCGTGGGTGAAGCGGTCCTGCCTGCCGCCGGCACGTCCTCTGGCGTGTCCTGTGCCAGTACCGGCCCGGAGGCCAGCAGTGCGCCGATCATGAGACTCAAGCAATTCCGTTTCATTCGGTCCTCCCCCAGGCAAGTGCTCACAGATGGCCCATTGCCACCCCTGCAGCGAAGGCTAGCGGTGTCATCCGGCAGCGGCGAGTGGACCTAGGTCCAGTCGGCAGTGGCCGCCGGATGCGGATACTGGGCGTGCCCCCAGCCGGACGCGCTCCCCGGTACCACTTCATCCACGACTCACGCATGAGGATCTGGCCATGAAATCCGGAATCGATTCGATCAAGGCGGTACTGCTGGCGCTGTGCTGCTGGCTGGCGTCGACAGGCACCGTGCTCGCCGCGGGCTCTGCCGGGCATTGGGACATCGGCCTGTACGGAAACCTGTTCGGCACCCGGGAGTACCAGGTCTGGGTGCCGGCCGGCTACAGCGACCAGCAGCCGCTGCCGTTGCTGTTGGTGCTGCACGGCTGCGTCAATGGCCCCAACCTGATGGGCGAGGCCTCCGGCTTCAACGATGTGGCCGACACCGAAGGTTTCATCGTGGTCTATCCGCGCCAGAACGTGACCTCCAACCCGGCGCGCTGCTGGAACTGGCAGCTGCCGATCAACCAGGCTCGTGACAGCGGCGAGGCGTCGATCCTGGCCGGCATCGTGGACAAGGTGAAGGCCGGTTACAGCGTCGATCCGCACCGGGTCTACGTCACCGGCATTTCCGCCGGCGGTGCCATGACCTCGATCATGCTGGCCTGCTATTCGGACGTGTTCGCTGCGGGTGCCATCCATTCCGGCGGCATGTTCAAGGGTGCGACCACCATCTCCGGCAGCGCCTACGCGTTGCTGGCCGGCAGCATCTATTCGCCGGACAGCAACGGTCGGCTGGCCTGGCAGTGCTCGGGCTCACCGTCGCCGCGCCCGTTGCCGGTGCTGGTGTTCCATGGCAGCGCCGACCTCACCGTCAACCCGGTGAACGGCCAGCAGGCGGTGCGCCAGTTCCTGCAGACCAACGACCTGGCCGATGACGGCCAGGACAACGACTCGGTGAAGTACGTGCCGACCAGCACCTATCACAGCCAGGTGCCGGGTGGGCGTGCCTATACGGTGGACACCTATGCCTATGGCGGTCGCACGCTGGCACAGCACTATGTGGTACAGGGCATGGGGCATGCGTGGAGTGGCAGCCAGTCGGGCTTGCCGTTCACCGACCCGAAGGGCCCGGATGCCACGTTGATCACCTGGTTGTTCCTCAAGGATTACCAGCGCTGAGGGGCAGGGCAGTCACTGACGATGCGGGAGCCGAGGGCTCCCGCACCGCCTGGGTTTCAGCGCCTGGTCCGCGCAGCCGGGCACCCCGTTCGGCAAGGAATCGCTTGGGCGGGGCGCCCACCGTCTTTCGGAACATGGTCACGAACGCGCCCGAACTGTCGTATCCCAGGTCATCGGCAATGGCTTGCACCGTACGGCCCTTGGCCAGCATCGGCAACGCGACCACCACATGCAGCTGTCTGCGCCAGCGCCTCACGCTCAGACCCGTCTCGCCGGAGAACAGGCGGGACATGTTGCGCTCGCTCATTCCAATCCGGCTCGCCCACACCTCAAGCGTGGCCCGCTCGGCCGGGGCGGCCAGCATCGCATTGGCCAGCTTCCGCAGCCTTGGGTCGGAGGGCATGGGCAGGTGCAGCCATTCCGGCGGTGCCGCGATGAGTTCGTCCAGAAGCACAGCCATCAGGCGAGCGTCCGCACTGCCGGCCGTGTACCGCCAGGGAAGCTGTGAGGTTCGTTCAAGCAGGGCACGCATGAATGGACTGATCGCCATTGCGAGGCAGTGTGTCGGCAATCCAGCGATGGCCCCAGGCTCCACGAATACAACGAAGCCATGCGGCTTTCCCGTGCTGCTGGCCCGATGGGACAGCCCTCCGGGAATCCAGATCGCCCCCTGTGGCGGGACGACCCACAGGCCTGCAGGGGTCTCCAGCGTGATCAATCCGCTCGTGGCTACCAGGAGCTGGGCTTTCCGATGCTCATGGAAGGGCATTTCCCAGGCGTCGGTGATGGGGTCCACGCCCAGCACCATGACCGGGCTGTCGACGAGATCGGGGTAGTCCGCGCCGATACCCTCCAGTTCGATAGCTGACGTCACCACTGCATCGCCCGGCACAGCAAGGCGAGGGGGAAGTGAGCGCTGTCAATCTTCATGGTCCGCCTGCTGCGGTTCACGCCTGTGCCAGACACAGACGAATCCCATCAGGACATGAACGATCGGCAGCTCCTTTCTTCCGGTTTCGGCAATCAGTGTGGTTGCACGCATGCTGGCATCCTCTTCTGTCGAGGATCAGAAGCGTATTGGGCGAAGCGGGGGGCGTCATTCGACAGTTCCGCCAGGTGATTCAGCAATCCGGCCATCTGCCGTGCAGCGGCCCTGACCAGTGCTCCGCCCGATGCGCTACAGCGCCGGAACCGTGATCCTCTGCAGGTCGAGCTTTGCGCGCAGGGCGTAGTGCTTGCGGGTGACCGGCACGACACAGGTCAGGCGGGGGTCAACGTAGTCCTTGAAAAGGGGCGGCCGCGGCGACGAAAGGTAGAACCCGCGATCCTGCCTGACCGCCGCCGGCAGCAGAACCTCGCTGAGGTCGCCGTCGGATGCATCTGTGACAAGGCAGGGCACATGGCGGAAGCCGAGCTTGCGCAGCAGGTACAGGCGGTGGGAGCCATTGGTCAGGATCACGCGCTTGCCGAACCGGGTGGCACTGATCAGATTGTCACTGAAACCGAGATAGATGACGACGGCGTGGCTGGCCGCGCCGAACGGCTCGTAGCCGGTGATGGTGGACGGATCGAGGGTCGCCACATCGAGGAAGCGCAGGTCATTGGATGCGGACGCAAAGGTGTAGCTGCCATCGGACTGGGTGAACCGGACGCCGGGGTGGGCATGGCGTCCGCTCCGGGAGACGAGGTGCATGACCTCCTGTGCGGTGGGCGAGGCGGACATTGCTGCTGCCAACTGGTCGATGTGACGCAGGTTGATGCATTCCTGGAAGATCACCAGTCGATCGATCTCGACCATCTGCCAGGAGCGCGGCAGCATGCTGGTCATGCCGTGCATCGAGGGTTGCCGCAACGCCTGATCGGCCAGCGGCATCATCTCCTCGGGCAACGGCTGGACAACAATGGCGTCCGCCTCATTCGCCTCGTCATGGCGCAGGCGATGCACGTCGCTGCGTGCGGCCCTCCAGTCGGCCACCAGCGCGGCCTCGTCGAAGCATCCCGGCGGGCAGCGCTCCCTGATGAAGCGGACGAAGGCCGGCAGCGGAAACAGTCCCTTCAGTAGAACGGTCGCGTCCAGGCCGTCGTCAGTGATCTCGCTGCTCATCCATTCTCCACCCCGGGGATTGCATCAACGGCCAGCAGGCCGCGCCATTCGTCACGCCAAAATAATATGTTATATCGTAACATTGCGATGCCTTGGCGGCAATCGCCCTGCAACGTGCGTGGCGATGGTGGCTTGGCTGCTCCGTATCCAATGCAACGTCTGGATACATCCACTGACGAGAGGAGATGTTCATGAACGAGCTGATTGAGCTGGGTGTAGTGGCAGGACAGCAGAACCCTGAAGGACAGGGTGTGGGTGGTGAACTGATCGAGCTGGGCTCGGTGGTTTCGGAAACGAAGGCGCACAACCACGGCACGTTGTGGGATGGCGTCTTCCCGACCACCTCGCCCTGATCTGCCGCGCAATGCAGTCACTGCGGTGCATGCCCTGCATGCACCGCTTCTTGGTCCCAGGGCAGGAGAGCACGTGATGGAGCAGGGCGCCGCCCCCTATTTCCTGTCGAAGCAGGCGCATGTCTGCGTCACCGCTGATGCGATGGTGATCCTTGACCAGGGCACGGGAAAATATCTCTCCATCGACAGGCGTGGTGCTGCAAGCCTGGGAGGCCTGGTTCTCGACTGGCCCTTGCCGCCCGATGGGCAACGGATGCCGAAGCTCCTCCAGTCGCTGATCGATCGCCAGCTGATCACCCGGGATCCACGGCAGGGCAAGTCCGCCGCCTGCCCCGGTCTGGAACTGCCACGGCACTGGGTGCGCGAGGGTGAGCCGAGGGGATGCCCGAAGATCACCGCGCGCGACGTGGGAAGGTTCATGGCGTCGGCTGCCCATGCCGCGTGCTGCAGGGCGGTCCTGCCTTTCAGCGCCACCGTGTCATCGGCCCGCAGGCGCGCCGACATCGCCCAAGGCAAAGCGGCAAGCCTCCAGGAGCTGGCCTTCCTGGTCCGGGTGTTCGATTGGCTCCGGCCCGTTGCCTTCAGGAAGACCGACGAGTGCTTTCTCTACTGCCTGGCGATGAGGGAATTCCTGTCGAAGTACGGGATCGTTCCTGCCTGGGTGTTCGCGGTCAGGACACAGCCGTTCGCTGCGCACTGCTGGCTGCAGCACGGTGACCACGTGCTGACCGATATTCCCTTCAACCTGCGCCGGATGGTTCCCATCCTGGTGCTGTAACGAAACCCGTCGCATGTATCGATACATCGCCGTGCTCTGGAACACGTTCTCCGAATCCGCAACGGCCCAGGCAGGGCAGGCGGTGGCAAGGATCGAGGCCACGCTGCCCGGTGCCAGCTGCGTGATGAGCGGAAACGGGGCTGCGATCTACGCGCAGACTGATAATCCCGGCTATTTCGAATGCAATCGATCCGGTTCCCTGGCGGTGCTCGGAACGCTGTTCCACAAGCATTTCGGCGCAGGTATCGTACCTGGGCGGGTAAACCTCGATGCGGACTCGGCCGACAGCGCCTGCAGCAGCCTCGGCCGCAGCATCGTCGAGCAGTACTGGGGCCGGTACGTAGCGTTCGGCTACCAGGCGCAGACGGCGAGCTGGTTTGTCCTGCGCGATCCCACTGCGGAGATCCCGTGCTACATGACCACGGCGGGTCAGTTGACGGTCGTCTTCTCCAACATGGAGGACTGCCTGAGGCTGGGCCTGCGCGATTTCAGCGTGGACTGGTCGTTCCTGTCCTACTCCCTGCTGTACCCGTTTCGTGATGGCCTGCAGACCGGCTTCGAGGAGGTCACTTCCGTTGAGCCCGGCGAAGCGGTCTCGATCCGCGATGGCGAGCCTGTCGGTCGGCAATGCCAGTGGGACGTGGTGCGGCTGGCCCGCGACCAGCCTGTCGAGGACATCGACGAGGCCGTGCATCTGGCTCGTTCAACACTGCTCGGCTGCATCGGCGCGCTGGCCGGACAGCACCGGAAAATCCAGTTGCAGCTGTCCGGTGGACTGGACTCCTCGATCATCCTGGCGGGCCTGCTGCATGCGCCCTCAGCTCCCGAGGTGACCTGTGTCCATCATTACGACGAAGGCATTGGCGCCGACGAGCGGCGATTCGCACGAATGGCGGTCGAAGGGGCCCGGCAATCCTCGGGCAGGCACTGCGAATTCGTCGAGTATCGGCGGCAGCCGCACTGTGCGCTGGAAGAGATCATGACCTTCCCGCGGACAGCACGGCCGGCGCATTGCTCCGGCTATCTCCTCCATCGCCGCGACGTGGACTTCGACGGCGACACCGTGCAGTTCACGGGTGTCGGTGGGGATGCAGTGTTCCTGCGCTTCAAGGGCAACGCCGCTGCGATCGACTACGCCTGGCGTCGTGGCATCGACCGGGGATTCTTCCGCGTGGCCTTCGAAACCGCGCAGTCCGGCGACTCGCTGTACGGCGTACTGCGGGATGCGCTCGTCCATGGCCTGCTCAGGCGTCCGGCCAGCATCAACGGCCGATGGGGCAAGCCCTGCCCATGGGTGCGGGTGGAGCGCGCCGAGCAGGATGGCATGCAGCCGGCCTGGCTGCGGCATGCCGTGGAGCAGGGGCATCACGTATCCCCCTACAAGCTGGCCCATATCGGCCGGATGATATTCCCGACCAGTGTGCTTGATCCGTTCGAAGGGGCGGGACGCTGGCATGGCGTTTCACCGATCAGTGCGCAGCCGCTTGTCGAGTTGTTCGCGCGCATACCGCTGCACCTGCTCATGGCGGATGCGGAGGACCGCACCATCGCGCGGCGTGCGCTGAAAGGCCTGTTGCCGGAGGCGCTGCTGTCGCGAAAGGTGAAGTCGTACCTGGATGATCACTCCGTGGCCGTCACCCAGGGGCACCAGCCGTTCATCCGCAGTCTGCTGGTCGATGGGTTCCTGGCCAGGCGTGGCTACCTCGACAGCGCGCTGGCCGATGCGGGCATCCGGCGGGTCAGCCCGGATCATTCGTCGCAGGTGCTGGGCATCTTCGGCCCGCAGATCAACATCGAAGCCTGGCTGAGGCGCTGGTCAGGCCAGGCGGGCCCGCAGGCAGCCGGCGCGGTCTAGGCGTTCCGGCTCATCTCTTCCAGGTAGAGGCTCTCAAGATCGTTTGCGGTGATCGTGCTGGCATCCAGCGTCCTGCGCAGGCGGCCGGCGCGCATCAGGCCGATCGTGGTCGCCACCTCGCGGGCCCGGAACAGATCGTGGGTCGCCATCAGGATCGCCGTGCCGCGATCACGCTCCCGTACGATCAGCTCGTGGAACTCGGCGGACGCCGTGGGGTCCAGGCCCGAGGTCGGCTCATCCAGCAGCAGCGCCTTGGCTTCCTTGACGATGGCCAGTGCGATCCCGACCTTCTGCCGCATGCCCTTGGAATAGAGGCCCACGCGTCGGCCAAAGGCCTCGGTTGCCAGCCCGGCGGACCTGAGCGCCTGCTTCAGGCGCGCCGGTGAGCGTTCCTCGACACCGGCCAGGCGGGCGAAATAGTCCAGGTTCTCATAGCCGGTCAGTTCGTCGTACAGCGCCACGGTCTCGGGGATGTACAGCAGCCGCCGGCGTACCTCCTGTGGCTGCCGATGCGCGCTGAGTCCGTCCACATCGGCCGAGCCGGAGGTGGGCTTCAGGAACCCGAGGAACAATTTGATGGTCGTCGACTTGCCCGCGCCGTTCGCGCCCAGCAGGCAGAAGATCTCACCCGGCTCTACTTCGAAGCTGACGTCGTCCAGCGCCCGATGCGCGCCGTGTTCCATGACCAGGCTTTTTGCAGACAGCATGTGGATGTTTCCTCAGGGCGTAGCCAGCCGACCGCGCAGCGTGGCGGCAGCAAGCAGGACAATCAGGCTGGCGATGATCAGTGCGGCAAGGTCGGCCAGGACACCCCGCTGGGCAGCGCCTGCGGTGTCGCGGAACTTGAAGCGGGGGAGCGCCTCGTACTCGTCGAGGGTCTGCGGCAGGTCACGGTCCAGATAGCCCTTGTGCAACAGGCGCCGCGCCTGCCAGAAGGTGTGGACCTGACGCTGGAACTCGAGCGCGCGCCCCGAGTCCGAGCCCGCAATGCGATCGAGCGCATCCTGGGTGGCCACGGCGGGCAGCAGCAGCCGCACCCTGTCCAGTACGCGGCGATGCGCTGCCTCCGCCTGCGCATGCGAGGCGATCAGCCTCGCCAGCTCAAGATCGGCGGCAACCCGGTCTGCATAGGCCTGGCGCACTGCATCGGGGATGACGGGTGATGACGAATGCCGGGGTGCCGGTCGTGCGAGGTGCTCGCGCTGCTGGCGCTTGGCGATGTCTGACTGCCTCGCCTTCACTTCCGTGGCGAACTGCATCTGCGACGGTGGCGGCGCGATCAGGTTCACCGCGGCCAGGGTCAATGATGGGGCCATGACCACGATCAGCAGCCACAGCGCGCCGGCGGCGATGGCCGCCTCGGTGGTGCGGCGGCAAAGGCACGCGATCAGCAGCGCCAATGCCAGCCAGAAAGCACCGTAGGCGAATACGGTCAGGGCCAGCATGATCAGCCCCACAGGGCTTCGGGCGCCTGACCAGACGGCCATGGCGATGATGATGGCCAGCGTGGGCAGCAGCACCATCAGGCCACGGGCGAGGGCCTTGACCACGAGCAGCCGCGTCGCCGAAACCGGCTGCGACAACACCAGCGCCGCGATCCCGCGCTCGCGCTCACGCGACCACAGGTCATGGGTGGCCACGAGAATGACCAACGGCAGCAGGAAGACGATGACGAAGGCCAGATCGAACCGCCCTGCCGCCCGTGCCGCCGGATTGCCGATGTCGGCCCAGACATGCTTGAGCAGTTGGGTCGGATCGCCCAACGCGACCACATCGGCGGTGTAGGGGTAGGCATCTGCCTGGCCGATCGACAGCGATGCCATCTCACCGGGCACAAGCACCGGCTGCACGCGGGGCAGCACCGACGGTGCCTTGCCGACGAACGCGCGGCTGCGATCCCGGGTCTGCTGCTCTTCCTGCTTGATCAGTGCGATGGCCGCCTCGCGCTGGTCCACCCACGCGCGGCCGTTCCATGCGGCGTAGGCGCCCAGCCCCAGCAGGAGGACGAGCAGCACCGGCAGCGCCCGGTCACGCAGCAGGCGACGGATCTCGTAGCGGGCAATCGACGCCGCGCTCATGGCGATCTGCCCAGTTGCCGCGACGAAATGACGACCGCCATGAGGCCGAGCACCAGCCAGGCCAGCAGAATGGCGAGGTTCACGCCCTGGATTGCGGCGATGCCTGCCAGGCTCTGCCGCGGCGCCTGGTACTGCACCGGGCGGGTGATGCCGGCGATATCGGCCAGATGCTTCCCGCCCCCTGGCGCCTTGTGCAGTTTCACTTCCTGGTTGAGTGCCTGGATCAACCGGTAGCGGTAGTCCTCCACGCCACGCAGGAATGCCAGATGTGCCCGGAAATCCGTGCCCGCGAACCCACGCGACCAGGACTGCAGCGCCAGCGTTGGAGAGGCAATGGCGAACAACCGCTGCGTGGCATCCTGCTGCTGGTAGGTGGCATGCAGGTTGTCGAAGTGGCGGTTGTAGACGCGGGTGGAGTTCGCCTCGGCAAACTCCAGGGCCACGCCGCGGAAGTTCACCGGCAGGTCGTCCACGCTGTCGACGCGATAGCGCGCCATCAACGCCGTGCGCAAGGCATCCAACCGCTTGTCCGCCGGGTCGTGGCCATCCGCACCGTTCTCCGCTTCTTCGGTGACGCCGGCCCTGAAGGAGGGTGCGGAAGGGGTCGGATGCAGGGATTCGGCCACGGCGGGCGCCACCCTCGGCACCAGCAGCGTGGACACTACCCAGAAGCCCAGCAGCACCACCAGCGACGTCCGGGCGGAGCCGGCAAGTGCCGACACGCCCACGGTGAACGCGCAGAACACCAGCAGATAGAGCACATAGGCCGCGGCAAGTGCGAGCAGGGCGGCGATATCGGCGGCGCCGCCGTACTGGATGGACAGCCCTGGAAGGCTGATCAGCAGCATGGCCATCACCAGCAGCAACGAGGCGGCCGCCAGGGCAATCAATCGCCCGCTGATCAGCACGCCGGCCGAGGCGCCGGTGCCGAGTTCCTGGCGCAGCGTCTCCCGGGCTACATCGCCGGACAGGCTGGCGAAGCCGGCCAGGATGATCAGCAGCGGTGCCACGACCTGCAGCGCCCATGCCGCGGAGAAGCCCTGGAAGCGACTGAGCGCGGTGCCGGCGTCCACGGCGCGGTGCCGTGCCGGGTTCTGCGCATGGCCCCCGATGAACACCGAGGTCCCCAGGAAATCCGTCAGCCCGGGGTCCAGCGCCGCCAGCGGCCGCACCGGGGCAGGAATGGCACGGCCGACATGGGCGGCACTGTGGGGGTCGATCGTGCCCTGGCTGTCCCACAGCCGCGCCTCTTCCTCACTCACTGCGTGGCGCTCCTGCGCCTGCAGGGTCATGCGTGCGGCACCGCTGAGCACCGACGCACCTGCAATCAGCAACAGGGCAACGGCGAGCCACAGCACGCGCCGCTCGCGCCACATCAGCGTGAGCTGGGTGGACGCGACAGCGAAGGCCTGCTGGATGGCCAGCGTGGGCCTCGACGGGGCAGGGGAGTGGGCACGCATGCGGGGCCTACCAGCGATGCGTCAGCGTCATGGACAGGAAACGCCCCAGCGCTGTCGCGTTGGTGGGGTCGTAGCCGGTATTGATGCTGTTGATGATGAACGGCGGGTCCCGGTCGAACAGGTTCTGCACGTTGAACGCGAGCGAGGTGCCACGCTGCCGGTCCGCAGACGGACCGAAGTGATAGGCGAGGTTGAGGTCGACGGTCGTCCATGAGCTGACATGGGGGCGGGCGAGGTTGGCCGGATCGCGATAGCTGTCCACGTAGTTGACGAACAGCCCAGCCGCGGCCTGCTGCCGGCTCAGTGCGATGCCTCCACGCAGCTTCAGGTCCACCGGGTAGTACACCGCGTTCACCGCATCCACCTCGGGCGAGGTGCTGGTCACGCGCCGCTTCGAATCGATGATGTACTGCCCGGCCAGGTCGATGGCGATGTGGGTCTGGCCGGCGTCGAAGCCATAGGAAGTGCTGAAATCGATGCCGCGCTGCCGGGTAAAGGCGTTGTTCCGGAAGCGGTTGTCGAGGATCACCTGGCTGTTGGTTTCGTCCGTTCCGGCGGGCAGCGCATACGGGCCCACGCGCGAGACGAAAAGGCCCAGCCCCGACACACCCAGCTGGCGTGCCTGCTGGATCTGCTGCTGCGTGGGGTTGGTGGTCAGGATGTCCGCGTAGGGGGCCGTGGACTGAAGGAACAGCGAGGGAAAGCTACCGCCGAAGCCACTGCCGATGCGGTCGTCGTAGTCGATGTGGTAGTAGTTCGCGTCGATCTTGAGGCCAGGCACTGATGGCGGCGCGAACGAGAAACCGCCGGTCCAGGTCTTGGCGCGTTCGGGGCCCAGATCCGGGTTGCCGTTGGACAGCATCATGAGGATCGTGTTGCCGCCGGGCGCGGCCGGGTTGGGCACGTTCGCCACCACCACGGTGTTGTTCAACTGCATGTCCTGGTACACCGGCGCCCGGTAGGAGCGGCCATGGCTGGCGCGGAACGACAATCCCTCGGTCGCCTCCCACAGCACGCCGAATTTTGGATTCAGCGTGGAACCGAAATCGCTGTAGTCGTCATAGCGCGCCGCTGCGGTCAGGGACAGGCTGCGCACACCCGGCAGGTCCTTCAGCAGCGGAACGTTGAGCTCGGCAAAGGCGGACCTGACGGTGCGCTGCAGGTCGAGCGGCTTTTCCAGGCCGCGGTGATCGAGCAGTTCGTAGCCATCACGACGGTAGCCCGCTCCGAATGCCGCACGTACGCCGCCGGCGGGCAGGTTGAACAGTTCACCGTCGGCAACCACGTCCAGGTAGCGCGATTCGGAATTGGTGTTGGTGGGCGGTGCGGTACTGGCGGAGCTGCCGGTGATGGTGGTGCGCTGGTAGGAAACATCGCTCCTGCCGAACCCGGAATCCAGGCGTGCCTGCCACGCATTGGGAAGATCCAGGGTGAGGCCGGCGAACAGGTCGAACTGCCGCGTGTGCGGGAACAGCCGCGTTTCGTCGGCCGTGCCGGAAATGGTGGTATCCATCTCGCGCTTGGCAAAAGAGCCGGTGACGTTCAGGGTCAGCACATCACTGAGCTGCTGCACGCCGTCTACGTACAGGCTGTGCCGCTTCGATCCTGGATAGAGGTCGTAGGGCTTGACCCGCACGTTTCTCGAGAAGTGCTTCTCCACCGCAGGAAGGTTGCCCTGCTTCAGGAACTCGTAGCTGGCCAGCACGTGGCCACCTTCCCACGACCAGCCTGCCGACTGCGATGCCTGGTACTCCTCCATGCTGCCGGCAGTCACCGTGCCGTAGCGCACAGCGGTCTCGTAACCGGTGAAGTCGCGGCGCAGGATGATGTTGACCACGCCCCCGACCGCATCGGTGCCGTAGATGGCCGAGGCGCCATCGGTAAGGATTTCCACGCGTTCGACGGCACTCAGCGGGATCAGCGAGACATCGACGTACTGGTAGCGGTTCGATGAGGTCACGCGGTGGCCGTTGACCAGGGTCAGCGTGGTGCCGGTACCCAGCCCGCGCAGGTTGAGGGCGGTGCCCTGGCCGAAGTTGTTGCCGGTATCGCGGTCGACCCCGAGGTTGGCAACGTTCGCACCGTTGGCGCCACCGCCGAAGTTCTGCGGCAGTTTCTCGAACAGTTGCTGCACGGTGGCCGCGCCAGTGCGGTCGATGGCCTCCCGGTCGATCACGATGACCGGGGAGGCGCCGCCCCCCACGGCGTTGCGGATGTTGCTGCCCACCACCAGGACCTTGTCCAGGGTGGCGGTCGGGGACTCGGGCAGCGGGCCTGCCGCGCTTGAACCACGGCCAGCGACCGTGCTCTGTGCCGCCGCCGGCAGGCTGGCCAGCAATGCAGCAGCGATGCCGAGGGCCAGGCGTGCACGCGGCGTAGCAGTGGATACGTTCGTCATTCCCCGGTCCATCGATCCCATCCGAAAGTGGCCTGCAACGCGGCTGCGCCGCCCCAGATGGCGATGTTATATCATATCATTTGAGCGAATGATGGGCCAACGCCGTGGGTCTGCTGGAACGACATCGATGACGAAGATCGCAGTTCCGCCGCCAGTTGCCGAAATCCTGGCGGCGTACTGGAAGGCTGATCGCCGGCTGTTGCTGCTGATCGCCTGCAGTGTCCTGCTATCCAGTCTTGCAGGTGTTGCAGCGCCGTACCTGTTCTCGCGCCTGATCGACCGCCTGCCCATCGATGGAGTCAACGCGCTGGCAGGGGGATTCCTGCTCTACGCCGTCGTGCTGGGCGTGGGCGGTGCCCTGCAGAACACGGTGCAGTACCTGTCGTTCCTCAGTGGCGAGAATCTCGGCTTCATCACCAGCACCCGCTACTTCGCCCGACTGCTGAAGAAGACCAACAGCTTCTTCCTGGACCACAATCCCGCCGAGCTGCAATCCGCCGGGGAAAAAGGCCGTGGCGCACTGAAGATCGTCGTGCAGCTGGGCCTGGTTGCCTTCATTCCCAGCGCGTCGCAGATCCTGCTGACCCTGGTGACGCTGGGCGCGTTGATCAACCTGCAGGTGGTGGTGATCGTGCTGGCTTACGGCACGGTGGCCGTCACGCTCTCGGCCATCGCCACCCGCCGTGTCCGCATCCATCGCGAAGCCGCCGTCGAGGCCGGGCAGCAGAATGCACGTTTCGTTGGCAACGCCATGAACGCCATGGAAACGCTGCGCCAGTTCGGCGGCAGCGCCTGGATGGTGCAGCGCTTCGAGCGGAAGGCCCAGGATGTGCGTGACAGCTGGCGCGCCTACGTGCTGCAGCGGATAGGCTTCATCGCCCTGCTGGGCATCGGCCTCGCAGTGGAGTTCATCGTGACCTTCCATCTGCTGCTGCCGCGCTACCAGAGCGGGACGCTCAGCGTCGGCGACATCGTCCTGTTCAATCTGCTGCTGCTCCAGTTGAACATGCCGTTCGAGATGATTGCCCGTTCCATCGACGACGTCGCGCGCTCCTGGAGCATGCTGGGCCCGCTTTCAACCCTGTGGGCGGCGCCCGAAGAACGGCAGGTGGCCCATGCCCAGCGCTTCGCCGGAGGCAATGGCCGGCTGGAGTTCCAGCGGGTCAGCCATCGCTACGGCAACGGGCGCGGGGTGGACGATGTCTGTTTCCAGGCCGGGCGGGGCGGCATCACCTTCCTGATGGGCCCCACCGGGTCGGGGAAGTCGACGCTGTTCAAGCTGGCCCTGAAGTCGATCGATCCCCAGCGTGGCCGGATTCTCGTGGATGGCGTCGAGCTGTCCGATATCGATCGTGCTGCGTGGCATTCCGCTGTCGCGGTGGTTCCCCAGGACGTCATCCTGCTCAATGAAAGCCTGGCCGACAACATCCTGCTGGGGCGTGCGCGTCATGATGGCCGGCTGCGGCATGCCGCACGCAGGGCCGCGATCCTGCCATTGATCGAGGCGTTGCCCGAGGGGCTTGAGACCACAGTGGGCGAGCGTGGCCTGAAGCTTTCCGGCGGGGAGCGGCAGCGCATTGCAATCGCGCGTGCGCTGTATGGTGAGCCGGCAATCCTGTTCCTGGACGAAGCAAGCTCTGCCCTGGATGAAGCCACCGAGCGCGAGATCATGGACCACATCCGTGCCATTGCCAGTGACGTCACCGTCGTGGCCATCACCCACCGGCGCAGCATCGTGACCGCGGCCGATCGGCTGATCGATCTCGGGGAGGGCCACCAAGGCAGGGCAGGGGCGCGTTCCGCCCCCGGGTGATCGGCCTGGCAATGGGCTATCGTGTGCGCTCTTTCCCGATCGCCCTTCAAGCGCCAGCGCATGGAAGCCCTTTCGATGACCGTTCGAAACCGGCGTTGGCTCAACACCTTCGCCCTGTCCGCCGCCCTGCTTGGCGCAGGCTGCTCCGCCGCGAAGGCTCCGCCGAAGGATCTGGGGGCGGACATCGACCAGGTCGCGCAGACCCTGATCGAGCAACCGCTGCTGCACGCGGCCTCCATCGGAGTGGTGTACCGGGGTAGCACTTTCATCCGCCATCGCGGTGACATGGAAACCGGCAAGCCAGGGCCGCCCACCGACGCAACCGTTTACGAAATCGGCTCGTTGAGCAAGACCCTGGCCGGCACCCTGATGGCCAACGCGGTCCTGGAAGGCAGGCTGGGCCTGGAGGATGACATCCGCATGTACCTGCAGGGCGACTATCCGAACCTGCAGTACCAGGGCCATCCCATCCGCGTCCGCCACCTGCTGTCGCATACCAGCGGCCTGCCGAACATGCTGCCGGAACGTGCGAACACGGTGCTGGAGGATTTCACCGACCACCGCACACCGGCTGAACTCAACGCGATCTACGCAGGCTACGGCAAGGCCGATTTCCTGAAGGACCTGCACGCCGTGCAGATCCCGCGGTTGCCGGGGAAAGAGTACGCCTACTCCAGCGCCGGCACGCAGCTGTCCGCGCACATTCTGGAACGGGTCCATCAGCGTGACTACGAGCTGCTGCTGCGTGACTTCTTCCGTGATTCGGCCGGCATGACGGGCGTCAGGATCAACCTGGGCGATGCCGAAACGCCACGGCTGGCCGTCGGTTACCACAGCGACAATCCGCTACCGACCACACCGATGCCGCAGCTGCCATGGGGCGCTTCCGGAAACGTGAAGGCAACCGTCCCCGACATGGTGAAGTATCTCCAGTTCGAGCTGGCCAACGGTCCCGTCGTAAAGGAATCACACCGTACGCTGGCCACGTTCGACGACGACTTCAGCATCGGCTATTTCTGGAACATCGTTTCCGGCGACGATCGGAAAGGCGTGTACTACGCCCATCACGGTGGCGTGCCGCGCTCGCAGTGCTACATCTACATCATTCCAAAGCACGATCTTGGCATCTTCGTCATCACCAACCAGAGCGGCGACCAGACGGCACACGCCATGGAAACGGCGATCGATACGCTGGTCGAAAGAATTGCGGCACGGGATGGCAAGGGAGGGCTTCGATGATCCGCCGCCTCTTGCTGGTGCTTGCGATGCTCCCGTTCGCCGCGGCTGCCGTGGTCATCCGCGACGATGTTGACGATGCCCGATACCGCATCGAGGCATCCGCGTTCCCGGCGCTGGCCGACATGCCAGGCGAGGGCCACGGTGTCCTCATCGCCCCCGGGTGGGTGCTGACCGCGGCCCATGCAGCGCCGATGGAAGGGATGGGCGCAACCATCGCCATCAACGGGAAGCGCTACGGCGTTGATCGGGTTTTCCTGCATCCAGGCTTCAAGCGGATGCCGGACGCCTTGGGCAAGGAGGCCATGGCAACGGGAAGTCCCTCCAGGATCCACGCCTTCCTGGCCACGTCGGACGATATCGCGCTGATCAGGCTGGCAGCGCCGGCCAGCGACGTGCCACCGGTAGCGCTCTATCGGGGCACGGGCGAGGCCGGGCAGGTTGCAGCCCTGATCGGGAAGGGCGCTACCGGCAACGGCGCCACGGGCCTGGTGCCGAACGGGTCGCATCGCACGACCCTGCGCCGGGCGTACAACGCCATCACCGGCGGCAACGAACGCTACCTCTGGTACCGGTTCGATCGGCCGCCGCAGGGCCTGCCGCTTGAAGGCGTGCTCGGCAACGGCGACAGCGGTGGCCCGTTGCTGATCGAGGATCAAGGTGCGTGGAAGCTGGTTGGCCTTGGGTCCTGGATCACTGCCGTTCCCGAGCATGCCCTTGAAGCGGGCTTCTATGGCCAGGTGGTCCACAACGTTCGCGTGTCCAGCTACATCGACTGGATCGAGGACGTGATGTGCCGCAACGGCGGCGCCTGCCGTCAGCCGTGATACCGGCGCTGGCAGGGGTTGCCCACTGACCCTGGCGTGGCTGCCTGCCAGGCCTTGCATCGGTCCTGCTGGACTTCAACTCGGGCAGGGGGTGTTTCAATTGCAAATGACTCGCATTACACTCCGGCCACTTCCCCATTGTTGACGCCTGCCGCCCACGTCGGCAGTACATCCGGCTACCCCAGTGACGTTCACGCCCCTCCTGTGCCGATCGCAGATCTCTGCAACGGGGATACCGTGTCTGCGCTAGGTCGCGACACGGCGGAGGATATGGAGGAGCCCGACGCATCATCGGTCGCGGCAGCTCGCCCGGATGCCGACAGCACCGCCACTGGCGGCATCCTGGCCAAGGCCTATGAACGTTGGCGGCGGCCGATACTGCGCAGCCTGACCCGCTTCAGAGGCAGCGTCGTCGACAGCGAGGACGCGCTGCACGACGGTGCGGTGAAGTGGATCGCGGCCCATCCGGCGCTCGATTCCTGCGAAAAGCAGGGCGCCTATCTCCGCCGGACGGTGATGAACACCGTGGCCGACGAATACCGCGAACATCATGCCGGCCGCCGCCTTCAGGTCGTGCCTCTGGCAGACGCTGAGGAAGCCGGCCACGCGATGGCCGGCGATGAATCACAGTGCCCGTTGCAGGTCACTGCACAACGGCAGCGCCTGCAGCGCCTGGCGGAGGCGCTTTCCGAACTGCCCGAGCGTCAGCGCGAGGCCTTCGTGCTCTGCCGCTTTGATGGCTTGACCCAGGAAGACGTGGCCACCCGCATGCAGATCTCCCGGCGCATGGTGGTCAAGCATCTGTCGCGTGCGGTGGCCTACTGCGAAGTGCGGGTACGCTATGCGTCCCTGGCGCAGATGCAGGCACTGCATCGGCCAACCGGGGCGGGCGAGGTGTTGGCGCCTGCCACTGATGCTGATCTCTCCTGCCGATGAATGACACTCCTCCTGCCGCAGGTTTCGATCCGTTTGCCCTGCATGAGGCGGCTGCTGCGTGGCTGGTGCGCCAGCAGGATCCGGACTGGCAGCCGGAGGATGAGGCGAGCCTGCAGCGGTGGCTGGCAGAGAGCGAAGCGCACCAGCAGGCGTTCGCCGAGGTGGCCAGAACCTGGCACGACCTGGGCCAGCTGCCGCGCCCCATGCTGGCCTCGGACGGGCCTGCGGCGCTCGCACCAACGGCACCTGCAGCTCCGCGACGGGACGGGAGGGCGCGGCGTGGGCGGTCCTGGCAGCTGCCCCGCGCGGCGACCGCTGCGGCGGTGGCGATGCTGGCCCTGGGCTACGTCGGCTACGGTTGGTACACCGCACCCAGCTATGTGCAGGACGTGGCCACTGGCGCGGGCGAGATCCGTGACCTGCAACTGCCGGATGGCTCGCGGATTTCGCTCAATGCACGCAGCTCGCTGGCCGTGCATTTCTATCGATCCCGTCGTGAAGTCGTGCTCAGCCAGGGCGAGGCGTTCTTCGAGGTCGCCCCGGCGGCCGACCGGCCCTTCACCGTAGATGCGCAGCGCAGCAGGGTGACCGTGATTGGCACGGCCTTCAACGTGCGCAATGCGCCCGGCGAAGTCGTGGTCAAGGTGCTGCATGGGCACGTGCGGGTACAGCCGGATCGGTCCGAGGGCACCGCGCCGGTCAGCCTGCACGCCGAACAGGGCCTGGCCGTTGCCACGTTTACAGCCACCTATCGCCCCATTGCGGCAAACGCAGAGAGCATCGGCGGCTGGCGCAACGGGCGCCTGGTGTTCCGGCGTACTCCGCTGGACGAAGTAGCGCAGGAAGTCGGGCAGTATCTGGGCCATCCCGTCACGCTGGGCCAGCCTGGGCTGAAGTTCCTGCCCGTCTCCGGGTACGCAGCCACCGACGCCCCGGCCATCTTCCTGGAGGCGTTGCCGGATCTGTTGCCTGTGCAGGTGACCCGCAATGCCCAGGGCGGCTATCGCATCGACGAACGGCCTGTGACCCGCTGACGCCGCGAGGAAAAATTCTTCCGGCGCGGGTTCCCACTCCACCGCCATTTTCCGTTTACCCCAGTGAGGCCAGTGGTGGCCAAGCATGATGGAGCGGTAATGGGGTACATGAAGATCAAGCGCGCACTTGTTGCCCGCGCGTTTTCCACGGGCGTACAGGCCAGGCGCCTGCCGCTGCTCGCGCTATGCATTTCCAGCGCGCTGGCAGCGCCAGCCATCGCACAGGCACAGCCCGCCGCGCGCATGCAGTTCGCTATTCCGGCGCAACCGCTGGATGCTGCACTGCGCAGCTTCTCCGAGCAGTCACGACAGCAGGTGCTGTTCAGTGAGTCAGCGGTGGCCGGCCGCCGCGCCCCGGCCTTGAATGGCAGTTACACGCCGCAGGAAGCACTGGCGCGCCTGCTGGAGGGGAGTGGGGTGCGTGTCAACGCCAGCCGCCCCGGCGTGTTCACCCTGGTGCAGGAAGCGGCATCACCTGGCCGCGGCAAAGACACCCAGACCACGCTGCAGACGATCAACGTGACCGCCAACGCCCCGAGCGATGGCGCCTATACCGTGCGCGAGCTCAGCCTGGGCAAACTGGGCCAGACCATCCGCCAGACCCCGCAGTCGGTCAGTGTGATCACCCGCCAGCAGTTGGATGACCGCAACCTCACCACACTGGACGAGGCGCTGGCACAGACCACCGGCGTGACCAAGACCGCCCGCAACTTCGGCAACCACAAGTTCTCGATCCGCAGCTTCACCGTCGATGACAACAACTACCTGGTCGATGGCGTCGCCGGCATCGTCTATGCCCCCGTGGGCTGGCTGCCCATCGACACCGCCGTACTGGAGCGGGTTGAAGTGCTGCGCGGTGCCGGCGGCATGATGCTGGGCGCAGCCGACCCCAGCGGGGCGATCAACATGGTGCGCAAGCGCCCGCGCGACCAGGCCCATCTCGATCTGGCGGCCACCCTGGGCTCATGGGACAACTACCGCCTGGAGGTTGATGGCGGCGGCCCGCTCAACGCGGCGGGGAGTGTGCGCGGCCGTTTGGTTGCGGCCTACCAGGACCGTGGATACTTCCAGCAGGGCACTTCGTCGAAGGCACCGGTCGCCTATGGTGTGATCGATGCCGACCTGGGTGCAGACACCACGCTGACCTTCGGCCTGCGTCATCAGCAGAGTGACACCGACGGCTACTGGCTGTTCGGCCTGCCGCGCTACACCGACGGCGGCGCACTGGACATCAAGCGTTCCACCTCGCTCATCCAGGACTGGAACCGGCAGGAAGGCTCCGTCGACGAAGCCTTCGCAGAGGCGGAGCACCGCTTCAACGAGCGCTGGAAGGCGCGCCTGTCGGTGAACCGCACCGAGTCCGACCTGGACCAGCGCGTTGCGGTTCCGCTTGGCGGGGTGGACCGCGCCACCGGCGTCGGTTCGCGCTTCTACGACATCTATTTCAACCGCTCGCGCGTGCGCAGCGATGGCATCGACCTGCACACCACCGGCAGTTTCGACGCCTTTGGCCGCAGCCACCAGGTATTGCTGGGCGCGATGTGGTCGCGCCAGCGTACGCGTCAAAGCTCGGCGGACCTGGCCATCGACGTGCCGATCGATGTCTACGCACCGGACCACAGCGCCATCGCGCAGCCCAACCAGCCGGCATGGGACTGGGCGGAGAACGCCCGCGCCCAGCAGAGCGGCGTGTACAGCAACCTGCGCCTGCAGCTGGCGGAGCCCCTGCACCTCACGCTGGGCGGCCGGCTGAGCTGGGTGAAGTACCAGTCCAGCGATGGCTTCAGCGGTGCCAGGAGCCGTGACTACGAACAGAAGCACGAATTCACTCCTTACGCCGGGCTTGTCTACGACCTGGGGCCGCAATGGTCGGTCTACGCCAGCTACGCCGATACCTTCCAGCCGCAGAGCTCGTATGTCACTTCGTCCGGCTCGGTGCTGGACCCGGCCATCGGAGCCAACTACGAGCTGGGTGTGAAGGGCGAATTGAACGATGGGCGCCTGAACGTGTCTGCTGCGGTGTTCTCCATCCGCAAGACCGGCAACGCCGTGGTGGACGAGTCCGACCCGGGCAGTTGCCGTGGCTCGCTGGCTTCGTCCGATTGCTACCGCAATGGCGGCAAGCTGCGCAGCAAGGGTTTTGAGCTGGAAGCCAGCGGCGAACTGGCACCGGGCTGGCAGATGATGGCCGGCTACACCCACGTCACCAGCCGTGACGATGAGGGCGCGACCATCAGCGCCGAGACGCCCCGCCACCTGCTGCGCCTGTCGACGTCCTACCAGCTGCCCGGCAAGTGGAATGCGTTCTCCGTGGGTGGTGGCGTGTCGGCGCAGAGCAGCTACTCCTATCCGGCCTACGACGACCCGGACTGGCGCATGGGGGCGGCGGGGCGCGCCGTGTGGGACCTGCGTGCCGGCTATCGGATCAATCCGCGCTGGAGCGTTGGCCTCAACGTGGCCAACCTGTTCGATACGCGCTACTACGCCATGCTCAGCCAGATACGCCGGGGCAACTTCTTTGGTGAACCCCGCAACGTGACGCTGACGCTGCGCGGCTCGCTGTGATTCTCCACAACCGGCGGGGCGGCAGCGTGCCCGCCACGGGAACGGCATGAAGGCAGGTTTCCGCCAAAGCATGTCGTGGCTGCATACCTGGTGTGGCCTTACCAGTGGCTGGCTGCTGTGCGCGATCTTCCTGACCGGTACGCTCAGCGTGTTCCGTGAGCCGATCACGCGCTGGATGGAGGCCGGTCCCGTGCCGGCCTCCTCGCCAGCGATGGACTCGGGAGCGCAGGCGGCACGTGCGCAGCAATGGCTGGCCACCCACGCCGCCAATGCGCAGGCATGGCAGATCCGCTGGCCTGCCCAGCAGGGGTGGCCGCTGGAACTGTCATGGGAGGAGGGCGACGGCATCGCGCACGAACGCTGGGTGGATGCCAGCACGGGCATGCCACACCCTCCACCTCGCCTACGGGAAACCGAGGGCGGGCGCCATTTCATGTCCTTCCACTACACCCTGCACGGTGGCATGGCCGGCTACTGGCTGGTCGGCTGGATCACGGCCTGCATGCTGCTGGCGCTGGTCTCCGGCGTAGTGGTGCACAAGCGCATCTTCAAGGATTTCTTCACCTTCCGCCCCGGCAAGGGCCAGCGCAGCTGGCTGGATGCGCACAACCTGAGCGCTGTGCTGACTCTGCCTTTCCTGTTCATGATCGGCTACACCGGGCTCGCATTCTTCTACAGCAGCTATCTGCCGTGGCCCGTGCATGCGACCTATGGCGATGCAGATGGCGCATACGCGCGCTATGAAGCCGAACTGGCGCCCGCACAGCCGGTTCCGCCCGCAATCCTGGTTTCCACCGCACGACTGCCGGACCTGCCGCAACTGCTGGCGCGCGCGCAGGCCATCAGCGGGCAATCGCCGGCACAGATCATCATCCAGACGCCCGGCACCGTGCACAGCGTGGTGGAAGTGGTGGGTCGCAAACCGGTGGAAGGCGCGGACAGGCGCCTGCTGACCGAGGCCAGTCGGATCACGTTCGATGCTGCCAGCGGCACACTGCTGCAACAGCACGCATCGCACCCGCATGGCGTGGGTGCCGCGCAGGTGCACGAGAGCATCGAAGCACTACACAAAGCGGATTTCGGCGGTTGGCCGATGAAGTGGCTGTACTTCATCAGTGGCCTGCTGGGCACGGCGATGATCGCGATCGGTACGCTGCTGTTCTCCATCAAGCGGCGCAAGCGCAGCGAGCATGAGTTCGGTGCGCCTACGACGGGCATCTACCGATGGATGGAAGCGTTCAATGTGGTGTCGTTGGCCGGCATCGCGCTGGCCAGCATTGTCTACTTCCATGCCAATCGCCTGCTGCCGTTGGCAATGACTGACCGTAGCGGTTGGGAGATACGCATATTCCTGCTGGCCTGGGCGGTCTCGTTGCTGCATGCCTTGTGGCGCCCGCCACGCCGGGCATGGATCGAGCAGCTGTGGCTGGCCGCGGTGCTGTGCCTGGCGCTGCCGCTGGTGAATCTGGCCACCACCGGCCAGCATCTGGTGATGTACCTGCAGCGGGGCGCGTGGCAGCAGGCCGGCGTGGAGCTCACCGCACTGGCATTCGGCCTGGTGTTGGCACGAATGGCGGTGATGCTGCAGCGGCGTTGGCCGCAGGTGCAGGAGGCGCCACGCAACGCCAAGCCCGTGGAAGGGCGAGGCGCCGGCTATCGCTGGCAGGTGGCGGGTCGCGTGCTGGCCGCTTCGGCCGGCGGCTACGCGTTCACCGCGGCAACCGCCACCGCAGTGGCCTTGGGGCTGCCTGCGCTGACAGATGTGCGGCCGGCGGTCTCCGTGTTGGCCAGCTCGCTGCTGGGGTTCGTGCTGCTGGTGGCGGTGGCCGTGGGCGTATTCAGTGCCCGCAGCATGGGCAGGGCGTGGCTGGCGTTGGCCGTGGGTGGCGGCTTCATGGCGTTGTGCATAGCGTTGCTGCGGTCCGGTTCAATGTGACCCGTCACGCTGAACGCAGTTCTGTTCGTGTGGCTGTGCGAAGGCGCCTCGCCCACTGGCCCAGGTGGGGCCTCGGCCAGCATTCCACTAGAGCGCGATGATCTTCACCGACGCACTGACCAGTGGACTTGCAAGCACGCTGTAGCCATCACGATCAAAACCGACTGCTGGCGTATCGAGCCTTCGCGCTGCTGCGATCGTTGGCGCCGAGCCCAGGTACGTCCAGTTACGCACCACATGGATCTGCCGCATGTCCTCCGAGCGCTCGTCGATGCCAATCGCGCCTGCGTAGGGCCATGCCCGCCGGTGGTAGCCGGCCAGGCCACCTCGCAGGCGTTCGTCATGAGCCGAGGCCTGTTCGCTGCTGTTGCAGGCACCCGCGCAGCGCCTGAGCAGGTGGCGGAAGCAGGGCGCCCCGGCACGCACCGATTCGATCCCCAGCCGCCCGTAGCAGAGCTGGTGCTCGTCCGCCAGGCGCTGCAGTGCGGCGATGGCGGCATGACGGCCGGGGAACAGTCCATGGGCCTGAGCAGGATCGGCGCCGTGGACATCCTCGATGCGGACCCCGTCAGCCGCCAGCACGATCGTGCACAGTCGCTTGTTGCGGCGAAGCTTCCTGTTGAACAGTGGCTTGGCCTGCTTGATCAGCCGCGCTTCCAGCAGCTGCGCCCCGATGTCACCGGCGGTACGGATGCAGGAAAACCCGTCGGTCCTGCCGACAAGCCGTTGTTCGTCCGGCGCCCGAAGGTGGTCCAGCACCCGTCGCCGGATGTCCACGCTCTTGCCGATGTACAGCGCGGCTCCCGCCTCATCGTGGAAGGTGTATACCCCAGGCAACCGGGGCAGCGATGCGGCCTTGGACACGAGATCGCGATGGAGGATGTTGCGCATGGAAGACATCGGGCAACAGGGTAGCGCGTCCAGGCAGCGGACAGCCGGTGCCTTCTTGAACGATTCATGGTCGATGATCGCGGTGCCATCGCAATCTCAATCCGTGCGACAGCCGATCGTATTCTTCCGGCCATGGATTCCCGCCTTGAGATCGCAGATTCAATGTCCGTCCCCCGGCATTCCGGCTGGGTGCAGAGCGGCGAACGTTGGGACCTGTGGTGGAATGGGCGCTCCGTAGCGAACATCGTGCCGCATGCAGTGCTTGGCTTCCGGGTGTGCCTGGAAGCACGCAGAGTGCCCAGGGCAAAGATCGTTGCAGCAGCGAATGCACGGCAGGCCAAGCGCTATGCCGAGCGCTGGTGCGCTGCACGACTCTGCCCGCAGCTGCGGCTGCGCGATGCGGTGGCGAGGCTGGTGGGTGCCACACTCGAAGCGGGCAGATCGTCACCAGTACAGTCGCGGCAGCAACGGCAGCAGGCCCGTCGGTTGGCCGAGGCCGGAGCTGGGGAAGTGGCACGGATCAAGAAGGTCCTGGCGCTGCGAAGGGCAGTACCAGCACCTATAATCGCGCCCTGAGCATCGATCGCCACCCTCGATGCTCGGGGTTCCGGGGGATGCCGTGACCACGCGCGTAGGAATATTTTCCGTTGCGGAAGCCCGGAAAGGTGCAGCGCGCATGGCGATAGTGGGCGGCAAAGCCTGAGTTTGATTTGCACGCGGTATTTTTCTGGAATTGATGAAGAGTGAAGAAGTTCATGGAAGATTCGATTGGAGCCCGGGTTCGCACAGTTCTGTGCACGGGCCTGTTTGTTTTCGCCTGCAGCGCCCACGCGCTTGGCAATGACGAAGCGGCCTCGTTGAAGAGCGTGCTGGCAGCAGCCGAGACCGGCAGCGCAGATGCCGAGAATGATCTTGGAGATCGCTACAACCAAGGCAACGGTGTGGTCAGGAACCCGGTGACGGCGGTTGAGTGGTATCGCAAGGCTGCTGAGCAGGGCCATGCATCTGCCCAATCCTCCCTTGCCGTGATGTATCTGAACGGAACCGGGGTTCCCAAGGATCTCGCGCAAGCACTGTTCTGGGTGCGCAAGGCGGCGGAGCAAGGCAACGGTCTTGCACAGTCCGACCTGGGGATGATGTACCTGGAGGGATTGGGCGTGTCAAAGGATGATGCGCAGGGCCTCTTCTGGATCCGCAGGTCGGCCGAAGGAGGAGCTTCCGCGGGGCAGTACAACCTTGGCAGCCTGTATGAGCGCGGCGGCGCGGGCCTCACCAAAGACCGGGCCGAGGCCATGCGCTGGTACACCAAGGCGGCCGTCCAGGATCTGAAGGGAATTCTGGTCAGCGATGCTCGCCAGAAGCTGTGCTCGAGTGGCAAGGAGGGCCAGGTGTGGTGTGACCAGATCGAACCCCCGCCGAGGTTCAACTCGGTTGAGGAACTGATGGCAGCTGCCAAAAGTGGCGACGCCGAGGTTCAGGCCGTGCTCGCGACCATGTATGCCGATGGTATCGGCGTGCCGAAGGACGATATCCAATCAGCCGCCTGGTTCGGCAAGGCGGCAATGGCGGGCTACGCGCCCGCCCAGTTCGAACTCGGGAACCTGTATGCCAGCGGGCAGGGCGTGCCCAAGGACAGGGATGAGCAGATCTACTGGTACTGCGAGGCTGTCGCACAGGGACATGACGGGGCGTTTACCAATCTCCAGATAATGAGCGCCCTCGAACTGTTCGATCCGAAGGACTGCCCGGAGCGCCGTGCACGCAGGCGATGATTGCCATCGGGCAATGACTGCCATCTCACCCGGACCTCACGCAGAGGCCCGGGTGCAGGAAGGCCTCACACCAGGGGACGGCCGGTATTTACGCTCAACCGGTGCCTGATCACGCCGAAAGCTCCTCACGCACGATCTTCGCCCCGGCACTGAGCGCGCGCAGCTTGCCGCGCGCCACTTCGCGCGCCAGCGGTGCCATGCCGCAGTTGGTGCTCGGGTAGAGCTTGTCGGCATCCACGAACTGCAGCGCCTTGCGCAGCGTGTTGGCCACGTCTTCCGGCGTCTCCACCGTATTGGAGGCCACGTCGATGGCGCCCACCATCACCTTTTTGCCGCGCACCAGTTCGATCAGGTCGATCGGCACGTGCGAGTTCTGGCATTCCAGCGAGATGATGTCGATGCTGGAGGTCTGCAGCTTGGGGAACGACTCTTCATACTGGCGCCATTCCGAGCCCAGTGTCTGCTTCCAGTCGGTGTTGGCCTTGATGCCGTAGCCGTAGCAGATGTGCACGGCCGTCTGGCACTTCAGGCCTTCGACGGCCCTCTCCAGCGCAGCCACGCCCCAGTCGTTCACTTCGTCGAAGAACACATTGAAGGCGGGCTCGTCGAACTGGATGATGTCCACGCCGGCGGCCTCCAGTTCCTTTGCCTCTTCGTTGAGGATCTTCGCGAACTCCCAGGCCAGTTTCTCGCGGCTCTTGTAGTGCGCGTCGTACAGCGTGTCGATCATGGTCATCGGGCCGGGCAGGGCCCACTTGATGGGTTGCGCGGTCTGGCGGCGCAGGAACTTCGCATCCTCCACGAACACCGGTTTCGGGCGGCTGACCGCGCCAACCACGGTCGGCACGCTTGCATCGTAGCGGTTGCGGATGCGCACGGTCTCGCGCTTCTCGAAATCGACACCACTGAGGTGCTCGATGAAGGTGGTGACGAAATGCTGCCGGGTCTGTTCGCCGTCGCTGACGATATCGATGCCGGCGTGCTGCTGCTCCTGCAGGGACAGGCGCAGTGCATCCTGCTTGCCTTCAATCAGGCCATCGTCCTGCAGTTTCCAGGGTGACCAGAGCTTCTCGGGCTCGGCCAGCCAGGAGGGCTTGGGCAGGCTGCCTGCGGTGGAGGTGGGAAGCAGTTTCTTCGTCGACATTGCGTCTTGTTTCCTGGGGGCGAATGGGGAATCGGTGGATCAGCGGGCAGCCCACTGCTCAAGCACGGCGCGGTACGGCTTGATGAAGTGTTCTTCGGTGAACCTGCCCTGCTTGACCGCCAGCTGGCTGCGCTCTTCGCGGTCGTAGACGATGCGGGTCGAGGAGTAATCCTGGTGCTTCAGGCTGGGCTGGTAGACCTTGCCTGCCACGGAGTTGGCGTTGTAGATCTCCGGGCGGTAGATCTTCTGGAAGGCCTCCATCGTGCTGATGGTGCCGATCAGCTCCAGGTTCGAGTAGTCGCCCAGCAGGTCGCCCTGGAAGTAGAACGCCAGCGGTGCCACGCTGCCCGGCGGCATGAAGTAGCGCACCTGCAGGCCCATCTTGTCGAAGTACTGGTCAGTGGGAGAGAACTCGCCCTGGCGATACTCCACGCCCAGGATCGGGTGGTGGTTCTCGGTGCGGTGGTAGGTCTTGCTGCTGGATACGCTGATGCAGATCACCGGCCCCTTGCTGAAGTTGGCACGGTAGGCCTCGGACTCCAGGAAATGCTTGAACAGCTTGCCATGCAGGTCGCCGAAGCCTTCCGGAATGCCAAAGGTGGCCTTGCCTTCGTTGCTGGCCGGCAGCACCACACTGAAATCGTAGTCGCGCACGTAGGACGAGAAATTATTGCCGACGATGCCTTCGGTACGGGCACCGGTGCGGGTGTCGACGATGGTCGGACGCAGCACCTCGATCAGCGGGAACGGATCGCTGCCATCACCGCCATCGATGTGCATCTCCACCGAGATGATGTCCAGCTCGACCGCGTAGCGATCCGCGCTGGGGTTGTCCCAGTGCGCCAGATCGTTGAAGCGGTTGTTGATCATGCTGATCGTGTTGCGCAGGTTTTCCTGGCGGGACGCACCGCGGGCCAGGTTGGCGAAATTGGTGGTGATGCGCGTCCCGTCAGCAGGCTGGTAATCCTCGTTGAAGGGGATGCGCGTGATGCTGAAGGTGAAGGTGTCGATCGTCATGGGTGGCGTTCCGTAGTGCGGGGTGACATCCGGAGGCGGGCAAAGGCATCCGGCATTCAAAGTGCTGCGGCGGCCTCAAGGGCGGCGGCGCGGTGGCGGGGCAGGCCCAACAGCGGCAGGGCCCGCCGCACCGCCAGCCGTGCCCGCTCGACCAGGGCATCGTTGTGCACGCGGCCGTCGGCGAAATCGCGGTCGGTGGCGTAGACGCCCAGCGGCAGGGTGCGCGCCTGGAAGAAGCTGAAGAGCGGGCGCAGCTGATGGTCGATCACCAGCGAATGGCGCTCGCTGCCACCGGTGGCGGCCAGCAGGATGGGGGTGTCGACCAGTGCGTCCTGGTGGACGAAGTCGAAGAAATGCTTGAACAGCCCGGTGTACGAGCCGCGATAGACCGGCGTGCTCACCACCAGCACATCAGCCTGCTCGACGGCGGCCAACTGCCGTTCCACGGTGTCGGGCAGCTGCGAACGCCAGAGCGCGCCGGCCAGCTGCGGGGCCAGTTCGACCAGTTCGACCAGGTGCTGCTCGCTATGGATGTCTTCGCCGATCAGGCCCAGCAGATGCTCGGCCAGGGTGGCGGCCCTGGAGGGGCGCTGCAATCCGCCGGAAACGGCGACGATTCGAAGGGGGCGGGTAGGTGAAAGCATGACCCGATGCTAGCCACGCCCTTCCATGACGTAAAATGGTATTACTTCACCAATCCATGAGCAGGATTCATCATCATGCTGGAGCGGATCCACCTCAGTATCGTGCAGCAGGTCGAGCAGCAGGGCTCACTCACCGCCGCCGCTGGCGTACTCAACCTGACCCAGTCGGCCCTGAGCCACAGCATGAAGAAGCTGGAGCAGCAGCTGGGCACCGACGTCTGGCTGCGCGAAGGCCGCAGCCTGCGGCTGACCCAGGCCGGGCAGTACCTGCTGGCGGTTGCCAACCGGGTGCTGCCACAGCTGGATCTGGCCGAGGAACGGCTGGGCCAGTTCGCACAGGGCGAGCGGGGTGCGCTGCGCATCGGCATGGAATGCCATCCCTGCTACCAGTGGCTGCTGAAGATCGTCTCGCCGTACCTGGCCGCCTGGCCGGACGTGGACGTGGACGTCAAGCAGAAGTTCCAGTTCGGCGGCATCGGCGCACTGTTCGGCTACGAGATCGACCTGCTGGTCACCCCGGACCCGCTGCTGAAGCCGGGCCTGAAATTCATTCCCGTATTCGACTACGAACAGGTGCTGGTGGTGGCCAGCAACCACGCCCTGGCCAAGGTGGACCACGTAAAGCCGCGCCAGCTCGGCCAGGAAGTGCTGATCAGCTATCCGGTGCCGTTCGAGCGCCTGGACATCTACAACCAGTTTCTGCTGCCGGCCGGTATCACGCCGCGACGGCACAAGGCCATTGAAACCACCGACATCATGATGCAGATGGTGGCCAGCGGCCGCGGCGTGGCGGCCATGCCACGCTGGCTGGTGGAGGAGTACGCCACCCGCATGGATGTGGTGCCCGTTCGCCTGGGTGCGAAGGGCATCCCCAAGCAGATCTACCTGGGTGCACGCGAGGCGGATACCGGTATCGACTATCTGCAGGCTTTCATCGAACTGGCGCGGAACAGCACGCCGCTGGCCAGCAATGCGCGCGGGGGCACGTAATGGCCGCACCTACGTCGCTGCGGGCGCGGGCCTTTCTTGATGCCTTTTCGCTGGAGGTGAGCGCCAAAGCCATGCCCGCGCTACACGCGGAGGCTGCCCGCATTCCACGCGGCACGACAATCTCCATTCCCTGGCTGGCCAGCGAGGACGACGACGCACGACTGGCTGCGGCGCGCAGGGTGCGTGAGCTGGGATTCGAGCCAATGCCGCATCTCTCGGCCCGTCGCATCGGGTCGCGTGTGGTGCTTGAACGGTTCCTGCAGCGCGCCGCCAACGAGGCCGGTGTCGCCCAGTGCCTGTTGATCGGCGGCGATCTGGCCACGCCCGCCGGCCCATTTGCTGATAGCGCTTCGATCATCGAGACCGGGCTTCTGGAGAGGGCCGGCATCAAGGCCGTCGCCATCGGCGGCCACCCCGAGGGCCATCCGGTCATGGGCAGTGTCGGGTGCTGGCAGGTGCTGGAACACAAGTGCCAGGCCATCGAAGCGCGCGGCATGGCGCCGATGATCATCACGCAGTTCGCCTTCGATGCCGACGTCGTTCTGGCCTGGTTGGACGCCCTGCGCGCCCGTGGCATCGATGTTCCGGTACTGGTCGGCGTGCCGGGTCCGGCAAGCATCGCGCGGTTGGCACGCTACGCCGCAATGTGCGGGGTGGGTGCCAGTGCATCCATGCTGGCAAGGTACGGCATCTCGATCGGGCGGCTGCTCGGGACCGCAGGGCCGGAAGTATTCGTGGACCACCTGGTGAGCAGTTTGACTGACGCCCACGGGTTGGTCAGCCCGCACTTCTTTCCGTTCGGTGGTATTGCCCAATCACTGGACTGGATCAAACGGCACCGGCCGCAGGCATCGGCAGTCGGCGGCTGACGGGCCATCGATGACGGCTACCGGGCAGCGCATATGGTTGCCCGGTCCCGTCCCGGTCAGCCCTGCCGGTGTCGTATCTCGGACGGGCAACTGATCAGGCCGGCATTGCTGATGGCCTGGCGCGTACCGCATGCGCGGCACGCAAGCACCGTTCCCCCTCTCACATGCTCCATCTCCTGCTCCCCCCAGACACTGGTTGCGCCGCACGCCGTGCAGGTTGCTTCGATCTGCAGGGCCCGGGCCAGGTCGCCCTCCGCGCCCGGTCTGTAGGTGAGGTCGGTGATCTTGAATATGCCGGTATGACTCATTGGAACGCCGTTGTGGGTCTACTACGGGAAGATATCGATGCAGAGGTGCCGGGCGCGTCGGCGCGGTGTCGAGAAGCGGTGCGGGTCAACTCAGGGGGCAGTACGCAACGTGAATTCCTCCAGCCGTGCACGGCTGACGGACTGGTGGTTGCCGCATCCCGGGCAGCTGAGCGAAGCAGCGCCGTTGAGGTCGACAAGCCCATGATCAGGAATGGCCCGGAATTGCCTTGAGCATTTCAGGCAGGAGCAATCAATCCGGGTGACCTGAAGCAGGGTGCCATCCTCACGCGCCACTCCTTCGACGCTGATTACATAGAACTGTCCGATGTCTCGCATGAAGATGAACAATGCCCTGAACGTGGGGGGCGCCCATCATGCCTTCTGACGTGCCGTAAGGCTCACCCATCGACCATCCTTATTCTGAAGAGTTAAGAATCAGGGCCAGGGGGCAGGCTTGTGCCGGGTGCTAGAGTGTGAGCAGGTGCCGATGTGGCGTCACATTCAAGGCGAAATCCATGCCCATTCGGGCCGTTGTATATGCAAGTCAAGCAGTGGAAGGTCTTTCGATTGATCGCCTCGAGGCGCTCGTGGCCGATGCCGCGAGGTTCAACAAGGTTGCAGGCGTGACGGGCGTGCTGCTGCACGACGGCACGCGATTCGTGCAGTACTTCGAAGGGCCGGAAGATGGCGTGGCCAGCGTCTATGAGCGCGTGCTGCAATCGACCAGCCATACGGATGTCGTGGAGCTGGCGCGAGGGCGCGTCTCCACGCGGCAGTTTCCCTATTGGTCGATGCACCAGCTTCCTGCCGATCAGCTTCTGGTCGGCAGACTTGCAAGGGCCGACTGGTCACGCTTCAAGAGAAGCCAGCCCGAGGAGATGGCAGGCTCGGCGTGGGGAATCGATGTGCTTGCCGTGGCGGTAGCGCCCTACGTGCGCGCCGCTTAGTTTCCGGTTCGGCGGCCACTTCACTTGATCATGGTGTGCGGTGACATGAAGGTTCTCATCACACTCCTCGCTGCACTGCTGGCTTCGGGCCCGGCGCTTGCCGACTCCCCGCTGCCGCCGCCGGAGAGGTTCACGGCATGTTCCCCCACTCGAAATCTCTGTGCTGATTCCGATCCAGCCGTCAATTCAACGCGGGTAACGCCACAGGCATCGGGTCAGGATGCCTGGCTGATACCCGGATGGCATCGCTGGTTGTTCCCGTCGGACGATGGGGAGTCGGTCGTGGTCGGCTACGAAGGCATGAACCTGGTTCCGGCTGACGTGACGTTGAGCGAGCCGGTGCTGCATTTCTACAATCGCGGCCGCCTGGTTCGCACCGTTACGCTCGATCAGTTGTATCGGCGCACATCGCAGCTTCGGCGCACCGTCTCGCACCTCTCGTGGGTGACCAACATCGGCTTCAATCGCTCCAACCAGTTCGTCGTCGAGCTGGTCAATGGAGAGAAGGTGGCGTTTGCTCCCAGAACAGGTGCCCGCGAGCCGGTTCGGCCGGACGGGCGCTGACAGCCCGTTATGGGTGTTCGGGAGTCACGCATGGCGTGACCGCGCCATCCCCCATGTTCACCCCGCAGCAGCGAGAATGCGCCATCGGGCGCGCCTCACGCGCGCTTTCCTCTGCCAACAGGATCGCGAAGATGTCCAATACCCCCTTTGGCGAGTCGTCATGTGCCGCCGCTGCCAGCGGTTGCGTCGAGGTGCGCGGCGCGCGCGAGCACAACCTCAAGAATGTCGACGTCTCCATTCCGCGCAACGCATTGGTGGTGTTTTCCGGCGTTTCGGGCTCCGGCAAGTCATCGCTGGCCTTCGGAACGATCTTTGCGGAGGCGCAGCGGCGCTACTTCGAGTCCGTCGCTCCCTATGCAAGGCGACTGATCGACCAGGCAGGCGTTCCCGACGTGGATGCCATCGACGGGTTGCCGCCGGCAGTGGCCCTGCAGCAGCAGCGCGGCGCCAGCAATGCGCGTTCATCGGTGGGCAGTGTCACCACGCTCTCCAGCCTGGTACGCATGATGTATTCGCGTGCAGGCGCATATCCGGCCAACCAGCCGATGCTCTACGCGGAGGACTTCTCGCCCAACACGCCGCAGGGCGCCTGCAGTACCTGCCACGGGTTGGGGCATGTCTACGAAGTGACCGAAGCCTTGATGGTGCCGGACCCGTCGCTGAGCATCCGCGAGCGCGCCATCGCCTCCTGGCCGCCGGCATGGCATGGCCAGAACCTGCGCGACATCCTGGTCACGCTCGGCTACGACATCGATGTGCCGTGGAAGACGCTGCCGAAGAAGGATCGAGACTGGATCCTGTTCACCGAGGAAACACCCACCGTGCCGGTCTATGCCGGCTTCACGCCTGCCGAGACCCGGGCAGCGCTCAAGCGAAAGCTCGAACCGAGCTACATGGGCACGTACACCGGCGCGCGTCGTTATGTGCTGCATACCTTCGCCAATACCCAGAGCGCGCTGATGCGCAAACGGGTTTCCCGCTACATGGAAGGCAAGCTGTGCCCGGCCTGCCACGGAAAGCGCCTGAAGCCGGAGGCGCTCTCGGTCACCTTCGCGGGTGTGGATATCGGTGAGTTCATGCGGTTGCCTCTGGATCAATTGGCAGATCTGCTGGAGCCCATCGCGCGAGGTGACTTCAGCGCGCACAGCCGGGGCGAACGCACCAGCAAGACGACCACGCGACGCGACCGCAGCCAGCGAGCGGCCAGCGGTCGCGCCGTCCACGCTGCGGCTCCGGATGTCCGCCTGACCTCGGCCCTGTCCGAAGAGAAGCGGCTGGCTGCACAGCGGCTGGCGGACGGGGTCATGGGGCGGGTGCGGCAACTGCGGGGGCTTGGCCTGGGCTATCTCTCGCTGGACCGCGCCACGCCCACGCTGTCCGCCGGCGAACTGCAGCGCCTGCGGCTGGCCACGCAGCTCAGCTCGTTGCTGTTTGGTGTGCTGTACGTGCTCGACGAGCCTTCGGCCGGACTGCATCCTGCCGACAGCCAGGCGCTGTACGACGCGCTGGACCGGCTGCGTGATGGAGGCAACTCGGTGTTCGTCGTGGAACACGATCTGGAGCTGATGCGCCGCGCGCAGTGGCTGGTGGATGTGGGCCCGGACGCCGGTGAGCGGGGAGGGCGCGTGCTTTACAGCGGGGAGCCGGGCGGCCTGCGCCAGGTGCAGGATTCGCGCACGGCACTGTATCTGTTCGGCCAGGTACCCGCGCCCACCCGCCGGCAGCGCACCGCCACCCACTGGCTGGAACTGCAGGGCATCCATCGCCACAACCTGCAGGGAGTGGACGCCCAGGTGCCGTTGGGATTGCTGACGGCAGTGACCGGCATTTCGGGGTCGGGCAAGTCCAGCCTGATGGCGCAGGCCTTGCCCGAGCTGATGCTGCTGCACCTGGGGCATGAACCCTCGGACGATGGTGCCGAGGCCTCGCCGACCGACGGGCCGCCGGTGATCGAAACCACCCGAGGCCAGTTGGCCGGTGATGTGGACGCCATCCAGCGGGTCGTGCAGGTGGACCAGAAGCCGATCGGCCGCACCCCACGCTCCAACCTGGCCACCTATACCGGGTTGTTCGATCACGTGCGCAAACTGTTCGCGGCGACGCCCGCCGCACGTCGTCGCCGCTTCGATGCGGGCCGTTTCTCGTTCAATGTGGCCAAGGGCCGATGCGAGACCTGCGAAGGCGAGGGTTTCGTGAGCGTCGAACTGCTGTTCATGCCCAGCGTCTACGCCCCATGCCCCACCTGCCACGGCGCCCGCTACAACGACGCCACGCTGAAGGCGCTGTGGAACGACCGCAACATCGCCGAGGTCCTGCAGATGACGGTGGACCAGGCGCATTCATTCTTCATGGCAGAGGAGATTATTGCCCGGCCGTTGCAGCTGCTGCAGGACATCGGACTGGGTTACCTGAGGCTGGGCCAGCCGGCCACCGAGCTTTCAGGCGGCGAGGCCCAGCGCATCAAGCTGGCCACCGAACTGCAGCGCAGCCAGCGCGGACGCACGCTTTACGTGCTGGACGAACCTACCACCGGCCTGCACGCGTCGGATGCGGACAGGCTGCTGGTTCAGCTGCAGCGGCTGGTCGACGCAGGAAATACGGTGGTGATGATCGAGCATGACATGCGGGCCGTCGCGCAGGCGGACTGGGTGATTGACGTCGGGCCGGGCGCAGGCAGTGCGGGTGGCACCATCGTGGCGAAGGGAACGCCGCAACAGGTGGCGCGCGCGCGGGGAAGCAGGACAGCGCCTTTCCTTGCGCGAGAGCTGGCTCCTCTGTAGGGCCGAGCCATGCTCGGCCACCACCCTCGGCCAGATCTGGGGTCGGCCTGTCCAGCCAACGATGCTCAGGTCTCCCCGCGCCACTGGCTCATCAACATCTGGAGAAAGCGTTCCGCGGTAGGCGAGAGCAGGGCGCCTCGGCGACGGACGATCCCGATCGTGCGCGACACCACAGGGTTGCCTATCGAGCGCGTCACCAGGGTGGGATGATCCCCGTCCGGCGTAGCCATTTTCGGCAGGACAGACACGCCGATGCCGGCCTCGACCATGCCCAGTGACGTCGACAGGTGGGTCACTTCGTAGTGCCAGCTCAGTTTGAGGTTCTCGCGCGCCAGGGCGCCGTCCAGCAGCGTGCGGTTGCCGCTGGTGCGATGCACGGTGATCAGCTGATGCTCTGCCAGGTCGGCCCACTCCACCCTGCGCTTGCGGGCCAGCGGGTGGTCGCGGCGGCAGGCCAGCACAAACGGGTCTTGGGCCAGTACGTCGAAATCGAGATTCGGATCGTTGGCGCCCATGAAGTTGATGCCGAACTCGACTTCGCCACGTTCCACCGCCTGCAGGCCCTCGGTCGCCGGGATATCCAGGATCCGGAAGCGCACGTTGGGATGCGCTTCGTGGAAGCGCGCCATCACGCTGGGCAGGAAGTAGAACGCCGCCGTGGGCAGGCAGGCGATGGTGACGGTAGCACCCCGCGTATCGTCCCGGCCCCGCAGTGAGAACAGTGAACCATCGAATTCCTCCAGCATGCGACGCACCAGCGGCAGCAGGTTCTCGCCGACGGCGGTGGTGCTGACGCTGCGCGTGGTGCGCTCCAGCAGTGGCGAACCCACCGCCTGCTCCAGCTTCTGTATCCGTCGGCTGAGTGCCGGCTGGGAGACGTGCAGGATCTCTGCGGCCCGATGGAAGCTGCGCGTCTCCGATACCAGCAGGAACGCGCGGAGATCGAGGATTTCGCAATTGATGCTCATTGGGTATCAATCATCCAAAAATCAGCAATTCACAGATCAATTGGGGTCATGCCAGTATCGAATCACAGAGGGGTCATTCATCCCCTATACGCATCAATCTAGCACACGTATGTCCAACGATCTGCTCAGCATTCCCTGCGTGCTCATGCGCGGCGGCACCTCCAAGGGCCCGTTCTTCCTGGCCAGCGACCTTCCGGCGAACACCGCCGAACGTGATCGCCTGCTGGTGGAAGTGATGGGGTCGGGTCATCCGCTGCAGATCGACGGCATCGGTGGTGGCAACGCGCTGACCAGCAAGGTGGCCATCATCGACAGATCCAGCCGGGCAGACGCCGACGTGGACTATCTGTTCGCCCAGGTAAGGGTGGAGCAGCAGGTGGTGGACACGTCCCCCAACTGCGGCAACATGCTGGCGGCGGTGGGCCCGTATGCCATCGAGCGGGGGCTGGTGCAGGCCCAGGATCCGCAGACCGAGGTGCGCATCCACAACGTCAACACCGGCAAGCTGATCATCGCGACGGTGGAAACGCCCGGCGGCAATGTGGTCTATCGCGGTGATACGCGCATTGCCGGCGCGCCGGGCTCGGCCTCGCCGGTCAGGCTCTCCTTCCTCGATGCGGCAGGCGCCCGCACCGGCAAGCTGCTGCCCAGCGGGCACGCGCAGGAAACCATCAATGGCGTCCCGGTCAGCCTGGTGGACTGCGCCATGCCGATGATGCTGGTGCGTGCCGAAGACCTGGGCGTACGTGGTGACGCTTCGCCCGCCGAACTGAACGCGGACGCGGCGTTCATGCGCCGGCTGGAAGCGCTGCGCATCGAGGCAGGTGCCCGCATGGGCATCGCCGACGCCGGCAACAAGGTCATTCCCAAGCCGGTGCTGCTGTCGGCGCCGCAACAGGGGGGCGATCTGCAGGTGCGCTATTTCATGCCGCACCAATGCCACACCGCACTGGCCATTACCGGCGCGGTCGGCCTGGCCACCGCCGCCGTCACGCCGGGCACGCTGGCCCACACTTTGGTCGGATGCCTGTCCGTTCCCGGCAGCATTACCCTCGAACATCCGAGCGGGGCCCTGGAGGTGGGTCTCAGTCGCAGCTCGGGCGATTCGCCGGTGATTGCCAGCGTGGTCCGCACCGCACGCCGGCTGTTCGACGGTCGGGTATATGCAACGTCGCCCGCGCATGCCACGGCCAGTACCACCCAAGACCGCCAATGGACGTCAGCGGCATGATCTGAAACCGGCTGGGTCGGCACAGGCGTGCCTGCCCCGCCACCACAACGTAGATGCTTCACTCCTGGGAGGGATGATGTACAAGCAGTTCCTGATGGTCGCGCTGTGCGCGGCCGGCCTGGCCGCGGCCGGGTGCAGCAACAGCGGCCGCGCCGAAGGTGAGACCACAGGCAGCGCTGACAACGCACCGGTGCGCATCAGCGTCGGTTCTTACAACCTCAACAACCTGCCGTTCTTCATCGCCGACGCCAAGGGGTACTTCAAGGACGTCGGCCTGCAGGTGAAGACCGAGAACTTCGCCCAGGGCGGCTCCAAGGTACTGCAGGCGCTGGTGGCCAATTCCACCGACGTGGCCGTCGGCTTCTACGACCACACCATCCAGATGCAGGCCAAGGGCAAGGACGTGGTTGCCTTTGTGCTGCTCTCGCGCAATTCCGGGCTGGTGATGGCCGGCCGCGAAGATGCCACCTTCGATCCGGCCCGGCCGGAAACCATCAAGGGCCAGAAGGTCGGGATCACCGCGCCGGGCTCCTCGTCAGACTTCTTCGTCCGTCACTTCCTCGCCCAGCATGATATTCCGGCCGACAGCATCTCGCTGATCGGCGTCGGCTCCGGCGCCGCAGCGGTTGCTGCCCTGGAGCAGGGCAAGATCGACCTGCTGGTCAACTACGACCCGGCTGCCACCCTGATCACCGAGCGCAAGGTCGGCAAGATCCTCCTCGACGCGCGCAGCGACGACGGCGCCCGCCAGGTCTATGGCGGCCTGTACCCGACCTCGGTGATGTATGCCAACCAGAGCTTCCTGGACAAGCGCCCCGAAGCGGCCGAGAAGATCGCGCGTGCCGAGCAGATGGCATTGAAGTTCATCGCCGACAACAGTGCCGAAGAGATCGTTGCCGCGCTGCCGGACAGCTACGTCTCCGGCGACCGCGCCACGTATGCCCGCGCGGTGGAGAACGCCCGCGCGATCTTTACCCGGGACGGTCACTTCACGCCGGCCGACCTGGAAACCCCACTGAAGGTGCTGCGCGAGTTCAACACGGATGTGGCCAAGGCCAACATCGATCTGTCCAGGACCTACACCAATGCCTTCGTCGAGCGTGCCCACGCTGCGGCGCCGGCTGCCCAACCGTAAGCGGAGGTAACCCCATGGCCCTCAATGCCACCGTGCGCCAGCTCAACGGCGCGCCGCAGCTGGAGCCTGCACAGACCATGGTCGCCCTCAACAAGGTGACCATGTCCTTCGGCGAATTCACCGCCGTGCGTGATGTCGACATCCAGGTGGGTGACGGCGAGTTCCTTGCCATCGTCGGGCCGACCGGCTGCGGCAAGAGCACCATCCTCAATTCCGTGGCGGGGCTGTTGAAACCGTCCTCCGGCGAAGTAGCCATCGATGGCCGCACTGTCAGCGGCGTGCAGGAGTCGGTCGGCTACCTGTTCCAGCAGGATGCGCTACTGCCGTGGAAGACGGCTTACCAGAATGTTGAACTCGGCCTGCGCTTCCGCGGCGTGCCCGAAGCCGAACGCAAGGCCAAGGCCAACGCGTGGCTGGCCAAGGTCGGCCTGGCCGGTTTCGAGCATCGCTACCCCCACCAGCTGTCCGGTGGCCAGCGCAAGCGTGTGCAGATGGCGCAGGCGCTGATCGTCGAGCCGAAGGTGATCCTGATGGATGAACCGTTCTCGGCGCTGGACATCCACACCCGGCACCTGATGCAGAACGAGCTGCTGCGTCTGTGGCAGGAGGACCGGCGCTCGGTGATCCTGATCACCCACGATCTGGAAGAAGCGATCGCCCTGGGGGATCGCGTGGTGGTGCTGTCCTCCGGCCCAGCCAGCCGCGTGGTGCGCAGCTTCGACGTGGATCTGGAGCGTCCGCGCAACGTGGCCGAGATCAAGCTGGATGACCGTTTCACCGACCTGTACCGCGACATCTGGGCCTGCCTGCGCGGCGAAGTGGAGAAGAGCTATGCACGCCAAGACTGACAAATTCATCCAACTGGCCCTGGTAGTCGCCGTTTTCGGCGGCTGGGAAGGCGGTATCGCACTGGGCGTGATCGATCCGTTCTTCTTCCCTTCGCCGACAGCGATCGTGCAGCAGGCCTGGACCTGGCTGTCCGATACCTCGTTCTACCAGCACGTCTACATCACCCTGACCGAAACCGCGCTGGGCTACATCATCGGCACCGGTCTGGGTGTCGCCGGCGGTGTCTGGCTGGGCCTGAGCCGCCGCTCGGCGCGCATCCTCGACCCCTTCATCAAAGGCTTCAACGCAATTCCGCGCGTAGTGCTGGCGCCGATTTTCGTGTTGTGGCTGGGGCTGGGCCTGTGGTCGAAGGTGGCGCTGGCGGTCACCCTGGTGTTCTTCACCACGTTCTTCAATGCCATGCAGGGCGTACGCGAGGTGAATCCGGTGGTGCTGGCCAATGCCCGCATCCTGGGCGCAAGCCGCAGCGACCTGCTGCGCCATGTCTACTTCCCCGCAGCAGCCAGCTGGATCCTGTCCTCGCTGCGCACCTCGGTGGGCTTCGCGGTGGTCGGCGCGATCATCGGTGAGTACCTCGGGGCCTCGGCGGGCCTGGGTTACCTGATCGCGCAGGCCGAGGGCAACTTCAATGCCGTGGGCGTGTTCGCCGGCATCATCATCCTGGCCGCCTTCGTGCTGGTCATCGACGCCCTGCTGGACGTGGTCGAGAACAAGCTGATCACCTGGCGTCCCAACGCCCAGGCACAGGCCACCAGCTGAACCGGCCGCGCTGAGCCAGCCCGCCGCGCCGCCGGACCGATCCGGCGGCGCGCACTTCCTCCCCCGATCTTCCCCCGCACCACCGCAACAGGCCAGCGCCGGGCCAGGGGGCCGGCTGGCCGGAGAGAGAGCCCATGAATCATTCCACCGTGCTGCCGCTGGCAGCGCTGTCGGTCGCGCTCGGCCTGCTGTTGGCCAGCGGTCACGCAGGCGCCCAGTCCACTTCGCCCCCGCCCGCACCACTGAGCCAGGCCGAACTGTCACGCCTGGTGCAGCAGCAGGCGCTGCAGATCCAGCAATTGGAAGCGCGCCTGCGCGCCGTCGAGGGCGGGCAGGGCATAGCGGCCGGACTACCCACGTCGCCGGCGCCCGCACCTGTGCTTGAGACGCGGGTGGCGGCACTGGAATCCAACCAGTCCAAGCTGCCGAAGGTGTCCTGGGCCAAGGGCGCACCGGAGCTCAGCAGTGCCGACGGCAATACGGTGTTCCGTCCCCGCGGACGCCTGTTCGTCGATGCCTCCAGTACTGACGGTTCCGCGGTCGCCGACCGCAACGTTTCGGGAACGGAGATCCGTTCGGTGCGCCTGGGCGCAGAGGGACGCTACGGAACCCTGGGCTGGGTGGTGGAGGGCGACTTCGCCGACAATGCGGTGGCCTGGAAGTCGGTCTATGCCACGCTGGACCACACCCTGTTCGGCCTGCCGGCCGATCTCACGGTTGGCAATCGCTTGAATGATCGCGGTATCGATGGCTCCAGCAGCACCTCCAACACGCCATTCCAGGAGCGCAACGTGGTCGGCACGCTGATGCTGCCGCAGCGCGGCCTGTTTGGTGTCGGGCTGACCGAGCGCGTGTATGGAAAGGGGTGGCATGCCAGCGTGTCGGTGGCCGGCAACGATCTCAACAACGCCGGCACCGACAACGACAGCCAGACCTGGGCCACGCGCGTGCACTGGAACCCCGTGGCCAGCGACGCGGTCACGGTGCACCTGGGGGCCTGGGCGTTCCACGAGGAGATCGCCGCAGGCGCCAGCGGCGTTGTTCGCAGTTCGGCCATCGCCGGGCATTTCAACGATCTGGTCAAGATCGCGCCGGGCACACTGCTGGGCGCCGAGCGCAGCACGGCTTACGGTGCCGAACTGGCCGGCTTCTTCGGAAAGGCGTGGGCGACTGGCGAATGGGGCACCCGCAGCCTGCGGGGGAGCGACGCCAGCGGCCGTTATGATCGTGACCACGAGGCCTGGGCGATCTCGGCCGGCTGGTTCCTGGCTGGCGCACGCCCGTCCTACACGGGCAAGACCGGTACCTGGGGACGCGTGAAGGTGGCCGACCCGGTGACGCGTGGCGGTCGCGGCGCATGGGAGCTGAAGGGCCGCTATGAAGACGTGGACTATGCCGAACTGCCCAGTGGCGGCACCGGCCACGCGTGGACGCTGGGCGCGAACTGGTACCTCAACGATTTCAGCCGCGTGATGTTCGAAGCCGTCCGTTGGCAGACCCGCCACCGTAGTGGCAGTGCAGCAGGCAGGGATGAAGGCACTACCTTCAATACCCGCCTGCAGCTGGCGTTCTGACACCGATACGCCGCCCGCGCGCCGATCAGAGCAGCAGCAGCGCTCCGATCAGCGCGGGCGGCATCACCAGCGCGCCGACGCGCAGGAAGTCGAGCGCGCTGACATGCTCGCCCTCGCGACGCAGCGCCACCAGCCACAGCATCGTGGCCAACGAGCCGGTCACCGACAGGTTCGGGCCCAGGTCCACGCCAACCAGCAATGCGGCACGGGTCTGTGCCGGCAGCTCTGCCATCTGGCCCAGCGAACCGGCCGCCAGGCCGACCGGCAGATTGTTGGCCAGGTTGCTGAGCAATGCGGCCGCACCACCCGCCAGCCAGCTGGCCTGCTGCGGCGACGCCTTCGCCAGCGCCTGCAGAGCGCCGGCTGCACTCTGGATCACGCCGGTCTGCGCTACCGCTTCAACCAGCACGAAAAGCCCGGCCACCAGCGGCAGCACGCCCCAGGATACGTGGCGCAGCAGCGGTAGCGGGCTGCGGCGCTGACGAACCACCACCGCCGCCACGCTCAGTGCACCGGCGCAGAACGTGGCCACGCCCAGCGGTCCGTCAAGTGCAGAGGTCACCAGCAGCACGCTGCCGGTGAACAGCACACCCAGCGCACTCAGGCGCCCGCCCTCGGTCAGCGGGCGATGCTGCGGCGCGGCCACCAGCGGCTGTGCGATCTCGCGCCGGTGCACCCAGCGCAGCACAAGATAGGTCGCACCGATCGCCGCCAGCGAGGGCAGTGCGAACTGCGCCAGCCACTGCAGCAGCGGTGGCATGTGCTGGCCGTAGACCACCAGGTTGGCCGGGTTGGAGATGGGCAACACGAAGCTGGCCGCATTGGCGATGAAGGCACAGACGAACAGGTAGGGCAGGGGATTGGCGCGGGCCGCCTTGCAGGCCGCGTAGACTGCCGGGGTCAACACCACGGCTGTCGCATCATTGGAAAGAAACACCGTTACCAGCGTGCCGACCAGGAACACCAGGTCGAACAGGCGCCGCCCAGAGCCGCCCGCATGCCGCACCGCATACAGCGCCAGCCAGTCGAACAGCCCTTCGCGGCGGGCGAGCTCGGCCAGTACCATCATGCCGACCAGGAAAAGGTAGACGTCGCGACCTTCGGCGACTGCGTGCCAGGTAGTGCCGAACGACACGGTGCCGCTGAGCGGAAGCAACGCGGCCGCGCCGAGCGCCCACACGTACTCCGGGATGCGGAACGGGCGGAACAGCAGGCCGACAGTGGCAATGGCCACCGCAATCCAGATGATGAGCGAAGAATGGGAAGCGAGCATGGAGTAGGGGCGTGCGCGGTGCCATCCATCGACCCCGCCGCCGGTTCTCCGGAGTACGTGATCGGCGTGCAGGCGCCCGCTGCGATCAGTGCAAGTGCCGGGGTTGCGGCATCATACCGTGCCGGCTGCCCAGCGAATGCCCTGGCGCGGCGCGTTCCGTGACGGCCGCGCCAAGGCATTCAACACGGCGCCTACTGCGTCGCGCACTCCACCTTGCGATCGAACTCGGTGCCCAGTACGACCGATGTAATCGCAAGCGTTGTGCCCTTTCCGGCGCGCAGTGCGAACGGTACGCTCAAGCGGCTCATGTCTGCCCCGGCCTTGGCCAGGCACTTGAGGGGAACGCCCAACCTGACCCACTCATTCCGCGGCGCTGCCGACAGCGCAGGGCCCAGCGCAACCTCGGCAGCACACGCCGCCCCGCAGGCGGCACCCAGTGTCACTGCGGATTCCGCCGGGAGCTGTTCGACACGCACGGTCGCTACCACGGAGAGCTCGCCGTTGGTCTCGCGCGACCAGTCCAGCGGAGTATTGGCCTGCAACGCCACCGTGGCCGGCGCCCGGAAACTGAACTGGCGTGCGCCCTCCTGCACATCGGTGTTGATCGCGACCATCGCCAGTGACTGGTCGGCAGTGGTTGCATTGGGATGCACGACATCGGTCGATTCGCCATTGGCGGCAGTCAGGCGAAGCATCAGGCCGGTGCCGGCCACACCACGCTCGAACAGGGTGCCGCTACCCGCGGCGTCCGGATCAATGCCGGGGTCCTCGGAAAGCGCAGGCAGATTTCCCTTGTCGGCATAGGTCAGGCCGTATCCGAAGGCGAACTGCGGGTCGTAGTCCTTCTGCCCTACGTTGTTCTCGTACTGGTTGGCGCGGCGTGGCCAGGAGTAGCTCAGCTTTCCGCGGAAGTCGTGTTGCACGCGCCCATCGCCCCCGCGCAGCAGCACATCGGCCACGCCCCCACCTTCCGAGCCCGGCAGCCACGCAGCCACGAAGGCATCGGCGGCGTTGATTTCGCGGTTCAGCCACAGCGGGCGCCCGCTCAGGAACACCCCCACGACCGGAATGCCGTCTGCCTTCAGGCGTCGTATCAGCTCCAGGTCTCCGGACTTGCCATTCTTGAACATCAGGTTGGGCAGGTCGCCCTGAAATTCGGCGTAGGGATCTTCGCCGAACACCACGATGGCCACATCGGGGCGATTGCGGTAATGGCCATCGATGGCCAGTTCGGCCTGGCCGCCGCCCGACTTGACCTGTGCCTGCAGACCTTCCCAGATCGTTTCCGCATTCGGGAAGTCCTCGCGACGCGTGCCATCGCCCTGCCAGCTGAGCGTCCAGCCACCCGCCTGACGGCTCATGTCGTTGGCGCCATCGCCGGCAACCAGTACCCGCTGTTTCGGCGAGAGTGGCAGCAGCTGGTTCTGGTTCTTGAGCAGCACCAGCGATTCACGCACGGCCTGCCGCGCCACCTGGCGATGCGCCGGCGCCCCGAGCAGCTCGAACTTGCCGCCCAATGCGCGCTCGGAGGGCTTGGGTTTGTCGAACAGGCCCATGCGCATCTTCACCCGAAGGATGCGGCGGACGGCATCGTCCAGCCGCGCCTCCGGCAAGCTGCCGTCCTTCACGTGGGCCAGCGTGCTTTCATACATCCCCTTCCAGCTGTCCGGTGCCATGGCCATGTCCAGGCCGGCGACGTAGGTCTTCGCGCAGTCGGTGTTGCTGCAGCCCTTGATCTGGCCATGGCCGTTCCAGTCACCGACCACGAAGCCGCCGAAGCCCATCCGCCCCTTCAGCACATCGGTCAACAGTGGCTTGTGCCCGTGCATCTTCTCGCCATGGAAGCTGTTGAACGACGCCATCACCGACTGCGCGCCCGCATTGATCGCCGGCAGGTATCCGGCGGCATGGATGTCACGCAATTCGGCCTCGCTGACCGTGGTGTTGCCCTGGTCCTTGCCGTTGCCCGTGCCGCCATCGCCGAGGAAATGCTTGACCGTGGTCATCACGTGGTGGTCGTCGAGGAAGTCCGCGGCCCCCGCCTTGCCCTGCAGGCCTTCGACGAAGGCCCCTGCATAGCTGGCCACCAGTGCCGGATCTTCCGAGTAGCCCTCGTACGTGCGCCCCCAGCGGTCATCCTGCGGGACGGCCACGGTCGGCGCGAAGGTCCATTCCATGCCGGTCACGCGGGTTTCGGCCGCGGTGATCCTTGCGATCTCGCGCAGCAATTCCGGGTTGCGCGCTGCGCCCAGGCCGATGTTGTGCGGGAACAGAGTGGCACCCACGACGTTGCTCTGGCCATGCATCGCATCAATGCCCCAGACGATGGGAATTGCCTTGCCACCGTTGCGCGTGTCCATCGACGCTTCCCAGAACGCGTCGGCCAGCGCAAGCCATTCGGCGGGTTTTGCGTTGTAGCGGCCACCTGGGTCGGATGCGCCGCCTGCCAGTATTGAACCCAATCGATATCTGCGCACGTCATCGGGCGTGATGCTGGCGATATCACCCTGCACGATCTGGCCGACCTTTTCTTCCAGCGTCATTGATGCGATCAGCGCGTCGATGCGTCGTTCCATGGCCGGATCGTTGGCCAGCGGCCAGGTTGCCCTGGGCCAGTGCGCGGGCGTGATGGTACCTGCGTCGTTCACCGCGGCAGGGGCCGCACCGGACGCAGGTACCAGTGCCATGGCAAGCGCCGCAGCCAGCATCAGGCGGTGGGGACGGAACACGGGGTTGCGCTTCGCACGATCGGAATGACGGACGTTCATCGGAACAATCATCTCGGAAGGGTGGCTTGGGTGGGCTCGGCGGCCGGAAAGCAACCTGACAGCGTTGTCAGTCAAAACCGAGCATACCCAGCCCGTGGGACGAATGCTTGCTGCACAGCGGCATGGGTTTTGAGGATAAAGTTGCGTCTGCATCCACATCCCGTGGTGCAGGATTCAGGCAAAGATGGTGAGGCTATGACGGGCAGAGGGCGGGGGATGCCGGGAGCTGAGCAGGTGCTCGCAGGCAGGCCGGGACGCGTGCGGATCGAGGACGTCGCGGCAAAGGCCGGTGTCTCGATGAAGACCGTCTCGCGGGTGCTCAACAACGAGCCGAACGTCTCCAAGAGCACCCGGGCCCGGGTGGACGCGGCGGTGGAAAAACTGCGCTACCGCCCCTTGCCCTCGGCACGGGTCCTTGCTGGCCGGCGTTCCTACCTCATTGCGATGCTCTTCGATAACCCCTCCTCGAACTATCTGATGGAGATCGAGATGGGGGTGCTGGACGCGTGCATGGAACAGCATTACAACCTGATGCTCGCTCCGCTGATCTACGACGCGGCCGATATCGTGGAAAAGGTCGAGTCATTGATCATGCAGTCGCAGCTCGACGGGGTGGTGCTGACGCCGCCGCTGACAGACGACACCGCCCTGCTGGAACGCTTGGTCGACCTCGGCATCCCGTATTCCAGCATTTCGGCGAAGGAACAGAACCGGAACGTGGGCGTCGTCGTGGATGAAATCGGCGCGGTGGTAGCGCTGATCGCACACCTGGCTTCGCTGGGCCATACCCGTATCGCCCATATCAAGGGACACGCTGCGCATGGCGCAAGCATGTGGCGCCTGGCAGGCTATCGCGAAGGCCTGCGCAGGGCAGGCCTGCGCTACGACCCCAGCCTGGTCCTGGAAGGCGAGTTCTCATACGAATCCGGCTACATCGGCGCCAACGCGCTGCTTGCTCGGCCTGATCGACCGACCGCCATCTTCGCCGCCAACGACGATATGGCGGCAGGCGTCATCTGTGCGGTGTTTGAACACGGCCTGTCGGTGCCAGCCGATATCTCGGTCTGCGGTTTCGATGACACGCCGATCGCCCGCCAGATCTATCCGGCATTGACCACGGTCTGCCAGCCCACCCGCGAGATGGGCCGGCGCGCGGCCATGGAGCTGATCAAGGAAGTGCGCGAGCTCGGCAGCGGTGGCGTGGTCGATATTGCTTACGCCCTGAAGGTCCGGCGATCCACGGGGCCGGCCCGTCACGATTGAGCGCAGGTCCGATGGCGCGCCGGCGCAGCCGGCACGCCATGCTGGCAGAGCAGGGGTGCGGCTCAGTGGCCGCCTTCGGTGGCCAATCGCTCCAGGTCTACGCCCTGGCGACGCAGCGTACGGCCGGCCGCCCACGCGTAGAACGCCAGATAGCAGAAACACAGTACGCCAATGATGAAGCTGTAGTGCACGCCGACCTTGTCGGCCAGTGCCCCCTGCGCCCAACTGACGATGCCGCCGCCCATGATCATCATGATCAGCAGGCTGCTTGCCTGGTTGGTGTGGCGGCCCAGGCCCGTGATGGCCAGGGTGAAAATGCAGGGCCACATCGTGCTGCAGAACAGCCCGACACTGATGAAGGCAATCACACTGGTCATTCCGGTGGTGAACATGCCGACCAGCTGCGCCGCAATGCCACACACGGCAAAGTACAGCAGCATGCGCGATGGATTGCCCTTGCTGGCCAGGGTCGCGATGATCATCAGGACGATCACCGGCGCGTAGTGGAGGAACTGTGCGGAGTTGTGGCCAGAGATCGCGTTGACGGCGAGGTAGATGGCAAATGCAATGAACGGCAACACCAGCATCAGCAGCTTCTGCGCGCCTGCGCGCACGTCGAACGCTCCGGCGGCACCACCCCAGCGGCCGATCATCAGGCTGGCCCAGTACAGCGAGACGAACGGGGCGATCACCGAAGTTTCCAGGCCCAGCCCCCCCTTGCTCAAGGGTTGCTCAAGGTAGGCTGGAAGATTGTCGATGGTCGACACCTCCACGCCGACGTAGAGGAAGATCGCGATCATGCCCATCGCCAATTGCGGGTAGGAGAGCGCAGATCCGCGATCTGCCTGGTGATTCGTCCCGGTCGCAGCTGCGGGGACCGTGGCGCGCAGCTCGACATGATTGGGCACGCTCGAGAACCGCAGCAGCACGGCGACCAGTACGAAGGCGGCGCCCAGCACCAGGTATGGGATCTTTACGCTCTCGATGCTCGCCTCTGTGTTGCCCGCTGACACGCTGCCAAAGATGGCAATGCTCACCAGCAGTGGGCCTACCGTTGCGCCCAGATTGTTGACACCGCCGGCCATGGTCAGGCGCTGCGATCCGGTGGCCGGATCACCCATGATCACCGCCAGCGTATTGGCTGCGATCTGCTGGAGCGAGAAGCCCAGCCCCACGATGAACAGGCCGGACAGCATCAGTGCAAACGAGCCGGTATTCGCCGCCGGATAGAAGAGCAGGGCACCGAGCGCCGACACCAGCAGGCCAAGGCAGATGCCGTTGCAATAGCCCACCCGATGCAGCAGGTCGTTGCCGATGGCACGGGAGATGGCGATGTAGATCAGCGAACCGGCGGTGTAGGCAACGTAGAAAGCCATCGCCACGTACATGCTCTGGGCCTGGCTGAGATGGAACGCTTTCTTGAACACCGGAATGAGGATGCCGTTGCTTGCAGCGACGAAACCCCAGAAGAAAAAGACGGTGATGAGTACACCGAACTGCGACCAGCGGGTTGTGTGTTTCATGATTCTCGTGTCATCACGGGCAGGACGACGCCCCGTGCGTTGCCGCACAGGGCAGGACGTGGTGATTGCGCGCGGAGGGCCGGCGAAACCGGCCCTCCTTCAAGGCTGCGTTGCTCAGAACTGGTAACGCAGGCGCAGGCCGTAGCTGCGCGGGTCGTTCAGGAAGCGGACGTTGATGCCGGAACCCACCAGGGCCTTCTGCGAGACGTCGTTGCCCAACAGATTGTTGCCCCAGGCCTCCACGCGCCAGTTGCCGCTCAGTGAGGTGAAGCCGATGCCCGCGTTCAAGGTGGTCTCGCCCTTCTGGCGGTCAGGGAAGCCGGCCGCAGCGGCGCTTTCGGTACGGTCATGGACCAGCTCACCACTGGCTGGATCCTGTCGGATGAACTCCACGTCCCGGTTGTTGTACTGGGTGAGGTAGAAGGCCGAGCGGTACGAGGCCAGCAACTGCCAGTCGAAGGTGCCAAAGCGCAGCTCGGTCGTATGCTGCAGCCTTACGTTGAAGGTAAGCTTCGACGCCAGCGGCAGTTCGTTGCCGGACAGGTCGATCAGCGAGGTGGCACCACCGGCGTCGTAGTTCTGGCTGCGGACATCGGCGACGGTGCCACGCTTGATCTCGCTGTCCATCCAGAGCGCGTTGATGTTGACCATGAAATTGTGCGGAAAGCGCAAGGTGCTTTCCGCCTCCAGGCCGTACACCGCGGACTTGCCCACGTTGCGGTTGACCAGGGCATAGCCGGTGGCTTCACCGGTGGTCGGGTTGGTGGCGATCACCGCCAGGTCCTGGAACACCTGGTCGCTGTAGTCGTAATAGAACCCGCTGAAGTTGAAGGTCGAGGTGCGACCCAGCATCTGGAAGGAGTTCTTGCTGCCGATTTCGTAGGCAATGATCGATTCGGGCTTGAAGGTCTCCGGAATCTCCTTCGGATCAAACGTGTCGTTGAAGCCCCCCGCCTTGTGGCCGGTCGACACCAGGCCGTACAGCAGGCTGTCATCGCTCACGTCGTACTCGAAACCCGCGCGCCAGTCGGTAAAGCTGAACTTGCTCTTGCCGAACTGCTGGGCCGGAATCGCGCTGACCTGGGCCCAGCTCTGGTACGGGCAATCGACGGTATCGCCACCGATGTCGGGGCGATCCACGCAACCGAATGGGCCGCCATCGGGCACCGCGCCGATCTGCTGCAGCAAGGTGTCGTTGCGACCATGTCGCAGCACACCCTGCAGCAGGAAGCGGGCCATCTCCGCCTGCGAGGTGATGTTGCTGACGTCAAAGTTCGGACGGCTCATGAAAGCCGGCTCGAAGCCGGGCGTGCCGAGGCGCGTGGCAAAGTCCCCGCCCTGGCCAGGCAGGCCCAGCGACCAGTTGCCGCCAATGCCGTAACGCGACTTCTTCTCCTCGGAGTAGCGCAGGCCGCCCTTCAGGCGCAGGCGATCGTTGACGTCGAACGTGCCGTCGGCGAAAACGGCGGATGACTTGCCATTGACCTTGGGCATGGTGAATTCAGTGCCCGAATACCAGCGCCCTTTGTCCACCAGCGAAAGGTAGCCCACCCGCTGGTCCTCATTGAAGTGGAACAGGCCGGTGGTCCAGCGCAGCCGTTCGTCCTGGTCGGACGTGAACCGCAGCTCATGTACCTGCGACTCCGACTCGGTCAGCCAATACTGCGTGGAGTAGTTGTCGTAGTCGATGCCGCCCGGGTTGCTGGGTGATACCGGATCGATGTTGCGGCCCGGCCAGAGGATGCCTTCGCTCTGCGCATTGGTCTGGCGGTAGTCCACGTTGCGGTAGCTGCCGTTGTACTCCACCGCCACCTTGCCGAAGTCATAGGAAATGCTGGTCTGCGCCCCCCAGTTGGTGCTGTCCAGCTTGCCCTGCGCGCCGCGGTAGATGATCTTTCGCAGGTCGACATCGTCCGGCAGGTAGCCGGCCTTGGCGGCGGTGTAGACGTTGGCGCCTGGATAGCCCGTACCGCCTTCCTTGCCGATGTCGGCCATGGCGAAGATCGACAGCTTGTCATCTGGCTGGTAGAGGAACGAGAGGCGTGCGCCCCGGTCGTCCTGCACGCCAGCCGGTTCCAGGTCCTGCGCGCGCCCAGCATTCTTGAACGGAGAGTCTTTCTCCACCTTGTAGCCCGCCACCCGGAAGGCCGCGCCACCGCTGATCGGAAGATTCAGGGCGAATTCGCCACCGCGATGGTCACGATTGCCGGCCTCGGCCTGAACGTACCCGCCGAACGCTTCCAGGTTGGGGCGCTTGGTGATGATGTTCAGCGTGCCGGCCAGCGCATTGCGGCCGCGCAGCGTGCCCTGCGGGCCCTTGTTGATTTCCACCCGCTCGACATCGTAGAACATGCCGCCCAGACCGCGCGGTCGTGCAATGTAGGCACCGTTGATGTGGGGCGCGGCGCCCGGATCACCCAGCTCGGTGTTGTTCGAAGAGCCCACGCCGCGGATGAAGATCTCCAGGTTGCCTTCCTGGTTGGCCATGCTCATGCCTGGCACCAGGGCTTGGATGTTGCGCAGCTCATTGTTGATGCCCAGCGCACGCGTATCGTCCGCGGAAATTGCCTGGGCGGTACCTGCATATTTCTGCAGGTCCTGTTCCCGGCGTTCGACAGTGACGATGACGGCGTCCAACGTCGAGGCCTCCCGTGCCTCGCTGGTGGCGGTGGAACTGCTTTCCTTGGCTGATTGCGCCGCGACCGGCAGCGCCGCAGTGGCGGTGACGATGGTGGCAAGGACTGCCTGTGCGAGTGTGCTCTTCCTGAAATGGCCGGTCATAGGGTCCCTCTCTCCCCATAGATGATGTCTGGACGTTCCCGCGCCGTGCGCCGGACGTGGGCTCTTGTAAGTGCGACCTGACAACGCTGTCAATCAGAATGAACGATGGATGACCAGAAGCTCGGGAAATCAGACAGTTGAGCGATCAGAAGTGCTGTTTGGCACGCCGCATTTGCTGCAGTGCGAAACGAAATCGGGCGGTGTTGCGCTCGACGTACGGCTGCCCCGCCGGATTGGAGCGATCAGAACGCAGGCCGGCGGCAAGGGCCATCGACTTCGCGTGTTCCCCTGGCGGGCTGCGGGGGCCATGCGGGTGGCGCCGTGATCATGCTGCCATGTGGTCGGGCATGACTTCAGGCACTCGGTAGTGACTACACCTGTAGTCAATGTAAACAGGCATTCACCGTAGGAGATGCCCATGAAAACTGCACGATGGCTGTCCAGCTTCGCGGCCTTGATGCTGGCCGTCCCTGTACTGGCCACCACGACCACCAAGGCCGACGCCGTCGCGACAATCGAACACAATGCCCGTGCCGCGCATTCCGACGCGGTACTTGTCTGGAAGGATGGAAAAACACTGCTGGAGCCACAACCAGGAACGGGCGAGGAGCCGATTCACCTCATGTCGGCCACCAAGTCTGTGGTGGCGCTGGCCATCGTGCTTCTGCTGGACGAGGGAAAACTGGCCTCGATCGACGAGCCGGTAAGCAACATCTTCGCGGAGTGGAAGCAGGGGCGGAAAAGGGACATCACGGTACGCATGCTGCTGGACCATACCTCTGGCCTGCAGAACGTGGCCAACGCGGGGGAAGAGCTGGAAGCTGCGCCGGACCTGGTCAAGCTTGCGCTGGCGGCAGAGCTGAGCAGCGATCCAGGCACCACGTTCTCCTACAACAACAAGGCTACCAATCTGCTGCCCGGTATTGTCGAGCGCCTGGCAGGGGAACCGATGGATGCCTACCTTGAGGCGCGCCTGTTCAAACCGCTGGGCATTGCCCGATATACGTGGTTGAAGGACGGTGCGGGCACGCCCTTGGGCATGGCCGGATTGTCGCTGAGCGCCCGCGATCTGGCGACCATCGGACAGATGCTGCTTGATGGCGGCGTCACCCCGGCGGGTACGCGCGTGCTGAGCGAACGGTCTGTGGCGCTGCTGACTGGAGCAAGTGCCCGCTCGCCGGATGTTGGTCTCCTGTGGTGGCGCATTCCAGCATGGGAGCGTTATGAGCTGAAAGGCCAGATGGCCGGCTTCCTGGCGCAGCATGAAGTCAGCGCCCCGGTCCAGCAGGCATTGCTGGCAACCGCGGGCAGGGCATTCGACAGCAAGAGTACATTGATTGCGTACATGGCCGAGCGACTTGGGGCGGACTGGCCGCAGCACTATGGCAGCGAGATCACCGGTCGTGGACTCAAGCTCTCCGACATGTTCGACATCCAACGCGGCCCAACCGTTGCCTACGCCGCCAATGGCTACCTTGGCCAGCACCTGGTCATCGTTCCGCAATGGCGGGTGGTTGCCGTGCGCCTCATCCACCGACGCGACACCCATCGCGCGCCATTGGATGACTACGCGACGTTCCCGGCGGATGTACTCAAACTGGCCCAGGCGCTTCAGTGAAGGGAGGAGCCGGGCCTGTGCCCGGGTCCTCGTCCGCTACGTCATGCTGCTGGCCGGAGTGGCAGGGCGTGCCACTACTTCGGCATCAGCACAGCATCAACAACGTGGATGACGCCGTTGGATTGGTTGACGTCGGCGATGCTGATACCTGCTTTGCCGCCCTTGGCGTCGATCACCCACAACATGCCGTCATGAAGTGCCACGGTAAGCGGCTCGCCTTGCACAGTCTTCAGCGTGGCTTTTCCACCGTGCTTCCTGGCATCGGCCAGGAGCTGGGCGGAACTGAAGCGTCCTGGGACCACGTGGTAGGTGAGGATCCGGGTGAGCTGTGCCTTGTTTTCAGGCTTGACCAGTGCATCGACCGTGCCTGCTGGAAGCTTGTTGAAGGCGGCATTGGTGGGTGCGAAGACGGTAAAGGGACCGGCGCCATTGAGCGTGTCGACCAGGCCCGCGGCCTTGACCGCTGCCACCAGAGTGGTGTGATCCCTGGAGTTCACAGCGTTTTCAACGATGGTCCTGGTCGGGTACATCTCGGCCCCGCCAACCATCACGGTATCTGCGGCGAAGCTGGCGGAAGCGGCTGAGACGAGTACGGCGAAGCTGACTGCGGCGGCGATGCGCTGAAGAGCGTTCACGGTGCGTTCCTCGGTAGGATGCCCGCACAGCGCGGGCATCCTCCATACGGCTGGCGGGAGCGCCTGGATGCACCGGATGCAGGCCTGGTCAGTCAGGGGGAGGGCCTTGGTGCGCGTCGAAATTCTCCCGGCAGCGGCGGAATTCCTCGGCGTGTCCCACTACCCAGGTCCACATCGGGATCATAAGAACCAGCAGCTCCCTGCCCAGCGGAGTGATGGTGTACTCCACGCGCGGCGGAACCTCACGGAAATCCTGCCTATGGATCAGTCCGTCCCTTTCAAGCTGACGCAGGGTACGCGTCAGCATACGCTGCGTGACTCCCTTCATCCGCCGCGCCACATCGGCGTGACGCAGTGTTCCGTAGACCCCCAGGGCGTGAATGATGCCCAGCGACCAGCGGCTGCCGGCATGCGCGAGCACCTCGCGGCGCAGACCGTCGTCGTCCGCACTCATGCCGTCGCATATCGATTGTGAATGTCGCAGAAGCTCATCGGTGCTCATGAACGGTGCGGTCGGTATCATCGGTGTGCCTTCTTACGTGGCAACTAGGGAGGGGCGCAGAATCGCCGCCATCGTACACACTGATGGTGGTTTCAATGTCTCCCCCGATTGTTTCCCGCTCAATCCTGGTCCTGGGTGCCGGCGAACTCGGAATGCCCGTCATCCGCAACCTGGCCCAGCTCGCGGTTGTGCATGACGCAACCATCAGCGTGATGCTGAGGCCTGCGTCGATTGAATCCACACTACCGGACAAGCGTACGGTCATTGACCAGATCCGCTCGCTGGGAGTGGCCCTTGTTCCTGGCGACCTGGTCACTGCCACGGTCGATGAGCTGGCTGATCTATTTTCCGGTTATGACACGGTCATCGGCTGCACCGGTTACGCCGCTGGCCGCGACACTCCCATGAAGGTAGCGCGCGCCGCCGCGAAGTCGGGCATTACCAGGTACTTCCCTTGGCAATTCGGGGTCGACTTTGACGCCATCGGACGCGGCGGGCCACAGGATCTTTTCGACGCCCAGCTGGATGTACGCGACTATCTCCGCTCACAGGCCGAAATGGACTGGGTGGTCATTTCCACCGGCATGTTCACCAGCTACCTCTTCGAGCCGGAGTTTGGCGTCATCGATCTTCCCGGCAGAAAGGTCAATGCACTTGGCACAGCCTCCAATGCGGTTACGCTGACCACACCGGAGGACATCGGTGCAATGACTGCACAGATCGTCTTCCACTCGCCCCCCCTTCGAAACGAGATCGTCTATCTTGCGGGAGACACGGTCCGTTATGAGCAGCTGCCCGCCATCCTTGAGGAAAAGTTCGGTGTTCCTTTCAAGCTGATCGTGTGGAGCGTTCCCCAGCTGATGGAGGAGCTTGCCAGTGACCCATCAAACATGATCAGGAAGTACCGTGCTGCCTTCGCCCAGGGCAGGGGCGTCTCCTGGAGCCTGGACGGGACGTTCAATGCCAGCATTGGCGTGAAACTCGAGGGTGTCGACGACTGGCTGAAAGCCCACTTCGAGACTTGATGAGCCGTTGAGCGGCAATCGCGTGGACGAAAACGGATTCTCCTACAGACTCCAATCGACCCGCAGGCCGGCGATCAGCGCATTCGGCAGATCATGCTGGCGTGCGGGTTCGTTGAACTGGTCCGGATGCACGATGTAGTGCAGGTTCGGCGCGACCCGAAGCTGCGGAGTGACCTGGATGCCATAGCTCAGCTCCATCATCACCTGGCTCCCGTGCGGGGTGCCGCTGCCGCCCGCTGCGGCACGGGCAAGGCGCAGGTTCTCCAGCGCGATGCTGCTGTACTTCTGTTGGGTCACGACGAAGGCGATGCTGTCCTGCGGCCGGCTGGCGAACGCACCTTTCTGCACCAGCCCGACCTGCAGGAAGTGATCCTCTATCAACTGGCCGGAGGTACCCTTGAGCACGGCGCCGAAAAGGGTCAGGCCGCGGCCGCTTCCATCGCTGGTGAGCTGCTGCTCGAAGCGGGCGAACGCACCGGAGCGACCATGACGTGTCGCGTACTCCTGGCCACTGAGCAGCGCCGGCATACCGTTGGCATCGCGCAGCGGGTCGCGGTAGGTCGAGTTGTCCTGCCAGCCACCCAGTTCGTAGCGGGCCTTCAAGCGCGCCGACGCGGGGCTGCGCCAGCCGATCGTGTAGGGCACGATCCAGCCGGTGGCCTGGTTCGTGCTCCATTTCAGGCCGTGCTGGCCATCTTCGGCCTGGCTCGGGTCGACCTGGTACGCGCCCACTCGTACGTAGACATCCGGCGTCACCCATGCCGTGGCATCAGCCATCCAGCTCGATACCGGCCACCAGGTGAAGCTGCTGGTACGGAATACGTAGGTCGGGTTGCCGCAGGCCGAGTTGCCCTGGAAGTACTGGCACAACTCCGAACCGAGATGATGGATGTTGGCGACGCTTCGCCCTGCTTCCAGCACCAGCCGGTCGTTGAGCAGTTTCTGCTCGAGCGTCAGGTTGGCCAGGCGCGTTCCCTGGCCACCGTAGATCTCCTGCACCGAGGTGCTGTTGCCCGTGCTGCTGTTGGCGAGGTTGGTGCCGTGGCGGTTGATGCCGTAGGCCTTGATCGTCGCGCCCCGCCAGCCGAACGCGGCGTCCAGATTCACGTCGGCGCCGAACATCAGCTGGCCGGCATAGGCCGTGCCGCTGCGCTTGCCGCCGTCGAGCGTGGCGGCCGCTTCGCCGGTGTACGACAGCTTGGGGGTGAGGACGTCGCTCGCGTCGGTGGCTGCGGCCAGCGACGGCAGGGCCAGCAGGATCGCTGCCGGCAACAGGCGGTGGAAAGAGCAGGTCATGGGCGGAGCTCCGTGTGTAGGGCGTAGGTCGCTGGATCCCTGCATGCACAGGGACTGCGGAAGGACCGTGAGGGGCAAGGGTCAGGCTGGCGTGGTGACCGGCTTCTTGAGGATGCGCAGCGCGACCGCAGTGACGGCCACGCCGGCCAACAACGCCAGCAGGTAGATGCCAAGGTGGGTGACCGCATTCGGGATCGGCAGCACGAAGACACCGCCGTGCGGCACCTTCAGTTCGACGCCTGCGGCCATCGAGATCGCACCCGCCACCGCGGAACCAAGGATCAGCGCTGGAATGGTGCGCAGCGGATCGCGCGCGGCGTAGGGGATCGCGCCTTCGGTCACGAAACTGAGGCCAAGCACGCCGGCGGCACCGGCCGTGCCACGCTCCTCGGCGGTGAAGCGGTTGCTGAACAGCCATGTGGCCAGTGCGATACCCAGCGGCGGCGTCATGCCGCCGATCATCGTCGCCGCCATCGGCGTGTAGACCTGGCTGGAAATCAATGCGGTAGAGAAGGCGTAGGACGCCTTGTTGACCGGCCCGCCCATGTCCACCGCCATCATTCCTCCCAGCAGCAGGCCAAGCAGGATCGCGCTGCTGCCCTGCATGCCGCGCAGCCAGTCAGTCAGCCACGCCAGCAGTCCGGCCACGGGCGTACCGATCACGTACATCATCAACAGGCCGACCAGCAGCGTGCCCAGCACCGGCAGGATCAGCACCGGCTTGAGGCCTTCAAGGCTGCGCGGCAGGCGCAGCGCACGGTTGATCCAGTGCACGCCATAACCGGCAATGAAGCCAGCCAGGATGCCGCCGATGAAGCCAGCATCCATGTTCACTGCTACCAGTCCGCCGATCATGCCGGGCGCAATGCCGGGGCGGTCGGCGATGGAGTAGGCGATGTAACCGGCCAGGGCCGGCACCATCAACATGAAGCCGGACTTGGCGCCGATCTGGAACAGCGACCAGGCCAGCGTGCCCTTGTGGGCATCGTCGAAGGCATAGATGCCGCCGAGCGCGAATGCCAGTGCGATCAGCAGGCCGCCAGCAGTGACGAACGGCAGCATGAACGACACGCCGGTCATCAGGTGCTTGTAGGGCCCGGTGGCCTTGGTCTTTTCGGTCGTGCGCCCTGATGTTGCCGTACCTGCCTGCACGCCGGCCTCGGCCAGTGCCTTGCGGATCAGGTTCTGGCCGTCATTGATCGCCGGCTTGGTACCGCTCTTGAAAAGACGCTTGCCAGCGAAGCGCGACAGATCGACTTCGCGGTCTGCGGCGATCAGGACGAGGTCAGCGGCCGCGATTTCCTCGTCGCTCAACGCGTCCTGCGCGCCGACCGAGCCCTGGGTTTCGACCCGGATTGCATGGCCCAGCGCCTTGGCGGCCTGTTGCAGCCCCTCCGCCGCCATGAAGGTGTGAGCGATGCCGGTGGGGCAGGAGGTAACGGCAACGATGCGCTTGCCCGCATTCGTGCCGGCGTCGCTCGACAGTGCGGCCGCGAGCGGTGCGAGCGCCGCAACCGGGTCGTCCAGTACCTCGCCCAGGCTGGCATGCGCGATCTCGGCATTGGCGAAGCGCGCGATGTCCGCCTCACCATCACCCACCAGCAGCAGGTGCGTCGCGGCGGCGGCGTTCGATGCAGGCAGTGCGCCGGTCACGCCCTGGTCGCTGCGGATCTCGATCATCAGCTCGAGCCCGCGCTGGCGGGCGGCGCGGCGCAGCGCTTCGGCGGCAAGAACCGCCTCGATGCTGCGCTCGCCAGCGGCGATGACTACGGTGGAAGCGTGCATGGGAACTCCTGGAATTCTTCGGGTTCGTCCTTGCCGAGGGCGCTGCGGTTGGCATGAAGCCAGCCGCCGTGCCTCCGGCAGGAGGGGTCAATCCAACCGCTCGATCAGTACATCGCCGGCCCATGCGCGTACCTGCGCCGGGTCCAGCCGTCGTGCGTCACCGCTTCGCAGCCGGCTCATCGAGAACGCGGTCGCCAGCCGTGCGCAACCGGCCAGATCGATGGAGGGATCCAGCATCGCGGCAGCGATGCCGGCGACCATGGCGTCGCCCGCACCGACCGTGCTGCCCTGGGCCAGTCGCGGCGGTCGTGCGACCAGCGCGCCGCTGCGATCAATGAACAGCGCGCCGTCGGTGCCCATCGAGATCGCTACCAAAGCGACCCCGCGTTCGACCAGGGCCTGGCCAGCGACGCGCAGAGCGCTGCGATCCAGCAGCTGCGTGCCGGTCCAGGCCTCCAGCTCCTGGCGGTTGGGCTTGACCGCGTAGGGCAGTGCACCCGCGGTGCCACTTAAGGCAGCGGCAAGCGCATCGCCACTGGTGTCCAGCAGCACGCGCGCCCCGGCGGCGCCGGCCTGCGCCTGCAGCCGCGCCCATGCATCAGCCGGCAGTCCGGACGGCAGGCTGCCGGACAGCACCACCGGCAGGCCAGGCAGCAGCAAGGCACCGAGCCGGCGCGACACGGCGTCCAGATCGGCACCGTCGAGTGCCAGGCCCGGCAGGTTGATGTCGGTGGTTTCGCCGTCTTCCTCGTCAACCAGCTTGATGTTGGTGCGGGTGCTGCCCGGAATACGCAGGCAGCCATCCACGATGCCGCGCGCCGAGAACAACGTGCCGAACACACCGTCGTTGCTGCCACCGAGCACGCCCAGTGCCGTGGTCGGCACGCCCCAGTCGGCCAGGCAGGCGGCCACATTGATGCCCTTGCCACCCGCATCGTCGCGGCTGCTGCGCGCGCGGTGCACATGGCCCGGCCGCAGGCTGGCCAGCCGCACGGTCTGGTCGATTGCCGGGTTCAACGTGACGGTGACGGCGCGGGCATTCATGCACCTGCTCCATCGAGGGCGCGCACCTGCTCGGCGGTTTCGCAGTCCAGCGCGGCGTTGGCCAGCCTCTGCAGATCGGCCAGTGCAGTGCCGCGCAGGCGTGCTTTCACCGACGGGATGTCGTTCGGGGTCATCGACAGTTCGTCTACGCCCAGCCCTGCCAGCAGCATCGCACCGAACGGATCGCCAGCCAGGCCGCCGCAGACACCCACCCAGCGCCCCTGCGTGCGTGCACCTTCCACCGTGGCGCGGATCGCGCGCAGCACGGCCGGATGCAGGCTGTCGGCTTCCGCGGCCAGCTCCGGGTTCTGGCGGTCGATGGCCAGCACGTACTGGGTCAGGTCGTTGGTACCGATCGAGAAGAAGTCGGCGTGGCGCGCCAGCGCATCACTCTGCGCTGCGGCGGCCGGGACTTCGATCATGATGCCGATCGGCACGCCGGGTGCGTCCAATTCGGCGCGCAGGCGCTCGCAGATGGCGCGCAGAGCGACCAGCTCAGGCACCGAGGTGATCATCGGGAACATGATGGACAGCCGTGCACCGTCCCTGGCTGCGCGATACAGCGCACGCAGCTGCGGTTCCAGAAGATCCGGACGGCGCAGCAGCAGGCGCGCGCCGCGTACGCCGAGGAACGGGTTTTCCTCGCGCGGCAGCTCCAGGTGGGCGACCTGCTTGTCGCCACCGATATCGAGCGCGCGCACGATCAGCGGACGGCCGTCCAGCGCTTTGGCCATCGCCATGTAGGTCGCGTACTGCTCGTCCTCGCAGGGCGTGCTGCCGCGTTCGAGGAACAGGAATTCGGTGCGCATCAGGCCGACAGCTTCCGCGCCCTGTTCCAGCGCCAATGGCACCTGCTCCGGCAGGTTCACGTTGGCGCCGATGTCGATGCGATGGCCATCGGTGGTCTGCGCCGGCTGCGCACGCTGTGCAGCTTCGCGCGCGCGGATCTGCTGCTGCTCGGCGATCCAGGCGCGTGCCGAAGCAAGATCCGCCTCGGAGGGCGACAGGTAGAGCCGCCCGCTGCTGCCGTCGATGATCGCCTCGCGGCCGGCCTGGATCGCCAGTAGTTCGGCACCACCGGCAACCAGCGCCGGCAGGCCGAGCGTGCGCGAGAGGATTGCAGTGTGTGAAGTGGGGCCGCCCAGTGCGGTGGCGAGGCCGAGCACGCGGTTGGTGTCGAGGTTGGCGGTATCCGAGGGCGACAGGTCGGCGGCAAGCAGGATGCACGGCTGCGCCGGCAGATCAGCCAGGCCGCCGCCGGCCGCAGAAGGGTCAAGCTGCGCCAGCACGCGCCGGCCCACATCGCGCAGGTCTGCAGCGCGCCCGGCCAGCACCGGGTTGCCCAGCGCCGCCAGCCCGGAGGCGATCTGCTCGATGGCCTGGTGCCAGGACCACGCAACGCCGTGGCCTTCAACCATCAGCTGGCAGGTGCGGGTAATCAGGTCGGTGTCGTCAAGCAGCGCAGCCTGCGCCTTGAAGATTGCTGCATCCGAGGCGCCAAGGCGGCGCTGGGTATCATCCTGCAGCGCGGCCAGCTGCTGGCGAGTGCGGCCGAGTGCATCCTGCAGGCGTGCGCCGCCCTCGCCGAGCGGGGCAGGGCGATCGGCAACGTCGGCCTGCGCGCTGGCCAGTACATGGACCGGGCCGATGGCCAGCCCGGGGCTGGCGCCGATGCCGGCGATTGCCGCCTGCGCTTCGGGCGGATTCCAGCCCGCGACCGGCGCCACCTTTCGCTGTGCTGCACGCTCCGCATCGGCCTTTTCCTGCGCCACCAGCCCGTCCATGACCTTACGCAGTGCGGCCAGCAGTGCGGGGGCATCGGCGCCTTCGGCAGAAACACTCACGGCATCGCCTTCGCGAAGCCCAAGCTGCAGCAGTGCTACCAGACTCTTGGCATCGGCTGCCTGATCGCCCGCGCGTACCTGGGCACGGGCCGTGAAGCCCCGCGCCGTTTCGGCCCAGCGCGTGGCCGGGCGCGCGTGCAGCCCGCTGGGGTAAGCGATGGACCATTCGAAGCGCTCGGCCAGGTCCGTCACCGGTAGGTGGGCGACAGTGACGGTCGCATCACTGGCCAGCGCATTGACGATCTCGCCCGCATCGGCGGTGGTGAACAACCGCTGCAGCGCCGGCTCGTCCTGGATCAGACGGGTCAGCCTGCGCAGCAGGGTGATGTGGGTATCGGACTGGGCGGCAATGCCAACCACCAGGCGGGTGACCTGGCCCGGGTTCCATTCCACGCCTTCCGGCAGCTGCAGCACCGCAATGCCGTCGTGGCGCACCAGGTGGCGGTCCTCGCCGAGCCCATGCGGGATGGCCACGCCATGGCCGAGGAACGTGTTCGCCAGCGCTTCGCGGCGCCCCATGCTGGCCTCGTAGCCCGGCGCCACGCAGCCTGCGGCGACCAGCATCTGGGCCACCTGGGCAATGGCATCGGTCTTGTCCTGTGCCCGCGCGTCCAGGCGGATCAGTTCCCGGCTGACGGGGGAGGGAGGGGGCAGGGGCGACAAGGCGGGCTCCGGGAAGGGGTGGCTGAAGCTTATTGGGAACGTTCCCACTCCGCATTTCAATGTGCACTGCACAAAAAGCCAATAGTCCTTTGGCGTTAGCATTGTCCTGAACGGCCATCCGGCCATGAACAGCGCACGTTTCCGGGAACGTTTCCAATGAGCATCAGCATCAACGACGTCGCACGCGTGGCGGGGGTATCCAAATCCACGGTGTCACGGGTGCTCGGCGGCGGTCCGGTCAGCGAGGACGTGCGCGGCAGGGTCGAGCTGGCGATCCGCCAGACCGGCTATCGACCCAACCTGCAGGCCAGGCGGTTGCGCTCCCGGCACACTGGCATCATCGGTCTGATCGTCGCGGACATCCGCAATCCCTTCTTCACGGCGCTGATCCGCGCGGTGGAGGAGGTGGCCTATCGCGAAGGATTGCGCGTGACCCTCTGCAACACCGACGAGGAACCGGAGCGGGAGGCACTGTATCTGCAGCTGATGCACGAAGAGCGCATCAGTGGCCTGATCTTCGCGCCGACCCGGACCACGGTGGGCCGGCTCGAACGGCTCACGCTGGACTATCCGACGGTGCTGGTGGACCGCGCCGCGCCCGGCGGTTCGATCGACAGCGTGGTACTCGACAACCCGGCAGCGATGGCGGGCCTGGTCGAGCATCTGGTCGAGCGCGGCTATCGCCGTATCGGCGGATTGTTCGGCAGCACCAGTACCACGGCGGCCGAGCGTCGCGACGGCTATCTCGCTGCGATGCGCACGCATGGGTTGGAACCGGACTACCGCGAGGTTGAACCCACGGCCGAAGCCGCCATCGCGACGGTCGAGCAATGGCTCGCCACGCCATCACGCCCCGAGGCCCTGGTCACCAGCAACAGCCTGCTGTTGATGGGCGCATTGAAAGCCGCCCGTAGCGCAGGGCTGGCGATTCCAGACGCGTTGGCACTGGCCGGCTTCGACAACGAACGCTGGACCGAGCTGGTCGAGCCGGGCATCACTGTGATCGAGCAGCCGGTCGAGGAGATGGGGCGGGCCGCGATGTCGCTGTTGCTTGAACGCCTGCGCACGCCGGAGCTGCCGGTGCGCCGACTGGTGATGACGGGCCGGTGCGTGGCCAGAGGGTCGACGGCTGCGCGATAGCTCGACGCCCGATCGCGGCGAACCCTGAGAGCGACGTTCGGGTGTTGGCGGGCCAACCGTTGTCTGTTACAAGCCATCTGTACACGCAGACACGATGGGGGATCGCTATGTCAGAGCCTTATTCAGCGCTGCTCCGCCTGCAGCTGTGCCCCGAAGATCTCTCCAGATGGCTGGCCGCGCCCGTGCCCGCAGCATCCCGATGGTCCGACTGGCGATGCATCGCCGGGCAGTGGCTGCTGGGCAACGGTGAATACCTGGCCTCTTCAAGCGACGAGGCGTTGCATCACCTGCTTGCGGACTGCCAGGCGCTGCTGGCCCGCTACCCCGACAATCGCGCCGCATTGAACGCTTTCCTGGCCTCTGCACAGGCTGAGAACATCCAGGTTGCCGCCTATGACCGCAGCAGCACGCACTTTGTTGCAGGATCGCTGACCTATTCGGAAAGCCTCTACGATCTCATCGCGTTTCTTGCTGTGGCACGAAGCGCCGCCGACTTCCTGAAGGCAGGTGACCAGGGGGTGGCGCTGATCCACGACTATCTCTGGGCCGAGGACGATGAGCGGGAGACCATTGCCGCGATTGCGCTGGTAGGCCACGGCGAATCCAGCTTCCTGTCTTCCACGGACCTGGATACCGCCACCGCATCCTTCGAGACATTGGTGGAGGCCATGCTGGAAGACCAGGACGACCCGGAGTTTCATCCGCGCAACCAGCTCGATCGACTTTGACCCTCGCTGCGTGGAACCCGCAGAGACGACCACCAAGGACCCCGACATGAAAGGACATCACGCCCCCCACGCGCGCCGCGGCATGCGTTGGCTCCTCGCACTGGGCCTCTGCGTCCTGGCGGGATCCGCCCTTGCCGGAACAACGCAACCGGCACGCACCTGGCTTGTCAGTGGAGCCGAACTCATTACCCTGCTGCAGGGCAAAGGCGCTGATGGCTTCTGCGACGGCGATCAGTGCCGAAGCCTGTCCAGCGCTCGCGCCAGCGTCTATATCCAGGGCGTTGCCGATGCCAGCCACGCCCAGTGGTGTGGCCAAGGCCGGATTCTCCCGCACGAGTTGGTTGACCGGGTCGCTTCACATCTTCGACAGCTGCCCCAGGGGAGACTGCAGCAGGATGCTGCACCCTTGGTCGTCGATGGCCTGAGGGCGGCCTTTCCCTGTGATTGAGGGGCATGACCCAGTAATGCCCGAAGTGTGTCGGCCTCCTCCGCGGAGAGGTCCGCGCCCTTCGTGGAGCCCTCTCTGTTCCGCCTGAAGCTGGAGCCGAAACAGTGAAGACACGCACACGATTGGCGAGCGCGGAAGATCTTGAACAGGTCGCTATGCTGTTCGACAGGTATCGCCAGTTCTACGAGCAGCCCGCAGACCTGCCATTGGCAAGGCAATTCATGCATGCACGCCTGTCAGAAGGCTCTTCGCTTGTACTGGTGGCCGAGGCAGATGGGGGCGGCCTTGTCGGGTTCACCCAGCTGTACCCGCTGTTCGACTCCATCAGCGCACGCCCAAGCTTTGTACTCTATGATCTTTACGTCGACAGACCAGCACGTCGTACTGGTGTTGCCCGCACACTCATGATCAACGCCGTTGAAGAGGCACGAGGACGCGGCGCAGCGCGCATCGAGCTGCAGACGGCGAAGGACAACGCGGCTGCCCAGGCGCTCTATGAAGGTCTCGGATGGCAGCGCGATGATGATTTCTTCATCTTCGCCATTCATCCTTGATTGCCGTATCCGCCGCGCTTCGGATCGCCGAAGGACTCAGGCGACCATAGCAGAGGCAGCACGCCCTTCGAAGGCGTGCCGTGCTGGTTAGCGGGGATCAGTGAGTGATGGGTGGTGCGCCGTCGTTTCCCATCACACGCTGCACGGCCTCCCGCAATCGCTCGACATGGAAAGGCTTGGCAACGAAGGTGGCGCGTCGATGGCGCAGCGGCACCAGCTGGTCGTACACCGCAGAAACGAACAGATAGGGGATGCCGAGTTCAGCCAGGCGATCGGCGACGGGGAAAACCACACCGTCACGAAGCTCCACATCCAGAACGGCACCGTCGAATCGCTGCGTATCCAGCAGCCCCAATGCATCGAACACGCTGTAGGCGTGTGTTACCTGGCCACCGCCCTCTTCAAGCGCCTGTTCCATGAGGGCAACAAGGTCCAGTTGGTCTTCCACCAGCAGCAGACTGTATCGATTCCGCTGGTTCATATCGGGTTGCATTGGCACATGCCTGCGTTGCCATCGGAGCTGCAGTGTGTCCTGTGCTGCATCAACGCGACGCGTGTGGGTTGTCAGCCCGGTGTCGAAGCGGCCCCGCCTCTCGATGCCGTCCACGTCGTGTGGAAGGTGCCACGGGATGTGTTGACGGCGTCTTGGCGAGCGCTATGGATACTGCCGCCGTCCCCTGCACTGGAGTGTCCGCCATGCGCCGATCCCACGCCAACCCCGCTTCGCCACGTGTACTGCGTGTGGAGTGCATGCCCCTGGACTGCGGAGGCGCTGCCGTCGTGGTAGAGCTGGACCGCATCCCTGAACGGGCGTGGATGAAGTCATTGAAGCGGGCACTACAGGCCGACGATCTCTTCGAGGGCACACAAGCCAAGTTCGACGGACGTTTCGTTTACATCGTGGGCGTCGAGGGCAGCGAGCATCGTGCGCAGCATCGGGTGGTGCAGGCGCTTGAAATGCCGCAGGCAATGGTCAGTACGTCGCGCTCACGCATTCCGGTGGCGGACGCGCGGCATGCCTGCACGGTTGACGCTCAGGTTGGCCATTGATTCCAGATGGGCGCGCTCATGCGTAGCGCATCGACGGTCACCCGTGGCAGAGCGGGCCGCCCACTCCCACGGGGCAATCCGTTGTATTGTGGCCAGTGCTCGCAGCGCCCATCAGCGAGAGGATGTTCAGGTGAACGCTTCCATGCTCCCAAGAATCGTCGGCTTCGATGTCCCGTTGCTGCACGAGCGTGTAGACGCATCCACCGACGAGGCCATCACCGCGCTGCTGGATCTGGCGCCAGGCGCCCGCTGGACAGAGATGTTCCTCATCAAGTGCAGAGCCCTGGCGTCCCAGCTCCAGCTGGCGGATGTTCGCATTGAAGGCGCCAGGATCTATTTCTACGGATCCATCAGCGATTCCCGTGGACTTGCCGACGCGGTGATCTCCATTGTCCACGTACTGAATGATGAGTTGATGCGCGAGCGGAATCACGCGGCTGGCCGCGCCTAGGCGCAGCCAAGCAGGGACCAGCATCGATCGGCGATCTCTGCTGCCCCAGGGTGGCCGCGCAGGCTCGATCGCTTCGCAAGCCTGCCGTGCAGATCGTCGATCCATGCCGACCGGGTGCCGTGCGGATCTCTCACATAGATATCGCAGGCAAGCCGGATAACCGGCGCCACTTCGTAGCGGAAGCTCATCGCGGGCAGGGCGCCCAGGTTGAACGCGACTTTCCAGTGGGCCAGCTCGCGCTCGACGTCGACAAGGTGCCTGCTTCTTCCCTGGATCATGGCGTTACCCCTTTTTGAAACCTCACTGTACACACTTGTTGCTGCGAGCCTGTTCATGACAGTCGTTCATATGGGGCGCTTCCCCGTACGTTCCCGTAACGGCGACACGCCCACAGTCAATCGGCAGCAGACTTGCTGCGGCGGAGAATCGAAATGAACAGCGTCCCCGAACAGAACAGGAATGACCGCTCCAATGCTTCTTCTGAAGAAGAACAGCCCGCACAGCAGGGGCAGGTCGAGGGGGGCGAGCCCGGAGGGGAGGAGCCTGGCAAGCAGGGACAGCAACAGCAGCAGGACAACAAGGATCGCGAGAGCCCAAAGCCAGCGGATGAGAAGAAAGGCGGTCTCGGCGGCGATACACGCCGCTGAGAAAGAGGGAGGGGCCGCGCGCCGCGCGGCTGCTTCCGTTGCAGACAGGGAGCGTGCATGTCATCGCAGAGCCAGGCGATCAGTCTGATGACCAAGATCATGTACCAATGTCGTCCGGAGAGAACCACGACAATGGCGCAATGCCGTTGCTGCCACGCACCCAGCCCTGGCGGGATGGAATGCGCACGATGCCTGACCGGAAGGCTCGGCGACATGATTCACAATCGCGGCGCAGCATTCAGCTGGCTGGACTCATTCCGCAGGGTCCAGCAGGACGAAGCACACGTGTTCGAATGCGCAAAGCGCGTCGATGCGGCATCTCCCTAGGCGTCGCATCCGGACCTGACATCGCGCAAGCGTATGCTCAAGTCATTCAGGAGCAACGCGATGACTTTTCCGATCTGCATCTACGATAGAACGGGCACGGGGCTCCGGCTGCCCGCGGGATGGTGGATCGACCTTCAGTCCGATCTGCCTGCACTGGTGAAGGGTGCCGCGCGCATCGACCTTCCGCGATCTTCAAAGGACGAGCACCCACGATTGGATCCTGAAGTTCTCAGGGATCTCTTCCGGCGCAATGGAGGCTCGCAGTGGCTAGGTTGAATCCAACCCAGTCCCTGGGAGTGCGCTGGCTGTTCTTTCGCCTTCGCAACGGGCAGTCCATCAGCCCCGCGAGGCTGATGTCTGTCTGGTCCGAGGCGGCTGAATCCAACGACTGCGCCGTGCGCCGCGAAATCATCGCCGGCGCCGGGTACGTCTATGCCTTGTACGCGCCCAACAGCCTTCTTTCACCCAGGCGCGTGGAGCTGCGCATGAGAGCGCTGCTGGAAGAGGCCGGCTTCGCCTTCACGATGGGCAGCCTGGCGGGGCGGCGTCCGGGCGAAGGCTGAGGCGCGGCGCTCGTCAGTCTGGCTTTGGATCAAAGAGCGCCATCATCCGTTCACGGCGGCACTGCTCAAGCCAGTGGTGCCATATCTCCACCTCGTCCATCAGCCCTGTTGCACCGCATGCAGGGCAGGTGAGCGTCGTGCCCAATGGACTCGACTGAATGCCGGCGTCCTCGGTCATCGAAGAACGCAGGCCGCAGCTCTTGCAGGTTGATCGCAACTGATCAAGGCGAACGATTGCGCCATTGCGCGCAAGAAGGGGCAGGATAGCGTGGATCCGGAAGGCATTGGGAGGATGCATGGCCGTGTCGTCTGAGGCTGGACACGGGAGCAAAGGATTCTGCGCCGGAGAAGAGCCGTGAGGGCGCAGTGTCCTCCGTTGGAGGTTAACCCTTCATCAAAGTGCGGAACGCGCTCCATCGTTGGCCTGAAATCCCACGGCCGCAATCGTTCACTGACGTGGCAGCCGAAGCTCATCCGGCGCCGGCCCTGCTTCTGGGCAGGAAGGGCTCCGCCATCCCAACGGAGCCCCCCGGTCACTCACTTTTCCTGCAGGAACGTCAGCAGGTCCTGGTTGACCCTGTCCTTGTGGGTGTCGGTCAGGCCATGCGGTGCACCCGGGTAGACAATCAGCCTGGCGCCCTTGATGAGCTTTGCCGATTGGCGACCTGAGATATCGATCGGCACGATCTGGTCGTCGTCACCGTGGATGACCAGCGTGGGCACATCGAACTTCTTCAGGTCCGCGCGGAAATCGGTGGCCGAGAACGCGGCGATCGAATCGTAGGTGTTCTTGTGGCCGCCCTGCATGCCCTGCGCCCACCACGCATCGATCAGCCCCTGCGACACCTTCGCGCCCGGGCGGTTGAAGCCGTAGAACGGGCCCGACGGGATGTCCTTGTAGAGCTGCGCGCGGTTATCCAACTGTGCCTTGCGGATGCCATCGAACACTTCGATCGGCAGGCCGTTGGGGTTGTCGGCGGTCTTCAGCATGAACGGCGGCACCGAGCTGATCAGCACGGCCTTCTTAACTCGCCCGGTGCCATGCCGGCCGATGTAGCGCGCCACCTCGCCGCCACCGGTAGAGAAACCCACCAGGGTGACATCGTGCAGGTCCAGCGTATTGATCACCGTGGCCAGGTCATCGGCGTAGTGATCCATATCGTTGCCGTCCCACGGCTGGCTGGAGCGACCGTGACCACGACGGTCATGCGCGATCACGCGGTAGCCATGATTGGCCAGGAAGAGCATCTGCGATTCCCAGCTGTCCGAGTTCAACGGCCAGCCGTGGCTGAAGGTCACGACCGGGCCGTCCTTCGGACCCCAGTCCTTGTAGTAGAGCTGCACGCCGTCGGCGGTGGTGATGTAGCTGGCGGTGCGCGCGATGGCGGTGACCGCCGCCGGCCTGGCCGGTTCGGCGGCCTGCGCGGACAGGCCGGCCTGGAGCGAAAGGGCGAGGGTGGCAATGGCCAGTGAGCGGGCGAAGGCATTCATGCGGGAACTCTCATGGGTGGGTGGTGAGGCGTACTTTGCGCCCGTAATCAGGCGTCCGGGTGATGCACCGTCCGGATTTCTTGATAGATCGTCTTGCACGGATGTGCGCGCACGAATCGCCTGCCATCGCCTGTTGACGATGTAGAATGAGCGTTCTACCTTGTGGTCATGAGCAAGGCCACCACCGACACCCAACAGAAGATCCTGGCCACGGCCGAGGCACTGATCTACCAGAACGGGATCCACGCCACCGGCATGGACCTGCTGGTGAAGACCTCTGGCGTGGCGCGGAAGAGCATTTACCGCAACTTCGAGAACAAGGACGACGTGGCCGCCGCTGCGCTGAGGGCGCGCGACGTCCGTTGGCTGGCCTGGTTCCGGCAGGAGTGCGACAAGGCTGATACCCCGGAAGCACGCATCCTCGGCATGTTCACCGTGCTCAGGGATTGGTTCCAGTCCGAGGGCTATCGCGGTTGCGCGTTCATCAACACCGCGGGCGAGGTCGGCGACCCTGCCGATCCGATCCGGGAGATCGCGCGGAACCACAAGCAGAAGCTGCTCGATTACACGCTGGAACTTGCCGGGCAACTTGATGTGGAGCAGCCGGCGGCATTGGCCCGTCAGCTGCTGGTCCTGATGGAAGGCGCCATCACCCTGTCGCGCGTGATGGGTGATTTCAGCGCCGCAGACACCGCGAAGGATGTCGCGAAGCTGTTGTTGGAACATTCCAAGCGCTAGCGCCTGAGTACGCCAGATCGTTTGAAGCAACTCGTGTATCCATCTCGATTGGAGGTCTCCCCGTGTCCGCTGAACAACCCCGTCCGCCGCTTCCTCCGTTCACCCTTGAATCGGCCACCCAGAAAGTGCGTCTTGCCGAGGATGGCTGGAATTCCCGCGATGCCGACAAGGTGTCGCTTGCCTATTCGCTCGACACCCAGTGGCGTAATCGTGCCGAGTTCACCAACGGCCGGGAAGAAGCCCGGCAGTTCCTGGTACGCAAATGGAACAAGGAGCTCGAGTACCGCCTGATCAAGGAGCTCTGGGCCTTTACCGAGAACCGTATTGCGGTTCGCTACGCGTACGAATGGCACGACGACTCCGGCAACTGGTTCCGTTCCTATGGCAACGAAAACTGGGAGTTCGGAGAGGACGGCCTGATGCAGTGCCGCTTCTCGAGCATCAACGACTTACCGATCAAGGAAAGCGACCGCAAATTCCATTGGCCGCTGGGGCGTCGCCCGGATGATCACCCGGGGTTGTCGGAGCTGGGTATGTGATTCCCGCTGAGGCGCCATCCGAAGCGCGCTCAGGTACGATGGGGCGGCCGGCATCTGCGCCGGCCGGGGCAGGGGTGAAATGGACATGCAGGCAGGGGGCGGATTCGATCCGCTGGCAAAGACCGATTCGCAAGAACTGACATTCCACTGGCTTTACCAGCGTGTGCAGGGGCTGGCCGAATCGATGGGTTCCGCTCACTGTTACTTCTCCGTTCGTCACGGCATGCCTCGTGGTGGAGCTCAGTAGTTTCGTTGTGGCCGGCCTTCTTGCGGCCCACAGGGGTGTATCCGCCAGTTCAGCCAGCCGCGGCTCTCGCACGCCCAGGAAATGGACACTGAGTTCGCTCATTGGCAAGTCGTGATTACTGACCTCCGCTGCTTCCCCAGGGTCGAGCGCGAGCGGCGACTCAAGTTCGTCAGCACCTTGCGCACCAACATGGTGGGCTGGATGCTGATCGGCCTGCGCACCCGCCTGGACACTTATGTCGCCCTGCTTGAGGGCTCCATGCAAGAACCCGAACCGGACGTGGTAGCGCCCTTGTAGAGCCGAGCCATGCTCGGCTATTCCGTCACACATCGCGCCCCATCAGGTACTCCACCAGCGAGAACCCCCAGCATCCGATCCATCAAAACGGGCTCCGGCACGCCAGCAAGCACTTGTTCCAGGTAGTCCAATGGCTGCAGCTGCCGTTGCAGCAGCGCCCGTAGCTGCAGAACTTCGGGCGCTCGCTGTTCCACATCCAGTGTTGCCTGCATCAGCAAATGCTGAGAGCGCCTCTCCAGCCACAGCACCGAAACGCCTCTGCAGAGAATCTGGAAAGCGCCGTCTTCATGCCGTTCGACGAACTGGAAGCCATGCCTCGGCCGTGCCTCGACGAACTGGATCGCCTGGCGACGCAGCTGCGAATAGCGCTCACCGGAGATGCTCTTGAACGCGAGAGGCGAGGGCATGGGGCGCGCCGACAACTGACGCTGTGCCGCAACCAATGAGGCGATGCACAGTGCCACGGCCGCCCAGCGGTGCCACGCCACTCAGCCCTCCGGCTGCAGGCGCGCGCTGGCGTGCGCGGCGAGTCCTAATCCGGCCATGATCAGACCCTCCATCACCCGTGGGCCGACGTATTGCTCTAGCTCGCCATTCTCGCGGGCGCGCTGCGCGGCCAGCAGGATCTCCAGCACCACGCGCAGGCCCGCCAGCGAGCAGTCCGTATCAGCCAGGGCCAATCGCCGGCCGGGCATCTGGTGGCGCTCTGGCCACGGCTGGCCATCGGAGCCGACGCCGGAACCGATGCTGTGCAGCAGGGCGATGAGCGTGTTCGGGTCCAGCGTGGAGCCGTTGGCGGGCGCGTCGTGGATGGGGTGCGGGGCAGGGGAGTGAGGCTTGGTCATGGCTGGGCTCCTTGCGTGCAGGCAGAAGCCGCCACCGATAAAGGTGGCGGACGATGCGTGGTTCGAAACCCGGTGTTCGCTGAACCGGCAGGCACAAGGCCTCCACGCACCGCCCGCCATAGCCGGCCGACGGATTGCCAGCCGGCACCACACAGGGTGATGCCGGCTGGCAAGCGTTTTACTTCAGCGAACCACCGGGGTTTCGAATCCCGGCCACCCGTTTCCGGTGGCACGCAAAGGAATACGCCCGGTTGTGCGCGACGCCAATGCAGTAAGGCTGATGCCGACATCACTTTCAACATTTTCAGAATCGTTGCATTCGGCGCAACGGGAACGGATCCTTGCGCTGCAACGCTAACGGCGATGTTGGCGATGGATGCCCGCGGACTGTCGGCATCCACCCACCGGGGCCATAAGGGAGGCGGATGCGACAGTTTTGCCAGGGGCTATCAGGCGTCAGTAACCCTTCAACGCGGCTTTGGTCCGCTCCAGCCATGCGGCATTGTGGCTGCGCGCGTGGCGCGACCAGTGCTGTGCGTCGTCGATGATGCTGGCGAACAAGCTGCGGGCCTGCTCGCGGTCGGCAGGCTGCGGCTGCGCCATCAGCCATTCTGCGTACAGGCAGCGGGCGGCCGCATCGTTTCCGCACTCCACTGCGCGCTCGAACGCGGCACGGGTGCCTGGCGCATGGGTGGCCGCCAGTGCCTGCGCATAAAGCAGGGTCTGTTCCGGCTTGCGGCGCACATCCGGGTGGCGGGCGAACAGGCCATCCAGCGTTTCAGACGCGAGCGCGGGCTGCCCGGAATCAAGGCGGGCACGCGCCAGGCCTGTCAGGATGTAGGGATCGTCGCCCAGTGGCGAACTGGCCGCCTGCTCAAGCAGGGTTCTGGCTTCCTCGGCCTGGCCGGCATCCAGCAGCGTCATGCCCAGGCGAACTCGGTTCTGCACGGTAGGCGTGCGCGCCAGTTCGGCGCGAGCGTTGCGCAGGTCCTGACCCGGGTCCATGAGCTGCTTGGCGGAGCGGATGGCCTGACGGGCGCCGCGCGAGTTGCGGGCTTCCGGGAAGTAGATCGCCAGGAAGTAGACGACGCTGCCGAGCAGCGGGAACGAGAAGAGCAGGATGAGCCAGTAGAGGCTCTGGCCCGAGCGGATGGCGTGCACCGCGAAGTAGATGGCTGCCAGTACGTGGAGTCCGATTCCGATATAGGGCATGTTTGCCGCCTCGTCCGTGTGAGGGCTGGAACTATAGTGGGGGTGGGGTGGGGCGCCAATGGGGTGGGGTGAATGGGCGTGACGCGTCACGTTAATCGAATTAAATCCTGCCGCGCGACTCGCGATAAGGGATGTTTATCGGGGTAGGGTAAGGGCCGCTCCCGACTCAAAGCGGGCATTCGCCTGCTTGTTGGATGGAATGTCGCATGGACCCACCCCTTGCATCTCTGCAATCTGAATCGCCTAGGGTTCCGTAGACACTTCGGAGCCATAAACTATGGCGTATGAATCACGGACAGAGGGATGGAAAGGTCGCTATGAATCAGCAGAACGCATACGAAAATTGGGAGCCAAGAATCCAGCAGGGACTCGCTCGGTGCGACCAAATGCTTGCCAATGGAGAAGTGGGAGCGGCGATAGCTCACTTGGAAAGTTTGGGGCTCGCGAGTGAGGCTGATACAAAGATAATAGGCGTCCAGATGTTGCACGCCGCCGGCTTGCCGGAGCAAGCGTACAGAGAGGCCAAGCGTTTAGTGCTTCCGGCTAACCCCGATCCAGAAGCACTGCTCCGGTTGGCACATGTGTGTGCAGATGCTGGAGCCGATTCTGATGCGAAGAGCTTCCTGGACCGTGTAGTCGATGAAGCATTCCCGGTGGACTCGCTGTACATTGCTTCCCGCATCGCTGAGCGAATCGGCGCGGCGGTTCTTCAGGCTCATTTCGAGTCGCGCATGATTAATGAACACCCTTCCTACACTGGCGTCCAGAACCTCGTCTGGCAGCGGGCGTTGGCCGAGGGTCGCTTCGCCGAGGCAGCGATGGCACTCCACCCTGAGTTCATGAATTCCCGTGAGACCCTTTTCCGTCTGCAGCAGCTGGCAGATGCAGACTCACCTGATATCGAGTCAATGGTAAAGCTGGCCGACGAGTCACCGGGCAACCTGGTGTCGCTCGCTATTGCTCGATATCTGCTTGCAAGAGGGGAGGTCGTTGCCGCGATCGACGTCGCACTTCGCCTTGTCGGATCGGAGAAGGATGAGGAAGTCAGAGAACTGTTGGCAGTTCTCGACGCATTTCTGCTGAGGAGGGGATCAATTGAGTTCTCCCAGGTTGAGCCCAAGATTGTGACGATAATCAAGGGGATCGTTGGCTACTTGGCCGTGCGACCCGAGCGAGGCTACGTCCGACAGGGCTTGATAGAGCTGCTGTCTGTTGAGCGAAGTGGTGACACTGGTCTACCACTGATCCTGACGGTTGCCTTCGACCTCGTCGGTGAAGGGGGGCTGTTCCTGGGGCCAGAGATGTTTCCGGCCTCTGGTTCGATAGACGCGTTAATGAAAAGCAATATTCCACAGACCTGCATGCAATGGATACGGGAGCGCAAGCCGTGCATCCCGGGCAAGACCAAACTCCCGAGCGAGTTGATCACGATTGATCCAGACGTGTGCATGGCATCCATATGCGAGCTGATGAATTCAGGCGAGATAGAAATTGAGTCAGGCGAGGACGTCGATGACCTGAAGAGCTGGCTTCTTATTGGTTGCGGCGTAGCCCCCCACACAAGTGCGCCTGATTTCACAACTGTGTTGTTCCGGGTTGCAATGACGAGGTTGGTCAACGCTGGATACCCGCAACACGCCCGAGATCTCTGCGATGAGATGCTCTCACAATGTGGTGAATCACGTTCGAAGGCCCAAGCTGCATGGTTCACCATGGCCGATGTCTACAGTCGCCTTCAGGATCGTCGAACCAGTCTGGTTGCTTTTGTATGCGCCATCGCCGGTCCTAACATCGGGCAGACACCGCTGACTAGCTTCAATGAGATCAATCTCTGGGTTAGATTGCTTAGAGAGTCGGGGCTTCTTGATCACGCTCTGCACGCGCTGGATACCTCCAACATCGCTTTGAAGGCTGGCGGGACCTACAGCAAAAATCGTCATCAGCAGGTCCACATCGGGCTATCGATTGAGCTTGAAATGCTCGTGCACGATGTTCAAGCGCATGTTCATAAGCTCCCTGATCTTCTCCGGCGTGCATCTGCCGCGGCCCAAGAGGCGCTGGAGAGAGGCGAGGAGGGGGTCCAGGCGCTGACCTTGCTTGGACAGCTTATCAATCTCGCGAAGACCTTCGACGTTGACATCCCTAGTGAAGCAGTTCAAGCGATTAGCGTTGTGGCTGCCAATGCCTTCTCATCAAAGCCGTTCGTCGAATCGTTGATGGACAGCGGGAATCCTATTGCCAACCTTTGGACGTTCTATCGGTCAGCAGAACCGGCAAAGTTTGCTAGCGATGCCGCCTACGATTCAGCAAAAATTATAGTCTCCGCCAGGATGGTGTTGACACTCGCACGCGATCGGGTGGAGCCCAGCGAGCTTCTGCTGCCTTTTGAACTTTTGGCTGACAGTGGCGTCGCCGCCCCGGGATGGACGCAACATCCGAGGCCCCCTCATGCATTCGGCACCGCTTCGGAGATTATGGAAGTAGCTGAGCACCTGCGCGAGCGCGGGATAGCTCTGGTGCTGGCTGCCTTCGACAACCGCGGTCAGCTGATCTCGCTTAGGTATGAGGCAGGTCAGTTCAAGCTTGTGGAAGAGTCTGCTTTCAGCTACGAAGGCTTCAAATACTGGTCCAGGACGTACCCGTATGACTACTGCAAGGACGTAGGGCGCGAGAGTTGGCAGAAGGAAGACGCGATGCAACGGTCCTTGGCCGAGTGCAAATGGGAGACTCTCCCATCTTGCGCTACCCTTTTCGTAATGGAGGCAGAGCTGCGTTCGATGCCAAGCACCCTGCTTTGGACCGACGACGGCTTCTTTGGCGCCTCTCAACCTGTTGGTGCGGCACCGTCCCTAGCTTGGCTCGCGGAGTCGTTCAAACGACTTTCTAGCCCCGAGCCGCGTCTGAACGCCTGGATTTCCAACGCCGGCGATCAGTCACAGACCCTCAACGTGCTGCTTGGCTATCTGCAGGGGGAGTTTGAGGATCACGGGGTGGCATTGGATACCAGCAACCAACCGCCTGCCGAGCTGGCTGGCTCGGACCTGGTGTTTATCGCTGCCCACGGACAAGTGTCCCCCGAGGGCAAGTACTTCCATACCTTGAATGACGAGGGGTCGCTGAAGGTCCCGGCGGATGTGGTCGCAAAAGCTGTCCGCAACTCGCGTGTGGCAGTGTTGTTTGTTTGCAGCGGCGGCCGCTCAGACAAGGTACCTGACGCCAACACCACCAGTGGTTTGGCCAAGCAGCTTCTATCCATGGGGTGTTCGACGGTCATCGCCTCTCCATGGCCCGTTGAAGCCATGGTTGCGGCTAGCTGGGCCCCGAAGTTCCTGAAGCATTGGAAGTCAGGCAAGACCGCCATTCAGGCCTGCCATGACACGAACAAGGAAATAAGCGGCGATCCTTCTCGGACTTTGGCAATGAACCTGTATGGCGATCCCTGCCAGACATGGGCCTAGTCTTGTGACTTGAAAGTTCACCCGGTGGTGCTGGAGGGCGTCCATAGCGGCCGGACTGATTGGTCTCCCCGAAGCATGCGTCCCTGGCCGGCGAATTTGCCCGGCCAGGGACGTGCCGGTCGCAAGTGGCCGCGCCTTGCGGATCTTATGGACGAGAGCGGACATCGGGGAGGGCAGGGGATTAGGGAGATTTATCGGGGGTAAGGGGGGGCAGGTGTTGGTCGAGAGCGGACATCTGGCAACGTCAGCTGGTGAGGGGAGGGCAAGGCCTTGCAGCCTTGTGTTCAACTGTTTGATGAGAGTGCGGCTCTTCTTAAAGGGAGCTTGTGGCGTGTCCTACGCGTCAGCCTCTCTGGGGCACAAGTTCTGGCGTAACCGAGCACACAACGAGTCGGTTCGAACCTCGCGTCAGCGCGACGTAGAGATGCCGTGCATCCATGCTCTCCGGAGACGGTATCACTGCTACCTCTGCCTCGAGTCCCTTAAGCAGCAGCGTGCTGCCAATCGCACGACGAGGAAGGGGGCGACTGTCGTGACGGTTGCGCTCTCGCTCACGCTGGGTGGCAGCCGAGAACTCGCAACTACCCCCTCCGGCCATCTGCAGAGCGCGCAGGCAGCCATACAGAACGTCCGGACGATACACTCGCGCATTGTCCTGCTGCGCCAATGCACGCAACGCGTCTGCTGCCAGTAGAAAGGTCGGCGTAGCTGCGAAGGCGGCCAGGGCTGTTTCGGCCGGCGTTGGTGGCGTACGCGCGGCACCCCTTCGCAGGATGTCCAATCTAGGAAGGAGTGTGGCAGCACCGACCTGCGTCATAGTTTCTGAAGCGAACTGCACCAGTTGCCTCACGGCGTCGGGCGCTTCCGGAGTGAAGGCGACACCAAAGCTCGTGAGGTCCGCGAGATCCACGGGCTCGACCGCGGTGGCCCCAGGGGTCTGGCTGGCCATCTGCCGTCGTCCACGGGGATTGCGACTGTCTCCGATGACCAGGACTTGGCCATCGGGCGTTACCGAGCGCGTCAGTGCCGCAGTTAGGCGCTGTCGATCGGCGATGGCGGGCTCCAACTGAACCCAAGTGACCTCGGGCGGCGCCGTCCGCAGATCGACATTGCCGTCGGCTTGAAGAACACGCCTGCAGTCCAGCAACCAATGGCCGAGCTGCGGGGTGCACGCATTGATCCACCTCCAGGGCTCGTTGAGTTCACCGATTGGAGGAAATTGCTGCAGCACCTGGGCATTCCAGTCGACCAACTGGTTGCCGCGGAAGCCAAAGATGGCCTGCATCGGGTCACCGAGCACGCATGTCGGCAGCACGGTAGCCAGTGCCGTGACCAGGCCATGCTGCACCAAATTGCAGTCTTGGTATTCGTCGACGATGAGGTGGCTGTACGTGGCTGCCAGCGTGTCGCTGAGGTGCTCGCCTTGCGCCAAACGGTGCGCGGCCAAGCGGATGGCGGGATAGTCTGCGCCGGGATTTCTCAGCTCGAGGGTTTCGGGCGGTATACCGCTGCGACCTGGGAAAAGACTCACCAAGCGCATGGCAAACCCATCGAGCGTGGCGAGTCGATACGTCGATGACGGGATCCGGGCGCGCTGCATGCGGAGCCGCAACGTGGTCACCCCAGCATTGGTGTGCGTAAGGATGAGCACGGGCTTGGGGCCCGTGTGTCGGACCAGTGTGTCGGCAATGATCTGTGTTTTCCCGCAGCCGGCGGGCGCCGTTATGGCGCCAAGTCGGTAGGCCAGCAGGTCATGTTCAGGCATACGCCCACCCATACAGCCTGTTGATCAGGGCGGCAAAGCCTGCTTCTACGTTCTGAAGATGCGGGCCTACGATATCTCGGGATAGGTCTTCGAACTTGGTCAGAGACTTGAACCACCCGTTCTTGCGATTGCGCGACGTCAACCCAAGGGCTTGGCGTACCTCGATGGTGTACGGATTGCCGGCAGCGCGCATCTCACGAATGCCTGCCAGTGTGATCGCCCCTTGCGAATGCGTCTGAATATGGGCGGCCACCAGTTCTTCGTCGAGCAGCTCAACGGCCCGCTGCAGCAAGGCGTCAATGGCCAAATCAGGCAGACTGAGGAATAGCTCGTCTTCAAGGGCACGCCCATGCCGCCAGGTCATGGTTTCACCTCCCTGCTGCGTATAAGCCTGGACGACTGCATCAGTCGGCGCCTTATCTGCGTCGACCAGAACCAGCACTCGGTACCCCAGACGTCGCAGAGCCAGGCCGCGAACGAAGCAACGGTCGGGCTCACCACCGCCGACGTTCACATATGCTGTGCCTGCCGCCAGCATCGAATTTCCATAGTGGGTAGTCCAGTAGCAATCCAAGCCGCGTATAAGTCCGACTTCACTTGCCCCTTCGCATACGATGACGTTGCGCGCCAGGAATGCCTCAGGGTCAACGCGGACGGTGCTCTGAACATCATCACCACCGCCGACCTGCTGAACGTAAGTCACTTCGTCGGCATACTTTCGGACTACAAATATCTGGTATCCACTGAGCTCACGCACTGCAACTGGCGAATGCGTTGTCATGAACACCTGTAACGGAGCTGGGGTTTCCTTAGCACCCAGTGAATTCAGTAGCCGCGTGAGCCGGTGAGGCTCAAGGCCGTACTCCACCTCATCGACCAACACGATGGATGCTCGTTGGGCGGCTTGGCGCTGCAGTCCGGCCACCAACAGCCTGGAGGAGCCTGTGCCAAGAGCACGCAGTGGCACCCCGCTCGCGTCGTGCAGGGAGATTGCACCATCTCCTATCGAGACCGCTTGGGCATCAAGCAGCGCTTGGACCGGTCCGCCGGTGGGGACACCAAGGCTTACCGCCGTCTTGGCTACGGTCTGCAACGTATCACCCAACTGTGCGCCAGCTTGGTCGCCGAAGTTAAGCCGTGCTTCGCGGGCGGCCCGAGCCAGCTCCGCGGTCAACTCGGGGCGTTCCTCCGATAGCCGATTGAGGACGGAATTGCGATTCCACGACAAGTTGGAGCTGGCGTAGGTGCCGAGCCGGGCCGGCGCCAAGGCGACCCGCTCCTTCCATGCGATGTTTCGTTCCAGGCCCAGCACCTGCGCACGGGCCGAGACAAGTGTCCAGACTGGCTCAAGGTCACCCTGAACGGTAAGCCGAAGTACCAAGGCGGTCTCGGCATCTTGCCGCGGCTCTTCCTCCACGGCGCCAGTGATTCCGTCATAGCCCCGCAGGTAGTTTCCGTAGGAATCCAAATCCTTCAAGGCATCGGGCAAGGCCCCAAGGGTCAGCGTGATCTGGATGGGCTGAGCGACATCTAATCGATGAAAGTCGGTATCCCCGAACGACACGCTCCTCCGGGCGCCCAGACAGATATCGATGGCATCCAGTATCGTGCTCTTGCCGCTATCTCCAGGGCCAATCAGGCAGTTCAGTCCCGCCACTGGATACCAGGTCAGCGAACGGATGGACCTGAAGTTTTGGATCTCGACCTTACGAATCTGCACCATTCCCCCTCCTAGTCCGTATTGACCTCCGCCTCTCTCAGATAGGCTTCATATCGACAGAGGCCTGTCGTCTTTCATCGCCTCAGCCGTCGATTCGCGGCCGCGGAGGCATCTTCGTGGACAGCGTCGCGTTGATAGAATTCAGCGATCTGCTGCAGCATCTGGGAAACGAAGGGATGGCTGTACGCGAGAGCAGAAGCATGCCGTTCGTAGCTGGCGGCAAGATCGCGCTCCTGCTGACCACCTTCGCCCCGCCAAGTCACACCGCGACCGTTGTATGTGGCCAGCGACATGCCGCCGGCCATCGCTCGGGAACGAACATGTTCCAGTGCCTCGCGTATCGGCTCCGACGGCCAGACCCCGTCGGAGCCGATCTGCTTACTGTATAGAAGTTCACCAATCATCCTGTCGGCAGATTCGAGGCGACCGAACTCCTTCGCCAGACGGCGGGCTTCCTCTATCCACGCGATGAGGGCTGCCTCATCGACGCTGCCATCCGCTCGGGTACCGGGGAGATATCGGATGTGGGTGAGCAGGGAATGAGCACGGTTTGCCGTCGCAGTAGCGACTTCTTGGTTCTGGATCTTCCACTCGGCGGGATCCTCTCCATCGTCGACGCGCCGGTACAGATAGGAAAGGATCTGCACGTACAGCAGTGGTGACTTGGCCAGTTGACGTTCCAGGTTCGTAGCCTTGGCCTCGGCGTGCTCAATGGCGTCAATGAAAGTGAACTCAAGCGAGGCCATTGCGTCCTCAGTGATCTGCTTGCTGTCGTCCAGCATGCCAATCGCTGTCGCGATGCGGTGCGCGGACAGGGTATGCGTACCGGCCGGTTCGTCGCCGATCGTCGCTACGCTCCACAGAAGCGAGTAGAGATCCTGCGGTTGGATTTTTTCCAGGTCTATCGACACGAAATCGAACGCTGCGCGCGGCCGCTTGACATCGATCAGCCGTGTGATGGCGACCTGAAACTCCTCGGGGCTCTGTCCTTCCCAACGGGGCACAACGCCGGCCCAATATCGTTCGCGCAAGGGGACATCCTGGGCGTCGACGTGACGCCAGGTCGCTTCGTTGAAGGGCGCGGCCAGCAGCAGGCGAAGGATGCCGTCGATATCGTCGTCCCGGGTCAGGGCGAAGATGCCGTTGGCCATCAGGGCATCAAGATCGGATTGTTCGCGACCGTTGAGCACGCCCGAGATCGCGCTGTCGATCGCCCGCCCATGAGGTTCGTCCTCGTCCTTGACCAGGCGAAGCAGGACTTCAAGGCTCGTGTCGAAATCAATGATGGAGTGGGACAGGTACCATCCGGCAGTGGTGGCAGCGTTTCCAGAAAAGCACAGGCGAACGAATCCTTCGTATCCCTGCGTGTCCCATACTTCGTTCAGGGCCGCCACCCTCAAGGCACTGATGCGCTCCTCGCGCTTGCGGAAGTCGTAGTTATTGTCCTCCAAGTCCACGATGGATTCGTCGACCCAATGGTTCGCGAAAAGCCATTGATGTCGGACCACCACGTCCTGCGGTGCGAGCGATTCATAGGCGGCCCGCGACTTTGCTCGATTGCCAGTGGACATCTTGTGCAGCCGGCCGCGACGGGTATCGACATGACGCCGGATGCGCTCCCGCAGTGCGGCCATGTCCTCCTCGGAGGGGTCCGAGGCACGCCATGTGGCGATGGCCGACCACAATCGATCCGCGCGGTCTTCATCAAACCGGTGCACGTGCTCGACTAAGTCGCCCAGCGTATGGTGGTCGTGATGCGGCCAGTCGATCGCGAGGTCGATGGCTTTGATCAGGAACTCCCGATTCTCCTTTCCCTGGTTGGCCCTGCCTGCGCCGATGCCTTCGCTGCGCCACCGCGGTCGCGAACTGCCGCTGGCATGGTGCGTGTTGAGTTGCGCGAGGCATATGCGCCAGCCGATCTTCGGATTCCGGCGGCACAACCGCTCGAGCGCAACAGTACGCTGTTGTGCGTTTGCCGCGGTCTGCGGCATCCACCAGAGAAAAATGGCCTTCAGGCTTGCTTCGGGCTTGTTGCTGATGTTGTCAGTAATTTCGATGGTGGAGAGCGTGGCCAGGATATCCACGACCCGAGGCATGCGTTCTGGATCCCAAGCCAGCGACTCCAGCGCCCACAGCAACCCTGTGCGCGGGCAACTCGAGAACAGGGAATTACCACCCGAGCCCATCAGTGCGTGGATCTTGGGTAGCTCACTGGCGAGGTCGTCCTCGACGATGTCTAGGAAAGCTTCGGGAGAGGCTTCCGCGTAATGCTGCAGATCGCGGCGTTGGGAGAGCCAAGTACGCTCGTTGAACGGCGTCAGAAGTGCGCGAACGAGAGCATCGACCTTGCCCCGGCAGTTGATGCCGAGCCGTTGCCCGAACAGCCTGTCGCCGGATACCGCCAGGAGCACGAGCGATTCGCAGATGCCGGCGCGCAAGGTTCCGGAGTGGTCGCGCGACTTGCCATAGAAAGAGGCGGCCCACTGCTCGTCTTCCGGCAAGTCCAGCGCGGGATCTGTTTCCGAAAGCACCGTCCTAGCGACATCGAAGAAGCGATCGATCATGCCCTTGGTGATGGCAGCACTGCAGGCCGTCAGAATGTCGACCTTCGAGACCACGCCGGCGACGTTGCCGGCTTCCCAGATCGGCGTTCCCTGCACCTGCCGCAGGTGGGCGAGGACTTCCTCCACGCGTTCGTAGTCCGTGCCGAACAGTGCCGCCAGCACCGCACGGTCAGCAGCCTTAGTCGTGACCCAAGCGCCTGCCAAACCCAGGCGAATGATCTGCGACGCCAGTGCCGGATCATGGCTCCAGCCGGGCTGGCGGATGGCAGGAATCGTGGATAACGTGCGGCGAAGGATCGTGGGGTATTGACCGGAGACGCGCTCCAGCCGATCGGCCTCGTGCTCGTCGATGCCCATCGCTTGCATGCCCTTCCGGAACGAGTCGTCGTCCAAGGCATCGAGCGCGATGTCGGCACGTTCGTCCAACGAACTGCGCGGCCGGATCAGGATGACGGGCTGGCTCCGGTACAGGCCGGCGATTGCCTCTTCGGCTTCCCGCGAGGTGACAACCGCGACGAAGTTGGAGGAGGCGCGCACCACCTTCTGCAGGGCGGCGGCGGAATCCACCACGATGCAGCGGCTGTCGAGCCTGGCCGTGGCGTGGTCCAAGGCTTGGGCAGCACAGTGAAGAAAGGCCAGCGCTTCTTCGCTCGATTCGGCGCTGATGACCAGCGGCCGGCTGGTCGGCTCGCGCAGCCAATCTGTGAGAATCCCTTTCGCCGTTTCGGCCTGTCCGGAAAACAGCTCCTTGCTTAGCCGGGGCTCAGCGGGATCGGCCCACTGGCTCCAGCAGCTATCAAGCGAACGCAGGCCTTCGGTACTGGCGCCAATTAATTCTGCGAACCAGGTTTGTGTGGCGACCGATTGTTCCAACCACTGTTCCAGATCTACGGCATCGAACACGCGCACATCGCGGAATTGCTTTTCGGCGCGCCGTGCCTTTTCCCATGCCTGCTTGCCGGGCCACTTCCGCGGTGTGACGAAAACGAACGTGGTGTTCTTGCGTTCTTCTTCCGGAACATGACGCGCGCGTGCGTCGTAGTCGGACTGGGCCTTGTGCTCCGGCTCGGCATTGCAGCCGAACTCCCAGCCGGAAACGCCGATGGGGATCCACGGCGTGGCTGCGCCTGCTTCGACATAACCGTCCCAGCCTCGGCGCTCGGCGTCGTCATACGCGGGGAAATCAACCTTGCTCAAATCGATGCCGGTCGTGTTCACCAGACGACGCAACAGCGCGGCTAGTTGCTGCCGTGGTTCGATCCTGCCCGAGGCCCAGGCTTGGATGTCGTGGGCACGGATCTGCAGGAAACTGCGTGCGTAGGCGCGGACCGGCATCTCTGCCTGTCGGTCGCGAGATTGGGCGTTCTCGATTTCGGCTTGGATCTTGAGGAGGTCTTCGCTGTCCGCGCCGAACGCACGCTGCAGGCGCAGGGCCATATCGGTGGAAAGCGAGGCATTGCCGTTGAGCAGCTTCGACAGCGTGGGGCGGCTAACACCCAGCACCTCGGCCGCAGCCTTAATCGTCACGTCTCCCGGCAGGATGTGGGTTTTGATGTATTCGCCGATGTGATCGGGTAGGAGGGGGCCAGCGGTCATGGGAGACCCTTGTGTAGCGCGTCGCGTTACACGCTACGCAGGCATTCCATCCTTGTCAACGAAGAACATTTGTCCTGGGAGGCCCAACAGCAAGACCGCAGGGCGCCCATTTCGGGATCGCGCCGAACAGCACCCGCCCCTGGGTCGTTATCACTTCAATAGCCGGGCAGCCGGATTGTCTTCCGCTGCCCCGGCCTGGAAATACCCAATCACACTCGCGACGGATCGATGCTCCGTCATCGCCATGACCGCCGGGAGTGGGACGCCTTGCTTACCGGCCTCGGTCACGAACCCTGATCGCAAACTGTGCGCCCCAAAGTCGCCTTCCAATCCCGCCAGCCGGGCCCGGCGCTTCACGATCGTGGCCACCGAGCCGGGGAGCAGGGCAGGGCCCACCCGGTCCTTCCAGATGCGCCTAAAGATTGCCCCCTCATGGACCCCCGCCGCCTCGAGCCATGTCGCCAAGGCCTCGGCGCTGCGCCCCAGGATCGGCTTGTCCGGCGTCGAATCCGCCTTCACCCCGGCCTGCTGGGTCTTCGAGTACTCCAGTCGGTAGATATAGCCGTCCTCGCCGACCCTGCGCAGGTCGCGCATGTCGGCAGCGGCGATCTCGCTGCGGCGGCGCCCGCCACTGGCGAACCCAAAGCAGAGCAGGGCACGGTCGCGCAGGCCCTCCAGGCTGCCATCGCAGGTGGCCAGCATGGCCTCGAGCTCGGCCCTAGTGATCGCGGTCTTCTTGGCGGGCCGCTCGCCACGCTTGACCGCCGCGCGCCGGGCCCGACTCAGGAGCGCGCGAACACTGGGCAGCTCGCACGGGTTGGCCAGGCGCTTGAGCTTGTGCGCCGTGGATAGCACGGCCACGCGCTGGACCACGGTCGACAGCTTCAGCGGCCCGATTCTGGCCTTGAGCCCCGCGGCGACCAGGGCCTGGTCCAGTGCCGGCGGCAGCTCGCTGACCAGCTCGGCCTTGCTTCTACGCTGGATATGGTCGACCAGGAACTGGATCACCACGGCCTCGCTGACCGGCAGCGCCAGCTCGATCGCGTAGCGGCCCTGGTGCCAGCCAGCCCAGTAGCGCAGGGCGGCAGCGTAGCTGCGGGTGGTGTTGGCCGCCGCAGCTTCGGCCAGCAGCTCGCGCACCGCCTCGGCGGCCTGGTGGGCAAGTTGCTCGGGCAAGACCAGGTGGGTAGCCGTCGCTGGCAAGGTCGATGGAGTGGAATTTCGTTTCATAGTATGTAATGTACGCTATGCCATAAGGCGCCTACTCGCGATAATCATCACTTATCGCGTGTACGCTACCAGCAGAGTAGGGCGCCAGTAGAGGAGACTTCGCATGGCCCGGGGCATCACTGAATCTGACGTCCATAGCGCCGCCGACGAATTGGTCGGCAAGGGCGAACGCCCAACCGTCGAGCGGATCCGGGCTCACCTGGGGACAGGCTCGCCGAACACCGTGACCCGCTGGCTGGAGACGTGGTGGAAGCGACTTGGCACGCGCCTGCAGCCAGCGCGTCCGGACCTGGAAGATGCACCAGCGGTGTTAGCAGAACTCGCCGGACAATGGTGGGAGCTAGCGTTGAGTCATGCCCGGGAGGCCGCCCATCGAGAGCTTGCAGCGGCTGAGCAGTCACTGGCCGCCCGGCGTGATGCACTGGAGGCAAATTCCCGGCTTGTAGCTGACGAGCTGACGCAAATGCGCTCAGAGCGCGACGATGCTCTCACAGGAGAGAGGATTGCCGCTACGCAAGCTGCAGAGCTACAGCGATTGGTTGACCAGCTCCGTCTGCAGATGTCAGAGCTTGTAGAGCAGCGGGATGTCGAGCTTCGAAGAGCCGATCGAAATGAAGCATCGAGACAGCAACTCGACGCCAGGCTTCATGAGGCGCTAGAAACGGCGAAATCTGAGCGAGAGGACTGGGCCGAGTACACCAGATCTGTCGAGAATCGGGCGCTCAGCGATGTTGATCGCGCCCGACAGGAGGTGAAAGAACTCCAGGTGCAGCTAAGCAAGGCATCCGAGCAACACAGAGCTCTTGAGAAGCAGCTGCGCCAGGATATCCAGACCGCCCAAGCAGCGGCCGCCACGGCCAGTCAGTCTGCCGATATCCTGCGCGGCAGATGTGACGCGCTCGAGGGACAACTTTCAGGGCTTCGAGATTTGCCAGCTCAGCTGGAAGTTGCATTCAAGCGATCCAAAGAAGTTCGCATCGCTGCTGATGTTAGGCCGAAACGCAAGCGGCCGAAGCAATGAGCGCGCTGAAGTAGCACTTTTACTTGGAAGGCTCGCCTCCAGAGGGCGAGCCGAATCACCTCGGTTACTGCAGTCGAGCCTAGTGGACGCCAACTAATGGCGCTACTTACTTGATGGAGGCGCCAACTTCTGAGAAGTAGCACTAATACGTTGAGCGGCGTAACAACTTTAGTTGGGTCGGCTAAAAGGACAAGAACCAAGAAAACTGATGTCTGCCGCACCGAAAACGCCCGGCCTCTAACGCATTGATTTTAGAAGATATGGATGGGGTGAGCTTAGCCTCTTCCTGGCAGCTTCCGTCCACCAAAGATGCCCGATATTTCCGGAAGTCCACCAAAGATGCCCGATATTCCCGGAAGTTCACCAAAGACGCCCGGCATTTCCAGAAGTACATAAATAACGCCCAACAGTTCCGGAAGCCCATAAAACACGCCCACGACTGCCGGGGGTTCATTAGAATTGCCAATTAGCCCACGCGGCGGCAAAGCCTCCCCTTGTGTTGCGTACTCGCATGAAGGCTACTGCCGTTCGCAGTCCGGCACGAGACAGTGCCGTTGCCCCAATGATGGCAAAAATTGCTAAGAACTGCCTGCCTTAGGATTTCTGCTGGATTCTAGCTGTTTTTCGAGGTGTCACCCAGGCGACCCGGACTTCTCTCAAGGAACGGGCGGAACCCTGAAGCTCGATGACCGGATACCCACCTGAAGGCAGTACATCCTTCGGATTCAGCTTGAACACCCTTGCAAGCGTCAACGCCAAGCCTTCCTCATAAGCGGTTGCCAGAACCCACACAAGCGCGTCGACCAAGGCGGATCTTCCCTTAATGCTGTCCAATACCGAAGCGACGATTACGGAAGGGGACCTATCCGGCTTGTCGTTCGCGATACCAAAGGCCGCAGCGGCCAGCTCCAGCGCTGTGCCGCACGCTAACGTTACCATCGGGTCGACAACCGAGAGATTGAGCCAAGTCGCGCCGCTGGCAGAAACACCATAGGGAGCTAGGAACGACTCGTGCCGCTCTACCTCAGTGGGTCCTTGGGTGTCGTAGTGCGTTGAGCGGAAGCTCAGGACAGATAGGCCTTCAAGTCCGACCCTGGCGCATGCCGCTGCAGTGGCCCGCGTCAAAGCATCGTAGGCCATCAATGGGAGCGGAGCGCACATGAGGCCCGAGTTGCCGCCAATCATTGCCCAGCCCCAGAACGCCCCTGGCTCCGGATCGTCAGCGGATGGCTGGAAAGCCTCATACCTTACGTGAGCATTGCCATCGTCCTGGTGGACGGGCGGCATAGGAGTCGTTCTATCAATCAGGCGCGCCAGAGCTGAAGGCCAGCTTTGCGCATCACTGGGGAAGTGAATCACTCGGCCTGCCCGCTGGCGTGATGCCCAATGAAGGTAGTCATCCACCCACTGCGACACTTCACGAGCGGGAAATTGCCTGACGTCCAGTAGCGCTGTGTGGGCGTCGATTGGCTGAAATCCACAAGTACAAGTCCCGAGACCACCGGAGTGGTCAAAACTGGTGCCCAGCGTCCTTCCGCATGCCTCGCAGTGGCTGATGAGCTTCTCGCCATGCCAAGGGCACGCAGAGATGGAAGGAAGGAGAAATAGTGAACAATGGTAGCCGTGAAGTGCGCATGCGGGGCACCGCATATATGGAAGCTCACTACCCGCGAGAAGTCGAAGTGATTGAACTGGAAGCCACGCGGCCGGATTCCATAGATTCTTCGTTGTGACGTCACGGACTTCGATGGCTGACGCAAAAGTATCCTGCACCCGGCCCGGCAGAAGCAAAGGGCGGAGCATGGAGCGCCCAGTCTTACGCCTCACCCCCATGATCATGAGTTGCTCACTTGTTGGCATGCCCAGTGCAACGATCCGCTGCAGCACGCCGTAGCCCGATATGTATGGATAGAACTCATGCTCTGCGCCGACAATCCGAGGCGTAGAAGGATTTACGGCGCGAGAGCTATTCATTGCTTCCCCCTACCTGGTTTGCCGTATTCTGTATCTTCTCAATGATGGCGATTGCCTTGTCGGACATCTTCTCGCGCATGCGAATGAACTCGGTTCGCAGGTACCCGACATGCACAAGCGCAGCACGGACGTCAGATGGAGTGAAGCGTTCGAAACTCTGCTGAAACCAAGCGTTCGTTAGCAGATTCCGCACGGTCGATGTGAAGGAGCACATCGGCCAGCCACTATGTTCGGGAAGTCCCACCTCCCTCCGGAGGGCGGACACAGCATCGCAAATCATCTCCGTTTCAGATTCCAGCCGCCATCCGCGATCAAATGCGTCGGTGGCGAAGTATCTAGAAAATGGCATGTCCTCTGTCGGCCACCATGCTGCGCCGTCGTAGCGCGACAGGGCATGCCTGACTTCATCTCGCGCCGCAAGAGGAAGAAATGGGGCTGAGTCCAGAAACCACCGGCGAACAACATGTGACGGATGGTGCTGCCACATGTCGCCAAGCTCGATGCCCTGCTGGTCACTTTGGTACACAAAGACCAAAAAGAGAGTAAGCCTGTCCTTGCTCATCAAGTTATCAAGATCTTCTAAGCACTGAAACTCAAGATTGGTGAGCCGTTGAGCACTGTCGATGAACAATACGTACCTGCGTACGTCGGCGTGCCCACACGCGGCGCGCATGTGATTGTGTACTCGTGCCCTCAGCTCGTGAGGCCTGGCCGATGACCAGCGCGGCATTCCCAGTTGATGTGAAAGCGCGTGCCAGAAGCTCAGCGGGCTCCTGCATGCATCTGAGGTTGCGACGATTGCCCTGGCCACACCTGCGCGGCGTCCGTCCTCCACGAGCCAGCGCCAGTCGGTTTCGACTAGATAGTCTTGCGCCGTGGATTTGCCAACCCCGCTCTCTGAATAAAGAGAGCATCCATGATGACCCTGCTGAATGTTGTACAGAACGAAATCCGCCATGCGTTCGACAGGCTTCGTGTTGATACGGTAGCCAGACTCAATGAAAAGTGGATGGTCGGGGTCAAGGCGACGGACGGCCATGATGGCCTCCGCAAGGTCCGATCTAGTCATCAAGATTCACCTTGCCTCCCCGGGGGACTCTTACCGGGATGTGAGCTGGCTGGGACCGAATGTCGGGCAGACGGCCGAAGTGCAACTGCTGCAAGCGCGCAAGTTGGTCGACTGCGGGTTGGGACGTGTCTGCAGTAGATCGAAGATGCGCTATGAAGGCTTCAATTGCACACTCCACGCCAGCGATTGAGAAATCACTGCGCTGTTTGGACCAACGACAGATGATCCTTCGCGTCCTCTCGTCATGCGGCGCGCGCGACCAAGGCGCTCGCGCGGTAGCCACTCCGAATGGCACGGTGGCACTTTGAAGTAGCACGATTGAACGAAGATCGCGCCTATTCACGCGCGCAAGAATCCTGGTGCCAATCAGTCCCCATTTATCGTTAAGGGAAGGGGATCGGTAGTCCGCATACAAGTAGGTGACATGGGGCAACTCCCCATTATCCTTGTTGCCTTTTACGGGCAGGCTTACGATTGTCGAAGCCATATCTGCAGCATCCAGGCCACAGGTTTCCGGCGCAAACGCAAACGCTGACTCTTTGCGATTCGTGAGATACGCTAGCGGCGTCATCTGTCCGAGTGCGGAGTGAGGCGTCGCGTTGTAGTTGGCTATGATGACGTCCAGGAGCTCCTCGAGAAGGTGCATCTGGATGGGATGGGCATCCGGAGAGAAGTTGCTGATCCTGATCTTGTTTTCCCCCAGCCGTTTGGCGGGCTCAAAACCGCCGGGGATCTTACGCAGCGCACCACGTTCCAAGCGCGAGAAGAATTGCTCTACAATGGGTCGTGAGCGCGGTGTGTGCGACTTTCCGAAGATCATCACACCTCCCCGAGCCCTGCAGAATGCTGCTTCGAGTGCATGGGCCGAGTGCGCAAGGAAGTTGTCCAGTGCGACAGCGGCCGAGCGCGTGACTATCGGCGTTGCTGCCTGATAGACGGGCATTCCAGCGCCAGGTGCGTAGAAGAGGTCCGGGATCGTCAGGTCCCTGGGAGCCCAGGGTTCCATTGACTTGGACAAGCAGAGCGCTACATCAAGATTGTCATAGCTCTGGCCGACACAGAGAAGCCATCCCGTTACCGCCCTGGATTCAGTCTCTATTTCGATGAGAAGCCATAGCCGTGACACTTTGCGCGTAACACGCGCGCCATTGGGCATATCGATGGAGATCTTGCATTCAACATCGATTTGGTGCGCGTCAAACTCCGTTCTGGCGAACAGGCCCATCCGTACTGCTTGCTCCAAAGCGACAGGAGCGTTCGATGCCGATTGAGGTTCATAAAGGTCCACGTCGGCTACTGCCGACTGCCGCCGCTTGAGCAAAGCAAGCAGCGAGCGCTTCCCCTTGCCAGGATCGTTCAGGGGGAATTTGTCCTCCAGGTTGTGCTGCTTCAGCTCCGCAAGGACTCGTTGGTGCAATTTTACGAACGCGCTTGGAGGGCGGCCCGGCGGCAGATGGGTTGCAAAGCCATCGATCAAGGCTTTAACACTCGGCACAGCTTCGGAGACTTTGTGCCACGCAAATCTTCCTGGAACCAGCGGCAATTCCGCGGGTTCGAAGGAAAGCTCAGTCGAGTAACTGCCCCATGGAATGCATACGCGAAATCCGTGCGGCATGCCATCGTGGGCTATCGTGGGCGCTTTCATTGCCATGCGCTTCAGGCGTTTGTGGCAGATTCCATATCTCCGGGATATAGCGGTGATGGTGGAACGGCCCAGAAGCAAGGCGGTGAGTGCTTCCTTGGCCACGCGGAACTTGGAGAGATGATCTGGTGCAATATCAACCGGATGTGGGGAGTACCACTCGTCGAGTGTCGCCTGATCATAGATTTCGTACCTAGCCATGACGCACCTCCACGAGGGCATCCGGATCCCCTGGGCGATAGTCCACGAGTTGTACGCGGCCGGTGTAGACGAGGCTTGCCACTGCGCAAGCCACTGCGAACCGGGCCTGGCCCGTCTGCAGTTGTAATGCGCTCATGGTGAGGCGCTCAACGTTCTGGAGCATGTCCTCAATCCTCACTTCCAACTGCCTGGCCCCCGCGATCTTTGCATTGGCCCAGACAAGCGGAAGTAGTTCGTAGGCAACAGCGACCTCGCTGGCGCGAGATGCCAGAGAGTTTTCGTGGACAAGTCGCAATACGAGCCCTTGATTCAAGGCCATGTGGATGAGCTCGTCATCTGCGGGAAGCTTGACTAAGCCAACGCTCAGTGAAGCCACCCGTTTTGTAGGGATTACAAACTGGTAGTGCTGGGTGCCATCCCTCCGCCCGACCCAGAAGCTCAACTCAAGGTCGCGCTTCTCGCCTACCGTGATTCGACGCGGCCTCTCAACATACATCTCCACCTGGGGGTCAAATTCGAGCATCAGCGCCTGGCAAAAGTTGACCAGGTCGGCCACCGTTACGGTCCGCCCATTCTTCGGGGACTGAAATACAAAGATTTCGCGGCGGTCGCGCTTGCCGCGTGCTAGCTCGAGAGGGGAATGGGGCAGATGCCCCTCACGGCGGTCTTCGTCCGTCGGTTTGGCGGTCGCGCTTTTTCCTGCGGTCATCATCCTGCTCCTCAGCCGTCGGCTTGCGAACGTCTGCCCGGTCTCGAGATTGGAACAAGGTGCCCATTCAGGTTCGCCTCCGCCATATGAGATGGGGAGGAAATGGGCGCACCCCTCCGCGCGAACGGGAAGTCGCTTGACTTTGTCAAGGAAAAGGGTGAGCCTCAGGGTACAGGCTGAGTTTCACCACCATCTGCTCCAACAGATGTCACTTGCCCCCGCGCCAACGGGGGCAAGTCATTTCCAGGGTTCGGAGATGTTAGTTTCCGGCTCTTGGTACTCTCCTCGGCGCTCGGCGAGCGCATCTTCGGGGACGTCTTGAGTCTGTTCTTGAAACGCTACAAGCCCGGCCCCTTGAGTTTGGGTTGTGGGGCGTCATTCCTGGTTGGGCTTCAGAGCAGCCGCTTCATCTTGCGGGGTGCCAGATACTGCCGGCGGACTGATTGCGGCCCTCAGCCCAACCATCCAGTCGGCGATGTCCATCGCAAAGGCAAATTTGCCGCGGCGGCCGGGCACTTTGAATATCTTCACGGGCAAGGTTCCGCGTGCCTCTGCTTGGCGGAGCGCGTGGCTGGAGCGATAGCCAAGAGCTCGCGGCAAGTTTTCATAGCCGATGAGAGGCCCGAAATGAAAGGTCAATTCTCTTTCGATCTCACGGCGTTCCGGGGCCAGGATTGATTCGTTGGTCCGCTCCGTCATGGCGTGGTCACACCCCGTCGCTTGTGTCCTCCTGATTCTGCCCCTCTAATACGAATGGTGGAAGGAGTAACAAACTCGCGTTTCGTTACCCATCAAAGGTGAATGGGGAGGGGCACGGCCATGGCGCTCAAAGAGATACCCTTTTACGGCGAGGCGCGACTTGCCCGCATGCGTGCAAGCACGAGCATACTTCCCGCCAACCGAGCCGTGCCGTACTGCCTGCGATCACTCAGTGTCGGATTGTGGTTTGAATGCTTGCGAAGCCGAATGGGCCTATCCAGCGCATACGCGCTCGGACAGTCGATATCCCCGGAGCGTCCCGGCTGCCACTCCAATGTGTGGGTGAAATATGCCCATGCGGAACACGTCCCGTCCCAGGCGACGCAGGCAGCAGCCGAGGCGCGCTATCCCGGCTCCCGCATGGTTCTATGTTCACCGGTCTGGGCCGCTCTGAATGTCCACGAGGCACTTGGCGGTTGTGGAGAATCAATACTCATGTCGCTCAGTGCACCTGTGCAACTGGAAGTGTTCAGCGGAGCGAGCTTGCGAGCCGGCATGTTTGTCCGCCGAGACCGTCGGTTACGAGAGATCACCGAGGGCTTGTGCGGGCTGGGCACTCTGGATAGCCTGGCGGCACTAGTGGTGATGTTGAGGGTCGCCCATGAGCAGGGCAGACGGCATGACTGCTTTGCCTTGGGGCGTGCACTGCACGATTGCCTGCTACTGGTGGGGCAGGATAGTCCCATCCAGCTTATTGCCGAAGAGCTGTTCTGGTACTTCAGCCATTTCGTGCTTCCTTTCACAGGGTGCCGGGGTGTTCGGATTGCATCGTCGCGACGCCGCTTGCTCCTGCAGCATGAGGTTCTCTCCCGCCTCGTACTTGAGCTTGAAGACAGCGGGTTCGACTATCTCCCAGGCATGCGTCACCCGCTCTTGCGGGTAGTCCGCAATCAGCAGCATGCTCCGTCTTCGCGCTTCTTCTCGCCCGGCGTCGGACCCTGCAGCGCAACATCGCGGCAGATGGCGCGGTAGCGCTATCAATACAGAGTCTTGTTGAGACGAGGAGGCATCCAGGATGGTGAGCGCAGAGACTAAAGGCTCGACCGATTACGAAATGAGCCGCTTGTGGTGGGCGGCACGGCTGTCGCAGTCGAGTAGAGGCTCAAGATGATTGCCTATCTTGGTTGGGGGTCGCTGGTATGGCAACCCGACGGTCTACCGGTTCGTGGACAGTGGCTGGCAGACGGGCCAACGGTTTGCGTAGAGTTTTTAAGGCAATCCGGCAATGGACGGCTTACGTTGGTCATGCATGCGGCCGCGTCTGCTGTCACCTCCTTCTGGGTTGAGGCTGGTACCGACGACGAGGGCGACGCCAAGCGAGCCTTGCGTGAGCGGGAAGCCATTCCCTCAAAGAACATGGAGCGACACTTGGGGGTCTGGACACATGGCTGTCCAGCACCGGCGAGTATTCCTGGGCTCGCTGACTGGGCCGCTGCTCGCGGGATTACCACTGTGCTATGGACGGCGCTGCCACCGAAGTTCAACGGGGAAAATCAACGCGTCCCATCAGTGGAAGAAGCAGTTGCCTACCTCGCAAGCCTCTCAGGGCAAACTGCGACGCTCGCAGAAGAGTACGTCCGGCGAGCCCCGCCCCAGATTGACACCGTCTATCGTCGTGAGTTTGCTGCACGTCTAGGCTGGCATCCCCTTCCGAAAGGGAGCTAACTGCGACGTGCGTGTGATAGCCGATGGCCAAACTCCGGCAATAGCCAGCACCGTTTCTCACCTTGGGCCGACTTGGGCCGGAAGGCCCGGCCCTGTCAGCGCTGCCCGGGGCTCCGGCTCAACAACTGGATGAGCAGAAGCCACTTGTGTGTCACTTTGCCGGCGGAGGCAGCACAACGATGAGTGCCATCCATGGGGCGATTGCCAGAACAGTGGCAATGTACGCGTACTTCAAACAGCTGAATTTTGACGAGAGAATCTTGGAATTGCGCCAACATTGACCCAGGAGGTCTTCCTCGAACTCCATCAGCGTACGCTCCGCGCACTTCTGCAAGAACTCGTGCTCGGCCATGCTCGACACCCGTTCAAAGAAGATGAGCGAATTTGACCCGCCTCGCAGTTCCGGAAAATATCCGTACCACAGGTGCCAGAAGCTAACAGTAAGCGGTGTAAGGAACAAAACGCCCACAACCGAGATCAGGGCCGTTAGTTCATCAAGTTTCGGCAGCCGCGTCGCGATCATGGCAAGCATGCCCAGGTTGATACCCAGGCCGACCGAGAGTTTTGTGTCTACACGGGAGAAGAAGCCCAAGACCAAATTCAGCTGCTGCCAAGCGGCACTAACGCGGTCGCTTTGATTTGGCGGGTGGCCGCCAGAATTTTGAGGTTCTTGCACGGGGTGAGTTCTCTGTCTTGAGGGATACGGTTTGTGTTCGTTTGATGGCAGATCGAAGACCGCAGATGTCCAGCGTTCCGCAGCAGCGCGCTCCTGCAGCCGCACAATCCTCAAGGAAAGCTGTGTCGGCCAGCGCACATCGGTGCTGTTCCAAGATGAAAGTGACCAGGGCCGCAGCGTGGTCGCCACATGCAGTGATCGCACCGTCAGGATCGCGGCCACATGGGCAGACTGGGGGTCTCCCGACCAAGGTTTCAGTGCGCGTCGACACCCGAGCAAGGAGTAGTTTGCCGTGCCAGAGCTCGAGCCTCCGCTTCTGAGGGCGCGAATCCTTGCGGACCATGAACTGCCCCGCGAGCACATCTGCCTTGAATGCCGGACCCAGTCGTTCGGCTGCCTGCTCAGCATTGGCCTGATGCTGCGCAGCACGACCGTGCGCGCGGCCGTTCTCCGCTCCAGGAAAGACCCGGCGGGCGTTCGCGCCGATCTGGTAGGTCAGGTACTGGTAGACCGTGGCCCACCAATGCCTCGCTGCTGCTTCGTCTTGGATCCGGCTCGGATTGTCTTCTCCCCAGCCGAGGCAGAAGCTACGGTCACCGTTGATATGCCGATCGGGACAGAACCCCGGCAGCATGCCGGGGTCGGCGATCTCGCGCACTGAGACGTGCTCGCCTGCAACGGAGACGAGCAATCTAAATGCGTACTCGGCTCCGCCGGCCCGAACCACTGTGATCCCAACCAGCCCCCCGACAGGGTCTACGATCAACGTGGCACCGCAGTCCGGTGCCACGCGCTGCAGCAGCTCCAAAGGCCTTGGCGTCACGTCGCGGCCACATGAGGACGGATCGGCTGCGCGAGCGCAGGAGCCACTGCGGGTGCCACTTCAGCGTAGTGTGCCTCCAGTGTTGCCTTCGCCACGCGGTCCCCGGATGCGGCGAGTTCCTCCACCGCTGCGGCATAGTCTAGGTTCGCCGCCTTTCGCTTGTCGGTAAAGACGGTCCGTATCGCGGCGCTGGCGGCCTTGTAGGCATTTTCACCAATGGCCGTCTCCACACCGTCGCAGAGTCGTTGTTGGGCTTCAGATTCCAACACCGCTCGCCCCGTGGCACACCGCAGAAGGCTCCCCTTCATGCCCAGGCGGGAAATGGCAAGGGGGCCAAGTTCGAAGCCAATGGCCAATCCCAGCTCTGCCACTTCCGCGCCTTCGGCGCTCAGTTGCTCCAGGGCAGTGGAGAAACTGCTGCGCAATGCACCCGCGCACTGGGCAGCGGTGCTGACCGTGTCCTGCGCATCTGTCGTCCGTGACGTGCCCTCCAGCAGCACCCCATGAAGGCAGTCGCCAATAAAACGGACACGACGCCCTCCAAAATCCTCGTGTACGACCGCATCCAGCTCAGAGCGCAATACGTGCAGTGTTCGAACCAGATGTTCGGGATCCTCCTCTAAGTGCTTGTCCACGAAGTCGGTGAATCCGTCAATGTCGGCATAGATCGAAACGCCATCAAATCGCCTTGAGTTCGCCGCGCTGAGCAGGGAGAAGTCCAGATCAGAAAGCGGAGGCGTCGGTCGACTGAACTTGAATTCGCCGATAGGGAGCTCGGCCTGTTCATCTTTCCAGAGTTCGATGATGCGCGACTTGGAAATGCCGAGTGCAGCGGCCTCGACGCATGCGGAAATCTGAGCATCGGTCAGCGAAGTGGTGCGGTCCTTGTTGCCGGTCAAGGTAGGCAGTTCAAGCACGGCACGTGCGCCGTGCGTCAGGTAGATGCCTTCAGCCCCTCCATGCCCGGCACACTTGGCCGCCTGATTGGCTGGGGAGCCTAAGAAAAGAGGTTCTCGGCTGGCGCGACGACCATTGTTGACGGCCAACGCCATCCCGCTGTCAATGCCGACACGAACCTGGGCATTGGGGATGTGCGCGTCCGAGTCGCCCGTTTCAGCCAGCACATCGATGGCGAGCTGGGCGATCGCAACCGCGCGCTCGATCCGGGCGCGTTCGTTGGCATCGCCGTACGGCTTGGTCACAACCGCATGCAGCCGCTGGTTGTGAAAGTCCACACGGATGGCATCACTTTCAACGAGGATGCGATGGACGGCGCGGTAGTGCTGATTCAGGAATCGAAGGGCCCGCTTGTGGCAGGTTTCGCCTTCGATGTCAGTGCAGCTAAGCATGTCCGCCAGATTGACGATGTCGATGTAGACATGCGCCCCTTGGACGCGATAGGCGCGATTGACTGGAATATCCACCAGCGAGGTTTCCCGCTTGTAATCGCGGATGTCCACGTCGCGGACTTCGGCGTAACGGGTGGCAATGCGCTTCTTGGTGCGATCTTTTTTCCAGCTGTGTCCCATCGTGCTACTCCCTGCGCCCAAGAGGAGGCCAGGCCGGGCGGGTCGCGTCGCCTACGGCGTGGCTGGCAGCCGGATTCATTCCAGCTCCTTTGGGCGTATATTGGGACCCAGTTCACACTTTCAAGGGGGCAGTATGGGGACTGGGATCGTCGAGCGCCTCGCGGCGGATGATGGCAGGCGACTGATCGCCGCCTTGGCTGAGTTCCGCCTGCTGGCCGGCTTGGACGCGGCCGCAGCCCAGCTGGCACAGGCCGGGGAATTGCTCGACGTGGGGACAGGGCAGGCCTTTATCACTCAGGACGCCCCAGAGACCGACGTTTTCTTCATTGTCTCCGGCTCCGTGGACGTGCTGGTCAACGGCAAAGTGGTTAATACCCGAAGGGCTGGGGACCACGTCGGCGAAATGGCAGCCATCGAACCGGCGCAACTGCGGGCGGCAACTGTTACTGCACGCGAGCCGACCGTAGTGCTAAAGGTGCCGGAAATCGATTTCAGCAGGATTGCGGATTCACACCCCGTCATCTGGCGGCGGCTGGCCGCGACCCTTTCGCGCCGTCTAAAAGAGCGCAATCACATGATTACCCAACCTCGCGGACAGGTCCGGGTCTTTGTGATGTCGTCGGTGGAGGCGCTCCCTGTCACGCGGTTGCTGGTACAGCACTTCGAGCACGACCCGTTCCTGACGGTGGTATGGGACCACGGGGTGTTCCGCGCCGCCAACTACACACTTGACGAGCTCGAGCGCCAGCTGGAACAGGCAGACTTTGCCATTGCCGTGGCCCACGCGGATGACATGGTCATCAGCCGCGGTGACGAGTGGCCTGTCATGCGCGACAACGTCGTCTTTGAACTGGGTATGTTCATTGGATTCCTGGGGCGTCGGCGCGCCTTCTTGATGGAGCCGCGCGAAGACAAGCTGAAGCTTCCCAGTGATCTCACGGGGCTCACGACCGTCCCCTACCGATACACCCCTGGCCCGGACGCCCGGGCTTTGATTGCACCGGCATGCGAACAAATTCGCTCCCGCATTCTCGAAGCTGGGCCGAGGGACTGACGGTGGCACTGCTGGAAGAGATGACGGCCGCCGTGCAGGCGATAGCACAAACCCGATGGTCTACACGGAGAGGTCAAGTTGTACCCGATCCAGAAGATCTGCGATTGGGCAATGACGCAGTGGAGTTTGATCGTGCCACTGTTTTGTACGCGGACCTGAACGGCTCAACGAATATGGTCGACACCGAAGCCTGGCAGTTGAGTGCAGAGATCTACAAAGCGTTCCTGCACTGTGCAGCGACGATCATCAGGAAAGAGGGCGGCAAGATCACCTCCTACGACGGAGATCGTGTCATGGGCATCTGGGTGGGTGACCGGCAAGCCACGCCGGCGGCTAAGGCCGGGTTGAAAATCAACTATGCGGTCAAGATGATCGTCATGCCAGCGTTGAAACAGCAGTACCCCGACTGGACAGGTACCGTGAGGCATGTCGTCGGAATCGACAGCAGCCCAATCCGAGCTGCTCGCACGGGTATTCGAGGCGGCAACGACATCGTCTGGGTTGGACGCGCGGCCAATCATGCGGCCAAGCTCACGGACCTGGACCTTGCCCCGTCAACCTGGATTACCGATGAGGTGTTCATCCGGTTGGCTGATGAGTTGAAGTACGGTGGAACGCCGCCGACTCTGATGTGGGAGGCGTTCCGCTGGAACCGGCAGGGTGGTCGCCGCATTCACGGATCAGACTGGGCTTGGCGCGTCTAAAGCGCCCTCTGCGGACCCGGCATTCGCAGGGCCAGCATGGCAGGGAAAGGGCGCACTGTTAGAGGCCGATTTCATGGCGCGGGAGTCAGGCAGCCGAGTCCTGCCCTCCGATGAGTGCGCGCCGGGAGAGGAACCCGCTGCCATTGCGGAGCTCTGGCAGAGGTTCATCTACGCACCGGCCCCTAGCGCCGCATTGATCTCAGCGAAGGCCTTCTCAAAGCGCTCCAGCGTTTCATTGATGGCCGTAGTTTCCGCGGCCAGCACGTGCTGATTCTGGATGAGCCAGTTGGCGGGAGTGAAATGATCCAGGGGCGGAACGGAAGCCCCCATGACATTAAACAGTGCTTCGGCCTGTTTGACCTGGCGCGTCAGGGCACCGTCTTGGCTGAACTGCCGGGCGGAAATTTGCCCTTTTCCCTTCAGACCGTAGGCACCGTTGAGGATGTCGGCGAAGACGGCGGGTGCGAAGAAGTCCTCAATGTCGCTCTCCGCCTTTCCGGTGAAATCCGTGGCTACCAAGACGCCGGAAGTCTTCATGATCTGAGACTCCCTCAGCCGCTGCACCTTGCCTTTATCGCCATTGCCGTAGTCACACAAGGCGACCATGTGGATGCCCTTGCCAGAGAAGAGCGAGGCGAACGATTGCACTTTGTCTATGCCGCCTGTGGGGCAGATCACCCACCGGCTGTCCAAGCCTTGGCGCTTGCGTTGCTTGAGCGCGTGCGATGCCGCCTGAAGATAGAGCACATCCGAAGGTCCTTCGACCAACAGGGTATGCGCTCCCACAAACAGGCTTTGGGTAACCTCGTAACCGAGATGGGCCTGAAGGGGGAACAGCGTGTCCTGATCGACGCTCAGGACGTCCGCGGAGACCTGTGTGCCCTTAACGGTGGGGCGGCGACGCTGGTCGTAGGTGACAACGTCCTCGACGACGCGAACGTCCGCAAGACGATCGGCCGGCACCATAAAGGGCGAGTGGGTGCTGTAGATGACCTGGTGGTCGGGGAGTAGACGCTCAATGATGTAGCGGAGCAGATCAGCTTGCGCCTTTCCATGTAGCGTCAATCCAGGCTCATCCAGAAGGATGATCGCACCGGGGTTCCTCTTTCGCATCTGCTTGAACTGCGACAGGAAGGAGAAGAACCAGACGAATCCGGCGCTGCGCTCAGACAGGGGCACCGAAACCTTGTGGTTGTCATTCCGAATGCGGATTTTGGCAACAGTCCCGCTATTGAAGGGGGCGGGATCCTCGGAGAGGCCTTGGGCAAGCGCTATCTCTACACTGAGCGCGTCGTTCTGACTCCAAAACTCGAAGATCTCATCGGTAATTTCATTGGAGGCGGCTTGGCAACGTGCGTTGAGCTCTTCCAGGCGTGTGCTGGACTGCAATTCGCTGACCGACGTCCCGGCGTACTCGAGGAAGTCGAGGAAAATCTGGTCACCCGGGGAGATCGTCGCGCCGCTTTGGGTGTCACGAGACAGCTTGTCCAGCGATATCTCCCCGGACATGCGATCAAAGTGAGAGGTATAGAAGAACGCCGGCATCCTTTTCTGCAGGATATCGATGGCCGCCAGCACTGGTTTCCCCTTGCGGAAGCCGCTGATGGACCGCTTGACCGCCTGCAATTGGTCAGACGGCTCGGGGTGCGCATCTATCTCGACCACGAGTCGATCCAGCAATATCTTGGAAAACTTCTCCCGCTCTTCGCCTGCCACACCGTGCTGGTCGAGCAGAAACGCGCGCACCACGTTGGGATCGACGTGAATGCTCCAAGTGCTGTGGCCACTGTAATCTGTCGTTACGTCAACGGTCGTACTACTTAACGCGCCGGCACCCAGGACGTCGGCGACCGCCTTTTGGTCTTCGTGGCTGAGCTCCCAGGTCAGGGTGGCAACCGGTGCGGGTTCGTCGTCGTAGCACTATATGTGTTCGAGGAAAAGTGCTCAGCACTGCGTCCCCTACGGCGGCTTCCCTACAAACTACCTGCGGAGTTCCGTCCTCTTGTATTCCAGCCCAGGGCGGTAAAGGGTAGGTTAGCGGGGCATTGCGGCTCCCCCCAGACTTGAGGCTCCGCGAGCAGGCCAGTTCAGGATGAATTCTTCCTGCTCCGCAGTCTCCACTGCACCAGGCCGCACTGAGCGCACTTTAGCAATCGCATCGATGCCGTCCGAAGCGTAGCCTGTGTCAATGAGAAGCATCGACGCCACGGTCCCCGCCCGGCCCAGGCCTCCTTTGCAGTGCACCACGATCCTGCGTCCGGACAAGAGCTCGGCTGCGAGCTGAGGTCCTAGGGATTGCCATGGCACAAGCAGTCGCGCATCAGGAGCCGCACCATCCGTAATCGGCAGGCCGTGCCACTTCAAGCCGTGCGCTTTGGCACATTCTGCCAAGGATGTAATTCGTAACTCCTCGAACTCCCACGGCTCAATCAACGTGATCAGATGCTGTGCTCCCCACGCAACTATCGACGCTACCTCGATGTCCAAGTCTCGAGCCCAAGACCCCGTCATTGCGACGTCCTGATGTTTTCCCGGTGCAAAGGTGACGCCGATCCCACCGCCGTTCATCCCGACAGGCAAGGTCGCAATCTGCAGTGGATGGGAGATACTTGTTCTGCTCACCTGCGCTCTCCGAAATCAACGGCCCCTTGGGGCGAGAACGAACGCTGCGCCCTTTTGATCTGAAAGTCCAACTGTGAGCCTAGTGGTGCGTTTAGGGTCTGACTGAATGCCAGAAGCAGCGCGGAATCGCCCAACGCTTGAGAGAGGACCCAAGCCCCATTCGACGTTGGAACGAGCCTGCGGGACGGCGCTCCAGAGATCAGTGAGGCCTAGTTCCAGCCTCGCCGCGTCTCGGGATGCACGCTTATCGGACGTCCGCGTGCCGCCGCTAGTAAATCGCCCAGGGAGCGAGAGGCAGGCACCATCCTCACTGGGCACCCGCTATCGGCCAGAACCGGCAGCAGGCGCGGCGACGCCTGAGGCAAGGCGATTTGATCGGAGTTGGCTTAAGCGACACCCTCCCTCGAGAGCCAAGTCGTAATCGGAGCAGGCACCGACCCGCAACTCAGGACTCTCGACAACCCAGGTCGGGTACGACTATTCTTCCTTTCATGTCCGCCTTCTCGGCCCGCCACCGTCGACTCATCCAGCTCAGCATCTTCGTGCTGATGCTGTTGAGCATCGTTGTTCGGCCGATTGTGATCCAGCAGGGCGAGCTCCACACTGCCGAGCACGACATCGCTGCAACGGCAGAGCACGGGCACTCACACGCCCCCGGAAATGGCGACAACGTAGATCCCAAGCATGCATCAGGTGTCCACAGCGTCCTTCACCAGGCCGATGTGAGCTTTGCCGGCATGCTGGTGTTTTCGAATCTGAACCTGGCTACTGTACCGCCGGCATCTTTACTGCCCGGCCTGCGCTCCGTTGATGAGCCATTGGGCCACCACGGCTCACCTTTTAGACCTCCGATCGTCTGACGACTCCTGCCGCGCTGTAGCGGCCTGAGCGCGCTGTTCACCAAATGGTGGCCGGCAGCGCGTCGTCATGACCATTTGTCGGAGATTTTCCGTGAAATTACGTAGTTTGTGGGCGCTGGCTATTGCCGGCGCCTGCGGTGTGGCCGTGCCTGGCCACGCCGCTGAAGTGCTGCGCCTGGAGGATGCGGTTGCCCGTGCCCTGGGCACCCATCCCAGCGTGCAGGCAGACGCTGCTCAACTGGAAGCTGTCAGAAGCCGTGCGGGCCGGGAGGCGTTGCCTACGCCCCTCGTGCTGGGAGGCGAGCTTGAAAACGTGGCAGGCTCAGGTGGCCTGAGCGGCCTGGACGCCGCCGAATCCACGTTCCGCATCTCCAAGGTCTTGGAACTCGGTGGGAAGCGGGCAGCGCGCCAAGCGCTCGGTGGCGCGGAGGTGGACGCCGCCCGAAGCGAGGCGGACGTCACCCGTATCGCCATTGCCACCTTGGCTGCGGGGCGCTTCGTCGATGTGCTGGCCGCCCAAGAGCATGTCGAGCACGCCGAAGAGCGCATCAAAATGGCCCAGGCCATGCGCCGTGAAGTGGCCCGCTGGGTAGCGGCCGCCCGTAATCCGGACTCGGACCTGAGAGCCGCCGAGATCGCCCTGCTCGATGCCGAGCTGAAGCGGGAGCAGGCGTTGCAGGCGCTGGAAGGCGCGCGGATGTCACTTGCCGCCACGTGGGGGGCGCCGAGCCCGGACTTCGGCTCGGTTGCCGGGGATACCGGGGTCCTTCCCCCTCTGGATGATTTCGATGATCTGAGCCTACGCCTCGCCACGACACCACAGCAGCGGGCCATGGAGGCCCGGGCCGGGGTTCTGGGTGCAAGAAGGGAGATCGCCCGGGCCAGCGCCAAGCCGGATGTCAGCGTTGGCCTCGGCATTCGCCGACTGGAAGCCACCAAAGACAGCGGCCTGGTGATGTCCATCTCTGTCCCGTTGGGAAGCCGGCGGCGATCGGATTTCTCCGTCGCCGAAGCGGACTACGAGCTGACCTCGCTCAAGTACAGGCGCGAGGCGCAGATGCTGGAGGTGCGTCAAGAGCTGTTTGGCATCTACCAGCAGCTCAAGCAAGCGCAGTCCGAGGTGGAGTCGGTGCGCCAGCGCCAGTTGCCAAAGGCCCAGCAGGCCTTTGATCAGAGCCGCAGAGGCTTTGAGGAAGGTCGCTTCTCCTTCCTGGTACTCAGCCAAGCGCAGCAGCGGCTCTTCGACCTTCGCGAACGGGAAGTCGAATCCGCCGCGCGCTATCTCCGTCTCCTGGTCGAGGCCGACCGCCTCACCGCTTCTGCCTTGGACATCCGCCCATGAACCGATACGTATTCCTGATCATGCTTCCGTTCGCCTTGGCTGCATGTGGCGGCAACGAACCGTCGCAGGGAGACAAGCCTGAAGCCACTGCTGCGGCCGCAGGCGACTACGAACGAGGGCCGCATCGCGGGCGCATGCTTCGCGACGGCGACTTCGCCCTTGAAGTAACTGTTTACGAAACCAATACCCCGCCGCAGTTCCGACTGTATGCCTATCGCAACGACAAGCCGCTGGCACCTGGCGAAGTCAAAGCGACGATGCAACTCAAGCGACTGGACGGCGAAGTCAACAACTTCAGCTTTGTTCCAGAGAACGATTACCTAGTGGGCAACGGGGAGGTGGTTGAACCGCACTCCTTTGACGTCAAAGCCGATGCAGTGGTGGGTGGGAAGAACTACACCTGGGCCTACGCCTCGTACGAAGGTCGCACAACCATAGATACGAAAGCCGCTGCCGACGCAGGTGTCGTGGTTGAGTCCGCCGAACCAGGGGTCATCCGGGACACTGTCTCGCTTATGGGCAACGTCGCGGTCGACACCGGTCGCTTTGCTGCGGTGAAGGGACGTTTCCCGGGCGTGGTCCGCAGTGTGACGGTCGAGATGGGACAACGCGTCTCGGCCGGTCAGACGCTGGCCACGGTGGAGGGCAATGACAGCATGCGGACCTACTCCGTCACGGCGCCTTTCAGTGGCGTGGTGCTCGCACGCAATACGGCGGTAGGAGATGTCGCTGCCGACAACACGCTGTTCGAGATAGCTGACCTTTCCGAGGTCTGGGTGGATTTGCGTGCGCTGGGAAGCGACGCCGAGCGCCTGTCCCCGGGCCAAGCGGTGACCATCCGTTCGGCAACAGGTGGTTTGGAAACAACGGGAAAGCTGCAGGGCATCCTGCCGCTGGCCAGCGCGGGCCAGACCGTGGTGGCACGCGTGGCCCTTGCCAACGGTGAAGGCAGATGGCGACCGGGAATGGCCGTATCCGCCGAGGTCGTCATCGCGGAAACGGAGGTTCCTTTGACGGTAAAAGAATCGGGCCTTCAGCGTTTCCGGGACTTCACCGTTGTGTTCGCCCAGGTGGGCGACAGCTATGAGGTGCGGATGCTTGAACTGGGTAGGCGCGATGGCGAGCGCGTGGAGGTTCTGAAAGGACTGAAGCCAGGCACCCGTTACGTGTCCGAGCAGAGCTACCTGATTCGTGCCGACATCGAAAAGTCCGGCGCAAGCCACGACCACTAAGGACGCCCCATGCTAGAGCGAATCATTCGCGCGTCCATCGCGCACAGATGGCTTGTGCTCGTTCTGGTCCTGGCCTTCTCAGGCCTTGGGATCTGGAACTACAGCAAGCTTCCCATCGACGCCGTTCCTGACATCACCAATGTCCAGGTGCAGATCAACACCGAAGCTCCCGGCTACTCACCGCTGGAGGCCGAGCAACGGGTCACGTTCCCCGTCGAAACAGCGTTAGCCGGGTTGGCAAAGCTGGAATACACCCGTTCCATCTCACGCTACGGCCTGTCTCAGGTCACGGTGGTGTTTGAAGATGGCACGGACATCTACTTCGCCCGTCAGCAGGTCGCAGAGCGGCTTCAGCAAGCGGCATCCCAATTGCCCGAGGGACTCAAGCCAAGCCTTGGACCGGTAGCGACGGGCTTGGGCGAGATCTTCATGTACACCGTGGAGGCTGAGCCGGGTGCTGAGGAGACGTGGACACCAATGGCGCTTCGTACGCTGCAGGACTGGGTGGTCCGACCGCAGATGCGCCACTTGAAGGGCGTAACGGAGGTCAACACCGTCGGAGGCTATGTTCGCCAGTTCCACATCACGCCGGACCCGAAGAAGCTCCAAGCCTACGGACTGACGTTGCAGGACGTGCTGGAAGCCGTGGCACGCAGCAACGCCAACGTGGGCGCCGGCTACATCGAGAAGAGCGGTGAGCAGTACCTGGTCCGCGTGCCGGGCCAGGTGGCCGACATGGCGGGCTTGCGCAAGATCGTTGTGGCCAACCGTGATGGCATGCCATTGCGCGTTGGCGATCTGGCGGACGTTGTAGAAGGCACCGAACTTCGCACAGGCGCGGCAACCAAAGATGGCAAGGAAGTAGTCCTTGGCACGGCCTTCATGCTCATCGGTGAAAACAGCCGAGACGTGGCTCAGCGAACTGCCGCCAAGCTCAAGGACATCGACGCCACCTTGCCTGACGGCGTGCGGGCGCATGCCGTCTACGACAGAACCGAACTGGTGGACCGGACCATCGAGACGGTGAAGAAGAACCTTCTCGAAGGCGCCCTGCTCGTCATCGCGGTCCTCTTCCTGCTTCTGGGCAATCTTCGTGCGGCGCTGATCACTGCGGCGGTCATTCCATTGACGATGCTGCTGACGATCACAGGCATGGTCCAGAATCGTGTCTCCGCGAATCTGATGAGCCTGGGCGCACTGGATTTTGGCTTGATCGTCGATGGGGCGGTCATCATCGTGGAGAACTGCCTGCGCCGCTTTGGCGAGCGGCAACATCTTCTGGGCCGTCTGTTGACCCGGGAAGAACGATTCTCCTTGGCGGCAAGTGCCAGTGCAGAAGTGATCAAGCCAAGCCTGTTCGGCCTTTTCATCATCGCGGCGGTCTACATCCCGATCTTTGCCCTCTCCGGCGTGGAAGGGAAGATGTTCCACCCGATGGCGCTTACCGTGGTCATCGCGCTTACCGGTGCCATGGCGCTGTCCCTGACATTCGTGCCGGCCGCTGTGGCTCAGTTCGTAACGGGGAAGGTTTCGGAGAAGGAAACCAAGGCCATGCGCGGGGTTACCAAGCTGTATGGCCCGATGCTTGAGCGAGCCGTCAACGCACGCAAGGTGGTGGTGGCCTCGGCCGCAGTGCTCACCGTCCTGGCGGGCCTGCTTGCAAGCCGTCTCGGCACTGAGTTCATTCCGAACCTGGATGAGGGCGATATCGCACTGCATGCGCTCCGAATTCCAGGGACCAGCTTGACTCAGGCCATCGGCATGCAACGTCAGCTGGAAGCGGCAATCAAGCAGTTCCCCGAGGTGGACGAAGTCGTCGCCAAAATCGGCACTGCCGAGGTGGCGACCGACCCCATGCCCCCCTCCGTAGCCGACACCTTCATCATGCTCAAAGATCGGGACAAATGGCCTGATCCGCGCAAGCCGAAGGCGCAGCTTGTTGCCGAGCTCGAGAAGGTGGTTCGCGCCATTCCTGGCAACAACTACGAGTTCACTCAGCCCGTGCAAATGCGGATGAACGAGCTCATTGCCGGCGTTCGGGCTGAGGTTGCCGTCAAGCTGTACGGCGACGACTTGGAACAACTGGCAGCCATCGGTAGTCAGGTGGAGAACGTTGCCAGTGGGATCCAAGGAGCGGCCGACGTGAAACTTGAGCAGGTCACCGGTCTGCCCTTGATGACGATCACGCCGGACCTGGATGCACTTGCACGATACGGTGTAGCCATCGATGACGTGCAAAAGACCATCTCGGTGGCGTTGGGAGGTGAATCGGTCGGCCAGGTGTTCGAAGGCGATCGCCGCTTCGACATCGTGGTTCGTCTGCCGGAGAACCTGCGTCAGGACATCGGAACACTGGCGTCACTACCTGTAGCCGTCGCGCCAGGGGCGAGCACCGGCCAGGAGCGTAGCTTCGTTCCCTTGGGGCAGTTGGCCAAGGTCGAGATTGCGCCCGGTCCCAACCAGATCAGCCGCGAGAATGGCAAACGCAGGGTGGTGATCACCAGCAATGTGCGCGGACGCGATCTGGGGTCCTTTGTCGAGGAGTTGCGCAGCAAAGTCGGACAAGAAGTCCAGCTGCCCGAAGGCTACTGGATCGAGTACGGCGGCACCTTTGAGCAGTTGATCTCGGCAAGCAAGCGCCTGTCCATCGTCGTGCCAGTGGTTCTGGTAATGATCTTCGGATTGCTGTTCATGGCATTCGGCTCAGGAAAGGATGCTGCGATCGTGTTCAGTGGCGTGCCACTCGCGCTAACCGGAGGCGTGGTGGCGCTATGGCTGCGCGGCATTCCCTTATCCATCTCCGCAGGCGTGGGGTTCATCGCGCTTTCGGGCGTTGCCGTGCTCAACGGCCTGGTAATGATCAGCTTCATCAAGAACCTGCGAGAAGAGGGCATGCCCCTGCATAGGGCTGTCACCGAAGGTGCCCTTACCCGCCTCCGGCCGGTCCTGATGACGGCCTTGGTGGCGAGCCTGGGCTTCCTTCCCATGGCTCTGAACGTCGGTGCTGGCGCGGAAGTTCAGCGCCCGCTCGCAACCGTGGTGATCGGCGGAATCATCTCTTCAACGCTGCTGACACTGCTCGTGCTGCCGGCGCTGTATCGACTGATCCACCGCGAAAAACCTGATCTGGAAAGTCGCTCCCCATGAATCATCCATCTCCTTTCCGCACAAGGAACTCGTCTTTGACTTCCCCCACCAAGCTCTTTGCATGGCTTTCGATGCTTGCCGCAGTCCTCCTGCCGTTTGCGGCGTTCGCGCACGGTGTCAGCGAGGGCGACCAGGCCTTCCTTGAAGAAAGCACCGGTAGGCAACTGATCGCGTTCACCTACCTCGGCGCCAAGCACATGGTGACTGGATACGACCACCTTCTGTTCCTGTTCGGGGTGATTTTCTTCCTTTACCGCATGCGGGACGTGAGCATCTACGTCACCTTGTTCGCCATTGGTCACAGCACGACGCTGCTGCTCGGCGTGCTCGGCGGCTTTCACGTCAACGCCTATCTGGTCGACGCGATCATCGGCCTGTCGGTGGTCTACAAGGCCTTGGACAACATGGGCGCGTTCAAGCGCTGGTTCGGCGTGCAACCCAACACCAAGATTGCGGTCCTTGTCTTCGGCTTTTTCCACGGCTTCGGCCTGGCCACGAAGCTTCAGGACTTCTCGCTATCGCCGGACGGGCTGGTCCCCAACATGCTTGCGTTCAACGTGGGCGTTGAGCTCGGCCAACTGCTAGCGCTTGCCGGCATCCTGATTGTGATGGGCTTCTGGCGTCGACTGCCGTCCTTCAACCGTCAGGCCTACGGCGTTAACACCATCTTGATGATGGCCGGCTTCGTGCTCATCGGCATGCAGCTCACCGGCTACTTCGTTTCCTGATTTCTGAACGAGACCCATTATGTCGATCACCACCAATCAACCACTTCCCACCACTGGCCGCCTGCTGAAGTCGACCCTTCTTGCCGCTGCCATTGCCGGCGCGCTTCTCGTCACGGCCGTTCTGCCGGCGGAGTACGGCCTTGATCCCACCGGGATCGGCCGGGCGCTGGGCTTGACCGCCCTGGCGGACGGCGGAAGCACCGTCATCGACCCGTCCACGCCGACGTCCTCAACAGCATCGGGGGCAGAGGCCGCCTTGGCGGAGAAGGCCGCGGCCGCATTCGGGGCGAACAAAGGGCAATCGCTTGATCCAGGCGCGGTATCGCTCACCAACGGTGAGCTTCGCCAGGACGCGATGACGATCACGCTGGAGCCGGGCAAGGGAAAAGAGGTCAAGTCCCACATGGTTGCAGGCACCGGAATGCTGTTCCGCTGGAAGGCAACCGGGGACGTGGCAGTCGATATGCACGGCGAGCGACCCGACGTGAAGGGCGCATGGACCAGCTACGCCGTCGAAGGTGCGCAGCGGGAGGCGCGCGGCACCTTCGTCGCGCCATTTGAGGGAACTCATGGGTGGTACTGGCAGAACCGAGGCGACAAGCCAGTGACCGTGAGCATCGAACTTATTGGCTACCAAGCCGACATCTATCAGCCGTAACACCCCGGTACTTCGCCGATCCTAACCTAGGAGAATCACCATGAAGACTCATAGCGCAGTAGTTGCCGGCCTGCTTCTCAGCATGTCCCTTTTCACCACAGCGTTCGCCCATGATCCGGCGCTTCATGCCGATCCGGCAACCCCGGCTGCTCCCAAGGCCAAGCCGGCGACCTGCGAACAGTTGGCCGACCGTTCGAAGTTCAAGGTGGACCTCAATGATGCCCAGACCAAGGCGCTGAAGGAACGTTGCGAAGCGCAGGCAACACCGAAAAAGAAGTAAATCCATTCGCGTTTAGCGAACGACCCCGCCATGCCGGCGGGGTCGTCACCCCGACCCGAACAATGGTGGGCGTACACTCCGCCTGCCCGCCGCCTCTGTCCTGAAACCGGGCAGAGGGGGCACCCGGGTTGGTGCGGTCAGAACGTTGATATCAGGACAATCCCATGCTCGAAGTACTGAGTCACCCAACGTTTCGCCGCCTGTTTGGTGCGCAGATAGTCGCACTCGTCGGAACCGGCTTGGCAACTGTCGCCCTTGCCCTCCTGGCCTATGACCTGGCGGGCGCCGAGGCGGGCGCGGTGCTGGGCACCGCACTGGCCATCAAGATGGTCGTGTACGTAGCCTTGGCGCCCGTTTCAGGAGCGTTGGTCCCGGCACGGCTGCGCAAGCGGGTGCTGATCGCACTCGACCTGGTTCGCGCCGCTGTGGCGGTTTGTCTGCCCTTCGTCACCGAGATCTGGCAGGTGTATGTCCTTATCGCTGTGCTGCAGTCGGCGTCGGCATGCTTCACGCCGCTGTTTCAATCCACGATCCCCGAAATTCTTAAAGAAGAGCGCGATTACACCCGCGCGCTCTCACTTTCCCGATTGGCATATGACCTTGAGAGCCTGCTTAGCCCGGCGCTTGCTGCTGCACTGCTGACGGTCATCAGCTTCCACGGGCTGTTCGCTGGTACCTCGGTAGGTTTCATCCTCTCGGCGGTGCTCGTCGCGTCCACCACATTCCCCGCCCTCGCTTCCGTCTCTTCCAAGGACGGTCCCTATGCCCGAGCCATCCATGGAATGCGAATCTACCTTCGCACCCCGCGATTGCAGGGCCTGCTTGCATTGAACCTTTGTGCCGCAGCTGGCGGCGCGATGGTGTTCGTCAATACGGTGGTCATGGTCCGTACCGTTCTGGGCGGGGCTGAGGAACAAGTTGCGTGGGCGCTGGCGGCCTTCGGCGGCGGCTCCATGCTGGTAGCGCTTCTTCTTCCGAGAGTTCTGGACCGCATTTCGGACAGGACAGTGATGCTGACTGCAGGGCTGTTCATGTCAGCTGTCCTGATCACCTTCCTCGGCGTCTGGTTTGCCCTGAAAGGAAAAGTTGGATGGGCGGCGGTCATTCCGACCTGGTCGCTGTTGGGCATGGCGTATGCCGGTCTGGTTACGCCCGGCGGACGGCTGCTGCGACGTTCGGCTGAGTCCGCCGATCTGCCATTCCTCTTCGCCGCCCAATTTTCCCTATCACACGTTTGCTGGTTGATCGCCTATCCGCTGGCCGGCTGGGTTGGTGCCCGCTACGGCCTGCATGTTGCCTTGGCCGCCTTGGGGATTCTGGCTGCACTCGGTCTGGTCGCCGCGTGGCGCAGATGGCCGGCGCACGATCCTGAGGAGATAGCGCATCAGCACGAACATCTTGCTGAGGACGACCCGCACCTCTTGGCACACCGCGACGCGGATGGCACTCACCGCCACCGGTTTGTCATCGATCAACTTCACACTCGCTGGCCAGGCTGACCAAGGCACCAGGCGGGCGGCGAGCACGGAGCCACCTACTTGCGAGTTTGATCGCAGACGTACATGTCCATGTCGACGTCATATCGACACGCGCGCCCACATTCGTAAGAGCCTACATCCTCCGACCCGGGCACTGGAGGCTTGTCTCTGAGGGCAGCTACTGCAGCTGCCTGGCAACGTTCGAAGGTGTCGTAGTCGCCATAAACGGCGTGTCGGACTTCCTGAGTAGATGCGTCCGGCGGATAGACAAAAGCAGTCCAGCGCCCCTGGGACCCGCCGCAGGAAACTGCGACTATGGCCACGCCGACGGTTAAGGTTGTCCGACCGATGTCCATGGCCGAATCCTAGCACCACCTCTAGCCGGGCAGAGATGAGCTGAAGCGTATTCAGCTTTTCAGGCCAATTAGCTTCTCTCAGCGAAGTCCGCTGTCGGCCTTGGATTCAACCGGTCGACGCAACACACTGAAGACTGCTTACCGGCAGCAGGAGTGTTGCAGATGGAGCGCAGGCCAAGGATCTACTACAGCGACGCCCAGAAGGCTCTGATGTGGGAGCGATGGCGACGAGGCGAATCGCTGCACAAGATTGCAACTCTATTTGACCGTCACCATAGCTCGGTTCGCTCGGTTCTGTCCGAGTCCGGAGGTATCCAGCCAGTCCCACGCCGCCGATCAGAGCGCGTATTAAGCTTGGCGGAGCGTGAAGAAATCTCCCGGGGTGTGGCTGTTGGGAAGTCCATGCGTGCCATTGCGAGCTCGCTCGGACGGGCCCCGTCGACCATAAGTCGCGAGCTACACCGCAACGATGGGGTCAATGGCTATCGAGCGAATCTGGCTGATCAGCGTGCCTGGCAGCGTGCGCGACGCCCCAAGCTCTGTAAGCTCGGCTTGCATCGAGCGCTTGCGATGAGAGTGGCAGCAAAGCTGAAGCAGCAATGGTCACCACAGCAGGTGTCCGGTTGGTTGAAACGCACCAATCCTGAAGATACGAGCCGCCAGGTGTCTCACGAGACAATCTACCGAACGCTCTACATCCAGTCCCGAGGAGCCCTGAAGCAGGAGCTGTTGGCGCACCTACGGCGGACTCGTGCCATGCGCCGCTCACGGCATCACACACATAAAACAGCTGATCACGGCAGGATCAAAGACACGATCTCCATCAGTGAGCGTCCGCCTTCGGTTGAGGACCGGGCAGTACCTGGCCACTGGGAGGGCGACCTGCTATTTGGTGACCGCGATAGCCAGATTGCGACGCTCGTGGAGCGCAAAACCCGTTACGTCATGCTGGTCAAAGTTGACGGAAAGGACTCTGAGACCGTGGTGAATGCGCTGATCAAAAGTGCCCGCCGCCTGCCTCGGGAACTGTACCGATCTCTGACTTGGGATCGCGGCAAAGAGATGGCGGCGCATCGCCGCTTTACGCTCGCCACCGACATCCAAGTCTACTTCTGCGACCCACACCATCCCTGGCAACGCGGCACCAATGAGAACACCAACGGACTACTGCGACAGTACTTCCCTAAGGGCGTCAGCCTTGCCAATATCTCTCAAGCTCAGCTTGATGCAGTTGCCCGCCAACTGAACGAGCGGCCCCGCAAGACGTTAGGCTACGAAACACCCGTCGAGCGATACCGACGAACCGTTGCGTCGATCGGTTGAATCCAAGGCCAGAAGGGGACATCAACCTAAAGTCCAAATCCTACTGGGAACCCAACTGGCAGATGTTTGCTCTGAAAGCGCCAATAGCTGCTCCACTTGCCATCTTGTCCGTTACGTCAGTTGATTGCGCAACCACTGATGGGCGGGAAACCGTCCTGAGCTCGTTTGAGGGATTGCCTGCTGCCGAAGATCGGCACTGTGTTGTTGTGTGGTGCGGCGCTGATCAGCACTCCAGCCAAGAGCAACCGCTGCGTCCGCAACTTGGAGAGCGGCCACGTGCTCACACAGAACCGTCGATATCGTTTTGGCGCAATGCGCTCACCCGACCGCTTGATGTTGTCAGAGAACTACGGCTAAGAGACCTTTGAGGTCAAGATGCACGCCAATCGGCGATCTGGACGAACCGGTGTCCGCGGGTGGACAGAAGACTCTGCAACTCGCGTCCGATTGGCAGCAGTAGTGATACGGCCCATTGACGGCTGACGGGCAGCGTGGTCAGCCTTCGCACTCCAGCTCTGTACGAGCTGCCTGCAAGACTCTTTCCGGACTTATCGCCAGCTCTTCGGCCGGACTTCTTTCGTCGAGCAAGGCATGCGGGGACAGGAACCACTCGACCTCACCCCATCCAGTTGTGCGAGCCAGCCCGTCTGGCTCGCGCTCGAAGGACCCCAAGTTACGCAGCACTCTCAAGATGTCAGCCAAACCGTCTATGGGCAGGCCTTCAGCTCTGAACTGCCAGGTCGGATAGCGGTAGCAGGGTACCGGCTGCGCCATGTAAACGGCCAGCAGTTTTCCTTGGCGACGTAGCTGAGTTGCATCGTTGTCGCCATGAGGGGATATCAGACCGAGCCTGGCGCTCACCTGCGCGCCGCTGAGCCATTCTGCGGCGAGTGCTTCGCGTTGGGCTGCGGCATCTGACTGAATCTGTAGCTTGGGATCAAGAGTGTCCATGTTCACCACGGCTGCGCGCCGGTACATGCATCGGCCTGACGGAAGTATCAGCGAGAACACAGGTTCTTCATCTGCGCTTGCCGATCTCAATGCTTTCGCCAGAAATCAGTACTGTAGTTGTTGAGCTGACTGCTGTAGCTGTCCAAGACCACCGGGAAGACCTTGGGCACAGTGGCAGCGCTCCCGCCGTCTCGGAAGTGCTTCCTAAGACTCGATAGCGCCAACAGCTTAAGGTGTTCCCATTCCGAATAGAGGTCATCTTGTAGTTTTCTCTCCCGCGCCGCGGCACTGGGCTTACGCTTTGCGACTGGAGCGAGGTAATTGTCCCGTGGGACTACGGTGTGAGTGAAGACGATTTCTCCGGAAGTCCAGGCATCGCCAGCTGAAGCTCTCCACTGATAGCTGATACGTATGGACATGGTTGCTGCCAAACGGTCTGGGGGCATCATTTGGTCATATACACGGAAGACCTCCGCATCGTGAATCTCCTGCTCTAGCGCCACTTGTGTCTGTCTGAACGCCGAGCTTTGAATCGCCCAGGATTTTGTAGACAGTCGTCAGCCGTTTAGTGCGTACTGCTTCTCGAACTCTACCGGGGACAGCCCGTCGTTGGAACTGTGCCGCCGTTTTGGGTTGTAGAACATCTCGATGTACTGGAAGACGTCGGCCCGTGCCTCGTCGTGATTGCTGTAGATCCTCCGCTTAATACGCTCCCGCTTCAGTAGCTGGAAGAAGCTCTCCATCGCTGCGTTGTCATGGCAGTTTCCTCGTCGACTCATGCTGCACACGATGTCGTGCTCGCGCAGGAAGCTCTGCCAGTCTTCGCTGGTGAACTGGGTTCCCTGGTCGGAGTAAAGCAGAAGCCCGGGGCTTGGCTTGCGCCGCCACACTGCGGCCAATAGCGCCTGCAAAACCAGGTCCGTATGTTGAGTTGGTCGGGTTGCCCATCCAACGACCTGACGCGAAAACAGATCAAGCACTACCGCCAAGTACAGGAAGCCTGTCGTACGTGCGGATGTAGGTGATGTCCGTGACCCACGCGCGATTTGGCTCACTGACTTTGAAGCCGCGAGCCAGAACGTTCTTGGCGACTGATCCAACAGGGCCGCTCAATGGGCGTGGTCGCCGACCGTAGCCGACCATTGCCCGCAGCCCCTCGCTCTTCATCAAGCGTGCCACGCGATGACGACTACACGTCTCGCCAAGCTCGCGCAGATCTGTGGTCACTTTGCGGTGGCCATACACAGAGCCGCTTTCCAGCCAGCTGTGCTTGATTAGGCCGAGCAACCGCTGATCGTCCTTGTCGCGAGCGCTTGCCGGCTCTTTTAGCCAGGCGTAGTAGCCACTGCGATGGACGCCAAGCATCCGACACATCGCCGCGAGGCCGAACTCATCTGCGTGTTGCTTCATGAAGGCGTACTTTGCTCTTACCCCTTTGCAAAGTACGCGGCGGCTTTTTTTAGGTTCTTCTCCCATCTGAGGGGAGAAGGCGCACGGCCGACCAGCTAGATTTGTAGTTGTCGAGAAAACAAACCGAGGCCGGCCGTGGCCAAGCTGGATTGTATGCCGTTGCTGGGAGGCTGGGCGGGGTATCGCCTGGATGGATGGCGCCGCGAGGCACGTGGCGGAGCCACGTGGCTGGTGCTTTCGCTGTTGCCTGATTCACGCCGCCGACGACGCTGCAGTGGCTGCGGCAAGTGGGTCGTGGCCATCCACGACCAGACGCTCCGGCGCATCCGTGACTTGCCCGTGTTCGACGAGCCGGTGGAGTTGGAAGTCCAGCGGCAGCGGCTGGCCTGTCCTCGCTGTGGGCCGAAACTGGAGCATTTGGATTGGCTGGAGCGGCATGCCCGGGTAACGCAACGGCTTGCGCAGAGCGTGGCACGCATGTGCGCCACCACCTCGATCCATGCCACCGCAAAGTGGCATGGTCTGGACTGGAAGACGGTCAAAGCGCTTGATTTCAGGCATCTGATGCAGACGCTGGGCCCAGTGGACCTATCGGACGTACGCGTGATCGCGATGGACGAGTTTGCGATCCAGAAGGGGCATCGCTACGCCACCGTGGTCGTCGAGCCATCGCGCAAGCGCGTGCTCTGGGTCGGCCGAGGACGCAGCCGCGCTGACATCCGTCCCTTCTTTGAGCTACTCGGCAGGGTCGGTTGCGAACGCATCCAAGCCGTAGCAATGGACATGAATTCGGCCTTTGATGTGGAGGTCAAAGCCCAGTGCCCCAATGCTGAAGTGGTCTACGACCTCTTCCATGTCGTGGCCAAGTACGGGCGCGAAGTCATTGATCGGGTGCGGGTGGACGAGGCCAATCGCCTACGCACCGACAAGCCCGCGCGACGGGTGGTGAAGACCTCGCGCTGGCTCCTGCTGCGCAACCGGCAAAACGTCCCGGCCGAGCAGCGCGTCCAACTCGAGGAGCTGCTGGCCGCCAACAAAGCCCTGCTGACCACTTATCTGCTCAAAGACGACCTGAAGCAGCTGTGGCGCTACCGAAGCCAGAGCTGGGCGGAGAAGGCCTGGCGGTCATGGAAGCATCGCGCCCTGCGAAGCGGGCTGGAGCCGCTGCGCATCTTTGTCCGCCGTCTGCAGCCTTATCTCCCGGGCATCCTGGCCCACTGCCGATGGCCGCTCGGGACGAACCTGGTGGAAGGCATCAACAACAAGATCAAGGTCATCAAGCGCGTTGCCTACGGATACCGAGATGACGCGTACTTCTTCCTGAAGATCCGGGCGGCCTTCCCCGGAGTTGGGTGAAGAACCTTTTTTTAGGATGTCTCGCTCTTCAGTGACTCTGCGTAGCTCAGCCTTGAGGCGGCGCACTTCCGCGTTCTGGTCCTGCTCGACACGCCGGCCAACATCGCCTTTGCCTTGTTGCCGCTTCCAGCCGTAAAGACTATGGATCGACACGCCCAGTCGCTCGGCAACCTCCGCTACCGGACGGCCGTACTCAACGATCTGTCGGACCGCCTCGATCTTGAACTCATCGGTGTACCGCTTCGTGCTCATAACCGCCTCCGCCTAAGCCATAGTTTATGGCTGCGAGGTGTCTACGGAACCCTGGGCGATTCAGCCGAAACTGTTGTAGCCGTTCAATTGTGGCTCGATAGATGGATAGCGATCTGACTTGCTTTGGCATGTTCTACTCCTGCGGTTGTAAGGAAATAGACACACAATTGGCGTGAGTCTGAGCATTTAGTACTACTCTTAGCCTGTTGCTAAACGGTTGGTGCAGTGTTCCCACAATCCATGCTTTCGATTCTTTCCTTCTGATGCTCACAACGTAGATCGTGGAGTTTCCGTATGACCATTCCTGAGCTCTTTGTTTCCGTTGATGTTGAAGCTTCCGGACCCATACCCGGCGAGTTCAGCCTGCTCTCTATTGGTGCGGTTCTTGTGGATCGACCTGAAACGACGTTCTACATTGAGCTTAAGCCAGAAGGTACGCGGCATGATCCGGAGTCACTTGCTGTCTCAGGATTTAATATCGATGAGCTGACACTCAGTGGCATTGAACCAAGTGCAGCCATGCAAGACTTTGGCAATTGGTTGTCAGATTCCTGTACGCAAGGTCAGAAGCCGGTCTTCGTTGGCCTTAACGCAGCGTTTGACTGGTCCTTCGTTAACTACTACTTCCACAAGTACTGTGGAACCAATCCATTTGGATTTGCTGCTCTAGACATCAAGGCGCTCTACATGGGAGTAGTGGGATGCCGTTGGGACCAGACCAAATCCAGCCAAATGGCGAAGCTACTTCATCCAGAGCTCTCTGGGACGCACAACGCCCTCGACGATGCGCGGTATCAAGCCGAACTGTTCCTTCGACTCCAAGAGCTAAGAGCTAGCCAGAGTTGAATCGCCTCTCAGCAGCCGCTTCTCTGCCTGGATCAGAACTCCGTCTCGATGTATCCAGGCTTGGATTCCGTCTGGTTCCTTTGATTGCCCCACAATCACTGCCAAGGGGCTAGCGATAAGCCCATTCTTTTTTGCGAACTGCGCGACACTCCTCACATCCGTAGGCGAGATCCGAGGAACTTTTTGAGGATGTGTGTGCCAGTGTCCTACCAATCGGAGTCCTGCCTCGTTCTGGACTCGGATCTCCTGGCGGCATCGCTCGGTATCCAGCTCCAACCAAGTCCAACCAGCCCGGTCATCAGCGTGGGGAGGCGTGGCAACGGCAAGAACTAGACCACGGGCGTCGTTTGGATCCACGAATAGCTGTCCACCCCGCTCGCTATGCCATGCTCGCTGCCGGTGCATGGCCAGGGTGTTCAGTAGCTTTCCAGTTACCAGTAGAGCCCCATCAACGGAAGGCCACTCCCATTGCCATAGAGACTCAGGCATTGGGGGCAGTCCCAGGCCATGCTCGCTTCAGAGTCATCTCAGTCGCCCCACTGGATAGTTTGGGGCCAACGTACTGTCCCTCCAGTTCTGAAGCCCTCTGTGGGTTGCTGATACGGCTTATCCAAAGTGGCTCGGTCGAGCTGGATGTCAGCTGTTCTATTGCTTCGGCGGCAACCATCGAAGCGATTGCACTCACTCCAAGCCCACCGCCGGGTATGAAGCTCTGTCCACAGGCAGGTAGGGGTACGCTGTCGCCTCCGTTCCAGTTGGTGAACTTGTATCGGAATCTCCCGTTGTCCTCGAACAGCGACCTAGCATCGGCTTCAACGTCCGCAGCGACTAATGCATGACCAACAAGAGCATGCGGCTCGCTCCAGGCCTGAATCAGCCTCCAAGGGGCTCCTACGCTCTTAGCCCGCCACAGCATTTCTTCTGACTCCCAGTCCGCGCTGGTCACGATGATGAGATCCGCCTTCTGGAAGTCTGCGTGATTCTTGACGAGAGCCAGTTCAACGTATGTTGGAATTGCCTTGATAGAGACGATCGGAACGTCTGACCGTAGGCGGTCGCACATTGCTTCTGCCTTGTTCCTACCCAGATCGCTGGCACCGAGAACGTGCCGCCCAAGGTTGCTGGCGGTGAGTTCATCGGGATCGATCAGCGTTAGGTGTCCCACACCTGACCTCGCCAGATGAAGCGCGACGGGCGCTCCAAGTGAACCCTGCCCGACTACAATGACGCGCGCCTTGGAGAGCGAGTCAAGGTTCGGGGTTCGGTCGCGCGACAGGATCTCCGCGCGGTCAAGAATGTTGATCGCAGAGTGACTCAGAGTGATGTCTGGATTTGACGCTTTTGATGTCACTCTACGCCCCGCCCGAACTCCTAATTTGACTGGCTTGTTTCTTGCGAGTGAGCGATCCCGCAGGTTCAAGCAGTAGATCGGTGCACCGGCGTCACCAGGCAGTTCAAGAGCAACCCAGCGACTGGCAATGGGACTGGTCTCACCAAACCAGAATAACAACCGCGCGTAGTCGTCACTTGCGAGATGAGGTCGCAGCCACTTGAACAGCTCGCTTGGTGCCGGAGCTTTGATATCGGGGTAGCTTTGTAGCTTGACGTAGAATCCGGCGCGCGCAGCATCTCTTATCTTGACCCGCTGTCCGAGTACTGTTTCAAGATGGCTGGCGATTGCGTCTGGGTCTTGGGCTAACCAGACGGGCTCTCCGCCAATTCTCTGATCCAGGCGCGGGTCACTTACAGCAAAGAGCGCCCCTGAGCTTGACGGTCTTTGAACCAAGTTGACACTCTGGGCGGATGCGTGATGTTGCAGCTTCCAGTATGAAGTGGACTCTTGCTCGAATTCGCGGCTTCTCGCATCAGAGCTCGATGTCGGCAGCGACAGCTGAACGATCTTTGCAAAGCGGCGCAAAGTGTCGGTGACGATCGCCTCCGGGCTACCGGAGACGGGCTTCTCCTGAAAGCCATGCAGGCACAACCCCGTCTTCATGGCGTGGGGCCAGACGAGCCAAGGCGAAGGTTCCACGCGGAGAATCAGAGAGTTGCGAGGAAATCCGATCGGGAAGGATAGCCGCAACCAGCGTTGCGCTCCCACATAGTCCACCGGAAGTGGCAGCCGAAAGCTTGCTGCCTCGCCGGGTCTCATTGGCATTGGCTGCAGGAATCCAATGCCTTCTGGACCGAGGTAGGCCTGGAGCGCGGCTATTCCGCGCTCCAGGGCCGTGACCTCCTCAACCAAGGCGTTCAGGCGATCCAGCGCCTTCTTGTGCCTGATGACCTGCGACGCCCCCGCCGAAGACCGATCCCATCATCGATACGTTGCGAGTGAGACCAAGCTTGCGTCCTGGCAGAGTCCAGTTGGCAGGAACGTCGTTGTTCACCGAAACCACGAAGTTGCTATTGAGTGCAAAGCGTTCTTTAACCGCTTCACTGAAGGACTCGACAGATGGGAACTCTTGTAAGCCAAGAGAGATCGAGTGCTTGGCATCGTCGTGCCACTTGCGGAATGCATTGACGTAGCGGATTCCCTCATCTGGCCTGTTCCATTTTTCAGCGAAGTTCTCTGCCGCGTCCTTCGGGTTGCAGACAAGGTACTTACCGCTGGCGTATTGGATGTGATTGCTCATGTTGGTCACGATCTCGATGATCGCATCCAACGGGCGCCGCGGGCGGCGGCTGGAATCGGCTGCCACCTCTTCATAGGCTCGCGTAGCGAGCGTTGTGATGACCGCAGAGATAGGCCGATGGGACGCGTCGCCGTTTCGAATCGCCCACTCGTCTCGATGCCGCTTGAGGAGCTTGATCGTAGCGCGCAACGGGTCGTTGTCGATGTACTTTTCGTAGTCTGGCAGAGGGGCCAGCGTCGCCTCGTCCATTGCGATGGCTTTTGTGGCCAGAACCTCAACGCTTTCCAGCGAGATCTGCTGCTCAGACGCTTGCTGAAGCCAACCCAGGTACGGGATCGGGCTGCTTGCCTTCCAAGCTTGAATCTCACGATCAGGCACTTCGAGCTTGCCTTCGCCGTGCGTTTCTTCGTTTCCAGAGATTGCACGTGCAGGCGTGATGTCGATATGGAATCCCGGGCTTTCGTCGGCGTAGACGATCCTGACTCCTCGACGGAGCTTCTCTACTTTCGCTTCGACCCGCGTTCCTTCCTCAATTCGTTTATGGATTTCATCGAGCACTGATTGCGCCGAAGCCCCACCGGCATTGGGCAGCCATACGATTGCGTCTGCATCAACTGTGCCCAGGTCGGCCGGAGCCCCGTTCACTGGCTTGATGGTAGTCCGCAGGCCAATGGAGCCTTGGACGAAGATATGGGCACTTTGCAGCAGTGGGCTGTCTGCAGCGTTGAGAATGCGCTCCAGCACTTTGTACCTAGCATTGATCTTCTCGTACTGAGGCTCGGACAACGATATTTCGCGGGCGGCGCGCAAGAGGAAGTACTCCCAGCTTCCACGCTTGGTTTCGAAGTCGGACAGCAGGGTCATGCGCGATCTCCTGGTGTAATGGTCAATATTTCTACAAAGCGCCCTCCGTTGTTCCGATCACGGTCGTAGAGCACATAGGAGTGCTGGTGCTCAGTAGTCATCAGAGCCCCGAGTTCAATGCAGAAGGCGGCAGGCGCCGCTATGAAGAGATGTATCGGATGAGGAGTTGCGGTCTCGAGCTTGCTCAAGCGGATCTGCAAGGCGTCCCTGAATGCGTGAATCACGCGACGATTGCGAACTGCGGTATAGGTCGGGTCATCCATCGTGAACGTTGCAATACGGGCACGCGGCAGCCGATCCTGTACATCGCGTTCGGGGATTGCCGCGGAGATGGACACTGCAAGTGCGATCTCTCCATCTCCGGCTGGCGGCTCCACGAAGCGGTACTCCGGGGGGAGTGCCTCACTGTCCGGCCACCTCAATCCGTGCTCACGATTGGATGAGAAGATGACGCGGTTAGATCGATCCCCGATCGTCTGGCCCAGGACGACGAGTGAGGGTATGTCTGCTAGGCCAACCACCGCGAGTGTGGGGATGTCGCCGTAACGACCACCACGGCGGCGGAGTTCGCGATCGATTCTGTAGCGAATGTCTTCCCGAACCTGACGCCAGTAGTCCGAGTTACGGCCTTCTTCCCCTGGCGGCCTAAGCGTATGTTTGATGATGTCCCCGAACGCGACCAAGCCCTCCCCGGACATCGCCATGGCAAAGTCGCGCTCGGAGATGTCATTGATCGTTACGAAGTGATCGCTTTGAAAAATGAGGCCGACCGCTCTACCCGCATCTGGGACGGTTGCGGCTAAGCGGATTCGTTCGAGGTAAGCAAGGTGGAGCCCCGTCATGTCTGACTTGGGGTAGCCTTCTGCGTCTCTGTCAGCCTTGTCATGGCAGCCGGGACATAGCAGCATGAGGTTAGCCGGGTCATTGGTCAGCTCACTTGCCGCCTTGGCATCATGGCCAGATTCGGCTCGGGGACCTTTGGGGCTGGCTGGCATGATGTGGGCTACTTCACCCCACTGCATGTCGGCCCCGACGCGGAAGTCGCGAGTCAGATCGGTCCCGCAGAGTTCACAGTGTCCCGCCGATCTCGTCCAGACGAGCCTCTTTATTGGCTCGGACGTGTGATACCGCCCACCTTTACCTGCTGCCGGCGCAGCGGTTGAGGATACGTCCTGCACTTCGTCACTTGTTGCTTCCATGTGATCGCTCCGTGATGACATGTATATCTTTTGGGCTGATTAATTGTGATTCAAGTCCCAATTTACTCTGTAAACGCTTTCATTTTCGAACCACCCCGTGTTATAGACGCGCCAACGCCAGCACGCCCGTCCATAAAGCCCGGGCAGCAGGGCAAGTAGTCCGGGGCTTCTTTCATGCCCTTAGCGCCAAGGACTTCGAAACTTGGCTTGGCTCTTCATTTCGGTTGTGGCACCGTTAGCTCTCTGTCGTGTGTCATAGAGCCGCGATCAGGGATTTTGATCAGCGGTAGTGGCGCTCGTTTGCGTGCTTCCCACATGCCATGCAAGTCCTGTGGGTGCTGTATCTGCCGCTTTTTTCGGGACCTAGCGGCCCCCGACAATGAGGACAAATCGGTCCTGTGCCAAGTTCCGCTTGGCGAGTCCGATGGAATGTCCACAAACCATGAATGAAGGCAAATGCCAGGCCCGCGATTGGTAGCCACATGGCCATTTGATAGAAGCCTTTGGTCAAGGCGTTGTCGCCAAGGGGATGCACGACTATCGCGAATGCGAAGGAGAGAGTCGCCACCAAGCCAGCAGGGTAGTAGAGGCGTATCAGCTTCAGCCAGCTCATTGCCATTCTCTCGGTGCAGTTGTTTGCAGCAAGGCTAGCTTTTGCTTATCTCAAGGCTTGAGACAGCTTGCCAACGCGCTTGGAGTGAGCTCCATCTTATTTCTCAGAACAGTTGGCCCTGGGGCGACAGCTCCCTTGGGGGCTGAAAGAGTTGGGTGTTCAGGGGAGGGAGCTTTGCGAATCCCAAGCTTCTGTGCGCCTTCTTGAACCTTTGGGCCAGTAGATCTGCAAAGGGGCCTGTGCCTCGCATTCTGGTACCGAATGCGGCGTCGTACTCCTTGCCACCATGCAACTGGCGCATGAGGCTGAGAACGTGTTCTGCCCGGTCCGGATAGCGCAGTTCCAGCCACTCTTTCCAGATGTCCTTGATCTCGTTGGGTAGTCGCAGCAGCACGTAGCCTGCAGCCCGCGCTCCATGGCCGTGCGCTTCTTCGAGGATCGCCTCGAGTTCGTGGTCAGTGATGCGGGGGATGACAGGAGCCACCAGTACACCAACAGGCACGCCGGCCTTATGTAGTGTCTCCATCGCCCTCAGCCGTGCGTGCGGAGCAGCAGCTCGTGGCTTGAGCTTAGCTGATAGCTTTCGATCAAGGGTGGTGACTGAGAAGTACACCGTGACCAGGCGGTCCTTAGCCATGGCCGCGAGTAGATCGATGTCACGAGTGATCAATGCACTCTTGGTCACGAAGCTCACGGGGTGGCGCGTTTCGGCCAGAAGCTCAAGGCATTGGCGGGTAATTTGGTAACTCCTTTCGATGGGCTGGTACCCATCCGTGTTGATGCCCAGGGCAATGGCGGCGCATTGGTAGTTGGGCCGACTGAGCTCATTGCGCAACCGCACTGCGGCGTTGGTTTTCGCAAAGAGCTTGGTCTCAAAGTCCAGCCCTGGCGATAGGCTGAGGTAGCTGTGGGAAGGTCGGGCGAAGCAGTAGACGCATCCGTGCTCGCATCCCCTATAGGGATTGACCGACGCACCGAATCCAACGTCGGGGGAGTTGTTGCGGCTGATCACAGTCCGGGCGCGTTCTTCGGTCACCTCAGTTCTCAGCCGCGGCAACTCCTGCAGGTCTTCGTAGATCGATTCCCAGCCATCATCGACGCCGACTGTCGTCGTCGCATCGAAGCGGCTTGGCACGCGTGAGGCGGAGCCTCGGCCTTTGATAGGTACCTGGACCTTTCGAGCATCCTGTTCCATGCCGCCCTCTGCCCTTAGTAAGCAGTTAGTATTATCGCTAACCACAGGGACCGCAAGGTGCGGGGATTCAGCTAGCTGTAGGCCTCATGCTTCATCGCGACGTGTTGTATTCCCAACCTTATCCACAGGGGGGTTGCGGCTGGGCAACCATTAGTCCCGTTGGCCAACAAGTGCTTTGGCTTCAGCCAGGAAGGTCTGCATTAGGCCCCGTGATCGACGGGTAGCTGCTGGGAGCACAATTCCCAGTTGGGCACACAGCGAGACTGCGTATGCCATCTGCGCTCCTGTCGGGGGCTTGATGTCCCAGTCGGTGAGTTCTGGGATGAGCCTCGAGAGTTCCTCCGCTAGACGGTACTCAAAGCTTCTCGACTGTCCTTCGTCTTCTTGCATTCGACGAACCTGGCTGATCACTTGTTCCCTTCCTAGGGGAGAGAAGGGCAACTCTAGAGTGAATTCCAGTTCCGGGCACACGAGATAGAAATTCATGAAAATACAGGCCAGTACTTATAAGTAGACTTCCTTTAAAGGCGTAGTCTTTAAAGTACTGGAGCCACAAGCTTGTTCGTATGGTCGAACATACGCATCAGGCAGCCTTGGCCGACGTCATCCGGGCAAGTCGCGTCGCTCTTGGATTCAGTCAGGAAGGCTTTGCAGACCATATCCAGATGCACCGGGCTTACTACAGCAAGATTGAGCGTGGCGAGAAGAATGTCACCCTCGCCACAATCGAACGTGTGGCCAACGGCCTTGAGAAGACCATGTCTGAGTTGCTGACAGAGGCAGGTCTCTAGAACGTTTCGCCTAGCTCTCACAGTCTCCAATCGACCTTTCCTGGCGGAATGACGCTGTTTGGCCGATTTTCGAAGCTTTGACACCGAGAGTGTTCACTTTTTCCTTCCCAAGTTGATGATTGGTAAGTACTTTCTCAGTGAACACTTATGGGAAATTCAGACGGCGTTCCTCATACCGCGTGAGGAAGCGGCGGGGGTAATCGCGCACCGTGTCGTAAGCAAACTGGTCGGCGATGGGACGGGTACCAAACAACGCCGTGAGAATTGCAGTCTTGCCCGCCTCGTTCTTACCGACCAAGCAGGTCAGCTCTCCGACATCGAACGTTCCGGAATCCTCTGCAGAACGGAAGTTTCGGATCCGTGCCTTGACTAGCTTCATGCTGCCCCCTGATTCCTGCCGTGGATGGTGCGCGTCTTGTGCAGGATAGGGCCCGAGCGGGGCACATTCAACGCGCACTGCTGGCCGCTCGGGCCGGAGGCTCAGTCCTCATCCATCAGGCGCGCGGCGGGGTTGCTGCCGACGCCGCCCTGCTGGAAATATCCGATCACGCTGGCCACGGAGCGGTGATCGGTCATCGCCATCAGCGCCGGCAGGGCCACCCCACGCCGCGCACCTTCGGTAACAAAGCCCGAGCGCAGGCTGTGGCCGGCAAAGTCCCCGTCCAGACCGGCCAACCGCGCCCGGTCCTTAACGATGGCGGCGACCGCCTTGCCGCTGAGCGCGCCGCCCAATGACCGTGGCCAGACGCGCCGGAACAGGGGGCCGTCGGTAATCTCGGCCACGTCCAGCCAGTCCTGCAGTGCGGTGGCTGCCTCTCCCAGGATGGGCTTGTCGGGGCTGCTGCCAACCACTGGCCCGGACTGCAAGGTTTTTCCGTGATCCAAGCGATAGGTGTAGCCGCCTTCGGGCAGTCGGGTGAGGTGATTCACCGTCGCCTCGGCGACTTCGCTGCGGCGGCGCCCGCCGCTAGCAAAGGCAAAGTAGAGCAGGGCGCGATCGCGCTTCCCCTTGAGCGAGGTGTCGCAGGTGGCCGCCATTGCGCGCAGATCTGCGGCTGACAGCGCGGTCTTCTTGGCCGGGCGCTCGCCTCGTTTGTGAGAAGCCCTGCGCCCCTTGGACAGTAGGGTCCTCACGGCGCGATCCTCGCAAGGGTTGTCTTGGCGGGCCTGCTTGTGGGCCGCCGACAAGACCGCCACCCGGTGGACCAGGCTGGAGAACGCCAGCGGCCCAGGCTTCTTCTTCAGGCCCGCATGCACCAAGGCACTATCCAAGTCTGCAGGCAGATCCCAACGAAGCCCCAAATCGCCTGAGCGCCCCATGTGATCCACGATGAACTGAACCACTGCCGCCGGGGGGACGGGTAGGGCGATGGGCCTGCCATAGCGCCCTTCGAACCAGCCCGCCCAATAGCGCAGGGCGCCGGCGTAGCTGCGAATGGTGTTAGGCGCTTCGGCCTCCTGCAGGATGTCTCGCACCGCTTCTGCGGCGGAAGTGGCCAGCCGCTCCGGAACCAGCCCCGAAACGAGTTCCCCTGACGCAGCAGTGATATTATTCATATGTACTATGTATTGTGCACTATGATTAGGTTGAGCTACATCTGATAAATATGCCTTATCAGACATGGCCTGCCAATTCTCACCGTTCCGCAGAAGGACACCCAATGGCCAAGGGCATCAGCGAACTGGATGTGCACCAGGCAGCGGACGACATCATCGCCGCCGGCGAACGTCCCACCGTCGAGCGAATCCGAGCCCACTTGGGCACCGGCTCGCCCAACACCGTCACGCGTTGGCTGGAGACCTGGTGGCAGACCGTAGGCTTTCGCCTGCGCCAGCGCGCCATTGAGGCGGCGGTTCCAGGCATCCCAGAGCGGGTAGCTCACCTGAGCCAGCGTTTGTGGCAGGCCGCGCTGCAGGATGCCGGCGAGCTCGCTCAGACCCAGCTGGAGTCGACCAGGCACGCACTGGAGGAACGCGAGCGCCTGCTGGAGGAGGACCGGGTGGCCCTGACGCTGGCGATTGAGGCCAGCCAGAAGCGCGAAAGGGAGGCTCAGGTCCAGACTCAGGCCGCCGCCACCACCGCGGAGCAGTTGGCGGCACAGGTCTCCCAGATGACGGCACAAGTACAAGACCTGCTGCGCCAACGCGATGGAGCCTATGGACGGGCGGAGCGACTCGAGCAGGAACTGGATGCCGTACGCCGCAGTCTGGGCGAGGCCGCGGCCGCTCACGAAGAAGAGAGGAGGGCGCTCCAGGCGCACGTCAGGGCAGTGGAGGATCGTGCCCATACGGAGGTTGACCGGCATCGCCAGGCGTTGCGGTCAGCCGAGCAGGAGTGGGGGCGGGAGCGCATGGCCTTGGCCACCTCATTGCGAGAGAGCGAGCAACAAGCCATTGCTGCTGCCAACCGCGAGCAACAGGCATTGCGCCGACTGGAAGGCGTGAACGCGCGGGCTGATGGCTTGGAGGCGCAGCTGACGTCACTGAAGGAAACCACTCGGCAAGTTACCGAGGCACTCCGACAAGGGAGAGCGAACACGGCAACGCCAAGCAGGCAAAGCAAGCCACGCCGCACCGCGCCCAGAAGAGTGGGCGAGCCGACACAAGAACCCAATAGCAGGAAATCTAAGACTTGAGGCCATCCATTCGATCAAGGCTTCTTTCCCCGAAAGACTTGGAGGACGTACACGCCCCCCCCCAAAGTTCATCCTCGACCGCGCCCGAGAGCACGGCGCGACAGGCCCCGTACGAACGGTAGAAACCAGCACGCCGGAGGAGGAACGCCATGAAGCAGGGAAGAACTGACAGAGATTGGGCGGTGGTCGCTGTGATGACCTTTGCCGCAGGAGCCGTCTTGACTTGGGCACTCATGAGCAAGCCGAGTCCCAAATCCGCCACGTTAGCGCTTGACTGGCCGGCGTGGGTGCAAGCGATCGGCAGCATCGCAGCCATCATCGCCGCGGGACTGATCCCCCTTTGGCACGCCAGAGTCAGGAGACGGGAGGTCACACAGTCCCTCATAGAGCTGATTTCCTATGCGCGATTTCCAGCGACACTGATGCTGGCGCAGTTCGAGGAAGGATTCGGCGGCCCCCGGCTGATCTTGGCGCATCTGACCCAGCTTCATAAGGCTTTCGATTCAGTCAACTATGTTGACGTGCCGAACCGATCCTTGGCGATTGCGCTGCAGCAATCAGCAACGGCTGTGAGTGCACTTAAGGAGATCCAGGAACTCTTTCTGAGAAAAGAAGAGATGAAAAAGGGGCGGGGGAGCGAGATCGTTAAAAAGTACCTGCTCATGCTCGATAGAGCCGTCGAAGAAGCAATCAAGGCAACCGGTCAGCGGCCTCGAGACTTCAACTACGACACAATCGTGCTGCCTAATGAATAGCCCATGCAAATGCTGTTCGTTACAACTACGCGGTAATAGTCACAAACCTCTCTCTAGTAATCCACTGCCGAGGGCTATCCGGCAAATCGTGCGGAGTCGGAGGGAGTAGCTGGCGTCTGAACGGGGGAACTCGCCTGGCGATGTAGCAGGGGCCTGGTGCACTGGACTGTAACAGAGCAGTTTCACTGTCACCGCGCCTTGTTACGGTAAAGAACCTCCGTTACATTCGCTGCTATGAACGACCTCGACGCCGCAGCCCGCTATCTTCAGGGTCTACTACCCGACATGGTCGGTGAGCTCGAGCCCTGGCCCAGCTCCAAGACGCGCGGCTTACCCCACTTCCTCGCCACCCTATTCGGCCTGGCCGAGCATGACCTGCTCGGCCACAGGGTGCTGCTGGCCACCGTCCCGGCGCAGACGGAACCGTTGCCACCTTTGCGGCTGATCGCGCAGGTGCATCGATTGGCGGAAAAGGCCGGCTTGAGGGTCATTCTCGTGCTCTCCGGCGTTTCGCCCTACATTCGCTCCAAGCTCATCGAGTCTCGGGTGGATTTCGTTGTGCCTGGTAGCCAACTGTTCGCTCCGAGCTTCCTGATGAGCTTACGCGAGCGCGATTGAGGGTCGGCAGGGAATCATTACGTACAGGGCCAAAAGCTGCCTAAGCGACTGAATTTCAAAGTTGATTGCTCGTCTCTCGATCAGGTTCTCCCCATCTATGGGGTCTGTTCAAGCACCTTGGCTGTGTAGCTCAGCGGCGCCACTTCCCTTTCAAGATCCAGGTGGTAGTCGCCGAAGCGATTGATGTGGCTGGTCCGATAAGGCGACAGGCCGGCCAGGATCTCGGGCGTCAGTTCAATCCCCTCCTTCCTCATCTCGGCCAAGGTCCGGCTCATGCCTTCCACGTTGTGGAGGATGATCATGTTGGCCACCAGCTGGCTGTACTTGATGATCTTGCGCTGCTCGTGTTGGACGTTCTCAGCAATGATCCCCTGGCTGCCAAAGAACACCCATTTCACGAAGCCGTTGTATTCCTCGCTCTTGTTGGTGGCAGCATGGATCGTTTTGCGGATCTCATTGTCATCAATGTAGCGCAGCAAGAACAGCGTTCGAACGGCCTTGCCAAGTTCCCGGAAGGCGAAGTACAGCTTGTTCTTCCGGCTGTAGGTGCCCAGCCGGCGCAGGATCGAGGACGCGGTGATCTTGCCCAATCGGATTGAGATCACCACCCGCAGCATGTCGTGGAGATGGGTGGCGATCAGTTGCCAGTCGATGCTGTCCCCGAACAGTGCCTGGATGTTCTTATAAGCCCTACCCGGTTCGGGCCGAAAGAATGTCAGGTCCTTGATGTTCCGGATCCGGGGCATCAGCTGGATGCCCAGCATGTGGGCCAGGCCGAAGACCGGATAGCTTTGGGCCTGCGTGTCGCCATGGACGATCTCAGGCTGGATGTCGGAAGTGTTGGCCAACAGACCGTCGAGGATGTAGATGCCCTCGTGCACGCCACAGGGAATGAAGTGGCTGAACAGCGCTACGTATTTGTCGGACACGTGGTAGTAGCCGATGCCACCGTAGCCGCCGTAGCGGATGTGATACTCCGACAGCAGGTTGTCCTCGTAGACGCTCCACTTCGTGCCATCAGCTGATGCGCTCTGCCGCTGCCCCAATAGCCAGGCAGGTCGAATTTGTTGTAGGTATTGATGACCTCCACGATGGCCTTCTCAAGCACATCCTCGGTCACGTATTTCAGGTTGAGCCAAGCGACTTGGCGCCGGCTGAAGCCCTTGATCGACCGCGCCGTCTGCGTCGGCCCCAGGTTGCAGCCATAGCAGAATAGCGTGGTGATCACACGTCGGGGCAGATCTTCGACCTGGCTCTCGGTGCCGGCGATCGGGCGGAAGAAACGGTGCAGATCCAGCCATTGGCTGGCATCGATCAGGACATCGACGATGCTGGATTCTGGAAGCCGTTCGGCGATGAGGCGATCCACCGTGGTAATCGCGCTGGAGACTTCGGCGCGTTGCCCCTTCCGCAGCACCAGGCGCCCATCCAGGATGTCCGCATGTACGTTCTCCGGGAAACGCGCGTCGACCTCATCGGCCAGGGAGGTCAGTTGTGCACGTAATCCCGCCACGAAAGACTCGGCGTCGGTGGGCAGGCCTGACACCTGGCCGTAGGCTTCCAGTTCCTGGGCCAAGGTGGCTTCATCGACCAGCTGCTCACGGTAGTCATCAAACCGTTCGCTGCTGGGAATGAAGAGATCTCCGGACTTCAGTTCGTCCTTGACCTGCACCAGCACGGCCAGCTCGAAGTACTTACGGTGCATCCAGCCGGCGCCGGCTGCACTGGCCCGCTTGCCGAACACGTGCTGACACCAGAGCTTGGACATCCAGTCAAAGTCCTTTTCCGGGTCCAAACCGAGGGAGGCGACCTCGATCAGCTCACGGCGCTGGTTGCGCAGCGAGAGCACCGCTGCGATCAGCGGCTCCATGCCGGCGTCGTGGCTGGTCGCCCGAAGTTTCATCAGCTCCAGCCCATTGAACAGCAGCGGCCTGACCGCGCCATAGGGCTGCAGCATGAAAGGCAGGTAGTTCTTCCCGGCGTAGGCCATATGTTCTTCGCATTCGGCCAGCAAGGTCGACACTTCCGCTTCCAGGCTGTTGTCGATGGCATCCACGCGCTGACTATCGCTGCCGTCTAGCTGATAGGCCTGCAGGATTTCCTTGAGCTGGCCGATGAGGAAGTCGGCCCGTTTGGCATGTTCGAGCTGGTAGGCCAGCAATTTCTGCTGGGCCGTGTTCTCCAGCCCGCGCACCTGCTTGATGAACAACTCGGCTGCATCATCCAGTGTCTTGGCATGCTGGGCGCGAATGAAGATGGTGGCCAGCGCATAGCGCTTGTCCGGAGCCAGTTCGGCCAGCTCGCTGGCGTCATAGGCCCGAGCCATTGCACGGAACTGCTTGAGCTTGGGCACCGGCACATCGATGGGAGGCAGCTGGTCGGCCAACTGCTGCAGCATGCGGATGTGCTGCAGGTAGAACCGAACTTCCTTGTTGGTGGGCCGGCCGGGCTCGCGCTTGAGTGATTGCCAGCCGGTGAACCTGGACCCTTCCGGTGCGCGCAGCAGTTCGTCGATGAGCGTGCGCGTGGCAGGCGTCAGCGCGTGGCTGATGCTGCGGTAGTAGCCCAGATTGACCCGCTCACGGGCGCCGATGGCGGCCAGCTCCAGAGTGCGGAAACCGGGCAGTTCGTAGCGATGGTGCACCAGCTCTTCGAGCAGGACGTTCACGATGTCCGGGATGGTGTGCTTGGTCTGGGCTGCTCCGGTGGCCACTGTGTCCAGCCAAGCCAAGCCCGATTTATCCAGGGGACGTACCCCGATGAATTGCCGAAGCTGCGGCATATGCCGGCGCTGGCTGCCGGAAGCGTCGTAGCGTTCGAGCTGGTCGGTGTCCAATACGCGCCCGAGTCGGGCGGCCTTGGCGATGTGCTTCCGGATCCGCTCGGGTACGTCGGCCAACAGCGTGAAGTAGCCCAAGCGTTGGAAGAGCTTGAGATGAATCAGTACCGCCAGCTGCGGACCCGGCTGGGTGGTCAGCTGCTTGGCGAATGCAATCTCAGCGGCGGTCGGGGTATAGATCTCCTCCAGTTCCTTGGCGGTGGGATCAGGCTTCAGTCGCGGGTAGGCGGTCTCGTGAAGGGTAGCCATTGGATCCGGAGGGTGTGAGGGGGATCAGTCCCAGTGCCGGCCGTCGTCTGTACTGAGCGACGCTTCCAGGAAGCACTGGTGCGTATCGGCCATGCGGTGCATGTCATCGAGCAACGTGGCCAGGATTTCATCCAGATCCCTTTCGGGATCGGTGGGAGCAGTCAACTGGTACTCGCTGCTGGCGGTGTTCAGGCGCACAGCCTGGAACGGGGCCAAGCAGATCTCTTCAATTCGGCCTCGGGCCTTGGCCGCGCCGCGGCCCGTGCGAGCAAACGGGGTCAGCACCATGCGCAGGCGCAGCTGCAGGGCCGATTTGCCCTCCGGCGCCGGCAGTGCCATCGCCGGTACCGGCACGGTTGGACTGGGCAGGCTTGCTTCAATGCGGTCCCGGGCAAACGGGTCACGCCCGTCCAGGTAACGCATGGCCGACTGCACATCGCGCCAGCCCACGTACTCCATCAAGGCCTTCATGTCCCAGCCTTGGTCGTTGGCCCAGCTGGCAAAGCCGCGGCGCAACGAATGGCTGCTGTGGAGCCCCGCATCGGCAAAGCCGGCACTGGTCAGCAACTCGCGCAGCAGGCGCACCAAGCTGTTGGGATGCAGGCCTTCGGCGCTCACCTGGCCCCATTGGTTGACTGCCCGAAACACCGGCCCTTCTTGCAGGTCGGCCGCCTGCAGCCACGCCTGGGTCGCCTCCACCGGACATAACCGCGACAGCGCCGGCACCTTGTAGGTGACGCCGGCTGCCTGGCGATCACCCTTGCTGCGTGGCAAGAAGCAGGTCATCCCCTGTCCCGGCACCAGCGTGAGATGGGCCACGTCCAGACGCAGCAGTTCATCGCCACGGAATCCCCGCCAGAACCCGAGCAGCACCAGCGCTCGGTCTCGTTGATGGCGCAGCGCCGCCGGCCCATCGCCCCGGGCATGTGCCGCAGCGATCGCCGCGGCCAGCCAGTCATCGAGCTCGACCAGCCGCCGAATCTGGAGCGGCGCGGCTTGCTTGACCTGGCCCGGGTGCAGGGTCTGGATGCCTTTGAGCACCTTGCGCACCAGCGGCGATCGGGTCGGGTCGACAAAGCCGTGGTCGCGGTGCCAAGAGGCGATGGCCGCCAGACGTTGGCGGAGGGTGCTGGTCGCCAAGGTCTGCGCATAAGCGGCCAGGTACCGGGCCACGCTGTCAGGTGTCGCTGGGAGGTGGCCTTGCCATTCAACCTCGAAGTGCCGCAGCGCCGACGCATAGCTGCGCACCGTGTTCTGGCGCGTGGCCGCATCGAGGTAGCGGTCCAGTTCGGTCACTGGCGCGTGGCCTCCACCGAGGTCGTCTGGCGCAGCGTCGACAGGATGGTGCATTCCGCCCGCTGCCCGCCATGGCAACTGGCAATCACCCGTTCCAGCTCGCTGGCCATGCGCTGCAGGTCGGCCATGCGGGCGCGCACGTCGGCCAGATGGCTGCGGGCCAACCGGTCCACGTCCCCGCACGAAAGCTCCTCATCGCCGGCCAGCTGCAGCAGGCTGCGGACCTCCTCCAGGCTGAAGCCCAGGTCCCGGCCACGCGCAATGAAGCGCAGCCGCTCGATGTCGGCCGGGCCATAGACCCGGTAGCCGTTGCCCGTGCGCCCCGGGCGCGGCAGCAACCCGATCCGCTCGTAATAGCGAATCGTCTCCAAGTGGCATCCGCTGGCGTCGGCAGCCTCACTGATTTTCATTCGTAGTACGCTTGACTCCGTAGTAGCTACGGACTTTACGCTGAACCCGTATCCGCCGCCACTCCGGCCGCGGCGCTGCATGTGACGACCATGCCACTGCCCATCGCCTTGATTCGCTACTGCCTGATTGCCTTGCTGATCGGCTGGGTTCTGCCCGCTTCTGCTCAGGCGGAGCCTGCCGCAGCAGACCTGCGCCAAACCTGGCAGATGCTCGATTACATCGCGGTCGACTACCCCGGCGCGGTCCAGGCCGGTCGCGTAATTGCCCCCAACGAATACGCCGAAATGAGCGAGTTTGCCGGCGCCGTGCGCAGTCAGCTGGCAGCATTGCCCGGTGGCCAGAACCAGCAGGAGCTGACGGCCCAGGCCGACCGCCTGGTCCAGGCGGTGGCAGAGAAGGCCGACCCGGCGCAAGTGGCAACGTTGGCGCGCGGGCTCGGCACGACGCTGTTGGCCCGCTACCCGATCGGCGCTGTTCCGGCGAGCGCGCCGAAGACCTCCCAGGCCGCGTCCATCTACAGCCAGCAGTGCGCGGCCTGTCACGGCCCCACAGGTCACGGTGATGGCCCCGCCGCGCAAGCGTTAAGTCCGCCGCCGATCGCGTTCACCGATGCCACTCGCGCCGCGCAGCGAACGCCGCTGTCGTTGTACGAGGTCATTTCCCAGGGTGTGCCGGGTACCGGCATGGTCAGCTTCTCTGGGCTGTCAGAAAGTGATCGCTGGGCGTTGGCATTCTATGTGGGCAGCTTGGGGTACTCCTCGCAAGCCAAGGCTCAAGGTGAGGCGTTATGGCGCACCAGTGCCGAGGCCCATACGCACATTCCCTCGCTCGAAGCGCTGACACGCACGCGAGAGGCCGATCTTGCCACCACGATGCCCGCCGATCAGGCAAACGCGATCATCGCCTACCTGCGTTCGCAGCCACAGGCAGTAAACGAAGCGGTACCAGGAGCCGATCGCTTTGCGGTGGCGCGGCAGCGACTGGCCGCCAGCCAGCGCGCTTACGCTGATGAGGACCTGGCTCAAGCCAAAAAGCTTGCGCTCTCGTCCTATCTGGATGGTGTAGAGCCGCTTGAACCCACGCTGGCCACGCGCAATCCGTCATTGCTGCGAGAGATCGAGACGGCCATGGCAGGCTACCGCGCGCAGCTGGATCAGCATGCGCCCGCGGCTGACGTTGCCGGGCAGGCAGCGCAAATTGCCCAGCTGTTTGATCGCGCGGACGTGGCGCTGCAGGACACCCGAATAGGCGCCAGCACCGCGTTTCTAGGCAGCTTTACCATCTTGGTACGCGAAGGACTGGAAGCGCTGCTGATCGTGATTGGTATCGTGGCGTTCTTGCGTAAAGCCGAGCGGTCTGATGTGTTGCCGTATGTGCATGCGGGTTGGATCTGCGCGTTGTTGGCAGGCGCAGCTACCTGGGCAGTGGCCACTTACTTTGTTGATATCAGCGGTGCGAACCGGGAAGTCACTGAGGGCGTCTCGGCCTTGTTCGCTGCCGCTGTCCTGCTCAGCGTAGGCATCTGGATGCACCAAAAGAGGCTTGCAGGGCGGTGGCAGGAGTACCTGCACGCCAAGCTGACGACTGCGCTGACACGGCGCTCGGCTGTTTTCCTGTTCATGCTGGCCTTTGTCGCGGTGTACCGCGAGGTGTTTGAGACGATCTTGTTCTACATCGCGATGTGGAGCGATCAGGCGTCCACCGCCATCCTCGCAGGCCTGGTGGCGGGAATCGCGGTGTTGGCTGCGGTGGCGTACTGGATGCTGCGCATGAGCAGGCGGCTGCCGATTGGCCGGTTCTTTTCGATCAGCTCGATTCTCATCGCGGTGATGGCGGTCATCCTGATCGGTAAAGGCGTGGCCGCGTTGCAGGAAGCGGGCTGGATCTCTCAAACACCGCTCGCGTTGCCGCGCATCGAGTGGATCGGCCTGTATCCCACCTGGCAGTCGCTGCTGGCGCAGGTATTGGTAGGCACCGCCGCCATCGTGGGGTTCCTCGCCAATGCCCGTTCCGGTGTGCGTAGACAGCCAGGCGCAAACAAGCAATGAAACAACACAGCAGAGGACCAAGACATGAGTGATTGCGGGTGCCACCACGAAGCCAAGAACAAGGAGGAGCGACGCATCCTCTGGATCGCCTTGGTCCTGAATGCAGCGATGGCCGTGATCGGCGGCATTGCCGGCTGGATTGCCCATTCCACCGGGCTGCTGGCTGACGCGCTGGACATGCTGTCTGACGCCACCGCCTATGCCATTGGCCTGGTCGCTATCGGGCGCACGGCGCACTTCAAGGCCAACGCCGCGTGGGTCAGTGGCAGCGTGCTGCTGGTGCTGGGCGTAGGCGTGCTGGTCGAAGTCGGCCGCCGGGTGATGTACGGCGCCGAGCCGGTCAGCGGTTGGATGATCGGTACCGCTCTGGTCTCGCTGGCCGTGAACCTGAAGGTGCTCCGTATGCTCGCCCCCTTGAAGTCTGGCGAAGTGCATCTGCGAGCGACCTGGCTGTTTACCCGCGCCGATGTGGTGGCCAACGTTGGGGTGATTCTGGCCGGCCTGTTGGTGTGGTGGCTGGCCAGCCCCTACCCGGATTTCGTGATCGGCGCCCTGATCGGCCTGTATGTGATCAAGGAGGCTTTCGAGATCTTGGGTGATGCTCGCCGGGCGCGTGCCGACGCGCGCAAAACGCCTGCATGACAGCGCTTGGCCGGCTGAGCTGTGGCCTGCGCTGGCTGCTGCTGGCGCACTTGGCCGTGGGCCTTGTGACGCAGCCGGTGCTGGCAGTGGTTGGCGAGCTCCATGCTCAAACCCATCTGGCCGCGGCCGACCATGACCCGGCAGTGGCATCACCAGCTTCCGAGCGTGGCGTAGACGCCGCGCTGCACCGGCTACAGCAGCTGGTGCTGTGCTGTAGCCAGGCCGCGCCGGCTCCAGAAATAGTGTTGGCCATTGCTCATATCGGCCGGCATTGGCCGTCGGCGACAGCCCATGCGGACAGATATCGGCATGAGCACCTGCTCGCGCCGTTCCGGCCGCCGATCGCAGGGTGATGCGCGCCGGCGTGCGCCGGATCCCTGTTGGCTATCGAAAATTCTGGAGTACTTCATGCATGTGCGATTGGCGGCCCTGGCCGCGTGGCTACTGTTGAGCGCGGCGGCAACGCCGGCGACAGCAGAAGAGCTGATGACCTTGGACGACGCGTTTGCACGCGTGGCCCAAACCCACCCCGAGCTGCGCCTGGTCGATGCGCGAGCCACGGTGCTCGCTGCCGAGCGCGACCAGGCCGTGCAGCGGCCACCGTGGACGTTGGGGGCGGAGGTTGAAAATGCGCTGGGCACGGGCGCGGCCCGTGGCCTGGACAGCGCGGAGTTGACCTTGAGCCTGAGCTCGGTCCTGGAGCGCGGCGGCAAGCTCGACGCCCGCCGCACCTTGGCCCAAAGCCGGATTGATGCACTGGCCGTGCAGCGCGAGACCGGGCGGCTGGACCTGCTCGCCGAGACGGCGCAGCGCTATTTGGCCGTTGTCGGTGCCGACCGGCAACGCAGCCTGGCGAACATGGATGTCGGCCAGCGCCAGCGGACCGTCGCCGCTGCCCGGCAGCGCCTGCAGGCTGGCGCGTCTCCCGAATCGGTGATGCTCACCGCACAAGCAGCACTGGCGAGAGCAGAATTGACCCGTGATCGGGCCGAGCAGCAGCGCATTGCCGCCCGGCAGCACCTTGCTGCCCTCTGGGGCGAACGTGCTCCGAGCTTCGAGGTGGCCGCGGCGGATCCCATGACCCTGCCGGCGATCGCGTCCATGCAGTCGCTGGCCGAGGAATTGGAGCGCACTCCCGAGTTGGCGCAGTTTGCCGATGCCCGCCGGATCGCGCAGGCACGACTGCAGCTGGCGCGTTCGGCGGCCTCGCCGGACTTGTCGTGGCAGCTGGGCGTGCGCCGCCTGCAGGAGACTGACGACACCGCGCTGGTGGCCAGCCTGTCCATGCCACTGGGCAGCCGCAGCCGCGCGCAGCCGGAGATCCGCGCCGGCGAAGCCGAGCTGGAGGTTCTGACGGTCGAGCGCGAGGCCAAGGGCCTGTCGCTGTATTCCACGCTGGTCGAAGCCCATGGTCGCTACACCGTGGCGCAGGCCGAGGTGGCACGGCTGCAAGGCGAGGTGCTGCCGAAGTTGGCCCGGGCTGAGCAGGCCGCCGAGCGCGCCTATCGCGCCGGCGCGATCAGCTACCTGGAATGGGCACAGCTGCAGTCCGAACGCACGGCCATGGCCCAGCAGCAGCTGGACGTGGCGCTCGATGCGCAGCGCGCCCTGATCGAAATTCAACGCCTGACCGGCCAGGCGCTTGTCGCGCCGCCGGCGGCTGCTTCCACCGGAGAGACCCCATGAATCGCTTTTCCTGGACCGCACTGGGCATGGCCCTGATGATGCTGGCCGCCTGCAACGCGTCGGCCCCCAACGAAGCGTCCGAAGGCGGCGCCGCCGCTGAGGGCGAAGAGCACGGCGAGCACGAGGAAGCGCCGCTGGAAACCAAGATTGCCGCCAAAGCTGCGCAGGCAGCGGGTATCCAGGTCGCACCGGCAGGCCCCGGTGAGATTGCTGACGAGCATGAGGTGCAAGGGCTGTTGACCCCGATTGACGGTCGCATCGCGCAGGTCACGGCACGCTTCCCCGGACCGGTCCGCTCCGTGCGTGCGGGCGTGGGTGATCAGGTACGGGCCGGCCAGGCACTGGCCACGGTAGAGAGCAACCTGAGCCTGACCACCTATACCGTCACCGCGCCGATCAGTGGCGTGGTCATGGCGCGCACGGCCGCCGTAGGCATGGCCGCCGCTGAGGGCGCGCCGCTGTTTGAGGTCGCCGACCTGTCCACGCTGTGGGTGGACCTGCACATCTTCGGCGCCGACGCCCAGCACATCGGTGCTGGCGTGCCGGTGACGGTTACCCGCTTGAGCGATGGCGTCACCGCACAGACCACCTTGGAGCGCGTCCTGCCCGGCACCGCCACCGCCAGCCAAAGCACCATTGCGCGCGGCACGGTGGCCAACACCGATGGCCTGTGGCGGCCGGGGTCGGCGGTCAAGGCGCGGGTCACCGTGGATCGCCAATCGGCAGCGTTGGTGGTGCCGATCACGGCGCTGCAGACCGCAGAAGACCAGGACGTGGTCTACGTGCAGCAGGGCGAAACCTACCACACCCGGCCGGTGAAGCTGGGGCGCCGCGACGCCGAACGCGCCGAAGTGCTGGAAGGCCTCAAGGCCGGTGAACAGGTGGTGGTGGCCCAAAGCTTCCTGATCAAGGCCGACATCGAAAAGTCCACCGTGGAAGAAGAATGAGGCCCGCCATGCTCGAACGCCTCATTGGGCTGTCCATCCGCCATCGCTGGCTGACGCTAGTGCTCACCGCTGCGCTGGTTGCGCTGGGCGTGTGGAGCTACCGTCACCTTTCCATTGACGCCACACCCGACATCACCAACGTCCAGGTCCAGATCAACACCCAGGCCCCGGGTTACTCGCCGCTGGAGGCCGAACAACGGGTCACCTTTGCCATCGAAACGGCCATGGCCGGTCTGCCCAAGCTGGACTACAGCCGCTCGCTGTCGCGCTACGGGCTTTCGCAGGTCACCGTCGTCTTCAAGGACGGCACCGACCTGTACTTTGCCCGCCAGCAGGTCGCCGAGCGCCTGCAGCAGATCGCCTCCCAGCTTCCCGAAGGGTTGGACCCGGAAATGGGGCCGATCTCCACCGGGTTGGGCGAGATCTTCATGTACACCGTGGAGGCCGAGCCCAACGCTCGCAAGCCCGACGGCACCCCGTACACGGCCACGGACCTGCGCACCCTGCAGGACTGGGTGATCCGGCCGCAGCTGCGCACCACGCCCGGCGTCACCGAGGTCAACACCATCGGCGGCTTCGAGCGGCAGATCCACATCACTCCCGATCCAGCTCAGTTGGTGGCGCTGGGCTTCACGTTGAACGACGTGGTCGCCGCGGTCATGCGCAACAACCAGAACATCGGCGCCGGCTACATCGAGCGCAACGGACAGCAGTTCCTGGTGCGCGTGCCGGGCCAGCTAGCCAATCTGGAGGCAATCGGCAACATCGTACTGGACCGGCGCGATGGCGTGCCCATTCGGGTGCGCGACGTCGCTAGCGTGGGCGAAGGCAAGGAGCTGCGCACGGGCGCGGCCACCCAGAATGGCCACGAGGTCGTGGTCGGTACCGCCTTCATGTTGTTCGGCGCCAACAGCCGGGAAGTCTCCCAGGCGGCCGCGGCCAAGCTGGATGCCGCCAACGCCAGCCTGCCTGCCGGCGTCCATGCCAAGGCCGTCTATGACCGCACCGCACTGGTGGATCGCACCATCGGCACGGTGTCCAAGAACCTGATCGAGGGCGCGCTGCTGGTGGTGGTGGTGCTGTTCCTGCTGCTGGGCAATGTGCGCGCCTCGTTGATCACCGCGGCGGTGATCCCGTTGGCGATGCTGTTCACCATCATCGGCATGGTGCGTGGCGGCGTGTCGGGCAACCTGATGAGCCTGGGCGCGCTGGACTTCGGCCTGATCGTGGACGGGGCGGTGATCATCATCGAGAACTGTCTGCGCCGGTTCGGCGAGGCGCAGCACGCGCTGGGCCGCCAGCTCAACGATGAAGAGCGCTATGACCTGACCGCCTCGGCCACCGCCGAGGTGATCCGTCCCAGCTTGTTTGGCCTGGGCATCATCGCCGCGGTCTACCTGCCGATCTTCGCGCTGTCCGGGGTAGAAGGAAAAATGTTCCACCCGATGGCGATCACGGTGGTGCTGGCCCTGACCGGCGCCATGGTGTTGTCGCTGACCTTCGTGCCGGCGGCGATCGCCAGCTTCCTGCGCGGCCGTGTGGCTGAGCACGACAACCGCCTGATGCGCTGGTCGCGTGCCCGTTATACGCCGCTGCTGGATTGGGCCCTGCGTCGGCGCGTGGTGGTGCTGGCCGGCGCGGCCGTGCTGGTGGTGGGCTGTGGCGTGCTGGCCACCCGCTTGGGTTCGGAGTTCGTGCCGAGCCTGGATGAGGGCGACATCACCTTGCAGCCCATGCGTATTCCCGGCACCAGCTTGGAGCAGTCGGTGGCCATGCAGGAAACGCTGGAGAAGCGCCTGGCCCAGTTCCCGGAGGTGGCCAACATCTTCTCAAAGATCGGCACCGCCGAGGTGGCCACCGATCCTATGCCGCCGTCGATGGCCGACACCTTCCTGATGCTCAAGCCCCGCGACCAGTGGCCCGACCCGCGCAAGCCCAAGGCCGAGCTGGTGGAAGAGCTGGAGGCGGCGGCCAAGGAAATCCCGGGCAGCAACTACGAGTTCACCCAGCCCATCCAGATGCGCACCAACGAGTTGATCTCCGGCGTCCGTTCGGACGTGGCGGTCAAGGTCTACGGCGACAACCTTGACCAGTTGACGCGCCTGGCCAGCCGGGTCGAGCGGGTCATGCGTAGCGTCCCCGGCGCCGAAGACGTCAAGGCCGAGCAGGTCTCCGGCCTGCCGCTGCTGACCATCACGCCAGATCCGGCGGCATTGGCACGGTATGGCCTGAACCCGGGCGATGTGCAGGAAACGGTGGCCACCGCCATTGGGGGCAGTGTTGCCGGCCAGTTGATCGAGGGCGACCGCCGCTTCGACCTGGTCGTGCGCCTGCCCGAAGCGCAGCGCCAAGACCCCGCTGTGCTGGCAGATCTGCCCATTCCGCTGCCGGCAAGCACCAGTGTCGATGAGTCCAGCCGTCTGGCCGCCGGCGCCAATGGGGGGCCTCGCACGGTGCCGCTGCGGGAAGTGGCGAAGATCCAGGTAGAGCGCGGGCCCAATCAGATCAACCGCGAGAACGGCAAGCGCCGCGTGGTGATCACCGCCAACGTGCGCGAGCGCGATCTGGGCGGGTTCGTCGGCGAGTTGCGCACACGCATCGGCCAGGATGCCGCGCTTCCAGAGGGCTACTGGATCGATTACGGCGGCACCTTCGAGCAGCTGATCTCGGCCACCCAACGCCTGGGCGTGGTCGTTCCGGTGACACTGGCGTTGATCTTCGCTCTGCTATTCATGGCCTTCGGCTCGGCCAAGGATGCGGCCATTGTGTTCAGTGGCGTGCCGCTGGCGCTGACCGGCGGTGTGCTGGCACTGGCTCTGCGCGGGATTCCGTTGTCGATCTCTGCCGGTGTGGGCTTCATCGCGCTGTCGGGCGTGGCCGTACTCAACGGGCTGGTCATGATCGCCTTCATCCGCCGTCTGCGCGAACAGGGCGATCCGCTAGACGACGCTGTGCGCGACGGCGCCCTTGGACGCCTGCGACCGGTGTTGATGACCGCCCTGGTAGCCTCGCTGGGCTTCCTACCCATGGCCTTGAATGTCGGTGCTGGCTCGGAAGTGCAGCGGCCGCTGGCCACTGTCGTCATCGGCGGCATCGTCTCATCCACCGCATTGACCTTGTTGGTGCTGCCGGTGCTCTATCGTTGGCTGCATCGCGACCGAGCTCCCCGCGCCGGTAGCACTGCTTTGGAGTCCCCATGAACGAGCTCAACCTGGAACAGGTCCGTGCGGCGATGTTTACCGACCCGGGCGTGAAAGCGGTGGACGACCTGCGCCTGGTCGCCGGTGAGCATGGCCGTGCGATCGCGGCCACCATCACGGTCGCGGCGCCCTCGGTCGACCTGGACCTGGTGCATGCTGTGATTGCCCAGGTCCTGGCCGATCAATTCGGCATCGATCAGATCATGCTGTGTTTCAACGACCCGGGCCCGGTACCGCCGCCGCCCACCGCGGCGCCGTTAAAGAAGATGTGATCGCAGCCCCTGGCTCTATGCGTCTGCGCTGGCAGGCGCATAGAGCTGATGACCCGGCAACGCGCACGCGCCGGCATACACAAAGGCCACGCTTTGCCGCGCCCGGGTGAAGGCCACGTAGTATTTCGGCGGCGCGGTGATACGCGCTGCATCGGCCGTGCGCAGGTACTGCGTCAACGGCCCGTTCGGAAAGATGAGGACCCGACTGTAGGTGCGGCCCTTGCACTGCCCAAAGTTCACCGCCGGCAGTCCGTCGCACGCCTGCCGCCGGTCATGCCGGAGCACGGTGGGGGCGAACTCCTGCATGTACGCGGCCACATCCCCTGGAGCGACGAGGTAGATGCCATCGTGTCCGGTGACCTCGCCATTGCCTGATTGGGTCCGCGGCATCTGCGGATAGAGCGTGTCAGCCATATCGCACAGGGCCTGGACGCAGCGCAGACTGGTGAGGCGGTGATCCAGCCGGCATAAGCCGTCGGCCTCCCAAATCTGAAACAGCGCTGCCAGATTCGGACCACGGTATTGGCTGTACCTTTGCGCATAGTTGGTGGCATACGTGGCTTGGCGCGTATCGCCTACCAACGTGATGGCAATCTCGCTCTTCAACAGCCGTTCGACCAGATCCAGATCAAAGCCGGCCAGATCCTGGACTTCGTCGATGTAGAGCTCGTCGTACATCGCCGCCAATCGCGCCACGACCTGGCCTTGGGTCAGCTCATCGCAGCGCACAGCGAAATCGGCCGCTCGGTCCGAATACATCCGGTTGCCCGCCAGGTAGTGGCGCGCCACCTGGGTGCGTGGGGCGCGGTTGTTGGTGACACCTTCTACGAACAGGATGGTCTCGATGCGAGGCTCAGGGCAAAGCGCAGCTTGGTACGGGCGAATGCACTGGCGCAGCAGAAAGCCATACCAGCTGTGCAAGGTGACATGCGCGGGGACCGCGCCTGCGTGGGCCTCAAACGAGCGCCGGATCTCTTCCAGGTTTTCCAGCGTGTAGGTGACAATCGCGATGCGGCGCCCAGGTCGCTCCAAGGCCTGCCGGACCAGCAACGTGGTCTTGCCCGAGCCGGCTGCCGAGAGCAGGACCCGGTTAGGTGATGGCACGCTGGACATAGTCCGGGAACCTGATCGAGTGCGGGCTATTGAAAATCGCCAAGGCCGTATCGGTCTTATGGCCCTTCATGTACTTGAGCAGCGCCACCTCATCGGCAAAGGCCTTGCCCAGCACGGTATTGAGTTCGGCCAGCGAGTTGGCTTTGATCAGCTGCTCTTCCAGCGAAGGGGCGCTCTCGTCGGAATCGTAATAGATCGCGTTGATGTGCTCGGCATAGCGCTCTTGCACAACTGCGATATCACCGTCGTTGTCGGTGATCACCTTGGCCTGAATCCTCAGTCGATCGGCAATCTGCAAGAAGCGTTTGAATGCCAACGACTTGACCGAAATGATGTCTACGCCGTGAGCCATCGGCGCCACGCCGTGATGGTCACTGTAGGCACGCTGCACGATCAGTTCGTCGGAAGGGCCTTCCACCAGGATCGCCTGCTTGGCCAGGATCAACCGCAGCGTGTCGTGGCCCGGCAGCTTCATGAAATAGTCGTGGGTATCGCTGGGCAGCTGGTCCAGCTTCATCTGGCCTTGCGCGCTGAACAGGATCACGTTGTCCACGCCCAGCTTGTTCAACACGAAGCTGCTGTGGGTGGCGATGATCACCTGCTGGGCGGTGGAGAGGGCCGCAATCTTGTCGATCAGCTGGGTCATGCTGGAATAGGACAGATGGTTCTCCGGCTCCTCGATCAGCAGCACGTGAGCCGCGCCGGCCGCGTGCATCGCCAGCTTCATCTTCACCGCGCTTTGCTCGCCCTTGCCGGCCTGGGTGAACGGGAGCTCATCCAGGTAGGGTGACAGGCTGGTTTCCCACGTTGAGCGCGGCGATGTGTCCACGCCTACCGTCAATGCCCTGTGGCTGATGTCCCCGGTGTGCTCGGTCAAGTAGGCATTGATCGCTGCCACATCCGCTTCTTCGGAAAAGCTCTGCCGCATGCGGCGGAAGCTCAGCGACAGCGAGACGCGCTGCGCAGGCGTCAGTGCCTGCTCGATGATGCCGGCGATATAGCGATCGGCACCGGACAAGGTCTTGATGCCGTGCGTGTCGATGATGGTCGAGTCGAACGGAATACTACGGGCGGTGACGCCATTGTTGGCGAAGGAGTACCAGCGCACCGTGTAGTACTCCACCGGCAGGCTGACCGCGCCCTGGTGCTGCTGCAGGTAGGCGTTGAACTCCTCGCGGTAGTCGTCGTTGAGCTCGACCAGCAGCCGGATGCCGGCGGTATCCAGACGCAGGGAGTTGTTGGTGCCGCGTAACGACGCCAGCGCGGCGTCGGCGCCCAAATAGGCTTCGATGGAGATCCGTGGCGGCGAGGCCGGCGTGCCCGTGGCAAGCGCTCCCAAGTACTCCTGCACCATGGGCTGGTGGAACAGGTAGGGCGTGAGCTCGTAGGCAAGATTGCGCCCATGCAGCTGGCCGGTGACCACCGCGTGGATGGCCTCCAGCAGGGTGGATTTACCGACCTCGTTGTCGCCCACCACCAGGTTCATGTGGGCATTGAGGGGCAGGTCCAGATGGCGAAACGACTTGAAGTTGTCGATGACGATACGTTCGATCGGCATGCACAGTCCTTTGATGGCCAACGGGCTCGGTGGCGGAGCCTGCCTGCACCCTGGCTGGCCTCCTTTCCGCTCTGGGCCATACTACCCAGCGATCGCCGGCCCTGGGCGGTTTCGTACTGCTTGGGACGCGGGGAAGGGTCAGAATCCGCCTTACGCGGGATAATTCAATATTATCCCGTATAACTATTTTCGCCGACGAGCGGTCGTCTACCTGCTTTAATAGTATGTAATTACATGGTATGTAATACATTACGAAATAAAGTGAGGTGGCACGATGGCGCGCGCAGGACTCTATAAGAGTGACGTCCAGAAGGCGCGCGACGCGCTGCTGGCCCAACGCAAGAAGCCGTCAGTCGACGCGGTGCGAGTGGCCTTGGGCAACACGGGCTCCAAGACCACGATCCACCGCTACTTGCGTGAACTGGAAGGAGAGGAAGGCGGCGGTCCGGCGAGGACGGTAGCCGTTAGTGATGCTTTGCAGGACTTGGTTGCGCGCTTGGCCTCGCGGCTCCAGGAGGAAGCAGAGGCCATCCTCACCCAGGAGCGTGAGCGCCATCAGGCTGAGCTCCACAGTCGGCAACAGGCGCTTTCCGGTGCCCAAGCGGAGGCTGCCGCCTTGAGCAGTCGGCTGCAGCGCACCGAAGCAAGCCTGCACCAAGAGCAAGCTGCTCACGTCCTCCTTCAACAGAATCTAGGTGACAGGATCGCGGAAATCGCCCAGTTGAACGAGCGCATCGCTGGCATGACGGTGCGGCTGGCTGATCATGAGGCGCATACGCGTTCTCTGGAGGACAAGCATGCCCATGCCCGGGAAGCGCTTGAGCACTACCGCACTTCAACCAAAGAGCAGCGTGAGCAAGAGCTTCGCCGTCACGAGCATCAGGTCCAAGAGCTGCAAGTAGCCTTACGTCAGGCCAATGAAGCCTTGGGCGCGAAGAATCAGGAGCTGTTGGTGCTGAACCGCGACAATGGTCAATGGCTGGAGCGCCACGGGCGGATTGAGCGTGAGCTTGCCCAGCTACGACAGGCCCACGAAGGCCAACACAGCGAGGTCGTGGCGTTGCGCCAGACCGCGACGGACTATTTGGCACTGCAGGAGCGCTGGAAGACTGACGCCAAGACCTTGGATACCATGCGCAACGAGCTAGCTCAAGTTCAAGACACCCTTGCGCGGGAGCGTGAGCGCCGCGAGAGCGCTGAAGCCGATGCGTTGCGTGCCAATGCACGTCTTGAAGCGCTAGAGCCTCTACTGAATCAACTGACGCCAGCACAAAATGCGGTGAAGAAAACTCGGCGCGGCCATGCGCAAGATGGGGGAGCCGACTGACGAGGCTGCTCGTTTGTCTGCTAGCGGCTGGGGTGGCGCTCACCTGTCCAGTACGCCCATTCCATAGGGACGACCCAATCTACAAACAGTTTGGCTACTGAGGACTCCGGTGCCAAATGATAGGGCTTGAACATGCCTTGCTCGGGCGAACTGGTCATCAGGTAGCGCAGGCGCTTCTGGACCTCCTGAAAGATGGCTTCCCGCACATGGGCGCTGTCGTGCACGCCAAGACGCATCGCCACCGAGGCACCTTGGCGTACCGCCGCCCAGCAGCAGTAACGCCACCGCGCGATCGGCAAGCCCCGCGGTCCGGATTGAAAGACGAACCCCACATCACGTGCCCAGCCTGGGTCGAAGTGATGTTTGAGCAATTGCTGCTCCAGAAACTGCTCGGTCTCCCAGAGTGCAAGTTCATCCCACAGCTCCAGTTTCGCGTCCGCCAAGTCTACATCGTGTGCCATATCGCCGAGTTGGTCTTCCAGCACCGGGAGCAGGTGCCTGCGCTCGTGGGTAGACCAGGCGAAAGCCCATTGCAGATCTTCGATGGGCGTGACCTCGGCATCGGGGCGGATCTGCCATCGATCCGCTGGCCAGGGAACTTGGATCAAGGCCAAGTCTCGCAGCGTGTCCAGCACCAGCAAGGTGGAGCGGCGTGTGGGCGCCACCGGTAGGCGTCGTAGCTGCGCGGCTAACAGTGCGGCTAGGAAAAGGGTGCCACGAAGGCCCAACTCCTCGATGCTGGCGACCCCAGATGGCGTCATTGACGAGGTTCCGGGCATGCGGTTTCCGGGGATGAGGGAGCGGCGTGGCTCCTGGGGGGGGGGGGGGGCGGCGCTACCGGTGTCGCCGGTTGCCTCAAAGCTAAGAATATCTTAGTATGCAAGGCAGGGTACATCCGCCATCCTTATGGGGTCTCCATGGGGTGCGCGCGTGACTTTGTCCGTCGACTCAACACCGACCTTCGCTCGACGCCTCAAACAAGCCCGCCTGCACACGGGTTTGTCACAGAAGGAGTTGGGCATCCGGGCCGGTCTGGATCCTCACGTGGCCAGCCCCCGAATCAACCAGTACGAGCGTGGCAAGCACGAGCCCATGCTGGAGATTGCTGAGCGGTTGGCCCAAGCGTTGGGGATCCCCGCCGCCTTCCTTTACACCGACGATGATCTGCTGGCCAAGTTGCTCCTGCGCTGGGGCTCGCTAAGCAAGCAGCAGAAGCGCGAGTTGGTGAAGCTGATCGAGGCCACGCCCGAGAAGTAAACCGAACAAGCGCTCGCCCTATGGGCAACTCTTCGCCTCAACCCGCCCTTTGGGCGCTTCTGGAGGGAGCTGCAGTGTCCGCGGCTAGTGCGACTGACAAGTCGCGACATCTCAGGCTTACTTGAGATTTTGTTCACGACCGATACACACGCGCCTTGTCTCAAGTGATATACCATGTCGCCCGTGTCAGCCTCCTCACTTCTACTGCGACTGTTCCTGATCGCCATGCTCGTGCTTAACGGCGCGTGGTCGGCGTTTGCGTCCGTCAGTATGAACCCGGTCATGGAAGAGCAGGCCAGCGAAGTGGCTGCCGCGGTGCAAGTCGACGAAGACTGCTTCGCCCATCACAGTGCTGAGCATCATCCCGATGCCACATCGATTGAAAAGGCTGGCACTGGGCATGGCGACCATGCCGGTCCCGACTGTTGCAAGTCTTCTGCGTGCCGGTGCGCCTGCGTACACGCTTGCGCGAGCGCACTTCCTGCGCGCCTGCATGTTTCGGTGCAACTGGCCTTGGGCCTGGATGTCATGCCGCTGCCCCTAGGGCATGCGGCACCTGCCTTGCCTCATCTGATCCGACCACCGATCGGCTAAGCGTCCCTAGGCGCCGCAATGGCGCCGTTGGTGTGGCTTGCATGCCTGTTTAGGCCAGCCGCCCGCTCTGTACCACCGCCCGCCGGTGGCAACACGACGCTTGGAGCATTTTCATGTCGCATGATGATTTTCGTGGTCCACGCGGTGGACCGCTGCTGCCTTCGCGGCGGCGATTTGTCCAAGGCTTGGCCTTGGGAGGCGCAGTCGCAGGATTAGGTTTCTGGCCCAAAGCCAGTTGGGCGCTCAAGGGGCAGGGACAACCCAACGTACTATCGGGCACTGAGTTTGACCTGACCATTGGCGAGACGCCGATGAACTTCACCGGCAAGACCCGCACCGCGATCACGGTCAACGGGTCCGTTCCGGCGCCGTTGCTGCGGTGGCGGGAAGGCACCACGGTCAACTTGCGCGTCTCTAATGCATTGCCCGCTAACTCCATCCATGGCGCGGACACCTCCATCCATTGGCACGGCATCATTTTGCCGGCCAACATGGACGGCGTGCCGGGTCTGAGCTTTGACGGTATCGGACGTGGTGAGACCTACCACTACCGGTTCACCCTGCATCAGGGCGGAACCTACTGGTACCACAGCCACTCAGGGTTCCAGGAACAAGCCGGGCTCTATGGCCCGATCGTCATCGACCCATTGGAGCCGGAGCCCTTCAGTTTCGATCGCGACTACGTCGTGATGCTGAGCGATTGGACAGACCTGGACCCGACGGCCCTGTTCGATCGTTTGAAGAAGATGCCGGGCCATGACAATTACTACAAGCGCACGGTCGGCGATTTTGCGCGCGATGTGAAGCGCAACGGCCTGTCGGCCACGTTGGAAGATCGCAAGATGTGGGGCGTGATGCGGATGACGCCCACGGACCTGTCCGACGTCAACGCCAACACCTACACCTACCTGATGAACGGCACGACCTCACTGGGCAACTGGACCGGTTTGTTCCGCAGTGGCGAGAAGGTGCGCCTGCGTTTCATCAATGGCTCTGCCATGACGTACTTCGATGTGCGTATTCCGGGGCTGAAGATGACCGTGGTGGCGGCAGATGGCTTGTATGTCCATCCGGTTTCCGTCGACGAGTTCCGCATCGCGGTAGCAGAAACCTTCGATGTGATCGTGGAGCCCTCCGGGCAGGACGCATTCACCATCTTTGCCCAAGACTCCGGTCGCACCGGCTACATCAGCGGCACGCTCGCTGTGCGCGAAGGATTACGCGCGCCCGTTCCGTCTGTGGATCCCCGGCCGCTGCTGACGATGGCAGACATGGGCATGGATCATGGGTCGATGGATATGTCTGGCGGCAGCAAGGGCATGGAAGGCGGCTGTGGTGCGGCCATGGGCATGCCTGGCATGACCCCACCTGTCAGCGGTAACGCGACCTCGGCCCATGCAGGCCATGCGATGCCCGCCGCCGGCGATGGTGCCATGGCAGGCATGCAGCACGGGGGCATGCAATCACACCCTGCTAGCGAGACCAACAATCCCCTGTTGGACAACCAAGCCATGAGCGTGAGTTCGCGCTTGGATGATCCGGGCAATGGCCTGCGCGATAACGGCCGTCATGTGCTGACGTATTCCATGCTCAAGAGCACCTTTGAAGACCCTGACGGACGCGACCCCGGTCGCGAGATCGAGCTGCATCTGACCGGACACATGGAGAAATTCTCCTGGGGCTTCAACGGTCAGAAGTTTTCCGATGTCGAGCCGCTGCGGCTGAACTACGGCGAGCGTATGCGCATCGTATTGGTTAACGACACGATGATGACCCATCCCATCCATTTGCACGGCATGTGGAGTGACGTGGAGGACGACAACGGCAACTTCATGGTGCGCAAGCACACGGTGGATATGCCGCCAGGTAGCCGACGCACGTATCGCGTGCGTGCCGATGCGTTGGGCAGCTGGGCGTTCCATTGCCACCTGCTTTATCACATGGAAGCCGGAATGATGCGCACGGTGAGGGTCGACGAATGAACATCAATAGACGCGATACCACCCTGACTGCGCTGACGGCTATCTCGCTGGCCCTGGCCAATGCGGCCAGCGCCCAATCTATGCAGCACGGCTCCATGCAGATGGAGCAGGGCGCGCAGACCCAGACTCAGGATCACTCTGCACATCAGGCACCGACATCAAAACCTGCGCCAGCCCAAAAGCCTGCAACACCGGCCAAGACGAGCGAAGCGACGATCGATCATGCGGCGATGGGCCACGCCGAGCCGCAGGCTAACGCAGCCGAGCCTGCCATGCAGGGCATGGACCATTCGCAGATGGGGCACGGCTCGCCCGCGAGCACACCTGCGGCGCCCACAGCGCAGGCGCAGTCGATGCAGGGCATGGATCACAGTCAGATGGCACAGCCCGCTGCAGCCGACACCTCCGGCACGGCCACGCCTGCGATGCAGGGGATGGACCATTCGCAGATGGGCCATGATTCGCCCGCGCCCGCTACACCAGAAGCGGGAATGCAATCGATGGAGGGCATGGACCACAGTCAGATGGGACACGGGCCTGCAGCGCCAACGCAGCCGCGCACCCCGATTCCCGCGGTGACGGACGCGGATCGCAAGGCGGCCATCGCGCCGGAACACGCGCATCCGGTGCATGACAACTCGATCAAGAGCTACGTGCTGCTCAATCGCCTGGAAACCTGGGATGCCGATCCGGGCACCGGGCTGGGCTGGGAGGGCCAGGGCTGGATCGGTACGGACCTCAATCGCGTCTGGCTCCGCAGTGAAGGCGAACGCACGGATGGTCAGACCGAGTCGGCTGATCTGGAAGTGCTTTACGGCCGCAGTATCTCCACGTGGTGGGATGTGGTGGCCGGTGTGCGTCATGACTTCAAGCCTGGGGCATCGCAGAACTTCGCCGCTATCGGTGTACAGGGCTTGGCGCCGATGAAGTTCGAAGTGTCCGCCACAGCCTATCTCGGCGAAGGGGGCCAGACTGCCGCCAATGTCGAGGCCGAGTACGAATTGCTGCTAACCAACCGGCTGATCTTGCAGCCGCTGGTGGAAGTCACCGCCTATGGCAAGAACGATCCATTGCGCGGGATAGGTTCGGGTCTGAGTGCCGCTGAGGCGGGGCTACGACTTCGCTATGAGTTCACCCGAAAGTTCGCTCCCTACATCGGCGTGGTGTACGAGCGCGCGTTTGGCAATACCGCAGACATGCGACGCGAGCATGGCGAGTCCTTTGAAGACACGCGCTTGGTCATCGGCCTTCGTACCTGGTTCTAAGGGGAACTGACAATGAAATCCAACAAAAAGATGTGGGTATGGCTCGGTGCCGGCGTGGCATTGGTTGCGGTGGTCGCAACCGCCACGCTCTCTCTGGGCGTGTACAACGTGGCCGCCGACGATCCGCATAGTCGCCCGGTGTATGCGCTACTTGAAACGGCGCGCGAGCGTTCCATTGAGGTGCGCGCCGCCAAGCTTCAGCTACCCACGAACCTTGATGATCCTGAGCGTATCCGCCAGGGTGCGGGCAACTACAACGCCATGTGCGTGACCTGCCATCTTTCACCAGACGCGGCGGCCACCGAGATGAGCAAGGGCCTGTACCCCGCGCCACCGAACCTAAGCAAACAGCCGGTCGCTCCAGCTGAGGCGTTCTGGGTGATCAAGCACGGCATCAAGGCCAGCGGCATGCCCGCTTGGGGCGGCAGCATGGACGATGAGTTCATATGGAACATGTCGGCCTTCCTGCAGAAGTTGCCCACGCTGGACGCGACTGCGTACAAGGAACTTGTCGACAGCAGCGAGGGCCATTCGCATGGCGGCGGCGAGACGCAAGGCCACCATGACGACGAAAAGGCCGAGGATCACCCTGCCTTATTCGAGCCGGGCAACAACTCCATGCCGCATGCGCACCCGCCGGGCGTGGACGACGATCACCACGGCCCGACACCCAGCGACACGGAAGTCGGGTTGGTGAGCCACGGCCATCCCGACGGCAAGGTGGAGTCGCACCCTGCACCACACACGCCCGTGGCCGATGACGGCCATGCGCACCCCCATTGATCTCCTTGGAGCCCACGCAATGAACGCAACAGCAATCTCGTTCACCCTCGCACTGGCACTGGCCGTCGTGTCCCCCGCAATGGCGCAGGCGACACAGCCGCACGCACATCACCCCGCTGCCGCGGCATCTGCGGACGTCGACGTCCCAGTCACTGCAGAGGCCGCGGTCGCCGTAGCGGAGCGTTTCAACAGGGCCCTGTCTAGCGGCGATCTGGCCACGGTCGAAGCCCTGCTCGCTGCCGACGTTCTCATCCTCGAGTCCGGGGGCGCCGAACGCAGCCGCGAGGAATACATGGGCCATCACGCAGTCAGCGATGCGGCGTTCCTCAAGGGCGCCCATCGCCAGCTGCTCCGTCAGCGCGCACGAGCCGCTGGCGAGTTCGCGTGGGTCGGAACCGAAAGCGAGTTGCATGCCCAGAAGGACGGCCAGCCACTGACCGTCCAGAGCGACGAGACGATGGTGCTGAAGGAGACCGCGGACGGCTGGCGGATCGTCCACATCCACTGGTCCTCGCGGACCAAGCGCTGAGTCGAGAGATTGAAATGACTACGCTCACATTGCACCGTCTGACTTTTGTGGTCCTTGCCGTGGCTGGTCTGGGTGCTTGCACCCAGGATGCTTCATCCGCGCAACCCACAACCTCGCCCTCCGCACAGGTTGTCGTCCAATCAGCCGACGCGACTCCAGCAGCCCTGCCACGCATGACCGTCCACAAGACCCCGACCTGCGGGTGCTGCGGTGTCTGGATCGACCACGTGCAGAAGGCGGGATTCACCGTGGATGTGCACGACATGGATGACCTGGGTCTGGTCAAGGAGCGGTTGGGTGTCCCCTATGCAAAGGGCTCCTGCCACACGGCCGAGATCGGCGGATACGTCATCGAAGGCCACGTTCCGGCCGCGGACATCAAGCGTCTCCTCGAAGAAAAGCCGAACGCACGCGGCCTGGTCCTCCCAGGGATGCCGCTTGGTTCTCCGGGCATGGAGGTCCCGGAGGGACGCCAGCAGCCGTTCACGGTCGAGCTGATACATCGCGACGGAACCACTGAACCGTTCGCACAGCACTGATCCGTCGCAGCAACAGGGGACGGTGTTGCGGGCGCGCCGATTCTCGCCCGCGAGGAAGAAGGAGAACTACATGACTCACCATTCCGCAGCACACCGGCCCCAGGCCATGAACGAGTGCATCGACAACTGCACGCAATGCCATGCGATCTGCCTGGAGACCATCAACTACTGCCTGACCAAAGGAGGTGTTCACGCGGCCCCGGAGCACATCGCCCTGTTGGCGACGTGTGCCGATACCTGCGCAACCAGTGCCGACGCGATGCTGCGCGGTGCCAGCGTTCACGACGTGGTTTGCGGTGCCTGCGCGGAGATCTGCCGCCAGTGCGCCGATGCATGCGACGCCATGAACGACCCTGAGATGACGCGCTGCGCCGAAGTTTGTCGCCGCTGCGCGGAAAGCTGCAGCGCCATGGCAGCGTAATGCGTCGAGGATCCCGCCTGAGCCGGTGGGATCCTCGTCTCGCGAAAGCGGAAGTATCAAGAAAATCCGACAAATCGTGGTTTCAGTGACAGTCCGACATCTAACGCTTGTCGCATCGAACACAGCGCGGCCCCTCCCGAACGGGCTTTGCATCACATTCCAATGAGGATTTATCCATATGAAGTCGTCCAACGTCATTCGCTCCTTCGCGCTCGTCCTCGCAATCGCGGCCGGGCAGTTTTCGCTGCAGGTCGCGCACGCCCACGCCGCGCTGCAGCAGTCCACACCGGCGGCAAATGCGGTGGTGGCCTCGCCAGGCCAGATCGATCTCGTGTTCAACGAGACATTGATTCCGCGGGCGTCGCGTCTCAAGTTGCTCATGAAGCACGGCAGTTCCACCATGCCGATCGAGAATTTCACGACCGAGATCGTCAACAACGGCAAGACCCTGCGTGCCAAGTTGCCTGGACCGCTGGCTCCGGGCGTCTATACCGTGGAATACCGCGCCGTCGGTGGTGACAACCACCCCATGCCGGGCAGCTTCAGCTTCACGGTGCGCTGAGGAGTCGCGAATGTTCGACCTGTCGGCTTATGCACTGAGATTCTTGGAATACCTTGTCATCATGGTTCTTTTCGGGGTTCCACTCTTCGGTTGGTACGGGTCGCGTCGATCGGCACTCGCCGACGCCTTGGCCGGGTGGTCACTCATGGGCGTTCTATTGGCGGGTGCCGTAGCCGGTCTCGTGCTCACCGGGCTCGATGTCGTCTTCAAGACCGCGGGCATCATGGGAATGCCGCTTGCCGAGGTTGATCGCGCATCGCTTGGCTGGTATCTGCTCGAGACGTCCGCGGGCCGGGCAGCCATGGCGAGAGGCGCGCTGCTGGTCGCCCTGATGTTCGTGCTCGGATGGCATCGTCGCCGCGGGAAGGTGGAGACCGCCTTCCCGCTGGGGGCGATGCTGGCGGGCGGCGCACTCGCTTCGCTGGCATGGAACGGCCACGCCGCCGCTGGCGAGGGCTTGGCAGGCGCGGTCCGGCTTGCTGCAGGCATCGTCCATCTTCTCGCGGCAGGCGGCTGGATCGCAGCGGTCCTGATGTTCCTTGCCATGCTGCTGCGCGGCAAAGAGACGAACGGCAGCGGGCGTCTGCGATCAACGCATGACTTTCTGCATGGTTTTTCGACGCTGGGAACGATCTTCGTTGGTGCGCTCATCGTGTCCGGCATCGCGCACTACGGGGATCTCACCGCGTGGTCGTTTTCGGCCCTGTTCCAGAGCACCTACGGGAAGTTGCTGCTTTTCAAACTGGCCCTGTTCGCTGGAATGCTGGGTTTGGGAGCGCTGCACCGATGGACGCTGGTGCCGCGCTTGGAACGAGCGCTGACCAGCGGAGATCCCGCGCAGGAGGTGCGGGCTTTGCGGCAGAGTGTTACGGCTGAGGCCGCGCTGGCCATCTTGATCCTGATTGTTGTTTCAGTGCTCGGGACGCTCAGCCCCGAATAGCTGTGTAACCCGCAATGCACACTGCCTTGGCAGTCCATCCCCACTAAAGCGAGCATCGGCATGAACTCACCGTCGTCCCATGACCATCACCATTCTGCAGGCGCAGCCCCTGTCGAGGCTGCGGATGGACGGGTCATCACCAATCCCGTCCGCTATACGGACGATGCTCCCCAGCAAGTTGAAGTGACCGCCCCAGCAGCGGTGGCCCAACCCAGCGGTACCCACGCCACGGTCTACACCTGCCCGATGCATCCGCAGATTCGTCAGCCAGGTCCCGGCACCTGTCCGATCTGCGGCATGGCGCTGGAGCCGGAGATGCCCTCGCTGGAGGAGGACGACAATCCAGAGTTACGCGATTTCACCCGAAGGTTCTGGTGGACGTTGCCTTTGACGTTGATCGTCCTGGTCTTGGCCATGCTGGGACACCGTCTGCCCGGCTTGTCCACGCAGGCGCGCACCTGGATTGAGCTCGTGCTGAGCGCCCCGGTGGTGCTCTGGGCGGGGTGGCCTTTCTTTGAGCGCTGCCTACAGTCCATCGGCAATCGCAGCCCCAACATGTGGACGCTGATCGGCATCGGCGTGGCCGCCGCGTTTGGCTACAGCGTGGTGGCCACCGTGGCACCGGACCTGTTTCCGGACTCTTTCCGCGAGCATGGACGGGTAGGGGTCTACTTCGAGGCGGCAGCGGTCATCGTCTCGCTCACCCTGCTCGGACAGCTGCTGGAACTGCGGGCGCGTTCCAAAACCTCGGCGGCCATCAAGTCCCTGCTGGGATTGGCGCCCAAGACGGCTCGCCGCGTCAAACCCGATGGGGGCGAAGAGGACGTTGCGCTGGATCACGTGCACGTGGGTGATCTGCTTCGCGTACGACCGGGCGAGAAGGTGCCGGTCGATGGGGAAGTCATCGAAGGCCGCGCCAGTGTCGATGAGTCGATGCTGACCGGTGAACCCATTCCGGTGGAGAAGGCTGTCGGTGATCACGTTATAGGCGCCACGCTCAACGGGACGGGCGCCTTAGTCATCCGGGCGGACAAAGTCGGATCCGGGACGGTACTGGCGCAGATTGTGCAGTTGGTAGCCCAAGCCCAGCGCTCCCGCGCGCCGATGCAGCGTATGGCGGACAAGGTGGCGTACTGGTTTGTCCTGGCCGTGCTGGCCACGGCGGTGCTCACGTTCTTCGGATGGGGTCTGTTTGGACCCGAACCGTCCTGGACCTTTGCCGTCCTCAATGCCGTATCGGTTCTGATCATTGCTTGCCCGTGTGCCTTGGGTTTGGCTACCCCCATGTCGATCATGGTCGCCACTGGCCGCGCTGCGCAGGTCGGGGTCCTGTTCCGCGATGCTCAGGCGATCGAGCAGCTACGTCTGATCGACACGTTGATCGTGGACAAGACCGGTACGTTGACCGAGGGGCGTCCAGCCTTTCGCGACACGCTCTCCAACGCCGGCTTCGACGCCGATCAGATCCTTTGTTTGGCCGGCAGCTTGGAGCAGGGCAGTGAGCACCCCTTGGCCGAGGCCATCGTGGCTGAAGCCCAGCGACGTGGCTTGAACCTGGTGGCCGCCCAAGATTTTGATTCGCTCACCGGCCAAGGCGTCCGCGGGCGCGTGTCCGATCAGGATGTCGTGCTCGGCAACCAAAGCCTGATGGCGTCGGTTGGCGCCGATGTAGCACCTTTGCAAAGCAGCGCCGAGCGTCTTCGGAAAGAAGGCGCTAGCGTGATGTTCCTGGCGGTCAATGGTCGGTTGGCCGGCGCCATTGCGGTGGCTGATCCCATCAAAGCCACGACCTTGCCTGCCTTGAACCTGCTACGTGCCGATGGCCTGCACGTGGTGATGGCCTCCGGTGACGCACAGGCGACGGCCGAGGCCGTGGGGCGCACGCTGGGCATCGAGGATGTGCGTGGTGGCGTCAAGCCGCAGGACAAGGCCGACCTGGTCCAGCAACTCAAAGCCCAGGGTCGTCGCGTGGCCATGGCTGGCGATGGCATCAACGATGCGCCGGCCCTGGCGGCAGCCGATGTGGGCATCGCGATGGGGACGGGCACGGATGTGGCCATGTCCAGCGCCCAGCTCACCCTGGTCAAGGGTGATTTGAGGCGCATCGTGCAAGCCCGTGCCATCTCGTCTTTGACGGTGGCCAATATGAAGCAGAACCTGGGCTTCGCCTTCGTCTACAACGCCATCGGCGTGCCTATCGCCGCCGGCTTGCTGTATCCCAGCTTCGGCCTTTTGCTCAGTCCGATGATGGCGGCCCTGGCCATGAGCCTGAGCTCGGTTTCGGTGGTCACCAATGCCCTGCGTTTGTCCGGCTCCACCGTTGTTGCCACCCCCCACCCTGACCGCGCCGATGAGCCTGCGCGCGGCCATTCCTGTCACTGATGGCTCATATCCCACAAGGAGTACTGCAATGAAGCATTATGCCTCCCTCTCGATGATGGCCTTGTTCCTGATGGCGGGCGCGGCCTTCGCCGGCGGCCAGACCACCACGCCCACCACCGACCACGGTCAGCACAAGCCGGCGGCGGCCGATGCCGATTTCACCAAGCTCGATGCCAACAAGGACGGCTCGCTGTCCAAGGAAGAACTGGCCAAGCACAAGCTGGCGCCGCACTTTGGCATGCTCGATAGCAACAAAGATGGCAAGCTGAGCCCGCAGGAATTCGCTGCCGGCAAGGGTATGTAAGTGTTCTCAGCCCGGGAGCTGTTCCAACAGTTCCCGGGTTCTTCCGCCGTTCTGCCATTCCCACGGAGATTGTTATGTCCTCTTCGCACGGTACGCACGAAAACGCGCAAGACCCGCAGTCCCAGCACGCAAAACCGCACGCCTCACACCAACCTGCCCACCAGGCACAACAAGGGCATCAAGGCCATTACGGCCGCCTGTTGTTGATGATGGGCCTGTCTTTCGTGGCCATGTACGCATTGATGTACGCAATGGTCGATCAGTGGGCTAACGTCTATAACAACGTGAACCAGTTCTACATGGCGGGCCTGATGGCCGCTCCCATGCTGCTGATCGAGCTGTGGCTAATGTCCAGCATGTACCCCGATCGCCGACGCAATCTGATTCTGGCTGGTCTGACGGTGGCGTTCATGCTGTTCTGCTGGTGGGGCATTCGCACTCAAGCAGCGGTCACTGACAAACAGTTCATCCGTTCGATGATTCCCCACCACGCTGGCGCCATCCTGATGTGTGAGGAGAATCGTCTGAAGGATCCTGAGTTGGTGAAGCTCTGCCAGGACATTATTACCTCGCAGACACAGGAGATCGCGCAAATGAAGCAGTTGCTGGCTGAGCGTTCCCATTAGCTCACTGCCTTTTGCCAGCCGATATCACTTCACTGAGCCTGCGCACTGACCATTCGGTGGATCAAACGCGCGGCCACACGTGCGGTGGCTTGATCCGGATCCAGGGGCGGACACAGTTCCGCCACGTCGACCACACGTACCTTGCCCGAGGCCATGACCAGATCCAGCAGGGCTTCCAGGACCTCCAGACTCACCCCGCGTGGGTTGGGGGCGCTCACGCCCGGGGCCACCACCATTGAGTACGCCGGCAAGATCACCAGCGGCTTGGGTAGCTACACCCAGTGGCGTGGCTTGGGCTCACTGCGTATGGGCAAGAACCGTTGGACCGGCGTCTATTCGGCGCAGTACATCGGCAGCGCGGACGACATCATCGCCGTGCCCGACACGATCGGCTCGCATGTGTCCAGCGTGGTGTACCACAGCCTGCAACTGAGCTACGGCATCAAGAAGAAGTGGGATATCTCCGCCGGCGTTGAAAAAGTGCTCGATAAGAAGGCGCCGTTCGTGAAGAACAACCCCAACACCGACACCGACACCATGACGTACGACTTGCTGGGTCGTCGCTGGAATGTCCGCTTTGGTTACCACTGGTAAGCCACGATCACGAGGAGCTACACATCATGAGAAACACGCAACTATCCGCCACACTACTGCTGTTCGCTGTGGCCGGCAGTGCCGGTGCGCACGACCTGTTTGTCGCTTTCTCCAAGCCTGGCACCGCAGCGGGCGAGGCGAACACAGCGTTGGTGAACAATGGCACCTTCGATGAAAGTGCAGGTGCAGTCACCCGAGCGCGTCTACAGGACGTTTCGCTGAGTCAGGGCGGCGCTAAGGCTGCACCGGACTTGGCCAGTTGGAAAGAGGTCGGCAAGCAGAGCCAGCTCACCGTGCATCCGGCGGGCGAGGGCACCTATCTGCTGGGGGTCTCGACGATGGCCTCCACCAGCACGCGTACGGCCAGCGAGTTCGGCAAGTACCTGGAGTTGGAAGACTTGCCCGATACCCTGGCCACCTATGATGCGAGCAAGTTTCCCAAAGGGGTCACCTATAGCTATACCAAGCATGCTCGTACCATTGGACAGGTGGGCACAAAACTGACCGACGATTTCGCTGCCTCGCTGGGCTATCCGCTGGAGATCCGCTTGGCCCGCAATCCTGGAAGCGTGAAGGTCGGCGAACAGCTGTCGTTCCAGGTGCTGCAGCAGGGCACGCCAGTGCCCAACCTACGCGTGTACGTCGGTCATCGTGCTGACGCACCGGTCAAGGGTGGGCACGGTAGCGCTACGCTCCTGCGCACCGATGCCCAAGGCCAAGCCAGTTTCCAGGTGACCACCGCCAAGACCTGGTACATCCACACCAATCACATGGTGCCCTCTACACAAAAGGGTTTGGATTTTGTGTCGGATCGGGCGTCGCTGAGCTTTGAGATTTCCCCGCACGCCGGGCACTGATAAGTAAGCATGTAGGCGGTACTCTCCCCTTTGACGCCAGTCATGACTTCTTCCATGACTGGCGTCTTTTTGTGGGGACTTACCTCAAGTGCTCAGTCTGTCTCTCATTGGTCGCCCCGCGCCGCGCGCAATCCACGTCGCCGCACTAGATAGAACGCTGCGGGAATCACCACCATAGAGAGCACCGGTGCGGTGAGCATGCCACCCAGCATCGGCGCGGCGATACGTTGCATGACCTCCGAGCCGGCACCGGCACCGACGAAAAGCGGAAACAACCCGGCCAGGATGACGGCTACCGTCATCGCCTTCGGGCGCACCCGTTGCACGGCGCCTTCGTAGATAGCCTCTTGCAGGGTAGACACATCTTCCGGCGCACCGCTGGCCAAGCGCTGCTCCCAGGCATGACGCAGGTACAGCAGCATGATGACGCCGAACTCAGCCGCAACGCCGCCCAGGGCGATGAATCCGATCATGCTGGCCACCGAAATCGCATGGCCCAGCCCCCAGATCAACCAGAAACCGCCCACCAACGCCAAGGGCAAGCTGAGCAGGATGATGGATACATCGCTAAGCCGGCGAAACACCATCCAGATGACCAGGAAGATGATCGCCAACGCCGCGGGCACCACCCATTGCAGGCGTGCCAAAGCCCGTTGCAGATACTCGTACTGCCCCGACCACGCCAGACCATAGCCGGCAGGCAAACTCACCTGGGTCTGCACCGCGGCTTGCAGGTCCTGGACCACCGATCCCAAGTCGCGATCGGCCACATCCACGTAGATGTAGCCCACCAACCGGCCGTTATCGCTCTTGAGCATCGGCGGGCCTGGGCTGATTGACAGCTCCGCCACCTGGCTCAAGGTCAGTTGCACACCGCCTGGCGCGATCAGCGGCAGATCCTGCAAGGCCTGCAACGAGTCACGCTGGCCACGGGGGTAGCGCAAGACGATGGGATAGCGTTCGCGCCCCTCGATCGTTTCCCCGATTGGATCACCGCCAACGACCGTGGCAATCAGTTGCTGGAGTTGGCCTTGAGTGAATCCGTAACGTGCAGCGATTTCCGGGCGCACCTGTACATCGACATAGCGCCCACCCGTGACGCGTTCGGCCAGTGCCGAACTCACGCCGGGCACAGTCTTGGCCACCTGCTCGATCTGCTGGCTCAGGCGCTCGATCTGCTCCACATCGGGTCCGGAGACCTTGATCCCAATCGGGCTCTTGATGCCGGTGGCCAACATATCGATGCGATTGCGAATGGGCGGGACCCATAGGTTGGTCAGACCGGGAATCTTGACCGCTGCGTCCAACTCCTGGCGTAGCTTCTGGGGGGTCATGCCCGGGCGCCATTGATCCCGCGGCTTGAAGGTCACGGTGGTCTCAAACATTTCGATCGGTGCCGGATCGGTCGCACTTTCGGCACGGCCCGCCTTGCCGAACACGTGCTCAACCTCCGGTACGGTCTTGATCATCCGGCCCGAGAGCTGGAGCAACTGACGGGCCTTGTCGGCGGACAGGCCGGGCAGGGCCGTGGGCATGTACAACAGGCTGCCTTCTTCCAAGGGCGGCATGAACTCACTGCCCAACCGGCTAAAGGGGATCAAGGTGAGCACTAGCAGCAGGCCGCTGAGCAGCAAGGTGACACCGGGATGTTTGAGGACCCACAGCAGGATGGGCCGATAGCCAGCGATCAGGATGCGATTGATGGGGTTCTGCTGTTCCGGGCGGATGCGGCCGCGGATCAGGTAGCCCATCAAGACGGGGATCAAGGTCACCGACAACCCTGCTGCGGCGGCCATCGCGTAGGTCTTGGTGTAGGCCAGAGGCGAGAACAATCGCCCTTCCTGCGCCTGCAGGGCAAAAACCGGCACGAAAGACAGGGTGATGACCAGCAAGCTGGCGAACAGGGCCGGTCCGACCTCGGCCGCCGAGCGGGCCATCAGCTGCCAGCGCTCCTCACCCTGAGGTTCCCGGCCGTGCGCCTCCCGCCAGTGCTCCAGATGCTTGTGTGCATTTTCGATCATCACCACCGCTGCATCGACCATCGCACCAATGGCGATGGCGATGCCGCCTAATGACAGCAAGTTGGCGGAGATCCCCTGGGCGTGCATCACGATGAAGGCCGCCAGGATACCCAAAGGCAGGGTGATGACGGCCACCAACGCCGAGCGTAGGTGCCACAGGAACAGCAGGCATACCAGCGCTACGACCAGAAACTCTTCGCCAAGCTTGTGGGTGAGGTTGCGTACCGCATCCTGGATCAGCTCGGAGCGGTCGTACACCGGCACCACTTCCACGCCCTCGGGCAAGCTGGATTGCAACGCCTGCAGTCGCGCTTTGACGTTCCGAATGGCCCCCAAGGCATCCTTGCCGGTCCGCAGGACGATCACGCCGCCGGCCACCTCACCTTGACCATCCAACTCTGCGATACCACGACGGAAGACCGGCCCGCGACTGATCGTGGCCACCTCGCCGAGCAGGACGGGGATGCCGTCGTTGCCGGTTACCGGCACCTGTTCGAACGCCTCCTGTGTGCGCAGGTAGCCTTCGCTGCGCACCATCAGTTCGGCTTCGCCTTGTTCGATCACCGAGCCCCCGGTAGCGCCGTTGGCCGCATCCACCGCCTCGATGAGCTCGGCCACCGTCAGTCCACGGGCCGCCAACGCCTGCGGATCGGGCTGGATCTGCCAGGCGCGCACCGCACCGCCCACACTGGCTACTTCAGCCACGTCCGGCACGGTTTTTAGCTCATAACGAAGAAACCAGTCCTGCAACGCACGCAGCTGCCCCACATCACGTTGACCTGTCCGATCCACCAAGGCGTACTGGTAGATCCAGCCCAGTCCTGTCGCATCAGGACCCAGCGCCGGATTCACATTCGGCGGAAGTCGATCGCGTACCTGGCTCAAGTACTCGAGCACTCGAGAGCGCGCCCAGTAAAGATCAGTGGCATCGTCAAACAGGATGTAGACGAATGAATCACCGAAGAAGGAGAAGCCGCGTACCGCCTTCACGCCCGGCACGGACAACATCGTGGTGGCCAACGGGTAGGTGACCTGGTCTTCGATGATGCGCGGGGTTTGCCCCGCCCATTGCGTGCGGATGATGACCTGGGTATCGGACAGGTCCGGCAGCGCATCCAGCGGCGTGTTCTTTACCGACCAGATACCGACCACCGCCAGCAGCGCGGCGGCAACCAGCACCAGCACGCGATTGGCGATGCAAGCATGGATCAGGCGCGCGATCATGGTGTGCCCTCCATCGCTTCGGACATGACCTCGCTTGCCTGGCAATCAGCGGCTGCGGCGGGGCCGAACTTGGGTACCAACTGCATATCCATGAACGGTGACTTGCCCGGCTTTTCGAAATGCTTCTCCGGCACCATCGGGTCATACCAGTACTGCACCGGGCAGCGCGGCGGCGTAGAGGTGGAGGTGTCTGGCGCGACAGGCGCCGGCTGTCTGGACGGTGACGGCACGACAGTGCGTGGTTCGTGCCCGGCGTCATGGCGCTCGTGCACACCTGATGCGCTGGCAGGGCGTGTCGGTTGTGCAGCACCCAGGCGCTCCAACGCACCGGAGAGACTGGCTTCGGAGTCGAGCAAGAACTGACCCGAGACGACCACGCGTTCACCACCGGCCAAGCCTGCCACGATCTGCGTGCGCCCTTGCACGCTACGTCCCACACTCACCCGCACTGGCCGGAAGCTCCCGTCCGGATCCTGCACGATGACCCGGCTGTCCCGCCCGGTGGCGATCAGCGCCTCCGTGGGAACGACTGGCAGGGCCTGCTCGGCGTCGGGCTGCACCAGAACCTCGGCGAACATGCCCGGCACCAGCCGACGCTGCGGGTTGCGCAGCACAATTCGCGCCCGCTGCGTGCGACTAGCCATGTCGACCTGGGGAAGCAACGCCTGGATCTGTCCGGCAAAGCGCTCTGCCGGCCAGGCACTGACCGTGGCCTGCACTGAGGTCCCCGGCCGCAAGGTGCCCAGCGCTGCCTGGGGTACCGAGGCCTCCAGCCACAACGTGTCCAGCCCATTGATCTTGAACAGTGGCGTACCGGGCATCACCGTCTGTCCCTCGCGTGCCAGGATCTCGGTCACGACACCACTGTGGTCTGCGCTAAGCACGACGCCACTTCTGGCCGAGGCGCCAGAAGGAACACCCAACGAACGCAACCGTTGTTGCGCCGCACCCTGCAGCTCACGCGCGCCCGCGGACTGAGCTTGGCTCAGGGCATGTGCTTCGGCGATGGCCGCGTTCCATGCCGGGGCCTGCACGGTGGCCAGCGTTTGACCACGACGAACCTCGGTAAACGGCGCCTTTACCTGCACGTGGGTGATCAAGCCTTCCATGCGCGCACTGATCACGCTTTCCTGGGTCAGATCCCACGTCAGTGTGCCCGGCACGCGTACGGCAGTCCCTAGTAACTCTACCGTCACTTCCTGAGTGCGTATGCCCACGTTCTGCTGCAGGCGCGGATCGATCTGCGTTCCGCCCCCTATGGCCTCATCTGCGTATTTGGGCAGCAACTCCATATCCATGAACGGAGATTTGCCCGGCTTGTCGAATCGCTGCTCCGGCGCCATGGGGTCGTACCAGTACAGCACCTTGCGTGCTTGATCTGCGACGCTCGTGCCGGGGGGCGGGGTGGTATCAGAGGTTCGAGTCATCCAGGCGTAGCCGCCGGCAAAGCCGAGCGCCAGCAACCCGAGGGCCACGGCGAGCTGTGTGAGACGCGTCTTGGTCGGGCTCATGGCGTGTTCTCCTCATGGGGTAGCAGATAGGCCAGTGCCGCCCAGGCACGGCCCTGTTCGCCCAGCAGACGGGCGTTCTCCAGGTGCAATTCGATCTCATCGCGCCGCGCTTCCAGCCACGGCTGCAGGTCGGCACCGGCGCCGTAGGCGGCCAACGCCGTGCGTGCACGATCGCGCGCCAAAGGCAGGCTCTGCGTGTTCTGGCGCTCCAACTGGCCGGTTAACCCGCGCCATCGCGCTATCGCGCGTTGCACCGACTCGGCTTGGATGCGCCGGGCCTCATCGCGCTCTGCGGACACCGCCTCCAGCTCGGCCCGCCGTGCCGCGATGCCTCGTGCTTGGCGGTTCTTCTGGAACAGCGGCAGGCCCACACCCACTTCCACCATGAGCATGTCGCTGCGCGCCATGCCGTCGGGTGCGCGCTCGCGACGTCCGTAGGTGAGCTCCACACTCCAATCCGGGCGGGTTTCGGCCACGGCCGCATCCACCTGGGCCTGGGCTAAGCTCTCGCGTGCCTCCCAGCCCAGTAGTGGCGTGTGTTGGTCCAGTTTGGCCAGCAGTTGGGTGGGCTCCAATGGCAACTGCGAAAAATCCGGTGCCGCACCACTGGCCAAGATCGCCTCTGGTGCAATACCCAACCACCGCGCCAGGCCGGCCTGCGCGGCGGCGTGCTCCGCATGTACCTGCTCCAGGCGATTGTCCAACTGCAGTAGGGCGGCCTGGGCGGCAAGCACATCACTGGCCCCGGCCGTGCCGCCTGCCAAGCGAGCACGCGCCGCACGCTCGGCTATACGGGCCGGCTCGCGCAGACCTTCCAACGCATCTACGGCTTGCTGCGTACTCCACAGCTCGATCCAGGCCAGCGCGGCCGCTTGGGCCACCATCTGCTGTTCGGCCATCGACAGTGAGCGCGCTTGCGCCAGCGTCGCTTGCGCCAACGCGTGCTCGGCACGTCGTTTCGCACGCGCAGGAAACTCCTGCATCAGACCGATTTGCTGGGTGGTCATCTCATCGGCCCGCAAGCTGAAGGCATCGGGTCCGCTGACGGGCCAGTTCGCCAGCCCCACGATCAAACGTGGGTCGGGAAGCGCGCCAGCACGCGCGGCTTCTTCGGTACTGGCATCGATCTGCGATCGGCGCACCTGCAGGGTTGGGGCGTTAGCAAGCGCCCGTTGTAGGGCTTCTGTGTAGCTGATCGGGATAGCGGGCGATGCCGCCAGCACAGGACCACTGAGCGCCAGGGCAAACACGAACCCACACGCCATCTTGCGCCTTGCACGCAAGAAGAAAGACATCTCCATAAGACCTCCGGGAAACGACAACGAGCGCGCTGCAACGCATGCAGCACGAGCACGGGTCAATCCAGGAGGGGGCTTAAATCAGCAGGCTACAGAAGCGCTGCAGGGGAGGCGGATCGGACACGCACACCGGAACATCCCGATACAACTGCGCGTGTACCGGTGGCAACAGAGCCTGCACCAGCGCGAAGGCGGCCAGCGCGGGCTGGTAAGGCACTTGAGGGGCCTTCGCATCGGCCGTGGCGATGTGATCGCGCTGGCAATGCTGGTCGCACAACGCCGGAGCATCGGGATCCGGCGTGGACATCTCTTCGCAACCGACCATCAGGGTCGCTTGTCCAGCTTCCACCGATTCCAGCGGACAGGCGTAAGCCACCAGCGCGAGTTGCTGCAGCAGCAGCGCCCACAGTCCCAGCCATGCCAGTCGGGCACGAGAACGGGGTCGCCGCCATCGCCTCAGCAGCCTCACCATGACAGCTCCCGCACGCCCGAAGCAGCGCCTGCGGACGCTGGGCAGATCAGGGCAGGGGACGTGCGAGCTCTCATGATGGCCAGTCTAGCCCTCTTGGGGCCGACTGTCATTGATCAGGATCAAGCCCTCGCGCGGACTCAGCGGTGGCATCCGCCGCAGCAGGAGGATGCGACGGCCGGGGCGGCCGGCGTACCAGCCTCAGAAGGGAGCACCGCAGCGATCACATAGCCTTGCCGCTGGATAGCCTCAACCGCCTGTTCTACGGCAAGCAGGCCCTCGATCTTGACCACGCCACTGCCCAGATCGACGTCCACCTGGGCGTGGGGGTCAAGGGCCTGAATGGCTTGGGTGACCGTTCGGACACAGTGACCACAGGTCATACCTTCAACAACGAGATTCATGGACAACCCTCCAAAAGCATCGGCGGTTTGCCGACGGCGTGACGATGAGCCTTCCCACGGTGGGAAGGTCAAACGACAGGCAAGTTGAGTGGTAATCCGTCCCGCGTTGTTGACCTTCCCATCATGGGAAGGCTCAGGCTACCTGCTCGTTCCTATTGGCCCTCACTCCATGGACATAACGCTCACTTATGCGAATTAAGTTATTGATTATATTACATTAATACAGGAATCGCAAGGTCTGTAGTTGCACCGTGCCCTGGCCGGCCACAAACGCGATAAGCTAAGCATTCCTTAGTGCTAGTCATTCTTGATGTCATGACGATGCCATCTGAGCGCACCCGCAATGTGCTGCAGGCGGGCGCGTTCCTCAGGCAGCTAGCGGCCAGCCAAGCCGTGCCTAAAGAGGTGCGGCAAGAGGCATATCGACTGCTGCGGCACTATCCAACCGTCAGCGACATCGAGGCGATTGCTGAGCACGAAGAGCGGCTGCGAGCGCTGACCCAGTCGGCCTTCGTACGACCCTACCTGAGCAGCGAGATCGAGGCGGATTGGTTCTCCGGGTACCCGCTTGGCCCTCATCGCATCTGACCATGAAGCAACCGAGCAGGCCGCGTGGAAGAGGGACTACGTCTGCGGAGACAGCGCTGGAGGCTTCCTTTGAACGGGCCCGCGACAGTGCGGCCGAGGAACGCGCATTCTTCAAGCGACTGATGGATGCGATCGTGTACGTGCATGCGCCCATCTCGGACGACGCGCAGACACTGCGGCTGGTCCAGTTCCGCCATCCTGACGGTTTCGATGCGATCCCTTTCTTTACCTCGCTCGACAAGGCGCAGGCGGCCAGCTCGTCTGCTGTCAGAATTCTGGGAGTTTCAGGCCGTGAGCTGCTAACCGGTACTCGCGGCGCGACGTTGATGCTCAATCCCAACTACGGCGGCGTTGTCCTGTACCCGGAAGAGGTTGCGACATTGTTGGATACGGGCTTTCTGGCCAGGGTGGAACGTCTGGCGCCGGCGGAGTTCGCGGTGAGACCTGCCCAGGCCGCGCCGGCTTGGCTCGCTCCGGCCATCAGCGGCAGCCTTGAGCACGCCGACTTCGTCTCGTCGGCCTATCTCCTGGAAACTCACTCGTCAGGGGGCGTCGAACAGCCTCCCGGTCTGTTGATCTGGCTGGTGGTGGACCTGGCTTTCGCCGAGCGGGCGGCTCGTCTGGTGACCACCGCCATACAGCCCTTATGCTCAGATTTGGACGTCATCATCGACTTGGCGGTCCACGACGTATCGCTGCCTTTGCCGGCGGGCTTGGATGATCCCCAGATCCTGCCCATATTTTTTCACGAGAATCAAGCCAACTTGAGCACAGCTCATCGGCCTATGAGCCCTGAAGATAAGCTACTAGCACTCCTTCCGGGATTGACCGAGGAAGAGAAGGAACGGCGGACCCGCGAGGGTATGGCCGACGTCGACGCTGGACGTACGATCCCGCACGAGGAACTACTGCAATGGATCAGGCGACGGTCAGAGCCTTCTTGAAGGTTTCCGTTGGGTCAGGAGCGTGGAAACTCTTGAATCCAATATTCAAGAAGGGCACGCGTGCCTGAGCAGTACTCCAGGAATGCCTGTGTCACGCGGCTTCTGGTTCAATCAAGCCTAGGTCTGTAATCCACGAACTGCCTGACGTCGAGGGGTGTTTCCTCGTTGAATCATGGTGTTAGAGACGATTCGGCTGTTTTTCTCACGAATCCCTGCCGACCTTCTTGAAAAACTGAACCAGACCTACCCAAACGCTTCCGTAAGGCAGGTGGTGAGAGGGCAGGTTAAGCACATCAGGGATAGCAATCCCAAGGAGATAGAAGCGCTACGACAGGAGGCCAACGATCAACTTCCTACTATCGCCGAGCTAAAGAGGGTCAGTGCGGTTGATCCAGAGTTCCGGATGGAAAACAGCTTCTTTGGGCCCAAGCCAGTCATCACCGCCCGCATCATCAACCGCTCAACACTGCCATTGAGCGAAGCGAGCTGGAATGCGGCGCTGTACATCAATGGCGATGTACAGCCTGTAGCCACGTCGAAGGTGCGCAGCGATTTCCGTTCCATCGAAGGCCTCAAGCCCGAACACCATGTTACGGCTCGATTCACTGTCGGATTCGTCAAGGGCGATAAGGCCTGGACCACCTTGGCGATTCGTCAAGCTACATCCACACGCGTCGAGCTGGAGATGATCCCTGAGACAGCAATGGACTTTACGGACAAAGCCTATCTAAGTGCCGATCTTCAGAAGCGCATTGATTTCCTTGAGAACCAACTCAAGCAAGCGAGCGAGTTCGAAGATGTCTGATGCTACCAAGCCCCGCCGGCGGATCACCCTCCGGCGGGGCTTGGTAGCGGTACCGACGTTCACCCCCGCCAAAGAGGACCATTACACAATGCGCCCGTCCATCCTCGCCTTGGACTTAGAAGGAACGCTGATTTCCAACGCTGTAAGCCAGATCCCGCGCCCGGGCCTCTACGAATTTCTGGAGTCGGCAAAGTCGCTCTTTGAGGGTCTAGTCATCTTCACCACAGTTCCGGAGCCTAGATTTCGCGAGATTGCCGACCTATTGGCTTGCGAAGGAGCGGCCCCGGGTTGGTTTGCCCGCTTGCCATACATAGACTGGACTGGGCCGACGAAGGATCTTGCCAACGTTTCCCAGCCCATCGGCTCTGCATGGCTACTAGATGATTACGCCCCCTATGTACAACCGGGACAGGAACATTGCTGGGTCCCGGTTCAACTGTTTTGTTCTCCTTACCCCGAGGACGACGCGGGACTGGACGATGCCATCGAGGCAATCCGTAAGCGACTGAACGAGTACTAGAGGGCCATCTCTTGGCCAGCGTCCAATGGGCCACAGGCTCGCCGGTCAACCAAGGTCCAGCGCTTCGTTGGAGAACCGTCGATATAGACCTGGGGGGGCGTTTACCGCGATAGAGTCCTGAGCCCCCTCAAACCATCTCATGGACCCGTGGCAGCTGGTCGGTCTACTCAGACTAGAAGCTAAAGCTGCCAACTGCCGCTAGGTTCCAGCCAGTACGCCATGCCCAGCGGCAGGAAAGTCTCCATTGCAACGTCCAGGATCAACGGCTGACGCCAACCCTGACCAGGCAAGAAGCAAAAATCCTTCCGGGCGAGGGTTCCAGCTTGCTCGCGTCCAGCTAACCAGATGCATCTGCGTTTTATCTCGCGATCAAGTGCTCGCCTCGCGGCATGCTCATCCAAACCGCTTTGTATGAACTCCGAGGCAGAATTTCGCATGCTCGCCCACAGCACGTAGCGCTTACGCCCCAAGCTGAGCGCATTCCATTCAGGCGATCCAATCGACTGAAGCCCGTCGCCTAGCTTCGGGTCCAACCGATGCTTCCGCAGAAGGTTTGCCAAGTACGCTCGAGCTTCGGTGGATGCCAGTGAAATTCCGAGATTCCGCCTCGCACTGGGCGTGCACTCAGCCGCCCACTGGGTGAGCGACCGGGTCAATGCCGACTCAAGGTTCAAGTCACTGCGAGACCACGGAGATTTGTAGGACCAAGCCAGGGGCTCATACAGAGATCTTGCGGCAAGCCGAGAACATTCGACTGGTTCGCGATGGAGGACGCGCAGCGTCGCAAGCGTGTCAAGTGCCTGCGAGGCCAACCCCTCAGCAGCTACCGGCGAACTAGCCGTTCTTGAGCGCTCTAGCGCGCACCACGCGCACGCAAGAAAGGGACCTATTGAACGAACGAAATTGTCCAGTTCTGGCCAGGGCGCGATGAGGGTCGGTTGGCTAACGACATAGGCCACACAGCCCTCAAATCGCGATACCAGTTGTCAGGATATCAACCTGCCCACAGACTGTCTATCTGACTTTCCGATATTGACCCTTAGGTGTTCTCTCCAGTTCAACGATATCTGAACATCCGATATCCTAGCCGTGCAGCGAATGAGCGGGGAGCGCCCCGGCGCACGACGCAGAACGTTACCGCATGTTGGGAGAGCCGAAATGATGCGCACCAGCGCTAGCCACCCGTTACTGATTGCAGAGTTGCCTGTTGGAGCCCATGGAGGCGGCATAGGGGTGACATTTGCGCCAGGCAAGTACCAGGAAGTCGCCATGACTGGAGCATGGGCGAGAGACCTAGATGTGGACGTCTCGGCTATTCAGGACTGGGGTGCCACTCACCTAGTCACCTTGCTTGAGCCTTGGGAGCTCAAGGACCTTCGAATCGAGAGCTTACCGGCGATAGTGGCGGGGAAGGGCATCTCTTGGCATGGACTGCCAATCACTGATGGAGCCGCACCAGACGACAGACTCCTCAAAGATTGGCTACAGCTAAGTGCTGAGCTCGTCGCTGACATGCTGAGCGGTCAAAGGATCGTGGTCCACTGCAAGGGGGGGTTGGGACGCGCGGGAACGGTCGCTGCCATGCTTTTGCTGCAGTCTGGCGAGGCCAAGCGGGCATCGGATGCCATCCACATGGTGCGGCATGCCAGGCCAGGCGCAATCGAAACGATTGCTCAAGAGGAGTTCCTAGAGTACTGGGCGCAGAGCCTTCACCCGGGCGGAGCTTGACCACTCAGGTGCGCAGTCAGGAACTCAAGGACGAGTTGCCTGTGGATCCAGAACTCGAGGGCTTCTTAGGTCTGGATCCAGAAATCGACGGCGTCTCCATAGTGGATCTTCGCGAGGGTTCAGGGCACATCAAAAATTCGCTGCCTCGAAAGCTAAGAACCTTGCTGTCGCACGAATCAGGGTCTTGTGCTGGGGCCGGACCAGCGCTATCGCTGACTAAGGCAGGGCAACCTCCAGGGACTGTACTGCGACGGCGCGATCAATAGACATCTGTCAGATGTATCGCCACCACTATCGATCTAATGAATGCTGACTCAGCCGATGCGTGCTGCCTTAGGAGTTACGATCTGACTGCACTCGTGGCCGAGGCGAAACGCCACGACGTACAGGACCGTGGCATCCATCGGCATACCTGAGCCCATCCGAATGACGACCTTACGCTGACCGTGCGACAGTGATACTCCCAGTTCCCGCAGGACCTCAATGCGCTGCTGCAGCCCGTCGTAGATGTCTAGCTTGTCGACTTCTGAATACAGGTCTTGGCAGTCGCGATACTCACGGTAGTAGTCGACCAGTGCAGCAAACTCGCTCGCCGCCTCGCGCGACAGCTCGAAAGCCGGTTCGGACAGATCCATGTCGCACGAAACGATCAGGCTGGCCAGCTCGCGCCCAGCAGCAAGCGGGGACACCGCCAGGGTGATGTAGTCGCGCTCAAACTGCGCTTGCGCCGCCTGCAGTTCCTCGTCTGTCGGCAGCGAGAAAGGCTTGTTGAGTGCATCGATGTCATTGAAATCGAAGGCGCGCGCCAGTGCGCGACGGGTGTCGAAACTGGCCGAGTCACCCTGCTCAACCCGCTGAACTGTTCGCACGTTCAGGCCCGAGATCTCGGCCAATTGTTCTTGCGACCAATGACGCAACTGGCGGAACTGGCGAATGCAGGCGCCAACCTCAGCAGCGGTAAGCAGGCCAGGCGGGGTCTTGGTGGTCATAGAAGATAACTCCGGAGGGGTAGGGAGCCCAGATTAGGAGGGTGCCGAACTTGGAAACATGACAGTCGCCCGACAGGCCCCCGACACAGATCAACTGCCAGGACTTGCCCCAACGAGAAATCCGGGGCAACTGCTTATGCGCCCGTGATGTTCTCCCCGTGCCCCCAGAGGGGGGCGAGGCCCAACTGCCTAGTCACTCACCACAGACCCCACCCTAGACGCGCAGGCGATCCGGGACAGCTCTATGGCGAGGGCTGATGGGGGGTCAATGGCTCCAACTCTGGCAAAACACCCCCAAATTGATGATGCAGTGCATTCATCCATGCCAGAACTGGTTCGCCTGGCCACAGGTGCGCCAGATTCAGAAGGGTTAGCATGGCAAGCGCATTGCTGTTCATGGCCACCCCCGCCAGAAGCGCGCCCGGGTAGCCATTTAACTGCCTTGCCAAGGGGTGAATCCCGGCATGGAGATAGGAGTTCAAGCCGACATAAAGGCATTGTCTGGCTCTGCCCAACAACTGTGATGCTCCTCGGGGCCCAGAGGACTCAAGCTTTACGAGCATGTCCTGAACGCCAGGGAGCCTCTTTGCCGCTTGCTGACTCTCCAGAGTCAGGGGCGCAAGAAGCTTCTCGATGTCGGTGTCGGTAGCTGCATAACATGCCCAGGTTGCACGCACGAGGGCCTCATACTGGGGCCGGACCAGCGAGATTGCTGACTGGGGCAGAGTAGCGATCAGGGACTGTACTGCCACGGCGTGATCAAGGGACATCTGGCAAAGTGCCGCCACCGCCGTCGATCTTCGGTCACGTCCATGCTCTATCTCCATCCAAGCGGCTCGAATTTCACCCAAGAGCTCTAAGGAGCCCTCCAGCACAGACGCCCGATCCTGGTCAGCCGATTGAGGCACAAGTCATCCTAGAATCGTGATCTGCAGGCAAGATTAACGGCTCGTCCATCGGGCAAAGCCCTCAGTTGGCCGGCTGGGCTGCAGCATCTGTTAGCCGGTAATCTCTGCATTGCATCATCCGTGCATCAGCAATTTCTGCGTTGCGTCAGTCGCAAGTCAAATTTTTCTGCAATGGACCGTCTTGCACTGAAATTTTATTCCTCAAAAGCTGAAATCTCTGCAATGGCACCCTAAGAATGTCTGCGATGAACAGCGTTCTGGTCCGCGCGCGATTGCTTCCTATATTGCAACCATACGCTCAGCCAGCCAACCGCCGGGATCCATGATCGCGCGAGCGGACGATCCCGGTCGCAAATGGCTGGCTGCCGTCACTCTCGTGGCTTTGAGCGATCAAGGGGAGCAGTCTGGCCCACGTGTCGAACAGAAGCCTTGGATCTTGGTGGATCAGAAGCGAAACCCGCAGCGCATCTTCCATCGCCTTGAGGTAGCCGCGGCGTATCTCAAGTGCGTTCTCGCAAGCATTGGGGCGACCAAGAATTTGTGTGATCGCGGAGGCCATAGCAGTCTGGACAGGAGGGGAGGGGAAGGCGATAGTCTGCAAACGTCTAGACGATCCCGCAATGAGCATCCTCAACGTTCTCCTCACTCGTGACCACCTCGTCGTCGCAGCGGATACCCTGGCAGAGGATGCTCTCACAGGGGCGTATTCCGCGGGGGCAAAGCTGCTGCTGATCCCTCAGCACAACGTAGTGCTTGCTGCGCGCGGGTCTACGCAATTCTTCCTCCGCATCTACGAGCTTGCACTGCAGGCCAGCTTCCGCGCAGATTTCACAATAGAACAGCTATCTGCCGAGCTAGGGCTGGTGGTGGACCAACTCTGGCCGAACTTTGAGAAAGCGGTTAGCGAAGCGGGATTGCCGATCGAGCAACTCGGGACCGAGTTGGTGCTTGGTGGATGGTCGTTGAAGAACGGCCGGATGATGGCCACGGCGTATGCGAAGAGTGACAGCCGGCGCCCTTGCGTTGTCCAGCCGATCGGGGGGCAGATGGCGTCGCCGGGCGAACCGCTCCAGGCCGCGACCCCTAGCATGGCCCAGGTGGATCTGCTGGCCCATGCGCGTCTCCAGGTCAGCTACCTCAATGGGCAATTGGGCCGGAAAGTAGCAGGAGGTCGACTGCTAGTTGGGTTTCTGCAGAAGGGGCAAGCCCTGCTCAAGGATCTAGGAGAGATCTAGGTCGCGGGAGTCAAATACGCTAGGGGCTGAAATCGAAGTTCAGGTCTGGCCCTAAGGCAGAAGGCCAAAGCAGACCAAGGTCGTCCGTGGATTTGGGATGTTTATCGAGGGCAGGGTGGATGTCCGCTTCTGGCCGGAAGCGGACATTGGGCGGCGACCGGCCCGGTGATGGCATCCGCCTTCGACCCAAAGCGGGCATCGTTCTCGACACACCTGAGTTGATCCGTACTCCAAAGCCTGTTTCCGCTACCCCTTGTAGTGCTCGACGTAGAGCCCCAAAGCTGCCAACGACGCATACACGGCGGACCCAGCGTTGGTCGCGTACAAGGCAAAGGGAACCGGAGGATCGCAGGGAACTGTTGCGATGAACCACGGAGCTGAGCTCGTCAAGCTCGTCCTAGGTGATGTGAGGAATCCTAGCTCCCTACGCATACCTAGCGCCTCGCGGACGTACGCCTTGTTCCAGCCGCCAGTCTTGCACGAGACCCCAAGAAGTAACTCCGTAAATGCGGGATAGCGACGGGTCTTAATCGGACGATATACACCGACGTCAATCTCGTGACGGTCAGCCGCTTTGACCACCGTCGTGCCTTTCCAGCTATGGCTTAGTGTGGTGACCTGCACTGAAATCCTAATCTCGAGCTTCTCAGTAGACGTAGATCCACTGATGTAATCGTGATCCGGATGGTTTGCTTTGCATGGAGATCCTCCAAAAGTCAGGACGCCTGCCATCTTGGGGGTACACGTGAGCTTGTAGCCCGCACTATCGATGATTCGCAGAAGCCTAAGCAGCACCCGAAGTTCGTAAGCCTTTCCTTGCGCGTAGGGAGACCCGCTCGCCTTAGCACGCGAAATGGCTGCTTTCACAGCGTTGAGGATTGCTAACTTACTGATCGTCACAGTCGCGGTCCTCGTGGCGCGTGTTCCTCGCGAGGGTCGTCCGGTGGCAGATATCGAGCGATATAGGCCTCAAGATCTGCCTGCTCGTGATCCGTCAAACGCTGGGGTGATACAGTTGGTAGATGTGACCGGATTGAGCGAACTCGGCGACCTTCTGGTGTCTCAACAGTGTAATGAACGTCCTCCAGTCCGGTGAGACCTTCGACCAGCTTCCCGATCTCACCCAAGGTTTGCGAGAGGGCGTCTTGGGTCGTCACAGGTCTAAAATCGAGAACCGCCGCAAGTGCGGCTGCAGCTTGTGCATTCGTGTCGTCCTCGTAATCAGACATCGCCTGAACAATCGCGGAGCGAAGCGATCTAACAATTTGTGGATCAAGCTCAGACGCAAGGGCTAGCGCCTTCCCTATCTCCCTAATTACCTCTTCACCACCTTGATCTTCTGCCATTCACAACTCCACAGCTGTAGACATTAACGGGCCGCGCGGGATGAACCGCCCGGATTCTCTAAATTCAATTGCCGAAGGTTGCCGTTGGCAATGTTCCTTAAGAGTAAGGCACAGTGCGGTTTGGTTCCATAAGCGGATCGCGCTGGCTGTATCCCGAAGTGTGCGATGACGCCGAAGCTGGATAGTGTCGCTGAATTGGACCATCAGGCACTTAGGTCTGAGCCCTGATACAGATTGAGGATATGACTCCAAGTCGCGTACGGGCTGCGAAGAGCACCGGCTACTTTGGTCCGCTTCTGACCGAAAGCGGACATTCGTTTAACCAAGGGTGAAGGAAACTTTTAGGGCCAGGATGGACTTCAACTCTCTCGTTCGCTCGCTTTTATCCGATGCGAAGATGCGCCGTAACAAGCCTCTGCGAGACTAGTGCGCGAGCCAGGTCGCTGACATTGCTCCATGGCCTATGACGTGCCCCGCACCCGCTGGTCAAATGGAACCGCCCTCGGCACCATGGGCACGACCATCTAAGGAGTTCTTCATGCTCTACCAAGATAAGTACGTCGCCTTCATCGACATGCTCGGGTTCTCCGCACTTGTCCAAGAGTCGGCAGCCGACATGAGCAAGCTTGATGAAATAGCAGAGGCCATCGACAGACTAAAGAACACAGCGTGCTGCAACCCAGCAACAGGACTTTTGTTCACTTACTTCAGCGACTGCATCGTCATATCAAGCAGCCGCTCTCCTGCTGGCCTTGCCGACATCCTGAGCTGCATCAGAATGTTGGCCGAGAACCTGCTAGTGGTTGATATATTGATACGTGGAGGGCTCACAGTTGGAAGCATTCATCATGATTCTCAGATGATCTTCGGACCGGCGATGCTGGACGCCTATCGCATGGAATGTAAGGAAGCACGCAATCCCATGGTGCTCGTGAGCGAAGAGGTGCGATCGGATGCTCGCGCTGCGGGGTTAAGCAACCTGTTGACGTGGGATGACGAAGAGCCAGACCGCCACTATGTCCACTATCTGATCTCGTACAGCGCTTATGACTCTAATCCAAGGGCGGGCGTCGTGATTCTCGATAGCCAGGCCGCTCTCATCCGGCATTTCATCGCCAAGAGGCTGCTAGGCGCTCCGGGTAAGATCCTGGATAAAGCCGAGTGGATGGAACGATATTGGAACGAGAAGGTGGCGACAGGTGGAATTCTCGGACGTGTTGACAGGGTCGCAGACCTTGTTAGGCCCAATGCGCGACCATTTCGCAGCAGACTCGCCGTTCTAGCACCGCAACCGGGCGCCACTAGTGTGGACTAGCGAATCAGGCAAGCAGCTGCCGATTCCTTGCAAAGATTCAATTCAATTGGCCATACGGAAGCACGTGCAATCCCTGATGGCAGTCGGGACCACCATCTCCCCATTGCCAGCCGCGTCTGAACCAGCGCCCGGAACGCTTCAGCGGAAGGGGCTGGTCCCTTCCGCTGGTGCCTGCCCTGGTTGCACCGGCTATGCGCGGCCACCACGTTCCCGGACACGTCTCTGCCCCCGTCCTGTTGGGCCACCAGGTGCTCGGCGGTGCATTGAAAGGCTCGGGCCTTACTGGCCTTCAGCCCGAGCTCTGAGGGTGCAGTGAGCCACATCGGCAGGCCGCAATAGAAGCAACGGCCCGATTGGGCGTAGAAGGCAGAAGTGCGAAGGGATCTGCGGCGTTTGGCGGTCATGGATGGCTCCGGAATCGAAGGATTCCCGTGCCCCCATTGGGTGGACCTCGGGCACCCGGAGCCTATTGGCTATGCGGGCACAACACCGGCGCTTTATAGCGACTGGCTAAGGCGTTATAGCTCAGCGCTTGAGCCGCTACAAGGCCCAGATGCCGACCAGAACGGGAGGGAGTCACCGACGCCCAGTTAAGGTCAAAGCTTGGTCAGGGGGCGAGCGACGCGCTTGAGCAGGTGGAGCGGGGCGTGGCGCGTCACCCAGGGAAGTCGCGGTGTTGTAGTCCTGCTCAACCCGCTGAACTGTTCGCACGTTCAGGCCCGAGATCTCGTCTAATTGTTCTTGCGACCAATGTCGCGACTGGCGGAACTGGGAAGTGCAGGCGACAAGCTCTGACCGATCAGGTGCGCAGTTGGGAACTCAAGGGCGAGCTGGATGTGGAGCCAGAAATCGAGGGCGTCTTAGGTGCGGATCCAGGAATCAAGGGCATCTTTGGGGGAGATCTGGAAATCGCGGGCGTCCTTGTGGGGAAATACGGGCGGACAGCTGTGGGATCTGGGGCGTTTCCGTTGTGGCAGTCAACTGACAATCACATTGCCAAGCGGAGCCCACGAACCGGATTAGGACAGATACATCATTTCGCATAATGTATATTATGTTGCGCCCATCTTGGGGTGGCTGGCACGTCTCTTGCCGCTGCCCCGGCACCTACTCTGGCATGGAGCCTGATCATGCGTGATCGGAAACTGACCGGCCCTTGGGCCGGTTTTTCGTTTAAGGGCTGCCGCACGGCGCTATTAAGTAGTAGCACGGGGGCGACTGCCCGTGAGCAGTCACCCTCCGCTACGGCCACTTTGGTTCAGAACTCCACCGGGAGCCGCTTCATTGTCCCTTTGGAATCGGCCTCAATGACGATCAACCCATTGGACTCGGTTACCAGGATGTTCTCTTGAGTCGTTCGTTCTTCACCAGCTCCGCCATCACCGCACCAGTAATCATGCAGAGGCAACTCAGAGAGTACGGTGGTGTAGCGATCCACAGCTTCGCAGCGCGGGTGATCGAATCGCTCACCAGCACTGAAAATCAAAAATTGGGGCCTGGTATCACCGGCCCAAGACGCTGAATTGCTGCCCTCGCTGGATGAGCCGTGGTGCGCGCCAGTCAGAAGATTGGTCTTGAAGTCTCTGATCTTGGAGTACTTCTGTATTGCGTCCCAGGTCACTCCCGTCATATCACCGGTAAACGTCGTCGTAAACTCCCCATAGCGCATCGCCACCACCATGCTCTCATCGTTCTTGTTCTTGTCCTTGCTGCCGCTCTCACCTGCGCCGGCACCCAGGATGTAGCCGGATACATCTTCACTACTCCCCCCACCTTGCGACTTCCAGCAACTCAAACCGGGCTCGGGCTTGGAGGGAGAGGATGAATAGAATGTTGCGGATTGCTTGACCTCAGTGCCATATTTTCCCTCATTTTCCACGATCCAGTCCCGGAAGGCTTGGCTGTAATCCTCCCTCTTGCCGCCCAGGTACACGTACTTGACCGGCAGCCCCTCAAACGCGGTGGTGATGTAACTGTAGTGGTCCGCGTGAGGATGGCTGACACTCACTGTGATCTCACTCTTGCTGTCGGTCAGCGTTTCAACATAGCTTTTTACCTTGGTCCGATCCCAACCCTGGCTGCCGCGACCTCTGGCACCGCAGTCCATAACGATCAACCGATTTCCCGAAGGACACTGGGCAATCTGGCAGTTTCCCGCCCCGACCGGCAGGGTATGCACGATCATTTTTCCAGGGTTCACCCCATTGATGTACGGCGCCTCGATGGGCGACGGCGGAGTGGGTTTGATGGTGCTCGTGGTACAGGCAGCCAGCGTGAGAGTCGCGGACAACAGCAGCCCGCGACCGACGAAGTCGATGCGTGTCATGGGATGACCCTCGTTGGGTTGAGACAGGCCGGATGGCTGTCACGAGGGATAAACGCACGATCCATGCCAAGTCATCGGCGTGCCTGCAGCACACCGGTTCGCACCGCGATCGCGTGGCCTACAGGCGCTTGGCCAGGCCTAGTTGGCGCACGCGCCGGCGCAGGGATTCGCGCGGCGTGCGCAGCTGCGAGGCCCAGTGGCCCGGATCGTCAGGGGCCTGCGCGACCGCGCGGCTTATCTCGTCCAGCGGAATGTCATCGGCGCGGCGGATGCTCGGCGATGCGTCCAGCAGCACGTAGAAGGAAGCACGCGAGACGCAGAGATGCTCGGCCGCCTTGCGCACACACCACTGGTGTGCTTCCAGTGCAGCAATCACATCGTCCTCGCCGACCCGCGACGGTGAGCGATAGCGCACTGCCGGCGCCACAGCGGCCACCTGGCCTGCGTCCATCGCAGGCGCAGACAGGGAGACGGGCGTGGGCACGGGAGCCGGCAGCAATGCCTGCATGTCCGGCCATTCCTGTACCTGTGCCGCCAGGCTCAGTCGCCGCAGCACATGTGCCAGCTGGCGGACGTTGCCGGGCCAGTCATACAGGCACAACGCCTGCACCACCGAGCCAGGCAGCTCCACCGGTGCAGCGTCGCTGCCCTGCCAACGTTGCAGCAGCTGCACGATCAGAACACCGATGTCCTGGCGACGCTCGCGCAGTGGCGGCATTGCAATCACGAAGGCTTCAAGGCGACGTAGCAACGGCTGGTTGAAGCCTGGCGTGGATAGATCCCGATCGGTGGCCGCTATCAGGCGCACGTCGGCGCGCTCGTTGCGTGCACTTCCAAGCGGTCGGTATTCGCCGGTTTCCAGCGCCCGCAGCAGCATCGGCTGCACCGCCGCAGGCGTGTCGCCAATCTCATCGAGGAACAACGTTCCGCCGTCGGCTTCGGCGAAATAGCCTTCGCGCGCCACCTGTGCTCCGGTGTAGGCCCCTTTGTTCGCGCCGAACAGATCCGCCGCCGCCAGCGACTCGTTCAAGGCGGCCATGTTCACGCTCACCAGCATCCGGTGCGAACGCGCACTGGCGGCATGGATGGCCTGCGCCACGAGCTCCTTGCCGGTGCCGGTCTCCCCCAGGATCAGGGTCGGCATGTCGGTTGCCGCGACCTGGGCGATCGCTGCACGTACCCGCGTCATCGCCGGGCTCACCCCGACCAGTGCACTGCCGCCCTGCCCGGCGCTGCCGATACCGATATAGCCCAGGCACAGCAGGACACTGCCACCCAATCGAAGTACCACCCCACGGCGAAGCCGCGTCGTGTCGAATGCAATGGGCGTCCCGCGCATGTCTTCGCTGATCGGCACACCGTCGATCTCGACGCGCATCGTCGATGCCGGGGCGCTCAGCAGCACACTGCCGTCGTCGCCTGCACGAAAGCACAGGGATTGCCTCGAAACGCCCTGATGTTCAAGCGCCTCGCCGACGTCACTGGCGGCGGCGAAGAACGCGGGCGCATTCCGGTTCAATTCGGCCGCGCCACGCTCAAGGAGCAAGGCTGCCTGCTCACCAATGCGACGCCGACGCGGATGCCAGAGCACCGTCAATCCGAGCGTTGCCGTGGCCTGTGCCGCCAGCGCCTCGATCGGCGAGGACAACGTGGCTTCCCTGTCAGCTGTGCGTCGCGACACCGGTCCCTGCCCCCATTCCGTGGCCGTTGCCGGATCGTACCTGATGTCGGCGCGGGCCGCGGAGGGGCATGCCGGGCATGTCAGCCGACATGTCAGCCGACCTGCCAGCCCTGGCCATGGCCTGTCCGGGCTGGCGCGAACCCTTGCCATGGCGGGTTCGGTGGAGTTGGCACGGTTTGTGTGTACGCCCTCATCGAGGCGCACGCTGCGTCTCGCCCATCAACCCTCAATCTCAAGGAAGTCCTTCATGTCGACCATCACTCTGATCAACGAAACCGGCGAAACCGTTCGACTGGCCGTGTTCCAGAAGCCGGTGAGCAACCCGACCCTGGCCACGATCGCCTGGCAGGTTGCCGCACCGCCGCCGGGTGGCAACTCGGTCATCCAGATCCCGGATGACTTCGGCCTGCAGGTGCGTTACTCGAACGATGCTTCCCGTCCCGACCAGCTGGACACCTCGGCCAAGCCGGCCTCCTTCGCCGAGACCTCCGCCGCGTTCACCATCGACAGCGTCGCCTCGCAGGACCGCCGCTCCAATGGTGCGGTGATCAACCAGAGCTTTACCGACCTGGTGCTCAATGAGGTGCGCGTGGTCAACAACTTCAGCATCGGCGTGGAAGCTTCCATCCTGCGCGGCCAGGACGCGATCTACGAGCCGCAGGTCATCTGGCCGGGCGGCCTGTTCATGGAAGATGTACGCGCGAGCATGTTCGTCGCCGTGGTTTCCCAGTTCACCTACAAGGGCCAGCGCCTGGTGCAGGAAGAAATCAGCCAGACCCAGCTCGAGGTGCTCGAGGGCGATTCGCTGATCGTCACTGGGTCCAAGTGGAAGGGCTACTCGCTGACCAAGGCCTGATCCGCAGCGGGACGGGCCCTGGCCCGTCCCGCTCCACTCCGAGGAGTTCCATCATGACCACTGCGCCTTCGCTGCCCCCGCTCCATGCCGACTCGCCCCCCCTGCCCAGCAACATCTGGGCGCCCTCGCCAGGCGCCAGTATCGAGATCTACTGGAGTGATCCCGTGGATGGTGCGTTCGATGTCGCCCTGCTGTTGATCGACCGGGCCATCTCCTCGATGGACCCGGTCAACCTCATCGCCCGCAGCATTCTGGACAGCACCACCCCACGATTGACGTTCTCGCTTGTGGACCCCTATTCCAACAACCGGATCCTGTGGGGACGGATCGAGCGTCGTGTCGATGCTGACGGCTGCATCGGAGTCTGGCTGGTGGACACCGGCTATCCCGGCGGCTTTACCGATCTCGCAAGGATTGCTGGTCCCTTCGAAGGAGGCGCGCATGGCGATGCCGGGCACTGACAACGCGGGGGTTTTCGAGCAGGGGCCGGTGCGCATCAACTGGACCTTCGGCGCCGATGCGCTGGCCTGCGATGTGGATGTGTCCTGGCAGGGGCAGCTGCTCGCACGCAAGCATCTGGTATCCAACGATCCGATACTGGCGTTCGATGCGCGCGGCGAAACCTCGCCGGGCATGATGATCGTCGGCCAGCTGCATTTCGATGCCAGTCGCGCCGCACTTCTGCTGGACCAGCTCCGCTATCCCGGCGGAAGCGCCCCGCCGCAACTGCTGGGCGAAGCAGTGCCGCCCGCCCCGGTGCCGGAACCGGCGCAGGGCGAAGTGGTGCAGTCGCGGCTCGAGGAGGCGGGCGACTTGTTCCCCTATATCCAGCTCCGGGCGTGGCCGGGCACTTCGACCCGGGCCCAGGAGGACAACTTCATCGCTTACTCCGGCACCTGCACGACCGCCGACCCGCGCCTGTACTGCCAGCTGGCCGCGTTGCTTCCAGCGGGAGACAGTGCGCGCAGCCAGATGCTTGAGCAGGCGGTGATGTTCCTGCAGGGCGATGCGCCCTACACCGGCCAGTGCGTGCCCACGATTGCCGTGCTGGGGCCGGACGCTGTTGCGCTGGAGCGCTTCGCGCTGTCCGCTGCAGCGATTCCGCTGCCAAGCCGCGAAGCGTTGATCGATCTGATCGTGCAGCTCTGGGGCCAACCCTGGCCGGCGATCACGGAGGCCATGGCCTCGACGGAATTCGCGCAGACGCTTGATCGGATCTGGCAGAACGTGTTCGCCTTGAACTGTGTGCTTGGCTATGACCGTCGCCAGCGCGACGCACTCACCCGCACCCTCCAGGCGGCATCACTGCTGGGCCGCCTGTCGCGCGATACCGCACCGGGTTTCGAGGGGCGTTGGCCACCAGAACGTCTGCGTAATGGCCTGGCCGCCACCCTGTTGTTGCCTTCTCCCGTCTTCCCGCTACCCGCCGCCGGGCCCGCCCGGGCCGAAGAGCCGTCGAGCATCCCGATCCAGCCCTATGCGATCGGTGAGCTGCAGCAGGTCAAGCGCCGCCTGTTGGGCTACGCGCTGGGAGAAGTCAGCCACATCGAGAGCGTGATGGCCGATGAGCGCAAGGTGCGCGCCCGGCATGAGCGCGCTGACACGCTGAGCGAGCATGGCGCTCGGACAGGCGTGGCCGATACCCGTGAGGATCTGCGCGACGGCCTCGCCAGCACGCTGGAGTCGGAAGTCCACAACGCGCTGCGCGAACAGTTCAAGCTCGAGTATTCAACCACCTACGGTCCGCCCACCCAGTGCCAGCAGGACGGAAGCTGCACGCTGATGCCGGTGGACACCCAGCCCACCCGTGATCGCCTGGCCGACAGCGCGACGCTGGCGCGGCGGATCGTCCAGCGTGCCGCACAACGGGTCACCACCCAGCTGGGCGAGCGGCGGCTGCAGCGACATCGTCACACCCGCCGCAATGAAGTCTCACAGTGCTTCGATCGTCGCGGCCGCGCCAACAACCAGCGTGGCGTCTACCGCTGGCTCAATGCCCGCTACCGGTGCTGGGTTGTCTCCGTCGGCCATCGGCTGATGCTGGAATACCGTGTCCCGCGGCCGGGCGAGCGGCTGGTGCACGCTCGCCGTGACCAGTATGGGCAGGCGCTGGAACAGCCGCTGGCACCTGCACAGCTGGGCCTGCGCCAGTTCAATGATCTTTCGCTGGATCCGCAGAGCCCCTGCTACTACGCTGCGCTGGCGGCACGCTACGGCGTGGAGGTCACCGAGCTTCCGCCCACGCCCGAGGCACATGCCTGTACGGTGTTCGAGAGCGGCACACCCTTGTTGAGCCAGCAGCTGCCGCTGCCGCCGGGCTATCAGGCGGTCTCGGCGAGCATCGCCCTCGCCAGTGCCAGCCCGGGTTGGAGCATGCGAGGCAGCATCGGCACGGCCGGGTTCACCACCGAGGGGAATGCATCAGCCGTCCTGCCGGACATTGCCTTGGCCGGGCAGACCGGCGCGCTGCCCATCAGCATCGTCCTGGTCGCACCTGCCGACGCGGAGGAGGCGTCCGACCCTGCACCGACGGCGACGCCGCTGCCCGTCTATGGATTGAACATCGATGTACGCCTGGCCAGCACGCCGGAGCTGCTCGCGGCCTGGAAATCACGACTCTACGATCGGCTGATCGAGGCCTGGCGGCGCGAGCTGCTCCGCTATTTCGATGCCGCCGGTGCATCGCCCTGGCGCCACCCCGACGGGCAGGCGCAACAGCGCAGCATCCGCCTTGAACTGCAACGGGCAGGAGTGCGCGGGCTGCTTGGCCTGTCCCGCCGGCGCACGGGTGCCGATGCGCCTGACCAGCAGGTGGCGCCCACCCTGCAGCTATGGCTGGACCAGGCGCTGGAGTGGCCGGAGCTGACCTATACCCTGATCGATGATCCGGAGGCTGCACCCGCGCCGGATCCTGATGACGCCGGGTTGCCCCCGTTCCTGCAGGCCGCGCAGGCACGGGTACTGCTGCCGGTAGCGCCGGGCCATGAGAACGCGCTGCTGTACTTCCTCGCTACAGGCATGATGTGGCTGGGTGATGACGCGCTGGTGCCTACGTTCCAGGCGACACTGGAGGCAGCCCCCGCTAACCAACCTGCGACGCTGCGTTACCTGGACCTGGCGGACGATCTCAAGGTGATCTCGGCCACGCCGGCCCCAGCGCCTCAGCGGGAGGCGTGGGAGCTGATGGTGGCCACCGATATCAGCGTCCTGCAAGACGGTGAAGCCCTGCCCGACTTCAAGGATGAGGCATGAACACCGCCCAGCCCATCGGCAGCGTCTGCCTCTATCTCGGCGACCTTGCACAGGTTTCGCAGGCCCCCAATCCGGCCTGGTCGAGCGGCGACGGTGCCGTTGCCGCGTCCGCCGCGAGCCGCACTGATGGCCCACTCCGCGCCTTGCTGGAACCGCTCGGTTGGATGCCCTGCGATGGCCGCGAAATGCGCATCTCCCGCTACCCGGACTTGTTTGCCGCGCTCGGCTGCCTGTACGGCGGCCAGTACGAACGCGGCATCTTCAACCTGCCCGACCTGCGCGGCATGTTCGTCCGCGGGGTTGACGACGGCGCCGGCGCGGATCCAGACCGCGACCAGCGTCGTTACCCGGACGGCAACCCGGACTATTCCGGTGTCGGCTCGCTGCAGTGGGATGCCCTGCAGGCCCATCAGCATGACTACAGCGAACCCACCGGCAATACGGTTTCCGGCGATGCAGCGCAGGCCTGGAATCTGCCAGCCAAGCCCCAGAAGACCACCGATCCTGTCACCGGTCGCGTGAGCGCGCATGAGACACGCCCACGCAACATGGCCGTCCACTACATCATCCGTGTTGAGTAGTGGCGACCGCCAGGAGCTTAGACCGGCGGCTCGGTGCCCGACCCCACCTCGGCTTCTGGGTCGAACGAGAACACCCGGATTTCCTGCTGCGGGCCCGCCTTGGTCAGGCGTTCGATCACCACGGTCAGGATCAATGACAGCTTCCAGCGGCCGTCGTCCTGCACGACGGTCAGCGGGGTCAGCGAGTGCTGCACCGACGCACTGAAGCCGGGTTCACGGTCATGCTCGATCCGGGCCGGCTGCCACTGCTCGATCGGCGTGGTGGCTCGCACGCTTGAGAACGGCGATGGCGCCGAGAACCGTTCGCCCGAGGTGTGCGGAACCGTGTACAGCATCGCATCGAGGATATTGGTTGACAGCAGCGTACCGCTGCGGCCAAAGCCGGTGACCTCCACGCTGACCGTATCGCCTTCTCGGAAATGCACGGCACCGGCATAGCGGCCGACCGGCGAATAGAGATCTCGGTGCGTCTTTGCGACGGCAGCCTGCCACAACAGGTCCGAGCTGACCTGGTCGATATCGAAGCTGACCCGGATGATCGCGGCATCGGCCGCGGGCGGGGTGATGTTCACACTCATTCTGTCTTCCCTGTAAGCATGCGGTGGTAGCGCCGATCCCGGCGTAGAGCCAGAAGATCCGGCTCCCCGGCGATCATATGCGGGGGGTAGCCGCGCGCGATAGCGTCCTGCAGGTGAGCCAACGCAGCCTCGCGACGGCCGCCAAGTTCGGCCACCAGCGCTGCGCGAAACTGCAGGTCTGCATTGTTATTGCCACCAGCGAGTGCGGCGTCGATGCGCTGCCGTGCCAGCGAAGCCTGTCCCAACCGGGCGGCGTACAGCGCGCTGCGACTCTGCAGCGTTGCGCTGTCCGGGCTGCGCTGCAGCAGCGTGTCCACCATCTGCAGGGCGCGCTGGTGCGCCGCGCGCGCCTGCGCTTCACGGCCAGGCAGCCAGCGCAGGGTATCGCCCAGATTGGCCCATTTCAGGTAGTCGTTGGGGCTGCCCTTCGCATCGGACAATGCACGCTCGAACGCCGTGGCAGCCTCAGCGTAGTCACCCCGCATGTACAGCAGGGTGCCGAGGTTGCCATACAGGCGGCCATTGCTGCCCTGTCGAAGGCCCTGCTGCAGCACATGAAGCGCCTCATCGAGACGGTTCGCGCGCAGCAGCACGCCGCTCAAGCTGACGTAGGCCTGCACGCCATTGGGCTTGAGCAGGATGCTGCGGTGGAACGCCTGCTCGGCACCGGCGAGATCGCCCTGCTGGTAGAGCAGCGTCCCCTGGGTGTCGACAAAGCCGCGGTCGGCAGGGAGCCGCCGCATGGCGTCGGCCAGCACCTGCTGGGCCTGGCTTGCGCGGCCCGACTGCGCGTACAGGCGCGCCAGGCCCAGCAACGCATGGCGATCGCTCGGGTCCAGCATCCGCGCCCGCAGATAGTGGGCTTCTGCGTCGGCCTTGTTGTTCAGATACTCCTCCACCCAGCCTCGCGCCGCCTGCACGATGGCCTGCTGCGGTTCCTCACGCTCGGCCTGCTGGGCTGCCGCGCGTGCGCGACTCAACCAGACCTCATCGCGCTCATCACCGGCGTAGCTCAGGCAATACCCGATGGCCAGCAGCGCCGCGGCACCGGCATCGTGCGGGTCGCTGGCCAGTCGCTGCTCCAGCAGCGCCACCGCTTCGGCTACAGTGCCGGCCTGGTCGAAGTCAGCCAACAGGCGTTCCGCGCGGACCAACGGGTCGATCGCAGCACCGGCCTCCGCGACAGCCTCTGCCCCCGCCAGGCGCACGTCGCGCGCCTGGATGAACACAGCGAGCAGGCCGAACAACACGATCAAGCCCAGCACCGCACGCCGCTCCGCACGCTTTCGGCTTCGCTCGTGCCGCTGCTCCTGCGCCTTCAGCAGCGCCCTGTGCACATCGGACATGGAGCGTGGACGGTCCTGCGCGTGCCGGCGCGTCATCCGCTCGACCAGATCGGTCAGCGCGGCGTCGGTACCGCGCGGCAGCCGTCGCCCTGCCGCGCCACCATGCAGGCGCCGATGTAATCCGCCCCACGCCGCGCCGGCCTCGAAATCACGGCTGCCCTTCAGCGCCTCGTGCAGCACCAGCCCAAGCGCATAGATGTCACCGGATGCGCACGCGCGCGCGCCCAGCAGGCGTTCGGGGGCCAGGTAAGCCAGCGTCCCTGCCGCGCTCTGGGCAGTCACCGTGCTGACGGTCTGCTCGGGGTCGATGGCCGCAGCAGCACCGAAATCCAGGATGCGCACGTCTCCGCATTCGGTGAGCATCACGTTGGAGGGCTTCAGGTCACCGTGCGCCCAGCCATGGCGATGGGCCACGGCCAAGGCTTCGGCCACCGCCGCACCCAGACGCAGCACACGTTCGGCGGGCAACGCGCCGGTCCGGTCCAACGCCTGCGCCAAAGTGATGCCGCGGATGCGCTCCATCACCATCGCCAGCTGACCGGCGTGCTCCTCCAATGCATAGACCGCTACAAAAACACGGTGCGCCTGCGCGGCCAGCCGCTGGGCCTCGTAGCGCAGCCCCCGTTGGCCGGATTCATCGCCTATCGAGAACTTGATCGCGACTTCGCGCGCCAGCCGCTCATCCCAGGCCAGGCGAACCCGACCGAAGCCCCCCTCGCCCAGCGTGCCTCCAATCCGATAGTGACTGAACTGCTGCCCCTCCCCCGTAGAGGGTTGCTCCACAACGGTGTCCATTCCCACTCCTGATTGATTGAGAGGGAGGAAGGATCAGTCACTTTTCGCGACTTCACGGGGTTGAACACGCGTGTTCGATTGCAATCCTCCACATGCAGGGTGCGTCACCCTACCGCAGCAGACACTGCCAGAAAATTGACAGGCGCTGCTGCACACCTTGGATGCAGAAGCCACCAGCATTCTGCGCTGGGACCTGCTGCACCGTGGGCTACAGGAACCGGCGCATCACATACACATCAACCAATCCCAGCGCCGAAGGTCAGGGAAATTCGGGCCCATCTTGTACATGCCCACAGCCCGGCCCTCCAGCGCGGCCACATTAGGTGTCTGGGCCTGGAACCAATGCGTGCGAAACGTGCCGCCCTCAAAAGCGCCAGCGAAGGCCGTCTTGAAAAGGCAGCACATCCTGCGTCGCGCATGCCCCACATCACGTCGAAATCGCCTGCACGGGCGGGCCGGATCTCCATGCGTCTACTGCAGATCTGTGGTCGTGACCAGGCCGGGTACTAGCAGATTCCAGCACCTGCCCCGTAGCTGCTTCACGCGCCACCGCCATCGGTTCGGCAATAGTTGAGTGAATTCCGGCCCTTAGAGCAGTACATGCCCCCTACTTCCGCGCGCATCCCGCACCGGCTCCGCCGATGGCGCGTCGCTGGCTACATCCTGCTGGGCGTGTACGTTCTCTACCTGCTGGCCGGCAACGTCTTCCTCAACACCCCGCTGTTCGACCAGGTCACCAACCGCAAGCCGCACAAGTTCGTGATGACTACCGGCCCAGCCGTCACCTTGCTGCCCGGCCACGTGATCGCCTGGAACGTGCACATGCGCGGCCACGTCAACCACACCGTCTACGTGCTGCATGCCGACCGGGCAAGCGCCAGGCTGGCAGTCCTGCCGCTGTTCCAGCGCGAAGTGCGGGTTCCGCGTCTGCAGGCCACGGGCGTATCGGCCGAGATCAGCCGTGTTGAAGAGGCCATCCCGCCGCCCCCGCGCAGCGACCAGGGCTGGACGCTGCGTTTCGATGCCATCCACAGCGACAGCATCCGCAGCGCCCGTTTCGGCAAGCTGCTGATCATCGGCAAGGGTCAGGGCACGGTCGGCTTCGTCAAGCAGCTACGCGGCGGTCCTTCGGAACTGCTGGATTCAACCGTCACGTTCAAGGGGGCGGACACCAGCTTCGATGGCGTGCAGCTGCTGGGTGACATGAACCTGGCGGCACGCTTCAGCTACCCGCGCCATTACCGGGACCAGGCGCCTGGGCTCGCCAAACTGAAGATACTGCATGCCCAGCTGGATGTTGATGCACGCAGCCAGGGCCTTCGCATGGATACGGATGCCACCACCCCGAAGATCTCCAGCGCACCGGTGCCGGGCCACCTGCAGCTCTCGGCACACCTGATCGACGGCCAGCTGCAGCCCGGCGACCACGCTCTATGGCAGGTGCCGCTCTATCTTGGGGACGGTGCTCCAGATCGCGGCGTGCTGGCCCTTCAGCTCAATGTGGCCAATGACCTGCGCCTGCAGGCACGCCTGCCAGCCCGACCCGGCTCGGGCAGCGAAGTGGATGCGGACCTGCACGTCACCGGTCGTGACATTCCCTTCCAGTATCCGGCGCAGTTGCTGGAGCGCAGTTCCGGCACGGTGCGCGGCGAATGGACGTTCACCTCGCTCAACTGGATCCCTGCCCTGTTCGTCCGCAAGCCGTGGCTGCAACTGGACGGTGGCGGCACGCTGAAGGCCGACCTGCGGCTGCGCAATGGCGAGCTGAGCGAAGGCAGCACGGTGGACATTCCCTCTGCCGAAGCAGTCGCCGAGGTCGCCGGCGTCCGGCTTGCCGGTACCGCCAGCGCGCATGGGGAACTGAAGGGCGGCGACCCCAGCCAGGCGCTGCTTGCCGTCCGCCTGCCCCGCTTCACCGCGCGTCCCACCGATACCAAGGCCGTTCGGCTGTTCGACGGCCGCGATCTGGCGTTGGACCTCACCGGCGACGGACGCCTGCAGGAACTGCGCAAGGGGGTGCGCGCGCGCCTGAGCTTCAGCGACGCCACCATTCCGGACCTGTCCGCCTACAACCGCTATCTCGGTTCAGAACAGGTGCGCCTGCTGCGCGGCACCGGCTCACTCAGCGGTGATGCCACGCTCGATACCGATGGCCGCGTTGGCCATGGCACGGCCCGCCTGCACGGGCGCAACACCAGCGCCAGAGTCGCAGGACTGGACATGGGCGGCGATGTGGATGTGAACGCAACGCTGCGCCGGGGCGACTTCAACCAGCGTCACTTCGATCTGTCCGGCACCACGGTCGAGCTGCGCAACGTGCAGGTGACCGGCACCCAACGCTCGACCGCGTGGAAAGGTCGCGTGGCCTTCAAGCGCGGCCGCATCGACGCGCAATCGCCCTTCCAGGTGGATGCCACCACCGAGCTGACACTCAGCGATGCGCGGCCCTTGCTGGCGCTGTTCGCGGAACGCACGGACTATCCGCGCTGGACCCTGTCACTTCTGGATTCAGGCCAGGTGGATGCGCAGGCCAGGCTGCGCTGGCGCCCGGGCCATCTGGTGATCGATGGCCTGCAGGCCGAGAATGATCGGCTGTCGGTGCGCGCGCGGTTGGACCTGCTGGAACAGCGCAAGCGCGGTGACCTTTACCTGCGCTGGGGGCTGTTGGGAGCGGGCATCGAACTGGACGGCGGGCAGCGCCAGTGGCACCTGGCCAAGGCGCGCGAGTGGTTTGACGAGCGCCCTTCCCTTCTGCCAGCGGGCACTGGCGGGTCTTCAGACTGAAACCGGCACGCCTGCATCCAGTTGCCGCCTTCATGCGTATGCAGCGCATACGGAGCATAGAGCGGTATGTGGATGAAGCGCGGCACACAGATTTCCGGGTTTCTGGGCTGGCTGGCCATTACTTTCGCTGCGGCCGCGCTGGGCGCGTGGGCGTCTTCGTCGGCGGCCGCCTTCTATGCCTCGCTTGACCTGCCCGCGTGGGCACCGCCGGCAGGTGTCTTCGGCCCGGTGTGGACGCTGCTCTATGCCTTGATGGCGGTGGCGGCCTGGCGGGTATGGCGCGAGCGCGGCTGGCGCGGCGCTCAACCGGCGCTTCTGCTCTATCTGCTGCAACTGGCCGCCAACGCACTATGGAGCTGGCTGTTCTTCGGCTGGAAGCTTGGCGCCGTCGCGTTCGCTGACATTCTTCTACTGATTGCACTGGTGTGCGCCACGGTCGTCACGTTTGCGCGCGCCAATCGCGTTGCGGCGATATTGCTGCTGCCCTATCTGGCTTGGATCTCGTTTGCCTGCGCGCTGAACTACTCAGTCTGGCAGGCCAACCCCGCGCTGCTGTGACGGCAACGCACGCCAATCAGGCCTGGGCAATCGCCTGCGGACGCCACGCCCTCAGCAGGGACGGCTTGAAGGCCTGCTGGCCGCAGCCCGTGGGGCAGCGCACCACTCTGGCAGAAGAATGGCTCACCAGCCCCTGGCCTTCCTCTGCCTTGAACACCGTCTCACAGGAAAGGCAACGAGCCACCAGCGAGTACAGATGCAGCAGGCGGCCGCTGGCGGGATCCTGCAGGGCATCAACATCCAGCAATTCAAACTGGCAGCTGTCGGGCAGCATGCGATACGGGAGGGGTGGCAGCGTCTGCAGGTTCACGGGCGTGGCAACTGTTGAAGGTAGACCAACCCTAGGTCACCCCCTGTCGAGCCGGTGTGCAGCCCATATGCACCGGCTGCGAAACCTCTACACGCCGGCGGGCACGATTCTGCTAGGGTGCCTGCCGATGTCCGTGCCCATCCCAACCCGCCCTCATACCGTTCCTCTCAGCCTGATGCTGAAGGAACACACCCGCAGCATTCACGGCCGCCTCGATCAGCATTTGCTGGAACAGCGCATCTTCGCCTCGCGCGAGCGCTATCTGGCCTTCCTGCGCGTGCAGTGGCAGTTCCATGCGAGCCTTGCGCCGCTTTACCAGAACCCCGACGGGGGTGCAGCCAGATTATCGCTGATCGAGGCGGACCTGCGGGACCTGGGGGCGTGCGCACCAACCCTGCACACGTGGCACCCGCAGTTGCAGGTGGCCTCTCCAGCCACCGCTCTGGGCTGGCGCTACGTGGCAGAAGGCTCCACCCTTGGGGCGGCGGTGCTGTTGAAGGCGGCGGCGGCATTGCGGCTGCACGCCGGGCATGGTGCCCGCCACCTGCGCCCTTCCGAGCTGGGGGTTGCCGAGTACTGGCGACGTCAGCGCGAAGCCATCGATGCTGCGGCACTGAACAAGGACGAGCAAGCGCAGGCTTGTCGCGGTGCGATGGATGGCTTCCAGTTCGTCCGTCGCTGCGTAGATGAAGAATTCAGGTTTGAATGAAATGCTTTTCATGCGCACCCGGCGGTAGGCGAAGGCACGCTTTTGCTTCACCATTCCTGCAAGCCGGATGTAGCACTGGGTCCTTCCAGCCATCCATGAATCATGAGTCCCGCCGTTGATGCCCTCTGCCCAGTCCACGCCCGACCTTGCGCTATCCCGTTGCGCGCGCGAACCGATCCACACACCCGGCGCGATCCAGCCCTACGGTGTGCTCCTTGTGCTGGAGCCGCAGTCACTGCGGGTGCGCGAGCGTGCCATCAGTCAGCCGAGTGTGCTGCAGCAGTTCGGTGAGCCGCTGCTCCAGCACGTCAGCGAGGTGCTCGGCGGCGTGCTGGCCCCGTTCCAGGTACTGCTCCAGAAGGCCACCATCGGCAGCAGTGTGCACGTGGGCGCCGTTCACCTGGATGGCCACGGCCGGCATCAGCTGCTGGTGCATCGCTCCGCCACCGACCTCCTTGTAGAGCTGGAAGCGCCAGTCGCAGGCCAGCCCGGTTCTCTTGAAGAACTGTATCCGGCCATCCGAGAGCTCATGACGGGCATCGAATCGGCCGCAACGGTGGAAGACCTGTGCCAGCTGGCCGCCGCGCACATGCGCCGGCTCACCGGCTTCGACCGCACCCTGGTCTACCAGTTCGACGCCGGCTGGAATGGCATCGTGGTGGCCGAGGAAGGCAATGGCCTGTTGCCCTCGTACCTGGACCTGCGTTTTCCTGAATCGGACATTCCCGCCCAGGCCCGCGAACTCTACCGCCGCAACCGGGTGCGCCTGATCGCGGACAACAACTACACCCCTGCCCCGTTGATGCGGGCCGAAGAGCATCGCGACGCGCCGCCCACCGACCTGAGCATGGCGGTGCTGCGCAGCGTCTCGCCGGTGCACCTGCACTACATGCGCAACATGGGGACCGGCGCGTCGATGTCGGTATCGCTGGTGCATGAAGGCCGGCTGTGGGGCCTGGTGTCCTGCCACACCGTGCAGCCACGCCGCCTGCCCTACCACGTGCGCACTGCCTGCGAATTCATGGGCCAGATCCTGTCGCTGCAGATTGCCCTCAAGGAGCGTGCGCGTGCGATCGAAGAGCGCGTGGCCCGTCGTTCCATACTGGTCAAGCTACTGGGTCGCATGGCCGGCGACGAAGACTTCATGGCGGCCCTGCGCCAGGACGAGGCCAGCCTTCTGTCGCTGACAGGCGCGGCCGGCGCGGCGATCGTGCACAAAGGCGATTGCCTGCGTGTTGGCCAGTGCCCTTCCGCCAGCGACGTGCTGGCCCTGGCGAATTGGCTGGCCACGCAGCAGGCCGGCCAGGAAACCTACTGCACCGATCACCTGGCAGCCGACTGGTCGCCTGCCGCACACCTCGCCGACGTAGCCAGCGGCCTGCTGGCGGTGTCCATTTCGCAGCTGCATGACAGTTACCTGATGTGGTTCCGCCCGGAAGTGGTGCGCACCGTGCGTTGGGGTGGCGATCCCCGCAAGGAAGCAGCACCGGGCGTGGCGCTTTCCCCGCGCAACTCGTTCGAGGCCTGGAAGGAGACCGTGCAGCAACGCAGCCTGCCGTGGAGTGACGCTGACTGCGACGCGGCACACGAGATGCGCACGGCCATCGTCGATATCGTGTTGCGCAAGGCCGAGGAAATGGCCGAACTGAACGAACAGTTGCTTCGCAGCAACAAGGAACTTGAAGCGTTTTCCTACTCCGTCAGCCACGACTTGCGCGCGCCCTTCCGCCACATCGTGGGCTATTCCGAGTTGCTGGGCAGCTCCGCCGGCGAACGCCTCAACGAGACCGAGCGCCGCTTCCTGGACACGATCGTGGAATCGGCCAAGTCCGCCGGAACACTGGTGGATGACCTGCTCAGCTTCTCGCAGATGGGGCGCTCCACGCTGGGGCGTGTGCGGCTGGACATGACCGCACTGGCCGAGGATGTGCGCCGGAGCCTGGCCCTGGACTACGCCGGCCGCGACGTGCAATGGACGCTCGCACCGCTGCCGGAGGTCGAAGCCGATCCGACGATGCTGCGCCTGGTCTGGCAGAACCTGCTGGCCAACGCAATCAAGTTCACCCGCGAGCGCGAGCACGCGATGATCGAGATTGGGCATGACCGCAGCGACGACGAAGATCACTTCTTCGTGCGTGACAACGGCTGTGGCTTTGACATGCGCTACGTGGACAAGCTGTTCGGCGTGTTCCAGCGCCTGCATCACGTCGAAGAATTCGAAGGCACCGGCATCGGCCTGGCCAACGTGCGCCGCATCATCGGCCGCCATGGCGGCCGTACCTGGGCCGAGGGCGAGCCCGGCAAGGGCGCCACCATTCACTTCACCCTACCCCGTTCCACAGGAGACCACCCATGAGGGACCTGCGGCCGATCCTCCTGGTGGAGGACAGCCCCAAGGATGCAGAGCTGACGATGGCCGCGCTTGCGCGCTGCCAGCTGCTCAACGATATCATCCATGTACGCGACGGCGCCGAAGCGCTGGACTACCTGCGCTGCGAAGGCAAGTTTGCCGGCGCCATGCACGGCGGTCCGGTGGTGGTGCTGCTGGACCTCAAGCTGCCCAAGGTCAATGGCCTTGAAGTACTGGAACAGGTGCGTGGCGATTCGAATCTGAGCAGCACGCCGGTGGTGATGCTGACCTCCTCGCGCGAAGAGCAGGACCTGGTGCGCAGCTACGAGCTGGGCGTCAACGCATTCGTGGTCAAGCCGGTTGACTTCAAGGAATTCTTTGACGCAATCCAGGGCCTGGGCATGTTCTGGGGCATCACCAACCAGCCACCACCGCATCGGCCCAACGGTTCGGGGCAGCGCAATGCGTGATGGATCGCGCCGCAGCGAGCGCCTGCGCATCCTCATGCTGGAGGACAGCGCGCTTGATGCGGAGCTGATCAGCGCCCAGCTGCAGCGTGCCGGCCTCGATTTCGAGGCTGAGCGCCTGTGGACCCGCAACGCGTTCATCGAAGCCATCGAAAACCGCCCGTTCGACGTGATCCTCGCCGATCATGTCCTGCCAGGCTTCGATGGTGACGCGGCACTTGCCCTCGCGCGCGAGCGCGTGCCGCAGACACCTTTCATCTTTGTTTCCGGCACCCTGACCGAGGAATTGGCGGTGCAGGCACTCACGCGCGGTGCCCGCGACTACGTGGTGAAGCAACGCCTGCAACGCTTGCCCGATGCGATCCGTCGCGCACGGCAGGAAGCGCATGAGCGTACCCAGCTGGCCATTGCGCAGGCCGCACTGAACGATAGCCAGGCCCAGTTGCAGCAGGTGACCGACGCCGTTCCTGCGCTCATCGCCCAGCTGGACAAGAACCATCGCTATCGGTTTGCCAACAAGGCGTTTCTGGACTGGCATGGATCCAGCCTTGCAGAACTGCTGGGTCGGCCGGCACGGGATGTCAGCGGCATTTCAGCCTTTGAACACGCGTTGCCAAGCCTGGAGCGCGTGCTCCAGGGCGAACGCACCAGCTTTCAGGTGGAACTGATCCATCGCAGTGGCCAGTCACGATTCGTGCAGATGGACTGCGTGCCAGAGCACGCGGCCGACGGCAGCGTGGTCGGCTACATCTGCATGGGCAGCGACGTTTCCCTGCTGAAGCAGGCCGAACTGGCACTGCGCGAGGATAACCAGGAACTGGAGCGGCAGGTCCAGGCCCGCACCGCTGAGTTGAGGGCCAGCAAGCGCCGCCTGCAGGCCATTTTCGAATCCAGCTTCCAGCATCAGATGCTGCTGGACCTGTCCGGGCGCGTGGTTGATGCCAATGACGCATCACTGGCGGCAGTGCTGGCGGACAAGAAGGACGTCGTTGGCCAACGCTTCGGTGAATCGCTCTGGTTCGCTACAACCGATGGCATCGGCGCCGTGATCGATCGGGCCGTCGCTGCAGCCGTGCAGGGCCGGAGTTCGCTGCATTCACTGGAGCTGGAGCTCCCGACCGGGCCGCGCAGCTTCGATTTTTCGTTCCGCCCGCTTCTGGATGCCGAAGGCGTGGTGACCGCCGTGGTCTCCGAGGCCGTGGAAACCACTGCGCGCCTCGAGGCCGAACATGCACTGCGCCAATCCCAGAAGATCGAGGCGGTCGGGCAGCTCACCGGCGGCATCGCGCATGATTTCAACAACATCCTGACGGTCATCTCCGGCAACGTCGAGCACGCCATGCTGCTGAACGAGCGCGCCGGCGAAGCCGGAGCGATGGTCAGCCGGGCGCTGGACAATGCGCTGAAGGGTGTCGGGCGTGCCGCCAGCCTGACCCAGCGCCTGCTGGCATTTGCCCGACGCCAGCCGCTGCGCAGCCAGGCCGCCAACCTCAACGAGCGCCTGCTGGACATGCACGACATGCTGCAGCGTGCGCTGGGTGAGCTGGTGCAGCTGGAGATCCGCAGCGCCGAGGACATCTGGTGTGTCGAGATCGACGTCAGCCAGCTGGAGGCCTCCGTGCTGAACCTGGCGGTGAATGCCCGCGATGCGATGCCGCACGGCGGCCGACTGGTGATCGAGGTCGACAACAGTCACCTCGACCACGACTACGCCGCGCTGTTTCCGGATGCGACGCCGGGCGAGTACGTGATGCTGCGGGTGCGTGACAACGGCCACGGCATGGATGCGGCGACGCTTGGCCGGGTCTTCGAACCGTTCTTCACCACCAAGCAGGTTGGCCGTGGCACCGGCTTGGGCCTGTCAATGGTGCATGGCTTCGTCAAGCAGTCAGGGGGCCACGTGCTGATCGATTCGGTGGAAGGCGGCGGCACCAGCATCACCATGATGTTCCCGCGCTCGCCGCTGGCCCTGCCCCGCGAAGCACACATCCTGCAGACCGGCCTGGCCGGCTACTCACCGCGCGAGGAAACCATCCTGGTGGCCGAGGACAACGACGATGTCCGCGCCCACACGGTGGATTCGCTGCGGCTGCTCGGCTACCGCGTGCTGGAAGCCCACGACGGCCCCTCCGCACTGCGGTTGCTGGAGCGCCCCGATACCAGGGTGGACCTGCTGTTCTCGGACGTGGTGATGCCCGGCATGTCGGGCTGGGAGCTGGTCCGTCAAGTCCGCGAACGCTGGCCGGAAGTGGCCGTCCTGTTCACGTCAGGCTATCCACGTGACCACGATCAGGCGGGGAGCCAAGGACGCGCGGTTGCCCTGCTGCCGAAGCCGTTTACGCGAAGTGATCTGGCGCTGGCAGTACGCACTGCGCTGGAGGCCGCGCCGCACTGAGCTCAGGAGGCAGGGTCGCGTACGCCAGCGGCGATCCGGTTGATGTCCGCGCACTCCACCGTGGACGGCGGATGCTCCCTGCCGGCCAGTGCAACCATCGCCTGACCCAGTGCCAGATTGCTGGTCATCACCGACGGCGCAACGGCGCCGGCCAGCTTCATCAACGGCGCACCGCCCCAGTACAGGGGCTTCAACAGGGCATGACGGGTGCCGGTGCCCGGGACCGGCCTGACGCCCCCCGGGCGCAGCATCACGGTGCGAACCGGCAGGCCCTGCAATGCGACCTCGGTCTCGCCCTTGATCCTCAACGGCATCAGCCGGCTCCGAGGGTCCGCACCGGCACCGGATACATACAGAAAGCACCCTTCGGGATTCGCGGCCGCCCAGCCACGGGCCACCGCCAAGGTGGTGGCCAGGGTCACGCGTCGGTACTCGGCCTCTGCCGTGCCGACCGGTGGCGCCCCGGCACAGTAGAAGCAGGCATCGAACCCAGCCAGTTCATCCGACCGGTCCTGGATACGCAGGAAGTCCGGAACGATCAGTTCGCTGCCGGCGCCGATCAGACTTCCCGGGTGGCGGACCAGCGCTGTCAGGCGGGACACCTGCGGTGAGCGTTGGCAGGCCAATGCCACACCCTGCCCGACCAGGCCTGCGGCACCGGTCAACAGAATCCGTAATGCGTCCGTCCCGGCCATCGTCGCCCCCGCTAGAGTCTCACGAAACGCTGGATCATCCGCGCCAGCCAGCCACTGAACACCAGCGGCGCATCCAGCGCTGATACGCAGATGCAGGGCACACCCGGCGCGGTCACCGGTTGATGCTCCACGTCTCCATCCAGATCCGCCACGTCGCCCGGTGCGAAAAGCCCCAGCGCATCGTTGTACGAACCCCGCAGGATCTGCGTCAATTCGCTCCGGCCATGGCTATGCATGGGCAGGCATTTGCCGGGGGCGATCTTCAGCATGATCAGCGAAGGCATCTGCTCTGCACGGATGCAGTGCACGCCCGGCGCCATCCAGCGCCAGCGCAGGTCGCTGAGCGAGGCGCCGAAGTACGGATGCAGCGATGCAGGCAGATGGTCCGGATTGGCCTCAGGCCGCTCCTTCGGCACGGGGCGTGTGACCCCAGCCATGGCCGTCGGCGCTTCCGTGGCCAGCCGCACCAGCATCGCCTCGCGCAGCTGTTCGCGTCGCGTCTCCGCTGCAGGTGGCTGGGTCTGCTCCAGCAGCACCGAGCCGATCGCTTCGGCGTCGCGCAGGCGCTGACGGCAATGCGGGCACTGCTCCAGATGGGCACCGGCGACGATGCTCAACGGCGCCGGCAGCGCGCCGGCGGCATAGCTCATCAGGGTGGATTCGTGCAGATGGTGGTGCGGGTTCACAGCGCACCTCCCACTTTGGCCTGCAGTTGCAGAAAGGCGCGGCGCAAATGTGATTTGACCGTTCCCAGCGGCATGCCCAGTGCGTCGGCAATCTCGCTGTGGCTCTTGGCCTCGAAGTAGGACATCCGCACCAGCCGAGCCTGCACCGCGGGCAACTCGTTGATGCGCTGGCGCAACCTGGCCTGGTCGGCGAACTGTTCGGCGCTGCTGCGGTCGACCACGTCCATCATCGCGGCGTCCTCCACCGCCACCTGCACCTGCATCCAGCTGCGCTCGCGACGCACACGGTCGATATGCAGGTTGCGGGCGATGCGGTACAGCCACGTACTCAGGGCCCCCTGCGCGGCATCATAATCAGCCGCACGCAGCCACAGGCGCAGCAGGCATTCCTGCGCCAGCTCCTCGGCCACCGCCTCGGGTGCGCCCAGCCCGCGCAGATAGACGCACAGGCGCGGCATGAAATGGTCATAGATCCGCATGAAACAGTCGCGGTCGCGCAGCCGCGCGACACCATCCATGTCGCCGGCCCAGTTTTTCGGCTCACTGCTGGCCTGCTGGGAGCTGGACACGATGCGTGCGCTGTCTAGGTTGGCAAGAGTGCTGGCGGCGTCAGGATACATCTGCGTTCGCGGCGGGCGGGTGAAGGTTTGTGTTCTATACGCGCAGGAATGGCAATTGGATGCAGCCGCATTGCGCATCCAATCCGCCCCACCAGCCGTACGACCTGCAACACGCCCTTACGGATGAACGCCATGCGCATCGCCTGGCTGTTGCTGTGCCTGCCCCATGCCGCACTGGCGGCCCCCATGCTGCGGAGCGAGGGCATAGCCACCTCCCCGCAGGGCCGGGTCCTCTACCGTGAAGTGCACTGGCGCCGCGATGCGACCGAGGGTGCCGAACGCTGGGTACTGTACCAGTGCCCGGGGGGCCAGCCGTTCGCCCGCAAGCACCTGCCAGCCAGCACCCGTCCGCAGGCACGCGGCTATTCACTGGAGGACCGGCGCAGTGGCCAGACAGCCGAGATCGAGGCCGTCAGCGGCGCAGTATCGGTGGCCTGGAAGGAGGATGCCGCCAGCCCGCGACGGCAGCGCAGGCTCGATCTGCCAGCGGACGCGGTGATCGATGCGGGATTCGATGCGGCGGTCCGCCTGCACTGGACGGCGCTGATGCAGGGCGAACGCGTCTCGCTGCCGTTCCTGGTGCCCGGCCGGCAGCGCTACTTCCCGGTGCAGGTCCGGCGCACCGGCAACCTGCGCTGGCAAGGCATCGACGCCCAGTCGATCGAAGTGAGCCTGGACACCTGGTATGGCGGCATCGCGCCTCGCCTCTCGCTGGTCTATGCCAGTGCCGACCGGCGCCTGCTGGAATTCAGCGGCACCAGCAACCTGCGCGACGCGCGCGGCGCCTATCCGCAGGTGACGGTGCGCTTCAGCCCACCTCCCGCGCAGCGCCCCGCATCGGAGTGGCAGCAGGCATGGGCGCAGCCACTGGCCGACCGCTGCCCCGTCACGAACACGTGAAAACGACATTCACTGCAACCCACCGCATCCATTGCGCATCCTGCTGCGTATAGGAAGAGACGACACCCGCCGAGATCCGCCATGGCCTCTGTATCGCCCCTCCCCCATCGACGCTGGCGCCTGCTGCGCACGCTGCAGCGCTGGGTCGATACCGGCAATGCCGCGGACGCCGGCACGGAACCGCCGGGCCGCATCGATTGGCTGCGTGCGGTGCCGTTCGCACTGATGCACCTGGCGTGCATCGCGGTGATCTGGGTGGGCGTGTCGTGGACGGCGGTGGTCGTGGCCGCGGCGCTTTACGCAGTGCGCATGTTCGCCATCACCGCCTTCTATCACCGCTACTTCTCGCATCGCACCTTCCAGGCACCGCGCGCCGTGCAGTTCGTGTTCGCGGTGATCGGCGCCTCCAGCGTACAGCGCGGTCCGCTGTGGTGGGCTGCCCACCATCGCCACCATCACCGCCACGCCGACCAGCCGCTGGACCCGCATTCGCCGCGCGAAGGCGGCTTCTGGCGCAGCCACATGGGTTGGTTCCTGACCCGCGAAGCCTTCGCCACCGACCTGTCGCGGGTGCCTGACCTGGCGCGCTTCCCGGAACTGCGCTGGCTGGACCGTTTCGATACCGCCATTCCCGTGCTGCTGGCCATCGGATTGTATGCATTGGGTGCAGCACTGGAGCGCTGGGCGCCAGGCTTGCACACTTCCGGCCCCCAGTTGCTGGTGTGGGGATTCTTCATTTCCACCATCGTGCTGTTCCATGCCACCGTCACCATCAACTCGCTGGCCCACCGCTTCGGCCGTCGACGCTTCGAGACCCGCGATGACAGCCGCAACAACCTCTGGCTGGCGCTGCTCACCTTCGGGGAGGGCTGGCACAACAACCACCATTTCTTCCCCGGCACCGTGCGCCAGGGCTTCCGTTGGTGGGAGATTGACCTGACCTGGTACGGACTGCGCGCGATGACGGCGCTGGGTCTGGTCAAAGGCCTCAAGCCCATCCCCGAATGGGTGCTGGCAAAGGCGAGGTACTGACATGCGCATCGCCATCATCGGTTCAGGCATCTCAGGTCTGGCCAGCGCCTGGTGGCTGCAGGAACGGCACGACGTGACGCTGTTCGAGGCAAGCGACTACCTGGGCGGGCACACCCACACCCACGAGGTGCAGGTGGAAGGCGTACGCATGGCCGTGGACACCGGCTTCATCGTCTTCAATCCCCAGCACTACCCGCTGCTGACGGCACTGTTCGATGAGCTGGGCGTGGCCTCGCAGCCGACCACGATGAGCTTCTCCATGCACAGCGAGCGCAGCGGCGTGGAGTACAACGCCACCTCGCTGGATGGCCTGTTCTGCCAGCGTCGCAACCTGGTGTCGGCGCGCTTCTGGGGCATGCTGGCCGATCTGCGCCGGTTCTACCGGGATGCGCCGCTTTTGCTCGCCGAAGAGGAAGGCCCGACGCTGGGCGAGTATCTGCGCACCCAACGCTATGGCGAGGCCTTCATTGAAGAGCACCTGCTGCCGATGGCCTCGGCGCTATGGTCGTCGCCCACCGCCACCGTGCGGGACTTCCCCGCGCGCTATCTGGCCCAGTTCATGGCCAACCACCAGATGCTGCAGATGACCGGGCGGTCGTCCTGGCGGGTCGTTACCGGCGGGTCGGCCCGTTACGTGGATGCACTGCGCCGCCGCTGGCGGGTGCATGAGCGCCTGCAGTGCCCGGTCCAGCGGGTGGAGCGCATCCCCGGGGGTGCACGCGTGCACAGCGCCGCCGGCGTCGAGGCCTTCGACGAAGTCATCCTGGCCTGCCATAGCGATCAGGCGCTGGCCCTGCTGGGTGATGCCGACCCGGTCGAGCGCGAGGTACTGGGTGCCATCCGCTACCAATCCAACGAGGCGGTACTGCACACGGATGCGTCCTTGCTGCCCCGCAACCGCAAGGCCTGGGCGGCCTGGAACGCGCATGTCCCGCAGGATCCAGCCGCGCCCTGCACGGTCAGCTACTGCATGAACCTGCTGCAAGGCCTGCCCGGCAACACGCCGCTGGTCGTCACCCTCAATCGCAGCGGGGCCATCGATCCGGCCAGGGTGCTGCGCACGCTGCACTATGCCCATCCGGTGCACGATCACGCCGCGGTCCGCGCCCAACAGCGCTGGGCAGAGCTGCAGCGCCATCGCCACACCTGGTTCGCAGGGGCCTACTGGGGCTGGGGCTTCCATGAGGATGGCATCCGCAGCGCCCGCCGCGTGGTGGATGCGCTGCAGGCCTGCGCATCGCACCGCGAGGTGTCGCTACCGGGCGAGGTGGCGGCATGAGCGCCAGCGCCCTCTATTTCGGGCAGGTGGTGCATCGCCGGCATCATCCGCATCCGCATGCGTTCCGTTACCCGGTTGCACAACTGCTGCTCGACCTGGATGAACTGGAGACCGTGTTTGCTGGGCGCTGGCTGTGGTCGGTCAATCGCCGCAATCTTGCCGAGTTCCGGCGCAGCGACTATTTCGGCGATCCCGCACAGCCTTTGGGCGATGCCGTGCGCGACCATGCCGCGAAGACGCTCGGCCATCGACCTTCCGGGCCGGTGCGCCTGCTCACCCACCTTCGCTTTGCCGGGCATGTGTTCAACCCGGTCAGCTTCTACTACTGCTACCAGGCCGACGGCAACACGCTGGACTGCATCGTGGCCGAGATCACCAATACTCCCTGGAAGGAACGGCACGCCTATGTGCTGCCGGTCGCTACGGCCACGAACGAAGGCGCTTCACTGCGGTGGCAGTTCGACAAGCGCTTCCACGTTTCGCCGTTCATGCCGATGGACTGCCGCTACGACTGGCGCTTCAGCAGCCCCGATGAGGACCTGCGCGTGCACATGCAGGTCTGGCGCGACGGGATCCGGCAGTTCGATGCCACCCAGACGATGCACCGCCGGCCCCTGGATGGCCTCGGGCTGGCGCGGGTACTCGCCGGCTACCCACTGATGACCACCCAGGTGGTGGCCGCCATCCACTGGCACGCGCTGCGGCTATGGCTGAAGCGCAACCCCGTGCACGACCACCCCACCCTTGCCGGAAAACCGCGATGAACTCGATGACACCTTCGGTCACCCTGCCGCGCCCTGGTGCGTTGGATGCCTTCCTGCGCCGTCGCCTGCTGGCACAGCTTGCCCCGCTGCGCGATGGCCACCTGTGCGTGCGCGATGCCCTTGGCGAGGTCCGGCTGGGCAACGCCCACGCAGGGCTGCAGGTAACGGTGATCATCGATGACCCCGCGTTCTACCGGAAGGTCGCTGCGCAGGGCAGCGTCGGCGCTGGCGAGAGCTACATCCAGGGCGACTGGCACTGTGATGACCTGGTCGCGCTGATACAGCTGCTGGTGCGCAACCGCGACCTGCTGGACGGCATGGAGCGCGGCCCGGCCCGGGTGGGTGGCTGGCTGCTGCGCGGCTGGAACCGGCTGCACCGGAACAGCCGTGAGGGCAGCCGGCGCAACATCGCCGCGCACTACGACCTGGGCAACGATTTCTTCGCCCTGTTCCTGTCGCCGGACCTGATGTACTCGTCGGCGTTGTTCGCCAGCGAATCCGAATCACTGGAGTCCGCCTCGCACCGCAAGCTGGACCGCATCTGCCAGCGCCTGCAACTCAGCCCTGGTGATCGCGTGGTGGAAATAGGTACCGGCTGGGGTGGCTTCGCGGTGCACGCGGCGCAGCACTACGGCTGCCACGTCACCACCACCACCATCTCCGCCGAACAGCATGCACTGGCCGCCGAGCGCGTGCGGGCCGCCGGCCTGCAGGACCGGGTCACCCTGCTGATGCAGGACTACCGCGACCTGCAGGGGCAGTTCGACAAGCTGGTGTCGATCGAGATGATCGAAGCGATTGGCGCCGAATACCTGGACACCTACATGGCCACGCTGCAGCGGCTGCTGAAGCCCGATGGTGTTGCCCTGCTGCAGGCCATCACCATCGAGGACCATCGCTACGAGCAGGCACGGCGCAGCGTCGACTACATCAAGCGCTACGTATTTCCCGGCAGCTTCATCCCTTCCATCAACGCCATCATGGCGGCCAAGACCCGCGCCAGCGACCTGCAGCTGATCGCTCAGCAGGATTTCGGCCACTCCTACGCGCTGACCCTGCGCGCCTGGCGCCAACGCTTCCTCGCGCAGTTGCCTGCGGTGCAGGCGCAGGGGTTCGATGCCCGCTTCTGCCGCCTGTGGGATTTCTACCTGGCCTACTGCGAAGGCGGCTTCCTGGAGCGTTCGATCGGTGTCTCGCATCTGCTGCTGGCACGCCCAGGCCATCGGCCTGCATTCTCGCCTGGTGAGGGCAACTGAAATGCACCGGTTCTGGGCCAACCTGATTGGCAACCAGCTGGTCTGGCTGTGCGCGGTGGCCGGCGCGGGCCGCGGCTGGCAGTGGCCTGCGTTGCTGGCTGCGTCGCTCTACATCGCCAGCCAGCTGCTGACGTCGGCGCAACCACGCCTGGACCTGCGGCTGCTGGTGCTGGCGCTGGCCTGCGCCTGGCTGGTCGATGCCGCTGCGGCCGCCAGCGGAACCCTGCGCTACGCCGCCGCCCCGCTGGGATGGGTGCCGCCGCCCTGGATCATGGCCTTGTGGGCTGCATTCGCCATGACCCTGACCACCTCGATGCGCTTCCTGCAGCGACACCCTGCGTTGCCGCCTCTGTTCGGCCTGCTGCTGGCGCCGCTGGCCTACCTGTCGGCCGCGCGTGGGTTCGGCGCCGTGCAGTTCAACAGCCCGATGTGGCAGGGCGTCCTGATGCTGGGCACGGGCTGGGCGATTGCACTTTCCCTGTTGTGCCACAGCGCACGACGCGCTGTCCCACAACCACCCCTTGCGGGAGCGGCCTCATGATCAACCTGCTCTGGGTGCTGCTGTATGCGGTGCTGGTGATGAGCTGGGGCTGGGCCTGGCAGCGCCGCCGCCACAACATCGGCGTTGTGGATGTGCTCTGGGCCAAAGGCGTGGCCGCCGCCGCGCTGCTGCTGGCGTTGCTGGGCGATGGTGCGGTGACGCCACGGGTGGCGCTGGCCGTGCTCGGCGGTCTGTGGGGCGGTCGCCTGGCCCTTCATCTATGGCATCGCGTCCGGCACGAAGAAGAGGACGGGCGCTATCGCTACCTTCGTGAGCACTGGCAGGGACACCAAGGAAAGATCTTCGGGTTCTTCATGGCGCAGGCATTGCTGGTGGTGCTGTTCGCCCTGCCCTTCGTCGCGGTCGCCGCAAATCAGGCCGCAGGCATGACCCGCTGGGTGCTGGCAGCCGCGCTCGTCTGGCTGCTCAGCGTGGGCGGAGAGGCACTGGCCGACCGGCAGCTGGCCCGGTTCCGCGCCAATCCGGCGAACAAGGGCCGCACCTGCCGCGACGGCTTCTGGCGGTACTCCCGCCACCCCAACTACTTCTTCGAGTGGCTGCACTGGTTCTCCTACGTGCTGCTGGCCGTCGGCTCACCGCTGTGGTGGCTGGCCTGGCTCGGCCCCGTGCTGATGTATGTATTCCTGCGCTATCTCAGCGGCATCCCATTCACCGAAAAGCAGGCCCTGCGCAGCCGCGGCGACGACTACCGCGCCTACCAGCGCAGCACATCGATGTTCTTCCCCTGGTTCCCCCGCCCTTCCAAGGAGCATTCCGCATGAACGCGATACCGTCACTGAATCCGGCCGAGGAAACGGAAACCGGGCTGACCGCCTGGGCCGAACGCGGCCTGCTGCCGGATGCCGCGTTGCGTGCCGGCATCCGGCGGCTGTGCGCGCAGCGCCTGCAGGAAGAGTCTGAAGGCGGTATCGAAGCGCAGTCCGCGCGTTTCAGCCGCCGCATCGCCGAACTGGCCGACAGCCCGCTCGCCCTGCATACCGATGCGGCCAATCGCCAGCATTACGAAGTGCCCGCGGCGTTCTTCCAGGCCTGCCTGGGCAAGCGACTGAAGTACAGCAGCTGCTACTACCCCACCGGGCGTGAAACGCTGGACCAGGCTGAAGAAGCGATGCTGGAGCTGTACGGCCAGCGCGCTGGCCTGGCCGATGGTCAGCACATCCTCGAACTGGGCTGTGGCTGGGGCTCGCTGACGCTGTGGATGGCCGAGCGCTATCCGCACGCAGCAATCACTGCCGTGTCCAACTCGCACAGCCAGCGCCAGCACATCATGGCCCAGTGCCAGGCCCGCGGGCTGCACAACGTGCAGGTGCTCACCCGTGACGTGAACCAGCTGGAACTGCCCTCGGCGCAGTTTGATCGCTGCGTTTCGGTCGAGATGTTCGAGCATGTGCGCAACTACGAGCGCCTGCTGGCGCGCATCGCGCAGTGGCTGAAGCCGGACGGTGCGCTGTTCGTGCACATCTTCGCCCATCGCACGCTGATGTATCCATTTGAGACCCGGGGCGGCGACAACTGGATGGGCCGCCACTTCTTCACCGGCGGCCTGATGCCCGCCGCCGATACCCTGCTGCATTTCCAGCGCGACCTGCGGCTGGATCAGCGCTGGTTGCTGGACGGCACCCACTACCAGCGCACCGCCGAGCACTGGCTGGCCAATCAGGACGCGGCACGCGATCGGGTGATGCCGGTACTGGCGGCGACGTATGGGCCGGCGGCCGCGCGGATCTGGTGGCAGCGCTGGCGGATGTTCTGGATGGCGTGTGCCGAGCTGTTCGGTTACGACGACGGCCAGCAATGGCTGGTGGCCCATTACCTGTTCCGTCCCCGCTGAGGTGTGACATGCGCATGTTCCCGCTGCTTCCGCTGATCGCGGTCGGCCTGTTCGGCTCAGGCTGCTCGTCCAGCGACACCCGGCCACTTCCGCGTGCGCCCTCGGTGGATGTGCCGCGCTTCATGGGCGACTGGTATGTGATCGCCCATATTCCGTCCTGGCCTGAGCGCGAGGCCTACGATGCGGTGGAAAGCTATGCCCTGAAGCCGGACGGGCGCATCCAGACCACCTTCACCTATCGGAAGGGCAGCTTCGATGCCCCGCAGAAGTCGATGCACCCCATCGGCCGTGTCGAAGAGGAAGGCCATGGCGCGGTCTGGGGCATGCAGTTCATCTGGCCGATCCAGGCCGAGTACATCATCGCCTGGCTGGATGACGACTACCGCCAGACCATCGTGGCGCGCAGCAAGCGCGACTATGTCTGGTACATGGCACGTACGCCGCAGGTGTCCGACGGCGACTACCAGAAAGCCGTGCAGCGCATCGCCGAAATGGGCTACGACATCCGCCGGCTGAGGCGCGTGCCGCAATCCATCCGGTAGTGCGTGGCAACAACGACCCGATTGCGTCCTGCGTCATGCATCACCCGGCAGAGGATGCCAGAATTGCCGGACAGACCTGAGCCGGGGATCAGCACGATGGGCAGCCACGCAGAAGCGACATGGAACGGGCTTGAAGTGCGGCAGATCCGTGCGAGCGACCTGGATGTGATCTGTGCCCACCGCGAAGCCATGTTCCGCGAGAGTGGGCGGACCGAGGAGGTCCTGCGGGCGATGGCGGCTCCTTTCCGTGCCTGGCTGGCGCCGCGCCTGGCCTCGGGCGAGTACTTCGGCCATGTTCTTGCAGACCACGGCAGAACCATCGCCGGCATTGGTCTGATGCTGATCGACTGGCCACCACACCCTGCCCATCCGGAACAGGGCTGCCGCGGCTACGTCCTCAACGTGTATGTGGAACCGGAGTACCGCCGCCGGGGCATCGCCCGGAAGCTGATGGCCCTGGCAGACCACGCCTTCGCCGAGCGTGGCGCCACCTACGCGGTCCTGCATGCCACCGCGCAAGGGAAGCCGCTGTACGCTGACCTTGGCTGGGCCGGAACCAGCGAGATGGCGCGCAGCCTGCGCGACGAGGGTCGAACGCCCTGAAGTCGACCCCGGTCGGTGCCGATCGCTGCCGTGCCGCCCCGGAAGCTTCCCGATGACATCCACGGCAAGCGCCGTCACGCCTGCGGAAATGGCTTGTTTCCGGCTTGTCTATCCATCGCGCCAATGGATAGCCCCGAATCGATGGATACAGCGCATCGATTCTTAGGAATAATCGCAAAAATCAAGCAATTTCGATGTTCGCCGCGACAGCAGCGCCAGAATGATCATCACGCCCCATGGGCGCCGATCACCTCCCTGCGCATGAATGGACTTCCTGCCCCGCGCCCGCTGCGACTGGCACTACTGGACGACCATGAGGTCGTCCGTCGCGGCACTGCCCTGCACCTCTCTCGCGACGTCCGCTTCCATATCGTCGCCAGCCATGCCCGCAGCGACGAACTCATCGACAGCCTCCAGCAGACGCGGGTGGATGTCGCGATCATCGATCTGACCCTGGCCCGCGACGACCGCAGCGCGGCGGAGCTCACTCCGCTGCTGCGCGAGCACTTTCCACGCGTCCCCCTGCTCGCTTTCGCAACCCTGTCCCCCTTGACCCACATCAACCAGCTCATCGCCAGCGGCATCAGTGGCGTGGTGAGCAAGACCGAACCACTGCCGATGCTTTCGGATGCGATCGTGCGGGTATCGCAGGGGCTCCCACGATTGCCGCCCGACTGCACCCTGCCGGGAGACTGCGAAGAGCTCAGCCGCAACGAGCGCGAAGTACTGGAGTTGCTGCTGGCCGGCCTGACCGTTTCGGAGATCGCGCTCCGGCGTCATCGCAGCATCAAGACCGTCAGCACGCAGAAGGTTGCGGCCCTGCGCAAGCTCAGGCTGCGCAACGATGCCGAGATCTACGCCATGCGGCAGCAGCTGGAACTGCCGTGAAGATGCGCGGCCGACTGCGCACATCCACCCTCCTGCTGCTGGCGCTCATCCTGCTGCCGGCCGCGTCCGCCGAGGACGCATCGTCGCCTGGATGGGGGCCGGGACGCGAAGTCCGGGTGGCGACCGCGCCATCGCTGCACCCGGTACCTGCCGCACTCGCTGACGGCGCGACGTTGCCAAGCCTGGCCCACGGCTACGCCAATCTGGTTGCACGGCGTTCGCAACTGCAGTTCCAGGAGCACCCGCATCCCAGCACCGGTGCATCAGTGGCTGCCGTCTGCAGGCGGGAAGCGGACCTGGTACTGGTGATTGGCACCCACCTGCCACCCTCCTGCCCCGGGCTGGTGGCATCCAGAACGTTCCGCGGTGGCAAGACGATGCTCGCCGCGCGCAGCGGCGAACGCCTGCCGCGCGACATCACGGAGCTGGACCATCGCGTCCTGGCCGTGGTCGAAGGGGGGCCGTATGCGGGATGGCTGGCGGCGCGCCATCCACACGTCCGCCTGCTGCACCTGGCCGATCGGCACGCCACGCTGGCAGCCGTCGAGAACGGCACCGCCGATCTGGCAATCGGCCTGGAAACCACGCTGCGCCCGCTGATCCGCCGGCATTTCGCCGGGCACCTGCACCTGCAGTCTTTCGACAGCGATTTCTCCACCGACCTGCGCCTGCTTGCGCACCGCGAAGATCGCCAGCTGCTGGAGCGCATCGAGCGGGCATTGCACGACATCACGCTGGAGGAACATGCCAGCCTGCTGCAGCTGTGGGCCCAGCAGGCGGCGCCCGCCACGGTGGAGCACGCCCTGGACTGGATGCGCCAGCTGCCCCCGCTGTGGCTGCCGGCCCTGGTTGCCGCATTGGCAGTCACTCCGTTCCTGTGGCTTGCCTGGCACAGGCGCCTGCGTGGTGAAGGCCGCGCTCGCGCCCGCGCGATTGGCATGTTCAGCCACGAGGTGCGCAATTCGGCTCAGGCGGTACTGGCCTCGATCGACCTGCTCAACCAGCCGTCGGCCCCCAAGGGGCAGCACGAAGTGCTGGCGGCTGCGCATGCCGCGGCTTCCTCGCTGCGCAGCCTGCTCAACCGCTCACTGGAGTTCTCACGCTTGGCCAGCGGCACCTTCAAGCCGCGTGCACGACCCTGCGACATCGCACGACTCTGCCGCCAGTCGCTGGATGCGATTCGTCCCCAGGCCCGGCAGCGTGGGCTGACGCTTCGCTTCGACTGTCTCCCCGAGCCCTGCCCCATTGTCGCCATCGACCCGGAGGGGCTGCGTCAGATCATCGACAACCTGCTGGGAAACGCACTCAAGTTCACCGATGTTGGCGGTATCGAGCTGCGCCTTCAACTGACGCCAGGCAACTGCCCGCGTGAGCTCATGCTGGATGTGATCGACAGCGGTATCGGCATCACTGCCGAGCAACTCACCGTGCTGTTCCAGCCATTCCAGCAGGGCGAAGACGGCAGGAAGCGCGGGGGCAGCGGACTGGGACTGATGATCGCGCATGAACTTGGCCGCGCAATGGGCGGCAACCTGTCAGTGCACAGCGTCCCCGGACGCGGCAGTCGCTTCACCTTGCGCCTGCCGGTACGCGCCGCCAAGGCCGAGGCCGTGTCAGCCGCCGCCGACGCGGGAACGCCACTGGGCGGGATTGAGCTGTTGCTGGTGGAAGACCATGCACTCAATCGCCGGTTCATCAGCGAGCAGCTGCGCCGCCTGGGTGCTGATGTGCAAGCCTTTGGCGACGCCGCCAGCGCGCTTGCCGAGCAGGCGGTGAGGCCGCGCAGCGTGATCCTGCTCGACATCGGGCTCGGGGATATGGATGGCTATGCACTGGCCATGCAGTTGCGCAGGCAGGCGCGCGCGCCCCTGCAACTGATCGCGCTGTCGGCACGCCGTGATCGTCGGCATGTGGCGCGCTGCCGGAAAGCCGGGTTCGACGCCACCCTGGCCAAGCCATTACAGCTTGAGTCGCTGCTGCGGACGCTGCAGCTGCCGGTGACCGGACAGGCCATCACAACCGGCACGGCCGCCAACCGTGACCCCGCCTACATCACCGACATCGGCCACGAGCTGATGCGGATCGAACAGGCGATGGATGACGCCAGTGCCGCTGACCTGTGCCATCACGCGCACCGGCTGCAAGGGGCCCTGCAGATGTACGGAGCTGCCGCTGAGGCGGACACGGCGACCGACCTGTGGGCACTGGGACGCGACGCCACGCCCGACTGGGCCGATGCGCGACGCCTGTTGCGAGTCCTTCAGCAGTGGCACGGCTCCCGCACTGCGGAAGCCATGCCCAAGGCCTGATCAGGCAGCCAGACGCTCCACCTGGCGACGGGTCAGGTCGTTGAAGCGACCCAGCGACATCAGGTGCTGGTGGATCAGCGCCAGCCAGCCGCTGCGATGCCACTCGACCACGGTCGCTTCCGGCAGCGCAACGAACTTCTCGACGTCGACGACCTGGAAACCATTGAGGTTGAACTCACGGCCATCCGGGGTGCGCACGGTGGCATTGCGCTCGACCAGCAGGCCGTTGTCGATCAGGGCCTTGGAGAAGGCCTGGGTCTGTTCGTGCTCACGGGTGAACTGGCCACAGAACTCCAGCGCCTGCTGCACCATGTCGGTGGCCTTGCCGTCGACGAACAGCGGCTGGCCTTCGTCACCGCCCTTGACCACACGCGAGCTCTCTTCGTCGATGCCCAGCAGGAAGTCATTGTCCGAGCCGGTGTCGATGAAGATGAAGGGATGGCGACGCAGGTAGGCCGGGATATAGGCCTCGTCTTCCCACAGGCCATCCTTGATGAACAGGTTCTGGTCGGACACGCCAACGGCGGCCATCGGCACTGCGGTCGGGCCAGCGAACAGGATCGGGAAGTGGTGCAGTGCCAGCGAGAACTCGCCGAGCACCAGCGGAATGGCGTTGTTGCCCGCGGCAAACTCGAGCCTGCCCGGCAGGATGCGCAGGTCGGCGTGTACATCGGCCTGCAGCGGCACCGGACGGGTGTAGAACAGGGGGGCGTTGCTTGGCGCCGCTTCGGTGGTGGTGTCGCTGGTGGTGGTCATCTTGGGAACCGTTCGATCATGCGCGCCTGCCATCCCGGGCGCGCCAGCGGGAACAACCTGAATCCCGCATTATCAACAAGCTCGATGACAACGGCCACCCCATCGACGGCCTATTTCAGCTGCAGGGGGTACCGCTGCCACAGCACATGCACCAGGAAACCGGCCAGTTCGGTATCGCGGGCGCTGACCGCCGCGCGGATCTTGTCCAGCAGCACCATGTCCGAGCAGGAGCGCACATCGGCGTGGTTGGCCTGCCCCGCCCGGCGCGCGCGATAGCGTGCGGCCCGCTGCGCATCACTCATGGCGTACCCGAACTTGGGCGGACGACCGCGCTTTCGCGGCAGGGTCAGCTCCAGGGTTCCGGGGTCTTTGTCATCACGCATGAGAGGGGTGCAGGCGGCGGCGAGCAACGAGGGGTGCGCAATTTATCGTGAGGCATCACTTTAATCCAGCTTTTTCTGCAGTTTTGTTGCGGTGCAGTGCAAAAAAGAAAGCGACGCGACGAGTTCATCCACGCATGGCGTGGATCTACTGCAGGGCTCGCGACCCGATGACCCGGTAGATCCACGCCGTGCGTAGATACGGAAATCCGAACGCACAGAAAAAAGGGAGCCCGCGAACGGGCTCCCCTTACCTTCTTCATGCAGCGCGCACCGGCTCGTAGCCGTGCAGGTGCGCCTCACTGCTGGCCCGCCCCTGGCTGAGCGAACGCAGCGACGTGGTGTAACCCACCAGCTGCGCCAGCGGTGCAAAACCACTGACCTCGGCGCGACCATCCTGATCGTCAATGCGGGCAATACGGCCATGGCGGCGGTTGAGGTCGCCAACAACGTCACCCACCGACGCCGACGGCGAATGCACCGTCACCGCCATCACCGGCTCCAGCAGCTGCGTGCCACCCTCGGCCAGCGCCGCCTTGATCGCCTCGGCACCCGCGCGATGGAACGCCATTTCAGAGGAGTCCTTCGCATGGGTCTGGCCATCGACAAGACTGACCTCGATACCGACCACCGGATGACCCTGCGGACCTTCCGACAGCGCGGCACGCACACCCTTTTCCACCGCCGCGATGAAGCTGCGCGGCACCACGCCACCGACGATGCGGTCGTTGAACACCACCTGGTCGTCCTCGCGCGGCGATACATCCAGCACCACGTGCGCGAACTGGCCCTGGCCGCCGGTCTGCTTGACCAGCCGCCCGACGACGCCCGTCATCGCACGCATCGGCGTCTCCTGGTAGGCAACGCGCGGCGCACCCACGCCTACGTCGACCTTCCATTCGCTACGCAGACGTTCGACCATCACCTCCAGGTGCAGTTCGCCCATGCCCCAGACCAAGGTCTCCGCCGTGTCGCGATCGGTTTCGACGCGGAACGAGGGATCTTCCTGGGCCAGGCTGGCCAGGCCCTGCGCCATCCGGATCAGGTCGGCCGCACGTGCCGGCTCCAGACGCCACGCCAGCACCGGCGCCTGGGCCTGGATGTTCTCCAGGCGCAGCGGCTGCGCACGTCCGCTCAGCGTTTCACCGCTGACCGCATCCTTCCAGCCCAGCACCGCGACGATGTCACCGGCCACGGCTTGTTCGATGTCGTGGGTCTGGTCGGCCTGCACCCGCACCAGCCGGCTGACGCGCCGACCCTGCGGATGCTGCGAACTGGCCACCGCGTCGCCCACCTTCAAGGTGCCCGAGTACAGCCGCACGAAGCTCAGTGCGCCGTGTTGCTGGTGGGTGATCTTGAACAGCAGGCCGGCAAGCGGACCGTCCGGATCCGGCGGCAGTACCACCTCGCCCTCATCGCTTTCAGCGCTGACGGCAGGGCGATCCAGCGGCGACGGCAGGTAATCGACCACGGCGTCCAGCAGCGTCTCGATGCCCTTGTCCTTGAAGGCAGCGCCGGCCAGCACAGGCACGCCCGCACCCGCCAGCGTCGCCCGGCGGATCGCCGCGCGCAGCAGCTCGGCATCGATCACGCGACCTTCCAGCCAGGCATCGGCCAGTTCTTCGTCATGATCGGCCACAGCCTCGACCAGCGCATCGCGTCGGGACTGCCACGCTGCGCGCAGCGTGTCGTCCCAGCGAGTGATCGCGGTCGCGGCACCGTCCTGCCAGTGCAGCACACGCTCATCGACCAGATCGACCCAGCCGTTGAACGCGCTTTCGCTGCCCAGCGGTACGCCCAGCGCCCAGGGACGCGCCTGCAGTTTGTCCTGCAGCTGCTCCAGCACGCGCTCGAACGAGGCACCAACGCGGTCCATCTTGTTGACGAAGGCGATCAACGGCACGCGATGGCGTCGCGCCTGGCGCCACACCGTCTCCGACTGCGGCTGCACACCGTCCACGGCCGAGAACACGGCCACGGCGCCGTCGAGCACGCGCAGTGAACGTTCGACTTCGATGGCGAAGTCGATGTGGCCGGGGGTGTCGATCAGGGTCAGCCGATGCGGCGGCAGGTCACGCGGCGCCCACTGCGCCTGCACGGCGGCCGCGCCGATGGTGATGCCACGTTCGCGCTCGATCGCCGAGAAGTCGGTGGTCGCGTTGCCATCGTGCACTTCGCCGACGCGGTGGATCTCGCCGCTTTTCCACAGCAGGCGTTCGGTCAGCGTGGTCTTGCCGGCGTCGATGTGGGCAATGATGCCAAGGTTGCGACGGCGGGAAAGGGTCTGGGTGTTCATAAAGAGGTTCCTGCAAAGCCAACTTCAGGGGCCGCGCACCCCGGTTGGCGACAGGGTGCGCGGCTAGCGTTCGGTCTCGGCGATCTGGTGCATGGCACCTTCTCCTTTGCAGTACTGGGTAGCGTCGACTGTTAATCGACCGGGGAGAGTCGACTGGGTAGAGTCGACTGTTAGTCGACTTCCGGGAAAGCAGAAACGAAAAGAGCGCCCCGGAGGGCGCTCTGTCGAAGGTCCAGCGATAGCCGCTTCAACGGCCTCGTGGGGCTCCAGGCAGACACGCCCGTTCCGCGCTTGCGCGGGTCAGGGTGAAAAACTTCAGGAGCGGCATCCGGTTCATGGGGCGCATTCTAGACCTGCCAATCTGGCGCGCAAGTGAATATTGCGCACATAAATGGAACGATGAGGCCGACAGCGATCGGGGTCGCACCCCTTTGCCCATGGCAAAGGATCGGCCCCCTCGCAGCCCTCACTTGCAGCCGTGCAGCTTCCGGGCCTCGGCTACCGTCGCAGCGTGGTCATCGCCCATCGAGATCCAGCCCTGCAGCGACATCGCCGGATCCACATGCGGCTGGCGCGCGCCACCGCGCACCACTACTTCGGTCCAGCTGCCCACCGGCGCCAGTTCGGACAAGCGTGCCGCCTGGTCGTCCTCGGTGCTGAACATATCGTCCGGGCCCGCCGGAGGCGTGGTATTCACGGTTTCCGTCTTGCGGGTCCGGACCCGAAGTGCACCGTCCGGCAGCCGCTGGGTGATCACTTCGTATCGCTCAACACCATACGCCCAGTTGTTTTCGCCAACGCTGCGGGTCTCGCTGCCATCATCAGCCACCGTCACCCTCTCCCCTGCCGGCCCGACAACGCCCGCGACAGCCCCCAGGCCGGACATCAGCGCCTGATAGACGATCATCTGCCGCTGCTCGGCGGTCAACGCTCCGGCCTTGAGCTTGGCGGCAGGAATCTTCAGGTACGCGGTCTCCCTGCACAGTACCAGCACCTGCTGGTCGTCCCAGCTCACCGACATTTCCTCGTTGGCGAAGTACTGCGTCTTCATCGACGTCACAGCGGCGCCCTCGCCGCTGGAATGCCGGGTTTCTATCAGCGAGGCGTTCTCGGCCGCGTCGGTCAGCGAAACCTGGGAGGTCGAAGCTGCATGGGCTGCGCAAACGGAAGCAATCATCGTGGCAAGCAGCGCGCTGCGCGTAACGGCACGGAACATGGCATCAGTCCATTGAAGAAAACGAAGCCACCATGATACCGGAGCAACCTGGCGGCCTGCGCTCAGGTCACCACCACCAGTGGTACCCCGCGCCGCGGATGCTCCAGCACCACCACATCCTGCTGGTAGACCCGCTGCAGGTTGCCTTCGGTCAGCACCTGCAATGGCGTGCCATCGGCCGCCACCCTGCCCTGCTCCAGCAGCACGATGCGATCGGCATAGCCGGCGGCCAGATTGAGGTCGTGCAGCACCACGATCACGCACGCACCGGCTTCGGCACAGGCACGCACACTGCGCAGCGTGCGCTCCTGGTGGCGCAGATCCAGCGCGGCCGTCGGCTCATCAAGCAACAACAGCGGCGTGTCCTGCGCCAGCACGCGCGCGAACGTGGTGCGAGCCGATTCGCCACCGGACAGCTGCTGCACCTCGCGCAGGCGCAGCGCCTGCAGTTCGGCAACGTCGATCGCAGCTTCCACCTGGGCGTCATCGGTGACCGGGTCCGGTGGATGTGGCAACCGCCCCATCGCCACCACTTCTTCGACGCTGAAGGCAAAGCGCACGCCGTGCTCCTGCGGCATCACCGCGCGCTCGCGCGCCAGTGGTCCGGCCTTGTAGGTGGCCAACGGCTTGCCGAGCAGGCTTACCTCGCCTGCGTCAGCACGCAGGTCACCGGCGGCGACGGCCAGCAACGTGGACTTGCCCGCACCATTCGGGCCCACCAATGCGGTCACCGTACCGGGCTCGAACGCCAGCGAAATGCCATGCAGGATCTCGCGCTGCTGGCGGCGCACCACCACGTCGTGCAGCTTCAGCAACACGCTCATGGCGCCGCCTTGCGGCGCTGCTGCAGCACCAGCCAGAGGAAGAACGGTGCGCCGAGCGCAGCCGAGAACAGGCCCAGCGGAATCTCCGCCGGCGGATCCAGCGTGCGGGCTGCGGTGTCGGCCACCACGATCAGCAGCGCGCCAAGCAGGCCGGACAACGGCAGCAACCAGCGATGACCCGGGCCGACCAGCAGGCGTGCCACGTGCGGCACCACCAGGCCAACGAAGCTGATCGAGCCGGCAAAGGCCACAGCCGCCCCCACCAGCAGCGCACTGAACGCCACCAGCCGGCGACGCGTGCGGGTAACGTCCAGCCCAAGGTGCTGTGCCTGGCGTTCGCCCAGCGCCAGCATGTCCAGCGGCGTAGCCAGCCGCTGCAATGCGAACACGCCAATGGCGAACAACGGCACCACCGCCGCAACGTCGGCCCAGTTGGCGCGTGCCAGCGAGCCCATCTGCCAGAACACCAGCGACTGCAGTTCGCTTTCGCTGGCGATGTACGTGAGGAAACCGATCAGCGCGGAGCAGAACGCGGCCATCGCGATGCCGACCAGCAGCAGCGTGGCGTTACCCGTGCCCTTGCCGGGCCGGGCCAACGCATACGTCAGGCCGATCGCCAGCGCACCGCCGGCAAATGCCGCCACAGGCACCAGCCAGCCGGCTGCGCCCGCAGCGCCGAGAACAATGGCAGCCACCGCACCCAGCGCCGCACCCTGGCTGACACCGACGATACCGGGGTCGGCCAGCGGGTTACCGAACAGGCCCTGCAGGCTGGCACCGGCCATCGCCAGCGACGCACCGACCATCGCGCCCAACAGGGCACGCGGAATACGCAGCTGCCAGACCACCGCCAGATCACGACTGCTGACCGCCTGCGGATCGAGCAGGCCCAGCTTCACCGCCAATGCCTGCATCACCTCCAGCGGCGGCAGCCGCAGCGGCCCCACGGCAAACGACGCCAGCACTGCCCCCAGCAGTGCCAGCAACGCCACCATCAACATCGTCCGCCCGCGACGGCGGCGCCGATCCGCTGGACTCATGCCTTCGGCTTCGCCGCGAACGCCTTCGCCAGCGCCAGCGCTCCCGCACCGGAGCCGACACTGGTGTATTTCAGCTGCACATCGGGCATCACCCAGACCCGGTTGGCCTGCCCGGCCGGGGTCTGCTTCAGCGTCGGGTACGCCTTCCACAGGCCCTCGGCACCGCCGAACAGTTGTAGGTCGTGCTCCGTCACCAGGATCACCTCCGGCGCCGAGGCGACCACGCCCTCATTGCTCAACTGCGAGTAGTTCTTCACTCCCGCTTCGGTACCGATGTTGACCCCGCCGGCCAGGGCAATCAGCTGCGCCGACGCGCTGTCGGCACCCGCCACGGTCGGTGAGCCACCGGCACCTGTTGCCGAGACGTGGATCACTCGTGGCGCATGGCCCAGCCCCTTGCCAATCGCTGCAGCCTCGTCGAGCTGACGCTGCACCTGGGTGGCCAGCGCCTGCCCTGCCTCGGCCAGCCCTAGCGCGGCGGCAACCTTGCGCACCTTCTCCGGTGCCGGCTGCAGGTCATCGATGACCACCGCCGGCTCGCCCACTTCGCGCAGCTTCCTGGCCAGCTCGGTGTGGCGGCGCAGGCTGTTGCCGAGGAACAGCGAGCCCTGCAGGCTCAGCACGCCCTCCACGCCGGTAGTGCGGTTGAACAGGAACTGATGCGGGGCGGCCAGGCCGGCCTGGGTGGTGGTGTTGGTCGGCGCCGCGAACACCTGCGTGCCCAGGCCCAGTGCCTCGATCACCGCGATGACATCGTCACCGCCGGCGATGATGCGGCTGGTGTCGGCCACTTCGACGTCGGCGCCATCGTCGGAATGCACCTTGGCCGGCAGCACGGCCTTCTGGTCGTGCACAGCCGGCATCTCGGCGCCGGCCACGCGCTGCCAGCCTGCCGGCAACGCGGTTTCCGCAGCCGGCGCTGCGGCCGCCGGCCCGGCAGGCTTCGGAGCATCCGAGGGGGCCGAGGAGCCGCCACAGGCGGCCAGCGCCAGCGAAACAGCCAACGGAAGTGCGCACAGGCGAAGACGGGACGCGATGTTCATGGACATTCTCCTTGCTGGCGGGGCGACGCTTACGCCACCCCGCCGTGTGACTTACTGCTTCGGGGTGATGCGGGTGATGCGGTCACCCTTCGGGTCTTCAGCGCCGCGCGACTTGTTCACCGCGAACACGTTGCCCTTGCCATCGGCACGGACATGGTTCGGCAGCGTGCCGCCGTCGAGGTTGGCGACCACCTTGCCGTCGCCGTTCACCACGGTGACGGTGCCGGCGCCGCGGTTGCTCACATAGGCCAGGCCGGACGCGTCATCGAAGGCGACGTTCAGCGCACCGGCGCCGACCGGCACGTCATGCAGCACCTTGCCGGCAGCCACGTCGACGATAAGCAGGTTGTCGGTGCCCTGCGAGGCCACGTACAGGCGGTTGCGTGCCGCGTCGAAGGCCACGCCCGAGGCACTGATCGAATTGCCCAGGTCGATGACCTTGTCGACCTTGCCGCTGGCCACATCGATCACTGCCGCTTCCGGGGTGCCGATACTGACGGTGAACAGCTTGCCGCCCTTCTCGTCCAGCACCAGGCTCATCGGGGTGAACTTGCCGTCATCCACGCCGGATTCCAGCGTCACCGCCGGCAGCTCCTTGAGGGTCTTGGCGTCGAACACCGACAGGTGGTCCTCACCCGTGGCGGAGGCGAACACCTTGCCATGGGTGCCGTCGACCACCACGTCGCGCGCATGCGGCACGGCATCGACCGGGAACTGGTGGACCAGCGACAGGTCCTTCTGGCGATAGACCGCAATCGAATTCTGGCGGGTATTGGTCACCCAGACATTGCCGTTGGTGTCATCCACGCCCACGCCATAGACCGCGTACACCGCACCGTTGGTGCTGCCCGGCACCTGCGCCGGGGTGATCGCCTTGGTCACCTTCAGCGACTTCGGGTCCAGCTTCAACAGCTGCGACTGGGTCACCGGCGGGCGGCCCACGGCCGAAGTGACGAACACGGCATTGCTGGCCGCGCTGTAGGCGGACTGGTACAGGCCCGGCACCAGCTTGTTGGACTGGATGGCGAACTGCGCCTGGCCGGACAGCGGCAGCTGCGGCGACACGCGCAGCTTCAGCACCGTGGCCGCAGCCGGCTGGCTGGCGCGCACCACCACCGGATGGGTGCCCGGCACCGCGTCGGCCGGAATGCTCAGCTGGGTCTTGAAGTTGCCATCGGCATCGACCACCACCGGCTGGGCGTTGAGCACGCTGTCGCCACGCAGCAGGCTGACCTTCTGGCCCGGCACGAAGCCACGACCGACCACGTCGGCGGTGCTGCCGGGAACCACATTCTCACCGCGCGAGACAACCTCACCCTTGAAGGTGGCGTTGGCCGGCTGGTCGAACACGGGCTGGGCGGTGGCGGTCACCGCAAGCAACAGGCCGGCGGCGAGAGAGGTGAGATGGAAAGACGGACGGAACGACATGGAAGGCTCCTTGCACACGTAGGCCGCGCCACGTGGCGCGGGATTCATCGGTTGCCTGGGCCGCTGCACGTCGGCAGCCTCGCCTGGGTAGTGGGGTCGCACGGCATCGCGTGCGAAGGGATTCACTCGGCGGCGTTGTCACCACCCGTGGCGGCACCGTCACCGGCGCTGCGGTCGGTCACGCCGTACAGTTCATGCAGCGCGGCATGGAACGAGGCCGGCAGCATCGGGCCGTGCCCCAGACCCGGGAACTCGCGGTACTGCACGCTCAGGCCCGGCACCTTGCCCAGCCGCTCGGACAGCCGCATCGCCGCATCCGGGGTGGCGCCGCCGATGCGACGCAGGTGCGCGACCACGCGCGGGTTGTTCATGTCGCGCTTGCCACGATCACCGACTCGCTCGGCGCCGCCCAGCATCAGCCAGAGCTTTGCCGGCTGGCCATGCACGTTCTGCACGAACTGCTGTTCCGGATCACCCAGCGCCGCGCCCTGGCTCCACCACAGCGACGGGCTGGCCGCGAGGTAGGACTGGAAGGCGGCGGGACGGGTGTACAGCGCATTGAGCACGAACAAACCGCCCAGCGAGTGGCCCCACAGCGCTTGCTGCTGCGCATCGATGCGTGCACGACGCTCGACTTCCGGCTTGATGCGGCGTTCGATCACATCCAGGAAGGCTGCGGCGCCACCGCCGACCGCCTGGGTCGTGCCACTCTCATCGTCGGCACGGTCAATCCAAGCGGTGTAGTCGTGGGTGCGCGCTTTGGAATCGATGCGCAGGTCGTTGTCGTAGCCGATCAGCACCAGCACCGGCGGCACCTTGCGCGCGGCCAGCTCGGCCAGCAGCGGCTGGTCCAGCACCATCGCCACGGCATTGCCGTCCAGGGCGTACAGCACGGGCAACGGGGCCTTGCTGGCCTTTGCCGGGAGGGCAAGGTTCACCCGCCAGCGGCGCTGCTGGTCCGGGCTGTCGACCACGAACTGCTCGAAACGGTAGCTGACCGCTGGCTCGTCGAGCACGGTATGGCCGATCTTCTGCAGCGGATTGCGCTGCTGGGCATGGGCGTACGGGATAGCCAGGAGCAGACCCATCATCAAGGCAGCCAGGCCGCAGGCCAGCGGGCCACGGCGCGTAGGCGGGACGAAATGCTTCATCAGCGGCGGCAGAAGCGGCCCAGGGCCGCCGGTTCACAAGGGACCGCAGTCTACCTCAAACGCGAATGATTATCACATCGATCAAACGTCACGCTGTGTATCACGCGCGCGCATGCCCGGGTTGCGCAAGGGGTAGCAATTCCCCTATTTTGCCGCCCATCGGGGCATTGGATCGCCCCGCTTCCAGCGCAGCCATGGATGGCGGGCACTTGCCGCCATCCGGAGCGCGTTCATCTGCACACAACCGCCATGGGATTGGATCCCATGATTGTGAGAACCCTTGAAGCACACCGCATTGATCGCCCTTACCCTCGGCCTGCTTGCACCGCTGGCTGCCCATGCCGCGCAGGATCTGCCAACGCTCTACCAGGCCTTTGAAGAGGCCGGCAACTCGACGTTGAGCATGGACCAGCTCAACCAGACGGTGACATTCACTGCCGTGGCACTGGGCGTTTCCAGCAACCTGGCGGGCGAGCCGCTGATCGAGGCAGGCGATGACCAGGGCAATGTCCTGGCCCGGCTGACCACCGACGACGAGCATCAGGCCGCCAGGCTGGCGGCACTGGAAGAAGGCGCGACCTTCACCGCCAGCTGCACGCTGCAGTTCAGCTCCGGCACGGACTACCTGTCCTTCGGCGATTGCAGCATCAAGTAAAGACGAAGCCGGCGAAACGCCGGCTTCTCTTGTTTGCCCCTGTAGAGTCGAGCCATGCTCGACTCCCGAAGCGTCACGGCCCCACAGGCACCGGACCGTAGGCATTCTCCTGCGGCGTGCCCGGCAGCAGCGAGAAGATCATGATCACGATCCCGCCGCCCGGCACCAGCGCCAGCAGGAACAGCCAGCCCGACTGGTTGCAGTCATGCAGGCGGCGCACGGTCACCGCGATCAGCGGCACGATCGTGACCAGCCACATCACACACAGCAGCACCACCATGCCAATCAGGATGCCAGCCAGCGCATCAGCACTGTTGCGCAGGAGGATCGCCAGCACACCGGCCAGCAGGATCACTGCCGTTGCGACGAGGAACAGGAACAACTGGTACATCCAGTACTCGCGGCGGTTGGCGCGGCCCTCGAACTGGGCGTAGCGCTTCAACGGCAGAATCATTTCCTGCACGGCATCAATCCTTGAAAAAGTAGCCGCGCAGTGTGCCAAATGCACGCGCGCAGGACAATTGGCGACGAACCATGCTCGACTGCCATTACCTCTGTAGAGCCGAGCCATTCTCGGCTGCTGTTCCAAGAGGTACCTGTAAGCCCATGCAAGAGCGAAGTCGAGCATGGCTCGACGCCACATAAACCGGGTCAGCGGCCCTTAGCGGCTCGCGCGGCCTCGCGCTCTGCGCGCAACCGGTCCAGCTTTTCCTTCAGCTTGATTTCCAGGCCACGCGGCACCGGGTTGTAGTACACGCGCTCGCCCATCGCATCCGGGAAACCGGTCTGGTCCAGCGCGATGCCCCCTTCGGCGTCGTGGTCGTACTGGTACTCGGCGCCGTAGCCGAGTTCCTTCATCAGCTTGGTCGGCGCATTGCGCAGGTGCAGCGGCACCTCTTCGGTACCACTCTCGCGCACGTCGGCCTTGGCCTGGTTGAAGGCGGCATAGCCAGCGTTCGACTTGGCGGTGCTGGCCAGGTAAAGCACCAGCTGCGCGAACGCCAGCTCGCCTTCCGGGCTGCCCAGCCGCTCGTAGATGTCCCAGGCTTCCAGCGCCATGCTCTGTGCGCGCGGATCCGCCAGGCCGATGTCCTCGATGGCCATGCGGGTCAGCCGGCGCGCCAGGTAGGACGGATCGCAGCCGCCATCGAGCATCCGGGTCAGCCAGTACAGTGCGGCATCCGGGTTGGAGCTGCGTACCGACTTGTGCAGTGCCGAGATCTGGTCGTAGAACTGCTCGCCACCCTTGTCGAAGCGGCGGGTGCGGTCGGCCAGCACCTGGGTCAGGGTCTGCGGCGTGATACGCCCCCCCTCCCCGCCTGCCAGCTCTGCGGCAATTTCCAGCAGGGTCAGCGCACGCCGCACATCACCATCGGCGGCGGTGGCGATTTCCAGCAGCAGCTCGGGCGCGACCTCGATGCCTTCTTCGCCCAGGCCGCGCTCACGGTCGCCCAGTGCACGTTCCAGCGCCTCGACGATATCCGTTGGCGAGACCGCTTCCAGCACATGCACGCGGCAACGCGACAGCAGCGCCGAGTTCAGTTCGAACGATGGATTTTCGGTGGTGGCGCCAACGAACAGGATGGTGCCGCGTTCAATGTGCGGCAGGAACGCATCCTGCTGCGCCTTGTTGAAGCGATGCACCTCGTCCACGAACAGCACCGTGCGACGGCCTTCGGCGAAGCGCTGGGCGGCCTCGGCCAGCACCTGGCGCACTTCCGGCAGGCCGGACAGCACCGCGGAGATGGCACGGAATTCAGCGTCGGAGTACTCGGCCAGCAGCAGCGCCAGCGTGGTCTTGCCGCAGCCGGGCGGCCCCCACAGGATCATCGAATGCACGCGACCGGATTCGACCGCGCGACGCAGCGCGCTGTCCGGCGCCAGCAGGCGCTTCTGCCCGACCATTTCGTCGAGGGTGCGCGGGCGCATGCGCTCGGCCAGCGGGCGCAGGTGATCCCGATCGACGCTCAGCAGATCGGGGCCAGGGAAGGAAGTTGAACGATGTCTTGCCACCTGCTCATTGTACCGCGAGAGCGTGCCAACCAAGGTTGGCACCCACCAGGGCGGTGCAGGTTGACACCCACCAGAGCAGGTTGCACCGGGCCACAGGGATCGAGCGCCGGGCCATGCCCGGCGCCACCCATCAGTTACCGATGACGTCGGTTCCCTTCGGCGGGGTGAAGCTGAAGGTGCCGGCGGCGAAGCCCGGGTTGCGCTTCCAGCCGCTGAAGCTGATCACGGTGCGCTGGCCGACGGCGTCGGTAATTTCCATCCTGGCCAGGCCCTGCGCGTTGAAGCCCAGCGCGGCGTACTGGAAGCTGGCTTCGGTTTCGCGCTTCGGCGACAGTGACAGCCACTGCAGGCCGTCACGCGGTGCGGCCTCTTCGCTGACGTCGTACTGCTGCTCCAGCAGCGCCGGGTTGATCAGCGCGGTCAGCGGGCTGTTCTGCTCTTCCTTGCCCTGCTCGCGCACGGTGGCCTGCTCCAGGTCCGGCTCGTACATCCAGACCTTCTTGCCGTCGGCCACGATCAGCTGCTCATGCGGGCGCACGTACTCCCAGCGGAACAGGCGCGGCGCCGACAGCGCCACGCGGCCGCTGGTCGATTCCTTCACCTTGCCACGGCTGTCGAACACCTGCTGGCTGAACTGGCCATCCAGGCCCTTCAGGCCACTGGTGAAGGTCTTCAGGTCATCGCGCGCGCCAGCCCAGGCGCTGCCGGCGGCGGCGCAGGCCACGGCCAGGGTAGTGGTGGCAAGGAAACGGCGGAAGCGGAAGTTCATGCGGAAATCCTGTGGGCGCGGGCGCCAGGAAAGGTGGTTGCCAGTGTGCCCGGGGAAAGATGAATGGGCGATCAGGGCGACATTATGCCGCCCTGAACGTCCATCGGCGATTCAGCCGCCGGATGCCGGCAGCTTGCCGTACAGCACCTGGCCACGGAAGCCGCGCCGCACTTCGCGATACAGCGCGCGGAACGCCGGATAATCCTGCGGCTGGCACAACGCCTCCGGCCCACGCACCGCATTCTGCTGCAAGCGGTGGTGCACGATCACGTCCTGGCCCTCGCGGCTCCAGTCGACCCGGTACTCACCCGCGGCGTTGCTGAAACGCTGGCTCGCCGGGATGGCGATGATCGGTGCATTGGCCGGGAACTGCAGGCGATAGGTCTCTTCGCGCAGGCTGGCATTGCAGTAGAACGGGGTCTCGTTGGCCGGCGCCGAGGCGGTGGCGTACAGGCCGCGCACCGACTCGCCACCCGGCGGGTCCGGCACGGCCATGCCGCCGGCCACGCTGAAGTCGGCGTAGTCCTCGGCCTGGAACGCCATGCGGTAGCCGAACGGCCGGGTCAGGTCGACCGGCACGCCCTGGATCTGCAGCTGCCCTCGCCCGTCGAAACCGGAGGCGGCCATGATCTGCTCTTCAGCGCGCGCACGATTCTGTGCGTTGAGCTGGGAGAACTGGGCGCGCATGCCGATCTCGGCGTTCTCGCCCAGCTTCGGAATGGTCTCGCCGCGCAGGTTGCCGTTGGCGTCGAAGGTGAAACGCACTTCCATCGAGGTGGCATTGCGCTCCGGCGTATTGGCCGGGGTGCGCGCCAGCGTGGCGTCACGGGTACGCATCACCGGGGCGCCCAGGTCACCTTCCGGCAACTGCCCGAAGCGCGCCCACGCGGTGGTCGAATCCAGGTACAGATCGAATTCGGGGATGTAGGTGATGGCATGGTTGAAGCGGCCGAGCACCGGGATCTTCGGCAGCGTGGGGCCGCCACCGGCACCGATCAGCACCGGCGAGCTGGCGATGCCCTTGGCCGCCAGCAGCGCCTCGAGGATCGTCACATGGTCCTTGCAGTCGCCGTAGTGGTTGTCGAGGATACTCTGCGCGCTGTTCGGCTCCAGTCCGCCATTGCCCAGGTATACCGCCACGTAGCGGATGTTCTGCGCAACCCAGCGGTACAGCGCGTCCGCCTGCTCGCGGCGGTCGCTGATACCAGCGGTGATCTCATCAGCCAGCGCCTGCAGCGCCGGGGTCACCTCGGCCGCCGGGCCCGCCTTGAGCTGGTAGGCGCGACCCATCTGCGACCAGTCACGATAGGTACTGGCCATGATGTTCGGGCCGAACTCCCAGCCCGCCGCCGACCAGTTCTGTGCCGGCATGGCTTCGCGACGCTGGTAGCGCCAGCGCCACTGCGCCTGGCCGTTCTTCACCGTCGGGCGATCGCTGCCCTGCACGCCACGGCTGTCGACGAACATGGGCAGGTTGGCCGGCGCACTCAGGGTGACCTCGGCGTCCTCGTACTCGGTAAACACATTGAACGTCTCCCACAGGCCGAAGTAGCCCGGGAAGTACGGCGTGGCCTGCGTGCGGCGCACCTGGTAGTACAGGCGCGTGCCCGGGGCCAGGTTGGGGAACACGATCACCCGCACCTTGCGATCGGCGTACATCGCCGCCGAAGCGCTGGAGTAGCTCTCCTGGGTGTAGATGCGATCGGCCGGCACGTCGCGGCGCTGGCCGTCGGCGGTGATGGTGTAGGCGCCGAGCACTTCCAGCGTTTCCATCTTCTCGCTGTAGCTCAGCCGCACCTGGCTGAACTGCTCGACGGAGGCCTTGGTCTTGAGCAGCACTTCGTAGGTTTCGGTCTGCACATTGCCCGCATCGGGCCGCACCTGGTAGTCGGCGCGGTAACGGACAATGCTGAAATTATTGCTGGCTTCGGTATCGCCGCGGGTGGAAGGCGGCGCCGTGGCGGGCGCGGAGGTGGCGGTGTCTGCCAGTGCCGGGCCGGCAGCCAGGAAGGCTGCCAGCGCCAGCGCCAGCGCGCTTGGTACGGGGTGAAGCATGCGTCGGTTCCTTGGACGTCGTGGGGGATACGTCGGTTCTTACTTCGGCGGCGGCGGTGCCAGCACCGTGCGGTCGCCGTTGTGCTCGGGCGGGCTGACCACCCCGGCCGCTTCCATGGCCTCGATCAGTCGCGCTGCACGGTTGTAGCCGATCTTCAGCCGGCGCTGCACGCCGGAAATCGAGGCACGGCGGGTCTCGGTCACCACCCGCAGTGCTTCGTCATACAACGGGTCGGACTCGTCGCCGGACGAACTGTTCTCCGGCAGCCCGGTGGCGCCGACGACCACGCCGTCGCCCATTGTCTGCACTTCGTCCAGCACGCCGTCGACATAGTCGGCCGGACCCATCGCCTTGAGGTGCTCGACCACGCGATGCACTTCATCGTCGGACACGAACGCACCATGCACGCGCTCGGGCAGCGCGGTGCCCGGCGGCAGGTACAGCATGTCGCCGTGGCCGAGCAGGGTTTCCGCGCCGGACTGGTCGAGGATGGTGCGCGAGTCGATCTTGGAGCTGACCTGGAAGGCGATGCGGGTCGGGATGTTGGCCTTGATCAGGCCGGTGATCACGTCCACCGACGGGCGCTGCGTGGCCAGGATCAGGTGGATGCCGGCCGCACGCGCCTTCTGTGCCAGTCGCGCGATCAGCTCTTCCACCTTCTTGCCGACGATCATCATCATGTCGGCGAATTCGTCGATGAAGATGACGATGAACGGCAGCGTTTCCAGCGGGCGCGGCGCCTCGCCCAGCTCGGGGTTCGGCTTGAACAGCGGGTCCATCAACGGCTGGCCGGCATCCTGGGCTTCCTTCACCTTCTTGTTGAAGCCGGCCAGGTTGCGCACGCCTACAGCGCTCATCAGCTTGTAGCGGCGCTCCATCTCGGCCACGCACCAGCGCAGGCCGTTGGCGGCCTCCTTCATGTCGGTGACCACCGGCGCCAGCAGGTGCGGGATGCCCTGGTAGACGCTCAGTTCGAGCATCTTCGGGTCGATCATCAGCATCCGCAGGTCTTTCGGCGACGCCTTGAACAACAGGCTCAGCACCATCGCGTTGACCGCCACCGACTTGCCCGAACCGGTGGTACCAGCCACCAGCAGGTGCGGCATGCGCGCCAGGTCGGCCACGGTCGAGCGGCCGGCAATGTCCTTGCCCAGCGCCAGGGTCAGCACGCTGGCCGACTTGTCGTACTCCTTCGAACGCAGCAGCTCGGACAGGTAGATCATCTCGCGGGTGACGTTGGGGATTTCCAGGCCGATCACCGACTTGCCCGGAATCACGTCGACCACGCGCACCGACTTCACCGACAGGCCGCGCGCAATGTCCTTGTCCAGCGAACTGATCTGGCTGACCTTGATGCCCGGCGCGGGCTCGATCTCGAAGCGGGTGATGACCGGGCCGGGATTGGCACCGACCACCTGCGCCTCGATGCGGAAGTCCTTCAGCTTGAATTCGATCTGCCGCGACAGCGCGTCCAGGGTTTCCTTGTCGTAGCCCACCGGCTGCGGCTTGGGATCGTCCAGCAGGGCCAGCGGCGGCAGGTCCGAGCCATCGCCATTGACGCCACGGAACATCGGGATCTGCGTGTCGCGCTTGGCCCGGTCGCTCTTCTCGATCACCGGTTCAGGGCGTGGCTCGATCTTGACCGGCTCGCGCTTGGCGCGCACCTCGGCGTCGGCCTTGCGCACTTCCTGGCGCTCCTCGCGCATCACCCGGGTCTGCTGCCACTCGGTGACTTCTTCCTTCTTGCGCGCCAGCAACGGCGCCAGTGACATCACCCCGCGGCCGATCTTCTCCATCACCGTGAACCAGGACAGCCCGGTGGCCAGGGTGATCGAGGCCAGCAGCAGCACCAGCACGAACAGGTTCGCACCCAGCGCGCCGAAGCCCACCGTAAGCGAGTTGCCCACCAGCTTGCCGAGGATGCCGCCGGCACTGGAGACATCGCCACTGAACAGGCGCACGTGCAGGAAGCCGGTACCGGCGATCAGGAAACCGACCAGGCCGACCAGGCGCAGCGCCGGGTCCAGGTCGTTCTCGCCCTTGCTCTCGCGCTTGAGCCCGAACATGGCGATCCACGCCAGCGCGCCCAGCACCACCGGCAGCAGGAAGGCGATGTAGCCGAACAGCTGCAGCAGCACATCGGCGATCCAGGCACCGGCGCGGCCGCCGAGGTTGTGCACCGGCGCGACCACGCTGCCGGTATGCGACCAGCCCGGGTCGGTCGCTGAATACGTGAACAGACTGGCCGCCAGATACAGCAGCGCCGGCGCGATGGCGATCAGGCCAAGGTCGCGCCAGAGGCGTTGGCGGCGTGGATTGTCGGTCGTCGCCGCCGCGGCCGTGCGACGTGACGCCTTGCTGTCGTCGGACTTGGAGCGTTCGGGGACCTGCTTCGCCACCTTAGACCATACCTTTGGAATGCGCTGTTAGTGATTGATAATAAATGAGACGGCGTCAGTTTTCAGTTATGCGACGTCCGGCAGGCCAATCAGAGGGCCGAAACCACTGCTGGATGACGGCGTTCCGTTCATCGGCTTGAATCGCCCTGCCCCAGCCGCCACTCTATGACCAGCCACGGATGCTGCGCAAACATCGCCAGCGCCTTGTCCCATCTACCTTTTCGCGAGTCTACATGAGCACCAGCCTGCCCTCCCGCCACCAGCGTCTCGTCATCCTCGGTTCCGGCCCGGCCGGCTGGACCGCCGCCGTCTACGCCGCCCGCGCCAACCTGAAGCCGGTCGTCATCACCGGCCTGCAGCAGGGCGGCCAGCTGATGACCACCACCGAGGTGGACAACTGGCCGGGTGACGCCCACGGCCTGATGGGCCCGGACCTGATGGCACGCATGCAGGCCCACGCCGAGCGCTTCGAGACCGAGGTCATCTTCGACCACATCCACACCGCTGACGTGTCCCAGCGCCCGTTCAAGCTGATCGGCGACAGCCACGAGTACACCTGCGATGCGCTGATCATCGCCACCGGCGCCACCGCCAAGTACCTGGGCATTCCGACCGAAGACGAGTTCAAGGGCCGCGGCGTGTCCGCCTGCGCCACCTGTGACGGCTTCTTCTACCGCGACCAGGACGTGGTCGTGGTGGGTGGCGGCAACACCGCCGTGGAAGAGGCCCTGTACCTGTCCAACATCGCCCGCAAGGTCTACCTGGTCCACCGCCGCGACACCCTGAAGGCGGAAAAGATCATGCAGGACAAGCTGTTCAAGAAGGTGGCCGAGGGCAAGATCGAGACCGTCTGGCACCACCAGGTGGAGGAGGTGCTGGGTAACGACGCTGGCGTGACCGGGGTGCGCGTGAAGTCCACCCTGGACGGCAGCACCCGCGACATCGATGCCCACGGCTTCTTCGTGGCCATCGGCCACCACCCGAACACCACCCTGTTCGATGGCCAGCTGGCGATGAACAACGGCTACCTGGAAATCCGCTCCGGGCTGGGCGGCAACGCCACCCAGACTTCGGTGGAAGGCGTGTTCGCCGCCGGCGACGTGGCCGACCAGCACTACCGCCAGGCGATCACCTCGGCCGGCTTCGGCTGCATGGCCGCACTGGACGCCGAGCGCTTCCTGGATGCCGAGGGCAAGGCCAGCTGAAACGCTGACCATGCTCTGTAGAGTCGAGCCCTGCTCGACTCAAACAAAAGGCCGACGCGAAAGCGCCGGCCTTTTTGCCTTCAGTGACCAACCAACCCTGCCGCCGCAACACTCAATCCACCCGGTCGCCGTATGCACTGCACCCTGTGCCTGACCGGCGGCGATTTCACCCCATCGGCATCGACCACCTGCGTGTTCCAGAACAAGGGGGCACTGCCAGCGTTCTCGCACTTCATGATGATCTGACTGGGCTTCTCGTCCGGTGCAGCGATGTGGACCTTGCCGTCGGTACAGGTCCATCCGGGCGGACAGCCCACATTGGTGGTGACCAGATCAATCGGATATCGGGGGTGGCCCTCAAAGACCACATCGACGCGCCGCGAACTCCCCGCGGACAGCTCGATGGACTGGATGGGCTCCACCTTCAACGGCACGCAACCCTCCCCTTCACGGAACAGCCGATAGCCTTTCTCGACACCCTTCATTGAGGCGGTGCGAAAAGCCGGGTCCAGCAAAGCTGCGGCATCGGTTGGGTTCGTGTGGAAGGCAACTTCGACAACCACGGATGGCATCTGCGCGAAACCGTTCTCGCCGTGGCCGGCAGCTGCACCAGCCGCAGCCACAGGAAAGTCTGCATACCCCTCCTGTGCCGTAATGAGCTCGCGCATGTAGCAGAGCACCATGTCGGCAAGCCTTTGATCACTCGGCTTGCGTGGATGGTAATAGACGCGCGTTCCCCGAGCCGCACCCGAGGCATCCGCATTCGTGTGAATGCTGAACAACCCCGCTGCACCAAGATGATTCGCATAGTAGGGCCGAGCACGAATATCATCGGAAACCTCCCTGTCTGTCGCCGTGCTGTTGGCAAAGTGATTCCAGATATCCGGCCGATCCGGCAGCAGATCGCGGAGATGGTATCTGGATGACATTTCGCTCCAGGCCCGCCCGGACTCTGGATGCAGGTCGCCCTGATTGCGACGCGCCCGGTGGACCAACCGTCCTCCGCGCTCTTCCATCAACTGCTGCAGCTCTTCGGCATAGCCAGGGGTGATCAGATCCTCCTGGACGCCATTCATGGCGGGGCGCTGGAACTCCCATTCCAACCCAGGATGTACACGAACCAGACCGTGACTTGCAGAGACCAGTACCGAGTTCGCCATCGAAGCATCCGATGACTGAGATCGTGCCGAAGTCATGATTGGAAAGTGCTCCCAGTAGGGCCTTCCTTCGTACAGGACCTCCGACTGGAGCTCGCCCGCACCGGATTTCATTGCATAAGTCTCAAGCGAGCTCCGGATGTACTGCTCGATTTCCTCAAGCGAGTGATCATCCTCCGCAGGCAACATGCCGGGGCCGAAGCGAATGATCAGTCGCTGACGCTCCAGATCGACCGAAGCATTTACGACCACATGAGTTGACCGCGACGTTCGGACCTGGTGTGCGTCAAGTATCCGCTGCGCCTCTCGCGTCAGCAGCAGATCCAGCCCCGGATCACTCTCGATCGCCTGTACGGGCCGAGCAATCGCTGCCGGCCCAGCGCCCAGGCCAGCAATGATCAGCGCAAACGCAGAACAACGGAGAGCATGCATGCATTCCATATGTCGAATCCTTCGATGTGGGTATGCGCCAGATGGGCGCGAAGATCGAATGTCCTATCCAACTCCCAGCTACATCGTTGAACCGACTCGCGATTTCGACCAATTCGGATAATCCTCAAGTCGAGTGCGGCAATACTTTTCGCACTCCACCTGCCCTATCCTTCCCCCATGCCCTCCCCCCGCTTCCTCGACTCCCTGCAGTCCATTGCCGCCACCGACTGGGACGCCCTGCACGACGGCCGCAACCCCTTCGTCAGCCACGCCTTCCTCTCGGGCCTGGAACAACACGGCTGCCTGCGCGAGGACTGGGGCTGGCAGCCCCGGCACTTCACCCTGTGGGAAGGCGACCGCCTGATGGGCGCCATTCCGGGTTACCTGAAGACCAACTCGCACGGCGAGTTCGTGTTCGACCACGCCTGGGCAAACGCCTATGCGCGCCATGGCCGCGACTACTACCCGAAATGGCTCGGCGCAGTGCCGTACTCGCCGGTCACCGGGCCGCGGCTGTTGGCCCGTCACGATTCAGACCGCGCCGCGCTGCTGTCGGCGTTGCGCGATGCGCTGCCGACGCTGGACGTGTCCTCGGCCCATATCAACTTCCACACCGCAGTGGACGAGGCGCTGTTCGGTGATGACTGGCTGCTGCGTGAAGACGTGCAGTTCCAGTGGCAGAACCCGGGCGAGTGGTACACGTTCGAGCAGTTCCTCGGCGCGATGGACCACAAGCACCGCAAGAACATCCGCCAGGAACGGGCCAAGGTCACCCGCCAGGGAATCACCTTCCGCGTTGTGCACGGTGATGACGCCAGTCGCGCCGATCTGCAGGCGATGTACCGCTTCTATCTGCAGACCTTCCTCGAATACGGCAACGCCCCCGCGCTGACCGAGGCCTTCCTGCGCCACCTGGCCATTTCATTGGGCCGCGGGCTGGTGCTGTTCCTGGCCGAACAGGACGGCGAACCGATTGCCGGCGCGCTGTGCCTGCGTGGCGGAGACACGCTGTATGGCCGTTACTGGGGCGGCGCCACCCTGCCCGGCCTGCATTTCGAGGCCTGTTATTACCAGGGTATCGAGTACTGCCTGCGCAAAGGGCTGACCCGTTTCGAGCCGGGCGCGCAGGGCGAGCACAAGCTGGCGCGGGGCTTCCTGCCGACGCTGGTACGCAGCCGGCACTGGGTGGCTGATGCGGACTTTGCAGAAGCACTGCAGGACTGGTGCCGGCAGGAGCGCCGCGATGTGCGGCGCTACCAGCAGGAGCTGCAGGGACATGGGCCGTTCCGTGCAGTGCCGTAGTCTCGAGCATTCGCGACCTGGGTGCCCCCGGGAAAAGCGTGCCAACCCAGGTGGGCGCCTACCAGAGCAATAGCGAGAGCCGCACGTATTCGTAGAGTCGAGAGCGATGGTGAGGACACCCCGCTCAGGTGCACTGCCAGAAGTGCCCGGTCACCCGGCACTTCGCGCACCAGAACGTGTAGAGCATGCCGCCACTACCCCATAGCAGCGCGCCTCCACCGGTGGTCGGCAGCGTCGAGTCCAGCTGCATCACGAACGGCATTTCCTCGCCGCAATCGATGCACGCCGGGTACCAGGCACTCTGCACCCAGCTCGGCGCGCCACCCACGCGCGACAGGTTCTGTCGATGATTGGACTGCCCCCAGTCCTGCTGCCGCCAGCGCGCGCTGTCCATGACGGCCAGGCCCACTTCGGCGCGCATCAGGTCACCGCTGTCGCTGGGCGTGGCCGGTACTGCGCGGTACTGGCTCGGGTGGCAGGCGGGCAGACCAGCGGCGTCATGGCGATAGAAACGCACGGGCGGCTCCTCCCAGCCACAGCAATCCAGGCACAGCCCCAGCGTGATCTCACCCTTTGCGCCCGGCTGCAGCGCGGCGGCATCGGTCTGCAACAGGCGCTGCAACGGCGCATGGCAGCTGCCACATTGTGCCTCCAGCGGCCCTCCCATACAGCCCACGTGACGCACCCGCCCGCCATTCCAGGTTGGATGCAGGCGCCAGATACGCTTGCGCCACCTCGGCTCGTCCGCCTGCTGCGCGCGATGCTGCTCACGACCGAAGCGGATATGCAGCGGCTGCTCGTCATGCAGGTGTCGCGGCTGCGGCCCGTCGGCAACCCCGGCCCAATGCGCCCACACGTCGGCATCCAGCCGACCCCAGTCGGCAAGGTAGCCCCGCGCGGTGGCGTAGCTCCCGGTCTGTGCCGCCAACAGCAACGCCCTGGCCCGCGCCATTTCGCGATCATCATCGGCTTCGGCCAGGATCTGTGCCCAATGCGCGGCAGTGGCAGGGGGCAAGCCCCGCCATACCTGTGAGGCCAGCTGCAGCTCATCTTCAATGGCCACCGCCAGCAACGCCTCCCAGTCATCCTGCAGCACCTGCGGCGCCTGGTAGCTGGCGAACTCCATCACGCTGGCCAGCAGTTCACCGCGCTCGCCGTCGCGATAGCGGCGCCAGGCCTCGGCGCAGACCGGCGCAACCGCTTCATCGGGCAGCAGGTCCAACGCCATGTCGAGAAAGGCCGAAGCCGGTGAGCGCCGCGCCAGCGCAACCCGGATCAGTTCGCCCAGCTGACCCGGCGCCTCGCCAGCCAGCGACAGCAGCATGTTCTGGCTGTCGTTGCGGGTGCGCGGGGTGTCGTGCACATCGAGGATGGCACTGATCGATTCACTCATGCGGGGCTCCTTGCCGACGGGAACTGATGGTGCCAGACATCGCCGATCACCACGACGAATACAATGGTGGCATGACCCGCCAGTTGCCCTGGCGCCTGGCCGATACGCCGGACGCCCCCTTTCCTCCGGCCGAGACCGCGCTGCGCCAGCCTGATGGCCTGCTCGCCGTCGGCGGTGACCTGCATCCGGTGCGCCTGCTCAATGCCTACGCTGGTGGCATCTTTCCGTGGTTCAGCGAGGGCGAGCCGATCCTGTGGTGGTCACCGGACCCACGCGTGGTGTTCCGCACCGGTGGCGTGCACCTGTCCAGCCGCTTCCGCCGCCAGTTGCGGAGCAGTACGTGGGAGGTCACCGCCGACACCGCCTTCAGCCGCGTGATGCGTGCCTGTGCGGCGGCACCGCGGCCCGGCCAGGACGGCACCTGGATCAGCCCGGCGATGGTCGAGGCCTACAGCCAGCTGCACGACCTGGGCTTCGCCCATTCGTTCGAAGTCTGGGACCGGCAGACCCTGGTTGGTGGCATCTACGGGGTCGCGATCGGGTCGATGTTCTTTGGCGAGAGCATGTTCAGTGGTGGCAGCGGCGGCTCCAAGATCGCGCTAGCGGCGCTGGCATCCACGCTTAACGGCTGGGACTGGGAGCTGATCGATGCCCAGGTGGAGAATCCGCACCTGTTGCGGATGGGTGCCGAGCACCTTCCGCGCGCGGAATTCCTGCAGCACGTGCGCCGGGCCGTGCGCGGTGACGGCCGGGAAGGCCCATGGACCCAGGCGGTCGGGCGCTTGCCAGCACGGGGTTTGGCCGGGGGTTAACACAAACTTTGCAAGCTGGCGCCGTCACGCGTAAAATACTGCGCCTTAGGCCCAGCGTGGCCGTTTTCTGAACCGCACAGGACTACATGTCGAAAGACGATTCCATCGAGTTCGAGGGCACCGTCAGCGAGACGCTGCCGAACACCACTTTCCGCGTTCGCCTGGAAAATGGGCACGAAATCATCGCCCATATCTCCGGCCGCATGCGCAAGAACTACATCCGCATCCTCACCGGTGACCGGGTCAAGGTTGAAATGACCCCGTACGACCTGACCAAGGGCCGTATCACCTACCGCATGAAGTAAGCGGTCGGCGCCTGGCGCCATTTCGACAAGGCCAGCCCTGGTTGCTGGCCTTTTGTCATGTCCGGAATCCGGCCCTGCCGGAGGTCACCGTGACCGAGCTCACCGTGGCGTCGGTCAGCCCTGCTTGCGGCAGATTCGCGCTTGCAGCCGCCGCGGCATCGTGGGATCCGATCCAGTCCGGATCGCCACCCCCGCCCGACCATGAACGCCCTGCTCCCGCACGTCCTGCTGCCGGCAGTTCTGCTGGTCAGCCTGCCCCTGGCGGCATTCGCCGCTGAACCCACAAAGCCCTCCAATGCATCCGAGTGCATCGCTCTCGGCGCCAATCGCGATATCCGCCCTTCCAGCACGGAACGCGAGGTGCTGCTGCGCGACGGTGACAGCCACTATCGGGTGCATCTGCAGAAGCGCTGCCTGGGCGCTGCCGCCTCGGCCAGCTACGTCTTCTTCACCCCCAGCACCCCTGAACGGATCTGCGGTGACGCCCGCAGTACGCTGAAGACAGACAGCAACCACTGCACTGTGACCCGGATCGAGCCGATCGACGCGGCAACCTTCAGGCGGCTGGCACAGCAGGGGCGTTGAGTTGTGGTACATGCAACAAGGGCGGCCGAAGCCGCCCTTGTCCCTTCCCGTATCGGGCGCAGGCCCGCGTAGAGCTACTCCACCGTCACCGGCAACAGGCGCTCCGGCTCGGCCTGGGTCTCGACCACCAGCTCGTCGTCGCGCACGTCGATACTGACCTTGCCGCCGTTGACCAGCTTGCCGAACAGCAGCTCGTCGGCCAGCGGGCGCTTGACCTTGTCCTGGATGACGCGGGCCATCGGGCGAGCACCCATCAGCGGGTCGAAACCGTGGTGGGCCAGCCAGTCGCGCGCGGTCGGGGTTGCCGACAGGCTGACGTGCTTCTCCTGCAGCAGCATCTCCAGCTCGATCAGGAACTTGTCCACCACGCGCAGGATGTGCTCGAAGCCCAGCGCCTGGAACTGCACCACCGCATCGAGGCGGTTGCGGAATTCCGGGGTGAAGCTGCGGCGGATGGTCTCCATCGCGTCGGTGGCATGGTCCTGCTTGGTGAAGCCGATCGAACGCCGCGAGGCCTGCGCCGCGCCGGCATTGGTGGTCATCACCAGCACCACGTTCTTGAAGTTGGCCTCACGACCGTTGGTATCGGTCAGCACGCCGCGGTCCATCACCTGCAACAGGATGTTGAAGATGTCCGGGTGCGCCTTCTCGATCTCGTCCAGCAGCAGCACGCAGTGCGGCGTCTTGACGATCTTCTCGGTCAGCAGGCCGCCCTGGTCGAAGCCGACGTAGCCCGGAGGGGCACCGATCAGGCGACTGATCGAATGCGGCTCCATGTACTCGGACATGTCGAAGCGGACCAGCTCGATGCCCAGCTGCAGCGCCAGCTGCTTGGTCACTTCGGTCTTGCCCACACCGGTCGGGCCGGCGAACAGGAAGTTGCCGATCGGCTTTTCCGGGTTGCCCAGGCCCGAACGGGCCAGCTTGATCGCCGAGGACAGCGTCTCGATGGCCGGGTCCTGGCCGAAGATCACCATCTTCAGGTTGCGCTCCAGGTGCTGCAGCACATCCTTGTCGGTGGCACTGACCTGCTTGGCCGGGATGCGCGCCATCTTGGCCACGATCGCCTCGACCTCCTCGACGTCGATCAGCTCCTTGCGCTGCCCTTCGGGCAGCAGGCGCTGGCGGGCACCGGCCTCATCGATCACGTCGATGGCCTTGTCCGGCAGCAGGCGGTCGCCGATGTGCTTCACCGACAGGTCCACTGCGGCCTGCAGGGCCTCGTCGGAGTAGGTCACGCCGTGATGCAGCTCGTACTTGGACTTCAGGCCCTGCAGGATCTCGTAGGTCTCGCCCACCGTCGGCTCGACGATGTCGATCTTCTGGAAGCGGCGGGCCAGTGCCCGGTCCTTCTCGAAGATGCCGCGGTATTCCTGGAAGGTGGTCGAGCCGATGCAGCGCAGCTCGCCGGAGGCCAGCGCCGGCTTGATCAGGTTGGACGCATCCATGGTGCCGCCCGACGCCGAACCGGCACCGATGATGGTGTGGATCTCGTCGATGAACAGCACCGCGTTGGGCACCTTCTTCAGTGCCGTCAGCACGCTCTTCAGGCGCTTCTCGAAGTCACCACGGTACTTGGTACCGGCTACCAGTGCGCCCAGGTCGAGCGAGTAGATCACCGCGTCGGCCAGCACGTCGGGCACCGAACCTTCGATGATGCGACGGGCCAGGCCTTCGGCGATGGCCGTCTTGCCCACGCCGGCCTCACCCACGTACAGCGGGTTGTTCTTGCGACGGCGGCACAGGACCTGGATGGTGCGCTCGATTTCGTCGGCACGGCCGACCAGCGGGTCGATGCGGCCTGCCCGGGCCTGGTCGTTGAGGTTGCTGGCGAACTCGGTCAGGGCATCCCCCTTGGGCTCGCCCTCCCCGCCTTCCATGCGGCTCTCGCCTTCCGAGGACGAAGACGGCTGCTCGCCCTCCTCGCCCAGCTTGGCGATGCCATGGGACAGGTAATTGACCACATCCAGCCGGGTCACGTCCTGCTGGTTGAGGTAATAGACGGCGTGGGAGTCCTTTTCGCCGAAGATGGCGACCAGCACGTTGGCGCCGGTGACCTCCTTCTTGCCCGAGGACTGCACGTGGTACACGGCCCGCTGCAGCACGCGCTGGAAGCCCAGCGTCGGCTGGGTATCGCGGCCGTCATCCTCGGCCAGGCGGGACACGGAGGCCTCGATGGCCTGCTCCAGCTCCTGGCGCAGGCGTTCGGCGTCGGCACCACAGGCCTTCAGTACAGCCTGGGCAGACGGGTTGTCGAGCAGTGCCAGCAGCAGGTGTTCGACCGTCATGAACTCATGCCGGGCCTCACGGGCGCGCTTGTAGCACTGGCCGATGGTGTGTTCGAGGTCTTTGCTGAACATGGATTACTCCGGCGGCAGATGGGGACAATATGCGGCCTGACTACACGTTTTCCATCACCCTAGCGGATTGCTGCGTTCAGATGGCGTTAGCAGTACACATCGCTTGATCTTCATTCACTCCAGGACAGCCCGCCCAGCATGAGCGAACCCTACCTGAGCCGCTGGCGATTGCGGCGTGATGGCCCGGCACTCCGTACGCCCCACGCCCGGCTCTGGCCGGTGCTGACCGCTGCGGGCGAGCCAGCGATGCTGAAGATCAGCAGCGAGACCGAGGAGCAGAACAGTCATCGCCTGCTACGCTGGTGGAACGGCGATGGCGCCGCCCGCCTGCTGGCCCACGAGGGGCCTGCGATCCTGATCGAGCGTGCCCGCGGTGACTCGCTGCGGCAACGCTCGATCGAGGGCGACGATGACGCCTGCACCGCGATCCTGTGCCAGGTCCTGCAGCGGCTGCACCGGCCACGGAGCGCGCCGCCAGGGGAACTGGTCTGCCTGCGTACATGGTTCGCCGACCTGCTGCAGCCAAGGGCTGTCCTGCCGCCACTGCTGGAACAGTGCAGATCACTGGCGGAGGGGCTGCTGCGTGACGAACAGGAGATCCGGCCGCTGCACGGCGACCTGCACCACGACAACGTGCTGGATTTCGGCGCGCGCGGCTGGCTGGCGATCGACCCGAAACGGCTGCTGGGCGACCGGGCCTTCGACTACACCACACTGTTCAGCAACCCGGACCTGTGCGGTCCCGGCATCCATGTCGCGACGCGCGCGGAACGGTTTGCGGCCCGTCTTGAACAGGTCAGTGCGCTGGCGGCGCTGGAACGACCGCGCCTGCTGCGCTGGATCGCGGCCAGTACGGGATTGTCGGCGGTCTGGTTCCGGGATGACGGCGACCCCGCCGAGGTCGACGAGGCAGTGGCGCGTATGGCGCTGGAGGCGTTGGCGGAGGGGTGACCCAGCTGTAGAGCCGAGCCTGCGCTCGGCTGCCGTTGGCAGAGATCTGGATGCCTGGGTGAGCAGCAGCCGAGCGCGGGCTCGGCTCTACAATCTTCCGGAATCGGTGTACCCGGACGAGAATCGCCAGCCGGTCAGGCCTTTTCCATCGTGCACAGCAGCGGGTGCTGGTTCATCCGCGAGTACTCGTTGACCTGGGCGACCTTGGTCTCGGCCACTTCGCGGGTGAACACCCCGCACACGCCGCGGCCGCGGGTATGGACGTGCAGCATCACCTGCGTGGCCTTGTCCAGGTCCATGCTGAAGAACTGCTGCAGGACGTCCACCACGAAATCCATCGGGGTGTAGTCGTCGTTGAGCAGCATCACCTGGTAGAACGGCGGCGGCGCCACTTCCGGGCGCGCGGCCTCTACGGCGACGCCGTGCTCGTGCTGGGAATCGGGGGAAGACTCATGGGGCATCGGGCCATTATAGAGGCTCGGGCGAGCCTGCGTCGGCCCGCCGCAGATTGGACGGCACGCACGCCCGCCGTCACAATTGCACCCTCTCTCAGTAATGTTTCACAGGATCTTCATGAAAAGGACCCTTCTCTCCACCCTGCTGATCGCCCTGGCTGCATCCGGCTCCGTCGCCGCAGCAGACGCCGACAAGGCCGTGGCCCGCCACCTGGACAAGCTGGGCTACACCTACGAAGTCGATGAGGACGGCGACTATCGCATGGTCTTCGACGTCGAGGGTGACCGCACCCAGATGGTCTATGTGCGTTCGGCGGTGGAGGATTTCGGCACCCACAACATCCGCGAGATCTGGTCGCCCGCTTACAGCACCAAGACCAAGCAGTTCCCGGTGGCCGTGGCCAACCGCCTGCTGGAAGATTCGCAGGATGCCAAGATGGGCGGCTGGGTAAAGCAGGACACCACCGCCATGTTCGTGGTCAAGATCGACGCCGATGCCACTGCCGACCAGCTCAGCGACGCCATCGATGCGGCCATCCGCACCGCCGACGCCATGGAGCTGGAACTGACCAAGAAGGACGACTTCTGAGTTGAACGCCACGCCGGACCCGCGCTGGGCACCGCACGCCACCGTCGCCACCGTGGTGGTCGACGGCGGCCGCGTGCTGCTGGTTGAAGAGACCATTGACGGCCGGCAGGTGCTCAACCAGCCGGCTGGCCACCTCGAGCCCGGCGAAAGCCTGGCCGAGGCAGCCCTGCGCGAGACCCGCGAGGAAACCGGCTGGACGGTGCAGCTGACCCATTTCATCGGCTGCTACCAGTGGACGGCCGGCGACGGCACGGCCTTCCTGCGCTTCTGCTACGCGGCGCGCCCGGTCTCGCATGACCCGGCGCAGCCGCTGGACACCGGCATCGACCGCGCGCTGTGGCTGACCCCGGCCGAGCTGCGGGCCGCCGGCGAACGCCAGCGCAGCCCGCTGGTCTGGCAGGTGGTGGCCGATTACCTGGGTGGCCAGCGCCACCCGCTTTCGCTGGTCCGGGAGGTCGCATGAGCACTCCGCGCGTGATGGTGGGCGTCTCTGGTGGTGTCGACTCCTCGGTCGCCGCCTGGCGCCTGGTACAGCAGGGCGAGGCCGTGGCCGGCCTGTTCATGCAGAACTGGGCCGACGACGGCAGCGGCGACTGCCGCGCCGAGGACGACCGCCGCGATGCGGTGGCCGTCTGCGGCCTGCTGGGCATCCCGTTCCACTTCCGCGATTTCTCCAGCGAGTACTGGCAGGGCGTGTTCGAACACTTCCTGGCCGAGTACGCCGCCGGCCGCACGCCGAACCCGGACGTGCTGTGCAACCGCGAAGTGAAGTTCAAGCATTTCCTGGATGCCGCGCGCGAGCTGGGCGCCGAGCGCATCGCCACCGGCCATTACGCGCGAGTGACCCAGCGCGGCCACCAGTGGCTGCTGCTGCGCGGCGCCGACCGCTCCAAGGACCAGAGTTACTTCCTGCACCAGCTGGGCCAGGAACAGCTGTCGGCGACCCTGTTCCCGATCGGCGACCTGGAAAAGACCGACCTGCGTCGGATCGCGCGCGATGTCAGCCTGCCGACCCACGCCAAGAAGGACTCCACCGGCATCTGTTTCATCGGCGAGCGCGACTTCCGCGAGTTCCTCGGCCGCTACCTGCCGGCCAAGCCTGGCCAGATCCTCGACCCGGCCGACGGCAGCGTCATCGCCGAACATCCGGGCGTGTTCTATTTCACCCTCGGCCAGCGCGAGGGCCTGAACATCGGCGGCGTGCGCGGCCGCCCGGCCGCACCGTGGTACGTGGTCGGCAAGGATGTGGCCAGCAACGTGCTGTATGTGGACCAGGACCGCGACAGCAAGTGGATGCTGTCCGACCGCCTGCGTTCGGAAACCGCGCACTGGATTGCCGGCTCGCCGCCGGCGCGGCGCTTCGAATGCACCGCCCAGACCCGCTACCGCCAGCCCGACGAGCCGTGCACGGTCGAGGTGCTGGACGATGGCAGCCTGCTGGTCACCTTCGCGCGCCCGCAGCGCGCCGTTACCCCCGGTCAATCACTGGTGCTGTATGACGGTGAGGTGTGCCTGGGTGGCGCGGTGATCGCCGCCACCGATGCGCCGCTGGAACAGCGCCTGCGCACCACCCCTTCCCCTTTTGAGGTAATCGCTGCATGAGTTTCACTGTCGACGACCGCGTCCTGGCCCTGGCCGGCATTGCCCAGGCCCTGCAGCAGGTACGCCGCATCGCCGATACCGGCCATTCCGACGCCGCCGCCGTGCGCACCGCCGTGGACAGCGTGTTCCGTGTCGATGCGTCCTCGCCGCAGGAGGTGTTCGGTGACCGTCATGCACTGAAGGCTGGCCTGCGCCTGCTGCACAACTACTTCCGCAGCCAGGGCCAGGACCCGATCCTGCCCAAGCTGGCCCTGTCGGTGCTGCAATTGGAGCGCCGCTTCGTGCAGGACGGCGCCACCGTGAACAAGGTCGCCTCGGGCATCGAGCGCGCCCAGCGCCAGGCCACTGAGCTGGGCGACAGCGGCCATCCGGATGTGCTGGCCAACCTGGGCGGCCTGTACGCGGACACCATCAGCCACCTCAAGCCGCGGGTGATGGTGCAGGGCAACCCGCACTACCTGGGCCAGGCCGGCGTGGTGGCCGAGATCCGCGCCCTGCTGCTGGCCGCGGTGCGCGCTGCGGTGTTGTGGCGGCAGCTGGGCGGCAGCTACTGGGACTTCCTGTTCAGCCGCAAGGCGATGATCGAGGCCGTGGACCGGCAGCTGGCCTGAGCCCCGGGGGTCGGATCCCCTCCCGGCACGGAAAGGGCTCCGACCCCGAAGCCGCCAAGGCGCCGGAAAACCGGCGCATTCAGAATGCACTTCGAGGCACATCGACGTTAAAGAGAAAGGGGGTACGGCCGATACATCCTCCGTGCACCTCCCGAGAACGTCCATGTACTCACGCATTTTCATCCGTCTGGCCGCCCCCCTGGCTCTGACCCTGCTGCTCCCCTTCGCCATCGGTTTCGAATGGCCGGCCGCCCTGCGCTGGGCGATCCTGACCACGATGACGCTGAGCTGGCTCGGCTTTGCGTGGTGGACCACCCGCGCCCAGGCACACCGTTCCCCGGAACACGCCCGTGTCCTGCGTGAGCAGGACCAGCTGCTGACCGAACTGCGCAATTTCGTCGGCAACGAGATCGAGGGTTCGCGCGGCGAAGTGGAACGCGCCCGTGACCTGATCCGCCAGGCCGTCTCCAGCCTCGGTGGCAGCTTCGATGCGATGAACCGCAAGTCGCGCCAGCAGAGCCAGGCCCTGTCGCGCATCGTCGACCGCGCCGGTGACGAAGGCAATGCCGGCCTCGACGTTGCCCGTTTCGCCCAGCACGCCAGCCACCGCATGGAACAGCTGGTCGAAGCGTTGGAACAGGTGAGCGGCCAGAGCAGCACCACCGTGCAGCACATCGACCAGATGGCGCAGCACCTGGATGGCATCTTCGCGCTGCTGGAAGACGTCAAGTCGATCGCCGACCAGACCAACCTGCTGGCCCTGAACGCTGCCATTGAAGCGGCACGTGCCGGTGAAGCCGGTCGTGGCTTCGCGGTGGTCGCCGACGAAGTGCGCAACCTGTCCGAGCGCTCGACCACCTTCAACGAGCAGATCCGCAAGCTGGCACACAGCTCCAAGGACGCCATCGCCAAGGTGCGCGAGACGGTCTCGCACATGGCCTCGCGTGACATGGACCGCTCCCGCGAAGCGCGCCAGGAAGCGGCGGCGATGCTCGACAACGTCGCGCAGATCAACGCCTCGCTGGGTGACGGCATGCGCGAAGTGTCCGAGTGCGCCCGTTCGATCGATGGCAGCGTGGCCGAAGCCGTGCGCGCCCTGCAGTTCGAGGACATCGCCACCCAGGCGCTGGGCGGCGTGCACACCCACCTGGACCGCCTGACCGCGATCAACCGCGAAGCGGTGGCCCTGCAGGAACTGCTGCACCGCAATGGCGGCGTATTCGACGAAGAGATCGCCACCGCCCTGCAGCGCACCGGCAGCCGCCTGCGCGAACTGCGCAGCGAGTGGGAACGCCCGCCGCACAAGCCGGTTGCCCAGCAGAACATGGGCGCCGGCACCGTCGAGCTGTTCTGATCCTGATGTCCGCTGCCCTCGCCGGCAGCCCGCAAGGCCCCGGTTCGTCCGGGGCCTTTGCCTGTGACCCGCCGTTGGATGCATCCTGTACCCGCACCATGACCCTGATCCGCGCCCTGCCCTCCCTCACCGATACCGAGCGCCCGCGCAACGCGAGCGTGCGTGAGCAGCTGCAGCAGCTGGAAGAGGTCGCCCGCGAAGAGATCCGCGAACTGCAGCAGCTGGCGGACGCGCGCCCCGCCCCGTCGCGGGCGGACGAGGCGCTGCTGGGCCTGGCCTGGGATCTCGGGCTGGATGGCGAAGCCCTGAAGTAGATCCAAGTCCTGCGTGGATGGCCGCCGCGATATCTGCACCTCTGCTTTGCCTGTCGCCTTTTAGGATTTGTTGCATAGCCTGAGGAAGGGGACGAGGACACACTGCCCACTCCCCCTGTCTCTCTGGCCTCCGCATGACGTTCAATCTGGAAGAAGCCCGCGAGGCTTTTGAGCAATTCCTTATGCTGATGGACGGCCAGATAGAATGGCTGGTCGCGCAGGCTCAAACGCATGGCATTGAACTGGATGGCAGCCCCGAAAGCCTCGACAGGCTGGAACGCCTCCATGACTTGATGGCAGCCACGCTATCTGAGGACGAGCGGGACTCCCTGAGGGTCGTGTTCGCCCGATATCTAGGGGAGACCGTCAGGCTGCTACACGGCGGGAAGTGGGCCCTGCCACTTGATGACCCTAAGGACATCCACTTCAACAGGCCCGTCATCATGGGGCACTCACGCTACCCCTTGTGTGAATTCAGTCCCATCCATGCGATTCGCGCCTACTCGCTTCGCCGCCGCCCGGGGCTGATCAGGAGCATCGTAGCCAGCAGCGTTGATCCGCAGATCCTGGACCTAAGCGATCTCACCGAAGAAGATTGACCCAAGTCGACCCGAGAAACGCATGACCTGCTGCACGGACTCGCCCCCCGCGGGGGTGGCCACGGCTGCCCATGGCATGATTGCCCGGTCCCGTCCATGGAAGACCGATGGCCATCGCCCTGATCGCACTCCTGCTGTTGGAGAACGTCCTCCTGATGGCCTGGGTAGCCGGCTATTTCAGCTGGGGCATCACCCTGTTCAACGAACGCATTGCGGCGTCACCGGCAATACAGGCCCGGCTCTCGCTGGGTAGCCTGGAGCGTGACCTGCCGCAGGACAAGTGGCTGCGGCTGGCCTTCCATGCGCTGCCCGATGGCAGCATGGCGTTCCGCGAGAGCTTCGCGCCGAGCTTCGGCCTGCGCTACTTCCCGGTGATGCGTGGACGCATCGTGCTCAACGCACGGCGGCACGAGGTGCGGGTGATCGGCCTGTGCAGCTGGTTCGTGGCGATGCTGTCGCTGCTGCTGTTGCCACTGGTGGCGATGCGCCCGATGGTGGCGCCCATGCTGCTGGTGCTGCCGCTGTTCCTGGCCAGCTATCTGGTGCAGAAGCGGCGCTATGCGGCCATTGTCGAGACGCTGCGCATGCAGTTGAAGGCGGAATTTTCGAGGTAGATCCACGCCATGCGTGGATGATGCCCCGCGACTCACGATTTTCGGATTGTTTGCATGGACCCTGCCACGGCCACCCTCAACACTCGACTTCCTTGGAGCCGAACGACAAGGCAGAAGCCATGGCGACGCCAGCACGCAAGAGCATGAAGAAGGAAAGTGAGACCGCCAGTGAATCGCTCAATGGCTGGACCAGGAAGCGCCGAACCATGCTTCGGTTCATTCGACCAGGCGACGTGTTCTGCTTTACTCGCAATGATGGGGCGTTCTACTTCGGGCAGATCATATCGAAGGCACTTGTAGGCCACTGCGTACAGATCTTCGATGTATGCAGACACGCGCCTGAAATAGGTAAGAGCGAGCTGCAGCAAGCCCAAGCCAAGGTGAGCATCCCCCCAATCATTCTTGACAGCTACGCGATATTTGACCGGAAGGTTGACGACCATGGTGACTGGCGAGTCATTGGCAAACTGGAAACGGGTGACATATCTCGCTTTGAAAGTTACTTCTTCTGCTATGGAGGGGAGAGGAACTGGAAAAAGATCAACGCCATGGGGTCAGATGAGCAGCCCATTCCGGACGAGGCGGCAATGACTCTTGAGCCTCTCATCGCATTGACCAGCTTCAAATTCTGGTTGTCATTTGATGCCTTTCGGGCTTCAGGGAGCAAGAGCTGGTCGCACCAGTTCTGATCAACTTGGCCACGGCCCGGTCCGGCCAGAGCCGTATTGCCATGCGTGGATGATGCCCCGCGACTCACGATTTTCGGATTGTTTGCATGGATCGTGAGCGCTCGGTCCTTCATCGTAAAGGGCCGATTCCGGTTCAGATCAGCCCGATGACCAGCGCCGCCCTCTGCCTTTCACTCGCTTTGCAGCTCCCGGTTGCTTCAGAACCGCTTGCCGTAGATCCCGACTCCCTGCTCGCCCTTCACCAAGCGCTCCAGTCCTTCGGCGAGTTTCAACAGCCCTACTCCGCACCTGTAGATGTGACCGATCCTGATGCAGGTGTGACCGATGCAACTGTCGAGATCTCCGCCGGGTGTGTGAAGGATGGTCCACAGGTCATCATCCTGGACGCGGATGTAGACGAGGCACCCGAGCGCTATCTGGTGCTGAACGAGCCCTGGCAAAGCCTTTCGGCGGGAACATTGTTGCTCGTCTCTGGAAACACAGCGGCCATCATCTCAACTCAGGAGGCGAACAAGGAAGCCACACAGGCCGAGCGAATGCTGACATTCCTGGATTATCTGCCATTCGACGCCGGGAGGAATGCGTTGGTGGAACCAGGCATCGAAGCGCAGGAATCAAGCTTTGAAACCAGGGCGTTCATGGAGAGCTTCAGTGCGAGCTCCCGGGGCGAGGCGCTCTCCGAGGCGACTCTTGCCTCATGGAAGGGCGTGCTGCCCGACCTGCTGCTGGCGCTGTGGCGACGCGACGGGTTCGCACGCTATCGCGACGACAGGCTCATCTTGGTCGATCCGCACCTGTACTCAGGGGTTGTCGCAGCCTTCCTGCAGGGCACTCCGATGGAGGGTGCTGATCGGTTCCATGCCTATGCGGTGACTCCTTTCGGCCAGATGTTCTTGTGTGGAGAGAACACCTCCATGCATATCAGCATCGACCCGCACAGCGGACAGGTTTCGGCGGACTCGGATGTAGCAGCCACTGCCGACGCGACTGAACGCAACTGGAAACTGGAGTTCCTGCTGCACGTCCTGGATGCGCCCGATCTCGATGCCACCGACGATGACGAGCAGCCCCTGTACGCACGCGCACTCGATTTACTGGGCCACCTGGGTCCCAACGAGATCTACAGCTTCTCACCCTCGGTTGTTGAAGGTGGCTGGCAGGCAGCGCACCTGGTCAAGCGGGATCGTCTCGCTGAATTGAAGTCACTCGCCAAGCAGACAGCAGCAAGACGGTCCTTGCGGTCTGATGCTGAAGACAGGTAAACCCGCGCCGTTCATTGCTGGTCGCGATCTCTGGCATCGGCGCCGACCAACGGTCGGCACCCACCGTGGCAGGCTCCGGCACTCGCCACTGCAGGTGCTGCAAGTAGATCCACGCCATGCGTGGATGATCGCGAGGTACATGCATCCGTGCCGACCAACGGTCGGCACCTACCAGAGCTGAGCGCACCAGAGTCAGGCCACACCGGGCCGGCATCTGCCAGCGCAGATCGTCAGCGCACCAGCATCGCTTCGCCGCTGGCATCGGTGCGCAGCGAAACCGGCTGCGGCTGGCGCAGCCACTGCGCCAGGTCGCGCGGGCTTAGCGGTCGCGAGTACAGGTAGCCCTGGATCTCGTCGCAGCCCTGGCGGCGCAGCATGTCCTCTTCCTGGTGCGTTTCCACGCCCTCGGCCACCACCTTCATGCCCAACGCGTGGCCCAGGTGCACGATGGCCTGGGTCACTTCGGCCGTACCCGAATCGTGCAGCATGCCCTGCACGAAACTGCGGTCGATCTTCAGGCGGCCCACCGGGAATCGGTTGAGGTAGTTGAGGTTGGAGAAGCCGGTACCGAAGTCATCCACCGCCAGCGGTACGCCGTGCCGTTCCAGCACGTCGAAGCAATGCCGCAGCACGTCGGTGTCACGAATCAACGCCGACTCGGTCAGCTCCAGCTCCAGCCGCTGCGGTGGCCAGCCATGGGCGTGGCAGATTTCGATCACGCGCTCGGCAAAGCCGCGGTCTCGCAGCTGTACCGCAGAAACATTCACCGCAATGCGGTCGAAACGCAGACCGGCGCGGTCCCAGGCGGTTGCCTGGCGGCAGGCCTCATTCAGCACCCAGTCGCCGATCCGCACGATCTCGCCGCATTTTTCGGCAATGGGGATGAACTCGGCCGGGCTGCAGTAGCCGATCCCGGGGCGGTGCCAGCGCAACAGCGCCTCGATCGCCGGCGGCTCGCCATGATGGGCATGCAGCAGCGGCTGGTAGGCCAGGCTGAACTCTTCGCGCTCGATGGCGCCGTGCAGGGCATGCTCGAGCTCAAGCTTGCGCTGGATGCGGGCCAGTGCGTCCTGGCTGTAGTACTGGTAGGTATTGCGGCCGGCTTCCTTGGCCGCGTACATCGCCGCATCGGCGGCACGCAGCAGGGAATCGAAGTCGGTCTGCGCATCACCCAGCATCGCGATGCCGACACTGGCGCCCACCTTCAAGGTGGTTTCGCCCCGGCGCAACGGTTCGGCCAACGAAGCGATCAGTTTGCGTGCGACATGTCCCGCATCCTCCGGTTCGGCCAGGTCACGCAGCACCACGATGAATTCATCGCCACTGAAGCGGCCGAACAGATCGTTGTTGCGCAGGTTCTGGTGCAGCCGGGTGGCGGCCGCCTTCAGCAGCGCATCGCCGGTAGCATGGCCGAAGCTGTCGTTGATGGTCTTGAAGCCGTCCAGATCGATGAACAGCATCGCCAGCGAGGTGCCGCGGTCGCGCGCTTCTTCGATGGCTTCGGCGGTCTGTTCGCCGAGCAGAACGCGATTGGGCAGGCCAGTGAGCAGATCGTAATGGGCCAGCAGCTCGATGCGCTCGTTGGCCTCGCGTTCGCGGGTGATGTCACGGAACAGCACCACGAAGCGCGGCGGCAGGCCGTCACGGCGGTCCAGCTCGATCAGCACCTGCACCCAGACGCGCAGGCCGGACTGGCGGTAGAAGCACAGGTCCAGCTGCTCGGGCAGCCCGCCGTTGGCGATGCGCCCCAACGCCGCTTCGAAGGCGTTGCGTGAGTCCTCGGTGTACAACGCCAGCGCCTGGTCGAGGGTGATCGGTTCCTTGCGCAGGCCGTGGATGCGATAGCACTCCTCGGTCCACTGCATGTGCCGGGTCTTCACCTCGATCTCGCAGCCGCCGATCCGGCCCAGCGCAGAGACGCGGTTGAGCAGCTCGGTACGCCAGCGGATCAGCGCATCGGTCTGGTGCTGCTCGGTGATGTTCTGCACCTGTCCGAGCAACCGCTTGGGCTGTCCGTCCATGTCCAGCAGCGGCTGCATCCACAGTCGCAGGTGCTGCGACGGTTCATGGCCGCGGGTCAGTTCCAGCTCGAGATTGGCGGCGCGTCCATCGCGCCACAACCGTCGCCAGGCTGCGCGCAGCGCACCACGTGAACGTGGGTGCAGCTGCTTCAGCCAGCGGCGCTGGCCGGGCACGGCGCCCTGCTCCAGCGCCAGCAGCGAACGCAGCTCCGGCGACCACCAGAAGTGACCGCTGTTGGGATCGAACGACCAGCTGCCCATGCTGGCGATGCGCTGGGCCTCGCTCAGGTGCAGCTGCTGTTCCTGAAGCAACCCTTCCAGCTGCTTCTGCTGTTCGATATCGGTATGGGTGCCGACCATGCGCAACGGCTGGCCATCGGCGGTGCGCGCGACCACGCGGCCCCGATCCAGCACCCAGCGCCACTGGCCATCGGCCTGGCGGAAACGGAACTGTGCGCTGTACTGCTCGCTCAAGCCACGCAGATGCTCGTCCAGTGCGACCCGCGCCTGGGCGATATCCTCGCTGTGCACGCGGGCCAGGATCTCGGTGGCTGTTTCGTCGCCCAGCGCCGGGGTGCGCACCACACGGTCGCTGGGAATGTCCCAGTCCCAGAGGCTGTGTCCGGCACTGTCCAGCGCCAGCTCCCAGCGCCCACCGCCGCCAAGCGGCACCGGTTCGGGAATGCTCAGCGTAAAGGCCAGCAGATTACCGGCGCCATCGTGCACGGCGCGCAGGTGGCCGTCGTAGTGCCCATGTGGGCCACCCGGCAGCGTGCAGGCCACGATGCCGCCATCGGCCGCCATCAGGCGAAGATCCTCCAGCATCGGCGCATAGGCAGCCACGGTGGCCGGCAGGCCATGCTCGCGCGCAGCCGGATTGGCCGCCAGCGGGCGGCCCGTGCGGTCGACGATGACCAGCGCCGACGCAAGCGGGTGCTGCAGCAGGCTGGCGATGATCCCTTGGTCCACGCGATCTTGCTCCGGATGACACGCCCGTCAGCGGGGCACGCAGTGGTTAACGGCGCCTGCGGCGGATAATTGAGTGGTCAGGGCGCACCTGCGCGGTAAGATGGCCGGCGCCCCTTTCATCCAGCCCGTCCATGCCTGCAGAACCGACCGGCAACGCCCCAGTTCCCGACCCGCGGATGGCGCAGGCGCTCAGCCGCGACCGGCGGCGGGTGGTGCTGAGCTACCTGGTGATGGCATTGGCCTGGATGATCGCCTCCGACAGTGCCGTGCAGGCACTGGTGCCGGATCCGCAGCAGGCAGCGATGTGGCAGAGCGTGAAGGGCTCGTTCTTCGCGCTGGCAAGTGCCGGCCTGCTGTACCTGCTGCTGCGGCCGCTGGCCGAGCATGTGCTGCACACCCATGCGCGCCAACAGGCGTCCGAGCTGCGCCTGCGGCAGATGTTCGAGGGCAACCCCGGCCCGATCCTGGTCTACGACCTGGACACGCTGGCGATCCTCGACGCGAATCCGGCGGCCTGCAGTGCGTTCGGCTGGGAGCGCGATGAACTGCTGGAGCAGACCATCGACGCGCTGTGGCCACCCGGCCACGACCAAGCACTGCAGACCAAGCTGGAGGCGATCCGCGAAGCACCCGAGGAGCTGTGCATCCTGCGGACGCAGCTGCAGCTGCGCGACGGCTCGCTGCGGCAGATGGAACTGCGCTCCAACGCCATCAGCTATGACGGCCACAATGCCCGGTTGCTGATCGCCATCGACCGCACCGCGGAAGACCTGGCCCAGCTGCGCCGCGACCAGGCGCTGGCCCGGGTCGAGGAAGCCCACGAACTGGCGCGCATCGGCGCCTGGGAACTGGATCCATCCACCGGCATGGGCCGCTATTCCAACCAGGTCTACCGCCTGCTTGGCCGCCGGCCGCCGGAAGCCCGCCGCTGGCACCGCTTCGACGAGCTGCTGGTGCCCGCCGACCCCGCCACCGCCACGCAGACCGAACAGCTGCTGGCCGACCTCTGCTCGGGTGATCCGGTGCAGGTGGACGTACTGCTGCCCCTGCTGTCGATGGACGGCCGCGCCCTGATGGTGCACCTGCGTGCCGCCAGTGGTGTCGATGAGTCCGGCCGCAGCCGCGTACTGGGTACCCTGCAGGACGTGACCGAACGCGAGCAATCGCGACGCCTGCTGCGCGAGCGCGAGGAACAGTTCCGCGAGCTGGTGCGGGTACTGCCCGATGGCGTGGTGATCCTCTCCGACGAGCACGTGTTGTACGCCAACGCCTGGGCGGCCAGCCTGTTCGGCTATGGCAGCCACACCCTGCTGGGTGAGCCGCTGTCGGCACTGGTCGCTGCCGGTGACCTGATCCGCGTCCGCGGCCAGCTGCGCGCCGGGCAACCACACCTGGGCCCCGGCCACAGCAGCGTGGTGGCCATGCAGCGCGCCGACGGCCGCAGCTTCCATGCCGGCCTGGCGGTGGGCGAGGTCCGCTATGGTGGCCGCGACTGCAAGCTGCTGATCGTGCGCGACCTGAGTGATTCCGAACGGACGCGCAGTGCACTGGAAACCAGCAACCGCGAACTGCAGGCGATGGCCGGCCGCCTGTTCTCGCTGCAGGAAGACGAGCGCCGCGCGATCTCGCGCGATCTGCACGACGACATCGGCCAGGCGATCACGGCGATCAAATTGTCCGCCCATGCCGCGCAGGACGAGCACGATCCGCAGCGCCGCGCCGAGGACCTGGCACAGATCGTCAGCCTGGCCGACACCACGGTAGCCAAGCTGCGCGACATCTCCACCCTGCTGCGCCCTCCGCAGCTGGACGCGCTGGGCCTGGAAGCGGCCCTCAGCTGGCAGGCACGGGTGCTGTTCCGTTCTTCGCAGGTGGAGCTGCTGGCCGAGATCGAACCCCTGCCTCATCGCCCCGACAACAGCATCGAACAGGCCTGCTTCCGCATCGCACAGGAGAGCCTGACCAACGTGCTGCGGCACGCGCGCGCGAGCCAGGTACACCTGCAACTGCGCGACATCGGCAAGCGCAGCCTGCACCTGCAGATCCGCGACGACGGCGAAGGTTTCGACCCGGACGGCCCGCGCGGCCTGGGCCTGATCGTGATGCGCGAGCGCGCGCAGAGTGTCGGCGGCCATGTGCGCATCGAGTCCGCACATGGCGAAGGCACCCTGATCGACGTTCACCTCCCCTACCAGGCGGCCAGCATGGCCGCCGTTGAGTCACCGGAATACTGAGCCTATGTGGAATCCCAACCAGCCGCCGGTCAGCATCGATGATGCACCCGATCGCCTCGGTGCCGGCAACCCCGAGCTGCAGGCGATGGTCGCCGAAGCGGCCTCCGGCGGCACCGCGCTGATGCTGATGCACGTCGACATCGACCACTTCGCTTCAGTCAACGAGAACATGAGCGCCGAGGTGGGTGACCAGGCGCTGGTGCTGGTGGCGCAGCGGCTGCAGTCCTACCTGCGGGGTCGCGGCAAACTGTGGCGGCATGGCAGCGACGAGTTCCTGATCGCGGTCCCGCGCAACGCCGACGTGCCGCTGCCGGAGGACTTCGCCGAGGAGATCCGGCAACAGATGGAGTTGCCCCTGTCGGTGCTGCCGTACACGCTGTTCATGACCGGCAAGCTGGGGGTGAGCCTGTGCCCGGAACACGCCAGTAACGCCTCGCGACTGCTCGACCACGCCGAGGATGCGCTGTACCAGGCGGCCCGCGAAGGTGGAAACGCGGTGCGCATCCATGCAGTGGATACCCCGCCGAGCGCGCACAGCGAGAGCATCATCGCGCGCCAGATCGTCGACGCGATCCCCAACGGTGAGCTGAAGCTTCGCTACCAGCCGCTGGTCAGTGCCCGCGACGGCCATGTGGTGGGCATGGAGGCGCTGCTGCGCTGGCAGTCCCCCACGCTGGGCATGCTGGTACCGGAGCGCTTCATGCGCACCGCCGAGCGGCTGGGCATCATCGTGCAGATCGGCACCTGGGTGCTGGAGGGCGCGCTCAAGCAGGCCCGCCTGTGGCGCGACCAGGGCTTCGACGACTTCACCATTGCCGTGAACGTCTCCACCCTGCAGCTGCTGCGGCCGAACTTCTTCGCTGAAGTGATGGGCCTGATCCAGGCCGCGGGCGTGCCGGCACAGATGCTGACGCTGGAGATCAACGAAAGCGCGCTGACCAACAATGTCAATTTCGTGCACGAGACACTGGCCAACCTGCGCAACGAAGGCATCAGCCTGAGCCTGGACAACTTCGGCACCGGCGATTCCAGCCTCAGTGCGCTGGTGCGTTACCCGGTGGACAAGCTGAAGATCGACCGCAGTTTCATCAAGAGTGCGCCAGCCGGCAACCGCGAGGCAGCCATCGCACGCGCGATCATCGCCATGGGCCACCAGCTGGGCATGACGGTCATTGCCAACGGCGTGGAATCGCAGGCGCAGCTGGGCTTCCTGCGCCGCAACGACTGCGACGTGTTCCAGGGCTACCTGTTCGGCGAACCGATGTCGGCCGATGCCGCCGGCATGACCCTGCGCCGCCGCTACCTGCGCCCGGAAGCCTTCGCCGAGACCCGCCCGGACCGCACACTGCTGCTGCTGGACGACGAGGAGAACGTGCTGCGCTCGCTGGTTCGCCTGTTCCGGCGCGATGGCTACCGCATCCTGGCCGCTGGCAACGTGCGCGATGCATTCGACCTGCTGGCGATCAACGACGTGCAGGTGATCCTGTCCGACCAGCGCATGAGCGACATGAGCGGCACCGAGTTCCTGGGCCGGGTGAAGATGCTGTACCCGGACACGATCCGCCTGGTGCTGTCCGGTTATACCGATCTGAACACGGTAACCGACGCGATCAACCGTGGTGCGATCTACCGCTTCCTGACCAAGCCCTGGAACGACGACGAGCTGCGCAAGCACATCCACCAGGCGTTCCGCACCTACGAAGAGCAGCGGCGCAGCAACGCCGGTCCGGCGCCGGTGGAAACCGGGGATGCAGGTGAGGACCGGCCGCTGCGGTGAGGGCCGGCAGGGGAAATGCGGATCGGGGGTAGAGTCGACTGTCAGTCGACTGCTCTTCGTGGAGTCTCTAAAAAAACCGCGCTGCGCACGAGTCGACTGACAGTCGACTCTACCAGTCTGTCGGCGCGATACGATCCGGACCCGTGCGCCATCGTCCTCAGCGCGGCTGCTTCACCGGCAGTACCACGCGGAAGCGCGAACCGACGCCCGGGGTACTGTCGAGGTCGATGCGGCCGTGGTGCTTGTTGATGATGCTGTAGGAAATCGACAGGCCCAGGCCGGTGCCGCTGCCGACGGGCTTGGTGGTGAAGAACGGATCGAAGATGCGCTGGCGCAGTTCCGGCGAGATACCGCCGCCGGTGTCCTCGAATTCGACCCACACCTGGTCACCATCGACACCGGTACGCACGGTGATCGTGCCGCGCTCGGCGATGGCGTGGCCGGCATTGAGCAGCAGGTTCATGTAGACCTGGTTCAACTCCGACGGCAGGCACTCCACCAGCGGCAGCTGGCCGAACTCGCGGTGCAGGGTGACCTTGTACTTGAGCTCGTTCCAGATGATGTTGATGGTCGATTCCAGACCTGCATGCAGGTCGACCAGCTTCCACGATTCGTCGCGGCCGGAATACGAGAAGTCCTTCAGGTCACGCACGATGCGGGTGACCCGCTCGATGCCTTCGCGCGATTCAGCCATCAGCTGCGGCAGGTCACGGCTGATGAAATCGATGTCCAGGCGGTCACGGATATCGTCGATTTCCGGAATCAACGCCTTCGGGTCCGGCGCGCGCAAGGCGCGTTCGTAGGCTTCGATCACCGTGAACAGGCTGCGCAGGTATTCCTGCAGGCTGCCCAGGTTGGAGTGCACGTAGCCGATCGGGTTGTTGATCTCGTGCGCGACGCCGGCGGCGAGCTGGCCGATCGAGGCCATCTTCTCGGACTGCAGCAGCTTTTCCTGGGTGCCGTTCAGGCGCAGGTAGGCCTGGCGCAGCTCGGCATGGCGCTGCTGCAGTTCGCGTTCGTAGTCTTCCTGCCCTTCGATGTGGCGGAACAGTGCCAGGAAGTGCCCTTGGCCAACCGGGCCGTGGTGGTAAAGATGCGCGATCACCACGCCCTCGCCCAGCGGCAGGCTGCCGTTCCAGTGACCGTGCTGGCGCGCCTGCTCCAGCGCGTCGGATGGCAGCAGTTCACGCAGCCGCTGCGGCGGCGGCAATGCACCGTCCTCGCCGCCGGCCAGCAGATTCTGCGCGGCCGGATTGGCCAGCGCCACCTGCCCGTCTTCAGTGAACAGCAGCAGCCCTTCGCGCAGGCGCTCAAGCAAGGCCTGCAGCACCGGCTGCGGCGGAAGGGGGGCGGTAACCAGGGCGTTGGCAGCGGACACGGCGACTCGGGGCATTCGAACAGGCGCCCAATATACGCGGTCACGCAGCGGGCTTCAGCCCGCGGGGGTGGGTAGTGCGACCGCCGTCGCGTCAGGCGACGGCGAGTGGGCGGCGGGCAGTGACGGTGTGTGACTGGCCCTTGGCGTCATAGGCCGAGGCGTCTTCGGTACGGCCCAACTGGCGCAATGCCCAGTTGACTTCGCGTCGGCGCCGCGAAAGCAGCACGCCATTGGCGCGGTTGCGCTCGGCCAGTTCCTGCAGCTGCTCGCCCTGCCCCACCGGCGGCGCGCCTTCCAGCGCACGCAGCGCTTCCAGCTTGGCGCCGGTGGCCCGGATCAAGGCGTGCACGTCGTGCTCGACCAGGGCCTGGCGTTCAACGTCCAGGGCCTGGGCGAGGCGCTGCAGCGGCTCGCTCATCGCCGCGGTCATCCGTGCAGCTGCTGGTCCAGATCGAGCATGCGCGATGCGATCGCGTCCGGATTGATCTTGTAGGTGCCGTTCTGCAGCGACTCGCGCACGGCGGCCACGCGCTGGGCGTCGATCGCCGGGGCGGTGGTCAGCTCACGCTCGATGGCCTGCAGATTGGTGGCCTCGCCGGTCAGGCGCAGGCTGTCGGCCGCCTCGACCGGGCGCGCCGCCGCATCGGTGCTGACGCCGGGCTTGCTGGCCGGGGTCGTCACGCTGCGCAGTGCCTGGGGGACCTGCAGGTTGCCGTCGATTTTCTGGCTCATGGGGTGTCCTGGAGTTGCCGTTCACAAGGGATAACGGCCGCAGGGCCGTGATCTTTAGGGATATTTTGCGGTAATTCAACGCGCCACGATTACGTCACCTGCGGCATCGACCGTGCCCTGCACGATCCGCCGCGAGGACAGGTTCTCGACCGAGACCCGCTCGTTCTCACCGGCATCACCCATCGCACGACCGGCAATGCGGACCTCGACCGAGCCGCGACGCGATACCAGGGCCACATTGTCTCCTCGCTTGATGAGACGCTGCACTGCCAGATCGTTGTTCGACAGCAGGGCCCCGGCCTGCAATGGACGGCGGGCGATGCGACCGATCGCCGCGTTGGGATCGGCCAGCACGGCACCGGCAATCCGGGCAGCGTCACGCTGGGCAGTGGTGATATCGGCGGCGGTGAGGGTTTCTCCAGTGCCGATTCCACGATTGAGCACCAGCACGGTCTGGTTGCGCCGCACCTTCACCGGCACGAACAGGCGCCAGCCCCCCGCATCAGGGCAACTGACCTCCACCGTGGTGTTGGCGGTAGGCTGCACCTGCAGCGCGCCGCCACACTTGGGCAGGCGCAGCGCATCGGCCACCTGGGCCTCACCCTCGCTGCCGGCCGGCAGCGTCGACAACGCTGCGGTGCGGATGCTGGCTACTGGTTGCCAGTCGGCGGCCGCCGCCCACGGCGAGGCCACAGCAAGCGCGATGGCCAATAGAGATGTGACCCGGCGCATGGCGCCTCCTGTCGATGGGACCTGGCCCAGCTGCGTGCAAGGTGTGTGCCAGAGACGAGGTCTCGGGATGGGGATGTGTAGAGTCGACCGTTAGTCGACTTTCGCGACAGTCGACTTTCGCGCGAAGCGCGGGGTTTCCCGCGATCGGATCCAAGAGCAGTCGACCAGAAGAGCAGTCGACTAACAGTCGACTCTACAAATGGGGTGTAGAACACAAAATGCGGTGTAGAGCACGAAATGGGGTGCAGAGCCGCACAAAGCGATGTGGAGCACGCGGACGGCAGAGCGCCCTCAAGTTCCGCCACTGCGGCGCCGATACAGCAGCCATGTCCCATGACCTGCTCAACCGGATCGACCAGCGGACCCGACTGGCCGGCCACAATCGCCTGGCGCTGCTGCTGTTCCGTCTCGGCGGACGTCAGCTTTTTGGCGTCAATGTCTTCAAGGTGCAGGAGGTCCTGCGGCGCCCGGAGCTGTTCCAGGTGCCCGGGCTGCCCAGCCAGTTCTCAGGCGTGGCCGACGTGCGCGGCCGCTCGGTGCCGGTGCTGGACCTCGGCCTGGCCATCGGCCATCCCGAGCGCGAGCCGGAGGCGGACACCTCGCCCGGCTACCTGGTCGTGACCGAGTTCAACCGCTCGATCCAGGGCTTCCTGGTCAGCGGCGTGGAGCGCATCGTCAACATCGCGGTGGAAGACATCCATCCGCCGCCGGAGCTGGGTGCCGAATCGAGCTACCTGACCGCCGTGACCCGCTTCCAGGGCGAGCTGATCCAGGTCATCGATGTCGAAAGCGTGCTGGCCGACATTGCCCAGGTGCGCGGCGAGGCGGTGCTCGACCCGGCGATGGCGATGCCCTCGGACGGCCCGCAGCTGCAGGTGCTGGTGGTGGATGACTCGCGCGTCGCCCGCCAGCAGATCCGCAGCGTGCTCGACCAGCTGGGCGTGGGTGCCACCCTGCTCTCCGACGGCAAGCAGGCGCTGGACCACCTGCTGCAGATCCACGCCTCGGGCGAGAACCCGGCCGAACGCTACGCCATGGTCATCTCGGACATCGAGATGCCGGCCATGGACGGCTATACGCTGACGACGGAAATCCGGCGCCATCCGGGCCTGGCCGGCCTGTATGTGCTGCTGCACACCTCGCTGTCGGGCGTATTCAACAATGCGATGGTCGAGCGCGTGGGCGCCAACGCCTTCGTCGCCAAATACTCGCCGCACGAGCTGGCCGATTTCGTGCTGGACCGCCTGCGCAAGGTGGCGATGGCGGCGTAAGGCCGCGTCACGGGTCTCCGCCGGGCATGGCCCGGCGCTACCACAACCTTCCCCACCCCTGGGGTAGCGCCGGGCCATGCCCGGCGACGCGATGTCGCGCGCACTTTGGCACACCCCTTGCAGCTTCCCGGGCAACGTTCCCGTGGGAGTGCACCGTGCGCAACCTGATTACCGACTACCTGGGCGTCCATGCCCAGGCCATGCCGTTGCGCGAACAGCGGATGAAGCTGATCGCCAGCAACCTCGGCAATGCCGACACTCCCGGCTACAAGGCCCAGGACCTGGACTTCGATGCCGCCCTGCGCCATGCCCAGGGGCTGGATGCCAACGGCCTGATGGCCACCACCCACGAGCAGCACTACGAAATCAGTAGTGGCCTGAACCCGTTCCAGATCGCGCGCGAAGGCGTGCAGCCCAGCCTGGACGGCAACACCGTCGATCCCGATGCCGAGCGTGCGGCCTATGGCCGTGCCGCGCTCGAGTACCGCGCATCGCTCAGCTTCGTCGAGAGCAAGGTGCGTTCCATGTTGACCGCGATCACGGGGCAATAAGCCATGAGCAACCTGCCGATCTTCGATATCGCCGGCTCCGCGCTGCAGGCGCAGTCGGTGCGCATGAGCACCATCGCCTCCAACCTCTCCAACGCCGACACCGTCGCCGGCTCCGCCGACGCCGTGTACAAGCCGCTGGAGCCGATCTTCCAGGCCGTCACCAGCAAGAACGATCCGAACATCACCTCGGTGAAGGTGAAGGAGATCACCCAGAGCGATGCGGCGCCGATCAAGCGCTACGAGCCCGGCCATCCGCTGGCCGACGCCGACGGCTACATCTACCAGCCCGACGTCGATCCGGTGGCGCAGATGGTCAACCTGATCTCGACGTCGCGCAATTACCAGGCCGGCGTGGAGATGCTGACCACCGCCAAGGAACTGGCCCTGGCCACCCTGACCATGGGCCGCTGAGGCCCGCAGTACCGGATACCGCCATGACCACCGCCGTCAACAACCAGACCAACCAGGACGTCTACACCGCACTCGGTCTGAACGCCCCGAACAGCAACGCCACCAAGAAGAAGAACACGCTGGACCAGGCCGATTTCCTGCGCCTGATGACCGAACAGCTGCAGCACCAGGACCCGCTCAAGCCGATGGACAACACGCAGATGGTCGCGCAGATGGCGCAGATGTCCACCGTGCAGGGCATCACCGATCTGAACAAGACGGTGAAGGGTTTCCAGGAATCGATGGCCAGCGACCAGGTGCTGCGTGGTGCGGCGCTGGTCGGCCACCAGGTGCTGGTGCCGTCGGAAAAGCTGGTACTGGAGAAGGAAGGCAACGTTGAAGGCACGGTGGCCGCACCCTCGGCCGGCATCATTACCGTCGACATCACCGATGCCACCGGCGCCAAGGTCACCTCGCTGAGCGTGGAAGCCAAAGCCGCCGGCGAGACCGCGTTCCAGTGGGACGGCAAGGATGCCAACGGCAAGCGCATGGAGCCGGGCAAGTATTCCATCGTCGCCAACCACGTCGACACCGCCGGCAAGAGCACCAAGTTGTCCACCTACGTGCAGGCGCCGGTGGAAAGCGTGACCGTCGGTTCCGACGGCCTGTACCTGAACCTCAAGGGCCTGGGCACGGCCCCGATCGACTACGTGCTCCGCGTCAGCTGAGCCGCACACCCCGCACTTACCAGGAGCATCCCATGGGCTTCAATGTCTCGCTGTCCGGCATCAATGCCGCCAATTCTGACCTGAGCGTCACTGCCAACAACGTCGCCAACGTCAACACCACCGGCTTCAAGGAATCGCGCGCCGAATTCGCCGACCTGTTCTCGGCCACCGGTTACGGGCTGTCGAAGAACGCCGTGGGTTCGGGCGTCCGTGTCTCCAACGTTGCCCAGCAGTTCAAGCAGGGCCACAACGAACAGACCGGCCGCAGCCTGGACATGGCCATTTCCGGTGAGGGGTTCTTCACCATGAACATGAACGGCACCCGCGTGTACTCGCGCGCCGGCAACTTCCAGACCGATGCATCGGGCTACGTGGTCAACCCGCAGGGCGCGCGCCTGCAGGTGTTCGCACCGAATGCCGACGGCACCAACTTCGATGCCGGCCGCATGGTCGACCTGCAGCTGCTGACCACTGACAGCCCGCCGAAGCAGACCAGCGAAGTGAAGGTCGGCTTCACCCTGCCGGCCAACGCCAAGCAGCCGACCGTCACCACCTTCGACCCGACCGACTCCAACAGCTACAACCACTCCAGCGGCGGCATCACCGTGTACGACTCGCTGGGCGTGAGCCACATCCAGGTCTCGTATTTCGTGAAGGGTGCCAATCCGAACGAGTGGACCGTGCGCAATTACGTGGACGGCCAGCCGGCCGGCGCACCGACCCCGGTCACCTTCGACAACAGTGGCAAGCTGGTCGCACCGGCCAGTGGCAAGGTCAGCCTTGGCACCTTCACCCCGACCACGGGCGCTGGCGTGCTGAACATGACGCTGGATATCAACGGCTCGACCCAGTACGGCGAGAAGTTCGCGCTGCGCAACACCCAGCAGGACGGCTATGCCGCCGGCAAGCTCAATGAGATCACCGTGTCGGAGACCGGCGTGGTCTATGCCCGCTACTCCAACGGCGCCGACAAGCCGCTGGGCCAGGTCGCGCTGACCACCTTCAACAATCCGCAGGGCCTGGAATCGAAGGGCAACAACCTGTGGGTGGACACGTTCAGCTCGGGTACGCCGCGCACCGGCATGCCGGACACCTCCAACCTCGGCAAGATCCAGGCCGGTTCGCTGGAAGCATCCACCGTCGACCTCACCGAGCAGCTGGTCAACATGATCACCGCGCAGCGCAACTTCCAGGCCAACGCACAGATGATCACCACCCAGGACCAGATCACCCAGACCGTCATCAACATCCGTTGATGAACTGCTGACCCCGTCTCGGAACTTCCCGCATGGATAAAGCCCTCTACGTGGCGATGACCGGTGCCCGCGCCTCCCTGCAGGCGCAGGGTACGCTCAGCCACAATCTCGCCAATTCGGACACCCCTGGCTTCAAGGAAGCGCTGGCCAACACCGAAGCCTTCCCGATCAAGGGCCCGGGCTTTGCCTCGCGGGTGGATGCACTGCACGTCGACGCCGGTTTCAGCCGCCGGCCCGGCGCGCAGCACATCACCGGCAAGCCGCTGGACCTGGCGCTGCAGACCGGCACCTGGCTGGCCGTGCAGTCCACCGATGGCACCGAGGCGTACACGCGCGGCGCCGCACTGTCGGTCACGCCGAACGGGCAGCTGGTGACCTCCGGCGGCCGCCCGGTGCTGGATGACAACAACAACCCGATCGCCATTCCGCCCTACCAGGCGATGGAGATCGGTGCCGACGGCACGATCTCGATCATTCCGCAGGGCGAGGGCCCGCAGACGATGGCGCAGGTCGGACGGATCAAGGTGGTGCAGGCGCCGGACGAGCGCCTGGAGCGCGGCCTCGATGGTCTGTTCCGCAACACCGATCCGCGCCAGCCGTTCGCACCTGCGCAGGGCACGGCCGTGCACAGCGGCCAGCTGGAAGGCAGCAACGTCGATGCGGCCGGTGCGCTGGTACAGATGATCCAGCTGCAGCGCCAGTACGAAATGCAGGTGCAGGTGATCAAGCACGGCGACGACAACGCGCGCAGCGCCAACAGCCTGCTGCGCCTGGGCAGCTGACGGAATTCCGGCGCCGCTTGAATGCGGCGCTGGCACACCGCTTGCACACCCGAAGACAAGGGCCGCAGCGCGCGGCCGGCTCCACCAGACAGGACACCGAAGATGAACCAGGCATTGTGGATCGCGAAAACCGGACTGGATGCGCAGCAGATGCGCATGTCGGTGGTTTCCAACAACCTCGCCAACACCAACACCACAGGCTTCAAGCAGGACCGTGCCAGCTTCGAGGACCTGCTGTACCAGCAGGTGCGCCAACCCGGCGGCTCCTCCTCCGCACAGACACAGCTGCCGACCGGCCTGCAGCTGGGCACCGGCGTGCGCGTGGTCGCCACCGCCAAGAACTTCGAACAGGGTGGCCAGCAACAGACCGGCCGCGCACTGGACGTGATGGTCAACGGCCGCGGCTTCTTCGAAGTACAGATGCCCGATGGCAGCTCGGCCTATACCCGTGATGGCTCGTTCAAGATCAACCAGGACAGCGAGCTGGTCACCAACAGCGGCTACCCGGTGCAGCCGGGCATCCAGATTCCCGAAGGCGCGCAGTCGGTGACCATCGGTACCGACGGCACCATCAGCGTGAAGATGGCCGACGGCGCCGCCTCGGTGGAAGTGGGCGCGCTGACCCTGACCGATTTCGTCAATCCGGCCGGCCTGCAGGCACGTGGTGAAAACCTGTTCCTGGAGACCACCGCATCGGGCCCGGCGCAGAACGGCAATCCCGGACTCAACGGCCTGGGCACCGTGGTGCAGGGCGCGCTGGAGGGCAGCAACGTCAACGTGGTGGAAGAGCTGGTGTCGATGATCGAAACCCAGCGCGCCTACGAAATGAACGCCAAGGCGATTTCCACCACTGATTCGATGCTCGGCTACCTCAACAACAAGCTCTGACCGGCCAACCCGGGAAACCGCCATGTCGCCTATTTCCAACTTCGCCCGCACTGCCCTCGCCTGCGCCGTGGCTGCCCTGCTCGGTGGCTGCGTGATTGCCGGCGATGTGCGCCCCTATCCGGCACTGGCACCGATCCAGCCGATCATGCCACCGCAGGCCGAACCGACCGCAGGCGCGATCTATGCGGCCGGTCCGACCCTGCAGTTGTATTCGGACCGTCGCGCACGCGATGTCGGCGACCTGCTGACCATCACCCTGCTGGAAAACACCACCGCGCAGACCAGTGCCAACACGGCCACCAACAAGGAATCCAACCTCAGCCTGGGCACGCCCTCCATCCTCGGCGCGCCGGTTACGCTGGGCGGCAAGGACATCCTGAGTGCGACGGCCAAGGGCGCGCGTGACTTCACCGGCAAGGGCAACAGCGCGCAGAGCAACCGCCTGCAGGGCAACGTGACCGTGACCGTGGTGCAGCGCCTGCCCAACGGCAACCTGGTGGTGCAGGGGCAGAAGAACCTGCGCCTGAACCAGGGCGACGAGCTGGTGCAGGTACAGGGCATCGTGCGCCCCGGCGACATCAGCGCGGACAACACCGTGCCTTCCAGCCGCGTGGCTGAGGCACGCATCGTCTACGGCGGCCGCGGCCCTGTCGCGCAGTCCAACGCAATGGGCTGGCTGAGCCGCTTCTTCAACTCCGGCCTGACGCCGTTCTGAGTATGGCCATGAAACTCTTCTTCTCTTCTTCCTGGCAGCGGCGCACGGCGTCGTTCGTCGCATTGATGCTGCTGATCGTTGCAGCCCCGGCCAGCGCCGAACGCATCAAGGACCTGGCCCAGGTCGGTGGCGTGCGTGGCAATGCGCTGGTGGGCTACGGCCTGGTGGTGGGCCTGGACGGCAGCGGCGACCGCACCAGCCAGGCACCCTTCACCGTGCAGAGCCTGAAGAACCTGCTCGGCGAGCTGGGCGTCAACGTACCGCCGAACGTCAACCCGCAGCTGAAGAACGTGGCGGCGGTGGCGATCCACGCCGAACTGCCGCCGTTCGCCAAGCCGGGCCAGCCCATCGACATCACCGTGTCCTCGATCGGCAACGCGGTGTCGCTGCGCGGCGGTTCGCTGCTGATGGCCCCGCTGCGGGGCGCAGATGGCCAGATCTATGCCATCGCCCAGGGCAACCTGATCGTGGGTGGCTTCGGTGCGCAGGGCAAGGATGGCTCGCGGGTTTCGGTGAACGTGCCCAGCGTCGGCCGCATTCCCAATGGCGCCACCGTGGAGCGTGCCCTGCCCGACCCGCTGGCCAATGGCGGCGAGATCACCCTGAACCTGCACAACAACGACTTCACCACCGTCTCGCGCATGGTCGCTGCGCTCAACAATGCGTTCGGCGAAGGTGCGGCACGTGCGGTCGATGGCGTGACCGTGGCGGTCACCGCACCGACCGATCCGGGTGCACGCATCGGCCTGCTGGCGCGCATCGAGAACCTGGAACTGACCCCGGGCAGCGCCCCGGCCAAGGTGGTGGTCAATTCGCGTACCGGCACCGTGGTCATCGGCCAGCAGGTGCGGGTCGGGCCTGCCGCGATCTCGCACGGTTCGCTGACCGTGACGATCCAGGAAAACACCAATGTCAGCCAGCCCAACGCGCTGTCCGCCGGCCGTACCGTAGCCAGCCCGCAGTCGACCATTACCGCCACCAATGACGGCAGCCGCATGTTCAAGTTCAGCGGCGGCACCACCCTGGACGAGATCGTGCACGCGGTGAACGCGGTAGGCGCGGCACCGGGCGATCTCATTGCGATCCTGGAAGCCCTGAAGCAGGCCGGCGCCCTGAGTGCCGAGCTCGAGGTGATCTGACATGCGCATCAATCCCGCATTCGATCTGCACCCGGCGCAACAGAATGATCCGGCCAAGATCGACAAGGTCGCGCGACAACTGGAAGGCCAGTTCGCGCAGATGCTGGTCAAGAGCATGCGTGACGCCAGCTTCGGCGACTCGCTGTTCCCCGGCGAGAACAAGATGTTCCGCGACATGTACGACCAGAAGATCGCCGAGGCGATGACCCGCGGCAAGGGCCTGGGCCTGTCCGGCATGATCAGCCGGCAGCTGTCCGGCCAGGCCGCCGACGGCCCGGCGCTGGATACCCGCGTGGATCCGGCCAAGGCCAGTCGTGCCTATCAGCTCAATGCACCGGCCAAGCCTGCGCCGTCGCTGCCGTTGGAAGACGGCAGCCAGGCCGTGCGCATGCTGCAGCAGATGGCGGCCGGCGCACAGTCGGGCGCACACGCGGCGGTTGCGCCGATGGAACAGGCGCTGGACCTGATCGCCGGGCGCGAAAGCAGCAGCATGCACCGCTCGCTGGGCACCGAAGATCCGTACATCAGCAGCCTGCAGGGCGAGGACTGGGCCGCCAACAGCGATCAGTGGTCGGCCACCGCCAGCAACCGCGGCACGGCCATCAGCCCGGCCGATGCGATGGCTACCCGCACCGCCGTCGCCCAGCTGGGCGAGCACACCCCGGAAGGTTTCGTCGCCAGCATCTGGCAGCATGCGCAGCGTGCAGCCAAGGAGCTGGGTGTGGACGCCCGCGCCCTGGTCGCCCAGGCGGCGCTGGAGACCGGTTGGGGCAAGCGCCACATCAAGCATGCCGACGGCAGCACCTCGCACAACCTGTTCGGTATCAAGGCCAATGGCTGGAACGGCCAGCGCGCCGTGGCCGGCACCCACGAGTATGTCGATGGCGTGCGCCGCAACGAGACCGCCAGCTTCCGTGCCTACAGTTCGCCGGCCGAGAGCTTTGCCGACTACGTGCGCCTGCTGAAGACCAGCCCGCGCTACCAGCAGGCCCTGCAGGCCGGCACCGATGTGCAGGGCTTCGCCCGTGGCCTGCAGCGGGCCGGCTATGCCACCGACCCGCGCTACGCGGCCAAGATCGCCGCGATCGCCGGCGGACCGACCATCGAGCGTGCCGTCAGCGCCGTGGCAGACGCCGGCTCGCGGCTTGGCCAGACCTTCGCCAGCACCGCAACCGCGGCGCTGGGTATCACCCGTCGTTGAGGAACCCCATGTCCAGCGTACTTTCCACCGGTACCGGTGCCCTGCTCGCCTTCCAGCGTGCGTTGGCGACCACCAGCCACAACGTGGCCAACCTCAATACCCCGGGCTACAGCCGGCAGAAGGTCAACTTCGCCACGGCTGATCCCCAGAACTACGGCTACGGCACGGTCGGCAACGGCACCCGCATCACCGACATCCGCCGTACCGCCGACCAGCTGGCGATCTCGCGCCTGCTCGACAGCAGCGGCGAGCTGGCGCGCCTGAAGCAGCTCTCCGGCATGGCCGACCGGGTCAATTCGTTGTTCTCCGACGCGGCAACCAACGTGTCCGGCGTCTGGTCGAAGTTCTTCGATTCGGTCAGCGGCCTGTCCTCCAATGCGGCCGGCACCGCCGACCGCCAGAACATGCTGGACGGTGGCAAGGCGCTGGCCAACCGCTTCGTGCAGCTCAACACGCACCTGAACAACCTCAACAGCGAGGTCAACAACGGCCTGCTGGCTGGTGCCACCGAGGTCAACCGGTTGGCGCAGGAGATCGCGCAGATCAACGGTGCGATCGGCACCAACATCGCTACCGCCGCACCGGACCTGCTCGATCGCCGCGACCAGCTGATCACCCAGCTGATCGGCTACACCGGTGGCACCGCAGTGATCCAGGACGGCGGCATCATGAACGTCTATACCGCCGGCGGAAACGCGCTGGTGGTCGGTACCACGGCAACCAAGGTCACCACCGTTGCCGACCCGTACCAGCCGGAGCGGCTGCAGCTGGCGCTGGAAACGCAGGGCAACACCATCCGGCTCGACCCGAAGGCGGTCGGTGGCCAGATCGGTGGCCTGCTGGAGTTCCGCGACACCGTGCTGACGCCGGCCCAGGCCGAACTGGGCAAGCTGGCGGTAGGCCTGGCCGAGAGCTTCAACCAGGTGCATCACCAGGGCGTGGACCTGTATGGCCAGCTGGGGGGGGACTTCTTCAACATCGGCAACCCACGCGTCACCGCCAACAATGCCAACACCGGTACCGCAAGCCTCAGCGCCGCCTATGGCGATCTCGGCAAGCTGGACGCGCAGAACGTGGTGCTGCAGTTCGATGGCACCAACTGGAAGGCCAGCCGTGCCGACACCGGCGCCAACGTTCCGCTGACCGGCACCGGCACGGCTGCCGATCCACTGGTGATCAACGGCGTCAAGCTGGTGGTCGGCGGTACACCGGCAGCCAACGACCGCTTCCTGCTGCAGCCGACCGCAGGCGTGGCTGGCAGCATGGAAGTGGCCATCACCGATCCCTCGCGCATCGCCGCCGCCGCGGCGGTGAAGGGCGCGGCGGCGACGTCCAACACCGGCACCGGCAAGCTGAGCGGTGTCACCGTCAGCGATTCGACCAACGCCAACCTGCGCAATCCGGCCGCGATCGTGTTCACCTCGGCCACCACCTACACCATCGATGGTGGCCCGCCGCAGACCTACACGCCCGGCCAGACCATCAGCGCCAATGGCTGGAGCTTCGTGCTGGACGGTGCGCCGAAGGTCGGCGACACCTTCAACATCACCCCGACACCGGCGGGCTCTTCGGACAACAGCAACGCCTCCAGGCTGTCCAAGGTGGAGAGCGCCAAGGCGTTCAACAGCGGCACGGTCACCCTCAACGGCGCCCTGGGCGGCCTGACCACCCAGGTCGGTGCAGCCGCCCGCTCGGCGGAGTATTCGCTGGAAGCGCAGCTGGTGATCAATGACAAGGCGCAGGAAGCGCGCGATGAAGTGTCCGGCGTCAACCTGGACGAGGAAGCGGCCGACATGCTGCGCCTGCAGCAGGCTTACCAGGCCGCGTCGCAGCTGATCTCCACCGCTGACAGCATGTTCCAGACCATCCTGGGAGCCGTCCGTCGATGAGCAGCCGTATCTCCACCAGCATGATGTTCAACCAGTCCGTGTCGCTGATGATGGCCAAGCAGGCCAAGCTCAGCCACCTGGAGCAGCAGATCGCCACCGGCAGCAAGATCGTCAGCGCCAAGGACGATCCGGTCGCCGCGGGTGCTGCCGTGGGGCTTGACCGCAGCCTGGCCGCACTGGACCGGATGAAACTCAATGCCGGCAACGTGCAGAACCGGCTGGGCGTGCAGGAAAACACCCTGGCCCAGGTCAACGACCTGATGGCGCGCGTCAACGACCTGACCATCCAGGCCAGCAATCCCGCGCTGGGCGCCGCCGACAAGAAGACGCTGATCACCGAATTGAACCAGATCCGCGAGGGCCTGCTGTCGCTGGCCAACGCCGACGACGGCACCGGCCGTTACGTGTTCGGCGGCACCAACGATGGCGATCCGCCGTTCGCCAAGATCAATGGCAAGGTGGTCTACCGTGGCGACCAGACCCAGCGCCAGATTGAAGTCGGACCCGACACCTATGTGCGGGATGCCCTGCCCGGCAGTGAAATCTTCATGCGCATTCCTACCGGCGACGGCTTCGTCGATGGTGGCGCCGCGGCCGCCAATACCGGCAACGGCGTGCTGACCAACATCACCCGCGATGGCAGCGACAGCTGGAACGGCCAGTCCTTCAGCATCCGCTTCACCGCCGCCGACCAGTACCAGGTACTGGACGGCGCTGGCAACGTGACCGGCACCGGCACCTTCAAGGCCGGTGACAACGTGGAGGTCAACGGTGTACGCCTGCAGATCACTGGCGCACCTGCTGCCGGTGACAGCTTCAACGTGAAGCCGGCAACCAGCCGCGACATCTTCGACACCATGGACAAGCTGATTGCCGCGCTTGATGCCGACACCGGCACCACCGCGAAGATGAGCGCGCAGCAGAACGAACTGCAGAGCGCCCTGCGCGATGTGGCCCGTGCGTCGGAACGGATGATCGATTCGCGCGCGGCCGGCGGTGCGCAGCTGAAGGCACTGGACAATGCCGCCGACATGCGCGAAGCCAACAGCGTGACCCTGAAGACCACGCTGTCGCAGATGCGCGACCTGGACTACGCCGATGCGCTGAGCCAGTACCAGCTGCAGAGCACCGCACTGCAGGCGGCACAGACGATCTTCTCGCAGATGCAGTCGATGTCGTTGTTCAACAAGATCCGCTGACGCTTCGCAAGCGTCACCCCCTGAAGGCCGCGATGCCCTGCATCGCGGCCTTTTTCGTTCCTGCGTGCCCGTTCCGTCGCGCTCGCCGGGCGTGGCCAGGCGCTACCGGAAAGGTGCTCCTGCGCATTTTGCGTGATTGCCCATCAAGCCCGGCCCTGCCCCGCCGATACCTTCATCAGCGCTGGTTGGGCATGCCCAACCGCCCCTTCCGGGGTCGCCTTCACGCCCGACCAGGGCTGAAAAACCCCGGAAAAACAGCCTCCGGCACCGGATTTCAGCTTCGACGGAATTCACGGCTAAAGGTTGTTGACAAAGCGCCGTTATTCATTTGGCAACAGCGAAGCACACAGCCACACAAAAAAACAGGCGGCGCTTCGTTTCATTCACCAACGGGTTCCATATAAGAGGAGACGACCCCATGGCACAGGTAATCAACACCAATACGATGTCGCTCAACGCTCAGCGCAACCTGAGCACCAGCGGCAGCTCGCTCGCTACCACCATCCAGCGCCTCTCGTCCGGCCTGCGCATCAACAGCGCGAAGGACGACGCCGCCGGCCTGGCCATCAGCGAGCGCTTCACCACCCAGATCCGCGGTCTGGACGTGGCCATCCGCAACGCCAACGACGGTATCTCGCTGGCCCAGGTCGCCGAGGGTTCGCTGAGCGAAGTCGGCAACAACCTGCAGCGCATCCGTGAACTGGCCGTGCAGTCCTCCAACGCCACCAACTCGGCCAGCGACCGCAAGGCCCTGCAGGCTGAAGTGACCCAGCTGGTCTCGGAAGTCGACCGCGTGGCCAAGCAGGCCGATTTCAACGGCACCAAGCTGCTGGACGGCTCCTTCACCAGCCAGCTGTTCCAGGTCGGCGCCAACGCCGGCCAGGCGATCGCCATCAACAGCGTGGTCAACGCCAAGGCCGATTCGCTGGGCGCGGCGACCTTCGCCAACGGCTACACCGGCACCAGCCTGGCCGCGGCCGACAAGGCCACCGCCGACACCACCTACTCCGGCCTGCAGATCTCGGTGACCCCGCCGGGCGGCACCGCCACCACGGTCACCATCAACGACTTCACCGTGAAGGCGGGTGAATCGATCACCTCGGCCACCTCTGCCGCGATCAACAACAAGCTGGGCGAAACCGGCGTCATGGCCTCGGTCAATGCCGGTGTGATCAGTCTGGCCTCGGTCAAGGACGGCCAGACCTTCACCTTGGGCGTCAGTGCCGCAACCCCGCCGGCCGGCGCCACCGCCGCGACCATCGCCGGCCTGGGCCTGACTGAAACCAGCACCAACGGCGGCCTGCTGACCGGCGCCACGGCCAACTTCGTCAAGGACCTGAACGTCACCACGGCCGAAGGCGCGCAGAAGGCGCTGTCGATCGTCGACAAGGCCCTCGAATCGGTCAACAGCGTGCGCGCCGACCTTGGCGCGATCCAGAACCGCTTCACCTCGGTGGTGGCCAACCTGCAGACCTCCTCGGAGAACCTGTCGGCCTCGCGCAGCCGCATCCGCGATACCGACTTCGCCAAGGAAACCGCCGAACTGACCCGCACCCAGATCCTGCAGCAGGCCGGTACGGCCATGCTGGCCCAGGCCAACCAGGTACCGCAGAACGTGCTCAGCCTGTTGCAGCGCTGACATGAGCCGCCCCCGGGGCACGTCGGGGGCGTCTAACCCAACTCACGTGCAACCGCTCAAGGACCTCTCCTCATGGCACAAGTCATCAACACCAATACGATGTCGTTGAATGCTCAGCGTAACCTGAGCACCAGCGGCAGCTCGCTGGCCACCACCATCCAGCGCCTGTCCTCCGGTTCGCGCATCAACAGCGCCAAGGACGACGCCGCCGGCCTGGCGATCTCCGAGCGCTTCGGCACGCAGATCCGCGGTACCGACGTTGCCATCCGCAATGCCAACGACGGCATCTCGCTGGCCCAGGTCGCCGAAGGTTCGCTGACCGAAATCGGCAACAACCTGCAGCGCGTCCGCGAGCTGTCGGTGCAGGCCTCCAACGCCACCAACTCGGCCAGCGACCGCAAGGCCCTGCAGGCCGAAGTGACCCAGCTGGTCTCGGAAATCGACCGCGTCGCCAAGCAGTCGGACTTCAACGGCACCAAGCTGCTGGACGGTTCGTTCTCCAGCCAGCTGTTCCAGGTCGGCGCCAACGCCGGCCAGGCCATCGCCATCGACAAGACCATCGATGCCAAGGCCAATGCCCTGGGCGGTGCGCAGTTCGCCAGCGGCAAGGTCGCAATCACCGCTGCCGCCAGCGCCACGGCCGACATCGCGCTGACCGGCCTGAGCATCACCGACAGCAAGGGCGCCAAGGTCGACTTCGCCGACCTGACCGTCAAGAGCGCTGGCAGCGTTGCCGGCACCAACACCGCCGCCGCCACCGCACTGGCTGCCCACATCAACGCCAAGATCGGTGAAACCGGCGTCTTCGCCGAAGTCGATTCGGCCGGCACCGGCGTCAACCTGACCTCGGTCAAGGACAGCGTCGACAAGACCGGCGCCTACAAGGGCTTCACCGTCGCTGCCACCGGCGCCGCCTACACCGACGACATGACCGCGCCGGCCGTTCCGGCCAAGCAGTTCGCCGACAAGATCGACGTGTCCACCGTGAAGGGTGCACAGCAGGCGATGGAAGTGGTCGACAAGGCCCTGGGTGCCATCAACAGCACCCGCGCCGACCTCGGCGCCGTGCAGAACCGCTTCACCTCGGTGGTGGCCAACCTGCAGACCTCGTCGGAAAACCTGTCGGCGTCGCGTAGCCGCATCAAGGACACCGACTTCGCCAAGGAAACCGCAGAGCTGACCCGCACCCAGATCCTGCAGCAGGCCGGTACGGCCATGCTGGCCCAGGCCAACCAGGTGCCGCAGGGCGTGCTCAGCCTGCTGCGCTGATCTGCACCCTGATCGACCGCCGGGCGGCAGCTGAACCGCCGCCCGGCTCCTGAAATACGTTCCACCTTCGCCAAAGGAAAGCACCATGGCACAAGTCATCAACACCAACACCATGTCCCTGAATGCTCAGCGCAACCTGAGCACCAGCGGCAGCTCGCTGGCCACCACCATCCAGCGCCTGTCCTCCGGTTCGCGCATCAACAGCGCCAAGGACGACGCCGCTGGTCTGGCGATCTCCGAGCGCTTCGGCACGCAGATCCGCGGCACCGACGTCGCCATCCGCAATGCCAACGACGGTATCTCGCTGGCCCAGGTCGCCGAAGGCTCGCTGACCGAAATCGGCAACAACCTGCAGCGCGTCCGCGAGCTGTCGGTGCAGGCCTCCAACGCCACCAACTCGGCCAGCGACCGCAAGGCCCTGCAGGCCGAAGTGACCCAGCTGGTCTCGGAAATCGACCGCGTCGCCAAGCAGTCGGACTTCAACGGCACCAAGCTGCTGGACGGTTCGTTCTCCAGCCAGCTGTTCCAGGTCGGTGCCAACGCCGGCCAGGCCATCGCCATCGACAAGACCATCGACGCCAAGGCCAATGCCCTGGGCGGTGCGATGTTCGATTCGGTCAGCTTCACCATCGCCGCTCCGGCAGACGCCACGACCGGCGTGAAGATGACCGGCATGAGCATCACCAATGGCGCAGGTTCGGCAATCAGCATCGCCGACATCGACGTGGCCGCCCAGGGCGGTGCCGATGGCACCAAGACCCAGGACGCCGCCACCAAGGCCATGGTCGCTGCGATCAATGCCAAGATCGGTGAAACCGGCGTCCTGGCCGAGGTCGACGCTGCCGGTGGTGGCAAGATCAACCTGAGCTCGGTCAAGGACAGCGTCGACAAGAATGGCGCCTTCCTCGGCATCGCCGTGGAAACCGGCACCTGGACCGGCATCGCCGCCGGCCCGACCGACATCGCCGCCAGCACCACTGCAGTGGGCAAGAGCTTCGCCGACAAGATCGACGTGTCCACCGTGAAGGGTGCACAGCAGGCGATGGAAGTGGTCGACAAGGCCCTGGGTGCCATCAACAGCACCCGCGCCGACCTCGGTGCGATCCAGAACCGCTTCACCTCGGTCGTGGCCAACCTGCAGACCTCGTCGGAAAACCTGTCGGCGTCGCGTAGCCGCATCAAGGACACCGACTTCGCCAAGGAAACCGCAGAGCTGACCCGCACCCAGATCCTGCAGCAGGCCGGTACGGCCATGCTGGCCCAGGCCAACCAGGTGCCGCAGGGCGTGCTCAGCCTGCTGCGCTGATCCACGGCAAGAAGGCGCCGCTACCGTCGGATCGAACCGACGGTAGCGGCAACCCGGAAGCCACGGTGCACGAAGGCGCGGGCCATGCCCGGCCCGGGATCACTCCCGAACCGGCCTGGCATCGCCCGCTCCTGCGGACCTCTCTTTCAGCGCTGTACCTTTGACTGTACGTACCGGGCGGCTTCGTCTCCCCCCGATTGTCAGTAGCCTGATCCCTCCCCTGCCTTGGGGGAGGGTTTTTTGCAGACTCCCGGCAGCCTGCGGTGATTCCACCCGCACCCTGCCCCAACCCTCCTGCAAACCGCGTGCCAGATCCGCCGCCAGACAACTGGCACGGCGCATGCATCAACGAAGTCCTCAAGACCCAGCGGCGCAGGCCGCTATTTTCGTTGACGACGGGCCACCGCACGGCGGCCAGGCCCGGATACCAGGAGAATCACATGGCAAGCTTTGGATACGGTGGCATTGGCTCGGGGCTCAACATCTCGGACATCGTCAACCAGCTGGTCGCGGCCGACCGCAAGCCCGCCGACAATGCGCTGAACCTGCAGCAGTCCAAGGCCAAGATGCAGCTGTCGTCGATCGGCACCGTCACTTCGGCCTTCGACAAGCTGAAGACCGCACTGACCGCACTGAAGGCCACCACGGCCTTCGATACCCGCACGGTGACCGCCACCGGCAAGGCGCAGCCCGCCAACACCGACGACGTGCTGACGGCCTCGGTGGCACTGTACGACCTGGGCACGACCAAGGCAGCGGCCTCCAATGGCACGCATCAGGTGGAGGTGAAATCCCTTGCCACCGCGCACAAGCTGATTGCCAATACCTCGGTGGGGAAGACCGACACCTTCGGCGCCGGAACCTTGACGCTGACCGTTGGCGTTGGCGACAAGGCAAAGACGATGAAGGTCGAGGTGGAAGCCGGCGATACGCTGACCACCGTGCGCAACAAGATCGACGCCGCAGGCCGGAAGGAAGGCGTGCAGGCGACCCTGATCGCCTCGGGCGACAACCAGTACCTCTCGATCGCCCAGGAAAAGACCGGCGCCGCCAATGCCATCAAGCTCGAGTACGGCGGCAGCGACCCGAAACTGAGCGCACTGGTTGGCAGCCTCCAGGAAAACACCGCGGCAGCCGATGCCGAGCTGACCATCGATGGCGTCACGGTGGTCAGCGCCAGCAACACCGTGGCCGATGCTGTGCCGGGCCTGACCCTGAACCTCAAGGTCAAGGGCAAGAGCACCGTCGTGATCAGCACCGATACCACTGCAGCCACCAAGGTGATGCAGGAGTTCGTGACCGCCTACAACGCAGCAATCGCGGCGATCAACACCGAGACCAAGTACGACGCCAAGACCAAGGAAGCCGCCACGCTGACCGGCGACGCGCAGATGCGCGGTGCCTCCAGCCAGTTGCGCTCGGTGATGTCGGGCGTGTTGAAGGAACTGTCCGCCGATGGCCTGGACCCGAAGACGCTCGGGCTGCAGACGCGCGGCTATCCCAACGCCGACGGCAGCCTGGTGCTGGACGCCACCAAGTTTGCCGCCGCGCTGGCCAGCCAGCCCGAGAAGATCCGCTCGGCAATCACCGGCGACACCGGCGGTGCCGGCACGCTCTACACCATGGTCGACGGCTACGTCAGCACCACGGTCGGCAAGGAAGGTGCCTTCGTCGCTCGCACCAAGGGCCTCAACACCACGCTGGACAACATCGACAAGCGCCGCAAGGATCTCGACACGCGCATGAAGAACGTGGAGGAGCGCTACAAGAAGCAGTTCATCGCGCTGGACAGCCTGATGGGCAAGCTGCAGCAGAGCAATACGTCGCTGCAGCAGCAGCTGGCACAGCTGAACCGCTAAAGGACGGCGTGCAACGCTCAAGTTTGGCGTGTAACGCACCGATAACGGACGCAACAGCAATCAACGCCGCACCGCCGGCAACGGTCCCCACGACCTGCCGGCGGCACCCAGCGCAAGGAGAATCACGAATGTACGGTTCCAGCCGTCAATATGCCGAGCAGTACCGCCAGGTGGGAGTGACCAGTGCGGTTGCCGACGCCGATCCGCACAAGCTGGTGGCGATGCTGCTGGCCGGCGCGCTGGAGCGCGTGCGGCGCGCACTGGCCAGCCTCGAGCGTGGCGACCAGGCCGGCAAGGGCAAGGCGATCGGTGAGGTCTGCGCAATCGTCGGCCACCTCAATGGCTCGCTGGATCATGAGGCCGGCGGTGAAATCGCCGGAAATCTGTCGGCACTCTACGACTACGTGCTGCAGCGCCTGACCGAGGCCAACCTGCACAACGACCGTGCCGCCCTCGACGAATCCCTGCAGCTGCTGGGCGAGATCGACAGCGCCTGGAATGCGATCCCGATGGAACAGCGCCGCCCGGCCGCGGTGGCGCCATGAGCCTGCACGAACTGCACGCGCAACTGGACGCCTTCGAAAAGGCCCTGGGCGAAGATGCGCTCGATCAGGCCGACAGCCTGCTCGACGGCCACGACAGCACGCTGCATGCCCTGCTCAGCCAGCCGCTGACCATGGACGACCACGCACCACTCAGCGCTCTGTTCGAGCGCCAGCAGAACCTGCTGGGCCTGCTGCGCCAGCGCCGCGATGCGGTGGCTGCACTGATGAATGACGGGCAGCGCTCTCTTCGCGCGGCGCATGCCTACCTGCAGGCAGAATCGCTGGCATGACCCAACTGCCGACAACGTCGCTGCACCATCCTGCCGAAAGCGAGCTGTTCGACGAAACGCTCAGCTGCGAGCTGGCGCTACCTGCCGAGTTCCAGGCAGGCAGTGGCGCCGGCCGTACCGGCAGCGCCGAAGGCCTGCTGCGCAGCCTGGCACTGGTTGAAGACAGCCGCGTTGACGAGCATGACGATCGCAATGAAGCCAGCCTGCAATTGCAGCGGCTGGAGGCGAAGCTGGATCTGGCGATGGTGTTGCTTGGCCGCCTGGTCCGCCAGCAGGGCCAGGAACTGACCCTGCGCCCGGTGCGCTGGTCGCGTCGCGGGATACGCCTGCAGCTGGGCCCGCGCAGTGGCGCCAGCCCCGGCCAGGCGGGCCTGGTGCGCCTGCAGCCCAGCGATTGGCTGCCCGACCATATCGACCTGCCGGTGGAAGTGATTGCCGAAGCGGCCGATGGCGGCGGCGGCCACTATCTGTGGCTGCGCTTCCAGCGCCTTGGCGATGGCCTGGAAATGGCCATGGAGCGCCACCTGTTCCGCCTGCACCGACGCCAGGTGGCCGAGGCACGCCGGGCGCGCTGAAACCTGCCACCATCACGCTTGGCGGGCAAGCCTTGGCGCGCCCGTTCAGCTAAGTTAAGGTGGACTCCCCTACACGGACCTGCTGCGTGCCTGTGCGAGTTCTCATCGTCGACGATCACACCCTGGTCCGCGCCGGCCTGGCGCGGCTTCTGCAGGGGTTTGCCGACGTGCAGCTGGTGGCGGAGGCCAGCAACGCCGAACAGGCGCTGCAGCTGGCCCTGCAGCACGCACCGGACGTGGTGCTGATGGACCTGTCACTGCCGGGCCGTACGGGCCTGGAAGCGCTCAGCGATATCCGGCTGCGCGCGCCCGGTACCCGGGTTGTGATGATGACCATGCATGACGATGCCGCGCACGTGCGCGATGCGCTTGACCGCGGCGCGGTCGGGTTCGTGGTCAAGGATGCGGCGCCGCAGGAACTGGAACTGGCGCTTCGTGCGGCGCATGCCGGCCAGGTGTTCCTGAGCCCGCAGATCTCCGCCAAGATGCTGGCACCGATGCTCGGCCGCGAGAAACCCACCGGCATCGCCGCGCTGTCGCCACGCCAGCGCGAGATCCTGCGCCGCATCGGCAAGGGCGAAAGCAACAAGGAAATCGCCGCCGACCTCGGCATCAGCGTCAAGACGGTGGAAACCCACCGCGCACGCATGATGGAGTCACTGGGCTGCCGTCGCGCCAACGATCTCCTGCTGCTGGCCGCGCGCCACCAGCACGAGCTGGAGTGATCCGCGCCCGCGGTGGCCGGCGGGAAAATGCCCGGTAGAGTCGATTGCCGGTAGAGTCGACTGTCAGTCGACTTGCGCGCGGAGCGCGGGATTTTTCCAGGGTCTGATCGGAGAGCAGTCGACTAACAGTGCAGTCGACCACCAACCCGCGACATCCCGCATCGGCGACGAAATCCCGTCATCCCGACGCTCCCCGACGGGAATCCGTACACGGCACACGGCGGGATCGACGGATCCGGCACCGGGAATCAATGCCTTAGCTCCACCCATCGTCAATATCTCGCAACCATGTAGGGAAAATCCCTACACCCTGTCGGGGCAACCACCAAGCCCCTCAGGAACCCCCCGATTCCGCCCCCGCCGGATCAAAAGCAAGATGCGTTCCACAAGGCGCCGGGGAGCGGTGCCGGGGAACCACGATGAAGGCTGCACTCTCGACCCAGCTGGGCCAACAACTTCACCTCACCCCGCAGCTGCTGCAGTCGATCCGGCTGCTGCAGCTCGATGGCCTGCACCTGGAACAGGAAATCCAGCGCCTGCTGGACTCCAACCCCCTGCTGGAAATCGAAGAACCCGAAGCACCGGCCGCCGACGCCACCGAGGTTGCCGCCACGGCGCTGGAAACCGCCGCGTTCGATGAACTGCCAGAGTCCTCGATGTGGGACGTGGCCGGAGCCAGCTGGCAGGACGGTGACGACGACCGCATGGCGCGCATCGCCGCCGGCGAATCGACCGACCCGCAGCTGCGCGTCCTGCAGCGCCTGTCGCTCGACATGGATGATCGCCAGCTGGCAGTAGCCGCATTCTGGCTGGACCACTGCGACGAGGCCGGCTACCTGCAGGCGCCACTGGACCAGCTGCAGCTGCTGGCCAGCGCACAGTTCGACATCGCTGCCGACGGCGTCGAAGCGATCCGCCAGCAGCTGCTGCACGGTGAACCGGCCGGCATGGCTGCGCAGGACCTGCGCGAGGGCCTGCAGGCGCAGCTGCGCAGCCTGCACGGCGTGGTGCCTGCCCGCCACCTGGCCACGCGCATCCTGGACGGCGCGCTCGATGCGCTGGCCGCACATGATTACCCCGCCCTCGCCCGCCAGCACGATGCCGAAATTGACGACGTCCGCGAAGCGGTACGCCTGATCCTGTCGCTGCAGCCACGCCCGGGCGACAGCCTGCTGCCGGAACGCAATGCCGTTGTGGTTCCGGACGTGGTCGCCTGGCACGCCGATGGCCAGTGGAAGGTGGCATTGAACCCGACCACCAGCCGCCGCGTCTCCATCAACAGCCAGTACGAACAGGCGCTGGCAGAGACCAGCGAGGCCGCCCCGGCACTGCGCGAAATGCTGCAGGAAGCGCGCTGGTTCAGCCGCGGCCTGTCGATGCGCTACGACACCCTGCTGCGCACCGCGCGGGTGATCGTCGAGCGCCAGGCCGCCTTCCTGGCCCGTGGCGAAGAGGCCATGGCCCCGCTGACCCTGAAGGAAGTGGCCGAGGAGATCGGCATGCACGAGTCCACCGTTTCGCGCATCACTACCGGCAAGTTCCTGCAGACCCCGCGCGGCACCTTCGAACTGAAGCACTTCTTCGCCGTGCGCCTGGAAGGCGCCAGCGTCTCCGGGCAGGCGGTGAAGGCCATGGTCCGCCGCCTGATCGACGCCGAACCGGCCGGCCGCCCGCTGGCAGACGAGGCCATTGCCGGCCTGCTGTCACGCCAGGGGGTGAACATTGCACGCCGAACCGTCGCAAAATACCGAGAACAACTGGATATCGCCCCGGCCCGCGAACGGCGCCGGCTCAGCGCCAGGCAACCCCAGCTGGCCCGGGTGGGCTGAAAAGGATGTTGGACATGAACAAGCTCACGGTCCTGCTGGTCGATGACCACGAGGGCTTCATCAACGCGGCGATGCGCCATTTCCGCAAGATCGACTGGCTGCAGATCGTCGGCAGCGCCGGCAACGGCCTGGAAGCGATCGAGCGCTCGGAAACGCTGCGCCCGCAGGTGGTGCTGATGGACCTGGCGATGCCGGAAATGGGCGGCCTGCAGGCCACCCGCCTGATCAAGTCGCAGGACGATGCACCGTACATCGTGATCGCCAGCCACTTCGACGACGCCGAGCATCGCGAGCACGCGCTGCGTGCCGGCGCCGACAATTTCGTCAGCAAGCTGTCCTACATCCAGGAAGTCATGCCGATCCTGGAAGGCCTCAGGGAGGAACAGTCGTGAGCGAATCGCGCATCCTGGTGCTGGACAACGACGCCGTGCGTGCAGAGCGCACCGTTGCCCTGCTGGAATTCATGGACTTCAACCCGCGCTGGGTCTCCGACGCGGCCGACTTCGATCTGGGCCGGCAGCGCCAGAACGATTGGATGGCGGTGATCGTCGGCAGCCTGGACGACAACGCGTCCAGCACTGCACTCTACAACTGGCTGGGCGGCAGCAGCCTGCCACCGCCGGTGCTGCTGGCCGATGGTGATGCCTCTGCATTCGCGCAGCAGCACGGCCTGCACGAAGCCAATATCTGGCCGCTTGAAACGCCGCTGCGCCACGCGCAGATGGAAGCCCTGCTGCGTCGCGCCAGCCTCAAGCGCCTGGATGCCGAACACCAGGCCGGTGCTGCACAGGACCAGGGCCCGACCGGCAACGGCGCTGCGGTGACCGCACTGCGCACCATGATCGAGCAGGTGGCCGCGTTCGATACCACCGTGCTGGTGCTGGGTGAATCCGGTACCGGCAAGGAAGTAGTGTCGCGCGCGATCCATCAGCGCTCGCCGCGTCGTGACGGCCCGTTCGTGGCGATCAACTGCGGCGCCATTCCGGCGGACCTGCTGGAAAGCGAGCTGTTCGGCCACGAAAAAGGTGCCTTTACCGGCGCACTGACCGCCCGCAAGGGTCGTTTCGAAATGGCCGAAGGCGGCACCCTGCTGCTGGATGAAATCGGCGACATGAGCCTGCCGATGCAGGTGAAGCTGCTGCGCGTGCTGCAGGAGCGCAGTTTCGAGCGCGTGGGTGGCAACCAGACCATCCGCTGCAACGTGCGCGTGGTGGCGGCGACCCATCGCGACCTTGAAACCCGTATTGCCGAGGGCAAGTTCCGCGAGGATCTGTTCTACCGACTGAACGTGTTCCCGATTGAAGTACCCGCGCTGCGCGAGCGTCGCGAGGACCTGCCGGCACTGGTGGAAACCATCGCCGCGCAGCTGGCCCGGACCGGCCGTGGCGAAGTGCGCTTCACCCCGGAAGCCTTGCAGGCACTGGCCGGCTACGAATGGCCGGGCAACGTGCGCGAGCTGACCAATCTGGTCGAACGACTGGCCGTACTGCATCCGGGTGGCTCGGTGCGCGTACAGGACCTGCCGGCCCGCTATCGTGGCGATGCGGCACTGGCCGCCGTCGCTGCGCTGGCGCCGGCACCGCCCGCCGCCAGCGAAGAGCGACTGGACCTGCGCAGCTTCTCGTTCCACACACCCGGCAGCGGCAACCAGCCGGCGCTGGAACACGGTATCGCCGTCAATCGCCCGGCGGCACCGGCCGCACTGCCCGACGAGGGCATGGACCTGCGCAACCACATGGCCAGCATCGAACTGGGCCTGATCAACGAAGCACTGGAACGCACCCAGGGCGTGGTCGCCCACGCCGCCCAGTTGCTTGGCCTGCGCCGCACCACCCTGGTGGAAAAGCTGCGCAAGTACGGCATCGAACGCGAGCAGGCCGAACTGGCCGGCTGAACCGCGCCACCAGCATGAAGGGGGCACGAACGCCTGGGCTCGCCCAGGCGTTGGTGCTTCTGGTACCGCTGCATGACGTCAGTAGATCCACGTCATGCGTGGATAGAGACCGTGGCCGCGCGCTGACAACGCCGCGCATCTGCACGAATTCCTACAGGCAACGTTGCCGCGTTCCGGAGGATGGAGTGGGATCTCCCAACGAGGCTCCACCATGCACGCCTCACCCTGCTCGCCGCCCTGCTCTGCCCCGGCATTGCCACCGCCACCGGCTGCACCCCGCCCGCCACGCTCGACCAGCGCCAGAATTCCGGCCGATGGAGCCTGCAGCCGCAGGCCAGAAAACCGACGCCGGTTAAATGGCGCCACCAATGGGGTCAGAGCCCGTTGCGTCGCAACGGGATCCGACCCCGTGCCGACCAACGGTCGGCACCCACCATCATCAGAAGCACCATCAGAAGCACCATCAGCAGCAGGTTCCAACAGATCGCGGCCCACTGTCGAAGGCGGGGTGGGTCCGGTTGCGGGGGTGTCCGCGGCATGGATGCCGCGGCCAAGCCCCCAAGGACGGGTTTACGGCGTCCCCCGTAACCGGACCCACCCCGCCACCCCACGGATAGCCCGATTTTGACGTTGATGTTGACGTGGCCTCTGCGGGTGCAGGGCGCAGCCCTGCCACCACCCCCCCCCACCCTCACCTCACTGAATCGAAAACCGGTTTCGGCACGGCACTTGCACTGGCTCCAGCAGACAACCCCATCCCTGTTTCTGGAACCGTTGCAGATGTCCCACTCCGTCACTTCGATCCTTTCGCAGATCCGCTCCTATCAGACCCAGATGGGACAGCCGGCGCTCAACCCGCTGGGCGAAACGCCGCGCAGCAATGCCCTGCCGGGCACGGTGCTGGAAGCACCGCAGGCCCAGCCGGCCAGCTTCACCGAAACCCTGCGTGGTGCGATTGCCGGCGTCAACGATGCACAGCAGAAGTCCGGCGCCCTCGCCAAGGCCTTCGAAATGGGCGACCCCAGTGCCGACCTGGCCAAGGTGATGGTCGCCTCGCAGCAATCCCAGATCGCCTTCCGCGCCACCGTGGAAGTCCGCAACCGTCTCGTCCAGGCTTACCAGGACGTGATGAACATGCCGCTGTAAGGAACATTGACGCATGGCACTGACGCTCTCCAAGGACAGCCTGAACGCCGAGAAGGCCGGGCAATGGTTCGACCGCCTGCAGAGTCTGCAGATCACCCGTCGGCTGGGCCTGATGGCGATGATCGCGGTGGCGGTGGCGGCAGGCCTGTCCGTGTTCTTCTGGTCACAGAAGCCGGGCATGGTCCCGCTGTATACCGGCCTGGACCAGAAGGCCACTGCTGAAGCGACCGACCTGCTGCGCGCCGCGCAGATTCCGTTCGCACTCGATCCCGCCACCGGCGGCATCACCGTTCCGGAAAAGAACCTGCACGACGCCCGCCTGAAGCTGGCCGGCTCCGGCCTGACCGACAGCGGCAAGCTCGGCTTCGAGCTGATGGAGCGCGACCCCGGCTTCGGCGTCAGCCAGTTCGTGGAAAGCGCGCGCTACCAGCACGCGCTGGAAACCGAGCTGTCGCGCACCATCAACACGCTGCGCCCGGTGCGCGATTCGCGCGTGCACCTGGCCATTCCCAAGCCCAGCGCCTTCACCCGCCAGCGCGATGTCGCCAGCGCTTCGGTGACTCTGGAACTGCGCGGCGGCCAACAGCTGGAACGCAGCCAGGTGGATGCCATCGTGCACATGGTCGCGGCCAGCATCCCGGATCTCGCCCCGGAACGGGTGACCGTGGTCGACCAGAGCGGGCGCATGCTCAGCATCACCGACCCCAACAGTGAGGCGGCGGTCAACGCTGCACAGTTCGAACAGGTGCGCCGCCAGGAAACCTCGTTCAACCAGCGCATCCGCGAGCTGCTGGAACCGATGACCGGCCCCGGCCGGGTCAACCCGGAAGTGAGCGTGGACATGGATTTCTCGGTGACCGAGGAAGCCCGTGAGCTCTACAACGGTGAACCGCAGAAGCTGCGCAGCGAGCAGATGAGCGAGAACACCACCAGCACCCCGGGCCCGCAGGGCGTGCCGGGCGCGACCAGCAACAGCCCGCCGGGCCAGCAGGCCGCACCCGCCACCGCACAGACCCCGACCGAAAGCAGCAAGAACGCGACGCGCAACTACGAGCTGGACCGCACCCTGCAGCACACCCGCCAGCCGGCGGGCCGCATCAAGCGTGTCTCGGTGGCGGTACTGGTGGACAACGTGCCGCGCGCCGGTGCCAACGGCAAGGTCAGCCCGCAGCCGTTGTCGGCCGCCGAACTGACCCGCGTCGAGGCACTGGTCAAGCAGGCCGTCGGTTTCAATGCCGAGCGTGGCGACACCGTATCGGTGATGAACGCCCCGTTCGTACGTGATACCACGCCGGTCGAAGGCCCGGCCTGGTGGGAGCTGCCGTGGGTGCACGACGCCGGCCGCATGCTGCTGGGCGCCGTGGTGGTGCTGGCATTGCTGTTCGGCGTGCTGCGCCCGGCATTGCGCGCGATCACCGGCCAGAACAAGAAGAACGACGAACAGGCTCTGGAACCCCACACCGCGGACGTACAGCTGGTCGATGACGATGGCATGCCGCTGCCGGCGCTGGGCGCCGACCGGGCCAGCCTGGCCGGACCAGACGCACTGGCCCTGCCGGTGGATTCATATGAGGAACGACTGCGGATGGCGCGTGAAGCCGTGAAGACCGACTCCAAGCGCGTGGCCCAGGTGGTCAAGGGCTGGGTGGCCAATGACTGAGGCACAACTGACCGGCGTACAGCGCGCGGCCGTGCTGCTGCTTTCGCTGGGTGAACTGGACGCGGCCGAAGTGCTGCGCCACATGGAACCCAAGGAGGTGCAGAAGATCGGTATCGCCATGGCCACCATGACCGACATCACCCGCGAACAGGTGGAACGGGTGATGGACCAGTTCGGCCAGGAGCTGGGCTCGAAGACCTCGCTGGGCGTGGGTTCGGACGACTACATCCGCAACATGCTGGTGCAGGCGCTGGGCAGCGAGAAGGCCGGGAACCTGATCGACCGCATCCTGCTCGGCCGCAACACCACCGGCCTGGACGCGCTGAAGTGGATGGACCCGCGCGCGGTGGCCGACCTGGTGCGCAACGAGCACCCGCAGATCATCGCCATCGTGATGGCGCACCTGGAAACCGACCAGGCCGCCGACGCGCTGAAGCTGCTGCCCGACCGCACCCGCGTCGACGTACTGCTGCGCATCGCCACCCTCGACGGCATTCCGCCGAACGCCCTCAATGAACTCAACGAGATCATGGAGCGCCAGTTCGCCGGCAACCAGAACCTGAAGTCGTCCAACATCGGCGGCGTGCAGTGCGCGGCCAACATCCTGAACTTCATGGACAGCGGCCAGGACCAGGCGATCCTGGGCGAAATCGCCCGCATCGATGCGCCGTTGAGCAACCGCATCCAGGACCTGATGTTCGTGTTCGACGACCTGGTCGACCTGGACGACCGCGAAATGCAGCTGGTGCTGCGCGAAGTGAGCGGCGAGCGCCTGGGCCTGGCCCTGCGCGGCGCCGACATCAAGGTGCGCGACAAGATCACCCGCAACATGTCGCAGCGCGCGGCGGAAATCCTGCTGGAAGACATGGAAGCCCGCGGCCCGGTGCGCCTGTCCGACGTGGAAGGCGCACAGCGCGAGATCCTGGCCATCGTCAAGCGCATGGCCGATGAAGGCACCGTCACCATCGGCGGCAGCGCGGAGGCCATGCTGTGAGCAACGTCGTGCGCTGGCTTGCCCCGGACCTGCTGGCCCAGCCCGAACCGGTGCTGGATCAGGAGGATGCGTTCGAACTCACCGAGCCGGACCCGCAACACGAACCGGAGCCGCCGCTGCAGCTGCCGACCCTGGAGGAAATCCAGGCCATCCAGGACAGCGCGGAAAAGGAAGGCTTCCAGCACGGCCATGCCGACGGTTATGGCCAAGGCCAGGCCGAGGTGCGTCGCCTCGCCGCGCAGATCGAGGGCATCCTCGACAACTTCAGCCGGCCGCTGGTGCGGCTGGAGAACGAAGTGGTCGGTGCACTCGGCGAGTTGGCCGTGCGCATTGCCGGTGCGCTGGTCGGGCGTGCCTACGAGGCCGACCCTGCGCTGTTGGCGCAGCTGGTCGGCGAGGCGATCGACGCGGTCGGCGGCAGCACCCGCGAAGTCGAAGTGCGCCTGCACCCCGACGACATCGCTGCCCTCGCCCCCTTGCTGAACCTGTCGCCGCAGCAACGACTGGTGCCCGACACCAGCCTCAGCCGCGGCGACCTGCGCGTGCATGCCGAAGCCGTGCGCATCGACGGCACCCTGGAAGCCCGCCTGCGTGGCGCGCTGGATGCGGTGATCCGCCAGACCGGAGCAGGCGCATGACGCCCGAATCGCAGCCGACACCACCGCCCGCCGACTGGGCCATGGCCCGCAACCTGCGCCTGGCCCGTCGCCTCGACGGCCTGCGCGTAGATACCGCGCATGGTCGCGGCCTGATCCGCGAGGGCGTGCTGCGCCGCGCGGTCGGGCTCACCCTGGAAGCCGTTGGCTGCGAGGCGCCGCTGGGCGCCAGCTGCAAAGTGGAGGTGGTCGACGGCGGCTGGGTCGATGCCGAAGTGGTCGGCTTCGCCGGCGAGCGCACCTACCTGATGCCCAGTGCCGAGCTGCACGGCCTGCTGCCCAACGCCCGCGTGGTGCCTTCGGCACGCCGCGGTGGCGTGGAAGTGGGTGAAGGCCTGCTCGGCCGGGTCATCGACAGCGATGGCGTGCCCCTGGACGGCAAGGGCCCGATCCGCGCCGAGGGCCACGTCGGCATGGCCGGTGTCTCGATCAATCCGCTGGCACGTGAACCGATCACCCAGCCGCTGGACGTGGGCGTGCGCGCGATCAACGCGCTGCTGCCGATCGGCCGCGGCCAGCGTGTCGGCCTGTTCGCCGGTTCCGGCGTCGGCAAGTCCACGCTGCTCGGCATGATGACCCGCTACACCGCCGCCGACGTGATCGTGGTCGGCCTGATCGGTGAACGTGGCCGCGAAGTACGTGATTTCGTCGAAACCACGCTGGGCGAGGAAGGCCTGCGCCGCGCTGTGGTGGTGGCCAGCCCGGCCGACCGGCCGCCACTGGCGCGCCTGCACGGCGCCTACCGTGCCACCGCCATCGCTGAATGGTTCCGCGACCAGGGACTGAACGTGCTGCTGCTGATGGATTCGCTGACCCGCTTTGCCCAGGCACAGCGTGAGATCGGCCTGTCGGTCGGCGAGCCGCCGACCACCCGCGGCTACCCGCCGTCGGTGTTCGCCAAGCTGCCGGCACTGGTCGAACGCGCCGGCAACGGCGCCAAGGGGCGTGGCTCGATCACGGCGTTCTACACCGTGCTGACCGAGGGCGACGATCCGCAGGACCCGATCGCCGACGCGGCACGGGCGATCCTCGACGGCCACATCCTGCTCTCGCGGCGCGTGGCCGACAGCGGCCTGTACCCGGCCATCGACGTCGAATCGTCGGTCAGCCGCGTGGTCACGGAAATCGCCGACGAGCCGTGGCGCCTGCGCATCCGCAAGTTGAAGCGGCTGGTCTCGGCCTACTCGGCCAACCGCGACCTGATCGCCATCGGTGCCTACCAGCGCGGCAACGACGCGGCCACCGACGAAGCCCTGGAACGCTGGCCGGAAATCATGGAGTTCCTCGGCCAGGACGTTGCCAAGGCCGCAGATCTCCCGCACAGCCAGGCGGCACTGCAGCGCCTGGTGGAACAAGAGAGTTAAGCCATGAACCAGTCCAAGCGCATCGACCCCCTGCTCAAGCGGGCCCAGGAACACGAGGACGCAGTCGCCCGCGATCTCGCCGAGCGCCAGCGCGTGCTCGACACCCATCTATCGCGACTGGACGAACTGCGACGTTATGCCGAGGAGTACGCCAACGCGCAGATGGCAGCGACCAGCCCGGCGCAGCTGTTGAACCGGCGCGCTTTCCTGGACCGCCTGGACAGTGCCGTCGAGCAGCAGCAGGCCACGGTCAACGGCAACCGCGAAAAAGTGGAAGCCGAACGTGCCCGCCTGATCCTGGCCAGCCGTGACAAGGCCGTGCTGGAACAGCTTGCCGCCAGCTACCGTGCGCAGGAAAAAGTGGTGACCGACCGCCGCGACCAGCGCGAAATGGACGACATCGGTGCGCGCCGCGCGCGCCTGGTGCAGGCCGAAGACCAGGACGGCACCGAGCAGGGAGGCCGCTCGTGATGCCCTCCCCGCTCGCCAGCAGCGCCAACGCGCAGACCCAGAATGCCGGCGGCGGTACAACGCGTGCGCCGCGCAGTGAGGGCAACAAGGAATTCAGCCAGCTGCTGCAGGGCGGCACGCCTGCCTCACCGGCACCGGCCACGCCAGCGTCGCCAGGCACGTCCACTTCGAGCCCGCCATCGACCGCCGACGGCAATGGCCAGGCGCCGGAAGAGCACAGCGCGGATGCAGACGCTCCCCCTGGCGAAGCCCCCGCCCTGCCGCCGCTGCCGTCGATGGCCGGTGCCCCCGGTACCGACAAGGACAAGCCCAACGCAGCAGAGGACGCGCCGTGGCCCCCCCTGGGACTGGCGGGCCTGGTGTTGGCCATGCCCACGCCCACCGACCCGGCGGTGGCCCGGCCCTCGGCCGCGGCTGCGGGTGCGCCGACGCTCGCCAGTGACAGTACGGCGCTGCCCGCCGCGACCGGGGCAGCACTGCCCGCCACCGCCCCGGCTACCGTTGCCACACCAGCGGCTGACAACAAGCCGTCGGCCGCCAGCACCGACGATGCCGCCATCTCGTCACTGCCGGAGATGATCCTGCCCGGTGGCAAGCGCGGCGACCGTGGCGAGGGCAGCGACCCGGCCACGATCGGCGACCGTGGCGCTGCCCCGCTCCTGCACGCCCCTGCTCCGGCAGCATTGCAGGACCTCAAGGCCGCGCTCACCGCCGGCAATGCAGTCTTCAACGGTGAACCGACGCCGAAGCCGGTGCTCGGCGACGACGGCTTCGACCAGGCCATCGGCGCACGCCTGGGCTGGCTGGCCGACCAGAAGATCGGTCACGCCCACATCCGCCTGAGCCCGGACGACATGGGCCCGGTGGATGTTCGCCTGCAGTTGAACGGCGACAAGGTACATGCCAGCTTCAGCAGCCCGCACGTGGACGTGCGGCAGGCACTGGAAAGCAGCCTGCCGCGCCTGCGCGAACTGCTGGGTGAACAGGGCTTCCAGCTGGCACACGCTGATGTTGGCCACCAGGCCCCCGGCGGTGACGGCAATGCGTCGGGGCAATCCGGCGCCGGCGGCATGGCCGGTGACGGAGAACCGTCGCCGGGCGACACCAGCGTGTCGTCCGCGCAGTTGATCCGCCAGCGCGGGTTGTTGGACGCCTACGCCTGACAGGCGTGCCAACCAAGGTTGGCACCCACCAGAACAGGGTAGCGCCGGGCCATGCCCGGCGGAACGCCGGAACCCGACGGAATTCCGTCACCCCCCTCGGCCCCATCTTCGGCACACCCCTTGCATATCCCGGTGAAGCAACCCTCAGGAGCTTCACCCCGTGGCCGCAGCCGCTGACAAAACCAAGAAGTCCGCCGAGAAGGACAAGACCGCCAAGCCGCGCAGTCCGATTCTGATCACCGCATTGGTGGCCGTGCTGGCCGCCGCCGCCGCGGGTGGCGGCGTCTGGTTCTTCACCCAGTCCAAGCACGAGGAAAAGGCAGCACAGGCGCCGAAGAAGGCCGCGACGCCGTCCCCGGCCCAGTACTTCGCACTGGACCCGGCCTTCGTGGTCAATCTCAACGGCCCGGTCGATGGCCCGCGCTACCTGCAGCTGGAAGTGCAGCTGATGACGCGTGACCCGGCCGCACTGGAAGCGATCAAGACCCACGCGCCGGCCATCCGTGCTCGCCTGCTGATGCTGTTCTCGCAGGTCAGCCCCGACCAGATCGCCGATGTCGCCGGCAAGCAGAAGCTGCAGGCTGCGTCGCTGGCTGAAGTGCAGAAAGTGCTCAAGGCCGAGACCGGCAGCAATGGTGCCGATGACCTGCTGTTCACCAGTTTCGTGACCCAGTAAGGGCCCACCGATGAATGATCTGTTGTCCCAGGACGAGATCGATGCCCTGCTCCACGGTGTGGACAGTGGCGCGGTCGAAACCGATCCGGAGCCGCCGTCCGGCGAAGCGCGTTCGTACGACTTCGCCAGCCAGGACCGCATCATCCGCGGTCGCATGCCAACCCTGGAAATGGTCCACGAGCGTTTCGCACGCCTGTGGCGGATCGGCCTGTTCAACCTGATCCGCCGCTCGGCCGAGCTGTCGGTGCGCGGCATCGAGCTGATCAAGTTCAACGACTACATGCACTCGCTGTATGTGCCGACCAACCTGAACCTGATCCGCTTCAAGCCGCTGCGCGGTACCGGCCTGATCGTGTTCGAGCCGACCCTGGTGTTCGCCATCGTCGACAACTTCTTCGGTGGCGACGGACGCTACCCGACCCGCATCGAAGGCCGCGAGTTCACCGCGACCGAAATGCGGGTGATCCACCTGCTGCTGAAGCAGACCTTCGCCGACCTGCGCGAAGCGTGGGCACCGGTGATGGATGTCGACTTCGAATACATCAATTCGGAGATCAACCCGCACTTCGCCAACATCGTGACGCCGCGCGAGTACGTGGTGGTGTGCCGCCTGCACGTCGAGCTCGATGGCGGTGGCGGCGACATCCACGTGACCCTGCCGTACTCGATGCTGGAGCCGATCCGCGAGCTGCTCGATGCCGGCATCCAGAGCGACCGCAACGACCGCGACGAGAGCTGGGGCAAGACCCTGCGTGAACAGCTCAACATCGCCGAAGTCACCCTGTCCAGCGTCCTGGCCAGCAAGCGCATGACCCTGCGCGACCTGACCCAGCTGAAGGTCGGCGACATCCTGCCGATCGACCTGAGCCCGCAGGTGCCGCTGTGTGTGGAGAACATCCCCGTGTTCACCGGCGAGTTCGGCATCGCCAACGGCATGAACGCCGTGAAGATCACCGCTACCCATCCGCCGGGCTCCCGCCCGCGCGTACCCGTCATCCAGGAAGACCCGCAATGAACGATATCGACGCCCTCGAACCGACCCCGGCCCAGTTCAGCAGCCTGCAGGCCGATGAGGCGAATGGTCCTGACCTGAACCTGGACGTGATCCTCGATGTGCCGGTGACCCTGTCGCTGGAAGTCGGTCGCGCGCGCCTGCCGATCCGCAACCTGCTGCAGCTCAACCAGGGCTCGGTGGTGGAACTGGAGCGCGGTGCCGGCGAATCGCTGGACGTGTTCGTCAACGGCACCCTGATCGCCCACGGTGAAGTGGTGGTGATCAATGACCGCTTCGGCGTGCGCCTGACCGACGTGGTCAGCCCGAGCGAGCGGATCCGGAGACTGCGTTGAGCCTGCTGGCCTCCACCCTGTTGGCGGTCGGCAAGACCGCCGCGCCGGTTGGCCCGCAGGTCGGCCAGCATGCGGCCGCTGCACCCAGCCTGTTCGGCGCGGTGCTGGCGCTGCTGGCGGTGCTGGCCCTGGTCGTCGGCCTGGGCTGGCTGCTCAAGCGCATGCCCGGCAGCGGCTTCCGCCCTGCCGAAGGCATGAAGCTGGTGGCCAGCCTCAGTGTCGGCGCCAAGGAACGCGTGGTGGTGGTCGAGGTCAACGGCCAGCAGCTGCTGCTGGGCGTCACCGCCGGCGGCATCAATACCCTGCATACCCTGCCCGAACCGTTGCCGCCACCGGCGCCGGTACGCGTGCCGGACTTCAAGAACCTGCCGAATTTCGCCCAGCTGCTGCAGCAGCGGCTGCGCAAGGACCCCTGACATGCGTGTCACCCGTACCCGACTTGCCACCCTGATGCCGTGGCTGCTGTTGCTTGCCCTGTGCCTGTTGCCGGCACTGGCGTTCGCCGCGCCCGGCGCACCGACCACGCCGCTGCCGGACATCAACGTCGGCAAGATCGGCGGTGCACCGGTCAGCCTGCCGCTGCAGACCCTGCTGCTGATGACGGCGATCACCCTGATCCCGTCGATGCTGCTGGTGCTGACCTCGTTCACCCGCATCATCATCGTGCTGGGCCTGCTGCGCCAGGCACTGGGCACCGGCCAGACACCGTCCAACCAGGTGCTGCTGGGCCTGGCCCTGTTCCTCACCGCGATGATCATGCTGCCGACCTGGGACAAGGCCTGGAGCACCGGCATGGCGCCCTACCTCAACGGCGACATCGACTTCCAGACCGCCTGGACGCTGACCACCACCCCGCTGCGCGCCTTCATGCTGGCGCAGATCCGGGAGACCGACCTGATGACCTTCGCCGGCATCGCCGGGCACGGCACCTACGCCAGCCCCGATGCGATCCCGTTCCCGGTGCTGGTCGCCTCGTTCGTCACCAGCGAGCTGAAGACCGCCTTCGAGATCGGCTTCCTGATCTTCATCCCGTTCGTGATCATCGATCTGGTGGTGGCCAGCGTGCTGATGTCGATGGGCATGATGATGCTGTCGCCGATGCTGGTGTCGGCCCCGTTCAAGATCCTGCTGTTCGTGCTGGTCGATGGCTGGGTGCTGACCGTGGGAACGCTGGCGGCGAGCTTCAATCCGGCTTGACCCAACACCGCAACGGCCGTCGAGCATGGCTCGACGCTACATGAGCGTCGCCGGGCACGGCCCGGCGCTACCGATGGAAAGACCATGTCTCCCGAACTTGCCCTGACCGAACTGCGTGGCGGCCTGATCACCGTGTTGTGGGTGGCCGGCCCGCTGCTGCTCACCGTACTGGTGGTGGGCGTGGTGGTCGGCGTCGTGCAGGCCGCGACCCAGCTCAACGAACCGACCATCGCCTTCGTCGCCAAGGCGGCGGCGCTGACTGCGGTGCTGTTCGCGCTGGGCAGCCTGCTGATCGGCCACCTGGTTGAATTCACCACGCTGTTGTTCCAGCGCATCCCGCACCTGATCGGCTAGGACACACGCTTCGATGGACGCCGCCACCCAGATGGCTGCCGACGGCCTGCAGGCCTTCGGCATGATCGGCACCGTACTGTGGACCATGCTGCGCATCGGTGCGGTGGCCATGGCCATGCCCATGGTCGGCACCCGCGCGGTGCCGGCGCGGATCCGCGTGATCCTGGCCGGCACCCTTGCCATCGCGTTGGCACCGCTGCTGCCGCCGGTACCGGACTGGACCGGCTTCGATGCCGCCACCGTGCTGACCATCGCGCGGGAACTGGCCATCGGCGTGTCCATCGGCTTCCTGCTGCGCCTGGTGTTCGAAGCCGGTGCGCTGGCCGGCGAACTGATCGCCCAGGGCACCGGCCTCGCCTTCGCGCAGATGAGCGACCCACTGCGCGGCGGCACCTCGGGCGTGATCGGGCAGTGGTTCTATCTGCTGTTCGGCCTGCTGTTCTTCACCGCCAACGGGCACCTGGCGCTGATCTCGCTGGTGGTGGACAGCTACCGGGCGCTGCCGATCGGCGCCCCGCTGCCGGACCCGCACGCCTTCTTCAGCATCGCCCCGACCTTCCTGCTGACCGTGCTGCGCGGCGCACTGACCCTGGCGATCCCGCTGACCGTGGCAATGCTGGCGGTGAATCTGGCGTTCGGCGTCCTCGCCCGTGCCGCCCCGGCGCTGAACCCGATCCAGCTCGGCCTGCCGGTCTCGCTGCTGCTCGGCCTGTTCCTGCTGGCGCTGCTGGCCGGGGAAATGGGCCCGCCGGTACAGCGCCTGTTCGATGCCGCCTTCCAGGCTGCGGACGCGGTCACACAGTGACCCGATCATCACGTTTTACTGCTTGCCATGCCTTTGTTTCTGTAGAGCCGAGCCCATGCTCGGCTGTCTTCGGCAGGAGCGGCAGCCGAGCATGGGCTCGGCTCGACAGGGGCGCAATTTCACGTTTTGCTGCTTGCCCTTCCCCCGGGTCTGCGCGCTAGAGTGAATGCGCGGCAACCGGGGGGATGCCGCACGTGGCCGCCGCCCTGCGTCGGCCTGCCTCATGCATGCCCCACCGTGGTTTCCGTCGACAGGCAGGTCCGGGAGACTGACGAATGCTGGTAGGCACGTACAATCCGTGGCTGGTGGCGATCTCGTTGCTGGTCGCGGTGATGGCTTCGTACACCGCGCTGGCGATGGCCGGGCGCACCGTCACCGCACCAGGCAAGGGCGCGGCGTGGTGGTGGCGCCTGGGGGGCGGCTTCGCCATGGGCCTGGGCATCTGGTCGATGCACTTCATCGGCATGCTCGCCTTCGACCTGCCCATTCCGCTCGGCTACGACCTGCCGATCACCCTGCTCTCCCTGGCTCTGGCCATCGCCTCGTCGGTGTTCGCGCTGTGGCTGGTTTCGCTGCGCACCCTGCCGCATCCACGCCTGGCCGGCGGGGCATTGCTGATGGGTATCGGCATTGCCGGCATGCACTACGTCGGCATGGCGGCGATGCGCATGCAACCCGGCATCGACTATGACCCGGGCTGGCTGCTGTTCTCGCTTATGGTGGCAGTCGCCGCCTCATGGACTGCGTTGTATGTGGCATTCCGCCTGCGCGCGCAGCGTACCCGTGTCGGCGACCGCCTCGCGGCCGCCGGCCTGCTCGGGCTGGCCATCGTTGGCATGCACTACACCGGCATGGCCGCCGCACGCTTTCCGGAAGGCAGCATCTGTGGCGCGGCGGTCGGCGATGGCCTGCAGAGCGAATGGCTGGCCATGCTGGTTGTGGTGCTGACCGTCGCAATCCTGGCCGTGGTGCTGGTGGTGTCGTGGCTGGACCAGCGGGTCGAGGCCCAGCTGCTGCGGCTGCGCAACTCGATGTTGAGCACCTCGCTGACCGACGCGCAGCAGGAACTGACCCAGGCTGCACTGCATGATCCGCTCACTCGCCTGCCCAACCGCCTGCTGCTGCAGCGGCGCATCGTGCAGGCGTTGGCCGAGGCCGAACAGGGCGGCAGCCGTTTCGCAGTGATGTTCATGGACCTGGACGGCTTCAAGCAGGTCAACGATGCCTATGGCCACCAGGCCGGCGACGCGCTGCTGGTGGCAGTGGCCGAGCGCACCCGCCAGCTGCTGCGCCCCCACGACATGCTGGCCCGCCTGGGCGGCGATGAGTTCGTGCTGGTGGTACGCATCGGGCACGACGAGGATCTGCCTACTCTCGCCCGGCGCATCCTGCAGGCGGTTGGCAGCGGACCGCTGCTGCCGGACAACGAACTGCAGGTAACCGCCAGCATCGGCGTGGCGATCTGCCCCGACCACGCCGCCAGCGAGCGGCAGTTGATGGCGTTTGCCGACGCGGCGATGTACCAGGCAAAGGAATCCGGACGCAACGCCTTCGTGTTGTTCGCCGACTGGATGAACGACAGTGCCGAGCAGCAGTTCCGGCTGCTGGCCGACCTGCGCCGGGCGATCGGCAGCGACCAGCTGTTCCTGAACTTCCAGCCCAAGATCCGCGTGGCAACACAGAAGGTGGCCGGTGCCGAGGCGCTGATCCGCTGGCGGCATCCGGAACATGGCCTGATTCCGCCCGATCGATTCATCCGCTTGGCCGAGCGCAGCGGCGCGATCAACGACATCGGACGCTGGGCGCTTGACCAGGCCTGCCAGCAGCTGCGGCGCTGGCACGACGCCGGTCACGAAGGCTGGTCGATGTCGGTGAACCTGTCGCCGGTGCAGTTCAGTTCGCCGCACCTGCTGCAGGATGTGCGCGAGGTGATCGAGCGCCATCGCATTGCCCCGCGCCACCTGGTGCTGGAGATCACCGAAAGCACCGTCATGCGCGATACCGATACCAGCCTGCGCCTGCTGCAGGCGCTGTCGGCTCTGGGCGTGGGCATTTCCATCGACGACTTCGGCACCGGCTATTCCAGTCTGCTGTACCTGAAGCGGCTGCCGGCCACCGAGATCAAGATCGACCACGCGTTCGTGCGCGACCTGGAGCACAGCGCCGAGGACGTGGTGATCGTCTCGGCGATCGTGGCGCTGGGCCATGCGCTGGACATGGACATCGTCGCCGAAGGCGTGGAAACCGCCGCCCAGCGCGCCTACCTGGAGCGTCTGGGCTGCGACTACCTGCAGGGCTATCTGCTGGGCCGGCCGGTCGATGCGGCGCGCTTCATGCAACTGCACGACCTGCCGCGGCCGCGGGTGGAACTGGCGCAGAGCCCGCCGCCCAGCGACAACGCGCCCCTGTAGAGCCTCGCCTGCGCTCGCCTCCCGCCGGGCACGGCCCGGCGCTACCATTGGTTGGCCTTCGGTAGATCCACGCCATGCGTGGATGCGCCGTTCCACTGTCATCCAAGGAAGCGTCCGTGGCCCTACGCCCCCCCCTTGCTGGCCTGTTGCTGGCCCTTGCTGTTGGCCACGCCACCGCCGCTGATCTGCCGTGGTCATTGCCGGCCGATGCTTCCCCGGCCCAGGTCGACGCTGCCCTGCAGGCCCTTGGCAAGGGCGTGCTGAAGTCGCCCGGCCTGACCGATGCACAGCGCGGCCACGCATTGCTGGCGATGGGCCAGACGGCCGAAGCGCGGCGATCGATCCAGCAGGCACGCGCATCGCTTGCAAGCGACGGTGATACCGCAGCAGTGCAACGCTGGGTGCCGATGCTGCTGCTCGCCACCGCCGGCGAGCAGGACGCAGCGGAGTATGCGCGCGCCTTCCACAGCACCTTCTCCGCCCTCGACGACGTTGCCGCAGTGCAGGCCGATGCCGCGCTCTCGGTCGAGCCAGCCCCGGTGCGCGCCCAGCTGGAGCAGGCCATCGCCGCGCAGGCGGGGGCCGCGACCATCGCCGAGGCCGTCGCCCTGGACCTGCTGCGGCTGCGCGCAGTACTGCGCGCACAGACCCTGGCCGCCGCACTGGCTCCTCCGCTGGTCGCGGCCGAAGAGCAGCGTCGCTTCGTCATCGACGACACCCAGCGCATTCCCGCAGGCGGCGACGTGGTGCTGTCGGCCCAGTTGGCACGGCCACGCGCTGCCATGGCGCCGCTGCCTGCGGCCATGCTGTTCACCATCTACACCGATCCACCCAAGAACCGGCAGAAGATGCTGCTGGCCGCCGCACATGGCTACGCCGGCATCGTGGTCGATGCGCGCGGCAAGGGCCAGGGCAGCGGCACCATCGCACCCTACGAGCATGACGGCACGGACGCCAACGCGGCCATCGACTGGATCAGCCGCCAGCCGTGGAGCGATGGCCGGGTGGCGATGTACGGCGGCAGCTACGAGGGCTTTACTGCCTGGGCGGCGGCGCGCCATCACCATCCCGCATTGAAGACCATCGTGCCCTACGTTGCCGCCATCCCCGGCCAGGGCCTGCCGATGGAGAACAACGTGTTCCTGAGTGCCAACTACGGTTGGGCGTTCTATGTGGCCAATGGTCCGATGCTGGACAAGGATACCTACGCGCAGAACCGCCGCTGGTCCCAGCTCGGCCGACGCTGGTATGCATCCGGCCGCCCCTACCGGCAGATCGACCAGGTCGATGGCACACCCAACCCATGGTTGCAGCGCTGGTTGGCCCACCCGTCCTACGATGCCTACTGGCAGGCGATGGTCCCGCATGGCGACCAGTTCAACGACATCCGCATACCGGTGCTGACCATCACGGGCTACTACGACGATGGCCAGATCTCGGCACTGCAGTACTTCAAGGACCACCTGCAGCATCGTCCCGACGCCGACCATGCCCTGCTGATCGGCCCCTACGACCATGGCGGCGCGCAGTCGGCGCTCAAGCCGATGCAGCTGCGTGGATATGAGCTGGACCCTGTCGCGCAGTTCGACACGCCCGCATTGACCTTCCAATGGCTGGACCATGTACTGCGCGGTGCCCCGCGACCGGCGCTGGTGCCCAACCGTGTGAACTATCAGCTGATGGGCGCCAACACGTGGGGCCATGCGGCAACGCTGGAGGCGGCCGCAGGCGATCACCGCCGCTACCACCTCTCCGCCGACCAGGCATCGTCCGATGGATACCACCGGCTGCAGGAACAGCCACCCGTACCGGGCCAGCTGCGGCAGACCGTGGACATGGCCGACCGCAATGAAATTCGGCATGGCTATTACCCGTTCCCGATCATCGCCGCGCGGGACGAGGTGGATACCGCGCTGTCCTTCGTCTCCGACCCGTTCACCCGTTCCATGGACATGGTTGGCAGCTTCTCCGGCGACCTGAAGGTCAGGATCAACAAGCGGGATTTCGATTTCACTGTCACCCTGTACGAGCTGCTCGCCGATGGACGTCGGATGCAGCTGTCCTACTACATGGGCCGGGCCAGCCATGTACGCGACCCGACAACGCGCCAGCTGCTGCAACCCGGGCAATGGACCCGCCTGCCCTTCGACCGCACGCGCATGGTGGCGCGCCGACTGGCCGCCGGCAGCCGCCTGCTGGTGAAGGTGGATGTACTGAAGGACGCGATGCACCAGGTGAACCACGGTACCGGGCGCGATGTCAGCGACGAGAGCGTGGCCGATGCGGGCGAACCGCTGCGGGTGGACTGGCACAGCGACAGCATGTTGTCGATTCCGCTGCAGCCGGTGACGCCGGACGGATGATTGCGCCGGGCACGGTCCGGCGTTACCCGTGCCGCCGCCCGCCATCACGGAACGGTTCCTGCGGCACCCTCCTGTAGAGCCGAGCGTGGGCTCGGCTCTACAAACGGGCATCCGGTAGATCCACGCCATGCGTGGATGAGCTACCCACCATCACGGAACAGTTCTTGCACGCACCCCGGCATCCCCTGTCGCAGTGCCTGTGATGTCCGAGAACGAATCCGCCGGCGAAAAGACCGAACAACCTACCGAAAAACGCCTGCGCGACGCCCGTGAACAGGGCAATCTGCCGCGCTCGCGCGAACTTGGCACCGCCGCCGTGTTCGGTGCCGGCGTGCTGGCGGTGATGGCCATGAGCGGCTCGATCGGCCGTGGCGCCACGGCCTGGATGAAGCAGGCGCTCAGTCCGGAACAGAGCCTGCGGCAGAACCCGAAGGAACTGTTCGGCCACTTCGGCGACCTGCTGCTGCAGTTCCTGCTGGTGATCGCACCGCTGGTGCTGGTCTGCCTGCTGGCCAGCTTCGTCGCCCCGCTGCTGATGGGCGGCCTGCGCTGGTCGCAGAAGGCGTTGCTGCCCGACATCAACCGCATGAACCCGATGAGCGGACTCAAGCGCCTGTATGGCCCGGAGGCCATCGCCGAATTCACCAAATCGCTGCTGCGCGTGGCCTTCGTCGGCGTCGCCGCCGGGCTGGTGGTCTGGGCCGGCTTCGACACCCTGCGCGGGCTGATCCACCACCCGCTGGAGACCGCCATCACCGACGGCCTCGGCTTCACCCTGCGCCTGCTGCTGGCCACCGCCGGCGCCATGCTGGTGCTGGCCGCCATCGACGCGCCGTACCAGCGCTGGAACTGGATGCGCAAGCTGAAGATGACCCGTGAAGAGCTGCGCCGGGAAATGAAGGAAAGCGAAGGCAGCCCAGAGGTGAAGGGCCGCATCCGCCAGCTGCAGCAGCAGATGGCCAACCGCCGGATGATGGAAGCGGTGCCCACCGCCGACGTGGTGGTGGTCAACCCCACCCACTACGCGGTGGCCCTGAAGTACGAAGGCGGGGCCATGAACGCCCCCACCGTGGTCGCCCTGGGCGTGGACGAGACCGCCCTGCGCATCCGTGAGGTGGCCGACGGCAACAAGGTCGCGATTGTCTCTGCCCCGCCTTTGGCACGCGCCTTGTATCGGGAAGGCCAACTCGGAAAGGAAATCCCCGTGAGACTGTATTCGGCCGTCGCCCAGGTCCTGTCCTACGTCTACCAGCTGCGCGCCTGGCGCACTGGCCCGATGCCGGACGCCCCGCACATCCAGGTGGATGAATTCGGCAAGGGAGGCCGCCCGTGAGCGCCCAGCCCTCCACCGGATTCAACACCCGCCGCGCCCTGGAAATGATCCGCCAGGGCCTTGGCGCACCGCTGATCGTGCTGGCCCTGCTGGCCATGGTCGTGGTGCCGCTGGCCGCGCCGGTGCTCGATGCGCTGTTCACCTTCAACATCGCCATCTCGCTGATGGTGCTGCTGGCGGTGGTCTACGTGAAGCGCCCGCTGGATTTCACCATCTTCCCGATCGTGCTGCTGATCACCACCATGCTGCGGCTGGCGCTGAACGTGGCCTCTACCCGCGTGATCCTGCTGAACGGCCAGAACGGCCACGACGCCGCGGGCAAGGTCATCGCCGCCTTCGGCGAATTCGTGATCGGCGGCAACTACGCGGTCGGCATCGTGGTCTTCGCGATCCTGACCATCATCAACTTCGTGGTCATCACCAAGGGCGCCGGCCGCGTCTCGGAAGTGACCGCGCGCTTCATCCTCGACGCGATGCCCGGCAAGCAGATGGCGATCGACGCCGACCTCAACGCCGGTTTGCTGACGCGTGAAGAAGCCAAGCTGCGCCGCGAGGAGGTCCGCGAGGAAGCCGACTTCTACGGCGCGATGGACGGTGCCAGCAAGTTCATCCGCGGTGACGCCATCGCCGGCATCCTGATCCTGTTCATCAACATGCTCGGCGGCCTGGCCGTGGGCGTGCTGCAGCATGGCATGCCGTTCGGCGACGCCGCCGCCACCTACACCCTGCTGTCCATCGGTGACGGCCTGGTGGCGCAGCTGCCGGCGCTGCTGGTGTCCAGCGCGGTGGCGATGCTGGTGACCCGCGCCTCGCGCTCGCAGGACATGGCCCAGGCCATGACCGGCCAGGTGTTCGGCCAGTACCGCGCGCTGGCGATCACCGCCGGCATCATCGGCGTGGTCGGCCTGGTGCCGGGCATGCCCAACGTCGCTTTCCTGACGCTGGCTGCGATCCTCGGTTTCATCGCCTGGAAGGTCTATCGCAAGGGCAAGACCGCCGCCGCCGATCCGGCAGCCGCAGGCAATGACGCCGCTGCCCTCAACGCACTGGGCCGCCCGGCCGCGCCGGCACCGACCGCCGAACTGAGCTGGGACGAGCTGCGCCCGGTCGATCCGCTGGGCCTGGAGGTCGGCTACCGGCTGATCCCGCTGGTCGACAGCAACCAGGGCGGTGAACTGATGGCGCGCATCAAGGGCGTGCGCCGCAAGCTGACCCAGGATGTCGGCTTCCTGATTCCCTCGGTGCATATCCGCGACAACCTGGAACTGCCCGCCAACGGCTACCGCGTGCTGGTGCACGGCGTGCCGGTGGCCACCGCCGAGATCCACCCCGACCGCGAACTGGCGCTGGACCCGGGCAGTGCGCTCGGCGCGCTGGAAGGCATCGCCGGCAAGGACCCCGCGTTCGGCCTGGATGCCACCTGGATCCAGCCGCACCAGCGCGCCCAGGCCGAAACGCTGGGCTACACCGTGGTCGACCCGGCCACCGTGGTCGCCACCCATCTGTCGCACCTGATCCGCGAACACGCGCCCGAGCTGCTCGGCCACGAAGAAGTGCAGCACCTGCTGGCCAACCTGGCCAAGAGCGCCCCCAAGCTCGTCGAAGATCTGACGCCGAAGGCGCTGCCGCTGTCGGCGGTGGTGCGCGTGCTGCAGAACCTGCTGGTGGAGCGCATTCCGATCCGCCAGCTGCGCAAGATCGCCGAAGCCCTGGTCGAACACGCGCCCAGCAGCCAGGACCCGGCCGTGCTGACCGCCGCCGTGCGCACCGCGCTGGGCCGCTTCATCGTGCAGGAGATCGCCGGAATGTCGGCGGAGCTGCCGGTGTTCACCCTCAACCCGCAATTGGAACGTGTCTTGCAGGAGTCCACGCAGGGCAACGGCGCCGCGCTGGAACCCGGACTCGCAGAGCGACTGCACCAGAGCCTGGCCGAATGTGTCAGCAAGCAGGAAGCGCGAAACGAGCCGGCGGTCGTGCTGGTACCGGGCCCGGTGCGCGCCGCGCTGGCCCGCCTGGTCCGCCACAGCGTTCCGTCGCTGTCGGTCCTGGCCTACAGCGAGGTGCCGGAGGACAAGCGCCTGAAGCTGGTCGGAACGATCAGCTGACGCCGCCCACCGATGCGCCAGAAAACAGACACCACTTTCGAACCAACGCAACAGACAGATACCAAGGGGAACCCGCACCGTGCAGACCACCGACCACCCGAGTTCTCCGACCGCCACCCCGCCGTCTTCGTCCCGTGACCACAGCATGAAAATCAAACGATTCGTCGCCGCCGACATGCGCTCGGCCATGAACCTGGTGCGCAAGGAACATGGTCCTGACGCCGTGATCCTGTCCAACCGCCGGATCGAGGAAGGCATCGAGATCGTCGCCGCGGCCAACTACGACGAGAGCGCCGTGCAGCGCGCACTGGAAGCCTCGCGCCGTGACGTCGCACCGCCGCCGGCACCCAAGCCGCGCACCGCTGCCGATGCGGTGATCGCCGCGGTTACCCGTCGCCGCAGCAGCACCCCGACGCCGGAGCCGGTGGCGGCCACCACCTCGGCCGTGGCCGCCCTCGCCCGTGCGGCCGTTGGTGCCACCGGCCGCACCCTGGACAGCGCCGACGAGATCGTGCCGACCCGCGGCAGCACCGGCTTCGCAGCCACTCTGGCGCGCGCCGCCGTCAACGAACCGACGCTACCGGAACAGATCTTCGCCCCGTTCGCTGAAGCCATCGTTGCACCGGCACCGGCCGTCAGCGCGCCAGCCAACCGTGCCCGCTTCCAGATCGACCCGCCGCACGACATGCATCACGAAAGCGTGCCCCCCGCCGTGCAGCCGCCGCCGCTGCCGGGCGCGGCCGTCGCCGAACCGCAGCCGGCCATCGCCGCCAGCGAACCGGCAGCGGTCGAAGCCGCCGGCGAAGCCAGCCCGGCCCCCATGCTGGCCCCGGCACCGACGCTGACCGTGGTTGCCCAGGACGACGCCGAGATCCGCCTGCTGCGCCAGGAAGTGGCCGGCATGCGCCAGGTGATCGAGCGCGAGATGAACCGCTTCACCGACGAGCGCCTGCGTGGCAGCCCGGTGCGCGCCACTGCGCTGGACCTGATGGACGAATACGGCTTCGACGCTGGGCTGGCCCGCGACGTGGCCATGCAGATCCCGCTGGAGACCGAAGCCCATCGTGGCCGCGGCCTGATGCTGGGGCTGATCTCTCGCAAGCTGCCGATCGCCCCGGTCGACCCGCTGGAAGAAGGTGGTGTGATCGCCCTGGTCGGCCCGACCGGCGCCGGCAAGACCACCACCATCGCCAAGCTGGCCTCGCGCTTCGCCGAGAAGCACGCCCCGCGTGACGTCGCCCTGATCACCACCGACACCACCCGCATCGGCGCCCGTGAGCAGCTGTATGGCTACGGCCGCCAGCTCGGCATCGCCGTGCACGAGGCCAACAGCGGCACCGATCTGGACCAGCTGCTGGAACGCCTGAAGGACTACAAGCTGGTGCTGATCGACACCGCCGGCCTGGGCCCGCGCGACCGCGCCCTGGCCGCGCAGCTGCAGTGGCTGCGCGCCGCCCGGCAGGTACGCACCCTGCTGGTGCTGCCGGCCAACACCAGCTTCGGCGACATGGACGAGGTGGTCCGCCGCTTCGGCGCCGCCAACCTGCAGGGCCTGGTGCTGAGCAAGCTGGACGAGACCGGCCGCTTCGGCAACGCCCTGTCGGTGGCCGTGGACCACGCCCTGCCGATCACCTGGGTGACCGATGGGCAGGACGTTCCGGAGGACCTGCACCGGGCCAGTGCGGCCAATCTCGTACTTCGCCTTGAAGATTTGCGCCGCGCGGCCGATATGCCCTGCAACCCGGAGTTGAACCATGCCGTCGCGTGAGTACGCCAAGCTGACCAAGACCTTCCCGCTGTCGGCCACCCGCAGCGAGCCGCTCGGCCCTGTGCGCACCATTGCCGTCACTGGCGGCAAGGGCGGCGTGGGCAAGACGAATGTGTCCGCCAACCTGGCCGTGGCACTGGCCGGCATGGGCAAGCGCACGCTGCTGCTGGACGCCGACCTGGGCCTGGCCAACATCGACGTGATCCTGGGGCTGAACCCGACCTTCACGCTGGCCGACCTGGTCGCCGGCCGCTGCTCGCTGGAAGACGTCATCGTCGAAGGCCCGAACGGCGTGCTGGTGGTGCCGGCCGCATCCGGCCGCCGGCACATGGCCGAGCTGGCCCCGGCCGAGCACGTCGGCCTGGTCAACGTGTTCTCCGAGCTGGAACGCGAACTGGACATCATGGTGGTGGACACCGCCGCCGGCATCACCGACGGCGTGCTGACCTTCTGCCAGGCCGCGCAGGATACCGTGGTGGTGGTCTGTGACGAGCCGGCCTCGATCACCGACGCGTATGCGCTGATCAAGGTGTTGTCGCGCGAACGCGGCGTGGACCGCATCCAGGTGGTGGCCAACATGGTGCGCGACCCCAACGAGGGCCGCGTGCTGTACGAAAAGCTGACCCGCGTCTGCGAGAAGTTCCTCGCCGATGTCTCGCTGAACTACCTGGGCTGCGTGCCGCAGGATGACTGGCTGCGCCTTTCGGTACAGCGCCAGCAGCCGGTGGTGAAGGCCTATCCATCCAGCCCGGCCGCGCTGGCGATCACCGAGATCGCGCGTCGCACCGCACGCTGGCAGGCGCCGACCGAACCGCGTGGCGGCGTCGAGTTCTTCCTCGAACGCATCCTCAAGCAGCGCGGGGTGGCCGCATGAAAGGCGCAGCCCAGTACAGGGAAGTCCAGCGCTCGGCGGCCAACGAGGTCATCGCCCAGCATTCGGACCTGGTGCGGCGCATCGCCCACCACCTGGCCGCACGCCTGCCGGCGAGCGTCGAGGTCGACGACCTGATCCAGGCCGGCATGATGGGCCTGATCGAAGCGTCGCGCAGCTACGACGCCGATCAGGGCGCCTCGTTCGAGACCTATGCCTCGATCCGCATCCGCGGTTCGATGATCGACGAGATCCGCCGTGGCGACTGGGTGCCGCGCTCGGTGCACCGCCGTGCCCGCGATGCCGCCGCCACCATCCGCCGCCTGGAACAGAGCAGCGGCCGCGCCGCCAGCGCCACCGAAGTGGCCGCCGCGATGGAGATGCCGCTGCCCGAATACCTGCGGCTGATGGAAGACGCCGCACGCGGCCAGGTGCTGAGCCTGGAGTCGCGCATCGAGGACCAGGGCGAGCTGGACACCGTCGCCCAGGGTGGCCCGACCCCGCAGCAGGTGCTGGAGCGCGGCGAGTTCGGCCGCGAGCTGGGCAAGGCCATCGGCCACCTCCCCGAGCGCGAACAGCTGGTGCTCTCGCTCTATTACGAGCAGGAACTGAACCTGAAGGAGATCGGCGCGGTGCTCGGCGTGAGCGAGTCGCGGGTCTGCCAGATCCACGGCCAGGCGGTGCTGCGCCTGCGTGGCCGGCTCAAGATTTTCGAGGCGGCGGACGCCGGCCTGGAAGAATGAACATGCCCGAGGCGGCTGCCCCCGGCCGCCCGGAATGAACAACAAAGGAACTCTGCTTTGAACAAGAACATGCGCATCCTGATCGTCGACGACTTCTCGACCATGCGTCGAATCGTCAAGAACCTGCTGGGCGATCTGGGCTTCACCAACACCGCCGAAGCCGAGGACGGGCATGCCGCGCTGTCGCTGCTGCAGAGCCAGCCGTTCGATTTCGTGGTCACCGACTGGAACATGCCGGTGATGACCGGCATTGAGCTGCTGAAGGCGATCCGTGCCGATGCCAAGCTGAAGACGCTGCCGGTGCTGATGGTCACCGCCGAGGCCAAGCGCGAACAGATCATCGAAGCCGCCCAGAACGGCGTGAACGGCTACATCATCAAGCCGTTCACCGCGCAGACGCTGGAAGAGAAGCTCGGCAAGATCTTCGAACGCCTGGCGGCCAGCGCCTGATGGATACCACGGTCGACAAGAACGCCCTCGCCCTGCGCCTGCAGGAAGCCCTGGACGCACTGGAGTCCGGCGACGAAGCCGCCTGGCGGCAACGCATCGACGGACTGGTCGCGCTGCGCACGCAGCCGATGATGAGCGGCCTCTCGCGGCTGGCCCGCGAGCTGGGACAGGCACTGGGTGAACTGCCGACCGTGCCCAGCGAGGCCGGTGAGCTGGACGACGCCTGCGCACGCCTTGACCACGTGGTGGCGATGACCGAACAGGCCACGCACCGCACCCTGGACCTGGCCGAGGAATGCCGCAGCCTGACCGAACAGCTGCGCGCCGAAGGCCTGCAGCCGGGCCAGGACGCGCAGCTCGAGCGCATCCGCCACAACCTCACCGAAATCGCCCTGACCCAGAGCTACCAGGACCTGACCGGGCAGATCATCCGTCGCGTGGTCGGCATCGTCCGCCGCGTGCACGAGGGCTTTGGCGCACTCGGCCTGCCGCCGGAACAGCATCGCACCGATCCGGAACTGGCCGGGCCGGCACTGAAGGGACTGGACCGCCACGCGGTCTCGCAGAACGACGCCGACGACCTGTTGTCGGACCTGGGGCTATAAGCATGAGCGCGGTATCCGACGACATCACTGCCGATTTCATCATCGAGGCCCAGGAAATCCTGGATCGCCTGGGCGAACAGCTGGTGTCGCTGGAGCAGGCACCGCAGGACGCCGAGCAACTCAACGCGGTATTCCGCGGCTACCACACGCTCAAGGGCGGCGCCGGTTTCCTTGGCGTCACCGCCATGGTCGAGCTGTGCCACGCCGCTGAAGAAGCCCTGGGCATCGCGCGTGCCGGGCAGGCGGCACTGCAGGCCCACCACTTCGACGCCGCCCAGCAATCGCTGGACTACCTGCAGTCGATGCTGGATGCGGTGTCCTCCGGCACCGAGCCGGGCTATGCGCCGCCGGACCTGATCGCGCAGTTCGACATGAACGGTGGCACTGCCGCACCGGTCGCTGCGGCCGCGCCAGCGGCAGGTGGCAGCGATCTGATCACCGACGACGAATTCGAGGCCCTGCTCGACCAACTGCACGGCGGCAACGCGCCGACCGCGGTCGCGCCGGCGAAGAAGGCCGACGATGGCCTGATCAGCGAAGACGAGTTCGAAGCCCTGCTGGACCAGCTGCACGGTGGCGCTGCGCCAGGCGCCAAGCCTGCTGCCGCCGTCGCGGCGGCCCCCACCGCCGCACCGCGCCCGGCACCCGCCCCAGCACCCGCCCCAGCACCTGCAGCCAAGCCGGCGGCCAAGCCGATGGCCGAGGCCGAGCACACCGTGCGCGTGGACACCAAGCGCCTGGATGCGATCGTCAACCTGATCGGCGAACTGGTGCTGTCACGCAACCGCCTGAAGACCCTGCGTGCACGCCTGCGCGACGAGGAGCTGGACCGCGCCGTATCGACGCTGGACATTGCCACTGCCCGCCTGCAGTCGGCGGTGATGCGCACCCGCATGCAGCCGGTGGGCAAGGTGTTCTCGCGCTTCCCCAAGGTCGCCCGCGACGTCGCCCGCTCGCTGAAGAAGGAAGTGGACCTCGAGCTGGTCGGCGCCGAGACCGAGCTCGACCGCAACCTGGTCGAAGCGCTGGCCGACCCGCTGGTGCACCTGGTCCGCAACGCCATCGACCACGGCGTGGAAATGCCCGACCTGCGTGAAGCGCAGGGCAAGCCGCGGATGGGCCATGTGCGCCTGTCCGCCCAGCAGGAAGGTGACTACGTCAGCATCGAGGTGCAGGACGATGGCGCCGGCATTGACCCCGAGAAACTGCGTGCCAAGGCACGCGAGAAGGGCCTGATCGACCCGGAAGCCGCTGCCCGCCTGAGCAGCGAGGAGTGCCTGCACCTGGTGTTCCTGCCCGGCTTCTCGACCAAGCAGCAGGTCACCGATATTTCCGGCCGCGGCGTCGGCATGGACGTGGTGCAGTCGCGCATCCGCGAACTGAGCGGCCAGATCCAGATCCAGTCGGAACTGGGGCGTGGCAGCCGCTTCCTGATCCGCGTGCCGCTCACCCTGGCGATCCTGCCGACCCTGCTGGTGCAGGCCGGCGAGGACGTCTACGCGCTACCGCTGGCGCGTGTGATGGAAGTGCTGCACGCGCCGCGCACGTCGCTGGGCTGGTTCGATGGCCGCGCCGTGCTCGACCGCCGTTCGCACACCCTGCCGCTGGTCGACCTGCGCCAGTGGCTGGATGTGACGCCCGCCGCGTCGACCCTGCTGACCATCGTGGTGCTGCAGGCCGGTGAAGCGCGCTTCGGACTGGTCGTGGACCAGGTGCGCGGGCGCGAGGAGGTGGTCATCAAGCCACTGCCGAAAGCCCTGCGCGGCCTGCGCGGTTATGCCGGTGCAACCTTGATCGGCGATGGTCGCATGGCACTGATCCTGGACGTGGACGGCATCCGCTGAACACCGCCGGGCATGGCCCGGCGACCCGAAAACTGTGACTACCGTCTGTACGCGTTCTCCCGGTGTCTCAAGTCCCATTCATACAAGCCGATACCGGAACCATGGATAGACTCAGCCTCATTGGACTCTTTCTCGCCCTGGCCTCGCTGGTCGGTGGCAGCATCCTCAAGGGCGCCGGCCTGGCGTCGCTGTGGTCGCCTGCGGCGTTCGTGATCGTCATCGTCGGCACCGTTGCCGCGATCCTGCTGCACACTTCGCCGGCGGTGTTCAAGCATGCGTTCAAGATCGTGCGCTGGGTCGTGCGCCCGCCGCACAGCGATCGCCGCGAACTGATCCAGCAGATCGTCGAGTGGAGCAACATCGCCCGTCGCCAGGGCCTGCTGGGCCTGGAATCGCAGGTGGAAGCGCAGCAGGACCCGTTCCTGCGCAAGGGCCTGCAGCTGCTGGTGGACGGCGTCGAGCCCGAATCGATGCGGCACATGCTGGAAATCGAACTGGGCAGCCAGGAACACCAGGACCAGGCCGGTGCCAAGGTATTCGAGGCGATGGGCATCTACGCGCCCACGCTCGGCATCATCGGTGCCGTGCTCGGCCTGATCGCGGTGATGAAGAACCTGGCCGACCCGAGCAAACTCGGCCACGGCATCGCCGCCGCATTCACCGCCACCATCTACGGCATCGCCTCGGCCAATCTGCTGTTCCTGCCGATCGCCGCCAAGCTCAAGAGCGTGATCTCGCACAACACCCGCGACCGCGAGATGGTCATCGAAGGCCTGATCTCGATCGCCCAGGGCGAGAACCCGCGCAACATCGAAACCAACCTCTCCGGCTTCCTGCACTGACATGGCCCGCCGCAAGCACCACGAAGAGCACGCCAACCATGAAGCATGGGCGATCCCCTATGCCGACCTGATGACGCTGCTGCTCGCCTTCTTCGTGGTCATGTACGCGATCTCCTCGGTCAACGAGGGCAAGTACCGGATCATGGCCGACGCGCTCACCGATGCCTTTGGTGGTGCGCCGCGCACGATCAACCCGGTACAGGTCGGCAACAAGCAGGTGCAGGGTGGCGGCTGGGACAGCCCTTCGGTGATCAAGTCCGGCACCAAGATCGGCCCCTCCGCGCCGGCGCCGTCGCACGACCCGACCCTGCTGCCGTCGATGGCCTCGCAGATGCGCATGCCGGTCTCCGTCCACAACCAGGAACAGATCGCCCGTGCCGAGCGCCAGCTCAACGGCATCGCCGACCGCCTTACCGCTGCACTGGCGCCGCTGATCGACCGCGGCATGATCAGCGTGCGCCGCACCGAGTTGTGGATCGAAGTGGAGATCAACAGCGACATCCTGTTCCCCACCGGCTCGGCCGCGCTGGACGTGCACGCCCGGCAGACGCTGGCCAGCCTGGCCGAAGTGCTGCGTGACGTGCCCAACAGCGTGCGCGTGGAGGGCCACACCGACAACGTGCCGATCGCCACCGCCACCTTCCCGTCGAACTGGGAGCTGTCAGCCGGACGCGCAGCCAGCGTGGTGCATCTGTTCGCCGACCAGGGCGTGCAGCCGTCGCGGCTGGCAATGGTCGGCTATGGCCAGTTCCGCCCGCGCGAAGAGAACGACAGCGCGCAGGGCCGCAACCGCAACCGCCGGGTGATGGTCATCATCCTGGCTGACACATCGCACTCGGTGGATCCGCTGGGCCAGCGCCTGAACGCAGCCACCGGCGCCACCGACAGCACCGTCACCGAACAGGCCGCCGCAACTCCGGCCAGCGCCCCCACCTCCCCCATCGCACCGGTGAAGTTGCCGCCGGTGCCGGCTGGCAGCCGCGTCGGCGCCGCCGTTCCCCCGGCAATGAAGGAGTAATCCGATGCGCATCTGGGCAGTCGCCAACCAGAAGGGCGGAGTCGGCAAGACCACCACCACCCTCGCCCTCGGCCGTGGCCTGGCAGCCCTTGGCCATCGCGTGCTGCTGATCGACCTCGATCCGCATGCCTCGCTCAGCCGCGCCTTCGGCGTGCCGGTGGATCCGCCGCCGGCCGGCGTACTGGAACTGTTCGGCGCCCCGCCGGCAGATCTTTCCAGCCTGTGCCATGCCAGCCACATCCATGGCCTGGACTATGTCTGCGCGCAGTCGGCACTGGCCACGCTGGAGCGCCGCAGCGCCAACCAGCCCGGCCTCGGCCTGGCCCTGCAGAACGCACTGGCGCGTCACCAGGGCCAGCACGACTACATCCTGCTGGACTGTGCCCCCACCCTTGGCCTGTTGATGATCAACGCACTTGCCGCTGCCGACCGCCTGATCATTCCCACCCAGGCCGAGCCGCTGGCCCTGCACGGTCTGGATGGCATGGTCCGTACCGGCGAGATGGTCGAGCGCTCGCGCCGCCGCCCGCTGCCGATCTCGATCCTGCCAACCCTGTTCGACCGCCGCACCCGCGCCGGCAACGAATCGCTGCGCACCATGCAGGATCGTCACGGCACCCGCGTGTGGGAAGACGCGATTCCGATCGACACCCGCATCAGCAATGCCGCAGGCCTGACCCTGCCCAGTGTCGGCGAGGACTACCCCGGCCGCGGCCTGGCCGCCTACCGCCGTGCACTGAACTGGATCCTCGGCGAGGATGCCCGCGCCCTGGAGCAGGCCGCATGAACAGCACAGGCGTATTGGACGACTACCTGGACGAACTGCTGGGCGAAGCGATTGTGGCGACGCCGCCTGCCACGCCGTCACCCGACAACGCCGGCCCCTGCCCGACGAACGTGGCAACGCCCGAGCGTGAGCCGACCTGGGACGACCTGCCCGCCGAAGTCATCTACGAGACGGACGCCGTCGTCGCGCAGCCCGCTGCAGACGACGCAGCCCTGGAGGCCGCCTTCGACGCCGCCTCCGCGCCCGCGACGGCGACCGGCACGGAACGCGAGCCCACCTGGGACGACCTGCCGGCCGAAGTGATCCATGAAACCGGAACTGTCGCCCGAGCCGAGGACACGGCCATGCTGGAGGCACCTTTCGAGGCCGCCACCAGCGATAGCGCCGGGCCGCGCCCGGCGGGCGAAGCGGCCGCCGAACGCGAGCCGACCTGGGACGACCTGCCCGATGAGGTCGTTCATGAGACCGCGCCCGCTCCGGCTGCAGCAGAAGCCGGCCCGGAGCCCACCTGGGACGACCTGCCCGACGAAGTGATCTACGAGACCGACGCGGCCGGCAGCCATCAGCTCGCCCACACTGACAGCCCCGGTCTGCAGGCTGCGTTCGAAGCCGCTGCTGGTGGCGAGGATGTCCCCACGCCGCCACCGGCCGTGGTTGCGCCCCCGGCACCGCGCCCTGCACCCGCGCCCGCCCCGGCCGCGCGTGCTGCCGCCGCGCCGCCGCCCCGCGTTGCCCTGGATGCCCCGGCCACCAGCCGTCCCGGTACCTGGCAGGAGCTGCAGGCGCAGGCGCACCAGCCCGCCAGCAGCCCGCACCCGCAGAACCGCCGCGCCGGCGAGCGCACCTCGCGCTGGCTGCGCCTGCGCTGCGGGACCCAGGCCTATGCGCTGGAACTGCTGAAAGTGCAGGAAGTGGTGTTGCCGGTGCCACTGCTGCCGTTGCGCGGCACGGCACCGGCGATGCTCGGGATCATGAACCTGCGTGGCCAGGTGGTGCCGGTGATGGACCTCGGCCTGCACCTCGGTGCCGCGGCGGCGGAAGACGACGCCCAGACCCGCATCGTGGTGCTGGAAGAGGATGGCGAGACCATCGGTCTGCGTGTGTCGGCCGTGGAGGATGTCGCCAACCTCACCGATTCGCAGATCGAACCCCCGGATACTGCCCGTATCTGCCAGATCTCCAATGATCTGTTCCGCGGCGTCGCCCGGGTCAGCCAGCGCCCGATGATCCTGCTTGACGCCACACGGCTGTTGAGTTGAGCCGACGCATCGCGTCGATTCTTCTAAAGAACCCCACCGGGGTGCCGTTATGGATCACGGAACCGTTTGTCCGGAGCAACGATGAGCACTGTCGAACTGGGTGAGGATCTCGGCATCGAGAGCAGCACCGAGCTCAAGAACCGCCTCGCCCCGCTGGTGGCGCAGGCAGGCGAGCTGACCCTGGATGCAAGCCAGGTCGCCCGCATCCACACGGCCGCCGTGCAGGTGCTGTGTGCCTTCGTGCAGGCCCGCCGCGAGGCAGGCCTGGGCACCGGCTTCCACGGTTGCACCGCAACCTTCCGTGACGCCGCGCGCCTGCTGGGCGTCACCCAGGCCCTGGGCCTGGACGCAACCCATGACAACCTGAAATCTGTGGAGAACGCTGCATGAGCGCACGTATCTTGGTGGTGGACGATTCGGCGTCGATGCGCCAGATGGTTTCCTTCGCCCTCACCTCGGCCGGTTTTGCCGTCGAAGAAGCCGAAGACGGCGCGGTCGCGCTCGGTCGCGCCAAGGGCCAACGCTTCAACGCGGTGGTCACCGACGTCAACATGCCGAACATGGACGGCATCGCGCTGATCCGCGAACTGCGCCAGCTACCGGACTACAAGTTCACCCCGCTGCTGATGCTGACCACCGAGTCGGCCGCCGACAAGAAGTCCGAAGGCAAGGCCGCCGGCGCCACCGGCTGGCTGGTCAAGCCGTTCAATCCGGAACAGCTGGTCGCCACCGTGCAGAAAGTGCTGGGCTGATCGCCCGGCACCGCTCCCCCTCTTCGCTTCCGGACCACCACTGCCATGAGCATGGACCTGCAACGCTTCCACGCCACCTTCTTCGAGGAGAGCCGCGAAGGCCTCGACGCGATGGAGGCTGGCCTGCTGGCCCTGGAATCGGGGCAGCAGGACGCGGAGATCATCAATTCGGTGTTCCGCGCCGCCCACTCCATCAAGGGCGGCGCCGGCACCTTCGGCTTCGATGCCATCGCCGGCCTGACCCACGTGCTGGAAACGCTGCTCGATGAGCTGCGTGCCGGCAAGCGGGCGCTGGAAGGCCACGCTGTCGATGCCATGCTGTCCTCGGTGGACGTGCTGCGCGCCCTGCTGCGCGAAGCCGAGCACGGCCAGGCGGCCGACCCCGCCGCTGTCGCTGCGGTGAAGGCACGCCTGGAAGCGGTGCTCTCCGGCCAGGCCGCAGCCAGCGCCCCGGCCACCGCCGCCGTCAAGGTGGACGATACCCCGGAAGCCTGGCAGATCGGCTTCACCCCGGCGCCGTCGCTGTTCATGAGCGGCAACGACCCGCTGCGCATCATCCGCGAACTGGAACACCTGGGTTCGCTGCAGGTGGCCGCGCGCATGGAACGCCTGCCCGGCTTTGCCCAGCTCGACCCGCTCGAGGCCCACCTGGCGTGGGACCTGGGCCTGGTCGGCAAGGTGCCGCGCAGCAAGATCGAAGACACCTTCGCCTGGGTACTGGACGACTGCGAGCTGGACATCCGTCCGGCAGCGCCGCCGAGCCTGGCCACCCAGGCGCCCGTTGCAGCAGCCCCTTCCACGCCTGCTGCCATCGCAGCGGCAACGCCTGCTGCGCCCGCCGCCAGCGGCGCTGCCAGCCAGGAAGCCGAGACCTCGATCCGCGTCAGCGTCGACAAGGTCGATGCGCTGATCAACCTGGTCGGCGAACTGGTCATCACCCAAGCCATGCTCAAGCAGGTCTCGCACGCGCTGGACCCGGTCCACGCCGAGAGCCTGTTCGCCGGCCTGGACCAGCTGGAACGCAACACCCGCGACCTGCAGGAAGCCGTGATCGGCGTGCGCATGCTGCCGGTCGATGCAGTGTTCCGCCGCTTCCCGCGCCTGGTCCGCGACCTGTCCAGCCGCCTTGGCAAGCAGGTGCGCCTGCGCACCGTCGGCGAAGGCACCGAGCTGGACAAGGGCCTGATCGAGAAGATCGCCGATCCGCTGGTGCACCTGGTGCGCAACTCGATCGACCACGGCCTGGAAATGCCCGACGTGCGTCGCGGCGCAGGCAAGGACGAGACCGGCACGATCACCCTGGCCGCATCGCACCAGGGCGGCCACATCGTCATCGAAGTGAGCGACGACGGCCGCGGCCTGGATCGCGCCAAGATCCTGGCCAAGGCCACCGAACGCGGGCTGGCCGTCCCGGACAACCCGACCGATTCGCAGGTCTGGGACCTGATCTTCCAGCCCGGCTTCTCCACCGCCGATGCGGTCACCGACCTGTCCGGGCGCGGCGTCGGCATGGACGTGGTCCGCCGCAACATCCAGGCGCTGGGCGGCGAGGTGCAGATCGAAAGCAGCCTCGGCGCCGGTACCCGCACGCTGATCCGCCTGCCACTCACCCTGGCCATCCTCGACGGCATGACCGTAGCGGTCGCGGGCGAGACGCTGATCCTGCCACTGGCCTACGTTCTGGAGGCCCTGCAGCCGCAGGCCGAGGACATCCGCAGCATGGCCGGCGAAGGCCGCGTGCTGCGGGTACGTGGCGAGTACCTGCCCATCCTCTCGCTGAGCGAGTACTACGGCTACGGCAACCGTGCACCGGGCAGCGAATCGCTGGTGGTCGTGGTCGAAGGCGATGGCCAGAAGATCGCACTGGAAGTGGACGAGCTTGTCGGCCAGCAGCAGGTGGTGGTGAAGAACATCGAGAACAACTACCGCCGCATCGGCGGGGTGTCCGGCGCCACCATCCTCGGCGATGGCCGCGTGGCGCTGATCGTCGACATCGGCGGCCTGGTACGCTCGCTGCGGATGCCGCAGGCCGCCTGATCCACGCTGCACACGTTCATGAAACCGCCGCCCTTCGGGGCGGCGGTTTTTGTTTGTGCGCGTTCCGCCATGGGGGTCAGATCCCTCTCTGCAGGAAAGGGATCTGCCCCCCACCCACGGCATCACGTATTCCGTGAACTCCGTCAACGCGATGGTTTCGCACGTAACCACGTCGCCGAAGCAAACGCCCCGCCACGAAGCCACTTTCGCGCCCTTATCCCTACGCATCCGAATGTGATCTGCGTCCATAAAGTCCGCGCAAGTTGCGCCGCTATTCCGCAATGACGGCCGTCACCGAACCCCCACCGGGCACTCCCGTTCGCTCTGCAACCACCCCCAAACCGGCGCACAGACGCCGGCACTCTGCCCACCTGGAGCACCCTGCATGAAGTGGTTCCAAGATCTGCCCATCGCCCGCAAGCTGGCCGTGGGGTTCACCCTCACCACCTTGATGACCCTGGTCCTCGGCGCCTTCGCACTGGTGCGTCTGAGCGAAGCCAACGCGCAGCTGCGCGAGATGGCTGGCAACGACATCCCGTCGGTGCAGCACCTGGGCGAGGCGCGCTCGCAGCTGGGCGAGTTCCGCACCTATGAACTGGCCCTGCTGAGCATGCTCGACCAGCCGGACAAGGTGACCGATTACAACAAGCGCATGGACGACACGGCCAAGGCCGTGCATGACGAGCTGGCCGCATACTCGGCACTGCCGGCGCTGGCCAAGGAACGTGAACTGTATCGCGCGGCGAACGTGCAGCTGGAACGCTACTTTGCCGCCAACAAGGCGATGCGCGCTGCCGTGGCCGCTGGTGACGGCGCCCTCGCACAGCAGATCTCCGACGAGCAGTCGCGCCCGGCACGCCGCGACCTGTTCGCCGCGATGAAGACCCTCGGCACCCACATCGCCGGCCTGATGGACGGCAAGATCGCCGATGCCAATGCCACCCACCGCACCAGCATGATTGCCATCGTCGGCTGCATGGTGCTGCTGTCGCTGGTCGCAGCCGTGCTGGCCGTCGTCATCTCGCGTGCAGTGACCGGCCCACTCGGCAAGGCCGTGCATGCCATCCAGGCCGCCGCGCGCGGTGATCTCAGCGTCAGCACCCAGGCCACCAGCAAGGACGAAGCCGGCAAGATGCTGGCCGCCACCGCCGACATGACCGCGATGCTGCGCCGCTTCAGCGAGCAGACCCAGCTGATGGCGCAGATGCATGCCGGCCCGGACATCAGCCACCGCATTCCCGAAGACTTCCCGGGCGTCTACGGCCAGCTGGCCAACGGCATCAACACGGTGATCTTCGAACACCTCGATGCGATCGTCGATGCCATTGAAGTGCTCAACCAGTACGCCATCGGCAACCTCGCCCCGGACGCCCGCCGCCTGCCCGGCAGCCGCGCGATCCTGCACGAGTCGATGGACGCGGCCAAGGCCAGCCTGCTGGCCATCAACACGCAGATCCAGCAGCTGGCCTCGGCCGCCGCCGCCGGCGACTTCAGCCAGCGCGGTGATGCGCAGCGTTTCGATCACGATTTCCGCGTGATGATCGAGCAGCTCAACAGCATGATGCAGGTGGCCGACGGCAACCTCGGCCAGCTCTCGCAGCTGCTGCAGTCGATCGCCGCCGGCGACCTGACCGCACGCATGGACGGCCAGTTCAACGGTGTGTTCGCGCGCATGCGTGACGACGCCAACACCACCGTCGCACAGCTGACCCAGATCGTCGGCCAGATCCAGGCCAGTGCCTCCAGCATCACCCTCGCCGCTGGCGAGATCGCGTCCGGCAACAGCGACCTGTCGCGCCGTACCGAGCAGCAGGCCGCCAACCTGGAAGAGACCGCCGCCTCGATGGAGGAACTGACCTCCACCGTGCGCCAGAACGCCGAGCACGCCCGCCAGGCCAACCAGCTCGCCATCGGCGCGCACGGTGTCGCTTCGCAGGGCGGCGAGGTCGTCGGCCAGGTGGTCACCACCATGTCGGCCATCGAAGCCTCGTCGAAGAAGATTGCCGAGATCATCTCGGTCATCGACGGCATCGCCTTCCAGACCAACATCCTGGCGCTGAATGCCGCGGTGGAAGCCGCGCGTGCCGGTGAACAGGGCCGTGGCTTCGCCGTGGTCGCCAGCGAAGTGCGCACCCTGGCCCAGCGCTCGGCCGCCGCCGCCAAGGAGATCAAGGGCCTGATCGATGATTCGGTCGGCAAGGTCGCCGAAGGCTCCAGCCTGGTCCATCAGGCCGGCAGCACCATGGGCGAGATCGTCGCCTCGGTGCAGCGCGTGACCGACATCATGGCCGAGATCTCCGCTGCCTCGCAGGAACAGAGTGCCGGCATCGAGCAGGTCAACCAGACCGTGGTGCAGATGGACGAAACCACCCAGCAGAACGCCGCGCTGGTGGAGGAAGCCACTGCTGCCGCACGTGCGATGGAAGACCAGGCCGTGCAGCTGGGCGAAGCCGTAGCGCGCTTCCGGCTGGCATCGCAGGGCGTCGCCGCTGCACCGGCACGGCTGGCGAACGCGCCGCAGCCACGCCAGGTCGCGGCTGCCCTGCCCGCCACCAAGGCAGCACCGGCACGACCGTTGCGCGCATCGGCCGCCCAGCCGGCGCTGGCTGCCGAGGGTGATTGGCAGGAGTTCTGAGGACACTGGGGTCGGATCCCTTTCCCACAGGAAAGGGCTCTGACCCCACACGCATGGAAAGTGATGCAAATCTCACTTCATAATCCAATGCAGAGGCCGATATCCCCATCGAGCCTCGCGCCAACGCGTGCTGGCGCCCGCCCCTGATCACAGATTCCATGTCCGACGGCCACGACACTGAACTGCACGATGTCCACGCGGCCGACGCCGCGGACGAACGCTTCCTGGTCCGCAACCCCCGCCAGCTGCGGCAGCTGCTGCGCTCGCTGATCGACCAGCGATCACTGATCAATGCGCATATCGACGGCCGGGATCGTTCGTTCCCGACCGCCCTACTTGATCTCGACGAAGACGAAGACTACCTGCTGCTCGACGGCAGCCCGCAGGAAGCATCGAACCGTGCTGCCGAGCAGGCCGACCATCTGCTCTGCTTCGCCCAGCTTGAACGTGTCCTCGTGCGGTTCCGACTGCACGCGCTGCAGCGCGTGGACAACGATGGCCACGTCGCCTTCCGCGCCCCGTTGCCGGACGAACTGGTGCACCTGCAACGCCGCGAGCTGTACCGGCTGGAGACCCCGGTCACCGACTCGCCACAGCTGCGGCTGCCCCCCGGCGAAGCCCGCGCCGAAGCGCTGTCGATGCGGGTGGTGGACATCAGCGGTGGTGGCCTGGCCGTAGTGGTACCCAACGACTGCGCCGTGTTCGGCCTGCAGAAGCGCTACCCGGCGCAGCTGTCGCTGCCCGATGGCCCGGACCTGGACATCGAACTGGTGGTCTGCAACCTGCTGCCACAGCGACAGCCCAACGGCATCGAGGTCAAGCGCGTGGGCATGCGCTTTGACAGCCTGCCGCGCGGTGGCGACAGCGCCATCCAGCGCTACATCTTCCGCATCGACCGCCAGCGCAAGGCCCGCCGCAACGGCGAGCTGTAGTCACGTGGTAGTGCCGGCCGTTGGCCGGCAACCCTGGAACGCATGCCGGGGTCAGATCCCTTTTCCCTGAAAAGGGATCTGACCCCATCCACTGCCCGGCACCTAAAGTCCCCCCCGGCGGGGCCGATATCGAGCCTGACACCGGGACTTCCGGCAGAACCAGGACCCCTCGATGAACGACAAGACCAGCTCCGCCGCCAGCGCCGGTGGCGAATTCCTCAGCTTCACCCTCGGCGCCGAGCACTACGGCGTGGACATCCTCAAGGTGCAGGAAATCCGTGGCTACGATGCGGTCACCCGCGTGCCGGATGCCCCGGACTACATCAAGGGCGTGATCAACCTGCGCGGCACCATCGTGCCGGTCATCGACCTGCGCCTGAAGCTGCGCCTGGACAACGCCCGCTACGACGCCTTCACCGTGATGATCGTGCTCAACGTCGAAGACCGCGTGGTCGGCATCGTGGTCGACAGCGTGTCGGACGTGATCCCGCTGTCGGCCGAGCAGATCCGCCCGACCCCGGAGTTCGGCGCTGCGGTCGATACCCGCTTCATCTCCGGCATCGGCACCCACGACGACCGCATGCTGATCCTGCTGGACATCGAGACCCTGCTCGACAGCGCCGACATGGGCCAGACCCCCCTCGCTGAAGACGCTGCCGCCTGACCCAGCGGACCTGCTTCACGTTCTGGTCACAAAACCCTTCAGTTCCCCCCGGCAGTGCCGATAGGGGGACAGAAGCCGGTCGCGCAGGAGCGCGCGGAACCGGAACGACCATCACCATCCCCGGAGATACACCTCGATGAAGTCCCTGCTTGCGTTCGTCTCGGCCGCTGTCCTGGCCACCACCGCTTCCTCCGCGTTCGCCCAGGCGGCCGACATGATCCCGCCGGAACTGGCCCCGCGTTCGGTCGGCAAGGACGGCATGGTCTGTGGCAAGGTCGAAAAGGCCCGCTACGCAGAAGGTTCCGAAGGCCAGCCGACCTTCCTGTACATGGGCGGTGCCTTCCCGCGCCACACCTTCTCGGCCCGCATCGCCGGCGAGAACCGCGGCAAGTTCTCCTTCCCGCTGGAAACCCTGGAAGGCAAGACCGTGTGCGTGATCGGCAAGATCCAGCGCGACGCCTCGCGCGCGGAAATCGAAGTCAGCTCGCCGGCGGGCCTGAAGCTGGCCAACATCAAGTAATCCGCTGTCCGTCGAACCACGCCGGAGCTCGTGCCGGCGTGGTTTCTGCTGCAACCGGGCCCGATGCCCGGACGCGTCTGCCTTAGGAGATCGCAACGCCCATGCCGTGGATCAACAACCTGAAACTGATGCCGAAGCTGCTGTTGACCTTCGGTGTCCTCCTGCTGGTGATGCTGCTGCAGGGCATCGTCGCCTATCGCGGACTGCATTCGCTGAACAACGTCACCACCGAGTTGGCCGGCTCGCGCATGGAAAGCATCCGCATGGCCGGCGAGATGCGCGGCATGCTGGGCGAGTACCGCAATGCCGCCTACCAGCAGCTGATCCGCGCCAGCGATGACGTCAAGTCCGACGCACGCAAGCAGGCCGTCGACCTGCGCACCAGCATGGACACGTCGATCAAGGACTACCCGAAGCTGGTCGACAACGCGCAGCAGAAGAAGCTGTTCGATACCTTCGCCAAGGAATGGAAGGACGCCCTGGCCTCCTATGACAGCGTCACCGAGATGCTGGAACTGGACCTGCCGGACGATGCCATCGATACCTTCGTGGGCGAGACCCGCACCAAGCACCGCAAGGCGGCTTCGGCGCTGGAAGCGCTGATCGCCGAAGACAACCGCCTCGCCCGCGCCTCGCGCGAAGAGGCCGCGTCCACCTATTCCGCCTCGGCCGTGCTGACCGTGATCGCCCTGCTGGGCGGCGCCGCACTCGGCCTGGTGCTGGTCTGGCTGTTCGCCCGCGCCCTGGTCGGCAGCGTGCGTGGCGCCGTTTCGGTCGCCAACGACGTCGCCGGCGGCAAGCTCGATGGCCACATCGACGTCAGCCGCCAGGACGAAGTGGGCGAGCTGATGCAGGCCATGCAGCGCATGCAGAGCGACCTGCGCGAGCGCATCGAAACCGACCAGGCCGTTGCCCGCGAGAATCTGCGCATCCGCACTGCGCTGGACTACAGCTCCACCGGTGTCTACCTGACCGATACCAGCAACACCATCGTCTACAGCAACCGCGCCCTGCAGCAGACCCTGAGCCAGTACCAGGACGAAGTGCGCCGCGACCTGCCGGACTTCGACGCCCAGGCCTCGCTGATCGGCAAGCCGGTCACCGTGCTGGAACACCGCGGCGAGATGGACCAGACCCTGCTGGGCAACCTGAAGGCCCACGGCGTCGCCCGTCGCCCGATGCAGTACGGCGATGCCCAGTTCGCGCAGGTGGTATCGACCATCCGCAATGAAGGTGGTGACACCGTCGGCTACGTGGTGGAATGGCGCGACCGCACCCAGGAAGCGCTGGTCGAAGCCGAAGTAGCACGCGTCATCGCCCAGGCGGCTGCCGGCGACCTGTCCGGCCGCATCGATGCCAGCGACAAGGAAGGTTTCTTCCTGCAGCTGGCGCAGCAGATCAACGGTCTGCTCGACGCCAATGCCGGCAGCATCGAGCAGATCTCCGGCCTGCTTGCCGCGCTGTCGCAGGGGGACCTGACCGTGCGCATGCACGGCGATTACCAGGGCGTGTTCGCCCGCATGCGCGACGACGCCAACGCCACCGCCGCGCAGCTGAGCGAGATCGTCACCCGCATCAAGCAGTCCAGCCGCGCAATCAGCTCGGCCGCCGGCGAAATCGCCTCGGGCAACAGCGACCTGTCGCGCCGTACCGAGCAGCAGGCTGCAAACCTGGAAGAGACCGCTGCTTCGATGGAGGAACTGACCTCCACCGTGCGCCAGAACGCCGAGCACGCCCGTCAGGCCAACCAGCTCGCCATCGGCGCGCACGGTGTCGCCTCGCAGGGCGGCGACGTCGTCGGCCAGGTGGTCACCACCATGTCGGCCATCGAAGCCTCCTCGAAGAAGATTGCCGAGATCATCTCGGTCATCGACGGCATCGCCTTCCAGACCAACATCCTGGCGCTGAATGCCGCGGTGGAAGCCGCGCGTGCCGGTGAACAGGGCCGTGGCTTTGCCGTGGTCGCCAGCGAAGTGCGCACCCTGGCCCAGCGCTCGGCCGCCGCCGCCAAGGAGATCAAGGGCCTGATCGATGATTCGGTCGGCAAGGTCAACGACGGCTCGGCGCTGGTACACAAGGCCGGCGCGACCATGGGCGAGATCGTCGCCTCGGTGCAGCGCGTGACCGACATCATGGCCGAGATCTCCGCTGCCTCGCAGGAACAGAGTGCCGGCATCGAGCAGGTCAACCAGACCGTGGTGCAGATGGACGAAACCACCCAGCAGAACGCCGCGCTGGTGGAAGAAGCCACCGCTGCGGCCCGTGCGATGGAAGAACAGGCCGGCCACCTCAGCGAAGCCGTGTCGATCTTCGTGGTCGACGAAGCCGAGACCGTGGTTGCCCCGCCGCGCGCCGCTGCCCCGGCCCCGCGTGCTGCTGCACCGGCAGCACCGGCGCCGGCCGCCCCGCCCGCCCGCCGCACCGCGGGTGGTCGCCCGATGGCTACCGAACTGGCCGACGGAGACTGGCAGGAGTTCTGATTCCAGCCTGACCTGATCCACGAAGACGCCCTGGCCCTGCGCCGGGGCGTTTTCGTTTACGGGGTATCTGGATATCCAGCCAACGGCGAAGCCCCTCGGGGTGGTCGGTCGAAGCGCTGGGTTACTGAGGGTTGGCCGAGAGGGTGGGCTGCGCAGGGGACGCCGTGAATACGTCCTTGTAGGCTCGGTCGCCGCACCCATGCGGCTCACGCCCCTGCGCAGCCCACCCTCCCGGCCACGGAAAATTTCCGTGCGCGTCCACCCCGGATTGAAGAAAGAAGAGCAAAAAGCAAAAGCCAGGTCACTTCCGGGGTCAGATCCGATTTCCTGCGGAAAACGGATCTGACCCCTCTTTCCACTTGGAAACCCAACGCTCTTTCCGTCCGACGCCGGGATATCGAATGGGCCGGGCCAGGGTGGGTTGGCGGGGGTGTCTGATCTGGCCCCCCGTCAGCGGACGCCAAGAAGCGATACTTTGATCGCACCTGGAGGTCCCTTATGTCCCGTATCACCCGTCGTAGCTACACCGATGAGTTCAAGCACCAAGCCGTGGAGTTGGCCGAGTCGCTCGGGCCTGCCGCAGCAGCCCGTCAGCTGGAGATGTCGGTCAAGACGCTGGCAAATTGGCTTGACGCGGTCCGTGCTGGCCGGTCGTTGACCTCTGAGGCTCGCAGGCCGGCCACCGACCTGGAAAGCGAGATCAGCCGCCTTCGGGCCGAGAACGCCAATCTGAAGATGGAGCGGGAAATCCTAAAAAAAGCGGCGGCGTTCTTTGCCAGAGAGTCCAAGTGAGGTACGCCTTCGTCGCCAGTCAAAGGACTCACTACCCGACCAGGTTGTTGTGTCGGGTTCTTAGGGTTTCTGTCTCTGGATTCCATGATTACCTGCGCCGGCAGTGTGCCCAAACGTGCGATGTCGATTCGGCCCTCCGTACCGAGCTTCGGGCCATTCATGTGACCAGCAAGCGCAGTTATGGGCGACGTCGGCTGGTCAGGGCCTTACGAGCCAGGAATCACCCAGTCGGCCACAAGCGCGTGGCACGGTTAATGGCCGAGGAGCGAATCCAGGGCAAGACCAAAGGCCGATTCCGACCCAAGTCCTCCGGCGGCTCATCTCAGCTCGCCCCCAACCTGCTGGATCGGCAATTTGCCCCCGGAACCGGACCGACGGCGTGGGTTGGGGATATCACGTATGTCCCCACCCGCCAGGGATGGCTGCATCTGGCCGTGGTCATCAGCGTCCAGACCCGGCAGGTGCTGGGCTACAGCGTTTCCAAGCGCCTGACTGAAGAGCTGGTGGCGAAAGCATTTGCCAATGCTTGGGCTCTGCATCCACAACGACCCGGCCTGATCTTCCATTCAGATCGTGGTGGGCAGTACTGGGGGAACCAGTTTCGCCAGCTGCTGCAGTCCCATGACGTGGTCCAAAGCATGAGCCGGCCTGGCAATTGCTGGGACAACGCGGTGGCCGAGAGCTTCTTTGCGACGCTCAAGACAGAAGAGGCTGCCGAGCCTTACGCCAGTAGGGAACAAGCCAGCCAGTCCATCGCTGCTTACATCCACGGCTTCTACAATCCAGCCCGGCTACACTCGGCGCTGGGCTACCGCTCGCCTAACAACTACGCCCGGCAGCGCCGGGCTGCCGCCTGAAACGGCTTCATGGCGTCCGTTTTCAGGGGGCCAGATCAGTCCGCGGCATGGATGCCGCGGCCAAGCCCCCAGGGACGGGTTTACGGCGTCCCCCGCCAACCCACCCTGGCCCGGCCCCCCCTCGCAACTCGCGACCGCCGACCAACTGCTGTTGCTGTTGCTTCAAAAGCCTGCCGCAGGCAGCGCCGCAGCCGCCGCTGCAAGGAAACCTGAATACGTTCGGACACCGCACCTCAATCCCCCGCCCGCGCGGCCGATAACGGGGTTGTCACGGCGTATCCCGCCGCTGACCGGCTCGGCGCCGCCCGCCCGCTTCGACCTGGTCCTGCTCGATGAATCTCCTGCATCGCTGGCAACACTACTTCAGCAATCTCTCCGTCCGGCGCAAGCTCAACCTGCTGACGCTGCTCATCGCGCTCGGCGTGATCGCGCTCTCGGTGATCGCCGCCCGCATGCAGTACCTGGACCTCACCGAGACCCGCAAGACCGCGCTGAAGACCCAGGTCGAACTCAGCTACGGCATCCTGCAGCACTACCATCGCCTGGCCAGCACCGGCGAGCTCAGCGAGGACGCCGCCAAGGGCGCCGCGCTGCAGGCGCTGGAATCGATGCGTGCCGAGAACGATACGTACTACTTCAACATCTACGACACCGGCTACCGCCTGCTGATGCACCCGTTCCGCAAGGACCTGGTCGGCAAGGACATGAAGGACTTCCGTACCGACGACGGCGTGCGCATCTATTACGACCAGGTCGAAGCGGCCAAGGCCGGCGGCGGCTTCGTCAACTATCGCTGGGCCAAGCCCGGCAGCAAGGGCGAGGTCGAGAAGGTCGCCTACGCCGGCCTGTTCGCGCCCTGGAACTGGGTGGTCAGCAGCGGCGTCTACATGGACGACGTGCAGCAGCAGGCGCTGGTGTTCACCGCCATCATGGCGGTCTCCGGTGGCGTGCTGGTGATGATCGTCCTGGCCCTGAGCTGGGTCATCGGAAACCGCATTGCGCGCCCGCTGAAGCAGGCCACCGCCGTCGCCGAAGGCATCGCCAATGGCAAGCTGGACAGCCACATCGGTCCGCAGGCGCATGACGAACCCGGCCGCCTGCTGGAGGCCATGTCCGGCATGCAGCAGCAGCTGCATGCGGTGATCGGCGGCCAGCGCGAAATGGCTCGCCGTCACGATGCCGGCGAACTGAGCTACCGCATCGACGCCAGCGCCTTCCCCGGCGAATACGGGCTGATGGTGCAGGAGACCAATACCCTGGTCGGCAGCCACGTGCAGACCCTGCACGATGTGCTGGACGTGGTACAGCAGTACGCCGTCGGCGACCTGAGCCGCGACATCGCCCGCTACCCCGGCGAAAAGGCGGCGATGACCACCACCGTCGACACCGTCAAGTCCAACCTCGGCCGCATCAACGCCGAAATCAAGCAACTGGCCAGTGCCGCCGCTGCCGGCGACTTCAGCCGTCGTGGCGATGCGCAGCGCTTCGATCACGATTTCCGCCTGATGCTGGAAAACCTCAACGCGATGATGGCGGTCAGCGATGACAATCTCGGCAAGCTCTCGAAGCTGCTGTCGGCGATTGCCGACGGTGACCTGACCGCGCGCATGCACGGCGACTACCAGGGCGTGTTCGCGCGGATGCGCGACGACGCCAACACCACCGTCACGCAACTGACCCAGATCGTTGGCCAGATCCAGGCCAGCGCTTCCAGCATCACCCTGGCGGCGGGCGAAATCGCCTCCGGCAACAGCGACCTGTCGCGCCGTACCGAGCAGCAGGCCGCCAACCTGGAAGAGACCGCCGCCTCGATGGAGGAACTGACCTCTACCGTGCGCCAGAACGCCGAGCATGCCCGCCAGGCCAACCAGCTCGCCATCGGCGCGCAGGGTGTCGCTTCGCAGGGCGGCAGCGTGGTCGGCCAGGTGGTCACCACCATGTCGGCCATCGAAGCCTCGTCGAAGAAGATCGCCGAGATCATCTCGGTCATCGACGGCATCGCCTTCCAGACCAACATCCTGGCGCTGAATGCTGCGGTGGAAGCCGCGCGTGCCGGTGAACAGGGCCGTGGCTTTGCCGTGGTCGCCAGCGAAGTGCGCACCCTCGCCCAGCGCTCCGCCGCCGCCGCCAAGGAGATCAAGGGCCTGATCGACGACTCGGTCGGCAAGGTCGCCGAAGGCTCCAGCCTGGTGCACCAGGCCGGCAGCACCATGGGCGAGATCGTCGCCTCGGTGCAGCGTGTGACCGACATCATGGCCGAGATCTCCGCCGCTTCGCAGGAACAGAGCGCTGGTATCGAGCAGGTCAACCAGACCGTGGTGCAGATGGACGAAACCACCCAGCAGAACGCTGCGCTGGTGGAAGAAGCTACCGCCGCCGCACGCGCGATGGAAGAACAGGCCGCGCACCTGGCCGACGCCGTGGCGATCTTCCGCCTCGACAACCAGGTTTCCGCTGCAGTGAAGGCTGCGGCGGAACGCGTGGAACCGGTGCGCATCACCACTGTGGCCCATCCGCAGCCGACCAGCGCGCCCGCGCCGGTCCGCCGCAGCAGCAACGCCAGTACCTTCGTGGCCAGCGACAGCGACTGGCAGGAATTCTGAGACCCACCCGCGGTGGCTTCGGCCACCGCCCTCGCCGATGGACACGTCCCCCGTGCAAAGTCCTACTCCCATCGTCACCGGCCCGCGCGAATTCGAGTTCGCCGACCGTGATTTCCGCCGCGTCTGCGACCTGATCTACCAGCGCGTGGGCATCGCCCTGGCGCCGGCAAAGCGCGACATGGTGTATGGCCGCCTGTCGCGCCGCCTGCGCACGCTGGGCATGCGCAGCTTCCAGCAGTACCTGGACCATCTGGAGCAGGAAGATGGCGACGAGTGGCAGGCGTTCACCAACGCTCTCACCACCAACCTGACCTCGTTCTTCCGCGAGCCGCACCACTTCGACAAGCTGCGCGAAGAACTGCAGCAGCGCTCCAGCCGCACGCCGCTGCTGCTGTGGTCGTGCGCGGCATCCACCGGTGAAGAACCCTATTCGATGGCGATCACCGCCTGCGAGGCCTTCGGCACGCTGAAGCCGCCAGTGCGCATCGTCGCTACCGACGTCGATACCCAGGTACTGGCCACCGCCGGCCGTGGCGTCTACAACATCGATCGCGTCACCAATCTCGACCCCGACCTGCGCCGGCGCTACTTCCAGCGCGGCAGCGGCCCCAACGAGGGGCAGTGCCGCGTACTGCCGGCGCTGCGCGAGCTGATCGAGTTCCGCCCGTTGAATCTGCTCGCCCCGCGCTACGACGTCGGCGGTCCATTCGATGCGTTGTTCTGCCGCAATGTGATGATCTACTTCGACAAGCCGACCCAGCGCGCCATCCTCGGCCGCCTGGTGCAGCACCTGGCCGACGACGGGCTGCTCTACACCGGCCACTCGGAGAACTACCTGCACGCCGCCGACCTGATCCAGCCCTGCGGGCGCACCCTGTACCGCCGCGCGGCAAAGGCCGGCGCATGAACGCCGCACTGCGTACCGACGATGTGATGCGCTACCAGGATGCGCGCTTCCAGACCATTGCCGCCAAGCTGCTGCCCACCCAGTACCTGGTGGTCGATGACACCACGGCGCTGACCACCACGCTCGGGTCCTGCGTGGCCGCCTGCCTGCGTGACCCAGTGCTGAAGATCGGCGGCATGAACCACTTCCTGCTGCCTGAGGGCAACGCCGGCGACGGCGCGCCCGCGCGCTACGGCAGCTACGCGATGGAACTGCTGATCAACGACATGCTCAAGCGCGGCGCGCACCGCAAGCGCATCGAGGCCAAGGTGTTCGGCGGCGCCAACGTGCTGAAGGGCTTCACCAGCAATCCGGTCGGCACCCGCAACGCCGAGTTCGTGCGCCAGTACCTGCAGGCCGAGCACATTCCGATCATCGCCGAGGACCTCTGCGGCATCCATCCGCGCAAGATCTGGTTCTTCGCCGATACCGGCCGCGTGGTGGTGCAGCGCCTGCCGCACGCTCACGAAGCCGAAGTCGCCGCCACCGAATCGGCGGTACGTGCACGCCTGTCCAAGGCCCCGGTCACCGGCGGCGTGGAGTTGTTCGAATGACCCTGACCGGCAACGCCCCCTGCCGGGTCCTGATCGTCGACGACTCCGCCGTCGTGCGCCAGATGCTCACCGAGATCCTGTCCAGCGACCCGACCATCGACGTGGTCGGCACCGCCGCCGACCCGCTGCTGGCGCGCGAGAAGATCAAGCGCCTGGCCCCGGACGTCATCACGCTGGACGTGGAAATGCCACGCATGGACGGCCTGGCCTTCCTGGAAAACCTGATGCGGCTGCACCCGCTGCCCGTGGTGATGATCTCGTCGCTGACCGAACGCGGCGCCGACACCACGCTGCAGGCGCTGGCATTGGGCGCGGTGGACTTCGTCTCCAAGCCCAAGCTGGACGTCGCGCGCGGCCTGCAGGGCTACGCCGATGAGATCATCGCCAAGGTCAAGATGGCGGCGCGCTCACGGGTGCGCCCGCTGGTGCGTGCGGCCGCTCCGAAGCTCCTGCTGGAAGCAGCTCCTGCAATGCGCCCGGCTGCACCGCAGTTCCGCACCACCGACCGCCTGATCGCGATTGGCTCTTCGGCCGGCGGTACCGAAGCGCTGCGCGTGGTGCTGGAAGGCATGCCTGCCGATGCTCCCGCCGTGGTGATGACCCAGCACCTGCCCGCCAGCTTCAGCAGCGCCTTCGCCGAGCGACTGGATCGGCACTCGGCGATGGCCGTGCGCGAGGCCAGCGATGGCGAAGCGGTACTGCCCGGCCATGCCTACCTGCCTCCAGGCGGCAAGCACCTGCGCATCATCCGCGACGGTGCGCGCTGGCGCTGCCGCGTCGACGATGGCCCGGCGGTGAACCGTCACAAGCCCGCGGTCGACGTGCTGTTCCGTTCGGTCGCGCAGAGCGCGGGCGGCAACGCCATCGGCGCCATCCTCACCGGCATGGGTGACGATGGCGCGCGCGGCCTGCTGGAGATGCGCCAGGCCGGCGCATCGACGCTGGTCCAGGACGAAGCCACCAGCGTGGTCTGGGGCATGCCTGGCGCCGCGTTCAAGCTGGGGGCGGCCGAGGAACAGGTTCCGCTGGAACGGATTGCCGAACGACTGTTGGCGCTCGCACGCGGCTGATGGAATGGCTGTAGAGCCGGGCCCACGCTCGGCTCCGCATCCGGGCATACACTCCGGCCAGATGTCGCATTCAACCCGTTTGTGCTTGCAGCAACGTCGGACAGCGGCGTTTCAACAGTGCGACTTACGCACATCGGTGTCGTAACTACCTCCGTTGCACCGAGGAACGGCCCCTCGCCGATCCGCGACAATGGACCTGCGTCCCCTCCCCCCGCAGCGTGGGGCTCCCTTCCATGGAGCCTTCCCATGCATCTTCTCACCCATCACGATATCGGCACCGGCTTTCCGCTTGTCCTCGGCGGCAGCTATCTCTGGGGCCGCGACATGTGGGCGCCGCAGATCGAGCTGTTGTCGCGGCGCTACCGCCTGATCATTCCGGAACTGCCCGGCCACGACAACGATCTGCCCCTGTCAGCCGCCTTCACCACACCGGCGTGCCTCGCCCATGAAGTGGGCCGCCTGCTGGATGCGCTGGGCATCCAGCAATACGCAGTGGCCGGACTATCGGTCGGCGGCATGTGGGCTGCAGAACTGGCACTGCAGCGTCCCGACCAGATCCGCTCGCTGATCCTGATGGATACGTACCTCGGTGCGGAACCCGAGGCATCCCGTCAACGCTACTTCGGAATGCTCGACATGATTGAACACCTGGGCTGCATCCCCGAAGCCATGGCCGAGCAGATCGTGCCGCTGTTCTTCCGCCCTGGTATCGCTGCTGACGATCCCATGCGGGTGCAGTTCCTGCAGCGGCTGCTCTCGTGGCACCGCCAGCGCCTGCTCGATGCAGTCGTGCCACTGGGTCGCCTGATCTTTGGCCGCCCGGACCGGCTGTCGGCCATCAACGCGCTTGATCCAGGCACAACCCTGATCCTGAGCGGCGAGCTGGATCTGCCGCGTCCCCTCACCGAGGCACGACAGATGGCGGAGCGGATCGGCTGCCGCCTGCAATCGATACCTGAGGCCGGCCACATCTCCACGTTGGAGAATCCGGGCTTCGTCAGCGTCCAGCTCGATGCGTGGCTGCAGCGCTCACTCTCGCTGGCGCCGTCCTGCTGACGCGCAGGCAAGGCAAGCAGCAGCCGGGCATGGGTTCGGCCCTACCCGCCATCACGCCACAGAAAAACCCCCGGCCTTCACCGGGGGTTCTTCGTTTCACCGGGTTGCCGGCCAGCGGCCGGCACTACCGCATCAGGCAGCGACCGTCTTGGCCACGTCCTGGTATTCCTCGATCTGGTCGAAGTTCATGTAGCGGTAGATCTCCGCGCCGCTGGCGGCGATCACGCCCACATCGGCCATGTACTCTTCCTTGGTCGGGATGCGGCCCAGGCGCGAGCAGATCGCCGCCAGTTCCGCCGAACCCAGATACACGTTGGTGTTGCGGCCCAAGCGGTTCGGGAAGTTGCGGGTCGAGGTCGACATCGCGGTGGAGCCTTCGCGGATCTGCGCCTGGTTGCCCATGCACAGCGAGCAGCCCGGCATTTCCATGCGTGCGCCGGTGGCGCCGAAGGTGCCGTACACGCCTTCCTTGGTCAGCTCGGAGGCGTCCATCTTGGTCGGCGGGGCCACCCACAGGCGGGTCGGCAGGTCACGCTTGCCTTCCAGCAGCTTCGCAGCCGCACGGAAGTGGCCGATGTTGGTCATGCACGAACCGATGAACACTTCGTCGATCTTGGCACCGGCCACTTCGGACAGGGTCTTCACGTCGTCCGGATCGTTCGGGCAGGCCACGATCGGCTCGTGGATGTCGGCCAGGTCGATCTCGATGACGGCGGCGTACTCGGCGTCGGCATCCGGCTCCAGCAGCTCCGGGTTGGCCAGCCACGCTTCCATCTTTTCGATACGGCGCTGCAGCGAACGCGGATCCTGGTAACCCTCGGCAATCATCCACTTCAGCAGGGTGATGTTGCTGGTCAGGTACTCGATGATCGGTTCCTTGTTCAGGCGCACCGAGCAACCGGCGGCCGAACGCTCGGCCGAGGCATCGGACAGTTCGAACGCCTGTTCGACCTTCAGCTCCGGCAGGCCTTCGATTTCCAGGATGCGGCCGGAGAAGATGTTCTTCTTGCCAGCCTTGGCCACGGTCAGCAGGCCGGACTTGATCGCGTACAGCGGGATCGCGTTGACCAGGTCACGCAGGGTCACGCCCGGCTGCATCTTGCCCTTGAAGCGCACCAGCACCGACTCCGGCATGTCCAGCGGCATCACGCCGGTGGCCGCGGCGAAGGCGACCAGGCCCGAACCGGCCGGGAACGAAATGCCCACCGGGAAACGGGTGTGCGAGTCACCACCGGTGCCGACGGTATCGGGCAGCAGCATGCGGTTGAGCCAGCTGTGGATCACGCCGTCGCCCGGACGCAGCGAAACGCCGCCACGGGTGGAGATGAACTCCGGCAGGGTGTGGTGGGTCTTCACGTCCACCGGCTTCGGGTAGGCGGCGGTGTGGCAGAACGACTGCATCACCAGGTCGGCCGAGAAGCCCAGGCACGCCAGGTCCTTCAGCTCGTCGCGGGTCATCGGGCCGGTGGTGTCCTGCGAGCCGACCGAGGTCATCTTCGGTTCGCAGTAGGTGCCCGGGCGCATGCCCTGGCCTTCCGGGAGGCCACAGGCGCGGCCGACCATCTTCTGCGCCAGCGAGAAGCCCTTGCCGGTATCGGCCGGCTGCACCGGCAGGCGGAACAGGTTGGTCGGGGCCAGGCCCAGCGCTTCGCGCGCCTTGCCGGTCAGGCCACGGCCGATGATCAGCGGAATGCGGCCACCGGCACGCACTTCGTCGAACAGCACGTCGGACTTGACCTGGAATTCGGCGATCACTTCACCGTTCTTCAGCGCCTTGCCTTCGTACGGGCGCAGCTCGATGACGTCGCCGTGCTCCATCTTCGACACATCCAGCTCGATCGGCAGCGCACCGGCATCTTCCATGGTGTTGTAGAAGATCGGCGCGATCTTGCCGCCCAGGCACACGCCGCCAGCGCGCTTGTTCGGGATGTACGGAATGTCATCACCGGTCCACCACAGCACGCTGTTGGTGGCCGACTTGCGCGAGGAGCCGGTACCGACCACGTCGCCGACATAGGCAACCAGGTGGCCCTTGTCCTTCAGGTCGAGGATCTGCTGGATCGGGCCGCGCTTGCCGTCTTCTTCCGGGGTGAACGGCGCGTCGTCGCGCTTGTTCTTCAGCATCGCCAGGGCGTGCATCGGGATGTCCGGGCGGGTGGTCGCGTCCGGTGCCGGCGACAGGTCGTCGGTGTTGGTCTCGCCAGGCACCTTGAACACGGTGACGGTCAGGCTCTGCGGCACTTCCGGGTTGCTGGTGAACCACTCGGCATCGGCCCAGCTCTGCAGCACGGCCTGGGCGTTGGCGTTGCCGGCCTTGGCCTTTTCCTGCACGTCGTGGAACGCGTCGAACACCAGCAGGGTCTTCTTCAGGCCATTGGCAGCAATGGTGCCGACGCTGGTGTCGTCCAGCAGCTGCACCAGCGGCGCAACGTTGTAACCGCCGAGCATGGTGCCCAGCAGCTCCGTGGCGCGCTCGCGGCTGATCAGCGGGTTCTGCTCGCTGCCCAGCGCGATCGCGGCCAGGTACGAGGCCTTGACCTTGGCAGCGTCATCGACGCCGGCCGGCACGCGGTGGGTCAGCAGGTCGAGCAGGAACTCGGCCTCGCCCTGCGGCGGGTTCTTCAGCAGTTCGATGACATCGGCCGTCTGCTGCGCGCTCAGCGGCAGCGGCGGGATGCCAAGCGCAGCGCGCTCGGCGACGTGGTGGCGGTAGGCTTCCAACATGACAACTCCCGGGTAATGCGTAGGTTGAAAAAACAAAGTGGGCTCAGGCGTGCGGCACGATCAGCTTCAGGCCCTTGAAGTAGTCGCGGTAAAACGTGTCGTTCCAGGTGATCAGGCCGTCGCACTGCAGCAGTGCGTGGGCGCCGACCATGAATTCGTCCAGGCTGCGGCGGCTGCCGCCGCGCTGGCGATGACGGCGGTGCATCTCGCCGGCGCGCAGGGCAGACTTGGCTTCCATCGGGTTGAAGTGCACGCCCATCTCTTCCAGTGCTTCCAGCACTTCGGCGCCGCCGCGCAGCGATGCGCAGACTTCGGCCAAGGTCGCGCCACACACCACCACGCGGCCACCGACCAGGCTCTGCCGCAGGATGGCTTCCACCGCATCGGCCTGCGGACCATTGCTGAGCAGCTCGACCAGCACCGGCGAATCGACGGCGATCATCACGGCTTACTCCTCGTCACGCACCGCGCGCACCGCCGCGTCGGACGATTCGAAGCCGTCCAGCGCGAACTTGCCGCGCGCCCGTGAAATGGCATCGTCAACACTCTTGCGCAGGATGATGCGGCTGCCGTCCAGCTCGACCTTCAGCAGCGTGCCCTTGGTCAGGCCGAGGGCATCACGCACCGCCTTGGGCAGGGTGATCTGTCCGCGTTCAGCAACGGTGGCTTCCATGGGGGGTACGCCTCAAAAAGTATGCATGAATTATACATACTCGCAGTATCTGGAACAAACCCGCCCAATCCGTGACCGCGATCCTGCGCTGGTCGCATCCGGGGGTTAGACTGGCTCCGCAGCAACCTGCTGCGGCCCCGGGCTGGACGCACCGCGTGCCGCCCGCACCTACCGCCATAAAAGGATGTTCCATGCGCGCCTTGACCCTTGCCCTGATGCTGGCTGCCCCGCTGGCCCTTTCGACGACGGCAGCCCACGCCAATCCGTTCGGCGCCTACACCACCGGCGTCGAGATCACCCAACAGCAGATGGACACCCTGGAAGTCGGCAAGACCAGCCAGGACCAGGTCCGTGAGAAGTTCGGCGCACCCGGCCGCCGCGAACAGCTGGGCGACACCCAGGTCTGGTACTACGACTACGTGAAGCTCAAGACCTTCGGCAAGAACATCCAGGAAGCGACCGTCCTGGAATTCAACAAGCAGGGTGTGCTGACGGCCAAGTCCAAGAGCAACGCTGTTGGCAAGACCGGCAATCCGCTGCTGGATGCCGCCAACGGCAAGTAAGTCCTGCTCGACACGCACTTCCGGACGGGGCGCCCATGGGCGTCCCGTCTGCGTTCGGGCCAGCGGGCGACGACCGCACGCGCTGACACGAAGGCTACACACACCGCTGTAACCTTGCGTTCCAAGCCAGCCGGGTCATTGCCGGGCGCTGGATCGCCGATACTGGGCAGGATCCGGGGCCGGAATGCCACCGGCGACCGCAAGCAGGCCCTTGCACGCAAGGGCCAGAGCAAGCCATCCGCAAGAAGGAGTTACCCCGCATGAGCGATTCGTTCTCCACCCGCAGCCAGCTGAACGTCGGCGGCAAGACCTACGACTACTTCAGCCTGCCCACGCTGGGCCAGCGCTTCGATATCTCCCACCTGCCCTACTCGATGAAGATCCTGCTGGAGAACCTGCTCCGGCACGAGGATGGCGGCATCACCGTCGGCAAGGACCACATCGAAGCCGTGGCCCGCTGGAATCCGGCGGCCGAACCGGATACCGAGATCGCCTTCATGCCGGCGCGCGTGGTCCTGCAGGACTTCACCGGCGTGCCCTGCGTGGTCGACCTGGCCGCGATGCGCGATGCGGTGGTCAAGCTCGGCGGCTCGCCAGAGCAGATCAACCCGCAGATTCCCTCCGAACTGGTCATCGACCACTCGGTGCAGGTCGATGTGTTCGGCAAGCCCGACGCACTGGACCTCAACGGCAAGATCGAATTCCAGCGCAACCAGGAACGCTACGGCTTCCTGCGCTGGGGCCAGAAGGCCTTCGACAACTTCAAGGTGGTGCCGCCGAACACCGGCATCGTCCACCAGGTGAATCTGGAAAACCTGGCCCGCGTGGTGATGACCGCGGACAAGGATGGCAAGGCCGTTGCCTACCCCGATACCGTGTTCGGCACCGACAGCCACACCACGATGATCAACGGCATCGGCGTGCTCGGCTGGGGCGTAGGCGGCATCGAAGCCGAGGCCGCCATGCTCGGCCAGCCGTCGTCGATGCTCATCCCGCAGGTGGTCGGCTTCAAGCTGACCGGCAAGCTGCCCGAAGGCGCCACCGCCACCGACCTGGTGCTGACCGTTACCCAGATGCTGCGCAAGCTGGGCGTGGTCGGCAAGTTCGTCGAGTTCTACGGTGACGGCCTGCAGCACCTGCCGCTGGCCGACCGTGCCACCATCGGCAACATGGCCCCGGAATATGGCGCCACCTGCGGCATCTTCCCGATCGACGCCGAGTCGCTGAACTACCTGCGCCTGTCCGGCCGCAGCGAAGAGCAGATCAACCTGGTCGAGGCGTACGCCAAGGCGCAGGGCCTGTGGCACGAACCGGGCAGCCCGCACGCCCAGTACAGCACTACGCTGGAACTGGACATGGGCACGGTGAAGCCGTCGCTGGCCGGCCCCAAGCGCCCGCAGGACCGCGTGCTGCTGGAAGACGTGCAGAAGAACTACCGCGAAGCGCTGGTCGGCATGACCGCCAACCGTGACAAGCGCAGCGAGGATGTGTCCTCGTTCGTCAATGAAGGCGGCGGCGCCGCGGTCGGCAACGAGCAGTTGGCCAAGGGCTTCGCCGACATCGAGATCGAGAACCGCAAGGTGCGGCTGAAGGACGGCGCGGTGGTCATCGCCGCCATCACCTCCTGCACCAACACCTCCAACCCGGCGGTGATGATCGGCGCCGGCCTGCTGGCCCGCAACGCGGCCGCCAAGGGCCTCAACCGCCAGCCGTGGGTGAAGACCTCGCTCGGCCCCGGCTCGCGCGTGGTCACCGACTACCTTGAAAAGGCCGGCGTGCTGAAGGAGCTGGAGAAGATCGGCTTCTACGTGGTCGGCTACGGCTGCACCACCTGCATCGGCAACTCCGGCCCGCTGCCGACCGAAGTCAGCGCCGGCATCGCCACCGGCGACCTGGTGGTGACCTCGGTGCTGTCGGGCAACCGCAACTTCGAGGGCCGCGTGCACCCCGAAGTGAAGATGAACTACCTGGCCAGCCCGCCACTGGTGGTCGCCTATGCCATCGCCGGTACCACCGACATCGACCTGACCACCCAGCCGCTGGGTACCGGCAGCGATGGCCAGCCGGTGTTCCTGCGCGACATCTGGCCGAGCAACAAGGAAATCGGCGATGTCATCGCCGCCACCATCGGCCCGGAGATGTTCAAGCAGAACTACGCCGATGTGTTCAAGGGTGACACCCGCTGGAACACCATCGCCTCGCCGGACGGCAATCTGTACGAGTGGAGCGATGCCTCCACCTACATCAAGAACCCGCCGTACTTCGATGGCATGACCATGCAGACCGGCAGCATCGACGACGTGCATGGCGCACGCGTGATGGGCCTGTTCGGCGACTCGATCACCACCGACCACATCTCCCCGGCCGGCAACATCAAGAAGGACTCGCCGGCAGGCCGTTTCCTGCAGGAGCGCGGCGTGCAGCCGGCCGACTTCAACAGCTATGGCAGCCGCCGCGGCAACGATGACGTGATGGTGCGCGGCACCTTCGCCAACATCCGCATCAAGAACCTGATGTTCGGTGGCGAGGAAGGCGGCAACACCCTGTACTACCCGGCCAACGGTGGCCAGCCGGAAAAGCTGGCGATCTACGACGCGGCCATGAAGTACAAGGCCGACAAGGTGCCGCTGGTGGTGCTGGCCGGCAAGGAATACGGCACCGGCTCGTCGCGTGACTGGGCGGCCAAGGGCACCCTGCTGCTGGGAGTGAAGGCGGTCATCGCCGAAAGCTTCGAGCGCATCCACCGCTCCAACCTGGTCGGCATGGGCGTGCTGCCGCTGCAGTTCCGCAACGGTGAGAACGCACAGAGCCTGGGCCTGGATGGCTCGGAGGTGATCGACATCACCGGCCTGCAGGACGGCGCCAGCAAGCGCGCCACGGTCACCGCCACCAAGGCCGATGGCACGAAGAAGACCTTCGAGGTGTCGGTGATGCTGCTGACCCCGAAGGAAGTGGAGTACTTCCGCCACGGCGGCCTGCTGCAGTACGTGCTGCGCCAGTTGGCCAGCAAGTAACGTCCCGCTCTCGGTAGAGTCGACTGCTAGTCGACTACCCAACAAAAGGGCCGGATCCTCGCGGATCCGGCCCTTCCTGTTTCTCTGCAGCCAGGCATGGCCTGGCTCTACCGCATCTCCGGCGGCACCGGGATGGGCGCCAGGTGCGCGCTCAGCGGCGTGGCGCATCCGGGTCGGTGCGCAGCGCCTTCAGCAGGCCCCACATGTAGAACGCCAGGGTGAACGAGAACGGCAGGCCGCACAGCACCACCGCGGTCTGCATCGCACTGAAGTTGCCGGCCAGCAGCAGGCCAACGCTGGCCACGGTAATGCCGGCCGCCCAGAACACGCGCAGCCAGATCGGTGCATCGTGACCGTCCTCCACGCCGTCATCGACACGACGGGTGCACAGGTTGGCGATCATCAGCGTGCCCGAATCAACCGGAGTCAGGAACAGCACGAAGCCGATCACCACCGCGGCACCGGCCACGTATGGCGCTGCAGGCAGGTACTCGAGCAGCTTGAACAGCGTCATCGCCGCATCGTGCTGGGCCACCTCCCCCAGGATCGACTGGCCGTGGTTCAGCACCAGGTCGATGGCGGTATTGCCGAAGATCGACAGCCAGGCCAGGGTGAAGCCGAGCGGGATCAGCAGCACGCCCATGATCACTTCGCGGATGGTGCGGCCACGCGAGATGCGCGCCACGAAAAGACCGACGAACGGTGCCCAGGCAATCCACCACGCCCAGTAGAACAGCGTCCACGAGCCCATCCACTCACGGCCCTTCGGGTCGTTGAGGTACATGTCGAAGCTCTTGCGCACGAAGGCGCCCAGGTAGTCGCCGGTGTTCTGGATCAGGCCATCGAACAGGTGCAGGGTCGGGCCGGTGACCAGCACGAACAGCAGCAGGCCACACAGCAGGCGCACGTTGAGGTTGGAGAGCCAGGCGATGCCCTTCTCCACGCCGGCAACCACACCGATAGTGGCCACCACCATCATCACCAGCACGATCGCCACCAGCACCTGCGGCGTATCCGGGATGTGGAACAGGTAGACCAGGCCGGACTGCACCACCAGCGCACCGATGCCGAGGTTGGTCACCATCGAGATCAGCGTGGCGAGGATGCCGAAGCCATCGACCATGTCGCCGATGCGGCCATGGATGCGCTCACCGAAGATCGGGTACAGCGCCGAGCGCAGCGCCAGCGGCAGGTCGCGGCGGTAGGCGAAGTAGCCCAGCGCCACGCCCACCAGCGCATACAGTGCCCAGCCGTGCAGGCCCCAGTGCAGGAAGGTCAGCACCATCGCCTCGCGGCCGGCGGCCACGGTACCGCCAGGCTGCCCGGGCGGATTGAGGAAATGGTCCAGCGGCTCGTAGGCGCCGTAGTACAGCAGCGCGATGCCGATGCCGGCCGAGAACAGCATCGACACCCAAGCGACGTAGCCGAACGCCGGTGATTCCTCGTTGTGGCCCAGGCGGATGCGGCCATACGGCGAGAACGCCAGCCACAGCACGAAGCCCAGGCACAGCACGATCAGCAGCATGTACCACCAGCCGAACGCCGCCGAGACCTCGGCCTGCGCCCATTGCAGCCAGTGCTCACTGCCTTCGGGATAGAGAACGGTGAGCAGCCCGAGGATGCCGATCGACACCGAGGAACTGAAGAACACAAAACGGTTCAAGCGCAGGGGCGAACGCTTGGGATGAGCCAGGGAAGACATGGGGTCGTCTCATCAAGTCCGAGGGAGCACATGGGCGGGGCCGGACCGGTAAACCGGGCCCATGGCGTGGGGCGCGAGCGCATCCTAGGGTTTATTGATTGAACGTTCAATCAATAAAAAGCATAATGGCGGGCAGCCCGATCCTTCGGGTCGCAATCCGTGGAGAGACAATGCCGAAGAAAGGCGTGGAACCGGTACGGCGCGAACAGCTGATCCGGGCCACTTTCCAGACCATCGACGAGATCGGCATGGCCGATGCGACCGTCGCCACCATCGCGAAGAAGGCAGGGCTGTCCAGCGGCATCGTCGCCCACTACTTCGGCGACAAGGACGGCCTGCTCAATGCTGCAATGCGGCAGATCCTGCGCGAGCTGAAGGACGCGGTCGCCCGCTACCGCGCCGACGCCAGCGACGACCCACGCGAGCAGCTGCGCGCCATCGTCGACGGCAACTTCGACGACAGCCAGATCAACGGCACCGCGATGCGCGTCTGGCTCACCTTCTGGGCCGCGAGCATGCACCAGCCGGAACTGGCCCGGCTGCAGCGCGCCAACGACCAGCGCCTGTTCTCCAACCTGTGCCACCAGTTCAACCGCCTGCTGCCCCACCCGCAGGCCCGCCTGGCCGCCCGCGGGCTGGCCGCGATGATCGATGGCCTGTGGCTGCGCGGCAGCCTGGTCGGCGGCCAGTTCAACGCCGAGAAGTCCCGGCGCATCGCTTACGGCTACATCGACTTCCAGTTGCAGGCTGTCGCGCTATAAGCGCTCCAGCACCCGCCCCCTTCCAAGGAGTACGCCCCATGACCACCCTGCCCGTCCAACAGCTCTACATCCACGGCCAGCGCGTCGATGCCACCAGCGGCAAGACCTTCAAGACCATCAACCCGGCCACCGGCGAGGTGATCGCTGAAGTGCAGGTCGCCAGCCAGGCCGACGTCGAACGTGCCGTGCAGAGCGCAGCCGAAGGCCAGAAGGTGTGGGCCGCGATGACTGCCATGGAGCGTTCGCGCATCCTGCGCCGTGCCGTCGAGCTCCTGCGCGAGCGCAACGACGAACTGGCCCACCTGGAAACCCTGGACACCGGCAAGGCGCTGGCCGAAACCACCACCGTGGACATCGTCACCGGCGCCGACGTGGTCGAGTACTACGCCGGCCTGGCCACCGCCATCGAAGGCATCCAGCTGCCGCTGCGCGAATCGAGCTTCTTCTATACCCGACGCGAACCGCTGGGCGTGGTCGCTGGCATCGGTGCCTGGAACTACCCGATCCAGATCGCCATGTGGAAGTCGGCCCCGGCACTGGCCGCGGGCAACGCGATGGTGTTCAAGCCGTCCGAAGTGACGCCGCTGACCGCAATCCGGCTGGCCGAGATCTACACCGAAGCCGGTGTTCCGGCCGGCGTATTCAACGTCGTGCAGGGCCCGGGCCGCGAGATCGGCCAGTGGCTGACCGAGCATCCGGTGATCGAGAAGATCTCCTTCACCGGCGGCGTTGCCACCGGCAAGAAGGTGATGGCCAGCGCCGCCTCCTCGTCGCTGAAGGAAGTGACCATGGAACTGGGCGGCAAGTCGCCGCTGGTGATCTGCGATGATGCCGACCTGGACCGCGCCGCCGACATCGCGGTGATGGCCAATTTCTTCAGTTCCGGCCAGGTCTGCACCAACGGCACCCGCGTGTTCGTGCCGCGCAGCATGCTGGCCGCCTTCGAGGCCGCCGTGGTCGAGCGCGTCAAGCGCATCCGCATCGGCGACCCGATGGCCGCCGAAACCAACTTCGGCCCGCTGACCAGCTTCCCGCACATGGAAAACGTACTGCGCTACATCGAGAGCGGCAAGGCCGAAGGCGCCCGCCTGCTGACCGGTGGCGGCCGTGCCACCGAAGGCGCGCTGGCCAATGGCGCCTACGTGCTGCCGACCGTGTTCTCCGACTGCCGCGATGACATGACGATTGTCCGCGAAGAAATCTTCGGGCCGGTGATGAGCATCCTCGCCTACGACGACGAGGACGAAGTGGTGCGCCGCGCCAACGACACCACCTTCGGCCTGGCCGCCGGCGTGGTCAGCAAGGACGTCAGCCGCGCCCACCGCATCATCCACCGCCTGGAAGCCGGCATCTGCTGGATCAACACCTGGGGTGAATCGCCGGCCGAAATGCCGGTGGGTGGCTACAAGGAATCCGGCGTCGGCCGCGAGAACGGCATCTCCACCCTCGGCCACTACACCCGCATCAAGTCGGTGCAGGTCGAGCTGGGCGACTACGCCAGCGTGTTCTGACCGGCGCGCCCTGCGCGCGCCCCATCGTGCGGCCATCGTGCCGATCCGACATTCCGCCGGGACGCCTGCATGCAGCGCGCCCCGGCCTGCAGGAGACACCCATGAGCACCCATAACGAGTACGACTACATCATCATCGGCGCCGGTTCGGCCGGCAACGTGCTGGCCACCCGCCTCACCGAAGATGCCGATGTCAGCGTGCTGCTGCTGGAAGCCGGTGGCCCGGACTACCGGCTCGACTTCCGTACCCAGATGCCGGCCGCGCTGGCCTTCCCGCTGCAGGGCAAGCGCTACAACTGGGCGTACAAGACCGATCCCGAGCCCTTCATGAACAACCGCCGCATGGACTGCGGCCGCGGCAAGGGCCTGGGCGGCTCGTCGCTGATCAACGGCATGTGCTACATCCGCGGCAACGCGATGGACTACGACAACTGGGCCAGCATGCCGGGCCTGGAAGACTGGACCTACCTGGACTGCCTGCCGTACTTCCGCAAGGCCGAAACCCGCGACATCGGCCCGAATGACTACCACGGCGGCGACGGCCCGCTGCGCGTGACCACGCCGAAGGCCGGCAACAACGAGCTGTTCGCTGCGATGGTCGAGGCCGGCGTGCAGGCCGGCTACCCGCGCACCGACGACCTCAACGGCTACCAGCAGGAAGGCTTCGGCCCGATGGACCGCACGGTGACCCCGAAGGGCCGTCGCTCCAGCACTGCCCGCGGCTACCTGGACCTGGCCAAGCCGCGCCCGAACCTGACCATCGTCACCCACGCGCTGACCGACCGTATCCTGTTCTCGGGCAAGCGTGCGGTGGGCGTGCAGTGGCTGCACAACGAGCAGCCGCAGCGTGCCACCGCCCGCCGCGAAGTGCTGCTGTGCGGCGGCGCCATCGCCTCACCGCAGATCCTGCAGCGCTCCGGCGTCGGCCCGGCCGACCTGCTGCGCAGCCTGGACATCGACCTGGTGCACCACCTGCCGGGCGTCGGTGCCAACCTGCAGGACCATCTCGAGATGTACCTGCAGTACGAGTGCAAGAAGCCGGTCTCGCTGGCGCCGGCACTGAAGCTGTACAACCAGCCGGCGATCGGCGCCGAGTGGCTGTTCCTGGGCACCGGCATCGGCGCCAGCAACCAGTTCGAGGCCGGTGGCTTCATCCGCAGCGACGCCGAATTCGACTGGCCGAACCTGCAGTACCACTTCCTGCCGGTGGCGATCAATTACAACGGCTCCAACCCGATCAAGGCACACAGCTTCCAGATGCACGTCGGCTCGATGCGCTCGCCCAGCCGCGGCCGCATCCACGTGCGTTCCAAGGACCCGCGCGAACATCCCAGCATCCTGTTCAACTACATGTCGCACGAGCAGGACTGGCGCGAGTTCCGCGCGGCGATCCGCATCACCCGCGAGATCTTCGCGCAGCCGGCGCTGGCCCCGTACAGCGGCCGCGAGATCTCGCCGGGCAGCGCGCTGCAGACCGACGCGCAGATCGACGCATTCGTGCGCGAGCATGCCGAGACCGCCTACCACCCGTCGTGCTCGAACAAGATGGGCCACGCCGATGATCCGATGGCGGTGGTCGATGGCCAGGGCCGCGTGCACGGCCTGGAAGGCCTGCGTATCGTCGATGCCTCGATCATGCCGCAGGTGGTGACCGGCAACCTCAACGCGCCGACCATCATGATGGCCGAGAAGCTGGCCGACGTGATCCGCGGCCGCACCCCGCTGGCCCGCAGCACCGCGCCGTACTACAAGGCCAATGGTGCACCGGTGCGCAAGCAGGGCTGAGCCAGCCGCTCACGGTGAAACACCCGCCGGGCATGGCCCGGCGCTACCAGGCGCGTCCTGCCTTCGGTAGCGCCGGGCCATGCCCGGCGGCGTTTGACGCGTTCGCACAATGCGCCTCGCAAACCCCTCTTCGCGTTTTCCCTACGGCGGGGTATGCTGCAATGAACGGCCATTGTCGCTACGCTCAGGGCCGGAACCTAATACATCACGATTCCTGGAGGGGGAATATGAGTCTGGATCGTCCCTGGCTGCAGAGCTATCCGAAAGGCGTTCCCGCCGAAATCGACGTCAACGAGTTCCATTCGGTAGCTTCGGTCTTCGACGCTTCGGTCGCGAAATTCCGCGACCGTCCGGCCTACTCCAGCTTCGGCAAGGTGCTCACCTACGGTGAGACCGATGCGCTGGTCACCCAGTTCGCGGCCTACCTGCTGGGTGAGCTCAAGCTCAAGAAGGGTGACCGCGTCGCCCTGATGATGCCCAACTGCCTGCAGTACCCGGTGGCCACCTTCGGCGTGCTGCGCGCAGGCCTCACCGTGGTCAACGTCAACCCGCTGTACACCGCCCGCGAGCTGAAGCACCAGCTGGTCGACGCCGGCGTGACCGCGCTGGTCGTGGTCGACAACTTCGGCGATACCGTCGAGCAGGTCATCGCCGACACGCCGGTCAGGCACGTGATCACCACCGGCCTGGGCGACCTGCTCGGCGCCAAGGGCGCGATCGTCAACTTCGTGCTGAAGTACATCAAGAAGATGGTGCCCAACTACCACGTCAAGGGTGCCGTCCGCTTCAGGCAGGCACTCAAGCTGGGCAGCCGCCACGCGCTCCCGCCGGTCGAGATCGACCACGACGACATCGCCTTCCTGCAGTACACCGGCGGAACCACCGGCGTGGCCAAGGGTGCGATGCTGACCAACCGCAACCTGATCGCCAACATGCAGCAGGCCTCGGCCTGGATCAGTGCGTCAGGCATCGAGATGGGCAAGGAGTGGATCATCACCGCCCTGCCGCTGTACCACATCTTCGCACTGACGGCGAACGGCCTGGTCTTCATGAAGTTCGGTGGCTGCAACCACCTGATCACCAATCCGCGCGACATGAAGGGTTTCGTCAAGGAACTCAAGTCGGTGCGCTTCACCGCCATCACCGGCGTCAACACGCTGTTCAACGGCCTGCTCAATACCCCCGGTTTCGACACGGTGGACTTCTCGTCGCTGAAGGTCACCCTGGGTGGCGGCATGGCCGTGCAGCGCGCCGTGGCCGAACGCTGGAAAAAGGTCACCGGCGTTACCCTGGTCGAGGCCTATGGCCTGACCGAGACGTCGCCGGCGGCCTGCATCAACCCGCTTACCCTCACCGAGTACAACGGTTCGATCGGCCTGCCGATCCCGTCCACCGATGCCTGCATCAAGGATGACAACAGCAACATCCTGCCGCTGGGCGAAGTCGGCGAACTCTGCATCAAGGGCCCCCAGGTGATGAAGGGCTACTGGCAGCGTCCGGAGGAAACCGACAAGGCCATCGACACCGACGGCTGGCTGCACACCGGCGACATGGCGAAGATGGACGAACAGGGCTTCTTCTACATCGTCGACCGCAAGAAGGACATGATCCTGGTGTCCGGCTTCAACGTGTACCCGAACGAAGTCGAGGATGTCATCGCGATGATGCCCGGCGTGCTGGAAGTGGCTGCGGTCGGCGTGCCGGACGAGAAATCCGGCGAGGTGGTCAAGGTGGTCATCGTGAAGAAGGACCCGAACCTGACCGCCGAAATGGTCAAGGAGCATGCCCGGGCCAACCTGACCGGCTACAAGCACCCCAAAATCGTAGAATTCCGAAAGGAGCTGCCGAAGACCAACGTCGGCAAAATCCTCCGTCGCGAACTCCGCGATACGCCGGCCCAGTAAGGGTTTCGGGCAATTTGAACGGCTTCGGGCCCGGGACGGAAACGTTCCGGGCCCTTTCGCATGCGGCGCCCCGGTGGCGGTGTAGCATCGCCGCGTGTGTGGACCGTTCGGCCCGCCGGCCACCCACCTGACTCTGCGGGCCGCATGCCGAGGACCCTTCCATGAGTACCATCGAAAAGCTGCCCAGCAGCGGCTCGCGTTTTGCCACCATCCGTACCGAGGACAGCGCCGACGGCAATGCCCACTGGCTGTTCATGCATGCCGATGCTGCCACCGGCATCCGTCCGTGCTGCCGAAAGGACATGCTCGACGAGATGTGGAGCTTCATGGCGGCCATCACCCGCAGCCCCGCCGAGCGCCACAGCGGCACCTTGCGGCATTTCGTGCTGGCGTCCGATGCCGTCGCCTACAACCTGGGGGGCGATCTGGACCTGTTCACCCGCCTGATCCGCGAAGGCAACCGTGACCTCCTGCTGAACTACGCCCAGCGGTGCGTGGAAGGCGTGCACCACCTGCATACCGGATTCGGCGGCGACGTGCGTTCGATCGCCCTGATCCAGGGCGACGCGCTTGGCGGTGGCCTGGAAATGGCGCTGGCCTGCCACACCATCGTGGCCGAGGAAGGCAGCGGAATGGGCCTGCCCGAAGTGCTGTTCGGCCTTTTCCCAGGCATGGGGGCCTATTCGTTCCTGTGCCGGCGGGTGTCACCGCACCTGGCCGAGAAGATCATCCTTGACGGCCGTGTCTACAGCGCCGAGGAAATGCATGCGCTGGGCATCGTCGATGTACTGGCGAAGAAGGGCGAAGGTCGTGCCGCGGTTGAAGAGCTGATCCGCCAGCAGCAACGCACCCCGCAGTCCTATCTGGCAATGAACGCCGCACGCAGCATTGCCCAGCCGGTCAGCTACGACGAACTGCTGGAGATCACCAAGGTGTGGGTCGATTCCGCCCTCGCCCTTGGCGACCGCTCCTTGCGTACCATGGATCGCTTGATCAAGGCCCAGACCCGTCGCGCCGGTCTCGACGCGGCCTGATTCATTCCCTCCCCCAGGATGGGTTCAAGCCCGGTTGGCCGCCGGGCTTTTTTTATGACACCACACGCCCAGGCTCAGCGCGCCTCACCATCCTCGGCCGCACCCCGCAGGCGGCGCTCGGCGCGCGCATCCAGCGCACGCCGGCCTTCCTTGATGGCGTCCTGCAATACACCCAGGCGCACGCGCCATTCGGCCTTCAACTGCCAGTCCGCCATCCGCATCAACTCGCCGGCGCGGTTGGACGCGCGCATCAGGCCGAGATTGCTGGCCACGCCCTTGATCGCGTGGGACTGCTCGCGGAACACCTCCCACTGTGCGGCTTCGCCAGCCTGCCCGGCCTTGCCCATGCAGCTCGCTGCATCCTCCAGGCACTGGCGGATGAACTCACGCTCGAACCCTTCACCCATTCCCAGTGACGCCAACTCGTCCAGCACGCTGCTGTCGAGCACGCCATCCTGCACCGTCGCCGCGGGTCGCACGACCGGCGCGGCCATGGTCCTCAACTGGGCATTGCTGGCGATCTCGGCCAGGGTGTCGAGCAGCCGAACCGCCACCACGGGCTTGGCCAGGAATGCATGGGCACCGGCCTGGGTGCAGCGCTGGATCGCCTCCGGCGTGACATCGGCACTGAGCACCAGCACCGGCGTGCGTGGACCACCGCCGGACTGCATCACGCGCAGTTCCTTGAGCATGTCCAGCCCGCTCATGCCCGGCATGTGCAGATCGACGATGACCGCATCGAACTCGCTGTCGGCCAATGCGTCCAGTACGGCTTCACCACCGTCGACGCACAGCACCCGGTGACCGGCCTTCTGCAGCAGGCGCTGCAGAACCATGCGATTGGCCTCGTGGTCGTCGGCCACCAGGATCTGCATGCTGCGCACGCGCGCGCGATGGCGCAGGAATGGATCGGCAAAGGCAATCACGTTCCCGCCGGGCCCCGCGTCCTCCTCGCCGGACAGGGTCGGGACCGCGCCCGGCACCATCGGCTGCGGTGGCGCGAAAGGCAGCTCGACCCAGAAGTGACTACCGCGCGGCGGGTTCTCCAGATAGCCGATGTCGCCGTCCATCGCTTCGACCAGGCCCTTGGCGATGGTCGTGCCCAGTCCCGTGCCCTCATGGCGGCGCGCCATGCTCACATCCGCCTGCTCGAAGGCATCGAACAAGCGCGCACGCATCGCCGGCGCCACGCCGATGCCGGTATCGAAAATGTCGAAGCGCAGCCGCACCGCGCCGCTGGTATCAGCATGCACCACACCAACGCGGATCTCGACCCGGCCGTGGTCGGTGAACTTGACTGCGTTGCCCGCCAGGTTCAACAGGATCTGCCGCAGGTGCCCGACGTCGCCGCGCACGCGCGCTGGAACGCCGTCGGCAACCTTCACCCGGTAATCCAGGCCCTTGGCCCTGGCCTGCGGCATCAGGATCAAACCGATCGCCTGGATCACGTCGGTCACGGCGAAATCCTCGGCCACCACGCGCAGCTTGCCGGCCTCGATGGCAGAGATGTCCAGCACCTCCTCCACCAGCGCCAGCAGGCTGCGCGAAGACGCCTGGATGGTACTGAGGCACTCGCGCTGCTCATCATCCAGGCGCGTGGTCGCCAGCACTTCGGTCATACCGTTGAGTCCATTCAACGGGGTGCGGAACTCGTGGCTCATGTTGGCCAGGAAGCGGCTCTTGGCCTCGCTCGCGCGCCGGGCCTCGGCCATCGTTTCGGTCAGCTGCCGCAGCAGCGTGGAGAAGTACAGCGGCACTGCGGCCAGTCCGAGCCAGAGGCCGATGGCCAGGCGGAAGTTCTGCATCCAGTACGGCGTCTGGAGTACGGTGAAGCCGAAGCTCACCATGGCCATTGCCACTGCCACGTAGAGGTAGTGGTTGCCGAACCGCATGCCGTTGCCGACCGTCACCCACATCACCACGATGTAGACCCAGGCCAGCGGCTCACCCATCTGCACCATGCCGGCCGCGATCAGGCCGTAGTCGGCCAGCATGCCCAGCACGCGGCGAGCATCGGAACGTGCCGGTCGCCACAGCAGCCAACCGAACAGCATCAGGGACAGGCTCAATCCGGTCAGGACGATCGCCAGCACACCCACGTACTGGCCATGCGGCAGATCGTGGCGCGGCGCCGGCAACAGCACGTAGGCAAGGATCAGGCTGATCAGGACGATACGGACAATCTGCTGGCCGTGCTCGCTGTCCTGCCGCTGGGACAGGCGCTGCCGCAGCCGCGACAACAGGCGTTTCACGCGCCCAGCCCCGGACGGGCGGACGCCATCGAATGCTCGGCGCAGATCTGGTCCAGCTGCTCACGACCGCGCATCAGCGCATCCACGCAGCGCGGATCGAACAGTCGCCCACGCTGGGCGTACAGATAAGCCAGTGTGGCTTCCATGGTCCATGCTTCCTTGTACGGACGGGGCGAGATCAGTGCATCGAAGACGTCAGCGACAGCAACGATCCGCGCTTCCAGCGGGATCGCCTCGCCAACCAGGCCATCGGGATAGCCGCTGCCATCATAGCGCTCGTGGTGGCGCAGCGCGATCAGCGCGCCGACCTGGATGAAACGGTTCTGGCTGCCACTGAGCAGCTCGTGGCCGATGCGCGGGTGCCGGCGCATGATCGCCAGCTCCTCGTCGTTGAGCTTGCCCTGCTTGAGCAGCACCGCATCGGGAATGGCGATCTTGCCCATGTCATGCAGCGGCGCCGCCATCTCGATCAGGCGCACGTCGTCTTCGGGCAGGCCCAGCTGCTCGGCGATCAGCCCCGCAACCCGTGCCATGCGTTCGAGGTAGGCACTGGTGCCGGCATCACGGAACTCGATCGCCCGCGCCAATCGCGACAGGGTCTCGCGTTCGCGCTCCTCGACCTCATGCATGCTGGCCAGCAAACGCTGCTCCAGCGACAACGCGCGTTGCTTCACGTTCTCGGTCTGCTGGCGCAGCTGCAGCAGGTTGTAGCAGCGGGCGCGCAGTTCGCGCGGGCGGATCGGCTTGACCAGGAAGTCGATGACCCCCGCTTCCAGCGCCGCCTGGCGGATCGGCTCATCGCCGACCACGGTGATCAGGATCACCGGGATGTCGCGGTGCTTGGGCAGGCGACGGAAACGACGGGCGAACTCCAGCCCGTCCATCTCCGGCATGCGGTAATCGAGCAGCAGCAGGTCGACCGGGTGCGCCTCGCACCAGGCCAATGCGGTCAGCGGATCACCGAAGTCATACACGCTCAGTTCCGGCGCGATGTCTTCGATGACGTGACGCAGCATCGTCCGCGCGGACGTCTGGTCGTCAACAATGACGATGTTCAACGCGTACTCCGCCTGGTTTCTCGACCATGCTGGATCATCAGCAGGCGAGGATACCCTGCTGCTGCGAACGCTCGCACCCTGCATCGGCCCGACTCCCGTGTCATGCGTCCCGGTTCATGATCGTCATCGCATTGTGAAGCGGACTCTTCACAATGCGTCATCCCCCTGACGTCGATCAAGCCATAACGGACGTCAAGGTAGTGCATTAACGATACGCCGAGTGCGGGAGGCGTCAAATGCGCCGTCTCGTTTCGCGACGGCGCGCACAATCAGGAGTCAGAAAAGCGACTTACTGCTCCGGACGCATGTAGGGGAACAGCAGTACGTCGCGGATCGAACTGCTGCCGGTCAGCAGCATCACCAGTCGATCGACGCCGATGCCAAGTCCACCGGTCGGCGCCATGCCGTACTCCAGCGCACGGATGTAATCGGCATCGTAGTGCATCGCCTCGTCGTCGCCGCCTTCCTTCGCGGCCACCTGGGCCTGGAAACGCTGCGCCTGGTCTTCCGGGTCGTTCAGTTCGGAGAAGCCGTTGGCCAGCTCCTTGCCATTGACGAACAGCTCGAAGCGATCCGTATAGCCCGGATCGTTGTCGTTGGCACGGGCCAGCGGCGAGACCTCCACCGGGTGATCGGTGATGAAGGTCGGCTGGATCAGGGTGTGTTCAACCGTGGCTTCGAAGATCTCAAGCAGCAGCTTGCCCCAGCCGTAAGACGGCTTGACGCGGATCTTCAAGCGCTCGCAATGACGCAGCAACGCCTCACGGTCGGTGCAGTCGGCCACGGAGATTTCCGGGTTGTGGTGCCGCACCGCTTCATCCATGCGCCAGCGGCGGAAGGCCGGGCCCAGATCGATCTTCGCGCCGTCCCATTCCACTTCGGTGCCACCGTTCACGGCCTGGGCCACGTCACGGATCACGCCTTCGGTCAGGTCCATGATTTCGTTGTACGTGGCATAGGCCTCGTACAGTTCCATCATGGTGAATTCCGGGTTATGGCGGGTGCTCACGCCTTCATTGCGGAAGTTGCGGTTGATCTCGTACACGCGCTCCAGGCCACCCACGGTCAAGCGCTTGAGGTACAGCTCCGGCGCCACGCGCAGGTACAGGTCCAGGTCCAGCGCATTGTGGTGGGTGGTGAACGGCTTGGCCGCCGCGCCGCCGGGAATGTAATGCATCATCGGCGTCTCGACTTCCAGGAAGTCGCGGTTGTCCAGCCACGCGCGCATGGCACGGATGATCTTCGAGCGCTTGATGAACACCGCGCGAGATTCCGGGGTCACGATCAGGTCGACGTAACGCTGGCGGTAACGTTGCTCGACGTCGGCCAGGCCATGCCACTTGTCCGGCAACGGGCGCAGCGACTTGGTCAGCAGGCGGATCGACTCCGCCTTGACCGACAGTTCGCCGGTCTTGGTACGGGTCAGGCCGCCTTCGACGGCGATGATGTCGCCCACGTCCCAACCCTTGAAGGCGGTGTAGGCATCACCCAGCACGGCACCCTGCAGGAACAGCTGGATACGGCCGGACTCGTCCTGGATCTGCGCGAAACTGGCCTTGCCCATGATGCGCTTGGCCATCAGGCGGCCGGCCATCTTCACCTGGCGGCCGTTACCTTCCAGGGCCTCGGCGGTCCACTGTTCGGCATCAGCGAATTCTTCCTGCAGGCGGCCGGCGAAGTCCTCGCGACGGAAGTCGTTCGGGTACGCGATGCCCTGCCCACGCAGCGTTTTGAGTTTCTCGCGGCGCTCGGCGATCAACTTGTTTTCGTCAACGGGGGGGGTATCGGTAGCTTCGCTCATGGATCTGCGGGAATCGTTTAGTGAGGGGGGATGTTGCGCCCGGCACGGCCGGTTGCCCAGCATACCAAAACCGCCCTGCCCCGGCCTTGGCGGCCGCCCTCGCCCCGGTAGCCGCCAACCTTGGTTGGCGGTCCGTGTGTCGACCAAGGTCGACACCCACAGGCGCGCCTGGTCCGGCGTCAGCCGTTCCCGGGGAACGCCTGCCTCAGCTCGTCCACCAGCACCCGTTGGTTCTCCGAATAATCGATCGGCACCGACACCAGGTGCACCCCGCCCTCGTTGAACGCCGCCTCCAGCGTCGGGATGAACTGTTCGATGGCGGTCACCTCATGCCCCTTGCAGCCATAGGCTTCGGCGTACTTGACGAAGTCCGGGTTGCTGAAGGTCATGCCGTAGTCGGTGAAGCCATCCACCGCCTGCTTCCAGCGGATCATCCCGTAGGCGCCGTCGTTGAGGATCAGCACCACCAGGTTCAGGCCCAACCGGCGCGCGGTCTCCAGCTCCTGGCTGTTCATCATGAACCCACCGTCGCCGCACACCGCCAGCACCCGCCGCTGCGGGTACAGGATCGAGGCCATGATCGCCGACGGCAGGCCTGCACCCATCGTCGCCAGCGCGTTGTCCAGCAGCAGCGTATTGGCCACCTGGGTGCGGTAGTTGCGCGCAAACCAGATCTTGTACATGCCATTGTCCAGCGCCACGATGCCGTCTGGCGGCATCACCTGGCGCACGTCATGCACCAGCCGCTGCGGGGTGAAACCGGCCTCCTCGGCACGGTCAGCCAGATGCTCCAGGATGGTCGCCCGCAGCGGCAGCAGTGCGTCGGCGTTCGGCACTGCGCCTTCGATGCGGTCGGCCAGCTGGGTCAGCGAGCGACCGATATCGCCGATCACCTCCACCTGCGGGAAGTACACCTGCTCCACCGCCGCCTGCGAATAGCCGATATGGATCACGGTCGGTCCACCCGGACGCATCACGAATGGCGGCTTCTCGGTGACCTCATGGCCGATGGTCACGATCACGTCGGCCTGGTCGATGGCCATGTGCACGTAGTCGCGTTCGGTCAGCGCTGCGGTGCCCATGTACAGGCCCGAACCACCGGCCACCGCGCCCTTGCCCATCTGCGTGGTGAAGAACGGGATGCCGGCGCGCAGCACGAACGCCGACAGCGCCCCGCTGGACTGTGGCCGCGAGGCGGCCGAGGCGATCATCAGCAATGGGCGCTTGGCATTGCGGATGATCTCTGCCGCCCGATCCAGCGCCTCCGGGCTGGCAATCGGCCGGTCCACCGCGTGCGGTGGAATCAGCGCCGCACCCTCGACTTCATTGGCCGCGATATCTTCCGGCAGCTCCAGCAGCACCGGTCCGGGGCGCTCTTCCTGGGCCACACGGAACGCCTCGCGGACGATGGTCGGGATGGTACGTGCCGAGACGATCTGCCGCGCCTGCTTGGTCAGCGGCTTCATCGTGCTGACGATATCGACGATCTGGAAGCGCGCCTGCTTGCTGGCGACGATGCCCTTCTGGCCGGTGATCATGATGACCGGCCACGCGCCAAGCAGCGCGTAGGCGGCGCCGGTGGTGAAATTGAGCGCGCCCGGACCGAGCGTGGCCAGGCACACGCCCGGCTTGCCGGTGAGGCGACCGTAGGTGGCGGCCATGAACACCGCCGCCTGTTCGTGGCGGGTGATCACCAGCTCGATGCTGGAATGGCGCAGCGATTCGACGACGTCGAGGTTCTCTTCGCCGGGAATGCCGAAAATGCGCTCGACGCCTTCGTTCTCAAGTGCGGCGACGAGCAGGTCTGAACCCTTGGACATGGGAATGCCGTCCTTTTTTCGCTGAACTGATGGTGGATCGTTGCAGGAGGGATGGAAGCCGCGCGTCAACGCTTGTCGAACCACACCGTCTGCGCATTGACGAACTCGCGGATGCCGAAGTGCGAGAGCTCGCGTCCGAAGCCGCTCTTCTTCACGCCACCGATCGGCACGCGCGGGTCGGAGGCCGAGAAGCCGTTGACGAACACGCCGCCGGTCTGCAGCCGGCGCGCCAGCTGCATCGCACGGGCACGATCGCCGGTCCACAGGTTGCCGCTGAGGCCGAATTCGCTCTGGTTGGCCAGTTCCACCGCATGGTCGGCATCACGGGCGCGGCTGATCGAGGCCACCGGCCCGAAGGTCTCGGTATCGAAGGCCTGCATGCCCGGCTCAACCCCGGCCAGCACGGTGGGCGCATAGAACGCGCCGGGACGATCGAGCTGGTGCCCGCCGACCAGCAGCTGCGCACCGGCGTCGACCGACGCGCGCACCTGCGCATCGAGCTGTTCAAGCAGATCCTGACGCGCCATCGGGCCGATTCGGTTGCCGGGGTCGCGGCCATCGCCGACGGTCAACGCCTGCACCTTCTGGCAGAACTGCGCCACGAAACGATCGTAGACCGCATCTTCGACGATGATGCGCTTGCCGGCGATGCAGACCTGCCCGGTGTTCTGGAAGCGCGAGGCCACCGCCGCATCGACGGCCGCACCAAGATCGGCATCGGCCAGGACGATGAACGGATCGGAACCGCCCAGCTCCAGCACCACCTTCTTCAGCGCCTGTCCGGCCTGGGCAGCGATGCTGCGGCCGGCGGCCACGCTGCCGGTCAGCGTCACCGCGGCAATGCGGTCATCGGCAATCGCGCGGCTGGTGCCCTCGCGGCTGATGTTGGCGGCGATGAAGGTGCCCTCCGGCAGCCCCGCATCGCGCCAGGCGGCGTCGAGCAGCTGCGCGGTGCCGACGATGTTCTCGGCAGGCTTCAGCAGGAAACCGTTGCCGCCCATCAGGATCGGCACCGCCGCGCGCATCACCTGCCAGTACGGGAAGTTCCACGGCATGATGCCCAGCACCACGCCCAGCGGCAGGTAGGACACGTAGGCCTTGTCGTCGGGCACCTGGGTCGGTTCGTCGCGCAGGAACTGCGCGCCATGATCGGCATACCAGTCGCACAGCACGGCGCACTTTTCGATCTCGGCCAGCGCTTCGTCCTGGACCTTGCCCATTTCGGCCGTAGCCAGCGCAGCCAGTTTCTCGCGGTCACGGCGCAGTACAGCGGCCATCGCGCGCAGCACCTCGGCCCGCTGCTCCAGGCTCCTGGCGCTCCAGGCGGCGAAGCCAACCTGGCCGCGATCGAGGATGGCGTCCAGTTCGGCGTCGGTAGCAAAGGGATGGCTGGCGATCTGCTGGCCGGTGGCTGGATCGCGGGAAATGGCGGTGGTGGGGGCAGCGGACATGCAGGTCTCCTGGTGTCTCGACGACGGGCGGTGGCCCGTCTCCTGCACAGGAATGTGGACCCGATTGACGGAAGCAACAAGGCGTCTGCTTATCCTGTGACCTGCACTTACCTGTCTGAATGGGGTTGGTCGGCAGGGCTGCGCCCGGGTACGCCCCATCGCATGCGCGCTGCCGCTCCCACGCTTCGCTGCGCGAACCGCGGGCCCCACTTACCAGCTCCCAGACCCCCGCCGCTTCGCGGCCGCCCCCTGACTCAGGGGGCTCTGCCCCAGACGCTAATCGGTCGCCACAGTAGATCCACGCCATGCGTGGATGAATCTCCATCGGAATCAAATATCTCAAAACGAAAACCATCCACGCATGGCGTGGATCTACTGGCCGCCGGCCAACTGTCGAAGGCGGGGCGGTGTCGGAGTGCGGGGTGTCAGCCGCATGGATGCGGCTGCCAAGCCCCCAGGGACGGGTTTACGGCGTCCCCGCACTCCGACACCGCCCCGCCATCCCACGCAATGCCCGCTGTTGCTGTTGCTTCTGAGGTTGCCGGCCAGCGGCCGGCACTACCGCGGGTGCAGGCCGCAGCCCTGCCAACCAACCTACCTACGCGGCAGGTAGGTCACCAGGGAAAGATCGTGCCGGCTCTCCGGCACCAGCGCCACGTACTGCAGATCCAGCAACCCGCGCGTGGGATGGTTCAACTTCTTCGCACCCTCATCGAACCGGCGCACATCGTGCTCGGGCCACCACTGGCGGAACTCCTCGCTGTGCGCGGCAATGTCCTCCACCAGCGCCAGGAACGGCGCCTTGTCCGGCGCCTGCGCCATCGCCGCGCGGAAGCCGGCCAGCAGGCCGCGGGTCATTTCTTCCCAGTTGAGGATCAGCGTGCGGTACGGCGGGTACAGGAACATCAGCCGCAGCGTGTTGCGCTCGTGCGGCGCCAGCTGGCTGTAGTCCACGAACAGATCGGCAATGGCCGGGTTCCAGGCCAGGATGTCAAAACGGGTGTTGCGTACGTAGGCCGGGATCGGCTGCATCGCCTCCACCAGCTGGCGCAGGCCGTCGGTCACGCTCTCGTCCGCTGATTCCAGCGGTACGCCATAGCCGGACAGCGCGAAGGCATAGGCGCGTTCGTCATCACTCATGCGCAGCACCTGTGCCAGGCGCTCCAGTACCTCGGGCGATGCGCGCACTTCGCGGCCCTGCTCGATCCAGGTGTACCAGCTCACGCTGACCCCGATGGCCAGGGCGACTTCCTCGCGCTTCAGTCCCGGGGTCCGCCGGCGCCCGGCCGGCAGGCCGAGCGTGGCAGGGTCGACACGGGCGCGGCAGGCCTTGAGGAAGCCGCCCAGTTCCTTGCGTTCACTTTCGCTGCGCATCATCGCTACCGCCGTACCCGTTGTAGCGTCGAGCCAGGCTCGACGCATCTGCTACTGCGCCAACAGCAGCCGAGCATGGGCTCGGCTCTACAGAACGCGTGATCGGCCACCCTCGGCGTTGCGCGCGAGGGTGACGATCTCCGCGCAGGCGCGTCGATCAGGCATCGACGCGCTTGGAGCCCACGGCCAGGCCGGCCTTCAGGCTGGCCTCGACGAACTCGTCCAGGTCGCCGTCGAGCACCTTCTGCGTATCCGAGCGTTCAATGCCGGTACGCAGGTCCTTGATACGGCTCTGGTCGAGCACGTAGTTGCGGATCTGGCTGCCCCAGCCGATGTCGGACTTGGTCGCTTCCACGGCGTCCTTCTCGGCGTTGCGCTTCTGGATCTCCAGCTCGTACAGCTTGGCGGCCAGCATCTTCATCGCGTTGTCGCGGTTCTGGTGCTGGCTGCGGCCGGTCTGGCACGCCACGACGATGTTGGTCGGGATATGGGTGATACGCACCGCCGACTCGGTCTTGTTCACGTGCTGGCCACCGGCACCGGACGAGCGGTACACGTCGGTCCGCAGGTCTGCCGGGTTGATGGTGATGTCGATGTTGTCATCGATTTCCGGCGACACGAACACCGAGGTGAAGCTGGTGTGGCGGCGGTTGTCCGAGTCGAACGGCGACTTGCGCACCAGGCGGTGCACGCCGGTCTCGGTCTTCAGCCAGCCGTAGGCGTAGTCGCCTTCCACGCGCAGCGTGGCCGACTTGATGCCGGCGACGTCGCCACCGGAGACTTCCATCAGCTCGGTCTTCCAGCCGCGCGATTCACACCAGCGCAGGTACATGCGCAGCAGGATCTCGGCCCAGTCCTGGGCTTCGGTGCCACCGGCACCGGCCTGGATGTCGACGAACGCCGCCGCATTGTCCATCTCGCCGGAGAACATGCGCTGGAACTCCAGCTTTTCGACGTGCGCCTGGTGCTTGTCCAGGTCGGCGACCACGGCCAGTGCGGTGTCCTCGTCCTGCTCGGACTCGGCCAGCTCCAGCAGCTCGGTGGCGTCGGTCAGGCCGTCCAGCACCGAGGCGATGCCGCCCACGGTCTTTTCCAGGCTGGAACGTTCGCGGCCCAGGTTCTGGGCGTACTCGGCGTTGTTCCAGACATCGGGGCTTTCCAGCTCCCGTGTTACTTCTTCAAGACGCTCTTTCTTGGCGTCGTAGTCAAAGATACCCCCGAAGCGACAGCACGCGATCGGTCAGATCGGTGATGCGCTGGCGGACAGGATTCAGTTCGATCATGTCGGCGGTTATGCATTCAAAAGATGACTGCCAATGATACCGCAGGCCGGGGGCGCCCGGAATGCGGCCTCACCCTGCGCCCAGCGCCTGCCGCAGGACTGGCAGCTGGCGCCGGCTGCAGGGCACTTTGGCTCCATCGGCCATGTGCAGCAGGGCCTCGCCGCCATCCAGCGGCTCGATCGAGCGCAACTGGCCGCGATTGATCAGCCAGCTGCGGTGCGGGCGCAGGAACTCGCCCGGGTCCAGCCGCTGCTCCAGTACAGCCATGGTGATCCGCAGCGGATAGTCATGTCCGCGCACCCGAAGGTTCACGTAATTGCCCGCCGCCTGGGCGTACTCCACGTCTGCCGTGGCCACCAGGAACTCCTTGCCCAGCTTGCGCACCAGGAAGTGCTGGGGGCGCTCGACCGGCTCCACCGGCGGGCCGACGTCGGGCTCGGCCAGCAGACGCGCCTCGCCCTGCCTGCGCCGGCCGAACCAGCTGGCGAAGTGCTCCAGCGCGACGAAAATCGCGAACGTGCGCACATCCTTCAGGTATTCATACGCAAAACGCTCCAACCAGCCGGCATCATCCTGGTAGCGGTAGCCCAGCGACGCATAGGCCAGGTGCCGCAGCAGCATCATCCCCACCACATGCAGCAACGACCAGCCGACGCTGGCCACCAGGTACAACGGCAACCGCCGCTTCCAGGTATCGGCATGCAGCGGCCAGCGCTCACAGCCCCACCACAGCAACGGCAGGGTCAACAGGATCAGGCCGAGGCTGCTGAACTCCCAGATCAAGGGTTCCCACAAGCCGAGGTCAGCGCCGCGGCGACTGGCATCCATCACGTCGACCAACGCGTTGGCCACCGCCGAGGCCGACAGGATTGCCGCCCATACCAGCAGTCGGGTTGAAATGCGCCAGCGCGGTGGTCGGCCCTGGGTCATTGCTGCATCCATGTCGTTGCGGTGCTCCAGCCTGCCTCAAGGGACCGAGGGTAGCGGCTCCATTGGTCCCACCACCCCCGCCATTGGTCACTGCGCGGGTTCCGGCGGCCCCTGGCCAGTCGCCGCGCATGCCCGACGGCGTCACCTTGGGACGACTCTCCGACACACCACCACCATGACCCGACGCCACGACATCGACGCCCTGCGCGTGTTCGCCTTCGCTCTGCTGATCCTCTATCACACCGGCATGGCCTATGTGGCCGACTGGGGCTTCCACCTGAAGAGCGTGCACACCGCCGAATGGCTGCAGTGGCCGATGTTATTCGTCAACCGCTGGCGGATGTCGCTGCTGTTCCTGATTTCAGGCATCGCCATCGCGCTGATGCGGCCGGAAGGCAGGCTGCTGCGCTTTGCCGGCCTGCGCACGTGGCGGCTGCTGCTGCCTCTGCTGTTCGGCATGTTCGTGATCGTACCGATCCAGCCCTACTGCGAGGGCGTGGCCAACGGTCATGTTGCGCCCGGCTTCGGGCATTTCCTGCTGCGCTACTGGCAGGTGCGGCCGTGGCCGGAAGGCAGCTTCGCGGGCTGGCAATACGGCATCACCTGGAACCACCTGTGGTACCTGGCCTATCTGTGGAACTACACGCTGGCCCTGGCCCTGTTGATGCCAGTGCTGGGAACGGCCGTGGTGCGCCGTGCGATCGCGTTCTGCGCCGCCTCGCCGATACTGCTGATCGGAATTCCGTCTGCGCTGCTGCTGGCCTGGCTGATCTGGCTGGAGCCGGTCTATCCGTCCACCAATACCCTGCTTGGCGACTGGTACCAGCACGCGAAGTACGCGACAGTGTTCCTGGCCGGCTACCTGCTCGGTCGTGAGCCGGTGTTCTGGCAGCACGTGGTCTCCCTGCGCCGCACCACGCTGTGGCTGGCGCTGGCGGCGGTCGGCTGGTATCTGGGGTTGCGCATCCTCGGCCAGGTGCTGCCGGCTGACTCCTCGCTGCGGCAATGGCCTGAAACGTTCTGGGACCTGCAGGGCAGGACCAGCCAGTCGGTGTATGTCTGGACCGCGCTGCTGGCCATCCTCGGCTGGAGCAAGGTCTTCCTCGACCGCCCGTTCGGCTGGCTGCCGTACTGCACCGAGGCAATCTATCCCTGGTACATGCTGCACCAGAGCCTGATCATTGCCCTGCTGTTCTGGCTCAAGCCGTTGCAACTGGGTCCTTGGCTGGAGCCGTCGCTACTGCTGGGCGGCACCGTCGGCGGCTGCATGCTGATCCACGAACTCCTGATCCGACGCTCCCGCTGGCTGCGGCCCCTGTTCGGCCTGAAGGCCGATCCGCTATCGTCACCGGCGGTACGCGCCGCCACGGCGCAATGAGGACAACGGATGTTCCAGACCCACTGGCACCTGTGGCTGCAGCAGACCTTCGACGGCGGCTGGATGCTGGCGCTGATGCAGTTCATCAGCCTGCTCGGCTACGAAATGGCCTACACCGCGCTGATCCTGCTCTGCGCGTTCGGCGCACGATTGCGCGCCGGCCTGTGCGTGATGCTGGCGATACTGCTGATGGCCTGCGCCACCCACGCGATCAAGCAGGGTGCCGCCCTGCCCCGCCCATCGGACGTGGATGCACGCGTGCTGGACAAAGGGGTGCCGTCGCATCCGTTCGTGGTCGATGGCGGAGGGCACACGTTCTGGTCCCTGCCTGATGCCCGGGCCACCGCGATGTTGCGCGTGCAGCCCGATGCCGACTATGGCTTCAACAGTGGCCACGTGGGCGTGGCCACCGCCGCCTGCGTGGGCCTGCTGCTGGCCTTCGGCATCCGCCGCCGCTGGCTGCGCTGGGCATTGGCGTTCGGCTGGCCACTGCTGATGGCGGTGTCACGGATGTATCTGGGCCGGCATTTCCTGGCCGACGTGCTGGCCGGCTGGCTGATCGGCATCGGTGTTGCGTTGCTGGCGTGGCAGTTGATGCCCGGGTTGCGCTCAAGCAAGCGTTGGCAGTTGCCAACCCTCCTGGGACTGGGCGTGCTGCTGGCTTGGGCGGCAGCGACCACCCGCTTCGTTCCAGTGGGTGAAGCCGGTCGACTGCTCGCACTGGGCCTGCTGGTGGCGTGGCTGCAATGGCGTGGCTGGCCGAAGGACCCGCAGGGTGTCGTGCAGCGGATATTGCGCGTGTTGGGCGTGGTGCTGATCTACCTGCTGGCGCGGCCGTTGATCGACTGGCTTGCCGGAACTGCGGCGCTGCCCGACGTGCCGGCTACCGGGCTGCTGTGGCAGACCGTCGGCACGCTGTTGGTCCTCGGCGGCGGCGTGGCGCTGACGCGGTGGATTCCGCGCAGGGTCACTGCGGCCTGATACGTGCACGGATACTCGTTGCCTTCACGGCATTTGCAATTATTCGCATTGGATGTTCCAAGGCGCCCTGCGAGCCTAGGAGGTCACCTTCCCGACGGAAGGCTCCCCTTTTGCCTGGAGGCCTGCAATGGATCAATCCGACATCAATCTGCTCGTAGCCTTTGTTGATTCAGAAGAAGCTGCGCTTGCTGAAGAACGTCAGGGCGACCTATACCCGAGTTGTCACTACCCCCTCGGAGCACTTGCGCCGAAAGCCGGTCGCGGCCTGTCCGGGGAAATGTTGCAACGCTTCTACTTCCACTGGCTGCGCGTTGGGGACTGGAAGGTCGCCGGACTCCCTGAGAGAGACTTCCCCACCCTTGTTGCAGCCTATCTGGAACTCACAAAGCTCCCGGTGGGCTACTACACGCGCCAAGCCAGCCGCAGCCTCGAGCACCTGTTCTGCTTCGGCTTCAATGAGCATGGCGAGCTGCCAAGTGGCACGGTTGCAAATGCAGCCGATCTGAAACAGCGCACCCGTCTGGTGGAGCATTGCAGGAAGTACCAATCGTTCCATGCCCAGCGAGAGAAGGTCGAAAAATTCCTTCCATTCCGCTCGTCGGCCCCAATCATTCTCGAAGCCGGCCGATCCCTGCAACACGATATCAAGGAAATGGGGCCAATCCTCTATTGGGGCATGGCACTCATTGCACAACTCAATGAGGACACGCGCATCCAGATGGCACATGACCTGATGGTCAGGAAGTGGTCTGGAGACGGAGATCGAAGCCACGCGCTCTCCGTGCTTTACCTGTCTGCCGAAGCCGCCCGACCACACTGCGCGGAGAACAGCGAGTACGTCGCTCTTTGTGAAAATCTGGCGCAACTGCATGACATGCGGATCATGGCGGGGGACGCTGTCCAGCTGGTGCAGCGCCAGGGTTGGCGCGTGCAGAACATCCGAGACTGGAGCGCCAGAATCACCCTCTATCAGGACGGCGAGTACAGCAGCGAGAGCGGGCATCCTCGGATCAGCCTGACCCTCAACAGTTGGCCTGACAGCCCTTGGTCAATCAACCTGACCTCTGGTGATGGCTCCTACGTCGCCTACCGGGACAGACCCACCAGCAACGACTTCCAGTTGCCGCCAATCATCGGCGCCACGCTTGATCACTTTCCCGAATGGGTCAAGCAGATAAATACAAGCCTGGGTATCAACTTGGTTCCAGGCACGGATTCGGTTGCGTCTGCCCACAAGAATCGCACGCTGGCCAGACAACTAGACGCTTGGATGCGCGGAAAATAGCAGTGTAGAGCCGAGCCCACGCTCGGCTGCTTCTGCCATGAGCCGAGCGCAGGCTCGGCTCTACATTGAGGCAGTCGAGCAAGCTCGACTCCACAGGGGCGTCCGAGTGATCAACGCACCTCGAACTCCCCCACCAGTACGGTTTCGGCGCGGTCCTTCAGCCGCATCGTGACCATCTGGTCCTTCTGCTTCGGCGTGCCCCAGTGGGTGGTCAGGCGCAGCATCAGCGTCGTCGCCCCGGTCACCAGCTGCTGGCGGCTGCCGAAGTAGTTCGCTTCCACCTTGTACTTGCCCGGCTTGGCGTTGCGCAGCGAGAACTGCTCGGGACCATAGCCGCCGGTGAAGTCCTGCGACATCTGCCCGCCCTGGTAGGTCAGGCGGTTGCCGTAGTAGGCGCGCTCGCCGTTCGGGTCGGTCACCCACAGGTCCATGTCGCTGTTGTCGGCATCCCACGACAGCACCACGCGCAGGTCCAGCGGCATCGCCTGCAGCAGGCGCGGGTCGATGCTGGTGGTATCCAGCCGGGGCGTGCTGCGGACCACCAGGTTGGTCAGTTCATCCAATGCGATCAGGGCGATGCCATCGAAACGGCTGTCCCACGGCCGCACCACCACCTGGTACAGCGGCGCCAGCGCCTGCTGCGGCTTGCCGGCCGCCGCCAGTGCCAGGCCCAGGTCGCGGAAGCTCTGCGGTTCTTCCTGGCCCATGGCCAGCACCTGCTCGAACACCGGCACCGCCAGCGCGGGGGCATCGGCCTGCATCAGCCGATAGCCGAGCACGCGCAGCAGGTGGCGATTGTCCAGGTCCATCTCGGCCAGGTTCGACAACACGCGCAGTGCCAGGTCGCGCTGACCCTGCGCCAGCAGCAGGTCGGCCACGTCGAGGAAGAATGCGCTGCTGTCGGCATGGGCATCGCGCTCGGCCAGGTAGCGGTCATACAGTTGCGACGCTGGACCCTGGCGCAGGCGCCGGGCGATGGTCGAGTCCGGCTGCCAGGCCGCCAGCTGGATGCCGAGCTCGCCCTCGTTGGCGGCAGCGGGCGCAGCGACACGGCCACCCGTGACCGTGATTGAATCCAGGGCCTTGTTCGATGCAGGCGCTGAGCGACGTGCACGCGCGCTGCTGGCTTCCATGCGCTGCTCGGCGGCGGCCATCGGTGCCGGGGCGGGCGGTGCCGCAGGGGCCGGCGCGGCGAGCATCGCCACCGGCGCCGATTCCATCGCGTAGTCCGCGGAGGCCACTTCCAGTGCCCCGCCCTTCGGCTGCGGCGGCATTCCCTTCGGCCAGCTACGGTTCCACCACTGCTGGCGCTCCTTCCAGCGTGCAGCCACTTCATCGAGGCGCTCGCGATCCGCAGCGGCGCGATCCGCCACCTGCACGGCGAATCGTGCATCGTATTCGGTGCGGAGCGTGCCAGACGGACGGATCGCATAGCGCAGGTAGTCGTCCAGTGTCTCCAGCACGATCAGCGAGGTATCCGGCCCCACCAGGCCAAACTGCTGGGACAGGCGCTGCATGGCCTCACGGTTGCTGCGGCGGTCGACGGCCAGTTGCTGCAGGCGCGCCTGCGCCCACAGGCCGGCCAGCAGTTCGCCGTCATCGCTTTTCTGCGTCGCTGGCAGCGCCTGCCACTCGCCGCCGCCCACGCGCACCCGCATCGGCACGCCGTCGGCGGCCAGTCGTGCGTGCAGCCACAGCCAGCCCTGGGCTTCACTGCGACGATCGATCACCACGTCCTGAACGCCACGACCCGCATCAACCTGCACGTCCAACGGCGACGACAGCAACGCGCTGGCAGCTGCCCCCACATCCTTGCCCAGCGCGACGAAGCGACCGCCATGGGATTCGCTCCAGCCGCGCAGGCGCGTGCTGTCGGTGCGGGCACCGGCGCTGCTGATCGCGAACAGGCGCTGATCCGATGCCAGCGTCGGCAATTGCTCCGGCCCATAGGTCAGCAGGCCATCACTGACCAGCAGGTATTCCTTCACGCCCGGCTGCGGCTGCCACTGGGCCAGCGCGCTGGCACCGTCCGGGCGCACGGCCTGCAGGGCTGCGCGCAGCTCGCTCCAGTTGCCTGCGCGGATACGGAAGCGCCGTAGCGGTTCGGCGCGGTCGCGCAGCACGGTCAGTGCCACCGTGCCGTCACCCATTGCGGCGAAGTACCGATCCAGCAGGGCGAACTCACGCGTGCGGTCGCGCTGGCCCGCTGAGCCGGAACCATCCCACAGCAACCCGACCTCGCTGGGCATTGCGCGTGGCATGGGGCTGACCGGCACGGGCAGCTGCGCCAGCAGGTAGTGGCCGTCCTGCCAGGGCGCCACCTGGACTTGTGCCTGACGTGCTGCGGGCAGGCTCCACTGCAGCTGCGCCGGTAGCTGCGCGCCCTTGCCCTGCCAGTGCAGCTGGCCCGTGCTGATGCGGAACGGAGCCGCACCTGCGCTGGTCGTGGAAGGCGCCTGCAGCTTCAGTTCAACCGAGGCCGCACCGGCGGCGAACTGCAGCGGCAGCGTCCACTGCCAACCTTGCCCGGCGAAGGCCAACGGCTCACGAATCACCAGCTGCACGCGGCGGCTGCCGCCGGCCGGCAGCGGATAGATGCGCAGGCGGAACTGATTGCCGGCGGTCTGTTCCAGCAGGCCCGGATCAACGCCACGGCGGGCAATCTCCTCGAACACCTGGCGGCCACGGTCCTTGGGCACCGGCACCGCGTCGCGCAGCTCCCCGTTGATATCCAGGGCGAAGCCGGAGATCTGCTGGCCATCGGACAGCGGGAACTGCAGCTCGCCCTCCAGCACGCGCCGGTTCGGATTGTGGAATTCCAGTGTGATCCGGGTCTGGGCAACGCCTGCCTGCACGTCGCCTTCAATGCGTGCGCGCTGCAGCTGCACCGGTTGTTCGGCGGCCGGCGCGATCAGCAGCGGCGTGGCGGCCTGAGGCCGGGAGATCCGTGGCGACTGCGCGCCAGCGGGCCAGGCCACAAGGGCCAGCAACAACACAGTGCAGCATCGGGCGAAGACCATGGCAGGGCTCCAGTGGGATCGTAGACCGTTGAACGCGCGAGCTGCCGGAACGGGGTTGGCGGGGCCCAAAAAAGGGGACGGAGGGGATTAAGTCGCAATGGCAAACAAGGCAAGAACGACTTAATCCCCTCCGTCCCCTTTTCTTCAAGCGGGGAGGCTGTGCTCCACGATCAGCTGGATGGCGCAGCCGCCGCGATAGTCGTCGCAGGCGAGCCGGTAGGCGAGGTGCACATGGCGGCCAGGCGCATTGCCGTGCCAGCCACCGAAATGGATCGCGTTGATCGTGCCGGGTACGCCCGGCAGGCGCAGCTCCAGCTTGAGGTGGCGCTCCTTCAGCACGCGCCAGTTGGCCACTTCAAAGCAGCCGTCGAACAACGGTTCGGGGAAGCCCTGGCCCCAAGGTCCGGCCAAGCGCAGCGCATCGGCGTGGCGATGGTCCAGCTCGTCGGCAGCCAGTTCGCCGTCACTGAGAACCTGCTGCTGCAGTGCCGCTGGATCGAGCATCTCCAGCACCACGGCAATGAACGCGGCCCTGAAGTCATCGACGTGATCCAACCGCATGCTCAGTCCAGCCGCCATGGCATGCCCACCGAAACGTTCGATCAGGCCGGGATGGCGCGCATCGACCAGCGCCAGTGCGTCACGGATGTGCAGGCCCGGGATCGAGCGAGCCGAGCCACGCAGAGTGTCGGCGCCCGGTTCGGCCGGCGCGAAGGCGATCACCGGGCGATGCAGGCGATCCTTCATCTTCGATGCAACCAGACCGACCACGCCCGGATGCCAGTCCGCATCGAACAGGCAGGCAGCCACCGGGCGCTGGCCGGCCATGTCCAGCACCACGCGGGTCAACGCCTGCTCGGCGTCGTCGGTCATCGACTGCTGCACGGCGCGCCGTTCCGAATTGATCTGCTCCAGCGTCTGCGCGATCTCGCGCGCCTGCCGTGGGTCTTCGGTCAGCAGCAGCGCGATGCCCAGCGCCATGTCTTCCAGCCGGCCCGCCGCGTTCAGGCGTGGGCCGAGTGCGAAGCCAATGTCGGTGGCCGTCAGTCGCGTGGCGTCACGGCCACTGGCTTCGATCAGCGCACGCAGGCCGACACAACCCTGCCCTGCGCGCAGGCGGCGCAGGCCCGCACTGACCAGCGCACGGTTGTTCGGATCCAGCGCCACCAGGTCGGCGACGGTGCCGACCGCCACCAGGTCCAGCAGCGTGGTCAGGTCAGGTCCCTTGCCATCGGCAAAGACACCGGCCTCGCGCATCTGCCGGCGCAACGCCATCAACACGTAGAAGATCACGCCGACACCCGCCAGCGACTTGCTGGGGAACGCATCACCGTCCAGGTTCGGATCGACGATGACATCGGCCGGCGGCAACTGCGGACCGGGAAGATGATGGTCGGTGACCAGCACCTGCCAGCCGCGTGCTTTGGCCGCAATGACACCCGCGTGACAGGCAATGCCATGGTCGACCGTGACCAGCAGGTCCGGCTTCAACTCGGCCAGTTCCTCCACCAGCGACGGCGACAGGCCATAACCATGCACCATGCGGTTCGGCACGGCGTGAAAGACATGCCGTGCGCCGAGCATGTGCAGGCCACGCACGCCGACCGCACAGGCGGTGGCGCCATCGCAATCGAAATCACCGACCACCAGGATGCGCTTGTCGTTGGCGATGGCCTCGATCAGCAGGCCCACCGCATCGTCGATGCCGGTCAGCAACTCGGGAGCGTGCAGATTGCCCAGCTTCGGCTGCGCCAGCTCCGGTGTGCCCGCACCCCGGCTGGCATAGAGACGCGCCAGCAATGGCAGCGTGCCCTCCGGCCAACTGCCGGGCGGGACCGCATCGCGGCGGCGGATCAGCGGTGTATCAGAGGGCGGCTGCGCAGCATCGGCGGCAAGGGACATCGGCATCGCCGGGTGACGGAAGACCCGTCGATGATACCGCCACGGCGGCCGCCCGGTAGAGTCGACTGTTAGTGACTAACGCGCAACGCGCGGGATTTTCTGCATCCGAGCGAAGTGCAGTCGACCAACAGTCGACTCTACCTACCGGATCCTGCCGGATGCTCAGTCGTGCAGCTGGCGCGGCTTCTTCCAGAACTGCCAGCGCTGTCCGCGCTCCAGCTGGAACTGCAGGCCGTCCTCGAAATCCAGCACCAGCCGCTGCAGTTCGCCACGCTTGAGCGCGGCCAGCAACGGGCGGATCGCATCATTGCCCAGCTGCTGCAATGAACGCAGCTGGCGCAGGTCGACCAATGCATCCACCGCCTGCTCGCCATCCACGGCTACGCCAGCCGCCAGAGCCAGCCCCTGCAGCAGGGCATCGCGGCTGCGCACCTGCGCGTGCGGCGTACTCACCGACACCGGCATCACGCCACCGCCCCAGAACCACAGCGAGTTGATCGGCTGTTGGCCCTGCGCGGCACGTTGCTGGTTCCAGGAATGGTTGTGCAGCAGCACCTGCGCTTCGGTCATCAGCGCACGCCAGCGGCGACCGCCCTCGCCTTCGGGCAGGTGCGAGAACAAGTCATCGCCGAGCACCTCGTCGGGGCTGTCGAAGTCGGGCAACGCCATGTCGATCGGCAGCCGCAGGTACCAGCGCGAAGGATCCGGCGCGTCGAGCACGAATCCGGCATCGGCAAACAACGGCTGCAGCACCGGCAGCAGGGCCAGGCTGTCGGCCAGCGATGGCCGCAGCGTTTCGCCGTAGGCCATCATCCGTGCACCGTGCATGTCCGGCACCATGCAGGCCGGGTCGGCACGCAGCCAGCTGGCGCCGGCGGCATCGCCGACGTCGCGCTGGCGGGTCAACGCGGCCACCGGCCAGTGCGGCGCGGCAACCGTGAAATGGCGCGTCAGTTGTGCGCGTTCGCCCGGTGCGACCTGCACCGTCGTGGCACGGCCGAGCGCACGCGCCACATCGTCCGGCAGCGCAGCCGCGGCAAAGCGGCTGCGTGCAGGCAACAGCAGGGTCGCCGTCGCCACGCGGTCAGTCCACGTAGCTGACGCTGACGATCTCGTACTCGCGCTGGCCGGCCGGGGCGTCGATCACGATCGAATCGCCTTCCAGCTTGCCGATCATCGCGCGCGCCACCGGCGAGGAAATCGCGATCAGGCCCTGCTTGATGTCCGCCTCGAGGTCACCGACGATCTGGTACTTCTTCTCTTCGTCGGTTTCCACGTCGGCCAGCGTCACGCTGGCGCCGAACACCACCTTGGAGCCGGCATTGAGCTTGCTCACGTCGATGATCTCGGCGTGCGACAGCTCACCTTCCAGCTGCTTGATGCGGCCTTCGATGAAGCCCTGTTCCTCGCGCGCGGCGTGGTACTCGGCATTCTCCTTCAGGTCGCCATGCTCACGCGCTTCGGCGATGGCCGCAATGACCTTCGGGCGCTTGACCGACTTCAGGTGATCCAGCTCATCGCGCAGCTTCTGCGCACCCTTCATCGTGATCGGGGCTCTCATGCATTCAACTCCTTGTGCAGCTCCTGCAGCGACCAGACGGGGCCGGTGCCACGGAATTCCAGTGAATCCACCAGCGCCTTGGCGCCGGCAATGGTGGTCGAGTAGGTGACGCGGTGCTGCAGCGCCTCGCGACGGATCGAGAACGAATCGTTGATCGCCGAACGACCTTCGGTCGTGTTGACGATGTAGACGATCTCGCCGTTCTTGATCGAGTCGACGATATGCGGACGACCTTCGACCACCTTGTTGATGATCTCGCAGTCCATGCCGTGCTGCTGAAGCCACGCGGCCGTGCCACGGGTGGCGACCAGGCTGTAGCCACGCGCCAGCAGCGCCTTGGCCACCGGCAGCACGCGCTTCTTGTCCGGATCGCGCACCGACACGAAGGCCTTGCCGATCGGCGGTGCCTTGATGCCACCGGCTTCCTGCGCACGCGCGAATGCGGCGTTGAAGGTGCGGCCCACACCCATCACTTCGCCGGTGGAGCGCATTTCCGGCCCGAGAATCGGGTCGACGCCCTGGAACTTGGCGAAGGGGAAGATCGCTTCCTTCACCGAGTAGTAGTCCGGCACGATTTCCTTGGTCGCACCCTGCTCGGCCAGGCTCTTGCCGGCCATGCAGCGGGCGGCGATCTTGGCCAGCGCCATGCCGGTGGCCTTGGACACGAACGGCACGGTGCGCGACGCACGCGGGTTCACTTCCAGCAGGTAGATGGTGTCGGCACCTTCGTCGCTGGTCTGGATCGCGAACTGGGTATTCATCAGGCCGACCACGTTCAGGGCCTTGGCCAGCTCCACCACCTGGCGACGCAGCTCGGCCTGGGTTTCAGCGGACAACGAGTACGGCGGCAGCGAGCAGGAGGAATCGCCCGAGTGCACGCCGGCTTCTTCGATGTGCTCCATCACGCCGCCGATCAGGACGTTGCCATCCTTGTCGGCGATGATGTCGACGTCGCACTCCACCGCGTTGTCGAGGAAGCGGTCCAGCAGCACCGGCGAATCGTTGGACACCTTCACCGCGTCGCGCACGTAGCGGGCCAGATCGGCTTCGCCGTAGACGATTTCCATGGCACGGCCACCCAGCACGTAGCTCGGGCGCACCACCAGCGGGTAGCCGATCTCGCGGGCCAGCAGCAGCGCTTCCTGGTCGTTGCGGGCGATGCGGTTCGGCGGCTGCTTCAGACCCAGCTTGTCCACCAGCTGCTGGAAGCGCTCGCGGTCTTCGGCCAGGTCGATCGAGTCCGGGCTGGTACCGATCACCGGCACGCCGTTGGCTTCCAGCGCGCGCGCCAGCTTCAACGGGGTCTGGCCGCCGTACTGCACGATCACGCCCTTCGGCTGTTCCAGTTCGACGATTTCCAGCACGTCTTCCAGTGTCAGCGGCTCGAAGTACAGGCGGTCGGAGGTGTCGTAGTCGGTCGACACGGTTTCCGGGTTGCAGTTGACCATGATGGTTTCATAACCATCCTCGCGCAGCGCCAGTGCTGCGTGCACGCAGCAGTAGTCGAACTCGATACCCTGGCCGATGCGGTTCGGGCCACCGCCCAGGATCATGATCTTGTCGCGGTTGCTCGGCGCGGCCTCGCACTCGTCCTCGTAGGTCGAGTACAGGTAGGCGGTACCGGTAGAGAACTCACCGGCACAGGAATCGACGCGCTTGTAGACCGGGCGCACCTTGTGCGCACGGCGCAGCGCGCGGATGGCGGCTTCGTTGGTGCCGGTCAGCTGCGCCAGGCGGGCGTCGGAGAAACCGGCGCGCTTCAGCTTGCGCAGGCGCGGAGCGTCCAGCGCGTCGATGCCATCGGCGGCGACGGCGGTTTCCGCGGCGATGATTTCCTCGATCTGGTCCAGGAACCAGTGGTCGATGAACGACAGCGCGTAGATCTCCTCCACACTCATGCCGGCACGGAACGCATCGGCAACGAAGAACAGGCGCTCCGGACCCGGTGCCTTCAGCTCGCGGCGCAGGGTCTGCAGGTCTTCTTCATTGCCCAGGTCCAGGCCGGTCGGATCGAAGCCGACCTTGCCAGTTTCCAGACCCCGCAGCGCCTTCTGCACCGACTCCTGGAAGGTACGGCCCATCGCCATCACCTCGCCCACCGACTTCATCTGGGTGGTCAGGCGCGCATCGGCCGCCGGGAACTTCTCGAAGGCAAAACGCGGGATCTTGGTGACGACATAGTCGATGGACGGCTCGAACGAGGCCGGGGTCAGACCACCGGTGATTTCGTTCTTCAGTTCGTCCAGGGTGTAGCCCACGGCCAGCTTCGCAGCGACCTTGGCGATCGGGAAGCCGGTGGCCTTGGAGGCCAGCGCCGAGGAACGCGACACGCGCGGGTTCATCTCGATGACGACCACGCGGCCGGTCTTCGGGTTGATGCCGAACTGCACGTTCGAGCCACCGGTATCCACGCCGATCTTGCGCAGCACGGCGATGGAGGCATCGCGCAGGCGCTGGTATTCCTTGTCGGTCAGGGTCTGTGCCGGCGCCACGGTGATCGAGTCACCGGTGTGCACGCCCATCGGGTCCAGGTTCTCGATCGAGCAGACGATGATGCAGTTATCCGCCGTATCGCGGACCACTTCCATCTCGAACTCCTTCCAGCCCAGCACCGACTCTTCCACCAGCACTTCGGTGGTCGGCGACAGTTCCAGGCCGCGGCTGACGATCTCGACCAGCTCTTCGCGGTTGTAGGCGATGCCGCCACCGCTGCCGCCCAGGGTAAAGCTGGGGCGGATGATGGTCGGGTAGCCGACACGGGTCTGGATCTCCAGCGCTTCGTCCAGGGTGTGGGCGACGGCGGCGGTCGGGCATTCCAGGCCGATCTCACCCATGGCCACGCGGAACAGCTCGCGGTCTTCGGCCATGCGGATCGCTTCGCGCTTGGCGCCGATCAGCTCGACGTTGTACTTCTCCAGCACGCCGTTGTCGGCCAGGTCCAGCGCGCAGTTCAGCGCGGTCTGGCCACCCATGGTCGGCAGCAGCGCGTCCGGCTTTTCCTTGGCGATGATCTTCTCGACCGTCTGCCAGTTGATCGGCTCGATGTAGACGGCGTCGGCCATCTCCGGGTCGGTCATGATCGTGGCCGGGTTGCTGTTGACCAGCACCACGCGGTAACCCTCGTCACGCAGGGCCTTGCAGGCCTGGGCGCCGGAGTAGTCGAACTCGCAGGCCTGGCCGATGACGATCGGGCCAGCACCGATGATGAGGATGGTCTTGAGGTCAGTGCGCTTGGGCATTTTCTTCTCTAAGTCAGTACAGCGTGACAAGGGGGGTGATCGCACGCTGTCGATCAGGAATCTTGATCCGCAGCGCCGCGCCGGGGGCAGCAGCGATGCGGGGTTTACGGTCCATCGCGACGCCACCGGGGGGCCGGCGGCGTACTGATCACGCCTTGGCCTGCTCCATCAGCACCACGAAGCGGTCGAACAACGGACCGACATCGGTCGGGCCCGGCGACGCTTCCGGGTGGCCCTGGAACGAGAACGCCGGCACGTCGGTGCGGGCCACGCCCTGGTTGGTGCCGTCGAACAGCGAACGGTGGGTCACGCGCAGGGTCGGCGGCAGGGTCGCTTCATCGATCGCGAAGCCGTGGTTCTGCGAGGTGATCATCACCCGGCCGCTGTCCAGGTCCTGCACCGGGTGGTTGGCACCGTGGTGGCCGTGGCCCATCTTCATGGTCTGCGCGCCCGAGGCCAGGCCCAGCAACTGGTGGCCCAGGCAGATGCCGAAGGTCGGGATCTTCACGTCGATGAAGGTCTTGATCGCTTCGATGGCGTAGTCGCACGGTTCCGGGTCACCCGGGCCGTTGGACAGGAACACGCCGTCCGGCTTCAGCGCCAGCACTTCGGCGGCCGGAGTCTGCGCCGGTACCACGGTCACTTCGCAGCCACGCTCGGCCAGCATGCGCAGGATGTTGGTCTTCACGCCGAAGTCGTAAGCCACGACCTTGAACCGGGACGGCACGCTGACGAAGGCGTTGGCATCCAGGTCCAGCTGGCCCTCGGTCCAGGTGTAGGTCTTCTCGGTAGTGACGACCTTGGCCAGATCCATGCCTTTCAGCCCCGGGAACTTGCGGGCGGCTTCCAGTGCCTTTTCCACGTCGATGTCGCCGGCCATCAGTGCACCGTTCTGCGCGCCCTTCTCGCGCAGGATGCGGGTCAGCTTGCGGGTGTCGATGCCGGCGATGGCGACCACGCCACGCTGGATCAGCCAGTCCTGCAGCGACACCTGGCTGCGCCAGTTGCTGGGACGGCGCGGAACATCGCGCACGATCAGGCCGGCCGACCACACCTTGGACGCTTCATTGTCCTGGTCGGTCATGCCGGTGTTGCCGATATGCGGATAGGTCAGCGTGACCATCTGCCGGGCGTAGGACGGGTCGGTCAACACTTCCTGGTAGCCGGTCATGGCGGTGTTGAACACCACCTCACCGACGGACAGGCCGGGCGCGCCTACGGATTCGCCCTCGAATACGGTGCCGTCTTCGAGGACGAGGATTGCGGCTTGGGTCACGGGAATCTCACTTTGGCTACCGAGGGGGCTGCCGAAGTCACGCCTGCGCTTCACGGAAATCCGGTTGCAAAAAAGCGCGGACGTACGGTCTGGGACCGGTCCGGCTTTCGTGATTCGGCGAGTGCGAATTGTAGCGCTGCCGGGGCGCTCGCGCCAGCGGTTATCGCGCTTCATGAACAGGCGATTGCGCATTCATTTCAATCCGGCGGCGTATGCGGCGCCCGCTGGTAGCGCCGGGCCATGCCCGGCGGAACCGACACCGACGCCGGGCACGGCCCGGCGCTACCGGTTAACGCGGCCCGTCCAGCAGATCCCGCACCCGATAGCTGCCCGGCGCCCGGCCCTGCAGCTGGCGGGCGGCGAACAGGGCGCCGCGGGCGAAGATGTCGCGGTTGGTAGCCCGGTGCACCAGCTCGATGCGCTCGCCCAGCCCAGTGAACTGCACCAGGTGCTCGCCCACGATGTCACCGGCACGCAGGCTGGCGTAGTGCGGCTCCACCCCGCCCCGCTGCGCGGCCGCGCCCAGGGTCAGCGCGGTGCCCGATGGCGCGTCCTTCTTCTGGGTGTGGTGCGATTCGACGATATCGCAGTCCCAGCCGGCCAGCGCCTGCGCCGCGCGCTCCACCAGTTCGTCCAGTACCGCCACGCCCAGGCTGAAGTTCGAGGCCCAGACCAGTGGAATCTTCGCCGCTGCGGCCTCCAGCGCCTGGCGCTGCGTGCTGGAGATGCCGGTGGTGCCCGACACCAGCCCGGCACCCCGCTCCACGCACAACGCCAGCATCGGGTCGAAACCCTCCGGCAGGCTGAAGTCGATCGCCACGTCGAACACCGGCGCGCCGGGCAGTTCGCTGGCACCGAAGAACGGCACGCCGTCGACCACGCGCTGGGCCGGCGCACGGCCGGCCACTGCGGCCACGATCTGCAGGGTTTCGGGATGTTCGGCGGCCAGCCGCAGCAGGGCCTGGCCCATGCGTCCGGAGGCACCGTGAATGAGCAATCGCAGGGGAGTCTGGTTCATGCCTGCAGGCTAGCGGCAGCAAGCCCGCTCGGGCAAGCGCCATCGCTGCTACGCTGCATGCCCTTTCATGCAATGGATGGCAGCTCCCTCATGCAGATCAGCGAACAGCTGGTGCTGGTCACCGGTGCCGGCCGCGGCCTTGGCCAGCACATCGCCCGTGCTTTCGCTGCACAGGGTGCGCGCGTCATCATCAACTACCACCGCAGCGAAGGCACCGCCCGGGCGCTGGCCGCCGAGCTGGGCGGACAGGCAATCGCACTGCCGGCCGACGTCACTGATCGCAGCCAGATCGATGCAATGCTGCAGCATGCCCTGGCCCACTTCGGCCAGGGCGTCACCACGGTGGTCAACAACGCACTCGCAGCGTTCTCGTTCAATGGTGATGCCCGTGACAGTGCCGCCACCATCGGTTGGCCCGCCTTCCAGGCGCAGTTCGAGGGCAGCGTGCGCGGCGCACTGAACACCGTGCAGGCGGCCCTGCCGGGCATGCAGGCCCGGCGTTTCGGCCGCGTCATCAACGTCGGCACCAACCTGTTCCAGAACCCGGTGGTGCCCTACCACGACTACATTGCGGCCAAGGCCGCGCTGCTGTCGCTGACCCGCACCCTGGCCGGCGACCTCGGCCCACACGGGATCACCGTCAACATGCTGTCCGGCGGCCTGCTGCGCACCACCGACGCCAGTGCCGCCACGCCCGAAGCGGTGTTCGATTACATCGCGGCCAACACGCCACTGCGCAGCGTCACCACCCCGGCCGAATTCGCCGATGCCGCACTGCTCTTCGCCAGCCCGTGGTCACGTGCGGTGACCGGGCAGAACCTGATCGTCGATGGCGGACTGGTGCGGGACTGAACCGATGCGCATCTCCGAAGTCAGCCGCCTGACCGGTGCCAGCGCCAAGGCCATCCGACTGTACGAGGCGCGCGGCCTGTTGCCGCCGGTGCCACGACTGAACCGCTACCGCGACTACAGCGAACAGGACGTGGCCTGGGTGCAGCTGATCCGCCAGGCACTGGGGCTGGGTATCACGCTGGCCGCGATCTCGCGCCTGCAGCGCCGCGATGGACGGCTCGACTGGCCAGCGGTGCTGGCCTTGCTGGAGCAGCAGCGCAGTCGCGTTGCCGACGAGCGGGTGCGACTGGCGCAGGTCGAACTTGCGCTGCAGAAGGTCAGCGACGAACTGCAGCAGTGGCTGCACTCCGGCAGCGGCGACTGCGTACTGGAACCCAGCGGCTGCACCACCGGGGTTTGACTCTGCCCCAGGGGCAGACCGCACCCTCGCGCACTTCCCATTGCCCGAGGTTGCCGTGTCCCGTTCCATCCTGATCCTGCTCGGCCATCCCGACCGCGACAGCCTGTGCGGCGCCCTCGTCCAGCGCTACGCCACCGCCGCCGAGAACGCCGGTCACCAGGTACGCCTGATCGCACTGGGCGACCTTGAATTCGATCCGGTGCTGCGGCACGGCTACCGCCAGATCCAGCCACTTGAAGCCGATCTGCAGGACGCCGCCGATGCGATCGAAGCCTGCGATCATCTGGTGCTGGTCTACCCCACCTGGTGGGGTGCAATGCCGGCCCTGCTGAAGGGCTTCTTCGACCGCGTGCTGCTGCCGGGGTACGCCTTCCGCTACCGGCGCGATTCGGTGTGGTGGGACCGGCTGCTGGCCGGACGCAGCGCACGGGTGATCACCACGATGGACACGCCGCCCTGGTATTACCGCTGGATCTACCGCGACCCGGGCGTCGCCCAGATCCGCGCCACCATCCTGCAGTTCTGCGGCATCCGCCCGGTGCGTGTCAGCCGGCTTGGCGCTGTACGCAGCAGTACAGCGGCACAACGCAACCGGTGGCTGGCGCTGGCAGCGGAGCTGGGCTCACGCGCCCGGTAGATCCACGCCATGCGTGGATGAAATGCTGGCCAGTGTTCCGGATGTCGCGTTTGCCAATTGACCGTAAGGCACTGCGCCTCAAGGCTGTGGGCCCGTCTTCCGGCCCAGGCAGAACCCATGAAATCCTCGACCGTCTTCAGCAAGTGCGCGAGGAAGACCGGCTTTGCCGGGACGTCGACGACCCGCTACCGCTTGCTGGATGACGCCCTGCTTGTCGTGAATCACCAGCGCGCCAGCGAAAGCCGGGGCTTCTATGTGAATGCTGGACTCTACTTTCCGGAACTGCTCGAGTATCCCCTCGCGCCTGACGACCTTGAAACGGCTTTCCGGTACCGCTCCAGCATTCCCACGCCCCATGTCGACTGGCGGATCGAAGAAACGCCGGGCCTGCGCCGGACCTTCATCCAGCAGGATCTTGACGATCTGCTGGAGGCCGGCAATCGCGACGCGTTGAAGGCCCTGCTGCTCGATGCCCTGGCCGACGTGGCGGGTTTCGCGGCAGCCCATGGGAACAGGGAATCGGTGCGGCGATTGAACCGGGACGGGAACTTCCGGGCGCTCATCCGCAGAGAGGTTTGAATCCAGAGAGCGTGCGAACCAAGGTTCGCACCCACCAGAGCAGGAAAGCAGCGTCAGTGCTGCTTCGGCGGAGTCGGCCCGCAGCTGTCGCAACCGCCACAAGCGCCACCCCCTCCACTCGCTGGCGGCGCGATCTTCCGCCCCAGCGCCTGCGCCCAGGCCGCGCGGCCCGGCTTCAGCAAGGCCAGCGCCAACGCGCCGCGCAGCTTGCGCACCGTGCCGGGGAACTGCTTCTTCAGCACCACCCAGGCACTGACCAGCACGGCCACCGCGATGATCAGGTACTGGATCAGCAGGCCGGTATCCATCAACCGCCTCCCAGCGCCCTGGTCACCTGGTAGGTGATCAGCGCGGCCACATAGGCCGCTGCGAACAGGTAGAACGCGGCGAAGCCCATCTGCTTCCACGAGTTGGTCTCGCGCTTGATGGTGGCCAGCGTCGAGATGCACATCGGGGCGTAGATGTACCAGACCAGCAGCGACAGCGCGGTCGCCAGCGACCAGCCATCGCTGATCAGCGGGGTCAGCGCCTGGCTGGCGGCATCATCATCGGCCGCGGACAGCGCGTAGACCGTGGCCAGCGACGATACTGCCACTTCGCGCGCGGCCAGGCCCGGGATCAGTGCGATGCAGATCTGCCAGTTGAAGCCCAGCGGCGCGAAGAACACGGCCATCGCATGGCCGATCTGGCCGGCGTAGCTGTAGTCGATGGCCGGCATCGTGGCGCCAGCGGGAGCCGCCGGGAACGACAGCAGCACCCACAGCAGGATGGTCAGCGCCAGGATGATGCCACCGACGCGCTTGAGGAAGATCATGCCGCGCTCGTACAGGCCGACCGCCAGGTCACGCACATGTGGCAGCCGGTACGACGGCAGTTCCAGCATCAGCGGATGCTCACTCTTGTCGCGGCGCCACTTCTTCATGATCCACGACATCGCCAGCGCGCTGAGGATGCCGGCCGCGTACAGGCCGAACAGGACCAGGCCCTGCTGGTTGAACACGCCCCACACCGTCTTCTGCGGAATGAACGCACCGATCAGCAGCGCGTACACCGGCAGGCGTGCGGAACAGGTCATCAGCGGCGCAACCAGGATCGTGGCCAGGCGGTCACGCGGGTCCTGGATGCTGCGCGTGGACATGATGCCCGGTACCGCGCAGGCGAAGCTGGACAGCAGCGGGATGAACGAACGGCCGGACAGCCCGGCGGCCGCCATCATGCGGTCCAGCAGGAACGCCGCGCGCGGCAGGTAGCCGGATTCCTCCAGCACCAGGATGAAGAAGAACAGGATCAGGATCTGCGGCAGGAACACCACCACGCCACCGACACCAGCGATGATGCCGTCGGTCAGCAGGCTGGCCAGCGGACCTTCCGGCAGCACGCTGCCGACAAACTCGCCCAGCCAGGCAAAGCCGGCTTCGATGCCGTCCATCAACGGCGTGGCCCAGGCGTACACCGCCTGGAAGATCAGGAACATCACCACCGCCAGGCTGACCAGGCCGAACACCGGGTGCAGCAGCCAACGGTCCAGTGCGTCGTCGATCTTCGCGGTCCGCGCCGGCATCCGCACGGCGACCGACAGGATCTCGCGCACCTTGGCATGGTAGTCGATGCCACCTTCCGGGCCCGGCACCGGTGCATCCAGGTGCGGCACCATCGCATCGAGGCGCTCGACCAGCGCCTTGGCTCCCTGCTTGCGCACCGCCACGGTCTCCACCACCGGCACGCCCAGCTCGCGCTCCAGCGCGGCCACGTCCACCTGGATCCCGCGGCGCTGGGCCGCATCGACCATGTTCAGCGCCACCACCATTGGCTTGCCCAGCTCCCGTAGTTCCAGCGCGAAACGCAGGTGCAGGCGCAGGTTGGTGGCGTCGATCACGCACAGCAGCACATCCGGCGCGGCTTCGCCCGGGTAGAAGCCCCGGCACAGGTCGCGGGTGATCGCCTCGTCCAGGCTGGCCGGATGCAGGCTGTAGGCGCCCGGAAGGTCGAGTACCGCGAACTCGCGGCCGGACGGCGCACGCAGGCGGCCTTCCTTGCGCTCGACGGTGACGCCGGTGTAGTTGGCAACCTTCTGCCGGCTGCCGGTCAGCTGGTTGAACAGAGCGGTCTTGCCGCTGTTGGGGTTACCGACCAGCGCAACGCGCAGGGGCGCGGTAGTGGCAGTAGCAGTCATGCGCGTCGTTCCTGGCTGGCGGCGTCGACCACGACCCGCTTGGCTTCACTGATCCGCAGCGCGAAACGGGTGAACCCGACCTGCACCAGCAGCGGCTCTCCCCCCACCGGGCCCTTGGCCACCAGGCGTACTTCCTCGCCCTTCACGAAACCCAGCTCGCGCAGGCGACGGGCGATGGCATCGTTGGCATGCAGGTCCTGCACGGACTCGACCACGGCCGAGGTGTGCAGCGGCAGTTCGGACAGCGTCATCTAGCGTGTTCTCTGCTGGATGTAAATGGTTCTCGATTCTAACATTCCCGCGTCGCGTCATGGCCCATGACCAATGGCCCGCTATGATCCATACAGGTATGGAGTGACCCTGGAATCCCATGAACGATGCTTTGCAGATCGAGCGCAACGGCGCCGCCCTCACCCTCTGGCTGAACCGGCCGGAGCTGCACAACGCCTTTGACGCCAGCCTGATCGCCCGGCTGACCGCCGCGCTGGAGGCCGCCGGCCGCGATGATTCGGTCCGGGCAGTGGTGGTGGCCGGCCACGGCGCCTCCTTCTCGGCCGGTGCCGACATGCAGTGGATGCGCGGCATGGCGGCGGCCAGCGAGGCCGACAACCGCGAGGACTCGCTGGCGCTGGCACGGCTGATGCGCACCCTGGACGAGCTGCCCAAGCCGACCCTGGCCCGGGTCCATGGCGCGGCCTTCGGCGGCGGCGTCGGCCTGGTCGCCTGCTGCGACATCGCCATCGCCAGCACCTCCGCCCGCTTCGGCCTGACCGAAAGCCGCCTCGGCCTGCTGCCGGCGGTGATCTCGCCCTATGTGATCGAGGCCATCGGCCCCCGCCAAGCCCGCCGCTGGTTCGCCACCGGCGAGCATTTCGACGCCGACACCGCGCTGCGCATCGGCCTGGTCCACCAGCTGGTCGAGCCCGAACGCCTGGACGAGGCCGTGCAACGCCAGCTGGCCCTGCTCGACAAGGCCGGCCCGATCGCCTCGTCCACCGCCAAGCAGCTGGTGCGCCAGGTCCGCGACAGCCATGACCGCGACACCCTGGATCGCGATAATGCCGCCCTGATCGCGCGCCTGCGGGTGTCCGCCGAGGGCCAGGAAGGCCTGGGCGCCTTCCTCGACAAGCGCGCGCCCCACTGGGTCACGGAAGCCTGAACATGCTCGATCATCTTGGTTTGACCAGCGCCGACCTGGCGCGCAGCAAGGCCTTCTTCCTGCAGGCACTGGCGCCGTTGCAGATCGGCGTGGTGATGGAAGTGACCGCCGAACAGACCGGCGCGCACGACCACATCGGCTTCGGCAGCGACGGCAAGCCGTTCTTCTGGCTTGGCAATGGCGGCACCGCCAGCCATGGCGTGCACGTGGCCTTCGCCTGCGCCAGCCGCGACCAGGTGGACGCCTTCCATGCCGCCGCCCTCGCCGCCGGTGGCCGCGACAACGGCGCCCCGGGCCTGCGCCCGTGGTACCACCCGGACTACTACGGCGCCTTCGTGCTGGACCCGGACGGCAACAACATCGAGGCGGTCTGCCACCGCCCTGCCGATGGGGCAACCGCATGAGCGACTACGTCCGCATCGTCGAGGTCGGGCCGCGTGACGGCCTGCAGAACGAAAAGCAGTCGGTCTCCACCGGCGACAAGATCGAACTGATCAACCGCCTGTCGGCCACCGGCCTGCGCAGCATCGAGGCGACCAGCTTCGTCAGCCCGAAGTGGATCCCGCAGCTGGCCGATGCCGCCGAGGTCTACGCCGGCATCCAGCGCCGGCCCGGCATCCACTACCCGGTACTGGTGCCGAACGAACAGGGCTACGACCGCGCCCGTGCGGTGGGCGTGGAGGAAGTGGCGGTGTTCACCGCCGCCTCCGAGGCGTTCAACCGCACCAACACCAATGCTGGCATCGACGAGTCGCTGGCCCGCTTTGAACCGATCCTGCGCCGTGCGTCCGCCGATGGCGTGCGCGTGCGCGGCTACGTCTCCACCGTGCTCGGCTGCCCCTACCAGGGTGAAGTGCCGCTGGCTGATGTGGTGCGCGTTGCACGCGCCCTGCACCAGATGGGCTGTTACGAAATTTCGCTGGGCGACACCATCGGCGTCGGCACCCCACGCAAGGCACGGGCGATGCTGCAGGCGGTTGCCGCCGAGATTCCGATGACGGCACTGGCCGTGCACTTCCACGACACCTACGGCCAGGCCATCGCCAATATCGCCACCTGCCTGGAAGAAGGCGTGCGCGTGGTCGACAGCGCGGTGTCCGGTGCCGGTGGCTGCCCGTATGCCAAGGGCGCCAGCGGCAACGTCGCCAGCGAGGATGTGGTCTACCTGCTGCAGGGCCTGGGCCTGGACAGCGGCGTGGACCTGCCGGCACTGGCCGAGACCGGCCGCTGGCTGGCCGGCCTGCTCGGCCGCGCCACTGCCAGCCGCACCGGCCAGGCACTGGCCGCCGCCAGCTGACCGGTGCACTGCGCCGCTCTGCACCGGCGGCGCAGTGCACAACAGCGGCGGTCACGGCTTCCGTTAGAATCGGCGGTTCTCGAACCTGCAGGACCGTTCAATGCAGCTGTCTTCCGTACGTGCCGTGATCACTGGCGGCGTCTCCGGCCTCGGCCTGGCCGTGGCCCAGCACCTCGTCGCCCAGGGCGGCAAGGTGGCCCTGTTCGACCTCAACGACGACAAGGGTGCAGCCGCCGTTGCCGGGCTGGGTGCCGACAAGGCCCGCTATTTCAACGTCAACGTCAGCGATGAGGCGGCCGTGGCTGCGGCCATCGACCAGGCCCACGATTTCCTCGGTGGCCTGAACGTGGCGATGAACTGCGCCGGCATCCTCGGCGCCGGCCGCGTGCTGGGCAAGGAAGGCCCGATGCCGCTGGCTGGCTTCCAGGGCACGGTGATGGTCAACCTGGTCGGCAGCTTCAACGTCGCCAAGGCCGCGGCCAATCGCATGCAGCACAACGCCGCCGGTACCGACGGCGAGCGCGGCGTGATCATCAACACCGCCAGCATCGCTGCCTATGAAGGCCAGATCGGCCAGGCCGCGTATGCCGCCAGCAAGGGCGGCGTGGTCTCGATGACGCTGCCGATGGCGCGCGAACTCTCGCGCTTTGGCATCCGCGTCAATACGATTGCACCTGGCGTGTTCTGGACGCCGATGGTCGACGGCATGCCCGAGGCCGTGCAGCAGTCGCTGGCCGCCTCGATCCCGTTCCCGTCGCGCCTGGGCAAGCCGGAAGACTTCGCCAGCCTGGTCGGCTTCATCCTCGGCAACACCTACCTCAACGGCGAGACCATCCGCCTGGACGGCGCTACCCGCCTCGCTCCGAAGTGATTCCCCCCGGGCGCCGGGACGGCGCCCTCCCCCAACGACCTAGATCACCATGAAAGCCAACGACATCAAGAAGGGCAACGTCGTCGAGTACAACAACGGCGTGTACCAGATCCGCGACATCGAGCGCAGCTCGCCGCAGGGTCGCGGCGGCAACGTCCGCTTCCGCTTCATCATGTACAGCGTGCCGGGCGGCAACAAGCTCGATGCCAGCTTCGATGCCGACGACAACCTGGTCGAGGTCGAACTGCTGCGCCGCCAGTCCACCTATTCGTACAAGGACGGTGATGCCTTCGTGTTCCTCGATGACGAGGACTACACCCCCTACACCCTGGACGCGGACGTGATCGGCGATGACGCCGGCTACATCACCGACGGCCTGACCGGCATCTACGTGCAGGTGATCGACGAGCAGCCGGTGGCGATCCAGCTGCCGGCCTCGGTGGTGCTGGAAGTGATCGAGACGCCGCCGGAGCTGAAGGGTGGCACCGCCACCAAGCGCCCGAAGCCGGCCAAGCTCAACACCGGCATCGAGATCATGGTGCCGGAGTACATCGTCAACGGCGAGCGCGTGCTGGTGAACACCGCCACCGGCGAATTCGCCGGCCGTGCCGACTAAGCGCCTCGCGCTGATCGGCTGCCTGTCCCTGCTTGCGGCGTGCTCGCCGCAGGCAGCGGACAGCGCTGCCGATGCCGATGCCGCGCCGAAGGCCACGCCGGCCGTGACGGCCGCACCTGCGGCGGAGGCACCGGCCGCCGTCGAGCCCACCGCCGAAGCGGAGCCCGCTACCGACCGGCCTTCGGGCGATGACGACCTGGACAAGGCACGTGCAGCCGCAGGCTGTCCGGTCCCGGAGGATGTGTATGACGTCGACGACGTGCGCATCTACTGCGCGATGCCGGCCGACGTCCAGGCCTTCCTCGCGCGCGAGAACACCTGCCAGCACTTCGCAGGTGAAGAGGCGTACGACGACGAGCGTCGCCGCGAGCTGGAAGAAGCCAACGCCCAGTACTGCGAAGGCCGCGAGAAGAACTTCACCGATCTGGTCACGCGTCATCGCGGCGACTGTGCGATCCGCGCAGCGCTGATCGGGATCAACACACGCTATGACCTGGACTTCGATCTAGACCTGAAGCCCTGCGCGGGCTGACCCCTCGATGATGTAGAGCCGAGCGTGGGCTCGGCTCTACAGATGCCTTATGGCTGCTTCGCGCCGAAATTGCCGCATCCGTGGTACTGGCGGGTGCCGATGGTCAGGTTCACCTTGGCATCGAATGCCTCGCCACTCATGTCATCCTGGCAGGTGGTGCGCTGGAAGCTGAGCTTCACGTCGGTACCGTCGGACGCCTTGCCACTCCAGCCGTCAGCGCCTTCGGTGGGCTTGGCCACATCGAAGCGGCGCTCGCCATAGTCGACTTCCACCTGCAGGCCCGGCGTGTCGCCATCAACGACCGCAAGCCACCCCGGCTCGTTGCCGGTGGCACGGAACGCGGCGTTGCCAGCACTGCCATCGCCTTCAGTGGCTTCGACCGCATGGCACTCGCGATCGGCTTCGCCCTTCAGGCTCAACAGGCCGTCATCGCTGCCCTTGGTCCAGAAGCTGTTGCCCTGGCCATCGCCATACTTGGCGCCGGATGCCGCGCGTTCGGAGGTCATGGCGAAGGTGCGGTCGCCGATCACCACCGTGGCTGCATCCTCGCCACTGAAGGTCGCGCGCACGCTCAGATCACCACACTGGTAGGCGGTCTCGCTGCTACCTTCGGTGCTGGCGCCCGGCGGCGGCGTAGCAGGCGGGGCATCATTGCCGCCTGCGGCGGGCGGCGGGGCCGGCTGGCACGCGGCCAGCACCAACCCGAGGGAGGCTGCCAACAGACTGGGAACTACACGCATGGCTCGACTCCTTGTCGACACTACAGAGAGGCTCGACCCTACCACCTCGCGGTGAGCAGGGCCTGAAAGCGGCCTGACCGCACTCATGCGGCCAGTACCGCCATCGACAACAGCTGCGCACCGCTTTCGCCGGAACTGCAGGTCCACACCCGCAGCAGCCGCAGTTTCAGCTCGCGCTCCTGGCCCTGCGCGCGCACCGACAAGCGCACGTCGCTGGACAACAATGCCAGGCGTCCGCACAGCAGCTTTTCCACAGCGTACGACTGCAGGCTGCGCACCTGCAGGTTTCCGGCCAGCCAGTCGCCCAGCCAGGGCAGATCGAGCAAGCGCCCGCCCTGCCCGTCCATCATGAACAATGCCGGCGACACCAGCGCGGTCAGCGCATCGTGGTCGTCATCCAGCAATGCCTGCCGCAGGCGCTGTTCCAGCGCTGCCAGCTGCCGCTCATGCAGGTCTTCAACGATGTCCCGTTCCATCCACGGATCCTTCCGGCATCGGCCGGCGCCTGCGCAGGCGTTGCGCGATCCACTGCCGCGCGCCCTGCACCACTACATAGAAGACCGGTACGAAGAACACCGCCAGCACCGTCGCACTGACCATGCCGCCGAACACACCGGTTCCAATCGCCTGCTGGGTTTCCTTCGACGCGCCCTGCGCCAGCATCAGCGGCACCACGCCCAGCGCGAACGCCAGCGAGGTCATCACGATCGGCCGCAGGCGCAGCCGCGCCGCCTCCAGCGCTGCTTCAACCAGGCCGCGACCCTGCTGCTGCAGCTGCCGCGCGAACTCGACGATGAGGATCGCGTTCTTCGCCGACAGCCCGATCACGGTGATCATGCCGACTTTGAAGAACACATCGTTGGGCATGCCGCGCAACAACACGGCGGCGACCGCGCCGAGCAGGCCCAATGGCACCACCAGCATCACCGCCAGCGGAATCGACCAGCTCTCGTACAGTGCCGCCAGCACCAGGAACACCACCAGCATCGACAACAGCAGCAGCCACGGCGCCTGCGCCCCCGACTCACGTTCCTGCAGCGACTGGCTGGTCCACTGCAGGGCGAAGCCGGACGGCAGTCTTTCGGCCAGCCGCTCCATTTCGGCCATCGCCTGGCCGGTCGATACGCCGGACGCCGGTGCACCGGACAGGTTCAGCGCCGGGAAGCCGAGATAGCGCTGCAGCTGCAGTGGCGCCTCGGTCCAGTGCGGGGTCACCAGCTCCGACAACGCCACCATGCCGCCTTCGCTGTTGCGCACGTACAGCTTCAGCACGTCCTCCAGTTCCATGCGGTGCGGTGCGTCGGCCTGCAGGATCACCTGCTGCAACCGGCCCTTGTTGGGGAAGTCATTGACGTACTGCGAGCCCATCGCAGCCGACAGCGTGCTGCTGATGTGTTCGAAGCCCACGCCCATCGCCTCGGCCTTGGCACGGTCGATATCCAGCCGCACGCTGGTACCTGCTGGCAGGCCATCGGCATGCACCTCGGACAGCAGCGGACTGGCCTCGGCCAGCTTCAGCAGCTGCTGCAGGGCCGCGCGCAGCTCGGCCTGGCTCTGCCCGGTACGCGCCTGCAGGGCGAGCGAGAACCCGGACGAACGACCCAGGCTGTCGATCGCCGGCGGCATCACGCTCATCACCTCGCCCTCGGCAATCGTGGCCATCGCCTTCTGCGCGGCCTCCACCTCAGCGGCCGCGGTGGCGCCTGCGCGCTCGCCCCAGTCCTTCAGCATGGTGTAGGTCAGCGCCGCGCTCGGGCCGGAGCCAGAGAAGCTGTAGCCAAGGATCGACTGATTGGAGCCGATGCCCGGGCGCGAGGCTACATGCCGTTCGTAGGCTTCGACCACGGCCAGCGTGCGCTCGGCGGTCGCTTCGGCCGGCAGCTGGATCGAGGTCATGAAATAGCCTTGGTCTTCTTCCGGCAGGAATGCACCCGGCAACCAGTGCAGGCCCAGCAACAGCGCCACTACCAGTGCGGCGAACACGCCCATCACCCGCCCGCTTCGCTGCAACACGGAGGCCACGCCACGCTGGTAGCGCCCGGTCATCGCCTCGAAGCCACGATTGAAGGCGCCGAACAGACCGCCCCGACCATGGTGGCCATGGGTGTTCGGGCGCAGCAGGGTCGCGCACAGCGCCGGCGTCAGGCTCAATGCCAGGAGCGCCGAAAACAGGATCGACACTGCCATCGCCACGGTGAACTGGCGGTAGATCGCGCCCACCGAGCCGCTGGCCAGCGCCATCGGAATGAACACCGCGGTCAGTACCAGGGTGATGCCGATCACCGCACCGGTCAGCTCGCGCATCGCCTTGATGGTGGCCTCGCGCGGCGGCAGGCCCTCCTCGGCCATGATCCGTTCCACGCCCTCGACCACCACGATCGCGTCGTCGACGATGATGCCGATCGCCAGCACCATGCCGAACATGGTCAGCACGTTGATCGAGAAGCCCAGCGCCAGCATCACCGCGAAGGTACCCAGCAGCGCGATCGGTGCGACCAACGCTGGAATCAGCGTGTAGCGCCAGTTCTGCAGGAACAGGTACATCACCGCGAACACCAGCAGCATCGCCTCCAGCAGCGTCTGCACCACCTTCTGGATCGAGATCTTGACGAACGGCGCGGTGTCGAACGGAATGCTCGATTCCACGCCGCGCGGCAGCAGCGGCGCCAGTTCGGCCATGCGCTCACGCACCGCCGACGCGGTGCGCACCGCGTTCGCGCCGGGACGCAGCTGCACGCCGGCGGCGGTGGCCGGATGGCCGTCCTCACGGGTGCCCCAGGCATAGCTTTGCGCGCCCAGCTCGACGCGGGCGACATCGCCCAGCACCACCCGTGAACCGTCGGCCCCGGCACGCAGCACGATGGCGGCGAACTGTTCAGGGGTCGACAATTGGCCATCGGCGCTCAACGGTACGGTGATGCGCTGGCCCGGCACGCCCGGCGAATCGCCGATGCGTCCCGGCGAGATCTCCAGGTTCTGCTGCTCGATGGCGGTGGCCACATCGCCCATGGTCAGGCCGTAGCCGGTCAACCGGGTCGGGTCCAGCCACACGCGCATCGCCTGCTCGGCACCGAACAGCTGCACGCGGCCGACGCCATCGATGCGGCGCAGCTCTTCGATGATGTTGCGCGCCATGAAATCGCCCAGCGCCGCCTCGCTGACGCTGGCATCCGGCGAACGCAGGCCGACCAGCATCAGGAAGCCGGAATCGGCGGCCTCCACGAACAGGCCGTTCTGGCGCACGCTGCGCGGCAGGCGCGGCTCGATCGCCTTGATCCGGTTCTGCACGTCCACCTGCGCCAGCTCCGGGTTGGTACCTGGCTTGAAGGTCGCAGTGATCGAGGCTTCGCCGGAGGTGTCCACCGATGACTCGAAGTACAGCAGGTGCTTGACGCTGGACAGCTCGCGCTCGATCAGGCCGACCACCGCGTCATTCAGCGTCTGCGGGCTCGCACCCGGGTAACTGGCGTAGATGCTGACGCTGGGCGGCGCCACCGCCGGATAGCGCTCCACTGCCAGCCGCGGGATCGCCAGCACACCGGCCAGGATGATGAAGATCGCCAGCACCCAGGCGAACACCGGGCGATCGATGAAGAAACGTGCCATGTTGGATTTTCCTGGAGGGACCGGCCCGGTAGAGGCTCAGCCCTTGCTGCCGGCCTGCACGGCACCGGCGCCTGCGACCGGCAGCTGCCAGTCGCGCGCATCGACCACCACACCTTCCTGCAGGCGCTCCTGGCCCTCGACCACCACCTTCTCACCCGCCTTGAGGCCAGTGCGCACCAGCCACTGGCGATCGACGCTGCCGTCGACCTCCAGCGTGCGGATCACCGCCTTGCCATCACCCGCGATCACCCAGGCATAGGCCTGGCCGCCGGCGCTGCGCAGCACGGCCTGCTGCGGCACGGTCAATGCGCTGGCGGGCGCGCCACGTGGCACCCTTGCGCGCACATACATGCCGGGCAGCAGCTGCCGCTGCGGGTTGTCGACCAGGATGCGCAGGATTACGTCACCCGTCCGCGCATCGACGTTGATGCCGGAGAACAGCAGCTGGCCGCGCTCGGACAGCGGCTTGCCGGCGGCACCGATGATCGTCACCGGCAGCTCGCCACCACCGGCGGCACTGCGCTGCAGCGACTCCAGCTGCGCCGCCGGCTGGCGCACATCGACGTAGACCTGGTCGATCTGCTGTACCACCGCCATCGGCTCGGCATCGGCCACGCCGACCAGTGCGCCTTCGGTCACCAGCGCCTGGTCGATGCGGCCGGCAATCGGTGCACTGACCGTGGCATAGCGCAGGTCGAGCTGCCGGCGGGCCAGGATCGCGCGCGCTTCATTCACCGCCGCGCGCGCCTGCTCGTACTCGGCACTGGCGTCGTCGCGATGCTGCTGGCTGACCGCCTGCGCGGCAGCCAGGGCGTGCAGGCGCTGCGACTGCACGCGACTGCGACCCAGGGCTGCCTCACTGCGCTGCAGCGCGGCCAGTGCCGAGTCGACATCGGCACGGAACGCCGCCGGATCGATCTGGAACAGGGCCTGGCCGGCGCTCACTTCCGCACCCTGCTCAAACAGCCGGCGCTGCACGATGCCGCCGACCTGCGCACGGATCTGTGCGGTACGCACGGCGGCCACGCGGCCGGGCAATTCATCGTCGCGCTGCACGACCTGCGGGCCGACAGTGACCACGCTGACGCGCGGTGTGGCTTCGGGCGTGGCTTCGGGGGCGGAGCAGGCCGTCATGGCCAGGGCGAGGGCCGCGATCAACGCGACCGGAGTCCTGAAGGTTCTCATTGCTGTGCACAATGCCGCGCGGGCGGCTGATAGGTTCTGAAGCGCGCAGTCTGCGGGGCGATGATGGGGTTTCGATGGAGGAACTGTGGAGATACGATGGAGGCAAGCACCTTAAGGCCCCGCCCCTGCATGCATGCCTCCCCCGCCCTCGCCGCCCTCGTCCTGATCGTCGAGGATGAGGCCGAGATCGCCGATATTCTTACCGCTTACCTGGAACGCGAAGGACTGCGTACCCTGCGTGCCGCCGATGGCCACAGCGCACTGGACCTGCATCGCAGCGCCCGCCCCGACCTGGTCCTGCTCGACGTACAGCTGCCGCGGCTGGATGGCTGGAGCGTACTGACCCAGCTGCGCCAGCGCGGCGAAACGCCGGTGATCATGCTGACCGCGCTGGACCAGGACCTGGACAAGCTGACCGCGCTGCGCATGGGCGCCGACGACTACGTGGTCAAGCCATTCAATCCGGCCGAAGTTGCCGCGCGCGTTCGTGCGGTACTGCGGCGTACGCTGCGTGCCTCACGCGTGGACGCGCCGACCGCACTGCGCGCGGGCCCGTTGCTGATCGACTCGGCCACCCATGCCGTGCACGTGGAAGGCGACGGCTACAGCCACGAAGTGCTGCTCACCCTCACCGAGTTCAAGCTGCTGCACTGCATGGCGCTGGCGCCGACCCGCATCTTCAGCCGCAGCGAACTGATGCACGAATGCCTGCCGGAAAGCGAGGCGCTGGAGCGCACGGTCGACAGCCATGTCAGCAAGCTGCGCCGCAAGCTGGATGAAGTGGGCATGGTCAACGTACCCGCCAGCGTGCGCGGTGTCGGCTACCGGTTGATGGCCGACCGCTGATGGCCCGCCTGCGCCGCTCCGGGCTCAGCCGCCACATCATCGTCTCGATGTCGCTGATGGTGATCGGCGTCATCGTGATGATGATCCTGTCGTCGTGGCTGCTGTACGCGGTGCTGGTCGAGTTCTTCCCCGGCAGTGCCGAAGAACCCGAAAGCTGGCTGCCGACCGGGCCGGAGCTGGCATGGATGGTCGGGGTGATCCTGACCGGCCTGGCACTGGCCATCGCCGCATCGTTCCGTCTTGCCCATCGCATCCTGTCGCCGTTGAATTCACTGGTTGACAGCGTGCGCGCGCTTGCCGCTGGCGACCTCGGTGCGCGCGCCAGCGCCCAGGAAAACTCACCCGGCGAAGTGGCCACCCTGGTCGAGGATTTCAATGCGATGGCGCGCCGCCTGCAGCACATGGAGAGCGAGCGCGCGATGTGGCATGCGGCCATTGCCCATGAACTGCGGACTCCGGTGACGATCCTGCGTGGTCGCCTGCAGGGGTTGGCCGAGGGCGTGTTCCAGCCAGACGAGTCGCAGTTCCGCAGCCTGCTGGCCCAGGTCGAAGGACTGTCACGACTGATCGAGGATCTGCGCGTGCTGAGCCTGTCCGACAACGCGCGGTTGGACGTGCGCCGCGCACGCACCGACGTGGTCGCCGAGGTGCACTCGGTGATGACCCTGGTCGACCCGCAGTTCCGCGCCGCCGGCTTCGTGCTGGAGCTGGAAACCAGCCGCGAGGAACACAACGCGCACTGTGACCCGACACGCTTGCGCCAGGCACTGCTGGCATTGCTGGAGAACGCGCGCCGCTACGCCAGCCCGGGCAAGGTGCGGATCGCCGTGCATGACACGCCGGGCCATGTGCAGGTAGCGATCGAGGACGAAGGTCCGGGCATTGATCCGGAACTCCATACCGACATCTTCACTCCCTTCATGCGTGCCGATGGCTCGCGCTCGCGCCAGGGCGGCGGCAGCGGGCTGGGCCTGGCGGTGGTCAAAGCCATTGCCGATGCGCACGGCGGCCGCGTCTACTGCATCCCCGGCAGCACCGGCGGAAGCCGCTTCGTCATCGAACTGCCGCGTCAATAACCGGACGGGCTGCCTGCGTGCGCAGGTGTGCACCGAGTGCGGCCAGATTGGCGTCGATCGCATCCATTTCGTCGCGCTGCTTCACCGGCAGCTGCTGACGCAGCCGTACGCGCAGCGCCTGCCACGCCGGGACCGCCTGCGCACTGGCGGTGGCCACGGCCTCGGACAGCAGCGCCTGCTCGTCGCCCAGCGGCAATCCATAGCCACCGTCCTGCAGCAGCGTCCCCGGGCGCAGCCACTGCCCGCTCTGCTCCAGCAACCCCCGCAGGCTGCGCGTTTCAGCGCTATGCGGTGCGGCCAGCAGTTGCCGCTTGAGCACGTCACGCGCGCGCAGCTCGGCACGCCGCTGTGCGGCCTGTTCCAGCAGCAGCAGGCCGGCGCTGGCGCGCAGGTCGCCCTTCAGCAGCCACGGTGCCCGTTGCGGTGCAGGCAGCTTCAACCAGGCGCGCACATCACGGGCGGGCAAGGCCAGCTGCCCCGCCGCCACTGCGAACAACTGCTGGTAGTGGTCGCGCGCCGAAGCAAAGTAGTACCCCTGCGCCTGCGCTGCATGGCGGTCCGTCAGCACCCCCTCGTCGAGCACGTCCAGCCGCACCAGTCGCCGCTTCAGCCCGCGCGGGCTCAGCTGGGCCAGCCCGGCCTCGCCCAGCCGTGGCACGCCCGCCTGCAGCAGCTTGGCGGTTTCCACCGCGCAGTTGTTGCTGACGAAGTAGTAGCGCCCGTCATAGCTCCAGTGCGCCTGGGCAGTGCGCTCGAGCAGGCTGGCGACCTCGTCGCGTTGCAGCTGCAACGGCAACGACTGCAGGCCGCGCAGTTCGACCTTGGTGTATTCGTCAACCACCTGCTGCAGCGGCAACACGAACAGCCGCGAGGGATAGCCGCCGGTCAGGCCACGCCAGTTGGATATCTGCACGTCGCCCACGAACGCGCGGAACGACAGCACGCGGTGGTACTCCAGATCCAGGCGGCAGTCCGGCCCCGGTGCGCGGCCGGGCCGGCAGATCACCAGCCTCAGCATGCTGTGGCCCCAACGGCTCATCGGTTGTGCGCTGCCTTCGGCGAACAGGTAGTCCACCGCATAAACGCGGGAAGGGTCGAGCTGCAGCAGCGATGCCGCCCCCTCTTCCGATTCGGCCTGCAGCAGTGGCAACGTGGTCGCGCAGTGCGACTGCGGCAGCGATGGCGGGGTTCCGAAATGGGCCTGGTACCACTGCGCCAGCGCCGGACGCCGGCAGGCGAACTCAGCGTCCAGCAGGAAATGCTCGGCGTTCACCGCCAGGTACTCGGCCGGGTCCTTCAGTTCGTAAGCATCCGGACTACGGTCACTGAAGTCGTTGCCAGCACGGCCGAGATGCCAGGGTTTGCGTTGCCATCCAGCCAGATCACGCCAGCGCACACTGCGCGACCAGTTCGCGCCGCCACGGTCTGCAACATGGGTCAGCTCATGCACCAGGGCGCTGCGTCGCGCGCGGCGGGCGCCGGGCACGCCGTCATCCAGCAGATCGCGGCGCAGGGCGATGTGCCCGGCAAAAGCGCGGCCGTGCACATCGGCCGGCAGCGCATCACTCCAGCTCACCTGGACCTGCGCCGGCAATGCGCGCAGCAGACCCTCCGGCAGCAGTGACTGCACGTCGGTGAGCGTCTGCCGGGCAAGCTGCTGCTGCGCCGGATCGAGACCGGACGGATCAAGCTGCAGGCGATCAGCCGCGTGCGCGACGTGGGCGATCAGCAGTAGAGCCACGCCATGCGTGGCTGCTGTAACTGCCCATCTGCGCCTGGCGCTCAGCCGAGCATGGCTCGGCTCTACAGAAAGCGATGACGCCGAGGTCATGCCGCCCGGATCAACGAGCCAGCAGCGCGCGGGCCAGTTCCAGGTCGCTCTGCTGCTGCGCGGCGGCGCTCTGCTCACGCAGGTGGACCAGTGCGGCCTGCAGGCGGGCGCCACGGATCTGGCCGTCGCTGGCAACGAATGCAGCCGCATCATCGCGCGCAGCCTGCACCACCTTGTCGTCGCCCGAACTACTGGCCGAAGAGCCCGACGATGCGCCGGTGGCGGAACCGGCCGAGGTGCCGGCGAAGCTGGAAGCGAAGCCGGCCAGCGGCAGGGACAGCAGGGCGAGCAGCAGAAGCGGACGGATCATCGGTGCGAAGCCGGTTGTGAAGGTGGGTAGCGTAACGGGTACGTGAAGGATTTTTCCGCTTCAGAGGTCGAAGAGCTTGCCGGGATTCAGCCGCGCTTGGGGATCAAACGCGCGCTTGACCGCCTTCATAAGGGCGATCTCGGCCGGGCCACGGGTGCTGTCCAGGTAACCCTTCTTGACCAGGCCGATGCCGTGTTCAGCCGAAATGCTGCCATCGAAGCGCGCCAGCACCTGCGCCAGCAGCTTGGTGACGTGCTCGCACTGCGCCACGAAATCGGCGTTGCTGGTGGCATCGGGCTTGAGCACGTTGATGTGCAGGTTGCCGTCACCGATATGGCCGAACCAGACCACGTCGAAGTGCGGATACGCCTGCCCGATCAGCGCCTGGGTCTCGGCCAGGAACGCCGGCATCGCCGAGATCCGCACCGACACGTCGTTCTTGTAGGGCGTGTAGCGCGCCAGCGACTCGGTAATGCCTTCGCGGAGGCGCCACAGCTGGGCGGCCTGGGCGTCGCTGGCACTGATCACGCCGTCGCTGACCCAGCCGTTGCCCATGCAGTCCTCGAAGGCGGCCATCGCCGCCGCTTCCTGCGCTTCGTCATTGGCCGCGAACTCGGTGACCACGTAATACGGGTGCACCTCGTCGAACGGTGCCTGCGCACCATGCGCCAGCACGTGCTCCAGCGCGCGATCAGTGAAGAATTCGAAGGCCTGCAACTGCAGCCGCGCGCGGAACGCGGCGAATACCTGCATCAGCACTTCGAAGCTGGGCAGCGCCAGCAGCATCACGTTGCTGGCCGGCGGCGGATCGGTCAGCTTCACCGTGGCTTCGACGATCACGCCCAGGGTGCCTTCCGAACCGATCAGCAGCTGGCGGAAGTCATAGCCGCTGGAGTTCTTGATCAGGCCCTTGTTGAGCTCCAGCAGCTCGCCGCTGGCGGTGACCACCTTCAGCCCGGCGATCCACTCGCGGGTGTTGCCGTAACGGATCACGCGGATGCCACCGGCATTGGTGGCGATGTTGCCGCCGATCGTGCAGGACCCGCGCGCGGCGAAATCCACCGGGTAGATCAGGCCGTGGTCCAGCGCGGCATTGTGCACAGCTTCCAGTGGCATGCCCGCCTGCACCACCAGGGTGCGATCGACCGCGTCGTAGGCCAGTGCCTTGTTCATCCGCTCCAGGCTGAGCACCAGCTCGCCGTTGGCGGCCACCGCGCCACCGGACAGGCCGGTACGGCCGCCGGACGGCACCACGGCCACGCCCTCGCCTGCACTCCAACGCATCACCGCCTGCACCTCCTCGACCGTGGCCGGCAGTGCGATCGCCAGCGGCGCCGGCGTCCAGCGCCGGGTCCAGTCGCGCCCGTAATGCTCCAGGTCGGCCGGGTCGGTCTTCAGCTTCAGGCCGGGACAGGCCTGCTGCAGCGAGGCAATGCGGGAATCAGTCATGACGGTCCAGCGCGGTGCGTGAAGAACGGGCAAGCGTGCCAGCGGCGCGCGCCAGCGTCCAGCCCCGCAGCCGGGCAGATCGCTACGGATGCAACCAATTGCGCACTGCACCATCGGCGGTCCGATCTGGCATAGTGGTCAGCCCCTGTCCCACTGGCCGTGTTGCCCCATGTCGCCGAAGAAGACCTCGTTCCCGAAGCAGGATATCCGCGTGCTGTTGCTGGAGGGGGTCAGCCAGACCGCCGTGGAGGTGTTCAGCGCCGCCGGCTACAGCCAGATCGAAGCGCACACCAAGGCGCTGCCCGAGGACGAACTGAAGGCGCGCATCGCCGAGGCACATATTGTCGGCATCCGCTCGCGCACCCAGCTCAGCGCCGAGGTGCTGGCCGAGGCCAAGCGCCTGATCGCGGTGGGCTGCTTCTGCATCGGCACCAACCAGGTCGACCTGGATGCGGCCGAGCTGGCCGGCATCCCGGTGTTCAACGCGCCCTATTCCAACACCCGCAGCGTGGCCGAGCTGGTGATCGCCGAGGCGATCATGCTGACCCGTGGCATTCCGCAGAAGAACGCCGAATGCCATCGCGGCGGCTGGTCGAAGTCGGCCAGCGGCAGCCATGAAGTGCGCGGCAAGACCCTGGGCATCATCGGTTACGGCCACATCGGCACCCAGGTCGGCGTGCTGGCCGAATCGCTGGGCATGCAGGTGATCTTCCACGACGTGGAAACCAAGCTGGCGCTGGGCAATGCCCGTGCAGCGGCCAGCCTGGACGACCTGCTGGCGCGCGCCGACATCGTCACCCTGCACGTGCCGGAGACCCCGTCCACGCAGTGGATGATCGGCAGCACCGAGCTGGCGAAGATGCGCAAGGGCGCCCACCTCATCAACGCCGCGCGCGGCACCGTGGTCGACATCGATGCGCTGGATGCGGCGCTGGCCAGCGGTCACGTCGGTGGCGCTGCGCTGGACGTGTTCCCGGTCGAGCCGAAGGGCAATGGCGATATCTTCGAATCGCCGCTGACCCGCCACGACAATGTGATCCTGACCCCGCACGTGGGCGGCAGCACCCTGGAAGCGCAGGACAACATCGGCGTGGAAGTGGCGGCCAAGCTGGTGCGTTACAGCGACAACGGCAGCACCCTGTCGGCGGTCAACTTCCCCGAAGTGACCCTGCCCGAGCACGCCGACAGCCTGCGCCTGCTGCACATCCACCAGAACGTGCCGGGCGTGCTGTCCAAGGTGAACGAGATCTTCTCGCGCCACAACGTCAACATCGACGGCCAGTTCCTGCGCACCGACCCGAAGGTGGGCTACGTGGTCATCGACATCACCGCCAGCGAGGCACAGGCCGCCGCCGTACGCGACGAGCTGGCCGCGATTCCGGGCACGCTGCGGACGCGCATCCTGTACTGACGCGGATCCCGCCATGCACTTGTAGAGCCGAGCCCATGCTCGGCTGAGGTTCCGGCCCGCATCGAGCCGAGCACCGGCTCGGCTCTACAGGTTGCTAGCGCGCCAGCCAGCGGCGTGCCATGCGTTGCATCGATTCGTCCGATTCCGGGTCGGCCGCGACTTCGGTCACCGGCCGCCAGGCCAGGTCCAGCGATTCCTCGCTGAGCACGAAGGCCTCGCCACCCAGCGCCCGGATCACGAAACGCACGTCGTAGTGCCAGTGTCCCGGCACCTCCTTGCGTTCCGGAATCCAATGCTTGTCGATGTCGAAGATGGCAGGGTCTTCGAGCACCAGGCCGCTCAGTCCCGACTCCTCCTCGGCTTCCTTCAGTGCCACCTGGGCCAGGTCGCGGTCGCCGTCGGCGTGGCCGCCCAGCTGCAACCAGCGCTGCAGCTTGCGGTGATGGGTCAGCAGCAGGCGCTGGCCATCGGCACTGACCAGCCAGCAGCTGGCAGTGAAGTGCCCGGCCAGCCGTTCGCGCCGGAACGGATCTTCCGGATCGTCCAGCAATGTGCCGAATTCGGCAGCCAGTGCGTCGTGGGCCGGCTCACGGCGGGCATAGTCCCGCAGCAGGCCACGCAGGCGATCGTCAAGCACGGCAAGGGTTTCGGCGGTCTGGCGCATGAATGGGGGCGGTCCGGAAAAATACTGCTCATTATCGCCGTTCATTGTTGCGATTGCGCTTGTGCGTTGGCTTCAGCTTTGGCTAAGGTACAGCGGGCCGTTCGCGCGGCCTTCACCATTCCAGGGTTGCCGGCAACGTATCGGCGGCCCACCCAATCCGATCACTAGGAAGTACTGCATGCTGAAAGCTCTGTTGAGGGTCAAGCCGGTTGAACCGGCCGGGCACGTCGATGCCGGCGAACCCATCGAAGGCAGCCTGGACGGCGAAGCCACGTTGAAACGGACCCTCACGGCTAAACACCTCATCCTGCTTGGCGTGGGTGCGGTGATCGGCGCAGGTATCTTCGTGCTGACCGGCCAGGCCGCGGCCAACCACGCCGGCCCGGCGGTCATGCTGTCGTTCGTGATCGCCGGCTTCGCCTGCGCCCTGGCGGGCCTGTGCTACGCCGAGTTCGCGGCGATGATGCCGGTCTCCGGCAGCGCCTACTCCTACTCCTACGCCACCCTGGGCGAAGGCATGGCCTGGTTCATCGGCTGGTGCCTGGTGCTGGAATACCTGTTCGCCTCGGCCTCGGTCGCGGTGGGCTGGTCGGCGTACCTGATCAGCTTCATCACCACCACCCTGCACATGCCGTTCCCGGATGCCCTGAGCGCAGCCCCGATTGCCTGGACCGGCAGCGAGTTCATTACCTCGGGCAAGCTGTTCAACCTGCCGGCAGTGCTGATCGTGGCGGCGGTGTCCGGCCTGCTGTACGTGGGCGTGACCCAGTCGGCCTTCGTCAACGCCATCATCGTGGCGATCAAGGTCACCGTCATCTGCCTGTTCATCGGCATCGGCGCGGCCCACATCGACCCGGCCAACTGGCAGCCGTTCATCCCGGAAAACACCGGTGTGCCGGGTGAGTTCGGCTGGAGCGGCGTGTTCCGTGCGGCCACCATCGTGTTCTTCGCCTATATCGGTTTCGATGCGGTCTCCACCGCCGCCGGCGAAACCAAGGACCCGCAGCGCAACATGCCGATCGGCCTGCTCGGCTCGCTGGCCGTGTGCACCATCGTCTACATCATCGTCTGCGCGGTGCTGACCGGCATGATGCCGTACCACCTGCTGGGCACCGACAAGCCGGTGGCCACCGCGCTGGAGCCCTACCCGACCCTGTCGTGGCTGAAGACCCTGGTCGAGATCGGCGCCATCGCCGGCCTGTCCTCGGTGGTGCTGGTGATGATGATGGGCCAGACCCGCATCGCCTACACCATCTCCCGCGACGGCCTACTGCCGAAATTCTTCGGCAAGGTCCACGCCCGCTTCCGCACCCCGTACGTCGCCACCATCGTGGTCGGCGTGATCGCCGCCGCACTGGCCGGCCTGGTGCCGCTGAACGTGCTGGGCGAGCTGGTCTCGATGGGTACCCTGCTGGCTTTCGCCACGGTCTGCATCGGCGTGCTGGTGCTGCGCTATACCAAGCCGGAGATCCATCGCCCGTTCCGCGTGCCGGCGGTGTGGATCATCTGCCCGCTCGGTGCAGCCACCTGCCTGTTCCTGTTCTGGCAGGCGTTCGTGGTGCACTGGCACCTGTTCGTCGGCTGGACGCTGCTCGGCCTGCTGATCTACCTGGGCTACGGCATCCGCAACAGCAAGCTGGCCAAGTCGCCGTGATCCGCCTACGGGCCGGCCTCGCGCCGGCCCGTCCGTTTTCCCCGCGCGCCGGTCATGGCGCGCTTCGACAAGACCACCACACATGTTCAAGCAACTGTGGGCCACCAAGCACCCGCATGCCGCCCATGAAGACGCCAATGGCCTGAGCCTGCGCCGCCACCTCGGCCCCTGGGGGCTGACCGCCCTGGGCATCGGCGCGGTGATCGGCGGCGGCATCTTCGTCATCACCGGCCAGGCCGCCGCCAACCACGCCGGCCCGGCCATCATGCTGTCCTTCGTGCTGGCCGCCATCTGTTGCGCCTTCTGCGCACTGGCCTATGCCGAGTTCGCCTCGATGGTGCCGGTCTCCGGCAGCGCCTACACCTACACCTATGCCACCTTCGGCGAGCTCTCGGCCTGGTTCATCGGCTGGATGCTGGTGCTCGAATACGGCGTCTCCGCCTCGGCGGTCGCGGTCAGCTGGACCGGCTATTTCCTCAGTCTGCTCAGCCAGTTCGACATCCATCTACCGGCGGCGCTGGTCAGCGCCCCACTCGATGCACAGCTGCGCCCCACCGGCGCGATCGCCAACCTGCCCGCCGCGGCACTTGTGCTGCTGCTGACCTGGCTGTGCTACGTCGGCATCAGCAAGTCCTCGGCGATGAACATGGCAATGGTCGTGCTGAAGACCGGCCTGATCCTGCTGGTCATCGTGGTCGGCTGGAAATACGTGGACACCAGCAACTGGACCCCGTTCATTCCCGCCAACGAAGGCCCCGGCAAGTACGGCATGGAGGGCGTGCTGCGCGGCGCGGCGATGGTGTTCTTCGCCTACATCGGCTTCGAGGCGGTGTCGGTGGCGGCGCAGGAGTCGAAGAACCCGCAACGTGACATGCCGTTCGGCATGATGCTGTCGCTGGTGATCTGCACCGTGCTGTACATCGCGATGGCCGCCGTGATGACCGGCCTGGTGCCGTTCCAGCTGCTGGGCACCGATGAGCCGGTGGTGACTGCCGTGGCTGCTCACCCGCAGCTGGGCTGGTTGCGCTGGGTGGTCGAGGTCGGCGCGCTGGTCGGCCTGTCCTCGGTGGTACTGGTGATGATCATCGGCCAGCCGCGCATCTTCATGATCATGGGGCGCGACGGCCTGCTGCCGCCAGTGTTCACCAGGATCCACCCGAAGTACCGCACCCCGCACATCAACACGGTGATCACCGGCATCGGCATCGCGCTGCTGGCGGCGCTGTTCCCGCTCGACATTCTGGGCGAGCTGACCTCGATGGGCACGCTGATCGCGTTCGCCGCAGTCTGCGCCGGCGTGCTGATCCTGCGCCGTACCCAGCCGGACCTGCCGCGCCCGTTCCGCATGCCGATGGCCTGGCTGATCTGCAGCCTGGGCGTGCTGAGCTGCCTGGCGCTGCTGTCGGCGATGACGATGCACAACTGGATGTTGATGGGCGTGTGGACATTCGTCGGTTTCGTGATCTATTTCTGCTACGGGTTCAGGCACAGCCGTCTGCGGGGCAAGTGAGGTTTTGCAGTGCAGTGCAGGGCCTGCGGCCCTGCACTCGCCGGAGCAACGGCAAGAGCGGGTGTGTTGGTTTGGCGGGGAGGCATGGGTACGCGGGGGACGCCGCAAGTACGTCCATGTAGGCTTGGCAGCCGCATCCATGCGGCTGACACCCCCGCGAACCCATGCCTCCCCACCCCTGACAGTCTCCCGGCGTGTCCGGTAGATCCACGCCATGCGTGGATATCATCTGCACCGTGAATGTGCCGGCTATCGGATGAGAATCACCTACGACCAAACCAGATGGTCTTCTGTATCCAACCTGTGTGTGCGCCACGGCAGTGGCTCTGGTTCACGTCCAGGGCGCCGCACTCGATTTCCGGCCGCTGGACGCACTTGTACTTTCCATCCACGTCGTACGTGTTCTTGTCCTGCTCCCTGCACGTCTCCAGCCTCTAGGCCTAAACGGTTTGCAGAGCCACGTCATTCTCCGCTGGCCACTGTTGCCTGGACTCCGTTGAGCATCAACCGGTCGAGCAGCTGTCGTCCCCTGCGCCGGCCCCGCCTAGCGGCGATTGAACCAGATGAGCTGCTGCTGCCAGCCGGCACCGGCCATGCAGGCATTGAACTCGCTGCTGCGGTCGGACGCGTTGACGTCCACGATGTAACTCTCCTCTTTCGGCATCGGTACCATGTTGTACTTGCCGTCAATGGCGCAGACTTCATCAAGCCTGCAGGGCACCTTGCGGTCTTCGTAGACGGTGCGCGTGGCCACTTCATTCCTGACCGGCCAATGATCGTCGGCCTGCGCCCTGCAACTCGAATGGGCGGGGCCGAATGACCGCGCACCCGCATCCATCTTCACCCATTCCATCGTGCAGCCACTGCTGGCAAGCATGATGCCAATCGCCCCCATCATCCCCATCGCGCGCGCGATCATCGAAGTACTCCTTTCCTTGGCGCTCGCCGGAACTTCTGCGGCAATCCGATGATGTTTCGCGGCAAGAGGGCTGTCCACGACCGGAATCGCTTCCAGCGGGAGCGTTGCCGCCCCCATTCAGCCAGCGCTCTGCTTGCCTCGATCCAACCCCTGCGCGCCGCCTGCCAGCACACCGCTTCGCGTTGCCCACGCAGCAGGCAGGCGGTCGCCGCGCGGGCCCAGCATCGGGCCGGATCACGTAAAATGCCGTCCATGGACACCACCACCTTCCCCTACGACACCGCCCGCCTGGGCGAACTGGCCCAGCTGCTGATCGACAACGTCCGCGAACTGGCCCAGGCCGGCTGGACCCCGGCCACCAGCAGCAACTTCTCCCACCGCCTGGACGACCGCCACGCCGCGATCACCGTCTCGGGCAAGGACAAGGGCCGCCTGATCGAGGACGACATCATGGTGGTGGACTTCGATGGCAAGGCCGTCGGCCGCCCGCTGCGCCCCTCCGCCGAAACCCTGCTGCACACCCAGCTGTACCGCCGCTTCCCGGAAATCGGCTGCGTACTGCACACCCATTCGCCGGTGCAGACCATTGCCTCGCGCCTGTACGCGCCGCAGGGTCATGTGCACCTGGAAGGCTACGAACTGCTGAAGGCCTTCGCCGGCAACAGCACCCACGAGATGGCCATCGACGTACCGGTGTTCGCCAACACCCAGGACATGAACGTGCTTTCGAAGCAGGTCGATGATCTGCTCGACCGCCAGAACCTGTGGGGCTACCTGATCGACGGCCACGGCCTGTACGCCTGGGGCCGTGACATGGCCGAGGCGCGCCGTCATCTGGAAGCCTTCGAATTCCTGTTCCACTGCGAACTGGAACTGCGCAGGCTGCGCGGCTGAACCCGCGCGCAGGTGCAGATGCCGATCCGGAATCTGCACCTCGCCCCCACCCTGATACCCTGTCTTCCCCCCGAGACGTTCAAGCTGCCGCCATGAGCCGACTGCGCATCTACGACGACACCCGCCCCGAATCGCCGCTGCTGGACACCCAGGACGGCGCGCTCATTGCTGCCGAACTGAAGAAGATCGGCGTCACCTTCGAGCGCTGGCAGGCCACTGCACCGGTCGCGCCCGGCGCCAGCCAGGAGGAAGTGTTCGCGGCCTACCGCGCCGACATCGACCGCCTGGTGGCCGAGAACGGCTTCAAGAGCGTGGATGTGGCCTCGATCGCCCCGGACAATCCGAACCGCGCCGAACTGCGCAAGAAGTTCCTCGACGAGCACTTCCACAAGGAAGACGAGGTGCGCTTCTTTGTCGCCGGCTCCGGCCTGTTCACCCTGCACGTGGAAGACAAGGTCTACGAGATCGAGTGCGTGAAGGATGACCTGATCGCCGTACCCGATGGCACCACCCACTGGTTCGACATGGGCGATGAGCCCAGCTTCGTGGCGATCCGCTTCTTCACCGAGCCGGATGGCTGGGTCGGTCATTTCACCGGCACCGACATCGCGCAGAAGTTCCCCCGTTACGTACCCACCCAGGCGTCCTGATCCATGCAGCCCCGCGTCATCCTGACCGATATCGAAGGCACCACCAGCAGCATCTCGTTCGTCAAGAACGTGCTGTTCCCCTATGCCCGCAAGGCCTTGCCCGGCTTCGTCGCCGAACACGGCCAGGACCCGGACGTGCGCCGCTGGCTGGACGCGGTGGCCACCGAGATCGGCGGCGCCTGCCAGGACAGTCTGGTGGCCGAGACGCTGCAGGGCTGGATCGACCAGGACCGCAAGCACACCGCGCTGAAGGCGCTGCAGGGCCAGATCTGGGACGAAGGCTACCGCCGGGGCGATTACACCGCGCATTTCTACCCGGAAGTGGCACCGATGCTGAAGGGCTGGCATGCCTCGGGCCTGCCGCTCTACGTGTACTCGTCCGGCTCGGTGCCGGCGCAGAAGCTGTTCTTCGGTTTCAGCGATGCCGGCGACCTCAGCCCGCTGGTATCGGGCTGGTTCGATACCGAAGTCGGCGGCAAGCGCGAGGCCGACAGCTACCGCCGCATCGTGCAGGCGATCGGCGTCCCGGCCGGCGAGATGCTGTTCCTGTCGGATGTGGTGGAAGAGTTGGACGCTGCCCGCGAAGCCGGCCTGCAGACCCGCCTGATCGACCGTCTGGATGATTACCCGATGCCGCGTACCGGCCAGGCCGCGAACGGCCATGAGCGGGTGGAGAATTTCCAGCAGATCCAGCTGTAAGGGTGTGCGGACCAACGGTCCGCACCCACCTCAACGGTCCGCACTCTCGCCGGGCATGGCCCGGCGCTACCGTGGTCCGTGAATGGTAGCGCCGGGCGGTGCCCGGCGGATGCCCTCAACGGTCGTTGAGGGTTTTCACCTTCAGCGCGTCGCGCAGGGTGGTCAGGTCCACCGGGCCACGCACCGCGATGTCGCGGGTTTCGCCCGGCAGCAGGTCCAGCAGGTTGTCTTCAAGCGTCACGTCCAGCGCGCCGAAGTCGATCCACGCCGCACGCACATAGGCCGCGCTCTGCAGCCGCAGGCGATAATGATCGCCGTCGATGGCGAGAGTCGCTTTCAGTTTCTGCCGTGGCAGCACCTGGTCTCTGGCCTCGACGAAACCGACCACTTGCCGCGCGCTCACCTTGCCGTCCTGCAGCAGTTCGAACACCGCCACGGTCCGCTTCGGATCGGCACCGGCCAGCAGCTCCGCGTCGCGGAAGTCACCGAGCGCGGTGACACCTTCCGCGGTCAACGCCACCGCCTCCTCGCGCTGCCGCAGCACCTTGCCGTCCACGTCCACCACCCGCAGCCGCCAACGTGCCTCCTGCGCGGCGCCATCATTGATCAGGCGCACCCGCGTATTGCCCTCGTCGCGCAGCGCAGCCACCGTCACCGGCGCGAAGAAACGCCGCGCGGCAAAGTGCAGCGCCTTCCAGCGGCCGAAGTAGTCCACGCTGGACCATGAAGCGCCCGGCCAGACATCGTTGAGCTGCCAGTACAGCGAACCCATCGTGTACGGCCGCGAGGCACGATGATGCAGCGCGGCCAGCGCGATGCCATCGGCCTGCATCACCTGGCTGAGGTAGACGAAGTCCTCGAAGTCCTTCGGCGTGCCGTAGCCCAGTTCGATGTAATGCAGCAGGCGGCTGTTGCCCTCGCCGGCCATGAATTTCTGGTGTGCGCGGATCACCGGGCTGTCGATGCGCTGCTCGGCACGGGTGGCGATCTGGTCCACCGTCGCCACCGACGGCCACGCCTGCAGGCCGTACTCGGACATGAAGCGCGGCGTCTCGCGCAGGTAGGCCTGCACCGGCAGCGCCGGATTGCCCCAGACCTGCCAGTAGTGCTTGTCGCCGCGGCTCGAGTCGTTGGCCTTTTCATCCAGATCGTTGCTGGGCGAACTGGACCAGTACGGCACGCCCAGCCCTTCCTCGCCAACCACCGCACGCAGATCGTGGCCGAACAGGTCGACATAGCCCTGCCAGACCTTCGCCGCGAACGCCGGATCGGCCGCCTTCAGGTCGCGGCCGTGGCCCCAGTCCTTCCAGGCGGTTTCCTCTTCATTGTTGCCACACCACAGCACGATGCTGGGGTGATGCCGCAGACGCCGCACGTTGTCGCGCGCCTCGGCGACAACGCTGGCGCGGAACGCCGGGTCGTAACCGGGCTGCATGCCACCGCCGAACATGAAGTCCTGCCAGACCAGCAGGCCGAGCTCATCGGCGATGTCGAAGAACGCGTCGTCCTCGTAATAGCCGCCACCCCAGTTGCGCAGCATGTTCATGTTGGCGTCGCGCGCGGCCACCAGCACCTGGCGCAGGCGCGCGGCATCAACGCGTGCGGGGAAGACATCGAACGGAATCACGTTCGCGCCCTTGGCGAAGATCGGCACGCCATTGATGACGAAAGCGAAGCCCTGCCCGCTCTTGTCGTCCGTTTCGCGGCGCAGTTCGACCGTACGCAGGCCGATGCGCTGCTCGTGGGCCAGCTCCGGCGCGCCACCGTCGTCCAGGCGTGCCTGCACCGTGTAGCGGTCCTGCGCACCGTGGCCTACTGGCCACCAGCGCCGCGGATCAGCCAGTTCAACCGGAACCTCGATGCTGTTCTGGCCGGGCTTCAACAGCACCGTGCGCTTCACCTGGGCCACGCTGCGACCCTGCGGATCGCGCACATCCACATTGACCACCGCAGAACCGGCTGCACTGCCCTGCTCCACCTGCAGCAGCACCGCCAGCTTCGCCTGTTCCGCGCTCAATGCATCGGTGCGCACGGCCAGATCGGTCAATCGATGCGTATCCCAGGCCTGCAGGTCGACGCCGCGCCAGACACCGGCGGTGACATAACGCGGGCCCCAGTCCCAACCGAAGTGGTAGGCCGGTTTTCGCGCGAAGTTGCCGACCATCGCGTCCTTCGGCTCATCGCCATGGGGCGAAGGATAGTTGCCGGCGATCTTGTGCGGCATCGCCTGCACGCCCGGCAACAGCGTGCGGATCGGCGAACGAAACACGATCTGCAGTTCATTGTCCTTCGCACGCAGGCGCCCTTCCACGCGCGCACGCCACGTGCGGTGCGCATTGTCCGCGCGCAGCAGCGGCTTGCCGTTGAGCACGACCTCGGCATAGGTATCCAGCCCGTCGAAGCGCAGTTCGGCATTGGGCTTGGCAACCGTCGCGGCATCCACATCGAAGCTGGCGCGGTATTCCCAGTCCGCCAGGCCGATCCACTGCAGCTCGGCCTCCGGCGCGCCGACATACGGATCGCGGATCAGCGCGTGGGCCAGCAGGTCGGTGTGCACGCTGCCGGGTACCTGGGCCGCACGCCACTGCTGCAGGCCCGGATGGGCCGCGCCCTGCGCGTCGCCGGGCAACATGCGGAATTCCCACTGCGCCTGCAGCGGGGCCGCCGGTGCAGGGAACGCGGAGGCTGAGATCAGCAGCAGGAGCAGGCGGACAGCGAGGGGAAGGCGATGCACGGGATGCTCCTGTTTTTCCGCCGGGCATGGCCCGGCGCTACCAATTCAACACGCCACGGTAGCGCCGGACCACGTCCGGCGAGCGCGCAGCGCGGCAGACCTCAACGCACGACGTTCAACACTTCGTAGCACGCACCCATGGTGTGGTAATCCACCTTGCCGGCCGGGCTCTTCTCGTCGCTGTACTTGCGATTGTCGGCATCGAGAATGCGGAACCATGCACCGTACTGGTGGTCGACGAAGTGCTCCCACGAGTAGGCCCAGATGCGTTCGTACCACTGCCAGTAGCGGTCATCGCCGGTGCGCTTGGCCATCAGCGCGGCCGTAGCCAGCGTTTCGGCCTGTACCCAGAAGTACTTGTCATCGTCGCAGACGAAGCTGTCGCCGCCGATCGGGGCGCCGTCCATGCCCGGCTGGCGGCGCGTTTCCGGCGCGAAGCCGTAATACAGGCCACCGCGGGCGTCATCCCAGCTGCGCGCCACCGCCACATCAAACAGGTGCTGCGCGGTCGGCACCAGCCAATCGGCCTGCACGTGGCGATCGAGGATCAGCAGCAGCTTGGCCCACTCGGTCTGATGACCGGGCTGGAAGCCCCACGGGCGGAACAGGTGCTTGGGATCGTCCAGGTTGTAGTCCCAGTCGATCTCCCAGTTCTCATCGTAGTGCTCCCAGACCAGCCCGCCGGCCTTGGCCGCCTGGCGGCGGGTCATGTTGTCGGCCAGCTGCAGCGCACGCTCGACATAGCGCTGCTCACCACTGGCCTCGAACGCCGCCAGCATCGCCTCGCACATGTGCATGTTGGCGTTCTGGCCGCGATAGCCGGTGAAGTTCCACTGGCCGTCGGCCTCGTCCTTGTACAGGCCGTGCTGTGGCTCCCAGAAGCGCGCTTCCAGCAGCTGCCAGGTTTCGTCCATCCACACACGCGCCTGTTCGATACCGGCCTTCAGCGCGCAACTGTAGGCCAGCAGCACGAACGCCACGCCGTAGCAGTGGTTCATGTCGTCCTCGACCTTGCCATCACGCAGGGTCCAGGCGTAGCCACCGGTGGCCGGGTTGCGGTGCACGTCCCGCAGGTAGCGCACGCCGTGCTCGACCGCCTCGCGGTATTCAGCATTGCCGAATTCGCGGTAGGCCATCGCGTAGTTGAAGACGAAGCGCGTGCTGCTCACGAGGTGGCGGTGGCTGGCATCGTAGACGCTGCCGTCATCCCGGAAGTAGTGGAAGAAGCCGCCGTCCTGATCGATGCAGCGCGGATGGTAGAACGCCATGGTATCGGCGATGTGCGCGCGCAGGAACGCGGGCGAACGGAAATCGGGCGAGATGCTCATGCGGTAATGTCCTGGGCCTGCAGCAGCTGCTGCACTTCATCGAGCGAGGGCATTGCGGCGAACGCGCCCTTGCGGGTAACAGCCAGCGCCCCCACGGCGGCGCCGAAGCGCAGCGTGGCGGTGATCGCCTCCGGGTCCTGGCAGAACGCGGCAAAGTCTGCGCCGGTGCCCCCCCGCTCCAGCAGGCCGACCAGCACGCCACCGACAAAGGCATCGCCGGCGGCGGTGCTATCGACGGTGGCTACGCGGAAGCTGGTGACCGTGCCGTGGTTGTCGCGCGTGTACCAGTGCAGCGTGGCCGCACCATCGGTAACGATGACCCAGCGTGCCTGCGCGGCCAGCAGGCGCTTCAGCACCACTGCCTCACCATCGGCACCCAGCGGTGCCGCCAGGTAATCCAGCTCCTCGCGCGACAGCTTGACCAGGTCGGCACGCTGCAGCGCCTGCCACAGGCGCGGCGTCGGATCTTCGTTGGCCGGCCACAGTGCCGGGCGCAGGTTGAGGTCCAGGCTGACCACCGCACCGGCGGCACGGGCGCGCTCCATGCCGGCGAAGGTCGCCTCGGCGATGGACGGCTCGGTCAGGCTGTTGGAGCAGACGTGGAAGCACTGCGCGCTGTCGAAGCACGCGGCCTGGAAGTCGCTGCCACGGAACAGCAGGTCGGCGGCCGGCGGGCGGTAGAAACTGAAGCTGCGCTCGCCGCTGGCATCCAGCGCGACGAAGGCCAGTGCGGTCTTGGCCGCATCGGTACGCACGATGTAATCCGTGCCTACGCCGTGTTCGACCAGGCTCTCGGCCAGGAAGTCACCGAACATGTCACGGCCGAGCATGCCGACGAACTGAGTCTTCGCACCCAGTCGCGCTGCCGCCACCGCAACGTTGGCCGGCGCCCCGCCGGCGTACTGCAGGAACGCGCGCGGCGTGTCGGCCGAGGCCGGCGGCTGCGCTAGTAGATCGATCAAAATTTCGCCGAAGCAAACGATGGAACCCATTCCGGACTCAGCCTCCCTGCGTTGCGGAAGCCGGCGTACGTGCGCCGACCAGTCCGTAGAAAATGATGTAGCCGTAGCACAGCAGCGGCAGGATGAAGCTGGCCTGCACACCGATGTGGTCGGCCAGCACGCCCTGCAGGTACGGCACCACGGCACCGCCGACGATGGCCATGATCAGCAGGCTGGAGCCCTTGTTGGTCAGCGGGCCCAGGCGCTCGATGCTCAGCGCGAAGATGGTCGGGAACATGATCGAATTGAACAGGCCGATCGCCACCACCGAGTACAGCGCGATGTTGCCGGAGGTCAGCATGGTCGTGACCAGCAGGGCCACGTTGACCAGCGCGAAGATCGCCAGCAGGCGGCTGGGCGAGAAGCGCGCCAGCAGCGCCGAGCCGGCGAAGCGGCCGATCATCGCCATCGTCCAGTAGGCCGACACGTAATGCGTGGCTTCCTGCTCGCTGAAGCCACCGATGTTGGGCATCGACAGGTAGTTGACCAGGAAGCTGCCGATCGAAACTTCGGCACCGACGTAGAAGAAGATGCCCAGCACGCCCAGCAGCAGGTGGCGCTTGCGCAGCGCATCCAGGTAGCTGTGGTGATGGCCCTGGTCGGCCTGCTCGGTGGCATCGCTCAGTGCCGGCAGGCGGAACAGGAATACGAACAGCGCCAGCAGCACCAGCGCAACGGCCAGGCCCACGTACGGGCCCTGCACGGCCTGCGCTTCGGCGGCACGGTAGGCCAGCTGTTCGGCGGCCGGCAGAGCCGCGATGTCATCGGCACTCTTCACCGTGTTGGACAGGATCAGCATGCCGCCGAAGATCGGGGCGATGGCCGTGCCCAGCGAGTTCAGCGCCTGCGCCAGGGTCAGGCGGCTGGAGCTGGTCTGTTCCGGGCCCAGCAGCGCGACGTAGGGATTGGCAGCGACCTGCAGCACGGTGATGCCCGTGGCCAGCACGAACAATGCGCCGAGGAAGGCGCCATACACGCGCAGCTCGGCCGCCGGCCAGAAGCCCAGCGCACCGATACCGGCAATCACCAGGCCCGCCACGATGCCCTTCTTGTAGCCCAGCGCCGCCACCAGGCGACCCGCCGGCAGCGACATCAGGAAATAGGTGCCGAAGAACGTGAACTGCACCAGCATCGCCTTGGCGTAGTTCAACTCGAACACTGCCTTCAGGTGCGGGATCAGGATGTCATTGAGGCAGGTCAGGAAGCCCCACATGAAGAAGATCGTGGTGACCACGGCCAGCGCCTTGCCGTTGGTGACGGCGGGTGCGTTGCCCGAAGAACCCGATGGACGGGGCGTTGCGGAGATCGGCATGCGGTACGCGCCTCGATGCGCGGAAGGTCGTTGTTGCGTGGAAGGGGTATGTGGAAGGAATCAGTTCGGCCGTGCGGCACTGCTTTCGCGGATGCGCAGCTGCACCGGCGCGACCGTGCGCCTTGGCGGCGCATCCGGTTCGTCCAGTCGTTGCAGCAACAGCGCGGCAGCCTGGCGGCCCCGCTCGCGCGGGTCGGCGGTGAGCGTGGTCAACGGCGGCACCGCGACCGACGCCTCGGAAATATCATCGAAACCGGTAACGGCGAAGTCGCCACCCGGACGGATGCCACGCGAGTTCAGGCCCAGCATCAGTCCCAGCGCGACGGTGTCGTTGTAGCAGACCGCCGCACTTGGGCGATGACCGTCGGCGAACAGCTCATCGGTGCGCGCTGCCGCTTCCAGGCGGTTCGGGGCCGATTCGATCATCCAGCCCGGTGGCAGCGATAGACCGGCCTCGGCCAGCGCCTGCTGGAACCCGGCACGCCGCTGGTGGCACGAGCTCGATGCGGCGTGGCCGCCGAAGAAGGCGATCTGGCGATGGCCGCGCTCGATCAGGTGGCGCGTCGCCAGGTAGGCGCCGTGCTGGTTGTCCAGGGTCAGGAAGTCCCAGTCGGCCCCTTCCAGTTCGCGGTTGAACAACAGCACGTTGGCATTGGCGCCCAATGCCTGGCGCAGCTGCGCGGTGTCGCTGCCTTCGGCCGGCGACAGGATCAGGCCGGCCGGGGTGTGCTCCATCAGCGTGGACAGCACCGCCTGCTGGCGCTCCGGTGATTCGCCGGTGCTGCCCAGCAGGGTCACATAGCCACGCCCGCCCAACGCCTCGTCCACGCCGGAGGCGAATTCGGCGAAGAACGGGTTGGACAGATCGTTGATCACCAGCGCGATGCTCGACGAGGTACGTCGGCGCAGGTTGGCGGCAGCACGGTTGTAGACATAGCGCTGCCGGCGCAGCTCGGCCTCGACCTTGGCACGGGTATCGACGTTGACCAGCGGGCTGCCGCGCAGCACCAGCGACACGGTCGCCCGTGACACGCCGATGGCACGCGCGATGTCGGTCACCGTCACTGCCTTGCCGGCGCGCTTGCTGGGACTGCTGCCGTTGTCGTTCATCGTCTTCCCGGACTCCGCTGGAGGCTCAAGCCTAATGGATCAGGGCCGTGTCGTGCCGTGCCGTTCGCTGGGTCACCGCGAACGGCACAGTCCGGCTCAGCGCAGCTGGCTGCCCGGTGCCGCGCACCAGGACACCGGCAGGTCCTTCGCTGCCGTACCCCAGCCCTGCTCAGGCGCCTTCGCGTCGAGCGCGAACTGCAGGCGCGGGCCCTGCTGCAGCTGGTTCCAGTCCAGCCACACCGGCGCATGTGCCTGGCCATCGACCTTCACGCCCTGGACGTACTGCAGGCGGCGGCCATCGGCACCCGGCGCGTCGATGCGCAGCGTGCGGCCATTGCCCATGTCCACTTCCACCTTGCTGAAGCGCGGGGTGTGCAGCAGGAACTGGCCGCTGCCCGGCACCGCCGGGTACACGCCGATGGCACTGAACAGGTACCAGGCCGACATCGTGCCGAGGTCGTCATTGCCGGTCACCCCGTTCGGGGCGTTGGTGAACAGCTGCTGCGCAGCGCGCACCACGGCAGCGGTCTTCCACGGCTGGCCGATCAGCGTGTACAGCCACGGCGAGTGCAGGTCCGGTTCGTTGTTCGGGTTGTAGCGGAACTGGTTGTAGTAGCTGTACGGCCCGACCACCCACTCCTTGCGGGCGGCGTTGAGCGGGTCGGCCTGCAGTGCGTCCATCGCAAAGAACGCGTCGAGGCGACGACCGGCCTGTTCGCGGCCATCCATCGCCTCGACCAGGCCCGGCACATCCTGCTGCGCCAGCCACTGGTACTGCCACGCCGTACCCTCATGGAAACCATGGTGCGAGCGCGGGCTGTAATGGCCATCGGCCGGCGTGTACCACTGGCCGTCCTCGGTACGCGGGCGCGGGAAACCGGTGAAGCCGGTTTCGGCATCGCGCACCTGCGGGTCCCATACCTTGCGCCAGTTGCGGCCGCGCTCACGCAGCGTCGCCGCGTCCTGCGCGTGGCCGAGGCCATCGGCCATCTGCGAAAGCGCACAGTCGGCCAGCGCGTATTCCAAGGTGGCCGAACCGCCATGGTGCGGATCGACGTCCATGCCCTTGGACGGGAACGCGCGGTCGTAGACCACGTAGCCCTTGTCCAGATAGGTCGGGTTACCGGAACGGCCGGCCATGCGCGAGTTCAACGGCGGCGTGCCGAAGGCGTTGCGGCGCAGCGCATCCCAGGCCTGCGATTCACGGCCCTTGAGGGCGCCGAAGCGCCACAGGTCGACCATGAACGGGGTCACCGGGTCGCCGGTCATGATGTTGGTTTCGAAGTTGGCATAGCCCCAGCGCGGCAGCCAACCACCCTGCTCGTCGATCGCCAGCAGGGTACGGCCGATATCGCGTGCCACGTCCGGGCGGGTCAGCGCCAGCCACTGGTTCTGCGCGCGGTAGGTATCCCACAGCGAGAAGTACTCGTAGTAGGTCCAGCCGTCGGCACGGTGGATACCATCGTCATAGCCGCGGTAGCGGCCGTCGGCGTCGTTGCCGGTCATCGGCTGCAGCAGCGCGTGGTAGACCGCGCTGTAGAACACCGCGCGGTCGTCGGCGTTGCCACCCTGCACGCGCACCCGGCCCAGCTGCTCGCGCCAGGACTGCTGGGACAGCGCACGCATGCGGTCGAAACCGAGCAGCGCCCCATCCTGCATGCCGTCCGCGCGCAGGTTGATGCGCGCGCCTTCGGCATCCACGTGCGAGATCGCGCTGACCGCCGTCACCGACTGGCCCTTGGCCAGATCAAAGCTGAGCCAGGCGCCATTGGGCTTCTGCTCGCCTTCCATGCTGTGCCGCGCGCCCGGCAGGCCACCGCCCTCACCCCAGGTACCGTGCGCCTTGAACGGACGGTCGAACTCGATGCGGAACCAGGTGGTGTACTGGTGGCCGCCACAGAAGCTCTTGGTCACCAGCTTGCCTTCGACCACGCGGTCGCCGACCACGTCGACCACGCTGCCGATCACCGAGTGGCGCTCATTGGCCTGGCCGACGTTGACCAGCACGTGGCCATCGCCCTGGCGCTGGCTGAAGGTGTAGCGCTCGGCTGCCGCACGGGTGCGCGCGGTGGCCTCGGCATCGATGCCGCCGTAGCTGGTCAGGCGCACCTTGTAGTAGCCGGCCTGGCCGATCTCGCCGTCATGGGTGTAGGCCGAGGCGTACGCCTTGTGGTCGAACTGCTTGGCGTTGCCGGTATCGAAATCGCCGCCCGGGCCGATCGACCCGGTCACCGGCAGCACTGACACCTGGCCGCCCTGCTCCCAGCAACCGGCGCCGGAGATGAACGAATGGCCGAAACCGCGGATCTTCTCGTCGTCATAGCGCCAGCCCGAATAGTGGCTGCCGATCGGGCTGACCTGGATCAGGCCGAACGGCGCCGACGCGCCCGGGAACGTATTGCCGTCGTCCTTGCTGCCGATGAAGGTGTTGACCTCGCGCTCCAGCGCAGCCGGTGCGGCCTGCAGCAGCACCGGCACGGACGACAGCGCGAGCAGGCAGGCCAGGCGCACCAGCGGGCGCGAGGACAATGGGACGGCGGGAGCGGACGGCACTGGACGCATGTCGGGTTCCTGTAGTCGATGACGCGGAGGCAGACGGCCAGGGACGTCCGGCATCGTTCCGCTGAGCCCTGCCCTGACCTGCAGAGAGCTCCCCCTGGAATGACGCCCGACCCATCAGACCGTGAATTTAGATCGATTCAAGTAGAGCATGCAGGTTCAGCCGAATGCATTCTGCGGCGCAGCATGAGAGGGGTGTTCGGCAGGGCTGCGCCCTGCACCTGCTACAAGCTGGAGCAACAGCAACAGCCAGTTTCCTGCGGGGAGTCGGGGTGGGTCCGGTTGCGGGGGACGCCGTAAACCCGTCCTTGGGGGCTTGGCCGCGGCATCCATGCCGCGGACACCCCCGCAACCGGACCCACCCCGCCTTCGACAGATTTCCGCGATCTGTGGATCCACGCCATGCGTGGATGAATCTCTGTCGGATAACGAAATCAATCGGGGTCAGATCCGTTTTCCAACGGAAAACGGATCTGACCCCAAGCCATTCCCCATGCCGTCCCCAGGACCCATCCAACCGTCACCGGGAAACTGTCGAAGGCAGGGCGGTGTCGGCTGGCAGGACCGTTGGCGCCATGGATGGCGCCATCGAGCCCCCAGGGGTGAGGGCGCTTTGCTTGCGAAGCACTGCTTCGCAAGCGCCCGAACGCCCAGCCGCCAGCGGCTGGGCCGGACCGCGGAGCGGGGTTTACGGCGTCCCCGCAATCCGACACCGCCCTGCCCAACCCACAGACAACCTAGAGCCGCTTTGGCTTTGGCTTTGGCTTCAAGCAGGTGCAGGGCGCAGCCCTGCCGACCCACCCTCCCCTGCGCACGAAAACGATTTCACTGATTTCAGCAAACCGTCATCCCTTCGCCACGCCAGTACCATATTGCGCAGCAGCATGCGCCTGCGGGCGACCCGTGCTAAAAATCGCCCGCCCATCGCTTAGATCGATCCAAGACGACACTGCGATGGCCGGGAGTTGGGGGAGCAGCAACAGGACGTACCAGGCCACGCGCGCGGTGCTACTGCCACTGCATGGCGACAGCGACAAAGTCACTTCAAATTAGATCGATTCAAGTTGTCCGTGCCACGTCACCGGATCAATCCAGGAGAGAGGGAGAGATGGGAATGAAGCATTCAACACGCACACATGGCCAGGACGCACTGGCGTTGGCCATCGCGCTGGCATTGGCCGCCGCCGTCATTCCGGCTGGCGCCGCCGCGCAGCAGGCCACGTCCACCGGCGCGCAGGATGCCACCACGCTGGACAGTGTCCAGGTCACCGGCTACCGCTACGCCATTGAAAAGAGCCTTGAGCAGAAGCGCGATGCCAACGCGGTGGTCGAAGTGATCACCGCCGAAGACGTCGGCAAGTTCCCCGACAAGAACGTCGCCGACGCACTGCAGCGCGTGCCCGGCGTCGTCATCACCCGCAGCGGTGGTGAGGGCAAGAGTGTCAGCGTGCGCGGCCTCGCGCCGGACCTGACCCTGACCCAGTTGAACGGCAACTTCGTCGCCTCCTCGGAAACCAACAACGAAGCGACCCGCTCCTTCAACTACACCCTGCTGCCGTCGAACATGCTGTCCAGCGCCGAGCTGTTCAAGTCGCCGGAAGCGCGCATCGACGAAGGCGGCATCGGCGGCACGGTCATCCTGCATACCCGGCGCCCGCTCGACATGGAATCCAACTCCGGCTACGTGAACCTGGAGGGCACCACCTCCGACACCAGCCACGATGTCGATCCTCAGGTGTCGGCGCTGTACTCATGGCACAGCAAGGATGAGCGCTTCGGCGTACTGGTCGGCGTGACCCAGCAGAACCGCACCACCCGCACCATGGAAGCCAGCACCGAGGACTACCAGTGGTACGGCAACGGCACCACGGCCCGCGATGCCAATGGCAATCTGCTGGAACAGGATGGTATTCACTACTGGTGGGGCCAGTCCGGCTTCAACAACCAGGCCGGCAAGAACTACAGCGAGTTCTTCATGCCGACCTCGGTGAACTTCGCAGTGAAGGAAGAGAAGCGCGAGCGCAAGGGCGGGCAGCTGACCTTCCAGTTCAAGCCGGTCGACAACGTCACGATGACGGCCAACTACTTCCGCTTCGAACTGCAGGGCGACTACACGCAGAACATGCTGAAGGTGCCGGAGTGGAACCTGGCCCGTTACAACCAGGACGGCAACTGGGCCGGCGGCCGCCTCCTCAACGGCCTGGACTTCGACCCGAGTGGCAGCATCGTTACCGGCGCGCAGTACCAGAAGCTGGCCGGAAAGACCTACTACTGCAGCGAAGAAGAAGCGGCGGCCGCCGGCCTCAAGCCCGGCGGCTGGGGCCCGGACGACTGCACCATCCCCACCCCGCAGCTCACCGGCGGCTACAGCAAGGAAAAGGCGCTTTCGCAGACCGCCGACCTGACCATCGACTGGGACATCAGCCCGCTGTGGAAGGCCTCGTTCACCGGTGGCCGCACCTGGTCCGAAGGTGGCCCGTCGATGAACTTCCGCATGTCGGCCAAGCCGCGCCGCAAGGTCGGCAACCAGTGGCAGTCCGGCAACCAGTACACCGCGTGGGACCTGACCGGCACGCCGTCGGTGCAGTTCTCGCCGGACCTGCAGCAGCAGTTGATGGCGGGCGTCGCGGAAGTCGATACCGGCTCGACCGACTCGTCGTGGATGCAGACGGAGGTCAAGCAGAACTACTTCCAGGTAGATGTCACCAAACTGTTCGAGGCCGGCTGGCTGGACTCGATCCAGTTCGGTGCCAAGTACCGCGATGGCAAGGTCCACCGCAATACCGGCAACACCTACTGGGTATGCCCGGGCCTGGACCCGTCCGACTATGACAACAATCGCTACCAGGCCGGTTGCGACCCGACCGCAGGCGATGCGCAGCCGGGCTTCTTCCTGTCCAACCCGATCAGCAACATCACCGGCGCGTTCAACGCCAACGTGTTCCCGGGCATCAACTACCCGGCCTACATCGATTACCTGAACAAGACCTATGGCGGCTCGCACAACCGTACAGAGGAAGACTTCGTCTACGACGTCAACGAGAAGATCCATTCCGGATACTTCCAGGCCAACTTCCGCACCGAACGCGTCCGCGGCAACATCGGCGTGCGCGTGGTGCGCACCAAGCAGTTCGCCCAGTCCAGCGATTCGGTAGAGCGCTTCAACGATTACTTCGTCGACAACGCCAGCGGCGCACCGATGAGCTGCGATGATCCGGCCGCCGATCCGAACCTGCGCTGCCAGGGTGGCTTCGTCCGCCTGCCCGACCCGCAGGTCCGCGACAAGGTGTACGCGCTGTCGTCGCTGGAGAAGACCTATACCGACGTGCTGCCCAGCTTCAACATTGCCTGGGACATCACCGACAACCTGGTGCTGCGTGGCGCGGCATCGAAGGTGGTCGCGCGCCCGAGCTACACCAGCATCGCCTACCCCGGCGGCCTGCGTTACATCAGCGAGGAGTACGCCAACGATCGCCGTGTCACCGGCGGCACCGACACGCCCGGCTGGTACGGCTCGGGCAGCAACAAGGCGCTGGAGCCGTTCAAGGCGGTCCAGTTCGACCTGGGCCTGGAGTGGTACTTCAAGCCGGGCGCGGTCGCAGGTGTTTCGCTGTTCCGCAAGAACGTGGACAACTTCACCGTGCCGGTGGTGCGCGACCAGCAGATGAATGTCGGTGGGCAGTCGGTGACCGTGCAGAAGTACGAGACCCAGGCCAACGGCCGCGATGGCGTGTCGCAGGGCGTGGAACTGTATGGCCAGTACACGTTCGACTTCGGCCTGGGTGTGCAGGCCAACTACACCTACAACGACACCAACCTGGCATCGATCGTACTGGACGGCGAGGAAATCGGCTCATCGCCGCTGGTCGGCAGTGCCAAGAACCAGGCCAACGTGACCGTGTTCTACGAGAACGACAAGTTCCTGGCGCGTGCCTCGTACAACCGTCGCGGTGAAGTGGTCGGCGGCCTGAACAATGGCATGACCACCTACACCAAGCCGTATAGCCAGCTTGACCTGAACGTGGCCTACAACCTCACCCCGGACTGGACGGTGACCGCCGCCGTGCTGAACGCCACCAAGTCCGAGCTGCGCAGCTACATCGGCAACGACAGCCAGGCCCGCCTGCTGTCCAACCTGTACGCCGGCCGCCAGCTGTACCTCGGCGTGAACTGGAAGTTCTAAGCCCGTACCGGGTTGCCCGGGCCTGCCCCGGCGCAACCCACGCCCCGCCCCGGCGGGGACGATCCTCCACGGCAGCCGCGCTGGTACAGGCGGCTGCCGTCTTTATTGATGCGTGCTCATTGGTGCGTTGTCATTCAGTCCAGCGCTTGACCCTGCCATCGTTGGAAGGTGCACACTGGTCCCATCCCAAGAGCACCGAAGGAGCTACAGATGGAATTCCATGTCGACGGCATGACCTGCGGCGGCTGCGCGCGCAGCGTGACCCGCGCGATCCAGCAGGTCGATCCGAACGCCAGCGTGGTTGCCGACCCGGCGACCGGCCTGGTCAAGGTGCAGACCACTGCGTCGCAGGAACAGGTGTTCGCCGCAGTGAACGATGCCGGTTTCCCGCCGCGCAGCGCCTGACCCCCTGCATCGCATCCACAATGAAGCCCGCCCCGTGCACTGTCACAGGGCGGGCTTTTCAGTGCATGCGATATCGATTCAATGCTTCTGTGCGCGTCGCCGCACCGCGCCGGTCTTCGCGGTATCGACCGGCACCGGCGTCTCATCGTCCTCGCCCAGCCGCTGCAGGATCGGGCATTCCGGGCGCTCGTCGCCCGCGCAGCAACTGATCAACGACTTCAGCGTGTCGGCCATCTGCCGCATGCTCTCGATGCGCTGCTCCAGATCGACGATGTGCTGTTCTGCCAGGCGCTTCACGTCGGCACTGTGCCGCGAGGTGTCGTTCCAGAGGCCCAGCAGGTCGGTGATTTCGGCAACCTGGAAGCCGAGATCGCGTGCGCGGCGGATGAAACGCAGGCGGTGGATGTCCGCCTGCGAGTACGCCCGGTAACCCGACTCGGTGCGATCGGCCGCAGGAATCAGGCCGATCTGTTCGTAGTAGCGGATCATCTTCGCCGACACGCTGGAGGCCTTGGCGGCTTCACCGATATTCATGCGGTTCTCCTTCAGTGGCTCGCAGCGGGGGCATCCGCCATCGGCGCCTGGAAGCGGCGCAGGCGCAGCGCGTTGCCCAGCACGAACACGCTGGACAGGGCCATCGCACCGGCCGCGAACACCGGCGACAGCAGCACGCCCCAGAGGGGGTACAGCACGCCAGCCGCCACCGGGATCAACGCGGTGTTGTAGGCGAAGGCCCAGAACAGGTTCTGGCGGATGTTGCCCAGCGTCGCCTTCGACAGCGCGATGGCATTCGGCACGCCCTGCAGGTTGCCTGACATCAGCACCACGTCGGCCGATTCCACCGCGATATCGGTACCGGTGCCGATGGCCAGACCAACATCGGCCTCGGCCAACGCCGGCGCATCGTTTATGCCATCGCCGACGAACGCGACATGACCATGCGCGGCCTTCAGCCGGCGCACTGCTTCAACCTTGCCTTCCGGCAGCACCTCGGCCACCACCTCATCGATGCCCAGCAGGCGCGCGATCGCCTGCGCGGTACCAGCATTGTCGCCGGTGATCATCGCCACCTTCAGGCCAAGCCGGTGCAGCGCCGCGATCGCGGCCGGCGTGCTCGGCTTGATCGGATCGGACACCGCGATGATCGCGGCCAGGCGGCCGTCGATGGCGGCATACAGCGGCGACTTGCCCTGCGTTCCAAGCTGGCTGGCCAGTTCAGCGAACGGACCGATGTCGACGCCGAGCTCACGCATGAATCGATCAGCACCAACCTCCACCCGCGCACCATCAACGCTGGCACGCACACCCATGCCGGTGACCGATTCGAAATCAGCCATCGCCGGCAACGCGATGCCCTGCTCGGTGGCTGCATCGACGATGGCGCGGGCGATCGGATGTTCAGAGCGCGATTCCACTGCGGCCACTGCCGCCAGCACTGTGCTGCGATCAAAACCATCGGCGATCTCCAGATCGGTCAGGCGTGGGCGGCCTTCGGTCAGCGTGCCGGTCTTGTCCACCGCCACCACCTGCGCGTCCTTCAGCAGCTGCAGCGCCTCGCCCTTGCGGAACAGCACGCCCAATTCAGCGCCCCGGCCGGTACCGACCATGATCGAGGTCGGCGTCGCCAGCCCCATCGCGCACGGGCAGGCAATGATCAGCACCGCCACCGCATTGACCAGTGCGAAGCTCAGCGCCGGTGGCGGGCCGAAGATCAGCCAGACCGCGAAGGTCGCCAGTGCGGCCAGCATCACCGCCGGCACGAACCACAACGTGACCTTGTCGACCACCGCCTGGATCGGCAGCTTCGAGCCCTGCGCCTGTTCGACCATGCGGATGATCTGCGCCAGCATGGTCTGCGCGCCCACCGCCGTGGCACGTACCGTCAGTGCGCCCTTCTGGTTGACCGTACCGCCCACCACGCCGCTGCCCGGCTGCTTCTCGACAGGAATCGGCTCGCCGCTGATCATCGATTCATCGATGTAGCTGCGGCCTTCAACCACCTCGCCGTCGACCGGCACGCGCTCGCCCGGCCGCACTTCCACCACGTCGCCGCTCTGCACTTCATTGACCGGGATATCGACTGCGCGGCCCTCACGGATCACGTGAGCGACCTTGGCCTGCAGGTTGACCAGGCGCTTGATCGCTTCGGAGGTGCGGCCCTTGGCCCGCGCTTCGAGGAAGCGGCCGAGCAGGATCAGCGCAACGATCACCGCGGCCGCTTCGTAGTAGACGTTCACCGTGCCCGGCGGCAACAGCCGCGGTGCAAAGGTCGCCACCACCGAATAACCGAACGCTGCGGCGGTGCCCACCGCCACCAGCGAATTCATGTCCGGCGCAAGCCGCAGCAGCGCCGGGAAACCCTTCTGGTAGAAACGGCGACCGGGGATGGCCAGCACCAGGAGGGTCAGTGCGAACTGCAGATACCAGCTGGCCTGCATGCCGATGTTGGCCATCACCCATTCGTGCATGCCGGGAATCAGGTGCGAACCCATCTCCAGCACGAACACCGGCAGCGCCAGCGCGGACGCCACGATCAGGTCGCGTTTCAGTTCGGCGCGCTCGGCATTCTTCTTTTCAGCGGCTTCATCATCGGACTGCACACCGGCCCCGATCGGGCGGGCGGCATAACCGACCTTGTCGATGGCCGCCACCAAGGAGGCCGTATCAGCCACGCCGCGCACGGTGGCACGCTCGGTGGCCAGGTTCACGCTGGCCTGGCTGACCCCGGGCACCGCCAGCAGCGCGCGCTCCACGCGACCAACGCAGGATGCGCAGGTCATGCCCTCCACCGCCAGTTCAACGGTCGCGGCGGGTACGTCGTAGCCCACCCGTTCAACCGCCTGGATCAGCGCCGCGCGATCAACCGGACCGGAGGGCCGGATGTCCGCGCGCTCGGTGGCGAGGTTCACAGAGACACTGCCGACGCCCTCGACCTTGGACAGCGCTGCCTCGACCCGGCCGACACAGCTGGCACAGGTCATGCCCTCGATGGGAAGGCTGATGGTGGAGGGGCTGGCGGGGACTGCAGTAGCGCGCGGCGTGCTCATGATCGGATTCCCGGGGTTCCTTCTGGATGCGGACAGGCTAAACCTTGCCATCGTGGGAAGGTCAAATCCAGCCGCCCCGGGACCAACCGGTAGCGCCGGGCCATGCCCGGCGTACCGCCTGCAACCCGCCTCAGAAGCTGAACACGTACTCCAGCGCGAACTCACGGCCCACCGCGCCCAGCAGGCGGGTCGGGGCGAAGTCGTAGTCCAGCTTGTACGGATCCTTGTGGTTCCAGCTGGCCGAGTTGAACGCGTTGTTGACGTATACGTTCACCTTCGCGTGTTCGGTCACCTGGTAGCCCACGTTGAAGTTCCAGGTGATGAACGGCCCGACCCGGCCGAAGTACCGTGCGGTCTGCTGCCCGGCATTGGGATTCGGGTTGGGCGAGCCGTCCGGACGCGTCGCCGGCTCCAGGCAGTTCAGCGACGGGCTGTCGCTGGGCACGTAGCCATCGGCGAACGGCAGGCAGCCGCCGGGGTTGTCCAGGCGGTCGGTGCCCCAGTGATAGCGCACGCCCGGTACCGAGCCGACGCGGTCGGCGTAGACATTGGCGTTCCAGTTGCCACGCTGCCAGGCCAGGCTCGCGCGCAGCTTGCTGCGCAGGTCACGATCGCGCCGCTCCGGATTCGGGTCGTTGGCGTAGCGCTGTTCCTTGGTGGAGATCTGGTTGGTGTAGTTCAGGCCCAGCTGGAAGCTGCCCCACTGCGCGGTGTCCAGGCGATAGCGTGCGGTCAGGTCGATGCCACGCACCTCGCGGCTGGCCAGGTTGAACGGACCGCGCTCGATCGATACCAGGCGCCCGTTGCTGTCACGGTTCACGCGGGCCAGGATGCCGGCGCAGTACTCGCCACCGGCCGGATTGGCCCACGGCGTACCGTCCATGTTCTTGCCGGTCAGGCAGCCCGCTTCGCTGGCCAGCACCTCGTCGGCGCCGACGTCGACGATCATGTCTTCCAGCTTGATCGCCCAGTAGTCGGCGCTGACCGACAGATTGGGCATCACATCCCAGACGAAGCCGACCGTCCACGAATCGCCGGTTTCCGAACGCAGCAGGGGCGTGCCGCGCCGGTTCACGTCGAACGTGTACCAGACATCGGTATTGCCGACGCCACAGTTGTTGACCAGGTAGGCACCGCTCTGGATGCAGCGAAGGCGGTCATACGTCTGCACTTCGGAGCTGCTCGGCTGGCCCAGCAGGTAGTGCATGTCCGGCGCATGGAAACTGGTGGCATAGGAGCCTCGCACCAGCAGCGACTCCACCGGGCGCCATTCCAGGCCGACGTTCCAGGTGGTTTCCTTCTGGCTGCCGATGTCCAGCGCTTCGCCGCTGTTGTCAGCCTTGTAGTTGCCATAGCGGTCATAGCGCGCGGCCGCTGTGGCGGTCACGCTCTCCAGCAGCGGGATCTTGAACTCGACGCCCGCCGAATAGCGGGTGCGCTCGCCACCACCACGGTCGACGTTCTGCAGATCGAAATCGATGCCGGCGCGTGGGTCAGGACTGAGGTGGTAGCCCTGCTGCGCGACTTCGGCCACGGCGGCGAACGAGATGGGGCCGGCCCAGCCCTGGAACAGCTCGCCGGTGATATCCGCCGAGGCCTGATTGACCCATGAGGACGCACGGTTCTTCGCCACCGTGCCCATCTGCCAGTACTGGTCCGGCGTCAGCGGGTTCCACCAGCGCGATTCGTTCAGCGCATAGATTGCCTCACCGTTGGCGGTGGTGCCCAGCTTCGGGCCGAGGAAGTAGTCGTACGACTTCTGCTTGTCGACCACGTTCTGCCGTTCTTCCACGCGGTAATAGGAACGTCCCACTGTGGCGCTCCAGTCAAAGCGGTCGGCAAGACGCCCACGCAGGCCCGCGCTCCAGTCCCAGGACAGTTCACGGTTGGTGTTGCGCAGCGTATCCAGACCACCCACCTCGTTCGGGGTGAACTGGCGCACGCCGAGGATCGGGCGGTTGCGGTTGGCATCCCAGTAGTAGCCGTTGTCATCGTCGATCAGCGACACGCCGGGGGGATTGGTGCCCCATATCGCCTCCGAGCGGTATACCGCCAGGTTGGTCCAGGCCTGCAGGTCGCTGCTGAAATCGAAGGTGGCATACAGGTTACCGGACACGTTCTCGGCACCGCCGGTCAGCAGCCAGTTGGCGTAGTCGGCGCTCATGCCGCACAGGCGGCCGGTATTGGTGATGGTGTTGGCGGCGTAGTTGTAGACCAATCGATCGGCGGTGTAGTACTCGCCGTTGAACTTCTCGCAGGTGCCGGCGGGTGGCGCCAGGCGCTGGCCGTTGCTCGGATCGATCAGCGCCAGGCCAGCAGTGGGACGGAAGCCGACCTTGCGCTGTTCCATGTTCCAGGAAGGGTACGGCGCATCGTCTGCGTCGTCCATCTGCGGGCGGTCACGGCCGAACAACGGATCACGCTTGGTGTACTGCAGCGCGTAGGTCAAGCTCCAGTTGTCACCGGTCTTGCCGCCGGCCCAGGACAGGTCCCACGTATCGCGGCCGCCTTCGGTGGAGGTACCGCCGCGCACGCGCACTTCGTCGCCGTCGTAGTTGGTCTTGAGGATGACGTTGACCACGCCGGCGATCGCATCGGAGCCATAGATGGCCGAGGCGCCACCGGTCAGCACTTCGATGCGCTCCACCGCCGCGGCCGGAATGTTGCCGTAGTTGGAGAAGTTGGTTTCACCGCCATACGGCAGCGGGTAGTCCGCCACGCGACGGCCGTTGACCAGCAACAGCGAGCGGTTCGGGCCCATCCCGCGCAGGTTCAGGCCGCTGGCATTGGGCGTATGCGAGCCCCACTGCGAGGCGGCTTCAACAGTGCCGGTCGCTTCAGTGAGGGTCTTCAGCGCGTCGTACACGCTGACGAAGCCTTCCTTCTGGATCTGCGCGGCGGTGATCACGTTGACCGGCGCCGGCCCTTCGACGCTGGCGCGCTTGATGCGCGAGCCGGTCACGGTGACCGCGTCGAGATCCTTGGTGGACGAGCTTGAGGCTTCCTGCGCATTGGCAGCCAGGGGAAGCAGGGCCAGGACCAGGGCCTGGGACAGCAGGTGACGACGCTTGCGGACGATCTGAGCCATGGGTGGTTGCTCTTCGAAAGTGTGGACGCACGGACGGGTGGTGGCGCGGCACTACGGCTGATCCGGGCGCCTGGATCGGTTCAAGACCATCGCGGCGCCCTCCCCTGTGGATCGATCCAAACTAAAGCACAGCTGAACCACGCACGGCATGCGGCGGCGCACAAACCGGCGACGGCGTGCCGTTATCGGCTACCGGTATCGATAGCAATCAATGGGTTGCGGACTATGGCTGAGAGAGCGGCGCAGGAATGCATGACACGATTGCGACAATCACGCGCGGAACGATTTTGTCCGCGGCGTCGCGTGCGGCCGGCAGCGGGTCGTTGTAGAGCCGAGCCCGCGCTCGGCTGCTGTTGTTCACCGCAAAGAGCAGCCGAGCGTGGGCTCGGCTCTACAGAAGAAGCGGGCTAGCTTGCGCCGTCCAGCGCCTGCCGCAATGCGGCCACGGTGGCGGTGGCGGTCTGGCTCCAGTCCGGGTCCAGCCCACGCAGGGCCGGATTCTGGAACTGCATGGCCGAGCGCCGCAGGCCCTTGGCCGAGGCGTGCAGTTCGCTGCAGCCGCTCTTCCGCGCGACCGTGGCAATGTTGGCCGGGCCCAGTCCGGCACCAGCCATCACCGTGATGCGCCCCGCCGCCTGGGTGACCAGGCCCGCCAGTACATCGGCACCGGCCTCGGCGCTTGCCTGGCCCCCCGAGGTCAATACCCGTTGGCATCCCAGCCCGATCACCTGCTCCAGTGCGGCAGGCAGATCGCGGGCGGCATCGAAGGCGCGATGGAAGGTCACCTGCAACGGCCCGGCGGCCTGCACCAGTTCGCGGCACAGCGGCAGATCGATGTTGCCTTGCACATCCAGCGCACCAATCACCACGCCATCGCAGCCCAGCGCGCGGCACTGCGCGATGTCACGCAGCATCAGTTCGGTTTCCAACGCGTCGTAGTGGAAATCACCCGGCCGCGGGCGCACCAGTACGAACAGCGGAATCGACAGGCGTTCGCGGGCAATCGCGATGGTGGCAAACGACGGCGTGGTGCCACCCTCGACCAGGTTGTCGAACAGCTCGATGCGGTCGGCCCCGCCGGCCTGCGCCGCCAACGCCGAGGCCAGCGAGTTGCTGGCGATCTCCAGGGTCAGCCGCGTGCTCACGCCTGGGTGCTCGCATAGATCGACGGCGAATCGCGCAGATCATCCTGGCGCTGCGCATCGCACACGGCGTAGACGAAGCCGCGATGCAGCGCGTAGGCGCCCACCTCGCCCTGCTTGTTCATGGCCAGGAAGCACACCTGCAGGGTCTTGCTCGCCTCCGGCCGCTTGCGCACCACACGGTCGATCGCCTCGCGGCAGGCCTGTGCCGGCGAGCGCCCCTGGCGCATCAGCTCGACCACCAGGAACGAAGCGGCGTTGCGGATCATTTCTTCGCCCACGCCCGAGGCGGTAGCCGCGCCCACTTCATTGTCGACATACAGGCCGGCGCCGATGATCGGGCTGTCGCCGACCCGGCCGTGCAGCTTCCAGGCCATGCCACTGGTGGTGCAGGCACCGGCCAGATGGCCCTTGGCGTCCAGTGCCAGCATGCCGATGGTGTCGTGGTTGTCGCTGTTGCCGGGAATACCCCGGCGCTCGGCATTGATCTGCGGCTGGTACTTCTCGGTCTTCAGCCACTCGCGCCAGGCCGCCTCGGCCTGCGGCGTCAGCAGGCGCTGGCGTTCGAAACCCTGCTGCACCGCGAACTGCTGCGCGCCCTCGCCCACCAGCAGCACATGCGGGCTGTTCTCCATCACTTTGCGGGCCACCGACACCGGATGCAGGATGTCGACCAGCGCGGCCACCGCACCACAACGGCCATCGCCATCCATGATGCTCGCGTCCAGGCTCAGCACGCCGTCGCGATCCGGGTTGCCGCAGTGGCCAACGGTCGGGTTGCACAGCTCGCTCTCGGCCCAGCGTGCGCCCGCTTCCACCGCATCCAGTGCGCTGCCGCCCTGCGCCAGCACCCTCCATGCGGCCTGGTTGGCCGGCACGCCGAAGTCCCAGGTCGAAACCACCTTGGCTCCACCCTGTGCGCGCGCGTGTACGCCCGGTAATGCTGCCATGCCTGCGGCCAGTGCGCCGGCCTGCAGGAACTGCCTGCGATCCACCATCTTCCCCTCCCAGTCTGCAATGCACGGCCGGCCCGATGCCGGTCGCAGCGATCAGTCGTGCGTGGGCTGTCGTGCGGCGTGCCAGACCGCTGCACCGAGTACGCCCAGCTGGCCGTGCTCCACGCGCCATACCGGCACCTGGCGCAGCACCTCGGTCAGCACGCCCTTGTTGAGGAAGCGCTCACGGAAGCGGCCATCGGCCAGGAAATCCTGCACATGCGCGGAAATGCCTCCGGCCAGGTACACCGAGCGCGCACCGACGGCGATCGCTGCGTCGCCGGCCAGGCTGCCCAGCCAGGCGCAGAACACCTGCAGCGTCTCCACCGCCAGCGCGTCTTCACCGCTGCGGGCGGCACCGATCAGTGCTTCGGTGCTGGTCCACACCGGGGTGACGGCGCGCAGCTCGCACATGCACGGGTACAGGTTCATCAGGCCACTACCGGACAGCACGCGCTCGTTGTCCACGTGCGCCCAGCGCTGAAGCAGCTTGCCCAGCACCTGCAGTTCCAGCGCGTTGCCGGCGCCAAGCGCGGCATGGCCGATCTCGCTGGCCAGCACCGGGCGCTCGCCATCGGCGAAACGCAGCGCGGCGCCCAGGCCGGTGCCCGCGCCCAGCACCAGCGCCGGGAACGCCTGCGCCGGATCGGCGTCGCCGTTCAGTGGCACCAGCGTCTCGCGCTGCAGGTACGGGATGGCCAGTGCCACCGCCTCGAAATCATTGATCAGCTGCAGCTCGCGCAGCCCGGACTGCGCGCGGGTGGCCGACAGCGAGACCGTCCACGGCAGGTTGGAATTGATCAGTACATCGCCATCGAGCAGGCCGGCGATGGCCACCACGGCGGTCTGCACCGGCTGGCTGAGGCCAGCGGTGAAATCAGCAAGGATCGCCGCCAGGCTGGGATGCTCGGCGCAGGCGTAGGTGCGATGGCTGCCCAGCAGCGGCGCCTGGCCGGGTTGCGTTTCAGCCAACGCCAAACGGGCGAAGGTGCCGCCGACATCGGCGACGACCAGATGGCGCGGAAGACCGCCGCGGGCGGAGTCGGAGGAAACCGGGGACGCTGCTGCGATGGTCACGCTGGCCTGCTTGGATCGATTGAATCGCCCCGATTCTCAGGCATCGGGGCGGCTTTGCCTAGCACGCCGGTGGTTCAGGTTGGCCTACATGCCTTCCTGTTCGGCCACCTGCACGCCGTCCACCAGCACGCGCAGGCGCTGCGGGCGGAAGCCGGCGAACAGCAGCGGCCGGGTGCGTTCTACCAGCACTTCATGGCCAGCAATGTGGCGCAGCCACGACTGTACCAGCGAGAACGAGAAGTGGGTGCCCGGATGCAGCGGATGCTGCACCCAGACCTTCTCGGTGGCGCTCTGCAGCAGCATCGCGCCGGTGAACCAGTGGCGGCTGAGGGTCACCGGCGTGGTGCCGGCCATGAAGCGGATATCCATGCGGGGTCCTTTCGCTGGAGAGGCCTTGCGGCGTGTCAGGGCTGGGCAGTCTGCAGGCTGTAGCTGGTGGTGGCGGTGAACACTGCACCATCAGGCTGGGTGGAGCGTACCTCGACCTTGTGGCTGCCCACCGCCAGATCGGTCGGCAGCGCGCCACGCCACAGGTGAGGCGATGCGGTGGCCTCCGGCGAACGATCGTAGCCACGCAGGCTGTTTGCCATATCGTCGGCCACGTTCTCCACCATCAGGCGCGGGTCCGGCTGGCTGACCTGCTTCATCGGCTGCCAGGCGCCGCCGTCGACGCGGTACTCGACCACGCTGGCATCCTCGCCCATGTAGACGTTGGCATAGATGCCCCATGCCGGGTAGGCCCCCTGGCGGAGCACCTTCGGTGCATGCAGGCCGATCTGTTCGCTGGCTGGCCTACCGGCCACGCGGTACTGCAGTTTGTAGCTGCCATTGCCGGCGACATCCAGCAGCGCATAGCCCTTTGGCGTGCCATCGCTCATGGTGCTGTCCGGCACGCCGGCGGCATCCTTCACCCCGGACCAGAATGCACCGCAGTTGGCACCGACATTGTATTCGTGCAGCGGCTTGTCGCCGTTCCAGCCCTCGGCCTTGCCGTGATAGACGTGCTGCTGGGTGTGGCTGTGGCCGCTGAGCACCAGCACGTTGCGGAAGTCCTTGAGCAGGTCGAACAGGCGCTGGCGGTCCGCATGACGGAAGGTCTCGCGCCCTGGCGCCGCATCGAACAGCGGAATGTGCATGCCCAGCACCAGCAGGCGGTCCTTGTGCAGGCCCTTCAGATAGCTGGCGAGGAAGGCGAACTGGTCTTCGCGCAGGCCGCCGACATACTTCGGCCTGGCCCTGGGGTCGTACACCACGTCGTCGAGGAATACGAAGCTGGCGCCGCCCTCTTCCACCGCGTAGGTGTCCGGGCCATAGATGTTGCGCCAGCTGTCCAGCGAATGGACGTCGCTGGCTGCATCGAAATCGAGGTCGTGGTTGCCCGGCACATGGAACCACGGCACGCCCAGCGAGGTGGTGACCTTGTTGATCGCCGGGTACAGGGTCAGGTCGTCGTTGACGATGTCACCCAGGGTGGTGCCCAGGCGCGCCTTGGTCTGGCCGACCAGCGGCGCCACAATCGACTGCTGGTAGTAGCCGATGTCCTTCAGGCTGGCAGTCTGCGAATCGGTGAACACCAGCATCTGGAATCCACGGCGGCTGTCATGGCGGTCCGGCTGCAGCGCGAAATCCCAGTTGCGGGTGACGTCGCCGGTGGCGGCGATGCCGCCGTACTTCAGCGCCGGCGAACCGTTCGGGCGGTAGTGGCGCCAGAACGACGGCAGGCCATCGGTCGCCTTCGGGAAGGCGTAGGCGTCCGGCTTGATAACGAACACGGTCTGGCCGTCACGCACCGGAAGGCTGTAGCTGCCATCGGCGGCGGTCTTGACGATGGTCTCGCCGTTGGAGACCTGCACCCCGGCCAGGCCCGGATCGGTGGCACCGCGACCCGGCTTCCCGTCGCGCTCCAGATAGACCTTGCCGGTGACCACGGTGTCCGCGGCCCAGGCCGGCGAGGTCAGCAACAGGCAGCACAGCCACGCGGCAGGCAGTTTCATGAGGGAGATCCGGCAGAAAGAGACCCGGTATTGTAGAGCCGAGCCATGCTCGGCTGCATTGCAGGACGGTAGTGCCGGCCGCTGGCCGGCAACCCTCAGATGCCAGGCGAACATGAGTTGCCGACCAGCGGCCGGCACTACCGCAGCTCAACGATGGCGCTTTTCCAGCACCGCGCGCGCATCCTCCAGCGACAGACCACGCGCGCGCAGCAGCACCAGCAGGTGGTACAGCAGGTCCGAGGCCTCGCCCAGCAGCGCTTCATCGTCCTGCGCCACCGCTGCCAGTGCGGTCTCCACGCCCTCCTCGCCCACCTTCTGCGCGATGCGGCGGATACCACCCTCGAACAGACTCGTGGTGTAGCTGCCCGGTGGCCGCTGCGCCTCGCGCATCGCCACCAACTGGCCCAGCCCGCCAAGGAAGTCCTTCGGCGCGCCATCGAAGCAGCTCTCCGCACCGGTGTGACAGGTCGGCCCGGCCGGGCGCGCCATCACCAGCAGCGTATCGGCATCGCAGTCCACGCTGATCGACTGCACCACCAGCACGTTGCCGGACTGCTCGCCCTTGGTCCACAGCCGCTGCTTGCTGCGGCTGAAGAAGGTCATGTGGCCGATGGCCAGCGTGGCCGCCAGCGATTCGGCACTCACATAGCCCAGCATCAGTACCTGCAGGGTATCGGCATCCTGAACCACCGCCGGCAGCAGGCCGTCACCCTTGGCCCAGTCCAGCGCCTGCAATGTGTCCAACGACGGCCTGACTTCAATAGACATCCCGCACCTCGATCTGCTGTCCGCGCAGGTAGCGCTTCAATTCTGGAATGGCGATGGCGCCGCTGTGGAACACGCTGGCGGCCAGCGCGCCGTCGACGTCGGCCTGGTCGAAGGCTTCGGCGAAGTGCTCCATCGCACCGGCACCGCCCGAGGCGATCAACGGTACCTGGCACAGTGCCCGCGCCTGTTGCAGCTGCACGACATCGTAGCCACGGCGCACGCCATCGCTGTCCATGCAGTTCAGTACGATCTCGCCCGCGCCACGCCGTTGTGCTTCGACGATCCAGTCCAGAGTGCGCAGCGGCACCGCCTGGGTCTTGTCCGGATCGCCGCTGAAACGACGCACCCGCCATTGCCCGTCGGCCTCGCGCACCGAATCGACGCCCACCACCACACACTGCACGCCGAACTCGTCGGCCAGCTCGGTGATCAGCTCCGGCCGGCCCAGCGCCGGCGAATTGATCGACACCTTGTCGGCACCGGCAAACAGCACGCGGCGCGCGGTTTCCACACTGTCGATGCCACCGGCCACGCAGAACGGAATGTCGATCAAGCGTGCGATGCGCTCGATCCACGCCACGTCGACCGAACGCGCCTCGGGGCTGGCGCCGATGTCATAGAACACCAGCTCGTCCGCCCCCTGGTCGCGATAGCGCTGCGCCAGCTCGGCGATGTCGCCCATGTCGACGTGGTCGCGGAAGCGCACGCCCTTGACCACACGGCCATCGCGCACGTCCAGGCAGGGAATGATGCGGCGGCTCAACATGCCAGTGCCTCCGCCAGATCCATGCGCTGCTCCAGCAGTGCCTTGCCGAGAATCGCACCGCCACAGCCGGCGGCACGGGCCTCGGCCACATCGGCTACGTCGCGGATGCCACCGGACGCCTGCACCGCCACACCCGGCAACAAGCCGGACAGGTGCCGATAGAGGTCGATATTGGGCCCGGCCAGCATGCCGTCGCGGGCGATGTCGGTGCACAGCAGGTGGCGCATGCCGGCGCGAGCGTAGCGCTGGGCCAGAACGTCCAGGGTCACCCCGGCGTTCTCGGTCCAGCCGTGCACCGGCAGCTGCCACTGGCCCCGTGCATCCTGGCGGGCGTCAAGCGCAATGGTGATGCGTTCGGCGCCGAATTCCTCCAGCCAGCCCACCACCTCATCGGGACGGCGCACGGCCAGCGAGCCGACCACTACGCGACCGGCGCCGGCATCGAGGATGCGCGCCACGTCGTCGCGACCGCGCACGCCACCGCCGGTCTGCACCTGCAAAGGCGTCTGCGCACGGATCGACGCCAGCAGCGGCGCAAGGGTGTAGCCACCGGCGCGCGCAGCGTCCAGGTCGACCAGATGCATCCACTGCGCGCCCTGCGCAGCAAAGGCCTGCGCGCGCGGCAGGGCGTCGTCGCCATACGAGGTTTCCTGCGCGTAGTCGCCCTGGCGCAGCCGCACCACGCGGCCGTCGCGGATATCCAGCGCGGGGTAGACGATGAAACTCATGCAGCAGTGCCCTCGAGAAAATTGCGCAGCATCAGCGAGCCGGTCTCGCCGGAGCGCTCGGGGTGGAACTGCGCGCCGTAGTAGCGGCCCTGCTCCACCACGGCCGTGAACAGGCCGCCGTGATCGCAGGCAGCAACGGTGTGGGTATTCAGCGGCGCCGCATAGCTGTGCACGAAATAGGCGCTGGCCCGCTCGGGTACACCCTGCAACAGCAGCGACTCACGTAGCGGCAGCAGGCGGTTCCAACCCATGTGCGGCACCCGGATGCCGCAGGCCGGTACCAGCTTGCGCACCACCCCGGGAATCAGCCCCAGCGTTTCCACGCCGGCTTCCTCGGAGCGCTCGAACAACAGCTGCATGCCCAGGCAGATGCCCATCAACGGCACTTCCAGCCGCTGCAACGGCTCGACCAGGCCCTGCGCATGCAGGCGCTGCATGCCGGGGCCCGCCGCACCGACGCCGGGCAGGATCACCCGCTGCGCGCCGACCAGCCCATCGGCATCGCGCACCAGCCGAACGCTGGCGCCAAGGCGTTCGAGCGCATAGCGCACCGAACCAAGATTGGCACCGCCCGCGTCGATCAGCGCTACGTCACTCACAGCGCCCCCTTGGTGGTCGGCAACGCCGTGCCCTGCCGGGCCAGCGCCGGCCGCAGCGCGCGCGCCAGCGCCTTGAAGCAGGCCTCCACCTTGTGGTGATCGTTGTCGCCGCGTACCTGCAGGTTGAGGTTCAGGCCGCTGGCATCGCACAGTGAGCGGAAGAAATGCGGCACCAGCTCGGTCGGCATGTCGCCCACCCGTTCGCGCTTGAACTCGCCCTCGAACACGAAGTACGGGCGGCCACTGAAGTCCAGCGCAGCGCTGGCCAGCGTCTCGTCCATCGGTAGGGTGAAGCCGTAGCGGCCGATGCCGCGCTTGTCGCCCAGCGCCTCGCGCAGCGCCTGGCCCAGGGCCAGCCCGGTGTCTTCGATGGTGTGGTGCTCATCGATGTGCAGGTCGCCCTCGGTTTGGATGTCCAGCGCGAAGCCGCCGTGCTTGCCGATCTGTTCCAGCATGTGGTCGAAGAACGGCAGGCCGGTGGAGATGCGTGCATCACCCGCGCAATCCAGGTCCAGTTCGACGCGGATCTTCGTTTCTTTCGTGTTGCGCTGGACCACGGCGGTGCGCGGCGCATCGGCCAGCGCATGGGCAATGCCCGGCCAATCCCACTCGCCACCAAACTGCGCGGTGCGCAGCTGGAAACCGCGGATGTTGAGGTTGTCGGCAAACTGCAGGTCGGTGATGCGATCGCCGACCATGCCCGAACGCGCCCAGTCGATGCTGCGGTCCTGCAGATAAGCCGTCATCAGTCCGATGCCCGGCTTGCGGGTCGGCGCATTGTCGTGCGGCCAGCTGCAGTCGATCAGCACGTCACGAAAAGTGATGCCCTGGCTTTCGAAGATCTGCAGCATCAGCTCGTTGGGGCCATCGAAGCTGGCACGCGGGTAGCTGTCGCTGCCCAGGCCATCCTGGTTGGTGACGATCACGAACTGGTAGCCGGCATCCCGCAGCTTCAGCAGCGCCGGGATCACCTGCGGCACGAAGCGCAGCTTCTCGTAGGCGTCGATCTGGAAATCGGACGGCTCCTCGATGAGGGTGCCGTCGCGGTCGATGAACAGGATCGGGGTCATGCTGCGGCCCTCCGCGCCGACAGGGCCGCAAGCACGCGGTCATTCTCTTCCGGGCTGCCGATACTGATGCGAAGCGCATCGCCCAGCTGCGGCGCCGCGCGCTGGTCGCGCACCACCACGCCCGCAGCCAGCAGCGTATCGAACGCGGCCTGCGCATCGGCGAAGCGCACCAGCAGGTAGTTGCCCGACGAGGCATACACGCGGCGCACGCCGGGCAGGCCGGGCAGCGCCGCAAACAGGCGTTCACGCTCGGCAATGACCGTGGCCACGCGTTCGGCGGTGCGCGCCAGTGCGGCCGGTTGCAGTGCCTGCACCGCCAGTTCGGCGCAAGGGGTCGGCACCGGATACGGCGCCTGGCAGCGGCGCAGCACGGCAATCAGTTCCGGTGCGGCGATAAGGGTTCCGATGCGCGCGGCGGCAAGAGCGTGCGCCTTCGACAACGTGCGCAGCACCGCCAGATTCGGGTTCACGGCCAACAGCGTGGTCGCCGACGGACGCTGCGCGTACTCGACATAAGCCTCATCCACCACCACCAGTGCCTGCCCGCGCAACGCCCTGGCCACGCGCTCGACCTCGACCAGGGCGATATCACTGCCGGCGGGGTTCGACGGTGCGCACAGGAACACGAGCCTGGCATTGCGCGCGGTGGCGGCCTCGATGACCGCATCCAGATCGGCGCGCAGGCCGTCTTCGCCGTCCACCAGCGGCACTTCGATCAGCGGGGCGCCCTGCAACCGCGCACACACGGCGTACATGCCGAACACCGGCGGCGTGACCAGCACGCCATCACGACCGGGCACGCACAGCGCGCGCACCAGCAGATCGATCGCCTCATCACTGCCGCGCCCGACCAGCAACTGCTGCGGCGTTACCCCGTACAGCGCGGCCAGGCTCTCGCGCAGCGCCGGTGGCTGCGGTTCGGGATAGCGCCGGCTGCTGCCGTCGGCATCGGCCGGATTGGCCCAGGCCGATTCATTGGCGTTCAACCAGACCTCGCCCTGCACCGCCGCGCTGCGTGCCGAACTGTAGCCGGCAAAGGCCTGCAGATCCGGGCGTACCAGTGCCAGCACGTCATCAATGGCAGCGCTCATGCGGCGGCCTCCATACGCAGGGCAACCGCACGTTCGTGCGCGTCCAGGCCCTCGGCACTGGCGATGATGCGCGCGCAGCCGCCGATCGCGGCCAAGCCGGCGGCACTGGCGCTCTGCACGCTGATCAGGTTCTGGAAGCTGGCAACGCTGACGCCACTGTAGGCACGCGCGGCACCGGCGGTCGGCAGCACGTGGTTGGTGCCGCTGCAGTAGTCGCCCAGTGCTTCGGGGGTGTAATCCCCCAGGAACACCGAGCCGGCCGCCTGCACCTTGTCCAGCCACGCGCGCGGGTCGCGCAGGGCCAGGATCAGGTGCTCGGGCGCATAGCGGTTGCTGATCGCGAAGGCTTCCTCCAGCGAATCGACCTGGATCAACCGCGAAGCCGACAATGCCTGGCGTGCGATCTGCTGGCGCGGCAGCAGGGCCACCTGGCGCTCCACTTCGGCCTCGACCGCCGCCAGCATCGCGGCATCGTCGGTCAACAGCAGCACCTGTGAATCCGGGCCGTGCTCGGCCTGCGACAGCAGGTCGGCGGCGACGAACGCCGGATTGGCGCCCGCATCGGCAATCACCAGCACTTCGGAGGGACCGGCCGGCATATCGATGGCGGCGGCGCCATCCTGCGCGACCTGCTGCTTGGCTTCGGTGACGAAGCTGTTGCCGGGCCCGAACAGCTTGTCGCAGGCCGGAACGCTGGCGGTGCCATAGGCCATCGCGGCGATCGCCTGCGCGCCGCCCAGCTTGAACACGCGCCGCACGCCGGTCAGCCGCGCGGCCACCAGCACGGCCGGATCAGCCGTGCCGTCGGCGCGCGGCGGCGTGCACAGCACCACCTGCGGGCAGCCGGCCAGCTGCGCTGGCACGCCCAGCATCAACGCGGTGGACGGCAATGGCGCGCTGCCAGCAGGTACGTACAGGCCCACCCGGCCGATCGGGCGCGGCATGCGTTCGCAGACCACGCCCGGCGCGGTTTCCACGGCATACCCCATACCCATGCCGGCGGCGTGGAAACGGGCGATGCGTTCGGCCGCTTCGACCATGGCCTGGCGCAGCTCGGCGGGGACGGCAGCTTCGGCCGCTGCGAACTCCGCTTCGCTCACTTCGAACGATGGCAGCTCGACACCATCGAAGCGTGCGGTGATAGCACGCAGCGCGTCGTCTCCCTGTACGCGCACTTCTGCAATCAGCGTGGCCACCGCGTCGCGGGTCTGTTGTGCCACGGTCTGCACCGGGCGGGTCAATGCCGCGCTGCGCGCGGCCTCATCAAGTCGGGACCAGATCAGACGGTTCATGCCAGCGACCGCTCCACGCTCAACACCATCAGGCCCTGCGCGCCAGCGCGCTCCAGTTCTTCCATGCGCTGCCAGCTCAACGGGCCAGGGCACATGGTCTGCAGGCGCAGCGCACCGCCATCGGCCGGCAGCCGCACCAGCGGCTCGGCATCGGCCAGCAGCTGTGCCAGCGCATCGACGCGATCCTCGCTGGCGCGGAACATCAGCAGCTTGCGGTCCTGGCGCTGCACCACGCCGTCGAGACGGCGCAACAGCATCGCGCGCAGCGACGCGCGTGCGTCATCCGGCACGCGCACCGCACCGGCCAGTACCGCTTCGCTGTCGAGCAGGTTGTGCACCGGGGTCAACTGGTTGGCGCGCAGCGTGGCGCCGCTGGAGACCAGGTCGCAGATCAGGTCGGCGGTACCCAGGCGCGGCGCGATTTCCACCGACCCGGACAGCTCGACCACCTGCGCATCCACGCCCTGCTCATCCAGCCACTGCTTGAGGATCGCCGGGTAACTGGTGGCGATGCGGGTGCCGGCGAGCTGCGCCGGGCCCTGCCACTGCCATTCCTCGGGCACCGCCAGCATCAGCCGGCACTGGCCGAAGCCCAGCCCGCGCAGCGCCTGGTAGGCATCGGGCAGGCCAATCTGACGGCGGGCCGCGGCCTGCTCATCCAGCTCGTTGCGGCCGACGATGCCGAGGTCGCAGACGCCATCGGCGATCAGGCCCGGGATGTCGTCGTCGCGCACCAGCAACAGGTCCACCGGCAGCGATTCGCCGTAGCAGAACAGCTTGTCGCGGCTCTCGCGCCAGCTCAGGCCACAGGCACTGAGCAGGTTGCGGGCGGGCTCGGCCAGCCGGCCACTCTTCTGGATGGCGATACGCAGCCGGTCGCGTGCCGGCGCTGCCTGGGTTGCACTCATGGGGGAGGTCTCGAAGTTCGGAACGGGGCGCGGATCAGCGCGAAGCAAGGCGGTCGATGGCGGCGGCATAGCCTCGATGGCCATGCTCGAGCGTGCGTGCCACCCGTCCGGTGGTGGTCACGCTGACCCCGGTGCGCTCGTGGATCTCGCGATACGGCACGCCCTGCTGCAGCAGCGGCACCACCTTCCAGCGGTCGGCCATGGCTTCCAGTTCGGCGGGGGTGCACAGATCGCGCAGGAACGCTTCCACCTGCTCCGGCTCGCGCAGGCCGGCAAAGGCCCGGGCGAGGGCTTGCAGGTCGGCCTTCGGGTCTTTGGCGGCAATTTCGGGACGGGCCTTCACGGGGCGGATCTCTTTGCATCAATGTAATAGCGCGTTAGTACATTAGCGCATTCTTGCGCAGTGCGTCAAATCGAGGGTTGGGGTGCGGCAGGGCTGCTGCCCTGCACCCGCCAAGAGCCAGAGCAAAAGGAAATGCTGATTTCCTGAGCGTTGGCGGGGAGGGTCCGGTGGCAGGGGACGCAGTAAACCCATCCATGGGGGCTTGGTCGCGGCTTGCTCGTGTGCGCTGTCCTGCGCACACGGCAAGACCGGGGCTGGGCATCCTGCCCAACCCGCCCGAGGCATGCCTCGGGCCCATGCCGCTCACACCCCTGCCACCGAACCCTCCCCGCCTTCGACAGTTGGCCGCGATCTGTCAGAACAGCATGGATCGGATCGGAACCGGCTTTTGTAGAGTCGAGCCATGCTCGACTGGGCTTCGCCCGTAAACGCAGAACGCCCACCATAGGCGGGCGTTCTTCTTATAAATCAACAACCTAAAATAGACTCAAGGCAGGCAGCGCACCTCGGCCTGCAGCGCCCCGCGTCGCAGGCATTCGCCGAACAGGCTGCCCTGCCGGCTCGGCAGTGGCTGGATGTTCTCCAACACGCCTGCGCTCGCCACGCACGTCCGAGCGGCCAGGGCTCGTAGGTCATCCTCCAGCTGCGCGCGGTCGATCACGTGGCAGCGATCGACCTGCAACCGGTACTGTGCCGGACCGATCCGCGCACTGTGCAGCGCCGGATCGCTCTGGCAGCCCGCCAGCAGGAGCACGCTCAGCGCCCCTGCGGCGGCCCGCATCACGCCATCGCCCTGGACTGCTCCAGCTCCACCTGCAGGGTGCTGGCCAGCTCGTCGCGGGAGACTTCGAACTGCTGCTCGCGCAACAGGTCCTTCACCGCCACCACGCCGCGCGCCAGCTCGTCCTCACCGGCCAGCACCACGAAGCGGATGCCGGCCTTGGCGGCGTACTGGAACTGCTTGCCGATCTTCTTAGGCTCCATCTGCACTTCGGTGTTGATGCCGCCGGCGCGCAGGCGACGGGCGATGTCCAACGACTGCGGCATGCCCTGCTCGTCCATCAGCGCCACCAGCGCCTGCACGCTGCTGGCTTCGATGCCGTCGATCAGGCCGGCCTCGCGCAGCTGCCAGAACAGGCGCGAAAGGCCGATGGAAATGCCTACGCCCGGCAGCTTCGACTTGCTGTAGTGGCTGGCCAGGTCTTCATAACGGCCGCCCGAGCAGATGGAGCCGATCTGCGGGTGGTCGGTCAGCGTGGTCTCGTACACGGTACCGGTGTAGTAATCCAGGCCACGCGCAATCGAGAAATTCAGGCAATAGGCGCTTTCCGGCACGCCCAGCGCCTGCACCAGCTGCAGCACTTCGCGCAGCTCGGCAACACCGGTGCGCAGCGTTTCCGACGAAGCCGCGCCGGTTTCCAGCGCGGCCAGCTGGGCCAGCGCATCGGCATGGCCCTGCGAACGCACAGCCACGAAGGCCAGGATCTTCTCGACCTGTTCGGCCGGGATCCCGAAGCCTTCGCCGACCAGCGTCTCGCGCACGTAATCGGCGCCGCGCTTGTCCAGCTTGTCCACTTCGCGCAGCACCGCCAGCTGGCGCTCGCCCTCGGCCACGCCCAGGCTTTCGAAGAAGCCACGCATCAGCTTGCGGTTGTTCAACTGGATGCTGAAGTCGCCGATACGCAGTTCCGAGAACACCGCGTGGATGACCGCCAGCACTTCGGCGTCATAGCGCACGCTCAGGCTGTCCTTGCCGATCACGTCGATGTCGCACTGGTAGAACTCGCGGAAACGGCCGCGCTGGGCACGCTCGCCGCGGTACACGCGCTGCATCTGGTAGCGACGGAACGGGAAGGTCAGTTCGTGCTCGTGCTCGGCCACGTAGCGCGCCAGCGGCACGGTCAGGTCGAAGCGCAGCGCCATTTCCGGCAGCGAACGGTCACCCGATTCGGCGGCGTTGGCCAGCGCACCGGTGGACTGCACGAAATACACCTGGCGCTCGGTCTCGCCGCCGGACTTGGTCAGCAGCACGTCGGACAGCTCGAACACTGGCGTCTCCACCGGCAGGAACCCGAAGCGCTCGTAGTTGCGGCGGATCACGTCCAGCATGCGCTGGAACGCAATCTGCTCGCGCGGCAACAGTTCAAGGGTGCCGGGCGGGGTACGGGGCTTGATCACGGGCGGAACTCCTGCTGGAACGGGACGTGGGAGGGGGCGACATTCTAGCGCCCCCGCCTCCGGCAGGGTCGAACGGCCGCTTGAAGTATCATAAGGCCCTCCCCGCCCGCGATACGCCCCCGCAACATGTCACGGCCTTCCGGCGCTCCGCCCGCCGCCAACGATCCCGCCTCGCCGTCCTGCACCACGCTGGACTGCCTGCACTGCTCGGTTCGCCACCTTGCGGTGTGCTCGGCGCTGTCGCCCGATGAAGTGCAGGCACTGGAACAGGTCACCGTTTCCCAGCAGGTCAGCATGGGCAGTACGCTGGCCCGCACCGGCGAAGAGCGCGACCATGTCTATACATTGACCGCCGGTGCCCTGCGCCTGGTGCGCACCCTGGCCGATGGCCGCCGCCAGATCAATGGCTTCGTGCTTCCCGGCGACTACCTGGGCCTGAGCGGCAGCGACCACCACCGCTACGATATCGAGGCCATCGCCGACAGCCGCGTATGCCGCGTCGCCCTGCCGCAGATGAAGGTACTTCGCAGCCGCTTCCCGCATCTGGAGCGCAAGCTGCTGCAGCGTGCCTGCCAGGAGCTGGACGCCGCGCAGGACGCCGCACTGGCACTGGCGCGGCTGCAGCCCGCCGAGAAGCTGGCCGATTTCCTGCTGCGCCTGGCCGCGCGCGAAGCCAAGCTGGGCGGCAATGGCCTGCGCGTCTCGCTGCCGATGGGCCGTGGCGACATCGCCGACCATCTGGGCCTGACCATGGAAACGGTCAGCCGCACCTTCACCAAGCTGCGCCAGCAGGGGCTGATTGCCCTGCCCCACCTGAACGTGGTGGAGATCCTCGACGAGGACGGGCTGCGCACGCTGGCCGGTGAAGGGTTGATCTGACCGCATCGCGGTTGGTTGAGTTGCCGGCCAGCGGCCGGCACTACCGGCCTGCATCCATCCGGTCGCGCGCAACCCGCGCTGCATCCTCACGGTAGTGCCGGCCGCTGGCCGGCGACCCCAGACATCTTCGATCAGCGCAACAACACCTCGCGCAACGCCGCGTAATCGGCCGCCAACGGTTCCGCGTGCGCAGGCCGCTGCAACAGTGCATCCAGTGCCGGCGGCACCGCCACTGCTTCGCCAATCAACGGCTCCACCACCGCCTCGAACTTGGCCGGATGTGCGGTGGCCACCACCGCCCAGTCACCCTTGGCGCCGCGCGCACGCAGGTCCTGCAACACTTTCACCGCCGTTGCCGTGTGCGGGCAGAACAGTTCGCCGCGGCTCGCATGCGCCGCCGCAATCGTGGCACGGATGGTCACGTCGTCCACCGCAAACGCACGGAAGTCCGCGCGCAGCTCTGCATCATCGCCGTGATAGAGCCAGCGCAGGCGCTCGAAGTTGCTCGGCGCGCCCACGTCCATCGCATTGGCCACGGTGGCCACGCTGGCCTGCGGCTGGTAGTCGCCACCATTGAAGTACGCCGGCAGCACCGCATTGGCATTGGTGGCCAGCACGATCTGCCCGATCGGCACGCCCAGCGCGCGCGCCAGCACTGCCGCCATCGCGTTGCCAAGGTTGCCGGTCGGCACCACCAGATTGAGCCGGCGACGGGTGTCAGCATGATGGGTCAGTGCCGCATGCGCGTAGTAGCTCATCTGCGGCAGCAGGCGGCCGAGGCTGATGCTGTTGGCCGAACTCAACGGCACCTGCGCCTGCAGTTCGCGGTCGGCCAGCGCCTGCTTGACCATGGCCTGGCAGTCGTCGAATGCACCGGCCACGCGCAGCGCCTGGATGTTGTCGCCGAAGCAGCCGAGCTGGTGTGCCTGCCGTGGTGACACGCGGCCATCCGGGTACAGCACCACCACGCGCACGCCGGGCTGGCGATGGAACGCCGCCGCCACCGCGGCACCGGTATCGCCGGAGGTGGCGACGACGATCGTCAGGTCGCGATCCTGGCCAGCCTGCAACCGCGACAACGTGCCGGCAAGGAAGCGCGCGCCGATATCCTTGAATGCGGCCGTCGGCCCATGGAACAGCTCCAGCACATGGTCGCCATCGCCCAGCGGGCGGAGCGGCACGGGGAAATCGAACGCTTCCCGGCAGATCGACGGCAACGCAGACTCCAGCGCGTCACCGGAAAAGAACGGCGCCAGCAGGTCGGCGGCGCTATCGGCCAGCGTCGCACCGGCCTGCAGCTCACGCGGCGCCGGCAGCACCTGGGGCACATACAGCCCACCATCGGCCGCCAGTCCTGCGGCGATGGCTGCGCTGAGGCCAACGGCCGGAGACTGGCCGCGTGTGGAAACAAATTGCATGGGTCGGGTATCCAGTAAGGGGGAGGGATTCAGCACAGCCGGGCTCCCGGCGCGTCGAGCGGCGACACCCAGGCATCGCTGTCAAAGCCGGCACCCGCGAAGGCGGCCCGCACCGGCGCCACCGCAGCGTGGGCCTGGTCGGCGTCTTCAAACCAGGCGAACACGCTGGGACCGGCACCGGAAATGCCTGCGCCCATCGCATTCGCCGACAGCGCCGCATCGCGGGCTGCCACGAACCCCGCAATCAGGCCGGCCCGCCGTGGTTCCACCAGCACATCGCGCAGTCCAGCCCGCACCAGCGCCGCATCACTGCGATGGCAACCACTGAGTACCAGCGCCAGGTTCGCGCTCTGCGCCACGAACTCACCCAGTGCATAACTGCCCTGCAGTGCCTGGCGGGCGCGACGCGTTTCCAGCACCGCGTGCGGATGCACCAGCAGGCTGTGCCAGCTGGCCGGCACCGCGATCGGCAGCAGGCGATCGGCCGTGCACAGCGCGAGACCGCCCAGCAGCAACGGACCTACGTTGTCACCGTGGCGGCCACCGCTGGCCACCGCCTCGCCATCCAGCGCAAACGGATAAAGCGCCTCGCGTGACAGTGGCGCATCCAGCAGCGCGTTGGCGGCAACCAGCGCCGCGACGCATGACGCCGCAGAGCCCCCCATGCCGGAACCGAACGGAATGCCCTTGTCGATTTCGACCGCAAAGCCGAAGTCCAGGCCCAGGCCTTCGCGCAGTGACATCAGCGCAGCGCCCGCAGTGTTCCCGGCTGCATCCAGCGGCAGCTCGACCGCACTGCCACGGATCGCTTCGATGCGCACCACCTGCCCCTCGATGCGGCGCACGCTCACGCTATCGCCAACCCCGGCAATGGCATGGCCGAGGATGTCGAAGCCCACCGCCACGTTGGCCACCGACGCGGGCGCAAACGCACGTGCGATCACAGGCGCGCTCCTTCACCGGCCGCCACCCGCAGCAGGTCGGCGAACACACCGGCGGCGGTGACTTCGGGGCCGGCGCCCGGCCCCTGCACCACCAACGGATTGTCGCAGTAGCGGCGGGTACGGAACTGCACCACGTTGTCGGTCAGCCGCAGGTTGGCGAAGGCGTGATCGGCCGGCAGCTCCTGCAGACCCACCGAAGCACCATCGGCGCCAAGCCGCGCCACATAGCGCAGCACGGCACCGCGCGCCCGCGCATCGTGCAGGCGTTGCAGCAGACTGGCATCGGACTCGCCCAGGCGCGCCATGAAATCATCCACGCTGCCCTCGCGCAGCAGTGCCGGCACCAGGCTTTCCACCTGCACCTGCTCCAGGCTGAGCGCATGGCCCGCCTCGCGCGCCAGGATCACCAGCTTGCGTGCCACGTCCACGCCGGACAGGTCATCGCGCGGGTCCGGCTCCGTGTAGCCCATCGACCGCGCCTGCGCGACCAGCGAAGAAAATGGCTGGCTGCCGTCGAAGCGGTTGAACAGCCAGGCCAGCGTGCCGGAGAAGATACCTTCGATGGCCAGCACCTCGTCGCCCGTATCCACCAGATCACGCAGCGTGGTGATCACCGGCAGGCCCGCGCCCACCGTGGCCTCGTAGCGGAAGCGCGCACCACTGGCAGCCGCAGCAGCACGGATGCGCTGGTAGCGCGGCAGCGGCCCGGCACCGGCCTGTTTGTTCGGGGTGACTACATGGATGCCGGCCGCCAGCCAGCCCTCATAGCGCTCGGCCACGTCGGCACTCCCACTGCAGTCGATCACCACCGCATGCGGCAGGTGCGCGGCCAGCAGGTGTTCGGTGAATCGATCCAGGTCGCTGGACTCGCCCGCTTCCTGCAGAGCCTCCCGCCAGTCGGCGTGCAGGCCGTCCACTTCCAACCGCATGCGCGAGCGCGAGGCCAGTGCACGCAGGCGCAGGTCGACATTGGCCTTGGCCAGCAGCTGCGGGCGGGCCACCAGCAGCTGGTCCAACAGTGCGGCACCGACATTGCCCGGCCCGATCACACCCACCGCGAAGGTCTGCGGCGACAGCCAGAAACCGGCATGCGCCGCGCGCAGCGCACGGGTGGCATCGGCACTGTCCACCGCCACCGAGATATTGCGCTCGGACGAGCCCTGCGCGATCGCCAGGATGTTCACCTGCGCACGCCCCAGTGCCTCGAACAGGCGTGCGGCCACACCCGGCTGGCCGGCCATGCCGTCACCGACCGCCGCCAGGACGCTGACGCCCTCACTGACCTGCACGCGCTGCACCTGCCCGACCGACAGTTCATGCGCGAACGCGTGCAGCAGCGCCTCGCGGCCACGCGCCGCTTCGGCAGCACGCACCACGCAGCAGATCGAATGCTCCGACGACCCCTGCGAGATCATCACCACCGATACCTGCGCCTGGCGCAGCGCGGCAAACACGCGCTCGGCCGTACCCGGCACACCGATCAGACCGGTGCCCTCCAGGTTCAGCAGGGCCAGCCCGGGGCTCAGAGTCAGTCCCTTCACCGGCCCGCGTGGCGAGCGCTCGGCGGAGATGCGCGTACCCGGATGCGCCGGCTGGAAGGTATTGCGGATGAAGATCGGCAGGCCGAGGCGGATCGCTGGCGACATCGTCTGCGGATGCACCACCTTGGCGCCGAAATAGGCCAGTTCGCAGGCCTCGTCGTAGCTCAGCGATTCCAGCTGCACCGCCTCGGGCACCAGCCGCGGATCGGCCGACAGCACGCCATCGACATCAGTCCAGATGTGCAGCTCGTCAGCGTTGAACAGCGCGGCAAAGATCGCACCGGAGTAGTCGCTGCCGTTGCGGCCGAGGGTGGTGATGCGGTCATGGCGGTCACGGGCGACGAAACCCGTGGCAACCACCCGCGGCTGGGGATGCTGCAGGCGCCACTTGGCCAAGCGGTCGGCACTGGCTTCCCAGTCGACATCCACACCCAGTTCGCCATGGCCGACCACCAGCACATCGCGCGCATCCAGCACCGCGCAGTCTTCGCCCAGCGCCTGCAGGTGCGTGCCAAGCAGCTGCGCGGAGAACACTTCGCCCAGGCCCTGCACGCGGTCGAGTACTTCGCGTGGCAGCTCGCCGATCACCGCCAGCGCCGCCAGCACTTCGGCCAACTGCTCGAAGCGGGCATCGATCCATTCGACGGTCTCGCCCACCTGCTCGCCCAGCAGGGCCACGGCGGCGCCCCGGTGGCGCGCGCGCAGCGCATGCCAGGCCTCGCGCCAGCCTTCGTCACCCTTGGCTGCCAGCTGAGCCAGCTCGATCAGTGCGTCGGTGACCCCCTTCATCGCCGAGACCACAGTGACCTGCAGCGATTCGGGGCGCGCCAGCAGCAGGCCGGCAACATGGCGGTAGCGTTCGGCATCGGCCACCGAGGTACCGCCGAACTTGTGCACGACGATGGACGGTGCAGCCAGGTCGGCCGGGGCAACGGGATGAGCGGGGGCGTGGGAAGACATGCAGACCTCGGTAGGAGGCCCCGTCGCATGCAGGTGTCGAGTTTCCCCGCCACCTGTATGGTGCGGGGCCGTGGTTTTCGGGAGTTACACGAAGACGACGGGCCGCACCAGGGCAGTGGTGACGGTGGTGGTGGTAATGGTGGTGGTGGCGACCGGCGCAGTCGAACCGCCCGCAGTGGCGGGGGCGATCAGGCTGGCGTGGGCGGCATCAAGAACCATGGCGTACAGAAAACACTGCACGCCGGGCGGCTGTCAAGTGCTGCGATGCAAAAATCCGCTGCGGCGATCATCGGCCAACGTGCCGACATTTGGTTGCAACTGAGACCAAGCCGATATCAGTACCCATGACTACCGCATTCAGCCGGCATGTTCGGCGATCGCTCGTGGGGTGCGATGGGCATGCGCGCACAGCATCACGCCGGCCACCAGGAACACGATCGCCAGCGCTTCCAGCAGCGAGGGCCAGCGCTGCTGCCAGGCGAATGCGTAGAGCAACGCGAACAGGGTCTCGAATACGATCATCTGGCCAGTCAGGGTCAGCGGCAGCAGGCGGCTGGCACGGTTCCAGAACGCATTGCCAAGGATCGATGCGACCACCGCCACACCGGCGCTGATCGCCCAGAAACCACTCCACTGTGCCGCTGTGTGCCCGCCGGTGTGACCGATGAAGGCCATCGGCACCAGCAGCAGGGCCAGGCCGCCGGTGGTGACGCCGGTCAGCAGTGACCAGTCGTGGCTGGACAGGTCCGGCCGGCGCGCAAGCCAGCGGCTGTTGCCGATCGAGTACAGCGCCCACGAGAACAGCGCACCGAACGCGCACAGCAGGCCGATCAGGCGCTGCCGCCACGGTGTTGCCAGGTGCTCGGACATCAGTGCCTCCCAGCCCACCAGGGCCACGCCGAGCACGCACAGGCCCAGTGCCGGCAGCAGCTGCTTCAAAGGCACTGCGCCCTGTTCGCGCACGCCGACCAGGGTGACCACCACCGGAATCAGGCCGACAATCAGGGACGCCGCCGCGCCGCCGGCCCACTGCACCGCCGTGGCCAGCAACAGGAAATACACGAGGTTGCCGGCCAGGCTCAGCCACAGCAGGCCGATCCATTCGGCGCGGCCCAGCCGCGGTGCCAGCCGCTTCCAGCGCGGCAGCAACAGGGCCACGGCGATCAGGCCATAGACCAGGTAGCGACCGGCGGACAGTTGCAGGGCGTTGAACGACTGCAGCACAGCGGGCGCGAGGAAGACCACGCCCCACAGCGCGCCAGCGGCAACGCCATTGGCGATGCCCAGGGCCATCGGGTTGTTGCGCATTCGGGTTCTTCGGGGGAGAGAACGGGCCGCGCAGTGTAAGCGCTGGCCGGTGCACGCTCTTGACCCAGGCTACTGCCCTGCGCAGTCGCTGATCTGTAGAGCCGAGCCTATGCTCGGCTGCCTTTGTCTACGCAGCGGGCAATCGCAGCCGAGCGCGGGCTCGGCTCTACAGGACACCGGCGATTGTAGAGTCGAGCCATGCTCGACTGCTTTTGCACCAGCCATCCCGCGAACGGCCGTCGAGTCTGGCTCGACGCTACAGTCCTGCGCCCCTGCGCCATGCTGCGGGGGTCTGCCCACACTCGCGGCGCAGCGCGCGGGTCAGCGCGCTCTGCTCGGAATAGCCTGCGGCCAGCGCGATATCGCTGATCGGCGCCGTGCTGGTGCGCAACCGATGCTTGGCCCAGCGCAACCGGCACGCACTGAGCCAGGCCTGCGGGCTGAGCCCGAACTCCTGCTGGAACAGCGCGTGCAACCGGCTCTCGCTGACCCCGACGAATCCGGCCATGCGCGCCACCGGCCAGGCCTGCCCAGGGCCAGCCTGCACCGCCGCACACAGGCCCTGCATGCGCGCGCCACTGCCAGCAGGTGCAAATACCTGCAGCAACTGCGGCAGCAGCGCTGGCATCGGCTGCCCCGCCTGCACCTCGGCCAGGCGCCGACGCAATGCCAGCGGCAGATGCAGCCAGCGCTGCCGGCACAGATGTTCCTGCGTGCCGTCATCAAGCACGCCCGGAGGACAGTCAACGATCACGAACCCATTGGGCCCGTCAGCCATCTGGTCATGCGCCTCGCCGGCAGCAACGAATGCTCCCTGCAGCAGGTCCAGCCGACCACCGCGCCCTTCCATCTCGAACTGCAGCTCACCCTGCAGCGGGAGCACCCACTGCGCGTAGTCATGCCGATCCAGGCCAGTGGCCTGCCCGTAGTGCCGCAGATGGAAGATCGCGCCCATCCGCGCAGTGTGCGCGTGCAACAACGGCCGTGCAAACCGCTGCTATAGTCGATCCGTCATCCAACGCAGGGAGTGCAGGACATGACCCATCAGCAGGTGTCCCCGGTGATCGCCACCAGCCTCGGCCTGATGCTCGCAGCTTCGGCCTCCGCACAGGAGCGTACGCCACCGGCTCCGCACTGCATGGACGCTGTCGGTGTACAGGAAGTGGAGCAGGCATCACCGCGCTCGCTCGCACTGCGCGCCGCCTCCGGCCAGGCCTATCGGATCGACTTCAACGAAGATTGTCCCGGCGTCCGCGGTGCCACCTCGTTGAAGCTGGAAGCCCCCGCCGGCTGGGCCTGCGGCCGCCCCAGCGAACGCGTCGTGGTCGACGGCCGCCGATGTGCCATCAGCGCGGTCACTCCGTTGCAGGATCGTGACTACGCCAGCGTCGCCCGCGACAGCGACCGCCTGCGCACGGCCACCCTGCCCGCCGTGACCATCCGCGAACGCAAGGAGGTACGCCGCAGCTTCGGCGGCTCACCGTCCTACTGCTTTGCCACGCGCAACGTGCGCGCCTGGTCCTCCGACCCGCAGGGCGTGCTGGTGGAGACCGATCCGCGCCGCAATGGCGGCCACCGCTACTACCGGGTCGAACTCGGCAGCCACTGCCGCCAGCTCGACCGTGCACCGCAGCTGAGCTTCCACTCGGGCCTTCAGAACGGCCTGATCTGTGGCAATCCCGGCGACCGGGTCACGACCGCCGGGTTCGAAGCAGGCGACCTGCGCCATGACGGGATCGCGCCGCTGCCGCAGTACACCCGCGGCAGCTGCGCGATCCAGGCGGTCTACCCGGCCTCCAGCCAGGCGTCGAACTAACCGTCAACGCCGAGGAAGGTGAACGGTGCGCTGGGCACGAAGTGACCCAGCGCATCGCCGGCAAAGGTGTTGCGCTGGTCCTTGCCAAGTTCGAGCTTGAGCACCTGGCCGCCGAAATCGACCTTGTTCAGATCGACCCAGAAGGTGTTCGGGGTCAGCGCCGATTCGAAGAAATACAGCCGCCGCTTGTGGTCAGCCACGGTGCGCCAGCGCGTGGATGAAATGTTCGGCTCGCCCGGCGTGGTAATGCCATACGGCACCGAGGTGTTGCGGATCACGCTGAACACACTGGCCAGGGCCACCACCGGGTCCTCCGCCTTGGGAATGGCGTTGATGTAGAACGAGGCGCGCGCGAAACGGTCCGCGGAGCGATTGGTGCCGGGCAGCATCACCGTGCCGCCGATCTGCTGCCAGTAGGTGTTGAGCGCCAGCTGCTGCTCGAAGATCGGCGAGTTGGTCATCACCTGGTAGCGCCGGTCATGGTGGATCACCTGGCGACCGCCGATGTACTCGACGATGGCGCTGTCGCCGCTGGCATCGGACAGTGAAAGATGCAGTGTTGCCTGCCGATCCTCGCCGGGCACCTTGTCGGTGACGATGGAGTACGGCTCACGCTTCAGCGCTGCCACTGCCTCCTCCACCGTAGCGAAGTTGTCCAGCACGTACTGTGCCCACAACGAAATCGCCAGGCCCGGTTTGTTGCCGCGCTGCTGTGGATACTCCGATTCGACCAGCCACAGCAGGTTGGCCACCAGGCCCTTTTCGTTCATGCCATCGGTGGTCGACACGTCGTAGCCGGTCGCCACCACCGAACCGTAACGCGCAGTCCAGGCCAACGACTTCGGGCCGGCCTGACCGGTGCGGGCAATGCCGCGCGGCAGTATGTAGAGGTTGGTCGCCACATCGACCTTCCAGTCCATCGAGCGCGCGGTGATCACATCGCCGTTGTCGCCCAGGTACACCGCGCGCGTGCAGGCCAGTGCCGGTGCCACGGCTGCGGCCAGCGCGACCGCCAGCATTCCCCTTCCCATCCACTTCATCCGTGCCATGTCGTTGCACTCCTTTCCCCGTGATCCGAAGATAGGACCCCAAGCAGGGTGACACAGGGGTGAAAGCCTCAACGTACGAAGCGGTCGTGCAGCCAGAATCCTGCAAGCATCGCAGGCACGAACCACAGGGCTTCGCGCGACGCCACGGCCAGCCCGGCGATGGCCGGGCCCGGGCAATAGCCCGCCCAGCCCCAGCCGATGCCGAACAGCGCGGCACCCAGCAGGAGGCGAGCATCCACGCCCCGCGTAGCAGGCAGCTGGAAGTGGTCTGCATACAGCGGCTGCTGTCGCCGCAACACCCACCGCTGCCCGACCGCACTGACCAGCAACGCCGAGCCCAGCACCCACATCAGCGTGGAATCGAAATCACCGGTGATGTCGAGGAAGCCGAGGACACGACGCGCGTCGGTCATTCCCGACATCGCCAACCCCATGCCAAACATTGCGCCCGCCGCGCCGGCGGCCCAGACGACGCGGCTCATGACAGGCCTCCGCCATGGCGGACCAGGAAGGTGGTCAGCATCGCGCAGGCCATGAACACCAGCACCGCCAGCAGCGACCGCTTTGAGCCGCGGGCCAGGCCGCAGACCCCGTGACCGCTGGTGCAGCCATTGCCCAACCGCGTACCGAAGCCGACCAGCAGGCCGGCACCGACCAGCTGCCACGCCGGCAAGGCATCACGCAGCAGCCCGCGTGGCGATGCCTCGGGCACCGATTGCCACCACAGCACCAGCCCCGCCGATGCGAGCAGGCCGGTCAGGAAGGCCCAGCGCCAGCCACGCTCGCCCTTGGCTGCGTGCAGGCTGCCCGCGGCGATGCCGCTGATGCCCGCCACGCGTCCGATGGTGGCGAGCAACAGCACCGCAGCGGCGCCGATCAACGCACCGCCTGCCACCGCGCTCCATGGCACGTTCATGCCCCGCCCTCTTCGCTGCCGCACATGGCATTGTCCATTTATTTAGATTATTCTAAATTAGATCATCCTAAACAAAATGGTCAACCATGGCCCGGACCCCGCTCGACAGCGCCGCGATGGCCGAACACGCTTCACAGGCAGCCACGCTGCTCAAAAGCCTGGCCCATCCGGCCCGGTTGCGGGTGCTGTGCCGCCTGGTCGAAGGTGAGGCGCCGGTGCCGGAACTGCAGGCGCTCACCGGCCTGAGCGCATCGGCGCTGTCACAGCATCTGGCGGTACTGCGCGGACTGGATATCGTGGCGACCCGGCGCGAAGCACAGGCGATCCACTACCGGGTCGTTGAAGGGCCGGCGCTGGGCGTGCTGCAGGCGCTACATGCAGCCTACTGCGGTGGTACTTCGCGCTGAATCCCGCGCAGGCCGTCAGCCAGCGTGCAGCGCCGGCTGCACCACCTGATCGAGCAGGTCCACCGGCGTCGGTGCCGAACGGTCGCCCTGCAGGGTCCGGGTGAACCCGGACCAGTCACTGGAAGAAAGCTGCCGCAGCATCGCCGCGTCGACCGGTAGCGAACGCATCGCCCAATAGGGAAACTGGCGCTGGCCCAGGCGCCCGCGTCCCAGTTCGATGATGTCGATGTGGCTTCCTGCCTGCAGGATGCGCTCGTAGACCGAATCGATGCCGTCCGGCGGACCCTCGATGTACTGCAGGAAACGTTCGCCGTCATGCAGCAGCACGCCGGTCACCCCTGCCAGCTTGTTGAAACGTGCCGCGTCTTCCACCAGCCGATGCAGGCGCTCGGCGGACAAGTCCGGCAGCGCCCGGCTGACGTAGGCGATGACGCGCAATGGCATGGCGCTTCCCTGGCAGGATGTGCAACCACGGTAGCAGTTGCGGACGAGTCCGTCTCAGGCCGCCCGCGCGCTGGCTGAAGAGTTCAGGTTGCCGCCATGACCGCGCCGTCGCAGCGCCGAGGCAGCATTGCTTCGAACACCACCTGCCCCGCGTCGTTGCGGGCCGCAATGCGCCCGCCGTGCGCGCGGACGAACTGATCGACGATGTACAGGCCAAGGCCCAGGCCCTTGCTCTGGTGGAAGCTGGCCTTGAACGGTTCGAACAGTCGCGGCAACAACGCGTCATCGATCCGGCCGGCGTTGCTGACCCGCAGCAGTACGCTGCGCGGGTCGCGCCCGTCCACCTCCACCCTCGCCTCGCTGCCATGGGTCAGCGCGTTGCCGACCAGGTTGGCGGCGACCTGGCCAAGGCGATCCAGATCGCCCTGCAGACGCGTGTCTCCCTGCATGTCCAGGCGGATCCGGTCCATCCCATGCGCGCTGCCCGCTTCGGCTACTACCGCGCGCGTCACGTCGGCCAGATCGCAGGCACTTGCCTCCAGCCTCAGGCCACCGCTGCGGATCCGCGAGAAATCCAGCAGCTGCTCGACCATCCGCGCCATCCGCAGGGTGCTCGCCTCCAGGTACTGCAGGGTCTGCTGCGCGCCCGCGTTTTCTTGCGGAAGCTCCAGCGCCAGCTTGTCGGCACACAGCAGGATCGCCGACAAAGGCGTGCGCAGATCGTGGGTCAGCACCGCCGCCATTGTCTCGTTGAGCTTCAGCGCCCGCTCCAGTGCCTCGTTGCGCACCTTCAGCAACTGCCGCTGCTGGTACAGCTCGATGAAGACGTTGACCTTGCTCAGAATCACCGGTGGCGCCACCGGCTTGTGCAGGAAATCGACCGCGCCGCTCTCGTAGCCCTTGAACACGCGCAGCGGATCATCCGGGGACGCGGTCAGGAAGATGATCGGAACGTCGCGGCTGCGATGCGAACCGCGCATCAGTTCGGCCAGGGTGAAGCCATCGATCTCCGGCATGTGCACGTCAAGCAGGGCCAGCGCTACTTCGTGCTCCAGCAGCAGCTCCAGTGCCTGCGCCCCCGAGGCGGCCAGCAGCAGGTTGACCCCTTCGCGCTGCAGCAATGCCTGCATGGCTACCAGGTTCTGCGGCACGTCGTCGACGATCAGCAGGTTGACCGGGGTCTGCGACTGCGCAGGGTCCGGTGGCAACAGGTTCATGCAAACAACTCCTTCAGGCGGCGACACATCAGTTCAAGGGGCAGCACGGCATCGGCGCCGGCGTACTGCAGGGCGGAAGCCGGCATCATCGATGCCTCGGCCTCCTCGGGACATTGCAGCCAGGCGCAGCCACCGGCAGCACGCACTGCGGCGACACCTTCGCTGCCATCGCTGCTGGCACCGGTCAGCAACAGTGCAAGCACCTGCGGGCCGAACACCGCGGCGGCGGATTCAAACAACGGGTCGATGGCCGGCCGCGAGAACAGCACCGGCGCATCCACCGACAACGCCAGCGAACCGGCGTCTTCCACCAGCAGGTGGTAGTCCGGTGGCGCGAACGTCACCGTACCGGGCTGCAGTGGCTGCTTGTCCTCGGCCTCGCGCACCGGCAACGCGCAGTACGGCGCCAGCACCTCGGCGATGCGGCTGGTGCGGTCACGCGGCAGGTGCAGCACGGCCAGCACCGGCGCCGGCAGCCCCGACGGCAACGCACCCAGCACGGCCTGCAGGGCCGCGACGCCACCCGCCGACGCACCGATCACCAGCAGCGCGGGACGCGCCGGCACGATCATCAGGCCACCTTCCGGTACAGGCGGTGCTCGCGCGAACAGACCTCGAAGGCGTCATGGTGGCACCCGAACTGCAGCGACTCCTTGCTGCCCAGGCCAAGGAAGCCACGGTGCACCAGCGCTTCGCGGAACAGGCCGACGGCCCGGTCCTGCAGATCGCGGTTGAAATAGATCAACACATTGCGGCACGACACCAGGTGCACTTCGGAGAACACGGTATCGGTGGCCAGGCTGTGGTCGGCGAACACCACGTTGCGACGCAGCTGGCGGTCGAACACCGCACCATCGTAGGCGGTGGCGTAGTAGTCGGACAGCGACGCCGTGCCACCGGCGGCCAGGTAGTTGCGGCTGAACTGGGCCATCCGGTCGATGCCATAGGCACCCGCCTCGGCGGTGGTCAGCGCGGCCGGATTGATGTCGGTGGCATAGACGATGCTGCGATCAAGCAGGCCCTCTTCGTGCAGCAGGATCGCCAGCGACCACACTTCCTCACCGGTGCTGCAGCCGGCCACCCACAACTTCACCGAGGGATAGGTGCGCAGTACCGGCACCACCTGCTCGCGCAGCTCACGGAAGTACGCAGGGTCACGGAACATCTCCGAGACCTGCACCGTGAAAAACTGCATGGCCTGGGCGAACAGTTCCGGCTCGTGCAGCAGCCGGTACTGCAGGTCGACCAGCCGCTCGCACTCATAGCGCTGCATCGCCTGGCGCATGCGCCGGCGCAGCGACGACACCGCATAACTGCGGAAATCGTAGTGGTAGCGCTGGTACAGCGCCTCCAGCAGGATCCTCAGCTCAAGGTCGAACAGCGCCTGCTCGCTCATTGCCGCGAGCACCAGACCCGGCACAGCGAGACCAGCTTGTCGACGTCGATGGGCTTGGCGATGTAATCGTTGGCGCCGGCCTGCAGGCAGCGCTCGCGGTCATCGGGCATGGCCTTGGCAGTCAACGCGATGATCGGCAGGTCCTGCAGGCGGCGCTGCGCGCGGATCTCGCGCATCGCGGCCAGTCCGTCCTTCTCCGGCATCATGATGTCCATCAGCACCAGGTCGACGTCGCGCTCGGCCAGGCGGTCCACCGCTTCCTGGCCGTTGCGCGCGATCTCCAGCGTTACACCCAGCGGCTCGAGCACACTGGACAACGCGAAGATGTTGCGCACGTCGTCTTCGGCCAGCAGCACGGTACGGCCGTCGAGCACGGTGTCGCGACGGCGGGCCTCGCGCAGCAGGCGCTGCTGGTCGCTTGGCAGGCTGGCCTCCACGCTGTGCAGGAACAGGGTCACCTCGTCCAGCAGTCGCTCCGGCGAGCGCGCGCCCTTGATGATGATGCTCTTGGAGTAGCGGCGCAGGCGCTGCTCTTCCTCGCGGTTGAGTGCGCGACCGGTATAGACGATCACCGGCGGGAAGCCGACGTCATCGTTGCCGGCCATGTGTTCAAGCAGGTCGTAGCCGCTGCCGTCGGGCAGCGACAGGTCCATCACCATGCAGTCGAAGGTGACCGTGCTGAGCTGCTCCAGCGCGCCGGCCAGCGTTCCCACGGCGACGATCTGCAGCTGATCACGGCCCAGCAGCAGTTCCAGGTTGTGGCGCAGCTCACTGTCGTCCTCGACGATCAGCAGGCGCCGCACGTCGCGCTGGCTGGTCTGTTCCAGCTGTTCGATGGCCGTCACCAGCCGTTCGCGCGTGGTCGGCTTGATCGCGAATCCAATCGCGCCCAGCTCGCGCGCCACCTGGCTGCGATCCATCGCCGAGACCACGTGCACCGGGATATGCCGGGTGTCGGGGTTGCGTTTCAGGCGCTCCAGCACGCTCAGGCCGGACACGTCCGGCAGGCCGATATCGAGCAGGATGCCGTTCGGGCGCAGTTCGCTGGCCAGGGTCAGCGCCTCTTCGGCGGTCCCGGCCACCACGCAGTCAAAGTCCAGTTCATGGGCCAGGGCCACCAGCGCTTCAGCGAACGTGGCGTCGTCCTCAACGGCCAGGATCAAGCGGCCAGCGCGTTGGCGACGACCGCGGTCATCAGCCACGCTGGGCTCCGTCGTGGTCGGCGCCACCGCAGCCCTTGCAGGTGCCGGCATCGCCGGCACAGCGGCCGTGGCCGGCACCGCCACGGGCGCCGCGGAGATGTCAGCGGCGTTCGATGCGGGCGCACCCTGCAACGGCAGTTCCAGGATGAAGCAGCTGCCTCGACCCGGTTCGCTGTCGACCTGGATGCTGCCACCCATGCGCTCGGCCAGATCGCGAGAGATCGACAGCCCCAGGCCGGTGCCACCGTAGCGGCGGCGGGTGCTGCCATCGGCCTGGCGGAATGCCTCGAAGATGACCTGCAGCTGCTCCCGCGCGATGCCGATGCCACTGTCGCTGACCTCGAACCGGACGCGGCCATTGCCAGCCGCGCGCACCTGCAGACCGACCCTGCCGTGCTCGGTGAACTTCACCGCATTGGCCAGCAGGTTCTTCAGGATCTGCTGCAGGCGCTGGCTGTCGGCCATCAGCTGGCTTGGCGCCAGTGCGTCGGCTTCGATCTGCAGGGACAGGCCCTTCTGCCGCGCCATCGGCTCGAACGTCTCGCGCAGGCGCTGCAGCACGCTGTCCACCACCACCACTTCGTCGGCCAGCTCGACGTGGCCGGCCTCGATGCGGGACAGGTCGAGGATGTCATTGATCAACGCCAGCAGGTCATTGTTGGACGACAGGATCGCGCGGGCGTACTTCACCTGCTCTTCGGTGAGCGTGCCGTCCTTGTTGTCGGCCAGCAGCTTGGCCAGGATCAGCGAGCTGTTCAGCGGCGTGCGCAGCTCGTGCGACATGTTGGCCAGGAATTCGGACTTGTAGCGCGACGTAGCCGCCAGCTCGTTGCTGTTGCGCACCAGCTGTGACTGTGCAACCAGCAGTGCCTGCTTCTGCGCCTCCAGCTCATGGGTGCGCTCTTCCAGCTGGACGTTGCTCTGTTCCAGTTCGGCCTGCTGTTCTTCCAGATGGCTCTGCGACTGCAGCAGGCTTCGGCTCTGCTCTTCCAGCTCCTCGTTGGCCACGCGCAGCTCTTCCTGCTGCGCCTGGAGCTCCTCGCCCTGGCGCTGCGACTCTTCCAGCAGAACAACCAGCTGCGCGCGCAGCAGGGAGGCGCGCAGCGCCATGCCGATCGTCTCGGCGCAGCGCTCCAGCAGCTCGCGATCCAGATCGCGCTGCCGGCCCGTCCGGGCGCGTCCCAGTTCGATGATGCCGACCACGGTGCCATCACTGCTGATCGGCGCCAGGATGCGCTCGCGCACAGGCAACCGCCCCAGGCTGGTCTGAAGTTCAAGTACGGCGTCGTCGCTGCCCTCCAGGTGACGGATGCATTCATCCCGCGCCACCTGCCCGGCCACGCCCTCCTGCAATGCCAGCGACGCCGGCATGCCGGACGGCAACGCCAGGCCACCGGTCAGCTGCAACCGCCCTCCATCCAGCCGGTATACGGCGCCGACGTCGGCCTCCAGCTGCGCGCCCAGACTGGTCGCTGCCGCCTCGGCGATCTGCTCGGGACCGAGATCGCCGCGCAGGCTCATCGCCACCGCGTTTTCGGCCTCCTGCAGCCACAACGCCCGCATTGCATCCCGGCGTGCCTGGATCGCGCGGGAAACGATCAGCGCGATCATCAGGAACGCACAGCCGCCGATGCTTCGGTTGACCAGCGAGAACGCCGAATTCGAGCTGGCCGGGGCGATGTTGAACCCGATGACCAGCAGGACGCAGGCGAGCACAGCCACGATGAACGGCGCGCGTGCACTACGCTGGAACACCGTGACCCCCACCGCCAGGAAATAGGCGAGCCAGACGGCATAGCCCAGTGGAACCACCAGTTCCAGGGCGATGGTCGCCCCCAGCAGGACGGCGGAGGTCATCCAGATCCAGCGGTCACGCGTGGTCGCACCAGGACGCATGCAGGTCGGTTCCAGGAAATAAAGGTGGGAGATGGTACCCCGTGTCGTATTCAGCCGCACAGTACGAATGGCACGTGCCATGCCTCCACACACTCTTCACACTGCACTGCCTAGCTTCACGTCCCTCCCAGGGGTAATGCTCATTTCCACGTGGACGCTGCCGCCTCTACGACGTCCGTGCTGACGGACCCTTCCCGCCAACTGCGACTGCTGATCGACAGCGTGCGCGACCATGCGCTGTACCTGCTTGATCCTGATGGCATGGTCTGCAGCTGGAACCCAGGCGCGGAGCGCATCAAGGGCTATTCAGCCGATGAAGTGATAGGCACGCACTTTGGCCGTTTCTATCTGGCTGCCGATCGCGAGGCGGGGGAACCGCAGCGCCTGCTCCGCCATGCAGCTCAACATGGCCACGTTGCCAGCGAAGGGTGGCGGGTACGTCGCGATGGCTCCTCGTTCCGTGCCAGCGTGGTCATCGAGCCGGTCGTCGAGGCAGGCGAGCTGCTCGGCTTCGTCAAGATCACCCGCGACATCACCGAGCAGTGGCAGGCACAACGACTGCTGCGCGATGCCCAGCGTGCGCTGCGCAACACCCAGCAGTTCGAAACCGTCGGCCGCCTCAGCCGCGGCCTTTCGCACGAATTCAACAACCTGCTGACCACCATCGGAAATGCGCTGGACCTGCTCTCACTGCGTGTAAGCGGTGACGATGCGCGTGCCGCCGAGCTGCTGGACGCTGCGCAGGCAGCCACCGACCGCGGCGCGCTGTTGACCCGCCAGTTGCTGGCGTTCAGCACCGGCCAGACCCTGATCCGCGAGCCACTGGACATCAATGCCCTGGTACGGCAATGGCTGCCGGACCTGCAGCGCGCCTGTCCGCCTGCGGCGCTGCTGGAGCTACGGCTCACACCCGGCCTGCCCCAGGTGAACACCGATGCAATGCAGTTGCAGGCTGCGCTGGCCAACCTGGTGGCCAATGCCGCCGATGCCACCCTCGAAGGCGGGCGCATCCTGATCGGCACCGCAGTGGAGCATCGGCTCGACCCGGATGCGGACTCCACGCTGCAACGGGGCTATGTCACGCTCAGCGTCTGCGATGATGGCCACGGAATGGCGGCCGACATCGCCGAACGGGCCACCGAGCCTTTCTTCACCACCAAGGACATCGGCAAGGGCAGCGGCCTGGGCCTGAGCCAGGTGTTCGGATTCACTACCCAGAGCGGCGGCTTCGTCGACGTGTCCACCACGCCCGGTGTCGGCACCACGGTCAGCCTGCTGCTCCCCGCAATGGAGGACCCTGCCCATGACCGATGATCCGATCCGCGTACTGATGGTGGAAGACCAGACCGATCTGCGTGAAATGATCGGCCTTGCCCTGCGCGACCTTGGCATCGACGTGGCCACGACCGCCGACGCGCATGAGGCCGCCGCCCTGCTGAAGGGGGAGGCACGTTTCGACGTAGTGTTCAGCGACGTCAGCATGCCCAACGGCATGTCCGGCATCGAGCTGAGCGAGCATGTGGCTCGCGAACAGCCGCAGGCACGGATGATCCTGTCGTCCGGCTATGCCCGTTCGCAGCTGCCGCCGCTGCCCGAGCAGGTGGAGTTCCTGCCCAAGCCCTATCGCCTGCGCCAGCTGGTGCAGCTGCTCAGGCAGGAATGATCCTTCGCCGGGCATGGCCCGGCGTGTCCGTTCCTGTAGAGCCGAGCCCATGCCCGGCTGCGCTCCTCAATAGCGCCCCACCAGGTTCAGGTACCACCCGCGATGGGTGTAATCGAACCTGGTCAGGTCATCGCTGAAGTCGGTGAAGTTGTAGCCCACACCCACGCGGAAGTTGCGGCCGATATCGCGATCGACACCGGCCAGCCAACCCTGCCTGCTGCCGCCGTCGCGGACATCCAGCACGCGGTACTCCAGCAGGCCGTGCCACTGGTAGTACAGGTCATAGCGCAGCTGTCCCGCAGCGAAGTTGGTGGCCGAGTCGAACCAGGGGCCTGTGCCGCGTCCATAGCGCACTTCGCCTTCGCGCCGCGCCGCCTTGGCCGCCACCTCCCAGCGCTGGTCGATGCGGTACACGCCCTCCAGCGACAGGATCTGCGTGCGCTGATCGTAGTCCACGCCGTTCACCTGGCCCATCGTCGACAGGTCGTACAGGTAGCTGTAGCGACCGAACAACGCCCAGCGGTCGTTGTCCCACGGCCGGTAGGCGAAGCCCAGGTTGCCTTCGATGAAGCGCGCGCCCGCCACCGGATTGATCGCATCGTCGGTGTCGGCATAGTTGAAACGCGCCGCGATGCGCCAGCTGTCGTTGAGGCGGTGGCTGAGGCGATTGGTGCTGACCCACTGCGTCCGCCGCTCGGCACCGGTATCGCGCCGCCATTCCAGCTTGCTCTGCCACTCGGTGCCCGGCGCGGTGCGGCCGCCGGACAGGCTGACCGCCTTGCGATCCACCTGGCCACTGCTGGCATCAAGCTTGCCGTTGCTCAGCGTGAAGCCCGCGTTCCACCCCACTGCCGGATAGAAGTCCATGCCGAAGGTGTGTGCCAGACCAGACGCCTGTTCGGACTTCAGGAACTGGCTTTCATTGAACACATTGACCTGATCAGACAGACGCCAGCGCTGGCCCAGCGTCCAGCCATCCTGTGCGTTCGGGCTGAACAACGGGTCGTACTCGCTGCGGTCGGTGGACTGGGTGAAGGCACCGTAGAAGCTGTGCTGCGGGGTCAACCGGTACTCGGCGTTGACCTGCGCGGCGGTGCCACGGTCGCCGTCCGAGACTTCCGCACCGAGGGTGGAGAGGTTGGCGAAGGTCCAGGTGCCACCGGCCACCACCGCGTCGTTGTCGGCGTAGCGGCCATGGTCGTCATCGACGGTCATCTGGCCGCCACCGTACACGTCCAGCGACGTACCGATGCGGTGCGTGTAGCGCGCCGCAGCCAGCACGCCGGCCACGTTGCCGCCGGCACCGCGGTCTTCCTGCACGCGACGCAGTTCAGCCGACAGGCGGTCGTTCTCGCCGATCCGCCATTCGGCGGTGGCCTGCGCCTGGATCAACGACGCATTGCCACGGCGGGCCTCGCTGTAGCGCGCATACAGGCTGAAGTCGTCGGTCACGTAGCCCAGCAGCTCGGCGCCCTGCTCGCGCACCCGCTGGCCGGTGTCGAAGCGACCCACCGAATAGCCGCCGTCCACCTGGCGCCACCAGGCACCGGCGCTCCAGTCGCGCTGGGTCCAGCCCAGCTCACGCAGGTTGATGCGCGCTTCCACGGCGGTCGCTTCACCTTCGCGCGGCCCCTCCGGGTTGAGGTGACTGAAGCTCAGACCGCCGTTGTCCGAGAAGAACACCGGCGCACTGGTCGCCTCGCTGCGGCTGTGCTCGACCTTCAGGTAGGTGCCACGGCCGGCCTGCAGGGTCAGGTCCGCGCCCTTCAGCGAATAGTCCTGGCCGGAGCGCTGCTCGTCCACGTAGGTGGCGCCCACGGCAACGTGATCGCCGAACCAGTGCTTGCCGCGCACGCCTGCGGTGATGTCATCGCTGTCGAATCCAGTCGGCACCCATTCGTAGTCGACGATCAGGCGCTGCTCATAGCCGTCCAGCGGCACATCGCGGCTGATCCGGCGCAGGTTCTCACGGCTGACCTGCGCCAGCGGCCGGGTCAGCAGGATGCGCCCCTGCAGGGCGTCGATCTCGTAGTCGGCGCCACGCACCATCGGCACACGCTGCTCCACACGGCCGGTGGTGCGGTCACGGACTTCCAGCACCACCTGGTCCGAACCACTGAGGATGCTTGCATGCCGCAGGTAGTACAGGCTGCCACCGGTGCCGATGAATTCGCTGTGGCCCGGCGCGGTCTCGGCCTGTGAACCGAACAGGCGCAGCTCGCTGCGGGCATCACCCCAGGCGTTGGCACCACGCGAACGCCACGACAGTGCCGCACCGTACAGCGAACGCACGTACTGCGCGTACTCGGTCCCGGTCAGGCCGGTGTTGTAGTTGCCCCATAGCGCCTGGTTCTTGTCCCAGTCCATGCGCAGGTAGAAGCGACCCATGCTGTCGACATCACGCTGGGTCAGCGAATCATCGCCATAGGTCGGGTAATACAGGTCCGGGTCCAGGCTGCGGAACAGGTCACGCGGATCGGCGTTGGTGAAACCCGTGAACAGCTGGTCCAGCGGACGGTTCTGGGTGTCGGCCTGTGCCGTCAGCAGGTAGCGGCCACGGGTCTTTGCCTTCAGGTAGAAGGCCAGGCGGCCATCGCTGAGCACGTCATCATTGCGCTCGCCCCGCGCCAGGTCCTGCCCTGCCCCACTGGCCTTGTTCTGGTACACGGTGATGTCGGCCAGGCCGACACCGAACAGGTACTGGCCGCTGACATCGACCTCCAGCGTGCGCGCAATGGCCGGCGCATCCGGTCGCTCCACACGCACGTCGAACGCATGATGGCCGATCGGCATCAGGTACTCGGCGGCGAACTTGCGATCCTGGTCCAGCGGATAGCTGTCGCCATTGATCTTCAGCGACGCCCCCAGCGGCAGGTCGCGGCCACGCAGGCGCACCCGCGATCCATACACCGGGATGTTCTGTTGGCGCAGGCCATTGCCATCGAACACCTGCTGCAGCAGTGACAACGATGCTGCCTGGTTGGCGTCCACCGAGGTACCGCGGCGGTCTTCCAGCGCGTCGCGCAACTGCTGGTTGCCGCGCTCGAATTCCGCTGGCGTCACCAGCTGCATCGATTGCGCGGTGGTTTCATCGACATTGCCCTCGGCATCGAAGGCGCGCAGCACATAGACCAGGCGGTCGCCCCGGCGCAGCGGCGCCGAGGCTGGCAACGCGCCATCCCACACGCCCTGGGCAACGGCGGCCACCGGCAGTTCGAACGTCGCCAGTGCTGCCACGCGATCCGTGTCGCTGCCGCGGTAGACGCTGACTTCCAAGCGCTGGATGAACGCGGTGTAGTTGCCACGCACGTAGAACTCGACCGGTCGCACGATGCGGCCTTCGTCGAAGGCGACCATGCCCGGTGCGGACACCGACAGTTCCGGCTGGCCCATCGCCGGATCTTCGGTGGCCCAGATCGCGCCGCCTTCCGGCAGGCGGATCATGAACTCACCGCGCACCGTGGCCTTGCCCGGCTCATCGATCGCCAGGCTGACCCGGCGGTCCGGTTGCAGGGCCTGCGAACTGGAACGCGTCGAGGTGCCCTCGGTCACCGGTTCGTCGTAGCTGCGCGAGCGCAGGCTGAACAACAGTTCGCCCTCGGCATTGCACTGGGTGCCGTCACAACGGATCGGCGCCGGCTCGGCGGCGGGCGGCGTGGCCTGGGCGGCGCCGGCCAGGCCGAGCAGCAGGGCCTGATACAGCGCAGCGCGCGGCAGGCGGGCCGCACGGCGGGCGGCAGAGTGATGCGCGCTCATCGGCGTGCCTCCTGTTGGCGAGCAGCCGCACGGGTGGCGGCGCTCTCCTCGTTGCGGACGCGCAGGCGCTGCTGCACGGCGGGGCTGAGCTGGCTGTGCAGCGCCTCGAACACGGCGTTGGCACGGCGCAGGCCCAGTGCCTGGTTGTAGGCATGGCTGCCGCGCACATCGGTGTGGCCGACCAGGCTGACCTGGCCGCCACCCAGCTTTTCCAGGCGCGCGGCGATGGCGGCCAGCAACGGCTTGAACTCGTCGCGTACGGTGGCCTTGTCGGTGTCGAACAGCACGTTGCCCAGCAGCGCGCCACCGGCATCCACACCGGCCAGCAGCGAGTGGGGATCGCGCACATCGGTGCGCAGCTGCACGGTCAGGCCGGCGCGTGCGCTTTCCGCAACCTCGGCCTGCAGTGCATCGCGTACCGCTGCGGCGCGGGCAAAGGCCAGTGCCTGGCGCTCGCCATTGGCAGCGATCACCACGTCGCCCCCCTGGTAGCGATCCACCACCTCGGCCATCTTCTTCAGCACCGGGCGATAGCTGGACTGCAGCTCGCTGCTGCCCGGCGCGAACAGCACCTCACCCAACGCGATCTCCATGCGCTCTGCGGCGGCCTGCGGCGACGGCGGCAGCCGCACGCCAAAGCTGAAGCGGGTCGGTACGCCCTGCGTCACCCGCCGCAGCAGCGGATTCTCGGTGGTCAGTTCGGCACCGGCCGGCAGCGTGGCCGGGTCCAGCTTGACGATGAAGTTGCGGCCCAGGCGCGCGTCACCACCGTGCACGTCAGCCAGGTGGTAGCGCCCGAACGGATCGGTCTCGACCAGCAGGCCTTCCACCGTGGCCAGGCGCACGCCGGGGATGCCCTGCTCCTGGATGCCTTCGTTGCCGATCACGTAGGCCACTTCGTAGCCCTCGGCGACACGGGCGATCTCGCGGCGCACGCTCGGCTCGGCCGCAGTCAGGCCCTTGCCGGCCTCACCGCTGCGTTCCACGCGCGTGGCGCCCTGCGCGTCCATCCGCAGGCGGTGGCCCTGCGCGCTTTCCAGCACGAAGTCATCGCTGAAGGACAGTTCGCGCAGGCGCTGGCGCAGCACCACCTGATGCGCCTCGGCGGTGTCGGACGTGGACGCGCGGCCATGCACCACGCCAATTTGAACACCGTGCAGCAGCGGTGCACTGGCATCGGCCAGCGGTTGCGGGCCATCGCCGCGATCCAGCGTGGTCGAGCCCGGGACGTAGGCCGAAGCAGCGAAGCCACCCTGCACGCGAACGCCGCTCAGCTCCGCGCTGTCCTGCCAGCCGTCGCCGTCACGATCGTCAAACACTGTACCGAATACCAGGCTGTCTTCCAGCAGCGGATCGGCATCCATCGCCACCTCGGCGGTGGCGATGTTCGACAGCGGCGTGCCATCGTCGGCAATGGCAACGGCTTGGTTGACGTGGTTGCCCGCGCGCACGCCGGCGCCCACCCGCAGCAGGTAGGTGATGGTTGCGCTGCCACCCACCGCGATGTCCACCGCACCGATGCGCAACGGCGACTGGCTGCTGGCCAGCGCGAACGCACCGTCATCGTCAGCCACGCGCATCGAACCGTCGACGTAGCTGAAGCCCGGCGGCGGCGTATCGACCACCACGCCGCTGCGCCAATGGCTGCCGCCCACGTTCTCGACCACCAGCTGGTAGCGCACCAGGTCGCCCACCTTCACCCGGCGCGGGCTGGCGGTCTTGGTGATGCGCAGGGCGAAATCGGACACCACCTTGTGCCGCGTCTCGCAGGTCGTGCAGTCCGGCGGCGGCGAACCATCCGGATACTGGCCTCGCAGACGGTTCAGCACTTCGGTGCGGGCCTCCTGGTTGACCACGGCCTCGTAGACGAACTCGTGGCGACCGATCGAGGTACCCGTCGGCACCGTGCAGACGATGTCCGGCCCCTGCTGGACGCATCCGGCCGGCAGGCCCTCGATGCTCAAGCCGGCATCGGGCGTATCCACCAGCTGCAGCGGACGACGCAGCGCAGCGCGCTCGACCGTGGCCACCAGCGTGTAGCGCAGGCGGTCGCCCGGTCGCACTTCGGTGCCACTGGCAGGTCCGGACTGCTTCTCCAGCACCACGCGCGGTTCGGCCAAAGCGTGCTCGGTGCTGCAGTCGCCGCTGCAGGTGGGCGTGTCACCACCGGTGCCGAGTACGGCATTGCGCACGCTGCCACTGGCCTGGGCATTGACCAGCGCGCGGTAGCCCAGCGTATAGGTGCCCGGCGCCGTGCCGGCCGGCAGCGTGCAGACCAGTGGATTGCTGGCGCTGCAGGAGAACGGCCCGGGCTGGGTGACCGACTGCAGGTCCAGGCCCGTGCCCAGGGTATCGGTCAGGGTCAGCGTATCGAGGGTCTGCGAGTTGGCGACCGTCACCTCCACGCTGTAGTCCACCGCATCGCCCACGGCAACCGGGGCAACGGTGCTCGACTGCTTGCGGTAGGTCACCACCGCCGACAGCACGGGCGTGGTGGTGCCACAGTTGCTGGTGCACGTGTTGATGCCGGTACCACTGCCGAGCACTGCGTTGCTGACGCTGCCCTTGGCCTGCGCGTTCACCCGCGCGGTGTAGTCCACCGTGTAGGTGCCCGGCACCGTACCGGCCGGCAGCGTGCACACCAACGGATTGGCGGCATTGCAGCTGAAGCCCTGGCTGGCGGTCACCGCACCGAAGTCCAGGCCGGGGCCCATCGTGTCGGTCAGGGTGAACACCGCCGTGGTGCGCGAATTGCTGACCACCGCGGTCAGTGTGTAGGCGATGCTGTCACCCACCTTCACCGGACCCGCCGCGGCCGAGGTCTTGCGATAGTCGATCGCACTGCCGGTCACCGGCGTGCGGGTACCGCAGTTGGCGGTACACGATGGGTTGTCGCCACCGCTGCCGAGCACGGCATTGGTGACCTGGGCGGTGGCCTGTGCGTTCACCACCGCCGTGTAGGTCAGGCTGTAGCTGCCCGGCACGGTTCCCGCCGGCAAGGTGCACACCAGCGGATTGGCGGCATTGCAGGTGTAGGCGCCCGCGCTGGTCACCGCGCCGAAGTCGAGGCCGGTGCCCAGCGTATCGGTCAGGGTCACCACATCGGTGGTGCGCGAGTTGGTCACTACCGTGGTCAGGGTGTAGGTCAGGCGATCGCCCACTGAAACCGGACCGGTGCTGTTCACCGACTTGGCGTAGCTCACGCCCGGTGTCGCCACCGGGGTGGTGGTGTCACAGTTCACGCTGCACGACGGGTTGTCGGTGCCGCTACCAAGCACGGCATTGCGCACGCTGCCGCTGGCCTGCGCGTTGACAGTGGCGCCATAGGTGAGGCTGTAGGTGCCGGGCACGGTGCCGGCCGGCAGCGTGCACACCAGCGGATTGGCGGCGTTGCAGGTGAAGATGCCTGCGCTGCTGACGCCAGCGAAATCGAGGCCGTTGCCCAGGGTATCGGTCAACGTGACCACGGCGCTGGTGCGCGCACGCGTCACCGTTGCAGTCAGGGTGTAGTCGATGCGGTCACCGACCTGTACCGGGCCGCCGGTGGAGGCCTGCTTGGCATAGACCACCTGCGCGGCAGCCATCGGCGTGGTGGTATCACACGCACCCACGCAGGAAGGATTGTCGGTACCGCTGGGTACGACGGCGTTGCGCACCTGACCGCTGGCCTGCGCGTTGACCACGCCGGTGTAGGAGAACGCATAGCTACCCGGCACGGTGCCGGCCGGCAGCGTGCAGACCAGCGGATTGCCTGGCGTGCAACTGAAGCTGCCTGCGCTGGTGACGCTGCCGAAGTCCAGGCCGGTACCCAGCGTGTCGGTCAGCGTGGTCACCGTCGTGGTGCGCGCGTCGGCCACCAGCACCGTCACGGTGTAGGCAACACTGTCGCCGATGGCGACCGGACCGGCGGTGCCGCTGGCCTTGGATACCGAGATGCGTGGCGCTGCCACCGGCGTGGTGGTGGTGCAGTTGCTGCTGCAGGTGGGCGTGTCAGTACCCGTGCCGACCACGGTGTTGACCACCTGGCCACTGGCCTGCGCATTGACCGTGGCCGTGTAGCTCAGGCTGTAGGTGCCCGGCACCGTGCCTGCCGGCAGCGTGCACACCAGCGGGTTGGCCGCGTTGCAGGTAAATGCACCGGGGCTGCTGACGCTGGCGAAATCCAGGCCAGTGCCCAGGGTGTCGGTCAGGGTCAGCACATCGCGGGTGTTGCCGTCGGCCACGGTGACATCCACCGTGTAGCTCACGGTCGCGCCTACCGCGACCGGGCCGGTGGTGTTCGAACGCTTGGCGTAGCCCACCCGCGTCACGGGCACGGTCACGTCGCTGCGCGTGCAGTGATCAACGTCGGTGCAGCTGCTGCCGGGTACCGGCGGATTGCCGTTGTTGAAGGGATCGTAGCCGCCGCCCACGCTGGCATGGTTGGTCAGCACGCCGTTCGCAGCCGCGGTAACCGTCACCGGCAGCGTGAACGCCGAGCTGGAGCCGGGACTGCCGGCGGCGGCCAGCACCTGGCTGCTGGTGCAGGTGACGTCCTGGCCACTGGCCGTACAGCTCCAGCTGCCGCTCACATGGGCACCCGTCCAGTTCGGCACGATCCCGGCCGGCAGCTGGTCGCGCACGATGATCGCGCCCGCCGGCACATTCGGTGGATTGCCGGTGGGGACATCGCTGGTATTGCTCACCGTCAGCGTGTACTGGGTGCCGGCCTGCCCGTAGTTCCAGATGCCACCGGTGGCGTTGTTGCCCTTGACCACTTTCAGCGACGGAGCGGTGATGGTGATGCGGTGGTCTTCCACCTCGCCGTCATCGGCCACGCCGGTCGGGCTCTGTATCTGTGTGGCGTTGGTCGCATAGCGCAGGCGCACGTAACTGGTACCCGCGCTGACCGACGTCGGCACGGTCCAACCCAGGTTGGCCTGGCCACCACTGCAAAGCGCGGTGGTGCTGCGTTCGTTGGCATCGAACTGGCCGTTGCGGTTGAAGTCGATCCAGCCAGCGACGCTGCCATTGCCTACACAGGCCACCGCCTGGGTGATCAGCGTACCGGCCTGCATCACCGTCAACCGGTAGCTGGTTGGCCAGGCATCTTCTTCATGGCTCCCAACCTGCGGGAAGTTGTCATCGCCCAGTGCGTCCGCGCTGTAGCTGCTCTTCTGTTCGGTATCCGGGCCCAGGCTGCCGAGGAAATCGGTCAACGGTGGTGCCAGGCCACCCGGCGCGTAACCGGCGGTGTTGATGTTGAAGTTGCTGGCGCCCTGCGGAATGCCATCGGAACGGAACTGCAGATCGTCCACCACATGCATCGCATCGCCGTAGCTCTGCGGTGCGTCACCAAAGTCGGCATACGGCACCAGCAGGCCGATGGCGATGGCGGTGGTGCCGCCGCCGCGCATCGAGAAGCCCATGTTCACCGCCAGGTTGCCCGGCGCGTGTGCGGCATTGTCGAAACTGAGGAAGGTAACGGCCGCCGTGTTGTCGTCGTTGCCGGGTCCGAAGCGGATCACCTGGTTGACGCCACTGGTCGACTTGTTCACCAGATAGGGCGTGGCATTGGCCAGGTTCTTGCGAACCTCCACCACGTTCCAGGTGCCCTGCGCGCTGGCTTCGACGAACTCGCCGCTGTTGTTGATCGATTCGGCGTCGGCCATCACCACGCCGCGCAGGCGGTAGGGCGCCCCCCCCAGGGTCGACGTACAGGTGATGTTGAAACTGGAGGTGCCGCCCGCACGTGCGATGCCGGCAATCAGCTGGTTGCTGGTGCCAGTGCCGCCGATGTTGTACAGATCGTCAAGGCTGTCGCCGCCGAAGTTGCCTGGCCGATAGCTGCGCAGCACGCCGGTCTCGGCCGTGTTCAAGCGGCAATCGACGCGCAGGTTGATGCCCGCGGCAATCGGCATGTCGATGGACGACAGCGCCCCATCATTGAGCACGACGTTGTCGACACCGTTGGCACCGCCCCCCCAGGTCAACCACAACACCGTATTGCGATACGGGCTGCTGCCACCGGTGGCGTAGGCGGCTGCCCACGCCAGCGATGGCGCCACCATCGACAGCAGCAGGATCAGCACAAGCGCGATCCAGCGGCCGGGCCGCACGCATCGGGTGTTTTTCTTGGGATGAACGCATCCACCGCCCGCGCGAATGCGCGACGTCGTCGACTGCCACATGGTGATTTCCCCGGGCGGCCCGCAGAGGCCGCTGTTCAATAGGTCGCCTGGGACGAACTCATCAGCCACGCAACGCGCGCGAAGCACGTTCTGCCGGCTCGATGGCCACTACAACCGTCCCTGGACCTCGTTGGTCAGGTATGAAGTTCAGTGACTACGATACTGCACCGCAGCAAAAGCGTGATGAACGTCTCATTTAATTTTGCCGATTCCGGCGTTATTCGACGACCACAGTTGTAGCAATCCGGAAGTGCGGCACCGTGCACGATTCCGGCAGCGCGAACGCCCTTTCCGGCAAGACGTCACGCGAATTCGGCGCAGATTTCCGTGTGTCTTGTCGGCACGAAATGCGCCGTGGGCGCCACGATCAGCCCTTGATCGCCCCATGCCGGAACGAGGCCAACAGCGTGGATGCGGCCATTGCCGGAGCCAGGCGGCCGCGCGCAAGCGACCAGGTGATGCCGTAGAAGCAGGTCCAGTAGAAGTCGGCCAACCACACCGCGGTGAACTCCACGTTGAACTCACCCGCTCGCTGGCCGCGCAGGAAAAACGCCTCGAAGCGCTCGCCGATCGGCGCCCAGCGCTCCGGCAGCAGATGCAGGTCTCCCACGCGCTGTTGCTCTTCCATCATCCGCGCGAACAGCAGCGTCACCAGCTCCCAGTCCGCCAGCAGCGTGGCGGTGACCTGCTCCAGCACGTGGCGTGCATCACCGCCCTGGTCGAACCAGGCCGCCGCCGCTTCCACGCGCTCGAAACCGGCCGCGAACAGGGCCTCGTCGATCGCCTCGCGGGTAGGCGCAAACCGGTACAGGGTGGCGCGGCTGATGCCCACCCCGCGCGCGAGTTCGCTGAGGGTGCAGCGTGGATGGCTGACCAGGGTGGCCGCCAGCGCGTGCGGCAGGTCGCGTCGTGTACGTGCTGCGGCAGGTCGCATGAAAAGCATTGAGGTGTGGGCTGGCGCTCACGCTAGCATGAATCATAAATTAATAAACTGAATCACATTTGATTCATTCGAATCACGGATGCGCTACAACAGACCTGCGTCCGGTGCACCCGGTCGGTGCACGACAGGGAACGCGTCACAGGCATCGAAGGAGACAACGCCATGCTGCATCCGCTACGCGACATCGCCGTGCTGTTCGACGCCAGCGAGACCGGGGACCGCGTACTGAACATCGCCGCGCATCTGGCGCAGGCGCAGCAGGCGCATCTGGTGGCGGTATCGACCGCCCAGCATCCCACCGACATCGCCAGCGGTTTCGCGCGTGGCGCGGGCATCGCCGCCGCACTCGACCATGAAGCCCGCGCCGACGCCGCCTGCACCGCGCAGTTGATGCAGATCCTGCGCGACGCTGCCGAACCGCTGCAGATCAGCACCGAACTGCGCATCGTCTCGGACTACCTGGGCGGCGCCGACCTGGCGCTGCAATCGCTGTATTGCGATCTGATCATCGCCGGCTATCCGCATACGCCCGGTGCTCCCTCCGGCTGGCATCCGCTGGGCACACTGCGCCAGACCGGCGTGCCGATGCTGCTGGTGCCGCCGCACTGGAAGGGCGAGCAGGTCGGCCGGCGTATCGTGGTGGCCTGGAATGCCAGCAAGCAGGCCCGCCGTGCCGTGGCAGATGCCCTGCCACTGCTGGCGCGGGCGCAGGCCGTGCACCTGCTGATGGTCGACACGCCCAAGGCTGAGGCCGCACCCGGCGCCGAAATGGCCCAGCATCTGGCGCGGCACGGTGTCGAGGTCGAAATCCAGGCGATCAGCCCCAGCCAGGGGGGCGTTGCCGCCACCATCCGCCAGCATGTACTCGATGCCGAAGCCGATCTGCTGGTGCTTGGGCCCTACAGCCGCAGCCGCGTGGTCGAACGCGTGCTCGGTGGCGTCACCGAGGATCTGCTGGCCGAAGTTCCGGCGCCGCTGTTCGTATCGCACTAGTGCCACCCTGTGCGGCGCGGCGGTAGCCGGTCAGCGACAGGCCCGTATGCCGCCGGAAGTAGCGGCACAGGTAGGACGCATCCTCGAAACACAGGCGTTCGGCGATGCGTCCGATCGGCAGTTCGCTGTAGCTCAGCAGTGCCTTGATCTCCAGCACCACCTGGCGGTCGATCAACGCCTTCGGCGTTTCATCGAAGCATTCCCGGGTCAACTGCGAGAGATAGAACGGGGTAATGCACAGCGCCTCGGCGTAGGACTGCACGTCACGCTGGCGCATGCTGCGCTGGCCGACCAGCTCCCAGAAGTTCCAGGCCAGGCGCTCGCGCCGGCCGACCTGCGGCGCGGCCTCGTAGTGTGCCGGGAGCAGCGTGGCGAACTTCAGGAAAAAGGTCTGCAGCACGTTGCGCAGCATCACGTGCCGATGGCGGCCACCGTTGTGCTGGGCATCCATCAACTGCTGAAGCCAACCCTGCAGCAGCGGCACCTCCAGCGGTGACGGCACGCAATGGGGATGCTCGTGCAGGAACTTGAACAATGCATTGGGCAGCACATAGGCCACCTCCGAGGCCAACGCTTTCGGCATCAGGCAGACCACCGCCAGGAAACCGCGCGAGCGCTGCCGCAGCAGCGCCAGCGTACCCTCGGTCAGCACCAGCACGTCGTGCCGCTGCACCGCCACCTCGCGGAAGTTCAGTGCAAAACGCGCACACCCGGACACGCACACCAGCACCGCCAGGTACGCGTGCCCGAACGACAGTGGAACACCCAAGCCTTCCGCCAGCGTGCTGACCTCCAGGCGCATGGATTCGTCCTGTTCCAGAAGCTGGGGAATGCGGTCCATGGGCCGATCCGGCTGGATTCCGAGGCCCAGCATATCGGGCCCGGCACCAGACTTGTGAAAAGTACCGAAATGATCAAGATGCCGTCCCCACCCGCAGTAGCCGACGCTGGGGCTGGATCAGACCCCGCTGCGCTGCATGAACAGCAGCTCCGGCGTCGAAACGTCGTCCACCGGCTGGAAGCCGAGATCACGGTAGAGGGCCACCGCCGCGAGGTTGTCACGATAGACACGCAGGGTCAGGCGCTGCACCCCCGGCGACCGCAGGGCCTCGGCACCCAACAACTGCATCAGCACCCGCCCCAGGCCGCGCCCACGCGCCTGCGGCGAAACAATGATGCGGCCCAGGTGGGCGGCGCCGGGCGCGGTCAACCAGTACTGGCCAAACCCCATGCACGCGCCCTCCCCGTCCAGCAGCACCCAACCCGGGCGCTCGGCCAGTTCAAGTGTCTGCGCGAACGCTTCAGGCAGCAGAGGAAACGCAACGCCTGGGCCAGCCCAGCGTTGCGTCGCTGCAACCGAATCGAGCCAGCCAGCGATACACGGGTAATGCGGAGGTTGAACCGGTTGCAACTGTGCGGGCATGAGGATGCCAGTGTGGTCTGGTCTACTGATTGTGAGCGACCCGGCCGGCGTCGTCACGCTGCGCGGCAGTTCTTGAGTTTTGTCCTAGGACAATAAACAATGCCATGCGTCCATGCACCTGCCTGCGTCCGGCAGCCCTCCCTTCATCTCTCCAGGCCCCTCATGTTCACAGGTCTCAGCGCGTTTCCGCTCACGCCCTTCAACAACGAAGACATCGACACCCGCGCGTTCGCCGGCCTGGTCGAGCGCCTCGTGGCTTTGGGAGTGGACTCGATGGGCATCCTTGGCTCCACCGGCAGTTATGCCTACCTGGAAAAGGCCGAACGCAAGCGGGTGCTGCGCCAGGCCCTGGCCAACGCCGGTGGCGTTCCAGTGATCGCCGGGATTGGCGCACTGCGCACCCGCGACGTGTTGGAACTGGCCAAGGATGCCGAGGATGCCGGCGCGGCCGGTCTGCTGCTGGCGCCTGTGTCCTACCATCCGTTGAAGGAGCACGAGGTCTACGCGTTGTTCGAATCGGTGTGCAATGCAGTGCGTACCCCGATCTGTGTCTACGACAACCCCGTAGCCACCCACTTCCGGTTCAGCGATGAACTGCATGGGCGAATCGCTGCACTGCCGAACATCGCCTCGATCAAGATGCCTCGTCTCTCCGATGACCCAGCGGAAGCGGTAGCTCGGGTTTCCACCTTGCGTGCCCACATCCCGAAGCACGTCACGCTGGGCATCAGCGGCGACGCGGCCGCAGTGCATGGGCTGGCCGCCGGCTGCGATGGCTGGTATTCGGTGATCGGCGGGCTGTTCCCCGAGGTGGCGCTGCGGATCACGCGCGCAGCCCTCGGCGGCGAGATCGCCACGGCAAAGGCCTTGTCGGCGGGGCTGGCGCCACTGTGGGCGCTGTATGACCGATTCGGCGGAATACGTGTAATGGCGTGCGCTGCAGCGCTGATGGGGCTGAGTGGGCCCGGCAACCTGCCGCGGCCGCTGCTTGGCTTGGAGGCCGATGATCAGGCGCTTGTAGCGGACGTGCTTGCGCGGCTTGGTCTGCGGCTGCAACCGTGACGTCGCGGCATCTCGGGCCCTGCTGAAACACCACCACGTGTACAACAGCGCCGCCACGGATTTGACACACGACAACGTAGGCATTTACCTACTCGCTCGTTAGGCGTTTCCTTATTGAATGCCCGCCACTGTACTGAGAACGTCCACAGGCCCACAAGGCGTTCATCAACCAGACAGTGGAGTGATCATGAAGATCCAAAGTGTCTTGCTTGGCCTGATCGTCGCAGCCGCTGGAGCCGCCGCAGCCGTTGGCGTTGTTCCCACCGCGAATGCCGCTTCCTTCCATACCTCCTGTGTACCCGTCGGCGGCGGCATGGCGCAGTGCACGCAGACCTTCTGCCATGAAGATCAGTGCGTGGTGACGGATACCTGGACGCAACCGGTTCGCGAAGCGCTCGTTCTGCAATGAGCGCATGACGCGGCGACAGATCGCCGCCATGGTCCGCCCGGTCTGACCCGCCCTAGTCCGTCCGCCAGCATGATCCGGCGGGCGGACGAATCCGTCGCCGAAGAGGAGTATCCGTGAAGACAACAAGCATGTTCCTGCTGGCAGTTGCGCTCGCATCCATCTGCTCCAGCGCCGAGGCTGCCCGCTATAAGGCGAGCAACTACATCTACTTCGACGCGAATGGAACGCCCATTGGACAGACTGCCAGTTACTGCAATGGCGTCCAGTGGCAAGGTGGCGCTACCTCATCTCCCATCTTCCTGAAGATCACCACCGGTTGCGGCGCAACCGAATTCTGTCCGCCGGAAGACGATCAATGCCACGTCGGCGTAGACAACACATTGTCCATCATTCTGGCAGGCAACCCGTCGTTCACACGCCAGGAGGCGTGCCAGTTGATTGGTTCGTCCCCCTGCCAGTCCATGGAGCCGGAGCTCCTCTGGAACTACGGCTGGACACCGGTCAGGACCAAATAAGCGGCTCGACTCCGACCGGCCGGGAAAGCGTCTTGGGCAGGCAGAAGGCCGACGGCGTTCAAGCGGCATCGCGGCGACCTGCCCCGCTCGTGCAAGGCAGACCAGCGTCCCGGGCGTTGATCGTCGGTCGCCCCGGGTAACGCGCAGGGCGCCGCTGCACGCAACGGCGGCGCCCTGCTACCCCGGTCTATCGGCAAACGTACTCGCGTGCCGACTCGATGGTGTCCACGTCGAGCTCTTCGTACTGGATCTCGACGGTTTCCATGCTGCTGGAAGTAACCACCGCGCGCGCGCCAAGATTGCAGCCGGCCGGCAGCCCGCCTGCGTATGCCTGGCCGTTGATCGCATAGGCCAAGCCGTAGCAGGCAGAGCCGAGCTGGAACGGATTGTGGTTGCAGGCCATCAGCTGATCGTTGGCCAGGCCACTGGAAGCTGTGTAGTTGGCCGTCCAACCGCTGGCGGCATCGCTGCCACAGCTGCCCGGATACCCCTGGATCTGCGTTCCGCCTGCGTCGCAGATGTGGTAGGCGAAGCTGCCGAAGAAACTGGTCTTGAGGTACGCGGTACGGTCACTCTCTACCCACTGCGCCGCGGCAGCGCTCTGGGCAAAGGCGGACAGGCCAAGCAGGCATACGGCGACTGCGGCGAGAGGTTTCAATCCTTTCAACATGACTGTCGTCCTCGGTAGTGGCGTAGTGCACGCCTCATGCGTGCCCACCGAGTCTACCCATCAGGTCTGCCGACAAATATGACAGGCTCGGCAGTCTGGGCCTGCCTGCGCACTTGATCCCTGAAGGCGAAGACGGCTTCGCGGCAACGGCCGCCTGTAGATCCGCCATTGTGACCAATGTGACCAAAGCACCGGAAGATGCAGTGGAATAAAGAGGGCCACGCGATCACGAATCGTCGCAAGTGACTGATTCTGGTGACCCCGGCCCGATTCGAACGGGCGACCTTCCCCTTAGGAGGGGGATTTCGTCGCCCGCTCAATCAACTACTTACGAAGTGCATGGGACCGGCGTGGGTCCATTTCCGCTCAAACACCCCGCCTCAGCTGCTGTAGCCCGGCCCTCACCCTAGCCTTCATGGGATCTCTCGCCCTTGGCTTGGTCTCCTCCGGCGGTCGGCGTGGTTCCAGCGCTTCCTTGATTCGCGCCACTTCCATTGTCCCGGCCTCCGCTAGGCGCCGAGCCTGTTGCTGCTGCTCGCGGGTCGGCGGCAGGCCAGGTGGTGGGGGTGCCGGCTGGATCGGCTTGGTGTCAGTAAGCCGCGCCACAGCCGCGCGCAGGCGCATCTCCGGGTAGAGCCTGGCCGCGCACCACCGCTCGGCATAGCGCTTGCCTTTACTGATGCTGGCCGCCGAAACGTCCTTGGTCTGCCACATCTTGCGGGCATCCAGGTGCACGCGCACAGCGCCATCCTTGCCGCAGCTTACGTTGGCGATCTGTCGACCGCTCCACCACAGCACCCAGCTCTCCCCAATCTGGGCCCAGCCAGAGGGGATCGGGGCGGCGCGGAAGCCTTGGTAGCCGTGCGAGGGAATCATTGCCGGAAGGATACGACTGGCCGTCGCAGATCCTGCGAGCGCACCCCTACTTATGGAAAAACTGCTCAGATTCGGCCATGCTCACCTTAAATTCACACGGAGCAGGGGGATAAAGATGGCCGGCCAAAAGGGAAATGAAAACAACACCTTAGGGTCATTTTTCCCGCCCAAGCTGGCCGACCCCCGGCAAGGCCAATTGTCGCTCGGAATAGAGAAACAACGGGAGATTGATGGCATTGGCATGGGCGTCCTTTCTGACGGAACGCCGTTCCTGAGTGGGCGTGGCCTTTCCCGGCTCTGTGGCGTTCGCCATTTCGTAATTCAGGAGCTCTCATCGGAATGGAACGAGCCGGTACAGAAGCCGCGCGTTTCGGCCATCAAGAAGATCCTTGAATCGAAGAGCGTCAGCCTCCCCCATCCCTATGTCGAGGTCATCGACAAGGGCACGACGTTCTTCGCCTATCCGGACACCTTCTGCCTCGCCGTCCTTGAGTACTACGCATTCGACGCAGGAGCAAACGTCAAGGAGCAGGCCCAGGCAGCATATCGCCAGCTTGCGGGCCAAGCGCTTCGTGACTTCATCTACAGCCAAGTTGGCTACGATCCAACAGCGCTGGTGCCGGATGTATGGCGGAATTTCCACGATCGCGTGTCACTTACATACAACTCGGTGCCTGCTGGCTACTTCGGCATCTTCAAGGAGATGGCGGACATGATCGTCAACCTTGGACAGGCCGGCCTGCACATCGACTCCTCCTTTGTGCCCGATATCAGCGTGGGCCAGCACTGGAGCACCCACTGGCGCAACAAGGGCTACGACGCTCAATTCGGGCCAAGGATTAAGTTCGAACACAATTTCCCTGAGTACTACCCGCAAGCTACAGCTAACCCACAGGAACCCTGGTGCTATCCGGAAGCCGCTCTTGGAGAATTCCGCCGCTGGCTTCGCGAGGACTACATCGGCGCAGGAAAGTTCGTGCGCTACTTAGAGGGCAAGATCGCTCAAAAGCAATTGCCACCGTCATTCGCGCAGATCGCTGCGTCAGCGTATAGGATTGAGCAAGACTGACGTCAGAAGCTTGGCGCTGCGCCGCCGCAGCCTATAGGCTGCCGACGCGGCACTGACGGCTGCAGCACATCGAAATGGCGGCTGTTGGTTATGTACTGATCACAGAGACGATCATTTCCGCCCTGGCAGAAGCAGAACGCAATGGACCGCACAAAAATATGACTAGCGGGATTTACAGCACGGGACCAATGGACAGCCCGAGATATCAATTAGCGAAAGCGAGAGAGAAGTTTTTTGCGGTCAAGCCGCTCCTCAAGAGATACGCAGATTCAGGACCATTCAAGGTGGACGTCGAGAACTTCGCCACGTCAGATGCGACTCGCATCGTTCTGCGTCGAGTAAAAAACCCACCAATGGAAGTGGCTGACACCATTAACGATTCGTTCGAGGCGCTGCGAAAGGCTCTAGATCAAGTTGGCTACGCAGTCGTTAGGAAGTTGGGGGCAGGCGGGAAAAAGTGCGCCTTCCCTTTCGGAGACAATGACAGTGAAGTGCAAGCCAGAGCAAGTGGTCAATCTAAAGAAATTCCCCCGGAGATCTTCGCAATCATGACTGCCTTTCGCCCTCACAAGGAAGGCGACAAGTTACTCTGGGCATTGAACGAAATTGCAAACACAAGCAAGCACCGAATTACCAAAGCGTTTCCGGGATCCGTTTCACAAGCGTCTGTAGGCATGCTACGAATCTCAGGAAACGGCGACATTCTCGGCCCTTGGGATGAGCAGAAAGGCGAGATGGTGATCGCAGAAATTGGATCCGACTCAGAATTCACCATGGACGGCCTCAGTTACACAATAAGCCTAGTATTCGGCGATGTCCCGTACGTGGAGGGAATGCCGATTGAGCCGGTGTTCCGATACTTGGAGTCAAAAGTAAAAGAAGTGCTGGACGCAGTTGAATTGAAGGCGGTAGAGATGAATATCTTCCAAGCATAGTCGCCATGTGTCACGGCCCGCAATTTACTGGTAGCTGTTCCACTTCGGAGGACAACCACCAGCAAATGTATTTGTAGGTCAGATGAGATGTGATCGACATGGGGACGATCATATGGCTGCGTGGCGCTGTTCAAGAACTTCCAGGTTGAGCAGCCATCGGCCCCGGATCCGGCAAGCCCAGGATGCCCGCCTTGTCCGGCCGGCACCATCGGGCAACCTCGCCATGTCGGGTCGGGCTGTCCCTACAAGCCCCGGCCCCAGGCGACAGGGCTACCCGCCGGCCATGTGCGGCCGATTCGTCCAGCTTCCTGCTCCTACTCGTCAGATCGGCCCTAGGTCCTTCACGACCGCCTGGCCCTGCTGCAAGAACCCGATCAGCAGACGGCCGCCAGCGACTTGCCGTCCCATCTGCTCATTGAGGTAGTTGGCCTGGAGTCGTCCGGCCGCCATCAGATCGACCTGCAGCATGCTCGGCACCACGCCCTTAAGTGGATCACCTGGTGACGCGAATTGGCCACCGATCGGCTGGACCGCGGTTGCGCGCCGACTGTCGCTCTTGGTATAGGCAGTGGCCATCATCCTGCCACTTCCCGGCGACCAACCACCCAAGATGATCTCGGTCCCGAGTTGTTCGATTGGCAGGTCGGCCTCCGCCGCGGCTTTCTCGTAGTTCAGCCATAGCTGGTCCATTACAGGTCCCATCTCGGCGGACAGTTTCTCAATGGAGAAATCCGCACGGAAGCTGGCCTGCAGGAACAGCTCGTAGATCTTCAGGAAACTGGGCCGCACCTCTCGTCGCCAGCAGCATGTTGTGCTGCGGTATCAGGAGCATCTTGGCACCAGCGGAATGGGCGCCGGTCAAGGCATCCTCCGCAAGCGTGTCCACTGCAACGACAAGCTGGTCACGGCTGATCAGAACATTGAGGATGCTCATGGGGCGCGTCCATTGGCAAGTCGAGACTATGGCTGGAGCACTGCCCAGTGTCCACTGGATCTGAACCGGCGCGGCGCTGCGCAGCTGCTGCACCAGCGGAACGGCCCGCCCGGACCATGTCCCTGCTGATCCACGAGGCAACCCATATACCGTCGTTCAGGGGTCGAGCGGCGGCGATGGAAGTCGTGATGGCCGCCATGCTAGGTTCCAACCGGGTAGAAGGGAGCAACCTCAATGAATCGACGCTGGTGGGGCGTGAGTGCATTATTCGTTACGGCAGTGGCTTCAGCTGCGACAGCCGACACACCCGAGGGTGAACTGAGCGATCCCTACGGCTATACCCGCAGCGTACGCCGTGCTGAACTGGGCGCGCTCCAGGCGATGGGCAAGACGCAGGGCGCTAAGGGGCTGCTTGGCCAGACAGGCTTCTACCGTGTACGCGGCGAAATCGATCGCTCCAGCAAGGCCGCCGAGCAATGTCTTCAGGCGGTGGCCAACGAGCCCCGCGAACAGGTAAAAGGCATCGAGTACCTATGTGCAGCCTCCTTGGCAGGCAACTTACTCATCCAGGGCGATATTGCCGGATGGGCTGCGCAGATGATCCAAGTTCGAATGCTGCTGGACCGCGATATCCGCCCAATGCTCAAACAGCAAGCGGGCGACATCCACCTAGCGGGCATCAGCGAGCCGCATTTCGAGCGCTTCACAGCCTGGCCACGCACTGCCTTGGCGGCACAAACACCTCCAAGCGATATCCATGTTCCCATCCAATTGCAAAACGAACTGCCGACAATCAGCCTGAAGATGCGCACTAAGGCCGGTGAGCGCGAGCTGCGCGTACACGTGGACAGTGGCGCAGCGCATTCGCGCATCGGGCGCACGCTGGCAGCCGAACTCGGGCTGGAACTCACCGAAGGTTTCATGGTTGCCGATGGAAAGGCTGGGGCGGTGTATGCGCTGGCGTCGCCGGTGACTCTGGACATCGGAAGTGTTCTGGTGCGCGATGTCTCCTTTGCAGTGCTGGGCAAGGACGATCTACCGCGCATCGGCCTGGACGTGTTGCGCGCGCTTGGACGGGTGCGTATCAACCAAAACGCCCTTGTGATCCAGGCCGCTGCCAGCCCGGTGCCATGCGCGCGACGGATGGCGACACTATCCTCGCTGTGGGGCGATGCGTATGACGTCCGCTATCCGATCCGTGCCGGCAAGCAGAATGTGCTGGTCAAGGTGGATACCGGATTCAACGGTGGCTTCCAGGCGCGCGGAACGCTGCCCGCGCGCCCACCGGCAGCTGCTATACGGCGCAAGAACGTGATCACCACCGAAGGCAGCGAAGATATCCAGTACGTGGAAGCAACCACGCCGGTGATGATTGGCGACGAAGTTCTGAATCTTCCGATGGACATAGGCCTTTCACCTGGGCCCAGGCCGTTGTTCAATCCCGAATGGCGCTTGGGTTTTGCTTCAACCCAGCGTTACAGCCTGTACATGGACGTTGCTGGCACCTACGGTTGCCCAGTTGCCGTTGCCGAAGCACCGCCGCTGTTGCCACCGAAGCCAGTTGCCGCGCCGCCCACCGGCGACTGATCGGCGCTGGACAAAATCGTCAATTTGCCAAAATCGCAGGGTCGAGCCTGGTTCGACTCTTTGTCGGCGAGCCGCTCCTCACGCGCCCCCGGGTTGAGCTGCCTGTGGCCCCGGATCCGGCAAGGTCAGGATGCCTTTTCGGGCAGGTCTCCGCTATCGGGCAAACACCCACTGACGTTCGGGGTTCTCCCTATGCGGCCAGCTTGTGCTCGTAGAACGGATCCCGCTTAAAAGCTACGGCCGACACGGCCAACGTGACTTGCAAGGCCCGCGAGCAAAACGGTAGCTCTAAGATAAACGGCGACCGAGAGGTCGCCGTTCACTGCAACTAGAACTACGGTGATTCAGCCGCCGAGCGTCTCAGGGCTATCCTGATTTTCGAAGTTGACGTTCTTGTAGTGATACTCAACGAGCACCCACGCACCGCCACCATTGCCGCCGCCGACCCACGTGTACCCCCAGGTCTCGCTATTACCGTAGCGGTCAGTCGTCGTCACGGTGAACTCATCGCCGGCATTGGCTGAGCTCGGGAGCGGCACGGGCGGCGGCGGGGCTGATGCACGCGTTACAGCTCCACTGGACGCAGGGGCAGAAGAGGTCTTCTTAACCACTTCCACGGTCACACCTTCCAGCACCGGCGCGTATTCTGGGGAGCGCTGCTTCACCCACTGCAACACGGATTGGGCTTCAGCGGAGCCGGGGGCATAAATACTCTTGCTACTCAGCATCACGACGCTTCGCGGAGAGGTGGTGTTGCCAGCCGACGCAGTTCCAGTGACAGAGAGCAATGCTACAGCTGTGGACAGCACAAAGACTTTGAGCTTCATTACATATCCCTATCGAATTGGCCAAGATACTGGCGATAATTCCGTTATCCAGCCTGTTCAGTTAACACGAGCCATCCGCCCCCGTCAAATTACTTAAGCGAATAGCACCCGACCACCGATCAAATTCGATATGAGCAATTCATCCACTCACCGGCGACAGCAGCGGCGTCTCCGCCGACATCCACGACCGCATGCCGGTGTGGCTGCAGGCCGGCCAGATCGATGAGTGGATGGCCGCCAGCCCTGACGATGCCATGGCTATGCTGCTGGCCAGCGAGCCGCCGGCGATGGAGGCTTACCGCGTCACCCGCGCGGTGAACACGCCCCGGAACAACAGTGAGGATCTGCTATTGCCCTTGGCTCGAACTGCCCAGCCGTAGCTGGGCAGCAGGGGATCACATGAAGACGTAACCCAAAGGACCGTCAAGGATAGCGCCAGGCGCCCCGTCGCAATCCGCGCGAAGGGTATCAAAATGCCGCGACTTCCCCTCCCAGAGATGGCGGCAGCGGTACAGGGGAACAGTACCTGGCAACTGGACTTGCGAGATGTAGCCGCGCAGATGCGAGTATGGGAGCATCGGCTGCCCCTCACAGTTCACGTCGGTGCTACTGAAGGTGTCCCAGGGAGTATGCGAGACACATTCGCGGATCGGCAAGCTGTTCTCAAAGGGAGTCAAGGAGATGAATCCCAACGTTCCCTCAATGTGCCACCCTCCTTGCAACAAGCTACCGTAGTCCCAGTTGACGCTCATGTGTGAGCCAAGGTTCGGTCTGTAGATGCGGACGACCTCGCTCAATGTCACCCCGGGCGGCACGGCCAGCGTCGGGTCCATCTGAACTGCTGCGTTTGCCGCGGCGGACATATCGGATTGGCTAGCAGGCGCCGAGGCTGCGGTTCCGGCTGCCAGAAGCAACGAAATTCCCAAAAGACATGCTTTCACGGACATCTCCATTTCTTCAATCGCGAGCCTCTTGCTCGCCGGACCATCCTAGCGGGGCTTGCAAGCGCGCGACATGACCTAGTTCCCATCGCCACGACCCTGCTATATCCGCAGAGCCCTGCAAGCCAGGGAACAATTCGGAAGGCCCATCGACCTCAGTGTTCTGACACGTTCGCGATGGCCAAACACGAACGGTTTTCTGTAAGGCGCATGCCCCGCTTTGGGCGTAATCTCGACCCTGTTCGCAGCACAACACAGGGAGAGCGTCATGCGCGTACTGCTTACCACCACCGTTGCCGCAGCACTGATCACCGGCTGCAGCACCGCGCCGGGCGTGATACACGGGCGCACAGTCGAACTGCATCGTGAGTCGTCCGTCGCCGGCGAGAGCCTCGATGACTTCGTGGTCCGCATTGCCCCACAAGCCTTGGAATCGTCCAAGACTGCCAGGGCAACTGTTTGCGGCCAGGTCGAACAGGACGCAGGCATCTTCAGCGTTCGGCTGAAGACCGACGGCTATGTCAGCGACTGCGCCCTGCCTAAGACTGGCAAGCCTTATCTACTGGTGAATGGCACAGCCACCGACGCGCGAGAGAACCACTTCTCGCAGGTGAACTGGCAGCGTCCCGGCTATCTGATCACCCCCTGGTCGGTGAAGTACCAGGACGGCGCCAGCAAGCGCCCCCGCATCGTTCGCTAGTAGTTCCGCATGTCCAGGATCAGGCCGGTCAGGTTGTTGTAGCCCATCTGCCCGGTTGGCGGGTACGGCGGCCCCGGCCCTTCATCAGTCGCGCTGCGAGTATTGATCAGCCCGACGCTGATGGTTCCATTGGAATTGGTCCGTACGCCTACGACGTAACCCACCGTCTGGGTGCGCCAACCGCCACCGCCGCTGATCGGTCCGCCATCCACGCGGGTATAGAGGCCCGTGTTGCAGATACCAACCGCGTACCCCGATGTGAGCGGGATTGGGATGTCCACGGTTCCCGTGCCGGCAAGCGTGTTCACCATTTGTAGGACCCGCATGTACTTGTAACGGGAGTCGAAGATCACCCGATTGTTGGCCGGATTCCGAATCCTCAGCCCCTTCGTAGTGATGAACTGCATTTGAGCCACGTCGGTGGTGTCGAACACCCAGTAGGTGACGCTAGCCCCTACGACGTCAGTGTTGATCACCCACTCATAGGTGGAACCGGACTGGCTCTTGCTCACAACGCCGACAAGCGCGCCAGCGCAGGTGACCGCCAGGATGGGCTCGTTGCAGCCGGCGACCTGAATCACGGCCCTGCCTATCGTCTTACCGCCGATCCCAGGAACGGGGTAGGCGTTTGCCTGTACGACGAAGGGACCTGCCTTCATCCCCAGACACTCCCAACCTGGGTCGGTGACCCCGGTCGGGCGCCTCTGTGGCTTTTCATGGCCCACACTGGGCTGCGCCGTGGTGAGCTGGTTGGACTGGGCAAGGATTCGGTGGCAGGGAGCAGACTCAGGGTCGAGAGCGAGCCAGACGAAGATGGCCAGGGGCGCACGAAGTCAGGCAAGTGGCGCGAGGTGCCGCTTAACCGGTATGCGCGCTGGGCGCTGCGCCGCCTAGCGATCCGCTGGTGGCCGTGCACAAAGACACCGTATCCGACTGGTTCGCGTCCGATGCCAAGCGTGCGGGAATCGGTGGCAGCCTCCACCGGCTACGGCACACCTTCTGCGCCCACATGGTGATCGCCGGGGTTCCGTTGCGAAGGGTGCAGATTCTGGCCGGGCACGCTGATTACGCCACGACCGAGAAGTTCTACGCTCACCTAACTCCTGAGGGCGACGATGGCGCCGTAGCGAAGCTCAAGTACTGATCCGCGGCGTTGGGACCACCGGGACCAAATCCTGTGGATATGCAGGAAACAGTGGGAAATGCTCACCACTGAGTCTGTCTAAGTTATTGATTCTGGTGACCCCGGCCCGATTCGAACGGGCGACCTTCCCCTTAGGAGGGGGACGCTCTATCCAGCTGAGCTACGGGGCCATGCAGCCGGGAAGTTTACAGGTAACCCGCCCTGCCCTCCAAGCATTCTTGCTCCGTACGCTTCCGCTGGCGCGTTGCACCATGGCCGGACAGGCCGCTCTGCTACCATCGGCGATTCAGTTCATCGCGTCCCCCACCTGCCCGCGATGGCACCAAACAACGTAACGAAACACAGGAGTCTGCATGTCTTCCGAGCTGCTCAAGTCCCTTGGCCTGGACGCGATCAACGCTGGCACGTACCTGGGCAACGGGGAGTGGTCGAGCGCGACCAGCGGTGAGCTGATCACCCCGGTCAACCCGACCACCGGCGAGCCGATCGCGCAGGTCCGCGCGACCACCGAGGCCGAGTACGAGACCGTCGTCGCCCGCGCCCAGGAAGCCTTCAAGGTCTGGCGCACCACGCCGGCGCCGCGTCGCGGTGAAGCCGTGCGCCTGTGCGGTGAAGCACTGCGCAAGCACAAGGATGCGCTGGGCTCGCTGGTCGCCCTCGAAATGGGCAAGAGCAAGCCGGAAGGCGATGGCGAAGTGCAGGAGATGATCGACATCGCCGATTTCGCCGTGGGCCAGAGCCGCATGCTGTACGGCTACACCATGCATTCCGAGCGCCCCGGCCACCGCATGTACGAGCAGTACCACCCGCTGGGTCTGGTCGGCATCATCTCGGCCTTCAACTTCCCGGTCGCGGTGTGGAGCTGGAATTCGTTCCTGGCCGCCATCTGTGGCGACGTGTGCATCTGGAAGCCGTCCAACAAGACCCCGCTGACCGCCATTGCCTCGCTGAAGATCTGCAACGACGCCCTGCGCGAAGCCGGCTTCCCGGACATCTTCTTCCTGATCAACGATGCAGGCACCGCGCTGTCGGAAAAGATGGTCGATGACCGTCGCGTGCCGCTGATCAGCTTCACCGGCTCGACCCAGGTCGGCCGCACCGTCAACGAGAAGGTCGCGCGCCGCCTCGGCCGCTGCCTGCTGGAACTGGGTGGCAACAACGCCATCATCCTGGACGAAACCGCCGACCTGAAGCTGGCCGTGCCGGGCATCGTGTTCGGCGCCGTCGGCACCGCCGGCCAGCGCTGCACCACCACCCGCCGCCTGATCGTGCACCGCTCGATCTACGCCGACGTGCTGGCCACCCTGGTCAAGGCCTACAAGCAGGTCGAAGGCAAGATCGGCGACCCGACCGATGCGGCCAACCTGATGGGCCCACTGAACAGCGACGGCGCCGTGCAGCAGTTCCTCGATGCCATCGCCCAGGCCAAGGCTGCTGGCGGCACCATCGAAACCGGCGGCACCCGCATCGACCGCGCAGGCAACTTCGTACTGCCGGCCATCGTCTCCGGCCTGAAGAACAGCGATGCCGTGGTCCAGCACGAGACCTTCGCGCCGATCCTGTACGTGATGCCGTACGACACCCTCGACGAAGCCATCGACATGCAGAATGGCGTGCCGCAGGGCCTGTCGTCCTCGATCTTCACCCAGAACCTGAAGACTGCCGAGAAGTTCCTGTCGGCCGCCGGCAGCGACTGCGGCATCGCCAACATCAACATCGGCACGTCCGGTGCGGAGATCGGTGGCGCCTTCGGTGGCGAGAAGGACACCGGCGGTGGCCGCGAGTCCGGTTCGGATGCGTGGAAGGTCTACATGCGCCGCCAGACCAACACCATCAACTATTCGGACTCGCTGCCGCTGGCCCAGGGCATCAAGTTCGATCTGTGATGCCGAACGATTCGACCATGCCTGCGGGTCAGAGCCCCTCCGGGGATCTGACCCTCGATTTCAGCGGTCGCCGCGTGCTCATCGCCGGCGGCAGCAAGGGCATTGGCCGTGAGATGGCGCTGGCATTTGCCGGCGCCGGCGCGCGGGTGTCGGTCTGCGCGCGTGGCCAGGCCGGCCTGGATGCCCTGCGTTCCGATGCGCAGGCACTGGGCACCCCGCTGCATGCCGTCTCCGCCGATCTGGCAGACGTCGGCCAGATCCAGTCCTGGCTGCAGGCCGCGGCCGATGCACTCGGCGGCATCGATGTGCTGGTCAACAACGCCACCGGCTACGGTATGGCCGATGACGAAGAGGGCTGGGCCGCCAGCCTGCAAATCGACCTGATGGCGGCGGTGCGGGCCTCGCGTCTGGCACTGCCGTGGCTGCGCGCATCCAGCGATGCCTGCATCCTCAACCTGTCATCGATCGCCGCACAGCAGCCACGCCCCGGTGGCGCGCCCTACGCCGCCGCAAAGGCCGCGCTGTCGCACTACACCACCTCGCAGGCACTGGCGCTGGCCAAGGACCAGATCCGGGTCAACGCCATCGCCCCCGGTTCCATCGAATTCGACGATGGCCTGTGGGATCGCCGCCGCACCGAAGATCCGGCGCTGTACCACGGCACCCTGGCGAAGATCCCGTTCGGCCGCTTCGGCCATCCGCGCGAGATTGCCGACGCGGCCCTGTTCCTGTGCTCGCCGCTGGCGCGCTGGATCACCGGCCATGTGCTCAATGTGGACGGCGGCCAGGTGTTGATGGGCTGAATCTGTAGAGCCGAGCTCATGCTCGGCCAGCGCGCGAGGCGCGGTCGACACTGCATTGTCCAGGGTCCAGCCGAGCATGGGCTCGGCTCTACAGGGCACTGCCCATGGGATTGCCCGGGCAGAGGCACTATCATGTGCACACTGCCAAGGAGGACCCCGATGAGCGTGGCACCCCGACAGACAAGCGCCCTGGCCGTGGTCAGCCTGGTCATGGGCATCGCCAGCTGGACCGTCCTGCCCTTCGTGGCCAGCATCGTGGCGATCGTCACCGGCCACATGGCCCGCGCCGAGATCCGCCGCCGCCCGCATGAACTGGAAGGCGATGGCCTGGCCGTCACCGGCCTGGTGCTGGGCTGGGTGATGGTCGGCGCGGTAGTCGCCGCCATCCTGGTGTTCATCCTGTTCTTCGGCGGCCTGGCGTGGCTGGCCGCGGTGTCGAACTGACGCCATGACCACTTCCGACAGCACTGAACGCTTCAGCAGCCGCGTCGCCGACTACGTCCGCTACCGGCCCGACTACCCGCCCGCCCTGCTGGAGTGGCTGCATGGACCCATGGGCGTCAGCCACGAGGCCGTGGTCGCCGACATCGGCGCCGGCACCGGCATTTCCAGCCGCCTGTTCCTGGCTACCGGCCATCCGGTCATTGCGGTGGAGCCCAACGCTGCCATGCGCGCCGCGTCCGAGCAGTGGCTGGCACCGCAGTACCCGCAGTTCAGCGCCATCGACGGCCGCGCCGAGGCCACCGGGCTGGACGAGGCCAGCGTTGACCTGGTCAGCGTCGCGCAGGCCTTCCACTGGTTCGACACCGTGGCGGTGCGCGCCGAATGGCAGCGCATCCTGCGCCCGGGTGGCCAGGCACTGATCTACTGGAATTCGCGCCTGCTCGATGCCAGCCCGTTCCTGGTCGGCTACGAACAACTGCTGCTGGACTACGGCACCGACTACACCGCCGTGGCCGAGCGCTACCAGGACGACGCCACCATGCAGGCCTGGTTCGGCGCCGGGCTGCGCGGCATGGTGCAGCTGCCGAACGTGCAGCACCTGGATCTCGACGCCCTGCAGGGGCGCCTGCTGTCCTCCTCCTATGCCCCCCAACCCGGTCACCCGCGCCATGCGCCGATGATCGCCGCTCTGCAGGACCTGTTCGCCGCCCACGCGGTCGACGGCCAGGTTGCTTTTGAATATCGAACCCGAGCCTTCCTCGGCACGCTGGACTGAACCGACGCATGTATTCGCTTGCCCGCCCCTTCCTGTTCTCGCTCGACGCCGAGCGCGCCCACGGCCTCGGCCTGTCCGCACTGGACCTGGCCTACCGCACCGGCACCACGCCGCTGCTGGCCGCCCGCATCGCGCCGATGCCGAGCACCGTGTTCGGGCTGACGTTCCCCAATCCGGTCGGCCTCGCTGCCGGCCTGGACAAGAACGGCGAGCATATCGATGCACTGTTCGCGCTGGGCTTCGGCTTCGTCGAAATCGGCACCATCACCCCGCGCCCGCAGGCCGGCAATCCGCAGCCGCGCCTGTTCCGGCTGCCGGAACACAACGCGATCATCAACCGCATGGGCTTCAACAACGCAGGCGTGGATGCGCTGGTGCGCAATGTCGAACGCGCGCGCAACCGTCGCGGCCTGCTCGGCATCAACATCGGCAAGAACAAGGACACCCCCAACGAACAGGCCGTGGACGATTACATCGCCTGCCTGGACAAGGTGTATCCGCTGGCCGACTACATCACGGTCAACATCTCCTCGCCCAACACCGCCGGCCTGCGTGAGCTGCAGGAAGAGACCGCCCTGCGCCAGCTGGTCAGCCAGCTGCGTGACCGCCAGGAGGCCCTGGCCGCGCAGCATGGTCGCCGCGTGCCGATGCTGGTGAAGGTGGCACCGGACCTGAGTGAACGCGACATCGATGCCGCCGCGCGCGTGCTGGGCGAACTGCAGGTGGACGGCGTGATCGCCACCAACACCACCATCGACCACAGCAAGGTGGCCGGCGATCCGCTGGCCAACGAGGCCGGCGGCCTGTCCGGTGCGCCGGTGCTGGAGCAGTCCACCCTGGTGCTGCGCCGCCTGCGCTCGCGCCTGCCCGAATCCGTGCCGCTGGTGGGGGTCGGAGGCATCCTGTCCGGTGCCGACGCCGTGGCCAAGATGGCCGCCGGCGCCGCGCTGGTGCAGTGCTACAGCGGCCTGATCTTCCGTGGCCCTGCCCTGGTCTCCGAATGCGTGGAGGCGATCCGCCGCCGCCGCGAGGCGCCGAGTCGCGGCGCGGTGGCGCCTCTGTGAGCGCGCCCATGGACACCACCGATGCAGCCGCACCGCTGCGCTGGACGCTCACCCGCAATGCGCCGCTGCAGGCGCTGAACACCTTCCATGTGCAGGCCAGCGCGGCACAGCTGCTGGAACTGCACGACACTGCCCTGCTGCCGGAAGTGCTGGCGCTGCCCGAAGTGGCCAGCGGCCCACTGCTGGTGCTGGGAAGCGGCAGCAACGTGCTGATCGCCGAAGACCTGCCAGGCACGGTACTGGTGTTCGGCAACCGTGACATCAGCTTCCTGGAACACCGCGCCGACCACGCGGTGATCCGCGCCGGTGCCGGCGTGCCCTGGCACGGGCTGGTGATGTGGTCGCTGCAGGAGGGCCTGTCCGGCCTCGAGAACCTGGCGTTGATTCCCGGTACGGCCGGTGCTGCGCCCATCCAGAACATCGGTGCCTATGGCGCGCAGGTCGGCGAGTTCATCCAGGCTGTTGAAGCCTGGGACTGCCAGGAACAGGCCTGGGTAAGACTGGACAACGAACAGTGTGGCTTCGCCTACCGCGACAGCGTGTTCAAGCAGCAGATGGACCGTTACCTGATCTCTGCCATCGAGCTGAAGCTGCCATTGCTGCACGATCTGCGCATGGACTACGCCGGTATCCGCGAGGAACTGCAGGCACAGGGCGTGGAGCTGCCGAGCGCAGTGGACGTGGCCAATGCGGTGATCGCGATCCGCCGCCGCAAGCTGCCCGATCCGGATGTACTGGGCAACGCCGGCAGTTTCTTCAAGAACCCGGTGCTGCCGCTGGAACAGGTCGACGTGCTGCTGCAGCACTTCCCCGACCTGCCCGTGTTCCCGGCCGAGCAGGACGACAAGCGCAAAGTCTCTGCGGCCTGGATGATCGAGTCCTGCGGTTGGAAGGGCTTCCGCGAAGGCGATGCCGGCGTGGCCCCCAGCCACGCGCTGGTACTGGTCAACCACGGCAATGCCAGCGGCGCTGAACTGCTGGCGCTGGCGCGCCGCATCTCGGCCTCGGTACTGGAGAAGTTCGGCGTACCGATCGAACCGGAGCCCCGCCTGCTCGGCGCACAGTGGTGAACACCCCCGCCCTCTCCCCAAGCGCCGCCCCGATGCGGGCGGCGCTGCTGATGCTCGGCAGTACGATGGCGTTCGGCCTGATGGCGGTGGCCATCCGCTATGCCACCCGTTACGTGCCGACCCAGGAAGTGGCGTTCTTCCGCAATGCCTTCGGCCTGCTGGCACTGCTGCCGATGCTGTTGCGCCCGGGCCATGCGCCGCTGAAGACCCAGCAGCTGCCGCGCTATTTCGTGCGCAGTGCGATCGGCCTCGGTTCGATGCTGTGCGCGTTCTGGGCGCTGGGCCACCTGCCTTTGGCGCAGGCGGTGTCACTCTCGTATTCCACGCCGCTGTTCGTCACCATTGCTGCCGTGCTCTGGCTGGGCGAGACCGTGCGCGTGCGGCGCTGGGCCGCTGTGGTGGTCGGCTTCATCGGCGTGCTGGTGATCGTGCGCCCCGGTACCGCCGGCTTCACCGCGGGCAGCCTGGTGGCGGTGGCTGCCGCCGTGCTCAGCTCACTGGTGGCGATCCAGATCAAGCAGCTGACCCGCGTCGACAGCGCCGACACCGTGGTGCTCTACACCTACGTGTTCTGGGTCCCCCTATCGCTGGTGCCGGCCCTGTTCGTCTGGGTCTGGCCAACCGGCATCGCCTGGCTGTGGCTGCTGGCCACCGGCGTACTCGGCACCGTCGGCCAGCTGCTGTGGACGCGGGCGCTGCGGCTCGGCGAAGTCTCGGCACTGACCCCGATCAGCTTCCTGCAGCTGCCGCTGGTAACACTCTTCGGCTGGCTGTTGTTCAACGAAAGCGTGGATCGCTGGACGCTCATCGGCGCCAGCATCATCCTCGCCGCGAACGCCTACATCGCCCACCGCGAAGCGGTGTTGTCACGGCGTGCCGCCAGCGCCGCGGCCTCGGCAGCGGCCAAGCCCGCAGAATGAAAACCATCTGCATGGGGAAGCCATGGGGCCTGCATGGGCACGCCACGGGTCGTGCATTGACAGGCCATGGGTTGTGCATGGACAGGCCATGGGTCGTGCATGAACAGGCCATGGGTCGTGCATGAACAGGCCATGGGTCGTGCATGAACAGGCCATGGGTAGAGTCGACTGTTAGTCGACTGCTTTTCGTTCGGAGCGGGCAGAAACCGCGCTGCGCGCGATAGTCGACTCTACCCGGGCGATCCTGGCAACCCGGGCGCCAGGCAACGGCCCGGAGCCTAGCCCAGCGCGCGATACGCACGCTCGGCCGCGTCGAACACGTTGCCCGGCGCGAACTGTTCGCCCAGATAGTGCAGCGACTGCCGCCGCAATGGAGGCGAACGCTCCTCTCCATCACTCCCCAGCAACACCTGCTGGAACTCGATCAGGTCCTGCAGGATGCGCCAGTGCCGGTACCAGGCGATCCAGCGCAGGTCGCCACGGTCACTGCCGTAGCCCTCCTCGAAGCCCAGCGGATTCTCACGCCCCCAGCGCCCGCCAACAGCGGCACCGATGAACATCAGGTCACGCTCGCGCGGGGCCAGCGACAGGCCATCCCAGTCGATCAGGTGCAGGCCACCGTCATTGCCCATCAGCAGATTGCCAGCGTGCAGATCGGTATGGCACAGGTGCAGGTCTACCGGCACGTCCTGCAACGCCGCGTGCAGCTGCAGTGCCTGCGCGTGCAGTGCGGTGATACGCGCATGCTGCCGGTCCCAGACGGAAACGAATGCACGGCCCAGCCCATCCTTTGCAGCCGCAAGGCCCTCGCCGGCCAGCCACTGCCCAACGGTCTCAAGTGCCGCAGTTTCCAGCCGCGCAGTCGGAAGCGCACGCTGCAGTTCGGTCGGCAGCTGCGACGCGTGCAGGCGCCGCAGCACCTGGCCCAGGCGCCGCCACTGCCCATGGCTCAACGCCGCCTCGAACCCGGACTGGCCTTCGATGTAAGGGAACAGGGTGAACTGCAATCCCCAACGCTGCACCGACGCGCCACCGGTCAACGCCGGCCACGGAGCAACGATTTCATCGATGCCCAGCGTACCGCGCAGCCAGTGCAGGCTGTCCCATACCGCCGGAGCAACCTGGTACGTGCGGCATTTCAGCCACCATTGCCCGTGGCGTGCGTCGACACGATACACGCTGGCATTGGCGTCGGCGCCCACCGGGCGCGGCACCACGGCGGTGGCGGTAATGCCATAGGATTGTTGCAGAACTTCGCCGAGATGCTGCGCCGAAGCGAATGACATGGATGCAAGCGGAAAGTAATACCTGCCTCCACTATCGCAGATGCGATCGCCGCGACACAGACATGTCCGTCACAACATCACCTCGGCGCGACCAAAGGACTAGCCTGCGATGCGCCGCATCATCGCCTCCAGTGGACCGCGTGCGAAACGCCACGACCACAGCCACGCCGCGCCTGTCGCCAGCATCAGGAACGACAGCGCCCACAACAGCACCGAGGCAAGCGACGCACGTCCATCAAGCAGGCCGAGGCTTTCCAGTGTTCCCATGCCCAGCAGGATGTGGCAGACATAGAGCGTGAGGGTCATGCGCCCTGCCGCCGTGAACGGCTCCAGCCAGTCGCCCGGATGTACCCGTGCCAGCCACAGGCAGGCGGCGATGACACTGCAGGCCGCGCCCGCACCGGTAAGCACGTAGGCGGGGCCCGGCGGCATCGGTTGCGTACCCAGCCACGCCTGCCATGGCGTTCCCTGCGCAAGATGCTGCACGCCCTGGCCGGCACCGATCAACAGCACGCCCAGCACCAGCAATGCACGCTGCACCCGCGGTTGCGACAACTGCAGCCGCGCCAGCAACATGCCCAGCAGGAAGAAGCACAACCAGGGCAGCAGCGGATGGAAGCCATTGAACAGCAGGTTGCGCGCGGCACCTGGCCATTGCCAGAGGCCGGCGTACTCCAGCGTCTGCCAGTTCCATCCCTGGCTGTAGTCCCAGTGCAGCAGCGCCCAGAACGAACAGGCGGCAAGGCCAACGATGCTGGCCAGCAATACCTGCGGCGAGGCGCGCAGCCACACCACGGCCAGCGCGAAGTACACCGCGTAGTAATGCAGGATGTCGGCGGGGAACACGGTCAGGTTGAGCAGGCCCAGCACCAGCAGGAACAGTGCGCGTCGCCAGGTCTGCACGCTGGCCGGCCACCATTGCTGCCGCTGCGTGGCCAGCACCAGGCCAAGACCGGCCAGGGTGACGAAGGTCGCCGACGCCTTGCCTTCCAGCAGATGGAAGAAGCCCGCCAGCCAACCCGCTTCTTCTGCGGGAACAGCCATCGCCAGGCGGAAGTTGACCAGCACCATGCCGGCCAGCGCCAGATAGCGGGCCAGATCCAGGCCGTGCAGCCGCCGGTCGTCGGCGCTCATGCGCGTGCCCCGAGCAGCCGCGTCAGCAGGCCCAGATCCAACGGCGCACCATCCGCATCGCCTTCCTCGGCCAGGCCCCGGCGCAGCGCATCGCTCTCGATGGCGTCCAGCAGCACCTGCGACTGCACGGCCGGCGTCAACGCCGGGCGCCGACGTTCGCGCTGTGCTACGCGCTGCAGCGCCTCGGCCAGCGCCTCGTGCAATTGCCTGCGATTGGCCGCGAAAGCCTCGGCCACAGCGGGATTGCGCGCACTCTCGGCCAGCACTTCAACGGCAAGCATCGCCCATTCCGGCTGCCGGCAGAGTGCGTGGAACGCCTGCAGGAAGGCCAGCACCTGTGCGCGGTCGCCGTCAGACACGGCCAGGCGCTGCAGCAAGGGTGCCAGTTCTTCGCTCTCGGCCACCGCCACCGCGAGGATGATCGCTTCCTTGCCCGGGAAATGGTTGTAGAGGTTGCCCAGGCTGACGCCTGCTCCCTGCGCGATGTCACGCATGCTGGTCTGGTGGAATCCCTTGACGAGGAAGCACTGCAGGGCGGCCTGCAGGATCTGCGCGATGCGTTGCTCGTTGCGGTCGGTTCGGCTCATGGCACAGATAGTGAACGAACGTTCGTCCATTTAATAGATAGGCATCACGCCATGACAGGGCGTCGTTCAGCCAACCTTGACCTCAACTGCGGTTGAGGCCCGATGCTGCGCGGCCTGCCAAATCCCTTCCCGGAGTTCTGCATGCCACAGCCGTTCGCCACCCTTCTCGCTCGACGACACGACCTCGATCATCACCGCCGAACGCAGCGGCCTGCGTGCGTTTGGTGACGGGGACATCATCCTCGCGGCCGGGCAAGGCCGCCAATGCACAACAAGGAAGCAACATGAAATTGATGGTCATCGGCGCCAGCAGGGGCCTCGGTCGGGCATTCGTTGAAGGCCTGTGCCAGCCCGGCGACACCGTCGTCGGTGTCTCGCGCACTCGCCCGCGCGACATCGCCTGCCCCGAAGGCGTTGCACTGCAATGGATCGAAGCCGACCTGTCCCAGCCCGCCCTCGCTGCCAATCACATCGCGGCGCGGGCGCCCGCTGATCTGGATGTATTGATCCACAACCTGGGCATCTGGGAAGAGAAGGCCTTCAGCGACGAGTACGCGTTCCTCGACGAAAGCGATGCCGCGCTCACCCAGCTGGTTGACGTCAACATCACCGCCACGCTCGTGTTGCTTCAGCGCCTGCTGCCGCGCGTTCTGGGCGCACCGCGCCCACAGCTGGTACTGACCGGCTCAACCTCGGCCCTGCCACGCAGCGGTCGCCCGGAAGTCGCCTTCGGTGCCTCGAAGTTCGCACTCAACGGCATCGCCGATGCCCTGCGCGAAGGCTTCCGTAACCTCCGCCTGGCCGTAACCAGCCTGCAGCTGGGTTACCTCAATACCGACGATGCACTATCGGTCCCCGTGGCAGCGGCGGCAGCGCGCGGCGATGGCGAACTGGTGCCGGTGCACGACGTGGTGGCGATGGTGCGCGCCCTCCTGCAATTGTCGCCGTCCGGATTCGTGCGCGAACTGGTACTGCCCGCCATCGCCGACCCGCGCTACTGACCCTGGGACGCAACGCCGGACAGCCTCGGTGGCCGCATGGACCGCTGTGGTTTACCCTGCTGCTCACTGGCCGTCGGTCACAGGCGGGAACCTGCTATGGATGCGCTTTCACGGGTTGCGGCCCAGGTCCTGGACAGCGCCCTGCCCAGCCTGCCGTTGTACCTGCTGCAGGCCACGGCGGTGATCGGCATGATCGGCGTGCTGTTGATCGCCACCCGTCGCGCCGGCCACGCCATTGAAGGCCGCCGCCTTTACGTGGGCGCGGCGCTAGGCCTGATCTACCTGTTCAACTCGTGGTTCGTGGCCCGCTATACGCAAGGGGTGGTCAAGCTCCATCTGGGCTTCGACATCCTGCTGGTCAGTGGCCTGCTTGGCGGCTGGCGCGGCGGACTGGCCTGCCTCGGCGCCAGCCTGCTGGCCCGCTACCAGTTCGCCGGCACGCTGTACTTCCTGCCTGCTGGCCTGGAGGCCGCACTGCAGATGATGGCAGGCGTCTGGCTGCGCAGGCGCCTGCACCCGCGCATGCTCAACGAACTCTCGCTGCGCATGATCCTGCAGGCCTGGGGCGTACGTATTGCTGTCACCGCGTTCGGCCTGGCGCTGGGCGTGGCGATCATCGGCGCCGATCTGTTGCCGGTGGAGGAACTGGCGATCCAGCGCCTGCTGGCGCTGCCGCTGTCACTGCTGATGCTGGGCGCGGTGTTCGCACTGGTCTACAACGATGCGCAGATCGACGTGCAGCGCCAACGCGAACAGGCCTGGCTGCGTATCGACCCGATCAGTGGCCTGCCCAACATGCGCGCGCTCGGTGAACGCCTGCAGCACTTCTGGCGCGACAACGACGACATCGTCAAGGCCTGCCTGATCGTGGCCGAGATGGGCAACCTGCGCGATCTGCGCCTGCGCTACGGTCCGCTGCAGGACAACGGCCTGTGGCAACGCGAAAGCACCAATGAAGTGCATCGGTTGCTGCCCACGCTGCCGGCCGGGCAGCTGGAGATCTATCAGTTCGGTGATGCCGCACTGGCGATCCTGGTACGCGACCTGAGCCTGCCCGAACTGCGCACGCAACCGCAGATCACCGAGCTGGCCAGCAACCTGGCTGACCAGGTCGGCCGTGACTGGCCGGGCTTCCGCCCGTTGTTCCGCTGTGCGGTGGTTGAACTCAAGCCACCCACTGATACAGACGACGGCCACCTGCCGTTCCGGGCGATCACGCTGGCGCTGAGTGCGATCGAATCGGGCGTGGTGTTCTTCGATGATCCGATCCAGCGCGACAGTGAGATCGACGCCCTGATCGAGAGCTCACTCGAACGCTGGTTGCAGCAGGGGGATGCGCCTCTGTGCTACCAACCCAAGCATCGCCTGCAGGATCGCCGGCTGGTCGGCGCCGAAGCACTGCTGCGCATGCGCGATACCGAGGGCAGGATGATCGCACCGATGCGGGTGATCTCCCTGCTACGCCGCCAAGGCCGTCTGGCCGAGCTGGAATGGGCCACGCTGCAGTCGGCCATCCATTTCCTGCAGCAGTGCCGGCGCGATGGTGTGGCGCTGACCGTTGCCGTCAATGTTTCCGCCGAGTCCCTGCGCCAACCCGGCTTCGGCCAGCGCCTGCAGGAACTGCTGCAGCTGCACGATGTGCCTGGTGCGATGCTGCGCCTGGAGATTGTCGAATGGACCGAGATCGTCGAGCGCGACGTGGTCGATGCCAACATCGCGCAGTTGCTGGCGGCCGAGGTCAGCCTGTCGCTGGATGATTTCGGCGCCGGCTACTCAACCCTGATCCTGCTTTCGCAGCTGGCCATTGCCGAGGTCAAGATCGAACAGGCGCTGATCGCCACGCTGTCCGACGCCAAGTCGCAGTCGATCGTGCGCTTCATCGTCGAAGTCGCGCACCGCTGCGGTGCGGTTGTCGTGGCCGAGGGCACCGAGACCCTGGCGCAGGAACAACAACTGCGTGCACTGGGCGTGGATGTCGGCCAGGGCTATCTGTACTCGGCAGCGCTGCCGGCCGACGAGTTCCGCCGTTTCGCCGCCAACTAGGCCAACTAGACTGCGTAGAAGCCCAGGAACATCGCCACCGCCGACTCGGCCACGCGTGCACGCTCCTGCGCATTCAATGGCGCCTGCCCCATCGTCACCTGCGGCCAGAACGCGAAGCTCTTCACCAGGCCGTGCAGCTGGTGGCCGGCAAATTCCGGATCGACCTCGCGCAGCCGGCCATCGGCGATGGCCGCGCGGATCCAGGCACTCTCGCCGCTTTCCTTCTCGCCCATGCGGCAGACGATGGCCTGCGCGCGCTCCGGCGAATGGATGATCTCGGCCATCGCCACCCTTGCCAGATCAATGAAATTGGCATCACTGAGCAGTTCCAGCTTCTGCCCCAACAGCTGCAGCAGTTGCGCCTGCAGCGTCTGGTCGGCGCGGTACGGCAACGTATCACTGGCTACGCTGCGTTCCCACAGCTCCTCCAGGATCATCGAGAACAGCGCTTCCTTGCTCGGGAAGTGGTTGTAGACGGTGCGCTTGGAGACCCCGGCCACCTCGGCAATGCGGTCCATGCTGGTCGCCTCGTAGCCCGAGGCACGGAACTCCTCCACCGCCGCGCGCACGATGGCTTCGCGTTTGCGGTCGGTCAGGCGTTGCGGGGCATGGGACATGGCGGAAACCGGATAGCTGAACGGACACCGGCATTTTACACCCGGCAGTGTACTTTTCAAAAAACGGAAACTACACTGTGCAGTGTACTCAGCGGACGTCACCCATGAAGCGCCTGCTCCTTGTCCTCCTGCTTGGAATCCTCGCCGTGACCGCCTACACCTTCTGCAAGTCCTGGTCCCTCCCCGACTTCCCCGACTCGCCGCAGTACCGCGACGGCAAGTTCCGCAACGCCCTGCCGAAGCCGGCAATGGGCCTGCGCGACGGCCTGGAGATCTGGTGGACCTTCCTGTTCAACAAGCCCAAGGGCACCGTGCCCAATCATCCGATCCCGGTGCAGCCGCTGGACCGTGCCACGCTGGACGCTGCGCCGGACCGCAGCCTGTTCCGCATCGGCCATTCCACGATCCTGTTGAAGCTTCGCGGCCAGTACTGGCTGACCGACCCGGTATTTTCCGAGCGCGCCTCGCCGGTGCAGTGGATGGGACCGGCCCGCTTCCATGCGCCGCCGATCAGCATCGACGAGCTGCCGCCGATTGCCGGCGTAATCCTCTCGCACAACCACTACGACCACCTCGACCACGCCGCCGTGATGCAGTTGGCCGGCAAGACCGCGCGCTTCATCGCACCGCTCGGCGTGGGTGACCAGCTGATCGCCTGGGGCGTGGATGCCAGCAAGGTCGAACAGCTGGACTGGTGGCAATCCACCGAAGCCAACGGCCTGCGCCTGACCGCCACCCCGGGCCAGCATTTTTCCGGCCGCGGGCTGGGCGACAGCGACCGCAGCCTGTGGGCGTCGTGGGTGATCCAGGACGGTGACTTCCGCATCTTCTTCAGCGGCGACACCGGCTACTTCGACGGCTTCAAGGCCATCGGCGAGAAATACGGCCCGTTCGACCTGACCATGATCGAAACCGGTGCTTACGACCCGCGCTGGGCGTTCGTGCACATGCAGCCGGAACAGACCCTGCAGGCGCACCTGGACCTGCGCGGCAAATGGCTGCTGCCGATCCACAACGGCACCTTCGACCTGGCCCTGCACGAGTGGCAGCAGCCGTTCGAACGCATCACCGCGTTGGCCGCAGCGAAGAACGTGCCGGTGGCCACGCCGATGATGGGCGAAGCGCTGGATATGCAGTCGCCGCAGGCGGGCACGCGCTGGTGGGAGACGGTAGAGTTGTAACCTGCATCTCCCGTGTGCGCCGGCCTGGTCCGGCGCTACGCCTTTGGCCCCAACCTGTGTGCTTCCCGGGCCAGGTTGAGCTGCAACGCGGCCGCGGCAAGTTCCATCAGTTCCGAGGTGACTTTCCCGCTGCCGCGCGCCTGCAGCCAACCGAGGATGTCGGCCAGATGCCAGATCGAAGTGGTTCCCTCGTGAACCGGAGATGGAAACGACTGCGGGTTAGCCAGCATCAGCTTGCGCATGTTCTGGCGCGATACCCCCAACAGGTCCGCCACATCGGTCAGCCCCACCAGATCGGGGCTTACTTCGACCAGCTCGGCCCCCGGCACGGCACGCTGTACATCGCCCACTGCCGCCGCCAGGGCAGCACCGGCATTGTCAGCCTCACGACAGAATGCCAGCGCCATCCGGCCGGGTCGCCCGATGCCCAGCAGCGCATCATCGCACCCCGTTTCCACAAGTCGCTGCTCCAGCATGCCGCCATCGTGGTACGCGTCCGGCAGGCGGTACTTCAGGGTGAAATTGAATTCCATCATCTGCCCACCTCGTTTCGGCTCGCACCGTTTCTCATTGCTCACGGCTGCAGTTCTCGACCACACGGCTCAGCGCTCTGGCGTGATTGCAGGTGTTGCGTGGCGTGCTCCAGATGCTCACGACGCAGAATTCCCGCACCGGCATTTGCTGTCGTTATAGGGGCAGTACATCCGCCCCCACGCATGGCTGCCACCTACCCGCAATCTCCACCCCCTTGCTTCCGCTAATCGCAATGCGGCCTCAATGTCCTTGTCGGGGTGACGCGCACGAGACATCCGCCTTCTCCGAAGCCTGCACCTGTCCAACGAAGGTTGTCAAATGACAACCCATATTGAACTCCTTGGCCTCGACCCAAGCTAGCCCTTCCATTGCGCGCGTCCAGAGCCATAGCCGTCAACGCGGTCATGCCTCCGACACGCCACGCACAGCCCGGCGCTACAGCCTGGCGCTACTGCAGCGCGTCATGTAACCGATTACATACCTTGCTAGCGTAGCGCTCGCCCGATTCCGGTCGAACCTGCGAGGCTGTCCGTAATGACGTTGCGCGCCGAACGCTCCAAGGTCTCCCGCTCAGCTATCCCATGGGGATCTGCCATTGCCCTGCTGTTGGCCGCCCTCGCCTCCAGCGCACAGGCACAGACCCTCCCCCCGCGCAGCCAATGGCAAGCCAGCAGCTCTTCGCAGCAGGTACCGGCGATGGCGATCAGCCACCTGATCGACGGCGACCCGAAGACCGTCACCGGCGGCGCCTTCAGCCCCGGCCACTGGTTCCAGATCGACCTGGGCGCGCCCACCCTGCTGGCCGGCGCGCGCCTCACCTGGGATGTCTCCAATCCGGAAGGCTATTCACTGCAGACCTCACTGGATGGCACGCAGTGGCAGACCGCGTACACCATGGCCGATTCGCTGGGCGACGTGGAAACGCTGTACTTCGCACCACGCCAGGCACGCTACCTGCGGCTGGCCAGCCCACAGCGCACCTCCGACTGGGGCGTGTCGATCTTCGAGATGGAGCCACTGGACAGCACACTCAGCGCTCGCATCGGCGGTGTCGATGCGACGCAGGCAGCCGCACTCTGGCAAGGCGGCAGTCCGGTCGCCCTGCCGACCGGGAAAGGTGGCAGCCACACGCTCGACATCACGCTGCCGCGCACGCAATCCACGGCTGGCCTGGCAGTGGAATGGGCCGATGGCGCGCGCGGTGCGGCCTGCCTGCAGGCACAGGACGCCCAAGGCCGCTGGCAGGAACTGGCCCACGATGCGCAGGCGGCAGATCACAAGCAGAGCTGGCTCGCCGCCGATACCGCGCAATCCGTGCGTGCATTCCGCCTGAGCGTGGATGGTCCTGCACCAAAGGTGGCACGCCTGCGCCTGCTCGGGCCGAAGGCGGTGATGACGCCGATGAAGCAGTACCAGATTGCCGCCAGCGGTGCGCAGCGCGCGTTGTTCCCGGCCTCGCTGCAGATGCAGCAGACCTACTGGACCGCTGTCGGTGTGCATGCCGGGCGACAGAAATCGATCTTCGACGAGTACGGCAACCTGGAAGCGTTCAAGGGCGCGCCGCTGGTGCAGCCGATCTGGCGCAGCGCCAATGGGAGCACTGCAGGTGCCGCCGGGCAGAACGTGCAGCATGCATTGCGTGATGGCTGGAAGCCGATGCCCTCCGCCACCTGGTCGCCGCAGCCCGGGCTGGAACTGCGCAGCGAAGTGTTCGCCATCGAACGTGATGGCCAGCCGGTGACCTTCCTGCGCCACCGCCTGCACAACACCGGCAGCACCAGGATCGAAGGCACGCTCAGCCTTGTCGTACGCCCGATGCAGATGAATCCGCCGTGGCAGAACGGTGGCCTGTCGCCGATCCGTGAAGTGACCATCGATGGGCAGGCGGTGCGCATCAACGGGCGAACGTTGTTGCGCTCGCTAACGCCGGTATCGGCGTCCGGTGCGGCAGCCTTCGGCAAGGAGGGCGCAACGGAAATCACCTCGGCCCTCGCCGCTGGTCAGCTGCCCTCCACCCAGCAGGCACGCGACGAGCAGGGTCTGGCCGCCGCCGCTCTGGACTACCGTATCTCGCTGGATCCGGGGGCCAGCGATGCCGTCGTGGCCGCCTTCCCGCTGGGTACTGCCGCCGCCGATACCAATGGTGTGCTGCCCGAGGCACCACCGCTCGATCTGGCCTCGCTGCCGCGCGACGCCAGCACGGCATTCGACACCCTGGCCACGCAGGTTTCAACAGACTGGCAGGCACGGCTGGGCCAGGTCGGCCTGCGCCTGCCCGATCCCTCACTGGTGGACATGCTGCGCGCGCAGGCCGCCTACATGCTGATCAACCAGACCGGCCCGGCCATGCAGCCCGGCCCGCGCAACTACAACCGCTCCTTCATCCGCGACGGCATGGCCACCTCGGCGGTGCTGCTGCGCATGGGTGAAGCCAAGGTCGCGCGCGACTACCTGGGCTGGTACAGCGAACACGGCGTGCATGCCAACGGCCTGGTCTCGCCGATCCTCAACGACGATGGCAGCGTCAACACCGGTTTCGGTTCGGATATCGAGTACGACAGCCAGGGCCAGTACGTGGCGCTGGTGGCCGATGTCGCGCGCCTCGATGGCGGACCCGAATCGGTACGTGCCTATCTGCCGAAAGTGAAGGCCGCGCTGCGCTTCCTGCAGGAACTGCGCGAACGCACGCTGGCGCCCGGCTACAAGGCCGACCAGCCAGCGCCGGAGCGCTTCGCCGGCATTCTTGCGCCGTCGATCAGCCACGAGGGCTACCCCTCGCCCACTCACAGCTACTGGGATGACTACTGGGGATTGAAGGGCTGGCACGACGGCGCGTGGCTGGCTGAATCGCTGGGCGACCACGAGACTGCAGTGTGGGCACGCGAACAGTACAAACTGCTTTACGACGCGCTGCACGCCTCGATCCGGGCGACGATGGCGTGGAAGGGCATCGACTTCATTCCGTCCTCTGCCGATCTGGGCGATGGCGATCCCACCGGGGTATCGATCGCGCTGGACCCCACCGGGGCGCAGAGCGTACTGCCCGCCGAAGCGCTGCGCACCACCTTCGCCCGTTACCTCGAGGATGTGCGCAAGCGCGGCCAGCCAGGTGCGTTGTATGCGTACACACCGTACGAGATCCGCAACGTGCTGAGTTACGTGCACCTTGGCCAGCCACAGGTGGCCGACGAGCTGCTGCAGGGCCTGCTGCATGATCGACGCCCGCTTGAGTGGCAGGTGCTGGCCGAAGTGCTGCATTCGCGGCTGCGCTTCCCGCGCTACCTCGGCGACATGCCCCACACCTGGATCGGCGCCGAGTACGGCCGCACGCTGTTCGGCATGCTGATGCGCGAAGACGATGATGCGCTGTCGCTGCTGCCGGGTACGCCGCCGTCGTGGGTGGCGGGGGATGGATTGGCGGTGGAACGCCTGCCGACCGCGTATGGCACGTTGCAGATGCAGGCGCGGCAGCGCGACGGCGTGCTGACGGTGGCGCTTGGCGAGGGGCTGCGCAACGGGACGGCGGTGAAGGTCTGGTGGCCGGCGCGCACGATGCCAAAGGCGGTGCGTGTGGATGGTCGTAGCGTTTCCAACTTCGATGCCGAGGGTGTGCGCCTGGCAAAGCCGTTCAAGACGCTGGAGGCACGTTGGTAGAGCAGCCGAGCATGGCTCGGCTCTACAAAGACGGAGGTAGCGCCGGGCCACGCCCGGCGTCATTGCAGCGTCGGCAACCCTGGCGGATTGGTCTGCGACTGCGGCACCGCTTCCTCGGCCACGTTCCAGCGTTTCAGCGCCTGCGCATAGGTGCCACTGCCAATCTGCGTGTTCAGCGCCTGCGTCACCGCATCGGCCAGGCCACTGCCCTTGCGCGTGGTCACTGAGATCGCAGCGGCGTTCGGCCACCCACCGGGGAACAGGCCCACGCGCCGAACCTTGCCATCGCGTGCTGAGTACGCGCCGGTGGCATTGGGCTCGAACGAGACATCGGCGCGGCCGGTGATCACCGCCAAACGGCCGACCACCGCGTCGTCGAAGTACTGGTACTCCACCGGTTTCAGGCCCGCGGCGATGTTCTGCTGGTCCCACTGGCGCAGGATCTGGTCCTGGTTCGTGCTGGCACCCACCACCACCTTCAGCCCCGCCACGTCCGCCGGCTTCTCGATCTTCTGGATCGGCCCATCAGTGCGCGTATAGATGCCCAGCAGGTCGTAACGATAGCTGGAGAAATCGAACTTCTTCTTGCGCTCTTCAGTGACCGTCACGTTCGACAGCACTGCATCGTACTTGCCCGATTCCAGCCCCAGCGGCCAATCGGCCCATGCCACCGGCACGATCACCAGCTTCAGGCCCAGCGCATCGGCGATCAGGCGCGCGATGTCGGGCTCGATGCCGACCACGTCCTTGCTGTCGGCGCCGTAGTCGGCCAATGGCAACTGTCCCGGATGGGTCGCCACGGTGAACGCCCCCGGCGTGACGAAGCGGTAGCCGGCGGGAATCAAGGCCTGCGCCTTGGGATCGAGCGTGCCCTTCAGCACGGTGGTGTTGGTACCGGCCAGGCTGGTCGCGGCCACCACCGCAGCCTCCGGGGCCTGGCGCACGCGGGAATAGACGATGCCGGCGATGCCGATGACCAGCACGCCCACGATCAACAGGGTGCTGCGCGAGGGGCGACGGGGGGATGCAGGGCTCATGGCATTCCTTGAGGGTTACAGGGTCTTGGCCAGGAAATCGGCCGTGCGTTGCTGGCGCGGGCGCTCGAACAACGCCTCGGGCGTGCCCTGCTCGATCACCCGGCCCTGGTCCATCATCACCACGTGGTCGGCCACTCGGCGGGCGAAGCCCAGCTCATGGGTGACGATCACCAGCGTGGTACCGGAGCTGGCCAACTCTTCGATCACACTGAGCACTTCCGCCACCAGCTCCGGGTCCAGCGCCGAGGTGGGTTCGTCGAACAACAGCACCTTCGGCTGCAGCGCCAGCGCGCGGGCAATCGCGATGCGCTGTTGCTGGCCCCCTGACAACTGGCGTGGGAACGCATCGGCCTTGTCGGCCAGGCCGACCCGCTCCAGCAGCGTGCGCGCCTGCTCTTCGGCCTGCGCGCGCGGTACGCCACGCACGGCGATCGGCGCCTCGATGATGTTCTCCAGCGCGGTCAGGTGCGGGAACAGGTTGAAGCCCTGGAACACCATGCCGACTTCGGCGCGGCGACGGCGGATCTCACGCTCCGGCAGTTCGTACAGAGTGTCACCATCGCGTCGGTAGCCGATCAGCTGGCCACCGACAGTCACGTAGCCACTGTCGGCGCGCTCCAGGTGGTTGATCAGCCGCAGCAGCGTGGATTTCCCAGCACCCGAGGGGCCGATCAGCACGGTCACGCTGCCGGCGCGCAGGTCCAGGTTCACGTCTTCCAGCACCGGCTGCTCGCCGAATGCCTTGCCCACGCCATGCAGCGATACCGCCGCACCCTCGCCCGCTTCGACCTGGGTGGCGATGCGCGGGCGGTTGGCCACGCGCGGTGCGGCATCGCTCTGCACGCGCTGAGGCGATGAGACGCGCGAAACCGAGCGCTCGCGCTGCAGCTGGCCGCGCGCGAAGCGCTGCTCCACGCGTCGCTGCAGCAGCGACAGCACGGTCAGGATCACCAGGTACCAGACTGTGGCCACCATCAGCAGCGGCACCACCTCCAGATTGCGGCGGTAGATCACCTGCACGGTGTAGAACAGCTCCGGCAACGCCAGCACGTAGACCACCGACGTGCTCTTGGCCAGGCCGATCACATCGTTGAACGCGGCCGGCAGGATCGAGCGCATTGCCTGCGGCAGGATGATGCGGCGCACCTGGCGGCCACGCGGCAGGCCAAGCGCAGCGGCCGCCTCATACTGTCCGTGGTCGACCGAGAGAATGCCGCCACGAATCACTTCGGCCGAGAACGCCGCCTGGTTCAGGGTCAGGCCCAGTACTGCTGCGGTGAACACGCCGATCAGCTGCGTGGTCGGGTACGAGAACAGGCTGATGCCAGTGAACGGTACGCCCAGCTCAATGGTGCTGTACAGGTAGCCCAGGTTGTTCAGCAGCAACAACAGCACCAGCAGCGGGATCGAGCGGAACAGCCACACATAGCCCCACGACACCGCAGACAGCAGCGGCGAGCCGGAGACGCGGGCCAACGCAAGCAGGGTCCCCAGCGCGAAGCCGAGGCCGGTGCCAAGCGCGGTCAGCAGCAGCGTGCGGCCGAGGCCCTCAAGCACTGGGCGTGCGAAGAACCATTCGGCAAAGGTGCCCCAGCCCCAACGCGGATTGCCAAGTACTGATTGAAGGCCGATCAGGATCAGCGCCAGCGCCAGCACCGTGCCAACCACCTGCAGCGGATGCCGGGCCGGTACGACCTTCAACTCGGGTGCTGGCGCTGGACGCGCAGTGATCCCCTCAAGCGCAGACGACGGCGTACTCATGCGTGGGCTCCGTGCAGCACTGTCTGGGACGGCGAAAGCACTGGCGCCGGTTGCCCAAGAAGCTTCTCGAACGGCAGGTGCGCGATGGTTTCCGGATCCGCGTCCAGATCGAACAGCGCGGTGTAGCCATGGCTGAGGTACAGGCCGACTGCCTCGGGCTGGCGGAAGCCGGTTGTCAGGAACACACGCCGATAGCCCTGGCGTGCCGCCTGGTCTTCCAGCTCCTGCAGCACGCGCCGCGCGATGCCCTGGCGGCGCAGCCCGGGCAGCGTCCAGATGCGCTTGAACTCGGCGGTATCCGGATCACGATGCGGCATGAAGGCGCCACCCGAGATGGCAGCGCCATCACGCAGCAGCAGCACGAACGCCCCTACCGGTGCGGCGAAGGCCTGCGCCGGGTAGCGCTGCAGTTCCTCGCGGGCGCTGCCGCCGATGCGGCGGCGCACGTCGGCGTAGCGGCTGTCGTACTCCTGCTCCAGGCCATCGAACAGTGGCCGTGCCAGCGGATCATCCACCGAGGTATAGAGGAAGCGTTCGTTGCTGCTCATGTCGCGTCCTTCGCCAGATAGTCTTCGGCCAGCCGTGCCCACAGGCTGGCGGCGGGTGCGATGGCCGCGTCGTTGAACACATAGCGCGGGCTGTGCAGCGGGGCGCTGTCACCGTTGCCAACGAAGACGAAGCTGCCGGGGCGCGCCTGCAGCAGGAAGGCGAAGTCCTCGCTGGCGGTGCGCGGCGCGAACCCGGGCACCACGTGATCCGCACCGAAGCCCTGCACTGCCACCTCGCGGATGTAGGCGGTCTGCTGCGAATGGTTGATCACGCTGGGGAAGCCACGTGGGAACTCGATCTCGGCGCGGGCACCGAACGCTGCAGCGGTCTGCTCGGCAATGTCTGTCACCCGGCGCCGCAGGGTGTCGCGCACCTCCGGCAGATAGGCGCGCACCGTCAGCTTCAGCTCCACCACGTCCGGAATCACATTGGCGGCTTGGCCGCCATGGATCGAGCCGACGGTGACCACGCCCATCTGCCGCGGATCGACATTGCGCGACACCACGCTCTGCAGCGCGGTGATGATGTGTGCCGCCACCAGGATCGGATCGACGCTGCCCTGTGGCTCGGCGCCGTGGCCACCCTTGCCGATCACCTTCAACCGCGCCCAGTCCACCGAGGCCATCGCCGGGCCGTCGACGAAACCGAAGTGACCCACCGGCACGCCTGGCCAGTTGTGCAGCCCATAGATCGCATCCACCGGGAAGCGCTCGAACAGCCCATCGGCAATCATCTTCGACGCGCCCGAGCCGGTTTCCTCGGCGGGCTGGAATACCAGCTGCAGGGTGCCGTCGATATCACCGTGATGGGCCAGGTAGTGTGCAGCGGACAGCAGGATGGCGGTATGCCCATCGTGGCCGCAGGCATGCATCAGCCCCTCGGTCTGGCTGGCGTAGGCCAGCCCGGAGTCCTCATGGATCGGCAGTGCGTCGATGTCGGCGCGCAGGCCGAGGCGACGGCTGCCCCGCCCGCGCTGCAGCGTGCCGACCACGCCGGTGCCGCCGAGCCCGGTGGTCACCTCATAGCCCCATTGCTGCAGCAACTCGGCCACACGGGCGCTGGTGCGGTGCTCCTCGAAGGCCAGCTCCGGGTGGCGGTGCAGATCGTGACGGATCGCGATGGCGGCCTCGGCGCGCGCTGCAATTTCCGGCAGCACGCCGATGGACGCGGGATCCCGCCGGGCATGGCCCGGCGCTACCGAGTTCTCTCCGCTCATCGCCTTATCCCACCTTCCGCGCCGGTTCGGCGTCGGTCGAATAGCGGCTGGCCTTGTACGGCAGGCCCAGATGCTCGCGCAGGGTCTGCCCTGTCAGCTCGCGCTGGTGGTAGCCGCGCGCCTGCAGGATCGGCAGCACCTGGGTCACGAAATCGTCCAGGCCTTCGCGCTGCGCGGCGAAGCCGAGGATGAAGCCATCGCTGGCACCGGCATCGAACCAGCGGATCAACTCATCGGCCACGTGCTCCGGTGTGCCGATGAAGTTCGGCCGCGGGCTGACCGCTTCCAGTGCAACCTGGCGCAGGCTCAGGCCCTTCTCGCGCGCGTCCTGCTTGATGCGGTCGGTGGTGGAGCGGAACGAATTGCTGCCGATGTCGCCCAGCTCCGGGAACGGTGCGTCCGGGTCGTACTGGCTGAAATCGTGGTGATCGAAGAAGCGCCCGAGGTAGGCCAGCGCATCCTCCAGCGTGGCCAACGCGGCGATTGCCTGGTACTTGGCTTCTGCCTCCTCGGCGGTGCGGCCGACAATCGGGCCGATGCCCGGGAAAATCTTCACGTCGTTGCCGCTGCGACCGTGCGCGATCGCCGAGTTCTTCACCTTCTGGGTGAACGCGCGGGTTTCTTCCAGCGACGGCGAATGGGTGAACACCGCATCGGCGTACTTGCCGGCCAGTGCAATGCCATCGTCGGACGAACCGGCCTGGAAGATCACCGGCTGGCCCTGCGGCGAACGCTGGATGTTGAGCGGGCCTTCCACCTGGAAGAAGCGGCCCTTGTGGTCGAGACGGCGGAACTTTTCCGGTGCGAAGAAGGTGCCGCTGTCGCGCTCACGCACGAAGGCGTCGTCGTCCCAGGAATCCCACAGCCCCTGCACGACGTCCAGATACTCATCGGCGATCTGGTAGCGCAGCGCGTGCTCCGGATGCGGCCGGCCATAGTTGCGGCCCGAACCCTCCAGCGGCGAGGTCACCACGTTCCAACCGGCACGGCCGCCGCTGAGCAGGTCCAGCGAGGCGAACTGCCGGGCCACGGTGAACGGGTCGCTGTAGGAGGTCGACAGCGTGCCGGCCAGGCCGATCTTCTTCGTTGCCGTGGCCAGCACCGACAGCAGCGAGATCGGCTCAAAGCGGTTGAGGAAGTGCGGGATCGACTTCTCGTTGATGTACAGGCCATCGGCCACGAAGCCAAAGGCGATGCCGTTGTCCTCGGCCGTGCGCGCGATGTCGATGTAGAACTGCAGGTTGACGCTGGCATCAGCCGGATTGGATGGATGCTTCCAGGCATGCATGTGGCTGCCGGGACCCTGCAGCATGATGCCGAACGGAATGTGGCGCGGGGTGGTGCTCATGGGAGTCGCTCCTGCAGGTCAGGCCACCGCCGCGCGTGGCGCGGGCGACAGCAGCTCAAGGGAAGTCAGGCGTGCGTCGAGGTCGGCCACCGGCGCGTCGAGGATGAATTCGCCCACGCCGAAGCGCCGGTGCAGCGCATCCAGTTCGTCACGCACATGCTGCGCATCACCGGACAACACACTGGGGCGGGTTTCCTCGATGCGGAAGTCGGCCACGCCTACCTGGCGTGCATATTCGGCGGCCGCCTCGGGACTGGGCAGGTTCACCGTCTGCCCGGGACCAAGGTGCAGCTTGTAGACGCGCAGCGCACCGATATGACGCGCAGCGGCTTCCGCAGTCGGTGCGGCGAAGGCCACCGTGGCCAGCAGCGGGGACTGCGAGGAGACGCTGCGGTAGGCGTCGAACGCGGCCTCAATGTGCTTCGGGTCGCCATCGAAATGCGCGGCGTAGACGAAGCGCCAGCCCAGCTCGGCCGCCTGCTGCGCACTCTGCGGGCTGGCACCAAGCAGGAAGCGCTCCGGCGCCTGCTGCGGAATCGGGCGCGCCTGCGCCTCGGTTTCGGTGCCGGAAAGGTAACCCTCCAGGTCGCGCAGCTGCTGGTCGAAATCGGCAAACGCCGGTCGCCCCGCTGCCAATGCCGCCGTAGAGGCCGGCAGGCCACCGGGGGCCTTGCCCACGCCCAGGTCCACGCGCCCTGGCGCCAGCGCCGCCAGCAGGTTGAAGTTCTCCGCCACCTTGTACGGCGCGTAGTGGCGCAGCATCACTCCGCCGCTTCCGATACGGATGCGCCGGGTCTGCGCCAGCACCCAGGCCGCCAGAACTTCCGGCGCGGGGCTGGCCAAGGTCGGCGCGGCATGGTGCTCGGCAAACCAGTAGCGGTGATAGCCCAGCTGTTCGGCGCGCTGCGCCAGCTGCAGGCTGTTGCGCAGCGCCTGCTCCGGCGAGGCGCCCTCGGCCACCGGGCTCTTGTCCAGCACGCTGATCTGATAGCTCATCGTCGCGTCCTCGCTCAGGGGTGGGCCACGGGAATGCCGAGCAATCCGTTCAGCGCGGCCAGGATCGGCTCGGCACCGGAGATGTACTGGCGATCCTGGTGCGCGCCACTGGCCAGTTCGCTGCGCACGCCCTGCGGCAGCACCAGCTTCGGCAACGACTGGTCCTGCTCGCCGATCTCGGCAATCACCTCGCGGCGTGGCCGCGCGAAACCGATGCGACGTACGTCCAGCTGCGCGTCCAGGCCGTCGATGCTCGACAGTGCCCCTTCCAGCAGCAGGCTGTGCCGGCAGAAGAAGCGCTGGCCGGGAATCTGTCCGTCCTCGAACTCACGGTCGAGCAGGAACAGGATGGGCTTGTCGGTTGCGTCCAGACTCACGGGGGCGTCCTCATCGGGGGGGCGGCAATGCGATGCCGCTTCGATATCGATGCTAGAGATGACGGCCGCCGGGACGGCGATGCCAGGCGACAATCGGCGGTCAGATCCGGCCATGCAGATGCGCCTTGGCCATAAGCAAAGCGCCGCCGGTTATGCCGTCAGGCGATCCGTCGCAGCGGCGCCGGTACCGCCAGCGCCTGCACAGCCAGATGCCCGGCCGCGCGCTCGGTCGCCAGCGCGATGCGGGCCTGCAACGCTGCACTGTTGATGTGCTCGCCATCGAAGTCCGCAGGCGTGGCATACACCCCGATCGGTAGCGTGTGCGCCTGCAGGAAACTGAACAACGGCCGCAGCTGGTGGTCGATCACCAGTGCATGGCGCTCGCTGCCACCGGTCGCCGCCAACAGCACGGGCGTATCCACCAGCGCCTCCAGCTCGATGAAGTCGACCAGGTGCTTGAACAGCCCCGGATACGAACCGCGATGCACCGGCGCGGCCACCACCAGCAGTTCGGCGGTCTCGATGGTCCGCAGCGCCTGCTCCACGACGGGCTCCGCTTCGTCGCGCGACAACGACTGCCCCAGCGAGCGCGCGATCGGCGCCAGCTCCACCAGATCCACACTCGCATGCACCCGCTGCTGCAACGACTCCAGCAGATGCCGCACCAGCAGCAACGTGCGCGACGTCGCCGAACTGGTCGGCGACCCCACCAATGCAACCACCTTCAATGCAGAAGACATGAACTGCTCCTCGATGATGCCGGACTACGTCCGGCCGCCGTTCGCCTTTTGTAGAGCCGAGCCATGCCCGGCGACGTTTCGCCTGAACCTCAGAACCGGTAACTGACCCGCCCATACCAGTACGCCCCGACGTTGCCCAGCACATCGCCGTTGTCCCAGGTCGTCTCGATGCTGGCCACATCGGTGGCACTGCGCGCGTACTCCGGCACCTTGCGGGTGCGCTTGTCGAACACGTTGTTGATGCCCAGCGCAGCGCTCCAGCCCGCACCCAGTTCCACCGCACCGGAGAGATTGGTCACCAGCACCGGCGGCTGCTTGTACTCCACGCCGTTGTTCAGGCGCTTGATCGGGCCGTAGTACGTGAAGTCCACATTCGAGCGCCAGCGCCCGTTCTGCCAGCCCAGCCCGGCCACCTGCGTGTAGCTCGGCGTACGGAAGCGCAGCGCGTACTCGCTGCTCTTGGTCAACAGGTTGATGTTCGGCAGCCCCTGCAGCGCCGCCGGAATGTCGCTGACCTTCTGGATGGTGGTGCGGCCCACGTTGGCCGCGTAGCTCCAGCGCAGCTTGCCCCATGCCGTTTCCTGGTTCGCTTCCAGGGTCAATTCGACGCCGCGTGTGCGGGTGTTGCCCACGTTGGTGAAGTAGCTCGCGTAGAACGCATCACCCGGCAGGATGCTGATGCCGGCCGACCCCAGCAGCGCATCGATGGTGTTCTTCTGCGCCGCACTCAGCACCGTGCCGCTGTTGTCGGTGACGCGCGCCGGGTCCTGTGCGTTGTAGCCGATCTGGCTGGACTGGCCGAGCTGGCCGCGGATGTCGATCTGGTACGCATCCACGGCCAGGTGGAAGGCCGGGCTCGGGTCCCAGGTCACGCCCAGGCTGTAGTTGGTGGCCTTCTCAGGCTTCAGCGGTGTGGCACCCAGTGCGATCGCCGCCGGCGACGACACCTGCGCCACCAGCGTGGTACCGCACGGGCAGCTGCCGGTGGCCTGGTAGTACTGCGCGCCGAGGCTGGGCGCATGGAAGCCATTGCTGACCGTCGCGCGTACACCCAACGCGTCGGTGAAGTCGAAGCGCGTGGTCAGGCGGCCCGTGGAAACGCTGCCGAAGTCGGAGTGGTCTTCCCAGCGCGCAGCGGCATCCAGATACCAGCGCGAGGTGATGTTGCTGGCCGCACCCACGTACACCGCCTTGCTGTTGCGGGTAGCCTTCACCGCGTCGGCAGTGGAATAGCCGACGAAGGCGGCCGCACCGAAGCCGGTATACGACTCCCACTGCCCTGCTCCGCGTTCGTACTGTTCGTGCTGGTACTCGGCGCCCGCGCTCACTTCCAGCGGCGAGGCGAACGCTGCCACCTCAAAGCCACGGCGCAGGTCCAGGTTGGCGATACCCTGCTGGTAGTCCAGCTTGCCGTCATAGAAATCCGTGGGCGATCCCGGGTAAGGAAGCGAGTAGTTCACCGAATTACGGGTGTAGGTGCGCACCGTGCTGCGGTTGCCGGTCAGGCTGGCGTCATAGTCCCATCCCGCGATCTGGCCTTTCACGCCCGCGGTGCCGGTGTACTGCTTCTCCTTGGTTTCCAGCACCGGCAGGAAGCCATCGGGGAACACACTCAACACGCCGGGCGCCTTGTAGGTGGTGAAGATGGTCGCCGGCAGGCGGAAGTTCTGGATCGCCTGTGCGGTGCGATCGCTGGCGGTGGCATTGGCGTAGAACTGCGCACTTTCGCCCAGGCCATGGCCCACGTTCACCGCAAAGGCCTTCAACGCGTACGACGGCGAACTGAGGATGGTGTTGGCCTCGGCATCGCGGTTGGCCTCGGCCGGGTTCGGCGCAGCACCCGCTGGCAATCGATTGTTCGGCCGCAACGCCACCAGATTGCCTCTGCCATCCACCGCCGGATAGCTCAGGTAGCCATCGATGTAGCGGCGGGTGCGGATCGCATGATGCTGGCGGGTGGTCTCGCCAGACAGGTTGACGAAGCCGTCCTGGCCCCACGGCAGGCCCACGTTGGCACGCACGCTGGTGCGCGATCCATCGCCGTCGGTGCTCTGCCCGCTTTCCACAGCCAGTTCGCCACCCTGTGCCTGTGACTTCAGGATCACATTGACCACACCGGTGATCGCATCCGAGCCATAGATGGCCGACGCACCATCGCGCAGCACTTCCACGTGGTCGATGGCTGAGACCGGAATCAGCGCCAGGTCGGCCCAGGCGTGGCCCGGAAAGCCGCCACCGTTTGCGCCACTGACGTAGGCGCTGGCATTGCGGCGCTTGCCGTTCACCAGCACCAGCGTGTAGCCCGGCGACAGGTTGCGCAGCTGGTAGCCGCGGATCAGGCTCTCCTGGTCGCTCTGGTAGCCACCGATCTGGCTGAGCGACGGCAGCGCGCGTTGCAGTGCTTCCAGCAGGTTGGCCTGGCCGGTGGCGGTGAGGTCTTCGGCGGAGATCACATCGATCGGCGTGGAGCTGTTCTTCACCGTGCGCGTACTGGTGCGCGAACCGGTAACGACCACGGCATCCAGCGTGGATGCCGCGACATTGGCGGATGCCGCCGTGGTGGCAGGATCCGCATCGGCTTCAGCGGCATGGCTGGGCGACGTGGCGAGGGTGGCCGCGATCAGGACGGCAAGAGAGCTCAGGACAGGAGTGTGGGCGGCAGGCATGGGGGCTCGTGGGGGTGGGCCGGAAACACGCTTCCATTCAAGGGCCTGTTCACCAACTGCGACAGGCATGAACGCGTCACCCAGCCGTAACATCCGGCCACCCACATGACCGCTGGTAATGAGGTTAGGCAGCGCTGGGCGCTACGCAAATGGGGTGACGATGGGCAACCGACGTTGGATGATGCGCGGCGGGCGGGCAGCCGGCGGGCTGCGGCGGGCGACAACCGACGGGTGACGGGTGACGGGTGACGGGTGACGGGCGGCGGGCGGCGGGCGGCGGGCGGCGAACGGCGAACGGCGAACGGCGAACGGCAGGGTAGAGTCGACTGTCAGTCGACTATCGCGCGCAGCGCGGCGTTTTCATCGGTGTCGCCAACAGCAGTCGACTGACAGTCGACTCTACCCAGTCGGGTGCCCCAAGCCAGACGAATGCTCCCCCGCGCACATGCTCCACAGGCATAACCTCATGCCCGCGCACCACTCCGCGCCGCGCACCTCGACCCGTAGCATCAGGCCATGCCCAGCCCACCTGCCGATCCCACCGCGCCGCTCGTCGCCATCGTTGCCTGCCACGGCCAGGGGCTGTTCGAGTTCGGTTGTGCGGTGGGCCTGTTCGCACCCGTGCGACCGGAACTCGGCGTGGCCTGGTACCGCACCCAGCTATGCGCAGGCGAGCCCGGCGCACTGCGCATGCTCGGCAGTGCGCAGGTGCAGCTGCCCTACGATCTCAGCACTGTTGATGACGCCGACATCATCGTCATTCCCGGCTGGCGCGAGCCCAGCGAGCGTCCGCCACAGGCACTGCTTGATGCACTCATCCGCGCCCACGCACGTGGCGCGCGCATCGCCTCGATCTGCTCCGGCGCCTTCGTGCTGGCATGGGCCGGTCTGCTCGACGGCCGCCAGGCCACCACCCACTGGCGCCTCACCGAAGCGCTGGCGCACGCGTTCCCGCGCATCGACGTGCGCGAGGATGTGCTGTACGTGGATACCGGCAGCATCATCACCTCCGCTGGTTCAGCCACCGGCATGGACATGATGCTGCACATGGTGCGCAAGGATTATGGCGCGCGCGTGGCCAATCTCGTTGCCGAACGGCTGGTGTTGGCGCCCTGGCGCGATGCCGGGCGCAGCCAGCGTGTCAGCCGGGCCATTCCCAACGGCGAGCCCACGCGGTTGGCGAAGCTGATGGAGTGGATGCGCCGCAACCTGCGCGAGCCACATTCGCTTGGCAGCCTCGCCGAGCAGGCCGCACTCAGCCAACGCACCCTGCAGCGGCAGTTCCTGGAAGCCACCGGCCTGTCGCCCATCGACTGGCTGATCCGCGAGCGCGTGGCCTTCGCGCGCGAACTGCTGGAAACCACCGACCGGCCGCTGCAGTGGGTCGCCGAGCAGGCCGGCTTCGGCTCGCAGGAGTCGTTCCGCCGCCATTTCCGCAGCCAGGCCGACGCCAGCCCGACCGAGTACCGCAGCCAGCATCGCAATGGCATCGGTGCCGACCGTCTGGTCGGCTGCTGAGTGCCCTCTTTCCCGGCTTTCCACGGCGCCCCCACCGCCGCAAGATAGGGGCACGCCCCACACTGCCGATGGAACGGTGATGACTGACAGCCCCTACCGGAATTACCGCGTCGGAATCGGCGTGTCGCTGCTGCTGGCCGCGCTTATCACCGCGCTCTCGCTCATCGCGGTGGCGACGCCCAACCTGGGCTGGGGCGTCGTGGCGCTGGCCACCGTCGCGATCTGGGTCGGCCTCCCCTTGCTGCTTGTCCTGCTGCTGGCGTGGCTGCGTTACATGGTGCGGCAGCGCGGTCAGGTGCCCGGCCGCGTACACGCGCTGATGTTCGTGCCGACCGCCGCCGCCATGCTCATCATTCCGCTGTGGCATTCCCTGCAGAGCAGTTGGGCCAGCCTTGGTGGCGGTTCGCGTGCCTCCATCGCAGAGCTGCACGTCAACCTCAGCGGGCAGCCGCTGTGGCTGGACACCACGCCGTATGCATCCACCGGCTCCGGCGCTGGCCCAGACCTGCCCATGCAGGGTGAAACGCCCGGGCAGTTCATGGCTTTCCATCGCTATCCCAATGCACAGTCCGATGCAGACGGAGCGTTCCCGTATGAGGACGGGCGCCTGAAGCGCTCCGTTGACCACTATCGCTACGCCACACCCTCTGGAGATCGCACTGTCACCGATGTGCCCCTGGAGCGCCAGCCGTATCCGGACACCGCCCCCTTCAATGCCGGATGGCGCCGCGCAGGCACACCGGAACTCGTGCACATCTACTACCACTACAGCGATCACGTGGAGGTCGCGCCAACACTCGCACGCCTCAGCGGCTTCACTGCCGACGATCTGGAACGCAGCCGCTTCGAAGGCCTGGTGCTGTTCAAAATCAACAACTATGGCGGTGCACCGATCGTGCGGCTGGAGGTCAATGGCACCGCACTGGACATTGGTGACAGGGCCATCGCGAGCATCCCGGACGCGCCCGGGGACTGCACGGCCTACGGCTACCCCCTCGGCGGCGCGTTGTTGTCGCTGGACGCCCCCCTGCAGGTGCGCTGGCAGACCGTCGATGCACCGACGCATTGGCACAGCGTGCGCGTGCACGTGCCTGCGTTCCGGCAGCCGCTGCCACTGCAGGGGCAATCCACGTTGCAGCGCGTCCTGCTGTACGTACTGCCCGACGGCACGCTGGCCGCCGAACGCTACGCCGAGCTCTTCGAGGACGACAGGCTGCGCGGCATCAAGGCCACCGGCCTGCCCGCCAGTGCGGCCACCCATGCGGTGTGTGGCAGCGCCCGCGCGAGCTACCGCGAAGGTGCCGACACCGTATTGGCCGACTGATCCGCGGGGCACGCAGGCTCGGTCTTGATGCCATCTCTCCGTCGCTACGCTCGCCGGGCATGGCCCGGCGCTACCTGACGCAGCTTTCCCGGTAGCGCCGGGCCACGCCCGGCGAGGCCTAGTCCTCCTGCACCAGCTTGAACTCGCGCAGCAGGCCACCGATCTGGGTCTTGTCCAGCTTGTTCATCAGCAGGTTGCGCAGGAACGCCGGCCCGGGAATATCCAGTTCCTTGCCATCGCGCAGCCGTCCGGTCGCGGCCAGCAGCGAGCGCACGTCGTAGGTGGAATTGAACACCTCCGGCACGCCGCGTTCGATATCCAGCAACGTGTACACCGCTTCCATCGGCGTGCGCACCGAGTACTCGGTGGTGAAGATGCAGTCGCGCTGCTTCGATTCGGCGAACTGGCCGATGAAGGCGAAGTTCACCGCCCCCTCCGGCACCACATCCGGGCGGTCACCGGCCTGGCGCGGCATGAAGAACGCGGTGATGTACGGCATCATCACCGGCACCGTCTTCGCGCTGGTCGCGGCCAGCTCGTCGATCTCTTCCACCGGCACGCCCAGGTGGTACAGCCACTCGCGGGTGATCTCCTCTCCGGTACAGTCCTGCATCGGCTTCTTCACGTAATCGCCGGGCGTATCCACGAACAGCGAATACACCCAGACCACGATCTGGTCCTTGGGCTGGTTCTTGAAATGTGGCTGGCGGTTCACCGTCCAGCTCATCAGCCAGCGCGAGTCGCGCACGCTGACGATGCCGCCGGTCACCACCTTGCCGCTGAAGGGATCGCGCTTGGCGATCTTCTGGATGTAAGCCGGAATGCGCGCATCCAGCGTGGTTACCGTCGCCGATTCCCACTTGGTCTCCGGGATATGCGCGCCAAACACGTCCGGACGCCCGAACGCTGCATCCTTCGCGGCAATGCGTCGCCACAGGTCCCAGGCCGGTGCCGGGCCTTCGTTCAAGCGCGCCGCGGTGTGGTGGTCGCCGTTGTCCGAGTTCTCGGTCAGAGAACCGATGGTCATGAACAGCAGATCGTCCGCGCTCAGATCTACGCCACCAGCCACCCCGTCACGAACCCAGTGGATGCGCGTGGCCTGCTTGCGGCCCGGCTGCAGATCGAAGTCGACGTCGGTCACCTCGGTGCCGTACTGGAACACCACGCCCTGGTCCTGCAGCCACTTCACCAGCGGCAGCACCAGCGATTCGTACTGGTTGTACTTGGTGAACTTCAGCGCCGAGAAGTCCGGCAGGCCGCCAATGTGATGGATGAAGCGATGCAGGTACAGCTTCATCTCCAGCGCCGAATGCCATTCCTCGAACGCGAACATCGTGCGCCAGTACAGCCAGAAGTTGCTGTCCAGGAAATCACGGCCGAGCACTTCGTTGATGCGCTTGTTCTCCATCTCCTGCCGGGTAGCCAGGAACAGCGCGATGATGTCCTTCTGCGCCTGCTCGGTCAGCGTGAACAGGCCGTCGGTGTGCGCATCCTCGCCGCGGTTGATGGTGGCGCGCTGCAACGAATAGTTCGGGTCGTCCTTGTTCAACCAGTAGAACTCGTCCAGCACGCTGGCGTCGTCGATCTCCAGCGAGGGGATCGAGCGGAACAGGTCCCACAGGCACTCGAAATGGTTCTCCATCTCGCGGCCACCACGGATCACGAAACCCTTTTCCGGCACCTTCAGGCCATCCAGCGCGCCGCCGGCAATCTGCTGCTGCTCCAGGATGGTGATGCGCTCACCGGCCATGCGCCCGTCGCGTACCAGGAACGCCGCACCGGCCAGCGAAGCCAGGCCCGAGCCCACAAACCAGGCGCGCTTGCCATCCACACCGGCCGGCTTGCGCGGGCGCGCGAAGGCTTCGTAGTTGCCACTGCTGTAGTACATGCACTGCTCCTTCCTGGAGGGGGTCCACCCCACTCTAGCGCCGAACCCGTGTCCCTCATGCTTCAGCCCGCCTGCGACCCAGTGACGCAGTAGTGCCAGACCATGCCTGGCAGATCCCCTCCACACCGATGATTGACATGCAGGCATTTGCCTGCATATATTCCTCCCAAGGACGGCACCCGCCCGCCCATCGCGAGGAACCTGCAATGGTGGATATCGCACACAGGGTCGGCATCAAGGCCCCCGCAAGCCAGGTGTACCAGGCCCTGGCCACCCCCGAAGGCGTCGCCGGATGGTGGGCCGAAGACACCCACGGCGACCGCGAGGTTGGCGGCACGGTCAAGGCGCGTTTCACCAACAACGGCCAGGAAATCGGCGCCATGGAAATGAAGCTGGAACAGCTCATTCCAGGCGGGCTCGTGCTCTGGCGGTTCCTCGCCGGTCCCGCCGAATGGATCGGCACCCACGCGCGCTTCGTGCTGAAACAGGAAGGCGACTACTGCATCGTGCTGTTCACCCACGAAGGCTGGAAGGAACGCGTCGAGTTCACCTCCCACTGCAGCACCAAGTGGGCGGTCTTCTTGATGAGCCTCAAAGCCCTGCTGGAAACCGGCAAGGGCCAGCCCAACCCACACGACATCAGGATCGACAACTGGAACTGAAGACGCCCCGCATGAATGCAGACAAGGTGTTCAAGGCCCTGGCCGACCCCACGCGCAGAACGCTGCTGGACCTGCTCTGCGAAGACAACGGCCAGACCCTGGGCCAGCTCTGCGAGCACCTGGACATGGCCCGGCAATCGGTCACCCAGCACCTGGGCCTGCTGGAAGACGCGAACCTGATCAGCACCGTGCGCCGAGGCCGCGAGAAGCTGCACTTCATCAACCCGGTGCCGCTGCATGAAGTCTACGAGCGCTGGGTACGCAAGTTCGAGCAGCAGCGCCTGAGCCTGCTGCATGACCTGAAACGAGAACTGGAAGGAGAATGACGATGTCCGCAGAGACCACCCGCTTCATCCACGTGATCTATATCGCCTCCACGCCACAGAAGGTGTTCGAGGCCATCACCCGCCCCGAGATCGCCAGCCGCTACTGGGGCCATGAGAACGTCTCGGACTGGAAGCCCGGCTCGCGCTGGCAGCACGTGCGCGCCAACGAAACGCGCTCGGTCGAGCTGGTCGGCGAAGTGGTGGAGAGCACCCCGCCCTCGCGGCTGGTCATCACCTGGGCCGCCGCCTCGCAGGCCGACAACCCGGACGCCTACAGCCGGGTGACCTTCGAGATCGTGCCCTACCAGGACATGGTGCGGCTGACCGTTACCCACGACGAGCTTGAACCCGGCAGCGGCATGGATACCGGCATCCGCCAGGGCTGGCCGATCGTGCTGTCCAGCCTGAAGTCGCTGCTGGAGACGGGCAAGGGGCTGGATGTGTTTGCCAAGCCGAACTAACGCGGTACTGGCGCGTGGCCACCCGCGCGCCTACAGCGCCACGCTGCCAATCAATCGGCACAGAAACGCGGTCGCGGCAAACGCGGCCGCAAACGAGAACAGCCAATGGGTCTCCGCTGAAAGCAGCCGCTTACCCGCCGCATCCAGCAGCCCAGCATCCCGGAGCCGGAACTGGCGGCGAAGCAGCAGCATGCACAACCCGATCAGCGCCAGCAGTGGCAGCCACGCGAATACCAGCATGGTCAAGCTGCCCGCAGACGCGCGGCCCGCACTGTAATGGCCAATGAAGGCACTGAAAGCCGCTTGGTTATCCTGCGGCAGGAAGACCAGCAACAACGCCGCAATACCGAGCACGTACAGCACCGCATGCCGCAGCCGCCAGGACCATGGACACTTGATGGCCGGTGCCGGCGGTGCATCCTCCGCTCCGAAGCGGAAGGCCACCCGATCGCGCTCCTGCGCGCTGCGCCGGAACCCACGCAGGAAGCCGTAGTGCAGCGCCGGCAGCAGTACCAGCGACAGCAACACCACGAAGCTGGCATTCAGCGCCGTCGCAGCGCCATCCTCGTTGTCACCCAGCAGCATTGCCAGACCGAACCAGCCGGCGAAGAACACGCTGAACCCGGTCATCAGCAGCACGCCCGCCACCAGCCAGCGGCGCCAAGGGGCCACCGCCATCCATGCATGCAATGAAACACCCGGTTCCGGCCTGTCTTCCATTCCCTTCCTTCCTGCGCCGCGGCGCCCTGCCGGCGTCCACCCTACCCGCTATCCGCCACTCTGCGCCAGCGCCCACAACTGCCCTGCCCGCGCGCGCCGTGGACTGACCCGCCTGCGCCCCCATGCTAGGGTGTAGCGGCCCTTCGTTGCATACCCATTGGTCATGTCACTGCCACTGGTCCGCCTGCCCTCGCTCGATCTGGTCCGCGGCTTCGTTGCCGTCGGCCGCCGCATGAGCATCACCCTCGCCGCGCAGGACCTGTGCCTTACCCAGTCGGCAGTGAGCCGGCAGATCCATGCGCTGGAGGAACTGCTGGGCGTGAAGCTGCTGCTGCGCGGGCATCGCTCGCTCAGCTTCACCGCCGAAGGCGAGCGCCTGTTCCGCAGCGCCGACAGTTCGGTGCAGCAACTGCAGGATGTGCTGGGCGAAGTCAGCCCGCGCGGCCGCGCGCGCCCGGTCACCCTCAGCGCCAGCATCGGTGTCACCGGCCTGTGGCTGCTGCCTCGCCTGAGCCGTCTGCAGGCCCTGCACCCGAACATCGACCTGCGCGTCTCCGCCGACAACCGCGTGGCTGACCTGCGCCGCGATGGCATCGACCTGGCCATTCGCTATGCCCCTGCGCAGGCCGTACCCGAAGGCGCCCTGCGCATGTTCGGGGAATCGATCGCACCGGTGATGCGCGCCACGGCAGAGACACCGCCGCTGCGCTCGGCAAAGGCAGTGGCCGGGTTCACCCTGCTCGAATTCGACGACCCACCCCACCCGTGGCTGCAGTGGGCGGATTGGCTGGACGCCCAGGGGTGGGCCGGGGCCAAACCGAAGGCGATCCTGCGCTTCAATCAGTACGACCAGGTGATCCAGGCCGCACTGGCTGGCCAGGGCATTGCACTGGGGCGCCTGCCGCTGATCCAGCCTTTGCTGGACGAAGGCCGGCTGATGCAGGCCCAGGTTGCGACGCCCCCACACGAAACCTCGCACGCATACTGGCTGATCCAGGCCGAGTCGCACCCGCGCGGAGAGGTGCAGCAGGTGGCGGCCTGGCTGCAGCAGGAGTCGGCCAGCGCCGGCCCCTGACAACTACGCTTCGCATGCACCCAACGCATGTGAAGCGACCGAAATAGCGTTTGAGCCCGCCGTCGCGCGGGCGCCCAATGCAGGTCGTTCCCCCACGGAGCCCCCGCATGAACGCCGCTGCATTGTTGCCCTCCCCCCGCCGCGTCACCGCGCCCGCGCCCGCGCTGTCTGTTGCGGCCCCATTGAACTATCTGCAGGCGAACGGCAGCCGGCCTTTCAGCTATGCCTGTCCTCCGCCGGAGGGCACGCCATGGGAAAGCCACGCGTACACGCCCACCTGGATGCCGATCAACGATGCGCGGCTCGCGCAGGGCCAAACCTCCATCCATCGCGAGGGCTTCGAGCTGTGGGATGCCCCCACCGCCGTGCAGGACTTCCAGGATGACGCGCAGATCCGCAGCCTGTACTACGCCGAGTCCGCCGCGCTGGCACTGACGGTCACCGGCGCACGCTGGGCGCACGTGTTTGACCATCTGCTGCGCCGGCGCGAACCCAGCCGCGATGCGGTGTCCTTCGGGCGCCAAGGCAGCGATGGCCGCGCCGCCGTCAACGGACGCATCCACAACGACTACACCGAGGCGTCCGGCCGCGCGCGCCTGGCACGCGTGCTGGGTGAAGACGCCGCCACCCAGGTAAAGCGTTTCGCCATCGTCAACATCTGGCGCGCCATCAACGGCCCGGTACGTGACACGCCATTGGCCGTGTGCGACGCCCGCTCGGTGGCCGCACAGGACCTGGTCGACAGTGACGTGCGCTACCCGCGCCGTGTGGGCGAGATCTACCACGCCGTGCATGCACCGCAACACCGCTGGTCGTACTTCTCGCTGATGGCCCCGCACGAGGCGCTGGTCTTCAAGCAGTACGACTCGCAACCGGAGGGTGTCGCCCGCTTCGTGCTGCATACCGCGTTCGACCTGCCAAGGATTCCAGCCGATACACCGCTGCGCGAGAGCATCGAACTGCGCTGCCTGGTGGTGTTCGAATGAAGGCCCCCATCGAAATCTGGTTCGACTTCGCCAGCAACTACAGCTACCTCAGCGTGATGCGCATCGAGGATGCTGCACGCCAGGCCGGACGTGAAGTGCACTGGCGACCGTTCCTGCTCGGCCCGATCTTCCAAGCGCAGGGCTGGAACAATTCGCCCTTCGTGCTGCAGAAGGCCAAGGGCAACTACGTCTGGCAGGACATGCCCCGGCAGTGCCGCAAACATGATCTGCCCTGGCAGAAGCCCAGCGTATTTCCACGCCTTTCGCTGCTGGCCGCGCGGGTTGCACTGTACGGTGCCGGGCAAGCATGGATCGGTGCCTTCTGCCGCCAGGTGATGACACTGAACTTCGCCGAGGACCGCAACATCGCCGATCCGCAGCTCATCAACGAGGTACTGAGCGGCCTCGGCCTGGATGCTCCGGCCATCATCGCCGCGGCACTCTCGGAGCAGAACAAGCAGGCCCTGCGCGCGCAGACCGAACAGGCCATGGCCCGCGGCATCTTCGGCGCGCCGACATTCTTCGTTTGCGAAGCAATGTTCTGGGGCGATGATCGACTGGTGGATGCACTGGCCGACGGCTGAACACCAGCCCCACACTCACCCTCACCGAACCCGGTTCCGACCGCGCTCCGACGCCCGCCGCCACAGCATCACCCGCAGGCTCCCCAGGCGACGTTCGATGCCTGCTTCAGACGCAGATTCCCTGCACAGCAAAGTGGCGGCGGTCACCCTCGGCTTCTGGGTGATGAAGATCGCCGCCACCACCCTCGGCGAGACCGCGGGCGACCTGCTGTCGATGACACTCAACCTGGGCTACGTGGCCAGCTCGGCCATCCTGCTGGCGATCTTCGCCGCCCTGCTGGGCATGCAGCTGTCGGCACGGCGCTTCCACCCGGTACTGTTCTGGTCGGTGGTGCTGGCCACCAGCACCGCCGGCACCACCATCTCCGACCTGCTCGACCGCACGCTCGGCCTGGGCTACGCCACCGGCGCCAGCCTGCTGGCCGGCTGCCTGGCGCTGGTGCTGCTGGCCTGGCGCATGTCGGAGAAGTCGATCTCGGTCAGCAACATCGCATCGCGCCGCGCCGAAGGCTTCTACTGGACCGCCGTGCTGTTCTCCAACACGCTCGGCACAGCGCTGGGTGATTTCCTCGCCGACGATTCTGGGCTCGGCTTCACCGGCGGCGCGCTGCTGATCGGCAGCCTCATCGCGCTCACCGCACTGGCCAGCCGCCTCAAGGGCATCAACCGGGTCATCCTGTTCTGGATCGCCTTCGTGCTCACCCACCCGTTCGGCGCCACCTTCGGCGATCTGCTCACCAAGCCGCTGGAAAAGGGCGGCCTGGGCTTCGGCACCGTGGGTTCGTCGCTGGTGCTGTTCACCATTCTGGTAACGCTGGTGGCGCTACCGATGTTGCAGCGGCGCACGCAACCGGCACACTAACGGGCCGTCCAGCCCCCATCCACCGGCAGCGCCGTACCGGTGATCTGCGCTGCCGCGTCCGAGGCCAGGAACACCACCATCTCGCCCAGCTGCTCGGGCGTCACGAACTGCAACGAAGGCTGCTTCTCGGCAAGCAGCGCACGTGCAGCGGATTCCTGATCCGTGCCTTCCTTCTGCGCCAACGCGGTGATCTGTTGCTCGACCAGCGCGGTTCGCACCCAGCCCGGGCAGATGGCATTGGCGGTGATGCCGGTGCCCGCATTCTCCAGCGCGGTCACCTTGGTGAACCCCACCACGCCATGCTTGGCCGCCACATAGGCCGACTTGTTCACCGAGCCGACCAGCCCGTGCACCGACGCGATGTTGATGATGCGGCCGGCGCCCTGCTGCTTCATGTGCGGCAAGGCCGCCGCCGTTGCATGGAACACCGCCGACAGGTTCAGCGCCAGGATCGCATCCCATTTTTCGACCGGGAATTCCTCGATCGATGCGGTGTGCTGGATGCCCGCGTTGTTCACCAGGATGTCGATGCGGCCCATCTTCGCAACGGCGTGGTCGATCAGTCCGCGCACCGCCTCGCCGCGCGACAGGTCGGCGCCGTCATGCGCCACTCGCACACCGAACTCAGCTTCCAACCGCGAACCAATGCGCTCGATCTCCGCCGCATCGCCGAAGCCGTTCAGCACGATATCGGCACCTTGCCGCGCCAGCGCCGTGGCGATACCAAGACCAATACCGCTGGTGGAACCGGTAACCACCGCAACCTTTCCAGAGAACATGGGCGAGCTTCCATCGGGCATGGGCCACCAGTGTAGCGTCACCGGCCGCCGCACCCACTTCCTACGCGTCCACGTCCAATGAATACGCCAACAGGAACTCCCTGGCGTACTCATTCCCGCCCTGCGCCGCAGCGCGGATCAGGTACACCGCACGCGGCACGTCGCTGGCGACTCCCTTGCCATGGAACAACGCCAGGCCAAACTCGTACATGGCCGACGGATAGCCGGCCTCCGATGCGCGCTCAAAATGCGCGGCCGCCCGCATGACATCCTGCTCGACGCGGTCACCGGTCAGCAGGCACAGCCCTACCGCATGGATTGCCGGGATATAGCCCTTCTCTGCGGCTCGCTTGAGGGTCGCAAAGCTGTCAGCCTCGGCATGTGCGTCGTCCTCCCCCACAGGCATCGAAGAAGAGAGGAACAACGCTTCGGCACAGCCGCTTGCAAGCTGCGGAGCCAACAGCCGCCGCGCCTCGGCAATGTCACCACGGTCGAGCACCGCATCGAAGTCAGTCGTGAGCTGGGTTGGCATGTTCGTCATGGCGCAGGTGTCCTTCCTGTTCGTGGGCATCCGTTCGCCCCGCTGGCATTATGCCTGCACCATGCCAGGGCATTCCGCCATCCCCACAAGACCGGGTGACCAGAAGACTCTCCGCGTCCATCGATGTTGGCTCTATAGTCAACGCCGTCCACCCAAGGATGGCCCGATGAACCCCTGCACCGCCCTGCTGCCCACCGCCCTGATCGCGCTGCTCGCCCCCGCCACCAGCATGGCCGCACCGATGGCACAACCAGCCACGCCGCTCACCACCGGCAGCGTGCGGGTGGATATCGCGACCGGCCGCGTAGATGGCGATGTGTGCGTATCCAATTCCCCCGCCAACGCGCAAGCCCACTTCGTGCTCAACGCCGGCCTGAACGTGGCGCGGGTCACCGATGGCGAGGGCACGCCACTAGGGTTCGATGGCTGGTACGACCCGGGCGTGGATGGTGAGGCGCGCGTCTACACTCTGGCCGAACCTGCCGCCAAGCTCTGCATAAAGTACGTCGGCGCGTTTCCGCTGTACCCGGAGCACGATGCCATGGACGACTTCAAAGGCATGATGGCCTTCAGCGGCGACAGCGCCCGTTTCACCGAACAGTCCGCATGGCTGCCGCAGGCGTTCGACCCCAAGGCACGCGTGCGCAGCAGCCAAAGCCGCTACGCCCTGCAGGTGGATTGTGCCGGCTGCCGCTTCCTATATCTCAACGGCAGCCCGGCCATCGAAGGCGCGCAGGGGCGGTTCCGCAGCGACAACGCGCGGCCGATCCTGCTGTTCGGCGGCAGCGGCCCGATCACCCGCACCGCGCAGGTCACCATCCTCAATGAGGCCCTGCCTGCGGCCAAGGTCGATGCATTGTCCAGCACGGTACAGAAAGTAGCCGACGTGCACAGCCGTTACATGGGCGTACCACTGGCCGACCGCCCCACCTTCCTGCGCATGGTCACCCTCAACCAGATCGAGCGCGACCGCGAAGGCAGCGAATGGGGCTTTGCCACCTGGCCGACCATCGCCATGAGCGGCAGCATCGGCAGCGTGGCCGATTCGCTGCTGGCCAGTGGCGAGAACGCCGACCGCCGCGTGCAGTACATCGCGCACGAAATGGGGCATTACTACTTCGGCACGCTCAACCGTCCGCAGGGGCCGTACTTCTGGGTGCTGCTGGAATCCAGCGCCGAGTTCCTGTCGATCAAGGCGCTGCGGGAGATCAGTGGTGATGCTGCGGCCGACCGCTACGTTGCCGGGTTGCAGGCCGCCGTCGACAAGCAGAGTACGCCGCTGCCGGCATTCGATGCCATCGACGGCAGCTCGGACCTGGGTGAGATGTATCGCTACGTCTATGGCCCGTTGCTGCTGCTCTCGCTGGAAAAGCAGGTGGGTGAGGCGAAGATGCAGACCTTCATGCGCGGGCTGCTGGCCGCACCTTCGCCGAGGAACTGGGCGGAACTGCAGCGCATTGCGCTGAAGACCGGCATCGATGGCAAGACCTGGGAGCATTGGCGGGCAAGCTGCGTGGCAGGTGGCAAACCGAGGTGCCGGTAGATCCACGCCACGCGTGGATTCACTCCCTCATCGCCCGCACATCTGATTCATCCAGCACCGTGTCCAAGGCAACCCGCCCCCCTAGCCCCTCCATTTGCCAATCAACGCCGCTGATGTCCCGCGCAATCAGAAGAGCAGACCCGCCTGATCAACGGTCGCGAGCGGATTGGCCTTCCGCACCGCCTCCAGGAAGAGCAGGAAATCGCGATTGAACAGGGTCAGGTTGCTGGTAAACGTCACGCACTTTCTACCCGATGCTCTGCTGAAGCACACCTGCCAGACATAGCGCCCGTAGATCCTGTCGGACGTTCGTGTGACTGAGGTGATCTGCGAAAGAGGAACCGCCGTGGGTACCGGGCCCCGCCGCAGGTAGAAGGATTCTGTATCAAAGAAATAGTGCTCGCGATTCTCTTTGCCATCCACCATCACCAAGGTCATGGATGTACCGGAGATCCGGCGAGGAGGATCCAAACGCAGCCCCGATTTCACGGACGAGCGAGCAGTTGCCGACATACGCCGAAGGGTAAACCAGAGGATCACCAACGGAAGTGCCGCAAGGACAATGAAACCTACGGTCTTCAAAACAGTTTCCAGCGTGCTTGGCACACAGATCTCCAGGATGAACGTTCAGGCGATGCCCAAGTAGATCCACGCCGTGCGTGGATGACTCTCCCTCAACGCCCTTTCACTTCCAATGATCCGGCCCCAAAAACGGCAGGCTCAACACAAACACCGGAACCGCCACCGGCACCAACGCCGCGCCCAGCACCTTCCCGGCCGCCGTAGCCACACCCGGCTTGTCCGTATCGTCCGGCCGAATCCGCTCCGCCCGCGCGGTGATCGGCTGCGCCAGCTTCGCCTTCGCGGCCAGCGCAGCGGCGTCCGGCAATTTCACCCGCTCGCCGTCACTCTCGAACAGCGCGCTGTAATAGCTGCCGCCCTGCCTGGAAAGATTGCAGTCCGGGTTGGCCGCCAGCTCGTAACGGCTCCGGGCTTCAAGGATGTACGGCTGGCGCGTCAATGCATCGATGGCCTTGGCCACCCGCGGGCTGATCTCCAACCGCTCCAGCTTGAACTGCGCCGCCTGTTCCGGTGTCACCAGCTCCGGCCGCAGCAACAGCGCATAGCTGCCATGCACCTTGGTCCTGTCGGCCGGCACGCGCCAGTCCTCACGGAAGTAAAGCTGCGCGCAGACCACGGCCTCACGCAGCGGGCTGTCCATCAGAGCGCGGTAATCACGGAACGGCGCGGCGTCGAAGCGCATCGGCTCGTCATAGACCGGCAACAGGTACAGCTTGCCGTCGTCGGCCACGAACGCGCCGGTGATCTCGCGATTGGAATGGTGGTAGTCCGGACCACTGGCGCAACCAGACAGCAGGCCAAGGCACAGTGCGGAGAGAATGAAGAAGATGGACGTTCGCATGTCGTAGTGAAGGGCTTCCCTGGAAAACCGGCCTCGTCGATAAGGACGAGACCAGTCCGCCATGGTGCCACGGCACCGCACGCGATGCAGAACCCGCCTTACTTCAACCGTTCCACCAACCGCTGCCCCACCTCCATCGCCGAAGCCGGGTTCTGGCCGGTAATCAGCTCGCGGTCCACCACCACATGCCCGGTCCAGGGCGTGGTGTTGCTGCTGAACTTCGCACCCGCCCGCTGCAGCGCGGTCTGCGGGTAGAACTTCATCTCACCGCCGCCCAGCATTGGCTTGGCCTGCTCCTCTTCCTGGTTGCTGATCACCGTCATCTGGTAGCCGCTGTAGATCCACTTCGGCGTAGCCGGCATCGCGCCCGCCTCCAGCTTCGCCACGAAACCACCGGCATCCGGCAGCGTGGACAGCAGCGCGATCGGCCCGTGGCAGACCAGCGCGGTGGTCTTGTTGCGCTGGTGGAAGTCGGCCAGCAAGCGGCCCAGCGCCGGGCTCTTCAGCAGATCCTGCATCGGCGCGTGGCCGCCGGGAATGTAGACCGCATCGAAGCGCGCGTAGCCCTGCTGCTCGACGCGCGCCAGACTGACCACCGGCGACGCCGTCGGCGAGGTCAGCGCCAGTTTCTCCAGCAGATTCTTGTGCAGCGTCATCTGCGCGGCATCGTTGCCGAAATACGCCGGCGTCACCGAGGACGCGTCCACCGTCGGCGCACGCCCCTGCGGCGTGGCGAAGGTCACCTCGTGCCCCGCGTCCAGCAACAGCTTGACCGGCTGCATCAACTCGTTGAGATAGAAGCCGGTGGACAGCACCTTGCCATCCTTCAGGTCAAGGTGGTTTTCGTCGGACAGCACCACCAGCACGTTGGCGGCCTGCGCGCCGCTGGCGGCCAGGGTCAGGGCCAGCGCTGCGGCCAGCCGGGTCATCAGGTTCATGGGGAGCTCCTATCGGGAATGGCGGCCACTTTATTCATCGCCCCAGCGGCGATAAATTGGCCCCACCGCAAAACATCTGTTCCCGGGAGAGCCAAATGAGCCGCAAGTTCGACTACCTGGGCGATGTGGAGGTGTTCCTGGCGGTGGTCGAGCACGGTTCGTTCACGGCCGGCGCCGTGGCGTTGTCCACCACGCCCTCGGTGCTGAGCCGCGCGGTCACCCGCCTGGAAGCGCGGCTGGGCCGGCAGCTGCTGCAGCGGACCACCCGCCGCGTGGGCCTGACCGACGCCGGGCGGCTCTATCTGGAACAGGTGCGCACCGCCTTCGGCCTGCTGGACGACGCCGAGCGCGACGTACTGGCCCAGGACGGTGCGCTGGCCGGCCGCGTGCGCCTGAGCGTGCCCACCACCTATGGCCACTACCGGCTGCCGCCCGTGCTGGCGCGCTTTGCGCAGCAGTACCCGCAGGTGCAGGTGGAACTGAACATCACCAACCGCAACGTGGACCTGGTGGCCGAAGGCTTCGACCTGGCCATCCGCTTGGGCCAGCTGCCAGACAGCGGGCTGGTCGCGCGAAAGCTGGAAGACGCCCCGCTGCTGCTGGTGGCCGCGCCGGACTATCTGCAGCGCCGCGGCACGCCGCAGACGCTAGACGACCTGCAGCAGCACCTGTGCCTGCCCTTCGTGATGCCGCGCACCGGGCGGTTGGCGCCATGGATCTTCCGCGACGACGGGCGCGACGTGGACTGGCTGCCGCGTTCGTCCATCGAGACTTCCGACGATGTGCTGGGCGTGGTGTCGCTGGCCGAACAGGGCATCGGCATATGCCAGAGCTATGAATTCATCGTGCAAGAGCGATTGCAGCGCGGGCAGTTGGTGGAAGTGCTGCCGCAGCTGCGTGGGCGATCAAGGCCGTTCTCGGTGATCTATGCGCCGCATCGGCGGCAGTCGGCAGCGGCGCGGGCGATGATTGAGTTGTTGGTGGGGAATGCGGCTGAGAATGGCGCCGATTGAAGCCGCAAGGCGCGCTGGCGGTGTCGGGTTTGAACCGATTTTCGGGGTGTGTAGCTGATCGTGCGCCGTTGCTTGGCGAGGCGGACTAAGAACTGTTGCAAAGCAAGCTGTCGCGCTATTCGCTTGTGGCATGGGCGATTGCGGCACTTTGATTCGCCATCAGCAGAGCATCTGCACGAATGCATCTTATGGCGTCGCGTGCTGCACGAATGGTGCGTGCAACAATAGTCCTTCGCTCTCGGATTCCGCGATTCCTTCGCGAATTTCTATTGGCATTCGAAGCGACTGCGTAACCAACATGACGTGCCACCGACAACGGGTGGCTCCGGGTCTGCAAACCCGCGACGATTGCTGTGCCTGTTGTTTACGCTTGCCCGTCGGCACCGTCCTTAACCGGTGCTGGCGGGCAATCCGTCGGCCTATCTGGCGGGCGGTGCGTGGGGGCCTTCGGGCCCACCGGTCATGGCACTACTTCGTCCCGGTTTGCAGCCACGCATCGCCCGCCACCCCGCAACGCGGTGGCGCTGTTAAGCACAGCCACGGAAGCCGACGCCATGAACGAATCCGATACCTTCTCTTCGTACACCTTTGTTGAACCCATCAACGACGACACTCCCCAGCCCGACCTGAACTCCCTGCTCGGCATCCTCAAGCGCATGCGCGGCTGCGAGGGGGCTGATGGGCACCCCTGGCCAGAAACCGATGTGTCACCGGGCCGCCGCGTGAGCCTGGCCAGGAGCGAGCGCGCGATGGTGGGGGCGCTGACGGTGCTGGAGCTACTGCACGCGGCGGACCGCTGCCGGGTGGCAGCGGACCCGGAGCGGCATTTGGATGAGGGGGTTGTGGATGGGCTGTTTCTAGCTTGTCGGGGGTTGGTTGAGTGGGGTTGTCGGGAGATTAGGCCGGAGTAGGTGTGGCGCTCATCTGCCCCATGCCACTATTACCGACGATATTAGGTTCACTTCATTTGCAATAGCTGTAGGAGTAGGCAAGCGTCCTAGATGCCCCCGACTATGGCAGCTTAGGCCGAGTGATCGCACCATATGCCCGCCCCACTTTGGCTTGGGCACCCATCTTCCTATTCAGAAGGTTTAACCGTAAGATCGGCCTCGGGGGCAGGCATTTCCTCTCGCCTAGGCGAGGGCGGCACTAATAAGTAACAGCTTCGGCTGTTGGGCTCCGGCCTACTGATCCTTTGGGATGTTCAACGGTAACCAAGACTCCCTGCCCCCTCTTTTTCTTTTTCTTGGAGAGGGTCGTGAGGGACAAGATCTGGTTCACCTACAAGGCTCGAATAAAAGCTCACGAACGACTGGAGCGAATGGATTTCCATTCGCAACTCCTTTTGGTCTGGTACGCAATTCTGAGCTCGATCCTAGCCATTCTGAGCATCAGATATCCAACTATACTTGGCGATAACACCGACATATTGGGCGCCATACTTTCAATTGGCCTACTAGCAATCTCACTATCTGTAACGAACAGGGATTTCAGAGGCCGTGCCATGCTGATGCGAGGGAACTACTTGCATTTGCAGAAACTTTACAACGACATCCAGCCAACCGGTCCAACTCTCGCAGAGCAAGATTTGTACGCCGGACTGCTCAGGGACAGCGAGAATCATACATCAATGGATGACATCTTGGCGCGAGTGTTATCCACTGGTCTGACAAGCAGAATTCCCACCAAAATTGAGTGCGCAAGAGGCATCGCATCAATAATACTTAGGTACATATTGATAATAACCCTCTATGCCACCCCTTTAATTGCAGCGTACTGCGCAATGGATACTTACCAATGAAGGCCCCTGAGAGTTTCAGAGCCAGGTTCTCGAAGGATCACTTGATCGAGATATACGCGGAGCGCATATCAAAGTCTTCAGCCATCGGAATCGACCGAGTAAAGCCTTCGACCCTAGGAGAAAGACTCGGGGATGAAATTTCGTTAATTAATTCAAAGATCATCCAAGGCAAGTACAAGTTTACGGCCTATAAAGAGAAGCTCATATCAAAAGGCTACAACTCAAAGCCGCGACAAATTTCAATTCCAACTGTCCGAGACCGTATAACATTGCGCGCACTTTGCGAATGCTTGGGCGACGTCTATCCCGAAGCCAAGCTTAAATTGCCCCACATCGCGATCGAGACACTCAAGGAGAAACTATCATCCGGCGAATTTTCCGAGTTCGCGAAGATAGATCTTCAAGGATTTTATCCATCCATTCCGCACAAGCTAGTTCTTGGAAGCACCTGGAAGAGAATCAGGAAAATCGAAATTCGATCTCTAATCCGAAGTGCCATCACGACACCGACAGTGCCAGAATCAAAAACATCGAAGGGCCTAAAGTCTACCGCAATAGGTGTGCCCCAAGGCCTCGCAGTTTCCAATCTACTGGCCGAGATATCAATGATTGAAGTAGATAAACACTTCAATTCGATTGAGGGAATCTGGTATTGCAGATACGTCGACGACATACTCATTCTGACGTCAAGTGATCAGGCAGCACCGACCGCCAGTGAGATCATCACTAGGCTTAAGAAAATGGGTCTCAAGGCCCATGAGCCAGGAGGAGACTCAAAAAAAAAGATAGATAAACTAAACCAAGAGTTCAGCTTTTTAGGCTACCTCATCAGCAGCAATAGAATTCGAATTCGACGCGAGAGCATACTGAGATTTGAATCTTCAATTGCGAAAATTCTTACAGCCTACAAGCACAAGGCCTCAGCAGCCCGGAGCGATGCCGAGAGATCCAGAGCCCTCGCATACTGCAAGTGGAAAATAAATCTAAGAATCACGGGATGCACCTTCAACAACAAAAGACTCGGATGGGTTTGCTATTTTTCACAGATCACAGAAACATCACAGTTACGCGCCGTAAACTGGACAATCTCCAAGCTAATGAATCGCTTTGGGCTAAAGGATAAATTCAAACCCAAGTCCCTTATCAAGACATACTACGAGCTCAGTGGAAAGAGCTTGGAGGCTGGGAGCTACATCCCAAACTTCGACAATCTTAGCGCCGCACAGAAGCGCGAGCGCCTATCAATGTGGCTTGGAGAGCGCGTAGCCGCAATGTCAGACGAGAAAGTAGACCGACTCCTCACTTTAAAAATTACAAAGGCAGTGAGAGACTTGGAGTCCGACATCGTGCACGCGTACTAGAATTTCTAAAATTTCATGTAATTGATAATTAATTATCAATTGCCCCTTCAGTCCCTAGACACTAAATCACGCGCGATGAAACCTTGAAACCGCAGAATCAAAGTCGTCAAAATGCGCTCCATGCACAAGATAGGAAAAAACCTGACGAAGAATAGATCTTAGATGAATCGCATCACCCCAAATCGCCGGAGGGAATGGGCAGTCCCCAAAGCGACTGGCCGGATGTATTGCAGATATCCTGTTCTCATAGAACTCACCAAGATATTTCTCAAAATCACCAGGTGCATCAAAGCCATAGGGTTCGTCAAAGACTCTGTGCAACCATCTGGCGGCGTCGTTCGCGGAGGGATTTGGGTTCCCTGCCTTGATTAGCTCCCTCTGGATCAGGGAGAACGAAGCATCCATCGCGATATAAATGGAGAGGACGGACTCCTCGCCAAACTCCTGATGGCACCCAAGCATGTCAGACTTCACCAGCGCCTGAATGCCGCGCATAAGGACGAGATTTCCCGGATCGATACTACGATATGAGCTTGGAAATCTACTCATCGCTACGGATTCCGAGCTCAGCAGATCATATCTCGCACAACCAATGGATGCGGGAGTACCTGCAGTTCCGTTCGGATTCAATAGGAAATCCGAAGAATTCAAAATACGAGATCTGATCAACTGGACGACATTAACGTCCGCCAGATCGAGTTCGTCCGGCTCCAAAACCAAATGCCGACCAATTACTGGGTACAGCCGCACCCAAGCTTCGTCAATCACCTGACAGAATAGTAATGACCCCAATATTCGAACTTGCGCGGGAGATGCCCATGCAAATTCCGAAAATGGCAATTCGTCGGCAACCGACCTCCATCCGCCGCACTTTACGACAGAAAATGCGATATCTTCATCCGCATGAAAGAAGCCGTCCTCACAGAAAAAAGTACCGAACGGATATGCCCCTCCTTCCGCACGGAAGATCATCAATCGAGCCTTTTTCTGAACGCCTCCTCGGGAATTTGCGATCGCCAATGATAATTCGCGGGGATGCTGCATCCTAAACCCCTTTCTCCTAGCCCGTGTTCGATCCGCAATCCCCGCCAGAATTTGCCCGAAGTTCTGGATCGCCCAAGTTCTTTCCACTTTAGAACATTTTCGAAATGTATCCACGAAGCCATGTAAACAACAAGGGCGCCTCTCGGCGCCCTCATTCTCTCAACTCACTCCCACTCGATCATCAACAGATCGCGCAAGTCTGTGTAGTTAAAGGAATTTTCGGTGATTGACATGAGTGAGTACCGCACATTTTACCGTCGAGAGCATACATCTTCTGCGGCAGCTCACCTCATGGCGCCGAGGCGGCACCTTGAGACTGTCGATCACCTCTCATGATAGTGCGCAGAGACAGGGTCTGAGAACTCCCCCTCCGCCATCATCGCTTCAGACCCTTGCCAATTTCGCCCAGGCGCTTGACCACGGGATTGACTACCGTTGACCGTGCGCCGAACTGCTTTGCCAGGACGCCGAAACGGGCCGCCCGGGGAAGCATCCCATCGATGATCCTGGACGCATCGGGTGCTTCGATCCCATAGGAGTCGGCCAAGCGCAGAAGATCGCTCCTGGTGGGATCCCTTGCGTCCCCACCCGCAAATGTCAGGGTGTGATAGCCGCCCGGCCCCTGCATGTAGGTCAAGTCATAGGCCGGCGATATCCCCCACTGCTGCCCTCCATCAAGGATGAAGGCAAAGTTCTTCGCATGATCATCGCGAACACTCATGACGGCATTAAAGACCGCCCGGCTGTAGGCCTGCTTGAATGCCGCTCCGGACATGCCTAGACGCGTCATGACCTGCGCGATGTTGACGTAGTCCAGGCCGATCTGTCTGTGCGAGAAGTGCATCAACCCTCCAAGGGTGTGGCAGAAGGTGGGATGCGGCCCCGCGCGGTCGAAGCGTCGCGTGGCAAACGCGATCTGACCATTGATGTCCAGCAAACTGCTATCCATCACCGCGATTCCCGCCTCCCTAGCGCATTCCATGTAGGCCTGTTCCAGTATCGGCGCATCAAGCGGCTCATCACGCGCCGCAAACTTGATCAGCCAAGAGGCGTAGCCAGGCGAAGGGGTTCGGGAGCTCGTGCGAGCTTGCTTCATGCCGGCATCCAGATCGAGCATGAGCTTCGGTCGAGCGCCTTGGGGAGAACTGCCGGCGGTCAGCAACTCGTTGGAGACGTCGTCCAGCATCCCTTCGATTGCAGCCTCCACCTCCTCACTCAAAGCCACCAGGGACACCTCCCCTTCGACCTCCTCCTCCATGGCCGGGCGGAAGCTCAAGGCGCCCCAGGCCCGATCGGCAATGAAAGCCAATCGAGCAGCTGGCGAGATGTACTGCGGGTCAATCCGCCGCCGGGCCATGGCCTTGTCCATTAGATAGCGCCCCCAGCCATCTGGAAGGGCGTCGTTCAACAGGCCTGGCAACCCCTCGTAATCCAATGGAAGGTTGGGCTGTTGCTCGCTAGACCAGACGCCGGCACCGGTCGGCAGCTTGAGCGGAGACAGATTGATACCCAGCTGAATTGCCTGATGGCTCCACTCAAAAAAGCTCCGTCCAGCACGCACCTCGTAGTTCAGGTGACCCACCAGTACCGGCAGCGGCAGGTGATGGGTCCAAACCTCCAATCGATGGACCGGAGACTCCAGCCAGGCGGTTTCGAGAATCATGCCCCCACCTTGCTCCTGACCCGCTTCTGAAGCGAAGCGGCCGAACTGGCATTTTCCACGTAGCGTTTGTGAGCGTTGAGGTTTGGAAAGTGGGGGGATTCAAGCACCCTGAGGAGGTCCGGGCCATGCCCAAACGCAAGCAGCAAGCGGAAAAGGCTCTCACCCGAGATAGGGTCACCCTTCTCCATCGCCTTTACGGTTTGCACGGACACGCCTGCTCGCTTCGCGACATCCGACTGACGCCACTCGAAAGCCACGCGCTGGCGTCGAAGGCGCTCTCCAATCTGCTCCGAGACGTCCGACATGGTGCTGAACGTCGGCTCGTTGCCCCTGCCCCCCCCTAGGAGGTCGTCTAGATTTTTCATTGCACAATGATAGCGCTCACTTTAAAGTATGTCAACGCATACCTTAAAAGTGAACTTAACGTATGCCATTGGACACCTAAGGCACCCCGCCTGTCGCTCTCAATGGCGGGGCTTCAATAGCAAGGCGCACCACGACCCGGAACTTCATGGTGATGTGAACCTAGAACTAGCCGATCCGGCCTTCAACTGCGCAGACCGTGTGCACACCCAAGATCCTGATCCTTTGCAGACACTAATTCGCGAGCGGCTGGCCGGTCCGTTGACCGGGACGTTATTGCCTGACTTCGGCCAAAGGCAGACGCCGTACCGATCCAGCGGCTTGGTAGTCAATCGAGCTTGATAGCGACACCGAAGATGGTGAGGATCCTTATGAAGGCTGTGTCGCATTCCCCTGCCAGCGCTGTGAAGTGCGCACGCAACGTGCCATGTTCAGTACGCGCCTGCTTGGACGCGGCCGTGCGCTCGGATGGCGCCCCATGGCCCTTCAGAACGCTACGCAGCTTGTGCAGCCGGGCAAGAGGCTCCATCACCACCTTCGCCTCCTCTGCGTTACAGCCTTGGGCTTCCAGATAGTCCTGCAACAGCCGCAGGGATTGCCACTGTTTGTCGATCATGCGTCCAGCTTCGGCAGCAAGCTTCTGCAGCGGCCTTTGCAGGAAGCCCTCCACCAGAAGCTGGTCTAGCGCGAGGATCTCATCGCCCCACTCCGATACCGAGTCGGTCGCGGGATACCGAGCCGCATCCGAAAGCTCGCTTCCGCGTGGCTTCCACCACGGCGGCGGCGCCTCGTCGAGTTGCCGGATCTTGTACTTGAGCATCTGCAGCGGGTCGTATTCACTACTGAACTGGCCTTGGAAATCGTTCTCCAACGCCCGCTTCGAAATTGGCGCCTTGGGCCACTCGTTGAAGGACCGCCAGTACAACTGCTCTTCGTAAGGCAAGTCAGCCAGATAGCCGATATAGGTGTGCACTTGGCCTGCTTCGTTGATGTCGTACGTTTTGAGGTACCAGGCGTTGCGACAGCTGATGGTGCGGTCGGTCAAGTCGTACTTCTCCGGATCGTTCTTGAAACGAGCCAGTACATCGGGTCGGAAGAAGACGGGCGAGATTTCATAGGGCTTATCGGACTGAGTGAAGTAGTTGGACAAGAACTCTGGCGCGCAGGAGGTCTCGACACTGCGCTGATTCTTCCAGTCCTGGATCTTGAACGTCGCATACTGCTTCGTTGTCGGGTCCTCTTCCTCTTTCCACTGCTGAATCAATTCATCCACAGTGACGGCCGCTCTCAGGATCATGCAACCGTTGGCATAGCTCGCATTTGTCGAGCGGCCGGCGCTGTAAAACAGATCGGGGCCCAGCTTGCGGCTCGATTGGCGATCCTGCGCCCATCCAGAGAAGTTATCGGGATCGAATCGAGTGAAATCGAACTTGATGACCAGCGACAGGTCCGACAACGCCATGTAGGTCGCCAGTTCCTTGATCAGCATCGTCACAACAACCGCGCCGGTTTCCGATTCCGGGGCTTTGAGCCAGATCACCCTGATTACGTCTTCAATATCTCCCTTACTATCGAGGCGCGAGTAAGCGCTACGCTCGGGCACCCAGTATAGTTCTAGGCTGTGCACCAGCTTCTGGCTCAGTTCGATAGGTGCTGGGCCGGTATCCACACCTGTGAACGAGCGGCGGAAGATCAGCTTCTCGCCTCCGACCAGCGACTTGCATCCCGGATGCGTCAGTGGCGGTTCGAGATAGATCCTGTGCCCCTGCCCTCCACCCCATGACTTCTGGATGCACCAACTGTCGTCTGACATCACGTGCGCACCGAGCAGGTCGGTCTGATCTGCCGGAGTAACCTGCGCCGTCGGGGCCAGGACCCCATGGATCAGCACCGCGCCCGCGCTGGCGTAGATCACCAGCTCCTCGCAAGTCGCGTTACTCTTCAGGAACTCAATGGCGCCCTCGGCATCCAGCAACCAGGCGGCTTTGTCCGGCTCGGCCGCCCAGGCGATGGCACGAAATTCCTTCTGGTCAAATCGTCTCACGTCATTGGTCTCCAAGTGCCCGGCCAACTTGCTCGAAGGCCCAATAGGTAATCGCGCCCTTTACTCTCCAATCGAGACTAGGCGATTGCCGGTCCATGATGGAACTCATAGGCCACGCGGTTCATCACCAGCCGATTGATGCTTTCGATCTCCACCATTTGCGTTTCGGCTGCCATAGCGAACCGTTCTTGAACTGCTCTACGAAGTAGCCCCCCCCCCCCCCCCCCCCAAGAGCCCAGAATAGACACGTCAACTGCTTGATTCGCCAAGGAACTACTGGTGCGCCTGCTGCCATTTCGAAAGAACGTTAAGACTGTACATCTTTTCCTAACCTAGCGAGCGAAACCAACTTGCTTGACGTCGCCACCCTACAGTCCAACCACACGCTGCCGACCGGTGGCTAATGGTCTGGACGGCCCGCCTGGAGGACGGACCGCTACTGCGACTACCTCTATATCGAAAGACACATCCCAATACTTTCCGACTGCTCCTGACGGTCGCGCCCGAAGTCTTCGCCAAAGTCATGGCCCGAGGTCTTCGAGCGTCAGACGAAACTGCCTGCAGAGTGCCCCGACAACCAGCGCTCACAGTGCGGCTACTCAGAGCGCTTATGCGAATCCATCAGCAACTTGCCAATTTGGCAATTTAACGATGAAATGAGTGCCATTGGGGATGTGAAAGCCCCCGCCGGCAGGCAGGGGGCACTCACTTCGCACGCATGCATGCTTGGAAGCAATGGCCCTGTAACGACAAATAGGGGGAAACATGTCGACAAAGGATTCTGCAAATCCCGCGCCGGATCAAGTTCTTGCATCTCATGATCCGGGCGATGAAACGGCGCGGCGATACAGGTTTCAGTACACTTGGGCAGCAATAGACTGCTGCATGCTCTTGGATGAAACACAAGATGTCGTTGAGGTTTTCTGCGAGCATCATGAAGATATCTTAATCAAGCATCGCAATAACACCTTCACCGGCGAGCAGGTAAAGACTCGAGAATCGAATCAGCCCATCTGGAAAGCGAGCGACCCGCAAGTAATGGGCGCATTTGCGCGCTTTGCCCAAATGGAAGATCAATACCCCGATCATTTTTGTGCCTACCGATTCCTCACCAACCATCCCCTCTACGTGGCGAAGAACGCCCAGTCACTCGGATACATCATCGCGACGATTGCCAAAGCGCAAGCGCTTTCGGATCTCCCATCCAACGCAAGCACATGGCTCAAGCGCATCGCGCGCGACGCAAAAGTTACGGAATCCGTGGCATTTCAAGCGCTAAAGAAGTGCTCGGCGACAGATAAGCTACCCAAGCTGACGGACTCACACATGCGCCTTATCCAAACCTTGGTTGAGTGTTGGCCGACAGCTTCTGATTGTGTACACACATCTGTCTCACGTGCCGCTCATTCCTTAATCGATGAGTGCGCGAGAGCATCATCCCTTGATCATGAGCAACTGCTTCCCGCTTATATAATTTCAAATGAAGCACAAGAAGTCAAAGTCCTATCACGCATCAATGGCAAGCGCATTACCGTTGATCGCCTATTGGCTATTCTCGACGATGGAATAAACGCCCCTGCCCCATTGTCTGGCGAGCCCTCAAAGTGGATCGAGCCTGGACAGGGCAGCACCGACTTGATGTTCAAGAAGCTTGATGCGGGCGGATTCTCGGCTGTCTCCCGGAGTTCGGCGGAGAACTTACGGGATAAAGCCGATTACCTCGGAATTACGTGGACGAAGAAGCTAGGTCGCGACAAAGGACTTGAGCGATACGACCATATCCGATCAATCGCTCTTACCGACGCTGCACGGGCCTTCGAAAATACCAAGAGCCATGGTGATCCATTTGGACCCACCATGCAGAAAGATCTGCTAGAGCGCTTCCAGAAGCGTAAAGCGCAAGGCGAACAACTGTTCGATTGCAGCATTGAGCACCTTGAGGGATTCACCTATTCACTCACCTCTCAGTGCAAGGTGCAGTGGAGCATTGACAGGCCTTGGGAAGATGATTGATGGACATCGTTAAAGCAGTCGCCGCCCTTGACGCTGCCCCGGGATTGCATTTAGCAAGAATCCTCTTATTGTTAAATGCCTTTTCTAAAGAAGATGATGAAGGTTCGATAGAGGGACTGACGAAGCTCGCCAAGCTGGACTTTCTCCTGCGCTACCCGGTGATGCTCGACAGGGCACTTCAGGCAAAGGGGAAGAGCACGAGAGAGGTTCAGTTGGAAGATCACGAGCGGCAGAGCGTGGAATCCGAGATGGTTCGATACCGATTTGGGCCTTGGGACCATCGTTACCGCGAATTCCTGAACATTCTGATAGCCAAAAATCTTGTTGCGGTGTCTATCGAAGGCAGAAAGGTAGTGATACTACTGACCAAGAACGGTCGGGAGATCGCACGCCAGCTTGCGGAGGACCCCTTGTTCGAGCCCTACGCGCGAAGGTCAGCACTACTGAAGCGAAACTTCGATTTGACAGGCACTAACCTGATGCGCTTCATCTATCAGACTTTCCCAGAAATCGTTTCGCTTCGTTCAAACAAGGCCATCCCCACGTGAAGATTCGACTTAAAAGACTGATCGTGACAACTCGCCACACAACGGAAGTTGTGATGTTCTCGCCATCCGTAACGTTCTTGTATGGCCCGGTGGGAACTGGGAAATCAACCGTTGCACGTCTCATCGACTACTGCCTCGGCGGGGAGCTGGAGCGCACACCAGCCGTCCAGAAGGAATTTGTCTCAGCACAATTGTTCGCGGATTTTGATGTCCACACATGCACGTTTGAGCGGTCAGCAACAGACACTCAGTACGTACGTGTCTCCTGGTCAGTTGGCGACAATGAGATCGAGTCGATAAATGCCCCGCTCGAGGCCGATGCCGCCACGCCCATCCTTGGGGACAGCGTGTACAATCTTAGCGACTTGCTATTCCATCTGTGCGGCGTAACTCCCATTAAGGTGCGTAAGCGAATGCGAGACCCGGACTCTCCGATGATCCGGCTCAGCTTCCGCGACATTTGGTGGTACTGCTACCTTGATCAGACCCATTTGGACTCGTCATTCTTCAGAATGGAGGATCCGTTCCGAAGTCGCAAGAGCCAGGATGCCATGCGTTTCTTTACGGGGCTTCATTCCGAACGACTTAGCGAACTAGAAACGGAGCTGTACCGCGCGATCGACCAGCAGAAGGGAAAGCGCGAGGCCGCACATCAGATCCGTGAGTTCATGGATCGGTTCGAGTTGGGCTCCGAGCTCGACGTCGAAAGCCGCATCGAGAATGCCAGACGGGAGCTTTCCGAGAGCGAGAGCCGCAGGAGCAAGCTGGAGCGCGAGCGTCTAGAAATTATCCATCCGACAGATCCCAAGCGCACGAAGTTGCGGGAAATGAGCGAGGAGCTTTCTGATCTTGGCGCAGCGATCAAGGAAACCGAAATTGCCATTTCTGAGCAGCGCGCGTTACGGGCCGAGCTGATCACAGCCAAAGTAAAGGCCGACCGTACGGAGCAAGCAGGCAAGCTCCTTGACGGCGTCAGCTACATGCGCTGTCCCGATTGCTCAACCGATATCTCTCTGCGGCAGGTCGAAACGGGCAAATGCAGGCTGTGCTGCTCGGAGACAGAGCTTAACGGCCCTATGGATAGCTTGGAACTTGAAGCTGCTCGCCGCGAGTTGAATGATCGCATCGATCAGCTCAACGACTCCATTCAACGACGAGAGCGAGCACTGGCGCAATCAATTCGAAATTTCAATATACTCAGAGCCGAGAAGATCGACCTTGACCGCGTTTTGCAGCAAGAGCTCTCCCACTACGACTCCGCCTTCATCGAGAGCGTTCGCTCTCTGGACCGTGAGAATGCGACGTTGACTGAGCGCATCCGTTCACTCGAGAAGCTCAGAAAGATGCCGGAATCAATCAGCGAGCTAGAAGATCAGGCGGCCCAACTTCAGGGTAAGATCGACCGTCTGAGGGCGGCCATCGAACTGGAGGGTAAGCACTTGCAGAATGCCGATGAGAATGCAGCCGCCATTGCCATTAATTTCAAGGCAGTCATGTTGTCCGTCGGCTTTCCAGGGGTTTCCGAAGAAGATGAAGTCATTGTCGATCCGCGCTCATGGCGCCCCGTTATCCTGCACGATGATCAGGAATGGACTTTCTGGGAAGCAGGGAGTGGTGGCAAGAAGACGCTCTTCAATGTTTGCTACGCATTGGCTGTCCACGAAACAGCTAGGGACCGCAATTTGCCTGTGCCGAATGTCTTGATCATCGACAGCCCTACCAAGAACATCAGCGAAGACATGAATCCCGACTTGGTCAAATCGCTGTATCGAGAAATCTATCGTCTTGCGTCTGGCGCCGGCGACAAGGCTATCCAGTTCCTGCTCATCGACTCCGACGTAGTGGAGCCTGAGGAATATCTTCCAAACTTTCTGCAAAGGGGGATGGCCGGAGTTGAGGGTGCTCCGAGTCTGATCCCTTACTACGAGGGACCGTAGGGGTGCCGTGGGGACGTTTGTTGCCCCACGCTGCGATCTCCCCCCTGGTCTTGCCAGCCCCCCGTTGGTCGGCCATGTCGATCGGGTCTCCCAGCCACCCTACCTATCCTCACGCAACTCGAATCTACATGTCACCCCCCGGAAAAGGCAGGTGTTGGCAATATAGATCCTCAGACGGCCGACAATCTCGGGATGTCCTGCTCCGACGCAATGAGATGCTCAGCCGCTACCCAACTCCGCCCCTTCCCTTTGGAGCAGAAGATGCATTTCACCTCAATGGGCAGAAACCTGGAGCGCATGCGCGCCGCTCTCACCGAATGGATGATTAAAGAGGAAATACTAGGAGACGCGTTCTTCGTCGACATCGAAACCTGGCGATCGCGAGGCGAGTCCTATGGTGACGACTCACTCCTAGTCTTGGCTTTCGATGGCAGCACACTTCATACCATGTTGAACTCCGGGGGGGACACCGAAGAATTCGACGACCTGATTGATTCGTTCGGCTTCGGGTATGAGCTTGGGCATTCTTGGAGCATGGGCTTCTACCCTATCGAAGGGTATGACTACTCTCGCCTCTCAGGCAGCTATTCGTCCAAGCTGCAAGATGAAAGATGGCGCAAGAAGGCAGCGGCTGTAAAAGCTCGCGCAGGACATCAATGTCAGGATTGCGGAGCCACGAAGCCCTTGGATGCCCACCACTGCTACTACGCGACTATGCGAGAAGGCTTTGAGCCTTGGGAATATCCACTTAGTGCCTTGCGCGCCTTGTGTCGCGAGTGTCACATACGGCGAGAGAAAGCGGAGATTCGGCTTCGCGCGTTTGCTGCATCTCTGACGAGCCAAGAACTCGACGCGCTGCGCCCCGCAATCAGTCACGCCATCTATTGGCACCAAACAAAGGCGGTGTTCTCGTCGCTCTCCGCTTTGGGGCCAGAAGAGCGACACCTTCAGGCAGCGCTGGAGATTCTCAGAAACGGCCGCAACGATCCTGACCGCTGAAGGGACGTCTACAGATTCCGGCGCCTAAATCCCCGGTCCCTCGCCATGAACGCCTCGAGCATCAGCGGAATCAGGACCACAGCGTCCACCGGCTCTCCATAGGTCTGCGCGTGGAGCGCGGCATACCGATCAATATCCGCCCTCAGGCCACCGGGGCAGACAAAGGTCACCCGCGTGGATTCGAGCTTGGGCAACGGCCCAAGGCGCAACTTCTTGGTGGCGCTCATCGCATCGCTCCCCGATTGAGAAATAGCGGCTGATAAGGACGCAACACCAGATCGCGGGCAACGATGATGCGCACCGGCAAGCCTGGCCGCGCGGTCAGGGTTGGCTGCACGTTCATGTTGCGCCGGGTCATCTCCTGCCCGAGCTGGTTGATGCTGTCCTGTGCGCTGTTCCTGCCGGCGAGCACGACCCGATTGCCGTCCTGGCGGTTCTCGGGAGCTGCCAGCTCGGCGCCGACGCCGAGGACGGTCGTCAGCGCCGCGGTCGACAGAATGCGTCCCCAATGGCGGTCAACGCCGTCTTCGAGCCCGGCGTAGCCCGCAGGGCCGGTTCCCACGAGTCCGTCCAGGGCGAGCGAGGAGGTGTCGGGAAGGATGACCCGATTCCAGACCACCTGTACGCGGCTTTGTCCGTAGCTGACCTGGCTGTTATAGCGGCCAAGGAGACGTGATCCCTGCGGGATCAGCAGGAATTTGCCAGTGGCGGTGTCGTAGACCGGCTCGGTCATCGTTCCGATCACATCGCCCGGCAGATCGGACTGGATGCCCGTTATCAGCGCTGCGGAGATCGCCGTGCCGGCCATCACCTGGTACGGTGAGACAGGCATGCGCAGGTCACCGCTGTTGCGAGTTTCCGTAGACCCGGACTTCAGGAAGGCCGCTTCCTGGTCGTGCTGGTTCTGCACAACGCTCGGATCGACCGGTTGTGCGGAGGTCGACAGCGGGCCGGCCGCCATCGGGTCGAAGACGGAGGTCGACAAGGACGGGATCGCCGCGCCCTCCCCGGACGCCGCTGCTGCAGTCTGGCCCTGCTTGCCGGCATGAAAGAACACCGACGAGGCGGCCGCGGCCTCGGATTCTCTGCGCAAGGTGTCTTCCGGATCCTGACCTGGCGGCGCATAGGTGGGCACTACCGGCTGCTGCGAAGCTACGATGGCGGACCCCAAGTCACCGGGCAGCGGCGGACCCAGCTCCGGCACTTTCGTCGGCAGCTTCGAATAGTCCGAAGGCAGGGTGTCGAGTCCTTCGGATTTGGACACTCGCTCGACGTTGTACAGCTCGGTCAGATGTTCGACGATGCGCCGATGGGGCTGCAAAGCCCACAACGTCGCTGCCAGGACTGCGGCCGACAGGCCGCCCACGAGGAAGACCAGCGTTCGGCGGTTCAGGCGCGTAACGGTACGTGGCTTCGCCCGCAGCGCCAAGGTCTCGGCGCTGACCTTGTCCGACAGGCTCATGGCCCCTTCCCTCGCGTGCCGTCGGTTCAGCGAGGGCGACTGGTAGTCCGCTCGCATCCGCATGTTGTGGTCGAACCCGCCTGCAGCCAGAATCACGCCCCGCCGAGCGACGATGCGGGTCCGCTGTCCATGCCGGTGTCCGATTGAGGCATCTGCGCGACAAGTGCAGGACGGATCGTCCCCACGTGGGCGACGTTCTCTGCAATCGAGTCGGGGCTGCCAACACCAAGATCTTCCTCGGCGACGGCAAGGTGCCCTACACACCACCGAAAGAGCCACCGGCCTTCTGATCGTTGGGGCGGCTCGACCGCAGCCACGTCGACCGGTCGTGCGCCTTGGGCGGGACCGCGGCCACAACCCAGCCGCTCGCATTCCACCCGCGAGCGAGGGCACCTGTTGGAGCGCAGCCCGCCACCGACCAAGCGCACGGGTGGTCCTGGATCGGCGCCCGCAAAGGCATTCCGGAGGCCCTTTTTCCTCCCCGGAGGCCGCCCGCTCACCCCCCCTCCCTGCCAATCCTCCCCGGCACGGGAGCCGGGAGCACGCCGAGCACCTCGAGCACTGGAGTACCGCGAGCACCACCAAACTGCCCCAACCAATTGAAAAGAAAGGTGTTTGCGCCATCAAGCCTGCGGAATAGTGCGAACTGGACCGGGTTTCGACGCAGCACATCTCGCGGCCTAATGCTTGTTATGGGGAGAGATCATTGCCCCAGTACAGTCTGACTTGCGTCTACTCACGGCTGGCAATCCGGGCATCGGTGGCCTGTAATAGTTCCCAGGCCCCTACCCGTACACAGCGATGACGACGAAGACCAAAATCCGGCTCCCGCGCCCCAAGATGGCCGAACGCGCGGCGGAGCAAATGGCGAAGCATTTCCCGGATTACATCCGCGAACCGCTGTGGAACCGAAAGACCAACGACGGCTACTCCACCATTCCCCGCACGCTTCCCATCGCCATGCAGGCGATCGACATGCAATCGAAGGGCAACGCGGCCGGGCATACCCTGTTCTGCCTCTGGGCGCGCGCACCCGACCATCCGCTCATCGTCATCGAGTCGCCGGCCATGTTCGCGGCAGAAGCGGGCTACACCGGCGAGCGCGCCACCGACACGTGGCGCCGGCGCATGAAGCGTCTGCGCGAGTTGGGCTTCATTCGGACCAAGAAGGGCACCAGCGGCGAGTTCCACTATGTGCTGCTGCTCAATCCCAATGTGGTCCTTGCGCAGCTGGATGAGAAGAACGCCCTGCAGGCCGGCCTGGCGGACCGCTTCGAGGACCGGCTGACCGAGATTGGCGCCAAGCGCGACATTCACGAATACCAGCAGCGCATGGCGGAACTGGACGCCGCCGAGCAGGCCGACGAATCGCCAGACACGCCGGTCACCCCAGGCAAGAAGCCAAAGCGCGCCAAGGGCAAGAACCCGGCCAAGAGCCAAGTGGCGGAGACGGATCATGGCCAACACCCATGAACCGCCGACGCCGCGCAGGAGCCAGGCGCGAGTCCCGCGATCCGGGGAGGCGCCCTACTGTGCCTTCAAGGATGACCGGGCACGCCTGCACGCCCTGATCTCGCGTGACATTCGCATCGTCCTGACCACGCTCGTCCTTGCCCTATCCGGCGTCTTCGGCGCATCGCGCCTGCCGATAGGCGCCTGGCTGGCGGAGCTGTTCAGCTGAGCATCCCGCCGCCCACGGCGCCGGTCCGCAAGACGCTCCAGGGAGCACGCCATTCGGACGCCGCGTCGCGAGCGCGCCAGTGCGCGGCGGACTCGTCGATCGGGCCGGGACGCGCATCGCCACGACCGTGCCACGCCCAGCCTCGTCGACGCGAGCGGTCCGGCAATCCTGGCGGAGACACAGCCCGCATGGGAAGAGGAAGACTCAGGCCCGCGGCCCCTCCACGTCCTGCAAACGCCCGGGCAGCTGTTGCAGCAGCGCGTCCACGGTGACGCGCGTCTTCAACGGCAGGTGCGGCATGCGCTGCCAGACCGCGTGGATCGGATAGACCGGACTGGACGCCGCCGGAAACACCTCCTGCAACTGCCCATCCATCAGCGCATCGCGCACCAGCCAGTACGGCAACCACGCCACACCTAGCCCTGCGACGGCCGCAACCAGCACCCCCTGCATGTCGTCCAGCAGCATCCGCGCCTTCGGCCGGAGCGCATGCGTCCGGCCGTCGACCACCACCTTCCACTCCGCTCCTCGCCCATGCCGGCTGTACGCCACGGCGTCCAACGCCTGTAGCGCCTCGAGGCTCTCCGGCAGGGCTTGCTGCGCCAGGAACGCCGGCGAAGCGCACAGCGCCATGCGGTGCTCCCCCAAGATCGGATGATCCGGATTGCAGAAGAGGTTGGCGTAATCGAATCCCCGTTCGCCCTTCAACCGTTTCGGATCGATGGCGAGCCAACCTCTGTCTCCGAAATCGAGAATGTTCCCGTGGTGTATGTCACCGTGCAGCGGGACCACGTCGCCCGGATCGGCAAGAAGCCTCCGCGCGGTGTCGGCACAACGGGCGAGTATTTCGCCTTCGCGTCCGGCGATCAGCGCCTGAAAACCAGTCAGACAGCGGGATAAGGGTCGGAGGCGCTGCCTCGCGTGGTGCGTGAAGTGTTGCCACGGTTTCGCAGAGGATGCGGCTCGCTTCGTCGTCCTTCCCGTGTTTCGCCATCTCACCCAGTGAGCGAGCGCCTGTCGCCCGTTCAAGAAGGATTGCATCGCCCTCGCGCTTAAGAACGCGAGCAGCACCGATCCCGGCCCACCAGATCATAAGGCCAGCGCCCCATTTTTCCTCTCGCTCGATCGCGATCTTCAACATGGCCGGCTTGCGATCGTGAAGAACCGGGAGAAGTCGACTTGAACGCGTGATGATCGGATCACCGTTGGGCAGCAGCGCCCACCGGTCGATGTAGGGAGTGAAATCCTTGTCAGCTGTCATGCTCTGCGTTCGCCTTCTCACAGAGTTCTGTGCAACGGACGGCGTCCGTTTGCTGTCGGCGTGTCGATCGACGCGCCCTTACTGAAGCCGATGCATCTCGCGTCTGACCTCCTGGCACCGTTGCAGCATCGACTCTCCGGATGGAGCCCCGAGCCGAATGCCTTCGCCCGCCAGCAACGGGTAGGTTTCCAGTCGCACGCGATAGGCCGCCTGCGAGGAGTAGCGTACCGCCCGGTCACCGGACGCGAGAGGGACACCCGGCAAGCCCTCCTCGGTGATGAGGCCGTTGATCTGAAGCTGCGCGCATAGACCCGCGTAGTAAGCGCTTCTTTCGTCGAGCGCTCGAGGATGCCTTGTAGCGTGGCCCAATGCATGAAGGCCCTCGTGCGCCACCAGGTCAACCAGATTCGCGAAGGTCTGATGCGGATCGCCGTAGACGGCTGACGCGAGTGCAAGCGTCCTTCCCGTGGCAAAGCGACCGAGCGATCTTGTCCGCACGCCTGCTGCCGTGCCTTCTTGTGCAAGGAGGATCCGATAGCGGTTTGATGCTGCCGGTATCCATGATTCGGACAAGGCAGCCGCCGCATCGACACGCGTGCAGGCCTCTTCGGCGTCAATTGCAAGCCCATCCGCGATCTGTAGGTTGATGGCCCGCTCCGTGTTCGCGCAGCGGACGAAGTAGGTGGTGCCTACGGCGTTTTTCCCAGGAAGCATGGACGCCGTATGGAAGTAGCGGAAAGGGCCTAGGGGGACGGAAACCACTTCAGTGTATCCGGCGGAGGCAAGCCCTTTCGGGAGTACAGTGGTCGCGCAGCCTGAAAGGCCCATGGCGCCAACCCCGACTAAGAAGAGTGCGATTCTATGCATCCTATCCCCGCATGAAAGCGGGGGCTGATGCCCCCGCTCCAACAACTTAACAGGTACTACATTTCCATGCACAAGTGCGGCGACGGATGTTTGACACAGTCGCGCCCTTCAAATTCAAGATAGTAACTCGCTTTGGTCACGCCCTCCTGCTTGGCTTGACCGGCTATTACCTGAAGTCCGTTTCCATACGCCGAATGGAATGGAGCCAGATCGTACGACAAGGAGTCTCCATTGCCGACGTTGGCATAGATCCATGCATTCACGGCGGAAGGATCCGCGACTCGGATCAATGTGCCCGTTCGAACCCATGCCGATTCCATCTGCCGCGCCATCAGCCGGATCTCCAGAGGCGACAAGGCGCGATCCTTCGGCACGAAGGTCGCAATCGACGCGGCACTGACACCCTAAGCCGGGTTGTCCACCTTCTCACCGTGCAGGATGGCGAAGGCATAGACCTGCTTCACGATGTCGCGGACGTGCACCGCCGTGGCGGGCGCACCGCGCGCCTTCACCTTGTTGCAGAGGGCGCGCAGGTCATCGGCGGTAATTTCGTTGAGCTGCCGGTTCTGGAAGGCCGGCAGGACGTCCCGATCGACGATGCTCTTACGCATCGCCTTGGTGCTGTCGGCCATCCGAGCGCCAGCCAACCACTTCTCGGTCACGTCGCCAAAGGTCTTGGCGGCGGTCAGGCGGCGCTTTTCGCGCTGCTTCTCCAGCGCGGCGGACTTGCCCTGATCGACGGCCTTTTTGGCGTCGATCAGCTTTTCGCGGGCCATCGCCAGCGAAATGCCCGCCGGCCCGTAGCGGCCAATGGTCAGGGTCTCGCGGCGGCCGTTGAGACGGTAGTCGTAGCGGAAGGTGACGGTACCGGTGGGCGATACCGTCACGTACATCCCGCCCCGACCAGAAGCCTTATAAGTCAATGAGTTAGGCTTCAAATTACGCAGCGCGATGTCGGTAAGCATCGAGGTTTTCCTCCTGTTGGTGACGGCTTTTACCGTCAGGGGTCAGGAGACCTGTTGATGCCCGGAAAGCCCCATAAAACAAGCATTCCCGAGAAGACTTTTACCGTCAAAGACGGTAAAAGTCTGAGTAGTGAATGAGAGTGTCTTAATCTGGCCGCGATTTTTACCGTCAGCTCTACCGCCAATCTTTTCTGCTGCTCAGCGATAGTCACCAATAAGTGCCGCAACGAATTTACTTCAGTTTCAACGCGTTACGGCAGTTTTTCGATAGCTGGCGATAGTCCTCGAAAGACCTAAATTCACTCCCACTCAATAGTAGCCGGCGGCTTCCCCGAGATGTCATAGACAACCCGCGACACCCCCCGCAACTCATTGATGATCCGGCTGCTAACCGTACCCAGGAACTCATACGGCAGATGCGCCCAATGCGCGGTCATGAAGTCGATCGTCTCAACCGCCCTCAGCGCAATCACCCACTCATAAGCCCGCGCATCGCCCACCACGCCCACCGACTTCACCGGCAGGAACACGGCAAAGGCCTGGCTGGTCTTGTCGTACAGGTCGGCCTTGCGCAGCTCATCAATGAAGATGGCATCGGCCTTGGCCAGCAGCTCGGCGTACTCACGCTTCACTTCGCCCAGGATACGCACGCCCAGGCCCGGGCCCGGGAACGGGTGGCGGTAGACCATGGTGCGCGGCAGGCCCAGCTCAACACCCAGGCGGCGCACTTCGTCCTTGAACAGTTCGCGCAGCGGCTCCACCAGGCCCAGCTTCATGTGCTCCGGCAGGCCGCCCACGTTGTGGTGGCTCTTGATCACATGCGCCTTGCCGGTCTTGCTGCCGGCCGACTCGATCACGTCCGGGTAGATGGTGCCCTGCGCCAGCCACTTGGCGTTGCTCAGCTTGTTCGACTCTTCGTCGAAGATCTCAACGAACAGGTTGCCGATGATCTTGCGCTTGGCTTCCGGGTCGCTCACGCCTTCCAGCGCGGCGAAGTAACGGTCGGCGGCATTCACGCGCACCACCTTCACGCCCATGTGCTCGGCGAACATCGCCATCACCTGGTCGCCTTCCTGCCAGCGCAGCAGGCCGGTATCCACGAACACGCAGGTCAGCTTTTCGCCGATGGCCTTGTGCAGCAGCGCCGCCACCACGGACGAATCAACGCCGCCGGACAGGCCCAGGATCACTTCGTCATCGCCCACCTGTTCGCGCACGCGGGCGATCTGGTCGTCGATGATGTTGGCGGCGGTCCACAGGGTCTGGCAGCCGCACACGTCCACCACGAAGCGGCGCAGCAGCGCCTGGCCCTGCAGGGTGTGGGTCACTTCCGGGTGGAACTGCACGCCGTACCAGCGCTTTTCTTCGTTGGCCATGGCGGCCACCGGAATGCGGTCGGTGGTGGCGGTGATGGTGAAGCCCGGCGGCGCAACGGAGACGTGGTCGCCGTGGCTCATCCAGACATTCAGCTTCGGCTCGCCGCCGTGGTCGCTCAGGCCCTTGAACAGCGCATTCGGGTTGACCACGTTCACTTCGGCGTGGCCGAACTCGCGCTGATCCGCCGCTTCGGTGGCACCGCCCAGCTGCGCGGCCAGGGTCTGCATGCCGTAGCAGATGCCGAAGATCGGCAGGCCGCTGTCGAACACTTCCTGCGGCGCGGCCGGAGCGCCCGGCAGCGTGGTCGATTCCGGGCCACCGGACAGGATGATGCCCTTGGCGCCAAAGCCGGCGATCTCGGCCGGGTTGTGGTCCCACGCCCAGATTTCGCAGTAGACGCCCAGCTCGCGGATGCGGCGGGCGATCAGCTGCGTGTACTGCGCGCCGAAATCGAGGATGAGGATCTTGTCGTTATGGATATTGGTCATGGTGCCGTTCCAGTGGTGTTTTTCGCAGCGCCCGGCGCTTCAAGGCTCTGCGTCAGCGTGGCGATGAATGCCTCGCGTTGTTGAATATGTGAGGGGTCTTCCTCGTCCCAGCGCAGCATCAGCAGGCCATGCGGTGCGTTGGGGTTGGCGCGGTCGGCGCGCGGCAGCTCGGCGATTTCCTGCACTTCGGTGCCAGGCACGATGCGCCGTTGCAGCGTGTGCATCGGGTAACCGGAATCCACGGCGTTGCCCCAGAACGCGGACTGCACGCTCATCCGCTTCGGCTCCAGTGGCCCCAGCTCGGCGGTGACCACAGGATCTTCAAGCCTGTCACCCAGATCGGTAACGCACCGCAGCGTGACCTGCAGCGGGCGCTCGCCGGTGCCTTTCAGCAGCCAGCGCTGCGCGCCAGCGGCCTGCACCTGCCAGCCCTTCGGCAGCGAGAACGCGTTCTGGCACGCCTGTACGTCCTTCACTTGCGAAACCGCCGCGCCCGGAGACCCGGAGCGCGGCGGCGGTTCGGACAACGAACAGCCTGCCATCAGCAGGCTGCCCGTAATCGCAAGAGCAGTTCGCAAGCGCATCAGGCGCGGTAGTTCGGCGGCTCTTTGGTGATGGTCACGTCGTGGACGTGGCTCTCACGCTGGCCGGCGCCGCTGATCTTCACGAACTTGGGCTTGCTGCGCATGTCTTCGATGGTGGCGCAGCCCACGTAGCCCATGGTGGCGCGCAGGCCGCCCATCAGCTGGTGGATGATGCCGCCCACCGGGCCGCGGTACGGCACGCGGCCTTCGATGCCTTCCGGCACCAACTTGTCGGCGGTGGCGGCGTCCTGGAAGTAGCGGTCCTTCGACCCCTTTTCCATGGCAGCCAGCGAACCCATGCCGCGGTAGCTCTTGTACGAACGGCCCTGGTACAGCTCGGTCTCGCCGGGTGATTCCTCGGTACCGGCCAGCAGGCCGCCGACCATGATGGTCGAGGCACCGGCGGCCAGCGCCTTGCCGATGTCGCCCGAGTAGCGGATGCCACCGTCGGCGATCAGCGGGATGCGGTCCTGCAAGGCTTCGGCCACCAGGTCAATGGCGGTGACCTGCGGCACGCCGACGCCGGCAACAACGCGGGTGGTGCAGATCGAGCCCGGGCCGATGCCGACCTTCACTGCGTCCGCGCCGCTGTCCAGCAGCGCCAGCGCAGCTTCGCCGGTGCAGATGTTGCCACCGATGACCTGCACGTTCGGGAAGTTCTTCTTGACCCAGCTGACGCGGTCCAGCACGCCCTGCGAGTGGCCGTGCGCGGTATCGACCACGATCACGTCCACGCCGGCGGCGACCAGCGCTTCCACGCGGCGATCGGTATCGCCACCCACGCCGACGGCAGCGCCGACCAGCAGGCGGGTCGACAGATCCTTGGCAGCATTCGGGAAGTCGGTGTTCTTCTGGATGTCCTTGACGGTGATCAGGCCACGCAGTTCGAACGAGTCGTTGACCACCAGCACCTTCTCGATGCGGTTGCGGTGCAGCAGCTGCAGCACTTCGTCGGAGGCGGCGCCTTCCTTGACCGTGATCAGGCGATCCTTCTTGGTCATGATGTGGCGGACCGGATCGTCCAGCTCGGTCTCGAAGCGCATGTCGCGGTGGGTCACGATGCCGGCCAGCTGGCCGTCGCTGCCCACCACCGGCACGCCGGAGATGTTGTGCGCCTGGGTCAGGGCCAGCACGTCGCGGATGGTGGTTTCCGGGCCGACGGTGATCGGGTCGCGGATGACACCGGCCTCGAACTTCTTGACCTTGGCCACTTCCGCGGCCTGCTGTTCCAGGCTGAGATTCTTGTGGATGATGCCCATGCCGCCGAGCTGGGCCATGGCGATGGCCAGGCGGGCTTCGGTGACGGTATCCATGGCGGCGGACAGGATCGGAAGCTTGAGCTTCAGGTCTCGGGTCAACCGCGTTTCGAGGTTGACGTCCTTGGGCAGGATGGTCGAGTGGGCGGGGACGAGCGAGACGTCGTCGTAAGTGAGTGCTTCAGCCTGGATGCGCAGCATCGGCATACCCGAGATGTGGGGAAGCGCGACATTTTACCCCTTTTCAGGAGCCAAGAACAGCATTTTTGGTAGCCAGAATTGGAACTTCGCGCGACACAGTGTCGCACCCGCTCACCTGTAGAGCCGAGCCCATGCTCGGCTGCGCTTCCCGCCAGACCGCGATGAGCCGAGCATAGGCTCGGCTCTACAGGGGGCCCGAGGCCCGGTACCACCAAGCGGTGCCGCAGCGTCGCGCGGGGCGGTGATTCATTCAGGGGGAGCTGACCCGTCCCTGCTAGGTGCCAACCTTGGTTGGCACCCACCAACGGCAGGTCAGCTCAGCGCTTCCGCCGCTTCCAGGGTGTTCTGCATCAACGTGGCCACGGTCATCGGGCCCACGCCACCCGGTACCGGGGTAATCCAGCTCGCCCGCTGGGCAGCGGCCTCAAACCCGACATCGCCCACCAGGCGACCGTCATCCAAGCGGTTGATGCCCACGTCGATCACCACCGCGCCCGGCTTCACCCACTCGCCCGGCACGATGCCCGGGCGGCCCACCGCCACCACCAGGATGTCGGCGTTGCGCACGGCCTGTTCCAGCACGTCCTTGGGGGTGAACTTGTGGCAGCTGGTGACGGTGCAGCCGGCAATCAGCAGCTCCAGGCCCATCGGGCGGCCGACGTGGTTGCTGACGCCCACGATGGTGGCGTTGCGGCCACGCACCGGCTGGTCGGTGTGGCCCAGCAGCGTGGTGATGCCGCGCGGGGTGCACGGGCGCAGGCCGAACTCGCGCAGGGCCAGGTGGCCGACGTTTTCCGGGTGGAAGCCGTCCACGTCCTTGCGCGGGTCAATGCGCTGGATCAGCCGGCGCGCGTCGGGGATGCCCGGCAACGGCAGCTGGATCAGGATGCCGTTGATCTTCGGATCGGCGTTGAGCTGGTCGATCAGGTCGAGCAGCTCGGCTTCGGTGGTGCCGGCCGGCAGGTCGTAGTCATGCGCCTCGATGCCGACCTTCTCGGCGGCACGGCGCTTGTTGCGCACATACACGGTCGAGGCCGGGTCGCCACCGACGAGCACCACGGCCAGGCCCGGACGGCTGCCACCGGCGGCCACGCGGGCGTCGACGCGCACCTTCAGGCTGTCGAGCAGGTCCTCGGCGATGCGGCGGCCATCAAGGATGCGGGCAGGATGCTGGGGGGCGGAATCGGTCATCGGGGGCAGGCGTGGGGCGGCGGGGACGCTATTGTCCCCGATTCAGGCCCCCTCGCCCACCGCCGCGCCACCGATCGGGAACTGCTGGCGTTGGGAACCGCTGTCGGTAGAGTCGACTGTTAGTCGACTGCTCTTCGTTCAGATGATCAAAATCCCCGCGCTGCGCGCGATAGTCGACTAACAGTCGACTCTACCCGGTTCCCTTTACCCGCCCGGTTCCGTTCACCCATCCCCCCGATTGTGCCCGCCCGCTGAATTAGCCCGGCCCGGTTGCCCGTCGGGCAACACAGGTCATTCCTCTTCCGGCACATCCTGCGGGTTCAGCGTCTTGCTCTCGCGCTTCGGCGCGGTGAACGGCGTCGGCGTCGGTACGCCCTGCGGGCTGTTGCCGTAGATCATCCGCGCGCCGGCATTCAGACCACCACCGGCAATCTCCAGCTCGAAACGCTCGGCATCGCGGCGACGGATCTGCTCGGCAATCTCCACCGCATCGTCTTCGTCCGCACCCAGCTCCACCAGCGCGGCCTGGCCGAACAGCACCGCCGACTCGAACGTCTCGCGGATCTGGAAATCGACACCGGCATGGATCAGCCGCAGCGAATGCTCGCGGTCGAACGAGCGCACCATCAGTTTGGCCTGCGGGAACTCGTGCGCCACCAGCTCAACAATGCGATCAGCCGCCTCGGCCTTGTCCACGCACACGGCAATCGCACGTGCGGTGGCCGCGCCGGAAGCATGCAGCACATCCAGTCGCGTGCCATCGCCGTAATAGATCTTGAAACCGAAGCGTGCCGCGCTCTGGATCATCTCCACATCGTTGTCGATGATGGTCACGTCCACGTCGCGCGCCAGCAGCGACTGGCTGGCGACCTGGCCGAAGCGGCCGAAGCCGATCAGCAGCACGCTGCCGGACAGGCCCTCGGCCTCGTCCACGCCGTCCATGTTCACCGTCGGCTTAGGTGCCACGCGCTTGTAGAGCAGCACCACCAGCGGGGTCAGTGCCATCGACAGCACCACCACCGCGGTGAAGTTGGCATTGATCTCCAGGTTGATCACGCCGGCCGATGCCGCGGCGGAGAACAGTACGAAGGCGAACTCGCCGCCCTGCGCCATCAGCACACCGCGATCCAGCGCCTGTGCGTGATCACTGCCCATGATGCGCGCGACCACGTAGATGCACAGCGCCTTGGCCGCCATCAGCGCCAGCACCAGGCCCAGGATCAGCTGCCAGTTGCCGGCCACCACGCCCAGGTCCAGCGCCATGCCCACGCTGAGGAAGAACAGGCCGAGCAGGATGCCGCGGAACGGTTCGATGTCCGCTTCGATCTGGTGGCGGAAGGTGGATTCGCTCAGCAGCACACCGGCCAGGAACGCGCCCATCGCCATCGACAGGCCGGACAGCTGCATCAGCAGCGCCGCACCCAGCACCACCAGCAGCGCGGCGGCGGTCATTACCTCGCGCGCCTTCGATTCGGCCAGCACGCGGAACAACGGGTTGAGCAGGAAGCGGCCGACCAGCACCAGGCCGATGATGGCACCCACGCCGATCGCCACCGACAGCCAGCGCGAGCCTTCGCCATCGGCGCTGCCCGCGCTCGGGCCCATCCACGCCACCAGCGCCAGCAACGGCACGATCAGCAGGTCTTCGAACAGCAGGATCGAAACGATCTTCTGCCCCGACGGCAGCGCGATGTCACCGCGCTCTGCCAGCAGCTGCATCACCACCGCGGTGGAGGTGAGCACGAAGCCGGTGGCGCCGATGAAGGCCACCTGCCACGGCAGGCCGAACAGCTTGGCGATGCTGGTCAGCACCAGCGCACAGGTGACGATCTGCAGCGTGCCCAGCCCGAAGATTTCCTTGCGCAGGCTCCACAGGTGCGACGGCCGCATTTCCAGGCCGATCACGAACAGGAACATCACCACGCCGAGTTCGGCGGTATGCAGGATCGCCTGCGGGTCGGAGAACCAGCCCAGCCCGAACGGTCCGATCGCCAGGCCAGCGGCGAAGTAGCCCAGCACCGAGCCCAGGCCGGCCCGGCGGAACAAAGGCACCATCACCACCGCCGCGCCCAGCAGGGCGACGACCTTGACCAGCTCGCTGGTCGCTGCTTCTACCGCCATGCGGTGTTTTCCCCAAGATCCAGAATCGGGTTCAACAATAGAGCAATGCCGATGACGGCAATAGCACGCATGTTGCGCCGGATTGTCTTGGAGGTGGAACGATGATGGGAGTGACCCCCGACATCATCCTGAAACCCTGCACATGCTTCGGTGGGCGCCATGACCTGTAGAGCCGAGCCCACGCTCGGCTGCTCTTCGTGCCGAGGCCAGAAGCAGCCGAGCATGGGCTCGGCTCTACAGTAGATCCACGCCATGCGTGGATGACGCACAGCCGTCATGCCCCAGTAGATCCACGCCATGCGTGGATGACGCACAGCCGCCGCGCCCCGGTAGATCCACGCCATGCGTGGATGAATCCCCGCCCAGCCTCACCCACCCCGGCAGAACGCGGCGTAATCGATGTACCCCGGGAACGGCACGCCCGGCGCGCACACCGGGCACTGCGGGTCGGGCCGGATGCCGGTCTCGCGGAAGCGCATGCCCAGCGCATCGAAGCGCAGCAGCCGCCCCACCAGCGGCTCGCCGATGCCCAGCAGCAGCTTCAGCACCTCGGTGGCCTGCAGCACGCCGGCCAGGCCAGGCAGCACGCCCAGCACCCCTGCCTCCGAACAGTTCGGCGCGAACTCCGGCGGCGGCGGCTCGGGGAACAGGCAGCGGTAGCACGGCGCCACGCCACGCTGGCGGCCGGCGTCAAACACGCTTACCTGGCCGTCGAAGCGCTCGATGGCGGCATACACCAGCGGCGTGGCGTGCTTGATGCAGGCATCGTTGAGCAGGTAGCGCAGCGGGAAGTTGTCCGAGCCGTCCAGCACCACGTCCACGCCGTCCAGCAGCACATCCACGTTCTCGGATGTGACCCGCTCAGGCACGGCCTCGACCTCGATCGACGGGTTCAGCGCCAGCAACCGCTCACGCGCGGAATCGACCTTGAGCTGGCCGACGCTGGCCTCGGTATGCACGATCTGCCGGTGCAGGTTGCTCCGCTCGACGCGGTCGTGGTCGGCAAAGCGCAGGTGCCCCACCCCGGCCGCGGCCAGATAGAAGCCGGCCGGTGCGCCCAACCCACCCGCGCCCAGCAGCAGCACGCGCGATTGCTGCAGCCGCCGTTGCCCTGCCTCGCCCACCTGCGGCAGCAGCAGGTGGCGCGAATAGCGATCGTAGAAGTCGCGGTCGGCAGCACTGGCCAGCGGCTGCACCAGCGGCAGCGACTGCTCGCGCCAGGCCACGGTGCCGCCCGTCACGGAAGCGACGTTTGTGTAGCCGGCCTCCAGCAGGAACTGCGCGGCATCGGCCGAGCGCTTGCCGCTCTGGCAGATCAGCAGGATCTCCTGGTCGTGCCGCGGCAGATGCGCGGCCGGGTCGGCATGCAGTTCGCGCTTGGCCACGCCGCGCGCGCCCTCGGCCATCCCGCCGGCCCGTTCGTGCGCCTCACGCACATCGATCAGCACCGCGCCGTGGGCCAGGCGTTCATGGGCCTGCTGCGGGGAAAGCTGGGGAATGCTCATGCACCCATTGTAGAGCGGCCGTCGGGGGTGTCGTGGAATGCCGAAACCCCGCGCTTCGCGCGGTAGTCGACTAACAGTCGACTCTACCCAGTCGCGGTTATCCCACCGCCGTTACCCAGTCGCCGTTACCCAGTCGCGGTCACCCCGCCGCGGTTAGCCCGCCGCCATTGCCCCATCAATGTCACGCCATCGCCGTTACCCCGTCGCGGCGTTCAAACGAAAAAGGCGGCCCTGCGGCCGCCTTCCCGTGAATCATTTGCCCTTGACGTGCTTCATCAAGCGCCGCTTGGCCTTGACCTGCCGCTCGGTGAGGACGTTCTTCTTGCCCTCGTACGGGTTGGTGCCCTCGCGGAAGATGAAGCTCACCGGCGTACCGATCAGCTTGAAGCGCTTGCGGAAGAAGTTCTCCAGGTAGCGCTTGTACGACTCCTGCAGCTCCTTCAGGCGCGTGCCGTGCACGATGAAGGTCGGCGGGTTGGCGCCGGCCGGGTGCACGTAGCGCAGCTTGGAGACGTGGCCGCGGATGGTCGGCGGCGGGTTGGTCTCGTAGGCCACTTCCAGCGCCTTGTTCACTTCACTGGTGGTGAAGGTCTTGTTCGCCGATTCGTGCGCGCGGTGCACCGCACGGAACAGCTCACGCAGGCCCGAGCCATGCTTGGCCGAGATGCGCACCGACTCGGCCCACGGCACGAAGCCCAGCTTCAGCGACAGCATGGTCTCGGCCTGCTCGCGCTGGTACTCGGTCAGGCCATCCCACTTGTTGATGGCGATCACCAGTGCACGGCCGGCGTCGAGCACGGCACCGAGCACGGTGGCGTCCTGGTCGGTCACACCTTCGGTGGCGTCGAGCATCAGCACGGCCACCTGGCACTGCTCGATCGACTGCATGGTCTTGACCACCGAGAACTTCTCGACGACCTCGTCCACGCGCGAACGGCGGCGCAGGCCGGCGGTGTCGATCAGGCGGTACTCGCGGCCGTCGCGCTCCAGGTCCACTGCGATCGAGTCGCGGGTGGTGCCCGGCACGTCGGAGGCGATCATGCGCTCCTCGCCGAGGATGCGGTTGACCAGGGTCGACTTGCCCACGTTCGGGCGGCCGACGAAGGCGATGCGGATGCGGTTCGGATCGTTGTCCAGCTCTTCGCCGCTGCCCTCTTCCGGCAGGCGCTGGATCACTTCATCCAGCAGATCGTCCAGGCCCTGGCGATGCGCGGCCGAAACGGTCAGCATCTCGCCGAAACCGTAGCGGGCGAACTCCGAACGCACGCTGTCCTCGTCGGTGCCGTCGATCTTGTTGATCAGCAGCAGCGTCGGACGCGACAGCTTGCGCAGCCAGGCCAGGATCTCGTCGTCCAGCGCCGAGGTGCCCTCGCGGGCATCCACGACGAACAGGATCAGATCGGCTTCGGCCGCGGCAGCCCGGGCCTGACGCGTGGTGGCGCCCGCCAGGCCTTCGTCTTCCCCGGCGATACCACCGGTATCCACGACGAGGAAATGGTTGTCCTCGTCGAGGCGGCAGACGCCGTAGTTGCGGTCACGGGTAACGCCGGGCTGGTCATGGACCAGCGCGTCGCGGGTGCGCGTAAGCGCATTGAAAATAGTCGACTTGCCGACATTCGGCCGTCCAACCAGGGCGACCAAAGGCAGCATCGCGATTACTCCAATTTTTAATTTGCCAACCGGAAGGCGGTCAGCTTGCCATCCACGTTCTGCACCAGCAGCACCCCGTCGACGACGACCGGCTGGGCCAGCAGGGCGTCACCGCCGCTCTTCGCCCGTGCCGCCATCGCACCATCGGAGGTCTTCAACCAGTGCACGTATCCCTTGTAGTCGCCGACGACCACGTAATCACCCTGCAGCGCCGGGCCGGTCAGCGAACGACGCGCCAGCTCGGTCTGCGACCACATGGCAGCGCCGGTCGCCTTGTCCAGGCCGAACACGCCACCCTTGTTGTCGGTAACGAACACATTGCCCGACGACACCGCCACACCACCTGCACCGCCATGGTCACGCGCCCACAGCGGGCGACCGGTCGGGCCTTCGATGGCCATGGTCTGGTTCTTGAAGCTGCTCACGAAGAGGGTGTTGCCCTCCAGCACCGGGGCGCCATCGACGTCGGCCATGCGCTCCAGCTCGGTACGGCCTTCGCCGTTGCCGAGGTTCTGCTCCCACAGGGTACGCCCATCCTGCATGGCGAGCGCGGCAACCGCGCCTTCGTCCTTGCCGATGAACAGCACGCCCGGGCCGGTGACCACCGGGGCGTTGCCGCGCACGGTCAGCGCCGGCAGTTCGCTCGGGTTGAACCACTTCTGGGTGCCGTTGCCGGCATCGAAGGCCGTGACGCGGCCATCATTGCTGCGCACGAACACCAGACCCTGGGCCACGGCCGGCGCGGCAATGACTTCACCCGGGACACGGGCGCGCCACTTCTCGCTGCCGTCATTGATGTCCAGCGCGATGACCTGGCCATCGAGCGTGCCGATCACGACCAGGTTCTCACCAACACCCGGACCGCCGGACAGGCGCAGCTTCGGCTTCTTCTTTTCCTTCTGCGGCTCCCAGGTCCAGACCTTCTTGCCGGTCTGCAGGTCGATGGCGTGCACGCCACCGGTGATCGCCGCGGCGAACACATGGCCATTGGCCACGGCCGGGCCCTGGCGCACGCCGATGCGGCGCTCGCCCTTGCCGAGGTTGACCGACCAGGCCTTGTTGACCTTCACGCTCGGCTCGAACTTGACCAGCTCAGCCGGCTCCTGGGCCTTCTTCGCTGCCGCGTCCTTGCCGGCGAACCAGCCCTTCATGGTGCTGCAGCCGGTCAGGGCCATGCCCATCAGGAGCACGGTGGCGACGCGGGTGATCATGACCTTCTGACTCATCAAACCGACTCCGCAGGGGCGGCGACCGTGCCGCCGGCATCCATAACCTTGGTTTCCAGCAGGCGCCGCTGCGGCGCTGCCACGTCCAGCGACTTCAGCGCCTTCTCGTACTGTGCACGGGCGTCATCGCGCTTGCCCTGCGCCATCAGCGCATCGCCATGGATTTCCAGGCTGCTGCTGTCGGTGGCGCTGCCCAGCAGCTTGATTGCCTCGTCGCTCTTGCCGGTGGCCACCAGCAGGCGGGCCACACGCTGGTCGACCACGCGCTGCAGGTCGCTTTCGACCTTCACGGCGCGCAGGGTGGCCAGCGCTTCTTCGTTCTTGCCGGCGTCGACCTGGGCCTTGGCCAGCTGCAGCGCCGCGAGGTCGCCGTAGATGCTGGACGGGCCGGCTTCGAGCGCCTTCACTGCCTTGGCAGCGTCGTCGAGCTTGTTCTGTTGAAGGCCGACCAGCGCCTTCTGGTACTCCACGTTGGCCGAGGCCAGCTTGCCGCCCTGATCCTTCTGGTACCACTGCCAGCCGGCAATGGCACCGATCGCGATGGCTACGCCACCGAGGATGCTGGCGCCATTCTTCCGCAGCCAGCTGCGGACGCGTTCACTTTGTTCGTGCTCGTCGAGCAGATCGTCGATCGCCATGCGTACTCTCGCCCCGCCCATCGGGAGGGACCATTGGAATTAATCGAAGGTGGTGAAACCGCGCCTCAGTGCGAAACCGGGACTACGGAGCCTTCAGAGGATACCTGAAAGCGTGCCACGTTGGCTCGCTGGTACGGGGTCAGATCGACGATAGCGCCGTTCTGCTGAACCTGGACCGCCGAAGCGTTCCCCAGAGTCACCCGGGTCACCTGGCCCGGCGTGAAGCTGCGGCTCTCGCCGGACTTGATCAGCGCCTTCTCGACGGTGGCGCCGTCCGGACCACCGATATCGACCCAGCTGTCGCCGCTGAACTGCATCTCCAGCGTATTGGCGGCCGCGAGCGCAGCGGGTGCCGAACGCGGCACCGGGGACAGCGAAGCGACGTACGGGGTTGCGGCCGGCTTGCTGGCCGGGGCACTCGCGACTTCAACCGGGGTTGCCGGTTCGACCCCCGCAGCGGACGGGGCCACCGGCACAGCGGCCGGGATCGCGTCCAGCGAGGCGGTGTTCGGCGACGGCGTGGCGCTGCCATCGAAATGGCCGCGGGTGGCGAACCACACCGGCACGGCCAGCACGGCGGTGATACCGACATACAGCACGCGCCGGCCGAGGTTCTCGGCGATGCGGCGCGCACGCGGGGTATGGGTATGGCTGACCAGGGTGGGCGGCACCACCGGCCCCACCTGGGCCTGCTCGAGCAGCTGGCCCACATCGACATCAAGCAGGCGCGCGTAACTGCGCAGCTGGCCGCGCACGAATACGGGCGCGCCCAGCTTCTGCCACTGCTCTTCTTCCAGCGACTTGACCACCTGGACCGGCATGCGCAGGCGCGAGCCGACATCCTCAAGGGTCAGTCCGGCCGCTTCACGGGCCTGGCGCAGGCGGGTGCCGCAGCCGGCCGCAGTCTCGAGAGCGCTCACAGTCTGGTCATCAATCACAATGCATCAACCCTGGAGTTAGGAGCCCGCTTCCTGCGGAAATTCCTGTCGAATCCGCTGGAGATAGCGGTCAGATGCCGCCCTATCCCCCAGCCGCGCTTCGATTTGAGACGCAAGTTGTAACACGGAACGCGTTGCGGGTGCAGCCGCAATCCTACGTTCGGCGAAGGCCCTGGCCTCCATGTAGCGGCCCTGGCGGAAGCTGAGCTGGGCCATGGCCTCCAATGCGACCGGGTTGCCGGGCAGCGTCGCCAGCGCCGCGCGCAGGTCGCGCTCGGCACGCTCGAACTGGCCTGCATCCAGCGCACAGCTGCCGGCATTGGCCTGTGCTTCGGCTACGGCGGGGTTGCCCGGCGCCCGCTGGGCACGATCGAACCAGATCAGCGATTCGGCCGTCTGACCCTGCTGGCAGAGCCACGCACCATAGTTGTTGAGCACGTCGCCGCGTTGCGGCGCCAGCTCGGCGGCCTTGCGGAAGTTCTCGCCGGCCTGCTGGCTGCGACCGCGACGCTCGTCGATGCCCGCAAGCAGGACCAGGCCATCGGGGGCCGTGGGCACCAGCTTCTGGGCTACGCGCGCCTTGCGCTCGGCAGCATCGAGATTACCGCCCTGGATGTCGCGGCCGGCCAGGGTCAGCAACTCCTGCCAGCGCACCTGCTGCCGCACCCCTTCCGGATCACGGACGGAGTAGACCGGCGCCTCGCTCGGGCCGAGCTTGGCCTTGGGATGGGATTTGCAGCCGCCGACCGCGAGGGCCAGCGTGCCTGCGAGCAGAACCAGCCAGAGGCGGTCAGGCCGCGGCATCGCTCCCCTTCCCCGCCTGCAGCGTCTTGTTGAACTCCGCCTGGCGGCGGGTGCGGTCCATCACCTGGCCCTTGAGCTGGCCACATGCCGCATCGATGTCGTCGCCACGGGTGCGGCGGACCATGGTCAGCACGTTGCTGTCGAGCAGGATCTTCTGGAAGGCGCGGATGTGCGCCTCTTCCGAACGCTCGTAGCGGGTGCCCGGGAACGGGTTGAACGGGATCAGGTTGACCTTGCCCGAATCCTTGGCCTGCACCGCGTTGTCGAACTGGCGCATCAGGCGGGCCAGTTCGCGGGCATGCTCGGGCTTGTCGTTGATGCCCTTCATCAGGGTGTATTCGAAGGTGACCGATTCGCGGCGCTTGTTGGCGCGCAGGTAGCGTGCGCACGAGGCCATCAGCTCGGCGATCGGGTACTTCTTGTTGAGCGGCACCAGCGTCTCGCGCAGCGCGTCGTTCGGCGCATGCAGCGACACCGCCAGCGATACGTCGCTTTCGGCAGACAGGCGGTCGATCTGCGGCACCAGGCCGGAGGTCGACAGGGTCACGCGCTTGTTGGCCAGGCCGTAGCCCAGATCGTCGCGCATCACGCTCATGGCGCGCACGACGTTGTCGAAATTCATCAGCGGCTCGCCCATGCCCATCATCACCACGTTGGTGAGGCGGCGCATCTGGTGCGGCACGTTGCCCAGGTGGCGTGCGGCAACCCACACCTGGCCGATGATCTCGGCGGTGGTCAGGTTGCGGTTGAAGCCCTGGGTGGCGGTGGAGCAGAACGTGCAGTTCAGGCCGCAACCGACCTGCGAGGACACGCACAGCGTGCCGCGGGTCTTGTCCGGGATGTACACGGTCTCGATGGCGTTCTTGCCATCCACGCCCATCGCCAGCAGCCACTTGTGGGTGCCGTCGGCGGAGGGCTTGTCGAACACGATGTTCGGAACCAGTACCTCGGCATGGGCCTGCAGCTTGGCGCGCAGGACCTTGCCGAGGTCGGTCATTTCATCGAAATCGGTGACGTAGCGATGGTGGATCCACTTCATCACCTGGTGGGCACGGAACTTCTTTTCGCCAAGAACCTCGACGAAGAACTTCTCCAGGCCCGCGCGATCGAGGTCGAGCAGGTTCTGCTTGCCAGCCGTGGGTGCCGACTTCGGCAGCGGCTGGATGGCGGGGGACTGTACGACCTCGTTCACGGCATTACTCTCAGCGCGAAACGACTTCGGTGGCGGCGAAGAAGTAGGCGATTTCAATCGCGGCATTCTCGACCGAGTCCGAGCCGTGGGCGGCGTTGGCATCGATGGATTCGGCGAAGTCGGCGCGGATGGTGCCCGGCGCGGCTTCCTTCGGGTTGGTGGCGCCCAGCAGGTCGCGGTGGGCCAGGACGGCGTTCTCGCCTTCCAGGGCCTGGATCATCACCGGGCCGGAGATCATGAACTCGACCAGTGCGTTGAAGAACGGACGCTCGCGGTGCACGGCGTAGAAGCCTTCGGCTTCACGGCGCGACAGCTGCTTGTACTTGGCGGCCACGACCTTCAGGCCGGCCTTCTCGAAGCGGGCGTAGATTTCGCCGATGACGTTCTTGGCAACGGCGTCCGGCTTGATGATCGAAAGGGTGCGCTCCAGCGCCATGGGATGTCTCCAATGGAATCGGGCCGCTGATGGCCCGAAGGGTAACATGAAAAAAACCCGCGTCGGGACGCGGGCTTAGCCTGATAAACGTAGGCGAATTGTAAAAGATAAAGCGCTGCCGTGGTAGAGGGCGGCCAGCGCCCCCTGTAGAGCCGAGCCCATGCTCGGCTGCTTTTGGCCAGAAAGGCAGCCGAGCATGGGCTCGGCTCTACAGAAGCCGCACACCCTTCCAGGCCACCCCGCCCCACCCCATTCATCCACCTGAGCGGATTCTGACCGCCCCGGGTATTTTTGCTGCACTGCAAAATGCCATACGGTACCGTCTGGTTCTAGTATCAAACAATCGTTTGATTAAGGTCCGCCCACCGATGGCCAAGCCCGCCCACTTCTCGACCAAGGACCGGATCCTCGGTGCCGCCGAGGAGCTGTTCGCCCAGCACGGCTTCGCCGGCACCTCGCTGCGCCAGGTCACCAGCCAGGCCGACGTCAACATTGCCGCGGTCAACTACCACTTCGGCTCCAAGGAAAACCTGGTCAACGAGGTGTTCCGCCGCCGCATGGACGAGATGACCGGCGCCCGCCTGTCGCAGCTGGAACGTGCCCGCGCGGAGCACCCCGGCCAGCTGCGCCCGGTGCTGGCCGCCTTCGTCGAGCCGGCACTGGCGCTGGCCCAGGACCGCCAGAACGGCGGCGCCTTCGTGCGCGTGATCGCCCGCGCCTACGCCGAGAAGAACGACAACCTGCGCAAGTTCCTGTCCGACCACTACGGCCACGTGCTGCGTGCGTTCGGCAAGGCCATCGGCGAATGCGTGCCGGACCTGAGCAAGGAGGAGCTGTACTGGCGCCTCGACTTCCTGGCCGGCTCGCTGACCTATGCGATGGCCGACTTCGGGCTGATCAAGCGTCCCGCCGGTGTCACCGAAGCGGCGCATCGTGCCCATGCCGCCCACGAACTGATCCATTTCGCCGAAGCCGGGTTCCGCGCCGCCGCACGCGCCAGCGCCCTGCCCGCTTCCCCTTGATTCCACCCAGTAACTGCTGACCAACAAAGGCCCTACACCATGTCCAATTCCCTGCTAGTCCGCCGCGCCGCCGTGCTGGGTGCCGGCGTCATGGGTGCCCAGATTGCCGCCCACCTCACCAACGCTGGCGTCGACACCGTGCTGTTCGACCTGCCCGCCAAGGAAGGTCCGGCCGACGGCATCGTGCTGAAGGCGATCGCCAACCTGGGCAAGCTGAGCCCGGCGCCGCTGGCCAGCAAGTCGCTGGCCGAAGCCATCACCCCGGCCAACTACGAATCCGGGCTGGAGCAGCTGAAGGACTGCGACCTGATCATCGAGGCCATCGCCGAGCGCATGGACTGGAAGCAGGACCTGTACAAGAAGATCGCCCCGTTCGTGGCCGACCACGCGGTGCTGGCGTCCAACACCTCGGGCCTGGGCATCAACAAGCTGGCCGACGTGCTGCCCGAGCAGCTGCGCCACCGCTTCTGCGGCGTGCACTTCTTCAATCCGCCGCGCTACATGCACCTGGCCGAGCTGATCCCGGCCACCACCACCGATGCCGCCGTGCTGGAAGGCCTGGAAGAGTTCCTGGTCACCACCCTGGGCAAGGGCGTGGTGTACGCCAAGGACACCCCGAACTTCATCGGCAACCGCATCGGCGTGTTCTCGATCCTGTCCACCATCCACCACACCCAGCAGTTCGGCCTGGGCTTCGATGAAGTGGACGGACTGACCGGCCCGCTGGTCGGCCGCCCGAAGTCGGCGACCTACCGCACCTCCGACGTGGTCGGCCTGGACACCATGGCCCACGTCATCAAGACCATGGGCGACACCCTGCCCAACGACCCGTGGCATGAATTCTTCAAGTCGCCGAAGTGGCTGGACGCGCTGATTTCCAAGGGCGCGCTGGGCCAGAAGACCGGCGCCGGCATCTTCCGCAAGGTCGGCAAGGACATCGTGGTGCTGGACCTGGAGAAGCAGGACTACCGTCCGGCCGACCGCACCGCCGCACCGGAAGTGGTCGAGATCCTGAAGATCAGGAACCCGGCCGAGAAGTTCGCCAAGCTGCGCGAGAGCCAGCACCCGCAGGCGCAGTTCCTGTGGGCGACCTTCCGTGACCTGTTCCACTACAGCGCCTACCACCTGGCCGATATCGCCGAGACCGCGCGTGACGTCGACCTGGCCATCCGCTGGGGCTACGGCTGGTCGCTGGGCCCGTTCGAAACCTGGCAGGCCGCGGGCTGGAAGCAGGTGGCACAGTGGATCGCCGATGACATCGTCGCCGGCAAGAGCATGAGCAACGCCCCGCTGCCGGACTGGGTGTTCGATGGCCGCGACGGCGTGCACGCCGCCGAAGGCAGCTACAGCCCGTCGCGCAACGCCAAGCTGCCGCGTTCGTCGCTGCCGGTGTACCAGCGCCAGCGTTTCCCGGATCCGCTGCTGGGCGAGAAGTTCGCGCCGGGCGAGACCGTGTTCGAGAACGACGGCCTGCGCATGTGGCATGACGGTGATGGCATCGCCGTGGTCAGCTTCAAGACCAAGATGAACACTGTGTCCGACCAGGTGCTGGATGGCCTGCAGGAATGCGTGAGCCGAGCCGAGAAGGACTTCCAGGGCCTGGTGATCTGGCAGCAGAAGGAGCCCTTCTCCGCCGGTGCCGACCTGGCCGGCGCGCTGGGCCTGCTGCAGGCCGGCAAGGTCGACCAGTTCGAAGAAATGGTCGCCAACTTCCAGCGCACCAGCCAGCGCATCAAGTACTCGCTGGTGCCGGTGGTGGCAGCGGTTCGCGGCCTGGCCCTGGGCGGCGGCTGCGAGTTCCAGATGCACAGCGCCAAGACCGTGGCCTTCCTGGAAAGCTACATCGGCCTGGTCGAGGCCGGCGTCGGCCTGCTGCCGGCCGGTGGTGGCCTGAAGGAACTGGCCGTGCGTGCCTCGCAGGCCGCGGGCCCGGGCGGTGACGTGTTCGCCGAACTGAAGAAGACCTTCGAGACCGTGGCGATGGCCAAGGTGTCCAACTCGGCGGTCAATGCCAAGGAACTGGGCCTGCTGCGCAGCACCGACAAGGTGGTGTTCAACAGCTACGAAGCGCTGCACATCGCCAAGGCCGAAGCTCGCGCCCTGGCCGAAGCGGGCTACCGTCCGCCGCTGCCGGCACGCCGCATCCAGGTCGCCGGTGACGTGGGTATCGCCACCTTCAAGATGATGCTGGTCAACATGCTGGAAGGCCGCTTCATCAGCCCGTACGACTACGAGATCGCCGAGCGCATCGCCACCGTGCTGTGCGGCGGCAAGGTCGACCGCGGCACCCTGGTGGACGAAGAGTGGCTGCTGACTCTGGAGCGCAAGCACTTCGTCGAACTGGCCCAGCAGGAAAAGACCCAGGCCCGCATCGCGCACATGCTGAAGACCGGCAAGCCGCTGCGGAACTGACGGAAGACATCGGTAGTGCCGGCCGCTGGCCGGCAACCTCTTCCAACCCCTATTCAAGAGATCACTGCAATGACCAAGCAAATCCAGGACGCCTACATCGTCGCCGCCACCCGCACCCCGGTCGGCAAGGCGCCCAAGGGCATGTTCCGCAACACCCGCCCCGATGACATGCTTGCGCACGTACTGCGCAGCGTCGTGGCCCAGGCTCCGGGCGTGGACGTCAACCGCATCGATGACGCGATCATCGGCTGCGCCATGCCGGAAGCCGAGCAGGGCATGAACGTGGCGCGCATCGGCGTGCTGCTGGCCGGCCTGCCGAATACCATCGCCGCACAGACCGTGAACCGCTTCTGCTCCTCCGGCCTGCAGGCCGTGGCGCAGGCCGCCGACGCGATCCGCCTGGGCAACGCCGACCTGATGCTGGCCGGTGGTACCGAGTCGATGTCGATGGTGCCGATGATGGGCAACAAGATCGCGATGGCGCCGAGTGTGTTCGACAACGACCACGTGGCCATCGCCTACGGCATGGGCATCACCGCCGAGAAGGTGGCCGAAGAGTGGAAGGTCTCCCGCGAAGACCAGGACGCCTTCGCCCTCGCCTCGCACCAGAAGGCCATGGCCGCGATCCAGAACGGCGAGTTCAAGGACGAGATCAGCCCGTACGAGATCGTCTCGCACCTGCCGGACCTGGCCGATGGCCAGCGCATCATCACCCGCAACAAGATCGCCGACACCGACGAGGGCCCGCGCCCGGATTCTTCGGCTGAAGGCCTGGCCAAGCTGCGCCCGGTGTTCCGCAACGGCCAGTTCGGCGGCACCGTCACCGCCGGTAACTCGTCGCAGATGAGCGACGGCGCCGGCGCCGTGCTGCTGGCCTCGGAACAGGCGATCAAGGACTACGGCCTGACCCCGCTGGCCCGCTTCGTCAGCTTCTCGGTGGCCGGCGTGCGTCCGGAAGTGATGGGCATTGGCCCGATCGCCGCGATTCCGAAGGCACTGAAGCAGGCCGGCCTGACCCAGGACCAGCTGGACTGGATCGAATTGAACGAAGCCTTCGCCGCGCAGTCGCTGGCGGTGATCCGCGATTGCGGCCTGGACCCGAGCAAGGTCAACCCACTGGGCGGCGCGATTGCCCTGGGCCACCCGCTGGGCGCGACCGGCGCGATCCGTACCGCCACCCTGCTGCACGGCCTGCGTCGTCGCCAGCAGAAGTACGGCATGGTGACGATGTGCATCGGCACCGGCATGGGTGCGGCGGGTATTTTCGAGGCGCTGTAAGTTTCAAAGCGTTGCCTCGTTGGGCTTCATGGCGTGGGCCGGGTTGGCAGGGCTGCCCGGGACACGCCGTGAACCCCGCTCCGCGGTCCGGCCCAGCCGCTGGCGGCTGTGCGTTCGGGCGCTTGCGAAGCAGTGCTTCGCAAGCAAAGCGCCCTCACCCTTGGGGGCTCGATGGCGCCATCCATGGCGCCAACGGTCCCGGTCAGCCTCACCCACCGTCGCCATCCATCATTCCGCGCGGCGAAGGGGTGAGCAAAGGCAAGAGCGGTAGATCCACGCCATGCGTGGATGTTCCGGAAACGAAAAAGGCAGCCAATGGCTGCCTTTTTTGCTTTTGCCCCTGCCCTTGATTCCGCCCTTCCCGTCCGCGTCGCACGGAAACTGTCGAGAGGGGGCGGATGGCCCTCTCCAAAACCGTTGGCGCCATGGATGGCGCCATCGAGCACCATGGAAGGGCTTTGGCGTGTTTTGGAGAGGGCCATCCGCCCCCTCCCCCACGTATCAGTCAAGGCGCCGCGAACGGAGCGCTTGATAAAACCCTCATTCCGCCAACATCGCCGTCAGCTTCTCCCGCGCCGGCCCTGCCAGCTTCGGGTTGTCCAACGCGAAGCGGATCGTCGCCTCCACCAGCCCCAGGTGTGTACCGCAGTCGAAACGAGTGCCCTCGAATCGGTAGGCATCGACCTCTTCGGTCTTCAGCAACTGCGCGATCGCATCGGTCAACTGGATCTCGCCGCCGGCACCGCTGCCGGTCTGCTCCAGCAGCTCGAAGATCTTCGGGCTCAGCACATAGCGGCCGACCACCGCCAGGTCGCTCGGCGCGTCCTCCGGCTTCGGCTTCTCCACGATCTGCGAAATGCGACCCTTGCGGCCGTCGAACGTGTCAGTGGCCACGATGCCGTAGCTGGCAGTCTTGTCGTGCGGCACATCTTCAACCGCAATGACGCTGGCGCCACTGGCTTCGTTGAGGTCGGCCATCTGCTTCAGTGCGCCGTCGCCGCGGTTCCAGATCAGGTCGTCCGGCAGCAGAACCGCGAACGGTTCGTCACCGATCACGGCCTTGGCACACAACACCGCATGGCCCAGGCCCAGCGCCTCGGCCTGGGTCACGAAGATCGCGCGCACGCCATTGGGCAGTACGTGACGGATCAGCTCCAGCTGCTCCTGCTTGCCAGCGCGCTCGAGCTTCTGCTCCAGCTCGTAGGCCTTGTCGAAATAGTCGGCGACTGCATGCTTGTAACGGTTGGTGATGAACACCAGCGTGTCACAGCCCGCCTCGATTGCTTCATCCACCGCGTACTGGATCAGCGGCCGATCAATGATCGGCAGCATCTCCTTCGGAACGGTCTTGGTTGCTGGCAAAAAACGCGTCCCCAGACCTGCTACCGGGAAAACCGCTTTGCGAATTCGCTTGCTCATTGGTGCCTGTTGGCCTCGCGTGCCGGAAAGGGCACGACTTTAGCGGATGAAATGTAAGCATCCTGTTCGATTGGAGAGAACTCCGGCATCGTCGCGAACAGGACTTCCTTGATGCTGTCGGTGTCATAGCTGCACACCGCCTCGCGCAGGCGCGGGACGTTACCCAGCACCAGATCGCGCGAGAACATGCGCACACCGGCCTCGAGAATCTTCGGGTGCGCGGTGGAACGATAGTCCTCGTCCGAATAGAACAGCGTCTCGTGCAGCTTCTCGCCTGGACGCAGGCCGGTGTAGATGATCGGGATGTCCTTGTACGGCTGCTTGCCCGCCAGACGGATCATCTGCTCGGCCAGCAGCCGGATCGGCACCGGCTCGCCCATGTCGAGCGTGTAGATCGCACCGTGCGAGGCCGAAGCCGCTGCCTGCAGGATCAACTGGCAGGCCTCGGGGATGGTCATGAAGTAGCGGCTGACTTCCGGATCGGTGACCGTGACCGGCCCACCACGCAGGATCTGCTCGCGGAACAGCGGCACCACGCTGCCGGCCGAGGCCAGCACGTTGCCGAAGCGCACGGTAACGAAACGGGTGTGCGTGGACTTCTGGTCCAGGCTCTGGCAGATCATCTCGGCATAGCGCTTGCTGGCACCCAGCGCGTTGACCGGGTCAACCGCCTTGTCGGTGGAGATGAACACGAAATGCTCGACGCGGGCTTCCAGGCAGGCACGGGCCACGTTCTCGGTCGCCAGGATGTTGTTGCGCACGGCTTCGCGCAGCTGCCGTTCCAGCACCGGTACATGCTTGTATGCGGCAGCATGGAACGCGGTGTCGACCGGATGCAGCGATAGCGCATGGCGGATCACCGCAGGATCGCCACAATCGCCCAGCACCGCTTCGATCTCGATATCGGGGAAGCTGCGGCGCAGCTCACCTTCAATGGTCAGCAGCAGCAGCTCGCTGATCTCCAGCAGGATGATGCGGCCGGCACCATGGCGCGCGCACTGGCGGCACAGCTCCGAGCCGATCGAGCCACCGGCACCGGTAACCATCACGGTGCGCCCGCCCAACCAGCCGCGGATCAGGTTCCAGTCCGGGGTGATCGGTTTGCGGCCGAGCAGATCCTCGATCGCCACTTCCTTCAGCTGGCCGGGCAGCGACTGGCCCTGCAGGATGTCGCTCAGCTTGGGCACGGTACGGAACGGCACGCCAGTGCTTTCGCAGATGGCGACCACCCGCTGCATGCCTGCGGCATCCAGCGAGGGCATGGCGATCACCAGCAACTTGGCCGCAGTCTCGCGGACCACGGCAGGGGCGTCATCCAGGCTGCCGAGGATCGGCAGGCCCTGCAGCTTGGCACCGCGCAGGTGCGGTGCGTCGTCCAGCAGGCCGACCGGCTCGAAGTTGCCGGAGCGGCGCAGGTCGCGAACCAGCGTCTCGGCAGCCTGCCCGGCCCCCAGGATCAGCACGCGGCGCGCGCTCGAATCCGACTGCAGTGCCTGGTAATCCTTCCAGGCCCGGTACAGCAGGCGCGGCGCGCCCAGCAGCGCCGACAGCGCGAACGGATAGATCACCAGCACCGACATCGGCACGCCGTCGAAACGCTTCCACATCAGCACCAGCACGATGCCGACCAGGCCGATGAAGCTGGCCTTGAAGATGTTCAGCAGGTCACTGACGCTGGCGAAACGCCATAGCCCGCGGTACAGGCCTACGCGCCAGAACACCAGGCCCTGCAGCAGCAGCACCAGCGTGGTGTCGACATTCCAGAGCGGAAGCGCGGGCGCGTTGGGGAGGATCGAGTACCGCCCGGCGTGGAGCAGCTGCCAGCATGCCCAGACCATGAACAGGTCGTGGCAGACGATGGCCGAACGCGGCATCAGGCCGAGAATTCTGTCCCGCCAGGGTGAAGCCATAAGTCAGGTATTTCCTTGTCGGTGACGCAATCCATTGCGCAGGAGGAGCCAGAGGACGCTCAGCGCGAGAAACCACGCGACCGCCAGGACAGCCTCCCACCTCGGCTGCAAATTGGAGCAGACATTAAGCACTGTAATACTGAACAGGCCCAAAGCAAAGTACATCCCTGTCACCTGGGCGTGGCTGGCTCCTGCCTGCACCGCCCGCTGGTAGACGTGCTGGGTATGGGGTTCCATCCAGCGTTGTCCGGAAATGATGCGCGCCGCCAGTGTGAAGCCCGCGTCCACGAGGAACGCCGAAGCCGGCACCAGCAGCAGGATCCAGTTGATATCGGTACGCACCGCGGCGATGGCCAGGACGACGGCGACTGCATAGCCCAGCGCGCCACTTCCGACATCACCCATGAAGATCCGGGCCCGCGGGAAATTGAACGGCAGGAAACCCAGGCAGGCCAGGCCCAGCGCCACCGCCGCCAGCGAATACGGCCAGGGCAGCACCGGCGCCAGCCCCAGTGCAACGACAATGGCCTGGCTGGCGGCAATACCGTTGATGCCATCCATGAAGTTCCAGATGTTGATCAACGAGGCGGTGAATACCAGCACCAGCCCGGCCAGCAACCAGCTTCCACCGTGCACCTTGACCAGGGCGGCCAGCAGCGCGGCGGCAATGAAGTGCACCAGCAGGCGGCGCATGGCCGGCAACGGCCGGTGATCGTCCCACCAGCCGATGCCCGCCACCAGTACCAGGCCCAGGCTGGCCACCAGCAGGCTCGGTGTCGATTCGGGCCAGACCCACATCGCTGCACCGGCGGTGACCAGCAGGCTGATGACGATGGCGATACCGCCACCGCGTGGCGTTGCCACGCTATGGCTGCGACGCTCGCCGGGCTGGTCCATCAGTTGCTGGCGCAGGGCATAACCCCGTGCCGCCCAGGTCAACCCCGCACTCAGCAGGGCCAGCCCCAGCAGCGCGCCCATCACGAGCCACGGCATGGATCAGAGCACCGCGTAGTTCAGCAGTGGCTTGACCGTGCCCCATTCCTTGCAGCTCGGGCACTGCCAATGATGGGTGCGTGCACCGAACCCGCAACGGGTGCAGCGGTAAGCGGGATTGCGCACCAGCAGCTGGTCGGTGATGTGCTTGAGGTCATGCAGGGTCGCCGTGGAATCGGCGCCCTCGGCCAGGGTCAGGTCGATCAGCGCCGATTCGCCACGCACCGACGGACGATCCTTGAGCTGGCGGCCAAGGTAGGCTCGGGCCGGAGCCACGCCCTCCTGCTCTTCCATCAGTCGGGTCAGGGCCAGCACCGGGGCGATGCCACGGTAGTGCTCGGTCATTTCCGACAGGAACGCACGTGCGCCACCCAGGTCGCCGACCTTGCGGTAGTTTTCCATCAACGCCGGCAGCAGCTCGGGCAGGTACTCCGGGTCGTTGCGCGCGGCACGCTCGAATGCACGCACGGCGGCTTCAGCGTTGCCCGCATCCGTCTCAAGGCGACCTTCGATGATGCCGGCGCGCACCGACATGGCGTCGGCCTGGTAGGCGCGGGCAATCGCCGCCCTCGCCTCTTCCAGCTTGCCGGCACCGCGGAAGCGTTCGGCCAGTTCGCATTCGAACTGCCCGATCAGCTTGCCCATCGGCTCGCCGGTGACGTCTTCGAAGCGGGTGGCGTTGTCGATCGCCTTCTCCCAGTCACGCTCGGCCTGATAGATGCCGATCAGGTGCTTGAGCGCCTGCGGGGCGCGCTGGTCCAGCTGCGCCAGCTCGGTGAACACGGTCTCTGCACGGTCCAGCAGGCCGGACTTCATGTAGTCCTCGCCCAGCGCCAGCAGGGCCTGCACGCGCTGCGCGTCGCTCAGGTCGTGGCGGTTGACCAGCCCCTGGTGCAGGCGGATGGCGCGATCGACTTCACCGCGGCGGCGGAACAGGTGGCCCAGCGCGACCTGGGTCTCGAAGGTTTCCTTGTCCAGCTCGGCGATGTGCAGGAACAGTTCGATGGCCTTGTCCGGCTGCTCGTTGAGCAGGTAGTTCAGGCCGCGGAAGTAGGTGCTGGACAGGCGGCTGACCTGGTTGTCACCGTGGCGTTGGCCACCACGCCGGCCAATCACCCACCCGGCCAGTGCGGCCAGCGGGACGAACAGGAAAAACCACAGCCACTCGGTGACGAAATCCATCTTCGATCAGCGTCCATCAAAAGATTGGGGGGAAACAGCCGCGGCCGGCGTGGCGGCGGACTTGTTGGCACGGCGCAGCTGGCTGTAGAGCGGAATGACCACGCTCACCAGCACCAGGCCGGCACCGACGATGACACCGATCAGCAGGGCCGCAATCAGCGCCACGCCGACGGAGGTATTCAACTGGGTAAACAGCAGGTTGATCGACATCGCGGTCATGTTGACCGCACCGATGATCAGCCCAAGGATCAGGACCGCCAGCAGGACCAGCAGACGAAAGACCTTCATGCGACAGCTCCAGTGGCAGGAGTCCGTAGCTTATCCGACCCGCGGCTGGATTCGCACGCGGTGGCGCGACGGAGGCTCAGGCCGGATCGGCGTCCAGCGGCAGCACACTGCTGACCCGCTCGCGCAGTTCCTTGCCCGGCTTGAAATGGGGGACGTGCTTGCCCGGCAGGGCAACCGATTCGCCGGTCTTCGGGTTGCGACCCAGGCGCGGCGGACGATAGTGCAGCGAGAAGCTGCCAAAACCACGGATTTCGATGCGATCCCCTGCGGACAGCGAACCGCCCATCATTTCCAGCAACGACTTCACCGCCAGATCGACATCATCGGCCTTCAGGTGCGCCTGGCGGCGCGCAAGGATTTCGATCAGTTCGGATTTGGTCATTACCGGCTCACATCAGGGGCATCTCAGCCTGAAACGGCCCGGGCAGAAGCCCGGGCCGTCCAGGAAACAACAAACAGCGTAAGGCCGATTACTCGGACTTGTTGCCGTTCAGCTGTGCACGCAGCAGCGCGCCCAGCTGGGTGGTGCCGCTGGAAGCCGAAGAGGACTGGTATTCCTCCAGCACTTCGCGCATTTCCGCGTCATCCTTGGCCTTGATCGACAGCTGCAGGGTACGGCCCTTGCGGTCCATGCCCACGAACTTGGCTTCGATCTTGTCGCCGACCTTCAGGTGCTGGGTGGCGTCGTCAACGCGCTCGTTGGCGATGTCGCGAGCCGAAACGTAACCCTCGATGCCGTCAGCCAGCTCGATGATCGCGCCCTTGGCGTCGACTTCCTTCACCACGCCTTCGACCTTGGAGCCCTTCGGATTGGCAGCCATGTACTGGCCGAACGGATCCTGCTCCAGCTGCTTCACGCCCAGGGAGATGCGCTCGCGCTCCGGATCGACAGCCAGGACGACGGCGTCCAGGGTATCGCCCTTCTTGAAGTTGCGAACGACGTCTTCGCCGGTGGTGTTCCAGCTGATGTCGGACAGGTGGACCAGGCCGTCGATGCCGCCGTCCAGGCCGATGAAGATGCCGAAGTCGGTGATCGACTTGATCTGGCCCGACACCTTGTCACCCTTCTTGTGGGTGGCAGCGAAGGTTTCCCACGGATTGGCGGCAACCTGCTTCATGCCCAGCGAGATACGGCGACGCTCTTCATCGACGTCCAGCACCATCACTTCGACTTCATCACCAACCTGGACAACCTTGGACGGGTTGACGTTCTTGTTGGTCCAATCCATCTCGGAGACGTGCACCAGGCCTTCGACGCCCGGCTCGATCTCAACAAATGCACCGTAATCGGTGACGTTGGAGACCTTGCCGAAGACGCGGCTGTTGGCCGGGTAACGACGGCCGATGTTGTCCCACGGATCCTCGCCCAGCTGCTTCAGGCCCAGCGAAACGCGGTTGCGCTCGCGGTCGAACTTCAGCACGCGGACGTCCAGCTCGTCGCCGACGTTCACGACTTCCGACGGGTGACGCACGCGCTTCCACGCCATGTCGGTAATGTGCAGCAGGCCGTCGATACCGCCCAGGTCCACGAACGCGCCGTAATCGGTCAGGTTCTTGACGACACCCTTCAGGATCGCGCCTTCCTGCAGCTTGTCCATCAGCTGCTCGCGCTCTTCCGAGTGCTCGCTTTCGACGACAGCGCGGCGCGAGACCACGACGTTGTTACGCTTGCGGTCCAGCTTGATGAGCTTGAACTCGAGTTCCTTGCCTTCCAGGTAGGCCGGATCGCGCACCGGGCGCACATCGACCAGGGAACCCGGCAGGAAGGCGCGGACATCCTTGATGTCCACGGTGAAACCACCCTTGACCTTGCCGCTGATGCGGCCGGTGATGGTTTCGTTCTTTTCCAACGCTTCTTCCAGCTCGTCCCACACCATCGCGCGCTTGGCCTTCTCGCGCGACAGGACGGTTTCGCCGAAGCCGTTCTCGATCGAGTCGAGGGCGACCTTGACGATGTCGCCTTCGGCGACGTCGATTTCGCCAGCGTCGTTACGGAACTGTTCGATCGGCACGATGCCTTCGGACTTCAGGCCAGCGTTGATCACCACGACGTCGCCGCGGACTTCAACAACGGTACCGCTGACGATGGCGCCCGGCTTCAGCTTGGCCAGGTTGGCCTGGCTGGCTTCAAACAGTTCGGCAAATGATTCGGTCATTAGATTTACTCTGTTGGACACATGGGTCGGTGGCGTCCCCTTCAGGGGAATGGCGACCGCCCGCCTGTTGGTCGACCCCGGAAACGCAGGTCGTGTGTAGTAGGAAAACCGCCACGCATCATTGCGCGACGGAGCTGGTACAGCACTGCTTTGCGCGACCACCACCGATGCAGCTGGCAGTGCTCCCGCGCGAACGGATCAGGCAGCCGGAACCGGAAGCAGATCCATCACTCGGGCAACGACATCATCGATGTCGATGCCTGTGGTGTCGATGAGGACAGCATCGTCTGCCGGCTTCAGGGGCGCCACGGTACGCTGGGCATCACGGGCGTCGCGGGCCATGATCTCGCGCAGGAGGTCATCAAAGTTAACAGAAACCCCCTTGTCTTTCAACTGCTTATGCCGGCGCTCGGCGCGCTCCTCGGCACTGGCGGTCAGGAAGACCTTGTAGGGGGCATCCTTGAAGATCACCGTGCCCATGTCACGGCCGTCGGCGACCAGGCCGGGCAGTTCCCTGAATGCGCGCTGGCGCTCCTTCAGGGCCGCGCGGACCTCGGGAATAGCGGCAATGGCCGAGGCCAGGGCGCCGGTGGTCTCCAGGCGCAGCTCGTCGGTGGCATCGGTGCCATTGACCATGACCCGCATCGACTCGCCCTGTTCAACAAACTGAACATGAGTATCGAAGGTGCAGCGCACCAGGGCCGAGGCGTCGGAGGTGTCGATATCTGCCCAGCTCGCGGCCACGCCCACTGCGCGGTACAGCGCGCCCGAATCCAGGTAATGCCAGCCCATCCGGCGCGCGATGATGCGGCTGATGGTACCCTTGCCGGCCCCGGAAGGGCCGTCGATGGTCAGGATGGGGGCGAGTGGATTCATGGGGTTCCCAGAGCGTGTGAAGGGGTCATTCTAGCCCCTGCCCGGGGCCCCGCGCGGCGACTTTCGCGCAACCACTTGAAACATCGACAAAAAGCCCGGTAGAATGGCGGGCTTGAACGAGCGTCAACTGCCGATTGTCTTTCGCATATCGCGGCCACGCTCCACCCGAACAACTACTGTTTACGCCGAGGTATGCCATGAAAGTCCTGTCCTCCCTGAAGTCGGCGAAGGCCCGTCACCGCGACTGCAAGGTCGTCCGTCGTCGCGGCAAGATCTTCGTCATCTGCAAGTCGAACCCGCGTTTCAAGGCGCGCCAGCGCTAAGCCCAACAGCCCTCGCGGCTGCGGCTGGCCCTACGCGGGGCCGACCCGATGCAAGAAACCGCCTTCGGGCGGTTTTTTGTTTATGCGGCTTTTTCCTGCCGTTTTTGCTGTAATCGCCTTTCTTGACCACTGGGGAGTAGATCGAGATGAAGCGTTACCTGTCCGCCCTGGCCGTGATGGCCACCCTGGCCGCCGCCACGCCGGCGATGGCCGATACCCTGCTTGTCGACCGCGCCCGCGAGAAGCCGGCCGGTGCCCTGCCCGTGCGCGGCCAGAGCATGCAGCAGGTGCAGGCGCAGTTCGGCGCGCCGAGCGAACAGCTGCAGCCGCGTGGCGGGCAGAAGCGGCAATGGCCGACCATCAACCGCTGGGTGTACCCGCAGTTCACCGTCTACTTCGAGAAGCAGAAGGTGATCGACGTGGTGGCCAACCGGGCGGACCCGAACGAAATCGGCCCGAAACCGCCGATCCGCTGATCCCTATGCCCGCCGCGAGCGGGCCTGTGTAGCGAGACCATGAACCAGACCCTTCGTTTTCCTGCCGAGTGGGAAGCCCAGAGCGGCGTCCTGATTGCCTGGCCCACCGCCGACACCGACTGGGCCGACCGCCTGGGCCAGGTGGAAGAGACCTACATTGCCCTGGTCGCGGCCATCACCCGCTTCCAGCCGGTGCTGATCTGCGTGGCCGACGACGATGTGGAGACCTATGCCGAAATGCGGCTGCGCTCCAACCGCATCGACATGGACAAGGTCCACTTCACCACGGCGGCCTACGACGATACCTGGCTGCGCGACTCCGGCCCGATCACCCTGCGCCGCGCCGACGGCGGTTTCCAGCTGCTGGATTTCCGCTTCACCGGCTGGGGCGGCAAGTTCGACGCCACCCTGGATGACCAGCTGGTGGGCGTGCTGGACCAGGCCGGCGTGTTCAATGACGCGCCGGTGCGCAGCATCCCGTTCGCGCTGGAAGGCGGCGGCATCGAAACCGACGGTGAAGGCACCCTGCTGACCACCTGGAAGTGCCTGCACGAGCGCCACCCGGACCGCGACCGCGCCAGCCTGAGCGCCGACCTGGCCGACTGGCTGCAACAGGACCGCGTGCTGTGGCTGGACCACGGCTACCTGGAAGGCGACGACACCGACGCGCATATCGATACTCTCGCCCGCTTCGCTTCGGCTGACAGCATCGTCTACCAGGCCTGCGACGACGAGAGCGACTCGCACTACGCCGAGCTGCAGGCGATGGGCAACGAACTGGCCGCGCTGCGCACCAAGGATGGCCAGCCGTACCGCCTGTTCCCGCTGCCGTGGGCACAGCCGGTGATCGACGAGGGCCGCCGCCTGGCCGCCTCCTATGCCAACTACCTGATCGTCAATGGCGCGGTGCTGATGCCGGCCTACGGCGATCCGGCCGACGACCTGGCCCGCGACGTGCTGGCGCAGGCGCACCCGGGCCGCGAGATCGTGCAGGTCCCCTGCCGCTCGCTGATCTGGCAGAACGGCAGCCTGCACTGCATCACCATGCAGCTGCCGGCAGGGCTGTTGAAGGCGTAAGCGGTAGTGCCGGCCGCTGGCCGGCAACCGTGCACTGCCTGATGGATTCACGGGATTGCCGGCCAGCGGCCGGCACTACCAGCACCCATTCAGCGCGCGACACGCCGTCGCCGTCCATCCGCGCTAACATGCTAGTTTTCCCCCGCAGGAACGCCCCGCATGAACTCGCGCAGCCCCCTTACCGTCGCCCTGGTCCAGGAGCGCAACCACGGTGATGCCGCCGCCAACCTGGCGGTGATCGAAGCACGCGTGGCCGAGGCGGCTGCGCAGGGCGCGAAACTGGTGCTGCTGCAGGAACTGCACAACGGCCCGTACTTCTGCCAGCACGAATCGGTGGACGAGTTCGACCTGGCCGAGCCGATTCCGGGCCCCAGCACCGAGCGCCTGGGCGCGCTGGCCAAGAAGCATGGCGTGGTGCTGGTCGGCTCGCTGTTCGAGCGCCGCGCTGCCGGCCTGTACCACAACACCGCCGTGGTGTTCGAGAAGGACGGTACCCTGCTCGGCAAGTACCGCAAGATGCACATCCCGGATGATCCGGGCTTCTACGAGAAGTTCTACTTCACCCCGGGCGACATCGGCTTCAAGCCGATCGACACGTCGGTGGGTCGCCTTGGCGTACTGGTGTGCTGGGACCAGTGGTACCCGGAAGCGGCGCGCCTGATGGCGCTGGCCGGTGCCGAACTGCTGCTGTACCCGACCGCGATCGGCTGGGACCCGGACGACGTCCAGGACGAGAAGACCCGCCAGCGCGACGCCTGGGTGCTGAGCCACCGCGGCCACGCCGTGGCCAATGGTCTGCCGGTGCTGAGCTGCAACCGCGTCGGCCACGAGGCATCGCCGCTGGGTGCGTCGGGCATCCAGTTCTGGGGCAACAGCCACGTGCTGGGCCCGCAGGGCGAGTTCCTGGCCGAAGCCGGCACTGATGCCACGGTTCTGCTGTGCGATGTCGACCTGCAGCGCAGCGAGCACGTGCGCCGCATCTGGCCGTTCCTGCGCGACCGTCGCATCGACGCGTACAGTGACCTGCTCAAGCGCTACATCGACTGAGCCGGAGCCGCGCATGGCCGTCCTCATCCGTGATGCCGGCCCGGCCGACATCGAGGCGATCACCGCGATCTACGCGGTGGAAGTGACCGACTTCGTCAACACCTACGAGTACGACATCCCGGACGCGACCGAGATGCTGCGCCGCATGCGCGACATCGTCGATCGCGGCTTCCCCTACCTGGTCGCCGTGATCGACGGCCAGGTGGCCGGCTATGCCTATGCCAACACCTACCGCACCCGCGTCGCCTACCAGTGGACCGTGGAAAACTCGGTCTACGTCGATGCCGGCTTCCAGGGCAAGGGCGTCGGCACCGGCCTGCTGCAGGCCCTGATCGACGCCTGCGTGACGCGAGGCTACCGGCAGATGGTGGCGGTGATCGGCGAACCCACCAATACCGCTTCAATCAAGCTGCACGAACGCTTCGGCTTCGAGCTGGTCGGCGTGTTCCGTGGCCTCGGCCGCAAGCACGGCCGCTGGCTGGATACCGTGCAGATGCAGCGCGCGCTCGGCGACGGCGCCGACACCGCACCTTCCAATGAATGAACCCATGACCGAAACCCTTCCCGAGACCGGCGACGATCTGTTCGCTGGCCAGCCGGTGCGCGTCGTCGAACGCGACGGCGTGCGCTACACCCTGCTGGGCACTGCCCACGTTTCGCGTGCCAGCGTCGAGGCGGTGGAGAAAGCCATCGACAGTGGCCGTTTCGATGCGGTGGCCGTCGAGCTTGACCCACAGCGCCTGCAGGCACTGAGTGATCCAGACACGCTGGCCAAGCTCGACCTGGTCGAGGTGATCCGCAAGGGCCGCGTCGCCCTGTTCGCCGCCAACCTGGCCCTGTCCGCCTACCAGCGCCGCCTGGCCGAACAGCTGGACATCGAGCCGGGCGCTGAACTGAAGCGCGCGGTGGAACTGGCGCGTGAACGCGACCTGCCGGTGCAGCTGATCGACCGCGAGGTCGGCCTGACCTTCCGCCGCGCCTCGCAGCGGCTGGGTTTCTTCGGCAAGCTGAAGCTGGTCGCCGGCCTTGGCGCCGGCCTGTTCTCGTCCGAGCAAGTGGGCGAAAACGAGATCGAGAAGCTCAAGCAGGGCGACATGCTGGAGTCGAGCTTCGGCGAGTTCGCCAGTGAGAGCCCGGCACTGTACGAGACCATTATCGGCGAGCGTGACCGCTACATGGCCACGCGCCTGCGCGAGGAACACAACCCGCAGCAGCGTGAAGTGCTGGCCGTTGTCGGTGCGGGTCACCTTGCAGGCCTGGCGCGCTACCTGGAAACCGACACCGAAGCACCGGCGCCGCTGCGTGCCGAACTGGAAGCAGTACCGAAGAAGCGCAACATCCCGTGGTTCACGCTGGGCATCCTGGCCATCGTGGCGACTGGCATCGGCGTGGGCTTCTACCGCGGCGGCCTCGGCGTGGGTACCGAACTGCTGGCGACCTGGGCGATGTATACCGGCGGCCTGGCCGGTCTGGGCTGCCTGCTGGCCGGTGGCCACCCGCTGAGCATCCTCACTGCAATCGCGGTGGCCCCGTTCAAGCCGTTCCGCCTGAGCATCCCGACCGGCGCATTCTCGGCCTTGGTGGAAGCGCGCCTGCGCAAGCCGGCGTATGAGGACTTCCTCAAGCTGCGCGACGATGCGCAGAGCCTGAAGGGCTGGTATCGCAATCGCGTCACCCGCGTGGTGCTGACCTTCATGCTGACCAACATCGGCAGCATGCTCGGCCTGTGGCTGACCACGTTCAAGGTGTGGGGCAAGGTCGCCGGTTGATTGCACGCGCCGCGCCGGGCATGGCCCGGCGCTACTGGCCGCATGGCGTCTGCGCGCGCGACCGGTAGGTGCCAACCTTGGTTGGCACATCATTCACAAGCAAAAAGCCACGCATTGCGTGGCTTTTTTTGTGCCGCGCTTCCGGCCAGTATGATCAATGAAACTTTTCTGAGCCTGGGAGGGCCAGTATGGGAAAAGGTATCAAGATGGCTTCTGCCGTGGACGATCGGAGGAACCGACATACGCTCGAATCACTGCAGAATCGAGCCGAAAATGGTCAGACAATCCCTCCACTTTTCTGCGATGGTGTTGGATGCTCTGCATCCGTCCGTTTCGTCAAACTTGGACTTCGAAATGGACCGCCAGGAAAAGAGCCGGTAGAGCGGGCTGCATACATTGGCCTCACATCAGCCAGAGATTCAGATCACGCGACAAGCTGCAGCTACAACGCAACCGGAAAGCTCAAGCTGATTATCGCCAATCAATCTGATCCTGACTTCTTGTCAAGCCTTGACCAAGGAAAACACGAGCTTCGCTTACAACTGCTACACAACGCACTTGGCAATTTTGATCGATCTATGAAGGCTGGCTACCAGACTGGATCGAAAACTAGAGATGAACACATAAGAACAGACTACATCAGAACTGGTGGAAAGCTAGACGGCTATCTGCGAACTACGATGGACATTCTCAAGCTGCGCGAACGCTGCGAGGAGGATGCTGAACTGAGCGCGACTCTGCTCCTGCGCTTTGGCAATCGCAAAATTCCTTGGCGCCGTTTCTACTTTGAACAAGATCGGTATGAGGACGCTTGGAAAATGCTGAGCAAGGCCGAGCCTTCGGCCCACCCGTTTGCGATAGCCGGCGTCGTGGATCGAATCGGGCTTCCGAACACCAGCTCGAATCAACGAAATACGTTTCTCAATCTGGTTCCGGAAAGGCACAAGGTTGGAACTGACGGGATACAGCTGACGTATGGAGCTAGTATCGGTCACACCGACCAGGAATGGCTCCAGCAGTATCCGCATGGCACTCATGTCATTGCGTTTGGCCTTTGGAGGGCATCAGACCCCCAACAAAGCTCGGTAAGGCGTCTAGACCCTCACGCGCGCGTAAAGGGTTTCCTCAACCATCGGATCACGCTGTTTCCAAAGTTCAAATCACAGTTGATCAAGGTCGAAATGAGTTGAAAAAAAAAGGGGGAGGCCGCCCCACTACGACCGGCCTCCCCCACACCACAACACGTTGTCGCGCGTTATGGTCGAGCAAGCTCGACCACTACACCGCGGTACCCGCGACGACCTCCAGGCCGCGCGCGCGGCGGATCAGCCGCGTCACAGCACTACGCAGGTCATCCAGCACCGCGTAGATGGTCGGCAGGAACAGCAGGCTGACCACGGTCGAGAACGCCAGGCCCCCGGCAATCGCGCGCGCCATCGGCGCGTACTCCGGGCCGTTGCCGAACATCTGCGTATTGGTCAGCGAGATCGGCACCATCGCCAGGATCGCCGTGCCCATGGTCATCATGATCGGGCGTAGGCGCTCGCGGGAGCCTTCAACCAGTGCCTGCGTTCGGCCCATGCCGCCGCGCCGCAGGTTGTTGATGTGCTCGATCATCACGATGCCGTTGTTCACCACCACGCCCATCAACACCAGGATGCCGATGAAGGACATGATTCCGAACGAGGTGCCGGTGATCCAGAACAGCCAGAACACGCCGAAGATCGAGAACAGCACGCCGCTCATGATCGCCGCCGGGAACAGCAGCGACTCGAACACCGCCGCCATCACCACGTAGATCATCACCAGCGCGATCAGCAGGTTGAACACCATCTGCTGCATCGCCTCGTCGTCATTGCCGTAGTCGCCGCCATCGAAGGTGAAGCCATAACCGGCCGGGAAGTTCATCGGCTTGAGCACCGATTCCATCGCCTTGCGGCCATCCGGTGCGGTGACCTTCTCGGCCAGGTTGGCCTTGATGGTCAACGTGGTCTGGCGGTTGGTGCGACCGATCTGGGTGGCCGAAGAACCGACGTCAACGGTGACCAGGCTCAGCAGCGGCACGCTGCGGCCATCGCCGGTACGCACGCTGAAACCGGCCAGGTCTTCCGGGCTGCTCTGCTCGGCACCGGCGAAACGCACCCACACCGGTACTTCATTGTCGCCACGGCGGAACTCGCGCATCGGTGCACCGCGCAGGGCCAGGCCGACGAAGCTGGCCACCTGTTCGGCGTTGAAGCCGAACGCCGCCGCACGCTCGCGGTCGACGCGCACCTTCAGTTCGCCGCCCTTCTCGCCATTGTCGATGCGGACATCGCGCAGCTCGGCACGCTGGGCCAGCAGTGGCACCACTTCCTGGCCGATCTCCTGCAGCATCGAACTGGAATCACCGACCAGCTGCACCTGCACGCCCTGGTTGCCGCCGCCACCGCCATCGCCGCCCTGGTTGCCGACGAAGTAGTCGGTACGCGCCGACTTCGGCAGTCCCTTGCGCAATTCTTCCTGCAGCGACTTGATGTCCTTGGCGTACTTCTCGTCCAGGGTGACCACGGTCGAGCTGCCTTCCTGCTCGCTGTACCAGGAGTACACCTGCTTGACGTGCAGGCGCTCGCGGTTGGCGTCGATCCAGTTCTCCACGCGCGCCACTTCCTCGGACATCTGCCGGTAGGTGTAGGCGCCCTTCCACATGTAGCCGATGAAGATGTCCTTGCCGCCATCGCCGCCGAACATGTCGACCTTGGTCAGCTTCATCGGCACCAGGCTGACCAGCACGACCAGCACGATGCCGAGCAGGCTCCAGCCGCGATGGTGCAGCGACCAGTCCAGAAGCCTGGCGTAGCGGCGTTGCAGCCGCGCGATCAGGCCGGTCTGCGAGTGCACCAGCTTGGGCGTGGCCATGCGCGCGGACAGCATCGGAATGAGGCTGACCGCCACCAGCCACGAGGCCAGCAGCGAGACCGAGATGGTGATCGCGATCTGCGCCATGAAGATGCTGATGTTGTTGGTCTCGCCGAACAGGTTCGGCACGAACACGATGCAGTGGCACAGCGTACCGGCGCTGAGCGCGATGGCCACGTTGCGGGTGCCGATGATCGAGGCCAGCCGCGGCTGCCCGGGCATGCGCTCGCGCTCCTGGTAGATGCTCTCCACCACCACCACGGCGTTGTCGACCAGCATGCCCACCGCCAGCAGCAGGCCCATCATGGTCAGGATGTTCAGCGTCACCCCGACGAAGTACATGAAACCCAGGGTGATGGTGAAGCAGATCGGAATGGCCAGGGTCACCATCAGCGTGGACGGCCAATGGCGCAGGAAGAAGAACAACACGGTGATCGACAGGATCAGGCCCACGGCACCGGCCTCGGCCAGCTCCAGCAGCGAGGAGGTTACCGCCTTGCCCTGGTTGTCGATCACCTTGATCTGCACGTCGCGCATCGACGCTTCGGCACGGATCGCTTCAACCTCGGCCAGCGCCGCGCGCGACACCTCCACCAGGTTGGCACTGCGCTCCTTGAAGATGTCCAGGCCGACCGCCGGGTTGCCGTCCAGGCGGCGCCCGTAGTTCATCCGCGCCGGCTTCAGGCGCACGTCGGCGATGTCGCCCAGGCGCAGCCCCTTGGCGTTGATCACCAGGTCACGCATTTCCTGCAGGTCGGTGATCTCGCCCACCGGCTGCACGCGCACGCGTTGGCCGTTGTCATCGATCTGGCCGGCCGAGATCGAGAAGTTCAGCGTGCGCAGGCGCTCGCTCAGCTCATTAATGCTCAGGCCGTGCGCGTTGAGCCGGTTCGGGTCGATGGCAATCTCGACTTCGTTCGGCGGCGCGCCGGTGATGTCGACGCGGGCCACACCGGGGATACGCTCGATGCGCCGCTTGAACTCGCGGTCGAGCATGTCGTACGCAGTGGTCAGGTCGGTGGTGCTGGCCAGGCGCACCTTCAGCACCGGCTGGTCGCTGCTGGACCACTTGAACACGTTGTAGCGCTGCAGGTCATCGGGCAGGTCGCTGCGGATCGCATCGATGCGCTCGCGTGCATCGGAGGCGGCGATGGCGATGTCGCGGCCCCAGTCGCTGAACTCGATGAAGATCAGCGCTGCCTCGGAGGTGGCCGACGAGCGCATGCGCTTGATGCCGGTCATCGTCGCCAGCGATTCCTCCACCGGGCGGATGATGGTCCGCTCCACTTCCTCCGGCGTCGAACCGGTGTACGGGATCTGCACGAACAGGAACGGCGCGGAGATGTCCGGCAGCGCTTCCAGCGGCAGCCGGAACGAAGCGATCAGGCCGATCACCACCAGTGACACGAAACACATGATGGTGGTGACCGGACGACGGATGGAGAACTCGGCAACACTCATGCCGGTTCCTCCGCGCCCGCCGCACTGCCCGCCGCACCCGGCTCGATCTCACCGGCGTGCTTGCGGCCGCGCTCACGGTAATAGGCATCACCGCGGCGATCCATCAAGTCGTACACCACCGGGATCACCAGCAGGGTCAGCAGGGTCGACACCAGCAGGCCACCGATCACGGTGATCGCCATCGGCGCGCGTACTTCGGCGCCCTCGCCCATCGCCACCGCCAGCGGCAGGAAGCCGAACAGCGTGCATAGTGTGGTCATGATGATCGGCCGCAGGCGCGAGCGCGCACCTTCCACCAGTGCTTCGTGCTTGGCCACGCCGGCCTCGCGCAGCTGGTTGACCTTGTCGATCAGGATGATCGCGTTCTTGGTGACCAGGCCGACCAGCAGGATCAGGCCGATGAACACCACCACCGATATGGGCTTGCCGGTCAGCATCAGTGCCAGGATCGCGCCGACCAGTGCCAGCGGGATGGTGAACAGGATCACGAACGGATGCAGCAGCGACTCGAACTGCGAAGCCATCACCAGGTAGACCAGGAAGATCGCCAGGCCGAAGGCGAAGATCAGCGACTTCGCCGCCTGCGCCAGCTCCTCACCCTGGCCGCCGATATGCAGGCCGACGCCTGCGCCCAGCGGTTGTTCGGCCACCATCTGCTGCACTTCGCGCATGGCGGCGCCCAGATCGATGTCACGCAGGTTGGCCGAGACCACGGCCACGCGGGTCTGGTCGGCGCGATGGATCTCGCTGGGGCCGCTGGTGGCGACCACGTCGGCCACCGCGTCCAGCGTGACCGGGCGGGTGCTGCCCGGATTGACGATCAACCGGCGGATGCTCTCCACGCTGGCACGGTCGCCCTCCTGGGCACGCACCAGCACGTCGATCTTGCGGTCACGGAAGCTGTAGCGGGTCGCTACATCGCCGCGCACCTTCTTCACCACAACATCGGCGATCTGTCGGGTGGTCAGGCCCAGTGCACCGGCACGCTCCTGGTCGAAGCGGATCTGGATTTCCGGGAAGCCCTCTTCCACCGTCGACTTCACGTCAGCGTAGTGCGCATTGCCACGCAGCATCGCCGCCAGGCGCTGGCCAGCCACTTCCAGCGTCGCCATGTCCTGCCCGCGCAGCTCGATTTCCAGCGGCGTGGAGAAGCTGAACAACGCCGGCCGCGCGAAGTCGACCTGTGCGCCCGGATGCTGGCCCATGGTGTCACGCAGGCGCTCGGTGATCTCCGCTTCGGTACGCGCGTTGCCACCGCCTTCCATCACCACGGTCAGCTTGCCGATGTTCTCGCCGCTCTCAGTCGGGCTGGCATCCAGGCGGGTGCCACTGCCACTGACGCCGTACAGCGAGGCGACGCCCTCGCCGTTGCCGTGGGCCAGCTGCAGCTCGCGCACCAGCGCATCGGTCTGCTTCAGCGGCGTGCCGGCCGGCAGCTTCACCGTCATTTCGAAGCGGTCCTGTGCGAGCTGCGGGATCAGGTCGGCACCGAGCATCGGCACCAGCGCCATGGTCGCCCCGAAGATGATCGTGGCCACGCCCAGCACCTTGCCCGGATGGGCCAGCGCGCCCGGCAGCAGGCGCAGGTAGCCGCGCTCGGCACCGGCATAGGGCTTCATCGCCAGGTCGCTGGCCTTGCGCATGACAGGGCCGACCAGCGCCACCACCCCACGCCACGCACGCACGACCAGCCAGGCCAGCGCATAGAAGCTCCAGCGCGCGGTTGCGACGGCACCACGACGGCCCAGTGCCACCGGCTTCTGCCAGCGGTTCTGTGGCTGCCACGGTTCGTTCGGTGCTTCTTCCGGGAACGCCAGCGGCGGCCGTCCCTTCAGCGAGCTGAGCATCGGGATCAGTGTCATCGACACCAGCAGCGAGATCGCAATGGCGATCGCCACGGTCAGTGCCTGGTCGCGGAACAGCTGGCCGGCGATGCCGTCGACGAACACCAGCGGCAGGAACACCGCGATGGTGGTCAGGGTCGAGGCGACCACCGCCATGCTCACTTCGCGGGTACCGGCAATCGCCGCCTGCAGGATGCCGAGGCCGCGCTCGCGGGCCTTGGCGATGCTCTCCAGCACCACGATCGAATCGTCCACCACCAGGCCGGTGGCCAGTGCCAGGCCGCCCAGCGACATCACGTTCAGGCTCAGGCCGAGCTGGCCCATGAAGAAGAACGTGGCGATGATCGAGACCGGCAGCGACAGGCTGATCACGAACGTGCTCCAGCCATCACGCAGGAACAGGAAGATGATCAGGATCGCCAGCAGGCCGCCGATCACTGCATCCTTCTTGACGTCGGCGATGGCGTGCTCGATGAAGCGCGACTGGTCCTCGATGGTGGTCATCTCGACATCGGAGGGGAACGTGCCCTTGATCTGCTCCAGGCGCTTGCGCAGCGCTTCGGCGGTGGACACGGTGTTGGCATCGCCTTCCTTGTAGATGGCCAGCTCAACCGACTCCTTGCCGCCCAGGCGGATCACCGCTTCGCGTTCCTTGTAGCCCTGGCGCACGGTGGCCACATCCTTCAGGCGCACCGGCACACCGTTGGCGACCACGCTGGAGCCACCGCCGGAGGACGCGCTCTGCGCCGCCGAGGCCGCCGCGATGGCGGCCGCCGAACCGGTCGATGCGGCGATGTTGAACATCTGCTGCAGCGCCGAGTCGGCCGCGCTCCCATTGGCGGCCTGGGTGGTGACCAGCAGGTTGCGGATCTCCTCCAGGTCGGCGAACTGGTTGACGGTGCGCACCAGGAAGCGCTGCGAACCCTCCTCCAGGCGACCGCCGGAGATGTTGATGTTCTCGTCCTTCAGGCGCTTGATGACGGTGTCGATCGGCAGGTTCAGCTGCGCCAGCTTCTGCTGGTCGATGTCGACCTGGATCTCGTCTTCCAGGCCGCCGCCCACCTTCACTGCAGCCACGCCGGTGACCGGCTCCAGCTTCTTTTTCAGGTCTTCATCGGCATAGCGGCGCAGGCCGGTCAGCTCGCGGATCGCATCGGCATCGGTGGCCGGCACGTCCTTGCTCGACAGCACCAGGCGCATGATCGGCTCGGTGGACGGATTGAAGCGCAGCAGCACCGGGGCCTTGGCCTCCAGTGGCAGGTTCAGCGCTTCCATCTTGTCGCGCACCTCCAGGCTGGCCTGGTCCATGTTGGTGCCCCAGGCAAACTCCAGCACCACATCGCTCTGGCCGGTGCGCGAGACCGACTTCAGCTTGCGCAGGTTCTTGACCACGCCGACCGCTTCTTCGACCGGCTGGGTGATCAGGGTTTCGATTTCGGTCGGCGCCGCACCGGTATACTCGGTGCGCACGGTCAGCGTCGGGTAGCTCAGGTCAGGCAGCAGGTTGACCTTGAGGTTGCCCAGCGCGATCAGCCCGAACAGCAGCAGGGTGACCGTGCACATGGCGATGGTCACGCGGCGGCGGGTGGCGAACTCCACCAGCCCGCCGCGCATGCCGGCGGCGGCGCCGTCGCTCGCCGGCGAGGCACCGTGGTCGTGGCCCGGGGCGGTCATTGCTTGCTCCCGGCCTTGTCTGCCGGCTTGGCGGCCGCTGCGACCGTCTTCGCCTTTGCCTTCGGATCAGCGATCACCTGCACCGCGGTACCGTCGCGCAGCGCGACCTTGCCGGCGGTGACCACCTGATCACCGGCCGCCAGGCCATCACGGATCTCCACCCACGGGCCCTCGGCGTAACCCAGCTTGACCGGAACGCGTGCGACCTTGCCTTCGCGCACCCGGAACACCGCCGGCTCACCGTCGTCGAGCAGCGCCAGGCGCGGCACCACAAGCGCATCGGCACGCTGGTCGTAATCGATGCGGATGCGCCCGAACATGCCGGGCTGCAGCGCATGGGCGGCGCCGTCGAAGGCACTGACCACGCGAAACGTGCCGCTGCCCGAATCCACCACCGGCGCGATGCGATCGACGGTACCGGTGAAGCTCTGGCCCGGCAGCGCATCGGCGGCCAACGTTACCGGCTGGCCGGCACGCAGCGTGGCCAGTTCGCGCTCGGGCACGTTGAGGGTGGCTTCCAGGCGCGAGTTGTCGACGATGCGGAAGATCGGCGTGTTGATCTGCACGAAGTTGCCGGTCTTGATCGAGCGCGAGGCGATCACGCCGGAGATCGGTGCCACCACCGTGGTGTAGGACAGTTCCAGCGTGGCCAGGCGGTACTGCGCACGGACGTTTTCCAGGTCGTAGCGCAGCTGGTCAACGCTGGCCGCACTGACCAGCTGCTGGACGACCAGCTTCTGTGCACGCTGGTAGTCGTTTTCCAGCTTGCGCATCTGCGCTTCGCTCTGGGCAACGGCCAGGCGTGCGCGATCCGGGTCCAGGCGTACCAGCGGCTGGCCAGCGGTCACCCGCTGGCCTTCCTCGACCAGCACCGCCAGCGCCACGCCGGAGGTCTTGGCGACTACCTGCGATTCGGCGCGCGGCTCCAGCGCAGCGGTTCCGGTGTAGCTGGCCGCGACCGCACGGTGGCTGGCCACCGCCACTTCGACCGGCACCGCGTCGACCTTCTTCTCCTCCTTGGTCTCGGCGGCCTTGGCTTCGGAATTGGGCCCTGCGGCGCAACCGCCCAGCAGCAGGGAGGTGGAGATCAGCAGTGCGGCGGCACAGATTCCGCTGCGACGGCCGGACAGGAAGGTTGGGTGCGACATCGTCAGGTCCCTGGAGGATGCGTGGACAGGTGTGGTAGCAAAGTAATGCACCACTTCACGGCCACACCATATCCCAAAGGTCATGGTGCCTTCACGCCATCGGTCGGACCGACCCCATTTCAGCTAGATGAAACCTGAGGCTATACTCGGGTCGTTCCGTACCCCACGCCGGAACGACCAGACCCGAATCCCCGGAAACGACACCATGCGCCCGCAGCCGCTCGCCGCTTGTCTCGCTCTGGCCGTCCTCCTGCCCCTTGGGGCCGCCGCACAGCCCGCTCCTGCTCCTGCCACACCCGCTCCGGCCCCGGCTGCTGCCGCTGCGCCGGCGCCTGCCGCGCCCACCGGCAACTTCGACAATGGCCGCGTGCTGGCCTACACCTGCCAGGGGTGCCACGGCATCACCGGCTACAAGAACGCCTACCCCAGCTACCGGGTGCCGAAGATCGGCGGCCAGACCCAGCAGTACCTGGCCCAGGCCCTGACCGAGTACCGCCAGGGCAAGCGCCGGCATCCGACGATGCAGGCGCAGTCGATGAGCTTCAGCGAACAGGAGATCGCCGATCTCTCTGTTTACCTGTCCACCGTCAAGTAAGGCCCGCCCATGTCGAAAGCCGCGCATCCGATGCGTCATGCCATCGCCCTGTCCGTTGCCCTGCTGCTGGCCGCCTGTTCGCAGTCGCAGGTGGAAAACAGCGAGAAATCCGCCGCCGACCCGGGCCATGCCAGCGGCGAACACGGCTCTTCCTCTTCGGCTGGCCTGCCCGCAGGCCGCGAGGCCGCCGGCGAAGCCCGCGCCAAGGTGAAGGGCAAGGCCACCAACCAGAGCTGCATCGACTGCCACGGGGCCGACGGCAATGCGCCGATCGACCCGACCTATCCGAAGCTGGGTGGGCAGTACGGCGACTACCTGGCGCACGCGCTGCAGGCCTACCGCGCCGGTGACCGCCAGCACATGCTGATGACGCCGCAGGCGAAGGACCTGAGCGATCAGGACATCGCCGATCTGGCGGCGTATTTCGGCAGCCGGCCGAGCCAGCTGCGGGACCTGCACGGGGTCAAATAACCCCCAGCCCCCCGGTGGGTGCGGAATCCGCCTTGGTGGGTGCGGACCTTGGTCCGCACGGATGCCGCCATCCACGCATGGCGTGGATCTACCGGGCATTGGCTCCGGTAGGTGCGGACCGTTGGTCCGCACGAACCCGGCAAACTCAGCCTTCCAGCTCTTCCCAGCGCGCGTACGCGGCATCCAGCTCGGCCTGCACCTTGGCCAGCTGCTGGGTGTGCGCGGTCACTTCGGCGCTGCTGCGGGTGTAGAACGACGGGTCGTTCATCGCCGAGGTCAGCCCTTCGACATCGCCTTCCAGCTTTTCGATGGTCTTCGGCAGCTGCTCCAGTTCGCGTGCTTCCTTGTAGGCCAGCTTGCGCTTGGGTGCCGCCTGAGCAGCTGCCGGCGCGGCAGGTGCAGCGACCGCCGGCTTGGCCGCAGGGGCCGCGGCAGGCGCTGCGATGCTGGCCGCATAACGCTGCCAGTCGCTGTAACCACCCACGTACTCGCCGATCACGCCATCGCCTTCCATCACCAGCGTGGAGGTCACCACGTTGTCGATGAAGTCACGATCGTGGCTGACCAGCAGCAGGGTGCCGGTGTACTCGCCCAGCAGCTCTTCCAGCAGCTCCAGGGTTTCCACGTCCAGGTCGTTGGTCGGTTCGTCCATCACCAGCAGGTTGGACGGCTGCGCGAACAGCTTGGCCAGCAGCAGGCGGTTGCGCTCGCCGCCGGACAGGCGGGTGATCGGCGCGCGCGCGCGTTCCGGGGTGAACATGAAGTCCTGCAGGTAGGCATGCACGTGCTTGCGCTTGCCGTTGAACTCGAGGAAATCGCGGCCTTCGGCCACGTTCTCGATCGCGCTCCAGTCCTCGCGCAGCACCGCACGGTACTGGTCGAAGTAGGCGATCTGCAGGTTGGTGCCGGCGTTGACCTCACCCTTGGCCGGCTGCAGCTCGCCCAGCAGCAGCTTCAGCAGCGTGGTCTTGCCGCTGCCGTTGGGGCCGATCAGGCCGATGCGGTCGCCACGCAGGATGGTGGTGGTGAAGTCGCGGACCATGGTGCGCTCGCCGAAGGCGAACGAAATGTCCTTGACGTCGATGACCTTCTTGCCGGAGCTGACGCCCTGCGCGGCTTCCATCTTGACGTTGCCACTGAGATCGCGGCGCTGCGAACGCTCGGTGCGCATCGCCTTCAGGCGGCGCACGCGGCCTTCGTCGCGGGTACGACGGGCCTTGATGCCCTGGCGGATCCACACTTCTTCCTGCGCCAGCAGCTTGTCAAAGCGCGCGTTTTCCTGCGCCTGCGCGTTGAGGCGTTCCTCGCGACGGCGCTCGTAGTTGGCCCAGTCGCCCGGCCAGCTGGTGACCTGGCCGCGGTCGATCTCGACGATGCGGGTGGCCAGTGCGCGCAGGAAGCGGCGGTCATGGGTGACGAACACCACGCTGCCGCTCCAGCCCTTCAGGAACGCTTCGAGCCAGTCGATGGCTTCGATGTCCAGATGGTTGGTCGGTTCGTCCAGCAGCAGCACATCCGGGCTGGAGACCAGTGCACGGGCGAGCAGCACGCGGCGTTTCATGCCGCCGGACAGGCGGCCGAACTCGGCCTCGCCGTCGAGGTCGAGCTTGGTCAGGGTTTCGCTGACGCGCTGGTCCAGGCCCCAGCCGTTGGCGGCGTCGATCTTGGCCTGCACGTTGCCCAGCGCTTCGCCGTCGAACACCTCGGCGTGGCTGAGGTGGTGGAATTCGGCCAGCCACTGGCCCAGTTCGCCCAGGCCATCGGCGACGACGTCGAACACCGAGCCGGCGGCGCCGTGCGGCACCTCCTGCTCCAGGCGGGTGACGCGCACGCCCTGCTGCACGCGGACTTCGCCGTCATCGGGCTTGTGGTCGCCGGACAGCAGCTTGAGCAGGGTGGATTTGCCGGCGCCGTTGCGGCCGATCAGGGCGATGCGTTCGCCCGGCTCGATCGACAGTTCGGCCTTTTCCAGCAACAACGGGCCGCCGACGCTGAAGTCGACGTTCTGCAGAGTAATCAGAGGCATCCGCATATTGTACGGGTTGGGGGCGTCGGCCGGGTTGCACCCGGCACCCGCAGAGGCAACGGCCGCAGCCAAAGCAACGTCAAAAGCTGGTTTCCTGTGGGATGGCGGGATGGGTCCGGTTGCGGGGGACGCTGCAAGTACGTCCATGTAAGCTCGGTCGCCGCATCCATGCGGCTCACGCCCCCGCAACCGGACCCACCCCGCCTTCGACAATTTCCTGCGATCTGCCGTGACGGCATTCTGCTCTGGTGGGTGTCGACCTTGGTCGACACATGGGAATCTGATGGCTTACCCCACGTCCCCCAACAACGCCTGCAGGCCCGGCAGCCATTGCTTGCCCGGGTGGCGTACCAGCCACAGGGTGCGCTGCAGGTCGGGTAGCGGGGTCTCGAGTACGCGCAGGCGGCCCAGGGCCAGCGGCTCCTCCAGCGCATGACGCGAAAGACAGGCCAGGCCGAGGCCGGCGATGGCCGCCTGCTTGATCGCTTCGGTATTGCCCAGCTGCAGGGTCTGCGCGAAGCCACGCAGGTGCGGCAGCAGCGCTTGTTCAACCGCCTCGCGGGTGCCGGAGCCGGGTTCGCGCAGCAGCCAGCGTGCGCGGCGCAGTTCGTCCTGCGTCCAGCGGGCGGGGACATCGGCGGCAGCCACGATCACCAGCGGGTCCTGCTGCCAGGCGGTGACCTGCAGGCCACGCTCGTGGCACGGGCCTTCGATCAGGCCGGCGTCCACATCCAGGCGCTGCACGGCGGCGACCACGCCAGCACTGTTGTCGATGCGCAGGTCGACCTCGGCCTGCGGCGCCTGGCGCAACAGCTCGGCGATGCGCGGTGGCAGCAGGTAGTTGCCGATGGTGGTACTGGCCGCCAGCACCAGCCGCAGCGGTGCGCCCTGCGCCGGGTCGCCGCCCGCGGCCAGCTGCCGCTCCAGGTCGGCGGCGTTGACCAGCAGCGTGCGCGCCGGCTCCAGCAACGCCCGGCCATGCCCGTTCAGGGCCAGGCGGCGGCCGATGCGGTCGAACAGCGGGGTGCCGAAGTGCGCCTCCAGCTCATGCAGGGCAGCACTGCTGGCCGACTGCGATAGCGCGATGGCCTGGCCAGCGGCGGTGGTGCTGCCGTGATCGGCGATGGCGACGAAGACCTGAAGCTGGCGCAGGGTCAGGCGCATGGAAAATACCCGTTTTATAGGTAGGTTTCAACAATATTATTCGTTTTACAGGTAATTCTGGTAGGCGCACGCTTGCGCCATCCCTCCAGTCCTGTCCCGCCATGAACGCCCCCGCCCTCTCCCCCTGGTCCCTGTCCGCCCTGCGCCAGCGCTGGCAGCCGCGCCTGCCCGGCCTGCTGCTGGTCGGCCTGGTCGCGGCGGCGTCGCTGTACCTGGCCGAGCTGCCCTGGCTGCAGGCGCATGGCCTGAGCGCACTGACCGTGGCCATCGTGGCCGGCATCGTGGTCGGCAACACCTTCTATCCGCGGCTGGCACCGAGCAGCGCGGCCGGTGTTGGTTTCTCCAAGCACTGGCTGCTGCGCGCCGGCATCGTGCTGTACGGCCTGCGCCTGACCTTCCAGGACATCGGCCATGTCGGTGTCAGCGGCGTGCTGATGGACGTGCTGGTGGTGGCCAGCACCTTCGGCCTGGCCTGCTGGCTGGGCGTGCGCGTGTTCAAGATGGAACGCGAGGCGGCGATGCTGATCGGCGCCGGCAGCGCAATCTGCGGCGCAGCGGCCGTAATGGCCGCCGAACCGGTGGTGCGTGGCCGTGCGGCGCAGGTCACGGTGGCGGTCTCTACGGTGGTGGTGTTCGGCACGCTGGCGATGTTCCTGTATCCGGCGTTGTATGCACTGGTTCAGTCACACGGCTGGCTGGCAATGGACGCACGGCAGTACGGCCTGTTCACCGGTGCGACGGTGCATGAAGTGGCGCAGGTAGTGGCCGCCGGCCGTGCGGTGAACGAAGCCGCCGCCGATACCGCGGTGATCACCAAGATGGTGCGGGTGATGCTGCTGGCGCCGTTCCTGATCGCGCTGTCGCTGTGGCTGGCGCGTGGCGGCAAGGCCAGCACCGACGGCAACACGGCGCGCATCGTGGTGCCGTGGTTCGCGTTCGGTTTCGTGGCAGTGGCCGGTTTCAATTCGCTGCATCTGCTGCCGGCCGGCCTGCAGGCGGCGCTGGTGCAGCTGGATACCGTACTGCTGGCGATGGCGATGGCCGCGCTGGGCCTGACCACCCACGTCTCGGCGCTGCGCCAGGCGGGCCTGAAGCCGCTGCTGCTGGCGCTGATCCTGTTCGCCTGGCTGCTGTTCGGTGGCCTGGCGATTCATCAGGGCGTGCTGGCGTTGCTGGGGTGAGGGCAGTGCCGACCAACGGTCGGCACCCACCAAAGGGGGGCGGTCGGCACCCACCCGTAGATCCACGCCATGCGTGGATGAGGGATCCGACCCCACCCCATCAGGCGGGACCGGCCGCGCAGGCAGGTACAATGCGCCATGACTGACTTCTCGACCCTGCCGCTGAGCCCGGCCCTGCAGCCCGGCCTGGATGCCCTCGGCTACACCACTCTCACCCCCGTGCAGGCGCAGAGCCTGCCGGCCATCCTCGATGGCCGCGATGTGATCGCACAGGCGCCGACCGGCAGCGGCAAGACCGCCGCCTTCGGCCTGGGCCTGCTGCAGTCCATCGACCCCAGCCTGATCCGCGTGCAGGCGCTGGTGCTGTGCCCGACCCGCGAACTGGCCGACCAGGTCGGCAAGCAGATCCGCAAGCTGGCCACCGGCATCCCCAACCTGAAGCTGTTGCTGCTGGTGGGCGGCGTGCCGCTGGGCCCGCAGCTGGCGTCGCTGGAAGGCCACGACCCGCACGTGGTGGTCGGCACGCCCGGCCGTGTGCAGGAACTGGCGCGCAAGCGCGCGCTGAACCTGGGTGCGGTGCGCACGCTGGTACTTGATGAGGCCGACCGCATGCTCGACATGGGCTTCGAGGAGCCGATCCGCGAGATTGCCGGCCGCACCCACAAGGACCGCCAGAGCCTGCTGTTCTCCGCCACCTTCCCCGACAGCATCCGCGCCATGGCGCGTGACCTGCTGCGCGACGCGGTGGAAGTGACCGTGGAAGGTGCCGACCAGGCCCCGGCCATCCGCCACCTGTTCTGCGAGGTGGAACCGGCGCATCGCCAGAAGGCGCTTGCCGGCCTGCTGCTGAAGTACACGCCGGAATCGGCGGTGGTGTTCTGCAACACCCGCAAGGACGTGGACGAAGTGGCGAACTCGCTGCAGCAGTTCGGCTTCTCTGCACTGGCCCTGCATGGCGACATGGAACAGCGCGACCGCGAGGAAGTGCTGCTGCTGCTGGCCAACCGCAGCTGCAATGTGCTGGTGGCCAGCGACGTGGCCGCGCGTGGCCTGGACGTGGAAGAACTGGCGGCGGTGATCAACTACGAGCTGCCGACCGACGTGGAGAGCTACCAGCACCGCGTGGGCCGTACCGGTCGTGCCGGTGCCAGCGGCCTGGCGATCAGCCTGGTGGCCGGGCGCGAGAAGACCCGCACCGAAGCCATCGAAGCACAGATGGGTCAGCCGCTGGACTGGCAGAAGACGCCGCTGGCGACCTCGCGCCCGGCCGAGCTGCCGCAGGCGGCGATGCGCACGCTGCGCATTGATGGTGGCAAGACCGACAAGCTGCGCCCGGGCGACATTCTCGGTGCGCTGACCGGCGACGCCGGCCTGTCGAGCAAGTTCATCGGCAAGATCGCGATCTTCCCGACCCGTTCCTACGTGGCGATCGCGCGTGAGCAGGCCAACAAGGCCGTAGCAAAGCTGGAAGCCGGCAAGATCAAGGGCCGTCGTTTCCGCGTGCGGATGATGTGATCGGCAAGGTGGTCGCCGGGCATGGCCCGGCGCTACCTGCATGCCGTGTGTAGCGCCGGGCCACGCCCGGCGACAGACTCAGAACACCAGTTCGGTGTGCAGCGGCAGGTCCGCTTCCCAGCGCGCACGGCCGCCAAGGCCGTCGAGTTCGACCAGTACACCGGCGCCGACCACGTCAACGCCCAGGCGGCGCACCAGCGACAAGGCAGCGACCAGCGTGCCGCCGGTGGCCAGCACGTCATCAATGATCGCCACGCGCGCGCCGGCCGGCAGCGCATCGGCATGCACTTCGATGCAGTCGCTGCGGTATTCCAGCGTGTACTCCTCGCGCAGCACCTGGCCAGGCAGCTTGCCCGGCTTGCGCACTGGCACGAAGCCCACGCCCAGCTCCAGCGCCATCGCGGCACCGAGGATGAAACCACGCGATTCGATGCCCACCACCGCGTCCAGCTTCTGGTCGCGCCAACGGTCGGCCATCGCGGTGATGGCACCGCGGAAGTCCTCGCCGTGGGCGAGCAGCGGCATGATGTCCTTGAAGAGGATGCCGGGCTTGGGGAAGTCGGCGATGTCGCGCAGGCGGGAGGCCCACTGCGGAGCGACGAGGGCGTCGGTCATGTCACGTTGGCTATCTGATGGCGGCATAGGGTACCTGTTCCGGGCGCCGGCTGCCTGTTGGGGGTGTTCGGCCGGGCTGCGCCCGGCACCTGCAGAGGCCACCGCGCAAGCAAAAGCGAAAGCAAAAGCCGCATTCCGAGGGATGGCGGGGCGGGTCCGGTTGCGGGGGCCGCTGCAAGTACGTCCATGTAAGCTCGGTCGCCGCATCCATGCGGCTCACGCCCCCGCAACCGGACCCACCCCGCCTTCGACAGATTCCTGCGATCTGTCGGGCATTGCTTCTGTAGATCCACGCCATGCGTGGATGACTCTCAATCGAAATCGATTATTTCGAGAATTGAACGAAAATCATCCACGCATGGCGTGGATCTACCGTGTCGACCAAGGTCGACACCTACCCACAGCAGCGGGAATCTGTCGGAGGTGGGGCGGTGTGGGGCTGCAGGACCGTTGGCGCCATGGATGGCGCCATCGAGCCCCCAGGGACGGGTTTACGGCGTGTCCTGCAGCCCCACACCGCCCCGCCAAACCATCAGCAATCCAGAGCCGCTTTGGCTTCGGCTGTTGCCTCTGCGGGTGCAGGGCGCAGCCCTGCCGAACCCCACCCTCAGGAACTGCAGGACAGCATCGAGCAGCCGGCGCGGTTGTCGGCCCAGGCCGGGCGCTTGCCGGCAAAGTGCTCGAGCCCGGCACGCTCGGTGTACGGATCACGCAGTACATCCTGCAACGCATGAACACCGCCGAGGTCGCCCTGTTCGGCGCGATCGATGGCCTCCTGCGCCAGCCAGTTGCGCAGCACGTACAGCGGATTGGCCGCGGCCATCTTCGCCGTGCGCTCGCTGGCCGACAGCGGATCCACGCGCAGCCGCGCTGCGTAATCCTGCAGCCACTGCTGCAACGGTGCCTGCACCGACTGCTGGCGTGCCTCGTCGTAGTACACCGCGTCCAGCACACCCACATCGGGCGACGCTGGATCAACGCGCATCAGCGCGCGCCAGGCCAGGGTCATGTCCATCGCGCCGTCCTGCATCAACTGCTGCCAGCGCAGGTAGAGCTGCAGGTTTTCATCATCCGCCGCAGCCAGGCCGAGTTTGGCTGCGGCATCGCGACGGGTGCACGCGACAAACGTGGACTGATACGCCGCCAACCCCGCCTGCAGCGGTGCCACATCGGCGAACAACGGCGACAACGCCTGCGCCAGCCGGCTCAGGTTCCAGTACGCCACCTGCGGCTGTGTACCGAAGCGATAGCGCCGGCCTTGGGCATCGGTGGTGTTCGGTGTCCAGTCCGGATCGAAGTCCTCGACCCAGCCATAGGGGCCGTAGTCCAACGTCAGGCCGAGCACGGACAGGTTGTCGGTGTTCATCACGCCATGCACGAAGCCGACGCGCATCCAGTGCGCGATCATCTCGGCGGTACGCACCGCGATCTGCGCAAACCAGTCGCCGTACAGTACCTCGCCCTGCCCTTCGAGCTCCGGGAAGTCGCGGGCGATGCAGGCATCAACCAACTGCTGAAGCAGCGCGGTTTCGCCGCGTGACGCTGGCAGCTCGAATGAACCAAAGCGCAGGAACGAGGGCGATACCCGGCAAACGATCGCGCCGGGCTCGGCACGCGGGTGGCCGTCATAGAACATGTCGCGCACCACGTCTTCGCCGGTGCCGACCAGCGACAGCGCGCGCGTGGTCGGCACGCCCAGGTGATGCATCGCTTCGCTGCACAGGAATTCGCGGATAGATGAGCGCAGCACTGCGCGACCATCGGCGCCACGCGAATACGGCGTGGGGCCCGCCCCCTTCAGCTGCAGCTCCCAATGACGGCAATCAGGTGCGACCAGTTCGCCCAGCGAAATCGCGCGGCCGTCGCCGAGCTGGCCGGCCCAGTGGCCGAACTGATGGCCGCCGTAATTGGCTGCCCACGGCTGCATGCCGGCGTACAGCGCGTTGCCGCCGAACACACGCGCGAAGCCTTCGCTCTCGACCTCGGTGGTGTCGAAGCCGAGCATCGTGGCAACGTCCGGCGACCAGGCCAGCAGCGTGGGGGCTGCCACCGGCGTCGGCATCACCGGCGACCAGGCGGCGCCCAGTACTTCGCGGCGGCGCGGGCCGGATTCGGGATCACCCGGCAGGGCATGCAGCAGGCGGTTGTCGAAACGGGGGCTGTCGGTATCCATGGCGTTGAAGATGGGGGCGGCCGCTGCCCGCCTCAATTGCCGCTGAGCGCCTGCAGATGCCCGCCGTGGGCTTCGGCGCGCTGGTACGCCGGCCGCTCGCTGATGCGCTTGAGGAAGCCACGCAGCGCCGGCTTGTCGTCGAGACCACCACCCCGTGCGGCCGCGGCCTGGATCGGGAAGCTCATCTGGATGTCTGCTGCGCCGAACCGCTCACCCGCGAACCACGGGCTTTCGGCCAGGCGGCGCTCCATCCAGTCCAGGTGCAGGCGCCGCTGCGGACCGATGAAGCCGCGCTCGGCCTTGTCGGCGATGCTGCGCGCGATCGGGCGCGCGAAGAACGGCATCGGCGCGTTGCGGATGCGGCCCATCACCAGGGTCAGCAGCAGCGGCGGCATCGCCGAGCCTTCGGCGTAGTGCAGCCAATAGCGGTAGGCGATGCGCTCTGCGCCATCGGCCGGCATCGGTGACGGCGACAGCTGGCGCTTGGTGTCATAGCGATCCGCGAGGTAGTCGAGGATGGCACCGGACTCGGCCAGCACCAGTTCGCCATCCTGCAGCACCGGCGACTTGCCGAGCGGATGCACGTTGCGAAGCTCCGGCGGTGCCAGCAGCGTCTTCGGATCGCGCGGATAGCGGCGCAGCTCGTAGTCCAGCCCCAGCTCCTCCAGCATCCACAGCACGCGCAGGGAACGGGAGTTTTCCAGATGGTGGACGATGCGCATGGGGACGATCCTTGGGGAAGCCCACATCGTACCGTGATGGCTGCATGCCCCATGTAGAGTCGAGCCATGCTCGACTGCCTTTGAGAGCAGTCGAGCATGGCTCGACTCTACAGAACAGCGGACAACAAAAAACGCCGGAAGCTTTCGCTTCCGGCGTTCTGGCTACCAAACGGTAGCAGACGGATTAGACCGCCTGCACCTGGTCAGCCTGCATACCCTTCTGACCCTGGACGGCGATGAAGGTAACCTTCTGGCCTTCCTGCAGGGTCTTGAAGCCGGTGCCCTGGATGGCACGGAAGTGCACAAACAGGTCCGGGCCGCTTTCCGGGGTGATGAAGCCGAAGCCCTTGGCGTCGTTGAACCACTTGACGGTGCCGGTCTGACGATCAGACATTTGACTAACTCCTGAAACACATGTTGAAAAAATCGCAGCCACCGGGTATCGGGGCCGAGACTGAGTTGCAGGCGTTGGTAAAGCGGATCGATGAGCGGATCGTGAGATCAACTGCACCAGGCCACGATTCACGGTGACCCTAGCAAACACAGTGGGACGAACGATACGCGTGTTTTCTGCAAAAAGCGATAGCCCGGACGTTCATGGGCGGGCCCCGCCCGCTAGGCGTGGCAAGGGCTGGCAGCCGATCAGGGCTAAACCCGAGTCCCCATTCAGGTTTTTCCTACCCTACACTGGGTAAATGACTGAAGCTGAAACCCAAGCTGAACCCGCCCTCCCGCGCATCTGGGTGGACGCGGATGCCTGCCCCACCGTCATTCGCGACATCCTGTTCCGGGCCGCTGAACGGGTCGGGATCGAGCTGACCCTGGTCGCCAACCAGTGGATCCGTACCCCGCCATCGCGCTGGCTGCGCTCGATCCAGGTGCCGCAGGGCCTGGACGTGGCCGACAGTGCCATCGTCGAACGGGTGGCTGCCGGCGACCTGGTAGTCACCCAGGACATCCCGCTGGCCGCACTGGTGCTGGAGAAGAAGGCCGTGGCGCTGAACCCGCGCGGCCAGCTGTACACGCCGAACAACATGGCCGAGCGCCTGTCGATGCGCAATTTCATGGAGGAGCTGCGCGGCGCCGGGGTGCAGACCGGAGGACCGCCTCCGCTGGGACCGCGCGACCGGCAGCTGTTCGCCGCCGAGCTGGACCGCTGGCTGGCGCGGCGCCCGGCTCGCTGACCCGCGCTAGCCGCCCTGGTCCATTCGGCGCAGGTGCCGCTGGCTGCTGAACCGCCGCGGCTCCCCGGTGAGTGGGTCATCGAAGGCCAGCGCCTGTGCCAGCAGCTGCAGCGGTGGCTCGGCGCTGCCCTCCGGCCGCGACTGCAGCTGCGGGTAAAGGTCATCGCCCTCGATCGGCGCGCCCAGCGCGGCCATGTGCACGCGCAACTGGTGCTTGCGGCCGGTTTCCGGCTTCAACCGGTAGCGCCAGATCGGCCCCTCGGCCTCGATCGGCTCGATCAGGCTGCGCGCATTGGGCTCGCCCGGCACTTCGGCCATGCGGAAGAACGGCTCGCCCGGCGCGAGCCGGCTGTGCCGCCGCAGCGGGAACGCCAGTCCGGGCAGCGCCGGTGCCAGCGCCTCATAGGTCTTTTCAATGCGGCGCTCGCGGAACAACCGCTGGTAGGCATCGCGCGTAGCCGCCTGCGTCGAGAACAGCACCAGGCCAGCGGTCAGCCTGTCCAGCCGATGCAGCGGTACCAGCCCGGTATTGCCCGTGCGTGCGATCAGGCGCGCCAGCAGGGTTTCGCGCACGTAGCTGCCGGCCGGCGTCACCGGCAGGAAGTGCGGCTTGTCGGCCACCAGCAGGTGCTCATCCAGGTGCAGGATGGTCTCGGCGAAGGGAATCACCGGTTCGTCGGCCACCTCGCGGAAGTACTGGATCTCCAGCCCCGCCTGCCAGGGCATGTCCGGCGGCAGCGCCCTGCCCTGCACGTCCTGCACGCGGCCACGCGCGAAGCGATCCTGCCACTGCGCACGGTCGATGCGCGGGAAACGGGCGCACAGGCCTTCGAGCAGGCTGGGCCAGTGGCCGGGTGGCAGCTGCAGACGGCTGGGCAGGGTCATCGGATCCATTCCTGCGGCGGGAAAGCGTGCAAGCGTGCCACGTTGACGTCCCGCAGACAGCCCCGCAACGGACACCCCAGGAGCAAACCTCTATCATTGTCGTCTTTAGTCCACGGATCCCCCATGGCTCTTACCGCCACCATCCGCAAGGCCGAACTGCAGATCAGCGACATGGATCGCGGTTACTACGCGACCCACAACCTGACCCTGGCCCAGCACCCGTCCGAGACCGACGAACGATTGATGGTGCGCCTGCTCGCCTTCGCCCTCAATGCGGGAGACCGCCTGGAGTTCGGCCGTGGCCTGAGCACCGACGATGAGCCGGACCTGTGGGAACACGACTACACCGGCGACATCCTGCAGTGGATCGACCTGGGTCATCCCGACGAATCCCGCATCCGCAAGGCCAGCAACCGCAGCCGCCAGGTGCAGGTGATCAATTACGGCGGCAACGCCTCTGACATCTGGTGGGGCAAGCAGGGCAAGGGCCTGGCGCGCTTCGACAACCTGTCGGTGATTGATCTGGACGGTGAGTTCGTCGAACGCTGGGGCCAGCAGGTCCAGCGCGCGATGCGCTGGAGCGTGCTGATCCAGGACGGTGAAGTGCAGCTGCTCAACGATCAGATGCAGCTCGACGTGATCCCCAACTGGCGCAAGCGCGCCAAGGCATGAGCACGATCCGCTGCGACGTGGTGGTCATCGGCGCCGGCGCGGCCGGTCTGATGACCGCGATCACGGCTGGCCAGCGCGGCCGCCAGGTGCAGGTGATCGACCATGCCAACAAGGTCGGCAAGAAGATCCTGATGTCCGGCGGTGGCCGCTGCAACTTCACCAACACCGGCACCACCCCGGCCAACTTCCTGTCGGCCAACCCGCACTTCTGCAAGTCGGCGCTGGCGCGCTACACGCCCTGGCACTTCATCGAGCTGGTCAGCAAGCACGGCATCGCCTATCACGAAAAGGAGCTGGGCCAGCTGTTCTGCGACGTCTCGTCCAAGCAGATCGTGAAGATGCTGGTGGATGAATGCCAGGCGGCCGGCGCGCAGATCCGCACCGAGTGCAGCGTGCAGCGCATCGAACACGGCAGCGACGGTTTCCGCGTGCACACCACGCAGGGCCTGTTCCACTGCGCCTCGCTGGTGGTGGCCACTGGCGGCCTCTCGATTCCGAGCATGGGCGCCACCGGCTTCGGCTACGAGATTGCGCGCCAGTTCGGCCATCAGGTGCTGCCAACCCGCGCAGGCCTGGTACCGCTGACGCTCAGCGGCAAGCATCAGGAGCGGCTGGCCGATCTGAGTGGTGTCGCCCTGCCGATCGAGGCACGTTGCAACGGCAAGCGCTTCCAGAACTTCATGCTGCTGACCCATCGTGGCGTGAGCGGCCCGGCGATCCTGCAGATCTCCTCGTTCTGGCAACCCGGTGATGCGCTGGAGCTGGACCTGCTGCCCGGCCAGGATGCCGGCGAGTGGCTGCGCCAGATGAAGCGCGAGCGCCCGGCCGCCGAGCTGCGCACGGTACTGGGTGAGATGCTGCCCAAGCGACTGGCGCAGCGCCTGTGCGAGCACTGGCTGCCCGACCGGCCCGTGCGCCAGCTGGACGAGCCGGTGCTGCGCCAGGCCGCGCAGCTGCTGGGCTCGTTCCCGCTGGTGGCCAGCGGCACCGAGGGTTACCGCACCGCCGAAGTCACCCTGGGCGGCGTGGATACCGCCGAGGTGTCGTCCTCGACGATGGAATCCAAGCGCGTGCCGGGCCTGCATTTCGTTGGCGAGGTGCTGGACGTGACCGGCTGGCTGGGTGGTTACAACTTCCAGTGGGCCTGGGCCAGCGGCCACGCGGCCGGTGGCGTGGTGTGAACCAGATCGCCGTTCGATGCGCGCAAGGGGTGCGCGCATGGACGGTTCGCCGCGCATCGTGTATCTAGATTCGCAGATTGGGGAGCAGTGCATGCAGAACGCGAACGACATCACCATCCGCCTGCTGATCGTCGATGACAGCGGCGAGAATGCCGAAGCCATCGTCAGCACCCTGCGCAACAGCGGCATCGCGGTGCGGCCCTGGCGGCCGCAGGACGCGGCCGAGCTGGCCCAGGTGCTGTCCAGCCAGGCCATCGACCTGGTGCTGGCGTCGCCCTCGCAGGGCATCCCGCTGCCACTGGTGGCCCAGCACATCGCCGCCAGTGGCAAGGACATCCCGCTGGTGCTGCTGGCCGAGCGCATCGACGAGGACGAGCTGGTGCAGGCCAGCAGCCACGGCATCCGTGCTCTCGCCCTGCGCCAGCGCTCCGAACATCTGTTGGCCGTGGTCCGCGACCAATGGGTGGACCTGCAGGCGCGTCGCGGCCTGCGCCGCATCGAGGCGCAGATGCGTGAGACCGAGCGCCGCTGCGATGCGCTGATCGCCTCTTCGCGCGATCCCATCGCCTACGTGCACGAAGGCATGCACATCCGTGCCAACGATGCCTACCTGGAAATGTTCGGCTACGAGCAGTTCGACGACATCGAAGGCATCTCGCTGCTGGACATGGTCGCGGCCCAGCACGTGGAAGGCTTCAAGCAGCTGCTGAAGGGCCTCAGCCGCGGCGAGGCGCCGCCACCGCAGTACCAGCTCGATGCCCGCCATGAGGATGGCAGTACGTTCGCGGCAACCATGGAATTCACCGCTGCCACCTACGAAGGCGAATCCTGCCTGCAGGTAGTGCTTCGCCGCCGCATGGAATTCGATCCGGAGCTGGCCCGCGAAGTGGAGGACCTGCGGCAGCGCGACCAGGTCACCGGCCTGCTCAACCGCCCGACCTTCATGCTGCAGCTGGAAAGCGCGGTGGCCCAGGCCGGCCGCAGCGAAGGCCAGTTCGGCCTGCTGCTTATCGAGCCGGACCACTATGCGCGCCTGTTGCCGGACATCGGCCTGGCATCAGCCGACACCCTGATCGGCGCCCTCGCCGCCCTGCTGGCCGAGGTGGTCGGCCAGGAGGCCCAGCTGGCCCGCTTCGGTGAACACAATTTCGCCGTGCTGCAGGCCGGGCCCTACGCACAGACCGTGGCACTGGCCGAGCGCATCCGCGAAGCGTATGCAGCGCATGTGTTCAGCATCGGTGCGCGCTCGGCCACGGTGACGGTCAGCATCGGTGGCGTACAGGTGGGCGAGAAGATCGCCAGCATCGGCCAGGTGCTCGCACGCGCCAGCGAGTGCACGCATGCCGCCGCTGAACTGGGCAATACCTGCCGCATCTTCGACCCGGCCGCGGCCGACCGCGTCGAGGAAGAACGCGTACTGCGCTGGGTCACCCGTATCCGTGAAGCACTGGCCGGTGACGGCTTCCAGCTGCACTACCAGCCGGTGCTGAACCTGCAGGGCGAGCCGCTGGAGCTGTACGAGGCCTACCTGCGCCTGGAGCACAATGGCGAACTGCTGAGCCCGACCGCGTTCCTGGGCATCGCCGAGGAGTACGGCCTGCTGGCCGACATCAACCGCTGGGTGGTTTCGCAGGCGATCGCGGTGCTCGGCCAGCGCGCCCGCGAGGGCCATGCCACCCAGGTGCTGGTGAAAGTGACGCCGGAGTCGTTCGACGACCCGCAGATGATCGCCACCCTGCGGCGCGAACTGCAGGCGCAGGGTGTACCCGGTGAACGACTGTGGCTGCATGCGCCGGAAGCGAAGGTGTTCACCCACCTGCGCAGTGCGCAGCAGTTCCTTGCCGAAGTAGCGCCGCTGGGCTGCCGCATCGGCCTGGAACAGTTTGGTTCGGGATTGGACTCGTTCCAGCTGCTGGCCCACTTCCAGCCGCAGTTCCTCAAGCTGGACCGCGGTTTCACCAGCGACCTGGCGGCCACCCGCGAGAACATCGACCGTATCAGCCAGATCACCGCACGCGCGCAGGAAGCCGGCATCCGCACCATCGCCGAGTTCGTCAGCGATGCCAATTCGATGACCCTGCTGTTCAGTGCCGGCGTGGACTACGTGCAGGGCGACTTCGTCGGCCCGGCGCTGCCGGAGATGGGCTTCGAGTTTGGTTGATGCCTCTCTGTAGAGCCGAGCCATGCTCGGCTGCGGGACTCAAGCGAAGAGCAGCCGAGCATGGCTCGGCTCTACACAAAGAGAAGGCCGGCTTTCGCCGGCCTTTTCGTTGATCAGGTCATGTCGACCAGGTTGTCGATCTTCACGTCCGGGTTGACGTCGGCCTCGTAGTCGACACCCTCCACGCCAAAACCGAACAGGCGCAGGAAGTCGGCCTTGTAGCCGGCCAGGTCGCTGATCTCGTACAGGTTCTCGTTGGTCACCTGCGGCCACAGCGCAACCACCTTGCCTTGCACGTCCGCCGCCATTTCCTTGTAGTCGGCACGCAGGCGCCCTTCCTCGTCGACCAGCGCAACGGTGTGGCCATCGCCATCGACCAGGTCGTGGCGCAGGCGATCGATCGCCACGCCGTCGGCCTTGCCGCCGTAGAGGATGTCGTACAGCACGTCGAGCTGCTCGATGCAGCCTTCGTGGGTGCCCTTTTCCTTCATCACCTTGAACAGCAGCGACAGGTACAGCGGCATGGTCGGAATGGCCGAGCTGGCCTGGGTGACCACGGCCTTCAGCACCGACACGCGCGCATCGCCACCGATCTTGGCCAGCTTCTCGCGCAGCCCCAGCACCTTGGTGTCCAGGTCCTTCTTGGCGGCGCCGATCGAGCCGTTCCAATAGATGGCCTGGGTGATCTCTTCGCCCACGTAGGTGAAGGCGGTGGTGGTGCAGCCGTTGGCCAGCACGCCGGCGTCGGCCAGCGCGTCGATCCACATCTGCCAGTCTTCACCGCCCATCACCGCGACGGTGCCGGCGATCTCTTCCGGCGTGGCCGGCTGCAGGGTGGTCTCGGTGATCACTTCCTTGTCGGTATCCAGGCCACGCAGGGTGATCGGCTCGCCGATCGGCTTCAGCGTGGAGCTGATGATCTCGCCGGTCTTCGGATGCTTGCGGCGCGGCGCGGCCAGGCTGTAGACAACCTGGTCGACCTGGCCCAGATCGGCCTTGATCATCTCGATGGTCCTGGCCTTCACTTCATCGGAGAAGGCATCGCCGTTGATGCTCTTGGCGTACAGGCCGGCTTCGTCGGCGTACTTGTGGAACGCGGCGGAGTTGTACCAGCCGGCGGTGCCTGGCTTGGATTCGGTGCCCGGTCGCTCGAAGAAGATGCCCAAGGTGGCGGCGCCGCTCCCAAACGCGGCGGTAATGCGCGCAGCCAGGCCGTAGCCGGTGGAGGCACCGATGACCAGCACGCGCCTGGGACCATTCTGGATGGGCGGACGCGCACGGATGTAGTCGATCTGCTGCTTGACCGCGGCTTCGCAGCCGGTCGGGTGTGTGGTGACGCAGATGAAGCCGCGGACGCGCGGTTTGATGACCATGGATACCTCGGGTTGGCAGATGCGGCGCACGGGGCGCTCAGCAGGAATGCGGGCGCGCGCCAGCGCGCGCGAACCGCAGGATCGTAGTGCGCGGGGGCTGATTGCACAACCGACGCTGGCGTAGGGTGGTGTTTGTTTTGCAGGGTTGCACCCTGCACCCGCAGAGGCAACGGCCGGAGCCGAGGCAACAGCCAAAGCCGGTTCCTGAGGGATGGCGGGGTGGGTCCAGTGGCAGGGGACGCCGTGAACCCATCCATGGGGGCTTGGTCGCCGCATCCATGCGGCTCACACCCCTGCCACCGGACCCACCCCGCCTTCGACAGTTTTCCGCGATCTGTCGGAACGGCAGTCTGCTCTGGTGGGTGTCGACCTTGGTCGACACGGTAGAACTGACTCAATTCTGATTGTCGATATCTGACAGATATGTCGACCAAGGTCGACACCTACCAACAGCCGCAGGAATCTGTCGGAGGTGGGGCCATGTGGGTTGGCAGGACCGTTGGCGCCATGGATGGCGCCATCGAGCCCCCAAGGATGGGTTTACGGCGTGTCCTGCCAACCCACATGGCGCCGCCCAACCAGCAGAAAGCCAGCTCCGGCTTTTTACGTTGCTATTGCTGTTGCCTCGGCGGGTGCGGGGCGCAGCCCTGCACACAAAAAACCCCGCTTGCGCGGGGTTCTCTGTGTGCTGAGGGCAGCAGCTGCTTACGGGCGACGGGCCAGGGCCTCGACGTCCTTCGCCTTCGGCAGCAGGTCCTGCTTGCTGACGCGCAGGAAGCCGATCGTCAGCATCGGCACCGCCACCAGGATCGAGGACAGCACCACGATCACCGCACCGATCATGTGCGTCTCGGCTAGGCCCTCCATCGAGCTGCCGCCGTACATGTACAGCGCCAGTGCCGACAGGAAGAACATCACCGCGGTGATCACCGTACGCGACAGCGTCTGGTTGATCGAACGGTTCAGTACCTCCATCGAGTCCACGCGCAGGCTGCGGAAGTTCTCGCGGACGCGGTCGAAGACCACGATGATGTCGTTGATCGCAAAGCCCATCACCGACAGCAGGCCGGCCAGCACGGTCAGGTCGAACTCACGGCCCAGCAGGGACACGTAAGCCACCGTCACGATCAGGTCGAACATCGCCACGATGCTGGCGGTGACCGCGAACTTCCATTCGAAGCGCACCGCGATGTAGATCAGGAAGCCGGCCAGCATGAAGATGGTGGCGTACAGGCCATTCATCGCCAGGTCCTTGCCGATCTGCGGGCCGACGAACTCGTTGCGCAGCACGGTGGCCTGGTTGTCGGCCGAAGACAGCGCCTTCACCACGGCGGCGGCAGTGGCCTTGTCCTCGGCGGCGGCGTCACCGGTACCCGGCGCATGCTCACCGTGCGGGGCCAGGCGGATCAGCAGGTCGGTGTTACCACCGACGCTCTGTACCTGGGCGCCTTCGAAGCCATTCTGCTCGAGCTTGTTGCGGACCTGCTCGACGTCCACCGCTTTGTCGAAGCGGGCTTCGATCAGGGTGCCGCCGGTGAAGTCCAGCGCGTAGTTGAAGCCCTTGATGCCGATGATGGCAATCGAGGCCAGGAACACCACGATGGTGACTGCCATGGCGACATGGCGCCAGCGCATGAAGTCGATCTTGGTGTCGTTCGGGAGGATGTGCAGCGGAAACAGTTTCATTGTGCGTGTCGTCCCGTCAGATGGCCACGTTCTGGAGCTTCTTGCGACGGCCGTAGATCAGCGTCGCCAGCGCACGCGACACGGTGATCGCGGTGAACATGGAGGCGAAAATACCGATGATCATGGTCAGCGCGAAGCCTTTCAGCGGACCGGTACCGAATGCAAACAGCGCCACACCGACGATCAGGCCGGTCAGGTTGGCGTCGAGGATGGTGCCCGAGGCACGCTCGTAGCCGGTCACGATCGCGGTCTTGCCCGGCACGCCGGCACGCAGCTCTTCACGGATACGCTCGTTGATCAGCACGTTGGCGTCCACCGACAGGCCCACCGACAACGCCAGGCCGGCAAAGCCCGGCAGGGTCATGGTGGCACCAAACAGCGACATCACCGCCACTACGATCAGCAGGTTGAACAGCATCGCTGCCGAGGTGATCACACCGAACATGCGGTAGTACACGCTGAAGAACACCAGGGTGAACAGGAACGCGAACACCACCGCGCGCATGCCGTTCTTGACGTTCTCGGCGCCCAGGCTCGGGCCAACCACGCGCTCTTCGACGAAGTCCATCGGTGCGGCCAGCGAACCCGACTTCAGCAGCTTGGCCAGGTCGTCGGCTTCCTTCTTCTGCAGGCCGGTGGTCTGGAAGTTCTTGCCGAACACGCCGTTGATGTTGGCCACCGAGATCACTTCCTCATTGACCTTGAAGCCACGCACTTCCTGGCCGTCAACCATGGTCACGGTCGGCACGCGTTCGGTGTACACCACCGCCATCGGCTTGTTCACGTTGGCGCTGGTGAAGTCGAACATGCGCTGGCCGCCGACGTTGTTCAGCGTCACGCTCACCGCCGGGGCACCACTGGTGGAGTCGGTCACCGCCTGCGCGCCGACCATCTGGTCGCCGGTGACGATCACGCGCTTGTTCAGCAGGATCGGACCGCCGCCGTCACGGCGCTGATAGACCTTCGCTTCCGGCGGGATGCGGCCGGAGTCGATGGCGTCCTGGGCATTGCCCTCGACCACCGCGCGGTATTCCAGGGTGGCGGTGGCGCCGATCATGCGCTTGGCTTCGGCCGTGTCCTGCACGCCTGGCAGCTGCACGACCACGCGGTCGGCACCCTGGCGCTGGATGATCGGCTCGGCCACGCCGAGCTGGTTCACGCGGTTGCGCAGGGTGTTGATGTTCTGCTCGATGGCGCCATTGGCGATCTGCGCGATCTCGGTCTCCGGCACGGTCACCGTGATGCGGTTGCCGCTGACGTCGTAGCCGAGCGTCGGCTGCGCCTTCACCAGCGCCGTACGGGCACGCTGTGCGGCGTCATCACCGGCGGACGGGCTCAGGTTGGCCACGATGCTGTTGTCCGCGCGGCGCTCCACCGACTGGTACGCAATGCGGGCGTCGCGCAGCGTGCTGCGCACGTCTTCGGTGTAGGCGTCCAGGCGCTTGTCGAGGGCGGCCTTCTGGTCGACCTGCAGCACGAAGTGCACACCACCCTGCAGGTCCAGGCCCAGCACCATCGGGCGACCGCCGAGGTTGGCCAGCCAGTCCGGGACGGTCGAGGCCAGGTTCAGGGCCACGGTGTACTTCTCGCCGACGGTGTCACGCAGGGCGTCGCTGGCGGCGGACTGCGCCTTCAGGTCCGGCAGGCGAACGATCAGGCTCTCCCCTTCCTTCTCAGCACCGACGGCGGTGATACCGGCCTTCTTCAGGTCGGCCAGCACACGGTCGCGCAGCGCGTCGTCGACCTGCCCGCCACGGTTGGCGGTGATCTGGACGGCCGGGTCCTTCTGGTAGATGTTGGGCAGCGCGTACAGCGCGCTGAGCGCCAGTACGATCAGGATGACGACGTACTTCCAGCGTGGAAATTCGAGCATTGCTTGGGTCCCGCGCGGCGCCATCCCCGGCGCCGCGGTTGTGCATCGGAAAGGGAGTGGCTTACTGGGCCGACTTCAGGGTACCGGCCGGCAGCACGTTGCCGACAGCGCCCTTCTGCACGCGGATGCGCACGTTGTCAGCCACTTCGATGGTGATGAAGTTGTCGCCGATGTCGGTGACGATGCCGGCGATGCCGCCGTTGGTCAGCACTTCGTCGCCACGCTTGATCTTCTCCAGCATGGCCTTGTGCTCCTTCTGCCGCTTCATCTGCGGGCGGATCATCAGGAAGTACATGATGGCGATCAGGATGACCGGGAACAGCAGCGTGGTCAGGCCCATGCCCTGCGGTTGGCCGCCGGCGGCCTGGGCGTGGGCGGCGGGAATCAGGAAGGCAAGCAGGTTCATCGTTGGTCCTTTGGTTGGGCGGCGCTCCGGCCCTTTCACGGGCACGGCGTGTCGACCGCGGATCTGGGTCAGCCTTGAAGTATGCCACGGCCCCGGGCGTTCGTCCTTGGGCCGTTTGGCAGGGGGCGTCGGGGTTACAGGGGCGGCGCGACCGCCCCGCGTGCCGCGTAGAAAGACTCACGGAAGGCCAGGAAGGTTCCCGCCTCGATCGCCGCGCGGATGTCGGCCATCAGCTTTTCGTAATAGAACAGGTTGTGCAGGGTGCCCAGCATCGGCGCCAGCATCTCGTTGCAGCGGTCCAGGTGGCGCAGGTAAGAGCGGGTGTAGCCGCCGGTGCAGGCCACGCAACCGCAGCCCGGCTCGATCGGGTCCATGTCGCGCGCGTACTGCGAGTTTCGGATGCGGACGGTGCCGAACGAGGTGAAATAGTGGCCATTGCGGGCGTTGCGGGTCGGCATCACGCAATCGAACATGTCCACGCCACGTGCGACACCCTCGACCAGGTCCTCCGGCCGGCCCACACCCATCAGGTAGCGCGGACGGTCGCTGGGCAGCTCCGGGTCCAGGTGGTCGAGCATGGCATTGCGCTCGTGCTCGGGCTCGCCCACGGCCAGGCCGCCGATGGCGTAACCGTCGAAGCCGATCGCCTGCAGGGCCTCGGCCGAGCGGCTACGCAGGTCGGTGTGCACGCCGCCCTGGACGATGCCGAACAGGGCCGCGTCGTTACCGAGCTCGTCATGCGCGTTGCGGCTGCGCTGGGCCCAGCGCAGGCTCAGTTCCATCGAGCGGCGGGCAACATCCTCTGTAGCCGGGTACGGGGTGCACTCGTCGAAGATCATGACCACGTCCGAGTCGAGCACTTTCTGGATCTTCATGCTCTCCTCCGGGCCCAGGAACACGCGGGCGCCGTCGGTCGGCGAGGCGAAGGTCACGCCCTGTTCGGTGATCTTGCGGCGGTGGGCCAGCGAGAACACCTGGAAGCCGCCGGAGTCGGTCAGGATCGGGCCATCCCAGCGGCAGAAGCCGTGCAGGCCGCCGTGGTCGGCGATGATGTCCAGGCCCGGGCGCAGGTACAGGTGGAAGGTATTGCCGAGGATGATCTCGGCACCCAGCGCACGCACCTGGTCCGGCAGGATGCCCTTGACCGAGCCATAGGTCCCCACCGGCATGAAAGCCGGCGTTTCCACCGTGCCACGCGGGAAGGTCAGGCGGCCACGGCGGGCACGGCCGTCGCGGGTCTGGAGCTGGAACTGCAGTCGGGACATGGAGCGGTCGTTCAGGCAAATAGTCGCCTATTGTCTCCCAAGAAGGCGTGCGCACCAAGGTGCGCACCCACAGGGGGCCTGCCCTCCCAGGCTGCCCTACCCCGCCTGCGGGAACAGCAGCATCGCATCGCCGTAGCTGAAGAAGCGGTAGCGCTGCTCGATCGCGTGCTGGTAGGCCTCCAATACGCGCTCCTTGCCGGCAAACGCGGAAATCATCATCAGCAGCGTGCTTTCCGGCAGATGGAAGTTGGTCACCAACGCGTCGACACTGCGGATGCGGTAACCGGGGGTGATGAAGATCTGCGTCTCGCCGGCGAACGGCAGCAGTTCGCCATCGCGCATCGCGCTTTCCAGCGCGCGTACCACGGTGGTGCCCACGCCGATCACTCGGCCGCCGGCCGCGCGCGTGCGCCGTACCTGCTGTACCAGTTCGGCGCCGACGTTCAGCCACTCGCGGTGCATCACGTGGTCCTTCAGGTCATCGGCACGCACCGGCTGGAAGGTGCCCGCGCCCACGTGCAGGGTGACGTGCCCGAACTCCACACCCTTGTCCTTCAGTGCGGCCAGCAGCGGTTCGTCGAAATGCAGGCCGGCGGTGGGCGCGGCCACCGCGCCCACTTCGCGCGCGAACACGGTCTGGTAGCGCTCGCGGTCGTCCACGCCCGGTTCGCGCTGGATGTAGGGCGGCAGCGGCAGGCGGCCGGCATGCAGCAGCCACTGCTCCAGCGACTCCGGCACATGGAACTGCAGCACGTAGAACTCGCCGTCACGGCCCAGCACCTCGGCTTCACCGCCGGCATCCAGGGCGATGCGGCTGCCGGCCTTCGGCGACTTGCTGGCACCGACCTGCGCCCGGGCCTGCTGGCCACCGAGCAGGCGCTCGATCAGGATCTCCACGCGGCCACCACTGGCCTTCTGCCCGAACAGGCGCGCCGGGATCACCCGGGTGTCGTTGAACACCAGCAGGTCACCCGGCTGCAGCAGCGACGGCAGGTCGCGCACCTGCAGATCGGTGAAGGCATCGGGCGCCGGCGGCACCAGCAGCAGGCGGCTTGCGGAGCGTTCGGCCAGGGGGGCCTGCGCGATCAGATCGGCCGGCAGGTCGTAATGGAAATCGGACTTCTTCAAGGCAGTGGGCGGCAACAGGTCGACAATGGCGCGCATTGTACGTCCAGCGTCTGCGAGCCGGCGCGCTTCGCGGCGAACGTCGCGCAAAATGCTGCTATGCAGCAGGTTTCTGCGGGGTTATCGCGCAAAAAAACAAGTGCTAGCATCGAGCCGGAAGTCCGCTGCACGAGCCTGCCCCAAGCGCGCGTGATGACGCGCGTTTTGCTTTTGAAGACCCGTGCGACCCATTGTTTCAGGAGATCTGCAATGAGCTTCATCGAACGCCTCGCCCCCCTGCGCAGCCAGCCCGGCACCCGTCTCACCACCGGTCTGGACGATGCCACCCTGACCGCCCTGTCCGCCCGCCACCCGCAGCTGATCGCGGCAGTGGACGCCGCCGCCGAGGAATTCGCGCGCGTGCAGGCCGACCTGGGGCCGCTGCTGGCGCAGGACGAACAGGCGCAGATCGACGCGATGCAGGACGGCTTCGTCAATTTCTACGCCGATGACGCGGTGACGCCGTACGTGGCGCTGGCCGCGCGCGGTCCTTGGGTGGTCACCCTGAAGGGCGCCGTGCTGTATGACGCCGGCGGCTACGGCATGCTCGGCTTCGGGCATACCCCGGACGCCGTGCTGGAGGCGATGGCCCGCCCGCAGGTGATGGCCAACATCATGACCCCCAGCCTGTCGCAGCAGCGCTTCATCACCGCCCTGCGCGCCGAGATCGGCCACCGCCGTGGCGGCTGCCCGTTCGCCCGCTTCATGTGCCTGAATTCCGGCTCCGAAGCCGTTGGCCTGGCCGCGCGCATCGCCGACGTCAACGCCAAGCTGCAGACTGACCCGGGGGCTCGCCACGCCGGCGCTGCGATCAAGCGCGTGGTGGTCAAGGGCAGCTTCCATGGCCGTACCGACCGCCCTGCCCTCTATTCGGATTCCAGCCGCAAGAGCTACATGCAGCACCTGGCCAGCTACCGTGGCGAGGATTCGGTGATCACCGTGGCGCCTTATGACGAGGCCGGCCTGCGCAAGGTGTTCGAGGATGCCACGCGCAACCAGTGGTTCATCGAAGCGGTGTTCCTGGAGCCGGTAATGGGCGAAGGCGACCCCGGCCGCTCGGTGCCGCCGTCGTTCTATGCTGTTGCCCGCGAGCTGACCCGCGCCCATGGCAGCCTGCTGCTGCTGGACTCGATCCAGGCCGGCCTGCGCGCGCATGGCGTGCTGTCGGTGGTCGACTACCCGGGCTTCGAAGGTCTGGACCCGCCGGACATGGAAACCTACTCCAAGGCGCTCAACGCGGCGCAGTACCCACTGTCGGTGCTGGCGGTGACCGAGCATGCCGCGCAGCTGTACCGCAAGGGCATCTACGGCAACACCATGACCAGCAACCCGCGTGCGCTGGACGTGGCCTGCGCCACCCTGGCGCAGCTGACCCCGCAGGTACGTGCCAACATCGCCGAGCGCGGTGCCGAGGCCGTGCGCAAGCTGGAGCAGCTCAAGGGCGAGCTGGGTGGCCTGATCACCAAGGTGCAGGGCACCGGCCTGCTGTTCTCCTGCGAGCTGGCACCGCAGTTCAAGTGCTACGGCGCCAACTCCACCGAGGAATGGCTGCGCCAGCACGGAATCAATGTGATCCATGGTGGCGAGAACTCACTGCGCTTCACCCCGCACTTCGGCATGGACAGCGAGGAGCTGGACCTGCTGGTGGGCATGGTCGGCCGCGCCCTGCGTGAAGGCCCGCGCCGCGAGCAGGCGGCGGCGGCGTAAACCCCTGCTTCTTGTAGAGCCGAGCCATGCTCGGCTGGGACCTTGCCGCGATCTGAACGAAGAGCAGCCGAGCATGGTTCGGCTCTACAAGGGCATGTGGCGATCTGAACGAAGAGCAGCCGAGCGCGGCTCGGCTCTACAGAAGGCTTCTCAAGGCCTCATACTCTACGCACACCCCGTCCCTGACCGCCTTCCGGTCGGCGACGGGGCGTTTTCGTTTCCGGCCAAGAGACAGGAAGATCCATGAAATCGATCTGTGTGTACTGTGGTTCCAACGCTGGCAGCAAGCCGGCCTACACCGAACGCGCCATTGCCCTGGGTGACCGCATCGCCCGCGATGGCCTGCGCCTGGTGTATGGCGGCGGCAATGTCGGCCTGATGGGAACCGTGGCCAATGCCGTGCTCGCCGCCGGTGGCGAGGTGACCGGCGTGATCCCGCGCCAGCTGGCCGATTGGGAAGTGGCCCACCGCGGCCTGACCGAACTGGAAATCGTCGGTTCGATGCATGAGCGCAAGTCGCGCATGTTCGATCTCGCCGACGGCTTCGTCACCCTGCCGGGTGGCTTCGGCACCATGGAAGAGATCTTCGAGATGCTGACCTGGCGCCAGCTGGGCATCGGCAACAAGCCATGCGCGTTCCTCGACGTGGAAGGTTTCTACGCCCCGTTGATCGGCATGATCGACCGCATGGTGGAAGAGCGCTTCCTGCACCCGGACCAGCGCCAGGACCTGTGGTACGGCTCGGACATCGAAGAGATGCTGGAGTGGATGAAGAACTACCAGCCGGCGCAGGCCTCGAAGTGGATCGACGAGAAGCGCCGCGCCGCCCTGCGATGATGCAACTGCACGCGGCGGCTCAGGCCGCCGCGGTCGCCCACGGGGCGGGCCGCCCCAGCAGGTAGCCCTGGCCGTAATCGCAGCCCAGTTCGCGCAGGGTCTGCCGCTGCGCGTCGGTCTCGATGCCTTCGCCGATGGTTTCGATGCCCAGCGTGCGCGCCAGCGACAGCACGCCTTCAACCAGCGCGCGCGTACTCTGCACTTCCGGACCATGCAGTCCGGCGATGAAGCTCTGGTCGATCTTCAGCGTGCTGATCGGGAAGCGATGCAGGTAGGACAACGCGGAGAAGCCGGTGCCGAAATCATCCAGCTGCACCTGGATGCCGCGCTCGCGCAGGCCCTGCAGGATGCGCAGCGTGTGCGGGCCATCGTCCAGCAACGCCACCTCGGTGATTTCCAGGCGCAGCCGACGCGGATCGGCACCGCAGCTGTCGAGCAGGCCGAACAGGCGATCACTGAACTCCGCCGAGCGGAAATGCCGAGGCGACACGTTCACCGAGACGTAGCCTTCGCCCCCCCGTGCCAGCCCCGCGATGACCTGCTCGTAGATCAGCCAGTCCACCTGTTCGATCAGGCCGCTCTCTTCGCCCAGTTCCAGGAACGCACCGGGCAGCAGCAGGCCACGGCGCTCATGCTGCCAGCGAAGCAGCGCCTCGTGACCAACCACTTCGCCGTCGGACAAGCGCACGATCGGCTGATAGAACGGCAGGAAGTCGCGGTTGTTGATCGCACGGCGCAGATCGGCTTCCAGGTCCAGGCTGCGCATGGCTTCTTCGCGCATGTCCTCGTCGAAGATCGCACAGCGGTCATGGCCCTGCGCCTTGGCCCGGTACATCGCTGCGTCCGCATCGCGCAGCAGCTCTTCACCGGTGCGGTAGCGCGGATTCCACAGGGCAATGCCCAGGCTGCCGGACGGAAACAGTTCGCGCCCGGCGATCCACATCGACTCCTGCAACGCCAGCAGCAGCCGCTGGCCGAAATCCAATGCCTGCGCCAGGCCCTGCGGACACTGCAGCAGCACAGCAAACTCATCACCGCCGAGCCGTGCCACCACATCTTCGGTACCGGCCATCGACACGATGCGCTTGGCCACTTCCACCAGCATGCGGTCACCGGCGGCATGGCCGATGCTGTCATTGACCAGCTTGAAGCGATCAAGGTCGAGGAACAGAACGGCAAATACCGGCCCGCCTTCACGCCTGGCCAGTGCCAGGGCATCCTGCAGGCGATCCAGCAGGTGCAGGCGGTTGGGCAGGCCGGTCAGCGCATCGTGCATGGCCTGGTGGGTCAGGCGCTGCTCGGCGCGCAGGCGTTCGCCGATCTGGCCGAGCAGCTTCTCGTTCACTTCGGCCAGCTCGCGGGTACGCTCTTCCACGCGCTTTTCCAGCTCGGCGTGCGCCAAACGCAGCCGTTGCTGGTCGCGCTGCCGGGCCAGCCCGGTACCGATGTTCTGCGCGACAAAGATCAGCAGGCGCTGGTCATGCACGCTGAACGTGCTGTTCTCGCTGTAGCTCTGCACCACGATCGCACCCACCACCTCGTCGTCGCGCAGCAGCGGCACGCCCAGCCAGCAATGCGAGCGCGCGCCGGACTCGCGCACTTCACCACTGGCCAGCAGCGCATCGATCTGCGCGCGTGAAGCCAGCAGCGGGCGCCGGTTGCGCACCACGTACTCAGTCAGGCCGCGGCTGAACGGCCGTGGCGCGCGGCTGGCATTGTGCTCGTCCACCGAATAGACGAAGTCCAGCCCGTTGCCAGCCGGGTTGACCAGCGCGATGTAGAAATTCCGGGCGTCGAGCAAGCGCCCGACCACACCATGCACCTGGCCGTAGAACTGGGCCAGGCTGTCGGCCGACATCGCCATCTCGGCGATGTTGTACAGCGCGGTCTGCAGCTGTTCGGCGCGGCGACGCTCGGCCACCTCATCCTGCAGGCTGCGGTTGGCGCGCTGCAGCTCGAGCGTGCGCCGCTCCACCTGCTGTTCCAGCCGGACCTGTGCCTGGCGCCGATCCATCGCAGTCTGGACGTGCTGGGCAACGAACCCCAGCAGGGCCCGCTCTGCCTCGCCATAACGGGCAGCATGCTCGTAGCTCTGCACTACGATGGCGCCGCAGACACGGCCATCGCGCAGCATCGGCACGCCCAGCCAGTCAAGGCTTTCCGGACCACGCTGCGGGTCATGCTCCTGTTCAACCACCCGCGCCAGCAGTTCGCGCGACGGGCCACTGAGCGGCTTGCCATGGCGCAGCAGCGCCACGGTCAGGCTGCGCGGCATCTCGCTGGCGTCATGGCTCTGCGAGGGATCAGCAACGAAGTCATCCACCTGGTCGGCGAAGTACAGGAAACGGATCTGTTCACGCACATCGTCGTACTCGACGATGTAGCAGTTCTCCGCGTACATCAGTGTGCCCAGCACACCGTGCACGTGGCGCAGCATCTCGCCCATCTCCAGGTCGGCACCGGCCAGGTCGGCGATCTGGAACAGGGCCTGCTGGAGCCGCTCGGCTTCTTCCAGTGCCTTGATCTGGCCGGCCTGGCGGCCGCGCTGCAGGGCCAGCTCCATCGCCTGCCGGGCCAGGCCCCACCACGCGGGTGAAGGCGCCGCGCCCGCAACCGACAGCAGCAGCCGCGCACCGTCATACTCCCAGCCGTGCTGGCCATCGCCGGTGCCGGGTTCCACGGACGCAGCGCTGCCAGTCGCAAGCAAGGGCCAGCCCCCCTGGCCATACCCCAGCTGCGGATCGTCCCAACCGACGCGGACCACCGCCGTCTCCGGCAACAGCGCATGCAACGCGCGCACCAGCGCCGTGCTCAACACGGCCTCGTGTGGTGGCTCTTCCGCCGATTCAGCATGCGTGGACAAATGACAATCTCTTGGCGCCGTCTGTGCGTCGCCTCCCCTGAGCCGCCGAGCATAGCGCGCCACCCGGGGGGCAATGGAAGCCCGTAAACCCCGAATCGTGCGCTCGTACGTTTTTCGTGCTGTCCGTAGCCGCTTCCATGCCATGAACCTCGCCCTGCCCGCCCCTGCCACCGGCTATGCGCCACCGCCTGCAGGCCTTACCCTGTACGCCGTGGAAGCCAGCGCACTGCCAACCGATGAAGCCTTGATGCTGGCCTGGGCCGGTGGCGACCTGCGCGCGTTCGAAAGCCTGTATGCGCGCCACCGCAAGCGCCTGTTCGGCTTCCTGCTGCGGCAACTGCGCGATACCGCGCTGGCCGAAGAGATCTTCCAGGACGTGTGGCAGCGGGTGATCAGCGCGCGCGCAGGCTGGCAACCCGAGGCGGCGTTCAGCACCTGGCTGTTCCGCATCGCCCACAACCGCCTGAACGACCACTGGCGCGCGGCCCGTCATCGCCCGGCTGCACCAGCCGACGCCGATCTGCGCCTGGCGGCGATCGAGGATGGGCAGACCCCGGAAGCGGAACTCTCTGAATTCGAACAACGTCGCCGCATCCAGCTGGCGATGGAGCAACTGCCGCCCGAGCAGCGCGAAGTGCTGCAACTGCGGCTGGATCAGGAACTGAGCCTGGAGGAGATCGGCCAGATCACCGGCGTGGGCCGGGAGACAGTGAAATCGCGGCTGCGCTATGCGATGGACAAGCTGCGTGCGGGACTGAACGCATGAACCGAGACGAACCCCTGACGCCGGAAGAACGCGAGCTGGCCCGGCTGCTCGGCCGTCGCACCGAGCAGGCACCGCCGCCCGCGCTGGATGCTGCCATCCTGGCCGCGGCGCGTGCCGCCGTGGATGCTCCGGCCGCTGGCACCGTTGCCCCTGCGGACGCACCGCGCGCACGGCAAGCACGCCCACGCTGGCCGGCAGTGTTCGGCATCGCCGCCTCGATGGTGTTCGCCATCGGCATCGCCTGGCAGCTGCGCCCGGAACCGCCGCCGATTCCGGCCGGCGAAGCGCAGGTCGCCGCCGCGCCTGCCGCTGACGACGCCGTGGCCGACCAGGCCGCCGAAGGCAATGCGGCCGAGACTGCGATGGCTCCGGCTCCGCCCGCGCCAGAGGCGGCGCCATTCGCCGCACCCCAGGCGATGCCCCCCGCCGCTTCCGAGGCGACGCCCATTGCCGCTCCGGCACCCGCCCTCGCCCGCGCCCCGGTGCCAGCCCCGGCAGCGCCTGCTGAAGCGCCGGCCCCCGCCTCGGCGAAGGCAGAGGTGGCACGCGCACACGTCGCAGAGCCTGTCGCCGATACCGCCTTCGTGGCGTTGCCACCACCTCCGCCGGCGGCGGCGCCACCGGTTGCCTACGCCGCACCCGCTCCAGCACCCGCTCCAGCATCCGCTCCAGCATCCGCACCGGCTCCGGTCGGCGCCATGCAGGCGCGCAGCGCTGCGCCAGTCGCAGCCAGCACAGCCGACGCCGAACCGGCTCCGGCACTCGATCGGGTCCAGGTCACTTCGAGCAAGCGCGTTGCCACCAACCGCTCGGCACCCGGCGTCATGCGTCGCAGCAGCGAAGCCGGACTGAGTGCGGACACGGTGCAGGCCGAAGTAGACGCCGACGCGCGCCTGCCACGCCGGCAATGGCTGCAGAAGATCCGCGAGCGCCGTGACCAGGACCAGCGCGACCTCGCCCGTGCCAGCCTGGAACGCTACATCCAGCAGTATCCGGAAGCGCGCCTGCCGCGCGACCTGCGCCCGCTGCTGGACGACTGAAACGGACGGGGGTACCCGGCAACACCGTAGAATGACGGGAATGCTCGATACCCTCGCCCAGCCCGTCAGCCACACGCTGGAAGTCAAACACAGCCGCTTCATCGCCCATGCCGCGCCGATCGACGGTGCCCCCGCAGCGCTGGCGTTCCTGCAACAGGTTGCCGTGGCCGACGCCACGCACAACTGCTGGGCCTACCGGCATGGCCAGGACTACCGCTCCAGCGATGATGGCGAGCCGGCAGGCACCGCCGGGCGGCCGATCCTGGCCGCGATCGACGGCCAGGGCTTCGATCGGGTGATGGTGGTGGTGACGCGCTGGTTCGGTGGCATCAAGCTCGGTGCCGGCGGCCTGGTCCGGGCTTACGGCGGCGCCGCCGCCGAATGCCTGCGCACTGCGCCGCGGCTGGCGCTGGTTGCCATGGCCCGGTTGCAGCTGCAGGCCGGCTTCGAAGACCTGGGCACCCTGCATGCGGCCCTGCCGGCATTCGGCGCGGAGAAGCGCGATGAACAGTTCGACGCGAGCGGGGTGTGCCTGCGGATCGAATTGCCGGCCGATCAGGTCGACGCATTGAAAATCCGCCTGCGCGACGCCACTCGTGACCGTATCCGCATAGAAGACGACCACCAGGATGACTGACAAGGACGGCGCCCCCGCCTCGCCCCCGCCGCTGCGCCGCCTCGGCAGCCTGCGCACGCTATGGCCGTTCGTGCGCCGCCACAGTGGCCTGTTCACCGCCTGGCTGCTGGCCTTGGCGGTGTCTTCAGCAGCCACGCTGAGCCTGCCGCCGGCGGTCAAGCAGATGATCGACCATGGCTTCAGCAGCGGAGGCCAGATCAACCGCGCCTTCGCCCTGCTGATGCTGGTGGCCGTGGTGCTGGCCCTGGCCACTGCCGCGCGCTTCTACTTCGTGTCGCTGCTGGGCGAAAAGGTCGTTGCTGACCTGCGCAGCCGCCTGTATGCACACCTGATCCAGCTCGGTGCCGGGTTCCATGACCGCAGCCGCAGCGGCGAGCTGGTCTCGCGCCTGACCGCCGACAGTGAACTGCTGCGCAGCGTGGTCGGCTCGACCATGTCGGTGGCATTGCGCAGCAGCGTCACGGTGGTCGGCAGCCTGGCGATGCTGTTCGTCACCAGCCCACGGCTGGCGGCGTGGTCGCTGCTGGGCATTCCGCTTGCGGTACTGCCGATCATCATCGGCGCGCGCAAGCTGCGCACCGTCGCGCGCAGCAGCCAGGACCGCATCGCCGATGCCAACAGTCTGGCCAGCGAGACCCTCGGTGCGGTACGGACGGTGCAGGCGCACGCACGCGAACCCTACGAGCGCGGCCGCTTCGACCACGCGCTGGGCGATGCCATCAAGGCCGCCCGCCGCCGCATCGGTGCGCAGTCGCTGGTCACCGCCAGCGCCATCCTGCTGGTGTTCGGCGCCATCGTCGGCGTGCTGTGGCTGGGTGCGCACGATGTCATCGACGGCCGCCTCAGCGCAGGTACCCTGGGCCAGTTCGTGCTGTACGCACTGATCGGCGGCGGCTCGGTCGGTGCGTTGGCCGAAGTCTGGAACGAACTGCAGCGCGCGGCCGGCGGCATGGGCCGCATCGGCGAACTGCTGCAGGAAGACATCGAGATCCGCGCGCCGGCGCAGCCGCACGTGCTGCCGCAGCCGCTGCGTGGCGAGATCCAGTTCGACGACGTGGTGTTCCATTACCCGCAGCGACCGGACCAGGCCGCGCTGGACCACTTCAACCTGCACGTGCGCCCGGGCGAGACCGTGGCCCTGGTCGGCCCGTCGGGCGCGGGCAAGAGCACGGTGCTGTCGATGCTGCTGCGTTTCCACGATCCGGCGGAGGGCCGCATCTGCGTGGATGGCATCGACGTGCGCCAGGTCGACCCGGCCGAGCTGCGTGGACAGTTGGCGCTGGTGCCGCAGCAGCCGACGCTGTTTGCTGCCAGTGCGCGTGACAACATCCGCTATGGCCGCCTGCAGGCCAGCGACAGCGAGGTCGAGGCTGCCGCACGCGCCGCCGAGGCGGATGGTTTCCTGCGTGCGTTGCCGCAGGGCTATGACAGTGAGCTGGGCGAGCGCGGCGCGCGCCTGTCCGGCGGCCAGCAGCAGCGCGTGGCAATTGCACGCGCACTGCTGAAGGACGCACCGATCCTGTTGCTGGACGAAGCCACCAGCGCGCTGGACGCACAGAGCGAGCATGGCGTGCAGCAGGCCCTGGAGCGCTTGATGGCTGGCCGTACCACGCTGGTGATCGCGCACCGCCTGGCCACCGTGCTCAAGGCCGACCGCATCGTGGTGATGGACCAGGGCCGCATCGTGGCGGAAGGTACGCACGCACAGCTGCTTGCCGAAGGCGGCCTGTACGCTGAACTGGCACGACTGCAGTTCATCGATTGATGACGGCCGGCTAACATCGGCGGAGTGAAGCTGGCACCGCATCAACAGCATCCGCTGAAGGAGGTGCACGATGTCGTTCCGTCAGTTTCCCGCCGTCGACAGCCATGGTGAAAGCCACATCATCATCGAGTTCAAGCCCGAGGCGAACGGCAGCGGGCACCACTCCGAAGCCACGCCCCGCTACGAGCTCGACGATGGTCGCTTGCTGGTGCGCAATGGCCGCGAATTCACCACCAGCGGTGGTGAGCTGAGGCTGACGATCTGAGGTACGCCGGGCATGGCCCGGCGCTACCGGATTTCGCATCGCCCTGCTCTGGTAGGTGCCCACCTTGGTGGACACGTGAGACCAGCCGAGCATGGCTCGGCTCTACACAAACAGCATGGTCAATTTTTGACCAACCATCTTGACAGCCTTGGCTGCCAAGGGCAGCACGCGGTTATCCACATGTTTGCTGAGGAATCATCCACATCGCCTGTGGATGAATGCGCTCAGCCGAGCACGCGTCCGATGCCGCTGGCGTCCACTTCGGCCGCCGCCAGGGTGATCGCTGCAGGATCACTGCCCGCAACGAAACCGATGCGGAAATGGACTTCGCCGCCGGGCGTACGCGAGGAGTGGATCGAGGCCAGGCTGATGCGGTGCTGCTCGAACACGTTCAGCAGTTCGCGCAGCGAACCCGGTCGGTCTTCCGGCAGGTGCACCGACAGCGCGTTGCGCTCGGTCAGGTCTGCCAGCAGATAGCCCACGCGTTCGAAGGTGTAGTTGCCCTCGGCCAGCGCCTGCTCGCCGAACGCACTGCGATTGGCCGACAGCAGCTGCTCGCGGAATGCACTGCGTGCAGTGTCGTCGCCCTGCCCGACCTGGCCCTGCAGGGCCTGCAGCTGGGCGACCAAGCGCTCCAGCATCGGCGCCACATACGGGTTGCCGAACTGGATGTCCTCGTAGATCGCCGGGTTCAACGACAGGATGCGCGAGATGATCGCCGCATCCAGTTCGAACGATGCCGACCGGTAAGGCATCATCGCGGCCAGGTCGCCCAACTGCGGCTGGTACTGGCGCAGCACCCCGGCCTGGGCCAGGTGGGTGGCGTGCACCATCGCCTGCACCAGCGCCATCATCTGGTCGTGGTGCTGCGGAGTTGCGCGCACGCACTCGGCCTGCAGCGTCGCGCACAACGCATCGACCCAGGGTTGCCAGTGCTGCAGCCGTGCTTCGCAGACCACCATCACCCGACCCTTCAGGGTCGGCGCCTTCGGTGGCGCGGTCATCGGGTGCAGCCCGACAACCTCGGCCTCCGAGGCCAGCATCGCCTGCACCGGTGCCTCCTTCACCGAGGTCACGTCCAGCCACAGGCGATCGCGCTCGCGGCCTGCGGACTGCCGCACGTATTCGGCGATCAATGCGGGCGTATGCCGGATCGGCGCCGAGAACACCAGCACGTCGGCCTGTGCCAGCAACTGCTCCGGCGTATGCGATTGCGGATCCGCCGGATCATGGCCGATCGCCTGCAGCTGCATGTGCTGCTGGAAGAAGCGGGTCAGCCAGCGCCCGTAGGCGCCTGCACTTCCGACGATGCCGACCGTGCGCGGCGTGCGTTCGAGCAGGCCGCTCATGCCACGCGTTCGGCGCGGAAGCGCGTACCTTCGGCCAACGCAGCAGGTGTGGCGGCGATCACGTCGAACTCTTCGAAACCGTTGTCCAGGGTCGCTTCCAACGCTGCATGGGTACCGGCGATCGCACGCGAGATCGCTTGCTGCATCGATTCACCGCGCAGCAGGAACGACACCACCAGCGACATCAGCACGTCGCCGGTGCCAGCCACGTCCACCGGCAGCAGCGGTGAGGTCCAGCGCCAGGTTTCCTCGCGGCCAACGGCCAGAGTCACCAGTTCCCCCGGGTTGCCGCCGACGCTATGCGCGATCACCCAGTGTGGGCCACGGTCCAGCAGCGTACGCGCGGCGGCGATGGCATCGCCTTCGGCCAACGCCGGCATGCCGGTAAGGCGATTGAGTTCGAAAGCATTCGGCGTGACCAGCCACGCATGCGGCAACAAGCGCTCGGCGAAGATCGCTTCCAGGCCTGGCTCCACATAGGGGCCGGTGTGGGTGTCGCCGATGACGGGGTCGAGGCAATAGCGCAGCTGCGGGCAGGCCGGCAGGATCTCGTCCAGCCAGTCGGCGAAGGCGGCACCATTGGCGGTGCTGCCGAAGTACCCCGAGACGAGCATCTTCGCCCGCTGCGGCAGGCCACGTTCGCGGGTGCCCAGCAGCAAGTCGGCGAACCAGTCAGCGGGCAATACGCGGCCGCGGGTGGTGGCGTAGAACGGCGCATTGCTGAGCAGCACGGTCGGGATTTCCGCGACGCGCACGCCCAATGCGCGCATGGGCGGCACGGCGGCGCTGTTGCCGGCGTGGCCGTAGACAAGTTGCGACTGGACCGAGATGACATCGATCGGCGACGGACCGTCTGGCCGCTGGCGGCGGCCGTGGACCAGGTGGTTATCAAGGGATTCGCTCATGACCGCATTCTACGCCCGGTGAGGGGTTCGGCAGGGCTTGCAGCCCTGCACCTGCTCAATGCAACAGCAACGGCAACGGCAAAAGCCAAGCGAGCTATCCGTGGGATGGCGGGGCGGTGTCGGAGTGCGGGGACGCCGTGAACCCGTCCTTGGGGGCTTGGCAGCCGCATCCATGCGGCTGACTGATCTGGCCCCCCGTCAGCGGACGCCAAGAAGCGATACTTTGATCGCACCTGGAGGTCCCTTATGTCCCGTATCACCCGTCGTAGCTACACCGATGAGTTCAAGCACCAAGCCGTGGAGTTGGCCGAGTCGCTCGGGCCTGCCGCAGCAGCCCGTCAGCTGGAGATGTCGGTCAAGACGCTGGCAAATTGGCTTGACGCGGTCCGTGCTGGCCGGTCGTTGACCTCTGAGGCTCGCAGGCCGGCCACCGACCTGGAAAGCGAGATCAGCCGCCTTCGGGCCGAGAACGCCAATCTGAAGATGGAGCGGGAAATCCTAAAAAAAGCGGCGGCGTTCTTTGCCAGAGAGTCCAAGTGAGGTACGCCTTCGTCGCCAGTCAAAGGACTCACTACCCGACCAGGTTGTTGTGTCGGGTTCTTAGGGTTTCTGTCTCTGGATTCCATGATTACCTGCGCCGGCAGTGTGCCCAAACGTGCGATGTCGATTCGGCCCTCCGTACCGAGCTTCGGGCCATTCATGTGACCAGCAAGCGCAGTTATGGGCGACGTCGGCTGGTCAGGGCCTTACGAGCCAGGAATCACCCAGTCGGCCACAAGCGCGTGGCACGGTTAATGGCCGAGGAGCGAATCCAGGGCAAGACCAAAGGCCGATTCCGACCCAAGTCCTCCGGCGGCTCATCTCAGCTCGCCCCCAACCTGCTGGATCGGCAATTTGCCCCCGGAACCGGACCGACGGCGTGGGTTGGGGATATCACGTATGTCCCCACCCGCCAGGGATGGCTGCATCTGGCCGTGGTCATCAGCGTCCAGACCCGGCAGGTGCTGGGCTACAGCGTTTCCAAGCGCCTGACTGAAGAGCTGGTGGCGAAAGCATTTGCCAATGCTTGGGCTCTGCATCCACAACGACCCGGCCTGATCTTCCATTCAGATCGTGGTGGGCAGTACTGGGGGAACCAGTTTCGCCAGCTGCTGCAGTCCCATGACGTGGTCCAAAGCATGAGCCGGCCTGGCAATTGCTGGGACAACGCGGTGGCCGAGAGCTTCTTTGCGACGCTCAAGACAGAAGAGGCTGCCGAGCCTTACGCCAGTAGGGAACAAGCCAGCCAGTCCATCGCTGCTTACATCCACGGCTTCTACAATCCAGCCCGGCTACACTCGGCGCTGGGCTACCGCTCGCCTAACAACTACGCCCGGCAGCGCCGGGCTGCCGCCTGAAACGGCTTCATGGCGTCCGTTTTCAGGGGGCCAGATCAGACACCCCGCACTCCGACACCGCCCCGCCTTCGACAGGTTCACGCGGCTGTTGGTAACTACGGCTGTTGTTCCGCGCGGCTGTTGTTCCGCGCGGCTGTTGGTAGGTGTCGACCTTGGTCGACACATCTGTCAGATATCGAATGAATTCATCCACGCATGGCGTGGATCTACCGTGTCGACCAAGGTCGACACCCACCAGAGCAGAGTGCTGCTCCAACAGATCGCGGCCAACTGTCGAAGGCGGGGTGGGTCCGGTTGAGGGGGCGTGAGCCGCATGGATGCGGCGACCGAGCTTACATGGACGTACTTGCAGCGTCCCCCTCAACCGGACCCACCCCGCCAACCCACGGATAGCCAGCTTCTGCTGTTGACGTTGACGTTGCTTCGGCAGGTGCAGGGCTGCAAGCCCTGCAACCCAAACCCCCTCAGTTAACAGCAGGCCGCGACGGCGGCAGCCACGCCGCCACGATGCCGAGCAACGGCAGGAATGCGGTCAGGTGGTAGACGTACTCGATGCTGGTCTTGTCCGCCAGCAGGCCCAGCACCGCCGCACCCAGCCCGCCCATGCCGAACGCGAAGCCGAAGAACAGGCCGGAGACCATGCCGATGCGGTGCGGCATCATTTCCTGCGCATACACCACGATGGCCGAGAACGCCGAGGACAGCACGAAGCCGATCAGCACCGCCAGCACCGTGGTCCATAGCAGATCGGCATGCGGCAGCATCAGCGCGAACGGCGCCACACCCAGGATCGAAGTCCAGATGATCGGCTTGCGGCCGATGCGATCACCCAGCGGACCACCCAGGAAACCACCGGCCGCGGAGGCCACCAGGAACGCGAACAGGTGCAGCTGCGCCTGTGCCACCGGAATGCCGAAGTGGTGGATCAGGTAGAAGGTGAAGTAGCTGCCGATGCTGGCCATGTAGAAGTACTTGCTGAAGATCAGCACCAGCAGGATCGCCAGCACCTTGGCCACGGTACGCGGCGGATGGCGCGGGGCCATCGAGGCGGTGCTGGCCGGGCGCGGAGTGCCCAGGTGCAGCGCGTACCAGCGGCCGACATAGGTCAGCAGCGCGATGCCGATCAGGGCGGCACCGGCAAACCACGAGGCGGCATGCTGGCCATACGGCACGATCACCGCCGCTGCAATCAGCGGGCCCAGCGCGGTACCGAAGTTGCCACCGACCTGGAACACCGACTGCGCGAAGCCATGGCGACCGCCCGAGGCCAGCCGCGCGATGCGCGAGGCTTCCGGATGGAAGATGGCCGAACCAATGCCGACCATCGCCGCGGCCATCAGCACCACCGCGTAGTTCGGTGCGAAGCCCAGCAGCAGCATGCCGCACAGGGTCGAGGCCATGCCGATCGGCAGCGAGTACGGCGCCGGGCGGCGGTCGGTAGCCATGCCGATCAGCGGCTGGAAGATCGAGGCGGTCAGCTGGTAGGTCAGCGTGATCAGGCCGATCTGGGTAAAGCTCAGGTTGAAGCCGCCCTTGATCACTGGATAGATGGCCAGGATCAGCGACTGCATCATGTCGTTGACGACATGCGAGGTGGAAATGGCAGCCAGCACACCGAGAGCCACCGGGCGTGAGGTCGTTGCGGGAGAAGCCAAGGCGGACATGGACGCAGTCAGGTTGGGGGCGAGCCACGCATGCTACGGTTGCCCTCCCCTCCCTTCTGCCGCGTTCGGGTCATGGCCTATCGCAAAAAGGACATTACCGGCGACGTCGACCCGATTGCGCCATGGCGCGATGTGCCATTGCATCGCCCGGTCACCTACCGGGTTACCCAGTACCCGGCCGGCACCCATATCGCAGGCCACAAGCACCAGCGCCACCAGCTGGTCTACGCCATCTCCGGGCTGATGGTGGTGCGCTCGGAAGTGGGTCGCTGGGTCGTGCCCTCGACCCGTGCGATCTGGATGCCGGCGGGCATGGTGCACGCGGTGGACTGCATCGCCGCCGTGCACATGCGCAGCCTCTATATCGAACCATCGTTCGCCCCGCAGTTGCCGGCCGAACCGTTCGCGGTGCAGGTGGCGCCGCTGCTGCGCGAACTGCTGCAGGCAGCCACCCTGATCAAGGGCGAGCACATCGAAGACAGCCGCGATGGCCGCGTGGTGCGCCTGCTGCTGGACGAACTGCACCGCATGGACGTATTGCCGCTGCACCTGCCCGCCCCGACCGACCCGCGCCTGCGGCGGATCTGCCAGCATCTGCAGAAGCACCCCGGCGATGACGCCACGCTGCAGGACTGGGCGCAGGCACTGGAGGTGGACGTGAAAACGATCCAGCGCCACTTCGGCGGCGAACTGGGCATGACCTTCGGCCAGTGGCGGCAGCAGGCGCGGCTGCTGGCTGCGCTGGAACGGCTGGCGGTCGGCGACAAGGTCATCGATGTCGCGCTGGCGATGGGCTACGACAGCCCCAGTGCGTTCACCAGCATGTTCAAGCGGCAGCTGGGGCAGACACCGGCGGCGTTTTTCCGGTGATGCGGTGAACGGCATCCACGCATGGCGTGGATCTACCACGGCGCATTGCCAGCAGAACCGGGGCGCCCCGACGGAATCGTTGAACCGCATCCATGCCTGGCGTGGATCCACCACGGCGCGGCATTTCCCGGTAGCGCCGGGCCATGCCCGGCGGAATGCAGCCGGCGCCCGCATACGAAAACGCCGGGCATGGCCCGGCGCTACCGTTCAACGCTTGCGTTGAAAACTCAGGACGTCATCCGGTCCCAGAAGCCCTTCACGCCATCGATGAAGGTGGCCGACTTCGGCGAATGCTTGCGCGCTTCCTCGCCGACGAAGGTGGCTTCGAACTGCTCCAGCAGCTTGCGCTGTTCGTTGGTGAGGTTGACCGGAGTCTCCACCACCACGCGGCAGTACAGGTCGCCCTCGCTGCGGCTGCGCACCGAACGCACGCCCTTGCCGCGCAGGCGGAACAGCTTGCCGGTCTGGGTCTCGGCCGGAATGCGGATCTCCGCTTCGCCGCCCAGGGTGGCCACGCGCACGGTATCACCCAGCGCCGCCTGCGAGATGCGGATCGGCACTTCGCAGTGCAGGTCGTCGCCATCGCGCTGGAAGATCGCATGCTCGCGCACGCGCACTTCCACGTACAGGTCACCCGGCGGCGTACCGGCCGGGCCGGCCTCACCCTCGCCCTGCAGGCGGATGCGGTCGCCGGTGTCGACGCCGGCCGGCACCTTCACCGACAGCACCTTGTCTTCCTCGACACGGCCGTTGCCGTGGCAGGTCTTGCAGGGCTTGGCGATGATCTGGCCACGGCCGCCGCAGTTGTGGCAGGCCTGCTGCATGGCGAAGATGCCGCGCTGGATGCGCACCTGGCCGCGGCCATGGCACACATTGCAGGTTTCGACCTTGCCGTCTTCCGAGCCACTGCCATCGCAGTCGCCACATTCGGCCAGTGTCGGGATCTCGATGCGGCGCTCGACGCCGCGCACGGCTTCTTCCAGGTCCAGCTCCATCACGTAGCCGATGTCGGCGCCGCGACGGGCCTGGCGCGGACCACCGCCGCCACCGCCAAAGATGTTGCCGAAGATATCGCCGAAGATATCGTTCATGTCCGGGCCGCCCGGCCCGCCGCCGCCCATGCCGTGCTCGAACGCAGCGTGGCCGTGGCTGTCGTACATGCGGCGCTTGTTGCCGTCGGACAGTACTTCGTAGGCCTCCTTGCACTCCTTGAAGGAGGCTTCGGCCGCCGCATCACCCGGATTGCGGTCCGGGTGGAACTTCATCGCACAGCGACGGTAGGCCTTCTTCAGCTCGTCGTCCGTGGCGGTGCGGGCAACGCCCAGCACTTCGTAGTAATCGCGCTTGCTCATATCGTGAATCGGGTTCCGGAAAGTCGGGATTCGTCAAAGCGGAAGAGCGGAACCAGGTCCGCTCTTGCGTCGGGCGCCCCGACACGCCGGTGGGCGGTCAGGACCCTGATGCGACAACGGGACGCTGGTGGCCAGCGTCCCGCGTCGGTCCGGATCAGGACTTCTTGTCGTCCTTGACTTCGGTGAACTCGGCGTCGACCACGTCGTCCTGCGCCTTGCCGGCATTGCCGGCGTCGGCACCCGGGGCACCGCCCTGGTCGGCCGAAGCAGCGGCGAACAGCGCCTGGCCAGCCTCTTCCAGCGCCTTCGACTTGGCTTCGATCTGTGCCTTGTCGTCACCCTTCATCGCGGTTTCCAGGTCGGCCAGCGCGGCCTCGACCTTGCCGATGACATCGCCGCCGACCTTGCTGCCGTGCTCGGTGATGGCGCTGCGGGTGCCGTGGATCAGGGCGTCGGCCTGGTTGCGGGCCTGCACCAGCTCCTGGAACTTCTTGTCTTCTTCGCGGTTGGCTTCCGCGTCGGCGACCATGCGTGCGATCTCTTCCTCGGACAGGCCCGAACCGGCCTTGATCTCGACCTTCTGTTCCTTGTTGGTCTTCTTGTCCTTGGCCGACACGTGCAGGATGCCGTTGGCGTCGATGTCGAAGGACACTTCCACTTGCGGCAGGCCACGCGGGGCCGGCTCGATGCCGGACAGGTCGAACTTGGCCAGCGACTTGTTGAAGCGGGCCTGTTCGCGCTCACCCTGCAGCACGTGCACGGTCACGGCCGACTGGTTGTCCTCGGCGGTGGAGAACACCTGCGAGGCCTTGGTCGGAATGGTGGTGTTCTTCTCGATGATCTTGGTGAACACGCCGCCCATGGTCTCGATGCCCAGCGACAGCGGGGTCACGTCCAGCAGCAGCACGTCCTTGACGTCGCCGCCGAGCACGCCGCCCTGGATCGCAGCACCCAGTGCCACGGCTTCGTCCGGGTTGACGTCCTTGCGCGGTTCCTTGCCGAAGAACTCGGTCACCGCCTGCTGCACCTTTGGCATGCGGGTCTGGCCACCGACCAGGATCACTTCGCTAATGTCGCTCGAACGCAGGCCGGCATCGTTCAGGGCGACGCGGCACGGCTCGATCGACTTCTTGATCAGGTCGTCCACCAGCGCTTCCAGCTTGGCGCGGGTCAGCTTGATGTTCAGGTGCTTCGGACCCGACGCGTCAGCGGTGACGTACGGCAGGTTCACTTCGGTCTGCTGGGCGCTGGACAGCTCGATCTTGGCGCGCTCGGCAGCATCCTTCAGGCGCTGCAGGGCCAGCGGATCCTTGCGCAGGTCGATGCCCTGGTCCTTGTTGAACTCTTCAACCAGGTACTCGATGACGCGGTTGTCGAAGTCTTCGCCGCCCAGGAAGGTGTCGCCGTTGGTGGCCAGCACTTCGAACTGCTTCTCGCCGTCGACGTTGGCGATCTCGATCACCGAGACGTCGAAGGTGCCGCCGCCCAGGTCGTACACCACGATCTTGCGATCCTTGTTGTCGCCCTTGTCCAGGCCATAGGCCAGCGCAGCCGCAGTCGGCTCGTTGATGATGCGCTTGACGTCCAGGCCGGCGATGCGACCGGCGTCCTTGGTCGCCTGGCGCTGGCTGTCGTTGAAGTAGGCCGGCACGGTGATGACCGCTTCGGTGACCTTCTCACCGAGGAAGTCCTCGGCGGTCTTCTTCATCTTTTCCAGCACCTTGGCCGAGATTTCCTGCGGGGCCATCTTCTTGCCGTCGCTGGTGGCCACCCAGGCGTCGCCATTGTCATGGGCCAGAATGCTGTAAGGGACGTGGGCGATGTCCTTCTGCACTTCGGCGTCGGTGAACTTGCGGCCGATCAGGCGCTTCACCGCGTAGAAGGTGTTCTTCGGGTTGGTCACGGCCTGGCGCTTGGCCGAGGCGCCGACCAGGACTTCGCCGTCCTTGGTGTAGGCGACGATCGACGGGGTGGTGCGATCGCCTTCCGAATTCTCGATGACGCGGGCCTTGCCGCCGTCCATGATCGCCACGCACGAGTTGGTGGTGCCGAGGTCGATACCAATGATCTTGCCCATGGGGGAGACTCCTGAGGATGCTTGTTGGTGTCAGTCCGGCCTCTCGGCCGGTGGATGAATACGATGTGGGGGAGGCTCGTGGAACATTCAAGCCATCTCCCGAACGCTGTGTTTCCGGTCGTCCGGCGCGTTCAGCGTTGGGCCGGGTCGCGGGTCATTCCCGCCTCCCGGCCCCGCAGGGTCAGTCGGCGGCCACCACCACCAGCGCCGGCCGCAGCAGGCGCTCGTTGAGCAGGTAGCCCTTCTGGAACACGGTGACCACGCTGCCCGGGGCTGCGCCCGGGGTCGGCACCTGGCTGATGGCCTGGTGGTGTTCCGGGTTGAACGGCTGGCCGATCGGGTCCAGCAGCACCAGGCCGTTGTCGGCGGCCACCTTCAGCAGCTGCTTGTAGGTCAGCTCCAGGCCCTCGCGCAGCGGGTGCGGGTCGTCGCCGGCGGCCTTCAGGCCGGCATCCAGGCTGTCGAACACCGGCAGCAGCTCGCCCAGCAGCTTCTCGTTGGCGAACTTGCGGGCCTGCTCGATGTCACGGGCCACGCGCTTGCGCTGGTTCTCCAGGTCGGCGCGCTCACGCAGCGCATCGGCCTTGACCTGCTCGACTTCGGCGCGCAGGCGCTCCACTTCGTCGTTGACGCCGGCGGCGGCAGCCGCATCAGCGGCACTCTGCTGGGATTCGATATCTGGATGTTCGTGGTTCATGTCTGGGTCCCTGGCGGTCAATCTCCGCCTCCACCCACCCTAGTGTGGGCGGGATGCTGCGTTTCAAGCGTCGGATGTTCCTGGCGTGCGGCCGGCCGGCGAAAAGGCCGCGCCGAGCACATCGGCGGTGGCCTGGACCAGCGGGATCACACGGTCGTAGGCCATCCGCTTGGGGCCGATCACGCCCAGCACGCCCAGCACCTGGCCGTTGGCGGTGTACGGGGCGGTGACCAGCGAGACCCCCTGCAGCGGCATCATCCCGGTCTCCTCGCCGATGAAGATGCGCACGCCGGGCGCCTGGATGGTCCGCTCCAGCAGCTGCAGGATCTCGCGCTTGCTGGAGAACAGCTCGAACAGCTCGCGCAGGCGCTCCAGGTCGGACAGGTCCTGCACCCCCATCAAGCGGGTCTGGCCCGCCACCAGCATGTCGTCGGCAGCCGGCTGCAGGGCCTGCTCGGCCAGTTCGATGCTGTGCGCCAGCAGCTGTTCCAGCTCGGAGCGGGCGTCGCGGAGCTCCAGCAACAGGCGGGTGCGGATCTCGGCCATCGGCAGGCCGGCGAAATGGGCATTGAGGTAGTTGGCGACCTGCTCCAGCTGGCCCGGCGCGAACTCCTGGCGGGTCTCGATGACCCGGTTCTGCACCTCGTTGTCGGCGAACACCAGGATCGCCAGCACCCGGCGCCCGTCCAGCGCCACGAAATCGATCTGGCGGAAGGCGAACTGCTCGCGTCGCGGCGCGCTGACCACGCCGACGAAGTGGCTCATCGCCGACAGCAGCTCCGAAGCGCTGCCGAGCAGGGCCTGGGTGCTGCCGCCGCCGGCCAGCTCCTGGCGCAACCGGGCCAGCTCGCCCTCGCCCGGCGGCTGCATCTGCAGCAGGCTGTCGACGAACACCCGGTAGCCATGCGCCGTCGGGACGCGCCCGGCCGAGGTATGCGGCGAGGCCAGCAGCCCCAGGTCCTCGAGGTCGCCGAGGATGTTGCGGATGGTGGCCGGGCTGACCTCCAGGCCGGCCACGCGCGCCAGCGTCTGCGAGCCGACCGGCTCACCGTCCTGGATGTAACGCGCGATCAGCGTGCGCAGCAGATGGCGCGCACGCGGGGCAAGCTGGTCGGGAGAACCGTGCATGGAATCAACCTGTGAGACACGGACACTAGATAATGGCGGCGCATCACCTTGGCAAGTCATTGGACCTCCCTCGCCCGCGTGCTAGCGTTGCGCGGCTGCTGATACCCCCTTACCCATGCTCAGACATCTTTCGATCAAGGATTTCGCCGTCGTCCGCGCCACCGAACTGGAGTTCGGGCCAGGCATGACCGTGGTTTCAGGCGAGACCGGCGCCGGCAAGTCGCTGATGGTCGACGCCCTGGGCTTCCTCTCCGGCCTGCGCGCCGACAGCGGCGTGGTCCGCCATGGCGCCGCCCGCGCCGAGCTTTCGGCCGAGTTCGCGCTGGAGCAGCTGCAGGCCGCGCGCCAGTGGCTGGCCGACAACGAGCTGGACGATGAGGAACAGTGCCAGCTGCGCCGGGTGATCCGCGCCGATGGCGGTTCGCGGGCCTGGATCAATGGCCGCCCGGTGACCCTGGCGCAGCTGGGCGACCTGGCCTCGCTGCTGGTGGAGATCCACGGGCAGCACGAACAGCAGGCCCTGCTGACGCGCCCGTCGCAGCTGGCCCTGCTCGACGCCTATGCACGCAACGAAAACGAACGCCGCCAGGTGCGCCGCGCCGCCGCGGCCTGGCAGGCACTGGTGGATGAATCGCTGGCGCTGTCGCAACAGGGCGACGTCAGTGACCGGATCGGCTTCCTGGAGCACCAGTTGCGCGAGCTGGACCGTGAAGACCTGGAGCCGGAGTCGATCGCCGCACTCGGCGCCAGCCACCGCCGCCAGGCCCACGCCAGCGCCCTGCTGAGCGCCTGCCAGGCGGCCAGCAACCAGCTCAACGGCGACGACGGCAGTTCCGCACTGGACCTGCTGCAGCAGGTGCGCCACGAACTGTCACGCCTGATCGAACACGACCCGCGCCTGGGCGAGGTGGACAGCCTGATCGAGAACGCCTCGATCCAGCTGCACGAAGCCCTGTCGCTGCTGGACCGGGTGCACGACGACCTCGACGCCGACCCGGAGCAGTTCGAAGAGAACGAGCGCCGCCTCGGCCGCCTGCACGACCTGGCCCGCAAGCACCGCGTGCCGATGGATGAGCTGGGCGCGCAGCGCGAGCGCATGCATGCCGAAGTGGAACAGCTGCGCGGTGCCGACGAGCGCCTGCAGCGGTTGGCCGGCGAGATCGACAAGGCCGCCGCCACCTGGCGCGTGCAGGCCGAGGTGCTGACCGCCAGCCGCCGCAATGCCGCCGCCGAGCTGTCGGCTACCACCACCGGCATCATCGCCGAGCTCGGCATGGGCGGTGGCCAGTTCCTGATCGAGCTGGAGCCGCAGGATGCCGGCAAGCCCGATCCGCAGGGTGCCGAGCGCGTGGAATTCCTGGTCGCGGCCAATGCCGGCCAACCGCCGCGCGCCCTGCGCAAGGTCGCCTCGGGCGGCGAACTGTCGCGTATCTCGCTGGCCATCGAAGTCGCCGCGCTGGACCTGGATGCGGTGCCGACCATGGTGTTCGACGAGGTCGACTCCGGCATCGGCGGCGCGGTGGCCGACATCGTTGGCCAGAAGCTGCGCGCCCTCGGCGAGAAGCGCCAGGTGCTGTGCGTGACCCACCTGCCGCAGGTCGCCTCCAAGGGCCACGCGCATTACCGGGTCAGCAAGGCGCCAGTGGAAGGCATGACCCAGAGCGCAGTGGAAAAGCTGGACAGCAAGGCACGCGAGGAAGAGCTGGCACGCATGCTCGGCGGCGTGGAAGTGAGCAAGGAAGCGCGCGCCGCTGCGCGCAAGCTGCTGCAGGCCTGAGGCCTGTTCGCGGTTATCCACGCATGGCGTGGATCTACAACCCACCCGCACGGTAGTGCCGGCCGCTGGCCGGTCCCCCGATGCGGGTGGGCGAAGATCGTGAGGTTGCCGGCCAGCGGCCGGCACTACCGCCGTGGCTGCGCCAGGTCGACGTTCTCCACCAGGAAATCAAGAAACGCGCGCACCCGCAGCGGCAGGTAGCCGCCCTGCCCCAGGAACACCGCGTGCACCTCTTCCAGGTCACCGGGATTGGCTTCCTCCAGCACCGGCAGCAGGCGTCCGGCAGCGATGTCGGCCTGCACCTGGAACGCTGCCAGCCGCGCCATGCCCAGACCACCCAGCACCAGCTGGCGCAGCGCATCGCCGTTGCTGGCGCGCGCGTTGCCACTGGGCAGCAGCATGCGTTCGCGCCCGTCCTGCAACAACGGCCAGCCCTGCATCGCGCGCGCATGGCCGATATCCAGCCGGTTGTGCGACTGCAGCTCCTCGGCAGTGCGTGGCAGCCCGTGCCGCTGCGCGTAGGCCGGTGCAGCCACGATCATCATCCGCGTCGCGCCCAGCCGCCGCGCGACCAGGCTGGAGCTCTTCAGCGGACCGGCCCGCACCGCCACGTCGGTGCGCTGCTCCAGCAGATCGATCACCTCGTCGTTGAGGGTCAGGTCCACGCCTACCTGCGGGTTGCGCTGCAGGAACACCGGCAGCAGCGGCAACAGGAAATGCTGGCCGAACGGCACGTTGGAATTGACCCGCAGGCGTCCACGCGGCTCGGCGTGAGCACTGGCACAGCGCTCGGCCTCGTCCAGGTCAGCCAGCACGCGCAGGCCGCGCTCGTAGAACGCGCAGCCCTCGGGAGTCAGCTGCAGCTGGCGCGTGGAACGCTGCAGCAGGCGCGTCCCCAGCCGTTGTTCCAGCCTCGCCACCAGCTTGCTGACCGCCGACGGGGTCATCTCCAACGTTCGGGCGGCCGCGGAAAAGCCCCCGGTCTCGATCACCCGCACGAACACTTCCAGTTCGCCGGATCGGTTGATGTCGGAGCGCGCCATGGCAATGAATCCAGTTCACAGATGATTGTCCATGCGCAGTCTAGTTCACAGATGAGTGCGGAATCACCATGGCCTTCCCTCCACCCGGGATTGCCCGATGAATCGCTTCAGCCAGCTCGTCGCCACCGCATTGATCGGCCTGTCCAGCACCGCCAGCGCCGCCCCTGCCCCGCACTGGGTGGCCAGCTGGCAGGCCAGCCCGCAACCGGCCTGGGGAGCGGACTTCCTGTTCCCGTCATTGATACCGGCGTCGCTGCACGACCAGACCTTCCGCCAGACCGCGCGTATCAGCCTGGGCGGCCCGCGCCTACGGGTGCGGCTGAGCAATGCCTATGGCACCCAGCCGCTGCGGATCGGCGGTGCCAGCGTCGCCCCGCAGGCCGGTGCGACGCCGCAACAGCTCCGCTTCGATGGCCGGCCCGAGGTGCTGATCGGCCCCGGCCAGGAACGGCTGAGCGACCCGCTGTTGCTGGCTGTACAGGATGGCCAGGCGCTGCAGGTCAGCGTCTTCGTGCCAGCGCCGACGCCGCTGCAGACCTTCCATTGGGACGGCCGCCAGACCAGCTGGATCGCCCCCGGCGACCAGAGCCTTGCACGCGAGCTGGACCGGGCCAGCGCCACCACGGCCCGCCTGTTCCTGACCGGCATCGAGGTCGAGGCCCCTGCCAGCGCACGCAGCGTGGTGGTGATCGGCGATTCGATCACCGATGGCGCCACCGCCAGCCTCGACCGGAACCAGCGCTGGACCGACCACCTGGCCACCCGCTTGGCTCCGCAGGGGGTGGCGGTAGTCAATGCCGGCATCTCCGGTGGCCGCCTCCTGCGCGACGGCATGGGGGAATCCGCACTGGCCCGCTTCCACCGCGATGCGCTGGATCAGCCTGGCGTATCCAGCGTGGTCGTGCTGATTGGCATCAATGACATCAGCTGGCCCGGTACCGCCTTCGCGCGCACGCAGGCGCGGCCCACGCTTGCCAAACTGCAGGCGGGCTACCGCGCCCTGGCCGGACAGGCGCATCGCCGTGGCGTTCGGATCGTGGGCGCGACCCTGCCGCCGTTCGCCGGCGCCCTGCCCGGTACGCCGCTGGACGACTATTACCAGCCGGACAAGGACGCCCTGCGCAGCCAGCTCAACGCCTGGCTGCGCGCAGACGGCCCGTTCGACGCGGTGATCGACCTGGACGCGGCGCTGCGCGACCCGGCCGATCCGTCGCGGATGGCCGCTGCCTATGACTCCGGCGACCACCTGCACCCGGGTGATGCGGGGAACCGGGCGATGGCCGAGGCGGTGGATCTGGGGGTTCTGATGGGTCCATCCACGCATGGCGTGGATCTACCCTAAGCAACGAAAAACCCCGGGCAGGCCCGGGGTTTCGTCGCATATGGCTGGCCGGATCGGCTTACTTGCGCCTCTTGCGCACGTACAGCACCAGCGAGTGCTCTTCCAGCTCGTAGCCGTGGTCGGCTGCGATCTTGCGCTGCAGCTCCTCGATCTCGTGGCTTTCGAACTCGATGATCTTGCCGCTGTCCACATCGACCATATGGTCGTGGTGGCCGCCACGGTCCAGCTCGTAGACGGCCTGGCCGCCTTCGAAATTGTGCTTGAGCACGAGGCCGGCGGCCTCGAACTGGGTCAGAACCCGGTATACCGTGGCCAGGCCGATCTCGTCGCCATGCTCCAGCAGCTGGCGGTAGATGTCTTCGGCGGTCATGTGGTGCTGGGCATTGCGCTGCTCGAGCAGCGCCAGGATCCGCATCCGCGGATGGGTCACCTTCAGGCCGACTTTACGCAGGTCGTGGGTTTCCATAGGTCTCCGTTCATTGGCGATTTAGCGCCAGCTGCCTCGGATTGGGTCGCGGTGGCACGCCGGGAGTGTATCATCGGTTTGATTTCCCCAACCGCCAGTCCCGATGCGCAATCTCCTGTTGGTCGCCGCCGTCGCCCTGTCCACCACCGGGTGCGGCATCATCTACAAGCAACCCATCTATCAGGGCAACCTGATCCGGGAAGATGCCGTGGCCAAGCTGCAGGTCGGGCAGAGCAAGCAGCAGGTCACCGCGCTGCTGGGCACCCCGTCCATTCCCGATCCGTTCCATGCGCAGCGCTGGGACTACACCTCCAGCCAGCGCGTGAACCGCCTGGGCCGTACTGAAGTGAAGAACTTCGTGGTGTTCTTCGAGAATGACACCGTGACCCGTTGGGAAGGCGACTACTTCCCGGGCAACGACAAGGCCCTGGCCCAGCAGACCGTGCGCCAGTTCGGCCGCAATCTGCCGAAGGACAAGAAGAAGAAGGGTCGCTGAGGCCCCTTGCCCGTCCCCACGGACGGGTTACGGGCATCAACCGCCGAGCGCGCGTCGCCGGCGGTTGTCCTTGGGGTCGGCCAGCAACGGGCGTAGCAGCTCGATGCGGTCACCCTCCAGCAACACCTGCTGCGGGCGCGCCAGTACACCATGCACGGCCACGGCCGGGCATCGGTCACTGCCTTCCAGCGCGGCGGCGGCAATGGCATCGGCCACGGTCGAGCCCTCGTCCAGCTGCAGCCGGCGCGACAGCACCTGCTGTGGCCAGGCCAGCACCACCTCGACCTCGATCATCGCTCAGGCCTCGTCGGCGACGCGGACGAAATCATTGACCATCCGATCGGCCAGACCCTGGAAGCCGATCGCCAGGGCCGGCCCCAGCAGGCGCGAGCTGGGCTCGAATTCCAGGGTCAGGGTGACCTTGCAGGCGTCCTCGGCCAGCGCATGGAATTCCCAGCGGCCGTGCAACTGCTTGAACGGGCCATCGCGCAGCTGCATGTCGATGCTGTGCGGGCGCTGCAGGGTGTTTTCGGTCTGGAACCAGGTGCTGAACGAACCCAGGCCCAGGTCCAGGCGCGCCACCAGGCGGTCCTCGCCCTGCTCCAGGATCTGGGCAGCCGAGCACCAGCGGAAGCGGCGCGGATAGGCCTGGACATCGTTGACCAGGTCGAACATGCGCGCGGACGAATGCTCGACCAGGGCGCTGCGGCGGATAGTAGGCATGAATACAGGACGTTTCGGCAATCGACCGGGCGGGCCCGAATCGGAGACAATACGGAAATGAGCAAGAACAGCGGCAAGGATAAAGCAAAGAGCGCGACGGCCAACAAGACCATCGCGTTGAACAAGCGTGCCCGCCACGAGTACCACATCGAAGAACGCTTCGAGGCCGGCCTGGCGCTGCAGGGCTGGGAGGTGAAGTCGATCCGCGCTGGCCGCGGCAACATCATCGATGCCTACGCCTACGTGAAGCACGGCGAGATCTTCCTGATCGGCGCCCAGATCACCCCGTTGATCCAGGCCTCCACCCACGTGGTGGCCAACGACCGGCGCGAGCGCAAGCTGCTGCTGCACCGGAGCGAGATCGACAAGCTGGTCGGCAAGGTCGAGCGCGATGGCTACACGATCGTGCCCACCGCGATGTACTGGAGCAAGAACAAGATCAAGCTCGAAGTCGCGCTGGCCAAGGGCAAGCAGACCCACGACAAGCGCGATGCCGCCAAGGACCGCGACTGGGCGATCGAGAAGCAGCGCGTGATGCGTCGCGGCAACCGCGACGCGTAAGGCTGCACTACCGGGCCATGCCCGGCGGCCTTGGCCTTCTGCAAAGCCGAGCCATGCTCGGCTGCCCTGGCTTTCTGTAGAGCCGAGCCATGCTCGGCTGCCCTGGCCCTCTGTAGAGCCGAGCCATGCTCGGCTGCCTTGGCTTTCTGTAGAGCCGAGCCATGCTCGGCTGCCCTGGCCCTCTGTAGAGCCGAGCCATGCTCGGCTGCCCTGGCTTTCTGTAGAGCCGAGCCATGCTCGGCTGCCCTGGCTTTCTGTAGAGCCGAGCCATGCTCGGCTTCGGTAAGAAAAGCAGTCGAGCATGGCTCGACGCTACAAAAGGCGGATCACCCCGCCAGCACGCCCTGCCCGCGCATGCGCGGCGCCAGCGCCGCGTGCATCACCGCCAGGTGCATCACCACCGCCAGTTCCGGCGCGTAGCGGTCATCGCCTTCCCGCCACTGCTGGGCCAGCTGCGCGGCATCATCGGGCAGCAATGACAGCAGCTGGGCATCATCCAGCGCATCGGCCGCGCCCTGCAGCTGGCGCGCCATCTGCCGCGACTGCCACACGTGCACGCCAATACTGAGACTGGCCAGCGACATCAGGACCACGGCCAGCCCGTGCTCGAACCACTGCGACAGCACTTCCGGCCCCCACAACAAGGCCGCCAGTACCGCCAGGCCCGGCAAGCGCCAACCCAGCCAATGGATGCGACCGCGCTGCGACCAGTGCACCACCACCGCGCTGGCGATCAGCGCGGCCGCAGCCGTGGCCGGCAGCTCGGTCAGCCAGGTGGCCGCCAGCAGCACCGCCAGCACCGCCCAGACCCAGCCCGGCGGCAACGCGCGCCGCTGGTAATCGGCACCGACCGGCCCGATCAGCTGTCGCAGGCTGCGTTGTTGGCTTGCATCGGTCACCCACCGTCTCCGTGTCTGTCCTGGCTTGGATGGTCGTCGCCAGTGTGTCGCAAATTCGTGCCAATGACGTTACCAATCCGCTATGACGGCGGCTCTACAACTTGTTGTGGATTGCAAAGGTGACTGTTCAGCTGTTTTGCCGTAGCATTGCAGCCGTTGGGCAGGCCCTGCCCGTGGCGACACGGAATCGGCCCTGTACCTTGCAGCACTGTAGAAACCGGGGGTGCATTGGTTTCGACGGGGGTTGTGAAGTCGCCTGGCGCATGCCGAGGGGGTAGCTTTCCTCGTAAATCCAGCTGCAAAACTCTAGTTGCCAACGACGACAACTACGCTCTGGCCGCTTAAGGCCTAAGCCTCGAAACCGCTTGTGTCCATGCTCGCGGTGTAGAGTCACTATCATGGAATCGCGCTGGGTGGCTGCCTGTCAGTCCGGCACTAGAACACAACAGGCTGGTTCCCGGATGCGCTTTGCACGCCGTGCTGTTCGGGGACGAGATCTAACGGCGAGCTAAGCATGTAGTGCTGGGGATGGAGTGCCTTCGGACGGCGGTTCAATTCCGCCCACCTCCACCATCTGTATGGCCTGTCGAGGCCGCAAGAAGCCGGATCTCCCGTCAATGGAGTTCCGGCTTTTTTGTGCCTGCTCGTCGTGCAGGAAGCGTGGGGCATAATCGGGATGACGCTTTCGCTCCATCGCTGCATTGCCCCGGCCTGCTACCGCCAGAAGGATCTGCAATGAAGACCGCCACAACCACGCTCGTCCTGTTCCTCACTACCCTCGCCGCGGCCCCAGCCACGCACGCCGCCGCACCGGCCATCGCGCCCCCCGGCACCGCCACGCTGGAAGCCATGCTGGCCTGCAAGGCCGGCTCGAACTTCAGCGAGGCCGACGCCATCGATGCACTGCAGGCCGCCGGCCTGGCCAGGAAACCAGGTGGCTCTTTCGAGCCGGAGGACAAGCCAGTCGCCCTGTTCGGCGGTACCGTCACCAGTGCCGATGTGAACGTGGCCGAGGGCGAGAAGAGCCTCTTCGTCTACTTGAACGGCGTTGATTCCAAGCGTCTGGCCAAGGCATGGTCAGTAACCACGGTCAACGAGCACGCCAACTCGGAAGAGCCTTCATACGTGAAGGCCATCGACAAGCGACACACCCTGCACGTGATCGCAGGCGACGACTACGAAGGCTATTCCGCTGCCGTGAAGTGCCAGATCACCCGGTAACGGGTTGATCCCCGCTACAGCCAACGCCGCACACGTTGGCGGAACAACGGATACACCTCGGGGAAGCGGGCCAGCAACGCCCGCTCTTCCGGCATGATCTGCAGCCAGGTGATGTACAGCACGAACAACGGTACAGCCAGCAACGCGATCGCGTTCTGCAGGTACAACATCGCACCGGCCAGGATCGTTGCCTGGCCCAGATACATCGGATTGCGCGTGTAGCGGTACACGCCGTGCATGACCAGCGCGCTCGATGCTGAAGGGCGCAGCGGATTGACCGTGGTGCGCGCCCGCTGGAACGCGAGCTTCGGCAGCAGGTTCAGCGCCACACCAATCGCCATCACCCCGCCTGCCATCAGCGCCGGCATCGGCAGGGGCAACGCCGCCTCCGGCCACAGTCGGCTCCCCAGCCAGCCGATCCCCGCGCATAGCAGCATCACCAGCGGCGGCGGGATCCGGGTCTCAAGCCACGTCATCGCAGTCCCTGCATCGCTCCATTCACCCCAGTGTCACACGAACCTGTCTGAATCGCTTGCACGGCAGCGGCTCAGGGGCCCAAACCGACCGCCCGGTATCTTCCGCTTTGACAGGCCGACCGCTAGAGTGGCGCGACCGCGCAGGAGGATCGTATGGCTACCACGGGCTTGGGCTTCATTGGCCGCACGACCCTCATCATCACCGTGCTGCTCACCCTGGGCGGCTGCGCGACATTGCGCCAGTTCGGCCCCTCGGTGCAGGTGGCTTCGGTCACGCCCGGCCAGTACATCGCGCTCAAGCGCGGCGACATCCTCACCACCGGCAAGCTCAGCTCGGCGACGATGGAAACGCTGCGCGTGGCCGGCCTGGATGAAGGCGTCTGCGCCAAGCCGGGCCTGCCCTGCATCGAAGCGATGGAAGGCAGCATCGTGGTGCGCGAGGAGGACAAGCGTTCGAGCCTGGCCGAGTTGTGGCTGCAGTATGCGATGACCCTGCCCGCGCCGAAGCGTGAGTACTCCACCTCCGGCCGTGCCAAGAGCGCGATCACCGAGCTGGATGCCGATTTCCAACCGCGCCTGGACGCGTGGATGCAGGTCGCGCGCCAGGCCTACGCCTACCTGTTCTTCACCGAGCGAACCGCCAACCAACGCGGCTTCGAAGACCGCCAGACCCAGGTGCGCGACTACTACAACCTGGCCGTGCAGGAGGCCTCGGTACAGCTGTACAACGCCTACGCCACCGGCCGCGTGCACAGCCAAGCCAGCCACTTCCAGCTGGGCCGATGGACCTTCGTGCTGGCCCCGTCCGGCGAACCCTCGCCGCTGGATACGCGCACCCCCACCGAGCTGGTGCCGGCGGCCTCGCTGTCGTTCACTGGCACGCTGCGCAGCGTGCATCGCCGCGATGGCTTCGGTGCCGAGCTGGTGGCGGTGATGGACGATCCTGCGGCCGCCACGACCACCATGCCGCCGGCAGCGACGCCTGCCACGCAGGCCCGCGCTTCGGCCACGCAGAGCTGGAGCGAGATGCCGTCGCCGTCGATGACGGTGCTGCTGCGCTTCTCGGGAAAGAACCTGTGGGAAGTGCTGCACGACGACGAGCCGGAACTGGAGATCCACGATCCCTACCAGGTCACGGAAGTCACCCTTCATGGCCAGCAGGTGCCGCTGGCCGCGAACTTCACCGCTGGCTACGCGCTGTGGCTGGCGCGTTCCAACTTCAGCCACCAGTCGCTGCGCTCGTTGTTCGGCAGCAGGGGCGGCATCGACACGCCGCATCTGTACATGATGCAGCCTTACGATCCCAACCGCCGCGTGCTGCTGATGATCCATGGCCTGGCCAGCAGCCCGGAAGCCTGGGTCAACGTTGCCAACGAGCTGCTGCGTGACGACGAGATCCGCCAGGATTTCCAGATCTGGCAGTTCTATTACCCGACCAACATGCCCATCGCGATGAGCCACGATGCAATGCGCCATACGCTGGCCGAAGTGCTCAAGCATTTCGATCCCAGTGGCAAGGCGCAGGCGTCGCACGACATGGTGCTGGTCGGGCACAGCATGGGCGGCGTGATCGCGCGGCTGATGATCTCCTCTTCCGGCGATCATCTGGTGGACACGCTGCTGGCAACCGCTCAGATGACACCTGCGCAGCGGGAACTCCTGCGCACCAAGGGCGCACCTGTGCTGACCTTCCTGCCGGAACCGGAAGTGTCGCGCGTGGTGTTCATCGCCACGCCGCACCGCGGCACCGACGTGGCCGGCACCCGCCTGGGCCGCTGGATCGGACGCCTGGTGCGATTGCCGCTGACCGTGCTGGAAGACGTGGCCACCATTGCCAACGATGGTCAGATCGACCGCAATGACGGCAAGCACGGCTACCAGATGAACAGCATCCAGAACCTGGACAAGGATGATCCCTTCGTCCGCGCGGTGGCCGACCTACCGATGTCGCCGAAGGTGCACTACCACTCGATCATCGCACGCGCCAAGGCCGATGGTCCGCTGGAAAAGACCGACGACGGGCTGGTGCCCTACTGGAGCTCGCACCTGTCGCACGCGGACTCGGAGAAGGTGATCGTGTCCGGTCACAGCGTGCAGGAAGCCACGCCGGCCATCGTCGAGCTGCGGCGGATCCTGCATGAAGACATGCAGCAGCATTCGGCCACGGTGAAGTAGCTGCGCGTGGCTGAGGGAAATCCCTCATCGCGCGTGCGCACCCGTCCTCCTATGCTGGCCCCACATTCCCCGCAGGAGGTCCGCATGAACACGCAAGAGCCCAGCCGCCAGCCCAGTCCCGACCCGGCCGAGCGAGACGCCTTCTTCCCGTCGCCCTACTCGCTGTCGCAGTTCACCGCGCCCAAGAGCGACCTGTCCGGTGCCGACTATCCGGACGCACGCCGCGACGGTCGCTGGAAGGTGCTGATGATCGCCGCCGACGAGCGCTACCTGCCCACCGCCAATGGCCACCTGTTCTCCACCGGCAACCATCCGGTGGAGACCCTGCTGCCGATGTACCACCTCGACAAGGCCGGCTTCGGCATCGATGTCGCCACGCTATCGGGCAACGCCGCCAAATTCGAGTGGTGGGCGTTCCCGCGCGAGGACAAGGAAATCGGCGGACTGTACGAACGTTACGAGTCGCGCTTCCGCCAGCCGCTGCCGCTGGACGAGGTAGTCGCCGGTCTTGATGCGGATTCAGACTATGCTGCGGTGTTCATCCCCGGCGGCCATGGCGCCCTGATCGGACTGCCGCAGAGCCGCGCTGTGAAGGCCGTCCTGCACTGGGCGATGGCCCAGAAACGCCACATCATCACCCTGTGCCACGGTCCGGCCGCACTGCTCGCTGCAGGCGTGGACGAGGCCGATGGTGGTTCGCTGTTCCGTGGCTACCGCATCTGCGCCTTCCCCGATGCGATGGACCGGCAGACGCCAGAGATCGGCTACATGCCCGGGCAGCTGCCGTGGTTCTTCGGCGAGCGCCTGGCGCAGCAGGGGGTGCAGATCGTCAACGACGGCATCGACGGCAGCGTGCTGCAGGACCGACTGCTGCTGACCGGTGACAGCCCGCTGGCCGGCAATGCGCTGGGCAAACTGGCTGCACGCACCCTGCTCGACGCCCTGGCCGGGCGCTGAACCGGATGGCCGCGCTGGTGCAGGCGTTGCTGGAACTGGAACGCGCCCGTTCGCTGAGCGCGGTGGGCGCCGTACTACGCAGCATCTCTGCACCGCTCGGCTACGACCGCGTGCTGGTGTTCGCCACTGGCACGGGGTTGGAGCGCGGTACCCAGCGCGTGTACTGGATCGAGGGCGACTGGTTCGGCGACGGCAGCAGTACCGACCTTGCGCGCTATCTGCACGCCTGTCCGGTCAACCGCCACGTACTGGACAGTGACGCGCCGTTCTTCTGGAGCAAGCGCCAGGGCGTTCGTGGCGAACGCTACCAAGTGGTGAAGCAACCTCGCGGCGAAGGCCTGCATGGTCTGCAGGTGCCGGTGTTCGGCACCACCGGCCTGGAAGGCGCGGTCAGCGTTGCCGGTACGTCGATCGACGCGTCGGCCAGCGCGCGCCTGCAGCTGGAGGCTGCTGCAACCGCAGCATTCCGAGCCGCACGCCATCTGGCCGAATCGCCTGCCGAGCTTTCGGGAAGCGCACTGAGCAACCGCGAGCGCGAAGTGCTGCGCTGGGTCGCCGCTGGCCGTCGCCAAGCTGAGATCGCGGCCACGCTTGGGCTTTCCACGCGCACGGTGGAGAACCACCTGCGCCACGCACGGCAACGGCTGGGTGTGGCGACCACCGCGCAGGCAGTGCGTGCTGCCAGCCGTCGCGGCGAGATCGAAGACTGATCACGGCGAGACACTTCCGGCGGCCTGGTTCGCGTGTTACACACGCCATGCGCATGTGCGCGATTGCAGAAAGCAAGGATGATGCTTATGAAACTGCAACTGGCCGCGATGGCCGCATTGATGTTGGCAGTGGGTAGTGTGGTACCGGCAACCGGCCACGCGGCCGGGTCCCCCGGATCGACGACCGATTGCGTGCCCGTAAGACTTGGGCCCAACCTCGTGCATCAGCGCTGCACCGTCACCCGCACTCTGGCAGACGGCACCGTTTTCACGTCGGTGTACTGGATAGACGAGAACGGTCAGTGGTACCTCCCGGCAGACTGATCTGCATCGGACACCGACTACGACAAGGAGTGTGATCAATGACGCTGCACAATCGAATGACCGCTTTTTCTTTCGCTGCAGTAGTTGCACTTGCTGTCCTGGTGCCCTCGCCGCCGGCGAATGCAGCCGAAGAGGTCGGCCTGCAGGAGGAGTGCGTGCCCTTCCGCATCAGCGGCAACGTGTTCCACCAGCGTTGCACGCTGTACGTGGTCCATGACGACGGCACCCGCGTGGCCAGCGACCACTACAACCGCGACGAGAACGGGATGATCTACGACCCCTGATCGGGCAAGGGGCATCTGCCGGGCGGCGCTTTCACCGCCCGCCCGGCACCTGCCATCCGCCCATCCCGGCATACCGCTGCCCTCGCCTTCCATGGCATGCTCCATGAAACCGTTTTCATGGAATGGAGAGATTCCAAGATGTTGTCGCGTTTCCATCGCCCTGCGCTGTGCGCATTGTTGGCGCTTGCTCTGCCTGCCGTTGTCTGGGCCGCTGCGCCGGCGCCACTGAAGGTAATGTCGTTCAATGTCCGCACCCCGGCTGATACCGAACCGGGCAAACGCTGGCCGGACCGTCGCGATGCCATGGTCAAGGTCATCCTTGATGCACACCCGGCCGTGATCGGCACCCAGGAACTGGTGAAGGAGCAGGCCGACTACCTGTCCGGGCACCTGCCCGGTTACCGCTGGTTCGGCGAAGGCCGCCGCGGCGGAAGCGGTGACGAACACATGGGCGTGTTCTACGACAGCAAGGTGCTGGCCGTCGAGGAATCCGGCAACTTCTGGTTGTCCGATACGCCGGAGGTGCCCGGCAGCATCACCTGGGGCAACCTGTACCCGCGCATGGTCACCTGGGCCCTGTTCCGGCGCCTGGACGATGGCCGTCGTTTCTACTTCATGGATACCCACCTGCCCTACCGCGACGAGGACGAGCCGCGCCGGGTGAAGGGTGCCGAACTGATCGGCAAGCATCTGGCAACCCTGCCGGCCGACCTGCCGGTGGTCCTGACCGGTGACTTCAACAGCGAGCCCGGTGGTGACACCTACAAGGCATTCACCCGCCTGCTGCAGGACACCCGTACCCAGGTGAAGGCTCCGCAGGGACCACGCCTGACCTTCCACGATTTCACCGGCAAGGCCACCGTGCAGCTGGACTGGGTGCTGGTGCGCGGCTTCCATGCACGCAGCTTCGTCACCGATGACCGTCGCATCGACGGTGTATTGCCGTCGGATCATTTCCCGCTGGTGGTCGAGCTGGACTGGCCGAAACGCTGAACCTGCGCGGCCGCCGCAGCTACGGCGGCGGCTGTCGCGACATCAGCCGGTACAGCGCCTGATGCTGGTTGCGTGCCTGGCAGATGCGGGCGCCGACGGCCAGAAACACGGAGATGCCGATCAGGCCCAGCCCCAGCATCTGGTCCGGCAGGCGCACGAAGCCGATCGCAGCCGCCATCGTAGCCAATACCATCAGCACTACGACCGCCACCGACAGCCCCGCGCCGGGCGGTCCCGGATCACCGAACAGCATGCGCTGGGTATCGCGCTTGTCATCGCTCATCGCCTGCCCTCCTGGAATCTGCCCCACTAGTTACACCGCGGGCCCCGGTTCCGGCAGAGTCAGAAACGTCATGACTGTGACAACGTCCACAGCACGCGACGCGCTACCCTGCCTCCATTCCCAATCTGCGGAGGACGTCATGGCGCACCAGAGCCGTCTGGCCGGATTCATCATCGACTGCCAGGACACGCCCGCTGACGAAGGCGCACGCTTCTGGGCGGCTGCACTCGGTCTGCAGACGCAGCCATCGTATGGCGAAGATGGCGCCGAGTACGCCGAACTGCAGAATGCGCCGGGAGGGCTGCAGGTGGAGGTGCAGCGGGTCGCTCACCCCTCGCGGGTGCACTTGGACATCGAGAGCGACGATATCGATGCCGAGGCAGATCGACTGGAAAAACTCGGCGCGCGCCGGATCGGCTTCGTCAAACGCTGGTGGGTGATGGAAGCGCCCACCGGCCATCGCTTCTGCATCGTACGCATGCGCGAACGCGCAGTACCGGCCAATCTCTGGCCCTGAAGCAGAAAGGGACGGAAGCCGCGGCTTCCGTCCCCTCATGCCTACTGCAGCTGCGCCACGCTGGGTTGCTGCGGCGATTGCCCCCAGCCGCCCAGCGCCTTGTACACACCAACCACGCTGACGTTGACTTCCGCCTCGGCCGCCGCCAATGCATCATCCGCCGCCAACTGCGTGCGCTGCGCATCCAGCAGGGTAAGGAAGTCTTCCGAGCCTTCGCGATAGCGGATCTGAGCCAGCGATTCGGCACGTCGTGCCGCCTGCGCCTGCTCGACCACGATCGCCAGCCGCGCCTGCTGCTTGGAATAGCGGGTCAGCGCGTTTTCGGTGTCTTCCAGTGCCAACAGCACGGTCTGCTCATACTGCGCAGCCACACCCTCGGCTTCAGCCTTGCTGGCACGCAGGCGTGCACGCACGGTGCCGAAGTCGAATGCTGCCCAGCTCAGCGACGGCGTCAGTGACCAGGCCTTGTTGTTGCCATTGACCAGGCCACTGGCGTCGCCGCCGAGGAAGCCGACGAAACCGGACAACGACAGCCGCGGGAACAGGTCCGCAGTGGCCACGCCCACCCGCGCGGTGGCGGCGGCCAGGCGACGCTCGGCCACGCGCACGTCGGCGCGTTGGCGCAGCAGCTCGCGGGTATCGCCCAGCGGCAGCGCCTTGGCAAATGCCGGCACGTCATGCGGCGCAAGCATGGCGGTCAGCGTTTCCGGACGCTGGCCCAGCAGAACCGCCAGGCGATTGCGCGACTGCGTTTCGGCCACTTCCAGCAGCGGGATATCGGCCTCGATCGCCTTCAGCCGGGCACGGCTGCTCTGCACGTCCAGCTCGCTGCCCGCGCCCAGCTCCCAGCGCGCCTCGGTCAGCTTCTGCGTATCGCGCAGGTTGACCAGGGTGTGCTGGGCCACCGCGATGCGCTTCTGCGTACCGCGCAGCTCGAAGTAGTTGCGTGCCACTTCGGCGGCGACCAGTACCTGCGCATCAGCCAGGTTGGCCTGCTCGGCGTCGAGGTCGGCGCGCGCGGCTTCTGCAGCACGGCGCTTGCGGCCGAACAGATCCAGCTCCCAGCCGGCGTCGAAGCCGAGCTGGTAGCTTTCACTGAACACCCGCTGCCCACCCAGCTGCGGATCGGGTTGCTTGCGGCGGTCGTAGCTGCCGCCTGCGGTGATGTGCGGGGCCTGGTCGAAACGGCTTTCGACGAACACCGCACGGGCCTGGCTGACGCGGGCCACCGCCACGCGCAGGTCCAGGTTGTCCGACAGCGCGCCGTGCACCAGTTCTTCCAGCACCGGATCATCGAACTGCGCCCACCAGCTGGCCACCGGCGAGGTGGTGCTGAACACCGGCTGCTGCGCTCCCTGCAGCACCACCGGCTCCTGCACGGGCGCCTTGTAGTTCGGGCCGACGCTGACACAGCCTGCCAGCACCAGGCTGGAGACGGCCATCGCCAACGTGCGGATCACCATGGCAGCACCTCGCCCAGGTAGGTGAAGCTGCCGCTGGCGCCGGATTCACCGATCAGCGCCATTTCCACGCTGGAACGTGCGCCTTCGCTGATTTCGATTTCGCCGTTGCCGCCGTTCATGTCGGTCTTCACGTAACCGGGGTGCACGGTGTTGACCTTGATCGGGGTGTTGCGCAGTTCGTAGGCCAGGCTCAGGGTCCAGCTGTTCACCGCTGCCTTGGAGGCGTTGTAGGCCGGCACCTTGAAATCGTAGATGCCCGACGCCGGGTCGGCGTGCAGGGTCTGCGAGCCGAGCATGCTCGACACGTTGACGATGCGCCCGGACTTGGCCTGCTTGACCAGCGGCAGGAAGGCCTGGGTCACCGCCACCAGCGCATACACGTTGGTGTCGAAGGTGCGCTTCCAGGTGTCCAGCGACTGCTCCGACGGCGCCTGCGCCGGGTTCTCGATCATGATGCCGGCGTTGTTGACCAGGATGTCGAGGCGGCCATGACGCTGGCGTACCTGCTCGACCGCTTCGGCGATGCTGGCCGCGTCGGTCACGTCCAGTTGCAGGGCTTCGACCGGCAGGCCTTCAGCCTGCAGCTTCAGCGCCAGCTCAACGGCGGTCTCACGCTTGCGACCGGCCAGCAGCGTGTGCACGCCAGCCTGGGCCAGCTGGCGCACGGTTTCCAGGCCGATGCCACGGGTGGCGCCGGTGACCAGCGCGATCTTGTTCTGATGGGTATTCATGGATGCATGCCTTGTGAGGAGGAAGCCGCCACCGGCCAATGACCGGCGGCGACGGGGTTCCATGTCAGTGGTGGATGGTCGGCTCGCCGTGCTGCACCAGCTGGCCACCACCATTGCGGGTGACGAACTTGCGCAGGGCCACGTAGAACACCGGGGTGAGGAACAGGCCGAACAGGGTCACGCCCAGCATGCCGGCGAACACGGTGATACCGGTCACCGAGCGCACCTCGGCGCCTGCACCGTGCGACAGCACCAGCGGCACCGTGCCGGCGATGAACGCGATGGAGGTCATCACGATCGGGCGCAGACGCAGGCGGCAGGCTTCCAGCGCGGCTTCAACGATGCCCTTGCCGCCCATCTCCAGCTCTCTGGCAAATTCGACGATCAGGATCGCGTTCTTGCACGCCAGGCCCATCAGCACCACCAGGCCGACCTGCACGAACACGTTGTTGTCACCGCCGGTGAGCCAGACGCCGAACAGCGCGGACAGCAGGGTCATCGGCACGATCAGGATCACCGCCAGCGGCAGCGACCAGCTCTCGTACAGCGCGGCCAGCACCAGGAAGGCCAGCATGATCGCCACCGGGAACACGATGAAGGCGGCCTTGCCCTGCGTTGCCTGCTGATAGCTCAGGTCGGTCCATTCAGTGGTCATGCCCACCGGCAGCACCTTGCCGGCGATCTCGGTCAGCTTGTTCATCGCTTCGGCCGAGGACAGCAGGCGCGGGTCGGCTTCACCGGCCAGGTCCGCTGCCGGGTAGCCATTGAAGCGCAGCACCGGGTCCGGGCCGAAGGTCTGCTTGATGGTGACCATCGAACCGATCGGCACCATCTCGCCGCGGTCGTTGCGGGTACGCAGCTTGCCGATGTCCTCGACCGTCTCGCGGAACGGACCGTCAGCCTGGGCGATCACCTGCCAGGTACGGCCGAACTGGTTGAAGTCGTTGACGTAGGCCGAACCCAGGTAGGTCTGCAGGGTGTCGAACAGTTCGGTGAGCTGCACGCCCTGCGCCTTGGCCTTGACGCGGTCCACCTCGGCATCCAGCTGCGGCACGTTGGCCTGGTAGCTGGAAATCGGGAAGGCCATGCCTGGGGTCTGCGCAACGGTGCCCTGCATTGCCTGCACGGCATTCTGCAGCGCGCCGTAGCCCAGGTTGCCGCGGTCCTCGATGAACATCTGGTAGCCGTTGCCATTACCCAGGCCGAGGATCGGCGGCGGCATCATCGCGAACGCGAAGCCTTCCTGCAGCCCGGCGATCTTCTGGTTGATCTCGGCGTTGATCTGCGCGGCGGTACGGCCATGACGCTCGGCGAACGGCTTGAGCGGAATGAACGCCACACCGGTGTTCGGCGTATTGGTGAACTGCAGCGCGTTCAGGCCCGGGAACGAGATGGTGTGGGCCACGCCATCGGTTTCCTGGGCGATCTTGGCCACCTTGCGCAGCATTTCATCGGTACGCGCGATCGACGAACCTTCCGGCAGCTTCACGCCGGCGATCAGGTACAGCTTGTCCTGGGTCGGGATGAAGCCCGGCGGCACCAGCTTGAAGATCACGCCGGTACCGACCAGCAGGATCGCGTAGACCAAGAACACCGCGCCACGACGGCCGAGGATGCGCGCCACGCCACGCTCGTACTTCTCCGAGCTGGACTTGAAGAAGCGGTTGAACGGACGGAACACCCAGCCGAACAGGCGGTCGATCAGGCGGCTCGGGCCGTCCTTCGGTGCGCCGTGGGCCTTCAGCAGGCGCGCGGCCAGGGCCGGCGAGAGGGTCAGCGAGTTGATCGCCGAGATCACCGTGGAGATGGCGATGGTGACCGCGAACTGCTTGTAGAACTGGCCGGTGACACCGGACAGGAAGGCCATCGGCACGAACACGGCGCACAGCACCAGCGCGATCGCCACGATCGGGCCGGACACTTCGCGCATGGCCTGGTGTGCCGCCGCGGTGGGCGACAGGCCTTCCTCGATGTTGCGCTCGACGTTCTCCACCACCACGATCGCGTCGTCGACCACGATGCCGATCGCCAGCACCAGGCCGAACAGGCTCAGCGTGTTGATCGAGAAGCCCAGCAGGTACAGCGCGGCGAAGGTACCGACCACCGACACCGGCACCGCGATCAGCGGGATGATCGAAGCGCGCCAGGTCTGCAGGAACAGGATCACCACCAGCACCACCAGCGCGATGGCTTCCAGCAGCGTGGAGACCACGGCCTTGATCGAGTCGCGCACGAAGATGGTGGTGTCATACACCGCTTCGTACTTCACGTCGGCCGGCATGGTCTTCTGCATCTCGTCCATCGTCGAGATGACCTGGTCGCGGATTTCCAGCGCGTTCGCACCCGGCGACTGGAAGATACCGATACCGACCGCGTTCTTGCCGTCCAGCTGCGAGCGCAGGGTGTAGTCACCCGCACCCAGCTCCAGACGGGCCACGTCGGACAGGCGCACGATCTCGCCATCGGTGCCGCTCTTGAGCACGATGTCGCCGAATTCCTTTTCGGTCTTCAGCCGGCCCTGGGCATTGATCAGGGTCAGGAACTTGCTGTCCGGCAGCGGTTCGGCGCCGAGCTGGCCGGCCGACACCTGCACGTTCTGCTCGCGCATGGCGCGCACCACGTCGCTGGCGGTCAGGCCGCGCGAAGCCACCTTGTCCGGATCCAGCCAGGCGCGCATGGCGTAGTCGCCACCACCGAAGATCTGCGCGTCACCGACGCCCGGGATACGCGCCAGCGCGTCCTTGACGTGCAGGCGGGCGTAGTTGCGCAGGTACAGGGTGTCGTACTTGCCTTGCGGCGAGGTCAGGTGCACCACCATCAGGAAGGTCGGCGACTGCTTCTGCGTGGTCACGCCCTGCCGGCGCACGTCCTCGGGCAGGCGCGCCTGCGCCTGCGCCACACGGTTCTGCACCTTCACCGCCGCCGCGTCCGGGTCGGTACCCGGGCGGAAGGTAACGGTCATCTGCAGCACGCCGTCGGAACCGGCGACCGACTTCAGGTACATCATGCCTTCGACGCCGTTGATGGCTTCTTCAAGTGGCGTGGCGACGGTCTCGGCGATGACCTTGGGGTTGGCGCCCGGATAGACCGTGCGCACGACCACCGAGGGCGGCACCACTTCCGGGTACTCGCTGATCGGCAGAATTGGAATCGTGATCAGGCCTGCGGCGAAGATCACGATCGACAGCACCGCCGCGAAGATCGGCCTGTCGATGAAGAAACGGGAAAAGTCCATGGAGGAATTCCTGGGAAAGGCATTCGGCGGGCAACAGCCACCCTGCCCCTCGCCGAAATGACGAAGGCAGGGAAGGCTGCCGCTGGCGCCGGCAGCTAAGCGGGGACGCGGATCAGGAGACGGCGGATCAGTGCTTCAGGGCGGCGGTGGCATCGCGGCCCGGTGCCGGCGCGGCCTGTGGCTGCATCGCCACCGCCTTGGCCTGCACCGGCATGCCCGGCATGAAGACCTTCTGCACGCCGTCGATGATCACCTTGTCGCCCGCGGCCAGGCCGTGTTCGACAATGCGCAGGCCATCAGCGGTGCGACCGAGCTGGATGTCGCGGCGCTGGGCCTTGCCATCCTTGTCGACCACATAGACATACTTGCGGTCCTGGTCGGTCAGCACGGCCTTGTCGTCGATCAGCAGGGCCTGGAACTGGCCGCTGCCGAGCAGCTGCACGCGGGCGAACAGGCCCGGGGTGAACTGGCGGTCGGCGTTGTCCAGCAGTGCGCGGACGCGGATGGTGCCGGTGCTGCGGGCGACCTGGTTGTCGAGGAAGTCGACCTTGCCCGAGTGCGGGTAACCCTCCTCACCGGACAGGCCGACCTTCACCGGCAGCTCGCTGTCACGCTCGCTCGGGCGCTCGCCCTTGCGTGCCATCTGGGCATAGCGCAGGAAGGTGCTTTCGTCGGCATCGAAGTAGACGAACACGGTATCCAGCGAGACCAGCGTGGTGAGCACGCTGGCACTGTCACCGGCGGTGACCAGGTTGCCGGCGGTGACCATCGCGCGGCCGGCACGGCCGTCGATCGGTGCACGCACCTTGGTGAACTCCAGGTTGAGCCGTGCCGCGTCCAGCGCCGCCTGCGCGGCCTGCACCGCAGCACCGGACTGGTCGGCCGCCGCGCGACGCTGTTCGGCGGTCTCGGTGGAGATCGCCTGCTGCTCGGACAGGCGCTTGGCACGCTCGGACTCGCTGCGGGCCAGCGTAGCCTGGGTGCGGGCACGGGCCAGTTCTGCGGCAGCGCGATCGTACTCGGCCTGGTAGCTGCGCGCGTCGATGGTGAAGAGCACTTCGCCCTTCTTCACTTCCTGGCCTTCAACGTAGTTGACCTTGTCGATGTAGCCGGACACGCGCGGACGCAGTTCAACGCTCTGTACCGCTTCGACGCGGCCGCTGAATTCGTCCCACTGGCTGACCTGCTTGACCAGCACCGGCGCTGCGCTGACCTGCGGCGGAGGCGGTGCACCGGCTTCTTCGGCATGGCCGCCGCTGCAGGCCGCCAGCACGGCCGCGGCGAGGATCGACACGCCGACCATCGCGATGCGATGGCCGAAACGATGTGGGGTGGTATTGGGGGAAGTCATGGCATGCATCCGTACGGAGGGGTGGTACAGCTATATGAGAACGTGTTGCAAAAATCGGCGGCGCATACTGCGACCTCAACCATGGTCAAGGTCAAGCGACGCCTGCGGTATCGCGCCACAAAGGGGGAACTTCCAGGTGCAGCAGGCCGCGCGGCAGTTCGGCATCGCTGCTGTCACAGCGGACGATGGCGCGGTTGTCGCGGCAACCATCCAGCAGCGAGACCACGCGACGACCGACCAGCAGCGAGCTGGGCCACTCGATGCAGGCATTGGCCGCGTTGGCCGGGGTACAGACGGGGCTGCAGACTTCCAGCATCTGCGCGCGCACGCCCAGCGCCTGCGCTTCCTGGTGCACGACCTGCGCGTACATGCGCAGCGCGGCGGTGGTGATCGAGGTCTCGCCGTAGCCCGCCCACGGCTTGGCGTTGGCCGGGCTGCCGATCATCACGTAGCGTCGTGCGTGCACGTTGTCCTGCAGCAGAGGCAGCAGGTGACGCACCGCGTGCACGTGCGGCATCAGATCGGCCTGCATCGCAGCCATCAGTTCGTCACCGTTGCGATCGACCACGCGACCGCGGCGGTACGGCCCACCCATTGCGGCGATCACTGCCGCCAGCGGGCGCGGGCGCTGCGCGATGCGTTCAGCCAGCGCGCGCGCCGATCCGTCGTCGCTGAGCGAACCCAGCAGCGTCTCCAGGCCCGGCTCGTCAGCGAACTGCTCGTGCAGCGCCGCCAGCCGGCCCGGATCGCGGCCGACAACCAGTACCGGGCTGCCGGCCTCCAGCAGCGCGCCAACCACACCCTGGCCGACGGCACCGGTGCCGCCCAGGACCAGGACTTCCGGCGTCAGCATCCCATTCACGGGACATTTCCTCCCAAATCCGGGATAGTCCCGATTCGGCGCAGTCGGTCACCCTCGTGAGGGGCCAGGCGGATGGCACCGCCACGCTGCTGACGCATGGGCGCGGTAAACTCACGAAAGTCCTTGTGTACCAAGGAACTCGGACGGGCTTCGACGGTCATCGCCAGGTCCAGGGTGTTCTGGCCGGCGTTCCGGAGTCGGGCAAGAATGTTGCGCAGGCTCATGGCGGACGGGCTCCAATTAACGAATGGCGCCACGATAGACCTCAAACCTTTACTTGATTAGTCCTGATTAAGGGGAATAATCATCCCGCTCCCGGTCCAATCGTTCTGTCACGATTGCCCCATCCCCGACGTCCAGGATCCCCGACCATGTCCCACGATCTCAACGAGACGCTGATCTTCGTCAAAGTGGTCGAGCAAGGCAGCTTCATTGCCGCTGCCAAATCGCTCGGCCTGCCCAAGACCACGGTCAGCCGCAAAGTGCAGGAGCTGGAAACGCGCCTGGGCGCGCGCCTGCTGCACCGGACCACGCGCCGCCTCGGCCTGACCGAAGCGGGTTCGATCTACCACGAACATTGCCAGCGCATCGCGCGCGAACTGGAAGAAGCCGAGAGCGCGGTGAGCCAGCTGCAGTCCGGCCCGCGCGGCTGGCTGCGCTTCACCGTGCCCTACTCGATCGGCATCACCTGGATCGCCCCGCTGCTGGGCCAGTTCCATGCGCAGTATCCAGAGATCCGCCTGGACATGCACATGGGCAACGAGAAGCTGGACCTGATTGCAGGTGAAGCGGACCTTGCGCTGCGCGTGGGGGCCCTGCCCGATTCCAACCTGGTCGCGCGCAAGCTGGGCAGCCTGCGGACGCAGGTGTTCGCCAGCCCTGCCTACATCGAGCGCTATGGCGAACCGCTGCATCCGGAAGAACTGCAGTTCCATCGCATCCTGGCCATGCGCAAGCCGTACCACACGGGCAATTCACCGCGCTTCACCTGGCAGCTGGGCGAGAACGGCGGCGAGCTGCGTGATTTCCCGGTTACTCCGCTGATGACCGCCAACGACATGTCTGCGTTGAATGGGGCATTGGTGTGTGGCGAAGGCCTGCTGTTGACCGGCGACGTGATGGCCAAGCCGTTCGTTGAATCGGGCATGGTGCGCCGCGTGCTGGCTGGCTGGACCGGCCCGGAAGTGGACTTCAACGCCGTGTTCGCCGGCGGCCGCCTGGTCTCGCCAAAGGTGCGTGCGTTCGTCGACTTCCTGGTCGAAAAGCTCAACTTCGACGCCAATTACATGCTGGCGCAATGCCCGGGCGCGAAGCTGGCACAGCAGCAGAAAGAAAAGGAAGACGCTGCGCTGGAAAGCAGCGGCAAGCGGATCCTGGAGAAGGTGGCCGCTTCGGCGGCGTAGCCTGCAACAAGAGCGCCTACCCATCTCCTGGTAGTTGCCGACCTTGGTCGGCATGGCTTACAGAGAGATGCGCTATCGGCGTGCCGAGCAACGCTCGGCACCCACAAAAAATGCCGCCTGCAAGGGCGGCATTTTCGTTCCGGCCGATGGCCGGACCGGCTCAAGCAGTAACGCTACGCGTTATTGCTTGAGCGGAATCACCCGGATCTCGACACGGCGGTTCTTGGCACGACCGGCATCGGTGCTGTTGTCGGCAATCGGGTACGACTTGCCAGCGCCCAGCGTTTCGATGCGCACGCTCTGCACGCCCTGGCCGATCAGGTACTGCGCGACCGAGTCGGCACGTTCCTTCGACAGGCGGTTGTTGACCGCATCGCTGCCGATGCTGTCGGTGTGGCCGACCACTTCGATCATGGTCTGGTTGTAGTCACGCAGGGTGCCCGCCACGCCATTGAGCGAGCCGTAGAACTGCGGCTTCAGGGTCGACTTGCCGAAGTCGAAAGTGATGCCGTCCGGCAGGTTCAGCATGATGTTGTCGCCCTGGCGCTGCACATCGATGCCGGTGTTGGCGGTGCGCTCGCGCAGCGCGCGTTCCTGGCGGTCCTGGTACTGGCCGACGGCGGCGCCGCTGAGCGCACCGATACCGGCACCGATCAGTGCATGCTGACGACGCTCGGTAGCGCTGTCGCCGGTCAGCAGGCCAGCTGCCACGCCGATGGCGGTACCGATCAGGGCGTTGCGGCCGGTGCGGTTCTGCTGCTCGGTCGGGTTGCCGTACTGGTCACTCTGTACGTAGGAGCCGCCGGTGGCGCAGGCCGACAGGACGGCCGCGCTCATCAGGGCCAGTGCGACGTTGCGGGTGGTGTTGCGGATCATGAGGTTCTCCTTGGTTTCCGGTTGGCCGGCGGCCTGCGGGCGCAAAGAGAATAAACAGCACGATGCGATGCCGGAATGATGATCGGACACCGCGACAGGCCCACGTTCAGCTAACTGACCGGATCGCTCAGGTCGCCCTTTACCCTGCCCCCGACTGACGGTAAGCCGCCAACGCGGCGTCGCGGCCGGCGGCCAGATCCACCAGCGGCGTGCGTGGATAGTCCGGGGCGTGTGCCGCCAGCAGCAACGGATGCTGCCAGGGCGCGAATCGTGCCTTCACCGGCAGTGCGGCCAGCTCGGGCACCCAGCGGCTGATGTAGCGGGCCTGCGGGTCGAACTTCTCGGCCTGGGTGACCGGATTGAACACGCGGAAGTACGGCGCAGCATCGGCGCCGGTTCCCGCCACCCACTGCCAGCCCATCGTGTTGTTGGCCAGGTCGGCATCGACCAGGGTGTCCCAGAACCATCGCGCGCCATGCAGCCAGTGCGCACGCAGATGCTTGCACAGGTAGCTGGCGACGATCATCCGCACCCGGTTGTGCATGTAGCCGGTGTGCCACAGCTCGCGCAGGCCTGCATCGACGATCGGCACACCGGTGTTGCCGCGCTGCCAGTCGCGCAGCTGCGCGTCGCTGGGCGTTGCCCATGGGAAGCGATCGAAGCGCGGGTTGAGGTTGTCGGTGGGCGTCTTCGGGAAGTGATGCAGCAGGTGGTAGGCGAAGTCGCGCCAGCCCAGCTGGCGCAGGTAGCCATCGATGCCGGCGTCGGTGCCAGCACTGCGCAGCCCTTCCAGGGCGTGGGCGATGCGCCAGGGTGCGATTTCGCCGAAATGCAGGTGCGGCGACAGCCGCGAGGTCCCGACACGGTCCGGCAGGTCGCGCTGCTCGCGGTACCCGCGCAGGGCACCGTCTTCAAAGACGGACAGTGCTTCCAGCGCACCGGCTTCGCCCGGCTGCCAGTGCTCCCAGAAGCCGGTATCCCAGTCCAGCGTCGGTGCCAGCTGGAGATTATCCAATGCCAGGCTGTCGACCGCGGGCGCCGCCAGTGCCTTCGGTGCGGCCTGCAGCGAAGGCAGGCGCCAATGGCTTAGCACGTTGCGCCAGTACGGCGTGAACACCTTGTACGGTTGCCCCTGCTGGGTGGCGATATCCCAGGGTTCGAACAGCAGGCTGCCATTGCAGCTCTGCGCGTCGATGCCCCGCTCACGCAGCGTGCGTTTGATGGTCGCGTCGCGTGGCTGGGTGGCCGGTTCGTACTTGCGGTTCCAGTACACGGCTTCTGCGCCGGTCTGTTCGATCAGAACCAGCAGCGTCGGCAGGCTGTCACCGCTGCGCAGCACCAGTGAGGAACGCCGCGCGCGCAGATCCGCATCCAACGCGGCCAGTGAACGGTGGCGCCACGCATCGGAGGCAGCACCCGGTGCCCACTCGCCTTCTTCGTGCGGCGCATGGATGTAGACCGGCACCACCTCGTGACCGCCATCAAGCGCGGCCTGCAGGGCCGGATTGTCCTGCAGCCGCAGATCGCGGCGGAACCATACCAACGCTACCGACACAGGCACTGCCTTCGTTGTGGAAGGCGCACATGATAGCCAGCGGTGGTGAAGGAGATGCGCGCAGACGCCGTCTGCTAGGCTGCACGGCCGCTACCCGTTGGACTCTGACATGGATGATCTGCACGCCTCATTCGCCCGCTTCGGGCTGCTGCATGCCCAGCAGGAGCGTGACTGGCAGGGCCCGTTCCCGCTGCCCCCGGCACTGGCGTGCTTCTACGCGCAGGTCGGGCCGCTGGGCGAAGAGATCAATGCCAGGGTTGGCCGCGCCGGCATCACTGTTCCCGGCCTTGATGTCTGGATACCGCCACTGCAACGCCTGTGGAGCCAGCAGGCCGGCTATCGATGGCACGGCATCAGCGGCGAACGGATCAACGACTGGCCATCGAACTGGCTGGTGATTGCCGATCGCGGGGCTGATCCGTTCATCCTCGACCTGGACGACGGTCGTGTGCTGTTCAGCCACCACGGTGCCGGCCTGCTGGATGCCGGCGAGATCACTGCCGATGTGCCGACCTTGATGGCGGCTCTGGCTGCTGCAGGCACGGTGTACCTCGATGCCGGCGATGACCTCTACAACGACGACGACGATGGCGGCATCCGTCCTGAACACCAGGAGGCAGCCGTACAGGCGGTGGCCCGGGTACTGGGCGACCGCCTGCAGGCCGAGTCGTTCATCGAGACGTTGCTGGACTGAATCCACGCATGGCGTGGATCTACTTTTCGAAGCGCTGCATCGCCTCGCTGATCAGTGCCCGCGCCTCGGCGGCGTTGCCCCAACCGTTGAGCCGCACCGGGTTGCGCCCGGCCGGCAGGTCCTTGTAGATACGGAAGAACGCTTCGATGCGCTGTCGTTCGATCTCCGGCAGATCGGCCAGATCGCGGATACCGGCATAGGTCGGGTCGACCTTGTCGGTCGGCACGCCGATGATCTTTTCGTCGTGCTCGCCGCCGTCGATCATCTTCAGGTAGCCGATCGGCCGGAAGCGCACGATCACGCCCGGGTGCAGGGGTTCACGGGTCAGCACCAGCGCGTCCAGCGGATCGTTGTCGCCAGCCAACGTACGCGGCATCGAACCGTAGTTGGCCGGATAGGCGACCGGCATCGACTGGAAGCGATCCACATGCACCAGGCCGTCTTCCTTGATTTCGTACTTGGTGAAGCTGCCTGCCGGAATCTCCACGGCCAGATTCACCTCCTGCGGCGCCTGCTTCGGCTGCGCCACCAGGAACGGATGCAGTACGGTATCGGCGGCGGTCACCGCACTGGCCAGCAACAGAAGAGCGGCGCCGATGGCGGCGAACGGGAGGATGCGGCGGGGCGTGGTCATCTGCTTCTCCTCATTCCCAGCAACGATCGGCACGACCCTTGACGGTCTGCGCACGCGGGCAGTCGCGTGGCGTGATGCGGCCTTCGGTCAGCTCCGTGCGCTGCTTGCCGCCCTTGGCGTCGCGGCGCAGCTCGAAGGCATCGTAGAGCCGGCCGGTCACCGTGCGCGCTTCATAGCGCAGGTGCTGCGGGTCGATGTGCAACACCTGGAACAGCTGGGTGTCCTCGGCCACCGGATCCATCGTCTTTCGTGCCTCGTCGGAGAGACGGTACTGTTTCGGCCCCGCCACGGTCACCACGTACTGTGGCGTCGCGGCCTGCCCTTCGCCACGGCGACCATAGGTATGATCGTGGCCCTGCAGCACCAGATCGACGTTGTGGCGGCGTACCACCGGCAGTAGCACGTCGCGCAGCGCGGCGTTCTCGCGGCCTTCGCGCGGCGAATAGAACGGCTGGTGCAGCAGTACGAGGGTCCACGGCTGCGGATTGCCGGTCAGCACCTTGTCCAGCCACTGCGCCTGTGCCTTGGCCGTGCCAAGGTCGAGTGCCGAAGTGCCATCGACCACCGCCACGCGCACGCCCTGCGCATCGAACCAGTAGCTGGTCTGCCGTGCGGCGGCAGCACCATTGCCCGGCAGCGCGAACGTCACCGGCCAGTGCCTGCCCAGCACGCGGCGCTCCTGCGGGGTGTCCGCGAACTCCTCGAAATACTCGTGGTTGCCGATCGCCGGCGCCACCAGCGTTTCCTGCGCGAGCCAACCGGTGGCGGCAAACCACTCCCCCCACTCGCTGTCATCGGCACCGTCGCCACCACTGACCAGATCGCCGGCGAACAGGCTCAGGCGTGCCTCGGGTGCGGCCTTCTGTGCGGCGCGCACCAGGCGGCTGACATGGCTGACGTTCTTGTTCTGGGTATCACCGAAGTACAGCAGGGTCAGCGGCTGGTCGGGCGCAGCCAGCGTGTGCAGCTGGTTCCAGGCGCTCCAGCTGCCATTGCCTTGCACGCGGTAGACGTACTGCGTATCCGGCTTCAGGCCATCGATGTCGGCGCGATGATGGTGCGATACACCGTTCTCTGTCTGCAGTGCGCGGGTCGTCGCACGGATCTGGCGGATGCCCTCGATGGCGGGTGAATCACCGGCCAGGGCGATTTCCAGCAGTGGCGCCTGCACGCTGCCGTCGGTGCGCCAGGCCACGGCGAAGCCGTGGCTGGGATCGACTGCAGGCGAAGCCACGATGCGGTCAGGCACCATGGTTGCCGCGTAGTGGCGGCTGCCCACCGGCACCTGGGTGTTCGGTTCAGCCGCTGCGAACGACAGCGACGGCACGGCCAACAGCAGGCCCAGCACCAGCGTGCGCATCACGCAAGGCCGGCTCATGCGCCACACTCCAGCGGCAGCGCCAGCTGCCTGGCGATGCTCTCCCAGTCAAACGCCACCACGCCCTGGTCGTCGTGCACCGCGTACAGCGCACCGTGCGGGAAGCGTGCACTGGGTTGCTGCATCATCCAGATGCCATCGGTGTTGGCAACGGTATTGCCCTGGAATGCGCCAACCGGCTTCAGGGTGTGGCGGTCGAACAGGTGGAACACGCTGCGCTGCTTGCTCTGTTCGGTGGTGATCCACCAGCCGTCCTTGCCGCAGGTGCGCAGGGTCACGCCTTCGGCCTGCGCCTTGAACACATCACGACCGAAGGTGGTTCCGGTGAAACGCCCGGCCAGCGTGTAGACCTTGAACTCGCTGGCGTAGCTCTCGTCCTCTTCGGCGATCAGCAGGCGATCGTTCTCGGGGTCGCCCCAGATCGATTCGACCACGCGCAGGGCACCGGCCTCCGTGGTGTCACCAATGCTGGCCACAAGCTTCGCTTCGACCTTCGCACCGTCGCGGGTCACCCGGTACAGGCGCACGCGCTTGTCCAGCTCGGCCAGCGGCGGCAGGATGTCACGGCCCTGTGCATCCTCGCCGTTGTCCCAGGAGTCGGTGACGTAGACGCTGTAGCCATCGGCACGGCGGTCGACCCACAGCCCGTACGGCTTGCGCAGGTCGTCCGCAGCGAAGGTCGCCAGCGGGGTGAGTTCCGGCAGGCTCAGCACCTGTACGCGGTGATTGTCGCGCTCCACGATCCACAGCAGATCGTCGGTCACCGCGATGCCGTTTGGGCGGTCGAACTGCCCCGGCGCGGTGCCGCTGCTGCCTACGTCGCGCAGGTGCTGGCCGCTGCTGCCGTCGTAGACCACCAGCTTGTCGGTGGCCTTGGCAGTGGCGATCAGCCACAGCTTTCCGTCAGGTGCACGCCAGGCGGCGGGCGAATCGATGTTGTCGGCCGGCGTCATCGGTGAAAGGAATGCCTCGGCGATGGTGGTCACCGCACGCTCGGCCGTGGCCTTCGCCTCGGGCTTGGCCACGGACGGATCGTTGCTGGAGCCCGGCGTGCAGCCCGCCAGCAGGGCAGCCGCCAGCGCCGCGGCCATGACGGTGATGCGACGCCCCATCACAGTGCCACCTTCAGGCCCAGCGCGTAGGTACGGCCATACTCTTCCATCTGCAGCGTGCGCGAGCGCGTGCCCTGGTACAGCTCAAGCGGCTTGTCCAGCAGGTTCTGCGCTTCGAGGTACATGCTCACGCGCGGGGTGAACTTGTAGTCCAGCGAGAAGTCGAGCTGGGTGTTCGGCGCAACGTAGATATCGAAGGCGCGGCCGGCACCGAGAGTGTCCAGGTACTCGCTGCGGTGCACGGCCGCCACGCGGGTGCTCAGGCCGTACTTCTCGTAGCCGATGTGCGCGCTGTACACGTTCTTCGAGGCACGGGGCAGCGTGAAGTCCTCGCCGGCGCGCTTGGCCAGGTCCGGGTCGAAATCAGTGTCCAGCCAAGTGCCGCTGGCACCCACCAGCAGGCCATCCCAGCCGGCCGGCAGGAACGACAACTGCTGCTGCCAGTTGAATTCGGCGCCGCGCACCTTGGCCTTGTCGCCATTGATCGAGGTCACCACCGGCAGGCCGTCGTAGATGCCGTCGGTGCCGCCCTGTCGGACCTGCACGATGTAGCCGTCGATCGACTTGTGGAACACGCCCAGCGAGAGGATGCCGCTGTCGCCGATGTACTTCTCCACCGACAGGTCGATGTTGGTCGATTCGTACGGATCCAGCTCCGGATTGCCCAAACGCACTTCATTGTCGTTGCGGGCCAGGCCGATGCGCGGCGAGGCGTCGCCGAAGCCCGGGCGCGCCACCGTCTTGTTGGCGGCCAAGCGGATCACCCAGTCATCGCTGGCGTCATAGCGCAGGTGCAGGCCCGGCAGCACATTGTTGTAGCTCTTGCTGGCGGTGACCCGGGTCGCCGTGTACGAACGCCCGTCCTTGGCCACGTCCACGCGATTGCCGGTGGCGCTGAAGCGAGTGTTCTCCACGCGAACGCCACCGATCACGCGCAGCGCGCCGATATCCCAGGTGCCCATCGCATAGCTGGCGAACACGTCTTCGCGCGCGGTGTAGTCGCCTTCCAGAGACGTCGCGGCGTTGCCACCGACGTCCTGCGGACGGGCGCTGTATTCGCCACTGTGCTGCGACCAGTAGCTGCGCATCGCCGACGAGTCCATGCCCTGCCCCATCGGGCCATGGCGGTGTTCCGGCGAGCCGCTGGTCCAGTCGCTGAGCTTGATCGCCGGACCCACGCGCAGCGACGCCTCGTCGACGTTCACGTCACGGTCGCGCCAGCGGCCGAGCAGGCCGAACTTGTAGCTGCTGTTGTCGCCGTCGAAGCGGATGTTGACCTGCGCGCTGCGCTCCTCGTCGTCCACCTTCTTCGGCTTGGCCACTACACGGTCGAACTTGTAGTTGGCGTTGTCCAGCCACTGGTCGTTGTCGAAGGTATAGGTGGGCAGGCGGCTGCGCTGGTCCAACGTGCCATTGAAGGCCTTGCCGTTGAGCTTGAAGCGCGCCTCGATCTCGTCGTCCACGCGTTCTTCGGTGCGGGTATAGCCGATCTTGTAGTCCAGTACCGCGTCGGTCAGCTTGTTCTCGCCCCCCAGGCTGGCGGCGAAGGTGTTCTCTTCCTTGGTCCGGTAGCGCATGCGCTTGTCGATCGAATCCTTCGGCATGCCGGCCAGTCGATACTGGTCGGTGCCGGTGGCGATCATGTCGGCGCTGTTGAAGTTGAAGATCACGCGCTGGCGGGTTTCGGCATCGTCGAACTGGCTGTACAGCGTGCGCAGGTAGTAGCGGCTGTCCTCGTTCGTGCGCCAGTCCAGATTGAGGTTGGCGCCGATGCGCTTGCGCTCGATCTCGTACTTGCGGTTCTGCAGGTTCAGCGCGGTGATTTCACCTGGGCGGGTGGTGGTCAGGTCCTTGTTGCCGCTGACATCACCGTACTCCACTTCGCTGTTGTCCGATTCGAACGTCCGCTTCTGGTAGTTCACGCCGGCGGCGATGCCGAAGGTGTCGTTGAACACTTCGCTGTAGTTGAAGGCGGCCTTCGGGCTGGTCTCGCCCGAAAGCTGCTGGTGGCTGCCTTCGATCTTGCCACGCAGGCTGCGGCCATCACGGTCGAACGCCGAGGCGGTCTCGACCAGGATCGCGCCACCGATGGCATCACCCGGCATGTCCGGGGTCGGCGATTTGACCACGCGCAGGCGCTCGGTCGAATCGGACGGGATCACGTCCATCGGTGCGGCGCGGCTGGAGTTGTCCGGGGTGCCGATGGCAATGCCGTCGACGCTGACGCTGTTGAGGTTGGCATCCAGTCCGCGCACGACCACGTAGCGGCCCTCGCCCTGGTCGCGCGTGACGCTGATGCCCGGCAGGCGTTGCAGCGACTCGGCCACGTTCTTGTCCGGGTACTGGCCCAGCGCGTCGGACGACACCGCATCCTCGATGGCGTTGCTGCTGCGCTTGAGGTCCACCGCGCGGATCTGCGATTCAAGCTGGGCGCGCACTTCAATGCGGTCCAGGTCGACCGCATCGGCGGCCACTGCGCCGGTGGTGGCGACCGCCTGCTGCCCGGCGGCCTGCAGTGGTGCGGCAGCTCCCATCGCCAGGGTCAGGGTGATGGCAACGGCCAACGGAGTCTTGATATGCACTGGGAATCCCCATTCCTGTTAAGAATGGGTCTGCACGGTATGTCCGCAAGGTTGCATGGCAATGACATGCATCTGCACATTTCATGCAGGCCGTCTCCGGCCCCGGTTTGGGGTTGGGCGCCCAATCCGGCAAAATGGCCTCCTCTCTCCTTTCCCCCTTCCCGACCATGAAGATCGTCGAAGTGCGCCACCCGCTGGTGCAGCACAAGATCGGCCTGATGCGCAACGCTGCGCTCAGCACCAAGGATTTCCGCGAACTGGCCAACGAGCTGGGCACCCTGCTGGCCTACGAGGCCACCGCCGACCTGGACACCGAACCGCACACCCTGCCCGGCTGGGCCGGCCCGGTCACCGTGCAGCGCATCGCCGGCGCCAAGATCACCGTGGTGCCGATCCTGCGCGCCGGCCTGGGCATGCTCAGCGGCGTGCTTTCGCTGATCCCGGCCGCGCGCGTCAGCGTGGTCGGCCTGCAGCGCGATGAGGAAACCCTGCAGCCGGTGCCCTACTTCGAGCGCCTGACCGGCCGACTGGAAGAGCGCGACGCGCTGATCCTGGACCCGATGCTGGCCACCGGCGGCACCCTGATCGCCACCATCGACATGCTCAAGCGTGCCGGCGCCCGCCGCATCAAGGGCATCTTCCTGGTGGCCGCGCCGGAAGGCATCAAGGCGGTCAAGGCCGTGCACCCGGACGTGGAAATCTACACCGCGGCCATCGACGCCCAGCTCAACGACAAGGGCTACATCCTGCCGGGCCTGGGCGATGCCGGTGATCGCATCTTCGGTACCCGCGTGGGCTGATCCGGAGTACCGGGGGTCAGAGCCCTTTCGTGCCGAAAGGGATCTGACCCCAACCGGGCCCAGTTCGGATCCCTCTCCACGGGAGAGGGCTCCGACCCCAAGCGATGGACTACAGGCCGGCTGCGAACGCTTCCAGCTGGCCGATGACGGTGTTCCAGCCGTCGAAGAAACCCAGCTGCTCATGCTGGTCACGCAGGGCCTTGTCCGGGTGCATCACCCGCGCGGTGTAACGGCAGCCCGGGCCCTCGTCCTCCATCGTGATGATGGCAGTGAAGCCCAGCCACGGTGACTGCGGCCGCCAACCCGGGCCCAGCATCGAGGTGAACACCAGGCGCTGCTGCGGCACGATCTCCAGGAAGCTGCCCGGATTGTCACTGCTGCCGCCGTCGGGGCCCTGCATGAAGGTGTGGAAGGCCCCCCCGGGGCGCAGGTCGAATGCGCGGACCTCGGTGGTCCATGGCTTCGGGCACCACCACTGGCGCAGCAGTTCCGGGTCGGTCCAAGCCCGCCACAGCGCGGAACGCGGTGCGTTCAGTACGCGGCTGATGACCAGATCGGTGTCGGGGTTTTTACCTGCGTCTACGGCCATGGGCCTGCTCCTGTCGGTGAAGGGTTTCAACAAACTCGACCATGCGGTCGGCGCGTGCTTCCCACACGGCGCGCTGCGCGGCCAGCCATTGCTCGGCCTGGCCCAACCGTTCCGGCACCAGTTCGCAGGTGCGTACACGTCCCTGCTTGCGGCTGCGCACCACGCCGCTGCGCTCCAGCACGGCCAGATGTTTCATCAGCGAGGGCAAGGCCATCTCGAAAGGCTCGGCCAAGGTCGACACCGTGCGCGGCCCCTGCCCCAGTGCGGCCACGATCGCGCATCGGGTGGGGTCGGCCAGAGCCTGGAACACGTCTTGAATGGCAGGATCATACTTACCCATACGACTAAGTAATACGCCCATCTGAATGCCGCTGCAAGCGATCACTGCCGGGGCACGATTCTTCACGTGGCCTTGCTGCCCGCAGGCCAATGCTCCGCGCACCCGCCACCGCTTGGAGTGTCCTCGATGAAAGCTTCTTTCCTGCTGGCCGCTGTCCTGCTGGTCAGCCTGCCCTTGGCCGCCAATGCCACCACCCCACAGCAGCAGCGCATGGCCGACTGCTCGGCCAAGAACAAGGGCTTGAAGGGGGACGCCTACAAGACCGCGCAGAGTTCCTGCCTCAGTGGCCATGCCGCCGAAGCCAAGCCGGTCAATGCGCAGCAGGAACGCATGCGCAAGTGCAACGCTGACGCGGGTGCCAAGAAGCTGGCCGGTGACGCGCGCAAGACCTTCATGAGCAGCTGCCTGAAAGCCTCGTAAGACAGTCCAGTTCAATCGAATGGGGTCAGAGCCCGTTGCACAGCAACGGGATCCGACCCCGACAGATCGCAGCCATCTGTCAGAGGCGGGGCGGTGTCGGATTGCGGGGTGTCCGCCGCTTGGATGCGGCGGCCAAGCTTACAGGGACGTACTTGCGGCGTCCCCGCAATCCGACACCGCCCCGCCACCCCACGGATAGCCCGCTTTTGACGTTGACGTTGCCGTCGTGCAGGTGCAGGGCTGCAAGCCCTGCCGACAACACCCCTCACCCCAGCGCGCGCGCCTTCAGTTCGCCCTGCTCGTGCAGGGTCACGAAACGCCCCTTGTCATCGCGCCCCAGCTGCGCCAGTGCCACCTGCGGATCGTGGGTGAAAAACAGATGCACGTTGCGCGCCAGCTTGTCCTCAAGGAACTGCCGCTTCTCGTCGATCAGCAGTTCGGCGTTGCGGTCGTAGCCCATGGTGATCGGTACATGCACCCATGAGCGGCCGGGAATCAGGTCGGCACAGAACACCACCCCGCCGTGCGCATCCTCGCCGGCGTGCGCATGGCCGACGATCTCGGCCAGCATCAACCCCGGCGTGTGACCATCGCTGTAGCTGAAGCGGACGCTGCGACCCAGTACCTTCGAATACTCGCCGTCCACCACTTCCAGGCGGCCGCTGGCCTGCAGCAGGCCAGGCAGCTCCGGAATGAAGCTGGCGCGGTCGCGCGGATGCGGCTGCATGGCGCGCTGCCAATGCTGCGCACCGACCACATAGGTCGCATTGGGAAACAGCAGTTCCGGCTCACGCCCTTCGCTCCACGCCGCCAGCAGGCCACCGGCGTGATCAAAGTGCAGGTGGCTGAGCACCACCACGTCGATATCCTCGTGCTCGAAACCGGCCTCGCGCAGCGAATCGATCAGCACGTGCTGGCTTTCCTGCACACCGTAACGCTCGCGCATGCGCGGATCGAAAAATGCCCCGATACCGGTTTCAAACAGCACTGTCTTGCCTTCCAGCGGGCTGGCAAGCAGCGCACGGCAGGCCAGCTCGATGCGATTGAGCTCGTCCGGTGCCGCCCATTTTTCCCACAACGCACGCGGCGCGTTGCCGAACATCGCGCCGCCATCGAGGCGTTGCGAGTTTCCACGAATAGACCAGAGTTTCATGGGCTGATTATCGGCGCCGGCTCGTTAAATAATCGCTAGGAAGAAAACAGAAAACCCCGCCGTGGCGGGGCTTCAAGGTTTGCGTCCGCCGGGCATGGCCCGGCGCTACCGCCGCATCAGCGGGCCGGCACGACCTGGGCGCTGCCGACCGGGTTGCGCGGGTCGCTGCCGCCGAACAGTCTATTGGCCTTGCGGTCCCATTCCACGGTCTGCAGGTTGCCCCACACGTGGCTGGAACCGCGGCCGCCGGCGGCGACATTGCCCGGCAGGTCGATCTTGTGGCCCATCGCCTGCAGCTGCTTCACCGTCGCCGCGTCGAACGCATCGTCCTCGGCTTCGATCAGGTCCGGCAGCCACTGGTGGTGGTAACGCGGCAGCGCGGCAACCTGCTGCGCATCCAGCCCGGCGTCGTAGCCGAGGATGCCCAGCAACACCATGGTGATGATGCGGCTGCCACCCGGGGTGCCCAACACCACCACCTTGTCGGCATTCTCCATGAAGGTCGGCGTCATCGAACTGAGCATGCGCTTGCCCGGCTTCGGCGCATTGGCCTCGTAGCCCATCACACCGAACGCATTGGGCGTGCCCGGCTTCAGCGCGAAGTCGTCCATCTCGTTGTTCAGCAGCACGCCGGTGCCCTTCGGAATAAGCCCCGAGCCGTACAGCAGGTTGACGGTCTGGGTGGCGCCGACACGGTTGCCGTCACGGTCGATGATCGAGAAATGCGTGGTCTCGTCGTCTTCCAGCGGGGTCGGATTGCCCGACAGCAGGTCGCTGGGCGTGGCCTTCTCCGGATGGATGGTGGCGCGCAGGCCCTGTGCGTAATCCTTGCTGGTCAGCACCTTCTGCGGGATCTGCACGAAGTCCGGATCGCCGAGGAAGAAGGTGCGATCGCGGTAGGCACGGCGCATCGACTCCACCACAAGGTGGGTGCGGTGCGCCGGGTCCATCTTGTTGATGTCCCAGCCTTCCAGGATCTGCAGCATGCTGGCCAGCGCGATGCCACCGGACGACGGCGGCGGCGCAGTGGTGATCTTCCAGCCGTTGTAGTTGAAGACGATCGGCTCGCGCTGCTTCACGCGGTAGCCGGCCAGCTCTTCAGCGGTCCACTTGCCGCCAGCCTGCTTCACCCCGGCCAGCAGCAGTTTTCCGGTCTGGCCCTTGTAGAAGCCATCAAAGCCACCCGCGGCCAGGCGCTCCAGCGTCTGCGCCAGTTCCGGCTGCTTGAACAGGTCGCCGCTGGCGATCGGCTTGCCGTTGCGCAGGTAAACCTCGCGCGTGCCGGGATAGCGCTCCATCACCTCACGACGCGAGGCATAGCCCTTGGCCATGCGGTCGTACACCGGGAAGCCTTCGCGCGCGATGCGGATGGCTGGCTGCAGCGAGGCCGACAGCGGCAGCTTGCCATGCTTGGCCGACAATTCGACCAGCGCTGCAGGCAGGCCCGGAATACCGGCCGACCAGGCACCGTTGACCGAGCGGTCACGGTCGAGGTTGCCCTGCTTGTCGAGGAAGGCCTGCGGCGTTGCAGCGGCCGGCGCGGTCTCGCGCGCGTCCAGCATCACGTCCTTGCCGGTGGCCGCGTCGTGCAGCAGGAAGAAGCCACCACCGCCCAGCCCGGAACTGATCGGCTCGACCACCGCCAGCGTGGACGACACTGCCACCGCGGCGTCGAAGGCGTTGCCGCCCTGCGCCAGGATGTCGATGCCGGCCTGCGTGGCCAGCGCGTGCCCACTGGCAATGGCCGCGCCATCGGGGCGCTCGGCACGGGCCGGGCTGTCGGCCCAGGCAACCGGGCTCAGCAGCAGGCCGAGCAGCAACAGGGGGCGGACGATCAACGTCTTCATTCGGATGGGGGCTCCGCATAGAGTTCGGGGTGATCGTGCTGCAGCTGGCGCAGCTTGGCCAGCAGCTGGTCTTCCGTTTCCACGATCTCCGGGTCCGGATCGATGCACTCGACCGGGCAGACGACCACGCACTGTGGCTCGTCGAAATGACCCACGCATTCGGTGCAGCGCGCAGGGTCGATCACGTAGATGGTTTCACCCATCGCAATGGCCTGGTTCGGGCAGGCCGGCTCGCATACGTCGCAGTTGACGCAGAGCTCGTTGATTTTCAGCGACACGGCGATACTCCTCGCCCGCGCCCTGGGACAAAGGACCGGCCAGCGCGGGCGCGCGGGCCGGTCAGGTCATCAGCGGCGCTCTTGCGGAGCGCCGCCCGGGCCATGCCGGAACATGGCCGCCATGGCTCGGTATTACTTGGCTTCGACGAAAATGTACTCGGCACCGGTCGGCTGGATGGCAGCCTGCACGCGGGCGTTGTCGGCCGACTGGCCGATGAAGACGACGCGCACGCCCTTCATCGAATCCGGCGACACGTCCTTGAACACGGCCTGGATCATGTCAGCCATCTTGCCCGAGGCCGACGAACCGAAGGCCAGCATGTTGCCCGGCTGCACGCCACGGGCCACGGCCTGGGTCGCGCTCTCGGTCTGGCGCTCGTACTTGGCCTGGAAGTCCGGGTCCGATTCCGGGGAGAGGTAGTACAGGAACGGGCTGTTGGTGATGTTGCCCATGTTCTGGATGGCCACTTCCTGCAGGTACTTCTTCCAGCCTGCATCGTCATCCTTGGCCGGGGCGACCAGGGCCTGCTTGGCCTCGTCGACCGGTGCGGCCTCTTCCTTCTTGCAGGCGGTGAAGGCCAGGGCCAATGAAGCGATCAGCATCGCGCGCATGGTGGTGTTCATGGGTTTCCTCCCGGAATGGTGCGTGGTGTTGTACGTAATGGGGTGCGGGTACAGCAGGGCTTACGACTGTGCCGCCTTCGCTTCGCGGACCTTGCGCAGGGCTTCGAGCACCGCGGCCGGCACGAAGCCGGACACGTCGCCGCCCAGGCGCGCGATCTCGCGGACCAGCGAGGACGAAATGAAGCTGTGCTGCTCGGCCGGGGTCAGGAACAGGGTCTCGACCTCGGGGATCAGGTGGCGGTTCATGCTGGCCATCTGGAACTCGTACTCGAAGTCGGACACCGCGCGCAGGCCGCGCAGCAGCACCCCACCCTGGACCGAACGTACGAAATGGGCCAGCAGGGTGTCGAAGCCGATGACCTCGACGTTGCCATGGTGGCCGAGTGCGCCACGCGCCAGCTGCACGCGCTGTTCCAGCGGCAGCGCCGGGCCCTTGGACGGGCTCTGCGCCACGCCCACCACGACCTTTTCAAACAGCGGCGCGGCCCGGCTGACCAGGTCGATATGACCATTGGTGATCGGGTCGAACGTGCCGGGGTAGACGGCGATGCGGCGGTTGGCCACGGTCATGGGCGGATGCAGATGTTCAGATGAAGTCAAAGTGTAGCAGCGGCGCGGCGGTACAGGGCAAAGCGCACCTCGCGGGTACCGCCCTCGCGGTGCAGCAGCCATTCCGGCGGCAGCACCGGCACGTGGCTGGCCGGGGATTCCAGGTACAGCCAGGCATCGGCGGCCAGGTGCCGCGGCAGCTGGGCCAGCACGTCCTGCCAAAGCCCGTCGGCGAACGGCGGGTCGATGAAGACCAGATCGGCCAGCTGTGCCGGAGCGCCCTGCAGCCAGCGCAGGGCATCGGCCTGCACCACGGTGACCTGTCCGGTAGCCTGCAGCTTGGCCACGGCGGCGGTCAGATTGCGCCCGAGCTGAGCATCACGCTCGACCAGGGTGGCGTGGCTGGCACCGCGCGAGACTGCCTCCAGCCCGAGCGCGCCACTGCCGGCGAACAGGTCCAGCACCCGCGCACCGCCCAGCTTGGGCATCAGCCAGTTGAACAGGGTTTCGCGCACGCGGTCGCTGCTGGGCCGCAGGCCTGGCAGGGTCGGCACTGGCAGACGGGTGTTGCGCCAGCGCCCGCCGATGATGCGGACCTGGCCGTCATTGCCCGCGCGGCCGCTCATCGGCGCCCCCGGCGGGGTTCATTCGAGAATTTCAGCATGAGCGGGATTGTAGTTCGGCCGGGCGGCGCCCGGCACCCGCAGAGGCCGAAGCAGCGGCCGAAGCAACAGCCAGAGCAACGGCAAAGCTGGTTTCCTGTGGGTTGGCGAGGCGGGTCAGGTTGCGGGGGACGCCGTGAACCCATCCTTGGGGGCTTGGCCGCGGCATCCATGCCGCGGACACCCCCACAACCTGACCCACCCCGCCTTCGACAGTTTCCTGCGAGCTGTCGGAACGACTCTTGGGGTCAGATCCGTTTTCCTGCGGAAAACGGATCTGACCCCAGATTTATTTCGATATCTGACAGATGTGTCGACCAAGGTCGACACCTACCAACAGCCGCGTGAACCTGTCAGAGGCGGGGCGGTGTGGGTTGGCAGGACCGTTGGCGCCATGGATGGCGCCATCGAGCCCCCATGGATGGGTTCACGGCGTGTCCTGCCAACCCACACCGCCCCGCCATCCCACGGATAGCCCGCTGTTGCTGTTGCTGTTGCTGTTGCATCGGCCTCTGCAGGTGCAGGGCTGCAAGCCCTGCCCGACCAACCCCTTGATTTCGGGACAATCATCCCTACCCCTTGGCGAGGCCGCACGCGCTGGCGCGGCATTGCACATGGAGCCCTATCGATGACCGAGACCACCCAGACCGAAACCCTTGGCTTCCAGACCGAAGTCAAGCAGCTGCTGCAGCTGATGATCCACTCGCTGTACTCCAACAAGGAAATCTTCCTGCGCGAGCTGGTCTCCAACGCCGCCGATGCCGCCGACAAGCTGCGCTTCGAGGCCCTGACCCAGCCGGCCCTGCTGGAAGGCGACAGCGAGCTGCGCGTGCATGTGAGCTTCGACGCCGCCGCCCACACCATCACCATCGAAGACAACGGCATCGGCATGAGCCGCGCCGAAGCCATCGCCCACCTGGGCACGATTGCAAAATCCGGCACCGGTGACTTCCTGCGCCAGCTGTCCGGCGACCAGAAGAAGGATTCGCAGCTGATCGGCCAGTTCGGTGTCGGCTTCTACAGCGCCTTCATCGTCGCCGACGAAGTGGAAGTGACCTCGCGCCGTGCCGGCCTGGCTGCAGGCGAAGGCGTGCGCTGGACCTCGCGTGGCGAAGGCGATTTCGAGGTGGCCACCGTCGACAAGGCCGAGCGCGGCACCCGCATTGTGCTGCACCTGAAGGACGGCGAGCACGACTTCGCCGATGGCTGGCGCCTGCGCAGCATCCTCAAGAAGTACTCGGACCATATCGGTCTGCCGATCCAGATGCCGAAGGAAGGCGAAGAAGGCGCCGCCGTCGAGTGGGAGACCGTCAACCGCGCCAGCGCGCTGTGGACCCGCCCGCGCACCGAGATCAGCGACGCCGAGTACACCGAGTTCTACAAGCACGTGGCGCACGACCACAGCGACCCGCTGGCGTGGAGCCACAACAAGGTCGAAGGCAAGCTGGAGTACACCTCGCTGCTGTACGTGCCCGGCCGCGCGCCGTTCGACCTGTACCACCGTGACGCGCCGAAGGGGCTGAAGCTGTACGTGCAGCGCGTATTCGTGATGGACCAGGCCGAGCAGTTCCTGCCGCTGTACCTGCGCTTCATCAAGGGCGTGGTCGATTCCAACGACCTGTCGCTGAACGTCTCGCGCGAGATCCTGCAGTCCGGCCCGGTCATCGATTCGATGAAGGCCGCGTTGACCAAGCGCTCGCTGGACATGCTGGAAAAGCTGGCTGCCGACAAGCCCGAGCAGTACGCCACGTTCTGGAAGGAATTCGGCCAGGTGCTGAAGGAGGGCCCGGCCGAGGACTACAACAACCGCGAGAAGGTGGCCGGCCTGCTGCGCTTCGCCTCCACCCGTGGCGACGGCGATGCGCAGACCGTGTCGCTGGCCGATTACCTCGGCCGCATGGCCGAAGGCCAGGACAAGATCTATTACCTGACAGGCGAGAGCTACAGCCAGGTGCGCAACAGCCCGCACCTGGAAGTGTTCCGCAAGAAGGGCGTGGAAGTGCTGCTGCTGACCGACCGCATCGACGAGTGGCTGATGGGCTACCTGACCGATTTCAACGGCAAGGGCTTCGTCGACATCGCCCGCGGCGACCTCGACCTGGGTGCGCTGGAAACCGAAGCGGACAAGCAGGAACAGGAAGCAGCGGCCAAGGACAAGCAGGGCCTGGTGGAGCGCCTGAAGACGGTGCTGGGCGATGACGTGGCCGAAGTGCGCGTCTCGCACCGCCTGACCGATTCGCCGGCGGTACTGGCCATCGGCGAACAGGACCTGGGCCTGCAGATGCGCCAGATCCTGGAAGCCAGCGGGCAGAAGGTGCCGGACAGCAAGCCGGTGCTGGAGATCAACCCGGGCCATCCGCTGATCGCCAAGCTCGATGCCGAAGCCGATGGCGCGCGTTTCGACGACCTCGGCCGGGTGCTGTTCGACCAGGCCGCACTGGCTGCCGGTGACAGCCTGAAGGACCCGGGCGCCTACGTGGCGCGGCTGAACAAGCTGCTGCTGGAGCTGTCGGCCTGATCGAGGCGGTGGTCGCCGGGCATGGCCCGGCGATGCTCTGGTAGGTGCCAACCTTGGTTGGCGCCCCAAAAGCGTGCCAACCAAGGTTGGCACCTGCCGAGACGGGTTGCTCAGGCTTCGCGATCCAGCAGCGAGCCCAGCATCTGGTCCTGGCGGCGGATCACCGCGGCATTGGCGGTGAAGGCCACTACCTCGGCTTTCGCCGCCAGCAGATCACCCAGCGGCGCACCGGCATCGGCGCCGGTGGACGTCACCGAAGCCTGCACCCCACCCTGCTCGGAGGTATTGCGCTGCAACTGCAGGTGCTGGGCATCCGGGGTCGCCAGATTGGCCACGTTGTGCGCGGCCACCTGCACGCCCTGCAGGGCTGCACGCATGCCGCCGAGTGCAGTTCCCATCACGTTGTTCATGGTGGTCTCCGGGCCGCCCCGCGCAGCCCTTCGGACCCGTTAACGGCCGACGGGCCGCGGCCTTGAGTCCACATCGGCCGGACAGGCCCGAGTGGTAGCATATCCCCCTGATTTCAGCGCCTTTTGCCAATGCTCAGTTTTTTCCGCCGCAAGAAGCCCCAGGATGCCCCCGCAACGGAGGCCCCCAAGACCCAGCACTACTCGGCTGAAGAGCTGGCGGCGGCGTTCCCGTCGGCCGCGCCGGTCGAGGACAAGGAGCCGGCACCGGTAGTCGTACCGGCCGAGCCTGCACCGGTCGAGCTGCCCGCCGCAGCCGTCGTTCCGGTCGCTGTCGAGCCCACTCCGGTGATTCCGGCTCCAGCCACTCCGGTTCCGGCAGCTCCGGCGCCGATCGACGTCGCTCCCATCGCGCCCGCGGTCATCGAGCCGGCACCGGCGCCTGAGTCCATCCCGGCACCGGCCGCCGACGACCTGCCGGCCGCTGCTTCGGTCGACGCCGTTCCGGCGCCGGCCGGCAAGCCCGGCTGGCGCGAACGCCTGCGCAACAGCGTCATCGCACGCAGCTTCGGCGGTCTGTTCTCGCGCAATCCCAAGCTCGATGACGACCTGCTGGACGAACTGGAAACCGCACTGATCACCGCCGACGTCGGCGTGGGTGCCACCACCGACCTGGTCGAGGGCCTGCGCAAGCGCATGAAGTCGCGCGAGTTCGCTGATGCCAATGCGCTGCTGGCCGCGCTGCGCGCCGAGCTCATCGCGATCCTGCAACCGGTCGCCAAGCCGCTGGTGATCGACCGCAACGCCAAGCCCTTCGTGGTGCTCACCGTCGGCGTCAATGGTGTCGGCAAGACCACCACCATCGGCAAGCTGGCCAAGCGCTTCAAGGATGATGGCCACAGCCTGATGCTGGCCGCCGGCGATACCTTCCGTGCCGCTGCCGTCGCGCAGCTGCAGGCCTGGGGCGAGCGCAACGGCGTGGCCGTGGTCGCACAGGGGCAGAACGCCGATGCCGCTTCGGTGGCGTTCGACGCGCTGCAGGCCGGCAAGGCCCGTGGCACCTCGGTGCTGATCGCCGATACCGCCGGCCGCCTGCACACCCAGTCCGGTCTGATGAACGAACTGGGCAAGATCCGCCGCGTGCTCGGCAAGATCGACCCCACCGCGCCGCATGAGGTGCTGATGGTGATCGACGGCACCACCGGCCAGAACGCGCTGTCGCAGCTGCGCCAGTTCAATGCTGCGGTGAACGTGACCGGCCTGGTGGTGACCAAGCTGGACGGCACTGCCAAGGGCGGCGTGGTGTTCGCGCTGGCCCGCGAGTTCGGCATTCCGATCCGCTTTGCCGGCATCGGCGAGCGCCCGGAAGACCTGCGCGTGTTCGATCCGGAAGCCTTCGTCGACGCCCTGCTGCCTGAAGCGCTGGGTGCCTGATAGACCGTGCAGCCACGCGTGGCGTGGCTCTACTGCAGCCCGGTAGAGCCACCCCGCGGATGGCTGCCTCTATGGAACTCCAATGCCCCGCCAGCCGCACGCCAGCGCCGACACCGCCCAGCAAGACGACTTCGTCGCCCGCCTGCTGCACTGGTTCGACGACCACGGCCGCCACGACCTGCCCTGGCAGCACCCGCGCAGCCCGTACCGGGTCTGGCTGTCGGAGATCATGCTGCAGCAGACCCAGGTGGCCACTGTCATCCCGTATTTCCAGCGTTTCCTGAAGCACTTCCCGACCCTGCCCGACCTTGCCGCCGCCAGCAACGACGCGGTGATGGCGCAGTGGGCCGGGCTCGGCTACTACGCCCGCGCGCGCAACCTGCATGCGGCAGCCAAGCGCTGCGTCGAACTGCACGATGGTGATCTGCCACGTGACTTCGACGCGCTGCATGCCCTGCCCGGCATCGGCCGCAGTACGGCTGGTGCGATCCTCAGCCAGGCCTGGAACGACCCGTTCGCGATCCTCGACGGCAACGTCAAGCGCGTGCTCAGCCGCTACCATGGCATCGACGGCTTCCCCGGCCTGCCGGCCATCGAGAAGCAGTTGTGGGCCGTCGCCGAGGCGCACGTGGCACGGGTGCCGGCCGGGCGCCTGGCCGACTACACCCAGGCGCAGATGGACCTGGGCGCCACCGTGTGCAGCCGCGCCAGACCCGCCTGCGTGATCTGCCCGCTGCAGGACGCGTGCGTGGCGCGCCGCGAAGGCCGCACTGCGGACCTGCCCACGCCCAAGCCGAGCAGGACGCTGCCCGAGCGCGAAGCGGTCGCCCTGCTGCTGCGCGACGCCCAGCAGCGCGTGCTGCTGCAGAAGCGGCCGGACACCGGCATCTGGGCGCAGCTGTGGACGCTGCCGCAGGCCGAGGCGGGCAGTGACCTGCAGGACTGGTTCGACGCGCATGTCGACGGCTCGCTGGAAGACGCTGACGAACTGCCGGTGCTGCAGCACACCTTCAGCCACTACAAGCTGCATCTGCAGGTATTGTCACGGCAGGTACACGGCCTGCGCGTGGAAGAACCCACGCTGCGCTGGGTGGCTGCCGACGAACTGCCCGCGCTGGGCCTTCCCGCGCCGATCCGCAAACTGCTCGACGGCGCCACGATCAAGAAGCCGAAACGAAATTCCAAGAAACCCCGCAACCACGAGTGAGTGCCATGCCCCGAACCGTCTTCTGCCAGTACGAACAACGCGATGTCGAGGGCCTGGACTTCGTGCCCTACCCCGGTGAGCTGGGCCAGCGCATCTTCAACAACATCGGCAAGCAGGCCTGGGCCGCGTGGCTGGCGCACCAGACCATGCTGATCAACGAGAACCGGCTGTCGCCGCGCACGCCGGAGCATCGTGCGTTCCTGGAAGGCGAACTGGTCAAGTTCCTGTTCGAGAAGGACGCAGAGAAGCCGGCCGGCTTCATTCCGGAAGCCTGACGCACAGGTGGTGCCGGGCGCTGGCCGGCAACCTGGCATCTGCGCGATGCCGGCCAGCGGCCGGCACTACCGCGTTATTTCGTGTTTTCCTCGCGCTCCTGCACCTGCGCCTGGCGCAGCTCCTGCTCGGAAGCGCGTAGTGCCTTCACATCCAGCTTGCGGATGCTGTCGATGAAGCACGGCATGCGCGGGCCACCGGTAGGGTCGCGCACCAGCACCTTGTCGAAACGCGCCGAAACGCGGTTCATCTGGCTGGTCAGGCCGATGGCGGTGGCATATGGCAGGTCCTGGCAGGGTCCCCTCAATTCCAGCAGATAAGCCTCGCTGGGCCGGGTCCACACCGCCAGCGCGCTGTCACCCAGTTCGGTCCAGCCATTGAGGCTGCCGAAGAACTGCATGTCATTCTGTGGCGCGCCCGCATGGGCGCGGTACAGAGCCAGTTTTTCAGTGCTGCTGATCCGACCAGTGGTGGCACAGGCGGCCAGGGCCAGGCAGAGGCCGGCCAGCAGAAGCGGGGTCTTCATGGCGATCTCCTCGGGGAACTGCCGCCATCATGCGCCTGGGCCGGCAATGCCGGCGCGACGACCGGCAGCCCCATTCAGGCGCCGGTCGGCGGTCGACCAAGGTCGACCTCTACCAAAGCAGACCCAGGGCTCCCGATTCCGGTAGTCGCCAACCTTGATAGGCGCTTGCCCTGCAGGAGCAGCCGACCAAGGTCGGCTTCTACCAAAGCGGGCCGGGCGCCTCAGACGTCGGCGTGGGCCAGTGCGTGGAGGCGCCCTTCGCGCAACTCCAGTACCCGGTCCAGGCGACGCGCCAGGCTGCGGTCGTGGGTGACCAGCACCAGGCTGGTATGGCGCGCGCGATTGAGTTCCAGCATCAGCTCGAACACGGTGCCAGCGGTGCGGTCATCCAGGTTGCCGGTCGGCTCGTCACCGAGCACGCAGGCCGGATGGTTGACCAGCGCACGCGCCACCGCTGCTCGCTGGCGTTCACCGCCAGACAGCTCGCCCGGCTTGTGATCCAGGCGATGGCCGAGGCCGACCGCTTCCAGCAGCGTGGTCGCCCGGCTGCTCGCCTCGGCCACCGCGGTGCCGGCCAGCAGCACCGGCATCATCACGTTTTCCAGTGCGGTGAACTCGGGAAGCAGGTGATGGAACTGGTAGACGAAACCCAGCGCCTGGTTGCGCAGCAGGCCGCGCGCGGTGTCCGACAGCGCCGACATACGCTGGCCGGTCACATAGACCTCGCCGGCGGTAGGAATGTCCAGGCCACCCAGCAGGTGCAGCAGCGTGCTCTTGCCGGCACCGGAGGCACCGATGATCGCCACGGTTTCGCCGGCGGTCACGGTCAGGTCCAGGCCATCGAACACCGGGGTCTGCATGCGCCCTTCGGCGTAGGTCTTGCCCAGTGCTTCGGCGCGGATCACTTCATCGCCGCGGTTGAAGACCTTATTCATAGCGCAGGGCCTCCGCCGGCTGGGTGCGTGCTGCCCGCCAGGCGGGATACAGGGTGGCCAGGAAGCTCATCAGCAGCGCGACCACGGTGATCGCCACCACGTCGCCGGTCTGCATGTCGGTCGGCAGGCCGGTGATGTAGTACACATCCTCCGGCAGCAGCTTGACGTTGAACACGCTCTCGATGGCGCCGAGGATGCGCTCCAGGTTGAGTGTGAGGGTGATGCCACCGATCAGCCCGGCCAGCGTGCCGAAGATGCCGATCAGCGAGCCCTGCACCATGAACACCTGCATCACGCCACCCGGGGTCAGGCCGAGGGTGCGCAGGATGGCGATGTCGGCCTGCTTGTCGGTCACCAGCATCACCTGCGAGGAGACCAGGTTGAAAGCGCCCATGGCGATGATCAGCGACAGCAGGATGCCCATCACCACCTTCTCCATGCGCAGCGAGTGGTAGAGGTTGGCATTCTGCTGGGTCCAGTCGCTCACGCGGTAGGCGCCACCAAGGTTCTGCGCCAGATCCACGCCCACTTCCAGCGAGCGGTCCATGTCGTGCAGTTTCAGGCGCACGCCGGTGGCACCGTCGCTGCGCAGTACGCGCTCCAGGTCCTGCATGTTGGCGAAGCCCACGCCACGGTCGACTTCGTTGTAACCGGCCTCGAAGATGCCACTGACGGTGAAGCGCTTCATCCGTGGCACCGCGCCGGCAGGCGTGCCCTGCACTTCTGCAAAGGTCACCAGCACCTGGTCGCCGACGTCCACACCCAACCAGATCGCAAGCTCCTTGCCCAGCAGCACGTTGAAGCTGCCCGGCTTGAGGCTGTCATAGCTGCCCTTGGTGATTTTCCTGTCGATCACCGACACCTTCGGCTCCAGCGCCGGATCGATGCCCTGGATGATCGCACCCTGCACGCGCGGACCGCTGATCATCGACTGGATCTCGATGTACGGCGCGGCACCGGCCACGCGCGGATCCTTGTTGGCCACGTCGACCACCCGCATCCAGTCCGGCATCGGCTCGCCGTCACGGCTGATGGTGGTGTGCGCGGTCATCTGCAGCAGGCGGCTGCGGATTTCCTTCTGGAAACCGCTCATCACCGCCAGGGTGGTGATCAGCACCGTGACGCCGAGCGCGATGCCCAGGATCGATGCCATCGAGATGAAGGAGATGAAGCCGTTGCGGCGCTTGGCGCGCAGGTAGCGCAGGCCGATGGCCACGGGGATGGGTTTGAACATGCAGGCACGCCGGTCAATTCAGCTTATGGTGCCATCGACCGGGGCCGACGGGAAACGCTGCGTGCGGCGACGGCCAGTCGCAGTTCACGTCGCTGCCCGGAATCGAGCACATCCGGCCAGAACAGCAGGCGCCGGCGGCACCGATCCTCACGCCACAGCAACAGCAGCCAGGGGCCGCGCACCACCAGTTGCGGCGCCTGCACCTCCTTCCCCGCCACCTGCAGCGGCTCGGGTGGCGCCGGCAGAAGCACCTGCACGCGTGGCCTGCGCTGTCGCCAGACCAGTTCGGCCACGCCGATGGCCCAGGCCAGCAGCACCGCGGGCATCAGCAGGCGTGGCGGCAGGTCCGATGCGCGCAGCAGCCAGGGTGCGGCCAGCAGCACCGCCAGTTGGGCGGCGCCCTGCAGCCGTGAGGGCCGCCACTCAAGGCTTGAGGGCGAGGATCTTCTGCATGAGGGGGATTGCGTGCGCATGCGGGCAGGCCTCATAGCCCATGAACCAGCGCCACAACTTATCGTCCTCGCAGTCGAGCAGGAACAGGAAAACCTCGCGCTCTTCGGTCGGCGCAGTGCTCCATTCGTGGTCGAGGTAACGGCCGAACAGCTGGTCCAGCTCGCGCATGCCGCGGCGGCAGCGCCAGCGCAGCTTCTTCAGCAGAACATCTTCTTCCATCGTGTTTCTCCAGATGCAGCAAAGCCACGCATGGCGTGGCTCTGCTGGGAGGTGCAGCCACGCACGGCGTGACTCTACCGGGTACAGCCGGACCGTATCAGGCGCGGCGTTCCATCATCAGCTTCTTGATCTCGGCGATCGCCAGCGCCGGGTTCAGGCCCTTCGGGCAGGTCCGGGCGCAGTTCATGATGGTGTGGCAGCGGTACAGCTTGAACGGATCTTCCAGATCGTCCAGGCGCGCACCGGTGTCCTCATCGCGCGAGTCGATGATCCAGCGGTAGGCCTGCAGCAGGATCGCCGGACCCAGGTAACGCTCGCCGTTCCACCAGTAGCTCGGGCAGCTGGTCGAGCAGCAGGCGCACAGGATGCATTCGTACAGGCCGTCGAGCTTCTTGCGGTCTTCCGGCGACTGCAGGCGCTCACGGTCCGGCGGCGCCGGGGTCTGGGTGCGGATCCACGGCTTGATCGATGCGTACTGCGCGTAGAAGTGGGTCAGGTCCGGAACCAGATCCTTGACCACGTTCATGTGCGGCAGCGGGTAGATCGGCACTTCCTTCTTGCCGCAGTCCGAGATGGCTCGGGTGCAGGCCAGGGTGTTGGTGCCGTCGATGTTCATCGCGCACGAACCACAGATACCTTCGCGGCAGGAGCGGCGGAAGGTCAGGGTCGGGTCGATCTCGTTCTTGATCTTGATCAGGGCGTCCAGGACCATCGGGCCACAGGCGTCCAGATCGACTTCATAGGTGTCGGTGCGCGGGTTGCTGTCGTCGTCCGGACTCCAGCGGTAGATCTTGAAGGTGCGCACGTTCTTGCCGCCGTTCTTGACGGGGAAGTGCTTGCCCTTCGTGATCTTGGAATTCTTGGGGAGTGAAAACTCGGCCATGGCTGCTCTCGTTGGCTCAGGCGGCCCGCGCCCTTGGGCGCGGATTGCATGGTAGGCGGGGTCGGATCAGTACACGCGCGGCTTCGGCGGAACCACGGACACGTCGTCGGTCAACGTGTACATGTGCACCGGACGGTAGTCGAAGCTGCACTTGCCCTTCTCGTCGACGCTGACCAGGGTGTGCTTCTGCCAGTTGACGTCGTCGCGGTCCGGATAGTCCTCGTGCGCATGCGCACCACGGCTTTCCTTGCGCTGTTCGGCCGAGTTGATCGTCGCCACCGCATTGAGCAGCAGGTTGTTCAGCTCGTAGGTCTCGATCAGGTCCGAGTTCCACACCAGCGAACGGTCGGAGACCTTCACGTCCTGGAACGAGTCGAAGATCTTGTCCATCTTCTCGCAGCCTTCCTTCAGCGTCTGGCTGGTGCGGAAGACGGCCGCGTCGGCCTGCATGGTGCGCTGCATGCGATCGCGGATGACCGAGGTCGGGGTATCGCCGTTGGCGTGGCGCAGCTTGTCCAGCAGGCCCAGCGCCTTGTCGCAGGCATCAGCCGGCAGCGGCTTGTGCGATGCGCCCGGCTTGATGGTCTCGGCGCAGCGGTTGGCCACCGCACGACCGAACACCACCAGGTCCAGCAGCGAGTTCGAGCCCAGTCGGTTGGCGCCGTGCACGGACACGCAGGCCGCTTCACCGATGGCGTACAGGCCCGGCACCACGGCATTGTCGTTGTCGCCGACCTTCTGCACCACTTCGCCGTGGTAGTTGGTCGGGATGCCGCCCATGTTGTAGTGCACGGTCGGGATGACCGGGATCGGCTGCTTGTGCACGTCGACGCCGGCGAAGATGCGGGCGCTTTCGGCGATGCCCGGCAGCTTCTCGTCGATCACGCCCGGGCCGAGGTGGGTCAGGTCGAGCAGGATGTGGTCCTTGTGCTCGCCGACGCCACGGCCTTCGCGGATCTCGATGGTCATCGAACGGCTGACCACGTCGCGCGAGGCCAGGTCCTTGTAGTGCGGTGCGTAGCGCTCCATGAAGCGCTCGCCGCTGCTGTTGCGCAGGATGCCACCTTCACCGCGGACACCCTCGGTGATCAGGCAGCCGGCGCCGTAGATGCCGGTCGGGTGGAACTGCACGAACTCCATGTCCTGCATGGCGATGCCGGCACGCATGGCCAGGCCGCCACCGTCGCCGGTGCAGGTGTGCGCCGAGGTGGCGCTGAAGTAGGCACGACCGTAGCCACCGGTGGCCAGCACCACGCCCTGGGCGCGGAACAGGTGCAGGGTGCCGTCGGACATGTCCAGGGCCAGCACGCCGCGGCAGGCGCCTTCGTCGTCGAAGATCAGGTCGAGCGCGAAGTACTCGATCATGAAGCGCGCATCGTGCTTCAGCGACTGCTGGTACAGGGTGTGCAGCATCGCGTGGCCGGTACGGTCGGCCGCCGCGCAGGTACGCTGCGCCGCCGGGCCTTCGCCGTACTTGGTGGTCATGCCACCGAACGGACGCTGGTAGATCTTGCCTTCGGCGGTGCGCGAGAACGGCACGCCGTAGTGTTCGAGCTCGATGATGGCCGGGATGGCCTCACGGCACATGTATTCGATGGCGTCCTGGTCGCCCAGCCAGTCCGACCCCTTGATGGTGTCGAAGAAGTGGTAACGCCAGTCGTCCTCGCCCATGTTGGCGAGCGCGGCCGAGATACCGCCCTGGGCGGCAACGGTGTGCGAACGGGTCGGGAAGACCTTGGTCAGGCACACGGTCTGCAGGCCCTTGGCGGCCAGGCCGAACGTGGCGCGCAGGCCGGCGCCGCCGGCGCCGACCACGACCATGTCGTACTTGTGTTCGGTGATCTTGTAAGCGGACATCTAATCTGGATTCCTGTGTAGGTGCCTGGGCTCAGGCAACGCCGAGGGCGATGCGGCCCACCGCAAACACACTGACGATCATGCCGAGCACGGCGACGAACTTCACCGCGGTCTGCAGCACCAGGGCCAGCAGCGATTCGTGGATGTAGTCTTCCAGCACGACCTGCATGCCGAGCTGCGCGTGCCAGAACATGGCGATCAGCAGGCCGATCAGCGGCACGGCGTTCCACGGCTTGGCCACGGCGGCGGCGGCGGTCGCGTAGTCGGAGCCCAGCAGGCCCAGCACGAAGACCAGGAACCAGATGCCCAGCACCACCAGCGCGGCGGCCGTCAGGCGCTGGTGCACGAAGTGCTCGGTGCCGGTCTTGGCCGAGCCCAGGCCGCGCACGTTCTTCAGCGGGGTACGGAACTTGCTCACGCAGCACCTCCGAACATCACATAGGCCCACACCAGCAGGGTGATCACCAGGCTGCCGATGACCGACAGCCAGCTGCTGCGGATGAAAGCGGGGATGCTGAAGCCGATGGCGAAGTCCTGCACCACATGGCGGATGCCATTGCACAGGTGATAGGCGAACGACCATGTCCACGCGAACAGGAACACGCGGCCATACCAGGCCCCGGCATGGCCGGTGAAGCAGTTCCAGGACTCGGGCCCCATCATCAGGGCCAGCAGGCCGGCGGCGATGATGAGGGCACCAACAGACAGAAAGACGCCAGTGGCTCGATGCAGGATCGAGGTGGCCATCTGAATCTGCCAGCGATACACCTGAAGGTGCGGGGAAAGTGGGCGTTGTCTGGTCGCCATTCGCTGGGCTCGTTGTCTCGGCTGGGCGGCACACGGCCGCGTTGGCTCAATGCTGATCAGAAATCGATGCAGCGTCCGTTTTTCTCCCAATCGCCATACCGCACCGGATCAAGTCCGCCGCGGCCGCCGAATTCCTCTGCTTTTTCCTGTTCCACGGGCACGGGTGCCGCGGGGACCAGCGGAGCTTCAGATTCGTCGTCGGGAGTGGGGGTTGTTTGGCCTATCATGTTCGGTCTCGCAACGCACAAATTTTAGACCTCGTTCACGTGCCTGACAACCTGCCCCCTGCTTTCGTCGGATATCCGCGCCTGCCCGGCCACCAGTTGCTGAGCCTGCAGGGCGTGGATGCGGCCGTGTTCGCCCATGCCCAGTTCAGCAGCGACGTCACTGCCCTGCCCCTGCTTCATTGGCAGTGGAGTGCCTGGCTGAGCGCCAAGGGCCGCACTCTGGCGGTGTTCCAGCTGCTTCGGCTGGCCGAGGACCACGTGATGCTGGTGCTGGCCGACGGCGATGCCGATGCGATTGCGTCGCAACTGCAGCGCTTCGTGTTCCGTCGCAAGGTGAAGGTGCAGGTGCGCAGCGATCTGGCCGTGGCCGGCGCGTTCACTGCGCCGGAGGCCGCCAGCGACGCCGCCATTGCGCACGCTGCAGCGGACGGCTGGGAACTGGACCTGGGCAGCGATGCCCTGCCACGCACCCTGCGAATTGGCGCCGCCGATGCCTTTGCGGCCGGCAGCGAAACCGATGAGGCCGCTTTCGCCCTGGCCTGGCGCCAGGCCGACCTGCGCTACGGCCTTCCGCGGCTGGAAGAAAGCCAGCGCGAAGTGTGGACCCCACAGCAGCTGGGCCTGGACCGCCTGAACGGCTACAGCGTGAAGAAGGGCTGCTACCCGGGCCAGGAAATCGTTGCCCGCACCCACTTCCTCGGCAAGGCCAAGCGCGCGGTGCAGTTGCTGCAGACCGCAGCGCCGGCACAGGCCGGCGATGGCGTGCAGCAGGACGACACAGCGCTGGGGACGATTGCCAGCGTGGCTGGTGAGTTGGCGCTGGCGGTGTTGCCGCTGGAGGCCGGCGACGCCGAGCTGCAGGTGGGTGGGTCGATCGCGCAGCGCGTGCCGCTGCTGGATGGACTGGCCCGCTGAAGCAGGCGGGGACCTGCACTGGTGGATGAAGGAATGGTAGTGCCGGCCGCTGGCCGGCAACCATGCAGGGTTGGGGTTGCCGGCCAGCGGCCGGCACTACCCCTTACAGGCGTTCGCCGGTTTCCGCGTTGAAGAAATGCAGGCCCTGCGGGTGGATCGCCACGCGGATATCCTCGCCCACGGCCGGCAGCGACTGCGGCGCCACGCGCATTGTCAGCGCGTGCTGGCCACTGCTGAGGTTGACGAAGATCTCGTTGCCGACCGGTTCGATGCCTTCGATACGTGCGGTGAACGCATGCGCGTCATCAGCGCCTGCCGGCTGCAGGTGCTCCGGACGCACGCCCACCGCGATCGGCTTCTGCAGCCACGCCGGATCGATCGTGGCCTGGCCCAGCGGTGCACGCCAGTCGCCGTCGACCACGGTCACGCCACCGGCATCGCCCTGCAGGATACCGCGCAGCACGTTCATCGCCGGACTGCCGAGGAAGCCGGCCACGAACAGGTTGGCCGGGCGGTCGTACAGCGCCATCGGCGTATCGATCTGCTGGATGATGCCGTCCTTCAGCACCACGATGCGCTGGCCCAGGGTCATCGCTTCCACCTGATCGTGCGTCACGTAGATCATGGTGGTGCCCAGCTTGCGGTGCAGCTGCGCGATTTCGGTGCGCACGCTGTGGCGCAGCTTGGCATCGAGGTTGGACAGCGGCTCGTCAAGCAGGAACACCGCCGGCTCGCGCACCAGCGCACGGCCCAGTGCCACGCGCTGGCGCTGGCCACCGGACATCGCCTTGGGCAGCTTGTCCATCATCTCGGTCAGGCCCAGCGTCTGCGCCGCCTCGGCGATGCGCTTCTCGATGGTGGCCTTGTCATGGCCGCGCAGCTTCAGGCCGAAGGCCAGGTTCTCGGCCACGGTCATGTGCGGGTACAGCGCGTAGCTCTGGAAGACCATGGCGATGTCGCGATCCTTCGGCGCCACGTCGTTGACCACGCGGTCGCCGATGCTCAGCGTGCCGCCGCTGATCTCCTCCAGGCCGGCCACCATCCGCAGCAGGGTCGACTTGCCACAGCCGGACGGACCGACCAGCACCATCAGCTCGCCATCGGCGACCTCGAAGGTGGCGTCCTTCACCGCGACCTGGCCGTTGTCATAGACCTTGCGCACACCCTGCAACTGCACTTTTGCCATATCACCTATCCGGTCCGCCCGAAGCCGGGCTGTCTTTTGGGACTGCCTCGGCCCTCCCGATGGCAGTGATGATTGCGCGCTTGCCGCATGACGGCGAGCACTGCAATCGAATACAGTTGCCCATTCTGCCATGTAAACGTTTTCACGTGGCACTATCCGATGATCGGTGCGCACCGATCTGCGTCGGCGGTTGAACGAAGGTTCCGCCGGGGCAGTGGTTTCGAATGGAACGGTCTTCCGCAGTACGGTAGAACGCCCCTGACGAACCTCGGACAGGCAGTTGCGCGGATGTCCCCCGAACCCAGCCATGAAGCGATTGACAACGATGTCACCCGGATCTGAAACTCGAGCGATGCACGACACCCTCTTCCTGTTCGGTGCCACAGGTGATCTGGCCCAGCGCTACCTGTTCCCTTCGCTGCTTCGCCTGCTTGGCGACGGCCTGCTGCCGGAGGACTTCCGCATCCGCGCACTGGCCCTTTCCGGGCATGACACCGAAGCCTTCCATGACATCCTGCGCCCGCGCCTGCAGCAGGCCATGCCGATGGCATCGCAGGACGACATCAACGGCCTGCTGCGCCGCATCGACTACCGTTCGGTCGACCTGCGCGACGTCGACTCTGTCGCCGCCGCGGTCTCCGACCTGGTGCACCGCAAGTGCGTCAGCTACCTGGCCATTCCGCCGGGCCTGTACATCTCCACCTGCGAAGGCCTGGCCAAGGGCGGCGCCCTCGCCGCCCCGGCACGCCTGATGCTGGAGAAGCCGATCGGCAGCGACAGCGAGAGCGCCGAGGAAATCATCAGCACCATCGGCCAGTGGATCGACGAGGACCGCGTGTTCCGCCTCGACCACTACCTGGGCAAGGCGGCGGTGCAGAACCTGATCGCGCTGCGCTTCGGCAACACGCTGCTGGAAGCAGTGTGGAACCGCAACTACATCGAATCGGTGCACATCCTGGTCGCGGAGAGCGAAGGCGTGGACGGCCGCGATGCCTACTACGCCCGTTCCGGCGCGCTGCGCGACATGGTGCAGAGCCACATCCTGCAGCTGCTGTGCATGGTGGCCATGGAGCCACCTGCGTCGCTGGAAGCCGATCGCATCCGCGACGAGAAGGTCAAGGTGCTGCGCGCGCTGCGCCCGCTCGATGCCAGGCACGCCGCGCGTGACAGCATCCGTGGCCGCTACACCGCGGGCACCATCAACGGCCAGCCGGCCCAGGCCTACCAGCCGCCAGAAGGCAGCGACGTGGAAACCTTCGCCGGCGTCACCGCGCACATCGACAACTGGCGCTGGAGCGGCGTGCCGTTCCACCTGGTCACCGGCAAGCGCCTGCCCGAACGCACCACCCGCGTGGTGGTCACGCTGAAGCCGGTCACCCACTGGCTGTTCGAGCGCCCGCAGCGCGCACAGGCTGCACCGAACCGCCTGGTGTTCCAGCTGCAGCCGCAGGAGAACATCGAACTGGGCCTGATGAGCAGTCTGGCCGGCCCGGAATGGGGGGCGCTGGAACTGCATCCGCTGGAGCTGGAACTGTCGGTGCCGACCGGCCTACATCGGCGCATCGCGTACGAACGCCTGTTCCTGGATGCGTTCAACGGGAACCACACCCTGTTCGTGCGCGACGACGAAGTGCGCGCCGCGTGGGCCTGGATCGACAGCGTCGCCGACGCCTGGAAAGAGGCCAAGCTCCCGCTCGAACCGTACCCCGCTGGCCAATGGGGCCCAAGCAACGCAACGGAGTTCCTGCCGCAGGGCGTGGACGCACCGGACAGCGAGGCGTCGGCATGAGTGCCAACTCGCAGCCGGTGCTGGTCGCCGACATCGGCGGCACCAACGCTCGCTTCGCCTTGGCTGACACCTCGCTGGACGCGCCATTGCTGAAGGAGAGCATCCGCGAGTACGCGGTGGCGGAGTTCCCGTCGCTCGGCGATGCGGCCCGCCACCACCTTGAGCAGATCGGCGCCGCCGCCAGCCGCGGCGTATTCGCGGTGGCCGGCCGTGTCGATGGCGATGAAGCCCGCATCACCAACCATCCGTGGGTGATCTCGCGCAGCCGCACCGCGGCGATGCTGGGTTTCAACGAACTGCACCTGATCAATGACTTCGCCGCACAGGCGATGGCGATCTCGCTGCTGCAGCCCGAGGACGTGGTCCAGGTCGGTGGTGCCGCCTGGGTGCCCGGCAAGCCGGGCCAGCCGCGCAACTACGCAGTGATCGGGCCGGGTACGGGCCTGGGCGTCGGTGGCCTGATCCTGCGCCACGGCCGCTGCTATCCGCTGGAGACCGAAGGCGGCCATGTCAGCTTCCCACCGGGAACACCGGAAGAGATCCGCATCCTGGAAATCCTGTCCGAACAGTTCGGCCGCGTCTCCAACGAGCGGCTGATCTGCGGCCCCGGCCTGGTCAACATCCACCGCGCGGTGTGCGAGATGGCCGGCATCGACCCGGGCCAGCTGCAACCGGTGGACGTGACCGCCCGCGCCCTGCATGGCGATCCGCAGGCAATGCGCACCGTCGATGTGTTCTGCGCTGTGTTCGGCGCCATTGCCGGCGACTTGGTACTGACCCAGGGCGCCTGGGACGGCGTGTTCCTCACCGGCGGACTGACCCCGAAGATGCTCGATTCGCTGCAGCACTCCGGGTTCCGCCAGCGCTTCGAACACAAGGGGCGGTTCTCTTCGATCATGGCGCGGGTGCCGTCGCTGGCCGTGATGCACCCCCACGCCGGGCTGCTGGGCGCCGCCGCCTATGCCGCCGACGCCGAACGTGACGCACCAGGAGTTGCCGCATGAGCCCCACCTTCCACGACGACCGCATCGAGTTCATCCACCACGGCGACGCCGATGGCTGGATCGAAGCGGTGGCCGCCGAGATGGCGCAGACCCTCAACCACGACATCAATGAAGTAGGCCGTGCGCGCATCCTGCTGTCCGGTGGCACCACGCCGGCGCCGGTGTACCAGGCCCTGGCCGAACTGGACGTGCACTGGGACCGCGTGGAGGTGAGCCTGGCCGACGAGCGCTGGCTGTCGCCGCAGGATCGCGACAGCAACGCCTGGCTGGTCCGCGAGCACCTGCTCAAGCGCGCTGAAGGCGCCCACTTCGATCCGCTGGTACGGATCGGCAAGCCGCTGCCGGAATGCGTCTATACCGCCAACCTGCAGGCCCAGCACAGCCAGCCGCCGAGCCTGGTGGCACTTGGCATGGGCAACGATGGCCACACCGCCTCGCTGTTCCCGGGTTCGAAGGACCTGGCCCGTGCACTGGAAAGCACCCTGCCCTACGCAGCGCTGGATGCCACCGGCTGCCCGGGCGCGAACCAGTGGCCGCTGCGCATCACGCTGACCCCGCATGGCCTGCGCCAGTGCCGCCAGCGCCTGTTGCTGCTGCGCGGCAAGCAGAAGCTGCAGGTGCTGCGCCAGGCGCTGGACAGCAATGACGCCCAGCAGTACCCGATCCTCAATGCGATCAACCTGGACGGCGCGCGCCTGCGCGTCCACTGGGCTGATTGATGTCGGCGGCGGCGCATGCCGCCGCTTGCCTCTCGCCACCACGAACGCCGGTAGCCAATGAGCCTCCATCCGCAACTGCAAGCCATCACTGAGCGCGTCATCCGCCGCAGCGCCGCCTCACGCGCCGCGTACCTGGCCGCGATCGACGCCTCCCTGCGCGAGGGCCCGTTCCGCAGCCGCCTGAGCTGCGGCAACCTCGCCCACGGATTCGCCGCCTGCGGCGGCACCGACAAGAGCCGCCTGCGCGGTGGCGTGACGCCGAACCTGGGCATCATCACCGCCTACAACGACATGCTGTCGGCGCACCAGCCGTTCGAGACCTATCCCGAGCAGATCCGCGAGATCGCCCGCGAGCTGGGCGCCACCGCACAGGTGGCCGGCGGCGTGCCGGCGATGTGCGACGGTGTCACCCAGGGCCGTGGCGGCATGGAACTGTCGCTGTTCTCGCGCGATGTGATCGCACAGGCGACCGCGATCGGGCTCAGCCATGACATGTTCGACACCACCGTCTACCTCGGCGTGTGCGACAAGATCGTGCCCGGCCTGCTGATCGGTGCACTGGCCTTCGGCCACCTGCCGGCGGTGTTCGTGCCGGCCGGCCCGATGACCCCGGGCATCCCGAACAAGCAGAAGGCGGAAGTGCGCGAGCGTTATGCCGCCGGCGAAGCCACCCGCGAAGAGCTGCTGGAAGCCGAGTCCGCCTCGTACCACGGCGCCGGCACTTGCACCTTCTACGGCACCGCCAACTCGAACCAGGTGCTGCTGGAAGCGATGGGCGTGCAGCTGCCGGGCGCGTCGTTCGTCAATCCGGGCACGCCGCTGCGCGATGCACTCACCCGCGAAGCGACCGAACGTGCGCTGGACATCACCGCGCTGGGCGATGACTTCCGTCCGCTGGGCCGCATCATCGACGAGCGCGCGATCATCAACGCGGTCATCGCGCTGATGGCCACCGGCGGTTCGACCAACCACACCATCCATTGGATCGCGGTGGCACGTGCCGCCGGCATCGTGCTGACCTGGGACGACTTCGACGAGCTGTCGCAGCTGATTCCGCTGCTGGCCCGCGTCTATCCGAACGGCGACGCCGACGTGAACCGTTTCGCTGCGGCCGGCGGCCCGGCGTTCGTGTTCGGTGAGCTGATCAAGGCCGGCCTGATGCACGGCGACCTGGTCAGCGTGGCGCGCGGCGGCATGGCCGACTACGCGCGCGAACCGCAGCTGCGCGACGGCCAGCTGGTCTATCTGCCGGGCCTGGAACACAGCGCCGATGACGAGGTCGTGCGTGGTGTCGACAACCCGTTCGAACACCAGGGCGGCCTGCGCCTGCTGCGCGGCAATCTGGGCAAGTCGCTGATCAAGCTGTCGGCGGTGAAACCGCAGTACCGCACGATTGAAGCACCGGCGGTGGTGGTGGATGCACCGCAGGTGTTGAACAAGCTGCACGCCGGTGGCCTCCTGCCGCAGGACTTCGTGGCGGTCGTGCGCTACCAGGGCCCGCGTGCCAACGGCATGCCCGAACTGCATTCGCTGGCGCCGTTGCTGGGCCTGCTGCAGAACCAGGGCCGCCGTGTGGCGCTGGTGACCGACGGTCGCCTGTCCGGCGCCTCGGGCAAGATTCCGGCAGCGATCCACGTGACGCCGGAAGCGGCGCGCGGTGGCCCGCTGGCCAAGGTGCGCGAGGGCGACATGATCCGCCTGGACGGTGAAGCTGGCACGCTGGAAGTGCTGGTGGATGCGGCGGAATGGGCCGCACGTTCGCTGGCACCGAACACCGCGCCGGCCGCGCATGACCTGGGCCGCAATCTGTTCGCGATCAACCGTCGCGTGGTGGGTCCGGCGGACCAGGGGGCGATCTCGATTTCGTGCGGGCCGGCGGCGGCCGATGGCGGGCCGTGGGATTACGACGCGGAGTATGAGCTGGGGCACGATGCGGCCGCGGCGGCGGCGCCGCATGAGGCGAAGGACGCCTGAGGGTCGAAGAGCGCTGCGGGCGTGCGTTGGCGGTGAGTGTCCTGGTTGAGGCGGCGGGTAGCCCCCACCAGGACACGCCGTAAACCCATCCTTGGGGGCTCGGTCGCGGCATCCATGCCGCTCACGGTCCTGGTGGGGGCTACCCGCCGCCTCAGCACAGTTTCCCGGCGCCCTCGCGCCGCGAAGTGATCATTGAAAATCAAACTCGAAAGCAAAGGCAGAAGCAGAGCTATGGGTATCGAACAACATCAGGTGAAGGCGGCGGAGCTGTTGCATGCGGCGGGCATCCTGCCGGTGGTGACGATTCATACGCTGGACCAGGCGCGTGCGGTCAGTGCGGCGCTGCTGGAAGGTGGTTTGCCGGCCATCGAGCTGACGCTGCGGACGCCAGTGGCGATGGAAGCGCTGGCGATGCTCAAGCGTGAGCTGCCGGATGTGGTGGTGGGCGCGGGCACGGTGCTGACCGTGGAGCAGATGCAGCAGTCCATCGACGCGGGTGCGGATTTCCTGGTGACCCCGGGCACGCCGCCAGCGCTGGCGGATGCACTGGCCGCTGCACCGCTGCCGGTGGTGCCGGGTGCGGCCACGCCCACCGAGCTGCTGTCGCTGTACGCGCGCGGCTTCCGCGTGTGCAAGCTGTTCCCGGCCACGGCCGTGGGCGGCCTGGCGATGATCAAGGGCCTGGCCGGCCCGGTCGCCGACCTCAAGCTGTGCCCGACCGGTGGCATCACCGAAAATACCGCTGCCGAGTACCTGGAGCAGAAGAACGTGGTCTGTATCGGCGGTTCGTGGATGGTGCCGGGCAACTGGATCGCCGACGGCGAATGGGACAAGGTGCGCGCCAGCGCCGCCGACGCCGCGAAGATCATCAAGCGCGTACGCGGCCACTGAGCCCAACGCAGCTGTAGAGCCGAGCCCACGCTCGGCTCCACGCCAGCGGAATGGAAAACAGCCGAGCATGGCTATGCCGGTCGTCCTGACCGGCACCCTTCGGGCCGTCGCAAGCGACGTTGGCAGCGGCTCCTGCCGCTACCTTCGGCTCTACAGGGCCAGCATCCAGAGCGCGCGACCCGCTCCTGCTCTTCCTTCTTCATTCCGCGATGGACGCGCACGGAAACTGTCCGTGGCCCTGCGGAGGGATTGCGCAGGGGACGCCGTGAATCCATCCCTGAAGGCTCGGGCGCGCCATCCATGGCGCTTACGCCCCTGCGCAATCCCTCCGCAGGGCCAACCACACGAATCCTGCCGCACACCGCGAGGGGCTCAGCCGTTGGCCGAACCCCTTACAGCGGCCGCGCCGGATCCACCAGCCCGTACTGGCTGGCCATCCGCGCCAACGCAATGTTGTCGTGGATCCCCATCTTCTCGAACAACCGCGCCTTGTGCGTGTTCACCGTCTTCGCGCTCAGGCTCAGGCGCCGCGCGATGTCTTCCTGGCGAAGGCCCTGGGTCAGCAGCAGCGCCACCTCAAGCTCGCGCGGCGACAGGTTGTCGAACGGCGAACCATTGCCTTCCACCGTCGACAGCGCCAGATTCTGCGCGATGCTGGTGCCCAGGTAGCGACGACCGGCCGCCACATCACGCACCGCACGCAGCAGTTCCTGCGCATCGCAGCCCTTGCCGATGTAACCGGCCGCGCCGGCTTCGAGCAGGCGCTTGGGAAGCGGGCCGTCTTCCAGTACCGACACGATCACCACGCGGGTGTTGCGGTGGCTGCGGACGATGCGCTCGGTCACTTCCATGCCGCTCACGCCCGGCAGATGCAGGTCGCACAGCACGACGTCCGGCAGCAGCTGGCGGACCTCGCGCAGCGCGTCCTCGCCGGTCTCGGCTTCGCCCACCACCTCGATGTCGGTTTCCCCCGACAGAATCATCTTCATACCGGTGCGGACCAGTGCGTGGTCATCCACCAGGTAGACTCGAATCGTCATTCACGTACCTCTTCGAATGCGGCCATTGCAGGTCAAGCTAGGCAGGGTGCCGATACCCTGCAAGCGCGTCTGGAATGCGGCGCCGGCGATCTGCCTTGCGCATCACATAACCGCGCGTTGTGCTTGCCCCCTGTCTTGCAGAACCTGCTGCAACGAAACAACTGATCTATCACGTAGACGTCCCTCAAGGGCCATCCACGTCAAACCCCCTGTGGTGGTGCTTCGCTGGCCTTCGCTGGCGGCGGGCCGTGCCGTCGCCAAGGGTGTCGGCGGCTGAACATGACCAGGTAGCACCCTACCACCCAAACCAGCGCGGCACACCATCCGGCCAGAATGTCGGAGGGGTAATGCACCCCCAGGTAGACCCGCGACACGCTGACCAGCAGGCTGAACGCGGGTGCCAGCATCAGGACCGGCCAGCGCCAGCGGGTGTTCCAGGCCAGCAGCACCAGGGTCACGGCCAGTGTCATCGAGCCCATCGCGTGCCCGCTGGGGAAGCTGAACGTCGATTCCGGCGCAATCGATTCCCACAGGCTGGGGCGCTGGCGCTGGAAGAACTGCTTGCTGCCCATGTTCAGCAGCGCCGATCCCATGAAGCTGACCGCAACGAAGGTCGCCTCGCGCCAGCGCCGGTAGCCCAGCAGCGCGCCGATGATCAGCACGTCAGCCGGGATCAGGAACCACTCGTAGCCCAGTTTCGAGATGAGCACGAAGAAACGGTCCAGCCACGGCGAATGCAGGCCATGCATCTGCCACAGCAGCGGCGCGTCGAAATGGAACGATTCAAACTCGTGCACTTCGTCCGCCAGGGCAACAAAGCCTGCCAACGGCAGCAGTACGCCACCGAACAACAGGACCAGGCGCCAGGCGTTGCGCGCCATCCAGTGGCGGAAGCCGGAGGCGGACTCCGGTGCGGCGAGGATCGCAGGCTTATCCGGCGCTTCGGACATATTTGTGTTCGACGTAATCGTCGATCAGGGCGACGAACTCCTGGGCGATGTTGTCGCCGCGCAGGGTCACCTTTTTCTCGCCATCGACGAATACCGGTGCCGCAGGCGTCTCACCCGTGCCCGGCAGCGAGATGCCAATGTTGGCGTGACGCGACTCGCCCGGCCCGTTGACGATGCAGCCCATCACCGCCAGGGTCATGTTTTCCGCACCCGGGTGGTGGATCTTCCACAGCGGCATCTTCTCGCGCACGTGGTTCTGCACCACCTTGGCCAGCTCCTGGAAGAACTCGGAGGTAGTACGGCCGCAACCCGGGCAGGCCGTGACCAGCGGCGTGAAGGCACGCTGGCCGGTGGTCTGCAGCAGTTCCTGGGCGACGATCACTTCCTGCGTGCGCGACTGGCCCGGTTCCGGGGTCAGCGAGATGCGGATGGTGTCACCGATGCCTTCCTGCAGCAGCACGCTCAGCGCCGCGGACGAGGCGACGATGCCCTTGCTGCCGATGCCGGCCTCGGTCAGGCCCAGGTGCAGGGCGAAGTCCGAGCGCTGGGCCAGGTCGCGGTACACCGCGATCAGCTCCTGCACGCCGCTGACCTTGGCCGACAGCACGATGCGGTCGCGCGGCAGGCCGAGTTCCACCGCCTGCTCGGCCGAATCCAGCGCCGAGCGGATCAGCGCCTCGCGCAGCACGCGGCCGGCGTCCCAGGGCTGTTCGCGCAGGTTGTTCTCGTCCATCAGCTTCGCCGCCAGGGCCTGGTCCAGCGAGCCCCAGTTGGCGCCGATGCGCACCGGCTTGTTGTAGCGGATCGCGAACTCGATCAGCTGGGCGAACTGCAGGTCCTTCTTCTTGCCGAAGCCGACGTTGCCCGGGTTGATGCGGTACTTGGCCAGCGCTTCGGCACACGCCGGCTCGGCGGTCAGCAACTGATGGCCGTTGTAGTGGAAGTCACCGATCAGCGGTACATCGATACCCATCATCGCCAGCTTGTCGACGATGCGCGGAATCGCCGCAGCGGCTTCCACGGTGTTGACGGTCAACCGCACCATCTCCGAACCGGCACGCCACAGCTCGGCCACCTGCTTCACGCTGGAGGCGACGTCGGAAGTGTCGGTATTGGTCATCGACTGCACCACCACCGGCTTGCCCCCGCCTACGGTGACCCCGCCGATCTGCACGGCATGGGTCTGGCGGCGGGGCCAGGAGGTGGCATCGGAGGGAGGAGTCGGGCGGGTGACGGCGTCGTGCATGGGCGCATTCTACCGCCCGCCCCCGCATTCGGGGTGACTCGCATTCAGCCAGCGGCACGGCTGCGGCCTATTGTCGCAGGCACGCTCGCCCGTGAACGCATACGATGAGCGTGCATGACCGGTCCCGACGCCCCGTTTCTCCGTACCCTGTGCAGCCTGCGCTGGCTTGCCGTGGGCGGCCAGGCCGCCACCATCCTGGTCGCCACCTGGGTGCTGGGCCTGCCGTTGCCGCAGCTGCCACTGTGGGCCGGCGTGGCCGTACTGACCCTGTTCAACATCTACACCCAGCTGCGCCCGGAAGCGGCTGATACCGCGCCCCTGACCGCGTTCGGCCACATCCTGGTGGACGTGATCATCCTGACCTGGATGGTCGGCTGGAGCGGTGGCATGGCCAATCCGTTCAGCTCGCTGTTCCTGATCCTGATCGCGCTGGCTGCGTTCGCCCTGCCCCTGCGCTGGGCGCTGGCGGTGGCACTGGCCTGCCTGCTCGGCTATGCCAGCAGTGGCATCTTCGGCCAGCCGCTGCCGGACGGTTACTTCCGCGCGCAGGACCTCAACCGCTGGGGCGTGGTCGCCAACTTCCTGATCTCCGCGGCGGTGGTGCTGGCCTTCTCGACCCGGCTGGCCCTTGCGCTGCGCCAGCGCGAACTGGAACTGTCGGCCCTGCGCGAGCGCTTCGCCCGCAACGAGGGCATCGTCGCTCTGGCCACTCATGCCGCCTCGGTAGCCCATGAACTGAACACCCCGCTGGCGACCATGACCCTGCTGGCCGACGATGTCGCCGAGCGCAGCGAAGAACCGGAAGTGCGCGAGGACATGGAAACGCTGCGCGAACTGCTGGTGCAGTGCCGCGAGCGCGTGCTGGCGCTGGCCGCACCGGCCTCGGCCGATGCGCCCGGACGCAGCCATTCCAGCGCCCAGCAGGTGCTGGAGCAATGGCGGCTGGTGCGCCCGACCATCGACCTGCACCGCAACGACGATGCGCCGCTGCGGTTGCCGCTCGACCCGGGCGTGGGCCACCTGCTGATGGTCCTGCTCAACAATGCCGCCGATGCCGGCGAACAGGCCGGCCGGCCGCGCGTGGACCTGGACCTGCGCATCGAAGGCGACGACCTGATCGGCGAAGTACGTGACTACGGCCACGGCTTCAACGCGCGCGCCGCGGTACTGCCGGGCAAGCTGTTCGGCAGCAGCAAGAGTGAAGGCATGGGGGTCGGCCTGGCCCTGTCCCATGCCACGATCGAACGCCTCGACGGCGAGATGTGGATGCGCCCGGCCCAAGGGGCCGGCAGCCGCGTCGGCTTCCGCCTGCCGCTGGCCCCACGCGAGGAAACCCCATGAGCGCCTCAACCCTCGGCCTGCTGGTCGACGACGACGAACTGTACTTGCGTACCCTGCAGCGCAGCCTGGCCCGCAAGGGGCTTGAAACCCAGACCGCGCAGGATGCCGCCAGCGCGCTGGCATTGGCCCGCCAGCACCCGCCGGCGTTCGCCCTGATCGACCTGAAGCTGGGCAGCGACTCCGGCCTGGCACTGATCCAACCGTTGCGCGCCCTGCGTGCGGACATGCGGATCCTGCTGGTGACCGGCTACGCCAGCATCGCCACCGCGGTGGAAGCGATCAAGCTCGGTGCCGACGACTACCTGCCGAAGCCGGCCACGGTACCGATGATCCTGCGCGCCCTGGGCGAGGAGGATGACGGCCCGGCCGACGACGGCGAAATGGAAGTGCCCGACGCGATGACGCCGATCAGCCGCCTGCAGTGGGAACACATCCAGCAGGCGATGCACGAGACCGGTGGCAACGTATCGGCGGCCGCACGCCTGCTCGGCATGCACCGGCGTTCGCTGCAGCGCAAGCTGGCCAAGCGGCCCAGCCCGGAACGCGATCCGAGCCGGTGAGACGCCACGCCGTCCACCGGTAGTGCCGGCCGCTGGCCGGCAACCTCATGAACGGTGGACGCATCGCCGGAAGGCCGGCCAGCGGCCGGCACTACCAGGGCATCAGCGCTTGAGCTGCGTCAGGATCTCGCGGGTCATCGGATCGGCTACCGCCACATCCTCGCCCTGCAGCGCCGGCAACAGGCCACTGGCCAGCTGCTTGCCCAGTTCAACACCGAACTGGTCGAAGGCGTTGATGTTCCAGATCACCGACTGCACGTACACGGCGTGTTCGTACATGGCGATCAACGCACCCAGCGCCTGCGGGGTCAGCGCGTCGAGCAGGATCAGCGTGCTCGGACGGCCACCCGGGTAATCGCGGTGCGGGTCGTCGCTGCTCTGGCCATTGGACAGCGCTTCGGTCTGCGCCAGCAGGTTGGCCAGCAGCGCCTGGTGATTGATCGTGTACGGATCATCGTTGTGCACGCAGCCGATGAAATCGGCCGGCACGATGCTGGTGCCCTGGTGCAGCGCCTGGAAGAAGCTGTGCTGCACGTCGGTACCTGCCCCGCCCCACCACACCGGCACGGTATCGGTGGTGACCGGCTGGCCATCACGCTGCACGCGCTTGCCCAGGCTTTCCATCACCAGCTGCTGCAGGTAGGCCGGCAGCAGTGCCAGGCGCTGGTCGTAGGTCATCACCGCATGCGTGGCATGGCCCAGCACGTTGCGGTTCCAGATGTCGGTCAGGCCATGCAGCACCGGCAGGTTGCGCTCCAGCGGCGCGTCCAGCGCGTGCGCATCCATCTGCGCGGCGCCGTCCAGCAGCTGCTCGAAAGGCTCGAAACCGATGGCCAGCGCAATCGGGAAACCAACCGCCGACCACAACGAATAACGGCCACCGACCCAATCCCACATCGGCAGCACGCGCTCGGCGGCGATGGCGAAGGCCTTGGCGGCACGTTCCGGATTGGCGCTGACCGCGTACAGGCGCTCGCTGCCACCCAGCCAGTCGTGCAGGATCTGGCCGTTGAGCAGGGTCTCCTGGGTACCGAAGGTCTTGGAGATCAGGATGCCGGCGGTCCTGGCCGGATCCAGCGCAGCCAGCGTGCGCTGCATGGCGGCGCCGTCCACGTTCGAGACGAAATGCACGCGCAGGCGCGCACCGCTGACCGGGCGCAGCGCATCGGCGACCAGGCGCGGACCGAGATCGGAACCACCGATGCCGACGCTGACCACGTCGGTGACGCCGCTGTCTTCCAGCGCGCGCACCAGCACACCCATGCGCTGGCGGATTTCGCGCGCGGTGGCATAGGCCTCGGCCGCCACCGGCGCATCGACCACGTCGCCGCGCAGTGCGGTGTGCAGTGCAGCGCGACCTTCGGTCAGATTGACCTGCTCACCACGGAACAGGCGCGTGATGGCACCGCCGACATCACGTTCGGCGGCCAAAGCCAGCAATGCCTGCAACGCCGCGGCATCGTATTTCTGCCGGGCGAAGTTGACGTACAACGGACCGACCCGCAGCGCCAGTTCCTGCACACGGCCGGGTTCGGCGGCGAGGAGGCTGGGGATGCTTGCGCCCTTCAGGCGCTGGGCGTGGGAATGCAGCGAGTCGAATCCGTTGTTCGTTGTCATGCGGCCTGGGTCGGGATCGTGTCGTTGGTGTGGGTGATCTGGTTCTTGCCATCAACGTACACCAGCTTCGGCTTGAAGCTGTCGGCTTCCTGCTCGGTCATGCTGGCGAACGCGGCGATGATGATGATGTCACCGACCTGCACGTGGCGCGCGGCGCCACCGTTGAGCGAGACAACGCCGCTGCCGGCTTCGGCGCGGATGGCATAGGTCGAGAAGCGCGCACCGTTGGTCACGTCCCAGATGTGCACCTGCTCGAACTCGCGGATGCCGGTGGCAGCCAGCAGGTTGTCATCGATGGCGATCGAGCCTTCGTAGTTCAGCTCGGAATGGGTGACGGTGGCGCGGTGGATCTTGGTCTTGAGCAGGGACAGGTGCATGGGGGCGCTGCAACGGCAAAGGAAAGAGCGGATTCTAGCACCCGCTTGGCCATCGTCAGGGGCCCAAGGCAGGACGCTGAAGGCCGTTCAGGTGCCCTCGCCCGGTGGCATTGCCGGAGCGCGGCCGGAGACACCCTCCAGCCAGAGGCGGAACACCGCATGGAAGGCCAGCCCGGCAAGCAGGCCGAAGCCACCCGCCGCCAGCACCATCAAGGCGTAGCTGATCACATCGAAGGTATCGACATAGCGCAGGCGGTGCAGCAGGGGGCCCTGGGTTTCACCCGGCCAGCCGCAGGTGGCCATCGCCAGCGCGCCAACGCCAAAGCCGGCCATCACGAAACCGGCCCGGCGCAGGCGTCGCTGAGACTGCTGGATCAATGCCATCGGCAACAGCACGGCAATCGCATTGCAGGCTACCAGCACGAACATCAGCCCCCCACCGGTGAGCGCAGGCATCGGCGTACGCCTGAATTCAAGCGCGAACAACAGGCCGCCAAACAGCTGGGCCGGCAGCATGCCGGCCGCCAGCACCGCCAGGATCGAGGCCTGGGCGAGGCGGCCCGCGTCAGTGTTCGGTTCCTTCATTTCCAGTCTCCCGTCCGTGGGATGGTGAGAGGCGCCCCGTGGGGCGCCCAGGAGCCAGGTGCGGCTCAGAATTCCAGGTTGTCGATCAGGCGCGTCGTGCCCAGGCGCGCGGCGATCAGCGCCACGCGGCCGCCGCCATCGAAGGTCGGCTCGGCCAGCTCGGGCGTGCGCAGCACCGCGTAGTCGACCTGGAAACCAGCCGCCTGCAGCGCGGCCGTGGCGTCGGCCTCGATCTGCGCCAGCGTGTACCCGGCCACGTAGCCTTCGCGCATGCCCAGCAGCGTGCGGTGAATGGTCGTCGCAACCGGGCGCTGTTCTGCGCTGAGGTACTGGTTGCGGGAGCTCTTGGCCAGGCCGTCCTCGTCGCGCACGATCTCGGCGCCGACGATCTGGATGGGGAACGACAGCTCAGCCACCATCTGCTTGATCACGGCCAGCTGCTGGTAGTCCTTGCGGCCGAACACGGCCACATCCGGCTGCACCTGCAGGAACAGGCGCGCCACCACCGTGCAGACGCCATCGAAGTGGCCCGGGCGGCTGGCGCCTTCCAGCACCTCGCTCACGCCCGGCGTGTGCATCTGCGTGGTCTTGTCCACGCCCAGCGGGTACATCGCCTCGACGCTGGGCAACCACACCGCGTCGCAGCCGACCTGCTCCAGCCCGGCCACGTCGGCCTCGGGCGTGCGCGGGTAGCGGTTGAAGTCTTCGTTCGGCCCGAACTGGGTCGGGTTGACGAAGATGCTCGCCACCACCCTGTCGGCGTACTGGCGGGCCAGGGTCACCAGCGAATGGTGGCCACCGTGCAGGTTGCCCATGGTCGGCACCAGCGCCACGCGCAGGCCCTGCCGCTTCCACTGGGCGATCTGCTCGCGCAGTGCGCCAAGTTCGTTGAAGGTCTGGATCATTGGGCGTAGGCGTGTTGTTCGTCAGGGAAGCTGCCGTCGCGCACGGCGTCGGCAAAGGCGCGGGTGGCTCCGGCCACCGAGCCGCCTTCGGCAAGGAAATCCTTGACGAACTTGGGGCGGCGATGGCCACTGTCCAGGCCGAGGAAATCGTGCAGTACCAGCACCTGGCCATCGCACTGCGGGCCGGCACCGATGCCGATGGTCGGCACATCCACCGCCGCGGTCACCTCGGCGGCGACCGGGGTCGGCACGCATTCGAGCACCATGATGCTGGCGCCGGCGGCGGCCACCGCCCTGGCATCTTCCACCAGCTGGCGCGCGGCATCGCCACGGCCCTGGATCTTGAAGCCGCCCAGGCGCAATACCGACTGCGGGGTCAGGCCCAGATGCGCGCAGACCGGAATCTCGCGCTCGACCAGATAGCGGATGATGTCGACCTTGAAGCCGGCACCTTCGATCTTGACCATCTCGGCACCGGCCTGCAGCAGCTGCAGCGAGGCATCCAGCGCGCGTTCCGGAGTGGCATCGGCGCCGAACGGCAGGTCGGCCACCAGCAGCGCACGCTGCAGCACGCGGGCCACGGCGCGGGTGTGGTAGACCATGTCGGCCACGGTCACCGGCAGGGTCGAATCATGGCCCTGCACGACCATGCCCAGCGAATCGCCGATCAGGATCAGGTCGATGCCATTGGCATCGAAGGTGCGGGCGAAGCCAGCGTCGTAGGCGGTCAACATGACCAGCTTCTGGCCGTTGCGCTTGGCCTCGGCCAGGGCGGGAACGGTCCAGGGCTTGCTGTCTGCGTGGGTGCTCATGTGCTGATAACCGGGGGAGATAACCCGGGCATTATCACCCTATCGGCGCGATCCCGCAGGCATCCACCCGCATCACTGCATCCCGCACGCGGCCATGACCGGGAATGGCCAGATCCGGCGCGATTTCGGCCAGGGGCACCAACACGAAGGCACGCTCGTGCATGTAAGGGTGCGGCACCTGCAGGCCGGGCTGGTCGAGCACCTGCGCGCCATACAGCAGCAGGTCCAGGTCCAGCGCGCGCGGCCCCCAGTGCACCGCCGCATCACGCACGCGACCAAAGCGCTGCTCCAGTGCCAGCATCGCCTGCAGCAGTTCATCGGCCACCAGTGACGTTTCGACCGCGGCCACCGCGTTCACGAACGGTGGCTGGTCTTCATTGCCCCAGGCCGGCGTTGCGTACAGGCGCGAGGCCTGCAGCACGCGTGTCCCGGGCAGGCTGTCCAGCGCGGTGATCGCCGCCCCTACAGTCTTGGCCGCATCGCCGAGGTTGGCGCCGAGACCGATCCACGCAGGCGTCATTGCTTATTCGCCAGCTGCACCGGCCGAGGCACCCGGACGGCGACGACGACGGCGCCGCTTGCGCGGTACTCCGTTCTCGCCATCGCCCTCTTCGCTGTGCATCGCGTCCAGCGACGATTCCAGCTCGCGGCCGGACTGGGCCTGTGCCTCACGCCAGAATTCAACGTCGGCTGCGTGCTCGGCCGAGGCCACCTGGCGCAGGCTGAGGAAGTCGAAAGCGGCGCGGAAGCGCGGGTGGGTGAGCGTACGGAATACGCGTTTGCGCTGGCGCGAGCCGAAGCGCGACTGCAGCAGCCAGATTTCCTGCATCGGCAGCGAGAAGCGGCGCGGCAATGCGATGGTGCTCAGCTGCTGCACGGTGACGCGGTCGGCAGCACGACGCTGTGCCTCTTCCGGTGCCACGCCCTGCTTGAGCAGGGTCGCCTGCGCGCGGCAGAACGCCGGCCACAGCAGCAGCGCGAACAGGAACGCCGGCGAGACGGGCTCGTCGTTGGCCACGCGCGCATCGGTGTTGGCCAGGCCCTCGACCAGCATGCGGCGCAGCGCGCCGGTGCGGTTGGACTTCAGCGCCTTGGCGCTTTCCGGGAACAGTACGTCGAGCAAGCCGTAGCGCTCCAAGCCTTCGAAGCTGGCCACGCCGTGCCCGGACAGGAACAGCTTCAGCACTTCCTCGAACAGGCGTGCCGGCGCGGCTTCGTTGAGCAGGCCGGCCAGCTGCGGGATCGGCGCAGCGGTGCCCTCTTCGATCTGGAAGCCGAGCTTGGCCGCCAGGCGCACGGCGCGCAGCATGCGTACCGGGTCTTCCTGGTAGCGCTGTACCGGGTCGCCGATGAGTTTCATCAGGCGCGCCTGCACGTCTTCGAAGCCGCCGGTGTAGTCACGCACCGAGAAGTCCTCGATGGCGTAGTACAGGGCGTTGCAGGTGAAGTCGCGGCGGATGGCGTCGTCTTCGATGGGGCCGTACACGTTGTCGCGCACGAGCATGCCGTTTTCCATCTCGCGGTCGCCGCTGCCGTCATCGCTGTTGGCACGGAAGGTGGCGACTTCGATGATCTCGCGGCCGAACACGACGTGGGCGAGGCGGAACCGACGACCGATCAGGCGGCAGTTGCGGAACAGCTGCTTGACCTGTTCGGGCGTGGCATCGGTGGCCACGTCGAAATCCTTGGGTTGGCCATTGACCAGCAGGTCGCGCACCGCGCCGCCGACAAGGTAGGCGCCGAAGCCGGCATCGCGCAGGCGATAAAGCACGCGCAGGGCGTTCGGGCTGATGTCCTTGCGGGAGATCGTGTGCTGGTCGCGCGGGATGACGCGCAGGCTGAACGGTGATGTAGCAGAGGAAATGATGTTGGCGCTTCCGGTTGAAGTTTCGGGATTGCCCAATGGCATCGAGGTGCATATACTAGCGCTCCTGCCTCGGCAGCGACACAGTTACGCTCCCTTCGTCTAGTGGTTAGGACGTGGCCCTCTCAAGGCTAAAACAGGGGTTCGAGTCCCCTAGGGAGCGCCAGTCGCCGCAGCAGGAACCGAAAAAGCCCGCCTTGTGCGGGCTTTTCTGTTTTCCGGGATTGCAGTGATTGCGGTCGGGTTGGTCGCGTTGGCGCCTCCCTGCAATCGGCTTGAGCCGGCGGGGTCACCCAGGGCAGGACACGCCGTGAACCCATCCATGGGGGCTCGATGGCGCCATCCATGGCGCCAACGGTCCTGCCCTGGGTGACCCCACCGGCTCTGGACGGTTTCCCGCCAGCTGCGGCAACAACCGACCAGCGCTTCGCCGCATCCGCACGCACCATGAAACTGTCAGGAGGGGGCGGGCCGCCCTCTCCAGGACCGTTGGCGCCATGGATGGCGCCATCGAGCACCATGGATGGGCTCTTGCGTGTCCTGGAGAGGGCGGCCTGCCCCCTCACACTCTGGACAAGCAGGCGCCAACGGAACGCAACCGAAGCCAGTCGCCGTCAGCCTTCCATCTGCTCCAGCTCCTTGCCCTTGGTCTCGCGCACGTAGCGGACCACGAAGACGATCGAGAGGATGGCCGCCACCGTATAGATGCCATAGGCACCGGCCAGCCCGATGCCGGCCAGCAGCATCGGGAAGGTCACGGTGATCGCGAAATTCGAGGTCCACTGCGCCGCACCCGCAACGGCCAACGCCGGGCCGCGGATCTGGTTCGGGAACATCTCGCCCAGCATCACCCACATCACCGGGCCCCAGGACATGTTGAAGAACACCACGTAGACATTGGCCGCGACCAGCGCCAGCCGGCCCATGCCGTCGGACAGCTGCAGGCGACCGTCGGCCAGGCTGCCACTGGCGAAGGCCACCACCATCAGCACCAGTGCGGCCGACATGCCAACCGAGCCGATCCACAGCAGCGGCTTGCGCCCGATGCGGTCGATCAACAGCACCGTCAGCAGACAGGCGCCGATGCTCAGTGCGCCGGACAGCACGTTGATCAGCAGCGCATCGCTTTCCGAGAAGCCCACCGCCTGCCACAGCACCGCGCCGTAGTAGAACACCACGTTGATGCCGACCAGCTGCTGGAACATGGCCAGGCCGATGCCCACCCAGAGGATCGGGCGCAGCTTGCCGCTGACCGTGTCGCGCAGGTCGGCAAAGCGCGGCTTGTGCTGGTCCTGCGCCAGGCTGGCTTCGATCTCGGCCTGCTTGGCCGCCGCAGCGGCCTCGCCGTACAGCCGCGACAGTACCGCCCTCGCCTGCTGCTGACGCCCCTTCACGACCAGAAAGCGCGGGCTTTCCGGAATCACCAGCAACAACAGCAGGAACAGCCCCGACGGCAGCGCCTGCATCCAGAACATCCAGCGCCAGGCCTCATGGTCCAGCCATAGCGGCTCGGTCGACGCCCCAGCGGCACGGGCCAGCAGGTAATTGCTGAGGAAGGCGGCGAACAGGCCGCAGATGATCGCCATCTGCTGCACCGTGGCCAAACGCCCGCGATAGCGCGCCGAAGCCACCTCGGCAATGTAGGCCGGCGACATCACACTGGCCGCGCCCACCGCGAAGCCGCCGAGCACGCGTGCGGCAATGAACAACCAGGAGGCGTGTGCGGCACCGGCACCCAGCGCCGAAACCAGGAACATCAGCGCCGAGGCGATCAGCACGCCACGACGGCCCAGGCGATCTCCCAGCCAGCCGGCCAGGAAGGCACCGATCGCGCAGCCCAGCAGCATCGAGGCGACTTCGAAACCGAGCGCCGCCTCACTGGAGTTGAAAGCCTGGCGCAGGCCATCGACCGTGCCATTGATGACACCACTGTCGAAGCCGAACAGGAATCCACCCAGGGTGGCCACGCAGCTGATCAGGACGATGAATGCAGTGTTCTCACCGCCATGGGAGGCGATGTTGGGCTGGGCTGGGGACATGGACGATCCTGCTGGGAAGGGGTCCGGCCATCCGACGCAGCCGGCTGACCCGCAGCGTCGCACAGGCCTCGCCCTGCCGCCAATGAGCGCCCCGGCCGCGCCTGCCAGACGCCCGATTTCCGCCCTGCGCCGACACCGGGGGCCAACCTGTTCTAGAATTGGCGGGTTCAGGAATCGATCCACCCCCAGCCCATGCCCTTTGTCGTCACCGAAAACTGCATCAAGTGCAAACACACCGATTGCGTGGAAGTGTGCCCCGTGGATTGCTTCCACGAAGGCCCAAACTTCCTGGTGATCGACCCGGATGAGTGCATCGACTGCACCCTCTGCGAGCCGGAGTGCCCGGTCAATGCGATCTTCCCGGAGGACGATGTCCCCGCCGGCCAGGAAGGCTTCGTCGCCCTCAACGCCGAACTGGCGAAAGAGTGGCCGGTGCTGACCGTGCGCAAGGATCCGCCGGCCGACGCCGGCGAATGGGATGGCAAGCCGGACAAGCTGAAGCTGCTGGAGCGCTGAGGCGCAAGCAGCAGCAACGAAAAAGGGCGCCTTGGGCGCCCTTTTCCATTTCCGGTAGCGCCGGGCCATGCCCGGCGGATCCTGGGCCGCGCTTCACGCTCGCCGGGCATGGCCCGGCGCTACCCAAGGCAGGTGCGGACCAAGGCCCGCACCCGCCCGGCTGGCCCTTACTGTGCCAGCTTCGCCTTCAGCGCGGCGATCAGCTTCACCGGCGCTTCGGCGGTGGCCGGCAGGCCACGCGGGTCGACCGCGGAGATGTAGGCGCCGGCATCGACGGCGACCACGCGGACCAGGAAGTTGCTGCCTTCGTAGGCCACGTCGTACGAGCCGAGCAGCTGGGCGCGGCTGGCGATGGTCACGCCCTGCACGCCTTCCAGCGCGGTACCGACCTTGGCGAAGGCTTCATCCTTGCCACCGGCAATGGTGAAACCGGTGTTGCCAACGGCCGGAGCCGCGGCCGCCGGCGCTGCCGGCTTGGTGGCCGAAACCAGCGCCGGCACCTTGTTGTCACCGGTCGTGGCCGGCAGGTTCAGGTCCGGCGGCACTTCCAGCGGGCGCATTTCCGGGGCCAGGGCGTAGTCGCCCTTGACGCCACGCTTGAAGCAACCGGTGGTGCCGGCCGCAACAGCTACAGCAAGCAGGGCGTAGGACAGCACGCGGACAGTGGAAACGGATTGACGCATGTGAATCTCCTGGGTCAGACCAAGACGAAAGGTCAGTGGCTGGAAAGGGCTTCGAGGGCGGCGATGTCGCCGGCAAGATGGTCGGCAGCCGCATGATGCGGCGCCGACAGCGGCAGCAGCGGCAGGCGCAGGTCGTGGCCGATGCCGATACGGCGCAGCAGCGCCTTGACCGGAATCGGGTTCGGCTCGACACCGCAGAAGTCATGGAACGGCTGCAGGCGCGCGTCCCAGGACCCGGTGGCTTCATGGTCGTGGGCGGCGGCCAGCTCGCACATCCGGCGGTAGGCGCCCGGAAGCACGTTGGAACCGACCGAGATCAAGCCATCGACGCCGGCCTGGATCGACCGGGCCGCCGTGCCGTCGTCACCGCTGAGCACGGCGAACTGCGGGCTGCGCAGGGCCAGCAGCGCCTGCACCCGGCCGGTGTCGCCCACCGCCTCCTTGATGCCGACGATGTTGGGATGGCTGGCCAGTTCGGCCACGGTCTCCGGCTGCATGTCGCAACCGGTACGGCCGGGCACGTTGTACAGCACGACCGGCAACCCACCCTGGTCGGCCACCGCGCGGTAGTGCGCGATCAGGCCGGCCTGGGTCGGGCGCACGTACGGCGGGGTCACCACCAGCGCGTGACTGGCACCGAGTGCAGCGGCGCGGCGGGTCTGTTCGATGGTTTTGGCGGTGCCCGACAGGCCGGTACCGGCCATGACCGGAATGCGGCCGCCAATGCGCTCGACCGCACTGGCCAGCAGCAGGTCGTACTCGGCATCGGTGAGCGTTGCCGCTTCGCCGGTCGAACCGGCAACGACAACGCCGTGGACGCGACCTTCCAGTTGCAGGTGCAGCAGGCGCTGCCAACCGTCGGGATCGAGGGCGCCGTCGGCCCGGAACGGGGTCGCCAGCGCGGTGATGAGGCCGGAAAGGGACAAGGACGTGCTGCTCTTGGCTGGAAAGGGAAAACGCCCGCCACGAAAGGCCGGGGGCGACCTGAATGTTACTTGCGGCGCGAAAGCACGGGCAAGTATGCTGGACACCGGTGGATCCCCGCCTCTGGCGGGCATTCAGACTAACGCATGCATTACCCGGAATCGCCTTGACCGACACCACCCCGCGCCCCGCGCCGAGCGAAAACCACCTCCTGATCAACGCCTATACGACGCATCCGGAGTCCCCCCTGCTGTCCGTCACCCGCCGCATCGCCGACAGCGGCTGCAACCTGGTGGACGCACGCCTGGCCACGGTCGGTCGCGATGTCTCGGTCACCGCCCTGGCCACCGGCTCCTGGGACTCGGTGGCCAAGCTGGAAGCGATGCTGACCCGGCTCGAGCGCGAGGAAGGCCTGAAGCTGGTCTGGTACCGCACCGCCGCCAAGCAGGCGCAGTCCAACCTGCTGCCGTACATCGTCGAGGTGATCGCCGCCGACAAGCCGGGCATCCTGTTCCAGCTGGCCGATTTCTTCGACCGCCAGGGCATCACCATCGAGAACCTGCAGAGCACCCGCTACCGCGCCATGCAGACCGGTGCGGAGATGTTCAGCGCGCAGGTCACCATCGGCGTGCCGGCCAACATGCACATCGCCGCGCTGCGCGACGATTTCCTCGAGTTCTGCGACCACCTGAACCTGGACGCGATCATGGACCCGATGAAATTCTGATCGGAAGTGCGGATTTTTCGCGCGCCTCTCACGGGCGCGTGGCGTTTCATGCAATTGTCGTAGAAACAACCCAGGCTCGACAGAAGGACCTCATGAACAACGGCGATACCCTGGACAGCACTACCCTCTCCCTGCCGCTGGCACTGTCCGGTGGCAACCAGGCCACCCTCGGCGACTATGCCGGCCAGTGGCTGGTGCTGTACTTCTACCCCAAGGACAGCACGCCCGGCTGCACCACCGAAGGCATCGACTTCAACGCGCTGCTGCCGAAGTTCAAGAAGGCCGGTGCGGTCGTGCTCGGTGTCTCGCGCGACTCGGTGAAGTCGCACGACAACTTCTGTGCCAAGCAGGGCTTCAGCTTCCCGCTGGTCAGCGATGGCGACGAAGCGCTGTGCACCGCCTTCGACGTGATCAAGATGAAGAACATGTACGGCAAGCAGGTGCGTGGCATCGAGCGCAGCACCTTCCTGATTTCCCCCGACAGCCGCATCGTGCAGTCCTGGCGCAAGGTCAAGGTTGCAGGCCATGCCGATGCTGTTCTCGCCGAACTGAAGGCCTCCCAGTCCAAGTGAGTCCCACTGCCTACTGTGTCTGCCATCACCCTGCCCCGCAGCAGGCCGTGGTGGTTTTTCCCTGTCCGTAACCAGGAATCGACGATGACCCGAGGCAAGCGCATCTACGTGCTGGATACCAACGTGCTGATGCACGATCCCACCGCGCTGTTCAAATTCGAGGAGCACGACGTCTACCTGCCCATGCAGGTGATCGAGGAGCTGGACAACGGCAAGAAGGGCACCTCCGAAGCGAGCCGCAACGCCCGCCAGGTGAGCCGCTTCCTCAACGAACTGGTGCAGGCATCGGGCCTGGACAACCTGGCCGACGGCATTCCGCTGCAGCGGCCCAATGGCCTGCAGCTGCGCGGCAAGCAGAGCGCGGGCAAGCTGCGCTTCCAGACCAGCCATTTCGATGCCGGCAAGAGCTTCGGCAAGGTCATTCCGGACAACGCCATCCTCGGCGCGATCCTGGCCCTGAAGGAAGAAACGCCGGACCTGCCGGTGGTGTTCGTTTCCAAGGACATCAACCTGCGGATCAAGGCCGCCATCGCCGGCATCGTGTCCGAGGACTACGAAAACGACCGCGCGCTGGACGATTTCAGCCTGCTCTACACCGGCGCCACCGAGCTGCCGGAAGACTTCTGGAAGCGCCACGGCGACGACCTGCGCAGCTGGAGCGACAAGGGCCGTACCCATTACGAAATCCTCGCGCAGGACGGCGAGGAGTGGTACCCGAACCAGTACGTCTACCTGCCCGGCGAAGACGAAGTCGAACTGCGTGTCAGCCGCGTGGTCGGCGACGGCAAGGTGGTGCTGTCGCTGGTCGATGATTTCCGCCACGGCAGCCACGCCGTGTGGGGCATCAGTGCGCGCAACCGCGAGCAGAACTTCGCGCTCAACGCACTGATGGACCCGGAGATCGACTTCGTGACCCTGCTGGGTACCGCCGGTACCGGCAAGACCCTGCTGGCACTGGCCGCCGGCCTGGCGCAGACGATGGACCAGCAGCGCTACCGCGAGATCATCATGACCCGCGCCACGGTCAGCGTCGGCGAGGACATCGGTTTCCTGCCGGGCACCGAGGAAGAGAAGATGACGCCGTGGATGGGCGCGCTGACCGACAACCTGGAAGTGCTCACGCACAACCAGGAAGGCGGCACCTGGGGCCGCCAGGCCACCAACGACCTGCTCGCCAGCCGCATCAAGATCCGCTCGATGAACTTCATGCGCGGCCGCACCTTCCTGTCGCGCTACCTGATCCTGGACGAGGCGCAGAACCTCACCCCGAAGCAGATGAAGACGCTGATCACCCGTGCCGGCCCCGGCACCAAGATCGTCTGCCTGGGCAACGTCGAGCAGATCGACACCCCGTACCTGACCGAAACCACTTCGGGCCTGACCTACGCGGTGGATCGCTTCAAGAACTGGCCGCATAGTGCGCACATCACCCTGCGCCGTGGCGAGCGTTCGCGCCTGGCCGATTACGCTTCGGAGGTGTTGTGAACCGCTGCACCCGCCTGCTGCTGCCCACGGCTGCGATCGCCCTCGCGGCCACTCTGGGCGCCTGCACCACTACGCGCGGCCCGGCCAGCGTGCCGACCGCCGAGCGCACCGGCCAGTCCTGGGTGGTCACCCGCCCGATCATCGCCGCGCAGGTGCTCGACACCTGCTCGCGGCCCAGCCCCGGCCGCGAGGCCGGGCGGGTCAGCGGCTACTGGGCACCCAGCCGGCAGCAGATCGATCAGCTGGAAGCGCGGCTGTCATCGCTTGAAGCGCAGGTGCCGAAGGTGCTGGACTTCGACCGCCAGTACGTCGGCATCGAAAGTGCCGGCAAGCGGCTGATCTACATCAACGCCTTCCCGCACGACGACAGCGGCGTGAATCCCGCACGGGAAGCGATCCGCGCCTGCGATGGCGGCGCACAGTTCTGGGGCGCAGTGTTCGATCCGGCCAGCAACACCTTCAGCGAGCTGCAGTTCAACGGCGGCTTCGGCGGGCCCTGAGGGGCCCCGCCGATGGGAATACGTCTGCCCACCTGGGTCTGGATCGGTGCGGTCGCGCTCTCGTGCGTGGCCGGCATGGTCAACGTGGTCGGTTTCCTCGGTTTCGAGCACCAGGCGGTCAGCCACATGACCGGCAGCACCAGCCAGCTCGGCATGGCGCTTGCGCAGGGTGACTGGCGCGCCGTCGGGCACCTGTGGGGGCTTCTGATCGCGTTCTCGCTGGGCGCGATGCTCAGCGGCCTGTTGATCCAGGACAGCGCCCTGCAACTGGGCCGGCGCTATGGCGTGGCACTGGCGCTGGAATCGGCACTGCTGCTGATCGCCATTCCGCTCTTTGAACAACACCAGATCTGGGGCGCGCTGGCCGCCGCCATGGCCTGCGGCCTGCAGAACGCGATGGCCACCACCTTCAGTGGCGCGGTGGTGCGCACCACCCACCTCAGCGGCATGTTCACCGACCTGGGCATCGGCCTCGGTCACCTGCTGCGCGGGTTGCCGCTGCAGATACGTCGCCTGACCCTCAGCGGCCTGATCATCAGCGGCTTCCTCGCCGGAGGCATCATCGGCGCCTGGCTGTTCGTGCGCTGGCAGTATGACGCCCTGCTCGCCCCTGCCCTGCTGACCGGCCTGACCGGGCTGGGCTATGTGGTGTACCAGCAGTGGGCGCGTTGGCGGCATTGAATCAAGGACATCCACGCATGGCGTGGATCTACCTTCCCCTGCGGGACCACGGCACAATCGCCTGATGAGCCCGACCACTCCCGTTTCCGCCCTCACCATCGCCGGCTCCGACTCCGGCGGTGGCGCCGGCATCCAGGCTGACCTCAAGGCCTTCGCCGCGCACCGCGTGCATGGCCTTTCCGCGATTGCTGCACTGACCGCGCAGAACACCCGCGGCGTCACCGCCGTGCACGTGCCACCCATCGAGTTCCTGCACGCGCAGCTGGAGGCCTGCTTCGACGACTTCGACATCCACGCGGTGAAGCTCGGCATGCTGGCCAACGCCGAAGTGATCAATGCCGTCGCCGACGCACTGGAGCGCCACCGGCCACCACATGTGGTGCTGGACCCGGTGATGGTTGCCACCAGCGGCGCACGCCTGCTGGAAGACAGCGCATTGCAGGCCATGCGTGAGCGCCTGATCCCGCTGGCCACGCTGATCACCCCCAACACGCCGGAAGCAGAACTGCTGGTCGGGCGGAAGATCAGCAACGGCGAAGACGCAGAACAGGCCGCCTCGGCCCTGCTCGACCTCGGTGCTGGCGCAGTGCTACTCAAGGGCGGGCACCTGCAGGAAGGCAATCGCGTGATCGACCGCTATTTCGACGGCGTCAGCAGCGAAGAATTCATCCATGCGCGACTGCCCCTGGATGCGCACGGTACCGGCTGCACATTGGCTTCGGCCATTGCTGCGCAGCTGTGCAATGGTCTGAGCCTGGCCAATGCCTGCGAAGCCGGCATCGACTACGTCGCACGTGGGCTGCAGCAAGGCTATGCGCCGGGCCGCAGCGAAGTACTGGTGCTCGACCATTTCGGCGCGGCACCGCACGCATGAGCCTGACACCGCGCATCCTCGCCGTGCAATGCAACGACGGCCATCGCTACGAAGTGATCGCCCGCGTGCCCGCACAGCCCGTCGCACGCCTGCTGTGGCTGCCGGCGCTGGGCGTGGCCGCGCGCCACTATCTGCCGCTGGCGCAGGCACTGGCAGCGAAGGGCGTGGCGGTCTATCTGCACGAGTGGCGCGGCAACGGCAGCAGCTCGCTGCGCCCGTCGCGCACGCAGGACTGGGGCTATCGCGAGGTACTCGAACAGGATCTGCCGACCAGCCAGGCCGTCCTGGCCGCAGCGGATGACGAAGGCGACGCCCTGCCCTGGATCATCGGCGGCCATAGCCTCGGCGGGCAGTTGGCCTGCGTGCATGCCGGCCGCAACCCGCAGCACTTCAACCGGCTGTGGCTGGCCGCCAGCGGCTCACCGTTCTGGCGCGGATTCCCACCACCGCGTGGCTGGCTGCTGCCGCTGGTCTACCGCTTCCTGCCGTGGATCGCACAGCGCCAGGGCGTGCTGCATGGCCGTCGCCTCGGCTTCGGTGGCACCGAAGCGCGCGGGCTGATCGCCGACTGGGCGCGCGTCGGCCTGAACAACCATTACGCCGCGGTCGGCATGGACGAAGACCTCGACGCGCAGATGGCGCGCGTGCATGGCAGCGCGCAGGCGGTGCTGATGGAACATGACTGGCTGGCACCGACCGGATCGATGCAGACGCTGCTGGCGAAACTGCCGAATGTGGTCGCGCAGCTGCGCGTGCTGTCCGCGCAGGAACTGGGTACGCACGCCGATCACTTCGCCTGGCTGAAGGCCCCGGACGCCGTGGCTGACAGCTTTCTCATTCAGTTGGATGAAAATTTTCACAAAACTGTTGACGGTACGCGCCGACATCCGCATAATTCCGCTCCTGTCGCAGGGCGCCCGTAGCTCAGTTGGATAGAGTACCTGGCTACGAACCAGGCGGTCGGGAGTTCGAATCTCTCCGGGCGCACCACTCGACAGGTTTCCAGCATCCGCCGCTGGAAATGCAGTAAAATTTGATTGTGTACCGCGCGCCCGTAGCTCAGTTGGATAGAGTACCTGGCTACGAACCAGGCGGTCGGGAGTTCGAATCTCTCCGGGCGCACCATACACAGTCAGCACAACAAGTTTATGTAATTGGCGCCCGTAGCTCAGTTGGATAGAGTACCTGGCTACGAACCAGGCGGTCGGGAGTTCGAATCTCTCCGGGCGCACCATTACACCGAAACAGCAGGCCTCGGCCTGCTGTTTTTTTTGTGCGTGTTTTTCGGCAGGGCTGCGCCCTGCACCCCTGGTAGTGCCGGCCGCTGGCCGGCAACCTCAACGGCAAAAGCAAAAGCTGGCATTCCGTGGGTTGGCGGGGCGGTGTCGGAGTGCGGGGACGCCGTAAACCCGTCCATGGGGGCTTGGCCGCGGCATCCATGCCGCGGACACCCCGCACTCCGACACCGCCCCACCTCTGACAGATTCCAGCGATCTGATGGATCCACGCCATGCGTGGATGAATCTCCATCGAGTTCGAGTATTTCGATAATTGATCCAAGAGCATCCACGCATGGCGTGGATCTACCTTGTCGATCAAGGTCGACACCTACCAACAGCAGCAGAAATCTGTCGAAGGCGGGGTGGGTCCGGTTGCGGGAGTGTCAGCCGCATGGATGCGGCTGCCAAGCCCCCATGGACGGGTTGTGGTGGTCTAATCAACTTGGACACTCGATAGGATCAATTTCGAGCATCGAGGTAGACCCATGGCAAAACAGATCACTCAGGGCATGAGGGATGAGGCGGTTCGCCTTGTCGTTGTGGAGGGGCAGACAGTCAGGGACGTCTGCCAGCTGATGGATGTCGGCCCGACGGCGCTGAGGCGCTGGATCGAGCAATGGCGTCGGAAGCATGACCCTCAGGCCGAGGCACCGCCCGTGGATGCCCAAGTCAGAATCGCCGAGCTGGAGGCCCAGAATCGCAGGCTCAAGGAGGAGCGCGACCTGCTAAAAAAATCCATCGCCTTCTTCATTCGGGACAGCGATCACCGGAACAGGTGATCCAGGAATTGGGGAAGGTCGCTCCGATCCGGTTGGTGTGTCAGTTGATGGACTATCCCCGTAGCAGCTACTACGCCTGGCTGCACCGGGAGCCCCGGATTGACCGGGCGCTGCTGGCCCAGGTTGATCTGGTTCGTCGCATTCATCAGTCCCATCGGGGGAGCTGTGGCTCTCGCAAGATGGCCAGGGAGCTGACCAACCGCGGCCTACCCATGGGGCGCTACCGCGCCCGGACGCTGATGCGCCGAGCCGGTGTCAGGGCGCGACAGCACCGGCGGCACAAGTACCACAGCCTTGGGCCGCAGGCACTGACGGCGCCCAACGTGTTGGAACGCCAATTCAACCCGGCGGCCCCCAACCAGGTCTGGGCAGGGGATATCACCTACATCCCGACCCAGCAAGGCTGGCTCTATCTGGCCATCGTGGTGGATCTGTTTGCCCGCCGGATCGTGGGCTGGGCCCACTCTCACGAAGGGGATGCCTGGCTGGCCGTCAGAGCCCTGCGCGGGGCGCTGAAACAGCGTCGTCCCAACGGGCGACTACTTTTCCACTCGGATCAAGGTCGGCAGTACACCAGCCATGCCATGGCCGAAATCCTGCGTGACAACGGCATCACCCAGAGCATGAGCCGGAAGGGCAACTGCTGGGACAACGCGGTGGTGGAACGGGTTTTCGCCACCCTCAAAGGGGAATGGCTTTACTCCAAATACCCTACTCGACAGGAGGCGGCAGCAGACATCGAGCAGTTCGTGGACTGGTACAACCACCGTCGGCTACACAGTGCCAACGGCCTTGTGCCACCTGCGCTTTGTGAAGAGCAGGTGGCCTGAACTCCCTTTGGGAGTGTCCAAAAATACTGGACCACCACAGGTTTACGGCGTCTCCCGCAACCGGATCCACCCCGCCATCCCTCAGGAAACAGCTTCTGCCTCTGCTGTTGCTGTTGCTCCAGCCCCTGGCGGGTGCAGGGCGCAGCCCTGCCGTACCCCTACCCCCTGGCCATTGCCTGCCACCACTGCGACAGCAGCTCCGGCCTGCGCAGGCGCTCGCGCCACCAGCGCAACGCGGCGCCGTCCTCGCCGGTGCGCCAGGCCAGCCAGAAGGTCTCTTCCGGCTTGTGCTCCTCCACCTCGCGGATCACCAGCTGGCCACGTGCCACCGCAGCACGCGCGCACGGCTCAGGCAGGAAGCCGAAGCCCACCCCTTCGCATTGCAGCTTCAGCTTGCTGGCCATGTCCGGCACCGTCAGCATCTCCTGCCCCATCAACAGGCCGACCGTGCGTGGCAACAGCCGACGCGCCGAATCGGAGACGGCGATCGCGCAGTGCTCGACCAGCTGCTCGCGCCCAAGCACGCCCGGTACTGCAGCCAATGGATGATCAGGTGCGACCGCGAATACGAACTCCACTGTGCCCAGCGGCTCGACCACGTAACCGCCACCACTGGGCCCCTCGCCCGGCGCGCCGACCAGCAGGTCGGCACGGCGATCCAGCAAGGCCTCCCAGGTACCGGACAGGGCCTCGTCGATCAGCCGCAGCCGGGTCGGCGCCTCGGCCTCACGGAAGGCGGCGATGTCCGGGCCCAGCAGCCAGGTCGGAAATACCGAGTCCACTGCCAGGGTCAGTTCGGTTTCCCAGCCGGAGGCCACCCGGCGTACCCGCAGCTCCAGCTCGCGGGCCGCCCGCAGCAGGTGCCGGCCCTCGTCCAGCAGCGCGCGGCCGGCCTCGGTCGGCTCGGCACGCGGGCCGACCCGGTCGAACAGCTGTACGCCCAGATCCTCCTCCAGCTTGGCCACGGTGTAGGAGATGGTCGAGGGCACCTTGTGCAGGGCCTTGCCGGCGCCGGCAAAGGAGCCACGGCGGTCGATGGCATCCAGGATCTGCAGGGCATCGAGGCTGAGCTTGAGCATTCGAATTTTTCGATGATGGCTGTCAAAACTATCCGTTTTTCAAACCCAGGGCGCAAGCGGATACTTCTCTCCAACGGGGAAACACAGCGGCTGCCAGCCCACCCCGCCCCATCGAAACCATCGAACAAGGAGATCCCATCATGCTGCAGATCCGCAAGAGCGCTACCCGTGGCCTGGCCGAGCATGGCTGGCTGTCCTCGCGCCATACTTTCTCCTTCGCCAACTACTACGACCCGCGCTACGTCAGCTTCGGCCCGCTGCGGGTGATCAACGAAGACAAGGTGATCGGCGGCCAGGGCTTCGGCACCCACGGCCACAGCAACATGGAGATCATCTCCTACGTGCTGGGCGGTGCGCTGGAACACAAGGACTCGATGGGCACCGGCTCGGTGCTGCGCTACGGCGACGTGCAGCGCATGAGCGCCGGCAGCGGCGTCACCCACAGCGAGTTCAACCACTCGGCCGACGAGACCGTGCACTTCCTGCAGATCTGGATCTTCCCGGACACCGAGAACATCGCGCCGTCCTACGAGGAAACCCACTTCGCGCCGGAGACCAAGCGCGGCCAGCTGCGCCTGATCGCTTCACCGGACGGTGCCGACGGTTCGCTGCGCATCCACCAGGATGCCCGCATCTTCGCCACCATCCTCGACGGCGGCCAGAGGCTGCACCATGCGCTCGGCAACGGCCGTGGCGCCTATGTGCAGGTGGCGCGTGGCCAGCTGCAGGTCAACGGCATCACCTTGGAAGCCGGTGATGCGCTGCAGGTCAGCGACGAGGCCCAGCTGACGCTGGAAAACGGCAACGATGCCGAAGTGCTGGTGTTCGACCTGCCGCTGTAACCACAAGGCCCTCGATGCTGCAGAGCATCGGGGGCCTTTTCGTAGAGCCCGGCCTGCGCCAGGCGTGCTACAGGAGGAGTGTTACCCACCGATGGCGGCGCAGGCCTCCAGGATCAGCGCGGTCACTTCCTTCGGCTGCGAGGCCAGCGAGGCATGGCTGGCATCCAGCTCCAGCAGGCGCTTGGGCTGCACTCTTGCGGCCATGGCCTTCTGGTTTTCCGGTGCGATCATGCGATCGTGGCGGGACAGCTGGTACCAGCTCGGCCTGACCTTCCACGCTGGATCGCTGACCGTATCACCGAAGGTGCTGGCCAGCGGCGCCTTCTGGGTCACCGCCATCACCCGGCCCTCGTCCTCGCTCAGATCCTGGCAGAAGCTCTCATGGAACTTGTCCGCACGCAGCCACAGGTAGCCATCGCTGTCCGGTGCCAGGTTCGGCGCCGCCTCCGGCAGGTGCTGCTGGGTGATGCCACCGGGACTCTCGCCGGCATCAGGCGCGAACGCGGCGATGTAGACCAGGCCCTTCACATTGGCCTCGTGGCCGGCCTGGCTGATCACTGCGCCGCCGTAGGAATGGCCGACCAGCAGCACCGGCCCGTCGATCTGGCGGATCATCTTCTGGGTGCGCCCTGCGTCGTCAGCCAACGACGTGAGTGGCAGTTCCACCGCCTGCACGCGATCGTGGCCACTTCGATGCAGTTCCAGGATCACCTTGGCCCAATGTGCGGCCCCGCCCCAGAATCCATGGACGAGGAGGATGGTCGGTGTCGTGCTCATGAACAGGTCTCCGGCAGCGGCCGGCGGGATGCCGACCGTGCAGCCACTGTCCGTGAATCGCGTTAATCACTGGTGACGCCCTCGCGTCATTGCAAACGTATGCGTCGAAGGTTGTCGCCCTTGGCACTTGCCGATTCTTCTTGGGAACGTTTTCATGACGATTCCCTGGAGCTTCGTATCGCGCATGACGCCTTCATCCCCACGTGCCCAGCAGCACGCCACCCGTGCCGCCTTCTTCATTCCCGGATTCGCTACCGCCGCGTGGGCGCCGATGGTGCCCTATGCCAAGGCCAAGGCCGGGCTGACCGATGCCAGCCTTGGTGCAGTGCTGCTGTGCCTGGGGCTGGGTTCGTTGCTGGCGATGCCACTGGCGGGTGCGCTGACTGGGCGACTGGGATGCCGCCGTCTGCTGGTGGCCACCTGCTCGATGGTGCTGCTGGCGTTGCCCATGCTGGCGCTGGCCCCCTCGCCACTCGCACTGGGCACTGCCCTGTTCGTGTTCGGTGCCGGCGTGGGTGCGATGGACTGCACGGTGAACATGCAGGCGGTAGCGGTCGAACGCGACGCCGGGCGCGCGATGATGTCCGGCTTCCACGCCTTCTACAGCATCGGCGGGTTCATTGGCGCCGGCTGCATGACCGGGCTGCTGATCCTCGGCACGCCGCTGTGGCTGGCCGCTCTGGTTGCGGTGGCTGCTCTGCTGCTGGTGGCAGCGCTCTCGGCGCCGCACTGGCGTCCGCAACGGATCCTGCATGAAGGCCCGCTGCTGGCGTTGCCGCATGGCGTGGTGCTGTTCATCGGCGTGCTGGCCTTCGTGGTGTTCCTCGGCGAAGGCTCGATGCTGGACTGGAGCGCGGTGTTCCTGGCCGAAGTGCGACAGGTGCCACGCGACCAGGCCGGGGCTGGCTTTGCGGTGTTCACCCTGGCAATGACCGCGATGCGCCTGTTCGGCGACAGCATCGTCGAGCGCCTCGGACGGACCCGTACCCTGGTCTTCGGCGGCATCACCGCCGCAACAGGCTTCACCCTGGCCACGCTGGTGCCCTCGTTCCCGGTGGCGCTGGCCGGCTACGTGCTGGTCGGGCTGGGCTGCGCCAACATCGTGCCGGCGCTGTTCTCGATGGCCGGCCAGCAACGGGTGATGCCGGAGAGCATCGCCATCACCGCGGTCACCACGCTGGGGTACGCCGGCATCCTCGCCGGCCCGGCAGCCATTGGTGCGCTGGCTCACGCCACCAGCCTCGGCTTTGCCTTCCTGTGCGTGGCCGCCTTGCTGCTCGGCGTAGCCGCCTCCGCCCGTGCACTGGCACAACGCCTGCCCTGACACGAAAAGGGGACGGAGGGGATCAAGTCGTTTCCCACACACCTGGATTGGAAACGACTTGATCCCCTCCGTCCCCTTCTTTTCAGGTGTGGGTGAGCCACTCGGCCTGGGCTGGCAGCTGCGGGGCCGGGCAGGCGCTCTTCGAGTGGTGCTCGTCGCGCGCCATCCAGTCGTCGACCACGCCGGCCAGCAGGTCCAGCCGCAGCGGCAGGGTGATGTGGTCCTCGCCGCGCATCTCGATGTAGTGCGCGCGCGGGTTGGCCAGGGCCAACTCGCGGCCCTGGCTGACCGGAATGTGCTGGTCGCCCTGCCCGTGCAGCAGCAGCACGCAGGCGCGGGTATCGGCCAGCGCGCGCGCTACATCCACGCGGTCCAGATCGACGTCGATGCGGCGGCTGGCAGCTGCGATCACCTGGTTGATGTCCTGGCCGCCGTAGCGCCAGCGCGCGTACGACGCCATCGCCTGCGCCTTCAGGCCTTCCGGCTGCAGTCCCATCAGGTGCGGAATCATCGTGCGGATCGCCACACCAGCATTGGCGAACGATTCCATCGCCACCACCCCTTCCACCTGGTCGCCGAGCTTGTCGGCGGTGAGTACCGCTGTGGCGGCGCCATAGGACACGCCGAACAGGTACAGCGGGCCGGTTACTTCGCCGCGTGCACGCAGTTCGTTGATCACATCGACCACATCGTCGGATTCATAGGTGCCATAGCCGGACGGCCCCGCACCGGATTGGCCATGATTGCGCAGGTCGAGCGTGACCACGCGGTAGCCCGATTCGGCCAGCTGCAGCGACCACGGCAGCATCGAATCACCGTTCATCATCCAGCCGTGCAGCAGCACCACGGTGCCGCGCGGTGCCTGCGCGCGGAACGGCTGCGGTACTGCCAGGCTCAGGCCGGTATCCAGCGGCAGGCCGTTCTCGTGGCGCTGCGGCAGGTAGCGGTAACGCGCGCCGTAATCGCCGGGATCGAACACACGCCAGAAGATCGGCACGCCATCGCGGCCCGGCGCGAAACCATGGCGGTTGGGCAGTTCGGCAATGGCCGCGGCAATGCGCGGGCGATCAAGCAGGGTCGACACGCCACCCGGTGCGATGAGTCTATCGGCGAGCGAGGTGGACGAGGCGTTGATCGAGGACGAGCATGCAGCCAGCCACAGGCCGGCGCACGCCAGCAACAACAGCAGCAGGCGCTTCATGGGCAATCGGGGAAAAGGTGCGACAGCGTGGCAGGTTAGCGACGCGCGCGCGGGCCATCTATCGCGCATGGATGACGGCTTGATGACAACGCAGGAACGATTCAGCTTGGTGTACAAGCTGTATCGGTTCAGTCCTTGATCCGGATCAATGAACGCGCGCGCGGGATTGCTCACAGTGCCGCCATGCGCACCTCGCTCAAGCTCGCCATTGCCCTGGCCGCCTCACTGGCCGCCGCCTACGGCATCGCCCGCACCACGCCCTACTGGTTTGCGCCGCGGCAGACGGCGCAGGTCGATATCCACGACCCGGCGCTGATCGCGCAGGGCCAGTACCTGTCGCGCGCCGCCGATTGCGCGGCCTGCCATACCGCACCGGGCGGCAAGCCGTTCGCCGGTGGCCTCGGCATGCAGACGCCGATGGGCACGATCTACTCGACCAACATCACGCCCGATCCGCAGACCGGCATCGGTGCCTACGATTACGCCGACTTCGAGCGCGCGGTACGTCGCGGCATCCGTCACGACGGGCAGCCGTTGTATCCGGCCATGCCGTACGCTTCGTACGTGATCGCCAGCGACGCCGAGATCAAGGCGCTGTACGCCTACTTCATGGGCTCGGTGCAGCCGGTGAAGCAGGACAACGCCGACAGCACGATCCCGTGGCCGGCCAACATGCGCTGGCCACTGGCCTGGTGGCAGCTGCTGTTCGCACGCCCGCGCACGTTCAACCCGGATCCGAAGCTGGATGCAAGCCAGCAGCGCGGCGCCGAACTGGTGGAAGGCCTGGCCCACTGCGGCGCCTGCCACACGCCACGCGGCCTGGCCTTCCAGGAAAAGGCGATGGCCGATGATGGCAGCCGCCAGTTCCTGTCCGGCTCGGTGCTGGAAGGCTGGTATGCGAAGAACCTGCGCAATGAATCGACCGGCCTGGCCAGCTGGAACGAAGGCGAGATCGTCGACTTCCTGCGCACCGGCCGCACCGATCGATCGGCGGCCTTCGGTGGCATGGCCGACGTGGTCGAGCACAGCACGCAGTACCTGTCCGACGCTGACCTGCTGGCGATGGCGCGCTACCTGAAGCAGCTGCCGGCGCGTGAGGGCCGCAGTGCGCAGTGGTCCCCCGGTACCGACACCACCACCGCCGCACTGCGCAGCGGCGACTACCGTGTTGCCGGCTCGCTGGCCTATGCCGAGCACTGCCAGGCCTGCCACCGTGTCGACGGGCGCGGCATGCCGCGCGTCTATCCGGCCCTTGCCGGCAACTCGATCGTGTTCGCCGATGACCCCAGCTCGCTGGTGCAGGTGACCCTGATCGGCGGCCGCACGCCGCATACCCCGCATGACCGCATGGCCTTCACCATGCCGGGCTTCGAGCAGCTGCCGAACGCGCAGCTGGCACAGATCCTGACCTTCATCCGCAGCAGCTGGGGCAACCAGGCCAGCGCGGTGAGCGAGGTCGACGTGGCGCGCATGCGCCGGGTGGTGCGCGACAAGCCGGTGCACTACGTTCCGCAGGAGGCCGCACAATGAAGCGTTCGCGCACGCGTTCCCACCTGCTGATCGGCAGTGCGATCACCCTCGTGGTGCTGGCCGGTGCCGGTACCCTCGCTTACCGTCATCTGTACCCGGACCTGGATGCCGCCGTGGCCAGCACGATCGATATTCTCGATGCGCAGGGCAAGGTGGTCGGCCACTACCACGCGCCCAGCGCCGAAGAGATCGCCGGGCTCGGCAATGCCGAATCGGTGATGCTCGGCCGCCGTATCCTCAACGAGACCGCACGGCTGCTGCCGGACAATGTCGGCAACGATCTGAACTGCAATTCATGCCACATGGCCGAAGGCAAGCGGCCTTTCGGCAATCACTATTTCAATACCGGCGGCGGCGCCTATCCGCGCTACATGCCGCGTCCGGGCAAGGTGATCGGGCTGGCCGAGCGCATCAATGGCTGCCTGCAGCGTTCGATGAACGGCAAGCCGCTGCCGAAGGACGCACCGCAGATGCGCGCGATGCTCGATTACATGGCGTGGTTGAGCAGTCCCGTGCCAGACGGTGCAAAGGTGGCCGCCCCCAGTGAGGGGCCCATCGACAGCACGCTGACCCCGGACCCGGTCCGCGGCCAGGCGCTGTACGCCGTGCAGTGCGCAGCCTGCCATGGCGAAAACGGCGAAGGTCGGCGCGACGCCAGCGGTGACATCGCCTTCCCGCCGCTGTGGGGCGACCACAGCTTCAACATCGGCGCCGGCATGGCGCGCCTGTACAAGGCCGCCGGCTTCGTCAAGCACAACATGCCACCGGCGGTGACCCGCGAGCCCCCGCTTGGGCAGCAGGTGATGCCCGACCAGGATGCGGTGGACATCGCCAGCTACTTCATCAACCAGCCACGCCCGGACTTCGCCAACAAGGCCAAGGACTGGCCGCGCGACCCGAAACCCAAGGACGCGCGGTACTGACAGGCAGGCGGCCGGGGGCGCCGGCCGTCACACAACACGGTTCCTGCATCTCTACGTCATGTCGATGTCATTGGTGCTGCCGACACTCGGGGGCTTGTCTCCCCTCAAGGTCCGGTATCGATGCGAACGATTGCGCGCTTTCCCCGTGTTTCGCTGCTTGCCCTGCTGATCGCCCCCTCACTGGACGCCCTGGCCGAAGCACCGCAGGGCGAGACGGCCGAAGCGCGCAGCAGCGATGCCCGCACCCTCGACCAGGTGCAGGTGATCGGCCAGGCCACCAGCTACGCCAAGACGTCGGTGCGCGCAGAAACACTGAACCGGCAGACGGTGATGAGCAGCGTCAACGATGCGCTCAACGAAGTACCCGGCGTGGTGGTCAGCGAGGCCGACGCCACCGGTTCGTCGGTGTGGGGCACGCAGATCAGCATGCGCGGCTTCGTCACCAACCGCGATACGCAGCAGATCGGCACCACCATCGACGGCCTGCCCAACGGCGGCTCCGGCTACGGTGGCGGTTCACTGGCCAACCGCTACATCGACACCCTCGACCTGGAGACGGTGGAGGTCAGCCAGGGCACCGCTGACATCTCCTCGCGCTCGAACGAAGCACTGGGCGGCACGCTCAACTTCCTTACCAGCGACCCGCTGCAGGACAGCCGCCTGCGCTTCGTGGTCGGCGCCGGTGACAACGATGCGCGCAAGTACTACGTGCGCTACGACACCGGCCTGCTCGGCGGCCACACCCGCGCGTGGGTCAGTGCCTCCTCGTCGAAGGTGCACGACTGGATCGACGGCACCGGCCACGCCAGCAACGACCACATCGCCGGCAAGTTCATCACCGAACTGGACCGTTGGACGCTGACCGGCTACCTGTCCTACAACGATGCCGACGAACCGGAGTACACCAGCGTTTCGCCGAAGGGCTTCGCGACCAACCCGGAGCGCGACAACCTGGTCGGCACCCTGACCGGCATCCCCTACCTGGACCAGAACTACCGTTCCGGTTCGCGTGCGCTGCGCGAGAACACCTTCGGCTACCTGCGCGCGGCGTTCGATGGCGGCAATGGATTCAAGGCCTCGATGGCCGCGTACGGGCACCGGATGCAGGGCCGTGGCGACTGGCTGCCACCTTACCTGGCACAGGTCAGCGACGATGGTGCCGGCCGCCCCGAATCGGAGTACATCGGTGGAAAGACCGTGTACGGCGGCAGCAATCGCGGCCAGATCTTCTTCGTCAATCCCGATGGCAGCGCCGCACAGCGCCTGGCAAGCTGCACGCCGCGGCGGGGCTTCACCGCCGAATATGATCCGAACTGCTACGCCGGCAACGTGCTGGGCGCGCAGTCGTATCGCCACACGCACTACGACAACGACCGCATGGGCGTGACCGCCGATGTCGAGTGGCGACAGACCTTTGGCGCGGTCGACAACACGATCCGTGGCGGCCTGTGGGTGGAGAAGCTGGACCGTTCGGCGCGCCGCGACTGGCATCGCCTGCTCAATGTCGGCCAGAGCATCGCCTTCGACCACCAGCCGTATTGGGTGCAGTTCGAGGACAAGTACAAGGTTGACGAGCAGATGTACTACGTCGAGGACGTAGCCCGCTTCGGTCCGTTCAGCGCGCGCCTGGGCGTGAAGCAGTTCTTCGTCGACCAGTCGCGCCGCCGCGTGATCGGTGCCAGTGAGCACGTCACCTCCGATTCCAAGTCCGATCCGCTGCTCTCCACCGGCTTCACCTGGGCACCCGGCTGGGACGGCATGGAGCTGTTCGCCGGCTTCTCACAGAACTTCGCCGCGATTCCGTCCGGCGTGCTTGGCGAGACCGACCCGCAACGCTTCCGCAATGTCGAACCCGAAACCGCCGACAACATCGAAGTGGGCATGCGCATCAGCCGCTGGCCGCTGACCGCCTCGGTCACGCTTTACAACATCAAGTTCGACAACCGCATCGTCTACCTGCCGGCGGGCTTCGTCAGCGGCATCGACTACCTGGGCGAGACCGACGGCGTCTATGAGAACTTCGGTGGCGTGGAAAGCAACGGCCTGGAAGCGGCGTTCGGCTATGGTTGGGACAATGGCTGGCGGATCAACGCGGCCTACACCTACAACCGCTCCAAATACCTGGGCAGTGGCAATGCCGCCCGCGATACCCAGCTGGGCATCGTCGACGGCGCCAAGGTGATCGGCCAGCCGGAGAACACCCTGGTGCTGTCGGCCGACTGGCAGGGCGCCAACTGGAACGTCGGCCTCTCCGGACGTTACCTGGGCACGCGCTACCTCGATGCCGCCAACGTCAACAAGCTGCCCTCGGCGACCGTGTTCAACGCCAACATCGGCTTCGACCTGCAGGGCCTGTCGCCGCGCCTGAAGGGCATGGGGGCCAACCTGGTGGTGAGCAACCTCACCGATAAGCGGTATCTTGCAGGGGTGGACGGCCGCGACAACGCCTTCATCGGCGCTCCGCGCACCGTCGGCATCTCCTTCCGCGTGGACCTGTGAGTGAGCCCGTGACCGATATCGGCCGACGCCGGTTGTTGCAGGCCGGCGTTGCCGCCGGCCTTTCCCCTCTGCTGCCCAGCATCGCCCGGGCCGCAGCGATCGCCCCCGCCGCGCAGACGCGCAGCCTGGAAGACCTGCAGCACATCGTGGTGTTCATGCAGGAGAACCGTTCGTTCGACCACTACTTCGGCACACTGCCGGGCGTACGTGGCTTCGGTGATCGGTTCGTCGCCCCGGCCGCCGCGCTGGAAGCGGGTGGCCGCACCCGCAGCCTGTGGCTGCAGCCTGATGCCAGCGGCAGGCGTGCGATCGCGCCCTTCCCGCTGGATACCGCCGCGCACTTCGGCTACATGCGCGTGGAAGGCACGCCGCATACCTGGCCCGATGCGCAGCGCGCCTGGGACCACGGCCGCATGGGGCAATGGCCGAAGGCCAAGCAGAACCACTCGATGGGCTACTTCCAGCGCAACGACCTGCCGTTCCAGTTCGCGCTGGCCGATGCCTTCACGATCTGCGATGCGTACCACTGCGCGATGCAGGCCGGTACCAACCCGAACCGGGTGTTCCTGTGGACCGGTCACAACGATGCGCAGGCCCGCGCCGGTGGCCCAGTGATCGCCAACTCGCACGACAACTTCCCCGAACACGGCGGGCATCCGGCGTCCTACCGCTGGACCAGCCATGTCGAGCGCCTGCAGAAGGCCGGCGTGTCCTGGCAGATTTACCAGGACATGGCCGACAACTTCACCGACAACCCGCTGGCCGGTTTCGATGCGTTCCGTCGGGCCTACAGCGCTGCAGCCGGGCATGATCCGCAGCTGCGCGCACGTGGTGTCAGCACCCGTGGCCTGCCACAGCTGCGCCAGGATGTGCTGGACGGGCGCCTTCCGCAGGTCAGCTTCATCATCGCCGACGCTGCCGGCAGCGAACATCCTGGCCCGTCCAGCCCGGCACAGGGCGCGGCCTATACCGCACGGGTACTGGACGCGCTGACCGCCGATCCTGAGGTGTGGAGCCGCACCGCCTTGCTGCTGATGTTCGACGAGAACGACGGCTTCTTCGACCACATGCCGCCACCGGCCCCTCCCTCATCGGTGAACGGTGGATGGGCAGGTGCCTCGTCGGTCAGTACCGAGGGCGAGTATCACCGTCATCCCGCTCCGGGCGACGAAAAGTACGATGCTGCCGAGCTGCGCGGACGCCCGTATGGCCTCGGCCCGCGCGTGCCGCTGTACGTCATCTCGCCGTGGAGCCGTGGCGGCTGGGTCGATTCGCAGGTGTACGACCACACCTCGGTCATACGGCTGATCGAACGTCGCTTCGGCGTCGCCGCACCGGACATCTCGCCGTGGCGCCGCGCCGTCTGCGGAGACCTGACGGGCGCCTTCGACTTCGCCCAGCGCGATATCCGCCCATTCGTGCGTGGCCTGCCCGATGTAAGCGCGGTGGCGGCACGTGCGGCGGCGCTGCCCGGGCGGACCGTGCCGGCGCTGCCGGAGGGGCTGAAGCCAGCGAAGCAGGAAAGCGGCGTACGCCCAGCACGCGCCCTGCCCTATCGCCCGCAGGCATCGATTGCTGCGGTCGACGCCGCGGGCGTGGATCTGACGTTGTCCTGCGAAGGCGCAGCGGCTGTGCTGCATGTCTACGACCGGCTGCGGCTGGATGCGGTGCCACGCCGCTACACGCTGCTGCCGGGTACGCCGCTGCGCGAGCGCTGGCCGCTGGACGCCCAGGGCCGCTATGACCTGTGGCTGCTCGGCCCGAACGGTTTCCACCGTCACTTCCGGGGCAGCGCCAAGGTGGCCATGCAGGCCACGGTCGAGCGTGCGGATGGCCAGCTGCGGCTGCACCTGCGCAACCTCGATGACAGCGCGCAGCAGGTGCGCGTGCAGGCAGGTGCCTATGCCGGGCACATGCCCGAGCAGACGCTGGCGCTGCCGGCGCATGCCGAGACCACGGTGGCTTGGGAAGCAGCGCCCACCGCAGGCTGGTATGACCTGCAGCTCAGCGCGGGTGAAAGTGTGCTGCGCCTGGCCGGCCGCGCCGAGGATGGGCGCCCCGGCACCAGTGACCCGGCGATGGGCAGCGAGCCATTGCGGTTCGAGCACGATTGAGCAACCCTGCCCCCTTGTAGAGTCGAGCATGGCTCGACTCTACAAGGGGGCGGGGCCGATCAGGCCTCTTGCAGGCCCGGCCGGCCGTGCTCCACCGCATAGCGCTTCCAGCTCTGCACCGCGCCATTCGGCTGCATCACGGTATCCAGCGTCTTCATGTCGCCGATCCACGCATCGCGGGTGACATCGCACAGCACGTAGCCACGCTTGTCGGTGGTCGCCTTCAGATAGGGGCTGTGCGCAAGCTGGTTCCTGGCATACGCGTCCACACCCTGGCCATCGGCGCCGGAGGTGATCGACGTGGCGAGGAACTCGCTGGAAATCACGCCCGAGTCAAGGTGGTCCTGCACCAGATCGCTGGCATAGTGGCGATGCGCGTCGCCGCAGGCGGTCACCACATTGCCGAAACCCACCTTCTGGATGTGATCGAGCAGGCGCCGGCGGCTGTCCAGATAGCCCGACCACTGGTCGTCGGACGACTGCACCACCCCGTCCTTCTCGCGCATGTAGTTGCCCAGCGCCACCTGGTGGGCGATGGAATGCCAGCGCGGTGCGGCATCGGCCAGGCCGTCGAACAGCCAGCGCTCCTGCTTCGCCCCCACAATGCTGCGCTCCGGCGATTCCACTTCCTCACGCAGCGCCATGTTCACCTGCTTGCTGCGGTACTGGCGGGTGTCGAGCAGGTGCAGGTCCATCAGCGTGCCGTAGCGCGCACGTCGGTACATCTGCATGTGGCCATCGCGCGGGAATGCCGAGCGGCGCAAGGGCATGTTCTCGTAGTAGGCCTGGAACGCCTGTGCGCGGCGCAGCAGGAATACTTCGCTGGGCGTGTCATCCTGGTCTTCGGCGCCGGCCCAGTTGTTGTCCACTTCGTGGTCATCGAAAGTGACGAACCAGGGTGCCGATGCATGTGCGGCCTGCAGGTCGGCATCGCTCTTGTACTGGGCATAGCGGCGGCGGTAATCATCCAGCGTATAGATCTGTGGGCCGACGTGGTTGCGCAGGTTGGTGAACGGCTGGCCGTTCATCTTCCGCAGGCCCGGCTGGCTTTCGCCTTCGTAGATGTAATCACCATAGTGGAAGACGAAATCGAGCGGTTCCTCGGCGATGTGCCGCCACGCGGTGTAGTGGCCTTCCTCGTAGTGCTGGCAACCGGCCACCGCAAAGCGCACGCGATCCACCGCGGCCGTGGCTGCGGGCAGCGTGCGGGTGCAACCGACCGCACTGGCGTGGCCACCGACGCTGAAGCGGTACCAGTAGGGCCGTCCGGGCGCCAACCCGTCCAGCTCCACGTGCACGGCGTGGCCGAGCTCGGGATGCGCCATCGCCGCCCCCTGGCGTACCACCCTGCGCATGCCTTCATCTGCGGCCAGTTGCCAATCGACCAGCATCGGCCGGGTCGGCATGCCGCCGCCGAACACCAGTGGCTCAGTTGCCAGTCGCGTCCACAGCACCATGCCATCGGCCGAAGGATCGCCCGAGGCAACGCCCAGAGTGAAGGGTGTGCTGGCGAAGCGCGGCTTGGCCAGCAGGTTGCGCGGATTCAGCACGGTGGCATCGGCCTGCGCTGCCAGCGCGTGTGCCGTGCCCATCCAGGCACCGGCAGCGGACAGGCCGGCCAGGGCCAGGAATCGCCTGCGATTGATCGTATCCACGGCTGTGCCCTCAGTTGTAGATGATGTGGAAGTAGAAGAAGCGGCCGTAGTCGTCGATCTCAGTACGGAAGCGCCCGTTCGGGCCGGTGCTGTAGGTCGGCTGGGTGTTGAACAGGTTCTTGGTCTCATACTTCAGCGTCACGTGCCTGCTGACCTTGTGGCTGAAGCCCATGTTGAAGGTCATGTACGGGTCGTAGTACGAATCCAGCCACTGGGTGTCGCCGAAGTCGACCAGCATCCGGCTGCGGTAGGTGCCGGAAAGGCGCAGCTGCGCGCTCTTCCACGGCATGCGCCAGATCACCGAACCGTTGAGCGACCAGTCCGGCTGGTACAGCAGGCGGTCCAGGCGGCGCTCGGTGCCATCACTGATGCGGTAGTTGGTCTGGCCTTCCAGTCGCGTGGCGTTGAAGTACATGTCGAAACGCTGGCGGCCCCACTGCAGGTTGCGGTTGGCCACCGCGAACTCGACACCGCGCAGCTTGGACTCATCGGTGTTCATCGGCTGGGTTACCCGGTAGCGGGTATCGCCCACGTTCTCGAAGGTGGTCAGGGTGTAGATGTCGTCCTTGATCACCTTGTCGAACAACGCCACCGAGACCAGGCCGTTGTTGCCGTTGAAATACAGGTCCCACGCCAGGTCGATGTTGGTGGAACGGCGGGGCTGCAGCCCGGCATTGCCCTGCTTGATGCTGCAGAAGCCCCTGCCCTCCTCGTCATCGCCACAGCTGGTGCTGGTAGCCTGGGCGATGTTGCTCGGCGTCGGCCGGCCCAGCGTGCGGCTGGCGGAGAAGCGCAGGCGCTGGTCCTCGGTGAGCTTGAAGGTTGCGTTCAACGAGGGCAGCAGATTGTTGTAGCCACCGCTCGTGTTGCGGAACGCATGGGTATAGGTAGTGCCGCCATCATCGCTGAACGGACTGTAGGCATCGAAGCGGGTGTGGTCGTAGCGCAGGCCGCCGATCAGCAGCAACCGGTCCCAGGCGTAGTGCGCGGACACATAGGCATTGGTGATGTCCTCCACGTACTTGTAGTCACTGGTGAAGTTGGCATTCGGATACGCCGCATTGTTGTTGCCCAGTTTCGGCAGCAGTTCCTCATTCCACTTGCGGTTGTCGATCAGCGGGAAGCCCGACACGCTACCCAGCAGCGTCGAACCCGGATACAGGTAGTCGTTGAGCGTGGCACTGCTCTTGAAGTAGTCGAAGTCGATGTCCTGCCAGATCTTCAGGTGGCGGTACTCGGCGCCGGCGGCCAGGCCGAAACCTCTCGCATCGGCGTCGATGTTGTAGCTGAAGTCGGCGCGCAGGTTGTCGATGCTCTCCTTGGCATCGCGCGGGGAGACATAGGCCTGCGCCGGATTGAGCTTGAATGCGGAACTGGTCAGCAGGCTGGAATCGGAAATGGCCACCGCGTTGGGGAAACCATGGCTGTCGTTCTCGTAGTCGACGGACAGATTGCTTGGATAGGCGCGCACGCCCCAGTAGACCTGGCTGTTGTGGAAGGTCTCTTCGGTATGGCCACCACGTAGCGTCAGCCGCGAACGGTCACCCATGTCCCAGTTGAAGCTGGCGATGGCGCCACGGTTGCTGCGGTCCCAGCGGTCGTGGCGGTTCTTGATGTAGATGCTGTTGATCTGGGTGGTGCCGCTGTCTTCGGTCTGGTTGCGGACTGGAAACTTGGCGTTGCCGTACAGATCCGTCTTGTTCATCGTCGAGTTCTCGTAGAACCGGTACGAATACAGCAGCAACGATGCGTAGAAAGGATCGTCCGATGGCTTCCATTCCAGCTTGGCCGAGCCACCGAAGTTGGTGATGAAATTGGTATAGGTGCCGGTGCTGAAATTGCCGGGCGCACGCAGCCCGTTCCAGCCCTTGGCCTCGTCCGGACCGGTAGTGCCGTCGGTGAGGTACTTGCCGGCGTCGTTGTAGTAGTAATTCGATTCCACCCAGCGCTTGACGCTGTTGCGCGAACGCTGTTCATAGCGTGCCACCGCAACGATGCCGAACTCCTGGTCGACACCAAACTGGTTGGAGAACACCATCTTGGCGCTCTTGCCGAAGTGGCCCAGGGTCTGGTGGTTGCCGCCAGCGCTGCGCTCGACGTTGGTCTCGGCGGTGGAATAGATGCCTGCCACATCGGCAAACACGTACTTGCCGGACCGGTCGAAGGCACTGCGGCTGATGATGTCGATCACGCCGCCGATCGCATCCGGTGCCTGCTCGGCACTGAAGCTCTTGTAGATGTCGGTACGGGTGCCGATGTCGCTGGGAATCAGCTGAAGGTTGTTCATGCGCTCGCCGGAGCCACTGCCCCCCACGCTGGCAATCGCGATGCCATCGATGGTGGTGTAGTTGAGGTTGGCCTGTACGCCGCGCACGGTCACGTAACGTGGCTCGCCGGCATCCTCCACCGCACTCAGCCCTGGAGCAGCCATCAGGCTCTCGGCCAGGGTCTCGTCGCCATAGCTGTCCATCTCGTCATACACCACCGAATCCTTGATCACCGGCGACGACTTCTTCTGGCCGATGACCTCATGTGCGGCAATCACCTTCACCGTGTCCAGGGTCGGCGCCACCATTGCCTCGGCCTCGCGCGGCTTCGGCGCTGCCGGTTTCGGTTGGTTGCGAGCTGGCGCCGGATCGATGGCGATGACATTGCCATCCACCACGGTGTAGCCCAGGCCGGTACCGGCCAGCAGCGCGTCCAGCGCCTGCCTGACGGTAGCACCGCGCGGCACCGCACCGGCCATGCGGGCATCACCGCCGGCCGAGTACAGGAACTGCACCCCGGAACCGCGCGACAACTGCTCCAGCGCACGCGCCAACGGTTGTGCCGCGATTGGCGTGGACAGATGCGCTTCCAGGCCATCGGCAGCGGCGGCGAAGGCCAGTGGCACGCTGCAGGGAGACAGGGCGAGGATGATCGACAGATAGAGCGTGTTGCGCATCACGGGTCCTTGGAAGAGAGAAGGCAGCAGGTGCCGCTGCGCGGATCGGCAGCGGCTTCTCCCAAGTAAGAGCCGGCATCCACCGAAGTGGAGAACACGGATTCGATGAATTTTTTCTGACAGTCCACGACCACACGGGCCTCAGCGGCTGCCAACCCGCACGGTGTCGCCTTCGCGCCTCACCATGAAGCGCGGGTCGCGTTCGAGGAAGGCCTGCAGCGCACCGATGCGATGCGCATCGAGGCTGCCGGACAACCGTGCCGATGCCGCGCCTTCGTCCAGCACGCGCACCTGTACCTGGTTGTGCCGGTTGAAGGCAGCTGCCACCTCGTCCAGCCGCTCATCGAGGAAGGACACTTTGCGCTGCTGCCAATCCAGCAGCATCGACAATGGCAGGTCCAATGGCTCGACCGCATGGCTGCGCGCGTCGACCTGCACCACCCGGCCTTCGCCCAGTTGCGCAAGACGCCGGCCGTCCACACCCTGGCTCCATACCTCCACCTCGCCGGAAACCACACCGATGCGCGTGCTCTGCAGCCGTCGCGAGACATCGAACACCGTGCCAATGTCCCGGATCTCCAGGCCGTTCACCTGCACCTCGAACGGACGGCGGTCGCGGGCGATGTCGAATGTGGCCTCACCCTGCAGCAGCTCCACCTTGCGGCTGAACCAGCCCATGCGTACCCGCAGGCGGCTGTCCGCGTTGAGCCGTACCTGGGTCTGGTCGGGCAACACCAGGTCGCGAAGTTCGCCCTGTCCGGCACTGTAAAGCTGCTCGGCGGGCACCACCTGCGGAACCAGGCCCACGCCGAGCAGGGCGATACAGGCTGCGGCAGCCGCCACCCACCAGCGCGCACGACCGCGACGCGGCACAGCGCGCGGCGGCGCGTGCACGCTACCGAACAGCGGCACCACCTTGGCGGCGACCTGCCGCGGTGGAACCGATACCTCGTCAGCCGATGGCGATTGCAGCGCCTCGCCCAACTGCCGATGCAATGCGAGGGTACGCATGTAGGCGCGCACATGTTCGGGCGAGCGCTTCATCCAGTCCAGGAAGTCAACCCGCTCGGCCTCGCCCAGTGTTCCGTCGCGATTACGCAGGAACCAGTGAGCTGCCTCACGGGCTACCTCGTCGTCAGGCCTGCGCGATGGATACCGGTTCATGTGACCTCCCTGGCGGCCAGCACCTTCCTGCAGGCCTCCAGCCCCTTGCCGATATGCTTGCGCACCATGTGCACCGACACCTGCAGCTGCTGGCTGACTCCCGGGCAGTCCAGTCCGTCGCGGTAGTGCAGCTCCATCACCCGCCGCGTGGTTGCCGGCAGTCGTGCGATGGTGCTGCGGATATCGTTCCAGCGCTGCGCACGCTCGAATTCGCCTTCGATGTCTTCTTCGCTTTTCAGCACTTCGGCCAGCAGGTCGACGTCTTCCAGCGGCGGCAATGACGACCGCGCGCGCGCATGCTCGCGCGCTAGGTTGGCCGCCACGGTGAACAGGTAGGCTTCCGGGTTCTCGACCGCATCGGCATCCTCGCCGGTGCTGCGCAGCAGGCGCAGGTAGACCTCCTGCGCCAGGTCTTCGGCATCCTCGCTGGCCGAACCGCGACGCAGGAAGAAGCCACGCAGCAGCCGGCGCCGCAGTTCGTAGCTTTTCTCCCAGATCCTCACGCTGTTCACGGCCGGCCAATCACCCCGAGGCTGGAAAGCCCCGCAGGGTGACCGCCATCGATGACAGTGGCGTTTCAACGACCGGCAGGCAGCCGCTAGAATGCCGCCCCTGCAATGTCCCGGCAGCCGGCACAAGGAGTGCCCCGCAATGAACACACGCATCGCCATCAACACCCTCAGCAGCCTGCTATTCCTGCTGCTGGTCGCCCACACCACCGCCTACCAGCAGCAGATGTGGCCGCCCAGCCGGGTCATCCATGTGCATCCGGTGATCGTCGCCCTCGCCTATGCACTGGGCGTGCTCACGCTGCTGCTGTGGATCGGCGGCCGTCGCGCACCGGAACCCGCCCAACGCCTGGCGCGCTGGCTGCCCATCGTCGCCTGGTGCCTGCTCGGCATCGGCGTGGCGGTCATCCCGGTGTTCCTGCCGGGGCTGTCCCCGGCCTGATCAGCTGCCGCACCCAGCGAATCCGCCCATGATACGGCGCGTGGCGCCAACCCTTGCTTGCCAGAGACCCAAGCCCCGCCCGCCTACCGAAGCGTGGGGGGCAGGCCTACGCTTGTCTTCTCGGTGGCCGCCACGGTCGCCCTTCGCGTCACGGCCCCCGCCGTTGCGACCCCGCTCCAGTGCTGTGCGCCCTGCCGGTGTTGTCGCCCAGGCAGACGTCCGACCGGCGCCCTCTGGAGAAAGCCATGAACCAAGCCCTCATTTCCTTCGATACCGATCCACTGGAAACCCAGGAGTGGCGTGAATCGCTGGAGGCGGTGATGCAGGCCGGCGGCCGGCCGCGCGCGCACTACCTGATCGACCAGCTGAGCGATCTGGACGCCCAGCAGCACGGCGACCTGCATACCCGTGCCTGGACCGCCTACGTCAACACCATACCACCCGAGCGCCAGCCGGCCTACCCCGGTGACCTGGCCATCGAGCGCCGCCTGAACGCGATGATCCGCTGGAACGCGATGGTGATGGTGCTGCGCGCCGGCAAGCACTCCAACGTCGGTGGCCACATCGCCACCTACCAGTCCGCGGCGGTGCTGTACGACGTGGGCTTCGATCACTTCTTCCGTGGCCGCACCGACACCTTCGACGGCGACATGATCTACATCCAGGGCCACTCCGCGCCGGGGATCTACGGCCGCGCGTACGTGGAAGGCCGCATCGATCCGGCACGGATGGACAACTTCCGCCGCGAAGCCGGCCGCGAAGGCCTGTCCTCGTATCCACACCCACGCCTGATGCCGGAGTTCTGGCAGTTCCCCACCGTGTCGATGGGACTGGGCCCGCTGACCGCCGCCTACCAGGCACGCTACATGCGCTACCTGGAGTACCGCGGTCTGAAACAACACCAGGGCCGCAAGGTCTGGGCCTTCCTCGGCGATGGCGAAATGGACCAGCCCGAATCGCTGGCGGCGATCTCGCTGGCCGGCCGCGAGCGGCTGGACAACATCGTGTTCGTGGTCAACTGCAACCTGCAGCGCCTGGATGGTCCGGTACGCGGCAACGCCAAGGTCATCCAGGAGCTGGAAGGCACCTTCCACGCAGCCGGCTGGAACGTGATCAAGCTGATCTGGGGCAGCGGCTGGGACGACCTGCTGGCCCGCGACCACAGCGGCCTGCTGCGCCAGCGCATGATGGAATGCGTGGACGGCGACTACCAGACCTTCAAGTCGCAGAGCGGCGCCTATGTGCGCGAGCATTTCTTCGGCCGCTACCCTGAGCTGCTGGAACTGGTCGCGCACATGAGCGACGACGATATCTGGGCGCTGGCGCGTGGCGGCCATGATCCACAGAAGGTCTTCGCTGCCTACCAGCAGGCGGTGAACACCAGCGGCCGGCCGACGGTGATCCTGGCCAAGACGGTCAAGGGTTTCGGCATGGGCGAAGCCGGCGAAGGCCAGAACATCAACCACCAGCTGAAGAAGATGAGCGCCGATGCGGTGCGTGCCTTCCGCGATCGTTTCAACCTGCCGGTCAGCGACGACCAGCTGGAGGACATGCCGTATCTGCGTCCGGAGCCGGGCAGCCCCGAGGCGGCCTACTTCGCCGAGCGCCGCCGCATCCAGGGCGGCCAGCTGCCGGCGCGGCTGGCGAAGGTCGATCCGCTGCCGCTGCCGCCGCTGTCGATCTTCAACACCCAGCTGCAGGGCAGCGGCGATCGTGGCCAGTCCACCACCATGGGCTTCGTGCGCATCCTCACCAGCCTGCTGAAGGACCCGGAGCTGGGCGAGCTGGTGATTCCGATCGTGCCCGATGAATCGCGCACCTTCGGCATGGAAGGCCTGTTCCGCCAGATCGGCATCCACTCCTACCTGGGCCAGCTGTATACCCCGCAGGATGCCGGCCAGCTGAGCTACTACAAGGAAGCCAAGGACGGCCAGATCCTGCAGGAAGGCATCAACGAATCCGGTGCGATCTGCTCGTGGATCGCGGCCGGTACCGCCTACAGCAACCACGGCCTGGCGACGATCCCGTTCTACATCTTCTACTCGATGTTCGGCCTGCAGCGCGTCGGTGACCTGGCCTGGGCCGCCGCCGATGCGCGCACCCGTGGATTCCTGCTGGGTGCCACCTCCGGCCGCACCACGCTGATGGGCGAAGGCCTGCAGCACGATGACGGCCACAGCCACGTGCTGTCGTCGGTGATCCCCAGCTGCGTGTCCTACGACCCGACCTACAACTACGAGCTGGCGGTGATCATCCATGACGGCCTGTGCCGCATGTATGTCGACCAGGAAGACATCTACTACTACATCACCGTACTCAACGAGAACTACCCGCAGCCGGCACTGCCCGAAGGCGCCGAGGCCGGCATCCTGAAGGGCCTGTACCTGCTGCGTCCGGCAGCCGCCGATGCCGCCTCGCAGCCACGTGTGCAGCTGATGGGCAGCGGCTCGATCCTGCGCGAAGTGGAAGCCGCGGCAGAACTGCTGCAGCAGGACTTCGGCGTCACCAGCGATGTGTGGAGCGCGACCAGCCTGACCGAACTGCGCCGCGATGGCCTGGCCGCCGAACGCTGGAACCTGCTGCATCCGGCCGAGCAGCCGCGCGTGCCCTACGTGCAGCAATGCCTGCAGGGCCACGACGGCCCGGTGGTGGTGGCCACCGACTACATGAAGATCGTCGGCGACCAGATCCGCCCGTTCATCAACGACCGCCGCTTCACCGCACTCGGCACCGATGGCTTCGGCCGCTCCGACACGCGTGAGTCGCTCCGCACGTTCTTCGAAGTGGATCGTCACTTCATCGTGCTGGCCGCCCTGAGGTCGCTGGCCGACGAGGGGCGCATCGAACGCTCGCGGATGCAGGAGGCCATCGACAAGTACGGCATCGACACCGGCAAGCGCGACCCGGCCGCGGTGTAAGGCTGCAGCATTCACCATGCCCGTTCTACGGGCGTGGTGCCGGTGGCAACGCTAAGGCATCCGCTTGAACAGATTGGTCTGCAGGATCGGCGTACCGTCGTGGCTGTAGAACGCCTTGGTTTCGGTCATCGTCGTGCGGTCGGCCGCTACGGTATAGATGCGGGTGGACGCCGGCGTTCCATGGTCCACCAGCTGCATCACCAGGGTGTTCGGCGCCGGCAGTTTCAGGTTGGCCTTGTCCGCGCCGTAGGTGCCGGACAGGGCGCCCGGCGTGCCGTCAAGGGACAGCGTGCCATCGGACTTCATCGTCTTGCCGTCGTGCAGGACGATGTCCACGTGCGAACTCCAGCGTCCACTCCCGGCATCCTTGAATTCCAGCACCACCTGTTTCGGGCGTTGCGCCTCGGGCAGCGCAGAGGTCGCGACATCCAGCGACCAGCGCCCCAGCAGCGGTGAAGGCGGTGCCTCCACCGCGAACGCCGAAGCGGCCGGCAGCGAAAGCGCAGACATCAACACAGCGGACAGCAGCTTCATACGTTGCTCCATTCCCGTGAAGAAGACGCTGCGTGAAGCGCTGTGGGGCGCAGCAACCCGGATCGTGCACAGCATCGGCGCCCTGCACAAGGCAGGGCGCTGAACGTACGGCAACCTCCTGCCTTAATAGCCAACCTTCACGGTGAACATCACGTTTCGCGGCGCGCCGTACCAGCCCTGGTTGTAGAAGCCGATCTGCGAGTAGTAGTGGCGGTCGAACAGATTGTTGATGTTGACCGCCGCCGACACGTTGGAGCTGAACTGGTAGCGCGCCATCAGGTTCACCAACGCGTAGCTGGGTTGCTCGACCGGCGCCGGCCGGTTCCCTGGCGCGGTGGCGGTCTGGTACATGCGGTTCTGCCAGTCCACGCCTCCACCGATGGTCAGCCGGTCCCAGGTACCGGGCAGGCGCCAAGTGGTGAACAGCTTGAACAGGCTGCGCGGCTTGGCAGTGTTGATCGCCCGGCCCTGCGCGTCCTGCGCGATGAAGGTGGTGAAGCTGGTGCCCAGGCTCCAACCCGGCAGCGGCTCACCGGCCAGTTCCAGTTCCAGGCCGTCCACCGTTGCGCCCTTCACCGCACGATAGGCCGCCTGCGTACTGCCCTCGACCAGCCCACCGGTAGCTTCGGCGAGGTTGTCCTGCTGTGTGCGGAACAGCGCCGCGGACGCATTCAAGCGCTCCTGCAGCCAGCTGCCCTTGAGGCCCAGCTCATAGCTGCGGCCGCTGACCGGGTCGAGGATCTGCCCGGATTCATTGCGGTTGTTCTGCGGCTTGAAGATGCCGGTGTAGCTGGCATACGCGCTGCTGTAGCCGTTCAGGTCCCAGACCACGCCTGCATACGGCACGAACTTGTTGCGGTAGCGGTATTTCCGCTTGCTGCCGAAGTAGACCTGGTCGGTCTCCCAGTTGCTCAGGCGGCCGCCGACGATCACATGCAGCGGATCGGCCAGCGACAAGCGCGCCACCGCGTAGGCACCGCTCTGATGGTTGTCCAGGTCATCGGCCTGGGTCGTGCTGCTGGCCCACACCGGCTCCGGCGTGCCCGGCCCGTGCCAGTCGAAATAGCTGGCCAACGGTGGCAACGGCGCCAGTGCGCGGTACTGCCCCAGTGCGATCTGATCTCGCGAGCGCGACCAGCCCACCGACGCAGTGTGCTGGCGGCCGAACAGCTGGAACGGGCCGGTCAGGCTGACACTGACCGCCTCGCGGCGCACCGGCCCGTCGTAACGGGTGAAGCTGTTGCCACTGGGCATGGCACCAGTAACCGGATCGGGATAGCCGCCACGATAGAGGTGCTTCATCTCCATGTCGGTGTGCGAACGGCTGTAGGACACGCGCGCCTGCCAGTCGTTGCCGAAACGGTGGTTGAAATCGAAGAAGCCGTTGCGGGTATCGGTGCTCATCCGTGCCCACGGGGCGGTAGCCGATACCGAACGATCGAAGCGGGTACGCGTGCCGTCGGCATTGAACAGCGCGAAGCCACTACCGAAGCCGCGGTTGTCGTTGGCCTGGTAGGAGAAGCCGGCGATCAATCCGGTGTCTTCGCCCAGGTCCATGCTGACCACGCCGTAGAGCGTCTTTGCGGTGCTGTCCAGGCCCGCCGTATAGCTGTCCCCCTCGGCCTGGGCGGCGACCACGCGGCCACGCACGCGCCCTTCCCGGCTGAGTGGGCTGGACACGTCCACCCAGGCGCGCCGCGCGTCCCAGCTGCCCAGGCTGATGCCGCCACTGGCAGCGAAATCACGCAGCGGACGCTTTCGCACATAGTTCACCGCCGCCGAGGGGTTGCCGGCACCGGTCATCAGACCATTGGCGCCGCGCACGATCTCGATGCGGTCGTACACCACCATGTCCAGGTTGTTTTCGCCGAAGTTCCATGGCGACAATACCGGCATCACCACGCCATCGAACTGGTAGTTGTCGATGTCGAAGCCGCGTGCGGAGAACGAGTAGCGGTTGGCGTCGCTGCGCGTGACCGAGATGCCGGGTGCGGTCGCCAAGGCATCGGCGGTGCTGAGCAGGCCACGGTCCTCGATCTGCTGGCGGGTGACCACGCTGACTGATTGCGGGGTCTGCCGCGAGGTCAGCGACAGTCCGGTCGCCGTGCCCATCGAGTCGGTGGTGTACGAACGCGACGTTTCGGTGCTGCCATCAAGGTCGGCAGTGACCTGCACGGTCGGGAACTGGGAGGTCGTCGCGGCAGGGGCGCGTTCGGCGGCGTGGGCAGCGTTGAACAGCGCCAGGGTCGTGCCGACGGCGGTAGCCAGGGCACACGGGCGGAAACAGGCAGGCATGGGAGATCCAGCGGGAAGAAAAGGCTGGATGAGAATTATTGTCATTTGAGCGTGAGCGCACGTATGCGCGGACGCAGCAGGCGTATGCGCACTGCCGACGGTGGCCCGGGCTCAGCGAAGCTCGCTGGGTGCGATGCCGTAGCGCGCGCGGAATGCGGTCGCGAAATTGGTGGCGTGCCGGTAGCCGACGAAATGCGCGGCCTGCTGCACGCTGCAGCCCTGCCGCAGCTGCTCGCAGGCCAACTGCAGGCGCCGCTCGCGCAGCCAGGCGAACACCGAACACCGGTGCAACTGCTGGAACTTCAGCCGCAGGCTGCTCGGGCTCATGCAGGCCAGGCGCGCCAGATCCTCCAGGCTGTGGTCAGCGGCCGGTGCCGCCTGCAGGCAGTCGATCACCCGCTGCAGCATGCGGCGATCACGTGCTGAAACGCGCAGGTCGGGCGATGCCCCCGGTGCCGGCGCGCCGAGCGCCATGGCCAGCATCTGCAGGCCAATGCCTTCGCACAAAAGTGCATGCATTGCGCCCTGCCAGGTGCCCGACAACACCTGGTCGGCGGCGTGCTCGAGATGCCCGGGCACCTGCCAGCTGCGCAGCTGCTGGCCACCGCTGCGATGCACGGCGGATAGCAGTTCGGTGATGATCGGATCGTCCAGCTCGGCCGGTGCGTCCAGCGAGACATTCAGGCTGCGCATCCGTTGGCCCGCTGGGTGTATAGCGGTCATCGGCGTGGCGTCGGCCAGCACCATCGTGCCAGCGCCTGGACCCATGCCGATCACCGCCTGCCCCGCCAGGCGCGCACCTGCGCGGCCCTCCAGCATCACGATTGCCGAGAAGGCAGGCGGCGACTCGGACGTGGCCTCGAACGGCTGGCGTGCGATCACGTCCGACAGCGCCAGATGGACGCCCGGACGCAGGCGACGCTGCTCGACCCTGCCCTGCACCACACATTCCTCGCCCGACAGATCGGAAGCCGCCCGCGCAGGCAGCCGATAGCGGAAGCCGCTGCTGCGGCCCAGGCGGTCGAGGTCGGCCAGGGTGAGGCTGTACATGGTGCGCCCGTGAAGAATCACCTGCCATTCTCATATGAGAACCGTTCTCATATCCAGTCCTGATGGCAAGGCCCAATTCGCCCTTGTCGATACAAATAGTTACGTTATAACATTTCACATCAACTTCACGGATCGTGTCATGCGCCGCCATCTCCTTGCTGCAGCCATTCTGTTCGCCGTCCACACCGCCCAGGCTGCGGACGAACCCACCCTCCCCACCATCCAGGTCCAGGCCTCCCAACCCTCGCGCATCGACAGCCGGGTCACCGTCGACAATCCGCAGGCGCAGAACCGCACCCTCGGCGGCCTGCTCGAACACGTCTCCGGTGTGCAGAGCAGCGCCTTCGGGCCGAACGCGGGCGCCCCAGTCATCCGCAGCCTCAGTGGCAACCGCGTGCAGATCCTGCAGGACGGCCAGTCGATTCTGGGCATGAACGCGATCAGCGGCGACATCAACATTCCGTTCGACCCGCTGTTCGTGCGCAGCGTCACCGTCAACAAGTCGTCCGATACCGTGCGCTACGGTGGCAACGCGATCGGCGGCAGCGTGGAGATCGATTCCGGCCTGATCTCGCGCAGCATGGAAGACAAGGACCAGGCGATGGAACTGGTCCTGCGCAAGGGCTTCAATGCCGCCGACGCGCAGGGCTTCCGCATGAACTTCAACAACCAGCGCAACTTCTCGACCAACCTGCAGGTCTCGCGTCAGCGCATCTCGCACTACGACATCCCCGGCAACAGCAAGGCCAGTGTCTGCAATACGCGCCTGTTCCCGCCGACCGGTGGCGTGAACTCTGCGCTGGCCGACAGCTGCCAGAAGGAAGCGCGCGTGCAGCAGATCTACAACAAGGCCTCGCAGCCTTACATCGACCAGTTCATGACCGAGAACCCGGACTGGGCCGACGGTGATTTCTCGTTCTACACCAACAACCCGACTTCGGTCTGGCAGCGCCGCACCTACATCAACCCGGTCAATCCTGCCTATGTCGCTGGCACGCCCTCATACGTGCAGAAACAGATCAACAACGATGTGACCCCCGACTATCACCACACGCTAGGCAACAGCTACGCGCGCAACTCGCAGGTGGCGTTCGGTTCCACTCTGTTCTGCGATCGCGGCTATGTGGGCATCAGCATCGATGCCAAGGACAGCGAATACGGCGTGCCTGGTTTCTCGATGCAGAACCTGTCGTTTGGTTCCAACTACACGGATGGGCTGCCGGTGGGCGTGGTGATCAAGCAGCAGCGCTACGCGCTGGAAACACTGCTACGCGATCCGCTGCCGGGGTTCGAGCGTGCCGAACTGCGTGTCTCCAGGCTCGACAACACCTCCGGCGAACGGCTGGGTGCTTCCAAGGCCAACGACTACGATTTCGAGAGCACCCAGGCCGAACTGCTGCTCAGCCACCAGCGGATCGGACCGCTCAGCGGCCTGCTCGGTTTCAGCCACCAGTCGCGTGACGTGACAGGAAGTGGATCGCTGCGCTACCTGCCTGATGTGGATTCCCGCAGCAACGCGGTGTTCCTGAAGGAAACGCTGGACGTCGGCTGGGCCACCTTCGATGCCGGCGTGCGCCACGAGCGTGTCGATCACCAACTGCAGCCGAGCCGCTTCAAGACCGCGCGCAATGCTGCCAACACGAAACTGCAGGATCGTTCCTACCGGCTCAACAGCTACAGCCTGGGTTCGTATGTCGAGCTCGGTCCGTTGTTCGCCGCCAAGGTGCGCTACTCGTCCTCGCAGCGCGCACCGGAGATCAACGAGTTGTATGCGAGCAATGCCCACTATTCGGTGATGACCCAGGAAGAAGGCAACCAGAACCTCGAGCCGGAACGCGCGAAGAACCTGGAACTGACCGGCCTGTTCCACCTTGGTGGTTTCGAACTGTCGGCCACCGCGTACCGGATGAAATATGAGAACTATCTGTACCTGGGTTACTCGGGCGTGCAGACCGCCAACCGCCTGCCGCTGAAATACTGGAAGCAGACCGACACCACGGTGAAGGGCTTCGAGATCGACGCATCACAGGCTCTGGACCTTGGCCGCTATGGCACGTTGAACCTCTCCGCCTTCGCCGACCTGGTGAAGAACAAGGCCGATCGCCCCGATTCGCTGCGCGCCCACAACGACGGCGAGTACCTGCCGAACATGCCGACCAACCGCTACGGTGCCAACCTGCAGTGGCAGCGCGAAGGCTGGAAGGCACAGCTGTCCAGCACCTATTACGACACGCAGAAGTACCTCGGCCGCAACGTCAGCGAGGAAGTACCGCTGGATGCCTTCAACCTGGTCGACCTGCAGGTCAGTCGTGAGCTGCCGGTACGCAACAGCTACATCGCCGGCATGGAGGTGTTCGTCAATGGCAGCAACCTGCTCAACGAGGAAGCACGCCCGCACAACTCGCCGCTGAAATACATCGCGCCGTTGCCGGGGCGTGGGTTCCAGGTGGGGGTGACGGTAAGGCTCTGAGCCGGGGGCATCCGAAGCGCCATCCATTGATCGATGATCAGTGGATGGTGCACCGGCAATGAGTGCCGCCATAAAGAAAAACGCCTGCAGATCGAGGATCTGCAGGCGCTTCTTTGTATCTGGCGGAGTGAGAGGGATTCGAACCCTCGATAGAGCTTTTGACCCTATACTCCCTTAGCAGGGGAGCCCCTTCGGCCACTCGGGCATCACTCCGGGGTTTTCTCCGCGTCTGGTGCGTTGCACCTCAGCGGGGCGTGAATCATAACGTTAATCGAGTGCGAAGGTAAAGCGTTATTCGGCAGAATTTTCGCTACCGGTGCCACCGGCTTCGTCACCGCGCTGGATGCGCTGATAGATCTCTTCGCGATGCACAGCGACGTCCTTCGGCGCGGTGATGCCGATACGCACCTGGTTACCCTTGACGCCAAGCACGGTGACGCTCACCGAGTCACCGATCATCAGGGTTTCGCCGACGCGGCGAGTCAGGATCAACATTTTTGTAAGTCTCCATGGAACCGTGTGGAAGGGTATCCCCCACCGGCTTGACGCTCCGTCAAGAAGCGCTACCACGACAAAGGGAAAAGATTCGCAATGGTACCGTCAGCCGTCCCGCTCCTACAAGGAGGGGGACGGCCAGGTTCATCACAGGCGGGGGCTGACCCATTCGACGACTGCAGCCAGCGCAGTGGCAAGGGCGGGCCCGTCCTCGCCACCACCCTGGGCGAGGTCCGGGCGTCCGCCGCCCTTGCCCCCGATCTGACTGGCGATATGGGACAACAGTTCCCCGGCCTTGACCTTGCCCATTGCACTGCCGTTCACACCCGCAACCAGGGCAGCCTTGCCGTCCTGGGCACCGGCCAGCACGATCACCGCGTCGCCCAGCTGCTGCTTGAGGCGGTCCATGGCGTCACGCAGCGCCTTGGCGTCGAAGCCCTCCAGACGGGCGGCCAGCACCTTCACGCCGGCAACCTCGACGGCCTGGCCGGACAGGTCGGCCGTGGCACCTGCGGCGACCTTGGCCTTCACGGCTTCCAGTTCGCGCTCCAGCTGCTTCTGGCGCTGGCCAAGGGCACGGATCTTCTCGACCACGTCGGTAGCGCTACCGCCGAGCAGTTCAGCGGCCTCGGCCAGGCGGGCCTCTTCGGCGTCCACGTAATCCAGGGCGCCCTGGCCGGTAACCGCCTCGATGCGGCGCACGCCGGCGGAGACACCGCCCTCGGAGGTGATCTTGAACAGGCCGATGTCGCCGGTGCGGTTGACGTGGGTACCGCCGCACAGCTCGGTGGAGTAGTCACCCATCTTCAGCACGCGCACGTGCTCGCCGTACTTCTCGCCGAACAGCGCCATCGCACCGAAGTCCAGCGCTTCCTGCATGCCCATGTTGTGCACTTCGGCGGCGTTGTTGGCGCGCACCTGCTGGTTGACCTTGCGCTCGATCACGGCAAGCTCTTCCGCGCTGATCGGCTGGAAGTGCGAGAAGTCGAAACGCAGGCGGTCCGGAGCGACCAGCGAGCCCTTCTGCTGCACGTGGGTGCCCAGCACTTCGCGCAGGGCGGCGTGCAGCAGATGGGTGGCCGAGTGGTTGAGGATGGTGGCGCCGCGGCGCTCGCCATCGACCTGGCCGGACAGCACGTCGCCGACCTTCAGGCCGCCGTCGGACAGGGTGCCGACGTGGCCATGGAACTGGCCGGCGAACTTCTGGGTATCGTCCACCGCCAGGCGCACGCCGTTGCCGGTCAGCACGCCGGTGTCGCCGACCTGGCCGCCGGACTCGGCGTAGAACGGGGTCTGGTCGGTGATCACGATGACTGCGTCACCGGCATCGGCCGACTGCACCGGTCGACCGTCCTTCAGCAGGGCCAGCACGGTCAGGCCATCGGCCTGCAGGCGGTCGTAGCCAAGGAACCGGGTCGGGCTCAAGGTCGCCACCAGCTCGGCCGGCAGGGTCACGCCGCCGCCGAACTTGCCGGCCGCACGTGCGGTTTCGCGCTGCTGCTCCATCGCAGCATCAAAGCCGGCGATGTCGACCGTCAGGTCGCGCTCGCGGGCGATGTCCTGGGTCAGGTCGAGCGGGAAACCATAGGTGTCGTACAGGCGGAAGGCGTCAACGCCCGGGATCACGCCATTGCTGGCCTTGCCCGCGACGTCCTCGAAGATCTTCATGCCGGCATCGAGGGTTTCAGCGAAACGCTCTTCCTCGGCCTGCAGCGCACGGGTGACGGTGTCCACCGCAGCCGGCAGTTCCGGATAGGCTTCGCCCATCTGCTCGACCAGGGTCGGCACCAGCTTGCTGAAGAACGGCTGGCGCACGCCCAGCATCCAGCCGTGGCGCAGTGCGCGGCGGATGATACGGCGCAGCACGTAACCGCGGCCTTCGTTGGACGGCAGCACGCCATCGACGATCAGGAACGAACAGGCACGGATGTGGTCGGCAATCACGCGCAGCGACTTGTTCTCCAGGTCGGCGGTGCCGGTCAGCTCGGAGGCCTTGCGGATCAGGGCCTGGAACAGGTCGATCTCATAGTTGGTGTGCACGTGCTGCAGGATCGCCGCCAGGCGCTCCAGGCCCATGCCCGTGTCCACGCACGGCGCCGGCAGCGGCACCAGGGTGCCGTCGGGCTGGCGGTCGAACTGCATGAACACCAGGTTCCAGATTTCGATGAAGCGGTCACCGTCTTCATCCGGGGAACCCGGGGGGCCGCCGGCGATATGGTCGCCGTGGTCGTAGAAGATCTCGGTGCACGGGCCACAGGGGCCGGTGTCGGCCATCTGCCAGAAGTTGTCCGAAGCAAACGGCGCACCCTTGTTGTCGCCGATGCGTACGATGCGTTCTTCCGGAACGCCGACCATGTCGCGCCACAGTTCGTAGGCTTCGTCGTCGGTCTGGTAGACGGTGACCAGCAGGCGATCGGCCGGCAGCTTCCAGACCTGGGTCAGCAGCTCCCAGGCCCAGGCGATCGCGTCCTTCTTGAAGTAGTCGCCAAAAGACCAGTTGCCGAGCATTTCGAAGAAGGTGTGATGCCGCGCGGTGTAGCCGACCTGGTCGAGGTCGTTGTGCTTGCCGCCCGCGCGCAGGCAGCGCTGGACGTCGGCTGCACGCACGTAGCTGCGCTTCTCCGCGCCAAGGAACACGTCCTTGAACTGCACCATGCCGGAGTTGGTGAACAGCAGGGTCGGATCATTGCCCGGCACCAGCGGCGCCGACGGCACGATGGTGTGGCCTTTGCCCTTGAAGAATTCAAGGAAGTCGCTGCGGATCTGGGAAGTCGTGAATTTGGCGGATGCGTTCATTGGGGGCTGGCAGTCTGCGGGCCGGCGGACCCGGACCACCGGCCGCGTTGGCCAGGGTCGCGAGGGACCGCCGAAAACCTAAAGGGTATCAGGCCCGGCGCCGCCAGTCTCAGTCATCCGGGTCGTAGCGGGTCGCGCGGCGGATGCTGTCGCCGTCGAAGCCCCGTCGGGCCAGCAGATCGGCAGCCTTGCGCCGCTGTGTCAGGTCCTGCGGGCCGGCCTCGCCAAAGCGTCGGCGGACCAGATCACGGGCGTTTTCCTGCCAGTCGCCTTCGTAGCTGTCCATCGCCGCCGCAATCGCGGCGCTGTCCAGGCCGTGGGTACCGAGTTCAGCACGGACATGGATCGGGCCGTAACCGGTGTTGGCGCGCATCCGCACCAGGTTCTCGGCAAAACGGGTGTCGTCCTGCCAGCCGGCCTCGGTCAACTTGGCGACAGCAGCCTGCGCGGCTTCGTCTTCGATGCCACGGGCGGTCAGCTTGCGGGTGAGTTCCTTGCGCGAGTGCTCGCGGCGGACCAGCAGGCCCAGCGCCCGTTGCACGGGGGTCTGCTCACGCGGCCGGCGCTTGCGGCCGGTCGGAATGTCTTCGGCGTCGGACATGGGTACTCCAAGGGTGGCGCCATCCGTGGCGCCCAGCCCATCCCTGGGCGATTCGAACCTGCGGGACAGGGCGACGTCACTGACGGCGCCGCCCTGCCCCACAGCAAGCCTTATTCGTCTTCGCCTTCGTCGTCGCCTTCCTCGCGGGCCGCTTCGGCCGGTTGGAATTTCTCGCGCAGCTCGGCCTCGAGCTTGGCGGCGACAGTCGGGTTGTCGCGCAGGTAGCCGCGGGCGTTGTCCTTGCCCTGGCCAATGCGTTCTTCACCGTAGCTGTACCAGGCACCAGCCTTCTCGACCAGCTTGGCATCCACACCCATGTCGATCAGCTCGCCTTCACGGCTGATGCCTTCGCCATACAGGATCTCGGTGATGACCTGCTTGAACGGAGGTGCTAGCTTGTTCTTGACGACCTTGATCTTGGTCTGGTTACCGATGATCTCGTCACCCTTCTTGATCGCGCCGATACGGCGGATGTCCAGGCGGACCGAGGCGTAGAACTTCAGCGCGTTGCCACCCGTGGTGGTTTCCGGGCTCTGGCCCGGCATCATCACGCCGATCTTCATGCGCAGCTGGTTGATGAAGATCACCAGGGTGTTGGAGCGCTTGATGTTGCCGGTCAGCTTGCGCAGCGCCTGGCTCATCAGGCGGGCCTGCAGGCCTGGCAGCTGATCGCCCATCTCGCCTTCGATTTCGGCCTTCGGGGTCAGCGCGGCGACCGAGTCGATCACCAGGATGTCGACCGAGCCCGAACGGACCAGCATGTCGGCGATCTCCAGCGCCTGCTCACCGGTATCCGGCTGCGACAGCAGCAGGTCGTCCACGTTCACGCCCAGCTTGGCGGCGTAGATCGGGTCCAGCGCGTGCTCGGCGTCGATGAAGGCCGCGGTGCCGCCCATCTTCTGGCATTCGGCGATGGCCTGCAGGGTCAAGGTGGTCTTGCCCGAGGATTCCGGCCCGTAGATCTCGACGACACGGCCCTTCGGCAGACCACCAATGCCCAGCGCGATGTCGAGCATCAGCGAACCGGTCGGGATGGCTTCGACGGGTTCGACCACGCGGTCGCCCATGCGCATCACCGAGCCCTTGCCGAACTGTTTTTCGATCTGGCCCAGAGCTGCAGCGAGGGCGCGCTTCTTGTTCTCGTCCATCGGATTGGTCCTTGCAGAGGTCGTGTCGTTGGGGGTGCTGTCTTTGGGGGTCTTCTTTGCCATGGGCTCACTTTAAGTCGGACGTATCGCACAGGCTGAGATTCTGCCCGGCGCTCTGAAAAGAATTATCGGACATCCGTACCAACCTCAGTGGAACCAGAGAATCGCCACAAAAGACCGCGGGGTAATGCGCTATGGAACGGGTCAACGGTTGGGCCGCAGCAGGCCGCAATAGAGACCTTCGATCGCGAAGTCCTGGTCCGGCAGCACCTCGATCGGCTTGTAGTCGGGGTTGCGCGGCAGCAGGCGGATGCGGTCCTTGGCGATCTTCAGCAGCTTGACGGTGATCTCGTCATCGATGCGGGCCACCACGATCTGCCCGGAATGGGCGTCGCGGGTGCGGTGCACGCCGATCAGGTCGCCATCGAAGATGCCCTCGTCGATCATCGAATCGCCCTGCACCTTCAGCAGGTAGTCCGGTGCCGGCGAGAAGAACACCCGATCCAGCACCACAAAGTCGTCCGAGCCGATATCGGCGCCGATCGGCAGGCCGGCCGCAACCCGGCCCAGCACCGGCAGGCGCAGTACGCTGTCGGGCAGGCCCGGCTCAGCCAGCTTCTCGACCGGTGGCGCCTGTACCAGGCGGATGCCCCGGGCCTGGCCCGGAATGCGACGGATCGCACCGGCCTGCTCCAGGGCTTCCAGGTGGTACTGGGCCGCGCGTACGCCCTTGAAGCCGAACGCACGTGCGATTTCCGTCTGCGACGGCGGTGCGCCTTCGCTCTCGATACGCTCGGCGATCAACTGCAGGATCGCCTGCTGGGTGTCGGTCAGGTCCATGGTTAGTAGTATTACTACTAATATCCGGGACTGCAAGTGCCGGGGGCGACACGGGGTGATGCGGACCTGTTGGGCCGAGGCATGCTCGGCAGGCGCGCCCCCGGCCAGCCAGCCAGCCGGTCGAAGAAGGCAACGGCAAAGGCAAGGGCAAAAGCAGATGCAGCCGACTGACAGTCGGCTCTACAGGAATCGCTGCGCGATTCCGCGGTTCCCGTTGGGAACCGCTGCGGCAAGCACACTAGGTGTGCTTGCCGCTTCTCCATATCGAAAACAGGATCCACACGCCGCAGAAGCCGGCGCCGATGAAGCCGCAGACGCCCAGCGCCAGCAGCCAGCGGCTGGAGACGCCGCCGACGCTGTGCATCACGATCGAGGAACCGATGATCAGCGCAGCAGTGACGATGCCCATCACCAACCGGTTCGCTGCGCGGTTCACCTGTTCGCCGAAGCCCTGCAGCGCGGTGGTTTCCACCTTCAACTGCAGGCGTCCCCGGCGCGCCGCCTGCACCAGCTTGCGCAGGTCGCGCGGCAATTCCCCGGCGAAGTCGACCAGGCCCAGCAGGCTGCGTCGGCCACGCTTGAGCAGCGCCCTGGGCGCATAGCGCTGCAGCACCACCCGCTCCAGGAAAGGGCGCGCGGCACTGGCCATGTCGAAATCCGGATCCAGCTGCCGGCCCATGCCTTCCAGGGTCAGGAACGCCTTGATCATCAGCGCCAGGTCGGCCGGCAGAGTCAGGCTGTAGCTGCGCAGCAGCTGGGTGATGTCGCCCAGCATCAGGCCGATGCGCAGGTCCTTCAGCGGCACACCACGGTATTGATCTACGAACTGGCTGATGTCGTGCTGCAGCCGGTTCTCGTCCACCTCAACACCGCCGGCCCAGTCCAGCAGCACGTCGGCCACGCCCTGCGGGTCCTGCTCGACCAGCCCGTGCAGCAGCTGCGCCACCTGGAATCGCCGCACTTCCGACAAGGCGCCGACCATGCCGAAATCGATCACGCCGATGCGGCCGTCACGCAGGTAGATGATGTTGCCGGGGTGCGGGTCGGCATGGAAGCTGCCGTCTTCGAGCACCATCTTCAACACGATGTCCGCGCCGCGCCGGGCCAGTTCGCGGCGGTCCAGCCCGGCCGCATCGACACCGGCGAGGTCTCGGCCGGGAATGCCGTCGACGAAATCCTGCACGTTCAGGCTCTCGCAGGTCCACTGCCAGTGCACGCTGGGTATCAGGATGTCGTCACGGCCGTTGAAGTTGCGCGCGATGCGCTCGGCGTTGCGGCACTCGGCGGCGAAATCCAGTTCGCGGCGCAGTGACACGGTGAACTGTTGCACGACCTCGGCCGGACGATAGCGACGCAGGTCCGGCAGGCGCGCCTCGACGATCTCGGCCAGGCGGGCCAGCAGCCGCAGGTCGGCCTCGACCACATCCCGGATGCCCGGGCGCCGCACCTTCAGCACCACCTCACGGCCGTCATGCAGGCGCGCGCGATGGGCCTGCGCCAGCGAGGCGGCGGCCATCGGGGTTTCATCAAGGAAGGCGAACACTTCCGTCGGCGAGGCGCCAAGGTCGGCTTCGAGCTGCTCGCGGATATCCGCGTACGGCAGCGCCGGCACCGCGTTCTGCAGTTCGGACAGTTCAGCGATCCATTCCGGCGGCAGCAGGTCAACGCGCGTCGCCAGCACCTGCCCGAGCTTGACGAAAGTGGGACCGAGATCCTGCATAGCGCTGCGCACACGCACCGGCGCGGTCATCCGCAGCAGTTCCTGCCGCTCTTCGTTCCAGTGCAGCAGGCGGCCTGCCCGCTCCAGCGTGCTGGCCAGGCCGATGCGCCGCACCACGTCGCCAAAGCCATAGCGGATCAGGACAACCGCGATTTCCTGCAGTCGGCCCAGGTCACGGACCGTGCCCAGCGTTTCCCACATCATGCGTGCTCCGGACGATTACCGGAGCAGCATGTCACAGCTGGACGTCGATACCGCGCAATGCCGCCGCTACGGTTTGCCGGCGGATGGCTTCGCGGTCGCCATCGAACTGGAACAGCTCGGCACGGGCATAGCCTCCACGGCGCTTCCAGCCGATCCAGACACTGCCGACCGGCTTGTCCGGGCTGCCACCGCCGGGGCCGGCAATGCCGGTCACCGCCACCGCGATGCCGGCACCGGAATTGACCAGCGCGCCGGAGACCATTTCCAGCACGGTTTCGCGGCTGACCGCACCGAACTGCTCCAGGGTCTGCGCGCGCACGCCGAGCAGGCGCTGCTTGGCTTCGTAGCTGTAGACCACCATGCCGCAGTCGAAGAACGCCGAGGAACCGGCAATGTCGGTCATGCACTTGGCGATCCAGCCACCACTGCAGCTTTCAGCGGTCACCAGCTGCAGGGAGGCCTGCTGCAGGCGCTGCCCGAGCGCGGCGGACTGGGCATTGAGTTCAGCGTCGGTGGGAATGGACATCGGCATGACGGTGGGGTGAAGAACCTGCACGTTGTACCGCAGATGACAGCCTGATGTCGCGCCCCCCCGGCGCGGTTGCGTTGCCGGCCAGCGGCCGGCACTACCAGGCATCGGCCGCTAGCTCACCACTCCGGCAGCTTCTCCGGCAGCAGCGCCCGGATCGGCGCGCCGTCGGCACTGGCGGCCAACTTCTCGGCTTCGGCGATCGGCAGGTCGACCTGCAGCAGCCAACCGTCTTCATCGGCCTGTTCGCTGCGGATCACTTCCAGCTGGTGCAGGCGCGCGCGCAGGCGACCGGCATCGGGTGGCAGGCGCAGTTCACCGGTGACGTGTTGCAGGCCCAGGCGCTTGCCGAGCACCGCCTGCAGCAGCTCCAGGCCCTGCCCGTCGCGTGCGGAAATCCACACCCGCTCGCGGCGCGACTCATCCGGGATACCGTCCTGGCCATCGTGGCGGACGTCAGCACCGTCGATGCGGTCGATCTTGTTGAACACCAGCAGCTGCGGCAGGTCGCCTGCACCGACTGCGGTCAGTACCTCGTCGACCTGCGCGATGCGTTCCTCGCGATGCGGATCGGCAGCGTCGACCACGTGCAGCAGGAAGTCGGCCTCGCGCGCCTCGGACAGGGTCGAACGGAACGCGGCCACCAGATCATGTGGCAGGTCGCGGACGAAACCGACGGTGTCGGCCAGCACCACGTTGCCCCCCGGCACCGCAATGCGGCGCACGGTTGGGTCCAGCGTCGCGAACAGCTGGTCGGCGGCATAGGCCTCAGCGCCGGTCATGGCGTTGAACAGGGTCGACTTGCCGGCGTTGGTGTAGCCCACCAGGGCCACGCGCGGCAACTCGCTGCGCACACGCGCACGGCGCATCTGGGTGCGCTGCACTTCGACCTTTTCCAGGCGCTTCTGCAGCTGCTCGACCCGTTTCTGCAGCAGGCGGCGGTCGGTTTCCAGCTGGGTTTCACCCGGGCCGCGCAGGCCGATCGAACCACCGCGCTGGCGTTCCAGGTGGGTCCAGCCGCGCACCAGCCGCGTGGCCAGGTGGCGCAGCTGCGCCAGCTCGACCTGCAGCTTGCCTTCGTGGCTGTGCGCACGCTGGGCGAAGATGTCCAGGATCAGGCCGGTACGGTCGATCACCCGGCGCTCCAGGAACCGTTCCAGGTTGCGCTCCTGGCCCGGGCTCAACGCATGGTTGACCAGGATCAGGTCGGCACCACTGGCATCGGCCGCAGCCTTGATCTCGTCCAGCTTGCCGCTGCCGATCAGGGTCGACGGGTTCGGACGGTCCAGGCGGGCAGTGATCGTCGCGGCGATGCTGGCCCCAGCCGAGCGGGCCAGATCACCGAATTCTTCCAGCACATCGTCTTCCAGCTTGCCGAAATGCGGCTGGATCAACAGGGCGTGTTCGCCCTTTTTTGAGCGGTCAAACATTCACCGCTCCGGTCTTACTCGTCTGCTTCATCACCCGCCTGACCACCTTCACCGGACTGCACATACCCACCGCCCGGACCAACCTTCACGTTGCGTGCCGGAACGACCGTGGAAATGGCGTGCTTGTAGACCATCTGACTGACCGTGTTGCGCAGCAGGACCACGAACTGGTCGAACGACTCGATCGTGCCCTGCAGCTTGATGCCGTTGACCAGGTACACCGAAACCGGCACGCGTTCGCGCCGCAGTGCGTTCAAGAAAGGATCCTGCAGCGATTGCCCCTTGGACATTGCACACTCCTGATTATTGTTCTTATTGGGTTGCCGACGGCTGCCGCGGCCCCCGAGCCGCCCGCCGACCGATGATGTTACACGGCCGGCGGGGGTTCAGCGTGCGACGAAGGTCGACACCGCGCCGGCCAGACGCTCTCCATCTACATGGGGGTCGAACCAGCGCGCATCAAGCTCGCCGCGCAGCCAGGTCAGCTGGCGCTTGGCCAGCTGGCGGGTGGCGAAGATCGCCTTGTCACGGAAACGGGCGGCATCGCCCTGGCCGTCCAGGTATTCCCAGGCCTGGCGATAGCCGACCGCGCGCACCGCCGGTAGGTCCAGCGGCGCCGTCACGGCGGCCATTTCCGGCATCGCACGCAACGCCCTCACCTCGTCGAGGAAGCCCTGCGCCAGCATGAGATCGAAGCGGGCCTCGATGCGCTGGTGCAGTACCGCACGGTCACGCGGGGCCAGGATCAGCTTCAGGGTGCGCACCGGCAACGGCGCCACGCCTGGCCGGCGCTGCCATTCAGAGATCGGGGTGCCGCTGAGGCGATAGACCTCCAGCGCCCGTTGGATGCGCTGCGGGTCGGTGGCATGGATCCGCGCGGCCGCGGCCGGATCGACCTCGGCCAGCTCCGCATGCAGCGCTGCCCAGCCACGCTCGGCGGCTTCGGCACTGAGCGCTTCGCGCATCACCGGGTCGGCCTCCGGCATCGGCGACAGGCCCTGCAGCAGGGCCCGGAAGTACAGCCCCGTGCCACCTGCCAGGATCGGCGTTTTGCCGCGTGCCACGATGTCGGCCACGACGCGGCCGGCATCGACGGCGAACTCGGCCGCCGAATAGGTCTGCCACGGATCGCGCAGGTCCAGCAGATGGTGCGGCGCCTGCGCCCGCTCGGCCGCATCCGGCTTGGCCGAGCCGATATCCAGATGCCGGTAGACCAGCGCCGAATCGACGCTGACGATCTCGCCATCCAGCTGCTTCGCCAGGGCGATCGCGGTGGCGGTCTTGCCACTGGCGGTCGGCCCCATCACGGCGATCGCCAGTGGCCGCCGGTCAATGCCCATCAGTCTTCGTCCGGCCAGCGGACCGTCGGCGTGGCGTCGGCGCGCGGCGTTGGCACGGCCTCGACCGCCTGCCAGATCTTCAGCGCATCGACAGTGGCGGCCACGTCATGCACGCGCACGATTCGCGCGCCGCGCTGGACCGCGATCAGATGCGCGGCCACCGAGGCAGCCACGCGCTCGGAGGGCGTGTCGCGGCCGGTCAGTTCGCCAAGGCTGCGCTTGCGCGACAGGCCGGCCAGCATCGGCACGCCCAGTTCCAGGAAGCGCTCGGAGCGTGCCAGCAGGGTCATGTTGTGCACGGTGGTCTTGCCGAAACCGAAACCGAGATCGATCAGCAGGTTCTTCTTGGCGATACCGGCCATTTCCGCAGCGAACAGCCGCTGCACCAGGAAACCGTGCACCTCGGCGACCACGTCGTCGTAGTGCGGATCGGCCTGCATATGGCCCGGCTCACCCTGCATGTGCATCAGCACCACCGGCACGCCGGCGTCGGCAGCGGCTTCCAATGCGCCGTCCTGGCGCAGGCCGTAGATGTCGTTGATCATGCCGGCGCCGGCGGCCACCGCCGCGCGCATCACCTCCGGCTTGAAGGTGTCGATGCTGATCGGCACGGCGCTGCGCGCGGCCAACTGCTCGATCACCGGAATCACCCGGCGCAACTCATCCTCGACCGATACCGGCGCGGCGCCCGGGCGGGTCGATTCGCCGCCGATGTCGAGCAGGTCGGCGCCCTCCTCCACCAATTTCAGTCCGTGCGCGACCGCGGCTTCGGTAGTGTCGTGCGCGCCGCCGTCGGAGAACGAATCCGGGGTGACGTTGACGATGCCCATGACCCGGGCACGGTCCAGGCGCAGGATGCGGCCGGCGCAATCGAGCTGGGGCGAGGTATCGAACATGGGCAATCCTGCAGGGACAACGGCGGGTAGTTTAGTTCGGCAGGGCGGCGCCCTGCACCCGCAGAGGCAACGGCCAAAGCCAAAGCCAAAGCAGCGCTGGATTGCTGATGGTCTGGCGGGACGGTGTGGGGCTGCAGGACACGCCGTAAACCCGTCCTTGGGGGCTCGATGGCGCCATCCATGGCGCCAACGGTCCTGCAGCCCCACACCGCCCCGCCTTCGGCAGATTCCCGGTGACGGTTGGATGGGGCCCGGTAGATCCACGCCATGCGTGGATGCTCTTCGTTCAATTCTCGAAATACTCGAATTCGATGGAGACTCATCCACGCATGGCGTGGATCTACCGTGTCGACCAAGGTCGATACCTACCAACAGCAGCAGGACTCTGTCAGAGGTGGGGCGGTGTCGGATGACGGGGTGTCAGCCGCATGGATGCGGCTGCCAAGCCCCCATGGATGGGTTTACGGCGTCCCCGCCATCCGACACCGCCCCGCCAAACCACGGAATACCGCTGTTGCTGTTGCTGTTGCTGTTGCTGTTGCCGTTGCTGTTGCTCTGGCTCGTAGCAGGTGCAGGGCGCAGCCCTGCCGCGCCCTCAACGGCGGCGGCGCTTGCGGTCCACGTACAGGGTCTTGGCGATGCTCAGCACGATGCCCACACCGATACCCACCACGCAGCCCAGCAGCAGGTTGTCGGCCCCCAGGCCCACACCCACGCCTACCACGGTGGCGATGACCATTTCGACGGTGTGGGAAATCGGTTCGGGCTTCGGGGCGGACATGCAGACTCCAGCGTCAGTTCAGTTCAGCAGATGGGCCGGGGGCCCGGAAACGACGAAGCCGGGTTGCCCCGGCCTCGTCTGGTGTCACGTGCAGCGGGCCGTCAGTGCGATTCGGCCGGGCCCGCGATCGGCGGCAGCGGACGGGCGTCGCCGCCCTTGTCGTTGCCACCATCCTTGTTCGACTTGTTCCAACCCGCCGGCGGCGGCGGATCGCGGCCTTCCATGATGGCGTCGATCTGCGGCGCGTCGATGGTCTCGTACTGCAGCAGCAGCTGGGACATGGCGTGCAGCTTGTCCAGGTTGGCCGTCATCAGCTCGGTGGTGCGTGCGTAAGCCTCGTCGAGGATGTTGCGCACTTCCTCATCGATGCGACGCGCGGTGTCGTTGGACACGCTCTTGTGCTGGGTGACCGAACGGCCCAGGAACACCTCGTCGTCCTCTTCACCATAGGCGATCGGGCCGAGCTGGTCGGACAGGCCCCACTTGGTGACCATGTTGCGGGCCATCTTGGTGGCACGTTCGATGTCGTTGGACGCGCCGGTGGTGACCTTGTCGGCACCGAAGATCAGCTCCTCGGCCACGCGGCCGCCGTACAGCGAGCACAGCTGCGACTTGATCGCCACGCGGTTCATCGAGTACTTGTCGCCTTCGGGCAGGTACATGGTCACACCCAGCGCACGGCCGCGCGGGATGATGGTGACCTTGTAGACCGGATCATGCTCGGGCACCAGGCGGCCAACGATGGCGTGGCCGGCTTCGTGGTAGGCGGTGAGGGTCTTCTCCTCCTCGCTCATGGCCATCGAACGGCGCTCGGCACCCATCAGGATCTTGTCGCGGGCACGGTCGAAGTGGTCCATGCGGACTTCCTTCTCGTTGCCACGGGCGGCAAACAGGGCGGCCTCGTTGCAGAGGTTGGCCAGGTCGGCGCCGGAGAAGCCCGGGGTACCACGCGCGATCACCATCGGCTCGACGTCGTCGGCCAGCGGCAGCTTGCGCATGTGCACCTTCAGGATGTGCTCGCGGCCCTTCACGTCCGGCAGGCCGACCACGACCTGACGGTCGAAACGGCCCGGACGCAGCAGCGCCGGGTCCAGCACGTCCGGACGGTTGGTCGCGGCGATCACGATCACGCCTTCGCCACCCTCGAAACCGTCCATTTCGACCAGCAGCTGGTTCAGGGTCTGCTCGCGCTCGTCATGACCGCCGCCCAGGCCGGCACCACGGTGGCGACCGACGGCATCGATTTCGTCGATGAAGATGATGCACGGGGCGTGCTTCTTGGCCTGCTCGAACATGTCGCGCACGCGGCTGGCGCCGACGCCGACGAACATTTCCACGAAGTCCGAACCGGAGATCGAGAAGAACGGCACCTTGGCTTCGCCAGCGATGGCCTTGGCCAGCAGCGTCTTGCCGGTACCCGGCGGACCCACCATCAGCACGCCGCGCGGAATCTTGCCGCCCAGCTTGGTGAACTTGGACGGGTCGCGCAGGAAGTCGACCAGCTCGCCCACTTCTTCCTTGGCCTCGTCGCAGCCGGCGACGTCGGCGAAGGTGACCTTGATCTGGTCTTCGCCCTGCAGCTTGGCGCGCGACTTGCCGAAGGACATCGCGCCCTTGGCACCGCCGCCACCGCCCTGCATCTGCCGCATGATGAACAACCAGAAGCCGATGATCAGGATGACCGGCAGGAAATTCATCAGGATCGCACCGAGGGAAATGCCGCTGGACGGCTCCTCCTGCACGATTTCCACGTTCTTGGTACGCAGCACGTTGATCAGGTCACGATCGAACGGCGCGGTGATGGTGGACGACTGCCCACCGCGGGTGGTGTAGGTCAGCTGGCTGGTGCCGCCGCGCATGTCGCCGCCGAAAGCGACCTTCTGCACGTTGCCGCTGTCCACCTGGTCCAGGAACTGCGAATACGACGCGCCCTGCGCCCCGGCCCCGGAGGACTTGGGCGAGAAGCTCTGGAAGACCACCATCAGCACGACGGCGACGACCACCCATAGCAGGAGGTTCTTGGTCAAGTCGTTCATCCTCATTGGCTCCGGTGTTCCTCTCAGTGCTGGCGTTGCGTTGGGGTCGAACTTGCGTACGTTGCGAGCTTACTTCATGTGGGCGCGTTTTCCCTGACCCAAGGCATACACCTCGGGAGAGCGCTTGCGCGAGGCCTCCGGCTTGCGGATGGAGACCTTGTCGTACCGGCGGCGCATGTCTCGCACGTAGTCGTCAAAGCCTTCACCCTGGAACAGCTTGATCAGGAACGCCCCACCGGTCTTCAGGTGGTTGTCGGCAAAATCCAGGGCCAGCTCCGCCAGGTGCATCATCCGCGGCTGGTCAACCGCGCCCACACCACTCTTATTGGGGGCCATGTCCGACAGCACAAGGTCTACCGGCTGGTCCCCGAGCATGGCTTCAAACTGTGATAGGACGGCTTCTTCCCTGAAGTCACCATGAAGGAACTCCACGCCGGCCAGCGGCGGCATGTCCAGGATGTCCAAGGCGAGCACGCGACCGGTGTCGCCAATCTGTCTCCGCACCTGCTGAGACCAGCCACCCGGCGCCGCGCCGAGGTCGACCACCACCATGTGCGGCTTCAGCAACCGGTCACGTTCGAGCAGCTCTTCGAGCTTGTAGGCGGCGCGCGAGCGCATGCCTTCGGCCTGCGCCTTCTTCACGAAGGGGTCGGAGAAGTGTTCCTTGAGCCAGCGCTGGCTGCTTTTGCTGCGGGTAGCCATTGAAAATAGGGGCAGATGGGGTCCTCATGATACCCTGATCGCCCCATTCAACCGTGTTTTCCTGCATGTCCATCGCCCTGACCGCCTCCCAGACCCGTTTCCTGCGCGGCCAAGCCCACGACCTGAAGGCCCTGCTGCAGACCGGCGGCAAGGGTGTGACCCCGGCCTTCATCGCTGAGCTGAACGAAGTGCTGGAGCGCCACGAGCTGGTCAAGGTGAAAGTCGCTGCCGAAGACCGCGATGCACGTGACGTGATGATCGGCGAGATCGTCGAAGCCACCGAAAGCGCGCTGGTGCAGCGCATCGGCCACGTCGCCGTGCTGTACCGCCCGAGCAAGGAACAGCGCCAGATCGTGCTGCCGCGCGGCTGATCGCCCGACTGCCATGCAGCTGAACCACGAACCGCCGGATTACGCCTACAGCCTGCGCGCCGCCGACGGCCGCTCGGCCCGGGTCAACGAGCTGGTGCTGGGCAGCAGCTTCTTCCTGACCCCGGACCAGCTGGTCGAGCGCTGGCCGGTGAAGCAGGCCACCGAACTGCAGCTGGCCGACCTGGAGCCGATCCTGGCGCTGAATCCGGCACTGATCGTGCTTGGCACCGGTGACCGCCAGGTGTTCCCGCCGGCGGTGGTGATGGCCGCCTGCCTGTCGCGCGGGATCGGCCTGGAAGTGATGAACAATCCGGCCGCCGCGCGCACCTTCAACATCCTTGCAGGCGAAGGCCGCAAGGTTGCCGCCGCCTTCATTCTCGAAGGCTGACGTGGTGCCGCCGGGCATGGCCCGGCGCTACCCGTGCGTAGCGGTACAACGGAAGGCCGAGAAGTCCTTCAGCCGTCCGATCAGGTTGCCGCCCTGGCTCCAGCGGATATCCATGAGCTTCCAGTCCTGGCCCTGCCTCTGCAGCAGGACCCGGTCGGTCCAGCGATGGTCGCCTATTGCCATTTCGACAGGCACCCAACCGGCATCGCCGCTGGTCGCGGGCAGCCCCACCTTTACCGTTTCCGGCCGATCCGGCGCCATCAGATACGGGCTCTGGTCCAGCATGTGCGGCTTTTCGTCGGGCACCGCCAGTGCGGTGCAGGCCTGTTCATATGCACGCTGCGCATCGATGGCTGAGCGGAGGGCATCGCCGAGCAGCGGCGCAATCGCGGCCTGGTCTGGCCCACTGGCCTGCAAAGCGGCGTAGAAGCGGGAGACGGCCTCGTGCGGATCGCTGGCCGCGGTGGCCAGCGGCGGGATGGCAAGCAACGCCAGAACGGGAAGGCGGCGGATCATGCGGCACCACAGGCGATGGGGTCTGCGGCAGGATGCCGCGTTCGCGGTTGACCGGGAAGATGGAGACGCGGCAATCAGGGTCGTAAACGGCCATTACCGTTCAGCCTGGGCGCACGCCGGGCATGCCCCGGCCCTACCCTGGATCACCCGTGGCCTGCGCCCGAGCCCACGCCCGGGCGGCGCCGCATCGCAGCGAAGCGAAGCGCAGCCGAGCATGGCTCGGCTCTACATGTGGCGCTGCCCGTCTCTGCCTGCGTCAGCGCGCCGGCAGATACTGCTGCGGGTCGACCGGCTTGCCGTTGTATCGAATCTCGAAGTGGACCATGTCGCGGTTCGCACCGGTACGGCCCATTTCGGCAATCTGCTCACCGGCCTTCACGCTCTGGCCTTCGTTCACCAGCCGCTTGCGGTTGTGGCCATAGGCCGACAGCCACTGGTCACTGTGCTTGATGATGATCAGTTCACCGTAGCCGACCAGGCCGGCACCGGAGTACACCACCACGCCATTGGCGGTGGCCTTCACCGCCTGGCCGCTGGTGCCGGCGATATCCACGCCCTGCTTGGTCGCATCACCGGCCACGTAGCGGCCAACGATGGCGCCGTCAGCCGGCCAGCGCCAGGCGATGTTGCTCTTCACCGGGCCGACCGGCGCCGGGGCTGGCGTGGTGCTGCCCGTGCTGCCACCGCCGGAACGCGGCGGGGTCACCACCGTGGTCGGCGCGCGGCCACCGCTGGCACCGGCCGGATACAGGCGGATCACCTGGCCCGGATGAATGGTCGACGGGTTGTCCAGGCTGTTCCAGGCGATCAGGTCGGCCGGAGTGATGTCATGGATGCGGGCCAGCGCATAGATGGTGTCACCCTTGCGCACCACCACGGTCTGCCCGGGCTTGGGCACCGAGGTCTTCGGCGTGGTCACGCCACCAGTGCTGCCGCCGCCCGGGCGGACCACGGTGGCGGTGCCGCAGGCGGCCAGGGTGGAAACCAGCAACGCCAGCGCGCCGATGCGCACTCCCTTGCTCAGACGATCAGGATTCATGCGAACTTCGACCTCCATACAAGCCAGGCGATCAGCACCACCACCAACGCGGTGGCGATCCAGCCCAGCGGTTCAATCCAGCGACGCAGTGCCGCTTCAGCACGCGCACCACCGATACGGATGACCGCAGCCAGCACGAACACGCGCTTGCCACGACCGATCAGCATGCTCAACAGGTACTGCGGCATCGGTACACCGACGATACCCGATGCCCACGTGAAGACCTTCATCGGGATGGGCATGAAGCCGCCCAGCACCAGGAAGGTGAACACCGCCCAGGGCGACTCGGCCATCTTCGCCTGCACGGTGGTGATGCCCTGCTCGATGGCCGGCAGCATGCCCAGCACTTCGAACAGCGGCTTGATCGCCTCGAAGGCGTAATGACCCAGTGCATAGCCAACCAGCGCGCCGACCATCGAGCCGGCCAGGCTGAGGGTGGCGAACCACCAGCCGCGCTTGGGCTGGGCCACGCACATCGGCGCCAGCATCACTTCCGGCATCACCGGGAAGATGATCGCCTCGAAGAAGCTCAACACCGTCAGGTAGGTCGGCGCGCGTTCGTGCGCCGCCCACTTCATCGCCCGCTCGTACAGCGGCCCGAAAATCTTCATGCAACCCTGCTCCGTGGATTAGTCGAGCATGCCGGACAGCAGCGGCACGAAGGTGACCGGCGCCAGCACGCGTTGTTCGATGCTGCCGTCAGCCTTGCGGTCCAGCTGCACCAGCGACTGCCCGCCCGGCCCACCGACCGGCGCCACCAGGCGGCCGCCCTCGGCCAGCTGCCCGACCAGTTCATCGACCAGTGCGGGCGCTGCGGCGGTGACCACGATGGCATCGAACGGGCCATGCTCGGCCCAGCCGGCGCGGCCGTCGTCATGCTTGGTGCGGATGTTCATGCCCAGCGCACGGAAGCGCTTGCGCGCCTGTCGCAGCAGGTCGCCGATGCGCTCGACGGTGTAGATTTCCAGGCCCAGCGCGCCGAGCACGGCGGCCTGGTAGCCGGAACCGGTACCGACTTCCAGCACTTTCTTCGGCGAGACCTGCAGCACGGCTTCGGTCATGCGCGCCACCACCCACGGCTGTGAGATGGTCTGGCCGTGGCCGATCGGCAGGGCTGTGTCTTCGTAGGCGCGTGACGCAAGCGCTTCGTCGATGAACAGATGACGTGGCACCACCCGGATCGCATTCAAGGTCGACTCGTCGACGATGCCGGCCTCGCGCAGGCGATCGACCAGGCGGTCACGCACGCGCTGCGAGGTCATGCCGATACCAACGGCTTCCGGTTGCAGGCGAAGGCGTGGGCTCATGCCGGCTGGCCCAGCGCGGCGCTGAGGCCGCCGACCCAGCTGGCCACCTTCTCCAGGGCCTGGTAGCGGGTCAGGTCGACCTGGATCGGGGTGATCGAGATGTGGCCGGTGCGTACCGCGTGGAAATCGGTACCGGGGCCGGAGTCCTGCTCACGACCAGCCGGGCCGATCCAGTAGACCTCGTTGCCGCGCGGGTCCTTCTGCGCGATGCAGCCTTCGGCGCGGTGGCGATTGCCCAGGCGCGTGACCTCGAAGCCCTTGACCTCGTTCCACGGCAGGTCCGGCACGTTGACGTTGAGGATGGTGTCGGCGGGCAGCGGATCAGCCTTGAGCCGGGCAACGATCTCGACCGCGGCGCGCGCTGCGGTCTCGAAATGCTTGGGGTCGTGATTGCGGCTGACCAGTGAAACAGCAACCGCCGGCAGGCCGAGGAAACGACCTTCCATCGCCGCCGAGACGGTGCCGGAATAGATCACGTCATCGCCAAGGTTGGCAGCATTGTTGATGCCGGACACGACAATGTCGGGCTCGAATTCAAGCAGGCCGGTCAGCGCCAGGTGCACGCAGTCGGTGGGCGTGCCTGCCACCGAGACGGTGTAATGGTCGATGCGCTTGAGGCGGATCGGCAGGTCCAGGGTCAGCGAGTTGCTGGCGCCGGAGCGATCGCGGTCGGGTGCGACCACCGTGACTTCGTGTCCAGCCTCGCGCAGCACCGAGGCCAGCATCCGGATGCCTGCGGCGTCGACACCGTCGTCGTTACTCACCAGGATTCGCATCTTCGATTTAACCGCTTGATTTTCCAAGAATTCGATTCCGTCACCGTGCAGTGTGGGCGGGACCGTCGTGCTCCCTGCGGAAGCCGTCGACCCTGCAAGGGCATCATCTATTGTGCCGCATGCGAGCCGCCGGTCCTACCCTGCCGGCGGTCACGGCCGACATCGAACCGTCATAGGCAGACCTGCGCCGGCGGTTTACCCTGTGCACATGTCGCACCCTGAAGACGAAGATCCGGCCGCATTGTTCCGTGCGGCCATCGGCGAAGTGACGCCGCTGCGCAAGGATGCCGAGCCGGCCCCCGCCGCGCCCCGGCCGAAGCCGCGCGCGCGCATGGCCGAACGCGACGAGGCCGAAGCGGCCGGCGAGTTCGCTCGGCTGCTGCGCGACAGCTCCCCGCTGGAAGCCGGCGACGTGGCCAGCTATCGCCGCGACAACCTGCCGCCGCGCCTGTTTCAGCGCCTGAAGCGTGGCCAGTATTCGGTGCAGGACGAACTGGACCTGCATGGTGCCACTGCCGCGCAGGCAGAGACGCTGCTGCGCCAGTTCCTGCTGGAGGCGCATGCACATGAGTACGGCTGCGTGCGCATCATCCATGGCAAGGGATTGCAGTCCGATGGTGGCGCGCCGGTGCTGAAGAACCTGGTCGATCGCCTGCTGCGGCTGCGCAACGACGTGCTGGCCTTCCATTCGGCGCCGACCGGACAAGGCGGCACCGGCGCGGTGCTGGTGCTGCTGGCGCGACGATGAAAAAAGGGGACGCCATGCATCCAGGTAGAGTCGACTGTCAGTCGACTGCTCTTCCAGCGGCACGCGAATACCCCGCGCTGCGCGCGAAAGTCGACTAATAGTCGACTCTACCGCGCGCTCTGCTCAGACCGGACCGAGCTCGTGCAGCACAGCGGTGTAGAGTCGACTGTCAGTCGACTGCTCTTCCAGCGGCGCGCGAAAACCGCGCACCCCGGTCAGGCCTGCGAAGCGTCTTCGACGGGGCCGAGCTCGTGCAGCACGGCCGTCGCGTAGCAGCCGGGCGGCAATGCGAACGACAGCTCCAGCACGTCATCGGCCAGCCACTGGTGCTGCAGCAACGCCGGGCGCAGGCGCAGCGCGCGGCGCTCCTGCTTCAGGCGCGCGTCTTCCAGGCCGGCCCGCAGGGCCTTCGATTCCTCGTCGTCCAGCGCGGCCAGCTCCAGCTCGCGTGCCGCTTCGGTGCTGCGCAGCTCGCCTTCGCCCCACAGCGGCGCGCTGGGATGGATGTCGAAACGCGTCAGGCGCTCGGCCAGCACGTCGGTGTACGGCTCGGGTCCGAACACGCTGCGGCTGCCATCGAGCATCCACACTTCACCGTCCAGCGGCTGATCCCAGCTGCCCTGCTCCACGCGTGCGGCCAGCACGCGGTTGAACAGCGCCGAGCGCGCGGCCGAGAGCAGCAGCGAACGCTGATCCTTGCGCATGCGGCGGCCACCGAACATCGCCAGTGCCGCCGGCACGTTGCCGCCGTCGCGGCCAAAGCGCTGTTCGCCGAACCAGTTCGGCAGGCCGCGTCCGGCAATCTGCTGCAGGCGTTCGCTGATCGCTGCGGCATCGCCCTGCACTTCACGCAGCACCAGCTTGAAGCGATTGCCAGCCAGTGCGCCACGCTGCAGTTTGCGGTTGTGCCAGGTGGACTCGATCACTTCGATCTCGTGACCGGCCAACTCGGCCAGGTCCGGCGCGACGCGCTTGGGCAGGTGCACGCTGAAACGCTGGGTAGTGACCGCGTGGCGATCCTTCATGCCCGCGTAGCTCACCGCCATTTCCGGCAGGCCGGCCCACTTGGCCAGCAGCTTGGCCACATGCACGGTGTTGGCACCGCGCTTGCGGATGTGCAGCAACAGGTGCTCGCCTTCGCCGGTGGCCTCGAAGGCGGGCAGCTCGTCGACCTGGAAATCTTCCGGCGTGGTGCGAATGCGCGCCGTCAACAACGGCGCACCGAACGCGAGCGGCAGCGGGATCATGCCGCCACCAGCAACACGACCGCCTGTGCGGCAATGCCTTCACCGCGCCCGGTGAAACCCAGCTTCTCCGACGTGGTTGCCTTCACGCTGACCGTATCCAGCGGTAACTGCAGCAGCTCGCCGATGCGCTCACGCATGGCCAGGGCATGCGGGCCGACCTTGGGCCGCTCGCAGATCACGGTGATGTCGGTGTTGCCGACACGCCAGCCGCGCTCGCGCAGCAGGCTGTCGCAATGGCGCACGAAATCGCTGCTGTCGGCGCCCTTCCAGCGGTCGTCACTGGGCGGGAAATGCTGGCCGATGTCACCCAGCGCCAGCGCACCGAGCATCGCATCGCACAAGGCGTGCAGGATCACGTCGCCGTCGCTGTGCGCAAGCACGCCACAGCTGTGTGGAACGTTCACGCCGCCAAGCATGATGTGATCGCCTTCGCCGAAGGCATGGACGTCATAGCCCTGGCCGATGCGGACGGGCGGGAACGGTGCGGTGCTCATGGATGCAACCCTTGCAGCAGGGCCGCGCGGGCAATCAGCTGGCGCGGCGGGAAAGTACGAATTCGAACCGGTCCAGATCGGCCGGGGTGGTGACCTTGAAGTTGTCCTCGCTGCCTTCCACCAGCAGCGGGCGCTGGCCCTGGCGCTCCATGGCCATCGCCTCGTCGGTGACTTCGACACCGGCCGCCGCGGCTTCGGACAACGCGCGGCTGAGTTGATGGCGACGGAACAACTGCGGGGTCAGTGCGCGCCACAGGCGTTCGCGCGGCTCGGTGCCATCGATGCCACCGTCGTCACCCGCACGCTTGAGCGTGTCGCGCACCGGGGCAGCCAGGATCGCGCCGACCGGGTCGGCACGGCCGACCTCAAGCAGGCGGCCGAGATCGGCCGGCGACAGGTTCGGCCGCGCGGCATCGTGGACCAGTACGAACTCATCAGCGCGCACCGTCTCCGGCAACGCCTGCAGGCCAGCCAGCACCGAAGCGGCACGGGTCGCGCCACCGATGCAGGTCAGCACCGGCTTGCCCACCCATTCGTTCCAGCCGGGCCAGTCGGCGTCGTCCTGGCCGATCACCACCATCGCCCCGGCCACGGCCGGGTGCGCCAGCAGGGCGTCCAGGGTATGGGCAAGCAGGATCTGCCCACCTGCCTGCAGGTACTGCTTGGGCAACGGCGCGCCGAAGCGGGTGCCACGGCCGGCAGCCGGAACCACGACCCAGATCGCCGCACTCATGGCACGTCCGCCGGGTGTTCGCCGACCTGCGCACTGACACCTGCCGCAGGTTGCGGCGGTTGGACCGGCGCATCCTCGACCACGCGGTAGAACTTTTCGCCAGGCTTGATCATGCCCAGCTCGCTGCGCGCGCGTTCCTCGATGGCGGACTGGCCTTCCTTGAGGTCCTTCACTTCCGCAGCCAGCGCATCATTGCGCTGCTGCAGGCCCTCATTGTCCCGCTCCTGGTTGGCGACCTGGGCTTCGAGCATCATCACTTCACCCGAATTGCCCGGACCGAACCAGAAACGGTACTGCAGCCAGCCCAGCAGCAGGGCCAGCACCAGCAGCATCCAGCGCCAGTCGCGCATCGGCTCAGCGCTTCAGCGAAACGAACGCGTCACGACCGGCGTAACGCGCGCCGGCACCGAGGGCTTCCTCGATGCGCAGCAGCTGGTTGTACTTGGCCACGCGATCGCTGCGGCACAGCGAGCCGGTCTTGATCTGGGTGGCGGTGGTGGCCACGGCGATGTCGGCGATGGTGGTGTCTTCGGTTTCGCCCGAACGGTGCGAGACCACGGCGGCATAGCCGGCGCGATCGGCCATGGCGATCGCTTCCAGGGTTTCGCTCAGGGTGCCGATCTGGTTGACCTTGATCAGGATCGCGTTGGCGGTGCCCGAGTCGATGCCTTCCTGGAAGATCTTCGGGTTGGTCACGAACAGGTCGTCACCCACCAGCTGCACCTTCTTGCCGATGCGGTCGGTCAGCAGCTTCCAGCCGGCCCAGTCGTTCTCGGCCAGGCCGTCTTCGATCGTGATGATCGGGTACTGCGCGGCCCAGTCGGCGAGGAAGTCGACGAACTGCTCGGAGGTCAGGCGCTTGTTCTCGCCGACCAGGTTGTACTTGCCGTTCTCGAAGAACTCGCTGGACGCCACGTCCAGGCCCAGCAGCACGTCTTCACCGGCGGTGTAGCCGGCCTTGCCGATCGCTTCGAGGATGGTATCCAGCGCTTCGACGTTGCTGCGGAAGTCCGGTGCGAAGCCGCCCTCGTCGCCCACGGCGGTGCTCAGGCCGTGGCCCTTCAGCACCGACTTCAGCGAATGGAAGATCTCGGTACCGGCGCGCAGCGCTTCGGAGAACGAGGTGAAGCCGACCGGCAGCACCATGAATTCCTGGAAGTCGACGTTGTTGTCGGCATGTGCGCCGCCGTTGATGATGTTCATCATCGGCACCGGCAGCGACGGGGTCACGCCGGTCTTGGCGGCCAGGTACTGCCACAGTGCCTGCTTGCTCGATGCGGCGGCGGCATGCGCGGCGGCCATCGAAACACCCAGCAACGCGTTGGCGCCCAGGCGGCCCTTGTTCTCGGTGCCGTCGAGGTCGATCAGGCGACGGTCGAGGCCGTTCTGGTCGGTGGCCTCGAAGCCCTTCAGCGCATTGGCAATGGTGGTGTTGACGTTGTCGACGGCCTTGCGCACGCCCTTGCCCAGGTAACGGGTCTTGTCGCCATCACGCAGCTCGACCGCTTCCTTGGTGCCGGTCGAGGCGCCGGAGGGAACCGCGGCGCGACCGAACGAACCGTCCTCCAGGATGACTTCGGCTTCCAGCGTGGGGTTGCCACGGCTGTCGAGGATTTCACGGGCGTGGATGCTGCGGATCGTACTCATGGTCGGGCCGGTTACCTGTATGGAGAGGGGGCGACAAAACGAATGCCGCGTGATTATCCCCGGCTGCCCGCCACTTGCCAAATGGCGCAGGCGGCTTCAGCCCCAGCTGGACCCGATCACGATCAGGACCATCGACACCAGCATCACCAGCAATGCACCGGCAATCGCCGCCAGGATGGGGCCACGCTGCCGACGCCAGGCCAGCACCATCGCCACCGGGCAGCCCAGGAAGGACAGCACCATCGTGACCAACGCGCCCAGCATCCACCATTGCGTGGCCTGCACGCCGTTGTTTCCGTCTCCCGGCGGCCGGAAGCCGGACGTGAAGGCCAGCACGCCCACCACCAGGGCCATCCAGGTCAACACGGCCAGGCCCAGAGCGATCAGACCCCAGGGCCAGCCGCGCGCCGACGTGGTCGTATTCATCAAAGCACTCCGTAGAACAGGGCACCGAACCACAGCGAAAGCAGGATGATCGCCAGGCCAGCCATCACCTTGCCGCGATTCAGGCGCCAGGCCAGCACGGCGGCAGCGACGCAGCCCACGGCGCCGAGCAGCTCCGCCACCAGCAGCGCGATGAAGTACGCGCGCAGATTGAGCGCGCTGCCACCATCACCCGGTGGCCGCACGGACGCTGCGCCGATCAACACCAGCCCGAACATGCCCAGGGTGAACAGCACGGCCAGGCCCAGTGCAATCAGGCCCCAGGGCCACTGCTTCCAGTGCCGGCGATGACGCTGGGCTTCCAGCGCCACCCACGGGTCACGACTCACGCGAAGCGCGAGAAGCCGTGCTTCTTGGTCACCGCGTCGAGTTCCATCAGGGTCTCGAGCAGGGCTTCCATCTGGTCCAGCGGCCACGCATTGGGGCCATCGGACAGCGCCTTGGACGGGTCCGGATGGGTCTCGGCGAACAGGCCGGAGATGCCCACCGCCACGGCGGCACGGGCCAGCACCGGCACGTGCTCGCGCTGGCCACCGGAACTGGTGCCCTGCCCGCCCGGCAGCTGCACCGAATGGGTGGCGTCGAACACCACCGGGCAACCGGTATCGCGCATCACCGCCAGCGAACGCATGTCGCTGACCAGGTTGTTGTAGCCGAAGCTGGCACCGCGCTCGCAGACCATGATCTGCTCATTGCCGGTGGCCTTGGCCTTCTCCACGACCGGCTTCATGTCCCACGGCGCCAGGAACTGGCCCTTCTTGATGTTGACCGGCTTGCCGGCCGAGCACACCTTGCGGATGAAGTCGGTCTGGCGGACCAGGAACGCGGGGGTCTGCAGCACATCCACCACCGAGGCCACTTCATCCATCGGGGTGTACTCGTGGACGTCGGTCAGCACCGGCACGCCGATCTGCTTCTTGACCTCGGCCAGGACCTTCAGGCCCTCCTCCATGCCCGGGCCGCGGAAGGCAGTACCCGAAGTGCGGTTGGCCTTGTCGAAGCTGGACTTGAAGATGAAGTTGACACCGAGCTTGTCGGTGACCTCCTTCAGCTTGCCGGCGGTATCGAGCTGCAGCTGCATCGACTCGATCACGCAGGGGCCGGCGATCAGGAACAGGGGCTGGTCCAGCCCGACCTCGAATCCACACAGTTTCATGGCGTTTCCTTGTTGTCCGCAGCACCGGACGGGCCGGTGCGCTGGGGGTTGATGCATGCAGGATGGGGGCCGAAGCCCCCATTCACAAGTCAGGCGCGCGCTTCGGAAAGCAGCTTGCCGCCGGCCTTGCGCTCGCGCGCGGCACGGATGAAACCGATGAACAGCGGGTGGCCGTCACGCGGCGTGGACAGGAATTCCGGGTGCGCCTGGCAGGCCAGGAACCACGGGTGCGCATCGCGCGGCAGTTCGACCACTTCCACCAGGGTGTCGTCCATCGACTTGCCGGCGATCACCAGGCCGGCATCTTCCAGCTGGGTGCGGTAGCGGTTGTTGAACTCGTAGCGGTGGCGATGGCGTTCGGCGACCACGTCCTTGCCGTACAGCTCGCGGGCCAGCGTGCCCGGCTTCAGGCGCTGCTCCTGCAGGCCCAGGCGCATGGTGCCGCCGAGGTCGCTCTTGTCGTCGCGCTTTTCCACATCACCGGTGGCGGTGCGCCATTCGGTGATCAGGCCGATCACCGGGTTCGGCGACTGGCGGTCGTTCTCGGTGCTGTTGGCGCCTTCCAGGCCGACCACGTTGCGCGCGTAGTCGACCACGGCCGCCTGCATGCCGTAGCAGATGCCGAAGTACGGCACCTGCTGCTCGCGGGCGAACTTCGAGGTCAGCACCTTGCCTTCGAAACCACGATCGCCGAAGCCACCGGGCACCAGAATGCCGTCGACATCGGCCAGTGCGGCCATGTCGGTGCCTTCCAGATCCTGCGCTTCCAGCCACTTCAGGTTGACCTTGGTGCGCTGGCGCAGGCCGCCGTGCTTCAGTGCTTCGCCGACCGACTTGTAGGCGTCCTGGTGGTCGACGTACTTGCCGACCACGGCGATGGTCACTTCATCCAGCGGATGCAGGGTCGCGTCGACCGCGTCCTCCCACATCGACAGGTCGACCGGACCCGCCTTGTCGGCCAGCTTCAGCTGGTTGACCACGATTTCGTCCAGGCCCTGTGCATGCAGGCCCGACGGGATGCGGTACAGCACGTCCACGTCCGGCACGCTGATCACCGCGCGCTCGGAGACGTTGGTGAACTGCGCGATCTTGCGGCGCTCCGAATCCGGCACGGCCTGTTCCGAACGGCACAGCAGCACGTCCGGCTGGATGCCGATCGAGCGCAGTTCCTTCACCGAGTGCTGGGTCGGCTTGGTTTTCAGTTCACCGGCGGCGCCGATGTACGGCACCAGGGTGAGGTGCATGAACAGCGCCTTCTCCGGGCCGCGCTCGGTGCGCACCTGGCGGATCGCCTCCAGGAACGGCAGCGATTCGATGTCACCGACGGTACCGCCGATTTCGACCAGCGCCACGTCGTAGCCTTCGGTGGCTTCATCGATGCAGCGGCGGATCTCGTCGGTGATGTGCGGAATGACCTGCACGGTCGCGCCCAGGTAATCACCGCGACGCTCCTTGCGGATCACGTTCTCGTAGATGCGGCCGGTGGTGACCGAGTTCTTGCGGCTCAGGCGGGTGCGCACGAAGCGCTCGTAGTGGCCCAGGTCGAGGTCGGTCTCAGCGCCGTCGTCGGTGACGTAGACCTCACCGTGCTGGAACGGGCTCATGGTGCCCGGGTCGACGTTGATGTACGGGTCGAGCTTCATCATCGTGACCTTCAGGCCACGGGCTTCGAGAATGGCGGCCAGTGACGCAGCGGCAATGCCTTTGCCGAGCGAGGACACCACGCCGCCGGTTACGAAAATCAAGGGAGTCATGGCTGCAAGCATCCTGTCTGGAAATGGAAAACGGCAGCACCACGCGCACCCGTAGGGCGGGCATGGTGCTTGAAGGGGGTTTTCCGGTTCGCTGGGGCAGCGAGGGAGGTGCTGGGCCGTGCGGCGGCAGGCGCCGGACGGGGACCACCCTGCGAGGTCGGGGCGACCGTGCCGGTCATATCGACCGTCACCTGCGACCCGCATTGCTGGCGACCACGCATGGCCGTGCCAGCCCATTCGCAAAGGGTGGACACGCACTTACTCCCGGAAAGCCATAGTTTACAGATTGATGGCCGCCAACCCAAGAGGCAGTTGCGGCCATCACCCAAAAGAAACGCCCCGCTGGGCGGGGCGTCGGGGGGCGAATCCCTTGCGGCAAGGGCTTCAGAGGGCGGAAGCGTTACTTCTTCTTCCTCGCCTCTTCTTCCTCTTCCTGCTGCGGGGCCGGCTGGCCCTGCGCCTTCATTTCGGCATTGGCCTGGGCGCGGCGCTTGGCCTTGGCATCGGCTTCGGCCTGCGCCTTGTCGACCTGGTCACCCTGCTGCGGGGCCGGCTGGCCGGCGTTCTGCGCCACCACCAGCGGCACTGCAACGGCGGCAGCGGCCAGGATCGCAATGGTCAGCAACTTCTTCATGAGGTCCTCCTCGCGGTATGGCTTGGATGTTCCGACCCAACGGGGGTCGCCGGCGTTCAGATTCCAGCGGCTGCCATTTTACCCCCTCCCCGCCGCCGAGGCTGAACCGCAGGCGTGCAAATTCGCCGCACAGACCGCACACTTGCGCGTCGCTCCGCGCTTTAGAAGATAGATGAACGCCCGCTATAACGCCGCCGATATTGAAGTCCTGTCCGGCCTTGACCCGGTCAAGCGCCGTCCCGGCATGTATACCGACACCGCGCGCCCGAACCACCTGGCGCAGGAAGTGATCGACAACTCGGTGGACGAGGCCCTCGCCGGCCACGCCCGCTCGATCGAGATCACCCTGTACAAGGACGGCAGCGTGGAGGTCAGCGATGACGGCCGTGGCATGCCGGTGGACATCCATCCGGAAGAGAAGATCCCGGGCGTCGAGCTGATCCTCACCCGCCTGCACGCGGGCGGCAAGTTCAGCAACAACAACTACACCTTCTCCGGCGGCCTGCACGGCGTCGGCGTCAGCGTGGTCAACGCGCTGTCGACCCTGGTGGAAGTGCACATCAAGCGCGAAGGTGCCGAACACCGCATCACCTTCCGCAATGGCGACCGCGCCACCCCGCTGGAAGTGGTCGGCACTGTCGGCAAGAAGAACACCGGTACCCGCGTGCGCTTCTGGCCGGACCCGAAGTACTTCGATACGCCGAAGTTCGCGGTGCGCGCGCTCAAGCACCTGCTGCGCGCCAAGGCCGTGCTGTGCCCGGGCCTGACCGTCAAGCTGACCGACGAGGCCACCGGTGAAGTCGACACCTGGTACTACGAAGACGGCCTGCGTGATTACCTGAAGCTGGAACTGGGCGAGCGCGAATCGCTGCCGGCCGACCTGTTCGTCGGCAACCTGAAGAAGGACACCGAGGTGGTGGACTGGGCCGTGGCCTGGCTGCCGGAGGGCGAGCTGGTACAGGAAAGCTACGTCAACCTGATTCCCACCGCCCAGCACGGCACCCACGTCAACGGCCTGCGTACCGGGCTGACCGAGGCGCTGCGCGAGTTCTGCGACTTCCGCAACCTGCTGCCGCGTGGCGTCAAGCTGGCCCCGGAAGACGTGTGGGACCGCGTGTCGTTCGTGCTCTCGCTGAAGATGACCGACCCGCAGTTCAGCGGCCAGACCAAGGAACGCCTGTCCTCGCGCCAGGCGGCCGGTTTCGTTGAAGGCGCCGCCCACGATGCCTTCAGCCTGCTGTTGAACCAGAACGTGGAACTGGGCGAGAAGATCGCGCAGATCGCCATCGAGCGCGCCAGCGCGCGCCTGAAGACCGAGAAGCTGGTCGTCCGCAAGAAGGTCACCCAGGGCCCGGCCCTGCCCGGCAAGCTGGCCGACTGCATCAGCCAGGACCTGTCGCGCACCGAGCTGTTCCTGGTGGAAGGTGACTCGGCAGGCGGCAGCGCCAAGCAGGCCCGCGACAAGGACTTCCAGGCCATCATGCCGTTGCGCGGCAAGATCCTGAACACCTGGGAAGTCTCGTCAAACAGCGTGTTGGCCTCGGAAGAAGTGCACAACCTGGCCATCGCCATCGGCTGCGACCCGGGCAAGGATGACATCAGCGGCCTGCGCTACGGCAAGGTCATCATCCTGGCCGACGCGGACTCCGACGGCCTGCATATCGCAACGCTGCTGACCGCGCTGTTCCTGAAGCACTTCCCGGCGCTGGTCGATGCCGGCCACGTGTTCGTGGCGATGCCGCCGCTGTTCCGCATCGACGTGGGCAAGCAGGTGTTCTACGCCCTGGACGAGGAAGAAAAGCGCTCGATGCTGGACAAGATCGAACGCGAGAAGATCAAGGGCGCGATCAACGTGACCCGCTTCAAGGGCCTGGGCGAGATGAACCCGCCGCAGCTGCGTGAATCCACCATCCACCCGGATACCCGCCGCCTGGTGCAGCTGACCGTGGACGATCGCGAACAGACAAGCTCGCTGATGGACATGCTGCTGGCCAAGAAGCGCGCCTCCGACCGCAAGGGCTGGCTGGAGTCGAAGGGCGACCTCGCCTCCCTCGAAGTCTGACGCCGGCGCGGGGTCGGAGCCGTTTCCCGGGCGAAACGGCTCCGACCCCGGCCATCCCGCCGCCATCGGCAAACCCGGCGGCGCCATAATGCGCGTCCACCCGTGTGGACCATCGTATTGGCCAGCCACTCGTTGCTGTTCCCCGCCCTGCCGCTGCACAGCGCACGGTTGGTGCTGAGCCCGATCCGCCGTGACGACGCGGCCGCGCTGTTCACGCTGCAGTCCAATCCGGACGTGATGCGCTGGTGGAACCACCCGGCCTGGACCCGTCCGGCCGAAGCCCGCGAACAGATCGACGACGATCTTGCTGCGCACGCCGTCGGTACCCAGTTGAAGCTGGCCGTGCGCGAATCGCCCAACGGCCCACTGCTGGGCATCTGCGTTGCGTTCGCCATTGATCGCGAGGCCATGCGGGCCGAGATCGGCTATCTGCTGGCGCCCGACCGCCAGGGCCAGGGATACATGCATGAGGCCCTGCAGCAGATGCTGGGCTATCTGTTCCGCACCCTGCACCTGCACCGCATCGAAGCCGAGATCGATCCACGCAACATACCCTCGGCACATGTGCTTGACCGCCTGGGCTTCCACCGCGAGGGGGTACTGCGCCAGCGCTGGCGCATCCAGGGTGAGCTTTCGGACTCGGCCGTCTACGGCCTGTTGGCCAACGACGAAGCGGCAACCGCCCTGCCCGCTTGACCCAATCTGGCCGCAACCGGCCAGCGCGCTCGGGCATGCCTTTGGACACATCCGGTGCGGCACCCACCGGCCTAGCATCGGAACCCCCTTCCGTTGCCGATACGGTGCCATGAAGTCCCTGCTGCACACTGCCGCGCTCTGCGTCGGCCTGCTCATCGCCCCTGCCAGCGTGCTGGCCGCACCGGCCGACGCCAAACCCGACCAGAAGGATGACAAGAGCGAAGCGCCCGCGCTGCCGGCCGATGCCTCGGTCCGCCAGAGCATGCGCCTGGCCGGGCGCAGCCTCGATTACACCGCCACGGTCGGCACCCTGCCGGTGCGCGATGACAAGGGCAAGGTGATCGCCGATGTGGTGTTCACCGCCTACACGATGCCGGGCAAGGACCGGCCGGTGACCTTCGCGCTCAACGGCGGCCCCGGTGCCTCGTCGGTCTACCTCAACATGGGCGCGATCGGGCCCAAGGTGGTCACCTTTGGTTCGGAGGGTGACAGCGCATCGGCACCCGCCACCCTGCACGACAACCCCGGCACCTGGCTGGACTTCACCGACCTGGTGTTCATCGATCCGGTTGGCACCGGCTTCAGCCGCGCGCGCATCGGCGATGACGAGGCGAAGAAGCAGCTGTACAACCCCAGCGCCGACATCGAGTACCTGTCGCGCTCGATCTACGACTGGCTGCTGCGCAACCAGCGCATGGCGTCACGCAAGTACCTGACCGGCGAGAGCTACGGCGGTTATCGCGGCCCGCGCATCACCCACTTCCTGCAGACCCGGCTGGGCGTGGCGATGAACGGCCTGGTGCTGGTGTCGCCATACCTGAGCCCGACGCTGGAAGACAACGCCGACGTCTCGCCGATGGCATGGATGCAGACGCTGCCGTCGATCGCGGCCGCGCACCTGGAGCGCCAGGGCAGGCTGACCGATGCGGCGATGCGCGAGGTGGTCGAGTACACCCGCGGCGACTACGCCACCGCGTTGATGAAGGGCCGCAGCGACCCGCAGGCGACCGAGGCGATGCTGCGCCGGGTGACCGAGCTGACCGGGCTGGACCCGCAGTTCGTGCGTCGCGCCGGCGGCCGTCTTGAAACCCAGGCCTACCTGCGCGAAGTGTTCCGCGACAAGGGCACGCTGGGCAGCCGCTACGATTCCAACGTGACCGCGTTCGATCCGTTCCCGAACGATCCGGAGCAGCGTGCCAACGATCCGCTGTTGGACAGCATCATCGCGCCGACCACCACGGCGATGGTCGACTTCGTGACGCGCGTGGTCGGCTGGAAGGTGGATGCGCGCTACCAGGCGCTGAACTACGAGGTGAACCGGCTGTGGGACCGCAACGGCGAACTGCGCCAGGGTGCGGTGACCCAGCTGCGCCAGGCGGTGGCGATCGACCCGCATCTGCAGGTGCTGATCGTGCACGGCTGGAATGACCTGTCGTGCCCGTTCATGGGTTCGATCCTGACGGTGGACCAGATGCCGGCGATGGGCAGCAACCCGGACCGGGTGCAGGTGCGCAGCTATCCGGGCGGGCACATGTTCTACAGCCGGGCGGACAGCCAGGCGGCATTCCGCAAGGATGTGCAGGCGCTGTTCCAGCGCAATTGAGGGGGGCGGCCGGGCCTGCGGCCCGGCACCCGCCGGGTCAACGGCAACGGCAGAAGCAGGGTTTCCGTGGGCTGGCGAGGTGGGGTGGGGTTGCAGGACACGCCGTAAACCCGTCCTTGGGGGCTCGATGGCGCCATCCATGGCGCCAACGGTCCTGCAACCCCACCCCACCCCGCCGCTGACAGGTTCCTGCTGCTGTTGGTGGGTGCCGACCGTTGGTCGGCACGGGATCGGATCCCTGTTTCTGCTCTGGTAGGTGTCGACCTTGGTCGACACGATGTGTGCGGAAGAATTCTCTGCCCATGAAAAAAGCCCGCCGGAATACGGCGGGCTTTTTTCGTGCAACGTGTGCGTGCAGATCAGGTCCAGCCAAACAGCTCGAACAGCTTCAGGATCAGGTACGCACAGCCGCCGGCTGCCGGGATGGTCAGGATCCAGGCCCAGACGATGCGTTCGATCACGCCGAACTTCAGCGAACGCGGGTTCTTGGCGAAGCCGACGCCCATGATCGCGGTGGAGATGCTGTGCGTGGTCGAGACCGGCATGCCGAAGTGGGCAGCCAGGGTCAGGATGGTGGCCGAGCTGGTCTCCGCGGCGAAGCCGTGGATCGGGTGCAGCTTGACCATCTTGTGGCCCAGGGTCTTGATGATCTTCCAGCCACCCGAGGCGGTACCGGCGGCCATCACTACCGCACAGGTCAGCACGATCCACATCGCAATGCCGTCACCGGCGTGCGCGTCCGGGTGCATGAAGGCCAGCCAGGACGGCAGGTCGTTCAGGGCGCCGGTAGCTTCGGCACCGATCAGGGTCATGGCGATGATGCCCATGGTCTTCTGCGCGTCGTTGTGGCCGTGGGCGAAGCCCATATAGGCCGCCGAAGCGATCTGCGCCTTGCCGAAGAACGCATTGACGATGCGCGGACGGGCCAGGCGACCGATGGCGCCACCGATCTTGGCCAGGCCGGCGATCAGGCCCCACAGCAGCACCATCACCACGATGCCGAGCAGGAAACCGGCGATCGGCGAGGTGATCATCGGCACGAACACCTTCCACAGCAGGCCCTTGTTCTGCGCCCAGCTGCCAAGCCGCTCGGACCAGATCAGCGCGTCCCAGTTGTTGTGGGCCGCGGCCAGGCCGGCGCCGCAGAGGCCACCGATCAGCGCATGCGAGGACGAGGACGGCAGCCCCTTCCACCAGGTGATCAGGTTCCAGATGATGCCGCCCAGCAGGGCACACAGGATCACCTGCGGGGTGACCTCGACCACGTTGGTGTTGAGCAGGCCCGAAGCAATGGTCAGCGCTACCGCGGTACCGGTCAGCGCGCCGATGAGGTTCATGAAGGCGGCCAGCATCACCGCCCAGCCGGGCGAGAGCACCTTGGTCGCGACCACGGTGGCAATGGAGTTGGCGGTGTCGTGGAAGCCGTTGATGAACTCGAAGACGAGTGCGGCCAGGATCACCACCAGGACAAGGGTCAACATGCGGCGGCGTCCGTCAGCTGTTCTTCAACACGATCTGGTACGCCACCACGCCGGCCTCGCGGCAACGGTCGATGGCCTTTTCCAGGATCTCGAAGAATTCCTTCAGCAGGAACATCTGCAGGTTGTCCAGGCGGCCGGAATAGATGTCGCGGTACAGCTCGAGCATCAGGCGGTCGGCCTCGTTCTCCAGCGAACGCAGCTTCTCGTTCAGCGCGGTCATCCGGTCCAGGTTCATGTGGCGCAGGTCGGCCACCATCTCCACCACCACGCCAGCGGCCTGTTCCAGCATCGCCGCGCGCGGCGCGAAGTCGATGTGTTCCAGGTGGGTCGTGGCCAGCGAATAGCGATCGGCGAACTTCTCGATCTGCTTGGGAATCTTGTACAGGGCCGAACCCAGCGCTTCGATGTCTTCGCGCTCGATCGGGGTCATGAAGCTGTCCACCAGCGCCTGGCTGATCTTGTCCGAGGCCGCGCGTTCGCGCAGGCGGGCCAGCTTGAAAGCGTCCAGCGCGGGCTGGCGGTCGGCCTCGCGCAGCATGGAATGCAGCGCCTTGGCGGCGTCGGACGCCGCGACGGCGGCCTCATCGAGCAGGGTGTAGAACTGTTTGCCGGAACCGAAAATGGTCTGCAGAGAGAACATTGAGAAACCTGTCAGCCGTCGCGGGAAGGACGGCACCAGACGGAATTATGACGGCTAGATGACCATCTCGGGTATCCCCGCCCCCTTTCAAGGGCGTGGAACCCCCAACCTGAACAGGCGGTTGCCACCCTGCCACGCCCCTTTGCTAAGATGCCAGCGCGCCTTCGGGCGCACCTTATGGACGACGACCCTTATCCCCCAGCGCCGCGCCGGACCCCATTCCTGAGCGCCTGCCGCCATCGCAAGCACCCGCCCTCCCTGCCACCAACCGGGGACGACGCCCGTGTTTGAAATGATCCTGATTGTCTTCGCGCTTGTTCTGTTGAACGGCTTCTTCGCCATGTCCGAGATGTCGGTCATGACCTCGCGCAAGAGCCGCCTGAAGCAGATGGCCGCCACCTCCAAGCGCGCCGCCAAGGCGCTGGAGCTGTCGGAGAAGCCGGAGAGCTTCCTGTCCACCGTGCAGATCGGCATCACCGTGATCGGCGTGCTGACCGGCTACCTCGGTGGCGAAGCACTGGGCGAGGCCTTCGCCGGCTGGATCCAGGGCCTGATGCCGGGCTTCGCCTATGCCGGCAACATCGGCACGGCGCTGGCGGTCAGCCTGATCACCTTCATCACGCTGATCTTCGGCGAACTGGTACCCAAGCGCCTGGCGCTGACCCGTTCGGAGGCCATCGCCGGCCTGGTGGCGATGCCGATGAGCTGGCTGGCCAAGCTGGCCCTGCCCTTCGTCTGGCTGTTGTCCAAGACCACCCAGCTGGTCCTGCGCCTGTTCGGCCTGGGCAAGGATGAAGTCGCCTCGGTGACCGAAGAAGAGATCCGCATGCTGGTGGCCGAGAGCCACGAGGCGGGCGTGATCGATGCCCACGAGCGCGACATGATGAACCGCGTCATGCGCCTTGGCGACCGCACCGCCGACAGCCTGATGACCCCGCGCAACCGCATCGCGTGGCTGGATACCCAGGCCGGGCTGGAGCGCAACCTGGAAATCATGGCCGAGCACGAGTTCTCGCGGTACCCGGTGTACCGCGACAACGACATGGACGTGGTCGGCGTGCTGGAGCTGAAATCGCTGGCCACGCGCATGGCGCGTGGCGACAACGCGCTGTTCCAGACCCTGCGCGAACCCCTGTATGTTTCCGAATCGACCCACGCGATGAAGCTGCTGGAGATCTTCCGCGAGGAACAGCAGTCGATGGCACTGGTGGTGGACGAGTACGGCGAGATCCAGGGCCTGGTGACCATCAGCGACCTGATGGGCGCGGTGGTTGGCCGCCTGCAGGCGGTGGAGAACGCCGATGAGGACGCCCTGGTGGTGACCCGCGAAGACGGCTCGCTGCTGGTGGACGGCTCGCTGCCGATCGAAGACGTGCGCGAACTGATCGGCAGCAACGACCTGCCCGACGCCGAGGACGGCGACTACTACACGCTGGCCGGCATGTGCATCCATTACTTCGGTCGCATTCCGCACGCCGGCGAGTACTTCGACTGGGCCGGCTGGCGTTTCGAGGTGGTCGACCTTGACGGTGCGCGGGTGGACAAGCTGCTGCTGCGCACGCTGTCCGACGAGCAGGCCGATGAGCTCACCGCCTGAGGCCGGCCAGGGTCCGGGCGCCGAGCGCCCGGCCTACCGCAACGAGGGCATCCGCACCCTGCTGGAGATGTTCGCCTCCGGTGATCCGGCCGAGCACATGCCGCTCGGCCAGATCCTGTGCAACCTGCAGCAGAGCGCGTTCGGCGTATTCCTGTTCGTGGCCATCCTGCCCTCGTTCATTCCGATTCCGGGCATGGGCGGCGCGGTCAGCGGTCCACTGGTGATCCTGATCGGCCTGCAGATGCTGTGCTGCCTGCGCCGCCCCTGGCTGCCCGGCTTCATTGCCCGGCGCGGGCCGAAGCGCGGCACCATGCACCGCTTCCTTGACCGTATCGATCGCCCGCTGCGGCGCCTGGACAAGATGCTGAAGCCGCGCCTGCCGCAGCTGCTGACACCGCTGCCGGCGCACGCCTTCACCGGCCTGCTGCTGGTGCTGCTGGGCGTGCTGCTGTCGCTGCCGATTCCGTTCACCAATTTCCTGTTCGGCTTCCAGCTGCTGCTGTTCGCGCTGGCATTGCTGGAGCGCGATGGCGCGCTGATGCTGTTCAACTGGATCGCGGCGCTGGCGGCGATCGCCTTCTTCGGTTTCAGTTCGGGGCAGCTGGTGGGTTATACGGTGGATCTGTTCCAGCGTTGGTTCTGAAAGCCGACCACTGCGCTCGCCGGGCATGGCCCGGCGCTACCCACGATGCGCCCCCGGTAGCGCCGGGCCATGCCCGGCGGGGCGAAACCTCAGCGCAGATCAATGAAACCGTTGTCGGCCAACGCCGCCGGTTCGTCCTGCACCGCCGACAGCACGAACGTCAACGCCTTGCCCAGCAGCGTGCCCGGTCCGTCCCAGTACTCGGCACTGTCGGCGCGCACATGGATCAGGCGAAGGTTGGGGTCATCCTTGCCACCGGGGAAGAACAGCTTCATCGCCGGTGACCACAGCTCCTCGATCTTCGCGCGATCGTCAACCACGCGTGCCCGCCCCGCCACCGACAAATAGGTGTTCTTCGAGGGCGAGGCATACGCCACGTTGACCCGCGGGTCGAGCGCGACCTCGGCCACCTTCGGGCTGTCGCCGGTGATCACGAACCACAGGTCACCGTCGAAGGCGACCTGCTGGGTGGCCAACGGCCGGCTGTAGAGGCGGCCATCGACGCCGGTGGTGGTGAACATCGCCACCTCCACGTCCTTGATCAGTTCGGCCAGCTGGGTGATGTGTTCGGCACGGGTCTCGACCATGGTGGGGACTCCAGAAGGGGGAGCCCCCATCAGACGCGGATCGGCCGCAACAGGCCGTGACGCAATTGTTCAGCCCGCGTGGCGGGCATGCCAGGCGTGCATGGCCAATTCAAACGAGCGCAGGCGCGCGCGGTGGTCGTACAGGTTGGCGGTGAGCATCAGTTCGTCGGGCTTGTGCCGTTCGACGAAGGCGGCGATGCCCTCGGCCACCTGCTGCGGATCACCCAGTACGGTGCAGGCCAATGCCCGCTCCACGCCCAGCTTTTCATGCGGTTCCCAGAAGGACTCGATGTCGTCGATCGGTGCCGGAATCTTGCCCGGACGGCCGCGACGAAGGTTGACGAAACTCTGCTGCTGGCTGGTGAACAAACGCCGCGATTCGGCTTCGCTGTCGCTGGCGACAACGTTCAAGGCCAGCATCGCGTGCGGCTGTTTCAGCGTGGCCGAGGGTCGGAACTCGCGGCGGTACACCGCCAGCGCTTCGTCCATCACGTCCGGCGCGAAGTGCGAGGCAAACGCGTACGGCAGGCCCATCGAGGCGGCCATGCGCGCACCGAACAGGCTCGAACCGAGGATCCAGGTCGGCACCCGCAGCCCCCCACCCGGAACTGCCTGCACGGCCTGCCCGGGCTGTACCGGTTCGAAGTAGTGCAGCAGTTCGCGCACGTCCTGCGGGAACTGGTCGGCGCTGTCGAAGTAGCGACGCAGGGCCCGCGCCGTCGGCTGGTCGGTGCCCGGCGCGCGGCCGAGGCCAAGGTCGATACGATCCGGATACAGCGATGCCAGCGTGCCGAACTGCTCGGCCACCTGCAGCGGCGCATGGTTGGGCAGCATGATGCCGCCGGCACCGACGCGGATGCGCTTGGTGCCCCCGGCCACATGGCCGATCAGCACGGCGGTGGCCGCACTGGCGATGCCGGGCATGTTGTGGTGTTCGGCCAGCCAGTAGCGGCGATAGCCCAGCGCATCGGCGTGCTGGGCCAGTTCCAGCATGTTGGCGAAGGCGGCGGTGGTGTCACTGCCCTCGCAGACCGGGGCCAGGTCGAGAATCGACAACGGGATCATCAGGCGTTTTTCCGTCACGGGATCCCCCATGCATGGGGACGGCCAGGCGCCGCGGCCAGTGACGGTGGCGGGATGCTGATTCCCGTGGGGCAGGTTCAGCGCTGACCGGGCCGATCCGGGGTGCCCTGATCCGCGCCAAGCGCGATTGGTAGTGCCGGCCGCTGGCCGGCATACAGGGAGATGGCTTCGCAGCCGGCCAGCGGCCGGCTCTACCGGGGAAGCGTCAGAACGCGCTGGGGCGCGGCTCCGGAAGCGGCTGATCGACCATCGGCTTCAGCTCGGCATCCAGCGCCACGCGCTCATCGAACACGAAGCAACGCCCCTCGTAGCCTTCGCCGCCCACCTCCTCGAAGTATCCGAGGATGCCGCCGTCCAGCTGCAGCACGTTGTCCATGCCGTCGTTGACCATCCACAGCGCGGCCTTCTCGCAGCGGATGCCGCCGGTGCAGAAACTGACCACGGTGCTGTCCTTCAGCGCTTCGCGGTGCGGCGCCAGCGCCTCGGGTAGGTCGGTGAATTTGTGGATGGGCAGCACCAGCGCATCCTTGAAGGTGCCGTACTCCACTTCCTGCAGGTTGCGCGTGTCGAGCATCACCACCGGCTTGCCGGCGTCGTCATGCCCCTGCCGCAACCAGCGCTGCAACGAGGCCGGATCGACCGCCGGCGCGCGCGGATAGTCCAGCGGCTGACCGTCGTCGCGGCGGAAGCTGATGATCTCGTCCTTCACCTTGGCCTTCAGCCGCGCGAACGGCTGATGTTCACTGAAGCTGGTCTTGACCCGCATATCGGCGAACCGCGCGTCAGAACGCAGCGCCGTGTAGAAACCCTCGACCGCCTCCGGCGCACCCGCCAGGAACAGGTTCAGCCCCTCGCCCGCCACCAGGATCGTGCCCCGCAACTGCGCCGCCTCGGCACGCGCCAGCAACTGGTCGCACAGGGCCTGGGGAGCGTCGATGACGGCGAAATGGTAGGCAGCAGTATTGGCGATCATCCCGCCATTTTAGCGCCAGACCGCCCCAGGGTCAGATTTTCACGTTCATCCACGCATGGCGTGGATCTACCGAGGATCTGCAGATTCAGGGGTCAGAGCCCTCTGCGCATCGGAAGGATCCGCCCCCAGCGCTAGCAGATCGCGTGAAACTGTCGAAGGCGGGGCGGTGTGGATTTGCGGGGTGTGTGATCTGGCCCCCTGAAAACGGACGCCATGAAGCCGTTTCAGGCGGCAGCCCGGCGCTGCCGGGCGTAGTTGTTAGGCGAGCGGTAGCCCAGCGCCGAGTGTAGCCGGGCTGGATTGTAGAAGCCGTGGATGTAAGCAGCGATGGACTGGCTGGCTTGTTCCCTACTGGCGTAAGGCTCGGCAGCCTCTTCTGTCTTGAGCGTCGCAAAGAAGCTCTCGGCCACCGCGTTGTCCCAGCAATTGCCAGGCCGGCTCATGCTTTGGACCACGTCATGGGACTGCAGCAGCTGGCGAAACTGGTTCCCCCAGTACTGCCCACCACGATCTGAATGGAAGATCAGGCCGGGTCGTTGTGGATGCAGAGCCCAAGCATTGGCAAATGCTTTCGCCACCAGCTCTTCAGTCAGGCGCTTGGAAACGCTGTAGCCCAGCACCTGCCGGGTCTGGACGCTGATGACCACGGCCAGATGCAGCCATCCCTGGCGGGTGGGGACATACGTGATATCCCCAACCCACGCCGTCGGTCCGGTTCCGGGGGCAAATTGCCGATCCAGCAGGTTGGGGGCGAGCTGAGATGAGCCGCCGGAGGACTTGGGTCGGAATCGGCCTTTGGTCTTGCCCTGGATTCGCTCCTCGGCCATTAACCGTGCCACGCGCTTGTGGCCGACTGGGTGATTCCTGGCTCGTAAGGCCCTGACCAGCCGACGTCGCCCATAACTGCGCTTGCTGGTCACATGAATGGCCCGAAGCTCGGTACGGAGGGCCGAATCGACATCGCACGTTTGGGCACACTGCCGGCGCAGGTAATCATGGAATCCAGAGACAGAAACCCTAAGAACCCGACACAACAACCTGGTCGGGTAGTGAGTCCTTTGACTGGCGACGAAGGCGTACCTCACTTGGACTCTCTGGCAAAGAACGCCGCCGCTTTTTTTAGGATTTCCCGCTCCATCTTCAGATTGGCGTTCTCGGCCCGAAGGCGGCTGATCTCGCTTTCCAGGTCGGTGGCCGGCCTGCGAGCCTCAGAGGTCAACGACCGGCCAGCACGGACCGCGTCAAGCCAATTTGCCAGCGTCTTGACCGACATCTCCAGCTGACGGGCTGCTGCGGCAGGCCCGAGCGACTCGGCCAACTCCACGGCTTGGTGCTTGAACTCATCGGTGTAGCTACGACGGGTGATACGGGACATAAGGGACCTCCAGGTGCGATCAAAGTATCGCTTCTTGGCGTCCGCTGACGGGGGGCCAGATCAGTGAGCCGCATGGATGCGGCGACCAAGCCCCCAGGGACGGGTTCACGGCGGCCCCGCAAACCCACACCGCTACGCCATCCCACGGAATGCCTGCTGTTGCTGCTGCCGGCCAGCGGCCGGCACTACCGCGGGTGCCGGGTGTAACCCGGCCAGAAGCCCCCTTACCCCCGCAACAGCATGAACGGCAGCAGCACCAGCGCCGCCGCACCCACCATCCCCAGCAGCACCAGCACCACGTAGACCGGCCGCCGCCGGAACAGGCTGCCGAAGGTCTCGGCGGTGCCATCACGCAATGCCTGCTTACGCTCGGCGCGGATGCGCGGCCCGCGCTCGGCCTGGTACTCGTCCATCAGCGCCTTCGCGCGCGGATGATCAGCGTCCTCGCGCAGCCACAGGCCGCCGTTGGAAATGCCCCACGGGCTGGGTTCGGTGCGATACCAGGCGATGCCGTGCTGGTCGAGCAACGTGCAGACATCGGCATACTCGTCATCGCCGACATTGCGCAGATTGAGCAGTAGTTTTGCCATGGCCCCATGATACCCGGCGCCGATGCGCTACCCTTGCCGCCCTTGCCCTGCGCCCTTCCGGAGACGCCCGATGCGCCGCCTGATGCTTCCCCTGCTGCTGTCCCTCGCCGCCGTTGGCTGCTCGACCGAACCGTCCGGCCCACCGCCCGGCGGCACCCTGACCGCCTTCGAGCGCATCGATACCGTGCCCGGCACCGGCACCGAAGCCGTTGCCGGCAGCAAGGTCACCGTGCACTACACCGGCTGGATCTACGACAACCGCACCGAAACCAAGCACGGCAAGACATTTGACAGCTCCTTCAAGCACGGCGAACCGTTCACCTTCGCACTCGGCGCCGGCCAGGTCATCCGCGGCTGGGATGAGGGCGTGGCTGGCATGAAGGTCGGCGGCAAGCGCACCCTGATGATCCCGCCGGACTACGGCTACGGCGACCGCCGCGTCGGCCCGATCCCGGCCGGCTCGTCACTGGTGTTCGACGTCGAGCTGCTCGATGTCAAACCGTAATACCGCACTGCCCCAGCGGGTCGCCGTCATCGGTGGCGGCCCGGCCGGCCTGTTCGCCGCCGAGCGCCTGCGCGCCGCTGGGCTGGAGGTCGACCTGTACGAGGCCAAGGGGTCACCCGGCCGCAAGTTCCTGATCGCCGGCAAGGGCGGGCTCAACCTCACCCATTCCGATCCACGGCCGTTGTTCGACAGCCGCTACCGCGAGCAGGCCGCCGTGGTCGGCAGCTGGCTGGATGGCTTCGACGCGCAGGCACTGCGCAACTGGGCCGCCGGCTTCGGCGTGGAGACCTACGTGGGCAGCTCTGGCCGGGTGTTCCCGGTCGACCGCAAGGCAGCGCCGCTGCTGCGCGGCTGGGTGCGCCAACTGAAGGAACAGGGCGTGCGCCTGCATGCCAACCACCGCTGGATCGGCTGGAGTGACGACGGCGCCCTGCGCTTTGCCACCGAGGCGGGGGAAATCGATGTGCGCCCCGATGCCACGGTACTGGCGATGGGCGGCGGCAGTTGGCCGCAGCTGGGCAGCGACGGCGCCTGGGTTGCGTCACTGCAGGCGCGTGGCGTGGACATCGCGCCACTGCAGTCGGCCAACTGCGGTTTCGACGTGGACTGGACCCCGTTCTTCGCCCAGCGCAATGCCGGTGAACCATTGAAGCCGGTGATTGCACACTGGATCGACCTGGCTGGACAGCCGCAGTCGCTGCAGGGCGAGTGCGTGGCCAGTGAGTACGGCATTGAAGGCAGCCTGATCTACGCATTGGCCGCCGATCTGCGCGAAACCATCAACCACGACGGCCACGCCATGCTGTGGCTGGACCTGGTGCCCGGCCGCGACGAAGCGCGCCTGCTGGCCGACCTGTCACGTCCGCGCAAGGGCCGCAGCTTCGGCGAACACCTGCGCCGCCAGGCGGGTCTGGATGCGGTGAAGGCCGCACTGGTGTTCGAGAGTCTTGGCAAGGAGGCCGGCAACGATCTACCGGCCGTGGCTGCCACGCTCAAGCGCCTGCCGCTGCGCCTGCTGCGGCCAAGGCCGATGGTCGAGGTGATCAGCACCGCCGGTGGCGTGCGCCTGGATGCGATGGATGACGGCCTGATGCTGCGGGCAGTGCCCGGCGTGTTCTGCGCCGGCGAGATGCTGGACTGGGAAGCCCCCACCGGCGGCTACCTGTTGACCGCGTGCTACGCCAGTGGCCTGCGTGCTGCGGAAGGCGTGATCAGGTGGCTGGCGGAGCGGTGACGCCTGCCTTGTAGAGTCGAGCCATGCTCGACTACTTCATCGATTGAATCAAAAGCAGTCGAGCATGGCTCGACTCTACAAAAGCCGTCGAGCTACATCACCACGGCCGGCGCATGCCCACCGACGCCAGCGCCACGCCGCTGGGATGTGGGTAGACCTTTTCGCTCACGCTGATGAACCCCTGCCGCTGATAGAACGGCACGGCATTGAGCGAGGCCGACAGCACCACCTCACGCTCGCGATCGGCCATTGCCAGCAACCGCTGCATCAGCGCCTGGCCGATGCCCTGGCCGCCACGATCCGGATCAACGAACAACGCATCGACTTCATTGGCATCGGCATCGAACACCCCGAAGCCAAGCAGGTCGCCCTGCCCGTCCTCGGCCACCACGCATCCGCCCTGCGACAACAGCCGCGCGTACTGCGACGGTGGCGGCGAGGCCGACCATGGCGCGATGACCTCGGGTGGGTAATGACTGCTGCAGGTCTCACGCACGCACCGCGTGCGCAGCGCCCACAGCATGGCCACGTCATCCATGGTGCCGGTCCTGAACCGCATGGCATCTCCTTGTAGAGCCGAGCCCATGCCCGGCTGTTCTTCGTTCCGACGTCGCGATGCCTGATCGAAAGGCGGTCGAGCATGGCTCGACTCTACAACAACGGCTATCGCGACTTGCTGGCCCGCAGTGCCTGGATCTTCGGCGGCGGCTGGAAGGAATCGCTGCGTGCGTCGGCCCAGAACGCATGGAACACGGCGTGGTCCGGCACCTTGTGCAGCAGCTCGCCCGGTTCCAGGTAACGGTACAGCGAGGCCAGCGAGCGGATCTCAACAGGCGAAACCCGACGCAGGATATGTTCCGGGCCCAGTTCCGCCGGGTCATTCAGGCCTGCAGCACACAGCAGCTCCTTCAGCGCATGCAGTGTGTGCTCATGGAAGCTGTACACACGGGTGGCCTTGTCCGGTGCGTCCAGATGCTTCCAGCGCGCCGGGTCCTGGGTGGCGATGCCGGTGGGGCACTTGTCGGTGTGGCAGCTCAGCGACTGGATGCAGCCCAGCGCGAACATGAAGCCACGCCCGGCATTGCACCAGTCGGCACCCAGCGCGATGGTGCGCGCGATGTCGAACGCACTGGTGATCTTGCCGGCCGCACCGATGCGGATGCGCTCGCGCAGGTCGAGGCCCACCAGGGTGTTGTGCACCAGCAGCAGCGCCTCGTGCATCGGCACGCCGACATGGTCGACGAACTCAGCCGGTGCCGCGCCGGTGCCGCCTTCGGCGCCGTCCACCACGATGAAGTCCGGCAGCAGCCCGGTTTCCTGCATGGCCTTGGCGATGCCGAACCACTCCCACGGGTGGCCGATGGCCAGCTTGAAACCGACCGGCTTGCCACCGGACAGCTCGCGCAGGCGGGCGACGAACTGCAACAGCTCCACGGGCGTGGAGAACGCAGAATGACGCGACGGCGACACACAGTCCACGCCCATCGGTACACCGCGCGTCACCGAGATCTCGGCGGTCACCTTCGGCGCTGGCAGCACGCCGCCATGGCCTGGCTTGGCACCCTGCGACAGCTTGATCTCGATCATCTTGACCTGGTCATGGGTGGCATTGGCAACGAAGCGCTCCTCGCTGAAACCACCCTTGTCGTCGCGGCAACCGAAGTAGCCCGAGCCGATTTCCCACACCAGGTCACCGCCCATCTCGCGGTGGTAGGGCGAGATCGAACCTTCGCCGGTGTCGTGGTAGAAACCACCGCGCCGCGCGCCTTCGTTCAGTGCGCGGATCGCATTCGCCGACAGTGAACCGAAGCTCATCGCCGAGATGTTGAACACGCTGGCCGAATAGGGCTTGGCACAGTTCGGACCGATCAGCACGCGGAAGTCATGCTTGGCGATGGCGGTCGGTGCCAAGGAATGGTTGATCCACTCGTAGTCCACCGCATAGGTGCTGCGCAGGGTGCCGAACGGTACCGTGTCCATCTCGTTCTTGGAGCGCTGGTAGATCAGCGCGCGCTGCTGGCGCGAGAACGGCACGTCCTCCAGGTCGCTCTGCACGAAGTATTGGCGGATTTCCGGTCCGATCGATTCGAGCCCGTAGCGGAAGTGCGCCATCACCGGATAGTTGCGGCGCAGCGTGCTGCGCTTCTGCAGCAGATCCCAGGTCCCCAATGCCACCATCGCGGCAGTCAGGCCGACGCCCCAATACCAGGCCGGCCATATCGTGGCCAGCCACAGGCATATCGGGAACATCAGGATGGCGAGCAGGTAGACGATATACCGGTGCATGGCTTTCCTCGGTTGCAACTGCTCCCGAGTCTACCGCGCTGCCCGCCGCCCAGGCTTACAGGCGACCGTCAACCACGTTGCGCGGCCAGGCCGATTTCACGTCGTAGACCAGCCCCCCCGGTGCCAGCAGGCCCCGGATGGCCGCTTCATCCATGGCCTTGAAGCGGGCATGGGCCACCGCCAGCACCACCGCGTCATAGCCGCCTGGAACCGGCTCGGGCAGCCACTGCACGCCGGCCTCGGCCAGCGCCGCCGGCCCCACCCACGGGTCGCTGACTTCCACCTCGGCACCGGCATCGCGCAGTCGCTGGGCCAGTTCCAGCGCGCGACTGTTGCGCAGGTCCGGGCAGTCCTCCTTGAAGGTCACGCCCAGCACCAGGACACGCGACTGCGCGGGTGCGCGGCCACGCTCGGCCAGCATGGCCAGCACCCGCGCGGCGACGTGCTCGCCGACGCGGTTGTTGACCTGCCGTGCGGTGTGGATCAGGTCCGGGTGGTAGCCCACGCTTTCGGATTTGTGCAGCAGGTAGTACGGATCCACGCCAATGCAATGCCCCCCCACCAGGCCAGGCCGGAATGGCAGGAAATTCCACTTGCTGCCCGCCGCATCGAGCACGTCCTGGGTATCGATGCCGAGCCGGTCGAAGATCAGCGCCAGCTCGTTGACCAGCGCGATGTTGACGTCGCGCTGGATGTTCTCGACCACCTTGGCTGCTTCGGCCACGCGCATCGACGGCGCCGGGAAGGTCCCGGCGTCGATGATGCGCTGGTACAGGCCATCAATCACCGCCGCGACCTCGGGCGTCGAGCCGGAGGTGATCTTGCGGATGTCGGCCAGGCGTCGCTGACGGTCACCTGGGCTGACCCGTTCCGGGCTGTAGCCGCAGTAGAAATCCTCGTTGAAGCGCAGGCCCGAGCCCTGCTCGAGCAGCGGCACGCACACCTCTTCGGTGGTGCCGGGATACACCGTGGATTCGTAGATCACCAGATCGCCCGTGCGCAGATGGCTGGCGATCAGGCGGCTGGCCGAACGCAATGGCTCCAGGTCGGGCTGCTCGTAGGCATCGATCGGGGTAGGCACGGTGACGATATAGACATTGCAGGCATCGAGCAGCGAAGGATCGCTGCCGTACTGCAGATGCGTGCCTTCGGCCAGCTCGTCAGCCTCCATCTCCAGCGTGTGATCGCGGCCACCGCGCAGCTCGGCGATGCGGCCGGCATCGATGTCAAAGCCCAGTGTCGGCCAGTGCCGGCCAAACGCCACCGCCAACGGCAGGCCGACGTAACCCAGGCCGATCACAGCGAAACGCGGCGTCACCGCCGCGGCAACGGGCACGCTCATCGGCACATCCCGTGCACCGGGTGAAACCTGATGCGTGCTGCCATGGCTTCGGCCAACCCACTCATTCGCTGTACCACTCCGGAAAACCCGCACCAGGAAGGCTACAGCCTAACGGCCCCGGCACCCCGCCGCCAAGGCGGGCTCAGGAGCCCAGCGCGACCGCAGCCGGTTCCAGCTCGCCATCGGCACCGGTCCAGGCCTGCAGCAGGCGCTCGAAACCTCCACTGCCCAGCAGGAAACCCGGCCACGCCGCGTCAACGATCTGGGTCAGCAGGTCCGCATCGATCCGCCGCGTGCCCATCGACCAGCGCGGGAACGCACGCTGCAGTACCGGCGCGCGGCACAACACCCTCATCTGCGCATGGCTGCGTGCATTGACGATGCGCTGGAACACCGAATCGATGCCATCTTCCGGGCCTTCCAGATACTGCAGGAAGCGGCTGCCATCGAACATCAGCACACCGGTGACACCCGCTACACGATTGAAGGCCGTGGCATCGGCCAGCAGGCGATCAAGATCGGTTGTCCGCAGATCGGCGCGGGCCTCACTGGCATAGGCAATCGCGTGCAGCGACATCGGGTGGCTCCCCCCCCGGGAACGATGGTTGCGACTATGACATGAACAGGGATAACAGTTAAGCACGTCACCGGCGCGACGCGATCCGGTCGCCGCGCTGCAGGTGGGCTACAATCGGCGCCGCGCTGCAGGCCCGGATGGCGAAACTGGTAGACGCATCGGACTTAAAATCCGCCGGGGGCAACCCCATGCCGGTTCGATTCCGGCTCCGGGCACCACACGCACGCAGCACATCCCGCTTTCAGATCGCCCGCGAGTAACGTGGTTGCTCATGTGCGGCACGCAGATACGGGTCGAAGCACATTGCCAGCAACCGCAGCAACGGTCGCCCGGGTTCGCTGGCACGCACCACGCCATCGCGGTATTCGGCCAGGCCATCTTCCTGCAGCCGCTGTACCGAACGCAGGTCCTCGGCGAAGTACTGCTGGAAATCCACGCCGTGGCGCTGCCCCAGCACTGCACCATCCACCTCGCCCTGGCACATCAGCTGCTGGATCAGCTCCGCGCGCAGCTGGTCGTCGGCACTCAGCGCGACACCGCGCCAGACCGGCAACTGTCCCTGGTCCACCGCGTCCTCCCACGACGGCAGGTCACGTGGATTCTGGCTGTAGGTGGCACCGATATGGCTGATCGCACTGACGCCCAGGCCGAGCAGATCGGTATCGGCGTGGGTGGTGTAGCCCATGAAGTTGCGATGCAGCTGGCCGGCACGCTGCGCGCGTGAAAGATCCTCCTCCGGCAATGCGAAATGATCCATGCCGATGTACTGGTAGCCGGCCGCGGAGAGCTTCTCCACCGCCAGCCCCAGCAGCGCCAGCTTGTCTTCTGGAGAGGGCAAGCGGCTTTCGTCGATCTGCTTCTGCGCGCGGAACAGATGCGGCAGGTGTGCGTAGCCGTAGACCGCCAGGCGGTCGGGGCGCAGCGCCAGTACCCGGTCCAGGGTTCGCCCGAATCCCTCCAGGCTCTGCCCGGGCAGGCCGTAGATCAGGTCGACATTGACCGAACGCATGCCGCTGTCGCGGCACGCACGGAGGATGTCCAGGGTCTGCTGCACGCCCTGCACGCGGTTGATCGATTCCTGCACCAACGGGTCGAAATCCTGCACGCCCAGGCTGGCCCGGTTGAACCCCAGCCGCGCCAGCATCCCCACGTCGCGGGCATCGATGAAGCGCGGATCGAGCTCGATCGAAAAATCGCGCTGCGGCGAATCGCTGAAGTCAAAGCGACGGCGCAGGCCTTCCACCAGCGTGGTCATCGCCTCGGCATCCAGGAAATTCGGCGTACCGCCACCCAGGTGCAGCTGGATGACCTCGCGACCGTCATCGAACTGTGGTGCCAGCAGATCGGCCTCGGCCAGCAGGCGCGACACATAGCTGTGGCCACGACCGCGATCGCGGGTGATCACCCGGTTGCAGCCGCAGTAGAAGCACGGGCTGGAACAGAACGGCACATGCACGTACAGCGACAGCGCGCGTGCCAGCTTGTTGCTGTCGGCAATCGCCTGGCGCAGCGCCGGTGCATCGAAGCCATCGTGGAAGTGCGGCGCGGTCGGATACGAGGTGTAGCGTGGCCCCGGCCGGTCATGCCGGCGCAGAAGGTCGGGGTCGAAGGTCCAGGCCAGGCCACCGGCGGCGGGAGAGAACGTGTCCATGCCACCAGCATCGCGCCGGACGGCCGCTACCGCCTTGACCCAGATCAATCCTTGGCGGCGATCCCCAGCACCGGCAGCCCGACCTGCGGCCAGCGCAGCATCTGGTAGCGCTTCCAGAAGGTATCGCCGATGCGTGCGGCCACGTCGTTGGCCAGTTCCTGCATCGCCGGGTTGTCGCATTCGGCCGTGGTGATCCGGAACAGCACCAGCCATCGGTCGAACAGGTCCTTGTCCAGCTCGATGGCCATGTGCTTGGACATCGGCGAGCCCTTGAAGCGGCGGGTACCGCGCAGCATCGCCGACCAGAAGTCGACCAGCTGTGCCAGGTGCTCTGGCCAGTCGTGCACATGCGCCTCGAACACCGGCCCGAGGCGCTCTTCCTCGCGCACGCGCGCGTAGAAGTCGTGGACCAGGCGGGTCACCTCCTGCTCGGTACACAACCCAGGCGAGGCGACGGGGAGAACAGGCGGCGGTGTTGCGTTCATCGGGGTACCCAAAGCGTGCCGGCAGTGTGCCGCAGCGAGGCGGCACCACCGTTGATCCAGATCAATGTCGGCGCAGTCGGCTGCACCTAGGCTGGCACGCCTGCAGGAAGCATGCCCTGCGGATGCTGCGCCAACCTCGGCGGAGTATACGCGCCGCCCACTTTTCGATCCGGGACAGCATGAACAGACCCTCTCCCAGCCGCCGCCAGCAGCTGATCCAGCACTGGGGCGCCATCCTTTGGCCCAGCTTCATCGCCGCGGGCGTGGCCAGCGTGGTGTTCTTCGCCTTCGTCGATCCCCTGCGCCTGCAGGCAATCAGTTTCCCGGACACCTCCATCAGCCGCGAGCTGGGCTATACCGCAGGCTTCTTCATGTTCTGGACGGTGACGGCGCTGTCCAGCGCGGTCACCTGGTACCTGCAACGCCCGATGCCCAGTGACGACGACGACGAGCTGCCACTGGGATGAGCGCGCGCCCTACCTCGAGAACCAGGCCCCGGCACTGGCGCGGCACGCTCAGCACAGCCCTGCTGGCGCTGTTCTACGCCCTGCCGTGGCTGCGCTGGGACGGGCGGCAGGCGTTGCTGCTGGACATCAACGCACGGCGCTTCGACCTGTTCGGCTGGACCCTGTGGCCCAGCGACGTCGGCGTGCTGATCGGCCTGCTGGCGGTGCTCGCGGTGGGCCTTGCCCTGCTCACCCACCTCGCCGGGCGCATCTGGTGCGGCCACGCGTGCCCGCAGACACTTTGGCGCCGCGCCTTCGACTGGATCGCCGGCGGCATGGTCCGCACGCTTCCGGCACGCGTTGCGCGCGCGGCCACGCAGCTGGCCTGGGGGCTGCTCTCACTGTGGACCGGCATCACCTTCGTGGGCCTGTTCAGCCCGATCGCCGAGCTGGTGATCGCAGCGCCGCGTGCTGGCTGGAGCGGCTGGGAGACCTTCTGGGTGCTGTTCTACGCCGCCGCCACCTGGGGCAATGCCGGTTTCCTGCGCGAACAGGTCTGCCGTTCGTTGTGCCCATTCGCACGCATGCAGCCGCTGCTGACCGATCCACACACGCCACGCATGCTGTACGACGCCCGCCGCGGCGAGCCGCGTGGGCCGCGCCCGTCGGGGCTGGGCGGCGTACTGGGCCGGGGTCGCGGCCTGCTCGACCCGACCACCGCCCAGGACTACGTGTTCCGCGCCGCGCACCCGCTGCTGGCCGGACCGATGCCGACCTTCAACGCCGATCGTCTCGGAGACTGCACCGATTGTGCCGCCTGTGTCAGCGCCTGCCCGATGCAGTTGGACATCCGCCAGGGGCCGCAGGCCGACTGCCTGGCCTGCGGCGCCTGTCTGGAAGCCTGCGCACAGCAACAGCACCGGGCCGGGTTCGGTCCGGGGCTGGTGCGCTACTGCAGTCCGCAGGCGATGGCCGGGCAACAGAAGCGCTGGTGGCGACCCCGGACCCTGGCCCTGCTGTGCTTGATGCTGACGCTGCTTGCCTTCGGCGCCTGGCGCTTGCTCTGAATCAACGCGGCCCGTCGGCGTGCGGCGGAACCAGCTGCGCACGTCGGACAATGCCCAGCTGCTCGATGATCAGCGCCATTTCGTTGGTGAACTCGGTACGCTCGGTCCCCTGCGGGACGAGCCGGTCCAGCACCTGCTGGTAGGTATCCCAGAACGCCGGACCGCATCCGTGTTTGTGATAGCTGGCTTCCAGTTCGCGGCGTACCCGTTCAGCCAAGCCATGCATGCCGTATTCCATACGACCTCCGTTGGACTTGTTCTGCATCGTTGACGGTCTACCGACTCACTTGCGTGCTACTGAAAGACTCCCGGGCTTCACGTCCGGTTGATCCAAATTAGTCACAGATTTCACGACAGGTCAATTACATGCAGCGACTTTCGCGATTGAAATTATTAATCGTTCACGAAACTACATACGGGACCCCGCCCCTCCCGGATGGGGTGAAGCCGACAACGCGACCCAGGCACCTGTCACGGCAGCCGGTAGGCGTCGACGATCGGTACTGCCAGAACGATCAGTTTTTCCTATTTTGCTAAGTGTACTTAGCCGAATGCGCTTAGCGTGCTAAATGCGACAAAAAGCGGCGTAATTCAGATGGATTCGACTTCGGCGGCGGCAGTTGCGGGGAACAGGTTCGGGTAGCGCTGATGCAGGATGTACTGCCGCAGAGCCGGAATCGGGAAGTCTTTCGGCCATTGCGATACTGCGGAACGGCTGATGCCGAAGAAGCGCGCCAGCTCCGCATCGGTCTGGAATCCCAGCCGCGTGCGCACCTGCCGCTTGTTCCAGAATTCGGTCATGGTCTGCCCTTCTGTTAACCAGACTTATTCTTGCGGCAAGGATTCTTCGCATTCCACGCGTTAAGCTGGCTTGCATAGATGAATACTCTCGGCCAACGACTCGCCGCCGCCATGAAGAAAGCCGGGCACCCCCGCCCGGCCGATCTGGCCCGCGCCGCCAAATCCACCACGGCAACCATCAGCAACTGGCTCAACGACCATGTCAGTGCGTCCCATGTGAAAGCCGAGCAGCTGTTCCGCATCGCAGATGCGGCCAAGCTGGACGCACGCGAGCTGCTGTACGGAGTGAACGGGCGCGGCGTCGGGGAGCCGGGTAACGCCTACATTCCCAGCCAGGCCCACCTGGATGTATGGCAGGACGCCTACGAGCTGGTCAGTCATCTGGTGGCCGAGAATGGCCTGGAAATCGACCACCGCCGCCACGCGGCGCTGGACCTGCTCGCGTTCGAACTGCTGATGGATGGCTTCAGCCGCAGCAAGGTCGCCCGCGTGCTGACCACCTCGATGACGTGAATGCACTACCGCTGGTAGCATGGAGCACGATGGGGATGGGGCTCCCCCGATAACCGCCTGAGAAGGCTGATGGCTCCTGCCAAGACGAACCCGGTGTTCGTCGATGGCAGGCCGTGCCTGCCCTCGGCGTTCGCCATCGACCCTGCGAACCCGCATTCGAGGCACGCCATGCAAGCATTGAACAACTATTTCTTGGTCTTCGTCGGCGGCGGCATCGGTGCCTGCCTGCGCCACGCCTGCAACCTGATCGGCGCCCGAGTGGCCGTCGGCAGCCCCTGGCCGTGGTCGACCTTCCTGATCAACATCAGCGGCGCCCTGCTGATGGGCGTGGTGGTCGAGGTCTTCGCGATGCGCAATGGTGCCTCGCCGCAGCTTCGCCTGTTGCTCGCCACCGGCATCCTTGGCGGCTACACCACGTTCTCTACCTATGCGCTGGAGATCGGCCTGCTGCTGCAGCGCGGGCAGCACGGACTGGCCGCGCTGTATGCCGGTGGCTCGGTGGCGCTGGGCCTTGCCGGCCTGTTCGGTGGCATGAAGCTGGCCCGGTTGGTCCTGGGCTGAGGCTCAGGCCGCGCCAGCACGCGCCTGTCCGCGCCATTCGCGTGGCGACTGCCCCGTGTGCGCCTTGAACGCGCGCGAGAGTGCCGCCTCGCTGCCGTAGCCCACCTCGTCGGCAATCCGCTTCAGCGGCCGGCCCTGGCGCAGCGCCTGCTGCGCCAGCCCGACCCGCCAGCCTTGCAGGTACTGGCCCGGGGTGGTCCCCATCGCTTCGCGGAAGCTGGCGGCGAACACGCTGCGTGACATGCCGGCCACCTCGGCCAGATCCTCCAGCGTCCACCCCTGCGCCGGGGCTTCGTGCATCGCCACCAGCGCCAACCGCAATCGCGGATGGCCAAGCCCAGCGAACAGACCGCCGCGCATTTCGCCACCTTCCATCAGCTGGCGCAGCACCTGGATCATCACCACCTCGAACAGGCGGTTGACCATCGCCGCTCGCCCGCAACGCTGCTCGAACGCTTCTTCGAACAACAACTCCAGGGCCGCCTTGCCGCCATACAGCTCGGCCAGTGGCAGGCAGATGAAATCCGGCAACGCGGCGCTGATCGGATTGAGCCGGCCGCCTTCGAAATGCAGGTTCGCGCAGGCCATGTCGGCGCCCTGCTGTGGGTCGGTACTGAAGCGGTGCGGCATCGGCCGCGGATACAGCAGCAGGCTGGGCACATCCACCTGTACGGTCTGCTGGGCATGACTGACCTGCAGCGGGCCACGTCGCACCAGGTGCAGCTGCCCGGCTTCATCCTCACCCTCCAGCGTGTTGATGCCGCACAGCGCACCGGCATGGAACACCGAGGCGGTGACCGCGAAGCGTTCAAGCAGAATGGCGAGGCGATCGACCATGGCGGGACGTTGGGTCAAGCGAGACAGGCTCAGTGCGACAGATCGTATCGGAATCACTGCAGGAAAGGAGGGCACTGGCCCGGCGATCCACCGGGCGCTATACAGGCCACAGATTCCCGCGCATGGAGGCACCGATGTCGATCCGCACCGCCCCGGCCCTGCTGACGCTGCTGCTTGCGGTGGCCCACGCACAGGCCTCGCCGCCGTCGAAGATCGAACACCTGGCGTGGCTGGCCGGTTGCTGGCAGCTTGATGGGCAGCCGCCCGGCGCCGGCGAGCAGTGGTCCAGCCTTGCTGGAAACACCCTGTTCGGCAGCAGCCGCAGCCTTCGTGACGGGCGAACCGTCGGCTTCGAATTCATGCAACTGCGCCAGCACGATGATGGGCGCCTGGTGCTGACCGCCCTGCCCTCTGGCCAGAACGCCACGGACTTCAACGCCACGCGGGTCGATGGCAACGAAGCGGTGTTCGAGAACCCGGCCAACGACTTTCCGCAGCGCATCCGCTACCGGCGCCTGGACGAGCAGCGGGCGAATGCGCGCATCGAGATCGCGCAGGACAATCCGGAACAGGCAATGGATTTCCCGATGCACCGCATCGCCTGCGGTGGGCCGGCTCCCGCACGCTGACACACAAACGCCCCGGACCGGCCGGGGCGCCTGCATGCGGTCAACGCCACACGGGCATTCACCCGGCCAGCGTGGTTTCCAGGGCCTTCAGGCCATCGCGATAGATGCCCTCGAACAGCGCGGACGCTTCTTCGTTGCTGACGCCCACCGGAGTGAACTCACCGGACCAGTCGATCCGCGAACCGTCGCCCTGCTCGACCACACGCAGGGTGGATCGATAGCCGCTGACCGGGAACGGGGCCTGCAGGATCGAGTAGGTGTAACTGCGATCGGCCTGGTCGAAGGCTTCCAGGCGCTCGACGATGGCATCGCCATCGGGATTGGCCAGATGGCGCACGCGACCGCCTTCGCTGAGCGTGCTCTGGGGAATGTACGGAAGCCAGTCGGGCAATGAATCGAAGCCGCCGATGAGGTTCCAGACTTGGTCGGCCGGGGTCGGCACGGTGATGGATACAAAAGCAGTTGCCATGGGAATGTCTCCTTCGGGACTCAGATGTTGTCGATCGGCAGCGGGGCGTTGGCCGCGACCAGGCCCTGGGCGCGCAGCGCCTGCCAGAACCCGGCCGGGATGATTTCCTTCAGTGCGGCGTAGTCTTCGGCGATGCGCTCGGGACGGCTGGCGCCCGGGATCACCGCAGCCACTGCCGGGTTGGCCAGCGAGAACTGCAACGCGGCCGCCTTGATGCTGATGCCGTACTCGGCCGCGATGGCCTTGATGCGCTCGACCTTGGCCAGGATCTCCGGCGACGCCTTCTGGTACTCGAAGTGGCTGCCACCGGCCAGCACGCCGGAGCTGTACGGACCGCCGACCACGATGCCGGTGTTGCGCTCGGCCGCCTTGGTCATCACCCGCTGCAGCGCACGCTCGTGGTCGAGCAGCGAATAGCGGCCGGCCAGCAGGAAGCCGTCGGGACGGACTTCATCCAGGTCCAGGGTCAGCTCGATCGGCTCGACACGGTTGACGCCCAGGCCCCAGGCCTTGATCACGCCTTCCTCGCGCAGGCGGGTCAGCACCTTGAAGGCGCCGCGGCGTGCAGTCTCGAAATAGGACAGCCACTCATCGCCGTAGAAGTCCTGGGCGATGTCATGCACCCAGACGATATCCAGGCGATCGGTCTTCAGGCGCGTGAGGCTGTCGTCGATGGAGCGCAGGGTGGCATCGGCCGAATAGTCGTTGACCAGCTTGTTGGGGCGGCCGGCGACGAACAGGCCGCCCTTCTCGCCAAGGTCGCGGGCGCTGGTGTCTTCCACTTCGTCCAGGATCAGGCGGCCGACCTTGGTGCTGAGCACGAAGTCATCGCGGTTGCGCTTGGCCAGCGCGTCGCCAAGGCGGATCTCGGCCAGGCCTGCGCCATAGAACGGGGCGGTATCGAAGTAGCGGGTGCCCTGTTCCCAGGCCGCGTCCACCGTGGCCTGGGCCTCGGCTTCCGGAATGTCACGGAACATGTTGCCCAGTGGGGCGGTGCCGAAGCCGAGGGTCTTGCCAGCCAGCAGCGTGTTGATGCTCATGGATTCCCCCTTGGGGAGGTTGTTGAAGTTGAGGCACAGGCTAGGCTTGCCCGATAAGACCCTCCAAGACATAATTTGATTATCTTGAGTCCTACAAGGTCTTATGCTCGACCTCCGCCAACTGCGCTACTTCGTGGCAGTCGCCGAAGATGAACACGTCGGCCGCGCTGCCGAGCGCCTTCACATCTCCCAATCCCCGCTCAGCCGGCAGATCGCCCAGCTGGAGGAACGGCTGGAGCTGCAGCTGTTCGAACGCTCGCAGCAGCGCATCCGGCTGACCGCCGATGGCCGTACCTTCCTGGCCGAGGCGCGGGCCCTGCTGACCCATGCCAACCGGCTGGAATCGCTGGCACGCCGGCTCGGCCGCGGCGACGAAGGCGGCCTGTGCATCGGCTATCTGGAGTACGCGATGCACTCCGGCGTATTGCCCACCGCCCTGCGCGAACTGCGCGGCGATCGCCCGGCGGTGCATATCGCGCTCTACAACCAGCAGTCGGACGTGCAGCTGGAAGGCCTGCGACAACGCAGCCTGGACATCGCCCTGGTCTGCGAACCACCGGCGTTCGACGATCCGGACCTGGAAGCCACGCAGGTGCTGAACGACCCGATGCTGCTGGCCGTGCCGGCCGACCACCCGCTGGCCAGCGCAGAGACCATCACGCCAGAGGATCTGGCCAGCCAGCAGTGGATCGGCGTGATGCACAGGGAAAACGCACTGCGCCACGACACCTTCATCGCCGCGTGTGCGAAAGCCGGGTTCACCCCGACCATCGCCATGGAAGCGACCGAGCCACTGGCCGCGCTTGGCCTGGTTGCCGCCGGCCTGGGCCTGACCACCGTCCAGCAGAGCCTGGATCACCAGGCGCCGGACGGCGTGGTGCTGCGCGAGCTGCCGTGGTTCAGCTACCGCACACCGCTGTGGGCGGCCTGGCACCACATTAACCTGCGCCCCCTGGTCGAGACCTTCCGCAGGACGCTCGTGCGCACCGCCACCGAAGGCAAGCCGGCAGTCGGCGACTGAGCCGACCGCGCTATGCCGGGCCTGCCTCGGTGTAGCGCATCACCATGAAACCCTCTTCTGCGGCCGGTGCAACGAAGTGGCGGGTGATCTGCTCGAATTCCTCATCGCTGGCCTGGAAGGGATGCTCGCCGCATGCATTGCGTGCACGCAGCCGCGCCTTGCAGACCTCGTCGGCGATATCGAGGAAGTGCAGTTGATGCGCGGCGCCCACTGGCGAGAACACCGCACGTGCCCACCCGCGGGTGGCGGGCGTGTTGAAGGGGAAATCGAGCACCACCGAGACGCCGGCCTGCAGCAGCGCACGCAGATGATCGGTCAGCACGCTGCGCAGCGTGGCTGCGCGCTGCAGATAATCGGCGACGGAGTGGATTTCGCCCGGGTGCAGCGTGGCCAACCAGGCATCTTCGCTGATCAATACGTGGCGAGGCTTGGCCGCCAGCTGTTGCGACAACGTCGATTTGCCTGCGCCGATCTTGCCGCACAGCAGGTGCAGGGTTGCGCCGCCATCGGCGGATGAAGGGTGTTGCATCTGCGATCTCCTCGGTGGATTCCAGTTCCCGGGAGAGCGCTGCCTGCAATCCGCCTTCCCGGGCGGGTTGCAGGGCCGTGACGACCGCGCGCTACCCCGCCTTCCCGTGGGGAATGCGGATAATCGACGCGGTGACGTGCGGGACCATGTCGACAGCGTAGAGCGCCGCCTGTTCGGCCCGCAATCCCCTGCGGCAGTGCAGCGCGCGCAACGTTTCGCTGGCATCTATGCTCGGCGCCATTCCCGCATGGAATGACCACGATGCGCCCCTTGCTTCGATGTGCCCTCGCCCTTGGCCTGCTGCTTCCTTCGACGGCATTGCTGGCAACGCCACCCACGGCGCCACGCACGCTCAGCGGCGAGCTGCAGGGCGCCCCCTGGCGGCTGGATGTACCGGCAGACTGGAACGGCGACCTGGTGATGCTGGCCCATGGCTATGAGCCCGTGGGCGCGCCGCGCACCACGCCGATGGCTGCCAACGACAGCATGGCAGCGCTGCTGGGCGCCGGTTACGCCGTCGCGCAGAGCGCGTATTCCAGCCAGGGCTGGGCGGTGGCTGATGCGGTCAACGACATGGAACACCTGCGACAACATGCGCTGGATGAACTCAAGCGCGTGCAGCACACCTGGATCCTGGGCTTCTCGATGGGCGGTGCCGTGGCCATTGGCAGCCTCGAGCGCTTCCCGCAGCACTATGCCGGTGGCGTGTCGCTGTGCGGCGCCAATCTCAGCGGCGAACAGATCGCGGCCGACCTGCTCACCACGCTGGTCGCGTTCGACTATTTCTTCCCCAAGGCCGAGGGGCTGCCGGGCACCGGGCTGGCATCGCGCCAAGCCGCCATGCTGCCGCAGGGTGAGCTGTACCAGAGTATCGCCACTGCATTGCAGCGCGACCCAGCGCATGCCGCGTTGCTGGCGCAGCGGCTGCAGGTTTCCCCCGACGAAGTAGCCGGCACGATCAGCCTGCACGCCCTGGTCCTGCATGAACTGGCCACACGCAGCGGTGGCATGCCGGTTGGCAACATGGGCGTGGTCTACAGCGGCTTCGGCGATGACGCCGCATTCAACGCTGGGGTGCGGCGCCTGGATGCTGTACCTGCCGCGCAGGCCAAGGTACGTGCGACGCTGGCGCTGACCGGCGCACTGAAGCGACCGCTGGTGATCCAGTTCAACCACAACGACCCGACCATCGTGCCGCACATGCAGACGGTGTATCCGCAGTTGGCCGCACACGCCGGTGCGCGGCCAGCGCCGCGGGTACTGCCATCGGTGGGCGAAGGGCATTGTGGCTTTTCGGAAGCACAGGTTGTCGATGCCTTGAAGACAGTGCAACGCTGAGTCCATCGCGTAGCGAAACGTGTCCGCCAGGCTGGCAACGCTTACGGTGCAAGGACCCGCGCAGCATGTGTCGCCTCCCCTCGATCCGACCGCGCACCTGTTCGGCATGCCCGAAGGCGAGTGGCTGGGCTTCGACATGTCGGTGCCGTTTGGCCACCCCGGTGTCGGCCGACCAGCACAGTGCCATTCGATGCGCGCGGTCAGATCGGCGCGCTCGGCCAGGTCTTGGCCGTGCGCCCGTAGCCGCAGCAGGCGGGGATCAGCCGCCCAGCGTGCCCATCGTGAAGGTGTAGCCCGAGCTCATCAGGAATTCGCGCATGCGCATTTCCGCGCGCCGCGGTGAGGCCAGGTTGGCCGGCGCATACAGGGCATACACCAGGCCCGATCCCTCGATATGCTCGCGGCGGACTTCGCAGCGGGCGGTTTCTGAGGCAATCACCCATCCATCCTTCAGCCGCTCCGGCCCGATGGATTGCCCGTTCTTCAGCCGAAAGGTCAGCCAGCGCACATCTGCCATGATTTTGCTCATTTCCGGCTCGCTCCGTGCCCGAAGCGACCCGTGATGTCCTTGCTCGCCATTGCAGCTCCCTGAGACGTGGAACTCGACCATAGCGCCTTGCCATGTCGTGGGTGACTGAGACTGAGCGGGCGCCTCAGGTCGCCAGGTTGAACAGCCGCCACAGCGCCTCGCGCCCGGGTGGCGTCAGCCGCAGTTCGCGCCGGCCCTCGACGCGCCGCAGCCAATCGTTGTTCACGAAACTGTCCAGCATCGCCTCACCGACCAGCCCTGCCAGGTGCGGCCGCCGTTCGGTGCAGTCCAGGCAGCCACGGCAGTAGCGCGCCGGCTTGGCCGTCACCGGCTGCTGCAGGAGCTCGCGCAACGGCAGGCCCAGTCCGGCAAGGAATGCGGCGCCTCCAGCGCTGATCTGCCAATGCCCTTCGCATGGCAGTACATGCCCCGCCTGCAGCAGGCGATCGGTGATGGCGACCGCGTGCACGCCGGCCAGGTGCCGATAGCAGGAACGCGCCTCGCGCAGTGCAGGCATGCTGCGTGACGCTGCGGCGGTGCACGAGGGCGTGCGGTCGGCCACGCGCAGGATGCCTTCGAGCATCTCTGCCACCTCGCTCGAGGCCAGCCGGTGGTAGCGATGACGCCCCTGCGCCACCGCCACCAGCAGGTCGCCCTCGACCAGCCTGCGCAGGTGCGTGCTCGCCGTCTGCGGGCTTACCCCGGCCACGCGCGCCAGCTCCGTCGCGGTATAGGCCCGTCCATCCATCAGCTGCAGCAGCATGGCGGCACGCGCCTGGTCCCCGACCAGGGCACCGACACTGACAAGGGAACCGGAGGTGTGGACCATGCCGCATTGTGGCATGCCGTCATCTGCCGACAGTTCGATGCAGGCCGAAGCGTCTGCAGCCGCTGGCACGGCACAGTGGCCGCCCGCAACCGCGAGACCTGCCGTGAAGACCGCTTCGATCCATCGCCGCCGCATCACCCCTTCGGTCCTGTACCCAGGCACGCCCGTGCTGCTGATGACCACGTTGAATGACGATGGCAGCAGCAACATCAGCCCGCTTTCTTCGTTCTGGGCACTGGGCAACCGGGTGGTGCTGGGCCTCGGCACGCACGGCCAGGGCTATCGCAACCTGCAGCTGCGCAACGAGTGCGTGCTGAACTTCCCCTCCTCCGCGCAGGCCGCACAGGTCGAGGCCATCGCCAGAGCGACCGGCTGCAACCCTGTGCCGGCCGCCAAGCAGGCGATGGGCTACGTGCATGTGCGTGACAAATTCGCGCTGGGCGGGTTCAGCCCCGTCGCATCCACCCACGTTGCTCCGCTGACCATTGCCGAGTGCCCGCTGCAGGTGGAGGCCAGCGTAATGGCGATGCATCCGCCAGGCGAAGATGATGGCCAGGGCTTCGTGATCGTCGAAGGCCGCATCCGCTGCGTGCATGCGCACGAAGACATCACCGTGGACGGCACCCAGCACATCGATGTGGCGCGCTGGAAACCGCTGATCTACCTGTTCCGGCACTGCCTGGGCGTGAGCGCGCCGGTCGGGCGCAACTTCCGTGCGGAGACACCCATGCGCCTTCCCGCCTAGCGGTAACGACTCATGGCGTACCCGCGGGTACGTTGCTGAACTTGTCGCGCACCGAACGCTCGCGTTCACGCCGGGTCGAGGCGCACTGTTCGCGCGCACTCGCCATCTGTGTATCCGCCGCCATCCGCTCGGCACTCAACGATTGCTGCAGGCTGGCAATCTGCGTGCGGATGCCCGAGTCACGGGTTGCGCCGGCCAGGTTGTTGCTCGACGCGGCCATCTGCCGGTTCAACTCGGCGATCTGCCGACCGATCTGCTGGCTGCGCGACTCCAGCGGACCGTAGATGCGCGAGCGCTCGCCCTGCACGCAGTTGCGCTCGGCGATGCCGGCGTCGGCCAGTTCGGTGTTCTGGTACACCGCCGCGCGGTTCGATGCCTCCCCCGCCGATTCCGTGGAGGAACGGCTGGAACGCAGCTTCATGGGTTCAGCGCCGGCAGCACAGGGATTCTGGCTGTACACCGTTTCGCCGGATGCGCCCTTGCACTTGTAGACCTGGGCCGATGCCAGCGGGGCACACCCCAGCAGGATCATCGCCATCACTACCTTCCCCTTCATCCTGCACCACTCCCTGGTTCATTGGACAACCGCCACGATACGGTGGTTTGGTGGCGACTGCACGCTGCCGCCATTCAGACCGTTTCGCCCTGCAGATCGAGCACATCCGTGGTCCAGCGGCGCGCTCCCAGCGTGGCCACCATGCCGCCGCGATAGACGAACCGACGTACGTGACCGTCTTCAATGAAGCAGGTCTCGTTCTGCATCGGCACATAGCCCGCAGAAGCATAGTGCCGATGATCCAGAGCGAACAGCACGGCAAAATCGATACCGTGCAGGCGCAGCTCTGCATGGGCCGCCTCGATCAAGCGCGAGGCAACGCCTTGCCGGCGAACGTCGGCACGCACCACCACGCCGCCGATCAGGCCGATGCGTTCCGGCTCGCCATCCAGCAGTGCATTGCGTTCGTACAGTGCGAGGTGGGCGACCACGTGATCACTTTCCATCGCCAGGACCAGAGCAACCGGCCCCGGGATGGCGTAGCCCTCGCCCTGCATGTCCGGGAAAGCCTGGCGGAGCAGATCCACCGCCTGCTGACGGTGTTGCGGCGCTACGCTTTGCCAGCGGCATACCTGAACGTGCATTGCCCTATCTTCGTCGAATGAATGTGTGTCCAGGCCCATCGTGCCACGGAAACATGACCGGGCCCGCAGTAACGTTTCACTGTCAGTGCAATGTGATCCAGTACGAAACGATATCCGTGTAGCTGCCCTCGCGCTTGACTGCGCGCGGCTCCCTGCCGAGTACGCTGAAACCCAGCGATTCATACAGCCCGCGCGCAGCAGCATTGTCCTCCAGCACCGTGAGGGTGAGCGATTCAATGCCCTCGGCGCGCGCAGATGCAAACGCAGCAAGAAGAAGGTGGCGGGCGATACCCTGGCCACGGTGGCCGGTGCCCACATGGACACTGTGCACTTCCGCCGTATGCCGTCGCGCCGTTCGCATCGGGCGTACGTAGCGCAGGAAGCCCGCAAGCTTGCCGTCGATGAAAGCGCCGAAATAACGCGTGCCGGGATCAGCAAGCTGGGCGCGCATCACGTCTGCTGTCTCATTCTGCGCCTCGGCCAGCGTGGACAGGAACGCAGCGGGCGACTCGCGAAGCGCCTGCAACCGCGCCTGCCAGAGAATGTCGGCGTCGTCAGCACCAAGTTGCCGGATGACCATGCGACACACCCGCGAGGTTGTTGATGCACAGGTGCCCAGCCTAGCGCGGGTTCGCCCGGTGCGGCGTGCATGCAAGAATGAAAACCGTCCCTCCTTCATTCACCGCCATGACTGAACTGCAGATTCCCCGCGTGGGATGTGGCGCCGTCGTCCGTGATGCCGACGGCCGCATCCTGCTGATCCAGCGCGGACGCGAGCCGGAGCGCGGGCATTGGGGCCTGCCCGGTGGAAAAGTCGACTGGATGGAAACGGTGGAGGCTGCCGTGGTCCGTGAAATCCGCGAGGAGACGGCGTTGGAAGTGACGCTGCTGCGCCTGCTGTGCGTGGCCGATCATTTCGAGCCGGCGCTTGCGCAGCATTGGGTCGCGCCGATCTACGAAGCCCAGGCAATTGCCGGCATCGAGGCCTCCATCCAGGAGCCGGGCGTGCAGACCGGGCTGGGCTGGTTCGCGCGGGATGCCCTGCCGCAACCGCTGACCCAGGCCACGGTGCAGGCGCTGGCCCGGTTGTAGCGGGTATCGATCCGGGCGCGTGCCGGTATCCAGGCAAACAAAAAGCCCTGACCGGAGTCAGGGCTTTTCAATTGGAGGCCTCAAGCGGAATCGAACCGCTGTAAACGGATTTGCAATCCGGTGCATAGCCACTCTGCCATGAGGCCAACGTACTGCGCGCCAGGAACTGAGCCCTGACAAGACAAAACCCCAAGACGGGGCCTGTCGGAACATGGAGCGGGAAACGAGACTCGAACTCGCGACCTCAACCTTGGCAAGGTTGCGCTCTACCAACTGAGCTATTCCCGCGTAAGCCGACATGCTACCGGAAATCCGGAAAACACACCAGCGATTTCACCTTTCTGACTGCGCGCAAAGCCTTGTGGCCCAACGTGCCCCGCCTCGCCATGGCGGGAGAAAAACAAGGCCCCTACCGGGGCCCTGTAGAATCTGGAGCGGGAAACGAGACTCGAACTCGCGACCTCAACCTTGGCAAGGTTGCGCTCTACCAACTGAGCTATTCCCGCAGATTCCGTTCGACCTGCGTCGAAGGAGCGCTATTGTGTCCAAATTCCTTCACGCCGTCAACAGTCTTCACATCATGCGGTCACAGGCGTACGCGCTGGGGTACGCTGCCCCGCCCGGCCCGGTTCGCCCATGTTCCTTCGCGGCACGCCCCTGTTGATCGCCCTGCTGCTGCACCTGCTGGTGGCCCTGCTGTACTGGGCACTCATACCACTGGGAATGAACGGGTATCGCGACCATTTCGGCTTTGCTTCACATCGTGACATCGGCCTGGGCATCGCCCAGTTTCATCTGTTCTGGATGTTCATTGGCGCCCAGCCACTGATCGCCGTGCTGCGACCGCTCTTCGCCAAGCTGCTGGTGCTGGCGATTCCCCTGGCGTTCGCGAGCTGGACACTGATGCACAACCACCCGCTGCGCCTGCTGTACTTCACCGTCGGGCCCGGCTTGCTGGCACTGGCCGCGATCGCCATTTCCGCGTGGTATGCATCACGCAACCACCTGCCCGCCACCACGGACACCGCCGATGCCTAGACGCTACGTCCGCCTGTTCTGGCTGCTGGTCGCGCTGACCTGGCTGGCGCTGATCGCCGCACTGGTCAATGCCGGCTTCACCCCGGACTACTGGCTGCTGCATCACTTGGAGGGCGCCGAGCTGCCCTACCCGACCAGCACCGTCATCGTGTTCGCACTGCTGGGAACGGTCGAGCTGGTGGTGGCCGCCTTGATCGTGCGGCCCTGGAAACTGAAGCGGCTGTGGTTGCGCCTGCTGATCGCCTTCGCGCTGCTGCTGGCGTGGTCGGTGCCGTGGATGCTCTCGGCCATGCACCAGCCGCCGGTACATGGCACCCACCTGCTGTGGTTACTGCTGCTGGATGTGGGCCTGCTGCTGGCGCTATGCCTTGTCTCGGTGGTGAGCGCCTGGCGCACGCTCCGGCATCGCAGGGCCCATGAACCAGCCCCGCCACCGGGCTGAAGTTACTTCCGGAACTCCACGCGCACGTGCTGGCCGAAGCGCGCCTTGGCCTCGCCATCGAACTCCAGCACGCACTCCACCACCTTGGCTACGCCACGGCCTGCGTCTTCAGGCAGGCGCGCCTGCGCGAACACCGGGCTGATGCGTACCACGCGTGCCGGCGGCAGCGTGCCGGTGTTCTCGGCGCCATCGCTGTCCGGCACCACGGTGGCCTGCATGCCTACCTGCACCGCGTCGGCGTAGGCGGCACTGAGTTCGGCACGCACCTGCAGCGGGCGCGCCGGCAACAACGAGATCGCCGGCTTGCCCGCCTGCACGAAAGCGCCGAGGCCCGGCACCTGGCCGACCACGGTGCCGGCTTCCGGCGCGCTCAACGACATCTGCTGCAGTTTCAGCCTGGCGTGCTCCAGCTTGTGCTGGGCCATATCGACCTGCGCACCGGCAACGTCGACATCGGCACGTACGCCGGCCAGCTGCTGCTTGGCCGCATCGGCCTGCTGGTTCGAGGACACGCCTTCGCTGGCGCCCGTGGACAGGCGGGTGGCGTTGCGCTCCAGTTCGCGCAGCTGCGCCTGGCTGCCCTTCAGGCGATCATTGGCCAACGCCAGGTCGGCGGTGGCCATTGCTACTTCCTGCTGCAACAGGGCGCCATCCAGCGACAGCAGCAGCTGCCCCTTCTTCACCACGGCGCCTTCCTTCACCGGCGCAGCGGTGATCGAGCCATCCACCGGCGGCGCCAGTGCGATCAGCCCGCCTTCAACGTCGATGATGCCCCGCGCCACGGCGACCTTTCCGGCGACGGCAGTACCCGCCTTGCCTGAGGGTGCAGATGCGGGGGTGGGCGCTTCCCTGGAACAGGCACCGAGCAGCAATGCCGCGGACAGAGCCAGGCTGAGGGGAAGCAGGTGCGACGTCTTGGTCATGGGGCGGACTCTACAGTTTCGTTCTGGCGGCGGTCATCACGGACCATGCCGTCTTCCATGGCGATCACCCGATCGGCATGCCGGATCAGGCGCGGATCGTGGCTCACGCACAGCACGGTGGCGCCATGCGCGCGTGCATAGCGATGCAGGATGTCGATCACGCGCTGGCCGTTCTCGGCATCCAGCGCACTGGTGGGTTCGTCGGCGAAGATCAGCGTCGGCGACTTTGCAAATGCGCGGGCGACAGCAACGCGCTGCTTCTCACCACCGGACAGCTGCGCCGGGCGCATGTGGCTGCGATGGCTGAGGCCGACTTCTTCCAGCGCACGGCGCGCCAGCGGTTCGCTTTCGCGATTGCTCATGCCGCGGTAGCCCAGTGGCAGCTGCACCTGCTCCAGCGCGGTCAGCGCCGGGAACAGGTTGAAGCCCTGGAACACGAAACCGACATGGTGCAGGCGAAAACGCTCCACTTCGGCGCGGCTCATGTGGCCCACATCCTGGCCGAGTGCATGCACGCGACCACCATCGGGTGCGGACAGGCCGGACAGCAGCGACAACAGCGTACTCTTGCCGCAGCCGGACGGGCCGGATACCAGGGTCAGTTCGCCGGGATAGATGTCCAGCGACAGGCCACGCAGCACCGGCACCTGCACATCGCCGGACATGAAGCCCTTTTCCAGTGCGTCGGCCTGCAACGTGGGGGCGACGGCATGTTTGGAGGTCATCGGCCGGTCCTCAACGCAGCAGCAACGATGGATCGGAACGGACCACGCTGCGCACTGCCATGATGCTCGACAGCATGGCCATCACCGCAACCAGCGCCACGCAACCAAGGATCACCATCGGCGTCAGCTGCACCGGCACGCGCTGGGTCTGCGCGATCAACAGCACCACCGTGCTGAAGGCTGCCGCCAGCAACATGCCCACGCCGCCGATCAGCAAGGCCTGCTCGAACACCACACGCGCCAGCGCATAGCGACCCGCACCGAGTGCATTGAGCGTGGCGTACTCACGTACCGATCCGGCCACCACCGACGCGAACGACTGGTTGGTGATCACCGCACCGACGAAGCAGACGATGACCGCCATGAACAACACCGCGATACCCGCGCCGGTATCGAACAACCAGTACTGCTGCGAGCGGCTGGCGAATTCCGGTGCGGTCCAGAACTCGACCGGTGTGGCCTGGCCCATCGACGCCGCAAGGCGGTCACGCACGCGATCGGCCAGTTCCGGCGAGCGCAGGCCCGCCACGAAATAGGTGCTGCCCTCATGCGGGTCGGTACCGGCGATGGCGCGCGCGGTGTCCAGCGAGGCCAGCACGTTTACGCCACCCAGGCCACGCAGGCCCGGCTGCGCGGCAACCACACGCACGGCCTTGCCGTTGATCCAGGCGCGGTTGTTCTGCAGGTCCACGCCCAGCGTATCCAGGTCGGCGCTGTCCACGATCACGGCGCCCGGTTCGCGCAGCTGTGCACGCAGATCGGCCGGCAGGATGTGCGCGAACATCATCGCGTCGTCGCGGGTGGAAATGCCGGACAGGTACACCGACACATTGCCGGTGCCCTGCGCACTGGAACGCCACTCGCCATCCACCCACTCGTAGGGTTCGACGCGGGTGACATCCGGGTCCATGCGCAGGTGGCTTTCGACATCCGCGCTGATCGCATGCCCGTAGTTGACGCTCTGGGTTCCGGGGAAACCGGCCCAGATATCGGCCGAGGATGCCTTCACGTAGATCGCGGCGGTGCCGAAGATGCCCAGCACCAGTGCGGCCTGCACGATCAGCAGCACACCGGCGAAACACATCGCCAGCACCACCGGCAGGAACCGGCGCCACTCGTAGGCCAGGGTCTTGCGGGCCAGCGCGATCATTGCGGCACGTCCTCACCCTCGACCGGCAGCGGTGCGCCGCCAAGGGCGCGGTACAGCGACGCAAACGCCAACACGCGCGCACCCTGCGCACCGATCAGGTCGGCCTGCGAGGCCAACGCGGCACGCTGTGTATCCAGCCCATCGAACTCGCTGGACAGGCCCAGCTGCACCTGCCGCGCCTGCCGCTTGACCTGCTGGTTGGCGGCATCATTGGCCGCACGCAGCGACTGGATGCTGCTGTCCTGCCGCGCCAGACTGCCCAGCGCACCTTCCACTTCGCTAACGCCTTCCAGCACGGCCTTGCGGTAGCCGAGCAATGCGGCGTCCAGTTGCTTCTCATCGGCATGGAACCGCGCGCGGCGCTGGCCCCAGTCCCACAGCGGAATATCGACGTACGGGCCGATCGACGGACTGGAGTCGGAATTGGAGCGCGCGTTCTGGGTAAGGTTGTAGGCGTACAGGATGGAGCCGCCAAGGCTGACCCGCGGATACATAGCTGCACGCGCGGAACCCTTGCTGGCCGCGGCCTGCATCACCTCCGATTCGGCCAGCAGGATCTGTGGCCGGTGGCGCAGCAGATCCGCAGGAACCTGCTGCAGCGAGAACGTGCCCAGCTTCGGCGGCGTGCGATACGCGCGCCAGGCTGGATCCGGACCGTCACGGCCCAGCAGCAACGCCAGCGCGCGGGCCGCGTTGTCAGCATTTTCGCGGGCCTGCGCCGCGGCCGCGCGGGTCGCCGCCTGGCGCGCACGCAAGCGGTCCAGCTCGCCGGGTTCATCCAGGCGCAGGCGCTGGCGCACCAGGGCCAGTTGTTCACCGCGGTCGTCCACGGTCTGCTGCCGGGCCAGCAGGTCCTGTTGGGCCTGTGCCACGGTGAGGTCAAGATAGCTGCGCACCACGTCGGCAATCACCGCGACCTGCGCGGCGCTACGCAGCGCCTCGGCATTGCCGGCCGAGGCCTGTGCACTCAACTGCGCGCTCTCGGCGGCACCGAACAGGCCCAGGTCCCAGATCGCTTCAATACCGGCATGGAAGTAGGTATCGACGGCAGCAGCGTCCTGTACCTGCTTGGCGCTGGCCGTGATTTCCGGCAGGAAGCGCGAGTCCGAGGTGCCGGCGACGATCCGCACGGCCTGAAGCCGTAGCGCGGCCTGCTGCAGGTCGAGGTTGCCGGCGATGGCGTGGTCGACCAGGCCGTCCAACGCCGGGTCGGCCAGCACCTTCCACCACTGCCTGGCATCCACGGCCACGCCTTGGCCCTGCGGCACCTGGGTCCAGGCGCTGGGTGTGCGGTCAGGCAGGTCCGGAACCGGTACCGACATGCAGCCCGCCAGGGCCAGGCTTGCCAGCAGCGCGCCGGGGCGCAGCACTGCCTGCAGGGAAAATCCGCGCCCGGTCCTGGGCACTGCCACTGGAGTGATACGCCTGACCACCAGCCCGCCAACGTGTAGAAGGAGCATGAAGGCTACCGTGCGATTGTGGAGCGAACATGGAGAAATGGTCCGAAAAAGGTCACAGCACGCGTGCGGTTCAGGCAACGATGGCATTGGCCTTTCGCCAGCCTTTCACTGCATGCGACGCACGGAACGCTGGTGCGACATCCAGGCCATTGCGTCTTGTTGCCACCTTCCCCGAGCCCCGCGCCTGCGGCCATCCCCACGACCGATACGCCCCGCCATTCCGATTGCGACACTGACGTCGGATTCGTCACGCCGGGCCACTGATATCACGCCCGCCATGAAGATGCCGTGGCGCGACTGTAGCGGCCCTGCCGGCCAACTTCATGACAAACGAAAAACGCCCCCTTCCGGGAGCGTTCTTCTTGAATCTGGAGCGGGAAACGAGACTCGAACTCGCGACCTCAACCTTGGCAAGGTTGCGCTCTACCAACTGAGCTATTCCCGCAGATTTCGTTCGACCTGCGTCGAAGGAGCGCTATTGTGTCGATATTGCTGCGCGGCGTCAACAGGAATTTTCACGTGAGTGAAGGACGGTGTTCAGACGCCCCCACCTGCTCTCTTCACGTGCGCACACCACGGCGGTGGAAGTAGACCTGCTCGGCGATGCGCCGCGTGGGCGCCGTGTGGAGCAGCGCGTTGAGCGGCCAGTCGGCCTGCAGATGATCCATCGCCCAGCGCAGCAGACGCTTGCCATGGAATGCCGGCGCTACCTGCCGCGCCACCCGTTCCGCTTCCGGCCCTTGCCCACGCAGATGGCGGGCAATCGCCTCGCCGACCGCCCAGCCGTGCCGCCACGAGGAGTGGATGCCCCCGGCGGACAGCGGCGAGACGATGCCTGCCGCGTCGCCGGTCAGGATCACGCGTTGGCCGGTGAACGGCCCATCCGGCCGGCCGCAGGGCACCAGCCCTGCGCGGGTGGCCGAGGGACGCGCCGAAGGCGGAATGCCGACCACATCGCGCACGTGGTCGAGGAAGCCATCGATATTCGGCGACCGCACCTGTTGCAGGTCATGGCGCAGCGCCAACCCCACCTGCAGCCCAGTCGGATTCTGCGCGACCCAGCCGATGTAGCCCGGCGCGTAGTGCTTGCTGACGAAGCAATGCAGCGCGTCGCCCTGCGACACCTGCAGGCCGGCGAACTCACGCTCGACGCCGTAGAGGTTGTCACGTACCTGGCCGAGCCCGGTGCGTTGTGCCACGCGTGAGCGTGCGCCATCAGCGCCAACCAGATAGGCGCATCGCCCTGCCCCATCCACCTGCCAGCCATCACCGCTGCGATGTGCGTCGGTAAAGGACTGCTGCAGGCGCAGGTCGACACCGCTCGCATGCAGCTCGCTGACCAGCCAGCGCATCAGATTCGGCGTATCGGTGGTGAGGAAGTAATAGCCCGGCGCGGCCAGCAACACGTTGCGCAGATTGGGGGCATACAGACGTACGTTGGCGACGCGGCGCACCAGACATTCGGGCATGCGTCCCAGCCAGGTCTGCTCCATCGCCTCTTTCACCACGATGCCGGTGGTGTGCAGGCGCTCGCCGGGGTCAGCCTTGCGTTCCAGCACGCAGACGCGCAGGCCGTATTGGGCGGCCGCCAAGGCGCAGGCGGCACCGGCGAAGCTTGCGCCGACGATGACTACGTCGTGGTCGTAGGCGGAGGGAGTGTGGGGCATTGCTGCATCGGTCTGGAGGAACACAGATGCAGCTTCGAACTGCCGCGTGGTGAGGCGAAGGAGTGGCGGTGAAGTGGGGATGAAGCGAACAGTACGCAAACGAAAAACGCCCCCTTCCGGGAGCGCTTTTCTTGAATCTGGAGCGGGAAACGAGACTCGAACTCGCGACCTCAACCTTGGCAAGGTTGCGCTCTACCAACTGAGCTATTCCCGCTTGGGAGGCGAAATTTTACCTGTTCCAAGGATGGCGTCAAGCGCTTTTTTTCAGGGTCTGCGAGGCGCCTTGCACCGCGTATCCACGCATGGCGTGGATCTACCACGGCGTCCCCGCAAACCGATTGTTCCGCATCCTCCGTGGATGCAGCATTTCCAGTAGATCCACGCCATGCGTGGATGGGGCATCACCGTAGATCCGTCCAGCGCGTCGCGTAGATCCACGCCATGCGTGGATAGGCGCATCAATGGGGTCAGGGCCCTTCCTTGCGGAAGGGCCTCCGTCCCCGGGACTCAGTTGCCCAGCTTCTTCTGCCGCGAGCGCTCGCGTGCGGCCCGTTCGTCTTCGCGCAGGCTCGGCCAGGCGGCATGCAGGTACTGCAGGCCCGACCACAGGGTCAGCACCGCGGCAATCGCCAGGGTCCAGTCGCCAATATGGAACACCGGCCAGCCCATCCAGATATCTTCCACCGGCACGTTCGGGGCCACCGAATACAGCAGGCACAGCAGCGCAACCATCTGCGCGGTGGTCTTGACCTTGCCGATCATCGCCACACGCACCTTGGCACGCTGGCCCAGCTCAGCCATCCACTCGCGCAGCGCCGACACCGCGATCTCACGGCCGACGATGACCGCCGCCCAGAACGCCATCCACGGCGTCGGGTGGCCCTGCACGATCAGGAACAGTGCCACTGCCACCATCAGCTTGTCCGCAACCGGGTCGAGGAAGGCACCGAAGGCCGACTCCAGCTGGTAACGGCGTGCGATCCAGCCATCGAGCCAGTCGGTGATCGCGGCCAGGCCGAAGATCGCCGCCGAAGCGAAGTTGGTCCAGGTGTAGGGCAGGTAGAACACCAGCACCAGCACCGGGATCATCACGATCCGCAACAACGTCAGCCAGGTGGGCAGGGTCAACTTCATGCTTGCGTGCTTCTCTCTCTACTCGGCCGCATCAGGCGTGGCCAACCCGTGCAGGTTAGCGTAGATACGTGCCGCGAGGGCGTCATTGATGCCTTCCACCTTGGCGATTTCCGCTTCACCAGCCGCTTTCAGGCCGACCAGGCCGCCGAAATGCTTGAGCAGGCTGGCACGACGGCGCGGGCCGATGCCGGGGATGTCCTCCAGCTTGCTGGTCATCCGCGCCTTCTGGCGGCGGCCCCGGTGGCCGGTGATGGCGAAGCGGTGGGCTTCATCGCGCACCTGCTGGATGAACTGCAGCGCCGGGTTGGCCGCGCCGGGGCGCAGCTCGCGGCCGTCAGGCATCACCAGCGCTTCATGGCCGGCGCGTCGCTCCACACCCTTGGCCACGCCCACCAGCAGCACGCCCTCCACCCCCAGATCGGCCAGTGCGGCCTGCGCCTGCGCCAACTGGCCCGCGCCACCGTCGATCAGCAGCACGTCCGGCAGCACGCCCTGCTCTTCCACCGCACGGCGGAACCGGCGGTCGATGGCCTGGCGCATGGCGGCGTAGTCGTCGCCTGGCTCGATGCCGCTGATGTTGAATCGGCGGTACTGCGCGCGCACCGGACCGGCGGCGTCGAACACCACGCATGAGGCCACGGTGGCCTCACCCAGGGTGTGGCTGATATCGAAGCACTCGACCCGCTTGACCGGCTCGGCCAGGCCCAGCATGTCGCGCAGCGCATCGCTGCGCGCGTGCTGCGCGTTGCGGCTGTTGAGTTCAGTGGCCAGGGTCAGCTGCGCGTTGCGGCTGGCCAGTTCCACGTAGCCGGCACGCTCGCCGCGCACGTTCCACTTCAGCTGCACCTTGCGTTCGGCCGAAGCGGACAGCGCGGCGACCAGCAGATCGGCGTCCGGAATCTCGCGATCCAGCAGGATCTCGCGCGGCGGCTCGAACTCGATGTAGTACTGCGAGACGAACGCCGCCAGCACTTCTTCCGGGCTTTCTTCACCATTGGTGCGTGGGAAGAACGGGCGGGTGCCGAGGTTGCGTCCATCACGGAAGGCCAGCAGCAGCACGCAGGCCTGGGAGCCCTGCATGGCCACCGACAGCACATCCAGATCGGCGGCGCGGCCGTCCACATACTGGCGGGTCTGCATGCTGCGCAGCGAGGAAATCAGGTCACGCAGGCGCGCGGCCTGTTCAAACTCCAGCGCCTCGCTGGCGACCTGCATCTGCTCGCCCAGTTCACGGGTCAGCTCGTCGCTCTTGCCTTCCAGGAACAGCGCGGCGCGGCGCACCGATTCGGCGTACTCGGCAGGCGCCACCAGCTCCACGCAGGGCGCGCTGCAGCGGCCGATCTGGTACTGCAGGCAAGGCCGCGAGCGGTTGCGGAACACGCTGTCCTCGCAGCTGCGCAGCTTGAACAGCTTGTGCATCAGGTTCAGCGTTTCGCGCACCGCAGTGACGCCGGGATACGGCCCGAAATAGCGCCCGGGAATGGCACGCGGGCCGCGATGCAGGGCGATGCGCGGCCAGTCCTCGCGGGTCAGCAGCACATGCGGATAGGTTTTGTCGTCGCGCAGTGAGACGTTGTAACGCGGCGACAGCGACTTGATCAGCTGGTTTTCCAGCAGCAACGCCTCGGCTTCCGAACGCGTCACGGTCACGTCCATGCGCACGATCTGCGAGATCATCGACATGATCCGCGCATTCTTCGGGCTGCCGTTGAAATAGCTGCCGACACGGTTGCGCAGCGCACGCGCCTTGCCGACATACAGCAGCGTGTCGTCGGCAGCGTACATGCGGTACACACCGGGGGCGGTACTGAGCTGGGCCGCGAAGGCCTTGCCGTCGAAGGCCGGGGCGGGAACGTCGGTCATTCGCTGATCGGCACTTCGCTGAGCACGCCACTTTCGGGGTCGAATCGCAGTATGGCGTGGGCATCGGTCTCGGCGATCCACACCGCACCGGCACCCACGGCCAGACCGGCCGGGCCATGCAGGCGGCGCGGCAGCGGCTGGGTCGTCAGTTCGCCACCGCCCAGGCGCAGCGTGCGCAGGCGGCCATTGCCGGTATCGGCAATCCACAGCAACGGTGCATCCGGACTCAGCGCGATCGCCTGTGGGAACTGCAGGCTGGCCTGCGCGCGCGGGCCATCTTCGTCACCGAAACGCCAGGGGCCCTGCCCGACCAGCGTCTGCACCAGATCCCCGCGCAGCTGCAGTGCGCGGATCGAGGAGCCCAGCGCATCGGCCACGTACAGCACCTGCTGCACCACGGCCAGTGCGGTCGGCTGTGCGAACGCGGCCAGGTGGCCGCTGCCATCACGCTCGTCGATGGCACCGCTGCCGGCGCGCCATTGCAGGCTGCGCTGGCCGAGGTGGTAGCTCCAGATGCGGTTGTCGCCGGCCATGGCGATGTGCAGCTGGTTGTCCGCGATGGCCAGGCCAACCGGGTGGTCCAGCGAGACCTGCCGCGCCTGCGCGACCGGGCCCTCCACCGGCGCGCCGGGGCGGCCATTGCCGCACAGCGTGTCGACGATGCCGGTCAGCAGGTTGATGCGACGCACGGCATGGTTGCCGGTGTCGGCCACGTAGAGCGCGTCGCGCTCCAGCACCAGCGCCTGCGGACGATGGAACGCCGCTTCGGCGAGGTTGCCGTCCATGAAATCGGCCGTCCCCAACCCGAACTGGCGCAGGATGCGCCCGCCGTGGCTGCATTCGAGGATGCGGTGATGGCCACTGTCGGCGATGTACAGGCGTTCGGTGCTGACCGCCAGGCCCAGCGGGAAACGCAGTGCCTGGCGCGGCTCCGGATGCAGCTCGGTACCGCCGCGCGGCGGAGCCGACGGCGCGCCGTGGCACAGCGCATTCAACGCACGCTCAAGGTCTCCCGGAGCACCCAGCCCGACCAGCCGTTGCTGTTCGCGCCCCTGCGCGTCCAGCAGCACCACGGTCGGCCAGGATGTGATGCCGAAGCGACGCCAGCCATCCCAGTCGGCATCGAGCAGGACCGGCATTGACAGCCCTTGGCGACGCAGCAGTTTCAGTGCGGCGCCGGCATCACGCTCGAAATCGAAACGGGGGACCTGCAACACCAGCGGCTGCAGCATGCCGGGGTGACGCGACAGCCATTGACCGAACTCGGCCAGGCGCTGCGCGCTCCAGGCAGAAGCGGCGTTGACGAACAACAGCGCCACCGGCCGACCGCGCAGTTCGGTCAGGGTGCAGGGGGCGGCATTGAGCCAGGTGGCGAACTCGGGCAGGTCCGGGACGGGCTGGACGTTCATGGCCCGATTATGCCGGAGTCGGCGTCATGCAACAGTCGTGCCACTGCACGTTTTGCAGCATTGTCGACCAGCGTCCAGACCTGTTCGAAGTGATCGCTGCCGCCGGTGTAGGGATCCGGGATGGCCACCCGCCCCTCCCCGCCCGACCAGGGCAGGTACAGCGCCAACCGCTCACGCTGGGCAGGTGCAGCCAAGCGTCCCGCATCCCGCAGGTTCGCCTCGTCGGCGCACAGGATCCAGTCGAAACGGTCGAAATCCGCGGCTTGCAGCTGGCGCGCACGCAGGCCGCCGATGTCCACGCCATGCCCGGCCGCACAGGCGATCGCGCGCCGGTCCGGCGGCTGGCCGACATGCCAGTCGCCGGTGCCGGCCGAATCCACCTGCACCCGCCCCGCCAGCGGTGAAGCGTCCAGGCGTGCGCGGAGCGCACCTTCGGCCATCGGCGAACGGCAGATGTTGCCGAGGCAGACGACCAGCAGCCTCATCGCGCGACCAGCGTCTGCAGCAGTGCTTCGGCGCGCTCGAGGTCCTCGGGCGTGTCGATGCCGGGCGGAAACGGTTCCGGCGAGATCGCCACGCTGATCGGATGGCCCGCTTCCAGCACGCGCAGCTGCTCCAGCGATTCGACCTGCTCCAGCTGGCCCGGGGGCATCGCCGCGAACTGCTGCAGGAAACCGGCGCGGTAGCCGTAGATGCCGATGTGGCGCAGCCAGGCATGCCCTTCCGGCAGCACGTCGCGGCTGCGCGCGAAGCCATCGCGGTGCCAGGCAATCGGCGCTCGGCTGAAGTACATCGCTTCGTTGCGCACGTTGCGCACCAGCTTGACCACGTTCGGATCGAACAGGGTTTCTGCATCCTCCACGGCGGTCGCCAGGGTCGACATCGGCGCATTGCCTTCAACCAGCGCCCGGGCCACCGCACGGATTCCCGCAGCCGGCGCGAACGGTTCATCCCCCTGCAGGTTGACCACTACGGTGTCGTCGGCCCAGCCGACGATGCGCGCGCACTCGGCCAGGCGGTCGGTACCGGAGGCATGCGAGGTGGCGGTCATGGCCACCTTCACCTCGGCCAGCCCGGACAGCGCGTCGGCGATGCGTTGATCGTCGGTCGCGACCCAGACCTCGCCAGCGCCGGCCTGCAGCGCGCGGCGCGCCACGTGCAGCACCAGCGGCTCACCGCCCAGCAGGCGCAGCGGCTTGCCCGGCAGGCGAGAGGCGGCATAGCGGGCCGGAATGGCGACAACGAATTCAGTCATGGGGCGATACTCGGCAGGCTCGTTACAACGGGGGTGCGGCCGGCGACGCGTGAATGCAAGCGCCGCCGCGCCACTCAGTTCGGTCGCAGCTTGTCCAGGCGGTCAGTCAGCGCCACCCAGAACGCGGCAGGCAGCTCGGCACGCAACGGCACCGCGTAATGCCAATCGTTGCCGAACGCGCGGCATTTCACCGCGTCTTTCTCGGTCATCAGCACCGGCAGCTGGCTGCCGAAGGACAGGTCCTGCGGCTGGTAGGCCTGGTGGTCGGCGAAGGCATGCGGCACCACGCCGATGCCACGCGCGCGCAGCATGTCGAAGAAGCGCTGTGGATGGGCGATGCCAGCCACCGCATGAACACGCTGGCCCTTGAAGTACGACAACGGGCGCGCGCGGCCACCGGCCAGCGGCTGCGCACTGTCGATGTGCAGGGCCATCGGCCACTGGCCGAAACCGCAGGCCTGCGCCGCGGTTTCCTCATCGGCCTGGCCCAGATTGACCACACGGAAATCGCATTCGCCGGCCCGGCTGACCGGCTCGCGCAGCGGTCCGGCGGGAATCATCCGGCCGTTGCCGTAGCGCCGCTGGGCATCGACCACTTCGATCTCGATGTCGCGCGCCAGCCGGTAGTGCTGCAGGCCGTCATCACAGACGATCACATCGCAGCCGGCCTGGATCAGTGCCTTGCCCGCAGCCACGCGGTCAGCGTCCACGCGCACCGGCACGCCGGTCTTCCAGGCGATCAGCACCGGTTCGTCACCGCCCTTGGCAGTTGGCGTGTCGGCCTGCACCCACAGCGGCTTGTCGGCGTCTTCGCGGCCATAGCCACGGCTGGCGACGCCCGGCTTCCAGCCGGCCGCGCGCAGGCGCTCGACCAGGGCGATGGTCAGCGGTGTCTTGCCGGTGCCACCGGCGGTGATGTTGCCGACCACGATGACCGGCACCGGCAGCGTGTAGCGCTTGCGCCAGCCGCGCCGATAAGCGCGGCGACGCAACGCGGTGACGCCGGCATACAGCGGTGCCAGCAGGCGCATCGCCCACGGAACCGGGCTGCCGTCGTACCAGTACGGCGGGGTCTGGGTACCCTTGCCAGCCATCAGTCCTGCCTTTCGCGGAACTGCATGCTGTGCAGATGCTGGTACAGGCCACCCATGGCAAGCAGCTCCTTGTGCGTGCCCCGTTCAACGATGCGGCCGTGGTCCATCACCAGCACCAGGTCGGCATGCTCGATGGTCGACAGGCGGTGCGCGATGACCAGCGTGGTGCGTTCGGGCATCAGGCGCTGCAGTGCATCCTGCACCAGTCGCTCGGATTCGTTGTCCAGCGCGGCGGTGGCTTCGTCGAGGATCAGGATCGGCGCGTCACGCAGGATCGCGCGGGCGATCGCCAGGCGCTGGCGCTGGCCACCGGACAGCAGCGCGCCGTTCTCGCCGACAGGGGTCTGCAGCTGCTGCGGCATGCGCGCGATGAACTCCCACGCATTGGCTGCTTCGGCCGCCGCACGGATCTGCTCCTCGCTCGCTTCCATGCCATAGGCGATGTTGGCCGCGATGGTGTCATCGAACAGCATGACCTTCTGTCCGACCATCGCCACCTGGCGACGCAGGTCGGCCAACGGATAGTCATCCAGCGCGACGCCATCGAGGGTGATGACACCACCGCTGGGCTCGTAGAAACGCGGCACCAGCCGGATCAGGCTGGTCTTGCCACTGCCGGAACGACCCACGATGGCGGTGACCGTGCCGGGCTTGGCAACGAAACTGATGTCGTCCAGGGCAATGCCGCTGTCCTCGCGGTAGCGCAGCATGACGTGGTCGAAGGCCAGTTCGCCGCGTACGCGCTGCACGCTGTTGCGGCCCTCGTCACGCTCGACCTGCATGTCGAGGATGCCGAACAGGCGCTCTGCGGCGGCCACGCCGCGCGAGATCGAGGTCTGCACGCTGGTCAGGCGGCGCAGCGAAGGAATGATGGCCATCATCGAGGTCATCAGGCCCATGAACTGGCCGGCGTTGAGGCGGCCGGCCAGCGCTTCGCGGGTCGATACCCAGACGATCACCGCCAGCGCCAGTGCGGCCAGGAACTGCACCACGCTGGACGCCGCCGCACGGGTGACTTCCACCTTCATGTTCAGCGACAGCATGCGGTTGGCCAGGCGCGAGTAGCGCGAGATTTCATGCTGCTGGGTGCCATGCACCTTCACTTCCTGTTGCGCCGCCAGCGACTGTTCGGCGGTCTGCGCCATCGAGCCCATGCCGTCCTGGATACCGCGGCTGATGCGGCGGTAGCGCTTGCCCACGTAGGACACGATCACGCCGATCAGCGGCACCACCACCAGCATGGCCACGGTGACCTTGACGCTCATCTGCAGCATCACCGCCAGCATGGCGATGATGGTCAGGGTGTCGGCCACCACGGTCTTGAGTGCGTCGGCACTGGCCTGGGTGACCTGTTCGGTGTCGAAGTTCAGGCGGCTGACCATCACCGGCGTCGCTTCGGTATCGAAGTGCGAGGACGGCAGATGCAGGTACTTGGCCAGCACCTGCTCACGCAGGTCGCGCACCACGCTGCGGCCGGTCTTGGCCAGCGCATAGTCGCTCACCCAGGTGGCGAGGCTGCGCATCAGGAACAGGCCGAGGATGGTCAGCGGCAGGATCACCGCCATGCGCGGTTCCGGGTTGACGAAACCACGGTTGACCAGCGGCTCCATCAACTTGGTGAAGTGGTAGCCCGCCAGGGCTTCGACCACCATGGCGATGACCGCGGCCACCATGAACACCCAGTAGGCGCGGGTGTACCCCAGCAGGCGTTTGTAGATCGGCCACACCGGCGCGTGATTGGAACTCATGGACGCACCTCGGGTGCTGTTGCAATGGCAATACGGCGGAAGCCGAGCTGACCCAGCGCGTCCTGCGCGGTCACCACGGCCTGGTAGGGAGTGCGCGCGTCGGCGCGCAGCAGCACGGTCTGCTCGCGATCGCTGCCGGCCACGGCGGCGATGGTCTGCTTGACCGACTCGACGTCGCTGCGCAGCACTTCCTGGTCATTGATGAAGTAGCGGCCCTCGGCGTTGATCAGCACGCTGAGCGAGCGTGGCGGCTCGTTGGTCTGCTGCTGGCTTGCGGTCGGCAGCTGCACCTGCAGCGTCGAACGCGCGTCGAAGGTGGTGGTGACCACGAAGAAGATGATCAGCACCAGGATGACGTCGATCAGCGGCACCAGGTCGATATGCGGCTCATCCTGGGATCGGTCGTTGCCGATACGCATCGATCAGGCCTTCGCCGTGGCGGCGCCGGCCTGGCGCGCGGCCGGTGCCGGGTTCATCACCCCGGGGCGGCCGTCGAGCGTATCCAGCAGGGCACTGGCTTCCTGCTCCATCTCCACCACGTAGCCGTGGATGCGGCCCTTGAAGTAGCGATGGAACATCAGCGCCGGGATCGCCACGATCATGCCGGTGGCGGTGCACACCAGCGCCTTGCCGATGCCGCCAGCGAGCTGGTTCACGTCGCCCACGCCGTGGTCGAGGATGCCCAGGAACATCTGGATCATGCCGATCACCGTGCCGAGCAGGCCCAGCAGCGGGCCCGCCGAGGCAATGGTGCCCAGTGCGTTCAGGAATCGCTCCATGCGATGCACCAGGTGGCGGCCGGTGTCTTCGATGCGCTCGCGGATCTGGTCGCGCGGGCGGTTGCGGGCTTCCAATGCGGCAGCCAGCAGCGCCCCCAGCGGCGAGTTCGCCCGCAGGGTCTGCAGGTGGGCCGGGTCGAGCTTGCCGCGAGCGGCCCAGTTGCGCACTTCCTGGCCGAGGCCGGGCGGCAGCACCTCAGTCCGCCGAAGGGACCAGAAACGCTCCAGGATGATCGCCAAAGCCAGTACGCCCAACAGCAGCAGCGGCACCATCGGCCAGCCACCGGCCTTGACCAGTTCCCACACGTTTCAACCCTCCGGCCCAACGGCCGCTTGTTCGATCGGCGATAGGATAGCAGCCGACCGCGCCCGCCCAGCGGCATCCCACCACCGGGATGCATGGATGCGCTGTTCACGCAGCTGCAGGCCTTGTGCGCCAAGCCATACGCGGATCGCCCCGGAGTCGGCCGTGGCCAGCACTTCCGCGCCTTGCGCCTGCCAACGCTGGACCACCTCCTGGCGCGGGTGGCCGAAGCGGTTCCTGTGCCCGGCAGAGACCATCGCCAGCCGCGGCGCCACCGCCGCAACCCACGGCGCACTGGAGCTGCCACCGCTGCCGTGGTGCGGCACCAGTACCACGTCCGCCTTCAGCGCGTGCGGATACGCCCGCAGCAGCGCCCCCTCGGCCGGGCGACCAATGTCGCCGGGAAGCAGCACCACGCCGTGGCGGCTGGCAATGCGCAGCACGCAGCTGTCCTCGTTTTCGGCTTGCCGGCTGCCCGGCGCGGGATGCAGGACCTGGAAATCGACCCCATCCCACTGCCAGCGCGTCCCCTGCTGGCGCGGGGCAGCCCCGGCGATGGCGCTGCCGGGCGGCGCCAGCAGTTGCAGCCCGGCCAGCTGCCGGCGCAGGCCGGGCAGGCTGCCGGTGTGGTCCAGGTGGTCATGGCTGAGCATCGCCTGCTGCGGCGGCCCCTGACCGAGCGCACGCAACGCCGGAATCAGGATCCGCTCGTTGCCGTCACCACCGGTCGGCGGCCCAACGTCGTACCAGAGCGCGTGCCGGGCCGTGCGCACCAGCACCGCCGTGCCCTGGCCGACATCGTGCACCAGCAGCTCCAGCTCGCCCTCGGCAGGGGCATGCCGTGCCGGCCACAGCAGTGGCAGGCACAACAGCAGGCCAGCGAGGCCACCGCCGGCACCGCGCGGCAGCAGCCACCAGAACACGCCCAGCAAGGCCACCGGTGCCGCCCAGCGCGGCGCCTCGGCCAGCCACCACATCGCCTGCGGATGCAGCGCCAACGGCTGCAGGGCCTCCCAGCTGAGCTCGAACAGCCAGGCCGCGGCGCGCCAGGCCCAACGCCCCGCGCCGTCATGCAGCACGTGCAGGGCGGTACCCAGCAGCGACAGCGGAACAACCAGCATTGTCCACCACGGGATGATCGGCAGATTGACCAGCGGCCCCAACCGCGCGGTCCCGCCGAACAAGGCAACGCACAGCGGCAGCAGGCCGAGGCTGGCAACCCCCTGCGCGGCAAGGAACCCGCGCAGCCCACCACCGATACCCTCCGGCCCCGTCCTCGGCAGGCACCAGAGCAGCCACAGCACGCCACCGAAGCTCAGCCAGAATCCAGCCGAGAGCACCGACAGCGGCGCCGGCAGCAGCATCACCATCGCGGCCAACGCCAGCCCCTGCCCTGCGCCAACCGGGCGGCGCCCGGCCCTGGCCAGTGCGACCAGCCCGATCATCAGCGCCGCGCGCACCGTCGGCAGTGCCCCCCCCGCCGCCACCGCATAGGTGGCTGCGGCCAGCGCCGCTCCCCATGCGGCGGCCTGCGGCCGTGGCCAGTACCGCCCCAGCAGCGGGCACAGCCACCACGACAGGCGGCACAGCAGCACGCCGAAGCCTGCGACCACGCCCACGTGGAAACCGGAAATGGCGACCAGATGGGTCAGGCCCAACGCGCGCAGGTGTTCCCAGTCGGCATCGGACAGGCCACGGGTATCGCCCAGTGCCAGCGCCTGCACGAACCGTGCGGCAGGATGTGCCACCTGCACGGCAATCGCGGCACTGCTGCGTTCCCGCCAGGCCTGCAGGCCCTGCGCCGGCAGCCACTCGCGTGCACTTGCCGGATCACGCACCGAGGCATTGCCGGAGATGCCCCGCAGCACGGCGTGGCGCTCGCCATCGAAGCCACCGGGATTGATCCGTGAACGCGGCGCCCGCACGCGCAACGACAGTTCCCAGTACGCGCCGGCGCGAACCGCATGGCGTCCAGCGCCCGGGCCACGTTGCGGAGGCCCGCGCCACGGATCGTTCCAGGTGACCTGCAGGCGCTTGCCACGCAGCGATGGCAGCGTGTCGGCATCTTCGACATGCAGCACGAAACGCGTGTAGCCGGGCCCCTGCTGCGGAAGGTCGGCAACCCGGCCCCGCACCTGCACATCCTGCGGCGGCGCGCCGGGTGCAAGTTGGCCGTGCAGGACCCAGTGCCCGTGCAGTGTTGCCCATGCCAGGCCGAGCAGGGTCGCGGCCCACGCACGGCCGCGCCAGCGCAGCAGCCAGCTGCTGGCGCCGGCGACCGCCATCGGCACGCTCAGCCACAGCGGCAGCAGCATCGGCATCTGCACGCAGGCCAGCGCCCCCAGCACCAGGCCTGCGGCGCAGCCAAAGCCAAACAGGGCCGGGGCGGAGCGATCGGGAACCATTCCCCCAGCCTGCCGCTGGAGGTGGCAGCCTGCCTATCGGGCCTTTCCCCGTGTGCCTGTCAGCGCCGTACGGTACCGCGGTGGAAATTGACTCTGAAGCTGGCGCCGCCACCCGCCGCTTCACCCACGCTGACCGAGCCACCGTGGTGCTGCACGATTTCCTTCACCAGGTGCAGGCCCAGGCCACTGCCGCTGCCGGCTGCACGCAGGCGGTGGAAGGGCTCGAAGATCGCTTCGCGGTCACCGACCGGAATGCCGGCGCCCTGGTCGCTGACCTCCAGCAGGCCGCGTGCATCCAGGCGCACGCAGATGATGCCGCGCCCGCCACCATGGACGATGGCGTTGTGCACCAGGTTGGCGATCACCCGCCCCAGCGCCAGGCTGTCGCCATGGATCCACACGGGCGACTCCGGCGCATCCACCTCGAAGCCATAACCGGCGCCGACCACCAGCGGTGCCAGATCGGCGGCCGCCTCGCGCACCAGCAACGCCAGGTCCAGCCGCTGCAGCGCGCCGACATTGCGGTCGAGCCGCTGCAGGTCGAGCAGGTGCTCGGCCACGTTGCCGAGGCGGGCGACATCGGTCAGCAACTGCGATTTCAGTTCACCCTGCGGCAGCTGCGACAGGCGTGCCTGCACCACCGCGATCGGTACGCGCAGCTCATGCGCGGCATCGGCGAGGAATTTGTCGCGTGCTGCATAGCCCTGCTGCACCTTGTCGATCGCATCGTTGAACGCTTCCACCAGTGGTGCGACCTCGGTCGACACCAGCTGCGCATCCAGGCGCGCGCCCGGCTGGCCGATGTCCAGTTCCTTGGCCTGCTGCGCGGAGCGGCGCACGCCGCGCATCGCGCGATGGATCACCGTCGGCATTACCAGCAGCGTGACCACGATCAACGGCAGGAAGAACCATAGGCCGATCAGGCGCAGCACCATCAGCGCGCCATCCAGCAACCCGCCCTTTGGAGCGCCACCGACCATCACCGTGATGCGGCGCCCCTCTTCGTTGCGGATCATCACCCGCGCCACATCCAGGTACGGCGGCACCAGCGAACCAAGTTCGGTCGCGCCCAGCGTCGGCAACCGCGCCAGCAGCGGCGCGTGGATCGCCGGAATCGTGCCGCGCTCCAACCAGACACCCTTGTCGTCGACTGCCGCGAACCAGAGGTTGCCGCCTGCACTGGCATCGAGCTTTTCCCAGCGCGCCTGGTCCAGCACCAGCCGGCCACCCTCGCTGTGCACTGCCTTGGCCACTGCTTCGGCCATGAACATGTCCATGCCCCAGGTGTCCTTGTCACCCCAGGTCAGGATCAACGCGACCACTGCGAACAGCACGGTGAAGGCCTGTGCAAGGAACAGGCGCCAGGCCAGGCCCAGGGTGATGGAACGGATCGGACGTGCCATCTCAGGCCTCCGCCAGCAGGTAGCCGACACCGCGGATCACATGGATCTCCACGCCGGCCCCCGCCTGTTGCAGCGCCTTGCGCAGCTTGGAGATATGCGCGTCCAGTGCATTGGACTGGATCTCGTCATCGAAGCCGTACACCGCCGCCTCCAAGGCACTGCGGGTGACGGTGCGTCCCTGCCGCATCGCCAGCGCCTGCAGCACCAGCACCTGCCGGCGCGGCAGCGCCAGCAGCTGGCCGTCGACCTGCGCCTGCAGCGATTCGAAATCGAATTCCAGCCGGCCCAGTCGCAGGCTGGGTGTCACCATCGCAGACGGCCGCCGCGACACCGCACGGATGCGCGCCATCAGCTCCTCGATCGCCACCGGCTTGACCAGATAGTCATCGGCGCCGACATCCAGGCCCTCGACCTTGTCCGACAGCGTGCCCTTGGCAGTCAGCATGATCACCGCCAGGTTCGGGCGCAGGGCCCGCGCAACGGCAACGAAGCCAGCGCCGTCGCCATCAGGCAACTGGCGGTCGAGCAGCATCAGCTGGTGCACGGGTTCGCGCAGCGCGATGGCCGCTTCGGCCAGGCAACCAACCACATCGGCGACCACGCCCTGCCGCTCCAGTCCCGATTGCAGGGCTCGGGACAGATCAGGATCGTCTTCGACCAGGAGGATGCGCATCGGGGGCTCGGCTACCGGAAACGGTGCCGATCATAGTGCCTGGCGCCCACTTTTTCCGCTTCGGCCTGCCGGATGCGCCGACGCAATGTTCTGACAATGTTGCCCCGCCATCATGCGCAGCCATCCCCCGCAAAGTCGCTGATCGATGCCGTCACTGTCCCCGACCCTGCTGCGCCCGCTGCTGTTCTCCGCTGCCTTCGGCCTGCCGGTGTTCGCGCAGGCCGCCGACCGCAACCCGGGCGTGCAGGCCGGCATCAGCGCTGGCGCAACCTCGGGCGCGTATGCGCACTACGACGTCAAGCCACTGGTGGTTCCGTCCATTGCCTGGCAGGGCCAGCGCTTCTTCGCCAGCCCCGGCTCGCTGGGGATGTACCTGTACAAGGGCCAGGGCCTGCGCCTTTCGACGGCGCTCACGCCCTACACGCTGCGCTTCAAGACCGATGACGTGAATGATCCGCAGCTGCGCCGCCTGCACAGCCGGCAGATGTCGGCCATGGCCGGCATCAACGGCGAATACAGCGCCGACTGGGGCATCATCGAAGCTGGGGTGATGCGTGAGATCACCGGCCACGGCGGCGGTTTCGAATCGCGCCTGCACTACAGCTATCCGATCCAGGCCGGCCGCTTCACCTGGGTCCCCAAGGTGGGCGTGGTGCACTCCAGCGCACGCTTGCTGGATTACTACTACGGCATCAGCGATGAGGAAGCGCTGCGCTCCGGACTGGCCGCCTACCGGCCGGGCAGCACGACATCGCCAAGCCTGCAGATCGCCGTCAGCACGCCGCTGGGCACGAAGTGGCGCGCGACCGGCGTCGTCGCCAACCAGTGGTTCGGCGATGCGGTGAAGGACAGCCCGATGGCACGACGCGGCACACAGTCGTCGGCCTTCATTTCCCTGATGCGCTCGTTCTGAACGAGCGCCCGCTACGGACAAGGACCCCCATGGCCTCCCTCTCCCCCACCTCCGAAGCACACGCGATCCTGCGAGCCCCCGATCTGGACAGCGCCGAGCGCGTCTACCTTGGGCTGATGCCCGACCTTGCGCACGTGAGCGCGCTTGCACGCCGCGCGCTCGGCCAGTCGCGCGTTGCCGACGCGGCCCGGGGATACGCGCTGTCGATGACCCTGGTCGGGCTGCGCCTGCAGGAACTGGAGATGGGCGAGGCCAGCGCGAAAGAGCATCGGCAGGCCACCCTGCGTAGCCTGCGCCAGGCCTTCAGCGCCTGAGCTCGGGTCATCGGCAGCGATGCTGCAGTGCCGCGCACCCGCTCAGCGGAACGTAGTCCAGGCCAGCACAGCGGACAACAGGGCGACCCAGATTACTGCCTTGAACGTGCCTTCCAGCATGTTGCCGCCGAACAGCAGTTCAAAGAACGGATTGGGCCTGGAAACCGGCACATGATCGCTCATCGGTGAAAGATCCTGATGATGGGTGGAGGGTATGCACGCATGCCTGCGCGGGCATCACTCTAGTACAGGTGCGTCATCGGTGGATGTGCCGAGAACATCCGCTTAACACCCTGCGCGCCAGTTCGGGTATGTTCGACCCAACGCTGCGTTCAAGGATGATCGATGCTCAAGCGCGTCCTGTTCCCTGTTGTCGCCCTGATGCTGTCCGTGCTGGTCATCGCGCTCGGATGGCAGAACCGCCAGCTGCGGCAGATCAACGAGCAGATGGCCACGCAGCTGCAGGACATGCGCCTTGAAGCGCACGGCCTCGAGCTGGGCAGTCGCCCGGATGCACTGGCGCTGCGCACCACGCAGCAGACCTTCGTCGATATCGGCGGTGCGCGCGACGTTCCGCAGATCCTCTATTTCTTCTCCACTGCATGCCGCTACTGCCTGGCCTCGGTACCGCAGCTGCAACAGATCGCCGCGGCCCGCGGCAACAGCGAACTGGTCGGTGTCGGCCTGCCGCCATACGACCGGCTGGCGGACTACGCCGGCAAGCATGCACTGCGCTTCCCGATCGCCATCGACAACGAAGCCGCTGCGTCCACGCGCTATCGTGCCACCGTCACGCCAATGCTGATGGTGCTGGCTGCCGATGGCCGCGTTGCCTACAAGCATGTGGGCCAGCTCGACGCCCAGGTCGTGCAGGCCGCCGTGGCGTCGCTCGCACCGAAGCCGGCGCTGCCCTGATCCCGCATGCCGCGCATCACGACGCGGCGCCCTGTTACCGCATTCGCGCCACAACCGGCACTCCCGTGCCTTCGGCAACTGCAACTCCACAACGCCAACCAAGGAGATACACATGATCGGAAAGAAAGTGCTTTCGTCCGTCGCCGGTATCGTCGTTGTCGCGGCCATGGCCTTCGGCGCCAGCCAGGCCTTCGCCGTCTCGCCCAAGACCGGATATGCACCGGGCTGCGAACCGCACCCGCAGTGCCCGTTCGGCAACGCGGGCAAGCACGGCCAGCTGCTGTGCTGCGACCCGCTGTAACCGGATCCGTAAATGGGGTCGGCATCGCTGACCTGCCTCACCCGCCGCGGAGCTGAGCCAGCGCCGCGGCCATGACCGGGCCACCCCGCAGTGGCCCACCACGCCGGGCCGCCTTGAAGCGCGGCCCGGCACTTCCCGGCCCGGATTCATCCTTCCCGCAGCGGCTTGGCGCGCGCTTTACCGGCTTTCGTCGCATACCGGTTTCACACCGCAGGGGGCAGTGCCACGCTGGACTCCCTTCTCCGGAGCACCGTGCCATGCCGATGCTTGCCCTGCTGCTGTTGTGCGCTGGCCTGTTCGGCCGCGATGCCGACGCCGGGGATGCCTCCCTGCGCAGCCAGATCCTGCAGGCCGACGCCGGGCATGCAGGCGTGCCCCCGGCGCATGACCAGACACCGGAGCCAACGGCCCTGCAGTTGTACCGGTTGCGCCAGGACCGCGTGCTGCGCGTGGGTAACCAGCGCCTGCCTGCAGGCGGCCAGCAGCATCAGGCCGGCTCAGCTCGTTTCGCGCAGGTCTGGGAACGCGTGGACGGCCATTGGCGGCTGCAGCGCATGATCAGCATCGACGAATGGGTTGCCCAGCGCTGACGCTCGGGCACCGGCAACCGTCGCAAACGAAAAAGCCGGCCCAGGGCCGGCTTTCATCGTGATCCACCGCTGCACCGGCAATGCCGGGAGCCAGGTGGTGGGCGGTACAGGGTTCGAACCTGTGACCCCTACCATGTCAAGGTAGTGCTCTACCGCTGAGCTAACCGCCCATCTTGTTCTTGCCGCCCGAAGGCTGGCCTTGCTACGTAAAAACCCGGCGCCAGGGCCGGGCTCTTCAGTTCACGACAGCCCCCTTCCGAAGACTTCGTGGTGGGCGGTACAGGGTTCGAACCTGTGACCCCTACCATGTCAAGGTAGTGCTCTACCGCTGAGCTAACCGCCCGTTTTTGCTTCTGGACGTCCGCGATTGCGTCGGTGCAGGCCGCGTATATTACGGATGCCGGCCGTGAAGCGCAACACTTTTGTGAAGAAGATGCCGCACCGCCGCGTTCAGCCCAGACTCGCTTCCTTCAGCTGCCGGATCTGGTCACGCACCCGTGCGGCATCCTCGAATTCCAGGTCCTTGGCGTGCTGGTACATCTGCTGTTCCAGCGCCTTGAGACGCGCCGCCAGCTGCGCCGGACCGAGCGAACGGTAATCGGCTCCGTCCTCGGCAACACCCGCCCTGCCCTTGCCCTTGCCCTTCTTGGCTTCCTTCTCCGCCGCATCCGAACGCGCACCTTCGAGGACGTCGACGATCGGGCGCGCCACCGAGCGCGGCACGATGCCATGTTCTTCGTTGTACTCGACCTGCTTGGCGCGGCGGCGGTCGGTCTCGTCGATCGCTGCCTGCATCGAGCGGGTCACCTTGTCCGCATACAGGATCGCCTTGCCGCGCACATTGCGGGCGGCGCGGCCGATGGTCTGGATCAGTGAACCGGTGGAGCGCAGGAAGCCTTCCTTGTCGGCGTCGAGGATCGCCACCAGCGACACCTCCGGCATGTCCAGGCCCTCACGCAGCAGGTTGATGCCCACCAGCACATCGAACTTGCCCAGGCGCAGGTCGCGGATGATCTCCACGCGCTCGACCGTGTCCACGTCCGAGTGCAGGTAACGGACGCGGATGCCGTGTTCGGTCAGGTATTCGGTGAGGTTCTCGGCCATGCGCTTGGTCAGCGTGGTGACCAGCACACGGTCACCCGCCTTGATGCGCGCGTTGGCCTCGCTCATCAGGTCGTCGACCTGGGTACCCACCGGGCGGATCTCCACCACCGGATCGATCAGGCCTGTCGGGCGCACCACCAGCTCGGTGATCTCGTCGCCGGCCTCGCGGTACTCATACGGGCCCGGCGTGGCGGACACGTAGATCGCGCGCGGGCAGCGCTCCTCCCACTCCTCGAAACGCAGCGGTCGGTTGTCCAGTGCCGACGGAAGGCGGAAGCCGAACTCGACCAGGGTCTCCTTGCGTGAGCGATCGCCCTTGAACATCGCACCGATCTGCGGAATGGTCACGTGCGATTCGTCGATGACCAGCAGCGCGTCCGGCGGCAGGTAGTCGAACAGCGTCGGGGGCGGCTCGCCGGCATTCTTGCCGGTCAGGTGCCGGGAATAGTTCTCGATGCCGTTGCAGAACCCGACCTCGGCCATCATCTCGATGTCGAACTGGGTGCGCTGAGCCAGGCGCTGCGCCTCGACCAGCTTGTTTTCCGCATACAACTGCTCAAGCCGCTCCTTCAACTCCACCTTGATGGTTTCCACTGCGGCCAGCACGCGCTCGCGGGTGGTGGCGTAGTGGGTCTTGGGGTAGACGGTGAAACGCTGCATGTTGCGCATCGTCTCACCGGTGAGCGGGTCGAACAGGGTGATCTTCTCGACCTCGCCGTCGAACAGCTCGATGCGCAGCGCTTCGCTGTCCGACTCGGCAGGGAACACGTCGATCACTTCGCCACGCACGCGGAACGTGCCACGCTGAAGCTCGTACTCGTTGCGCGTGTACTGCAGCTGGGTCAGGTGATTGATCAGGTCGCGCTGGTCGATGCGCTCGCCCTTGGACAGGATCAGGCGCAGCGACAGGTAGTCCTCGGGCGCACCCAGGCCATAGATCGCCGACACCGTGGCCACCACGATCGCATCCGGGCGCGACAGCAGGGTCTTGGTCGCGGCCAGCCGCATCTGCTCGATGTGCTCGTTGATCGAACTGTCCTTCTCGATGAAGGTGTCCGACGAAGGCACGTAGGCCTCCGGCTGGTAGTAGTCGTAGTAGCTGACGAAGTACTCGACCGCGTTGTGCGGGAAGAACGCCTTGAACTCACCATACAGCTGCGCCGCCAGCGTCTTGTTCGGCGCCATGATCAGCGTCGGCTTCTGCACGTTCTGGATGACGTTGGCGATGGTGTAGGTCTTGCCCGAGCCGGTGACGCCCAGCAGGGTCTGCTTGGCGATGCCCGCTTCGAAGTTGCTGGTCAGCTTCGCGATGGCATCAGGCTGGTCGCCCGCCGGCGAATACGGCGAGACGAGTTCGAAACGGTCGCTCATGGTGTTGCCAGTTCCCGGGGAGCACAAGTATACGGGGCAAGGGGTGACGGCCAGCTGAGGGGTTTCCGGGCAGGCTGGCGCGGCGGTGCCTGATGGCGGCGCTGCTGCCGGGGCGCGAGGCTTGAAGCCATGCACCACACCCCCCGTCCCAATCGTTCGGCGCTAAGCGGCATGCACCTGGTCGAGATGCTGGTGGTGATCGCCGTCCTTGCCGTCCTGGTAGCCGCGGGTTGGCCCGCGCTGCATCCGCTGCTGTTGCGGCATCGCGCCGACGCCCTGCAACTGGCCCTGCATGCCAGTCTTTCAAGCGCCCGAAGCGAAGCTCTGAAGCGCCGTGAACTGATCGGGCTGTGCGCCAGCGACGACGGTGAGCAGTGCTCACTCGACTGGAGCACCGGCTGGATCATCTATCGCAGCGGCAGGCATCGGGGGACACCGGCATCCGCCGAGGACATCCTGACCCACCACCAGGGCCGGACCGACATCGCAATCGTCGCCCAGGCCAGCAGTGGACGGCCGTTGCTGTTCTTCCAGCCTGATGGGCGCAGTCCCGGCGCCAATCTGACGCTACGCATCTGCGCAGGAAACCGGCTGCATGGCAGGCTGGTCATCAACAATGGCGGCCGCATCCGCAGCGAGCGCGTCGACCGCACCCTGCCCTGCTGACGTGCCAAAAAGACAAAAGCCGCGATTTCTCGCGGCTTTTGCAGTATCTGGCGCCCGAAGTTGGACTCGAACCAACGACCCCCTGATTAACAGTCAAGTGCTCTAACCGGCTGAGCTATTCGGGCGGGGAGGCGCATTGTACTGGGCGTTCAGAGGAAGATCAACACCTGATTTACCAGCAATCGGAAACCGTGCCGCTGGCCGTTTTGCGGTTGGCCTGGTCCACGCTCAGCGTCCCGCAGCTGTCCTTGGTCTGGTTGCCCTGGGGCGTCGCCGTCAGCGTGAACGAGGACGCCTTGCCATCGAAGGTGATCGCGTAGCGTGTGGTCCCGCCCTCGCGCGGCGACACCTTGCTGGGCAGCGCGAAGCCCGAGTAGGTGTTGTTCACCGAGTAGTAGCGCTCAGCACGCTGTGCGTACTCCACCAGGTCCGCCTTGGCCACGCCCCGGTGCGACTGGCGGATGTACTGCTGGTACGACGGAACGACAATCGCGGCCAGGATGCCGAGCACGATCACCACGATCATCAGTTCGATGAGGGAGAAACCGTGCTGCCTGCCGGGACGACGCAGGGTGCTGGAAAGAGTGTTCAGGCTCATGGGAATGTCTTCGTTACTGGATCTGGCGCCAGGATTGGCGACCGCAGGGATAAGGCACGTACATCGTCGGAGCACCCGCCACGTTGACCGCCATCCAGCAGGCGCGCCCGCCTCGATCGGCGCCCTTTGCCAGGCGCGGCATCACCGAGACATTGACGTCCTTCACCGGTGCAGTGCCGCCGGTGTCGAGACTGACGCCGGCCGTGCCCGCCCCGTAGGGCGTGCCCGTGATGGACCCGACCCGCGCCTGCTCCAGCGATGCAACACCCGAGATGGGATTGAGGCCAAACAGCCAGTTGCTTCCCTCGGTCGAACAGCCACGGCCACCCGCGGTGGGCATGTAGGTCGGCATGAACACCGTTCCCGACGCCACGGCAGGATTACCAACAAAGCGTTCACCTGCGCCGGGCAATGCAATGCTCCACCCGCGCGCCGCCCCGGAGAAGGGTGTGGCCGTGACCGTGCGCAACTTGTTGGTGGTGGTCACCGTATAGGCCAGCAGATTGGCGGGCACGATCGTAGCCTCCGGCTGGTCCTTGCTGGTGTCGTTGACACCGTACAGCGACTGCGCGGTGAGATCCTGCGGGTCATTGTCGAAGGAGAAGCTGCCGGTACCCAGCACCAGCATCACGCCACCACCCGGTCCGGTCACGGCGGTCATGCCACCGGTAATCGGCTGGCGGTACACCTGGTTGTTGTTGTTGGTCTGGCGCGCCGTGGTGAACACCGGTGTGGTGACCGAGGTCGCCGTGCTTTCCAGGTCGAACTTCCACAGCGCGCCGCGCTGGTCGGCCGCATAGATCGTGTCCGCCAGGCCGTCGCGGCCACGTACACGCCCCGTACCACCTGCGCTTTCGGCGCGCCAACGGTCGACAGCCACGATATTGCCCAGGCCGTTGTCACCGGCAGGTGCAGTCGCCGCGGCCTCGGTAGCAGTGATCATCCGCACCGCGCCCGATCCCAGGTCGACCACGAACAGCACGGCCTTGCGGCTGAGGCTGTTGTAACCGTTGCCGAAGATCGCTTTCCACGCCACCCCGGTCCCTTCCTTCACCGGCACGATCACCGGCTTGCCAAGGACATGGCCGATGTTCGCCTTCACGGTGCTATCGAGCCCCGGCGCCACGTCACTGATTTCCCACAAGCGATTGCCGGTACCGAAGCTGGACGGCGTGGTGACATCCAGCGCGAACACCGAGCGCCCACCGGCGCCCGCCGTACCGACCAGTGCCGTGGCCCAGTTGCCACCGATCTGTGCGTCCGCCACCGCGATCGGTCCATCCACGTAGTAGCGATGACGGAAGCGCTGGTCGGACTTGTTGGCCGCCACGTAGGGATACAGAAGGTTGGCCATGTGGCCCAGCGCAGTTCCAGGGATGTAGGCGAAGGTCTCGCTGCCACCGGCACTGTCACTCACGCCGTTGCCGTTCATGCCACCGTCGAAGGCATGCAGCATGCCGTCATTGGCACCGACATAGACCATGTAGCGGCCGTTGTTGCGCTTGCGGGTCAGATACGTGGCATACGAGGTCGCCATCGCGGTGCTGATGCGCTGGTAGCCATAGTCGTCGCGGGGCGAACTGATCACCGGGCTGGAATTGACGATGTCGCCCAGCACGGTGGTACGGGTGCGATAGATGCCCCCCGAATTGCGTACTTCGCGTGATGCGTCGCCGCGCAGATAAGCCATGGCCGTGGCGATGTCGCCACCCAGCTTTTCAGCCTCGGTCGCAGAACAGCGCGCAATGCCCGGATACTGTTTCTCGTCCTTGTTGCAGAGGTCGGTGAAGGCGATGTTGGTGCTGCTGAAGTCAACTGCAGCATTGCCCTTGGTGGCGACGATGGTGCGCGAACGCTGCGCGCCCAGTTTCTCCGCCGCTTCCCACACCTGCGTGTACTCGGTCTGCTGCGTCTTGTCGTTCACCGCGAGCTTGGATGCCTTCAGGCGGCTGAACCAATCGGTTTCCTCGTTGGCCACTTCGAACTGGGGCGTGACCGCCAGCGATCCGGTACCGATACGCGCGCCGGTCAGGCCCTGGCTGCCCGAAGGCGCTGGCCCGGAGGTGACCGACGACAGCACCCGCCGCATGGCCGTGGTGATGTCTGCCGGAGTACGCGCGTTGATGTACTCACCGCGGGTATTGGTCGCGGCGTGCCAGATGTCATCCACGGTGCTGGGGTTGTCGTTCTGGCGATCCGGCCAGTTGTTGTAGACCGCCGAATCGGTGTACGGATTCTGCTGCTTGTCAGGATCGAACAGATTGCCACGCGCACCCAGGGTGATCCCGTAGAAGTTGATATGCAGGTCCTTGTTGCAGTCCAGCGACTTGTCGGTACTGGTCGCGCACTGCTCCGGCACCGGTACATTGCCCTTGGGCATCGCTGTATCGGTGCGCAACGGATTGACGTAGTAGTACGCCGCGATATCAGCCATCGTATCCGAGTTGCTGTCCTTGAACGGGGCACCCATGGCACCGTCAATGTTCCCTGGGGTGGGAATCGAACTCGATGGGAACCCGTTGCCGTTGTTGCTGTAGCCATCGGTGAACAGCATCACAGCGTTTTTCTGGCAGGAAAGCTTGATGGGGGCCGCATCGTCGGTTCGCATGAACTGCAGGCCGGCCGCATTTACCGCATTGCGGTTTGGCGTGCCACCGCTGGCCGTCAGTGCGATCATGTCGTTATACAGCTGAGTCTTCTGACCAATCAGGCTCATGTCCTGGATCGTTAGACGCTTCGCAGCATCCGTCGAGCTGTTGTACTTCAGGAAATCGTTGATCCTGAAATAGCCGACATACATATCGTTGACATTCAACGCATGCGTCATGCCCGCGATCATCGCGCGGTTGCGGTTTCCGTAGTAGGTAAACCAGTTGGCGAAGTTCTGCATTGCCGCCGCATCACTTGCCGTGAGCACGTACTTCCACATGTGGCAACCCTTGCCGCAGGCATCCAGGACCTTGGTCCGATTGTTGCCCGCGTTGGCATAGGCATTGGGCGTTCCTGCCAACTGCGGATAGGGGTCGCCATCGCTCTTGAAGGGCATATAGAACGTCGCAGGCGTGTACTCCAACGACGCGTTGGCCGCGGACGACCATGAGTTCCCATATTTGTTCTCCTGCACGGAACTGAACCGTCCGGAGTCGGATACGGTCATGTATCGCTGGCCCGGCGGGGCATACATGCCGTCCTGCATGCGTTGCACATCCCAGGATCGAGTTCCCAGGTAGCTGCTCGATACATTTACGACATAGTTGTTGTCATTCTGGTTGCGCGGATCAATGAGCGCGGCGCTGGCGACCGATGCCGGGTAGGATTCAACAGCCTCATTGACGATACGGAGCCAGGGTTGATACTGGATCGAGGGATCGTAGTAGGCCGGATTGTAGGCCGCGGATCGGGCAAACCCGAACACGTCCAACGCAGGGATTCCGAGATAACTGGTGTTGATCCGAGGCCCCGGCAACAGGTAGAAATAGTTGCACTGCCCATCGTTGTAGGGCCTGTTCCGCGAATCGTAAGCAATGATGTCATCCGGTTTGTTCAGGACCCCGGCCGACTTGAAGAAGCTCTTGCGCGCGTTGCTCCAGCACGCCGTACCATCCTGCCCCGGGAACTGGGTCTGGAAGGTCATCGAACCCGAATCGTCCACCGCCATGATGAACGACGGCGGCGCGGAGACCTTCAGGTTCATCGGGTGCTGCGACAACGTGCCCTGCGCCTGTGCGGCGAACAGGTTCATCGCAAGCCAGGTGCCGCCAGCCACCGCCAGCAACAGCCCGGAGCCGGCCAGGATCTTGATCTTTCGGGTCGCCATGACCGGGTTCCTCAAAGCTTGAAAACAGTGTCGACAGCTGCCGAGGAAGTACCCTCGTTGCTGGTGGCGGCATCGCGATCGGAGCCGAACGCGGTGATCTGGTAGACGCGGGTGGGCTCTTCGCTTTCCGGCGTGCCCATGCCCAGCGTCGATTCGCCCTGGATGCAGGCGTCGATGCGGCGCACGCTGACCACCGGCGCCGCCGACAGTTTCTGCTCACCCACCCAGCGGGTGGGATCGAAGCCGTCATCGCAGATGCGCTTGATGGCGTCAGCCTTCAACGCGCCGCCATCGCCGGTATTGTTGTCGATCTCCTCGATCGACCGCTCGGCATCACGGACCGCCCGCTCGCTGGCCTGGAACGCCACGTTGGCGGCCCGGTAGTTGGAAGACATGCGCTCCTGCATGCTCGCCACCTGCATGCCGACCACGCCGATCAGCGACAGCAGGATCAACAGCATCAGGGCCACGTACAGCACCGCACCGCGCTGCTGCGCGCGCCCCTGGAATCGACGGGAGACGGAGGGCTTCATGGGTCAGTTCCCGAACAGTCGGTTGCGCAGTGCCACGGACACCTCGTAGGAGGCACGGTAGCGATCGTCGTAGGTCGTGGGCGGATTGAAGCCAACGCCGAGCACGCCCAGCTGGGCCACGGCCGTATTGGCCTGCTCGGCGGCGGCGCGCTGCGGGCTGCGCACCAGCAGCCCGAACTGCACCAGGCCAACCCGTCGCCACGCAGCGACAGCGGCGGCATCGGTACCGGTACTGACCCCGCTGGCGGTCTTCTGGAAGGCGATTACCCCGGTCGGCGGCGCAGTGCTGCTGATCGCCGTCTCGGTATCCTGGCCGTAGAGGAACTGCAGGCTCTCGATGCCTTCCACCAGTTCCTCACCGGTGGCGAACGTGTTGTCGCCAGCGCCACGCGCGCGGTACAGCGCCGGTTCGCCGGCGGTATTGGTGGCCACGTAGTACGCCATCGATTCCACCCGATAGACCATGGTCACCGCGTTGTTGGCCGAATACGCCGAGAGATCGACCTTGCTGGCCGTGATCGTGCTGTCGGCGATTTTCCCGGCGAACACATCCACCTTGCTGCAATCGGCCACTGCAAACGCCGAGGGCGTGGTGACGGCACCGGCCGACAGTCGGGCCGCCGCGTCCTTGGCGATCGTGATGTCCGGTGAATTACCGGAACCAATGGACAGCACCGGCGAGCCTTCCGGCGCCAGGTAGCGCATCACGATGATGTCGCTGCCACCCAGCGGTTTGGGCTTCAGATTGGTGATCGCCGACGGCGTGCTGCCGGCAGCTCCCCAGCTTGCGCCGAGGGTCAGCTTGTTGCCAGGCGCGGTGCCCTGCGCCTCGTAACCCTGGATCGGCACCGAGAAGTCCATCGGGCTGCCATCACCCGACTTCACGCCGGCAATGTTGACCTTGACACTGTCCTGGGCGCGCACCAGGTGCGCCTGGTCATTCACGCAGCCCATGTGCCCGGCCATCCGGATGTCGCGCTCGAGGAACTCCAGTGCGAATCGAGCGTTTTCCTGGGTGCGCGCGACACCTTCGGACAGCTGCGAGGCCGCCCGCGAGGCCATGAAGATCTGGGTGACGCCCAGCATCAGCACCAGGCCGATGACCAGCGAGATCAGCAGTTCCACCAGCGAAAGGCCTGCCGCATGGCTGGCAACGGAAGGCGCGCGCTTCATAGACGGGTAACCAGGGTGAACGTGGTGATGCTGTCGGGATTGGCTGCGTTCCATCGCTCGTCTCCCCAGCCGATGCCCACCGTGACCAAGCCATCATTGACAGTCACGTTGGCGCTGGCCTTGCCTCCCAGCACCTTGACGACCTGGCATTGCCAGCGCGCCACGTTCGCCTTGGAGGCCGTCACGTCGGCACTGTTGGGCCAGGTGCAGGGGCCCGCCGGCGCGGTGACCGAGCCGGCGGTGAAGGAGGCCTTGGTGTATTCGCCACCGTTGAGGGTTTCGCTGCGCTGCACGCGCATCAGCTCGATCAGATCGTAGGCCAGGCTGGTGGCCTGGGTGCGCTGGCTGGCGCTCTGCACGAACCGCACGTTCATGGTCTGCAGCAGCGCAAAGCCAAGCAGGCCGAACGCCAGCACCAGCAGCGCGATCAGCACCTCGATCAGGCTGAAGCCACGACTGCGGGCGGGCCCGCCCAAGCCGGAACGACGACGTTTCATTTGCAGGTTCCTGCGGTGGAGCGGACCTGACCGGAGAACAGGACGATCAGGGTCCGCATGGGGTCACCCGCCTTGCAGCCTTGCGGCACCAGGCTCACGACCTGGTCGGCGGACGCGCGACGGCGCCCCTGGGAGTCGAAGGAGATGACGGCCGGGCTGGGAGCCTCGACCGCCAGGCTGCTGCTGCCCTTGGAGAAGCGCAGCACGCTCTCGCTGCCGCTGACGGAGCCATCGCCATCGACGTCGCCCCAGGCCAGCATGCCCTTGCTCCACTCGCCATCGCAGGACGTACCGTTGCTGCTGCCGCACACCCCGCCACCGTGGCGGTTGCGGATGGCCTCGCTGCGGGCGAGCGACAACAGACCGATCACCTCGTTGTTGGTGGTGGTCAGGCGGTTGGAGCGCATCGCGGTGCGGAAGCTGGGATAGGAGATGCTGGCCAGAATGACCAGGATGACCAGCGTGATCATCAACTCGACCAGCGTGAAGCCGTTTTGCCGGCGCAAAGACATTGGACGCTCCCCAGCGTGTTGATGGCCACGATGGGCCATCGCCCTGCCACCGGCAAGCGGCGGCAGGATGAACGGTCAATCCAGGGCGACGGGCGTCAAAGCCTTGACAACCCGCCCCGCCCCACCCCGGCCGGCGCGATCCCCATCGCGCCGGCGCAGGCTCAGGCCAGCACCTGGTAGCAGGGCTGGTATTCGCCGGAGATCTTCATCCGGCGCTGCTCGACGAAAGCGCGCAGCAGCCCATCCAGGGCCTGCATCATGTCCGGGTCGCCATGGATCTGGAACGGCCCGAACTCTTCGATGCGGCGCATGCCGTCTTCCTTCACGTTGCCGGCGACAATGCCCGAGAACGCCCGGCGCAGGTCCGCCGCCAGCGCATGCGGTGCACGCCCGTGGTGCAGGTCCAGCGCCGCCATCGCCTCATGGGTCGGCACGAACGGCTGCTGGTACTCCCACGGAATCTCGATCGACCAGTTGAAGAAGAACGAGTCCTTCTGCGCCAGGCGGTGCTCGCGCACGCGCTTGATGCCATTGGCCATCTTCTTCGCCACCGCGACCGGGTCGCCGATGATGATCTCGTAGCGCTCGGCGGCTTCGTCACCCAGGGTCAGGCGGATGAAGCGGTCGATCTGCTCGAAGTACGGCGCCGCCACGGTCGGTCCGGTCAGGATCAGCGGGAACGGCAGATCCTTGTTCTCCTCGCGCAGCAGGATGCCGAGCAGATACAGGATCTCCTCGGCGGTGCCGACGCCACCGGCGAACACGATGATGCCGTGGCCGATGCGGACAAAGGCCTCCAGGCGCTTTTCGATGTCCGGCATGATCACCAGGTGGTTGACGATCGGGTTCGGCGACTCGGCGGCGATGATGCCCGGCTCGGTCAGGCCGATGTAACGCGTCACGGTACGGCGCTGCTTGGCGTGGGCGATGGTGGCGCCCTTCATCGGGCCCTTCATCGCGCCCGGGCCACAGCCGGTGCAGATGTCCAGGCCGCGCAGGCCCAGCTCATAGCCCACCTGCTTGGTGTACAGGTATTCGTCGCGCGAGATCGAATGGCCACCCCAGCACACAACCAGGTTCGGGTCGCCCGGGTTGAGGATGCGTGCATTGCGCAGCAGGCCGAACACCGCGTTGGTGATGCCTTCGGACGACTCCAGTTCGGCCGCGTAGGCCGGGCCCATCTCGATGGCCATGTAGGCCAGGTCACGCACCACGGCGAACAGCAGTTCGGCGACGCCGCGGATGATCTCGCCATCGACGAAGGCCATCGCCGGTGCGTTGACCAGGTCGATGCGCACGCCGCGATCCTGCTGTGCCACCTGGATGTCGAAATCGGGATACAGATCGCGCGCCGCGCGCGGATCGTCAGAGGCACTGCCGCTGGTGAGCACAGCCAGCGCGCAGCGGCGCAGCAGTTCGTGCATGCCGCCGGCGGAGGCATCGCGCAGGCGGGCCACTTCGGCACGCGACAGCACATCCAGCCCGCCGCGCGGGTAGATCCGCGCGTCCTGCACCGGCAGTGCACGGGCTGATTTTTCGTTCGTGGTCATGTCCAATTTTTCGCTTCCTTCAAGGTTTCCGACTGTACTGCCGCCCCCTTAAAAAGCAAAACGGCCGGGAAGCCCGACCGTTGGATGTGTGCTCCCCGCGTTCGCCTTTCCGGGACCGCATCGGCGGCGTTGGCACCGCGCACATTTCTGGATGGTACGCCGATGCAGAGTGGCCCGCAAGGACTTTCGCCTGAACGGAAAACGGCCGGGTTTCCCCGGCCGTTTTCACTTACCGCTTCAGGCTCTGATTGATCAGAACTTGTACTTCACAGTCAGCTGCATCGACCAACGCGACACGGCGGTGTTGCCCTTGTCGTTGTTGTTTTCCTGGATCGAGGAATTGTCGGTACGGCCGGTGAAGTTGTACAGGTACTTGCCGGTAGCCGGGTCGATACCCGAGTAGTTGGCAACGCGACGGGTGGCGTAGAAGCCGTAGTCGTCGATCAGGCCCCACTTCTTGTTCAGCAGGTTGCCGACATTCATGATGTCCAGGGCGACTTCACCCTTGTGACCCTTCACGAAGCCCGGGAATTCCTGGCTGATGCGGACGTCGAAGCTGTTGACCCACTTGGCACGGTGCGAGTTGGCCGGGACCACGCTGCCACGGTAGGCCTCGAGTTCCGGATTCTGCGCCAGCCAATCGAAGAACTTCTTCTCCATGTCGGCACCGCCGGTGAAGATCACGTCACCCGGGCCCTTCGGCACGTAGAACAGGTCGTTGGTACCGGCACCGTCGCCATTCACGTCGTTGTAGTAGACGTAGCTATACGGACGGCCCGAACGGCCTTCGTAGAACAGGCCAACGCGGGTGGCATTGTCACCGAAGAAGTTGTGCTTCCACTCCAGGGTGCCGGTGATGCGGTCCTTGATCGCGTAGCGCGAGTTGTACGCAACGTTGTCGTTGGCGTTCAGGCTCAGCGTGTTGTTCCAGTTCGAGGTGTTCTGCGAGCTGGACAGCGGGCTCACTTCCTTGGACTGGGTGTAGGTGTAACCCAGCGACCAGCCCCAGTTCTCGGTCAGCGGCTTGGCCAGCGAGAAGGTAGCCTGCGAACCACGACCCTTGTCGGTGTTGCGCAGCAGGATCACGTCGCCGATGTCACCCGGACGGTTGACGCGGTCACCCGGGCAGGTCCGATCGGTCGCCGAGCAGGCGCGGCCATTCTTCTGGCCAGCCTGCATGCCGTTCGGGCCGGCATTGGCGCCGTTCATGCCGTAGTCGTTCCAGTACAGCGCACGGCCATCCTGGCCGACCGAACGGTTGGCATTCGGGGACATCACGTCCAGGCGATCGAAGTACAGACCATCCTTGACCTTGGTGAACAGCACTTCAGCCGACGCCACGATGCCGTACCACGGCAGCTCATGGTCGAACGCCAGGTTGGCCTTCCACACCGACGGCAGACGGGTACCCGGAGCGATCAGGTCGACGTTCTGGCGGGCCGAGGCCAGCGACGGGTTCGGAATGTACGGGTTGTCGGCGTCGAAGCTGAAGCCACCCGGGTTGCGGGTCAGGTTGTACTCGGAGTAGTTCAGGCCGGTGTTCTGGTAGGCACCTGCCAGCCACACGTTCGGCGCAGCGCCGCCGAACAGGCCAACGCCACCGCGCAGCTGGGTCGGACGATCGGTGTCGAAGGTGTAGTTGAAGCCGACGCGCGGCTGGAACAGCTTCTTGTCGACCAGCTGGGTGTTGTTGAAGCCGTACAGCTGTTCGATGCGCGGGTTGTACAGGCGCTGGGTGCTGAAGTCCGGCATGTCGATACGGATACCGAACATCAGGCTCAGGTTGTAGTTGATCGCCCAGGTGTCCTGGATGAACAGACCGGTGTTCTTCAGGTGGAACTTGGCCGGGATGTCGTCAACGCTGCCGCCGGCGCGCGGGACGCGCACCTGGTAGGCCGACGGGGTACCGGCTTCAAACGCAGCCAGGTCGGCGAACTCGTACGCGCCGTACAGGTTGCGGCCGTAGAAGTTCATCAGGTCGTTGTCGGTGTAATCGAAACCGAACTTGACGGTGTGGTCACCGATGTACCAGGTACCGGCACCGAAGGCGCTCAGTTCCTTCGACTCGACGATGTTGGTGTGGGTGTTCTGCTCGGTACCGAGGTACAGCGAGTTGTTGCCGAAGCGCACGCGGATCTGCGGCAGGTGCGAGGCAGCAACGCGGTTGGACGAGTAGTCCTTGTGCGAAACCTTGAACTCGGTCGAGAAGTTCTCGGACCAGTCACTGAACAGTTCACCCATCCAGGTTTCGTACTGGGTCGGCTGGGTGTACCAGAAGTCGCTCAGCGAGATGGCGCTGTTGTTGACCTGCGGGAAGCGGACGACGTCCTGCTTCATCTTGTTGTAGCGCAGGGCCGCGCGGTGGTTCTCGTTGATGTTCCAGTCGAGCTTGATCGCGTACTCTTCGATCGAGGTCTTGTTGTCCAGCGCACCGATGCCGCCGACCGGGTAGCCCAGATCGGACATGCGCTTCTGCACGCGGGCGATGTCGGCGTCGCTGATGCCGTTCGGCTTGTTGTACGGGGTTTCGCCGAGGCTCACGCCGCCGCCGCTACGCTCGTACTTTTCATAGTTGGTGAAGAAGAACAGCTTGTCCTTGACGATCGGGCCGCCCAGGGTCATGCCGTAGGTCTTCTCGTCCTTGAAGCCGTTGAAGTCCGTGGTGTCACCTTCCAGGCGCGTACGGATCATGTCCTTGTCGCGGTACGAACCGTACACGGTGCCGTGGAACTCGTTGGTACCCGACTTGGTCACGGCGTTGATCACCGCACCGGTACCACCGGCGATGGTGGTGTCGTAGTTGGCCAGGTCGATGTTGATTTCCTGGATGGCGTCCATCGACACCGGCTGACGCTCGGTCGGCAGGTTGTTGGAGCCCAGGCCGAACGGATCGGAGGCGCTGATGCCGTCGATGCGGATGGCGTTGTAGCGGGTGTTCTGGCCACCGGCCGAGATCGCGCCGTCAGCCTTGCTGACCTGCGAGATGCGCGGGTCCAGGCGGATGTAGTCCTGGATGTTGCGGTTGGCCGACGGCAGCGCGTCCATCGTTTCGCGGGTCACGTTGCTGCCGGTGCCCATCTTGTTGGCACTGAACAGGTCCAGGCCACCCGCGGTGGCGACGACGTTCACTGCGTCCAGGTTGGTCGCAGCCAGGTCACCGCCGAGGCTGGCGTTGACGGTGTTGACCTGATTCAGGTTCAGGAAGACACCTTCTTCGGTCTTGGTACCTTCACCGGACTTGGTGATGGTGATGGTGTACGGACCACCCACGCGCAGGCCGCGCGCGTTGTATCGACCCGACGCATCGGTCGTCGCACGCGAAACGGTGCCCGACTCGGTGTGGGTGATGGTGACTTCAGCGCCGGCGACAGGCTGGCCTGCGGCGGACATCACCTGGCCACCGACACCTGCAGAGGTGCTCTGGGCAAAGGCGGGAGCGGCGGCAAGTGCGGCCACGAGACCAAGGGTAAGCTTGGACATCCGGAGTGGGTGGGTCATTTTTCGGTAGCCTCGATGCGAGTTGGCGATGGCGGAAAAAAAGCGCATCCAAACAGCCCTGCGGGTGGCTGGTCGGAGATTTATCTGGGGTTCCCTACCGCTTGGCTGAAGGCAGCCATAACGGTTAACACTAGATTAACACGCTACGCCATCAATGTGACGGTTGTGCGACAAACGGCACCGGATCGCAACGCAATCGTGACGGGTTCTTCACTCCGCCTTTCCCCGGGGTTCACTCGCCGGGGAATGCCTGGCTGGCATCGAGAATCTGGCCCCGCCAGGCGCTGCCAGCGCTGGACAGCAAGGCCACGGCCGCAGCAGCGGCGGCCTCCGGACCCTGCGCGGCCGGGTCCTGGTCGACCGAATAGGCCCGGGCGCGCAGCGCCGTGCGCAGGGGGCCCGGATACAGGCCGCTGACCCGCACCGGGCTGCGGCCGAGTTCGTCATGCAGGGTGGTGATCAGCCCGCGCAGGCCATGCTGGGCCACGCCGTACCCACCCCAGTAGGCCTGCCCCACCCGTTCGGAGGCATCGACCGCAAACACCAGGGCGGCATCCTCGCGCTGCCGCAGCAGCGGCAGGCAGGCCTGGGCCAACCAGGCCGGGGCGGTCAGGGTGACGTGGACCGCGCGGGCGAAGCTGGCCGGGTCGGCCAGCTCGAACGGGGTCAGGCCGGGGAAATGCGCGGCGCAGACCAGCACTCCATCCAGCCGCCCCAGCTCGCGCTGCAGGGCCTGGGCCAGTTCGGCATAGTCGTCGGGGCCCGCACCCTCAAGATCCAGCGGATACAGCAGCGGTTCCGGGCCGACGGCCTGGACCTGGGCATAGACACGGTCCAGGCGGCGCGGCTTGCGGCCCAGCAGGACCACGGTAGCCCCGGCAGCGGCGGCGGCAACGGCCGCCGCACTGCCCAGCCCACCGCCGGCGCCGGCAACCAGCACCACGCGATCCTGCAACGGGCGGCCATCGAGCGCCCCGTTGGTCGGTGACGTCGATGGCCGGGCATTCATCCCTGGGTCGCCTCTTCGACGATGCGCTTGAGCTCGCCGGCTTCAAACAGTTCCAGGACGATGTCGCAGCCGCCGATCAGCTCGCCGTTGATGAACAGCTGCGGGAAGGTCGGCAGGTTGGAGAACCGCGGCAGGTTGGCGCGGATCTCGGGTTCTTCCAGCACGTTGACGGTACGCAGGGTGACCGCGCCGGCCGCCATCAATGCCTGCACGGCGCGGCTGGAGAAGCCGCACATCGGGTATTGCGGGGTGCCCTTCATGAACAGCACGAGCGGGTAACGATCGACCTCGGCCTGGATTTGCTGCATTACCGCCACAACCTCACTCCTTGCTTCGCCGGACAAACCGACCGCGGTGGTCGGCTAGACTGCCCACGGTAGCCGCCATTGTAAGCGGATGGAACCGGCTGCCGCCGCCCCTCTGGCCACGAACCTGTCCATGCCTGTCGAATTGCCTGCCCTGCCCTACCTTTCCGGCTCCCTGCAGCCGCACCTGTCCGCACAGACCCTGGAGCTGCACCACGGCCGCCACCATCGCGCCTACGTGGATGCGGTCAATGCCGGCATCCTCGGCACCGAGTGGGAGGACGCGTCACTGGAGGAGATCGTCCGCCAGGCCCAGGGAAAGCTGTTCGATGCGGCCGCCCAGGCGTGGAACCACGGCTTCTACTGGCAGTGCCTGCGCCCCCGAGGCGGCGGCGAACCGCAGGGCCGCCTGGGCGAGCTGGTGAAACGCCAGTTCGGCGACGTGCAGCGCCTGCGCGAGGAATTCAACCGCACCGCGCTGGGCCTGTTCGGCTCGGGCTGGGTGTGGCTGGTGCAGCACCCGGGCGGGCAGCTGGGCATCCAGGCGACCCGCAATGCCGGCACGCCGCTGACGGGTGAAAGCACCCCGCTGCTGTGCTGCGATGTCTGGGAGCATGCCTACTACACCGACTACCAGAATGACCGCGCGCGTTATCTGGATGCGTTCTGGCAGCTGGTCAACTGGGAATTCGCCGAAAGCCAGCTGCGCTGACCCCCTGTAGAGCCGAGCCCATGCTCGGCTGGCCGGACAGCAGCCGAGCATGGGCTCGGCTCTACAGATGAAGCTTCACGCGCTCTCGTGCGCGGCCACCGCGTCCATCACCCGTGCCGAGTACACCAGCGCCGCACCGGCATTGAGCGACACTGCCACACCCAGCGCCTCGGCGATTTCCTCGCGGCTGGCGCCGTGCTTCAGCGCGGCATCCACGTGCACGGTGATGCAGCCGTCGCAGCGGGTGGTCACCGCCACCGCCAGCGCGATCAGCTCGCGGGTCTTTGCATCGAGGTGGTTGGTCTGGGCACCGGCATTGGCCAGGGTGGCGTAACCCTTCACCGTATCCGGCGAGAGCTTGCCGATCTCGCCGATGCGGCCCTTCAGTTCCTTGCGGTAGGCATTCCAGTCGAGCATGGGGGTGACTCCTGTGAAAGGAGCTCCACGCTACCACCGGGAATGTTGCGCCGATGCCTGCACCGGCGCGCCACACCGTTGCAGCCACACAGGGTAGTGCCGGCCGCTGGCCGGCCCCCTTTGCTCAGCGGTTGCGCAGCGCGTGCACCGCCGGCGCCACCTGCGCCTGGCGATCCAGCTCCAGGCCGACCTGCTCCAGCGCATCGGCCAGTGCGGCAGCCTCGTCATCGCGCAACGTGGCGTGGCCGACCTTGCGACCTTCGCGCGGCTCCTTGCCGTAGTCGTGCCAATGGCCGCTGGACTGGCCCAGCACCGGCGCGGGGTCAGGCATCGCACCCAGCCAGTTCAGCATGCAGGCATGGCCGAGCATGCGGGTACTGCCCAGCGGCAGGCCCAGCACGGCACGCAGGTGGTTCTCGAACTGCGAGGTCTCGCTGCCTTCGATGGTCCAGTGGCCGGAGTTGTGCACGCGCGGTGCCATCTCGTTGGCCAGCAGTTCGCCATCGCGGCAGAACAGCTCCAGCGCGAACACGCCGACGTACTGCAGGTGCTGGGCAACGCGGCGGGCATAGCCGATCGCGGCCTGCTGCTCGGCATCGGAGAGCACGGCCGGGGCCACGCTGGCCGACAGCACGCCGTCGACATGCCAGTTGCCAGTGACCGGCCAGGCCTCGAAGCTGCCATCGCGGCCACGCACGGCCACCACGCTGACCTCGCGCTGAAACGCCACGAAGCCTTCCAGGATCAGGCCGGTACGCTCGACCTGCGCACCCAGTGCATCCCACGCGGCGTCGATGTCGGCCTCGCTGCGCAGGCGGAACTGGCCCTTGCCGTCGTAACCAAGGCGGCGGGTCTTGAGGATGCACGGCAGGCCGAACTCAGCCGCCTTCGCAGCCAGCTCGTCACGGCTGCGGATATCGGCAAAGGCCGGCAGCGGGATGCCCAACTGCTGGAACAGGGTCTTCTCGCTCAACCGGTCCTGGGCCACCGCCAGCGCGGCCGGCGGCGGATAGACCGGCACGCGGTCGGCCAGGAACTGCGCGCTGCCGGCGGGCACGTTCTCGAAATCGAAGGTGACCACGTCGACCTTGGCAGCGAAGTCCGCCAGTGCCTGGCGGTCATCGAAGGCGCCGACGGTGAGCGGCGCCAGCGGGCCGCTGCAGGCGTCGGCCGCCGGGTCGTACAGTTCGAAGCGCAGCCCCAGCGGCGCACCGGCCAGGACCATCATGCGGGCGAGCTGGCCGCCCCCCAGGATACCGACGGTCAGGCTCATTGGCGCGGATCGTCGTGGGCCATCACGTCTTCGGTCTGGCGTGCACGGAAGGCGTCGAGCGCCTGGCCGATCGCCGGCTGGTCGCTGGCCAGCATCGCGGCGGCGAACAGCGCGGCGTTGGACGCGCCGGCATTGCCGATGGCGAAGGTGGCGACCGGGATGCCGGCTGGCATCTGCACGATCGACAGCAGCGAGTCCATGCCGTTGAGGGCCTTGGACTGCACCGGCACACCCAGCACCGGCACGGCGGTCTTGGCGGCGATCATGCCCGGCAGGTGGGCGGCCCCGCCGGCCCCGGCGATGATCGCGCGCAGGCCACGCGGGCCCGCCTGCTCGGCGTAACTGAACAACACATCCGGCGTCCGATGCGCGGACACCACCTTCACTTCGAACGGAACACCCAGGGCTTCAAGCTTCTGGGCGGCGTGCTGCATGGTTTCCCAGTCGGAACGGGAACCCATGACGATGCCGACAAGCGGCGCGATCGGGTTGGGGGTCATTGGCCGTCACCTGCCTTAAAGACGTATTCTAGCCATCTTCCACGCAAGACGAAGAACCATGGATCGCAAGCTGCTCGACCTGCTGGTGTCGCCGGACACCCGCCAGCCCCTGTCCCTGCTGGATGGCAAGGGCCTGGAAGCCCTCAACAAGGCCATTTCCGCCGGTGCGGTGAACAAGGCCGATGGCAACCCGCTGGCGCAGCCGCTGCGCGAAGCGCTGGTCACCCGCGACCGTAAGCAGGTGTTCCGCGTCGACGACGGCATCCCGGTGCTGCTGGCCGAGGAAGCCATCCCGACCGCCCAGATCGCCGACTTCCCGGCCGCATGAGCGCGCTGCCGACGCCGGATGCGGCCGTTGTCGCCGCCGATGTCGCGCGTGCGCTGGCCGAGGACCTGGGCAGCGGCGACGTCACCGCTGCGCTGCTGCCCGACCAGGCCGACAGCGCTTACCTGCTGTGCAAGCAGGACGGAGTGATCGCCGGTCGCCCCTGGTTCGACGCCACCCACCGCGCACTCGACCCGGAGGTGCGCATCGAATGGCGTGTCTCCGAAGGTGACGCGGTCACTGCCGGCACCGTGCTGGCCCTGCTGCACGGGCGCAGCCGCAGCCTGGTCAGTGCCGAGCGCACCTCGCTGAACTTCCTGCAGACGCTGTCCGGCACCGCCACCACCACTGCCCGCTACGTGGCCGCCGTGGCCGGTACCGGTACGCGCATCCTCGACACCCGCAAGACCCTGCCCGGCCTGCGCCTGGCGCAGAAGTACGCAGTGCGCTGTGGCGGCGGCGAGAACCACCGCTTCGGTCTGTACGACACGGTGATGCTGAAGGAAAACCACATCCGTGCCGCCGGTTCGCTGGCCGCGGCCGTGGCCGCCGCACGCCGGCAATGGCCGGGGCTGCCGCTGGTGGTCGAGGTCGAGGATCTGGCGCAGCTGCGACAGGCACTGGAAGCCGGTTGCGAACGTATCCTGCTGGATGACTTCAGCCCCGACCTGCGCCGCGAGGCGGTGCGCATCACGGCGGGCCGCATTCCGCTGGAAGTGTCGGGCAGCGTGGGCCTGGGCGGACTGCGTTCGATCGCCGAAGACGGCGTGGACTGCATCTCCATCGGTGGACTGACCAAGCATGTGCAGGCCATCGATCTTTCGTTGAAGCTGGGCCCGCCGCCGGGTTGAGGCCTACGGGACCTTGTAGAGCCGAGCCAACGCTCGGCTGCCTCTCGATCTGCAGCGAGCCCCGCACGCGCTGCGCGCGATGAGCCGATCTACCGCTTCGCTCGCCGGGCATGGCCCGGCGCTACCGGCTTGGCGGCCTTCACGGCTCGGCTACGCCAGCCTCTGCGACGCTGCGGCCATCCCCCACAGGAGCCGCGCATGCGCCGGATGCTCTTGCCTGCCTGCCTGCTGCTGGCCGCCCCGCTGTCCGCGGCTGCCGCCGAGGCCTGCGATGTTCCGCCCCGCTTCGGCCTGAGCCCGTTGGCGGTGGCCATCCGCAATACCGCCTGCAACGAGCACCGGTTGTGGTTCCGGCCCTTCATCGATCGTGATGGCCGCGCTGCCAGCCTCAGCGTCACCGAGGCCGAAAGCGATCACCTGGCTGACAATGGTCTGATCGCCTGGCAGCGCGTGGCCGGCTACTGGCGCAACAGCGGCACGCTCAATGCGATGGGCAGCATCGCGGGGGCCAGCAGCTGCCTGGCCCCGTTGGGCACGCGCTACACCGACAGTGACTGCCGGGCGTTCCTGATCGACAACCCGTGGTCGGCTGCCTTCATTTCCTGGGTGATGGTGCGCGCCGGTGTTCCGGGCTTCAACACCTCGCCACGCCATATCGACTACATCCGCGCGGCCTACCAGGGCGGCCCATCGGGCGTACCTTACCGGCTGGTCGACCCCGCCACCGCCAAGCCCGCGCCCGGCGACCTGCTGTGCTTCCTGCGTGACCGCAGTACCACGCTCAGCTACAGCGGGCTGGTACAGGCGCTTGGCAATGGCTCGGTGGGCCATTGGAAATCGCATTGCGAAGTGGTGGTGGCGGCCAACCTCGGCGGCGACCAGACGCTGTACCTGGTTGGCGGCAACGTAATGAACACGGTGGCGATGCGGTTGCTGCAGCTTGATCGTACCGGGCTGATCAAACTGCCACCGGCGCGCGAACGCAACAGCACTGGCATTGACCCCAGCTGCACCCCGGGGCGTGAGGAAGAATGCAGTTTCAACCGCCAGGACTGGGCCGCCCTGCTGCAGCTGACTGCAACCTCACCGCTGGTGATGCCCTCGCCCACTGCCACGCCGCTGCAACCCACGCCGGTGTCGCAACCGACCAGCGCGCCCGCACAGCCGGTGACGGACGAACCTCGACCGACACGCTGATGCCGGCGCTTGATCCAGCCCGCGTTCGCCGCCATCTTTGCGGGATCGAACTCTGACGGCTGACGCCATGCCCACCCTGCTGCTGTTGCTGATTGCCGGCGGAATCATCTACTTCTTCTGGAACGCTGCGCGTTCGGCCGCCGAGCGCGCCGTCGAGCTGGGTCGCAACGCCTGCCGCGCCGCCGATGTGCAATGGCTGGACCAGGCGGTGCACGCCACCGGCCTGCGCCTGTCGCGCGGCGAAGATGGCCGGCTCGGCTTCGAGCGCACCTTCAAGTTCGAGTATTCCTACGATGGCATCGACCGCCATGTGGGCCGCATGGTGCTGCGCGGCGACCAGCTGATCTCGTTCACCGGCCCGGGGGCGGCGCGGATCAGCCAGATCCGGCCGGATGTGGAGGATGCCGAGGATGTCTAGGGGCTTTGGGTGCCGACCAACGGTCGGCACCCACCGGTGAATCCTGCAAAGAAAAACGCCGCCCATCGGGGCGGCGTCGGAAACATCATTTGACCACGCGCAGGTTCGGGCGCCCCTTGGGCGGCGGACTGGCCGGCGGCGTATCGTCCGGCGGCGTACCTTCATCGTGCAGCAGTTCATCGCTGGTCGGAGCGGTATCGTTGCCCGGAATATCGTCCGGCAGCGCCATGCCCTGCCCGGTCTCGCGGGCGTAGACGGCCAGCACGGCGCTGATCGGTACCTGCACCGGATAGCTGGTGCCGGAGAAGCGCGCCGAGAAGCTCACCATCTCGTTGTCGATCATCAGCCGTACGACGGCACGTTCGGCGATGTTGAGCACGACCCGGCCATCCTTGACCGCCGAAGGCGGGACCTGCACGCCGGGAACGCCGGCGTCGACCAGGATGTGCGGGGTCAGCTGGTTGTCGTTGATCCATTCCACCAGCGCCCGCAGCAGGTACGGGCGGTGGCTGGTCATGTGGAAGAAGTCTTCGGTCATGCGTGAAGTGTACGCGCCCGGCGCCCCGCCGGGGCGGATCGCCTGCACGCCGGTCGGCGTGCAGACGGGTAACGCATGGCCGGATCAGACCGGCAGATCGCGCAGCTTCTTTTCCTGGTCGGTCAGGCTGCGGACGAAGCCGGGGTGGCGGAAGATGCGGTTGCCGTAGTCTTCGATCGCCTTGCCGTCCTTCGGCAGCGGCACATCCAGCGACTGCAGGCGCCAGATGATCGGCGCCATCGCACAGTCGGCCAGGCTCATTTCCGGATTGAGGAAGAACTTGCTGGCCTTGAACAGCGGCAGCGAGGCGGTCAGCAGTTCCTTCAGGCGCTTGCGCCCTGCCTCGGCCTGGGTCTTGTTGCCCAGCTGGATGGCCTGCACCTGCGGCACCCAGTCGTGCTCGATGCGCAGCATCGCCAAGCGGATGCGTGCGCGTGAGAGCGGGTCGACCGGCATCAGTGGCGGATGCGGATAACGCTCATCAAGGTACTCGCTGACCACCGATGCGGCGTACAGCACCAGCTCGCGCTCGACCAGGGTCGGCACCGAATGGTACGGATTGAGGTCGATCAGGTCTTCAGGCGGGTTCTGCGGATCGACCGGAACGAAGTCGAACGTGACCCCCTTGGCCGCCAGCACCAGGCGCACTCGGTGGCACAGCACATCGTCGTTCGAGGAAAACAGCGTCAGTGTATTGCGCATGCGTACGCTCGCCGCCATCAAAGGCTCTCCCACGACAGGAGACCGCCTGCCGCATCGGCGCCGCCGGCACCGTGCCAGCGATCGACTCCTCCCCGAGTGTGCAACCGACCATCACAAAAGCCAATAGGCCCGTGCGATGGTCGGCGGCAGAATCAGTGAACGTCCTTCCAGTATTCCTTCTTCAGCAGGTACAGCAGGAAGGTCAACAGGGCCAGGAACAGGATCACCCACACGCCCAGCTGCTGGCGCTTGAGCGCGGCCGGTTCACCGGCATATTCGAGGAAGTTGGTGATGTCCCGCACGGCCTGGTCGTACTGCCCGGCGTCAACCGAACCCGGCGTTTCGATCTTCAGGCCGGTCACCGGCGGGTCCATCCCCGGTGCTTCAGGCTTGCCATGCACGGCATGCTGCAGGCCCTGCATCTCCCACAGCGGGTTGGGCATGGACGCGTTGGCGAACAGCGCGTTGTTCCAGCCCAGCGGCCGGCTGCTGTCCAGGTAGAACGACTTGAGGTAGGTGTAGACCCAGTCGCTGCCGCGTACGCGCGAAATCAGGCTGAGGTCCGGCGGCATCTTGCCGAACCACTTCTCGGCGTTCTCCTTGGGCATCGCCACCGGGATCGGGTCGCCGATCGCCGAGCCGGTGAAGTTGAGGTTGTTCATCACCTCCTCTTCGGTCAGGCCCAGGTCCTGCGCCATCCGCGAATAGCGCAGGTACTTCAGCGCGTGGCAGCCGGAGCAATAGTTCATGTAGAGCTGCGCGCCGCGCTGCAGCGAGGCCCGGTCACCCAGGTCGTTGCCGGCCTGCAGCAGCTTGGTGCCACCTTCGGCGGCGGAGGCCAGGAAACTGCCCAGCATCAGGGCGGCCGTCAGGGCCAGCCGGACCATCCAGCGATCAGTCATGGGTGGTCACCCTCTCCGGTACTGGCTTGGTCTTGTCCAACCGTGTCCATAGCGGCATGGTGATGAAGAACGCGAAGTACAGGAAGGTCAGCACCCGCCCGATGTAGGTCTCGTGCACGTCAGTGCCCGGACCGGAGCCGATCACGCCCAGCCACACGAAGCACACCGCCAGCACGCCCAGCATCACCTTCGAGATCCAGCCGCGGTAGCGCACCGACTTCACCCGCGCCTTGTCCAGCCACGGCACCAGGAACAGGATCGCGATGGCCGAGAACATCACCAGCACGCCGCCCAGCTTGTTCGGCACCACCCGCAACATCGCGTAGTACGGCGTGTAGTACCAGACCGGCTTGATGTGTTCCGGGGTCACCAGGCGGTTGGCCTCGGTGAAGTTGTCGTGTTCCAGGAACAGGCCACCGAAACCGGGCGCGAAGAAGATGATGAAGGCGGCGATGATCAGCAGGAAGCCGGCGCCGACGCCATCCTTGAGCGTGTAGTAGGGGTGGAACGGAATGCCGTCGGCCGGCGCGTTCGGCGACCAGCGGTTGCCCTTCGGCCCCTTCTTGATCTCCACGCCATCGGGGTTGTTCGAACCCACTTCGTGCAGCGCGCCCAGGTGCAGTACCACCAGCAGCAGCAGCACCAGCGGCAATGCAATGACATGCAGCGCGAAGAAGCGGTTGAGCGTGGCGTCACTGGGCAGGTAATCGCCCATGATCCATTCGGTCAGGCCGTTGCCGATCACCGGTATCGCGCCGAACAGCGAGATGATCACCTTGGCGCCCCAGAACGACATCTGGCCCCACGGTAGCACGTAGCCCATGAAGGCTTCGGCCATCAGCACCAGGTAGATCAGCATGCCCAGGATCCACACCAGCTCGCGCGGCTTCTGGTAACTGCCGTACAGCAGGCCGCGGAACATGTGCAGGTAGACCACGATGAAGAACAGCGAGGCCCCGGTGGAGTGCATGTAGCGGATCAGCCAGCCCCACTCCACGTCCCGCATGATGTATTCGATGGAACCGAACGCCTCGGCGGCGTTGGTCTTGTAATGCATCGTCAGGAAGATGCCGGTGACGATCTGGTTGACCAGCACCAGCAGCGCCAGCGAACCGAAGTAGTACCAGATGTTGAAGTTCTTCGGCGCGTAGTACTCGCTGACGTGCTTGCGGTAGACCGGCATCAGGCCGGGCGCGCGGGCGTTGACCCAGTCGGCCACGCCGCTGGCGGTACGGCTGAGGATATTGGCCATCAGGCAGCCCCCTGCGGATCGACACCGATGATGATGGTGTTGTCGTCCTGGTAGTGGTGCGCGGGCACCTTCAGGTTGATCGGTGCCGGCACGTCCTTGAAGACGCGGCCGGACATGTCGAAGCGCGACTTGTGGCAGGGACAGAAGTAGCCGCCCTTCCACTGCGGGTCATACGGTTCGGGTCGGATCTCGGCGACCATTTCCGGCGAGCAGCCCAGGTGCGTGCACAGGCCGACCAGCACGGAGATGTCCGGCTTGATCGAGCGCAGCTCGGGATTCTGCTTGAGCACGTAGTCCGGCTGCTGGTCCTTCTCGCCGGACTCGGGGTCCTTGAGACGGCCATCCAGCCCGTGCAACGCGTCGAGGATGGCCTTGGACCGTTTGACGATCCAGATCGGCTGGCCACGCCATTCCACGATCAGGCGTTGGCCTTCCTGCAGGGCGCTGATATCGGCCACCACCGGTGCGCCGGCAAGCTTGGCGCGGGCACTGGGGTTCCAGGACTTGATGAAAGGAACTGCGGTGAATCCGACGCCGACGGCGCCCACCACGGCTGTGGTGGCAGAAAGAAAACGCCGACGTCCGGTGTTGACTGGATCGTGTACCCCATCGTTGGCCATCCGGCACTCCGATATTGATTAGGTAGCTTTAAGGCTGCCAGCGGATCCGGTGGGGGCCAGAGCCGCATTGAATCTTGGGCGAGTGTAGCGGAACCGTCGCGCGCCACACAACGCACTGCAACAACATTGAATTACGGGGTTGCCGGCCAGCGACCGGCACTACCAAATGCGTGCCGGCCAACGGTCGGCACCTACTGCTTGGTCAAAGCGGTGCGGTAACGTTCGGCCAGCTGCCCGACCCGGCGCACGTAGTACTGCGTCTCGCTGTAGGGCGGCACGCCGCCGTGGCGGTCGACCGCGCCCTCGCCTGCGTTGTAGCCGGCCGCGGCCAGGGTCAGGTCGCCATTGAAGCGCTTCAGCAACCACGCAAGATACTGCACGCCGCCGCGGATGTTCTGCCCGGCGTCGTAGGAATCACTGACCCCGAAGCGCGCGGCGGTCGGCGGCATCAGCTGCATCAGGCCCTGTGCCCCGGCACGGCTGAGCGCGGTCGGATTGTAGGCCGACTCGGCATGGATGATGGCGCGCACCACCGCCTCTTCCACGCCGAACTCGCGCGCAGCCGAAGTGATCTCGGTCTGGAAGGCCGAGGTGTTCAGCCGCACCGTGCCGAAGTCCACGCGCGGGGTGACCCCGCAGGCGTAGCAGCGCTCGATGAAGCTGTAGCGGATGGTCCGCACCGGGCCAAGATTGGCCACCTGGGTGGGGCGCGCACTGGTGTAGTGCCGCACGCCGTCCTTCATGAAGGAATAGACCTGGCCACTGACCATGCGCCCGGCGCGCGAGGCCGTCGTTGCCGCGACCGGGGCTGGCGCAGCCGGCGCCGGTGCGACCTGGGCCGGCGCAGCGGCGCCGGCCGCCACAGCGACCGGATTGCGTTCGATGCTGGCGACAGTGGTCGGCGCAGGCTTCGGTGCAGCCACCACCGGGCGCGGTGCAGGGCGGGCGTCACGGCTATAGCTGATGGTGCTGCAGCGCGCACCGGCCACCCGCTTGCTCACATAACTGGTGACGCCGTCGGCGCCCTGGCACTTGTACAGGGTTCCAGCGCTGGCCGGCGCAGCGGTCAGCGCAGCGATGATGATCGCCGTTGTCCCCAGTATCCCCTTCATGGCGGCGAGTGTCCCAGCTTCGCCGGGGCTTGCCAAGCGATGTGGCTCAGCCTGTGACCGGCGGCACAGCCAGCAGCTGGCCGAGGCCCGCCAGGCGCTGCGCCAGTTCCTCGCGCAGGCCCGGCGGGGTGGTCCAAAGCGCCACAGGTATGCGGTCCAGGCTGAGAATCTGCGCCAGCATCATGCCGCGGCTCTCGGCCCCCATGCGCAGCAGGCAGTGGTCGGGGCCATCCGCTTCCAGTACTCCACACCACGGCGGAACGCGGCCTTCCAGCTCGGAATGGCTGCCGGCCAGGCGGAGGATGGCCTGCAGCGCGAACGGCGCCTGGCTGACCGCCTGCCGCACCATCACGTCCGGAGGCGCTGGCGTGCGCCGATGCAGGCCCGGCTCGGTGCATTCGCGTACCGCGCCCATCCGGTCCACGCGCAGGGTGCGCCAGTCCTGGCGTCCCAGGTCCCAGGCCAGCAGGTACCAGCGCCGGCCATAGTTGACCAGATGCTGGGCCTCGACCTCGCGCTGGGTGACCGCGTCCTGCGCGCTGCGGTACTCGAAGGCCAGCCGTGACGCCTGCCGGCAATGCTGCGCCAACCGGCCAAGCAGGCGCGCGTCGGTGGCGGGCAGATCCGACAGGGTGGCGGTGGCGGCATGCACTTCGCCGGCCTGCTGGCGACGGCGGGTGGGTACCAGCGGGTCGAGCTTGGACAGCAGGCCACGCGCGGTGTCATCGATGCCGGCAACGGTGGCCGAGGCCGCGCGCAGCGCGATGGCCAGGGTGGTCGCCTCTTCTTCGTCCAGCAGCATCGGCAGTACCGGTGCACCGGCCCCCAGTTGGTAGCCGCCCCCCACCCCGGCCGAGGCCTGCACCGGGTAGCCCAGTTCGCGCAGGCGCTCGATATCGCGGCGGATGCTGCGCCGCTCCACACCCATGCGCTCGGCCAGCTCGGCCCCCGACCACTGGCGGCGGGCCTGCAACAGGGCGATCAGGCGCAGCAGTCGGTGGGCGGTGTGCCGCATGAAGGATCGAGGACAGAAGTCGTCCGCAATAGTGCCCCAGGATGGCCTCCAGTTCACCACCCACCGCAAGGAGCAATGCCATGACCTCACGCCAGATCACCCTGTACCACGCCGCCCGTTCACGCTCGAGCGGCGCCGTGGCCCTGCTTGAAGCGCTGGGTGCCGACTACCGCATGCAGGTGCTGGACCTGAAGGCCGGCGCCAACCTGGCCCCGGCCTACCTGGCCATCAACCCGATGGGCAAGGTGCCGGCCATCGTCCACAACGGCGCACTGGTGACCGAGCAGGTGGCGATCTACCTGTACCTGGCCGACCTGTACCCGGAAGCCGGGCTGGCCCCGCCGATCGGCGACGCCCTGCGCGGCCCCTACCTGCGCTGGATGGCCTTCTATGGCGCCTGTTTCGAGCCGGCCATGATCGACAAGGCGATGCATCGCGAACCGCCGCCGCGCCTGATGTCGCCCTACAACGACGCCGAGACCGTGCTGCAGGTGGTCGAGGCCCAGCTGGCGCAGGGCCCGTACCTGCTCGGCGAGACCATGAGCGCCGCCGACGTGCTGTGGGGCAATGCGCTGGCCTGGACCACCGCCTTCGGCCTGGTGCAGCCGGCGCCGGCAACGGCCGACTACATCGCCCGGATGAGCGCGATGACCGCCTTCGATCGTTCGCGGCGGATCGATGCGGAGCTGGTGGCCGCGTAAGGGCGCCCGCCGGGCACGGCCCGGCGCCACCGGGACCGGCGGGATGCAGGTAGCGCGGGGCCGTGCCCCGCGAGCGCACAGCGCGGCGCCCGCGCCGGGATGCGGGTAGAATTGCCCGCTTTCCCGCCACCCGAATGGATTAAGCGCCATGACCGGGACGCCAGACGTCTTTCCGCCCGCCACGCCGGGCGGTACCCCGCTCGTTGCCCTGCCCGCCGGTCCGCGCAAGCCCGACCAGGTGAAAGGCAAGCTGTACATCAAGACCCACGGTTGCCAGATGAACGAGTACGACTCGGCCAAGATGGCCGACGTGCTTGCCGCCAGCGATGGCCTGGAACTGACCGACAGCCCGGACGACGCCGACGTCATCCTGGTCAACACCTGCTCCATCCGCGAAAAAGCGCAGGAGAAGGTGTTCAGCCAGCTGGGCGTGTGGAAGGGCCTGAAGAACAAGGGCCGCGAGGTCATCATCGGCGTGGGCGGCTGCGTCGCCTCGCAGGAAGGCGAAGCGATCATCAAGCGCGCGCCGTTCGTCGACCTGGTGTTCGGCCCGCAGACCCTGCATCGCCTGCCGGAACTGATCCGCGCCCGTCGCGAGCAGAAGCGCCCGCAGGTGGACATCAGCTTCCCCGAGATCGAGAAGTTCGACCGCCTGCCGGAACCGCGCGCCGATGGCGCCTCGGCGTTCGTGTCGATCATGGAAGGCTGCTCGAAGTACTGCTCGTTCTGCGTGGTGCCCTACACCCGCGGCACCGAAGTCAGCCGCCCGTTCGAGGACGTGGTGGTGGAGGTGGCGCAGCTGGCCGCGCAGGGCGTGCGCGAGATCAACCTGCTTGGCCAGAACGTCAATGCCTATCGCGGCCCCTATGGTGATGGCGAATTCGCCGATCTCGGCCTGCTGATCCGTACCATCGCCGAGATCGACGGCGTCGGCCGCATCCGCTTCACCACCTCGCACCCGCTGGAGTTCAGCGATTCGCTGATCGATGCGTTCCGCGACGTGCCGCAGCTGGCCAACTTCCTGCACCTGCCGGTACAGGCCGGCAGCGACCGCGTGCTGTCGGCGATGAAGCGTGGCTACACCGCGCTGGAATTCAAGTCGAAGATCCGCAAGCTGCGCGCGGTGCGTCCGGACATCTCGATCAGCTCGGACTTCATCGTCGGCTTCCCCGGCGAGACCGATGCCGATTTCGAGAAGACCATGAAGCTGATCGAGGACATCGGCTTCGACCACAGCTTCTCCTTCATCTATTCGCGCCGCCCGGGCACCCCGGCGGCCGACCTGGAGGACACGATCAGCGATGCCGAGAAGCACGCGCGCCTGTCGCGCCTGCAGGAGCGCATCAATGCACACGCCGCCGGCATCTCCGAGAAGATGGTCGGCACCGTGCAGACCGTGCTGGTGGAAGGCCCCTCGCGCAAGAACCCGAACGAGCTGACCGGCAAGACCGAGAACATGCGTTCGGTGAACTTCCCGGCGCCGGCGCGGCTGATCGGCCAGTTCGTTGATGTGGTGATCACCGAGGCGCTGACCAATTCGCTGCGCGCGCGGGTGGTGGCGGAGTAAGGATTGGGCGTGCCGACCAACGGTCGGCACCCACCGGAAATGATGCCGGCCAGCGGCCGGCACTACCGGATGGCATGCTTTTAATCCAGGCGCTTGCGGAAACGCAGGATCGCCAGCGTCATCATCACCACGATGAAGGCCAGCAGTGCCAGTGCGTCGTGCCACAACTCCCACAGCGAGGCGCCGCGCAGCATGATGCCGCGCACCAGCCGCAGGAAGTGGGTCAGCGGCAGCACTTCGGCCAGCCACTGCACCGGCCGCGGCATGCCGGCGAACGGGAACATGAAGCCGGACAGCAGGATGGACGGCAGGAACAGGAACAACGTCATCTGCATCGCCTGGAACTGCGAGCGCGCGCGCGTGGAGATCAGCAGGCCCAGCGCGAGGTTGGCCAGCACCAGCAGCACCGCGGCCAGGTAGATGTCCAGCAGGCTGCCGCGGATCGGCACCTGGAACAGCCAGGTGCCCAGCACCAGCACCAGCGTGGTCTGCAGCAGGCCGATCGCTGCGTAGGGCAGCACCTTGCCGACCATCAGTTCGCTGCGCGATACCGGCGTGGCGATCAGCAGCTCCATGTTGCCGCGCTCGCGTTCGCGCACCACCGCCACCGCCGTGAACATCACCAGGGTCATGGTCAGTATCACGCCGATCAGCCCCGGCACGATGTTCACCGCCGAGCGCCGCTGCGGGTTGTAGAAGCTGGTCACGCTGACCTGTCCACTGGCGATGCTGCCTTCGCGCAACGACCGCGTGTTGCTGGTCGGGCGCGTATCCAGCGGCACCTGCGCCAGCTGGATCGCCGCGCTCTGCACCACGGTGTCGCTGCCATCGACCAGCACCTGTACCGCTTCGCGTCCATCGAAACGGCGACGCTCGAAATCGGCCGGCACCACGATGCCGACACTGATCTCACCACGACGCAGTGCCTGCATCAGCTGGTCAGGCGTATAGGCTTCGCTGCGCGGGGTGATCACACCGGTGGCGACCATGTCCTGCACCAGCGCGCGCGAAGCGGCGCTGTTGGCCTGATCGGCGACACCCGCATCGAGATGACGCAGGTTGAGGTTGATCGCATAGCCGAACAGCAACAGCTGCATCACCGGAATGCCGACGATCATCGCCAGCGTGATGCGGTCGCGGCGCAGCTGGCGCAGCTCCTTGAGCATGATCGCCCACAGCCGGCGCAGGTTCATGCCGCCGGCTCCCGGCCACGGCCGCGGGTGGCGGCGACGAACACGTCTTCCAGGTTCGGGGCCACCGCGTCGATGCGGGCCTGCGGATCGGCACTGGCCAATGCGCGCTGCAACGTGGCCATGTCGGCCGCGTCTTCGCTGCACAGTACGCGCAGCTGCGTGCCAATCTGCGCCACGCTCAGCACGCCAGGCAGTTCCGCCAGCGCGCGGCTGACCTGGCGCGGCTGCGAGGATGTCACCTGCAACGTGCGCCCTTGCAACCGTGCGCACAGTTCAGCCGGCGTGCCATCGGCGACCAGCGCGCCACGATCAAGAATAGCCAGCCGATGGCAGCGCTCGGCTTCGTCCATGTAGTGGGTCGAAACCAGCACCGTGGTGCCGGCATCGGCCAGTTCGAACAGGGCCTCCCAGAAATCGCGGCGCGATTCCGGATCGACCGCGCTGGTCGGCTCGTCCAGGAACAGCAGCTCCGGGGCTTGCACGACGGCACCGGCCAACGCCAGGCGTTGCTTCTGGCCACCGCTGAGCGTGCCGGCCAGCTGCGGCTGCCGGTCCTGCAACCGGTACTGCTGCAGCAGCTCATCGACCCGCTGCCGTGCCTGGCCGCGCGGCAGGTCCTGAATGGCGGCGAGGAACTCCAGGTTCTCGCGCACAGACAGGTCTTCGTACAGCGAAAAGCGCTGGGTCATGTAACCGATGCGACGACGCAGCGCCTCGGCCTGTTCCGGCACCGCCAGGCCGAGCACCTCGATCTGCCCCGCGCTCGGTTCCAGCAGGCCGCACAGCATGCGGATCGTGGTCGACTTGCCCGACCCGTTCGGGCCCAGGAAGCCATACACCTGTCCGCGCGGTACGGTCAGGTCGACGTTGTCCACGGCCAGCAGATCGCCAAAGCGGCGGGTCAGGCCCTGCGCATGCACCGCAATGTCGCCGCCGGTGTTCAGAAGCTCACCTGCACCGGCATTCCCGCCGGCAGCTTCCGCATGTCGGCAGCGTCGTCCACTTCGATCTCGGCCAGGTAGCTCAGCCGCGCGACGTCGTCGCCGGTCAACGCGTAGTACGGCGTAAATGAAGGCTCGCTGCGGATCGAGCGCACATGCCCCTTCAACGCAGCGCCCTGCCCTTCCAGATGCACCTGCGCGGCCTGCCCGACCTTGACCTGTAACCGCAAGGGCTGCGGCAGGTAGACGCGCGCATAGGGGCGCTCGCCGACCAGCATCACCGCCAGCGGTGCGCCAATCGGCGCCTGGTCGCCCTGCCGGTAGGGCAAGGCATCGACGACGCCATCGCGGGGCGCGCGCAGCTGCAGCTTCTGCAGGTTGACGCCCTGCACCACCTGCTGCGCCTGCGCGGCGTCCGCCGCGGCCTGGCCCTGGGCGATGTCCTGCGCCCGGCTGCCATGCACCAGCTCCAGCCAGGCCTGCTCGGCGGCACGCACGCTGGCCTCGGCATTGCCGGCCGCAGCCCGTGCGCGGTCCAGCTCGGCGGCAGCGATCAGGCGCTGGCGTGCCAGCGGTTGCACCCGGCGGTAGTAGGCACTGGCTTCGGCAGACTGCGCCCGTAACGCGGCCAGCTGTGCCTGGGCCTGGGCGATCTGTTCCTGGCGCGGTCCGATCTTCAGCTCTTCCAGCTGCGCCTGCGCGCGCACCGTGTCGGCCTGGGCGGCGGCAAACTGCGCGTCGCCGCGCGCCGGGTCGAGCTGCATCAGCACCGCACCGGCCTTGACCTGTTGGCCCTCGCGCACCTCCACCGTAGCGATCACCTCGGCCGCCGGCGCCGGCACCGTGATCCGGTCCCACTCCAGTGTCCCCAGTGCAACCGGAGGCGTCTGGCCACAGCCTGCCAGCAAGGCAAGGCCTGCCAGTCCGATCCCGCGCGTCCAGCTTCCGGTGTCCATGCCATCCCCTTCTGCGACGGCGCCACGGTGCCACGCGCTCCGTGCACCCACAATGATTGCAATCAGCCATGGTGTTTTTTTCACCGCCGGCTGCCGGGCCTTTTACCGCAGGGCTCCGCGCCACCTATCCACAGCTTGGTTCAGCATCATTCCACAGCCGGTGTGGAAAACCGGCAGGAGGTGGCCGGGTTGGCTGCCTGGCAGCGGAACATGCGCTGCCGTCACACGGGCCGACCGGCCGTGACGGTTTTTTCACCACCACCTCATGGACCTTGTGGCACAAGCACTGCGAGGGCCTATCCACAGGTTTTCGCGCACCCCGTCCACACCGGGTGTGGAAAACCGCGTATCGGCCCGCTGCTGGCCGCGCGCCCCATGCGCGCGCTACCCTTGTCTCCCCTGAATACACTGCGGTGGAAGGCGTCCGCCCCACCCGAAGCAATGAAAAGCATCGAGCATCGAGACTTCACCCTGTCGCCGGAAGACAACGAACGGCTGGCCAACCTGTGTGGCCCGTTCGACGGTCATCTGCGGCAGATCGAACTGAAACTCGGCGTGGAAATCGCCAACCGTGGCTTCGTGTTCCGCATCAGCGGGCCCAACGAAGCCATCATCGAGGCACAGAAGCTGGTTGAAGCGCTGTACGCCGAAGCCGGCGAAACCACCTTCGACAACCACGCCATCCATCTGCGCCTGGCGCAGGCCAATGTCGAACAGATCGCCGAACGCTCCTACGAAGCGCAGGAGGTCGCGATCAAGGTCAAGCGCGGTACGGTGCGCGGTCGCGGTGCCAACCAGGCCCGCTATCTGCATCAGATTGCTACCCACGACATCAACTTCGGCATCGGGCCGGCCGGTACCGGCAAGACCTTCCTGGCCGTGGCCAGCGCGGTCGAAGCACTGAACGAATCGAGGGTGCAGCGGCTGATCCTGGTCCGCCCCGCAGTGGAAGCCGGCGAGAAGCTGGGCTTCCTGCCCGGCGACCTGAGCCAGAAGGTCGATCCCTACCTGCGACCGCTGTACGACGCCCTGTACGAGATGATGGGCGTGGAGAAGGTGGTCAAGCTGCTGGAAAGGAACGTCATCGAGATCGCGCCGCTGGCCTATATGCGCGGCCGCACGCTCAACGATGCGTTCGTGATCCTGGACGAAGCACAGAACACCACCATCGAGCAGATGAAGATGTTCCTGACCCGCCTGGGCTACGGCTCGACTGCGGTGGTCACCGGTGACCTGACCCAGACCGACCTGCCCAAGCACGTGAAGTCGGGACTGCGCGATGCCATCGATGTACTGCGCGAGGTGGAGGGTGTCAGCTTTACCTTCTTCGAATCCCGCGACGTGGTCCGCCACCCGCTGGTCGCGCGCATCGTCAGCGCCTACGACCGCCGCGACCTGCATCAGATCCAACCTGGAGCAACTCCATGACCCGTGGTCCCGTGCGACTGGACGTCGCCGTCAGTTATGCCCTGCCGCGTGCCGGCCTGCCGGCGGCAGTGAGCTTCCGCAAGTGGGTGGCTGCCGCGCTGAAGGGCCGCATCCGCGAGGCCGACCTGGCCATCCGCGTGGTCGACGCCAAGGAAGGCCAGTCGTTGAACCGCCACTACCGTGGCAAGGACTACGCCACCAACGTGCTCAGCTTCCCGGCCGAGGTGCCCGAAGGCCTGCCCAAGGGCGTCAAGTTCCCGCTGCTCGGCGATCTGGTGATCTGTGCACCGGTCGTAGCGCGGGAGGCCGACGAACAGGGCAAGGCGCTCAACGCCCACTACGCGCACCTGACCGTGCACGGCGTGCTGCACCTGCTCGGCTGGGACCACGAGGACGACAAGGAAGCCGAAGCGATGGAACAGCTGGAACGGGAGATCCTGGCCGAGCTGGGCATCGACGACCCCTACGCGGGCGAGCGCTGACACCGGGCCCTGTTCCGAGCCCACGCACTCACGGAAGAGGAGCGCAGCATGACCCTGCCCGCACTTGTGCTTGCCGCGCTACTGCAATCCGGGGCAGGCCTGATGCCCGATCCTGACCGTCCCTCACCTTTCCCCACCAGCGACAGCGAGGCCGACATCGCCGCAAAGATCGCCGAACTACGGGCGTTCTTCGGCAGCAGCGAGCGCGACACCCGCAACATCGTCGCCACTGCCCAGCAACGGGCACTGATCGAGCGCCTGGAAGCGCGGCACGCGGCACGTCTGGCCGGCATCTGGGTGGACAATGCGAGGGGCTGGAACGTTGTCGTGCGACTGACAGGCGCCGCACCCGAGGCCGATGAGACACATCCAGGGGCGGATGGCCCGCAACGTGTGCGCTACATCACCGGCGCCGCGATGACCGAAGCGGAGATGACGCGCCGGCTGCACGCACAGCGGGACTGGCTGCGGGCCCAGCTGCCTGACCTGTTCGGCTGTGGCCTGGATGTCAAGACCGGGGAGCTGGAGGTGGAGCTGCGGGATACCCCAGCCAACCGCGCGACGGCGGCGGCCGTGCGTGACCACCTGCAGGCGCGACTGGGCTACCCGGTCAGGCTGCGCTGGTACCCAGCGGCCACGCGCTGGCATCCGCCCTGACTGCGCCCGGGCTGGAACGCCAGCCCATGCGCTGCGCTATTGTTCAACACCTGCCAGGACTCGGAAGGAAAAAGGATGAACCCAGGGTACGGCTTCATGACGACGATGATAGCTGCCGGCCTTTTCGCCATTCTGCTGGTGCTGGGCGCGCATGCCGTGCGCCGTGTCAGTGCACGCGACCCCAGCGGGCAGCACTGGCTGCTGCGCACGCTGGCACTGCTGTCACCGGCGTGCGTCATTGCCAGCCTGGCGGTCGGCGTGATCGGGCCTCAGCTGATGCAACAGCGGCACGGAATGAGCACCACGATGGGCCTGGTGACGAGCGCGCTGCTGCTGATGCTGATTGGCGCGCTCACCGCGCCGGTGGCCTGGCGCGTGGCGGTCCAGCAGCGCCTGCGGCGCTCGGCGGCGACCTTGCCGTTCTTCCATGCGTCAACCGGCTCACTCTGGCTGTTGTACGCGCTCTGCGTGATGTACATGCCACTCGCAAAGGCCGCCGAGCCGGCACTGATGCCCTGGTTCGAACAATCGGGCCTGCTGCCGTTGGCGGCTCGCGGATTGGTCACGGTCGTCCACGCTTCGATGCAGGCGGTGCTGCTCACCCTGCCGGTGATGGGGCTACGCGCCCTGCTGACCCGTGGCCGCCGCAGCAGCAAGGCTGAGAACCCGCCCCCGTCACCGTTATGATGTCCAGCCCGCCTGCGGAACCTGCCCGTGTCCCTGCGTTGCTGCCTGCCACTGCTGTGTGCCCTTGCGGTTCCATCCGCCTTCGCTTCCCGCCTGGATCTGCCGGCGCTGATCGAATGCCGCCAGGGCGTGGCCGACCAGGCCGCGCTGGCGCCGTTGCTGGCCGACCCGCTGAAGGCCGTGGCCCAGGGCCTGCAGCCGCTGCCGCAGGGCAACCAGTTCATGAGCGAGTACCGCCTGGCCCAGCCGATCAGCGTGTTCGGGGTGAGCACCGAGCGGGTGGCGGTGGCCGGGGCCAGCGTCATGGCCGTCCTCGACCAGGCCGACCCACGCCCGCTGGCCAAGCGCCTGGCGCTGGAAACCGGCTACGACCAGGACGGCAAGTTCATGGCCGGCCGCGAGGTCGTCAGCCGTGACGTGACCGACGCGCGGACCGGCGAGGCCCAGATCGAGTCGATCATCCTCAGCGTCTCCACCGTGGCCTCCCACCCGGGCAAGACCCTGGCCGGCTGCACCTACAGCCTGGACCTGCCCGAGGAGGAGCCGGCCGCGGCCGCCCCTGCCCCGGCCACCGGCAGTCACTGACAGGCCGCTACATCCTGCTAGACTTGGGCCAACGCCCGGCCTGCCGGGTGCCTTTTTTCCAGAGATGTCAGAAGACGACAGTAGTAGCTCCCCTGCGGAGCACAGTGAAAAGAAGCGCGGCTGGCTTGAACGCCTGACCTCCGCCTTCTCCGGCGAACCCCATACCCGCGACGAGCTGGTCGCTGTCCTGCACACCGCGCAGGAAGAGGGTCTGATCGCCGCCGATACCCTGAAAATGATGGAAGGCGCCATTTCGGTGGCCGAGCTGACCGTGGGCGACGTGATGATCTCGCGCTCGCAGATGGTCTCGCTGCCGGTCGAAGCGCCCTTCCTGGAACTGATGAAGCAGGTGGTCGAATCCGGCCATTCGCGCTTCCCGGTGCACGGCGAGAACAAGGACGACATCCTCGGCATCCTGCTGGCCAAGGACCTGCTGCGCGGCGTGGTGGCCGACAACGGCCCGGCCAACGTGCGCGAGCTGCTGCGCCCGGCGGTACTGATTCCGGAGGCAAAGAAGCTCAACGTGCTGCTGAAGGAGTTCCGCCTGTCCCGCAACCACATGGCCATCGTGGTGGACGAGTACGGCGGTGTCGCCGGCCTGGTCACCATCGAGGACGTGCTGGAACAGATCGTCGGCGAGATCGATGACGAGCATGACGAGGCCGAGGATCCTTCCGCGCAGATCGCGATCCAGTCCGACGGCCAGTACGTGGTCGACGCGCTGACCCCGATCGGCGACTTCAACGAACGCTTCGGTGCCACCTTCTCCGACGAGGACTACGACACCATCGGTGGCCTGGTCACCGAGGCCGTGGGCCACCTGCCGGAAGTCGGGGACGAACTGGCGCTGGACCGCTTCATGTTCCGCGTAGCCCGCGCCGATGCGCGCCGGGTGCAGGCCTTCCATGTGACCGTGCTGCCGCCGGACGCGCAGGACGACGCTTGAAGCGCCGCGGCCTGATCCTGACGCTGTGGCTGGCACTGTGCGTGCTGGCCATGGCCTTGCCGCTGGCCGCCTTCGCGCAGCCGGCGGCGGCCACGCATGCAGCGCCCATCGCAAGCACCGAGTCGCCTGCGCCTCGCATCGGCGTGGTCACCATGCAACCGGGCACGGTGTTCTTCGAGCGATTCGGCCACGACGCCATCGTCGTGGTCGATCCGCTCAGCGGCGAAGCGACCTCGTACAACTTCGGCTACTTCGATCCGTCCGAGGACGATTTCATCAGCCGCTTCGCGCGCGGCGACATGATGTATTACCTGGTGGCGCTGCCGCTGCAGCAGGACCTGTCCTACTACGACGAGACCGGCCGTGGCGCCAGCGTGCAGTGGCTGGACCTGCGCCCGGACCAGGCGCGCTCGCTGGCCGCCGACCTTGCCGAACGGGCCAAGCCGGAAAACGCGCGTTACCACTACGATTACTACACCGCCAACTGCGCCACGATGGTGCGCGACACGGTGGACAAGGCACTGGGCGGCGGCCTGCAGTCGCAGCTGGCCGGTCGCTCGCGCGGCAACACCTACCGCAGCGAATCGGTGCGCCTGGCCTCGCCAGCTCCGTGGATGTGGCTGGGCTTCGACGTCGGCCTGGGGCCGTTCGCCGACCAGCCGCTGTCCCGCTGGCAGGAGGCGTTCGTGCCGATGCGCCTGGCCGATGCCCTGCGCCAGGCACGCAACAGCGACGGCCGGCCGCTGGTGCAGTCCGAACAGGAACTGCTGCCACACCGCATCGCCCCGGAGCCGAAGGAGTTCGCGCGCCGTTGGTGGCCGTGGCTGCTGTGCGGCCTGGTGATCGCCGCCGGCGTGCTGGCGCTGCGCCACCGTCCGCGCCTGCTGGCCGGGCTGGCGCTGCCGTTCTGGCTGTTGTGTGCCCTGTTCGGTGGCGTGCTGGTGTTCCTGTGGGGCTTCAGCATCCACTACGCCGCGTGGGCCAACCGCAACCTGCTGCTGCTTTCGCCGCTGGCCCTGCTGCTGCTGCCGGGTGCGATTGCCCTGCTGCGCCGGCGCGCGCCGGGCCGCATGTTCAGGGTGGTGCTGTGGCTGCTGGCAGTGCAGGCCGTGGCCGCGCTGGTGCTGCACTGGCTGAGCCTGCAGGCGCAGTACAACGTGCAGTGGATCGTGCTGCTGCTGCCGGTGCACGTCGCCCTGGCGTGGGTGCTGGCGCGTCGTCCTCACTTGTCCGAAACACGGCCCTGACGCACGATGGCGGGCATGTCATTGCCCGCCTCCGCTTCCGCCCCGGCTTCGGCCAACCCTACCTGCGTCATCAACTGCGTCCACTACGATGACGAGGGCAAGCGCCACGACATCAGCCTGGACGCCATCAGCGATGTCATTGCCAGCGGCAACGGCTTCGTCTGGGTCGGCCTGTACGACCCCAACGAAGACGTGCTGCTGAAACTGCAGGAAGAATTCTGCCTGCACGACCTGGCCATCGAGGATGCGCGCAATGCGCACCAGCGGCCCAAGGTCGAGACCTACGGCAATTCGCTGTTCGTGGTGGTGACCACCGCGCAGATGGTCGACGAACGCATCCAGTATGGCGAAACCCATGCCTTCCTCGGCCCGCGCTTCCTGGTGACGGTGCGCCATGGCGCCTCGTTGTCCTACGCCCCGGTACGTGCACGCGTGGAGCGCGAGCCGCAGCTGCTGAAGATGGGCCCGTCGTACTGCCTGTACGCGGTGACCGACTTCGTGGTCGACAACTACCTGCCCATCGTGCACCGCTTCCGCGACACCCTGGACCTGCTGGAAAAGGACATCTTCGCCGACACCTACAAGCGCAGCACGGTGGTGCGGCTGTATGAGCTCAAGCGCGAACTGAACAAGATGCGCATGGCGGTGGCACCGCTGCAGGATGTGCTGGCCCAGATCCGCCGCTACCAGGGCGATCTGATTCCCGACGAAGTGAAGCTGTACGTGCGCGACGTGCATGACCATGCGGTGCGCATCAGCGATGTGATCGACACCCTGCGCGAGATGCTGGGCACCGCGCTGAGCGTGAATCTTTCGCTGGTGACACTGGCGCAGGGCGAGACGGTGAAGCGACTGGGTGCCTGGGCCGCGCTGCTGGCCGCGCCGACGCTGATCACCAGCTGGTACGGCATGAACTTCAGCCACATGCCGGAGCTGAGTGAGCCGTGGTCGTACCCGCTGATGATCGTTGGCGTGGGCGGCGTGTGCGTGGTGCTGTACCGGTTGTTCAAGCGCGCTAAATGGTTGTAGGGCGTATCGACCAACGGTCGATACCCACCGGGCCGGTGGCCCATGATGCTCGGTAGTGCCGGCCGCTGGCCGGCAACCAGGCAATGCCGGCCAGCGGCCGGCACTACCTGACAGGCATCAAGCCACGTAGACGGTCTTGATGTTCATGAACTCATGGATGCCGTGGTCGGCCAGTTCGCGACCGAAACCGGACTGCTTGCTGCCACCGAACGGCAGCCGCGCGTCGCTCTTGACGATGGCGTTGACGAATGCGGCGCCGCATTCCATGCGCTGGGCAAAACGTTCACCGCGCACCGGGTCGCGCGTCCACACGCTGCCGCCCAGGCCGAAACGGGTGTCGTTGGCCACGCGCAGTGCCTCGGCCTCATCCTTCACCCGGATCACCGCGGCAACCGGGCCGAACAGTTCTTCATCGTAGGCCGGCATGCCCGGCCCGACCTGGTCGAGCACCGTGGCCGGATAACCGGAATGCGTACCGGCAATCGGCTCGCCACCGACCAGCACGCGTGCGCCCTTGGCCACGCTGGCCTGCACCTGCTTGTGCAGTTCGTCACGCAGGTCGGCGCGCGCCATTGGCGCCAGCGTGGTGCCCCGCTCATCGGGATCGCCGTACTGGCGCTCACCCGCCGCTTCCACAAAGCGACGGGTGAATTCATCGGCCACCGCATCGACCACGATGAAGCGCTTGGCCGCGATGCAGGTCTGCCCGCTGTTGTCGAAGCGTGACTTCACTGCCGCCGCCACGGTCTTGTCGAGGTCGGCATCGTCGAGCACCACGAAGGCGTCACTGCCACCCAGCTCCATCACCGACTTCTTCAACTGGATGCCGGCGTTGGAGGCGATCGAGCGCCCTGCCCGCTCGCTGCCGGTCAGCGTCACCGCCTTCACCCGTGCGTCGCGCAGCACGTCGGCGGCCTGGTCGTTGTCGATGTGCAGCACATCGAAAACGCCGTCCGGCAGGCCACCATCACGACACACCGCCAGGATCAGGTCGGCACACTGCGGTACGTTGCTGGCGTGCTTTAGCAGGGCCACGTTGCCGGCCATGAACGCCGGGGCCAGGAAACGAAACACCTGCCAGATCGGGAAATTCCACGGCATCACCGCGAACACGCAGCCGATCGGCTCGTAGCGCACGTAACTGCGCTGGGCTTCGGTGTCGATCAGCTGCGGCTTGAGGTAGTCGGCAGCATGGTCGGCGTAGTACTCGCAGGCGGCGGCGCACTTGTCCACTTCAGCCAGCGCCTCGGTCTTGAGCTTGCCCATCTCGTGGGTCATCGCCTGCTGCAGGTCGTCGCGACGCGCGCGCAGCTGCGCGGCGATCTGGCGCAGGATGGCGCCGCGGTCCTGCAACGAGCGCTCGCCCCAGCCCGGAAATGCATCGGCAGCGGCCTGCAGGCGCTGCTCGATGTCGGCAGCGCCCATCAGTTCATGGCGGTAGGTCACCTGTCCGGTGGCCGGGTCGACGATCTCGACGGTCATGGGGATCTCCTTCTGGAAGACCCCCATTGTGCGCCGCCGGCCGTGAGCCGGATGTGGCTGCGGCGTCAGCCGTTGTCCTGCCGCGCCAGCTGCAGGTCGCGCTGGCGCCGCTTCTCCGCACGCGCATTGATGTACCAGCCGATCACCGCGGCGACCGACACCGCCGACACCAGCAGCGTGGCCAACGCATTGATCTTCGGGCTGATGCCCATGCGCACCGACGCGAACACCTTCATCGGCAGCGTGGTGGAGCCCGGCGTGGCGACGAAGCTCGCCACCACCACGTCATCCAGCGACAGGGTGAAGGCCAGCAGCCAGCCCGCCACCAGCGCCGGCGCGATGATCGGCAGGGTGATGCGGCCGAACACGGTCAGCCGGCTCGCGCCCAGGTCCATCGCCGCTTCTTCCAGCGACAGGTCCATTTCCTGCAGGCGCGAGGACACCACCACCGTGACGAAGCACAGGGTGAAGGTGACGTGGGCGATCCAGATGGTGGTCAGGCCGCGTGCCGGGAAGCCGGGAATCGCGCCCATCGAGGCCAGCAGCGCCATCAGCGAGAAGCCAAGGATGACATCCGGCATCACCAGCGGTGCGGTCACCAGCGCGCCGAACAGCGGCTTGCCCCGGAAGCGCTTGAAGCGGGTCATCACCATCGCCGCCAGCGTGCCCAGCACGGTGGCGGTGCAGGCGGTCCAGAACGCCACCACCAGGCTGGTCCACATCGCATCCATCAGCGCGCGGTCGGCGAACAGGTCGCTGTAGGCGCGGGTGGAGAACCCGGCCCAGACCATCGCCAGCCGCGAGCTGTTGAACGAATAGAACATCAACAGCAGGATCGGAAGGTACAGGAAGGCGAAGCCGAGCAGCAGCACGCCCAGCCCCAGGCCCTTGGCGGTACGCGGGCTCATGCCTGCTTCCCTTCCAGCAGGCGCTGCTGGGAACGGTTGAACAGCAGGATCGGCACCAGCAGCAACAGGATCATCGCCACCGCCATCGCCGACGCGCCCGGCCAGTTACGGTTGTTGAAGAACTCGTTCCACAGCTGGCGGCCCACCATCAGCGTCTCCGAGCCACCCAGCATTTCCGGGATCACGAATTCACCGATCGCCGGAATCATCACCAGCATGCAACCGGCGATGATGCCCGGCTTCGACAACGGCAGGGTGATGCGCAGGAACGCCTGCCACGGCTTCGCGCCAAGATCGTAGGCCGCTTCCAGCAGGCGATGGTCATGCTTGACCAGGTTGGCGTACAGCGGCAGCACCATGAACGGCAGGTAGCAGTAGACGATGCCGATGTAGGCGGCAGTCGGCGTATCGATCAGCTGCAGCTTGGGCAGGCCGAGGCTGGTCATCAGCGACTGCAGGCCGGTGAACTGCAGGAACTGGTCGAGCAGGCCGTTGCGGTCCAGGATCGCCTTCCACGCGTACACGCGGATCAAGAACGAGGTCCACGACGGCAGCACCACCAGCATCATCGCCACGTTGCGCGCGGCCGGTGACAGGCGGGCGATGGCATAGGCCATCGGGTAGCCGATCAGCAGGGTCAGGAAGGTGGAGATCGCCGCGATCTTGATCGAACTCAGGAAGGCCTGCGCATAGATCGAATCGCGGAACAGCGCCAGGTAGTTTTCCAGGTTCAGCTTCAGCGAGAAGCCGCCATCCACGTACTGCAGCAACCAGGTGTACGGCGGCGAGCCGACCCGGCTGAGCGAGAAGCTGATCATCAGCACGATCAGGAACGGCACTGCGAAGAACAGCAGCAGCCACAGGTATGGAATGCCGATCACCGTGGCACGCAGCCCCGGCAGCCAGCGCTTCAGGCCGGCGACGCTCATGAGGTCAGCACCACGCCGTCGTTGTCGCGCCAGTGCACCCACACGCTGTCGCCCCAGGTGAGGCCGTCGCTGGCCCAGCGCTGCGAGTTGGCGAAGTTGGCCAGCACCTTGGCACCGCTGGGCAGGCGCACGTGGTAGACCGAGTGGCTGCCGAAATAGGCGATGTCCTCGATCACGCCCTGCGCCTTGTTGGTGTGCCCTTCCGGCTCGTCCTTGCCGATCATCACCTTCTCCGGGCGCAGCGCGAACGCGACCGGCTGCCCTTCATAACCGGTGATGCCGTGCGCGATGTAGATCGGCGCCGGGAACAACGGCGAGCGCACGGTCACGTACTCGGGCAGGTCCTCGTCGATCACCCCGTCGAACAGGTTGACCGAGCCGATGAACTCGGCGACGAAGCGGTTGGCCGGCTGCTCGTAGACCTCGTCGGGCTTGCCGACCTGCTGGATCCAGCCGGCATCCATCACCGCGATGCGGGTGGCCATGGTCATCGCTTCTTCCTGGTCGTGGGTGACCATCACGCAGGTCACGCCCGACGATTCGATGATGCTGACCAGTTCCAGCTGCATCTGCGAGCGCAGCTTCTTGTCCAGCGCGCCCATTGGTTCGTCCAGCAACAGCAGCTTCGGCCCCTTGGCCAGCGACCGCGCCAGCGCCACGCGCTGCTGCTGGCCACCGGACAGCTGGTGCGGCTTGCGCTTGCCCAGATGGCCCATCTGCACCAGGTCCAGCATCTCGCCGACGCGCTTGCTGATCGCGTCCTTGCCCAGGCCATCCTGCTTCAGGCCAAAGGCGATGTTCTGCTCGACCGTCATGTGCGGGAACAGGGCATAGGACTGGAACATCATGTTGACCGGTCGCTGGTACGGCGGCAGCGCGTCCAGGCGCTGGCCATCGACGGTGATGCTGCCCTTGGTGGGCGTCTCGAAGCCGCCGAGGCAGCGCAGCAGGGTCGATTTGCCACTGCCGGAGCCACCGAGCAGGGCAAAGATTTCGCCCTTGCGCACGTCCAGGTTGACGTCGTCGACGGCGACGAAACCGTCGAATTCCTTGCGCAAATCACGAATGGAGAGATAGCCGGGCGCACCGGTCGTGTCGACGACGGTGGCTACCGGCTGGGCTTCAACGGGCATGGGGGCTCCGGGAGCGGGCGGTGGACAGCGGCCGCCATTCTAACGGCCGGGGGCCGAAGGGGATATGACGGCGACGGGCGGAAGCCGCCTGCGGCCCGCCCCCGGGGCCCCGAGGGGTGTCGGTTTTCCCCCGCCATGGCGGCTTGTCCGCTCCAAGGCCCGGGCTCGCCTGGACGCTCCTGCGGCCTTCCCGGCTAGGCGCCACGGGCGTTGGCCCGATCTGCAACGTTTTTCAGAACCGGATGTGTTGAAGGCCCGGGACATTCCCCGCGCAATGCCCGGGATCAAGGCCTTGCATGGACCCACACTGGTGATTTCCCCGGACAGCCCCTCCCCCTTCCCGCCCCGCCTGCCGGGCTCCCTGCCTGCAGGGCTGCCGCTGGCCATCATCGGCGCCGGCCAGGCCGGTTTGTCCCTCAGCGCACTCCTGCAGGAGGCCGGCGTCGAGCATCGCGTGCTGGAGGCCGAAACCGTGGGCGCCAGCTGGCAGCGGCGCTGGGATTCGTTCCAGACCAACACCGCCAACGCGACCATGGCCCTGCACGGTCATGCCTATTCGGGCGAGGACCCGGAAGGCTTCATGGGCGCCCCGGAGGTGATCCGCCGGCTCCGCGACTATGCCGACGAGCGCGTGTTGCCGATCAGCGAAGGGTGCGCGGTACATCGGGTCGCGCCCGAGTGCGGCGGCTATGCCATCGACAGCAGCCAGGGGCTGATCCATGCCCGCGCGGTGGTGGTCGCGACCGGTGAGTACCGCCGTGCGCGGATGCCCCGGGTCCCCTTCGCGCCCGCGCCCGGCCTTGCCGTGCTGCACTCGGGCGACTACCGCGGTGCCCGCCAGCTGCCCGATGGCGCCGTGCTGGTCATCGGCGGTGGGCAGTCCGGCGCGCAGATCGCCCAGGACCTGCACGACAGCGGTCGCAGCGTGTACTGGTCACTGGCCCAGCGTCATTCGCATACCCGCCGGCTGCGCGGCAAGGACTCGATGACCTGGTGGGACATGGCCGGGCGCATCCACCAGCATGTGAGTGAAGCGGCGGGCGTGCTGGCCGGGGAACCGGATGCGCTGCGCAAGGCGCGTACCGCGGAGTTCCCGCTCATTTCCGGCAAGGGAAGCGGCGGCCTGGGCAGCTCGATCAGCCTGCTGGCGATGCACCGCGCGGGCATCAGGCTGCTGGGCCGGTTGCAGGGCTTCGATGGAAGCATCGCCCGCTTCGCCGATGTCCGCCCGCAGCTGCGTACCGCGATCGAGGCGACGCGGGCCGAATACGCCTATCTCGATTCGCTGGCCAGCGCGTACTACGCCACGCGTCCCGAGCCACGCACCGACGATGCCCGCTACATTCCGGAGGAGGTCTATCTGCACTGGGAACCGGACGCATCCCCGCGCGAACTGGACCTGCAGGCCGCGGGCATCCGCTCGGTGGTGCTGGCCACCGGCTTCGTCGCCGAATGGCCCTTGCTCGACGTACCGGGCGCGCTGGATGCACATGGCTACCCGCTCGGCGAGTTCGGTGTTTCACCGCAGCCGGGGCTGTTCTTCATCGGCATGCACAACCTGCAGCGGATGAGTTCGTCGTTCCTGTGCAACGGCGGTCGCGATGCACGCGACCTGCTGCCTGCCATCCTGCAGCACCTTGGCCGGAGCGACAGGGCCGGCTCCGACGCAGGGTAAGGCAGCCGCCGGGCATGGCCCGGCGCTACCCGGGCCGCTTACCGGCCGGTCTTCACCTCGGTCCACAGCCGGGTGTAGAGCTTGTCGGTCTCCGGCGTGTTGATCGAGTAGGTGAACATCTTCTCGGCCACATCGGCCGGCGGGTAGATGGTCGGGTCGGTACGGATCGCCTCGTCCACCAGCGGAGTCGCGGTCGGAACCGGATTGGCATAGTGGATGAAGTTGGTGTTGGCCGCGGCAACCTTCGGCTGCAGCAGGTAGTTGATGAACGCGTACGCGGCTTCCGGATGCTTGGCGTCCTTCGGGATCGCCAGCATGTCGAACCACTGCGGTGCGCCTTCCTTCGGGATCGAATAGGCCACGTGCACGCCATTGCTGGCTTCCTCGGCACGATCGCGGGCCTGGATGATGTCACCCGACCAGCCGACCACCAGGCAGGTACCGCCATTGGCCAGCGAACCCACGTACTGCGAGGAGTGGAAGTTCTGCACGTACGGGCGGATCGACTTCAGCAGGTCGGCCGCCTTCTGCAGCTCGGCCGGGTCGCCGCTGTGCGGGTCCAGGCCCAGGTAGTGCAGCGCGATCGGGATCATGTCGGCCGGCGTGTCCAGGATGGTCACGCCGCAGTCCTTCATCTTGCTGATGTTCTCCGGCTTGAACACCAGGTCCCAGCTGTTGGCGATGTCGGTGCTGCCACCGAAACGCTGCTTCAGCATCTCCACGTTGTAGCCGATGCCAGTGGTGCCGATCATGTACGGCACGCCGTACTGGTTGCCCGGGTCCTGGGTGGCGATGCGCTTCATCACCGCCGGATCGAGATTGGCCAGGTTCGGGATCTTGCTCTTGTCCAGCGGCAGGAACACACCGGCCTGGATCTGGCGGCCGAAGAAGTTCAGGGTCGGCACCACCACGTCGTAGCCGCTGTTGCCGGCCAGCAGCTTGGTCTCGACCATCTCGTCACTGTCGAACACATCGTAGGTCACCTTGATGCCGCTCTCCTTCTCGAAGGTCGGGATGGTGTCCTCGGCGATGTAATCGCTGTAGTTGTAGACGTTCAGGACCTGGCTGTCCTGCGCGCCGCCGTTGCCACCGCCACAGGCGGCAAGCATGGCGGAGGCCAGGCCGAGCGTGAGGATACGCAGCTTCATCGGGTGCTCCAGAATGCGGGAAGGGGGGCCGGCGGGGCCGGTGACGGGTGCCAGCCTACCCCCCGGCGGCGGATTTTTCTATTCCAGATGCTCAGACGTTCAGCAGCAGGAACTCGCGCTCCCACGAGCTGATGACGCGGAAGAAGGTCTCGTATTCCTTGCGCTTCACCGAGATGTAGGCGCGGCAGAAGCGCTCGCCCAGCAGGGCCTGCAACTCGCTGCACTGCTCCAGGCCGTCCAGCGCTTCGCCCAGCGAGCGCGGCAGGTTGTAGCCCAGTTCCTTGGCACTGCCGGTGACCGGCGCGTCCGGTGCAAGCCGCTCGCGGATGCCAAGCAGGCCGCAGGCCAGGGTCGCGGCCATCGCCAGGTAGGGGTTGGCGTCGGAACCGGCGAAGCGGCTCTCCACGCGCATGTTTTCCGGCGTATCCAGCGGCACGCGCAGGCCGCAGGTACGGTTGTCGAAGCCCCAGTGCACGTTGCTCGGCGAGACTTCGCCGAACACCAGCCGGCGGTAGGAATTCACGTTCGGCGCGAAGAACGCCATCGCCTGCGGCGCGTACTTCTGCAGACCGCCCAGGTAATGGCCGAACACCGGGCTGAACTCGCCTTCGGCATCGGTATCACCGGCAAACACATTGCTGCCATCGCTCACCCGCACCAGGCTCTGGTGGATGTGCATGGCACTGCCCGGCTCGTTCTCCATCGGCTTGGCCAGGAACGTCGCATACACGCCGTGGCGCATCGCCGCCTCGCGCATGGTGCGCTTGAACAGGAACACCTGGTCGGCCAGGTCCATCGCATCGGCGTGGGTGAAGTTGACCTCCAGCTGCGCTGCGCCGGATTCGTGGATCAGCGTGTCCACGTCCAGCTTCATCGCGTCGGCGTAGTCGTACATCAGGTCGAGGATCGGGTCGAACTCGTTGACCGCATCGATCGAGTACGACTGCCGCGCCGTCTCCGGTCGCCCGGAGCGGCCGGCTGGTGGCAGCAGCGGGAAATCCGGGTCGGTGTTCTTCTGCACCAGGAAGAACTCCAGCTCCGGTGCCACCACCGGGCGCAGGCCCAGCTCGGCGTAGGCCGCCAGCACGCGGCGCAGCACGTTGCGCGGTGCCAGCTCGTGCGGCTCACCGCTCTTGGTGTAGCAATCGTGGATGACCTGCGCGGTGGCGTCGGCCGCCCACGGCACCATGCGCACCGTGTCCGGATCGGGGCGCAGCATCATGTCCGAGTCCGACGGCGAGGTCAGCTCGTAGTAATCGTCAGGGAACTCGCCGGTGACGGTGGTGGCGAAGATGCCTTCGGGCAGGCGCGTACCGTAGTCGTGCGAGAACTTGTCGGCAGGAATGATCTTGCCACGCGCATTGCCGGTGATGTCCGGCACCAGGCATTCGACCTCGGTGATGCGCCGCTCCTTCAGCCAGCGCAGCAGGCTGCTTTCCTGCGGTGCGGGGGGCGTGGCCGTCTTGCGCGGGCGCGTTCGGGAACTCATCGGGAATCCAGTCGGTTCTGTTGGTGCTGCCGGCAAGCTTGGCCGAACGCACGGAAAATAGCGTGATAGAACGGCGAGTCCATGACACGCCACTCCGGGTGCCACTGTACGCCGAGCACGAAACGATGGCGTGGGCTGCGCGCTGCCTCGACCAGTCCATCATCGGCCACGGCCTCGACCTGCAGCCCGTGTGCCAGTCGGTCGATGCCCTGCCCGTGAACCGAATTGACCTGTGCGCGGTCACCGCCTTGCCACTGCGCCAGCCAGCCATCCGCCGCCAGGGCGACCGCATGGGCCGGCCCGTACTGCACATCAACCGGCGCCTTCGGGTCTTCACGATGATCCGAAAGACCGGGCGCCGCGTGCACCTGCGGATGCAACGTGCCACCCAGCGCAACGTTCAGCTCCTGCAGGCCGCGGCAGATCGCCAGCACCGGCAGGTCCAGCGCCAGCGCCTCGTGCAGCAGCGCGAACGCGTTGGCGTCACGGGCCGGGTCATGCGGATTGCCCGGCCAGCTGCGACCGCCGTCGTAATGCTGCGGTTCGATGTTGCTGACCGCACCGGTCAACAGCAGGCCATCGAGCCCCTGCAGCCAGTCGCCGGCCAGCAGCGGCGGCTGCACGCTCGGCAACAGTACCGGGGTCACCTCGGCGGCCTCGGCCAGCGCGCGCACGTACTTCTCGCCGGCCACCGCGAAACGGTGATGGCCGAGCACGGTGCTGTCGGTGGGCAGGCCCACCCAGGGCAGGCGGCGCATGGGAAAACTCCTTGGCGTGCCGACACGTTACCCGCCGTCCGGCGAAGGCGGCAAGTCGTCGCCGTCACACCATGGCTGTCACGCATCGGCGAAACTACTCGGGTGAATGCTGATCGTCCTCCCCCGCTCTCCTCCACCGCACTGCGCCCGCGAGGCCTGCGGTGAGTGCCGCGTTCCCGCCCAGCTGGTATGCCGCCAGCCTGCCCGAACCACCCGCGCTGCCCCCGCTGCAGGGCGAGGTTCAGGCCGATGTCGCAGTGCTTGGTGCGGGCTACACCGGCCTGACCGCGGCCCTGGAACTGGCCTCACGTGGCCAGCGCGTGGTGGTGCTGGAGGCGCAGCGGATCGGTTGGGGCGCGTCCGGCCGCAATGGTGGCCAGGCGCTGGTCGGCTACGGCTGCGAGGTGGACGAACTGGAGCGTCAGCTGGGTCGTGATGATGCACGCCACCTGTTCGACTGGTCGCGCGACGCGGTGCAGGCGATGCGCACGCGCATCGATCGCCACCGCATCGACTGCCATTGGGTTGAAGGCCACGCCAGCGTGGCCATCCGAGAACGCCACGAGCGTGGCCTGCGCGCCAACTGCGAGCACCTGCAACGCCACTACGACTACCCCATGCAGTGGTGGGGCCGTGACGCTCTGCGCGCGCAGCTGGACAGCCCGCGCTACCGCGCCGCGATGTTCGACCCGCTCAGCGCACACCTGCACCCGCTGGCGTATGCACGCGGTCTGGCCGATGCAGCGCGCGCGGCAGGTGTGGTCATCCACGAGGATTCGCCCGTCGTGCGCATCCAGCGCGGGCCACGGCCGAGCCTGCACACTGCCCAGGGCAGCGTGTGCGCCACGCATCTGGTGGTGGCCGGCAATGCCTGGCTGCAGGGCCTGCTGCCCGAGATGGAACGGCGGATCATGCCGGTGGGCACCTATATCGGTGCCAGTGAGCCACTGGGCGCAGAACGTGCCCGCGCCCTGATCGGCAACAACATGGCCGTGGCCGACACCGCCTGGGCACTGGACTACTTCCGCCTCAGCCACGACCACCGCCTGCTGTTCGGCGGCCGCGCCAGCTACTCGGCACTGCCCCCGCCCGGCCTGCGCGGGGTGATGCAGCGACGCATGCACGATGTCTTCCCGCAGCTGGCCGACGTGGTGCTGGACCAGGTCTGGGGTGGCTACGTGGACATCACCCGCAACCGCGCACCCCACTGGGGCCGGCTGGACGGCAATCTGTACTTCGCGCAGGGGTTTTCGGGGCATGGCGTCGCCGCCGCCGGGTTGGCCGGCGAGGTGATCGCCGCCGCCATCGCCGGCCAGAGCGAGCGCCTGGACGTGTTCCAGCGCCTGCGTCATGCGCCCTTCCCCGGCGGCCGGCTGCTGCGCACGCCGCTGCTGGTGGCGGCGATGTCGTGGTACAAGCTGCGGGATGCGTTGTGGTAGCGGGCCCCTTCCCAGCCACATAATCGGCGCAGGAGCTGGGGAGCACGTAGATGCAGTGGTGGAAGGACGGCCTGCAGGTGAAGATACGCGTCAGCCCCGAGGGGCTGGTGCTGGCGCTGCTCTATGCCTTCGCCTGCTGGGGCGCGCGCAAGCTGTCATTGGACCAGTTCTTCCTGCCTGCCGGCGTGCGGGTGGCCGCACTGTTGCTGTGCCCGCCCCGTCTTTGGCCCTACCTGCTGATTGGTGAATACGCCTACTTCGCGCATCTGCGCATCCCCCTGATCAGCAAATACAACCTGACCTGGGTGATCCTGGCCTCGGTATTCCTGATGCCTGCCGTGATGCTGATCGTGCGCCTGCACCGGAGACTGCTGGCACGTACCACGATCGTCGGCGTGATCTCCATCGCGGCATGCGCCGCGACGGTCATCAGCCTGCTCAACCTGGGAATCTCGTACCTGCTCTGGGCCCCGATGCATGAAGAGACATTTCTCACCAATGTATTGCGCTATGCGCTGGGCGACTTCACCGGCATCCTGATCCTCGCGCCTCTGGCATTGCTGTGGATACGCCGCGCCGAGGAAGAATGGACAACCCGGTCTGTTGCGGCCACGGTCGCAGCACTCGGCGCCATGCTGGTCATTGGCCTGCAGGCGACGCCGGTACCTGCCTCGATCACGGCCCCTGGTTCGCTGCAGTTGTTGTTGATCCTGCCTATTCCCGCAATCGCCCTGACCTGCCTGCTGGGATGGCGCGGCGCGGCCATTGGTGTCGCCGCCGTGAACATGATCCTTGGCCTGAGCGCCCCCGCCGACCATCCGACGGCATTCGACCCGCCCACCTTCGCCACCCAGCAGGCCATGGCCATCGCCAGCATCGCCCTGCTGCTGCTCGGTGCGCGCATCACCCACTTCCAGAGCCAGCACCGGTTGCGCGAGGAAGATGGCAGAGCGGCCCTGCAGCTTGCGCGGAATTCACATCTGGCCAGCGAGATGGACCTGCGCGAACGGGCGGCGCACCTGCGCCAGCTGGGCGATGGCATGGACCTGTCCCTGAATGAAATGGTGAACTGGCTGCATGCCCAGGGTCATCACGCCGTGGCCGACAGCCTGCGGCATACCTCGGAGGTACATTCACGCCTGTTCCGGGCCCAGGCCAGCATGATCTATCCCGCCGCCCTGGAACAGCTGGGCCTGTACGTGGCATTGCAGGCAGGTGGGGTACGTGAGGCATGGAATGCTACGCATCGAATCGGCCAGCCGAGGTTGACGGGGGACCCCTGTGCGCTCGGGGTCGGCCTGCAGCTTGCTGCCTATCGACTCGTGGTCGATGCGGTCTCGCTTCTATTGAAATGCGAGTCTGGACAGATCTCGGTCAGTATCCGCTGCGGAAGTTCCATCCGGAAGCGTGGTGCCTTCATCTGCGTGGCTCTTCTGGACCGCCACGAATCACTGGGAAGCCAGGCAAAGGAACTGGCAAACGAGCAGCTGCTGGGCCGGGTCCTCGCACACGCGGGCCATATGGACCTGAGTGGCAACAGGCTCAGGATGGTGTTGACCGAAGCACGGGAAGCTCCCCGTCAGGCAGGCGCTCCTGAAGCCGTGAAGGAAAGCACACGCTCCATCGACCCTGGCGCCCCCCGGGCCGCGATCTGACCTTCCCAATGAAAGGAGATGCGGATCACTACTCGAAAGTGATCTTTGGTCGGCGCCGAACCCACCCCGTCAGGATCCGGCGCCGGCGTGCAATTGCGCCCCCATGCTTCTATCGATACTGTCATCCAATGGCGCGTCATGGCGCGTTCAAGCAACCCGCACGCCCGCCGCCATGTCACGAGCGAGGGAGGCTCGGGTTTGGACCGATTCAAAAAGGCAGTTGAACTGAGCTTCCGTATCCGGCCAGCCGGGATCGCCCTCGCGGCCGTCTATGCGCTGAGCTGCCTCGGTTCGCGTCAGTTCTCGCTGGATCAGTTCTTCCTGCCGGCGGGCATCCGTGCAGCGGCACTGCTGATCGTACCGACCCGCCTGTGGCCCTACCTGCTGCTGGGCGAGTACGCGTACTTCGCAACGCTGCGCATCCCCATGATCGACACCTATGGCCTGGACTGGGTCATCCTGGCTTCGACACTGCTGATGCCGATGGCGATGCTGGTGGTCTACCTGCATCGGATGAGAATGCCGTCCGAAGCAGCTACCGGTCTCTGGCTGCTGTCACTGTCCTTCTGCACGGCACTGTTCGTCCCGGGTCTCAACCTGGGCATTTCATATGTCCTATGGTCGAACCCACCACCCAGCAATCTGCTGGACGCGGTCGACCGGACGATCTTTGGCCACTTCGCCGCCATCATCACCCTGGTGCCGTTGGCATTCCTCTGGGCGCGACGGCAGGCCGATCCCGGTTGGACCGACCGTTTCGTCGCCCCTACCGCCTCGGCGATCCTGGTGATGCTGGTGCTGGGCCTGTGCATGCAATTGACTAGCGCCGGCGCCCACACGACGCGCACACACATGGTGCTGCTGGCCGCCCTGCCCGCCATCGCCCTGACCTTCATGCATGGGTGGCGCGGTGCGGCCATCGCGATTCCGTTGTTGAACCTCCCCCTGCACGGTGCAACGCCCAGCACCGGCCTGCCTTCCTCATTCGACCTGGGCACGTTCGCCACCCAACAGAACATGGCGGTGATGAGTGTCGCACTGCTGGCACTCGGTTCCAGCATCAGCTACCACCATCAGCGCGCCCGGTCCCGCGGCCTGGCCGAGGCAACCACACTGCGCCTGGCACGCGGCTCGCATCAGACCAGCGAGCGTGAGCTGCGTGAACGGGCCGTCCACCTGAAACACCTGGGCGAGGGCATGGACAGTTCGCTCAGCGAGATGGTCAGCTGGCTGAAGTCCCAAGGCCACCATGCGGTCGCAAACAGCCTGCAGCACGCGTCGTCGGTGCATTCACGCCTGTTCCGTGAACAGGCCAGCCTGGTCTATCCCACTGGACTGGAACAGGTCGGGCTCTACATCGCGCTGCAAGCCGGCGGTGCATGCGAAATCTGGAACAACACGCATCGCGTCATTCCGCCCAGGCTGGCGGGCAATCCCTGCCTGCTGACCGTGGATCTGCAACTGGCCATCTATCGCTCGCTGATCGAGGCGGTTTCACTTCTGCTGGAGCTGGAGACCGGCCAGGTATGCGTGCGTGCCCGAAGTGGTCGGGCAGGCAAACGTCGCGGCATTGTTGCTGTGGTGAGCCTGCTCGACCGTGGCTGCACGCTGTCCACGCGAACCACCCACCAGGCCATCGAGCGCCTGGCCGGGCGGATGCTTGCCTACGGCGGAGCAGTCCACTGTCGGGGCAATCGGCTGCGACTGGTCCTGCATGAACCAATCACCCACGCGTCGCCCGCGGCGGCCTGACACGCAATCCCGCCCGGCGCGCAGCGTTCGCAGCTAAAGTTGCAGCCGAAACCGCCGTTATCCGTGCCGAGCCCCTCCCTCGTGAGCCACCGCATCATGCCCGTCCTGCCGCAGGCCGCCGTCGATGGCGACCTGGCCGATCCGCTGCCGCAGCGGATCCTGCTGGTCGAAAACTCCCGTGCTTTCACCGGCATGCTGCGCGAGGCCATCGAGCAGCGCCTGGAGCTGCCGGTGGTGATCGCCTCCACCCTGGCCGAGGCCGACCGCCTGCTGAACGAAGGTGGCGGCTGGTTCCTGGTACTGACCGGGCTGGTGCTGGCCGATGGCGACCGCGACGCGGTGGTCGAGTTCTTCCTCAAGCGCAACCTGCCCACCGTGGTGGTCAGCGGCGTCTACGACGAGGACCTGCGCAAGCGCGTGCTGCAGCAGCAGATCATCGACTATGTGCTGAAGAACACGCCCGGCAGCATCGATTACCTGGTGTGGCTGGTACAGCGGCTGGAACGCAACCGCCGCATCGCCGCGCTGGTGGTGGATGATTCGCCCTCTGCACGTGGCTATGCCGCCGCCCTGCTGCGCATGTATGGCCATGAGGTGCACGAAGCGGCCGACGGCAACGAGGGCCTGGCGGCGATCGAAGCGCATCCTGCGATCCGCCTGGCGGTGGTCGACCAGGAGATGCCGGGCATGCAGGGCGTGGAGTTCACCCGCCGCCTGCGCACCCTGCGCTCGCGCGACAAGGTGGCGGTGATCGGCATCTCCGGCAATACCGATGCGTCGTTGATCCCGCGCTTCCTGAAGAACGGCGCCAACGATTTCCTGCGCAAGCCGTTCTCGCGCGAGGAATTCTTCTGCCGGGTCTCGCAGAATGTGGACCAGCTGGAGCTGATCGGCACCCTGCAGGACCTGGCCACCCGCGACTTCCTCACCGGGCTGCCCAACCGGCGCTGCTTCCTCGAGCAGAGCCAGCGCCAGCTGCCGCAACTGCAGCTGCACGGGCAGTGCGTGGCGGTGGCGATGATCGACATCGACCACTTCAAGCACATCAACGACACCCATGGCCACGAAGCCGGCGACGATGCGTTGCGCGCTGTGGCCAGCGCGGTGGCCGCGCACGCGCGCAGCCAGGACCTGATCGCACGCTTCGGTGGCGAGGAGTTCTGCCTTCTGGTACCTGACATGGAGCAGGACGAGGCACTGCTGTACTTCGAGGAACTGCGCCAGCGCATCGCCGCGCTGGAGGTCGACATCGGCACTGCAACCCTGCGCATGACCGTCAGCATCGGCCTGTGCTGCCTGCGCCCGCAGCGCGATGCACTGCACCGGCTGATATCCGAAGCCGACCGCCAGCTGTACCTGGCCAAGGCCGGTGGCCGCAACCGGGTCAGCTGCACCACGGTGGCCAGCCCGCTGCGCCCACGCGAGCCGGCGCTGCCCTGACCGGCACGCTTTGATCCAGATCAACGCCGCCCGCGCAGGGCGGCTCTACAGTCGGCCCCGACATACGCATGAAGGGGAGCCGGGGATGGCACTACTGGTCTGGCAGGACGATCTGAACATCGGCATCGATGTGATCGACCAACAACACCGCCGCATCATCGAAATGCTCAACCACCTGCACGTGGCCCAGGCCAGCATGCAGCGTGCCGCGGTGGGTGAAGTGATCGACGAAGTGGTGGACTACACCATGTCGCACTTCGCGTTCGAGGAAGAGCTGATGGAAGAAGCGGGCTACCCGTTCTGTGCCGCGCACAAGCGCGTGCATGAGGTCTTCATCAAGCGGGTATCGGAGTACCGCATGCGCTTCCAGGCCGGCGAGGACATCAGCGACGAACTGCGCACCATGCTTTCGCGCTGGCTGTTCAACCACATCCGTGGTGATGACCAGGCCTATGCCGAACAGGTCAAGGCGCACCTGAACCAGTTCGCCCGCGAACACCAGGGCGGTGGCTGGCTGGGTCGCACGCTCAAGCGCTTCTTTGGTTGAGCCGCAGCGCGCGCCGGTGCAGTGCCACCAGCGCGCACAGGGTGGCAACCGCGGTCAGGCACAGGTAGTAACCCACCGCGACCAGGCCGAAGCGCTCGGCCAGCCAGGTCGCCAGATACGGGGCCGGTGCCGCACCGAGGATGCCGGCCAGGTTGAATGACAGCGAAGCGCCGGTGTAGCGGACCTCCACCGGGTAGATCTCGGCCAGGAAGGTGCCGCAGGGGCCATAGGTCAGGCCCATCAGGAACAGGCCCAGGCACAGGAAGGCGGTGACCAGCCATGGGCTGTGCGGCTGGAACAACGGCGCGAACAGTACGCCGAAGCCGATGATCAGCACGCTGGCGACGATCATGGTGCGACGCGTGCCCCAGCGGTCGCCATAGCGCGCCGACAGCGGGATGCCCAGCGCGAAGAACAGCATGCCGGCCATCTGCATCAGCAGGAACTGCTCGCGGCTGTAGCCCAGCACCGCAGTGCCGTGGCCGAGGCTGAACACCGTCATCAGGTAGAACAGCACGAAGGTGGCGAACGCGCCCAGCGTACCCAACAGCATCGGCACTGGATGGTCACGCAGCACCGTCCACATCGGCAGCCGCACCGGCGCCTTGCGCTCCAGCGCCTTCTTGAAATCGGGCGTCTCGTGGATGTTCAGCCGCACCCACAGTCCCAGACCCACCAGCAGCGCGCTGGCCACGAACGGAATGCGCCAGCCCCACTGCAGGAAGTCGTCCTGGCTCAGGCAGCGGCCCAGCACCAGGAAGATGCCGGCCGACAGCAGGAAACCGATGGGCGCGCCCAGCTGCGGGAACATGCCGTACCAGGCGCGCTTGCCCGGTGGCGCATTCTCGGTGGCCAGCAGCACCGCCCCACCCCATTCGCCGCCCAGCCCCAGCCCTTGGCCGAAGCGGCACAGCGCCAGCAACCCGGGGGCCCACAGGCCAATCTGTGCATGGGTGGGCAACAGGCCGATCAGCACCGTGGACAGGCCCATGGTCAGCAGCGCGGCCACCAGCGTGGCCTTGCGGCCGATACGGTCACCGAAGTGGCCGAACACTGCCGAGCCGACCGGCCGGGCGATGAACGCCACCGCGAAGGTCGCCAGTGACTGCAGCAGGGCCGCCTGCTCGCTGCTGTCCGGGAAGAAAAGGTGCGGGAATACCAGCACTGCTGCCGTGGCGTAGATGTAGAAATCGAAGAATTCGATGGTGGTGCCGATCAGGCTGGCCAGCAGGACTCGACTGGGGGAATTCACGGACGGCGCGGCAGCGGTGATCGTCGACATCGGCAACACGGGTAACGGCGGATCGCCCGATTCTGCCACGGGCCGATGGCCGCACGGGGCGATGGTTTCAGCCGACACCGATGCCAACGGAATTTTTCGGGCCACCCGCTAGGCTGCGCCACCGGTCCCTGCATGGATGCTTTGCCGATGACTGCAGTCGCGCTGTCGTGGTCCGATTCGCCGAAGCTGCCGCGCATGGCGGCGTGGCTGGTGGTACTGCTGGTGCATGGCGGGCTTGCTCTGTGGCTGCTGGACAGCGGCCGGATCGAACTGCGCAGCGACGACGGCCCACGGATCTTGCTGCGTTGGCTGCCACCGGAACTGCCGACGCCGGTAGCCAAGCAGCCCACCTTGCCCTCTGCACAATTGACGCGTCCGGCCGCATCGGTGATGCCCCGCCCTGCCCCGGTTGCGCAGGCAGACAGCGCCCAGCCTGCCGCGGAGAACGCGGCTGCGGTGGCGCCACTGATCCTGAGTCTGCCTGCGGGCAGCATCGACGGTGGTGACGGCATAAGCGCTGCGGGTGTCGCTCCGCGCCTTATTGGTCGCCGCGAGATACACCCGGCATTCGCGGCGCGCCGCAACTACTTCCGGATCCGTCGGCAGATGACCCCCGAGCAGATCGTGCATGGCGTCGCGCAACTGCTGGGTTTGTGGCCACCGGGCTACATCGTCGACCCGTGCGAGCTGGGCAAGCAGGACATGGACTATTTCCAGAACGCCGTCGAAGAAGCCGACCGCGACATGCTGCGTGCGGCGGTGTTGCAGGTGAGCGCGCGTTGCCGGTAGTCGCATTACTGTGGCGTCGAGCTTGCTCGACGGCTTCTAGCATTCTGTAGCGCCGAGCCATGCTCGGCTGCATCTCGCGAAGTGCAGTCGAGCATGGCTCGACTCTACTAAGAGCAAACAGCAGCCGAGCGTGGGCTCGGCTCTACGAAAAGCGCTAGGCAGGCGCGTCGTTACAACTGGATCCAGGTGGCCTTGATTTCGCTGTACTTGCCGAAGGCGTGCAGCGATTTGTCCCGGCCGTTGCCGGATTGCTTGTAGCCACCGAACGGGGCCGTCATGTCACCACCGTCCCAGCCGTTCACCCAGACGCTGCCGGCGCGCAGCTGGCGTGCGACACGATGGGCGCGGCCCAGGTCACGCGTCCACAGGCCCGCCGCCAATCCATAGCGGCTGTCATTGGCCACGCGCACCGCTTCGGCCTCGTCGTCGAAACCAAGCACGGCCAGCACTGGCCCGAACACTTCCTCGCGTGCCAAGGCGTGATCCGGACGCACCTGGTCGAACACCGTGGGCTGCACGTAGCAGCCGCCGGCCTCCACCTCGGCCCGATGGCCCCCCATCAGCAGACGAGCGCCCTCGCCTTCGGCACGGGCGATATCGGCCAGCACCTTGTCCACGTGCGCGGCGTCGACCAGCGCACCCATCGGTGCATCGGCCTCCAGTGGATGGCGGGGCTGCATGTGCTGGCCATAGGCAATCACCTGGTGCACGAAGTCCTCACGGATCGAGCGCTGCACCAGCAGCCGCGAGCCGGCGGTGCAGACTTCGCCCTGGTTGAAGAAGATGCCCTGCGCCACGGCCTTGGCCGCTGCGTCCAGGTCCGGCGCATCGGCGAACACCAGGTGTGGGCTCTTGCCACCGCATTCCAGCCAGACCCGCTTGAGGTTGGACCGTCCCGCATGCTCCAGCAGCTTCGCGCCGGTGGCGGTGGAACCGGTGAAGGCCAGCACGTCCACGTCCATATGCAGTGCCAAGGGCTCGCCCACGCGCGCACCATGGCCGGGCAGCACGTTCAGCACTCCGTCCGGCAGGCCCGCCTCGGCCGCCAGCGCCGCCAGCCGCAACGCCGACAGGGGCGAACGCTCGGACGGCTTGAGGACCACCGAATTGCCCATCGCCAGTGCCGGCGCGATCTTCCAGCAGGCCATCAGCAACGGGAAATTCCATGGCACGACCGCCGCCACCACGCCGGCAGGCTCGCGCGTGACCAGCCCCAGCTCGTGTGGGCCGGTCGGCGCGATTTCCCCGTACAGCTTGTCCACCGCTTCGGCGGTCCAGGCCAGGCAGCGCACCACGCCGGGCAGGTCGATACGGCGTGCGTCGCGCACCGGCTTGCCCATATCCAGGGTTTCCAGCAGCGCCAGCTCATCGGCGTGCTTCTCCACCAGCGCGGCCAGCGCCAGCAACACGCGCTTGCGATGCGCCGGGCTGGCCTGCGACCAGTGGCCCGCATCGAAGGCACGCCGCGCCGCCAGCACTGCGCGCTCCACGTCCTGTGCATCGCAGTCGGCGACCGCCGCGAGCACACGGCCATCGATGGGGCTGATGCAGTCGAAGCGGGCGCCGCTGGCGGCGTCGGTGTAGCGGCCATCGATGAAGGCCTGGCCGGGCATCGAAAGCTGCTGCGACAACGCCTGCCAGTGGCTGCGGTGGGGAAAGTCGGCCATGTCGGGCTCCACGGAACAGTTTCCCCGGTTATACCGGCGCGACCGCGACTTCACCGTGACGTGGCTGCGCTACATTTCCCCCATCGGACCCGACGGAGCTGGCATGAAGCGTCCCGGAAGCGACCTGCACGACCTTGCTACCCAGCGCCCGGAATCACTGGAGGCGTACTGGATGCCGTTCACCTCCAACCGCCAGTACAAGGCGGCGCCGCGTGTGCTGGTGCGTGCCCAGGGCATGCACTACGAGGATGTCGACGGCCGCCAGATCCTCGACGGTACCGCCGGCCTGTGGTGCTGCAACGCCGGCCACGCGCGGCCGCGCATCGTCGAGGCCATCGTCGAGCAGGCGCATACGCTCGACTACTCGCCCGCCTTCCAGATGGGCTCGCCGCCGGCATTCGCGCTGGCGCAGCGGCTGGCCGCATTGGCACCAACGCCCCTGAACCATGTGTTCTTCACCAGCTCCGGCTCGGAGGCGGTGGATACCGCGATGAAGATCGTGCTGGCCTACCACCGCCAGCGCGGCGAGGGCCAGCGCACGCGCTTCATCAGCCGCGAGAAGGCCTACCACGGCGTCGGCTTCGGCGGCATGGCACTAGGCGGCTTGCCCAACAACCGCAGGGCGTTCGGCCTGCAGCTGGGCGGCGTGGACTACCTGCGCCACACCCTGGACCTGCAGCGCAATGCATTCAGCAGGGGCCTGCCGCGCCAGGGCGCTGAACTGGCCGACGACCTGGAGCGGCTGATCGCGCTGCATGACGCCTCGACCATCGCGGCGGTCTTCGTCGAGCCCATCGCTGGGTCCGCCGGGGTCATCCTGCCGGCGCCGGGCTACCTGCAGCGCCTGCGCGAGCTGTGCGATCACCACGGCATCCTGCTGGTGTTCGATGAGGTCATCACCGGCTTCGGCAGGGTCGGCATGCCCTTCGCCGCACAGCGCTTCGGGGTCACCCCCGACCTGCTGACCTTCGCCAAGGCGGTCAGCAACGGCGCGGTGCCGCTGGGCGGCGTGCTGGCCAGCGATGCGGTGCACGCTACGTTGATGCAGGCGCCACCGCAGGCCATCGAGCTGTTCCACGGCTATACCTACTCTGGTCACCCGCTGGCCTGTGCGGCCGCGCTGGCCACTCTGGAGGTCTACGCCGAGGAGCGCCTGTTCGAGCGGGCCATCGAACTGGGCGAATACTGGCAGGAACGGCTGCATGCGCTGCAGGGCCTGCCCAACGTGATCGACATCCGCAACTTCGGGCTGGTCGGGGCGGTCGAGCTGGCGCCACGCCGGGACATGCCCGGCAGCCGCGGCTACGAGGTGTTCCGGCGCTGCTTCCACGATGGCCGGCTGCTGGTGCGCTGCACCGGTGACATCATCGCGCTGTCACCGCCGCTGATCGTGGACAAGGCGCAGATCGACCAGATCACCGGCACGCTGGGTGAGATGATCCGGGCCACGGCCTGAGCCCGGGCCGGCGGCGGCGAGCGGGTACAATGGTCGGTTCCGCTCCTGCTCGTTGCCGTGCCCATGGATATCGTCGTCAAAGAAGAACTCAAGGCCTATATCGACCCACTGACCCCGGACGAACATGACGCGCTGGAGCGCAGCATCCTGGCCGAAGGCTGCCGCGATGCACTGGTACTGTGGGGTGACGTGCTGGTCGATGGCCATAACCGCTTCGGCATCTGCCAGAAGCACGGCCTGCCGTTCAACACCGTGCAGAACACCCGCTTCCAGAGCATGGAAGACGTGCACCTGTGGATGATCGAGCAGCACCTGGGGCGCCGTAGCGTGTCCGACTTCCAGCGCGGCGTGCTGGCGCTGCGCAAGCGCGACATCCTGGCCGCCCGCAAGCAGGTCGAGCAGGCCCAGCTGCAGCGCGAGAGCGATGGCACGGCAGAGATGGCCGATGAAGGCGGTGAAGACAGCCCGCCGTGGGAGCCGGCACCGAAGGTCAGCCGCGCCGAGCTGGCCCGCGAGGCCAAGCTGAGCACCAGCCAGGTCGGCATGATCGAACGCATCCACGCCCAGGCCGCGGCCGAGGTGGTGGAAGCGGTGAAGGCCGGCATGATCTCGATCAGCGCCGCCGCGGCCGTGGCCGACCTGCCTGAAGAAGAACAGCGCGCCGCCGCCGCCGGTGGCAAGGACGAGCTGAAGCAGGCCGCCAAGCGCGTGCGCGAGTCCAAGCGCAAGCCGCGCGCGCCGAAGCCTGAACCGGCCGAGATGGATTTCGAGGAGGCGGATGAGGACGAGATCGCCAGCCGCGATGCCGAAGTGCTGTCCGCACTGGAACAGCTGGGCGAGGATGCACCGGCCCTGCGCCGTCGCGTGGTCGCCCTGACCCGCGAGAACGACACCCTGCGCGCGCAGCTGGCCGCGCTGCGCAAGCAGCTGGAAGCGCTCTGACCCCTTGGGTAGTGCCGGCCGCTGGCCGGCAACCCCATGAACGTATCGGGTGAACTGCAGATGCCGGCCAGCGGCCGGCACTACCCGACGCTCATTCGGTGGCGGTTAGACTTCCGGCATGACGCCTGCCATCGATCCGCGCCGCGCTCAGCTGCGGCGCCTGAAAGCCCTCGCGCTGGGCCTGCTGCTGCTGATGCTGGCCGGTTTCGCGGTCAGCCACTGGCAGGGCGAACGCGGCATCTGGGCCTGGGTTTCGGCCTTCTGCGAAGCCGCAGCCGTGGGCGCGCTGGCCGACTGGTTCGCCGTGGTCGCGCTGTTCCGGCGGCCGATGGGCCTGCCGATTCCGCACACCGCGATCATCCCGCGCAGCAAGGAGCGCATCGGCGACAGCCTGGCGCTGTTCGTGCGCGACCAGTTCCTGGAGCCAGGTGTGCTGCTGGCCAAGCTGCAGGTGTTCGATCCGGCCAGCCGCCTCGGTAGCTGGCTGGCCGACCCGGCACGCTCGCGCATGCTGGCCGACATGGCTCGCGGCTGGGCGCTGCAGGCGCTGGATTTCTTCGACGAAACCGCCGTGCGCCGGCAGCTGCACGGCTTCGTGGTGCAGCAGTTGCGGCAGTGGAATGCCGCTGCCACTGCCGGTGAACTGCTGGCCCTGCTGACCGCCGATGGTCGCCATCAACGCGTGCTGGACGAGGGCCTGCAGCGGCTGGGCCGCTGGCTGGAACAGCCGGAGGTGAAGGAACGCGCCTCGCAGCTGATCGTGCGCTACATCCAGCGCGAATGGCCGACGCTGTCGAGCACGGTGAACTGGGTCAAGCCGATCGACGAGATCGGCGACAGCCTGGCCGAACGCCTGGCCCGCGCGGTGCTGGAAGAGCTGCAGCAGGTGCTGGCCGAGCCGCAGCATCCGCTGCGCCAGGACTACGAGACCTGGTTGCAGAACTACGTGCAGCGCCTGCGCGAGGATCCGGCGCTGGCCGAGCGCATCGAGCAGCTCAAGCAGGAAATGATCGACCACCCGGCCCTGCAGGAGTACGTGCAGGGGCTGTGGGCGCGCATCCACGCCAGCCTGCGGGCGGACCTACAGCGCGAGGATTCGGCGCTGGTCGGCCACCTGCAGCGCAGCCTGGGTTCGCTCGGTGCCAGCCTGCAGGCCGACCCGGCGCTGCGCGAGGCACTGAACCAGCATCTGATGGAAGGTGCGCAGCGCCTGACCGGGCGCCTGCGCGAGGGCGTCACCACGCATATCGCGCAGACCGTGAAGGGCTGGGACGAGCGGCACCTGGTCGAACAGCTGGAACTGAGCGTGGGCCGTGACCTGCAGTTCATCCGCTTCAACGGCACCCTGGTCGGCGGGCTGATCGGCCTGCTGCTGCACGCTGCGACGGTCCTTTTCCACTTCTGAAGCCTCCCTGCACGGGAGCGGGTGCCGTCACGCTTGATTAACGAAATGCGAATGCCTATCATTTGCTAATCGGTTGTACGCTTAGCCAAGCGGGGCACGGAAGCACGCACCCACCCGCCCCTTCGCCCGTGTACATCCCCCGACTACCGGGTCGCCCGCACTGCGCGGGTGGCGCACCGTCGATGGGACTCGCTGGGCGACGTGCGCGGAGCGCGCGGTTGCTGCGTCTGCGCATTCCATCGCCTGTTTCGTCCTGCATGGAATCGCACCGATGGCAATGCCGCTCAACCACCCTCGTCCCTCTCTGCTGGCCCTGGCCGTGACCGCACTGATGATCGCTCCGCTGGCACACGCCGACGGCACCGCTGAATCTTCCGCGCGCACGCTGGACACCGTGAAGGTGACCGCCGATGGCGAGATTCCGAACAGCTACACGGTGAAGAACGCGCGCAGCGCGACCAGGCTGGACCTGTCGTTGCGCGAGACGCCGCAGTCGGTGACCGTGATCACCCGCCAGCGCCTGGACGACATGGGCCTGTTCTCGCTGTCGGACGTGATGGGCCAGGTGACCGGCGTCAGCGTGTCGGTCACCGACAGCGAGCGCATCAACTATGTTTCGCGCGGCTACACCATCGACAATTTCCAGATCGACGGCATGCTCAACACGTTCGGTGGCTCGGTCAAGACCAACACCGACAGCGTGATCTACGAGCGTATCGAGGTGATCCGTGGCGCCACCGGCCTGACCACCGGCGCCGGCGATCCCTCCGGCACCATCAGCATGATCCGCAAGCGCCCCACTGACACCTTCCAGATGGGCGCCAACCTCACCGCGGGACGCTGGGGCAACCGCCGCCTGGAAGCCGATCTCGGTGGTCCGGTTGCCTGGGACGGCCGCATCCGTGCGCGCGTGGTCGCGGCCAAGCAGCAGAGCGATTCATTCCGTGATGTCTATTCGCTCGACAAGGATGTGTTCTACGGCATCGTGCAGGCCGACCTGAGCGACAACACGCTGTTCGAAGTGGGCTACGAATACCAGTCGCCCCGCACCACCGGCGTGACCTGGGGCGTGGTGCCGTACTGGGGTGCCGATGGCACGCCAGCCAACCTGCCTCGCTCGACCAACCTGTCGGCCTCGTGGAGCGCCTGGCCGATCGTGGAGAAGACCAGCTTCGCGCGGCTGGAGCAGCAGCTCGGCAACGGCTGGTCGGTGAAGGGCAATATCAGCCACGCCGTGCGTGATACCGACGGCAGCGTCTGGTACGGCGCCGCCGGCAATCCGCGTGCCGATGGAACCGGCGTCACCGCCTACATCTCGCACTTCAACGAGCACAGCACGATGGACGTGTTCGACGTCAACGTCGGTGGTCCGTTCCAACTGTTCGGTCGCGAGCATGAACTGGTGTTCGGCCTGGGCCAGTCGGTGCGCAAGGGCGAGTCGGAAGGCATGGACTTCGACTACGACGATGCCTATGCCGTGGTGCCGGACTGGCGCCACTGGACCGGCAATGTGCCGGTGCTGCCGGTGACCCGCCTGGGCAGGCTGTCTTCGCAGAATGAACTGCGCCAGCGCGCAGCCTACGTTGCCGCGCGGCTGCGCCTGGCCGACCCGCTGCTGGCGGTGGTCGGCGCACGCTACGGCAGCTGGGAAACCCGCAGCTGGGCCTACGGCTACGATGTCAATGGCAGCCGCAACCGCACTACCCGCACCGGCTACAGGCCGGACGACATGCTCACCCCGTATGCCGGCCTGGTCTACGACTTCAATTCGATCTTCAGCGGTTATGTCAGCTACACCGACATCTTCAAGCCGCAGAACTACCGCGACCGCAATGGCAACTACCTGGAGCCGGTGGTCGGCAACATGTACGAAGCAGGCGTCAAGGCCGAGTTCTTCGGCGGCCTGCTCAATGCCTCGGCCGCCGTGTTCGAGGGCAAGCAGAACAACGTCGCCGAGATCGATGATTCGGTGCCGGTGAACTCGCTGCCCGACGGCAGCCAGGCCTACCGCTCCACTGGCAAGGGCAACAAGGTCAAGGGCTGGGAGATCGAAACCCAGGGCAGCATCGGCGAGCAGTGGAACGTCTCGGCCGGTTTCGCCCACACCGTCATCCGCAACAAGGACGGCGTGCTGCAGCGGACCACAGCCCCACAGGATACCTTCCGGCTCAACACCAGCTGGCGCCCTGGCGGTGTCGACGGCCGCTTCTGGCTGGGTGGTGGCGTGACCTGGCAGAGCAGCATCTGGAACACCAGCACCAAACCCGACCGCAGCAAGGCCAGGATCACCCAGGACGCGTTCTACCTGGTCAACCTCGCCGGCGGCTACCGCTTCAACGAGAACTTCAGCGCCCAGCTGAACATCAACAACCTGCTGGACAAGAAGTATTTCAACAACGTCGGTTTCTACAACGGCGTGTACTGGGGCGAACCACGCAATGTCACCGTGACGCTGCGCTGGAAGCTCTGACCCTGATGGATGGCACCGGTTCTGCGACCGGTGCCAGGCCAGGGATGGCCTCCTCCGGCGCACTGCGGTGCGCCGGCCCTCTTCCACTGAAACCTGCAGGAACGCCGTGGACCGCTCGCCCGCAACCGCCAGCCCCCGCACCTTTTTCTCCAACCCGCGCTGGGGCGTGCTGTCACGTTCGTTGGCCGCGATCTTCGGCGGCTATGCGCTGGCCTCGGTGACCAGCGTGTTCTGCGCGGTGGCGCTGCCCGGCGCGCGCGGCCAGACCGTGCTGACCGGCATGCTGCTGGCGATCCTGGTCGCCGCCTGTGCCGCCCTGTGGGCATTCGCCACCCGCAGCGCACTGCGCGCCTGGGTGGGCATCCTCGCCCCGGCCCTGCTGATGGCAGGCATTTCGCGCCTGATGGGGGCCTGGGCATGAAGAACGGATTCCGCCAATCGATGGCCTGGCTGCATACCTGGACCGGGCTGCTGGTCGGCTGGTTGCTGCTGCTGATCTTCATGGCGGGCACAGCCAGCTATTACCGCGAGGAAATCAGCCGCTGGATGCGCCCGGAGCTGCCGGCCAACAAGGTCAACATCGATGTGGCCGCGCAGCGCGCGGTGGACTACCTGCAGGCCAATGCCAGCCAGGCCGGGAACTGGTTCGTCACGCTGCCGCAGCCGCGCAACCCGGCCATGCAGATGTTCTGGCGGTTGCCACCGGAGCTGGCCGACCCCAGCCGTGGCCGCCGCGGTGGCTTTGGCGACGCCACGCTGGACCCGAACACCGGCCAGGCATTGGAGGCGCGCGAGACCCGCGGCGGCGACTTCTTCTACCGGCTGCACTTCGACCTGCACTACATCCCGGTGCTGTGGGCGCGCTATCTGGTCGGCTTCTGCGCGATGTTCATGCTGGTGGCGATCATCACCGGCGTCATCACCCACAAGAAAATCTTCAAGGACTTCTTCACCTTCCGCAAGGACAAGGGCCTGCGTTCCTGGCTGGATTTCCACAACGTCAGCGCAGTGATGGCGCTGCCGTACCACGCGATGATCACCTACACCGGCATCGTCACCCTGATGATCATGTACCTGCCTTGGGGCGTGAAGGTGGCCTATCCGCAGGACGAGGACAAATTCTTCTTCGAGGCCTTCGGCGGCATGCCAGAGGTGACCGCGCCGGCCGAAGGACGCGCCACCCCGCTGCCGATCGCACAGCTGCTGGACAGCGCACGCGCGCATTGGCACGGCGTGGAAGTGGCCGGCTTCACCGTGTCCAACCCGGGCGCGGCCAATGCGGTGATCGACATACGCCAGCGCGACGGCAAGCGACTGTCCACCGACACCCCGGCCGTGCGCTACAACATGGTCAGCGGTGCGCTGCTGGAAGAAACACCGCCTTCCGGTGGCGCCACCGCCACCCGCGGCGTGCTGTACGGCCTGCATCTGGCACGCTTTGCCGACTGGGGCCTGCGCGCGTTGTTCTTCCTGTCCGGCCTGGTCGGCTGCCTGATGGTGGCCAGCGGCGTGGTGCTGTGGGCGGTGAAGGAACGGCCGAAGCATGCCAAGAGTGGACGCACCGGCTTCGGCCTGCGCTTGGTCGATGCGCTGAACATCGGCACCGTAGCCGGCCTGCCGATTGCCTTCGCGGCCTACTTCTGGGGCAACCGCCTGCTGCCGCTGGACATCGCCGAGCGCTCCAGCGCCGAGGCCAACGTGTTCTTCTACGCCTGGGGCGCGGCGCTGCTGGCCGCCTTCATCTGGCCCAAGCGGATGATGTGGGCGTGGCAGCTGTACCTGGGCGCGGCCGCGTTCGCGCTGGTGCCGGTGGTCAACGCGCTGACCACGCATGCCCACCTCGGCGTCACCCTGCGCAACGGTGACTGGGTGTTGGCCGGCGTTGATCTGTCGATGATTGCCTTCGGCGCGATGCTGGCGATGTGCGGCTGGCGCATGCAGCGCTGGACGCCTCCGCTGAGTGCGGCCGAGAAGAAGAAGCGCGCGGCTGCCGCAGCAGCGCCGAAGGCATCCGTCGAAGCGGCCGAAGCGGAGGCCAGCGCATGATGCTGCTGGCTCTGACGCTGTCGTTCTCTGCGTTCACCGCCCTGTCGCTGGGGATGGAAAAGCACCAGCACGACCTGCATGGCAAGGCCGCTGCTGCACCGGCACGGCGGATGCAGTGGCGGGTACTGGGCTGGGTGCTGCTGACAGTGGCCTTCGCACTGTGCGTGGCCGACCACGGCTGGGCGATGGGCCCGGTGCTGTGGCTGGGTGCGATGACCGTGGGTGGCGTGGTGCTGTCGTTCGGGTTGTACCCGTATCGGCCAACGTGGATCGCGCCGCTGGCGATCGCGCTGCCGGTGCTGGGGCTGGTGGTGGCGTTGCTGTAACCGCCATCCACGCATGGCGTGGATCTACCGGACCCACGCTCGCCGGGCATGGCCCGGCGCTACCGTTCTGCGCGCACGTGGGTAGTGCCGGCCGCTGGCCGGCATCCCCTTTCGGCTGGAATCACCCCAACCGCTTCAGTTCCCACGCGCGGTGGATGCGCGCGTTGCGCTCGAAGTCCGGGCCGATGGTGCGCGCGGTGATCTCGCGGCACTGGGCGAACTCGGCGATGGCGTTCTCTTCCAGCTTGAAGCGGCGGAAGTTGTTGGAGAAGTACAGCACACCGCCGGGCGCCAATCGTGCCACCGCCGCACGCAGCAGCTTCAGCTGCTCACGCTGCACGTCGAAATCGTCGGCGCGCGCGGAGTTGGAGAAGGTCGGCGGATCGCAGAAGATCACATCGTACTGGCCACGGTCCGCTTCCAGCCATGCCATCGCATCGGCCTGCACCAGCAGGTGCTGGTTGCCGCCCTGCCCGTTCAAGGCCAGGTTGTCGTAGCACCACTGAAGGTAGGTAGCCGACAGATCGACGCTGGTGGTGCTGGCGGCACCGGCCACGGCGGCCTGCACGCTGGCCACGCCCGTATAGCAGAACAGGTTGAGGAAGCGCTTGCCACGCACCTGCTCGGCCATCATCCGGCGCAGCGGGCGGTGGTCGAGGAACAGGCCGGTATCGAGGTAGTCGAACAGGTTCACCTGCAGCAGCGCGTTGTTCTCGCGCACCACGATGAACTCATCACGCTGCTCGAAACGGCCGTACTTGCTGCCGCCCTTGCCGCGCTCTCGCGACTTCATCGAGACCTGCTCCGGCGGCACGCCGAACACTTCACGCGCGGCGGCCAGCAGTTCGTTACGACGGCGGCGCACGTCGTTCTCCGGAATCGCCGCCGGTGCGGCGTACTCCTGCACATGCAGGAAGGTGCGGCGCTTGCCACCATCTTCCTCGTAGACGTCAATGGCGGCCGCGTATTCCGGCAGGTCGGCGTCATAGGCGCGGAAGCAGGTGATGTCTTCGCGGGCGCGCCAGCTCTTGAACTTCTTCAGGTTCTTGCGCAGGCGGTTGGCCACCATCTGCGCACCTTCGCTCAACTCGCGCGGCTGCGCCGGATCGCGGCCCGGCACGGCGATCGGGTCGCAGACGATCAGCGCGCATTCCAGTGCGCCGTTGAACATCTGGTACTTCTTGCCGGCGCGCAGGCCGGTGGCGAAGGCCAGTTCGTCGTTGCCGCACAGCAGGCTGGCGCGCCACTGCGGCACGGCCTTCTGCAGGGCATTGCCCAGCGCGCGGTACAGCGCCGGATCGGCGGCCAGGCGTTCGTCGTACGGCGGGTTGCAGACCACCGCGCCGATCTCCTGTTCGGGCGCAGCCAGGTCGGCCACGTCGGCACGGGTGAAGCGGATCGCATGGGCGACGCCCGCCACTTCCGCATTCTCGCGTGCCGCCTGGATCGCGGTCGGGTCGATGTCACTGCCGTGGATGACCGGCTTCAGCGCGGCCAGGCCGGCCGCCTCGCGGTCACGCGCTTCGCTCTGGATCGCCTTCCAGGCGGCCTTGTCGAAGCCCAGCCAGCGGCTCGGCGGCAGGCTGCCATGGCGCATCAGGCCGGGGGCGACATCGGCGGCCATCAGCGCGCCTTCGATCAGCAGCGTGCCGCTGCCGCACATCGGGTCCAGCAGGCCACCACCGGCGGCATGCAGGCGCGGCCATTGCGCGCGCAGCAGCAGCGCGGCGGCCAGGTTTTCCTTCAGCGGTGCCTCGTGGGCGGCGCCACGCCAGCCACGGCGATGCAGCGGGCCGCCACCGAGGTCGATCGACAACGAGGCGCGGCCCTTGCGCAGCGACAGATTCACGCGCACATCAGGCAGATCGGTGTTGACCGAGGGACGCTCCAGGCCTTCATCGCGCATGCGGTCGACGATGGCGTCCTTGATCCGCTGCGCGGCGAAACGCGCGTGGGTGATCTTGTCGCCGGACACGTGCGCATCCACCGCCAGGGTCATCTCCGGCTTGATGTGCTCGTGCCACGGCAGCGCACGCACGCCGTCGTACAGGGCCTGTTCGTCCGGACAGTCGAACTCGTCGATCGGCCACAGCACGCGGCTGGCCAGACGCGACCACATCACGATCCGCAGCGCCTGCTCCAGTTCGCCCTCGGCATTGACGCCGGCAATGGTGGCAGTGGCCTTGCCAAGGCCCAGGGCCGACAGTTCATCGGCAAGCAGGTATTCCAGGCCCTTGGCACAGGAGACGAAGAATTTCACGGGATCGGTTCGCAGGTGGTCGGGCGCGGCACAAGGGCCGGGCCGGTCGGAAAGGAGGGCCGCAAGCACGGCCGGCAGGCCCGCGCCGGGGGCGGCGGGGCTGCCATTGTAGTCAAAGCGGGCGGGCGCGCCGTGCGCCCGGGCTTCACAGTTGCCGCAGCAGGCGCTCGAAGGCCTGCGCGGAGGCCTCCACATGGCGTTCCAGGCGGTGCCCATCGTCGACCAGCAGCAGCTGCGCGGCGCGCGCCTGCGCCCAGGCGATGACCCCGGCGGCCGGGACCACATCGTCATGCCAGGCCTGTACCACCGTGGTCGGCACCGCGGCGGCATCCAGCGCCGGCATCGGGCCCATGGTGGTCGGCGGCACCATCAGGAACAGGCCGGCCACCGGCACCTGCAGCGAGGCGATGGCGGAGATATAGGCGCCCAGGCTCGAGCCGGCCAGCACCACCGGGCCCTGCCGGGCGGCGATGGCGGCGCGCTCGACCAGGCGGCGCAAGCGGGTCGGCACGTCGCCTACCCGGCTGACCTCGCTCATCGCGTCCAGGTCGGTGTAGTCGGGGCGCTCGTGGGTCCAGCCCAGGCGCTGGGCCACCTCGGCCAGCGCGGTGACCTTGGTCGCTTCCGGGCCGCTCTCGAAGCCGTGGGACAGGATGCAGTGGCCGCGGCTCACGCGCAGGCTCCGTGCGCGCGGTTCGACAAGGAAAGGGAAGGCAGGTTCATGCCGCAATGCTAGCATCGCCGGATGCCCAACCCGCTCCTGCCCGGCCTGCTGTTGCAGCCCCTGCCCTACGAAGACCGCCTGCCGCTGCGCGACCCGGCCACGTTGGAGATGGTGGTGATCCACTGCACCGAGCTGCCCGATCTGGCCATGGCCCGGGAGTACGGCGAGCGCGTGCTGTACGACAGCGGCGCCGGCAACAGCGGGCATTTCTACATCGACCGCGATGGCACCGTGGCGCAGTACGTGGCGCCGGAGCGGGTGGCCCACCACGTGCGCGGCATGAACGCGCATACGCTGGGCATCGAACTGGTCAATACCGGACGCTATCCGCACTGGTTCGACAGCCGCCACCAGGCGATGGACGAGGCCTACACCGAGGCGCAGCTGGTGGCGCTGGAGGCGCTGCTGCTGGCGCTGGTGGCGCGCTATCCGTCGCTGCGGCGGATTGCCGGGCATGACCAGCTGGATCGGGAACAGGTGCCGGCCAGTGATGATCCGGCGCTGAGGGTGGCGCGCAAGCGTGACCCGGGGCCGCTGTTCCCGTGGGCGCGGGTGCTGGCGAAGGTGCCGTTGCAGCCTGTTGGGTAAGCGGCAGGGCTGCGCCCTGCACCCGCAGAAGCAACGGCCGAAGCAAGTGCAACAGCAGCATTCCGTGGGATGGCGGGGTGGGTCCGGTTGCGAGGGACGCCGTAAACCCATCCATGGGGGCTTGGCCGCGGCATCCATGCCGCGGACACCCTCGCAACCGGCCCCACCCCGCCTTCGACAGATCTCCGCCGCTGTTGGTAGGTGTCGACCTTGGTCGACACGGTTCATCCACGCCATGCGTGGATGGACGTTGAAGCGATCGGAACGGGCTTTTGTAGCTCGACTGCCCTTTGCGTGGAAATCGAGACGATAGAGTCAGGCGCCGGTGGCGACCGGGCGGCTGCTGTCGCTGACCCAGCCGCTCCAGGAGTCGGCATAGATGCGCGCACCGCTCAGTCCTGCGCTTTCCATCGCCAGCAGCAGGTGGCAGGCGGTCACGCCAGAGCCACACATCAGCACCACCTGTTCTGGATCGCGGTTGCCGATCACGCCCTGCAGTTCGGCGCGCAGTTCCTGTGCGTCGCGCAGTCGGCCATCGAGCACGTTCAACGCGAACGGCCGATTGACCGCGCCCGGCACGTGGCCGGCAACAGGGTCGAGGGGCTCCACTTCGCCGCGGAAACGTTCGCCCGCGCGTGCGTCGACCAACCAGCCCGGTGCATGTTTCAGGCGCGCGGTGATTTCATCGGCGTTGGCGATCTGGGTGGTGTCGAAGCGGCCCGGGTAGGCGGGCAGCGCTGTCACTTCAGCCTGGCCGCTTTCCAGCGTGTGACCGGCGGCCTGCCAGGCCGCGATGCCGCCGTCGAGCACGGCGACTTTGCTGTGACCAATCAGGCGCAGCAGCCACCACAGGCGCGAGGCGGCCATGCTGCCGTCGCTGCCGTCGTAGACCACCACCTGGGTGTCGGCGTCGATGCCCCACTGCCCCAGCTTTGCGGCCAAGGCATCGCTGTCCGGCAGTGGATGGCGACCATGGCCGACGCGCGACAGATCAGACAGGTCACGATTCAGATCGGCATACACCGCACCCGGGATATGACCTGCCAGATACTGGCTGCTTCCCGCCTGCGGGTCGGCCAGCGAGGAGCGCGCATCGACCACCCGCACCGCAGTGCTGGCGGTGGCGCGTGCGTCGACCACGCGGATGCCTTCGCCCAACGCGGCAGCCAGGGTGGCGACATCGACCAGGGTGGTCCACGGCGGATCGATCGGGTTCATTGCACTTGCTCCAGGCGACGACGCAGGTTGTAGAGAATGGCCGCGGTCGCTCCCCAGATGCGCTGGCCGGGCCAGCCGTACTCAAGGACGTGGCGGATGCGGCCGCGATGGTTGATTTCGACCTGGCGCAGGTTGTCCGCCGCCATCAGGTAGTCCAGCGGCACCTCGAACACCTCGGCCACTTCGCTGGGCTGCGGCACCGGCACGAAGTCCGGATCGACCACCGCCACCACCGGGGTGACCCGGTAGCCGGTGATCGTCACGAAGGGATCGAGATACCCCAGCGCCTGCACCTGCCCGGGCGCCAGTGCGATTTCTTCCTGACTCTCGCGCAGGGCCGCCGCCAGCGCGTCGCGGTCATCGGGTTCGGTGCGGCCACCCGGGAAGCCGACCTGGCCGCCGTGCTGGCGCAGGGTTTCGGTGCGACGGGTGAGAATCACCTGCGCGCCATTGGCGCGTGGCACGATGCCGGCCAGCACCGCCGCTTCCACCGGAGGCCCGGGCGGCAGCAGGTCAATCAGTTCGCTGCGGTTCCAGCCATCACCAACCGGCGGTTCGGCCAGCGGGTGCAGCGCGCGCATCAGCCGTTCGTGGTCGGCCAGCGAGCCGCGCAGTGACTGCTGAAGCTGCGCGCGCAGCGGTTGCACGCGGTGCAGGATGCGGTTGCGTTCGTCATTGCTCATCGACGACCACCGCGCGATTTCGTCGATATGCCGCCCGCACCCGCTGCACTGCCGGTGCGGATCCAGCGTGCACACTCCGATGCAGGGACTTGCGACAACACGCGCCGTTTCTTCCATTGTTTGCACCCGCCAACAGTAGCGCGAATGGGCGGGATTTGCGCGGGTGGCCTGGCCGGACGGTAGAGTCGACTGTTAGTTGTGATCTCTCTGTACGTTGTTCATCCGGGGCATCTTTGGAAAATGGTGGTTACCACACCGTTCCAGCCCCCAAAGAGCCCGGATGAACAATCATAAAAATGCCCGTTTGACGACGTTTAGTCGAGCGCTTCTGGTCCACCGTATCCTCCACGAGGGCTTACGCCCGGAAGAAGCAGCTCAAGCGTGTGGCGTAAGTGTGCGTACGGCCTACAAGTGGCTGGCCCGATTCCGCCAGTTCGGGGCACCGGGGCTGGAAAACCGCAGCTCACGGCCTCACCAGACGCCGCATGCCACACCTGCTCCGGTAGTCGAGCAGATCAAGGAGCATCGCCGTAAGCGGCAGACCTACCTGACCATCTCCAAGGCGCTGGGGGTCGGCCACAGTACGATTTCAAGGCTGATGCGCGCCCACGGCCTCAATCGGCTGTGTCGGCTTGATCCGCCCAAGGAGGTCATCCGATACGAATACGATCAGCCCGGAGGGCTGCTGCACCTGGACATCAAGAAGCTGGGCAACTTCCAGCGGCCAGGGCACAGAACCGATGCCAAACGCCGGGGAAATACCGCTGGCGGTGGCTGGGGCTACGTCCACGTGGCCATTGACGATCACTCCCGGGTCGCCTTCAGCAGCGTCCACCCCAACGAACAGGGCGAAACCGCCTGCCAGGCGTTGCTGGGCGCTCTGGAGTACTACGCCAGCCTGGGAATCACCTTCAAGCGGATCCTGACCGACAACGGTGCCTGCTATCGCTCCACCGCCTTTGCCAAGCTGCTCAAATCCCTTGGGATCAAGCACATCAGAACCAAGCCCTACACGCCGCGGACCAATGGCAAAGCCGAGCGCTTCATCCAGACCAGCCTGCGCGAGTGGGCTTACGCCTGCGAGTACGCATCCTCGGACCAGCGCAATTCCGTGTTGAGCCAATGGCTGCACCACTACAACTGGCACCGTCCCCATATGGCGATCGGCGGCCAGCCACCTATCTCCAGAGTGCCGCTGAACAACGTAGTGGGTTTACACAGTTAGTCGACTGCTCTTCCATCTTCTTGCGGGGAACCCCGCGCTGCGCGCGATAGTCGACCAACGGTCGACTCTACCGTCGGGGACTGCGCAAACAAAAACGCGCCGGTGGAATCACCGGCGCGTTTGGTTTACCGCTTCGATTTACTTGACGCTGACCAGCTTGATCTCGAACTGCACAGCCACGTTCGGCGGGAACGGGGTGCGCGGGTCGGCACCGTAGGCCTGGTCCGGCGGCAGGGTGACTTCCCACTTCGAGCCTGCCGGCATCTGCAGCAGGGTCTCGCGCATGGCCTTCATTTCAACTTCGCTGACCTTGATCGACGGGATCTGCTGGGCCGGGCGGGCTTCGGTCGGGCGCTGGCCGTACGGGAACGGGCCGGCCACTTCCAGCTGCACGGTGCTGGCCTGGGTCGGCTTGGCACCCTTGCCGGCTTCGATCACGCGGTACTGGACGCCGCTCGGCAGCGACTGCACGCCGGCCTTGGCCTTGTTCGCCGCGATGAACTGATCGCTCTTGGTCTTGTTTTCGGCAGCAGCCTTTTCGTACTCGGCCTTGGCAGCCTGGGCACGGCCCTGCTCGCGCTTCTGGAACGCTTCAACGGCCGGCTTCAGCTGCTCGGCGGTGATCGCCGGCTGCTTCTTGGCGTAGGCGTCCTGCAGGCCCTTCACCACCGAGTTGATGTCCAGCTGCTCACCACGACCGGTCAGCTCCGCCAGGTTGTTGCCGTAGTCGTAACCGAAGTAGTAGCTCAGCTTGCCCTTTTCGGACGAAACGTCCTGGGCGAAGGCATTGCCCGTCAGGGCCAGGGCCGCGACGGCGACCGCGATAGAACGCAACTTCATCAAACAGTTCTCCAGGGGTGGTAACTCAGGGACGTTCTGCGCCGCCCTGAGGCGACGGGTTAGGATAACGGGCGCAACGTGTAACCGCTACTCACGATGCAGGCTATGACCCGTCTGCGTTCGCGGAGTTCAATATCACTTTTTTTTAACGTTCCAGGAGTTTACCCGTGGCCGATGCCCTGATCGCTGTCACCGACGACGGCGCCATCCGCACCGTGACCGTCCAGCGCCCGGACAAGCTCAACGCCCTCAATGCCGCGACCCTGCAGGCCCTGGCCGAGGCCTTCAGTGCTGCCGCCGCAGATCCGGAGGTGCGCGTGGTGGTGCTGACCGGTGCTGGCCCGAAGGCGTTCGTGGCCGGCGCCGACATTGCCGAGATGAACACACTCAGCGCGGTTCAGGGACGTGATTTCTCGCTGCTGGGCCAGGCCCTGATGCGCCAGATCGAGCGCATGCCCAAGCCGGTCATCGCCCGCGTGAACGGTTTCGCGCTGGGCGGTGGCCTGGAACTGGCCATGGCCTGCCACCTGCGCATCGCCGCCGATACCGCCAAAGTCGGCCAACCGGAAATCAATCTCGGCCTGATTCCCGGCTTCGGGGGCAGCCAGCGCCTGCTGCGCCTGTGCGGCCGCGCCGCCACGCTGGAGCTCTGCCTGCTGGGTGCACCGATCAACGCCGCACGTGCGCTGGAACTGGGGATCGTCAACGAGGTGGTGCCGGCCGACGCGCTGGACAATCGCGTGAATGACGTCGCCCGCCAGCTGGCGCGCTCGGCGCCGCTGGCCCTGCGCGGCCTGCTGGACGCGGTGCACGTGGGTGGCGAATGCAGCCTGGAAGCCGGGCTGGAATACGAAAGCACGCAGTTTGGCCTGCTGTTCGCCACCGAGGATATGCGCGAGGGAACCAGCGCCTTCCTGCAGCGCCGCCCGCCGGCCTTCCAGAACCGCTGACGCCATGGCATCCCGACCCAACCCCGCGCAGCTGTTCGCCCGGGTCCAGGCAGACGATCTCGATGGCGCCCTGCAGGCCGGGCTGATGGACTATGTCGCCCGCGCCGACGACGCGCGGTTGCTGCCCGGCCACCCGGAACTCCCGCAGCGGTTGCAGCAGGCCCAGCAGCAGCTTCAGGCCGCCTGGGCGGCCCGCGAACGTTACCGCGCCCGTGCGGTGCGACTGGCCCGCCGCGAAGCCGAACGCGACGCGCGGCGCACGCCAGCCCCGGCGCCGGACGTGAAGCCCGCCCTGCCCGCCGCAGCCGCCGCCATCCTCGCCCGGGCCAAGGCCCGCGCCAGCGGCAAGGAGCAGTAATGGCCACCACGAAGAAGACCGCACGCGCCCCGGCGCGGCGTGGCGGCACGATGCCGCGCGCCGACGTGGTGGAGATGTTCACGCGCCTGCGTGAACTCAACCCGCACCCGAAGACCGAACTGGAGTACAGCTCGCCGTTCGAGCTGCTGGTGGCGGTGGCGTTGTCGGCGCAGGCCACCGACGTCGGCGTCAACAAGGCCACGCGCCGCCTGTTCCCGGTGGCCAATACGCCGGCGAAGATCCTCGCGCTTGGCGAAGAAGGACTGAAGCAGTACATCGCCACCATCGGCCTGTTCAACGCCAAGGCGAAGAACGTGATCGCCACCTGCGCGATCCTGCTGGAAAAGCATGGCGGTGAAGTACCGCGCGATCGCGATGCACTGGAAGCGTTGCCGGGCGTGGGCCGCAAGACCGCCAACGTGGTGCTCAACACCGCGTTCGGCGAGCCGGTGATGGCGGTGGACACGCATATCTTCCGCGTCTCCAACCGTACTGGACTGGCCCCGGGAAAGAATGTGCGCGAAGTGGAAGACAAGCTGGTGAAGGTGATCCCCGCCGAGTTCCTGCTCGACGCGCATCATTGGCTGATCCTGCACGGACGCTATGTGTGCAAGGCGCGCAAGCCGGATTGCCCGGGCTGCGTGATCGCCGATCTGTGCCGGTTCAAGGAAAAGACCACGGCCGAGGCGTGACGCAGTCTCTGTTGTGACCAAACGAAGACGGCGGGCACAAGGCCCGCCGTCTGTGTTTCAGGACAAGCCTGCTTCAGGGGATCAGAACGACAGGTCGCCCCAGACGCCGAACTCCTTGGTCTTGTCGTTCTTCTTGTCGCCGGCGTTGGCCAGGTGCGTGTACTTGTACACGGTCGACAGCTTGAGGTTCTTCATGACCGGGAACTCGACGCCGACGTTCCAGTACTTGTCGCTCAGGGTCGGGTCCAGGGTCTTGCTGACGTCGGTGTCATCGTAACGACCGAACACGTTGATGCCGCCATCGGTCACGCGCACGCTGCCCCACACCGACCAGCCGCTGGACTTGTCGGTGGCAACGGTCATCACGTTGTTGAGGTTCTTGGCCTGGAAGTACTCACCACCGACGCGGAAGTTGCTGTCGGCGTAGGCCACCATCGCGTTGGCGCGGGTGTAGGTGTTCTCGGAACTCTGGATGTCGGTTTCCTTGCCCAGCTTGCCGCTGTAGCCACCGACGGCGACCACGAAGTTCTCGTTCGGGGTGTAGGCCACGCGGCCTTCCACGTCCATGCCCTTGCTGCGGGTCGGGTTCTTGTAACCGGCGCCGGACACGACCGAGACGGCGTAGTTGAAGTTGTTGCCCAGGTTGCCGAAGCCATGCAGGCCCCAGTCGGACGAGTTGCCGTACTTCAGACGGTCGGTCAGGGTGTTCTCGACATAGCGCATGCCGTAGAACTTCTCGACGTACGGGATCCACGGCATGTCGGCGGCACCGACGCGCAGGTTGAAGGCCGGGTCGAAGCTGCCCTGCACGTAGGCCTTCTTGACGAACAGTTCGGTATTGCCGATGGCCGAGCTGTACTGGAAGTCGGTGGTCAGGTTCGCCGACCAGATGTCGTTGAACTTGTGGTCGACGGTCAGGTAGAAGCGCTTGACGTCCAGGCCGGTGCCGCTGGCGGCGGTGTCCTTGCCGTTGCTGGTCTTGTCGATGTTGGTCAGGTCGAAGAACATGCGACCGCCGATCTTGTTGTCATTGACCAGCTTGGCCAGCTTGTCGACGCTGGTCTGGGTCTTCTGTGCACCTTCCAGCGCCTGCGCCTGGGTGATGTTCACTTCGGACTGCGCGTCGGACTGCGCCTGCAGCGCCTGCGAATCGTTCTGCAACTGCTGGACCTGGGCCTGCAGCGCGGCGATCTGTGCCTGCAGCTGCTGCAGCTGTGCCTGGGATACGCCCGAGCTGGCGGGGGCTGCGAAGGCGTCGGCGGAAACCAGACCGAGGCTTGCAACGACCGCGGCGGCGAGCAAATGGGAACGCATTTTGGATCTCTCCAGAGGGTTGGAATGGCTTGGGCAGAACGCCACGCCGGCAGGCCGGTCAAGCGTTTTGCGAACGTTCCGTTAAAACCATGACAGTCGAATGACAAACTGCGCACCAAACACAGGTTTCTTCGTGCGGTCATGCGGACGACGCATTTGCGCCGGCATCTGTGTCGAGGCCTTGCGGCACATGGCGTGATGTATCCGCTTCAACGCGCAACGCGGCCCCCATGCATCCCTGTGCACTACATGACATCGCTGCCGGATGCCCATTTCCCGGGATGCCCGCGCGTCAGCGCGGAAGCTCCGTCAACGACATATGGAGGTTGGCGACGCGCCGCCCAGCCGCGCCTCGACCGCGCGCGAAACCTTCACGCCCCCCCCTGCAGCGGCAGCGGCCAGCGCTGTAACGGTTGCGTCATACAACGGTCCCTGCGCTGTCATCGAACCGTTATGGAATGTGCGCCGGGCGGGTAACCCCGCATCCCAATCAACCCAGGAGCCACCCCGTGATCCACGCCTTCAAGTCGCGCGTTGCCGTTGCCGTCTTCGCAGCGTCGTCCGTGTTCGCCGCCAACGCCGCTGAAATCACCGGCGCGGGCGCCTCGTTCATCTACCCGGTGATGTCGAAGTGGTCGGCCGACTACAACGCCGCCACCAGCAACAAGGTCAACTACCAGTCGATCGGTTCCGGCGGTGGTATCGCCCAGATCAAGGCCAAGACCGTTGATTTCGGCTCCTCCGACGCTCCGCTGAAGCCGGAAGAACTGGCCGCTTCGGGCCTGGCCCAGTTCCCGTCGGTGATCGGCGGCGTGGTGCCGGTGGTCAACGTGGCCGGCATCGCCCCGGGCGCGCTGAAGCTGGACGGCACCGTGCTGGCCAACATCTTCCTGGGCAAGATCAAGACCTGGAACGACCCGGCCATCGCCGCGCTGAACCCGGGCGTGACCCTGCCGAGCGCCAAGATCACCGTCGTGCACCGCTCGGATGGTTCGGGCACCACCTTCAACTTCGTCAACTACCTGTCCAAGGTCAGCCCGGAGTGGAAGAGCTCGGTCGGCGAAGGCACCTCGGTCCAGTGGCCGGCTGGCATCGGCGGCAAGGGCAACGAAGGCGTTGCCGCTTACGTGAAGCAGATCAAGGGTGGCATCGGCTACGTCGAACTGTCCTACGCGCTGCAGAACAAGCTGTCGTACACCGCGATGAAGAATGCCGCCGGCAAGTTCGTGCAGCCGAGCGACGCCTCCTTCGCCGCCGCTGCCGCCAGCGCCGACTGGGCCAACGCCAAGGACTTCTACCTGGTGATGACCAACGCCCCGGGCGCCGAGTCCTGGCCGATCACCGCCACCAACTTCATCCTGGTGCACAAGAAGCCGAAGAATGCTGCCAACGGCAAGGCCACCCAGGAGTTCTTCCGCTGGGTCTACAAGAGCGGCGACGCCCAGGCCCGCCAGCTGGACTACGTGCCGCTGCCGGACAGCCTGGTCCGCCAGATCGAGACCTACTGGTCGCAGAACCTGAAGTAAGCGTTCCCCCGCAGGAACGGGATCGGCGGGTCCTCTCTCCCCCGTCGATCCCACCCGGGCGCGAGATCCTCGAGATCTCGCGCTCTTCTTGTTTTCGGGGTGCACCTGCCTCTGTAGTGCCGAGCCCATACTCGGCTGCGCTCTGGAGCGTGCGGACCAACGGTCCGCACCTACCGAGGGCAGGGAGCAGTCGAGCAGACTCGACGCTACGAGGGCCATCCGGCGGTCATGCCGGTGCGCAGATCCGGGGTCTGCGGGGGTCTCACGGATCGCAGCCAACCCTGTGAAACCCTTGTCGTAACGTGATCCAGGACACCTCTGTCATGGTCGTAATACGGCTGTAACAAAAACATCATTTCATAGCCGCATCCGCCGACGACGTCGGCTCTTCCCCGCTATGGAGTGACCATGAAACTGCACTCGGCCGGCCTTGCCGCCCTTTCCCTGGCCATCGCCCTGGGCCTGTCGGCCTGCGGTGGCGACAAGCAGGCCGCGCAGCAGCCGGCGGCCGACGGTGCCGCCGCTCCGGCCGCCGCCGGTGCCAAGGTGACCGCCGAAGTGTCCGGCGCGGGCGCGTCCTTCATCTTCCCGCTGGTCTCCAAGTGGTCGGCTGACTACAACGCCAGCACCGGCGCCAAGATCAACTACCAGTCGATCGGTTCCGGCGGCGGCATCGCCCAGATCAAGGCCGGCACCGTCGACTTCGGTTCCTCCGACAAGCCGCTGAGCAGCGAAGAACTCGCCCAGGCCGGCCTGGCCCAGTTCCCGTCCGCCATCGGCGGCGTGGTGCCGGTGGTCAACATCGAGGGCCTGGAAACCGGCAAGCTGCGCCTGAGCGGCGCCCTGCTGGCGGACATCTTCCTGGGCAAGGTCAAGACCTGGAACGACCCGGCCATCGTCGCCGCCAACCCGGGCGTGAAGCTGCCGGACGGCAAGATCACCCTGGTCCACCGTTCGGACGGTTCGGGCACCACCTTCAACTTCTCCAACTACCTGTCCAAGGTCAGCCCGGAGTGGAAGACCAAGGTCGGCGAAGGCACCTCGGTGCAGTGGCCGGACGGCGTCGGTGGCAAGGGCAATGAAGGCGTCGCTTCGTACGTGAAGCAGATCAAGGGCTCGATCGGCTACGTCGAACTGGCCTACGCGCTGCAGAACGGCATGCCGTACACCGCCATGCAGAACGCCGCAGGCAACTGGGTCGAGCCGAGCGCGGAAACCTTCGCCGCCGCGGCCGCCAGCGCCGACTGGGCCAGCGCCAAGGACTTCAACCTGGTCATCACCAACGCACCGGGCGAGCAGGCGTGGCCGATCACCGCCACCAACTTCATGCTGATGCAGAAGCAGCCGAAGGATGCCAAGCGCAACCAGGACACCCTGGCCTTCTTCAAGTGGGCCTTCGAAAACGGCCAGGCCCAGGCCAACGAGCTGCACTACGTGCCGCTGCCGGCCGAACTGGTCAAGCAGATCGAGGCCTACTGGGCGACCGACCTGAAGTGATGGACACGACGGTGCCCGCCCCACGCGGGCACCGCTTCTTCCACGCCGTGCCGCCCCGCCCCTTCCTGGCCCTGCCGTCCCCATGAATGCCATCGCCCAGCCTGTAGCCGCCCCGTCCACGCGTGATGCGCGTGATGCCCGCAACGACAAACTGTTCCGATGGGTGCTGGTCGGCACCGTCATCTTCGTCCTGATCGCCCTGGCCTGTGCCGCGCTGTCGATGCTGTGGGGCGGTCGCCATGCCCTGCAGATGCAGGGCCTGAGCTTCTTCTTCTCCGCCGACTGGAATCCGGTCGAAAACAAGTTCGGTGCGCTCGCCCCGATCTACGGCACCCTGGTCACCGCCGTCATCGCGATGGTCATCGCCGTGCCGGTCAGCTTCGGTATCGCCTTCTTCCTCACCGAAGTCGCGCCGCGCTGGCTGCGTGGCCCGGTCGGTACCGCCATCGAACTGCTGGCTGGCATTCCCTCAATCATCTACGGCATGTGGGGCCTGTTCGTGCTGGTGCCGGTGATGACCGAGTACGTCACCCCGTTCCTCAACGAGACCTTGGGCGAATGGCCGATCATCGGCCCGATGTTCCAGGGCCCGCCGCTGGGCATCGGCATGCTCACCGCCGGTTTCGTGCTGGCCATCATGGTCATTCCGTTCATCTCCTCGGTGATGCGCGAAGTGTTCCTGACCGTGCCGACCCGCCTGAAGGAATCGGCCTATGCGCTGGGTTCCACCAAGTGGGAAGTGAGCTGGGACATCGTCCTGCCCTACACCCGCTCGGCGGTGATCGGCGGCATTTTCCTCGGCCTCGGCCGCGCCCTGGGCGAGACGATGGCGGTCGCCTTCGTGATCGGCAACAGCGTGCGCCTGTCGCCGTCGCTGCTGGAACCGGGCACCACCATCGCCGCGCTGATCGCCAATGATTTCGGCGAAGCCACTGAAACCTACCGCTCGGCCCTGCTGCTGCTCGGCTTCGTCCTGTTCATCGTCACCTTCGTGGTGCTGGCCATCGCCCGCCTGATGCTGATGCGCCTGTCCCGCAAGGAGGGCAACTGATGTCCAGCACCGCTGACTCCCTGTACCTGCGCCGCCGCATCGGCAACGTCATTGCCATCGCGCTGTCGTGCGCCACCGCGCTGTTCGGCCTGTTCTTCCTGGGCTGGATCCTGTTCACCCTGGCCTCCAAGGGCCTGGCCGGCATCAACCTGGATCTGTTCACCAAGATGACGCCGCCGCCGATGCAGGAAGGCGGCCTCGCCAACGCCTTCTTCGGCAGCGCGGTGATGTGCGCGCTGGCGATCGGCATCGGCACCCCGCTGGGCGTGCTGGCCGGCACCTGGCTGGCCGAGTACGGCAACGCCCGCAAGGCCGGCACCGTGGTCCGCTTCGTCAACGACATCCTGCTGTCGGCACCGTCGATCGTGCTGGGCCTGTTCGTCTACACCCTGTACGTGATGCAGACCGGCGGCAACTTCTCGGCGTTCGCCGGTGCCCTGTCGCTGGCCTTCATCGTGCTGCCGGTGGTGGTGCGCACCACCGACGAGATGCTGCGCTTGGTGCCCTCGCAGATGCGCGAAGCGGCGCTGTCGCTCGGTATCCCGCAGTGGAAGGTGATCGTGCAGGTGCTGTACCGCAGTGCATCGGCCGGCATCATCACCGGCATCCTGCTGGCGCTGGCGCGCATCTCCGGCGAAACCGCCCCGCTGCTGTTTACGGCCTTCGGCAACCAGTACTGGAACAACAACATCTTCCAGCCGATGGCCTCGGTGCCGGTGGTGATGAACCAGTTCGCCGGCAGCCCGTATGAATCCTGGCAGGTGCTGGCCTGGGCCGGTGCCCTGGTGCTGACTGTCTTCGTGTTGCTGGTCAGCCTTGCCGCCCGCGGCATCCTGCTGCGCAACCGTATCTCCCATGACTGACCTTTCCGTGGATAACGCCATGAACGACCTTTCCAACGCCGTGCCGATGCAGCGCATCGCCGTGCCGTCCTCGCACGAGAGCCTGCACACGCCGTCGCCGGTGAAGCTGGCTGCGCGTGGACTGGACTTCTACTACGACAAATTCCACGCCCTGAAGGGCATCAACCTGGAAATCCCGGAAAAGCGCGTAACCGCGCTGATCGGTCCTTCCGGTTGCGGCAAGTCGACCCTGCTGCGCATCTTCAACCGCATCTACGCGCTGTACCCGAAGCTGGAAGCGCGCGGTGAGGTGCTGCTGGACGGCGAGAACATCCTGTCGCCGAAGTACCCGATGAACCGCCTGCGCAGCAAGGTCGGCATGGTGTTCCAGAAGCCGGTGCCGTTCCCGATGACCATCTTCGAGAACGTGGCCTACGGCATCCGCCACCACGAGAAGCTGAGCAAGGCCGACATGGCCGACCGTGTCGAGCAGGCGCTGCGCCAGGGCGCGCTGTGGGACGAAGTGAAGGACAAGCTGGGGCAGAGCGCGCTGGGCCTGTCCGGTGGCCAGCAGCAGCGCCTGTGCATCGCCCGTGCCGTGGCCCTGCGCCCGTCGGTGCTGCTGCTGGACGAGCCGACCTCGGCGCTGGACCCGATCTCGACCAGCCGCATCGAGCAGCTGGTGGAAGAGCTCAAGCACGAGTACACCATCGTCATCGTCACCCACAACATGCAGCAGGCCGCGCGCGTGTCCGACTACACCGCCTTCATGTACCTGGGTGACCTGATCGAGCACGACCGCACCGAAGTGATCTTCTCGCAGCCGTCGCAGCGGCAGACCGAGGACTACATCACCGGTCGCTTCGGCTGATCGACGCTGTTTCTTCGACATATGTCCCAGCCAGGCATGGCCTGGCTCTACCCGGATTGCAGACCATGAATCTTCCCAACGACCACATCGTCAAGAGCTACGACGAAGAGCAGCAGCGCCTGGTGGCCGAAATCGTGCGCATGGGCGAGATGGCCGTCGCCCAGCTCGAAGCGGCGATGGACGTGATCGAGAAGCGCGACGAGAACGCTGCCCATCGCATCATTGCCAATGATGAAGCGATCGACGCGCTGGAACAGCAGATCAGCCACGACGTGATGCGTCTGGCGCTGCGTGGCCCGATGGCGCGCGACCTGCGCGAGATCCTCGCCGGCCTGCGCATCCCTGCAGACATCGAGCGTATCGGCGACTACGCGGCCAACGTGGCCAAGCGCTCGATCGCGCTGGGCAAGGTGCCGCCGCTGCCGCAGATCCAGGGCCTGCGTGCGCTCGGCCGCCTCGCCGCGCAGCAGGTGCGCCGCGCCATCGCTGCCTACCGCGACAACGACGCCGATGCCGCGCTGGAACTGCGCGAGGACGACGCCCGCCTGGACGCGCAGTACACCGCGCTGTTCCGCGAGCTGCTGACCTACATGATGGAAGACCCGCGCAACATCACCCCATGCACCCACCTGCTGTTCATGGCCAAGAACCTGGAGCGGGTCGGCGACCACGCCACCAACATCGCCGAGAACGTGTGGTTCCTAGTGCACGGCGAGCAGCCGTTGCCGCCGCGTGAGAAACGTGACGAGACCTCCAGTACCGGCCAGATCTGACGCTGCACTGCAACAACGGAGTTGGGTCCAAGGTGGCCGCTGTCCTGGTGACAGCGGCCTTCTTTTTTGGGTATCCCCCCGCATTGTGGGCGCCGGGCTTGCCCGGTGCGGACCTTCCGGATGCTTCTGTAACAAACCTCACGAAAATTTGAGTTCTTGGCGAGGATTCGTTGAGTAGGATCGCTGCACCATCGTTTCCACCGGCATCCCTGCCGGCCACCCGGGCACCCGCCCACACCACCCAGGAGCACGACCGATGAGCAGTTCCAACAAGACGCTGTCCCTGCTGACTGCTACCGCCCTGGCCGCCGGCCTGGGCATGACCGCCAGTGCCTCGGCCCTGAGCATGAGCAACCTCGCCCAAGGCTACCTGGTGGCCGGACAGGCAGCCAAGGCGAGCACCGACGCCAAGGCCGCCGACACCAGGATGGCCGCTGACGCGACCAAGCATGCCGAAGGCAAGTGTGGTGCCGACGGCAAGACCGCCGAAGGCAAGTGCGGCGCAGACAAGGGCAAGGCTGCCGGTGCGGCAGCAGGCGCCAAGGCCAAGACCGGCGACAAGAAGGCCGCCGAAGGCAAGTGTGGCGAAGGCAAGTGCGGTGGCAAGCACTGAGGTCCGCGCCAGCATCGCCAACCTGCGGTCGCCGCTTCGTGCGGCGGCCGTCGGGTTGGGGCTGCGCCGGGCGCTGTTGCAGGAGCTGCGCGATGCACCGGCGGGCGATTTCGATTTCCTCGAATGCGCGCCGGAGAACTGGATCCATGTCGGCGGCCCCGCCGGTGACGCACTGGCCGAGCTGGCACAGCGCCATCCGCTGAGCTGCCACGGCCTGTCCCTGTCGCTGGGCGGCACTGCGCCACTGGATACGCAGCTGTTGGAGCAGGTTGGCCAGTTCCTGGAAAAACACCGCGTGCCGCTGTACAGCGAACACCTGAGCTACTGCAGCGACGACGGCCACCTGTACGACCTGCTGCCGATTCCGTTCACCGACGAGGCCGTGCACCATACCGCCGCGCGCATCGCCCAGGTGCAGGACCTGCTTGGCCGCCGCATCGCGGTGGAGAACGTCTCCTACTACCTGGCGCCGGAGCCGGCGATGGACGAGCTGGCCTTCACCAACGCCGTGCTTGCCGAAGCCGATTGCGACCTGCTGCTGGACGTCAACAACGTCTATGTCAACGCCTGCAACCACGGTTACGACGCCGACGCATTCATCGCTGGCCTGCCCGCAGACCGCATCGTCTGCCTGCACGTGGCCGGGCATCTGGACGAGGCACCGGACCTGAAGATCGATACCCATGGCAGTGCGGTGATCGACCCGGTCTGGGAGCTGCTGGCACGCACCTATGCGCGCATCGGCGCTCGCCCCACCCTGCTCGAGCGCGATTTCAATTTCCCGCCCTACGCCGAGCTGCGCAGCGAACTGCAGACCATCCGCCACCTGCAGGCCGTGCACGCCGAGGCGGCATATGGCTGATACCCCCGCCACGCTGCGTGCGCAGCAGCACGCGTTCACCGCACACCTGCGCGATCCACAGGCGGTGGCTGCACCAGCCGGGCTGGAACCGCACCGCGTGGCCGTGTACCAGCGGCTGCTGTTCAACAACCTGCTCGGTCTGTTGAGCAACGGCTTCCCGGTCTGCGTGCGCCTGCTCGGCGGACCGGCCTGGAGCACGCTGGTCCGCCACTACTTCGCCACGCACCGCTGCCAGACACCATTGTTCACCGAGCTGGCCGTTGAATTCGTGCAGTGGCTGCAGGCGCAGCCGCAGCTGCCACACCCGGCGCTGGCCGAGCTGGCCCACTACGAGTGGGTGGAAACCGCGCTGTACCAGCTGGACGCCGAACCGCTGCCGGTCGCGGCGGACATCGACCCGCTGCGGGTGCCGCTGCAACGCTCGCCACTGGCCTGGCCGTTGCTGTACCAGTGGCCGGTGCACCGCCTCGGCGCCGAGGATGCACCGACCGAGCCAGCGGCCGAGCCGACGGGCCTTCTTGTGCGCCGCGATGCCGACGGCGAGGTGCGGTTCGCCACGCTCAGCCCGCTGGCGGTATACCTGCTGTCCAGCATCGGCGAACACCCTGGCCTCGATGGTCATGCCTACCTGCAGCGACTGGCTGCCGCGCACGGCCTGGCCGGGGATGCACTGGCCGGACCCGGCGCTGCGCTGCTGCAGCAGTTCCTGCAGGCCGGCGTGATCGGCCCACTGCCGGCCCCCGGCTGACACCCCCTTCCCCCGGAGATCCACCGATGAAGCTTCCGACCCTGGCCACCGCGCGTGGCCAGCTGGACCGTCTCGCCCCGTGGTTGGCCCCGCTCGGCCTGCGCCTGCTGCTGGCCTGGGAATACTTCGAATCCGGCCGTGAGAAGCTGCACGGCCAGAACTGGTTTGCCGACCTGCAGGATGCCTTCCCGTTCCCGTTCGACCAGTTGCCGAGCTCGCTGAACTGGCAGCTGGCGACCTGGTTCGAACTGGTCGGCGCGGCCTGCCTGCTATTGGGCTTCGGCACGCGTTTCGCCGCCGCCAGCCTGCTGGTGCTGACCGTAGTGGCCACCTATGCGGTGCATTGGCCGATGGAGTGGAACTCGCTGGCCGACCTGGCCATGGGCTACGCGATCACTGACCAGGGCTTCGGCAACTTCAAGCTGCCGGTACTGTTCATGGCGATGCTGCTGCCGCTGATCTTCACCGGCGCCGGTAGGCTGAGCCTGGATGCGTGGTTGGCGCGGAGGTCTCCCTCGGCCAAGCCTGCGCGGCCAGCAGTCCGGTAGATGCCGACCTTGGTCGACACACGCCCGCGCAGGGAACGCATGCACCGAAGGCTGGCCGGGCGCTCAGGGTCGCTCTGCTAGAATTCACGGATGAATGACCCCACCCCCGCACCTGCCGCCGCCTCCGATTCCGCAGTCCCCCAGGCGCAGCGCGCGATGTCACAACGCTTCCGCGGCTTCCTGCCGGTGGTGGTGGACGTGGAGACCGGCGGCTTCGACAGCCAGCGCAACGCCTTGCTGGAAATCGCCGCAGTGCCGATCGAGATGGACGAGAACGGGCTGCTCTACCCCGGCCAGACCGCCAGCGCCCATGTGGTGCCGGCCGAAGGCCTGGAAATCGACCCGAAGTCGCTGGAAGTGACCGGCATCATCCTCGACCATCCGTTCCGGCTGGCCAAGGAAGAGAAGGCCGCACTGGACCACATCTTCACCCCGGTACGCGCGGCGATGAAGAAGTACGGCTGCCAGCGCGCGATCCTGGTCGGCCACAACGCCCATTTCGACCTGGGCTTCGTCAACGCCGCGGTGGCCCGGACCGGCCACAAGCGCAATCCGTTCCATCCGTTCAGCGTGTTCGACACCGTCACCCTGGCCGGCATCGCCTACGGGCAGACCGTGCTGGCGCGTGCCGCCACCGCCGCCGGGCTGGGCTGGGATGCGAACGAAGCGCACAGCGCGGTGTACGACACCGAACAGACCGCACGCTTGTTCTGCACCATCGCCAACGCCTGGCCGCGGTGAAGCGTCCAACGGCGGAGCCCCTCGTGGCGTGAAGCAAATCAGCGGTCGGGCCGGACAAGGTGGGTTCGCGGGGGACGCCGTGAACCCGTCCCTGGGGGCTTAGCCGCACTTCTCTGGTGGGTGCCGACCGTTGGTCGGCACCGCCGGTTGGTACGACAACACCAGTAGATCCACGCCATGCGTGGATGCGATCAACCAATACTCGTACGATCGCGGCCGTCGCTCTTGGCGCGGTACAGCGCGCGGTCTGCACGCTGGTACAACAGCGCCGGGGTGCGGTCATCGGCATCCAGTTCCACCAGGCCCGCACTGAAGGTCACGCGCAGGCCCGCTACTCCGGCCCAGTCGGGGTGGTCATGGAACAGGCCACGCAGGCGCGCGCACAGCTGCGCGGCTTCTTCCAGGCGGGTGTCGTTGAGCAGCAGCGCGAACTCCTCGCCACCGGTGCGCGCGGGCAGGTCCGAGTCGCGGCAGGCCGCGGCGATCAGTCGGGCCACCTGCACCAGCACAGCATCGCCAATGCTGTGGCTGTGCCGGTCGTTGACGTCCTTGAAGTGGTCGATGTCCAGCACCACCAGGCACAGCGGGTGGCCGCTGCGCTGTGAGCGGGCGAAGTCGCGCGCCAGCGTTTCGTCGAAGGCACGGCGATTGGCCAGCCCGGTCAGCGCATCCTCGCGCGCCTGCCGCTCGAAGGCCTCGGCCTGCCGTGCAAGGCGCTCGGCCAGTTCGGTCTTTTCCTGGTTCAGCGCCTGCAGGTGCACGGTCTTGGCCTGCAGGTCGAAGGTTGCCTCGTCCACGCGCCGTGCCAGGCGCAGGTTGCTGGCCTTCAGCTGCTGCAGCAGCAGGCGGTACAGCACAACCAGCCCGGCCAGCAGCAGCAGCCCGCCCAGCATCTGCACGCTGCGGCGCTGCCACCAGAACGGCTCCACCGTGAAGCTCCACACGGCTTCCTGCTGGCCCCAGGCCCCGCCCGGATGCGCCGCCGACACGTGCAGAGTGTAGTCACCCGGAGGCAGGCCGACGAACTCGACGCTGCGCTGCGGGCCGCGCTCGACCCAGCCGGTGTCCAGGCCATCCAGCCGCGTGCGATATCGGATCCGGTCCGACATCAGGTAGCTCAGGCCCACATAGCTCACCGCCAGACGTCGGCCGCCGGGAATGTAGTTGCGATCCGGGCCCTCCCAATGCACGGGGGCGCCATCCACCTGCACGCTCTCGATCGCTGCAGGCGGTGAAGGACGCTCACGGAAACGCTGCAGGCGCTGCGGGTCGACGGTGCTCAGGCCACCGGCGGTGACCACCCAGAACGTGCCGTCCTGGCGCAGGATCGCCGAGGGTCCGGAGCTGCCGTTGGCCTGTGCGTTGGCCATGCCGTCGATCTCGTTGTAGCGCTCCACCACTACGCGCGGTGCACGACCATCGGCCACGGCGTTGAGGGTGGCCATGTCGGTGCGCAGCACGCCGCGGTTGCTGCTGATCCACACATTGCCCAGACGGTCCGGCACCAGCTGGAACACCGCATCCACCGGCATGCCCTGCTCAAGACCGACGCGTGCCAGTTTTCCGTCGAGCCAACGGTACAGGCCGCGGTCGCTGCTGATCCACATCGCATCGCCCAGCTGATGGAAGCCGAACACGCTGCGGCCCCCGCCCATCGGTGCCAGGTCGATCGACTGCACGTGGTCGCCACGCAGCACGCGGATTCCCTCGATGGTGCCGATCCACAGGTTGCCCTGGTGATCGTGCTCAAGCGCGGTGATCAGGCCACTGGGCATGCCCACAACGTTTGATACCTGCACGCGGTCGCCGTCGATGCGTACCACGCCCTTCTGCGTGCCTGCCCAGACCACGCCCTGCGGGTCCACGCTGATCGCGCGGATGTTGCCGCCCGGCATGCCATCGGCGGCGGCATAGTTGTGCCGCAGCCGGCCATCGCGGCCAAGACGGTAGACACCATCGCCGAACGTTCCGACCCACAGGTCACCGTCCGGGCCCTGCGCCAGGCTGAGCACCGAAGGTGCCTTGCCGCCGCGGTTGTGCAGCGGCATTGCGCGGAAGCGGCCATCAGCGGTCTGCAGATCCAGACCACTGGCACTGCCGACCCACAACTGGCGGTCGCGGTCCTCCAGCACCGTGCGCACATAGTCGCCACTGAGGCCATCGCGCTCGGTGTAGCTGCTGAACAGGGTTTCTCGCAGGCGGTACAGGCCACCGTTGGCCCCCACCCAGATGCTGCCTTCGGCATCCTCGCGCAGGCTGACAACGCGTCCGCCCGGCAGGTTCAGGCCGGCCGGCAACCGCTCCAGCCCATGCGCCGAGATCCGCAGCAGGCCCTGGTTCTCGGTTCCCAGCCACAGGTCGCCGTGGCGGTCCTGCAGCATCGAGGTCATGTGCAGCTGGCCCGGCAGGCGGTGCACCAGCACCAGCTGGTCGTCCTCTACGCGGTACAGGCGCTCGCCGGCGACGATCCACAGCGCGCCATCCGGAGCCCGGTACGGCCATGACAGGCCAGTGCCGGCACCCAGACCCCACGCCGCGGGTGCGCGCTTGAGCACGCCGTCGTTGTCGCGCAGCACCAGCCCGTCCAGCGTGCCAACCCAGACCCGGTCCTGCGCATCGACCACCAGCTTGGTGAAGCTCATCGCCATCGGCAGGTCGGCCGCCGGTGCCTGGTAGACGATGCCCTTGTCCGGCGTCAGATAGCCGATGCCCTTGCCTTCGTACAGCAGCCACAGGCGCCCCTGGCTGTCCATCTGCATGGACTGGATCAGCACCTGCGGGGTGTCGGCCTGATGCTCCCAGACCCGCCACTGGCCGTCGTTGCCGCGATGGCTGACATTACCGCGCGAATCACTGATCCACAGCCCACCCTGCCGATCGACCAGCAGTGCGCCGATGCCGTTGTCGCGCAGCCCCGGGCGGGTGCTGCGGTCGAACACGGTGAAATCCAGGCCGTTGTAGCGCACCAGGCCTTCCCAGGTGGCAAACCACAGGTGCCCCTCGGGGGTCTGCGCGATATCGCGCAGCGAGTTGTGCGGCAGGCCATTGCGCGAGGTCCACACATCGATGGCGTAGTCGCGCAGGGTCGGTGCTCCCTCCTGCGCGGCCAGCGGCAGCGCCAGGACAAGCAACAGCCACAGCAGGCCGCGCCGCAGCGCCTGCCTGGCTTTCGAAACGCGGCGCTCCACCCAGCACCCGTTGTCCCCTGGCCTGCCCATCAGCTCGGCGGCAGTGGCCGGTGGCGGCTGCAGGGCATGGCAGCAAGCGGGAACGACCGGGCAACGCGGAAAAGCGTGCCGGCAGGAACAGGCTGACTCATCGGGGAGAAACTGGGGAGATGCGCAGATGATAGGCCAAACCCTGGCCCCGGCGTCATCACCGTGCGGCCGGCAGGCTCAGCCGGCCCGGCCTGGCGGCACCACCTGTGCACTGGCCGGCCACTGCACTACCGCCTCCAGCCCGCCTTCGGCGCGGTTGCGCAGCCACAGCCGCGCGCCATCCTTCTCGGCCAGGGCGCGCGCGATGGTCAGGCCCAGACCGGCGCCGCCGGTTTCGCGCGAACGCGAGGTCTCCACCCGCACGAACGGATCGAACACGGCTTCCAGCTGATCCTCGGCCAGGCCCGGGCCATCGTCGGACACCATCGCCGTGATCGCGCCGCCGCTGCGCTCCACCCGCACGCGCACGCGGTGGGCATACATCACGGCGTTGTCCACCAGGTTGGAGAACAGCCGGTGCATGGCCAGCGGGCGCAGCATCAGCACCGCACCGGTGCCACCTTCGAAGACCACGTCGGCACCGCCCTCGGCGGCGTCTTCCACGATGCTTTCCAGCAACGAATCCAGATCCAGCGCGGCGCGCTGCTCGGCGCTCTCGGCGCTGCGGGCCAGCTCCAGGCCTTCGCGCACCAGTGCCTGCATCGCCGCCAGATCGCCGATCAGGCGTTCGCGCAGCACCTCGTCGCTGACGTTCTCCAGGCGCAGGCGCAGGCGGGTCAACGGGGTCTGCAGGTCGTGGGTAATCGCCGCCAGCATCTGCGTGCGTTCGGCCAGGTGCCGCTGCAGGCGGTGCTGCATGGCATTGAAGGCCTCGGCGGCGCGCTGCACCTCGCGCGGGCCGCGCAATGGCAGTGGATCGCGCTGCAGATCGTCACCGAGATCCTCGGCGGCGGCCGCCAGCTCCTGCAGCGGCGCGCTGGCCATGCGCGCGACGATGTAGGCCAGCACGGCGATGGCCAGCACCAGCAAGGTCAGGAACCACGGGTCCACGGCCAGAATGCCGTTGTGGGCCACCGCCGGCGAATCCAGCGCCAGCTTCAGCAGCGTACCGTCGTTGAGCGTCACGTCGACCGCGCGGCACTTGGGCGGAATGAAGGCCGGATCACGCTCACGCGGATGCCGCCGGTGCCCCGGCGGCGGTGGCGGCAGCAGATCCTGCAGCTTGGGAATGCAGGAACGGAACGAAGTGAAGTGCACGTGCGCGCGCGACACCGGGCCGGGCCGGTCATCCAGGACTTCCATCAGTGCGGTATCCGCCCGCCCCAGGCGCGCGCCAGGCTGCAGCGCACGCACGCTGGGCCCACCGACCTCAAGCAGGCGCTCACGCAGTTCGGGATTGCCATCGAGCAGGTTGACGTAGCCCTGCAGGCGGTCGGCAATGCGGTTCAGGTTCTGCCGCTCGAACTCCTGCTGGCGTTTGGAGGTAGCCAGCATGGTCGCGCCGATCGCAGCCACGCTCATGCCCAGCAGCAGGATGACGAACAACCGCCCGACCATCGAGGACAGGAAATGGCGCAGGCGCTTCATGGCGGCCTATTCCAGGTTCACCGAGGAGGCCAGTACGTAGCCTTCGTTGCGCACGGTCTTGATCAGGCCATCCGGGCCACCATCATCGCCCAGCTTGTTGCGCAGGCGGCTGACCTGCAGGTCGATCGCGCGGTCCTGCGCCTCATAGTTGCGGCCACTGCTGAGCGCGACCAGCTGCTCGCGCGACAACACCTTGTTGGCATGGGCGATGAACACCCGCAGCAGGCGGAACTCGGCGCCGGACAGCACCACCACGCGATCATCCGGGTCCACCAGGTGGCGATGCTCCAGATCGAACACCCAGCGCGAGAAGCGCGCACGGCGCACCGCCAGCGGCTCCAGGTTGGCCGGCAGCGCCTCGGTCCGGCGCAGCACGTTGCGGATGCGCGCCAGCAGCTCGCGCGGTTCGAACGGCTTGGCAAGGTAATCGTCGGCGCCCATTTCCAGGCCCAGCACGCGGTCGATCGGCTCGGCACGCGCGGTCAGCATGATCACCGGCGTGTTCGAGCGCGCACGCAGGTCGCGGCACAGGGTCAGGCCATCCTCGCGCGGCAGGTTGAGGTCGAGCACGATCAGGTCCACGTGCTCGCGGTCCAGCAGCTGGCGCATGGCGGTGCCATCGGCGGCGGTGCTCACCTGGTAACCGGCACGGCCGAGCTGCTCGGCCAGCAGGGTGCGGATGTCGTTGTCGTCGTCGACGATCAGCAGTCGATGCATCGTGTTTTCAGTCTCCATGTCGCGATCATCCCGTGTCGGCAGCTGAACCGCATCCGGGGCAATGCGTACCAGTGTATCCAGCCGCGGGCGGGATACCTCTGGTTACGCGTATTCACCGACAGTGTTACATAGAGACATACCCCGAGGATTGAGCCGTCCATCGCCCGGTCTTCACAATGCCCACCAACGCCGCCACCGCGGCCCCGAGAGTGAAGCCACGACGTGACGTTCCGCCTGTTGCCCGCGACCCGCCGGGGTCGCCTGATACTGATCGCCCTGCTTGCCCTGATCGTTGCCGTGGCCGCCTGGTGGCTGCTGCGCAAGCCCGCCGCCCCGGCCGTGGCGACCACCCCGGTCAGCCGCGGCGACATCGAACAGACCGTGGATGCCACCGGCGTGATCGACGCCTACAAGCTGGTCAGCGTCGGCGCGCAGGCCTCCGGCCAGATCAAGTCGCTGAAGGTGCAGCTGGGCGACACAGTGAAGGAAGGCGACCTGATCGCCGAGATCGACGCCACCACCCAGCAGAACCAGGTGCTCAACGCGCAGGCCTCGCTGGACCAGGTCACCGCCCAGCGTGCCGTGCAGCAGGCCACCCTGCGCCAGGCCGAACTGGAGTTCGCGCGCCAGCAGCAGATGCTGGCCGCCGAAGCCACTTCGCGCCAGGAATATGATGCCGCCGAGGCCCAGCTGAAGACCGCCCGCGCCCAGTTGCAGTCCTACGAGGCGCAGATCAAGGGCCGCCAGACCGAACTGGGCACCGCCCGCGCCAACCTGGCCTACACCCGCATTACCGCGCCGATGGATGGCACCGTGGTGGCGGTGGTGGCCGAGGAAGGCCGCACCGTGAACGCCAACCAGACCGCGCCCACCATCGTGATGCTGGCTCGGCTGGACGTGGTCACGGTCAACGCCGAGATCTCCGAGGCCGACGTGGTCAAGATCAAGGCCGGCATGCCGGTGTACTTCACCACGCTGGGCGACCCGGACCGCAAGTACCACGCCACCCTGCGCCAGATCAATCCGGCACCGGCCTCGATCGCCAACGAGAACGCCTCCAGTTCCAGCAGCTCGTCCAGTTCCAGTTCCAGCAGCGCGGTCTACTACAACGCACTGTTCGACGTGGAAAACCCGGACGGCACGCTGCGCATCGACATGACCGCCCAGGTCTCGGTACTGCTCAGGCAGGCCAAGAACGTGCTGATGGTGCCGGCGGTGGCGCTGGGGCCGAAGCGCCGTGGCAATGAGCGCATGGTGCGGGTACTGGACGACAAGGGCCAGCCGCAGCCGCGCAAGGTGACGGTCGGCATCAACAACGGCGCCTCGGCCGAAATCCTGTCCGGGCTGAAGGAAGGCGAGCGCGTGGTGGTCGGCGAGGCCAATGCGGCTGCGGCCGGTGCCGGTAGCGGGAACCGTGGCGGCATGCAGATGCGGGTCGGCGGCCCGGGCATGGGTCCGCGCCGATGAGCACGACGGCGCCGCTGCTGCGCCTGCGCGACCTGCGACGCGAATTCCCGGCGGGCGATGACGTCATCGCCGTACTGCGCGACGTCAACCTGGATATCCACGCCGGCGAGATAGTGGCGATCGTCGGCCAGTCCGGCTCGGGCAAGTCGACGCTGATGAACATCCTCGGCTGCCTCGACCGCCCTACCCGCGGCAGCTACCAGGTGGCTGGCCGCGAAACAGGCCGGATGGAGCCGGACGAACTGGCCGAACTGCGCCGCGAACATTTCGGCTTCATCTTCCAGCGCTACCACCTGCTGGGAGACCTGGACGCGCGTGGCAACGTGGAAGTCCCCGCGGTGTATGCCGGCAGCCCTGGCCCGGTGCGCAACGCGCGGGCCGAGCAGCTGCTGCAGCGGCTGGGCCTGGCTGACCGCATGCACCACAAGCCGGGCCAGCTGTCCGGTGGCCAGCAGCAGCGCGTGTCGATTGCACGTGCCCTGATGAACGGCGGCGAGGTGATCCTGGCCGACGAACCCACCGGCGCGCTCGACACGAAATCCGGCGAGGAAGTGATGGCGATCCTCGGCGAGCTGCACGCCGAAGGCCACACCATCATCATCGTCACCCACGACATGAGCGTGGCCGAACACGCACAGCGCATCATCGAGATCCGCGACGGCGAGATCATCGCCGACCGCGCCAACCCGAACGCACCGACCTACCGTGCGCAGCGCGAGGCCAGCACCGGCGTCGCCCGCGGCAACAGCTGGCGGGCGGCCCGCGACCGCTTCACCGAAGCGTTCCGCATGGCACTGCTGGCAATGAACGCACATCGGCTGCGTACCTTCCTGACCATGCTCGGCATCATCATCGGCATCGCCTCGGTGGTCTCGGTGGTGGCGCTGGGCAATGGCTCGCAGCAGCAGATCCTGCAGAACATCAGCGCGCTCGGCACCAACACCATCGACGTCTATCCGGGCCGCGGCTTCGGCGACATGCGCTCGGCACGCGTGCAGACGCTCAAGGCCAGCGATGCCGACGCCCTGGCCAAGCAGAGCTACGTGGACAGCGCCACCCCGAGCGTGTCGACTTCGGTCACCGCGCGCTACCGCAACCAGTCGTCCACCGCGCAGGTCAGCGGTGTCGGCGAACAGTTCTTCCGGGTCAAGGGCGTGACCCTGCTCAGTGGCAGCTTCTTCGACAGTGACGCAGTGAAGGGCCTCGGCCAGGTGGCGGTGATCGACGAGAACACCCAGACCCAGTTCTTCCCCGATGTCGACCCGGTCGGCCAGGTGATTCTGCTCGGCAATGTGCCGGCGCGCGTGGTCGGCGTGGCCAAGCGCCAGAGTTTCGGTTTCGGCGGCAGCACCAGTCTCAGCGTGTGGGTGCCGTATACCACGGTGATGTCGCGCATGCTCGGCCAGAGCCACGTCTCCAGCATCACCGTGCGCGTGGATGACAGCACGCCGATGGATGCGGCGCAGGAAGCAATCACCCGCCTGCTGACCCTGCGCCACGGCACCGAGGATTTCTTCCTCAGCAACAGCGCCGAAATCCGCCAGACCATCGAACAGACCACGCGCACGATGACCCTGCTGATCGGCGCCATTGCCGCCATCGCGCTGCTGGTCGGCGGCATCGGTGTGATGAACATCATGCTGGTATCGGTGACCGAGCGTACCCGCGAGATCGGCGTGCGCATGGCCGTGGGCGCGCGGCAGAGCGATATCCGCCAGCAGTTCCTGATCGAAGCGGTGCTGGTATGTCTGCTCGGCGGCGTGCTCGGCATCGGCCTGGCCTTGCTGTTGGGCTCGATGATCGGCCGCTTTGCCAGTGACTTCCAGGTGCTGTTCTCCACTGCCTCGATTGTTGCCGCGTTCGCCTGTTCGACCCTGATCGGCGTGGCGTTCGGCTTCCTGCCCGCGCGCAATGCCGCGCAGCTCGACCCGGTCGAGGCCCTGGCCCGCGAATGAAGATGATGACCCGATTGTCCTTCCCTGCTCCCTCGCGCCTGCTGCTGGCCGGCGCCGTCCTGCTCGCGCTGTCCGGTTGTGCGTCGATAGGCCGCTACCCAGTACACGACCCCGATGTGGCAGCCACCTACGGGCGCGGCGATGCCGCGCTCAATGCACCGGCCGACGACCCGCGCAGCAGCTTGGACACACCGGGCCGTGACATCCGCCAGGACACATGGTGGACCGGTTTCGGCGATGAGCGGCTGGACCGTCTGGTGGCGCAGGCGCTGGCCGCCAACAGCGACCTCGCTGCCGCCGGCCTGGCCGTGCAACGCTCACGCCTGCAGGCTGGCCTGGCCAGCAACGCGCTGTGGCCGCAGCCTTCGTCGTCCGGCGTCAGTGGCAGCGCCAGCCGCGCCACTGACCAGGCTGATGACTGGCGCCGCAGCTATTCCACCGGCGTTTCGCTGGGCTGGGAGGTCGATCTGTGGGGCCGCCTGCGCACCCAGCGCGACATCGCCCGCTGGGAAGCCGAGGCCAGCGAGGAAGACCGGCAGAACACCGCGCTGCTGGTGATCGGCGACACCATCACCCAGTACTGGAACCTGGCGTATCTCAACCAGTCCATCGCCACCGGCCAGGCCAACCTGGAGCGGCTGGAGCGCACCCGCGACCTGGTGCAGGCCCGCTTCGACGCCGGTGCGGTATCGCGCCTGGAAGTGCGCCAGGCGCTGCAGAACCTGCAGTCGCAGCGTTCCTCGCAGAGCGCGCTGGAACAGCAGCGGGTGGAGGTGCGCAATGCACTGACCGTGCTGCTGGACGGCACGCCCTGGCCGCAGCAGGACGAACCGCAGGACCTGCTGGGCGCACGCAGCCCGGGGATCAATGAAGGCCTGCCGGCCGACCTGCTCGGCCGCCGTCCCGACCTGCGCGCGGCCGAACTGCGCCTGCGCAACAGCCTGAAGACCATCAAGGTGACCGCCACCCAGTACTACCCGGCGCTGAGCCTGACCGGCAGCCTCGGCTCCAGTGCAACATCGCTGGGTGACGTGCTGCGCAACCCGGTGGCCACGCTGGGCGCCGGCCTGTCGCTGCCGTTCCTCAACCTGCAGCGCGCGCAGCTGGATACCGACATCGCCGGCACCAGCTATCAGATCGCCGCGACCAATTTCCGCAAGACGCTGTACACCGCGCTCTCGGAAGTGGACAACGCGCTGTCGGCACGCGAGCAGCTGGCGCGCCAGGTGGCGGCCTCGCAGGCGTCGTACGACGAAGCGGTGGAAGTGGAGCGCGCGCAGGAAGTGCGTTACCGCGTGGGTGCCACCGACCTGCGCACCTGGCTGGAAGCGCAGCAGACCCGGCGCGATGCCGAGCTGTCGCTGGCGCGCGTGCGCCAGGGGCAGCTGAACAACGACGTGACCCTGTTCAAGGCACTGGGCGGCAGCGCGGGGTGAGGCGGCAAGGGCGCCAACCCAGGTTGGCGACTACCCGGTGGGTGTCGACCTTGGTCGACACGGCACATGAAAAAGGGGTCAGGTCCCTTTTCCCAAGGGGAAAGGGATCTGACCCCGATCACATCGCGCGGGCCGATCAACCGCGCTGGCGCACGGCCTCGAACAGGCTGACGCCGGCGGCGACGGAGACGTTCAGGCTCTCGATCTCGCCCGGCATCGGAATCTTGACCAGGCCATCGCAGTTCTCGCGGGTCAGGCGACGCAGGCCGTCGGCTTCACCGCCCAGCACAAGGGCGATATTGCCCTTCAGGTCCAGCTGGTACAGCGAGGCGGTGGCTTCACCGGCCAGGCCATAGATCCAGACGCCCTGCTTCTGCAGGTCCTTCAGGCAGCGCGACAGGTTGGTCACCGCCACCACCGGGATCAGATCGGCGGCACCGGCCGAGGTCTTGCGCACGGTGGCATTGACCGTGGCCGACTTGTCCTTGGGAATGATCACGGCGGTCGCACCGGCCGCAGCGGCCGAGCGCAGGCAGGCGCCGAGGTTGTGCGGGTCCTGCACCTCGTCCAGCACCAGCAGCAGGGCCTTGCCCTCGGCTGCGGTGACCAGGCCTTCCAGCTCGTTCTCGCTGTAGGTACGGGCGGCGGCATAGCGCGCGGCCACGCCCTGGTGGCGCACCGAACCACCGACACCGTCCAGCGCCTGGCTGTTCACCTTGCGCACGTCGATGCCCTTGCGGCGGGCGTTTTCCTCGATCTCGGTCAGGCGCGGGTTCTTCGCACCGGCCTCGACCAGCACTTCGCGGACGTTCTCGGCGTCGTTCTCGATGGAGGAGGCGACGGCGTTGACGCCGACGATCCACTGGCTGTTCTTGCTCATGCGGGCGGGGACCGGAAAGGGGGTGGCTATGGTAGAGCATCGGCGACGGCCGCGCTTCGCGCTCGCCGGGCACGGCCCAGCGCTACCCGCCGTTCACCCTTCGGCTGAACGGCTGCGCGGCGGCCAGTGCGGCGTGTCGTGGTCCGGGTGCTGATGGGACACGATGGTGGCCAGGAACTCCAGCGCAGCGATGTCTTCCTCGGTACGACGGGCCGGCAGGCCGGCCAGCGTATCGACAAACGGCAGCTTGCGCTCGACCCCGTACTGGATCGTCGGCGGCAGGCGCTCGGGTTCGTCAAAGGCCCCGGCCGCCACCGCCACGCCGTCCGGCGCCTCGTAGGTCAGCGGTGTGCCGCAGTCGGCGCAGAAGCCGCGCCGCACCACGTTGGACGACTGGAAATAGCGCGGCTGGCCGCGGGTCCAGCTGAACTGCACGCCACGCACCGAGACCAGCGGCGCGTAGTGGGCACCGAAGGCTTTCTGGCACATCCGGCAGTGGCAGATCGAACTGTCGGTGAGCGCGCCACGCGCCTGGAAGCGGATCGCGCCACACTGGCAGCCGCCGCTGTATTCGGGTTGGCCCTGCATTGCTGCTTTCCTCCGTAACGGCGTGCCAACCAAGGTTGGCACCTACCGGGTGAGGGATGTGCCAACCAAGGTTGGCACCCACCAGCTGAGGTAGGTGCCGACCGCTGGTCGGCACACCATTCAATATTGCTTCTTGGTGCGCTTGGCCGGCTTGCCACGCTCGGGCAGCGGCGGCAGGCCATCGCCTTCGTCCTCGCCCTTGTGTTCCACCAGGCGGAAGTCGATCTTGCGCTCTTCCATGCTGGCCTTAAGCACCAGGATCCGCACGCGGTCGCCCAGCCGGTAGCTGCTGCCGCGGCGTTCGCCGGTCAGCGTCTTGCGGGTGGCGTCGAACTTGTAATAGTCCTGCGGCAGCTGGGTAACGTGCACCAGGCCCTGCACCTTCGACTCGTCCAGTTCCACGAACAGGCCGAAGCTGGTCACGCCGCTGATCACGCCGTCGAACTGGCCGCCCACATGCTTTTCCATCCACGCGGCGCGGTAGCGCTCGTCCACCTCGCGCTCTGCCTCGTCGGCACGTCGCTCGCGTTCGGAACACTGCAGTGCCAGCGCGGCCATCTCGCGGGCGTTGTAGGTGAACTTGTCCAGCGGCTTGCCGGACAGTGCGTGCTTGATCGCGCGATGCACCAGCAGGTCGGGGTAGCGGCGGATCGGCGAGGTGAAGTGCGCGTATGCCTCCAGCGCCAAGCCGAAGTGGCCGTGATTCTCCGGGCTGTAGATGGCCAGGCTCTGGCTGCGCAGCAGCACCGATTCCAGCAGCGTGGCATCGGGGCGGTCGCGGATCTTCTTCAGCAGCTTGGTGTAGTCACCCGGGCGCACCTTCGACCACGGCGGCAGGCTCAGCTTGAACTCCTTGAGGAATTCCAGCAGGTCGGCGTACTTGGTTTCCGGCGGCTTCTCGTGGATGCGGTACGGGGCTGGCACGTGGCGCGACAGCAGGTACTTCGCCGCCTCGACGTTGGCCGCGATCATGCATTCCTCGATCAGCTTGTGCGCGTCGTTGCGCACCAGCATGCCGGCCTGGGTGACTTCACCGCGGTTGTCCAGCACGAAGCGCACTTCGCTGCTTTCGAACTCGATGGCACCGCGCTTGGCGCGTGCCTTGGACAGCACCTTGTACAGCTGGTGCAGGCGCTGCACCTGCGGCAGCAGGTCGCCCATCCAGGCCTTGGTATCGGCATCGTCCTCGCCCACCGCCTTCCACACCTGGGTGTAGGTCAGGCGCGCATGCGAGTTCATCACCGCCTCGTAGAAGCGCGAATGCGTGACCAGGCCGTCGCGGTCGATCTGCATGTCGCAGACGAAGCACATGCGGTCGACCTTCGGCATCAGCGAACAGATGCCGTTGGAGAGCGTCTCCGGCAGCATCGGCACCACGAAGCCCGGGAAGTACACCGAGGTGGCACGCTTCTGCGCCTCTTCGTCCAGTGGCGTGCCGGGCCGGACGTAGTTGGAGACATCGGCAATCGCCACCACCAGCCGGAAGCCATCGGCGTTCGGCTCGCAGTACACCGCGTCGTCGAAGTCCTTGGCATCTTCACCGTCGATGGTGACCAGCGGCATGCTGCGCAGGTCCACGCGGTCGCCGATCATCGCCGGCTCGACCACCAGCGGCACCGAGGCGGCTTCGTCCAGCACTTCCTGCGGGAACTCGAACGGCAGTTCATGGCCGTGGATGGCGGTCTCCACCACCAGCGAGGCGGTCAGCTTGTCGCCGAGCACGGCGATGATGCGGCCGATCGGCGGGCGACGGCTGTCCGGCGCCTGGGTCAGTTCGCAGACCACCAGCTGGCCGTCGCGCGCACCACCGGTCTGGTCCGGCGGCACCTGCACGTTGCGCTGCACGCGCTTGTCGTCGGGCACCACGTAGTTGATGCCCATCTCGACGCTGAAGCGACCGATCAGACGGGTCATGCCGCGCTCCAGCACGCGGGCGATGCTGCCTTCGCGGCGGCCACGGTGGTCGATGCCGGTCACGCGGGCCAGCACCTTGTCGCCGTGCATGACCTTGCGCATTTCATACGGCGGCAGGAACAGGTCGTCGCCGCCCTCGACCGGGCGCAGGAAGCCGAACCCCTCCGGGTTGGCGATCACCACGCCGGTGACCAGGTTCAGGGTCTGGATCGGGGCGAAGCCGCCGCGGCGGTTCTGCACCAGCTGGCCGTCGCGGACCATGGCGCCGAGCCGGCGCGACAGTGCTTCGGCACGGTCCGGGGCGGTCAGGCCCAGGCGTGCGCCCAGTTCCTCTGCCGTCTGCGGCCCTTCGCAACGCTCCAGCAGGGCCAGGATGGCTTCGCGGCTGGCGATGGGCTGTTCGTACTTCTCTGCTTCGCGGGCGGCATAGGGATCGTCGATCACCTTGCCGGTCGGCGGCAACTTGCGGCCCGGGGCCGGGCCCGGTGCGTCGCTGCTGCGGACCTTGCGGCCACGCGGCGGTGCGCCGCCTTCATTCAATTCAGGGAACCAGCCCGGCAACGGCTTGCCCGGCTTGGTGGCGCGGGCCGTGCCCGCCTTGGCGCCCTTCTTCGGGGCCTGGCTGCGGGAGGTGCTCCCGCCCTTGCTTGGTTTTTTGGTAGTCATCGCCCTACATGGTAGCCGTTGACGGCGTGCAGAACGGGTCAGTGGCCGTCTTGAAGGCCTTGCGTGAAAAATATTCAGGAAGTCGTTGACAGCCTGCGGATTCATCTTCACAATGGCGTCTCTGGAACGCCCAGGTGGCGGAATTGGTAGACGCACTAGTTTCAGGTACTAGCGGGTAAAACCGTGGAGGTTCGAGTCCTCTCCTGGGCACCAACGAAAAAACTCCTCGCTTCGGCGGGGATTTTTTTTGCCTGCAGCCTGATCTCACGCAGGCCAACTCCCAAAGCCAAGCATCACATCACCGTCCGTCCCAGCCGTGCTCGCCCGTGCATTACGATGCAACAGGCCGAATACGACACGGATCTATGGACATCCAAGCAATCCAATCACAACTGCAGGCGTTCGCGGACGAAAGGGACTGGAACAAGTTCCACAACCCGAAGAATCTCGCCATGGCGCTGGCATGCGAAACTGGCGAACTGCTCGAGCTACTTCAGTGGCTCACACCGGAAGAAGCCTCGCAGATCCCCATGAACGTCGACCTTCAGGCAAAAGTTGCCGAAGAGCTCGCGGACATTGCGCTCTACCTGTTAAGGCTGTCCGACCTCGCTGGCGTAGATCTGGAATCCGCCATACACCGAAAGATCGAGGTCAATGCCCTCAAGTACCCGGCAAGCCTGGTCTTCGGCTCATCGAAGAAGTACACGGAGTACTGATCGCGATGGCCGTCTGGATCATTCCCGCTTCGGATTCTAAATCCCAAGAGAACTACCCGAAGACCCTTACATCTCCGGTAAGCGCTCAACGCAGGGCTGCCCTGCCTCATGACCCGCTACCACCCGAGTCCCCTTTGTTCGCCTGGGGCTTTCCCAACAACGACAGGAACAAGAAGAACGCCCTTGCCATGAAGGCTGGCGACATTTGCCTGTTCTACATGCGCATCAAGGAAGGAGGCGGCTACCTTCGCGCGGCGAAGGTCTTCCAGATAGCGACTACCGACCAGCAGCTTTTCTCCAGCGCGCTCTGGGATTCCCCAGACTTCATCCCCTACTTCCTGGAAGAGCCGGTAGAACTCGCACTCACCCCACAAGAATTGGGAAAGAGTCTTTCCTCCGATGGAACCTACTGGTCATATCCGCCTCGCGGCGCAAGTCCGATCACGGACATGGTGCGAGCAAAGCACGCAATTGCGACTTTCGGAAGCATCGACAACTGGGCACTGAAACTGATTGGCCGTCCACAGCAGTCGAAGCCCATAGCGATCGACAGCGCTCCGGTCGCTGCAAAGGGTGCACTCCCAATAGTGACAGACCTTCTGAGGACGACCGTGCGACGCGAAACCGACGAACAGCCTGGAGCACAGGCCTCGCGTAGATTTTCCAGAAATGCCAAGGCCATTGGAGACGCAGGAGAAAAGGCCGTCCTCACTCATCTTCAAGCGACGCTATCGGCGACTGAGCGGCAGACGCTCCGCTGGATAGCAAATGAGGGCCTCTTCCCCGGATGGGACATTGAATACGTGGACCGGACTGGCCAGCAGATCGCTGTCGAAGTCAAATCAACCACCGGACAGTTCTTCCTGAGCTTTGAAATCACAGAGAACGAGCGCCGCGCTGCAGAGAGACTGTGCCAGAACTACCATCTGTACCTGGTTGGAAGCTGCAACGCCAATCCCAGGCTGCAGATCATCACCGACCCCTGGGCCACGTTCCATGGCCAGTTCACCCCGACCGCCTACCTGGTCAAGCTCACCGAAAACTGAGACAGGAGATTTCACCCAGAAGGTGTTGACACCCCCGTAACAACACCCCATAATCTCGCTCCTCGACGCCCAGGTGGCGGAATTGGTAGACGCACTAGTTTCAGGTACTAGCGGGTAAAACCGTGGAGGTTCGAGTCCTCTCCTGGGCACCACGTCGAGAATGAGAAAAACCCGCGAGAGCGGGTTTTTTCATGCCCGGCATCAGAGCAGCGGCCGCAGCACCAGTTCCAGCCCGAGCAGCAGCAGGAAACCCAGGAAGCAGCCCCGGAACACCCGCGCACTGATGCGCTGCCGGATCACCTGCCCCAGCCACATGCCCAGCAATGCCGGCAGCACCGCCAGCGCACTCAGCCCCAGCTGCTGGATGCCGAATGCGCCGTGCAGCACCAGGCCGGCGGTCAGCGAAACCGTTGACACCGTGAACGCCAGCCCCAGCGCCTGCACCAGCTCCTCGCGCTGCAACCCCAGCGACTGCAGGTACGGCACCGCCGGCATCACGAACACGCCGGTGGCGCCGGTCACCACGCCCGACAACGCACCCACCAGCGGCCCCAGCCAACGCTCGCGCCGCTGCTGCACGCGGAACACCGGCGCAAGCAACGCATAGGCGGCATAGACCACCAATGCCACGCCCAGCGCAACGCGCGACCAAGTGCGATCGACCCGCACCAGCAGCGCCGCCGAGCCCAGCGTCACCACCACCACGGCCAGCATCATCGGCCACAGGCGCCGCACGATACGGTCCAGTGACGGCCCGGACAACAGCTGCCACGCATTGGTGACGAAAGTGGGAATGAACAGCATCGACGCTGCCGCCACCGGCGACAGCGTGCTGCCCAGCAGCCCCATCGCCACCGTCGGCAACCCCATGCCAGTCACACCCTTGACCACACCGGCCAGCACGAACACCGCCACCAGCAGCACGTAGAAGTACATTGATTCATTCATGCCTTCATTGGATCGGCCGGCCGCTCGGCGCACAATGCGGTGTTTCCGGCCTTGCCTTCGGCTGATCCGAAGGCGCAGCCGTTGCGATGAGGGCATCACATGCGGATGGATATCGCCGACCTGCGCCTGTTCCTGGCGATTGCCGAGGCGGGCAGCATCACGGCCGGCGCAGCGCAGGCAAACCTGGCACTGGCGTCGGCCAGCGAACGCCTGCGCATGATCGAAGCCGATGCCGGCACCGCGTTGTTGAACCGGCACCCCCGCGGCGTCAGCCTGACCGAAGCCGGCGCCGCCCTCGCCCACCATGCACGATTGATCCTGCAGCAGCAGGCGCAGTTGCGCGGTGAACTGCAGGCGTTCGCGCACGGCGCGCGCGGCACACTGCATCTGTATGCCAACACCGCAGCACTGACCAACTACCTGCCTTCGCGGCTGGCACCGTGGCTGGCCGAACGCCCGCGCCTGCACGTGGAACTGCTGGAGCGCACCAGCCCCGAAGTCGTGCGTGCGATCAACGCTGGCCAGGCCGAAGCCGGCATCATCAGTGATGCGGTCGACGCTGCCGGCCTGCAGCAGCACGTGGTCGCCGAAGATCCACTGGTGATGCTGCTGCCCGCGGAACACCGCTTCGCATCGCGGCGCAGCGTGGCCTTCGCCGATGTTGCCGGCGAGACCTTCGTCGCGCTGGCCGACGGCAATGCACTGCAGGCCTACATCGAAGACCAGGCACGCGACATCGGGCGACGCCTGGACGTGCGCATCCGCATGAAGACGTTCGAGGGCGTGTGCATCATGGTCGGCCACGGCATTGGTGTCGGCATCGTGCCGCGTACCATCGCCCGCCAGCATCGACGCAATACCCGTACTGTTGCAGTTCCGCTTGCAGATGCGTGGGCACAGCGCCGCCTGTGCGCCTGTTTCGCCGAGTGGGCGCAGCTCTCACCAGCGATGCGCAGCCTGCTTCATCACCTGGGCGTACGGCCGCAGAAAAAAGTGTGAAATGTTGTTGACACACTCTCTGCCGTCCCGCACAATTCATCTCCTGAGTCGCCCAGGTGGCGGAATTGGTAGACGCACTAGTTTCAGGTACTAGCGGGTAAAACCGTGGAGGTTCGAGTCCTCTCCTGGGCACCACGACTCAAGATGATCAAACCCGCGAAAGCGGGTTTTTTCGTTTCCGGGGTTTGGCTCCTCCAAACGGACGAGTGACGATTCGGCAACTTCGGATGATGGTCTCGTCCCCTGAGACTCGCTGCCCTCATTCTTGTGCGCCTTGCCCATGAGCAGATGACGATGCCTGAACAGTCGACTTCGCCACCATCACAGCCTCTCCCGCCCTCGAAAGAACTTTTCAAGATCCTGTTCAACAGCGGTCAGAAGACCTTTCTGAGTACCTTTGATCGCGTGGTACTGTCAGTCTATGCGGTCTTCCTGGTAATTTTGCTTGCGGTCGCCGTTGCATGGGGCTTGGCACCACATCCGGATCTGCGCCTTATGGCGTGGGGAATTGCGATCCTGATCCTTGTGTTAGGACTGTTGTGGGTGGTAGCCACCGCAGCGACAGCCATCGTTGCGTTCTTCAATGGCTCTCAATCCATGCATGCCGCAATTGATCGCCGCGGACTGCATGCCGAAAGCGTTTTGCTTGCTCTCCGCCCGTTCGCCCCGTCCGATTTGAGGCTGCGCGCAGAGCAGTACGTACTGGAGTCGTCACTGGCGATGCGACGTCACGGCCTTACCGCAGTTATTGTCGGCCTGTCCGCGGCATCAACCCCCATTTACCAAAAAGGGGTCGAATATGGGCTCTGGGAGCAGTGGAATCATTTCCCTTACGCCGTCGCGTTCTCGCTGCTGGGTGCATTCCTGCTCAGTGCAGCCCTTATCGATTTCACCTCCAAACTCGATAGGGCCGCAGCGATGCTGAAGCGAGCCGCTGAATCTGAGCCAACTCCGTAGTCGTCCACCAACAGTGGGGCTGCAAACAAAAAACCCGCCTTACGGCGGGTTTTCGTTTTTTCAGCAACAACAATCAATCAGTGTCCACCACCGGCGGCCGCACCCGCGCCCGCACCAAACGGCGGCTTGGCCAGCCACAGGAAGGTGATGATCGCCAGGAAGATCCAGCCCAGCAGGAAGAAGATGTCGTTGAAGCCCATCTGCGATGCCTGGTGGTTGATCATGTTGTTCAGTACCGCTGCACCGTGTTGAAGGTCGCCCTGCCCCATCGCGGCAACCTGGTCCTGCATGCCCGGCTGATAGGCCGAGATATGCTCGGTCAGGTCGGCATGGTGCACCTGGGTGCGCCGCGCCCACAGCCACGTCGTCAGCGACGCCGCAAAGCTGCCGCCCAGCGTACGCAGGAAGGTGGCCAGGCCGGAGCCCGCCGCGATCTCGCGCCCATCCAGGTCCGACAGCAGGATCTGCAGCACCGGCATGAAGAACAGCGCGACACCAATACCCATGATCAACTGCACGCCGGCCACGTGGATGTAGTCCACCTGCAGATTGAAACCCGAACGCAGGAAGCTGGTCATCGACAACACGATGAATGCAATCGTAGCCAGCATCCGCATGTCGAAGCGCGAGGCGTACTTGCCCACGAACGGGGTCATGATCACCGGCAGGATGCCGATCGGTGCGGTCGCCAGGCCTGCCCAGATCGCGGTATAGCCCATGTCACGCTGCAGCCACTGCGGAATCAGCAGGGCCACGCTGAAGAACGCCGCATAGGCCACCACCATCGCCAGCGTGCCGGCGCGGAAGTTGCGGTGCCGGAACAGCTTCAGGTCGACGATCGGATCCTTGTCGGTCAGTTCCCAGATCAGGAACACGGTCAGCGTTACCACCGCCACGCAGGCCAGCACCACGATCTTCATCGACGAGAACCAGTCCTCGTCGTTGCCCAGGTCGAGCACCAGCTGCAGCGCGCCGACACCAATCACCAGCGTGATCAGGCCGACGTAGTCCATCTTCGGCTTCTCGATCTGTTCCGGGCGCCCCTTCAACTGGTTGCCCACCACCAGCGCGGCGAAGATGCCCAACGGCACGTTGATCAGGAAGATCCATTCCCAGCTGTAGTTGTCGGTGATCCAGCCACCGAGGATCGGGCCGCAGATCGGCGCCACCACCGTGATCATCGCCAGCAGCGCCAATGCCTGCCCGCGTTTCTCGCGCGGATAGATCGAGACCAGCAGCGACTGTGTGATCGGGTACATCGGACCGGCCACGAAACCCTGCAGCGCACGCGACACCACCAGCATGCCCATGCTCTGCGCAAGGCCGCACAACAGCGAGGTGATGACGAAGGCCAGGGTCGCCCAGACGAACAGCTTGCGTTCGCCGAAACGGCGGCTGAGCCAGCCGGTCAGCGGCAGCGCGATGGCCGTGCTGACCGCGAACGAGGTGATGACCCAGGTCGCCTGCTGCGAACTGGCGCCGAGGTTGCCGGCGATGGTCGGCAGCGAGACGTTGGCGATGGTGGTGTCGAGCACCTGCATGAACGACGCCATCGCCAGGCCAACAGTACACAGGGCGACGCTGGGCGGCAGGAACCCGGAGGCCGCACCCGGCGCCGCCGGTGCGCCCGGAGCGCCGGGCGCGGCTGGAGCTTGTGCGGACATGGCGACCTCAGCCCACCTTTGCCTGCTGCTGCGGCAGGTTGCCCTGGATGATCGTGTGGATCACCTCGTCGGCATCATGCAGCTGCTTGGCATACACGTCAGTGTCGAACACCGTGCCCTTGGCCGGGGTGCTCGGCAGCACTTCACCCTTCTGGTCGCGCAGGCTCACTTCAGCCTTCATCGACAGGCCGATGCGCAGCGGGTGTTCGGCCAGCTGCTTGGCATCGATGGCGATGCGCACCGGCACGCGCTGCACGATCTTGATCCAGTTGCCGCTGGCGTTCTGCGCCGGCAGCAGCGAGAACGCCGAACCGGTGCCCAGGCCCAGGCTCTGGATGCGGCCCTTGTACTTCACGTCACCGGCATACAGGTCCGACTTCAGCTCCACCTCCTGGCCCAGGCGCATGTGGCGCAGCTGGGTTTCCTTGAAGTTGGCCTCGACCCACATCTGCTCGGTCGGCACTACCGCCATCAGCGCATTGCCCGGCTGCACGCGCTGGCCGACCTGCACCGAACGACGGGCGACGTAGCCGGTGACCGGCGCGACGATGCCGGCCCGGGCGTTGTTGAGGAAGGCCTGGCGCAGCTGCGCGGCCGCCGCCTGCACGTCCGGCTGGGTGGCAATTACGGTGTCGTCGACCAGTGCGCGGTTGCGCTCGACGGTCTCGCGCGAACCGGCCACGGCCGCTTCGGCAGCAGCCAGCTCGTCGCGGGCGTGGGCCAGCTCTTCGTTGGAGATGGCGCCGGTGGCGGCCAGGTCCTTGCGGCGGGCGAAGTCATCACGCACGCGCTTCAGGGTCACCTGGCGCGCGTTCAAGTCCGCCTGCGCACCTTCCACGCTGCGGTACAGGCCACGGGTCTGGCGCACGGTCTTGGCCAGGTTGGCTTCGGCCTGCTGCAGTGCCACCGCGGTGTCGGACGGGTCCAGCTGCACCAGCAGCTGGCCGCGCTCCACGCGCATGCCGTCATCGGCGTTGATGGCGACCACGGTACCGGCCACCAGCGGGGTGATCTGCACCTGGTTGCCCTGTACGTAGGCGTCGTCGGTCTCTTCGAACCAGCGGCCGAACATGAAGTACCACAGCGCCAGTGCGGCAAGCAGCAGCACGACGATCACGAACAGGCCGCGCAGCAGGTTGCCGCGGCGGTTGGGGGCGGCCGGTGCCGCGGTGTCTTGGGTCTGGCTCATGGCGGGCGTCTTCAGGAATGCGAGGAATTGGAATGGGAGGCGATCGGTGCGAGGTCGGCGTCAGCGGGCTGGAAACCACCGCCCAGCGCCTTGCTCAGGCGCACCGAGGACTGCACCTGCTGCGACTGCAGGCCGGCCAGCTGCTGCTGCGACTGCAACAGGGTGGACTGCGCGGTCAGCACGTCCAGGTAGCTGCCGATGCCGGCGCGGTAACGCTGCTGGGCCAGGTCGAAGGCCGAGCGTGCGGTATCCACCGCCTGCTGCTGCGACTGCGCCTGCTGGGCCAGCGAGCGCACCGCGTTGACCTGGTCGGCCACGTCACGCAGCGCGTCGAGCACAGCCTGGTTGTAGTTGGCCACCGCCAGGTCGTACTGCGCATCGGTGTTGGCCAGGTTGGCACGCAGCTTGCCGCCTTCGAAGATCGGCAGGCTCAGCGCCGGGCCGATGTAGGCGAAGGTGGAGCTGCTCTTCAGCAGGTCGCCCACGTTCGGGGCGACCACGCCGGCCAGCGCGGTCAGGTTGAAGCTCGGGTAGAACTTGGTCCTGGCGACCTTGATCTGCTTGTCGGCCGCTTCCACGCGCCAGCGTGCGGCGACGATGTCGGGGCGACGGCCAAGCAGTTCGCTGGGCAGCACGCCCGGCAGCTGCAGCGCCATCGGGTTCAACGGCTGCGGGCGCTGGATCGACAGGCCACGGTCCGGGCCCTTGCCGACCAGTGCCGCCAGTGCGGTGCGGGCGGCATCGATGCGCTGCTGCGCAGCCTGCACCTGCTGCTGCGCGGCCGGCACGCGGGCTTCGGCCTGGCGCACCTGCAGGTCGCTGTCGATACCGGCGCTGCGGCGCTGGCGGGTCAGCTGCAGCGACTTCTGCGAACGGGCCAGCTCTTCCTCGGCCACGTCGTTGAGCTGCCACGCGTAGGCCAGGTCGGCATAGGCCTGGGTGATGCCGGTGGACAGGTTCAGGCGTGCAGCCTGGGCCTCGACGGTGGCCGCATGCGCGCCATCCACGGCGGCTTCCCAGGCGGCACGCTTGCCGCCCCACAGGTCCACGCCATAGCTGAAGTCGAAGGCGACCTGGCTGCTGCCGCCATAGCGGCCACCCATCTCGCTGCCGACCATCGACTCGGGCAGGCGCAAGCCGGTGTAGCCACCGGACACCGACAGGCTGGGCAGCTCATCGGCACGCGCAGTGCCGACCTGGGCCTGGGCCTGGCGCAGGCGCGCGTCGGCGGCATCCAGGCTCGGATGACCGGCAAGGCCTTCGGCAACCAGCGCGTCCAGCTGCGCGTCGCCCAGTGCCTTCCACCAGTCCTGCGCCGGGAAGCCGGTGGCGCTCAGGTCGGTGTCGGCCAGGGTGCGTTCGCTGTGCAGGCTGTCCACATCGAGCACGTGGCCCTGCGGGTTGAGGCCACGGCTGCTGGCGCAGGCGGCCAGGGCCAGGGCCAGCGCTGACACCAGCAGCGCGCGCCCGGACCGGCGGAGAGTGGAATGCGGGATCGGGTTCATGGGGTCGTCAGGGAATCGCGGATTCGGGTAAGGAGGGACAGCAGCAGCGTGCGCTCGTCGGCGGAAAGATCACGCAGCGCGTAATCCATCACCGCGTCGCCGCGCAGCTTCAGCCGCGCCCACAGCGCGCGGCCTTCATCGGTCAGCACGATCTGCAGCGCACGCCGGTCCTGTGCATGCGGTTCGCGGCGGACGCAGCCCAGTGCCTCGAGCTTGTCCAGCAGGCGGGTGACCGCGCTGGGCACCTGGTCGATGGCCTGGGCCAGTTCGTTGGCGGTGCACGGCGCCATATGGGAAAGCACCTTCAACCCGATGTAATGGGTGAAGCCGATACCCAGATCTTCTTCAGCCATGGACGCGTCGAGTTGCCGGACCAGGCCGTCGCGCACCTGGCGCAGCAGCAGGCCGAAGCTGGGGGGAGTGGTTGCAGGACAGATCATGGGGGAGCATTCTCTTCCAAAAAAAATATTTCTCAATGGAAATATTCGATCTGGCATCGAATGCTGTGTTGCAGCAGTGGACTGGATCAGTGACGGCGCACACCTTAATGGTCTGCTCAGCTGGCCCGGTAGTACAATTAAGCCAATGGATGACACATTTCAGCCAGCGGATATGATGAACAAGGCAGAAATCCCCCCTCCGAAACGCCTGCTGCGCGACGACGCACTGGACTGGTTCGAGCGCAACGACGGCCCGCCGGTGGTCGCGTTCCGCTTCGACAGCCCCCTCGGCCTGGTCCGGGAAGTGGACTGGCACCACCACCAGCGCGCCCAGTTGATCTGCGTCGAACGCGGCCTGCTGACCACCCGCACCTCGCACGGGACGTGGTCGCTGGCGCCGGGCTCGGCCGGCTGGATGCCGCCGCTGGAGCCGCATACGGTGACCCTGGACGGTCCGCTGCGGGGCTGGGGCATGGCACTGGCCGCACCGGCCTGCGCCCCCCTGCCCGCCGATCCCTGCGTGCTGGGCCTGTCCAAGCTGGCGCAGGCGCTGGCCGACCGCATCTGCGAATGGCCGTTGGGCTACGACACCACGCCCGAGCGCCAGCACATCATCGACGTGCTGCTGGACGAGATCCGTACCGCGCCGCGCCAGCGCATGCACCTGCCGATGCCGCACGACCGGCGCCTGTTGAAGATCGCCTCGCAGCTGCTGGCCGACCCGTCCGACGAGCGCAGCCTGGCCGAATGGGCGCACTGGGCCGGTCTGTCGCCGCGCAGCCTGACCCGCCACTTCCGCGATGAGACCACGCTCAGCTTCGCCCAGTGGCGGCAACAGGCCCGCCTGGCCGAGGCCCTGCGCCAGCTCACCGACGGCCGCAGCGTGGCTGACATCGCCCACGCGCTGGGCTTCAGCAGCGCCAGTGCCTTCGTCACCGTGTTCCGCCGCCACTTCGGGCTGCCACCGGGGCGCTATCTGGCGCGGGCCGGGCATGGCCTCGAAACCGGGCTGGACCCTGCACGTGGCTTGGCATCCCCCGCCGCATCCGGATAATCACAGGATTGCGAGCGGCGACCGCCGTCGCCGCCTCCCGACATAGGTAACAACGCCGCATGACCGAACTTGCCCGCCCCGTGTTCCACGGATTCGAACAACTGCCGCTGCGCGAGTACGCCGAACGCGCCTACCTCGACTACTCGATGTACGTGGTCCTGGACCGCGCCCTGCCGTTCATCGGCGACGGCCTGAAGCCGGTGCAGCGCCGCATCATCTATTCGATGAGCGAGCTGGGCCTGAATGCCGCGTCCAAGCCGAAGAAGTCCGCGCGCACCGTCGGTGACGTCATCGGTAAGTACCACCCGCACGGCGACAGCGCGTGCTACGAGGCGCTGGTGCTGATGGCGCAGCCGTTCTCGTACCGCTACCCGCTGATCGAGGGCCAGGGCAACTTCGGCTCCAGCGATGACCCGAAGTCGTTCGCGGCGATGCGTTACACCGAATCCAAGCTGACCCCGATCGCCGAAGTGCTGCTGGGCGAACTGGGCCAGGGCACCACCGACTGGGCACCGAACTTCGACGGCACCCTGCAGGAACCGACCTGGATGCCAGCGCGGCTGCCGCACCTGCTGCTGAACGGCACCACCGGCATCGCCGTGGGCATGGCCACCGACGTACCGCCGCACAATCTCAACGAGATCGTCAGCGCGCTGCTGCACCTGCTGGACAACCCCGATGCGACCGTGCGCGACCTGTGCGAGCACGTGCAGGGCCCGGACTACCCGTCCAGCGCCGAGATCATCACCGCCGCCAACGATCTGCGGAACATCTACGAGACCGGCAACGGCAGCGTGCGTGCGCGTGCGACCTTCACCAAGGAAGCCAACAACATCGTGGTGACGGCGCTGCCGTTCCAGGTGTCGCCGTCGAAGGTGATCGAGCAGATCGCCGCGCAGATGCGCGCCAAGAAGCTGCCGTGGCTGGAAGACATCCGCGATGAGTCAGACCACGCCAACCCGGTGCGCGTGGTGCTGGTGCCGCGCTCCAACCGCGTCGACGCCGAGCAGCTGATGGGCCACCTGTTCGCCACCACGGACCTGGAGCGCAGCTACCGCGTCAACCTCAACGTGATCGGGCTGGACGGCCGTCCGCAGGTGAAGAACCTGAAGATGCTGCTCAGCGAATGGCTGACCTTCCGCAGCAACACCGTCACCCGCCGCCTGCAGCACCGGCTGCAGAAGGTCGAGCGCCGCCTGCACCTGCTGGAAGGCCTGCTGGTCGCCTTCCTCAACCTGGACGAGGTGATCCACATCATCCGTACCGAGGACGAACCGAAGGCGGCGCTGATCGCGCGCTTCGGCCTGTCCGAGGAACAGGCCGAGTACATCCTGGAAACCAAGCTGAAGCAGCTGGCCCGCCTGGAAGAGATGAAGATCCGTGGCGAGCAGGACGAGCTGGCCAAGGAGCGCGAGAAGATCCTCGGCATCCTCGACAGCAAGGCCAAGCTGAAGAAGCTGATCCGCGACGAACTGACCGCCGACGCCAGGAAGTTCGGCGACGCGCGCCGTTCGCCGCTGGTGCAGCGCCAGGCCGCGCAGGCCATCGACGAGACCGAGCTGGTGCCGAGCGAGCCGATGACCGTGGTGCTGTCGGAGAAGGGCTGGATCCGTGCCGCCAAGGGCCACGACGTCGATGCGTCCGCCCTCTCCTACCGCGACGGCGACGCCCTGCAGGGCGCGGTGCGTGCGCGCAGCACCCAGCAGGTCGCGTTCCTCGACAGCGAGGGCCGCGCCTACTCGACGCCGGTGCACACCCTGCCTTCGGCGCGCGGCAACGGTGAACCGCTGACCGGCCGCTTCTCGCCGGCACCGGGCACCAGCTTCGTGACCCTGGCCAGTGCCGAGCCGGATGCCCGCTTCGTGCTGGCCTCCAGTCATGGCTATGGCTTCGTCACCCGCTTCGAGAACCTGATCGGCCGCAACAAGGCCGGCAAGGCGATGCTGAACCTGTCGTCCGGCTCGTCGGTGCTCACTCCGTCGGTGCTCGCCAACGTGGCCACCGACCGCATCGTGGCGGTGACCAGCTCGGGCAACCTGCTGGCGATCGCCGCCAACGACCTGCCGGAACTGGACAAGGGCAAGGGCAACAAGATCATCGAGATCCCGAAGGCCAAGCTCGCCACCGAACGCGTGGTCGCCATCGTGGCGATCAGCCCGGGGCAGACCCTGCAGGTGCGCAGTGGCCAGCGCACGATGGGGCTGAAGTTCAACGAGCTCGACGCCTACCTCGGCGCCCGCGCCACCCGCGGCCACCTGCTGCCGCGCGGCTGGCAGAAGGTGGAAGGGTTGTCGGTGGAATGAGGGCTGGGGCCCGGCCCCTGGTGCGTGTCAACCTTGGTTGACACGCCTTGCCGGGGATCAGACACGAAAAAGCCGGGGCAATCCCCGGCTTTTTCGTTGTCGGCTGGCGGGCGGTGGAGCAGCTGGCGGGCGAAGGCTGGCTGGCGATGCTCCGGTGCTGGCGGGCGACAGAACGCTGTGCTTCTGGTAGAGCCGACTGTCAGTCGGCTGCTCTTTTGCTCCTGGTAGAGCCGACTGCTAGTCGGCTGCTCTACCGGAAAGCAGCCGACCAGCGGTCGGCTCTACCGAAGCGCGGTGCCGGCTCAGTGCGCCGGGGCGCCGCTGCCGTCGATCTTGCTCAGCTGGTACAGCTCCAGGCCGATGCGCTTGATCAGGCCCAGCTGCTGCTCCAGCCACCAGGCGTGGTCTTCCTCGGTGTCCTTCAGCTGCGCCAGCAGGATGTCGCGGCTCACGTAGTCGCCCTTCTCCTCGCACAGCTTCATGCCGGCGGCCAGATTGTTCCGAACGGCGTATTCAGTATCGAGATCCTTCTGCAGCATCTCCTCCACTGTCCTGCCGGGCTCGGTGGCATGCGGGCGCATGTCCGGGTCGCCGCCCAGGAACAGGATCCGGCGCAGCAGCGCATCGGCGTGCTGGGTTTCCTCTTCCATCTCGTGGTTCAGGCGTTCGTACAGCGCGAACAGGCCCTGGTCCTCGTAGCGGCGGGAATGGATGAAGTACTGGTCGCGGGCAGCGAGCTCGCCGCGCAGCAGTTCCTTCAGGCAGGCGATGACGTCCGGGTTGCCTTTCATGGGGGGCTCCTGTGAATCGATGTGGCATAGGGTGCCGCATTTCAGAATACGGTGATCTAATCGGAATCAGTCGCAGTTGCGCCTGCGGCTACAATCGACCCACGAGTTCGGAAAGGACGTGCGATGCGACATACATGGCGTTGGGTGCTGGGCGTGTTGATCGCCATCGTGCTGGTCACCGCACTGGTCCTGTGGCTGCTGCTGCGTGGCAGCCTGGCCGACCTGGACGGCGAGCATGCGCTGCCGGGGCTGGCCAAGCCAGTCACCATCGAACGTGATGCGCTGGGCGTGGTCACCATCACCGCCGCCAGCCAGGCCGACGCCATGCGCGCATTGGGTCGCGTGCATGCGCAGGAACGTTATTTCGAAATGGACCTGATGCGCCGTAGCGCCGCCGGCGAACTGTCGGCGCTGTTCGGGCCGAAGGCGATCGATGCCGACAAGCGCATGCGCGTACATCGGCTGCGCGCACGCACCGAGGCGAACATGCAGGCTGCGCTGGGCGACAACATCGAAGCCATGAGCGCCTATGTCGGTGGGGTCAATGAGGGCCTGGCCGATCTCTCCGTGCGGCCATGGGCCTACCTGCTGCTGCGGCAGTCACCGCAACCGTGGCAGGCCAGCGACAGCGTGCTGACCGGGCTGGCCATGTACGCCGACCTGCAGGACCCCGGCAACCAGACCGAGCTTGCACTGAGCCGCATCCGCGCAGTGGTGCCGCCCGCGCTGTACGCGCTCATCGCCCACGACGGCACCGAATGGGATGCACCGCTGTTCGGCGAACCGACCGGCAACGCCACGCTCCCCGATGCCAGCCAGCTCGACCTGCGCACATTGAAGGGAAAATCCGGCACCGCGCAGGAAGAGGCGGACGCTGTCGGCAGCAACAACTTCGCGGTGGCCGGGGCGCTTACCGCCGATGGCCGCGCCATCGTCGCCGACGACATGCACCTGGGCCTGCGCGCACCGGGCCTGTGGTTCCGCGTGCGCCTGCGCTACCCGGACCCGCAGGCCGCGGGCGGCCAGGTCGACGTCACCGGCTTCTCGCTGCCCGGCCTGCCCGCGGTGATCGTGGGCAGCAACGGGCACGTGGCCTGGGGCTTCACCAACAGCTACATCGACACGGCGGACTACCGGACTGAACCGGCCAACGTCGCCGCGACCGTACATGAAGAACGCATCGCCGTAGCCGGCCAGGCCGACGTGGTGTTCCCGGTGCGCGAAACCGCCTGGGGCCCGATCCTGCACACCCATGCAGATGGCCGCGGCGATGCGCTGCGCTGGGTCGCCCACCTGCCCGGCGCGGTGCGCCTGGACTTCGGTGACCTGGCCCGCGCTGGCGATCTGGACGCGGCCCTGCAGTTCGCCGACCGCGCTGGCATTCCCGCGCAGAACCTGGTGGTCGGCGACCGCAGCGGACGCATCGCCTGGCGCCTGATCGGCGCCCGCCCGGATCGCGGTCCGGGCTGCGCACCGGCCGGCTTCACGGTCGCCAACAACCAGGACTGCGCCCCCTGGCCGATCCGCAGCGACGCCTCGCCGGCACTGATCGACCCACCCAACCATCGCCTGTGGACCGCCAACGGCCGCGTCCTCGACGGCGAGGCATTGGCCCATGTCGGCAACGGTGGTTATGACCTTGGCGCCCGCGCACGGCAGATCCGCGACCTGCTGGCGATCCAGCAGCGCTTCGACGAACACGACCTGCTGGCGATCCAGCTCGACGACCGCGCCGTGTTCCTGCAGCGCTGGTGGGCCCTGCTGCACGACGTCATCGAACGCAGTGACGACCCTGCACTGAAGCGTTTGAAGGAAGCCAGCCATCAATGGGGCGGCCGTGCCTCGGCCAGTTCGGTCAGCTACCGGGTGGTGCGCGAGTTCCGTACGCAGGTGATGGAGACGTTGTCCGATGCACTGCTGGCACCGGCCAACGCGCAACTGGGCGATGACTACTTGGACCCACGCCTGGCGCAGCTGGAAGGCGTGGCCTGGCCGATGCTGCAGCAGCGTCCGGCCAATCTGCTGCCGCCGGCCTACGACAGCTGGGACACGCTGCTGCTTGATGCCGCACGCCGCACCGAGAGCGAGCTGGCCAAGCAGGGCCCGCTGGCCAAGCGTACGTGGGGCGAACGCAACACTGCGGCGATCTGCCACCCCATTGCACAGGCGCTGCCGGACATCGCCAAACGCTGGCTGTGCATGCCGGCCGACCGCCTTCCCGGCGATCGTGACATGCCACGCGTGCAGACGCCGAGCTTCGGCGCCTCCGAGCGCATGGTGGTCTCGCCCGGCCACGAGGCCGACGGCATCGTGCACATGCCTGGCGGCCAGAGCGGCCATCCGCTGTCACCTTACTGGGGTGCCGGCCACGAGGACTGGGTGCATGGCCGCCCAACCCCGTTCCTGCCCGGCAAGGCGCAGCACACCATGACGCTGGTCCCAACACGGTAGTGCCGGCCGCTGGCCGGCAACCTCATGATCCTGGACACACCCGCATGGATGCCGGCCAGCGGCCGGCACTACCGTCCAGCGCTCAGCCCCTGCGCCGCTCGATCAGGTTCAGCAGCGGCCCGGTCATTGCCGTGGTCACCAGCGCCATGATCACCAGCACCGCGAACAGGCGGTCGCCGAGCAGGCCCAGCTCGTAGCCCAGGTTGAGCACGATCAGCTCCATCAGGCCGCGGGTATTCATCAGCGCGCCCAACCGCCATGCCTCACGCGTGGGCATGCCGGCACTGCGCGCAGCACTGAAGGTACCCAGCAGCTTGCCGGCCGTGGCCACCACAATCACCACCGCGCACAGCACGATATCGCTGGCCTGCAATGCGTCGGCGCGCATGCGCAGACCGGTCATGGCGAAGAACAGCGGCAGCAGCAGCGTCACCGCGAACGGTTCGACGCGGGCCATCAGCAGCTCGCGCAGCTGCACGTTGGACGACACCGCCACGCCCGCAGCAAAGGCACCGAACAGCGCATGGATGCCGAGCATCTCGGTGACCAGCGCACTGGCCAGCGACAGCAGCAGGATGCCCAGCAGCCAGCGCCCCTCGCGGCCCGGCGCGACCTGCTGGCGGGCGAACCAGGGCTTCACCAGCCCCAGCATCAGCGCCACGAACGCAACCACGCACAGCAGGTTGAGGCTGGCCGGCAGCCAGCCGCTGGCCTGGGCCGCGGCAACGATCAGCGCCAGCAGGCACCACGCGGTGGCGTCGCCCAAGGCGGCGCAGGCGATGGCGGTCTGGCCCAGCGATGACTGGGTGATGCCACGGTCGGCGAGGATGCGCAGCAGCACCGGGAACGCGGTGATGCTCATCGAGATGCCGACGAACAGCGCGAACGCGGTGAAGCCCACACCTTCGGGGCCGTGCTGCGGGTACAGCCAGATCGCCAGCGCGATGCCGAGCAGGAACGGCACCGCGATGCCGGCATGGCTGACCGTGAACGCAAGACGCCGTCGCCCGCGCAGCGCAGCCAGATCCAGCTCGGCACCGGCCACCAGCAGGAACATCAGCACGCCCAGCTGGCTGAGCATGCCCAGCGGCCCCAGCGAACTGGCCGGGAACAGCGCCCCATGCAGCTGCGGCAGCACGCTGCCCAGCACCAGTGGACCCATCATCAGGCCGGCCGCCATCTCGCCGATCACCGCCGGCTGGCCCAGCCGCTTCAGCAGTGCGCCCGCCCCCTTGGCCACCAGCAACAGCACCAGCAACTGCAGCAGGAACAGGCCCAACGGCGAGGCCAGATGCTGCGCCCAGCCGCCCTCGGCCACAGCCGCAGCGCGGGCAACCGCAGCGGGTGCAGCAGGGCCAGCGAAGCGTGCCAGCAGTACACCGGCCAGCAAGGGCAGCGCGGCCCATGCCAGATAGCGCCATCCCCACTTCATCGGCGGCCGTTGGCTGCCGCGCGGTACGTCCATGAACATTCCCCAATGTGCAGGGCGCCGATGATACGTCGCAAAAAGGGACGGAGGGGATTAAGTCCTCCTTGTGCTCGCCGGGCGTGGCCCGGCGCTACCATCGCTCGGTAGCGCCGGGCCATGCCCGGCGGAAGCATTACGCCAGGGCTTGTTCGTGCACGCCGGCGATCGCGCGTCCGGAAGGGTCGGCCGCCGCGGCGAAGCTGGCATCCCAGGCAATCGCCGCCGGCGAGGAACAGGCAATCGATTTGCCGCCCGGCACGGTCTCGGCCGCCGCGCGGCTCGGGAAGAACTGCTCGAACAGGTGGCGGTAGTAATACGCCTCCTTGGTCTGCGGCGGGTTGTGCGGGAAGCGCTTGTCGGCGGCCGCCAGCACACGATCGCTCACCTGCGCTTCGGCATGCGCCTTCAGCCCGTCGATCCAGCCGTAGCCGACGCCATCGCTGAACTGCTCCTTCTGCCGCCACAGGATGCTGTCCGGCAGGTAGCCATCGAACGCCTCGCGCAGCACCGCCTTCTCGATGCGACGGCCACCGAACCCGGCACCGACCATCTTGTGCGCGGCATCGAAGCGCATCGCCACGTCGAGGAATTCACGGTCCAGGAACGGCACGCGCGGCTCCACGCCCCAGGCCATCATCGACTTGTTGGCACGCAGGCAATCGTAGTTGTGCAGGGCGTCGAGCTTGCGCACCAGCTCGTCGTGGAATTCGCGCGCATCCGGCGCCTTGTGGAAGTACAGGTAACCACCGAAGATCTCGTCGCTGCCTTCGCCGGACAGCACCATCTTCACGCCCATCGCCTTGATCCGCCGCGCCAGCAGGAACATCGGCGTCGACGCGCGGATGGTGGTGACGTCGTAGGTTTCGATGTGGCGGATCACTTCCGGCAGCACGTCCAGGCCTTCTTCGAAGGTGTATTCGAACCCGTGGTGCACAGTACCCAGCGCTTCGGCAGCAACCGCGGCAGCGGCCAGATCGGGCGATCCCTTCAGCCCGATCGCGAACGAGTGCAGGCGCGGCCACCACGCTTCGGTCTGCCCGCCGTCCTCGATGCGACGGCGCGCGTAGCGTGCGGCCACGGCGGCCACCAGCGATGAATCCAGGCCACCGGACAGCAGTACGCCATACGGCACGTCGCTCATCAGCTGGCGCTCCACGGCGTGCTCGAAGGCCTGCCGCAGTTCGGCGAGGTCGGCCTGGCGGCCCTGCACATGCGCATACTCACGCCACGGCTGCTGGTAGTAGCGCACCAGTTCACCGCTGGCGCTGTCGAAATAGTGGCCCGGCGGGAACTGCGCGACATCGGCGCAGGAATCGACCAGCGCCTTCATCTCCGAAGCCACGCGCAGGCGCCCCTGCGCATCGTGGCCCCAGTACAGCGGCACCACGCCGACCGGGTCGCGTGCCACCAGCACGCGGCCGCGGTCACGGTCCCACAGCGCGAAGGCGAAGATGCCGTTGAGCTGCTCCAGCCACCGCGCCGGCGATCCGCCCTGGCGGTACAGCGCGTTGATCACTTCGCAGTCCGAGCCGGTCTGGAAGTCGTAGGCGGTGGTCAGCGCGGCCTTCAGTTGCTGGTGGTTGTAGATTTCGCCGTTCACCGCCAGCGCCAGCTGGCCGTCGGCAGACAGCAGCGGTTGCGAGCCGCCGGCCGGATCGACGATGGCCAGCCGCTCGTGGACCAGCAATGCGCCTTCGTCCAGGTACACGCCGCTCCAGTCCGGGCCCCGGTGGCGCTGGCGCTGCGACAGTTCCAGCGCGTGGCGGCGCAGGGCGGGAAGATCATCACCGGCCTGCAGGCCGAAGATTCCGAAGATCGAACACATGGCGGAGCTCCTGTTGGGGGATTTCACGAGGGGAAGGTGTTCGACCGGCCATCCAGGCCCGGGAAGGCTGCACCCGGGCACAAAAAAACCCGCATCGGCCGATGCGGGTTTTCTGGTGTCCGGGCGTGTGTTGCTGTCTATCTACCCAGGGCGCAGTCCCGCATCGGCCGCGCACGATTATTCGCGCGCAGATTATTGCGGTTGTTGTTATTGACGGCGGTGGCCAGGCGGATCGACATGGGATCGACCGTACCCCGGTTTCCGGCGCGGCGCAACAGTTGCGTTGGCAACCACGCGTGAAGCGCATAATGGCGCGCCCAGCAATGTGTAATGGAAATGCAACACCGCACTGGATGCACCGCCCTACTGGCCGTCCTGCTCGGCCTGGGCCTGAGCGCCTGCCAGACCCTGCCCCCGCCTTCGCGCCTGCCAGCGGCCCAGCTGCAGGCCCTGGAACAACGCGGCAGCGACGGCAGCTTTGACGGCGCCTGGGATACCGCAGAGACCTTCGAGCGCTTCAACGACCCGCGCGCGGTCGCCTACTACGAGCGTGCCGCTGCGGTCACGCCCTGGACCTTCCACAACACCAAGGCGGAAGAAGCACTGGGCCGGATCTGGACCTCCGGCACGCTGCGGCATGCCGACAGCCCCCGCATCGATCCTGCACCGGTGCTGCGCGCTTCGTGGCGACGCGGCGAGCGCGCCTACCTGGCCGCGGCCAACCACGGCAATCCCTACGCGTTCCACGACTTGGCTGCTGCCTATCGCCAGCAGGGCGACGCACAGCAGGCACTGCGCTGGGACCTGCGCGCGATGATCTATCACCGCTATCCAAGCCGTTCCTCGCGACTGCCGGATGCAGTGGCCGCGCAGGCCGGCACCGTGCACCCGCTGGTCGCCCACCTGCAGCGTCGCGCGGCGCGTGGCGATGCCGAGGCGCAGGTGGATCTGGGCGCACTGCTGGAACGCGGCGTGGGCGTGCCGAGCGATCCGGCACGTGCGTTGCAGCTGTACCGGCGTGCCGGGGAACAGGGCAATGTGTTCGGCCAGTACTTTGCCGGGCTGCTGCTGGGCCGGAGTGCGCCGGGCGTGGAGAAGGACACCGAGGCGGCGGCACGCTGGTTCGCGAAGGCCGAAGCACAGCGCTTCTACATGGCGGCGCCCAGCTACTGGAAAAAAGCGGTAGAGCCGCCGTTCTTCCTTTTTTCGGAATAGTAGAGCCGGGCCGTGCTCGCCTGCTTCTGCCGGTGGACACCAGCCGAGCATGGCTCGGCTCTACAGGGATGCAGCCCCGGCGGGGGGCGTGCCGACCAACGGTCGGCACCCACCATTCCCACCCCACCGTCCTTACACCAGCAGCCGTTCCACCAGCCGCTGGTACAGCCCGGGCAGTGCTTCCAGTTCGTCCACGCGCACGTTCTCGTCCACCTGGTGGATGCTGGCGTTGACCGGTCCTACTTCGATGCACTGCGCACCCAAGGGCGCGATGAAGCGCGCATCGGAGGTACCGCCGCCGGTACTTTCTTCCGGCGCGCGGCCGATGTGCTCGGCCAGCACTGCGCGTGCCGCGGCGCGCAGCGTGCCTTCCGGGGTGTAGAACGGCTCACCGCTGCGGTGCCACTTCAGCGTGTACTGCAGGCCATGCCGGTCCAGCAGTGCGGCGATCTCTGCTTCCAGCTTCGGCGCGTCCCAATGCGGGGTGTAGCGGAGGTTGAAATCCACTTCGAGCTCGCCGGGAATCACGTTGTTGGCACCGGTGCCGGCGTGGATGTTGGAAATCTGCAGGCTGGTCGGCGGGAAGCTCTCGTAGCCGTCGTCCCAGCGTCGCGCACTCAGTTCGGCCAGTGCCGGCGCCGCCTGGTGAATCGGATTGCGCGCTTTCTCCGGGTACGCCACATGCCCCTGCACGCCCTGCACGCGCAGCTTGGCGGACAGGCTGCCGCGGCGGCCCACGCGCAGCAGGTCGCCCAGCGTCGCGGTCGATGACGGCTCACCGGTGATGCACCAGTCGATGCGCTGCCCCCGTGCGGCGAACAGGCGTGCAACGTGGCGCACGCCATCGATGGCATCGCCCTCCTCGTCGCTGGTCAGCAGTACCGCCAGCGTGCCGGGATGATCGGGATGCGCGGCGACGAACTGCTCGGCGGCGACCACGAACGCAGCCACGCTGCCTTTCATGTCGGCAGCACCGCGCCCGTACAGCACGCCATCACGGATCTGTGGGGTGAACGGGTCGCTGGTCCAGGCTTCGCGCGGGCCGGTTGGCACCACGTCAGTGTGGCCCAGCAGGACCAGCACCGGTGCGCCCTGGCCATGGGTCGCCCACAGATTGTCGACGTCGCCCAGACGCAGGTGGTCACAGTGGAATCCAGCCTGCTTCAGCCGCGCCGCCAGCAGCGCCTGGCAGCCAGCGTCATCCGGCGTCACCGAAGGCCGTGCGATCAGCTCGCAGGCCAGGTCGAGGACGGCACTCATGCGTCGCCCACGCCAAAGCGGGCCTTGAAGCCGTTGTCACTGAAACCCTGGCTGGCCTTGCCATCGGCGGTGACCACCAGCGGGCGCTTGATCAGCTGCGGGTACTCGCGCAGCAGCAGCTTCCACTCGGCGTCGGAATCGGCGGCCTTGCGGTTGTCCGGCAGCTGCCGCCAGGTGGTGGAGGACTTGTTGACCATCGCCGCCAGCCCGCCCAGCTGCGCGGCCCATTCCAACAGCATTTCCGGGCTGGGTTTGTTCTCGCGGTAGTCGACGAAGGTGTACGGCACGCCGAAGCGGTCCAGCCACTTAGTCGCCTTCTTGCAGGTATCGCAGTTCTTCAAACCGTAGACAGTGGTGCTCATGGCCATCTGTGATGCTGGAAAACAGGGGTCCAGAATCTCACAACAGGCGCTCGGACACGACCCGGAACGGCACGCTCGGCAAGCGGAAGGCCAGGCCCGATTCAAGCGCTACGCCCATCGCCTGCAGGCGCGGGCAATGCAGTTCGCCTTCCAGGTGCAGCGGCTGGAGGCTGTCGACGTCCACCGGCAGCGCGATGCGGGTGCTGGCCCAGCGGCGATCACAGGTGCGGGCGATGGCTGCGTCCTGGCAGGTCAGGAAGCGCAGCAGGGCCTGTTGGCCACCGAAGGCCGCCGCCCACGCGGCATCCGCCCATTCGGCAGCCGCCCGCCACTGCAGGCGAAGGTCTGGTGCACTGCCCTGCCCGCCTTCGATCAGCGTGTGGCCACGACCGGTGGCATCCAGCACATGCTCGAAGCGGGTGGAAAGATGGGGCTGCATGGCATCACTGAACGCGCGCGCGCCGGCGACGAAGGCCAGCTGGTCCATCACGTTGCGATCGAACAGCACCACCGGCGTTGCGTCCGGATCGTCGTCACGGCGCAGGTACCAGCGCCAGTTGCTCTGCCGCGGCGACGGCATCAGCGCGCGCAGCGGCCCGGCCAGTGCGGGCCCGAAGTACCCGTGGCGGTAGCTGAGGATGGTGTATGGCGTGCGCCCGGCATGCACCACGTAGTGATGGCCCGGGGGTGGCGGCGGTGCATGCCGCACGTCGACCCACCAGCTCGCGTAGACCACGTCGCGCACATCGCTGACCAGTGCCGGCATCGGCCAGCGCCGCGACAGCGCGCGACGCAGCCGGGTCCAGCGGGGAGCGTGCAGCAGGCGCGGCAGCATCCGCCCGAACAGGGTGTCGGACGGATGTCGGTAGACCGCGGACTGCGCCAGATCCTCCGGCGCGGTCACCTTCAGTCGGCCAGGCCGCGCAGCAGGTCGTTGACGCTGGTCTTGCTGCGGGTCTTGGCGTCGACCTGCTTGACGATCACCGCGCAGTACAGCGAGTGGGTGCCGTCCTTGCTCGGCAGCGAGCCGGACACCACCACGCTGTACGGCGGAATGTAGCCGTAGCTGATCTCGCCGGTGGCGCGGTTGTAGATGCGGGTGCTCTGGCTGAGGAACACGCCCATCCCGATCACGCTGTGGTGGCCGACCACCACGCCTTCCACCACTTCCGAACGCGCACCGATGAAGCAGTGGTCTTCAATGATGGTCGGGCTGGCCTGCAGCGGTTCCAGCACGCCGCCGATACCGGCACCGCCGGACAGGTGGCAGTGCTGGCCGATCTGCGCGCAGGAACCCACGGTGGCCCAGGTATCGACCATGGTGCCTTCACCGACATAGGCGCCGATGTTGGTGAAGCTCGGCATCAGCACCACGTCCTTGCCGAAGTACGTACCGCGGCGGGCAATGGCGCCCGGCACCACGCGCACGCCACCGCGACGGAACTTCGCTTCGTCATAACCGGCAAAACGCGATTCGACCTTGTCCCAGAACGGCGCCGGGCGCGCATCGACCACGGCCATGTCGTTGACACGGAAGTACAGCAACACCGCCTTCTTCAGCCATTCGTTGACCTTCCAGCCACCGTGGCCGTCCGGTTCGGCAACGCGGAATTCGCCGCTTTCCAGGCCATCGATCACACGGTTGACCAGCGGCCTGGTCGAGCCTTCCAGTTCGTGCAGGGTCAGCGTGGCGCGGCGTTCGAAGGCACTTTCGATGCCGAACTTCAGTTCTTCCACGCCCGGCGTGGCCGGCTTGCGCAGCGACTTGCGGGCGATGGTTTCGGCGCGTGCGGCTTCTGCACTCTTGGCCTGAGCCTTCTTCGGTGCCGCCACCTTCTTCGCCGGCGCCTTCACCGCTGCGGCTTTCTTCGGCGCGGCAGCCTTCTTCGCGGCCGGCACGGCGGCAATCTTCTTGGCCGCTGCGCTCTTGGCGGTGGCAGCAGTCTTCTTAACAGGCTTGGTGGCCATCAGGCGGGGTCTCCGGCGTTTCGATCAGGGTCCAGGCAGGCCAGCATCGCGTCATGCAGCTGCTGCCGGGCAGGTTCAGTCAGGGGGAGGTCGTGTTCGTCACTGATCACGAAGGTGTCTTCGGCGCGTTCGCCGAACGTGGCAATGCGCGCATCATGCACGCGCAGGCCCTGGTTGCGCAGCACGAACGCCACGTCGGCCAGCAGGCCGGGGCGGTCGGGTGCGACCAGGGCAAAACGGGTTGCGCCCGGTTCATCGCGGAACTCGATGCGCGGGGCAAAGCGGAAATGGCGCAGCTGACGTGGCACCACCCGACGCGACGGGCGCAGGCGCGACAGGTCACCACTGAGTGCTTCGCGCAGCGCGGCCTCCAGATTGGCGCTGCTGCCATCGGCGAAGCTGTCGGCCGGGTTCACTTCGAAGGTATCGAAAATGGTGTCGGCCGGACCATCCAGCACGCGCGCGCGATGGATGCCGTAGCCCTTGCGGTCCAGGGTCATCACGATGGCGGCGAACAGGCCGTCGCGGTCCGGCGAATGCACGAACACTTCCAGTGCCGGGTCGTCGACGCTGATGCGGCGCACCTTCACCAGCGCCTGGCCCTGTTTCACCGGTACCAGCGCGGCGGCCTGCCAGGCCAGCTGCTCCGGGCGCAGGCGGATGAAGCCTTCGTCGGGCATCACGGCGAACTGGCGGTCGATGGTGGCATCGTCGTAGCCCTGCTCGCGCACCAGCGCACGCACGCTGTCACGCGCCTCGGCCACGCGCTCGGCGGCAGGCACCGGGTGCTCAAGGCCTTCACGCAGCGCGCGCCGGGTCGCGAAGTACAGGTCGGCCAGCAGGCGGTCCTTCCACGCATTCCACAGCTTCGGGCTGGTGCCGGCGATATCGGCACAGGTCAGCAGGTACAGATAGTCGAGGCGGTCGCGGCTGCCGACCAGGGTCGCAAAGCGATGGATCACCACCGGATCGGCGATGTCCTGCTTCTGCGCGGTCACCGACATGCGCAGATGCTGTTCGACCAGCCAGGCCACCAGTTCGGTGTCGGAGATGCTCAGGGCATGCGCCTGGCAGAACGCGCGCGCATCGACCGCGCCCAGTTCGGAGTGGTCGCCACCGCGCCCCTTGGCAATGTCATGGAACAGGCCGGCCAGCAGCAGCAACTCCGGCTTGCGCAGGCGCGGCCACACCTCATGCGCGATCGAGAAGCGCTCATCGGCACGGCTGCTGGCGAACTGGCCGATGTTGCGCAGGACCATCAGCGTGTGCTGATCCACCGTATAGACATGGAACAGGTCGAACTGCATGCGCCCGCTGACCTGGGCGAATGCCGGAATCCACTGGCCGAGCACACCCAGCCGCGCCATGCGCGAAAGCGTATCGACCGGGCGCTGGCCACGCAGCAGGGCCAGGAACTGCTCGCGCGCATCGGAGTCGGCCTGGTCGTAGGCCGGCAGCAGCGGCAGCGATTCGGCCAGCGCGCGCGCGGTCAGCGAATGCAGGCCGCGCACCTGCGGGTTGTTGGCCCAGCTGGAGAACAGCGCGAACACCTGGCCGATATCGCCACACGGCCAATCGGCATCATTGGCTGCCAGGTAGCCGCGTCGCAGGGAAAAACCCACGGTCAGCGGTTCCGGCTGCGCCTCGCCATCGAACTGTTCCTCGAAGCGCTGCAGCAGGCGGTCACTGATCCGGCGCACCACCAGCGCGGCGCGGTAGAAGCCCTGCATCATCTTTTCGACACCGAGATTCTCGGCATCGTCTTCGAAGCCCAGACGCGCGGCCAGGGTCTTCTGGTAATCGAAGCGCAACCGTTCTTCCGGGCGCCGCGCCACCAGGTGCAGCCCGAAGCGCAGACGCGCCAGCACCGCACGCTCGCGCTTCAGCGCGGCCGCTTCGTCGGCACCCAGGTGGCCCAGGCCGACCAGCGCTTCCAGGTCGCGCACGCCAAAGGCGCGCAGCGCCATCCAGCCCAGCGTGTTGAGATCGCGCAGGCCGCCGGGGCCATCCTTGAGATCCGGTTCCAGGTTGTCGGCGGTGTCGCCGAAACGCTGGTGGCGGTTGCGCAGCTCTTCCAGCTTGGCCAGGAAGAAGGCACGTGCTGGCCACAGCTCACGGTCGTCGATGGCCTCGCGCAGCGCACGGCGGGCAGTGTCCTCGGCCAGGATCGGACGCGCCTCGATCAGCGCGGTCAACACGGTCTGGTCGGCAGCAGCCTCGCGGCACTGCGCGGCACTGCGCACCGCATGGCTGACCGCCAGCCCGCAATCCCACAGCAGCGCGAACAGGCGTGCCAGGGCGGATTCGTGCGCCAACTGTGCCGGCGGGTCGCCGAACACCAGCAGGTCGATGTCCGAGCGCGGGAACAGTTCGCCGCGCCCATACCCCCCCACTGCGAACAGCGACAGGCCGCTGTCGACCGGCAGGCAGCGCTGCCAGGCCAGGCGGATCAGATGATCGGCGGCACGCGCGCGCAGCGCCAGCAGGCGCTCGATGTTGTCGCCCTGGTCGAAGCGGCGGTACAGGCGCGCGTCGGCCTGCTGCAGCGCCTGGCGCGCAGCAGCAGCCCAGTCCGGGTCGTTGAGCGACGCGGCCGGCGTGTCCAGCAGCGAACTCGCCGGCAGCATCCTCAGGAGACCTGCGACTCGCCCGGCGACAGCGTCAGCACGTCGACGCCGGTCTCGGTGACCGCGATCATGTGCTCCCACTGCGCCGACAGCTTGCGGTCCTTGGTCACCACGGTCCAGCCATCCGGCAGCACCTTGTTGTAACGGGTGCCCTCGTTGATCATCGGCTCGATGGTGAAGGTCATGCCCGGCTGCAGCACCAGGCCCTGGCCCGGGCGGCCGTAATGCACCACCTGCGGCTCGTCGTGGTAGACCTTGCCGATGCCGTGGCCGCAGTACTCGCGCACCACGCTGAATCGCTCGCCTTCGGCGTAGCTCTGGATGGCATGGCCGATGTCGCCCAGGGTTGCGCCCGGACGCACCGCACGGATGCCGCGCCACATCGCTTCGTACGTGGTTTCCACCAGGCGGCGGGCCATCACCGACGGCGTGCCGACGAAGTACATGCGGCTGGTGTCGCCGTGCCAGCCGTCCTTGATGACGGTAACGTCGATATTGATGATGTCGCCATCCTTGAGCACCTTCCCTTCGCTGGGAATGCCGTGGCAGATGACGTTGTTGACCGAGGTGCACACGGTCTTCGGGAAGCCGCGGTAGCCGACGTTGGCCGGAATCGCGCCCTGCACGTTCACGATGTGGTCGTGGCAGATGCGGTCCAGCTCCTCGGTGGTGACACCGGGCTTGACGTGGGGGGTGACGATGTCGAGCACTTCACTGGCCAGGCGGCCGGCGATGCGCATCATCTCGATTTCCTGCGGGGTTTTCAGATTCACGCTCATGGCGCCCATTATCGCTGATCCGGCTGCAATCTGAACGAACGCCACCCAACTGGCGATCCGGGGCATGCACGGTTCCGGCAAGGAAAGTGAAAGCGTGACGACCTCCCCCCTTTCGCACGCCTATTTATCACGGATTACAGACACTTACCCGCACAAGCTGGCCGCGACCGTCGTCAAAGCGGCCCTGAACGCGCCGCCTTCGCCTTGTTCAACAGACCTTCGGGTCAGGGAGGTTGTCCATGCGATCCACGCTCCGCTCACCGCTCGCCTGGGCCCTGACCGGACTGTTGCTGGCCGGCCCCGCACTGGCGGCCGATACCACGACCTTCAACGTCACCCTGGTGGTCACCAAGGCCTGCACGATCACGGCCGCGGCCGCCACCAACGTTGATTTCGGCACGGCGGCCTCGACCACGGCGACCCCCACTCTGGGCCAGGGTACGGTGACCGCCCAGTGCTCGGCCTTGACCCCCTACACGATTTCGCTGAACGCGGGCGCCAATGCCAGCACCGCCAACGACGTCACAACCCGCCGGATGAAGAACACCAATGCCGCGGTGACCGCCAACAACTTCGTCGGCTACCAGCTGTACCAGGACGCCGCCCATACCCTGGTCTGGGGTGCCACCTCGGGCACCAACACCCAGGCCGGCATCGGCACCGGCCTGGCCGTGCCCTACATCGTCTACGGCCAGATCCTGAACCTGAGCACCAACAACCCGGCCACCGGTAACTACCTGGATACGGTCACCGCCACGATCACCTATTGATGGAGCACGCCCGCATGGCCGGACCCCGCCCGTGGCGCGCCACCGGCGTGGCGCTGCTCGCCCTTTACCTGCTGGCCGCCGCCCCTGCCGGTGCTACCAGTCTGCAGGTCGCCCCCACCAGCCTTCAGCTTGAGGCCCGCCAGCGCGCCGGCGAACTGTGGCTGACCAACAGTGGCACCTCGCCGGTCAGGCTGCAGGTGCGGGTCTTCCGCTGGGTACAGCAGGATGGCCAGGAACAACTGCTGCCCACTGATGAACTGCTGGCCACCCCTCCGATGCAGGAACTGGGCGCTGGCCAGCAGCAGCTGGTACGGGTGATGCGCCCGAACCACGAACCGCCTGCGGCACAGCAGTACTACCGGCTGATCGTCGACGAAGTGCCTGACCTGGCGACCCGTGCCAACGGCATGCAGTTCGTGCTGCGCTATTCGATTCCGGTGTTCGTGCAACCCTCGGGCGGCAAGCTGGCCGCTCAACTCCGGGCGCATCTGGTGAAGCTGGAAGACGGACGCAACGGCGTGGAGGTGGCCAACACCGGCAACAGCTATGCACAGATCGCCGACCTCGCGCTGGGCAGCGTCCAGCGTCCGCGCATCGTGCACCCCGGCCTGCTGGGGTATGTACTGCCCGGGCAGGTGATGCGCTGGCCGATCGAGCGCACGGCCATCGACCGCGACAACGACCAGATCACGGCCAAGCTCAATGGCGAGTCGGAACAGACGCCGCTGTCGCCACCACCGGCTCGCTGAGGCGTTGATGGGCGCGCTGTTGGCTGCTCTGGCTCCTGCGGTGACCGAGGCCGCCGATGTGTCCGGCATGGCTGCTGCCGGGGTTGCGGATGTCTCCGGGGTATCGGCCGATGCGATCCTGCCTGCCCCCACGCCCCTGACCGCCAGCCAGACGCTTTACCTGGACGTCTCGCTCAACAGCACGCCGCGCGGCCTGCTGCCGTTCACCGAAAACCGTGGCCGGCTGCAGGCCAGTCCGGAAGTGCTGCGCCAGCTCGGCTTCAGCGCCCGCGGCGATGCGCCGGTCTATCTGGACCAGATCAGCGGGGCCGTGGTGCGCTACGACGCGCATATGCAGACCCTGGCCCTGGACGTGCCACTGGACCAGCTGACCCTGCCGACCACCGTGCTCAGCCAGCCGCAGACCCGCGCACCGGCCGGCAGCGCCTCGCCCGGCCTGCTGCTGAACTACGACGTCTATGGCAGCCGGGTCGACACGCTCGGCAACCTCAGCCTCAGCTCGGAGCTGCGTCTGTTCGGGATCGGCAACGGCACCTTCGAAAACACCGCGATCAGCCGCCGCTACCAGCAATCCGGTGACCGCCGCTGGCGTGGTGAGAGCGTGCGCCTGGACACCCGCTGGAGCTTGGACTTCCCCGACAGGGCGATGACCCTGGACGTCGGCGACTTCTACAGCGGTTTCGTCGACTGGACCCGCCCCGTGCGCATGGGCGGCCTGCAGATCGGCCGCAACTACGGCCTGCAGCCCTACCGCGTGCTCACGCCCACCCCCAGCTTCCTCGGCCAGGCGGTGGTGCCGTCCACGGTCGAGCTGTACGTCGACGGCCTGCGCCAGTACAGCGGGCAGGTGCCGGTCGGTCCATTCCAGCTGGCCGCGCAGCCCGGCATCAGCGGCACCGGCAGTGCGCAGGTGGTGGTGACCGATGCGTTCGGCCGCATGCAGACGCTGGATTTCAGTTTCTATGGCACCCAGCAGCTGCTGGCCAAGGGCCTGTCGGACTGGTCGGCCGGCGTTGGCCGCCTGCGTGAGGATTTCGGCCAGCGTTCCTTCGCCTACGACGATCGCACCGTGGCCAGTGCCAGCTGGCGCGGCGGCGTCAGCGATAACTTTACCGGTGAAGCCCATGCCGAAGGCGGTGGGGGCCTGGCCCAGGCCGGCATCGGCGGCTGGTGGCTGCTCGGCGGCGCGGGCGTGTTCAACGCCGCCTATGCGCACAGTGACTATCACGGCCTGCAGGGCGGGCAATGGGCACTGGGCTACAGCTGGAACAACCGCCGACTCAACGTCAATCTGCGCACCGTGCGCAGCCATGGAGACTACCGCGATCTGGGCGCACTGCAGGGCAACCTGCCGCCGAGCATCAGCGAACAGGCCACGGTCGGCGCCGATCTGCTGCGGCTGGGCACGCTCAGCGCCAGCTACCTGCGCCTGCGCTACCCCGACGGCGAGGACAACCGCTACGCCAGCCTGTTCTGGTCGCGCACCTGGAGCCAGCGCTGGTCGGCGTACCTGTCGGTGAACCAGAACCTGGACAAGGGCGATGACCGCAGCATCTACCTGTCGGTTACCGCCAGCCTGGGCAACAACCGCCAGGCCAGCCTGTCCAGCCAGCGCAATGGCGACAGCCAGAGCTGGGTGGCCGACGTCACCCAGCCGGTGCCCGGCGACGGCAGCGCCGGCGGCGTCGGTTGGCGCGCGCAGGTGCGCCATGGCGAAGATGGCAATGGTGGCCTGGCCGAAGTCGGCATCCTCAATGACGTCGGTCGCTACTCATTCGGCGCCTCGCGCCAGGGCGGCCTGAACTATGCCTACGCCAGCGCCAGTGGCAGCCTGGTGTGGATGGGTGGGCATGCCTTCGCCACCCGCGAGGTCTCCGACGCATTCGCGGTGATCAGCACCAATGGCGTCGGCGGCGTGCCGGTGCGGCTGGAAAACCGGCTGATCGGCGTGACTGATGATCGCGGCCTGCTGCTGGTCAGCCCGCTGCTGTCCTGGCAGCGCAACCGCGTCTCCATCGATACCCTGGACCTGCCCGAGGACATGCGCGCCGACCGCATCGAAGACTGGGTGACCCCACGCCAGCGCGCGGGCACGCGGGTGACCTTCGCACTGCGCTCGCGGCCTTCGCTGAGCCTGACCCTGCACGGCATGGACGGGCAACCGCTGGAGGTCGGCAGCGAGGTGCAGCTGCCGGACGGGCGCCAGGCGCTGGTGGGCTATGACGGTCTGCTGTACCTGGAAGACGTGGCCGCCGGCAGCGTGTTGTACATCACCACCAGCCGCGCCCAGTGCCGGGTGAAGGTGCCGGACCTGCCCAAGGTGGTGGCCACCGGTGCACGCCCCAAACCGGCGCCGCTGCAGTGCATTCCGGAGGTGGCGCCATGAAGGTGCAGCTGCTCGGATTGCTGCTGGTTGCCGGCCTGCTGGCGGCGGCACCGGCACGTGCCACCGCGGTCTGCACCGCCATCGCCGATCCGACGCTGCCGTTCGGCAACGTGAACAGCAATGCGCCCGGCGCAACCACCGGCACGCTCAACATCACGGTGTCCTGCACCACCACCGCGCTGAGCCTGCTGGCCACCACCGGCGTGCGGGTCTGCGTGGGCATCGGCGCCGGCAGCGGCGGCGGCAGCAGCTCCACCTGGCGCACGATGAAGACCAGCGCCAGCGACACCATGAATTTCCAGCTCTACAACACCTCCAACTTCAGCCAGGTAACCGGGCTGACCCCGCGCGGCACACCGCCGGCGCAGGAACTGACCATGACCTACAACGTGCCGTTGCTGACCGGCGGCAGTGGCGCGCAGGCCACCCAGCTGTTCGCGCAGATCCCGGCCAACCAGGTGCTGGCGTCGGGCGCCTACAGCAGCACCTTCAGTGGCGCGAACGTGGTACTGACCTGGGCCTGGAACGAAGTGCTGCTCGGCACAGCCACCGTGCCGGCCACCTGCAACGGCGGCGCCACCGGCACCAACAGCGCCAGTGCCGCCTTCAGCTTCACCGCCACCGCCGACGTGTTGCCGCAGTGCGGGAGCTACGTCACCACCAACATGAACTTCGGCAACGTCACCGGCAGCATCCCCGCCAACATCGACCAGACCGCCACCTTGACCCTGACCTGCCTGAAGAACACCGCCTACCAGGTCAGCCTCAACAACGGCCAGAACAACCCCACCGCCACCAGCACGCGACGCATGGCCACCACCATCGGCGCCAGCACCTACTACCTCACCTACGAGCTGTACCGCGATTCCACACGCACCCAGCGCTGGGGCAACACGCTGACCGTCGATACCGCCAGCGGCACCGGCACTGGCAGCGCGCAGCAGCTGACGATCTATGGCCGGGTGCCGCCGGTCACGGGCCAACCGCCGGCCGGCACCTACAACGACGTGGTGCAGGTGACGATCACCTATTGACCTGCGTGCCGACCAACGGCCGACACCCACCGGGCAGGCCTCGGTAGATCCACGCCATGCGTGGATGCGCGCATCACGCTTGCGCCAGGGGCAGTCGACTGACAGTCGACTCTACAGATTCGGCCGATCCAGCCGATACCGCGCAGCGAGATCTTTCAGCACGGTGGTCGGCAGGTGGTTCGCGCAATTCTGATCGGGGCGATGCTGGTCGCCAGCACGCCCGCATGGGCTGAACCCAGTCCCACGCCGCTGCAGATCCGCCTGACCGTGGTCGAAGCCTGTGGCGATGACCCCGGCAGCACCCACTGCCCCGCCCCCCACCAGCGCAGCGACGCACCGCAACTGCCTCCCCAGGTCCGCGAGCTCGCACCTCCCGCCGACGACGAAGACTCGACGTCCGCCGTAACCGTCATCTACTGATGCGGGCACTTCCGACCCTGTTGGCGATGCTGCTGCTGGTGTGGCCTGCCGCAGCACTGGACCTGTTGCCGACCACACTGCAACTGCCCGCCGAAGGTGGCCAGGGCGAACTGTGGCTCTACAACCCCGGTCCCGGCCGCTGGCAGGGGCGGGTGCAGATCCTGAGCTGGGAACAGCAGACCGACGCCGAAGTGCTGCGCCCCACCGACCAGGTTCTCGCCAGCCCCACCCAGCTCGACATCCCGCCCGGCACCCGCCAGCGCATCTGGCTGCTGCCACGCCAGCCGACACCCGCAGTCGGTGAACAGGCCTATCGGGTCGTCCTGGCTCCCACCACGCCAGGCCTGCAGCGCTATTCCCTGCCGCTGTTCCGAGGGCACGCCACACCAATGACCCAGCCGCGGCTGCATGCAGGGATCGAACCGGGCCAGTCACATACCTTCCTGCGACTGAGCAACACCGGTGCCCTGCACGCACGCCTGAACGATCTCGCCTACATCACCAGCGACGGCCGGCGCACCCTGCTGCTGCCGGGCCTGGCCGGCTATCTGCTGGCCGGCCGTGAGCGCCGCTGGGCCCTGCCCGCCCACGCCGATGGCTACGCCGGCGGTCATTTCCAGGCCCGGCTGCAGGATGGCCGGGTGGTCGATCTGGCCGCTCCAGACCCGGCAATTGCAGCGAGCGCACCGAGCGGGCTATAATCGACCGGATTCCTGCCGCCTGCGTGCGCGGGAGCCCGTCCACACCGGACGTCACCGGTGAATCCACACCTGCTGCCCCCATCCGTGCCGGGGTGCTCCGCAAGGAGTTCGGCCACGGAGGCAACAGGGAAGCCCAACCCCGGAACCGATCGCGCTTCCACGCGTCCCGCATACCTATCCCCGCGGGCGGAATCGCTGGTTCCATATCAGGAGTATTGCAATGCCCCAGGTCACCATGCGTCAGATGCTGGAAGCCGGCGTCCACTTCGGCCATCAGACCCGCTACTGGAACCCGAAGATGGCTCCGTACATCTTCGGCGCCCGCGGCAAGATCCACATCATCAACCTGGAAAAGACCGTCCCGCTGTTCAACGACGCGATGAACTTCATCTCGTCGGTTGCCCAGAAGCGCGGCACCGTCCTGTTCCTGGGCACCAAGCGCAGCGCCCGCGAAACCATCAAGGAAGAAGCCGAGCGTTGCGGCATGCCGTTCATGAACCAGCGTTGGCTGGGCGGCACCCTGACCAACTTCCGTACCGTCAAGCAGTCGGTTGCCCGCCTGAAGGAACTGGAAGCCGGTGAAACCGATGGCACCTTCGAGAAGCTGGTCAAGCACGAAGTGCTGGGCCTGCGTCGCGAGCGCGACAAGCTGGAAGCCTCGCTGGGCGGCATCAAGGACATGAACCGCCTGCCGGACGCCATCTTCGTGATCGACATCGGCCACGAAGACATCGCGATCAAGGAAGCCAAGAAGCTGGGCATCCCGGTCATCGCCGTGGTCGACACCAACTACAACCCGGAACTGGTTGATTACGCCATCCCGGGCAACGACGACGCCATCCGCGCTGTGCAGCTGTACGCCCGCGCCGCTGCCGACGCCGTGCTGGAAGGCAAGGCCGCTGCTCCGCACGCCGCTTCGGTGCGCGAGGAAGAGTTCGCTGAAGCCGCTGCTGAAGGCGAAGAGAAGCCGGCCCGCCGCGCTCCGGCCAAGAAGGCTGCCAAGAAGGGCGACGACGCCCAGGCCTGATCCAGGCCCGGGGTGGACGCCCGGCGTCCACCCTCCCTGCGCGCAGCCTTTGGCGCGTGACAGGACCGTGTCACACGGGCCGGCCACCATGCCGGCCCAACCCCTTTCTTTCGTGAGGTAATCCCGTGGAAATCACTGCTTCCCTGGTCAAGGAACTGCGCGAGCGCACCGGCGCCGGCATGATGGAATGCAAGAAGGCGCTCACCGAAGCCAACGGCGACATCGACGCTGCTGCTGAAGCCATGCGCAAGTCCGGCGCTGCCAAGGCCGACAAGAAGGCTGACCGCGTGGCCGCCGAAGGCCGTCTGGGACTGGCCCAGGATGGCGGCAAGGCCGTGCTGGTCGAAGTCAACTCGGAAACCGACTTCGTCGCCAACGATGACAACTTCAAGTCCTTCGTCAATGCCGTTGCCGCTGCCGCCCTGGCATCGGGCGCCACCGACGTCGAAGCCGTGAAGGCTGCCAAGCTGGCCGATGGCCGCACCGTTGAAGAAGCCCGCGCCACCGCTGTGCAGACCCTGGGTGAGAACATCCAGATCCGTCGCATGGTGAATGTCGACACCACCGGCAACATCGGTGCGTATGTCCACACCAACGGCAAGGTCGGCGTGCTGGTCGATCTGATCGGCGGCGACGTCGAGCTGGCCCGTGGCCTGGCCATGCACGTGGCTGCGCTGAAGCCGCCGCACAACAAGGCTGCGGACGTTCCGGCCGACTTCGTCGAGAAGGAAAAGGAAATCGAGCTGGCCAAGATGTCCGAAAAGGACAAGGCCAAGCCGGCCGACATCCTGGAAAAGATCATCAGCGGCAAGATCAACAAGATCGTCAGCGACGTGACCCTGTACGGCCAGACCTACGTGCTGGGCGACACCACCGTCGAGCAGGTGGTCAAGGCCGCTGGCGCCGATGTTGCTGGCTTCAAGCTGCTGATCGTCGGCGAAGGCATCGAGAAGGTGGTGGAAGACTACGCCGCCGAAGTTGCCAAGGCGATGCAGGTCTGATTCCAGCCCTCGGGCTGTGAAACGACCAGAAGGAGCCGCGGGAAACCGCGGCTCTTTTTTTATGTCCGGGAAGATGGGGGGCGCCCATGCACCACTGTGGCTGCCCCTGACCTCTGAGGGTGCCCTGCTCTCTGTGGGTACTCCCTGCTCTCTGTGGGTGCGCACCGTGGGTGCGCACACCGGCACCAGAGGGCTTTGCGTTGCGCGCGAATCAAGCCGATACTCGGCACAGGGAATCAACAGTCATTTAGCAGGAACGAAAATCGCGGACTGTGATGCATTCCTAGGTATTCTTGTCCCAATGGAATTGAACGACCCGACATGCCTCCCGAGCTGACAGCTGCCCTGGCGCTCTGCCGCAACCTGCCCTCGCCACCCGGTATTGCCCTGCGCATCATCGAACTGGCACAGGACCCGGAAGCGGATATCGCCACCGCCGCCGACATCATCGCCATCGACATGGCGCTGAGTGCTCGCATGCTGCGCATCGCCAATTCGCCGCTGTACGCCAGCCGCCGCCGGATCGAGAACCTCGGCCAGGCGCTGACCATGCTCGGCCTGAATGCCACGATCAGCCTGGCCCTCGGCTTCACCGTCACCCAGGGACTGACCGGCGGCACCGGCGCCGACCACGACCTGCGCCAACGCGCCTGGAAGCGCAGCATCCTCAGCGCGCTGGCCGCCAGCCAGCTGGGCCAGGCCCGCGGCCTGCGCCGGCTGGAAGAATTGATGCTGGCCGGCCTGCTGCAGGACCTGGGTGTACTGTGCCTGGCCCAGGCCGAATCGGAGCGCTACCTGCCGCTGCTGCGCGAAGCGCGCGACAACATCGATCTGGTCGCGCGCGAGCGTGACGAACTGGGCTGCAGCCACGCCGAGGTCGGCGCCTGGGTGGCCGAGCAGTGGGGCCTGCCCCGCTATCTGGTGGAAAGCATCAGTCACAGCGAAGACCTGGACGCTGCGGAATCGCCGTTCCAGGCCTGCGTGCAGCTGTCCGGCGCGGTGGCCGACATCTGGCTGGACGATGACGCCGATGCCGCCCGCGAGCGCGCCCTGCAGCAGGTGCATGACCGCCTTGAACTGGACAGCGCCCGTTTCGACCAGGTCCTGACCCGCATCAGCGAGGCGCTGCCGGACATCGCCAGCCTGTTCGAGGCCGGCCTGAATTCCCCCTTGCGGGTGCGCGAGCTGATCGACCACGCGCAGGAACTGGCGACCCTGCGCAACCTGCGCGAGCTGCAGGATGCCGACCAGGCCCGTCGCCGCGCCGACGAATTCGAAGCCCGGGCCAAGCGCCTGGCCGACCAGGCTCATCGTGACGCCCTCACCGGCGTGCTCAACCGGCGCCAGCTGGAAGCCGTGCTGGAGCAGGAATTCCTGCGCGCCGGTCGCCAGGGCTGGCCGCTGTCGGTGGCCTTCATCGACCTGGACGACTTCAAGAAGATCAACGACGCCCATGGCCACCTGACCGGCGACGAGGTGTTGCGGGCCTTTGCCGGCAAACTGCAGGGCCAGCTGCGCCACAGCGACACCGTGGCCCGCTTCGGCGGCGAGGAGTTCGTCGCGCTGCTGCCCAACACCAGCGAATCGGTAGCACTGGACGTGATCCGCCGGGTGCTGGCCAACATCGTTGCCACGCCGATGGCCGAACTGGAAGGCGGCCCGCTGTTCGTCACCTTCTCCGCCGGCGTAGCCACCCAGGGCGGCTACGAACGCTTCGCCGACGTGCAGGACCTGCTGCGCGCCGCCGACGACGTGCTGTACCGCTCCAAGAACCTCGGCCGCAACCGGGTGATCGCGCGCTCCCCCGGCGCCCTCGGCCACGACGAGCTGTCAGCGACCGCGGGCGCCGAGCTGGGCTGAACGGGAAGCCCCGGATGACCGGGGCGGATGCCAGGATTTTGCGCCGCAGTGCACAAAACACTTTGGCCCGACGCCGCATGCGCGTAGAATCGCCCGCGATTTCCACGCACCCGAGGTCCCCATGTCCAAGCTCGCCTATCGCCGCATCCTTCTGAAACTGTCCGGGGAGGCGCTGATGGGAGATGAGGACTACGGCATCGACCCGAAGATCATCAACCGCCTGGCCCGTGAGGTCATCGAAGCCCAGCAGGCCGGTGCCGAAGTGGCGCTGGTGATCGGCGGCGGCAACATCTTCCGCGGTGCCGGCCTGGCCGCCGGTGGCATGGACCGGGTCACCGGCGACCAGATGGGCATGCTGGCCACTGTCATCAACGCCCTGGCCATGCAGGACGCGCTGGAGAAGCTCGGGGCCAAGGCCCGCGTGATGAGTGCGATCAAGATCAACGACGTGTGTGAGGACTACATCCGCCGCCGCGCCATCCGCCACCTTGAAAAGGGCCGACTGGTGATCTTCGCCGCCGGCGTCGGCAGCCCGTTCTTCACCACCGACTCCGGCGCTGCCCTGCGCGCGATCGAGATCGGCGCCGACCTGCTGCTGAAGGCCACCAAGGTCGACGGCGTGTACGACAAGGACCCGAACAAGCACAGCGATGCGGTCCGCTTCGACAGCCTGAGCTACGACGAAGTGATCCGCCGCGGCCTGGAAGTGATGGATACCGCGGCCTTCGCACTGGCCCGCGACAGCGACCTGCCGATGCGCGTGTTCGACATGGGCCAGCCGGGCGAGCTGCTGAAGATCCTCAACGGCGAGAACATCGGCACCCTGGTCCAGGGCCGCGATCCGGCCTGAGCCTGAGCGCGCGGCGACAACCGGGCCGATTCAGGCCCGGCAGCGTCCCGTATTCGCCTATAATCGCCCGATTCCAGATACATCCAGGACCGGGCGATGCTCAACGACATCAAGAACAACGCGCAGACGCGCATGGCCAAGAGCATCGACGCTCTGAAGCACACCCTCACCTCCATCCGGACCGGGCGTGCCACGCCAGCCCTGCTGGACCGCGTGACGGTCAATGCCTACGGCAACGCCAGCACCCCGCTGAACCAGGTTGCCTCGATCTCCAACGCCGACGCGCACTCGCTGCTGGTCACCCCGTTCGACAAGGGCATGATCAAGGAGATCGAAAAGGGTCTCTACAACGCCGAGTTCACCCCGAACACGCTGGGCACCGCGATCCGCATCAACATGCCGCCGCCGACCGAAGAGCGCCGCAAGGAACTGGCCAAGCAGGTGCAGAAGGAAGGCGAAGGCGCCAAGATCGCGATCCGCAACATCCGTCAGGACGCGAACAAGGAAATCGCCAAGCTGGTCAAGGACAAGGCGATCAGCGAAGACGAAAAGAAGCGCGGCGAAGACGACATCCAGAAGCTGACCGACGCCAACATCAAGGACGTCGACAAGGTCGTCGCCGACAAGGAAAAAGAACTGCTGTCGGTCTGAAGTCGATGCCTTCAGTCCCGCCTCCGTTGCCGGCCGCCCTGCCCCGCCACGTCGCCATCATCATGGATGGCAACGGGCGCTGGGCACAGCAGCGCCGCCGCCCGCGCGTGATCGGCCACCGCGCCGGCGCGCGCGCGGTCAACCGCACCATCGAGCGCTGCCTTGAACTGGGCATTCCGGCGCTGACCCTGTTCGCGTTTTCCAGCGAGAACTGGGGCCGGCCGCAGGAAGAGGTCGACGCCCTGATGAAGCTGTTCCTCGGCGCGCTCGACCGCGAAGTGGACGAGCTGCACCGGCGTGGCGTGCGCGTACGCTTCATCGGCGAACGCGAGCGCTTCGGTGCCGGACTGGTCAGCCGCATGCAGCTGGCCGAGCAGCGCACCGCCGACAACACCACCCTGACCCTGTCGATCGCCGCCAGTTACGGCGGTCGCCAGGACATCGCCCGTGCCGCGCGCGCGCTGGCTGCTGAAGTCGCCGCAGGTCGCCTGCTGCCCGAACAGATCGACGAATCGCTGCTGGGCAGCCAGGTCGCCCTGGCCGACCTGCCGCCGCCGGATCTGTTCATCCGCACCGGTGGCGACACCCGCATCAGCAACTTCCTGCTGTGGCAGCTGGCCTACACCGAGCTGTGGTTCACCGAGGCGCTGTGGCCGGACTTCGATGCCGCCCTGCTGCAGCAGGCGCTGGATGCCTATGGCAGCCGCGAGCGTCGTTTCGGCCTGACCAGCGCCCAGATCGCCGCACTGGCCACCGAGACCTCCAGCCCATGACCAAGACCCGAGTCCTCGCCGCGCTGATCATGGCGCCGGTCGCCATCGCCGCGATCCTGCTGCTGCCGACGCAATGGCTGGCCGCCGCCGCCGCCGCGGTGCTGCTGATCGGCCTGTGGGAATGGCTGAAGCTGGCCGGCATCGAAGACACCCTCGCGCGCACCGTGCTGCTGGTGCTGAACCTGCTGCTGATGGTGCTGCTGGTGTGGGCCGATGGCAGCACGCTGGTGCTGTTCCAGATCACCACATTGGCGGGTGTCGCCTGGTGGCTGGCAGCGCTGGTCTGGCTGCGCTTCTTCAACTTCGGCGCCCAGCCGACTGCCCCCTCCCGGATCGTGAAGATGCTGGCCGGCACCCTGGCCATCGTTCCGGCCTGGGCAGCGCTGGTGCTGATCCACGCTGGCGGTGACCCGCCCGGCAAGCAGGGCCACCTGTGGCTGCTGGCGGCACTGGCACTGGTCTGGGCAGCCGATTCGGGCGCCTATTTCGCCGGCCGTCACTTCGGCAAGCACAAGCTGGCGCCGCGGATCAGCCCCAACAAGACCTGGGAAGGCCTGTTCGGCGGCCTGCTGGCCGGTGTCGCCGTGGCCCTCGGCCTGGGCTGGCTGGCCGGCATCGACATCGCGCACCTGCCGGGCCTGCTGATCACCTCGGTGGTGGCCGTATTCGCGTCGGTGCTGGGTGATCTGTTCGAAAGCCTGATCAAGCGCCACGCCGGTGCCAAAGACTCGGGCAACCTGATTCCGGGCCATGGTGGCGTGCTCGACCGCGTCGACGGTGTCCTCGCCGCCGTGCCGGTGTTCGCGCTGGGCAAGGAAATCTTCGGGTTCTGACCATGAATGCTGTCGCAGACCTGCGCCGGGTCGCCGTATTCGGCGCCACCGGCTCGATCGGTGCCTCCACGCTGGACGTGATCGGCCGCCACCCGCAGCGCTACCAGGCCACGGTGCTGGCCGCCGGCCGGCAGGTCCAGGCGCTGCTGGCGCTGTGCCGCCAGCACAAGCCCGCGCACGCGGTCATCGCCGACGAAGCGCTGTTCACCGAACTGCGCGACGGCCTGCGCGATGCCGGGCTGTCCACCGAAGCCCACGCCGGTCATGCCGCACTGGACCAGCTGGCAGCAAGCGATGCCTGCGACACCGTCGTCGCAGCCATTGTCGGTGCTGCCGGGCTGTCCTCGACCCTCGCCGCCGCTGCGGCCGGCAAGCGCATCCTGCTGGCCAACAAGGAATCGCTGGTACTGGCCGGCGAACTGCTGACCCGCACCGCCGAGCGCGCCGGCGCCGAGATCATTCCGATCGACAGCGAGCACAGCGCGATCTTCCAGTGCCTGCGTTCGCGCGACGCCAGCATCGACGGCGCCGGCGTGCGCCGGATCCTGCTGACCGCCTCCGGTGGCCCATTCCGCGGCCGCAGCCGCGCCGAGCTGGCCGAGGTCACCCCGGCCCAGGCCGTGGCCCACCCGAAGTGGTCGATGGGCCCGAAGATCTCGGTCGATTCGGCGACGTTGATGAACAAGGGCCTTGAGGTGATCGAGGCCCATCACCTGTTCGCGGTGCCCGGCGAGCGCATCGAAGTGCTGGTGCACCCGCAGAGCCTGGTGCATTCGCTGGTCGAGTTCGTCGACGGCTCGACCCTGGCCCAGATGGGCCTGCCGGACATGCGCACCACCCTGGCGGTCGGCCTGGGCTGGCCGCAGCGCATCGAATCAGGCGTGGCTGGACTGGACCTGCTGGCGCAGGGCCGGCTGGATTTCGAGGCGCCTGACACCGACGCCTTCCCCTGCCTGGCGCTGGCCTGGCAGGCCATGCAGGCCGGCGGTACCGCCCCGGCGGTGCTGAACGCCGCCAATGAAGAGGCGGTTTCAGCATTTCTTCAGGGCCGGATCGGTTTCCTGACCATCCCGGAGCTGGTTGCTAACGCTCTTTCAACACTGCCGACCCAGCCAGCCGATACACTGGAGGTCCTGTTGTCCGCCGACCAGCGGGCACGCCAGCTCACCCTGAACGCCATCGACGCCGCCTGAACGACCGCCTCGCCCAGCATGACGCCGCCGCCCCTGCCCGCCACTGTGAGCCTGCATGACTGACTTCATCGGATCGGTCTGGTGGATGATTGTCAGCCTCGGGCTGCTGGTCACGTTCCACGAGTTCGGGCATTACTGGGTCGGCCGCCTCTGTGGGGTCAGGATCCTGCGCTTCTCGGTCGGCTTCGGCCGCCCGCTGTGGTCGCGCCGCGACAAGCACGGTACCGAGTTCGCCATTGCCGCCATCCCGCTGGGTGGCTACGTGAAGTTCCTCGACGAACGTGAGGTCGAGGTCCATCCCCACGAGCGCGGCCAGGCCTTCAACCACAAGACCGTGTGGCAGCGCATCGCCATTGTTGCTGCTGGGCCGATCGCCAATCTGCTGCTGTGCATCCTGCTTCTGTGGGCGATGTTCGTGATCGGCAAGCAGGACTACTCGCCGACGATCGGCCGGGTTGACGGCATCGCCGCCAGTGCCGGCCTGGCCAGCGGTGACCGCGTTCTGCGGGTGGATGACCGCCAGGTCGCCACCCTGGGCGAGGCCAGCATGGCGCTGACCGCCGCCGCGATGGATCGCCGCGACGTCAAGCTTGAAGTACTCGACCCTGCGGACCAGGTGCGCGTGCGCACCCTGCCGCTGTCGCAGCTGCCCGCCGGTTTCGATGAACGACGGGTGCCGATCCTGGCCGGCCTGTACTGGCAGTCGTGGCTGCAGCCTGCGCTGGTCGACTCGCTCACCGCCGATTCGGTGGTCACCGGGCTGCTGCAGCCGGGCGATCTGATCGTGGCGATCGACGGCCAGCGGATCGACAGCGTCGACCAGGTGATCGGCGAGATCCAGGCCCTTGGCCGTGCCGGAGGCCCTGGCATGATCGAGGTCCTGCGAGGCGGTGAACGCCTTGCACTGGAAGTCACGCCCCGCCAGGGCAAGGATGGCAAGGGCAATCCGGTCTGGCAGATCGGCATCGGCTTCCCCACCACCTACAGCCCCTCCTACGACACCCTGCTGCGCTATGGGCCGCTGGATGCGGTGACCGTCGCCGTACGTGAAACCGGCCGGCTTGCCGCCGATTCGCTGGGCATGATGGGCCGCATCGTCACCGGCAAAGCCTCGCTGCAGAACGTTTCCGGGCCCGTCACCATCGCCCGCGTCGCCAATGTCTCGGCCAAGCGCGGCCTCGACTGGTTCCTGCAGTTCCTTGCCCTGCTGTCACTCAGCCTGTGCATCATCAACCTGTTGCCGATCCCGATCTTGGACGGCGGCCACCTGCTGTATTACCTTATCGAGTTGGTCAAGGGCAGCCCGCTGAGCGAGCGTGCCATCGCCGCCGGCCAATACATCGGCCTGGCGTTGCTGGCCGGGCTGATGGGGTTGGCGTTCTACAACGACATCCTCGGCCTGGTCCCGCGATGAACTTTTCCACGTTGTTGCCGTCTACAGCGTCGGCATCCCGCACCAATGAAATCGACCTTCCTACCGGACGTGACATGACGCGACTCCCCAATCGCCGCCTGCTGGCCCTCGCCCTCGCCGCCGTCACCGGCGCTCCCGCCCTGGCCCAGGCAGCCGAGCCCTTCACTGTCAGCGACATCCGCGTCGACGGCCTGCAGCGCATCAGCTCGGGTACGGTGTTCACCTACCTGCCGGTGGAACGTGGCGAGACCATCACCGACAACAAGATCGGCGAGACCATCCGCGCCCTGTACAAGACCGGCTTCTTCGAAGACGTGCAGCTGGACCGCCAGGGCAACATCCTGGTGGTGACGGTCAAGGAACGCCCGGCGATCAACAAGCTGACCGTGACCGGCAACAAGGACATCAAGTCCGAGCAGCTGCTCAAGGGCCTGTCCGACATCGGCCTGACCGAGGGTGGCACCTTCGACCGCCTGAGCCTGGACCGCGTGACCCAGGAACTGCGCCGCCAGTACAACGACCGCGGCAAGTACACCGTCGAGATCACCCCGACCGTGAGCCCGCTGGACCGCAACCGCGTCGACATCGCGATCGCCATCAAGGAAGGCAAGGCGGCCAAGATCCGCCACGTCAACCTGGTCGGCACCGAGAAGTTCGAGAGCAAGGACATCCTGGAGACCTGGGAGTCCAAGGAGCACAACTGGGCGTCGTGGTACCGCCGTGACGACCAGTACTCCAAGGAAAAGCTGTCCGGCGACCTGGAAAAGCTCAACTCCTGGTACCTGGACCGCGGCTACGTCGACTTCAGCATCGATTCCACCCAGGTCTCGATCAGCCCTGACAAGCGCGACATGTTCCTCACCGCGGGCGTGACCGAGGGTGCGCAGTACAAGATCTCCGAGATCAAGGTCAGCGGCGACACCATCCTCCCGCAGGAGGACGTCGAGCGCATGGTGATCCAGAAGTCCGGCGACACGTTCTCGCGTGCCCTGCTGGAATTCAGCTCGGACACCATCACCAACTCGCTGTCCAATATCGGCTACGCGTTCGCCAAGGTGAACCCGATCCCGACCACCAACCGCGCCGACCAGACCGTGGCCATCAACATGCAGGTCGTTCCGGGCCCACGCGTGTCGGTGCGCCGCATCCTGTTCCGCGGCAATACCCGCACGTCCGACGAAGTGATGCGTCGCGAAATGCGCCAGTTCGAGAACAGCTGGTACTCGCAGGCCGCGATCGACCGTTCCAAGATCCGCCTGCAGCGCCTGGGCTACTTCGAGTCGGTGGACGTCGAAACCCCAGCCGTCAGCGGCAGCAACGACCAGGTCGACGTCGTCTACAACGTCAAGGAAACCACCTCCGGCAGCTTCGTGTTCGGCCTGGGCTACTCCCAGTCCTACGGCATGACCACCTCGGTGCAGCTGTCGCAGAACAACTTCCTTGGCGGCGGCAACCGCGTGTCGGTCGAAGCCTCGCGCAGCAGCTACCTGCAGCGTTACGGCTTCAGCTACACCAACCCGTACTTCACCGATGACGGCGTGTCGCTGGGCTACAACCTGTCCTGGCGCGAACTGGACTACTCCGACTTCAACACCGCGCAGTACAACAGCACCAATGGTTCGGCGCAGGTGGTGTTCGGCGTGCCGCTGACCGAGACCGATACCGTCTCGCTGATGTTCGGCATCGACAGCAACCAGATCACCACCTACCGTGGCTCGACTCCCGCCTCGATCATCGATTACATCGATGCGGTCGGTTCGCGCACCTTCCATGCCTGGCGTACCGAGCTCGGCTGGGCGCGCGACTCGCGCAACGACTACTTCATGCCGACCCGCGGTACCTACCAGCGCATCGGCCTGGAAACGACCCTGCCAGGTTCGACCATCGAGTACTACAAGCTGAACTACCAGATCAGCAAGTACTGGCCGATCATGCCGTCGCTGGTGATCAACACCCGCGCCGAAGTGGGCTACGGTGATGCCTACGGCAAGGACTACACCCGCACGATCACCGACGCCGACGGCAAAACCCGTACCGTCACGGCCAGCGGCCTGCCGTTCTTCGAGAACTTCTACGCCGGTGGTACCAACTCGGTCCGCGGCTTCGAGGACAACACCCTCGGTCCGCGCGAAGTGACCCAGGGTTACCCGGAAGGCCAGCCGCTGGGTGGTTCGCTGAAGACCGTCGGTTCGGTCGAAGCCTACTTCCCGCGCCTGTTCGACAGCCCGTCGGCCCGCGTGTCGGCCTTCGTCGACTTCGGTAACGTCTACAACGGCACCAAGAACTTCAAGGCCAACGAGCTGCGCGTGTCCTCCGGTGTCGCCCTGTTGTGGCGCGCCCCGGTCGGCCCGATCTCGATCAGCTACGCGTTCCCGCTGAAGAAGGAAGACGGCGACAAGATCGAACGGCTGCAGTTCACGTTCGGTGGGCAGTTCTGACGAACCGCCCTGCGGTTCATCAGAACTGCACGCGCATCCCTCCTATCCCCCGCGCCGTCGGCGCGCCCCCCCTTAACAAAGGGGGGCTCTCCACCAGACGGAGCGCGAAGCGCCGGGCACTGCCCGGCGTTTTCGTTTGGCCCGGATGCCGGAAACGCCCGCTCTGCTTTTGATCTTTTCTGTTTTTCCGTGGCTGGCACTCGCGCCACGCCGTCGGAGGTCGGACGGGGCGGGGCTGCGGGGGTGTGAGCCGCATGGAAGCGGCGACCAAGGCTACATGGACGTACTTGCGCCGCCCCCCGCAGCCCCGCCCCGTCCGACCCAGCCCATGACACTGGCTCTGCCGGCCGCGAGGGGCCCTGCCGTTGGCTGCATGCCCCCCGCATGACCGCAATGGCGTCACACGTTAAACTCCCGCCGTGAATACTCCCACCTACACCGCCCAGCAACTCGCCGAGCAGTTCGGCCTGCAGGTCCATGGCGACCCCGCCACCGCCATCCATGGCGTGGCCACCCTCGCCCATGCCGGTCCTGGCCAGCTGACCTTCCTCGCCAACCCGCGCTACCGCACCCAGCTGGCCGACAGCCAGGCCTCACTGGTCGTGCTGCGCGCCGACGATGCCGAGGCCGCCCCCGGCGCCGCGCTCGTGGCCAAGGACCCGTACACCACCTTCGCCAAGATCGCCGCGCTGTTCGACATCGCACCGACGCGCCCGCCGGGCATCCACCCCAGCGCCGTCATCGATCCCAGCGCCCAGGTCGCCGTCAGCGCCCATATCGGTCCCTTCGTCTCCATCGGCGCGCGCAGCGTGGTCGGTGAGAACTGCATCATCGGCACCGGCAGCGTGATCGGCGAAGACTGCAGCCTGGACAGCGGCTGCGAGCTGATCGCCCGGGTCACCCTGGTCACCCGGGTCAAGCTCGGCAAGCGCGTGCGCGTGCACCCGGGTGCCGTGCTCGGCGCCGATGGCTTCGGCCTGGCGATGGACGCTGGCAAGTGGATCAAGGTGCCGCAGCTCGGCGGCGTGCGCATCGGCGACGATTGCGAAATCGGCGCCAACACCTGCGTCGACCGCGGTGCGCTGGAAGACACCGTGCTGGACGAGGACGTGCGCCTGGACAACCTGGTGCAGATCGCGCACAACGTGCAGATCGGCGCGCACTCGGCCATCGCCGGCTGCACCGGCATCGCCGGCAGCGCCAAGATCGGCCGTTACTGCCTGCTCGGTGGCCACGTCGGCGTGGTCGGCCACCTCGAGATCTGCGACAAGGTCGTGATCACCGGCAAGTCGGTGGTCCGCAATTCCATCCATGAGCCGGGCGAGTACTCGTCCGGCACCCCGTTGACCGACAACCGCACGTGGCGCAAGAACGCCGCGCGCTTCAAGCAGCTGGACGCATTGGCTCGCCGCGTCCTGGCTGCTGGCAAGGAGAAAGAATGAACGACACGCTGCAGCTTCCTATCGACGTCTGCCAGATCCAGGAACTGCTCCCGCACCGTTACCCGTTCCTGCTGGTGGACCGGGTGCTTGAACTCGACATCGAGGCCAAGCGCATCCTGGCGCAGAAGAACGTCAGCATCAACGAGCCGTTCTTCCAGGGCCACTTCCCGGGCCGCCCGATCATGCCCGGCGTGCTGATCATCGAAGCGCTGGCCCAGGCCGGTGGCGTGATGACCCAGCTCACGCTCGGCCGCGATGCGCAGTCCAAGCTGTTCTACATGGTCAAGGTGGAAAACGCCCGCTTCAACAAGCAGGTCGTCCCCGGCGACGTGCTGATGCTGGATGTGCAGATGAAGCGCCTGATCCGCAACATGGGCTGGTACTACGGCGAAGCCAAGGTCAACGGTGAAGTCGTTGCCTCGGCCGAAGTCATGTGCGCCGGCGCCAAGGGCTGATCCACTGGAGGCAGGAATGACTGACAACGCACCGCGGATCCACCCGACCGCCGTCATCGATCCGGCCGCGCGCCTGGCCGATGACGTCCAGGTCGGCGCGTTCACCCTGATCGGGGCCGATGTCGAAATCGGTGCCGGCACGGTGGTCGGCCCCCACTGCAGCATCCACGGCCCGACGCGGATCGGCCGCGACAACCGCTTCATCGGCCATGCCGCGATCGGTGGCGAGCCGCAGGACAAGAAGTTCGCCGGCGAACGCACCGAACTGGTGATCGGCGACCGCAACGTGTTCCGCGAGTTCGTCACCCTGAACCGTGGCACCGGCGGCGGCGGCGGCATCACCACCATCGGCAACGACAACTGGATGCTGGCCTACACGCACGTGGCGCACGACTGCCATGTCGGCAACTTCTGCGTGTTCTCCAACAACACCACGCTGGCCGGGCACGTGACCGTGGGCGACTACGTGATCATCAGCGGCTTCGCCGGTGCCCACCAGTTCTGCCGCATCGGTGCGCACGCCTTCCTCGGCATGGGCGCGCTGACCAATGGCGACGTACCGCCGTTCACCATGGTCGGCACCGATTCGCTGGGCCGCCCGCGCGGCATCAACAGCGAAGGTCTGAAGCGTCGCGGCTTCGATGCCGAGCGCATTTCCGCCATCAAGCGTGCCTACCGCACCCTGTACGTGGCAGGCCTGCCGCTGGCCGAAGCCAAGGTGCAGCTGACCGAACAGGCGCGTGACAGCGATGACGTGAAGGCGATGCTGGACTTCATCGAGCACGCCGAGAGGCCCTTGCTGCGATGAGCAGCACGACCGGCCAGGCGCCGGCCGGCGCCGCCGTGATTCCGCTGGCCTCGATGGCCGGCAGCGTCCCTGCCCAGCGGGTGCTCAGCGAGCGCCCGTTGCGGATTGCCCTGGTGGCCGGTGAGGCCTCCGGCGATCTGCTCGGTGCGGGCCTGGTGCGCGAACTGAAAGCACGCTTCCCGAATGCCGAATTCGCCGGCATCGGCGGCGATGCCATGCGCAGCGCCGGCTGCCAGACCTGGCACGATGCCAGCGAACTGGCGGTGATGGGCCTGACTGAAGTACTGCGCCATCTCCCACGCCTGTTGAAACTGCGTTCGGCGTTCCGCCAGCGTGCGCTGGAATGGCAGCCGGACGTGTTCATCGGCATCGACGCGCCCGACTTCAACCTGGGCATCGAGCGCTGGCTGAAGCAGCGCGGCGTGCGCACCGTGCACTACGTCAGCCCCTCGGTCTGGGCCTGGCGCGAGAAGCGGGCGGAGAAGATCGGCAGCAGCGCCGACCTGGTGCTGTGCCTGTTCCCGATGGAACCGCCGATCTATGCCAAACACGGCATCGACGCGCGCTTCGTCGGCCACCCGATGGCCGATGACATTCCGCTGCAGGGCAACCGCGAGGAGGCCCGTGCCGCGCTTGGCCTGCCGACCTCGGCCAAGGTACTGGCAGTGTTGCCAGGCAGCCGCCTGGGCGAGATTGCGCGCCTGGGCGAACCGTTCTTCGAGGCCGCCTGGCAGGTCTCCGAACGCATCCCCGGCCTGCACGTGGTGGTGCCCGCGGCCAACCCGGCCTGCAAGCGTCTGATCGAAGAGCAGCTGTCACGCTCAGCGCTGCCGGTGGCCTTCTCGCACGTACTCGACGGCGAGGCACGCAACGCGATGATCGCCGCCGATGTGGTGGTGCTGGCCTCCGGCACCGCGACGCTGGAGGCGATGCTGGTCAAGCGGCCGATGGTGGTCGGTTACCGCGTCAACGAGCTGACCTACCGCCTGGTCAAGGCGCTGGGCCTGATCAAGGTCGACCGCTTTGCCCTGCCCAACATCCTGGCGGGCCAGGACCTGGCACCGGAACTGATGCAGCACGACTGCACGCCGGACAAGCTGGCGGCAGCCATCCAGCAGTGGTTCGACCACCCACAGCGGGTGACCGACCTGCAGGACACCTATGCCCGCCTGCACGAGCGCCTGCGCCGCAATGCCTCGGCCCGCGCGGCCGATGCGGTGGGCGAGCTGCTGATGCGCGACCAGGCCCAGGCATGAGCCGCCGCCACGCCGCAGCGGCCAGCCTGGCCCTGTTCGACGGCGCCGCCGTGGTCGAGCCGGAGCGTCTGGTCGCCGGCGTCGACGAAGCCGGCCGTGGTCCGCTGGCCGGACCGGTCGCGGTGGCAGCAGTGGTGTTCGATCCATCCCGGCCGCGCATCAACGGCCTGGACGATTCCAAGCAGCTGACCGCGGCCCGTCGCGAGCAGCTGCATGACCGCATCGTCGAGCGCGCCCTGGCCTGGCATGTGGTGCTGGTGGACGCGGACACCATCGACCGCCTGAACATCTACCAGGCCACCCTGCAGGGCATGCGCGACGTGGTCGCGGCAGTGGCCCACGTGGCCGGCTTCGCCCGCATCGACGGCAACGTGGTGCCCAAGGGCCTGGTGCTGCCGGCGCAGGCCCTGGTCGGGGGTGATGGCATCGACCGTTCGATCATGGCCGCCTCGATCCTGGCCAAGGTCTCGCGCGACCGCTACATGCAGGACGTGCACGCCCGCCACCCTCAGTATGGGTTCGAGCAGCACAAGGGCTATGGCACCCCGGCTCACCTGGCCGCGTTGCGCGAGCACGGCCCCTGCGAGGAGCACCGCCGCAGCTTCGCCCCGGTACGTGAGTGCCTGCAGGCCGAGCAGGCCGCCACGATCGCCTGAACAGCCGCCGGGCCATGCCCGGCGGTATTCGCGCAATCGACGTACCGTCAAGTCCTTGTCGCCTCCCCCCGCCCTCGCTACCCTGACCGGGCACTCCAGCGCTTCCCGACCCCGGCGACGATTCCCCCGTCGGCACCCGGGGCCCGCGCGCTCCAACCTGGTCCGGCATGTCCAACTCCCGCTTCGTACATCTCCACGTCCACACCGAGTTCTCGCTGGCGGACTCCACCATCCGTGTGCCGGCCAAGCCGGACCAGGCGGACCCGAAGAAGGCCAAGCAGGCCAACCTGCTGTCGCGCTCGGTCGAACTCGGCCTGCCCGCGCTGGCGGTCACCGACCTCAACAACCTGTTCGCCCTGGTCAAGTTCTACAAGGCCGCCGAAGGCGTGGGCATCAAGCCGATCGCCGGTGCCGACGTGCTGATCGCCGAGGAAGGCCAGGACCCGTGGCGGATGACCCTGCTGTGCCGCGACCGCGAGGGCTACCTGAGCCTGTCGCGGTTGCTGACCCGCGCCTGGATGGAAGGCCATCGCCCGGAGGGCGGTGTGGCCATCCACCCGGACTGGCTGAAGGCCGGCAATGCCAACCTGTTCGCACTGGCCGGCCGGCAGAGCCTGGCCGGGCGCCTGGCACTGGACGGCAAGCATGAACTGGCCGAACAGCAGCTGGCCGACTGGCAGCGCGTGTTCGGCGATGGCCTGCACCTGGAACTGACCCGTACCGGCCGCGAGGGCGAGGAAACCTTCAATCAGTTCGCGCTGATGGCGGCCGGCCAGCGTGGCCTGCCGGTGGTGGCCAGCAATGATGTGCGCTTCCTGTCGCCGACCGATTTCAGCGCGCACGAAGCGCGCGTGTGCATTTCCACCGGCCGCGTGCTGGACGACCCCAAGCGCCCGCGCGAGTACAGCGACCAGCAGTACCTGAAGTCGGCCGAGGAAATGTGCGCGCTGTTCGCCGACATTCCCGATGCGATCGACAACACGATGGCGCTGGCCGAGCGCTGCAACATCGAGATGCGCCTGGGCACCTACTTCCTGCCCAATTACCCGGTGCCCGACGACGAAACGCTGGACACCTGGATCCAGAAGATGTCGCGCGACGGCCTGACCGAGCGCCTGGAGAAGAATCCGCTGGCGCCGGGCAAGACCCGCGAGGAATACTTCGAACGCCTGGAGTTCGAGCTCAACACCATCATCAAGATGGGCTTCCCCGGCTACTTCCTGATCGTGGCCGACTTCATCCAGTGGGGCAAGAACCAGGGCATCCCGATTGGCCCCGGCCGTGGTTCGGGTGCCGGTTCGCTGGTGGCGTGGGCGCTGAAGATCACCGATCTGGACCCGCTGCCCTACAACCTGCTGTTCGAGCGCTTCCTGAACCCGGAACGCGTGTCGATGCCCGACTTCGACATCGACTTCTGCATGGACCGCCGCGACGAAGTGATCGACTACGTCGCGCGCAAGTATGGGCGCGAACGCGTCAGCCAGATCATCACCTACGGCACCATGGCGGCCAAGGCGGTGGTGCGCGACTCCGGCCGCGTGCTGGGCTTCCCGTATGGCCTGGTCGACGGTGTTTCCAAGCTGATCCCGAACATCCTCGGCATCCACCTGAAGGATGCGCTGGGCAAGGGCAAGGAAGGCCCCAGTTCGGAAATGGCCTCGCCGGAGCTGATCCAGCGCTACGAGACCGAGGACGATGTCCGCGACCTGATCGACCTGGCGCTGCAGCTGGAGGACCTGACCCGCAACGCCGGCAAGCACGCCGGTGGCGTGGTGATCGGGCCCGAACCGCTGAGCGAGTTCTGCCCGCTGTACGCCGAACACGACGAGAACGGCCTCGGCAAGAACCCGGTCACCCAGTTCGACAAGAACGACGTGGAAGAAGTGGGCCTGGTGAAGTTCGACTTCCTCGGCCTGCGCACGCTGACCATCATCGATTGGGCAGTGAAGGCGATCAACAAGCGCCACGAACGCGCGGGCATCCCGCCGGTGGACATCGCCGCGATTCCGCTCGACGACACGCCCACCTACAAGGACATCTTCGCCAACGGCAACACCGGCGCGGTGTTCCAGTTCGAATCCTCGGGCATGCGCCGCCTGCTGAAGGACGCGCGCCCCGACCGCTTCGAAGACCTGATCGCGCTGGTGTCGCTGTACCGCCCCGGCCCGATGGACCTGATTCCCTCCTTCAACGCGCGTAAGCACGGCCAGGAAGAAATCATCTATCCCGATCCGCGCACCGAAGCGATCCTGAAGGACACCTACGGCATCATGGTGTACCAGGAGCAGGTGATGCAGATGGCGCAGATCGTCGGCGGCTACTCGCTGGGCGGCGCCGACCTGCTGCGCCGTGCGATGGGCAAGAAGGTGCCGGCCGAAATGGCCAAGCACCGCGAGATCTTCCGCGAGGGCGCGGCCAAGGACGGCGTGGACGAAGCCAAGGCCGATGCGATCTTCGACCTGATGGAGAAGTTCGCCGGCTACGGCTTCAACAAGTCGCACGCCGCCGCCTACGCGCTGGTCAGTTACCAGACCGCGTGGCTGAAGCGCCATTACCCGGCCGAGTTCATGGCCGCGACGCTGTCGTCCGACCTGGACAACACCGACAAGGTGGTCGGCTTCCTCGACGAAGTACGCAACCTCGGCCTGACCGTGCTGCCGCCGAAGGTGAACCAGTCGGCCTTCATGTTCGAAGCGGTCACCCCGGACACCATCCAGTACGGCCTGGGCGCGATCAAGGGCGTCGGCCAGGGCGCCTGCGAAGCGGTGGTCGACGAGCGCCTGAAGGGCGGCGAGTACAAGGACCTGCTCGACTTCTGCACCCGCGTCGGCTCGGCCAAGCTCAACCGGCGCACGCTGGAAGCGATGATCAACTGCGGTGCGCTGGACGAGCTCGGTCGCAACCGTGCCTCGCTGATGCTGCAGCTGCCGGAGGTGATCAAGGCCACCGACCAGATGGCACGCGAGCGTGCTTCGGGGCAGAACTCGCTGTTCGGCGGCCCGGACCCGAGCGCGACCACAATCCAGCTGGACCTGCCCGAGGCCGAGGAATGGCCGTTGCTGCAGCGCCTGAACGGCGAGCGCGACACGCTGGGCTTCTACCTCAGCGGCCACCCGTTCGATCCCTGGCGCGATGATGTGCGCGACTTGGTCGGCAACGATCTGGGCTCGGTGGAGAAGATCTGGAGCGCCAACAGCGGTGGCGGCGGTGGCGGCGAAAAGCGCTGGCGCCCGGAAGTGCAGACCGTGCTGGCCGGCCAGGTGGTCGGCGTGCGCCGCAAGGGCGAGAGCCAGATCTTCATCCAGCTGGAAGATGGCCGCGGCCGCGTCGAGTGCAGCGCGTTCTCCGACGCGATGGCCGAGTTCGGCCACCTGATGACCAAGGACCGCATCCTGGTGGTCAAGGGTGGCCTGCGCGAGGACGAATTCAACGGCGGCTACGCATTGCGCATCCGCCAGTGCTGGGACTTCGATGAGGTCTGCGCCAACTACGCCACGCGGCTGTCGCTGCGCCTGGACCTGCGCCAGCAGCGCCCGGTCTGGGAGCGCATCGACGCCCTGCTCGACCGCCATCGCCCCGGACGCACCCCCCTGCGCCTGGACCTGCTGCTGAAGGGTCCGCAGGGCGGCGTCGCCGGCATGCTCGATGTCTCCGGGCAAAGCGCGGTGCGCATCGATTCCAAGTTGATGGAGGCGCTGCGCGCCGACCCGGCCGTGCGCACGCTGAAGGTGCGCTACAGCCCACCGTGGGCCAGCTGAGGCTGGCTCCCTGGTTTTCCTGAACCCCCTGTTTCCCCGTTCCAAGTATCAAGGACGATTGCCCATGAAGACCCTGCTGTTCCCGTTCGCCGCCGCTCTGGCCCTGGCCGCCTGCTCGCCGTCGAAGATCGAGTTCCAGATCGACAACCCGACCGACACGCCGCTGGCGCTGAGCATCGATGGCAAGGACCTGCCGGTGGCCGCACAGGGTTCGCGCCCGATCTCGCTCGCCGTCGGTGAGCACCGCCTGCACACCGACAAACTGGGCGACGTGCGCTTCATCGTCTACGTCGATGGCCGCGGCGGACTGATCAACCCGACCCTGAGCGAGTACGTGGTCGCCCGCGAGATCTACGTCACCGACGAGAGCAAGCTGAAGAACTTCGGCACCGGCAAGGCTGGCATCGAGCTGGGTGGCGTCGACTTCGAAGGCCCGTTCGAGAAGCACCACGAACTGTTCATCGACAAGACCTGGACCTACGGCGTGCGCGAGCCCTTCCCGAAGGAAAAGGTGGTGGCCCACGTCGACTCCAGCGGTGGCCAGATCGTGGCCAAGGTGTTCACCGCGCCGGACTTCATCGCCTACGTCGAAGAAGGCATGGGCGAGCCAGGTGCGTTCAAGCGCGAGCAGCCGGCTGGCTACGTGGCCCCGGCCTACAGCCTGGAACCGGCCCCGGCCAGCCTGCCGGCGCTGGTACCGGCCTTCGAGACCCACGCCGCGCCGCTGCGCGAGGTCTATGCGCACTGGCTGAAGGCCACCACCGCCGATGAACAGAAGGCCCTGCGCAAGCAGGACTTCGCCGCGCAGATGGCCTTCACCTCGGCCACCGCCACCCTGGGCAGCGGGCTGGGCCGGGAGGCCAACGAGGCCTACAACGACTTCGTCTCCCAGCGCAGCCAGCTGATGGGCCGCAGCGCCCTGGTGGTGCCCTGAGCTGACTGGCGCGCCCTGCCCGGCTGCGCTACCGTCGCCTTCCAGACGAGGGCGTACGGGTGGTTTGCACGCATTCGGCTAGAATTCCCCTCTTCTTTACACGACGGCTTCCGATGAATCCGAACTACCTCGACTTCGAGCAACCCATCGCCGACCTGGAAGCCAAGATCCAGGAACTGCGCAACGCCAGTGCCGGGCCGGCGGTCAATGTCGAGGCGGAAGTGCACGCGCTGCAGGACAAGCTGCGCATGCGCACCGCGCAGATCTTCCGCAACCTGACCTCGTGGCAGGTGCTGCAGCTGGCCCGCCACCCGTCGCGTCCGTACACCGCCGACTACCTGCGCATCATCTGCGATGAGTTCCAGGAACTGGCCGGTGATCGCGCCTTCGCCGACGACAAGGCCATCATGGGCGGCCTGGCCCGCATCAATGGCCGTTCCGTGATGGTGATCGGCCACCAGAAGGGCCGTGACACCAAGGAAAAGATCAAGCGCAACTTCGGCATGCCCAAGCCGGAGGGCTACCGCAAGGCCCTGCGCCTGATGAAGATGGCCGAGCGCTTCGGCCTGCCGGTGCTGACCCTGATCGACACCGCCGGCGCCTGGCCGGGCATTGACGCCGAATCGCGCGGCCAGTCCGAAGCGATCGCACGCAACCTGATCGAGATGGCCGAACTGAAGGTGCCGATCATCTGCACCGTGATCGGTGAAGGCGGCTCCGGCGGCGCGCTGGCGCTGGGCGTGGGCGACCGCACCGTGATGCTGGAATACGCGGTGTACTCGACCATCACGCCGGAAGGCTGCGCCTCGATCCTGTGGAAGGACGCCGGCAAGGCCAAGGAAGCCGCCGAGCAGCTGGGCCTGACCGCCCCGCGCCTGAAGAGCCTGGGCCTGGTGGACAAGGTCGTGCGCGAGCCGACCGGTGGCGCCCACCGCAACCCGACGCAGATGGCCAAGCGCCTGAAGGCCGTGCTGCTGAACGAACTGGACGCGCTCGAAAAGCTGTCCACCGAGCAGCTGTTGGAACAGCGCTACGCGCGCCTGCGCAGCTACGGCACGTACGAAGCCGCCTGAGGTACTGCCGGCCGCTGGCCGGCAGCATCCGGGTAATTGCACAAACGAAAGAGCCGGGCAGATGCCCGGCTCTTTCGTTTGTGCCCTCACGGCATCCACGCATGGCGTGGATCTACCGGGCGTGTCCACGCGTGGCGTGGATCTACCGGTTGGGTCAGAACGGCTTGGCCAGCACCAGCCACACGATCGGAATGAACGCCAGCAGCGGAATCTCGTTGATCCAGCGCAGCGCGCGCGAGGACGGCAGCGCGCGGCCCTTGGCCACGCCCTTCAGCAGGCGACCGGTCCAGCCGAAATAGACCAGCAGCAGCACCACCAGGCCCAGCTTGGCGTGCAGCCAGCCGGCGCCACCAGGCGCGACCATGGTCGGGAAATCGGGGATCACCTTGTAGCCCAGCCACAGCACCAGGCCCAGCAGGAAGGCCAGGCCGAACATCGAATGACCGAAGCGGTACAGGCGCAGCCCCATCAGCTGCAGACGCTCGGTCACGGCCGGCTGGCCAGCGGTCTCGGCCAGGTTCACCAGGATGCGCGGCAGGTAGAACACCGTGGCCATCCACGCCACCACGAACACGATGTGGAAGGTCTTGACCCAGTAGTAGCTCTGCATGCGCTCGCTCCGGCGGCTGGCGTAGATTGGCGGCCATTCTCGCATGCCGTGGCGAAGCCGCCGCAGGCACGTACGCCGCGACACATCGACGCATGGCGCGTCGCAACACCGTACGATAGGCGCCGTTTTCCCCGATCGCGCACCGCCCCATGGACAAGACCTACGACGCCGCCTATTTCCAACGCTGGTACCGCCGTGCCGACATCGGCGGCAGCGCCCGCCTGGCGCGAAAGGTCGCCCTGGCCGTGGCCAGTGCCGAGTACTACCTGGAACGACCGATCCGCAGCGTGCTGGACATCGGCTGCGGCGAAGGCGCCTGGCGCGCACCGCTGCTGAAGCTGCGTCCGAAGGTCGAATACCTGGGCTTCGACAGCAGCGAGTACGCTGTTCGCCGCTACGGCAGGACCCGCAACCTGCACCTGGCCAGCTTCGGCGATTTCGCCTGGCTGCGGCCCTGCGCTCCGGTCGACCTGCTGGTCTGCTCGGACGTGATGCACTACGTGCCCGACCGCGAGCTGCGCGCCGGCCTGGCCGGACTATCCGAACTGACCGGAGGGGTAGCCTTCCTGGAAACCTTCGCTGCCGAGGACGCGTTCGAGGGCGACCACGACGGCTTCCAGGATCGCCCGGCGCGCTGGTACCGCCGCACGCTGGGCCGGCATGGCCTGCAGCCGGTAGGGTCGCACTGCTGGCTGGGCCCCGCGCTGGCAGGCGATGCGGCCGCGCTGGAACGGATGTGAATCCGGATTCATTATTTTCAGCCAACTTAACCTGCGGGACACCCGGATGGGATATGCTGCGCGGCAACATATGACCATACATATTCGGTCGTCATGCTCTATCAACTGCACGAACTGACCCGCAACCTGCTCGCCCCCTGGGTGCACCAGGCCCAGGCCAACGCCAGATTCTTCGCCAACCCGGGCCACTGGTGGTCGCAGATGCCGGGTGCCGATCGCCTGGCCGCGGTCAACGAGTTGTTCCATCGCATCGGCAAGGATTACGAGAAGCCCGAATGGGGCATCAACGAAATCGATGTCGATGGCGAGCGCGTGCCGATCGTCGTGCACGAAGAAGTGAGCAAGCCGTTCTGCAAGCTGCTGCGCTTCAAGCGCCACAGCAATGAAGCCGACCAGCTGCACACCATGCTCAACCAGCCGTTCGTGCTGGTGGTGGCGCCGCTGTCCGGCCACCACGCCACCCTGCTGCGCGATACCGTGCGCACCCTGCTGCGCGACCACCGCGTGTACGTCACCGACTGGGTGGATGCGCGCATGGTGCCGGCCAGCGAAGGCGAATTCGGCCTGGACGACTACATCGCCTACATCCAGGAATTCATCCGTCACCTCGGTGTGGAGCGCCTGCACGTGGTGAGCGTCTGCCAGCCGACCGTACCGGTGCTGGCCGCGGTTTCGCTGATGGCCAGCCGTGGCGAGCCGACGCCGCGCACGCTGGTGATGATGGGTGGCCCGATCGATGCGCGCTGCAGCCCGACCGCAGTGAACAACCTGGCCACGCAGAACCCGCTGTCGTGGTTCGAGAACAACGTCATCCACACCGTGCCGGCCAGCTATCCCGGCGCCGGCCGTCGCGTGTATCCGGGCTTCCTGCAGCATGCCGGCTTCCTGTCGATGAACCCCAGCCGTCATTTCAGCTCGCACTGGGATTTCTACACCGACCTGGTCAAGGGCGACCTGGAAGACGCCGACGCGCACCGTCGTTTCTACGACGAGTACAACGCCGTGCTGGACATGCCGGCCAAGTACTACCTCGATACCATTTCCGTGGTGTTCCAGGACTTCCTGCTGCCGCGTGGCGAGTGGGTGGTCAACGGCGAGAAGGTCGATCCGTCGGCGATCCGCGATACCGCGCTGCTGAGCATCGAAGGCGAGCTGGACGACATCGCCGGCCTCGGCCAGACCGAAGCGGCGCAGGCATTGTGCACCGGCATCAGCGCTGACCGTCGCGAGCATTTCATCGTGGAAGGTGCCGGCCACTACGGCATCTTCAGCGGCCGCCGCTGGCGCGAAGTGGTGTATCCGAAGGTGCGCGACTTCTTCGCAGCGCATGCCGAAGCACCGGCGGCGAAGGCCACCAGGAAGAAGAGCAACGTCACTCCGCTGCGGCGAAAGGCGGGGTAAACCGCCGTGGTGGATGCCGACCTTGGTCGATACGCCCTGGTAGATGCCAACCTTGGTTGGCGCTTTACCATGAATCCCGGTAACTGATGGATCGTGCCAACCAAGGTTGGCACCTACCAGAGCGTCGGCCCCTGCTTACAACCGCACCAGCAGGTTCTTGGCGATCAACCCATGCAGCTTGCCGATGCCGCGCGCCAGATGCATCGTCAACAGCAGCAACAGCACGCCCACCGCGGCGACCGCGATCGCCACCAGCGGCGATGCCGCCATCGGCAGTACATTCACGCCATCGACGTACACGCCCGGAATCTCGCCACTGAAGATCGCCGCGACCGGCGCCCAGATCAGTCCCAGCGACAGCGACAGCAGCGTCACAGCAATGGTGAAGTAGATGACGCCCAGCGGCAGCATCAGCACGAAGTACAGCAGCGTCAGCCAGGTGCGGCCATCGGTGAACATGTCGCCGATGCGCTGCAGCCAGCTGCGGCTGCGGTCGGTGTAACGCGGACGGCGCGGCATGCGCTCGCCCAGCAGCGCTTCCACCAGCCGCCCTTCCAGCAGCGCCAGCCCGCGCACCGAGCCGAAGAACAGCACGGTCAGCGGAATGCCCACGATCAGGATCAGCAGGCCCAGCGACAGCGACAGGCCGGTCACCACCCAGGTGAAGAAGAAGATGCCGGTGGCCAGCGACAGCAGCATGTAGAACAGCGCACCGTAGGTATGCGGATCGGCCACCACGCCAAAGAAGCGCGCCAGCAGCGAGCGTTGCACCGGCGCCGGCGGCGGTGCGGCCGGCTCGACGCCACTGGCTTCGGCCGCCGCACGCAGTACCGGCGCGGTATCCGCACGCGGCGTACGCAGCGCGCGGTTCACCGTCACTTCGGTCTCGCGGTAGATCTCGGCCACTTCATCCGGCGCACCGTAGCTGCCGGCCACGTCGGCGATCACCTCGGCCTCGCTGCGACCGGGCTGCGCGGCCAGCTCCGAGCGCAGGTACTCCTCGGCGTCGTACAGCGCGTCCTGCACCATCGCCGGGTCGGCGTCTTCCAGCGCCGCGCGCAGCTGCGCCAGGTACTGCGGGATGGTGGTCGGCAGGGCGCGGCCTGCCAGGTTCGGGTCGTTCATTGCGGTACCCCCTCCAACACGGAATCGACGGAATCGCGGGTGGCCTGCCAGGCCTGGCGCCACTGCGCCAGCACGTCACGGCCACGTTCATTGATGCGGTAGTAGCGTCGCGGCGGCCCGCTGCTGGACGGCTCCACATGGCTTTCCAGCAGGCCGGCGCCTTCCAGGTTGCGCAGCACCGGGTACAGCGCGCTCTGCTTGCCGCTCAGTACGCCCTCGCCCACGCGCTCCAGCTCCTTGGCGATCAGGTAGCCGTACAGCGGCTCCCCGGCCCGGGCCAGCACCGCCAGCAGGGCCAGCGACACCGTTCCGGCGCTCAGCTCCTTCTGGAACTTCTTCAGGTGGACATCGTCTTCGACCATGACCGGCCCTCCACTACGTTGAAGTCCACAGTAGTGCGAAGTTCGGTATAGCGAATGTGTCGTTAGTCATCGTGCCGGTTGGCGAGACCGGTGCGCTCACGCAGAATCGAACCCTCGTTCATGTTCCGGGGTTCCCATGCCGCACCGTCGTCGCCTTGCCCTGACCGCCGTCGCCCTGGCCTGCCTGCTGCCCTCGCTGGCCAGCGCGGCCACCCCGTACCGCAGCCCGCAGCAGATCCTCGACGCCTCGGCCGCCAGCGACTGGCGCACGCCGGACCCGGCCAACCTGCTGTACATGGACCTACCGGCGGGGCGGGTGATCATTGAGCTGGCGCCGCAGTTCGCCCCGCGCCATGTCGCCAACATCCAGACCTTCGCCCACGAGCACTTCTGGGACGGCACCAGCATCTACCGCTCGCAGGACAACTTCGTGGTGCAGTTCGGCGATGCCGACGCCGATGACGCGGCCAAGGCCAAGCCGTTCGGCAGTGCGGTGCGCAAGCTGCCGGCTGAGTTCGAACGCGCAAGCGCCGGCCTGAAGGTCAGCGTGCTGCCGGACCGCGATGGCTGGGCCGCGCAGACTGGTTTCGTCGACGGCTTCCCGGTCGGCCAGGATCCGCAGGCCGGCAAGGCCTGGCTGGCGCATTGTTACGGGATGCTCGGCGCCGGCCGCAGCAATGAAGAAGACAGCAGCATCGGCGCCGAACTGTACGTGGTGACCGGCCAGTCGCCGCGCCAGCTGGACCGCAACATCACCTTGGTCGGCCGCGTGCTGAAGGGCATGGAGCTGCTCAGCGCGATCCCGCGCGGACCGGCGCCGATGGGCTTCTACACCGACCCGAAGCTGCGCACGCCGATCGTGTCGATCCGCCGTGCCAGCGACGTGCCAGCGGCCGAGCGCACGCCGATCCAGGTACTGCGTACCGATTCGAAGACCTTCGCCGATACGGTAGAGGCGCGACGCAATCGCGTGGATGATTTCTACAAGCGCCCGGCGGGGCATATCGATCTCTGCAATATCCCGGTGCCGGTGCGGTAGGAGCCTGGCTTCCTGCACGTGGCGCGTGCTGAAGGTGCTTCACTGTTCATGGACGTTACTTTTCTTTGTACGCAAAGAAAAGTAACCAAAAGAAACGTTCCGCCGGCCGCGAGCCGGCGCTGCGCACCGGTACCCTGCGCTCCTCGGCCCGTCGAGGGACGGCGCGGGAACTCGCTGCGCTCAAACACCCGCGCCTCTTCGCCCTCGCCGGACCTGCGGTGCTCGGCTCGCTCAAGGCGGACCCAGATCAAAGGCCACAGCTGCACGACGATATTGGGTAGCGCCGGACCAGGCCCGGCGAGCGAAGCGACCGCTTCTGCCCTTGATCTTGAATCCGCCTTGAGCAAGCCGAGCATCGCAGGGGAATCAGGGGCGAAGAGGTGCCGATGTCTGAGCGCAGCGAGTTCGGCACCGTCCCCTGATTCACCGAGAAGCGCAGGGGACCGACGTGCGAAGCACGGCGGCTCGCGACCTGGCGGCGTGTTTCTTTGGTTACTTTCTTTGCACGAGCAAAGAAAGTGACACCTCTCCGCAGGCGCGGAAAAGACCTGCCGGGCAGCGCCCGGCACTACCAGCGCTTCGGCACCCTCAGCCCTTCTGGCTAACCGCCACACTACCCAGAATCAACGCACCGGCAATCAGCATCTGCACCGTCACCGCCTCACCCAGGAACAACCACGCAAACGCCGCGCCGAACAGCGGAATCAGGTAGGTCACCGTCGATGCGCGTGACGGGCCGATACGACCGATCAGGCGATAGAACATCAGGAACGCCAGGCCGGTACAGGCCACGCCCAAGGCGATTGCCGCACCCCATGCCTTGAGCGGAATCGCCGTCTGTGGCCAGTGGCTGAGCGCCATCGGCAGCATCCACAGCGAGGCACACGACAGCGTGGCTGCCGCAGCCGCCGCCGACGGCAGGCCGGTCATGTGCCGCTTCACCAGGTTTACGCCCAGGCCGTACAGCAGCGACGCAGCAGCCCCGGCCAGCACCGCGGTGCCGATGCTCAGGCCCGACACCTTGGCGGTGGCCAGCACCACTACGCCGGCGAAGCCAACCAGCAAGGCACCGGCGCGGCGCATGCCGATCTTCTCGCCGAAGAACAGGAAGGCGATCAGCGCGGCGAACAGCACGGTCATCGCATTGCAGATCGCGCCGATCGCCGCCGGCGCCTGTTCCGCTGCATAGGCGAACAGCACGAACGGCAACGCCGAGTTGATCAGGCCGATCGGCGCCAGCCACAGCCAGCGCCGCGGCGGGAACTGCGCGCGGGCGCGCCACAGGAACGGCAGCAGCACCAGCGCGCCCAGCACCAGCCGCACCTCGACCAGCGCGAACGGGCCGAACGACGGCACCGCCACCCGCATGAACAGGAACGAGCAGCCCCAGATGGCGCCCAGCAGGGTCAATTCCAGCGGTGTGCGCCAGTCGCGCTCGACCGCCTGTGGGACCGCATTCATGCCTTGCCTCCATCCATCGTCTGTTTCTCGCCAGGGCAGACAGGATCGGGCGCAGACGTCCACCGCACAAGCGCGTAGTATCGCTGTCAGCCACAAATATGGTTTGAGGCTCGACATGCTGCTACGCCCTTCCCTGCTCCCCGCACTGGCCGTGTTCGCGGTCGCCGCACGCCATCAGAACTTCGCCCAGGCCGCGCAGGAACTGCACCTGACCGCCAGCGCGGTCAGTCACCATGTGCGTCGCCTGGAAGAGGTACTGGAAACCCGGCTGTTCCTGCGCCACGCCCGCGGCGTGCGCCTGACCGCCGAAGGCCGGCAGCTGGCCGACGCCGCCAGCGCCGCGTTCACCGACGTCGCAGCGGTTGCCCACCATCTGCACCCCGATGCCGACAGCGTGCCGCTGCGGATCACCACGCTGCGCTCGCTGTCCTATTGCTGGCTGTTGCCACGCCTGCCGCGCTTCACCCAGGCGCATCCGCATATCCGCATCGAGCTGCACACCGGCAGCGGACTGGATCGCTACGATGACAACGGCCCAGAGGTCGGCATCCGCTACGGACTGGGCCAGTGGCCCGGCCTGCGCGCGCAGCATCTGATGGACGACTATCTGTTCCCGGTGGCCTCACCCGCGCTGGCCGGCGTCGAAACCCTGGACGACCCGGCGCGCATCGCCGAGCTGCCGCTGCTGACCGACCTGTCGCCGCAGGGGTGGCGCGACTGGTTCCGCCATGCCGGCGTGCGTCCGCCCTCACCGCTGCCACCGATGCACACCTTTGCCGACAGCACCGATGCGATGCGTGCGGCGGTGTACGGCATGGGCGCGGTGCTGGCACGCACCCACGTCGCCCAGCCCTACCTGCAGCGCTATGAAGTGGTGCGCCTGCCCGGCCCTGCGCTGAAGGCCCGTTACGCCTACTACGTGGTGCATGCCGAAGGGCAGCCGCCGAGCCCTGCGGCACGCCTGTTCATCGACTGGCTGCTGGAGCAGGCGCAGGACGAGCGCACGCCGATTCCCGCGCTGCCGGACAGTCTGCTGGGGCGCCCGGCCACGCGCGGCTGACTGCGCCCTCACCCGCTCTTTGCTTCGCGCTGGCTAGGCTGCAGTCGAACCCTCCCACGTGCCCCTGACATGAGCCTGCTGCGACTGCGCATCACCGGAACCGAAGACGACGCCCGCGCCATCAGCGATCTGCTGCTCGGCCTGGAGGGCATCGAGCATGTCGAGGAAACCGACGACCTGATGCCGCACATGGACGACGACGATTCCAGCTCGGCCGGACTGTCCGATGACATCGGTCCGGGCATCCACGAACTGGAAGTGGAAGTCGGCAACGAAAGCACCGCGCAGAAGGTGCGTGACGCGGTGCAGGAGCTGGCGCTGGAACTCGATGTGTTCATCGAGTACGAGACTGACGAGGGATGACTGTCCGCCGGGCATGGCCCGGCGCTACGTTCTGCAAATTCCGGTGGCGCCGGGCCATGCCCGGCGACCGTGCGCGATTACGGCGCGCGACGGCGGCGACGCCACCACGTCCGCACGCCCCATCCTGCAATCAACGCCAGTACCGCGACCGGCAGCAATGCGGCCGCCGCACGGATCAGGAACGCGATACTGGTGCTGAGGATGCTGCCCGATTCGCTCAGTGCCTCACCGATCTCGCTGCGGCTGCGCTGCCCCGAGGTGGTGTCGAAGTGGATCGTCACCAGCTGGGTATCGATGCGCCGGCGCTGCTGCGCGGCATCCTTGTTGGCCTGCTCGACGCCCGCCTCGATCTCCGACAGCCGCGTGGTGATCGCCATCAGGTCCTCGATCTTCAGGTCCTTGCGGTCCTGGTAGGACAGCAGCCGCGCGTGTTCCTTCTCCAGCCGGGACTTGGTCAGCGCGGTGTCCGCTACTTCCTGCGCGAGGTCCTCGGCGCGCGTGTTGCGCGACTGCAGCGTGCCGCCCTCACCGGCCATCGCGATCAGCGGCTCGGTACCCTTCGGAGCGATGCGTACCTTGACCTCGCCGCTGGGCTGCTCGCCACTGCGCTGGTCGACCTGCAGCACCGCACAATCCCCGAACTTCGCGCTTTGGCAGGCCAGCGCCACCTGCTGGATGCGCGGTGCGATCTGCGCAGCGTCCAGCTGTATCTGCACGTCATGCTCGTAGGCCAGGAACGCACCTTCCGGCGAAGCGACCGCGGCTTCGGCACCGCCTCCGGCATCGGCCGCGACGTCGCCATGCTTTCCGCACGCTGCCAGCGCCAGCAACAGCACCGGCATTGCTGCCATGCGCGTCCACGCGCACACCGGCCTCACAGTGCGGCTCCGTCGTAGGAACTCACCGCCAGCGTGGCCAGATCCACTGCAGGCACACAGCGCACATTCACCGCCACCATCGGCGTGCCGGTGCGCGGGTCGACCGCTTCGCTGTAGGGAGCGATGCCGCATTCGCGGCAGTGGTGATGGTCGATGTGGGCCTTGTTGAAGTGGTAGGTGGCCACGTCGGCCGGATCGGTGGTCAGCTGGAACGCCTCGCGCGGGGCGAACCACAGCAGGCTGCCGCGACGGCGGCACATCGAGCAGTTGCAGTCGATGACGTCGCTGATCGGCGCCTCGGCCTGTACGGTGAATGCGATCCTGCCGCAATGGCAGCTTCCCTGGTATTCCATGTCCTGTGCTCCGCTGGAGGGTCCGTGTCTGCGCCCATGGTAATCCTATGGCACGGGGACAAAGCAGCTCCAGGGCCCTATGCTCGGGGTTTGACCCCGTACAGGAACGCCGATGCGCCCGCATCTTCTTGCCCTTGCCCTGGTCGCCGCCCTGGCCGGTTGCCAGCCGGCCGACGCCCCGACCAACGCTTCCACCCCGACCGCCAGCCAGCAGGCCGGCGACGCGGCGGTCGATGCCGCCTTCGCAGATCTGTCCAAGCGTGCGCTGGATACCTGGATGCAGCTGTCGCCAGTCAGTGCCACCCAGATCGGTGACCATCGCTACGACAGCGAGCTGGACGACCTGAGCGCCGCCGGCCAGCAGAAGACCGTGGCCGCCTACAAGGCGCTGCTGGGCGAGCTGGACAAGATCGAGGTGGCCAAGCTGGGCCGCGAGAACCAGGTGGACGCGGCGATCCTGCGCAACCAGCTGCAGTCGGAAATCTGGAATGCCGAAGTGCTGCAGTCCGGCAAGTGGGACCCGCAGCTGTACAACGGCATCGCCGGCAGCGCGATCTACGGCCTGATGGCGCGTGAATTCGCACCGCTGCCGGAACGCCTGAAGTCGGCCACCGCACGCATGGAGAAGCTGCCGGCGATCTTCGCCCAGGCCCGCGAGAACCTGGATCCGGCCCGCGTGCCGAAGATCCATGCCGAGACCGTGGCCAAGCAGAACAAGGGCATCCTCAGCATTGTCGATACCTTCATCACCCCGCACATCGGTGAACTGCCGCAGGCCGACCAGCAGCGCCTGCAGGCTGCCATCGACGGGCTGAAGAAGGCCGTGGACGAGCAGCAGACCTGGCTGGACAAGACGCTGGTGCCGAACGCCAAGGGTGATTTCCGCATCGGTGCGGAAAAGTACGACCAGAAGCTGAAGTTCGCGCTGAGCTCGTCGCTGTCGCGCCAGGAGATCGGTGAGCGTGCACGTGCCGAACTCAAGCGCGTGCGCGAAGACATGTACGGCATCGCGCAGACCGTGCTGAAGGACAAGCCGGGTGCGCCGGAGATGCCGGCCCAGCCGACCGACGAGCAGCAGCAGAAGGCGATCGAGGCCGCGCTGGAACTGGCCTACGCCGACAAGCCGGCACGCGACAAGGTGGTCGACGATGCCAAGGCCGCGCTGGAGCAGTCCACCGCCTTCGTGCGCGAGCACGACCTGGTGACCCTGCCCGACGCGCCGGTGGACATCATCCTGATGCCGGAATTCCAGCGTGGCGTGGCCGTGGCCTACTGCGATTCGCCGGGCCCGCTGGACAAGAACCTGAAGACCTTCTACGCCGTGTCGCCGATTCCGGACGACTGGAACGAGAAGCAGGTCGACTCGTTCCTGCGTGAATACAACTCGCGCATGATCCACCTGCTCAGCATCCATGAAGGTACTCCGGGCCATTACCTGGAAGGCTGGCACTCGGCCAAGTTCCCCTCCACCCTGCGTGCGGTACTGCGTTCGGGCCTGTTCGCCGAAGGCTGGGCGGTCTACACCGAGCGCATGATGCAGGAGCAGGGCTACCTCAACAACGATCCGCTGTTCCACCTGGTGCAGCTGAAGTTCTACCTGCGCACGATCTCCAACGCGATCCTCGACCAGGGCGTGCACGTGGACAACTGGGATCGCGAAAAGGCGATGCACCTGATGACCCACGACGCGTTCCAGCAGGAAAGCGAAGCCTCGGGCAAGTGGGTGCGCGCGCAGCTGACCTCGGCGCAGCTGCCGACCTACTTCGTCGGTGCGCAGGAACACTTCGACACCCGCAAGGCGGTGCAGGAGAAGCTGGGCGACAAGTTCAACCTGAAGGCGTACCACGACCAGGTACTGTCCTACGGCGCACCGCCGGTGCGTTTCGCACGCCAGCTGATGCTGGACCAGCCGATCGAGTGATCGGGCGCGGGGCTGAATGCCCCGCGGGTCTGGCAGTACCTCACGGCCCGGGCTTCCCGGGCCGTTCTCGTTTGAAGCGCCCGACTGCCTCACATCCGGTGTATGTACAGCTTCCCGGCATGGCTGCGGATATCAAGAAAGTATTTCGCCTTGCAGCCCCGGCATGCCGCCGGATGCATTTCATCAAACCCACGCTGGTTCTCCAGCGCGACGGCCAGTATGGGATGCCCGCAGTCGAAACAGCAGAATGCAATGTTGTTGCCATGGGGATCGGCGTCAATCTGGTCGCCATAGTGATCCATCACGAGGAAGTCTGTGATTTTCATGGTCGATCTCCGGAGTAGGTGAACCACCCGCAGACTACATCGGCCCCCCCGCTGTCCAGAAGGGCACGCGTCGCCTACGGGGCAACGCATCCTTCCCGCCACGCTGGAGCCTCCACGGTCCTGAACAGTTGCACATCGGGCGTGCGTGACCTCACACCTGGCGAACGACTCCGGGCGCATCGTTCGCCGGGTTCCCCCCTTCCACCGGCGTCCATGTCTCTCCCTCTACTCCGTCTTGCACTGCTGCCCGCACTGTTGGCCAGCGCCTGTGCCTTCGCCGCCTGCCCCCCGCCGCCGCCCGGCCAGCCGGACATCCGCGCTCTTGGCTACTACACCGACAAGGTCGGCTCGGTGATCGACCCGGCACTGCACCAGCAGAACAAGGACGCCACTGCGCCGCTGGACCGCTATGCCGCTGACGTGGCGCGCATGAGCGACGACTATCTGCGCAACGGTGACCCGGCAGCGGCGCAGTGCACGCTGCGCTGGCTGGGCGCGTGGGCCGACGATGGCGCCATGCTCGGGCAGATGATCCGGGTCAACAACGATCAGTCGTTCTACATGCGGCAGTGGATGCTTGATGCAGTGGCCATGGCCTACCTGAAAGTGCACGGCCAGGCCGATGGCCGCCAGCGTGCGCGCATCGACCCCTGGCTGCAGCAGCTGGCACGGGCCAACCTGGTGTACTGGGACAACCCGAAACGGCGCCGCAACAACCACTACTACTGGGGAGGCCTGGGCGTGTTGGCGACCGGCCTGGCCACCGACGACGACGCCCTGTGGCAGGCCGGCCGCGCCGCCTTCCAGAAGGGCATCGATGACATCCAGGACGATGGCAGCCTGCCGCTGGAGATGGCGCGCGGGCAACGGGCCCTGCACTACCACGACTACGCGCTGGCGCCACTGGTGATGATGGCCGAACTGGCGCGGCTGCGCGGACAGGACTGGTACGCCAGCCGCGATCACGCCATCGACCGCCTGGCGCGCCGGGTGATCGGTGGAAGCAACGACCCCGCGTGGTTCAACCAACGCACCGGCGTCGCACAGCTGCCACTGAAGGTCAGCGGCTGGGTCGAGTTCTATCGGCTGCGCTCACCGGATGGCGGCCTGTTCGATGCCGCACATGCACGCGGACCGTTCCACTCACCGCGGCTGGGTGGCGACCTTACGCTGATGGCCGCGCACGGCATCGTGCGCACGCCCGTGCGCTAGCCGCGTGCCTCAGCGCATCGTCCGCTGCAGCAGCTGCTGGAACTGCGCGCTGCTGCAGCCCTGTGCATTACAGCCCGGCAAGGACAGTACGACGCGGCCCGGCGGCTGCACCCCGGTCAGCGGCAGCGCGTCGCGCAGCTGCCCGGTGGTGGGATAGACGTAGGACATGCGGAAACGCTCCAGGCCACTGCGACGCTCGCGCCAGCGCTCGAACTGCAGCAGGCCTCCGATCGGCGTCTTCTCGTACTGGCCCGGCAGCGTGTAGTCACCGATTCCCAACGCCGCCAGCACGGAGCCGATGTTGGAATCGTGACCGACCAGCAGGGTCACCTTCGGTGACGCCGGATCCTTGAACAGCGCGTCTACCCGTGCCAGCAGCGGTGTGGCCACGTCCCGCGCCACTTCGGGCGTTCCGAACAGGATGTCCTGGTAGCGATTGCGGATCTGCGCAAGCGCCTGCCATTGCGCCTCGTTGTTCAAGCGGCCCCAGCCTTCGCGCGGAATGCCACTTTCCTGGTAGTGCTCCATCAGCAGCGCATCCACCACCCCGCTGGCCAGCGCGAGCGAACCCGAAGCGCGAGGCTCGTTGCCCGGCTCCGCACTGAAGGTGGTATCGGCCAGCGTCAGACGGCAGTCGCCGCGGCCGGTACACGCCGCCGACTCCGGGTAGCGGGTGACCGCCTCCACCACCGCCAGTGCCGGCGCCAGGTCCACGTCGGTCAGCGCTTGCTGCATTGCCGACAGCGCGCGCTCGCGGAAGACCGTGTCTCGGTTGTGGATCACCGGATTGAACAACGGATCCATCGTGCCCAGCGGCATGCGCTGCTCGACCGCAACATGGCAGCCGGGGAAGGCACCGGCAACGAAGAACTGTGCGGTGGCCTGGGTACGCTGCACACTGTTGGCATGGGCGTGGAAGTCGCCCGGCTGCGGGCAGCCTGTTGCCGGCAGCAACTGTGCCTGGCGCAGCCATTGGGCGATGTAGCGGCCCATGTAGACCTCCAGCACGCCGCCCTTGGTGGTCAGTTCGCCCGGTGCCACCTCCCAGCGCGGCCAGGGTTCCGGTGTCGCGTTGGCGAGCGCGCCGGAGGCCACCACCGGCGCGCGCAGGTTGTGGCGGCTGAGCAGGATGACCTGCTCAAGCTGTTCGTCTGCGGCGGGTGCGGCCGTTGCGGTTGCAGTGCTCATACCCAGCGCGATCGCCAGCAACAGGGAGCGTAGGGGGAGGATCATGCAGGTCTCCAGAAGCACACTGGGGTCAGAGCCCTTTCCTTCGCAAAGGGCTCTGACCCCAAGGGATACGGGATCGGGGTCGGATCCCTCTCGCAGAGAGGACTCTGACCCGGAAGCGGTCATTGATCGGCGGCGACAAAACCACCGGTCTGCCGCGCCCACAATCGTGCGTACAGGCCACCGGCCGCAATCAGCTCCGCATGGCTGCCGGTCTCGACGATGCGGCCCTGGTCCATCACCACCAGCCGGTCCATGCGCGCGATGGTCGACAGCCGGTGCGCGATCGCGATCACCGTCTTGCCGCCCATCAGCTCATCCAGGCTGTCCTGGATCGCCGCTTCCACTTCCGAGTCCAGCGCGGAAGTGGCTTCGTCAAGCACCAGGATCGGTGCGTCCTTCAGCAGCACGCGGGCAATGGCGATGCGTTGGCGCTGGCCACCGGACAGCTTCACGCCGCGCTCGCCGACGTGGGCGTCGTAGCCGCGACGGCCCTGCCCGTCCACCAGCGTATCGATGAAAGCAGCCGCGCGTGCCTTGGCCACCGCCGCGTGCAGCTGCTCATCGGTGGCATCCGGGCGGCCGTACAGCAGGTTGTCACGGATCGAGCGATGCAGCAGCGAGGTGTCCTGGGTGACCACGCCGATCTGCTGGCGCAGGCTTTCCTGGGTGACGTACGCGATGTCCTGGTCGTCGATCAGGATGCGGCCGCTCTCCAGGTCGTACAGGCGCAGCAGTACGTTGACCAGGGTCGACTTGCCGGCGCCGGACGGACCGACCAGGCCGATCTTCTCACCCGGCTTCACCATCAGGTCCAGGCCGGCGATCACTCCACCCTTCTTGCCGTAGTGGAAATGGATGTCCTGGAAATGCACGCCGCCGCGGGTCACCTGCAGCGGCACCGCATCGTCGCGGTCCTGCACGGTCAGCGGCTGGGCGATGGTGGTGATGCCATCCTGCACCGTGCCGATATCCTCGAAGATGCCGTTGATGGTCCACATGATCCAGCCGGACATGTTGTGGATGCGGATCACCAGGCCGGTGGCCAGGGTGATCGCGCCGACGGTGATGTGCCCGCCATTCCACAGCCACAGCGCCAGCCCGCAGGTACCGGCGATCAGGAAGCCGTTGACGATGGCGATGGTCAGGTCCATGCCGGTGGTGATGCGGGTCTGTGCGCGGTGCTTGACCGCCAGCTCCTGGATCGACTCGGCCACGTAGGCCTGCTCGCGCCCGCCATGGGCGAACAGCTTCAGCGTGGGAATGTTGGTGTAGCCATCGACGATGCGGCCCATGGCCTTGGAACGCGCCTCCGACGCGATCCACGCCCGTTCCTTCGCGCGCGGCACGAAGTAGGCCAGGATCACCGCATAGGCCAGCAGCCACAGGATCAGCGGCACCATCAGCCGCCAGTCGGCCTGCGCGAACAGGTACAGCGCCGTACCGGTGTAGACCACGATGTACCAGAGCGAATCGACCATCTGCACCGCCGACTCGCGCAGCGAGGTACCGGTCTGCATCACCCGGTTGGCGACGCTGCCGGCGAAGTCGTTCTGGAAGAAGCTCAGGCTCTGCCGCACCACGTAGTTGTGCATCAGCCAGCGCGAGCGGTTGCTCAGGCCGGGCACGATGGCCTGGTTGACCAGCAGGTTGTGCAGGCCGACCAGGATCGGCCGCGCGATGACCGTGATGAACAGCATCCAGCCCAGTTCATTGGCGTGGCGCTTGAAGAAGTCGGCGCCCGGCTGCTCGGCGACCATGTCGACGATGCGGCCCAGGTAATCGAACATCGCCACTTCCACCAGCGCCAGCAGCAGGCCGGCGATGAGCGTGGCCAGCAGCACCGGCCACACCGGGCGCAGGTAGTGCAGGTAGAACGGCAGTACCTTGCGCGGTGGCATGCGCCCATCCACGGGCGGGAACACCGGAATCAGGGATTCAAACCAACGGAACATTGCATTCCCTCGCAAACATTAGCCGGCGGAGTATCCCACGGCGGATGTGTACGCCGGCCGATGATCTCCGCGGCTCCGGTAGTGCCGGCCGCTGGCCGGCAACCTCGCGATGATTCCGGGGATCATGAGGTTGCCGGCCAGCGGCCGGCACTACCCATCGGGTTCGTCAAACGTTAGCGCCGGGCCACGCCCGGCGGCGTCATTTCACCGGGGTGAACAGCAGGTCCTGGAAATCGAAACTGAAATCGGTCAGGTCGGAAATCGGCTGCATGTGCACCTCGCGCACCTTGCCATCCGGGTCCAGGCTGAAGTTCACGAACGCGTCGGCGTTGAGCGAACGATCATCCCAGCGCACGATGAAGGTGTCGTGCTGCCAGTGTTCCAGGCGCCCGCTCAGCTGCGCGGTCTTCGCAAAGCGCAGGCGCAGGCCCTTGCCCTCGCTGCTGACCTGCATGTCGCCGTACCAGCGGTCACGGAAGGTGCCGGTATAGCCGGCCAGCGCCAGCGACGGCCTGCTGCCCTTGTCGCGTGCACTCTGGTGCTTGGCCCACGCCTCGTCGGCCTTGTCCTGGCCCTTGGCCACGGCCTTGGCATAGGCATCCACCCAGTCGTGCTTTTCACCGCCCAGGTAGGCATCGAGCACGCTCAGGGTGATCGCATTGAACGCTGCGCCCACTTCCTGGTTGGTCAGCACCACCACGCCCAGCTTCTCGCCCGGCACCAGGGTCAGCCGCGAGACCATGCCCGGCCAGCCACCGGTGTGCCAGACCAGCTTCTGCCCGCGATAGTCGCTCAGGCTCCAACCTTCGCCATAGCCGGCGAAGTTGGCCCGAGCCGGTGCCAGCTCCGGCACGCTCGGCGCCGGGATCGACTGCGGCGTGATCATCCGCCACATCTGCTGCTGGCTCTTCTCGGTGAACAGCGGCGTGCCATCGGCCAGCTTGCCCTCGGCCAGCTGCACCTGCATCCAGCGCGCCATGTCATGCGCGCTGGAATAGATGCCACCGGCACCGGCGTTGTTCGACCAGGTCAGCGGCGCAACGGTGCGCAGGTCCTTGAAATCGTACTTGGCGTGGCCGACGGCGGCCTTGTCACCGGGCTTCAGGTGATCGGCGTTGTAGCGGGTGCCGGCCATGCCGACCTTGTCGAAGATGCGGGTCTGCAGGAACTGCTGGTAGCTCATGCCGGAGACATGTTCGATCACCTGCTGGGCCACCGCGTACAGGATGTTGTCGTAGGCATAGCTTTCGCGGAAACCGCCCTTCAGCGGCACCTTGCCCAGGCGCTCCACCACTTCGGCATTGCTGTAGGAGGTGGTCGGCCAGAACAGCAGGTCACCAGCGCCCAGGCTCAGGCCACTGCGGTGTGACAGCAGGTCGCGGATCGTCATCTGGCCGGTCACGAACGGGTCGGACATGCGGAACGACGGCAGGTGATCGATCACCTTGTCGTCCATCTTCAGCGTGCCGTCCTCGGCCAGCAGGTTCAGCGAGGTTGCGGTGAACGCCTTGGTATTGGACGCAATGGCGAACAGGGTGTCGGCCTGGACCGGCTCCGGCCTGCCCTGTTCACGCACGCCCCAGCCGCGCTCGAGCACCACCTGGCCGTCCTTGACCACGGCCACGGCGATGCCGGGCACGTCGAACTGCGCGCGTACGCGCTCGACGGTCGCATCCAGGTCCTGCAGCTGCGCCGGCGTGGCCGCGCTTGCCATGGTCGTGCATGCCAGCAGCACGGCTCCTCCAATCCAGGGTTTCATCCAGCACGATCTCCGAACAGGGGTGGCGGCCATGTGCAGGCCGTCATCAGGGGTTCGCGCGATGGTAACGGTCATCGGCGCAGGCTGGCCTGTGCCATAGGAGGGGCGTCATGGACGGGAACGGCCAACCGAGCAATGGATCCACCATCATTCCTTGCCTGCGCTACCGCGATGCGCAGGCGGCGATCGACTGGCTGCAGCGCGCCTTCGGCTTCCATGCCCAGGCGGTGTATGCCGACGGCGATACCGTGTTCCACGCCCAGCTGACCTTCGGCAACGGCATGATCATGCTCGGCTCGGCCAACAAGGAAAGCGCGTGGAGCCAGCATGCCGCAATGCCGGACGAGGTGGGCGGCCGCCAGACCCAGAGTGCCTGCGTGATCGTCACCGATGCCGACGCGCACTACGCCCGGGCCAAGGCCGCAGGCGCCCGCATCGTCATCGACATCGCCGACCAGGACTACGGCGGCCGTGGCTATGCCTGCGCCGATCCGGAAGGCTACCTGTGGTGGTTCGGCAGCTACGATCCGTGGCGCGCGGACCACGGCCAGTGACCGCCGAAGCGATCCGCTGCGGCATCGGCGGCTGGGTGTTTCCGGAATGGCGCGGCGGCGTGTTCTATCCCGCCGGCCTGCCGCAGCGCGAAGAGCTGGCACACGCCAGCCGTGCGCTGCGCTGCATCGAGATCAACGGCACGTTCTACCGCACGCCGACCGCAGCGCAGTGTGCGCAGTGGGCGGCGCAGACCCCCGAAGGCTTCCGTTTCTCGCTGAAGGCGCCGCGCTACTTGGTGCAGCGCCGCGACCTGTCCAGCACGGTGGATGCCGCGGCGCCGTTCCTGCAGGCCGCACTCGCACTCGGCGACCGGCTGGGCCCGCTGCTGTGGCAGTTCGATCCACGGCATCCGGCCGATGCCGAAGCACTGGAACGGCTGATGGCGCAGCTGCCCAAGCAGCTGGACGGCGTGCCGCTGCAGCACGCCCTGGAAGTCCGCAATGCCGAGGCGCATGGCCCGGCACTGGTTACCGCCGCACGCGCGCATGGCGTGGCCCTGGTGATCGAGGACAGCGACGAGGCGCCCCTGCACGGCGATGTCAGCGCCGGCTTCGTCTACGCACGGATCAAGCGCAGCCAGGCCCGCTTGAAGGAGGGCCTGCCGGCGCCCGTGCAGCAGCGCTGGGCCGAACGGGCCAGGCGCTGGTCGCGCGGCGAGCCGGTGGACGACCTGCCCTGCCTGGCAGGGCCCACCCCTGAAAGCCCGCGCGAGGTCTACCTGCTGTGCATCGGCGCAGGCAAGGCGCGCAACCCGGCGGCAGCGATGGCGCTGCAGCGGCAGGTTGACCAGAGCAGCCATTCCGCACGCGGGTAGCGCTGCGACGTTCGCCTTGCCTCACAATAGGCAGATGAGCACACCCGACACCCGCAAAGCGCTGTGGCAGATCCATTTCTGTGTCCTGCTGTGGGGCATCACCGCCATCCTCGGCAAGCTGATCACCCTGCCCGCATTGCCGCTGGTGTGGTGGCGCATGCTGCTGGTGACGGCGATGCTGGCCCTGCTGCCACGGGTGTGGCGCGGGCTGCGCACCCTGCCCCTGCGGCTGGTGGCCGGCTACGCCGGCATCGGCGCGCTGGTCGCCCTGCACTGGCTGACGTTCTACGGTGCGGTGAAGCTGGCCAATGCCTCGGTGGCCGCCACCTGCATCGCGCTGGCGCCGGTGTTCACGTCAATCATCGAACCGTGGGTGGCCAAGCGGCCGTTCCAGCTGCGTGAACTGGCCTTCGGCCTGGCAGTACTGCCGGGCGTGGCGCTGGTGGTGGGTGGCGTGCCCGATGGCATGCGCCTGGGTGTACTGATCGGCGCGATCTCGGCGTTGCTGGTGGCGGTGTTCGGCTCGCTCAACAAGCGCATGGTCAGCCACGCCGATCCGCTCACGGTCACCGCCCTGGAGCTGGGGGCCGGCACCCTCACCCTGACCCTGCTGGCACCGCTGATGCCCTACCTGCTGCCAGCACTGGCCAGCCCGCTGTGGGTGGTCCCGAATCTGCACGACGGCATCCTGCTGCTGGTGCTGGCCGGGTTCTGCACGCTGCTGCCGTTCGCCCTGGCCCTGGTCGCGCTGCGCCACCTGAGCGCCTATACGGTTCAACTGGTGACCAACCTGGAGCCGGTCTATGCGGTGGTGCTGGCGGTGGTGCTGCTGCGCGAGCAGCACGAGGTCACGCCGTGGTTCTACCTGGGCGTGGCCATCATTGTCGGCGCGGTGTTCCTGCATCCGCTGCTGAACCGCCGCAAGCCGGTGCAGCACCCGGAAATCCTTGGCACGGCCGAAGCACGCAACATCGCCGATTGAGTGCATCCAAGCATGTCGTGGATCTACCGGGCGGGGCGATTCAGCCCGCCCGTTCCACCCGGTTGCGGCCATTGCCCTTGGCCCGGTACAGCGCCTTGTCGGCACGTGCCAGGGTCTCGTCCACGCTCTCGCCAATGTGGTGCTGGGCGACACCGATACTGATCGTGACCGGGAACCCCAGCGGAAGGTCGGCCACCGCCAGGCGCAGGAACTCGCATTGCAGTTCCGCGGTGCGCAGGTCGGTACCGGGCATCACCGCCACGAACTCTTCGCCGCCATAACGCGCGGCCATGCCGCGGCCGGCGAAGTGCGAGCGCAGCAACGCTCCCAGTTCGGCCAGTACCCGGTCGCCGGTGGCGTGCCCCTGGAAGTCGTTGATGTGCTTGAAATGGTCGATGTCCAACAGCGCCACGCAGGCCGCGGTGGGTGGATTCCCGGCCACCGCCTCTTCCAGCGCGGCCGCCATCGCACGGCGGTTGGGCAGGCCGGTCAAGTCATCGGTACGGCTCTGTGCGGCCAGATCGGCATTCTGCGCCAGCAGTACTTCCTGATATTCCGACAACAGGCGCTCGTAATCATCCCGCTCCAGCATGTGCTTCTGGATGTCGAGGGCGAAGCGCCGCAGTTCCATCACCAGCATCACCTGCCGCGACAGTGCGGCCAGCGCTTCGGCCTTGTCGCTGGCCAGGTGCTGCGGATGCGCATCGAACACGCACAGCGTGCCCAGCGGCAGGCCATCGGAACTGATCAGCGGCGCACCGGCATAGAAGCGGATGTGCGGATCGCCGGTCACCACCGGATTGTCGTGGAAGCGGATGTCCTGCAGCGCGTCCTCGACCACCATGATTTCCTGCGGCTGCAGGATGGCGTGGCCGCACATCGATTCGCTACGCAGGTTCTCCGCCGCATCGATGCCCTGGATCGACTTGAACCATTGCCGTTCGACGTCGATCAGGGTCACCGCCGCCATCGACGTGCCGCAGACCGCCTTGGCGATCACCACCAGGTCGTCGAAGGATTTTTCGCGCTCCGAATCCAGGATGCGGTAGCGGTACAGCGCCTCTAGCCGAAGGGCTTCGTTGGCAGGCTTGTCGGGCTTGATCATGCAGCGTCACGTTCCGGCAGGTCACCGCGAAGTCTAGCTTATGCAGAGCCGGGCCCATGCCCGGCTGCACCCGGCAAATGGCGGCCGAGCATGGCTCGGCCCCACAGGCGTCGTTTACCAGTCCAGCTGCTTCGGCAGCAGGCCCTGCAGTTCCTGCTCGGTCAGGTTGCGCCACTGGCCCGGCTTCAGCGCGCCGATCTTGATGTTGTCGATGCGCACACGGCGCAGCTGGGTCACGCGGTAGCCGAACTCAGCAGCCATCAGTCGGATCTGCCGGTTCAGGCCCTGCTGCAGGGTGATGCGGAACCCGAACTTGGCGATGCGCGAGGTCTTGCACGGCAGCGTCATCTGGTCGTGGATGCGAACGCCGCGGGCCATGCCGCGCAGGAACTCATCGGTGACCGGCTTGTTGACCGCCACCAGGTACTCCTTCTGGTGACCGTTCTCGGCACGCAGGATCTGGTTGACGATGTCGCCGTTGCTGGTCATCAGGATCAGGCCTTCGGACTCCTTGTCCAGGCGGCCGATCGGGAAGATGCGCTGTTCGTGACCGACGAAGTCGACGATGTTGCCCTTGACCGATGTTTCGGTGGTGCAGGTGACGCCAACCGGCTTGTTCAGCGCGATGTAGACGTGGCGGCGGGTGCCGGGCTTGCGGGCGACGCGGGCGCGCAGCGGCTGGCCGTCGACCAGCACCTGGTCTTCTTCCCCCACCACCGCACCGGTGCCGGCCGGGTGGCCGTTGACGGTGACGCGGCGCGCGGCGATCAGGCGATCGGCCTCGCGGCGGGAGCAGAAGCCGGTGTCGGCGATGTGTTTGTTGAGTCGGGTGGTCATCGCCCTATTATCCGGCATCGCCGCCCGCTGCGCCTCATGCCGGGCCAGGCGGATCGAGCTCTTCACCGTCGAACACACGGTTGCGGCCGGCGCGCTTGGCCACGTACATGGCATGGTCGGCCCGCCGCAGCAGTGCCGCCAGGTCATCCTCGCCCGGCCGCCACTGTGCCAGGCCGATGCTGGCGGTTACCTCCAGCCCCGCTACCTGCAGCGCCTGCCCGGCCTCGGTGATGCGCTGGCGCAGGCGGTCCAGTCGCGCCGATGCCGCCTCACGCGGCATGCCCGGCATCAGCAGCAGGAACTCCTCGCCACCCATCCGCACCACTTCGTCCTGGCTGCGCACCGCCGTACGCAGGGCCCGCGCAACGGCCACCAGCACCTGGTCGCCAACCGCGTGGCCATGACGGTCGTTGATGTCCTTGAACAGGTCGATGTCGAGGAAGCCGATCACCAGCGGCCCGCCCTCGCGGTTGACACGCTCCAGATGCCGCGCCAGCTGCTGCAGGCCGGCACGACGGTTGGGCAGGCCGGTCAGGCCATCGGTCTCGGCCAGCTGGCGCAGCTCGTCACGCTGCTGGCGCAGGCGGCCAAGCCGCTGGTTCAGGGCATAGGCAGCCATCATCAGCAGCCAGGTCACCGCCAGCTGCAACGCTTCCACCCGGTATTCCAGCAGCCACTCCGCACCACAGGCATCGGCGATGATCAGCACCAGCATCGGTGCCAGTGCAGCCAGGCCCGCCTGCGCCCAACGGTCACCGCGCCAGCGTGCCCATATGCCGACCAGCAGTGCCAGGCCACACCCGGACAGATAGGACACCTGCAGGCCCTGTGCGACCCAGGCCAGATGCTCCCAGCGCAGCCACGGCACCAGCGCGGCCAGCACCATCAGGGTCCACAACACAAACAGCTGCGCCGGGCGCGATCGAGGCAGCACGCGGTCGCCTCCGTTCAGCCGCCACAGCGCTGGCAGCACCAGCGCCTGCGAGGCCGCGGTCAACGACAGCAGCCACTTCGCGCCATGCTCCCCCACCGGCAACCAGGGTTCCGGGTAGCCACTAAGCCCACCGAGGACGGCCTGCCACAGCACCAGCACGGTGGTGCAGGCGATATAGACCAGGAAGCTGCGGTCGCGCGTGGTCAGGAACGCCATCAGCGCCGACAGCGCCAGCGCGATCGCCACCGCGATGCAGGCGGCACGTACCAGCAGGCGCGCGGTATCGTTCTGCTGCACCGGGCTGGGCGCGCCCAGCCGTAGGGTCGGTACCCAGCGTGTTTTCAGCGGCGTCTGCCAGGAGACCAGGAAGGGCTCGTGGCTGCCGGCCGGCGGTACGGCCACCATGCCGATACCAGCACGGAAACGCGAATCGCGGGTACGGGCATCATGCATGTCGCCGCAGATTTCGCGATCACCATGCCGGACGCGCACTTCACCGGCAAAGACGTTGAACACATCCAGTGCCTGCGGCTCCCCCGACCAGCCAGTGGGTGGTGCCGGCACCTCGGCCTGCTGGCGGGCGCCGGACAGCATCTGCGGCGTGCACGCACGGTGCGGCGTCGGCTCGTCGGTAGCGCCGCCGACCAGAAGATAATCACGGCCCGACACGGCCTCTGCAGCCTGAAGTGGCCACGGCAACGCCAACCACACCATCAGGACGGCCAGCACCGCTCCTGTTCCATACCGCCACTGCCTGCCGCCCACGCCACGTCCTGTTCCTGCTTACGTCCGCGCCCACTGCGCGTCGCCCCTGGCGCGCATTATCGCAGCCGGGTACGCCGCGCATGTGTAGACCAAAGTCGGCGCCCGCGGTTCAGCCAGCGCTGGGCGGTCCCTTCACGGCCACCAGCCGGAACGGCCTCAGGTCCGCCAGGGTCATCCGTTCCAGCGGCTGCGGGCGCTCGATCGCGTAGCCCTGCAGGCCCTGTACGCCAAGCCGGGTCAGCGCACCGGCGACCTCGGCAGTCTCCACCCACTCCGCCACCACTTCCATCTGCAGCTCGCGCCCGAGCTCGCTGATCGCACGCACCGTGGCGTGGCTGACCGGGTCAGTATCCATGTCCCGCACGAAGGCGCCGTCGATCTTCAGGATGTCCGCCGGCAACTGGCGCAGGTAGCCGAAAGAAGACAGGCCGGAGCCGAAGTCGTCCAGTGCCATCCGGCAGCCCCGCGCCTTGACCGCATCGATGAACGCACGGGCCTGGCTGAGGTTGCTGATCGCGGCTGTTTCGGTGATCTCGAAACACAGCTTGGAAGCCAGCGCACGGTTGCGTTCAAGCAGGTCGCAGACGAAGGCGAGGAAACCCGGTTCGGCAATCGACTGGGCAGATACATTGACGTTGCACAGCCCCAGCTGGCGGACATGCGCCGGGCAGACCTGCAGGTGGCGGAACAGCAGTCCGAGCACATGCCGGTCCAGCGCTACCGCCATGCCATAGCGCTCCACCGCGGGCATGAACTGCCCGGGCAGGTGGAGGCTGCCGTCGGTGCCCCGCATGCGCACCAGCACTTCGTAGTGCAGGTAGGACGGATCGCCAACCCGGGCGATGCGCTGCGCATACAGCAGCATCCGGTTCTCGGCCATCGCCAGGCTGACACCCTGCAGGCGCTCGGCCTCCTGCCTCCGCTCCTCCAGTGCCATGCGGTTCTCGTTGAAGCAGTGCACGCGGTTGCGGCCTGCCTGCTTGGCGGCATAACAGGCACTGTCGGCAGCGCTCATCAGCCAGTTCACATCGGGTGCGTCGGCACTGACTTCGACCACGCCGATGCTGCAGCTCAGCTGCGGGCTGCCTTCACTGACGGGGAAGGTCGCCTGCCCCAGATTGCGGATCACCCGCTGCAGCACCCGCTTGGCTTCGTCCTGGCTGGCATGTGCAAGGAATACCGCGAACTCATCGGCGCCAAGTCGCCCGACCCAGTCGCCATCACGCACCGCAGCCACCAGGTAGTCGGCAAAACTGCGCAGCATCTGATCGCCGGCGGCGTGGCCGAAACTGTCGTTCACCAGCTTGAAGTGGTCCAGGTTGATGTAGCACAGCGCATGCGTTCCACCATCGCTGCGCACCTGCAGCAGTGCGCGTTCCAGCAGGCGTTCGATCTCGCGACGGTTGATCAGGCCGGTCAACGGATCATGGCTGGCGTGGTGCTCGATCTCGCGTGCCAGCGCATGGTTCTGGCTGACGTCCTCGATGATCGCGAACACCGACAGGCCACCGCCGGCGCTGCGCACCCCGGTACCGCTCCAGCGCCCCCAGACCAGGCTGCCGTCACGGCGGCAGAAGCGCAGTTCGCTCGGCCGCAGCTGGCGGTCCCAGTCGATGCGGCCAACGCCGTCGATGACCAGCTCGCCTTCCATCAGCAGATCGCCGAGCGACATCTGCAGCAGCACCTCACGCCGGTAATCGAGGATATCGGCCATCGCCTGGTTGGCTTCGACCACCGTGCCTTCGGTGTCAAGCTTGAGCATGCCGACGTTGGCCTGGTAGAACGCCGCGCGGAAGCGGCTCTCGTGTTCGGTCAGGTCCTTGCCTACGCGGCGCGCGAGGGCCACCGCCATCAGGCTGATCGCCAGCACCGACAGTCCTCCCACCACCAACGTCGCGATGCGCACCATGGTGGCCATGCGCAGCAATGCCTGCGAGAACGCCTGCGCCTGCACCTGCAGGCGACGGTCGAGATCACGCAGCTGTTGAAGGTAGCGGTCACGCGCAGCGACCGGCAGCACGCCTTGGCCATGCCGCTGCTGCAGCTCATCCACCAGCCGCTGCACGGCCATCAGGTCGCCATCGGTCTGCCGCCACAAGGCGGTCGCTTCACGGAATGCACCGATGTCGCGTGCATACCGGAACGAGAACACCAGTCGTGGAATGTCGGCGCGCGCGTTGCCGCCCCGCAGGAAGCCCTGCCGGGCCTTGGCCTCGTCCGGTTCGGCCTGCTCCAGTGCCAGCCGCGCCTGCAGATCCCCCATGGGCACCTGCAGGGCCCGGCGCGCATCGTCCAGGTCCTGGGCATCACCACGCGCCAGGTAGCGGCTGAGTGCGGCGGTCGCATCCTGCTGCCCCCGCGACCAGTACCCTTGGCCGGCAATCCAGGCGGTGGAAGCCGCCTGCAGTTCCTGGATCAAGGCGGACAGTGCGACCAGTCCAATCGCCATGCCCGTCAACAACGCAAACCGCAGTCCCAGGCCACGGGTCATCGGCACCCGCCGGCTCTGTTGGTCCGTGCCACTCCTACCCATCCCGGATCCCCCCGAATGTGATGCGGTGACAACCTCCTTTGGAACCGGCTCAGCCTAGGACCGGGAATGTGTTGGCCATGCGAAAAAGGGGACGGAGGGGATCAAGTCGTTTTCGGCATAAGCGCCCCGGCCAGCCATTTACGACTTAATCCCCTCCGTCCCCTTTTCCAGCCCCATAACGCACAACGCCAGCCCGAAGGCTGGCGTTGTCATGGCTGCGTTACGGCTCAGTAGCTGCGCGGACCGCGCGGCTTGAAGCCGTCACGACGCGGCGGGCGGCTGTCGCGGTCACCGCCGCGGTCGCCGCCGTGGCCACCCGGACCACCCGGACCACCACGACGCGGGCCACCCGGGCCGCCCGGACCACGCTTGTCGAAGCGCGGCTTGAACGGACGCGGGGCCGGGTTGGTGTCTTCACCCGGGGCCAGCGGACGCATCTGCAGCTGCTGGCCGGACACCCACACCTTCTGCAGGTGCGACAGCACGTCCGGCGGCATCTGCGCCGGCAGGTCCAGCAGCGAGAAGTCGTCGTGGATGTCGATACGGCCGATGAAGCGGCTTTCCAGGCCGGCTTCGTTGGCGATGGCGCCGACGATGTTGGCCGGCTTCACGCCATGCTGGTGGCCCACCGAAATGCGGTAGGTCTCCATGCCCTGCTCCGGTGCACCACGCGGCGGAACCTCGCGGCGCGGACGCTGCTCGAAACCACCTTCGGCGTCGTCACGGCGCGGGCCGCGCTCGAAACGCGGGCCACGCTCGTTGCGGTCGAAGCGATCGCCGCGTTCCGGGCGGTCGCCACGGTCGAAACGCTCGCGCGGGCCCCGTTCTTCACGCGGGGCGCGCACCGGCGCCTGCAGCAGGAACGGAGTGTCGCCCTGCAGCATCTTGGCCAGCGCGGCGGCCACTTCGATCGCCGGCACGTTCTGCTCGTTCTCGAAGCGCTCCAGCAGCTGGCGGTAGAAGTCCAGGCCACCGGCGCCGAGGGTCTCGCTGATGCGCGAGGTGAACTTGTTGATGCGGGTGTCGTTGACCGCTTCCACGCTCGGCAGCTGCATTTCTTCGATCGGCTGGCGGGTGGCGCGCTCGATCTGGCGCAGCATGCCCTTCTCGCGCGGGGTGGCGAACAGGATCGCCTCGCCGCTGCGGCCGGCACGGCCGGTACGGCCGATGCGGTGCACGTAGCTTTCGGTGTCGTACGGGATGTCGTAGTTCAGCACGTGGCTGATGCGCTCCACGTCCAGGCCGCGCGCGGCCACGTCGGTGGCGACCAGGATGTCCAGCTTGCCTTCCTTCAGCATGGCGATGGTGCGCTCACGCTGGGCCTGCTGCATGTCACCGTTGATGGCGGCAGCGGCCAGGCCACGGGCCTGCAGCTTGCTGGCCAGCTCTTCGGTGCCGGCCTTGGTGCGCGCGAAGATGATCATCGCGTCGAACGGCTCGACTTCCAGGATGCGGGTCAGCGCATCCAGCTTGTGCATGCCACTCACCCACCAGTAACGCTGGCGGATGTTGGCCGAAGTGGTGGTCTTGGCCGCGATGGTCACTTCCACCGGGTCCTGCAGGTAGGTCTGCGCGATGCGGCGGATCTGCGGCGGCATGGTGGCCGAGAACAGGGCCACCTGGCGCTGCTCCGGCAGCTTCTTCAGCACCGCTTCGACGTCGTCGATGAAGCCCATGCGCAGCATTTCATCGGCTTCGTCCAGCACCAGCGTCTTCAGCTCGGACAGGTCCAGGGTGCTGCGGTCGAGGTGGTCGATCACGCGGCCGGGGGTACCGACCACGATATGCACGCCACGACGCAGGGCCGACAGCTGCTGGCCGTACGGCTGTCCGCCGTACACCGGCAGCACGCGGAAGCCCGGGATCTTCGACGAATACGACTGGAACGCCTCGGCGACCTGGATGGCCAGTTCGCGCGTCGGCGCGAGGATCAAGGCCTGGGGCTTGATCTGCTGCAGGTCGATGTTGGACAGTACCGGCAGTGCGAACGCTGCGGTCTTGCCGGTGCCGGTCTGGGCCTGGCCCAGCACGTCGCGGCCTTCCAGCATCGCCGGGATGGTGGCAGCCTGGATCGGCGACGGGGTTTCATAGCCGATGGCGGTGACCGCCTGCATCACGGGCTCGGACAGGCCGAGCTGCGCAAACTGCAGCGGCGCTTGGGAATCTTGGGACATGGGGAACTCCGAAGGCACTGCCGTCTTCCTGGCAGTGCGATAAAAAAGGTGGTGGTCCGCGCTTTGGGCGCCCTTCTTATCGCGTGCCCTGGCGCTGCTCGGTCGGAGGAGATTTCACTCGCTCAGAGCGGAATGATACCGCATTGATCCTGAACGAGGCGTACAGCTTGCCGTGCGTGTGCCGTCATGCCCCGCGCTGGCGCACAATACGCGCCCTCTTCACCGGCCCGGCCGCTGGCCCACGCCCCTCTCCAGGAAACCGTTCCATGCAGATTCTCGAATTCGACCTCGACGGCGACTACGTCGAACTCAAGCAGCTGCTCAAGCTGGCCGACCTGGTCACCAGTGGCGGCGAGGCCAAGATGGTCATCAGCGAGGGCCAGGTACGGGTCGATGGCGAAATCGAACTGCGCAAGGCCTGCAAGATCCGCGCAGGCCAGGTGGTCGAGTTCGCCGACAGCCAGATCCGGGTGCTGGCTGCCGGCTGATCTGAACCGGTTCAGGCCACGCGCTGGGTCAGGTGCGAGGCGATCAGCTGCCTGAACGGTGCCACGCCCTGCGCCAGGCGCAGGCCGGCCGCCCGCAGCAGGCGCGCCGGACGGCGATCGTCGGTGTACAGGCTGGCGATCGCGTTGGTGGCCTCGTACAGGGGCCGCGACGCCAGCCGATGACCACGCTGGTAGCTGGCCAGCATCCCCTCGGCGGTGATATCGGCACCGCGGCGCTGCTGCGCGACGATACCCTGCGCCAGCCGCTGCGCGCTGGCCAGGCCCAGGTTGAAGCCATGCGCGGTGACCGGGTGCATGCCCACCGCGGCATCGCCGATCAGCGCCGAACGCTCGCCGACGAAGCGGTGCGCGTACACCCCCACCAGCGGATACGCCTGCGGCGTGGCCACCGGCTGCATCCGGCCAAGGCGGCGCTCGAAGCAGGCACTGACGGCCTCACCAAAGGCTATCTCGTCCATCGCCAGCAGCGCCTCGATCTGCCGAGGCGGCAACGTGATCACCGCCGACGCCTGGCCCTCGTTGAGCGGCAAAAGCGCCATGGTGCGGCCGTAGCCGAACCACTCCCAGGCGGTGTGGTGATGGTCGCGCTCGACCTGCATGCGGCACACCAGCATCGACTTGCCGAAGTCGCGCATCTGCGCACCGATGCCAAGCGTGCGGCGGGTGGCGGAGAAGCGGCTGTCAGCGGCCACCAGCAGCCGTGCATGAAGTTGGCTGCCGTCATCGAGTTTGACCACATGGCCCTGTGCATCGGCCTGTACGCCCTGCACCTTGCGCCCATCGAACAGTTCCAGGCCGTCCTGGCCCTGCACCGCATCCCACGCGGCGCGGCGGATCAGATGGTTGGGTACCAGCCACCCCAGCGGCTGGCCATCAACCTGGCTGCTGGCGAAGGTCAGCGCGAACGGCGAGCCGCCGTTCATTACCTTGGCGTCGCGCAGTTCAGCGACTTCGGCCTGCGGCAGGCGCTGCCACAGCCCCAGCTGCTCCATGCTCTGCCGCGAGGCATGGGTCAGCGCGATCTCGCGGCCATCGAAGGCGGCTTCGGCCAGGGCCTGGCGCGGCTGCACTTCGACCAGCCCGACCTGCAGGCCACTGCCGGCCAGCGCGCGCGCGAAGCACAGGCCTGCCGGTCCGGCGCCGACCACCACCACGTCCATCCTGCGCATGCGCGCCTCCTGCTGTTGATTCAGTCCGCGCCAGCATAGCGTCACGCACCTGAGCGGCCTTGATCTGGATCAGGCCGACTTACAGGAGTGCGAACACCAGCGCCAGAATCGACAGCAGCGACACCAGCCACACCAGACTGCGCACGTAAGGCACGCCCGCGGCATACAGCGGCAGGTAGACCACGCGCGCCCAGAAGTAGGCCTGCGTGGCCAGCGCCGTGGTGTCGTTGCCGCGACCGGCCACGACCACTGCGATCGCGGCGGCGGCGAAGAACGGGAAGGTCTCCAGGAAGTTGGCCTGGGCCCGCTGCAGGCGACCAGCCAGCGGGCTGACCGGCTTCGCATCGCCATCCCGTGCCGAGGCATTCCACTTCATCCCGCGCTCGCGGGTGACCACGGTGGAAGTAGCAAAGATGTAGACGAAGCCCAGCAGCACCGACCACGTCAGCATCGTCAGTTCAGTTGTCATCGATCATCTCCTCAGGGTGCCGACGCACGCAGGCTGTAACCGGCCAGGCGCCACACCTGGTCCTCGTCGAAACGGAACGAGACCAGCTCGCGCACCGGCTGCGCACTGTTGGCGAAACGGGTCGGGAAACTGACGTTGATGTACAGACCCTCCGGCACGGCAGCACCGGCGCTGTACTTGACCCGGGTAATGGTCGGCTGGCCTCGACCCGCCAGCGCGCCCAGGCGCGTGCGCTCGGCGGTCAACTGGCTGACGAAGGCGGCCTTCGGTACCGCACGGCGCGCAACGGCCGACGCGCCATCCCACAATTCGCCGGCGCGGTTGGCATCGACCAGCTGCGCCGCCTTCACTGCGGCCGCGCCCATTTCCGCATCCTGTTTCTGCACCTGCGCCTGCTGCGCGGCGGTCAACGCGGGTATACCGGCGGTGGCCGGTTTCGCAGCCGCCGGCGATGACGGGGCCGGGCGCGCCGGTGCCGGTGCAGGCGTGCTCGGCGCAGGAACCTGCGCCAACGCGGTCAGGGGCATCAGGGACAGCAGCAGGAGCACGCGCTTCATGGACACCGCCGGTTCTCGGGAAAGAACCGCAGTCTACGCCAGCGTGGTGACCACGCCGTCAGCGCGCGTGGGCACTGCCTTCCACCACGGCGGCATCGGCCTGCGCGGCGGGCTTGGCGACGTCTGCAGGCGCCTGCTCAGCCACCGGCGCCGGCTCCGACGGTGCCGGCGGCAGCGTCGCCACGTCGATTTCCGACAGCGGGCTTTCTTCCGGGCACACCGCATCCGGGAAACCGAAGCGCTGCTTCAGTGCCTGGCCGCAGCTGTTGATCGATTCCATGTCGGCGCCTTCGCGCTTGCACTGCTGGTCGAACGCGATAAGGAATGCGTCCTTGCGCTGCACGAAATCGTCACCACAGGCCCGCATCTGCTTGATTCGTTCCAGATCGTCCTGCACCGCGTTGGTGCCGTCCAGGCCGTACTGGCGCAGCTCATCCTGCGTCAGCAGGCGCAGGCTGCGGTTGGGCACGGTCATCATCAGGTCGGCCACGCCCACCGCCACGCCGTTGCGCTGCAGGTAGTCCTTCACGTTGTCGTAGACCTCGTGCAGCTCGCGGTTGAGTTCCGCGCGCGAGGTGGCCTTGGAGCTGATCCGCATCATGCGATGGATGCCGACCTTGCCCGACAGCAGGCGGTTGTCACCCGCCGCCAGCACGAACACGCAGGCGCTGTGGCAGATCGAGCCTTCGCGCACCCAGATCGTCCAGCCCGATTCACCGATGCTGTCGCCGGCAACGATCGCCGACTCCACCTGGCCACCACTGGAGTCCAGGTCGAGGATGCGCTTGTGGATCTTCTGTTCGTCAGCGACCACGGCCAACCGCCACATCATTTCGGCGAAGCCCGGATTGATCTTGCCGGCGTAGCGCACGCGCATCAGGCCGCGCTCGGCACACGGCGCCAGCGCCTGGCTGATCTGCTCGCGCTGCAGGCCTTTCAGTTCGGTGCCGTCGCCCGCGTCACCGGCATATTCGGTGCTGCAGCTGACCCACGCACGGCCGTTCTCCAGCTGCGCCTGAGGCCACGGCCGATCCGCCCGGCTGCGCGGCGGCGCCGGTGGTGGTGGTGCGTCGGCGGCGTTGATCGACACCATGTTCTCGCCATCGCTGGCCGGCGCCCGTGCGGCCTTGTCGGCGGCGGTGACATTGCCCGGATTCTCCAGCTGACTGCAGCCCGCCAGGGCCAGGCACAACAGGGGCAACCAGCGGAGTTTGGCGGACATCGGGCAACCGGGATTCATGGGAGCAAGAGCCACAGTCTACCCGTCCGGGGCGCGCATTCAGCGCGTGGCACTGAACCCCTTCTGACCCTTGGGAAAGCGTGTCGACCAAGGTCGACACCCACCAACAGCCTCAGGAACCTCTCGAAGGCGGGGTGGGTCCGGTTGCAGGGGCGTGAGCGCCATGGATGGCGCGACCGAGCTTACATGGACGTACTTGCAGCGTCCCCTGCAACCGGACCCACCCCGCCGTCCCCCAGGAAGCCCGCTGTTGTTGCTCTGGCCTCGGCGGGTGCAGGGCGCGGCCCTGCCAGATCCCCCTTCAGCATCCATGTCCGAATGTGGCGAGTATCGCTGCCCTCGCAGGCCTAGACTGGCGCCATGGACACCGCCCTCGCCCTCGACACCGCCGCCTGCGACCGCGCCCGCCTGGCCCGTGACGCACGCTTCGACGGCGTGTTCTTCACCGCCGTGCGCAGCACGGGCATCTACTGCCGCCCAGTCTGCCCGGCGCCGCCGCCGAAACCATACAACATCACCTACTACCCGACCGCCGCCGCGGCCGCTGCCGCCGGTTACCGCCCCTGCCTGCGCTGCCGCCCGGAACTGGCGCCACAGGCCCAGCAGGCCCTCGCCGGGCAGACCGTACAGCGCGCCTTGGCCATCATCCATGGCGGCTTCCTGCAGGAGCAACCGGTAGCGGACCTGGCGCAGAAGATCGGACTCAGCGCGCGACAGCTGCAGCGCCTGTTCGTCGAACATCTCGGCGCAACACCCGGGCAGATCCATGCCACCCACCGCCTGCTGCTGGCCAAGCAGCTGCTGACCGAAACCACGCTGCCGGTGACCGACGTCGCGCTGGCCGCCGGCTACAACAGCCTGCGTCGTTTCAATACCGCGTTCCTGCAGGGCTGTGGCATGGCGCCGACCGCGCTGCGCCGCCAGCATCAACCGTTGGCATCCGATGATGGCAGCCTGGTGCTGCGCCTGGTGTATCGCCCGCCACTGGATTTCCCACGCATGCTGGCGTTCCTGCGCAAGCGCAGCCTGCCCGGCATCGAGCTGATCGGCGAAGACAGCTACCAGCGCGTGCTCGGCACCCCCGAGCGCCCTACGCTGCTGCGTGTCACCGCCGACCCGAAACGGCCGGAACTACGCCTGCAGCTGGGTGCCGTCGATCCACGCCTGATCCCCGACATCGTGCGCCGTGTGCGTCGTGTATTCGATCTGGACGCCGACCTGCAACAGGTCCATGCCGCCCTGGGCGAGGAACCGCTGCTGGCACGCGGCATTGCCGAACGCCCGGGCCTGCGCGTTCCGGGCGGCTGGGATGGCTTCGAGGTCGGCGTACGCGCCGTGCTCGGCCAGCAGGTCAGCGTCGCCGCCGCCACGACCTTTGCGCGGCGTCTGGTGGATGCGTATGGGGCGCATCTGCCGGGCATGCCGTCCGAGTTCGATCGCCAGTTCCCGGCGCCCGAGGTACTGGCCGAAGCGCCGCTGGAATTGATCGGCCTGCCGCGCAGCCGCGCCGCCACCGTGCGTGCGCTGGCCGCTGCGTGTGCCAGTGGCCAGCTCGACTTCGGACCCGGCCAGGCATTGGAGGAGTTCGTGGCCCGCTGCGTGGCATTGCCGGGCATCGGCCCATGGACCGCGCAGTACATCGCCCTGCGCGGGCTCGGCCAACCCGATGCCTTCCCCGCCGGCGACCTCGTACTGCAGCAGGTGCTTGGCCACGCACAGGGCCAGCGCCTGAGCGAGCGTGCAACTGAAGCGCGCTCGCAACCGTGGCGCCCGTGGCGCGCCTACGCCGTGCTGCACCTGTGGCACCTGTCCGGCACCTTCGTTGGAGAACCGACATGACCCTGTTGTTTGATCGTTTCGACAGCCCCATCGGCGTGCTGACCATCGCCGGTGACGAGCGTGGCCTGTCACATGTGCTGTTCCCGGAGAACCGCCATCCGGCACGCGGCCGCGACGACTGGCATTACGTGCCGGATGCTTTGCCGGAAGCGCGCGACCAGCTGCTGCAGTTCCTGCACGGCGAGCGCCACCAGTTCGACCTGCAGCTTGCGCCACGTGGCACCCCGTTCCAGCTACGCGTGTGGCAGGCGCTGGCGCTGATCCCGTTCGGCCAGACCTGGAGTTACCTGCAGCTGGCGCAGCACCTGGGCCAACCCAGCGCGACCCGCGCGGTGGGCGCGGCCAACGGCCGCAATCCGTTGCCGATCATCCTGCCCTGCCATCGTGTGATCGGCAGCAACGGCGCGCTGACCGGTTTCGGCGGCGGGCTGGAAACCAAGGCCGCGCTGTTGCGGCTGGAACAACGGCAGGCACCGCTGTTTACCTGAGAGTTGCTGGCCGGGCTGCGCCCGGCACCCGCCGAGGCTAGAGCAACAGCAACTGCAACAGCGCGCTACTTGCGGGGAGGCGGGGCGGGTCCGGTTGCAGGGGACGCTGCAAGTACATCCCTGTAAGCTCGGTCGCGCCATCCATGGCGCTCACGCCCCTGCAACCGGACCCACCCCGCCTTCGACTGATTCCTGCGATCTGCCGGGACGGCGTACTGCACTGCTGCTGGCAGGTGTCGACCTTGGTCGACACGGTAGATCCACGCCATGCGTGGATGGAAGCGTCTGTACTCTGTCTGGAGAAGAGCCCCCTTGTTGTTGAAGGGCGCGCGCCCACAGGCGCGGGGATAAGGAAAAATGCGCGGACACGCTGCGCCCTTCGGTGCAGCGTGTCTTGGGCGCGTCATTGCCGCCGCTTATGATGTTCCGATGACTTCCGTACGCCTGACCTGCGCGCTGGCGCTGCTGCTGCCATTGGCCGCCTGCACCACCACGCCCGCCCCTTCCGCCTCCGTTCCCGCCGCTGCTGCAACGACCGCGCCGCCGAAGCTGCTGTTGATCTCCATCGACGGCCTGCGCGCCGATGCGCTGGACCGCGGGCTCACTCCGAACCTGCAGCGACTGATCGACGGCGGCGTCCGCGCGCGCTGGATGACGCCTTCGTACCCGTCGCTGACCTTCCCCAACCACTACACCCTCGTCACCGGCCTGCGCCCGGACCACCACGGCATCGTCAACAACAGCATGGACGATGCAATCCTGGGCCGCTTCGAACTGAGCAACCGCGACGCGGTCATCACCAGCGGCTGGTGGGGTGGCGAACCGATCTGGGTCGGCGCCGAGAACGTCGGCGTGCGCACCGCCACCACCTCGTGGCCGGGCAGCGAGTCGGAAATCCGTGGCGTGCGCCCCAGCCAGTGGCGGGTCTACGACGACAAGGAACCGCTGGAGCAGCGCGCCGGCACCGTGCTGGACTGGCTGTCGCAGACCGACGCCGATGCGCCGCGCCTGACCACGCTGTATATGGAACACGTGGACAAGGCCGGCCACAATTACGGCCCTGAATCGAAGCAGTACGCCGAGGCCATCGTGCGTGCCGACCAGATCATCGGGCAGGTACTGGACGGCCTGCAGCAGCGTGGGCTGGCATCGACCACCAATGTGATCGTGGTGTCCGACCATGGCATGGCCAGTGTCGCCGACGGCCATGTGATCGCGACCGAATCGATGGTCGATCCGGCCATCGCGCGCAATGTCAGCCAGGGCCAATCTGTAGGGTTCGCCCCTCTGCCCGGCCGTGAAACGGATGCCGAGCGCGCGCTGCTTGGCCGCCATGCGCATTACGAATGCTGGAAGAAGGAAAACCTGCCACCGCGCTGGCATTACGGTACGCACCCGCGGGTTCCGGCCATCGTCTGTGCGATGGATGAAGGCTGGGATGCGCTGCACCGCGAAAAGATCGCCAAGCGCGCGAAGCAGGACCGCGGCTCGCACGGCTATGACAACGCCCTGCCCTCGATGCGCGCCGTGTTCGTGGCCGGTGGCCCGTCGTTCCGCCAGGGCCTGGTGATCGACGGTTTCGACAACGTCGACGTCTACCCGCTGCTGGCTCACCTGCTGCAGGTACCGGCCGCGCCGAACGACGGCAATGCGGAAACACTGAAGCAGACCCTGCGTTGATCGAATGTCTTCACCGGGCATGGCCCGGCGCTACCGCGCCAATGTGGGTAGCGCCGGCCCGGACGACACGCATAAAAAAACGCGGCGCCAGGCGCCGCGTTCTTCCTTGAACCGGTCGTTCCGCCGGATCAGGCCTTGGCGACGGCCTTCTTCGCCACAGCCTTCTTCGCCGGAGCCTTGGCCACGGTCTTCTTGGCAACCGGAGCGGCGGCGCCTACGGCGACCTTGCTCGCGGTGTGCGAACGGGCGTTGCCGTAGCTGGCGTTGTAGCGCTTGCCCTTGGCGGTCTTGCGGTCACCCTTACCCATGTCTTCAACTCCTCAAGTGTGAAATCTGGTTACCCCGTACTGACACGGGTTCGGCGGGGCCGCCTTGCTGGGCGCCCCCGCGCACGATCGAAAATCCTACCATGGAGCGCCTAGTGCGCGCAGCTGGCGTCGTGCACGTGGCCGTGGTTAAGGCGCAGGTTGACCAGGTGGGCAACGCCAACCAACAAGCCGCCAATGGTCATCACCACCGCATGCGGTACCGCGTTGTGATGCAGCGGGTCGTACAGCACGCCCGCCCACAGCGCGACCAGACCGGGAATCAGGAAGCCCAGCGCACGCAGCGCACCGTGGCGACGGTAGCCCCAGACCAGGCTGAACAACCCCAGCAGGGTCACGAACACCACCAGCGCCTGTTCCACGCCGTCGCTCAGCCAGAACGACAGGCCCAGCGAGGGCGCGGCGGCCAGCAGCACCGGGATCACCGCGCAGTGCACCGCGCACAGCATCGAACCCGTGGCGCCGAAACGGTCGAGCAGGTGGCGCAGGCGTGAGGACAGGGACATGACTTCCAGCAGGGTCGGCGAATCGTTATGGAATAATATAACATCCATTCCCGACCCGCACGGTTTCCCTCCCCCTGTCCCGCTGACGGGATTCGTGCGCCCAGCGATTGATATACAGTAACAAAGGACTTCTTCATGCCCGCCCACACCCCGCGGCTCAAGCCGCATTCCCTGGCCCTGGCTCTGGCCACCCTGCTACCGTCCATTGCCTTTGCAGCCGGCCAGGACACCTCCCATCGTGACCGCCACCTGACTGAACTGTCGTCGGTGCAGGTCACCGCGTCGCCGCTTCAGGGCGATGCCGAATCGTTGGCGCGCCCGGTTGACGTGCTGGCTGGCGAGCGCCTGGACGAGCAGAAGGCCGGTACCCTCGGCGACACCGTGGCCAAGCTGCCGGGCGTGCAGAGCACCTTCTTCGGCCCCGGCGTCGGCCGGCCGATCATCCGCGGCCAGGAAGGCCCGCGCGTTGCCGTGCTGTCCAACGGCATGGGCAACATGGATGCGTCCACCGTCAGTGCGGACCATGCCACCAGCATCGAGCCGTTCCTTGCCGACCAGATCGAAGTGCTGAAGGGGCCGGCGACGCTGCTGTTCGGCAGCGGCGCCATCGGTGGCGCGGTCAATGTGGTCGATGGGCGCATCGCGCGCGAACTGCCGGAGCGCCCGCTCAGCGGCCGCGCCGAGCTGCGCGGCAATTCGGTGAACAACGAGCGCAGCGGCATGTTCCGCCTCGATGGCGTCAGCGGCAATGTCGTGCTTCATGTGGACGGCCTGGTGCGCAATGGCGACGACTACCGCATTCCCGGCTATGCGGTGATCGACAGCCTGGAAGACCACCACGACGACCATGACCACGACCACGCGGGCGAGGAAGGCGAAGAGCCGCGCCGCGGCCGCCTCGACAACAGCTCCATCCGTACCCGCGCCGGCGGCGTCGGCGCGACCTGGCTGGGCGAAGGCGGCTACTTCGGCGTGTCGGCCAGCACCTACCGCACCAACTACGGCATTCCCAATGGCGCGCACGTGCACGCCGATGGCGACGATCACGGCCATGACCACGGCCACGACCACGGCGACGAAGAGGAAGGCGGCGACGAGCACGACGTGCGCATCGACATGGTGCAGAACCGCTTCGAGACCAAAGCCGGCATCTACAACCCGGTCTCGTTCCTGAAGAACATCAACGCACGCGTGGCCTATACCGACTACGAGCACGTGGAGCTGGAGGCCGGCACGCCGTCGACCCGCTTCACCAACCGTGGCATCGAAGCACGCCTGGAGGCGGTGCAGCAGCAGATCGGCGGCTGGGACGGTGCCTTCGGCCTGCAGTTCGGCAACAGTGATTTCGGCGCCAAGGGCGAAGAGGCATTCGTTCCGGATACCGGCACGAAGAACATCGGCCTGTTCGTACTGCAGGAAAAGCAGTTCGGCCCGTTCAAGCTGGAACTGGGCGGCCGCCACGACCAGGTCAAGCTGGACCCGACCGGTGACTACCGTCGCCGCACCTTCGGCGCCACCAATCTGTCGGCTGCCGGCATCTGGAAGCTCAACGACGCAGTCGACCTGCGCATCGGCGTGGACAGCTCCGAGCGTGCGCCGACCAATGAAGAGCTGTACGCCGCCGGCGCGCACATTGCTACCCGTTCGCTGGAAATCGGCGACGGCAACCTGAAGACCGAGCGCGGCCAGCGCGTGGAACTGGGCATCCACACCCACAGCGAGCGCCTGGACTTCTCCGCATCGGTCTACCAGACCAAGTTCAAGGACTTCATCTACCTGGCCGACACCGGCGTTACCGAAGGCCTGCCGGTCCGCGCCTGGACCCAGCAGGACGCGGTGTTCCGCGGCGCCGAGGCCGAAGCGCTGGTGCACCTGTTCGAGGGTGGCGCCGGTGACTGGGATCTGCGCCTGTTCGGTGACTACGTGAAGGCCAAGCTGGATGGCAGCGGCAGCCGCAACCTTGACATCGCCGTGCCGCACGGCGACCACAACCACAACTACAGCGTGGAGCTGGCCAACACCGGCTACCTGCCGCGTATCGCCCCGGCCCGCGTCGGCGCCGACCTGCGCTGGTCGAAGGACGGCTGGCGCGCGTCGGTCGGTGCGGTGCGCTACAGCCGCCAGAAGGACGTGGCGCAGAACGAGGAGCCGAGCAACGGCTACACCCTGGTCGATGCGCACCTGGCCTATCGCTGGGACCGCAACGCCAGCAACAGCTACGAGGTCTTCCTGGATGGCAGCAACCTGACCAACCGTGAAGTGCGCCCGCATACGTCGCTGCTGCGTGACTACTCGCCGCTGCCGGGCCGTGGCGTCGCGTTCGGCATCCGCGCGTTCTTCTGATCGCGTAACGGGGGGCGGGTCCCTTTCCGACGGAAAGGGCTCTGACCCCAGAGCAACGGCATCCACGCATGGCGTGGATGTACCGATCGGCAGGGGTCGGATCCCACGGGGGCCTTCGGGTCCCCGTTCTCGTTGGGGTCGATACCATCACGTATCCGTCACAAAGATGTGCGTACGACAACAAGCGGACAATCCCGTCACTCAATGTCTCGCCAACCGGACATTAATGTCCGAAAATATACCCATGACCGCCCAACGTGCCGATGCTGCTGCCCGCCGCGCCCTCATCCTCGACGCCGCCGATCATGTGTTCGGCCAACACGGTGTCACCGCCCCGCTGGACCTGGTGGTTGAACGTGCCCAGGTAGGCCGCGCCACCTTGTACCGCAACTTCCCCGACCGCACCGCGCTGATCCAGGCGCTGCTGCAGCGTACGGTCGATCGCATCCGGCGCCAGGTCGAACAGCTCGGCGACCGCGACGACGCCCTGTTCGAGGTGTTCGAGGGCATGGCCCAGCGCATCATCGATTCGCCGGCGCTGGCGGATTACTGGCGTGCGGTCGATTCGGACGTGCCCTCCATGCGCGCCGCGCGCGAGACCGTGCGCGACCTGCTGGAGGAACCGATCGCGCGCGCCAAGGCCGCCGGGCTGTGCCGTTCCGACCTGGAAAAGACGGATATTTCACTGATCTCGGGCATGCTGGGTGCGGCCCTGCGCGGCAAGACCCGCGACGAGCGCGCCCAGTTGGCCGGGCGCGCCCTCCAGCTGCTGCGTGGGGGTCTCCAGGGAGCAACCAGCGAGGCCCGCTGATGGTCCAGCCGTATCTGAAGCCGGTTCCGGATTGGGAGGAGCACGAGAAGCCGACCATGCCCGGTTCGGCGTCGATGCCCTGGCACCCACCGTACCGTCGGTTGGCCTATGCACTGGTATCGCTGCTGGTGGCGATCACCGGCGGCCTCGGCAATGCGCTGGTCACCGCCAACCTGCCGTTCCTGCAGGGCCAGCTGGCGCTGACCCCGACCCAGGGCAGCTGGTTGGTGGCCGCATATGCGATGGTGAATGTCACCGCCAACCTGTTGGCCTTCAAGTTCCGCCAGCAGTACGGCATCCGCCTGTTCGCCGAGATCGGGTTGGGCCTGTATGCAGCGCTGGCGGTGCTGCACCTGTTCGTCGGCAGCTTCGAGACCACGATGCTGACCCGTGCCGCCAGCGGCTTCGCCGGCGCGGCCTGCTCGACCCTGGGCACGCTGTACATGTTGCAGGCGCTGCCGCGGCGGTTCACCGGCAATCTGCTGGTGGTCGGGGTAGGCCTTTCGCAGCTGGCGGTGCCGATCGCCTGGATCGTTTCGCCAGGCCTGGTCGATACCGGCCAGTGGCACCAGCTGTATTCCTTCGAAGCCGGCCTGGCACTGTGCGCGTTTGCCGCCGTGGTGGTGCTGAAGCTGCCGCCCGGCATCCAGGTGAAGGCCTTCGAGCCGCTGGATTTCCTTACCTTCGCGTTGCTGGCACCGGCGGTTGCGCTGCTGGTGATCGTGCTGGCGCAGGGCTACACGCGCTGGTGGCTCAACACGCCGTGGCTGGGCTGGGCACTGGTTGCCTCGATCGTGCTGTCCACCACCGCCTTCATCATCGAACACTACCGGCGCAATCCGCTGCTGCAGACACGCTGGCTGGCCAGCCTGCCGGTACTGCATTTCATCGTCGGTGCGTTCCTGATCCGCTTCCTGACCACCGAGCAGTCCTACGGCGTGGTCAACCTGATGCGCACGCTCGGCATGGGCCCTGATCAGTTGCGGCCGCTGTTCGTGGTGATTCTCGCCGGCGTGATCACCGGTATCGCCGGCACTGCCCTGACCTTCGGGCCCAAACGGCTGATCCCGCAGTTGCTGATGGCGATCCTGCTGCTGGGCGCCGCCGCGTTCTTCGACCAGCACCGCACCAGCATGGATCGCCCGCACGACTTCTACGCCAGCCAGTTCCTGGCCTCGGTCGGTGCCGGCATGTTCATGGGCCCGTTGATCATGCTCGGCATTTCCGCCGCGCTGAAACAGGGCGTGGACCACATGATCACCTTCCTGGTGACGCTGTCGATCACGCAGACGCTGGGCGGCTTGGCCGGCTCGGCGGTGCTGGGCACCTTCCAGCTGCATCGCGAGCAGTTGTATTCCAGCGCGCTGACCAGCCAGCTCGACCCGGCCGATCCGGTGGTGGCACAACGCCTGCGCATCCAACAGCAGCTGTACGCCGCCCAGATCACCGACCCGGTCCTGCGCAGCGCACAGGGCAGCGCGCAGTTGGCGCAGACGACGCGCCGGGAAGCCAACGTGCGTGGCTTCAATGATGTGTTCACGCTGAGTGGCTGGCTGGCCATCGGCTTCCTGTGCTGGTTGCTGCTGCTGTCGCTGCGCACCGCCGTGCTCAAGCAATGGCACAAGCGCCATCCCATTTCCCCTGTTGCGGCCGCGCCGGCCGCATCCCGTTGAGTCCGTCCTCATGCCTCCCCTCCCGCCCCGCCCTGACGATACCGGCACCGACAGCGTCACCCCACCGCCGCCGACCGACGCGGCGCCTGCCCCCACGCCGGTAGAACCCGCGGTCGCGCCGAAGTACCTCAAGCCCAGCGCGCGCAGCGTGGTGGTGATGGTGGTGGTGGCCTTGCTGGGCATTGCGCTGATTCTGCGCGCCTGGCACCTGTGGCCGTTCACCAGCAGCGTGATGGTGACCGACAACGCCTATGTGCGCGGACAGATCACGGTGATGGCGCCACAGGTCAACGGCTATGTGACCGAGGTGCTGGTGAAGGACTTCCAGCACGTGAAGGAAGGCGAGCCGCTGCTGCGCATCGATGACCGCATCTATACGCAGCGGGTCGCCCAGGCGCAGGCGACGCTGGACAGCGCACGCGCGGCCCTGGCCAACTCGGACCAGTCCCAGGCGCAGAACCGTGCGCAGATCGCCTCCGCACAGGCCACACTTTCGGCCGGGCAGGCGGAGCTGCAACGCTCACGCAACGAGACCAAGCGCTACGAGGAACTGGCCGCGCAGCAGCTGGTATCGATCAACGATCGCGACAAGTTCCGCACCGCGCAGGCCTCGGCGCAGGCCAGCGTGCAGCAGTCGCAGGCGCAGATCCGCATCGCCGAGGAGACCCTGGTCTCGACCCAGGTCGCGCGCAAGAGCCTGGAGGCGCAGGTGGAGAGTGCGCAGGCGCAGCTGGAACTGGCGCGCATCGATCTGGCCAATACCGTGATCCATGCGCCGCGCGACGGCCAGATCAGCGAGGCCAGCGTGCGCGTCGGCCAGTACGTCGCGGCCGGTTCGCAGCTGCTGTTCCTGGTCCCTGACACGCTGTGGGTGGTGGCCAACTACAAGGAAGGCCAGACCTGGGGAATGGCGATCGGCCAGCCGGCCTCGTTCTCGGTGGACGCGTTCCAGGGCCAGGTGCTGCGGGGCCGCGTGCAGGAGATCGCCCCGGCCACCGGATCGGAATTCAGCGTGTTGCGCCCCGACAATGCCAGCGGCAACTTCACCAAGGTGGTGCAGCGGCTACCGGTGCGGATTTCGATCGATGAAGGCCAGAAGCTGGCCGCGCAGCTGCGCCCCGGCATGTCGGTGATCGTGCGGGTGGATACGGCAAGCAAGCCGATGGACTAGCCTGCGGCCTGGTGGACTCGGCTGGGTAGAGTCGACTGTTAGTTGTGATCTCTCGGTAGGTTGTTCATCCGGGGCATCTTTGGAAAATGGTGGTTACCACACCTGTCCAGTCCCCAAAGAGCCCGGATGAACCACCATAAAAATGCCCGTTTGACGCCGTTTAGTCGAGAACTTCTTGTCCGCCGCATCACTGAGCAAGGCCTTCGGCCAGAAGAGGCCGCCCAGGCTTGCGGGGTGAGTGTGCGCACGGCTTACAAGTGGCTGGCCCGGTATCGAGCCGAGGGCCTGAGTGGGCTGCAGAACCGCAGCTCTCGGCCCGGCCGCAGCCCCCATAGCACCCCCGAGGCGCTCGTTGAGCAGATCGTCCAGCGTCGACGTCAACGGCAAACCTACCTGACCATTTCCAAGGCACTGGGCGTGGCTCACAGCACCATTTCACGACTGATGCGTCGAAGAGGACTCAATCGCCTGTGCCTTCTGGACCCACCGAAGAAGGCGGTCCGGTATGAGTACGACAGCCCGGGCGGCTTGCTGCACTTGGATATCAAGAAACTCGGCAACTTCCGCCGGCCCGGGCACCGGGTCGATCCGAATCGGCGTGGCAACGCTGGCGGCGGTGGCTGGGGCTATGTCCATGTGGCCATTGATGACCACTCCCGAGTCGCTTTCAGTAGCGTTCACACCGATGAGAAGGGCTCAACGGCCTGCCAAGCGCTGCTGGCCGCCGTGGCGTACTACAGGACGCTGGGAGTCACCTTCCAGCGTGTCCTGACTGACAACGGAGCCTGCTATCGCTCCGGCGTCTTCGCTCGACTCGTCGCCTCGTTGGGCATGAAGCACTATCGGACCAAGCCCTACACCCCGCGAACCAACGGTAAGGCCGAGCGCTTCATCCAGACCAGCTTGCGCGAATGGGCCTACGCCTGCGAGTACGCTTCGTCAGAGCAGCGCGACGCCGTGCTGCCTGAATGGCTGCACCACTACAACTGGCACCGACCCCACATGGGGATCGGCAGCCAACCGCCTATTTCCAGAATCCCGCTGAACAACGTGGTGGGTTTACACAGTTAGTCGACTGCTCTTCCATGAACCCCATGAACACCCCGCGCTGCGCGCGGTAGTCGACTAACAGTCGACTCTACCCCGTCGACTCTACCCCGTCGACTCTACCCCGTCGACTCTACCCCGTCGACTCTACCCCGTCGACTCTACCCCGTCGGCTCTACCCCGCCCCCTCGCGCTCAGCCCGCGCAGCGCGCGCAGAGCCCGTGCACTTCCAGGGTCTGTGCCTGCGGCTGGAAACCCAGCTCCTTGGCGCGCTTCTCCAGCTGGGTGACGATCTCGCGGTCTTCCAGTTCCACCGCGCTGTGGCAGCTGTTGCAGATCAGGAATGGCACCGAATGCGCGGCGCTGCTGGGATGGTGACAGGCCACGAAGGCATTCACCGATTCCAGCTTGTGCACGAAGCCATTGGCCATCAGGAAATCCAGCGCACGGTACACGGTGGGCGGGGCGTCAGCGCCCACGCCCTTGCCGTTGCGTACCCATTCCAGCAGCTCGTAGGCCTTGACCGGCTTGCCGGCCTCGGCGATCAGCTTCAGCACATTGGCGCGGATCGGGGTCAGGCGCAGCCCGCGTTCGCGCGAGACGCGCTCGACCACCGCCACGAAATCCGATGCGTCATGGACGTGGTGGTGCGGGGCGGTACAGGCAGTGGCGGTCTTGGCGGGCATGCGTGTTCTCCGGTTCGGGCCTGGCAAGGATGCCTCAGGCCGTTGCTACCTTGGTGATGGCCACATCAATGCGTTTCAAGGCCTGCTCGCGGCCGGCCAGGTACACGGTATGGGAAATGTCAGGGCTGACCTGGGTGCCGGTGATGGCCACGCGCAGCGGCTGGGCGACCTTGCCCATGCCGATCTCCAGCGCGGCGGCGGCGTCGTGCAGGGCCACGCCCACCGACTCGGCGGTCCATTCCGGCAAGGCGGCCAGCAGCTCGCGGGCCTTGCCCAGCGCCACCTCGGCACCGGCCTTGAAGTGCTTGGCCACCGCCGCTTCGTCGTACTCGGTCAGCGGCTGGTACCAGACCACGGCCTTCTCGGCCATTTCCTTCAGGGTCTGCACGCGCTCACGCAGGGCGATCACCACGTCCTCCGGGGCCGGACCAGCGGCCACGTCCAGGCCCAGCTTCTGCAGCTGGTAGACCAGATGCGGCACGATGGCGCCCACATCCTCGGTCTTCAGGAAGTGCTGGTTGACCCAGCCCAGCTTGGCCATGTCCAGCCGCGAGGCCTTGGAATTGCAGTCCTTCACGTCGAACAGGTCGATCAGTTCCTGGCGGCTGAACAGCTCCTGGTCACCGTGCGACCAGCCCAGGCGGGCCAGGTAGCTCAGCAGCGCGTCGGGCAGGTAGCCGGCGTCCTTGTACTGCATCACGTCGGCCGCGCCGGTGCGCTTGGACAGCTTGGCGCCCTGCTCGTCCAGGATCATCGGCATGTGCCCGAACTTCGGCACCGGGGCGCCGATGCCTTCGTACAGGTTGATCTGGCGCGGGGTGTTGTTGATGTGGTCGTCACCGCGGATGACCTCGGTGATGCCCATGTCCCAATCATCCACCACCACCGCGAAGTTGTAGGTGGGGTAGCCGTCCGGACGGAAGATGACCATGTCATCCAGCTCGCTGTTGGCGATCTCGATGCGGCCCTTGATCAGGTCGTCGAACACCACCGTACCTTCCAGCGGGTTCTTGAAGCGGATGACGCGGTTCGGGTCGTCCTTGTACGGCAGGCCCAGTTCGCGTGCAGCGCCGTTGTAACGCGGCTTTTCCTGCCTGGCCATGGCGGCCTCGCGCATCGCATCCAGCTCTTCGCGGGTCTCGTAGGCGTAGTACGCCTTGCCGTCGGCGATCAGCTGCTCGGCCACTTCCTGGTAACGGGCGACGCGGTCGGTCTGGTAGATCGGGCCCTCGTCGTAATCCAGGCCCAGCCACTCCATCGCCTCCAGGATGGCGTCGATCGCACCCTGGGTGCTGCGTTCACGGTCGGTGTCCTCGATGCGCAGCACGAACTCGCCGCCACGGTGGCGGGCCTCCAGCCAGCAGTACAGCGCAGTGCGGGCACCACCGATGTGCAGGTAGCCGGTGGGACTGGGGGCGAAGCGGGTGCGGCAGGTCATGGACGGCTCGAGGAACGGGAATTCCCCGATTTTACCAGCCCTCCGCCCCCGACGGAAAAAGGGGACGGAGGGGATTAAGTCGCGATTGCCCAGCCTCTGGGCGCTGCAACCGGGAAACGGAGGGGGAGAAACGACTTAATCCCCTCCGTCCCCTTTTACGGTTCCTGCTTGCGCGGGAAGGACTGCTCGCGCATCGCGGCGTTGTAGGCGAACGAGGCAACGATGGCCGCGGCCTGCTTCAGGTCTTCCGGTTCGGCATGGTCCCAGGTGTCCAGGTGGCTGTGGTGGACATTGGTGAAGTAGTCCAGCCGGTCCTGGATGAACTGGAAACCCGGCAGGCCGATGCGGTCGAAGCTGATGTGGTCGGTGCTGCCGGTGTTGCGGGTGGCCACGGTGGCGGCGCCTACGTCATGGAACGGGGCCAGCCAGGCTTCGAAGATCGGCATCGCCGCCAGGTTTTCCTGCGCGTAGATGCCACGGAAGCGGCCGGAGCCGTTGTCCATGTTGAAGTAGACCTGGAACTTGCCGTAGTCGCGCGTCTTCTGCAGCGCACCGGTCGGCTCGCGCAGCGACGCCGGCAGCGCCTTCTGCGCCGGGTCGGCCGGTTCCGGGAACTGGCCGAAGTGCTTGGCCACGTAGGCCTGCGAGCCGATCAGGCCCTGCTCTTCACCGCTCCACAGCGCCACCCGGATGGTGCGCCTGGGCTTGGCGCCGGTGGCCTTGAGGATGCGCATCGCTTCCATCATCACCGCCACGCCGGCGGCATTGTCGGCCGCACCGGTGCCGCTGTGCCAGGAATCCAGGTGCGCGCCGATCATCACCACTTCATCCGGCTTGCTGCTGCCGCGGATCTCGGCCAGCGTGTTGTAGCCCGGCTGGTTGGCCTCGTCGGTGAAGCGCGCCGCTACATCCACGCGCAGGCGCACGGTCTGCTTGGCCTCCAGCGCGCGCACCAACGGATTGAAGTGTTCGCTGATCATCGCCAGCTCGGGGATGCCCACCGACTCGCCGGCTTTGCGCGAACCACCACCGGCAACCCGGATGATGCCGTTGTCCCAGCTGCTGATGCTGATCGAGGCCAGTGCGCCCTCTTCGACGAAGAACGCATTGACCTTGGCCGCCAGCTGCTGGCGCTCCTGGTATTCCTTGACCCGTTTGGCGCGCTCGGCGGTAGCGTCCTTGTCCTTGGGCAGGGTGAACTCCTGCAGGCCCTCGAGCGAGGTCGCGTCGTGGCGGTGCGAATCGGGCTCGGTGCCACGCTTGTATTCGCGTGCCTCGCCCAGCAGCAGGATCCTGCCGCGCAGCTTGCCACGGTACTTCTCGATGTCTTCGGGTTTCTTGATCTCGACCTGGACCAGCTCGCCTTCGACCGGGCCCTTGGTGCCCGGCGTCCAGGCCTTCGGCAGCGCATGCAGCGGCTGCACGCGGTCACCCAGCATTTCCACGCTGGCCGAGGTGAACTCCCAGCCACGGCCGAAGTCATCGAAGGCTTCGTCGTGGACGTTGTCCAGCTTCCATTCGTTGAACTTGCCGCGGGTCCAGGCGTTGGCGCGGCCCATCGCCGGCGAGTTGGTCAGGCGCGGGCCGATGCGCTCGGTGAGATAACTGAAGGTGTCCATCACCTGCGAACGGTGGAAGGCCTCCTGGCGGATGCGGCTGACCATGTCCAGGTCCACCGTTTCGCGCTGCTGCGCCCCTGCATTGCCACCCATCACCAGCGCTGCGGCCAGCACGCCCCACTTCAACACATCGCACCCCTGCCTTTCGGCTCGATCATCAACCCATCGAGTCTAGCCAGCCCGGAGAGCGCGATACCGTCCCATCGGTCATGGGGCAGGAGCGTGCGAACCAAGGTTCGCACCCACAGGTGACCGGTCGGCTCGCACCCACCAAGGTGTTGGGTTCTCGCCAGTAGATCCACGCCGTGCGTGGATGAACAGCCGAATCACTCATTCCAGCCCAGCCATAGCTGGGCCCGCTCCGGCAGCAACAGCAACCAGTGCCGCCGATCGATGCTGCTGCAGCCATACACCGCCGCATGTGCCGGCCAGTCATGCGGCAGGCCGCCGATGCCGATCTCGGCCAGCGCCTCTGCCCCGGCCTTCCATGGCCGGTAGCGCGGCACCCGGCCGGCCATCGCGCCGCGTCCCTGCCGCGCACCCTGCAGCCATCCCAGCCCCTGCCCCTGCAATCCTTCGCAGGTCACCGCGGCCAGTTGGAATCGGACCAGGCCAGGGGCGATCCGTGCCCCCGGCAAGGCCGCCAGCACGCCATGTGCCTGCAGCAATGCATCCACTTCCAGCAGGGCCGGGATGCCCTGCCGTGCCCGTTGCCGCAATCCCTGGCGCCAGCCCATGGCGTGCTCCTTACTTCAGTTCCGCGCCAAGCGCGTACCAGTCGACCCGGCGGGTCACCCACATCGCCAGCGCCAGGATCACGAACAGCAGCAGCGAACCCATCAGCAGCGCGTTGTTCTCCGACACCAGCAGGCCATACAGCGCGCCGTACAACACGGTCAGCAGCGCGGCAAAGCCGAGGCCACGCTTCCAGTGGCCCAGCACGTTGGCCAGGTACACCGCCTGCAGGCCGATGCAGGCCACCGCCGAGACCACGTACGCCTTCCAGAAGGCGATGTGCTCGGACAGGCTGATCAGCAGCAGGAAGAAGATCGCCAGCGCCAGGCCCACCATCAGGTACTGCAGCGGATGGATGCGCAGCGACTTGATCAGCTCGAACAGGATGAAGCCGACGAAGGTCAGCAGCACGAACAGCACGCCATACTTCGAGGCACGGTCGGCCTGGGTGTAGGTGTCGACCGGATCGACCAGCGATACCGTCACTGCCTGCGAATCCACCGAACCATCATTGCGCAGCTGTCGCTGTGCGTCGGACGCCAGCGAGGACACCGCCCAGCGCGCATCAAAGCCCTGCGCATCAACGCGGCGTTCATTCGGCAGGAACGCACCGCTGAACGACGGATGCGGCCAGCTCGAACGCAGCGCGATGTGGGTGTCATCGCCCACCGGCACCACCGACAGCATGCGGCTGCCGTCCAGGCGCAGCTCCAGCTCGACTGTGCTGGCGGCCAGCGTGCCGCCATGGTCTTCGGCGAATCCGGCCACCGGTGCATGCAGACCGCGGCCCACTTCGCTGGCTGCACCGACGCCCGGCAGCAGGCGCAGCTGCTGGCCATCCACGCGCAGGTTAGGCGTACCCACCAGGCCACGCACATCGGAAACCCCCACCGCCACGTACGGTTGACCGTAGCTGCGGCCTGCCTTCACCGGGTAATCGTCTTCGGCGAAGATCGCCTTCATCTGGCCGTTCCAGCTGTACACCGGCACCTTGAACAGGCCGACCTCACGTTGGCTCGGCAGCATCTCACCGCCCACCTCCAGCGACGCCGGCATCTGCAGCCAGTGCCCTTCGGTGACCTGTACCTCGGTCTTCTTGACGCCCAGCGGGTCGACCAGCTCAACCTGCTTGCGCTCCACCCAAGGCACCACCCGCACCGGGCCCACCAGCTGCTGTGCACCGGCGCGGCTGTCGGCCACCCGCGAGAAGGCTTCGTCGCGGTACGCACTGCGTTCGTTGATGACACCGCGAATCATCGTCAGCGGAACCAGCAGCAGCAGGATCAGCCCGCCGACAATGGCGAACCGCAGCAGCATCTTCAGGGATTTCATGGTCCATCCTCGTTGGAGAGGGCTGCAGGATGGACCGCTGCAGTGAGCAGGGTTTGTGGCGAATTTGAAGCGAGTGTGAAGTCAGCGGCGCGGACGCTGGCCCGGTGTACCCAGCGGCAACCACAGGCTGGCCACGGTACCGCCGCCGTCGCGGGCATCGACGCTGGCGCGGCCATCATGCAGGCGCGCGACCTCCTGCACGAACGGCAGGCCCAGGCCGGAACTGCGCCGTCCGCTGCCGGGGCGGGCCAGCGAATAGAAGCGTTCGAACACCCGTTCGCGTGCATAGTCGGGAATGCCTGCACCGCGGTCGGCCACCTGCAGGCGCACGCCCTGCCCGTCCGCCTCGGCCTGCAGCGCGATCTCCGCGCCGGCCGGAGAGAACGCAATCGCGTTGTCGATCAGGTTGTGCAGTGCCTGCCGCAGCAGGTAGCCGTCGCCCTGCACCTGCAGGTCGGGCACGCTGCCGATGCGGACCTGCACGCCCACCGCCTGTGCGCGTACCTGTGCGGCCGCGGCCGCATCGGCCAACAAGGTTGGCAGCGCGATCGGATCACGGGTCTGCAGCCAGCCATGCTGTTCCACTTCGGCCAGCGCCAGCAGTTTGTCGATGGTCTCGGTCAACCGCTCCTGCTGATCGACGATGCTGCGTGCGAAATGCATGCGATCGGCTTCCGGAAGCGGCTCCTGCAGCAGCTCGGCGGCACCGCGGATCGCCGCCAATGGACTCTTCATTTCATGCGTCAGTGACTGCACGTACTGCTCGACGTAGGCCTTGCCCTCCAGCTTGCGGCGCATGGTCTCCAGTGCCTGGCCCAGATCGCCGATCTCGTCGCGGCGGCGGCGCGGCGGTGGCACCGGTTCGCCGGCGCTGACCGCACGCGCATAGCGGCTGAGCTGGCCCAGGCCCGTGGTCAGCCACATCGTCACCAGCACACCGACCAGCGCCGACAAGCCGATCAGCCAGGCACCGCGCTCGATGATGGCGCGCTGGCTGGCGGCAATGAACGGATCGATGCTGCGGTTGGGCTGGGCCAGGCTGAGCACGCCGATCAGGGTGCGCCCATCGGCCGGGTCATACACCGGCGCGGCCACGTGCATCACCGTGTCACCTTCCTCACCCGGTGTTTCCGGGCTGGAGCGGGCGCCGTACTCGCCGCGCAGCGTGCGGTACACATCATTCCAGCGCGAGTTGTCGCGCCCCAGGTCGCGGCCCAGCGAGTCGTAGATGACGATGCCCTTGGCATCGGTGATGGTCACCCGGTAATCCAGCGAGCGCTTCGGGAAGCGCCAGACCATCGCCTTCAGGTCGCGCTGTCGTGCCTTGGCGAGGTTGCGGGTGAAGCTGCCGCTGCGGATGGTGCCGGCCTTGACGTCGGCGGCGGCCATTTCGGCCAGCACGTTGGCCGCATCGACCAGGGTCGATTCCATCGCCTGACGCACACCGGGCTTCACCTCGTTGACGAACACGCGCATCACGAAGAAGGCGGCGATGCCGGTGATCAGGAAGAAGCCCAGGAACAGCTTCAGTACCAGGCGCATCGGCTAGACCTCCAGCGCGTAGCCAAGGCCACGGTGGGTACGGATCGGGTCATCGCTGGCACCGGCCGCACGCAGCTTGGCGCGCAGCGTCTTTACATGCGTATCGACGGTCCGGTCGGCGCTGTCGGCGCTGCTGTCCCAGCCACGGTCCATCAGCTGGGCACGGCTGAGAATGGCGCCGGGGCGCTGCAGCAGCGCCTCCAGCAGCGCGTACTCGTAACGGGTCAGGTCCAGTGCCTGGCCATGGAAGCGGATACGCCGGCCTTCACGGTCGATGGCAAAGGCGCCATGTTCCTGCCAGCCCGCATCGGCGCCGGGTGCTGCGACGACCGGTGCCGCGCGGCGCAGGCGCGCACGCACCCGCGCCACCAGTTCGCGCGGCGAGAACGGCTTGGTCATGTAATCGTCGGCGCCCAGCTCCAGGCCAAGCACCCGGTCCACTTCATCGTTGCGGGCGGTCAGGAAGATCACCGGCAGCTGGGCCGCCGGTCCGGGCTGCGCGCGCAGCCGCCGGCACACCTCGAAGCCGCCCAGGTCGGGCAGGCCCACGTCCAGCACCACCACGTCGATATCCCCAGCCTGCAGCCGCTGCAGGGCCTCGCCGCCCAGCAGGCAATGGCTGGCGGCATAGCCCTCGCTGCGCAGCGCATAGAGCACGGTTTCGGCGATGGCGGCTTCGTCCTCGACTACCAGGACATGGGCAACGGGAGCTGTCATGGCGCGCAGCATAGCCGCTGCGGCCGCCGCCCCGTACACTGCCGCCCATGAACTATCGCCATGCCTTCCATGCCGGCAACCACGCCGATGTGCTCAAGCACATCGTGCAGCTGGCCCTGATCGACAGCTTCAAGCGCAAGGACAGCCCGTTCTTCGTGCTCGACACCCACGGCGGTGCCGGCCGCTACCTGCTGGCCAGCGAAGAGAGCCGCAAGACCCTCGAGGCCGAATCCGGGATCATGCGGCTGATGGCCCAGCCCAAGCTGCCGGAGGTGGTCGAGCGCTATCTGAAGGCGGTACAGGCCGACAACCCGGTGGGCGCGCTGACCAATTATCCGGGCTCGCCGCTGTTGAGCGCGCAGGCCATGCGCTCCCAGGACCGCATGGCGGTGTGCGAGCTGCAGGAAGCCGAAACGGCCACGCTGAAGGCGCTGTTCGCGCATGACAGCCGGGTCGGCGTGCATCCGGGCGATGGCTATGCATTGCTGCGTTCGCTGCTGCCGCCGAAGTTCAACGGCAGCAAGATCGGCCGCGGCCTGGTGCTGATCGACCCGCCCTACGAGGCGCAGGACGCCGAATACCAGGCCGTCCTGTCCGCGCTGGCCGAGACCCTGGCACGCTGGCCGCAGGCCACCTGCGCGGTCTGGTTCCCGATCAAGCAGCGCCGCACCATCCTGCATTTCCTGCGCAAGGCCACCGCCCTTCCGGTGAAATCGGCGATGACCATCGAGTTCCTGGTACGCCCGGACGACTCACCGCTGCGCCTCAACGGCAGCGGCATGCTGCTGCTCAACCCGCCCTGGCAGTTCGACCGGGTGGTCGGCCCGGCCCTGCCGGCGCTGCGCCAGCACCTGGGCGAGCCCGGTGCCAGTACCCGCCTGGATTGGCTCAAAGCACCCGAATAACGGCCTTCACGAGGCTGTACCGCCGTGAGCCTTTCGTTCACGGAATGCAGCCCCGGTGATGCCACAATCGGTGGACCACCAAGGAATCACCCGGTATGGCCACTCGCAACCGCATGCCGCCCTGGCATGAGATCTTCAAGGCTCCCAGCGGCCACGAGCTGCTGATCCGCCCCATCCGCCCGGAAGATGGCGCACCGCTGCAAGCGGCGTTCAGCCTGTTCGGGCCGGAAGAAATCCGTGATCGTTTCCTGCAGGCGGTGACCGAGCTGTCGCCGGAAACCACCCAGCGCCTGACCCACCCCAATCCCAAGACCGAGATCACCCTGGTCGCAGCCGAATCCCTGCCCGCTGGCGAAGCGGTGGTCGGCGCGGTCGCCCGGGCCTCGATCATCCCCGGTACCCGTGAAGCCGAGTACGCGATCCTGATCAGCCGCTTCCTGATCGGCCAGGGCCTGGGCCGGCAGCTGATGCGCAAACTGGTGAAGTGGGGCCGCGGCAAGTACCTGGACCGCCTGTACGGCGACGTTGCCGCCGAGAACGAGCCGATGAAGCAGCTGGCCGCCTCGCTGGGCTTCAAGCCGGTGCCGCACCCGACCGGTGCCGAAGGCCTGGTGCGGATGGTGCTGGAGCTGGACAACTGAAGGTAGCGCCGGGCCATGCCCGGCGACGTTGATTCAACCGCTGCGCTCGCCGGGCTTGGCCCGGCGCTACACCCGCTCACGTCACGATCATGGGCCCGGCAGGGGCTTCTGCTAAAATCCGGGGTCCATGTCGCGTACCTCATATCCCGCCCCGCCGCTGCCGCGTGCCGGCCAGCTCCGCGCCTGGTGGCGCGCCCCCGCCTCGCCGACCGCCCTGGCCTGGTACCTGGCCCAGGCCGCGCGCGTGCACGACGCTCCGCTGCTGGTGATCGCCCGTGACAACCACGGTGCCAACCAGCTCGAAGCCGATCTGCACACCCTGCTCGGCGGCGACCCCGCCCTGCCGGTGGTCGCCTTCCCGGACTGGGAAACCCTGCCCTACGACCGCTTCAGCCCGCATCCGGACATCATCTCGCAGCGCCTGTCGGCCCTGCACCGCCTGCCCACGCTGAAGCGCGGCCTGGTGATCGTGCCGGTGCAGACCCTGCTGCAGCAGCTGGCCCCGCGCAGCTATGTGATCGGTGGCAGCTTCGACCTGAAGGTCGGCCAGCGCCTGGACCTGGAAGCAGAGAAGCGACGCCTGGAAAGCGCCGGCTACCGCAACGTACCGCAGGTGATGGACCCGGGTGATTTCGCCGTGCGCGGCGGCCTGCTCGACGTGTTCCCGATGGGTGCCGATGAGCCGTTGCGTGTCGAACTGCTGGACGAGGACATCGACTCGATCCGCGCCTTCGACCCGGAAAGCCAGCGTTCGCTGGACAGGGTCGAAGCGGTGCATATGCTGCCCGGCCGCGAAGTCCCCATGGACGAGGCCAGCATTGCCCGCGTGCTGGCCACGCTGCGCGAGCGCTTCGACGTCGATACCCGACGCAGCGCGCTGTACCAGGACCTGAAGTCCGGGCTGGCCCCGGCGGGCGTCGAGTACTACCTGCCGCTGTTCTTCGAGCGCACCGCAACCCTGTTCGATTACTTGCCCGACGGTAGCCTGCCGGTGGTCTGCGCCGGTGCCGGCGAAGCCGCCGAGGCGTTCTGGGCGCAGACCGGTGAGCGCTACGAACAGCGCCGCCACGATGTCGAACGGCCGCTGCTGCCGCCATCGGCGCTGTACCTGTCGCCGGAGCTCCTGCGCGAGCGCCTGAACGATGCCCCGCGCATCGAGGTGTGGGCTGCTGACCACGCACGCATCGCCGACGCGCACCCGTTGGGCGACCAGCCGTTGCCGCCGTTGCCGGTGGCCGCGCGCGACGCACCGGCCGGCGACGCACTGAAATCCTTCCTCGGCCACTACCCGGGCCGCGTGCTGATCGCGGCCGATTCGCCCGGCCGTCGTGAAGCCCTGCTGGAAGTGCTGCAGGCCGCCGAGCTGAAACCGCCGGTGGTGGCCGACCTGCCCGCGTTCCTCGCCGACGATGCGCGCTTCGCGATCGCGGTGGCGCCGCTGGAGGATGGCTTCGCACTGGACGATCCGCGCATTGCGGTGCTGACCGAACGCCAGCTGTTCCCCGAGCGCGCCGGCAGCACCCGCCGTACGCGCCGCGCCGGCCGCGAGCCGGAAGCGATCATCCGCGACCTCGGCGAACTGACCGAGGGCGCGCCGATCGTGCACGAGGACCATGGCGTCGGTCGCTACCGTGGCCTGATCGCGATGGACGTCGGCGGCATGCCCGGCGAGTTCCTCGAAATCGAATATGCCAAGGGCGACCGCCTGTATGTGCCGGTCGCCCAGCTGCACCTGATCAGCCGCTACTCCGGTGCATCGGCGGAAACCGCGCCGCTGCATTCGCTCGGTGGCGAGCAGTGGAGCAAGGCCAAGCGCAAGGCCGCCGAGAAGGTGCGCGATGTGGCTGCCGAGCTGCTGGAGATCCAGGCGCGCCGTCAGGCGCGTGCCGGCTTGGCGCTGCAGGTGGACCGTGCGATGTACGAGCCGTTCGCGGCCGGTTTCCCGTTCGAGGAAACCCCGGACCAGTTGGCCGCGATCGATGCCACCCTGCGCGACCTGGCCAGCAGCCAGCCGATGGACCGCGTGGTCTGCGGCGACGTCGGCTTCGGCAAGACCGAGGTCGCCGTGCGTGCTGCATTCGCCGCTGCCAGTGCCGGCAAGCAGGTGGCCGTGCTGGTGCCGACCACCCTGCTGGCCGAACAGCATTACCGCAACTTCCGCGACCGCTTCGCCGATTACCCGCTGAAGGTCGAGGTGCTGTCGCGCTTCAAGACCACCAAGGAAATCAAGGCCGAACTGGAGAAGGTGGCCGCCGGCACCATCGATGTCATCGTCGGCACCCACCGCCTGCTGCAGCCTGACGTGAAGTTCAAGGACCTGGGCATGGTCATCGTCGATGAGGAACAGCGCTTCGGCGTGCGCCAGAAGGAGGCCCTGAAGGCGCTGCGCGCCAACGTGCACCTGCTGACCCTGACCGCCACGCCGATCCCGCGCACCTTGAACATGGCCATGGCCGGCCTGCGTGACCTGTCGATCATCGCCACCCCACCGCCGAACCGGCTGGCGGTGCAGACCTTCATCACCCAGTGGGACAATGCGCTGCTGCGCGAAGCCTTCCAGCGCGAGCTGGCGCGCGGCGGCCAGCTGTATTTCCTGCACAACGACGTGGAAAGCATCGGCCGCATGCAGCGCGAGCTGTCCGAGCTGGTGCCGGAGGCGCGCATCGGCATCGCCCACGGCCAGATGCCCGAGCGCGAGCTGGAAAAGGTGATGCTGGATTTCCAGAAGCAGCGCTTCAACGTACTGCTGTCGACCACGATCATCGAGTCGGGCATCGACATCCCCAACGCCAACACCATCATCATCAACCGCGCCGACCGCTTCGGCCTGGCCCAGCTGCACCAGCTGCGTGGCCGCGTCGGTCGCTCGCACCACCGCGCCTACGCCTACCTGATCACGCCCGACCGCCGCGCGATCACGCCCGACGCTGAGAAGCGCCTGGAAGCGATCGCCTCGATGGACGAGCTGGGCGCCGGCTTCACCCTGGCCACGCACGATCTGGAAATCCGCGGCGCCGGTGAGCTGCTTGGCGAGGACCAGAGCGGGCAGATGGCCGAGGTCGGCTTCAGCCTGTACACCGAGCTGCTGGAGCGCGCGGTGCGCAGCATCAAGCAGGGCAAGCTGCCCGACCTGGATGCCGGCGAGGAAGTGCGCGGCGCCGAGGTCGAACTGCATGTGCCGGCGCTGATTCCGGAAGACTACCTGCCGGACGTGCACACCCGCCTGACCCTGTACAAGCGCATTTCCAGCGCGCGCGACAGCGATGCGCTGCGCGAGCTGCAGGTGGAGATGATCGACCGCTTCGGCCTGCTGCCGGATGCGGCCAAGCACCTGTTCGCCATCGCCGAGCTGAAGCTGAAAGCCAATACGCTGGGTATCCGCAAGCTCGACCTGGGCGAGAACGGCGGCCGCATCGTGTTCGAGTCCAAGCCGAACATCGATCCGATGGCGGTGATCCAGCTGATCCAGAAACAACCGAACCTCTACGCCATGGAAGGGCCTGACAAGCTGCGCATCAAGCACCCGCTGCCGTTGCCGGAAGACCGCTTCAATGCGGCCCGCGCCCTTCTGACCACCCTCGCCCCGGGTTGATCGCCCCCCGAACACCCCGCACCGGTCCCCACCCGGTGCGGGCGGATGACCATGTTCCCTGACGCCGTACCCGCCCCCGACCTGCTGCACGCGCAGGCCTGCCTGATCGATGCCCTCTCGATGTCGCTGCAGATGCGCGACGCCTACACCCGCCACCACTGCGACCGCGTCAGCCTGTTCGCGCAGCGCCTCGCCGCGCACTGCGATCTCGACGACGAGGCCTGTGCGCAGATCGGCCTGGCCGCGCGCTTCCATGACATCGGCAAGATCGGTATTCCCGATGATGTACTGCTGGCACCGCGCCGACACACCGATGAGGAACGCGCGATCATGCGTGAGCATCCGGTGCGTGGCGAACACATCTTCCTCGCCACCGGCCGCAGCGATGCCGCACCGGTCGCGCAGCTGATCCGCGCCCATCACGAGGCCTTCGATGGCAGCGGCTATCCCGATGGGCTGCGCGGTGAATCCATCCCGCTGGGCGCGCGCATCGTCACCATCGCCGATGCCTACGACGCGATGACCAGCGTGCGCCCCTATCGCGACGCGATGGAGCACGAAACCGCGTTGCGGATCATGGAAGCGCAATCCGGAGGACTGGTGGATCCCTATGTGCTGCAGCGCTTCCATCGCATGCTGGCGCGGGAGCCCGAGCTGGCCTGAGATTTTCCCGGACGTGAGGTGACGCGTCGGCTGATGTGCTGACGGATGCGTCCGCTGACGTGGCGGCTGATGCGCCGACCGACTTGCCGACGGACACGTCCGCTGATGCGTCGACCGACTTGCTGGTAGAGTCGACTGTTAGTCGACTGCTCTTGCTACAGATCGCGAAAATCCCGCGCTGCGCGCGATAGTCGACCAACGGTCGACTCTACCGACCTGGCGCCATCGTGCCGGCAAGCAAAAGGCCCGGCGTTCGCCGGGCCTTTCGCATCACGCATCACGTGCGATCAATTACCAGATCACCACGCGCTTGTCGTCGGCACGCACCATCGCATCGCCAGTCTTGCACTGGAACGCCGCAGCGAAGGACGGCATGTTCGACGGCGCGCCGTTGGCACGGAAGTTGGCCGGCGCATGCGGGTCGGTGTTCAGGCGGACGCGCAGCTCACCATCGGTGAAGTTGCGGCGCCACACGGTGGCCCAGTTCATGAAGAAGCGCTGGTCCTGGCTGTGGCCATCAACCTCGACATTGGCCTTCGGGTCTTCCTTCAGCGCCATCTGCAGCGCGTCGTAGGCCACGGTCAGGCCGCCCAGGTCGCCGATGTTTTCGCCCAGGGTCAGCTTGCCCTTCACGAACACGCCCGGCACCGATTCATAGGCATCGAACTGCGCGACCAGCTGGTCGGTACGCTCGGTGAAGGCCTTGCGGTCGGCGTCGGTCCACCAGTTGTCGAAATTGCCGTTGGCGGCGAACTGGCTGCCCGAGTCATCGTAGCCGTGCATCATTTCGTGGCCGATGACCGCACCGATGCCACCGTAGTTCAGCGCCGGATCGGCCTTGGCGTCGAAGAACGGCGCCTGCAGGATCGCCGCCGGGAACACGATCTCGTTCTTGGTGGCGTTGTAGTACGCGTTGACGGTCTGCGGGGTCATGCCCCACTCGGTCTTGTCCACCGGCTTGCCGATCTTGTCCAGCATGTAGCGGTAGTTGAACGCACGCGCCGCCTGCATGTTGCCCAGATAGCTGTCGCCGTTGGTCTGCAGGCCCGCCCAGTCACGCCACTTGTCCGGGTAGCCGATCTTCGGAGTGAAGCTCGCCCACTTTTCCAGTGCCTTCTTCCTGGTTTCTTCGCCCATCCACGGCAGCTGCTCCAGGCGCGCCTTCAGCGCCTGCGACAGGTTCTCCACCAGGTGCTGCATGGCCACCTTCGACTCGGCCGGGAACACGGCGTCGACGTACAGCTGGCCCAGCGCTTCGCCCATGCCACCGTTGACCGACTCCAGCACGCGCTTCCAGCGCGGCTGCATTTCCTTCTGGCCACGCAGGGTGGTGCCGTAAAAATCGAAGTTGGCCTTCTCGAACTGGCTGCTCAGGTACGGCGAGGCGTCGTCGATGGTGTGGAAGCGCAGGTAGGCCTGCCAGGTGCTGGCCGGCACGTCGGCGAGCATCTTGTCCATTTCACCGAAGAAGCCCGGCTGGGCCAGCGAGAACTTCTGCGCGGCCGGCACCTTCAGGGTATCGAACAGCGCGGTCCAGCTGAAGTTCGGGGTCAGCTTGTCGGCGTCGGCGGCGCTGAGCGGGTTATAGCGCTTGGCCGGATCACGCATTTCGATGCGTGACATCGAGGCCTTGGCCAGGCGGGTTTCGAAGGCCATCACGGCCTTGGCCTGCTCGGCGGCCTGCGCCGCGTCCACACCGGACAGGGTCAGCACCTGTGCGATGTAGGCGACGTAGGCGTCGCGGATCTTGGCCTGCGCATCGTCGAAGTAGTAGCCCTTCTCCGGCAGGCCCAGGCCGCCCTGGCCGACGTAGGCGATGACGTTGGCCGAATCCTTGTAGTCGGCATTGGCGAACAGCGAGAACAGCACGCCCTTGCCCTCGGCCTGGCTGTCGCGCAGGTACTGGGTGATGGCGGCGGTGTCGTTCAGTGCAGTGATCTTGTCCAGCTGCGGCTGCAGCGGCGCCAGGCCGGCGGCTTCGATCTTGGCTTCGTCGTTGCCGGTCTTCCAGATGTCACCGATCTTGGCTTCCACCGAACCGGCCTTGGCCTGGCTGGCGGCGGCCTGCTGCACCAGCGCGTGCTGCACTTCCAGCGAGCGCTCGCGCAGGATCTCGAAGCTGCCCCAGGTGGTCTGGTCGCCCGGCACCGGGTTGGCCTTCAGCCACTTGCTGTTGACGAAGCCATTGAGATCGGTACAGGCCGAGATCGACGGGTCCAGATCGGCGCTGTTGAGCGAGATCAGCGGGGTCTTGATCTGCGACTGGTCGAAGGCCGGCTTGGCGTCGGCGTTGGCAGCCGGCGCAGATTCATTCTTGCCACAGGCGGCCAGCGAGGCAGCAATGGCGATGGTCAGGCCCAGCGGGGCCAGGTTGCGGAAGTTCATGAGGCTCTCCTGCGGGTAATTTCACAGGGTAGCCGGGAAGGCCCAGCGCGGGGACCGGCCAAAGGTCACGAGCCCCCGCCGCGGCTTCCGCCACATGCCGGTATGCTCTGGCCTCCGCGAACATTGGAGCTCATGACCATGGACGAACCTGCACTGCTGCTGGCCGTCGACGCCTGTGAGTTTCTGTTCCTGACGAGCATTGGCGAGCCGGAAGCGAATCAACTGCGCCTGGTCGTCGAAGAAGGCCAAGTCGTCGGAAAACCCTCCCGTGTGGAGCTCGGTCATGGACGTTCAATCGATGGTGTTCGTGCAATAGAGGTGGTGCCCCACTCGCAGCGGTTTGAACTGATCTGGGACCACTACATCAGCTATGCCGTGCACAACGAGTCCTACCAGAGCTGGGATGACTCCGAAGCCTGGAGCGGCAACCTGTTCCGCCGATACAGCCGTTCGAAGTTCCTTGATTATCTGGACCGTGCCACCTTCGCTGATACCCGTTACCCGGGCCCATTCACGCACTATCAGGTGATATGCCAGGACCACGTCATCGACATTGCTGCATTGCAGCCGCCGAAGGTGCGCCTGCTGGGCCCTTCGTAGCGGACAGATACAGCCACCCGTGGGGTGGCTCTACTGGGTTGCGACAGCGTCAGCCGAGCGTGGGCTCGACGCTACAGAAGAGAAGGCCGGCTTGCGCTGGCCTTCTGCTGCTTATTTCGCTTTGCCCTGGTTGGCCACGGCTTCAGCGGCCTTCCGCGCCGCCTCCGGGTCGCCCAGGTAGCGGAACGACTGCACGGTCAGGTCATCGTTCAGTTCGAACAGCAGCGGGATGCCGGTCGGGATGTTCAGCTCGAGGATTTCCTCGCGCGAGACGTTGTTGAGGTACTTGTACAGCGCGCGCAGCGAGTTGCCGTGGGCGGTGACCAGCACGGTCTTCCCGTCCTTCAGCTGCGGCGCAATCGCGTCGTGCCAGTACGGCAGCACGCGGTCCAGGGTGGTGGCCAGCGATTCGGTGCCCGGCAGCGCGTTGCGATCGAGGCCGGCATAGCGGCGATCATGGATCGGGTGGCCCGGATCTTCCAGGTCCATGGCCGGCGGCGGGATGTCGTACGACCGGCGCCACACCTTGACCTGGTCCTCGCCGTGCTTGGCTGCAGTCTCGGCCTTGTCCAGGCCCTGCAGGCCGCCGTAGTGGCGCTCGTTGAGGCGCCAGGACTTGCTCACCGGCAGCCAGTCCTGCTCCAGCTCGGCCAGCGCCCCCTGCAGGGTGTGGATGGCACGCTTGAGCACGGAGGTATGGGCGACGTCGAACTGCAGGCCTTCCTCGCGCATCAGGCGACCGGCGGCGGCCGCTTCCCGGCGCCCCTGCTCGGTCAGGTCGACATCGACCCAGCCGGTGAAGCGGTTGTCCAGGTTCCACTGGCTCTGGCCATGGCGCAACAGTACGAGTTTACGGGTCACTGCAGGGTCTCCAACGCGAGGAAAGGCAGGCCGCCATTGTAGCCCCGGCCGCCACTCACCGGGCCGTGGCGCCACCCATGCGATGCTGTGGCCAATGAATACGGTGATCGACCCCGGACGCTGGGAAGGCAGCGTCGCCACTGCCCGCGCGCAGCAGACCCAGCTTGCCAGCCGCGTGGAGCGCCAGGACCGCCTGCCGCGCAACGTGCGCTGGCTTGCCGGGCTGGATGTCGGCTTCGAGGACAACGGCGCCATCACCCGCGCCGCAGCGGTGCTGCTGGATGCGAATACGCTGCAGCCCGTGGCGCAGGAGATCGCGCGGATTCCTACGGTGATGCCGTACATCCCCGGCCTGCTCAGCTTCCGCGAACTGCCAGCGTTGTTGGCCGCGCTGACGCTGCTGCCACGCACGCCGGACCTGGTATTCGTCGATGGCCACGGCATCAGCCATCCACGCCGGTTGGGCGTGGCCGCGCACCTGGGCGTGGTCACCGACCTGCCCAGCATCGGCGTCGCAAAGTCGAAACTGGTGGGCCGGTTCATCGAACCGGGCGCCGAAGCGGGCGCGCATGCTGGACTGCTGGACGGCGATGAGCAGCTGGGCTGGGTGCTGCGCAGCAAGCTGCGCTGCAAGCCGCTGTTCGTGGCCGGTGGCCATCGAGTCGGTGCCGATACCGCGCTGGACTGGGTGCGGCGCACCCTGCGCGGTTACCGGCTGCCGGAGCCGACCCGGCTGGCGGATCGACTGGCTTCCCGACGGGACGAATGACCTTCGCTGCTCTGGACGGATGCAGCCTGCGCAGTCGCGTCGGGACGATTGGGTAGAGTCGACTGTCAGTCGACTATCGCGCAGCGCGGGCTCTGTCGCAGCCTCGCAGAAGAGCAGTCGACTGACAGTCGACTCTACCAAGCCGGATTCGCCCGGTCGGTTTCACCCGATCCGCGTGACGGCACATCCCATTCAACGATGCACGTGGCCGCGATGGCCCTGCGCGTCCTCGCCATGGTCATGACCTTCATGGCCCTCGTGCTCGCCGCCCTTGGCCGGCACCGGTTCACCGCAGGCTTCGCCACAGTGGTCGGCCTCGATCTGCAGCGTCACGTGCTCGATGCCGAAATCATCGTGGAGGCGGGCGCCCAGCTCACGGCGTAGCGCATCGGCATCGGTGCCGTCGCGCATCACGACATGCGCGGTCAGCGCCGGCGTGCTGGAGGCCAGCGCCCACACGTGCAGGTCATGCACGTCCAGTACCGCGGCATGGCCGGACAGGCTGTCGCGCACCTTGGCCACGTCCATGCCCTTGGGCACGCCTTCCAGCAACACGTTGATCGCCTCGCGCATCAGCACCCAGGTGCGCGGCAGCACCCACAGGCCGATCAGCACCGCCAGGATCGGGTCGATAGGCTTCCAGCCCGTGAACTGGATCAGCAACGCACCCGCGATCACCGCCACCGAGCCGAGCATGTCCGCCCAGACTTCCAGGTAGGCGCCCTTTACGTTGAGGCTCTCGCCACTGCCGGCCTGCAGCAGGCGCATCGAGATCAGGTTGATGACCAGACCTGCAGCCGCGATCACCAGCATGCCGGTGGAGGCGATCTCCTGCGGCTTGCTGAAGCGCCCGACGGCTTCCCACAGGATGTAGCCGGCAACCACGAACAGCATCGCGCCGTTGATCATCGCGCCCAGTGCTTCCAGGCGCGCGTAGCCATAGGTGCGGCGCGCATCCGGCGGGCGCCGGCTCAGCCGCACCGCGATCAGCGCGATCATCAGCGCCAATGCGTCGGTGGCCATGTGGGCCGCGTCGGACAACAGCGCCAGGCTGTTGGTCCAGAACGCACCCACCACCTCGACGACGAGGAAGGTGGAGGTCAGGCCGAGTGCCCACCACAAGGGCTTCTCGTGGCGGATCTCGGACGGCAGGTGGTCGTGGTCGTGGCCCATGGCAACAGCTCCTTTGCGATGGAGGCAGGCTACGCTGGCGACCGTGGGGAAACTATCACGGTATTTATAACATTGCAGAATCCACGGCGCGGGTCGCTGCAGGTTGCGCCTGCGCCGGGCCACACTATGATGGCCGCATCCCCTCTGGACGGGGAACGGGCAGCCAGATCGCTTCGGCGTTGCTGCCCGCAATGGACACCCAAGCACAAGGAATCTGGAACATGTGGACTACCAAGACCCCCTGGGTCGCCGTCGCCGTAGCCTGCGCGCTGGGTTTGGCCGCAAGCGCCTCGGCCAAGACCTGCCAACAGAACTTCCAGGCAGTAGGCGACCCCCGCAATGGCCAGTTCTTCACCTCCGAAGTCACCCTTCCCGGCCTGAAGCCCCGCAGTGCGCTCGGACAGCTCCGCAAGGCAGCGCTTGATGAGGGCAACAACTTCGTCAGCGGTGATGTCATCACCGAGACCGAAGGCCAGATGTACGTGCTGCAGACCGACACGAAGATGCCGCTGGTCAGCATCATCACCGCCTCCAATGGCGGCAACGTGGTGGTCGGCACCAAGCTGTCACGCGGGCAGACTGCCAAGGAAGAGGACGCGCGCAGCGCGCTGTGCGGCTGGCTGGACAAGCTCAAGACCGGCCCCGAAGGCGAGGCGATCGCCGAAGCCGTACGTGTCTCCAGCGGTTTCGACAAGCCGATCCAGGCTACTGCGGTCGGCATGTCCACCGAGATGGGCAAGGACGCCAAGCGCCTGCAGCGGGAAATCAACACCGCACCGCTCAGGGCACTGTTCTCCGGCACCAGCACTGCGCCGGATACCGAAGCAATGTACCAGCCGTTGCTCGTCAAGTACTTCGGCCGTCGTTTCATCATCGATGGCCAGGTCTACACCGCTCAGCCCAACCGCTTTGCCAAGACCTTCGAGGTCGGCTATCTGGTCACCAAGATGAAGGGCATCGGTGGCATTGGTGGACGCCAGTCGAACGACGACAACAACGCCAACTTCACCGTGCACTGTGCGCTGGCCCCGGATCAGATGGCGCTGGGTGCCACTCTGCGCGAGAACGACTGGGTGAAGTTGGAGGGCGTGGTCGACAAGATGGACACCGGTGGCGTCCACCTGCGCGATTGCCGGCAGGTGAAGTAACCATCAGGCTGCGCCGGGGAGCTCCCCGGCGCAGCGCTCATCCAGTCAGAATCCGAAGCGCAGGCTGGCCCAGTACGCGCGGCCCGGCTCGTTATAGGTTGCCGCGCCGGCATCGCTGCTGTTGGCCTCACGGAACAGGCGCTTGTCAGCCAGGTTGTTGACGCCGAAGCCGAAGCTGACCGTCTCGGTCACCTTGTAGCGCGCGCTCACGCCCCAGATGTTGTATGCACCACGATCCTGCAGCGCGAGCGACGGATCGCAGGTGCCGGTACAGCGCGGATCGTTGTTGATGTTGGTGGTAGCCGGCTTCTGCTTGCCATAGAACGTGCCAGTCAGCAGCAACGACAGCTTGTCGGTGGCCTGCCAGTCCAGCATCGTGTTGATGGTGTACTTCGGGATCACCGACAACGGCTGGCGCGTGGTCTTGTTCTCGTTCTCCACCATGTAGGTGAAGTTGTTGCTCCACTTCAGGCGGTTGCCCTGCTCGCCCAGCAGCGGGACCACCAGATTGCCTTCCAGCCCCTGCACGATCGCCTTCGGTGCGTTCTCCCAGCGGAAGATGCGGCCGCGGCCGTCGGCGGTCAGGCCGATCTGGTCGTAGCCGGCCTGGATCTTGTCCTTGTAGTCGTTGTGGAAGTAGGTCAGCGACGCCTGCCAGCCGCTCTGCGGCGCCCATTCGATGCCCAGTTCCTTGTTCAGGCTGGTTTCCGCCTTCAGGTCCGCGCTGCCGCGCATGTAGCAGCCGGCGCCCAGGCTCGGCAGTGCATTCGGGCAACCGTTGCCGCGGGTGTAGTACAGATAGTCTGGATTCGACTGGTACAGGTTCGGCGCCTTGAATGCACGGGCGATGCCCCCCTTCACCACCCAGTCGCCGTTGATGCGGAACTGCGCGTTGAGGCTGGGGCTGGTGTTATTGCCGAACTGGCTGTGGTGGTCGAAGCGCAGGCCCGGGGTAACGATCCAGCGCTCACCCAGGTAGATGTTGTCTTCGACGAACACGGCGGTGGTCTGCGCATCGGCCTTGCCCCGCGCACGATCGGCCGACAGCCCCGGGATGCCGCCGCCGCTGCTGCTGGACTGGCTCATCGAGTACGGGTCGGTCAGGCGGCTGTCCAGGTATTCAAAGCCAAGCGTCCAGATGTTCTCGGCGCCGCCCAGCGTGGTCGGGAAGCTCACTTCGCCATCCAGCTGGTAATTGCGCAGGCGCGAGGTCGACCAGTCGGTACCGTTGAAGCTGCCTTCCGGGCCACCGGCCAGGCCTTCGTTGATGCGCGAGTTGTTCACCGCCTCCACCGCGGCCGTCACCCGCGAGGTGACATCGCCCCAGCGGCCACGATGGGTGATCGCGCCGGTGTTGCGGTACATGCGGTTGGTTTCCGCCTTGTCGTCGGCCAAGGCGGCCAGATCGATGCCGGTCGAAGTGCCGGTGGTGCTGACCGCACGGTCGCCGGCGTAGATGTTGCCCTGGCGGCTGGTGCCGGCTTCAAACTCGACCACCTGGTTGGCGGTCACGTCCCAGCGCAGCAGCGCGTTGACATCGCGGTTCTTGACGCCCTCACGACCGGCCGGCGGTACCGCGTTCGGGTTGGTAGCGTACTGGCGGTTGAGCTCCAGCGAGTCCGCGTCGGTCTTGTTGAGATTGCCGTACAGGCGGAACGACAGGGTGTCGGTCATCGGCCCACTCAGCTGCAGGCCGATGCGTTCGCTGCCACCTTCGGCGCTGTGTTCGGGCACCAGCCCATACAGGTCCACCGCACCGGTCAGGTCGCCGGTCGGGCGCTTGGTGATGATGTTGACCACGCCGCCGGAAGCACCGGAGCCATAGCGTGCCGCCGCCGGGCCGCGCAGCACCTCGATGCGCTCGATCATTTCCGCCGGCACCCAGTTGGTATCGCCACGGGTATTGCGCTCGCCGCTGCGGCCCATGCGTACTGCATCGCGGGCACCGATGCGCTTGCCATCGACCAGGATCAGGGTGTTTTCCGGGCCCATGCCGCGCAGATCGATCTGGCGGTTGTTGCCGTACTGGCCGGAGGCACTGTTGCCGGTCAGGTTGACGCCCGGCATGGTGCGAAGCAGCTCGGCGATGTCGTTGGCCGGCGGGCGCCTGGCGATGTCCTCGGCGGTGATCGTCGAGGTACCCAGCGCTTGGCGTGCGATCTGCGAGGCGGTGACATGCACCGTGTCGATATCGGTGGCGTCGGTTTCGGCATGGGCGGTCAGGGCGCCGCCCGCCAACAGGGCGGTAACGGCGAGCGCCAGCGGGCGCGGCGAAAGGACAACGGCAGGGGACATGATCAGGACCTTCTGGCAGGGCTACGGGGCCTCTGGCAAAGGGCTTGAGGCAACGACGAGGGGGAGGTGCGGAACGTTGCTGCAGGCACCTGCACCCCGCTCCGTGCGCGCATTCTCCCATTAATGCGAGTGATTCTCAAATGCGTTCGCGCATTGCCGCAGCGGCACCGATGTGGTTTGCGCACCGCGCAACCCTGCACCCCGCGTAAACTGGCTGGCTAACCCGCCATCAACCGCACGCCGCCGCGGCCGATACCCGTGGTTTGCCGTACGCAGTCAGAGATCGACGTGGAAACACCCCAACTGGATGAAGCCAGCCAACCGCTGGCCGAGGCGTGGCAACTGTGCCTGCAGCAGGCCGGCCCAGCCGCCACCGCGCTGCTGCACGCCGCCGCCGCGGACGCGCCACCGGCGCTCGCCGGGCGCTTCTATGAAGTGCTGCTGCAGGATGGCCGCGCGCGCCGCTTCCTGTCCCACGAGCAGGTCAAGCAGCGCCTGCAGCCGGCCATGCAGCGCTGGCTGGTACAACTGCTGACCACCGACACCGCCGGCGTCGTCGCCACCGTCGCCTCGCAGCGGGTGATCGGCGACGTGCATGCGCGGGTTGGCATTCCGGTCGATCTGGTCACCCGCGGCGCACGCGTGCTCAAGCACGAACTGTTCCTGCGCCTACGCGACGATGCGCCGGACAGCGCCACCGCCTTCGCTGCCATCGACTGCCTCAGCGCGATCATGGACATCGCCATGGAAGGCATGACCCTGGCCTACACCCATGCGCGCGAACGCTCCACCCGTGCCGACGCCGCCTACAGGCTGTTCTCGCTGGTGCAGAACGTCGGTACCGAACGCGAGCGCCAGCGCGCACTGCTGCTGGACTGGGAGAACGCCCTGCTCTACGCACTCGCCGGCCACGTGCAGGCCAGCGACAACGCCAGCCTCGCCACCTCGGAGTTCGGCCTGTGGTTCACCCACAAGGGTATCCCCAGCTTCGGCGAAAGCAGCGAAACGCAGCAGGTGGGCCAGTTGATGGCCCGCATTGACGGCCACCTGCAGCGCGCGAGTGGCGATGCTCCGGCGCAGCGACTGGCGGTGCTGCCGGCCATCCGCGAGGACCTGGCCGCGATCCGCACCCTGATGACGCTGCTGTTCGAACGCATCGGCGAACTGGATGCCGGCAGCGATGCCCTGACCAACCTGCTCAACCGCCGCTTCCTGCCCACCGTGCTGCGCCGGGAAATCGAGCTGGCCACCCGCAACCGCACGCCGTTCTCGCTGCTGCTGCTCGACCTGGATCATTTCAAGGCAATCAACGACGGCCACGGCCACGATGCCGGCGACCGCGCGTTGCAGCACGTCGCCGGCCTGCTCGGCCAGCTGACCCGCGGCAGTGATTACCTGTTCCGCTATGGCGGCGAGGAGTTCGTGGTGGTGCTGGTCGCGGCCAGCGAATCACAGGCCGCGGTGATCGCCGAGAGCCTGCGCCGGCAGATCGCGCAGTCACCCGTGGCATTGGCCAACGGCCAGGTGCTGGAGCTGACCGCCAGCATCGGCGTGGCCGGTCACGATGGTCATCCGGATTACGAGCGGCTGATGGCACGTGCCGACGCCGCGATGTACGAGGCCAAGCGCAGCGGCCGCAACCGCGTGGTGGTGGCCAGCGCGGACCTGCAGGAAGCCCCGGGGCGGCGTGCACTGCAGCGATGACGGCAGGACAGGTAGAGTCGACCGCTGGTCGACTATCGCGCGCAGCGCGGGATTTTTCGCCGTCGGAACGAAGAGCAGTCGACTAACTGTGATCTCTCTGTACGTTGTTCATCCGGGGCATCTTTGGAAAATGGTGGTTACCACACCGTTCCAGCCCCCAAAGAGCCCGGATGAACAATCATAAAAATGCCCGTTTGACGACGTTTAGTCGAGCGCTTCTGGTCCACCGTATCCTCCACGAGGGCTTACGCCCGGAAGAAGCAGCTCAAGCGTGTGGCGTAAGTGTGCGTACGGCCTACAAGTGGCTGGCCCGATTCCGCCAGTTCGGGGCACCGGGGCTGGAAAACCGCAGCTCACGGCCTCACCAGACGCCGCATGCCACACCTGCTCCGGTAGTCGAGCAGATCAAGGAGCATCGCCGTAAGCGGCAGACCTACCTGACCATCTCCAAGGCGCTGGGGGTCGGCCACAGTACGATTTCAAGGCTGATGCGCGCCCACGGCCTCAATCGGCTGTGTCGGCTTGATCCGCCCAAGGAGGTCATCCGATACGAATACGATCAGCCCGGAGGGCTGCTGCACCTGGACATCAAGAAGCTGGGCAACTTCCAGCGGCCAGGGCACAGAACCGATGCCAAACGCCGGGGAAATACCGCTGGCGGTGGCTGGGGCTACGTCCACGTGGCCATTGACGATCACTCCCGGGTCGCCTTCAGCAGCGTCCACCCCAACGAACAGGGCGAAACCGCCTGCCAGGCGTTGCTGGGCGCTCTGGAGTACTACGCCAGCCTGGGAATCACCTTCAAGCGGATCCTGACCGACAACGGTGCCTGCTATCGCTCCACCGCCTTTGCCAAGCTGCTCAAATCCCTTGGGATCAAGCACATCAGAACCAAGCCCTACACGCCGCGGACCAATGGCAAAGCCGAGCGCTTCATCCAGACCAGCCTGCGCGAGTGGGCTTACGCCTGCGAGTACGCATCCTCGGACCAGCGCAATTCCGTGTTGAGCCAATGGCTGCACCACTACAACTGGCACCGTCCCCATATGGCGATCGGCGGCCAGCCACCTATCTCCAGAGTGCCGCTGAACAACGTAGTGGGTTTACACAACTAACAGTCGACTCTACCGGTTCGCGCGCCAGCCGCTGCTTTCACCGCCCCCACCCGCCACGCTGCCCACCACAGCAGCGCCAGCAACGCGATGCCTGCCCCCAGCAGGCACACGGCGGGCCAGCCATGCCGCACCTGCATCCAGGGCCCCGCCGCCGCTCCCGCACCGCTGCCCACCGCATAGAACAGCATGTACAACGCCACCAGGCGCCCATGCTGTTCTGCCGGTGCACGCAGCAACGATGCCTGGTTCGAGACATGGAGTGCCTGGCCGCCGAGGTCGAGCACGACCACACCCAGCAACAGCAAGGACAGCGAATGCGGGAGGCCCAGCAGCGGCCACCACGCGGCGAGCATCAGCAGCAGCGCGCCGAGGCTGACCCGATGTGCGAATCCACGGTCCATCCAGTGCCCGACCCGCGCCGCCATCAATGCGCCAACCACCCCGGCCAGGCCGAGTGCACCGATGGCCGCAGTCGACCAGTGCAACGGCGGTGCCGACAACGGTAGCGGGGCGGCCGCCCAGAACACGTTGAGCCCGGCAAAAAGCAGCAGTGCCAGCGGCCCACGCTCGCGCAGCGTTCGGTCGGTGCGCAGCATGCACAGCATCGAGCCCAGCAGCTCGCGCCAGCGTGGGGGGACTTCCGGCACCGGCACTGCAGGCAGGCGCCGCCACAACAGTACCGCCAGGGTTGCCATCACCAGCGCCGACAGCAGATAGACCGCCTGCCAGCCCAATGCTGCCGCCACCGTACCCGACACCACACGCGCCAGCAGCAGTCCGATGAATACACCGCCCTGCACCACGCCCACCACGCGACCGCGCTGCTCGGGCGGTGCCAATGTTGCCGTGTAGGCAATCAGCCCCTGCGTCAGCGCCGTGCCCAGCAGTCCGGCCAGCAGCATGCCCGACAGCAGCCAGCCGGCAGTGCGCGCGGCCGCCAGCCACAGCAGGGCGACAACCAGCGCCGCCAGCTGCAGCCGCACCAAGTGCCGTCGGTCACCGCGGTCGGCCAGCGGCAGCAGGCCAAGCAACGCCAGCACGCTGCCCGCCTGGGTCGCGGCCAATACCGCGCCGGCCACCGCACGGTCCAGTGCAAAAGCGCGCGCAAGCTGCTCCAGCAGCGGCTGGGCGTAATAGACGTTGGCAACACTGGCACCGGCGGCAACAGCAAGCAGGACCCGCAGTGGGCGCGGAACAGACGAGACGCTCATCATGTAGTTGCAATTTGAAACCTGATGCAGGCTAGCGCCATTGGTTTTAAACTGCAACCATATTCAGGAGATGCCCCATGGATGCCCCATGCACGCCGACAGCCCCTGCCCTGTAGCCCGCAGTGCCGACCTGCTCGGTGACCGCTGGGCCTTGCTGGTGATCCGCGACGCGTTCGACGGCATCACCCGCTTCGGTGATTTCCAGCGCAGCCTCGGCGCGGCACGCAACATCCTCAGTGACCGCCTCCGCAGGCTGGTCGATGCCGGCATCCTGCGGCTGCAGCCGGCCTCCGACGGCTCGGCCTACCAGGAATACGTGCTCACTGCCGCCGGCCAGGAGCTGTTCCCGCTGCTGGTCGCGCTGCGCCAGTGGGGCGAGCGCCACCGCTTCGGCGCGGGCGAAGCACATTCGCAGTTGATTGAATCCAGCACGCGGCGGCCGTTGCCCTACATGCAGCCGCGCGGGCGCGATGGCCAACCGCTTCAGCCCGCGGCCACCCGTGTGCGCAAGCTCAGGGACGAAGGGCGCGACGCCTGATCCGCCCATTCGCGCACACCGTGGCGCGGCCGCGCCGGGTAGCATCGGCGCTTTCCGCCGCTGGATGCCGCCAATGTCGCGCTATCGCCCCTTCCTGTCGACCGCCCTGCTGCTGGCCTGCGCCACCGGAACCCTGCAGGCCCGCGAGGTCGCCGCACCGGCTGCCCATGTGGAGGCCGACGGCCCCTACGTGTTCCGCCAGGGCAAGCAGCTGCAGGCCAACTGGATCTGCGCCGACAAGGTCGAGTCGCGCACGCTGCCCGCCAACGCGGCCGGCACCGATATCGCCCCGTTGTGCGGCTACCAGCACAGCGTGCATGTGGCGCCAGCGAGTACACCGTTGGTCTCCGTACTGCCTGCGGTGCCTCGCATCGTCGCGCTGTCCGACATCCACGGCCAATATGGGCTGCTGGTGCGCCTGCTGCGCGCCAACCGGGTCATCGACGCACAGGACCGCTGGGCGCTGGGCAAGGACACCCTGGTCATCGCCGGCGACGTCTTCGACCGCGGCCCGCAGGTGACCGAGGCTTTCTGGTTGCTGTACAGCCTGCAGCAGCAGGCAGCTGCGGCCGGTGGCGCGGTGCACTTCGTGCTCGGCAACCACGAAACCATGGTGCTGTACGACGACCTGCGCTACGTCAACCCGAAGTACCTGCGCAGCGCCCAGCTGCTTGGTCGCAGCTACCCGCAGCTGTACGGTCCCGACTCGGTGATCGGCCAGTGGCTGCGTACCCGCCCGGTACTGCTGAAGATCGGTGACACCCTGTTCCTGCACGGCGGCATCTCGCCCGAAGCCGTCGAGCTGGCGCTGGACCCGGCACGCACTAACGCGGCTTACCAGGCCTCGCTGGGCCTGCCCAAGGCCGAAGTGAAAGCCGATCCGGCCACCGCTCCGCTGTATGACGGCAAGACCAGCCCGATCTGGTACCGCGGCTACTTCGATGGCCGCCTCGACACCGCAGGAGTGCAGAACGTGCTCGACCGCCTGCAGCTCTCGCGCATCGTGGTCGGCCACACCTCGATGCCGCACGTCAGCAGCTTCCACGGCGACCGCGTGATCGCCATCGACAGCAGCATCAAGAACGGCGAGAACGGCGAACTTCTGTTCATCGAAGATGGCAGACTCAGCCGTGGCCTGCTGGACGGTTCGCGGGTGCCGCTGGCGCAGGGCGAGCCCGGCCTTCAGGACTGAATGGACGGACAGCGCGACCGCGCCCGACGGCGCCGCCGCGCTCCACCTTCACCCGGTTTGCGGCTACCCTCGGCAGCCGAGAGGCCCACCCCGTCCATCCGGTGGGCCTGACCGTTACAGGAGCCCCGCGCATGCGCGTTCTGATTGCTGAAGACGACCCGGACATCGCCTCCGGCCTGTGCGCCTCGCTGCGCCGGCAGGGGCACGTGGTCGACCACGTCGACAATGGCGCGCACGCCGACGCTGCCCTGGGCTCGACCCAGTACGCACTGCTGGTGCTGGACCTGGGCCTGCCGCAGCTGGATGGCCGCGACGTGCTGCAGCGCCTGCGCCAGCGCGGTGATGGCCTGGCCGTGCTGGTGGTGACCGCCCGCGACGGCCTGGCCGAACGCGTGCGCGTGCTCGACCTGGGTGCCGACGACTACCTGGTCAAGCCGTTCGCGCTGGACGAATTCGAAGCACGCGTGCGTGCCCAGCTGCGCCGGGTCACCAGCAATGGCAACCCGGACCTGCGCATCGGCCGCCTGCGCCTGGACCTGGCCGGGCATCGGGTGTGGATCGACGACCAGTCGCTGGAACTGACCGCGCGCGAATTCGGCCTGCTGTCGGCACTGGCGGTACGCGCCGAGCGCATCGTATCGCGCGCGCAGCTGGTGGAAGCGCTGTGCGACTGGGGCCAGGACCTGACCGACAACGGCCTGGACATCGCCCTGCACCGCCTGCGCCGCAAGCTGCAGCCCGGCGGCATGGGCATCCGCACCGTGCGCGGGCTGGGCTACATGCTGGAAGACGCGCAGGACGACAGCACCCCGTGATCAGTGGACCGCCCAGCCTGCGCCGGCGCCTGCTCGCCTTCCTGGCGCTGCCGATGCTGGGCCTGCTCACCTTCAACACGATCCTGGCCTATTACGTTGCGCTGGATTATTCCAACCGCATCCACGACCGCAACCTGATCGACGACACCCACTCGTTCGCGCAGATGCTCAGCACCATGCCGGTGACCAGCGACCTGTCACCACAGGCGCGCTTCCTGATCGAGTACGACCCCGACGGCCACCGCTATTTCAACGTCGACAGCAGCCGCAAGGGCACCCTCAGCGGCAACGCCGACTTCAGCCCCTATGCCCCCTCGCAGGACTGCACCGGCGTGCACCCGGCGCTGTACGACGGCACCCTCAACGGCCAGCAGGTACGCATGGCCACGGTCTGCACGCAGGCGATGAATGATCCGCAGGACCAGCTGGCAGTGACCGTGGCGGAGAGCATGGCCGACCGTCGCCAGCGCGCACGCGAGATCCTGATGATCATCATTCCGCTGATGACCATGCTGGCGCTGGGCACCGCCGCGCTGGTCTGGTTCGGCGTGACCTACGGCCTGCGCATCCTGACCCCGCTGAGAACCCGCCTGGCGCAGCGCCGCGGCGAGCTGGCGCCGATTTCCGATGCCGACGTTCCGGAAGAGATCCAGCCGCTGATCAGCACCATCGACGATCTGTTCGCGCGCCAGGCGGAGATGATCACCCTGCAGAACCGCTTCATCGCCGACGCTGCGCACCAGCTGCGCTCGCCGTTGGCCGGAATGGCCCTGCACGTGGACCAGGCGCTGGCACATGGCGATCCGGATACGGTGCGCGAGGCCCTGCAGCACATCCGCCGGCTCAACCAGCGCACCGCGCGGGTCAGCACCCAGCTGCTGGCGCTGAGCCGGGCACAGACCGTGCCGGATACCGTGGAAGCACTCGACCTGTGCGAACTGATACCGCAGTGGGTCGGCATGCGGGTGCCGGAAGCGATCCGTGATGGCATCGACCTCGGCTACCGTGGCAGCCCCCAGCCGCTGCGCGTGCTGGGCAACGGTGCCATGCTGCAGGAAGCTCTGGACAACCTGATCGACAACGCCGTGCGCTATGCGGGCCGGGAAGCCACCGTCACAGTCGGCGTGCACGCACTGGACGACAATGATGTCGAACTCTATGTGGAAGACAACGGCCCGGGCGTCCCGGAAGACGTGATGCCGCGCCTCGGCGAGCGCTTCTTCCGCGCCCCTGGCACCACTGCCAGCGGCACCGGGCTGGGCCTGGCCATCGCGCACGAGGCGGTGGAGCACTTCGGCGGTCGCCTGAGCTTCCTCAACCGCCCGGGTGGCGGGCTCAAGGTCGCCATCACGCTGCCGCTGCTGAAGGCCCCCTGACCCGGCCCGGGGCGCTGAAAGGCTGGTGAAAATCGCGCTTGCGATCCTGCCATCCCCACTGCCGTCCCGGAGCCGCCAGGTGACCGAATCGCACGACTTCTTCCTCCCCGGTGGCCCACAGGGCGTGCTGCTGGTCCACGGCCTGACCGGCACCCCGGCGGAAATGCGCATGCTGGGCAAGGGCCTGAACAATGCCGGCTTCACGGTGCACGGCGTGCAGCTGCCCGGCCATTGCGGCACCGTGGATGACCTGCTGGCGACCACCTGGGAACAGTGGTACCAGGGCGTGGAAGACGCGGCGGCCAGCCTGCGCGGCAAGGTTGACCAGCTGTTCGTCGGCGGCCTGTCAATGGGCGCGGTACTGTCGCTGGCGCTGGCGGCACGTCGCCCGGAATGGGTGTCCGGCGTGGGCGTATACGGCGCCACGTTCCGCTACGACGGCTGGAACATTCCCGCCGTGGCCCGCTTCTCGTTCCTCCTGCCGTGGTTCAAGCGCTTCAACATCGGCCGCGACCGCATGTTCATGGAAGAACCGCCGTACGGCCTGCGTGACGAGCGCCTGCGTGCGCAGGTCAGCGCCGCCATGCTGTCCGGCGACAGCGCCGCCGCTGGCCTGCCGGGCAACCCCTGGCATGCGCTGGCCGAAATGCGTGCGCTCAGCCACTGGACCCGCCGCCACCTGCACCAGGTCACCGCGCCGTGCCTGGTGATGCACGCCCGCGAGGACGACGTGGCCAGCATGGGCAACGCCGAGCTGGTGATGTCGCGGGTCAGCGGCCCGAAGGAGCTGGTGGTACTGGAAGACAGCTACCACATGATCACCATCGACCGCGAACGCCGCGACGTGATCCGCCGCAGCGCCCGCTTCTTCACCGAGATCGGTGAGCGTACGGGTGTGCTCAAGGCGGTGGCCTGAGATGGGGGCACTTGCCACGCTGCTGTGGCTGGCCAACGTGGTGCTCGATACCGGTGGCCAGCTTGCCTTCAAGGCCGCCGCCAGCGACCCGCAGGACGGCGAAGGCCTGCAGCGCTGGAAACACATGCTCAGCCGCCCGTGGCTGTGGATCGGCATCGCCTGCTACGTGCTTGAGTTCGTCGCCTGGATCGCCTTCCTGTCGCTGGTGCCGCTGTCCAAGGGCGTGCTGCTGGGCTCGATCAACATCGTCGCGCTGATGATCGCCGGCCGCTTCCTGTTCCGCGAGAAGCTCACCCCGCTGCGGGTGACCGGCATGCTGCTGGTCACCGCCGGCGTGGCCGTGGTGGGAGCGGGCTCATGAGGCGCCTGTATGTGATCGGCTTCCCGCTGCTGATGGCCTTCGACACGCTGGCCCAGCTGTGCTTCAAGTACGCCGGCGATGCCGCGCTGCCGGTCGAGGCCAACACGGCATGGCTGCTGCGCGTGCTGTCGCAGCCGTGGGTGTACGGCGCCATCCTCGGCTACGTGGGTGCGTTCTTCACCTGGATGAGCCTGCTGCGGCATGCGCCGATCGGCCCTGCATTTGCCGCATCGCACCTGGAAGTGATAAGCGTGCTGCTGCTGTCGGCCTGGCTGTTGAACGAACCGCTGACCCTGCACCATCTGCTAGGTGCGGTACTGATCGTGGCCGGCATCGTCTGCCTCGGCCGTGCCGAAGCGGACGATCCGCACAGCCCTGCCGAAAGCGCCGCATGAGCGCGTTGCGATGAGCCTGTTCGCGCGCGAGCTGCCGCCCACCGCCGGCCTGCCCATGCAGGCCAGCGACTTCCTCCCCGGCGGTGGCGACCTGCGCGCGATCCTGGCCAGCCAGCTTGGCACACCGCCGCTGCAGTTGACCTGTTCCGGCACGCACGCGCTGCTGATCGCCCTGCGGACGCTGCGCAAGCGCGCGCCCAAGCGCGACACCGTGATCCTGCCGGCTTACACCTGCCCGCTGGTGCCGATCGCGGTGCACAGCCTGGGCCTGCGCGTGCAGCTGTGCGACACCCGTCATGGCCACTTCGATTTCGATCCTGGCCAGCTCAAGCGCCTGGCCGACGCACGCACGCTGGCGATCCTGCCCACCCACCTGGGCGGGCGCATCGCCGATGTCGATCTGGCCTGCGAGGTCGCACGCGGCGCAGGCGCCTGGGTAATCGAAGATGCCGCGCAGGCGCTCGGCGCGCGCGTTGGCAACACCAGTGTCGGCCTGCGCGGTGATATCGGATTCTTCAGCCTGGCCGCCGGAAAGGGCCTGAGCCTGCACGAAGGCGGTCTGCTGGTCAGCCGCGATGACGAGCTGCGTGCCGCGCTGGCCGGACATGCCGCCGAACAGGTGCGTTCCAGCCTGCGCTGGGAACTGCTGCGCAGTGTGCAGCTGCTCGGCCTGGCCGCCTGCTATCGACCATCGCTCCTATCGCTGGTGTACGGAAATCCGCTGCGCAGTGCGTTGCAGCGTGGCGACCTGGAAGAAGCGGTCGGTGACATTTTCCCGCTGGAGATTCCGCAACACCGGGTCAGCCAGTGGCGGCAGAACATCGGTGCCCATGCCGCGCGGCGATTGCCTGCCTTCCTGCAGGCCGGACGCCTGCGTGCATTGCAGCTGCGCGTGCAACTGGCACAGCTGCCGGCGGTGGAAGTGGTCGATGGGCTGGCCGGTACCGGCGGCACCTGGCCGATGCTGATGCTGCTGCTGCCCAGCCAGCGGGCCCGCGATGCCGTACTTGAAGACCTGTGGCCACGCGGTCTCGGCGCCAGCCGCATGTTCATCCATGCCCTGCCCGACTACGCGTACCTGCGCGGCATCGTGCCCCAGGACGACATGCCCAACGCACGCGACTTCGCCGCACGCATGCTGACCCTTGGCAACAGCGCCTGGCAGACCCGTGAAGAGACGGCCGAAATACTGCAGGCCCTGGCCCGCGGCTGACCCGCACGTGCACGCGTGGCCTGCGCTCCGCGCATTCATCCATGCACCTTCCTGAACGCTTTCCCAGCCCGTCAAAAGAGCCTTTCAACAGGAAAGGAACGAGAAAGGCGGCCTGCCTACATTGAGCCTGCCCCGGCATCGTGCCGGACGCTTCTTTCATCGACGGACCTGCCCATGCGCTGGAGCATCCTGTGTGACTTCGATGGCACCATCAGCCTCGAAGATGTCATCGACTCGCTGCTGGAGAAGTACGGCCAGCCGGGCTGGCAGGCGCTGGAAGACCAGTGGAAGGCTGGAAAGATCGGCTCGCGCGAATGCATGCAGGGCCAGGTGCGGTTGCTGAAGCTGGACCCGGCCACGCTTGATGCGCACCTGGACCAGGTGCAGATCGATCCGGGCTTCGTCGACTTCGTCGCCCGCGCCGAGCAGCTGGGCCTGCCGCTGCGCATCGTCAGCGACGGCCTGGACTATGCGATCCACCGCATCCTCGCCAACCACGGCCTGTCGCGGCTGCCGGTGGTGGCCAACCACCTGCGCTGGTGCGACGGCCACTGGGAACTGGAATCGCCCTACCAGGCAGAAGGCTGCCGCAGCGGTACCTGCAAGTGCACCTGCGCCGCGCAGGCGCGTGCCAACGAAGCGCCGCGCGTGCTGATGATCGGCGACGGCAGCTCGGATTTCTGCGTGTCCGAAGATGCCGACTTCGTGTTCGCCAAGCGTCGCCTGATCACCCATTGCACGAATGCCGGCATCGAGCATGCCGCCATCGACACCTTCCACGATGCAATCGCGCTGTTGCCGCGCCTGCTCGATGGCAACCTGCTGCAGCCACGTCGCATCGACGCCAGCCCGCAGCCCGCCGTACCGCCCCTGCTGCTGGCCACCGCCTGAGCACGCCCTTCCAGCCACGCTCCCCCGTTGCCCCCTTTCGAACGTCCTTCACGGAACCGAACTGCATGAACATTTTTGACAAGAACGCCGACGCCGCTGCCTCCGATGCGCAGCTGCTGGCCGACGAAGCGCGCTACAGCTCCTTCGGCGACACCGTCCACTACGTCGACCCGCCGAAGATCTTCCAGCGTGGCGAAGGCAGCTACATGTTCGACGGTGCGGGCGTGCCCTACCTCGACCTGCAGATGTGGTACTCGGCCTGCAACTTCGGCTACAGCAACAAGCGCCTGAACGACGCGCTGAAGGACCAGATCGACACCCTGCCGCAGGTCGCCAGCCAGTACCTGCACCCGACCCGCGTGCAGCTGGCCAAGACCATTGCCGTGGACATGCACGAGAAGTTCGGCCTCGATGGCCGCGTGCACTTCAACGTCGGCGGTGCACAGGCCATCGAGGATTCGCTGAAGATCGTGCGCAACGCGCGCGGCGGCAAGAGCCTGATGTTCGCCTTCGAAGGCGGCTACCACGGCCGTACCCTGGGTGCGTCGTCGATCACCTCCAGCTACCGCTACCGCCGCCGCTACGGCCACTTCGGCGAGCGCGCGATGTTCATTCCGTTCCCGTACCCCTTCCGTCGTCCGAAGGGCATGACCCCGGACGAGTACTCCGACCACTGCGTGTGGCAGTTCGAGCGCCTGTTCGAAAGCGAGTACAACGGCGTGTGGGATCCCAAGGTCGGCCAGGCCGAGTACGCCGCGTTCTACGTCGAGCCGATCCAGGGCACCGGCGGCTATGTCATCCCGCCGCGCAACTTCTTCACCGGCCTCAAGCGCGTGCTGGACAAGTACGGCATCCTGATGGTGGTCGATGAAATCCAGATGGGCTTCTGGCGCACCGGCAAGCTGTGGTCGATCGAGCACTTCGGCGTGACCCCGGACGTGCTGGTGTTCGGCAAGGCGCTGACCAACGGCCTGAACCCGCTGTCCGGCCTGTGGGCACGCGAAGAGCTGATCAACCCGACCGTATTCCCGCCGGGCTCCACCCATTCCACCTTCAACTCCAACCCGCTGGGCACCCGCCTGGGCCTGGAAGTGCTGAAGCTGGGCAAGGAAATGGACTACGAACGCACCGTGCCGGAAAAGGGCGCGTACTTCCTCGACGGCCTGCGTGGCCTGCAGAAGCGTCACCCGGAAATCGGCGACGTCGACGGCCTGGGCCTGGCCCTGCGCGCGGAAATCTGCCAGGCCGACGGCTACACCCCGAACAAGGAACTGCTGGACCGCATGGTCGACATCGGCCTGGCCGGCGACCTGCTGCATGACGGCAAGCGCATGGGCCTCGTGCTCGACGTGGGTGGCTGGTACAAGAACGTGATCACCTTTGCGCCGTCTCTGGACATCAGCTACGAAGAAATCGACCTGGCGATCACCCTGCTCGACCAGGCGCTGACCAAGGCCAAGGGCTGAGGTCGATGCGCTGCCGGTTCCCGTGCCGATGGAGATGACGTCACGCGCATCCAGCACCGCGCTGGAACCGGCCGCGCTGCTGGAGGGCTTCCTGGCCCACCCGCCGCTCGGATTCGAGGCAGGCCGCCTTCCCAGCGGCCTGCCGACCTTCCGTGCACCGCTCGACCTGACCACCACGATGGACGACGCGCTGCGCAGCAAGCTGCTCGGCCTGCCGCTGTCGCGCCTGTGGCGGCCGTGGATCACCTGGCAGACCCGCTTCGTCGGCGCCACCAGCACCGAGTACACCCCGCTGCCGGCACACGTTGCGCCGGAGGCGCTGGCCGAGGACGTGACGCGTCACGCCATCGGCGATACCCGGCTGCTGGTGGTAAAGGACCTTGCCATCGATTCACCGCTGCTGGACGACGCGGCCAATGCGCACAGTGGCGCCTTCCTGCAGGCATTGCTGGCACGCGGCTTCGTTGAACTGGAAGGCATGCCGCTGGCCTGGGTGGCGATCGATTTCGATTCGATCGACGGCTATCTCGGCCGCCTGTCGTCCTCGCGCCGCAAGAACATCCGGCGCAAGCTGCGCTCGCGCGACGACCTGCAGATCGACTGCATCGCCACCGGTGATCCGGCCCTGGCCGACCCACGGCTGCAGGCCGAACTGCATGCGCTGTACCTGGGCGTGTATGCGCAGAGCGCGGTGCACTTCGACCAGCTCGGCCTGCCCTACCTGCAGCACCTGCTGGCCGACAGCCAGGGTCAGGGCCGGATGTTCCTGTACCGTCACGAGGGCCAGCTGATCGGCTGGAACCTGTGCTATGTGCATGCCGGCAAGCTGGTGGACAAGTACATCGGCCTGGCCTACCCGCAGTCGCGCGAGCACAACCTGTACGCGGTCAGCTGGATGCACAACCTCGAGTACGCCCTGCAGCACGGCCTGAGCCACTACGTGGCCGGCTGGACCGACTCGCGGATCAAGGCCGAGCTGGGGGCCAGCTTCACCTCAACCCGGCACGCGATCCACGCCCGTTCCCCACTGCTGCGTGCCGCCCTGCGCCGGCTGGCCCCGTACCTGCAGGGCGAACCTGATGGAGGCGGCTGAGTGATGCAGTTGCGTTCTCCGCTGATCCTCGACCTGGACGGTGGCGTGCTGCCACTGGCCCAGGCGCAGACCCTGGCGCTGCCGCAGTGGCACGACCCGCTGCGCTTCGCCTGCAGCAACGGCACCCTGGATCGCTTCAGCACCGAGGTGCTTGCGCCGCTGCCGGCCCAGCTCGGCACAGTGATGCTCGGCAGTGGTGACTTCCATCACCTCAGCCTGCCGCTGCTGCGCCGCATGCGCGCGCAAGCGCCGTTCCAGCTGGTGGTGCTGGACAACCATCCGGACAACATGCGTTTTCCGTTCGGCATGCATTGCGGTTCATGGGTGAATGCCGCCAGCAAGCTGCCGCAGATCTCGCACATCCATGTGCTCGGCATCACCTCCAGCGACATCGGCCTCGGCCATGCCTGGGAGAACCACTGGCGCCCGCTGATGGGCGGTCGCCTGACCTACTGGTGCATGGACGTGGATGTCGGCTGGGGCCATCGCCTCGGCATGGGCCACGCGTTCCGCCGCTTCGAGCACCCCGAAGCGCTGGTGGCTGCGTTTGCTGCCGAACAGGCCAAGTCGCCGCAGCCGACCTACCTGTCGATCGACAAGGACGTGTTCGCCGAGGACGTCGCGCGTAGCAACTGGGACCAGGGCCGTTTCCAGCTGGAAGACGCGCTGGTGGTGATCGAAGCGCTGCGTGCCGGCGGCCTGGTCGGCAGCGACATTACCGGCGAAGTGTCGCTGGCCAATTACCAGAGCCGCTTCAAGCGCTGGCTGTCGTCGCTGGATGGCCAGCCGGACGTCAGCGCCGATGATCTTCCTGCCTGGCAGGCCCGGCACCAGCAGGTGAACCGCGAACTGCTGGCGGCGATGGCTTCGGTGCCGATGGCCGGTTGACCGCTGTCGTTCGTTCCGCCCGCTGGCCGGCGTGGCTTCGGTAGTGCCGGCCGCTGGCCGGCAACCTCATCGTGGCCAGGCTCCCAAGGATGCCGGCCAGCGGCCGGCACTACACTGGGCGCCTGTCCCAGGAGCCACCGCCATGCCCCAGACCGTCATCCCGCAGCTGCGCATGCGCCACGCCGACACCACTTTGCCGTTCTACGTGCAGGGGTTGGGCTTCGTGGTCGACTGGGAACACCGCTTCGAACCCGGCTTCCCGCTGTTCGCCCAGCTTACCCGCGATGGCCAGACGATCTTCCTCACCGAACACAGCGGCGATTGCGAGGTCGGCGGCGCGGTGTATTTCATTGTCGACGACGTCGACAGCCTGCACCGCGCCTTCAGTGCGGCCAACGTGCCGATCGAGCAGCCACCGCACGACACCGAATGGGGCAGCCGCGAAATGCTGCTGCGCGACCCCGACGGCAACCGGCTGCGCTTTGCCACCCACGTGGACTAAACGACGTCGGCTTGAGATGGATATACGAAACATATACGATTCGTATAACCGCTTCTCGAGGACCGCCCATGGGCATCGTCAACATCGATGACACCCTGCACGACCAGCTGCGCCGTGCCTGCACCGTCTCCAGCCGCTCGATCAACGCCCAGGCCAACTTCTGGATCCGGGTCGGCATGCTGTGCGAGATGAACCCCACACTGAGCTTCCAGGACATCGTCGCCAGCGAACTGCGCGCGGCCGGGGTACAGCCGCAGGCGCTGGCGCCTGGGCGGGCCTGACATGGCGATGATCAAGCAGCCGCACGAGATCGCGCTGATGGCCGAATCCGGGCGCCTGCTGGCACAGGTATTCGCCGCGCTCGACCAGCTGCCGCTGCAGGGCCGCAGCACGATGGAGATCAACGACTTCGTCGAACGCATGATCGTCGACGAGCTGGAGGCGCGGCCGGCCAGCAAGGGCCAGTACGGCTTCCCGTACGTGCTCAATACCTCGATCGACAACGTCATCTGCCACGGCGTGCCCAGCACCACCGACGTGCTGCGCAACGGCCAGATCGTCAACCTCGACATCACCCTGGAGAAGAACGGCTACATCGCAGATTCCAGTACCACCTACCTGGTCGGTGAGGTCGACTACGCCGCGCGCAGGCTGGTGCAGACCGCCTACCAGGCGATGTGGAAAGGCATCGCCGCGGTGCGCCCCGGCGCACGCCTGGGCGACATCGGCCACGCCATCGCCCGCCACGCGCGCAGCCACGGCTACAGCGTAGTGAAGGAATACTGCGGCCATGGCATCGGCCAGGAAATGCACGAGGAACCACAGATCCTGCATTACGGCCATCCCAACACCGGCAGGGTGCTGGAAGAAGGCATGGTGTTCACCATCGAACCGATGCTCAACCAGGGCAAGCCGGCCATCCGCCAGCAGCCGGACGAGTGGCCGGTCTACACCCGCGACGGCAAGCTCTCGGCACAGTTCGAACACACCGTCGCGGTCACCCGCAACGGCGTGCGCGTACTGACCCTGCGTCCGGGCGAAACACCGTTGTGCGCGGTGGAAGCGGCCTAGAGCGGGCGCAACAGCAGCAGCGTGGCGAGGCAGAACATGAAGATCGCCACGCCGGCGTCCAGCACACGCCAGGCACTCGGCCTGCGGAACACCGGCTGCAGCAGCCGCGCGCCATAGCCCAGTGCACAGAACCAGATCACGCTGGCCGCGCAGGCGCCGGCAGCAAACGCCCAACGCAGATCACCCGGGTAGCGCGTGGACAGGCTGCCCAGCAGCACCACGGTATCCAGGTACACGTGCGGATTGAGCAGGGTGAAGGCCAGACAGGTCAGCAGCACCTGCCATCGATTGCCACCCTCCACCTCGCCCGCCGCCAGCGCACTGCCACCGCGCCACGCGCGCAGCCCGGCCTGCAGGCCATACCAGAGCAGGAACGCTGCACCACCGAAGCGCAGCACCTGCAGCAGCAACGGCCACTGCAGCACCAGCGCGCCCATGCCGCCCACGCCCGCAAGGATCAGCGCGATGTCCGCGCCGGCGCAGGCGGCCACCACCGTTCCCACGTGACGTTGCTGCAGGCCCTGGCGCAGCACGAAGGCGTTCTGTGCACCGATGGCGATGATCAGGCCGGCGCCCGCGAACAGGCCGGCAACGGTAGCGGCGATCCACATCAGGACAGGCCGGGCAGCGAGGGGATGCGCAGGGTGCGGCCAATGGCCGGTTAATACAATCTGGTTTTTCTTTATCCTGTGCAGAAGGACTGAAGAGGCCCCGCATGGACCTGGTACATCCACAACTGGCCGCGTTCGCTGCCGTGCTGGAGGAAGGCAGCTTCGAGGCCGCCGCACGCCGCCTGTCGATCAGCCCGTCGGCGCTGTCGCAGCGGATCAAGGCACTCGAGGACCGGCTGGGCCAGGTGCTGGTGGTACGCCAGGCACCTTGCCGGCCGACTACCGCAGGTGAAGCGCTGCTGCGCCGGGTACGACCGATGCAGGCGCTGGAGGCCGAGGCATTGGCCGAGCTGCTGCCCGAACGTGGCAGTGACGCCGTGCGCACGCCGATCCCGCTGGCGGTCAACGACGACTCGCTCGACACCTGGTTCGTGCCGGCCATCGCCGACCTGCACCAGCGCCATGGCTACCTGTTCGACCTGCGCATGGACGACCAGGACCACACCCTGCAGTTGCTGCGCGATGGCAGCGTGCTCGGCGCGGTCACCGCTGAAAGCCAGCCGGTGAAGGGCTGCAACGTGCACCCGCTCGGCGCGATGCGCTACCACGCCATCGCCTCGCCCGGCTTCGCCCGCCAATACTTCAGCGACGGCATGCACGCCACAGCACTGGCACGCGTTCCGATGCTGGTGTTCAACCGTAAGGATGAACTGCAGTGGCGCTTCGTGCGACGACTGACCCGCGCGCGCCTGCAGCCACCGCTACACTACCTGCCTTCCTCCACCGGTTTCGTCGAAGCCGCCGCGTGCGGACTCGGCTGGGGCATGGCCCCGGAATCGCTGGTCGCACCTGCCGTGCGCGCCGGCCGCGTGGTGGTACTGGAACCCCGCCGCTGGCTCGATGTGCCGCTGTACTGGCAGCATGCCGCCGTGCGCTCAAGCACGCTGCAGCACATCACCCAGGCGCTGCGCACTGCGGCCAGCGGCACCCTTCGTTGAGGACAATCCGATGATCGCAGACCCGGGCTTCACGCCGCGCGCACTACCGTTTGCGCACTTCTTTACCACTGGGACGGCATGGGCGTGATCGGCCGACGTACAAGGATGCACCGCGCGAACGCCGCGCTGGCGCTGGCGCTGGCGACCTGCCTGCCATTTGCTGCGTCCGCGCAGAACAACACCGACGCACCTGCATTGGACTGGGAACAAGCGCGGCAACGCCTGGAGCAGGTCTCCGATGCACTGGCGGCCGCGGATGCAGCGGTACGCAACAAGCAGGACCTGCAGGACGCCACCCGCCTGCTGCGCCTGCCGGAAATCACCGGCGAAGTGCGCCGCCTGCAGTTCCAGAAGACCCTCACCCTGCCACTGGGCTCGCTGGCCCCCGTGGCAGAAGCCTTCGGCATCGATTCGCCACTGTCGTTCACCGAGCGCGACTGGCGTACCCGTCCCGTGGTCACCGCGGTGCTGCCGCTGTACACCGGCGGCGTGATTCCGGCCGCGCAACGTGCCGCCAGCGCCGCCCACGAACAGGCCAGCGCCGAGCGTGAGGCACAGCGCCAATCGCTGACCGTGCAGCTGGCCCAGGCCTATTTCGGCCAGCGGCTGGCCGAGCAGGCAGTGGACGTACGCCGCGACGTACGTGATGGCCTCAACCGCCACCTGTCCGATGCGGAGAAGCTGGAACGCGAGGGCTTCGCCACCCGCGCGCAGCGCCTGCAGGCCACCGTGGCCCGCGACAAGGCCGAGCGCGAATACCAGAAGACAGTGAACGACCTGGCCACGCTGAAGGCCGCGCTGGCCACGCTGCTGCGCAGCGGTGGCGAGGTGCAGCCGGTGTCGCCGCTGTTCGTGCAGCGCGTGCCGCTGGAACCGGTGGCCAGCTTCGAGCGCACTGCACAGGCGCGCCAGCCGCAGATCGCGCGCCTGCGGGCGAAGGTGGCGCAGGCCGAACAGGGCGTGCGCGTGCAGCAGGCCAAGCTGAAGCCACAGATCTTCGCCTTCGGCCAGTACGACTTCCGCCGCCGCGACGAGATGCTGACCGATCCGGACTGGGCGTTCGGCATCGGCCTGAAGTACACCTTCCTGTCGCCGAACTCGCGGCCGGCGCAGATCAGCGCCGCGCGTGCGCAGCAGGACCAGGCCGAAGCCGGCCTGCGCGAGGCCGAGAACCAGGTCGCGCTGGGCGTGCGCAAGGCCTGGAATGAGCTGGAAACCGCGCGCCAGCAGTATGTGCTGCTCGACAGCAGCATCGCGCAGGCGCAGGAAAACCTGCGCCTGCAGGAGCTGGCATTCCGCGAAGGCCAGGCGACTTCGCTGGATGTGATCGACGCGCGGCTCGGCCTGGGCGGCGCCCGTGTCGAGCGTGCGCAGGCCGCCTACCAATACGATATTGCGCTGGCACAGTTGCTGGAGATCAGTGGACAGATGGACCGTTTCGAAGAGTTCCGGCGGCGTGCGGACGAGGTGATCGACCATGAGTGATGTGCTGCACGACGAAGCGACGACGCCCCCTGGCAAGCGGCGGCTGGGACCGATCCTGGTGGTGGTATTGCTGGTCGTGGTGGTGCTCGGCCTGTGGCTGGCCTGGCGCAGCCCGGCGGACCAGATCCAGGGCATGGCCGATGCGGACACCATCAACGTGGCCGCCAAGATCACCGCGCGCGTGGCCGAACTGAAGGTGCGCGAGGGTGACCGCGTGCAGCCCGGGCAGGTGCTGTTCCTGCTCGACAGCCCCGAGGTGGCCGCCAAGGAACAGCAGGCCCACGGCGCATTGGCCGCCGCGCAGGCGGTGGCCGACAAGGCCGACGAAGGTGCGCGTAGCGAGGACATCCGCGCCGCCGAAGCGAACTGGAAGCGGGCCGAAGCCGGTGCGACGCTGGCTGAAGCCACCTACCAGCGCGTGCAGAACCTGTTCAACGAAGGGGTGATGACCCGGCAGAAGCGCGATGAAGCGCATGCCCAGGCCACCAGCTCGCGCGAACTGGCGCGTGCCGCCCGCGCGCAGTACGACATGGCATTGGCCGGCGCACGCGAGCAGGACAAGCGCGCGGCGCAGGGCCAGGTGCAGCAGGCACAAGGCGCGGTGGCCGAGGTCAACGCTGCGCGTGCCGAAGTGGAAGGACGCGCGCCGGTGGCGGGTGAGATCAACAAGCGCATGGCCGACCCGGGCGAACTGGTGCCGGCCGGCTACCCGGTGTTCACCCTGGTCGACATCGATCGCATGTGGGTAGCGATGAACCTGCGCGAATCGCAGATGCAGGGCCTGAAGGTCGGCAGCAAGCTGCAGGGCAGCGTGCCGGCACTCGGCCTGGACGGCGAGTTCGAGGTCTACTTCATCAACCCGGCCGGCGACTATGCAACCTGGCGCACAACCCGCCAGTCGTCCGGCTACGACGTCCGCAGCTTCGAGGTGCGGGTGCGCCCGGTACGCCGCATCGAGGGTTTCCGCCCCGGCATGAGCGTGCTGTTCGCATGGCCCCAGCACTGAGCCCCGGCCAAGGCGGCTTCGCCGCCTCTTGGCGGCGCGAGCTGCGTGCGCTGTACGGCAACCGCGCCGATCTGATGCTGGTCACCCTGCTGCCACTGCTGATGCTGGTGGTGATGGCGTGGATGTTCACTCCGTCGGTGATGCGCGACATCCCGATCGCCGTGGTCGATCTCGACCACAGCAGTGACAGCCGCCTGCTGCTGCGCATGCTCGATGCCAGCCCCGGCGTGCGCATCGCCAGCCAGCCTGCGGACATGGAAGACGCACGTTCGCAGCTGCGCCGCCTGGATGTGTTCGCCATCGTGCTGGTGCCGCGCGACGTCACCCGGCAAGCCCTGCGCGGCCGCCAGGGCACGGTGTTCGCCTACTACAACGCCACCTACATGACCACCGGCCAGTCGGCGGCGCGCGATATCGGCGATGCGGTCTCGGCATGGAACGCGCGCCTGCTGCGCGAGCGCATCGGCCTGCAGGTCGGCCCGGGCAAGCTGCGCGCGGCGCCGATCGCGGTGCAGTCGGACATCCTCTACAACCCGGCGCGCAGCTACGAGTTGTTCCTGCTGCCGCTGATCTTCCCGGCAGTGTTGTCGCTGGTGCTGGCGCTTGCCGTGGCTGGCAGCCTCGGCCGCGAGATCCGCGACGGAACCCTGCCCACCTGGCTGGGCCGCACGCCGTGGGCTGCGATTGCCGGCAAGATCGCGCCGTACATCCTGTTGTTCTCGCTGTATGGCGCGCTCGGCATCGGTTACCTGGCCTGGCTGCGCGGCGATGGCGTTGCGGGCAGCGTGCTCCTGCTGCTGCTCGCGCAGCCGGTGTTCTACCTGGCCACCGCCGCCTACGCGCTGTTCTTCGTCGGGGTCACTCGCGACATGGGTACTGCGCTATCCGCGGTCGGCCTCAGCATCGGCACGGCGCTGGCATTCTCCAGCGCCACCTTCCCGGTGCTGGATGGCCCCCTGTTCACCCGCATCTGGCATCAACTGCTGCCACTCAGCGCCTACATCAAGCTGCAGACCCAGCAGCAGTTCATCGGTTCGCCGCTGCAGGTTTCGGCATGGCCGCTGGCCACGCTGTTGTTGATGACGGTGGTGGCCGGTGGCATCGGCGGCGTGCGCCTGATCGCCTTCGCGCACACGCCCGAAGCCGCACAACCGGCAGGGGCAGACGCATGAGCGCACTCTGGCGCAGCCTGCGGCAGACCCTGATGGCGGTGCTGTGCGACCGCTACGCGATCGTGGTGATGGTCGGTGCGGTCATCCTGTACTCGTTCTTCTACCCGGCCGCGTATCGCCACCAGGTGGCCGGCAACCTGCCGGTGCTGGTGGTGGACGAAGACCACAGCGCCACCAGCCGCGAACTGCTGCGCAAGCTCGATGCCCTGCGGGTCGCGCGCGTGGTCGGGCAGCCGGCCGACATCGACAGCGCGCGCCAGCAGTTGGAAGCCGGCCACGCCGAGGGCATCGTGCTGATCCCGGCCAATCTTGAGCGCGACATCCTGCGTGGGCACCCGGCCAAGCTGGTACTGCTCGGCAACGGTGCGTACCTGGGCCGCGCCAGCTGGGTGCTGGGCAGCGTGGCCGATGCACTGGGCGCATTCGGACGTGACGCGGTGGTCGGCCAGGCCGCCTTCATGGGCGCACCGCAGGCACCGCCGGTCACGCTGGTGCAGCGCCCGCTGTACAACACCCAGGAAGGCTATGGCAGCGCCATCGTGCCCGGCGTGGCCGAGCTGATCGTGCACCAGACCCTGTTGATGGGCATCGGCGTACTGCTCGGCGGCCGCCGACTCGTACTGGGCCGCCGCCTGCGCTTCGACCTGCCGACGCTGACCGGCATGGCATTGGGCTTCGGCCTGATCGGCCTGTTCGGCCTGTTCTACTACGCCGGGTTCACCGCGTGGGTGCAGGACTATCCGCGCGGCGGCAATCCGCTGGGCCAGCTGCTGGGCGGCACCTTGTTCATCGCCGCGACGGTGGCGTTCGGCCTGTTCATCGGCAGCTTTTTCCGTACCCGCGAACGCGCGTTCCAGTACATCATCGCCACCTCGATCCCGCTGTTCTTCCTCGCCAACCTGTCGTGGCCGGCGGTGATGACGCCGCAACCGCTGGTGTGGCTGGCGCAACTGCTGCCAACTACCTCGGGCATCAACCTGATGGTGCGCCTGAACCAGATGGACGCCCGCCTGGCCGAAGTCAGCCACGAACTGATCACCCTCACCGTCCTGCTGCTGCTCTACGGCGGCCTCGCCACCTGGCGCCTCCTCGCAAAAGGGGACGGAGGGGATTAAGTCGTAAACGGGAAGGCTGGGGGATTGCGACTTAATCCCCCCCCTTTTCAGGGGTCTGGCGCGTACCAGAACGGGATGCGGTACTCGCGGCGTCGCTCCGGGCCGCGCTCGCCCCCTTCGGCATTCCAGACCAGGCTCAGGTCGTGGCGACCGGGTGCCAGCGTCGCCATGGGCAGATAGCCCACCAGGCCACGCATGTCGAGATCGCGGCGCTCCATCGGCATGAAGTCGTGCAGGTCGACCGGCGTGCCATCCAGTTGCACCCGCCACAACCGCGACAGGCACTCCACCGCTGCGCTGGCAGCCTTTGCGCCAGTCGCTTCATTGCGCGCTGCGGGCAAGGCGGTGCAGTGCTGGCGCGCCAGCGGGTTGTCGCGCTGGGGGCGGTGTGGAATGAACACACGCAGGCGTGAACCACTGATCGTGTCCGACGGGATCATCGGGTACGGCAGCAGCTGATCGTGCGCCGAGCGCATCGACTCGTAATGCGCGCTCAACATGCCCTGTTCGACGGCCTCGTCGGTCATCACCTGGTATCGGTTGAACAACGAGAATTTCACCGAGCCCAGCACCTGTACCGCGCCCAGCACCATGGCCACCATCACCGCCAGCAGATAGACCGCCATGAACGAACGCGAGCGCAGGTTACTCTGCAGGGTCAACTGCATCGTCTGCATCAGGCCTAGCAGGGGAATCCGTTGCAGCACCGCCAGGAAACGCTGCAGCAACCGCTGCAGGCCGTCCGATGACTGGTCGCGCCGCTGCCGGCGCGCAATGACACGCTCCAGCAGTGCAGGAACCAGTGCGAGCGCAAGCAGGATGACCAGCACGGTACCGACCACGATCATGGCCACACGATCGGAACCGCCGGCAAGCGCACTGATCGCCATCGCCACGCACAATGTCAGCACGGCCATCACCAGCGTGCCGGCCAGCGTCTGCACCGCAAGCAGTGTGGTGGAGAAGAGCATGGTGGCCAAACGATCAGCGCGTTCGATACTGCCGTCCAGGCCACCGTCGCGAGCCTTGAGGAAGGCACGCGATACCGGGCCCATCTGCGGCAACCGTTCCCAGTCGATGCCCTTGGGGAAGTGTGATTTCAGCCCGATCAGGCCGATCCAGTACCCGCGCACGGTCAGGTGCGCGATCAGCGCCACCGCCAGCACGTAGCACATGCCCACGCTGATGCTGAAACCAAACCACAGCACTTGGAAGTACATGCCTTCCGTGTGCAGGCTGCTGTGCGCCCACGCATCGAACAGGTAGCCGGGTACCGCCAACAGTGCGAACGCCAGCAGGCCGGAAATGAACAGTTCCAATTCATCGGTACGCTCGCGCAGCCGACTGAATCGCGTGGTCGGCTCGGGCCCGGGATCGCGGCCAGCAACCGGCACTTGCGACTCTGCCAGGGGCAATTCGTTCACAGGGCATTCATCCTTGGAGGTCGGCGCAGTATAGGCACGACACAGCGGCCGGCGATACAGGGCCCCGTAACGAAGAACGCCGGCGCGGGGCCGGCGTTCGAGGTATCGCGATGTGGAAGGGAAATCGAGCGTGGCAGTGATAGATCAGCGGTAGACGCGTTCGCAGCGGCGCTCGACCACGCGGTCGCCGTTCTTCTGCTGGCTGTTGCCCTGGATCTGGCGACCGGCCGCACCACCGGCCACGGCACCGGCCACGGTAGCGAGCTTCTTGCCATTGCCGCCGCCCACCTGGTTGCCCAGCAGGCCGCCGATCACCGCACCGGTGGCCGTACCGGCAATGCGGTTCGGATCGCGCGAGTTGCGCTGCACTTCCACGTTCTTGCAGACCACGCGGCTGCCGTCATTGAACTTGCGTCCCTCATCGCGCGGCCCATAGGTCTGCGCACCGGCTACCGACGAAGCCGCCAGCAGGGTGCCCAGCACAAGCAATCGGGTCGAGGTCTTCATGGCCATCTCCTGAGTTCCGGTATGACGCAAGTGTCCTCCCGCCGTTGGCAACCGGAAGTGAAATGCGCGTGCCCGCCACCTCATCGGCCATCGCGCGTTCAGGAAGAAGATCCGCGCCCATCACGATCAGCCATCGCGATGGGCGCCGTCTCCCTGCCGGCGTGCCCCGTTCTAGAACTCTTCCCAGCCACCGGCATTGGCCGCCAGTGTCGGCTCTATGCGCGGCGACAGTGCCGCCGGCCTGCGCACCGTGGTGACCGTCGCGGCCACCGCAGCCAGGGCCGGACGCACGGCTGCCACCGCCGTTGCCGCGCCGGTGCGGAACACCGACACCGCCTCGGCCAGCAGGGTGGCCTGCTCCTCCATGGAGCGCGCTGCGGCGCTGGCCTCTTCCACCAGCGCGGCATTCTGCTGGGTGGTCTCGTCCATCTGCACCACCGCCTGGTTCACCTGTTCGATGCCCGAGCTCTGCTCCTGCGATGCCGCGGAGATATCAGCCATGATGTCGGTCACGCGCTGCACCGACGCCACGATCTCGCCCATCGTGGTGCCTGCCTGGCGGACCAGCGCCGATCCATCGGCGACCTTGCCGACCGAATCCTCGATCAGGCCCTTGATCTCCTTGGCCGCACCGGCCGAGCGCTGTGCCAGCGTGCGCACCTCACTGGCCACCACCGCAAAGCCCCTGCCCTGCTCGCCGGCACGCGCAGCTTCCACCGCCGCGTTCAAGGCCAGGATGTTGGTCTGGAAGGCGATGCCGTCGATGACGCTGATGATCTCGGCAATCTTCTTCGACGAGGCTTCGATGGCCGACATCGTGGTGACCACCTGGCCGACCACCTCGCCGCCCTGCGAGGCGACACCGTGCGCGCCGATCGCGAGTTGGTTGGCCTGGCGTGCGTGCTCGGCGTTCTGCTTCACGGTGGAGGTCAGTTCTTCCATCGACGCCGCCGTCTCTTCCAGGTTCGCCGCCTGCTGCTCGGTGCGACGCGACAGATCGGTGTTGCCCGAGGCAATCTCGCCTGCTGCCAGGTTGATGCTGGACGCGCTGGACTGGATGCGGCCGACAATCTGCTTGAGCTGATCGACGGTGGCATTGCAGTCATCGCGCATGCGGGCGAACACGCCGTGGAAGTCACCCTGCATGCGTACGGTGAGGTCACCGCGCGAGATCGCCTGCAGCAGGGTCGATACCTGTACCAGATTCTCGTCCGTGGTCTGCATCAACCGGTTGAGCCCGGCCACCATGTCGCGGAAATCGTAGGCGAAGCGATCTTCGTCACCGCGCAGGCTGAAGTCGCCTGCCGCGGCCGCTGTCGCCAACCGGCGGATCTCGCTGTTGATCGCCGACAGGCTGGTCTTGGTTTCGTCCATGGCCTGGGTGATCGCAGCCTTCTCGCCCGGCAGCGGATCCATGTCCACCGACAGGTCGCCACGGGCGTAATGCTTCATCACTTCGATCAGCCGGTTCTGCACCTGCACGTGCGAGCCGACCAGCGCATTGGTCTCGTGCACCATGCGCCCGTAGTCGCCGGGGAAGGCACTCTCATCCATGCGATAGCTGAGGCTGCCCGCATCGTGCTGGCGGGCCAGCTCGCCCTGCGCCGCCATCACCGACTGCAACTGCGCCTGCATGCGCTGCATCGACCTGAGCAGCTGCGTCACCTCATCGTTGCCGGACGCGTCGATGCTGCTGTCCAGCCGCCCGTTGGCGATGCCGTCGGCCAGCTTCACCGCACCTTCCAGCGGGCGGGTCAGGCTGCGGGTGATGGCCCACGCCGCCAGTGAACCAAGTATCAGGCTCAGCACCCCGAACACGATCGACAACGTGCCGGTCCAGGATTCGGTTGAACGGTATTCCTCGCGGCTGCGCTCGGTCAGTGTCTCCTGATGCCGCAGCAGGGTCGAGATCGCCTCATTCCATGCGGTGGCCAAGCCGTGCTCGGCGAGCAACTCTTTGGCCGCGCCATCGAAGTCCCCGACCTTCATGCGCTCGTGCAGATGCTGGGTGGAGGCGTCGGTGGCCTTGCGTGCCGCGTCGATTTTCGCAACCAAGGTATCGCCGGTCGCGTCGCGCGGAATCTTGATGTACTTGGCCCAGATACCGTCGTAGGTCTGCGACAGCTCCTGCGCCTTCTGATAATCCTTGTCGAAATCCTCACCGCGCTTGATCACCATCAGCCGGCGGTGCATCAACACCGCGTTGTTGGTATCCAGCATGTCGTTCAACAGCCGCATCTTCACCATGTTGACGTCCACCACTTTCTCGAACTGGGCAGACTTCAGGTGATTTCCGTACAGCGCCAGGCCGACGATGGCCACGATGAACAGCAGCAGCAAACCGAACCCGGCACCCAGCCGGGATCCCACTCGGAGGTTGCGTAAGGCGAGCATCTCAATTCCCTTGATCATGGCCGTACGATCGATGGCGGCGCAGGCAGGGGAAACTTTATGGGTCGGTATTATTATATCGATCTAAAACTCTGGAACTGTGCAGACAGGTGTGAAGGACACATTCAATTGAGGTGGTTATTCCTGCTGGGCATATCAATGTACGAGCACATCAATCGCAATCATCACGCAGCGCTCGCGAGTCGTGACTGCAGAAGCCTTCACTTGATGTACGGAAGACGAGGATGAAGCCCATCGATCCCCCCGCTGTCCAGAGGAATAACGCGCGCCACTTCGCAACTACCATCAGGGCTGCAATCTGGCAGCTGCCATCGCAGGGCTACCCACGCTGCTGCAGCCGCACCCGAACGCCCCCCAATGCCGGGACAGCGCTGAAAAACTCCATGCCGATCTGCTGGAAGCCGTCCCTCCAGCAATAGAGCCTGCTGCCGTCAGCCAGGACAGATACAAGCCGCATCAACAGCCACTCGTCGGATTCATCACCACCATCGTCCAACTCGAAAACAAGCAGAATTTCCTGAGCGACATCTACAGCCGGGCGAAATTCTGTTTCCCCCAGGTAATCTACGAGTCCCCGGCCCTTGAGTATTTCAACCCTGATGAAGGGGTCCAGACCCCCTTGGGCTCCACTGCCACTGATCTCCCACTTGTTGACCTTCAAGTCAATAAAACTGCAGTCATTCAGATTTTCGTCGCTCTGGAAGTAGGAGACGGGAAGGTCACCCCATGCTGCACGGACCCACGCGCTGCGCTGAGGCAACACGATCAAGGAGTGCATGGAAATTGCGTACTTTCTACTCATGCCTGTCCACAGAAATTGACTCCCAGGACGGGGCGACGGAAATTTCCTCAAGATACCCCTCAAGGTCTCTGAACGGAGAGACCCCTACCGCAGCCAAGGAGAACCACACGGCATCACACTCGTCGCAGACAAATATCTGAACGCCGCGCTCCTTTACTTGAGCTTTCAACACCTCACCCTGCTCACAACGGGGACAGATCAAACAACCCCCATCGCACCGGAGACGCAGATGCAACGTTACTGACCATGCCAGAAACAATTTGCCAGACCTTTCTCGCCGATGATACAGGATGAGAAACTATTTCCATCACCCAGCCAATCATCACTGACAGTGGAAGTTGAGCGCGCCCGAGGGGGTCCTGCTGCCGATGGCACCAATCAATTAATAAGAAGAAGACTTCGGGCGATCTCTCTACCAGCTGCTGGCCCTGCTATTGGGGATGGGTCACATCGTTTTCTTCCCTGCAAACCGGCGCGCGCCGCGACGGGAGTGCCGAGCACCTTGACTCAGCGAAGAAGTATGCGAAACCCCAGCGTGGGTCCCAAAGCATCCGGCGCTCAGCCATGCCCAACGCACAGGAAACGACGCTACAGTCGACATATGACGCTTGTCCTGCAGATTGAAGGCTGTGCCATTCACGACATCCCTAGCCTGTACGCGGAGATCAACCGCGTGTTCATGGCCGACGAGGGCTGGCAGCTCGGGCCAAGCCTGGACGCGCTGGACGACCTGCTGCATGGCGGCTATGGCGCGCTGGCCGGCCACGACCGTGCCACGGTCATCTGGAGTGATATCGAGCACAGCCGCGCCGCACTGGGGCAAATTGCCACCTGCCAGTGGCTACAGTCCAAGCTTCAAGCCCCGGGCACCTTCAACACGCGGGCCATTGTGCTCCAGCTGGACGCCCTGCAGCAGGGCCAGGGCCAGACCTACTTCGAGATCGTGATGGAGATCTTCGCCAGCCACCGGCGGATCACCCTCATCCCGGCCTGACTGCGTGCCCCGCACGGGCAATGCCCGCCAACCGCAGCGGCGTCCACCGGCCCCAGCAGTTACCATGGACGGCCCTGTACCCGCTCCGCTGCCGCCGCCCTCTGGCGCGGCCGGACGCCCAGATCCACGAGTCCCATGTCCAAAGACAAGTCCGCTGAACACACCCCGCTGATGAAGCAGTTCTTCGCAGCCAAGTCCGACTATCCGGACCTGCTGCTGTTCTTCCGCATGGGCGACTTCTACGAGCTGTTCTACGACGACGCGCGCAAGGCCGCGCGCCTGCTCGACATCACCCTGACCCAGCGTGGCAGCTCCGGCGGCGCACCGATTCCGATGGCCGGCGTGCCGGTGCATGCCTACGAAGGCTACCTGGCACGGCTGGTGGCGCTGGGCGAGTCGGTGGCGATCTGCGAGCAGATCGGTGACCCGGCGCTGGCCAAGGGCCTGGTCGAACGCAAGGTGGTGCGCATCGTCACCCCCGGCACCGTCACCGACGAGGCGCTGCTGGACGAACGCCGCGACACCCTGCTGATGGCCCTGTCGCGCAGCAAGCAGGGCTACGGCCTGGCCTGGGCCGACCTGGCCGGTGGCCGCTTCCTGGTCAACGAGGTGGAGACCGACGACGCGCTGGAAGCCGAGCTGGCCCGCCTGGAGCCGGCCGAGCTGCTGGTGCCCGACGAGGAGAACTGGCCCGACTTCCTGCGCCAGCGCACCGGCGTGCGCCGCCGTGCGCCGTGGCTGTTCGACGCCGACAGCGGCCGCCGCCAGCTGCTGAACTTCTTCAAGCTGCACGATCTGAGCGGCTTCGGTATCGATGACAAGCCACGTGCCACCGCCGCCGCCGGTGCCCTGCTCGGCTATGTCGAGGAAACCCAGAAGCAGCGCCTGCCGCACCTGACCTCGATCGCGATGGAAACCGCCGGCGAGGCGATCGCGATGAATGCCGCCACCCGTCGCCACCTGGAACTGGATACGCGCGTCGACGGCGATACCCGCAATACCCTGCTGGGCGTGCTCGACAGCACGGTGACGCCGATGGGCGGCCGCCTGCTGCGGCGCTGGCTGCACCGCCCGCTGCGCCTGCGCGAGGTGCTGGTGCAGCGCCACCATGCGGTGGAAACCCTGATCGATCGCGGCAGCGACGCCGACATCCGCGAACAGTTCCGTCGCCTCGGCGACCTGGAACGCATCCTCACCCGCGTCGCACTGCGTTCGGCGCGCCCGCGCGATTTCTCCACCCTGCGCGATGGCCTGGGCCTGCTGCCGGCGGTGCGCGAGGTGCTGGCGCCGCTGGATTCGCCGCGCCTGCAGGCCCTGCATGCCGCGCTGGGCGAACACGATGAGTGCGCGCAGCTGCTGGCCAGCGCCATCGCCGAAATGCCGCCGCTGAAACTGAGCGATGGCGGTGTGCTGGCCGACGGCTTCGATGAAGAGCTGGATGAACTGCGCCGCCTGTCCACCCATGCCGACCAGTTCCTGGTCGACCTGGAACTGCGCGAGCGCGAGAGCAGCGGCATTCCCACCCTGAAGGTGGGCTACAACCGCGTGCACGGCTACTACATCGAAATCAGCAAGGGCCAGTCCGACCGCGCGCCGGTGCGCTACACCCGCCGCCAGACGCTGACCAATGCCGAGCGCTACATCACCGAAGAACTGAAGGCCTTCGAAGACAAGGTGCTGTCCGCGCGCGACCGTTCGCTGTCGCGCGAGAAGTATCTGTACGAGCAGCTGCTGGATACCCTGGGCGGGCAACTGGAGCCACTGAAGCAGTGCGCCGCTGCACTGAGCGAGCTGGACGTGCTGGCAGCCTTCGCCGAACGCGCGCAGGCGCTGGACTGGGCGCGCCCGGAGCTGCAGCCCGAGCCGTGCCTGAAGATCGAGCGTGGCCGCCATCCGGTGGTTGAGGCGGTGCGCGAGCAGCCGTTCGAACCCAATGATCTGGACCTGCATCCGGACCGTCGCATGCTGGTCATCACCGGCCCGAACATGGGCGGTAAATCGACCTACATGCGGCAGAACGCGCTGATCGTGCTGCTGGCCCACATCGGCAGCTTCGTGCCGGCCAGCCGTGCGCTGATCGGCCCGATCGACCGCATCCTCACCCGCATCGGCGCCGGCGACGACCTGGCCCGCGGGCAGTCGACCTTCATGGTCGAGATGGCCGAGACCAGCTACATCCTGCATCACGCCACCGCCCATTCGCTGGTGCTGATGGATGAGATCGGCCGCGGCACCTCCACCTACGATGGCTTGGCGCTGGCCGACGCGGTGGCCCGCCACCTGGCCTACCAGAACCGCTGCTACACGCTGTTCGCCACCCACTACTTCGAGCTGACCGCGCTGGCCGACGAGCAGCACGAGGGCGGCCGCAGCGGCATCGCCAACGTGCACCTGGATGCGGTCGAGCATGGCGAAGCGCTGGTGTTCATGCACGCGGTGAAGGACGGCCCGGCCAACCGCAGCTTCGGCCTGCAGGTAGCTGCGCTGGCCGGCCTGCCGCGGGCCACCGTAGCGCAGGCACGTCGTCGCCTGGCCGAGCTGGAACAGCGCGGCGGCGAGAGCCATGCCGCCGAGCTGGCGCCGCAGGCATTGGATGCGCCGCAACAGTTCGGCCTGTTCAGCGCACCGGCCAGCAAGGCGCAGGAAGCGCTGGCAGCGATCGACCCGGACGAACTGACGCCGAAGCAGGCGCTGGAAGCCCTGTACCGGTTGAAAGTGTTGCTGTAACCGCAGCACACGCCGATGGCCTCCCGCTACCGTGCGCGAGGCCGTCGAAAGATTACGCAAATCCGAATCTGCGTTTCAATTGACAGAATCTATCAACCTGAATGGATCATTCGATTATTCATTTCATCTGGCCCTAGCTACAGTCGAGTGAAGATGTTTCTCCCACGTCTTCACCGCCACCAGGAGCCAGCCGATGAGCCAGTCCGACAACAACAACGCCAAGTGCCCGTACCACAGCGCCCCGTCGCCCGAGGAAGGCGCCCAGCAGCAGCGTGAGCTGAGCACCACGCCCAAGCAGAAGCAGGGCGACGATCCGGTCACGCCGATGACCACGGCCTTCGGCGCTCCGGTGGTGGACAACCAGAACAGCAAGACCGCCGGCCCGCGCGGCCCGCTGCTGATGGAAGACGTGTGGCTGCTGGAAAAGCTGGCCAACCTCAACCGCGAGATCATTCCCGAGCGCCGCATGCACGCCAAGGGCTCGGGTGCGTTCGGCACCTTCACCGTCACCCACGACATCAGCAAGTACACCCGCGCCAAGCTGTTCGAGAAGGTCGGCAAGCAGACCGAGATGTTCGCCCGCTTCACCACGGTGGCTGGCGAGCGTGGCGCCGCCGACGCCGAGCGTGATATCCGCGGCTTCGCACTGAAGTTCTACACCGAGGAAGGCAACTGGGACCTGGTCGGCAACAACACGCCGGTGTTCTTCCTGCGCGACCCGCGCAAGTTCGCCGACCTCAACAAGGCGGTCAAGCGCGACCCGCACACCAACCTGCGCAGCGCACGCAACAACTGGGATTTCTGGACGCTGCTGCCCGAAGCCCTGCTGCAGGTGACCGTGGTGATGAGCGACCGCGGCATTCCGCGCAGCTTCCGCCACATGCACGGTTTCGGCTCGCACACCTACAGCTTCACCAACGCCGACAGCGAACGCTTCTGGGTGAAGTTCCACTTCGTAAGCCAGCAGGGCATCGAATCGCTGACCGACGCGCAGGCGCAGATCCTGGTCGGCCATGACCGCGAAAGCCACGGCCGCGACCTGTTCGCCGCGATCGAGAAGGGCGACTTCCCGAAGTGGAAGCTGTTCATCCAGGTCATGCCGGAGCTGGAGGCGGAAACCTATCGCGTGCATCCGTTCGACCTGACCAAGGTATGGCCGAAGAGCGACTACCCGCTGATCGAAGTGGGCCAGTTCGAACTGAACCGCAACCCGGTCAACTGGTACCAGGACGTTGAGCAGTCGGCATTCGCACCGAGCAACCTGGTGCCGGGCATCGGCCCCTCGCCGGACAAGATGCTGCAGGCGCGCCTGTTCGCCTACTCCGATGCGCAGCGCTACCGCCTGGGCGTGAACCACCACCAGATTCCGGTGAACGCCGCACGCTGCCCGGTGTACAGCAACCACCGCGACGGTGCGATGCGCGTGGACGGCAACTACGGTGGCCTGCCGCACTACGAGCCGAACAGCTACGGCCAGTGGCAGGAGCAGCCGGAGTACCGCGAGCCGCCGATGAAGATCCGCGGTGACGCCGACTTCTGGAACTTCCGCGAAGACGACGCCGACTACTTCAGCCAGCCCGGTGCGCTGTTCCGCAGCTACAACCAGGCGCAGAAGGACCGCTTGTTCGCCAACACCGCCCGTGCCCTGGGCGATGCGCCGGACTTCATCAAGCAGCGCCACATCGACAACTGCAGCAAGGCCGACCCGGCCTATGGCGCCGGCATTGCCGCGGCCCTGAAGGCGCTGGCCAGCCAGCCGTCGGATCCGTTCAAGCCGGCGCAGCCGGAAGCGGACTTCCCCACCGCGACCCCGGGCGCCGAAGACATCGAGCTCTGATCGCCCTGCCCCGTGTACGGCACGCCGCCTCCCCGTGAGGCGGCGTCGCCGTTTTAACGGTCCGCGTCGTACCTTCTGCACGCCCAACCCCAATCGAGGATTCCCCTGATGAGCCTGACCGATGAACTTCTTGCCAAACTGCAGGGCGCGCCGCTGCAGCAGGTCTCCCAGCAGCTCGGCATCAGCGATACCCAGGCTTCCGGCGCGATCAGCGCGGCACTGCCGGTACTGATGGGTGCACTGGGCAACAACGCCTCGCAGCCTCAGGGCGCACAGGCGCTGCTCGGCGCACTGCAGAACAACCACAGTGGGCTGGACCTGGGCAGCGTGCTCGGCTCGGTACTGGGTGGCGGTGGCGGTGGTGCCGCCAGCGACGGCGCCGGCATCCTCGGCCACATCTTCGGCGGCAGCCAGCAGAAGGTGGAAACCGGCCTGTCCCAGGCCACCCAGCTCGACAGCGGCCGCACCAGCCAGCTGCTGCAGATCCTTGCCCCGATCGTGATGGCCTTCCTTGCCCAGCGCCTCGGTGGCGGCCAGGCCGATGCCGGCTCACTCAGCCAGGCACTCGGCCAGGAAAAACAGCAGGTGCAGCAACAGGGCGGTCTTGCCGGTGGTCTGCTCGGCAGCCTGCTGGACCAGGACGGTGACGGCCAGCTCGGTGTGGGCGATCTGCTGAAGATCGGCGGCAGCCTGCTGGGCGGCAAGCGCTGAGGTCTGCGGGCGCCGGACCCGGTCCGGCGCCCTGTTGCTTACAACGCGTCGATATCGCCCAGCGCGCGGATCAACCGCCGCGCGCGCTTGTCCGGCTTGTGCTCCGGCGGTTGGAACCCATCGCGTGCGGCGATACGCAGCGCACGCTGTTCGGCACGGCGCGCCTTTGAGGCCTCGCTCTCGGCATACAGCTGCTGCGCCGCCGGTGCCGGCCCGCGCTGATCGCTCAGGCCCAGCACCTGGACCTCGAAATACTCCTCGCCACGGTCCACCTGCAGCTGCTCGCCCACGCGCACCGCGCGCGAGGATTTCGGACGCTGGCCGGCGACGCTGACCTTGCCGGTTTCGATGGCCTGCTTGGCCAGGCTGCGGGTCTTGAAGAAACGGGCCGCCCACAGCCAGATGTCCAGGCGGACACTGGGCGACAGCGGGGAAAGTTCATGCATCGATCTGGACTACTCCGGTGGCTTGTTCAGAGGGCGCGGATGGTCGGGGTCGGTCCGGCAGCCGGTGCCGCCGATCAGGGTCGGCACACCCGCGGACAGATCCTGGCGCTGGCTGCCGACCAGGCACTCGGGACGGTCGGTCGGCCGCACCTGGGTATCGCCCAGCCGGTCACCTGTCGAACATGCGGCCAGTGTGGCGCCGATCAAGGCCAGCGCCAGAGCCCGCGTCACCTGCAGTCGTTGATGCATTGCCACATCCCGCAAACCGGCTTGGTGCTAGTGTGCGCCTCCCGGGATTCGATCACCACTCCATGGCCAAAGCGCCGCTTGACCTGACCTCCGGCCCGATCGGCCGCAATCTCCTGTTGTTTTCGCTGCCGATCCTGGCGGGCAACATCGCGCAGTCGCTGAACGGCTCGGTGAATGCGGTGTGGGTGGGGCGCTTCCTCGGCGAAGCGGCACTGACCGCCACCGCGAACGCCAACAACATCATGTTCTTCCTGATCGGCTCGGTATTCGGCTTCGGCATGGCCTCGACCATCCTGATCGGCCAGGCGATCGGCGCGCGCGACATCGCCCAGGCGCGGCGCGTGGTCGGCACCAGTGCCACCTTCTTCATCGGCCTGTCGGTGATCATCGCCATCGCCGGCTGGTTCATGGCGCACCCGCTGCTGGCGGCGATGGGCACCCCGGCCGCCTCGCTGCCGCTGGCCGAGGCCTACCTGCGGATCATCTTCCTGGCGATGCCGACGCTGTATGCGTTCGCCTTCCTCACCGCCGCGCTGCGCGGTGCCGGCGATTCGCGCACGCCGTTCCGCTTCCTGATGGTCTCGGTGGCGCTGGACATCGTGCTGAACCCGGTGCTGATCTTCGGCATGGGGCCGTTCCCTGCGCTCGGCATTGCCGGCTCGGCCTGGGCCACGCTGGTCGCGCAGACGCTGTCGCTGGCAGGCCTGCTGCTGTACATGCGGCACAAGCGCCACACGCTGTGGCTGGGCAGTGCCGACATGCGCCTGTTCAAGCTCGACCTGACCATCCTCAAGGCGCTGGTGGTCAAGGGCGTGCCGATGGGCCTGCAGATGGTGCTGATCTCGCTGTCGGTGATCCTGCTGATGACCATGGTCAACCAGTACGGCACCGACACCGGCGCGGGTTACGGCGCCGCGCTGCAGCTGTGGAACTACCTGCAGATGCCGGCGATGGCGATCGGTGCAGCGTGCTCGTCGATGGCCGCACAGAACGTCGGTGCGCAGCGCTGGGATCGCGTGCGCGGCACCGCGCGCCAGGGCGTGCTGTTCAACTTCCTGCTGACCGGCGCGCTGATCCTGCCGCTGGTGGTGTTCGATCGCCAGCTGCTGGCGCTGTTCCTGCCTCCGGCCAGCCAGGCGCTGGACATCGCCCGCCACCTCAATCACGTGGTGATCGGCTCGTTCCTGTTCTTCGGTGTCAGCTTCGTCATCTCCGGCGTGGTGCGCTCCACCGGCGCGGTGATTCCGCCGCTGCTGATCCTGGCCGGCTCGCTGTGGGGCGTGCGCGTGCCGTTCGCCGAACTGCTGCAGCCGTACTGGGGCGCCGATGCGATCTGGTGGAGTTTCCCGGTCAGCTCGCTGGTGTCGATGCTGCTGTCGCTGGCGTATTACCGCTGGGGTGGCTGGCGCAAGGCGAAGATGATGGGCAAGCCCTCGCATGCCGAAGAACTGGCCACGCCCTCGGAAATTCCCGCCTGCCCACCGTCGCCGGTGGCTGACCCGGATGCAGCGCCGCTGCGGTAGTGCCGGCCGCTGGCCGGCACCTTCAGACCTCTCCGGAAGCATCGTGCAACAGCCGGCCAGCGGCCGGCTCTACCGCTTCTTCTTTTTCGCCGCGTTGAACGTGGCCGCCGCGCGCAGCAGCGCCTTCAACGCCGCGGAATCGGGCATCGCGCCCTCATGGATGTCGATCGCGCGCCGCGTATTGCCGTCCAGGCTGGCGTTGAACAGGCCTTTCGGATCGGGCAGCGCCGCCCCGTTGGCGAAGGTCAGTTTCACCGCCTGCTTGTAGGTTTCGCCGGTGCACAGGATGCCGTTGTGCTCCCACACCGGCGTACCGCGCCACTTCCAGGTTTCCTGCACATCCGGCAGCGCTTCATGGATCAACGCACGCACGCGTGCCAGCGCTTCGCCACGCCAGTCTCCCAGCTCGGCGATGCGTGCATCGATCAACTCGGTGGCCGGTGTTCCGGCATCGGCCGGGTTGGGGGCATGCGTGGCCATCAGCGGTTCTCGTCGGGAAAGGAATCAGAATGTCGGGGCTACATGCGCTCGCCGGGCAACGCGGCGGCCTGGCGCACCCAGTCGAGGAACTGTGCTTCATCCAGTACGCCATCCTGTGCAATGTGCAGGTAGCGCGTATCGGCACTTTTGGACGGCTCCGGCGGCACCGGTTTCAGCGCAGCGCCGCGGAAGAACGCGACCTTGATGTAGCGGGTGAAGCAATGGAAGCTGAGAAACCACCCTTCGCCCGGCGCAACCGCATACATCGGCGAGTTCCACTTCACCGCCTTGTGCACGCCAGGTACGGCCTGCTCGATCAATGCATCCAGTCGCGCGCCGATCGGACGTTTCCAGTCCGGCATGGCGGCAATGTAGGCCTGCACCGGGGCATCGCCCTCACCCTTGGCGATCTGCGGGTTGCCACCGGACAGCAGCGTGGGCGCAGTGGAAGGTGCGGTTCGCTTGGCAGGCATCGCACGATACGTCCATCGGGATGAAGCTGCAGCCTAGCGCGGACCCGCCGAGTGGTCACGGCGCACTGCGCCATCGGCTCAGTCCGCCTGCCCCGCGCGGAACTGCCGCCAGTCCGGCAGCTTGCGGTGGCGGCGCAGCGCGCGCATCAGGGCCGCCATCACCACGCCGAACAGCGCGCCGGCCAACAGGCCAGCCACCAGCAGCAGCGCCAGCGGGCGCTCGCTGCCCTGCCACAGCATCAGCCACATCAGCGCGGTCCAGAACAACCCGAACAGCAGGCCCTGCATCAGCGCATTGATGCCGAAGCCGGCCAGGATCGGTGGCGGCAGGGCAATGCCCAGGCGCCACAGCAGGCGGTGCAGCAGCGGCGCCGACTGCACGCGCGCCAGCCCCTTGCCGTCGAGGAAGCGCAATGCCGCCTGGATCACAGCGGGATAGTGCGGGTTGATGTCGTTCATCACCTGATCGTGGCCGATGCGATGCCGGAAACGCAAACGGCCACCCGAAGGTGGCCGTCGCGGCAACAACCGAAGTTGTTTATCAGGCCTTTTCGGCCAGACGGGCAGCCTTGGCGGCAGCAGCGGCAGCCAGGTCTTCCTTGATGCGGGCAGCCTTGCCTTCCAGGCCACGCAGGTAGTACAGCTTGCCGGCGCGGACCTTACCACGACGCTTCACTTCGACCGAGTCGATGATGGCGCTGTGGGTCTGGAAAACGCGCTCGACGCCGTAGCCGTGCGAGATCTTGCGGACGGTGAACGAGGAGTTCAGGCCGGCGTTCTTGGTGGCGATGACGACGCCTTCGTAGGCCTGCACGCGCTCGCGGCTGCCTTCCTTCACCTTCACGTTGACGACAACGGTGTCGCCCTGGCTGAACTTCGGCAGTTCACGGGTGATCTGGGCGGATTCGAATTCCGCGACGATGGACTTGTTCAGCTTGCTCATGGGTTACACCGATTCTTGTTCGGGTGGGCGTGTCGTGTCGACAACGTAGGCTCATGCAGTCACCGGACTGTGCTGCACGTTTGTTGTGGGTACTGCGCGCGCCGGCCGGGGCTGGCGGTAATTGGCCATGATAGCCGATAAAGCCAGCCCTGCGCTAGGGGTTGGCCTTCTGTTTCCGGGTCTGGCGGCCCTGTTCCAGCAGCTTGCGGTCGGCCTTGCCCAGCGCCTGTTCATCCAGCAGGTCCGGGCGTCTCTCGGCAGTACGGACCAGCGACTGCTGGCGGCGCCAGGCCGCGATGGCCGCATGGTTGCCCGAGCGCAGCACATCCGGCACGTCACCCAGCGGGTGCTGGGCCGGCTGGCTGTAGTGCGGGCAGTCGAGCAGGCCCAGGTCACCTTCGAAGCTGTCCTGGGCCGCCGATTCGGCGTCATTTAGGGCCCCGTCCTGCAGGCGGGCCACGGCGTCGATGATCACCGCCGCACCCAGTTCGCCGCCGGACAGCACGTAGTCGCCGAGGGAAATCTCCTCGTCGACATTGGCCTCCAGGAAACGCTCGTCGATGCCTTCATAACGGCCGCAGAGCAGGACCATGCGCGGCAGTGCCGCCAGTTCCCGCACCTTGGCCTGGGTCAACGGCGCACCCTGCGGGCTGAGGTAGATCACCCGCGCCGGGGTCGGATCAGCATCGCGGATCGCCTGCAGGCAGGCCTGCAGCGGCTCGATCAGCATCACCATGCCCGGGCCACCGCCGAACGGACGGTCGTCCACCCGGCGGTAGTTGCCTTCGGCGTAATCACGGGGATTCCAGCCGTGCAGGCTGAACAACCCCTTCTCCTGCGCGCGCCCGACCACGCCCAGTCCGGCGGACTGGGCGAGGAACTCGGGGAACAGGGTGATGACGTCGAAACGCATGCTCACACTCAGAACTCGGGATCCCAGTCGACCACGACCAGGTTGGCCTCGAAATCGACCGATTTGACGAAGTCCGGCTGCACGAACGGAATCATCCGCTCGCGGTCGCCACGGACCACCACCACGTCATTGGCGCCGGTGCTGAACAGGTGCGAGACCTGGCCCAGGGCAACGCCCTCGGTGGTCTTCACATCCAGGCCTTCCAGGTCCACCCAGTAATACTCATCGGGCTTCGGCGGCGGCAAGGCACTGCGGGCCACGTAGATCTCGGTGCCGTGCATCGCTTCGACGGTATCGCGGTCCTCGACGCCGGGGAAACGGGCGACCAGGTGCTTGCCGCTGTCGCGGCCACGCACACCTTCAATCGTGGTTTCCACGCCGGACGGGCTGCGCACGATCCACGGCTGGTAACGGAAAATGGCGGAACGTGGCTCGGTCCAGGACTCGAGCTTGATCTCGCCGCGCACACCAAAAGCGCCGACAACCCTGCCCAGCAGGATGCGGCGCTCGATATCTTTCATCTGCTTCAACCAAGAGGGCCACGCCGAAGCGTGGCCCGTCAGGATCAGGCCGCAGCGGCCTGGGACTTGGTCGCTTCCTTGATCAGGTTGCGGACCTTGTCGGTCGGCTGGGCGCCGTTCTTGACCCAGTGGTCAACGCGGGCCAGGTCGAGCTCGATGCGCTTCTCGCCGCCCTGGGCGACCGGGTTGTAGAAACCAACGCGCTCGATGTTGCGGCCGTCGCGCGCGCTGCGCACGTCGGTGACGATGATGTGGTAGAACGGACGCTTCTTGGCGCCGCCGCGGGTCAGTCGAATCTTGACCATGGTGTTTTTCCTATTGCCCAGTCGCCAGGATGGCGAGGTAAGCGGGCGATTATAGCGGCAGAGCCCGGCCGAGCCAACCCCGGGGGTTCGCTTGGGGTCAGATCGCTTTTGCGCCGCAAAAGGGATCTGGCCCCAATCTGTCCCAAGGCACCGCCGCCAGCACCGCCCTGCCCCGTTCAGCCAAGGCCTGCGAGCCAGAAAACACGTGCCCGTCGATGGCCTCCAGCGCCCACAGGCCGCTGGCGTTGCAGGCAAAAGCGGCCTTCACACAGCCCAGTTCAGCCAGCGCCAACGGCCGCGTCAACTGCGCATCGGGCCAATGCCGCTTCAGCAGCGCTTCGGCCGTACCGCGCAGGGCCGGCGCCTGCGGCCAGAGCAGCCGTTCACCATCGTGCACGGCCAGGTTCCAGGTGCTGCCTTCACTCACGTCGCCATCAGCGGTCACGAACAGCACATCGTCGAATCCTTCGGCCATCGCCGCGCGGCGCTCGGCGAACAGGCCAAACGTGCCCACGTGCTTGATCTGCGCCATTTCGCGCTGCCAGACCACGCTGCGCACGCGCTTGGGCGCGACCAGGGCCACCGGCGCTGATACTGCCACCAGCACGTCCACCGGCACCGCCGCCAGCGGGTTGCGGAAATCGAACCGGCGCGAGTACACCGTCACCCGCAGCGAGGCATCGGCCAGGCCGGCCTGTTGCAGGGCCTGTGCCATCCAGGTCTGTACCTGCACCGTATCCAGCTCGCTGCCGAACAGTTCACGCGTCGCCTGCGACAGCCGCGCCAGATGCAGGTCCAGTCCCTGCGCGGCGTGGTCGCGCACCTGCAGCGAAGTGAAGTGGCCGTAGTTGACCAGCGCCGGCAGCAGATCCTCCACCTGTGCCGGCAGGCCGTTGCAGGTCAGCGTCATCGCAGCAGTGCCTGCGCCTGTTCCCACATGCCGCGCAGCACGTCGGCGGCCGGCTGTGCCGGCGCCATCCACGCCGACTGCCCGGCCCAGGCCTGCATCGCCGCCAGGCGGTTTTCCTGCGCGGCCTGCCTGCGCATCGGCGCGGTCAGCCCGCGCTGGACCGGATACGGACGCGGCGCCGGGGCGCCTTCCGCAGCGGCGGCGCGTACATAGGGTGTCGCCAGGCCGCGGCCCAGGCGCCCGCTGAAGGCGCGGGTCGGCCAGGTGTCTTCCGGTTCGCTGGCGGCCAAGCCGTCTGCCCACGCAGAGGCGATCGCCGCTTCGGGCGTGCGCAGGAAGGCGGTGCCGATCTGCACGGCGCTGGCCCCCAGGGTGAGTGCGGCCGCGATGCCACGGCCATCGGCGATACCACCGGCGGCGATCACCGGAATCTGCAGGTGATCGGCCAGGCGCGGCAACAGCGCAAACAGGCCCACCAGCTGGCGCTCGGCCATCGCCGGATCGAATGAACCACGATGCCCACCCGCTTCCACTCCCTGCGCCACCACGGCATCCGCACCCGCGTCCTGGGCAGCGCGTGCTTCGGACAACGTGGTCGCGCAAGCGATCCAGGCAATGCCGGCATCCTTCAGCTGTTGCACGTGGCGCGGCAGCAGCACGCCCATGATGGTCGAGGCCACCGCCGGACGTGCCGCAAGCAACGCAGCAAACTGTTCCTCGAAATCGGCGGGCGTGGCGTCGGCAGCGCTGGCTGGCACCTCCGGGCCCCACTGCGCGAGGAAGGCGCGGCTGGCAGCTTCGGCGGCCACATCACGGGCCGGTACCGGATCCGGCACCCACAGGTTCACCTGCGCCGGACCGCTGGAGGCCGCGCGGAAGTCGTCCATCCAGCGACCGATATCGGCCGATGACGACAGCACCGCGCCCATCGCGCCCATGCTGCCGGCGTTGGCCAGCGCCGCCGACAACGGCACCGGGCAGGCACCGGCCATCGGGGCCAGCAGGATTGGAACGGAAACGCCAAAGCGCCGGCAGAACGCCTCGACGCGGGAAGATACGGCGGAACTCTGCATGACGGCCCATCGTTTCGGACAGGCCCCCATGGTGCGCGCAGGATGGGGGCAGAGTCGAGCTTGCGCGGCGGCGTGTTGCGACGCCTGCGCGACGCCGCCCGAGCACAGGCTCGGGCGCTACATCAGGGTGCGGACGGATCCGTCATCAACGGAACGGCATACCACGGCCGCCCATGGCCCCCATCATGCCCTTCATGCTGCGCAGCATGCCCTTCATGCCACCGCCGGCCATCTTGCTCATCATCTTTTCCATCTGCATGTACTGCTTCATCAGCTTGTTGACGTCAGCCGGAGTCACGCCCGAGCCCTTGGCAATGCGCGCGCGGCGCGAGCCGTTGAGCAGGTTCGGATTACGCCGTTCCTTCTTGGTCATCGAGCTGATGATGGCGATCATGCGCGGCACTTCCTTGCCCTGGCTGACCTGCTGCTTCAGATGGTCGGGGATGTTGCCCAGGCCCGGCAGCTTGTCCATCAGGCCGCCGATGCCGCCCATGTTCTGCATCTGCTCCAGCTGGTCACGCATGTCGTTCAGGTCGAACTTCTTGCCCTTGGCGACCTTCTCGGCCAGCTTGGCGGCCTTGTCCTTGTCGACCTGCTGCTCGACCTGCTCGACCAGCGACAGCACGTCGCCCATGTCCAGGATGCGGCTGGCGATACGGTCCGGGTGGAACACGTCCAGGCCTTCCGGCTTTTCACTGACACCGACGAACTTGATCGGCTTGCCGGTGATGTAGCGCACGCTCAGCGCGGCACCGCCGCGGGCGTCACCGTCGGTCTTGGTCAGCACCACGCCGGTCAGCGGCAGGGCGTCGCCGAAGGCCTTGGCGGTGTTGGCCGCGTCCTGGCCGGTCATGGCGTCGACCACGAACAGGGTTTCGGCCGGGTTCACGGCAGCGTGCAGGGCCTTGATCTCGGCCATCATCGCTTCGTCGATGGCCAGGCGGCCGGCGGTATCGACCAGCAGCACGTCGACGAACGACTTGCGTGCATCGTCGATGGCGGCGCGCACGATGGCTTCCGGCTTCTGGTCGGCGCTGGACGGGAAGAACAGCACGCCGACCTGCTCGGCCAGCGTCTTCAGCTGCTCGATCGCGGCCGGACGATAGACGTCGGCCGAGACCACCATCACCTTCTTCTTGCGCTTTTCCTTCAGGTGCTTGGCCAGCTTGCCCACGGTGGTGGTCTTGCCGGCGCCCTGCAGGCCTGCCATCAGGATGATGGCCGGCGCGGGCACGTTGAGGTTCAGGTCGCTGGCTTCGGCGCCCATCACCGCGGTCAGCTCGTCGCGCACGACCTTGATCAGCGCCTGGCCCGGGGTGAGCGACTTCAGCACTTCCTGGCCGACCGCGCGCACCTTGATGCGCTCGATCAGGGCCTGCACCACCGGCAGCGCAACGTCGGCTTCGAGCAGCGCGATGCGCACTTCGCGGGTCGCCTCGCGGATGTTCTCCTCGGTCAGGCGGCCACGGCCACGCAGGCGCTCGATGGTGCCGGAAAGGCGCTGGGTCAGGGACTCGAACATGCGGCGCAACCTGTCTGAAAGCGGGGGACAATAAGGCAGACAGTATAACGGGTCCGGCTGCCTCCCCGGACTGCGACCACGGGGCCGTCGCCACCACCGCAGGGGTGTGCGAAACTGCAACGATGTTAATCGTTCTCATCGCCGCCCTGCTCTACCTGGCCGCCAGCGCCCTGCTGGTGCGTGCGCTTGGCCGCGATGAAAGCACCGGCTCCCCCGCCTGGCTGTGGCCCGCCCTGCCGGCGATGCTGCTGCACGGCGGCTACCACGTGATGGTGGCGATGCGCACCAACGGCGGGCCGGACATGCACTTCTTCGCCGCGCTGTCGCTGGTCGGCCTGGGCATGGCCTGGCTGACCTCGCTGGTCGGCGCGCGCGGACGCATGTCGGCACTGGGCGTGGTGGTGTTCCCGCTGGCCGCCGTGTTGCTGCTGGCCTACCACGGCTACGGCCACGAACCGAGCAAGGTGCTCGGCTGGCGCCTGGCCAGCCACGCCTGGCTGGCGCTGCTGGCCTACGCGACGCTGAGCATCGCCGCGCTGCTGGCGATCATGCTGTGGCTGCAGGAACGCGCGCTGCGCCGCCGCGAGTTCCGCCCGTGGCTGCGGGCGCTGCCGCCGCTGGCCGACCTGGAATCACTGCTGTTCCGGGTGATCACCGTCGGCTTCGCGCTGCTGACCCTCACCCTGGTCACCGGGGTGCTGTTCGTCGACGACCTGCTGGCGCAGAAGCTGGTGCACAAGACCGTGCTGAGCGTGCTGTCGTGGATCGTGTTCGGCGTGCTGCTGATCGGCCGCCGGCGCTACGGCTGGCGCGGCATGAAGGCGGTGCACTGGACGCTGGCAGCGATGCTGTTGCTGCTGCTGGCCTTCTTCGGCAGCCAGTTCGTGATCGAGCTGGTGTTCGGGCATACGCGGTAGAGGCGTGCCGACCAACGGTCGGCACCCACCCAACATCACCGGGTAGTGCCGGCCGCTGGCCGGCAACTGGACCGCATCATGCGTGGAGGCCGTACGCGATCAAGTCAGCGGCTGGGCCAGGATCTTCCGCACCGAACGGCCACTGTTGGTGAGGATGTCATCGACCTGCCAGCAGCCCTGCGCCTGGCGCACCATGGGCAGGCGGGTCACGTAGGCCTTCTTCCATACCGAATAGCGCATCTCGACCTGGCCGGCGGAGGCCGAAGCCTCCTTCCAGCTGTAGCGCACCGGGGTTTCGATGTCACCGTCCTGCGCATCCAGCCACGGATCGGAATCGATCGTGCAGATGCCCTGTTCGCGCTGCTGGCAGGCTCGCTCGCCGCGCAGCGCCTTGCCGAAGGCAGGGCTGACCAGCGCCGGGGGTGGCTCCAGCAGATCACCGTTGCCCGTCGTTGCCTCGTAGAAGGCGCGGGCCACCGCCTCTGGTTCCTGGCAGGCAGGTGCAGCCTGCACGGTGGGGGCCAGCAGCAGCCCGGCGATCATCAACATCCCTGTCTTTCGCATGTATTTTTCCTTGAGGTAGTGCCGGCCGCTGGCCGGCAATACAGGATATCCCGGCGCTGCCGGCCAGCGGCCGGCACTACCCGATACCCGGTTTACAACCCGTAACGCTCGATCACGTCCAGGTGCGGCTGGCGATCCTGGTCACAGGCTTCCGCCAGGCGCAGCCAGCAATGCGGATGCGGCCACGTCGCGGTGTGCTGCTGCAGGAAGCGGTGCAGTGCCAGCGGTGCATGGTCCTGCGGCTGGGCCACGGTGAACAGCAGGCCGGGCAGCGTACCCTCTTCCACATCGGGGTCGGTGACGGTGTAGTCCGGCCGGCTGTGTGACCACACCTTCCAACCCTGTGCTTCGGCCGCCTCGACGAAGACGTTCCAGGCCTCTTCGCCCGGGTGCGCGCCATCGATCATCCAGCTGCGGGCGAAGCCGCCGCGTTCCAGCACATGCACCTGCGCATAGGTCGGGATGAAATGCTCGCGCGCTTCCTCCTCCTCGGGTGCCGGATGCACCAGCGCGGCATCGAACACTACCCAGTCGCCCACCTGCTGGGCGCGGTTGGACGGCGCGTTCTCGACGATGCGCGCGGTCACCGGTCCGCTGCGACGGGCGTAGTACTCCATCGGCTCACCGTTCTCTTCGCTGCGGATGATCACCCAGCCCCACGGCTCTTCGACCACGCCATCCTGGCTGGACAGCTCCATGCCGATCGCCGTCGCCGAGCGACGCACGGCGCCCCAATCCCGCGCCGCGCTGGCGGCACTCATGTGGTCCCAATGCGCGGCATTCGGCTCTTCCAACAATTCAACCAGCTGCGCATAGCAGGCCTGTGCTTCGCTGAAGCGTCCGGTTTCCATGTACATGCGCGCCAGCGTGCCACGCGCACCGTGCGAACCCGGAGACAGCTCCAGAAGGGATCGAGCCGCCTGCTCCAGCGCCGGCCAGTCGGACACGCGACGGGCACGCTGCACCTCGCACCAGTGTGCGAACACCGGCACGCTGCCACGGTAGAGATCGGCCAGCTGGCGCAGGCCATCGTCGTCGCCCTGCTCGGCCAGCCAGCGCATCAGTGTGTAGGCCGCGGGGCCATCGTGTTGCGCATGGCCGCGTACGAACCGCCACAGCAGCGCGCGCGCTTCGGGCTGCGCGCCGCAGGCATTGAGTGCCGAAGCCGCCATCTCGGCCAGCGCCTCGTCATCGGGCAACTCGGCATGCGCCTGCAGCAACCACTGCGCTTCGCGCTCGGGATCGCGCGACTGGTTCTGTTCGCCCTGCGCGTCCAGCCATGCCAGCAGCTGGCCCGCCGGCACCGGCAGCGGTGCGACATCCGGCAACGCGTCGATGCGCGCGGCCAGGCCGGCCACCAGCGCCGCAGCACCCCGATCCTGGCGCAGCTGCGCCAGATGGGTGCGGGCCAGTTCCAGCTGCCGCAGTGCGACCCAGCGAGCGCCACGCTGCAGCGCCAGCTCCAGGCTCAGCGCTGCCACTTCGATCAGGAGGCGATGCGATCCGACCCGGGCAAAGTGCTCGATGATCGTGTTGAAGCGCGTGCCCAGATCCCAGGTATTGCGCGCAGGATCCCGCTGACAGAGCGCGGCGGCGGTGTTGGCCCACAGGCGCCAGTAGTTCGGAGTCAGCTCGCTCCACGGCACCAGCTGCTGCAGCGCCTCTTCGTCGCGGCCCAGCTGGGCCAGCGCCCAGGCCTTGGACAGGCGGCGCGGCACCGTGCAGTTGGCCGGCTCGTATTCTCCGGACGCAGCAACTTCGGCCTCCCGCTTTTCGATCAGCGCCAGTGCCTCATCGGCACGGCCCATTCCCAGCAGGATCTTGATCTGCATCTCCGGGAAGCTGTCGAACACTTCCTTGCCACAGGCCTCCACGGCATCGGCCTGCGCCTGCAGGTAATCCAGCGCCGCCTGGCCACGACCATCATCGAGCAGCGCATCGGCCTTCTCGCAGCTCAGGCACTGGAAACAGGCCCAGCTCGGGTCGATGCGACCCAGTGTTTCATCGCAGACCTCGATGCGCTCGGGCACCCAGCCCGGGCCATCGATGTTGCCGTAGCAGGCCGCCAGATCCTGGGTCACGCAGATCGACTGCGGGCACTCCAGCGTGTCCTCACGATGCGCGCGTTCGAACAGCGCCACGGCTTCGCCCAGCGCGCTCTCGCCTTCGACGCGGTTGCCGACGCGGTTGCGCAGCGCCCAGTGGCCGACGTAGACGTCGACCCACGGGTTGTCCAGCGCCTTGCCCAGCGCACGCGCTTCGGGCAGCAACGCATCGACGCGGTCGATCTGCAGTTCACTCACCTCGTCGGCGAGACGGTTCAGCAGGTGCGCGCTCTGCGCCTGGCCTGCCTGGCGCAGGTCACCCTGCAGTTTTTCGACCCAGTTCCAGATGTCCATGGGGTAAGTGCTCCTGTCTAGCGAAGGCTGGATGAGAGGGGGCGGTGCTCAGCGCAGCATCTGCTGCAGGGCACCGGCGATATCGGCGAAGGCACCGTTGAGGTCCGGGCCGGGCGTGGCAGTCGCACGGGCCAGCGGACGGCCCTGCGCGGCGACGATGATCTTCAGCGAACGCAGCAGGCGTGCTGCGGCTTCGGCCTGCGGGTGCCCGTCGCGTTGGGCGCGCAACAGCGCCTGCACGGCCGGATTGTCAAGGTTGAGGTACAGCCGCGACGGCGCACGCGACTCAATGCGTGCGGTGAACTGCCGGGCCAGGCGCAGCGCGGCCATCGAAACGCGCTTGTCGTTCTCGTCGTCTTCCAGGCGCTGCTTCAGTTCGGCCTCGCGGTCGGGCACCACCACCACCGGCAATGCCTCCGGGCTGAAACGTGCCGGCAGCAGCTGTTCACCATCGCCGAGCTGCTCGCGCAGCCATGCCAGCTGCGCCTCGTCGAGGCTGTCGTCAGTGCGGAACAGCGCGCGGTTGCCCTGCTCTGTGCCGAGCTCGACCAGGCGCAGGCCCTTGGCCTGGGCCCAGCGCCGCAGGAATGGCACCACCGCATATCGATGGCCGTGCGCCACCGGCACGCCCATCGCGCGGAACAGCATCTCCTCGAAGCCACCGCCATTGTCGAGAATCACATGCACGGCACCACGCGCCGGCAGCGCACTGGCCGGCAGGTCGCCCTGCGAAGTCGGCACGCGCACGTGCTCCAGCAGCAGGTCGAACAGGCGGTCATCACACAGCGCCGCGCCCAGCAAGGCCTCATTATGGCGCGTGAGAACGCGTCTCCAGGCTTCCGGCTGCTGCCGTGCGACGTCGGCCAGGCCATCAATCAGCGCCTCCAGCAGTGCATGCTGCACGGCGCGGTACTGGTCGTCGCGCTGCAGGTCTTCGCGGCTGGCGGTAGGCGTGAGACGCGAGGATTCGATCACCCCGCCGATGAAACCGGCCCAGGGCGGCAGCAGGTCGCGGGCGTCGTCGTCCAGCAGCATGCCGCGCACGAACACAGACAGGTTGCGGTTGTCGCTGGTGCCGTAGGTAGCACCGTCCTGCACCCACAGCAGGCCGGTGGCATCGCTGTCGCCATCCGCGCGCAACGGCACGGTGACGATCGGCTCGAAATCGTGCTCGAAGCGCGCTGCGAACTGCAGCGCCTGGCGACGCGCCTGCACCGGATGCACGACGACGTCACCGTGGCTGCGCCACGGCGGCGGCTCGGGGTTGAGCGCCTCGGCCGCAGCGCCGATGAAGATCGGCTCGGACAGCAGTGCGCAGTAACGGCCCAGCACCTCGTGCAGGCGCGCCTCGTTGGCCAGCGGCAGGAAGTCCGGATGCAGCTCCAGTTCCACTTCGGTACCGACCGCACGTGCCGGCACTTCACTGACGGTGTACTGCTCGGCATTGCTGGACACGTACAGATGCCCCAGCTCCGGCGTCTGGTACGAGGTGGTACGCACGCTGACCCTGCGCGCCAGTACGAAGGCCGACAGGAAGCCGAGGCCGAACATGCCGATCAGGCCTTCATCGTCCTCGCCGCCCTGGCGCAGGCCACGGGTGTAGCCGACGCCCACGGTAGCCAGGTAGTCGTGGATTTCCTGGCGGGTCAGGCCGGCACCGGTGTCGGTGATGCGCAGCACGCCGGCAGCGGCATCGACCTGCACCGAAATGCGCGAAGGCACTTCGATGCCCGGCTGTTCGATGCGACGGCGGATGATCGAGTCGTGCGCGTTCTGCACCAGCTCACGCAGCGCCACCACCGGGGTGGAGTACAGGTGCTTGCCCAGCACCGTCATCAGTCCATTGAGATCGACCCCGGCACGACGGATTTCGGCGTTGGGGGCGGTGAGCGCGGTGTCCTGCATGTAATCGTTTACTCCTGGGCACGGAAAGACGCCAGAGGGCGCCTTCGTCGAGCGGGAAAAACTAGCACAGTGAAGCTGACCGTTACTGCATTGGACACTTGTAGAGCCGAGCCCATGCTCGGCTGCAGTTCGACCACCCGTCGGGCATGGCTCGACCCTACAGAAAGCAGCCGAGCGTGGGCTCGGCTCTACAGGGCTGGCATCACGCCGCGTCGATGGCCTCGGACAGGCGCTCCACCGCGATCACTTCCATGCCTTTCACCGAACCGCCCTTGGGCGCATTGGCCTTGGGCACGATGGCGCGCTTGAAACCATGGGTGGCCGCCTCGCGCAGGCGGTCCTCGCCATTGGGCACCGGGCGGATCTCGCCGGACAGGCCAACCTCGCCAAAGGCAATCGTCTTTTCCGCCAGCGGCCGGTCCTGCAGCGAGGACAGCACCGCCAGCAGCACCGGCAGGTCGGCCGCGGTCTCCTGTACGCGGATACCCCCGACCACATTGACGAACACGTCCTGGTCGCCGACCAGCACGCCACCATGACGGTGCAGTACCGCCAGCAGCATGGCCAGACGGTTCTGCTCCAGGCCGACCGCGACACGGCGCGGGTTCGACAGCGGCGACGCATCCACCAGCGCCTGCACCTCGACCAGAAGCGGCCGGGTGCCCTCGCGGGTGACCATCACGCAGCTGCCGGGTTGGTGCGTGCTGCCACCGGACAGGAAGATCGCCGAAGGATTGGAGACTTCCTTCAGGCCCTTGTCGCCCATTGCGAACACGCCCAGCTCGTTCACCGCGCCGAAGCGGTTCTTGAACGCGCGCAGCAAACGGAAGCGGCTGCCACTCTCGCCTTCGAAATACAGCACCGCGTCGACCATGTGCTCGAGCACGCGCGGGCCGGCGATGCCGCCCTCCTTGGTCACATGGCCGACCAGGAACACCGCGGTGCCGGTCTCCTTGGCAAAGCGCACCAAGCGCGCGGCGCTCTCGCGCACCTGGCTGACCGAACCCGGCGCGGCGGTCAGGCTCTCGGTCCACAGGGTCTGCACCGAATCGGCCACGATCAACCGTGGGCCGGCCCTGGAGGCATGCTGCAGGATCGACTCGACGCCGGTCTCGGCCAGCGCGTTGACGCCATCCAGTGGCAGTTCCAGCCGGTGCGCGCGGCCGGCTACCTGCGCCAGCGACTCTTCGCCGGTGACGTACAGCACCGGCAGCTCCGCCGCCATCTTCGCCACTGCCTGCAGCAGCAGGGTGGACTTGCCGATGCCCGGGTCGCCGCCGACCAGCACCACCGCGCCCTCGACCAGGCCGCCGCCCAGCACGCGGTCAAACTCACCGATGCCCGTACTGACCCGTCGGTGCTCGGTCTGCTCCACGTCCTTCAGGGCGGTGATCTTCGGCGGATCGATCTTGCCCGCCCAGCCCGCCCGCCGCGACGCCGGCGCCTTGGCCGCCGCCGCGCTCTCCAGCACGATTTCCGACAGCGAGTTCCAGGCATTGCACTCGGTGCACTGGCCCTGCCACTTGCTGAATTCGGCGCCGCATTCATTGCAGACGTAGGCGGTGCGGGCTTTTGCCATCGGATGATTTCCAGCAACGGGAACAGGCGTGGCAGGATAGCCGAGCCGGGTCGCAGGTGCTGCGACCGCTCAAGTCCCGCCCACCCGCGCCGATAGGGGTCGCGGGCGTGCGCCTTGCGGGCGCCCCTCCCTCTCCCACTGGATTCAACATGACTGGCAGTTACAGTCAGAGCCTGGTCATCATCTCCCTGCTGGTGGCCATTCTTGCTTCGTACACGGCGCTGGACATGGCCGGACGCCTGGCCACGGCCGAGGGGCGCGTGGCCCGCTGGTGGCTGGCCGGGGGCGCGGCGGCAATGGGTCTGGGCATCTGGTCGATGCACTTCATCGGCATGCTGGCCTTCGACCTGCCGATCCCGGTCGGCTACGACCTCGGCATCACCCTGTATTCGCTGGCGGTCTCGATTGGCGCTTCGGCCTACGCACTGTGGCTGGTGTCGCGGCCCAGCCTGCCCTGGCGACGGCTGCTGGCCGGCGCCGTACTGATGGGGCTGGGCATCGCCACCATGCACTACCTGGGCATGGCCGCGATGCGCATGCAGCCGGGCATCGACTACCACCCCGGCTGGTTTGCCGCCTCGATCGCGGTCGCCATCGGTGCAGCAGGTGCGGCGCTGTGGATTGCCTTCCGCCTGCGTGCCGAGCAGCGCAACACCACGCGCCTGCGCCTGCTTGCCTCACTGGTGATGGGCCTGGCCATCGTCGGCATGCACTACACAGGCATGGCGGCCGCGCGCTTCCCCGAAGGCAGCATCTGCGGCGCGGTTGGCAGTGGCGGCATCGATACGCGCTGGCTGGCAGTGCTGGTGATCGTCACCACCGTGGCGACCCTGGGCATCGCCCTGGTGGCCTCGCTGTTCGACCGGCAGATGCGCGTGCGCACCGGGCTGCTGGCCGACTCGCTGGCGCACGCCAACGACAAGCTGATCCAGGCCGCCCTGCACGACCCGCTGACCCAGCTGCCCAACCGCATGCTGCTGCAGGACCGCATCGAGCAGGCCATCGAGAAGGCGCGGCGGCGCAACCAGGCGGTGGCGGTGATGTTCTGCGACCTGGACGGCTTCAAGGCGGTCAATGATGCGTACGGACACCAGCTGGGAGATCGCCTGCTGGTGGCGGTGGCGCAGCGTATCGGCGGCCTGCTCCGGCCGCAGGACACCTTCGCCCGCCTCGGCGGCGACGAGTTCGTGATCGTGCTGGCCATCGATATTCCCGACGATGCCGTGGTGGTCGCCGAGAGGATCATCGCGGCGGCGGGCGAACCGTTCCTGCTGGATGCAGCCGAGCTGCAGGTCAGCGCCAGCCTGGGCATCGCCCTGTATCCGGATGATGCCGGCAACGAGCGCGAACTGATGGCACACGCCGATGCGGCGATGTACCACACCAAGGAGACCGGCCGGAACGGCTATACGTTCTTCACCCCCTCGATGCAGCTCAGTGCCAACCGCCAGCTGCGCCTGCTGCAGGACCTGCGCAAGGCCATCGCCCGCGACGAGCTGGTGCTGCACTACCAGCCCAAGTTCCCCGCGGCGGGTGCACCGGCCACCGGCGCCGAGGCCCTGCTGCGCTGGCAGCACCCGGAGCTGGGCCTGCTGGCACCGGATGTGTTCATTCCCATCGCCGAACGCAGCGGTCTGATCCTGCCCATCGGTGACTGGGTACTGGACCGTGCCTGTGCACAGCTGCGTGCCTGGCACGACGCAGGGCACAGCGAATGGTCGATGGCGGTGAACCTGTCACCGTTGCAGTTCGCCTCGCCGGCGCTGCTGGACAGTGTGCGCGAGGTGCTGCAACGGCACCGCATCGAGCCGGCGTGCCTGACCCTGGAGATCACCGAGACCACGGCGATGAAGGACGTGGACGCCAGCCTGGCGATTCTCAACGACCTGACCGCGATGGGCGTGCACATTGCCATCGACGACTTCGGCACGGGCTATTCCAGCCTGCTCTACCTGAAGCGCATGCCCGCCACCGAACTGAAGATCGACCGCGCGTTCGTGCACGATCTGGAATGCAATGAAGAGGACGCCGCTATCGTCTCGTCGATCATCGCGCTGGGGCGCACCCTGCAGCTGCAGGTGGTGGCAGAGGGCGTGGAGACGCAGGCGCAGCGCGAATACCTGAGCGAACTGGGGTGTGATCAATTGCAGGGTTACCACCTGGGCCGACCGATGGACGCCGAGGAATTCCTGCGCCGGGTAGGGTGAGAGCCCATCCACGCATGGCGTGGATCTCCTGGTAGAGCCGGCCGCTGGCCGGCTTCCCGTAATTGCCGGCCAGCGACCGGCACTACCACCGCGCGTGCCATTCCCGGCGGGCGCGACAAACAAAAAGGCCGCCCGAGGGCGGCCTTCCTGCGTGGCAACGTCGCGAAGACGTCAGTGCATCATGTGCACGTTCATGTTGTGCATGACCCACAGGGTGCCGACCACGATGATGCCGATCACCACCACGGTGAAGGCCGCAGCGTTGACGTTCCAGCGGCTTTCCGAAGAGCGGTCCAGGTGCAGGAAGAACACCAGGTGGACCAGCATCTGCAGCACCGCGGTGATGGCGATGACCACACCGTTGACGGTGCGCGAAAAATCGCCCGACATCACCATCCAGAACGGGATGACGGTCAGCACCACCGCCAGCACGAAGCCGATCAGGTACGACTTCACGGTGCCATGGCTTTCGCCGCCGGTGCCGTGGTCGTGTGCATGGTTGTCATGTGCCATTACAGGGCTCCATTGAGGTAGACGACGGAGAACACGCCGATCCAGATCAGGTCCAGGAAGTGCCAGAACAGGCTCAGGCACGCCATGCGGGTCTTGTTGGTCGGGGTCAGGCCGTACTTCTTCAGCTGCACGAACATCACCAGCAGCCACAGCAGGCCGGCGCTGACGTGCAGGCCGTGGGTACCGACCAGGGCGAAGAACGCCGACAGGAAGGCACTGCGGTCCGGACCGTAGCCCTGGTGGATCAGGTGCTGGAACTCCCACACTTCCATGCACATGAAGCCGAAGCCCAGCAGCCAGGTGATGCCCAGCCACAGGTACATCTGGCCCATCTGCTTGCGGTGCATGGCGATCATGCCCAGGCCGAAGGTCAGCGACGATGTCAGCAGCAGCGCGGTTTCCCATGCCACGAACGGCAGTTCGAACAGGTCCTTCGCGGTGGGGCCACCATCGGTGCCGCCTGCCAGCACCACGTAGGTGGCGAACAGCGAGGCGAAGATGAGGCAGTCGCTCATCAGGTACACCCAGAAACCGAAGACGGTGTTGCCGCCGGTGTCGTGGTGCTCGTGGTCGTCATGGCCATGGGCCGCCGCATGCGCGGCGTGCCCGTGGCTCAGGGTCGAGGTATTGGTGCTCATGCCTTCAGCTCCGACTTCACCAGGCCCTGGGCTTCCAGGTGCTTGCGGTGTTCGTTCTCGATGCGTTCCACCTCGGCGGCCGGGACCCAGTAGTCCACGTCCTGGTCGAAGGTGCGGTAGATGAACGTGGCGATCATGCCGACGAAGCCGACGATGGCCAGCCACCAGATGTGCCAGATCATCGCGAAGCCGAACACCAGGCTGAAGGCACCGATGACAACGCCCGTGCCGGTGTTGCGCGGCATGTGGATGTCGGTGTACTTGGCCGGCTTCGGCCAGGCTTCACCACGCTGCTTGCGCTCCCAGAAATCGTCCAGCTCGGTGACTTCCGGCAGGGTGCCGAAGTTGTAGAAGGCCGGCGGCGAAGAGGTTTCCCACTCCAGCGTACGGGCATCCCACGGGTCGCCGGTCAGGTCGACGGTCTTCTTGCGGTCGCGGATCGACACGGCCACCTGGATGATCTGGCACAGGATGCCGGCACCCACGATGAAGGCACCTGCGGCGGCGATCAGCAGCAGCGGCTCATAGGCCGGGTTGACGGTGCTCTGCAGGCGGCGGGTCATGCCCATGAAGCCCAGCACGTACATCGGCATGAAGGTCACGTAGAAGCCGATGAACCAGCACCAGAACGCGCACTTGCCCCAGAACTCATTGAGGCGGAAGCCGAACATCTTCGGCCACCAGTAGGTGATGCCGGCGAACATGCCGAACACCACGCCGCCGATGATGACGTTGTGGAAGTGGGCGATCAGGAACAGGCTGTTGTGCAGCACGAAGTCGATGGCCGGGATCGCCAGCATCACGCCGGTCATGCCGCCGATGACGAAGGTGACCATGAAGCCGATGGTCCACAGCACCGGAGTGGTGAAGTGCACGCGACCGCGGAACATGGTGAACAGCCAGTTGAAGATCTTCACGCCGGTCGGGATCGAGATGATCATCGTCGTGATGCCGAAGAAGGCATTGACGTTGGCACCCGAGCCCATGGTGAAGAAGTGGTGCAGCCACACGATGAACGACAGCACGCCGATGCAGGCGGTGGCGTAGACCATGCCCTTGTAGCCGAACAGCGCCTTTCGCGAGAAGGTCGCGATGACTTCGGAGAACACACCGAACGCCGGCAGGACCAGGATGTACACCTCCGGGTGACCCCAGATCCAGATCAGGTTGATGTACAGCATGGCGTTGCCGCCACCGTCATTGGTGAAGAAGTGCGTACCGAGGTAACGGTCCAGGGTCAGCAGCACCAGGGTGATGGTCAGCACCGGGAAGGCCGCGACGATCAGCACGTTGGTCACCAGGGCGGTCCAGGTGAACACCGGCATCTGCATCAGCTTCATGCTGGGGGTACGCATCTTCAGGATGGTGATGAAGAAGTTGATACCGCTCAGCGTGGTACCCAGGCCTGCGACCTGTAGACCCCAGATGTAGTAGTCCATGCCGACGCTTGGACTGTATTCGATGCCCGACAACGGCGGGAACGCCAGCCAGCCGGTGGCGGCGAATTCACCGATCCACAGCGACAGCATGATCAGCACCGCGCCGGACACGAACAGCCAGAAGCTGAGCGAGTTGACGAACGGGAACGCGACGTCGCGCGCACCGATCTGCAACGGCACGGCCAGGTTCATCAGGCCGGTGATCAGCGGCATCGCCACGAAGAAGATCATGATCACGCCGTGGGCGGTGAAGATCTGGTCGTAGTGGTGCGGCGGCAGGTAACCCTCGGACCCGCCGACGGCGAGTGCCTGCTGGGTACGCATCATGATGGCGTCGGAGAAGCCGCGCAGCAGCATGACGAAGGCGACGATGAGGTACATCACGCCGATCTTCTTGTGGTCCACCGAGGTGAACCACTCCTTCCACAGATAGCCCCACAGCTTGAACTTGGTGATCAGGGCCATGACGCCCAGGCCACCCAGCACCGCGCCGACCAGGGTGGTCAGCACGATCGGATCGTGGGGGATCGACTCAAGAGAGAGTTTTCCCAACATGTTCATTCTCCCGAACCCGCGTGGCCAGCATGGCCAGCGTGTTCGTGTTCGGTGGCATCCAGGTTTTCACCCGATTCCTTGGAATCATGCGCGTCACTGGGGGCATGCCCCTCGTGCGCTTCATGGCTGGCGGCATCGGCAGCGGCGGCACCGGCGTGCGAGTGCTTCATCCCGTAATGCTTGTTGTCGCCCATGTGCTTGGCGATGACCCAGTCGAACAGGCCGTCTTCGGTCTTGCCGAAGTAGGTGACCGGGTACCACTCGGCGTTGCGTGCTTCACCCAGGGCCTTGAACGAGGTCTTGTCCAGGGTCTGCTCGCCGGCACGGACCTGGTCCAGCCACTGGCGGTATTCGGCATCGGTGACCGAGTAGGCGGTGAAGTGCATCTTGGCGAAGCCCGCGCCGCTGTAGTGCGAGGACATGCCCGGGAATTCACCGGTCTCGTTGGCGATCAGGTGGAGCTTGGTCTCCATCGCAGCCATCGAGTAGATCATGCTGCCCAGGTGCGGGATGAAGAAGGCATTCATCACCGAATCGGACGTGATCTTGAAGTTCAGCGGCGTGTTGACCGGGAACTTGATTTCGTTGACGACCGCCACCTTCTCTTCCGGATAGATGAACAGCCACTTCCAGTCCAGCGAGATCGCCTCGATGGTGACCGGCTTGACGTCCGATTCCAGCGGCTTGTACGGGTCCAGCGCGTGCGACGAACGCCAGGTCAGGACCGCCAGCACCAGCACGATCATGCAGGGAATGGACCACACCACCACCTCGATCGCCGTCGAGTGGGACCACTTCGGCTCGTAACGGGCCTTGGTGTTGGAGGCGCGATACTTCCACGCGAAGGTCAGGGTCATGATGATGACCGGGATGACGACCAGCAGCATGAGCACGGTGGCCGTGATCAGCAGGGTCTTCTCATCCTGGCCGATCTGGCCCTTCGGACTGAGGATGGCCACGGCATCGCAGCCGGTGAGCATCACCAGCAACGACAGCAGCAGGCCCGGGCGCAACCAGCGCCCAAGGGTTTTCAACGGAATCATCGGTCGATCCAATTGCGAGGGAATGCCGTTCCCCGTCCTGCCTGTTCCGGCAAAAGCCGGTCCCGCCGGTCCGGAAGACAGGCAGGGAGGTGGGGTCGAGTCAGCCTTTCAATTTTAGGCCGTCACCCACCATTTAAGAAAGGCATTGACATTGATCGAGCGCAGGAAAGGCCCGATTCTGGCTGCGACACGTTGTCGCAGTGCGCGGGCATGACGCGCGCATGACCCAGGGCGGCATTCCGGCCCCGGACGTTCGCGGGTCGTTCGCCCTCGTTCGGCAAAGTCACCTGAACCGGTTCAGGCGTGCTGAGCGGTGCCTGGCATGGGATGCTCGGCGCAGGAGGAAGCCCCCGATGGACAAGATCGACTTCAAGAAGCGCGACCGGGCGCTCTATCAACCGCCCGCCGGCCAGTTCGTACCGGTCGATGTACCGCCCCTGCCCTACCTGATGGTCGATGGTCGCGGCGACCCGAACACCGCCCCGGCCTACCTGCAGGCGGTGCAATGGCTGTACTCGGTGAGCTATGCACTGAAGTTCGCATTGAAGGCCGGGGGCCAGGACTACGTGGTGCCGCCGTTGGAAGCGCTTTGGACCGCCAAGGATCCGTCGAGCTTTGTGGCACGCCGCAAGGATGAGTGGAGGTGGACGGTGATGATCCGCACGCCGGACGGGATCAGTCCAGCGCAGTTGGAGGCTGCCATTGCCAAGGCGGCGAAGAAACTGGGCGACGTTCCGGCCAGCCTTCGCCACGAAATTCTCGAAGAAGGCCTCTGCCTGCAGACGCTTCACGTAGGCGCCTACGATGACGAGGGTCCGGCCCTGGCCCATCTGCACGACGAACTGATGCCCGCACTGGGTTACACCTTTGCCGGCCCCCATCATGAGATCTACCTGAGCGACCCGCGCAGGACCGAAGCCGCTCGATTGAGGACAGTGCTGCGGCAGCCCGTCCGCGCGAAATGACCGCCTGCATGCACCGCTCTGACAAGGCCCCGTAGATTCATGCCCCTGATTGATCGTTTACTGCGCTGTACCACCCTGCCGACCAGCCGTCGGGCCATTGCGCTGCTGTGCAGCGTGTTGCTGCTTGTACTGGCCTGCAATCCCGACCTGCTGCCGCTGCTGTCGCTGGTCGATGCGCTGGGGCTGGATGTGGTGGTGTTGCTGCTGGCTGCACAGGTAACGGTGGTACTGCCCTGGCTGCGGGAACGCACCGGGCGATGGTTCCGGCTGGCCATGCGGATCGCCGCCGGGGTGCTGGCCGGGGTGATCGGCGGCTTCCTGCGGCAACTGATGATGCTCGCGCTCATCAGATCCGGCACGTACTGCGCTATATATAGGGCTTGATCACCCGGGCCTGCAGGGAAGACATGTGATCTTCACTATTGAGGCAAGCTCAATCACTCCAGACGCTGGAAGTCGAATGTGACTTTCCTGGTGCAACGAAATGGGAGCGGCGGGAAACGCCATTTCGCCACAGCAATCAGGACTGCGCGCTCATAAGCAGCATTGTCGACCCTTCCCCGATCCTGCCCTTCAAGCAGGGACCGCGTGATGACCGGACTCGTCACCTGTCCATTCTCTTCAACGACGACTGTCGCCACAATAGAGCCGCGCAGCTGCATTTCAGTCGTGGCGGGAACGACCGGCGCAATGGATTCCACCGGGCTGCTTGCGTCCTGGCAAGGCTTCGGGAGCTCCTCACCGGCGCGACATGAGCCACTGGACAAGGCCAACGCAATCAGCAGCCCAAACCTGCGCATCCCCGCAATTCCTGAAAGAACCTTGAAGCAAGGCAGGGTATTGATAGCACAAGAAGCGACTCGCAAAATCGACCTCCATACGTGAGGATGGATAGGCCGCCGCGAATCGCGGGTTTACCAAAGGGCACCGATCCGCTCAGACATGCTGCTCAGCGCTTCGGGGCGGGATCTGCGATGCAGACCTTCTCCCCAAGGCGCAGGGTCCTTCCGTCCCCGTGCCCGGCCGATGAACGATCAAGCGGCCAGAAGCAGACACTGATACCGGAAAGGTCATTGCCATAGCTTTCGGGGATGCCGGTCATGGCAATGCCCATGACTTCATTCCAGCCCGGCGCGCCACACTTCAGGCAAGCTGCCGCGCTCGCCTTGGCTTTGCCTGGTGTCCATCGCGCGGGCGGAAGGCCCATTCGCCCGGCTTTCCATTCAACATACCGGGAATGGAAGGCAATTGAAAATCCACGCCCCATGTCCACCGTTGTCGTCGAAGCGTCTGCGGGAACCATCGATTCAACCCGGATCGCCATCGGCCGGTCAGGCATCGTGGCGATAACCTCGATACAGTAGGTCGGCGCGCAGGCCTGCGGCACAGACGCCGGCGGCGCAGCGGATGCCGCAGCCGGGAGCAAGGCGATCAGAACGACGGCCGAAGAAGCAATCCGCGCAATCATTTTTCTTGTCATCCTCAACGAGCGTCTTGAACTGCTGCTCACTACCGTTGCCGTTGTATGCGTGGTTCATGAAGCTTGTTTCAAACGACTTCAGCAGGTTGCCACCGGTATTGGCCATGATCTGGTCCTTGCCGAATCCCGGCTTGTAACCAGTGAATGCACGTCCCCCGTCCTTGCCCGCGGTCTCAAGGTAGCCATCGGACTTCCGGCCATCCCCCAAACCCGGCACAAAGTGCAGAGAGTCATGCAGGGTCGCCCCCCTTGGCATCACTGCGGGTGGAGTCGATATGGGCCACCGATCCGTTGTATCCCCTCACGATGCCTTCGCCACGGATCGTATTTGAATTCTGTCCTGGCGATACGTCCATGATGTTGCCGGGGGATACATGCTGTTGCGAAGCGGAACGATGACAAACCGGGTACCGTCTTCAGTAACCAAACCGGCGGCCGCCTTCAATTGGCCAGCGATGAAGTCGGGGGTCGCTCCTACGCCCTGATAGTAGATGGGAATGTAGACGGTACTGCCGGCCTGGTAGGCCACTCGCCCATCCGGATCCGTGAACGAGTAAGGATTCCCGTTGGCATACCGGTACCGGTTGAACTGCCCGACAGGAACACCCCCAACTGCGGATCCATGTAGCGCTGCTGCATGTAGCTCAGACCAGTAGCCGAGTCGCTGACATGACCGGTGTAGCCCGGCTCATCCGCAACCTGGCCACCTACCAAATCGCCATAGGGCTCGTAGTCGTTGCGCTTGGTCACATTGCCGTTGGCATCGCTCTCAGCCACGACCGAGCCCAGGGCATCAGTGTGGATGTACGTCACCGTGGTCTGGGCGATTGCGGTTGGTGACAGGCCAAGGCCCATCAGTAGCACGCAGCACAGCCAGGCGCCCATTGCGCCGAGCTTCCGAATTCGATCCTCGAATTTCCTGAGGCGGTTGGACACACCGCCTGCAGTCCCCCCGAACATGCGCATCCCTGCAATTCCTGAAAGAGCCTCGAAGCAAGGCGCTGCATTCATAGCACAGGAAGGGACTCGGGAAATCGACCTGTAGTTTCGAGGATGAACAACGTCCCCGGATCCTCGCGCAAGCAACCCTGCACGCGAGAAACCGGACCCGCCTTGTGAGCAATGCCAGACACACGGCACTCCTGGGGTTGCCGGCCAGCGGCCGGCACTACCAGAGCACAAAAAAGCCCCGGCCAAGGGCGGGGCTTTTCATGAAACTGGTGCCGGAAACAGGAGTCGAACCTGCGACCTACGCCACAACGACCCGTCTATCGAACGGCGGCGCCAGACATTCAGCGTTCAAGCTCAACACCTCTCGTCGTCAGCGGGCGAGCTGGAGAAGAAGACTGCATCGCCTTCTTGAGCAAAAATTTCCGAAACTATCAGCGGATCACTCTTGGAAAGGTCATACGGGCAGAACACTTCCGCGCAATACCCATCCCGATGCTCCAAGAACACTTTAACCGCATCGAGACCAGACTCATCATTCTGCGGCAACCATACATTGGAAGCTATGCCGTATGCGATCGCACAATCCTTCCGCTCCTGCAGCGCCAACTGAAGCAGCCTCATCCGACCTGCGGCGCCTCCACCATTCATCTTGACGCCCGCATGCACCATATCTCCAGTAGATGCAAGGCAAACTCCAAATGGGTGAAACTCACCATGCTCTACAAGCATCTTTCTGGCGAAATTCAGAATGTCTTCGAGCATTTTCTCGACTTGTTCTTTGGGCGTCATCTTTTAGGTCCTAAGTCATCTCGTCGAACAATTGATGACTGCCGCTCTACCGTAGAGCTTACCTTAGTATTTGTGCCAGTGACGACAACATGCTCTCGCCCAGTCGCCTGAGCATGTTCCCGCTGCGCTCTGAGTTGCGACGAATCAGACAGTCGTTTTGTATCCTTAATTTCGCCAACCTGTCGAGAATCCTTGAAATCAGGAATTGTCGCCCCGTGCGAGGTCAGCGCCTTCTCCGTGTTCTTGACTTCACCGATGGCTCCAAGAACCCTTGCTTCCGACGCTACTCCTCGGGCCATCGTGCCAGCGCCATCACCCACGATGGGGACTAGGCCAACGGCTGCGGCAGCTATGTTGACAGCAGAAGGATCCTGAACTGCAGTAATCGCGCCCTTGACGTCACCGATTACAGGGACGAAGTCCGCGACCATAGTGGCTGCTTCACGGAACGCCTGCCTAGTTTCAGGCTTCGTCCAGTCGGTCTCGTAAAACCGAACGCGGCAGACTCTGACGCCCATCCGGATCAATGAACTTGTACGGGTTGCCGTTCGCATACCGATAGCGATTGAATTGCCCAACCGGCTGGTCATACGCCGTGACCGGATCCACTGACAGGAACACACCCAACTGCGGATCCATGTACCGCTGCTGCATGTAACTCAGTCCGGTCGCCGAGTCACTCACATGCCCGGTATATCCCGGGCCATCCGTGACCTGACCACCCACCACGGCCCCATAAGGCTCGTAGTCATAGCGCTTGATCACTTTGCCGTTGGCATCGCTCTTGGCCACAACCGAGCCCAAGGTATCCGTGTGGATGTAAGTGACCGTCGTCTGGGCGATTGCGGCTGGCGACACGCCAAGGCCAACGAGCAGCACGCAGCACAGCCAGGCGCCAAATGCCCCCAGCTTCCGAACTCGATCTTCAATCCTGCTGAAGCGGGTCGACACACCGCCTGCAGTTCGCCCGAACCTGCGCATCCCTGCAATTCCTGAAAATGCCTTGAAGCAAGGCTGGGTACCCATAGCACAGGAATGACCGCTGTGTTTGCCAGGTCAGGAACTGTGCGAGGAGCTAAGCGCCTGGGAAGCCGGAGGGGCGAGCTGACCCCCGAGATTCGGAAATCGCGACCTGCCAGCCATGGGCTGGCACTCCTGGGGTTGCCGGCCAGCGGCCGGCACTAACGGAGTACAAAAAAGCCCCGACCAAGGCCGGGGCTTTTCATTATAACTGGTGCCGGAAACAGGAGTCGAACCTGCGACCTACGCAAAGGTGACTCGCCAACTGAACCTCAACAGCAGTCAACCCGCGCCAAGGCCAAACACGCCATGCAGCAGTCGGCCATACCGGCGCAAATGTCACAGAGCATCTTCAACCACGCTCGCCCAAATTCTATCCACAATTCTGGCCAGAAGCGCAGCTTTCACCGTTCATCCCCAAAGCCCTCCTTGGGTAGGATCCGGAAGCCAACGGGCCTGTCATTTGGGCTTGGCTCTTGCTTCCCCCGATCGGACGAGGAGCGTCTCCCAACCTAACCAACAACGGGTACCAGTTTATGCACCCTCCTCCCAAGGACCTTCAACGATCCTCCCCCGCCATACGCCTTCAATTCCAGGTGCAACAACGATGATCTTGGCAGTGAGATCACCGTCTGATCCTGTAGCGGGCATCCCCTCTTCGAGAACCAGTTGCTCTCTTCTCAGATCCTCCAGCGTCCCCGTGAGGTTAAGCCTCAAGAAGCCATCAGAATCTCTATTGTTGAAGTCGACAAATATTCTGAGCTCAGACATCTATGGCCTCTGCAGCCTTTCAACGGCTGGAACCGGATTGGATACTGCAGGGGAAAACAACCGGCTCGCTGCTTCCGGCTCAAGCCCCACAACTGTTGCGTGCGTCGGCGAGACCCCGCCTGTCGAGATGACATCACCTCCCGCAGCCCTTACCTGCCCAACCGTGGAAACACCGACCTGATTGTGAGTTACATTGCTGCACAACTGGCAGAACGACGATCCATTTGCACTCTCTGCGGAGAAACCGAAGGGCCCTGCTGGATGCTGGCCGGCACCCTTCCCAATTCCGGCCGCTGAATTTGCTCCCTGAGCGGAGCCACCTCGAACTACCAATGCACTGTTCGCCAATCGAGCTTCAGCCGTTGCGAGCCCTCCGACGGCCTGACCAGCGCCCCGCATCCCCTCCGCAACCATTAGTGCGGAACCGAATTTGTAGCCACCTTGCCCAACTTGACTCGCCGGCGCACCAAACAACGGGCCGCCATTTAGCTCCCGCGTTCGGGACATATCTACGGTGCCGTATACGCTCGGGCCAGCATTCCGGCCAATGCTGTAGGCAGCATCACCGACCGCGCGTCCAACTCCTCCCCAGAAGGTGCTCGACCGACCCCAAGGTACGACGCTTACCGTGCGCCCAGGTGACGATCCAAGCTTTGTGGCCCGAGGGTTGCACTCGCAGAATCAGGCCGCGAACCTGAGCGTCCCTGAGCTCGTAGGGGCGATCTCGGGGTTCTGCTGTGAGAACGATGCGCTTGGTGAGGGCGGATGACATTGGGCGGAGCGTCCGTAAGTGGCGATAAGGCCAACTTAGGACAGGATGCAAGGCCATGTTTGGATGCGGATCGTCCGCAGTGCACAGCCCCGCCCCATGTAGCCGCCAATTAAGTCACCACTTAATCTGAAAACCGATGAAATTCGAACAGACCTTCAGGTTCTACGGCACGTATACCAAAATCACCTCGTATCGATACCCATCACCAACTTCGTACACGTGAGCCTGAAGCACTAGATCACTCCTCCCCTCTTCTTCTGTGTAAAGATCAACCAGAACATTCCAAAAATCTCCATACCAGATGCAGACAGAAGAGTTCCAGGACTCATCTGGCAGCCTTTTCAAGTGTGCGCCATACGCGCGAATGTTCTCTAGCGCGCTTGCCCACACATCTGGGGCCTGAAGGGTTACCTGCGGTAGCGATGGTTCGCCACCTTGAATCAGAGCATCAACGATGGCTGCGAGCGTGGGCCGCCAAGCTTGCGGCACCGCAGTCTCGTTCTCACCATCTTTAGCTATGGTCGTCTCATTCATTGCTAATCTCTCCCGTGCAATTGCTTGTGGCAGTCCAAACAGACCTCGGCATGATTGGAGGAAGTTGTAGGACCACCGTCGGCGTGTCGCTCGATATGATGCCCGGCGGAATTACTCCGATCAATTGACGTCCCGCAGCCCGTCGCGCACTTTCCACCTTGTTCAGCTCGCTTGGATTCTCGTGCGGAATCAGTGAACAACCGCTGCGGGTCTCGTTGTGCTACTGGAACTGCCCCCGGGCCCGTGGGTGGCTTTGGAAGATCTCCAACCATCTTGCCCGCGTCACCGAGCTTTTCAGCTGTGCGCGCACCGTCAACAGCCTTCTCAAGTCCCCTGGCTGCCTTGATTGCCGTACCCGCGCCTCCGGGAACAAAGGGCACTGCAGCTGCCGTCGCATCAATCGCCACGCCGATTGAGTCGACAATACCTGCCCCCACATTACCTTGGCTAAAGTTCGAGTAGGCACTGGTCGCGCCCATCGCAATGTTCGCAACGTCCCATACGGTCTCGACAATGCGTCCATCCGGATCCGTGAACCTGTAAGGATTCCCGTTCGCATACCTATACCGATTGAACTGCCCAACAGGCTGTTCATACGCCGTCACCGGATCCACCGACAGGAACACACCCAACTGCGGATCCATGTACCGCTGCTGCATGTAACTCAGCCCTGTGGCCGAATCACTCACATGCCCGGTGTATCCAGGCCCGTCCTTGACCTGCCCACCCAACTCAGCACCATACGGTTCAAACCGGCGTCGCTCGACAACGCTGCCTGTGTTGTCCGTGACCGCAACCGGGCTGCCCAGCGCGTCCACATGCATCCAGGTAACCCCTGTCGGGCTGCGGGTCGCCAGCAGTCGACCACCTACATGGATGTACTCCGAAGCGCCCTTCTAACCCCATCCAGTGAATTCTGGATCGTGGTATTCGACGCAGCACGAGGGCCACCGGCGCGCAAACTTGCCCCAACAAAACTTTCCCCGGATTCTGTCACAAGACCCGTCACGCCTCCTCCTGCCGCCTTGCTTGCTTGAGCTTCTGCCGATGCCGATCTAGCCGCCTGCCCGCATGAACTCATCGACCCATCAACTGAATTTTCAAACACCGTTGGCAAGCTCAGCTGCCGCCATCGCCGCCCGCTCTTTCAACTGTTCGGCGCTGAGATAAAAGGATGGCGTCGACGCCAACAGATCTTCGTCATCGGTGTATGAATCCACATCTCCGAACAGCCGATCAAGGATCTCAAAGGCATCGCCGGGAAGCTCCGATCTCTCACTCTTAAACTTCTCAAGATACACCCCACTAAAGCTCCTGGCATCAACCTTGCCATCAATGTACGAAGTGATCAGTGATAGGTACTCGTCTGTTCTGCGCATCACTCCCTTCCTCCAAGCGAACCAGTGTCAAGCACATATCTCAGCTGCTGGCCACTCATTTTCCAGCCCAAGAGAAAGCTCCCAGAAGAACCCTTCATCACGTTCAACCCTGCCCTGGGATCGACAAAATGCGTTACATCCTTGCCGCGACATGCCCCCCTGGATGGCGACTGTTGAATCGCCTGCTACATGGCGCTCGATGGCTGAGCCGAATTTCGATAATGTCTTACTGTTGGCATTTCCAACCACACCAAAGTCGCCAGCATGTTTAAAAGCATGCCACAGCTGAGAGCGACTGAAATTCATTGACATGATACCTTCCTTGGCTAGAAGGTTGAAACTCCGCAATAGCTTCACTGAGGGAAGCACAGTTGCTATCTCCGGCCCCGCCCCAGCCTTGTCACCCCCACTGACTGAGCCCCACCCCTTGTCAGTAATCGGACTGATCCCTAGCGGTGGAATTGATTAACTAAATTACTGCGCGCCGTTACTGGACCCCCAGACAAGAACAACCCAATCTGTGGATCGCAGTGGCGCTGCTTCATGTAACTCGGACCTGTGGCCGAATCGCTCACATGCCCGCGTACACCCCCCATCCTTGACCAGCCCACCCAGCTCGGAACCGTTCACGCAACTCTTGCCTGGTCCATGATTCGTACCTGCGAACTACGCATCTCAAAACATGGAAGCAGAACAAAATCCTCAACCAGCCGAAAAACCAGGCACGACTTCGGCTATCGCCGCAGAAATGTCATCCACCCCCAAGCCAGCATCGAAAGCCTCAAGGACAAGACACTCCCCCGCATATGAATCAAGCCCACCTGACTGGGCTAACGAACTCCAAACCAGCCGATCGATTGATTGCAACATGTGCTGATCATTCATCCTCAGAGAGAATAAATCGAACCATCTATTATATTCAACGAACTCACCTCTCAACCAAAACCCTCTAGCCGCATTCACTGCAGCCAACCCATCCTCGCCAAGGCGTTCACCAAGATGATCGCACAATGCAATCGCAAGTTTCGCCCTCGCAGCATTACTTCGCTCCAGTCCAGCGACATCAAGCACCTCATCAAGACCATCGATCAGATGGCGCATGCGCCCAGAAGAGACATTCTCGATATTCATGGCAACATCCTATAATGGAGGTGTATTAACCGGCAGAATGGCACGAACGCCTTGATCCTTCGCCACAGTGGCACAGCTGGTACAGAGCTCCATGACTTGTCCGGCCTTCGAACCCACTGCTCGAACTGTCGCCATCGTGCCCCCCCCCTCCAATTGGCGCCTGAGTTTAAGGCTTTGCTCATCGCATCGATTTCTCCACAGCAGCCGTGGAATGGAGATCTGGCTCTGCCGGCGACCCCATCCAGTGATTTCTGGATCGCGGCATTCGACGCACCGCCAGGGCCACCGGCGCGAGAACTTGCCCCAACAAAAACTTCACCGGATTCTGTCACAAGACCCGTCACGCCTCCTCCTGCCGCCTTGCTTGCTTGAGCTTCTGCCGATGCCGATCTAGCCGCGCTCAACGCTGCAATCTCTTTGGAGACTAGCTGGCCTGAGACGGTGACCCGCTGGGACTGGCCCAGTGTAACAATCCCCATTACGCCTTCCGCAATGGCAACCACCCCACCTGCTGCTGCCAGGCCATAGTTGCCTTGCTCTGCGGATGTGACGGCCGCGTCCCAAGTAGCTTGGCCAGGGATCGTATAGCGCATCCAGGCAGGGCTTTCAGCCCTCCCATCCGGATCAATGTATCTGTAGGGATTTCCTGCTGCATACCGATAACGATTGAACTGCCCAACCGGCTGCTCATACGCCGTCACCGGATCCACCAACAGGAACACACCCAACTGCGGATCCATGTACCGCCGCTGCATGTAACTCAGCCCTGTGGCCGAATCACTCACATGCCCGGTGTACCCAAGCCCGTCTTTGACCAGCCCACCCAACTCGGCACCGTACGGCTCAAACCGGCGTCGCTCGACAACACTTCCTGTGCCGTCCGTGACCGCAACCGGGCTGCCTAGCGCATCCACATGCATCCAGGTAACCCCTGTCGGGCTGCGGGTCGCCAGCAGTCGACCACCTACATGGATGTACTCCGAAGCGCCCTTCCCTCGTCGTTCCTCATGCACCACCTTCCCGGCCAACGAATACATCGCGCGAAGGCGTTGCCCCTGAGCATCGTACGCCACCGCACGCCGCCCATAGGCATCGCAGGCATAGCGCTCCGCTTCCTGCACTTCGCGCAGCCTGTTGCCAAAGTCGAAGTCGTACTTCCGCCCGTTGCGCAGCGAGAGATTGCCTTGAACATCCCAGGTCAATCCGGTCACCGTCGCGCCGGCATCATCGCGGACATTGGTCAGCTGGTTGCGCGCGTCGTACCAGAACTGCTGGCTGCGTACGCCTGCCAGTTTCACGCTCAGTAGATTGTCCTGCGCGTCATAGGTGTAGCGGAATGCGTCATCGCCCCCGAAGGATGCCGACTGGGCAAGCGTCAGCCTGCCCTGCCCTTCATAACCCATGCGGATGTCATGCGCAGCTCCCTGCTGCCGATCGGTGATTGCCGAAACATCACCATTGGCACCGTACTGATATAGAAGCTCGCTGGCGGTGCCGTCCTTTAATTGCGACGGAAGCATCCGCGCATTGAGCATGCCCTGATGCTCGATGCCATTGCCATAGCGCATGCCAGCGAGCGCGCTATTGGATGACGTCAGACAACCTGTCCTTAAGTAGCGACAGGGCCAACTTAGGACAGGATGCGAGGGGGTGTTTGGATAAGGATCATCCTCAGCCAAGTCTATGTTGGCGTCAGAGAAGGAACGGCACGTGAGAGTATTTCAACACAGACATCATCGGAGAAGACAGCGTAATGAGCCACATGACCTGAAGAGTGAACGCCGCCACTCGAGCTCTCCAACCACGTCAGCAGCGATGAGCTGGTTGCACGAACCAGGTTATGCCTGACCACCACTACGCCTGACTCCCAGTATTCGTGAAGGCTTCCCTCCTGAGTAATTCGAACGGTCAACGGCGTTGTGAACATCAGAACCCACGCCTTCTTTCGCGCATTCTCGAATAAATCTACAGCCAGAGATCCGTCGATCGAACATCCAACCTCCCCCACGTCCCACGAGTGATCCCCGTCCATTTCGCCAGGCCGCCACTCTTCAAAATTTCCTGAATTCCGTCCAATCACAGCCCCTCCCATATCTAAATCTCTCAGCTGGGCGACCATCCTGATGTTGGATCTCCAGCGTAGGCCGCCGCTCTTTCAAGTAGTTTCTATCAACAACCTGACCCCCATCCTCCAACTTCCCCACCCGCATTCCGTTAGCCCTTGTTTCGAGATCTTTGGAGGCCAGCGCATCAGAGCCCCTTGCTTCCTGATCTGATTAAGCCCCTGTATGCCAAACTCAGGTGCATCGCGCACTGACATTAACGACCTGTCGCCAGACAGGTTTCATGCGGAATTAATCGTCGACAGAACGACTTCAATCCCAACATCTGCACATACCCGCAGAGCGTGCTCCCGAGCTTCTGCCGGGGACAATCGCCCAGCCATCCTCATTTCTTCAGCTGAAAGCCCCGCATCGAACGAGATCTTGTTCACCACATCTTCTTGAACGCGGCGATGCAGCTCGATAGCAGGCCCGAGCTTCATCATGCTCTCGGGGTGCAGCACACTTGAAGATTCATGTCCGTCCAGCGCTTCGTAGTAGTAGAAATTCGAGTATTTATCAATGAAGATTTGGGCATCAACAGAGCCCAACGCAAAATCTCTCACAAGCTTCGTCATTTCAATAATCGCAGCTTCAGTTTCCATGATTTACGCCCCTCCAAATCATTGATTGATAGGAAGCCATGGGGTTCCGTCGGCATTAGTAATACCGGGAACATGGCCATGCGGTTGCTGGGCCCGGGGATCGGGATGAGTTGATGGCTTGTGCCCGCCATCTATTCGAATCCCGGTGGGTTGACCATCCGGTCCTTTTGCCTGAACAAATCGACCATCGGGTGATCCTTCAATTTTGCCACCCGGCGGTGTCGGGATCGCGTTTCCCTTTGAATCGACATAGATCGTGCCAGTTGCCCTCTGCTCTCCGGCGTCCGATTCGGCTTTCGGAGACTGTTTATCTCTGGCAATTGACCCATCATCTTGCAGTGCGGGTAGTCTCGATGATTCCTCAGACTTCTGAAGCAGGCCCTTTACTGCCCCGCCCAGCTTGTTGCCGATATCCGTACGCTGCTCGGCTGTCGTGGTTGCATAGTAGGTCACGCCAATAACGATTGGAACAATCACCAGCGGCGCAGCCAGTAAGGCGCTCCGACCATCCGGATCCGTGAACTTGTATGGATTTCCCTTTACATATCGGTACCGATTGAACATTCCAACCGGCTGCTCATACGCCGTCACCGGATCCACCGACAGGAACACACCCAGCTGCGGATCCATGTACCGCTGCTGCATGTAACTCAGCCCTGTGGCCGAATCACTCACATGCCCGGTGTACCCAAGCCCGTCTTTGACCAGCCCACCCAACTCGGCACCGTACGGCTCAAACCGGCGTCGCTCGACAACACCTCCTGTGCCGTCCGTGACCGCAACCGGGCTGCCCAGCGCATCCACATGCATCCAGGTAACCCCTGTCGGGCTGCGGGTTGCCAGCAGTCGACCACCTACATAGATGTACTCCGAAGCGCCCTTCCCTCGTCGCTCCTCATGCACCACCTTCCCGGCCAACGAATACATCGCGCGAAGGCGTTGCCCCTGAGCATCGTACGCCGCCGCACGCCGCCCATAGGCATCGTAGGCATAACGCTCCGCCTCCTTCACTTCGCGCAGCCTGTTGCCAAAGTCGAAGTCGTACTTTCGCCCGTTTCGCAGCGAGAGATTGCCTTGAACATCCCAGGCCAATCCGGTCACCATACTTGCTTAGAAGGCTGGCCCTAAGTGCTTGGACCGGAATGCACGACAACGCCGTGCACACGCAAGTCCTGGTGCACCTCACATTCCGCGCTTTCGTCGTTGAAACACTCTTGCGGAAGCCCAGCCATGTCCATTTCGAAGACCACTCTGGAACGGTTGACGAAGTTGGCATAGCGTCTGCCATCTTCATTTCCCGTGACAAGACGACCGTCCGGATAGGCAGCTTTCAGTGCCGCCAGTGTGGAGCCAACACCAATTCCCTTCTCATCCACCAATCCTTTGGAGATAGTCCGCAGCCTTTCTATCCGGCCTTGATCGAACCAGCATTCGACAGCCAAACCGCCGGGTAACGAAACGTCCATGACTATATATTCGTCCCCTTCCTGCATAACCGATCGCTCAATGATGGAATTCCCGGCTGCGAAAAGCTGGCCCTTGGTCATCCCAATACGCAGGCCCGCAAGAGAGCCGCTACTGGCATCAATGCCTGCCACCACGGAGGGGGCTTCAGTGGGCGTATGCTTCGTGACATCCATTACGTCGGAGGGAGCAGGGCTGCATGCCACTAGCATCATGAGCCAAGCTCCGCCGGAGATGATCTTCATTTTTTGGGTTTCCAGTCAGTGAAGCGTCCCTGCGTTCCATCCTGCTTAAGATCTACATGTACACCACGGCCATCAGTATATTGATTGACCCGGTTGAATTCGCCGGAACCATGGGCCGCATCAGCGGTCTGCTTTGCTGTGCTCCCATTGATCCGTATGTCTGCCGCGTTGTCCTGTAGGTGCTGGCTCCGACTCGCGCCACCCACCGTTCGATTCTGCTCCACCGTTCTTTGACCACTGGTCACTTCGACATTCTTGCCGTATTTATCACTGAAGTTGAGTAATTTGGTCGTCACTTCAGATCCTGGATTGGCTGGCGCACCACCCAGTGAATTCTGAGGCAGAAGAGTGACGGTTCCACGAACTTCAGTCCGTGTTCCATGGACAATTCCATAATTGGAAACATTCGTCCTCACGACATCGACCGCCCCACTGCCGGTCGTCGTACGCGTAGTTGTTTGGTAGAAGACAAGCGGTTGGTCAGGGACTGCCTGTCTGCCGTCGGGATCGGTGAACTTGTATGGATTTCCATTCGCATACCGATAGCGATTGAACTGCCCCACAGGCTGCTCATACGCCGTCACCGGATCCACCGACAGGAACACACCCAGCTGCGGATCCATGTACCGCTGCTGCATGTAACTCAGCCCTGTGGCCGAATCACTCACATGCCCGGTGTACCCAAGCCCGTCTTTGACCAGCCCACCCAACTCGGCACCGTACGGCTCAAACCGGCGTCGCTCGACAACGCTGCCTGTGGCATCCGTGACCGCAACCGGGCTGCCCAGCGCGTCCACATGCATCCAGGTAACCCCTGTCGGGCTGCGGGTCGCCAGCAGTCGACCACCTACATGGATGTTCTCCGAAGCGCCCTTCCCTCGTCGCTCCTCATGCACCACCTTCCCGGCCAACGAATACATCGCGCGAAGGCGTTGCCCCTGAGCATCGTACGCCACCGCACGCCGCCCATAGGCATCGTAGGCATAACGCTCCGCCTCCTTCACTTCGCGCAGCCTGTTGCCAAAGTCGAAGTCGTACTTCCGCCCGTTGCGCAGCGAGAGATTGCCTTGAACATCCCAGGCCAATCCGGTTACTGTCGCGCCGGCATCATCGCGGACATTGGTCAGCTGGTTGCGCGCGTCGTACCAGAACTGCTGGCTGCGTACGCCTGCCAGTTGCACGCTCAGTAGATTGTCCTGCGCGTCATAGGTGTAGCGGAATGCGCCATCGCCCCCGAAGGATGCCGACTGCGCAAGCGTCAGCCTGCCCTGCCCGTCATAACCCATGCGGATGTCATGCGCAGCCCCCTGCTGCCGATCGGTGATTGCCGAAACATCACCATTGGCACCGTACTGATATAGAAGCTCGCTGGCGGTGCCGTCCTTTAATTGCGACGGAAGCATCCGCGCATTGAGCATGCCCTGATGCTCGATGCCATTGCCATAGCGCATGCCAGCGAGCGCGCCATTGGGATGCCAGGCGATGTTCTCGGCATAGAGCGCTCCAGCACTGTCACAGATTCGTCTGGCCTGGCCAAGGGCGTCGGGCTCATAGCTCAGTATCAGCCCTCCTGGTCGCGTCTCGCTGGACAGGTTCCCATTTCTATCGTGGCCATAGCCTATTGAAAGCGGGCTGCCGCCATCGAGGGTCGACTCTTCCCATACAAGCTGCCGGCTTGGTGAGTATCGATAGCTGTTGACGACCGCGGCGTTCGGCCCATCGTTGCTGGTGATCACCTTCGAGGGAAGCCCGTCAGGCGTGTACTCCCAGCGCTGATTGCCCCTGCCATCTGGAAAGCGCAGTTCCACAAGGCGGTTTCGCACATCATAGACGCGATCGACACGACGTCCAGAAGACCAGGCCGATTCGCGGTCACAGCGCCCGGCATCCGGCAGTGCCAGGCCCGCGGCAGACCAGGTCAGATTGCCAGCTCCGTCATACTCCATCACGGTCGCACCGGTTTCCGGCTCGATCACCTTGCACAGTCGCTGCTGGGCGTCATACACGTATCGCCGGACCGCACTGGCGGGTGACTGCGGCGCACTCACGCTGATCGTGATCTCGTCGCTACCCGATGCTCCCCTGGAGTCGCGTGCAACGGCACGCAGCGTGTGCGGTCCTTCGCCCAGCCCCGTCAGCTGCACCTGATAGGGAGCCGAGGACAATTCCGCGACGAGGGCTCCATCCCGGTAAAGCCTGACATCACTGACAACACCATCGGCATCACTCGCCGAAACGGTAAAGAGCGTCGTCGCAGGCGCGGTCAGCGCAGTCGTCGCTTGCGGAGCGGTAATGCGGACAACGGGGACCTGGTTCGCTGAGAGCGCGTGACGCCCCGAGCCTTCGAGCGCAACCGGCTGTCCGGTCAGCGCGGAAACTCCATAGGCGTGAATGGTCTTTCCCAAGCCAGCCTGAAGCACGTCAGCCGAAGGAGTGATCAGGAAGTCATGCGCGCTCCCCGTTGCGCACTGGGCCGCCCTTTCAGCCGGACTTGCCCGGTCGGCCAGATACTCTCCAGAAGACAGTCCTGCGCCCTCAGGCCCTCCAATGAACACACGCACGTTGATCGGCCCGGGCACATGCGTCGAGCAGGCCCAGCCGACGATATTGCCGTCCCGCAGACCCGTGATTGCACCTGAGACCTTTGATGCATGTACGGTCCTGGAGTCGCTCAACGCCACCGCTCCACGCGTATCTCGCGCAGATGCCTGCACTGTATGGCTACCCGGTGATGCCACCCAGTCAACGAAGTGATTGGGCGGGGACGTCACGCCGACCGTGGCGCCATCCACGACGAAACTCACCGATGCAACGCCGTCATCCGCATCGCTGGCCGTTGCAGAGAGACGAATGACCGTGCCTTCCGAGTACACGGCGCCATGCTCCGGAGATACCAACGTTACGACGGGCTGCTGGTTGGCCGGGACTACGAATACGCCTGACTGCCCTATCGCGTTGTTGGCCGCTCCAACGGGCGAAATGCCGTGCACGTGGATCGACTTTCCCTGATGCGCTGCGATCAGCCCGCCATCAATGGGAATGCGGAAACCGTGTGCGTCACCATGCGTCCCGCAAGCGGATGCTACCCCGGCACCAGCGGGCAGATCTGCTCGGGTCGAGGAGACACCGATGCCCTGCCCAGCAGCGCCACCTACGTAGAGATGTACGTCAATTGGAGATTCGATTCCCGTCGAACACGCCCAACCGGTCAGATAGATCCCGGAGATTCCATCGATGTAGCCTGTGACATTGGACGCAACGACATTTACAAACGGTGCAGGCGTTTCACCGCCAAACCATTCCACCCCGTCTTGCACCATCCTCCACTGGAACCCGTATTGACCGGGCTGTGCAGGCGCTCGCACGGAAAAGGGGATAGTCACCGTTTCATTGGGTGCCACTGCCGCCGGCAGATTGACCCGGGAAATACCCCAGGTCAGATTGTCAGGGGGGTACCAGGAACCGAGCCTGAAATTCTGTTCATTCGTCCATGTGGCCTTGCCAATGTTCTTGTAGGTGACACTGACTGCATAAGGCTGCCCGACCACCATCTGCGTGGGCACCGACATCGAGATGTAGGTCGACTGCCTTTGAAGCGAACCTGGCAGGGGTTCGTAGTCTTCTGGGCACCCCTTGGTTGGATGCGGTCGGCTCCCATCCTCACATCGTGGCGGTGCAGCGAATGCTGATCCGAACAACAAAAGCGATATCACGAGTACCGCAGCACGCAGCCCCCGGTGCCAGGAGAAGCACGATTGTCGAATCGGCCAAGTACGGCTCATCGCTTGCTCCTTTCAATAATCAAAGGCTTGCCCCACGCGTCGCGCTGGAGGGACGTCCTGGCCGATTCGGGACGGTCAATGACGGAAGGAAGCTCTTTCACCGGAGCACCGTAGCCATCGAATCGATAGGCTGTGACCTGTCCTTCCGGGAGCCGGGTCAGCGCCGAGTTGCCGGCCTGATAGGTCGTGACTGTGGTCAGCAATCCAACTTCACCGTCTTGGGATGTCGAACTCACTCGCCCCAGAGCGTCGTACTCGGTCCATACACCAGACGTCGCGCCGTCCGCTGTTCGTGTGGGATAGGACTCGAACGTAGTTCTTCCCGCTTCGTCATAGCTGCGCCGAATCCAGACAGTGGAATCGGCACGTCCATTGTCACGCCGGGTGGAAAACACCGGCTGCCATAGCGCGTCAAAGAACTGTTCATTGACCGCATTGCCCCGTGTCTCGGCCCTTCGCCAGTGCCCTGCGGCAAGGCCATGCTCTGCACTGCCAACGGGTCCGAATACCACTGCCACCGGATTACTGATGCTGCCGTCGCAAACCCCCGGCGTGGCAGCCGGAAAAGTGATGCCACTTATCCGGCCCATGCGATCAAATGCGTAGCAGGTCTTGTTGCCAGCCTCATCGACCACGGAGGTGATCCAGCCATTAGCATCGACGTCGACACGCTGGGAGGTACCGTCGGCGAAGACGGTTTGGCGCGGCGTCCCCCGGTACCATTCCGAGAGAAGTGTCGCATTGCCCCTTCCATCCACGACACTGCGCAGATTGCCGTCAGGCCAGTACTCTGCGGTCCGGTCGATGCGACCAAAGATGCTTACCGATACGGGACGGGCCCTGTCGTCGTAGGTCACCTGCTCGGAAGCGACCGCACTCCCGGCCAGAGATGTTGTTCCGGGCAGATCCAGCACCCAATGCTTCACGTTGTTCACGGGCGCGAAATCCAGAGTGCGACCACCGCCTGTGGAATCCAGATCGGACCGGGACGACGGCTGCGCAAATGCGTTGTAGCCCCCGAAAGTGGAACGGTACCAATCACCATCCAGCTCGATGTCTACCTGGTGAACTGGTGTAAGGCTGCTAAGCGGAGCGAAGTTCGACGCCCACGGTGAACTGGCAGGCACAGCACCCAGCACCGCAGGATAGGCATTCCCGCTGGGCGGAGCGTAATGGTACCGAGTTGTTCTGGTCGGAAGTACGGCCCCAGAGCCTCCGTCCTCGACCACCATCAGCTTTCCCTCGTACGTGCCCCATTCATTGCTGAAGGTGCTGCGCACCCAGCGGCCGCCCGGCAGCGTTTCGGTGGTCTGCACAGTTCGGATACAGCCCCCAACACACTGATGAGTCCAGCTGGCGTTGGGAGCTCCATACGAGTACTGCCACGTCTGGTTCACACCCGGACCGGAGTACGTTCTTGAACTCAGCGCATACACGTCATAGGCGGAAGGAGTCACCACGTGTTCGTCGCTCATCGCGTTTGCGGGAACACATTCGTAGGGCACGTTGGACCGCCCACGTCGGGCGACATTCAGCTGATACGTTGCAGACAGACCCGAGGGTCCGGCCATCGAGGCCTGTACGGGCCGATTGATGGCTGAAGTATCAGGAGGCGCGCATTCCGTGGGCGGCGGCGGCGCAACCAGGGAATAGAACGAGCCCAGATCGAAGCTGTAACGGCTTCCATCCGGCTGGGTCACCGACTTGAGGGTCTTGAACTGGGAGATGGCAGATGTCCCCTCGACGGCATAGCCGTAGGTCCACACGCGACCATTGGCATTCATCGCAGTGATGACATCGTCGTTCCATTCGAATGTGACCAGACGGCCATCGCTGCCGCTTATGGAGATCAACCTGTCGCCGTCATAGTTGTAGTCGACAAAATTCCCGAAGCGATCTTCGATTCGACTGGCGACCATGGCGAGGGTGCTGACCCGCGCGCGAACAGGTGGCACCGGATCCCTCTCGAGGATGTGGACCTGCGATCGGCGGGAGACCAGCAGACGATCCAACCGGTAGCGGTTCCCCGCTGGAGACAGGAAGCTGAAACCCTCACCCTCCTGCCCATTGGATGTCTGCGGCAGGCAACTCGCCTGCCAGCCCGCCTGGGTCACAATGGGATAGCCAGCCGGATTGTCTGATGGCGCCACCGCATTATTGGCATCCCGGCGCATCGGTACCTGCACTCGCCCCAGCTCGTCAACGAGTTCGTAGCCCTCCCACCACTCCCTCACAGGGATGGGAATGACCGGCCCACTGGCGGAGAAGAACGTGCAACGCTTCAACGCGTCCTGCTGGACCACGCGCCAGGGTTTTTCTGCGCTTCCCCTGGTGAGCATGTGGGGGATGGACGGGGACCAATCCGCAAAGCCCAAGGGGCCATCGCCTTTTCGATAGCGCCCCAGTTCGTAGCTTCTGCCAACGACGATGTCCGGTCCCGTGCCTCTTAGAACCAGATCGGTCTGATGAAAGGACAGATCGCCCTTGTATTTGTCCAAGCGCTCGCCGAAGGCATTCTGGTCCAGAGGGGCAACCGTACTTCCAACCTTGATCGACTCGGCATAACTGGGAACCTCCTGCCCTTGCGCATGAAAAGCGGCCAGGGCGCAGGTACCTGAGACAAGGAGAATCCAACTCCGGACGCGCAATTTGAAGGCCCTGCTTCTACGGTACTCGGACGTGCTGGCAGCCCCAGGCACTCGTCTTCCCTGCATGCTTCTCCCTCCCTACCTACGCCCCCGGAACGGGAGCCGCGCAACGATTGAAGAGTCCTCCGTCCGTTGGCGACCTGGAGCCTCAATTTCAGGCACAAGCCGTCCCCTTCCCTGACCTTTGACCAGAGACGACAGTGCAGACGTTGGAGCCGGTGCGAATTCCCCTCCACACCCGCCTTCTTGATAGCAGGCTCCGGCCTGAATGTGAATCAGATTAATCCGATAATTCTTCGAAACCCGGGCCGGGCCAGCCCCACCCAACCCCATCCGGGTCGAACGCCCAAACAAAAAGCCCCGGCCAAGGCCGGGGCTTTTCTACAACTGGTGCCGGAAACAGGAGTCGAACCTGCGACCTACGCATTACGAATGCGCCGCTCTACCAACTGAGCTATTCCGGCGGAGCCCGCGATTTTACGGGTTGGGCGCCCCGGCGGTCAATCCACCCGGCTCAGCACGCCTCGACCCGGTTGGCGCAGGGCCGCCCGGCGGCGAAATCGGCCAGGTTGCCCAGCGTGATTGCCGAGATCTCCTGCAGCGCCTCCACGGTGAAGAAGCCCTGGTGGCCGGTCACCAGCACGTTGGGGAAGGTCATCAGGCGCTGGAAGGCCTCGTCGTCGATGATCTCGCCGGACAGGTCCTGGAAGAACAACGCGCTTTCCTGTTCGTACACGTCGATGGCCAGGTGGCCGAGCCGGCGCGACTTCAGCGCGCGGATCACCGCATGGGTGTCCACCAATGCGCCGCGGGAGGTATTGACCAGCATCGCGCCCGGCTTCATCCGCGCCAGTGACCCGTCATTGATCAGGTGCTGGGTATCGGGCGTCAGCGGGCAGTGCAGCGAGACGATGTCAGCGCGCGCCAGCAGCTCTTCCAGCGCCACCATCTCGCCGACAGCCGCGAAGGCGGCCGACGGATACGGGTCATGCCCCAACACGGTGCAGCCCATGCCCTTGAAGATGCGCGCGGTGGCCAGCCCGATCTTGCCAGTACCGACAATGCCGACGGTGCGTCCATGCAGGGTGCGCCCGAGCAGCCCATCGAGCATGAAGTTGCCTTCGCGCACGCGATTGTAGGCGCGATGGGTCTGGCGGTTGAGGGTCATCACCAGCGCCAGTGCATGCTCGGCCACGGCCTCGGGCGAATACGCTGGCACCCGGGCGACGAACAGGTCCAGTGCTTTCGCGGCGGCGAGATCCACGTTGTTGAACCCAGCACAGCGCAGCAGCACGGCCCGCACGCCCATCGCATGAAGGGCGTGCAGCACCGCTGCATCCAGGCGATCGTTGACGAACACGCAGACGGCCGCACAGTCCTGTGCCAGTGCTGCGGTATGCACATCCAGCGCGGCATCGAAGTAGATGAACGTGTACCCTTGCCCGTCCGCAACACGCTGGTTGGCTTCGTCCATGAAGCGGCGGTCATAAGGACGGGCGCTGAAGACGGCGATCTGCATGGAAGGACCTGGGATGGAATGCCCTGCCGACCATACCGCAGCCACGCACGCATGGGGATGGCACCGGCGATGCAGGCATCGCCGGTACCCCCTGCCACTTACTTAGAACCGGTAGCCCAGGCCCAGCATCACGCCGTTCTGGATCTGCCCGTCGCGGCGCTCACCCACGTAGTCGGCCATGATCGACAGGCGCTCGCTGGCGCGACTGGTCACGCCGACGTTCCAGGTCAGCACCTGCTCGCCCACGGCCTGGCTGCTGGCACCGAACACCAAATCCGGTGCTGCGGCGAAGCCGGTGCTGTAGCGCGCCTGCGAGTCGCCCAGTTCCTTCTGCCAGACCACGCGCGCACGCGGGGTGATGCGCTCGCCGTTGTTGCCCTCGAAGGTCCTGAACAGCTGCAGGCCGGCACCCACACGGATGCTCTCCAGGCTGCCGCTGCGACCGACCAGAGCACCCGCGCCCTGCCCTTCATTGAAGCGCGTGGCCGAGGTACGCGCGTAGTCCACCACCGGCAACAACGGCTGGATCACCAGGCCCTTGCCGGTGGTGAACGAGAACGCGTGTTCCACCCGCGCGGAGATCGCATCGTTGCTGTACTTGGCGCGCAGCGGCTGCTGCAGGCCATCGATCCCACTGACGCTGCGGCGGGTGTCGTGACGCAGGTCGGTGTAGCGCACCGCCGCCGACAGATAGCCGCGCGAATAGGTCGCGTCCAGGTAGCCGCCCACGTCCAGCGCGCGCACGTCACCGCTGAAGTCGGAGCCGTCGCGGCCCTTGGTCGACATATCTGCCGCTGCCACGCTGACGCCCAGGGTGACGCGGTCATCGGCAACGCGGGTATCGGCACCGACGACGACGCCGCCGATGTTATGGCTCAAGCCGGCCACGCCACCGTCGGCATCGATGCGGCCGTGGCTGGCGAAACCTCGCGCCCACAGGCCATGGTTGCGACCAGAGCCACTGCCTTCACCGCCACCCGCCGCCGGCTCGACCAGATGCATGGCCAGCTGGTTGAACAGGCTGCCGTGGCGCATGCCCGGCTGCGCAGACACCGATTGCGCGGCCTGCGAGGCCAGGCCGTCGGCATCACCGCCACTGCGCATCGCGGCCTGGTGCTGCTGCACCACGTTGCCAACGCTGCCCACCAATGCGTTGTCGGCCAGGCGCAGGCTCGCGTGCGCGTCACCGCGCAGGGCACCGGCCTGCTGTGCGATCACATCACGGTCGGCGAACTGCAGCGCGCCGAGCAGCGACTTCAGGCCACCATCCCTGCGATCGGAAGCGGTCGCCAGCGCACGGCCAAGGGCATCGCCCGAAGCACCATTGGCAAACAGCCCCAGCTGGTCGAAGCCCGGGTTGGCGGTCAACCACAGGCCATCCGCGGTCTGTTTCACGTTGAAGCTCAGCAGCGAGTTGTGGCGTGGGCGGAACACTTCGCCGCCGGTGATGCTGGCGCTGTAGCCGGTGTCCCCCAGACGCACGACCTCTTCGAAGCCGCCCTGGTAGATCGGGCCCTGCACCAGGTCACGGCGGAAGTCCTGACCGTAGTAACCCTGCGCCACGTTCAGTTCGAGGAAGGCCCCTTTGGAGATCACCAGCGCGCCGTCGGTCTGCTTGCTGTCGAAGAAACTGCCTACGCGCAAGCGGCCACTGCCCGTCCCGCCGTTCTCGGTCACATCGAACAACACCTTCCCGCCCGGCATGATGTTGACGTAGCCATGGGTGACCAGATCGCCGCCGCGCGGCATCAGGGTCCCGTACACGCGCAGGCGGTTGAAGCCGTCCTCGCGCCAGGACGGGCGGCTACCGCTGGCCAGCGCACTGAGATCCATAGCGGTGCCGGCCACGTCACCATTGCCGACCAGCATGCCTGCGCCCATTACCCGCACCTCCGAAGCGCGCAGGGCGCCGCCTTCCAGCGCGATGGTGCCGTTGTCGACCAGCATGAAGTCGGCACCGGTGGTCGCGGAGGTCCGCCATGTCGCGCCGCTGGTCACGCGGATCACGCCCATGGAGTTGTCCAGCGTGGACGCATCCAGGTCGCCCAGGCGCAGCTTGGACAGCAGCAGGGCCTTGTATGTGGGATCGTTCTGGTAGTCCTGTACCGAGTTCGCGCCGATGCCCTGCGGACCATTGCTGGACGCGTTGTAGATGCTCTGCGCCAGGTTGATGTAGCTGGACTGCCAGTTGGTGTTCCAGCGCGCGAAATCATCATCGACGAAGGTCTGCAGCTGGCGACCGGTGCGCAGGTAGCCCGGGTTGATGTCGCCGCTCACGTTGGCGGCGACATTCAATGTATCGCCCGGATCGCGGTAGCCCTTCGCGGTGATGATCCTGTTGTTGTAGATGTCCTGCCCCGGGAACGACTCCAGCTTGCTGCCGCTGCCATCAGGATCGAAAGTGACCGAGGCACCCGTGGTGCGCGCCGGATCGCGGAACACCAGCAGGCCGTTGGGCTGCACGACTTCATACATGGCCTTGTGCAGCAGCCCGGCATCGATGCCGCCGCCGTAGTTGCCGGTGTAGATCTGGGTCATCCGCGGCGACGGCGTGTAGATCACTTTGCCGCTGTTGCTGGCCGCGTGGATCTGTACCGAATCGACGATCGGCAGGTCACCGGCCAGATAGCGCTCGACGCCACCGGACTGCATGATCGAGCAGGACGAAATGCAGTGGCCGGACACGATGGTGTTCAGGCCGGACGTGCGGATCACGCCCTGCAGCCACTCGCCGGCGATCAGCGCGCCACCGTTGGAGGTGCGCAGCACCACTTCGCGGATCGGCCGGCCCTCGGCCTGTGCCTTGGCCAGCAACGCGGGCAACGACACCACATCGGCGTAGGTCACCCCGCCGCTCAGGAAGATGCGATCCCCCTGCACGTGATAACTCATTGCCATGACGTCATCAGCCGCCGCGATGGCGCCAACGGCGATCAGCCCGGCCAGGGCCAGGCTCAACTTCGAATGCTTCATACGTTCTCTCTCTCCACCCGCAACACGCGGGTAAGGAGTCAAACGGCAAAGCGCCGGAATCTCCCCCAGCCCGCCAGGCCAGGAAAAATGAATGCATTCACAATGAGAGAGGAGCACCACACACTCTTCCCCATCCGATCATCGTCGCGTAAAACTCGAAGGCGCATCCGCCAACGTCAGCCGAGGCCAGCCCTGTCCGTCCCGTCCCCCCTGATCCACCACGCGCCGGAGCCACACGCGCCTGCGGACGCCTTCATCGCGTTCGTACGCGAGGAACGCGCGCCACTGTGCGCGTTCCTGCGCACACGGGGCGTCGGGCCGGAGGATGCGGAGGACATCGCGCAGGACTGCATGGAGCGGCTGATCCGTTATCGCGCGCACGGCACCGACGAACTGCGCCTGCTGCTGTATCGTATCGCGCGCAATCGCCTGGCCGATCGCGGCCGATCGCCGCAGTCGCGACCGCACCTGTCACTGGCCGAGCATGATGGTCACGACGAGCCCACCAGCCTGTCGCCGGACCCCTTGCGCCAGGCAGAGTCCGGGCAGATGTTGTCCCTGCTGCGGCAGGCCCTTTTCAAACTGCCCGAGCGCGCGCGCGAGGTGTACCTGCTCAACCGGATCACCGGCATGAGCTATACACAGATCGCGCGGCACTGTGGAATTACAGCCAAGACCGTGGAAAAACATATCGCCCGCGCCCTGCAGGGCCTGCGCCAGGAGTTGGGACCGGATCCGCTGCACAACGACAGGGATACCGAATGAGCAGCCACCGGCATAGGGAAGACGCCTCGCTGTTCGCACGCGCCAGCACCTGGGTGGCGCGTCTGGAAGCTCCGGACTGCACCGCGGCCGAACGCGAGTCGTTCGAAGACTGGCTTGCTGAAGACCCTGCCCATGTCAAAGCCTGGGTGCAGGCCGAAGACCTTTTCCAGCAGGGCCAGGGCCTGGCTGCGGACCCGTGGCTGCGGACGGCTGCGGCGCGCGCGGCACGGCCTGCCCGGCGCCGCTGGCTGCCTGCTGCGGCCGCAGCCGCAGGTATCTGCCTGGCCATCGGCGTGGGCTGGATGGTAGCGGTGGATGGCAACCCTGCCCCGCAACGCTTTGCCAATGACACGCATCAGGCACAGCGGCTGACCCTGCCCGATGGCAGCGTGGCCATGCTCGATGCCGGCACGACGCTGCATGCCCGCTTCGGCTGGCGCCACCGCGAGCTGGACCTCGAACGCGGCCGCCTGCAGCTGCAGGTCGCGCCATCAAGCAAGGCATTGCAGCTGCGCGCCGGCACCAGCACGATCCGCGATATCGGCACGACCTTCCAGGTTGAGCGCCTGCACGATGGCCTGGTCGAGGTCGCGCTGCTGGAGGGCGCGGTGGAAGTCAGCAACGGCGCCGCCCAGCACACGCTGGCCCCTGGCCAGCAACTGCAGGTACTGCCCTCCGGGCGCATCCAGCCCGGTCCAGCGCTGTCCTCCACGGCAGCCGCCGAAGGCTGGCTGCACGGGCAGCTGGTCTTCGATGCCACCCCGCTGTCGATCGTGGTCGAACGCATGAACCGCTATGGTCATGCACCGCTGGTGATCGCTGACCCGGAGATCAGTGATCTAGCGGTCAGCGGCACGTTCCGCGCAGGTGACGCACAGGAGTTGCTGTCCGCGCTGGAACTTGGCTGGTCCATTGCTGGCCAGACGCGCCCGGATGGCGCGCTGGAACTGCGCCGCACGTACTGAGGAGGCCTGCGGTGATGGCAGGACCAGGCGCGCTGCAGTGGGGGCTGCTCCGCCCCCTGCTGTGCCTGGCGCTGCTGGTCGCCGCGCCGCCTGCCGCCCTCGCAGGCGATCAGGCCGCCACCCACGACTACCGCATCAACGCTGGCCCGTTGCCTTCGGCATTGCAGCAATGGGCACGGCAAAGCGGCATCGCTCTGGTGTTCGATGCCCGGGAACTGGCGGGGCTCCATGCCAATGGCACCCATGGCCAGGCCGATCCAGCATCGGCCCTGAAACAGCTGGTCGCCGGCATGCCGGTGACCATCCTTCGAACACCGTCCGGAGGCTTCGTGGTCCGCCGCATCCGCGTCGCGCCCGCCGCCGCGCCGCCGGCTCCTGCAACGGTCGCGCCGCGCCCGCACATGCCCCCGCAGTCGCCACCCCAGGTGGAACTGGCGCCGATCCATGTCACCGGCAGCCGATTGCCGCGCACCTCCGTGCAGACCACCCTGCCGGTGACCACGATCGATCGCGCAGACATCCTGCGCAGCGGCTACGGCAGCCTGTTCGACCTGCTGCGGCACCTGCCCGGCATGAACGGGCTGCCAGCCATGAGCAGCGCCCGCAGTGGCGATTCGCAGTACCTGCCTGTCGGTGCTGCCGCCACCACCAGCCTGGATGGCATGGGACCACGCGCCACCCTGTTCCTGGTCAATGGCCGGCGCCTGCCCCGCTACCCGATGGTGTCGCTGGAGCAGGGCGGGCTCACCGATCTGGGCGGCATTCCACTCAGCTTTGTCGAACGCATCGAACTGGTGCGCGGCGGTGCTTCGGCCATCTACGGCGCCGATGCCATGTCCGGCGTGGTCAACATCATCCTGCGCGACCAGGCCGACGGCCCGGAGGCGACGCTGCAGACCGGCCTGAGCAGCCGTGGCGACGCTGGCCAGTACCGCGTGCAGGCCGCCACCGGAGGCCTGCGCGGGAACGGCGACCGCTGGTTCGCAGGCATCGACCTGCATCGCGTCGATCACCTGGCGGGGGACCAGCGTGACTGGCACGCAGAGACGTCGCAATACCTGATCGGTGCCTTCCGCGATGGCGACTACTGGCCCGCTACGCGCTGCGACGGACCATTGAAACGACGCGATGGCGCCTGCTGGTTCGACAGCTCGCGCCCTCGTTCGCTTCAACCGGCCTCCGATACCGCGTCGGCCTACGTGCGCTACCGGCATGAGCGTGGCCAGGGGCGCTACGTCTATGCCGAAGCCCGCGCCAGCCACAACCGGCAGCGCTTCGATCTGGGCCCGACCGCCGTCGCCCTCGGCCTGTACGGCTACACCTTCAACAGCGTCCTGCGCGAAGCCGGCAATGTGCGTCCCCAGGTACGTGCCACCGACGCCGACCTCACCCTGGGCATCGGCCGGGACCAGGGCAGCCACAGCTGGGACGCCGGCATCAGCGCGCAGCGCAGCGACGTCACTCTGTCCACGCCGGGCACCGTGCGCGCCAAGCCCTTCATCGAGGCTGCGCAGTCACTCAGGTTCCTGCCAGGCTTCGATGCATTGCCCGCCGATGAAGCCACGTCGCTGTTCCCATCGATCCGCAACCGTGGACTTACCGAGCAGTGGCAGGGCTGGTGGGGCATACAGCGCGCATTGATGCCGATGCGGGGCGGCAATGCGCAGCTGGCCACCGGTATCGACCTGCGCCATGAACGCTGGACGTCCCACCCGGACACCCTGCTGAGCCAGGGCGATCTGGCACTGGGGCTGCCGCAGCAGCAGCGGCGCCTGTCGCGGCAGAGTGGCGGCGCGTATGCGGAACTGGGCCTGCCGCTCACATCGGAACTGCGCATGGACGTGGCCGCGCGCTGGGACTACGACGGCGACTACACGGCATTCTCGCCCCGTGCCGGCCTGCGCTGGACACCAACACCGCACTGGTCGTTCCTGCTGGCCAGCGGCCGCGGCTATCGCGCGCCCAGCCTGTTCGAACAGCGCCGTCCACCAGGACAGTTCGGCACCCTTACCCTGCCCGCCTCAAGCGCACTGCCGCCCTGTGCACAGAGCGAGCCCGACGGCCGCTGTGTGGTCACTGCGGATGTGGCGGAGAACACCACGCTCAAGGCCGAGAGCTCACGCAGCCATTCGCTGGCGGCGACCTGGTCACCCAGCGATGCGTTCTCGCTTTCGCTGACCCACAACATCGTCGAACTGCGCAATGAGATCCTCGCGCTGCAGCCAGCCGATGCCGTGTGGAACCGTGATACCTGGCAGCTGGATGAGGATGGCAACCTGAGCAGCCTGCGGCTGTCGTTCGACAATATCGGCCGTACCACCTCCCGCAACTGGGTCCTGCGTGGCGAATACCGGATCGACACCGGCAGCAACGGCCAGTGGATGTTCTCGCTGGACGCGCTGAAGCAGCAGGAGCTGCGCCGCCGTCGCGACCACGAACCGGCGATCGACCTGCGCGGACATGTCACGCCCGAAATGGCGGCGGTCCTGAACGTGCAATGGCAGAACAGCAACTGGGACATCGCCCTGCGCGGCAACCAGGTGGGCCGCACCCGTGCATGGCTGCCCGGCGCCGAGTGCCCGCAGCGGCAGATCGAACAGAACCACTGCATGAACCCGCGCCAGCTGCGCTGGAACCTGCACCTGGCGCGCCGCCTGGGCCCGCGCGTCATCGCGGCGCTGGACGTGCACAACGTGCTTGATGCGCAGCCGGTGAACTACCTGGACGGCAATGGCGGGCAGATGCCGGGACTGGACGATCCACTGGGTCGTTACTACCTGCTTACCCTGCAGTTCCGCTGAGCGTAGTACGCTACGCGCCCTGTTCCACCGGCCTGCCACCTCCCCCCATGAAAGCCTATCTCTGGTTCTGGGGCGCGTTCCTGCTGTTCTTCGCGTTGCCCTTCCCCTGCATCCTCTATTTCGGCACCTCCTGGCCGGTGGCGCTGGCTGATCGCAGCGCGCCGTGGCTGTCCCTGCTGCTGCTTGTGCTGTCGCTGGCTGCATGGCTCTCTCTGCTGTTCGCGTTCCTGCATTTCCTGCTGCTCGGCCCACCGCGCGCCCTGCATCGCGTTCGCTCGATCCTCGCCGATGGCGAACCGCGTGATGCGCTGATCGAACAGGCCGAGCAGACCGGCGTGCACGTGCGCGGCTTCGCGCAGTGGAAGCTGCAGCTGGGCTTCCAGAACCTGTCCGGCACGCCCATCAACGAACAGATGCTGGTGGTGGACAGCAAGCCGCGACTGCAGCGTTTCGTTGCCGGCCAGCGCATCGAGGTTCGCCTGAGCCGCGAACCGGGCGCGTTCCCCAACGTGGTGCTGGAGGGGGCGCAGCCCGAACTGGATGTCGCCAGCCTCTGGCGTCGTGGTGTCGGCGGAGCGATCGGCATCGTGGCGGTGGCCAGTGCCTATGTGTTTGCCTACCGGCTGCAGAGCGAGGGCCTAGGCTGGACCTTCCTGTCGTTCGGCCATCCACTGCTGGTGTGCCCGCTGGTGTTGTGCGGCTATGCGCTGGGACTGCGCCTGCTTGGCCGCCTGCTGCAGGCTGATGCGCGCGGCGACGCGTTGAAGTACCGCGGCATCGGCGTGGAGGCCAGGGTACTGAAGGTGCGTCAGACCGGCACCTACCTCAACGAGCAGCCGCAGGTGGAGTTCCAGCTGGAGTACACCGATCGTGACGGCCGCGTACAGCAGGTGAGCGTGCGTCGCTTCATTCCGCTGATCGACCTGGCCAACATCCCGCGCGAACACGTGACCCTGCTGTACGACCCGGATGACCGCAGCAACGTGCGCCTGGAGGGAATATGAAACAGCCGCCCTCCACCCGCACCGTGTTCCTGGTACTGCTGCTGGTTCTGGCGGGCGCGGCCGTTGCCGGCGGCGCAGTGCAGACCATCAGTGAAACGCTGGGGCATTCGGTACAGCCGGACCGGTTGCCACCCTCCGTCTCGTCACAGTCGCCGCGCGAACAACGGGCATCGCTTGTGCCATCTCCGGCGCCCTTCCCCGCCGCGAGTACCGCTGCGGCGCCCGAGCGCAACAATCGCCTGTTCGATGCGGACTACCTGCTGGCTGCCCGCCAGGCACTGGAGCAGCTGCCAGCGCTGGCCGGACAGCGGTTGACGGTGTTCCACAGCATCCACTTCTATGACGATGGCCGCATCAACCTCGATCTGGTCGACCCGCAACAGCCGGGCCACGTCGACAGCTACCACTTCGAACGTGGCCAGTGGCGCAAGGGCAATCCGGTGAACCCGCAGCAGTTCGCACCCACCATCAGCCTGCAACGCAGCAGCACGCTGCTGGCCAACATCGATTTCGATGCCGTGCCACGTGTGGCGCGGGCACTGCAGGAGCAGCGCAACGCACTTCAGAATCCTGCTTCAGAGGTCGGCCACGTCTACGTGATCGTGCGCAAGGCCGGCAAGCTGGCATGGCTGCCGGACGAGGTTGACGGCGACCGCGAATCGGCGCGCCTGCAGTTCGATGCACAGGGCGTCGCGCGCAGCGTCAGGAAAACGGACGGAGGGGATTAAGTCGTATGTGCCTTGATGCCGATGGCGACTTAATTACCTCCGTCCCCTTTTTCTATTTTACGGAGCGGGCGATGGCGTACTGCGCGGCGTAGTAGGTGGACAACACCAGCAGGCTGGCCAGCGGCAGGCCGCCAGCAAAGCGGTCCCAGGCCAGCAATGAATCGCTGGCCACGAACAGCACGGCACCGGTTGCCGCCCAGCGTGCACTGCACGGTTCCGGCGCGGCCGCCTGAGGACGCGCCCATGCGCGTGCAAGTGCCAGCACCGCCATCGACGCCAGCACCACCACGTAGGCCAGCACCGGAATGCGCATTGGCGCCGGCAGGTGCGGCCACAGGCCAAGCACGTTGAGCACGGCGAAGGCACCCAGCAGCACGCCGGCGCCAACCAGGCCACGACCGGCGCGCAGGCCCTCGCGGAAGGCGACGATGTAGCAGACGTGGGCCAACAGGAACGCGACCAGGCCCGGCACGAACGCATCCATCGGCAGCATCAAAGCGATGTCACCCACGCACGACAGCAGCATGCCGGCCAGCACCGCGCGTCGATAGAACGGCTGCGCGGGATCATGCACGCGCCAGACGATGGCAGCGATCAGCAGCGTGGTGGTCGGCTTGGCCAGCCAATGCAGCCAGCGCCCGTCACCGTGCAGGAACGCGCCGACGATGGCCAGGATCGCCATCAGCAGGATCACGCCATCGCGGGCGCGCGGCTTCATCGGGCCTTCCACAATTCTGCGAGGCGGTCAGGCTTGCCGGCGATACGCTCCAGCACCGGGTACTGCAGGCCACCGTGGTAGTCGATGTTCATCGTTTCAATGCGGTCGAACTGCTTCACCAGCAGCACGATCGGCGCCTTGTCCTTCGCCGCGCCGGCCACCGCGTCCTTCAGCCGCTGGCTGCTGTATTCGCGGCCGCCCACCGCGATCACCTTCATGCCCGGCGCGAGCCCAGCGTTGAACGCCGGGCTGTCCCAGATCACATCACCGACCGTGCCGCTGTCGAGCACGGTCGCGCCCAGCGAATAGGCCAGCAGCGCACCCTTGGCGCGCTTTTCCTGCGCCTTGTAGGCATCGTTCGGGGTATCGCGGTAGACCAGCTTCCAGCCGGCCAGCTCCAGGCCTCCGGTCAACGGACCGTGGCCATCCAGGCGGCCGCGCAGGAAGCTCGCCCAGTCGTACGGCGCGATGCCGTTCAAGGTCGCGACCACATCGTCGAAGGTGTACGGATTGACGTCCCAGTCGCCATTGCCGACGCCGAAGAATGCACGCGCGAAGTCATCCAGGCTGCGGCGGTTGCCGCTCAGCTCGCGCAGCTTGCCTTCCACCTCCAGCCACAGCATCTGGCCGCCGGAGTAGTAGTCTTCGCTCATCTGGTAGTTGCGGTACGGCAGGGTGCGGCGCTGGGCGATGGTCGGGTCGTTGGTGGTGTCCTGCAGCGGGCGCCAGGCGAGGCCCGGGCGGCCGCGATCATAGGTCGCGGCCACATTGGCCAGCATGTCACGCGCCTGCGCGACCGACCACAGTCCGGAGCGCGCCGCCAGTACCTGGCCCCAGAACTGGGTCTGGCCCTCGTACACCCACAGCAGGCTGTCGCCCATCGGCACGTTGAAATTGGCCGTGGCCAGGTCGGCGCCGCGGCGGTACTTGCCGTTCCAGGAATGGGTGTACTCGTGCGGCAGCAGATCGCGCATCCACGCGTTGCTGTCCCACTCGGTGAAGTAACCCGGGTCGGCACTGTTCTCGCTGGAGCGGTGATGCTCCAGGCCGATGCCGCCGAGACGGTCGGTCAACGCCAGCAGGAACTCATAGTGGTTGTAGTGGCGCGCACCGTAGAGCTTGTCGGCCTGCTGCACCAGCGCGCGGTGCAGGGTGATCTGCGCGTCGGTCGGCTTCAACGACTTGGCCTCGTCGGCGAACACGTTGAGGTGCACCGACACCTTCGCGCCCGGATCGAGATCGATGCGCTGGTAGTGCTCGCCGGCGAACAACGGCGAATCGACCAGATGGTCATACGAGATCGGCTTGAACACCACGGTGTCACCGTCGCGCCGCGCGGTTTCCAGCGCGGTTGCGAACGACCAGCCCTTGGGCAGGGTCACGCTGGCCTGCGCCTGCAGGTTGCGCGCATCGACGCCGGCCGGATACAGCGAATTGGCGTTCCACTGCAGGTTGAGCATTTCCGGGGTCATCACCACCCGGCCCTGGCTGCCGCCCTGCGAGGACAGGAAGTCGAAGTGGGCGACGATCTCGCTCACGCCCTCGGGCACGTCCACCTTGAACGCATAGACGTTGAACTGGTCACGCTGCCAGGCCAGCGGCTTGCCGTTGGCGGTCACGCGCAGGCCGGCCAGCTTGTCGATCGGGCCGGTGGGTGAATGGTTGCCAGGAATCCACTGCGGGTACAGCAGGGTCATCGGGCCGGGCTTGGCCGGCACCGTAGCGGTCACCTTGAAGATGCGCCGGGCCAGATCGCGCGCGTCGACATCGATGCGCAGCAGGCCGGGGGCCACCGCGTTCGCCGGTGGCGAGGTCTGCGCCAGTGCAGGCGTGGCCGCCAGCGCGAACAGCAACGACATCGCCAAGGCTCGGGTCTTCATCGGGCAGGTTCCAACAACGGAGAATCTTCCGATGCTAGGCCTGTAACGTGCCCTGCCCCATGGCCAAAGGTCATGGGGCGCGCGAACCCCACCAGAAGCGGCAAACCCGGTAACAAGGCCGTGAGCGGTAGATCCACGCCATGCGTGGATGGGATGCATCCAGAAGCAGTGCGAACCAAGGTTCGCACCCACCAGAGTCAGGCCCGGTCAGTCGACCAGACGCAGGCGCAGTTCCTTCGGCAGCGCGAACACCATCGATTCCGGTTCGCCGTCCAGCTCGCCCACGCCGGTGGCGCCCAGCTCGGCCAGGCGTGCCAGCACGCCATCGACCAGCACCTGCGGCGCCGAGGCACCGGCAGTCACGCCGATGTGCTGCTTGCCCACCACCCACGCCGGGTCGATTTCATGCGCGCCGTCGATCAGGTACGACTCCACGCCTTCGCGGCGGGCCAGCTCACTCAATCGGTTGGAGTTGGAGCTGTTCGGCGAACCGACCACCAGGACCAGGTCGCAGCGCTTGGCCAGGTCGCGCACGGCGTCCTGGCGGTTCTGCGTGGCGTAGCAGATGTCGTCGTTCTTCGGGCCCTGCATCGCCGGGAAACGCTCACGCAGCGCATCGATGATGCCGCGCGTGTCATCCACCGACAGCGTGGTCTGGGTGGTGTAGGCGAAGTTTTCCGGCTGGTTGATGTGCAGCGTGGCAACCTGCTCGACATCCTCGACCAGATAGATCTGGCCGGTGCCGGCCTCGCGGTTCCACTGGCCCATGGTGCCTTCCACTTCCGGATGACCGGCGTGGCCGATCAGCACCACGTCACGGCCGGCACGACAGTGGCGGGCGACTTCGAAGTGGACCTTGGTCACCAGCGGGCAGGTGGCGTCGAACACCTTCAAACCACGGCGCTCGGCTTCCTGACGCACCGCCTGGGACACGCCATGCGCACTGAAAATGACCGTGTTGTTGTCCGGCACTTCGTCCAGTTCCTCGACGAAGATCGCGCCGCGCTGCTTCAGGTCGTCCACCACGAAGCGGTTGTGCACCACTTCATGGCGGACATAGATGGGCGCGCCCAGCGTTTCGATCGCGCGCTTGACGATCTCGATCGCACGATCGACACCGGCACAGAAACCACGCGGGTTGGCGAGCAGCACATCCATCAGTTCAATCTCCCGGCAGCGGCCGGCTTACGGTTTCGGATTGGCATTATCCGCCTTTTTGGCGGACTTGCCGTCGAACAGGCCAAACAGGGCGATGCCGATGGCACCCACCACGATGGCCGAATCGGCGATGTTGAACGAGGGCCAGGTGTAGCTGCCCACGTACCACTGGATGAAATCGACCACGTGACCATGCACCTGGCGGTCGATCACGTTGCCGATGGCGCCGCCGATGATGAGCGCATACGGCACCGCGGCCTTCCAGTTGCCACGGGCAGTGCCGCGCAGCCACCAGGCCATCAGCCCGCTGATGGCGATGGCCAGCGCGGTGAAGAAGTACTTCTGCCAGCCACCGGCGTCGCTCAGGAAACTGAATGCCGCGCCGGTGTTGTAAGTGCGGTACCAGTTCCAGAAGCCGTCGATGACCACCACCGGCTGGAACTCCGGCAGGCTGGACAGCACCCAGGCCTTGGACCACTGGTCCAGGCCGATGATGGCGGCCGACAGCAGCAGCCAGACCAGGGCGTTCGGGTGCGGACGGGGCGCGGCCATCAGAACCAGCTCCGCACTTCACCGGCGCCGGTGATGTTGCTCACGCAGCGGCCGCACAGTTCCGGGTGATCGGCGTTGCTGCCGACATCGGCACGGTGGTGCCAGCAGCGCACGCACTTGGCCTTGGTGGTCGGCTGGGCGCTGACGAACACCTCGTCGGTGGTCGCGGGGCGCACCTGCACGTCGCCGCTGATGAACAGGAAGCGCAGTTCATCGGCCAGCGGCTGCCAGCGCGCAGCCTGCTCTTCGCTGGCGGCGATGGTGATTTCCGCTTCCAGCGCGGCACCGATCGCACCGTTGGCACGCATCGGCTCCAGCACCTTGGCCACCTGCTCGCGCACGGCCAGCAGCTGGTCGAAATCGGCGGCGTTGAGCTGGGCATCCGCCGGCAGCGGCGCCAGGCCGTCGTACCAGGTGGTGAACAGCACGTGGCCGGCATGCTCGCCCGGCAGGTAGCCCCACAGCTCGTCGGCGGTGAAGGTCAGGATCGGCGCCACCCAGCGGGTGAACGCTTCGGCGATGTGGTACATCGCACTCTGTGCCGAACGGCGACCGTGCGAATCGGTCGGCATCGTGTACAGGCGGTCCTTGGTCACGTCCAGGTACAGCGAACCCAGGTCCACGCTGCAGAAATTCAGCAGCAGCTGCACGATCTCGGCCATGTTGTAGCCGTCGTAGGCTGCCTTGATCTTCTCCTGCAGCTCCCATGCGCGATGCACGATCCAGCGGTCCAGCGCGACCATCTGGTCGAGCGGTTGCAGGTGCTGGGCCGGATCGAAGCCGTCCAGGTTGCCGAGCAGGAAGCGTGCGGTGTTGCGCAGGCGACGGTAGGCGTCGGCGTTGCGCTTCAGGATCTCCTGCGACAGCGACATCTCGTTGCTGTAGTCGGCCGAGGCGATCCACAGGCGCAGGATGTCCGCGCCCAGCTTGTTCATGATGTCCTGCGGCTCGATGCCATTGCCCAGCGACTTGGACATCTTGCGGCCGTGCTCGTCCACGGTGAAGCCGTGGGTCAGGCACTGCTTGTACGGCGCGCGCTTGTCGATCGCCACGCCGGTCAGCAGCGAGGACTGGAACCAGCCGCGATGCTGGTCCGAACCTTCCAGGTACAGGTCGGCCGGCTTGCCGAAGCCACGCGCGGCGAGCACGCCTTCATGGGTCACGCCCGAATCGAACCAGACGTCGAGGATGTCGGTGACCTTCTCGTAGTCGGCCGCTTCAGCGCCCAGCAGTTCGGCGGCGTCCAGCGAGTACCAGACATCGATGCCCTCGGCTTCGACGCGGTCGGCGACCTGCTGCATCAGCTCCACCGAGCGCGGATGGATCTCGCCGGTCTGGCGATGGGTGAACAGCGCGATCGGCACGCCCCAGGTGCGCTGGCGCGAGATGGTCCAGTCCGGGCGACCGTCAACCATGCTCTGGATGCGCGCCTTGCCCCAGGTCGGGAACCAGCCCACGGTATCGATGGCGGCCAGCGCATCGCTGCGCAGGTTGGCCTTGTCCATCGAGATGAACCACTGCGGAGTGGCGCGGAACACCACCGGCGTCTTGTGGCGCCAGCAATGCGGGTAGCTGTGGCGGATCGGGTGGAAGGCCAGCAGCGCACCGTTGTCGCGCAGCACGCCGACGATGGCCTCCTGCGCCTTCCACAGATGCTGGCCGGCCAGCACCACGTCACCGGCCGGCGGGGTCGATTCCAGGTACACGCCACGGCCGTCGATCGGGGTCACCTGGCCGGCGTTGTACTTGTCCAGCAGGCCGTACTTCTGGCTGACCACGAAGTCTTCCTGGCCATGGCCGGGGGCGGTGTGCACCGCACCGGTACCGTCCTCGTCGGAGACGTGGTCGCCATTGAGCAGCGGGATGTCGCGTCCCGGATAGAACGGGTGCGCCAGCAGCTGGTTTTCCAGCGCCGCACCGGTGGTTTCACCGTGCAGCACCACATTCTCGACACCGTAGCGCTGCAGTGCGCGCTCGGCCAGCGCGGCGGCCAGCACCAGCCAACGGCGCTTGCCGTTGTGCGCCGGGCCTTCGGCCAGCACATAGTTGATCTCCGCGCCCAGCGACACCGCCAGCGAGGCCGGCAGCGTCCACGGGGTGGTGGTCCAGATCGGCACGGCCACTTCGACGTCGGCCGGCACGCTCACGCCGAACGCCTGACCGATGGCCTGCGCATCGCGCGCGGCGTAGGCCACGTCGATCGCCGGCGATTCCTTTTCCTGGTACTCGATTTCCGCCTCGGCCAGCGCCGAACCGCAGTCGAAGCACCAGTACACCGGCTTGGCGCCGCGCACCAGGTGACCATTGGCGACGACCTTGGCCAGCGCACGGATTTCGTTGGCTTCGAAGTCGAAGCTCAGGGTCTTGTACGGGTTGTCCCAGTCACCGGTCACGCCCAGGCGCTTGAAGTCCACGCGCTGGATGTTGATCTGCTCTTCGGCGAACTCACGGCACTTCTGGCGGAATTCAACGGCGTCGAGCTTGGTGCCGACCTTGCCCCACTTCTTCTCGACCGCGATCTCGATCGGCAGGCCATGGCAGTCCCAGCCCGGCACGTAGGGCGCATCGAAGCCGGCCAGGTAGCGCGACTTGACGATGATGTCCTTCAGGATCTTGTTGACCGCGTGGCCCAGGTGGATGCGGCCGTTGGCGTACGGCGGGCCGTCATGCAGCACGAACAGCGGGCGGCCGGCGGCGTTGTCGCGCAGCTGCTGGTAGAGCCCCTGCGCTTCCCACTGCGCCAGAATGCCCGGCTCGCGCTTGGGCAGGTCGCCGCGCATCGGGAATTCGGTGGCTGGCAGGTTCAGGGTGGTCTTGTAGTCCTGGCTCACGCAGTGGCTCGCAATCTATGTTCGGAAAGGATGGCGCGCGCCTGTTCGGCGTCGCGGTGCATCTGGTCGGTCAGTGCCGCCAGATCATTGAATTTCTCTTCGTCGCGCAGCTTGGCGACGAATTCCACGTCGATGTGGCGCCCGTACAGGTCGCCCTGGAAATCGAACAGGTGGGCTTCCAGCAGCGGCTCCACGCCCTCCACCGTCGGCCGCGTGCCGAAGCTGGAGACCGATGGCCACGGCTGGTCGAACACGCCGTGCACCCAGGTCGCGTAGATGCCCGACAGCGCCGGGGTCTTCGGGAACCGCAGGTTGGCGGTGGGAAAGCCCAGCGTACGGCCGAGCTGGCGCCCGCGCACCACCCGGCCGCTGATCGCGTACGGACGACCCAGCAGGTCGTTGGCACGGGCGAAGTCGCCCTCCTGCAGCAGCTGGCGGATGCGGGTGCTGGAAATACGTTCGCCATGCAGGTCGACCGCTTCGATCTCGCCGGCGCTGAAGCCGAGCTCGGCGCCCATCTCCTGCAGCAGGGCCAGGTCGCCACGGCGGCGGTTGCCGAAGCAGAACTCCGGGCCGATCCAGACTTCGCGGGCGTTCAGGCGCTGCACCAGCAGCTGGCGCACGAAGGTCTCGGCCGGCATCGCTGCCATCGCCGCGTCGAAGCGCAGCAGGCCGACCGCATCGACGCCGAGTTCGCGCAGGATCTCGACCTTGCTGCGCGCCAGGGTCAGCCGCGGCGGCGGTGTGCCTTGGGCGAAGAACTCACGCGGCAGCGGCTCGAAGGCCACCGCCACCGCGGCCACGCCCAAGGCGCGCGCACGGGCAACCGCGTGGCGGACCAGCGCACGATGGCCCAGGTGGAGGCCGTCGAATGCACCGATACAGACCACGCTTCCGTTGGGGAACAACTCCCCGCCCTCGACGCTTCTGAACAGCCTGCTCATCAACTCTCGTTCCGGCCCGACCGGGGCCGCCGCTTCAATGGTGTAACCCTGAAGTATAGCCGCCACAAGCGGTGATCAATGCCCGCGCAGGTCGCGCGGACGGAAGCCCATCGCCACCATGGCCACCGCGTAGGTGGTGCCGCCGCCGCCGACCAGCAGTGACAGGCTGCCGATCCGCTCCCATACACCCATCGCCGAGAACGCTGGCAGCCAGTGCAGCAAGGCCAGCAGCGCGGCGACCATGGCCAGGCAGGCCAACAGCAGGCGCAGCAGATAGCCGCCCCAGCCCGGCCGGCGCTGGTAGACATCGGTCTTGCCCAGCCAGTACCAGAGCAGGCCCAGGTTCAGGTAACTGGACAGCGCGCTGGCGATGCCCAGTGCCAGGTGCAGGCCCGGCTGCTTGCCGATGGCCGCCATCACGCCCTGCGCTTTCAGCTCGTCCGGCACCATCACCTGGTACAGCACCGCCAGCAGGGCGAAGTTGAACACCATGTTGGCCACCAGCGCGGCCACACCCGCGCGCACCGGGGTCTTGGTGTCCTGGCGCGCGTAGAACGCCGGCAACACCACCTTCAGCAGGGCGAACGCCGGCAGGCCGAAGCTCAGGCCGTACACCGACAGCGCGGTCATGCGGGTATCGAAGGCACTGAACTGGCCGTGCTGGAAGATGGTCGCGATCAGCGGTTCGGCCAACAGCAGCAGGCCGAGCATGGCCGGCACCGAGATCAGCAGGGTCATCCGCAGGCCCCAGTCCAGCGAGCGCGAGAATCCCTCGCGGTCGGTGCTGACGTGGTGACGGGCCAGCGCCGGCAGGATCACCGTGCCCAGCGCCACACCGAACACGCCCAGTGGCAGTTCCAGGAAGCGGTCGGCCAGCGACAGCCAGGACTGCGAGCCGTCGGTCAGCTTGGCCGCGATCACCGTATCCAGCAGCAGGTTGATCTGCGCCACCGAGGAACCGAACAGGGTCGGCACCATCAGCGTCATCACCTTGCGCACGCCCGGATGGCTCCAGCCCCAGCGCGGCAGGGTCAGCAGGTTGATGCCCTTCAGCGAGGGCAGCTGGAACAGCAACTGCAGAATGCCGGCAGCCAGCACCGCCCAGCCCAGCGCCAGGATCTGCTTTTCCGGGGTGCCGCCCAGCCGCGGTGCCAGCCACAGTGCGCCGGCGATCATGCACAGGTTGAGGATGACCGGGGTCAGCGCCGGCATGGCAAAGCGCTGGAAGCTGTTCAGCGCGCCACCGGCCAGCGCGGTGAGCGAGACGAAAAGGAGGAACGGGAAGGTGAGGCGGAACAGATCGACCAGCAGGCCCTGCTTCACCGGGTCGGTATCAACACCGCTGGAAAAGACCGAGGCCAGCTGCGGCGCGAAGATCAGCGCCAGCGCGGTGACCAGCATCAGCACCCCACCCAGGGTGCCGGCGGTGCGGGCCATCAGTTCACGCAGCTCGGCGTGGCTGCGGGTTTCCTTCACTTCCGTGAACACGGGCACGAAAGCAGTGGCGAAAGAGCCTTCGGCGAACAAACGCCGCAGGAAATTGGGTACCCTGAAGGCGACCCAGAAAGCATCAGTGATGGCGTTGGTGCCGAACGTGGTGGTCACCACGAAGTCCCGGACAAGTCCGAGAACGCGCGAGACCATGGTCATGCTGCTGAACGACAGCAGGCCCCGCAACAACTTGGGTGAACTCACTCAGCGTCCCTCTTGACAATCGACTTGACGTGCATTTCTTACGCCATCATACTAGCTAGCTTGCTGTTCCCATAACACCGATTTTTTCAGGAAACCACCACCGTGGCCAATATCAAGTCCGCCAAGAAGCGCGCCAAGCAGACCGTCGTGCGCAACGCGCGCAACGTGGCTCAGCGCTCGATGCTGCGCACCGCTGTCAAGAAAGTGATCAAGGCGCTGGACGCCAACGATGCCGCCGGCGCCGAAGCCGCCTTCGCCGTTGCCCAGCCGATCCTGGATCGCTTCAGCGCGCGTGGCCTGATCCACAAGAACAAGGCTGCTCGCCATAAGAGCCGCCTGAACGACCGCATCAAGGCCCTCAAGGCCGCCTGATCCGGCGTTGCCGCCCTGCCCTTCGGGGTCGGGCTGCAGACAAAAGCCCGGCCTCGGCCGGGTTTTTTGTTGCCTTCGATCCGGGGATTGCCGCAGGTCCGGCGGCATCGGCCGGCTGCGTCGATTGGCTGCGTCGATTGGCTGCGTCGATTGGCTGCGTCGGCTGGCTGCGTCGGCTGGCTGCGTCGGCTGGCTGCGTCGGCTGGCTGCGTCGGCTGGCTGCGTCGGCTGGCTGCGTCGGCTGGCTGCGTCGGCTGGCTGCGTCGGCTGGCTGCGTCGGCTGGCTGCGTCGGCTGGCTGCGTCGGCTGGCTGCGTCGGCTGGCTGCGTCGGCTGGCTGCTTCGACGGGGTAGAGTCGACTGTTAGTCGACTAACGCGCGCAGCGCGGGCTTTACGGGTAGCGCGAAGAGCAGTCGACTAACTGTGTAAACCCACTACGTTGTTCAGCGGCACTCTGGAGATAGGTGGCTGGCCGCCGATCGCCATATGGGGACGGTGCCAGTTGTAGTGGTGCAGCCATTGGCTCAACACGGAATTGCGCTGGTCCGAGGATGCGTACTCGCAGGCGTAAGCCCACTCGCGCAGGCTGGTCTGGATGAAGCGCTCGGCTTTGCCATTGGTCCGCGGCGTGTAGGGCTTGGTTCTGATGTGCTTGATCCCAAGGGATTTGAGCAGCTTGGCAAAGGCGGTGGAGCGATAGCAGGCACCGTTGTCGGTCAGGATCCGCTTGAAGGTGATTCCCAGGCTGGCGTAGTACTCCAGAGCGCCCAGCAACGCCTGGCAGGCGGTTTCGCCCTGTTCGTTGGGGTGGACGCTGCTGAAGGCGACCCGGGAGTGATCGTCAATGGCCACGTGGACGTAGCCCCAGCCACCGCCAGCGGTATTTCCCCGGCGTTTGGCATCGGTTCTGTGCCCTGGCCGCTGGAAGTTGCCCAGCTTCTTGATGTCCAGGTGCAGCAGCCCTCCGGGCTGATCGTATTCGTATCGGATGACCTCCTTGGGCGGATCAAGCCGACACAGCCGATTGAGGCCGTGGGCGCGCATCAGCCTTGAAATCGTACTGTGGCCGACCCCCAGCGCCTTGGAGATGGTCAGGTAGGTCTGCCGCTTACGGCGATGCTCCTTGATCTGCTCGACTACCGGAGCAGGTGTGGCATGCGGCGTCTGGTGAGGCCGTGAGCTGCGGTTTTCCAGCCCCGGTGCCCCGAACTGGCGGAATCGGGCCAGCCACTTGTAGGCCGTACGCACACTTACGCCACACGCTTGAGCTGCTTCTTCCGGGCGTAAGCCCTCGTGGAGGATACGGTGGACCAGAAGCGCTCGACTAAACGTCGTCAAACGGGCATTTTTATGATTGTTCATCCGGGCTCTTTGGGGGCTGGAACGGTGTGGTAACCACCATTTTCCAAAGATGCCCCGGATGAACAACGTACAGAGAGATCACAACTAACAGTCGACTCTACCCAGCCGGAGCCATTGCCCCAGCCGGAGCCATTGCCCCAGCGGGACCCATTGCCCCAACCGAAACCCGTCGCCCCAGCCGGAGCCAGTCGCCCCAGCGGGACCCATTACCCCAACCGAAACCCGTCGCCCAGGCCGGAGCCCGTCGCCCCAGCCAACCCCATCGCGCAGGCCACAAAAAACCCGGCCGAAGCCGGGTTTCTTTCAACGCCAGTCGACCAGCAGTCGAGTCTACTGCGCGTCGCGGGCTTCCTGCTCTTCTTCCTTCTGACGATCGAAGAAGGCCATGATCCGACTCATGATCGGGAAAGTACCTTCGCGACCCAGCGCGGAGACCAGGAACCACGGCTCCTTCCAGCCCAGCTCGGCGACGATCTGCTCGGCCGCAGCCTTCGCTTCGTCTTCGAACATCAGGTCAGCCTTGTTCAGCACCAGCCAGCGCGGCTTCTGCAGCAGTTCCGGATCGTGCTTTTCCAGCTCGCGCTCGATGGCGCGCACCTGCTCGACCGGAGAAATCCCTTCCACGCCACCTTCCATCGGCGAGATGTCCACCAGGTGCAGCAGCAGGCGGGTACGCTGCAGGTGGCGCAGGAACTGCGCACCCAGGCCGGCGCCATCCGCCGCGCCTTCGATCAGGCCCGGAATATCGGCGATCACGAAGCTGCGGTAGTTCTCCACCTTCACCACACCCAGGTTCGGGTACAGCGTGGTGAACGGGTAATCGGCCACCTTCGGCGTCGCCGCCGAAACGGCGCGGATCAGGGTGCTCTTGCCGGCGTTGGGGAAGCCCAGCAGGCCGACATCGGCCAGCAGCTTCAGCTCCAGCTTCAGCGTGCGCTCTTCGCCCGGCTCGCCCGGCAGCGCCTGGCGCGGCGAGCGGTTGGTCGAGCTCTTGAAGTGCATGTTGCCCAAGCCACCGCGGCCGCCCTTGGCCACCAGCAGGCGGTCGCCGTGCTGGGTCAGGTCGCCGATGACTTCATCGGTGGCAACGTTGATCACCACGGTGCCGACCGGCACGGTGATGGTCAGGTCCTCGCCGCCCTTGCCGTAGGCCTGGCGGCCCATGCCGTTCTCGCCACGCTGCGCCTTGAAGATGCGGTCATGGCGGAAGTCGACCAGGGTGTTCAGGTTTTCGTCGGCACGAATGTACACGCTGCCGCCCGCACCGCCGTCGCCGCCGTCCGGGCCGCCGAGCGGAATGAACTTCTCGCGACGGAAGCCAATGCAGCCGTTGCCGCCGTTGCCGGCGAACACTTCGATTTCTGCTTCGTCTACCAGTTTCATTGTTTCGATGCCTGCGATGGGCGCGGCCTGCCGGCCGCCGCCTTGAATGTTATGCCTGCCGATGGCCGGCAGCCCGGCCTGGCCGGTCTTGCTTCCACTCTAACGAAAAGCCCCGCCGAAGCGGGGCTCTTCATGCAGCACTCCCATGCCGGGGCACGGGTGCCGGCGATGCTTGAATCAGGCGTCGGCCGAGACGATGCTGACGGTGCGACGCTTCTTGGCGCCCTTGACCGAGAACTCCACCTTGCCGTCCACGAGGGCGAACAGGGTGTGGTCACGGCCCAGGCCAACGCCCGAACCCGGGTGGAACTGGGTGCCGCGCTGACGCACGATGATGTTGCCGGCTTCGATGGCCTGGCCGCCGAAGATCTTGACGCCCAGGTACTTCGGGTTGGAGTCGCGACCGTTGCGCGAGGAGCCTACGCCCTTTTTATGTGCCATGACTGCTTCTCCTGATGCTTAGCCGGCGATGCCGGTGATCTCGATTTCGGTGTAGTACTGACGGTGACCCTGACGCTTCATGTGGTGCTTGCGGCGACGGAACTTGATGATCCGGACCTTGTCAGCACGACCCTGGGACAGGACCTTGGCGGTGACGGCAGCGCCCTTCAGCGCATCGCCCAGCTTCACGCCGTCGCTGTCACCCAGCATCAGGATGTTGTCAAACTTGATCTCGCTGCCGACTTCGACTTCGAGCTTTTCAATGCGGAGCTTTTCGCCCTGCGCCACGCGGTATTGCTTACCGCCGGTGACCAGTACTGCGTACATGACCAGGCCTTCCTCTGTAGTTATTGTGGTCTGAGCTGCCGCCATCGAGGGCGGACAGGAGCGGAATTGTACGCAGATCAGCGGGCGCGGGTCAAGTCAACCCCTGAACGGTCCCGGTGACCGGGCCGTAACGGGGTCAGATCCCTTTTCACGCCGTGAAAAGGGATCTGACCCCTGCCTGTCGGCCTGTCTCACAAGGTGAGACACCGGGCTGGCATTGTCGCCCATTGCCCCCATCTGGTCACCTCGGTAGGCTGACCGATTGCCGTTCCCTGCTGGCCCGGCACCCAGCCAACGCCCCCACAACCGGATCCCCCATGGCGATGGATTTCATCCGCATCCGCGGCGCGCGGACGCACAACCTGAAGAACCTCGACCTCGACCTGCCCCGCGACAAGCTGATCGTGATCACCGGCCTGTCCGGTTCGGGCAAGTCCTCGCTGGCGTTCGACACCATCTACGCAGAAGGCCAGCGCCGCTACGTCGAGTCGCTGTCGGCCTATGCACGCCAGTTCCTGAGCGTGATGGAAAAGCCGGACCTGGACCACATCGAGGGCCTGTCCCCGGCGATCTCGATCGAGCAGAAGTCGACCTCGCACAACCCGCGTTCGACGGTCGGCACGATCACCGAGATCTACGACTACCTGCGTCTGCTGTACGCCCGCGTCGGCACCCCGCGCTGCCCGGACCACGGCTACCCACTGGAAGCGCAGACGGTCAGCCAGATGGTCGACCAGGTGCTGACGCTGGACCCGGAACAGCGTTACATGCTGTTGGCGCCGGTCATCCGCGACCGCAAGGGCGAGCACGCGCAGGTATTCGACCAGCTGCGTGCGCAGGGTTTCGTGCGCGTGCGCGTGGACGGCGAGCTGCATGAAATCGACGCGGTGCCGCCGCTGGCGCTGCGCCAGAAGCACACCATCGAGGCGGTGATCGACCGCTTCCGCCCGCGCGAGGACATCAAGCAGCGCCTGGCCGAGAGCTTCGAGACCGCGCTGAAGCTGGGCGACGGCATGGCCTCGGTGCAGAGCCTGGACAATACCGAAACCGCGCCGACGCTGTTCTCCTCCAAGTATTCCTGCCCGGTCTGCGATTACTCGCTGCCGGAGCTGGAACCGCGCCTTTTCTCGTTCAACGCACCGATGGGCGCCTGCCCCGGCTGCGATGGCCTGGGCATGGCCGAATTCTTCGATCCTTCGCGCGTGGTGGTGCACCCCGAGCTGTCGCTGGCCGCCGGTGCGGTGCGCGGCTGGGACCGCCGCAATGCCTACTACTTCCAGCTGATCGCCTCGCTGGCCAAGCACTACAAGTTCGACGTCGACGCGGCGTGGAACTCGCTGCCGGAGAACGTGCAGCAGGCGGTGCTGTATGGCAGTGGCGATGAAGCGATCACCTTCACCTACTTCACCGAAGCCGGTGGCCGCACCCAGCGCAAGCACCGCTTCGAGGGCATCATTCCCAACCTCGAACGCCGCTACAAGGAAACCGAATCGCCGGCGGTGCGCGAGGAACTGTCCAAGTACATCAGCGAACAGCCGTGCCCGGAATGCCATGGCGCCCGCCTCAACAAGGCGGCACGCAACGTGTTCGTGGCCGACCGCCCGCTGCCGGACCTGGTGGTGCTGCCGATCGACGAGGCGCTGAAGTTCTTCAGCGAACTGAGCCTGCCGGGCTGGCGTGGCGAAATCGCCTCGAAGATCGTCAAGGAAATCGGCGAACGCCTCGGCTTCCTGGTCGATGTGGGCCTGGATTACCTGACCCTGGAGCGCAAGGCCGACACCCTGTCCGGTGGCGAGGCACAGCGCATCCGCCTGGCCAGCCAGATCGGCGCCGGTCTGGTGGGCGTGATGTACGTGCTCGACGAGCCGTCCATCGGCCTGCACCAGCGCGACAACGAACGACTGCTCGGCACCCTCACCCGCCTGCGTGACCTGGGCAACACGGTGATCGTGGTCGAGCATGACGAGGATGCGATCCGGCTGGCCGACTATGTGCTGGACATCGGCCCGGGCGCGGGCGTGCATGGCGGCGAGATCGTCGGCCAGGGCACCCTGCAGGACATCCTGGAGGCACCACGTTCACTGACCGGCCAGTACCTGTCGGGCAAGCGCGCGATCGAGATTCCGGCGCGCCGGCACAAGCCGAACCCGAAGATGACCCTGCACCTGCGCGGGGCCAGCGGCAACAACCTGAAGGGCGTGGACCTGGCGATTCCGTCGGGCCTGCTGACCTGCGTGACCGGCGTGTCCGGCTCGGGCAAGTCGACCCTGATCAACGACACCCTGTTCTCGCTGGCCGCCAACGAGATCAATGGTTCCTCGCACCCGATCGCCCCGTACAAGGAGATCGATGGCCTGGACCTGTTCGACAAGGTGGTGGACATCGACCAGTCGCCGATCGGCCGCACCCCGCGTTCGAACCCGGCCACCTACACCGGCCTGTTCACCCCGCTGCGCGAGCTGTTCGCGCAGGTGCCCGAAGCGCGTGCGCGTGGTTATTCGCCGGGCCGTTTCAGCTTCAACGTGCGTGGTGGCCGCTGCGAGGCCTGCCAGGGCGATGGCCTGATCAAGGTCGAGATGCACTTCCTGCCGGACGTGTACGTGCCGTGCGATGTCTGCCACGGCAAGCGCTACAACCGCGAGACGCTGGAGATCCTGTACAAGGGCTTCAACATCAACGACGTGCTGGAAATGACCGTCGAGGATGCGCTGAAGCTGTTCGAGCCGGTGCCGTCAATCGCCCGCAAGCTGGAAACGCTGGTGGACGTGGGCCTGAGCTACATCAAGCTGGGCCAGAGCGCGACCACGCTGTCCGGTGGTGAAGCGCAGCGCGTGAAACTGTCCAAGGAGCTGTCGCGCCGCGATACCGGCCGTACCCTGTACATCCTCGACGAGCCGACCACCGGCCTGCACTTCCACGACATCGAAGCGCTGCTGGGCGTGCTGCACAAGCTGCGCGACGAGGGCAACACGGTGGTGGTGATCGAGCACAACCTCGACGTGATCAAGACCGCCGACTGGATCGTCGACCTGGGCCCGGAAGGCGGGCATCGTGGTGGCACCATCCTGGTGACCGGCACGCCGGAGGACGTGGCGGCCTGCCCGCAGTCGTACACCGGCCAGTTCCTGGCCCGCATGCTGCCCTCCACCAGCGCGCGTCCCGAGCAGCCGGCCGCCGTGGCCAACAAGCCCGACGCCCGCCCGCCGCGCAAGGTGAAGCCTGAGAAGACCGCCAAGCCGGCGAAGAAGGCAGTGGCCGCCAAGAGCACCGGCAAGGCAAGCAAGACCACTACTGCCAGCAAGAAGAAGGACGCCTGATGAGCAGCGAACACAAGATCCTGGCCCGCATCCCGATCAGCGTGCGCTGGCGTGACATGGACAGCATGGGCCACGTTAACAACGCCAAGTACATCTCCTACCTGGAAGAAGCGCGCGTGCGCTGGATGCTGGGCGTGGACGGCGTATCGATGACCGACCGCATCGCACCGGTGGTGGCCGCGACCAACGTCAATTACCGGCTGCCGATCGTGTGGCCCAACGACATCCTGGTCGAACTGTTCGTCGAGCGCCTGGGCAACAGCAGCGTGACCATCGGCCACCGCATCGTCGACCAGCAGGACGAGTCGAAGCTGTATTCGGACGGCAACGTGGTGGTGGTGTGGATGGATACCCAGACCGGCAAGAGCGCACCGCTGCCGGAGGCGATCCGCAGCGCTTCCACCTGAAGGTAGTGCCGGCCGCTGGCCGGCAACCTCCAGATGCTTCGCGCATGCCGGCCAGCGGCCGGCACTACCGACACCGTTCAAAGGACTGACATGATCCACCAGACTGAACTGCGCGACCTGCTGCCCGGCATGGTCCCCTTCCCCGCCGATGTCTTCCCTGCCGACCAGGCGTGGCTCGCGCAGCACCTGCTGCCGCTGCTGAAGATCGACCTGGGCGTACTGCGCCCGGAACTGGCTGGCCAGGTGGCCACAATGCTGTGTCCGATCGAGCCGTATGACGGCTGCATCGGCGAGACCACCGAAGAACACCGCAACGATTTCACCGGCACCAACTGGATCGCCTTCGAACTGACCGCCGGCAACGAGATGCGCTTCCTCGGCAACGAGGGCTATTTCATCGGCGACGCGGTGCAGGACAAGCACGCGCAGGAACACATCGCGCAGATGCGCGAGAGCTACGCAAAGGCCCGCGACTATCATGCCGCGCACGGTCGCCTCGCCTGCTACTCCCGCTATGGCAAGGGTGAGGCCAGCGAGCGCGATTACCTGGATACGCTGGGGGGACCGATCGGTTTCGGCAACTGGACCGAGACCGCAGAGATTCCCGCGGCATTCGAGCTTGGCTTCACCGAGGCTGCCGATGACCCCGACGCGCCGGACGATGCCGAAACGGTGATCATCACCCGCAATGGCAACAAGTTCTTCGCCGTGGCAGACGTCGCCGGCTACAACTGGTGCGCCACCGGTGCCGATGCGATCGTGATGCTGTACGAACCGGTAAGCCGCACGGTGCTGTTCTCGTACGATTGGACGTAGCATCCCGCCGGGCATGGCCCGGCGCTACCCAGGCAAGACCGCCGGATCATCAGCGGTAGCGCCGGGCCATGCCCGGCGGAACGGGCGACGCGTTACGGCGCAGCCTTGCGCACGGTCAACGTCGCACTCGCTTCACCACCGCCTTCCAGTTGCAGCCGCAGCGGCAGCGCCTGGCCTTCCTTCAACACCCCCTTGCCCTGCATCAGCATCAGGTGCAGGCCACCGGGCTTGAGCTCGGCACGCGCGCCGGGTGCCAGCGGCAGGCGTTCGATCGCGCGCATGCGGCTGACGCCATCGACAATCGTGGTCTCATGCAGCGACACATCATCGAAGCTGCTGCTGGTCGCACCGGTGATCGCCACCGCCTTGCCGCAGCCGTTGTGGATGACGCCGTAGCCAGCGGTCATCGGCATCGCCGGATTCGGTGGCAACCGCGCCCAGCCCTGCTCCACCGTGACGCAGCCCGATTCCGCAGCCGAGGCCGATGCTGCGGCCGCACACAGAACCAACAGTACGCCAACGAATGGTTTGGTTATCATCGCCCAGGTTCCTTCTTCGCAACGAGACCGCAGCATGACGACGCTCATCGAGGTGATCAACCATGGCCCCATCCGCGAACTGCGCCTGGCGCGGCCGCCGGTCAACGCACTGGACACCGAACTGTGCCGGCAGTTGATCCATGCCATCGAGCTGGCCATGGCCGAAGACGCGCACGGCATCGTGCTGTCGGGCAGCGAGCGTATCTTCACCGGCGGCATGGACGTGCCGCACCTGCTCTCGCACGGCGATGACAAGCACAAGTTGTTGGACACCTGGAACGCCTTCTTTGGCGCCGTGCGCACGCTGGCCGAGAGCCGCATTCCAGTGGTCGCGGCGATCACCGGCCACGCCCCGGCGGGTGGCTGCGTGCTGGCCCTGTGCTGCGATTACCGGGTGATGGCGCGCAGCGCCGATCCGTCGCGGCCGTATGCCATCGGGCTGAACGAAGTGCAGGTGGGCCTGATCGCACCTGAGGGCATCCAGCGCCTGCTGCGCCGTGCGGTGGGCGTGCACCGCGCCGGCGTGCTGCTGACCACCGGCTCGCTGGTGCCGGCCGAACAGGCGCTGCAGATCGGCCTGGTCGATGAACTGGCCGAAGGCGACCTGGTGGTGGCGCGCGCCATTGCCTGGCTGCAGAACCTGCTCAAGCAGCCGCGCCAGCCGATGCTGCTGACCCGCGCCATCGCCCGCGCCGACCTGCACGAAGCGCTGCACCCGGACCTGATCCAGCTGGACCGCTTCGTCGAGGCCTGGTTCGCCCTGGATGCACAGAACGCGCTGCAGGCGCTGGTGGCCCGCCTCGGCAAATAACGGTAGTGCCGGCCGCTGGCCGGCAGCCACAGGCAGCCCAAGAGGATCATGAGGTTGCCGGCCAGCGGCCGGCACTACCGAAGATCGGGCAGCCGGCCTGCACCGGTATAATCAGGCCCTCTTTCACTGCTGTGGCCGCCCCCTTGAACGACACGCCCGAACCCGTCGTCTCCGAGCTGATCGACCTGCTCACGCTGGAGCGGCTGGAGGACAACCTGTTCCGCGGGCAGAGCCGCGACATCGGCACCAAGTACGTGTTCGGCGGGCAGGTGCTGGGCCAGGCGCTGGCCGCGGCGCAGGCCACGGTCGACAACGGCCGCCACGTGCACTCGCTGCACGCCTATTTCCTGCGCGCCGGCAACATCGACCACCCGATCGTCTACGACGTGGACCGCACCCGCGATGGCGGCAGCTTCTCGGTGCGCCGGGTCACCGCGATCCAGCACGGCAAGGTGATCTTCTTCTGCGCAGCCTCGTTCCAGCAGGCCGAGACCGGCGCCGAGCACCAGCACAAGATGCCCGAAGTGCCGCAGCCGGAAGACATCGAACCGAACCGGCCGCTGCCGGCTGAAGTGCTGGAGCGGCTGCCGATCAAGGTGCAGCGCTGGCTGTCGCGTGGCGGCCCGTTCGAGTTCCGCCACGTCTACCCGCGCGACGAACTGAACCCGCCCAAGCGCCCGCCCTATCACCAGGTGTGGCTACGCCTGAGCGAACCGGTTGGCGATGCGCCGGAGCTGCACCAGGCGCTGCTGGCCTACGCATCCGACTTCCACCTGCTGGGCACGGCGACGTTCCCGCACGGCATCAGCTACTACCACCCGCACGTGCAGATGGCCTCGCTTGACCACGCGATCTGGTTCCACCGCCCGTTCCGTGCGGACGACTGGCTGCTGTATTCGCTGGACAGCCCAAGCGCGCAGGATTCGCGCGGCCTGGCCCGCGGCCAGTTCTTCACCCGAAATGGCGTGCTGGTGGCCAGCACCGCGCAGGAAGGCCTGATCCGCGTCGTTCCCGACCAGGCTGCGGCCGCCGCCGTGCCGGCCAAGGAGTAAACCCATGCGCCAGATCTTCAGCAGCCAGCGTGTGGAAACCGTCGAAGGCGTGGCCGAGCTCCTGCGCGAGCATGGCATCGACGTCAAGGTCACCAATGGGCGCTCGTACAAGACCCGCCGCCGCGGTCAGTTCAGCTATACCGACCTCGGCAACGCCAACGCCTACCCGGCGGTGTGGATCGTGCGCGCCGACGACCAGCCGCGCGCACGCGAGATTCTGCGTGAGGCGCGCCTGCTCGACACCACCCGCCGCGACCACCCCACCGCCGAATTCGCCTTCCGCGACGCGCCGGAAGCGGGCAGCGGCGGCCGTAGCTGGGCCTGGCGCATCCGCATCGCGCTGCTGCTGGTGATCGCCGGCGTGGCACTGGTGATCGGCCTGCGCCACCGCGGCGCCCCGGCGCCTGCGGCACCGGCCCCTGCCCCGCAGGCCCAGCCACAGCAGGCACAACCGGCCCCGCAGGCCGCGCCGGAAGAGGAAGAAGTCCGGGTCCGCATCCAGCCCTCCAAGTAACGCTCGGGTAGTGCCGGCCGCTGGCCGGCAACCTCATGAACCCGTCCAGCGGGCTGCGGTTGCCGGCCAGCGGCCGGCACTACCGCACAGAAGGTCGGTCACATTGGGCGCGCGGCTCCGTCATGGGACACAATCCCAGCAGGAGAGCCGCCGCCATGACGACGTTCGCCGCATCGATCGACCAGACCCTGGAACGCGAACTGCCCGCCGCCGCCGGCGGTTGCCAGCACGCCTATGGCCGCATCGTGCTGGCCTGCCAGAACACGGTCACCGCCATCGCCCTGGCCATCACCCGCGATCGCCAGGCCAGCGAGGACATCGCCCAGGAAGCCTTCGTGAAGGGCTGGCAGCAGCTGCACCAGCTGCGCAGCGCGACCAGCTTCCTGCCGTGGCTGCGGCAGATCACCCGCAACCTGGCCCGCGACTGGCTGCGCGCCCAGCGTGGCCGTCCACTGACCGGCGAGGCGGCCGAGGTGGCGATGGGGATGGCCGCAGATCCGTCGCCGGGCGCAGCCGATCGCCTGCAGCGGGTGGAGGAAGAAATCGCCGCCGAGGACATCATCTCCACCCTACCCGCCGACAGCCGCGAAGTGCTGTTGCTGTACTACCGCGAAGGCCAGCGCTCGCAGCAGGTGGCCGACCTGCTCGGTCTCAGCGACGCGGCGGTGCGCAAGCGCCTGTCGCGCGCCCGCGCCCTGGTGCGCGACGGCCTGCTGCAGCGCTTCGGTGAGTTCGCCCGCAGCAGCGCACCGAGCGCCGCGTTTGCCACCGCGGTGGTGTCGATGGTGCTGGTGGCCGCGCCCGGCACCGCCAGTGCCGCGATCCTGCTCAGCACCGGCGTCGGCGTGGGCGGCAGCAAGCTGGGCCTGGGCGGCGTCAGTGCCGCAGGCGGCGCAGCCATGGGTTCACTGACGGCCGCCGCCAGCCAGCTGCACCTGATACCCGCCAGCAACTGGGCCGCCGTTGCCGGGGGCGTCGTCGGTGGCATCATCGGCAGCTATCTGGGGGGCCGCTTCCTGCTGCGCTTCGCAGACACCCCGCAGGAACGGGCGGCCGTGCGACGGTTCGTGCACCTCAATACGTTCACTGCGATGGTGGTCTGCACCAGCCTGTTGGTTTCGCTGATGCTGCAGGTGCCGCTGTGGCTGCAACTTGCCATTCTCGTCATCGGCCTGGGTACGGTGAACTACCAGTGCCTGGTGCCGCTGCAGCGCGTGATGGCCCCCATGATCGCGCGTGATTCGGCGCGGCGCGGCCGCAGCGGAACCAACTGGAAATACGAATCCGTGTACGGGCGCACCGGCATCATCGGGGCGAACGTATTCGTGATCGGTCTGGTGGTATATGCGCTGATGCGCAACGGAAACGTGTAACGGACAACGCCGGCAATGCGCCGGCGTTGTCGTCAATCCCTGCGTTGAACCTCAGCGCTGCGGCTTCGGCGCAGCGCCGTCGCGCGGACCGCCATGACGCGGGCCGCCGTGCATCGGACCCTTGGCTGCGTCGAACTCGGCCTTGCTCAGCTGGCCATCCTTGTTGGTGTCGGCGGCAGCGAACCAGGCATCACGGCGCTGCTTCATGCGCAGCTCGCGATCGGCCTTGTCCAGATAGCCGTCCTTGTTGAGGTCGAGCTGGTCGAAACGCGCGGCCAGGCGCGGATCGGCCTTGGCTTCCTCGCGGCTGATGCGCCCGTCCTTGTTGACGTCCAGCTTGGCCCAGCGCTCGCCGCCGTGGCCACGGCGACCATGCTGCCAGCGCGGCAGTTCATCGCGCGAAAGCCTGCCGTCCTTGTTCTTGTCCAGTTCGTCGAACTTCGCGGCCAGGCGCGGGTTGGCGGCTGCCTCGCTGCGATCGATGACGCCGTCGCCGTTGGTGTCCAGCTTGGCCGGGCGCTGTGCGGGCGCGGCCGGGGTGTCGGCAGCCAGCGCGATGCCGGAGGCGGAGGTGGCGAGCAGCAGGGCCAGCAACAGGGGGGTACGGATCATGGGGTCACTCCTGGGAATGGGAATTGCGTCGGGGTGATCACTTCACCCTCGGGAGACAACAACGCCCGGGCGCGACATCGGTTGACGCCGTGGCCGGTTCCATTCATCCGGCGGACAGTCGCCGCCACTGCGACGGGCTGGGGCTATGCTGTGCCCATGGCGATGCATGGCGACAGAGACGACGAACTGCGGCTTTTCCAGACCGGCGAGCACCCCTGCGGCTACTGGTCGGACCGGGTCGCACGCGACCTGGTGCTGGACCCGCACGACCGCCGCCTGGGCGGCCTGTACCCGCTGGCACTGAGCTGGGGCTTCCGCCGCAGCGGTGATCTGGTCTACCGGCCGCACTGCGCGCACTGCCAGGCCTGCGTGGCGGTACGCATCCCGGTGGCACGTTTCGCCCCGGACCGCAGCCAGCGCCGTTGTGCCGCCCGCAATGACGACCTGGAGGTGCGGATCACCGCCGCCACCGCCCGCGACGACCTGTTCGCGCTGTACCACCGTTATCTCACCCACCGCCACGCCAACGGCGGCATGGACGACCATGGCCCGCACGAGTTCGAGCAGTTCCTGATCGGCAGCTGGTCGCACACCCGTTTCATGGAAATGCGCCTGCCCGGCCACGACGGCCAGCCCAGCCAACTGCTGGGGGTGGCGGTGACCGACGTCACCGAGCACGGCCTGTCGGCGGTCTACACGTTCTTCGACCCGGACCACGCCGCGCGCGGGCTGGGCACCTTCGCGATCCTGCAGCAGATTGAATGGGCGCGTCGCGAGGGCCTGCCACACGTATACCTGGGCTACTGGATCCGCGGCCACCAGAAGATGGACTACAAGCGCCGCTTCCATCCGCTGGAGGCCTACGACGGCCGCCGCTGGCACGATTTCGACAACGAACTGGACGGGCGCTGACAAACCGCTGACACCGGGCCGGGTGCAGAATAGGGGGATGAACGCCAAACCCTTGATCCTCGCCCTGGCCCTGCTCTGCGGCGCCACCGCCCCCGCCTTCGCCACGTCCCCCGCGATGACCGAAAAGCCGTCCACTGCGCTGCGCCTGGCCACCTACAACACTTCGCTGTACTCCGACGACGCCGGCGGCCTGATCAAGGAGCTGGAAGGCGACAGCGAGCACGCACGCAAGATTGCCGCCGTGCTGCAGCAGGTGCGCCCGGACCTGGTGCTGCTGAACGAGTTCGACTTCGACGATGCCCACCGCGCCGCCGAGCTGTTCCAGAAGCGCTACCTGGAAGTGGCCCAGCCCGGCGGCGGCAAGCCGCTGCACTTCGCCTACCGCTACCTGGCCCCGGTCAACACCGGCGTGCCCAGCGGCCTGGACCTGGACAACAACGGCGTGGTCGGCGGCGAAGGCCGCAGCCGTGGCAATGACGCGTGGGGCTACGGCCTGCACCCGGGCCAGTACGGCATGCTGGTGCTGTCGCGCTACCCGATCGATGAAGCCAAGGTGCGCAGCTTCCAGCTGCTGAAGTGGAGCGCGATGCCCGGCGCGATCCGCCCGGTCGATCCACGTACCGGCCAGAGCTTCTACAACGACCATGTATGGTCGCAGCTGCGCCTGTCCTCGAAGTCGCATTGGGACGTGCCGGTGAAGACCCCGGCCGGCGTGGTGCACGCGCTGGTTTCGCACCCGACCCCGCCGGTGTTCGACGGCCCGGAGAAGCGCAATGCCGCGCGCAACCACGACGAACTTCGCCTGTGGCAGGAATACCTGTCCAAGGGTGACAAGCCGTGGTTGTGCGACGACAAGGGCCAGTGCGGTGGCCTGGCGCAGGACGCGCGCTTCGTGATCCTGGGCGACCTCAACAACGACCCGGTCGATGGCGATGGGCGCCATGAGGCGATCGTCGAGCTGATCGAGAATGCCCGCGTGCTGCGCTACCCCACCCCGCGCAGCATCGGCGGCGAGCAGACCAGCCTGGCCTATGCGGCCAAGGGCATCGAGCGCAAGGGCGCGCCGTTCCACGCCACCGGCGATTTCGGCCCGAAGTCCGGCACCATGCGCCTGGACTACGTGCTGCCCTCCACCGGTTTCGACTACGTGGGCAGCGGCATCTTCTGGCCGGCCAATGAAAGCCCGGAAGCGAAGATCGCCGACGGCAGCGACCACCACCTGGTGTGGGTGGACGTGACGCCGTAAGGCAGATTGCTCTGTAGAGCCGAGCCCACGCTCGGCTCTCGCGCGCGGCGCGGATTGAAAAGCAGCCGAGCGTGGGCTCGGCTCTACAGAAAATCGGCTCTACAGAAAAATCGCGCAGCGCAGGGAAAGCCGCCGGGCGTGGCCCGGCGCTACCGCTTTATGGACGCAGTTCGACACCGATGGCGTCGGCGGCATCACGCGCGATGGCTCGCGCTTCGTCGATGGTTTCAGCGCGCGCCAGGGTCACGCCCACGCGGCGATGACCATGCACGCTCGGCTTGCCGAACAGGCGCACGGCGGTGTCCGGCACCTGCAGCGCGGCGGCGACGTTGTTGAAGTACGGCACGCCCTCGCCGTGCGCCAGCAGTGCGCACGAGGCCGACGGACCGCTCTGGCGGATCAGCGGGATCGGCAGGCCGAGGATGGCGCGCGCATGCAGCGCGAACTCACTCAGCTCCTGCGATACCAGGGTCACCAGGCCGGTGTCGTGCGGGCGCGGCGACACTTCGCTGAACCACACTTCATCGCCCTTCACGAACAGCTCGACGCCGAACAGGCCCCAGCCACCGAGGTCGTCGGTAATCGCACGCGAGATCTCTTCGGCACGCGCCAGCGCCTTGTCCGACATCGGCTGCGGCTGCCAGCTTTCGCGGTAGTCACCATCCTTCTGCAGGTGGCCGATCGGTGCGCAGAACGAGGTGCCGCCGGCATGGCGCACGGTCAACAGGGTGATCTCGTAGTCGAAATCGATGAAACCTTCGACGATGCAGCGGCCGGCACCGGCACGGCCACCGGTCTGCGCGTAGTCCCAGGCCGGAGCGATGTCCGCCTCGCTGCGCAGCGTGCTCTGGCCCTTGCCCGAGGACGACATCACCGGCTTGACCACGCACGGCAGGCCGATGGCGGCCACCGCAGCGCGGTACTCGGCCTCGGTATCGACGAAGCGGTACGGCGAGGTCGGCAGGCCCAGGGTCTCGGCGGCCAGGCGGCGGATGCCCTCGCGGTCCATCGTCAGGCGCGCGGCACGCGCGGTCGGGATCACCCGCAGGCCCTGCTCCTGTTCCAGCTGCACCAGGGTCTCGGTGTGGATGGCCTCGATCTCCGGCACCACCAGGTGCGGCTGTTCCTGGGCGATCAGCGCGCGCAGGGCCATCGCGTCCAGCATGTCGATCACGTGCGAGCGGTGTGCGACCTGCATCGCCGGCGCATCGGCATAGCGGTCGGCGGCGATCACTTCCACGCCCAACCGCTGCAGCTCGATGGCCACCTCCTTGCCAAGCTCGCCCGAGCCCAGCAGCAGCACGCGGGTGGCGGAGGGGGACAACGGAGTTCCAAGCTTGGCCATGGCGGTTCCAGCAGCGATGTGAAGGCGGGTGGGCATTCTAGCTGGCCGACCGCCCCGGCCACGGCATCCGACGAACGGTAGTCGACAAGTGATATCACTTTGATATCTTCATCCCGAACCCTCAAGGACGTACCGCCATGAAAGAGAAGTCGCTTGCCTCCCTCAACGGCCTCGGCACCCTGGCCGGATCCCTGCTGGCCGCGCTGGCCGGCGGCGCACTGTTCGTGCTGGGGGTGGCGGCCAAGGCCAGCACCGGCTCGCCCAACCTGCTTCTGATGCTGGCCGGCGTGCTGGTGGTCGCTGCCGCGGTCTTCATCCTGGCCGGCCTGTACACCATCCAGCCCAACCAGGCGGCGGTGCTGAGCCTGTTCGGCAAGTACGTCGGCACCGTCAAGGACAACGGCCTGCGCTGGAACAACCCCTTCTACGCCAAGCGCCGGGTCAGCCAGCGCGTGCGCAACTTCGAAAGCGGCAAGCTGAAGGTCAACGAGCTGGACGGCAGCCCGATCGAGATCGCCGCAGTGATCGTCTGGCAGGTGGTCGACGCCTCCGAAGCGGTCTACAACGTGGACGACTACGAGAGCTTCGTGCACATCCAGTCCGAATCTGCGCTGCGTGCGATGGCAACCAGCTATCCCTACGACCAGCACGAGGACGGCCAGCTGGCCCTGCGCAGCCACGCCAGCGAGATCTCCCAGCACCTGAAGAACGAGCTGGCCGAGCGCCTGGCAGATGCGGGTGTGCAGGTGATCGACGCACGCATCAGCCACCTCGCCTACGCCGCTGAAATTGCCCAGGCCATGCTGCAGCGCCAGCAGGCCAACGCGGTGATCGCTGCACGCACGCGCATCGTGGCCGGTGCCGTCGGCATGGTCGAAATGGCCCTGGCCGAACTGCAGAAGAACGGCGTGGTTGAGCTGGACGAGGAGCGCAAGGCGCACATGGTCAGCAACCTGCTGACCGTGCTGTGCTCGGACCGCGGCACCCAGCCGATCGTCAACGCCGGTTCGCTGTACTGAACCACCCTCGCAACGGGGCGCCCCACCGCCCCGCCAGGAGTTTTCATGAGTGAGAAGAAAGCCTATCCGCTGCGCATCAACGCCGAGGTCCTGGCCGCGGCGCAGCGCTGGGCCGACGACGAGCTGCGCAGCCTCAACGCGCAGATTGAATACGTGCTGCGCGACGCACTGCGCAAGGCAGGACGCCTGCCAAAACCCACGCCATCGCCGGAGGACAAGGAATGAGCACGCGCTGGAGCTACCAGACGATCGAAGTGAAGACCACGATGATGGGCACCCTGAAGGCCGAAGACATCCAGAGTGAACTGACCCGCCAGGGACAGCTGGGCTGGGAACTGGTCAACGTCATCATCCCGGCGCCGATGCGCCCGGCCATGCTGGTCTTCAAGAAGGAACAGTAGCCATGTCGCGCCATCGCAGATTGCTCATGCTGTCACTGGCCCTGCTGAGCTGCCCGGCGATCGCCGCCGAACCGCAGCAGATCGCCAACCGCCTGCTCGATCACCTGCAGGCCGGGCGCGTGGCCGAAGCGGAAGCGATGTTCACGCCGCAGATGGCCCAGGCCGTGCCCGCCGAGAAACTGGGGGCTTTGTGGAATTCACTGGGCGCACTGCAGGATCGCGGCACCCTCCAGGTGAATACACAGCAGGACATGACGCTGGTGGTGGTGCCACTGAAGTTCGCCAGCGGCCGCGTCAATGCGCAGGTGGCGGTGGATGCACAGGACAAGGTGGCCGGCCTGATGCTGCGGCCCGCTGCGGCCGACAAGGCACCACCGCCGCCGGCCGATGCCACCTACAGCGAAGTGGACTTCAGCGTGCCGCAGGCGCGCGGCGCCCTGCCCGGCACCCTGGCACTGCCGAAGGGAAAAGGCCCCTTCCCGGCGGTGGTACTGGTGCATGGTTCGGGTCCGCAGGACCGCGATGAGACGATCGGTGGCAGTCGCCCGTTCCTGGATGTTGCCCGCGGCCTGGCCGCCCAGGGCATCGCCGTGCTGCGCTATGACAAGCGCACCCTCGCCCGTCCACGGGATTTCGCCAACGACCACTTCACCGTCGATGACGAAACCACGCTGGATGCGGAGGCCGCGCTGGCCAGCCTGGCTGCGGCCCCGAACATCGACCGCAAGCGCGTGTTCGTGATGGGGCACAGCCAGGGCGGCATGCTCGCCCCGCGCATCGCCACTCGCTGGCCACAGGCACGCGGCGCGATCCTGTGGGCTGCGCCCGCACGCACGCTGCTGGAACTGTTGCCGGAACAGAACCGCTACCTGATGGCACTGGACGGCAGCATCAGCGCACCGGAACAGGCCTTCCTCGACCGTCTTGACGCGCAGATCGCGGCGGCGCGCAGTGATGCACCGGCGCCAGCGAGCGAACTGCCACTGGGCGTTCCGCAGTCGTTCTGGAAGAGCGTGGAGGCGGTCAACGCACGGGCCGATGCACAGGCCCTGCACAAACCGATGCTGATGCTGCACGGCGGCCGCGATTTCCAGGTACCCGATGCCGACCGGGCGCTCTGGCAGAAGGCGCTGGCCGGCCGCAGCGACGTGCAATGGCGCGCGTATCCGGCGCTCAACCACATCGGCATTGCCGGCAGCGGTCCCAGCTCGCTGCAGGAATATGCACAACCGGGCCATGTCGATACAACGCTGATCGATGACGTGGCCACCTGGATCAAGGCGCAGCGATGAGCGGCAGCGATCCGAAACGCTTCGACGTGGCGGAAAGCTCACCGTTCCGCGTGCTCTGGGTGGTGCTGCCCCTGCTGCTGGCCTTCGCCATCAGCGTCTACGCGCAGCTGCACACCACCCGGGCCGACGCACCGTGGATGGAGGTGACCCTGTCGCCGCCGTGGTTCCGCATGGGCGGCAGCGCGGCATGGAGCCTGGTGGTGATTGCCGTGCTCGGCATCGGGCTGGGCCTGGCCTTCTTCAGGCGCCGGGTTGAGTTCGATGGCGACATGCTGGACGTGCGTTCAACGATGTACCGGCGGCGGGTGCCGGCGGCGCAGCTGCGCCTGGACCAGGCCGAGGTGGTCGACCTCGGCCACGATCGCCGCTATGGCATCCGTTTCAAGACCAATGGCTATTCGATGCCGGGCTTCCATTCCGGCCATTTCCGCCTGCAGGGCGGTGGCAAGGGTTTTGCACTGGTCACCGACCGCAGCCGCGTCCTGGTGCTGCCGGTACGCGATGGCAGCACCCTGCTGCTCAGCCTGGACCGGCCACAGGCGCTGCTGGAGGCACTGCGCAAGGTGGCCGCACCGGCACCGCAGCAGTAAGCTGAGGCGATGCAACGACGCCCGCCCCTGCTGATCAATACCGAAGCCATCGAGCTGTGGCCCGCCGATCTGCTGCGCGCACGCAGCAATCCGGATGCACGCCTGCTGTCGCAGGCGCAATGGGTGCTGCGGCGCAAGCGTGATGGCCGTTACCTGGCTGCGGTGCTGGCGCGCGGCGTCCATTCGCTGGTGCCGCGCCTGCCGCGCGAACCCGGCGTCGAGGAGGCCCTGGCGTTGCTGGACGCGCCGCTGGCACGGCCGCTCGCCACCTCACTGGAAGAACAATGGCTGCCGCTGGCTGGACTGCAGCAGCGCCTGCAGCAGCTTGGCCTGGATGCACAGCGCTACGCCGACGACAGCGGGCTGCCGCTCGAGCCGGAGCCCTGCCTGCTGCACTTCGCAGGCCGTGATCGTTTCGCCCGACCGCTGTGGCTGCGTCGCGGCGCCGCACAGGGCTGGCGCCGCATGCGCCTGCACGCAGCGCAGGATGGCATCGCACTGGACGCCATCTCCGGTTTCCGCAGCCATGCCTACCAGCTGGGAATCTTCGAGCGGAAGCTGGCACGCGGACTGAGCGTGGCGGAGATCCTGAAGGTCAATGCAGCGCCGGGCTTCAGCGAACATCACAGCGGCCATGCGCTGGATATCGGCACACCCGGGGACGCGCCCGCCGAGGAAGCGTTCGAAGCGACCGAGGCATTCGCCTGGCTGCAGGCCCATGCCGGTGAACACGGCTTCCAGCTGAGCTACCCGCGCGACAATCCGCACGGCATCGTCTACGAACCGTGGCACTGGTGCTGGAGACCGGCCAACGGCTGAGCCCCTCGTGGCAGCTGCACGGCGAAATTCATGAAGCTGTCCGGGCGGGCAGGCTGGACAGGGGACGCCGTGAATCCGTCCCTGGAGGCTTAGCCGCGCCATCCATGGCGCGGATACCCCTGCCCAGGCCACCCACCTGGCCTCTGACAGTTTCCGTGTGCGTCCGCCACGGGATGGAACAAGAGAGCAAAGACAAAAGCGGGTCGCTTCGCTCGAAGCCTCTATGACGGATCAGCGCGCGGCTGCTGGGTCCGCCTTCAAGCAAGCCGAGCACCGCAGGTCCGGCGAGGGCGAAGAGGTGCCTGCGATTCTGTAGAGCCGAGCCATGCTCGGCTGCTCTCCGCACCGTCCCTCGACGGGCCGAGGAGCGCAGGGGACCGGTGCGCAGCACCGGCTCGCGGTCGGCGGCGCGTTTCTTTTGGTTACTTTTCTTTTCGCGCGAAAAGAAAAGTAACGCCCATGAACCATCACGATCGCATCGGCATGGATCGGAGCGACAGCCCTGCGACCCTCACCGCCTCAACGCATTGATCGCCAGCAGCACCCATCCGGCCATCATGCTGGTGCCGCCAATCGGTGCCATCCGCGTCGGCCACTGCCACAACGCGCCGCCCACCAGGCTGCCGGAAAACAGCAGCACGCCCAACAGCAGCACGTACAGCGCCAGGTGCGCGATCGCGCCCTGCGCGCGTGGCCCGAGTGCCACCAGCACCGCGCCATGCGCGAACGCATACAGCGCCGCCATGTTCAGATGCTGCTGCGCCAGCGGGTCGGCCACACCGTGCGAGGCGTAGGCGGACAGGCCGATCGAGGCGGCCGCCAGCAGCGCGCCAACACAGGCCAGCAGGGAAGGCTTACGTGCGCGACGTTCCAGGTTGAACATGAGGGCTCCTTGCGCAGCGCCCTTTGCCGGGCGCCAGATGAAAAAAAACGCGCCGCAATGAGCGGCGCGTTTTCGTGTCCAACATTACATGGGTCAGCCGAGGCTTACTTGACGGCCCAGTAGATGTCGTAGGTACCTTCCGGGGTGAACGACTTGTCGATGCCGTCCTTCCAAGATTCGTACGGACGGTCGATCACTTCGTTGCCCGAGGTCACAGCCCAGGCGCGCAGGCCGTTGCGGGCCACGTCCAGACCCGCCATGTGGCCGGTGTAGGCCGCATGTGCCGAACGGTGCGGAGCAACATGCAGGTACTTCACCGGAGCGCCGCCGTCGATCTTGACGGTCAGGGCTTCAGCGGTGGCACCTTCGGCACCCTTCTTCTTCACCGGCTGGGCGACGTCGAAGGCGTACTTCTCCTGGCCGAAGTCGGTGGTGATGATGCGGAACGGACCGGCGGCTTCAAGGCCATTGGCCTCCATCACGCGCTTGATCCACTCCTGGTTGTCCTTGATGGACTTGGTGATCGTGTCCTGACCGCGGTCCACGTTACCGGCGTTGACGACCAGCAGGTCTTCCGCCGGCACATCAACGATGGCCAGATCGGTCAGCGGGGCTTCCGGGGTGCGGTAGTCGACGTTCGGCACGGTCGCCAGCATGTTGGCCATGCGCGACAGACCCATCTTGATGTCGTCGCCGATCTGGCGGCTGACATACAGGCCTGCGTAACGGCCGAACAGGTCGAAGCCGTACTTCACCGAGTAGTCCTGGGTGATCTTGACGTTACGGCCGCCCTTGCCGGTCGGCTCCAGGGTGAAGGTGGTGACCTTGTCGTGACCCTTGGTGGCGTCTTCGATGGCGATCGCAACGCGCTTGTTCTCTTCGGCGTCGGTGATCTTCCAGGAGCCGGTGCCCAGGTCCTTGGAGGTGAAGTCCAGGGTGGCGCCCTTGCCGGAGGCCGGGCCGGACAGCTTCAGTTCAACGGCGGGATCGCGCAGTACCAGCGGGTTCCAGTCCTTGAAGCGGCGCAGGCTGCTGACCGTGTCGTACACGATCGTCATCTTGCGGTTGGTCTCGATGCTTTCGGTGATGTGACGCTCGCCCGGCAGACAGACGCCAATAATGACGAACAGGCCAGCCACGATCCCCAAGGCGATCAGGAACTCGATAATACGGGTCATTCAGAGAGTCTCCGGGGCCGATCCCACGGCCGGGTTGATTGAAGCGAAGCGCCAATCCTAGCAGGCTTCGCGGGCATTGTTTATCGGGATTGGCGCACCGGTTTCCCTGCCGGCTGCGTATTTGTATGGACAAAGAATTCGAAGGGTAACGCATACCGCTACCCGGCAAGTAGGGGGCAACCTTGGCCGGAACCCCCTGCGACCATCCAAGTCTTTGTACCGAAACGATTTTTCTCAGACCAACTGGAGTTCGAACGCCTTCAGTACGGCACGCGTACGGTCGCGCACGCCCAGCTTGGAGAGGATGTTGGAGACGTGGTTCTTGATGGTCCCCTCGGCTACACCCAGCGAATTGGCGATCTCCTTGTTGGAGAAGCCACTGGCCATCAGCCGAAGGATCTCGGTCTCGCGGTCGGTCAGCGGATCCGGGCGGTCCAGGCTGACGAACTCGTTGCGCATGTGCTCCAGGCCCGACAACAGGCGCTGGGTCACCGCCGGCTGCACCAGCGAGCCGCCCTCGGCCACGGTGCGGATGGCACCGACCAGCTGTGCCAGGGTGACGTCCTTGAGCAGGTAGCCCTTGGCACCGGCCTTGAGGCCGGCCAGCACCAGCTGATCGTCGTCGAAGGTGGTGAGGATGATGGTCGGCGGCAGCTGTTCCTGCCGCGACAGCACCTGCAGCGCTTCCAGCCCGGACATCACCGGCATGCGCATGTCCATCAGGACCACGTCGGGGCGCACCTGCGGGATCAGCTCCACCGCCTGCCGGCCATCGCCGGCCTCGGCCACCACCTCGATGCCGTCGTCGAGTGCCAGCAGGGAGCGGATTCCCTGCCGCACCAGGGTTTGGTCATCAACCAGGCAGACGCGAATCATCAACGCACTCCTTCAGGAACCTTGGTAAGGGCCGCCACCAGCACCGTTGCCGGCACCGTCGCCCGCAGCCGGAAACCTTCACCGGGGCGGGTTTCGATCTGCAGCTGGCCACCACATTGTTGCAGGCGCTCGCGCATGCCGCGCAAGCCATTGCCCACGTTGACCATGTCCGCGCCGACACCATCGTCGCGGGCCTCCACCACCACACGGTCCGGGGCTTCACGGTACACCTTGATCCACAGGTGGCGCGCACCGGCGTGGCGCACCGCGTTGGTGATGATCTCCTGCGTGCAGCGCAGCAGGACATGGGCCCGCTGGGGGTCCTCCACGTTCAGCGGGTCCTCGATGTCCAGCTGGATGTCCAGCGAGGGCACGTTCTCGGTCAGCGGGCGCAGCGCCGCGGCCAGGTCGATCGCGCCGGTCTCGCGCAGCTGGCTGACCACCTCGCGCACGTTGCCCAGCAGCAGTTTGGCCAAGGTGTGGGAGCGCTTCACGTGCTCCAGCGCCTGCCCTTCGGCCAGGTGCCCGGCCACTTCCAGGTTCAGGGTCAGCGCGGTCAGCTGGTGGCCCAGCAGATCATGCAGTTCACGCGAAATGCGGGTGCGCTCGTTGACCCGCGCGCTCTCGGCCAGCAGGGCACGGGTCGCGCGCAACTCCGAATTGAGCCGGCGCTGCTCGTCGCGGGCCTCGGTCTGCTGCCGCGCGACCAAGCTGGTCACGAAGATGAACATGGAGAAGCCGCCGTACAGCAGCGACTGCATCACCGCTTCGAACAGCGGGAAGCGCAGCAGCATGTAATAGACCGGAGCCACGGCCAGCTGGCTGACCAGCAGCCACAGCACCCCCAGCCGCACCGACAGCATCCACGGAATGACCCCGGCGGCCACCATCATCAGGATGCTGCCCAGACCCGAACCGCTGAGGAAGCTGACCCCCAGCGCCGAGACCGTCAGCAACAGCAGCAGGCCGCGGTCCAGCCAGCTGGTGGGGCTGTCGCTGCGAAGGATGCGGGTCAACCAGTAGTAGGCCGTGCCGAAGGACAGGTAGGCGACGAACAGCAGGACCGCCCAGCCGCCCATGTCACCGCGGCTGTGCAGGTTCTCGAACTGCGAGTACGCCAGGGGCAGGCCGACCATGACCCAGGTGAACAGGCCGGCCAGGCGGAGGACGCGGGTATGGCTGAGGACTCCCAACATGCCAGCACTCTACGGGCCCGGCCTGCATCGCGCACTCCCACGGAAGTCATGCCTCCGCGGTCGCCTGTTCATGCCGCAGCTCACCCCGGGCATGCAATAATCGTGCGCAGGGTCCCTTGATGGACCAACCGCGTTACCCCACGGAGTCACAATGTCGATTGTCATCCGCGACGTGCGCGAGCACGAGCTCGATTCCGTCCTGGCTTTGAACAACAACGCTGGCCTGGCCATCCTTCCCCTGGATGCGGCCCGCCTGCGCCTGTTCTATGAAACCGCTGAGTATTTCCGCGTCGCCGAGCGCGACGGCAACCTGGCCGGCTTCCTGATCGGCTTCGGCAGCGACAGCCAGCACGACAGCAGCAATTTCGCCTGGTTCAAGCAGCAGCTGGACACCCCGTTCTTCTATATCGACCGCATCGTGGTCGCCAGCCGCCGTCGCGGTGGCGGCGTCGGCCGTGCGTTCTATGCCGACGCGCAGAGCTTCGCCGAGCTGCGCTACCCGCAGATGACCTGCGAAGTCTTCCTCGACCATGGCGCCGATGCCGCCCTTCTCTTCCACGGCAGCTTCGGCTTCCGCGAGCTGGGCCAGAACACGATGCCCCAGGTCGATGTGCGCGCCAGCATGCTGGCCAAGGAACTGTGCAGCTACCCTTGGGTCCAGGAGACCTACGGCGACAAGCTGCCGGATGTGGCATGGACACGCGCCCGGCAGCTGCCGGCGCAGGCACAGCGGCCGACGGGGACCTGAGCGTGGCGGTGAATTTCGATTACGAACAGGCGGGTGAACTGAAGATCGGCCAGGTGGGCATCGCCAACCTGCGCGTCCGTACCCTTGATGTCGAGCGCCTCGTGCAGGAAATGCGCGAGCGCGTGACCCGCGCGCCGAAGCTGTTCGGCCGCGCCGCGGTGATCCTCGACTTCGGCGGCCTGAGCCAGGTCCCGGACGTGGCCACCGCGCAGGCGCTGGTCGACGGCCTGCGCAGCGCGGGCGTGCTGCCGGTGGCACTGGCCTACGGCACCAGCGCGGTCGATCTGCTCTCGCAGCAGCTCGGCCTGCCGCTGTTGGCCAAGTTCCGCGCGCAGTACGAGCGTGCCGAGGCCGAGCCGGCCCCGCCGCCGCCCGCACCGGAACCGCGCCGCGCGGCCCGTGCCGAACCGAAGCCGGCCCCGGCAACGCCGCTGGCCAAGGTGGCCGACGCCGCTGCGCCGCAGCCGGGGCGCATGCAGCTGGGCAACGTGCGTTCGGGCCAGCAGCTGTACGCCGAAAACTGCGACCTGACCGTGATGGCCACCGTCGGCGCCGGCGCCGAGGTCATCGCCGATGGCAGCATCCATATCTACGGCACCCTGCGCGGCCGCGCGCTGGCGGGGGCCCAGGGCAACACCGCGGCACGCATTTTCTGCCGTGATTTCCATGCGGAACTGGTCGCCATTGCAGGCCATTACAAGGTACTGGACGATGTCCCGGACACCCTGCGCGGCAAGGCCGTGCAGGTGTGGCTGGAACAGGACCAGATCAAGATCGCTGCGCTGGACTGACGCAGCACCCAAACAGAATCATCAGGAGAAGTCCTTTGGCTGAAATCATCGTAGTCACCTCCGGCAAGGGCGGCGTCGGCAAGACCACTTCCAGCGCGAGCCTGGCCTGCGGCCTGGCGCGGCGCGGCAAGAAGGTGGCGGTGATCGACTTCGACGTCGGCCTGCGCAACCTCGACCTGATCATGGGCTGCGAACGCCGCGTGGTGTATGACTTCGTCAACGTCGTGCACGGCGAAGCGACCCTCAAGCAGGCCCTGATCAAGGACAAGCGCTTCGACAACCTGTACGTGCTGGCTGCCTCGCAGACCCGCGACAAGGACGCGCTGACCCAGGAAGGCGTGGGCAAGGTCCTGAAGGACCTGGCTGCCGACGGCTTCGACTACATCATCTGCGACTCCCCGGCCGGCATCGAGAAGGGCGCCTTCCTGGCGATGTACTTCGCCGACCGCGCGGTGGTGGTGGTGAACCCGGAAGTGTCTTCGGTGCGCGACTCGGACCGCATCATCGGCCTGCTCGACTCGAAGACCCACAAGGCCGAGTCCGGCCAGGACGTGCCGGCCTTCCTGCTGCTGACCCGCTACACCCCGCTGCGCGTGGAAAGCGGCGAGATGCTGAGCATCGCCGACGTCGAGGAAGTCCTCGGCCTGAAGGCGATCGGCGTGATTCCGGAATCGGGCGACGTGCTCAACGCCTCCAACAAGGGCGAGCCGGTCATCCTGGATGTCGAATCCGCTGCCGGCCAGGCCTATGAAGACGCCGTCGCGCGCATCCTCGGCGAAGAACGCCCGATGCGCTTCACCAACGTCGAGAAGAAGGGCTTCTTCAGCAAGCTGTTCGGAGGGTAAGCATGGGCCTGTTTGATTTCCTCAAAGCGAAGAAGACCACCGCCGAAACCGCCAAGAACCGCCTGCAGATCATCATTGCGCAGGAACGCAGCCACCGCGGTGGCCCGGACTACCTGCCGCTGCTGCAGCGCGAGCTGCTGGAAGTGATCAAGAAGTACGTGAACATCGACGTCGATGCGGTGAAGGTCGACCTGGTGAAGGATGGCCAGCACGACGTGCTGGACATCTCCGTGGCGCTGCCTGAAGGCCCGGACAAACCCTGATCCCCTGCCCCGCCCGTGCCTGCATGGGCGGGGCTGCCTGACCCGCATGACCGATACGACAGCCGCCGTGGACATCACCTGCGTGGGCGACATCGCCTTCGCCGATGCGCAGCGCCTGCTCGCCGCACACGGCCTTCGGCTGCACCACGTGGCGGCGGGCGAGCCGATTCCCGGCAGCTACTGGGGCGAACCCGAGGCGGGCATCATCGCCAGCAACGTCTATGTACGCGATGACACGCCCGTGCACTCGATGCTGCATGAGGCCTGCCACCTGATCGTACTGCCGCCGGAGCGGCGGGCGCAGGTGCATACCGATGCCACCGACTCGGTGGCCGAGGAAGACGCGACCTGCTACCTGCAGATCGTGCTGGCCGGGCAGCTGCCCGGCGTCGGCAGCCAGCGGCTGATGGCCGACATGGATGCCTGGGGGTATACGTATCGGCTGGGGTCTACGAAGGCGTGGTTCGAACAGGACGCCGAAGACGCGAAAGCGTGGTTGATCGAACGCGGGCTGCTGCAGGCGGCGTAACCGCCATCCACGCATGGCGTGGATCTACTGTAGAGCCGAGCCCATGCTCGGCTGCATCTGTATTTGTGCAGCTAACAGCGAAGAGCAGCCGAGCATGGGCTCGGCTCTACAGGATCTGCCCCCATCGTCCCGTGCGCGATCAGCCCTGCCCGGCCAGCGCGCGCAGGGTGATGCCGACGATATAGGCCAGGTAGGTGCCGGTGGCGTAGCCCATCGTGCCCAGCAGCACGCCCACCGGTGCCAATGCCGGATGGAACGCCGCGGCCACCACCGGCGCCGAGGCCGGGCCACCGATGTTCGACTGCGAACCGATGGCGAAGTAGAAGAACGGCACCTTCAGCAGCTTGCCCAGGCACCACAGCAGCACGATGTGCACGCTGATCCAGATGATGCCCAGCAGGAACAGCCACGGGCGATCCAGCAGCGCCAGCAGATCCATCTGCATACCGATGCAGGCGATCAGGAAGTACAGCAGCAGCGAGCCCAGGCGCGAGGCGCCCGCGCCTTCCAGGTTGCGCGCACGGGTGAAACTGAGGCTGAGGCCCAGCGTGGTCGACAGCACCACCACCCACACGAACGGTGCGTCCAGGCTGAACTGCGCGGCCCAGCCGACGTTGGCCTTGAACCACGCCGCCAGCGGCGCGCCAATGGCGTGGGCCAGGCCTACACCACCAAAGGCCACCGCCACGATCAGCATCAGGTCGGTGAGGCTGGGAATGCGCTCGTGTTCGGCCTGGAAGCGCGCGATGCGCTCCTTCAGTTCATCGATGGCCGAGGTATCGGCGCCACTGCGTGCATCGATCTTCGCGGCACGCCCGGCCAGGAAGATCAGCGCGGCCATCCACACGTAGCCGACACCCACGTCGACCACCGCGAACTGGCCGAACGTGGTGGCGTTGACGTCGAACACTTCGCGCATCGCCAGCATGTTGGCGCCGCCACCGATCCAGCTGCCCGCCAACGCGGCCATGCCGGCCCAGGTGTCGCCGGCCACGGTTTCCGGATGCACCGCGCGCATCAGCAGGAAGGCCACTACCGCGCCGAGCATGATGCTGGCCGATGCGCCCAGGTACATCAGCACCAGCTTCGGGCCGAGCCGCAGGATGCCCTTGATGTCCACCGCCAGCGTCAGCAGGATCAGCGCCGCCGGCAGCAGGATGTCGCGCGCGATCGGGTTGTAGAGCTTGGTGTTCTGCCCGTCGATCAGGCCGACGGTGTTGTAGATGCCGGGAATCAGGTAGCACAGCAGCAGCGCCGGCACGAAGGTGTAGAAGCGCTTCCACAGGCCCTGCTCGCGCGAGGCGGTCCAGAACACGGCGCCGAGGGTGGCGGCGATCAAACCGAAGACGACGATGTCGTTCTGGATCAGAGCAGTCGAAGGCATGCATGCGCTCATGTAGAGCCGAGCCATGCTCGGCTGCTGTTGGCGGGAAAGGAGGCACAGAGCAGCCGAGCATGGCTCGGCTCTACAACAAGCAGAGCGCCGCCCCGGGGGGGCGGCGCTGGACCGGCTTATTCGCCGATGTGCTGCTTCAGCCAGGCGTTGACGGTGTCATGCCACAGGATGCTGTTGTTCGGCTTCAGCACCCAGTGGTTTTCATCCGGGAAGTACAGGAACTTCGATTCGATGCCCTGACGCTGGGCAGCGGTGAACGCGGCCAGGCCCTGCTCGACCGGGATGCGGAAGTCCTGCTGGCCATGGATCACCAGGATCGGCTTCTTCCAGTCCGCCACGTGGTTGACCGGGTTGAACTTCTCGTAGTTCGCGGCCTTCTGGTACGGCGTACCGCCCTGCTCCCACTCGGTGAACCACAGTTCTTCGGTGGCGTAACCCATCATGCGCTGGTCGAACACGCCATCGTGGTTGACCAGGCACTTGAACGGGCCGTTCCAGTTGCCGGCGATCCAGTTGACCATGAAGCCGCCGTAGCTGGCGCCCAGCGCACAGGCCTTGTCACCGTTGAGGAAGGAATACTTCTTCAGCGCCGCGTCCCAGCCCTTCTGCAGGTCTTCCAGCGGACGGTCGCCCCAGTGCTGGCTGATCGCATCGGTGAAGGCCTGGCCATAGCCGGTGGAACCGTGGAAGTCGATCATCACCACGGCGTAGCCCTGGCCCGCGTAGGTCTGCGGATTCCAGCGGTAGCTCCAGCCGTTGCCGAAGCTGCCTTGCGGACCACCGTGGATCAGGAACGCGACCGGGTAGGACTTGCCTTCCTGGTAGTTGTGCGGCTTGACCACGTAGCCGTGCACGGTGTCGTTGTTCCAGCCCTTGAACTCGAACTGCTCGTAGTCGCCGAAGGACACGTCCTTCAGCACGTCGCCAGCGGCCGGGGTCAGCGCGCGCAGCTCGCCGATCGCCTGGCCCGCGGCCGGGAGCAGGCCGACCAGCACCTGGTCGTTGCTCTTCAGGCTGTTGCGGGTGATCGCCACGCTGTTGCCGGCCACGTCGACTGCGGTGACGCTGCCGTCGCCGATCAGCTTGGTGGCCTTGCCGCTGGCCACGTCGATCTGGAACAACGGGTGCTCGCCGAGGTCATCGGCGGTGGTATAGATGCTGGCGCCGTCGGCGGACAGGGTGATGCCACCGGCCGAACGGTCCCACTGCGGGGCGATCTCGCGGGTCTTGCCGCTGGCCAGGTCCATCGCCATCAGGCCGAAGCGGTCGGCCTCGAAGCCCGGGCGCTTCATCGCACGGTAGAACAGGGTCTTGCCGTCGGCGCTGAACACCGGACCGGCATCCCAGGCCGGGTTGGACGCGGTCAGGTTGACCGGCGCCTGCTTGCCGGCCGCGTCGAAGCGGTACAGGTCGAAGTTGGTCGACCACGGCTCCTGCTTGCCGGCCACGCGGATGCTGGCCACCACGCTGGCGCCATCCGGCGACCACACGAAATCGTCATTGCCACCGAACGGCTTGGACGGCGCATCACCATCGATGGTGGCGCTCAGCGCCGAAGCGCCCTTGACCGGACCGGCCTTGGCGGCCGGCAGCGGCGCCACGAACAGGGTGTTGCGGCGGCCGTCGTTCCAGGTGTCCCAGTGGCGTACGAACAACGAATCGAAGACCTTGCCGCTGGCCTTGGCACCGGCCACATCCTTCAGCTTCTTCTCGGTGCAGGCCAGGTCCGAGGCACAGGCCTGGAACACGCCGGCGCTGAACAGCACGCGGTCGTCCTGCGGCGACACGTGGTAGCTGTCCACGTCGACCGCGAAATCGGTCAGCTGGCGTGGCGTGCCGCCGTTGAGCGGCTGCGCGTACAGCTGCTGGCTGCCGTTCTTGGCGCTGAGGAAATACACCGTCTGGCCATCAGCCGACAGCGAGGCCGAATTGACGCTCCAGCCAGCCGGGGTGATCTGCTTCGGCGGCGCCGCGTCGCGGGTGCGAAGGTTACGCGCGAACAGCGCGGTGGAGGCCTTCAGGTTGGCATCGACGCTGCGCTTGGCGAACACCACGGTGCCACCGTCCGCGGTCAGCACCGGCGCGGAGACGCGGTCCATGGCCACCATGTCACGGACTTCCAGGCCACGGGCAGCGGCAACGCTGGGAAGGGCGGCCAGCAGGCTCAGTGGCAGCAGGGCATGACGCAGTTTCATCGGGGTCTCCGCAGGACGGCAAAAAACCGATGTTAGGCCCGCGCGGCCGGAGCTGCCAAGGCCATCGGTCATGGCTGCGGGCGGGCAGCCGCCAGAAACAGCAAACCCCGCCGGGGCGGGGTTTGCAGGTGGGCCCCGGGGGGGGGGGCAGAGCCCTTCCCTGCGGGAAGGGATCCGACCCCATTGCTTACGCCTTGGCGTACTTGCCGGTGCGGTAGATCAGCCAGCCGACCAGGAACAGCACGGCCAGGCCAATCCACTGCGCGCCCGGCAGGTGGAACGGCACGGCCAGCACGTCCGCACGGCTGCTGACCACGATCGGAATCGCGATGGCGATGCCCATCAGTGCCTCGCCGGTGATCAGGCCCGCGGCAAACAGCACGCCCGGCTTGTGCACGCGGTCGCGACCTTCTTCGTCATCGGCGCGCACCTTGTGGAAGCGCTCCACCAGGTGGGCGATCAGGCCACCGAGGAAGATCGGTACCATCAGTTCCAGCGGCAGGTAGATGCCGATGGCGGCGGCCAGCACCGGCACGCGGAAACGAGCGTTGCGCGACTTCAGCCAGCTGTCGAAAGCGATGATCGCGGCGCCGACCACGGCACCGATGCCGATGAAGGTCCACGGCAGTTCGCCACCGAACAGGCCCTTGGCCACCGAGGCCATCAGGTTGGCCTGCGGCGCAGCCAGCGCATTCGGGTGCAGCTCGGACTTCACGCCGATGCCGTAGGCAGTGGCCAGCAGGTTCAGTACCGGGGCCATGATCAGCGCGCACGAGAACGCACCGATGCCCAGCATCAGCTGCTGCTTCCACGGAGTGGCACCGACGATGTAGCCGGCCTTGAGGTCCTGCAGGTTGTCACCGCCGACCGCGGCGGCGCAGCACACCACCGCGCCGATCATGATCGCGGCCACCGCACCCAGCGGCGCACCGCCGGCACCGACCGGCTTCAGGCCGTCGGCACCGAGCAGCACGACCAGCACGGCCGAGGCGAACAGGATGGTGGAGATGGTGATGCCCGAGACCGGGTTGTTGGACGAGCCGATCAGGCCGGCCAGGTAGGCCGAGACCGACACGAACAGGAAGCCGGCGACGATCATGATGAGGGTCATCGGGATCGACACGTGCCACTGGCCGACGATGGCCTGGTACAGGGCCAGCAGCGGCAGCACGAAGGCCACCAGGGCGACCAGCATCCACTTCATCGGCAGGTCGCGTTCGGTGTGCGCCAGCACCAGACCACCGCTCTTGCGGGCTGCCGCGAAGCCACTCTTGACGCCGTTCAGCAGCGACTTGCGCAGCGAGATCAGGGTCCAGATGCCGCCGATCAGCATTGCGCCGACACCCAGGTAACGCATCTTCGCGCCCCAGATGGCGAACGCGGCTTCGGTGGACGAAGCGGTGGCAACCGACGCGGCCAGTGCCGGATCGGTGTTCATGAAGAACGCCTGGTAGATCGGAATGGCGATGTGCCAGGTCAGGATCGAGCCGGACACCACCACGATGCCGACATTGAGGCCGACGATGTAACCCACGCCCAGCAGTGCCGGCGACAGGTTGGTACCGATGAAGGCGGTGACCTTGGAGCTGCCGACGTAGGCCGAGGTGGCCCAGGCGTCCGGGATCAGTCGCATCCCGCTTTCCGCGGCCAGCTTGACGAAGGCACCGATCACCGCCGACAGGCCGAGGATCTTCAGGCCCGGGCCCGGGTTCTCACCGGCCTTGAGCACTTCGGCCGCAGCCTTGCCTTCCGGGAACGGAAGCGGGTCTTCGACGATCATCGAACGGCGCAGCGGCACCGAGAACAGCACGCCCAGCAGGCCACCCAGGCCGGCGATGCCCAGCACCCACCAGTACTTGAAGTCCGGCCAGTAGCCCATGATCACCAACGCCGGAATGGTGAAGATCACACCGGCGGCGATGGACGAACCGGCCGAGGCGCCGGTCTGCACGATGTTGTTCTCAAGGATGGAGCCACCACCCAGCAGGCGCAGCACGCCCATGGATATCACCGCGGCGGGAATGGCGGTGGCGATGGTCAGGCCTGCGAACAGACCGAGGTAGGCGTTTGCGGCCGACAGCACCACCGCCAGCACGATGGCCAGGGCCACTGCGCGGAAGGTGAGCTGCTTGGGCGCAGCGTCGTGGTTCATGGAAGCCCCTGCTGGCAAAAAATCCCTGCCACGCTAGCGTTCAGGACAGATCAAGTCCAGCGTGCCAAAGGATGGGGGCGTGTGCTGCAGCGCAATGGGCCAGTATGTGGACCGGCAATCGACCGACCCGGCAAAGTCCGGTTGGGTACACAGCAATTGATATGTTATATCTTAATGATACCTTGTTGTTACTGCATCGCATGCCCCCTTCCCCCTCCCCTCGCCTGGCCTCCATCGACCAGCTGCGCGGCACCGTGACGCTGTTGATGTTGCTCGACCACGTGCGCGAGACCTTCTTCCTGCAGCACCAGGTAAGCGACCCGATGGACGCGGCGACGGTCTCCCCTGCGCTGTTCACCTGCCGTCTGCTGGCGCACCTGTGTGCGCCCGTGTTCGTCCTGTTGACCGGCCTGTCGGCCTGGCTGTACGGCCAGCGCCAGGCGGATCCGCGCCGGGCCACCGCAGCCTTCCTGCTCAAGCGCGGGCTGTTCCTGGTCGTGCTGGAACTGACCCTGGTGAATTTCGCCTGGACCTTCCAGCTGCCGCCGGACACGCTGTACCTGCAGGTGATCTGGGCCATCGGGCTGAGCATGATCGCGCTGGCCGGGCTGCTTTGGCTGCCACGCCCGGCCCTGCTGGTGCTGGCAATCGCGGTGGTGGCCGGGCACAACCTGTTCGACGGCTTACGGGTGCAAGGCAATGGCCTGCTGGCGGTGCTGTGGAAAGTGCTGCACCAGCGCGACTGGATCGAGGCCGGTGCGCTGCGCCTGCGCACGTCCTATCCGCTGCTGCCCTGGATCGGGGTGATCGCACTGGGCTACCTCATGGGGCCGTGGTTCGGTCGCGAGCGCGCGCCAGAGCAGCGCCAGCGCTGGCTGCTGTGGGCAGGCATCGGCGCGCTGGCCCTGTTCGCACTGCTGCGATTCGCCAACCAGTACGGGGATGCACCGTGGCAGTACCAGACCGCGACGCTGCGCACCTGGCTGAGCATCCTCAACATCACCAAGTATCCGCCGTCATTGCAGTTCCTGCTGCTGACCCTGGGCGTGGGCCTGTTGCTGTTGCGCCTGTACGAATGGCCACCCCTGGCGCGTGCGCTGCGCCCGCTGGCCGATATCGGCGCCGCGCCGATGTTCTTCTACCTGCTGCACCTGTATGTGCTGAAGGGGCTGTACCTGGCCGCGCTGGCGATCTGGGGACCGACGCACGGTGACCTGTACGCACTGGATTCGGTGGCCGGCCTGCTGCTGGTGGCCTGTGCGCTGGCGGTGGTGCTGTACCCGCCGACGCGGGCCTTCGCGCGGTTCAAAGCGCGAAGGCGCGATCTGCCGTGGTTGCGATACCTGTGAGCAGCGGCAGCCGGGTGGGCGCCATCCATGCATGGCGTGGATCCACTGAAAGCGGATCGGGCCACAGGCCTATAATTCCGCGATGAATTCCACCGCTATCGCTTCCGACGATTTCCTGGGCCACCCCAAGGGCGTCTACGTCTGCTTCTTCACTGAAATGTGGGAGCGCTTCTCCTTCTACGGCATGAAGGCGCTGCTGCTGCTGTACCTGACCAAATACCACCTGTTCGGCGACAAGGCCGGCCTGGACCTGCTCGGTGCCTACGGTGGCCTGGTGTACTGCATCCCGGTATTCGGCGGCATGCTGGCCGACCGCTGGCTGGGCATGCGCCGGGCGGTGCTGTTCGGCGGCATCCTGCTGGTGCTCGGCCACCTCGGCATGGCCTTCGAGGGCCACGCGGCGTACCGGGTCAACGGTGAGGTGGTGCGCGACACCTCGGCGCTGGCGGTGACCTACGTGTCGCTGGCACTGATCATCATGGGCGTGGGCTTCCTGAAGCCGAACATCTCCACCATCGTCGGCAAGCTCTACGCCAAGGACGATCCGCGCCGCGATTCGGGTTTCTCGCTGTTCTACGCCGGCATCAACCTGGGCGCGCTGTTCTCGTCCCTGGTGTGCGGTTTCCTCGGCGAAGCCTACGGCTGGAAATACGGCTTCGGTGCCGCGGGTATTGGCATGCTGGCCGGCCTGGCGATGTTCCTGTGGGGACAGAAGTACCTGCAGGGCCACGCCGAACCGCCACAGCCGGCCGCGCTGAAGCAGAAGGTGCTGGGCCTGCCCCGCGAATGGCTCATCTATCTGTGCGCGGTGCTCGGTGTGCTGCCGGTGGCATGGCTGATGTGGGCGGCTGGCAATGGCGCGTTCGCGCTCGGCGGTGAAATCAGCCTGGCGTTGATGCTGATGCTGGTGGTGCTGGGCGGCGTGCTGGTCTGGTTCGCCTGGTTCACCGGCGCGAAATGCACGCCGGTACAGCGCCAGCAGATGATCGCGCTGATGGTGCTGATCTTCATGGCCCTGGTGTTCTTCACGATGTACGAGCAGTCGTACGGCTCGTGGGTGACCTTCACCGACCGCCTGCTGACCAAGGACATCGTGCCCTCGCTGGTGATCACCGGCGGCACGCCGCTGCCGTGGTCGATCCTCTCGCTGCTGCTGGCACCGCTCGGCTTCGTGGTGAGCGCGCGGTTGTCCGAGCGCCGTCCGGGGTCGGCGGCGCCGCGCACCTTCTTCGCCGCCATCGTCGTGCTGATGCTGGTGCTGCTGGTGCGCGACTGCCTGGTGATTCCGCAGACCGCCGGCTCGCTCACCTATCTCGGCGGCCTGTTCCTGGTGCTGCTGGCACCGGCCTTCGCCGCACTGTGGACGTGGATGGACCGCCGCGGCTGGGAGCCGGGCAAGCCGGTGAAGTCGGCCTGGGGCCTGGTGATCGGCGCGCTCTCGTTCGTGCCGCTGGCGCTGGCCGCGCAACAGGTTGGCGCCACTGGCGAGATGGCCAGCGTGTGGTGGCTGGTGCTGGCCTACTTCCTGCTGGCCAGCGGCGAGATGTGCCTGTCGCCGGTCGGCCTTTCCGCAGTGACCCAGCTGGCCGTGCCGCGGGTGATGAGCCTGATGATGGGCACCTGGTTCCTGGCCACCGCGTTCTCGGAAACGCTGGCCGCGCTGTTCGGCAAGCTGGCGGCAATCGAGGTGCCGGAAGGCGAATCGCTGGACATGGTGGCCGCGGCTGGTGCCTACGCGCACCTGTTCTGGCTGCTGATGTGGATCGGCCTCGGCTGCGCGCTGGCGGCTTTCATCGCCGCGCCGTTGCTGAAGAAGATGATGCACGGGGTGAAGTAACCCCACGCACAGGCAGGAACCGGGGCGGCGGATGAATCATCGGCCGCCCTTTGCGTTACGGCGCCTTGCCCTTGCTGTCCGGTGCCGTGGCGGTCTTGCCGCCGAGGCTGCGCGACAGGAACGCCAGCAGCTTGCCGTAGTACTCGCTGCGATGGGCCTCGGTATAGAAGCCGTGCCCTTCGGTCTTGTAGTACAGGCTTTCCACCGGTGTACCGGCACGCTTGAGCGCCGCTTCCATGCGCTCGGTGTGCTGGATCGGAGCACGCTTGTCTTGACCACCGGCTGCCAGGAACACCGGCACCTTGATCCGCTCGGCCAGGTTGACCGGCGAGACCGCGGCCAGTGTGGCCGGATCACCCAGCCACTCGCGCAGGTAGCTCATTCCGGAATCGCGGTCCTGGATGTCGCCGTCAGTAAACATCAGCGGCAGGTCGTAGACGCCCACATAGCCGGCCGCGCACTGGTACAGCCCCGGCTCGCGCGCGGCGCCCATCATCGCCGAATAGGCGCCGTAGCTGGCGCCGTAGATGCAGATGCGCTTGGGATCGGCGATGCCTTCGCTGATCGCCCAGCGCGTGGCGTCAGTCACGTCGTCCTGCATCGCGCGCCCCCACTGTTGCTGTGCTGCCCGGCTGTGGGCACGGCCATAGTTGCCCGAACCGCGGAAATTGATCTGCAGCACGGCGTAGCCGGCGGCGGCCAGCAGCTGGTTCTCGTGATTGAAACCACCGTTGTCGAATATCCCGATCGGCCCGCCATGCGGCACCACCACCATCGGCAGGTCGCGGCCGGTACTGCCATGTGGGACTGTCAGGAATCCATGGAGCTCCAACCCATCGCGCGCCTTCAGCAGGACCGGCCGCACCGACGCCGTGGTCTGCGGGTCAATCCATTCGCTGCGCGCCATCAGGAAGCGCGCCTGGTTGCGGTCGCGGTCGTACAGGTAGAACTCGCCCGGATTGGAGCCGGACCCGGTTTCCACCAGCAGGCGGCGACCGTCGCGGGTACTGGAGGTGATGAACACTGCACGCCCGGGGAAGGCCGCTTCCAGGCTCCGGTACAACCGCGCCTCCTCGGAGTTCTCGTCGAAGAACCGGGTATGCGGTGTGTTTCCCAGGAACAGCGCGCCGACCGGCACAGTGCTGCCCGGGCGGTGGATCAGTCGCGCCGGATCGACGACCTCGTCGCGCAGCACGACCTTGCGCTCCTGCGTGGCCGGGTTCCAGCTGACGATGGCATCGGGGCCGCTGGCCTGCTCGCTGAGCAGGTAGGCCAGCTGGCCGTCGGCGGAAAAGCCCAGCGACGCCTCGCTGCGGCCACTGCGTTTCTCATCATTGACCAGCACCCAATCACCACCGTTGCGGTGGTAGAGCCGATGGACATTGTCGGTTCCGGCGCCCTGTACAAAACGCACGTCGCCTCGGGCATCCACCACATAGGAGGCACCCGGCATGGGCGCGCGGGCCAGCAGCCGCTGCTTGCCGCTTGCCAGTTCCAGCTGGGCCGCATAGCCGTTGGCATCCAGCCGCGATCCGCCTACCGCGATGACCACGTGGGCATCATCGCCGGGCAGCGCGTCACTGAGGAACGCAGCAGCCGACGTCCGGTACTTGGGCCGCACGCGCAGGCCAAGATCGCGGTAGCCCACCAGTAGTTCCGGTCGCCCGGTGCGCGCATCCAGTGTCAGCAGCTCGCCGGTGGCCCAGGGCGCATCGCGGGTGCCGAACTTCTGCGCCAGACCGAACATCACCTGATCGTTGTTGACCCAGTGCATGTTGAAGACATGCGAATTGAGGGGCGGGCGCAGATTGCCCACCGGCGTGTTGTCGTCCGTACGGAGGATGATCACAGCGGTGAAGCCGTCCGCAGGCACGGTCGCGGCGAGATAGTCGCCTCCGGGAGAAAGCATGACATCGCCGAACTTGTCCGCTCGCACATAGGCGCCCAGATCGACCGCAGCAGCGGTTCCACCCCATAGTCCCGCCACGATGAGGGCGGCCAGCCAGCGCTTGTGCATCCATCTCTCCCCTGCCTGGACCCCTTGTCCCGGCTGGCCGATTCTAGGCAGGCCAGTGCCCGGCCCGCCAGTGGCCCACAAAAAACGACGGCACCGTTGCCGGTGCCGTCGTTACCACTACCTTGGAGAGAGAGTCAGGACGTGGGTTCGGGGGGCGAGCGCCGGGTCAGTGGACCCCGCGCACCGCCAACGTGAGGGCCAGGATGCTGAGGATCACCGCGATGGTGCCGTCGAGCACGCGCCAGGTGCTGGGCTTGGTGAACAGCGGCGCCAACAGGCGCGCGCCGAGGCCCTGCGCGGTCAGCCACAGGCAGCTGGCGGTGACCACGCCGGCAGCGAAGGCCATGCGGGCGTTGCCGAAGTTCTCGGCGATCGAACCGATCACCATCATGTCCAGCCAGAAGTGCGGGTTGATCAGCGAGAAACCGACCGCGGCCATCAGCACCGCGCGGCGGCTGCCGTCATCGCTGTCGGCCTCGCCCATGCCGCCGCCACCGGCGATCGCACGGCGTGCCGACTTCATCGCGTACCAGGCCAGGAACGCCACACCGGTCCACAGCACGGCGGTGGTCACCCACGGCAGCGCCGAAGTGAGCGTCCGCAGGCCGGCCACGCTGGCAAAGATGAAGATCGCATCGATGGCCGCACAGGTGGCGACCACCGGCACGATGTGCTTGCGCAGGATGCCCTGGCGCAGGATGAAGGCGCTCTGGGCGCCGACCACGGCGAACAGGCCGATGCCGGTAGCTGCACCAGAGAACCAGGCACCGAGGCCGGTGCTGGCGGAGATGACCGAGAACATGGGATTCACTGCCTTTACTTGCTTTGGGGGACGGTGCCTCGCGAAGGCGGACAGCACCGGAACGAGCGCCATTGTCGCGCCGCAACATGGAAAAGACGAGCTAAACTTCCTAAACCAACATTAGCGGAGCTTAATTCGATGCGCATCGATCATGCCCAGCTGCGCGCCCTGGCCGCGGTGATCCGCGAAGGCAGCTTCGACCGCGCCGCGCAGTCGCTGAATGTCACTCCCTCGGCCATCTCGCAGCGGGTCAAAGCGCTGGAGGACCGGATCGGCCGGCTGCTGGTCAAGCGCGGCACCCCGGCCACCGCCACCGCCGAGGGGCAGCTGCTGGTGCAGCTGGCCGAGCAGACGGCCCTGCTTGAACACGATGCGCTGCACCGGATGGGCCTGGCCGACGAGGATCTGCCACAGGCCAGCATCCCGGTGGCGGTGAACCACGACAGCCTGGAAACCTGGTTCCCGCAGGCGGCCTACCAGTTCGCACAGACCACCGGCACCACGCTGGACCTGCGCGTGGAGGACCAGGACCACACGGTGGAGCTGCTGCGCCAGGGCACGGTGCTGGGCGCGGTGACCACCCTGGACGAGCCGGTGCAGGGTTGCCAGATCCACGCGCTGGGCAGCATCCGCTACGCGGCGACCTGTACGCCGGAGTTCCGCGAACGCCACTTCGCCAAGGGCGTGACCGCGCAGGCGCTGGCGCAGGCCCCGGTGCTGGTGTTCAACCGCAAGGATGAAATGCAGTCGCGCTTTGCCCGGCGCATGGCCGGTGATGACCTGCCCAGCACTGCGCCGACCTGGTGGATTCCGTCCACCCGCGCCTTCGTGCAGGCGAACCTGGGCGGCATGGGCTGGACCATGAACCCCCTGCCGCTGGTCAAGCGGCACCTGGATGCCGGCCGCCTGGTCTACGTGCGCCAGCGCGCGTGGGAAGACGTGCCGCTCTACTGGCAGCACTGGAAGGGCGACGTGCAGACCATGGCCCTGCTGACCCGCGCGGTGCTGGATGCTTCCTCCGCGCTGATCCGGCGCAAGCGCTGAGCTGGCCTCCCAGGGGATGTAGATCTTGGTCGGCACCCGCTTTCGGCTCACGCGGCCAAAATTCGAGGCAATTGCGACACCGAATAGCTCAATTGCCAGCCGACAGATGTACTTGTTTTACGTAGGCTGGAAAGCTTGCCAATTGTGAGTCAAACCGAATGGAACTTCCTGACGAAATCTATGAGCGGGTCACTGACCTCTCAGAGCAGGGAAACGTCCTCATGGATGCCGATGACCATGCTGGCGCGACTCGGTGTTGGCTGCAGGCTTTAGAAGCGTTGCCAGCTCCTGCCAAGGATTGGGAGGCCTACACGTGGCTCTGTGCTTCACTTGGAGACGCGAGCTTTCTTTCTGGTGACGTAGTGACCGCCCTGAAGTACTTCATGGATGCATTGAATGGTCCGGACGGGCATACCAATCCCTTCATCCTGTATCGCGTTGGCCAATGCAACGAACTTCTGGGGCAGCGGGATCGGGCCCTTGAGTACCTGCTCAGGGCGTATGCATTGGATGGCGAGGACATATTCGACGCTGACGATGAAGGTGGAAGGTACCTTGCCTTGCTGCGACAGGAGGGCCTCACTGCGACCTGATACCACCAGGGCAGCCAAGCGTTCGGAATGCATCGCTTGGTAGTCAGGAGTTGTCGAGCCCGGGCCATGGAGAAGTGGGGTCGAAAGCGACTTAATCCCCTCCGTCCCCTTTTTGCTCCATCCAATCTCCACGAAACCTCCACACCGGGTCCATGCGTGATGCGGATACTGGTCGGCCGATCACTGCAAGGATGCCCTGCATGCCTGTATTCGTCCGCGATGCGCGCCCCGAAGATGCCGCCGCCTGCATCGACCTGCGCGGGCGCACCCGCGAGAACGCCTTCAGTGCCGCCCAACTGGCGGAACTGGGCATCACCGAGGACAGCTGGGCGGCCGGCATCGCCCAGGGCGATTCGATCGGCCGCGTCGCCTGGGACGGCGAGCGCATGACCGGTTACTGCTTCGCCGACCGCGACAGCGGCGAAGTACTGGTGCTGGCCCTGCTGCCGGACTACGAAGGCCGCGGCATCGGCCGCCAACTGCTGCAGGACGTGGTGAGCCTGACCCGCGATGCCGGCCACCGGCGGCTGTTCCTGGCCTGCTCGGCCGACCCGCGATCGCGCTCGCACGGCTTCTACCGCCGCCTGGGCTGGCGCCCGACCGGCGAGATCGACGACGCCGGAGACGAGATTCTGGAGCTGGTCTGATTGAAGGCGTCGCCAGGCATGACCTGGCGCTATGGGTGACGGTGCCGCGAAAGGCCGGATGCTGCGTTGCATCAAAAAAGGACCGGAAACAGTTAGAATCGCGCCAGGATGTTGCAAGGCGTTGTTTCTTCACGCCCTTTCCCTGCCCCACGCGCATCCTGACCCCTTCCCCTCCGCCAACGATCCCGCCCCCATGAAGAAATTTGGCAAGGCTCTTCTCGCCCTGCTCGTGCTGCTGTTGCTGGCCGCCGCGCTGTTCCTGTACTGGCCGCTGACCCAGCGCTCGGTGCCCGCCGCCAGCAACGACAAGCCCGTCGATGTGGTGCTGGTCGGCGCCGGCATCATGAGCATCACCCTGGCCACCTACCTGCAGGAACTGCAGCCGGACTGGAACATCCAGGTCTACGAACGCCTCGACGGCGTCGCCGGTGAAAGCTCCGACGGCTGGAACAACGCCGGCACCGGCCACTCGGCCTTCGCCGAACTGAACTACACACCGGAACTGCCCGACGGCAGCATCGAGACCAAGCGCGCGGTCGGCATCGCCGAATCGTTCGAGGTCTCGCGCCAGTTCTGGTCGCACCAGGTGAAGGAAGGCCGGCTGAGCCAGCCCAGCGACTTCATCAACCCGACCCCGCACATGAGCTTCGTCTGGGGCGATGACAACATTGCCTACCTGCACAAGCGCCAGCAGGCCCTGGTGAAGAATCCGCTGTTCTATGGCATGCAGTACTCCGAGGATCCGGCCCAGATCAAGCAGTGGGCCCCGCTGCTGATGGAAGGCCGTGACCCGAAGCAGAAGGTTGCCGCGACCTGGATGCCGCTGGGCACCGACGTCAACTTCGGCGTGATCACCCGCCAGCTGACCGCCGGCCTGCAGCGCAGCCCGAACTTCAGCCTGCACCTCAACCACGAAGTGAGCGCGCTGCGGCAGAACGCCGACAAGAGCTGGAACGTGACGGTGAAGGACCTCAAGGCCGGCACCGAGTCCACCACCCACGCCCGCTTCGTGTTCATCGGTGCCGGTGGCGCTGCACTGAAGCTGCTGCAGATGTCCGGCATTCCGGAATCGAAGGACTACGCCGGCTTCCCGGTCGGTGGCCAGTTCCTCGCCTTCCAGGGCCAGGACGTGACTTCGCGCCACGGTGTGAAGGCCTACGGCATGGCCGAAACCGGTTCGCCGCCGATGTCGGTGCCGCACCTGGATGCGCGCAAGCTGGATGGCAAGCCGGTGGTGCTGTTCGGGCCGTTCGCGCTGTACAGCACCAAGTTCCTCAAGCACGGCTCGTGGTGGGACCTGTATTCCTCGGTCACCCACAACAACGTCGGCCCGATGCTGGAAGTGGGCAAGGACAACCTGGACCTGGTGCAGTACCTGATGGGCCAGGCGCGCCTGAATGATGCCGATCGCCAGGCCGAACTGGTCAAGTACTTCCCCAACGCCAAGCCGGGCGACTGGAAGCTGGTCACCGCCGGCCAGCGCGTGCAGATCATCAAGCGTGATCCGCTGAAAGGCCCGGTGCTGCAGTTCGGTACCGAGATCGTGACCGACAAGGACCACACCCTCGCGGCCCTGCTTGGCGCTTCGCCGGGTGCGTCGACCTCGCCGCCGATCATGCTGGACCTGATGGCCAAGGCCTTCCCGGACCAGATGAAGGCCGGTTGGGAAGCGCGCCTGCGCGAAATCGTGCCGTCGTACGGGCGCAAGCTCAACGACAGCGCCGCGCTGACCAACGAGATCCGTACGCTGACCAGCCAGACCCTGCACCTGCCGTACCTGGAAGTGCCGGTGGACGCCAATGCAGCAGCGCCGGCTCCCGCCGCGGTTCCGGCTGATGTTCCGGCGCCGGCCAAGGAAAAGCGCAACGCCAACGAGGAACTGCAGGCGCTGTAAGCCGGCAGTTTCCTTGCGATGCAGACGGACGGCCACCTTCGGGTGGCCGTTCGTTTTTGGGGCGGCTCCCTGCTGTAGAGCCGAGCCCATGCTCGGCTCCAGCCAAAAGCAGCCGAGCATGGGCTCGGCTCTATAGAAGGCGATGCCTGGTGCCGGAACGTCGATGCACAATGACGCGAATTGTAATGTTGTTAAGAATTATTTACATTTGCGTCCTGCGCAGTGACCGCGCCCCTCCCAGATGGACCTGATGTGCCCGAAGCCGCCGCCCCGGGTGCTGGACAACTGTTGCCGCCCTTCCCCGCTTCCAAGCCTCGAGCCCCTCATGTCCCTGACCCTGCGAAACCGCCTGCCCCGCCGCGCGCTGCTGCCGGCTGCCCTGCTTTCGTCGCTGTCCCTGCTGGCCGCACCCAGTGCGTTCGCTGCGGCCGATGGCGCCGCCGATGCCAAGACCCTGGACCGGGTCAGCGTTCGCGCCGAACAGTCCGCACCGCCGTCGAGCACCACGCGCCTGCCGATCACGCTGCAGGAAACTCCGCAGTCCGCCACCGCGATCAGCCTGAAGCGCCTGCAGGACGAATCGCTGTTCAGCATCAACGACGTGATGCGCACCGTGACCGGCGTCAGCGTGTCCTTCTACGACACCCAGCGCCCGCTCTACTACGCACGCGGCTTCGCCATCACCGACTTCCAGGTCGACGGCATCCCGACCTACAGCGGTTCCACCAACCAGGAATACGACACCGCCTTCTACGACCGCATCGAAGTGATCCGCGGTGCCAACGGCCTGCTCAGTGGTGCCGGTGTGCCGTCGGCCACGGTCAACCTGCTGCGCAAGCGCCCGGGCAAGGAGTTCGATGCCTCGTTCGCGGTCAGCGCGGGCAGCTGGGACTATCGGCGCATGGAGGCGGACGTGACCGCGCCGCTGACCGATGACGGCCGCTTCCGCAGCCGCGTGGTCGCCGCCTATACCGATCGTGGCCTGTACTACGACCGCTACGACGAGAACAAGATGGCCGGCATGGCAGTGCTGGAAGGCGACGTCACCGACAGCACCACCATCACCCTCGGTTACCAGAGCCAGGACAACAACCCGACCGGATCCACCTGGGGCACCGTCGCGTTCTTCGACAACCAGGGCAACTTCGCCCACCTGGCGCGCTCGACCAACCTGTCGCCGAAGTGGAGCTACTGGAAGCGCGAGAGCAACACCGCGTTCGCCAATCTGGAACAGCGCTTCGGCGACGACTGGCTGCTGAAGATCAACACCGCCTACACCCGTGGCAACGTGCAGAACGTGCGCCTGTATGGCACCGGCAATCCGGACCCGGTGAGCGGCTCGGGCATCTACCTGCGCGCCGCCGCCGGTGATTCCAAGGACACCCGCCGCAACGTCGACGCCTATCTGACCGGCACGTTCCCGCTGTTCGGCCGCGACCATGACCTGACTGTCGGTGCCCAGTGGTCGGACCTGGAAGGCACCACCAATACACTCACGCTGAACTACCCGCGCGACTGGGCCACCTGCGGGCGCGAGCGCTGCTACTACATCCCCAATGTCTTCAGCTGGGATGGCGATATCTCCGAGGTGACCTACACCCGCACCGGCGCGCGCCGCGTGGCCAAGACCACGCAGAGTGGCGTCTACCTGGCCACCCGCCTGCACCTGGCCGATCCGCTGTCGCTGATTGCCGGGGCGCGCCTGAGCCGCTGGCAGACACTGAGCCGTTCCTACAACGCGGCCGGCGCCTATACCGGCACCAGCGGCGCCTACAAGGTCAGCGACGAAGTCACCCCATACGTGGGCCTGGTCTACGACATCACACCGAACGTGTCGGTCTACGCCAGCTATACGGAGATCTTCAATCCGCAGAACTATCGCGACCGCAATGACAACCTGCTGGCGCCGGTGCAGGGCTCCAACCTGGAAGCGGGCGTCAAGACGCAGTGGTTCGATGGCCGCCTGACCGCCAATGCCGCCGTGTTCGAGGCCAAGCAGGACAACTACGCGGTGCGTGACATGAGCGTGCCGGAAGGCACGTTGAGCGATGGCAGCTCGGCCTACATCGGCATCAACGGCACCAAGGCGCGCGGCTGGGAAGTGGACGTCAACGGCGAGATCCTGCCGGGCTGGACGATCAACGCCGGCTACACCCACGTCAAGGTCACCCGTGCCGCCACCGACCTGCTGTACGCCAACCCGCCCGAAGACCTGCTGCAGCTCAATACCCAGCTGCAGCTGCGCGGCGCACTCGAGCGCCTGAGCATCGGCGGCGGCGTGCAGTGGCAGAGCAAGGTGCAGGGCTATAACATCGCCTACCCGCTGGGTGGCACGGTAACGGTGAAGCAGCCGGCGTACTCGCTGGTGCAGTTCAACGCCAACTACCGCATCAGCGACAACTGGACGGCCACGCTGAGCGTGCGCAACGCACTGGACAAGAGCTACTGGGCGAACCTGGACTACAACAACTACGGCGAACCGCGCTTCGTGTCGGCCAGCCTGCGCTGGAAGTTCTGAGGCGGCTGCGAGGCGGCCGGGCTATCGGCCGCAGATCCGCGCTGCCGCCGGTAGGTGTCGACCTTGGTCGACACGGTAGATGCGCCCCGGGTCGGATCCCTTTCCGCAGGAAAGGGCTCTGACCCCAGACAGCAGGACAGGGCCCGCCTCCGCGCGGGCCCTTCCTTTTGCTGCACTGCGGGTTGCACACCATGTCATAATTATGCCGTAATTATCTCAACGCCAATCGGAAGCCGGTCGATGAACCCGAGCTGGGATACGTTGGAGCGCAGTCGCCAGGCGCGCCTGGAGCGCGCCGCGCCGTGGGCGCGCGGCCACCAGGTCGCCGCCGAGAACGTGGGTGAACTGCTGCACGCGCTGCTGGAGCCGGGTGACAAGGTCTGCCTGGAGGGCAACAACCAGAAGCAGGCCGACTTCCTGGCCCAGATGCTGGCCGGTCTCGACCCGGCGCGGGTGCACGACCTGCACATGGTGCAATCGGTGCTGTCACTGCCCTCGCATCTGGATGTGTTCGAGCGCGGCATCGCCTCCCGGCTCGACTTCTCCTTCTCCGGCCCGCAGTCGGTGCGGCTGGCCAACCTGGTGGCCGAAGGCCGCATCCAGATCGGTGCCATCCACACCTATCTGGAACTGTTCGGCCGCTACTTCATCGACCTGACACCACGCGTGGCGCTGGTCGCCGCGCAGGCTGCCGATCGCCACGGCAACCTCTACACCGGCCCGAACACCGAGGACACCCCGGTGATCGTGGAGGCCACGGCCTTCCGCGGCGGCATCGTCATCGCCCAGGTCAACGAGATCATCGACACCCTGCCCCGCGTCGATATTCCGGCCGACTGGGTCAATTTCGTGGTGCAGGCGCCGAAGCCGAACCACATCGAACCGCTGTTCACCCGCGACCCGGCGCAGATCTCCGAGATCCAGGTGTTGATGGCGATGATGGCCATCAAGGGCATCTACGCCGAGTACGGCGTGAACCGCCTCAACCATGGCATCGGCTTCGATACGGCAGCCATCGAACTGCTGCTGCCCACCTATGCCGAATCGCTGGGGCTGAAGGGAAAGATCTGCCAGCACTGGGCACTGAACCCGCACCCGGCACTGATTCCTGCCATTGAATCGGGCTTCGTGAAGTCGGTGCACTCGTTCGGTTCGGAACTGGGCATGGAGAAATACATCGCCGCCCGTGGCGATGTGTTCTTCACCGGTGCCGATGGCTCGATGCGCTCGAATCGCGCGTTCTCGCAGACCGCCGGCCTGTATGCCTGTGACATGTTCATCGGCTCGACGCTGCAGATCGACCTGCAGGGCAACAGCTCCACCGCCACCCGCGACCGCATCGCCGGCTTCGGCGGTGCGCCGAACATGGGCTCGGATGCACGCGGCCGCCGCCACGCCAGCGACGCCTGGATCAAGGCCGGCCAACAGGCCGCTCGCCCTGGTGAAATACCACGCGGCCGCAAGCTGGTCGTGCAGATGGTGGAGACCTTCCGCGAGCACATGGCACCGGCCTTCGTCGATCGCCTCGATGCCTGGGACCTGGCCGAGCGCGCACAGATGCCGCTGCCGCCGGTGATGATCTACGGCGATGACGTCAGCCATGTGCTGACCGAGGAAGGCATCGCCAACCTGCTGCTGTGCCGCACGCCGGAGGAACGCGAACAGGCGATCCGCGGCGTATCCGGCTACACCGCCGTCGGCCTTGGCCGCGACCGCGCGATGGTGGAAAACCTGCGCGACCGCGGTGTGATCCGCCGACCGGAGGACCTCGGCATCCGGGTGCGCGATGCCAGCCGGGATCTGCTGGCCGCGCGCTCGGTGAAGGACCTGGTGCGCTGGTCCGGCGGCCTCTACGACCCGCCCAAGCGCTTCCGCAACTGGTAAGGGACAGAGCATGGAAACCCTCGACTATCGATTCGACGGCCACACCGCCGTGCAGTTCCCACGCGATGCGGTGCTGGTGGGCGTGCTCGCCTCGGGCAACCTGGAAATCCTGCTGGAACCGGCTGATCTGGATGGCGCAATGACCGTGCGTATCATCACCGCCGCACAGGGCTTCGGCAGCATCTGGCAGGCCGTGATCGCCGATTTCGCCCAGCGCCATCCGCTGCGCGACGTGCGCGTGTCGATCAACGATGCCGGCGCGACCCCGGCCGTGGTCAGCCTGCGCCTCGACCAGGCCGTGGAAACCCTGCTGGCCGGAGGCACGCCATGAGCCACGTACAGCGCCACAGCTACTACGAAGCCGGTGCGCGCGAACGCATCGCCGGGCTGGTCGATGCCGGTTCGTTCCGCGAATGCCTTGGCCCGGCGCGGCGGATGATGAGCCCGCACCTGGCCCAGCTGGACCAGCCGGCTGCGTTCGACGATGGCATCGTCGTCGGCGAGGCCACGCTGCGCGGCAAGCACGTGCTGCTGGCCGCGCAGCAGGGGCAGTTCATGGGCGGTGGCGTGGGCGAAGTACACGGTGCCAAGCTCACCGGCTTGCTGCGCCGCGCGGCCGAAACGCGTCCAGACGGCGTGCTTCTGCTGCTGGACACCGGCGGCGTGCGACTGCACGAAGCGAATGCAGGCCTGATCGCGATTTCAGAAATCATGCGCGCCACCCTGGGCACGCGTGCAGCTGGCGTGCCGGTCATCGCGCTGATCGGCAGCGGCAACGGTGCGTTCGGCGGCATGGGCATCGTCGCCCGCTGCTGCACCACGGTGATCATGTCCGAGGAAGGCCGGCTCTCGCTGTCCGGCCCGGAAGTGATCGAGACGGTACGCGGTGTGGAAGAGTTCGACTCGCGCGACCGTGCGCTGGTCTGGCGCGTGACCGGCGGCAAGCACCGCTACCTGATCGACCAGGCACAGGTGCTGGTGCCTGACGCCATCGAAGCCTTCGCGCAGGCCGCAAGCGATGCGCTGCAACCCGATGCCGCCAGCACCGATACCGATGCGGCGCTGGCCACGCTGCAGGAACGCCATGCGTCATTGAAAGCCCGCGTGCAGGCCTGGGGCGATTGCCGCGATGGGCTGGAAATCTGGGCCCGCCAGGGCATCGCCGAACCCGAACGACTGCCGCTGCTGGACACCGACGCCTTCCGTGCCGCCACCGCCGACCGGAGGCTGCCATGACCGCCCCGCTGCAGACCCTGCTCGACGCCCTGTTCCCGCGCGGCCATCGCATCGACATCCGGGATTCGGTGCTGACCGGCAGCGCAACCACCGACGATGGCGAGGTGACCGTGATCGGCACCACCGACCGCATCGAGGTTGGCGTCGACCACGCACTGGCGCTGGCCGGGACCGTGCTTGCCAGCACCGCCGCACACCCGCAGCGGTCGATCGTGATGCTGGCCGACACCGCCGGCCAGCGCCTGGCGCGCCGCGATGAGCTGCTGGGCATCAATGGCTATTTCGCGCACCTCGCGCAGGCTCTCGATCTGGCCCGCCGCCGTGGGGCGCGCCTGGTCACCCTGGTCTACGGCGAATCGGTGAGCGGTGGATTCCTGTCCTTCGGCCTGATGGCCGACCACATCCATGCCCTGCCGGATGCACAGGTACGCGTGATGGACCTGCGCGCGATGGCGCGGGTGACCAAGCAACCACTGGAAAAGCTGCAAGCGCTCAGCCAGAGCTCACCGGTGTTCGCACCGGGCGTGGCCAACTACGTCGCGATGGGTGCGGTGGAATCGCTGTGGGATGGCGATCTTGCGCAGCACCTGCTGCGGGCCCTGCGCACGCCCAGCGACGGCGATGCGCGCGCGAGGCTGGGTGCACAACGCGGCGGTCGTGCACTGGCGGCGGATGTTGCCGATGCGGTGGCCCGCGGCGATGCCTGAGCAGCCCGCCCGCCACATGTTGGCCTGGCTGTCGGCCCACGCCGGCTGGCGCGCCGACGTGGCTGCGCAGGAACCCCGCCTCGCAGCGTGGTTCGCGCAGGGCCTACCAGCGATGGTGGCGCGCCGCGCCGCGGATGACCCCGACCCGCGGCTGCGCCTGGGCGTGCCGCTGCCACCGGGCGAAGGCAAGCTGCGCCTTGCGCTGCGCGTGCCGCAGCAGGATGTGCAGCGCCTGCAATTGCCGCCCGCACTGGACGCGGTACTTACCCGGGGCGTGCCAACCGACTGGCAGAGGGCCCTGCACGCACTGGCGAGCATTGCACCGGCACGCGTGTTCGGCGCTTTCGCCTGGCAGCACCTCAGCGGCCTGCCCTATGTGCACGCACGCTCGGACATCGACCTGCTGTGGCAGGTTGAAAGCCGTACGCAGGCCGATGCACTTGCCGAACGCCTGAACGCCTGGGAGCACGAGCATGCCCGTCGCGTCGATGGCGAACTGTGCCTGCCTGATGGCGGCGCGGTGAACTGGCGCGAGTTTGCCGGTGACAGCCGCCAGGTGCTGGTGAAGCGCCTGGAGGGTGCTGCACTGGACGTCCGCGAGCGCCTGTTCGAGGCAGCCGGAGCGGCGGCGTGAGCGCGGTCTTCCAGTCCCGGCTGCAGGATGCAAACGCGATCGACAGCGCGCGTCTGGGCCGCCTGGCCATCACCAGCCTACATGCCGAACTGGCCTGCGCGCCCAAGCCGGGGCTGGTCACCCCCTTCGATACCGGCAGCCATGACGACATGGACGCCGGTACGTTCCTGCGCAGCCTGTTCTCGCTGCGCCACTTCTTCACCGCGATTGCCGACGCCGGTGCCGCTGATGCGCCGTTCGCCATCCTGCGCGCGCACGGTATGGCCGCCGAGCACGCGATGCTGCGCGCCACCGGCGGTATCAATACCCATCGCGGCGCCATCTTCAGCCTGGGCCTGCTGGTCGCCGCTGCCGCACGCTGCCGCCGCCAGCAGGGCCACGCCGCGCCGGCCGCGCAGGTCTGTCTGGCCGTGCAGCACTGGGCTGATGCGTTCGCCACGGCACCGCTGGATGCCTCCAGCCCCGGCCAGCGCGCGCGCCTGCGCCATGGCGTACCGGGCGTGCGCGAACAGGCCGCTGCCGGTTACCCCGTGCTGCGCGACTTGGCCGTACCGAGCCTGCGCCATGCCCTGGACAACGGCCTGCCGCGTGACGCGGCGATGTGCCAGACTCTGATGCAGCTGGTCGCACAGGTGGACGATCTCAACCTGCTGCACCGTGGCGGCGCCGACGGCCTGGCCTGGGCGCAGCAGGAGGCCCGCCGCTTCATCGAAGCGGGCGGTGCCTTCGCACCCGGCTGGCAGTTACGCCTGCACCGCATGGGTGAGGGCTTCATCGCGCGCCGCCTGAGCCCCGGTGGCAGCGCCGACCTGCTGGCCTGCAGCTGGTTCCTGCTGCAGCAGGAGGGCGCATGAGCCTGGCCCTGCTCTGCCCCGGACAAGGTGCGCAGCACGCGGCGATGTTCGACCGCGTGCGTGAGCTGCCCGCGGCCCGCGACGTGCTGGCGTCGGCCAGCGCCGTGCTCGGCCGTGATGTGTTCGCGGCCGCCGCCGACCAAGCACGCTTCGACAACGCACTGGCCCAGCCGCTGTTGTGTGCCGCAACGCTGGCGCACTGGCAGGGCCTGCGCGACGCGCTGCCGACACCGCTGTTGGTTGCCGGCTACAGCATCGGTGAACTGGCCGCACATGCCATCGCCGGCAGCGTTGATGCCGCCACCTGCCTGGCCCTCGCGACTCGGCGCGCGCAGTTGATGGACAGCGCCAGCCCCGCCGATGCAGGCCTGCAGGCGGTGCTCGGGCTGGACCGCCGCCGCCTGCAGTCGCTGTGCGATGCACAGGGCGCGTACGTGGCTATCGCCAACGGACAGGATCATTTCATCGTCGGCGGCACGCTCGCCTCGTTGCAGGGCCTGGCCGATGCAGCGCGCGCACAGGGTGCGGACATCCGCCCGCTGCCGGTGCACGTTCCGGCGCACACACCGCTGCTGGCAGCGGCAGTCGCACCGTTCGCTGCGGCCCTCGACACCTCTGCGCTGCAGGCCCCGCGCCTGCCGCTGCTGGCCGGTATCGATGCACGGTCGGTACGTGATCGCGCGGCAGCGGTGCACACCCTGTCGGCACAGCTTGCCCAGACCATCGAATGGACGCAGGTGATGCGCCAGGCCTTCGAGCGTGGCGCGCGGGTATTCCTGCAGCTGGGCCCTGACAACGCATTGGCGCGCATGGTTGCGTCGTCCTACCCGTGCTGCGAGGTGCGCGCGGTGGAAGAGTTCCAGAGCCTGGACGGCGCCGCGGCATGGGTCCGCAGCGCGCTGGAACGGCTGCAGTAACGGGTTCGAGCAGTACGTATCACGCAACACGCAGTACGTCGCCTTACCCCGGGATGGCGGGTCTCCATCCGCGCTGTACGTGAGTCACGTGTCTGGGAGGGCGCATGAGTCCACAAATCGCAACGATCATCGGCCTGGTGATCATGTTCATCGTCGCCACGGCGATGCCGATCAACATGGGAGCTGTCGCCTTCGCGCTGGCCTTCATCATCGGCGGGCTGTGGGTCGACATGGGGGGCAAGGAGGTCCTGGCCGGATTCCCCGGCGATCTGTTCCTGACCCTGGTCGGCATCACCTACCTGTTCGCCATCGCGCAGAAGAACGGCACCATCGACCTGCTGGTGCACTGGGCAGTGAAAGCAGTGCGTGGCCATATCGTGGCCATTCCATGGGTGATGTTCGTGATCACCGCGGTCCTCACCGCGTTCGGTGCGCTGGGCCCGGCGGCGGTCGCGATCATCGGCCCGGTCGCCCTGCGCTTTGCCAAGCAGTACAACATCAATCCACTGATGATGGGCCTGCTGGTCATCCATGGCGCCCAGGCGGGCGGCTTCTCGCCCATCAGCGTGTACGGCAGCATCACCAATGGCGTGGTGCAGAAGGCCGGGCTGGAAGTGACTGAAATGGCGGTGTTCCTGACCAGCCTGGGCTTCAACTTCATGATGGCCACGATCTGCTTCTTCGCCTTCGGTGGCATCGCCCTGCTGCGTCGTGGCTCGATCACAGCGGCGGGAACGATCGGCAATGCCGAGCTGGCGATGGCCGGTGGCCCCCAGGCATCGTCACGCCAGTTCGCCATCGAAGGCCACGGCGCGCTGGTTGCCGCTGGCGGGGGCACCCTGTCCAATGATCCGGCGGCGCTGGATGCGGTGAACCTGACCCGCGAGCGGCTGTTCACCCTGATCGGCCTGCTGGGCCTGGGTGTTGCCGCGCTGATCTACAACCTCAACGTCGGCCTGGTCTCGATCACCGTGGCGGTGGCACTGGCGTTGCTGTCGCCACAAAGCCAGAAGGGTGCGGTCGATGGCATCAGCTGGTCCACCGTGCTGCTGATCTGCGGCGTGGTGACCTACATCGGCGTGCTGGAACATGCCGGCGCGGTGGACTTCATCGGAAACGGCGTCTCCGACATCGGCATCCCGCTGCTCGGTGCGCTTCTGGTCTGCTATGTCGGCGGCATCGTCTCGGCATTCGCCTCGTCGGCCGCGGTGCTGGGCGCAACGATTCCACTGGCCGTGCCGTTCCTGATGCAGGGCCACCTCAGCGCGGCCGGCGTGATCTGTGCACTGGCAGTGTCGTCCACCATCGTCGATGTCAGCCCGTTCTCGACCAATGGCGCCCTGGTGGTGGCATCGGCGGCGAAGGAAGAGCGCGAAACGCTGTTCCGCCGCTTCCTGGTCTACAGCGGGCTGGTGGTCGCGCTGGGGCCGCTGCTGGCCTGGCTGGTGTTCGTGGTACCGGGATGGATGTAAGCAGGTGCGTGGGGCGCCGGACCATTCCGGCGCCCTGCGAGCGGGTTAGCGTCGGCTGGGTAGAGTCGACTGTTAGTTGTGATCTCTCGGTAGGTTGTTCATCCGGGGCATCTTTGGAAAATGGTGGTTACCACACCTGTCCAGTCCCCAAAGAGCCCGGATGAACCACCATAAAAATGCCCGTTTGACGCCGTTTAGTCGAGAACTTCTTGTCCGCCGCATCACTGAGCAAGGCCTTCGGCCAGAAGAGGCCGCCCAGGCTTGCGGGGTGAGTGTGCGCACGGCTTACAAGTGGCTGGCCCGGTATCGAGCCGAGGGCTTGAGTGGGCTGCAGAACCGCAGCTCCCGGCCCAGCCGCAGCCCCCATAGCACCCCCGAGGCGCTCGTTGAGCAGATCGTCCGGCGTCGACGTCAACGGCAAACCTACCTGACCATTTCCAAGGCACTGGGCGTGGCTCACAGCACCATTTCACGACTGATGCGTCGAAGAGGACTCAATCGCCTGTGCCTTCTGGACCCACCGAAGAAGGCGGTCCGGTATGAGTACGACAGCCCGGGCGGCTTGCTGCACTTGGATATCAAGAAACTCGGCAACTTCCGCCGGCCCGGGCACCGGGTCGATCCGAATCGGCGTGGCAACGCTGGCGGCGGTGGCTGGGGCTATGTCCATGTGGCCATTGATGACCACTCCCGAGTCGCTTTCAGTAGCGTTCACACCGATGAGAAGGGCTCAACGGCCTGCCAGGCGCTGCTGGCCGCCGTGGCGTACTACAGGACGCTGGGAGTCACCTTCCAGCGTGTCCTGACTGACAACGGCGCCTGCTATCGCTCCGGCGTCTTCGCTCGACTCGTCGCCTCGTTGGGCATGAAGCACTATCGGACCAAGCCCTACACCCCGCGAACCAACGGTAAGGCCGAGCGCTTCATCCAGACCAGCTTGCGCGAATGGGCCTACGCCTGCGAGTACGCTTCGTCAGAGCAGCGCGACGCCGTGCTGCCTGAATGGCTGCACCACTACAACTGGCACCGACCCCACATGGGGATCGGCAGCCAACCGCCTATTTCCAGAATCCCGCTGAACAACGTGGTGGGTTTACACAGTTAGTCGACTGCCCTTCGTTCCGACGGCGAAAACCCCGCGCTGCGCGCGATAGTCGACTAACAGTCGACTCTACCCACCCGTTTCCCCCAACCCGTTTCCCCATCGGTTTCCGCCCGCATTGCAGGTCCCACGCATGGAGGCAGTACACTTTCCGCCATGGCCATCGCTCCTGCCCCGCGTTCACCGAAGAAGCGTGCCCCTCTGTATGAAGAGGTGGCCGAACACGTGCGCGAGCGCATCTACGATTACCGGCTACCGCCGGGCGAGTGGATCGACGAGCCCGCGCTGTGCGAAGAACTGGACATCAGCCGCACGCCCCTGCGCGAAGCGCTGAAACTGCTGGCCGCCGAAGGCCTGGTGCAGATCGATGCCGGTCGTGGCGCGCGGGTCACCCGGCTTACGCTGGAAGACCTCAACCAGCTGTTCCCGGTGATGGCGATGCTGGAAGGCCGCTGCGCGCATGAAGCGGTCAAGCATATCGATGATGCTGGGGTACAGCAGCTGGAAGACCTGCATGCGGCGATGGAAACTGCTGCGGCCAAGGGCAACATCGCCGAGTACTACCGCAACAACTACCTCATCCACGAAACCGTGCAGCACTATGCCGGCAACCCGTGGCTGATCCGCATCACCCACGACCTGCACCGCATCCTGAAGATGCACCGTGGCCGCCAGTTGCTGACCCCGGGCCGTACCGCGCAGTCGCTGGCCGAGCACCGCGAGCTGATGGAGTGCTTCCGACGCCGCGATGCGCAGGCTGCTGAACGCACCATGGAGCGCCACCTGCTCAGCCAGGGCCAGGCGCTGGCCGCCTATGTGGCGGCGGGAGGCCTGCTGAACGTACCGGCGCCGTTGCCGACCGAAGGCGGCGGTTGAGCGGATGAGGTTGCCGGCCAGCGGCCGGCACTACCAGGACGTGACCTTGGCCGGCACCCCGGAACGTCTCATCAATCGCCGCCACCGCAGCTGCCGCCGTCACTGCTGCCACCATCACTGCTGCAGTCGGAGCTGCTGTGGTTGTGCTGGCTGTCGTTGTCGCCGGAATACCCGTCCGAGTAATCGTAGGCGCCGCCGAGACCGTTGTCCCCCCGGCTGCCCGAGCCATCGGCGGTAGCCACCGCCATGCACAGGATTGCGCCCACCAGCGGCAGCAACCAGACCAGCAGCAGCTGCACCGCCCGGCCACCAGCCGAAAGCCCATCGCGCCTGATGATCACCACGGTGGCCACCACGTTCAGGCCCAGCACCAGCAGGACCAGCATAAGGGCGACGATCAGCATGCGGCAGTTCCGTGCCTGGATGTGGGGGCATTATGGCCCGCCGCGCCGGCATTGGCCCTGCTTGTCATGAAGATGGGACAATGTAGGGCGCGCCGGCCTGCCCCCGGGCCGCCGGCGCCCCCCGCACCACACGGAAGAAGAAGAACAACAACATGCTGAAAGTCATTTTCGATACCGACCCGGGCGTCGACGACGCCCTGGCGCTGCTGTACCTGCACAAGCACCCCCAGATCGACCTGATCGGCGTCACCACCACCTTCGGCAACGCCTCGGTGGAGTCGACCACGCACAACGCGCTGTACCTGAAGCAGGCCTGGGGCTTTGCCGCCCCGGTCGCGCGCGGCGCCGCAGGCCCGCTGCAGCCGGAAGCCACGCCGGAAGCCTGGCCGGTGCACATCCACGGCCACAACGGCCTGGGCAACCACCCGGTGCCGGCCGATCTGGACGTGGCCGCTGACACGCGCTCGGCCGCGCAGCTGATCATCGACCTGGTCCGCGCTCATCCGGGCGAAGTGACCCTGGTCGCCGTGGGCCGCATGACCAACCTGGCCCTGGCCCTGCAGCAGGCCCCGGACATCGCCGGCCTGGTTCGCGGCGTGGTGCTCATGGGCGGCGCCTTCCACGTCAACGGCAACATCACCCCGGCCGCCGAGGCCAACATCTGGGGCGATGCCGAAGCGGCCGACGTGGTGTTCACCACCGATTGGCCGGTCACCGCGATCGGCCTGGACGTGACCACCCGCGTGGAAATGGACCGCGACGGCCTCGACAAACTGGCCGCCCTCGGCGGCGCCGACGCCGAGTTGGTGCGTGCGCTGTCGCAGGACTACGTGGACTTCTACCTGCAGGCCGGCCACAAGGGCATGGTCGTGCACGATTGCTGCGCCTGCATCGCGCTGACCCGTCCGGAGCTGTTCCAGTTCGAGCGTGCCAGCGTGCGCGTGGCCACCGACGGTGTTGCCCGTGGCATGACCATTCCCAAGCCGGAAGGCATGGGCTTCGGCCCCAGCGTGTGGGATGGCCACGTGCTGCAGTCCGTCGCCATCGGCGTGGATGCGGCCGCGGTACTGGCCGACATCGAGCAGACCCTGAAGGTCTGATCGGCTAGCGTCTGACCCTGCCCGGGACGGTCTCGGGCAGGGTCCACAGCGCCGGCAGCACCAGTACCGCCACCAGCGCGATCATCGCGCCCGGCGCCGCCGCCCAGCCGCTGCGTTCCACCCACCATTGCGCCAGCCACGGCGTCGCGCCGCCGAACACCGCGGTGGCCATGGTCACGCCCAATGCCAGTCCGCTGACCCGGCCTTCGCCCGGGAACTGCTCGGCCGTGGCCGGTGCCGCGACGGCGCTCACGCCACCGGCCACGCAGGCCAGCAGCACCGCGGCCAGCGCGATGCCCCACACCGAGGCCTGCGCCATCCACGCGAACAGCGACAGCGGCAGCAGCGCCGCCAGCAACGTCAGGCCCAGCAGCATCGGCCGCCGCCCGATGCGGTCGGACAAGGCGCCGCACAGCGGGGTGATCACAATCACCGCCACCGCCGCGATCGTCGACAACCACAACGCGTCGCCCTCCTCGTGGCCCTGCGCGTGCAGGAATGCCGGCACATAGGTGATGCCCACGTAATAGGTGATCGAACCCAGCGCCGAGATCGCGAAGGTGCGCGCCACCGCAGCAGGATGATTGCGCAGCACATGCCACAGCGGCGTGGCGGGAATGCAGCCCTCGCGCCGTTGGCGCTCGAACTCGGGCGATTCGTGCATGCCAGAGCGCGCGACCAGGATCACCAGCGCCAGCGCGGCACCCACGAAGAACGGAATGCGCCACCCCCAGCTGTCCAGCTGCGCGGTGGGCAGCAGCGCGACAGTGAGCGCGGAAATCGCCACCGCCAGCAGCGCGCCCACTTCACTGGCTGCCGAAGCCAGCGAGGTGACCAGCCCGCGTCGTCTCTCCGGCGCGCTTTCCAGCAGGTAGGCCACTACGCCGGTGTATTCGCCCCCCACCGAGAATGCCATCACGCAGCGCAGCACCAGCAGCAGCACGCCAGCGGTGGCGCCTGCGGTGGCCGCTGTCGGCAACAGCGCAGTGGCCAGCATCGCCGCTGCCATCAAGGCCATCGACGCCAACAGCATCCAGCGCCGGCCGAGCCGATCGCCCAGGTGGCCAAAACACAGCGCGCCCAGCGGGCGCATCAGATAGGACACCGCAAAGCCGGCCAGTGTCACCAGCAGCGCCTGCTCGCCACCGCCGAAGAACACCCGTGACAGCACCGTGGCGAAGTACAGGTACAGGGTGAAGTCGTACCACTCCACTACCGTGGACAGGCCGGCCACCCACATCGAGCGCTGCCGCGCCGCGGTCATTGCGTGTTCGCCTTCAACAGCCTCGTTCCCGTGGGTGCAGGTTCCGGGCAGGGTGTCACGACCCGGGTGAAATGCCGGTCATCGGCCATCCATCGGCTGCATGTACTGCGTCTCGTGCCCGGTGAAGCGCTCACCGTCAAAGCCAAAGCAGAACCGCCCTTCCTCGAACGCGCGATAGACAAGCAACGCGCCATCCAGGCAGAACTGCTGCTGGTCCACACCCGTTTCCAGGGTTCCGTAGCGGATGGCGTCTCCGCCCTTCTCCGCTGGCCCGGTGAAGGCATCGATCGGCAATGGCGTGGCGCGTCCGGTGCGGGTGTCGACCAGCACCACCGAACGCTGGAAGAACTCAGGACGATCATCGACCTGCACCAGCAGGTAGTGCTGGTTGAAGTTCGGCGTCTCGTTGCTGAGGGCTTCCTCGATGCGCGCCACGTGCTGCGCATCGCAGAAATCGACCGGGCTGTAGCGATAGCTGCACCCGTCGTGGTCGTAGGGCAGGTTCATGCCGGAATAGCTCACGCCTGCCTGGCTGCCCAGGTCGTCTCCCGGTTCCGGCGTGCTGCACAGCAGCCACGAGCGCTGTGCATCCTCGGGATCGGCCATCAGCTTCGGCTCCCGGCCCTGCTCGTAAGCCGTACCACCCGGAAAGTCCCGGCCGAAGCGCTGGTGAACGATCACGCCCGCGGTCTCCAGCGGCAGGCCGATCTTCGCCCCGCGGAACGAAACGAACGTCATCGTCGGCAGGATCACCTCCTCCACCGGCAATCCCTTCCATTGCCCACGCATGCAGAACGTGGCGATCTCGTTTTCCTCGTCCACCTTGCAGGGTTTCGGCGCGTTCGCGGCCAGCCAGGGATGGGCCGGGCGATCGGCCTGAGGGTCGATGTACCAGCCGTCCAGCGCACAGGTCGGCAGCGCATCCAGCAGCGGAGAGAGGTCGGCGCTGGCGGTCGGCATCACCGCCGGTGGGGCTGCAGGCGTGTGTTCGGCCGGTACCTCCGGCGAGCGCTGGCAGGCCAGCAGCAACCCTGCGCTGATCAGCAGCGCGACACTGTGTGCGTGCCCGATTGAAGGGTGGCGTCCCTGCATTGCGTGGTGCTCCCTGGTTTCAACACTCGCTGCAGATGATCGCTGATCCCGGTGCCATGCAGGAACGTCGCAGATCCCACATCGGGGTCAGAGCCCTTTGCTCCCGCAAAGGGATCCGCCCCCGCCAGCTACCCCGGCAGCTGCAATTCGGCCCGCAGGCCACCGCCCTCACGGTTGTGCAGCCGCAGCGAGCCGCCCAGCGACTGCGCCAGCTGCACGGCGATGGCCAGGCCCAGCCCGGTGCCGCCGGTATCGCGGTTGCGTGAGCTTTCCAGCCGATGGAACGGTGCCAGCACGGCCTGCAGCTGGTCCTCCGGGATGCCGGGGCCGCGGTCGGACACGCTGATCCACGGCCGGCCTGCTGCATCGCGCCCCGCCTCGATCTCGGCACTACCGGCGTAGCGCAACGCGTTGTCGACCAAATTGCCGACCACCCGCCGCAGCGGCTGCGGCCAGGTCTGCACGGTCAGGCCTGTGGGCGCGCCACCACTGACCGCCTTGCCCATGTCTTCATAGTCGCCCACCACGCTGGCCAGGAACGCACCAAGATCCATCGCCACCGGCGCGCCACTGGCCACGTGGCTGCTGCGCGCATAGGCCACGCCTTCGCGCACCAGTTGCCCCAGGTGGTCCAGGTCATCCAGCAGGCGCTGCTGGGTGGCATCTTCGGGCAGGGTTTCCACGCGCAGCTTCATGCGCGTGATCGGCGTCTGCAGATCGTGCGAGATGGCCGCCAGAATCTGCAGCCGCTCGCTGACATGGCCACGGATGCGCGCCTGCAGTGCATTGAGCGCGGCTGCGGCCGTGCCCACTTCGGCGGGGCCGTCTTCGGGCAGCATCGGTGCGTCCTTGCCAGGCTGCAGTTGCTCGACGGCGTGCGAGAGCTGCCGCAGCGGGCGCAATGCCAGCCGCACCGCCAGCCACGCGCATACCAGCAGCAGGGCCAGCTGCGCCAGCAGTACGGCCGGCAGCCAGCGCGCCAGCGGCAGGCCCGACGGTGTGACTTCGATGGTCAACGGTGAACCGTCGTGCAGGCGCAGCTCCACTTCGAAACGTTCCGGCAGGCGTGCCACCTGCCGCGCCTGCAGCGGATAGCGGTGTTCCAGGCTGTCATCGATGATGGCGGTGACCTGGCGCGCACGATCGGTTTCCAACGCCGGGCCGGCCTCTGCCGGGCGCAACAGGTAGCGGTATGTACGCCGCTCCAACCGCGGCACCCAGGCCTGGCGCTGGTCGGCCGGCAGGTGTTCCAGCAGGGCCACGCTCACTGCTACATCCTCGTCCAGGTTGCGCAGCATCATGCTGCGGGTGGACTGGTAGCGTTCGTAGAACAACAGACCGAAGGACAGCGCATGGGCCAGGATCAACCCGCCCAGCAGCACCAGCAGCAGGCGCGCCGACAGCGTGCGCGGCCACGGCAGGCGGCGCGCGCGGGCGTTCATTCCTGCGGCCCCAGTAGCTGCACCGGCACGCTGAACACGTAGCCTTCGCTGCGCACGGTCTTGATGTAGGTGGGCTCACGCGCGTCATCGCCCAGGCGCTGGCGCACGCGGCTGACCAGGAGATCGATGGAACGATCGAACAGTTCTGCATCACGGCCCTGGGTAAGGCTGAGCAGCTGGTCGCGGCTGAGCACGCGGTTGGCGTGGTCGAGAAACACGCGCAGCAGGCGGAATTCCGCACCGCTGAGCGGATAGGCGGTGTCCTGCGCATCCAGCAGATGGCGGGCAGTGGTATCCAGGCGCCAGTCGCCGAAGGCCAACTGGCGGCCGGCTTCGCTCACCTGCAGGTTCGGCGGCAGCATCTGCGTGCGTCGGATCACCGCATTGATGCGCGCCAGCAGTTCGCGTGAGGAGAACGGCTTGGTCACGTAGTCATCGGCGCCCATTTCAAGGCCGATGATGCGGTCGGTTTCATCGTCGCGGGCGGTCAGCAGCACCACCGGCACCGCGCGATGCTTGCCGGCACGCAGGTTGCGGCACAGGCTCAGCCCGTCCTCGCCGGGCATCATCACATCCAGCACCACCAGGTCCACCGCGTGGGTATCCATCAGCGCGCGCATCGCACGGCCGCCATCGGCCTGGCTGACGCGCAGGCCGTTGCGCTGCAGGTAGTCGGCCAGCATCTGGCGGATCTCGCTGTCATCGTCGACGACAAGGATGTGCGGTACGTGGTTCATTGCGTTCTCGATGAAGACGGAGGTCAAGGCCGCGCGGCGCGGCCATGGTAGCGCGGCTCAGGGGCTGGCCAGCAGGCGCTGGATCTCGCTTTCGGTACGCGCGTAGTCGCCTTCGCCGTAGTGGCGGTAGACCACTCTGCCCTGCCGGTCGACCAGGTAAAGCGCCGGCCAGAAGCGGTTGCCCCAGGCGTTCCAGATCCGGTACTGGTTGTCCTGCACCACCGGCCAGGTGATATCCAGCCGCGCGATGGCCTTGCGCACATTGCCAGGCAGGCCTTCGTAGGCGAACTCCGGTGTATGCACGCCGATCACCTGCAGGCCCTGCCGCGCGTAACGCGCATGCCACTGGTGCACATGAGGTGCCACGTTGAGGCAGTTGCTGCAGGCATAGGTCCAGAACTCGACCAGCACCACCTGCCCTCGCAGCTGGTTCAACGCGAGCGGTGGGCTGTTGTGCCAGGGCCCGCCGCCATCGAACCCGGCAGCAGGAGCGGCCTGCACCGGATGCGCATCGGCCTCCGGGCTGGGCCAGGCCATCAGCAGCGCCGCCCCACCCAGCAGGCCCAGCAGCAACGGCAGTACATACACACGCAGCCCGGCCATCGTTCAGCCCCCCTGCTCGGCCAGCGGCAGTTCGGCCGGCTTCACGCCTGCGGCTTCCAGGATGCCGTCAGCCACCTGGGCCGGGTGCGAGAGGAGCGACACATGGCTGCTGCCGATCGATTGCAGCTGCGCGCCAATGCGCTTTGCGGTAGCCGCCTGCAGCTGCGGCGACAACATGCGGTCGTCACGGCTGAGCACGTACCAGCTCGGCTTGCTGCGCCATGCGGCCACGGTGACGGGCTCACCCAGAGCGCTGGCCTTCAATGGCACCTGCGTGCTGTACAACAGTGCGGCGGTCTTCTTCATCACATCCGGTGCGAAGTCCTGGGCGATGGCGTCGGCTGGCAGGGTCAGGTAGCCGTCCTTCTCCTGCAGGCGCGTCAGGCCCGGGCCGACCGGATAGCCCTCGCCCTGCTGTGCCGATGACTGCCCGGCATCCGGTGCGAATGCGGCCACGTACACCAGCGCCTGCACCTTGGGATCGTTGCCCGCTTCGGTGATGACCGTTCCGCCCCAGCTGTGGCCGACCAGCACGACCTTGCCCGGTGCGGCGGCAATCGCGCGACGGGTGGCGGCCACATCGTCGGCCAGCGAGGTGAGCGGGTTCTGCACCGCCACCGCCCGCAGCTTCCAATCGTGCAACGTGGTGATGACCTTGTTCCAGCTGGAGCCATCGGCGAAGGCGCCGTGTACCAGGATGACGGTGGGCGGGGCGCCGGCATCGGCCTCGGCGGCGAACGCAGGCGTCGCGACGCCGGCAAGGGCGAGGGCAGCGGCGAGCAGGGTGATGCGGATCATGGGGGTACTCCGGTGTTGGGAGTGGCCATTTCCGCCTGGGGATGTATCGGCGCTGTTTCGCTGCGAGGCAGAGTTGTACCGGACTGTAGGGCGGCGGCGGGTTCCTACAGTTGGATACATTCGGCCGCCGGGCATGGCCCGGCACAACCGCAGCCGGGTGTCCTCACGCGTACATGCGGGGAACCTTCTCCACCCGGTAGCGCCAGGCCATGCCCGGCGGACGCCCGACCCGGCGCCTTTGTATCTGACTGTACGAAACCCCTCACACAGCCACAGTCGCTGACAAAACCCCAGGCAACAGCACACGTTGCCGATACCTGCGCCGCCTGAAATGGCCTTCATCGACCACTGGCCCGCAGGACACCACCATGATCAGCACCGCCTCTTCCGTGTACACGCCCCGCCTGGACGCCGTCGGCCGCTGGCTCTCGCCATTGGCGCTGCGCACCCTGCTGGCCTGGGAGTTCTTTGAATCCGGCCGCGAGAAGCTGGCCGGCCAGAACTGGTTCGCCGACCTGGAAGGGCGTTTCCCTTTCCCGTTCTCCACCCTGCCCGCGTCACTCAACTGGCAGCTGGCCACCTGGCTGGAACTGGTGGGCGCTGTGATGCTGCTGCTGGGCCTGGCCACGCGCTCGGTGGCCTACATCTTCTGGGTGCTGACCCTTGTTGCCATCGCCGCCGTGCACTGGCCCGACCAGTGGAACGGCCTGGGCGAACTCTGGCAGGGCTATGCGATCACCGACCAGGGCTACGGCAACTTCAAGCTGCCGCTGCTCTTCCTGGCCATGCTGCTCCCACTGATCCTCAACGGCGGCGGTGCGCTCAGCCTGGACCGCCTGCTGGCCGGCCCGCAGCGCGCCACGGCGGGCAACGACGGCCTCGGCTGGGGCGTGAGCCTGATCGCCCTGCTGCTGCCGGTCGCCACGCTGCTGCCCGGCGTTGGCTTCGGTGGCGCGCTGCTCGGCGGCGCCCTGCTGCTGGGCTACGTACTGCGCCGTCGCCGCAACGCCTGATCCGCATCGCCCCTTCCCGCGCTTCTTCCCTTCGTTTCCGTCGCCTTCAAGCGGCGTCCATCCCGCACGCCCTGCGTGCCAATCCCAAGGAGTCATCATCATGTCCGTCTCGACCAAGAACACCGCTGCTTCCCGTCTGCCGCGCATCGGCGCCATCGGCATCGCCCTGGCCGGTGGCCTGCTGCTGGCTGGCCAGGCCGCCGCGATCCAGCCACTGGCCATCGGTGCCGCGGCGATGAGCGCCGCCGCCGAAGGCAAGTGCGGTGAAGGCAAGTGCGGCGCCAACAAGGCCGCCACCGGCAAGCCTGCCGGCAAGGCCAAGGTGGCCGAAGGCCAGTGTGGCGAAGGCAAGTGCGGCGACGCCTCGTTTGCCCGCACCGACCGTGACCACGACGGCCGCGTCTCGCGCGCCGAGTTCAATGCGGTGGCGGCCACGCGCGCCGCCGAATTCGACCGCATCGACACCGACCACGACGGCTACATCAGCGAGCAGGAAGCGCACGACTACCTGCGCAGCGTCTACACCGCCAACGGCAGGCCGATGCCGAAGGGTCTGTTCTCCCGCGTCAACGACTGATCGTTCCCCACCCGGCGCCGCCCTTGCGGCGGCGCCACTGCCCTGGAGTACCGTCGCATGCACTTGCCCCTGCCTTCCGCCAGCGCCGGTCTCGGCCTGCGCCGTGGCCTGATCGATGAACTGCTGGCGATGCCGGCCAATGCCATCGACTTCCTCGAAGTGTCGCCGGACAACTGGATCGGGGTTGGCGGTGCCCACGGCGCGGCGCTGCGCCAGTTGAGTGAGCGCCATCACCTGACCTGCCACGGCCTGTCGCTGTCGCTGGGTGGTCCGGACCCGCTGGATCGCACGCTGCTGGGACAGACGCGCGCCTTCCTCGATCTGCACCAGGTGCAGCTGTACAGCGAACACCTGAGCTACTGCGCCGCCGGTGGCCATGTCTACGATCTGCTGCCATTACCGTTCACCGCCGAGGCCGTGCGCCACGTTGCCGGTCGCATCCGCCAGGTGCAGGACACACTGGGCCGGCGCATCGCCGTGGAGAACATCTCCTACTACGCTGTGCCGGGTGCGGACATGAGCGAGATCGACTTCATCACTGCAGTGCTGGCCGAGGCCGACTGCGACCTGCTGCTGGACGTCAACAATGTCTTCGTCAACGCCTGCAACAACGGCTACGACGCCTTCGATTTCCTGACACGCGTGCCGGCGCATCGCGTCGCCTCGCTGCACGTGGCCGGCCACTTCGACGAGGACGATGGCTTCAAGATCGACACCCACGGTGCGCCGGTGAAGGGCGTGGTCTGGGCGCTGCTGCATGAGGCCTATGCGCGTGTCGGCGTACGCCCCACCCTGCTGGAGCGCGATTTCAACTTCCCGCCTTTGGCCGAGCTGCTGGCCGAGGTCGAGCAGATCCGCCACGCGCAGGCCGATGTGCTGCTGCCCGAGGTGGCCCATGGCTGAGCCGCTGGCCACCCTGCAGCAGCGCTGGGCCGACCATGTACGCGACCCATCGATGCCCGCGCCTGAGGGCGTCGATGCACGGCGGATGGCAGTCTACCGCCGCCTCTGCATCGACAGCCTGGACAGCCTGCTGGCAGGCAGCCTGCCGCGCCTGCAGGCGCAGCTGGGTGATGCCTGCTGGCGCGACGCCGTGGAGCACTACTATGCGCGGCACGCCTGCCATACCCCGCTGTTCCCGCAGATCGCCGGCGAATTCGCCGCGTGGCTGGGCGTGCAGGCAGACCTCGCGCTGCCGGGCTGGGTGGCGGAACTGGCGCATTACGAAAGCACGCAGCAGGCACTGCACATTGAAGCGCGGGACGCCGGCCAGCAGCCATTGCATGCGCCACAGGCAGGCAGCGTGCTTGCGCTGTCTCCGCTGGTGCGGGTGGTGGGCTACCGGTGGTCTGTGCATGAGGATGTCGGGCTGAGTGGTGCGCCGACCACGATGCCGACGTTGCTGCTGCTGCGACGCCTCGATGACTTCAGCCTGCAGGTACAGGAACTTGCACCGCTGGCATATGCGCTGCTGTCGGCGTTCGGCGATGACGGCGGCCGTGCGGAAGACGCGCTGCAGGTACTGGCCGACCTGCATGGCGTGGCCGCCGACGAACTGCGCACAGCCTGCATTCCGCTGCTGGGCGAGCTGTGCGCGGCCGGCGTGCTGGTTGTGACGAACGACCGTTGAGGGTGCCGGTCAGCGCCCGGCACTCCCCATTCCTTGACCGGCCAGCGGCCGGCACTGTCCCCTCTCCATTCTTCGAGGTCTGATCATGGCTGCTTCCAATACCTCCTTCCTGCACGGCTGGCGCCTGTTCGTGGCCATCGCCGTGGTCCTGATCGCCTTCGCACTGGCGGCGTTCACCCTGCAGCCCGACGTGGTCGAGGGCAGCCGCGCGGCGATCCGGGTGACGGCACGCACATCGTTCCTGCTGTTCCTGGCCGCCTTCACCGCATCCTCGTTCGCCAGCCTGCTGCCCGGCCCGTTCACCCGCTTCCTGTTGCGCGAGCGTCGCATCGTCGGCCTGTCGTTCGCGTTCTCGCACCTGCTGCATGCGGTGGCGATCACCGCCTTCGGCATCCTCAATCCCGCGTTCTGGCCGGCGCGCTCGGCCCTGGCCAACCTGCCGGGCACGATCGGCTATGTAGCCATCCTAGCCCTGGCCATCACCTCGCATCGTAGCATCGCCCGCCGCATGGGCCCCACCGCGTGGCGTCGCCTGCACGTGACCGGCATGTGGATCATCGCCGCAGTGTTCACCTATTCGTACTTCAAGCGCGTGCCCGGCAACTTCTGGTACGCAGTGCCCTCCGCGTTGCTCTTCACCGCCGTCGTGGTGCGTGCGATCGCCAAGCGGGCGCAGTCGCTGCGGCGCAATGCGCATGCGCGGCCGCCGCTGCGGGCGGCCTGACGGGCCGGGGTCGGATTCCTTTGCCGTTGGCAAAGGGATCCGACCCCACCAGGCCATCCCAATCAGCCGTCACGTGTGACGCAATAGGCCACGTAGGCATCGAGGATCTTCTGCATCCGGGCCTGCTGCTTCGCGCCCATCGGCACCCGCTGCACGCGCTTCAACAGCGTCTTCCACATGTATCCGGAGCGGAAGAAGTATGGCCGCACCTCGAGGAAGGTCAGCACGACATCCACCGTATTCGGATCGTGCTCAGCCAGTTGCTTCAGTGCGTTGGCGTAGCCACCCGGGAACGCAAGCTGTTCATAGCGTTGGTTGTATTCCGCGCAGGCTGCCGCATGCCGCTGCATTTCTTCCGGACCACGCCAGCGCGCGCCAGCGGCTTCGCGGATGGCTTGGCGCAGCCGGTTGATCTCGTCCGCATTGGCGCGGATCAGGCGTTCCATGGGCGCGCGGGTATGGGACATGGGTCCTTCCATGTGGTTTGCCAGGGGTCAGATCCCTTTCCGGCAGGGAAAGGGATCTGGCCCCACTTCAGGTCACTGGGCGCGGCGCAGGGTGATCAGGGTGATTTCCGAAGGCACGCCGATGCGTGCCGGGAATCCGGCCCACAGGCCAGCGCCATTGCTCACGTACAGGGTCATCCCGTCCACCTCGTAGCGGCCGGAGACGTAGCCGCCGTTGGCCCGCTTCACCAGCTGGTCCATGCCGATGATCTGCCCACCGTGGGTATGCCCGGACAACTGCAGTTTCACACCGCGCGCGGCGGCCTCACGCGCATTGCGTGGGCGATGATCGAGCAGGATCACAGCTGCGGACGGATCGGCCCCCGCCAGCGCAGCCTGGAGATCCGGCAACGGCAGGCCGTAGCGTGCCGCCACCGGGTCGGTGACACCGGCGATGGTCAGCGCCGCATCACCGCGTCGTACCTGCAGGTGACTGTTCTCCAGCACCTGCATGTTCAGCGCGCGGAACGCCTGCATCCAGTCCTGGTACTGCGCGTAGTATTCGTGGTTGCCGGTGATGGCAATGACGCCATCCGGCGCCTGCAGATCGGCCAACGGACGCGCGTCGTCGCGACGGGCCTCGACACTGCCGTCGATCAGATCGCCGGTGATCACGACCAGGTCCGGCTTCAGCGCGTTGCTCTCGTCCACCACGCTGCGTACCCAGTCGCCGGTCAGCAGGCGGCTGGCGTGGATGTCGGTCAGCTGCAGCACGCGATAACCATCGAACGCGACCGGCAGATCCTTGATCGCCACGTCGATCTGCCGAGGCTGGGGCACGGCCATGCCCTGGCTGATGCCATAGCCACTCACAAGCAGGGCCAGCAGGCCGGCCAACGGCCGCAGCTGCGGTGCGCGCAGGGCCGCTACCATGCGCGGCCAACGGAGCAGGCGCGAAAGCAGCAGGCCGGCATCCAGTACCAGCATCACCAATGCCAGCAGCAGCACCGCAGTGGAGCCGGTAGCCAGCACGGCGATGGCCATCTTCGGGATTTCCGGCGACGCCATCGAGCCCCAGAAGGTGGCCACGATGCGAAGCTGCACGGCCACGGCCACCACCAGCAGCGACAGCACGACCTTCAACCCGATGGGCATGCGCAGCGGCCAGAACAGGCGCCAGGCCACATACAGGCCCATCAACAAACCGATCGTACTCAGCACTGCAACCATCCATGACAGAAAGCGGGCCCGCCATGGTGACGGCTGCGGGCCGCGTTGTGTAGAGCCGGGCCATGCTGCGCTGCTTTGAATGTAGAGCCGAGCCATGCTCGGCTGCATCCGCGAAGCCGAGCATGGGCTCGGCTCTACAACGGCGGGTCGAGGCGCTCGACCCGCAGGCGGGCAATGCGGCGCTTCTCCATCGCCAGCACGGTGATGCGCACGCCGGCCACGTCCACCGCATCACCGATGTCCGGCAGGCGACCCAACTGCTCCAGCACCAGGCCGGAGATGGTCATGTAGTCGGTACTGCGCGGCAGCGACAGGCCGGCCAGGCGCTGCAGGTCGTCCAGGGTCAAGGCACCATCGGCCTCCCATTGGCCTTCCCCCTGCGCGACCACGCCATAGCGTTCGTCCTGGGTATCGACCAGATCACCGGCAATCGCCGCCAGCAGGTCGTTGGCCGTCACCAGGCCTTCCACGCTGCCGTACTCGTCCACCGCCACCGCCAACGGCACCGGATGCTGGCGGATCAGCTCCAGCGCCTGCAGCGCACTGGCGCTGGACAGCACGTACTGCGGCTCGCGCAGGTTGCCTTCCAGCTGCAGCGGCCTGCCCTGCAGCAGGTCGGCCAGCAGATCGCGGCTCTGCACCACGCCGCGCAGGCTGTCCAGATCACCATCGCCGACCAGCAGGCGGGTGTGCGGCGACGCCACCAGGCGTGCCACCACATCGTCCTGTCCACGCGCCAGGTCGATCCACTGTACGTCGGCGCGCACGGTCATCACGCTCGACACCGGGCGATCGGCCAGGCCCAGCACGCTGCGGATCATCTCGTGCTCGGCCGGCTGCAGGCGTTCCCCGGCATCCACAGGTTCGTCGGCGCTTTCCTCATCGTGGCCATTGGCCGGACGCGCGCCGAGCATGCGCAGCACCGCATCCGCAGTGCGCTGGCGGAACGGCTGGCGGCGCTCGTTGCGCTCGCGGTTGAAGCGTACCCACTGGTTGAACGCTTCGACCAGGATCGAGAAGGCGATGGCCGCGTACAGGTAGCCCTTCGGAATCTTGTAGCCCAGGCCCTCGGCCACCAGGCTGAAACCGATCATCAGCAGGAAGCCCAGGCACAGCACCACCACCGTGGGATGCTTGTTGACGAAGCGGGTCAGCGGCTTGCTGGCCACCAGCATCAATGCCATCGCGATGGTCACCGCGGCGTACATCACGCCCAGGTTGTCGACCATGCCGACCGCAGTGATCACCGAGTCCAGCGAGAACACCGCATCGAGTACCACGATCTGTGCCACGACCATCGCGAAGCTGGCGTAGACCTTCTTGCCATTGTCCTCATGCTGGCGGCCTTCCAGCCGCTCATGCAGCTCCATGGTGCCCTTGAACAGCAGGAACAGGCCACCGCCCAGCAGGATCAGGTCACGTCCGGAGAAGCTGTGATCGAACAGCGTGAGCAGCGGCTCGGTCAGTTTCATGATCCACGCCAGCGCCGCCAGCAGCACCAGCCGCATCAGCAGGGCCAGCGCCAGGCCGATCACGCGCGCGCGGTCGCGCTGGTGCGGCGGAAGCTTGTCGGCAAGGATCGCGATGAACACCAGGTTGTCGATGCCGAGAACGATCTCCAGCACGACCAGGGTTGCAAGGCCCATCCATATCGAGGGGTCAGCCAACCATTCCATTTCAGGTCCGTTTCGTCAGTAGGTAAGGGAAAAGGGAAAGCACTCAGTCAGCGTCCTGCGCCTGCGTCGGGTCATGCCCGAGCAGATCACCGGGCGTGCACTGCAGCTCGCGGCAGATCGCATCAAGTGTGGAAAAGCGGATGGCGCGCGCCTTGCCGGTCTTCAGGATCGACAGGTTGGCCAGGGTGATGTCGATGCGCCCGGCCAGCTCGGACAGGGTCATGCCCCGTTCCTGCAGCATGCGGTCCAGGGTGATGACGATCGCCATCAGATGACACCGTCGAGATCGTCGCGCATGGCTGCGCCCACGGCGAAGACGCGCGCCAGCACGAACAGCATCAGCACCGCGACCAGGCCGGTGATCGACATGCCGCCGCCGACCTCCATCCAGGTGAAGTCCGGCCCCATCCAGGCCGCGTAGGCACCGATCAGGATCGACAGCAGTTCCATCGACAGCATCAACCAGGCCATGCGCTGCAGGCGCCGTGCATTGGCGTGGGTGAACGGCCGCTCGCGCGCGGCCGACTTCAGCAGCCTCAGCAGATGGCGCAGGAACAGCAGGCACAGCACCAGCAGCGCGACGATCGCGCCCAAGCCCAGGCAGAAATGCAGGAACAGGTCGCTGCCATGCACGGCAGCTGCATCAGCGTCGTGGACGCTGTCGAGCAGCCAACTGCGGTCGTGGGCGACCAGCGGAACGGCCAGCAGTGCAGCCAGGATGCCCAGCCAGCACATCGCCCGCACGGCCTGTACGGCGGCCTGGGCCAGGGTGAACAAGCCTCGCGTGGGTCTGGCGCGGGCGGGACGAGCGGTCAAGCAGCCTCCGGTGTTGGGGTGGCCTCGCCGCCCCGGGGTAGATTTATCGATAAACGATATATCACATACCGCGTGAAAGGCTGAACCGCAGGCACGACTCCTGTCAGGGCCCGGGCGCGCCCTGCTCCAGCATCGCTTCACCCGGCGTCGCCGAGGCCATCGCCTGCACGCCGGCATCGGCGGCCTGCCGCGTGACCAGGCGGAAGCGCACCTGCAGCTTGCCCTGCCACGGCGTGGCCCAGCCGTACTGGATGGCCACCTGATCGGCCGACAGCGGCCCACGTCCCGGCAGCGACCGCACCTGCAACGGCTTCGGCGCTGCCTGCACCAGCCGCGCGAAGCCCTTCTGCACCACCGCCGCATCGGCCTTTTCGGCGTAGACCGTGCAGGTGCCATCATCGGCCCAACTGACCGCATAACGGCCACTGGCCAGCGGCACCATCCACGCCACGCCTGATTGCCCCTGCAGCAAAGTGGTGGCCTCGGCAGGCGGCAGCGGCGACAGCCCATTGGATTCCATCAGCGACTGCAACCGTGCCGGCGCACCGATGTGCTGCATGCAGGCGGTATCGAACAACTCGCTGAAGGGATCCTGCGCCGGGGCCTTGGCCTTGGGAGTACGCGCGGGTTGCGCCACCCCCAGGGTGGGCAGCAGGGCCAAAGCCAGCCAGAACGCAGGGCGCATCGGGATTCCACGCTACGGAAAACAGCAGGGAGGATGGCAAAGCCCGGGCGCGCCGCGCAATGGGTCATGGCTTGACAGCCTCGCCCGGCGCGAGCAACATCAGTTAACGAATTAGTTAATTAGCTCGCCATGGACCGTATCTTCGAAGCCCTCGCCTCCACCGCCCGCCGGCAGATCCTGGCCTATCTCAGCGCCGGCGAACTCAGCGCGGGCGAGCTGGCCGAGCGCTTCGACTTCAGCAAGCCGGCGTTGTCCAGCCACCTGCGCATCCTCGAGGAGGCCGGACTGATCGAGCGCGAGAAGCGCGGCCAGTTCGTGTACTTCCGCCAGGTGCCCGACCGCCTGGCCAACACGCTGTTCTCCTGGGCCGCCGAAGTCTGCCCGGTCGGCGGCCCGCTCAAGCGTGAAGCCCGCGCCCGCCGCAAGTCCCCCGCCCGCTGATCCGCCCCCGCCAAGGAGCATGACGATGCCTGGTTCGACCCGCGATCGCCGTTCGTTTCCAGCAGTGCAGCTTCCGGCACAGGATGGCGGCAGCCCGACCGAAGTCACCCTGATCGCGCAGCTCGGCATCGGTGCCGGTGACGCGCTGGTGAGCGACGCCGGCCAGCGCCAGCGCCACCACCCTGCCTTCATCGATGCGCTGGATGAGCCTTCGGCGCGGCTGGGTGGCATGCACCTGCAGCACGGCGATGCCTCCTCGCTGTACAGCTTCATGGTCGGCGCCGGTGGCCATCCGTTCCATCGCCACGCCGGTCCGCGCATGTTCACCGCCATCGCTGGCAGCGCCGGTGCCGAGCTGCGCTTCGCCACCGCTTCCGATGCGCAGCTGGCAGCAGATCCCGCTGCCTTCGCGCGGACCCTGCGACGCATCTGCATACCACCGGATTGCCTGTTCACCGTGCGCTTCGGCGGTGGCACCTGGCACCAGTTCGCGTCGAACCATCCTGCACATCCGGCGCTGTTTGCGCTGTCCTGCCACAGCGATGAACTGGCAGGCCGAATGAGCGAACAGGCCCGTGCGCAGGTGGAGCGCAATGCCGCCGATATCCCCAGCCTGACCGAGGTGTTGCCGGACTCGCACTGGCCTTCGGAAACCACGCTTGCGGCGGCACCGTTGCTGCAGCTGTCGCTGCAGGCGGCAGCTCCCAGCCTGTGCGCGCATCTGTGCGCGCGCACCCGCGCCCTGCTCGGCCCGCTGCGCCGCATCCCGCTGCGGCCGCTGCGCGGGTTCGTCGAACGTGCCACACCGGCCTATCCAATCCACGCGCGACGCGCCGCCACTGATGGCCTGCTGCCTACCGCGCTGCCGCACAGCCACTACCAGGACCTGACCACGCTGCGCCTGGAACCCTCGCAGGTGGCCCACCGTTCCGCGTCGGCGCTGCTGGCCGACGTACTGGAGGGCTTCCTGCGCAACCCACCCAGCGGCGTAGGCCATCTGATGGCGCTGCGCAACCGCCTGGTGGCGCCGTTGCGGTTGCGCACTTCGCCACTGGGATGCCCGGTGTCGTCACTGCTGTCGACCGATCGCAGCCGGCTGTTCGCCGGTCGATTCCCGGTGCTGGATTCGCACATCGACACGCAGGACAACTGCGCCGAAGTCCTGCTCGGCGCCGACGATCGGCACCTGCGCTTCCGCAGCAGCGTGCGCGTGCAGCGGCGTGCCGATGGATACATCGAGATCAGCCTTGGCTCACGCGTTCAGACCCTCAATGCGTTCGGCAGCATGTACATGGCACTGATCGACGCTGCGCACCGGCACTATGTCGCGCCGGCGCTGCTGCGGCGTGCGGTGGAGCATGCACTGGCGCCGGAACTGGCTGATCTCGATGCGTGGGCCGCACGCCCGGTGCACTGATGATGCCGGCCTGCGGCCGGCACTACCCTGAGCTGTAGCGGTACACCAGATCATCCGCGTCGCTGCGCGCGGCCTTCTCATCCAGCACACCGCCCAGACGCCGTGCGACGGCCTGCGATGCCAGGTTGTCCGGGGCCATGTAGCTGACCAGGGTCGGCAGCTGCGGCACCACGAAGGCCCAGTCACGCAGCGCACCGGCCGCTTCCGTTGCGAAGCCCTGCCCTTCATGGCCTTCGTACAACAGCCAGCCCAGTTCCTTTTCCGGAAACAACGGGCCGTGGTTGATCCCGACCTGGCCGATGCAGGCACCGGTATCGATGCGTTCGATCATCAGCGCGCCGTGGCCGAACAGGTGCCAGCTGGCCAGATCGTGGCAGAACTGGCCCCACGCCGCGACTTCACCGAACGGGCCGCCCATGCCCTGTGCTCGCGGCGAAGCAAGGAACGCGGCGTAGACGTTGAAGTCATCCAGCCGCTGCGGGCGCAGCCGCAAACGTTCCGTGTGCAGGGTCGGGATCTCGAGCATGGCGGCGCGCGGGCTCAATACACGGCCAGATGACCGCAACCGCGGCGCTGCGGCTGTCCTTCCATCGTGACCTGCACGCTGGCCTGGGTATCCATGCCTTCGGCGCTGCGGCACGACTCGCGCTTGATCTCGACGATGGCCGGCTGCTTGCCCAGTTCGCCGTTGAGCACGATCAGCGAGCTGGGCGCATCGGCCGGCTGGCCGCGATAGCGCAGCGCGCCCTTCCAGGTACGGCCATCGGCATTGAGGCTGGCATCGTGGTTGCCCTTGCCCGTCGAGGCGATCTCGATGCTCCAGCCTGCACCACCACCGGTGAAGGCCGGCACCGGGCTCAGGTCGGCAGCGATGGAGGGATGGCGTGGCTCGTCGGCCAGGGGCTGCGCGGGCGTGGTACATCCTGCAAGCAGGCCGGCCAGCACGCCGGCCGCAGCAAGGGCGATGGGACGCATGATCATGCCGGGCTCCAGCAGGAATGGGGACCGCCAGTCTAGGCGGCGCGACGTGCGCCGGTGATGAATGTCACCGGTCAACGCGCGATGCGACCGCCGCCCGCCACCCTTACCCGGTCGCGGCCCTGCGCCTTGGCCTGGTACATGGCCGCGTCGGCGGCGCGCAACAGGCTGCGCCAGCCCAACGCATCGATTCCCCCTTCGGCCACGCCGAAGCTGGCGGTGACCTGCAGCACACCACCATCGGCCAGTACGATGTCCATCTGATGCAGCGCCACGCGCAGGGACTCGGCCAATTGGCGGCCACCGGCCAGATCACCGTCGGCCAGCAGCACCAGGAACTCTTCACCACCATAGCGGGCGATGCTGTCGCTGCGGCGCAGGTGCCGTTGCAGCAACTGCGCCACCTGCACCAGCACTTCGTCACCGGCATCGTGACCGTGGCCGTCGTTGATCGCCTTGAACCGGTCCACGTCCAGCAGGATCACCACGGCGCCGGCGCCTCCTTCGTCATGGCGCTGCTGCACCTTTTCTTCCAGCGCGCGCCGGTTCAACAGCCCGGTCAATTCATCGGTACCTGCCAGCTGGCGCAGTTCGCTGGTCAGCGCAGAGCGCTCGCGCGACTTCTCGCGCAGCACTTCGATCGCATCGAACAGGCGCTGCATTTCGGCCAGCGGGTGGGTGACATGCTGCTCTGGCCCCGGCGCCTCCGAGGCGATCTGAATGACCTGCTTCTGCGCCTGCAGCAGCGGCCGCAGGATCTGCCGGTGGGCAATGCGCAGGGCCACGCCCAGCACCAGCAGTGTACCCAGCACCGTCGCCACCAGCACCACCAGGCGCGTCGCTTCACGGTTGCGGGTGCGTTCGAAGCGGGCGATGGACACGCTGAGGTAGCCGTCGCGCAATGCTTCCAGCGACTGCAGGGTCGGCACGTAGCGCTGGGTGAACTCCGCGGCGGTCCAAGGCGGAGGCAGGCCGCGGCGACCGTCTTCGATCAGTTGCTCGATCATCGGCAGCGATTCGCCGAAGAACTGACGGCGCGCCATATCCCAGTGCCAGGACAGCGCCGGGTCACTCCGGAACACCGACTCATGGCTGCCCGCCAAGCGCCACAGCTCCAGCAGGCGTCCCTCCGTCTGCGATGCGGCCCGCACCTGCTCGTCACGCCACGCCCCGGGAACCGCAACCGGCGCCATCACGTTCGAGGCCAGGCGGCCACCGTGTTCGCGCAGGTCGATCAGTACCTGGCCCTGCATCGCCGGAATCGCCGCTTCGCGATCGGCGCTGACCAGCACATTGATCTGCGCCGAGGTGAGCCGATGCAGGCGATCGACCACGGCGAACATGCTGTTGATCGCACGCTCCACCTCTTCCACCTGGCGCGCATCATGCGGCCGTGCCACAACCTGGTCGACAGCGGCACGTGCCGAGTGCAACCGGCGTCGTGCGTCGGCCAGCAACCCCTGCTCGTCGACCACGCCCGGGGCGGCCCTGAACACCGTGTCCAGCTGCAGCATCGCGGTATCCACGCGCTTGCGGGCCACTGCCAGCTGGGCCGCGAGCCGCGCCTGCTCGGCAACATCGTTCGGATCGGCGCCGAGCAGGCTGTTGGCCGGGCCGCGCTCGGCCGAAACCAGGTTGGCCAGCTCGAAGGACTGCCGCAGCTGGCGCAGGCTGGACAGGTTGGCCTCGGCACCGGCGTAACGCTGCGTGCCCTGTACCAGGGCGATGGCCATCAAGGGCAAGGTGCAGACCACGAACAGCCCGGTCAGGATCCAGACCCAGGTCCGCAACCCGATGGGCGATGCCTTGCCGGCCATGCAAATTTTCCCCTGACGTGCGGTTCACTGTAACGACCGGTCCCAGCAGCACCAAGCCAGCGCCATGCGAACCGCTGTGATAGGTATGGCACATCGACCGCGAACGCGCCGACAAGATGAAGGCCCGCCCCATTGCAGCGGGAATGTCACATCATGCCGGGTCAGATCCAGCGCTGATCGACCAGCTCGCGCTTCACGTAGGCATAGAACACCGGCGCCGCCACCAGGCCGGGCAGGCCGAATGCCGCCTCCATCACCAGCATGGCCAGCAGCAGCTCCCAGGCACGGGCCTGGATCTCGCCACCGACGATGCGTGCGTTGAGGAAGTATTCCAGCTTGTGGATCACGATCAGGTACAGCAGCGCGGCCACGGCCACGTAGAACGAGACCGACAGCGCGACGATGGTGATGATGGTGTTGGAGATGATGTTGCCCACCACCGGCAGCAGGCCGGCGATGAAGGTGATCAGCACCAGCGTCTTGGACAGCGGCAGGTGCACGCCGAACAGCGGCAGCACGCCCAGCAGGAAGATGGCGGTGAACACGGTGTTGAGCAGCGAGATCTTCACCTGCGCGAACACCACCTGGCGGAACGCGGTGGCCAGGCGGCTGGTGCGGCCGATCAGCTCCTGCGCCAACGGTCCCATCTGCGGCAGCGGCAGTTCGTCATACAGCGCGATCATCGCGCCCAGCACCATGCCGATCAGCACCCGCACGCCGATCTGCACCGCCGAGGTCCCGGCCACCCCGAGCTGTCGCTGGTGTTCGGCGGCCCAGTCGTTCAGTGCCGCGCGCAACGCCGGCATGTCCTCGGGAATGTACGGCTGCAGCAGCGCCGGCACCTGGTGCCGCGAGCTGTTGAGGATGTCCATCAGATGGCCCAGCAGCGCATCCGGGCCACCGGTCTCGGTGCGGAAGAACGACGCCACGCCGATGCCGGCCAGCACCAGCGCGCTGATGATGACCGCCGACAGCACGATGACCGCGATCGCCCGCGCCCGTCCCGGCGGCAGCTTGCCTTCCACGGTGGACGCCAGCACATGGGTCAACTGGAACACCAGCAGGCCCGACAGCAGGGTCACCACCAGGCCGAGCTTCAGCGCCAGCCACATGCCCAGCAGCATCATCAGCCAGGCCGCGATCCTCGCAACGGGGGGCTTGGGCTGGGCAACAAGGGCGTCTTGCATGGGGGCACGTCCGGGCGGGGTGGCCCATGGTAGAGGATTGGCCGTGTCAACGGATCAAACTACCTTGACAGCCCGCATCGTCATCGACCTTACCTTGGCGTGCCCTGGCGACACCCTGCAGCACACTGCATCCAATTGATGTTGGACCATATGATCTGCTCCGCACCAAGACCGAGGACGGAAATGATGTCCTGCAATGCGACGCGTGGATCAGATTGATTGTCGATTCTCACGGTGAAGCCGGAATCAGGTTCAGCATCATATGCGATCAATTCAACAACGGTCCCTGACGGCAACCGTATTCCCAGCGACCGCCAAGCTCCCATTCCAAGCTCATTCCCCGTCAACAGTGACTGCCCCAGGCGACGCATCAGGAACGCGTCGTCCACTCCTATCACCGCAAGCTCGACATAGCCGCCTCCCGGCCATGCGTCGCCTGGTCGCATCGCGGCAATCCCACGATCATCACTGCTCATCTCGCATCTCTGGAACCATTGGATTGGGTGGCTGAGCGTTCGCCGACGCTTGTTCGCCATAGCTGGCGGTGTTCTTGCCCTGCCGCTTGGCGTGGTAGAGCGCACGGTCAGCCAAGGCCAGCCAGTCCTCTACGCTGCCGCCGCGCGGCGTGGCAGCAATGCCGATGCTCACGCTGAATTCAACGCCCGGGGTCGCCTGCCGCGCCGCTTCGAGCAGGTGCAGGCGCACCCGCTCGGCCACATGCATCGCATCCACGGGCGCGCAGTCGTGCAGCAGCACGACGAACTCATCGCCGCCCAGGCGCGCCGGTGTATCACCGGGCCGGGCGAAAGCGCGCAGGGTCGAGGCGATGTGCCGCAGTACTTCATCACCAGCGCGGTGCCCGTGCGAATCATTGATGTGCTTGAAGTCATCCACATCGAGCATCAACAGGCAGGCAAAGCCGCCCTGCCCCTGCGCCTTGTCCAGCGCCTGCTGCGCACGCAGGATCAGGAAGCCGCGATTGGCCAGTTCGACCAGCGGATCCATCCGGCTCAGGCGCTGCAGCTGGCGGTTCTGCGACTTCACCCGACGCGCCAGCTGCCAGCTGAGGATGCTGAGCCCGATGCCGTAGACGAACAGGAACGGCACGCTGAGCACGATCGTGCGTTGCGACGACACCGGTTGGTAAGGAAACCCGAGTGCCCACCACGTGAGCGCGAAGCCCATCACCAGAGCCAGCGTGGCCCGCATCGCCAGGCGCACGCCGCCAGCCGCGATCTTGTCGGCCACCAGCAGTGCGGCGAACAACGCGCTGGGTACGGCGCTCAGGGCCATGAACGCGATCCAGCCGCCGCCGAACAAGGAATCGGCCACCATGCAACGGAACTGGACCGCAGCCGGCTTGCGCGAGCGTTGGGTCAGCACCAGCGCCAGCGCCGGCCATGCCAGCGCATTGAGCAGCAACAGGACCCAGGGCAGCGCGCCATCCTGGCGCTCCAGCATGATCGAGGCGATGGGGATCGCGCCCAGGCCATTGCCCACGAAGCGCATCCAGCCGATGCGCCGTGCCGCGCCGACGCCTTCGACCGCGACCTCCGTCGAGTCAGTCAAGAACGGCATTGCCGACCCCCTTGCGCGATCGCGCGTTCCACCCCGGCCCCTGCCGGGCTGCCCGTCGTGAGTCTGACAGCTTTACGTCAATTCGGGATCAAGGACTCGAACCTGCAGCGTCCCTGGCCTCACCTGGGCCCGGGTGCCGCCGTCGATCCCCGCACCATCAGGCTGAAATCCAGCGTCTGTTGAAGCGGAACGTCCACCTGTTCGATGATGGCGAGCAGCAGGTTGACCGCGCGCGCGCCGATTTCCCGCATCGGCTGCCGGATGGTCGTCAGCGGCGGCGTGAGGTAACGCGAAGACGCCAGGTCATCGAAACCGACGATGGACAACTCGTCCGGCACGCGGATGCCCAGATCGCGGCAGGCCGCCAGCGCCCCCAGCGCCATCTGGTCGCTGAAGCAGAAGACTGCGGTCGGCGCCGACGCGTCGGCCAGCAGCGCCACGGCCGCGGCATGCCCGGATTCCACCGAGAAATCGCCCGGCACCACGCTCAGCTGGCGCAGGCGTCCGCGCGCCTTGCCGGCGGCCCGTACCCCTTCCAGGCGTTGCTGGTGCAGGGGATTGTCCGGCGGCCCGCCGACCACGGCGATCCGTACATGGCCCAGTGCGTACAGGTGCTCCATGACGGCGCGTGCAGCGGCCACATTGTCGATGTGCACACTGGGCAGGCCCAGCGCGGGGTCGAACTCGCATCCGTTGACCACCGGCGCGGCAGCCCCCCTCTGCTGGACAATCTCGCGCGCCGTCGGTGGCAGGCGATGGCCGAGCACGATCATGCCGTCGGCCTCGTTGCGCCGGAGCATCTGCGCGTAGCGCTCCTCGCGGTCGGGCTGGTCCTGGGTATCGCCCAGCAGCACCGCATAACCGACGGCCTGCGCGGCGTCCTCCGCCCCCTGCAGGATCTGCGCGAAGAACGGGTTGGCGATATCCGGCACCGTAACCAGGATCTTGCCGCTGCGCTGGGTCTTGAGCGTGCGGGCGACCGTATTGGGTACGTAGCCCAACGCGGCAGCGGCCTGCTCGATGCGCGCGCGCGTGGCCGGCAGTACCTTGTCCGGCCGCGAAAGGGCACGTGACACGGTGCCGGCAGAGACGCCGACGTGCTTTGCAATGTCGTAGATGGTGGCCATGGCGTTAGTTCTCCTGCCCGCTGTGCACTGCACAACAGGTCCTGCGTAAGCCCCTGCTAGGATAATGCAATCGATTGCATCTAGGGCGAATCACGTTGAAGACGCTCAAGGGTCCAGCGCTGTTCCTGGCGCAGTTCATCGGCGACACAGCTCCTTTTGATCGGCTGGACACGCTGGCCGGCTGGGCCGCGGGCCTGGGCTATTCTGGCGTACAAGTGCCGACCAGCGCGCCCCACCTGTTCGACCTGGCCGAGGCCGCACGCAGCCAGGCGTACTGCGACGACCTTGCCGGCATGCTCGCCGGGCATGGCGTACAGATCACTGAACTGTCCACCCACCTGCAGGGGCAGCTGGTCGCCGTCCATCCCGCCTATGACAGCCTGTTCGACGGATTCGCACCGCCGGAAAAGCGCGGCGACCCGGTCGCGCGCCAGGCCTGGGCAGTGGAGCAGCTGCTGCTGGCAGCCAAGGCCAGCCAGCGGCTGGGACTGACCGCACACGCCACCTTCTCCGGCGCACTGGCCTGGCCGTACTTCTATCCCTGGCCGCAGCGCCCGCCCGGCCTGGTGGAAGAGGCCTTCGCCGAACTCGGCCGGCGCTGGCGCCCGATCCTCGATGCCTTCGATGCCTGCGGCGTGGACCTGTGCTTCGAGATCCACCCCGGCGAGGACCTGCATGACGGTGCGACCTTCGAACGCTTCCTCGACGTGGTCGATCACCACCCGCGCGCGAAGATCCTGTACGACCCCAGCCACCTGCTGCTGCAGCAGATGGACTATCTGGGGTTCATCGATCGCTACCACGCGCGCATCGGCATCTTCCACGTCAAGGACGCGGAGTATCGCCCCAGCGCGCGCAGCGGTGTGTACGGCGGGTACCAGGACTGGATCGATCGTCCGGGCCGGTTCCGTTCACCCGGTGACGGCCAGATCGACTTCAAGGCGATCTTCTCGAAGTTCGCGCAGTACGACTTCCCCGGCTGGGCGGTGCTGGAATGGGAGTGCTGCCTGAAACACCCGGAAGACGGCGCACGCGAGGGCGCGGCCTTCATCCGCGACCACATCATCCGCGTGACCGAACGCGCCTTCGACGACTTTGCCGACAGCGGCACCGACACTGCATCACTGCACCGCATGCTGGGACTCTGAGCCGATACCGCCCCGGGAGGGCAAGCCATGACGCACGCCATGTCGCGCTTGGGCGCGATGATGTTTCTGCAGTTCTTCATCTGGGGAGCGTGGTTCGTGACCCTGGGCACCTACCTGGTGCAGGGCCCGCTGCAGGCCAGCGCCAGCCAGGTAGCGACGGCCTTCCTCAGCCAGTCCATCGTCGCCATCGTCGCCCCCTTCCTGGTTGGCCTGATTGCCGATCGCTACTTCGCCGCGCAGCGCATCCTTGCGGTCCTGCACCTGGCCGGCGCAGTACTGCTTTGGATGGCCTCCACAGCGGACAGCTTCAGCGCGTTCTCCGCCTGCGTGATGGGCTACATGCTGCTGTTCATGCCGACGCTGGCGCTGGCCAACAGCGTGGCGATGCGGCACATGCAATCGCCTGAGAAGCAGTTCCCGCTGGTGCGCGTGGCCGGCAGCGTCGGCTGGATCGTGGCCGGTGTGCTGATCGGCTGGCTGGGCTGGGAACAGGCACACCGGCTCGAACTCACCTTCCAGATGGCGGCGGTGGCATCACTGGCGCTGGGGCTGTACGCGTTTACCCTGCCGCACACGCCGCCGCTGGCGAAGCAGCGCGATGCCGGCCTCGGGCAGATCCTGGGGCTGGATTCGCTGCGGCTGCTGAAGTCGCGCGCGTATCTGGTGTTCTTCCTGGCCTCCATCGCCATCTGCATCCCGCTGTCGTTCTACTACAACTTCACCAACCCGTACCTCAACGACCTGGGCGTGCGCGGCGCTGCTGGCCTGCAGTCGCTGGGCCAGGTGTCCGAAGTGCTGCTGATGCTGGCCATGCCGTTCCTGTTCGTGCGGCTGGGGGTGAAGACCATGCTGGCGGTCGGCATGGCGGCCTGGGTCGTGCGCTACGCGCTGTTCGCCTTCGGTGATGCCGGCAGCGGCTTCTCGCTGCTGGTGATCGGCATCGTGCTGCATGGCATCTGCTACGACTTCTTCTTCGTCACCGGCCAGATCTACACCGATGCGCATGCCGGCCCTGACGCGCGCAGCAGTGCACAGGGCTTCATCACCCTGGCGACCTATGGCGTGGGCATGCTGATCGGCACCTTCCTGTCCGGCGCGGTGGTGGAGCACTTCACCACGGCGGCGGGACCGGACTGGCAGCAGATCTGGCTGTTCCCGGCCGGTGTCGCGCTGGTCGTGCTGATCGCCTTCCTGCTGCTGTTCCGCGACCGGCCACTGGTCGCAGCCGCACCGTCTTCGTCCCGAGGAATCCAGTAGATGGCTACGCTTGGAATCGCCATCGTCGGCACCGGCATGATTGGCGCCGTGCATCGTCGCGCGGCGCTGTTGGCCGGTGCGCAGATCCGCGGCGTGGCCGCCTCGTCCGCGCAGCGTGCACATGAGGTGGCACAGTCCTGGAATGTTCCGCACGCCTATCGGGACATCGACGAGGTCATCGCCGATCCGCAGGTGCAGGCCGTGCATGTCTGCACGCCCAATCATCTGCACCGGCCGATGGCACAGGCCGCATTGGAAGCCGGCAAGCACGTGATCTGCGAGAAGCCGCTGGCCACCTCGCTGGAAGATGCACAGGCGTTGGCTGCGCTGGCGGCCTCGCGCGGCCTTGTGGCCACGGTACCCTTCGTCTACCGCTACCACCCGGTGGTGCGCGAGGCGCGCGCACGCATCGCACACGGCGAGCTGGGGCCGCTGCACCTGATCCACGGCAGCTACCTGCAGGACTGGCTGCTGGATCCAGAAAGCAACAACTGGCGCGTGGACCCGGCACTGGGCGGTACGTCGCGCGTATTCGCCGACATCGGCTCGCACTGGTGCGACCTGGTGGAATGGATCAGCGGCGAGCGCTTCGCCGAGGTCAGCGCGGCGTTCGAGACGGTGATCGCCGAACGCGGCGCCATCACCGGCCAGAGCTTCAGCACGCCCACAGCCAGCGGCGCGATGCAGACGGTCACCAGCGAAGACGTGGCCGCAGCGATGTTCAGGACCGGCGCTGGCACGCTGGCGTCGTTGACGGTCAGCCAGGTCTCGGCTGGACGCCACAATCGCCTCTGGTTCGAGATCGACGGTGCCAGGGCCAGCGTGGCCTTCAACCAGGAGGATGCCGAGCGGCTGTGGATCGGAAGACCCGACCAGCGCGAGGAGATCTTCGTGCGCGGTCCTGGTGCAGGCAGTGCCGAACAACGGCGGCTGTCAGTGATGCCGGCCGGTCACGCGCAGGGCTACGGCCAGTGCTTCGAGGCGTTCATTGCCGACAGCTATCGCGCCATCGACGGCGAACGGCCCGAGGGCCTGCCCACTTTCAACGACGGCGTGCGCTCGGCACGGATCGTCGACCGCGTCATCGCATCGGCCAGGACGCGTGCCTGGACCACCATCGATTGAATCCCTGGAGGAACGCCTGATGAAAACCCCTGTCCGCAGAGCCGCAGCCCTCGCACTCCTGCTGCTCACGGCACTGCCCGGCTTCGCCAGCGAAGCCGACGCCGCGCAGAAGCCCATCGCAGTGCAGATGTACTCACTGCGCAATGCCGGCTCGCTCGACCAGCAGTTGAAGATCGTTCACGACGCGGGCGTGCACGCGGTGGAAACGGTGGGGACCCAGGGCGTCAGCGCCAGCGAACTCAAGCAGTTGCTGGACAGGTATTCGATCAGGGCGATCTCCTCGCACGTTGCGCTGGCCGAGCTGCGCAGAGACCTGGACGGCGTGGTGGCCTTCAACCGATCGATCGGCAACACCACGCTGGTGGTGCCCTACCTGGACGCGAAGGACCGGCCCACCGATGCCGCAGGCTGGACCGCACTGGGCCAGGAGTTGGGCCGGCTTTCCAAACAGGTTCGGGCCAAGGGCATGCGCCTGGCCTACCACAACCACGACCTCGAGCTGGTCGACTTCAACGGAAGGACCGGCCTGGAACTGCTGTTCGCTGCTGCCGGCCCCGACCTGCAGACCGAGCTGGACCTGGCCTGGGTGGCACGCTCCGGACACGACCCGGCGGTGATGCTGGGCAAGTTCCGCGGCCGCCTGTTCGCGGTGCACGCCAAGGACAATGCGCCCAAGGGCCAGGCCGAGGACGAAGGTGGATTCGCCGCGGTCGGACAGGGCGTGCTGGACTGGAACGCGATCCTGCCGGCCGCCGCCGGTGCCGGCGTGCACTGGTACATCCTCGAACACGATCACCCGCGCGATCCGGCCAAGGTGATCCAGACCGGTGCGGACTACCTGCGCGAACACCTGACCGTCAGTCCGCACGCCAGCGCGCAACGCTAGCCCGCGAAGGAGCCCCGCTTGAAGACGATACTGAAACTGGCTGTGATGCTGTGTGGCGCGACGCTTGCCACCACTGCCTGGTGCAAGGACGATCCTGCCGCCGGCGCCAAGCTCTACAGCGCGAACTGCATGGCCTGCCACGGCGCCGATCGCGCCGGCATGCCCGGGGCGTTCCCCGCGCTTACGGACGTCAGCAAGCGGTTGGATGCCGCGCAGATCAAGGACAAGATCAGGAAGGGCGGTGGACTGATGCCGCCATTTTCCCAGCTTTCGCAGCAGGAGATCGACGACATCGCCAGTTACCTGGCGAAGTAGTCAGGTGGGATCAGAGTTCCCGCACCCAGATGTTGCGGTAGCTGACCCTGGAATCGTGCTCCTGCAGATAGATCGGCGCGCAGGCGTGGGGTGAGTACGACGGTGCGCCGATGTACTCGGTCTTCCCCGCCAGCACGGTGTCATCCTGCACCAGCACGCCGTTATGCAGCACCGTGATGCGCGCAGGTGAGACAAGGCCGCCACCCGGCGAGAAGCGCGGTGCCTTCCAGATGATGTCGTAGGCCTGCCACTGGCCCGGTGCGCGCGAGGCATTCACCCGTGGCATCGCCTGCTTGTAGATCGAGCCGGCCTGGCCGTTGGCATAGGTCGGGTTGTTGTAGCTGTCGAGCACCTGCAGCTCGTAAAGTTCCTGCAGGAAGATGCCGCTGTTGCCCCGGTTCTGGCCGTCGAAGCCCTTCGTCCCGGTGGGAGTACGCCATTCGACATGCAGCTGGACATCGCAGAAGCGTTGCCGGGTGCGGATGCCCTTTCTGCCCGGCACCACGGTCATCGCGCCATCGGCGATCTTCCAGCGCACAGGCCCACCCTGCTCTGCCTCCCATGCGGAGGCATCCCTGCCATCGAACAGCACGATCGCATCAGATGGCGCCTTGCCCGGGGGCGCCGCCACGACTGCGGGTACAGGAGTCCATACCTCGGTCTTCTTCGGATCGCGTGCAGGATCGGCAGCGTCCTGTGCAAGGGCTGGTGCAGCGGCCAGTACCCCGGCCACGATCAGCAGCGGCTTGGTCATCATGGTGCGCTCCATCAGCTGGTCCCCCATGCAGGTGTGCCGGCGGCATAGGCCAGGTCGCCGTCGTAACGCCCCGGCACGGCGACGTACTGCAGCACCCCGGTGGCACCGACTTTGGAAGTGAAGAAGCCGAAGATGGCCAACTGCTTGAGCATCGTGAAGTAGTGCGGCATCGCGTCGCCCTCTTCAGGAGTACCGGTCTCGGTCACATCGGCCTTGCGTGCCTTGGCCTCCGCATCCAGAGCACGCAGCAGTTCGGTGCGGGCCTCCGGCGTGAGCGATACGAACCGGCCACCCGCGCGCTTGTCGATGTCGACCAGCCCGGCGCGGAATGTCGCCTGCTGCCGGGCGGTGTAGCAATCGCTGACGAACGTCGCCATGAACGCACCGGCGCCCGCGTCCTTCGCCCCGGGTGTCCTTGTCCGCGGCAGGATGGTCTCGGCGATCTCGTCCAGCGTGCCGATTTCGGCATCGGAGAACGCAGGCATCGCGCCAGCCGCGGGCGCCTTGCCCTGCACCAGCGCCGGCAACCCGACCATCGCCGCACCGGTGGCGGCCACGATCATCTTCAACAGTTCGCGACGATCCATCACAGGTTCCCCGCTTTCAGTTCGCGCACGGCGTGGTCGGCAGCGCGCGCAGTCAGCGCCATGTAGGTCAGCGAAGGATTCACGCAGGCGCTGGAGGTCATGCAGGCACCGTCGGTGACGTAGACGTTGGGCGCATCCCAGACCTGGTTGTGTGCGTTCAATACGGAGCTCCTGCGGTCACGTCCCATCCGCGCCGTTCCCATTTCATGGATGCCCTTGCCCGGGGCGTAATCGTTGTCGTGCATCTTCACGTCCTTGACGCCGGCCGCTTCCAGCATCTCGGCAGCATCTGCGGCCATGTCCTTGCGCATGGCCAGTTCGTTGGCACGCATCGCAACGTCCATCGCCAGCACCGGCAACCCCCACTTGTCCTTGCGCTCGCGGTCCAGGCGGATCGTGTTGTCGTGGTGCGGCAGCATCTCACCGAAACCGGTCATGCCGATGCGCCAGTCACCGGGCACGGTCAGCGCTTCCTTCAGGTCGGCGCCGATGTTCAGTTCGGCGATCTCGCGCGACCAGCCGGTGCGGCTGGCACCGCCCTGGTAGCCGAACCCACGCAGGTAGGCGCGCTTGTCGGCAGCGACGTTGCGGAACCGCGGAATATAGAAACCGCAGGGACGGCGGCCGAAGTAGTACTTGTCCTCATAGCCCTCGACCCGGCCCGAAGCACCCGCACCGAAGTGATGGTCCATCACGTTGTGCCCGAGCTCGCCGGACGAGGAACCCAGCCCCCCGTCCCAGATATCGGTGGCCGAGTTCATCAGCAGCCAGGTCGAGTTGAACGACGACGCATTGAGGAAGATCACCTTGGCGGTGTACTGGTAGGTCTGGCCGGTTTCGGCGTCGATGACCTCCACGCCGCGCGCACGCTTGCGGTCCTTGTCGTAGAGCACTTCCTTGACGATCGAGAATGGCCGCAGCGTCAGGTTGCCGGTCTTCATCGCCGCCGGCAGCGTCGCCGCCTGTGTCGAGAAATAGGCACCGAAGGGACAGCCGAGGATGCACTTGTTGCGGTACTGGCAGTTGACGCGCCCCTGCTCGGGCATGGGCTTGGTGATGTTGGCGGTGCGCGAGTGGATCATGTGCCGCGTTCCACCAAACGCCTTCCTGATCCGCGCGGCCACATCCTTCTCGACGATGTTCAGCGGGATCGGCGGCAGGAATTCGCCGTCCGGCAGCACGTCCAGTCCCTCGCGCGTACCGGCGATGCCGGCGAACTTCTCGACATGGTCGTACCACGGCGCGATATCGGCATAGCGGATCGGCCAGTCGGCGGCGATGCCGTCCTTGAGGTTCGCCTCGAAATCCAAGTCGGAGAAACGATAGCTCTGCCGGCCCCACATCAGCGAGCGACCACCCACGTGGTAACCACGGAACCAGTCGAAGCGCTTGGTCTCGATATAGGGCGATTCCTGCTCATTGGCCCACATCCCCTCCAGGTTCTCGGCCAGGCCGTAGTCACGCATCAGCACCGGGAACTCGGCCTTCATCGCCTGCGTTGGACGGTTGCGGTGCGGGAAATCCCACGCCTCCTTCATCGCGTTGACGTAGTCCTTGACGTGCTCGATGTTGCGACCGCGTTCCAGCATCAGGACCTTCAAGCCCTTTTCGGTCAGCTCCTTCGCCGCCCAACCGCCACTGATTCCCGAGCCAACAACAATGGCGTCGTAGTGATTATCTGCCATGGGTTTCTCACCTGGGTGGATATCGTTTCAGACGTCGCAGAGGCGGATCGCCTCGCGCAATGAGCCAACGGGATCGGGCGCCGCAGGCATGAACTCCTGCGCCAGATACCCATCGAAACCGGTGTCGCGGATCGCGCGACAGATGGCCGGATAGTTGAGTTCCTGCTGGTCACCGATCTCATGCCGGCCCGGCACACCGGCGGTGTGGTAGTGCTTGAAGAACGCGTGGTGCCTGCCGATGGTGGCGATGATGTCGCCCTCCATGATCTGCATGTGGTAGATGTCGTAGAGCAGGCCGAAGTTGTCCGAGCCCAGCCGCTGGCACAGCTCCACGCCCCAGGCCGAGTGGTCGCACAGGTAGTCGCGATGATCGACCCTGGAGTTCAACAGCTCCATCACCAGCACAACGCCACGCTTCTCGGCGTGCCCGAGAATGCGCTTGAGACCGGCCTCGGCATTGGCAATGCCTTCCTGCGGGTCCATGCCGCTGCGGTTGCCCGAGAAGCAGATCAGGTTGCGATAGCCTGCGTCGGCGACCAGGTCGATGTGCCGCGTGTAGCGAGCCACCAGTTCATCGTGGAACTCACGGCCGGCGAAGCCCTTGGTCAGGCCCAGCTCCGCGCCGTTGCACATCGAGCTGTACACGCCGTGGGCCTTCAAGGTGGGCCAGTCCTCCGGGCCGACCAGGTCGATGGCGGCGAAGCCGATGCTCTTCACCGTCGCGCAGAGCTGGGCAACCGACAGCTGCGGGAAGGTCCAGCGGGCCACGGAGTGCTTCAGGTTGCCCTTGAGTGGGGCGGTGGCGGCGAATGCAGGCAACGTCCCCGCGGTTGTCGCGGCCCCCAGGCCGATGCTTCCGGCAACTGCGATGCGCAGCGCATCGCGCCGCGTGAGCCCCCTCGAAGGAGCCGGTCTGATCGAATGGATGGACATCCACCTTCCGGCCTCCCAACCGGTATCAAACGCAACGATTCACAGCAATGCAATCGATTGCACCATAGGGGAGGAAATTGTCTGTTTGCAAGTCGCGGTGCACGAAAATCGATGCTGCGGGGCACAACTCAGGAGGAATCGCGGGAAAAGAAAAGCCCCGCATGAGCGGGGCTTTCTTTTCTGCTGCGAACGAACGTTCGATCAGAACGGAATATCGTCGTCAGCGAAGTCGTCCATCGGCGGCGCCTGCTGCGGCTGCGGGCGCTGGTTGCCACCCTGGTTGCCATAACCACCGCCCTGGCCGCCACGCTGGCCGCCGCCACCGCCACCGTATTCCTGGCGCGGGGCCTGCTGGCGCTGCGGGCGATCGCCGCCGTAGTTGCCGCCACCGCCACCACCACCGCCTTCACCGCGGCCGCCCAGCATCTGCATTTCGTCGGCGACGATATCGGTGGAGTACTTCTCCACGCCGTCCTGGCCGGTGTACTTGTCGTAACGCAGGCTGCCTTCAACGTAGACCGAGCTGCCCTTGCGCAGGTATTCGCCGGCGATCTCGCCGAGCTTGCCGAAGAACACCACGCGGTGCCATTCGGTGCGCTCCTGCTGGTTGCCATCCTTGTCCTTGCGGACGCTGGTGGTGGCCAGGCTGATGCGGGTGATCGCCATGCCGCTCTGGGTGTACTTCACGTCCGGGTCGTTGCCGAGATTGCCGACCAGGATGACTTTGTTGATGCCGCGCGCCATAGGTACCTTCGTCCGTTGTCCAGGGGCAGACCGCCAGTGATAGCACAGCCCCGGGCAGGGGTGCAGTACGCTGGGCCGCCCCTGGTGAAATTTGGGGGAATGCGAGAACGACGCATCTTACCATTGCCGCCGCCATCCGCCCGGCCAGGAGATCCCGACCGCATCGAAGGATCAGGCTGATTTCCTTGTCCGGCAATGACTTACCTTCGCCCCGACGAACGCCTGCGGGGGCATTCGCGTCTGCCCATGGCATCATGCCCGGGCACCTTCCACCTGGCCCCTTCCACCCGCACATGACCATCAAAGGCAAAGCCACCTCCCTGGACATCGCCCACCTGGCCGGGGTCTCCCAGCCGACCGTGTCGCGGGCCCTGCGCGGCAGCCCGATGGTCAATGCCGAGACCCGCGAGCGCATCCTGCGCATCGCCCGCGAGCTGAATTACAAGGTCGACAAGAACGCCTCCAGCCTGCGCCTGCGCAACGCCGGCACCCTGGCCCTGCTGTTCTTCGAAGACCCGACCAACGACGATTCGCTGATCAATCCGTTCTTCCATTCGATGCTGGGCTCGATCACCCGTGCCTGCGCCCTGCACGGGCAGGACCTGCTGGTCTCGTTCCAGCAGCTGTCCACCGACTGGCAGGCCGATTACGAGGACAGCAACAAGGCCGACGGCATCATCCTGCTCGGCTACGGCGACTACCACGAATCACGCGACCGCCTGCAGCGGCTGGTCGAACAGGGCACGCATTTCGTGCGCTGGGGCGCCGCCCTGCCCGGCCAGCCGGGCGTTTCGATCGGCAGCGACAACTTCCAGGGCGGGCACGACATCACCACCCACCTGCTGCAGCAGGGCTGCCGCCGCATCGCCTTCCTCGGCCATGCGTCCAGCCACTATCCCGAATTCCAGGAGCGCTACCGCGGCCACGTCGCGGCCTTGCAGGAACATGGCCTGGCTGCGGAACCGGCGCTGCAGCACGATGCGATCACCACCGAGGCCTCCGGCCAGGAGGCCTGCCAGCTGCTGCTGGCGCGTCGCGAGCCGATCGATGCAATCTGTGCGGCCAGCGACCTGATCGCCATCGGCGCGATCCGCGCCCTTCGCGAAGCCGGCCTGCGGGTGCCCCAGGACGTGGCGGTCACCGGCTTTGACGATATCCCGCTGGCAGCCTCCGTTTCCCCTGCGCTGACCACTGTGCAGCAGGACACCAAGCAGGCCGGACAACTGCTGGTGGAGCGCCTGCTGGCGCTGATCGGCCGACAGCCGGTGGACAGCCAGAGCATCCCGGTGAAGCTGGTGGTGCGCGAATCGTCGCTGCGCTGAGGCCGCTGCCTCGGCTATGCTGCATCCCACCGCCGGGCGCGCCCCGGCACCGCACGCCCTCTTCGGGAGAAGGCCTTTGTCCTCCGTCAGCATCCACTTCCCGCACCGGTAACGGCGGCGAACGGCATGCTGCGTCACGATTGACGCCCGCGCCCCTCCTCGTACCGGTCATGCCCGCTTCGGGCACTTCCACCTGTCGAGGTTCCCATGCTTTCACCTGTTTCCGCGCTTGATCTGCGCGCCCTGTTGTCACGCCCCTGCTCCGCGGACGATGCCATCGCACCGCTGCCCGTACTGACGATGCTGGCCGACCTGGCCGAGCGCATCGAAACGCTGTTCGCGCCCGCGGCCTGGCAGGTCGTGGATGCCGGCCAGCAAGTCGGCCTTTTCTCACTGACCCGCCCGCCCGAGCAGGGCGTGCTGGATATCGGCTATGGCATCGCCCCGGCACATCAGGGACGGGGCCTGGCGGGCCGGACACTGGCCGAACTGGTGGCCTGGGCGCGGCACGATGCGCGCGTGTGCTGTCTCACCGCTGAAACGGCTGTGGGCAATGCACGCTCGCAGGCAGTACTGCGCCGCAACGGCTTCATGGTCACCGGTCGGCGCATCGACGCTGAAGACGGCCCAGTGGTGTGCTGGCAGCTGCTGGTCAACAACGACTGACGCAGCTGCGGGAGCGGGCGGTGGCCTCCACCGCCCCTCCCAACGCACAACGGCAGGCGCCTCCCCCCATGACCAACGGCGGATGCGCAAGGAGGCCGATGCGCGGATAACGCGCAGATTCGCCCATGGAAAGGTGTACGTCGCATGCTGAAGATCGATTCGCTGTCCAAGACGTACGCCAACGGCGTGCATGCTCTCAACAGTGTCAGCCTGGATATCCCGCGCGGCATGTTCGGCCTGCTCGGGCCGAACGGTGCGGGCAAATCCTCGTTGATGCGCACCCTGTCCACCCTGCAGGAAGCCGACAGCGGCTCGGCTGTGCTCACCATCCCCGGCGAAACTCCGATCGACGTACTGCGCGACAAGGATGCGGTGCGCCGCCGTCTGGGCTACCTGCCGCAGGATTTCGGCGTGTACCCGAAAGTCAGCGCGCTGGACCTGCTGGAGCATTTCGCCGTGCTGAAGGGCCTGACCCAGCGCGCGCAGCGCCGCGAGGTGGTCGATGGGCTGCTGCAGCAGGTGAACCTGTGGGACGCCCGCAAACGCAAGCTGGGCACCTACTCCGGCGGCATGCGCCAGCGCTTCGGCATTGCCCAGGCGCTGCTGGGTGACCCGCGGCTGGTGATCGTCGATGAGCCCACCGCCGGCCTCGACCCAGAGGAGCGCAACCGCTTCCTCAATCTGCTGGCGGCGATCGGCGAGAACGTGGCCGTCATTCTGTCCACCCACATCGTCGAGGACGTGACCGACCTGTGCCCGACGATGGCGATCATGAACAAGGGCCAGGTGCTGCTGACCGGGCGCCCGGCAGATGCCATCGACGCGCTGCAGCAGCAGGTCTGGCGCAAGCAGGTGGATCCTTCCGAACTGGCCGATCACGAAGCGCGCTACGTGGTGCTGTCCACGCGCCTGGTCGGGGGCCGCCCGGTGATCCACGTGCACAGCGCCAACGACCCCGGCGATGGCTTCGCGGCCGTGGCTCCCGACCTTGAGGACGTGTATTTCCAGCGCCTGCGCCTGCAGGCCCGTGCACGCGCGGCAGCCTGAGCGGAGCACACCATGATCTTCAACTTCTTCCGCTTCGAGCTGCGCGAGCAGCTGCGTTCCCCGTTGCTGTGGCTGCTGGCCGGGCTGTTTGCCCTGCTCGCCTTCGCCGCGGCCTCCAGCGATGCCGTTCAGATCGGTGGCGGTACCGGCAACGTGCACAGCAATGCGCCGACGGTGATCGCGCAGATGCTGGGCATCTTCACCCTGCTCGGCATGCTGGTCACCGCGCTGTTCGTCAGCAATGCGCTGCTGCGTGACTTTGAGCTGGGCACCGCCGAGCTGATCTTCGCCAGCCCGGTGAAGCGCCGCGATTATCTGGCCGGGCGCATCGCTGCGGCACTGGCGTCCGGACTGCTGGTCTACGTGCTCATCGCGTTCGGCCTGTGGCTGGCGCCGTTCATGCCCTGGGTCGATCCCGAACGCATGGGCCCGATCAGCTGGCAGGGCTATGCGTGGACGTTCGCGGTCATCGTCATTCCGAACCTGTTGTTCACCACCGCGCTGCTGTCGCTGCTGGCAGCTCTGACGCGCTCGATCCTGTGGGTCTACATCGGCCTGGTGGCCTACCTGGTCTTGTACGGCGCCAGCGCGGCCCTGCTGCGCGACATCGACAATACGTGGATCGCGGTGCTGAGCGAACCGCTGGGCATGCGCGCACTCGGCCGTACCATCCGCTACTGGTCCACCGCCGAACGCAACAGCGGCATTCCGGCGCTGACCGGCTACCTGCTTGCCAACCGCGCCCTGTGGCTGGGCGTGGCCGCGGTGCTGTTCGCTGCCACGTTCGCGCTGTTCCGCACCGAACGCAGCGGCAGCGGCCGCCGGCGGTGGGGCCGCAAGCCGGCGCTGGCGGCCGCCGATGCGGTGACCGTAGGCCCTGCCCGCGCAGCCCTGCCGCACGTGGTACCGGCGTTCACTGGCAGCACCGCATGGCAACAGTTCCTTCGCCAGGTGCGTTTCGACACCGGCGGCGTACTGCGCAGCGTCCCGTTCATCGTGCTGCTGGTACTGGGCCTGGCCAACTTCCTGCCCAGCGCGCTGTTCCGGCAGACGCTGTACGGCACCTCGATCTGGCCGGTCACCTCGCAGATGATCATGGGCCTGCAGGGGGCCTTCAGCTGGCTGCTGATCATCATCGTGCTGTTCTTCGCCGGCGAGCTGGTCTGGAAGGAACGCGGTGCGCGCATCAATGAAGTGACCGATGCCATGCCGGTGCCGAACTGGGTCCCGCTGCTGGCCAAGTTCACCGCGCTGGTGGCGGTGATCGCCTGTTTCCAGGCTGCCGGCGCGCTGGCCGCGATGAGCGTGCAGCTGGCCAAGGGCTACACGCACCTGGAGCCGTTGCTGTACCTGCGCAGCCTGGCGCTGGATTCGGTGGTGTACGTGCTGATGGGCGGCATGGCGCTGGTACTGCAGGTGCTGACCAACAACAAGTTCGTCGGTTACGCGCTGCTGATCGTGGTGATGATCGGCCAGGGCGTGCTGGGCATGCTCGACTACACGCAGAACATCTACAACTTCGGCAGCTGGCCGATCGCTCCCTATTCGGACATGAACGGCTACGGCCACTTCCTCACCGGACAACTGGCGTTCCAGGGTTATTGGGCGTTGTTCCTGCTTGCGTTGATGTGCGTCGCCTCCGCCTTCTGGGTGCGCGGTGTCAGCCAGGGGCTGCGCCAGCGCCTGGTCCTGGCCGGCCGCCGCCTGCGCGGCCCGACCGGTGCCTTTGCGGCGCTGGCAGCAGTGGCGTTCGTCGCCGTGGGCGGCTGGCTGTACTGGAGCACCAACATCCGCAACGAGTTCCTTTCCCCGGATCAACAGCTGGACTTGCAGGCCCGCTACGAGCGTGAGCTGTCGAAGTACCGCAACCTGCCGCAGCCGCGCATCGTGGCGGTGGACAACCGCGTGGACCTGTTCTCCGAATCGCAGTCGATGGTGATCGATGCGAACTGGACGATCCGCAACCTGCACGCGCAGCCCATCCCGGAACTGCATGTTTCGATGGGTGATGACAAGCAGCTGGTGGCGGCCGATCTTGGCGGACAGAAGCTGACCTTCCACGACAAGGATCTCGGCTACCGCATCTACCGGTTGGACACGCCGCTGCAACCGGGCGAAAGCCGCAGCGTGCATTTCCGGGTGGTGCAGAAGCCCAACGGCATCACCGCCGGCCAGGCGCCGAGCAACATCGTGGACAACGGCACTTTCTTCAACAGCCGCGTGCTTCCGTCGTTCGGTTACAACGAAGGCGCGGAGATCACCGACCGCAACGAGCGGCGCAAGCGTAATCTCGGCGAACCGCGGCGCATGCCCAAGCTCGAAGACGAAAGCGCGCGTGCCAACACCTACATCTCCAGCGACGCCGACTGGCTCGATTTCCGTACCACGGTGTGCACCGCACCAGACCAGGTCGCGCTGGCCCCGGGCTACCTCCAGCACGAGACCACGGTGAACGGCCGCCGCTGCTTCAGCTATGCCATGGACCGGCCGATGCTGAACTTCTATGCGTATCTGTCGGCACGCTGGGAGGTGCGCAAGGCCAAGTACAAGGACATCCCGATCGAGGTCTACTTCGACCCGGCACACGGCTACAATGTGGACCGGATGATCGAGGCGGTGCAGAAATCACTGGCGTACTACGAAGCCAACTTCACGCCCTACCAGCATCGCCAGGTACGCATCATCGAGTTCCCGGGCTATGCGCGCTTCGCGCAGTCGTTCGCCAACACCATTCCGTATTCCGAAGCGATCGGCTTCATCGCCGACCTCCGTGATCCGGACAAGGTGGACTACGTGTTCTACGTGACTGCACACGAGATTGCACACCAGTGGTGGGCACACCAGGTGATCGGCGCCAACGTGCAGGGCGCCACGGTGCTGTCCGAGTCGCTGTCACAGTACTCGGCGCTGATGGTGATGGAGCAGGAATACGGACGCCAGCACATGCGCCAGTTCCTCAAGCGCGAGCTGGACGGCTACCTGTCCGGGCGTGGTGGCGAGGCCATCGAGGAGCAGCCGCTGGAGCGCGTGGAGAACCAGCAGTACATCCACTACCAGAAGGGTTCGCTGGTGTTCTACCGGCTGCGCGAAGAGATCGGCGAGCAGGCATTGAACCGCGCCTTGAAGCGCTTCCTGCAGGACAAGGGCTACCAGCAACCGCTCTACACCACCTCACGCGAACTGCTGGCCTACATCCGCGCCGAGACCCCGGCCGACCGCCAGCAGCTGGTCACCGACCTGTTCGAGAAGATCAGCTTCTACGACAACCGGGTGATGGCCGCAAGCGCCCGCAAGCGTGAGGACGGCCGCTACGACGTGACCCTGGACCTCCACGCAGCCAAGCAGTATGCCGACGGCAAGGGCCAGGAAAGCGACGGGAAGATGGATGACTGGGTCGAGATCGGCGTGTTCGCCAACGGCCCTTCCGGCAAGGAACGCGACCAGAAGGTGCTGTACCTGCAGCGCCACCACATCACCAGTGGGGAGCCGAAGATCACGGTAACGGTCGACGAAAAGCCGGATGAAGCGGGCTTCGACCCGTACAACAAGCTGATCGACCGGGTGAGCGACGACAACCGGCGCAAGGTAACGATGTGAGGTATGCGGTGGTGCCGGTAGCGGCCGGCACCACCATCGACTGCGTGCATGGGAATGCAATGTGATCGCGATGATCCATGGCTGAAGGTTCTGCTACAACTCACTACCCCGGCTGATCGCTGGCACCGCGCGCAGTCCATCTGTAGTGCCGGGCCATGCTCGGCACCATCTGCCTGAAGACACTCCCCTGACGTCTGTCCCAGGCATAACCGCATCAGCAACGATGCCTCTTGTCGCACTCCGGCTCGCGCGCCCGCTTCCCATCTCCTGACATCACGTTGATCCAGAATCCTTGCGCTTCGCGAGCAGACCGCTGATGCAAGGCGGATCGCCGCGCCCGCAATGTGGAGCTACGGAACAACCTCGAACACGAGGCGGGTCCACAGACATGATTCCTCATCCAAGGAGTTCCACTTGTGAGAAGCATCCTGGTAGCGATCTTGATTACCGCCATCTTTCTGATACCTCCGTCTACGGCTCACGCGGCACGGGTTGTGACCTGCGGAAACTGCACGCAAGCATGGCAGTATGAGTCTGCTGGCGAAATGGCTCATGGCCCTCGCAGCGGCTGGGAAGTCTATCTGGTCGTCAATCCAAACACCGCCCAGGCGCTCTACGTTACGGTCAACTATGTCCCACCGGGCGAAGTTCCGCGACGCCTCGAAAGAACCCAGTCACCCTCCGAACTCGATCGAATCGATGATGTCGAAGTCCCCGCTTGGCGCCTCCCAGGCCAATCCGCTATCTCTCGACGTGGACAAGGTGACTTCGATAGTAGTTCGCAGGGTCTCGCTGAAGGCGAACGACTCCAGCTTGAAGCTATTGTCAAAATGTCCAAAGACTGGGTCTTCATCAAGCCACATAATGGCAGCGGGTATTTCTCCAGCGTGTACGTTGCAAACCAGTTCATTCCTGCAGTTGACGACGCGATCCGAAATGCCCACACAACAAAGAATCCAGCTTGGCTGCACAACGAGCTCAATGGAAATCTGGTCCGATCGCTTTTCAGATCGCTTGACTACTTCTTTGGCAAAGGCGTCGGTGGCTGCTTGCTGATGGATAATGGAGACACCGCCTGCTGGCAGATCAATCCAATGGCGAGGGGGTCTGCTCGTCTCATCGAAGGCACTGCCAAGAACGTTTTCGGCGATCTCCTACCGGCATCGGACACCATCAAGAACGGAGGCGACATCGACATCGATATCGATATCGACAAAGGCGATTGGCCTCGTGAAGTCCGCTACATCTTCGGCGGCGGACATTTTCGATGCGGCTCCGTGAATGGCAGGCTGGATCGTTGCGAATGGGGCCTGCCTCGCTAGGAGCAACACAATGAAGAAGTGGCTTCTGCTGGGAACGCATATCCTGATCGCCATGATCTCCTCCCTACTGGGAGGGCTATACGTAATCCAGACGTTTCCCAGCCTGCGGCAGCAGTACAGCAATGAACTTACGATGTCGATCCAACTTCTTTTCGACGAACAGGGGCAACCAAGGGACGAGGCCGACCTTCGCCGCAGAATCTCTCTGAACATCGCCAACAGCCTGCACCTTTCCGCCAGATCACCGGGCAGCTCGGAGACAGAACTCGAGCGCCTGAGAGCCCTCAGCCGTCGGGTACTGCAGCAGGATCTGCTGAGATATGTCGAGCAGTCGGATGCGCGGCGCAATGCGCTTGACGGGGCCGTTCAGCTGACACGCGACCTGCCAACACACGGCTCGCCCCCCCGTTAATGCCAGGACACGCCCGGCGGCTGATGCCCTGCATGAGGGCGTCAGCCGCCGGGCGACGCCGCGGCCTTCGGCCCCAGCAATGCCAGCAGCACATAGACCACGATCGAGGCAACGGTGCCGAGCGCCGCCGGCAAACCGAATGCCCATGCCGAACGGCCCTGCTGGCGCGCCCACTGGGCCAGATGCCAGGCCGCGCCCAGGTTGATCAGCCAGGCAATGACGAACACCGGCCACAGCACCATGCCCACCGCGCGCAGCAGCGGCATGGACACCAGCGCGGCAACGATCGCCGCGATCAGGAAGATCTGGGCGGAGCGGGAATGACGTGCCGTGGATGCGCTCATGCGGCCAACCTGCGCACCATCACCAGCACGCGATGGCTGCGGTTGTCGGCTTCCTGCAGCGGCTTCCAACCCAGCCGCGCATACAGCCCACCGTCCAGGGCCTCGGTCTGCAGGTACAGGTCGGAAACCCCCATCCGCATCGCCTGCTCCGCTGCCTGCTCGACCAGTCCACTGGCCAGTCCGCGGCCCCGATGGCTGCCGGCCACGAACACGCTGCCCAGCCAGTGTTCGTACTGTGGGAACGCCTGCATTTCCCGGCGCTTGAGCTGGACTGCGCCAACCACCTGACCGTCATCGAATGCGGCGATCAGGTGCGGGAAACCTTCGGCATCCTGCGGCGGATTGAGCCGCTGCAGTTCCTGTTCCAGTGTCAGGCCGGCGTCCTGGCCCCATTCCGCGTGGTACCACTGGGCCAATTGCTGCCGTTCCGGTGCGTCGGCGGGTAACACCCTGAATTCCATGGCAATGCCTCGATCCCGATGTCACACAAGGGGATCACGGACGGCGCCCGAAGGGAAGCTCTCTGTAGAGTTGAGCCATGCTCGACGCATCAGGCGGTACGCGAAAGGCAGTCGAGCATGGCTCGACTCTACAGAAGCCAGTGGCTCAGCCCTGCGCGAAGTCCTTCAGGATCTCGCCAACGCCGCTGGGCGAGATCTCAAAGCCCAGCGAAGTACCCGGGTTGATCACCACGCCGTAGCCACCCGGCACGCGGCGCAGCACGTCCAGCATCAGCCAGCGGATCTGGTGTTCGGCCTGCTGGCTGTAGATGCCCACCCGCGACGGATCGGTGAACACCGCCACATGCAGGGTGCCCTGCTTGTCGAACAGCAGCGGGTCGAAGCCGCTGCCGTCGGGGGTGACCAGGCTGCCGGTCAGCAGCACCACCTCGGAGGCGACGAAGGCCTCCATGAAGGCGCGGATCGGCACCGCCCCGTCCATCGCCGCCTTCAGCAGAGTTTCGATCGGGGTCTGCGGGGCGAGGTCGGTCATGGCGTTACGGCGGGGCGTGAGGGGAGCCTATTGTAGGGTCGAGCCTGCTCGACTGCTTGAAGAGCGTGCCAACCAAGGTTGGCACCTACCAGAGCGGGAGTGCCAACCAAGGTTGGCACCCACCAGAGCGGTAGCGCCGGGCCATGCCCGGCGGCGCCATCAACGCCCCAGCCGCTTGTCCCGTGCCCGCTGGTCGGCCATCGCCTTGTCCAGCTCGGCCTGTAGCGCCGGCTGCTGCACGGGCGCATCCAGCACGTAGACCTTCACCCCATGCGCCGGCACGTCAGCCCTCAGCTCGCGCTTGATCTTCACAGTGCCACCGCCCAGCGCGTCACGCCACGTGCCCGCCTGCAGGTAGCGCCCCACCTCGAAGGTGCGCGCCGCATCGCCCTTGTTCAACAGCACCAGCGCGGTCTGCGCCACCTCGCCATGCTGCAGTACGCGGAAGAACACCGCCTCATCGCCCTGCAGGCGCTCGTTCACCTGCAGGCCGCGCTGCAGGGCCGGGGTGGCTTCGCGCAGCCTGGCGATGCGCTGCAGCGGCGCGAAGATCGGGCTCTGCGGCGCGGCGTCCACGCGCGGTTGGCCAAAGTAGGCCCGGTTGCCGGCATGTTCGGCGCGGCCGCGCATGAAGCCGGTTTCCGAGCCGTAATAGACCACCGGAATGCCACGCGCGGTGAACAGCCAGTTGTGCGCATCGATGAAGCCGCTGTCGCTGGCCTGCAGGCGCGGCATGTCGTGGTTGTCGTAGAAGCTCATCAGCTCATACGGGTTGGCGTAGGGCCCAGCGCTCAGGTACAGCGGCTCGGCCAACGTTTCAAAGCCCTTGCCGGCGGTGCCGAAGGTCTGCTCCAGCGCGCCACGCAACGGGAAATCGAGCACGCTCACGTTCGCGTTGGCTGGCCAGGTGTGCTCGGCGATGCGCGCGGCATCGTAGTCGAACGCTTCGCCGAACATGAACATGCCCGGGTGCTCGGCGCGGATGCGCTTGACGAATTCATGCCACCACGGGTGCGGCAGCCAGCCGATGGTGTCGATGCGCAGCGCATCCACGCCCTGCGCGGTCCACTGCAGGTAGGCGCCGACCAGGTAGTCCATCACCGCCGGATTGTCCTGGTTGAAGTCGGACAGCTCGGCCAGGTTGCCGTCGAAGATCGAGCCGTCCTTGCTGTCGACCGGACCGATGTTGTTGTAGAACGCGTGCAGCGGGTTGTGCTTCGGATCCAGCTTCTGCGGCGGCAGGTTCTGGTGGTCGGCAATCAGCTTCCCATCCTTGTCGAAAATCTGGCCGAACTGCGGTTGCCGCGTCGGCATGGTCCAGGCCGGCGAGCCGTGGTTGCCAACAATGTCCAGCACCACCTTCAGGCCGGCGCCGTGCAGGCCTTTGGTCAGGCCAGCGAAGTCCAGATCCTTGCTGGGCAGGTGCTCGTCGAGCTTGTAGAAGTTGATGCCCCAGTAGCCGTGGTAGCCGGTCTTGCCACGGTCGGTCAGCGTGCTGGTGCAGCTGATCGGCTTGCTGCCGGCGAAGGCTTCGTCCGGGTTGTCGACGATCGGCGTGATCCACACCGCACCGAAGCCGAGGTTGCGGATGTACTGCGCATTGTCGAGCACGCCGCGGAAGTCACCGCCGAGGTAGCCGATGTTGCCGTCCACTTTGTCCGGGCACGGCACCGGGATATCGAAGGTGCGGTGCTTGCCGCCCTGGTCGCGGTGATCGTTGGACGGATCGCCGTTGACGAAACGATCGGTGACCACGAAGTACACCGCATCGCTGGCGAACGGCTCGGTGGTACCAACGTAGTCCGGGCGCGGTGTGGCCACGGCCTGGCCGGCGAACAGGGCAAGGGAAACAGCAACAGCCAACGCAGCACGCATCACACCACCTCCGGACGGGACGGAACCCGCAGCACGCACAGGCCGGCGACGAACAAGCTGCAGCCGCCCAGTACCAGCACATGCATCGGCTGGCCACCCAGCCACGCGCGCAGGGCAAAGCCGAGCGCGCTGGCCGCGACCAGCTGCGGGATCACGATGAAGAAATTGAAGATGCCCATGTACACGCCCATCTTCGACGCTGGCACGCTGTCGGACAGCAGTGCATACGGCAGCGACAGGATCGACGCCCAGGCGAAACCGACGCCGACCATCGACAACAGCAGCCAGTGCGGATCCCGGATGAACATCAGCGAGACCAGCCCTGCTCCGCCCAGCCACAGGTTGAGCAGGTGGCTCCAGCGCAGGCCGATGGCACGCACCATCGGTGGAATCAGCACCGCGGCCAGCGCAGCGAAGCCGTTGTATGCGCCGAACAGCACGCCCACCCAGTTGGCGCCCTCGTTGTAGGCCGCCGTCTTTGGATCGGCCGAACCGAAATGGACACCGGCCACCGCCGCGGTGGTGTAGATCCACATTGCGAACAGCGCGAACCACGAGAAGAACTGTACCCAGGCCAGCCGCCGCATGGTCACCGGCATCGCCCGCAGGTCGCCGACGATGGCGGCCAGCATATGCGTGGCAGGCAACACGCGGACCACGGCCAGCAGCACGCCATAGCCTGCACACAACCCCGCCAGCACGTACAGCATCCTGTCACCCTGGCGCCAGGCGATCAGCAGGGCCAGCAGCACACCCAGCCCCAGCCACAATGCCACCTGCGCCCACGACGCCGGTCCGCTGACCACGCGCGCGGCATGATGCGCCGGTGGCTCGGCATCGTCGAATGCGGCCAGCTGTGCCGGCGAGTACTCGCGTGTGCTCACCACGGTCCAGGTGATCGCCGCCAGCAGCACCACCGCGCCGAAGTAGAACGCATAGCGCACGGTGTCCGGCACTTCACCGGCAGCCGCCGTATTTGCCACGCCGAAGTGGGCGAGGATGAACGGCAGGAAGCTGGCGACAATCGCGCCCACGCCGATGAAGAAGCTCTGCATGGCATAGCCGGTGGGGCGCTGCCGCGGTGCCAGCTGGTCGCCGACGAAAGCGCGGAACGGCTCCATCGATACGTTGATCGAGGCATCCAGCACCCACAACGTGCCGGCGGCGATCCACAACGTCGGCGAGTTCGGCATCACCAGCAGGGCCAGCGTGGTCAGCACCGCACCGATCATGAAGAACGGGCGACGGCGTCCCCAGCGCGTCCAGGTGCGGTCGGACAGGTAACCGATCACCGGCTGCACCAGCAGGCCGGTGAGCGGTGCGGCGATCCACAGGCCGGGCACCGCCTCGATGTCCGCGCCCAGCGTCTCGAAGATGCGGCTGGCATTGGCGTTCTGCAGGGCGAAACCAAACTGGATGCCGAGGAAGCCGAAACACATGTTCCAGATCTGCCAGAACGATAGCTGCGGTTTGGCGGGACGATTCATCGTGCGTCCTCGTCCACGGCAACCTGCGCCACCTTCAACGCCTGCACCCACGCCTGGTTGAGCACGCCGTCGCGCCCACCCTTGCCGCCGGTGTAGTGCGCGAAGTGTTCAAGCGCGCTCATGTTGAAGCCCTCCTCAAGCGCTACCGTACAGCGGCCCTTGGGCACCGCGAACGTCGCCGCCGTGGAGTCCTGCACGGCCACGCTGTGCGGCATCGCAACCGTGTGTCGTTGCACTGGCTGGCCCGCGCACTGCAGTACCAGCTGCTTCACCGCAGCGGTGACGCCGGTATTGATCGGCCCGTTCGGATTGGCGTACTGCAACCGCAGCCGTACGTGTCCAGCCTTGCCCGAGGTGAACTGCCAGCGCTGCTCTCCTTTCAGCTGCTGCTCCGGCCCGACACAGACCGTCGGGCCGTGCAGCGATTCCAGCCCGCCTTCGCGGCGCGTCAGGCTGAGGCAGTGCTGCAGGCCATCGTCGCTGATGCGCGCCACGCCGTTGCTGGCGGTGACTGCCTGGCCGTCCTGCCACAGCACGTGATGCGCGGCGACCTGAACGTCCCAGCCCGCGCCCTTGCGCAGGGCCTGCGGCGTCACCGGTGTGGCCGGTGCACGCGCGTTGGCATCCGCCGTCGTGGTCGCAAAACCGGTCGCTGCCGGTGTGGCGATCAGCTGCACGGTCGTGGTGGTGCCGCGCGTGGTGGTCCTGCCCGCCACCAGCAGGCCGTCGCCCACGGTCTGCGGGCGCTCCAGCACATAGCGCTTATCGTTGGCTTCCAGCGTGATGCTGCGCTGCGTGCCGAACAGCTCCGGCACCAGCACCGCCGGCAGCTTGGGTTGCACACGGCCATCGTCCTGCACGCCGAATACACCTTCGACCACCATCGACAGGTACCCCGCCACCGACCACAGCTGCCGTTCGGAATTGACCACCGGGCCGCTGAGCGCGCCTTCATCGACATGCACAGCCTGGGTGACCAGCTCGTAGTTCTCCATGTTGGAGCCGGCCAGCGCGGCACCCTGCATCATCGAACGGATCTCGGCGGCGATGCGCGGCGCATCATCCAGCTGCCGCGCTGCACGCAGCGAGTAGGCGCTGACGAATGGCCAGATCGTACGGTTGTGGTAGATCGGCTGCTGCGCTTCCTGCGGCCAGACCACCGGGCTGCCAGCCGGCCCGATCGGGTACGCCGCCAGCGCACGGCGCGCACGCTCGGGCGGCAGCACGTCGGCCAGGATGCCCAGCGACAGGCCGAGCAGATCCACCTTGGCATACGGCACCGGGTGCGCGGCTTCACCGATGTAGCTCATGTACAGGCCGATGTCCTCGCGCCAGAAGCGTGCATCGATCTGCTGCGCCAGCGCATCGGCCCAGGCCCTGTATTCGGCCGCACGGGCGTCACCGCGTTGGGCGGCCAGCTGCTCGGCCAGGCGCAGCGCCTGGTAGTGCAGCACGTTGGTGGACAACGCATAGGAATCGCCGATGAAACGCACATCCTCGCGGGTCCAGTCCGGATAGGTCTGCTCGCGCCAGTCCAGGAACGAGGTCTCGCCGCGGTACAGGCCCATCTGCGCGTCGAACACCATCGCACGGTCCTGTGCCAGCGTACCCTGCAGCGCCTGCCAGACCTGATCGGCAAACGCCGGATCATCCAGCAGGTGGCGCGCGGCCAGGAACCACACCACGCGGTCGCTGCTGATCGGCCAGCTGCCGCCGGAACCGGTGTCCTGCGCCACGAACAGGCCGGGCGTGTGCCCGTCGCGCGCCGCCGACAACTTGAACTGCAGCGACTGACGGGTGCGCTGCGGGTCCAGCCGCGCCAGCGCAAGATCGGCGGCGAAGCTGACATCACGGGTCCAGACATAGGGCCAGCGTGCGCCGGTCTGGAAACACTCGCACGGCACCGGCCGGCCTTCGTCGAAGGCAGGATCACGGATCGCGTCCACGCGGTCCTGGTCCACGTCCTGCTGGGCAAGCGCGAACAGTGCATCGAACATCACGCTGCCGGTGCGGCTGCGCATCGGTGCGGCTGCGATCTGGACTGCCCCCTTCGGCGCATGCAGCACGAAGCTGCCGTTGGCAGCGGCTTCGGCGCGCGCGTGGCGGCCGTCGAATTGCAGGTCGGCCGCCTGCGCGGTCGATCCCAGCGCTGCCCCGAGGGCAGCGGTCAGGCAAATGATCTTCAGCATCGAAGCGGCGGACCGGCTTGCGCCCGTCGGCCTCCCTCCCTCTCTGCACGCGTTGTAGGTCCGTACCGTCGTTGCCGGCGGGCGGGCGCGGCCCCTCCCTCAAGGGGCCCTGGCCCCATGGTAGACGCGGGGCTGTCGACTGCGCCCAGCTGCATACGTATTCATGGCGCTGCGCGGTAGCGCGCCGGCTGCGCTGGCTTATGGTCCGGGTCTGCCAACGGCGCCTTGGGAGGGGAAATGCCGATGTCACCCACTGCTGTACGCAGCGCGCTCGCGCATGTGTTCGGCCTGGCATTGCTGGGAATGGCGGCGCTGTCGCAGGCTGCGCCGCAGGTTGTCAGCGTCGAATCGCCGGGCAAAGTGCTCAGGGCCAGCCTGGTGCTGGACGGCGGCACGGCGCGCTATCGCGTCGAGCGTTTCGGCGAGACCGTGGTGGAGGATTCGAAGCTGGGCTTCGCCCTGCGCGACGGCCGGCTGGATCGTGATTTCGCGGTGATCGGCCAGCAGCAACGCAGCGTCGACGACCGCTGGGAACAGCCTTGGGGCGAGCGCCGGCTCACCCGAAACCACTTCAACGAACTGACGGTTCAGCTGGCCGAGAACACCGGCAACAAGCGCCGCCTGGATGTGGTGTTCCGCGTCTATGACGACGGCCTCGGCTTCCGCTACGTGTTCCCCGAGCAGCCCAACCTGCGCGAGGCGGTCATCGATGACGAGCTGACCGAGTTCGCCATCGCGCCGGAATCGACCGCCTGGTGGATTCCGGCCGGCGAGCCGATCCACTACGAATACCTGTACCAGCGCACCCTGCTGCGCGAAGTGCCGCTGGTGCATACGCCGATGACCCTGCGCAGCCGCGATGGCCTGCACGTGGCAATCCACGAGGCCGCGCTGGTGGACTACGCCGGCATGTGGCTGCGCCGCACCAAGGGCCAGCGCCTGCGCGCGCAGCTTTCGCCTGCGGCCGAAGGCTGGAAGGTGCGCCGCGCCCTGCCCTTCGCCACACCGTGGCGCACGCTGCAGATTGCTGACCGCGCAGGTGGGCTGGTCGAATCGGACCTGATCCTCAACCTCAACGAGCCCAACGCGCTGGGCGACGTGAGCTGGGTGAAGCCAGCCAAATACCTGGGCGTGTGGTGGTCGATGCATCTGGACAACGAGAGCTGGGCGACCGGGCCGAAGCATGCGGCCACCACCGCCAAGACGAAGAAGGTGATCAACTTCGCCGCCGCACACGGCTTCCGCGGCGTGCTGGTGGAAGGCTGGAATCCGGGCTGGGACGGCATGTGGGTGGGCAACGGCTACGACTTCGATTTCACCCGCGCCACGCCCGATTTCGATATCGAGGCGCTGTCGGCGTATGGCTTGAAGAAGGGCGTGCACCTGATCGGCCACCACGAAACCGGCTGCGCCATCGAGCACTACGAGGATCAGCTGGGCGCTGCGCTGGACCTGTACGCACGGCTGGGCGTGGACCAGTTCAAGACCGGCTACGTCTGCGATGACGGCCAGGTCGACCGCCGCAATCCGGCTGGCGGCCCGCTCTGGCGCGAGTGGCACGACGGGCAGTTCATGGCCCGCCATCACCTGAAGGTGGTGCAGGAGGCGGCGCGCCGGCACCTGTCGGTGAACCCGCATGAGCCTATCAAGGACACCGGCCTGCGCCGCACCTATCCCAACTGGATCTCGCGCGAAGGCGCGCGCGGCATGGAGTACAATGCCTGGGGCCAGCCGCCGAACCCGCCGGAGCACGAGGTCAACCTTGTGTTCACCCGCATGCTGGCCGGGCCGATGGATTACACCCCCGGCATCCTCAGCCTGAAGGGCCGCCACGGCCAGGCCATCCCCAGCACGCTGGTCCGCCAGCTTGCCCTGTACGTGGTGCTGTACAGCCCGATCCAGATGGCCGCCGACCTGCCCGAGCACTACCTGCAGCACCGCGAGGCGTTCCGTTTCATCGAGGACGTGGCGGTGGACTGGGAGCAGAGCCGCGTGCTCGATGGCGAAGTGGGCGACTACGTGACCATCGTGCGCCGCGACCGCAACAGCCGCGACTGGTTCCTCGGCAGCATCACCGATGAACACGGCCGCGTACTGCCAGTGTCGCTGGGCTTCCTGGAACCCGGCGTGCGCTATCGCGCAGAGATCTACCGCGATGGTGACGGCGCCGATTTCCGCAGCAACCCGTTCGCGTTCGCCCGCGAAACCCGCGAGGTGACCAGCGCCGATGCACTGACGCTGGTGCTGGCACCAGGCGGTGGCCAGGCCATTCGCTTCACGCCGCTGTGAATGCCCCGGTAGTGCCGGCCGCTGGCCGGCACCACCGCAAGCAGGATCTGAAAGCGATTACACCCCTGCAAACGCCATTGAATACGTATGCAGGGTGATTCCCGCGAAGAACGCGCTGCCTACCATAGCGGCGACGACAGCGGCCACCGCGTCGCACGTTCACGGCACCGCCGGAACGCTCACAAATCGATCTGCAACATTGCCTGGGAGGGGAAAATGTTGAACCACAAGCGCAGTGCGCTGAGTCTCGCGCTGGCCGTTGTGCTGGCGCCGACGCTGGCGTCGGCACAGTCCACGCAGAGCACCACCACGCCGGCCACCACCGCCGCCACCAACCTGGATACGGTGCAGGTCACCGGCATCCGCCGCGGCATCGAGAACGCGATCGCGGTCAAGCAGGACGCCACCTCGGTGGTCGAGGCGATTTCCGCCGAAGACATCGGCAAGCTGCCCGACGTCAGCATCGCCGAATCCATCTCGCGCCTGCCCGGCCTGGCCGCCCAGCGCGTGGCCGGCCGTGCGCAGGTGATCAGCGTGCGCGGCCTTTCGCCGGACTTCGCCACCACCCTGCTCAATGGCCGTGAAGTGGTCAGCACCGGCGACAACCGCGGCGTCGAGTTCGACCAGTACCCGTCCGAGCTGGTCAACGGCGTGACCGTCTACAAGACCCCGGACGCGGCGCTGGTCGGCCAGGGCCTGTCGGGCACCATCGACATGCAGACTGCACGCCCGCTCAGCTTTGGCGAGCGCGTGATCGCGGTCAGCGGCCGCTACCAGAAGAGTTCGCTGGGCCGCGCCGCCAACGTCGATCCGTACGGCAACCGCTTCAGCGCCAGCTACATCGACCAGTTCCTGGACAAGACCCTGGGCATTGCCATCGGCTACGCGCACAGCGACATGCCGATCCAGGAGAACCAGGTCGGCCTGTACGAACCGTGGACCACCGAACACACCGACAAGGGCGAGCGCCCGGGCGTGGGCGCCGGCACCTACTTCTCCGATGGCATCAAGGCGCTGCGCCGCACCGGCAACAACAAGCGCGACGGCGTGATGGCCACGATCCAGTTCCGGCCGAACAACAGCTGGACCAGCACCTTCGATGCGTTCCACACCGAAGCCGAGCAGATCGACACCGCCAACCAGTTCGAGCTGAACCTCAGCAACTACAACGGCAACTACACCCCGGGCCTGCTGGTCAGCAACCCGCAGATCAACGCCAACGGCTCGTTCACCGGCGGCACCGCCAGTGGCGTGTATCCGCTGGTGCGCGGCATGTACAACAAGCGCAAGGACAAGATCGATGCGTTCGGCTGGAACAACGAGTTCAACTTCGGCGGCGTCAAGCTGGTCGCCGACCTGAACTACTCCAAGGCCACGCGCGATGAGCTGAACCTGGAAAACAACCTGCAGCTGACGCCGATGCCGCAGCTGGATACGGTCGGCGTGTCGATCCGCCAGAACGGCTTCTCGCAGATCAGCCCGGGCCTGAACTACTCCAATCCCGATGCGCTGTTCCTGACCAACACCATCTACGGCTCCGGCTACGGCAAGGTGCCGCAGGTGGAAGACCGCCTGAAGGGTGGCAAGCTGGCCGCGACGATTGCGCTGCCCGAGGCCATCGCTTCGTGGGCGCCGGACCTGGACATCGGCGTGAACTACGCCGACCGCCGCAAGGTGAAGACCCAGTCCGAAGGCAACATCCTGCTCGGTGCCCAGGGCGATGCCAACATCGCCTCGGACCTGCAGTACCGTCCAGTGGATCTGAGCTTCGCCGGCCTCGGCACCATTCCGGCCTGGAACGTGCCTGCCGCGGTCGGTCGCTACATGACCTTCAACCCGGTCGACAACCTGGACTACCTGATTCCCAAGTCGTGGACGGTGCAGGAAAAGATCACCACCGCGTGGGCGCGCCTGAACATCAACACCGACATCGGCGTGGTCGGCGTGCGCGGCAACATCGGCGTGCAGATGCAGCACACCGACCAGAGCTCGGATTCGCGCTACTGGGACAGCTCGCAGCCGGCCGGCAACAACATCCAGCCCTACTCCGCAGGCCGCAAGTACAACGACTGGCTGCCGAGCTTGAACCTGGCCTTCATGTTCCCGCACCAGCAGACGCTGCGCTTCGCCGCCGCCAAGCAGGTCGCACGCCCGCGCGTGGACCAGATGCGTGCCGGCCTCGAATTCGGCGTGGACACCGGCACCGGCCGCCCCGGCGGCAGTGGCGGCAATCCGCTGCTGGACCCATGGCGTGCCACTGCGCTGGATCTGTCCTATGAGAAGTACTTCGGCGAGAAGGCCTATGTGGCCGCCGCGATCTTCTACAAGGACCTGAAGAGCTACGTCTACACCCAGTCGGTGGACACCTACGACTTCACCGCGCTGCTGGGCAGCTACGTGCCGCCGCCGGGCATGACCTCGCCGGTGCTGACCACCGGCACCTTCTCCGCGCCGCAGAACGGCAAGGGCGGCACGCTGAAGGGCCTGGAATTGACCGCGTCGTTCCCGCTGGACATGCTGACCGACACCCTGCGCGGCTTCGGCGTGCAGGCCAGCGCGACCTTCAACAAGAGCGACATCACCATCCTGGATCCGGAAAGCGCGTCCAGCGTGGGCACCGATCCGATCAGCCTGCCGGGCCTGTCCAAGCGCGTGTACAACTTCACCGCGTACTACGAGCGCAGCGGTTTTGAAGCACGCGTGAGCCAGCGCCGCCGTTCGGACTTCATCGGTGAAATCGGCAACTTCAACGGCAACCGCAGCCTGCGCTACGTGGTGGGCGAGAACGTGACCGATGCGCAGGTCAGCTACACCTTCAGCGACAGCAGCGCCCTGCGTGGCCTGACCCTGCTGCTGCAGGGCAGCAACCTGACCAACGAACCGTACCGCACCTACGCCGGCAGCAAGGATCGCCCGCTGGAGTACATCGAGTGGGGCCGCACCTACATGCTGGGCGTGAACTACAAGTTCTGAGGTCGCGCCGGGCCCTGCCCGGCGCCCCGGACCCGGTAGTGCCGGCCGCTGGCCGGCAACAGAAAACAGGGAGCAGGACCGGAAACCCGCTGCGCAGGCAGCGGGTTTTCCTTTGCGCGGATGCCGGCCGTTGGTCGGCCAGGCCCCCCACCCACAAAAAAGGGACGGGGCGCTTCGGCCCCGTCCCCGCAAGTACCGCCACCGGAGAAAACGGTCAGCTGCGTCGGGCGCAATACACCGCACGCGGCGGCAGCTGGAGTTCATCACCCTGCACCGTGCCCGCATCCGGGCCCGGTACCGCCACCTGCTGCCAGTTGCCCGGCGGCAGCGGATGGCTCACCGCCTCGGCCGACAGGTTGAAGGCCAGCAGGAGGGTTTCATCTGCAAGCATACGCTCGAACAGCAGCACTGGCTCGGCGCTTTCGATGAATCGGATGCTGCCATGCAGGAGCGCCGGCTGGCTATGCCGCCAGGCCAGGAATGCCCGGAACGCCGCCAGCACCGAGTGCGGGTCGCACTCCTGCACGGCCACCGCCGCCGCCCGATGCTCGGCCGGGATCGGCAGCCAGGGCTTGCCCGTGGTGAAACCGGCCAGCGGCGCATCGGTCCACGGCAGCGGGGTACGGCAACCGTCGCGACCCTTGAAGTTCGGCCAGAAGGTGATGCCATACGGGTCCTGCAGGGCCTCGAACGGCACCTCGGCCTCGGCCAGGCCCAGCTCCTCGCCCTGGTACAGGCAGACCGAGCCACGCAGCGAGCACAGCATCGCCACCAGCATCCGCGCCAGGCGCGGATCGGCCGGGTGGCCGCCCCAGCGGCTGACCGCCCGCTCCACGTCGTGATTCGAAACCGCCCAGCACGGCCAGCCTTCGGTCATCGCCGCTTCCAGCCGCGAAACCGTGTCGCGGATGTAGGCCGCGTTGTAGTCGTCCACCAGCAGCTCGAAGCTGTAGCCCATGTGCAGGCGGCCATCGCGGGTGTACTCGGCCGTGGTGGCCAGCGAGTCTTCCGAGGAGATCTCGCCCAGGCTCACCGCCCCCGGGTACTGATCCAGCAGCGCGCGCAGGCGCTCCAGGAACGGCAGGTTCTCCGGCTGGGTGTTGTTGTAATAGTGGTATTGGTAGGCGTAGGGGTTATCCGGACTGAAGCCGCGGCCCACGCGCTTGTCCGCCGGCTTGGGCGGGTTGTCGCGCAGCTGCGCGTCATGGAAGCAGAAATTGATCGCGTCCAGGCGGAAGCCATCCACGCCGCGGTCCAGCCAGAACCGCACGTTGTCCAGGGTGGCCTGCTGCACGTCCGGGTTGTGAAAGTTCAGGTCCGGCTGGTCGACCAGGAAGTTGTGCAGGTAGTACTGCTCGCGGCGCGGCTCCCACTGCCAGGCGCCGCCACCGAACAGCGACAGCCAGTTGTTGGGCGGGGTGCCGTCCTCGCGCGGGTCAGCCCACACGTACCAGTCCGCCTTCGGGTTGCTGCGGTCCTGGCGGCTCTCGCGGAACCAGGCATGCTCGATCGAGGTATGGCTCAGCACCTGATCGATCATCACCTTCAGGCCCAGGCCGTGCGCCTTGGCCAACAGGCGATCGAAGTCGTCGAGGCTGCCGAACAGCGGGTCGACGTCGCGGTAGTCGGCGATGTCGTAGCCGAAGTCGGCCATCGGCGACTTGAAGAACGGCGAGATCCAGATCGCGTCCACGCCCAGCGCGGCAATGTGGTCCAGTCGCTCGATGATGCCCGGCAGGTCGCCCACGCCATCGCCGTTGGCATCGAGGTAGCTGCGCGGGTAGATCTGGTAGATGACGGCTCCGCGCCACCATGGATAGTGCGACATCGACAGCCCCCCTCCGGGCATGCAGGGCCCGCCGGAAGCGGGCCGAAATCCTGTTCCGGCAAGCTTAGCGGCGGCCTCGCGGGCATGGCGCAACCTGCATACGTATTCACGCAGGCGGCAGCCGTAGCCGGGCCGGGGGCGTCGGCCAGCCCGGTTTGCGCCCGAATTCACGGCCAGCGCCTATAATCGGGGGTGAGCCTGAAAGCCTGATCGCATGACCATCACCGAAGACACCCGTCCCGCCCTGGGCCTGCCCCAGATCCAGTCGCTTGCCGCGGCCGACATGGCCGCCGTCGACGCCCTGATCCGGCGCCGGCTGTCCTCGGACGTCGTGCTGATCAACCAGATCGCCGATCACATCATTTCCGCCGGCGGCAAGCGCCTGCGCCCGATGCTGGTGATGCTGGCCGGCCGTGCGGTCGGCAATGTGGGCGCGGACCACCACCAGCTGGCCGCGATCATCGAGTTCATCCACACCTCCACCCTGCTGCACGACGACGTGGTGGACGAATCCAGCCTGCGGCGTGGCCGCAGCACCGCCAATGCGCTGTGGGGCAACGCGCCGAGCGTGCTGGTCGGCGACTTCCTGTACTCGCGCAGCTTCCAGCTGATGGTCGAGCTGGAGCGCATGTCGGTGATGCAGATACTGGCCGACGCCACCAACCGCATCGCCGAGGGTGAGGTGCTGCAGCTGCTGCACGTGCACAACCCGGACACCGACGAAGCGGCGTACCTGCGCGTGATCGAGCGCAAGACCGCCGTGCTGTTTGCCGCCGGCACCCGTCTGGGCGCGCTGGCCAGCGGTGTGGACGAAGCCACCCAGCAGGCCCTGTTCGACTACGGCATGCACCTGGGCTACGCGTTCCAGATCGCCGATGACGTGCTGGACTACTCGGCCAACGCCGACGAGCTGGGCAAGAACCTGGGCGATGATCTGGCCGAAGGCAAGGCGACGCTGCCGCTGATCCACGCGATGGCGCACTCCGACGACGCCACCCGTGAGCGCCTGCGCACCATCGTGCAGGACGGCGATGCCTCGGCGATGCCGGAAGTGCTGGCCGCGATCCGCGCCACCGGCGGCCTGGAGTACAGCCGCGCGCGTGCAGAGGAATACGCCGAAGCCGCCGAGCGTGCGCTGGATGGCCTGGGTGATAACGATGCGGTGGCCGCCCTGCGCGGCCTGGCACGCTACGCGGTGCAGCGCTCGCATTGACCGGCTGAGGTGTGCCGACCAACGGTCGGCACCCACCAAACCGGCATTCCGGTGGGTGCCGACCGTTGGTCGGCACTGAAGCATCGGTAGTGCCGGCCGCTGGCCGGCATTCCCGATGACATCCGCAGCATCGTGAGGTTGCCGGCCAGCGGCCGGCACTACCACTGCACGAATCAACGTTTCTCGAAGCGTTCCTCGAAGAACTCATCCAGCGCCTTCCATGCGCGCTTCGCCGCCCGCTCGTTGTACTGGCACCCCGGCGGACTGTTGGCATCGCGCTCGGCGAAGCAGTGCACCGCACCGCTGTAGTTGGTGAACTCCCAATCGACCTTGGCCGCGTCCATTTCCTTCTGGAAGCCAGCGATGTCCTCGGCGGTCACGCTCTTGTCATCGGCCCCGTTGAGCACCAGCACGGACGGATGGGTGCCACCGGCCTGCGCCGGCAGCGGCGAACCCAGCCCACCGTGCAGGCTGACCACACCGGCCAATGGCGCACCGGCCCGGGCCAGTTCCAGCACCGTGGTGCCGCCGAAACAGAAGCCGACCGCGCCGATCCGGCTGGCATCCAGCGGCACCTTGCCGGCCTGCGCCTTGAGCACGTTCACTGCCTCCAACGCGCGCGCACGCAGCAACGGCCGGTCCTTGCGCAGCTTGCTCGCCACTGGCCCGGCCTCGGCATCGGTCTTCGGCCGCACGCCCTTGCCGTACACATCGGCCACCAGCACCACGTAATCGTCACCGGCCAGCTGCTTGGCCTTCTCGATGGCCGAGTCGTTCACGCCCTTCCAGTTCGGCACCATCACCAGGCCCGGGCGCTTGTCATGCTCGCCATCGTCATAGACCAGCACGCCACTGAAGGTCGTGCCCTGGTGCTTCCATTCCACCGGCTGCGTCTTCATCGCCGCCCACGCCGGCATCACCGCCAGCCCCAGCATCACCGCCACACCGCATCGCCAACGATTCATGTGCCTGCTCCGCAAGAAGAAGGGGACGGAGGGGATTAGCCGTACTCGCCCCTCCCGCGTCGCATTCTGCATTGGCGACGTGACGCAGGTGTGGTTGGATACGACCTGATCCCCTCCGTCCCCTTTTTTCGCATGAACCTTGTTGATCGCTTTCTGTCTGGCCTGATCCCGCGCCTGCCTGCCGACGATGCCCCGCAGTGGGCCCACGTACGGGGCGCCAGCGCCGAAGACCTGCAGCGCCTGCGTGTGCAGTGGCCGCAGGTGCCGGACAGCCTGGTGGAACTGCTCTCGCGCGTGGATGGCACGCACTTCCGCGAGTACCCCGGTGGCGAGGTCTGCGTGCTGATGCTGGGTTCGGACGTCGAGGACGGCGGCTATCCGTACTACCTGCGTTCGGTGGGGCAGATCTTCGAGGACCAGCAGCAATGGGACGACAGCATCCGTTCCATCTACGAGGAATGGCTGGACGACGAGCCGGAGATCCTGGGTGAAGGCATCGACGCCGATCTGCCGATGAACCGCCGCCTGTGCTTCTCGCACTGCATGAACAACGGCGGCACCTCGATGCTGTACCTGGATTTCGATCCGGCACCGGGCGGCACAGCCGGCCAGGTAGTGCGCTACCTGCACGATCCGGACAGCTACGCGGTGATCGCGCCGAGCTTCGATGTGTACCTGCAACAGTTGATCGATGGCGGGTACGCGTTCCTCGATCAGGACGACTGAAATCCAGCCGAGCATGGGCTCGGCTCTACAGTAGATCCACGCCATGCGTGGATGGCGTCCTCACCCGCGCTCGATCCAGTGCAGCGTCCCCGGCGCGAAGGCCAGCAGATCCGCTGCCTCCAGCGACGCCCGCGACCAGCGACGCTCTGGCGGCTTCGGCTGCCGGGCACCCACCGCACCGTCGTAGTCACGCACCAGCAGGCCGATACGCGCGGCACCGGCCTGCAACAGTGCATCGATGCGCTGCAGCCACTGGCCGGCGTCGCCCAGAGCTTCATCCCGGCGAACCTGCTGCTCCTGCTCATGCCGCGCCAACTGCTCGGCCAGAGCACGCGCGATCTTGGACTCGCCCCAGCCGTTCTTCCGCCAGCGTTCGACATCGCCGTTCCACTCAGGAACGGCCTGCGCCGAGGCCAGCGACGTGCCGCAATCGCAGTGCACGGCACTCAACCAAGGCTGTCAACCGGGTCCGACCGCTGACTGCAGGCTGGGCGAATCCTGCGCGAACAGGCGCCGGCCGCGGCGCTGCATGATTGCGGCGGCTTCTGCATGCGAAAACGACGTAGGCAGGAACAGGGTGACGAGCGTACACATACGGGTGTCCGGATCCGCCAGGGGAATGCACCCATGGTAGATCCACGCCATGCGTGGATGGGGCGCGGAGGATCAATCCGGGGTCAGAGCCCTTTCCTGCGGAAAGGGATCCGCCCCCTCAAGCGACGCCCAAGCCTGGGATAGCGCTGATGCTGTCCGGATCGAACCCGGCCAGCTCGGCGAAATGGCGGCCACGGGCCACGTAATCGCGGTAGGCACCAAAGCTCGGCGCCCCCGGCGACAGCAGCACCACGCCACCCTGCGTACCCAGCGCCGCGCGTGCAAGCGCCATCGCCTCGGGCAGATCAGCGGCGGCGTGCAGGCCGAAGCGACCGGCGTCGGCCAGCGGCTGCAGCATGGCGTGGATGCGCGGGCCGTTGCTGCCCATCGTTACGATCTCCACCGGCGGCACATCGTGCGCCATGTGCTGCATGAAATCGGTCCAGTCCAGCCCACGATCGTGCCCGCCCACCAGCAGCGCGATGCGCTGGCCGGCGAAGCATTCCAGCGCGGCCAGGCTGGCGTGCGGCGTGGTGCTGATCGAATCGTTGACGTAGGTCAGGCCATCGGCCACGCCGATGCGCTGCAGGCGGTTCGGCAACGGACGGAAGTCCTGCACCGCCGGTGCCAATGTCACTGCATCCAAGCCAAGTGCTTCCAGTGCAGCCAGCACCGCGCACAGGTTGCCGCGGTTGTGCCGGCCCGGCAGCGGCGTGTTGCGGGTATCGAACACCACCTGTTCGGCGCGATGCACGATGTCACCGCGCATGTGCCAGCCCTGTGGCTGGTTGAACCAGACCACTTCACTGTCGGGCAACGACAGCGCGGCCAAGTGCGGATCGGCGGCATTGAGCACGGCGATGCGCGGCGCAGCTTCGGTCACCAGCCGCAGCTTGTCTTGGATGTAACGCTGTTCGCTGCCGTGCCAGTCCAGGTGTTCCGGGAACAGGTTCAGCACCACCGCCACCTGCGGGTGGGCGCCACTGCGCGCCACTTCGCCGGTCTGGTAGCTGGACAGTTCCACCGCCCAGTATTCCGGCGCCGGCTGCGGATCCAGCACTTCCAGCAGCGGCAGGCCGATGTTGCCGACCAGGCCGGTGCGGTGACCGGCGGCACGCAGCAGGTGCGCGACCAGCGCGGTGGTGGTGCTCTTGCCCTTGGTGCCGGTCACGCACACGGTGTCGTGCACGATGCCATCGTCGGCGGCGTGCTCGGCGAACCACAGCGCGGTGCCGCCGATGAACGTGGTGCCCTGCTCCGCCGCCGCCAGTGCGATCGGCTGGTAGGGGCTGATACCAGGCGATTTGATCACCACATCGAACGCGGCCAGCGCTTCGGCAGTGGGTTCACCGCGCACGTCCAGCAATTCCTGCGTTTCCGCACGCGCCGCCTCGGCCTCAGCGGCCGGGCAGAACAGGCTCAGGGCCAGCGCGGGCAGGCGCGCACGCAGCACCGAAAATGCCGCACGGCCCTCACGCCCCCAGCCCCACAGCGCGACGCGCTTTTCTTCAAGCTGCGAAATCTTCACGCACCTGTTCCCACAACGCGGTCGGAATGCGGTGCTCGCCCTGCAACAGCAGCAGCGGTGCCAGTTCCAGCTCGGCGGCATCCAGCTGCGGCTGGATCTCATTGCAGAAGCGCTTCACCAGCACGTCTTCCTTCCATTCCGGGCGCTGCGCCAGGGTCGCCATCGCCGCACGCGATTCGCGGCCTTCGCCCACGCACTCGAACGGCTTGTGGTCCTGGAATTCCAGCAGCGCATCGAAGCCACCGGCCTGTTCGGCATCGTCCAGCAGGTTGCGGCCGAAGATGCGCACCAGGCGCGTCTTCGGCATGAACGGGGCCAACGCCAGGAACACGAAGTGGCACTTCGGGCAGACGCCGCACCAGCGGTTCACCGGGCGCTCGCCGAGGATGTGGAAGTTGCGGTTGCAGCTGGAGAAATGCGCGTCGTAGAAATCGGTCTTGGCGAACTGGCGGGCCACCGCCAGCTCGGACATCGGGCGCAGCAGCGAGTAGTACTGCAGGTCCGCCGCCACGTGCTTCTGCACATGGCTGCCGAACGCCTGCTCGAAGGCCCAGCCCTTGGACCACTGGTGGTTCACTTCGCCGGTGCCCGGAATCTGGCTGCCGTAGCTGGCCGAGCGCTCGTTGGAGAACACCACCTGGTCCACGCCCTGCAGCAGCGCGGCCAGCACCATGATCGCCGAGTTCACTGCGGTGACCGGAATATGCCCGTTCCACGCGCCCTGGCGGTTGAGTTCGAACAGTTCCGGCGCCAGCGCGCGGCCCAGGTTCAGCGTCGGCAGGCCGGTGCGCTCTGCGCAGGCGCGGATCAGCTGCGAACCACCAATCCAGGTCACCGTTTCGTCCACGCCGGCACGGCGCAGCGCTTCGATGCTGACCAGCGAATCCTTGCCGCCACCGATGGCCACCAGCGCGTGCGCGTGCAGGCCCAGCACCGGCGCCTGCACCGCCTCGCCCTGCACCGGCAGGCGGAAGCGCCCGCGCAGGTTCAGGCCGTTGCGGTAGGCGAATTCGCCCAGGCCGTTGAGGTAGACCGTCTCCACCAGCGCCGCGGTATCGGCGTCGATGGCATAACTGTCGATGCTGACCGTCTCCGGCACGCCGGCCTTGTAGTAGCTGACACCGGCAATCAAGTGCAGCAGCTGCAGCGCACGCTGCACGGCGGCGGCGCGCGCCTCGTCCAGCACGAACGGGGCGCCCGGCACGGTGATGGTTTCCACCATCTCCGGGCCGTCATCGAAGGCGTAGACCAGCTTGGCCACGCCGGTCTCCGCAGCGAATTCGCAGCGGACGAAGCGGAAGCGGGAAACCTGGTGTTTGTCGAAAGCAGTCATGGTGTATCCGGTCAGGCACGGGCCCGCGCAGCTGCGCGGGGCGTGTCAGTGGGCGGGTGCAGGGCGCGGGTGGTGATCACTCGATCACGTCTTCGCGCGGCAGCACCCGCTGGTTGTAGGTGTTGGCCATCGAATAGCCGTAGGCGCCGGCATCGGCGATCAGCATCACGTCGTCCGGCGCGGTCGACACCGGCAGCTTGCGGCGCTTGCCGAACACGTCGCTGGATTCGCAGATCGGGCCGACCACATCGAATGCCGCCTCGGCGTAGCCGCCCTGGCGGCTGAGGTTCTCGATGTCGTGCCAGGCGTCGTACAGCGCCGGGCGCATCAGTGCGTTCATGCCGGCATCCAGGCCAACACGGCGCACGCCGTCCTTTTCCACAACCTGAGTGGCGTGGGTCAGCAGCACGCCGGATTCGGCGACCAGGTAGCGGCCCGGCTCGATCGCCAGGCGGAACGCCGGATGCAGCGCCTTGACCTCGGCCAGACCCTCGGCCCACGCATCCAGGTCGAACGGCTCGTCCTCGGCGGAATACGGAATCGGCAGGCCGCCGCCGATGTCGATGGTCTGCACGCTGCCGATGCGGCGGGCGAAACCGGCCAGCTCATCGCACATCAGGCGCCAGTGCTGCGCAGTCTCCACGCCGCTGCCGAGGTGCGCGTGCAGGCCGACCACGCGGCTGCCCAGATCAGTGGCCGCGCGCACGAATTCGTCGACGCGGGCGATCGGCAGGCCAAACTTGGAGTCCTTGCCGCCGGTACGGACCTTGGCATGGTGGCCTTCGCCACGGCCCAGGTCGACGCGCAGCCACAGCTCGCGGTTACGGAACAGGTCCGGCCAGCGCTGCAGCGCTTCCACGTTGTCGACGGTGACGGTCACCCCCATCGCGAATGCGGCTTCATACTCGCTGCGCGGGCAGAAGCTGGGAGTGAACAGCACGCGCTTGGGCGACAGTTCCGGCAGGTGCTGGAACACGTGCTTCAGTTCGCCGTGCGACACGCACTCCAGGCCGAAGCCCTCGGCTTCCAACAGCTGCAGGATGGCCGGGTGGCTGTTGGCCTTGATCGCGTAGTAGCGCTGGTCGATCGGCTTGATCGCGGCCAGCGCGCGGGCGCGGGCGCGCACGGTCGGCAGGTGGTAGACGTAGCGCGGCGTACCAGCATCGGCCAACTGCAGCAGGTGCGCGCGCTGGCCACGCCACCACGGCGTGCCGCGCGGGCGCACCGTGCCAGCGATCTCGCGCCAACGCGGGCCGAACACCTCGGTCTCTTCCACCGGCATCGCACCGCTGTCGATCAGCTCGGCGTGCAGGATCGGCAGCAGGCCGTCAGCATCGGCCTCGTCGATGACGAAGGTCAGGTTCAGGTCGTTGGACGACTGCGAGATCATGTGCACGCGCTCGCGGCCAAACGTGGCCCACACGTCCGACAGCTTGTGCAGCAGCGAGCGCATGCCACGGCCGACCAGGGTGATGGCCGCGCACGGCACGATCACCTTCACCTTGCAGATCTGCGACAGGTCCGCCGACAGCGCGGCCAGCACATCGGTGTTGACCAGGTTCTCGGACGGGTCCAGCGACACGGTGACGTTGGTTTCGGCCGAACCGATCAGGTCCACCGACAGGCCGTGCTTCTTGAACAGGTTGAACACATCGGCCAGGAAGCCGACCTGCTGCCACATGCCGATGCCTTCCATCGACACCAGCACGATGCCGTTGCGGCGGCTGATCGCCTTCACCCCCGGGACCGGCGCGGCACTGCCATCGATGCTGGTACCCGGCAGTTCCGGGCGCTCGGTATCGAGAATGGCCATCGGCACGCCGGCATCACGGCACGGCTTGATCGAGCGCGGGTGCAGCACCTTGGCGCCGGTCGTGGCGATTTCCTGTGCTTCGTAATAGTCCAGGCGGGTCAGCAGGCGCGCGTCCGGCACATCCTTCGGGTTGGCGCTGAACATGCCCGGCACGTCGGTCCAGATCTCCACGCGGCTGGCCCCCAGCAACGCGCCGAAGTACGCAGCCGAGGTATCCGAACCGCCGCGACCGAGGATGGCGGTGCCGCCGTCGGCATGCCGCGAAATGAAGCCCTGGGTGATCAGCAGGCGGGTCGGCTGCGCCCGGAAGCGCTGCATCCACTCCGCGTCGGCGCGCCACTGGCAGTTCACCGACAGCCGCTGCGACCAGTCGCTCTGGTTCGGCTGCGGCGGCATCGCATCCAGCCACTGGCGGGCATCCATCCAGCCCATGTCCAGGCCTGACGCGCGCAGGTAGGCCGCACCCAGGGTGGAGGACAGCAGCTCGCCTTGGCCCAGCACTTCGGCCTGCCAGTCCAGCGGACGGGTCGCGGCGCGCGCGTCGTCCAACAGGCCCTGCAGCGCCGCCAGACGTTCGGCCAGCACCTCGCGGCCCAGGCCCAGTTCAACCAGGAAGCCCTCGTGGCGCTCGACCAGCGCGGCCACGCGATCACGGCTGTCCGGCGCGCCATCGGCGATCGCGGTCAGTTCGTTGGTGACCCCGGACAGCGCCGACACCACCACCAGCACGCGCGAGCCGGTCTCTTCCGCACGTTTTTTCGCCAGCTTCCCGATCGTGTCCCAGCGATGACGACGCGACACCGAGGTGCCGCCGAACTTCAGTACGATCCAACGATCGACAAGGGGGGAAGCTGACATGGATTGGCTATGTAGAATGTGGGGAAGCCGCCCTCGGGGGCGGAACCTTTGATTCTAAGCGCAATATCCCCGTAGATGGCCGTCCTTCGTTACCTGCAGCTCGATGTCTTTGCCCCCCGCCCCGGCACCGGCAATCCACTGGGCGCCATCCTGGACGCCGATGGGCTCTCCGGCAGCCAGATGCAGGCCCTGTCCGCCTGGCTGAACCTGTCCGAGACGGTGTTCTTCCTGCGCCCCAGCGCGCCCGGCGCCGACTACCACATCCGCATCTTCACCCCGACCCGGGAACTGGCGTTCGCCGGCCATCCCAGCGTCGGCGCGGCGTGGGTAGCGGTGACCTGCGGCCTGGCCCAGCCGCGCGACGGCGCGCTGGTCCAGCAGTGCGCGGCGGGATTGTTGCCGGTACAGGTGAGCGGCCCGGCCGAAGCACTGGAGATCCAGCTGGCCAGCCCTCCGGCCCGGCAGCTGGCAACGGCAGCCGACGCGGCACCCTCGGGGCTGCTGGCGCTGGCTGCCGACGGCCATGCGCCGGAGCTGTGGGACAACGGCGCACGCTGGTGGCTGCTGCCGCTGCGCGATGCCGCCGCCGTGCGCAGCCTGGTGCCGGACATGGCCGCGCTGGCCGGCTGGAGTCGGGCGACCGATGCCACTGGCGTGGCGGTGTTCGCCGACGAAGCCGGCACCGACCACACCCGCGTGGTGCGCGCGTTCTGCCCTGCTGATGCCCCCAGCGTGCCCGAGGACCCGGTGACCGGCAGCGCCAATGCGCTGATCGGCGCCTGGCTGCGGCAGCGCAATGCCCTGCCCGGCCGCGAGGGCCGCTACGTGGCCAGCCAGGGCCGCGAAGTCGGCCGCGACGGTTGCGTGCAGGTCCAGGTCGATGCGCAGGGCACGGTATGGATTGGCGGCCAGGTGCAGTGCGTGATCGACGGCAGCATCCATTGGTAGCGCCGGGCCACGCCCGGTGAACGCAGCACACGGACGCCGGGCATGGCCCGGCGCTACCGTATCCCCTCTCGTTTTACGGAGTTCGCCCCCTATGACCACCCGCCGTTTCCTGCAGCTGGATGTGTTCTCCCCGCGCGCCGGCGCCGGCAATCCGCTGGCCGTTGTGCTCGACGCCGAAGGCCTGGACGACGCCGGCATGCAGGCCATCGCGCGCTGGACGCGCCTGCCCGAGACCACCTTCGTGTTCCCGCCGCAGGTGCCCGGCGCCAGCTATCGGTTGCGCATGTTCAGCCCGCAGAAGGAAGTCCCGTTCGCAGGCCACCCCAGCGTCGGTACCGCGCATGCGGTGCTGCAGGCGGGCCTGGCCGCAGCGGTCGACGGTGTGCTGGTCCAGGACGGCATAGCCGGTGCGCTGCCGCTGCGTGTCAGTGGCGAAGGCGCGCAGCAGCGCATCGCCATCCGCACCCCGCGCGCGCAGCTGGCCGAAACCGCCGAGGCCACCGATCCGCGCCTGCAGGCCGCGCTGAAGGACTGGCCGCTGGGCACACTGCCGCCGGCACGCATGCAGGGTGGTCGCAGCTGGTGGGTGGTGCAGGTGGCCGATGAAGCCGCGTTGCGCGCCCTGCGTCCGGACTGGGACGCGGTGGCTGCGCTGGCCGAGTCCACCGACAGCATGGGTGTGTTTGCCTATGCCTTCAGCGATGGCAGCGAGGGGTTCGATCTGGCGGTACGTGCCTTCGTCGGAAACGGTCGCCGCTTCGAAGATGCTGCCTCTGGAGCCGCCAACGCCGTGTTGGCCGCGTGGCTGGACCTGCGCGAGGCCCTGCCGCGGGGCCGTGCGCCGTTCGAAGTCAGCCAGGGCCGCGAAGTCGGCCACGATGCGCGCCTGACCCTGTTGGTCGATGAGGACGGCGAGGTCTGGTCCGGTGGCCAGGTGCAGACCGTCATCACCGGCACCATCGATTGGTAAAGGGACACTGTAGAGCCGAGCCCATGCTCGGCTGCTCTTCGGCCAGATCACGGGAGCTGCAGAAGCCGAGCATGGGCTCGGCTCTACAGATGCGCCGGCTCAGCCCAGCTCGGCTTCCAGGCTGATCGGCACCGCACTCAGCGCCTTGGACACCGGGCAGTTCTGCTTGGCGTCATCGGCAATCGCGCGGAATTTCGCCGCGTCGATGCCCGGCACAACAGCCTTCACTGTCAGCCGGATCTGCGACAGCTGCGGACCACCTTCCAGCGAGAGATCGACCTTGGCTTCGGTATCCAGCGAGGTCGGGGTGAAACCGGCTTCGCCCAGCTTGGCCGACAGCGCCATGGTGAAGCAGCCGGCATGCGCGGCAGCGATCAGTTCTTCCGGATTGGTGCCCTTCTCGTCGCCGAAGCGGCTGTTGAAGCCGTAGCGGGTCTTGTCCAGCAACCCACTCTGCGGCGTGCTCAACTGCCCCTTGCCCGACTTCAGGTCGCCTTCCCAGTGCGCGGTGGCGTGTCGCGAGATTCCCATGTGCTGCTCCTGCATGACGGTGATGAACGATCACCCTCGCACGTGGCGCGTTAGCCCTGCGTCGCTCCGCCGCACGCGCCCCGTCGCTCCGGCGCCGGGCAGATGGACACTTCATCACCAGCCGGAAACGCATTTCCCCCTTGTTTTCAGTGGTTTCGCGCATCCCGCCGATGACCGGGCGCTGGAGGCCAGCCGCGTCCCGACACCCCCGTCCCCCATCGCCGGCCATGTACTGAATCGGCCTGGATATGAAAAAACATGCACTTTCCGCGCTTCGGGCTATTGGCGGCGCCCGAGAGTTGCCCTACATTGCGCTTGCCGACGGGGTTCGGCGCCGACCAAACAACCAACCGTTCACGGAACAGGAAACCATGGCAAAGACCGCTAAGAAGGCTGCCCCGAAGAAGGCAGTGAAGAAAGTCGCGACGAAGGCAGCCGCCAAGCCGGCCGCTCCGAAGCCGATCAAGGAAGTGCTGACCAAGTCCGGCCTGGTTGCACACATCGCTGAAGCCTCCGGCGTCATCGCCAAGGACGTCCGCGCTGTGCTGGCCTCGCTGGAAAGCGCCGTCGCATCCTCGGTGCACAAGAAGGGCGCTGGCTCCTTCACCCTGCCGGGTCTGCTGAAGATCACCACCGTCAATGTGCCGGCCAAGCCGAAGCGCAAGGGCATCAACCCGTTCACCAAGGAAGAACAGTGGTTCGCCGCCAAGCCGGCTACCACCAAGCTGAAGGTGCGTCCGCTGAAGAAGCTGAAGGACGCCGCGCTGTAAGCGCGCGCCCCAACGCGGATTCCGACGGGACGGCTCTGGCCGTCCCGTTTTTTTTGTCCCAACCACGGCCCGCAACACAGCGTTGCCACATCCCAGGGAATGCCCGTACAGGCCCGTCGCCATTGGCTGGGCCCGGCCTGCGGCGGTGCCGGAACGTACCGGGTGGAACACTGCGTGCAGCGCCGGCCGTCGCCGCCGGCCGTGGCCTTGCCTATCGTTGGCACATCCTCCACAGCTACGGCGAGCATCCCCTCATGGCCAGCCCCTCCACCCGCTACCGGATCTCGGTGACCCCCATCGAAAAGGACGGGGTGCAGTGCACCGGGCGTTGCACCATCGAACTGGAACATCGCGCCAGCCGCGACCTGATGCGCCTGCTGGAAGCGGCGCCGCGGACCGCAGGGCTCAGCGGCGATGAACGCGCGACCCTGGTGATTGCCACCCAGCTGCTGCGCGACATCGTGCAGCGCCACGCCGAAACCGATGGACATGCGTTGGCCGCCATCGCCGGGCAGGTGCTGCCGGCGCTGGATGCACTGGAACAGTTGCCCACCTCCCGCTGACAGGAGCCCAGTCGATACACTGCCTTCTCCATATCGCCTCGGGGAGGAGGCATGCGCAGGACGCTTTTCCTGATCGCGCCACTGGTGCTGCTGGGCTGTTCCAGACCCACTGCACAACCGGACGTTGCGCCTGCGCCATCACCAGCCAGCGCGGGAGCACAGGCCGTTGCAGACACCGACGCAGCGTCCCTGCAGTCAGCAACGATCGATCCGCTGTTCGCCGCGGTCGCTGCCGACGCCGAACCACCTTCGGTGATGCTCAACCGCTACGTGATCGCGCTGCTCAACCGCGACCGCAGCGCCAGCGACGCGGCATGGGCGATTCCACCTGCCGATCCGCACCGCGCAGATGACGCTGCGATACGCCAGTTGCAGGACCTGCGCACGCTGCGTCTGGACAGCGGAACCCCGCTGGCACGCGACGGCCGGGAGCCATCCCGGTTGCTGGAGGTGCCGGTGCGGCTCCGCGCGACCACCGCACAAGGCACCTTCCGCTTCGGCGGCTGGTATCGCGTGCAGCCCAGCCCCGATGGCCGCGCCTGGCAGATCCAGTCGGCTCAACTGCGGCCAACGCTGGACTGAACTGTTGCAGCGGCATGCACGCACGATTCAGCCGCCCCGGCTACTCTTTCCTCCATCCATTCCCTATCCAGCGGTCACCGCCATGCGCCTGCGTTCCCTGATGACCCGCCTCGCCGCCTCCACCGTACTGATCGCAGCCGCGATCGGTGCCCAGGCCGCCCCCTCCATTTCCGGTCGCGAACTGTCGGTGGGCGCCAGCGATGTACAGCAATACCTCGATGGCAGCTTCCCGCGCACCCAGGACGCCTTGGGCGGACTGATCGCCCTGACCATGAGCCACCCTCAGCTGAGCCTGCCGGCCGGCGAGCGTTTGAACCTCGGCATGGATGTGGCACTGGCCACTGCAGGTGGCAATCCGGCCAAGCTGGGTACGGTGAAGCTCAGCAGCGGCCTGCGCTACGACGCGCAGACCCAGGGGTTCCACCTGCAGCAGCCGAGCGTGGATGACTTCACCCCGGCCAACCAGGGCGGTCGTCTCGACTCCCGTACCCGCGGCCTGCTCAACGCCTGGCTGAGCGACTACGCCCAGCGGGAGCCAATCTACAAGCTGGATCCGGCCGTGGCCGGCGTGCTTGGCGCGCTGCAGGTGCAGTCGGCACAGGTGAAGAACGGCAAGCTGGTGGTCACCTTCAACCAGAACCTGGGCAATCTGGTGCCGGCAGGCGTGCTGGGCAAGTAAGGTGGTGCCGGCCAGCGGCCGGCACTACCGGTAGCGCATCAGGCGGCAAGTGCCTTGACCACCGCCTCACTGAAGGCCGGGATGTCGTCCGGCTTGCGGCTGGTGATCACGTTGCCGTCGACCACGACCTCGGCATCGCGCCAGTTCGCCCCCGCATTGGTCAGATCCTGCTGCAGGGACGGCCAGGACGTCAGCTCGCGGCCATCGGCGAGGCCACTGTTGATCAGCAGCCACGGGCCATGGCAGATCGCAGCCACAGGCTTGCCGGCCTCGTCTACTGCGCGGACGAAGCCGAGTACAGCCTCGTCGGTACGCAGCGTGTCCGGATTGATGACTCCTCCCGGCAGCACCAGCGCATCGAAGCTGGCCGGATCGGCCTCATCCAGCGGAATATCCACCGCGACGGCGTCGCCCCAGTTCTTCTCTTTCCAGCCCTTGATCGTCGCCTCCTTTGCAGGCGACACGACGCTGACGCGCGCGCCTTCGGCTTCCAGCAGACGCTTGGGTTCGGTCAGTTCGGACTGTTCAAAGCCGTGGGTGGCAAGGATGGCAATCTGCTTGCCCTTCAATCGTTCTGCCATGGGTGCACTCCGGTTGGGGGTGCCGACAGAATGGAAGAATGGCCCTTGCACGGCGGTGACCCTGCCGTGCACGGCAGGTGGAGAGCCTCCGGGTGGTGCCGGCCGCTGGCCGGCACCCGGATTGCGCCTTGCCGGCCAGCGGCCGGCACTACCCGGTACCGGTCAGCGCTTGGGCTGCAGCATCGTGCCGGTGCACTTGGGCGAGCCGCAGCGGCACTCCCAGATCTTCTTCAGCTTGGCGGTGTGGCGCTCGGCCAGGGTGATGCCGTAGTTGTAGGTCAGTTCCTCACCGGCCTTGATGTCACGCAGCGCCTCGATGAACACCTTGTCGCCACGGCTGTCACCATCCTCGTCTTCCTCGATCACCGCCTCGCAGTTCGGATCGCAGCTGTGGTTGATCCAGCGCGCGTCATTGCCCTTGTAGTTGGCATCGATCACCCAGTCGTCGTTGAGGGTGAACAGGAAGGTATGGCCACTTTCGACGTCGCCGCTGTCATCGGCATCGACGTCGCCGTGGCTGCGCAGCAGGCCCTTGTACTGGATCACGCGCTCGCCCTGCTTGATCGGGGCCACGGCGAACACGCCGTTGCCATGGATGGCGGACTTGCGGGCTTGGATCTTCTTCGGCATCGGCAAGGGAGGTCTGCAGCGAAAGGAACGTTGATTCTCGCCCATTCCGGGTGATTGCGAAAATCACCCCGTTGGCGCAGCATTGCGCCCCGGCAGCGGCCCCGGTGCGTCGTCCCGGTCCCTCCCAGCGCCGGCTGAATGCCCGGGTTGGATGCCGGCGAATAAAAGCGTACAATTTCAGTCCGCTTTAAGAACCGCTCGCATTCCCATGTTGCGTGTCACCAAGCTCACCGATTACGCCACCGTGGTACTGACCGTGCTTGCCGCCCGTCCGGGCGAGGTGCTCAGTGCCACCGAGCTGGCCGAATTCACCGGCCTGGAGCCGCCCACCGTCAGCAAGGTACTCAAGCCACTGGCCCAGGCCGGCCTGGTCGAAGGACTGCGCGGTGTCCGTGGCGGCTACCGCCTGACCCGCCCGGCCATCGAGATCTCGCTGTTCGAAGTGGTCGAAGCGATGGAAGGGCCGCTGGCCCTGACCGAATGCAGCCACGACCACCACCAGTGCGGCATGGCGCCCAAGTGCGGCGCGCGCAGCAGCTGGCGGCTGATCAACGACGTGGTCTCCGAGGCCCTGCGCGATGTCACCCTCGCCCAGATCCTGCCCCCTCTTCCCCTTGCCGATGACGAACAGCGCCGCACCATCGCTGTCGACGTCGTCTCCTGATCCACAGGCAGCCCCCCATGGCCACCGAAACCATCGAAAACGTCGCCCACGACGACACCCCCAACCGCGAGATCCACGAGCAGCTCGGCCGCAAGTATTCGGCCGGCTTCATCACCGAGATCGAATCGGACTCCCTGCCGCCGGGCCTGGACGAGGACACCATCCGTGCCCTGTCGGCCAAGAAGGACGAGCCGGAGTGGATGACGCAGTGGCGCCTGGACGCCTACCGCCACTTCCTGACCATGCCGATGCCGGACTGGGCCAAGCTGGAGATCGCGCCGATCGATCTGCAGGCGCTCAGCTACTACTCCGCGCCGAAGGGCCCGAAGTACGCCTCGCTGGATGACGTGCCGAAGGAACTGCTCGACACCTACGACAAGCTGGGCGTGCCGCTGCACGAGCGTGCCAAGCTGGCAGGCGTGGCGGTGGACGCGGTGTTCGACTCGGTGTCCGTCGGTACCACGTTCCGCAAGGAACTGGCCGAGAAGGGCATCATCTTCTGCTCGATGTCCGAGGCCATCAAGGAACACCCGGAACTGGTCCGCCAGTACCTGGGCACCGTGGTGCCGGTGGGCGACAACTACTTCGCCGCGCTCAATTCGGCGGTGTTTTCCGATGGCAGCTTCGTGTTCATTCCCAGGGGCGTGCGTTGCCCGATGGAACTGAGCACCTACTTCCGCATCAATGCCGGCCACACCGGCCAGTTCGAGCGCACCCTGATCGTGTGCGAGGACAAGGCCTACGTGTCCTACCTGGAAGGCTGCACCGCGCCGATGCGCGACGAGAACCAGCTGCACGCCGCGGTGGTCGAGCTGGTCGCGCTGGAAGACGCGGAGATCAAGTACTCCACCGTGCAGAACTGGTACCCGGGCGACGAGAACGGCGTCGGCGGCATCTACAACTTCGTCACCAAGCGCGCCGAATGCCGTGGCGCGCGCAGCAAGGTCACCTGGACCCAGGTCGAAACCGGTTCGGCGATCACCTGGAAGTACCCGTCCTGCGTGCTGCTGGGCGACGATTCGGTGGGCGAGTTCCACTCTGTCGCGCTGACCCACCACCGCCAGCAGGCCGACACCGGTACCAAGATGATCCACGTCGGCAAGCGCACCAAGAGCAAGATCGTCAGCAAGGGCATCAGTGCCGGCCGTGGCCAGAACACCTACCGCGGCCTGGTGCGGGTGGACCGCAACGCCGATGGCGCGCGCAACTATACCCAGTGCGATTCGCTGCTGATCGGCAAGCAGTGCGGCGCCCACACCTTCCCCTACATCGAGGTGAAGAACCCAGGCGCCACCGTCGAACACGAGGCCACCACCTCCAAGATCTCCGACGACCAGCTGTTCTACTGCCGCGCCCGTGGCATCAGCCAGGAAGACGCGGTGTCGATGATCGTCGACGGCTTCTGCAAGCAGGTGTTCCGCGAACTGCCGATGGAGTTCGCGGTGGAAGCCAAGAAGCTGCTGGAAGTCTCGCTGGAAGGGTCGGTGGGCTGACCGCCCGCCCCTGCCCCTCGCAAACGCATTCTCTTTACCGGCGGGCCACGGCCCGCCCCACGGAAACCCCCACCATGCTGAAGATCGACAACCTCCACGCCCGCATCGGCGACAAGGAAATCCTCAAGGGCCTCTCGCTGGATGTTAAGCCCGGCCAGGTGCACGCCATCATGGGCCCGAACGGCGCCGGCAAGTCCACCCTGGGCAATGTCCTGGCAGGCCGCGACGGCTATGAAGTCACCGAAGGCAGCGTGCAGTTCGACGGCGTCGACCTGCTGGACCAGGACCCGGAAGCGCGCGCCGCCGCCGGTCTTTTCCTTGCGTTCCAGTACCCGGTGGAAATCCCGGGTGTGAACAACACCTACTTCCTGCGCGCCGCGCTGAACGCGCAGCGCAAGGCGCGTGGCGAGGACGAACTGGACTCCATGCAGTTCCTGAAGCTGGTGCGCCAGAAGCTGGCCGTGCTGCACCTGAAGGACGAGCTGCTGCATCGTGGCGTCAACGAAGGCTTCTCCGGTGGCGAGAAGAAGCGCAACGAGATCTTCCAGCTGGCCGTGCTGGAGCCGAAGCTGGCAATCCTGGACGAGACCGACTCGGGCCTGGACATCGACGCGCTGAAGAGCGTGGCCGACGGCGTCAACGCACTGCGCGCCGCCGACCGCTCGTTCCTGGTCATCACCCACTACCAGCGCCTGCTGGACTACATCAAGCCGGACGTGGTGCACGTGCTGGCCGATGGCCGCATCGTCAAGACCGGTGGCCCGGAACTGGCGCTGGAACTGGAAGCGCACGGCTATGATTTCCTCAAGGACCGGGTCGTGCCCGAGGCGGCGGTCTGATGAGCGCCCTGCTCGACTCGATGGCCCAGGCCTTCTGCGGCAGCGATGCGCGCCGCGAAGTGCTGGATGCGGCCCTGCGCGACGGCCTGCCGGCCGCGCGCAACGAAGCCTGGAAGTACACCTCGCTGCGCCAGCTGGAGCGCCGTGCGTTCGCAGCTGCACCGCTGGCCCCGCCGGCACTGGATGCCGCACTGCTGGAGGACATCCCGGCACCGCGCCTGGTGTTCGTCAACGGCCGCCTGGATGCCGCGCTGAGCGACGTGCAGGCGCTGCCGGCCGGCGTGCAGCTGCAGCCGCTGTCGGCCGCACTGGCGTCCGGCGAAGACGCCGTGCGTTTCCTTGGCCGCCGTTACGAGCGCAGCGAGGAGATCTTCGCCCGCCTCAACGCCGCACTGGCCGATGAAGGCGTGGTGCTGCGCGTGGACGAAGGCGTGCAGGTCGAAGCGCCGCTGCAGCTGGTGTTCGCCAGCGTCGCCGGCGAAGCCGACCTGGCCTGGCACCACCGCCACCTGATCGAACTGCGTGCCGGCGCCAGCCTGGGCGTGGTCGAGCACCGCTTCAGCGTGGGCGATTCGGCCCACCTGGACAACACCGTGCTGCATGCCCACGTCGCCCGTGATGCCGTGCTCAAGCACGCTCGCGTGCAGACCGGCAGCGCGCGCCAGACCAGCTTCCTGCGCACCGACGCGGTGCTGGCGCGCGACGCGCAGTACCACCGCGTCGACCTGGAACTGGGCGCCGCACTCAGCCGCCACGAACTGAACGTACGCCTGGAAGGCGACAACGCCCAGCTGACCGCCAACGGCGTGCTGCTCGGCAATGGCCGCCGCCACGTCGAGACCCGCCTGGGCATCGACCACATCGCGCGCGATACCAGCTGCGAGCTGCTGTGGCGTGGCGTCGCTGCCAACCGCAGCCGCGTGGTGTTCCATGGAGGCATCCAGATCCGCGAAGGCGCCGACGGCACCGATGCGAACCTGTCCAACAAGAACCTGCTGCTGTCGGCCGACGCCGAGATCGATACCCAGCCGACGCTGGTGATCGACGCCGATGAAGTGAAGGCCGCGCATGGCGCCACCGTCGGCCAGCTCGATGCCAATGCGCTGTTCTACCTGCGCTCGCGCGGCCTGCCGCAGGCACAGGCGCAGGCACTGCTCAGTGCCGCGTTCTGCCACGAGCCGCTGAAGATCCTGCCGGAAGCCCTGCGCGAGCAGCTGGCACGCCGTTTGGACAAGGCCCTGGCCGAGGCGGGTGTGGCATGAACCTGTCCACCCCGCGCCCGATCGAAACCCCCAGCGGCGCGCCCGACTGGGACCGCGTCCGACTCGACTTCCCGCTGCTGATGCGCGAAGTGCACGGCAAGCCGCTGGTCTATTTCGACAATGCCAACACCGGCCAGAAGCCGGTGCAGGTGATCGGCGCGGTGGATGAGTTCTACCGCCGATACAACGCAAACGTCAGCCGCGCGGTGCACGCGCTCGGCAGCGAAGCGACCGACGCCTACGAAGGCGCGCGCAACAAGCTGGCCCGCTTCCTCAACGTGCGCCCCAGCGACCTGGTGCTGTGCAGCGGCACCACCTTCGCCATCAATCTGGTGGCGTATTCGTGGGCCCTGCCGCGGCTGAAGGCCGGTGACGTGATCCTGGTGTCGCGCATGGAGCACCACGCCAACATCGTGCCGTGGCAGCTGGTCGCGCAGCGTACCGGCGCCACCATCCGCGTGGCCGAGATCACCCCCGATGGCGCGCTCGACCTGGATGCGCTGCGCGCGGCGATGACCCCCGAGGTCAAGCTGCTGGCGGTCACCCATGTGTCCAACGTGCTGGGTACGGTCAACCCGGTGCGCGAGATCTGCCGTGAAGCGCGCAAGCGCGGCATCATCACCGTGGTCGACGGCTCGCAGGCGGTGCCGCACCGCAAGGTCGACGTCGCTGCGATCGGCTGCGACTTCTACGCCATCACCGGCCACAAGATGTGTGGCCCGACCGGCACCGGTGCGCTGTGGGCGCGCCGCGAGCACCTGGACGCGATGCCGCCGTTCCTCGGTGGCGGCGAGATGATCAAGGAAGTCAGCTTCGACGGTACGGTCTTCAACGACGCCCCGCACAAGTTCGAAGCCGGCACCCCGAACATCGCCGGCTTCATCGGCCTGGGCGTGGCCGCCGACTACCTGCAGCAGCTGGGGCAGGACAACGTGGAAGCGCGCGAAGCCGAACTGCTCGCGCACTTCACCGAAGAACTGCGCCGCGTCGACGGCCTGCGCATCATCGGCGAAGCGCCGGAGAAGGCTGCCGTGGTCTCGTTCCTGATCGACGGCGCGCATGCCCACGACCTGGCCACGCTGCTTGATCTGGAAGGCGTGGCCGTGCGCTCGGGCCAGCACTGCGCGCACCCGCTGCTGCAGTACTTCGGCGTCGCAGCCACCTGCCGTGCCTCGCTGGCGTTCTACAACACCCACGCCGAGATCGAGCGCTTCATGACCGCACTGACCAAGGTGCGCAAGCTGTTGGGGTGAGAGCCGAAAGGCAGCCGGAAACATCGAGAACGCCGCGGGAAACCGCGGCGTTCTTCATGGCGCGGCCAAGGGCAAGATCGAAGACACGCAGAGCTCCGCAGGCCATTGCCCAAGATGCCCCTTGCCGAACGGGGCTCCGGAGCGACCGGCAGAGACGATTCCGGTGAGTTCAACCGCCTGCTCCGGCGGCAGCACCAGGATGGGGATGCCGTTCACCCAAACGCCGGCCGCCGCCCACGAGTCCTGTACCGGCGGCCCTGGATGCAGCGCAGACATTTCAAAGCGATCGACGTAGACCCCTCGCACGCGCACCAATCGCCCGTGATAGCGCATCGGATCGGCGCGCAACGCCTCCAGCGTGACCGGCAACGCACGGGATGGACTGAAACTGGCGCACCCCAGGCCGTTGGGCGCAATGCCGCCCCCGTCCACATGCGCCGGCAGACGTGCCAGAGCCATCATCATCCCCGCGGTCAACGCCAGCGCGATTCCCTTCGACACGTCCACGCCACGGCCCTGTATGACAATTGCTGAAGCGCGAGCATACCGTTGCCGGAACTGCCGGAACTGCCGGAGTGCCCCATTTGCGCCCGCCCACGGCCCACCTAGAATGGGCCGATGAGCACCCTGACCTTCCGCGCCGCCACGCCGGCCGACATCCCCGCCCTGATCTCCCTGGTCACCTCGGCCTACCGCGGCGACGCCAGCCGCGTCGGCTGGACCACCGAAGCCGACCTGCTGGACGGCGCCCGCATCGACGCCGAAGGCATCCAGGCCGACCTCGACCGCCCGCGCTCCACCATCCTGCTGGCTGAACGCGCAGGCCAGCTGGTGGCCTGTGCCCACGTCGCCGATGTCGACGGCAAGGGCTACTTCGGCATGTTCTCGGTCGACCCGGCCCAGCAGGGCGGTGGCGTCGGCAAGCAGCTGATGGAGGCCGCCGAAGCACACGCCGCGCGCGAATGGAATGTACCTGTGATGCAGATGACCGTCATCGACGTGCGCGACGAACTGATCGCCTTCTACGAGCGTCGCGGCTACAGCCGCACCGGCATCAAGAAGCCGTTCCCGTACGGCGACGAACGCTTCGGCATCCCCAAGCGCGACGACCTGCGCTTCGAGATCCTGGAAAAGCCGCTGGCCGGAGCCACCGCGTGAGCGAGGCCTGGACCTTTGTCTGTGCCGGCAACGAGCTGCTGCCGGGTGAAATGAAGAGCGTGTTCGACGAAGTGACCGGCACCCCGATCGTGGTGTTCAACCTCGACGGCGAGCTGTACGCACTGGAAGACCAGTGCACGCATGAAGAGTTCGAGCTGTCCTCCGGCGAGTTCAACACGACCGAAGGCAGCGTGGAGTGCGTGCTGCACGGCGCGCGCTTCGACGTGCGCGATGGCCGCGCCCTGTGCGCCCCGGCCTATACCCCAGTGCCCAAGTTCCCGGTGAAGCGGGAGCACGACGCGGTCTGGACCCGCGACGACCGGGATTGAGGTCGCGCCCCGGCCGAGGGCATCCACCATGAGGTGGATCTACAGAAACGCCTTGAGGGGCTTCCCAGGGCGTTTCAGGGGTTCCCCGGCGGCCCGCCACATCCCGTACATGCGAATCATTATCGTTGATGTTATTCTACGTAACATCTTCGTAACGACTCCGCCCCTGCGCCATGGCTACGCCCGCGCCCACCGCCACGCTGTGCCAGCTCGCCCGCCAGGGGTGGCCGCTGCTCGTGGCCGTGCTGCTGACGCTGCTGCTGGGCTGGTCGGCGCTGCACGAGGGGCGCGCCAGCGATCCGGCCACGCACGGCTGGCAGGCACACGCGGATGATCTGCTGCAGTCCATGCCGCTGCCGGAAACGCCGGCCGACGAATGCCCGCAACACGCCGCCCCTGCCCCCGAGCCGCCGCTTGATGGCGAGGGCAGTACACCCTGCACCGGCCTGGCGTCACCGCGCGCCGCGCTGGTCGCACACATCCCGCGGTGGTGCTCCGACGCCCTGCGCTGGCAGCTGCACGATCCCGCACTGCGGTTGAACCCCGGCCACGCACCGCCCGCACCGCACGCCAGCTGAGGCGCCCTGCGGCCTTTGCCGTTCGCCTCATTGCGTTTCGGGCCAGCCGAGCATCGGCTCGGCTCTACAGCACCCGTCTCCTGCCTGCCGCCACGCCTGCGTGCCGGTCCGCGCCCTTTCCCGATCCAAGCCACCACCCACCACCATGACCCATATCAAGACCCGCAAGTACGCCCCGCGCGTTTCCCTGCTCGCCTCGGCCACCCTGGCCGCCGGCTTCGCACCGCTGGCCGCACAGGCCGCCGACGGCGCCGCCTCCGGCGCCAACAAGGCCACCGACCTGGACAAGGTGCAGGTACGCGGCAGCTGGTTCAATCCGTCCTCGCCGAAGTTCACCGCCGAACTGCTGGACACGCCGAAGTCGGTGTCGATCGTGTCTGAGAAGCTGATCGCCGAGACCGGCGCGACCAACCTGCAGGATGCGCTGCGCATGGTGCCGGGCATCACCTTCGGTGCCGGCGAAGGCGGCAACCCGACCGGTGACCGCCCGTTCATCCGTGGCTTCGATTCGCAGAGCAACGTGTTCGTCGACGGCCTGCGCGACGTCGGCTCGCAGACCCGCGAAATCTTCGACCTTGAGCAGGTGGAAGTGGTCAAGGGCCCGAGCTCGGCCTACGGCGGCCGTGACTCCGGTGGTGGCAGCCTGAACCTGGTGAGCAAGACGCCGAAGCTGAAGAACGAGACCAGCGCCAGCATGGGCATCGGCACCGACAGCTACGCCCGCGGCACGGTGGACGCCAACTACATGCTGGGCGATGGCATCGCTGCCCGCCTGAACCTGATGAAGCACGCGTCGGACATCCCCGGTCGTGATGCGGCCAACGTCAGCCGCTGGGGCATCGCGCCGTCGATCGCGTTCGGCCTGAACGGCCCGGCGCAGCTGATCGCCAGCCACTACCACATGCAGAGCGATGATCTGCCCGATGCGGGTGGCTTCCCCTACAGCAACCCGTTCTCCAGCGGCCCGAACGTGGCCAAGAACGGTGATGGGCGCCCGATGGTGCCGGACCGCAACAACTACTACGGCCTGGTCGACCGTGATTTCCAGCGCACCCGCGCCGACATCAGCACTCTGGACGCCAGCTACGACTTCGGCGGCCACAAGCTGCGCAACATCGCGCGTCTGGGCAACACCAGCAACGACTACCTGTGGACCCAGCCGGACGACAGCAAGGGCAACCCCAACCTGTACGGCACCTTGTGGCGTCGCACCAACACCCGTGCGGTCGACGTCAAGAGCTTCGCCGACCAGCTGGGCCTGACCGGTGCCTTCCAGACCGGCGCGCTCAAGCACAGCTACAGCGCGGGCGTGGAGTACAGCGACGAAAAGATGACCCGTGGCAGCTACCTGATGTCGCCGGGCACCGCCAATCCCCTTGAAAACAGCGCCAACAGCACTCGCTGCCAGGTGTCCGGCGCGGCTACCGGCTACAACTGCACCGACTTCAACAATCCGAACCCGAACGATCCGTGGGCGGCCGGTCAGATCGTCTATCGCAGCGACAAGGCGCTGGACGTCGAGCAGCGCACCAGGACCACCTCGGCCTACGTGTTCGACACCATCGAGCTCAATGAGCAGTGGATGATCAACCTCGGCCTGCGCTACGACGATTTCCGTACCACCCTGACCACTCCGGTGGTCGGCAAGGCACCGACCCGCGTGCGTAACGACAACGACTTCCTGAACTACCAGGCCGGCGTGGTGTTCAAGCCGGCCGCCAACGGCAGCATCTACCTGTCCTGGGGCACCTCCTCGACCCCGCCGGGCATGGACGGTGGTGACGGTTCGGACGGCCTGAGCGCCGCCGTGGCCGACCTCAAGCCGCAGGACACCAGGAACCTCGAACTGGGTACCAAGTGGGACCTGCTCGACAACCGCCTGAACCTGACCGCCGCGATCTTCCACACCGTGATGAACAACGCACGCGTGACCATCGACAACGGCACCAGCCAGAACGCCGGCAAGAAGGAGATCAACGGTTTCGAGCTGGGCTTCAACGGCCAGCTGACCGATGCCTGGAGCCTGTACGGCGGCTACACCTACCTGGACTCGGAACTGAAGGACAACGGCTTTGTCTGTGGCGCACCGGTGGGCCGCACCTGCCCGTCCAACGTCTACGTACCGTCGCCGAACAACGGCAACGTGTTCCCGAACACCGCCAAGCACAGCGCCAACCTGTGGACCACCTACCGCTTCCCGATCGGCCTGACCGTCGGCGCCGGTGCGTTCTACTCGGACAAGCAGTACGGTGATGTCGCCAACACCAAGTGGATCGCCAGCTACACCCGCTTTGACGCGATGGCCAGCTACGCGATCCAGGACAACATCAGCCTGCAGCTGAACGTGCAGAACCTGACCGACAAGACCTACTTCACCAAGGCCTATGCCTCGCACTACGCGAGCATCGCCCCGGGTCGCTCGGCCACCCTGGCACTGAACGTGAAGTTCTGATCCAGCGTTGCTCCACCACGGCGGCAGGGTCTCCTGCCGCCGTTTTTGTTTCCGGCGATACTCACTGCATGGCCAACCGCACCCCCATCGACAGCGACGCACTGGTCGAGCTGCTGCAGCACGACCCGGCAGCCGCGTTCGCGCACATCCGCGATGCCGCACAGGCCGGCCAGGTCGATGCACAACTGCTGCTCGCGCAGATGCACATGGAAGGCAAAGGCACCGCGCAGGATGCCTCTGCCGCGCTGCTCTGGTACGAAACCGCCGCCAACAACGGCGCACCGATGGCGATGAACATGCTCGGCCGCTGCCATGAGCTGGGCCAGGGCACCCCGCCCGACCCGGCGCTGGCCGCGGTCTGGTACCGGCGCGCGGCCGACACCGGCCTGGACTGGGGCCTGTACAACCTGGCCAACCTGCTGGCCACCGGCCGCGGTGTACCGCAGGACCGCGCGCAGGCACTGGCCTTGTACACCCGAGCTGCGCATCTGGGCCACGCCAAATCGATGAACCTGCTGGCCCGCCACCTGGAGGACGGGCTGGATACCGCACCGGATCCGCAGGCGGCGCTGGCCTGGTATCAGCGCGCGGCCGAGGCCGGTGATTTCCGCGGCCAGGCCAACTACGCATCGATCTTGCTGCAGGCCGGCCAGGTCGACCAGGCCGTGCATTGGCTGCGGCTGGCGCTGGCCCACGGCAGCCCGGCGTTCATGGCGCACATCGTGCCGGAGCTGGCGGCGTCCCCACATCCGCAGGTGCGCGCCCTGGTCGCACCGCCGTCCCTCTGAGGAGTTCCGCATGCTGCTGCACATCCCCGACATCCTCAGCGCCGCGCAGGTGGCCGAGTTCCGCCGCCGCCTCGACGCTGCCGACTGGACCGATGGCCGCGAGACGGTCGGCCATCTGGGTGCGCAGGCCAAGCACAACCAGCAGCTGCCCGAGGCCTCGCCGCTGCGCCGCGAGCTGGGCGAGATCATCCTCGTCGCGCTGGCCCGGCACCCGCTGTTCTTCACCGCGGCGCTGCCACTGAAGTACCTGCCGCCACGCTTCAACCGCTACAGCGGCGGCGGCACCTACGGCTTCCATGTCGACGGCGCAGTGATGAACCTGGGCAACGGCGAACAGCTGCGATCGGACATCTCCTGCACCCTGTTCCTGTCCGATCCGGACGAGTACGAGGGTGGCGAGCTGATCATCAGCGACACCTACGGCGAGCATGAAGTGAAGCTGCCCGCCGGCGACCTGATCGTGTACCCGTCCAGCAGCCTGCACCAGGTGCGGCCGGTCACCGACGGCGCGCGCGTGGCCTCGTTCTTCTGGGTGCAGAGCATGATCCGCGACGACGTGCAGCGGCGCCTGCTGTGGGAGATGGACGGCTCGATCGAGCGCCTGCGCCAGACCGGTGGCGACGCCGAGGCGGTGCTGCAGCTGACCGGCGTGTACCACAACCTGCTGCGGCGCTGGAGCGAGGTCTGAGCTGCTTCAGACCGCCCCCCCGATCTTTTGGCAATCATTCTCATTTGCAACGGCTAACAGCTCTCATTACAATCACGCCCCGTTGATGCCGGCCGCTGCCGGCGACCGCCCGGGGATTCCTGCTTGCTGCGCCCGCTCCGCCCTCGCCCACTCATCCATCGCAAGATGGGCACCGCCATGCGCGGCCAGCGTCCCGCGCTGGCCAGCCTGCTGGCCTGGGTGGCGATGCTGGCGTTGCTGCTGGGCACCCTGCCGCTGCTGCCGCATCCGGCCACAGCGATGACCGTGCAGGTACCGCTGGAAGAACGCGGCGGCGAAGGCCCGTTGCAGGAAGAGGCTCCGGCCAAACTGCGCCGCTGCGCCTCCACCCCGGTGAAAGCGTCCGAGAAGGCGCCGCCGCCGCTGTTGCTGGCCAACCAGTGGCTGCGCACCGAACTTGAACTCGTACCCGCCACGCCGGCCATGCCCGGCGTGCGCCCGGACTGGCCACTGGCCGCTCCGGACACGCCCTGGGTCGATGCGCCCGGGCGTCGCCAGCAACGCGGCCAAGCGCCGCCGCTCGCCTGATCCACGGCCCGACGTGACCGCCTGCGCGGTCGCGCCCGCACGCCGCTGCCTGCTTCATCCCTGCCGCCCCTGACCGGGCTTCCCGTGCATGCCGCGCCCTTCGCGCCCGGCATCGCACCTCTCTGCATCTTTCGAGGTAATTGCCATGGCCCAGCGCCATCGTGTCCGTTCGTCCCTGTCCCGCCCCCTGCTGACCAGCGCCGTGCTGGCGGTGATGGCGGCCCCTGCTTTCGCACATGCAGAGATCGCCGGCGCCCCGCAGACGCTGGACAAGGTGGTGGTCACCGCCTCCGGCTTCGAACAGAAGGTGGTCGATGCGCCGGCCAGCATCAGCGTGGTCAGCCGCGAAGAGCTGAGCAAGCGCCCGTACACCAACCTGGTCGATGCGCTGCGCGACGTCGAAGGCATCGACGTCGGCCTGGAAGCCACCGACAAGAACGGCCGCGCCACCATCTCGATGCGCGGCCTGCCCTCCGAATACACCCTGGTACTGATCGACGGCCGCCGCCAGAGCAATGTCGGCCAGCTGTATCCGAACAACTTCGGCGGTGGCCAGTTCGCCTACCTGCCGCCGCTGGACGCCATCGAGCGCATCGAAGTGGTGCGCGGCCCTATGTCCACGCTGTACGGCTCGGACGCGATGGGCGGCGTCATCAACATCATCACCCGTCGCAACCAGGACAGCTGGCATGGCGCGCTCACTCAGGGCTTCACCGTGCAGCAGGACGACCAGTTCGGCGATGCACGCACCACCGACCTGTACCTCAGCGGCCCGCTGCTGAAGGATCGCCTCAGCCTCGCCGTGCGCGGCAGCTACTACGATGCCAAGGCATCGAACCCGGAATGGGATGCACTGACCCTGCCCGACGGCACGCTGTGGGAGCGCAGCATCGGCTTCGGTGGCGGTGGCAAGTCGGTGGCCAACACCAACTGGAACACAGGCGTGCGCCTGGACTTCCGCGTCAACGATGACCACGAACTGTGGCTGGACTACGACGTGTCGCGGCAGAAGTACGACAACAGCGAAGGCCAGACCGGCACCCTGGACAGCCTGGCCAGCCTGTGGCGCGTCGGCAATGCGGTCATCCCCAACCCGAACGGCAGCGGCACGGTCACCCGCCGCGTGGTGCAGCCGCGCGTGGGCTACACCGCCTACCAGCGCTACGAGCGCGACCAACTGTCGCTGACCCACCAGGGCCGCTACAGCTTCGGCACCTGGCAGACCTCGCTGACCCACAGCAAGAGCAGCAACCTCGGCCGCTCGCTGCCGCTGACCCTGGACGAGCGTGCCAACCTGCAGACGCTGTGGAATGACGTCTGCCGTCGCACCGGGGCGGCCAACAACTGCGCGGCCGGCCGTGGCAATGCGCTGACTGCGCTCAATCCCAGCGAAATGGCGCGCCTGCAGGCGTTCCTGCCGCGTCCGCTGCGTACCATGGAACTGGAAGGCTACGTGCTCGACACGATGCTGGATCTGGACTTCGGCGCGCACAAGCTCACTGTCGGCGGCCAGTACAACGACACCGACATGATCGACGGCGTGTTCGGCATGGACGGCGCCGGCTACCGCAGCAACACCAGGCAGAAGCACCGCATGTGGGCGCTGTTCGCCGAGGACAACTGGGCGCTGACCGACACCCTCACCGCCACCTTAGGCCTGCGCTACGACGACCACAACATCTTCGGCAGCCATCTCAGCCCGCGCGGCTACTTGGTGTGGAACGCCAGCGATGCGTGGACCTTCAAGGGGGGCGTCAGCACCGGCTACAAGACCCCGCGTCCAGACCAGCTGTTCCCGGGCATCACCGGCTTTGGTGGCCAGGGTGTATTGCCGCTGGTGGGCTCGCCGAACCTGAAGCCGGAAACCAGCACCAACTACGAGCTGGCCGCGTACTACGAAGGCCAGCGCTGGGGCTTCAACGTCACCGGCTTCATCAACAAGTTCGAGGACAAGATCGCCAGCGGCGGCACCTTCCCGAACTGCGAAGTGGCGCCGGCCGGCAGCGGTTACTGCGTGGACATCGGTCCGGGCTGGGCAACGCTGGGCTACAGCACCTTCACCCAGAGCGTGAACATCGACAAGGCCGAGACCCGCGGCGCGGAACTGGCCGGCCACATCGACCTGCTCGACACCCTGCAGCTGCGCGGCAACTACACCTGGACCAGGAGCGAGCAGACCAGTGGCCTGCAGAAGGGCCTGCCGATCAGCGGCACCATGCCGGCAAAACACATGGCCAACGCCAGCCTCAACTGGCAGATCAGTGAAACGGTCAGCCTGTCGCTGATCGGCGAGGGCCGCTACGACCGCTACCGCGACACCCTGCTGGATGCCTCCGGCGCCAGCCACACCCGCTATTACGAGGACTACACCATCTTCCACCTGGGTGGCAGCTGGAAGGCCACGCCGTGGCTGACGGTGAACGCGCGGGTCAACAACCTGTTCGACAAGAACTTCGTCTCGCAGTCGTGCCTGCTGATCAGCCAGAGCGAGTTCAACTGCGTGGACGACTATGCGACCAAGGACCAGCGCCGCAGCTATTGGATTTCGTTGAACGCGAAGTTCTGATCGCCGCGCACCTCCCTGCTTCGGTGGGTGCCAACCTTGGTTGGCACCGCTTCATCCACGCATGGCGTGGATCTACCGACCCGCGGCAGCGGTAGTGCCGGCCGCTGGCCGGCAATCGCCCTCCAGGGATACAGAACGACACGCAATTGCGAGCTATTCTCATCAATGATGTAATGGGCAGTCCCCGTCCGCCTCGAACCGTGCCGTGAGCCGTCCTGCCTCTTCCACCGTGCAGCAGCAACAAAGCCGTGGCTTCTGGCTGCGGACGCTGCACCAGTGGCACTGGATCAGCTCGGCGGTGTGCCTGATCGGCATGCTGCTGTTCGCGGTGACCGGCCTGACCCTCAACCACGCAGCGAAGATCGAGGCCAAGCCCCAGGTGCAGAACCAGCACCTGGAACTGCCGGCCGATCTGCTCGGCCAGCTCGGCACGCGTGAAGACGGCAACGCGCCGATCCCGCGTCCGGCCCGGCAATGGCTGGATACACAGCTGGGCATCGCCATCGGCGGCCGCCCGGCCGAGTGGTCGGCCGAGGAGATCTATTTGTCGCTGCCACGCCCCGGCGGCGACGCCTGGCTGAGCATCGATCGCGAGACCGGCGCGGTGGAGTACGAATCAACCTCGCGCGGCGTGGTGTCCTACCTCAACGACCTGCACAAGGGCCGCAACGCGGGCCCGGCGTGGGGCTGGTTCCTGGACCTGTTCGCCGTGGCCTGCCTGGTGTTCTGCATCACCGGCCTGTTCCTGCTGCACCTCCATGCACGGCAGCGGCGCATGACCTGGCCGCTGGTCGGCCTGGGCCTGATGATCCCGCTGCTGATCGCCCTGCTGCTGATCCACTGACTTTCCCTCGTTTCCGGAGCCGCCCCATGCGCGTCACCCTGACCATCGCCCTCAGCGGCCTGCTGGCCACCTCGCCGGCCTATGCCACCACCCTCGACATCAACGTCGAAGTACCCAAGCTCAACGTGGCCGAATACCACCGCCCGTACGTGGCCGTGTGGCTGGAAGGCGCCGACCAGAAGGTCGCAGCCAACCTGTCGGTCTGGTACCAGCAGACCAGCAACAGCGAAGGCCATGGCACCAAGTGGCTGCCCGACCTGCGCCAGTGGTGGCGCAAAAGCGGCCGCACCCTGCAGGTGCCGGTGGACGGCGTGACCGGTCCGACGCGACCGGCCGGCAAGCACGCGCTGTCGTTCAACGACAAGCAGCCGGCACTGAAGCAGCTGGCCCCGGGCAACTACACCCTGGTGGTGGAAGCGGTGCGCGAAGTGGGTGGCCGTGAACTGCTGAAGATTCCCTTCACCTGGCCGGCCACCGCCGCGCAGAACGGCAAGGCGCAGGGCGCCACCGAACTGGGCCAGGTCACCCTCGCCGTCAAACCGTAACTGCCTGAGCCGGGGTCGGATCCATTCCGCAGGAAGAGCTCTGACCCCATCGCCCTATCCCTCGGCGTCAGAGCCCTTTCCGTTGGAAAGGGATCCGCCCTCTTCCAACTGGAGTCTTCCGCATGAAGCGCACGCTCGTCCTCGCCGCCGCCCTGGCCGCTGCCCTTCCCTTCTCCGCCCTGGCCCACAAGGCCTGGCTGCTGCCCTCGCAGACCGTGATCGCCGGCAACGCGCCGTGGATCACTGTCGACGGTGCGGTCTCCAACGACCTGTTCTACTTCAACCACGTGCCGCTGCGCCTGGAGTCGGTGGTGATCACCGCCCCGGATGGCAGCGCCGTACAACCGCAGAACGCCGCCACCGGCAAGTACCGCAGCGTGTTCGACGTTGAGCTGAAGCAGCCCGGCACCTACCGCATTGCCTCGGTCAATGACGGCCTGTTCGCCACCTACGAGCAGAACGGCGAGCGCAAGCGCTGGCGCGGCAGCGTGGCTACCTTCGGTGAACTGCCGAAGGACGCGAAGAAGCTGGAAGTGAGCCAGTCGGTCGGCCGCGTGGAGACCTTCGTCACCAACGGCGCGCCGAACGACACCGCGCTGAAGCCGACCAACCGTGGCATCGAGCTGGTCGCCGTCGGCCACCCGAATGATCTGTTCGCCGGCGAGGAAGCCACCTTCCGCGTGCTGGTCGATGGCAAGCCGACCGCCGGCCTCGAATTCGAGATCGTGCGCGGCGCCACCCGCTACCGCAACGCGCAGGACGAAATGAAACTGACCAGCGATGCCAAGGGTGAAATCAAGGTGACCTGGCCGGAAGCCGGCATGTACTGGCTGGAAACCGGCACCGAGGACAACAAGACCTCGGTGAAGCAGGCCGCCAAGCGTCGCCTCAGCTACGTTGCCACGCTGGAAGTGCTGCCGCAGTAAAGCGGACCGCGATGCCGGGCACGCCCCGGCATCGCCGCCGCAACGCCTCACCATGACCGATTCCCTGCTCGACATCGCCCGCCTCGGTGGCACCACCATGGGCACCACGTGGAGCGTGTCGCTGGTCGCGCCGCGCCAGCGCGACCTGCACCCGCTGCACGCCGGCATCCAGGCGCGGCTGGATGATGTGGTCGCGCAGATGAGCACGTGGGACGCCGGCTCGGACCTCAGCCGCTTCAACCACGCAGATGCCGGCCAGTGGTGCACGCTGCCGGCCGAGACGCGCCAGGTGCTGGCCTGCGCTCAGGCCATCGCCGCCGCCAGCGATGGCGCATTCGATCCCACCGTCGGCCCGTTGGTTGCACTGTGGGGCTTCGGCGCACATGCCGGTGAACGCCGCCAACCGGATGCGGCGCTCCTGCAATCCATACGCGATCGCTGCGGTTGGCAGCGTCTGCAGTGGCATGACGATGCGCTGCTGCAGCCGGGCGGATTGGAACTGGATCTCTCTGCGATCGCCAAGGGCTTTGGCGTCGACCATGTCGCTGCGTGGCTGCGCACACAGGGCATCACTGCCGCGCTGATCGAGGTCGGTGGCGAACTGGCCGGTTACGGCCGCAAGCCGGACGGCCAGCCGTGGCGCGTGCTGGTGGAATCCGCACCGGAAGAAGACGTGCACACCGATACCCCGCCACGGGTGCTGGCGCTGGACGGCAAGGCGGTGGCCACTTCCGGCGATCGCTGGCACCAGTACGAGGCCGATGGCGAGGCCTACAGCCACAGTCTCGACCCGCGTATGGGCAGGCCGGTGCGGCAGGTTGCCGCGGCAGTCACCGTGGTGGCCGACGACGCCATGCACGCCGATGCCTGGGCCACCGCACTGACCGTGCTCGGCCACGAACAGGGCATGGCGCTGGCCGAACGCGAAGGACTGGCCGTGCGCTATCTGCAACGGGCCGCCGAAGGCCCCCGCGAATTCCTCAGCAGCGCCTTCCAGTGCCTGCTCGACGAGCAGGGCGCATGAGCGCACGGCCGTCGCGCACGCAGCTTGGCAACGCGCTTGTACTGATCCTGCTGGCGCTGATCGCCTGGGCGCTGCTGCGACTGCATCTCGGCGAAGCCTGGTGGCAGGGTGCACCGCCGGCACGGGAATCGCAGATCGCCATCATCGCCACCGCGCTGTACGCGCTGGCCTGCTCTGCACTGTGGTGGCGTGGACGACCGCGCGACGATGCTGCCTCTGGCGACATCGCGCCGATCCTGCTGGTCTGGTCCAGCCAGACCGGCTTCGCCCGCGAACTGGCCGAACGCAGTGCCGAGGCATTGCGTGGTGCCGGCGTGCCGGTGCGCGTGCGCGGTCTGCATGCGGTCGATGCCACCTTGCTGGCCGACAGCCAGCGTGCGTTGTTCATCGCCAGCACCACCGGTGAGGGCGACCCTCCCGACCACGCCCTGCCCTTCCTGCGCGGGGTGATGGCCGCCCCACCTTCGCTGCAGCACCTGCAGTACGGCGTGCTCGCACTGGGCGACCGCAGTTACGGACACTTCTGTGGATTCGGCCACCAGCTCGACCAGTGGCTGCGCCAGCACGGTGCGCATCCGCTGTTCGATGCGATCGAAGTCGACAACGCCGATCCGGCCGCGCTGCGCCATTGGCAGCAGTTGCTGGGCCAGCTCGGCGGCGGCGCCAGCGAGCTGCCCGACTGGAGCCCGGCCGAGTACCAGCCGTGGACGCTGCTGCAGCGCGCGCATCTGAATCCCGGCAGCCCGGGCGGCGCGGTGTACTGGCTGCGCCTGCAGCCACCGGCAGGCAACAACGCACATTGGCAGGCCGGCGACATCGCCGAGATCGGGCCACAACACGCCCGCCACAGCGCGCGCGCGTGGCTGGACGCGCAGGGGTTCAATGCGGATACCGTACTGGCTGATGGGCAGACGCTGCTGGCTCGCGTCGAGCGCTCGCATCTGCCTTCGCTGGTTCCGCCGGGCGACCTGCCGGCCTTGCTGGCGGCGCTGCAGCCGCTGCCGCATCGCGAATACTCGATCGCCTCGGTGATGGCCGATGGCGCGGTGGAACTGCTGCTGCGTCGCCAGCTACGCGCGGACGGCACGCCCGGCATCGGCAGCGGCTGGCTGTGCGACCACGCGGTCATCGGCGAGCCGGTGCAGCTGCGGCTGCGTCGAAACGACAACTTCCATGGCGTCGCCGCCGACGTGCCGCTGCTGTTGATCGGCAATGGCACCGGCATCGCCGGCCTGCGCGCGCATCTGCACGAACGTATCCGCAGTGGCGCACGACGGACCTGGATGCTGTTCGGTGAGCGCACCGCTGCGCATGACTTCCACTTCGGTGACGAACTACGGGCGATGCTGGCCGACGGCTCGCTGGCGCGGCTGGATGCAGTGTTCAGCCGAGATGGCGGTTCGCACCGCTACGTGCAGGACCGGCTGCTGGCCGAAGCAACCACGTTGAAGCAGTGGGTTGAGGATGGCGCGACGATCCTGGTCTGCGGCAGCCTGCAGGGCATGGCCCCGGCGGTGGATGCGGTGATCGAGCAAGTACTGGGTATCGACGGCAAGGAAGCGTTGCTGCTGGCCGGTCGTTACCGGCGGGATGTGTATTGAACGAACCATCCGGGTCGGATCCCTTTCCGCAGGAAAGGGCTCTGATCCCAACCACAGATGCTCTCTGGTGGGTGCGAACCTTGGTTCGCACCATGACGCCGGGCGTGGCCCGGCACTACCTGGCGCTCGTCACCCGTATCGCCAGCAGCTCGCCCCCACCCTGCACCGCATGACGCTGCCGTTCACCGGCTGCCAACCACGCGGTATCGCCGGCCTGCATGGGCGGCAATCCACTGTCATCACCAAACACGGCGTGCCCGGCCAACAGGTGCAGCGCCCAGGCCACACCCGGTTCGCAGAAGAAGAACATCGATCCCACCAGCGGCCGGTGCAACAGTTCGGCCTGCAGCAGCTCGCGCTTCCACATCAGATTGAAGTCGTGGGTGGTGCCGTCCACCAGTTCGCCGTGCAGTGTTTCCTCGCCCGCAAAGCGCACCCGTCCGTGCGGTGGCAGCACTTCGGCCACGCGGCCATCCTCGAAGCGCAGGCGCACGCCATTGCCCTGCAGCAGCACCAGCTCGCGCTCCACGCCGGGGAAGGCGGAGAACGCGGCGTCCTGCTCGATCTCGGCCACCGACAGGCGCAGCGCCCAGTCATCGCCCTGCGCGGGCAGGCGCAGGATCTCGCGGGTCCAGCCAAGTCCATTCCGCCAGCGTTCGCGACGATAGTCCAGGCTGGAAATGACCTGGCTTGGAGTGTGCAGCAGGGAGTCGATGTTCATCGGCGCATTGCATCATGCCGCGCGCCGTCGTGCATCACCGCGTGGCGAGCGTGCCCTGGCCACCACACTCCCCGCCCAGCAGCTGCGAGTGCTTCAGCCAGTCCTGATCGGGGTAATACGCGAACACCATCGTGCCGCCGCGCAACGCGTCGATGAGTGGCCTGGCCACCGACAGGCGCACCGCCGGGCAGCCCAGGCTGCGGCCGAGCCGCCCCTGCAGCTGCGCGGTCGCTGGATTCACGTAAGGCGCGCCGTGGATGACGATGGCCCGTTCCCGCGCCCGGTCGTTGAAGCCCGGTTCCAGCCCCGCCAGGCGCAGCGAATAACCGTTGCCGCCCATGTAGGTTTCCTGCGCGGTGAACGCGCCGAGGCTGGACATGAAACTGCCGTCGCGGTTGGAGAAATGCTCGGTGCGGTTCTCGCCGCTGTTGCGGCCGTGCGCCACCCATTCCTCGAACAACAGGCGCTGGTGGGCCAGGTCGAACACCCACAGCCGCGGCTCGGTGGACGGCCGCGAGTAGTCGATCACGCTGAGGCGATCACCGTTGATGCCCAGCTCCGGCCGTTGCAGTGCGCAGCGCATGGCATGCGCCGCCAGCTGCAGCACGTGGCGGTCGGCCTTGGGCGCGCTGCGCGACAGCAGGGCAGCGAGATCATCGGCAGAGGTGGCGAGGGCGGGCGTCTGTGCCAGCGCCGGGGCGCTGGCCGAGGTCGCCAGCAGGCCGAACGCGGCCAGCCGGCACAGGCGGGATGCAGTCATGGGCACAACGAGGGCGTCAGTTGCCCTTGAGGGTGGACCCTGGCGGCTCGGATTCCAAGACCGGCTGCATTCCGGATTCAGCCGGGCTTGGGCGGACCGCCGGCAGCGAGGTCACCAGCAGGGTCGTGCCCGGCACCAGCACCTGGTACAGCTGGCGGGCGAAATCGGCCGGCAGCGCCATCGGCAGCGAGGGCGTGGCCAGCAGGTCCGGCGTGGCCTGGGCCCGGTCCTGGCCCAGCAGCGGGTAGGCCGTCCACTGGTGCAGGCGCTGGTTCGCGTCCAGCGGGCTGGGGGTGTCGCTGTAGCCCTGCCCCATCACGAACAGGGTGGTGCCCTGGAAGGCCGGCAGCGCGTCGGCCTTCAACGGCGACTCGCCGATCATCACACCATCGCGCAGCACGTACAGGCGCTGGTCGTGCAGGCTGACCAGGATGCCGACCTGCCCGGCCGGGGCCGCGCTGTCGTTCCACCATGCCTGGGTGGCCGCCCCCTCGGTTTCCGGCAGCGCCTGCCCGCGCGCGTTCACCGGCGCCAGCACCGACGGATAGGCCAAGGTCATCGGCGAGCTCTTGGCATCGGCCACGACCACGGTATCGCCGCGCTGGGTTTCGCTGAACAGCTTCTGCGCGAAGGCCTGTGGCAGTCGCACGCAGCCGTGCGAGGCCGGGTGCCCGGGCAGGCTGCCGCCATGCAGGGCGATGCCGTCCCAGGTCAGCCGCTGCATGTAGGGCATCGGCGCGCTGTTGTAGAGGTTGGACTTGTGGTCCTTGTCCTTCTGCAGGATGGTGAACACACCGGTCGGTGTCTCGTGCCCGGCCTTGCCCGAGCTGATCGTGCTCAGGCCGATGGCAATGCCGTTGCGGTAGACGTACGCGCGCTGCTCATCGAGGCTGACCACCAGCACGATCGGTCCGGTCGGCGAGATTTCCGGATGCCACAGGTATTCGCCCGGCTTGAGGTCGGTCGGCCCGCGTACCTCGGCGGTGCTGGCAGCAGCGGCTGTTGGCTTGGCAGCCGCAGCCGGAGCCGGAGCCGGAGCCGGAGCAGCAGCGTGGGCCAGCAGCGGCAGGGCCAGCGCCAGGGCGAGCATCAGGGTCGTGGGGCGGTGCGGAAGCATCCAGCGGTGTCCTTTCCATGCGGAGCGGCCACCGTACACCATCGGCCCGTGGTGGCCACGGCAAAACGGGGCGCCGGAAATGAAACTGCCCGGCGACACAGCCATGTGTCGTACCGGGCAATCGTTACGTCCCTGTCGGCCTGCTGCCGCCCCCTCGCATCCTGCGCAGTGGGGGTAGCGTCGCATCCTGCACGCGGCCGCGTCTGTCCTGTTTGTATCTCAGCCCCTTCCACAGGTCTGTGATGCCACCATCCTGGTGATTGGTGCCGCGTCCTGCGGCGGTCGGTGGTCACGGCCTTCCTGTCCGTGACCGATGAACCAGCCTCCTGCCGGTTCCGACGATTCCTGCTGTCAGCGCCTGGGTACGGTTCGCACCGGTACCGATCCGGGTACCGGATCCGCCGGCAACAACCTGTTGCCTACGGTGATCCGCTGTCGATTCCGTTCGACGATTGCTTTCCCTATCCCCTTCACCTGCGTCAGGTCCTCGACGCGATGAAACGGGCCGTGTCTGCGCCGGTGCTCGACGATCGCCTCGGCCTTGGCGGCTCCGACCATCGTCAATCCCTGCAGCAGCGCCTGGGCATCGGCACGGTTGATGTCGATCGGTTCGGCGGCATGCGCCCCAGCGATCCACACGACCAGCACCAGTGCCCTCAACACGACACTCCAAGGCACGACGTGTATCTCCTTGTGGTTCTGGCCGTCCCGACCGGCAATCCCGTCGGTAGGAACAGTGTCCGTCACCACATGTGCACAGCCTATCGGTTTCCCGGATTTCCGTAAGCCAGCCAAATACCCGACGTGATGTAGGAAAAACCCTACCCCGGCACAGGCGTAGAATGGCGCGATCACAGCCCATGCAATCGGAGTTTCAGATGGACAGCGCCAAGCTCGGCCAATTCGTCAATGACAAGTGGGACAGCGAGATCGTCCCGCAGTTGGTCGACTACATCCGCATTCCCAACAAGTCGCCGATGTTCGACGCCAATTGGGTGCAGAACGGCTACATGGAACAGGCGGTCACGCTGATGGAGAACTGGGCCAAGGCACAGCAGCTGCCCGGCCTGAAGGTTGAAGTGGTGCGCCTGGAAGGCCGTACCCCGCTGATCTTCCTGGAAATTCCGGCTACCGGCGCCGAAACCGGCGACGACACCATCCTGCTCTACGGCCACCTGGACAAGCAGCCGGAAATGACCGGCTGGGACGACGACCTCGGCCCGTGGACCCCGGTCCTGCGCGGCGACAAGCTGTATGGCCGCGGCGGTGCGGACGACGGCTATGCCATCTTCGGCTCGCTGGCCGCGGTGCTGGCGCTGCAGGCCCAGGGCCTGCCGCACGCCCGCTGCGTGGTGCTGATCGAAGCCTGTGAGGAGTCGGGCAGCTACGACCTGCCGGCCTACGTCGACCACCTGGCCGACCGCATCGGCAAGCCGTCGCTGGTGGTGTGCCTGGACTCGGGCTGCGCCAACTACGACCAGCTGTGGTGCACCACTTCGCTGCGCGGCCTGACCGGCGGCAACTTCACCGTGAAGGTGCTCAACGAAGGCGTGCATTCCGGCGATGCCTCCGGCGTGGTGCCGTCCAGCTTCCGCCTGCTGCGCCAGCTGCTGTCGCGCATCGAGGACCAGGACACCGGCCGCATCCTGATCGACGGCATGAACGTTGAAATTCCGGCCGAGCGCCAGGAACAGGCCAAGCGCGCCGCCGAAGTGGTCGATACCGAGATCTTCGAGAAGTTCCCGATGGTCGACGGCCTGCGTCCGATGAACGAGGACCTGACCGAGCTGGTGCTCAACCGCACCTGGCGCCCGGCGCTGTCGGTCACCGGCGTCGGTGGCATGCCGGCATTGGAATCCGCCGGCAACGTGCTGCGCCCGCAGACCTCGGTGAAGCTGTCGCTGCGCCTGCCGCCGACCGCCGATGGCAAGACCTGCGGCGAGCTGCTGAAGGAAGCGCTGCTGCGCGACCCGCCGAACGGCGCGCAGGTCACCCTGGACCTGGAAAAGGCGTCCACCGGCTGGAACGCCCCGGCCATGGCGCCGTGGCTGACCCAGGCCATCGACGACGCCAGCCAGGCCTTCTTCGGCAAGCCGGCGATGTACATGGGCGAAGGCGGCTCGATCCCGTTCATGGGCATGCTCGGCGAGAAGTTCCCGGGTGCGCAGTTCATGATCACCGGCGTGCTCGGCCCGCACTCCAACGCGCACGGCCCGAACGAATTCCTGCACATCCCGATGGGCAAGAAGGTCACCGCCTGCGTATCCAAGGTGATCAGCGAGCACTACGCCGCCAGCCTGCGCGGCGAGACCAGCGGTTCGCCGGTGGCCGCCGACAGCGGCACCCGCCACGGCGACCACGGCTGCTGCTGATCCGGCACCCGTGACGGACGCAGCCTGGCCTTGCTAGGCTGCGTCCACACTCAAGCGGAATCCGCGCGCATGAATGGTCTGTTCGGCAGCAGCAGCTGGCTGTACATCCTGCTGGTGGGCTTCTTCGTCGGCCTGCTCGGGCGCTTCTTCATGCCCGGCAACAACCGCATGGGCTGCCTGTTGACCATCGTGCTGGGCATCCTTGGCGCGCTGCTGGCCGGTTGGTTCGGCCAGTACATGGGCTGGTACGCCCCCGGCGAACCGGCCGGTTTCCTCGGTGCGGTGGTGGGCGCGGTGGCCGTGCTGGCCGTCCTGCGCCTGTTCAGCGGCCGCCGCTGAGCCCGCATCCCCTTCCCTTCCTGTTCCCGACGTTGGCGCGCCCGGCGCGCCCGGATATGCCTGCATGACCGAACCCGCCTCCGACCCCCAGCGCAGCGCGCAGCGCCTGCAGTGGGCCCGTACCCAGCTCGAAGATGCCAATGCAGTGGTCGAACGCGCCTCGGTCGATGCCGGCATGCGCAGCTACTGGCGCACCACCAGCACGCGCGGCAGCCACATCGTGATGGATGCCCCGCCGGGGCTGGAAGATCCGCGGCCGTGGCTGCGCATGCGCGGCCTGCTGCACGACAACGGCCTGCGCGTGCCCATGCTGCTCGCCCAGGATCTGGAGGCCGGCTTCCTGCTGCTGGAAGACCTCGGCGGCCCGACCCTGGCGAAGATCCTCGACGAGCGCAATGCCGATGAATGGTTCGACCGTTCGATCGAACAGCTGCTGCGCCTGCAGGCGATTCCAGTGCCGGCTGATTTCGGCCAGTTCGGCGAAGCGCTGCTGCAGCGTGATGCTGGCCTGTTCGACGAATGGTTCCTGCAGCGCCACTTGAACCTGGAGCTGGACTGCGGCGAGATCGAAGGCCTGCAGCTGGTGCATCGCCGGCTGATGGACAACGCGCTGGGCCAGGCCCAGCTGATGACCCACCGCGACTACATGCCGCGCAACCTGATGCCGGTCAACGACGGCCCAGCGGTACTGGATTTCCAGGATCTGGTGCGCGGCCCGATCGCCTACGACGCGGTAAGCCTGTTCAAGGACGCCTTCCTGAGCTGGCCGCTGCTGCGTGTGGACGAATGGCTGGCGCAGTACCACGAGCGTGCGCGCGGTGCCGGCCTGCCGGTGCCCGACCGCGCCACCTTCCTGCGCGATGCCGACTGGATGGGCATCCAGCGCCACGTGAAGATCCTCGGCCTGTTCTGCCGCCTGCGCTACCGCGACAACAAGGGCCATTACCTGGACGACGCACCGCGCTTCATCAACTATCTGGATGAAGTGCTGCCGCGTTACCGCGAACTGGCACCGCTGCAGCAGCTGCTGGACGACCGCATCAAACCGGCGCTGGCCGAACTGGCCGCACCGATGCGCGTGGCCCGATGAAGGCGCTGATCTTTGCCGCCGGCCTCGGCGAGCGCATGCGCCCGCTGACCCTGCATACGCCCAAGCCGCTGCTGGAAGTGGCCGGCAAGCCACTGATCGTGTGGCATCTGGAACGCCTCGCCGCGCTGGGCGTGCGCGAGGTGGTGGTCAACACCGCGTGGCTGGCCGAGCAGTTCCCGGCGACGCTGGGCGATGGCAGCCAGTGGGGCCTGCGCCTGCACTTCATGTACGAAGGGCAGACCCCGCTGGAAACCGGCGGCGGCATTCTCAACGCCCTGCCGGTGCTGGGCGACGCCCCGTTCCTGGTGGTGAACGGTGACATCTGGACTGACTTCGATTTCGCCACGCTGCCCCGCGAGCCACAGGGCCAGGCGCACCTGGTGCTGGTCGACAATCCCGCGCAGCACCCGGACGGCGACTACCGGCTGGACGCGCAGGGCGTGCTGCACCATGACCGCGAAGGGCCGTGCCTGACCTACGCGGGCATCGGCGTGTACCGGCCTTCGATCGTGGCCGATTGGCGCGCGGTGATCGGTGATGCTCCGGGCAGCGAGCGGGTGCCGCCGAAGTTCTCGGTGGTGCCGCTGCAGAAGCATTTCATGGCGCAGGGATTGATGACGGGGCAGCACCATCGCGGGCGCTGGACCGACGTCGGGACCGTTGATCGCCTGCGCGCGCTGGATGCTGAGTTGGCGGCGAACGGCTGAGCCCCTCGTGGCTGGTCGCTCAAATCAAAAGCCGTGCTTGGCCGGGCGGGGTGGGTTCGCGGGGGACGCCGTGAACCCATCCATGGGGGCTTGGCCGCGGCATCCATGCCGCGGACACCCCCGCGAACCCACCCCGCCCGGCCTCTGACAGTTTCCGTGTGCGTCCAGCCACGGAAGAAAGATGGAAAAGCAAAAGCGGGTCGCTTCGCTGCGCTTGCTCTGGTGTCGACCAAGGTCGACACCCACCAACAGCCGCGGGAACCTGTCGAAGGCGGGGTGGGTCCGGTTGCGGGGGCGTGAGCCGCATGGATGCGGCGACCGAGCTTACATGGACGTACTTGCAGCGTCCCCCGCAACCGGACCCACCCCGCCATCCCACGGATAGCCAGCTTTGGACGTTGACGTTGCTTCTGCTTTTTCTGTTGCCGGCCAGCGGCCGGCACTACCGCGGGTGCAGGGCGCAGCCCTGCAAACAAACCCCACCCTCAGTATCGAGGCCGGCCTTCTTCCAGCACCTGGCGCAGGAACGGCACGGTGATCCGCCGCTTCGCCGCCAGCGACTCGCGGTCCAGCCAGTCCAGCAGTGTGATCAACCCACCCAGCTCGCGCCCGGTGTGCGACAGCAGCCACTCGATGGACGCCTCGTCGATCGCCAGCCCCCGCCGCAGCGCGCGTTCGCGCAGCACCGCGGCTCGCCCTTCCTCATCCAGCGGCTGCAGCAGCACGCGCACGCACTGGCCCAGCCGTGAACGCAGGTCCGGCAACACCAGGCCCAGCGCCTCCGGCGCCTTCTGCGCCGTGTACAGCACGGTCACACCCGCGGCGCGCGCGCGGTTGTGGAAATCGAACAGCGCGATTTCGTCCTCGCGGTTGCCGGCAACCGCGTCCAGGCCGTCCAGCGCCACCAGTTCGCGCGCCTCCAGCCCATCCAGCGCCGCACGCACGCGGCCAGCCGCGCTGGCCAGCGGCACATAGGTCGGCAGGCGCCCGGCCTGCTCGGCGCTGGAACACATCGCCAGCGCCTGGTGGGTCTTGCCAGTGCCCGCCGCACCTTCCAGGTAGACCCAATCGTGGCTGGCACCCACCGCGATCGCGCGCAGCTGCGCCAGCGCGCCATCCGGCGCGCCGATGAAGGTCTCCAGGCGCTGGTCCCGCGGGTAATGCAGGGCCAGCGGCAGTTGCGGCACACCCATCACTTCAGGTCGGGGCCCTTGTCGTTCGGAACGATGATATGGGGGGCATCGACCACGCCATCAAGCACGATCGCCGGCTTCTCGCCCACGTACAGCTCGCTCTGGCGGTAGCGCTGGTGCGCATAGCGCAGCAGCACATTGGTCACCGCCGCCACCGGCAGCGCCAGCAGCATGCCGAGGAAGCCGAACAGCTGGCCACCGGCCATCACCGCGAAGATCACCGCCACCGGGTGCAGGCCGATCTTGTCACCGACGATGCGCGGGGTCAGTACGTAGCTTTCCAGCAGCTGGCCCACGGTGAACACCACGCCGACCAGGATCAGCAGCTTCAGGTCGAAGCCCTGCGCCTGCACCAGTGCGGCGATGATCGCCATCAGAATGCCGGTGGTCGCGCCCAGGTAGGGGATGAAGCTGATCAGGCCGGCAATCAGGCCGATCAGCAGGCCCAGCTTCAGGCCAACCAGCGACAGGCCACCGGCATAGATCACGCCCAGCGCCAGCATCACCAGGAACTGGCCGCGGATGAACGCGCCCAGCACCTCGTTGGATTCACGCGCCAGCGCGCTGATGGTGCCGATCTGGTTGCGCGGAATCACCGACGCGACCCGCTCGACCAGCTTGTCCCAGTCACGCAGGAAGTAGAACGCCAGGATCGGCAGCAGCAGGATGTTGACCACCCAGGTCACCATCGCGAAGCCCGAGCGCGAGACGTAGCCCATGAACGTGGTGGCGAAGCCTCCAGCCTGCTGCCAGTGGCTGCGCACCCATTCGATCAGGCGGTCCGGGTCCAGCCACTGCATCACTTCCAGGCCGGTCTTCTGCTCGAACCAGGGAATGCCCTTTTCCATCAACCACGCCTGTGCCTGCGGCGCGACCGCGATCAGGGTGGTGATCTGGCGCTCGATCATCGGCACCAGCACCAGCAGCAGCGCCACGATCACCAGCACCATCGCCGCGAACACCAGCACCACGCCGGTCATGCGCGAGCGGCCGGTGGCCTCGATGCGGTCCACCAGCGGGTCACCCAGCCAGGCCAGCGCCAGCGCCAGCACGAAGGGGGTCAGGATCGGCGCCAGCAGCCATACCACCCAGCCGATCAGGCCAGCGAACAGGATGTACTTCAGGCGGCGCAGGAACTGCGCGATTTCCGCTTCCGGGGTCAGGGTCATCGCAGGCGGTACTCGTTGCTGGCCGGGGCGGCCACCGGGGCACCGGTGGTGTCGTCGATCGGCGTGGGCAGGGCCGGCAGCGGTGCGCTCGGCACCAGCACGCCGTTGTCGCCCAGCATGCGGTTGAAGCCGGCCAGGCCGGTGGTCATCTCCAGGCTCAGTTCAAGCTGGCCGGCCGAGGCGTGCAGCGGGGTGACGTTGCGCACCACCGGCACCTCGCGCAGGCCGGCAGCCAGGCGCAGGTAGTCGTCGGCACTGTTGATGCCGGTGACCACCACGCGGTAGGTCCCGGCCTGGCCGACGGCGGCGCCTGCCTTGGCATAGCGCTTGACCAGCGCATCGGCGGCGCCGTCGGCACCGGCGGCCATCGCACGCATGGCGTTGGCGTCCTTGCTGGTCCACTTGTTCAGTTCGCGGCCGTTGTCGACGAACACCCAGTCCGCCTGCCAGCCGCCATTGGCGCGGTACAGCTTGCCGATCAGCTGCATCGGCGGCGAGTAGCGCGAGGAGGCGCGGGCCACGGCGGCACTATCCTGGCGCCAGATCGCACCCGCCAGCGCCTGTTCGGCGGCACCACCACTGGGCAGGCCCAGCTTGTAGCCACGCTCGATGGCGCGGTTCAGCAGCGGGCGGGCGGCGTTGGCCTGCTGCACGCTGACCAGGCGCGGGCCGCTGCCATCGTCGACGGCCAGCCACAGCACCGGCTTCGGTCGCGGCTGCGGCCACAGTGGCAGGCCCAGCGCCGACACCAGCGAATCAACGTCGTCCTCGCGGAAGCGGGCCACCAGCAGGGTACGGAAGCTGGGGGCGCCGTTGGCGCTCACGCTCTGGTCCTGCTTGTAGTCGTAGCTGGCCACGTAGTCCTTGGCGTTGCGCAGCGCCTGCACCACGCCGGGGCGGGACATCACGCTGCGGTCGCCGGACAGCTTGCCCAGCACCACGCTCAGGGCGCGGGCCAGGGCGCCGTTGCGATCGGCCTCGGCTTGGCTGTTGACGGGCACTTCGGCCTCGTACGCGCCACTGGCGGTGGCGACATCACCCTCGGTGCGAAGGCCGCTCTGGGCCATCGTGGCCACCGGCAGGCTCAGCGCAAGGAGCAGGGTCAGAATCAGGCTGCGGCGCATCAGGACATCCATTGGCTCGACGTATCCGGGGGAATTGTTGCCCGAATACGGCCTTTGCGCCAATGCGGCCTGTTAAAATCGCCCGTTCAACCCCTGCCAGCGCCGACGCCCGTGACCAACACCCCGTCTTCCGCCCCCTCCCCCCTCACCTATCGTGACGCGGGTGTCGACATCGACGCCGGCAACGAACTGGTCGAGCGGATCAAGCCCCTGGTCAAGCGCAGCTTCCGCCCGGAAGTGATGGGCGGCCTGGGTGGCTTCGGCGCCCTGTTCGACCTGTCCAACAAGTACCGCGAGCCGGTGCTGGTGTCGGGTACCGACGGCGTGGGCACCAAGCTGAAGCTGGCCCACCAGCTGAACCGCCACGATACGATCGGCATCGACCTGGTCGCCATGTGCGTGAACGACGTGCTGGTGCAGGGTGCCGAGCCGCTGTTCTTCCTGGACTACTTCGCCACCGGAAAGCTGGACATCGACACCGCGGCGGCGGTCGTGGGCGGCATCGCCAACGGCTGCACCGAGGCCGGCTGCGCCCTGATCGGCGGCGAAACCGCTGAAATGCCCGACATGTATGCCCCGGGCGAGTACGACCTGGCCGGCTTCACGGTCGCCGCGGTCGAGAAGAGCGAGCTGAAGGACGGCGCCAGCGTGGCCGCCGGCGACGTGCTGATCGGCATCGCCTCCTCCGGCCCGCATTCCAACGGCTACTCGCTGGTCCGCCGCATCTACGACCGCGCCGGCCGCCCGGCCGATCTGGAGCTGGAGGGCGGCGTGAAGCTTGTCGATGCGCTGATGGCGCCGACCCGCCTGTACGTCAAGCCGATCCTGTCGCTACTGAAGTCGCACGGCGAGGCCATCCATGGCATGGCCCACATCACCGGTGGCGGCCTGACCGAGAACATCATCCGCGTGGTGCCCGACGGCCTCGGCCTGGACATCCAGGCATCGTCCTGGACCCTGCCGCCGGTGTTCCAGTGGCTGCAGAAGGAAGGCGCGGTGGCCGACAGCGAGATGTGGCGCACCTTCAACTGCGGCATCGGCTTCGTGCTGATCGTCGCGCCGGACCAGGTGGCTGCGGTGTCCGAGGCGGTCAAGGCGCAGGGCCTGGAGCACTGGACCATCGGCCAGGTGGTCACCGCCGAAGGCGCCGAGCGCGTCCACATCGGCTGAGCCCGGCAACCAGGAGCCCGCATGGACGCAACGCCCCCCTCGTCGCCCACCCCCGTGCCGCCGCCGCTGGCGACGGTACCGCCGTTCAGTGCGCAGGATGCCGACCACCTGCGCATGCTGGCCATCGCACACTACGTGGTCGGTGGCCTGATCGTGCTGTTCTCGCTGATCTTCATCCTGCACATCGTGATCGGCATCGCTGCGTTGACCGGCAGCCTGCCGATGAAGTCCGGCGGCGAGCCCTCCTCGCCGGAGGAACAGCGCCTGATGGGCTGGGTGTTCACTGTTCTCGGCTGCGTCGTCGTGTTCGGTGGCATCGCGCTGGGCTCGTTCGTGGCCTATGCCGGCCGCTGCCTGTCCCGCCGCCGCCGCCATCTGCTGTGCCTGATCGCGGCTGGCCTGGCCTGCCTGTTCACGCCGGTCGGCACGGTGCTCGGGGTGTTCAGCCTGATCACCCTGCTGCGTCCGCAGGTCAAGGCTGCCTTCGACGCTCCCGCCACCGCCGCATGACCGCCTCCGGCAATCCACCGCCGCTGCCGCATCAGACCCTGGCGCAGCTGCAGCTGGTCAGCCATCTGCAGACACTGGGAGTGCTGTTCTACGCCCTGGCCGGTTTCCACTGGGTCGCCGCAGCGGCGTTCCTTGGCCTCAGTGGATGGGTGGCCCACTCACGCGGGCTGGACGATGCCTGGAAGCTGACCACGGTCTATGCCTCGATCTCCCTGCTGGCCGCCGTGCTGGGCTTCGTACAGCTGCATACCGCGCGCCTGCTGTCACGCCGCGGGGGCCTGGCCTGGTGCCAGCGCGCGGCGTGGCTGGGCGTGCTGGCTGGCCCACTGGGCATGGCGTTGACCGCCTATGCCTGGGTGTTCCTCGGCAAGCCGGAAATGGCCGCACTGTTCGACCGCGGCGACCACCTCAGCGTCTGAGCCGACTGGCAGACGACCGCCCTTTCCTGATCGACCCGACATGTCCTCGCCTGCCCTCCCCAGCACTGCCTCGCCCAACGCCCACCGCTTCTCCGGACCGAAGAAGCTGGCCTTCGCCGCCGTACTGGCGGTCTTCGCGATCAGCTGGATCCACCCGCTGTGGCCCACCGAGCAGGCCCTGCACAGCACACTGACCGTGGTCGGGCTGGTCGCCCTGCTGTGGGTCGACCGTCGCGGTGGCTGGCTGGGCAACGGCGCCTTCATCGCCGTCTGCGGCTTCATCGCCCTGCACTGCGTTGCGGCGCGCTGGCTGTATTCCAACGTGCCCTACGACGCCTGGGCGCAGGCGCTGACCGGCTGGTCGCCCAACGCGGCATTCGGCTGGCAGCGCAATCACTTCGACCGCCTCATCCACTTCCTGTTCGGCGTCTGCTTCACCCCCGCGCTGCTGCAGCTGGCGCGCCATGCGTGGCCAGCGCTGCGGCTGGGCCAGGCCTTCACCCTGGCGGTGATGACGGTGATGTGCGCCAGCCTGGTCTACGAATGGTTCGAATGGGCCATCGCGCTGGCGCTGTCACCGGATGCCGCCGAAGCCTACAACGGCCAGCAGGGTGACATGTGGGATGCGCATGCCGACATGCTGATGGCGACCATCGGCAGCCTGCTGACCTGGCCACTGATCCGCCGGAGTTCCCTGCAATGACCGCCCCAACCCGCATTGCCGTGCTCGCCTCGGGCCGCGGCAGCAACCTGCAGGCCATCCTCGACGCGATCGGCAGCGGCCGCCTGCCGGCCGAGGTAGCCGGCGTGTTCTCCGACCGCCCCGCTGCAGAAGCACTGCAGCGCGTCGCTTCCGGCCTGCGCTGGGCACACACGCCGAAGTCCTTCAGCGACCGCGCCGCCTACGAGCAGGCACTGGGCGATGCGCTGGCAGCAGTGCAGCCGGACTGGATCGTCTGTGCAGGCTACATGCGCATCCTTGGTCCGGCCTTCGTGCAGCGCTTCGCTGGCCGCCTGGTCAACATCCACCCGTCGCTGCTGCCGCTGCACAAGGGCCTGGACACCCACGCGCGGGCGCTGCAGGCCGGCGATGCCGAGCACGGTGCCAGCGTGCACCTGGTGGTGCCGGAGCTGGATGCCGGAGCCGTGCTGGCGCAGGTACGGGTTCCCGTGCTGCCGGGCGACGACGCGCACAGCCTGGCCGAGCGGGTGCTGGCGGTGGAACACCCGCTGCTGATCGCCACGCTGCAGCTGCTGTGCGAGGGCCGCCTGGCTGAACGGGAGGGTCAGCCCTGGCTGGACGGTCACCCCCTGTTTAGCCCCTTGGCCCTAGATTCCGCCGGAAACCTGAACCGGTAACGCCCTTGCACACGCCCCGCTGACTGCGGGGCTGGCATCCTGCCTACTCCTGCGGTCCCTGTCCTCCATGAAGACCACGACGCTGCTGTCCACTTCACTGCTGTTGTCGCTTGCCGTGCTTCCCGGCGTCGGTTGGGGCCAGGCGCAGCCGCCTGCGGCTTCACCGGTACCGCCACCCGCACCCGCTGCGCTGCCACCGAACGAGCCCAGCGTGCCGCTGTTGCCGGCATTGGCCTGGGAGCCACCGCCGCTGCAGCCGTTCACCGCCACCTACCAGGCCTTCTACAAGGGCAAGGAAGCGGGTGATGCCAGCATGCAGGTCACCCACACCGGCGGCAGCCAGTGGCGGGTGGACATGCAGGTGGTCGGCCGCCGCGGCTTTGCCAGCGTGCTCGGCCTCAACATCGAGCAGAGCACGGTGTTCGAAGAGCGCAGTGGCGTCTACGCACCGCTCAGCCAGAGCACGGTGCGCAAGGGCCTGTTCCTGGGCAAGAAGGCCGTGGGCACCTACAACTGGCAGGCCGGTACCGCGCAGTGGACCGGTGACGTAAAGAAGGAACGTGCGCAGCCGATCCCGCTGCAGCCGGGCGACCAGAGCGCACTGCTGATCAACCTGGCGATCATGCGCGATGCGCGCCCCGGCGCCGCCATGCATTACCGCTACGTGGACATGGGCAAGGTCCGCCAGCACGACTACCAGGCCGCGCCGCAGACCGAGAACGTCGAGGTCGGCGACCTGTCCTACAACGCGCTGCGGGTCTACCGGACCAATGGCGGCAACAACGAAACCATCCTCTGGATCGCCAACGGTGTCCCCACCCCGGTGCGCATCCTGCAACGCGAAGACGGCGAAGACCGCGTCGACCTGCGCCTGATCGAATACCAAGGAGTCTGAGCATGAGTACCCTGACCCGCCCCCTCACCTGGATCGCCACTGCCGCGCTGACCGTAGCCAGCCTGCCGGCCATGGCGCTGGAGCCGTTCAAGGCCGACTACCTGGCCAGCTACATGGGCATGCAGGCCAACGGCACCATGACCCTGTCCAGCGAAGGCGCCAACAAGTGGCGCTACAGCCTGCAGGTGAAGAACCAGCTGGCCGACCTCAGCCAGAGCACCGTGTTCGAGGAAGTGCGCGGTCAGCTGCGCCCGCTCAGCAGCCAGGACCGTTCGGCCCTGCTGGTGAAGAAGCGCAACGTGCAGGCCAACTACAACTGGACCAGCAACCAGGCCACCTGGACCGGCGACATCAAGCCGGACCGGGCCGGACCGATCGCGCTGAAGGCCGGTGACATGGATGCGCTGCTGATCAACCTGGCGATTGCCCGTGACCTGGCGGCCGGCAAGCCGCTGACCTACCGCATGGTGGACGAGGGCCGGATCAAGAACATGACCTACCGCGTGATCGGCAAGGAGTCGATCACCGTAGCCGGCAAGAGTTACGAAGCCACCAAGGTGTCGCGTGCCGATGGCAACAAGGAGCTGATCGCCTGGATCGTGCCGGACTTCCCGGTGCCGGCGCGGATGCTGCAGCGTGAGAGCGGCCGCGATGCGCTGGACCTGACCATCAAGGCGATGAACTGACGCGCGAACCGGTAGTGCCGGCCGCTGGCTGGCATTTTCGGGATGCTCCACGAGGTTCATGGGATTGCCGGCCAGCGGCCGGCACTACCAAAAGAGAACGCCCGCTTTCGCGGGCGTTCTGCTTACTTCTTTTCCTCGGCCGCGGCAGGCGTGAACTCGGTGCGGCAGTCCACCCGGATCTGCTCGCCGGTGCTGCGCCAGACGAACGTACGGCAATGGCGGTTGCCGTCCTGGCTGTCATTCACTGCGACCGCATAGAACGACTCGATGATCTCGTCACGCGTGACCGTGCCGTCGCCGTTCCAGTCCATGTCCTTCTGCTCGATGCCTTGGGTGATGGCGATGTTGGCGTACCAGGCATAGCCCAGCCACGCCAGCACGATCAGCACCAGGGCCAGCAGCGCCTTGCGGCGCGGGCTGAACTTGCCGCGCAGGATCATGGCACGCGCCGGATGGTGGCGCCGAGCGAAGACAGCTTCTCTTCGATGTTCTCGTAGCCACGATCAAGGTGGTAGATGCGGTCGATGGTGGTGTCGCCGCTGGCCATCAGGCCGGCCAGGATCAGCGAGGCCGACGCACGCAGGTCGGTGGCCATCACCGGTGCACCGCTCAGGTGCTCGCTGCCACGCACGATGGCGGTGTGGCCTTCGACCTGGATGTCCGCGCCCAGGCGCAGCAGTTCGTTGACGTGCATGAAACGGTTCTCGAAGATCGTTTCGTTGATCACACCCACGCCGTCGGCCACGCAGTTGAGTGCCATGAACTGCGCCTGCATGTCGGTCGGGAACGCCGGGTACGGCGCGGTGGTCAGGTTGACCGCCTTCGGCCGCTTGCCCTGCATGTCCAGAGTGATGCTGTCGTCGGTGGTTTCGATCTTCGCACCGGCCTCGACCAGCTTGGACAGCACCGCGTCCATGGTGTTCGGGCGCGCACGGTTGACGGTGACCTTGCCACCGGTCATCGCCGCGGCGACCAGGAAGGTGCCGGTCTCGATGCGGTCGGGCAGCACTTCATGGCGGCCACCGGACAGGCGCTCGACGCCTTCGATCACCAGGCGGGCGGTGCCCAGGCCTTCGATCTTCGCGCCCAGTGCGATCAGGCAGTGCGCCAGATCGGTCACTTCCGGTTCCATCGCGCAGTTGTCGAGGATGGTGGTGCCTTCAGCCAGCACCGCGCCCATCAGCACGTTCTCGGTGCCGGTGACACTGACCATGTCGAAGGTGAAGTGCCCACCCTTCAGGCGCTTGGCGGTGGCCTTGATGAAGCCGTTCTCGACCACGATCTCGGCACCCAGCGCCTGCAGGCCCTTGATGTGCTGGTCGACCGGACGCGAACCGATCGCGCAGCCGCCCGGCAGCGACACTTCGGCCGCACCGAAGCGGGCCAGCAGCGGGCCCAGCACCAGGATCGAGGCGCGCATGGTCTTGACCAGCTCATACGGCGCCACGTGCTGGTTCACCGAACGCGGGTCGACCACGATCGCGCTGCCGCGCGACAGCGTGCCCTGGTCGATGGTGACCTTGGCGCCCAGCTCGCCCAGCAGCTTCACCGTGGTGACCACGTCGTGCAGGTGCGGCACGTTGGTGATCTCCACCGGCTCATCGGCCAGCAGGGTCGCGCAGAGAATGGGGAGGACGGCGTTCTTGGCGCCGGAGATGCTCACTTCACCGTGCAGCGCAGCGCCGCCGGTCACAACGATCTTGGCCATGTATTCGGGATCTTCTGCGGTTCAGCCGGCTTCGGCCGGGGTCACGGTTTTCAGCGCCAGCGCGTGGATCGCGCCGCCCATCAGGTCGCCCAGGGTGGCGTACACCATGCGGTGGCGGGCCAGCGGCATCTTGCCGGCAAAGGCCTCGCAGACCACGGTCGCTTCGAAATGCACGCCATCGTCGCCCTGCACGTCGGCGCGGGCGCCGGGCAGGCCGGTTTCGATCAGATTGCGGATGGTGTCGGCGTCCAACGGGCTTTCCTAATAAAATGTGCGTCCATTCTACTTCCGCTGCGTGGCGTCCGCATGGCCGAATCCCTGTTGCCCCCCCGTTCCGTCGACCCTGCCGGCCTGGTTGCCAGCGGCCGCCGCGTCTTCGAGATCGAGCGGCAGGCGCTGGATGCCGTGGCCGACCGCCTCGGCGAAGCCTTCCAGCAGGCCTGCCAGGCGATCCTGGCCAGCCGTGGCCGGGTGGTCGCCACCGGCATGGGCAAGTCCGGGCATATCGCCCGCAAGATCGCCGCCACCCTGGCCTCTACCGGTACCCCGGCGTTCTACGTGCACCCCGGCGAAGCCGGCCACGGCGACCTGGGCATGATCACCGAGGACGACGTGGTGCTGGCCCTGTCCTATTCGGGCGAGTCGGACGAGGTGCTGATGCTGCTGCCGGTGCTCAAGCGCCAGGGCAACGTACTGATTTCCATGACTGGCCGACCGCAGTCCAGCCTGGCCACCGCCGCCGACATCCACCTGGACGTGAGCGTGCCGGCCGAGGCCTGCCCGCTGGCACTGGCGCCCACCTCCAGCACCACCGCCTCGCTGGCGATGGGCGATGCACTGGCCGTGGCCCTGCTCGACGCACGTGGCTTCACCGCTGATGACTTCGCCCGTTCACACCCGGCCGGCAGCCTTGGCCGCCGCCTGCTGCTACACATCACCGACGTCATGCACACCGGCGAGGACCTGCCCAGCGTGGGCGCCGACGCCAGCCTCAGCGAAGCGCTGATGGAGATGAGCCGCAAGCGGCTGGGCATGACCGCCGTGGTCGACGCCGACGGCGTGCTGATCGGGCTGTTCACAGACGGCGACCTGCGCCGCGCGCTGGACAGCGCGCTGGACGTGCGCACCGCGAAGATCGCCGACGTGATGACCCGCAACCCGCGCACCATCGGCGCCGACCAGCTGGCCGTGGAGGCCGCGCGACAGATGGAAACCCAGAAGATCAATGGTCTGATCGTGGTTGATGGCCAGGGCCGCGCGGTCGGCGCCCTGAACATTCATGACCTGTTGCGGGCCCGGGTGGTTTAACCGACAGTCCATAGACCCCATTCAGTCTGTAACGCCGCACCCGCCCACAACGAGCCTGCCGCCCTGATGCCCTGGTCCCCCCTGCCCGCCTTCCCCGCCCACCTGCATGCCGCCGCGGCCCAGATCCGCCTGGCCTGCTTCGACGTGGACGGCACCCTCACCGACGGTCGGCTGTACTACGACAAGGACGGCAACGAGAGCAAGGCGTACTTCGTGCAGGACGGCCTGGGCCTGAAACTGCTGCAGCAGCACGGCATCCATCCCGTGCTGATCACCGCGCGCAACAGCCAGTCCGCGCTCAAGCGCGGCGCCGACCTCGGCATCGATACCCAGATCGCCGTGGGCGACAAGCTGGCCAGCGTGCAGGCGCTGTGTGCGCAGCACGGCGTCGGCCTGGAACAGGTGACGTTCATGGGCGATGACCTGCCCGACCTGGCGCCGCTGGGTGCGGTCGGCCTGGCCGTGGCCCCGGCCAACGCCCATCCGTGGATCGCCGAACGCGTGCACTGGCAGACCCGTGCCGAGGGTGGCCGTGGCGCCGCGCGCGAGCTGTGCGACATCCTGCTGGCCGCTCAGGGCCGCGTGGATGCGGTGCTGGCGAGGTTCGGCGCATGAACCTGCCCACCTTGAACTGGCGCACCCTGCTCGGCATCGGCCTACTGCTGGCTGCACTGCTCAGCAGCTGGGCGGCGCTGCGCAACCGCGACAAGGGGCCAGCCACGGGTGGCCAGGAAATCGGCGTGGATTACATCCTGCATGACTTCCAGATCGTCGCCCTGGATGAGCACGGCAAGGAATCGACCACTCTGCGCGCACCGCTGCTGGAGCGCCAGCGCGGCGACCAGACCATCAACATCGCCACCCCGCTGTTCGAGATGCCGGACAAGGATGGCAAGCACTGGACCCTGCGTGCCGAGACCGGCTGGCTCAGCGCCAAGGGCGACGAGATGAAGCTGCGCGGCAATGTCGCCGGCGACAGCCCGGCGGGCCCGGGCGTGGTGCCGACCACCTTCCGCACCGACCACCTGGACGTGTTCCCGAAGGACAACCGCGCCCGTACCGACGCCCTGGTGACCATGACCCGCCCGGGCATAGAACAGTCCGGCGTCGGCTTCGAGGTGGATTCCAAGAACAACACGTATCATTTCCTCAGCCAGTCCAAGGGCCGCTACACGCCCAAACGCTGATTCCGCCGCCAGCCCGCGACGTCTCCGGACAGGCGCAGGGCCGGCAGCCCCACCCTCCGCCCCCGGCCCGCCCGGGAGGCCCTCACCGGTAGAACGGACCCCGATGAAGATTCCCTTTGCCGCCGTACTCGCGCTCGGTCTTCTTGTCCCCAGCGCCGCCTTCGCCAAGTCCACCGACCGCAACGAAGACATGCACATCGATTCCGGCGCCCAGTCCGGCATGCTCACCGGCGACGGCAAGACCGTGCTGTCGCAGGGCGTGATCATCACCCAGGGCACGCTGGACCTGCGCTCGTCCGAGGCCGAGATCTACCTCAAGGACGGCGAGGCCGTGCGCGTGGTGTTCACCGGCAAGCAGGCCAAGATGAAGCAGCAGCTTGATGACGGCACCTGGATGGACGCGCTGGCTGACCGCATCGATTACGACATCAAGACCGAGATCATCACCCTGACCGGCAACTACAAGGTCACCAGCGCGCGCGGCACCAATGCCGGCCAGCGCATGGTCTACAACACCCGTACCGGCGAGATGAACTCCGGTGGTGACGGCAGCCGCGTGCGCACCGTCATCCCGCCGAAGAACAAGACCCCGGCGGCACCGGCGGCACAGCCCAGGGCCGCCACGCCGGCACAGCCGGCCGGGAGCAGAAAGTAATGCTCGTCGCCAAGGGCCTGCGCAAGAAGTACAAGCAGCGCGAAGTGGTCAAGGACTTCGGGCTGACCCTCGATGCGGGTGAAGTGGTGGGCCTGCTCGGCCCCAACGGCGCCGGCAAGACCACCTGTTTCTACATGATCGTCGGCCTGGTCGCCGCCGATGCCGGCAGCATCGTGCTCGACGGCAAGGACATTACCGGTGACCCGATGTACACCCGCGCCAAGCAGGGCGTGGGCTACCTGCCGCAGGAACCCTCGGTGTTCCGCAAGTTGACCGTGGCAGACAACATCCGCCTGGTGCTTGAACTGCGCGAGGACCTGGACTCGGCCGGCCGCGAGCGCGAATTGAACGGCCTGCTCGACGAACTGCAGCTGGGCCATGTCGCCGACCAGCTTGGCGCCAGCCTGTCCGGTGGCGAACGCCGCCGCTGCGAGATCGCCCGCGCACTGGCCGCGCAGCCGCGCCTGATCCTGCTCGACGAACCGTTCGCCGGTGTCGACCCGATTTCGGTCGGCGAGATCCAGCGCATCGTCACCCATCTCAAGCAGCGTGGCATCGGCGTGTTGATCACCGACCACAATGTGCGCGAGACCTTGGGTATCTGCGACCGCGCGTATATCCTCGCCGAGGGCAGCGTGCTGGCCCAGGGTTCGCCGGAGGCGATCCTGGACAATGCCGACGTGCGTCGGGTCTACCTTGGGGATTCCTTCAAGCTGTGACTGCGGTCGCCGGGTCCCTTTCCTTCCTTTCGGCACAGGCATGAAGACTCGGCTGCAGACATCGTTGGGACAGCAACTGGTGCTCACGCCCCAGTTGCAGCAGGCGATCAAGCTGCTGCAGATGTCGACCACCGAGCTGGAGCTGGAGATCGCGCAGGCAGTGGAGAGCAACCCACTGCTGGACTGGGCCGACAGCAACGACAGCAGCGCCGCCAACGAAGGCAGCGATGGCAACGACAACGAAGCGCCTGCAGAACGTAGCGATGAAGGCGACGACTGGGCGCCGGCCGAACTGGACTGGACGGCGACCGGCAGCGGTGGCAGCTTCGATGATGACGACGATACCGGCAGCGCCGCCGAACGCGTGGCCGAGACCGAGACGCTCGCCGACCACCTGCTGTGGCAGCTGCACCTGTCGCATCTTTCTGCCAGCGATCGCAGCATCGGCGCGGCACTGATCGATGCACTGGACGACGACGGTTACCTGCGCGAGCCGCTGGCCACCATCGCCGAAACCCTGTTGCCGGCGATCCACGCCGACGAGGACGAGATCCTCGCCGTGCTGCATCGCATCCAGCGTTTCGATCCGGTCGGTGTGGCTGCACGCACGCTTGGCGAATGCCTGCAGCTGCAGCTGGACGTGCTGGCCGACGAAACGCCGGGCCTGCTGCTGGCGCGACAGATTGCCGCAGGACCACTGGAGCGGTTGCCGCGCAGCGGCGTCGCCGGGCTCGCCCATGAACTGAAGCAGCCGATGGACGAGGTCGAGACCGCGGTCGCCCTGCTGCGCTCGCTGGACCCGCGTCCAGGTACACAGATCGCCCCCCTGTCGCAGGACACCTACGTGGTGCCGGACGTAGTGGTGTGGCGGCAGAACGGCGTGTGGCGTGCGGCGCTGGCCGGGCATGCCGGACCGAAAGTGGTGATCCATCGTGGCTACGAACAGCTGATCCGCCGCTGTGGCGACGCCGACGCAGGCTACCTGCGCGCCCAGCTGCAGGAAGCGCGCTGGCTGCTGAAGGGCCTGCAGCAGCGTGGCGAGACCCTGCTGCGTGTGGTGCGCAGCCTGATCCTGCAGCAGGCCGGTTTCCTGGAGTTCGGCGAGCAGGCCCTGCGCCCGCTGACCCTGCGCGAGATCGCCGCCGAGCTCGGCCTGCACGAATCCACAGTGTCGCGTGCGATCGCGCGCAAGCACGTGCGTACCCCGCGCGGCACCCTGCCGCTGCGCGCCTTCTTCGCCTCGGGCATTGATACCGAGGGTGGCGGCGAAGCATCCAGCACCGCCATCCAGGCGATGATCCGCCGCCTGATCGACGACGAGAACCCGCGCAAGCCGCTTTCTGACGCCAAGCTGGCTGACCTGCTCAAATCGTCGGGAATTCCAGTAGCGCGACGCACCGTGGCGAAGTATCGTGAAGCCATGAACATTTCCGCCTCGCACGAAAGGGTCAGAATCGCTTGACGCGCCGCCGCGCCCGGCGGAGAGGTTCATTGGCACATCCGAACACAGGAGAAACCCGATGCGCATCGAAACGTTTGGCAAAGATGTCGAAGTCACCCCGGCCCTGCAGTCCTATGTAGAGGAGAAGCTGGCCCGGATCGGCAAACACTTCGACCAGCACTGCGAAGCGCGGGTGACCCTCAAGCTGCAGAAGACCGAGCACCACGTCGACGCCAGCCTCAACATCCCGGGGCAGACCCTGCACGCCGAGGCCGGTGGCCAGACCATGTACGCCGCGATCGACCTGCTTGCGGACAAGCTTGACCGCCTGGTGATCAAGCACAAGGAGAAAAAACAGCAGCACGCACCGCTGCCGGTGGGCGACAATGGTGGCTGATCGCCATTGTTCCCCGCAGACATGCCCCTGACTGACCTCCTGGCGGCCGTGCAGACCCAGCTCTGCACGGCCACCGACCGTGACAGCGTCCTGCAGGCCGCCGCCGGGTTGCTGGCCTGCCGCCAGGCCAACGCCGAACAGATCTATCTGAACCTGTGCCAGCGCGAAGCGCTGGGCAGCACCGCGATCGGCCACGGTATCGCCATTCCCCACGGCCGCGCGCCGACCCTGGACCGCCCCCGTGGCGCCCTGCTGCGCCTGGCCACCCCGGTCGACTTCGGGGGCGACGAGCCGGTGGACCTGGTGTTCGCGATGGCCGTTCCCGCCCACTACACCCACCAGCACCTGATGCTGCTGTCCGAGCTGGCCGAATTGTTCTCGGCGCCGGATATCCGCCAGGCCCTGCGCCAGGCAGGCGACGCGCGGGCCCTGCGCAAGGTGCTGGACATGCCCCCACCTGCGAGTGCCGCATGAATACCAGCATCACCGCCCGTGAACTGTTCGAACAGCAGCGCGAGCGGCTGGGGCTGCGCTGGGCCGCGGGCCAGTCGGGTGAGAAGCGCGAGCTGGAAGCCGGCAATACGGTCTCCCGTCGCCCCTCGCTGGCCGGCTACCTCAATGCGATCTACCCCAACAAGGTGCAGATCCTGGGCACCGAGGAACTGTCCTGGCTGGACGCACTTGAACCGCGCCAGCGCTGGGAAACGATCGAAAAAATCATGCAGTCGCACCCGCTGGCACTGGTGCTGACCCGCAACCAGGCGTGCCCGGAAGACCTGCGTGCCGCCGCCGATGAATCCGGCACCCCGTTGTGGCTGTCACCCAAGCGCGGCCACGAACTGCTCAACCACCTGTCCTACCATCTGGCACGGACGCTGGCGCCGCGGGTGATCCTGCACGGTGTGTTCATGGAGATCTACTCCATCGGCGTGCTGATCACCGGCGAAGCGGGATCCGGCAAGAGCGAACTGGCGCTGGAGCTGCTCAGCCGTGGCCATCGCCTGGTGGCCGACGATGCCCCCGAATTCACCCAGATCGCACCCGATGTACTCGACGGCACCTGCCCGGAGCTGCTGCAGGACCTGCTGGAAGTGCGCGGCCTGGGCGTGTTGAACGTGCGCGAGATGTTCGGCGACACGGCTGTAAAGAAGAACAAGTACCTTCGGCTGATCGTTCACCTGACCAAGCCGATGACCGAACCCACCCCGCATGGCTACGAGCGCCTGACCGGCGATTCGGGCACCCGCCATGTGCTGGACCTGGACGTGCCGCTGATCACCCTGCCAGTGATGCCCGGTCGCAACCTGGCCGTGCTGACCGAGGCGGCCACACGCCTGCATATCCTGCGGACCAAGGGCATCGACCCGGCGGCGATGTTCATCGCCCGCCACAGCAACCTGCTGGAACGGCGAACGCCCTGACCCCCTGCCCTTCGAAGAGCCTTTCCATGAGCACCGTCACCCCCTCCGCCCCGACCCTGATCATCGTCAGCGGCCTGTCCGGCTCGGGTAAATCCGTCGCCCTGAAGACCTTCGAGGACCAGGACTACTACTGCTCGGACAACCTGCCGATCAACCTGCTGCCGGACTTCGTACGCAGCCTGCTGGCCAACCGCGGCGGCAGTGCACCGCGCCGGCTGGCCGTAGGCATCGACGTGCGTGGGCAGGCCGACCTGAGCCAGCTGGGCGACTGGCGGCAGCTGGCCGCCGACGCCGGCGTGGACGTGAAGGTGCTGTTCTTCGAAGCCAAAGACGAGACGCTGCTCAAGCGCTACGCCGATACCCGCCGCCGCCATCCGTTGAGCCAGCTGGGGCTGTCCCTGCCCGAAGCCATCGCCCGCGAACGCGAGTTGACCGCACCACTGCGCCGCGAGGCCGATGCGGTGATCGACACCAGCAGCCTCAACGTGCACCAGCTGCGGCGCCGGATCATCACCGAGTTCGCGATGGACCACGCCACCGGCCTGTCGCTGCTGTTCGAATCGTTCGCCTACAAGCGCGGTGTGCCCGCCGAGGCGGACTTCGTGTTCGACGCCCGCGTGCTGCCCAATCCGCACTGGGACCCGGACCTGCGGGCGCTGAGCGGTCGCGAACCCGGCGTGCGCGACTACCTGGAAGCGCAGCCGGATGTGCAGCGCTACCTGGCCCAGCTGATGGACTTCCTCGATACCTGGCTGCCGAAGCTGGGGGATGGCACCCGCAGCTACGTGACCGTGGCGTTCGGCTGCACCGGCGGCAAGCACCGGTCGGTGTTCCTGGCCGAGCGCATGGCCCGGCATGCCCGCGAGATGGGCTGGGAAGACGTGGCGACGTACCACCGCGAACAGGATTGAGGGTGGTCGGCCGGGCTGCGCCCGGCACCCGCCGGTAGTGCCGGCCGCTGGCCGGCAACAGCAACAGCAACAGCGGCACTCCGTGGGATGGCGGGGCGGATCCAGTTGCGGGGGACGCCGTAAACCCATCCGTGGGGGCTTGGCCGCGGCATCCATGCCGCGGACACCCCCGCAACCGGACCCACCCCGCCTCTGACAGATTCCGTGTGCTGTTGGTGGGTGTCGACCTTGGTCGACACGATCCACGCCATGCGTGGATGAATCTCTGTCAGGCATCGAAAAAACGGAAAGGGCCGGCGCCCTTTTCAACGGAAAAGGGCTCCGACCCGAGCATCGCTGAATACGGGACACAGTGCCCCTCTCCTGCTGCTATCGCCAATTCACCCTGACCTGTTAACGTGCAGTAATGACCTGTGGCATTCTCCTCGTAACACATCCTGGGGTCGGGACCGCCCTGCTTGACGTGGCGACCCGGCTCCTGCGGCAATTGCCGCTGAAAACCGAAGCTTTCGAAGTACCGTTCGACGCAGACCTGGACGCTCTTCTCCCGCTTGCCTCGGCCGCCCTGCGGCGGGTCGATGGGGGTGACGGCGTGCTGATCCTGACCGACCTGTACGGCGCCAGCCCCGCCAACCTTGCCGGGCAGCTGGCCCGGCTGGGGACCCCGGTTCGCCGGGTGTCGGCGCTGAGCCTGCCGATGTTGCTGCGGGTGATGAATTATCCGGAACAGGGACTGGATCAACTGCCCGCCACAGCCGCGGCGGGTACCCGTAATGGAGCGATAGTCGACGATGCTTGAACGAGAACTCACCGTGAGCAACCGCCTGGGCCTGCACGCCCGGGCCACCGCCAAGCTGGTGCAGACCCTGGCGCCGTTCCGCTGCAACGTGACCATGGCCGCCAAGGGCCGTGAGATCAACGCCAAGAGCATCATGGGCGTGATGCTGCTGGCCGCCGGCCAGGGCACCCCGGTCACCGTGCGCATCAGCGGCGAGGACGAAGCCGCCGCGATGGAGGCGGTGGTCGACCTGTTCGAACGCCGTTTCGACGAGGACAGCTGAGCGTGCCACGCGCACGCGCCGGCCAGCCCCCTTCCGGCCAAAGGCCGGTACTGCTGCTGGCCGGCCACGGTGCCGCCCGCGGCACGGCAATGGGCCGCGCCCGCGTGCGACTCCCGCATGCATTGGAAGTGGCCGAGCAGCGCGTTGCGGCCAACCAGGTCGAGGCCGAGCTGGCCTGCCTGCATCGCGCGGTGGATGCCGCACGCACGGAGATGCACGAACTGCGCCAGCGCCTGCATGGAGCGCTGAACCAGGAAGTGGGTGAGTTCCTCGACCTGCATGCGCTGCTGCTGGACGATCCCGAGCTGCTGTATGGCCTGGACGAACTGATCCGCAGCGGACCGTACAGCGCCGGCTATGCATTGCGCCTGCAGCGCGACCGCCTGGCCAAGGTCTTCGACGGGATGGACGATGCCTACCTGAAGAGCCGCATGGACGACCTCGACCATGTGATCGGCCGCATCCATGCCTTCCTGCAGCCCGAACGCCCGCCGGCGGTGAAAGGCCTGGCCGGCGAGATCTTGGTCTGCGACAACATCGCGCCCTCCGAACTGGCACAGCTGCAGGCACAGGGTGTGGTCGGCATCGTCACCGCTGCCGGCAGCGCGCTCTCGCACAGCGCGATCCTTGCGCGCAGCCTGCACCTGCCCTTGATCGTCAACGTGCCACAGCTGCTCAGCCGCATCGCCGATGGCGACGTGCTGATCATCGATGGCGCCGACGGCAGCATCACCGCCAATCCGCAGGCCGACAATCTGCGCGACTACCGCGCGCGACTGAAGGAACATGCACGCGAACAGCGCGAGCTTGGCCGCCTGCGCAGCAAGCCCAGCCGCACCCGCGACCAGGTCGACATCGCCCTGCTGGCCAATGCCGAATCGCTGGAGGACGTAACCCAGGCACATGCGCTGGGCGCCCACGGCCTCGGCCTGTACCGCACCGAATTCCTGTTCCTGCAGCGCAACGAGCTGCCGGACGAAGAAGAACAGTTCCAGACCTACCGCGATGCCGCCCTGGGCATGAGCGGACGACCGGTGACCATCCGCACCCTCGACCTGGGTGCGGACAAGGCTGATCGCACCGGCCTGACCCTGAGCAACGAAGAAAACCCAGCGCTCGGCCTGCGCGGCGTACGCCTGTCGCTGGCACGGCCGAAGGTGGCCGACACCCAGCTGCGCGCGATCCTGCGCGCCTCGGCCTACGGCAAGCTGCGGGTGCTGGTGCCCATGGTCAGCACCCGTGAGGAACTGCTGGCAGTGCGCCGGCGCATGCTCAAGCTGACCGAGCAGCTGCGCGGCGAAGGCCACATGGTGTCCGACCACGTGCCACTGGGCGCGATGATCGAAGTTCCTGCGGCTGCGCTGGCATTGGAAAGCTTCATCGACCTGGTCGATTTCCTGTCGATCGGCACCAATGACCTGGTGCAGTACCTGCTGGCGGCCGACCGCAACAATGAAGCACTGGGTGAGCTGTATTCACCGTTGCACCCGGCGGTACTGCGGCTGCTGCAGATGGTGATCGAGACCGGCGCGCGCCACCGCATCCCGGTGGCGGTCTGTGGCGAGATGGCCGGCGATGCGCGGATGACCCCACTGCTGCTGGCACTGGGCCTGACCGAATTCAGCCTGCACCCGGGCACGCTGCTGGAAGTACGCCGCGCGATCCGCGAGGCCGACCTGGCCACGTTGCGCGCGCGCGCCCCCAAGCTGCTGGCCGCGCGCGACCGCCGCGCCATCGAGCGCTGGATGGCGCTGGTAGCGGATACGCCCTGACCGCCAAAGGTAGTGCCGGCCGCTGGCCGGCAATCGCCCCCATCGAGATCCATGAGGTTGCCGGCCAGCGGCCGGCACTACCCTCGGCGGCCATGCCCGGCGGCTATGCGTTGAAACATCCCCTTGCGATAATGACACGCTGAACACCCCTGTTGCCGCATCCTTGCCGGGATCGCGGCTTTTCTTATCCCCGCGGGAGCTGCGATGGCTGAAGCTGTACGCCACGACAAGACTGCGCGCCAACTGCGGATGCTGTCCGATGCACTGGACAGCGGCCGGCTGGGCCCGGTGCGTCGCCTGGTCAACACCCTGGCCCCGGCCGAGATCGGCAACCTGCTCGAATCGCTGCCGCCGGGCAAGCGCGAGGTGGTGTGGGGCCTGGTTGATCCGGAAGATGACGGCGAGGTGCTGGTCCACGTCGGCGACGACGTGCGCGAAAGCCTGCTCGCGGACATGGACCCGGACGAGATCATCGCCGCGGTCGAAGACTTGGACATCGACGATCTGGCCGACCTCGTCGAAGACCTGCCGGATACGGTCATCGACGAAGTCCTCAAGTCGATGGATCGCGAGAACCGCGAGCGCCTGGAACAGGTGCTGTCCTATCCCGAGGACAGTGCCGGCCGCCTGATGAACCCGGACGTGGTGACCGTGCGCGCCGACGTCAATGTCGACGTCGTGCTGCGTTACCTGCGCCTGCGCGGTGAACTGCCCGACCACACCGACCATCTGTTCGTGGTCAGCCGCCGCCACCAGTACCTCGGCCGCGTGTCGCTGGCGGCACTGGTCACCCACGAGGACACCACACCGATCAACCGCCTGATCGACGACGAGCAGCCAGCCATCGACGTCGGCGAGAGCGACCAGGAAGTCGCCCGCCAGTTCTCCGACCATGACTGGATCTCCGCGCCGGTGGTGGACGACAACAACATCCTGATCGGCCGCATCACCATCGATGACGTGGTCGACATCATCCGCGGCCAGGCCGAGCACCAGGCGCTGGGCGCCGCCGGCCTGGACGAGGACGAGGATCTGTTCAGCCCGGTCTGGCGCGCGATGCGCCGCCGCCTGATGTGGCTGTCGGTGAACCTGTGCACGGCCTTCCTGGCCTCCAGCGTGGTTGGTCATTTCGAGGGCACCATCGACAAACTGGTGGCGCTGGCGGTGCTGATGCCGATCGTTGCGGGCCTCGGCGGCAACGCCGGCACCCAGGTGCTGGCACTGATGGTGCGCGGCCTGGCGCTGGGCCAGGTGGGCGCCTCCAACGCCCGCACCCTGCTGTGGAAGGAAGTCCGGGTCGCGCTGCTGAACGGCGTGATGCTGGGTTCGGTGCTGGGCCTGATCGTGCTGGCCTGGTTCCATTCGCCCGGCCTGTCGGCGGTGATCGCCATCGCGCTGACCTGCAACCTGCTGTTCGCTGCATTGGCCGGCGTGCTGGTGCCACTGACCCTGAAGCGCTTCGGCTTCGACCCGGCGCTGGCCAGCGGCATCTTCCTGACCGCCGTGACCGACTCGATGGGCTTCTTCACCTTCCTCGGCCTGGCCACCCTGGTGCTGCTGCACTGACCGTCCCAAGGGTCCGATCCCCGCCACGCGGGGCTCCGACCCATTCCCACTGGAACATCCCATGGCAACAACAATCGAAAACTACTTCCAGCCCGGCTGGCGCGACCAGCAGCACACCTGCCCGGCCTGTGAATGGAAGGGCAGCTCGCGCGCCATGGAAATGGAACTGGACGAGGACGCCACCGAGTACGACTGCCCGGTCTGCGAGAACCCGCTGCTGGTGGTGCTGCACCCGGACATTGCGCAGGTGCAGGCCGCCGCCGCCGAAGGCAATGCCGAAGCACGGGAGCAGTTGGAGATCATCGCCAGCTTCCCGCGCCCGCAGTGACGCGGCGCACGATGCCGGGCCGACGTCGGCGGACTACGATGCAGGCGATCTCGCCGCTTCGGAAAATCTCATGGTCCGTTTGCTGTCGCGCTGGCTGCCACTGCTGGCCCTTCTGATGATGAGCGGTTGCACTTCGCTGCCGGACAGCGCGCGTGGCCGCTTCGAAGCACGTGCGGTGAAGGTGGACGGGCAAACGGCTTACTACCAGGTATTCATTCCGGCCGGCGTGCAGACCGCCGCACCTCCCCACCTTCCGGTCATCCTGTTCCTGCACGGCTCCGGCGAGCGCGGCGCCGATGGTGTCAAGCAAACCCACGCCGGGCTGGGGCCTTACCTACGCGAGCATCCCGACTTCCCCGCCCTGGTGGTGTTCCCGCAGGTACCGGGCCACGAGGAATGGAGCGGCCGCAACAACCGTGCCGCAGTGGCCGCGCTGGACGCGACGATCGCCGAATTCGGCGCCGATCCGGCACGGCAATACCTGACCGGCATGTCGATGGGCGGCTATGGCAGCTGGAACATCGCATTGGACGACCCACGCCGCTTTGCCGCGATCGTCCCCGTGTGCGGCGCGGTGCTCGCCCCGCGTGCGGTACGCCCGACCCTGTTCGTCGAGCAGGTCGCCCAGGAAACCGATCCGTATGCGGTCATCGCGCAGCGCTTGCAGCACACGCCGATCTGGATCTTCCACGGCGCACTGGATGACGTGGTGCCGCCGGACGACGACCGCCGGCTGCACAGCGCCTTCCTGGCCACCAATGCGCGCGACGTGCGCTATACCGAGTACCCCGACGGCAACCACAACGCCTGGGACGCCACCTACGCCGACCCGGCAATGTGGGATTGGCTGTTCGCGCAGAAGCGGTGAACCGCAGCTTCTGCTGGGAAACACCTGTTGGTGGATGCCTACCGTTGGTCGGCTTGGGTATTGGTGGGTGCAGGCCGTTGGTCGGCTTGGGTATGGGTGGGTGCCGACCGTTGGTCGGCACTACCTCTCCGCTTCGGGGTAATCCATTGCCTGGTACCTCTCATCGATCTCCCATCGGCACCAGGCATACGGATACTCTCCCACGCAGCTCGCCAAGTTCGCCCTGACCGGGTTGGCGACGATGTACATCGCATGGCGAAACAGTGATTCTTCAGAACGAATGGCGTGATCGTGATAGCTCGATTGCCAGAATGGTCCTGTCCTACCCAGCATGCGGTTGATCCGCAATGCACTGCTCGATTTGAAGCGTTGCATGATGTAGTCCAGCGAGAACGCACGGATCTCCACAAGCCAATGGATGTGGTCCGGCATGACCACATAGGCAAGTGAGTGAGTCAGGCCCTCAGCATCAATGCGACGGAACACATCCATCACCTCCTGTGCCGCAGTGGCATCATCGAAGTAGCGTCGACGCTCCTGGATGACGGTGGTCAGGATGTAGGATTGTCCGATCCGGGAATGGCGGCCAAGGCGTAGGCGTGCGCGGCTCATGGGCCCAAGCGTGCGCCTGCCGCTACTCCGGTTCTATCGGGCAATCACGTCAGTACAGGTAGGCCCGGAACCATTCAATGGCTAGGCCCGCACTTCACCGCACTGACGGTTCAGTGCCGACCAACGGTCGGCACCCACCGGATCGGATAAGGTCAGATCAACCATGCCGACCAACGGTCGGCACACACCGGATCGGATAAGGACAGATCAACCGTGCCGACCAACGGTCGGCACCCACCAGGGCAGATCAGCCCAGCAGGGTTTCCAGCACGGCCATGCGCACGGCGACGCCGTTGGCGACCTGGCGCAGTACCCACGACTGCGGGCCGTCGGCCACCTCGTCGGTCACTTCCACGCCGCGGTTGATCGGGCCCGGGTGCAGCACCGCGGCATCCTTGCCGGCACGGGCCAGGCGTTCGTTGGTCAGTCCGTACTGGGCGTGGTACTGCTCAAGTGACGGCACCAGGCCTTCTTCCATGCGTTCGCGCTGCAGTCGCAGCATCATCAGCGCGTCGACGCCTTCCAGCATCGCGTCGAAATCATCGCCGACCACGCAGCCCTTCAGCGTCTCGTCATCCGGCAGCAGCGACTGCGGGCCGCAGACCCGGATCTCGCCCACCCCCAGCGTGCGCAGCGCGTGCAGGTCGGTGCGGGCCACGCGCGAGTGCTTCACGTCGCCGACGATCACGACTTTCAGCTTCGAGAAATCCGGGCCCTTGGCCTGGCGCAGGGTCAGCATGTCCAGCAGGCCCTGGGTCGGGTGCGAACTGCGGCCGTCACCCGCATTGATCAGCGCGGTGCCCTCGCCTGCCGCATCGGCCAGCGCGGCCACGGCACCGTCATCGGGGTGGCGCACTACAAAGCCGCGCACGCCCATCGCTTCCAGATTGCGCAGCGTGTCGCAGGCGGTCTCGCCCTTGCGGGTGGAGGAGGTCGAGGCGTCGAAATTCAGCACGTCCGCCCCCAGCCGCTGCGCGGCCAGCTGGAACGAACTGCGGGTGCGCGTGGACGGTTCGAAGAACAGCGTGCACACCGCCGAACCGGCCAGCACATGGCGCTTGTTGCCGACGCGGCCGACCGCGGCATCGCGGATCTGCCCTGCCCGGTCGAGCAGCTGCAACAGGGTTTCGCGCGGCAGGCCCTCCAGGGTCAGCAGGTGGCGCAGGCGTCCGGAGGCATCGATTTGCTGGGCAGTCATGGCGGTGTCGGGCAGTCAGGGAATGGGGGTGGCGTCGTCCGGCGACGACAGCCAGCGGTCGATGATCACCGCCGCGGCCACGGCATCGAGGGCGGCCGCGTCGCGACGACGCTTGCGCCCTTCGGCGCGCTCGACGGCGAAGCGGCGGGCGGCCTCGACCGAGCTGGAACGTTCGTCGATCATCACCACCGGCAGCTTGAAGCGTTCCCGCAGCTGGCGGGCGAAGCCCTGCGCGCGCTTGCGGTTGGGCTGGTCCTGGCCGTCCAGGGTCAGCGGGTCGCCGACCACCAGGCCGTCGGGCTTCCATTCCTTGAGCAGGCGTTCGATCGCGGTCCAGTCCGGGCCGTTGCCGTGCACATCGACCACGGCCACCGCGCGCGCATGCGCCGCGAACGCACTGCCGATGGCCACGCCGATCCGTCGCGAGCCGACATCGAAGCCCAGAACGGTGCCGTCACGGCGGATCGCCGGGGCAGCAGCATCCGACGCGGGCGTGATGGGCTCAGACATGGCCGCTGTAGTCGGTCAGCCGGAACAGGTCCACGCCGATGCGTGAGGCCGCGCCCTGCCAGCGCTGCTCCAGCGGCAGCTGGAACACCAGCTCGGCATCGGCCGGCACGGTCAGCCAGCTGTTCTCGGACAGCTCGCTTTCCAGCTGCCCTGCGCCCCAACCGGCACAGCCGAGGGTGACCACGGCATTGGCCGGACCTTCGCCGCGCGCCATCGCTTCGAGGATGTCGCGCGAGGTGGTCAGGTACAGGCCGTCGCCCACGGTCAGGCTGGAATCCCACGCCCGCGCGTCGTCATGGATGACGAAGCCGCGCTCGGGATGCACCGGACCGCCGTTGAGCACCATGCGCGCCTGCAGGTCGCCATCACCGGTGGTGATGTCCATCTGTGCAAGCACTTCACCCAGCGTGTACTCGGAAGGCTGGTTGACCAGCACGCCCATCGCTCCGTTCTCGTCGTGCTGGCAGATCAGCGCGACGCTGCGGGCGAAGGTCGCGTCGAGCAGCGACGGCAGCGCGACGAGCAGGTGATCGGCAAGGGAGGTCGGCGTTACAGGCATGGTCCTATTCTACCTGCTGGGGGCGGGATGGTCGCGCGATGGCGTCGAACAGCGATGGGCTAGGATGGTGCTTTGCCATGGAAGGTCATCGATGCAGTCTTCAACGCCCCTGACCCTGCCGGCACGCAGCGCCATCGTCCTGATTGCCCTGCTGCAGGGTCTGATGCTGTTTGCCGCGCAGGAACTGTCCGATGCGTGGCCGTTCCGCGATATCGGCTGGCGCTACTGCTGGTACGCCTGGGTGCTGGCCATTCCCAGCGCGGTGGCGCTGAGCCTGGTGGAGCTGGGCCAGCGCCGCCTGTGGCTGCAGGCCGTGCTCGGCTCGACGGTGGTGCTGGCGCTGGCCGGCTGGGTCGGCTGGAACCTCACTGGCGAGACCGCACTGGAATCGGGCGCGTTGCAGCTTCCATTGACCCTGGGCATTGCCGTTGCTGTGTTCGTGGTCCTGCCCTGGTGGCAGTTCCAGCTGCAGCACGGGCACTGGCGTGCCAGCTACCCCGAGCTGTTCGAGCGCGCCTGGCAGAATGGTTTGACCCTGGCCCTGGCGGCACTGTTCACCGGGCTGACCTGGCTGCTGTTGTGGCTGTGGTCGGCGCTGTTCCAGCTGCTCGACGTGACCGTCTTCCGCGATCTGTTCCGGCAGGACGCGTTCATCGCACTGGCCACCGGCAGCCTGGCCGGGTTCGGCGTACTGATCGGGCGCACCCAGCACCGCGCGATCCAGATCACCCGCCAGGTGCTGTTCGCGATCTGCCGTGGACTGTTGCCACTGCTCTCGTTCATCGCCGTATTGTTCGTGCTGAGCCTGCCGCTTACCGGGCTGGAACCGCTGTGGAAGACCCGTTCCGCCGCCAGCCTGCTGGCGGTGGTGTCGCTGCTGCTGGTGACGTTCACCAATGCGGTCTATCAGCAGGGGGACGACGGTGCACCCTACCCTCTCGTGCTGCGCAGGCTGGTCGAGGCCAGCCTGCTGACGCTGCCGGTTTACGCCGCGCTGGCGCTGTATGCATTGGGCCTGCGCGTGGCGCAGTACGGCTGGACCTTGGACCGGTTCTGGGCGGTACTCGTCGCTTTGGCCATGGCCGGCTATGCCGTGGGCTATGCCCTGGCGGTACTGCGCCGACAGGGGCGCTGGTTGCAGATGCTGGAGCCGGTCAACCGCTGGATGTGCTGGGCGGTGCTGGCACTGGCATTGCTGGGCAATTCGCCCGTGCTGGATCCTATTCGGCTTACCCTGTCCAGCCAGCTGGCGCGCCTGCGTGCGGACCCGCCAGCGATCACCAGCAGTGACGTCAACGTGCTGCGCTTCGATCTCGGGCGGCGTGGCGTGCAGGCGCTGCGCGAGTTGCAGCGTGACCCGGCCATCACCGCCGATGCCAACGCGCCGCAGGTGATCGCTGCAGCGCTGGCACGTACCTCACGCTGGGACGACGGCCATCGCCTCGACAAGGGGCCGCAGGACGTCGCCGCCCTGCAGCGCGCGCTGAAGCTGGCCAAGGGATCCAGCTCGCCACCGGACGATTGGTGGCAGGCACTGGCCACGCGCGCGATCAATGGCGAATCCTGCGCCCAGGGCGAGCGCGACTGCCTGATCGTCCATAGCGACCTGGACGGCGATGGTAGCGGCGAAGTGCTGCTGTGTGAGCTGTACACCCACCGTGGACCGGACTGCGTGCTGTACGCGCGAAGCAGGGATGCCCAGTGGCGCCGGGCCGGTTCGCTGTTCGGCACCGTCAGCGGCCAGGCCGAAGCCATCAACCAGGCCCTGCGTGATGGCGAACTCACGCTCGAACCGCCGCGCTGGCCGATGCTGTCCATCGGCGGGCGCCCTGCGGTGGCCATCGATCCCGAACCCGAATCCAACGAGTCTTCCCCATGAGCGGTTACTGCCTCATCGCCCCGGGCCATCCGGTGCATGACTACTACCACGCCAACGAATACGGCTTCCCGCAGCGTGACGAGCGCGAGCTGTTCGAGCGGCTGGTGCTGGAGATCAACCAGGCCGGCCTGAGTTGGGAAACGATCCTGAAGAAGCGCGAGGGCTTCCGCGCAGCCTATGACGGCTTCGATGTGGACCGTGTGGCGGCGTACGCCGAGCAGGACATCGAGCGCCTGCTGTCGGACGCAGGCATCATCCGCAACCGGCTGAAGGTGCTGGCGGCGATCCACAACGCGCAGGTGATCCAGCAGCTGCGGGCCAGCCACGGCAGCTTCGCGGCGTGGCTGGATGCGCACCACCCGCGCAGCAAGGCCGACTGGGTGAAGCTGTTCAAGAAGACGTTCCGCTTCACCGGCGGCGAAATCACCGGCGAGTTCCTGATGAGCCTGGGCTACCTGCCGGGGGCGCACGCCGAGGATTGCCCGGTGCATGCGCGGCTACTGAAGCTGTCGCCGCCGTGGTTGCAGACCGCCGGCGGTTGATCGGCGCTCGTGCCAGCCACGCATGGCGTGGCTCTACTGCATGCTGCGGGTGATCTACACGTTCCCGGCGAACGCGGAGAACGCGATCACACCCCCATGTAACGGCCGGGGCGGTGGTTGAACATCAGCACCAGGCTGAGCACCACCGCGCCGATGGCCGAGTACAGCACCTTCGACGGCGACAGCACGAAGAACGCGGCCACCATCAGGCAGGCGTCGTAGGACATCTGCACCTTGCCCGCGCTCCAGCCGCGGGTGCGCTGCAGGTACACCGCCAGGATGCCGATGCCACCCAGGCTGGCACGGTGGCGGATGAAGAACAGGATGCCCAGGCCCGACAACGCGCCACCGACGATCGCCGAATACAGCGGGTGGATGTGCGAGAAGTCGATCCAGCGTGGCAACAGATCGGTCAGCACGCCACAGGCGGTGACCGCGGCAAAGGTCTTCAGTGTGAATTCCCAGCCCATGCGCCGCAGCGCCACCCAGTAGAACGGCAGGTTGACCAGCACGAACACCACGCCGAAGTTCCAGTCCAGCGCGTAATGCAGCAGGAAGGCCAGGCCGGCCATGCCGCCGATCATCAGCCCGCTCTTGGCGAAGATGGCCAGACCCAGCGAGGCCACCATCGTGGCCAGCACCATGCCCTGCACATCCTCGGCGATCGAGTGGCGCAGCGCTTTTTCGTCGGCGGTGGTACCAGCGCTGTCGGGCGGCGGGGTCAACGGACCGGCAGTGACCAGGTGGCCGTCAGCGTCGTCGCACGGCGCGGGGCCATGGGAGGGAAGGGACATACAGGTGGGGGAACAGCAGGTGGGGAGCGCTATTAGACACGATCCGCATGACAGTTGCAGATGAAATCGTTCAGCTGAATGCGCCCTGCCCTGCCCTCCGCCGGCCGCCGGTCACCCCTTGCCGGCCAGGTGGTGCGCCACCAGCGCGTTGGCATGGCCATGGCCCAGCCCATGCTCACTTTTCAGGAAGCTGACCAGTTCCATGTGTTTCAGGCCCTTCTTCCCGGCCAGCAGCCCGAACCAGTGCGCCACCGGCTGCCCGTAGGTCTTCTCGATGGAGGGGAAGTACGAGGCCGGGCCTTTCGGCTTGGTGTCAGTGCTCATGTGCAGCTCCCGTTGAAGTCATTCATTCGACGAACCACAGACGCAGAAATCGACACACCCACTCGTCCACACAGAATGGGATCGGAGCCGTTCCAACAGCTCGCGGGAAACTGTCGAAGGCGGGGTGGCTCAGGTTGCGGGGGCGTGAGCGCCATGGATGGCGCGACCGAGGCTACATGGACGTACTTGCGCCGTCCCCCGCAACCTGAGCCACCCCGCCTCCCACAGGAAGCCAGCTTTTGACGTTGCCGTTGACGTTGATTCGGCGGGTGCCGGGCGCAGCCCGGCCGTATCATTCCCACATGCCCCGTGAAAACCTCAACGACCTGCAGGCCTTCGTCCACGTTGCCCGCGAGGGTAGCTTCACCAGGGCCGCCGCCCAGCTGGGCGTCTCCCAGTCCGCGCTCAGCCACGCCATGCGCGGCCTGGAGCAGCGCCTTGGCGTGCGCCTGCTGACCCGCACCACCCGCAGCGTGTCCACCACCGAAGCCGGCGCCCACCTGCTGGAAACGCTCGCCCCGCGCCTGGCCGAGATCGAGGATGGGCTGGCCGCGCTGGCCGAATACCGTGAACGCCCCGCCGGCACCATCCGCATCAATGCCACCGGCCACGCCGCCGAGTACATCGCCTGGCCGAGGTTGGCGCCGCTGCTGCAGCAGTATCCGGACCTGAAGGTGGAACTGGCTGCCGACTACGGGCTGGCCGACATCGTGGCTGAGCGCTACGACATCGGCATCCGCCTCGGCGAGCGGCTGGCGCGCGACATGGTCGCCGTGCCGATCAGCCCGCCGCTGCGCATGCGCGTGGTGGGTGCCCCCAACTACTTCCGCCAGCATGTGGTGCCACGGCATCCGGAGGAACTGGCCAACCACAACTGCGTCACCCTGCGCCTGCCCACGCATGGCGGGCTGATGCCGTGGGATTTCGGCCAGGACGGCAACGAACTGAGCGTACGCGTGGGCGGTCAGTGGATCTTCAACAGCATGGGCATGACCCGCGCCGCCGCGCTGGCCGGCAGCGGGCTGGCGTGGCTGCCGGAAGACCAGGTACAGCCGATGCTGGACGATGGCCGGCTGCAGTCGGTGCTGGACGACTGGTGCCCGCACTTCGATGGCTACTACGCGTACTACCCGTCGCGCCGGCATGTCACTGTGGCGATGCGCACGGTGCTTGATGCGCTGCGCGGGCCCATGAAGGGCTGAGCTGGGGAGGGCGGACCAGGGAGCGCGGACCAACGGTCCGCACCCACCACAGACCGCCCCCACCAGCGGCAGGATGGCCCGGTGGTCAGCCCTTGGCTTGCGCCGCACGCTGTGCGTTGTAGCGCTCGCCGACGATCGACACTTCATCCAGCGCCTGCGCGATGCGCTGCAGTTCCTCCGGCGCCAACTGCAGGTCGGCCGCGCCCAGGTTTTCTTCCAGGCGGTGAACCTTGGTAGTGCCCGGGATCGGCACGATCCACGGCGCCTGTGCGAGCAGCCAGGCCAGTGCCACCTGCGCAGGGGTCGCACCGCGTGCTGCGGCAATCGCGCTGATGCGATCCACCAGCACCTGGTTGGCGCGGCGTGCTTCCACCTCGAACCGCGGCACGCTGTTGCGGAAGTCGTTGGCGTCGAAGGTGGTATCGGCATTGATCGCACCGGTCAGGAAGCCACGGCCCAGCGGACTGAACGGCACGAAGCCGATGCCCAGTTCCTGCAGGGCCGGCAGCAGTTCGCGCTCCGGTTCACGCCACCACAGCGAGTACTCGCTCTGCACGGCCGCGACCGGTTGTACCGCGTGCGCGCGACGCACGGTGGCGGCACTGGCCTCGGACAGGCCGAAGTGGCCGACCTTACCTTCGGCGATCAGGTCGCGCACGGTGCCGGCCACGTCCTCGATCGGCACGTTCGGGTCGACACGGTGCTGGTAGAACAGGTCGATATGGTCGGTGCGCAGGCGCTTGAGACTGGCTTCGGCCACGGCGCGGATGTTCTCGGGGCGGCTGTCCAGGCCGGTATCGGTGCGCGCATCCTTGAAGCCGAACTTGGTGGCGATCACCAGCTTGTCGCGGTAAGGCGCAAGGGCCTCGCCGAGCAGGTCTTCATTGGTGTACGGGCCGTACACTTCGGCGGTGTCGAAGAAGGTCACGCCGCGTTCAACGGCAGCGTGCAGCAGGGCGATGCCCTGGCTGCGCTCGACCGGCTGGCCATAGGCATGGGTCAGGCCCATGCAGCCCAGGCCCAGGGCGGAAACCTTCAGGCCACTGCGGCCGAGTTCACGTGTCTGCATCGTCGTGCTCCAGAGGGGGAGCGCTGACGATACGCCTGCATGGGCAATGGATTGAACCGACTGCATGGCAGTCGGTCATGACCGGAATTCATCAATCCAGTCACGACCGTTGCCGGCCGGGTCACCGGATCTCGGAGATCTCCACGCCATCCAGCCCCTGCGACAGGGTACGTGCGTCGCCGCCCTGGCTGAGCTTGATGCGCAGGCGCACTTCGTTCTGCGAGTCAGCATAGCGCAGCGCGTCCTCGTAGCTGATCTCACCGGCCTGGTACAGCTCGAACAGGCTCTGGTCGAAGGTCTTCATGCCCAGCTGGACCGAGTCCTTCATCACTTCCTTCAGCTTGTGGATCTCGCCATCGCGGATGTAGTCCTGCACCAGCGGCGTGCCCAGCAGGATCTCCATGGCGACCTTGCGCGAACGGCCATCGGGCGACGGCACCAGCTGCTGCGCGACCACGCCCTTGAGGTTCAACGACAGGTCCATCAGCAGCTGGTTGCGGCGGTCTTCCGGGAAGAAGTTGACGATGCGGTCCATCGCCTGGTTGGCGTTGTTGGCATGCAGGGTGCACAGCACCAGGTGGCCGGTTTCGGCGAACGCGATGGCGTGGTCCATGCCTTCGCGGGTTCGCACCTCACCGATCATGATCACGTCCGGCGCCTGGCGCAGGGTGTTCTTCAGCGCGGCTTCCCAGCTATCGGTATCGATGCCGACCTCACGCTGGGTGATGATGCAGCCCTCGTGCTTGTGCACGAACTCGATCGGGTCTTCGATGGTGATGATGTGGCCGGTCGAGTTCTGGTTGCGGTAGCCGATCATCGCCGCCAGCGAAGTCGATTTACCGGTACCGGTGGCACCGACGAACAGGATGATGCCGCGCTTGGTCATCGCCAGCGTCTTGATGATCGGCGGCAGGCTCAGTTCTTCCACGGTCGGAATGCGCGTCTCGATGCGACGCAGCACCATGCCGACCTGGTTGCGCTGGTAGAAGCAGCTGACACGGAAGCGGCCGACACCGGACAGGCCGATGGCGAAGTTGCATTCGTGGGTCTTCTCGAATTCCTCGCGCTGTGCCGGGGTCATCACGTTGAGAACCAGGTCGCGGCTCTGCTGGGGCGTCAGCGGGGTCTGCGTGATCGGCGAGATCTTGCCGTTGACCTTCATCGCCGGCGGCATGCCAGCAGTGATGAACAGGTCCGAGGCGCGCTGGTGCGCCATCAGCTTGAGGAACGAAGTGAAATCGATGGTGGTCGCGGTGGTGTTCACGGCAGGCTCCCGGAAAGCGGTTTACCAGGTAACGGTCGATGGAGGAAACAACACGGAGCGGCCGCGCCATTGCGCGCGCCGCCCGTCGCTGCCCCGCCTTACTCGAACAGGCGCTTGTCCTTGGCGTACTCGCGGGCCTGGTTTCGTGTGATCAGGCTGCGCTTGACCAGGTCCTGCAGGTGCTGGTCCAGGGTCATCATGCCGTACTGCTGGCCGGTCTGGATGGCCGAATACATCTGCGCCACCTTGTCCTCGCGGATCAGGTTTCGGATGGCCGGGGTGCCGACCATGATTTCCCACGCTGCGGTGCGACCGCCGCCAACCTTCTTCAGCAGCGCCTGCGAGATCACCGCACGCAGCGACTCGGACAGCATCGAGCGCACCATCGGCTTTTCGCCGGCGGGGAACACGTCGATGATGCGGTCGATGGTCTTCGCCGCCGAACTGGTGTGCAGGGTGCCGAACACCAGGTGGCCGGTTTCCGCGGCGGTCAGTGCCAGGCGGATGGTTTCCAGGTCACGAAGTTCGCCGACCAGGATGATGTCCGGGTCTTCACGCAGCGCCGAGCGCAGCGCTTCATTGAAGCCGTGCGTGTCGCGGTGCACTTCGCGCTGGTTGATCAGGCACTTCTGCGAGGTGTGCACGAATTCGATGGGGTCCTCGACGGTGAGGATGTGGCCGTATTCGTTCTTGTTGATGTAGTCGATCATCGCCGCCAGCGTGGTCGACTTGCCCGAGCCGGTCGGGCCGGTCACCAGGATCAGGCCCTGCGGCTGCTGGATCACCTCGCGGAACAACGGCGGGCAGGCCAGGTCCTCGAGGGTGAGCACTTCGGACGGAATGGTACGGAACACCGCACCAGCGCCGCGGTTCTGGTTGAACGCGTTCACTCGGAAGCGCGCCAGCGATGGAATCTCGAAGGAGAAGTCCACTTCGAGGAATTCCTCGTAATCGCGGCGCTGCTTGTCGGACATGATGTCGTACACCAGCGCATGGACCTGCTTGTGGTCCAGGGCTGGAATGTTGATCCGGCGAACGTCGCCGTCCACGCGGATCATCGGCGGCAGGCCTGCGGACAGGTGCAGGTCGGACGCTTTGTTCTTTACGGAAAACGCCAGCAGTTCGGCGATATCCATGAGCGGCTACTCCCCAATAACGGCTTCGACTGGAAGGATCTTTCCCCGGGCGGCAGTATAGCCTCCTGATTCAACGGAACGCGTTACGTGGCCACTCCCCTGCCCCAGATCCTGAGCAACCTGCATGCCGCCGCCGAGGCCGCTGGCAGGCCCGACCCACGCCTGCTGGCGGTGTCCAAGACCCAGCCGGCCGAGGCCGTGGCCGCGCTGGCCGCACAGGGCCAGCATGCCTTCGGCGAGAACTATGTGCAGGAAGCGCTGGCCAAGATGCAGGCGCTGCAGCATCTGGCGCTGGAGTGGCACCTGATCGGCCACCTGCAGTCGAACAAGGCCGAGGCCGTGGCCACCCACTTCGACTGGGTGCAGAGCGTGGACCGGCCCAAGCTGGTGACGGCGCTGGCGCGCCATCGCCCGACCGCACGCAGCCCGCTGAATGTGCTGATCCAGGTCAACATCGACGATGAATCCAGCAAGCACGGCTGTGCTCCGGAAGAAGTGGACGCACTGGCCGCTGCGATTGCCGCCGAGCCTACCCTGCGCCTGCGTGGCCTGATGGCGATTCCCGCGCCGTGGCCCGAGGCCGAGCGCCGTCGGGATGCGTTCGTGCGCATGCGCACACTTTTCCAGTCGCTGGCCGCCCAGCACGCGCAGGTCGACACGCTGTCGATGGGCATGAGCAGCGACTACGCCGAAGCCATCGCCGAGGGCGCCACCCTGGTGCGCATCGGCACCGCTCTGTTCGGCGCGCGCCCGCGCCCGGCCTGATTTTCCAAGGAGACTTCCATGGCAGCTGATTCCATCACCTTCATCGGCGGCGGCAACATGGCGCGCAGCCTGATCGCCGGCCTGATCCGCCAAGGCACACCCGCCGCGCACATCCACGTCGCCGAACCGGTGGCCGAACTGCGCCAGGCGCTGGCCGCCGACTTCGGTGTGCAGGTGCATGACAACGCGATTGATGCCGCTGCGCAGGGCAGCACCTGGCTGCTGGCGGTGAAGCCGCAGGTGCTGCGCGAGGTCTGCCAGTCGCTGCAGGCGCTGGCACAGGCGAACCGGCCGCTGGTGCTGTCGATTGCCGCGGGTATCACCAGCACGCAGCTGGAGCGCTGGCTGGGCGGCAATCTGCCGATGGTGCGCGCGATGCCGAACACCCCTGCCCTGCTCGGCGCAGGTGTGACCGGCCTGTTCGCCACACCTTCGGTGGATGCGCAGCAGCACGCACAGGCCGAGAAGGTTCTGGCCAGCGCAGGCCGCACCGTGTGGATCGACAGCGAGACGCTGATGGATTCAGTGACTGCCGTATCCGGCAGTGGCCCGGCCTATGTGTTCCTGCTGGCCGAAGCGATGGAAGCGGCGGGCATTGCCCAGGGCCTGCCGGCCGACGCCGCGCGCACGCTGGTGGTGCAGACCCTGCTGGGTGCCTCGCGCATGCTTGATGAAGCCGGTGAGAGCCCGGCCGAGCTTCGCCGCCGCGTGACCTCGCCGAACGGAACCACCCAGGCCGCGATCGAGAGCTTCCAGGCTGGGGGCTTCGAGGCGTTGGTGGACACGGCGCTGCGCGCCGCGCAGGTGCGTGGACAGGAATTGTCTGCGGCGAATGATTGAAACAGGAGTGCCGACCAACGGTCGGCACCCACTTTCATCCACGCATGGCGTGGATCTACTGATGGAACACGCGCGCTCTTTAGTAGATCCACGCCATGCGTGGATGCTCATTGCCCAAAAGTGGTCATGACGAAATCCACGAAACACTGCAACCGCGGGCGCGGCCTGCGGTCGGGCAGGTAGATCAGGTGCATCGGCCGCGGTTCGGGCAGGTAGTCACGCAGCAGCGGCTTCAACCGCCCTGCTGCGATCTCGCCCGCCAGCAACGCGGTCGGTTGCAGCACCAACCCTGCTCCGGCCACCGCGGCTTCGCGCAACGCGAAACCATCATTGCAGGTCAGGCGCGCTTCCCAGTCCACCTGTTCACCGTTGGCCAACTGCCAGCCGTGGCCACCTCGCCAGGCCAGATGACTCAGGCAATCATGCCCTTCCAGATCGGCGGGTGTGCGCGGCGTGCCGCGCCGGCGCAGGTATGCAGGCGCCGCGCACAGGCTCATCGCGTACGGCGGCAGCGGCCGCGCCACCACTTCCTGCGATGGCAGCGGCCCGACCCGGATCGCCACGTCGAAGCCCTCCTCGATCAGGTCCACGCGGCGGTTGCTCAGGTCCAGCTCGATGTTCAACTGCGGCTGCGCGCGCAACAGCGTGGCCAGCTGTGGAGCCAGCACGCAGGAACCCCAGCTGGTTGGCGCGCTGACCCGCAGCAGGCCACGCGGCTGTACCTGCAGGCCGGCCACATCCGCCTCGGCCTGCTGCACCTGCTCCAGCACCTGCCGGCAACCGGCCAGGTAGGCCTCGCCAGCTTCGGTCAGGCGTTGGCGGCGGGTGTTCCGCTGCAGCAGAGCGGTGCCCAGATGCGCCTCCAGCTGCTGGATGTACTTGCCGACCATCACCGCCGACACCTGCAGGTGTTCGGCAGCACCGGTGAAGCTTCCGCGCTCGGCCACGGCAACAAAGGCCTGCATGCAGCGCAACGTATCCATTACTAATCCAGAGTTAGGAATCAGCGAAGCATACGCCCCTTACCTAACCCCTTTGTGAGGGCGCAGACTGCGACCATCTCCTCGCAAGGAACGACCATGAAGATTCTCCTCGTCGGTGCCAGCGGCACCCTTGGCCAGGCAGTTGCCCGCCAGCTGGGACAGCAGCACGAGATCCTGGCCGCCGGCCGCCGCAGCGGTGAGCTGCGCGTGGACCTGACCGACGATGCCAGCGTTGCCGAGCTGTTCGCACGCACCGGCCAGGTCGATGCAGTCATTTCCACCACCGGCTCGGTGCACTTCGGCCCGCTGCAGGCGATGACGCCGGCGCAGTTCAACCTCGGCCTGCAGGACAAGCTGCTGGGGCAGGTGCGGTTGGCGCTGGCCGCGCAGCATCACCTCAATGCAGGCGGTTCGATCACCCTGACCAGCGGCATCATCAGCGCGCAGCCGATCCGCGACGGCGTCAACGCCACCGCCGTGAACACCGCACTGGAAGGCTTCGTGCGTGCGGCGGCGCTGGAGCTGCTGCCCCGTGGCCTGCGCATCAATGTGGTCAGCCCGAACGTGCTGATCGAATCGATGGCGGCCTACGGCCCCTACTTCCCGGGCTTCGAAGCCGTGAGTGCGCAGCGCGCGGCGCTGGGCTACCAGCGCGCGGTGGAAGGCATCCAGAGCGGCGAGACGATCACGGTCTGGTAAGAAAAAGGGGACGGAGGGGATTAAGTCGTTTTCGTCCGCCGGGCATGGCCCGGCGCTACCGGGAGCGCGTCCCCTTTTTCCCGGTCACTCCCAGCGCATCGGGCCGTCGCCGCGTTCGCCCAGGATGTCTTCGGGATTGGCCAGGCGGCAGCGCTGCAGCGACAGGCAGCCGCAGCCGATACAGCCGGTCAGCTCATCGCGCAGCAGCTGCAGCATGTGGATGCGCTCCTCCAGCTCGGTGCGCCAGCGCGCGGACAACCTGGCCCAATCCGCCTTGGTCGGTGCGCGGCCGTCGGGCAGGCTCTCGAAGGCACGGCCGACCGCTTCCAACGGCATGCCCACGCGCTGCGCTACGCGGATCACCGCCAGCCGACGCAGCACGTCGCGGCTGTAGCGGCGCTGGTTGCCCGAAGTACGCAGGCTGCTGATCAGCCCCTTGCGCTCGTAGAAGTGCAGCGCCGAAACTGCCACGCCACTGCGCTGGGAGACTTCGCCAACGCTCAGTTCCTGGGACACCATTGCTTGACCTCAACTGCAGTTGAGGTGTCATGCTGCTATCTTCGCCGCCTGTTGACAAGCGCGGCCGGCATCTGACCCGTATGACCCCCATGCTCTCCCCCGCCAACGCCAGTTCACCGGCCGACACTTCGATCCTGTCCGCGCGCTACCGCGCCACCACCATCGGCATGGTCGCGCTGGTCGCGCTGCACGCCTTCGAGGCCTTGGCGGTGGCGGCCGCCATGCCGACCGTGGCCGTGGCACTGGGCGGCCTGCGCCTGTACGCACTGGCCTTCGGCGGTACCCTGGCCACCAGCGTGATCGGCATGACCCTGGCCGGGCGCTGGGCCGACCGCCATGGACCGGCACGGCCGCTCTGGTACGGGTTGGCCTGCTTCGTGCTGGGCCTGCTGCTGGCCGGCTTCGCCATGCGCATGGGCATGCTGGTGGCAGGACGCCTGCTGCAGGGCCTGGGTGCGGGCGCGATCTCGGTCTCGCTGTACGTGATGGTCGGCCGCAGCTACCCGGAGCACCTGCGGCCGAAGGTATTCGCCGCCTTCTCGGCCGGTTGGGTGGTGCCATCGATGGTCGGCCCGGCGTTGAGCGGCCTGATCGTGCAGCACCTGGGCTGGCGCTGGGTGTTCCTGGCGGTGCCATTGCTGGCGGTTCCGGCGGCCCTGCTGCTGCGCCCCGCGCTGGCACGCATGCAGTCCAGCCCCGCCAGCACCGCCGACGATGGACGCGGCAAGGTGGTGCGCTGGGCCAGTGGTGCCTCGCTGGCCGCGTTGCTGCTGTACTTCGGCGGTCAGCAACAGGGACTGCCTGCCCTGCTCTGCATCGGCGTGGCGATGCTGGCGCTGCTGTTCTGCGTACATCGACTGCTTCCGCCCGGAACACTGATCCTGCGCCGTGGCCTGCCCAGCGTGATCGCGCTGCGTGGCATCGCGGCTGCCGCCTTCTTCGCCTGCGAGGCCTACCTGCCGCTGCTGCTGCAGCGCGAACGTGGCCTTTCGCCCAGCTGGGCCGGTGCCGTACTCAGTCTCGGTGCGCTGGGCTGGTTCGCCGGCTCGTGGCTGCAGGGCCACCAGCATCGTGGCTGGTCACGCCAGCAGCTGCTGCGCGCCGGCACGACGATGATGACGGTCGGCATCGCCGCAACGCTGGCAGTGCTGTTCAACGTGGTGCCACTGCCGGTGTCGCTGTTCGGCTGGGCCGTGACCGGCTTCGGCATGGGCATGATCTACGCAAGCCTGTCGGTGCTGACGCTGTCGTTGTCGGCGCCGCAGGAGCAGGGTGCCAACACCTCGGCACTGCAGCTGAGCGAGGCCCTGTCGGTGACCACCGCGCTGGCGGTCTCCGGTGCATTGTTCGCAATGTTCGTGGAAAGCGCCCCGCACACCGGCTACCTGCTGTGCCTGGCCATCACCTTCGGCCTTGCGGTGTTGGCCACGGTGATCGCGCGACGGGTGTAACGCCACCGGGCGGACTCCGCCGGGCCACGCCCGGCGAACGCAGTGGTCAGGGTGTCCTGTCGGCTCCCACATCATCGATGTCCCGATGCAGGATGCGCCGCACTTCCAACACCGCCTGCGGGGTCTCCTGCACGCTGTGGCCGGAGATGATCACCTTCTCCGACAGCGCGCCTGGCAGGTGCGCACTCCAGTACGGCACCAGCCCGTCATCGGACTTTTCCACCGGCAGTTCCGGCTTGCGCTGGGCGATGATCGAGTGATACTTCAGGCCCGCCTCGATCGGCAACTGCGCGGCCGCCTTCACGAACGGATCGCTGGCCTTGAGGTTGTCGATGCTGTTGGGGATCTTCGGCTTGGCGGTGCCATCGACCTGCTGTTCGGCCTGCGCCAGCGCCAGGAACACGTCCTCGAACTTGCCGAGGATGGTCAGCGGCAGGCGCACCAGGCGACCGATCAGGCGACCGACCTTGTTGCCGGCGATGTCGGTGCCCTGGTGTGGCGCGGCGATGAAGACCGCGCGCTCCACATTCGGTTGCGCCTTGAAATGCAGCAGCGGACCCAGCTTGTTCTGCACCCGCTTCAGGCGCTCGCCCTTCAGGTCGTAGTTGGCCAGCAGGTCATTCCACAACACGTCGCCCGAGTCGCTGACCAGCAGGCGCGCCAGCACGCCGCCCATGCTGTGCCCGATGTAGACCATGTCCTTCGATGCACGCGTACTGCCATTGGGATCGAAGTGCTTGAGCGTATCGTTGAACGCGTTGGCGATCTCGTAACGGTTCAGAGCGATCGGTGCATTGGTCGGGTAATAGACCTGCCAGACCTGGAACTGCTGGCGCAGCTCGGGGTCGCCCATGATCTCGTTGGCCAGGTTCACCCAGGCTTCCGGGCTGCTGGCCAGGCCATGCAGCATGAAGATGATGCGGCGGTTCGGGTCCCACGGCTGCATCAGGTAGATGTGCGGTTCGCCGATGCCCTCGCTCATGCCGAACAGGGTGCGCAGAGATTGCCGGGCGAAACCGCTCTGCGCCAGCCACAGGCCGTAGGCCGCCGTGAAGTTGCCGGCCAGCGGCACCTGTTCTCCGTGCAGGGTGATGCGCTCGGTGGCTTCCGGCGAATAGGCGTCCAGCTCGACCCGGCGCGTGCGCATCACGTCTTCCAGGCTGCTGCCCTCGAAGCGCAGCAGCGCAGTGACGTTGATCGAGGACATCTCGCTGAACTCAGGCACCGAGTCGTCATGGCGATGGCGGCGGCCACGGCGTGCGTCGTCCTCATCCTCCTGCGGCGCCTCGGCCTTGGGGCCATCGGCTGCGATCACCGGCGCGACCAGCTTCGGCGGGTCCATCACCATCACCAGCTCGGCACCGAAGCCATCGCGGCGATAGGTGCTGCGCAGGCCGACGAAGCTGACCGTACCCGCCGGCACCAGCTGCGCGGGAATGCTCTTCAGGTTCAGCTGCTGGTAGTTGGAGGCCAGCGACCAGCTGCCGACCGAAATCGGCTTCGTATAGTCCTCGCCGGCCAATGCAGCGGCACGCGCGCGCACGAACAGCACCACTGCCGCCTTCTCGGCCGCGTAGTTGTAGTAGTCGCGTACCTGCGTCTGCCGGTCCTCGAAAGCTCGATCAGACGGAGACCGGCCGCTGTAGAACAGGTAGGCATAGGCATAGCGCGCCGCTTCCAGCCATGCATCCAGCGCCGCATCGCTCATCGGCGGATCGCCGGCAGCGGTCTTCTTCGGGGTCAGCGCCAGCGCTGCCTTCACCCACAGTTCGGACAGCGCCGACAACCGCTGCTCGACATTGAGATCGTCGGTCATCAGCAGCGTGCTGCGGCAGACCAGGAAGTCCTTTTCGCACTGCGACTCGTCCAGGCCTGCCGCGCTGAGCGTCTCGCGCGCGGCCGGGCTGAGCTTGCCGGTGTTGAGCACATCGGCACGCTTGTTGACCAGCGAATCGCTGGACTTGACCTGCTTGACGGTAACCATCGCGCAACCGCTGCTGCCCAGCAGCAGGAAGGCGGCGAACAACACCGGCAGCAGGCGCTGCCAGCGGCTTGGGAAGAGTCGGGTCATTACTGCGGGTCCTGCTCGGTGCCGGGCACGCCCTGGCGGATCACGGTGGAGAAGTGCGGGCCATCGCCCAGGTCCAGCGCACGCTGGGTGATTCGGCCCTTGTCGTGCAGCTCGGCGTACGGCACGCCTGGGGTGAGCGCGCCGACCTCCTGCGCGTACTCGGCCAGGTAACCGGACAACAGCAGGCGGTAATCCAGCGGCAGGCGCGGTGCGATATGGCGGGCCAGGTCGAAGACGATCGTCGTGCAGTTGCTGGTCAGCGTATTGTAGAAGCCCGGCTTCGCATCCAGTTCGCGCGCCTGTTCGATGTAGGCCGCGAACAGTTCCTTCAGCTGCGTGCGGTCCATGCCATGCAGCCGGTACAGGTAGACATCCTCACCGCGCGCATTGGTGCGGGTGCGGATGATGTCGGTCTCCTCCGACGCCACCAGGGTCATCTCGAACTTGCGGAAGAAGCCGCCCAGTGCCGAGAACGATTCACCGCGTTCCTTGCGGATCTCCAGAGAGAACACCACGTGGCGGCCATCCTCGAAGCCGAACGAGATCAGCGTGTGGGCGATGGCCGGGCCCATCCAGTACGACAGGACGAGGTCGGCCGAGCGCAGCTGGTCCAGGTCGTACCCGCGCTGCACCCAGTGCGCGTCATAGTCGGTCTCGGTGCGCCAGCTGAAGTCACGCACGTTGTCCAGCACCACGTGGCGGCCATCGAAGGACACCACGTGCAGCCGCTGCGCGACGTCGTCGGCCCATACGCGGTCCTGGCGCGGGGTCAGCAGCAGCCACCACAGCACGGCCAGCGCCAGCGATGCGCCGAACATCAGGCCCAACCTGCGTGACCCACGGCCACGCGCGATCCGCCACGACGCCCACAGGGCAACCAGCAGCCACAGCACGGCCACGCCGATGGCCAACCAGCCCGGCCCCGGCAACTGGTACGCCAGCAGCCCGGTCACCCACAGCGCCGCCAGCGCCATGGCACTTCCTGTCATCCAACGTCCTGCGGCGTTCACTGGCATCCTGTCGCGGTCTTGAAGCCGCATAGTTAGCCACAAGCCGGATCAGCGTGGCATCTACGGCCCGTTCAGGCAGGCCGGCGCAGGGTCGGCAGCGGCCCCTGCGGCCGCCTTCCACCACACAGGAGAAACGATGGGTATCACGTCCGTGGCCGGCGTTCCGGTCCAACCCCGGCACCGCGCCACCTGCCACTGCGGTACGGTCGAACTGCTGCTGGACCTGCCTGATGGCATCGTCGACCCGCGCCGCTGTGACTGCTCGATGTGCCGCCGACGTGGCGCCATCGCCGCCAGCGTCACCCGCGCGGGCCTGCAGGTGGTGCGCGGGCAGGACCACCTGCGGCTGTACCAGTTCAACACGCATGTGGCCGAGCACTACTTCTGCGGCGTGTGCGGCATCTACACCCACCACCGGCGTCGCTCCAACCCGGACCAGTACGGCTACAACGTGGCCTGCCTGGAGGGCATCGACCCGTTCGCACTGGGCATGATCCCGGTCAACGACGGGGTCAACCACCCCGCCGACCGCACCGCCTAGTGGCGTGTGCGCCGCGGCGGTGCGGCGACCTTCTGCCAGGGCGCCATGCCGCTGCGCCCGGCCCGCACCGGGCGTTTCAGCCAAGGGCGACGGGGCGCGGCCTGCGGCTCGGCCGCGACCGGGGGAGGTGAGGGTCTGCGGCCAGGCCAGAGATGGTCGAGCAGCCACATGGCGGGTCTCCGTGGGGGACGGGGACGACCTACGCTAGCGACAGCTGGGCAAAGAAAGGGTGATGGCGCTGCGGCAACCAGATGACAGCCGCGCCCCTCCTCACTCCTGCCGCCGTGACCGGCCCAGGCGGCGCACCAGCACGAAGAACAATGGCACCAGCACCACCGCCAGCACCGTGCCGGAGACCATGCCGCCGATCACGCTCATGCCGATCTCGCGACGGCTGACCGCACCGGCACCGGTGGCCAACGCCAACGGAATCACGCCGGCCACGAAGGCCAAGGACGTCATCACGATCGGCCGCAGGCGCAGGCGTGCGCCCTGCAGCGCGGCCTCCACCGCTGAACTGCCCGCGCGATAGCGGGCCTCGGCGAACTCCACGATCAGGATCGCATTCTTCGCCGACAGGCCGATGGTGGTCAGCAGACCGACCTGGAAGTAGATGTCGTTGACGAAGCCCGCCGCGGTGGTCGCCAGCACGGTACCGATCACGCCCAAGGGAATCACCAGTACCACGGCCACCGGCACCGTCCAGCTTTCATAGAGCGCAGCCAGGCACAGGAAGATGAAGGCAATCGAGGCCAGGTACAGCCACAGCGTCTGGTTGCTGGCCAACCGCTCCTGGTAGGACAGGCCACTCCACTGCAGGTCGAAACCCGGCTGGTCCGCAATCAGCGCCTGCATGCGCTGCATCGCCTCGCCCGAGCTGTGTCCTTCGGCGGCACTGCCCTGGATCTGCATCGCCGGCAGACCGTTGAAGCGCTGCTGCAGCTGGGGCCCGCGCGCCCAGTGGCTGCTGGCGAAGCTGGCGAACGAAGCCATCTGGCCGTTGCCACCGCGCACATACCACTGGCCGATGTCGTCGGGCACGCTGCGGTAGGGCTGGTCGCCCTGCATGTACACACGCTTGACCCGGCCGCGATCGAGGAAATCGTTGATGTAGCTGCCGCCCCAGGCCGCGGACAGGGTGGAATTGATGTCAGCCTGGGACAGCCCCAGCGCGCTGGCCTGCGCATGGTCGATGTCCAGCCGCAGTTCGGCCTTGTCGCCCAGGCCGTTCAGGCGCACCGAGGTGAGCCCATCGTCTTCGCCGGCCGCACGCACCACCTGTTCCTGCGCCGCCTGCAGGGCCACGCGCCCGGCGGCGCTGGTGTCCTGCATCCACAGTTCGAAGCCACTGGACTGGCCCAGTCCACGCACCGCCGGCGGCGCCAGCACATTGACCCTGGCATCGGGCAACCCGCGGAAGTAGGCATTGGCACGCGTGATGATCGCCGCAGCGGTGTTGTCGCCGGTACGCTCATCCCAGGGCTTCAGTGCGAGGAAGCCCTGTCCGGCGTTCTGGCCGGTGCCGGCATTGTTGCGGCCGACCACCACGAACACCACGTCCAGGTTCTGCTTCTCGTGCTCCATGAAGTAGCGGCTGATCTGCTCGCCCAGCGCTTCGGTACGCGCCATCGGCGTGCCCTCCGGCGTGGAGAACTGGAAGGTCACCTGGCCCTGGTCTTCCACCGGCAGGAAGCCGGTGGGCATGCGCGCGTACAGCGCAATCATGGCGACCACCAGCAGCAGGTAGAACGCCATCCAGCGCCGCGGCCGGGCGACCACGCCACCGAGCTTTCCCTGATAGGCAAACTGGCTGCGCTCGACACCCCGGTTGAACGCCCTGAAGAAGCGGCCCTGCGGCTTCTGCGCCGAAGATGGCTTGAGCAGGGTCGCGCACAGCGCCGGGGTCAGCGTCAGCGCGACCAGCGCCGACAGCGCCATCGCAGATGCAATGGTGATCGAGAACTGGCGGTAGATGATGCCGGTGGAGCCACCGAACAGGGCCATCGGCAGGAACACCGCGCCCAGCACCACGGTGATGCCGATCAGCGCACCGGTGATCTCGCCCATCGATTTTTCGGTGGCCTCGCGTGGCGGCAGGTGCTCGTCGTGGATGATGCGCTCCACGTTCTCCACCACCACGATCGCGTCGTCGACCAGCAGGCCGATCGCCAGCACCATCGCAAACAAGGTGAGCGTGTTGATCGTGAATCCGGCGACCGCCAGCACGCCGAACGTGCCCAGCAGCACCACCGGCACCGTGATCGCGGGGATCAACGTGGCACGCAGGTTCTGCAGGAACAGGAACATCACCACGACCACCAGCACGATGGCTTCGATGAGGGTATGGATGACACCCTCGATCGAAACGCGCACGAACGGTGTGCTGTCGCGGGGATAGGCGACCTGCAGCCCGGGCGGGAACGTTGGTCGCAGGCGCTCGATCTCCTCGCGGACCGCATCCGCGGTGGCCAGCGCGTTGGCCCCGGAGGCCAGCGTGACCGAGAAACCCGCCGCCGGATAGCCATTGAGATAGCTGCTGGTCTGGTAGTTCTCGGCACCGATCTCCACCCGTGCCACATCGCCCAGGTGCACTGCAGCGCCGCTGGGAAGCGTGCGCAGGATGATCGCGCGGAACTGTTCGGGCGTCTGCAGGCGCGACTGGGCCGTGACGGTGGCATTCAGGCTCTGCGTTGCACTGGATGGCAACGCTCCCAGCTCACCGGCGGTGACCTGGGTGTTCTGGGCCTGGATGGCCGTGCGCACGTCGGCCGGCATCAGGTCGTAGGCGCGCAGCTTGTGCGGGTCCAGCCACACGCGCATCGCATACGCCGAGCCGAACACATTGATCTCGCCCACACCCGGAATGCGGCTGATCGGATCCTGCACGTTGCTGACCAGGAAGTCGGAAACGTCCACCCGTTCCATGCGTCGGCTGGTGTCGTACAGCGATACCACCATCAGCGAGTCGCCCTGCGACTTCGCCACGGTCACGCCCTGCTGCTGCACTTCCTGCGGCAGCCGGTTGATGGCCTGGTTGACGCTGTTCTGCACCTGGACCTGGGCGATATCCGGATTGGCGCTCTGGTCGAACGTGACCGTGATCCGCGCCTGCCCCGATGACGAACTGGTGGAGGAGAAGTACAGCAGGTGATCGATGCCCTTGATCTGCTGCTCGATCACCTGGGTGACGCTGTCTTCCACCGTCTGCGCCGAGGCACCGGTGTAGTTGGCGGTGATGTTGACCTGCGGCGGTGCGATATCAGGGTACTGTTCGACCGGCAGCTGGCTGACGGCGATCGCGCCGAAGGCCATGATGCAGATCGCCAGCACCCAGGCGAATACCGGGCGGTGGATGAAGAAGCGCGGCAGCATGGGCTCAGTCCTTCCCGGCGGCTGCCGGCGTGACTGCCGCCGCGGGCTTCACCTGCACCGCCATGCCATCGGAGAGCCCCTGTGCGCCGGCCACGACCACCCGTTCACCTGCAGCAATGCCATCCAGCACCAGCCACTGGTCGCCAATCGCCCGCGCGGTGCGGAACAGGCGCAGCTTCGCCTTGCCCCCCTCATCCACCACCCACACCTGCGCCTCGCCCTTCGGGCTGCGGTCCACCGCAGACTGCGGCACCAGCAGGGCCTGCTGCTGCGTGCCCTGCCCCACCTGCGCCCGCACATACATTCCCGGCAGCAGCTGCCCGGCGGGATTGGGAAAACGTGCACGCAGGGTGATGCTGCCGGTTTCCTGCTGCACGTCGATATCGGCAAATTCCAGGGTGCCGGGCAACGGATACGCGCTGCCATCGGACAGGCGCAGCCGCACCGCAGCGGTGGTGGCCTGCACGCCTCCATCGGCGATCGCGCGGCGCAGGGCCAAGTACTCGTTGCTGGACTGGGTGATGTCCACGTTCATCGGGTCGACCTGCTGGATCCGCGCCAGCGGGTTGGCCTGGCCGGAGGTAACCAGCGCACCCGGTGTGAACAGCGCGCGGCCGATGCGACCGGCGATCGGCGCGGTCACCGTGGCGAAACCAAGCCGCGTGCGCGCGGTATCCAGGCTCGCCTGTGCCGCCTGTACCGCGGCTGCGGCCTGCTGCCCGCTGGCGATGGCGTCATCCACGTCCTGGCGCGCGGCCAGCTGCTCGCCGCCCAGCGCCTGCATCCGCTGCGCGCGCAGGCGTGCGGTCACTGCCGCTGCTTCGGCGGTCTTCAGGTTGGCTTGCGCCTGGTTCACTGCCGCCTGGTACAGGGCCGGCTCGATCTGGAACAAGGGCTGCCCGGCATGCACGGATTCGCCCTCTTCGAACAGGCGTTTCACCAGCACGCCATCCACCTGCGGGCGCACATCCGACTCCTGCGATGCGATGGTCCGCCCAGGCAGCTCCTGTTCCATCGCCAACGGCTTCTCCTGCAGGGTCAGCACTTCCACCTCATGAAGCCTGCCGGCCGGCTTCGGCGCATCCTTGCCGCAGGCCGACAACAGGCTGAGCAGAACGAGTGCAAGCAGCGCCGGCCGGCGCATCCTCAGTGGCCGGACGTAGCGTGGCAACGGGGTGTGCAGGAGGTTCATCGGTGGCCGGGATTCCGTGCGCCGGGGGGAGACGCTCGGCGCCGAATATAGAAGACCCGTGCGCGGATTCCGGCGAATCGCGCATGAAACATTTTTCATTTGCAGTCACCGCGCGCGGTTGCGAGGATGGCAGCCATCCAACCTGCACAATGGCCCATGCCGCGCGTACTCACCATCGAGGACGACCTTGTCACTGCGGAGGAAATCGCAACCGAACTGCGCAGCCATGGCTTCGAGGTCGACGTTGCCGTTGACGGCACTGCCGGCCTGGCATTGGCGCGGGCCGGCGACTACGCGGTGATCACCCTGGACCGCATGCTGCCCGGCATCGATGGCCTGGCGCTGGTCACTGCCCTGCGGCGCGAAGGTATCGTCACGCCCGTACTGATGATCAGCGCGCTGTCGGACGTGGACGAGCGCGTGCGTGGCCTGCGTGCAGGCGGTGACGATTACCTGACCAAGCCGTTCGCCTCGGATGAGATGGCCGCCCGCGTGGAGGTATTGATCCGTCGCCAGAGCCAGGCCGGCCCTGCCGACAATGTCCTGCGCGCCGGCGACCTCGAACTGGATCTGATGACCCGTTCGGCCCGGCGTGGCGGGCAGGAGATCAGCCTGCTGCCGACGGAGTTCAAGCTGCTCGAGTTCCTGGTCCGCAATGCCGGCCAGGTGGTCACCCGCAGCATGTTGTTCCAGGAAGTCTGGGGCTATCACTTCGATCCCGGCACCAACCTGATCGACGTCCACATCGGCCGTGTCCGCAGACGCATCGAGCAGCCCGGCCGCCCGCAACCCATCACCACCGTACGTGGAACCGGCTATGTCTTCGATGCGCAACCCTGACCAGTGGCGCTCGTCCAGCAGCCGCCTGCTCGGGTTGTACTGCATCCTGTTCGTGGCGTGGTCGAGCCTGCTGCTGGGCGTGATGTACTGGCGCATCTCGGATTACCTTAGTGACCTGACCGAATCGGGCCTGCAGCAGCGCGCGCACCTGTTCATGAGCTTCGACGGTCCGGCACTGGACGAAGCGTTGCGCGACAGCCAGCGTTTCGACCTGCACCAGGTGTACACCTACGGGTTGTTCGACAAGACCGGCATGCCGATGGCGGGCCCGCTGACAGCGATCCCCGAGGGACTGCCGCTGGATGGCAGCTCGCATCCGGTCGAGGGTTGGACGCTGGCCGATGGGCCGCACGAGGACGGTGGCAGCGCGCTCGGCGTGGTGACCCGGGATGGCAGGACGCTGGTGTTCGTGCGCCAGAACGGCAAGCTCATGGCGGTCAACAGCATCATCCTCGATGCATTGCTGTGGGGTGTGTCGCTGACCGTCATTCCCGGCCTGGTGGGCTGGCATCTGCTCCGCCGGCGGCCGTTGAAACGGATCCAGCAGATCGAAGCCGCCACCAGCCGCATCGTGGCCGGCGACCTCGGCCAGCGCCTGCCGGTCTCCAGCCGCCGCGACGAGATCGACCGGCTGTCGAGCATCGTCAACGCCATGCTGGAGCGCATCGAGCAGTTGATGACCGAGGTCAAGGGCGTGTGCGACAGCATTGCCCACGACCTGCGCACGCCCCTGACCCGCCTGCGAGCCCACCTGTACCGCATGCGCGTGGGCCTGGACGAACAGAACCCGCATGCCGATCCTCTGGACAAGGCGCTGGCCGAGACCGACATGCTGATGGCGCGCTTCGCCGCGCTGCTTCGGGTGTCGGAGCTGGAGAGCCACCAGCGACGTTCGGCCTTCGACGCGGTCGACGTCACCGAGCTGCTGCAGGAACTGCACCAGTTCTACCTGCCACTGGCCGAAGAGAAGCAGCAGTTGCTGGAGCTGCAGGTGGACCCGAAGGTCGGCCCGCTGCGTGGCGACCGTGAGCTGCTGTTCGAAGCGCTGGCCAACCTGCTGTCCAATGCCCTGCAGTTCACGCCGGCGCAGGGCCACATCCTGCTGCGCGCGGTGGACGACCAAGGTGTTCCCAGGATCGATGTGATCGACAACGGGCCGGGCATCCCACCGCAGGACCGCACGCTGATCTACCAGCGCTTCTTCCGTGGCAGCAGCAGCGCCGGCCAGGGACCTGGATTCGGCCTGGGCCTGTCGATCGTGGCCGCCATTGCCGGCCTGCACGGCTTCCGTGTCCGCGCCGGCAGCGCCCCCGGCGGCGGCGCCTGGATGAGCATCCGCGGCGCGACGGATGGCCTGCCCTGAGCAACGGCCTTCGAGCCAATGCGCAGCCCCCGCAGGAAAGGAAAACCAGCTGGCAACCGACACCCCCCCTGCTGCCCGCGCGGGGTGACCGGCGCCTTCAGCCCTCGGTTCTGATCACAGCCAACCTGGGCCGCCGCAGCAGCAGGTGCAACAGCACAGCGCATGCGGCGGTCAGCAGCGCCAGGACCCGCAGCAGTATCGCCAGCGCCTCGGCACTGGCCTGCTGCAGCTGTGCGCCGCTCATCGCCGGAAGCAGTGCCTGCGCCTGTGCCTGCGCCCCCGTGGCCAGATAGGCACCGGCGCGCGCCAACGATGCGGGCGATGCTCCCTGCAGCTGGTGGCCGATCAGCAGCGCAAGCAAGGCAGTGACTGCGGCCAATGCGATGCCTTCACCGGCCACCCGCACGGTTCCGAAGATGCCGGCGGCCATGCCCGCACGCTGTACCGGCACCACACTGACCGACAGCCCATCCATCAGGCCCCATGGCAAGGCCGTTCCTGCACCGACCAGCATCAGCAACGGCACCCACTGCGAGGGCGACGGATGCGATGCATGGCGCGACAACAGGTACAGGCCAGAGGCACAGACCAGCAGGCCCAGCGTGCACAGCCGCGCACTTCCAACGCGCTCCGCCCATTGCACGGTCAGCATCGGCAGCACGAGCATCGGCGCAGACAAGGCCAGCATCTGCAGCCCGACCAATGTCGTGCTCTGTGCATGCACGCCCAGCAACTGCAGCGGCAGTACCACCAGCAGCACCACGTAGCCGAGGCAGGTTGCGACCGGCAGCAGCTGGACACCGAGGAACGCCGGTTGCGAGAACAGCGAGAGGTCCAGCAACGGTGAGCGGTGCAGCCGTTCGATGCAGACGAATACCCCGCCCAGCAAAGGCGTCGCCAGCAGCGCCAGTTGCACGCGCATGGCATGCAGGCCGAATTCACCCAGCCACAACAGGGCCAGGGTCAACGCCGCCAGCATCAGGCTGAAGCCCAGCATGCCGCCGACATCCAGCCGGCCGCGTTCGCCATGGCTTTCGGACAACGCGCGCGCGCCCACGGCGAACGCCGCCAGCGTCAGTACACCGCCCGCGGCGAACACACTGCGCCATCCCAGTGCCTGCAGCAGCAGGCCCGCCAGCAACGGCCCAAGCGCCAGCCCCGCACCGAACGTCGTGCCCAGCAGGGCGAAGACGCGGCCACGCGCCGGCCCCTGCCAGTCCTGCGCCAGCGCCGCAGTGCCCGAGGCCAGCGCTGCGGCGGCGGCAACGCCCTGCAGGCCGCGCGCCAGATCCAGCCACAGCAGCGTCGGGGCCAGGCATACAGCAGTCGTAGCGACGGTGAAACCGACCGTGCCCAGCAGGAACATCCGCCGACGGCCGTAGCGGTCGGCCAGGCCACCGGCAGCAAGCAGCAGGCTGCCGAAGGTGAGCATGAACGCGTTGGTCACCCACGCCAGCGCGGTCGGCGACGACGCCGCGGAACGGGCCAGCGCCGGCACCGCGACCGCACCGGCCGAAAAGGACAACGGCAGCGCCAGCGCGGCCAGGCAGACGGCAAGCAGCGTCCAGTGCTGCTGCGTGCGGACGGGTACAGGGCGTATCGAAACCGGGGCCATGCGGGCCTCCATCCATCAGGGGCATTGATGATGGACAGGCCGCTATTCCCGAAAAACAGGCTCGATGGACGTTGATTGCGGCTTACTGTTCCGCAATCATGACTGCATGGACTCCATCTCCGCCCTGCTTGCCTTCGTTCGTACCGCCGAGGCTGGCAGCATCGTCGGCGCCGCCCGCGTGCTCGGCCTCTCCGCGTCGGCGGTCGGCAAGCGCATCGCCCGCCTTGAACAGGAACTCGGCACCCGCCTGTTCCAGCGCACCACCCGCCGCGTGCACCTCACCGACGAAGGCGAACTGCTGCTGCAGCGCTGCCGGCGTGCACTGGACGAGCTTTCCGAAGCACAGGCGGACCTGGCACAGCGCCAGCACGCACCCAGTGGACTGCTGCGTATCGGCCTGCCCACCATCGGCTACCGCTTCCTGTTGCCGGTACTGCCCGGGTTCCAGCAGCGCTACCCGCAGGTGCAGCTGGAACTGGACTTCAACGACCGCATCGTTGACGTGGTCAGCGAAGGTCTGGACGCGGTGATACGCAGCGGTGAACTGGCCGATTCCAGCCTCACCGCAAGGCGGCTGGGCGGCTTCCGTTTCATCCTCTGTGCGGCGCCTGGCTATCTGCAGGCGCACGGCACTCCCGGCGACGTGAGCGATCTGCGCATGCATGCGGCTCTGCGCTTCCGCTACCCGACTACCGGGAAGCTGCATCCCTGGCAGCTGCCGGGGGTGGAAGGCGATGCGGGCGCACGCCTTACGACGGCGATGACCTGCAACAACATGGAAGCCGTGCTGGCCGCCGCCATCGGTTGCATGGGCCTGGCCTGGATGCCTGACTTCCTTGCCGCCGACGCATTAGCCGACGGCCACCTGCAACAGGTGCTGCCCGCGCTGCCCACGCACAAGGGGCAGTTCTCGCTGCTATGGCCCGGTGGACGCCATCCCAGTGCGCGCCTGCGGGTGTTCATCGATTATGCTGTCGCACACCTTTTCCGCGACGCTCCGTCCCCGTTTGTGTTCAGCGGCTGAAACGGCGCGCGCCGGCGACGCAGATCACCGCGACCACGGTCACCAGCACCATGCTGAGGCTGACCGCTTCATGCAGCAACAGCGCAGCCAGCGCCAGGCCGAAGAACGGTTGCAGCAGCTGCAGCTGGCCGACCGCGGCGATACCGCCCTGGGCCAGCCCGCGATACCAGAACAGGAACCCGAGCAGCATGCTGAACACCGCCACGTAGCCCAGCGCCCACCACGCGGATGCCCCCACCTCAACGAACGAGGGCGGGCGCATCAGCACCGTCAGCGGCAGCATCACCGGCAGTGCCAGCAGCAGCGCCCAGCTGATCACCTGCCAGCCGCCGAGATGGCGGGCGAGCCGACCGCCTTCCGCGTAGCCCAGTCCACACACCACGATCGCCGCCAGCATCAGCAGGTCGGCCTGCAGCGAGGCCTCAATGCCGTTGCGCGCGGCATAGCCGACCACGCAGGCACTGCCCAGCAGCGAGAACAGCCAGAACGCCGGGCGCGGCCGATCGCCACCGCGCAGTACGCCGAACACCGCAGTGCTCAGCGGCGACAGGCCGAGGAACACGATGGTGTGCGCTGATGAGGCGTGGCGCAGGGCAAGCGCGGTCAGCAGCGGGAAGCCGACCACCACGCCAAGGCTGACCACCGCCAGCCCGGGCAGGTCGCTGCGTCGCGGAAAGGGTTGGCGCAACAGCAGCAACAGGCCGAGGCCGAGTATGGCGGCGATGGTGGCGCGCGCGGCGGTGACGAACCCGGCGTCCAGCTGCAGCACGGCCAGGCGGGTGGCCGGCAACGAGCCGGCAAAGATCACCACACCGATGAAGCCATTGATCCAACCACTCGCCGACCGTTCCACGTCTGTACTCCCGGGGTGCCGGGCGGTGCCCGGCGGGATCTCCATGGAAGCACCTGCGGCCCGCGCTCCCCAGCTACAATCCAGTACAGTTTCAAATAACTGTACCGCCCACACTTACAGCACACTTTCGCCATGACGCGCCCGCTTACCCGCATCGAATCGGTCATCCAGGCCGTCCGCACCCGCATCGGCACGCGGGTGGATGGCGCCGGTTCGCGGCTGCCCTCGGTACGCGCGCAGGCGGCGGCGATGGGCGTGTCGGTCTCCACCGTGGTCGAGGCCTACGAGCGCCTTGCCGCTGAAGGGCTGATCAGCGCGCGTGCCGGTTCCGGCTTCTATGTCAGTGGACCGGCCGCACCGCTTGCCCTGGCCGAGATGGAACCACGCCTGGACCGCGCGGTGGACCCGCTGTGGGTGTCGCGGCAATCGCTGGAAACACCAGCCGGGCACCTCAAGCCGGGCTGCGGCTGGATGCCCAGCGACTGGCTGTACCACGACGGCATGCGCCGAGGCCTGCGTCGGCTGGCGCGCGGCGATGCTCCCCACCTGGTCGACTACGCCGGCCCGCTCGGCCTTCCGCCGTTGCGCCATCTGCTGCAGCGACGTGCAGCTGCGCTGGGCATCGACGCACCGATGGAGCAGATCCTGCTGACCGAATCCGGTACGCATGCGGTCGACCTGATCTGCCGTTTCCTGCTCAAGCCCGGCGACTGCGTGCTGGTCGACGACCCGAGCTACTTCAATTACCACGCCCTGCTTAAGGCGCACCAGGTGCAGGCGGTGGGTGTGCCCTACACGCACACCGGCCCGGATCTTGAAGCATTCGCGCAGGCGTTGCAGGCACATTCGCCGCGGCTGTACATCACCAATTCCGGCCTGCACAACCCGACCGGCGCGGTGCTCTCGGCCAGCACCGCGCACCGCCTGCTGGGGCTGGCCGAACGCAGCGAACTGATCATCATCGAAGACGACATCTTCGCCGACTTCGAACTGCAGCCGGCACCGCGCCTTGCTGCGCTGGATGGGCTGTCGCGGGTGATCCACGTCGGCAGTTTCTCCAAGACCCTGTCGGCCGCCTCGCGCTGTGGCTACATCGCTGCACGCCACGACTGGATCGAAGCACTGACCGACCTGAAACTGGCCACCAGCTTCGGCGGCGGCCATCTGGCGATGCAGTTGATGCACATCGCGCTGACCGACAGTGGCTATCGCCGCCACATGCAATCGGTGCGCTCGCGCCTGGCCGATGCGCGCCGGCACACACTGCGGAAACTGCACACGCTGGGCATCATCCCGTGGCTGCAACCGGAAGCCGGCCTGTTCCTCTGGTGCCAGCTACCCGATGGCCGCGACGCCGCAGCGCTGGCACGGCAATGCCTGCGCGAAGGCATCGTGCTGGCCCCGGGCAACGCCTTCAGCCAATCGCAGCGCGCGGCCGACTATGTGCGCTTCAACGTCTCGCAGTGCCAGGACCCACGGATCTGGCAGGTGCTGACACGGGCGCTGCAGTAAGCGCGTAATGCGCCACCAGCGCGTCCACCACCACCCGCACGCCCGGCAGCTGCCCACGACGATGCGGCAGCAGCACAGTGGTCGTGACCTCACCGGCATGCCACGCCGGCAGCACCTGCTGCAGGCGACCAGCAGCGATGGCCGGCGCACACAGGCTGCAGGGCAGCACGGTAATCCCAAGTCCTGCTTCAGCCGCCGCGATCAGCAGCTGCGATTCGTTGCCGACCATCGCCACCTGCGGCTCCACCAGCACAGTGCGGGCGCCAGCATCATGCAGCGTCCAGCGTGTTGCGTGGCGTGCGGTCAGCAGGCCGGAGTGCATGCGCAGTTGCTCGGGGGTATCCAATGCCGGCGCCGAGGCCAGATAGGCAGGCGACGCTACCAGCACGATGCGCTCGCTGCCCAGCGAGCGTTGCACCAAGCCGGAATCAGGCAGCGGACCGAAGTGGCTGCGGACGGCGATGTCGATGCCCTCCTGTGCCAGGTCGATGAAGCGATCGCTGGCCTCCACTTCGATGCGCAGGCGCGGATAGCGCCGTGCCAGCGCAGGCAGGCAGGCGGCAAGCGGGCCCTGCACCACCGGAATCGACGCGCTGATGCGCACGGTGCCGCTGGGCTCTGCCTGGCGGCCACGGACGATGGTTTCGGCCGCTTCCACTTCCGACAGCGCCGCGCGGGCACGTTCAAAGAATTCCTGGCCGATCTCGGTCAAGGCAAAACGGCGCGAACTGCGCTGCAGCAGGCGAACCTGCAGCTGATCCTCAAGCAGTGCCACGCGCTTGCTCAGGGTGGAGCGCGGCAGGCCCAGATGACGGCCGCCGGCGGCGAAGCCTCCCTGCTCCACCGCGGTCACGAACAGGGCCAGGTCGTTGAGGTTGAGCATGCGCAACGTCCACAAATGTGGACTTCAGGATGCCATTCGGCTGGCTTCTGCCGCAATGTCCATGCAGGCACGCTCTCCCTACCCGCCGCTCTGCGGCTTCAACCGGAAACCTGCCATGACCCCGATCCTCTTCTACGGCGTACCTTCAGGCTGCTCGTTCGGCTCCATCGTTGCCCTCGAATGGCTACGCCAGCCTTACCAGCTGTGCCGCATCGACATGCCCGGCCAGGTGCAGAGCGAAGACTATCGCCGCCTCAATCCGCTGGGAGAAACGCCCCCCCTGCTCACCGCCGACGGTGAGCTGATCAGCGAGAGCCTGGCCATCCTCAACCACCTGGCCGCGCGCGGCATCGCCCAGGGCTGGGGCTTAGCACAGGGCACGCCCGGCTTCGACCGCCTCAACCAGCGGCTGGCCTACCTCAATACCAGCTTCTTCGGTGCCTATGCCCCGCTCTGGCACGCGCTGGAACACGCCGAAGGTGCCGACGGAGAGGCGCTGCGCCGCTACGGCACCGACAAGGTACGCCACGTGCATCAGTCGCTTGAGCAGATGATCGGCAACGGTCCGTGGCTGCTGGGCGAGCAGCGCAGCTTCGCCGATGCCTACTTCGCCGGCATCGCCCGATGGAATGACTACCACCAGGTCGTCGATCGCCGCGCGTTCCCGAAGCTGCAGCAGCTGTTCGAACGCCTGCAGGACGATGCGGGCGTGCAGTTCGCGCATGCCATCGAAGCACAGCGGGCGGTCGCCAGCAGCGGTGGCTTCCTCGGCGAAGTGCGGCTGGAGGATGTGCTGGAAGCGGCTGCTGCGTAAGGACTAGCCCACCTGCGTGGTATCCGTGCCACGCAGGTAGGTTTCTGCAGGAATATCCAGCAACTGCGGACCGGACAGCGTTGCGCCGCGCAGATCAACCTCGGCGAACAATGCAGTGTTGACTGCGTCCATGGTGGAACTGCGCTGGGCCACCGCCTTGAACTGCGCGCGCGGCCCTTCGTGGTAGACCTGCAGCGCGCGGCGAACGGCCGGTGCGAATAGAGGTTCGCAGTCGAATGCAAACGTGTGCTCCTGCGCATCAGCATCACGCGCGGTGAAGGTCCCGGGGAGCGCCACGCCCTCCATGTGCCCGACCAGGGCCAGGCCGAACGCCTCGGGCAACCAGACCAGCAGCCGGCGCATCGACCCGTACTCCACGCCCGCCTCGAGCATTGCCTGCTCGGCCTGCTCCAGCGATATGCCGTCCTGGCCAAGCAACGACAGCGCCAGCTCAAAGGCCTCGGCCGACGGCATCGGTGGTGGGCAGTGATCCATTTGCAGTGACCTTCAGCTCCAGGCAGGCGCGCACCTTAGGCAAAGCAGCACCAGCATGCAATGCCACTTGCACGCCGCGCTACAGTGGTATGTCCCCCGCAGCAGGAATCCGCGCATGTCTTCGTTCTCCGATCCGCAGGCGGTGGCCCGCTACGCCGAAGGTCCACTGCGCCACGTGCCGGGCTTTGTCGCCCTGCAGCAGATGAGCCGCCTGCTGCTGGCCGAACGGGTTCCCGCACACGGCCGCGTACTGGTGCTGGGTGCCGGCGGCGGGCTGGAACTGAAGGCCTTTGCCGAAGCACAACCGGGCTGGCAGCTGCTGGGGGTAGATCCGGCCGCGCCGATGCTCGCCCTGGCCGAGCAGACACTGGGCCCGCTGATGTCGCGCGTTGAGCTGCTGGAAGGCTACATCGACGACGCTCCGGACGTGCGCTTCGACGGTGCCAGCTGCCTGTTGACCCTGCACTTCCTTGATACCACGCAGCGCCTGCACACACTGCGCGAGCTGCACAGGCGCCTGCATCCGGGTGCGCCACTGGTGGTGGCCCACCACAGCGTGCCGCAGGACGCGGCCGGCAAGCTGCGCTGGCTGCAACGCTATGCCGCGTTTGCCGAAGCCTCCGGCGTTGCCCGCGCCGACACACAACGCGCGATCGAGGCGATTGCCGAACGGCTGCCACTGCTGGCCCCCGAGCAGGAGGTCGCACTGCTGCAGGAGGCAGGTTTCGACGGCGTGGAGCTGTTCTACGCAGGCTTCAGCTTCAAGGGCTGGGTCGCCTGCGCCGGGTGATGCCTACGGCACCACCGTGATGCCGATGCGCTGCATCAACAGCGCCACCTGCTGCACATCCAGCGTGGCGCCGCGCAGATTGGTGCTGCGCAGGTCCAGCTCGCCCAGCTCGGAGTTGGTCAGGTCGCAGTCGGTGAAGTTGGCGCTGTTCCAGTCGATGCCTTCGAACTGGCCACCGGACAGGTCCGAGCCAGCGAAGCTGGCGCCACTCACGTTCGAACCGTCCCAGCGGTTCTCCCACAGTTCGCACTTTTCCAGCGTCACCCGCGAAAAATTGGCGTAGCGCAGGTTCGACTTCTTGATGAAGGCACTGCAGAACCAGCTGCGCGTGGTGATCTGGTTCATGAAGCTGGCGTTGCTGAAATCAGCGCCCTGCGCGCGGCACTCGCTGATCTCCAGGCCCAGCGCCTTGATGAAGCTGAAGTGGCACATGCTGATGTCGCAGCTGCGGAAGCTGGCCTCCTTCAGCGTGGCGCCATTGAAGCGGCAGCCCGCGCGGGTGTCGGCGTCATAGAAGCTGCAGTTGATGAACTCGGTACCGGTCAGGTCGGCGCCGGAAAAATCGCATTCGTGGAACTGCTGGTCGACCACTTTCTGGCCGGTGTACTGGTCCGCGCCGATGCGCAGCCTGCGGTGAACGGTGGGGGACATCGGGGATTCCATGCCATGGGCCCCGCCATGATGCCGGGCTTCGCAGGCGATCCAAAGGCCCGCGGCCCCAGATCGCCGGCAGGCCCGTCGCCGCCTTGCACCCCCACACGCAGAATGCACGTTGTTGCACGTTAATGCACGAACGTGCAGACTTGCGACATGAGCTCCGATCCCAGCCCCCTCCCCGCCCAGCGCACCCGGCAGATCCTCGAGGAACTGCGCCAGCAGGGCCGCGTGGTGGCCGCCGAACTGGCGCGCCGCTATGCCGTTTCCGAAGATTCGATCCGCCGCGACCTGCGCGAACTCGCCGCCCAGGGCCTGTGCCAGCGCGTCTACGGCGGCGCCGTATTGCCGCCACCGAAGGAACGCCCACTGCGCGAGCGCCTGACCCGCGACCGCGGCGACAAGGCCGAACTGGCCGCCCGCGTCTGCGCCCTGCTGCAGCCCGGCCAGGTGGTGCTGCTTGATGCGGGCTCGACCAACCTGGCCATTGCCCAGCAGCTGCCCGCCGCCCTCGGGCTGACGGTGATCACCAATGCCCCGCAGATCGCCACCGCCGCCAGCCTGCATGAAGGCACCTCCGTGCAGCTGATCGGCGGCCGCCTGGCCAGCGGCGGTGGCGCGGTCGGCGCCGAGGCATTGGCCCAGGTCCAGCGCCTGCGTGCCGACGTGTACCTGCCCGGCCCGTGCGCGGTGGACGGCGACACCGGCGTGTGGGCGATGGATGCCGAGGAAGCCACGCTCAAACGCGCGATGGTGGCCTGCAGCAGCCGCATCATCGTCGCCGCCACCAGGGAGAAGCTCGGTGCCCGCGGCCACTGGCAGATCGCCAGCCTGGACGAGATCGACGATCTGGTGCTCACCATATCGGCACCGCCCGCGCTGGCCGCGCGTTTCCACGCCGCCGGCATCGCGGTACACCCCACTCCGCCCTGAGTGCATCCCCAATGTCCCTCGCCAACCGCGCGCGTGCAGAACAGCACGCGACCCGCGCTGCATTCTTCATTCCCGGCTTCGCCACCGCGCTGTGGGCCACGCTGGTGCCGTTCGCCAAGGCACGCACAGACATCAACGACGCCACATTGGGCCTGGTGCTGCTCTGCCTCGGAGCGGGTTCGCTGCTGGCAATGCCCTTGTCCGGCGTGCTGGCCGCGCGCCTGGGCTGCCGCCGGGTGATGGTGGCCAGCAGCCTGCTGATCTGCCTGACCGTTCCCGGCCTGGCATTGGCCAGCTCGGCGTGGGCGCTGGGCCTGGTGTTGTTCGTGTTTGGTGCCGCCGTGGGTGCGATGGACTGCACGATGAACGTACAGGCGGTGATCGTCGAGCGCGAGGCGCGTCGCGTGATGATGTCCGGCTTCCACGCCTTCTTCAGCATCGGCGGCTTCCTCGGCGCGGCCACCATGACCGTGCTGATGTCCGCACGGCTGCCACCGCTGGCATCGGTACTGATCGGCGTTGCCGCCATGCTGCTGGTGATGCTGCTGTCGGCGTCGTACTGGCACAGCGAGCGCATGCCCCATGACACCCCGATGCTGGCCATGCCGCATGGCATCGTGCTGTTCATTGGCGTACTGGCCTTCGTCGCCTTCCTGGGTGAAGGCGCGATGCTGGACTGGAGCGCGGTGTTCCTCACCGATGTACGTCGCGTCGATGCCAGCCTGGCAGGCATCGGCTATGTGACCTTCACCCTGACCATGACCGTCGCCCGTCTGTTCGGCGATGCACTGGTCTCACGCATGGGACGCCAGCGCGCGATCGTGTTGGGTGCTCTGCTCGCTGCCAGCGGCGTGCTGGTGCTGACCCTGATCACGCCGTGGCAGATGTCGTTGGCCGGATACGTGCTGGTCGGCCTCGGCTGCGCCAACATCGCGCCGGCGCTGTTCTCGCTCGCCGGCCATCAGAACCGCATGCCCGGCGCACTGGCGATTACCGCCGTTTCCACGCTGGGTTTTGCCGGCATCCTCGCCGGCCCGGCACTGATCGGTTTCGCCGCCAACCACTTCGGCCTGATCGCTGCGTTCATCGGCGTGGCCATGGCCTTGCTGCTGGTGGCGGTGTCCACCCGTTGGCTGCGGATGTAGTTTGCGGCATCAGCGCCGCCTTGGCCGCAACTTCATCCGTAACCGGCGGTAGCCAATCACCACGGCCGTCGCGCACAACGCCGTACCCGCAACGCTCAACAGCAGCAGAACAGCCAACCGGGTGCTGTCAAAGCGCAGCATCGCCGGCAGGTCCCAGCTGTGCAGGAAGTAGAACAGCCAGCGCCCGACACGCTCGCGATGTCCCATCGTCAGCAGCGGATCGCCGGTGGCCAGGTCGAGATAGACACGCGTCGCCTCGGCATCACCGAAGTCCGCCACCGCCACCGGGAAGCGGCGTACGGCTGCACCATTCATGGCTTCCGGTGCACGCGGGTAGAAGTACGCATCTGCTGCATGCTGGACCGCGAACGCCTGCATCGGCGCATCGGACATGGCGCGCGCCCTCTGCTGGAGCCAGTCCACAGGCAGTTGCCGCAAGACCTGCAGCTCTCCATCTTCACTGGACACGATGCGGGTATCGCTCCGTCCGTCCAGCAACACTGCGAACAGCTCGCCACCGATGCGCCGCCACTGGATCTCCACCGGCCTGAAGTGCCGGGCACCCGCCGCCGCCAGCAGTGCTGCAGGTTCACCCAGTATTCCATCCACGGCTGCCGCGCCGCCGTGATAGCGCTCGCTGTCGATCGACTCGCGCGTGCTGCTGAAGACGCCCAATGGATTCATCGACATCAGGCCGCTGAAGATCCAGGTGAACACGAATGCCGCTGCCACCAACCCGATCAGGTGGTGCCAGCGCATCCACGGCTCGACATACGGCGTCTTCGCGCCAGTGCGGTAGTGCCCACGGAAGCGCCAGCGCCACACACCCACCACGATGCCGCTGATTGCCGCCACCGTGCACAACGCTGAGAGCACGATCACCACCCACGTCCACACCGGATCGACCGACTGCATGCGAAGGAAGTACAGCCAGTGCAGCCACGCACCCACGTAGTTCCAGCGCTGCTGCACGCGCGGCGCGTCCAGCACCACTTCGCCGGTGTGCGAGGACACATACACATCCCCCGGCTGCGCGCCCCCCACCTCGACTCGGTACAGTGGCCGATGCGCATCCAGCGCGCGCGAATGGGTCCAGCCGTCCTCATCCACGCGCATCGCCCCAACGAAGGCCTGCCCACCGGCGAACTGCGCGGCCGACGCTTCGGCGCGCTGGGCGGAAACCGGCAGCAGCGCCTGGCCGGTCCGTACCGACCACGCCCCGACGTTGCTGCCGGCGCGCACTACATACGCCGCTTCACCGCCCACCGTGGTCAGGGCCACGGCTTCCGGTTCGGCCTGTACAGCATCTGGCAGCGCCGACAGTCCTCGCCAATCCCCTGCGTCACCCAGCACCGGCAACGCTGCCAGCCGCTCGCCGGGCGTCAACTTCGGGTAGCCGATGAACAGCATCACCATGCCGCTGACGAACCACAGCAGCATCAACAGGCATCCGCCGATGCCCAGCCAGCGGTGCACCAGATAGGTCCAGCGCTTGGCAGTGGATCGCAACGACATGGCCAGTGCCCTCAGAACCGATGGTCGACGGTGAACTCGACGCGCCGATCCGGTCCCAGCAGCCATTGAGTACTGGTGTAGTACGCCGTGGCGTAGTACGCCTTGTCGAACACATTGAACAGGCGCGCCGACAACCGCGTGCGCGCTGCCGCCTGCCAGGTCAGCGCCAGGTCGGTGGTGCTGTAGCCGGGCAGTTCCAGGGTGTTGGCATTGTCGGCGTAGCGCTTGCCGACGTAACGCACGCCTGAGGCCGCGCTCCAGTCGGGCAGGAACTGCCAGCTCACCCACACATTGGCCAGGCGCTCAGCCACGTTCGGCGGCACATTGCCATCGCGCGAGACCAGCACCGGCGGCGAACCGGTGGTTTCCAGGAAGTCATCGAACTTTGCCTTCAGCACTGTGGCATTGGCATCGAGCGCCCACCGCGGCGCGAAGCTCCAGTTCAACGATGCCTCGATGCCGCGCGAGGTCTGCGCGCCCACCTGTACCCGGCGATCCGGCACCAGCGGGTCGCGGCTGAGCAGACCGGTCTTGCGGATGCGATACGCCGCCAGCGTCCACTCGCCACCGTCGAACGCCTGCTTCAGGCCCACCTCGACCTGCCGTCCCTTGGCCAGGTCGAAGGCACCGTTGGCCGGGCTGATCATCAGCAGGCCGCTGACCGGGTCCGCCGCCTGTGAGTACTGCGCGTAGAGGCTCAGCGTCGGCTGCAGCGCGAAAACGGTGCCTGCGCGCCAGCCGGTGCTGCTGTAGGTCTTCGAGAATGCTCTCTGGCCGCTGATCAGATCGGTGCGGTCGATGCGCGCGCGGTCATGGCGCAGCCCCCCCAGCACCGACCAACGCTCGCTCAACGTCAGGTGGTCTTCCACGAACAGCGCGTACTGCTCGGCACCATTGCGATAGCGCGGCAGGTTCGGCGCATCGCTGGCGAACTGCCCCGGCACCGGATGGAATGGATCGACCGGGCCGGAGCTGCCGGCGTAGGTGTTGTTGGTGTGCTTGAAGTGCGCACGGTTGGCGTCCAGGCCCACGGCAAAATTGTTCTGCAGGCCACCCACACTGCCCCGCACGCGCAGCGTCGAGGTCAGCCCGGTCTGGTCCTGGTTGTGGGTGATCTGGGTATTGCCCGAACGGTCGATCAACCCGGTTCGTGGGTTGTAGACATAGGCCTCGGCATTGCGCCAGTCGCGCTGGCTGTCGATCTGGTAGACGCGCGTGCGCCATTCCACGTTAGCGTTCGGTGTCCACAGCGCATCGAGTTGCGTCCAGCGGTCGCGATAGCGGATGTCGCTGTCTTCCACGTTGTAGTTGCGGTGGCGCAGTGCGTCCAACTGTCGGCCATCCACCAGGGGCGTACCGAAGTAGCGCATCGGCTTCTGGTGGCCCTGCGCATGGGTCAGGGTCAGCTTCAGGTCCGTACGCGGCTGCCACAGCAGTGCGCCGGAGAAGGTGGCATCACTGCTGCGCCCGCGATCAACCCAGCCACCGCTGTAGTTGCCGCTCGCGTCCACGCGGTAGGCCAGCTCGGGCGTCAGCGCGCCACCACTGCCGAAGCCCAGGCGTGCGGTGTCCTCGCTGCCCACGGTCACGCTGATCTCGTTCTCGATGGCACCGCGCGTCGGCTTCTTCGGCACGATGTTGATGACCCCGCCGATGGCACCATCGCCATGGATGACCGAGGCCGGACCGCGCAGCACTTCGATGCGCTCGATGGACCAGGTATCGAACGGGAACGTGATGCCCACGCCGCCGTACTGGCGCAGCCCGTCGTACAGGCGCATCACTGAAGCGCCATCGGTGAAGCCACGGCTGGACAGCGCACTCAGGCCGTTGCCCGGGTGCGGCATCGCACTGATCGCACCGGCGCGGCTGATCGCATCGTTGAGGTTGGTGTCGCCGCGCTGTTCCAGCTGCTCGCGCGAAATCACCGTCAGGCTGGCCGGCGTCTGCAGCACGCTCAGGCCCAACGCAGAGCCTGCGCTGGCGGTGGATGACAGCTCGCCGCTACGGGTATCGACCACGCGCACGGTATCCAGCGTGGTCGGTGGTGCCGCATCGGCGGCAAGTACGGAAGCGGTGTGCAGGAGCAACGCACACGTCAAAGGCAGCGTCGCCCGGCGCAGGCGCGCGGAGTTGGGGTTCGTTTTCATTTGTTCACGGCATTCAAGGCCACCCCGCAACGCGCGGCAGCTGAAGGAGTTCGGGAAGCGCGCACGCAGTAGTGCCAGGCCATGCCTGGCAGCTCAGGAAAATCAATCCAAAGGCGTGCGCGCAGGGCTCAGACGGCCATCAGGGCCGGTGGCCCGCGCGCTCCCAATGTGCCGCTGACCCGCTGCGGCAACGCCTGCACTACACCCCGCAACGCATGGCATATCGATACCATCGGTGCCAGCAGCAGCAATGCCGCCACCAGCAGGGTGATCAGCCGCGCGGCGATCAGACAGTAGTCGCAGTCCACGCCCATCTCATGCTCGGCATGTGGATCGGCGGGCGGCTTCTTCGCGACCTCGCCCTGCTGCATCGCCATCGCGTGGTGGTCGTGATGGCCTTCCATCGCATGCTGCGCATGCTGGGAATGCTCCATCGCCGCCATCGGCACAGCCACTGCACCGTGACCATGCGCCAGCCAGCGGCTCACCAGCGGGGCAAGCAGCACCAGCAGCATGGCTAGCCATGCCAGGGCCTGGAACCGGCGGTGGAGGACAGAACGACGCACCCGGCCATTCTACGGGCCTGCGACCAACCTTGGACCACGTTCAGGGTTGCCCTGCCGCCGGTGCGACGTTATGACGCAGCCTCCAGCGCAGGGGATCGTCCACTGCCCGAGGGGGACGGAAGGCAGCCTGGCCGGCCCCTTCCGTCCCCGCACCGGATGACTAGAACCGCACCGGCTGCTGCACCGCGCGCTCCAGGAACATGACACCCGCCTGCAGGCTGTTGCGGGCGTTCTCCAACCAGCGCTCCGGATCGGCTACCGCGAATCGCTCCTGTGCATCCACATCACCCGAGTCGGCCAGATCAGCCAGCTGCAGATGGATGTGGTTCTCCACCAGGCTCACCAGCACGGCGAGCTCGGCCGATAAACCGGCGATGCGTTCGGTGAAGCCAGCGTCGTTGCTGTTCAGAGACATGTCCCCTGTTCCTATGCGTTGCGGTGTTGATGGATGGCTTCGAAACGCTCGGCACAGGCAGGCCCACAGAACAGCCTTGCCGGATCGTTGTCGAAGTCTTCGCTGCAGTCCGGGTTGTGGCATTCCCCCATGGGAGTGAGAGGGGCAACGTTGCTGGCCCGCGTTGCGTGCTGGGCCAGGGCGCGTTGCAGGTGGCGCGCTTCCATTTCCTGCGCTTCGTCGATGGTGTCCGTCATGCGGGTTGTATTTTATCGAGGGGTGGTCGCACCGATTGAGAACGTCGCAACGACCGTCAACGACGCGGATTCCGCGGCGGATCGGCGTTCGTGGTTGCAGTGGATTTCAAACATGCAGGCTCCTTGTGCACGGGCGCCCGAAGGCGCGGTGGAGAGAAACGAAGGGCCGTCGCTGACGGCGATCGCATCATCCGAAAACCGGTTCTCGCCAACTGCGACGCGTCGGCGCGACCACGGCGATCTGCGAACGCCATCGCAGATCCAACGCGTACTGGATGGCCTGAGCGCGCCCGGGGATGCAAGGTACTGGAAGGTGTTGCAAATGAAGCCACATTCCGACACCATGACCGTGCCACCACCTCCCATCACATCCTGACCGCACTGCATCGGTCGGCCGCTGCGTGACCTGCGCACGCCAGAAACTGCACAGCACGTTGGCCGCCATCGGCCGCCGTGGACCGATCCACGTTCCCAGGGGCCCCGTCGAATGCACACACCGCATCCCACGCAGGACATCGTTCCCGCGTTCCTGCAGGCCATGCACGCGCACGGCATCGTGCCGGACGCGCGCGGCCGCGACGCGCTCAATGCCGATGGCACCCTGGTTCGCTTCCACGTGGAAGGCGACCGTCGTGGCACGCGCAACGGGTGGGCCGTGTTGTTTGGAGACCATGTGCCGGCCGGCGAGTTCGGCAGCTGGCGGACCGGCACCCGCCATGCCTGGTGCGCGAAATCGCCGACCGCGTTGAGTGCGGCCGAGCAGCGCGCCATCCGGCAACGCCAGGAAGCGGCCCGCAGCGAGCGCGAACGGCATCAGCGCGAGCGCGAGGACGCTGCCGCCAAGGCCGCCAACGTGCTGTGGAACCGTGCCATTCCCGCCGACGTCCAGCACCCCTATCTGGTACGCAAGGGCATCCACGCACATGGCCTGCGCGTGGCGCCGTGGCCGGTGCGCAACAGCGATGGCCTGGTCTTCCGCCATATCGACAATGTCCTGCTGGTGCCGGTGATGAACAGCGCGGGCCGTATCGTCTCGTTGCAGGCGATCTTTCCCCGCGTGGATCCAGCACTTGGCCGCGACAAGGACTTCCTTTCCGGTGGCCGCAAGCAGGGCTGCTTCCATGTCATCGGCAAGCCGGCCCCTGGCCAACCGATCGCCATTGCAGAGGGCTATGCCACCGCCGGATCCATCCACCAGGCCACGGGCTGGTGCGTGGTGGTGGCCTGGGATGCAGGCAACCTTGGCGCGGTCGCCCGGGCCTGGCGCGGCGCCATGCCGGACGCATCGTTCGTGCTGTGCGCCGACAACGATCAATGGACGCGGCAGCCGCTGGACAACCCGGGCGTCACCCTGGCCACGCAGGCTGCCGCGGACATCGATGCCCGCGTGGCCTGGCCCGAATTCACCGCGCTGCATGGCGACGATGACCGTCCTACCGACTTCAACGACCTGCATCTGCGTGAAGGGCTGGACGCCGTGCGTATCCAGCTGTTGCCTCCCGCACCGCCCGCAGCAGGCGACGACGTGGCGGGGGGCGATGCGCCGTCATCGGCAAGCGCGCGCTACCAGGTGCCTGGCAACCTGTCCGCATTCGATGCCTTCACCCCGTTTCCCGACACCAGCGCGCGCGGGCGGCCGTTGCCAACGGCCCGCAACCTGGCCGAGCTGTGCCGTCGTACCGGTGTGACCGTGCGCTACAACGTCATCCGCAAGGATCTGGAGATTCTGGTTCCTGGGCTGCACACGACCGTGGACAACGCCAAGGAAGTCGCGGCGGGCGAAGTGATGGATTGCATGCACCGCGCCGGCATGGCCACCGCCAGCTTCGAGACCAACCTGTGCCAGGTGGCCGAAGCCAATCCCTACAACCCGGTCGCAAGCTGGATCACCTCACGGCCGTGGGATGGCCAGACCCGCCTGCAGGCGTTCTTCGACACCGTGCAGGAAGCCCAGCCCACGCGCATGGCCGACGGCCGCGTGCTGAAGGAAGTCCTGATGCGGCGCTGGCTGATCTCCGGCGTGGCGGCCGCCTTTGAGCCCGATGGCGTGGTCGCGCGCGGCGTACTGACGTTCGTCTCGAAACAGAACCTGGGCAAGACGCGCTGGGCACGGCAACTGGCGCCGGCGGAGCTGCAGCTGATCGCTGACGGGGTGGTGCTCGATCCGGCCAACAAGGACAGCGTCAAGCAGGTCATCTCCAAGTGGATCGTCGAACTGGGCGAGGTCGATGCCACCTTCCGCCGTACCGATATCGCGGCGCTGAAATCATTCATCTCGCGCAGCCATGACGAGATCCGCCGCCCCTACGCGCGCACCGAATCCCGCTATGCACGTCGCACCATCCTGTTTGCCAGTGTCAACGACGAACGCTTCCTGCGCGATGCCACCGGCAACACCCGCTGGTGGACCGTGCACGCCGTAGCATTGGGCGAACCGGCGCGGATCGACATGCAGCAGGTCTGGGCAGAGGCCCATGCGTTGTACTGCAGCGGCGAGACCTGGCACCTGAGTGCCGAGGAACTGGATGCGCTGAATGCCACCAACAGCGAACACGAACCCATCTCGCCGATCGCCGAACTGATCGATCGTCATTTCGACTGGTCGCTGCCTGCCGAACACTGGAGCGCGCATTACCGCGCCACCGAGATCGTCATCGCGGTGGGCATCGACAAGCCCAACCGTCGCGAGGTGAACGAGGCCGCCGCGTACGTGGTCAAACGCCATGGCGTACGCACCCGCGTGGTGGGCAAGGAGCGGGCCAAGGTCTGGCTGATGCCAGAGCGCAGACGCACTCTCGCCGAGCATGCGGCAGGCCCGTTCTAGATGCCACGTATCCCTGATGGTCGCGACGTTGACAGCAGCAGCGACGACTGGCGCCTGCACTGCGAAGCACGTCGCCTGCTGCAACTGGACGGCTACCGGCGCATGGGCAACGACGGGCGCTGGACGGCGGTCAGTCCACGCCGGCATCGCCAGCAGTATCTCGAGGGTGTCCTGGCCGCACGCGGCGCGGTCGAGCGTGAGCGCCTGGCAGCAGCGGCATTACGGCTGTGGACCGCCAGCCCGCCCGGCCGACCACGTCACGACGGAAGTAGATGAAAGGTGTTGACTGGGACCTTCTACAGAGGCAAGATGGCTGTATCGGCCCGCCACCTTCCAGGAGCGCCTCCGCCATGCCTCATCCCCGACTGCATGCCTTCGAAGGTGAGCAGCTGACCGTGCAGCAGATCCACCAGCGGGTACCGGTACTGTCCGAGCGGACCATCCGCGACCACCTTGCTGCCGGCCGGCGTACCCGCACCGCCATGCTGTGCTTTGACCCGATCGCCGCGGCGGCCCGGGGTGGTCGCATTACCCAGCGCATCCTCCACGCCCGCAGCCTCGCCGGTCGCGATTCCTGATCCTCCGGCACCTGCCGCATTTCTCCAGGAGTAGATTCCGCATGATTCCCGCCTCCCCCGACAGCGGTCATCGCATGATTGCCGACACACTGGCCGCGTTCCGTGCCGGCCCTGCACTGGGCAGCATCGCCCTGCGGCCGGCGCCGCGCGCGCGTGTACCGCTCTACATCGGCATCGCCGGCAGCAAGCGCTCGGGCAAGGACACACTCGCCAATGGGCTGGCATCGGCGTTGGCGCTGCCACGCGACAGCTTCGCGGCCCCACTGCGCCAGTTCGTCGCCTCCCTCCTCGGGCTCTCCCTGCATGAACTGGACCGCCGCAAGGAGGACGCCATCGATTGGCTGGCCGAACTCACCCCGCGCCACCTGATGCAGACCGCCGGTACCGAATGGGGGCGTGACCGCGTCCATCCCGAACTGTGGGTACGCTCGCTGTTCGCACGCCTGCCCGAGGGCGGGCTGGTACCCGACGTCCGCTTCGCCAATGAGGCGCGCGCGATCCGCCGCCGCGGTGGTGTCGTGATCCGCGTCAACCGCCCGGGCCATTGCAGCAATGACCTTCATGCCAGCGAGCAACCGCTGCCGCATGAACTGGTCGACATCGAAGTCGACAACGACGGCACGCCGGCCGATCTGGTCCGCAGATCACTGGACCAGCTGCTGTCGCGCGGCCTGATCTGAGCCGGAACCGGGGTCGGCTGTGCGGCCCCGTCCGCTGAACCCACCGCAGGCCACGACCCATCATCGGCGAAAATGATGTAAGGTCATCCCCCATCACCGACGACACCTGTCGTCACCCTGCATCCCCAACCCATTTCGCAAAGAGGAAACGCCATGGAGGTCGAACAGTTCACGTCGACGCGCCTGAAGGCCATCGAGTTGTTCAAGTCCCAGCCGAAGGGCAGCAAGGACAACGTGAGCCTGGATGCGATCTTCATCTCGCTGTGCACGCTGGCCACTGCCCAGGCCGATGCTGGCAGCAGCCGGCAGGCGCGCACCGTGGCCCGCCCGGGCAACCAGCAGCCGCCCGCGCCATGGTTCGTCGAAACCCTCGCGGCCCTGAAGGGCAAGGGCGAGTCGATCACCGTGGCGCGCTTCCTGATGTTCGCCAACCGCTTCCCGGTCAAGCGCATGGACCAGGTCAACGCGGCACGCTGGCTGCGCGACGCCGGGTACATCCCCCGCAAGACCGGCGGCAACCTGGTATTCGATCTTTGATCCAGCGACTCCTGCAGTCCTGAAGCCCCGGCATCGTCCGGGGCTTTTTTGTTTCCGGCCAGTACACGGCGCATGAGGCCATGCGGCGGGGGGCCGTCCTCACCCTGTACCTGCCCCATCCCCTTGATCTGCCTCTGTTCCTGCCAGGTGAGGACAACGAGTACGGATGTACAGGAAAACATCAGCGGCCAGTGCAAGCGGATACGGCGCACTGCAAGCAGGCGGGTCGTGCTCCTCACCCATCCTCGCGCACGACTGAACGTCTTCAGCGTACCGATATGAAAGTAGATGAAAGGTATTGACTAGGCAGACGGGATGGCAACAGTGGAGATCAATGCCACTGAAGACATCCTCCATGAACGCCCTGCCCGACAGTATCCAGACCCTGGCCGAGGTCATCGGCGAATCCGCAGCCCTCACGCTGGTGCGTGCGTGGCCGCCGACCACCTCCAGCACCACCGGCCGTCACCGCGTCATCGTCTACGTCCCCTCCACCCTGCCCGACCAGCATCGGCTGATCGACATCCTTGGCCACGACGCCGCCCGGCGGCTGGTCGCGCACTTCGGCGGCGAACTGTTGTTCCTGGCGTCCTGCTTCGCTGCTGGCGCGCACGAACGCCGTGAGCAGATCGCCCGCGCGGTCGCCAGCGGCATGCCGCGCGACCATGTCGCGCGTGAGTTCGGCGTCTCACAGACCACCATCAAGCGCGCCCTGCGCGGTGCGCGTACCGCGCTGCCACCGGCGGTCCATCCGGCCCTGCTCAAGGGGTACGCACGCGCATGAACGAGAGCGACCTGCTGGCGGGCGTGCCGGATTGGGCCAAGTACCTGGGCGGGACCTCGGGCGTGCTGATCGCGGTGTCGTTGTGGCTGCGCCAGTGGCTGTCGTCGGCCAAGGTCGACCGCACCGCCGACGAAGCCACCAGCAACACCCTGCGCACCCTGCAGGAACAACTCGCGGCCGAACGTACACGCGCCGATGGACTGATGCACGAACGCGAGGCAATGGCCCAGGAGATCGGGCAGCTGCGCGGTGAGGTCAGCGCCCTGCGTGCACAGATCGCCCAGCAGAGCGTACAGATAGACGCCCTGCTGGCCCTGGTTCGCAAGCAACCAGGAGCGGCCGCATGACCGTCGCCGCCGCCAGCGCCCTCGGTGGCACCAACGTCGCTGCGTTCCTGGACATGCTGGCCGTGTCCGAAGGCACCGACATTCCGGGCCAGCGCTCACGTGACCACGGCTACGACGTCATCGTCGGCGGCCAGTTGTTCACCGACTACCGCGACCATCCCCGCGTGCTGGTGTCGCTGCCGCGCTATGGCATCAAATCCAGCGCCGCCGGCCGCTACCAGTTCCTGCGCAGCACCTGGGACGACCTGCGCGCACGCCTGGGCCTGCCCGACTTCGGCCCGGTCTCGCAGGACCGTGCGGCGGTCGCCCTGTTGAGACAATGCGGTGCCTACGAGCTGATCCGGCTGGGACGCTTCGATGCCGCCGTCACCGCGGCACGGCGCATCTGGGCATCGCTGCCAGGCGCCGGCTACGGGCAGAAGGAGCACGCACTGGAAACGCTACGCGCGGCCTACCGTGCCGCCGGCGGAGCCCTGCAGTGACGCCCGGGGCACTGAGGCTGGGCATCGGACTGCTGGTCCTTGCCGGCAGCCACGCGAGCTGCGCCTGGCTGGGATGGACCTTGCGCGACCGCAGCGCGGACCTTGCCGCTGCCACCACCCGGGCGGCGCAGCAGGCGGCCCGCACCGATGCAGCCCAGCGCGCGCACCAGCAGGCCCTGGACAACAGCGCCGCAGGCGCGCAAGCCGAATCACAACGCGTGGCCCAGCAGGCCCGCCGCACCGAACAGTTCAACACCCTGCAACGGGACATCGAGACCCATGCCAAGACTCCTGGTCGTGATCGCGGCGACGCTGACGCTGAGTTCGTGCGCATCTGGCGCGAGGCCAACGCCGGCCACGCCCTGCCGCGCTGATCTCAGCATCGCACCTGCCCAGCTGCTTCCCCCTTCCCGCCTGCCGGACCTGCACGCGGCCAGCGATGACGCGCTGCTGCGCAATCACGTTGCCGTCGCACAGCAGTACCACGCGCTGGCCGACCAGCTGAGTGCGCTGCTGTGCAGCCTCGGCAACCAGCGCGGTATCACCATCAATGGCGCCGCGCCGGCAGCACCTGCCGACTGCAGCGGCAGCGCCACACCCGCGCACTGAGCCTGCCGGATACGGCCACGCCTGCAATGCCACCCCACTGCGGTGATGGCAACACTGGCTGCAGACCGCGCGCGCCGCACAGGCCACGCCCTTCTTCCCTTCCCTGCATGAGCTGACATGGCGAACGATCCCTTTCCTCCTATGCTCGATCCGCTGATTGCCGCGATCGAAGCCGCAATCCGTGCACGCTTTCCGGGGTTTGCAAGCATCGAGTTCCATCGCGACGCCAGCGCTGAGGGGATGCCCCTGCCGGCCTGCCTGCTGGCGATGACCCGCTGTGACCGCAGCAGGGACAACAATGATGGCAGTGGCCTTCTGCAGGCCACACTGCGCTTCGAAGCACGCATTGCGCTGCCGGCAACCGATGCAACCGCCGCGCTGCAGCTGCGCAACGCGGCCCTCGCCCTGGCGACCTGGCTGCACCAGCTCGGCCGCTTTCCCGGCGTTGCCAGCGGTGCGATCGATGTGATCGCGGCATTGCCCGAAGACCCAACGGCAGCACAGCCGGGCCTGCGCACCTGGATCGTCGAGTGGTCGCTGCCGGTCGCACTGGGCGACAACCCGTGGGACGACGCCGGTGGCGTGGTGCCGCAGGCGTCCTACAGCTTCGCGCCGGAGATCGGCCGCGCCCATGAGCCCCGCTACCTGCCGTTGCCGGAGCACGCACGATGAGCGCCGAACACGCGCGGTTGATCGGCAACCTGCTGATGATCGGTGTGGTACGCGAGCTGGACGAAGCGAACGGGCGCGTCCGCGTCGATGCCGACGGCATGCTTACCGACTGGATTCCCTGGCTGGAGCGACGCGCGGGGCCGGGCGTACGCAGCTGGTGCGCGCCCGAACCAGGCGAGCAGGTCGTGCTGGCGTGCCCCTATGGCGACCCCGGCCAGGCGCTTGTACTGGGCAGCCTGTACCAGGACCGCTTTCCGCCGCCGGCCGACTCGCGCCTGCGGCAACGCACCGAGTTCGCCGACGGCAGCACCGTCGAGTACGACCAGGAAACCACCACGCTCAACGTCCATGTCGGCAGCGGCAAGGTCATCGTCACCTGCGCGAATGCACAGGTGATCGCCAGCGAATCGATCGTGCTCGATACGCCCTCGATCAAGGCGACCGGTGATCTGGATGTCAGCGGCGCGATCAGCGCCGGCAAGGACATCACCACACCCGGCGAGATCAAGGCCGGCGCCATCGGCCTGAAGGCACACAAGCACACCGCACAGGGCCCAACCGCCCCGACCACGCCGGCCCAGGCCTGAGCGGCCACGCCTGCAATGCCCTGAAAACCTGCACTCCACGACGATAGAGGCCATGCGAGGAATCGACGCCAACACCGGCAAATCACTGGATGGGCTCGCCCATCTCCACCAGTCCGTGCGTGACATTCTCACCACGCCCCTTGGCTCCCGCGTGCTGCGCCGCGAATACGGTTCACGCGTGTTTGAACTGATCGATGCGCCGACCAACCGCTCGCTGCGCATGGACCTGATCGCGGCCACCGTCGACGCGCTGGCGCGATGGGAACCGCGTCTCCACGTCGAGAACGTCGACGTCTCCCTCCCCGCCCCCGGCGTGATGATCCTGGCAGTGACCGGGATCCACCTGCCGGACGGCGAGGCCATCACCATCGAAGGAATCGAGGTTCGCTAACCGTGGCATCCGGCTCGTTCACCAGTGTCAATCTGTCCCAGCTGCCTGCACCGGCGGTCATCGAAGTGCTCGATTTCGAAGCCATGTTCGATGAATCGCTGACCGCACTGCAGGCCCTGGACCCCACTTTCGACGCGCTGCTGCCGTCGGACCCGGCCTTCAAGATCCTGGAGGTCTGCACCTACCTGCGCCTGCTCGATCGCCAGCGCGTCAACGACGCCGCGCGTGGCGTGATGCTGGCTTATGCCGGTGGCAGCGACCTGGACCACCTCGCCGCGATCTTCGGCGTCGTCCGCCAGGTACTCGACCCGGGCAAACCGCAGGAGGGCATTCCTCCTCGATATGAAAGCGATGAGGACTTCCGCCGCCGCATCCAGCTGGGTCCGGAAGGATTCAGCGTGGCAGGACCGGAAGGTGCCTATGTGTTCCATGCGCTGAGCGCGGACCCGCGCGTGCTCGACGCCAGCGCGACCAGTGCCTCACCGGGCGAAGTGGTGGTCTCGGTGCTGTCGCGCGAAGGCGATGGCACCGCCACCCAGGGCCTGCTCGACATCGTCGAGGCGAAGCTGAGCGCGGATGACGTGCGACCGCTGACCGACCACGTGCTGGTGAAGCCGGCAATGATCGTCAACTACACGGTCGACGCCACGCTGTTCACCTTTGCCGGCCCGGATTCGCAGGTCGTGCTTGCCGAAGCGCGCACCCGCCTGGACCGCTACATCAGTGAGTCACATCGTCTCGGCCGCGATGTCACCCGTTCGGGGTTGTTCGCCGCATTGCATGCCGAGGGCGTGCAGCGCGTGGAAATCGTCCATCCAGCTGCAGATGTGGTGGTGGACCGAACCCAGGCCACGCACTGCACCGGCGTGACCCTGACCCATGGCGGCACCGATGAATGAGCCGAGCACGCGCCTGATCAACGCGCGCCTGCGCGGCGCGATCGATGGCCGCAACCGCACCTTCCGCCACCCCGGCGGCGCGCTGGCGCGCCTGCAGTCGGTATTCCGCACCGATGCGCAGGGGCGGCAGCTGCTGCAGGGCAGCGTCATCGAGGGCAGCAGGGTCACCCTGGCCGCTGCACCGGCGCCCGGCGAGGTCATCGATGGTGACGCCCAGGTGGTGGTGCCCTCGGCGGCGAACCTGCTTCCCGCCAACGCCACCCACGCCGAGCGCGCGCTTGCCCGCGCCATCGTTGCGCGTCCGTTGCCGGTGGACATCACCGCGCTGTGGGATGCCGACCGCTGTCCGACCGCACTGCTGCCCTGGCTGGCCTGGGCGCTGTCGGTGGACGAATGGAAGGCCTACTGGCCCGAAGCCGTGAAGCGCGCCCGGGTGCGTACGGCCATCGCCATCCAGCGACGCAAGGGCACCGCAGGCAGCGTACGCGACGTGGTGGCCGCCTTCGGTGGCTCGGTGCTGATCCGCGAGTGGTGGCAGCTGCAGCCCAAGGGCGCGCCGCACACCTTCGAAGCGGTGATGACCATCGCCAACCAGGATGGCCAGTCCGCCACGGCGATGTTCGTCGAGGACGTCATCGGCGAAATCACCCGGACCAAGCCGGTGCGCTCGCATTTCACCTTTACCCAGGGCATGCAGGCCGACGCCGCCGTCGGCGCACTTGCAGCCGCCCACGCCACGGCCTTCCGCCGCCTTCAACTGATCGGAGAGTAACCCCCGTATGCGCTTGAAAATCACCGATGCCGGCTTCGCCAAGCTGGTCAATCCGCCGAACACCGGCACCAACGCCGTGCTGATCACCCAGATCGGCCTGACCTCGACTGCCTTCGTGCCTTCGGCGGGGCTCACCGCGCTGCCCGGCGAGATCAAGCGCGTCGCCACCTTCGGCGGCCAGGCCGTGGGCGATGACACCGTGCACGTCACCATCCGCGACGACAGCGCCACCTCCTACACGCTGCGCGGGTTCGGCCTGTACCTGGCTGACGGCACCCTGTTCGCCAGCTACGGCCAGGCCGATCCGATCATGGAGAAGTCGGCCGCATCGATGCTGCTGCTGGCCACCGACACCCGCTTCAGCGGGATCGACACGACGCAGATCCAGTTCGGCGACGCCGACTTCCTCTACCCACCGGCCACCACCGAGGTCGTCGGCGTGGTCGAGCTGGCCACCAGCACCGAAGCCGAAGATGCCACCGACACCCAGCGCGCAGTAACCCCGCGCGGCGTGCGTGCGTACACCGACAAGCGCTTCGGTGCCAGCGCCCCGACCGCGCTGGCGAAGACGCTGCTGTCTGCAGCAAACACCACCGCGGCGCGCACAGCGCTGGAACTGAAGAGCGCCGCGCTGAAGGACACCGGGCATGGCAACGGCCTGGACGCCGACACCCTGGACGGCAAGCACGCCTCCGAGTTCGCCCTGGCCGGTGACTTCGCCACCGTGGGCCACAAGCATGTGATTGCTGATGTGACCGGGCTGCAGTCGGCACTGGATGGCAAGGCATCCAAGGGCGGCAATACGTTCACCGACCAGCAGTTCATCAGCGGCACGTATCCGTTGCTGGGCTTCGGTGCCGCCGGTGCCGAGCAGTCCTTCATTGGCGGCTGGGGAAATTCCAGCCTGTGGCGCGTATGGAGCGCGGACCGCAGTGCCAGCAGCGAGATAACCATCAAGCATGGTGATGGCCCGCGCTGGAATGGATCGGTGATGTGGCATGCCGGGAACTTCGCGCCTGAAGCGAAGATGGACAAGACCGGCGGCACCTTCAGTGGCACCGTCACCATTTCCAACAACTCCCTGCGCCTGTCCGGCTGGGGCAGTACCGCGACCGATGGTGTCGTCTACTTCGGCACGGGTGACAGCTATCTCTTCAAGTCCGGATCCACGTTCACTTTCCGCAATCTGGAAGGGGCGTACACCGCTACGCTCAATGCAGGCGGAACTGTCTGGACCAGCGGCAATTTCGATCCAAGCAAGAAGCTCAACATCACCGGCGGAGACCTGACCGGTCCGCTTCGGATGCGAGGCAATGCCGCGGGTCGTATCGCGCTCTATGACGACAACCTGGATGTCGCTAACCTCGAGATCGGTGCCGGTCTCAACACCGGCACCGACCGCAATGGCTTTCTGGTCAACCGAAATGCGAACGGCTCGCTTGCACTGCTTGGAGGCAACGGAAAAGCCAAGGTAACCGTGGATGGCGGCGTCGGGTACACCGTGCTTGCCTCCCCACCGCTCGGGACCGGATTGTGGAACAGCCAGACCGCCCTGCACTGCGTTATTCCACACGGCGGCAACGCAGACGGCATGAAGGCAACGCTGCTACGGACCGTAAATGGTGCAAATGGATGGTCCTCCGCGCGGTGGCGTCTGTACCGTGAGGTCGACGCTACGACGCAGGGCTACATCGACTTCCACGGTGACAGCACCGACGGCGACCGGGTCTTCACGTTCGCGGGTTATGGGCAGTCCTTCTGGCTTTCGAAGACAGGTGTCGTGGAAGCTCCCGCGGGATTCAACCGTCCTTCGTCGCGCAAGCTGAAGTCGGACCATCCGTTGACACCCCTGAGCTACGGCCTGGCGGAAATCGAAAAAATTGAAACCTATTTCGGCCAGTACAACTCGGATTTCGTGAACGATGAGCGACGCCGACTCTTCATGATTGCAGAGCAGCTCTCCGAAATCGTGCCCGAAGCAGTCTTCGAGAATGCCGTCGACTACCGCGGTGAGAAAGTGCCGTCGATCCAGGAGTCGCAGCTGATTCCTGTCTTGGTTCGCGCCATCCAGGAACTGGCTGCGGAGATCAGGTCGCTAAAGGGAGGGAACTGACATGCCTTCAGGCTATGCCTCTGGTGGAGTCGACTTTGACGACCTGTTCGATCCCTACGCCGAGGGTCCGTTTGCTGCGGACTGCGGCTCCATGTTGGCGGGCACCGACCTGAGCCGCCGCTACGCCCACATCCAGTACGGCAGCAAACGTGCCGACGTAGGCCATCGCATCAACGGCATGGACGTATCCAACCTGTGGGCGGCCCGCGGCACCGCAAGCTACCGGCTGCCCTTCCACGGCAAGGACTACTCAGCCGGCAATGGCGCCAAAACAAACTCATTCGGCGATGTCACGGCGTCGGTGCAGATCAGCCTGCTGTCCGACGGCAACTTCACCGTCCACAGCAACAGTTACGGCGGTGGCAACGATGCCACCGCCCAGGTGGATTCCGGTCGCTGGGCACCGGTGGGTGCAAACCCCGGCCAGTACGAAGTGCAGTTCACGGCCAGCAACACAGGGGCTGCTTCGTTCAGCACAAGCGCACCGTCATTCTCCTCACTTGCGACATCGCGCTCGGCAACCGTATCCATCAGCATTCCTGCGGCATCTTCCATGTACGAGAGCATCACGGTTGAGATAGCCGTTCATCTCCGTCGTTCCGGCAGCCCCGCTCAGGTTTCAACCGTATACGCCAACGTCGCCGTTTCGGGCTGGTACTGATTGCACATCGGGCCACCGCTGCAATTATCCCGACAACCACATTCTCCGAACATTACCCCGTCGCCTGCACAAGCCGGCACACACCCACACCGAGGAAGAACCCCGAATGACCGAATTTCTCCATGGCGTACAGGTCGTCAACATCGATACCGGTGCCCGATCGATTGCCATCGCCTCCAGCAGCGTGATCGGCATCGTCGGCACCGCACCGCTGGCCGACACCGAAGCGTTCCCCGTCAACACGCCCGTACTGGTGACCTCGCCGTCGCAGGCCGCCAAGCTGTCGGCCACCACCGGCACCGATGCCGGCACCCTGCCCGGTGCGCTCGACGCGATCTTCGACCAGTCCAGTGCCGTCGTCGTCGTCGTCCGCGTCGAGAAGGGTGCCAATGAAAGCGCAACCCTGGCCAACGTGCTGGGCGGCGTGAACGCCCAGACCGGCGCCTACGAAGGCGTGCATGCACTACTGGCCGCCAAGTCCATCGTCGGCGTCAAGCCGCGCATCCTGGTAGCCCCCGGCTTCACCCATGTGCACCCGGCCGACCCGGCCAAGCCGGAGGCCGTGCTGGCCAACCCGGTCGTCGCGGAACTGCTCGGCATTGCCGACAAGCTGCGCGCAGTCATCATCAAGGATGGCCCGAACAGCAACGACGACGCTGCCAAGTCCACCGCTGCACTGACCGGCTCCAAGCGTGTCTACGTGGTCGACCCGGCGCTGCTGGTGCAGTCCGGTGATGCCATCGTCACCCGCTATGCCTCCGGTGCCGTGGCCGGCGCCATCGCCCGCAGCGACAACGAGCGCGGCTGGTGGGCGTCGCCGTCGAACCTGGAACTCAACGGCGTGGTCGGCACCGCGCGTGCGATCGACTTCGGCCTGTCCGATGCCACCAGCCGCGCCAACCAGCTGAACCAGGCCAACGTGGCCACGGTCATCCGCGAAGGGGGCTTCCGCCTGTGGGGCAACCGCACCACCAGCATCGATCCGAAGTGGCAGTTCCTGTGCGTGGTGCGCACCGCCGACATCATCGCCGACAGCCTGGAAGCTGCCCACCTGTGGGCCGTCGACCGCGGCATCAGCAAGACCTACGTCGATGACGTGCGCGAGGGCGTCAATGCCTTCCTGCGCGGCCTGAAGACCCAGGGCGCGATCCTCGGCGGCAACTGCTGGATCGACCCCGAACTGAACGCCGCGGACAGCGTCGCCCAGGGCCGCTTCTACTGGGACTTCGACTTCACCCCGACCTACCCGGGTGAGCAGCTGACCTTCCGCATGCACATGAACAACAACTACGTCTCGGAGATCTTCTAAGCATGGCGCGCAAGATCCGCAAAAACTTCAACTTCTACGTCGACGGCAAGGGTTACGCCGGCAGCGTGATGTCCTTCACCGCCCCCAAGCTGTCGCTGAAGACCGAGGACTTCCAGGCCGGTGGCATGCTGGCCCCGACCGAGATCGTGCTCGGCCATGAAAAGCTCACCGCCGAGGTCGAGTTCGCCTCGGACGACGCGGAGATCATGACCAAGTTCCACGTCATCGAGAGCAAGGAGTACGGCTTCACCGCCCGCGAAGCGCTGGAAGGCGACGACGGCGAAGTGACCCAGGTCGTGCACAACATGCGCGGCAAGGTGAAGCTGCTGGACCGTGGTGAAACCAAGGTCGGCGAGAAAGGCACGATCAAGGTCAGCCTGGCGCTGAGCTACTACAAGCTGACCCATGGCGCCCAGGTCGTGCAGGAGATCGACGTGGTCAACATGATCGCCCGCCAGGGTGGCGTCGACGTCTTGGCCGGCATCCGCGGCGCGCTGGGCATCTGAGCCCACGCCGCACCGAAGAACCCGGGGGCGCCTCGCGCCCCCGCATCCATCGCACCGCATCGCATTCCAGGAACGCCTTCATGTCCAGCAAGACCAAGACCCCCACCGACACCGTCATCGAGCGCGATGGCTTTGCCGAGATCACCCTCACCCGCCCGCGCCAGGTCAACGGCATGGAGACCCCCGTGCTGCGCATGCGCGAGCCGACCGTGGAAGACATGGAGCGCTACCAGGACGACAAGGGCAGCGACGCCCAGCGTGAGGTGCGGATGATCGCCAACCTGTGCGAGATCTCGCCGGATGACGTGCGCAAGATGCCGTTGCGCGACTACGCACGACTGCAGGCAGGCGTCGCGCTTTTTACCACCTGACCCTGCCACAGATCAGGCAGGGAGTGCTCGCCCTGGCCGGTCATACCGGCTGGGGCCTGCGCGAAATCATGACACTGCGGGTGTCGAAGTTCATCTGGTGGATTCAGGGATTGCCGGTACATGGCCAGTAACGTTCAAACGACAACGATCACGATCGGCGGTGAGGTGTCCAAGTCGCTGAAGGACGCATTGTCCTTCGCCAATGATGGCGTGAAGCGCCTCGGTGATGAAGCCGGCAAGCTGGAGCTCAAGCTCGCCGCGATGAAGAAGTCGGGCACCGCATACACCCGCATGCGCGCGCAGGCCGATGCGCTGCGCGCCTCACAGGAAGCGCTGGAGCGTGTCGAAGCCAAGCGCACCGCCAACCTGGAGAAGCGCGAGAAACTCGGCGCCTCGTTCAAGGCAGCGCGCGGCACACTCGGCACCGCCGTCACCGCACTGGCCAAGCCGATCGAGAACGCCTCCGGCTTCGCCCGCCAGAACCAGCAGATCGGCGTGGCAGCCAACCTCAGCCGCGCGCAGGTGAGTGCGCTCGGCCAGGCGATCCTGCAGCAATCGCGTGCAACCAACCAGGGCGCCGACGATCTGCAGCGGTCGATCAAGCTGATGGTCGCGGCCGGCATGGACGCACAGTCGGCCCAGGCCAGCCTCGGTGCTGTCGGGCGGACCACCACCGTCACCGGTGCCAGCATCGATGATGTGGCCCAAGCTGCGGCCGCCCTGCAGCAGTCGTTCGATATCGATCCCTCGCGCATGCAGAACGCGCTGGACGTGCTGGTGGCGAACAGCCAGCAGGGCAGCCTGGGCCTGAAGGACATGGCCCAGGTGCTGCCGGTGCTGGGTTCCTCGTTCGAGGCGATGAAGCTGCAGGGCACATCGGCGGCGGCTACGCTGGGTGCGGCACTGGAAGCCACGCTGGACTCGGCAGGTGGCGCCGACAAGGCCGCCAGCAACATGAAGAGCTTCATGTCCGAGGTGCTCTCGCCGGACATTCAGGAGAAGGCCAAGAAGAGCCTGAACCTGGATCTGCGCAAGATCATCGGCGATGCACAGACCAGCGGCGGCAATCCCTTCGATGCTGCGATGCAGGGAATCATCCAGGCGACCGCGGGCGACCAGAAGAAGATCGGCACCCTGTTCAGCGATGCACAGGCGAAGAACTTCGTCCAGCCCATGATCGAGAACTGGGACACCTACATCCGTGTCCGCGACAAGGCCTTGAATGGATCGGCGGGTACCACCGATGCGGCCTATGCCGACGCGATGCAGACCGATCCGCAGAAGATCGAAGGCGCCAAGATCGCCGTGGACAACCTGTCCAAGGCGTTCGGTGCGGCGCTGCTGCCCGCGGTGGGCGAGGCCGCGGTCAAGCTGACCGAGCTGTTGAACGGGGTTACCTCGTTCGTGCAGGAAAATCCGAAGCTGATCGCCAACACCACGCAGATCGTGGTCGGCATGCTGGGCATGCGCGCGGCGGTACTCGGCGCTCGCTATGCCTGGACCTTCCTGCAGGGCCCGATCCTGGGCGTGCAGAAGGCCATCCAGCTGTTCCGGGGTGGCGGCCTGCTGACACAGATGGGGCGCTTCGGGCCGATGGCGATGCGCCTGGCATCTGGCTTCCGTGTGGTTGCCACTGCCGCGGCCGCCATCGGTGGCGGGCCGATCACGATCGCCATCGCAGCGATCACCGCAGGCGCCATCCTGGTGCGCAAATACTGGGAGCCGATCAAGGCATTCCTCGGAGGACTCTGGCAGGGGGTGAGCGACTCCGCCGGTGCCGCGATGGGCGAGATCATGGCCGCTGTCGAGCCACTGCGCCCGGCCTGGGAGGCAATGGGCGAAGTGTTCAGCCGGGTATGGAACTGGATCAGCCAGCTGATCGCACCGGTCGAATTCAGCGGCGACGCGCTCTCGCGTGTTGGCGAAGTGGGCCGCTTCGTCGGCACCCTGCTGTTTGAAAGTTTCCGCATGGCAATCGCTGCCGTCGGCAACATCATCCAGACCATCGTATTCCTCAATGATGCAGCGATGTCCCTGGGCGAAACCATTGGTACCGCGCTGATCGGCAGATGGGATTCGATGAAGGAGACTGCCCGCGCCGCGATCAATGTGGTGATGGATGCACTGAAGCCCCTGCTGGAGCTGATCGACGGTCCACTGGGTGATCTGGGAGGGCTTGTCGGCAAGGGTCTGGACGTTGCATCAGGCTTCCTGGGGCAGCTCAAGGAAGGCGCAGTCGATGGCATGAAGAGCATCGGCAACGGTGTGGTTGGATACAGCAACATGCGCGCCCAGGGCCGAGGCGGCCTGAACGATGCGTTGTATACCGGTGTTGCGGTGGCAATGGGTGACAGGCCCGCCGTCCGAGAGCAGGAGGACAGCCTGCGCCGCGCCATGCAGGGCCGTCCGGCACCCGACATGCCCGCGCCCACTCCACGCGGCGTCACCACCGTGCAGCAGCAACAGACCAACCACATCACCATCCACCAGCAACCCGGTGAATCCAGCGAATCGGTGGCACGCCGCACTGCCGACGAGCTGCAGCGTCGCAACGCGGTTGCCGCCCGTGGTGACCTGGCAGACAGGAACTGAGCATGAAACGCGAATTCGTAACCGGCACTGTGGACAAGCTGCTGTCGCAGTTCAAAGCCAATGACTCCGGCAACGCCCCGGTCCTGCTGATGCTGGGCGGCTTCAAGTTCAGCCTCAACACCGCGGTCTTCCGGGAGATCCAGCAATCCAACGAGTATCGCTGGCAGGCGCAGGACCGCATCGGCCAGATGGCGGCCCTGCAGTACACCGGACCGGGCTCAGCCAGCATGACCCTGCCGGGCGTCATCTACTACCAGTTCCGCGGCGCCGGCAATGAGCTCTCACAGCTGCGCAAGCTGGCCGCGCAGGGCACGCCTCATCGACTGCTGACCGGCAAGGGCGGCAACCTGGGCCTGTGGGTCATCGAGAAGATCGATGCCACCGCCAGCGAGTTCACCGCCGACAGCGCGATCCTGAAACAGGAATTCACCCTTTCACTGCGGAAGCACAGCAATGGCACGAACGTATAGCACCCGCGACGGCGACGTCGTAGACCGTATCGCGTACGCGCATTATGGCGAGCAGTCACCGGCCATCCTGCGCGCGGTGTTCGATGCCAACCCGGGCCTGGCCGCACGCGGCCCGGTACTGCCTGCCGGCGTAGCGATCACCCTGCCGGAGGTGCAGCGCCCGGCCAGCGAGCGCAAGGGAGTCGCCCTGTGGGATTGAACATCACACCGGCCTTCCGCGTGGTGGCCAACAGCCAGGACATCACCGACAAGATCATGGCGCGCTTCAAGTCGCTGCGCATCACCGACGAGACCGGCAACACGTCCGACACGCTGGAACTGCAGCTGGCCGACCACGATCCGTCCGATCCGATCCAGCTGCCACCGGTTGGCGCGGAACTGGAGGCCTTCATCGGCTATGACGGCGAAGTGCGGCGCGTAGGCCTGTACATCTGCGACGAGGTGGAGATCTCCGGCTTTCCCGGCAGCATGACGCTGCGCGCCCGCGCGGCACCGTTCGAGACCAGCAAGGGGGGCAAGAGCGACCTGCAGACGCAGAAGACACGCACCTGGAAGAAGGGCACCACGATCGGCGACATGGTGCGACGCATGGCCGGCGAGCATGGGCTGAACGCAGCGGTGAGCGCATCGCTGGCGACCATCGTGCTGCCGCTGACGGTGCAGTCGCAGGAGTCGGACATGAACCTGCTGCTGCGCCTGGCCAAACAGCACGATGCCATCGCCAAGCCCGGAGGCGGGCGCCTGGTGTTCGTGAAGCGGGGCGAATCCACCAGCGCCAGCGGCGAGCGCATTCCCGATGTCACCCTCACCCCGGCCGATGGCAGCGACTACCGGGTAACCCTTGCCGCACGCGAAGATGCCGGTACCACCATTGCGTACTACCGCGACGTGCGCAGTGCCAAGCGCCAGGAAGTGAAGGTCGGCAGCGGTGAACCGATCATGCGCCTGCGCATGGCCTATGTCGACCGGGAGAGCGCAGAAGCGGCGGCGCGCGCCAAGCATCGCGAACAGGCACGGCAGACGCGGACGCTCAGCTACACCCTGCCCGGCCGCGAAACACTGATGGCCGAAGCCACCGTGGTGATGCAGGGGTTCCGCGAGGGCGTGGATGGGCAGTGGCTGGTCAAGCGTGCCGAGCACAGCATCGGCAGCGAGGGCTATGTCACGCGGATCGAATGCGAACAACACAACAGCGCCGACGCAGTAAAAGCGGCCAGCAATGCCCCGGCCAGCGAAGGCGAACAGGTCGGCAGCGAAGTGTAGATTCACGCCATGCGTGGTGCTTTCCGCGCATCAACTCACGTACTGCGCCACGCCATTACCGAAGGACCAGTTCTCCTTCTTTACTTCAACAAGATTGATGAACACATCCTCGCGGCGGATGCCCACCGCCGCGTGCAGTCCATCGGCGATGCCGGCGTACAACGCCTTCTTCTGCTCCAGCGTACGCCCTTCGTTCCAGGTGATCTGGATGCAGATGAAATCGTCGGTGCGGTCCACGCCCAGATAGCCGGGGTCGTAGATCAGCGTGCCGGCGTCGTGCTGCTGGAAGATCTGGAAGCGGTCGTTCTCCGGCACGCCCACCGCGCGCATGGCCTGGTAGATGGCTTCGCCGACACGTTGCAGGTAGTCGGCGGATTTACCTTTGCGAAGATCGATGCGGGCGAGCGGCATGGTGGCACTCCAGGGAATGGGGGCACGGCACTGCCTTGAGAGTACGCCGGCCGTGAACCACGGAACAGCGCATGGATGGAATCCTGTGCCCGCATCGGTGAAGTGCGTCCCCCGAGCGCCTCGCGCGGTTGAGGGAGCCGGTGAGTCGCGCTGCCAACGATGCCGGAAAGCCGCGCTGATGGTCAGGCAACAAAAAAGCCCCCATTTCTGGAGGCTTCTTTCGTTCTGCAACATGGTGGGCGGTACAGGGATCGAACCTGTGACCCTTGCCGTGTGAAGGCAATGCTCTACCGCTGAGCTAACCGCCCGGTGTGTTGCTGAGCCGCTCATTATAGGGGCTTTTCAGAGGCCGTCAACACTTTTTCACATTCGTGTTCACGGGCGTTTCGAGGCATGCAGCCGCATGGCCCGGCGCTAACGGCCTCACATCGTGTGGGTCGGCTTGTCCGAGCCGGTAAGCCCGGCCAGCAGGGTCTCGATCTTGTGGCGCACGCCCTCGCCTTCGGCACCGTCGGCGAGCTGCACGCCGATGCCGGCGGTGCGGTTACCCTGCGCGCCGGCCGGGGTCACCCAGATCACCTTGCCGGCCACCGGCAGGCGCTCGCTGGAATCGGGCAGGGTCAGCAGCAGGAACACCTCGTCGCCCAGGAAGTAGCGCTTGGGCGTGGGCACGAAGATGCCGCCGTTCTTCACGAACGGCATGTACGCGCTGTACAGCGCGGCTTTGTCCTTCACGGCCAGGGACAGGATGCCCTGGCGGGCGTTGCTGGCACTCATCGATTTCCCCTTGCGGCAGGCCGCTCGTTCACCTTGTTCCAGGCCAGCAGCAACTCGACCACCGCAAGGTCTGCACGCACCGTGGTGCGCAGCAGGTCGCGGGTGCGGTTGGCCGCATCGAACCAGGCTGCAAGCTTGTGCAATCGCTCCGGCGTGGTCAAGGCATCGGTGCTGGCCTGGGCCAGCGCCAGATCGGCGGCAAAGCGCAGGCGCAGCGCCGCGTTGTCGTCACCACACCACTTCTGCGCCAGCTCCACCGCGCCGGTCTTGCCGGCGGCCAGCTGTTCCAGATCTCGACCGACTTCGCGGCGCAGGCTCAGGCCGTCTTCGCGCAGCCAGTTGTCGGCCTGGCCGGGATGGCCGCGGGCGGCCTCCAGCGCTTCGCGCGCCGATGCTTCGCTGTGGCCCTGCTGCTGCAGCCAGGCCAGCGCTTCGTGCTGCGGCGGCAGCTTGAATTCCAGGCGCTGGCAACGGCTGCGGATGGTCTGCGGCAGGCGCGCCGGGTCGCTGCTGATCAGCCACAGGTAGCGGCCGGGCTGCGGCTCTTCCAGCGTCTTCAGCAGCGCGTTGGCCGCCGAGCGGTTGATCGCATCGGCCGGGTCCACGATCACCACCTGCGCCACGCCGTACTGCGGGGTCAGCGCCAGCTTGTCGGTGATCTCACGCACCTGCTCGATGACGATCTCGGTGCGCAGCTTGTCGCCGCTCTTGTTTGGAATGAAGCTGACCAGCTGCAGGTCCGGATGGGTACCGGCGGTGATCAGCTGGCGCGTGCGCGTGGCATGCGCGGCATCACCGCGCGCCAGCACGTGGTCGGCCAATGCCAGCGCCACCTCACGCTTGCCCAGCCCGGCCGGCCCGCAGATCAGCAGGCCATGGCCGAGGCGACCGGCATCGAGCGCGGCCACGGTCTGGTCGAACGCGCGCTGCTGCCATGGCGAGAACGTGCTCATGCGCCCTCCCCGTCCTGCAGCCAGCGCTCGACACATGCGACCACATCAGCGGCCACGCGCGCCTGCTCCTGGCCGGCGTCGATCAACGCGAAGCGCTGCGGGTCCTGCTGTGCGCGGCTGCGGAACACTTCGCGCACGCGCTGGAAGAAATCATCCTGCTCGCTTTCGATGCGGTCCGGCCACAGGTCACGGCCATTGGCGCGCGCGCGGCCCACCGCCACGTCCACGTCCAGCAGCAGGGTCAGGCCCGGCAGCAGGCCCACCGCGCGGCGCTCCAGATCGGCAATCCACTGCGGGTCGAGGCCACGGCCACCGCCCTGGTAGGCGTAGCTGGAATCGGTGAAGCGATCACTCAGCACGTAAGCACCGCGCTGCAGTGCCGGTTGGATCACCTGGCGCACATGCTGCGCGCGCGCGGCGAACACCAGCAACAGCTCGGCTTCGGCGCTGAGCGGTTCGGCGGCGATCTCGGCATCGGGCTTCAGCACCAGGCCGCGGATGCGCTCGGCCAGCGGCGTACCGCCCGGCTCGCGGGTCAGTACCACCTCATGACCGTGGCTGCGCAGGCAGTCACGGATGGCATTGATGGCGGTGGTCTTGCCCGCGCCCTCGCCGCCTTCCAGGCTGACGAAACGCGGGTGGCGAAGCAGCGCGGGACTCATTGCGCCGGGGTCTCCTGGGTACGTTGCTGGCGCAGCTGCTGCAGGTAGCGGGCGACTGCGGCGTTGTGCTGGTCCAGGCTGGGCGAGAACACGTGCGCGCCGCTGCCATCGCCCACGGCGACGAAGTACAGCGCGTCGCCCGCCGCGGGTTGCGCGGCCGCCATCAGCGCGTCGCGGCTGGGCATCGCGATCGGGGTCGGGGTCAGGCCGGCACGGGTATAGGTGTTGTACGGCGTATCGGTGGTCAGGTCGCGACGGCGGATGTTGCCGTCATACGCGGCACCGAGGCCGTAGATCACGGTCGGGTCGGTCTGCAGGCGCATGCCGATCTTCAGGCGGCGCATGAACACGCCGGCAATCTGCGGGCGTTCGCTGGCCAGCGCAGTTTCCTTCTCGATGATCGAGGCCATCGTCAGCAGTTCGTAGGGCGTGTTGATCGGCAGGTCCGGCGCGCGGCTTTCCCACGCTTCGTCCAGCGCCTTTTCCATTGCGGCATGGGCGCGCTTGAGCACGTCCAGATCGCTGTCGCCACGCTGGTAGACATAGGTCTCCGGCAGGAAGCGGCCTTCCGGATGCTGGCCACCGAAGCCGAGGCGCTGCATCAGCGCGGCATCATCAAGATTGTCGGTGGTGTGCAGCAGCGGCTCGGCGCGCTTGAGCGCGGCGCGCAGCTGGCGGATATTCCAGCCCTCGACGATGGTGACGCGGTGCTGCAGCACCTTGCCGGCGCGCATGCGCAGCAGCAGCTCGCGCGGGGTCAGCTCGCCACTGAGCGCGTACTCGCCCACCTTCAGCTTGCCGGCGGCATCAAGCTGGCGCGCCAGCAGCTGCCACTGGGTGTCCTGGCCTTCATCCACACCTGCATCGCGCAGCTTGCGCAGCACGCTGTTCATGCCATCGCCGCTGGCGATGACCACGCTTTCGGCGGTGGGGGTGATCGGGGCATCGGCGAAGCGGGTCTGCTGGTAGAAGAACCACGCGCCCGCACCGGCCACGACGGCGGCCAGCACCACCACCAGCGTTACCACGAACAGACACCCGCGCTTGGCTCCCGCCATGGACTACCTCTGAACTCGATTCCGTCGTGCAGGATACCGTGCCGGTGATGTGGGGTCATGACCAGAGCCACACACCCAGTGCCGACCAACGGTCGACACCCACCAACACCCCTGCCCGGCGCGGCGACCGGTAGATCCACGCCATGCGTGGATGAACGGCCATGGCGGCATCCGTGCCGACCAAGGTCGGCACCCACCACAGCAATGACACCTACCGGCACTACCCCTGCTGGCCCAGTGCGCGCAGCAGGCCGCGGGCCTTGGCGCGGGTCTCGTCCAGCTCCTTGTCCGGGTCCGAATCGACCACGATGCCGGCGCCGGTGCGGAAGCTCACCTCGTGGCCATCCACTTCGGCGGTACGGATCAGGATGTTCAGGTCCAGGTCGCCATCGCGGTTCAGCCAGCCGAACGCGCCGGTGTAGGCACCACGCGGCACCTGCTCCAGCTCGCTGATGATCTGCATGCAGCGCACCTTTGGGCAGCCGGTGATGGTGCCACCCGGGAACGTGGCGGCGATCACCTCGCCGGGCGTGACCTCTGGGCGCAGATGGCCGCTGACGTTGCTGACGATGTGGTGCACGTGCGCGTAGCTCTCCACGGTCATCAGCTCATCGACCACCACGGTGCCCGGCAGGCAGATGCGGCCCAGGTCGTTGCGCTCCAGGTCGATCAGCATCACGTGCTCGGCACGCTCCTTGGGGTGGCCGACCAGCTCCTGGATGCGCGCGGCATCGTCGTCGCCTTCGAAGCGTGGACGGGTACCGGCAATCGGACGGGTCTGCGCATGGCCGGCGTGCACCGACACCAGCCGCTCCGGCGAGGAACTGACCACATGGCGGCCGTGCGCGCTGAACAGGCCGGCAAACGGCGCCGGGTTGGCGCGACGCAGCTGTGCGTACAGCGCCTGCGGGCTGACCGGCGCAGCGAACTGCGCGTTCCAGCGCCGCGACAGGTTCACCTGGAACACGTCGCCGGCGCGCAGGTACTCGATCACCCGGCGCACGCCATCAGTGAAACGCTGCGGCGCGTCCTCGCCGACCGCCTGCGGTGGCTGCCAGCCCTGCCCGGCTTCGGGCAGCGCGGCCGAGGCCAGTGCCACCAGCGCATCCAGCAACGCCTGCTCGCCGGCTTCGGCGATGACGAAGCTGGCATCGTTGTGGTGGTCATGCAGCACCGCGGCCGGGCAGCGCAGCGCCAGCGCGGTCGGGCGACCGTCCCCGCGAGCACGCGCCGGCAGCACTGGTTCGATCTGGCTGGCCACTTCGTAATCGAGCATCAACGCCCAGCCGCCGCGGAACGGCAGGCTGTGGCTGCCGTCATGCGGCAGGCGCTCATGCTGCCAGGCGCGATCCAGTGCCTGCAGGAACGTGCCGGGCTGCACCAGGTCGTGCTGGTCGCGCACCTGGCCGTCGGCATCCAGCCGCAGGCCATCGCCCTGCGCGACCAGCAGCAGGCTCCAGCGGCCCTGGGCGGTGCCCGAGGCGGTGGATTCCATCAGCAGCGGGAAGCGCGCCGGGTCGTGCTGCTGCAGGGCCAGCAGATCGATCGGGTGCGGCAGCGGGTGGATCAGCGGTGCGTGGGTCATGGCAGCCAGTTCGGGAATTCAGATGCACGGAAGCCGCCTTGCGGCGGCTCCGTGGTGCACGGCGTTGATCCGTTTGTCGGATTGCCGATGGGTAGAGTCGACTGTCAGTCGACTGCTTTCCCATCAACGATCACCGCGGCGGATCGAAAGGCAGTCGACTGACAGTCGACTCTACCAATGCGACGTCGAGCGAGGCGCGGCGTCGCAACACCGGTCAGACGCGCTTGAAGATCAGCGTGCCGTTGGTGCCGCCGAAGCCGAAGCCATTGGACATCACCACGTCCACCTTGGCCTGGCGTGCTTCGTTCGGCACGTAGTCCAGGTCGCAACCTTCGCCCGGCTGCTGCAGGTTGATGGTCGGCGGAATGACGTTGTCCTGCAGCGCCATCACCGAGAAGATCGCTTCCACGCCGCCGGCAGCGCCCAGCAGGTGGCCGGTCATCGACTTGGTGGAGCTGACCATCATCTTGTAGGCGTGGTCGCCGAAGGCGGTCTTCATCGCCATGGTCTCGCCCAGGTCGCCCAGCGGCGTGGAGGTGCCGTGCGCGTTGAGGTAACCCACCTGCTCCGGGGTCACGCCGGCGTCCTTCATGGCCATGACCATGCAGCGCGCGGCGCCTTCGCCGTTCTCGCTCGGCGCGGTCATGTGGTACGCGTCGGAGCTGGCGCCGAAGCCGGCCAGTTCGCAGTAGATCTTCGCGCCACGTGCCTTGGCGTGCTCGTACTCTTCCAGGATCAGGATACCGGCGCCGTCGCCCAGCACGAAGCCGTCACGGTCCTTGTCCCACGGGCGCGAGGCCTGTTCCGGGGCATCGTTGCGGGTGCTCATGGCCTTCATCGCGCAGAAGCCGCCCAGCGCGGTCGGCGACGAGCCACGCTCGGCACCGCCGACCACCATCACGTCAGCATCGCCGTACTGGATCATGCGCATCGCGGTACCGATCGAGTGGTTCGAGGTCGCGCACGCCGAGACCGCCGAGAACGACGGACCCTTCAGGCCGGTGATGATGCTCAGCTGGCCCGGCAGCATGTTGATGATGGTCTTCGGTACGTAGAAGGGCGAGATCTTCTTGCCCTCGTGGAACTCGATGGTCTGCTCTTCGATGCCGAGCAGGCCGCCGATGCCGGCGCCGACGATGGCGCCGATGCGCTCTGCATTGGCGTCGGTGATCTCCAGGCCCGAATCATGCAGGGCCATGAACGAGGCACCGAGGCCGTAATGGATGAACGGGTCCATCTTCTTGGCATCCTTGCCGCTGACCCGGAATTTGCCGAACAGTTCATTGTCGGCGGTGATGTCGAATCCCTTGACCTCACCTGCAATCTTGGTGGTGAACCGATCCACGTAGGCATCAGCAACGTTGGTCAGCGGACCGATGCCCGAACGACCGTGGGTGATGCCTTCCCAGCTGCTGGCCAGATCATTGCCCAACGGCGAGACGATACCCAGGCCGGTTACGACGACGCGACGCTTCATTGCTGTTTCTCCTGACCCGGATGGTTTCTACGGGCAACTCGGTTTGCTTCGATGTGATGCTCAAACACACGGGGCCGCAACAGCGGCCCCATGGGGTGCGGTGCGCGGCGAGGATGACCCGCGCGCGCACTGCCGTCTGACATCAGGCCTTGACGTGGGCCTTGACGTAGTCGATGGCGGCCTGCACGGTGCTGATCTTCTCGGCTTCTTCGTCCGGGATCTCGCACTCGAATTCTTCTTCCAGGGCCATCACCAGCTCGACGGTGTCCAGCGAGTCAGCGCCCAGGTCATCGACGAACGATGCGCTGTTGGTGACTTCTTCTTCCTTGACGCCAAGCTGTTCGACGACGATTTTCTTGACGCGTTCTTCGATGGTGCTCATGGGATCTCGCTCCAGATGGAGTTGTGGTTCAAAAGTGGTCGCCATCAAAGGCGATGGCCGTGGGATAGTGTAGTGGAAACCGGCGCGGCCTTGCATCGCAGCAAAAACCCCAGCAGATCAACCACTTGCGGCGCAATCCCTGCGCCCCTTGCTTACGGCATGTACATGCCACCGTTCACATGGAGGGTTTCGCCGGTGATGTAACCGGCAGACGGGCTGGCCAGGAAGGCCACCGCATGGGCGATGTCCTCCGGCGAACCCAGGCGTTCGAGGGCGATGTCGTTGATCAGCGCGGTACGCGCTTCTTCCGGCAACGCCTTGGTCATGTCGGTGTCGATGAAGCCGGGAGCGACCACATTGACGGTGACACCGCGCGAACCGATTTCCTTGGCCAGCGACTTGCTGAAGCCGATGATGCCTGCCTTGGCGGCCGCGTAGTTGGCCTGGCCGGCATTGCCGGTCACGCCCACCACCGATGCGATGTTGATGATGCGGCCCTTGCGCGCCTTCATCATGCCGCGCATGACCGCCTTGCTGGTGCGGAACACGCTGGTCAGGTTGGTGTCGATGATCGACGCCCAGTCCTCGTCCTTCATGCGCATCAGCAGGTTGTCGCGGGTGATGCCGGCGTTGTTGACCAGGATCGAGATCGGGCCGAACTCCTTGGCGATGCCGTCCAGCACGCTGTCCAGCGCGGCAGCGTCGGTCACGTTCAGTGCACGGCCGTGACCGCCGTGGGCAGCCAGGCGCTCGCCGATGGCGGCGGCACCGGATTCGGTGGTGGCGGTGCCGATGACGGTGGCGCCCTGGGCGGCCAGCAGATCGGCAATGGCGGCACCAATGCCACGGCTGGCACCGGTGACCAGTGCGATTTCACCCTGCAGGGGCTTGCTCATGATGTTTTCCTCAGGCTGGGGCGGCCGCCGCACCCGTGCCGCGTGCAGCGGCCACCGGTACGGTCGGCAGAAACAGGGGGAGTCAGGCCGACCATGCCTCGCGGGCGGCTTCGAAGTCGCCCGGCGTGGCCAGTGAACGGCCGTCGATGGCCTTGTCGATGCGCTTGACCAGGCCGGTCAGCACCTTGCCCGGGCCGCACTCGGCGATCTGGGCGATGCCACGGCCGGCCAGAGCCTGCACGCAACCGGTCCACTGCACCGGCTGGTACAGCTGCTGCACCAGCGCGGTCCGGATCGCGTCCACGCCCTCGTGCACCTTGGCATCGACGTTCTGCACCACCGGCAGCTGCGGCGCCTGCCAGGACAGGCCGGCCATCACTTCGGCCAGGCGGTTGGCGGCTTCGCGCATCAGCGGGGTGTGCGAGGGCACGCTCACGGCCAGCTTGACCGCCTTGCGCACGCCCTTCTCGGCCAGCAGCGCCAGCGCGCGGTCGACCGCATCGGCGTCGCCACCGATCACGATCTGGCCCGGTGAATTGAAGTTGGCCGGCACCACCACCTGGCTGCCTGCGGCTTCGGCGCAGACGTCCAGCACCAGCTGGTCTTCGGCGCCGAGCACGGCGGCCATGGCGCCGACACCGGCGGGTGCGGCTTCCTGCATCAGCTGGCCGCGCAGGCGCACCAGGTGGGCGCCGTCATGCAGGCTCAGCGCGCCAGCGGCAACCAGGGCGGTGTACTCGCCCAGGCTGTGACCGGCCAGCACCGACGGGCGCGGACCGCCCACGGCGTTCCACGCGCGCCACACGCCGATGCTTGCGGCCAGCAGGGCCGGCTGGGTGTATTCGGTACGGTTGAGCATTTCCTCCGGGCCACCCTGGGACAGCGCCCACAGGTCGACGCCGGCACCATCGGATGCCTCGGTGAAGGCTTCACGCACCTGCGGGTGCAGTTCGGCCAGCTCGGCCACCATGCCCACAGACTGCGAGCCCTGGCCGGGGAAGACAAAAGCGAGGGTGGATACGGTCACGCGGTCATCCGCTTGTTGCAATCGAAGCGGGCCATGATAAGGGCGAATCCGCTGTGTCGTCTGTACGTGCGCGTATGCAGGCGTATGGAGCGCGGCCGCGGAACAACCCGGCATCCGGTGCGGTGTCCCCGCCCAGCTAGAGTCGATTGTTAGTCGACTGCCCCTCGATCGGCCCCTGAAAACCCGCGCTGCGCGCGGAAGTCGACTAACAGTCGACTCTATCGCAGCGCGAACCCGCCATCAGCAGAACAGCTGCAGCACGTCCAGGTCGCCGTCGGCGAGGAAATCCGCGCACAGGCCCACCAGCATCAGCACGCCCGCCGTGCTGGCGCCATGGGCGATGAAGATCGAATGGGCCAGCGCGCGCGCTGAACGGCCCAGTTTCATGCACACCCGGGCCAGGCTGCGCAGGCGGCCGCTGACCGCATGCACATGCTCGCGCACCGGCGCCTGGGCATCGCCCATCGCCTCGGCCATCATCGCCTGCAGCTGCTCGGGGCGGTCGGCGTAGTACTTGGCCACGCCGTAGCCGAACATCAGCCAGTCGCGGGCCTGCGCTTCGGCCAGATCCATCACTTCCAGCGGATCTTCCTCGAAGTCGATGAAGCCCACCTTCTGCCCGTCCCAGGTGAGGTTGCGCGGCAGCGGCTGGCCGAAATAGGCGCCGCGCGCATGCGCTTCTGCGATGGCCTGCATGGCGGCCATCACCAGCCAGTCGCGGCCGGCCTCGTCGGCCTGGCGCAGGCAGGTGTTGAACGAGCTGCCGTTGTCACCGATCACCAGCGCGGCGTGGCCGCTGCCCAGCACGTCGGGCACGTTCACGCCCTGCGCCTGCAGTTCTCCCAGGCGACGGGCTTCGGTTTCGCGCGCGGCATCACCACCACGGTGCGGCGGTGGGCGCAGGGCGTCCAGATGGAAACGGCGGGCAACGAAATTGAGCAGGCCCAGGGCCAGTGCGCGGCTTCCCTTGCCGTACTGCTTCAGCCAGGCGCGCTGCCCTTCGATGACGATGGGCTCAACCATGACAGGTACTCCTATAAACGCGTTACGGCCCCAGAGGGGCCGTAACGACAAGCTTCACATTGTCGTAACTTGCGCTATCAATAACGCAGCAGGGCCGAACCCCACGTGAAGCCGCCGCCGAAGGCTTCCAGCAGCAGCAGCTGCCCACGCTCGACGCGGCCCGAACGCACCGCGGCGTCCAGCGCCAGCGGCACCGAACCGGACGAGGTGTTGCCATGCTTGTCGACAGTCACCACCACCTGGTCCATCGACATGTCCAGGCGCTTGGCGGTGGCTTCGATGATGCGCAGGTTGGCCTGGTGCGGAATCAGCCAATCCAGGTCGGACTTGTCCAGGCCATTGGCGGCCAGGGTCTCGTCCACGACCGAGTCCAGCGCCTTGACGGCGTACTTGAACACGTCGTTGCCCTTCATGTTGATGGTGCCACCACCGTTGGCGCCATCCTTGAAGCCGGTCGAGACGCCCACCGGGTTCCACAGCAGCTCCTTCTTGCTGCCGTCGGCATGCAGGTGGGTGCTGAGGATGCCGGTTTCTTCGTCGGCCTTGAGCACGACGGCGCCGGCGCCATCGCCGAACAGCACGCAGGTGGTGCGATCGTTCCAGTCGACCATGCGGGTCAGCGTTTCTGTGCCGATCACCAGCACATGCTTGCAGTCGCCGGAACGGATGAACTTGTCGGCCACGCCCAACGCGAACACGAAGCCCGAGCAGGCGGCGTTTACGTCAAAGGCGGGGCACCCCGCAACACCGAGCTTGGCCTGGATCAGGCACGCGGTGGAGGGGAAAATGAGGTCAGGCGTGGTCGTACCAACCACGATCATGTCGAGCTGCGAAGCGTCGATACCGGCCGCTTCAAGTGCGCGCAACGCGGCCTGGTAGCCGAGGTCGCTGGTGGTTTCGCCTTCGGCCGCGATGTGCCGTTCACGAATTCCGGTGCGCGACTGGATCCACTCATCCGAGGTTTCGACCATCTTTTCCAGGTCGGCGTTGGTCAGGACTTTTTCCGGCAAATAGCTACCGGTGCCCGCGATCCTCGAATAGATCCGCTTGCTCATCATGTTTCCTGTTGCGCGGGCCGCCGATCACCGGCACGCCCGGGAAAGAAGGCAAAGGCCGCTGCCCGGGGGCAGCGGCCTTCCCGGCACATCAATCTTCTTCGACGGCCGAGGTCTTGGTCTGGATGACCTTCTTGCCGCGGTAGAAACCGTCGGCAGTGATGTGGTGACGCAGATGCACTTCGCCGGTGGTCGGGTCGGTCGACAGCTGCTTGGCGCTCAGGGCGTCATGCGAACGGCGCTGGCCGCGGCGGGACGGGGTAACACGGGATTTCTGCACAGCCATGGGATTGCTCCAAACTCGGTTCGTTTTGCTTCGTCGTATCGTCGCGCAGGACGCCAGCGCCCAGCACACTTTCGCTTTCGCCGCAGCCGCCGACGACAATCCGGCTGCTATTGTTTCTTCAATGCCGCCAACGCCGCGAACGGGTTGGCCTTCTTCGTTTCTTCTTCGCTCGGTGCCCAGTCCTTGTCGACTGCTTCACCGTCGGGCGACAGCGGTACCACCGGCACCGCCAGCACCAACTCGTCTTCGACCAGGTCCAGCGGACGAAGCTGGCCGTCTTCCGGCACCAGCAACGCCTCGTACTCCTCCGGCAGGGACGATTCCTCGTCCTCGTCGCGGATCAGGCCAAGCCTCTGGGTCACCTTCACCGGCAACAGGAATCGCTGCATGCTGCGCTGACAGGTCAGCGGCAACGCGGTGTCGATGGTCAGTTCCACATAGGATACCCGCAGGACTTCGTCGCGACCGAATTCAAGCGAGTAGGAACACTCACCGTCGGTATCTGCGACCAGCCCCTGCAGGCGGGTCAATTCAGCCAGGAAGACCTGGCCGTCGAAGCGCCTACGCGCTACGACCATCCGCCAAGCATCCAGCGATTCGGGCACGTTCGCGGACATAAGCCGCTGAATACTAAGGATCGGGGGGGCTGCTGTCAAATGCCCGCCATACAGGACTTGCTGCTGGCGCTGCACACGGGCCAGACTGCCGCGCCCTGCCCCGGAATTGTCGCATGTCACTGGTCCTGGCCTCTACCTCCCGCTACCGCCGCGAGCTGCTGCAGCGGCTGGGCCTGCCCTTTGACTGCGCCCGCCCGGAGGTGGATGAAACCCCGTTGAACGGTGAGACGCCGCTGGCCCTGGCGACGCGCCTGGCCATGGCCAAGGCGGCCGAGGTCGCCGCCCGCTACCCCGGCACCTGGGTAATCGGCTCGGACCAGGTGGCGGACCTGAACGGGCGGCCGCTGGGCAAGCCGGGCACGGCCGAGGCGGCCTGCGCGCAGCTGGCGGCGATGTCCGGGCAGACGGTGCGCTTCCATACCGCAATCAGTCTCACACGAGACGGAGAATCACTCAGCGCCGTGGATCTGACCGAGGTCCGTTTCCGCACGCTGGGCCAGGAGGAGATCGCCCGCTACGTGGCCGCCGAACAGCCGCTGGACTGCGCCGGCAGCTTCAAGTGCGAGGGTTTGGGCATCAGCCTGTTCGAAGCGATCGACAACCGCGACCCGACCGCGCTGATCGGCCTGCCGCTGATCGCGCTGTGCGGGCTGCTGCGCCAGGCCGGTTTCGCCGTGCCGTGAGGGCGGCACACTGACTGCCGGCACCGATCGCGGAAACAGGCCGGACCTGGGCCGGGTAGGACCCAGGCCGGGTAGAGTCGACTGTCAGTCGACTATCGCGCGCAGCGCGGGGTTTTGCAGACGGCTGGAAGAGCAGTCGACTAACAGTCGACTCTACCAACCCGGAGCACCCGACCAACGTGGAGCGCGCGACCACCTGGACCGCGCGCCGCCTCAGCGCCCGCGAACCTCGAACGGCTGCTCCTGCCATTCCTCCACGCTGCCATCGCGCCCATGCAGGCGCAGGCCCAGCCAATGCCGTCCCGGCGCCAGCGTGCTCGTGTCCAATGAAGCATCGAAGCCCACCGCCGGATGCTGCGGGTCGGTGCTGTCCGGCCAGGTCTGGCGCACGTCGAATGCGCGGCCATAGCGCGCATCCCCCATCGAGCGGCCATCGACCAGCACTTCAACCCGTGCCAGGCCGACACCATCCTTGAACGCCCATCCCTTGATGGCCAGCACGCCAGACACCTTTTCGCCGTTGGAAGGGGTATCCAGCCACGCCATTGCCGGAGTCACGCACGCCCCGGGTGCGTGCTGCGCCGGCAGGCGGAACAGCAGGAACCGCTGGAAGCCATGGTCACTGCTGACCACCCGCGGCGCCGGCAACGGCCCCACCTGCTCGCAGATGGCGTGATAGCGCGCCAGCAGATCGCGGTAACGCTGATCGCTGGGTGAAAGCACCAGCAGCATCGGCGCCGAGCGCTTGCCTTCATGCAGCAGCCCCCACTGCGCCAGCTGCGCGGTGCGCCCATGCTTGTCGTTGAGCGGGTGCGCCAGCACTTCGATATCGCCGTTGCCGAGCTGGAAGCCCAGCTCGGCCCCCACCTTGAAGTTCCCCGCCAGCACGCGCGTGCCCGCGGGCATCTGCTGCAACTCTTCGCGCACCGCCATCGCCAACGGCTGCCAGCCAGCAAAATTGCGCGGGTAGTACTTGCTGCCCGCCAGCTGCTCACGCAATGCAGGCGTGGAGGCCATCAGGTAATAGCCGAACGCCAGCACCATGCCTGCGCCGGCCAGCCACCAGCCGGTGCGCCGCAGCCAGCGTGGCCAGCCGTTGAGCACCACCGGCACCGCCACCAGCAGCGCCAGGTAGCCCGGCAGCGGCCAATGGAAACTGATCCGCTCGACGTCGGTGAAGAAGCCCAGCAGGAAGATGCCCAGCGTGGAGACGCCCCCGACCAGGCCGAAGTAGCGCCACTGCACGCGCGCGCCGCCGCCCCTGCGGGTACCGGCCAGCGCCACCTTCCACATCGCCATGCAGAGGATCGGGGTCACCAGCATCGGCTGGATCACCAGGAACCACAGCCCGTTCCATTCGAACGTCCAGGGATGGCGCTCGACCACCTGGAACTTCAGGCCAGCGTCGTGGTTGTCCGCGTTCCATGCCAGCAACGGCAGCCACGCCAGCACGCCCACCGCCAGCGCGACCCATACGCGCGGATCGGCCAGCATGCGCCGCCCCTGCGGCAGCGCCAGCAACGCGATGAAGCCAACGCCGATGACACCGATGAAACGGTAGTGACTGAGCGCGCCGATCGACAGACCCAGCGCAAGCTTCATCGCCGACGATGCATCAACGTTGTGCAGCAGCCGTGCACCAGCGTGCAGGCAGATCACCGCAGCCAGCGCCATGGGCACATCCGGCACCGCAAGCAGGCCCAGCGTCGCCGACAACGGCATCAACAGCGTGAGGCTGCCCGCCTGCCAACCAGCCACATTGCCGAACCAGCGTGTAGCCGTGCGCACCACCAGCAACGGCAGCAGCGCGCCGATGGCCAGGAACGGCAGGCGCAACGCGAGCACATGGTGGCCACCGATCTCCACACCCAGGCGCGCCAGCCATGCGGTCAGTCCGGGAAGGTCCGAATACGCAGCGGCCAGATGCTGGCCTTCCTGCCAGTAGAACGCCTCGTCAACGAACAGTGGCAGGCGCGCAGCCACCACCAGCTTGGCCGCTGTGACCAGCGTCCATAACCAGAGAAATATTGTCCGCGCGCGCTGTTCGCCTTGCATTGCTCTATGGATAATCGAATGGATTCCAGACCTGAGACGATCATGCCAGCCTCGTCCCCCAATCCCAGCATGCTAACCGATCAACTGCGCCAGGCCCTGCGGGAGGCACAGGATCAGGTAAACGCACTGGTGCTGGGCAAGGTGCCGGAAGTCAGGCTGGCCTTTGTCGCCCTGCTTTCCGGTGGCCATCTGCTGATCGAGGATCTGCCCGGCCTGGGCAAGACCACGCTGGCGCATGCGTTGGCCAGCAGCCTGGGCCTCAGCTTCCAGCGCGTGCAGTTCACCTCCGACCTGCTGCCCGCCGATGTACTGGGCGTCTCGGTATACGAAGCCGGCAGCCGCCAGTTCCAGTTCCATCCGGGCCCGGTGTTCACCCACGTGCTGCTGGCCGATGAGATCAACCGCGCGCCGCCGCGCACGCAGAGCGCGCTGCTGGAGGCGATGGCCGAACAGCAGGTCACCCTGGATGGGCAGACCCATCCCCTGCCCGATCCGTTCTTCGTGATCGCCACGCAGAACCCGGTGGACCTGTCCGGTACCTTCCCGCTGCCGGATTCGCAGCTGGACCGTTTCCTGCTGCGACTGGCGATGGGCTACCCCAGCGCGCAGGCCGAACGCGAACTGCTGCGCGGCACCGACCGTCGCGACCTGATCGCACGAGCCGTGCCGAAGCTGGATGACACCCAGGTACGCGCGTTGCGTGAAGCCGTCGGCCAGGTCCATGCCAGCGATGCACTGGTCGACTACGTGCAGGCCCTGCTGACCCGCAGCCGCCAGCACGCCGGCGTGCGCGTGGGCCTGTCACCGCGTGCCGGCCTTGCGCTGCTGCGCGCGGCCAGGGCGCATGCACTGCTGCTGGGCCGCGGCCACGTGGTGCCCGAGGACGTGCAGACCCTGTTCGTGGCGGTGGCCGGTCATCGCCTGGTGGCCGAAGCCGAGTCCAGCTCGGGGCCGGCACTGGCACGGGCCATCCTGCAGACCGTTGCGGTGGATTGAGGGTGGCCACACGCTGGGCACGACTGCAACTGCTGGCACGCCCGCGCAGGCCTGAAGCACTGCCGCAGCGCCTGGACCGCCATCGCATCTACGTGCTGCCCACCCGCTTCGGCCTGTTCGTCGCCACGCTGCTGGCGGCAATGCTGCTGGGTGCACTGAACTACAACAACAACCCGGCATTGCTGCTGGCCCTGCTGCTGGCGGCAGCGGCGATCGCCAGCGCCATCGCCGCGCACCTGCAGCTGTCCGGCGTGCAGATCGATGCGATCTCCGCCGAACCGGTTCCGGCCGGACAACCGCTTCGCCTGCGCGTGGACCTGTCACTGCATGATCCGCGCGCACGCCACGGCCTGCACCTGCAGCTGGGTGACAGCGAAGCCTGGATGTCACTGCCTGCGCACGGCCGTGGCGAGGTGGAGCTGCAGGTCACCACCGAACGCCGCGGCTGGCTGGAACTGCCACGCATCCGCCTGTCCACCACCCAGCCACTGGGCCTGGTGCGGGCATGGTCGTGGGTGTGGCCGGAACAACCGCTGCTGGTCTATCCGCAACCCGAGGGGTTGGCCCCACCACTGCCGGAAAGTGGCAACGATCCGCTGCACACCCGCGCCCATGCCAGTGGCGAGGAGCTGCATCAGCTGCGGCCCTATCGCGCGGGCGATGCACCACGCAGCATTTCATGGAAGCACTCGGCACGCCGCGACAGCCTGCTGGTGCGCGAGTACGAAAAGCCGGTGGGCATCGAAGTCATCCTCGACTGGCGCACGCTGGCCCCACTGGGTCATGAAGCACGCATCGCGCGATTGGCACGATGGGTCGACATGGCCGAGCGCGAAGGCCGCCGCTACACCCTGCTGCTGCCTGCACATCCACCGTTCGGGCCCGGCCAGGGCGCCAGCCACCACCACCTGTGCCTGCGTGCACTGGCATTGATGCCGCATGACTGAGACCACGCCCGCGCTCGACCGCAATGCCCGCAACTGGACCCTGGCCAGCGCGGCACTGGCGCTGTTGCCGTTGCTGCTGCAGCTGCCGCCCCTGCTGGCCGGCGTGATCGCGGCCGCGGCGCTCGTGACTGCGGCCCTGTCGTGGCGGAAGGTACTGCCCATGCCGGTGCGCCTGCTGCTGGTGCTGGCCATGCTCGGTGCGATCGTCTGGCAGATGGGCATGGTGCGGCCCGGTCGTGATACCGGTTGCGCCCTGCTGGCAGCGATGCTGGCGATCAAGTCCAGCGAACTGCGCAGCCGGCGCGATGCCCGCAGCCTGCTCGGGTTCGCGCTGTTTTCCCCGTTTGCGGCATTCCTGCTCGACCAGGGACCACTGACCACCGTACTGGCCGCATTGGCGGGGATCAGCGCGCTGCTCGCCCTGCAGCGCCTGGCCGGGGATGAAGGCCACGCCGGCCACCTGCCACTGCGGGGGCAGCTGCGCGGCGTTGGCCGCCTGCTGGCGATCGGCCTGCCACTGGCATTGGCCTGCTTCTGGCTGTTTCCGCGGTTGGCGACCCCGCTATGGGGCGTTCCCGAGCGTGCGGTCGGTACACCGGGGTTGTCCGACAGCATGGAACCCGGCCAGTGGCTGGACCTGATGGCCGACGATGCCCCGGCGCTGCGCGTGCAGTTCTTCGGTGCGGTACCCGAGCCGATGCAACGCTACTGGCGAGGGCCGGTACTGACCGCCTTCGATGGCCGGCGCTGGACACGTGACCGCGCCAGCGAGCGACGGCCGGCAGCCACGGTCGAGGCCGGCACGCGGGGCTGGGACTACCAGATCGACTACGAGCCCACCGACCGGCGCCAGCTGGTGGCACTGGACCTGCCCAGCCGCGCCCCTGCAGGCAGCACGCTGGATGCGGACATGAGCCTCAGCAGCGAGCGGCCACTGGCGTCACTGAGCCGCTGGCGACTTCAATCGGCACCACCTCAACGCTTCGACAGCACGCTGTCGCCCTATCTGCGACGGGCCGCGCTGCAGTTGCCCAGCGGCTTCAACCCGCGCACGGCCACACTGGCGCAGCAATGGCGGCAGGATGCCGGCGGTGATGACGAAGCCATCGTCCGCCGCGCGCTGCAATGGATCACCACCGATTTCTCCTACACGTTGCAGACGCCACCGGCGGGACGCGATCCGGTCGACGAGTTCCTGTTCGGCTACAAGGCCGGCTTCTGCGAACACTTCAGTTCCGCCTTCGTGGTGCTGATGCGCAACGCCGGCATTCCGGCGCGGGTGGTGACCGGCTTTGCCGGCGGCACCTACAACCGCCTTGGCGACTACTGGATCGTGCGGCGGATGGACGCCCATGCCTGGGCCGAGGTATGGCTGCCGCAGCGCGGCTGGGTACGGGTCGACCCTACCGCTGCGGTGGCACCGGAACGCATCCTTGATACCCTCGACGACCGCCTGCAGGCGGGTACCGACAGCCCGCTGCAGCAACGCTGGCAGCAGCTGGGGCAGATGGGCGACTGGCTGCGCCGCGGCTGGAACGACCTGGTGCTCTCCTTCGATGCACGCCGCCAGCAGCAACTGCTCAAGCCGTTCGGGCTGGATGATCTGGGCCCCACGCAACTTGTCGCTGGCTTCGTGGTGGCAACGATGCTGGCCCTGGCGTGGATGGCCTGGCTGCTGGCCCGGGGTGAGCGTGAACGTGACCCGCTGCTGCGTGCCTGGCGCCGGCTCGGACGGCGCTACGCCCGCCTCGGCCTGGCCAGTGAACCGCACGAAACCGCACAGGACTGGGCCCAGCGGGTGCACCGGCAGCGCCCTGACCCGACCCTGCTCGCACTCAGCCAGCGTTTCGCCGACGCGCGCTACGCTGGAACTTGCACCGACCTCGCTTCATTATTGCGGGACCTGCGCAGGCATCGCCCGACTTCCGGAGCCTCCCCATGAACACCAAGTTCCTTCTCACCGCTGTGGCCACGCTGGCCCTGTCGGCCTGCGCCACGGCCCCCAAGCCGCTGCAGGGACAGTTCAGCCTGGTCTCCCCGCGCGACTCGGTCGCTACCCAGCAGGTCGGCACGCCGGTCCGTTGGGGCGGTCGCATCATCGAAACCAAGCCCGGCCAGGGCGAGACCTGCTTCCAGATCATCTCGCGCCCGCTCAATGGCAGTGGCCGCCCGAACACCACCTCGTCCGACGCCAGCGACGGCCGCTTCATCGCCTGCCGCGCCGGCTTCTACGACCCGGCCGTGTTTGAAGCCGGCCGTGACGTGACCTTCATCGGCAAGATCGATGGCTACCAGAACACCCGCATCGGCGAGTACGACTACCGCCTGCCCAAGCTGTCGGCCGATGTGATCTACCTGTGGCCGGAACAGCGCCAGGTCGACGTGGTGCCCTACCCCTATGGTCCGTGGGGCCCGGGCCCGTATGGCCCGTACTGGGGCGGCTATGGTCGCTGGGGCTGGTGGTGATCACCAACCGGCACGCGTGACGGAAAAGGCCGCCCTCGGGCGGCCTTTTTCATCCACGCATGGCGTGGACACGGCCTTCAACGCCCAGGCGCACCGAAATGCCCCAGCGGCGCACCGGCCAGCAGGTGCATGTGGATATGGAACACGGTCTGCCCGGCATCCTCGCGGCAGTTCATCACGATGCGGTAGCCGTCCTGTGCGAACCCTTCGCGGCGCGCGTACTCGGCAGCGGCCAGCGCCAGCTTGCCGATCAGGTGTGCCTGCGACGGCTGCAGGTCATCCAGGGTCGGGATGATCTCGTTCTTCGGAATGAACAGCACATGCACCGGCGCCTGCGGTGCGATGTCCTTGAAGCCCAGCACCTCGTCATCCTCGTAGACGATGGTGGCCGGGATCTCGCGACGGATGATCTTGCTGAAGAGGGTTTCAGTGCTCATGTTCGGCCTCGGCGGAAATGTCATCCGCATTGTAGGCCGGCCGCGCCGGGGGATGCCCGCCGGCGTTCAATCGCGGAATTCGCAGCGCGTTCCGAACGCGTGCGAGAGCGTGCCACGATCAACGTATTCGAGTTCACCGCCCAGTGGCAGGCCCTGCGCCAGGCGGCTCGGCTGCACCTTGCGCGCGCGCGCCAGCTGCGCCAGATAGTGCGCGGTGGCCTCGCCCTCGACGGTGGCACTGGTGGCGATGATCAGTTCCTGCACCTCGCCTCCGGCCAGGCGCTGCTCCAGCTGTTCCAGGCCCAGTTCGCGCGGGCCGATGCCGTCGAGCGGCGACAGACGGCCCTGCAGCACGAAGTAGACGCCGCGGAAACCGGTGGCGTTCTCGATGGCCAGGCGATCGGCCGGCGATTCGACCACGCACAGCTGGCTGCGCTCGCGGCTGCTGTTGGCACAGGTCGGGCACAACTCGGATTCGCTGAAATCGCGGCACTGTGCGCAGTGACCGATGCGCTCCACCGCCAATGCCAGTGTCTCGGCCAGACGCTGGCCACCTTCGCGCTCGCGTTCGAGCAGGTGGTAAGCCATGCGCTGCGCAGTCTTCTGGCCGACGCCAGGCAGCACCCGCAACGCGTCGATCAATTGTTCAAGCAGGGGTGCGGACACGGCGGCATGCTTTCATGGCGTCGAGCAGGCTCGACGGCTACAGGTTCTGTGGCACCCGCTTGCACGGGTGCCACGCTGAAAATCAGAACGGCAGCTTCATGCCCGGCGGCAGCTGCATGCCGGCAGTGGCCGAGCCCATCTTCGACTTCGACTCGGCATCGATCTTGTTCGAGGCGTCATTGAAGGCAGCGGCGATCAGGTCTTCCAGCATCTCCGGGTCGCTGGCCAGCGACGGGTCGATGCGCACCTTGCGGCATTCCTTGGCGCCGGTCAGGGTCACGCTGACCATGCCGCCACCGGCGCTGCCGGTCACTTCGATCCTGGCGATTTCTTCCTGGGCCTTCTGCAGGTTTTCCTGCATCTTCTGGGCCTGCTGCATCAGTTGGGCGATGTTTCCGCGCATGGTGTCTTACTCGTCAAAAGAACGGATGGAATCGGAAACAACCCGGGCGCCGTGCTGTTGGATCAGCACCTGCACTTCCGGGTCGTCCATGAAAACGGCCTCTGCTTCCTGCTGCCGCTCGCCACGCTGGCGGTCGGCGCGCTGGTGCAGGGTCTCGGCCGGAACGTGTTCGGTTTCCACGGTCTCGACCACGATCTTCGGCGCCTGGCCCAGGGCCTTCTCCAGCATTTCACCCAGGGCGGCCAGCGCGCGCTCCGAGCGCAGGTATTCAAATCCGGGCGAAAGGCCCAGTTTCAAGGTCCCGTGCTGGCAACTGATGAAGGCAGCGTTGGCGGCCAGCTGGCGCGACGGGCCGCTGAGGCCGCTGTTGGCGACCAGGTCCAGCCAGTCCTCGGCCGTGGCCAGCTCGCTGATGCCGTCCTGCGCCGCGGTATCACGCGCCGGGGCCGGCTCGGCCGGCGCGATGACAATACCTTCAGTGCGGAACGGGCGTTCGGGCGGCGCAGGTTCGCTGGGGGCCGCGACGGGAGCCGGCGGCTCGTGCCAGGGCGCGACCATGGCCGCCTCCGGGCCGGCCATCTCGGCCGCCAGTGCTGCGTCACGGGCCTCGGCTTCATCGGTGGCCCACGGCGGCAGATCGTCGCTCGTTTCTGCTTCAGCGGCCGGCGGCGGCGCCTCTGCTTCGGCCTTTACCGGCGGCGGCGACACGGGCTCTTCCACCGGAACCGGCTCGGGTTCCGGCGTCGGGTCCGGCTCGGGCTGCGGGGCCGGCTCAGGTTCGGGGTCAGGTTCGCGCGGCGCAGCCTGGGACGGCGCGGCCGCCTGCGTCGCCTGGGCCGGGCTTGCCGAAGCGGCGGCAGCGGCCGGCGTCGCTTCGTGGCTGCCGGCACCGGCGCCTCCACCGGCAACGTTGCCGCCTGCGGCACCTTCAACCGACTTCGGCACCGGCGGTACCGCGGCAGCCGGGCGGAATGCCAGCATCCGCAGCACGGCCATCTCGAAGCCCGCGCGCGGGCTCGGCGCCAGCGGCAGGTCGCGGCGGCCATTCAAGGCCATCTGGTACCAGAGCTGCACCACTTCCGGGCGCAGGCGCTCGGCGAATGCGCTGGCATCCAGGCCTTCGGCAACGACCGCACCCGGTACCAGCTGCTGCACCTGGATGCGGTGCAGGCCTTCGGCCAGCGCTTCCAGCACACCACTCCAGTCCGGCGAGAATTCGGCCAGCGCGGCCACCACCTGCAGCAGGCGCGGGCCATCGCCCTCGGCCAGTGCATCCAGCATCGCGGCCACCTGGGTGCGGTCGACGGTGCCCAGCATCGTGCGCACCACGTCCTCGCGCAGTGCGCCGCCGGCATAGGCAATCGCCTGGTCCAGCAGCGACAGGCCGTCACGCAGGCTGCCATCGGCAGCCTTGGCCAGCTGCACGATGGCGCTGCCGTCGGCCTCGATCTCTTCTGCCGCCAGGATGCGGGTCATCTGGCCCTGGATCTGGTCCTCATCCAGGCGCTTGAGGTTGAACTGCAGGCAGCGGCTGAGCACGGTGACCGGCAGCTTCTGCGGATCGGTGGTGGCCAGCAGGAACTTCACGTGCTCCGGCGGCTCTTCCAGCGTCTTCAGCAGCGCGTTGAACGCCGCCTTGGAGAGCATGTGCACTTCGTCGATCAGGTAGACCTTGTACTTGCCGCGCGAGGGCATGTACTGCGCGTTCTCGATAACCTCGCGCACGTCGTCCACACCCGTGTTGGACGCGGCGTCGATTTCCAGCAGGTCGATGTAGCGGCCGGCGTCGATGTCCAGGCAGGCCGCACACTGGCCGCAGGGATCGGCGCTGGTGCCCTGCTCGCAGTTCAGCGACTTGGCGAAGATGCGCGCGATGGTGGTCTTGCCCACGCCGCGGGTGCCGGTGAACAGGAACGCATGGTGGACCCGGCCGCTGTCGAGCGCGTTGCTGAGCGCACGGACCACGTGTTCCTGGCCCACCAGCTCGGCAAAACGCTTCGGACGCCACTTGCGGGCAAGGACGAGATAGGACATCAGGCCACCGTTTTCCATCGGATGTTCCATTGTGCCATGCCTGTCCAGCCCCCTCGCCTTCGGCACGCCCTTCGCAGGTTCCTGGCCGGGGTGCTTGTGAAGTGCCGCGCAGCCCGCTAGAATCTGCGCCCCTGCTGAGGCGTTTGCCGATGGCAGGGATCCGGAGAGGTGTCCGAGTGGTTGAAGGAGCACGCCTGGAAAGTGTGTAAGCGTCTAAACCGCGCTTCGGGGGTTCGAATCCCCCTCTCTCCGCCAGATAAATGAAGAAGCCGCCCTCTGGGCGGCTTTTTTATTTGGCTGGCGGAGAGCATCGGGCGAGAGAAGCCCTGCCGGGGTTCGACGGTTCTGCAGGAGCAGAACCGGACCGCCGAAGGCGGGTCCCGGGGCGCAGCGCGCACCGGGATCGGGTGCATGGATGCACCCGACAATCCCCCTCTCTCCGCCAGATAACTGAAAAAGGCTGCCTGAAAGGGCAGCCTTTTTCAGTTATCTGGCGCGGGACGCGAAGTGCGCTGCGCGCGCTTCGCCCCAAACGTTGCTGCGCAACCTTTGGGCCCCTCCCTTTGCCTGCCTCTCCCCGCCCCTGTCGGGGCAGCCCCTCAACAGAGGGGCTTGTTCCTCCAGATACGTGGCATGCACCGATGCACGATCACCCGATGCGCCGGGATCGGGTGCATGGATGCACCCGACAATCCCCTCTCTACGGGGCGCCCCTGAACAGAGGCGCGTGCTCCCCAATTGCGTCAGTAGATCCACGCCATGCGTGGATGCTCTTCACGACGGCCCACGCCATCAATACGCCACAGAACAAAACTGAACGAAACCTGAAAATTCGCTATCGTAGGCGCCTTCATCCGACGCCTGGCCCATCGCCCATGAGCTCGACCGACAGCGCGCACGCCGCCTGCGAGAACTGCGACACCGCCCTGCATGGCCACTACTGCCATCGCTGCGGCCAATCCGCGCACAACCCGCTCAAGCATGTGGGCCATGCCATCGAGGAAGTGTTCGAATCCTTCTGGCACCTGGATGGGCGCATCTTCCGCACGCTGCGCGATCTGTGGGTCCCGGGCCGCATCGCGCTGAATTACCTCAAAGGCCGCCGGGTGGGGTACGTGCAGCCGCTGCGGCTGTTCGTCATCCTCACCCTGTTTACGTTCTTCATCGGCAAGCTGTTCGTCCACGTCGACGACATCAACGTGGGCCGTGGTGATCCGCTGTACGCCAAGGCGTCCACGGTTGAACAGGTCGAAGCCGCCCGCGCGGAACAGCTGGCGATGATCGATCGCCAGCAGTCCAGCTCACCCGCCACCGGCAACGCCGGATTTGCCATGGCCAGGGCCGCAGTGAATGCCGCAGCCGCGCAGCGCAAGGCCGAACTCACTGGCACCGGCAAGCAGGCCGCCGCGACGGAGCACGGCACGTTCTTCAACCACACCGTCAACGGCAAGCCCTGGGATGCGAACACCAATCCCATCGTGGTTGCCGGCTGGCCGACGTTCGCCAACAACTGGCTCAACAAGCGCCTGCAGAACGGCAACGCCAACATCCAGCGCATGGGCGGCAAGACCGACCTGTACATGCAGGCGATCCTGACCGCCCTGCCCGGCGCCCTGTTCTTCCTGATGCCGGTGTTCGCGCTGGTGCTGCGCATCGCCTACATTCCGCGGCCGATGGGCTATCTGGAACACCTGGTGGTCGCGCTGTACAGCCATTGCTGGCTGATGATGGTGCTGCTGGCCACGTTCCTCATCGCCGGGCTGGGCACTGCCTTCGCGTCGCCCACCTTCGCCGCCATCAGCAAATGGCTGTATGCACTGCTGTGGCTGGCGGTCCCGGTCTACCTGTTGTGGATGCAGCAACGCGTCTACGGCGGCAACAAGGTGCTGACCGTGCTGCGCTACCTCGCCATCGGCGGCGTCTACCTGTTCCTGGTCAGCTTCGTGGTGATGTATGCGGTGCTGGCGGGAATCTCGGCCTGAGCGAAGCACGCACGGCATCCGGCCCATGAATCCGGCATGGCGTGGATCTAATGACGATCGTCTATTGTGGGCACATGACACTCCGCCTCTACCGCCCCACGGATGCCAGCGCCTGCCTGTCGATCTTCGACAGCAACGTACCCACCTACTTCGCGCCCGAAGAGCGCAGCGATTTCGAGCGCTTCCTGCATGACCAGGCCACGGACTGCGCGTTCCAGGTCATCGAGCGCGACGGCAGCATCATTGCCTGCGGCGGGCTCTCGCGCCGCGGCGATGGCAGCGCCGGCTTCTGCTGGGGCATGGTCCAGCGCGCGCTGCACCGGCAGGGGATCGGCCGTGAACTGGCGGTGGCACGACTGCAGCAGGCCGAACGTGATGCCTCGATTGCACGCATCACGCTCAGCACCAGCCAGCACACCCAGGGGTTCTACGCCGGCCTCGGTTTCCAGGTGACACGGGTGGTATCCGATGGCCACGGCGCCGGGATCGACGCCGTGGAGATGGAGCGGAGGGTGTAGTCCTCCGCCCCGGCCCGGATCCACGCCGCGCGTGGATCCCTTGCTGCCCTGCTCCCCTCAGAAACCCACGCGCAGGTTGATCTGCCCGCCGACATCGCGGCGACCATCGCCGTGCTGGCCCTGCACGAACATCGACAGCTGGCTGTTGCGACCCAGGCCCACCGCCACGCCGACCTGGCTGACCAGCGCATTGCGCGCCATCACCGCGCTGTAGACGTCGAAGGCATTCCCGCCGACCGCAAAGCGGTTGCGGCTGGCCACATCGGTGTCACCCGAAGCGTGCTGCCAGCCGAGGCCGACCGTCAGCTGCGCCGGGAAGCGCTCGCCGCTGCCCACATCCCAACGGCCGCGCACGCCCACGGTGCTGACATTGAGCGTGTCCTTGCCGCCTTCCAGCACCAGCGCAGCCGTGCCGCCCTGCTCCACCGCACGATCACTGTCGACCCAGTGCCTGGTGAACTGCACATACGGCTGCAGTTGGGTCCTGCCATGGGTCCAGGTCCAGCTGCCCTCCACCTGCGCGATGGTCACATCCGAATCCTGGCGGCTGTACAGGGTCTGCCCCAGCAGCGGCACCTCACGCGTGGTGCGCGTGCGGTAATCACCGCGCGACACGCTGCCACCCAGCGCAAAGCCGTTGTTCCACTGGCCCTGCGCATACAGGCCGAACGTGTTGCCGCGCAGGCGGGCCCGCGAGCTGCGATCGTAGAGGCGGGTATCCAGCCGCTCGTTGCCTGCGGCCGCACCCAGCACCACATGCTCACCCAGCTGCCAGTCCACGCCCGCCATCAGTGCATTGCGGTTGGAGCGGATGTCGTCGCCGTTGCCATCGCCATCCTGCTTGAACACCTTGCCGCTGCCGGCCAGCCAGGCCGAGGCACGCTCGCCACGCACGGTCGGCAGCTCGCTGCCCAGACGCTGGCGGATGCCCTCTTCCAGGTAGTTGTCATACAGCAACACCGCACGGCTGGCCGCATGCACCTCACCGGACAACTGGTCGAACGCCGCGCGCGCGGTACCTGCGTCATACATCAGCACCGTGTTGTACAGGCCCAGTGCCGAACCACTCTGCGGCAGGCTGTCCAGCGCTGCAGCGGTGTTGAACTGGTTGCGCGTCTTCGCCGCCGTGGTGAATGCCGCGGTCTGTGCCACATCGATCTGCAGGTTGGCCGTGTTCGCGGTGTAGACCGGGGTGATGGTCAGGAAGGCCGACGGCGAGGTCGCCGAAGCGAACTGCCCACTGACGCCACCACCCGCGTTGATCACGGTGTACTGCTGGCCCTGCTGGTAGCTGGTGCTCGGCGAAATGGTGTTCACCTGCACCGTGCTGCCGCCCACATTCGCGCTGCCGCCCACCTGTACCGTATCGCTGCCGGTGGCGCCCAGGTCGATGCCCAGCGTGCTGCCCGGCGACAGGTTCAGGTTGCCGCCCACCGTGATCGTGCCGGTACCGTTGCCCGCGCCACTGCCGTTGCCGGGGCCATTACCCGGCGACAACACACCACCGCTGGACACCGTCACGCCGCCGCCGGTGCCACCGATGGTGCCGGTGCCGGACAGCGTGGTACCGCTGCCGATGGTCCACTGGCCACCGATGGTGCCGGTGACATTCAGGCCCCCGCCGGTGACCTGGCCGGTGCCGCTGAAGCCACCGCTGTTACCGCCCAGGTTCAGGCCACCCGGGCCGGCCTGCACGATGCTGCCACCACCGCTGATGGTGCCGCCCAGCGTGGTGGTACCGCCGGTGTTGATGACCAGGCCACCGTTGTTGGTGATGTTGCCGGTGATCGATCCGCTGGTACCACCGTTGCCGACCTGCACGGTACCGCCGGCATTGATGGTGGTGCCGCCGGTGTAGGTGTTGTTGCCGGTCAGGGTGACCGTTCCGGTGCCGGCCTGGGTCAGGCCGCCGCTGCCGCTGATGGTGCCGCCGACGGTGGTGTTGCCACCGACGTTGAACACCAGGCTGCCATTGTTGCTGACGTTGCCAGTGATGGCACCGCTGGCGCCGCCATTGCCGACCTGCAGCGTGCCACCGGTGTTGATGGTGGTGCCACCGGTATAGGTGTTGTTGCCGCCCAGGATCAACGTGCCGCTGCCGGCCTGGGTCAGGCCACCGCTGCCGCTGATGGTTCCACCCAGCGTGGTGTTGCCGCCCACGTTGAACACCAGGCTGCCATTGTTGGTGACGTTGCCGCCGATCGCGCCGGTCACACCGCCGTTGCCGACCTGCAGCGTGCCGCCTGCGTTGATCGTGGTCGGCCCGGTGTAGGTGTTGTTGCCGGTCACGGTGAGCGTGCCGCTGCCAGCCTGGGTCAGGCCGCCGCTGCCGCTGATGGTTCCCCCCAGCGTGGTGTTGCCGGCCACGTTGGAGACCAGCGTACCGTTGTTGGTGATGTCGCCGGTGATCGAACCGGTCGCGCCACCGTTGCCCAGCTGCAGCGTACCGCCGGTGTTGATGGTGGTGACGCCGCTGTAGGTGTTGGTGCCGGCCAGGACCAGCGTGCCGCTGCCAGCCTGGGTCAGGCCGCCGCTGCCGCTGATGGTGCCGCCCAGCAGGGTATTGCCCGCAACGTTGGAGATCAGCGCACCGTTGTTGGTGATATCGCCGGCGAGGGAGCCGGTCGCGCCGCCATTGCCGACCTGCAGCGTGCCGCCGGCGTTGATGGTGGTGCCACCGGTGTAGCTGTTGTTGCCGACCAGGGTCAGCACGCCAGCGCCGGCCTGGGTCAGGCCACCGCTGCCGCTGATCGCGCCACCGACCGTGGTGTTGCCGGCCACGTCGAACACCAGGCTGCCGTTGTTGGCGACATTGCCGGTGATCGCACCGGTCGCGCCGCCATTGCCCACCTGCAGCGTGCCGCCGGCATTGATGGTGGTGCCACCGGTATAGGTGTTGTTGCCGGTCAGGGTCAGCGTACCGGCGCCGGCCTGGGTCAGGCCACCGCTGCCGCTGATGGTGCCGCCCAGCGTGGTGTTGCCGGCCACGTTGGAGACCAGCGCGCCATTGTTGGTGATGTCGCCGACGATCGCACCGGTCGCACCGCCATTGCCCACCTGCAGCGTGCCACCGGCATTGATGGTGGTCCCACCGGTGTAGGTGTTGTTGCCGGTCAGCACCAGCGTGCCGCTGCCGGCCTGGGTCAGGCCACCAGTGCCACTGACCACGGCACCCACGGTTGCCGTGGTGCCAAGGTTGTAGACCAGGCTGCCGTTGTTGGTGATGTCGCCCAGCACCGAACCGGTGCTGCCGCCGCTGCCGATCTGCAGCGTGCTGCCACCGTTGATGGTGGTACCACCGGTGTAGGTGTTGTCGCCGCTAAGGGTCAGCGTTCCGGTACCGCTCTGCACCAGGCCGCCGGTACCACCAAGGACACCGGCAAACGTGGTGCTGGCGTTGTTGCCGCCGGTGGTCAGCGTTGCACCGCCCAGCGCCACCGTGCTGCCGGCAACACCGGCCAGGCCGCCGATGCTCTGGTTGCCACCGGCACTGATGTCCAGCGTGCTGGTGCCGGCCAGGTTCACCGTGCTGGCGCCAGACAGGCTGCCGCCCGCACCCACCGCCAGCGTGCCGCTGTTGATGGTGGTGGTGCCGGTGTAGCTGCTGGCGCCGCCGAGGGTAACCGTCGCCGCGCCATCCTTCAGCAGGCCGCCGGCACCGCTGATCGGGCCATTCAAGGTCAACGCGTTGCTGCCGGCCAGGGTCAGCGTACCGCTGGCCAGCTGCACGCTGTTGGCCAGGGTCAGCGCGCTGGTGCCGTCCAGGCTGGCATTGCCGCCCACGGTCAGCGCGCCGGTTCCCAGTGCATTGTTGTTGCCCAGGACGAGGCCGCCGGCGTTGAGTGCCACGCCGCCGCTGAAGGTATTGTTGCCGCTCAGGGTCTGTATGCCTGCGCCGTTCTTCACCAGGCCACCGGTGCCGGTAATGTCACCGGCGAAGACGCTGTTGCTCACGCCATTGAGCGTCAGCGTGCTGCCGCCCAGCGCCACTGCCGAACCCGCCACGCCGGCCAGCGAGCCGATGGCCTGCGCGCCCCCCGCACTGATGTCGAAGGCGGTGCCGGCGTTGGCCAGGTTCACCGCACCGGTGGCAGCCAGGCTGCCACCGGCGCCGATCGCCAGCGTGCCTGCGTTGATGGTGGTACCACCGGTGAAGGTGTTGGTGCCGGTCAAGGTCTGGGTACCCGATCCTTCCTTGATCAGGCCACCGGAGCCAGCCACCGAGCCACTGAACGTGCCATTGGTGGCGTCTCCGATCGTCAGCGTGTTGGCGCCCAGGTTCACCGTACCGTTGCCGACCAGGGTACCGAACTGCTGCGTGCCGCTGCCCGCCGACAGATCGAAGGTCGCTCCCGAGGCCAGGTTGACGATGCCACTGGCGTGCAGGCTCGCGCCCGCGCCCAGTGCCAACGTACCGGCGTTGATGATGGTGCCGCCGGTGTAGCTATTGGTGCCGTTCAAGGTCAGCGTGGCTGCCCCCTCCTTGGTCAGGCTGCCGGTGCCGCTCAGGCTGCCATTGAGGGTGAGGTTGTTGCTGCCCAGCACGGTCAACGCGTTGTTGAGGACGAAGTTGTTGGCAAGGATGACCGCAGTATTCGAATCGAGCGTGGCAGCGCCTCCGACCGTCACCGTACCGGTGCCCAGCGCAGCATTGTTGCCGACCACCAGGCCACCGGCGTTGAGCGCCACGCCGCCGCCGAAGGTGTTGGCGCCATTGAGCGTCTGCACGCCCGCGCCGTTCTTGATCAGGCCACCACTGCCGCCGATCACACCGTTGAAGGTGCTGTCCACCGTGCCGCCCAGGGTCAGCGTGCTGCCGCCCAGCGCCACCGTGCTGCCGGCCACGCCGGCCAGCGAACCGATGGCCTGGTTGCCCGCGGAGATGTCGAGCGTACCGGTGCCGGCCAGGTTCACCGCGCCGGTTGCGGCGAGGCTGCCACCGGCACCGATCGCCAGCGTGCCGCTGTTGATGGTGGTACCACCGGTGTAGGTGTTGGCACCGCTCAGGGTTACCGTGGCCGCACCGTCCTTGATCAACCCGCCTGTACCCGAGATCACACCGCCCAGTGCCAGCGACTGGCTGCCGAGCAGATCAAGATTGGCACCCGCTGCCAGGCTGATGTTGTTGGCCAGGCTGGCACCGGTCGATGCATCCAGCGTTGCGTTGCTTCCGACCGTCAACGCACCGCTGCCGAGCGCAGCGTTGTTGCCGACAACCAGGCCACCGCCGTTGAGTGCAACGCCACCGCTGAACAGATTGGCGCCGCCCAGCGTGAGGATGCCGGCGCCATTCTTGACCAGGCCACCGGTGCCGGAAATCGTGCCATCGAAGAGGCTGTTGCCAACGCCACCGAGTGTCAGCGTCTGCGCCCCCAGGCTCACCGTCGAGCCCGCCACGCCATTCAACGACCCGATGGTCTGGCCGGCCCCTGCGGTGGAGATATCGAAGCCGGTGCCGGCAGCGCCCAGCGTCACAGCGCCGGTGGCGGCCAGGCTGCCGCCCGGACCAATCGCCAGCGTGCCGGCATTGATGAAGGTACCTCCGGTGTAGGTATTGGTACCGGTCAGCGTCTCGATGCCCGCACCGACCTTGGTCAGGCCACCCGTGCCTGCGATCGAGCCACTGAAGGTGCCATTGGCAGCGCCGCCGACCTCGATCGAGTTGGCACCGAGGTTCACCGTACCGTTGCCGACCAGCGTACCGAACTGCTGCGTGCCACTGCCGGCAGACAGATCCAGCGTGGCGCCGGTGGCGAGATTGACGGTACCGCTCGCCGCCAGGCTGGCACCGGCCCCCAGCGCCAGCGTGCCGGCGTTGATGTTGGTGCCACCGGTATAGGTGTTGATGCCATTCAGGGTCAGCGTCGCGCTGCCATTCTTGGTGAGGCTGCCGGCCCCGGACAGGACGCCGTTGAGCGTCAGCGCATTGGTCCCGAGCACGGTCAGCCCGGCGTTGAGCGCGATGTTGTTGGTCAGCGCTGCCAGGCCGGTGGTATCCAGCGTGGCGGCACCACCAACGGTCAGTGCGCCGCTGCCCAGCGCCGCGTCATTGCCAAGCACCAGTCCGCCCGCGTTGAGCGTCACGCCGCCGCCAAAGGTGTTGGCCGCGGACAGCGTCTGTACGCCCGCGCCTACCTTGATCAGCCCGCCGCTGCCACTGATCACGCCGTCGAACGCGGCGTTGCCGGCCGTACCGAAGGTCAACGAATTGCCGCCCAGCGCCAGCGTGCTTCCACCAGCACCGTTGAGCGCGCCGATGGTCTGGCTGCTGCCGGCACCGGAGATATCGAAGCCAGCGCCTGCACCCAACGTGACATCACCCGCTGCGGCAAGGCTGCCGCCCGTGCCCAGCGCCAGCGTGCCGGCGTTGATCGTGGTACCGCCAGTGTAGGTATTGGCACCGGACAGCGTCAGCGTGGTGGCACCATTCTTGACCAGGCTGCCATTGCCGCCGACCACGCCCGACAGTGTCAGCGCATTGCTGCCGGGCAACGTCAGTGCGACGCCCGAACCCAGCGTGACCGCATTGCCCAGTGTCACTGCAGCGCCCGCATCCAGCGTGGTGCTGGCATTGACCGCCAGCGCGCCAGTACCGAGCGCACCATTCGCGCCAACCACCAGGCTGCCGCCATTCAAAGTCAGGCCGCCACCGAAGGTATTGGTGTTGTTGAGGGTCAGCAGGCCCGCACCATTCTTGATCAGGCTGCCATTGCCGGCCACCACGCCACCGAGGGTGACATCATTGCTGCCACCCAGCGTCAGCTGCGTACCGGCACCGAAGTTCACCGCATTGGCCAGGTTCAGCGCCACGGTGCTGTCGAGCGTGGTGGTGCCGCCAATACCGAGCGCACCCGTACCAAGCGCGCTGGCGTTGCCGAGAATCAGGCCACCCGCATTGAGCGCAAGGCCACCACTGAAGGTATTGGCGCCGGACAGCGTCTGCACGCCTGCGCCAGTCTTGATCAGGCCACCGGTGCCACCGATCACGCCGGCAAAGCTGCCGTTGCTGGCGCCGCCAAAGGTGAGCGACTGCGCGCCCAGCGCCAGCTGGCTGCCTGCCACGCCGCTCAACGCGCCGATGGTCTGCGCTGCACCGGCTGCGGAGATGTCCAGCGTCGCACCGGCACCGGCAAGATCCACCGCACCGGCTGCGGCAAGACTGCCGCCTGCCCCCAGCGCCAGCGTGCCGGCGTTGATGGTGGTGCCACCGGTGTAGACGTTGGCGCCGGACAGCGTGAGACGCGTGGCACCGTCCTTGATCAGCCCGCCAGCACCGAATACCGGACCGGTGAGCGTCAGGTCATTGCTGCCCAGCACGGAGAGGTTGGCACCGGCGGCAAGGCCGATTGTGCTGCCCACCGCAATCGCTGTCGTCGCATCCAGCGAAGCGCTACCGCCTACGTCCAGCTGGCCGGTTCCCAGTGCCTGTGCATTGCCCAGCTGCAACAGGCCTGCGTTGAGGCCGACCCCTCCGCTGAACGTATTGGGTCCATTCAACGCCAGCGTGGCCGTACCGTTCTTGACCAGGCTGCCAGTGCCGCTGATGAGACCGCCCAGCGACACGTTCTGGCTGCCCAGCAGATCCAGCGCCGCGCCTGCCCCGAGGTTGAGGTTGTTGGCGAGGTTCAACGCTACCGAACTGTCCAGCGTGGTATTGGCACCCACCGACAGTGCACCGGTGCCCAATGCGCCGGTGTTCCCCAAGAACACGCCGCCGCCGTTGGCGGTCAGCCCACCACCGAAGCTGTTGGCGCCGTTGAGGGTCAACGTGCTGGCACCGTTCTTCACCAGCCTGCCGGCACCGGACACCACGCCACCCAGCGTGATCGCCTGCGAGCCCGGCAGCGACAGCGCGGCACCCGCGCCCAGGGACACATTGTTGACCAGGTTCAGCGGGGCGCCGCCATCGAGCGAGACGCTACCGCCAATGCCCAATACTCCCGTACCGAGCGCGCCGCTGTTGCCCAGCAGCAGGCTGCCCGCGTTTGCGTTGAGTCCACCGCTGAAGGTGTTGGTACCGTTCAAGGTCAATGTCGACGCGCCATTCTTGACCAGGCTGCCGGTGCCGGTGATGTTGCCGGCCAGGGCCAGGTTCTGGCTGCCCGGCAGGGTCAACGCCGCGCCGAGGTTGATCGCATTGCCCAGGTTCAGCGCAGCAGTGGCGTCCAGCGAACCGTTGCCACTTACGGTCAGCGCACCGCTTCCCAGCGCACCGGCGTTGCCCAGCACCAGGCCACCGGTGGCAAGATTCACCCCACCGCTGAAGGTGTTGGCGCTGGTCAGCGTCTGCACGCCGGTGCCCTGCTTGATCAGGCCACCGGTGCCGCCGATCACGCCGGCGAAGGTCTGGTTGGTGGCATCACCGAAGGTCAGCGTGCTGCTGCCCAGCGCCAGGGTGCTGCCAGCCACGCCGGACAACGCACCGATGGTCTGGTTGCCCCCCAGCGAGATATCCAGTGTGCTGCCCGCGCCGGCCAGGCTGACCGCGCCGGTCGCCGCCAGGCTGCCACCACTGGCCAATGACACCGTTCCGGCATTCACCGCCAGCCCACCGGTGAACGTGTTCGCGCCGCCCAGCGTCAGCGTGGAGGCGCCGTTCTTGACCAGGCTGCCGCTCCCGCCGATGACACCGCCCAGCGTCAGCGCATTCGAGCCCAGCACAGTGAGCGGACCACCGGCGCCAAGCGTTATGCCATTGCCCACGGTGAGGCCGGCGCTGGCGTCGAGCGATACCGCACCGCCGACGTTCAGTGCCCCGGTTCCCAGTGCACCGCCGTTGCCCAGCACCAGGCTGCCCGCGTTGAGCGCCAGACCGCCGCCGAACGTATTGGCGCCGTTGAGGGTCAGTGACGATGCGCCATCCTTGATCAGGCCACCCGCGCCGCTGATCACCCCGTTGAACGTGAGCGCTTGGTTGCCCAGCAGATTCAGGCTGGCCCCGGCACCGAGGTTGACGGCATTGGTCAACGCCAACCCGGTCGTGCCATCCAGCGTGGCATTGCCGCCGACAGACAGCGTACCGCTGCCCAACGCTGCCACGTTGCCCAGCAGCAGTCCGCCGGCGTTGAGTGCAACGCCGCCGCTGAGGTTGTTGACGCCGGACAGGGTCTGCACACCGATGCCCTGCTTGATCAGGCCACCCGTGCCGGCGCCGAACGTACCGCTGTAGCTGGTATTGCCCAGCCCAGCGAGGGTGAGCGTGTGGCTGCCCAGGTTGACCGAGCCGCCAAGGCCGGCCAACGAGCCGATGGTCTGGTTGGCCGCTGCCGTCAGGTCCAGCGTGGTGCCAACGCTCAGCGTCATCGCACCCGTGGGTGACAGGCTGCCGCCCGCGCCCAGCGCCAATGCGCCGCCGGCCAGGTTGAAGGCGCCGGTCAGCGAATTGGTGCCATTCAAGGTCAGCGTGCCCGCGCCGTTCTTGGTCACGTTGCCGGCACCGGAAATCGAGCCACTCAATGTCAGCGCATTGCTGCCCAGCAGGTTCAGCGAGCCCCCGCCATTGACCACCAGGTTGTTGCCCAGGTTGAACCCCGCCGTCATATCCAGCGAAGCGCTGCCACCGACGGTCAGGTTGCCGATGCCGAGTGCACCGGCATTGCCCAGCAGCAGGCCGCCGGCATTGAGGTTGACGCCGCCGGAGAACAGGTTTGCGCCGCCGAGCGTGACGATGCCAGTGTTGTTGACCGTCAGCCCGCCAGTACCGGACAGCACGCCACCCAGGCTGAACGCATTGGTCCCCGCCAGTGACAGATTGCCACCAAGGCTGAAAGCGTTGGCCAGATTCAGACCGGCCGTGGAGGCGGCGATGGCACCGCCGTTGGCGGTGAACAGCCCTGTGCCGAAGGAACCGGCATTATTGAAATTGACCAGGCCATCATTGAGCGTGGTCGTGCCTGCACCAGCCCACGCACCCTGCAGGTTCCAGGTACCGCTGTTGACGGTGAGCCTCTGGAAGTTGATGTACTGGTTCCAGCCCAGCGTGGTCACCGCCCCACCGGTACCGCTGCCTGGGCCGGTGGCGCTGTTCTGCAGCACCAGGCTGTTGTTGGACGCCGAACCACCGTCGACGATGCCGGCCGCGGCCAGATTCACCGCAAGCGCGCCGACCTGCCCGGCCACGCCGATACCGGCGGTATTGACGCTGGAACCAGACACGGCGGTGAAGGTGTTGCCGGAGACCGAACTGCCCAGGTTCACACTGCCGTTGATGGTTCCTGCGTTGAGGAAGGTATTGCCGGCTCCCGCCGTGGCCGAACCCTGGAACCCTATGCGGCCGGTAATGGTGCCGGTGTTGTCGAGAGTGGTCTGCGCACCGCCGTAGCTGACGATCGATGCCGCATCGGCCGTGGTCAACAGGCCTGCACCAAAGATCGACATGTCCACATTACCGGCGTTGACGATGTTGCTGACACCGCCGGAAGCATTCTGCAGCACCAGCGCCTGTCCGCCGAAACCGAAGATGGAGCCGATGTTGACCAGGCCTTTGATCGCCCCGCCTGCCTGATTGTTGACGTTGATGGTGTTTCCACCGACGGTGTTGTTGCCCAGCACCATGCCCGACGCCGCCAGGCTCAGGCCACCGTTGATGGTGGGATCGACCGTGCCCTGGTTGTTCACGGTGATGCCATTACCACTCAAATTCACTGCACTTCCGCCAACGACCGGCAGCACGCTGAGCGCGGCGCCGGTCTGGATATCCAGCGTCACGCCATTGATGCTGTTTGCCAGAGAATTGGTATTGGAGCCGGTGGCGCAGGTCACCGTCGTACCTGCGGTAGTGCAGGCCGCGAATGCCGATCCACTGGCCAGCGTGGCTGCCAGTGCCACCGCCAGCTGGTGCGTCCGCAATCGCGGCACCCGTGCCGTGCGTACCGCGCTTCCGCCAGGATTCTGGGCGACCTCCGAAGCAACCTGCATTACGCCGAGGGCGCGATTGAAAACCAGACGGTAAATGCGGTTCATCGGTAAATCTCCATGAAAAGACCGGATGGCACAGCGGGCAGGTTTTTTTGAAGACGATGCCGCCCGTCCCTGCTCCTTCATGGGAACAAGGCCTACGACATTTACTTCGGAAAATCTTCACATCCTCACGCGATCGCGCACGGAAGAGCGGCGCGCCGGCGTATTCGTCAGGGCGAAAACTCCCCGGTTTCGCTTGACGAATGGCGGCACTGTGCGACTGATGCCGACAGTGCCGCGTGAATCACCCAGATAATTTTTATGACGTACGTCAAATAAAACAGGTGAATAAATCTACTTTGCCGAAAATGCGCATCGCATATTCACGGCAAACCGGGCCGGACGTAGATAACCCGGCCTCGATAAACCCTCAGGTGCTGGATAGCTTCATCAAAACCAGGCCAGAAACGATAAGCACCGCTGCACCGATCCGCATCGGGCTGACCTGCTCGCCGAGGAATACGATGCCAACCACGAACGCACCGACCGCGCCGATGCCGGTCCAGATCGTGTAGGCGGTGCCCAGCGGCAGGCTGCGCATGGCCACCGCCAGCAACCAGAAGCTGGCGATCATGCCGACGATCGTGACCACGGTGGGGGTGAGCCTGGTGAAGCCTTCGGACTGCTTCATGGACACGGCCCAGACGATTTCCAGCAGGCCGGCGAACAACAGATAGATCCAGGCCATGACGGCCCTCCTCTTGGTAGGGCCAGGCCGTCCTGGTCATTGATTCCCGATGTGGGGGAGGTCGTTCCTCCAGGCCGGCATTCTAGCAACGGGGGCTGGCCCGGGCCGCCATGGGCGGGAACGGGTTACAGCAGATTCAGCGCGTGAAGCTGGCGTCGATGCACTTGCCTGCGCTAGACTACGCGTCTGCCATCGGCCAACCGATGCGCAGTCCGGCTGTGGTCTCTGGCGCATCGCGCGCTGCTTCCCCTGATCCGTGAACTGGCCGCCCACCGGGCGGCCAACGTCTCTATGGTGGCCCCGTCGGCCCCTCGCGACGCTAGGTCGAAAACCCCGCCAGGGCCGGAAGGCAGCAACGGTATCGATCGACGCGGGCGCCGAGGTCAGCCGGCGGGGCCACCGCCTTTTCTGCACTGGGGTCAGATCCCTTTGCATGGCAAAGGGATCTGACCCCGGCTTCACATGCCTCGCCCGGCATGGCCCAGCGCTAGCGTGCCTGCGGCGTGCCCTGGTGGAACAGCACCCGCCAACCCTGCGCATGCCGGCGCCACAGCGAACTGCGCAGCACCCAGCGTTGCGCCTGCCCATCGACGTGATAGCGGCTGCGGTAGCGCACCTGAGCCAGGTCCTGCGCCAGCAGCGAGACCGCGTACTGCTCCGATTCGATCTGCACCTGCGCGCGCTCCAGCGGAATCTCCGCCAACGCCGCTTCACGGCCGTAACAGCGGCCGGAACTGCCGATTTCGCTGAAATCCTCGTCCAGCAGTGCGGCAAGGCGCTCACAATCAGCCCGCACCGCAGGCGCATGCAGCGCGCGCTCCAACATCTCCAGTTCGGCGGCCAACGCCGCATCGGCGGGCCCGCCGGTTCCGCTCACGGCGGATCCTGTGCCAGCACGTTCGGTGCGGTCGGGAAAGCCAGCGGCACGCGCTGCCCCGGTTGCGCCACGCGGTGGCCGCGCGCGGCCAGCGCCGCACCGTCAGCCACGCTGGCATAGTGGTAGAGCATCATCCGGGACTGCAGCTCTGCGCTGTACTCACGCTCCAGGTCGTCCACGCCGGTATGCGAAGGGTTGCCGTGCAGGCCGCAGTCGTGGGCGATCAGCTCGTTGTCGTTGGCGAAGCGGGCCAGCATCTCCGGAATCGGCCGGGTGTCACCGGTCCAGGTCAGCGCGCCCTGCAGGCGCAGGCCGTAAGCCGTCTCCGGCCAGTGGTGGCGTACCGGGAATACTTCCAGGCGCACGCCCTCATGCCAGAACGCCTCGCCCACCACGATCAGCTGGAAGGCATCCCAGAAGTTGGCACCGCCCTCGGCCAGCACGTTCGGGTAGTCGCCGATGCGCTTGTGCAGCAGCGGCACCACCGTGGCCGGCACGTACAGGCGCACCTTGCCGCGGCGCTGCGTGCTGAAGAAGGTATCCACGAACAGCCGCTCGAAGCCGGCGACATGGTCCAGGTGCACATGGGTGACGAACAGCGCCTGCGGCATGTGCCCGTAGTGGGCCTTGAACGCGGTCAGGCCTTCGCCGCCACAATCGATGGTCAGCCACGGCCGGCCATCGCGCTCGATCACCGACATCGGCGAACCCAGCTCGACCGCCGACGCATTGCCGACGCCGAGGAAACGCAACGACCAGTCCATCAGGTGCCCCGGTTCCAGGCCATGTCATAGGCGCGGCGCAGCCGCGCGTAGTCCTTCTGCACGTCTTCCACGCTGCGCTCGCCACGCAGCTTGATCAGCGAACGCAGCAGGCGCTTGAGGTTGCGTTCGCGCCAGGCCGTGGCCGGAATGCGGATCACCCCGCGGTCGAAGTCGATCAGCCAGCCATGGCCGTTGCCATCGAACAGGATGTTGTGCGCGTTGAGGTCGGCATGGTCCAGGCCGGCACGGTGGAAGCGGGCGATCAACCGCCCGGTCTCCTCCCACGGGGCGCCGCGGCCGGCAACCAATGCGCGGTCGGCCAGCGAGCGCACGCCCTCGATCCGCTCCATCAGGATCGCGGCGCGGTAACGCAGGCCCTCGCGCATGTAGTACGCGGCGATCGGCCGGGGCACCGGCAGCTTCTTCTCGCGCAGGGCGCGCATCAGGCGGAATTCGGCAAAGCTCCGGGTCCGGTCCGACCCGCGCCAGAGGTACTGGTCATGGCTGATCTTCGCTGCCAGACCGCCGCGCAGGTAGTGGCGCAGCACGCTGGCGCCGAACGGCGCATCGATGAACCAGGCGCTGCCGCGACCGCCCTCGCCGACCGGCCGGGCCTTGCTGCCCCAGTGCTGGGGCGAGAACAGGCCAACCTCGGCTTGCCGCAGCCGCTCGCGGTCGAACAGAATGGCCCCGATGCCGCGACCCTCGCGGCATGGCGTCAGCGCTTCATTGGCGTCGAATGCGACCATTTCATTGAGTCTAACAACACATGGCATCAGCGTCCTCCTCCTTGTGCCTCCTGCGCCTGTCCGCACTCGGCGACGTCACCCACGTGGTGCCCCTGGTGCGCACCCTGCAGGCTGCGCGTCCGGACACGCCGATCCACTGGATCATCGACAAGGTCGGCCACAAACTGCTCGACGGCCTGCCCGGCGTCACCTTCCACGCCTACGACAAGAAGAGCGGCATGGCAGGGGTCAAGGAGCTGCGCAAACAGCTGCCACCGGGGCGTTTTGAAGCGCTGCTGCAGATGCAGGTGGCGTTCCGCGCCAACCTGCTGTCGGCCTTCATTCCCGCCGAGCGCCGCATCGGCTACGACCGCAGCCGCTCCAAGGACCTGCACGGGCTCTTCATCAACGAGCGCATCCCCGACCGCCCCGGCATCCATGTGCTGGACGCCATCGGCAGCTTCTGCGAGCCGCTGGGCCTGCGCCAGACCGAGGTCAGCTGGGATCTGGCCGTGCCGCAATCCGCGTACGAGTGGGCTGCGGCGCAGTGGCAGGACGATGGCCGCCCGGTGCTGATGATCTCTCCCTGTTCCAGCCACGTGCGCCGCAACTGGTACGCCGACCGCTACGCCGCCGTGGCCAACCATGCCGTCCAGCGCGGCTGGCAGGTGGTGCTGTGCGGCGGCCGCAGTGAACTGGAGCGCAGCATGGCCGATGCCATCCAGGCGCAGCTGCAGACTCCCGCACTGGACCTGGTCGGCAAGGACACGCTCAAGCAGCTGCCGGCCCTGCTGGCCCGCGCCAACCTGGTGATGACCCCGGACTCGGGCCCGATGCACATCGCCAACGCGATGGGTGCCAAGGTGCTGGGCCTGCATGCGGCCAGCAACCCGAACCGCAGCGGCCCGTACTCGGACCGCCGCTACTGCGTGGACCGCTACGACGATGCCGCGCGCAAGTACCTGGCCAAGCAGGCCGCCGATCTGAAATGGGGCACCAAGATCGAGTTCGACGACGTGATGGAACTGATCACCGTTGAAGACGGCATCGCCGCATTCGAACGGTACGTGGCGGACCACCTCACCTGAGTCGATGGATCATCGGTAGCGCCGGGCCACGCCCGGCGGGTCCACCTCACCCGCGCTGCGCGTAATCCTGGTAGGACTTCTCTTCCACGTACGCCGAGCCCAGCGCCAGGTTGATCGCCTTCTTGATGCGCGCACGCTCATCGTTGCGCAGGTAGACGCTGCGCGCCAGATCGACGAAGCCCTGGTCGAACGCCTGCGCCTTTTCCTTCAGCCGGATGTCGTCCTCGATGTCCCACAGCTGCTCGTTGACCGCCTTCAGCTCGGCACGCAGCTTGGCGATGTCCTTCACCGCCGCCGGGTGCGCCATCCACGTCTGCTCCAGTGCCGACAGCTCCCTGCGCACATTGGCCAGCTTGCCCTCGTCGCTGATGCGCTCGGACTTGATCTGCAGGATCGAGATCTTGTCCAGCAGCTCGCCGAAGGACACGGGGACGAGGATTTCAGCGCTCATGGGGGGAAGGCTCCAGCAAGTGATGCGCACATGGTAACCCGCGCGGCGCGAATGCTCCGCCCCGGCGCCTGCATGGACGCCCGAGCACGATGACTGGGGGAGAAACCCCTGCAGCTGCGTTAGCGGTCTGGAGAGGCGCCTGCCGCCCTCCACTCCTTTCCGTGGAATTCCGCATGCATCGATACCCCACCCTCCCCACCCGCCGCGCCACCGTCCTCGGCAGCGCCCTTGTTGCAGCACTGCTCGGCATCGCTGCCGCGCCGCAGGCCCATGCCAGTGCCTTCCATGTGAATGGAGACACGCTCTACTACACCGGCAACGTGCTGGCGACCGATCCGCAGACGCTGGAGGCCTACATCCTGGCCGCGCAGGCCCGTGGTACGCCGCTGCGCCAGGTGGTGTTCCGCAACTCGCCGGGCGGGGCCGCCTCCGGTGGCGTGGGCATGGGCGCCATCATCCGCCAGCATGGGCTGGACACCGTACTGGACGGCGGCTGCTACTCGGCCTGCGCCGACGCCTTCGTGGCCGGCGTCAAGCGCAAGGTGACGCAGTTCGGCCTGCTGCCGGCGCACGGCAACTACACGCAGACGGTACTGGGCATCCATGGCGAATCCGGCCCGAACGGCCCTACCCCGTACCCGGGGCAGGACAAGTACATCAAGTACTACAAGGACATGTTCGGGCCGACCGACTTCGCGGTGATCGAAGCACGCATCGTCCAGGCGCACTATGAACTGACCCAGCAGTCGGGCTTCCTGCGCTACTTCGACCCGAACGTGGCGGCCGTGGCCACGCGCTTCTGCCCGACCCGCGACCAGAGCGCGGCAGGCAACTGCACCGCATATCCCGGCGTGACCTTCTACAGTGATCGTGTCGTTACCGAAGCCGGTTACGTCCAGCCCGGCGACGTGCTTTCCATCGACAAGGACGTGAGCGGAGACCTCAATCCGAACCTGGCCGTGCGCGGGCGCTATACCAATGCGCTGGCCAACCTGCGCTACTTCCAGCAATCGGCCCCGGACATCCGGCTGGACGACGCCTTCGGTGTGATCCGCATCGGCAAGGGCGGCGTCTGGTCGCTGGATACCGCTTCTGCCGCCCAGTATGTGGTGGCCGATGGCGGCACCCTGCGCCTGCAGCAGAATGGCTGGATCCACCACGCTGAAGCCATCGGCGCGCGCAATGGCGGGCGCATCGAACTGCAGCAGGGCGCGCTGCGCAGCCTGACCGTGATCGAACGCGGCGGCGTGCTGACCGGCAACGGCTCATTGAACGCCACGATCGACATCAACGACGGCGGCACGCTCGCACCGTCCGGCATCGTCATGCGCCCGTACTCGCTGGAGGCGCTGGCGCCCGGTGGCGACGACGTGTTCACCAGCGAGCGCTTCCGGATCGGCAAGGGCCGCTACATCAACCTCAAGGACGGCGCGAACCTGACTTTCCAGGTCGACAGCCAGCGCACCGCACCGGCGCTGACACTGGAAGAAGCCCGCTACTTCCTGGTCGATGAGGACCAGCGTGCGGGTGACTACAACCTGTTCGGCAACATCAACCGCGCCGTGCTGAGCATTGCCCCCAGCGCCAGGCTGACACTGGACGTCAAGCAGGCGTTCTTCCCGGCCGGGCAGCAGAACCACCTGGTCGGGACCCAGGTGGATGCCAGCGCCCTGCAGCTGCCCGTCGCCCCCTGCGGCCCGTCGAACGGTGAGTACGCTGGCCTGTGGTGCCGTACCGCTACGCCCGACACCCTGACCCGCGCAGCGCCGGTGTCGGACTTCATCGAAGGGCGCTTCCAGTACGTCGAGCGTAGTGGCGAAGCCGGCAGCGCGGTCGACCTCACCGCGCCCGGCGCGGTATTCCGCCCCCGCCACAATTCACTGCTCAGCTTCGCGGTCAACCAGACCGGCAGCGGCATCTGGTTGACCGCCAATCCCTCCTTCGACGACACCCGACTGTTCGGCAATGCGCAATCCGGCGACGGCCTGGGCCTCGCGCTGCAGCAGGCGGCCGCGCAGCGCACGCCGTCGATGAGCGGACTGCTGGGCGCCCTGCAGTTTGCTGACCGCGATGACATCACGCGCCAGGCGGGAGCGCTGCGCGGTGACGCGCATGCCAGCCTGCGCCTGGCCGACAACGCATTGATCGGCAGCATCGGCAATGTCGTGCAGCAGCACCAGGCGGCATCGCGCAGCGGTGGCGATGCCGATGGCCTGGCGGCACAGGCCGCGCAGGCGGCCTCGGCGCAATCGGCGATGACCGGCAATCGCCTGTTCAACCAGCTGGCGATGCACCTGGTCGCACCGGCAGATGCGGGCAGTGATGCGGGCGACGCCGGACGCAACCGCAGCTTCTGGGCGCGGGGGTTCGGCAGCCACGGCCGTATCGAGGGTGATGCTGGCGTCGCCGGCCTGAGCCACACCATCGGCGGCATCGCGCTTGGTGCCGATACACGCCTGGCAGACGACCGTGTGACACTGGGCGTGAGCCTTGCCGCGGCAGACATGTCGACCCGGTCCAGCGAAGGTGCAGGATTCAGCGGCGATGTCCGCGCGCTGGATATCGGCGGCTACGTGGACGCGCTCTATTCGCGCGGCTACCTGTCCGCCGCCGTCCGCTACACCGATCTTCGCCACGACACCCGTCGCAGCATCGAGGGTATCGAGGGCCTGCAGGCTCCGCTGCGTGCGAAGTACAGCAACGACGCGATTTCCGCACGCGTGGAGCATGCGTTCTCGTTCACCACCGGCAAGGGCGTGGTGATCCAGCCGCTGCTGCCGGTGATCGACTACACGCGCACCTCGGCCACGCATTTCAACGAAGGCCAGGACGCGGCCGCACTGGTCGGCCGCAGTGGCAGCCTGGAGAGCATCCGGGTGGGCGCTGGCCTGCAGTTGTTCAAGACCTTCGACGGCAACAACGGCGAGCGCATCACCCCCCGTGCCCGCGTGGTCTGGCAGAAGGAGCTGGGCGATACCCAGGCCCGCTACAGCAACGGCTTCGCCGCCGCCCCGGACCTGCTGTTCAGTGCCAGCAGCCAGACGGTCGGTGAGCAGGTCCTGGCCTGGAACCTGGGCGTGACCAGCCGCGCCAGCAAGCGCCTGTCGGTGATGGTCGACTACGTGGGCGAACGTCGCGACGGCCAGACCCAGAACGGCATCCAGCTGGGCCTGGGCTATACGTTCTGAGCACACGCCATTCGCACAGGGCATGGATCCCCACCCTGTGCGAATGGCCTCCCCTCGCACGCCATGCGTGGATCCATCGCGTGCTTGGATGGCCTTCACTCCCACACCACGCGAATGCGGGCGACGCGCACAACGCGCGTCGCGTCCCGCGCCAGATAAAGAAAAAGGGCTGCCTTTCGGCAGCCCTCTACTGTTCCTGCAGAGACAAGGAACTCATCAATGCAGCATCCACCCGGCACGGAACCATCTGGAGCAACAAGCCCTCTGTTGAGGGGCTGCCCCGACAGGGGCGGGGAGAGGCAGGCAAAGGGAGGGGCCCACGCGTTGCGCAGCAACGTGTGAGGCGACGCGCGAAACGCGCGTCGCGTCCCGCGCCAGATAAAGAAAAAGGGCCGCCTTTCGGCAGCACTCTACTGTTCCTGCAGAGACAAGGAACTCATCAATGCAGCATCCACCCAGCACGGAACCATCTGGAGCAACAAGCCCCTCTGTTGAGGGGCTGCCCCGACAGGGGCGGGGAGAGGCAGGCAAAGGGAGGGGCCCACGCGTTGCGCAGCAACGTGTGAGGCGACGCGCGAAACGCGCGTCGCGTCCCGCGCCAGATAAAGAAAAAGGGCCGCCTTTCGGCAGCACTCTACTGTTCCTGCAGAGACGAGGAACTCATCAATGCAGCATCCACCCAGCACGGAACCATCTGGAGCAACAAGCCCCTCTGTTGAGGGGCTGCCCCGACAGGGGCGGGGAGAGGCAGGCAAAGGGAGGGGCCCACGCGTTGCGCAGCAACGTGTGGGGCGACGCGCGAAGCGCGCGTCGCGTCCCGCGCCAGATAAAGAAAAAGGGCCGCCTTTCGGCAGCACTCTACTATTCCTGCAGAGACAAGGAACTCATCAATGCAGCATCCACCCAGCACGCAACCATCTGGAGCAACAAGCCCCTCTGTTGAGGGGCTGCCCCGACAGGGGCGGGGAGAGGCAGGCAAAGGGAGGGGCCCACGCGTTGCGCAGCAACGTGTGGGGCGACGCGCGAAACGCGCGTCGCGTCCCGCGCCAGATAAAGAAAAAGGGCTGCCTTTCGGCAGCCCTTTTTCTTTATCTGGCGGAGAGGGGGGATTGTCGGGTGCATCCATGCACCCGACCCTTCCGCGCTACGCGCTCCAGGGCCAGCCTACGGCTGTCCGGTTCTGCTCCTGCAGAACCGTCGAACCCCGTCGGGGGTTCTCATCCCCCCGCATCAGAGGTGTCGATCACTACAACAACCGCCTGCATCTCCCGAACGTTGGCCAAGAAGAAAGCCGCCCAGTGGGCGGCTTTCTTCTTTATCTGGCGGAGAGGGGGGGATTGTCGGGTGCATCCATGCACCCGACCCTTCCGCGCTACGCGCTCCAGGGCCAGCCTACGGCTGTCCGGTTCTGCTCCTGCAGAACCGTCGAACCCCGTCGGGGGTTCTCATCCCCCCGCATCAGAGGTGTCGATCACTACAACAACCGCCTGCATCTCCCGAACGTTGGCCAAGAAGAAAGCCGCCCAGTGGGCGGCTTTCTTCTTTATCTGGCGGAGAGGGGGGGATTCGAACCCCCGAGGCGCTATAAACGCCTGCCTGATTTCGAGTCAGGTACATTCAACCACTCTGCCACCTCTCCGGGTGGTCCCCGGCGGACCGGGGACGCGCATCATACGAGGAAGTGAGGCCGACGACAAGTGATTCCGGCCAACGAAGTGAAAATTTCCTGGACGCATGCCTTGCCGGATGCCTGCGGCCACCCGATGATGCCTGTCTCCCCCGGCAATACCCCGCCCTGCCCACCATGATCGAATTCGGACACCTCACCCACCCCGGCATGCGCCGCGAGCTCAACGAGGACACCTACTACGGTGACAGCGAGCTGGCCCTGTGGCTGGTGGCCGACGGCATGGGCGGGCATGCCTGCGGCGAAGTGGCCAGTGCACTGGCGCGCGAAACCATCGTGCGCGAGATCCGCCGCGGCGCACCGCTGGCACAGGCCATCCGCACGGCCGACGAAGAGATCATCCGTGCCTCGCGCCGGCGCAACGACACGTTGCCGATGGGTACCACCGTGGTCGCCGCGCGCGTGCAGGGCAACCGCTATGAAGTGGCCTGGGTCGGCGACAGCCGCGCCTACCTGTGGCGCGACGGCCAGCTGGCGCAGCTCAGCCAGGACCACAGCGTGGTGCAGGAACTGGTCGCACAGGGCAACCTGACCGCCGAGCAGGCCCGCGCGCATCCGCACCGCAACGTGGTCACCCAGGCACTGGGCGTGACTGATCCGGCCCACCTGAACGTGGCCACCACCAGCGGTGAGCTGCGCCCGGGCATGCAGCTGCTGCTGTGCAGTGACGGTCTCACCGAGGAAGTGGATGACCGCGGCATCGCCCGCACCCTGGCATTCGAAGATGCCAGCGCGCAGGAATGCGTGGATACGCTGGTCGCCGCCGCACTCGACGGCGGTGGCCGCGACAACATCAGCGTGATCCTGGTGCGCTGCCACTGAGCCTCGCGCATGAGCCGAGCATGGCTCGGCTCTACAGCAGATCCACGCCATGCGTGGATGATCAGGCGCTGGCGGGCTCTTCCACCTTCGGGCCATCCCACAGTGCGTGGCCGGCCTTCTTGCGCAGTCGCTCCAGGCGCGCGGTGTGCGCTTCCAGTTCCGAAGGCGTAGCCACCACGCGCGGGCGCGGCAGCAGCTTGCTGGTATCGAAAGCCTGCAACGCCGCGCCGGCGCCGCCGCCATCTTCATCGCCCAGGCCGAAGCCGATCTCTTCCTGGCCCGAGGTCAGCGCGATATAGACATCGCCCAGGATCTGCGCATCGAGCAGGCCGCCGTGCAGCGCACGGTGCGAATTGTCCACGCCCAGCCGCTTGCACAGCGCATCCAGCGAGTTGCGCTGGCCCGGGAAGCGCTCGCGCGCCATCGCCAGGGTATCGATCACCGTACAGCGGTCGGCGATCTTTCCGTACTGCGGCCCCAGCAGCGACAACTCGTTGTCGAGGAAGCCGAGGTCGAACGCCGCGTTGTGGATGATCAGCTCGGCGCCATCGATGAACGCCAGGAACTCATCGGCAATCTGCGCGAATTCAGGCTTGTCATCGAGGAACTCCAGGGTCAGGCCGGTGACTTCCTGCGCGCCCTGTTCGAACTCGCAGTCCGGCTTGATGTACTGGTGGTAGTTGTTGCCGGTCGGGCGGCGCTTGAACAGCTCCACGCAGCCGATTTCGACGATGCGGTTGCCCTTCTTCCACTCCAGGCCGGTGGTTTCGGTATCGAGGATGATCTGACGCATGGGCTCAGTTTACCGGGCTGGAGTCGCGGACCTGGATCGCCGCGTTGCGGGCCAGGGTATCCACCCGCTCATTGTCCGGGTCCCCGGAGTGCCCCTTCACCCAGCGCCAGTCGATCTGGTGCCGCAGCGTGGCCGCGTGCAGGCGCTCCCACAGCTCGCGGTTCTTCACCGGATCACCGCCAGCAGTCTTCCAGTTCTTGCGGATCCAGCCGGGCATCCACTGGGTCAGGCCCTGCCGCACGTACTGCGAGTCGGTGTAGAGCACGATGTTGCACGGCTCGGTCAGCGTCTCCAGCCCGGAAATGGCCGCCATCAGCTCCATCCGGTTGTTGGTGGTGTGCGCTTCACCGCCACTGAGCTCGCGCTCGTGGCCCTTGTAGCGCAGCAACGCGGCCCAGCCGCCGGGGCCGGGATTGCCGAGGCAGGATCCGTCGGTGTGGATTTCGATGGTTTTCAATACAGCTCCAGAATCAGGTAGCAACGGTGCCGTGCCAGCGCACCGGCAACGGTTTCGGCCCGGGCAGGGCCAGCGTGCGTTTTTCCGCATGGAACAGGCAGGCCGCGCGCAATGGCGCCCAGCCCCCCGCACGACGGCTGCCGGCACCGCGCCAGAGCGGGCCGAGGTAGCGCATATCGTCGCACTCCAGGCCATGGCGGCCGAGCAGCAGGCGGATCCGCTGCGGCGTACGCACCACCAGCCCATGCTGCCGCCAGTGCGTGCGGTACGGGCTGAACGGATTGAGGCTGCTCAGCCACAAATGCCCGCCCGGCATCAGTACGCGCTCGCACTCGTCGAGCAGCTGGTCGGCATCGCCTGTGGTGACATGCTGCAGCACGATCGCATTGACGCTCTCGTTGGCCAGGGGCAAGGGCAGCCCGCAGCGGGTATCGCCGTCATAGCCCGGCCCCTGCCGGTACAGGCGCAGGCCGCGCCCACCCAGCTGCGCATCCTCCAGCCAGGCCACACTCGGTGCGATCCACAACCAGGGTTGCGCGGGCAGCACCGACAGCTGCGGAAGCAGCAACTGCCGTTCCAGAACGCGCAGGGCCGCCGCCGGCTCACTGTCGAACCACGGGGTCTGGCTCGCTTGACGGGTGCTCTGCAGCGCGGGCATGGTCCAATTCTATGCGACTGACTGCCCTGCCCGCATTTGCGGATAACTACATCTGGACGCTGATCGACGACGATGGTGCCGCCGTGGTCGTTGACCCCGGCGACGCCGCGCCGGTGTTCGCGCTGGCCGATCAGGGCCTGCGCGTGGATACGATCCTGCTCACCCACCACCACGACGACCATATCGGTGGCGTGCCTGCCCTGAAAGCGCGTTTTCCCGATGCGCGGGTGATCGCGCCGATCGAAGAGCGCATTCCCACGGCGACCGAGCGGGTCGGCGAAGGTGAACGCGTTCAGGCACTGGGCCGGACGTTCCACGTACTATCCGTGCCCGGGCATACCCGCAGCCACATCGCGTTTCACACTGCTGAACATCTTTTCAGTGGAGATTCGTTGTTCAGCCTGGGCTGTGGACGTCTGTTCGAAGGTACGCCGTCCCAGCTGCTGGCATCGATGCGCAAGCTGGGTACCTTGCCCGCGCAACTGCTGCTTTGTTGCGCCCACGAGTACACCGTGTCAAATGCCGTCTTCGCGCGGCATGTCGACCCCGCCAACGCTGCCCTGTGGCAGCGCCAAGAGGAGGCTTTGGCCATGCGCCGCGATGACCGTTCCACCCTGCCGGTAACCCTGGCCAACGAATTCGACTGCAATCCCTTCCTGCGTGTGCACGCAGCGCCGATCCGTGCGTCTGTGTCGGCACACCTGGGCCGTGACGTCGTTGACGACGTCGACGTGATGGCCGGTCTCCGGCACTGGAAAGACGGCTTCCGCGCATGATGCGCCGAAGTCTGCCGCTGGCCCTGGGCCTTGCCTTGGGGCTGGCCGGAACCGCGGGCGCACAGTCGCTGGGCGCCGGAATCAGCCAGAACCTGACCGCTGCCGCGGCCCTGCCGCTGGATCCGTCCGCACTGCCAGCGGCCTCGGTGCGCAACGGCCAGGAGATCTTCACCAGCTTCCGCGACGGCCTGGCCGAACCCAGCTGCGACGCCGAAGCCACCAGCCCGCGCTGGCAGAAGCAGTTCGCCCACGCCCCCTCGCGCCTGGCCAACCAGGATGACGATGCGCTGGTGCTGTTCGGCTACGTGGTCGAAGAGCTGCGCAAGGCCGACCTGCCCACCGAGTTCGCGCTGATTCCCTTCGTGGAGAGCGGCTACCGGCCCAATGCCCGCAACGGCAGCGGCCCGACCGGCCTGTGGCAGTTCATCGCCACCACCGCACGCAACCACCGCGTGCCGATGGCCAACGGCTACGACGGCCGCCTGTCGGCGGTCGATTCGACCCAGGCCGCAGTGCGCTACCTGAAGACCCTGCACGGCATGTTCGGCGGCGACTGGCGCCTGGCCACCATGGCCTACAACGCCGGCGAGTACCGCGTGCTGCAGTCCATGCGCAAGGCTGGCATGAACGCGCAGAACGCCAAGCCTTCGGCGTTGCCCGGCCTGTCGCCGGTCACCCATGCCTACGTCGAGAAGCTGCATGCCCTGGCGTGCGTGCTGGAAGACGTGGAAGACCAGCCCGGCGTGATGGCCTCGCTGGACCTCACCGTGCCGGTGCTGAAGGACCACACCCTGCCTGCGGGCACCAGCGTGCAGCAGTGGGCCGCACAGCGCGCCCTGGACCCGGCCAGGATCGCCCGCCTCAACCCGGCCCTGGCCTCCGGTGGCCGCCCCTCGGGCACCACCCGCGTGCTGGCACCGGTCTCGGCCGCAAATGCGACGGTAGCGGAGGCAGCGACCGCGCTGGTCGCCACCACCGCGCCGGTGGCGGCCGCTGTCCCCACGCCGCAGGTCACCAAAACCGTCGCCGCGATCGCCGACCGTCCGCGCAGCCGCCGCCACACGGTGCGTGATGGCGAGTCGGCCTGGACCATCGCCCGCCGCTACGGCATGCCGGTGAAGGCCCTGCTGTCGCTGAACGGCCTGAGCGGCAGCAGCGTGCTGAAGCCTGGCGCGGTACTGCGCGTGGAAGACTGACGGACAGGCCAAGCGCCTCCCCATGTAGAGCCGAGCCCATGCTCGGCTTTTTCTTGCCTGCGACTTCTCGGCGTTCATGGCAAGCCGAGCGTGGGCTCGGCTCTACAGTTCAATTTCCAGCAACGCTCCAACAAAAAAGGCCCGGCATTGCCGGGCCTTTCTCGTCCTGCCCGCCGCGAGGCTTACAGGTTCGCTTCGGTGGTCTGGATCACGAACTTCTTGCGCATCGCCTCGACGTAGGCCTTGGCCGCAGCCATGCCATCGATCTGGCTCAGCTGGTCCTTCAGCTGCTTCTGCTGCTCGGCGGTCACTTCCTTCACGTCGCCCGGGTTCACCTTGTTCACCGCGAACAGCAGCGCATGGCCGTTGACATCGACCTTGCCGTAGCTCGGCTTGCCATCGGCCGGCACCGGCGCACTGAAGATCGCGCGGTTGATTTCCGGGGTCGGCACCGGCTGGCTGCGCGGCAGGCCCGGCATCGGGCTCAGCTGCAGCTTCTCGCTGGCCGCCAGCGACTGCAGGGTGGCGCCCGCCTTCAGCTTGGCCAGCACGGCATCGGCCGCCTTGTCGCTGGCCTGGCGCTGACGGTCGGCACGGATCGCGGCGATCACCTGCTCGCGGGCCTTGTCCAGCGGCATGGCCTGTTCCGGGGTGTGCGCGGCCACGCGGATGACCACACTGTGGTTGGTCGCGCCGCCCAGAGCGATCGGGTCGCTGGCGGTCCCGTCCTGCACCAGCACGTCGGAGAACGCGGCACGCAGCACGGCCGGGTCAGCGGCGATGCCACTGGCGGTGGCACGGGTGATCGGGCCCAGGGTCTGCAGCGGCAGGTTCACTTCCTTGGCCGCAGCAGCCAGATCGCTCGGGCTCTTGTTGATGGCGTCGACCAGACGGCCGGCCAGTTCGTTGAAGCCGCGCTCGCCGTCGGCCTTCAGCTGCTCGGCAGCCAGCGTGTCACGCACTTCCTCGAAGGACTTGCCCTGGCCACCACGGACCGCGGCAACCTTGATGATGTGATAGCCGAACTCGGTCTTGACCGGACCAATCACGTCACCGGCCTTGGCGGCGAACAGCGCATCTTCAAACGGCTTGACCATCGCGCCGCGTTCGACCCAACCCAGGTCACCACCCTGCCCCTTCGAACCCGGGTCTTCCGAGTTGGCCTTGGCCAGTGCAGCGAAGTCGGCGCCGGCGGCCTTGGCTTCGGCGGCAATCTTGTTCGCCTTGGCTTCGGCACCGTCGCCGGTGATCAGGATATGCGAGGCCTGGCGCTGCTCCGGCGTGGTGAACTTCGCCTTCTCGTCTTCATAGCGCTTGCGCAGGGTGGCTTCGTCGGCTGCGGTCGGTGCCGGCAGGTTCGCGCCATTGATCTCGACGTACTCCAGCGAGACGCTCTCGGCCTGGCGGAAGTCCTTGCCATGGCTGTCGTACCACTGCTTGATCTGCGCATCGGTCACCGGCGCGGTATCGGCCGGCACTTCCGGCAACGCGGCCAGTTCGACGTCGCGGGTCTCGCCCAGCAGCTTCAGCAGGCGCTCGGTCTCGGACTGGGTAACGAAGCCCGAGTTCTGCAGGCCCGACGGAATCACCGACTGCTGCAGGCTCTCACGCACCAGTTCCTGGAACTGGGTCGGGGTACGCGGCGGATTGCCACCGGCCAGCGCCAGGCGGTAGTTGTTCTCGTTGAACTTGCCGTTCGAATCGAGGAAGGCCGGGATGGTGGCGATGTACTCGCGCACCGCGCCATCGCCGATCACGACACCGGCCTGCTCGCCGACCAGGCGCACGACCTGCTCGTCGATCAGCTGGTCGAGCACGGCCAGCTTGTTCTGGGTGCTCTCGAACGCGCGCGGGTCGAAGTTCTCGCCCTGCTGCTGGCGCTCACGCATGCGCTCCTGCTCGAAGCGGGTGCGGAAATCCTGCGCGCTGATCTCATGGTGCTGCCACAGCATGCGCACCGGCCACCACGACGGTGCCGAACGCCACCAGGTCGGGGGCGCGGAAACCTTGGCCACGTTCTGTGCGCCAACGCCACCCAGGTAGCTGTTGTCGATCACGAACAGGAACGGAATCATCAGCAGCCCCAGGATCACGGTGACGATCCAGCCTGAGGTCTTGTCGCGGAGTTTCTGCAGCATGGTGAGGAATCACAAGGCCTGATTGGCGAGCCCGGCAGTGTAACCCGCTTCGTCGCAGGGACCAAAAGCAGCACCGGCGTGGCCTGCGCACCGCTTCGCGACGGCACAAAGAAAAAGCCCCCGGCTTGCGCCGAGGGCTTTTAAAGTTGGCGGAGCGGACGGGACTCGAACCCGCGACCTCCGGCGTGACAGGCCAGCATTCTAACCAGCTGAACTACCGCTCCGCGCTGAAACTTTGCAGGCGCCCAGTATATCCGAAGACTGCCTGGAAACCCAGCCCGATGAACACTTTTTTCAAAGTTTTTTCACAGGGACTTAAGAATTCTGCAATGGCGGAGCGGACGGGACTCGAACCCGCGACCTCCGGCGTGACAGGCCAGCATTCTAACCAGCTGAACTACCGCTCCGTTCTTGCAAAAACCTTTTCGCCTTCTTCCCGAACCTTCCGGGGAGAAGACAAGGCCCCCGGCTTCAGGCCGGGGGCCTCGATGTAGTGGCGGAGCGGACGGGACTCGAACCCGCGACCTCCGGCGTGACAGGCCAGCATTCTAACCAGCTGAACTACCGCTCCGCATTGTTGCTTTTCTTGCTTTCCAACCAGCCTGGACCGGGAAGAAAACAAAGCCTCCAGCTTTTGGCCGGAGGCCTCGTTGAATGGCGGAGCGGACGGGACTCGAACCCGCGACCTCCGGCGTGACAGGCCAGCATTCTAACCAGCTGAACTACCGCTCCACACTCAAACTTTTACCGCGGTGCTGTGGTGGGTGCTGAGGGTTTCGAACCCCCGACCCTCTCCGTGTAAAGGAGACGCTCTACCGCTGAGCTAAGCACCCCAGCGAGCCGCTTAGTTTACAGCATCCTTCAGGGCCTTACCAGCCTTGAACGACGGATTCTTCGAAGCAGCGATCTTGATGGTGTCGCCGGTCTTCGGGTTGCGGCCGGTGCGTGCAGCACGGTCGCGGACCTGGAAGGTACCGAAGCCAACCAGGGTGACCGCATCGCCGTCCTTCAGCGCCTTGGTGACGGCAGCAACGACGGCATCGACAGCGCGGCTGGACTCGGCCTTGGTCAGGTCGGCAGCTTCAGCAACGGCATCGATCAATTCGGTCTTGTTCATTCTCTACAACTCCTTTGGCGGTGGGTTCCGCTTATTCGACAGGGAAGCAACCGCATGCCTTCTGCATGCGGCCGCCATGTGGAAACGGTTCGCCGATTCAGTCATCGCTGACAGCGATCACTCATTCGCGAGTGCTGCTTTTATACCAGTGGCCCTACCCCCACGCAAGCTGGAAAGCCAGCAACGACGCGGGTTTCGGGCCATTGGACAGCGCGCGTCAATGCTTGACGCGCGCGCTTCCACTCGGTTTGGCCTTGCTGCGCACCGTGACACGCTGCGCACTCTTGCGCGCCTTCTTCGGTGCCAACGGACGCTCCAGCGCCAGGTCCAGGACTTCTTCGATGTACTTCACCGGCACGATCTTCAGATCGCGGGTGACGTTGGCTGGAATGTCGGCCAGGTCCTTGCGGTTCTCTTCCGGGATGATCACCGTGCGGATGCCACCACGCAGTGCCGCCAGCAGCTTTTCCTTCAGGCCACCGATCGCGGTGACGCGACCACGCAGGGTGATCTCGCCGGTCATCGCCACATCGGCACGCACCGGCACCTTGGTCAGCATCGACACCAGCGAGGTCACCATCGCCGCGCCGGCACTCGGGCCGTCCTTCGGCGTGGCACCATCGGGCACGTGCAGGTGCACGTCGTGCTTCTGCAGGAAGTCGCTGTCGATGCCGAAGCCGACCGCGCGCGAACGCACCACCGACAGTGCCGCCGACGCCGATTCCTTCATCACGTTGCCGAGCTGGCCGGTCAGGATCAGCTGGCCCTTGCCCGGCACCAGCGTCGATTCGATCTGCAGCAGATCGCCGCCGACCTCGGTCCAGGCCAGGCCGGTGACCAGGCCGATCTCGTTCTCTTCCTCGGCACGGCCGAAGTCGAAGCGACGCACGCCCAGGTACTTGTCCAGGTTCTTGCTGGACACGCTCACCAGCGCCTTCTTCTTCGCACCCTTCTTCGCCTTCGCCGCCGGCTGCGGGCCGGCCAGCGCGATCTCCTTCACCACCTTGCGGCAGATCTTGGCGATCTCGCGTTCCAGGTTGCGCACGCCCGATTCGCGCGTGTAGTAGCGCACGATGTCCTGGATGGCATCGCTGCCGATCTCCAGTTCTTCCGGCTGCAGGCCGTTGGCCTTGATCTGCTTCGGAACCAGGTAGCGGGTGGCGATGTTGAGCTTCTCATCCTCGGTGTAGCCGGGGATGCGGATCACTTCCATGCGGTCCAGCAGCGGGCCCGGAATGTTGAGCGAGTTCGAGGTGGCCACGAACATCACTTCGGACAGGTCCAGGTCCACTTCCAGGTAGTGGTCGTTGAACGCGTTGTTCTGCTCCGGATCGAGCACTTCCAGCAGCGCCGAAGACGGGTCGCCACGGAAGTCCATCGACATCTTGTCGATCTCGTCGAGCACGAACAGCGGGTTCTTGCTGCCGACCTTGTTGAGGTTCTGCACGATGCGGCCCGGCATCGAACCGACATAGGTACGACGGTGGCCACGGATCTCGGCCTCGTCGCGCACGCCGCCCAGCGACATGCGCACGAACTTGCGGTTGGTGGCCTTGGCGATGGACTGGCCCAGCGAGGTCTTGCCCACGCCCGGCGGCCCGACCAGGCACAGGATCGGGCCCTTCATCTGCTTCACGCGCGACTGCACCGCCAGGTATTCAAGGATGCGTTCCTTGACCTTCTCCAGGCCGTAGTGATCGGCGTCCAGGGTGTCCTGCGCAGCCTTCAGGTCCTTGCGCACCTTGCTGCGCTTCTTCCACGGCACGCCCAGCAACCACTCCAGGTAGTTGCGCACGACGGCCGCTTCGGCCGACATCGGCGACATCTGCTTGAGCTTGTTCAGTTCGTTGCGCGCCTTGGCTTCAACGGCCTTCGGCATGCCGGCTTCGGCGATCTTGCGGGCCAGTTCTTCCAGCTCGCCCGGTGCGTCGTCCAGGTCACCCAGTTCCTTCTGGATGGCCTTCATCTGTTCGTTGAGGTAGTACTCGCGCTGGCTCTTCTCCATCTGCGACTTCACGCGGCCGCGGATGCGCTTCTCCATCTGCTGCACATCGATCTCGCCGTCGACCAGGCCGACCAGCATCTCCAGGCGGTCGCCCACGGCCAGCGTTTCCAGCAGGCGCTGCTTGTCGGCCAGGCGCACGCTGATGTGCGCGGCGATGGTGTCGGCCAGGCGCGCCGGCTCATCGATGCCCGACAGCGTCTGCAGCAGTTCCGGCGGCAGCTTGCGGTTGGTCTTGACGTACTGCTCGAACAACGACATCAGCGAGCGTGCGATCGCCTCGACCTCGCGCGCTTCGCGCTCGTCGGTGGCGTCGATCTCCACGGCCTGGCCATGCAGCGAGCCGTTGCGCTCGTCGACGTGGGTGACCTGCACGCGCGACAGGCCTTCGACCAGCACCTTGATGGTGCCGTCGGGCAGCTTCAGCAGCTGCAGCACCTGCGCCAGCGTACCGACCTGGTAGAGGTCGGCCGCATGCGGGTCGTCGGTCTCGGCCGACTTCTGCGCCAGCAGCAGGATGCGCTTGTCCGATTCCATTGCCTGTTCGAGCGCGTGCATGGACTTGTCACGGCCGACGAACAGCGGGATGACCATGTGCGGGAACACCACTACGTCGCGCAGCGGCAGGACCGGCAGGTCGAGGGTTTCACTTGGGGAACGGGCCATGGGGGCTCCAGGGAAGGGGAAAACCGCCTCCGGGAGGGCATCTTCCGGAGACAAAAAAAGCCGATGGCCCCGTTATGGGGCCATCGGCTTTCAGATGCAAGGCATTCCTTGAAAATCCTTTCCAATCAACAACCTGGAAGGATCACTCGGCGCCTGCGGCCTTCTGTTCAGGGGCCGCCGGTGTCTGGTAGATCAGGTACGGCTCGGACTTGTGCTCGATCACCGACTCGTCCACCACCACCTTGCTGACGTTTTCCTGCGACGGCAGGTCGTACATGGTGTCCAGCAGGACCGATTCGACGATGGTGCGCAGGCCACGGGCACCGGTCTTGCGCTTGAGCGCCTTGCGGGCAATGGCCGACAACGCGTCCGGGCGGAACTCCAGCTCGACGTTCTCCATCTCGAACAGCTTCTTGAACTGCTTGGTGATGGCGTTCTTCGGCTCGGTCAGGATCTTGATCAGGGCCGGCTCGTCCAGCTCCTCCAGGGTCGCCACCACCGGCAGGCGGCCAACGAACTCGGGGATCAGGCCGAACTTGATCAGGTCTTCCGGCTCGACTTCGGCCAGCACCTTGCCCACTTCCTGCTTGCGCTCGCTGCTCTTCACCTTGGCGCCGAAGCCGATGCTGCCGACGTCGGTGGAACGGGCCTGGATCACCTTGTCCAGCCCGGCGAACGCGCCGCCGCAGATGAACAGGATGTTCTTGGTGTCCACCTGCAGGAATTCCTGCTGCGGATGCTTGCGGCCGCCCTGCGGCGGAACGCTGGCCACGGTGCCTTCGATCAGCTTCAGCAGGGCCTGCTGCACGCCTTCGCCGGACACATCGCGGGTGATCGACGGGTTCTCGCTCTTGCGCGAGATCTTGTCGATTTCATCGATGTAGACGATGCCCTGCTGCGCCTTCTCGACGTCGTAGTCGCACTTCTGCAGCAGCTTCTGGATGATGTTCTCCACGTCCTCGCCCACGTAACCGGCTTCGGTCAGCGTGGTGGCGTCGGCCATGGTGAACGGCACGTTGAGCAGGCGGGCCAGGGTCTCGGCCAGCAGGGTCTTGCCCGAACCGGTCGGGCCGACCAGCAGGATGTTCGACTTCGCCAGTTCGACGTCGTCGTTCTTCTGCCGGCTCTCGATGCGCTTGTAGTGGTTGTACACGGCCACGGCCAGGGTGCGCTTGGCGCGGTTCTGGCCGATCACGTACTGGTCGAGCACCTCGAGGATCTCGCGCGGCTTCGGCAGCGAACTGCGCGCCGACTGCGCCTTTTCCTCAAGCTCCTCGCGGATGATGTCGTTGCACAGCTCCACGCACTCATCGCAGATGAACACGCTCGGACCCGCAATCAGCTTGCGCACTTCATGCTGGCTCTTGCCGCAGAAAGAGCAGTAGAGGATCTTGCCGGTGTCCGTGGAACGACCTTGGCGGTCTTCGCTCATGCTTCGCTTACCCAGTTACCCCACCCGCTGAACGGGGGTTCGATTCGAGAATAGCACAGGGCCGAGGGGACACCAGTCCCGCCCGACCCTGCAGGAACGGGGCCTCCATGGCCCCGTGAAGGCCGGTCAGCCGGCCTGGATCGACTCATCCGGACGACGCTCCAGGACTTGGTCGACCAGACCGTAGGCCTGCGCCTCGAAGGCGCTCTTGAAGTTGTCGCGCTCGGTGTCACGGGCGATCGTCTCCAGCGACTGGCCGGTGTGCTTGGCCAGCACCTCGTTCAGGCGCGAACGCAGGGTCAGGATCTCACGCGCGTGGATGTCGATGTCGGTGGCCTGGCCCTGGTAGCCACCCAGCGGCTGGTGGATCATCACGCGCGAGTTCGGCAGCGCATAGCGCTTGCCGGCTTCGCCCGCGGCCAGCAGCAGGGCGCCCATCGAGGCGGCCTGGCCGATGCAGGTGGTGCTCACATTCGGCTTGATGTACTGCATGGTGTCGTAGATCGCCATGCCGGCGGTGACCACGCCACCCGGCGAGTTGATGTAGATGTTGATGTCCTTTTCCGGGTTTTCCGATTCCAGGAACAGCAACTGCGCCACCACCACGTTGGCCATGTGATCGTCGATCGGGCCCACGAGGAAGATCAGGCGCTCCTTCAACAGGCGCGAATAGATGTCGTAGGCACGCTCGCCGCGGCTGGTCTGCTCGACCACCATCGGAACCAGGTTCAGGGCTTTGGTTCGGTTGTCCATTACGTGAGGTACCTATCTTGGGGGGCAACAACCCCGCGCCGGCAAAGGCGCGGGGCATCCGGTGATCCGCCCGGGCTTACTGGCGGATCGCGTCCTGGAACGACAGCTTCTCTTCGGTGTGCTGGGCACGCTCGGCGATCCAGTCGATCACCTGCTCTTCCATCACACGGTTCTGCAGGCCAGACATCAGCTGGGGGTCGTTGCGGTACATCTCAATGACCTGTTCCGGCTCTTCGTAGGTCGAAGCGATCAGACGCATCGTTTCGTTCAGGCGCTTGGCTTCCAGGCGCAGGTCGTTGATGCGGGCCACTTCACCGACCAGCAGGCCGACCAGCACGCGCTTGGCGGCGGCGTCCTTGAAGCCTTCGTGGGCATCGGCCGGGATCTCACCGACGTTCTGGCCGTTGCGGCGGATCTGCTCGACCTGCTGGGCCAGCATGGCGCGGGCTTCGTTCTCGACCAGGCGCGGCGGCATTTCCACCGAGGCGTAGGCGGCGATCAGCTGCTCGCCGACTTCGCGGCGCAGGCGGTTCATCAGGGCGCCCTTCAGCTCGCGCTCCAGGTTGGCGCGGATGTCGCTGCGGAACTGCTCCACATCGCCGCCCTTCACGCCGAAGCTCTTGATGAAGGCTTCGTCGACCGCCGGCACGACCGGCTCGGAGACTTCAGCAACCTTGACGGTGACCTGCACGGTCTTGCCGGCCAGCACCGGCACGCGCCAGTCAGCCGGGAACTCGACGTCCAGGGTCTTCTCTTCACCCTTGGCCAGGCCAACCAGGCCCTTTTCGATGGTTTCGAACATCATGCCCTGGCCGAGCACGATCGAACCCTTCTCGGTGCCTTCGGCCGGCAGGCGCTCTTCGCCGGCCTGCGACCAGGTTTCCACCGCGACCAGGTCACCGTCCTGCGCGCCACGGCTGACCGGGGCCCAGGTACGACGCTGGTTCTGCAGGTTCTCGATCATCTGGTCGATGTCGGCGTCGGTGATTTCGGCGCTGTGGCGCACGACGGTCAGCTTGCTGACGTCGATGTCGCCGAAGTCCGGCACCACTTCCACGGTGGCCACGAAGGAGAACTCACCCTCGTCGCCCTTGTCGATGCGCGGGCTGCCGACGATGCGCAGGTCGTGCTCGCGCACGGCCGCGTCGAAGGTTTCGCGCAGCAGGCCGTCCAGCGCCTCGCCACGGACCTGCGCGCCGAAGCGCTGCTCGATCACCTTGGCCGGCACCTTGCCCGGGCGGAAGCCCTTGATGCGGGTGGTACGGGCGATTTCGCCCAGGCGGCCGACGATGTGGCTCTGCAGACGCTCTTCCGGCAGCGAGAAGCTCAGGCGGCGTTCCAGGTTGCCGGTGGATTCGATCGAAGCTTGCATGTTGACTCCTGCCACCGGTGGCCCACGCCCCCGGCTCGATGATTGGGATGAAACGGTTGTAAGGACACGACGTCTGGGACGCGCCTGCTTGCCGCAGCCCTTTAGTTTCGCCCAATTCGGCCTGCACTGCCAGCGCGTGCCGGTCAAGGGGGCTTGAACCTGGCTCCCGGCAGACCCTCCGCCTGTGCCCGACGAGCCCGCCCCACGTTCAGGCACGCCCCATGGTGGGCCACACACATCAAAAAAAAGGGCGCCATTGGCGCCCTTTTTTCAGTACGGGACAGCGTCGCGGTCAGAGGACCTGGCAATCCTTGGACATCGGCGTCTTGCCGACATCACCACGACCGGTACAGACCAGATTCACGGTCTGACCCTTCTTCAGGGTGCCGATGACTTCCAGGTGAGCCTGGCTGAACGAGAACTGCGGCTCGATGAACAGGCCCGCGCGCAGGCTCACGTAGGGGTCGCCCATCAGATCGGTGTTGATCGAGTCCACCGTGCCGGAAACGCGGTAGCGCTTGCCCTTGAACTTCTGGTCGGCGGCAACGGTGTTCTCCTCGTAGGCCTTGGCCAGCTCGGCAACAGTCACCTGCGGCAGCGCGTCGAGCGCGGCACGCTCTTCCTCGAGCTTCTTCTGCTCGGCCTCGGCCTTGGCGCGCTCCTTCGATGCCGCAGCGTCGGCCTTGGCCTGCTCCCTGGCGGCAGCGGCTTCGGTACGCTGCTGCTCACGCGCAGCGGTCTCGGCTGCACGCTGCTCAGGCGTCTTGTTGGCGTCGACCAGCATGCCGAGTGCCATCAGGCCCACGAACAGGACCACGATCACGATGATCGCCCACTTCAGAAACTTCTTCATGAATCCCCCCTTCCTTGTTGTAAGCGCAGCAAATCCGGCCACGCGATGCGGTCAACAAGTATAACGACTATGTGAAGACCGCTGGCCAACACATGGGCAGATGCGGCATCTGCCAGTGGCATTGCAGGGGGAATGGCTGGCCGGCCATGGACGCACCTCGGCTGGTGCGAAAGGGGGGACTCGAACCCCCACGCCTTGCGGCACTGGAACCTAAATCCAGGGCGTCTACCAATTCCGCCACTTTCGCGTGGCCGGCACAGGCGTTCATTGTCGCAGGCGGGGGCCGGAAGCGGAAGGCCTGCACAAAGCTGAATCCGTCACTCCGGGCGACCCGCCGCCGCCCGGAGTGACCGTGGATCAGTGCTGCTGTGGATCAGTGCTGCTGAGGTTCAACGAGTGCCGTGTCGGCACCGTGCCCGGACACTGCGTCCACTTTGCGGATCTCAACGCCCCCGTCGCTGGTCCTGCGCAACTGCACCGCCGCGGGCCGGGTCACGCCTTCAGCTGGCGCCGTCGGCTGCATCTGCATCGCCTCACTGACTGGCGCGGCGGGAGCGTGCAGCGCGTCGGTGTCGCGCTGCACGGTCTGCGCCGGGTCGCCGGGCTGGCTGCAGGCAGCGAGCGCCGCCAGCGCGAACGGCAACAACAGCACCGGGCGCAGTCGATTGATATCACCCATCAGGATCGTCCTTCATGCATGCGCCATCGGCGCGGAAGAACCATTGGGTGCGATGCAGGACGCGATGCGATGAGAAACAGCGCACAGCATTGAAAACACTGATGACGCATGTGACCCCGGTTTCATCATCGCTTCAGTAGATCCACGCCATGCGTGGATGCGGCCTCCGCCTTCTCCACGCATGGCGTGGATCTACCGGCTTAGCGACTTGGCGCCCTCAGCCCGGCCACGGGCAAGAAAAAAGCCACTTGGCTGACCAAGTGGCTTTCGTCTGGTGGGCTGTCAAGGATTCGAACCTTGGACCTATTGATTAAGAGTCAACTGCTCTACCAACTGAGCTAACAGCCCGAAATCGGGGCGCGACCCGAAATCGGGGCGCGAATTATGACCCGATCCGCTCGGTGGGTGCAAGCACTTTTTTCAACATCGTTGAAACCAGCGCTGCGGTCCCGCTGCTGCTGCAGAACCCCGCCAGGCGGAGCGCTTCAGCGCGTGATCCATCGAAATGATGCGGTCACACTTATAAGAAAAAAGCCACCTGGCGTACCAGGTGGCTTCCGTCTTGGTGGGCCGTCAAGGATTCGAACCTTGGACCTATTGATTAAGAGTCAACTGCTCTACCAACTGAGCTAACGGCCCGTGAAACTCAGACGCACATTGTAGCGTGCATTCTGTTTATTGCAATACCGTTTCGGCAGCGCCGATGCGGGTGAATCAGTGGGGTGGCTGAGGGGATTCGAACCCCCGACCACCGGAATCACAATCCGGTACTCTAACCAACTGAGCTACAGCCACCACTGAAACTTTTGCTCCCCCGCCGATATCAGCCGGCGCTGGAACTTCAAACCTTTGCCTGGGGACTGTCACCGAAGTTCCGGTCCGCCGAAGCGAGTCCGATATTCTGGTGGAGTCTTTACGCTTTTGCAAGCACTTCTTCACATCCGCCGATGCGATCCCAGTGCCTCGCCAATGGCGCGCCCGACAGGAATCGAACCTGTAACCGCCGGCTTAGAAGGCCGGTGCTCTATCCAGTTGAGCTACGGGCGCCCGAACCGGAACGGCGTCCAATCCGACGTGATGTGGGATTGGTCGGGGTAGAGGGATTCGAACCCCCGACATCCTGCTCCCAAAGCAGGCGCGCTACCAGACTGCGCTATACCCCGGTCTTGCAATCCCCTCGGGCCAGGCCCGGGGAGCTGGTCATTGTGGCCAAGCGCATCATGAACTGTCAACGCGGGTGACTCGCACCCGACGCCTGGCAGGGCACCACGTGCAACCATCGGCTATGCTCCCGGTCGTCGGCCGGATGGCCGTCCAGCCCCTCATTCGCACGGAGAACACGCATGCGCAGCGGCAACCCGGCTCTTTCCGAGTCGACCTTCCTCGACCTCGCCAGCGGTTCGGTGGTGACCAGCCCCGACCAGGTGATGACCCTCAACGGCACCGCCAACAAGACCGGCATCCTGCTGCTGTTGACCGTGCTGACCGCGGCGTTTGCCTGGAGCCAGTCGGTCGACGCGTACGGCCAGATTTCCGGCAGCGCGAGCCTGTACGCCATCGGTGGCGCGATCGGCGGCCTGGTGCTGGCGCTGATCACCATCTTCAAGAAGGAATGGTCGCCGGTCACCGCGCCGATGTACGCGCTGGTCGAAGGCCTGTTCCTGGGCGCCGTGTCGGCCCTGTTCAACATGAAGTACCCCGGCATCGTGTTCCAGGCGGTGCTGCTGACCTTCGGCACCCTGGCCGCCCTGCTGTTTGCGTACCGCAGCGGCGTGATCAAGGCCACCGAGAACTTCAAGATGGGCGTGGTCGCCGCCACCGGCGGCATCGCCCTGCTCTACCTGGCCTCGTTCGTGCTCGGCTTCTTCAACATCAACGTGCCGGTGATCCACGATTCCAGCTGGCTGGGCATTGCTTTCAGCCTGTTCGTGGTGGTCGTGGCCGCGCTGAACCTGGTGCTGGACTTCGACTTCATCGAAACCGGCGTGGCCCAGCGCGCGCCGAAGTACATGGAGTGGTATGGCGCATTCGGCCTGATTGTGACCCTGGTCTGGCTGTACGTGGAGTTCCTGCGCCTGCTGTCGAAGATCCAGCAGCGCTGAGCCCAACCATGTCGCAAACGACAAGCCGCGATCCGCAAGGGTCGCGGCTTTTTTTTGCAGGTCGAGCAGGCTCGACGCTACGGAACAAGACCCCCATGACCGACACCTTCCACAGCTACCGCCCGGCAGAAGGCCACCGCCTGCCGCATGACCCGTTCAACGCCATCATCGGCCCGCGCCCGATCGGCTGGATTTCCAGCTGCGACGCGCAAGGTACGTTGAACCTGGCGCCGTACAGCTTCTTCAATGCGTTCAACTACACCCCGCCAATCATCGGCTTCTCCAGCCAGGGCCGCAAAGACTCGTTGCGCAACATCGAAACGACCGGTGAGTTCGCCTGGAACCTGGCAACCTTCGACCTGGCCGAAGCGATGAACGAAAGCTGTCGTGCGGTCGGGCCGGAGGTCGACGAGTTCGCCCTGGCCGGGCTGACGCCACTGGCCTCCACACAGATCGCGCCACCCCGCGTGGCACAGAGTCCGGTGAGCATGGAATGCCGCTGCACCCAGATCGTGCGCCTGCGCGATGCCGCCGGCCAGGACACCAACGGCTGGCTGGTGCTGGGCGAAGTGGTGGCAGTGCACATCGACACCCGTTTGCTGGTCAATGGCATCTACGACACCGCTGCAGCGGCGCCGATCCTGCGCGGCGGCGGCCCCGCCGACTACTTCCGCATCGGCGCCGAACAACGCTTCCGCATGTTCCGCCCGGCCTGAGCCTCAGGCTGCCGGCGCACGCGCCAGCAGCGCCGGCAGCGACGAGGCCAGCAACGCGATGCCGGATGCGGTCAGCAGGCTCAGTACGACCTGCCGGAAGCGCGTCTCGCTGATACCGATGTAGACCCGCGCGCCCAGCAGGGTCGGCACCAGCATGGCCGGCGCCACGATGGCGAAGTACGGCAGCATCTGCCGCGTCACCAGGCCACTTCCGACATAGGTGGCCATGGTCACCGCGAGCATGGCCAGGTTGAAGTTCTGGATGACCGCGCGCTGCTCGTCCTTGCCGAAGCCGCGCAGCGTGCTCCACAACGTCGGCACCGGCCCGGCGAAGCCACCGATGCCACTGAGCACGCCACCGGCCATACCGGCAATGGCGTCACCCACGCGCCCTCCGATCGTGATCTGCGGCAACGAGCGCGCCATCAGCATCACCGGGCACCACAGTGCCAGGAAGCCGCCCAGCAACGCCTTGAACCAGTCCATGTCCAGCTGCGGCAGCACCATCACGCCCAGCGGAATGCCGGCCAACCCACCCAGCACGAAGGGCAGCAGCAGGCGCAGGTTGAAGCCGCGGCGCACGGTGAACACCGCCACCAGCTGGCCGACCAGCGCGCCGAACACCGACAGTGTGGCCGCCAGTCGCGGCTCCAGCCCCCATGCCCAGAACGACATCGCCACCATCCCGAAGGCGAAACCCGACAGCCCCTGCACGAACCCGGCAACGATCGCGCCAAGTGCGACCAGCAGATACACCGACTCCATCACCACCTCGGTTGCAGTGGCACGACTACCCTGCCGCGCCCACCTGTGCAGCGTAGTGCGCCGCGAGGTGCTCGACCAGCGCGCGCACCTTGGGGGCAAGCGCACGTGCATGCGGATACAGCGCGAAGTAGCGTCGCTGCCCCGCATGCCAGGCCGGCAGCACACGGATCAAACGACCGGCGCGCAGGTCTTCCTGCACCGTCAGTGCGGTGAACAGGCTGATGCCCATTCCCGCCAGCGCGGCGGCATACAGCGCCGGCGTGGCATCCACGCGCAGGCGCTGGCCAGCCTCGATGTTCATGCTGGCACCACGCGGCCCCTGCAGCTGCCAGGGCAGCATCGACGGCGTGGGACTGAACCCCAGCAGCGTGTGCTGCGCAAGGTCGGCCGCCTGCCGCGGCAGTCCGTGCCGGGCCAGATAGGCTGGCGCGGCCACCAGGATGCGCGGGCAGCGGGCCAGTTCACGTGCGACCAGCTGGCTGTCCGGCAACGCACGCGCGATGCGCAGGGCCAGGTCGAAACCACCGCCCACGACATCGACCAGCTGATCATCGGCCGACAGATCCAGCGAGACCTGCGGGTAACGCTGCAGGAACGACGGCAACCACTGTGGCAACTCCTGGCTGGCGACCACCTGCGGCACGCTGATCCGCACTGAGCCACTGGGCTGGGCCTGTCCTGCGCGCGCGCGGTCATCCGCCTCCTGCAGACGATCGAGCAGCGCACCGGCCTCCCGGTAGTAATCGCGTCCGGCTTCAGTCAATGACAGCCGGCGGCTGTTTCGATCGAGCAGGCGCACCTGCAGGTGGTCTTCCAGTTGCCGAAGCTGCCGTGACATCGCCGAATGGGTCGTGCCCAGGCGTTCGGCCGCAGCGGTGAAGCTGCCTTCGTCGACGATGGCGCGCAGCGCACGCAGGGCAGCGAAATGATCCATCAGCGGGCAACTCCACCTGGCGGGGCCCACGGCGTGTGGGCCCCGCCAGCTTATCAAGCGCCGTCGCCGGCCTTGCGCACCGGCAGCGCCAGGATCGCATCGGTACGCATGACATCTCCGAAGGTGTCTTCGATCTGCGCCAGCGAGGCTTGGTGCAGCGCGCGATGATCCATGCGCTGGCCGCCGGCCAGATCCAGATCACGACTGGCTGTCGCATCGGACGACACGATCACCCGATAACCGCGCGGTGCGGCGGCAGCGTCGCGGGCGGCACCGGCCACGCAGGCATGGGTCTGCAGGCCGGTGACGATCAGGGTGTCGATGCCGGCGTCCTTCAGCACGGTATCGAGCACAGCGGCCGAGGCGCCGGCGAACACGCTTACGTTGTCCTTCTGCACCACGGTCTCACCCTTGCGCGGCAGCAGGTCGCGGTGGAAGGCGGCATTGATGCTGCCCTGCGCGAACAACGGCGCACCGGCCGGCAGCACGTGCTGCACATGGATGACGCGGATGCCGTTGGCATCGGCGAACTCGACCATCCGCTTGGCCTGGCGCAGCGCGCCCACGCCGTCAGGGACGACCATGCGGCCACCAGCAAAGCCGGGCGCGGCGCTGGCGTCGAAATACTCGTTCTGGAAGTCGATGACCAGCACCGCGGTCTTCGCGGCATCCAGCGAGGCCACCACCGGTGCGCCGGCCATGTGGCGGATGGTGGGGTGGGACGGCTCGGAAGCGGCGAGGGGGGCGGTGGCGGCCATGCCGATCAGGCTGGCCAGGCCGAAGGTGGTGAGGTTCATGGTGCGGGTTCCTGTGCGGCGGGTGTGGGGTACAGGATGCGGAGCGAAAGGCGCACGAACCAGCCGCGTGGCGGCACATGATCTGTGCGATTTACGCACAGACCACGCCCGGTAGAGCCACCCCATGGGTGGCTGCGAGCGAAAGCGCCCGGTCATCCACGCATGGCGTTGCTCAACCCGAACGTAAACGCAACGGGGCGCCCGAAGGCGCCCCGCTGTGGATCCAACCGAGGTCGACCGGCCGCTTACAGGCGGGTGGCGATGGCCTTGGCGAAGCTCATGGTGGTACCGGTGCCGCCGAGGTCGCCGGTCAGCGAATCCTTGGCTTCCATCGTGGCGACGATGGCCTTGCGCAGGCGCTCGGCGTTTTCCGGCTGGCCGATATGGTCCAGCATCTGCGCGGCAGCCAGCAGCAGCGCGCACGGATTGGCCTTGCCCTGGCCGGCGATGTCCGGCGCGGTGCCGTGCACGGCTTCGAAGATCGCCGCGTCCTTGCCGATGTTGGCACCCGGGGCCAGGCCCAGGCCGCCCACCAGGCCGGCGCACAGGTCGGAGATGATGTCGCCGAACAGGTTGGTGGTAACGATCACGTCGAACTGTTCCGGACGCATCACCAGCTGCATGCAGCAGTTGTCGACGATCATTTCCTGGAACTCGATGTCCGGGTACTGCGCGGCCACTTCACGGGCGACGTTCAGGAACAGGCCCGAGGTCGACTTGATGATGTTGGCCTTGTGCACGGCGGTGACCTTCTTGCGGCCGACGCTGCGGGCCAGCTCGAAGGCGTAGCGCACGATGCGCTCGGAACCCTTGCGGGTGATGCGGGTGCCGGAGAAGGCGGTTTCGCCGTCGGCCGACACTTCCTGGCCTTCGGCCAGGTACGCACCCTCGGTGTTCTCACGAACGGTGATCAGGTCGACGTTGTCGAAACGCGACTTCGTGTTCGGGAAGGTGTGGGCCGGACGCACGTTGGCGTACAGGTCGAAGTGACGGCGCAGGCTGACGTTGATCGAGGTGAAGCCACCACCGACCGGGGTGGTCAGCGGGCTCTTCAGCGCGACCTTGTTGCGCGCGATCGATTCCAGGGTCACCGCCGGCATCAGGTCGCCGTGCTTTTCCAGGGCCACCAGGCCGGCGTCGGCGTCTTCGTACTCCAGGCCAGCGTTCAGCTGGTCGAGCACGAACAGGGTGGCGTCCATGATTTCCGGGCCAATGCCGTCGCCGCGGATGACCGTAATTTTCTGCGTCATTGATCGATGTTCCGAACAGGGGGAAAAACGCCGTCCGGACGTGCCCGGAAACGCCGGCGCAAAGGAAGTTTCACCGGCAATTATGCCTGAGCCGGGGCCGAGGTCCCAAATAGACCATGGTCCCAGTCCCCGGCTCAGGCAGAATTGCCCGCGCATTCCACCTTATCCCCGCGCCTGTCGGCGCGCCCCCTTGAACAACAAGGGGGCTCCTGGGGCTGTTGGATCGCGGGACAGGCCCCCTCGCGGGCCCGGTAGTGCCGGCCGCTGGCCGGCAACCCCGGCCATGCCGGATTCAGGCGATGCCGGCCAGCGGCCGGCACTACCCCTCAGTGCTCGTGGGCTGCCGGGGCGGCGGCGCCACCTTCGAGCTGGTCGAGGAAGTCGACCGCGCGGCGCAGGTGCGGGATGACGATCGAGCCGCCGACCACCAGGCCAACCGAGAAGGTCTCGAAGAACTCCTCGCGGGTCACCCCGGCGTCCTTGCACTGGGCCACGTGGTAGCTGATGCAATCGTCGCAGCGAAGCACCATCGAGGCCACCAGGCCCAGCAGTTCCTTGGTCTTCACGTCCAGCGCGCCGGCCTGGTAGGTCTGCGTGTCCAGCGCGAAGAAGCGTCGCACCACCTGGTTCGGTTCGCCCAGGATCCGCTCGTTCATGCGCTTGCGGAACTCGGTGAACTCGGCGATGCGGTCCTTGCTGCCGTCGTCGCCCGCGCTCATGCCTGGCCCTGCCCGGCCAGCAGCGGCTCGAGCTTGCCTTCACGGTGCAGGGCCATCATGTCGTCGTACCCGCCGACATGGACATCACCCACGAAGATCTGCGGCACGCTGGTGCGGCGAGTGAGCGCCATCATCTTCTCGCGCTCGACCGGGTCCAGGTCGATGCGGACCTCGGTCCACTGCTGGCCCTTGCTCTTGAGGAAGTTCTTGGCGGCCACGCAGTACGGGCAGACGGCGGTGGAATAGATGGTGATGGCGGGGGCACCGCCGGCGGTCTGGGCTGTCACGGGAAACTCCACGATGGATCGACGGTCTACATATGGTACCGGTGCGCTGGAATTTCCACGCCACCGCCGCAACACTGTGGATTAACGAATGGTTGCCCCCTGCCCTGCCACGCTTGGCTTGGCGCGCCCTGCCCGAGGACCTTCCGCTTGCGAGCCCTGCTGCTGACTTCCGCCCTCACCCTGGCCCTGGCCATGCCACTGGCCCAGGCCCAGGCCCAGGAGAAGCTGCCCGACATCGGCTCTTCGGCCGGCGAGCTGCTGACCCCGGCACGCCAGGCCGAGTACGGCGCGATGATGCTGCGCGAGCTGCGCAACTACGGCTACCTGCTGGACGACCCGCTGGTGAACGACTGGCTGCAGACCATGGGCACCCGGCTTGGCTCCAACAGCGACCAGCCGCGCCAGCCCTACACTTTCTTCGTGATGAAGGACCGCCAGATCAACGCCTTCGCCACGCTGGGCGGCTACATCGGGGTCAATGCCGGCCTGGTGCTGACCGCCGAACGCGAGGATGAGGTGGCTGCGGTGCTGTCCCACGAAATCGCCCACGTCACCCAGCAGCACGTGCTGCGCGGGGTCGAGCGCGCCCAGCGCGACCAGATTCCGATCCTGCTCGGCATGCTGGCTGCGGTGGTGGCTGCCCAGGCCAGCAACAGCACCTCCTCGGGCAACGCGACCATGGCCGCGATCAGCTCGGGCATGGGCCTGATGCAGCAGCGGCAGATCAACTACACCCGCTCCAACGAATCGGAGGCCGACCGCCTCGGCATCCGCACCCTGTCGCGCAGCGGCTATGACGTGGACGCGATGGCCGGCTTCTTCGAGCGCATGTCGGCGGCGATGCGTGGCAACGAGGGCGGCTACAGCGTGCCCGAGTTCCTGCGCACCCACCCGGTCAACATCACCCGCATCAGCGAGGCCAAGGCCCGCGCCGAGCAGATGAAGAAGGATACGGTGCTGCTGACCACCAGCACCCCCAGCGGCGAGCGCAAGGAACGGGTGAATCCGGCCGACCCGGGCTTGGCCGAGCCGCTGCTGCGCGGAAACAACCCCTTGCTGCCCAGCAGCGTGCTGCGCATTCCGGTCGGCCAGCTGGCCCGTGGCGCCAGCGGCGACTTCGAGTGGGCACGCGAGCGCCTGCGGGTGCTGAGCGCCGATTCCACCGCCGAGCTGGAGCGCGAATACGCGGACATGGCCAAGCGGCAGAAGGACGGCCTCAACGACGCCCAGCGCTATGGCCAGGCGCTGGCGGTCATGCGCGGCGGCCGCAGCGGTGCCACGCAGGCCCGGCAGACGCTGGCCGGCCTGCTGCAGACCCGCCCGGACAACCTGTGGCTGGCACTGGGCCTGGGCGAAGCCGAATCGCGTGCCGGACTGGGCGCGCAGGCCAACACCCGTTTCGAGCAGCTGCTGCGCGAGCACCCCAACAGCCGGCCCGTGGCCCTGACCTACGCCGAGATCCTGAACGAACAGGGCACCCGCGAGGCCGGCCAGCGCGCGCAGGCCATGCTGCGGCCCCTGCTGTCGCAAAGTGGTAACGATCCGGTCTTCCAGCAGCGATACGCCCGTGCCAGCGAGCTGGCCGGTGACAGCGTGCGCGCCAGCGAGGCCTATGCCGAGGCCGCCTTCCTCAGCGGCCGCCCGGAGCAGTCGCTGATGCAGCTGCAGGCGCTCAAGCGCAACCCGGCGCTGGACTACGTGGGCCGGGCACGGGTGGATGCACGCATCGAGGCGATCACCCCCACCGTGCTGGAGCTGCGCCGCCAAGGCGTGCAGGACCCGGACCTTGACCGCCGCTGAGTGCTGCATGACCGGTCGATGGCAATCCCGACCGGTTCCGGCCAGGCAGTCACAAACATGTCATCAAACCGTAGTCTACTGGCACCACTCCAGTAACCGAGCCCTACGGTGTCCTCGTGCAGAAACGCATCCTGATCGTCGATGACGAGCCCGCGATCCGTGAAATGGTCGCCTTCGCCCTGCGCAAGGGCGACTACGAACCGGTCCACGCCGGCGATGCCCGCGAGGCCCAGACCGCGATCGCCGACCGCGTTCCCGACCTGATCCTGCTGGACTGGATGCTGCCCGGCACCAGCGGCCTGGATCTGGCCCGCCGCTGGCGCAAGGAGACGCTGACCCGCGAAGTGCCGATCATCATGCTGACCGCCCGCGGTGAAGAGAACGACCGCGTCGGTGGCCTGGAAGCCGGTGTCGACGACTACGTGGTCAAGCCGTTCTCGGCGCGCGAACTGCTGGCCCGCATCCGTGCGGTCATGCGCCGTGCCCGCGAGGACGACGAAGACGGCAGCGTGGCGGTGGGCCCGATCCGCATCGACGGCGCCGCCCATCGCGTGTTCGCCAACGATCAGCCGGTGCCGATCGGCCCGACCGAATACCGCCTGCTGCACTTCTTCATGACCCACCCCGAGCGCGTCTACACCCGCGCCCAGCTGCTGGACCATGTGTGGGGCGGCAGCGTGTACGTGGAGGAGCGCACCATCGACGTGCACATCCGCCGCCTGCGCAAGACGCTGGAACCGTTCAACGCCGAGAACATGGTGCAGACCGTGCGCGGCGCCGGCTACCGCTTCTCCACTGCCACCTGAGTCTCGTCGTGCCGGCACCGCGCACCTGCGGGTGCCGGTGCCGGCAACTCTGCTATAACCCTCGGTTCGCCCCAGTGAACCGCCGCACCTCAACGACGAGATCGCAATGCCCCGCCACATCCGCTCTGCCTGGTTGAAGACCCTGGCCACCGTTGCCGCGGTACTGCTGTTCTCCGGACTGGTGGGGTGGTTCACGGGTCACCTGTGGTTGTGCGTCGCGCTGGGCGCGCTGGCCACCCTGGCTTGGCATTACTGGCGGCTGCGCAGCGTGCTGCGCCGGCTGACCGCGCGCCAGCGCTGGGACACCGCCGAGGAAGGCACCGGCGTGTGGAACGAGCTGGACCGCCTGCTGTACCGCAACCAGGTGGAAATGCGCGTTCGCAAGCGCCGCCTGCTCGACATGCTGCGCAGCTACCGCGCCGCCGCCGCCGCGTTGCCCGATGCCGTGGTGGTGCTGGACCGCAACAGCCAGCGCGTGCAGTGGTTCAACGAAGCGGCCACCGCCCTGCTCGGCCTGCATCATCCGGGCGACCTCGGCGAGGCGCTGGTCGAACGCCTGCAGCCGATGCCGCTTGCCCACTGGCTGGCCGGCGGCCGCAATGCCGAACCGATCCTGGACGTGCCCTCGCCGGTCGATCCTGCGATCCGCCTGAACCTGCGCCTGATTCCCTATTCGTCGGACTACTGGCTGCTGATCGCCCGCGACGTCAGCAAGCTGCTGCGCCTGGAACAGGTGCGCCGCGACTTCGTCGCCAACGTTTCACACGAGCTGCGCACGCCACTCACCGTGGTCCACGGCTACCTGGACATGATGGACCCGGAAGATTTCCCGGGAACCGGACCGATGCTGGAAGAAATGCGCAAGCAGAGCCAGCGCATGGCCCAGCTGGTCGAAGACCTGCTGACCTTGTCGCGCCTCGAATCGCAGGAACACAGCGAGGAAGAGACCGTGGCCATGCAGCCGATGCTGGCGACACTGCGCCGCGAGGCCGAGGCACACAGCCAGGGCCGTCACCAGATCAGCATCGACGACCTCGCCGGTGTCGACCTGCAGGGCTCGACCAAGGAACTGCACAGCGCCTTCTCCAACCTGGTGACCAACGCGGTGCGCTATACCCCGGCCGGTGGCCGCATCGCGGTGGAGTTCCGCCGCGACGGCGACGGCGCGGTGCTGGCGGTGCGCGATTCCGGTTACGGCATCCCGGCCACCCACCTGCCGCGCCTGACCGAACGTTTCTACCGCGTCTCCAGCAGCCGTTCCCGCGAAAGCGGTGGTACCGGCCTGGGCCTGTCCATCGTCAAGCACATCCTCGGCCTGCACCACGCGCGGCTGGAGATTGAAAGCGAGGTCGGCAAGGGCTCGGTGTTTTCCTGCCATTTCGATGCCGACCACGTGCGCCCGCGCGAGTCCGCCCCCCTGACTTCCATCGAAGAATGACGCCATGAGCAGCCTCGGATCCCTCCCCCTCCCCGTGAGCCCGGACAATGATCCGTTGCGCGACCCGGCGCTCTACATCAACCGCGAACTGTCGCAGCTGGATTTCAACTTCCGCGTGCTGGCCCAGGCAATGGATCCGCAGGTGCCGCTGCTGGAACGCCTGCGCTTCATGTGCATCTCCTGCACCAACCTGGACGAGTTCTTCGAGATCCGTGCCGCCGCCGTCCGCCACGCGCAGGAGTTCGGCCTGCCGCCGGCGCCGGACGGGATGAGCCCGCAGGCCATCCTCAATGCCATCCACGACCGCGCCGCGGAACTGGTGGACCAGCAGTACCGCTGCTGGAACGAGACGCTGCGCCCGGCGCTGATGGAGGCCGGCATCGGCGTGCTCGGCCGCCATTCCTGGACCGACCGCCAGAAGCGCTGGCTGCGCGCCTACTTCCGCAACGAGATCATGCCGGTGCTGTCGCCACTGGGCCTGGACCCGGTGCATCCGTTCCCGAAGATCCTCAACAAGTCGCTGAACATCGTGGTGGTGCTGAAAGGCACCGATGCGTTCGGCCGCGCCGGCCACCTGGCCATCGTGCGCGCGCCGCGCTCGCTGCCGCGCATCATCCAGCTGCCGGAGAAGCTCGGCGGATCGCAGAACTTCGTGTTCCTGTCGTCGGTGCTGTCCACCTTCGTCGATGAGCTGTTCCCGGGCATGGAAGTCCAGGGTGCCTACCAGTTCCGCGTTACCCGCAACTCCGAGCTGGTGGTGGACGAGGAGGAAGTGGAGAACCTGGCGCTGGCACTGCGCGACGAACTGGTCGACCGCGGCTACCGGCCGGCGGTGCGCCTGGAAATCGCGCAGGACATGCCGCGCGACATCGTGCGCACCCTGCTGCAGAACTTCGGCCTGACCGAGAACGCGGTGTACCGCATCGACGGCCCGGTCAACCTCAACCGCATCATCCAGCTGTACGACCTGATCGCGCAGCCGGACCTGAAGTACCCGCCGATGACCCCGCGCACGCTGCGCGACAGCGACGGCATCTTCGAGACAGTGGCGCGCCACGACCTGCTGCTGCATCACCCGTTCGATGCCTTCACCGCGGTGCTGGACCTGATCCGGCAGGCGGCGGTCGATCCCAACGTGCTGGCGATCAAGCAGACCCTGTACCGCACCGGCAAGGATTCGCTGATTGTCGATGCGCTGATCCAGGCCGCACGCAACGGCAAGGACGTGACCGTGGTGGTCGAACTGCGCGCACGCTTCGACGAAGAAGCCAACCTGGGCCTGGCCGATCGCCTGCAGGAAGCCGGCGTACAGGTGGTGTACGGCGTGGTCGGCTACAAGACCCACGCCAAGATGCTGCTGATCGTGCGCCGCGAGGGCCGCAAGCTGCGCCGCTACGTGCACCTGGGCACCGGCAACTACCACAGTGGTACTGCCCGCGCGTACACCGACATCAGCCTGATCACCGCCGATGCGGACATCGGCAACGACGTGCACCTGCTGTTCCAGCAGCTGTCCGGGCTGGCCTCGAAGATGAAGCTCAAGCGCCTGCTGCAGTCGCCCTTCACCCTGCACACCGGCATCCTCGGCCGCATCGAGCGCGAAACGCGCATCGCCGCCGCTGGCCGCCCGGCGCGGATCATCGCCAAGATGAACGCCCTGAACGAACCGCAGGTGGTGCGCGCGCTGTACGCCGCTTCGCAGGCGGGCGTGCAGATCGACCTGATCATCCGCGGCGCCTGCACCCTGCGCCCGGGCGTGCCGGGTGTGTCGGACAACATCCGCGTGCGCTCGATCGTCGGCCGCTTCCTGGAGCACAGCCGCGTCTACTGGTTCGGCAACGACGGCGCGCCGGAGATGTACTGCGCCAGTGCCGACTGGCTGGAACGCAACCTGCTGCGCCGGGTCGAGACCTGCTTCCCGATCCTGGACCCGGAGCTGGCCAAGCGGGTCTACCGCGAAGTCCTGCAGAACTACCTTGACGACAACCTCAACGCCTGGGAGCTGGATGCCGACGGCATCTACCACAAGCGTGCCCCGGCCCACGACGAAGCCCCACATTCTGCGCAGATGGCATTGATGCAGGGGCTGTGACCCGGTGTGTCGACCAAGGTCGACACCTACCAACCGCAGCGACGCCGTCCGGCAGATCGCAGCGAACTGTCGAAGGCGGGGTGGGTCCGGTTGCGGGGGCGTGAGCGCCATGGGCCCGAGGCATGCCTCGGGCGGGTTGGGCAGGACGCCCAACCCCGGTCTTGCCGTGTGCGCACGACAGCGCACACGAGCAAGCGCGACCGAGCTTGCATGGACGTACTTGCAGCGCCCCCCGCAGCCGGACCCACCCCGCCATCCCACGGATAGCCTGCTGTTGCCGGCCAGCGGCCGGCACTACCGCAGGTGCAGGGCGCAGACCTGCCGCACTCCCCTCTTCCAAAATGTGAAGGCCGCGCGGTGACGAGCACACCGCCCCTTCGGCTAACATTCGCCCATGCCGCATACCACTACGACTCCGCCCGCATTGCAGGATGGCGACCTGCTGGCCGCCATCGACCTTGGCTCCAACAGTTTCCACATGGTCATCGCGCGCTACACGCTCGGCCAGCTGCGGGTGATCGACCGCCTGCGCGAGACCGTGCGCATGGCCGACGGCCTGGATGGCAAAGGTGGCCTCTCCGCCGCTGCACGGCAGCGCGCGCTGGAATGCCTGGCCCGTTTCGGCCAGCGCATCCGCAATGTGCCGCCGCACCGGGTACGCGCGCTGGCCACCAACACCGTACGCCAGCTGCGCTCGCCGCAGTCGTTCCTGGTCCCGGCCGAAACCGCGCTGGGGCATGCCATTGAAGTGGTCAGCGGCCGCGAAGAAGCACGCCTGATCTACCTCGGCGTGGCCCACGCGCAACCGCCCAAGCCCGGCCAGCGCCGCCTGGTCATCGACATTGGCGGTGGCTCCACCGAGTTCATCATCGGCATGGGCATGCAGACCCTGGAGCGCGAGAGCCTGCAGGCCGGCTGCATCGCCAGCACCCGCCGCTTCTTCCCGGGTGGCAAGCTGAGCAAGAAGCGCTGGAAGGATGCGCTGGCCGAGATCGGCCGCGAGTTCCAGCCCTTTGCCAGCAAGTACCGCGCACTGGGCTGGCAGGAAGCGCTCGGCTCCTCGGGCACGCACAAGGCGATCAGCGAGATCTGCGCGACGATGAAGCTGAGCAAGGGCGCGATCACCGCCGAGGCCCTGCCCCAGCTGCGCGACGAACTGCTGAAGGCCAAGAAGATCGACGACATCCAGTTGCCGGGCCTGTCCAGCGACCGCCGCCCGATCATCGCCGGCGGCATCCTGGTGCTGGAAGCGGCCTTCCAGGCGCTGGGCCTGCAGAAACTGCTGGTCAGCAAGGCGGCGATGCGCGAAGGCATCCTGTATGACATCGTCGGCCGCGCCGGTGAGAACGACCTGCGTGACGAATCGGTGGCCGCGCTCAGCCAGCGCTACGGCATCGACACGGTACAGGCCGACCGCGTGCAGGACACCGCGCTGTCGCTGCTGGAGCAGGTGCAGGAGCGCTGGAAGCTCGATGCCGACGACGCACGCATGCTCGGCTGGGCCGCGCGCCTGCACGAGCTGGGCCTGATGATTGCCCACAGCGGCTACCACGTGCATGGCAGCTACGTGCTGGAGCACTCGGACATCGCCGGCTTCTCGCGGCAGGAGCAGCAGATGCTGGCCGCACTGGTACGCAGCCATCGCCGCAGCGTGACCAAGACCGCCTTCGACGCCCTGCCCGAGCGCCTGCTGTTGACCGCACGCCGGTTGGCCGCCCTGTTGCGCCTGGCGGTACTGCTCAACCGTGCCCACGAGGACGATCCGCTGCCGGCATTGGAGCTGACCGCCGACGACAACCGCCTGTCGCTGATCGTGCCGCAGGCCTTCATCGATGCCCGCCCGCTGCTCCGCGCCGACCTGATCGGCGAGACCGACGGCCTCGCTGGCCTCGGCATCCAGTTCCGGCCGTTCGTGGCCTGATCCCTACTGCCAGGGCGGCGCGTCAGAACGCGTCGCCAAAGGCCTCTTCCGCGCGTGTTCGACAAGCTGTTGAAGCTCTACGACCACGGCCCTTCGGGGCCGTGGTTTTTTTCTGTTTCTGCGCAGGTTGTCGCTCCCTGCAATTGCCATGACGCTTTCAGTCCAGAGTCGAGGCGAGGATGCTTCGTCCGTCGCTCCCACGTCGATCAGATCAATCGATTGATTCACTTCCGGTTTGTGCGGAAGCGTCATGCCGTGCCATGGCGATTTCGTCCATTTCCCATACCTCTCCCGCTCCTCCTTCACTAGGTTCGAACAACCACCGCCTGCGGTGGCGTTGGCGCAGCCCGCTTGGCCGCGCACCGAAGACTTCGAAGACTGAGAGAGAGAGAGACCCATGACCATCCGTATTCCCGCACTGGGGCTGGCGATCCGTCGTGCGCTTGCGATCACGGCGACCACGACCCTGGCCGTTCCAGCACTCGCGCAGCAGGCACCGGAAGCCACCACGCTGGACCGCATCGAAATCACCGGCTCACGCATCCGCCAGGTCGACCTGGAAACCGCACAGCCGGTGCTGACCGTCAGCCGCGCCGACATCGAGCGACAGGGCTTCAACTCCGTTGCCGACATCCTGCAGAACCTGACCGCGACCGGCAGTCCGGCATTGAGCCGCGCCAGCCCGTTGAGCGCTGGCGAAACCGCCGGTGGCAGCTACGTGAACATGCGTGGCCTCGGTGCGCAGCGCACCCTGGTGCTGGTCAATGGCAAGCGTCTGGGCATGACCACTTCTGGGTACCAGGACATCTCCAGCATTCCCGCCGCTGCGGTGGAACGCATGGAAGTGCTCAAGGATGGTGCCTCGGCCATCTACGGGTCCGACGCGATGGCCGGCGTGGTGAACATCATCACCCGGCGCAACGTTCAGGGTGTAACCGCCAACGTCTATCACGGCCAATACAGTGAAGGCGACGGTGCCCGTACCCAGTACGACGTGGTTGCCGGCTGGTCCAATGACCGTGCTTCCATCAGCATTGCTGCCGAGCATGTCGAAGAAAAGGGCGTCTGGGCCAGGGACCGCGGCTTCAGTGCCTATACCTATACCGACGGCCACGCGGATGACGGCTGGACCACGGTCGGCCAGTGGGGCCGCATCACCGGCTTCAAGGGCCCCGGCTGCAGCAACAGCCGTGGCTGCAGCTATTCGCTCGACCGCGGCAGCCAGCCGGGTGGACCGGACAGCTTCCACCTCAGCGACAACACACCGTTCACCGGTGATGTCAGCAACAGCAACGAGCAGATGCATCTGCAGACGCCGATCAAGCGCGATTCGATCTTCGTCGATGCGCGTGTGGATCTGAACGACCAGGTCCGTTTCAACACCCAGCTGGCCTACAACCGGCGCACCACCACGCGTCAGATCGCCGGCTACCCTTTCCAGTCCGGCGCAGCCGGCATCACCCCGATGTCGGCCGACAGCTGGTTCAATCCGTTCGGCAGCCATCACGGCTACGACACGCCCAGCGATGTGCACTGGAACCGTCGTACCTGGGAGATTCCTCGCGTCAGCACCAGCGATCTGACCACCTGGCAGGCCGTCGCGGCATTCGAGGGCAACTTCGAATTCGGCGGTCGCGACTTCGACTGGGAAGCGGGTTACCAGTACAACCGCAGTGAGCTGACCCAGCGCGCCACCGGCAACCTGCACAAGCAGCGCGTGGCCGATGCCACCGGTCCTTCGTTCTACAACCCTGCAACCGGCAAGGTCGAATGCGGAACGCCGGAAGCGCCGATCGCAGGCTGCAAACCCTGGAACCCGCTGGTTCCGTATGGCCAGGATGATCCCTATGGCCTGACCGGCAACACGGAACTTCAGGACTGGCTGTTCCCGGAAGAACTCACCCGCGGCCGCACCACCACCCGCAACCTGTTCGCCAACCTCAGCGGCAGCCTTGCCAGCCTGCCCGCCGGTGAGCTGGGCTTCGCCGTGGGTGCCGAGAGCCGCCGCGAGGATGGCCGCTTCATCCCGGATGCGCTGGCGCAGACCGGTGCCACCACCAACCTGGCTGCCGGCCCCACCGGTGGCGGCTACCGCGTCGACGAGGCCTACCTGGAACTGAGCGTGCCGGTGCTGCGCGACCTCGCCGGCGCCCGCGAACTGACCCTCAGCGCGGCGACGCGGTACTCGGACTATTCCACCTTCGGCGGAACCCTCAACAGCAAGTTCGGCTTCACCTGGAAGCCGATCGATCAGCTGCTGGTCCGCGGCACCTGGGCACAGGGCTTCCGTGCGCCGACCATCGCCAACCTGTACGGCGGCGGCTCGGAGACCTTCACCACCGGCTTCCGCGATCCCTGCGATACGGTCCATGGCGCAGCCGCAAGCAGTGCCGAGGTCCGCGCACGCTGTGCCGCCGACATCGCCAATGCCGACACCTACCGCCAGCTCGGCCAGGGCAATGAACCCATCACCGGCAGCAGTGGGCAGACGCCCCTGCCCTTCACCAACGGCTCCAATCCCGACCTGCAGCCGGAAACCTCGACCAGCCGCACCCTGGGCCTGGTCTGGAGCCCGACGTTCGCCGAAGGACTTCACATCGCGCTGGACTGGTGGAAGATCCGCATCGACAACACCATCGTTTCCGACCATCCCAATGACATCCTCCGCGACTGCTACGAGCTGGGCATTGCGGAGCGCTGCAGCAGCTTCACCCGCGACCCGGAACTGGGCATCGTCAACAAGCTCAACTTCGGCAACCGCAACAGCGGCTTCCGCCAGGCAGAAGGCTATGACCTGGAGATCGGCCACAAGATCGAAACCCGCTGGGGCAGGTTGAGCGCCGACTGGAAGACCACCTATGTGGTCAACGCCGAAGAGAAGACCACCAACGAAGCCGGCGTACCGGCCATCCCCAGCAATGGCATCGCCACCAACGGCGGCATCGGCTTCCGCGTGCGCTCCAACGCGTCGCTGGGCTGGGAGCATGGCAATCTCGGCCTGACCTGGGGCCTGCGCTACTTCTCCGCGGTCAAGGAACGCTGCCTGGGTGCGGAGGATTATCCGAACGAGTGTTCCCACCCCGACCAGCGTGCGCCATGGTTCAGCGGTACGCGCGACTACAACCGTCGTGGATCGGTCACCTTCCATGACGTGCAGGCGCGTTACAACCTGCCGTGGGACGCCACCGTTTCGATCGGTGCCAACAACGTGTTCGGCCGCCAGGGCCCGGCCATGTACAGCCAGCCGAGTTCCAACTTCTCCTACTACGGCGGCTTCGACATCGGCCGTTTCATCTACATGAAATACCAGCAGCGGTTCTGATCCAAGCACCATGCGCGGTGCCCACCACGGCCCTTCGGGGCCGTGGTGGCGTGGGCCTCCCGGCCGCGTCATCTGCCGGTCGCAAAGCGGTCACATCGGCTACATCGCCAGGCCCGAGCATGCCGGAAACCCGGAGGCCCGCCATGCGCTATGCCATCGTCACCGAGACCTATCCGCCGGAAGTGAACGGCGTTGCCCTCACCGTACAGGGGCTGGAGCAGGGACTGCGCAACGCCGGCCATGAGATCGACCTGATCCGGCCCCGCCAGGCCAACGAAGCGTTGGACTCCGCCCCGGGCACCCTGTTGGTTCCCGGTGCCGCCCTGCCGCGTTACCCCGGCCTGCGCTTCGGCATGCCGGCACCGATCCGGCTCGGCCGTCATTGGCAGCAGCAACGCCCGGATGCCGTCTATGTCGCCACCGAAGGCCCGCTGGGCTGGTCGGCGGTGCGCACCGCACGGCGCCTCGGCATCCCGGTCGCCAGTGGCTTCCACACCCGCTTCGACGAGTACCTGCCCGACTACGGCGTGGCCTGGCTGCAGGCCGCCGCGATGCGCTGGATGCGCCGCTTCCACAACCAGGCCGATGCAACCCTGGTACCCACCCGCGAACTGCAGCAGTTCCTCGGCGAACAGGGCTTCGAACGCGTACGCCTGCTGGCGCGCGCGGTCGACAGCCAGCAGTTCGATCCGAACCGTCGTGACCCTGCCCTGCGCGAAGAGTGGGGCGTGGACGGCAACGGCCTGGTGGCGATCTACGTCGGCCGCATCGCTGCGGAGAAAAACCTCGGGCTGGCGGTGAAGGCCTTCCGCCGGCTGCAGCAGATCCGTCCCAAGGCGCGCTTTGTGTGGGTGGGCGATGGCCCGGCCCGCGAAAAGCTGGCGCATGAGAATCCCGACTTCATCTTCTGCGGCATCCAGCGCGGCGAAGCCCTTGCACGTCATTTCGCCAGCGGCGATCTGTTCCTGTTCCCCAGCCGCAGCGAGACCTTCGGCAACGTGACCCTTGAAAGCATGGCCAGCGGCGTGGCAACGGTGGCCTTCGACTACGGCGCTGCGCGCGAGTACCTGCGCAATGGCGAGAATGGCGCCGCAGTGGACAACGATGAGCAGTTCATCGAAGCGGCCGTGCAACTGGCCGCGGATGACGCGCAGCGCCACGTGCTGGGCAGCAACGCCGCACGCGCCATGAAGCGCCTGCATCCGCAGCAGGTGGTGGCGGAATTCGACGCCCTGCTGGCCGAACTGGCCCAGTCGCGGAGGACCGGCCATGCGCACAACGCGGCTTGAACTGCTGGCCGACCGCGAAGCACGCCTGTGCCGGCGGGCCAACCACTACTGCCGCCGCCGCCGCGTGCGCCGCCTGTTCGCGGTCATCAGCCGGCTCGGCGATGGCGTGTTCTGGTATGTGCTGATGGGCGCCCTGGTGCTGCTTGATGGCTTCGACGGCCTGCGCGCGTCCGTGCACATGGCCGCCACTGGCCTGGCCGCGCTGCTGCTGTACAAGGGCCTCAAGCGCTGGACCCGGCGCCCGCGCCCGTATGCCGCCGACCTGCGCATCCGCGCCTGGGTGGCACCGCTGGACGAGTTCAGTTTCCCCTCCGGGCATACCCTGCACGCGGTGTCGTTCACCATCGTGGCGCTGGCCTATTACCCGTGGCTGGCGCCACTGCTGGTGCCATTCACGGCGGGCGTGGCGCTGTCGCGGGTGGTACTCGGCCTGCACTACCCGTCCGACGTGCTGGCCGCCACCGGCATCGCCATCGGGCTGGCCTCGGCCAGCCTGGCCTGGTTGCCGTTGCCGGTGTAGCCCCCGGGGTCAGATCCGTTCGGTAGCGCCGGGCCATGCCCGGCGATGGATGTCCTAGAATGGCCGCATGACCACGTTGTTCATTTCCGACCTGCACCTGGACCCCAGCCGTCCGGAGATCACCGACCTGTTCCTGCGCTTCCTGCGCGAGCAGGCGCCCGGCGCCGATGCGCTGTACATCCTCGGCGACCTGTTCGAAGCCTGGATCGGCGACGACACGCCCTCGCCCGCCTCCGACGCGGTGGCCGATGCACTGAAGGTGCTGTCCGACAGCGGCGTGCCGGTGTATTTCATCCGCGGCAACCGTGACTTCCTGCTTGGCGAGGACTACGCGCGCCGTGCCGGCCTGCGCATCCTGCCCGACCCGTGCATGATCGACCTCTACGGTCGCCCGGTGCTGCTGCAGCACGGTGACCTGCTGTGCACCGATGACATTCCCTACCAGCAGTTCCGTGCACAGACGCGTGACCCGGTGTTCCAGGCACAGTTCCTGTCACAGCCGCTGGCCGCGCGTATCGCGTTCGCGCAGAAGGCGCGCGAAGCCAGCCAGGCCCGCCAGTCGGAAATGAAGCAGGGTGATCGCGCGCAGTTCGAGACCGTCACCGACGTGGCTCCGTCCGAAGTCGATGCCACCTTCGTGCGCCATGGCGTGGACACCATGATCCATGGCCACACCCATCGTCCGGCGATCCACTCGCTGCAGGTCGGTGGCCGCGCCTGCACCCGCATCGTGCTGGGCGACTGGTACGAGCAGGGTTCGGTACTGCGCGTGGATGCCAGCGGCTGGTCGCTGGATACCCTCGCCCGCGGGTAATTCCCGTCGGCAGGAAATCCGCGGCCGCGCAAGGCGGCCGCGGACCGTACGGACTCAGCGGAAGGCCGCGATGGTGGCCTTGGTGTTGACCAGCACGCGTTGGTTGTCGGCGGTACTGGCGTTGCCCATCGGGATGCCGTTGTAGCTGATGTTCGGGTTGGACCAGTAGTTCAGGCGCGGGCAGCTGCGGGTGCAGTTGTAGGCCATGATCGTGCGCCAGCCGGTGCCGGTGGCCGGTTCATAGCGGTAGCCGTGGCCATAGGCGTAGGGCGAGGTACTGGAGTCGGTGGCGATGTCATGCCGCGCGCTCTGCAGGTGGCCGATCTCGTGCGCGAAGGAGTAGTACCCGGTCGCGCAATCCCAGTACACCGCTGCGAACGCGGTCGATGCGGTAGAGCCAATGCCCGAAGCGAGGCCACAGTAGGCACTGTTGTTGATCAGCAGTACACCCACGTCGGCCGCCGTGTTGTTGCGGCTGGTGTGGATGCTGTCCATGAAACCATCGCTGGTGCCGCGGAAGCGGGTTAGATCAGTGGTGAAGTTGCCGGACTCGGTGTAGCTGGTGGTCTCGTAACCGGCCAGTTGCAGGGTAAGGCCAACGTTGCTGTTGGTGTAGCCCTGGTTGGACTCGGCCACCGCCAGCTGCACCAGCGACTGCATGTTGCCGCCATAGGCAGTGACCGCGGCATTGGTCGCCACCACCAGCACGCGGATGGTCGCCGGCGTTCCCGACGAAGCCTGCGCGATGCCGATGTGGTCGTTGTCGGCCATCGGGATCTTCGGCAGCTGGTTGTAATCGGCCGGGTGATCGGCCGGCATCCGCGATTCGTCCACTTCCACCAGCACGTGGCGGTTGCCCAGCGGACGCAGGCGATAGAGCTTGCCGTCCTTGCGGATCGAACCGGTGATGGTGTCGCCCGAACGCACCAGGATCAACGAATTACCCGGATCGTCCTGGCCATTGGAGGTGGCGGCGGTCAACCGGTCGGACGGTGAGCGGAACTGGCCGTACCAGATGCTGCCACCATCGGGCAGCGCCTCGACCTTGCTGCGCACCGCCTGCACCCGCTTGCCGAGCAGCTCGAATTCCAGCTGTGGCTGTGCCGTAGCCGCCGCGTCGACACGTACTTCCTGCACCGTCGCCGTGGACGGGGTGGCCAGCAGCTTGCCGAGTGCAGGCTCACTGTTGGCCGATGCCCGGCTGATGACCGTTACCGGTTCGAACAACGGTGCCGCATGCGCGGCCGCCGCCACCGACAAACCCAATACGAGGCCACCTGCCGCTTTGCCAATCGATCTGGACAACATTGCGTCGCTCCTTGAATGATGTGAACAGCGTTGATGCAGCACCCCCGGGTTTGCCGGGTTTGGCCATATGGCCTGCGTGGGTCGTGTGAATTCAATAGAAAATGGGAATGAAAATCAGGAACTGTGATCAACCGCATCTGCGTTCAGTGAGGTCAAAAGCGTCATTACACTTCGCCAATACACAGCTTTCGCGCTACCGTGACGCAGCCACGACGGGGAATGCACATGGCACCATCGCAGGACACGGACGAAGATGTTGGCTTGCTGCGGATCGGCCTGTTCTTCGACGGCACCCGCAACAACGCACACAATCTGGCGCGCGGTCGTCCGCAGGTCCCGCAGCCGCGGCCGGCGCAGCTGCGGGCCGATGATGATTCGACCTACCAGAGCCGGCTGACCAGCAGCTACGACAACGGCCTGACCAATATCGCGCGCCTGCAGCAGCTGTATCCCGACAGCCGCCGTGATGCGATGGCCGCCCCCTCGCTGTCGATCTACGTGGAAGGCGTGGGTACCCGCGATGATGCCGACGACGATCTGATCGGGCTGGCCTTCGGAATCGGTGCCAGCGGCGTGCGAGCGAAAGTGCAGCGCGCGCTGCAGGTGCTGCTGCCGGCCGCACTGGCGGAATTGTCCGCACGCTGGCAGCGACCGCTGCAGGGTGTGCAGCTGGACCTGTTCGGTTATTCACGCGGTGCTGCTGCCGCACGTGACATCGCCAACCAACTGCAGGGCTGGGACAGCGTGCGCTGGCGCCAGCTGCTGCAGACCGCCGGCCTGTCCTGCACTGCGAACTTCGCCCCCGCCACACCGGTGCTGCGCTTCATCGGACTGTTCGACACCGTGGTCGCAGTCAATGGCGGCCGCGCCGATGAGCGGCCGCAGCTGGCCCTGCACAGCGGCATCGCCGGTCGCGTCGTGCAGCTCACTGCACGCGATGAACATCGCCAGCATTATCCGCTGACCAGCGTGGCACCGCCATTCACCGAAATCGCCCTGCCCGGCGTACACGCCAACATCGGTGGTGGCTACAACCAGCTGGAGGAAGGCCCCAAGCTGCTCAGTCGTCCACGCCGGCAACAGCTGCGTCGGCCAGCAGTGGCTGACTACCAGAAGCCACCGCTGGCCCTGCTGCAGGCGACCACGGCCTACGCTGAAACGCAGGCCGATGCCGAGCGCTGGCGGCAACAACTGGGCGTTGGGGAAAAAGAGATCTGGGTGGATGTCTGGCACCAATGGCAGCAGCAGCGCCGTGCCGGCAGCCGCAGCGTGCTGCTGTCACCGGTGCTGTATGTGACCGCTGCAGTGGTGCTGCGCCGGAGGATCGACTGGCGCTACCAGCTGATCGCACTGCAGGTGATGCAGCAGCAGGCCATCAATGCCGGCGTGCAATGGACCGCCGATGCCGCCGAAGTTCCCGGGTGGGAGCTGCCGTCCGCCCTGCTGCCGATCGCACGGCGGCTGGTCGACGGACAGGCACTGACCCAGACCCAGGAAATGCTGCTGCGCCGGCGCTACCTGATGCAGTCGGCACACTGGAATTTCGACGCGCTGGGCGACACCGCACTGACCTACGCCGCCGATGCCGGCGTCAGCGAACTGCCGTACCGGCCAGGGCCGGGGTTGTTCTACATCAACCGGCCGACCGTGGACGGCAAGCGCGTGGTGCTGCCGAATGCATAGGAAAAGGGGACGGAGGGGATTAAGTCATTTGTGGCATTAACGACTTAATCCCCTCCGTCCCCTTTTTCTCAACCCGCCTGCTCGACCAGGTTGGCGAGCTCATCCGCATCGAACCCGGCCAGCAGGCGGGCTTCCATGTTGAACGGCCCGTGCAGGTAGCCGCCGGCGTACTCCACCAGCAGTTCCTTGAAACGTGCGCGCGGTTCGACACCGGCGCGATCGCAGTACCAGCGGTACCAGCGCGAACCGGCAGCGACGTGCGCCACTTCCTCGCGCAGGATCACTTCCAGCACATCCGCGGTTTCGCCATCGCCGACATTGCGCAGCTTCTCGATCATGCCGGGCGTCACGTCCAGACCGCGCGCTTCGAGCACGCGCGGCACCAGCGCCATGCGTGCCAGGCCATCGTGCGCGGTCTTTTCGCACATTTCCCACAACCCGTTGTGCGCGGGGAAGTCGGCATAGTCGTGGCCATGCACCCGCAGGCGCTCGCGCAGCAGCATGAAGTGCCGCGATTCGTCGTCGGCACAGCTGACCCAGTCGGCATGGAACGCCGGCGGCAGGCCGCGGAAGCGGTACACCGCATCCCAGGCCAGATCGATCGCGTTGAGTTCGATATGCGCGATGGCGTGGATGAAAGCAGCCCGCCCTTCCACACCACCCAGTCCGCGCCGCGGCACTTCGCGCGGGTGCACCAGCACCAGCTGCGCCGGCCGGCCCGGCATGCGGATCGGCTCCGGCGGTAGCGCATCGGCGGCCACCTTCAGGCGGCCGGCACGGAACGCCGCGGCGTAGGCCTGGGTCAGCGCAACCTTGCGCAGCGGATCGGCTTCGGCCAGGCACTGCTGCGCCGCGCGCAGCAGGTCGCCACCGACGTCGGGCACGTCAACCACGCCTGGACCTCAGGCGCGGCGCTTGTGCTTGGCGTCGTCCGAACGCAGCTGCTGGATGCGCTCGAAGTAGCCCGGTTCGATACCGGTCGGGTAGTGGCCGTTGAAGCAGGACGAGTCGAAGTTGCGCAGCGCCGGGTTGCCCTCGCTCACTGCCGCTTCCATGTCTTCCAGATCCTGGTAGATCAGCCAGTCGCAACCCAGGTGGGCTTCGATCTCTTCCACGCTGCGGTTGTGCGCGACCAGTTCTTCTGCAGCCGGCATGTCGATGCCGTAGATGTTCGGATAGCGCACCGGCGGCGCGGCGCTGGCCAGGTAGACCTTGCGTGCACCCGCATCACGGGCCATCTGCACGATCTGCTGGCTGGTGGTGCCACGCACGATCGAATCGTCCACCAGCAGCACCACGCGGTTGCGGAACTCCAGGTGGATCGGGTTGAGCTTGCGGCGCACCGACTTCACGCGTTCGCCCTGCCCCGGCATGATGAAGGTGCGGCCGATGTAACGGTTCTTGATGAAGCCTTCGCGGTACTTCACCCCCAGCACGTTGGAGATTTCCAGCGCGGCATCGCGCGAGGTGTCCGGGATCGGGATGATGGTGTCGATGTCGTGGTCCGGGCGCAGGCGCAGGATCTTCTCGCCCAGCTTGATGCCCATGCGCATGCGCGCCTTGTGCACCGACACGTTGTCGATCATCGAATCCGGGCGCGCGAAGTACACGTACTCGAAGATGCACGGGGTGTGCTCGGCCGGCTCGGCGCAGATCTCAGAGAACAGCTCGCCGCGCGCGGTGATCACCAGTGCTTCGCCCGGCTGCACGTCGCGCACGCGCTGGAAGCCCAGCACGTCCAGTGCGGCCGATTCGGAGGCGACGATGTACTCGTCCCCTTCGGCATGGCTGCGCTTGCCCAGCACCAGCGGGCGGATGCCATGCGGGTCGCGGAAGGCGACCAGGCCCAGGCCCAGCACCACGCTGACCACCGCATAGCCACCCTTGCAGCGGCGGTGCACGCCGGCCACGGCACGGATGGCCGCTTCCGGGCTGAGCTGGCGCTGCTGTTCCAGTTCGTAGGCGAACACGTTCAGCAGCACTTCGCTGTCCGAATCGGTGTTGACGTTGCGGCGGTCCTGTTCGAACACCTGCTGGCGCAGCGCCTCGGTATTGATCAGGTTGCCGTTGTGGGCCAGCGCGATGCCGTACGGCGAATTGACGTAGAACGGCTGCGCCTCGTCCATGCCTTCCGAACCGGCGGTCGGGTAACGCACATGGGCGATGCCGACGCTGCCTTCCAGGGTGGACATGGTGCGGGCATCGAACACATCGCGGACCAGGCCGGTGGCCTTCTGCACGCGCAGGCGGCTGCCATTGGCAGTGGCGATGCCCGCCGCGTCCTGGCCACGGTGCTGGAGGACGGTCAAGCCGTCATACAACTGCCCGGCGACGTTCTGGTTGCCGACGATTCCGACGATGCCACACATGGTGCGAGGTCTCCGCTGGGCTGTGCCCAGTTACAAGGAAGGTGGCCGTACCTGGCCGCGGTGGTCGCCGCGCCTGCGGTCGACATTGGCCGGATCGCCCGGCTCGATACTGTCCGGCAGTGCTGGGGCGTCCGGACGCACTTCGGCCGGATCGTAGGAATCGCCCTGTTCCGCTTTCGCAGGCCGCAGCCATCCGCTGCCTGCCACTACCTGGTTGAGGATGCCATTATCGCCTGCCGCGCCCGGCTTTCCCAACCCGGCGCCTGCGTTCTTGCCCAACTCCATCAATGCAGATGGGGACAGCGCGTCGGTCGGCAAGGCCTTGGGCAGCAGATCGGCCCCGGGAACCTCCCAGTGCGGCAGCTTGCTGTTCATCCAGGCAACGGTGGGGTTCAGCAGTGGGCGCACCGCCGAACGCTGCCAGGAAGGCTCGGCGGTCAGCGGGGTGAAACTGCCCAGCAGCAGCAGGATCGCGGCGATCAGGCCGCCACGGACCACGCCCAGCACGCCACCCAGCAGGCGATCCAGGCTGGTCAGCATGCTGCGGTGGACCAGGGCCTTGATGACCATGCCGACCACGGCGACCACGATCATCACGCCGATGCCCACGCCGAGGTAGCCACCAACGAAGTGTTCGCCGCCTGGTGCGGCCGGCGCGGCCCACCAATGGGCCGCGTCATTGCCGAAGGCGAAGGCCGCCCACGCGGCCAGCAGCCACGACAGGGTGCCGATGACGATGCCGACGAACCCGCGCAGCATGCCCAGCAGGGCCGAGGCGGCGATCACGATCAGCAGCACCACGTCGATCATGGCGCCCCGCTCCTTCGGCGGCGCTGGCAACGGGGCTGCGCGTGGGTCATGGGTGCGGTCGCACCATGCCGGCCACGCCGACCTTGGCGGCGACCTGCGCCTTCAGCTGCTCGGCATCGGCGCGGTTGGCCACCGGCCCGACGCGGACGCGATGCAGGGTGCCCTTTTCAGTGCGCACCTGCTCGACAAAGGCGCTGAAGCCAGCGGCGCGCACCTTGTCGCGCAGGGCGTTGGCATCGTTGGCCTGGCCGAACGCGCCCAGCTGCACGGCAAAGCCGACGCCGCTGGCCGCCGGTGCGGCGGGCGTGGTCGGGGCCGTTGCCGGCTTGCTGGCGGCGGCATCCGGCTTCGGGGTTTCGGGCTTCGGCGCCGGCTTCGGCGGCTCCGGCTTGGCGGCCGGGGTGGTCGTAGCGGTCGGCGTACTCGGCGGCAGGCTTTCGCTGCGCACCGGGTTGCTGCTGGCCGACGGCGCGGTGGCTGCGGATGGGGTGCTGGCGCTTGGCGTGGCAGGTGCCGGGGTGGCTGCCACCGGGGCGCTGCTGCCCGCTGCGGCATCCAGGGTGATCACCTCGGCCTTCACATCGGCGCGGATCTTCACCGCCTGCAGGCGGGCCGCCTCGGCCTGTGCGCGATCGGCATACGGCCCGACACGCACGCGCCATGCCTGGCGCCCGTTGATGGTCGCCGTTTCGGCGAAGCCCGGCAGCTGCGAGCGCTTCAGGTAGGCAATCACTGCGTCGGCGTCGGCCTTGCTGCCGTATGCACCGAAGGTGACCGCATAGTTGCCGGCAGCAACCGCCGGCGAGGTGTCGACGGTCGGCGGCGTGGCAGGTGCCGCGGCCTCCGCAAGCGGCCTGGCTTGGCCGCTCTGCAGCCCCGTGGCGCCGCCCGCAGGGGCCACCAGCGGCAGTTCACGGGTTTCGAACTGGCCATCGGCCGGTGCGTCCGGCGCGGCGATCGGCACATTGGCGACGCCGCTGTCCGGTGCAGGTCCCTTGACCAGCATCGGCAGGAAAATCACGGCCAGTGCCACCAGCACGATGGCACCAATCAGACGCTGTTTCAGAGGCGTATCCACGTGAGGCAGGCAACTGTCCGGAGATTGCCATGGATTATACGGGTGCCGGACCGGACGGCGTCGGCGTTGGCTGAACGCGTATCAGGTGGCGCCCTGCAGCCATTGCAGGGCGGCGGCGGCGGTATGGAAGGAGCCGAACACCAGTACCCGGTCCCCACGCTCGGCCTGGGCCAGCACCTGCGCCAGCGCCTGTTCGACGCTGTCAGCCAGCAGCGCCGTGGCGGCGGCAGTGCCGGCCAGGCGTGCCTGCAGCTGGGCGGCGCTCTGCCCACGCGGGCCCTCCAGCCCGGCCAGGGTCCACTCGCCCACCACGTCCTCCAGCGCCTGCACCACGCCCGCTGCGTCCTTGTCCTGCAGCGCGGCGTACACCGCCAGGGTGCGCCCGGCCGAGACCTCGGCCTTCAGCGCACGCGCGAGCTGGCCGGCGGCCTGCGGGTTGTGGCCCACGTCCACACGGATCTGCACGCCATCGCGCTCGAATGCCTGAAGCCGGCCGGAAATGCGCGCCGCTGCGACACCGGCGGCCCACGCCGCGCGCGGCACCGGCTTGTCCAGCGCGCGCAACGCGGCGATGGCGGCACCCGCATTGGCAAGCTGGATCGGGCCGGCCAGCGCCGGGGTCGGCAGTTCCATGCGCAGGCCGACATCGCGCCAGCGCCAGCGCTGGGCATCGATCGGCTCGTAGAAATAGTCGCTGCCGCCACGGATCGCATTCGCACCGACCAGGTAGGCACGGCGCAGCACGCTCGACGGCGGATCGGTCTCGCCCAGGATCACCGGCTTCCAGCCGCGGATGATGCCGGCCTTCTCGGTGCCGATCGCCTCGCGATCCTCGCCCAACCATTCGGCGTGGTCGATGTCCACGGTGGTGATCACGGCCACGTCGGCGTCGATGATGTTGACCGCATCGAGGCGACCGCCCAGGCCCACTTCCAGCACCGCCAGGTCCAGTCCGGCGTCGGCGAACAACTGCAGCGCGGCCAGCGTGCCGTACTCGAAATAGGTCAGCGTGGTTTCGCCACGCGCCGCCTCGATGGCATTGAACGCGGCAACCAGCGCGGCATCGTCCACGTCCTGGCCGTCGATGCGCACGCGCTCGTTGTAGCGCAGCAGGTGCGGCGAGGTGTACGCGCCGACCTTCCAGCCCGCGGCGCGCGCGATGGCTTCGATGAAGGCCACGGTAGAGCCTTTGCCATTGGTGCCACCGACCACGATGGTGCGCTTGGCCGGCGCGCCCAGGCCCATCGCCGTGGCCACGGCGCGCACGCGCTCCAGGCCCATGTCGATGGTCGCCGGGTGCTGGCGTTCAATGTAGTCCAGCCAGTCGGCCAGGGTGGTCGGGGTGTTCGTCACGGCAGCGGTTCCAGCAGAAGCAGTTGATGCGAGGGGAGGGATCAGAGGGCGCGGTGCTTGGCTTCACCAAAGAACGGCGTGTGGTGGGCGCAGTCGTTCAGGCGCACCACTTCCAGACTGTCCAGGTCGGGGCCTTCGAGCAGGTTGAGCGTGGTGGGTGCCTGGCGGAAGGTCCACAGGCGGGAGATCGGCAGGCCCAGCACCTTGCACAGGATCACGCGGTTGACCGCGTCATGGGCGACCACCAGCAGGGTGTCGTGCTCGCCGAGGCCTTCGGTGGCACGCGCCAGCCCACGCCAGCTGCGCTCCAGCACCAGGCGCAGCGATTCGCCGCCAGGCATCAGCACGGTATCGGGTTCTTCGCGCCAGGCCTGCAGGCGCGACGGATCCTTTTCGTTGATTTCGCTGGCCAGCAGGCCTTCCCACTCACCGTGAGCGATTTCCTGCAGCTCCGGCTCGGTCAGCAGCATGTCGGCACGGGCGGCGCCGAGCGCCAGCTGCGCGGTGCGCTGCGCGCGCGACAGCGGCGAAGCGACGGCACGGGTGATGTCCACCGAGGCCAGGCGGGCACCCAGTGCCTGGGCCTGGGCTTCACCGATCGGCGAAAGCGGGATGTCGATCTGGCCCTGGTAGCGGCCTTCGGCGTTCCACGGCGTTTCGCCGTGGCGGGCAAGCAGGATGCGCATGCGTGCAAGGGGTCCTGGGGGAGGAGGATTCCGCGTTTCGTTCACATCCTGTGAAGTACGCGGAACAGGGATGATACCTGTTCGGCGCACCGGGCCGGGCATGAAAAAACCCCGCGACGTGGGTCGCGGGGTTGGTAGATCCACGCCATGCGTGGATGAATTGCGCACCGGGCGTGCCGGCGTTGCCGGCCAGCGGCCGGCACTACCTTATTTGGCCAGGTTCAATTCCTTCAGCAGCTCCGGTGCCGGCGCCACTTCCTGCATGATCCACTGCATGTAGCGGCTGTCGACCGAGATCATGCGGGTCATCACCGGGTCGAACACCCAGTTGGAGCTGACCGATTCCCAGTTGCCGTCGAAGGCCAGGCCGACCAGCTTGCCGTTGGCGTCCAGCACCGGCGAACCGGAGTTGCCACCGGTGATGTCCAGGTTGGACAGGAAGTTCACCGGCACCGAGCCGATGCGCTTGTCTTCCAGGCCGCCGTAGCGCTTGGCCTTGACCGCATCCAGCAGCGCCTTGGGCGCATCGAACGGATCCACGCCGGTGTCCTTGGCGACGATGCCTTCCAGCGTGGTGAACGGGGTGTAGGCCACGCCGTCCTTGGGCTCATAGCCCATCACGTTGCCGAAGGTGATGCGCAGCGACAGGTTGGCATCCGGGTACACGAACTCACCCTGGCTCTTCTTGTAGTCGGCCAGTGCCTGCAGGTACAGCGGACGCGCGGTCAGCGACTCGCCTTCGCGGATCTTCTTCTGCTCTTCCTGCTTCAGCAGCGACGGCATGATCGCCACCGCGTACTGGATGGCCGGATCGCTGCTGGCTTCAAACGCGGCGCGGTCGGCCTTGAACCACTTCAGGCGTGCGTCCAGGCTGCCCAGCTCGGTGCCCGACAGCTTGGTGACCAGCGCCTTGACGGCGTTGGCATCGCTGCCGCCCAGCCAGGTATTCAGCACGTCGTTGTTGCGCTGTGCGGCCGGCAGAGCGACGTACTGGTCCAGCCAGTAGGCCTGCAGCTGCTGGTCCATCTTCGCCACGTAGCGGCGGTCCATCTGCTTCAGGCCGCCTTCCAGGGTCGGCAGGTCGCGCTGCTGGTAGCCGACTTCGCGCTCGGCGTCCGGCTTGGTGCGCTCGATCGACAGGCGATACAGGCCGATGGCGGCGCTGACCGCCTGGGTGTTGTTGAACTGGCCGACGAACAGGTCACGCTCGCGGGTGGCCTTGCTGGTGTCCAGGTGCTTGACCAGCTGCGCGTGCGCCGCCAGTGCAGGCTTGCCGGCGGCGCCCTGCTTCTTCAGCCACGCCAGCACGGCGGCTTCTTCGGCCTGCTTCTGGCCAGCGGCGTCGATGCGCTTGAAGCCTTCCAGCTGGCCCGAGTAGTTCTTGGCCACGTTGTTCATGCTGGCGGCGGTCGCGGCGTACTTCACCTTGACGTCGGCATCGGCCTTGCCGGCCTCGTCGATCATCTTCAGCACCGCGTTGTAGTGGCGGGCAATGGTCGGGTAGGTCCAGTTGGCGGTTTCGTTGAACTCACCGGCCAGCGCATAGCGGTTGGTGCGGCCCGGGTAACCGGCCACCATCACGAAGTCGCCGGCGCCCAGCGGCTGGTCGGTGAACTTCAGGAAGTGCTTGGGCTGGTACGGCACGTTGTCGGCCGAGAACGCCGCCGGCTTGCCGTCCTTGCCAACGTAGGCGCGGTAGAACGAGAAGTCACCGGTGTGGCGCGGCCACATCCAGTTGTCGACGTCGCCGCCGTACTTGCCGACGCTGCCCGGGGGCGCGTAGACCAGGCGCACGTCCTTGATTTCCATGTTGCGGAACAGGCGGTAGGTATTGCCGCCGGAGAAGGTGTACAGGCGGCAGCGGAAGCCTTCCTCGGCTTCACAGGCAGCAACCTGGGCCTTGTCGAAGGCATCCAGCGCGCGGCTGCGGGCCAGCGGGTCGTTGCCCGCCGCGGCAATCGCGGCCTTGGCCTGCGCGGTGACGTCGGTGATCTGGTCGAGCACGTAGACGCGGGCGTTCGGGCCGGCGCTCAGTTCATCGCTGTGCTTCGGGGCGTTGAAGCCGTCTTTGATCAGGTTCTTCTGCGCGGTCGAATTCAGCTGGATGGCGCCATAGGCGCAGTGGTGATTGGTGACCACCAGGCCTTGCGGCGAAACGAAGCTGGCGGTGCAGCCGCCGAGGGCGACAACCGCACCCATCGGGTCGCCGGTGAGGTTGGACAGCTGTTCCGGGGACAGCTTCAGGCCGGCCTTCTGCAGCGGGCCGGCGATTTCCGGCAGCTGCTGCGGCACCCACATGCCTTCAGCGGCATGGGCGACCTGGGCCAGCCCGAGGCTGGCGACGATGGAGAATGCAAGCAGGTTCGAGCGCATGGAGCGGCCCCTGGTAGTGGAACCCTCGATTGTAGCCCGCCGCCCTGCCCCGGCCCGAACCCCGGAAGTCATGGGCGTGCTTCTTGCTCTGCCACGCGCACGCCGGCCGCGCACACGGAAATCGTCCAGAGGGGGCGTGGTCACCCTGGACGGGACCGTTGGCGCCATGGGCCGGGCGCATGCGACTGGCGGGTTGGGCAGGACGCCCAACCCCGGTCTTGCCGTGTGCGCAGGACAGCGCGCACGAGCAAGGCGCCATCGAGCACCATGGATGGGCTTTTGCGTGTCCCGGCCAGGGTGACCACGCCCCCTTTCCCGGATCAGGGAGGCGCCGCTGTTCGCAGTACGTTCGAAACGCCCGCCGGCGCACGCCTTTCGTTCCACCACTGCACCCGCAGCGCAACATGGGAATTCCGCGCGGCACCCTATAATCCGCGCTTTCCCCCTGATGAGTTCCACCCCGATGGCGCAGCAAACGATGAAGGCCCTGGTCAAGCGCGAAGCGGCCAAGGGCATCTGGCTGGAAGAAGTTCCGGTGCCGACCCCGGGCCCGAACGAGGTCCTGATCAAGCTGGAGAAGACCGCGATCTGCGGCACCGACCTGCACATCTACCTGTGGGACGAGTGGAGCCAGCGCACCATCAAGCCGGGCCTGACCATCGGCCACGAGTTCGTCGGTCGCGTCGCCGCACTCGGCTCGGCCGTGACCGGCTACGAGATCGGCCAGCGCGTCTCGGCCGAAGGCCATATCGTCTGCGGCCACTGCCGCAACTGCCGTGGCGGTCGCCCGCACCTGTGCCCGAACACCGTCGGCATCGGCGTCAACGTCAACGGCGCCTTCGCCGAATACATGGTGATGCCGGCCAGCAACCTGTGGCCGATCCCGGACCAGATCCCGTCGGAGCTGGCTGCGTTCTTCGACCCGTATGGCAACGCCGCGCACTGTGCGCTGGAATTCAATGTGATCGGCGAAGACGTGCTGATCACCGGTGCCGGCCCGATCGGCATCATCGCCGCCGGCATCTGCAAGCACATCGGTGCGCGCAACGTGGTGGTGACCGACGTCAACGACTTCCGCCTGAAGCTGGCCGCCGACATGGGCGCGACCCGCGTGGTCAACGTCGCCAACCAGTCGCTGAAGGACGTGATGAAGGAACTGCACATGGAGGGCTTCGATGTGGGCCTGGAAATGAGCGGCAACCCGCGTGCGTTCAACGACATGCTCGACTGCATGTACCACGGCGGCAAGATCGCCATGCTCGGCATCATGCCCAAGGGCGCCGGCTGCGACTGGGACAAGATCATCTTCAAGGGCCTGACCGTGCAGGGCATCTACGGCCGCAAGATGTACGAGACCTGGTACAAGATGACCCAGCTGGTGCTGTCCGGCTTCCCGCTCGGCAAGGTGATGACCCACCAGCTGCCGATCGACGACTTCCAGAAGGGCTTCGACCTGATGGAAGAAGGCAAGGCCGGCAAGGTCGTGCTGAGCTGGAATTGACCCTTCGGGTCAATTCCCCCGCAGGTTTCCTTATCCCCGCGCCGTCGGCGCGCCCCCTTGAACAACAAGGGGGCTCTCCCCCAGCCGGGGTGAGGCATGCTGCTGGAATTGAAAAAGGCGCCCATTGGGCGCCTTTTTCGTGGACATCAGCGAAGGCGCATCAGTTACCGATCGCGACGCTCAGCATCACCCGGCTGTGGGCCAGCTTGCCGGAATTGTCACGGCCGTTGCCGTCGGTGCCGTAGTAGCCCAGGCCGACGTTGAACAGGCCGAACTGGCGCGCGACGCCGACGTTCCAGTCGGTGTAGTCCTTGGCGATGCCGTCCTCGAAGGTGCTGCGACCGACGTTGGCATTCAGGGTGAAGTCCTTCGGCAGGCCCCAGCTGCCGCCCAGGCCGAAGTACCAGCCATCGGTGCTGCTGTTCCATACATCGTTGGTGTAGGCCACCGTCAGCTTGTAGGTGTCATCCAGCGTGGTGGTGGTGATCAGCTCGTTGTAGTTCTGGTGGCTGGACTTCAGGTAGGTGTAACGGTTCAGCAGCACATCGAAGTTGACGCGCTCGGTGACGTCCACGCCGTAGCCGATCAGGTAGTCGACCTCGGTCTTCGGGTCACCCGGACCAAAATCCACACCCGAACCCCACACGCCGGCGTACAGGCCAACCGGGCTGGTGTAGGTGAATCCGGCCTGCAGAGTCGGATCCTCATCGGTCTGCGACACACCACGGAACAGGTAGTCCGACACGGCGGTGACGTTCCAGCTGTACGGCGATTCGTTGTCCTGGGCGCTGGCGGCGAACGGCGCGAGGGTCAGGGCGGCGGCAATGGCGAGGCAGGCACGGGCGTGCTTCATGGGCGTCTCCGAGGGTGGCGGGGGCGGGAAGGGGGAGCGGGCAACCGGCGCCAGACAGGCGCGGTTCACGAATTTTTAACCCGTTTGCTATTGCGATGCAACATGTGCCGCCCGTGGCGGTGCCCTGCCCGGCCCGGTCGATGGCCATCGTTGCCCGGTAGAATCAGCGGTTTCCCCGTGCTGAGCCGTGCCCACGCCATGACCGACGCCTCCTCCGCCCTGACCCGCCACTACGCCGAGGAACTGGACGCCATCCGCGCCCAGGGCCTGTTCAAGTCCGAGCGGATCATCACCAGCCCACAGTCGGCCGAGATCACCCTCGACGACGGCCGCAAGGTGCTGAACTTCTGTGCCAACAACTACCTAGGCCTGGCCGACCATCCGGACCTGATCCAGGCCGCCAAGGATGCGCTGGATACCCACGGCTTCGGCATGGCCTCGGTGCGCTTCATCTGCGGCACCCAGGACCTGCACAAGCAGCTGGAGAAGCAGATCGCCGACTTCTTCGGCAAGCAGGACACCATCCTGTACGCCGCCTGCTTCGATGCCAACGGCGGCCTGTTCGAGCCGCTGCTCGGCGAGAATGACGCGATCATTTCCGATGCACTGAACCACGCCTCGATCATCGACGGCGTGCGCCTGTGCAAGGCCAAGCGCTTCCGCTACGCCAACTGCGACATGGCCGACCTGGAAGCCCAGCTGCAGGCCGCCGATGCCGCCGGCTGCAAGACCAAGCTGATCACCACCGACGGCGTGTTCTCGATGGACGGCTTCATCGCCCCGCTGGACGAGATCACCGCACTGGCGAAGAAGTACAACGCACTGGTGCACATCGATGAGTGCCACGCCACCGGCTTCCTCGGCGCCACCGGCCGCGGCTCGGCCGAAGTGAAGGGCGTGCTGGAGAAGATCGACATCATCACCGGTACCCTGGGCAAGGCCATGGGGGGGGCGCTGGGTGGCTTCACCTGCGCCAGCGCCGAGGTGATCGAACTGCTGCGCCAGCGTTCGCGCCCCTACCTGTTCTCCAACTCGCTGCCGCCGCACGTGGTCGCCGCCGGCATCAAGGCGTTCGAGATGCTGGCCGCCGCCGATGACCTGCGCGACACCCTGGTGGAGAACACCCGCCACTTCCGCGAGAAGATGGTCGCCGCCGGTTTCGACGTGAAGCCGGGCGTGCATCCGATCAGCCCGGTGATGCTGTACGACGCACCGCTGGCGCAGAAGTTCGCCGAGCGCCTGCTGGAAGAAGGCATCTACGCGATCGGCTTCTTCTTCCCGGTGGTGCCCAAGGGCCAGGCCCGCATCCGCACCCAGATCAGTGCCGCGCACACCCGCGAACAGCTGGACCGCGCGATCGATGCGTTCACCCGCATCGGTGTCGAGCTGGGCGTGATCAAGGGCTGATCGCCCCGGGGTCGGATCCCCACGGGTAGCGCCGGGCCATGCCCGGCGGTTTCCCGATAGCCGCGCTATGCGCTCGCCGGGCACGGCCCGGCGCTACCGAAATGACGCGCGACGCGCGTCATTTCTTTTTCTTCTTGCCCTTCGGTTCGTCCTTGCTGGCCACCACCACCGGCTTGGCGGCAGCGTCCTGGCCGTTACCCTTGGCAACGCGGATGCCGTTGGCCTTCATCCAGGCATCAAATTCATCGGCGGTCATCTTCTTGTCGCCGTTGCTCATCAGGAAGCGATAGCTGCCGCGACCATCCAGTTCCGGCGTCTTCACTTCCACCACCGGGGTCTCGGCCGGCGTTTCCGCCTTCGCCACTTTCTTGTGGCCGCCGCACGCGGTCAACAGCACCATCGGCAGCAGCAGGCCTGCGCAGCGCAGGGTTTGATTGAGGGTCGGGTGGTACATGGGCAGGCTCCGTTCGGGAAATTCAACAACCAGGCGCCCCCTACGCCTGGAACGGTGGCCGGCAGCTGCCGGCCGCGGGCGATGATCAGCCCGGTGCAGCGGCCCCCAGCCGCTGCTGGTCGCTGACCTCCAGCACCCGCCACTGGCCCTTGCCGAGATCGCCGAGCTGCAGCCCACCGATCGCGACCCGGACCAGGCGCAGCACCTGCAGGTCGAAGGCCGCCAGCAGGCGGCGGATGTGGCGGTTGCGGCCCTCGTCGAGGACCACCTCCAGCCACGCGGTCTTGTCGCCGCTGCGCAGCACGCACACGGCCTGGGCGACGAGGAATTCGCCCTCGTCCTCAACACCGGCGCGCAGCGCAGCCAGGGTATCCTCGTCGGGCAGGCGGTCCACCTGCACGTGGTAGGTCTTCTGCGGGCCGGTTTCCGGATCGGTCAGGCGCGCGGCCCACTGCGGATCGTTGCTGAACAGCAACAGCCCCTCGCTGGCCTTGTCCAACCGCCCGACCGGTGCGATCCACGGCAGGCCAGCGCCATCGAAGCAGCGATAGACGGTGTCGCGGCCACGCTCGTCCTGCACGGTTGTCACCACCCCGCGCGGCTTGTTGAGCATCAGGTACAGGCGCTGCGGCGCGCCCAACGGCTGGCCGTCGACCTCGATCGGCGGCGCCGGCTGTGCAATCGGAAACTCGGGGTCACGGACGATGCGCCCGGACACGCGTACGCGGCCATCGGCGATCCAGCGCGCGGCTTCGCTGCGCGAGCACACGCCGGCCTTGGACAGCACGCGCGCCAGGCCATGACGGACACCGGCGGCTGCGGCAGCGGGCGTCGCACGCCCACGCGGTGCGTGGGAGCGGGCGGCGGGGGCGGCAGGTGGGCGGCGCGTGCGCAAGCCTCTGCTCCCCGCAGCGCTTACTTCTTGTCGACCGGCTTGGTCTCAGCCGGTGCTTCGGCCGGAGCCGGGGTGGTGGCCGGAGCCGGACGCGCCTTGACCACGCGCACGCCGCGCGCCTTCATCCAGGCGTCGAACTCTTCGGCGGTCATGCGCTTGCCGTTCTGGCTCATGTCGAAGCGCCAGGGCGTGTTGTCGAATTCGGTCTGCGGCTTGTAGGCCGCCGGATCGTTCGGCTTCACCGCCGGTGCGCTCGGAATGGCCTTGGCGATGTTCTGGCAGCCGTCGATGCGCAGGCGCTGCAGCACCTGGTCCAGCGACTGCGACGGATCGTAGTTGCTGCTCAGCACACCGGCCGGCATGCCCAGCTGGTTGCCACGGATGTACAACTCGTCGGCCACCGGCGCGATGGTCGTGGCCGGCAACGGCAGCGGCGAGGCGCTGGCGTTGACCGAGCAATCGACCGCAGCGTGGGCGGCGGGAACCAGGGCCAGCGCCAGGAAGGCGGCCGATGCAGAGCGCAGCATGAGGGGCATCCACGAAAGGAAGTGACGCGGCGAGTTTAGCAATGCCGCGACAGCTTTCAAGCGCCACTTTCAATGAATACGGCAACTCATTGGTTTTACGGACAAAAACCCGACGAACGGTTGCTCCCGCACCCAGCACTACCTGGATTCCGGACCCCAGAAACAACAAGACCCGGCCGAAGCCGGGTCCTGCTGTGTCTTGCGGGCAGAGCGTCAGAACTTAGTTCTGGACGTTCAGCTCGGTACGACGGTTCTTGGCGCGACCTTCCGGGTTGTCCGAACCATCCGGGTTGGTGTTCGGAGCAATCGGACGGCTCTCGCCGTAGCCGATCGGGCCGACCAGGCGACCGGCGTCAACGCCGTTCTTGGTCAGGTAGTTGTACACGGCGGTAGCACGACGCTCCGACAGCTTCTGGTTGTAAGCGTCGGTACCCTTCGAGTCGGTGTGACCGGCGACTTCAACGCGCAGATCCGGGTAACGCTTCAGGATCTCGGTGGCTTCGCTCAGGATCGCCACGGCGTCCGGACGCAGGTTCGACTTGTCGAAGTCGAAGTTGACGCCCTTCAGGTCGATGGAGACCGGCACCGGGCAACCGTCCGGACCGATGGTCTGACCCGGCTGCGAGTTCGGGCACTTGTCGTCGCAGTTGTTGACGCCGTCACCGTCGTCATCCAGGTCGGCGCAGCTCGGAGCAACCGGAGCCGGGGCCGGAGCAGCCGCGACCGGAGCCGGGCCCAGCGGGATCACGACGCCGACCGAAGCCAGCACGTCGCCGAACCAGCTTTCATCGTTGCCGGCACGCTTCGGGTTCACGCTCTGGTCGTCGAAATCAGCGCGGTAGGCGACTTCGGCACGGACAGCAACGCGCTTCTCGAAGGTGGTCTGCAGACCGACGCCGACCTTGGCGGCAAAGTTGCCGTCCTTGCGGTCAGCCAGGCCACCGCCGATCGGGTTGTACTCTTCTTCCGACTTCTGGTAGCCCAGGCCGGCCAGCAGGTACGGGTTCCAGCCGCGGCCTTCCTTGATGAAGTGGCGACGCAGGTCCAGCGAAACGCCGTACTGCGACCAGTTCATGTCCTTGTTGGCGTCGAAGTTCGGGTTCTGATAGTTCAGCTCACCGTCCAGCGACCAGTTCGGGCTGATGAACTTGCCCAGGCCCAGAGTGACGAACGGAGCGTCATTGGTCAGGCGGTCGCTGTCCTGGAAGTTGAAGCCGGCCGAACCGGTCAGGTACCAGCGGTCATCGAACTCCTGCGCGGACGCAGCCTGGGCGAAAGCCAGACCACCCAGCAGCGCGGCAGTAAGGATCTTCTTGTTCATTGAGTACAGCTCCTATTTCGGGGGTATGAAACCGGTAGAGGCATGGGCCAGCACTAGTGCGTCGATGTTCGACAGCCGATTCAGCACGCCACCGCCGCGAACATTATGCTCAGGCGGGTGAAGGTCATGTTAACAGTCCCGTAACATGTGAAGTGTTGTGCCCGACCCTCCACCGGTCCGACGTTGAAACCCTATACAGGATGATGAAAAACCGCAAGACCCTCACGCCGCAAGGGTTTGACGGGGTTTAGGTGCGGAATACGACATATTGCGCAACAGGTTGCTCCACGCGATTCAGCACATCTGCTGAAACGTGAGGAACTCTATGATGGAGCCACGAACCCAGCCGGAGCCGAGATGAAAGCCGTCGCCCTGAGTCGTGAATCCGCCCCCGCCCTCTGCGATATCCACCTGCCTCCGCCGCTGCCTCCGGGTGGCCGCGACCTGCTGATCCGGGTCGAAGCCGTCTCGGTGAATCCGGTCGACGGCAAGCAGCGGGCGGCCACCGATCCAGCCACGCTCGAAGCACCCCGCGTGCTCGGCTGGGACGCCGCCGGCGTGGTCGAAGCGATCGGCGAGGACGCCAGCCTGTTCGCGTCCGGCGACGAGGTCTACTACGCCGGTGATGTCACCCGCCCGGGCTGCAATGCGCAGTTTCATCTTGTGGACGAGCGGCTGGTAGCGCGCAAGCCGACCACGCTCGACTTCGCCGAAGCGGCCGCCCTGCCACTGACCACGCTCACCGCATGGGAACTGCTGTTCCAGCGCATGCCATTGCAGCTGGATGACCGCCGCCATGCCGGCCAGCACCTGCTGGTGATCGGCGGAGCAGGCGGCGTTGGATCGATGGCGATCCAGCTGGGCCGGCATGCAGGATTCGAGGTGATCGCCACCGCCTCGCGCGAGTCGTCGATCGACTGGTGCCGGCAGATGGGTGCCCAGCATGTGATCGACCACCGGCAGCCGCTGCTGCCCCAGCTGCAGGCATTGGGCATCGACGCAGTACAGGTCGCCCTCAACCTGGCCGACACCGACCATTACTGGGACGCATTGGGCCAGCTGCTGGCGCCACAGGGCCATGTCGGCCTCATCGTCGAACCGCGCGGTGCGCTGCGCATCGGTGATCCCTACAAGGCCAAGTGCATCGGCATCCACTGGGAATTCATGTTCGCGCGTTCGCGCTTCGCCACTGCGGACCGCATCGAACAGCACCGCATCCTCAGCCGCGCGGCCAGCATGATCGACGCTGGCCAGCTGCGCGGCACCCTCAGCGAGACGCTGGGCACGATCAATGCGGCGAATCTGGACATCGCGCATCAGCGCCTGGCCAGCGGACGCACGGTCGGCAAGCTGGCGCTGGCGGGCTGGGGCGATTGAGCCAGGCTGGAACGCCGATGTAGAGCCGAGCCCATGCTCGGCTGCTTTGCCTGGCATCGCCAGCCGAGCATGGGCTCGGCTCTAGAGGTTCCGCCTGTGGCGGCGGATTGGCCGGCATCTGTATCTATGGCGACGGATGAATCGGGATTACGGTGGAAACAGATCCCCCTCTCCCCGAGCACCGCCATGCCTACCGCCCTGCCCCTGCGACTGCTGCAACTGATCATCGGCCTGTTCCTCTACGGCTTCGGCGCCTCGCTGATGATCCGTGCAGCGATCGGCGTAGCCCCCTGGGACGTGTTGTCGCAGGGCATCGCCGCACAGACACCGCTGTCGTTCGGCCTGGCCACCAATGTGATCGGCGCGCTGGTGCTGCTGCTCTGGTGGCCATTGCGGCAGAAGCCGGGCATCGGCACCGTGCTCAACGTGATGTTGATCGGCCCATCCGCGCAGTTCGGTCTGTGGTTGCTCCCCTCGGCGGTCGGCCTTGGCTGGCAGCTGGCGATGTTCTGCGCCGGCATGCTGCTGGTCGCCCTGGCTACCGGCCTGTACATCGGCGCCAAGCTCGGGCCTGGCCCGCGCGATGGCCTGATGACCGGCCTGCACGCCCGCACCGGCTGGCCGATCTGGAAGGTACGCAGCCTGATCGAGGGCAGCGTGCTGCTGCTGGGCTGGTGGCTCGGCGGCAACGTCGGTGTCGGCACCCTCGCCTTCGCCCTGCTGATCGGCCCCCTGTGCGGGGTAACGCTGGGCTGGTTCGGGATTGGCCGTCCCCCGGTAGTGCCGGCCGCTGGCCGGCAACCGCAATCACCCTGAGCTGCCCCGTATGCCGGCCAGCGGCCGGCACTACCGCCCCCCGGAGTTCGGGGGCAGCGCCGCAGGCGCGGGGGCGTGGAGGCCGGTAAGTGGGGCCCGCGGTTCGCGCAGCGAATTGCGGGAGCGACAGCACGCATGTGCCGAGCGTACCCGGCCAGCGGCCGGCACTACCGCCCCCGGAGTTCGGGGGCAGCGCCGCAGGCGCGGGGGCGTGGAGGCCGGTAAGTGGGGCCCGCGGTTCGCGCAGCGAATTGCGGGAGCGACAGCACGCATGTGCCGAGCGTACCCGGCCAGCGGCCGGCACTACCGCCCCCCGGAGTTCGGGGACAGCGCCGCAGGCGCGGGGGCGTGGAGGCCGGTAAGTGGGGCCCGCGGTTCGCGCAGCGAATTGCGGGAGCGACAGCACGCATGTGCCGAGCGTACCCGGCCAGCGGCCGGCACTACGCCCGCGCCCCTTGCCCCGGCCGCCGTTTCCCGGCACGCTTCGCGCTTCCGTACGCAAGCGTATCGACCATGTCGCCAGCCAACGAAAGCGCCTATCCCCATCTGTTCGCCCCGCTGGACCTGGGCTTCACCCAGCTGCGCAATCGCGTGCTGATGGGTTCGATGCACACCGGCCTGGAAGATCGCGCCCGCGACTTCCCGCGCCTGGCAGCCTACTTCGCCGAGCGCGCCGAGGGCGGTGTCGGCCTGATCGTCACCGGCGGCTTCGCGCCCAACGTGGTGGGCTGGCTGAAGCCATTCGGCGGCAAGCTGTCCTGGCCCTGGGAAGTACGCCCGCACCGGCAGCTCACCGCCGCCGCACACCAGCATGGCGCGAAGATCTGCCTGCAGCTGCTGCATGCCGGCCGCTATGCCTACCATCCCCTGTCGGTGGCACCGTCGAAGCTGAAGGCACCGATCAATCCGTTCACCCCGCGTGCGCTGTCGGCCAGCGGTGTCGAGCGGCATATCGCCGACTACGCACGCAGCGCAAAGCTGGCCCGCGAAGCCGGCTACGACGGCGTCGAAGTGATGGGCTCGGAGGGCTACCTCATCAACGAGTTCATCGCCCCGCGCACCAACAAGCGCTCCGACCGCTGGGGTGGCGACGCCCACCAGCGCATGCGTTTTGCGGTAGAGATCGTGCGCCGCATCCGCGAGGCCTGCGGGCCGGACTTCATCATCATCTACCGGCTGTCGCTGGTGGACCTGGTGGAAGACGGCAGCAACTGGGAAGAGATCGTGCAGCAGGCGCAGGCCATCGAGGCCGCTGGCGCGACGATCATCAATTCCGGCATCGGCTGGCACGAAGCGCGCATTCCCACCATCGCCACCTCGGTGCCGCGCGCGGCCTTTGCCGGTGTCACCGCCAAGCTCAAGCCGCATGTGAAGGTGCCGCTGGTGGCAACCAACCGCATCAACATGCCCGAGGTCGCCGAGCGCATCCTGGCCGATGGCGGCGCCGACATGGTGTCGCTGGCGCGCCCGCTGCTGGCCGACCCGCAGTGGCCGAACAAGGCCCGAGCCGGCCACCCCGAGGCAATCAACACCTGCATCGCCTGCAACCAGGCCTGCCTGGACCACGTGTTCGAGAACAAGCTGGCCAGCTGCCTGGTCAATCCGCGTGCCGCACACGAGACCGAGCTGGTCTACCACCCTGCTGCCACGCCGAAAAAGGTTGCGGTGGTCGGTGCCGGCCCGGCCGGCCTGGCCTGCGCCACGGTGGCCGCCGAGCGCGGCCACCAGGTCACCCTGTTCGATGCCAACGACGAGATCGGTGGCCAGTTCAACGTGGCCAAGCGCATCCCCGGCAAGGAAGAGTTCCACGAGACGCTGCGCTATTTCCGCCACAAGCTGGCTGAAACCGGCGTGCAGCTGCGCCTGGGCACGCGAGCGGATGCGGCCAGCCTGGCCGGCTTCGACGAGGTGGTGCTGGCCACCGGCATCACCCCGCGCAAGGTCGACTTCCCCGGCGCCGACCACGCCAAGGTGGTCAGCTACCTGGACGTGCTGCTGGGCCGGGTCACGGTGGGCGCCAATGCAGCGATCATCGGCGCCGGCGGCATCGGCTTCGATGTCGGCGAGTTCCTCAGCCACGCCGGTGAGTCGCCCTCGCTGGACCCACAGCGCTGGATGGCCGAATGGGGCGTGGACAGTACCTTCGAGACCCGCGGCTCCCTGGCGCGGGCGCAGGCCGAGGCCTCGCCGCGCCGGCTGTGGCTGCTGCAGCGCAGCCCGGGCAAGCCCGGTGCGCGGCTGGGCAAGACCACCGGCTGGATCCATCGCGCCACGCTGAAGGCCAAGGGCGTGCGCATGCTCGGCGGCGTCGAGTACCTGGGTGTTGACGATGAAGGCCTGCGCATCCGCGTTGAGGGCAGCGAACAGCTGCTGCCGGTCGATCAGGTGGTGATCTGCGCCGGGCAGGAACCGAATCGTGCGCTGCAGGCAGAGCTGCAGGCCGCTGGCATCAGCGCGACGTTGATCGGCGGCGCCGATGTGGCCGCAGAACTGGATGCAAAACGGGCCATCGACCAGGGCAGTCGGGTCGCCGCTGGGCTCTGATGAGTGCCTGAATGGGTGACGGAATGTGATTTCCGTCACCCCTCCCGAACCTGAATGTCAAGCCTGGCGGTTCACGATGCGTTCGGCTATGCCCCCCTACCTTGCGCCATCTTTCCGCTCACCAGCCAGTTTCCGGTGAGCCGGTGCGGCCCCTTCGATCGGTACTGATCGTGTCTTTTGGGGCCGCCCACGGGGCGGCCCCGATGGCCGCCTCCCCATGACGCCAAGTCGTACCTCGCGTCCTGTCGCCCCTGCGACCGGAAGTGGAGAGTGCGGCCCACACGGAGCAAGGAGTTATATGAAACTGGCCTGGATTCTCTGGCTGTCGCAGTTGTTGCCGCAGCCGGCCGCTGATTCATTGTGTTTGAGCACCACCGTTTACCTGGAAGCCCGCGACCAGACCCTGCGCGGCCAGCAGGCCGTTGCCGAGGTCGCCCTGCGCCGTCTCGACAGTGGCCTGTGGGGCGACTCGATGTGCCAGGTGGTCACCGCGCGCAAGCAGTTCGCACCAACCATCGTCTCCCCCGGCACCCAGCTGGGCAACGACGCAGCCTGGAGCGAGGCGATGAACGTGGCCTTCGACGCCGAGCGCAACTGGGCGCTGCCGGCAGGCGAGCGCCGCGAGATCGTGCCCGGTGCCAGCCACTTCGCCGCGCTGTCCATCGCCAGCCCGAACTGGCGCAATGCCTACCAGGTGGCCACCATCGGCGATCACACCTTCTATAAGGTGCAGAACCTCAAGCCGCGGCAGTCGTAACGATCCGTGCTGGCGGCAGCGTTGCCGCCCGCCGCCAGGCTCTGGGATAGTGGGCGTTTCCCGCCCGCATCACCTGGAGTTCCCATGAAGCTGTACAGCAAGCCCGGTGCCTGTTCCACCGCCGACCACATCGCCCTGCAGTGGACCGGCCAGCCGTTCGAGGTCGAACTGCTGAACAAGGACACCCTGAAGGGTCCGGAATTCCTCAAGATCAATCCGGCCGGCGCGGTGCCCGCGCTGGTCGATGGCGATTTCGTGCTGCTGCAGAACGCCGCGATCATGGGCTATATCGCCGACACCTATCCGCAGGCCGGCCTCGGCGGTGATGGCAGCCCGCGACAGCGTGCCGAAGCCACCCGCTGGCTGGCCTTCGTCAATTCCGACGTGCACCCGGCCTTCTCGCCGCTGTTCGCGCCGGGCAAGTTCATTGCCGACGAAAGCCAGTTCGATGCAATCCGCGCCGCCGCACACAAGCGCCTGCGTGGCCTGTTCGAGACCGCCGACAAGCAGCTGACCGACAAGCCGTGGCTGGCCGGCTTCCGCAGTTTCGCCGACCCGTACTTCTACATCACCCTGCGCTGGGCCGCCGGCACCAAGGTCGACCTGTCCGGCCTGGACAACCTGGCCGCCTACAAGGCACGCATGGACGCCGATGCCGGTGTGCAGGCCGCGCTGAAGGCCGAAGGCCTGGCCTGAGGATGCCCCGGGTCAGGGCCGTTCGCGTGGCGAACGGATCTGACCCCGCAGCCCTCCGAACGCGGGGTCGGATCCGCCTGCACCGCAGGCGGCTCTGACCCCGTAGATTTCATCGGTGCGGTCAACCGATCTGGCGGATCACTTCACCGTTGGCGTCGCGCAGGTAGGTTGGCACTACTTCGATGCGCAGCGCTCCCGCCACCGGGTAGATGCCACGTTCGGCACGCACGCCTGCCAGGGCCTGCAGCCCCGTCTCGTCCAGGGCCCAGCGCGCGCTGTCGGCCGAGACTTCGCCCACGTCACCGCGCTCGGCTGGAATGAACTCCCACTGCCGCTCGCGGCTGGCCAGTTCCAGCGACTTTCCGTGGCGCAGGCGCAGCGGCAGCAGTTCGCAGACGCTGGCGACCTGGCCCGCGCCGAGCACCAGGGTGGTGACGCCGGCCTCCTGCCTCCAATCCAACGTCTCGATGAACAGCATGCCGGTGCTGGAGCCCTCGCGCTCGCTGCCGGCCTGCACTTGGGCTGCCAGTGCCGGATCCTCCAGCAGGTTGCGACGGTGCAGATCACTGATCCACAGCGGCATCGCCGGCTGCAGCGCCTGCAGCACACCGCGCGTCGACCAGCGCTTGACCGCCTCCATCTCTTCGTTGGTCAGGCCGACCAGTTGCAGGAACTGCAGGTGGCCATTGGCGGTGTCGCGCGCAGGCAACTGCGGATCGGCAATGAAGGCCAGGTGGCACAGGCGCGTGTCGGTCTCCAGCGCGATCGGGCCGTTGGCATTCAGGTGGTGACCATCCTCGAACACGTTGCCGCTGCCGAACACGTAGCGCGCCAGGTTCTGCAGCAGGTTCATCGGCCACACCGGCGGCGTGCTGCCGGCGTGCTCACCGGCTTCGGCAGCGAGGCGGAAGGTCAGCTCGAAACCATAGCCGCTGGCGCCGGCATCGCTGCTCTCCTTGGCGTACAGCTCGGAGAAGCCGTAGGTGATGTAGTGCCAATGCGGTACCGGCGCATCCACCCAGTACACGCTGATGCCATCCAGCGGATCCTGGCCACCGAGCGTGTAAGGCAGCGCGGTGCCGAAATGACGCGGCTCCTGCCCGGCATACAGGGGCGCCAGCGCCGCATTGATCGCGTCCCAGCCGAGGGTATCGGTGTCGTCGTGGTCGTCCTGCACGCGGGACTCCTTGTGGGGAAGTGAACCGATCACTTTACGCGGTGAGTCAGGCCTGCACGACCTCATTGCCAGCGTTCACCACCGCCGCCTGGGTTTCCTGCCACCAGCGCTGCGCCAGCGCCGGGCTGCGCGCCTTTCCCACCGCGGCCAGCAGCTCCGGGCACAGGCGTTCCAACGCCAGTGCATCGGTGCAGCGTTCAATCTTCAACTGCATGAAGTAGCCCTTCAGGCCGAGGTGGCGCCGCACCGCCTCGCTCATCGCGTCGTACAACTGCTGGTACAACGCCGGATCCTGTTCGCGGCCGGTGCTGATGCCGCGTACCGGTGCCACCTCGGCATTGCCACCGATCACTTCGATCAGGCCCAGCGCTTCCAGCTGCTCCAGTGCATCGACCGGTGCGCGCAGGCCTTCGAACAGGCCGCGCAGTTCGGTGTCGTCGCGATGGCCGTCGACCATCAGCAGGATCGAACGCAATGCCGCCGGCAGGCGCCGGCCACGGTCTTCGATTTCCTGACGGCCAGCAGCCGTCTTGGCGTGCAGCAATGCCATTGCCTCCCCCTCCCTCGATGCGCAATGCCGGCGCGCCCTGGCGGGCACGCTCCCCTGTGTGCCATCCCCGGACGGCACGCGCCTTCCCCGGCGCGCGCCGCGTATTGCAGGTCGATGACAGGCCGAGCTTAGCGCAAGTGCCGCGGGTAGTGCCGGCCGCTGGCCGGCAACCTCGGGATTGATGGGGATGCCGGCCAGCGGCCGGCACTACCGGATCAGCGCCCCAGCGCGCGGCGGATCTCCTCCAGCGCGCTGGGGTCATCCAGCGTCGACAGGTCGCCCGGATCACGCTGTTCGGCCAGCGCCTGCAGCGAGCGCCGCAACAACTTGCCCGAACGGGTCTTGGGCAGTGCGTTGACCACATGCACATGCGCCGGGCGCGCGACCGCGCCGAGCGAGGTGGTCACCGTGGCCATCATCTCCGCCACCACCGGCGCCGGATCCTCACCGTTGAGCCCCTGCTTGAGGGTGACGAACACCAGCGGCACCTGCCCCTTCAACTCGTCCTTGACCCCGATCACCGCCGCCTCGGCCACGCGCGGATGGCTGGAAATGGCTTCCTCGATCTCGCGTGTGCCGAGGCGATGCCCGGCTACGTTGATGACATCATCGGTGCGACCGAGGATGAAGGTGTAGCCATCGTCGTCGCGGATCGCCCAGTCCAGCGAGCTGTACAACAGTTCCTTGAAGTGGCTGAAGTAGCTCTGCAGGAAGCGGCTGTAATCGTTCCACACGGTGCTCATGCAACCCGGCGGCAACGGTGGCGACACCACCAGCACGCCCTTCTGCCCCGGCGCGACCTCCTCGCCGGTGTTCTCGTCGATCACCTTCATCCGGTAACCAAGATTGGGGAAACCGGGCGAACCGAAGCGCACCGGCTTCATTTCCAGGCCCGGCAGCAGGGTCAGTGCCGGCCAGCCGGTCTCGGTCTGCCAGTAGTTGTCGATGATCGGCTTGCCGAGCGCTTCACTGATCCAGTGCGCGGTGGGCTCGTCCAGCGGCTCACCGGCCAGGAACAGGTACTTCAGCGCACGCAGGTCATGCCGATGGATGAAGTCCGCGTCGTGCTTCTTCAGCACGCGGATCGCGGTGGGCGAAGAGAACATGGTGCGCACGTTGTACTGCTCGCACAGCGCCCACCAGATGCCCGGATCGGGATTGGTCGGCAGCCCTTCGTACAGCAGCGAGGTGCAGCCACCGATCAGCGGGCCGTAGACGTTGTAGGAATGGCCGACGGCCCAGCCGACGTCGGAGGTGGAAAACATCACCTGCCCTGGCTTGCAGTCGAACACGGTTTCCATCGACTGCGCCATCGCCACCGCATAGCCACCGACATCACGCTGCACGCCCTTCGGCTTGCCGGTGGTGCCGGAGGTATACAGCAGGTAGCTCGGCTCGCTCGCTTCCAGCCACTGCACCGGTACATCGACCTCACCGATCTGCGCGCGCAGCGTGGTGTACTCCACGTCACGCCCCGGCACGCGCGGTTCGGCTGCGTCCAGTCCGCGCGACACGATCAGCACGTGCGGTGGTGGCGAGGCTGCTTCGGCGCAGGCGGCGTCGACCATCGGCTTGTACGGAATCAGCTTGCCACCGCGCATGCCGGCATCGGCCGCGATCAGCAGCTTGGGCTTGGCGTCGTCGATGCGCAGCGCCAGGTTGTGCGCGGCGAAGCCACCAAACACCACCGAGTGCACCGCACCGATGCGCGCGCAGGCCAGCATCGCGAACACGGCTTCGGCCATGTTCGGCATGTAGATCACCACGCGGTCACCGTGGCCGACACCGAGGTGCTTGAGCACGGCGGCGAAGTCGTTCACTTCGCGGTACAGCTGGCGATAGGTGATCTCGCGTGTGCTGTTGGTCTCGGTGGAGATGGCGACAAGCGCAAGCTGGTCGGCACGCTCGGCCAGGTGGCGGTCCACGGCGTTGTAGCAGAGATTGGTTTCGCCGCCGACGAACCAGCGCCGGAATGGCGGGTTGCTGTAGTCGAGCACCTGCTGCGGCGGTTTATGCCAATGGATGCGCTTGGCTTCCTCGCCCCAGAAGGCCTCCGGCTCGTCGATCGAGCGACGGTAGGTTTCCTCGTAGTTCATGACGCAGCCCTCCCAGACAAAGTCATGGGTTCGAGGATAGTCCGGCGCTGGCGCGCGGGCCGCCCTACCTTGGTAGGGGGTGGGGTTTTGTTCTGCAGGGCTTGCAGCCCTGCACCTGCAGAATCAACGTCAACGTCAAAAGCTGGGCTACTGGGGAATGGCGGGGCGGATCCGGTTGCGGGAGACGCCGTAAACCCATCCCTGGGGGCTTGGCCGCGGCATCCATGCCGCGGACACTCCCGCAACCGGACCCACCCCGCCTTCGACAGTTTCCCGCGAGCTGTCGGAACGACATATTGTTCTGGTCGGTGTCGACCTTGGTCGACACGGTAGATCCACGCAATGCGTGGATGACTCATTCGATATCTGAAAGAAAAATCGTGTCGACCAAGGTCGACACCTACCAACAGCCGCGGGAATCTGTCAGAGGCGGGGCGGTGTGGGTGGGCGGGACCGTTGGCGCCATGGATGGCGCCATCGAGCCCCCATGGATGGGTTTACGGCGTGTCCTGCCCACCCATACCGCCCCGCCAACCCACGGACAGCCCGCTTTTGACGTTGATGTTGACGTTGATTCTGCAGGTGCAGGGCTGCAAGCCCTGCCGACCCCCTAGAACGGAGCCGCAGACTCGAACGCGAGCGCTTCGCCCGTCACCGGGTGGGTGAACCGCAGGCTGCGCGCATGCAGATGCACGCGTTGCGCCGGTGCCGCGTCATACAGCACGTCGCCGACGATGGGATGACCGAGGCTGGCCATGTGCAGGCGCAGCTGATGGCTGCGGCCAGTGATCGGTTCCAACTCCACCCGGGTGTGCTGCGCCTCAACATCACGGGCCCGTACGCGCCAGCGGGTCAACGCCGGCTTGCCACGCTCATGGTCGACCATCTGCTTCGGCCGGTTCGGCCAGTCCACGATCAGCGGCAGGTCCACTTCGCCGGCATCGCCTTCGAGCAACCCCTGCACCACCGCTTCATACCGCTTGCCAACCTGGCGCTGCTCGAACTGCATCGACAACGCTGCCTGCATGTCCTTGCCACGCGCATGCAGCAGCAGGCCGGAGGTCACCTGGTCCAGGCGATGCACGGTCAACGCATCCGGGTACAGCGCCTGCAGGCGCGCGACGACACAGTCCTGGTTCTCGGCGCTGCGGCCAGGCACGGACAGCAGGCCGGCCGGCTTCTCGGCCACCAGCAGCGCGTCATCGATGTAATGCAGGTGGATCATGCGGTTCCAGGAATTCCAAACAAAAACGGGGAAGCCGAAGCCTCCCCGTTTTCTGCATACCGACCAGCGGTCGGTACCTACCTTGATGGAAGAGGTACCGGCTCGCACCGGTACCGCCCGCATCAGCCCAGCAGGTGGGCGACGCCGGCGCGCTCTTCTTCCAGCTCGGCCAGGGTCTTGTCGATGTACTTCTGGCTGAAGTCGTCGATCGGCAGATCCTTGACCAGGGTGTACTTGCCGTTCTCGGTGGTCACCGCGAAACCGAAGATCACGCCTTCCGGAATGCCGTAGGAACCGTCGGACGGCACGCCCATGGTGACCCACTTGCCGTTGCTGCCCAGCACCCAGTCACGCACGTGGTCGATGGCGGCATTGGCGGCCGACGCAGCCGAGGACGAGCCACGGGCTTCGATGATCGCCGCGCCGCGCTTGCCCACGGTCGGGATGAAGGTGTTGGCGTTCCACTCCTGGTCGTTGATCGCATCGGCGATCGACGCACCATCGGCGGTGGCGAAACGGTAGTCCGGGTACATGGTCGGGCTGTGGTTGCCCCACACCACCAGCTTCTCCATGCCACCGACCGGCTTGCCGAGCTTGGTCGACAGCTGGCTCAGCGCGCGGTTGTGGTCCAGGCGCAGCATGGCGGTGAAGTTTTCCGGCTTCAGGTCCGGGGCCGACTTCATGGCGATGTAGGCGTTGGTATTGGCCGGGTTGCCGACCACCAGCACCTTCACGTCGCGGCTGGCGACCTTGTTCAGCGCCGCGCCCTGGGCGGTGAAGATCTTGGCGTTTTCCAGCAGCAGGTCCTTGCGCTCCATGCCCGGGCCGCGCGGACGCGCGCCGACCAGCAGGGCGATGTCGGCGTCCTTGAACGCGACTTCGGCGTCATCGGTGCCGACCATGCCGGCCAGCAGCGGGAACGCGCAGTCTTCCAGCTCCATCATCACGCCCTTCAGGGCGGCCTGGGCCTTGTCGACCGGCAGTTCCAGCAGCTGCAGGATGACCGGCTGGTCCTTGCCCAGCATTTCGCCGGAGGCGATGCGGAACAGCAGGGCATAACCGATCTGGCCGGCGGCGCCGGTCACGGCAACACGAACGGGTGCTTTCATGGGGGTTTCCTCTTGCTTGCAAGCGTTTGATGGGACGCCGCGGGCGGAGCCACGCAGGCCTGGCGGGCGGCGGGGAACAGGGAAACGGCCACCCGTGGGTGGCCGTTTCGAAGGGGGATCAGGCGGCGAGGTGCTTGTTCCACTCCGCGACGCGGTCGGCCTGGGCGGCCAGCACGGCGTCGACGTCGCCTTCAAGGGTGATCGAATGGATCACGTCGCCCTGCTTGACCGAATCGACGATGGCCTGGCCTTCCAGGACCTTGCCGAAGACGGTGTGGCGGCCGTCCAGCCAATCGGTCTTGATGTGGGTGATGAAGAACTGGCTGCCGTTGGTGTTCGGGCCGGCGTTGGCCATCGACAGCGAGCCGACCTCGTGCTTCACGCCATTCTTCTCGTCTTCGAACTTGTAGCCCGGGCCGCCGGTGCCACGACCCTGCGGGCAGCCGCCCTGGATCATGAAGTCGGCGATCACGCGGTGGAAGATCAGGCCGTCATAGAAGCCGTGCTTGACCAGGTTCACGAAGTTGGCCACGGTCAGCGGCGCCTTGTCGGCGAACAGCTCGACCTTGATCGGGCCCTGGGTGGTGTCGAAAGTGGCGATGAGGGACATGAAGATCCTTGGTGCAAAGGGGAATGCGTCTAGCCACCTAGTTTACACCTGCCTCGTGGCGGCGGTGCCTTCGACCATCGGTGGAGCCCCCGCCTTCAGCCAGCGGAAGGTGAGCCGGGGGCCCCGTCCTGGCGACCTCGGCCGAAGCGGCGGACAGCCAGCTGAATGCGCCGCTGGGCCGGCGTGAAATCCACCTTTTCGCGAATCGTCAAGTTCGACGTATAATGTTGGACTTCTTTTTCCAAATCCGGCGCCGACTGGCCCCCTTTCGTATGTCCATCGAAAATCTTCGCAACATCGCCATCGTCGCCCACGTCGACCATGGCAAGACCACCCTGGTCGACCAGCTGCTGAAGCAGTCCGGCACCCTGTCCGAGCGCACCGTCCTCGCCGAGCGCGTGATGGACAGCAACGACCAGGAAAAGGAACGCGGCATCACCATCCTGGCCAAGAACACCGCCATCACCTGGGAAGACAAGAAGACCGGCATCAAGAACCGGATCAACATCGTCGATACCCCCGGCCACGCCGACTTCGGCGGTGAGGTCGAGCGCGTGCTGTCGATGGTCGACACCGTGCTGATCCTGGTCGATGCGATGGACGGCCCGATGCCGCAGACCCGCTTCGTGACCCAGAAGGCCTTCGCGATGGGCTTCAAGCCGATCGTCGTGGTCAACAAGGTCGACCGTCCGGGCGCCCGTCCGGAATGGGTGATCGACCAGGTCTTCGACCTGTTCGACAAGCTCGGCGCCACCAACGAGCAGCTGGACTTCCCGATCGTCTACGCCTCGGGCCTGAACGGCTATGCCGGCCTGGAAGACACCGTGCGTGACGGCGACATGACCCCGCTGTACGAAGCGATCATGCAGCACGCGCCGCGCCCGGAAGTGGACCCGGAAGGCCCGTTCCAGATGCGCATCAGCCAGCTGGACTACAACAACTTCGTGGGCGTGATCGGCATCGGCCGCATCCAGCGCGGCACCCTGAAGAAGAACATGCAGGTCGCGGTCATTGACCGTGAAGGCAAGAAGCGCAACGGCAAGGTGCTGCAGGTGCTGGGCTTCATGGGCCTGGAGCGCATCGAGCAGGATTCGGCCGAGGCCGGCGACATCGTGGCCATCTCCGGTATCCAGGAGCTGACCATCTCCGACACCATCTGCGCACCGGACTTCCCGGAAGCCCTGCCTGCGCTGACCGTCGACGAGCCGACCATCTCGATGACCTTCCAGGTGAACAATTCGCCGTTCGCCGGCAACAAGGACCTGTCCGGTGGCAAGTTCCTGACCAGCCGCCAGATCAAGGACCGCCTGGACCGTGAAAAGGTCCACAACGTGGCCCTGAAGGTCGAGCAGCTGGAAGACGCCGACAAGTTCCTGGTCTCCGGCCGTGGCGAGCTGCACCTGTCGGTGCTGATCGAGAACATGCGCCGCGAAGGCTACGAGCTGGCCGTGTCACGCCCGGAAGTGATCATCAAGGAAATCGACGGCCAGCTGATGGAGCCGATCGAGCAGCTGGTGGTGGACATCGAAGAAATCCACCAGGGCGGCGTGATGGAAAAGCTGGGCACCCGCAAGGGCCAGTTGAAGAACATGGAATCGGACGGCAAGGGCCGCGTGCGCCTGGAGTACCAGATCCCGGCCCGTGGCCTGATCGGCTTCCAGAACGAGTTCAAGACCCTGACCCAGGGTTCGGGCCTGCTGTTCCACGTGTTCGACCATTACGGTCCGAAGGAACAGGGCGCGATCGCCAAGCGCATCAACGGCGTGATGATCGCCAATGCACCGGGCACCACGCCGGCCTACTCGCTGGGCCCGCTGCAGGAACGCGGCAAGCTGTTCGCTGCTGAAGGCGACAACGTGTATGAAGGTCAGCTGGTCGGCATCCACTCCAAGGACAACGACCTGACCGTCAACGCGATCAAGACCAAGCCGCTGACCAACATGCGCGCTTCGGGCAAGGACGATGCGATCCAGCTGACCCCGGCGATCAAGTACTCGCTGGAACAGGCCCTGGACTTCATCGAAGACGATGAGCTGGTCGAGATCACCCCGAAGGAGATCCGCCTGCGCAAGAAGTTCCTGACCGAAAGCGACCGCAAGAAGGCTTCGCGCGGCGGCTGAGCCAGCACCCCGTGAACCAGAGCGGCTACAACCCGGATCCACACCGGCATCCGGGCCTGCATGTCATCGCCCTGCTCGAAGCGAGCAAGGCGATGCTTGCGCTGTTGGCCGCCACCGGGCTGGAAGTGCTCGGGCCGCAGCCGCTGCGGCACGGCATCATGGTCCTGATCCGGCGTTTCAGCCTGGATCCGGACCATGGCACCCTGCCCTCGCTGCTGCACATGATCAGTCCCGACGCGGTCCACCTGGCCGCGGCGGGAATGATCGGCTACGGCCTGCTGCACCTGGTCGAAGCCTGGGGCCTGTGGCGGGCCAAGGCCTGGGCCTCCTGGCTGGGTTGCCTGACCGCCTCGCTGTACCTGCCTTTCGACATCTTCGCGATCATCCGCCATCCCGGCTGGCCGTCGTGGACAATCCTGGCGATCAACCTGATCGTGGTCTACGTCCTCGCCCGCGACCTGCGCAAGCGCCACCGCTGAGCACCCGCTACACTGGGGATTGGAGCCGACCAAGCCGCCCCATGCGCCCGTCCTTGCCGCCTCTGCTGACCTGCCTGCTCGCCGCGTTGCCGGCGCTGCTTTCGGCTGGCTGCAGCCCGGCCACGCCCAGCGCGCATGCGGCCGAACCTGCGAGCCGCAACGTGCCGTTCCCGTACGCCGAAACCGATGTCGCCGACCTGCAGGCGCGGATGACCGCCGGTGAGCTGGACAGCACCACCCTGACCCAGGCCTACCTGCAGCGCATCGCCAGCCTCGACCGCACCGGGCCACGCCTGCGCGCGGTGATCGAGCTCAACCCCGATGCCCTGAAGGAAGCCGCCGCACGCGACCGCGAGCGCCGCGAAGGTCGCCTGCGCGGTCCGCTGCATGGCATCCCCCTGCTGCTGAAGGACAACATCAACGCCGCACCGATGGCCACCAGTGCCGGCTCGCTGGCCCTGCAGGGCTTCCGCCCGGACGACGCCTACCTGGTGCGCCGGCTGCGCGACGCCGGCGCCGTGGTGCTGGGCAAGACCAACCTCAGCGAGTGGGCCAACTTCCGCGGCAACGACTCCATCTCCGGCTGGAGCGCGCGCGGCGGCCAGACCCGCAACCCCTACCGCATCAGCCATTCACCGTGCGGCTCCAGCAGCGGCAGCGCGGTGGCCGTGGCCGCCAACCTGGCCAGCGTGGCGATCGGCACCGAAACCGACGGCAGCATTGTCTGCCCGGCCGCGATCAACGGCGTGGTCGGCCTGAAGCCGACTGTCGGGCTGGTCAGCCGCGATGGCATCGTGCCGATCTCCTTCAGCCAGGACACCGCCGGACCGATGACACGCAGCGTCGCCGATGCTGCTGCCGTGCTGACCGCGATCGCCGGCCGCGATGACGCCGATCCCGCCACCGCGACCATGCCCGGCCGTGCGGTCTACGACTACACCGCGCGCCTGGACCCGCAGGGCCTGCGCGGCAAACGCATCGGCCTGCTGCAGACGCCGTTGCTGAAATACCGCGGCATGCCGCCGCTGATCGATCAGGCAGCGACCGAGCTGCGTCGCGCTGGTGCCGTCGTGGTACCCGTCGAACTGCCCAACCAGGGCGCCTGGGCCGAGGCCGAGCGCACGCTGCTGCTGTACGAATTCAAGGCGGGCCTGGAGCGCTACTTCAGCACCCATCGCGCCCCGCTGCGCAGCCTGGCCGAGCTGATCGCGTTCAATCAGGCGCACAGCAAGCAGGAGCTGGGCCTGTTCGGCCAGGAGCTGCTGGTGGAGGCCGACGCCACCGCCGGCCTGGCAGACCCGGCCTACATCCGCGCGCGCAGCGATGCGCGCCGGCTGGCCGGCCCGGAAGGCATCGATGCCGCCCTCGCCGCCCATCAACTCGATGCGCTGGTGGCGCCGACCACCGGCGTGGCGTGGCCGATCCGCAGCGAGGGCGACGACTTCCCCGGCGAGAGCTACAGCGCCGCCGCCGTGGCCGGTTACCCCAGCCTGACCGTGCCGATGGGCCAGATCGATGGCCTGCCGGTCGGCCTGCTGTTCATGGGCACCGCCTGGAGCGAGCCGAAGCTGATCGAGATGGCCTACGCCTACGAGCAGCGCACCCGTGCCCGGCGACCGCCGCACTTCGATACCGATGCGCTGATCGACGCCGGCGAGCCGTGATCGGCGGTGACGCCGGGGGATCCTGACCTCCGGTAGTGCCGGCCGCTGGCCGGCAGCTCGATCATCCCGACGTTGCCGGCCAGCGGCCGGCACTACCGGTCACGAGCCTCCATCGGCACGATCGCGGCCTCGCCATCCTCCGCCCCCGGCGATCGCACATCCACGGTGCGTGCACGTGGACCGCGCGGCATGTCCAGTTCGTCTGCATGCTGGAGCCGCGCACGCACCTGCGGCAACGACTGCGGATGCTCACGCGCCAGGAAATCAAGCATGCGCTCGCGTACCAGGCAGCGCAGGTCGAAGGCATCGCCGGAACTGCGCGCGCTGACCAGCAGCCGCACCTGGATCGCACGCTCGCTGGTCTCGGTCACCTGGGTCACGCAGACCCGGCCATCCCACAGCGCTTCGCCACGACAGATGCGCTCCAGCTCGGCGCGGATCGCCGCGATCGGCGCCCGGTAGTCCAGCCACAGAAACGCCGTGCCGAGCAGATCGGCACTGCGCCGCGTCCAGTTCTGGAACGGGTTCTCGATGAACCAGGTCAACGGCACCACCATCCGCCGCTCGTCCCAGATGCGCACCACCACGTAACTGCTGCCGATCTCCTCGATGCGGCCCCACTCGCCTTCGACGATCACCACGTCATCCAGCCGGATCGGCTGCGTCACCGCGATCTGCAGACCGGCGATGAGATTGCCGAACACCGGCTTGGCCGCGATACCGGCCACCAGGCCGATCAGGCCGGCCGACGCCAGCAGAGCCGTGCCGATCTTCTGCACCATCGGAAAGGTCAACAGCACCAGCGAGGCGCCGAGCACGATGATGCCGCCCATCAGCACGCGACTGAGCACCCGCGTCTGGGTCTGGATGCGGCGTGCCTCCAGGTTGTCGGAGACATCGATGGGATGGCTGCGCAGGATCGCGCGCTCACCCGCCGCCACCGCGCGCACCAGCAACCAGATGAAGCAGGCGGTCAGCGCGATGTGCAGCACATGCTGCAGATTGCCCAGCACAGGATCCTGCAGTGGCGTGGCCTGCAGCGCGGGGATCAACAGCAGCAGTGGCCATGCGGTCGCCATCGGCAGGCCGAGCACACGACCGATGCGGGCACGTCGGCGATCACGCCCTTTCAGCCGATGATAGATCCAGAGGATCAGCCACGCGCCGATGCCGCCCACTACTGCTGCCAATCCCAACGGCCATGCGTAGGCCTGTGCGCTTTGCCAGTGCACCGTTGCTACCTCCACTCGAACAGCCAAGCGGACAGCCTCGCGCATGGCGCATGAGCGTCACGTCAGCCGTTCGTAAGGAGGGTGTTGGTCGGCAGGGCTTGCAGCCCTGCACCTGCTGCGTGCTGGAGCAACAGCAACAGCCGAAGCAGAAGCGGGTTTCCTGTGGGATGGCGGGGTGGGTCCGGTTGCGGGAGACGCCGTAAACCCATCCTTGGGGGCTTGGCCGCGGCATCCATGCCGCGGACACTCCCGCAACCGGACCCACCCCGCCTTCGACAGTTTCCTGCGACCTGTCGGAACGGCGTATTGCCCTGGTGGGTGTCGACCTTGGTCGACACGGTAGATCCACGCCGTGCGTGGATGACTCATTCGATGTCTGACAGATGTGTCGACCAAGGTCGACACCTACCAACAGCCGCCGGAATCTGTCAGAGGCGGGGCGGTGTCGGAGCGCGGGGTGTCAGCCGCATGGATGCGGCTGCCAAGCCCCCAGGGATGGGTTCACGGCGTCCCCGCACTCCGACACCGCCCCGCCATCCCACGGAATGCCCGCTTCTGCCGTTGCTGTTGCTTCGGCTTCTGGCAGGTGCAGGGCTGCAAGCCCTGCCGAAAACCCCTTACCGCACCTGTTCCTGCTTGCGCACGATCGCCATCGCGATCTCCAGCGACTGCTCGTAGTTCAACCGCGGATCCACCGTCGAACGATACGCGCGTTCCAGGTCACGCTCGGTCAGTTCGCGCGCACCACCGGTGCATTCGGTCACGTCCTCGCCGGTCAGTTCCAGGTGCACGCCCCCCAGGCGCGTGCCTGCGGCCGCATGCAGGTCGAACGACATCTCCACTTCGCCACGCACGTTGTCAAAGCGGCGCGTCTTGAAACCGTTGGCGGTGCTTTCGGTGTTGCCATGCATCGCATCGCACACCCACAGCACGCGACGCCCGTCGCGCTTGACTGCATCCAGTAGCGGCGGCAGCTTCTCGGCAATCTGCGCGGCGCCCATGCGGTGGATGAAGCTCAGGCGGCCCGGTTCGTCATGCGGGTTGAGCACGTCGATCAGGCGCAGCAACTGGTCCGGTGTCACCGACGGGCCCACCTTGATCGCAATCGGATTGCGCACGCCACGCAGGTACTCCACGTGCGCGCCATCGAGCGCAGCGGTACGCATGCCGATCCACGGGTAATGCGTGCTCAGGTTCAACCAGCCCTGCTGGCGCGGCACCTGCCGGGTCAGCGCCTGCTCGTAGGGCAGCAGCAGCGCTTCGTGCGAGGTGTAGAAATCGATGCGGTTGAGGTTGTGCACGCGGGCCCCGGCCAGGGTCTCCATGAAGTGCACCGCATCGCCGATCGAGGCCACCATCTTCTGGTACTCGGCGGCCAGCGGCGAGTGGCTTACCCACTCCAGGTTCCAGTATTCGGGGTGGTGCAGGTCGGCGAAACCACCGTCGATCAGCGCGCGCACGAAGTTCATCGTCATCGCCGAATGCGCGTGGGCCTGCAGCATCCGCTTCGGGTCCGGCAGGCGTGCCGCTTCGGTGAAGGCCGGCGCGTTGATCACATCGCCGCGGTAGCTGGGCAGGGTCACGCCGTCGCGGGTCTCGGTGTCGGCCGAACGCGGCTTGGCGTACTGGCCGGCGAAGCGGCCAACGCGGATCACCGGCTGGCGCAGGCCGTGCACCAGCACCAGGCTCATCTGCAGCAGCACCTTCAGCCGGTTGGAGATGGTGCCCGATTCGCAGTCGCTGAAATTCTCGGCGCAGTCACCGCCCTGCAGCAGGAAGCGCTTGCCCTCCTGCGCCTCGGCCAGCTGCTGCTTCAGCGCCAGGATCTCCCACGAGGTGACCAGCGGCGGAAGCCGCTTCAGCTCGTGCAGGGCCGCGTCCAGTGCCACCGGGTCGGGATAGGTCGGCATCTGCAGCGCGGTCTTGCCACGCCAGCTCTCCGGCGACCAGGCAGCGCCAGCGGCGGTCGCGGCGGGATCGGGGACGGGCGGAACGGCGGACAGGCTCATTGCAGACTTCCGGGATGGGGGCGGTCATGGTCGCAGAGCCAGCCGCTGACGCAAAGGGCCGGTCCGGCTGGCCTGCCCGCCTGAACGGCAGGGAAAGGCCGACGCCAGTGGCCAGATCCTGCATGGTCAGCCGCCCGGGACAGGCGCATGCTTTGTTACGGAGTAACACTTCCATGTCATGGACCGGCCCCTTCCACATCCAGCCGCCACCTCTCCCACCATGAAGCCCTCGCCCCTCGCTACCGGCATCACCTTCGCCCTGGCCCTGGCCAGCCTGCCCGCCTTCGCCTTGGCAGCCGACGACACCTCTTCGTCCGTCAAGGACCTGGACGCGGTCACCGTCCACGCCCAGCTCGACCAGGCCCGCAACACACTGTCGCCTGACATCGGCAGCAGCCAGTACCAGATCACCGCCGAGGACATCCAGAAACAGCCGCTGGGTGCCTCCGCGCCGCTCAGCCAGGTACTGCTGCAGGCCCCGGGCGTGGTCCAGGATTCCTATGGCGGCGTGCATGTGCGCGGCGACCACGCCAACCTGCAGTACCGCATCAACGGCGTGCTGCTGCCCGAATCGATCTCCGGCTTCGGCCAGACCCTGGATGCACGCACCATCAAGAGCATCCGCCTGATGGACGGCGCGCTGCCGGCGCAGTTCGGCGAGCGCACCGCGGCGGTGGTCGACATCACCAGCCGCAACGGTGCCGAGCTGGGCAATGGCGGCAGCGCGGGGCTGACCACCGGCTCGTTCGGCAAGGTCAATCCGAATGCCTCCTGGTGGGGCAACCAGGGGCGCTGGAGCTGGTTCCTGACCGGCAACTACGACCAGAACGACGTCGGCCTGGAGAACCCCACCAACACGCGCAAGCCGTTGCACGACGACACGCACCAGGGCAAGGCGTTCGCCGACCTGACCTACCTGGTCAATGAGAACACCCGCCTGAGCGTGTTTGCCGGCTTCGCCAACAACCGCTTCCAGATTCCGGTCAATCCGGGCCAGGCGCCGCAGTTCGGCTATCTCGATACCACCACCTTCGATTCCAGCCAGCTGGATGAAACCCAGCGCGAGACCACCCGTTTCGGCATGCTGGTGCTGCAGGGCACGCTTGGCAGCACCGCCTACCAGCTCTCGGCCGGGCAGCGTTACAGCGATGTCGGCTTCAATCCCGATGTCATCGGTGACCTGGTGTTCAGTGGCGTCGCCTCGCAGGTGCTGCGCAGCAATCGCGCCAACACCCTGCAGGCCGATTTCTCCACGCCGCTGGGCAACGACCACACGCTGCGCTATGGCCTGTACGGCAACTACGAGAACGCGCGGGCCAGCAGCAACAGCTGGGTGTTCCCGGTTGACGACAACGGCCAGCAGTCCAGCACCACGCCGCTGCTGATTGCCGATCGCAGCGCGTTCCACGCCAGCACGCTGGCACTGTACGTGCAGGACGAGTGGAAGATCGGCGAGGACTGGACCGTGAACTACGGCCTGCGCGGCGACCGCTACAGGGCCTTCGGCCGCAGCGAGGGCCAGCTAAGCCCGCGCGTGGGCGTGGTCTGGAATGCCAGCGACAGCACCACCGTGCACGCTGGCTATTCGCGCTACTTCACGCCACCGGCCAGCGAGTTGATCGCCAGCAGCGACATTGCGCTGTACGACGGCACCACCAACCAGCAACCCAGTGGCGGCAACAACACACCGCTGGCCGAGCGCAGCGACTACTACGACATCGGTCTCTCACAGCAACTGGGCGAGCACCTGACGCTCGGGCTGGATGCCTACGATCGCCGCGTCGCGCGCCTGCAGGATGAAGGCCAGTTCGGCGCCGCCTACATCTACTCGACCTTCAACTATCGCCGTGGCCACATCCGCGGCCTGGAGTTCAGCGCCGACTACAGCAACGGCCCGTTCAGCGCCTACTTCAACGCGGCCTACAACAAGGCGATCGGCACCCAGGTCATCACCAGCCAGTACAACCTCGATCCGGATGCCCTGGCCTATGTGGCCGATCACTGGATCCACCTCGACCACGACCAGAAGCTGACGTCATCGGGTGGCCTCAGCTACGCCTTCGCCGGGCACAACCGGATCGGCGCCAACTACGTGTTCGGCAGCGGCCTGCGTTCCGACATCGAGGGCGTGCCCAACGGCGGCGAGCTGCCGTCGTACCTGCAGGTGAACCTCAGCGCCGGGCATGACTTCAACGCCGACAGCGGGCATCCGCTGCATGTGCAGCTGGCGGTGATCAACGCGCTGGACCGCAGCTACCAGCTGCGCGACGGTGGCGGCGTGGGTGTGTTCGCGCCGCAGTGGGGACCACGCCGCGGTGCCTACCTGAGCCTGCAGCAGGACTTCTGAGGTAGTGCCGGCCGCTGGCCGGCAATCCCACGGTATGCCGGCCAGCGGCCGGCACTACCCAGTAGAGCCACGCCATGCGTGGCCACGTTCAGCGCCTGACCTTGCGCAGCGACACCACCAGCGCCCACAGCGCCAGCAGCACGAACCACACGCCCGACCACATCGGCATGGTCAGGCCCAGGAACGTCCAGTCGATGTTGCCGCAGTTGCCGGTACCGGTCAGCACCGTGCGGAACACTTCCAGCGGCCCCATGGTCTCGCGCAGGAAGCTCAGCGGCGGGCCGCAGGTCGCGCCCATCTCCGGCGGCAGCATCTGCACGTACACGTGGCGCGCGGCGATGCCGACACCTACTGCCGCGGCAATGAAGGCCAGCACGCCATAGGTCGCCCGGCCGGGGCGGTTGGACGGACCATGCAGTGCACCGATCAGGAACAGCAGGCCCAGCGCAGCGAACGCCAGGCGCTGGAAGATGCACAACGGACACGGCTCCAGGCCCATCTTCAACTGCAGGAAGATGGCGTAGCCAAGCAGGCCCGCGCAGATCAGGAAGCCCAGGAAGAACTGGGCGCGGAAGGGCCAGCGCAGTGGATTCATCGTCAACGCTCGAATGGATCAGGCGCCAAGCGTAACCGAGAGTGCGCGCCGTCTGAACCGCCACAAGCCACGCCTGTCGGAACGGTGTGGGTCGCATTGTGCCGCAGGTAGCGCCGGGCCATGCCCGGCGAGCGTAGCGGATACGGAAACGCCGGGCATGGCCCGGCGCTACCAGAACGCAAAAGCCCGGCGGAGGCCGGGCTTTCGCTGTGTCGCGTTGGAGCGGTCCGATTACTCGGCCACTTCCTCGGCCACGACCGGACGGTCGACCAGTTCGACGTAGGCCATCGGCGCGTTGTCGCCGGCGCGGAAGCCGCACTTCAGCAGGCGCAGGTAGCCGCCCGGACGGTTCGCGTAGCGCGGGCCCAGGATGGTGAACAGGTTGCCCACGGCTTCGTTGTCGCGCAGGCGGGCGAAGGCCAGACGGCGGTTGGCGACAGAGTCGACCTTGGCCAGGGTGATCAGCGGCTCGGCAACGCGGCGCAGTTCCTTGGCCTTCGGCAGGGTGGTCTTGATCAGCTCGTGCTTGAACAGCGAGGCGGCCATGTTCTTGAACATCGCTTCGCGGTGGGCGCTGGTGCGGCTGAACTTACGGCCAGACTTCTGGTGACGCATGGTGATATTCCTTGGTTAATGATGAGGCTGTGCGGATCGTTGTCGCCATCCTGGCGTTGCTGCGCGGACTGCGGATGGTCCTGGCCGCCCCTCCTGGACGACCTGCCGCGCGAACCTGGGGTTCGTCGTGGCATGTTGTGTTGCGTTGAAGGCTCCACCGTTGCCGGTGGAGCCTTCAGGCATTACCGATATCAGCCCAGCATGCCGTGGCTGGCGACGCCGGCCGGCGGCCAGTTCTCCAGCTTCATGCCGAGCGACAGGCCGCGCTGAGCCAGCACTTCCTTGATCTCGGTGAGCGACTTCTTGCCCAGGTTCGGGGTCTTCAGCAGCTCCACTTCGGTCTTCTGGATCAGATCGCCGATGTAGTAGATGCTTTCAGCCTTCAGGCAGTTGGCCGAACGCACGGTCAGCTCCAGATCGTCGATCGGGCGCAGCAGCACCGGATCCACGCCGTTGTTGGCCGGCTTCGCCGCACCGCGGTCGCGGTGGGTGAAGTCACCGAACACCGACAGCTGGTCGCTGAGGATGTCGGCGGCGGTGCGCACGGCTTCCTCGGCATCGATGGTGCCGTTGGTCTCGATATCGATGACCAGCTTGTCCAGGTCGGTACGCTGTTCGACGCGGGCCGCTTCCACGGCATAGGCGACGCGGCGGACCGGCGAGAACGAGGCATCCAGGACCAGGCGGCCGATGGCACGGGTTTCTTCGTCCGGACGACGACGCGCGGCAGCCGGCTGGTAGCCGAAACCACGTTCGATCTTCAGACGCATGTTGATTGCCGTGTCCTTGGTCAGGTGGCAGATCACATGGTCGCCGTTCAGGATCTCCACATTGTGGTCGACCTTGATGTCGGCAGCGGTGACAACGCCCGGGCCCTGCTTGGACAGGGACAGGGTGGCGCTGTCGCCGGAGTGCATACGGATGGCCACGTCCTTGAGGTTCAGCAGGACTTCGAGCACGTCCTCCTGCAGACCTTCGACCGTGGTGTACTCATGCAACACGCCGTCGATTTCGACTTCCGTGATGGCGAAGCCCGGGATGGACGACAGCAGCACGCGACGCAGGGCATTACCCAGCGTATGCCCGTAACCCCGCTCCAAAGGTTCGATAACGACCTTTGCACGGGTGTCGGTAAGGCGTTCGATCTGCGGACCGCGAGGACGCAGAACCTGGTTGGCGGTAACCGTCATGTTGCGGGTTCTCCTAGTGAACCCCCGGCCGTCGCCGGGGGCTCTCCAATGTGAATTACTTCGAATACAGCTCGACGATCAGCGCTTCGTTGATGTCCGCAGGCAGATCCGAACGATCCGGAACAGCCTTGAAGATGCCGGTGAACTTGCCGGAATCCACTTCAACCCACGACGGGCTCAGGTCATGCTGGGCGGCGACGGTCAGGGCTTCCTGGACGCGCAGCTGCTTGGCAGCCTTTTCAGACAGAGCGATGGCGTCGCCAGCCTTGACCTGGTACGAAGCCAGGTTGACCGACTTGCCATTCACGGTGACGCCGCGGTGCGACACCAGCTGACGGGCAGCCGGACGGGTCACGGCGAAGCCCATGCGGTAGACGACGTTGTCCAGGCGGGTTTCCAGCAGCTGCAGCAGGTTCTCGCCGGTGTTGCCCTTCTTGGTCGAGGCCTTCTTGTAGTAGTTGCGGAACTGACGCTCGAGCAGGCCGTAGATACGCTTGACCTTCTGCTTTTCACGCAGCTGGGTGGCGTAGTCGGACAGCTTGCCCTTGCGGGCAGTGGCGCCGTGCTGGCCGGGCTTCTGCTCCAGCTTGCACTTCGAGTCCAGCGCACGCGCCGGGCTCTTCAGGGACAGGTCGGCGCCTTCGCGGCGGGCGAGCTTACAGGTAGGACCGATATAACGAGCCATTTCTTATCGCTCCCTTTAGACGCGACGCTTCTTCGGCGGACGGCACCCGTTGTGCGGGATAGGCGTCACGTCGATGATGTTGGTGATCTTGTAGCCGACGTTGTTCAACGAACGCACGGCCGACTCACGGCCCGGACCCGGGCCCTTGATGCGGACTTCCAGCGACTTCACGCCGTAGTCCAGCGCAGCACGACCGGCCTTTTCAGCCGCCACCTGGGCAGCGAACGGGGTCGACTTGCGCGAACCGCGGAAGCCAGCGCCACCGGAGGTCGCCCACGACAGAGCGTTGCCCTGGCGGTCGGTGATGGTGACGATGGTGTTGTTGAACGAAGCGTGGACGTGGGCAACGCCGTCGGTGACGACGCGCTTGATCTTCTTCTTGGTCTTAGCAGCGGGCTTAGCCATTTCTCAGTCCCTTACTTCTTGATCGCCTTGCGCGGACCCTTGCGGGTGCGGGCGTTGGTACGGGTGCGCTGGCCACGCAGCGGGAGGCCACGACGGTGACGCAGGCCGCGGTAGCAGCCCAGGTCCATCAGGCGCTTGATCGCGATGCCGATCTCACGGCGCAGATCGCCTTCCACGATGTACTTGCCGACTTCGGCGCGCAGGCGCTCGATTTCCGGCTCCGACAGATCGCGGATCTTGGTGGTCGAAGCAACCCCTGCGACTTCGCAGACCTTCTTCGAACGGGTACGGCCGATGCCGTAAATGCTTTGCAACCCGACCCAGACATGCTTCTGGGCTGGCAGGTTGACGCCTGCAATACGCGCCATGACGCGGTTCTCCAGCTGAGTGATGGCCGACAGCGCGCCTCGGGCACGCCAATCCGGCAGGATGGATCAAAAAAGTGAACTAGCGATACTAACAAGGTTCCGGTTTACATGGAAGCCCGTGAAACCATTGGTTTCATGAACCCGGCCTGGGGAGTGTGCCCAGGCTCCGGCGCCGGATGGGGTTGGACCTGGGGTTCCCCCCGGGGCCGCCCGCGCTACTCCAGCGCGGGACCACCTCATCACACCCCCACCCGGAACCGCTGCGGGGGCCGCCCTTCGTTTGTGTGGCCGGAGTCCGCGAAGCGGAGGGACCATCACGTCAGGAAGACGAAAGTATAACAGGCCAATCAGCCGCGGGCAAAACCGCCGCGGTTGCCGCCCTTCAGGTTGGCCTTCTTCAGCAGGCTCTCGTACTGGTGGGACATCAGGTGCGCCTGCACCTGGGCGATGAAGTCCATCACCACCACCACCACGATCAGCAGCGAAGTACCGCCGAAGTAGAACGAGGCGTTCAGCTGCGTGCGCATCAGTTCCGGCAGCAGGCAGACGATCACCAGGTAGGCCGAACCCGCTGCGGTGAGGCGGGTCAGCACACCGTCGATGTAATCGGCGGTGGCCTTGCCCGGACGGATGCCCGGAATCAGCGCGCCCGACTTCTTCAGGTTGTCGGCGGTTTCCTGCGAGTTGAACACCAGCGCGGTATAGAAGAACGCGAAACCGGTGATCAGCGCGGCGAACACGATCATGTGCAGCGGCTCGCCCGGACCCAGCGCATTGGCGACCTTCTGCAGGATCTGGCCGAAGCTGCTCTGGTTGGCGGCCTGGCCGGACCACATGGCCAGGGTGGCCGGGAAGGCCAGCAGGCTCGAGGCGAAGATTGCCGGGATGACGCCGGCCATGTTGAGCTTCAGCGGCAGGAACGAGGTCTGGTTCATGTACGCGTTGCGACCGCCCTGGCGGCGCGCGTAGTTCACCGTGATCCGGCGCTGGCCACGCTCGACGAACACCACGAAGAAGGTGAACGCGAGCACGACAATGGCGATCAGCAGCAGCTGGATGAACTGGATGTTGCCGTCGCGGTAGGCGTCGAAGGTGTGAATGATCGCACCCGGCAGGCCTGCGACGATACCGGCGAAGATGATCAGCGACACGCCGTTGCCGATGCCGCGTTCGGTGACCTGCTCACCGACCCACATCAGGAACATGGTGCCGGCGGTCAGCGCGACCACGGCGGTGAGCACGAAGCCCATGCCCGGCGCGTACACGACCGGAGCGCCCGACGGCGAGACCTGGCCCTGCAGGGCCAGCGCGATCGAGCCGCCCTGCACCACTGCAAGCAGCACGGCGCCGATGCGCGAATACTGTGTGATCTTGCGGCGGCCGGACTCACCTTCCTTCTGCATCGCCTTCAGGGCGGGGAAGATGTGCACGGCCAGCTGCATCACGATCGATGCCGAGATGTACGGCATCACGTTCAGCGCGAAGATGCTGAAACGGTGCAGGGCGCCGCCCGAGAACATGTTGAACATGTCCACGATGCCGCCGCCCTGCTGTTGCATCATGGCAAGCATGGCATCGGGATTGACGCCCGGCACCGGCACGTAGCAGCCGATGCGATAGACGATCAAAGCCCCGACGACGAACAGCAAACGTTGGCGAAGTTCAGTGAACTTGCCCATTCCGCCCGCGAGGTTACCGATGCCAGCTTGCGCCATGATTTTCTTACTCCGTTACGCTGCCGCCGGCAGCTTCGATCGCGGCCTTGGCACCCGCCGTGGCAGCAATACCCTTCAGGGTGAACGCCTTGGTCACTTCGCCCTTGACGACGACCTTGGCCTTCTTGGCAGTGCTCGGGACCAGCTTGGCAGCACGCAGGGCGGCGAAGTCGATCTCACCGGCCGGCAGCTTGTCCAGCGCGTACAGCAGCACTTCAGCGGTGTCCTTGGCGATCGGCGAACGGAAGCCGATCTTCGGCAGACGACGCTGCATGGGGGTCTGGCCGCCTTCGAAGCCAGCCTTGATCTTGCCGCCACCCTTGCGGGCGAACGAACCCTTGTGGCCGCGGCCGGCAGTCTTGCCCAGGCCCGAGCCGATACCGCGACCGACGCGGGTACGCTCGGTGCGGGCGCCCGGTGCCGGGCTCAGTTCATTGAGACGCAGAGTCATGGTCGATTACTCCTCAACCTGGACGAGGTACTGAACCTTGTTGATCAGGCCGCGCACCTGCGGGCTGTCCTTCAGTTCACGCACATCGTTGAGCTTGTTCAGGCCCAGCGCACGCACCGACAGGCGGTGACGCGACTGGGTGCCACGCAGGCCACGCACCAGGCGGACCTTGACAGTCTTGTTGGACTCATTAGCCATGGTTGAGTTCCTCCACCTTCTTGCCGCGCTTGGCCGCGATGCGAGCCGGCGACTGTGCAGCAGCCAGGCCCTTCACGGTGGCACGCACCAGGTTGATCGGGTTGCGCGAACCGGTGGCCTTGGCCAGCACGTTCTTCACGCCAACGGCTTCCAGCACGGCGCGCATGGCACCGCCGGCGATCACGCCGGTACCTTCCGAAGCCGGCTGCATGAACACGCGGGCTGCGCCGTGACCATCCTTGATGGTGTGCCACAGGGTGCCGTTGTTCAGGTCAACGCTGACCAGGTTCTTGCGGGCCTGTTCCATCGACTTCTGGATGGCAACCGGCACTTCGCGGGCCTTGCCATAGCCGAAACCGACCTTGCCTTCGCCGTCGCCGACGACGGTCAGGGCGGTGAAGGTGAACTGGCGGCCACCCTTGACGGTCTTGCTGACGCGGTTGACCGCGACCAGCTTTTCGATCATGCCGTCGTCGATCTTCTCTTCGCGGTTACGGTCGCGATCGCGACCCCGCTGCTGACGCTCTTCTGCCATGTTGATTCCTTGGTTGTTTGGGTATGTACGGCTCGAAGCCGCTTATGGTTGTGGCGTGACGCGGCGTTCCGGTGGGCCGCTGCAGAAGAGCGGCGCCGTCCAGCCTCACTCAGGCTGGCGAGCAGGTGGGCAGGAGGCCAATGGCCCCCTGCCCTTGTCCCTTAGAACTGCAGGCCGGCTTCGCGGGCGGCTTCTGCCAGGGCCTTGATGCGGCCGTGGTAGCGGTAGCCCGAACGATCGAAGGCAACCTTCTCGATGCCGGCGGCCTTGGCGCGCTCGGCAACGATGCGGCCAACCTTGGCAGCAGCATCGGCGTTCTTGCCGTTCTTCAGGCCTTCGATGACGTCGGCCTGGGTGGTGTTGGCAGCAGCCAGCACCTTGGAGCCGTCGGCGGTGAAGACCTGGGCGTACAGGTGCTGGCCGGTGCGCAGCACCGACAGGCGGGCGACGCCGAGCTCACGGATGTGGGCACGGGTCGACTTGGCGCGACGCAGGCGGGCGATGTTCTTGTTCATTTTGATTATTCCTTGAAAGCTGAAGGAAGAGCTTTTCCCTGAGAAGTCCGCACAGGGATGTGCGGGCTCTTGCGAGGGACTCGCGCTTATGCCTTCTTGGCTTCCTTACGGATGATGACTTCGTCGGAGTACTTCACGCCCTTGCCCTTGTACGGTTCCGGCTTGCGGAACGCACGGATCTTGGCGGCAACTTCACCGACGACCTGCTTGTCAGCGCCCTGGACCAGGATCTCGGTCTGGGTCGGGGTCGACAGCGTGATGCCTTCCGGCGCCACGAACACGACCGGGTGCGAGAAGCCCAGCGACAGGTTCAGGTCCTTGCCCTGCATGGCAGCGCGGTAACCCACGCCCACCAGCTCCAGCTTGCGCTCGAAGCCTTCGGACACGCCCTTGACCATGTTGGACAGGATCGCACGCACGGTACCGGTCAGTGCGACCAGGTCGGCGCTTTCGGTGCTCAGGGTGGCAACGCCGTTGTCGACGTTGATGGCAATACCGGCCGGCTTGGCCAGCGACAGGGTGCCCTTCGGGCCCTTGGCGGTGACGCTGTCCGACTGGACGTTCAGTTCAACCTTACCCAGGGTAATCGGCTTCTTGGCTACGCGGGACATAGTTCTACTCCTTTCGCCTTAGGCCACGAAGCACAGGACTTCGCCGCCGACGCCCAGCTGGCGCGCCTGCGCATCAGTCATGATGCCCTTGGAGGTGGAAATGATGGAGATACCCAGGCCGTTCATGACCTTCGGCAGCTCGCTCTTGCCGCGGTACTGGCGCAGGCCCGAACGCGAGAAGCGCTTCAGGGTCGCGATGACCGGCTTGCCTTCGAAATACTTCAGCACGATTTCCAGCTCGGACTTGTTGTTTTCCAGCTGGGTCACGCGCAGGTCGGCGATGTAACCCTCGTCCTTCAGGACCTGGGCGATCGCAACCTTGATCTTGGACGACGGGGCTTTCACCGTCTGCTTGCCCACCGCGGCCGCATTCTTGATGCGGACCAGCAGGTCGGCGATGGGATCAGTCATGCTCATATGAGTACCTTTGAGTGCACCGATATCCGCTTTCGCGAAAATCTGTTGTCTCCTGGAAACGGGCCAGGTCCCTTGATGCAGCGGGCCGGAAGCCCACTCCTACGACCCCGTTTGCGCAGGGCAAGACGCGGGAGTATACGCCAAAAGAGCCCGGCTTGCGCCGGGCTCCTCGGTTTTTTTGCGTCGGGAAAGCTGAATGCCTCCCCTGCCCGGTTCAGGAACCCCCGAAGGGGCTCCTGATCGCAGGGCCGGCTGGGGTTACCAGCTGGCCTTGCGCAGACCCGGGACGTCGCCACGCATGGTGGCTTCACGCAGCTTGTTACGGCCCAGGCCGAACTTGCTGTAGACGCCACGCGGACGACCCGACAGCTCGCAACGATTACGCTGGCGGCTCGGCGACGAATCGCGCGGCAGCTTGGCCAGCTTGGTTGCGGCCTCGATCTTCTCTTCGTAGGTCGCGTCCACGGAGGACACGATCTTCTTCAGAGCCGCACGCTTTTCAGCGTACTTCTTGGCCAGCTTTTCCCGCTTGATGTCGCGGTTGACCATGGAGGTCTTTGCCATTTCGGTTTCCTCGACAGATCAGTTACGGAACGGGAACTTGAACGCTGCCAGCAGCGCCTTCGCTTCCGCATCGGTCTTCGCAGTGGTGGTGATGGCGATATCCATGCCGCGGATCGCATCGACGGCGTCGAAGTCGATTTCCGGGAAGATGATCTGTTCCTTCACACCCATGTTGAAGTTGCCGCGGCCGTCGAAGGAACGGCCGGAAACACCACGGAAGTCGCGCACGCGCGGCAGCGAGATGTTGATCAGGCGGTCCAGGAACTCGTACATCTTGTGGCGACGCAGCGTGGTCTTGCAGCCGATCGGCCAACCATCACGGATCTTGAACGACGCGACCGAGATACGCGACTTGGTGACAACCGGCTTCTGGCCGGAAATCTTGGTCATGTCCGCGACGGCGTTTTCCAGGATCTTCTTGTTGGTGGCAGCCTCGCCGACACCCATGTTCAGGGTGACCTTGACGAGCTTCGGTACTTCCATCGGGTTGGTGTAGCCGAACTGCTTCATCAGCGCCGGCACCACTTCTTCCTTGTAGATCTTTTCGAGACGGGAAGTCATCTTCACATTCCTCAGGCGTCGAGCGCCTCACCGCTGGAGCGGAACACACGCAGTTTGCGTCCATCCTCCAGCACCTTGAAGCCAACGCGTTCGCCCTTGCCCGAAGCCGGGTTCAGCACGTTCACGTTGGAGATATGGATCGAAGCTTCGCGCTCGACCACGCCGCCGGCAACACCTGCCTGCGGGTTCGGCTTGGTGTGGCGCTTGACGATGTTCACGTTGGCGACGACCACACGGTCGCCGTCGACGCGGACGACTTCGCCCTGCTTGCCCTTGTCCTTGCCAGCGTTGACGACAACCTGGTCGCCCTTCTTGATACGGTTAGCCATGATTATCTCCTGTCGCTCACAGCACTTCGGGAGCGAGCGAGACGATCTTCATGAACTTCTCCGAACGAAGTTCACGGGTCACCGGCCCGAAGATACGGGTACCGATCGGCTCCTGCTTGCTGTTCAGCAGAACGGCAGCGTTGCCGTCGAAGCGGATCAGCGAGCCGTCGGCGCGACGCACACCCTTGCGGGTACGCACCACGACGGCGTCATACACTTCACCCTTCTTGACCTTGCCGCGCGGAATCGCATCCTTCACGGTGACCTTGATGATGTCGCCGATGCCGGCGTAACGGCGCTTGGAACCACCCAGCACCTTGAAGCACATCACCTGCTTGGCACCCGAATTGTCCGCGACGTCAAGGTAGCTCTGCATCTGGATCATGATTCAGACTCCTTATTCAGCCGCACGCGTGATGACTTCCACCACGCGCCAGTTCTTGGTCTTGGACATCGGAGCAATCTCGGTCACGCGGACGACATCGCCTTCCTTGCAGGCGTTGTCGGCATCGTGGGCGTGCAGCTTGGTCGAGCGCTTGATGTACTTGCCGTACAGCGCGTGCTTGACCTGACGCTCAACCAGGACGGTAACCGTCTTGTCCATCTTGTTGCTGACGACACGGCCTTCGACCGTGCGCAGCGTCTTCTTTTCAGTATTGTCGCTCATAGCGGCCATCCTTACTTCGTGCTGCCGAGCAGGGTCTTGACGCGAGCAATCTCGCGACGGACCCGGCGAATGTCGTGGGTCTTCGGCAGCTGGCCGGTGACCTGCTGCATACGGACAGAGAACTGTTCCTTACGCAGGTCGATCAGGTGGGCCTTGAGTTCGTCAGCCGACTTTTCACGGAGAGTTTTGATATCCATCAGCGCACCGTACGGGTCACGAAAGTGGTGGTGACCGAGAGCTTGGCGGCGGCCAGGCGGAACGCCTCGCGAGCCACTTCCTCGGAAACACCCTCGATTTCATAGATCATGCGGCCGGGCTGGATCTGGGCCACCCAGTATTCCACGTTGCCCTTACCAGAACCCATTCGGACTTCGATGGGCTTCTTGGTGATGGGCTTGTCGGGGAACACGCGGATCCACATCTTGCCGCCGCGCTTGACGTAGCGGCTGATCGAGCGGCGGGCCGCTTCGATCTGACGCGCGGTCAGCTGACCGTGTGCGGTTGCCTTCAGGCCGTATTCGCCGAAGCTGACAGCGTTGGCGCTCCAGCTCAGGCCATCGTTACGGCCCTTGTGTACCTTGCGGTACTTGGTTCGCTTGGGTTGCAACATTGTCGTTACCTCGCTTCACGGGCCGGGCGCTGACGGTCACCGCGGTCGCCGCGATCGTGACGATCGTTGCGCGACGGGGTGTCGTCCTGCTTTTCCTGGCCAACCTGGGAGAAATCGAAGACCTCGCCCTTGTAGATCCAGACCTTGATGCCGATGATGCCGTAGGTCGTCTTGGCTTCAGCGAAGCCATAGTCGATGTCGGCACGCAGGGTGTGCAGCGGCACGCGGCCTTCGCGGTACCACTCCGAACGGGCGATTTCTGCACCGTTGAGGCGGCCACCGACGTTGACCTTGATGCCCAGGGCACCCAGGCGCATCGCGTTGCCGACCGAGCGCTTCATTGCACGGCGGAACATGATGCGACGCTCCAGCTGCTGGGCGATCGACTCGGCAACGAGCTGCGCGTCCAGTTCCGGCTTGCGCACTTCGGTGACGTTGATGTGCGCCGGGACGCCCATCATCTCGCTCACTTCCTTGCGCAGCTTCTCGATGTCCTCACCGCGCTTGCCGATCACCACGCCCGGACGGGCGGTGTGGATCGTCACGCGAGCGGTCTTGGCCGGACGCTCGATCAGGATCTTGCTGATGCCGGCCTGGGCCAGCTTCTTGCGCAGCATGTCGCGCACTTTCAGGTCGGCTGCCAGGTAACCAGCGAACTCGGCCTTGTTGGCGTACCACTTGGAGTTCCAGTCCTTGGAAATGCCGAGGCGGATACCAATCGGATGAACTTTATGACCCATGGTCTTTTCCTTATCCGCTTACTTGGCGGCGCCCACAACCACAGTGATGTGGCTGGTGCGCTTGAGGATGCGGGTACCGCGGCCTTTCGCCCGCGCCATGAAACGCTTCAGGGTCGGACCTTCATCAACCATGATGGTCTGAACCTTCAGCTCGTCGACGTCGGCGCCCTGGTTGTTCTCGGCATTGGCAATAGCCGACTCCACCACCTTCTTGATCAGGTGGGCAGCCTTCTTGTCCGAGAACTTCAGCAGGTTGACCGCACGTTCGGCCGGCAGACCGCGCACCTGGTCAGCGACCAGACGAGCCTTCTGCGGGGAGATGCGCGCAGTGCGCAGGATGGCTTTCGCTTCCATTGTCATCTCTCCTTACTTGCCCGACTTCTTGTCACCACCGTGACCCTTGAAGGTCCGGGTGATGGCAAATTCGCCGAGCTTGTGGCCGACCATGTTCTCGTTGACGAGAACCGGGATGTGGTTCTTGCCGTTATGCACGGCAATGGTGATGCCTACCATGTCAGGCAGGATCATCGAACGGCGCGACCAGGTCTTGATCGGCTTCTTGCTGCCCGCAGCGGCCTCCACCTTCTTGACGAGGTGGTGATCGACGAACGGGCCCTTCTTGAGTGAACGTGCCATGGTCGATTAGCCCCTACGATCGCGGACGATGAACTGCTGAGTGCGCTTGTTATGGCGCGTCTTGTAACCCTTGGTCGGGACACCCCACGGGGTGACCGGATGCGGGTTACCCTGGCCGGCCTTGGCCTCACCACCACCGTGCGGGTGGTCAACCGGGTTCATGGCAGCACCACGAACGGTCGGGCGGACGCCGCGCCAACGCTTGGCACCGGCCTTGCCCAGCTTTTCCAGGCTGTGCTCGTCGTTGCCGACTTCGCCGATGGTGGCGCAGCACTCGACCGGCACCTTGCGCATTTCACCCGAGCGCAGGCGCAGGGTGGCGTAGATGCCTTCGCGAGCCACCAGCTGCACGGCCGCACCAGCGGCGCGAGCGATCTGAGCGCCCTTGCCCGGCTTCAGTTCGATGCAGTGGATGGTGGTGCCGACCGGGATGTTGCGCAGCGGCAGGGTGTTGCCAGCCTTGATCGGGGCATCCGAACCAGCGATCACCTGATCACCAGCCTTCAGGCCCTTCGGGGCGATGATGTAGCGACGCTCACCGTCGACGTAGCACAGCAGAGCGATGTGGGCGGTGCGGTTCGGATCGTATTCGATGCGTTCCACGCGCGCCGGGATGCCCAGCTTGTTGCGCTTGAAGTCGATGATGCGGTAGTGCTGCTTGGCACCACCACCGACGTGACGCACGGTGATGCGGCCATGGTGGTTACGACCACCCGAGCGGCTCTGCGACTCGACCAGCGCGGCGTGCGGAGCACCCTTGTGCAGGTCGGGAGTGACCACGCGCACGGCCGAACGGCGGCCGGGGGAAGTGGGCTTGAATTTCATCAATGGCATGGGATGTACCTCAGGCCTTGGCCGTTACATCGATCGACTGGCCATCGGCCAGGCGAACGTACGCCTTGCGCCAATCGCCGCGGCGGCCAGCACGGTTACGGAAGGACTTGTTCTTGCCCTTGACGTTGACCACGTTGACGGCTTCGACCTTGACGTCGAACAGCTGCTCAACCGCGGCCTTTACATCGGCCTTGGTGGCTTCGTTCGAAACTTCGAAGACATACTGGTTGGAGAGTTCCTGCAGGCGCGCGGTCTTTTCGGAGACACGCGGGGCACGCAGCACGCTGAAGATTTTTTCGTTGCTGTTCATGCCAGCCACTCCTCGACCTTCTTGACCGCGTCAGCGGTGATGACGACCGTGTCGGCACCCACCAGCGAGACCGGATCCAGACCCTGGACGTCACGCACCTGCACGTACGGCAGATTGCGGGCGGACAGGTACAGGTGCTCGGACGCTTCTTCGGTGACGATCAGCGGGCGCTTGCCCACTTCCAGGCCGGCCAGCTTGGCGATCAGACCCTTCGTGTTGGTCACTTCGACGTCGAAGGACTCCACGATGGTCAGACGGCCCTGACGGTTCAGCTCGGACAGGATCGCGCACATGGCGGCACGGTACTGCTTGCGATTGACCTTCTGCTCGAAGCTGCGCGGCTTGGCCGCGAAGGTGACACCGCCGCCGACGAAGATCGGAGCCGTCAGTGCGCCATGACGCGCGCCGCCGCCCTTCTGCTTCTTCGACTTCTTGGTGGTACCAGCCACTTCAGAGCGAGTCTTCTGTGCCTTGGTGCCGGCGCGACCGGCGTTGCGGTAAGCAACGACGACCTGGTGGACCAGATCTTCGCTGAAATCGCGACCGAACACGGCTTCGGAGACCGAGACCTTGTTGTTGCTACCCGTGATAACGAGTTCCATCGTCATCTCTCCTTATGCCTTGCTCGCCGGACGGACGATCACATCGCCACCCGCCGCGCCCGGAACGGCGCCGCGAACCGCGATCAGACCGCGCTCGACGTCGACCTTGACCACTTCCAGGTTCTGGGTGCTCTGCTGCACCGCGCCCATGTGGCCCGACATCTTCTTGCCCGGGAAAACGCGACCCGGGGTCTGGCGCTGACCCAGCGAACCCGGCGCGCGATGCGACAGCGAGTTACCGTGGGTTGCATCGCCCATACGGAAGTTGTGGCGCTTGATGGTGCCCTGGAAGCCCTTACCCTTGGTGACACCCTGGACGTCGACGATCTGGCCGACTTCGAAGATGTCCGCCTTGACTTCGCCGCCAACGGCGAAATCGCCGAGCTGCGCGTCTTCAACGCGGAATTCCCACAGGCCACGACCCGCTTCCACCTTCGCCTTGGCGAAGTGGCCGGCTTCCGGCTTGTTGACCAGGGCAGCGCGACGCGCGCCGACGGTCACCTGCACGGCGCTGTAGCCGTCGGTTTCGACGGTCTTGATCTGCGCGATGCGGTTCGGGGTTGCTTCGATCAGGGTCACCGGGATGGAGCGGCCATCTTCAGTGAACACGCGGCTCATGCCAGCCTTGCGGCCCACGAAGCCCAACGAATACTTCTTCGTCATGGTCGTAGTCCTCAGGTCAGCTTGATCTGAACGTCGACGCCGGCAGCCAGTTCGAGCTTCATCAGCGCGTCCACGGTCTTGTCATTCGGGTCAACGATATCGAGCACGCGCTTGTGCGTGCGGGTCTCGTACTGGTCACGCGCGTCCTTGTCGACGTGCGGGGAGACGAGAACGGTGTAGCGCTCGATCTTGGTCGGCAGCGGGATCGGGCCACGCACTTGCGCGCCGGTCCGCTTTGCCGTTTCAACGATCTCGCTGGCCGAACGGTCGATCAGACGATGATCGAACGCTTTCAGCCGGATCCGGATCTTTTGGTCCGCCATGGCGGTAGGTTCCTTCGTTAAAAGAGCGACAGACAAAGCCTCTGGGTTGCTTTGCCCCATGAAATTCCTGAATACGGACGGCCCACACTCCTGCAGGCCGACAAGGTCACTCCATAGACCTCAAAAACGTAGGCAGACCCGTTCCCAGGCCTGCCCAGACGTAGAAGCATAATGGCACACAAGGCAGCTGTCAACAGTCGCCTGTTGACGCCGCCTGAATGGCATTGACCCTTCCTGGTCCGGGGAACACAAGGCACATCCTGTGCCTGCTTTCCCATTTGATACGCCCCGATGCCCTACCCAGGCAACATCGGGGCGTAGATACTACCAGATTACTCGATGATCTTCGAGACCACGCCGGCGCCGACGGTGCGGCCGCCTTCGCGGATGGCGAAGCGCAGGCCTTCGTCCATCGCCACCGGGTTGATCAGGGTGACGACCATCTTGACGTTGTCACCCGGCATCACCATTTCGACGCCTTCCGGCAGTGCAGCTGCGCCGGTGATGTCGGTGGTGCGGAAGTAGAACTGCGGACGGTAGCCGTTGAAGAACGGGGTGTGACGGCCGCCCTCGTCCTTCGACAGGACGTAGACTTCACCTTCGAACTTGGTGTGCGGCTTGATCGTGCCCGGCTTGGCCAGCACCTGGCCGCGCTCGACGTCGTCACGCTTGGTGCCGCGCAGCAGCAGGCCAGCGTTGTCGCCTGCCTGACCCTGGTCCAGCAGCTTGCGGAACATTTCAACGCCGGTCACGGTGGTCTTCTGCACCGGACGGATGCCGACGATTTCGATTTCGTCGCCAACCTTGATCACGCCGCGCTCGATACGACCGGTCACCACGGTGCCGCGGCCCGAGATCGAGAACACGTCTTCCACCGGCATCAGGAACGGCTTGTCGATCGCACGCTCCGGCTCCGGGATCCAGCTGTCCAGGGCGTCGACCAGCTTCAGAATGGCCGGCACGCCGATGTCGCTCTGGTCGCCTTCCAGCGCCAGGCGGGCCGAACCAGCGATGATCGGGGTGTCGTCGCCCGGGAAGTCGTACTTGCTCAGCAGCTCGCGCACTTCCATCTCGACCAGCTCGAGCAGCTCGGCGTCGTCAACCATGTCGGCCTTGTTCAGGAACACGACGATGTACGGCACGCCGACCTGACGCGACAGCAGGATGTGCTCGCGGGTCTGCGGCATCGGGCCGTCAGCGGCCGAGCACACCAGGATCGCGCCGTCCATCTGGGCGGCACCGGTGATCATGTTCTTGACGTAGTCGGCGTGGCCCGGGCAGTCAACGTGGGCGTAGTGACGGATCGGGGATTCGTATTCGACGTGCGCGGTCGAGATCGTGATGCCACGCGCCTTTTCTTCCGGAGCGGCGTCGATCGAGGAGTAATCCTTGAACTCGCCACCGAAGCGCTCGGCACCGATCTTGGTCAGTGCAGCGGTCAGCGTGGTCTTGCCGTGGTCGACGTGACCGATGGTGCCGACGTTGACGTGCGGCTTGGTGCGCTCGAACTTACCCTTTGCCATTGTTCTATACCTTGATTGTTCGTAAATGGTTTCAAGAGAGGCTGAGCGAGGCTCAGCCCTTCTTCATGACGGCTTCGGCGATGTTGGTCGGAGCCGGCTCGTAGTGATCGAATTCCATGGTGAAGGTGGCGCGGCCCTGGGTCTGCGAACGCAGCGCCGTGGCGTAGCCGAACATTTCACCCAGCGGGATCATCGCGTTGATGATGCTGGCCGAACCGTCACCGGTGGTGTCGGAACCCTGCAGCACGCCGCGACGACGGCTGACGTCGCCCATCACGTCACCCTGGTAATCCTCCGGGGTCACGATCTCGACCTTCATGATCGGCTCCAGCAGCACCGGCTTGGCCTTGGCGAAGCCCTGCTTGAAGGCCATCGACGAAGCCAGCTTGAACGCCATTTCCGAGGAGTCGACGTCGTGGTACGAACCGAACACCAGCTTCACCTTGACGTCCACGACCGGGAAGCCAGCCAGCGGGCCGCTGGTGATGGTTTCGCGCAGGCCCTTTTCAACCGACGGAATGAATTCCTTCGGGATCACGCCGCCGGTGATGTCGTTGATGAACAGGAAATCGTCCTTGATCATCGGAGCGATCTTCGGATCGGCACGATCTTCAGCGGTGATCGGCGACAGCTCGATCACGACGTGACCGTACTGACCCTTACCACCGGACTGCTTGGCGTGCTTGTAGTCCGACTTGACGTCAGCCAGGGTGATGGTTTCGCGGTAGGCCACCTGCGGCGCGCCGACGTTGGCTTCAACGTTGAACTCGCGCTTCAGGCGGTCGACGATGATGTCCAGGTGCAGCTCGCCCATGCCCGAGATGATGGTCTGGCCGGATTCTTCGTCGGTCTTGACGCGGAACGACGGATCTTCCTGCGCCAGGCGACCCAGCGCCAGACCCATCTTTTCCTGGTCCGACTTGGTCTTCGGCTCGACGGCCATCGAGATCACCGGCTCCGGGAACGTCATGCGCTCCAGGATGATCGGCGCATCCACGGCGCACAGGGTGTCACCGGTGGTGGTGTCCTTCAGGCCCACGGCAGCAGCGATGTCACCCGCCAGAACTTCCTTGATTTCCTCGCGGTTGTTCGAGTGCATCTGCAGGATGCGGCCGATGCGCTCCTTCTTGCCCTTCACCGAGTTCAGCACGGTGTCGCCACCGTTCAGGGTGCCCGAGTAGACACGGAAGAAGGTCAGCGCGCCGACGAACGGGTCGGTGATGATCTTGAAGGCCAGCGACGAGAACGGCGCCTTGTCGTCCGACTTGCGGGTCATTTCGACGGTGTCGTCGTCAACGTCCACGCCCTTCACGTCCGGCACGTCGACCGGCGACGGCAGCAGCTGGATCACGCCGTCCAGCATGGCCTGCACGCCCTTGTTCTTGAAGGCCGAGCCGCAGTACATCGGCACGATCTCGGTGGCCAGGGTGCGGGTACGCAGCGCGTTGATGATTTCGGCCTCGGCCAGCTCTTCGCCGCCCAGGTACTTTTCCATCAGCTCTTCGCTGGCTTCGGCAGCGGTCTCGACCATGAACTGGCGAGCCTCTTCCGCAGCCGCCTGCAGATCGGCCGGGATGTCGCTGTACTCGAACTTCATGCCCTGCGAAGCCTCATCCCAGTGGATGGCCTTCATCTTCAGCAGGTCGACGACGCCCTTGAAGTTGTCTTCAGCGCCGATCGGCAGCTGCATCGGCACGGCAACCGCGCCCAGCTTGGCCTTCAGCTGGCCGACGACCTTCTGGAAGTTGGCACCGGTGCGGTCCATCTTGTTGACGAACGCGATGCGCGGCACGTGGTACTTGTTGGCCTGGCGCCACACGGTTTCCGACTGCGGCTGCACGCCACCGACGGCGCACAGGACGAAGACGGCACCGTCGAGCACGCGCAGCGAGCGCTCCACTTCGATGGTGAAGTCGACGTGCCCGGGGGTGTCGATGATGTTGAAGCGGTGCTCCGGCAGGGACTTGTCCATGCCCTTCCAGAACGCGGTGGTGGCAGCGGACTGGATCGTGATGCCACGCTCCTGCTCCTGCTCCATCCAGTCCATGGTGGCGGCGCCGTCATGCACTTCACCGATCTTGTGGCTCTTGCCGGTGTAGAACAGGATGCGCTCGGACGTGGTGGTCTTGCCGGCATCGATGTGAGCCATGATGCCGAAGTTACGGTAACGCTCGATGGGAGTGGAACGGGCCACGGGAGCCTCTCAGATTTCTTGGATTTCGGATGGCCGAACGCCGCCTTTCGGCGGCCTTCGGATTGGCGCAGTCCTTCTGGGACCGCGAGGCAGCACGCACCGAAGTGGTGCTGCCCTGCCTGTTTTACAAGGCCGTCAAACTCACCAGCGGTAGTGGGCGAATGCCTTGTTGGCTTCGGCCATGCGGTGGGTTTCTTCGCGCTTCTTGATGGCGCCGCCACGATTTTCCGAGGCGTCGATCAGTTCAGCAGCCAGCTTCTTCGGCATGGTGTTCTCACCACGCTTGCGCGCGGAGTCGATCAGCCAGCGCATGGCCAGGGCCATCTTGCGCGACGAACGCACTTCGACCGGCACCTGGTAGGTGGCACCACCGACGCGGCGCGACTTGACTTCGACCGCCGGAGCGACGTTGTCCAGAGCCTTCTGCACCAGTTCAATGGCGTTGGCGCTGCTGTTCTTCTCGGTGATCACGTCCATGGCGCCGTACACGATCTTCTCGGCGACGGACTTCTTGCCGCTCTGCATGACCATGTTGATGAAGCGGGCGATGGTTTCGCTTCCGTGCTTCGGATCGGGCAGGACGGAACGCTGCGGAGTATTACCCTTACGCGACATAGTGCTCTCTCCTTATGCCTTCGGACGCTTGGCGCCGTACTTGGAACGGGCCTGGCGACGCTTGGCAACGCCGGCGGCGTCGAGCGAGCCACGAACGGTGTGGTAACGCACACCCGGCAGGTCCTTGACGCGACCGCCGCGGATCAGGACCACGGAGTGCTCCTGCAGGTTGTGGCCTTCACCACCGATGTAGGAAATCACTTCTTCCTGGTTGGTCAGGCGGACCTTGGCAACCTTGCGCAGAGCCGAGTTCGGCTTCTTCGGAGTGGTGGTGTAGACACGGGTGCAGACGCCACGGCGCTGCGGGCACTTGTCGAGCGCCGGCGAGGCACTCTTGTAGGTGGTCGCTTGCCGCGGCTTGCGGACCAGCTGGTTGATCGTCGCCATCAGTAGGTTCTTCTGATTGGTGGCCGGAAAATCCGGCCAGAGATGCGGAAATGTTAAAGCAGGCCAAAATTCTGGCCTGCTGAGACAGACGATTGTAGCAACCTGCCAGGAAAGCAGTCAAACGCCTCCTGTCAAGCCCGTTCCTGATCCCGGAACGTTACTGGGGGGCCTCCATGTACCCCGTTCAGGTTGGCGGGGTGAACCGCGAGCGGTCCACCCTGCCCTGCCCGGTAGAGTCGACTGTTAGTCGACTCTCGATAGCAGTCGACTCTACCCGCCCGGGTGGTCCGGCCCTGGGGCCGGACCGGTGCATCAGTCTTCCGAGGCCTGTTCAGCTTCGGCTTCAACCACCGGTGCCTCGACCGCAGCCGGGGTGCCGGCCAGGGTCTGCATTTCCGACTCGGTGAGACCGGAAGCGCCGCGACGGCGGTTGCTGTGGTACGCCAGGCCGGTACCGGCCGGAATCAGGCGACCCACGATGACGTTTTCCTTCAGGCCACGCAGGTTGTCCGAGGTGCCGCGGACGGCCGCTTCGGTCAGCACGCGGGTGGTTTCCTGGAACGACGCGGCCGAGATGAACGATTCGGTCGCCAGCGAGGCCTTGGTGATACCCAGCAGCACCGGATCGAAGTGCGCCGGCAGCTCATTGCGGGCTGCAAGGCGGGCATTCTCCTCGATAACGCGCTGGCGCTCCACCTGTTCGCCGTTCAGGAACTTGCTGCTGCCCTGGTCGGTGATCTCGACCTTGCGCAGCATCTGGCGGGTGATCACCTCGATGTGCTTGTCGTTGATCTTCACGCCCTGCAGGCGGTACACGTCCTGGATTTCCTTCACCAGGTAGGCAGCCAGCGGTTCGACACCCAGCAGGCGCAGGATGTCCTGCGGGCTCGGCTCGCCGTCCACGATGGTTTCACCCTTGGTGACATGCTCGCCTTCGAACACGATGACCTGGCGGTACTTCGGGATCAGCTCTTCGTGCTCCGAACCATCGGTGTCCTTGATGATCAGGCGCTGCTTGCCCTTGGTGTCCTTGCCGAAGCTGATGATGCCCGAACGCTCGGCCAGCACCGCCGGATCCTTCGGCTTGCGCGCTTCGAACAGGTCGGCCACGCGCGGCAGACCACCGGTGATGTCGCGGGTCTTCGACGCTTCCTGCGGGATCTTGGCGACCACGTCACCCACGCCGACGGCAGCGCCGTCCTGCAGGTTGACGATCGAGCGCGGCGGCAGCAGGTACTGCGCCGGCAGGTCGGTGCCTGGGATCGACAGGTCGTTGCCCTTGGCGTCGACGATGCGCACGATCGGGCGCAGGTCCTTGGCCTGGGTACCACGACGCTTCGGATCGGTGATTTCGCGCGACGCCAGGCCGGTCAGCTCGTCGGTCTTCTCGATGACGGTGATGCCGTCGACGAAGTCGATGAAGCGGATGAAGCCGGCCACTTCCGACACGATCGGGTGGTTATGCGGATCCCAGTTGGCCACGGTCTGGCCAGCCTTGATCGCATCACCGTCCTTGGACGTGATGGTCGCACCGTACGGCAGCTTGTAACGCTCACGCTCACGGCCGTGGGCATCGAGCACCGAGATTTCGCCCGAGCGCGACACTGCCACCAGCGAGCCATTGGCGTGCTCGACGGACTTGAGGTTGCTGAACTTGACCGAGCCGGTGGTCTTGACGGTGATGTTGTCGACCGCAGCAGCTCGCGACGCCGCACCACCGATGTGGAACGTACGCATGGTCAGCTGGGTACCCGGTTCACCGATCGACTGAGCGGCGATGACGCCGACCGCTTCACCGATGTTGACCAGGTGGCCGCGGGCCAGATCGCGGCCGTAGCAGCGCGAGCAGACACCGAAGGCCGATTCGCAGGAGATGGTCGAGCGGACCTTGATGGTCTGCACGCCGGCATCTTCCAGCTTGGCAACCCAGGCTTCGTCCAGCAGGGTGTTGCGGGTGACGATCGGATCTTCGTCGTTGCCCGGCAGGAACACGTCCTCGGCAACCACGCGACCCAGCACGCGATCCTTCAGCGGCTCGACCACGTCGCCGCCTTCCACGATCGGGGTCATGATCAGGCCTTCGGTGGTACCGCAATCCACCTCGGTGATCACCACGTCCTGCGCGACGTCGACCAGACGACGGGTCAGGTAACCCGAGTTCGCGGTCTTCAGCGCGGTATCGGCCAGACCCTTACGGGCACCGTGGGTGGAGTTGAAGTACTCCTGCACGTTCAGGCCTTCGCGGAAGTTCGCCTTGATGGGCGTCTCGATGATCGAGCCGTCCGGACGCGCCATCAGGCCACGCATACCGGCCAGCTGGCGGATCTGCGCCTGCGAACCACGCGCACCGGAGTCGGCCATGATGTACAGCGAGTTCATCGACTTCTGGTCGATGGTCTCACCCTTGGCATTGACCACCTTCTCGGTACCGATGGTGTCCATCATCGCCTTGGCGATGCGCTCGTTGGTGCGCGACCAGATGTCGACCACCTTGTTGTAGCGCTCGCCGGCGGTGACCAGGCCCGACTGGTACTGCTCCTGGATTTCCAGCACTTCGGCTTCGGCCTCGGTGAGGATGCCCTTCTTCTCGTCCGGGATCAGCATGTCGTCGATGCCGATCGAGACGCCGGCGCGGGTCGCGTAGGCGAAGCCGGTGTACATCAGCTTGTCGGCGAACACGACCGTGTCCTTCAGACCCAGCTGGCGGTAGCTGGAGTTGATCAGGCGGCTGATGTTCTTCTTGGTCAGCTCGGTGTTGGCCAGCGCGAACGGCAGGCCTTCCGGCAGGATTTCAGCCAGCAGGGCGCGACCGATCGTGGTGTCCACGATCGAGGTCTTGTTCTGCTTGTTGCCATCTTCGTCGGTCACCACCTCGGTGATGCGGACCTTGACCTTGGCGTGCAGTTCCACCACGCGGTTGTCGTAGGCGCGCTTGACTTCGGCGATGTTGGCGAAGGCCATGCCCTCGCCCTTCTTGTTTTCCAGCGAGCGGGTCATGTAGTACAGACCCAGCACGACGTCCTGCGACGGCACGATGATCGGCTCGCCGTTGGCCGGCGACAGGATGTTGTTGGTCGACATCATCAGCGCACGCGCTTCCAGCTGGGCTTCCAGCGAGAGCGGCACGTGGACGGCCATCTGGTCACCGTCGAAGTCGGCGTTGAACGCGGTGCAGACCAGCGGGTGCAGCTGGATGGCCTTGCCTTCGATCAGCACCGGCTCGAACGCCTGGATACCCAGACGGTGCAGGGTCGGCGCACGGTTCAGCATCACCGGATGCTCGCGGATGACCTCTTCCAGGATGTCCCAGACTTCGGCTTCTTCGCGCTCGACCAGCTTCTTGGCGGCCTTGATGGTGGTGGCCAGGCCACGACGCTGCAGCTTGGCGAAGACGAACGGCTTGAACAGCTCGAGCGCCATCTTCTTCGGCAGGCCGCACTGGTGCAGGCGCAGGTACGGGCCGACCACGATGACCGAACGGCCGGAGTAGTCGACGCGCTTGCCGAGCAGGTTCTGGCGGAAGCGACCCTGCTTGCCCTTGATCATGTCGGCCAGCGACTTCAGCGGGCGCTTGTTGGTGCCGGTGATGGCACGGCCACGACGGCCGTTGTCCAGCAGCGCATCGACCGATTCCTGCAGCATGCGCTTTTCATTGCGCACGATGATGTCCGGCGCGCTCAGTTCGAGCAGGCGGCGCAGGCGGTTATTGCGGTTGATGACGCGGCGGTACAGGTCGTTCAGGTCGGAGGTCGCGAAGCGGCCGCCATCCAGCGGGACCAGCGGACGCAGGTCCGGCGGCAGCACCGGCAGCACGGTCATGACCATCCATTCCGGACGGTTGCCCGATTCCAGGAACGCTTCGATCAGCTTGATGCGCTTGGTCAGTCGCTTCAGCTTGGTTTCCGAACCGGTAGCGGCGATTTCCTCGCGCAGGCGGGTCATTTCCGACTGCAGGTCGATCGTGCGCAGCAGTTCGTACACGGCCTCGGCGCCCATGGCGGCGTCAAAGTCGTCACCGTGCTCCTGGCGGGCCTGCAGGTACTGTTCTTCGGTCAGCAGCTGGCGGCGCTCCAGGGCGGTCAGGCCCGGCTCGGTCACCACGTAGGCTTCGAAGTACAGCACGCGCTCGATGTCGCGCAGGGTCATGTCCAGCATCAGGCCGATGCGCGACGGCAGCGACTTCAGGAACCAGATGTGCGCGACCGGCGAGGCCAGGTCGATGTGGCCCATGCGCTCGCGGCGCACCTTGGCCAGGGTCACTTCGGTGCCGCACTTTTCGCAGACCACGCCGCGGTGCTTCATGCGCTTGTACTTGCCGCACAGGCACTCGTAGTCCTTCACCGGGCCGAAGATGGCGGCGCAGAACAGGCCGTCGCGTTCCGGCTTGAAGGTACGGTAGTTGATGGTTTCCGGCTTCTTCACTTCGCCGAAGGACCACGAACGGATCAGGTCCGGCGAGGCCAGCGCGATCTTGATCGCGTCGAAGTCCAGCGTCTGGCGCTGCTGGTTGAAGAGGTTGAGCAGGTCTTTCATGGTGTTCTCCAGAAGGAGGAATGCTGTGTCGATGGGCTTTCAGTTGACTGCCAGCGGCGCGGCGGTGGAGGCCGCCGCGCCGGCATGGATCAGTTGTCTTCCAGTTCCATGTTGATGGCCAGCGAGCGGATTTCCTTCACGAGCACGTTGAAGGATTCCGGCATGCCCGCGACCATCTCGTGCTCACCGTCGACGATGTTCTTGTACATCTGGTTGCGGCCCTGCACGTCATCGGACTTCACCGTCAGCATTTCCTGCAGGGTGTAGGCCGCGCCGTAGGCTTCCAGCGCCCAGACTTCCATTTCACCGAAGCGCTGGCCGCCGAACTGCGCCTTGCCGCCCAGCGGCTGCTGGGTAACGAGCGAGTACGGACCGGTCGAACGGGCGTGCATCTTGTCGTCGACCAGGTGGTTCAGCTTCAGGTAGTGCATGTAACCCACGGTGGTGTGGCGATCGAACGCTTCACCGGTGCGGCCGTCGTACAGCTGGGTCTGGCCACTGCTCGGCAGGTCGGCCAGTTCCAGCATGCGCTTGATTTCCGCTTCGGTGGCGCCGTCGAACACCGGGGTGGCCATCGGCACGCCGTCGGTGAGGTTACGGGCCAGGCGCAGCAGTTCCTCGTCGCTGAACTGCGACAGGTCGACACGGTTGGCCACGTTGGTGTCGTCGTGGTTGTAGATGTCGTCCAGGAACTTGCGCAGGTCGGCAACGGCGGCCTGGGCTTCCATCATCGCCTGGATCTTGCGACCCAGACCCTTGGCCGCCCAGCCCAGGTGCACTTCCAGGATCTGGCCGATGTTCATACGCGACGGCACGCCCAGCGGGTTCAGCACGATGTCCACGGTTTCGCCCGAGGCCATGTACGGCATGTCCTCGACCGGCACCACGTTGGACACCACACCCTTGTTGCCGTGGCGGCCTGCCATCTTGTCGCCCGGCTGGATGCGGCGCTTCACGGCCAGGAACACCTTGACCATCTTCAGCACGCCCGGGGCGAGGTCGTCGCCGGCGGTGATCTTGCCGCGCTTGTCGGCGAAGCGACGCTCGAATTCCTTCTCGTGCGCCTGGATCTGCTTCTGCGCGCGCTCGATGGCTTCCGAAGCGTCCTCATCCTTCATGCGCAGGGCGAACCAGTCAGCCTTCTTCAGGCCGTCCAGGAAGGCGTCGGTGATCACATCACCCTTCTTCAGGCCAGCGCCACCGTTGACCACCTTGCCCACGATCTGCGAACGCAGACGCATGTAGATGGCCGCTTCCAGGATGCGGAACTGGTCGTCGAAGTCCTTCTTGACGCGCTTGATTTCAGACTCTTCGATCTGGCGGGCGCGCTTGTCCTTCTCGATGCCGTCGCGGGTGAAGACCTGCACGTCGATGACGGTGCCGTCCATGCCCGGCGGAACGCGCAGCGAGCTGTCCTTCACGTCCGAAGCCTTCTCGCCGAAGATCGCGCGCAGCAGCTTCTCTTCCGGGGTCAGCTGGCTTTCGCCCTTCGGGGTGACCTTGCCGACCATGATGTCGCCGGCGCGGACTTCGGCACCGATGTACACCACGCCGCTCTCGTCCAGGCGGTTCAGCGCCTGCTCGGAGACGTTCGGGATGTCGGCGGAGATTTCCTCCGGCCCCAGCTTGGTGTCACGCGCGACGCAGGTCAGCTCTTCGATGTGGATCGTGGTGTAACGATCCTCTTCCACCACGCGCTCGGAGAGCAGGATGGAGTCTTCGAAGTTGTAGCCGTTCCACGGCATGAACGCGATCAGCATGTTCTGGCCCAGGGCCAGTTCGCCGATGTCGGTGGACGGACCGTCGGCCAACACGTCGCCGCGGGCGATGACGTCACCCACCTGGACCAGCGGACGCTGGTTGATGCAGGTGTTCTGGTTCGACCGGGTGTACTTGACCAGGTTGTAGATGTCCACGCCTGCGTCGGTGGCGCCAACGATCTCTTCCTCGTTGACCTTGACCACGATGCGGGCCGCGTCGATCTGCACGATCTCGCCACCACGACGGGCGTTCACGGTCACGCCGGAGTCACGTGCCACGGCGCGCTCGATGCCGGTACCGACCAGCGGCTTCTGCGCACGCAGGGTCGGCACGGCCTGACGCTGCATGTTGGCGCCCATCAGTGCGCGGTTCGCGTCATCGTGCTCCAGGAACGGAACCAGCGCGGCCGCGATCGACACGGTCTGCATCGGCGAGACGTCCATGAAGTGGACTTCCGCCGGCGGCTTCAGCAGCGATTCGCCCTGGAAGCGGCACGGAACGAACTGCTCGGTCAGGGTGCCCTTGGCGTCGGTCAGCGCGTTGGCCTGCGCAATGACGTACTCGTTTTCTTCGATGGCCGACAGGAACTCGACTTCGTCATAGACCTTGCCGTCCACGACCTTGCGGTACGGGGTCTCGAGGAAACCGTACTGGTTGGTGCGGGCGTACACGGCCAGCGAGTTGATCAGGCCGATGTTCGGGCCTTCCGGGGTCTCGATGGTGCAGACGCGGCCGTAATGGGTCGGGTGCACGTCGCGCACTTCGAAGCCGGCGCGCTCACGGGTCAGACCGCCCGGGCCCAGGGCCGAGACGCGACGCTTGTGGGTCACTTCCGACAGCGGGTTGTTCTGGTCCATGAACTGCGACAGCTGCGAGGAGCCGAAGAACTCCTTGATGGCAGCGGCAACCGGCTTGGCGTTGATCAGCTCCTGCGGGGTCAGGCCTTCGGACTCGGCCATCGACAGGCGCTCCTTGACCGCGCGCTCGACGCGGACCAGGCCGACGCGGAACACGTTTTCGGCCATTTCGCCGACCGAACGCACGCGACGGTTGCCCAGGTGGTCGATATCGTCGACCACGCCGCGACCGTTGCGGATCTCGGTCAGGACCTTGATCACGTCCAGGATGTCGGAGCTGTCGCCGTGGGCGGCGACCAGGCGCTTGGACTCTTCGTCGTTGCGCTCACCGAAGTACTTGCTGTCGTACAGCACGGCTTCGCCGGTGGTTTCCTTGCGGCCCACGCGACGGTTGAACTTCATGCGGCCGACCGCGGACAGGTCGTAGCGCTCGAAGGTGAAGAACAGGTTGTGGAACAGGTTCTGCGCAGCGTCCTTGGTCGGCGGCTCGCCCGGACGCATCATGCGGTAGATCTCGACCAGGGCTTCCAGCTGGGTCTTGGTCGGGTCGATGCGCAGGGTGTTGGACAGGTACGGGCCACGATCCAGATCGTTCACCCACAGGGTGCCCACGGCATCCACACCGGCCTTGCGGAAGGCCTGCAGCTGCTCGTCGGTGATCTCGTCATTGGCCTGGGCCAGCAGTTCGCCGGTCGAGGCGTCAACCACGTCGTGCGACAGGATGCGGCCGACGATGTAGTCGTCCGGCACGGCCAGGGCGGCGATGCCCGAGGCTTCCAGCTGCTTGATGTGGCGCGCGGTGATGCGCTTGCCGGCTTCCACGATGACCTTGTCGCCGTCGGCGAGGTCGAAGCCCAGGGTTTCGCCACGCAGGCGCTCCGGCACCAGCTCCAGCTGGACGCCTTCATCCGGGTTGATGTGGAAGGTGTTGATCTCGAAGAACTCGGCCAGCATCTCTTCGTTGCTGTAGCCGAGCGCGCGCAGCAGGATCGACACCGGCAGCTTGCGGCGACGGTCGATACGGGTGAACAGCGCGTCCTTCGGGTCGAACTCGAAGTCCAGCCAGGAGCCGCGGTAAGGAATGATGCGGGCGCTGTACAGCAGCTTGCCCGAGCTGTGGGTCTTGCCACGGTCGTGGTCGAAGAACACGCCCGGCGAGCGGTGCAGCTGCGAGACGATGACGCGCTCGGTGCCGTTGACGATGAAGGTGCCGTTCTCGGTCATCAGCGGGATTTCGCCCAGATAGACCTCCTGCTCCTTCACGTACTTGATGGCCTTGGTCGACGACTCACGGTCGTAGATCACCAGGCGCACGGTCACGCGCAGCGGGGCGCCGTAGCTCATGCCACGCTGGCGGCACTCGCGCTCGTCGAAGACCGGTTCGCCCAGCTTGTAGCCGACGTATTCCAGGGCAGCGTTGCCGCTGTAGCTGGCGATCGGGAAGACCGACTTCAGCGCAGCGTGCAGGCCGTGGTCCGTGCGCTTGGCCGGATCGACGTTTTCCTGCAGGAATTCACGGTAGGAATCCACCTGGATGGCGAGCAGGAACGGCACTTCGAGAATCGAACGCTGCTTGCCGAAATCCTTGCGGATACGCTTTTTTTCGGTGAACGAATAGGACGTCATGAGGTCTTCCACCTTGTTGTGCGGGCCGTGCGTCCACGACCCAGAAGGAAACTTGAAATTGTCAGTTGGAAGTCGCTGGTATTGCCGGCACCAGCACGCCTTCTCCCGCTACTTCCAACTGCCAACTCGTCTGCTACCACGCCCCTGCTGCCGCGCGCTGCGCTGGCCGGCCGGGGTTTGACTGCAGCCCGTGTTGGGCTTTTTGCTGCTTCTTGCATCCACGCATGGCGTGGATCTACCGATTACATCCACGCATGGCGTGGATTCACAACACCGCAACAACGACCAAAGGCCGGGGGCTTACGCCCCCAGCCTTGGCTGCATCGCCGTGAATCGGTGACGATGCAAGGTAACTGCTTACTTGACTTCGACAGTCGCGCCAGCAGCTTCCAGGTCCTTCTTCATCTTCTCGGCGTCTTCCTTCGAAGCGCCTTCCTTCAGGACGCCACCGGCTTCGGCCAGGTCCTTCGCTTCCTTCAGGCCCAGGCCGGTGATGGCGCGGACGGCCTTGATGACTTCGACCTTCTTGTCGCCGGCCGACTTCAGGGTGACGGTGAACTCGGTCTGCTCTTCAACAGCAGCGGCCGGGCCAGCGGCAGCAGCCACGGCAACCGGAGCAGCGGCGGAGACGCCGAACTTCTCTTCGATGGCCTTGACCAGCTCCATCACTTCCATCAGGGACTTCTCGGCGATGGCGTCGACGATCTGTTCGTTGGTAAGGGACATGATTAATACCTTTGGATGATTTTCTGGGTTGAGGTTCCGTCAGGAACCACGGTAAGTCGAAACTCAGGCGGTCTCGGCGGCCGATTCGGCAGCGTCGGCGGCGACATCGCCACCACCCTGCTTCTCGCCAACGGCCTTGATGGCGCGGGCAAACATCGTGACCGGCTCGGTCAGGACGCGGGCCAGCATGGCCAGGGCCTGGTCGCGGGTCGGCAGCGAGGCCAGCACGTCGACGTGGCTTGCCGGGAACACTTCGCCACCGATGGCGACGACCTTAGCCTTCAGCTTGTCGTTGCCCTTGGCGGCTTCCTTGATCAGGCGACCGGCAGCGCCGGGCTCCTCGAGCGAGAACGCGTACAGCAGCGGACCAACCATCTGGTCCTGGGCGACTGCGAACTCGGTGCCTTCAACGGCGCGCGAAGCCAGGGTGTTCTTGACAACCTTCAAGAAAACACCGGTTTCACGAGCCTGCTTGCGCATCGCGGTCATCTGGGCGACCGTGGTGCCAGCGTATTCGGCTGCGATCAAGGAGTGGGCCTTGGCGGCGACGTCTGCCAGCTCGGCGACTACTTCTTGCTTCTGGGACAGATTGAGAGCCATTGCACTCCTCCTATTGAACTCCGCTTACGGCTCCTGCCGTGTGCGGTCCTGTGCGGCATCCGTCCTGGACGCCGGGAACATCGGGATGATGTTCCGGGGGGTGGGCCGTTCCAGACCTGGAGGCAATCAGGGAAATCCCAGACATGCGTGAACCAGAAAAACTCCAGAAGGGCACCATCTACGCAGGTTGATTCCGGGGAATCGATTAAGCGTTCGTGACTGCTCCGGCGGCGACTCCTTGCCAGATCGAGCTTCCGTGCCCGTCGCCGGTAGTGCCACGACCGCGCCTGCGGTCTTTGACGGCTACCGCGGGCGATGCACTGCCAGCGATGCCTTCAAATGTCACGGTCACGGCACCAGGGGCACCGTGACCGCTTCAAACAATTACTTCAGGGTCAGCGACGACTGGTCGACGGTGACGCCCGGGCCCATCGTCGAGCTGACCGAAACCTTCTGCAGGTAGGTGCCCTTCGAGGTGGCCGGCTTGGCCTTGATCAGGTCCAGCAGCAGCGCGGTCAGGTTGGACTTCAGCGCGTCTTCGGCGAAGTCGGCCTTGCCGATGGTGCAGTGGATGATGCCGGCCTTGTCGGTGCGGTAACGGACCTGACCCGACTTGGCGTTCTTCACGGCTTCACCCGGGTTCGGGGAAACGGTGCCGACCTTCGGGTTCGGCATCAGGCCGCGCGGGCCCAGCACGGTGCCCAGCTTACCGACGACGCGCATGGCGTCCGGGGTCGCGATGACGACGTCGTAGTTCAGATCGCCGGCCTGCATCTTCTCGGCCAGGTCATCCATACCGACGGCTTCGGCGCCAGCGGCCAGGGCTTCATCAGCCTTGGCACCGGCCGGAGCGAACACGGCGACGCGGACCGACTTGCCGGTACCGGCCGGCAGCACGGTGGAGCCACGGACCTGCTGGTCGGACTTCTTCGCATCGACGCCCAGGCGCACAGCGACGTCGATCGACTCGACGAACTTGGCCTTGGTGGCGCTCTTCAGGATGTTGATCGCGTCCTCGAAGGCGTATGCCTTGCCCGGAACGACGGCGGCCTTGATGGCCTTCTCACGCTTGGTCTGTGCCATCTTATTAACCCTCCACCACGAGGCCCATGGAACGGGCAGAGCCAGCGATGGTACGCACGGCGGCGTCCAGATCGGCGGCAGTCAGATCCGGTTCCTTCGCCTTGGCGATCTCTTCCAGCTGCTTACGGGTGACCTTGCCGACCTTCTCGGTGTTCGGGCGCTTGGAGCCCGACGAGATGCCAGCGGCCTTCTTCAGCAGGGTGGTGGCCGGGGTGCTCTTGGTGATGAAGGTGAACGTACGGTCCGAGTAGGCCGTGATGATCACCGGAACCGGCAGGCCCGGCTCGAGCTTCTGCGTGGCAGCGTTGAACGCCTTGCAGAATTCCATGATGTTCAGACCGCGCTGACCCAGCGCAGGACCGACCGGCGGCGAGGGGTTGGCCTGACCGGCCTTCACCTGCAGCTTGATGTAACCGACAACTTTCTTTGCCATGAGTATGCTCTCCGGGTGCTAGCGCCTTTCGACAACAGGCTCCCCATCGGACCGGGAATCACGCGTCCCGGCATCGCGTTTTGAAATCATGCTGAAGGCCACCTTGCGGCGGCCTCGTCCTGCTGGCTTCCCAGCGGGGAGCCGCGCACTATATCAGGTTTTTTCTTCACATGCCTGAAGCGGCACGTAAACGGAAGAAACCGGGCAAGGCCCGGTTCCCTTTGCAGAGTCGAGCCATGCTCGACTGCCACACCATCCAGACCCCGGAGTCGAGCATGGCTCGACTCTACAGCTGGATCAGACGGCCTTTTCGACCTGGCCGAACTCGAGTTCGACCGGGGTGGCACGACCAAAGATCAGCACCGAGACGCGCAGACGGCTCTTCTCGTAGTTGACCTCTTCGACGACGCCATTGAAATCGTTGAACGGGCCGTCGGTGACGCGGACCATCTGGCCCGGCTCGAACAGCACCTTCGGGCGCGGCTTCTCGACACCTTCCTGAACGCGGTTCAGGATGGCCTCGGCTTCGGAATCGGCGATCGGCAGCGGACGGTCGGCGGTGCCGCCGATGAAGCCCATCACGCGCGGGGTTTCCTTGACCAGGTGCCAGCTTTCGTTGTCGATGCGCGGAATACCGGCTTCTTCGTGGGTCTCGATCTGGACCAGCACGTAACCCGGGAAGAACTTGCGCTCGGAACGGCGCTTCTGGCCAGCGCGCATCTCGACCACTTCTTCGGTCGGGACCAGGACATCGCCGAAGCGCTCTTCCATGCCGTCACGGACGATGCGATCGCGCAGAGCCTGCGCCACCGACTTCTCGAAGCCCGAATAGGCGTGAACGACGTACCAACGCTTCATGCAATTCTCCTTAGCGGCTCAGGAACAACTGAACCAGCCACTGAATGACGTAATCGAACCCACCCAGCAACAGACTGAGAATGGTCACCACCACCATCACGACCCAGGTCATGCGGATGGCTTCCTGGCGCGTCGGCCAGACCACCTTGCGCAGTTCGAAGCGCGACTCGGAGAGGAATTCGCGGGTGTCGCGCCCCTTGCCGGTCAGCATGAACACGCCGATACCGCCAACCAGACCGACTACGACCGCCAACGCACGCAGCTGACCCGCCCACGCACCCAGCTGGGTGGCGCGACCGGAGTCGGCGGAGAACCAGAACCAGACGAACAGACCGGCCAGCACCAGCAGCGATGCGGCGACATACTTGACGATATCCCCACCGTTGGCGGAGTTGTCCTTGGAGTGTTCGATCTTGCTATTCATCAGGCTGTGTCTGCTTTAGCGGCCCAGGCCGCTGGATAAGGTGGGCAGATGGCACGCCAGGAGGGACTCGAACCCCCAACCTGCGGTTTTGGAGACCGCTGCTCTGCCAATTGAGCTACTGGCGTACGTTTTGAAACTTGCCTTCCCTTAGACGGCGAAGGCGGACCGAGGTTCCCGGCCCGCCATTCGCGTAACCGGCGGCGCTATGCAACCACCGGTACTGCAGGCTTACTCGATGATCTTCGAGACCACGCCGGCGCCGACGGTACGGCCGCCTTCGCGGATGGCGAAGCGCAGGCCTTCGTCCATTGCCACCGGGTTGATCAGGGTGACGACCATCTTGACGTTGTCACCCGGCATCACCATTTCGACGCCTTCCGGCAGAGCAGCTGCGCCGGTGATGTCGGTGGTGCGGAAGTAGAACTGCGGACGGTAGCCATTGAAGAACGGGGTGTGACGGCCGCCCTCGTCCTTCGACAGCACGTAGACTTCACCTTCGAACTTGGTGTGCGGCTTGATCGAACCCGGCTTGGCCAGGACCTGGCCACGCTCGACGTCGTCACGCTTGGTGCCGCGCAGCAGCAGGCCAGCGTTGTCGCCTGCCTGACCCTGGTCCAGCAGCTTGCGGAACATTTCAACGCCGGTCACGGTGGTCTTCTGCACCGGACGGATACCGACGATTTCGATTTCGTCGCCAACCTTGATCACGCCGCGCTCGATACGACCGGTCACCACGGTGCCGCGGCCCGAGATCGAGAACACGTCTTCCACCGGCATCAGGAACGGCTTGTCGATCGCACGCTCCGGCTCCGGGATCCAGCTGTCCAGGGCGTCGACCAGCTTCAGGATGGCCGGCACGCCGATGTCGCTCTGGTCGCCTTCCAGCGCCAGACGGGCCGAACCAGCGATGATCGGGGTGTCGTCGCCCGGGAAGTCGTACTTGCTCAGCAGCTCGCGCACTTCCATCTCGACCAGCTCGAGCAGCTCGGCGTCGTCAACCATGTCGGCCTTGTTCAGGAACACGACGATGTACGGCACGCCGACCTGACGCGACAGCAGGATGTGCTCGCGGGTCTGCGGCATCGGGCCGTCAGCGGCCGAGCACACCAGGATCGCGCCGTCCATCTGGGCGGCACCGGTGATCATGTTCTTGACGTAGTCAGCGTGGCCCGGGCAATCGACGTGGGCGTAGTGACGGACCGGGGATTCGTATTCGACGTGCGCGGTCGAGATCGTGATGCCACGAGCCTTTTCTTCCGGAGCGGCGTCGATCGAGGAGTAGTCCTTGAACTCGCCACCGAAGCGCTCGGCACCGATCTTGGTCAGTGCGGCGGTCAGCGTGGTCTTGCCGTGGTCGACGTGACCGATGGTGCCGACATTGACGTGCGGCTTGGTGCGCTCGAACTTACCCTTGGCCATGGCTGCTTATCTCGAATTCGTCTGAGAGGTGATGCTTAAGATGGTGCTCACGAAAGGAATCGAACCTTCGACCTCTTCCTTACCAAGGAAGTGCTCTACCGACTGAGCTACGTGAGCCGAGTTTTGCATTATGACATGAACTCGATAATATTCAAAGTTCATTCAATGGAGCGGGAGACGGGAATCGAACCCGCACCATCAGCTTGGAAGGCTGAGGTTCTACCATTGAACTACTCCCGCGCCGGGAATGTCATAACGTGAAACTGGTGGAGGGAGGTGGATTCGAACCACCGAAGGCGTAAGCCAGCAGATTTACAGTCTGCCCCCGTTGGCCGCTTGGGTATCCCTCCTTACCACCCCATCCCGTTGCCGCCGAAGCGTTGCGGTGTGTGGTGGTGAGCCGCTTATTCTGCTGATGGGACGGGAGCCTGTCAACGCTTTTTTCCATCTTTTTCACACGTTGTCGCAAACCCATTGATACGCAAGGTTATTGCCTGGGGACCGGCAGGGTCTCGCTGGCGAAAATTGCGACATGAGGGACACCGTCGGCGCCGATCCAGCCCCGATACATGCCCTGGGTGTTGAACGGCGTGGCCATTTTTCCGTCTGCGGCGAGCACGATCGCACCGCCATCGCCGCCCATCTGCGGGATCGTCTCGTTGATCACGCCCTTGCCGGCCTGCTCCGGGCTCTGCCCCTGGTAACGCATGCGTGCGCAGATCTCGTGCGCGGCAGCAGTACGGATGTAGTACTCGCCCCAGCCGGTGCCAGACACCGCGCAGCGTGCGTCGGCCCAGGTACCGGCGCCGATGATCGGCGAATCACCCACACGCCCATACCGCTTGTTGGTCATGCCACCGGTGGAGGTGCCCGCCGCGAGATGTCCCTGCGCGTCCAATGCGACCGCACCCACGGTACCGAAGTGCTTTGCGGTCTCCAGGTCGGCATGCGCCTGGCCGCTGGCCTCTTCCTTCAGCGCGCGCTGCAGCTGCTGCCAGCGCTTGTCGGTGCGGAAGTACGCCGGATCAACCAAGGTGATGCCCTGCTCCACCGCGAACGCCTCTGCGCCCTGCCCGACCATCATCACGTGCCTGGATTTCTGCATCACGGTCTGCGCCAGCAGGATCGGGTTGCGCACCCGCTGCACGCCGGCCACCGCACCCGCGGCCTGGGTGGCGCCATCCATCACCGCCGCATCCAGCTCGTTGCGGCCGTCGTGGGTGAACACCGCACCCTTGCCGGCATTGAAGGTCGGATCGTCCTCCAGCACGGTGATCGCCGCGGTGACCGCAGCGAGCGCCGGGCGACCCGCGGCCAGTTCGGCATGCCCCTTCAGCAGCGCCGCCCGCAGCGCTTCACGTGCCGCCTTCTCTTCGGCCGGTGACAGGTCCTTGCGCTCGACGCCGGCGCCGCCATGGATGACCAGCAGCGGCGAGGTGGCCGGTGCGGCCTGGGCGAGCAACGGCAGGGACAGCAGCGCGGACAGCGCCAGGCGCAGTTTCATCGGGTACGTCTCCAGCAGTAACGAGGGAATGGATTGCAGGGTAGTGCCGGCCGCTGGCCGGCAAGGGGCGCATCAGGGAAGGTAAGTTGCCGGCCAGCGGCCGGCACTACCGAAGCGTGAACTCAATCTCGCCGTCGCTGACGTCGGCCACGGCCTGGTAATCGGCCTCGGCCTGGAAATCGTCCAGGCGCATGCGGCTGCCGCTGGCGACCACCGTCACCGGCACCGCATGGAAGCGCAACGGCTCTCCTTCGACCAGGCGGTCCGCATCACGCCCGGGGCTGACCACCCAGACCTTGCCTTCGCCGTCGGCACTGTAGACTTGGGCCTGGCCATCCGGTTCGACGCAGAGAGCGGTGTCCTCGTCGACCCCGATGCCGACGATATCGGGGTCGCCACTGTCCTGTGCGGCGCGCGCCACGAACACGATCAGGCGACCGAGCCGGTCGCGCTTGTCGAAGTGGGTGTCGGTGACTACGCGCTGCAGGTAGGGCATCTGCAGGAAGCCGCTGTCCATGGTCACCGCGCTGCCCATCGGGTCCGCCAGGGCTCCGGCCGAGGTGATGCTGCCACCATCCATCGCGCCGTAGGCATAGCCACCGAGGATCGCCAGTCCGGCGCTGGTACCGGCAATCGGCTTGCCTGCACGCACATGTGCGTTGAGCGCGCGGTTGAGCGCGGTGCCCTTCCAGAAGCGGATGTAGCGTGACTGGTCACCGCCGGCGATGAAGATGGCATCGGCTGCGGCAACCACGCGCAGCACGGCGGGATCGTCCGCGCCGCGGCGACTGTCGAAGACCAGGGTCTGCACCGCGGTGATCCCACCGATCTCGCGATAGAGCCGTTCCTGCAACTCATCGCCACCGGAAGCGCGCAGGATCAGCACGCGGCCGTTGCCGGCCTGCCGGAGCCACCACTGGAAGGCCTCGGGCACCCATTCACCACCGCCCATCAGCATCATCGCCGGTGCGCGCGGACCGGGCCTCGGCGCCTCCAGGTCACCCACTTCGTAATAGGCAAAGCCAGGCCCCTGCAGATCCTCGGCAAGGGCCGCGAAGGGCCACGCCAGAACCAGCAGTGCCAGCCAGAGGAAGCGTCCGCGCAGGGGGCTGTGGGGGCGTCGCATCTTGATCTCCCTGAACAAAATCGACTTGCAAGCGTTTTCACTCTTTGCCAGATAGAGACCCAGTAGTCAAGGACATGAAAAAGGCGTTAAATGCGCGCGCCCATTCCGGAAATCTGAATGGGGGACATGGCCCCTCCTCTGCGGGCCGGCTTCATTTCCGAGAATTCCTCATGCGTAGAAAGGCGATGGCGTGGTCGATCCAGCTGGCGTTGATGGGCGTGGCTGCTTCCGCGGCGGCCCAGGCTCCGGCTTCCTCTTCGGTTCAACAACTGGACGCGGTGCAGGTCACCGGTTCGCGCATTCCGCGCGCCCAGGTGGAAGGCCCCGCCCCGATCACGGTGATCAGCGCCGAGCAGATCCGCTCCAGCGGCTTCACCACCGTGCCGGACGTGCTGCGCGCGATGACCCAGAACGGCGGTGAGACGCAGAGCCAGCAGTCCTCCAGTGGCGCCGACTTCTCGCCGGGCGCCCAGCAGGTGGACCTGCGCGGCCTGGGCCCGAACCACACACTGGTACTGGTCAACGGCCGCCGCATCGCCGACTTCCCGATGCCGTTCAAGGGCCGCAGCAACTTCACCGACGTCTCCAACATCCCGCTGGGCATGATCGAGCGCATCGAAGTGCTGACCGGCAGCGCCTCGGCCATCTACGGCTCGGACGCGATCGCCGGCGTGGTCAACTTCATCCTGAAGAAGAAGGCCGACGGCACCACGATCGACATGCGCATGGGCACCACCAGCGAAGGCGGTGGCGAGTCGTTCGACATGAGCCTGGCCAGCGGCTTCAGCCGCGGCAACTTCAACGCCGTGTACAGCGTCGAGCTGCAGTCGCAGACCCCGCTGTGGGCCTATGAGCGCGACATCCAGGATTCGACCCAGGACGGCCCCACCGAGGGCTCGCGCATCGCGCGCCGCGCTTACCTGCGTACCGACTACGACGACAACTACCTGGACCCGGGTGCCGCCACCTGCGACGCACTGGCCGGGCAGAACCAGGGCAGCACCTACCGCGCCTACCGTCCGAAGTACGGTTACTACTGCGGCAGCGACGCGTCGATCGGCTACGGCACCATCCTCAGCAAGCGCCGTGGAGCCAACGGCTACGCATCGCTGAGCTACGACTTCGACAATGGCCAGCAGTGGTTTGCCGACGTGCAGCTGGGCTACCACACGATGTCGCTGATGCGCGATGTCACCAAGTGGGGCCGGATGGATGCCAGTGGCGATGAGTCGGGCTATTTCAACAACCAGGCCACCGGCGAGATCGAGTTCTGGCAGCGCCAGTTCTCGCCCGAGGAGATGGGCGGCCTGCGCAATGCGATGGTACGCAGCACGCAGAAGACCTTCAGCGTGACCACCGGCTTCAAGGGCAACCTGATCGGCAACTGGGACTACGAAGCGGCGCTGAGCCACTCGCAGTACCAGTCGCGGATCAGCTGGGCGCAGATCATCGCCTCCAAGGCCAATGACCTGTTCCTGGGCCCGCAGCTGGGTGTGGATGATGATGGCTTCCCGATCTACAACGCGGACCCGTCGCGGCTGTACCGGCCGCTGACCCGCGCCGAGTACGATTCGATTGCCGCACGCACCACCTATTCGCCGAAGTCGCGCACCGAGACCGCAGCGTTCACCCTGACCAACTCGGCGCTGTTCGGCCTGCCGGGCGGTGATGCCGGTTTCGCCGCGACCGTGGAAGTGGGCCAGCAGGCCTACGCGCTCAATCCCGATCCGCTGGCCACCCAGTACTACTACTACAGCTGGAAGGACTCGGACGGCCAGGGCTCGCGCAACCGCTGGGCGACCGCCGCCGAGCTGCGCATGCCGCTGCACGAGACGATCAACCTGAGCGTGGCCGGCCGTTACGACCAGTACCGCTATTCGGGCCACACCATCGGCAAGGCGACCTGGAGCGGCGGCCTGGAATGGCGCCCGATCGACACCCTGCTGGTACGTGGTTCGTATGGCACGGCGTTCCGCGCGCCGGACCTGCACTACGTGTTCGCGGGCCCCGGCAACGACGAGACCACTGCCGAGGACCTGTACAGCTGCCGTGCCGACGGCGCCAGCGACTGCTCCGACTACGAGCGCAACCTGATCCGCAGCCGCACCGGCAACCGCCAGCTCGACCCGGAAACCAGCACCTCGTGGAGCGCTGGCTTCGTCTGGTCGCCGGCGATCGGCCTGGACCTGTCGGTGGACTGGTTCGACATCGACATGCGCAAGCAGGTGCAGGACATGGATGTGCGCACCATCCTGGCCAACGAAGCGAACTGCCGGCTCGGCACTGCCGACATCAGCTCGCCGACCTGCGTGGATGCGCTCGACCGCATCACCCGCACCAGCGATGGCCGCCTGTATGGCGTGCGCGTGGCCCCGATCAATGTCGCCCGCGAGTCCACCTCCGGCATCGACGTCGGCCTGCGCTACCGCCTGCAGACCGGCATGGGCGACTTCATCCTCAATGGCACCCACACCTGGGTGAAGAAGCACGATTTCCAGCGCTACCCTGGCGATCCGACCCTGGACCAGTTCGCGGTCAACAGCGGATTCGACATCCCGCGCACCAAGACCAGCCTGAGCGTGACCTGGGAGAAGGACGCGTGGTCGGCCACGGTCTACGGTTCGCGCCTGGGCAAGCTGCCGACCTCGGACAACTACGACCAGTCGTTCGACTGGGAAAGCGGTGACAGCCCATACGTGAAGGCGACCTACCGCTACAACGCTTCGGTGCAGTACCGCTTCGACGACCATTCGCGCCTGTCGCTGTCGGTGGTCAACGTGTTCAACAAGATGCCGCCGAAGGACGCCACCTACACCGCGTACCCGTACTACGACGTGTCCTGGTTCGACAGCGTCGGCCGCACCATCAACCTGCAGTACACCCACAAGTTCGGCGGCAGCGCACTGTAAGCAGGACGGCCCGCAGCATGCTCCCCAAAGCCCCCGCTCCGGCGGGGGCTTTTTCATGCATTGCTGAACGGAAGCCCCGCACGGCGCCACTGCGGGCAGCCCGGCAGCGGCTTTTAGGAAACAACTGATTCCGCCACTTCGGCGTGGCTCCCTAGCATCGGTTCATGTTCCGCATTCCCCGCCCCTTGCTGCCGCAGTCCACGCCGCCCAGCACCGCATCGGTGCTGTTGCGCTGCCTGACCGTGTGCGTGTTCATCTGCCTGGCAGCCGCGGCGGGCTTCTACCTGCTGAGCACGTTCAACGAGGACATCTCGACCCATCGCCGGGAAATGAACGCAGCCGCCTACAAGGCACAGATCTACTTCGACCAGCGTGAAGCCCTGCTGCGCTACCTTGGCGACTCGGTGGTGAAGGGCCCACCGGTCACCTCGGCAACCGACGCCGAGGGCATGCGCCGGATTGCGCTGGACATCCCCGATGGCGCAGGCGGCCAGCAACTGCTGCTGTCGGCACGTGCCGAACACACGCTGCAGGCGCTGCAGACACAACTGGTACTGGTGGATACAGGTGGCCCGCACAGGCTGGCTGGCGCCGAGGTGGACGTGGCGCTGGCACAACTGCCGCCGCTGCACGCATTGCAGGCGCGCAACGGCAGCCTGGACGGCGCCGACCCCGTGTACTGGCTGCGCCCGGGCGACACCGGAGTGGTACTGGCGCAACCGGTGCAGGCGGGGCCGCACCCGGCGCAGTGGCTGTTGCTGCTGCTGGATGGTGCGGCGGCGGCGAGCATGATTGATGGCCAGGGTATTGGTGGCTACGCGCTGCTCGATGACCAGGCGCAACCGGCCTTGTCCAGCCAGACGCCCCGCCTGGACAGGGCGGGCTGGGAAACGTTGCGGCAACGCCAGGACGACAGCTTCGGCACGCTGTGGAGCAGCGGCATACCGCGCGGCGTGGCCCTGGTGAAGAGCGTCGGCAACGATGGCTGGCGGCTGGTCTACCACCTGCCTCCCTCGTTGTTGCTGGGCGACCTGGCGGTGCCACTGCTGGCCTGCAGCATGGCGCTGCTGCTGGCCGGCTTTACGCTGCGCCTGCTGCGGCATCGCGTCGACGGTCAATTGATCCAGCCGGCACTCCAGCAGCACCGCCGGCTGCTTGAGAATCTGGACTTCAGCTCGACGGTGATCGACATGGCCCCGGTCGGGATCTGCGTGCTGCGACGCAGTGACCGCCATCTACTGCTCTGCAACCAGCTGCTGCGCGACTGGCTGGGGCAGGATGGCGAAGACAGCGACTGGCAGGCGCCATGGCGCGGGCATGCCGGCGAACGCGGCCGTGGGCTGGAGTTCACAACCCGCGAAGGCCGGCAACTGCAGGTGTTGCACGCCGCCTGCCGCTATCAGGGCGATGATGTGCTGCTGTGCGTCTTCCACGACATCTCGCGGCATCGCCAGGCACAGGCGGCGCTGTCATCGGCACGACAGGCCGCCGATGCCGCCAACCAGGCCAAGAGCGCGTTCCTGGCCACCATGAGCCACGAAATCCGCACACCGCTGTACGGCGTACTGGGGACGCTTGAACTGCTTGGACACACCGCGCTGGATGCGCGGCAATCGCAGTACCTGCGCACCATCGAGAGCTCGTCATCGGTGCTGTTGCAGCTGATCAGCGACGTGCTGGATGTTTCCAAGATCGAGTCCGGGCAGCTGAGCCTGGAGCCGAGTTCATTCTCGCCGCGCGAACTGACCGAAAGCGTGCTGCGCAGCTTCGCCGCGTCCGCCACCCGCAAGGGGTTGCAGATCCTGGTCTGCACCGACCCGCGCCTGCCGACGCGCGTTCTTGGCGACGCCGACCGGATCCGCCAGGTGCTGGGCAACCTGCTCAGCAACGCGATCAAGTTCACCGAACACGGCCGCGTGGTCCTCCGCGTACGCCAGGTGGAGCGCGAGGCCGAGTCCAGCGTGCTGGCCTGGCAAGTGACCGACACCGGCGTGGGCATTGCCGCCGAAGAGCAGGCGCGCCTGTTCGAGCCCTTCCGTCAGGTACGCGGCGCAGCCAGCGCGCAGGGCACCGGGCTTGGCCTGTCCATCAGCGACCGCCTGGTCCGCCTGATGAGTGGCGAGCTGCAGGTGGTCAGCGAACCCGGGCTGGGCAGCAGTTTCAGTGTGCGCCTGCCGCTGCCGGTGCTGGCTGCTGTCGAAGATGGGCCGACCCTGAAGCCGGAGCCGCCGATCCTGGTTCGTGGCCGTGACCGCGAACTGGTCGACAGTGCGTGCGGCTGGCTGCAACGTTGGGGTGCCAACGCACAGCCGCTGCACGGTGAGCCTGCCCTGCTCGACCATGACGGCGCGATCCTGATGGACGGTGAAGCGTCGACGCCGCTGCCCTGGAAGGGCCCGCGTGTCGTGGCCTCGATCGACGGCGGCGACCAGCCCATCGCGGCACCCGATGGCAGCCTGGTGGTCAGCCTGCATGGCATGACCGCGATCGGCAACGCAGTGGCCAACCTCCAGCAACGCGGTACGGCGCTGCCGGAAGCCGCGGGCGCAGCGCCGCTGATGCCGCTGGGCATGCGCGTGCTGGCCGTTGAGGACAATCCGATCAACCGGGTGATCCTGGCAGAACAGCTGCGCACCCTGGGCTGCGACGTGGAACTGGCCCAGGACGGCATGGAAGCGCTGCAGCTGTGCCGTGAACACAGCTTCGACCTGGTGGTGACCGACATCAACATGCCGCGCATGGATGGCCACGCGTTTGCACGGCAACTACGCGATGACGGCATTCCACTGCCGGTGATCGGTGCCACCGCCAACGCCACCGCCGAAGAACGCGAGCGCTGCCTTGCCAGCGGCATGCGGGGCTATCTGAGCAAACCCATCGACATCGCCCGCCTGCGCAAGGCGATCACCGCCCTGCGCCAAGGAAACCCCGCATGACCCAGCGCATCCTGATCCTGGAAGACCAGCCGTTCCAGCGCGGCTATCTCGCCAACCTGTTCGGCAGCCGCCGTGGTGTGCAGGTCGACGCCTGCGAGGACGTGGAAGCAGCGATCGCCCTGTGCGCCTGCCAATCCTACGATCTGGTAGTGAGCGATCTGCTGATGCCGGGACAGGACGGCATCCAGTTCATACAGGCGCTGGCCGCCCAACCGCGGCCACCACGCCTGGCCGTGGTCAGCGCGGCATCGCGACGGATGATGACGTCAGCGCGCCTGATGGCCGAATCGCTCGGACTGGAGGTGATCGGCCTGCTGCCCAAGCCGGTGGCCGCGACCGACGTCGAGGCGCTGCTCGACGCGCTGGCGCAGGCGCGACCGTCGGTGGATGCAGCACCGGCACGCGCGGCGGCGCTGCCGGAACCCGATGCCCAACAGTTGCGCCAGGCAATGGCCGACGGCGGCCTCACGGCCTGGTTCCAGCCCAAGAAATCGCTGCAGACCGGGCGCGTGGTCGCTGCTGAAGCACTGGTGCGCTGGCGCCATCCGCAGCTGGGAACACTGGCCGCGGGCAGCTTCCTGCCCGCGATGTGCCGCCATGGGCTGGAAGGCGAACTGTTGCGGATGATGCTCAAGGCCAGCATCAAGGCACAGGCGCGCTGGCGCAAGCAGGGCTTCCGCGTGCCGGTATCGATCAACCTGCCGCCGCATCTGCTGGAGCAGTCCGACCTGCCCGACGAGCTGCTGGCAATGACGCTGGCGCTGGGCGGCACACCGGGTGAACTGTGTTTCGAACTGATGGAAAACAGCACCACGCGGCACGTCAGCGACTTCTATGCAGGCGCCTGTCGCCTGCGCATGAAGGGTTTCGGCCTCGCCCAGGACGATTTCGGGCAAGGCCTGAGCTCGGTGCACAACCTGGTCAATACGCCCTTCACCGAGGTCAAGATCGACCGTGCGCTGGTCAGTGGCTGTGCCCGCGATCCTGCCTTGCATCTGACCCTGTCGACCATCATCGCGCTGGCCAACCAGCTGGGCCTTACCATCGTGGCCGAAGGCGTGGAAAGCGATGCCGACCTGGCGGCGTTGCGCCAGCTCGGCTGCAGCCAGGTGCAGGGTTTCCTGATTTCGCAGGCGCTGCCATCGGATGAATTCACCCGTCTGCTGGATGACGAATCGCCGCGAATGGACGAGGCGGCATCGGCCGCCCTGCGATGAGCCCGGTTCCACTCGGGCTTCACGGATTCATCAAGCACCATTGACGATCCTGTATGGGCGGCGATACCCGGCAATTCCCCGCCGCCGCGAGTTGCCGCTGACTGCCCATTGCTCCGAGACCCGCCATGCCGGCCGAGGCCGCTCCCGTACGTCGACTTGCCCGCCGCTCCCTGCGCGTCCATGCCCTGCTGATCGGCGTGGTCGTGCTGGCCACACTGCAGGCCGGCCTGCTGCTGTCCAGCGGCACGCAGCTGTTGAACGAAGAGCACAGGAAGATCGAGTACCACTTCCGCCGCCTCGACGGCACGCTGCGCGAACAGGAGCGCTTCCTGCGCCAGTGGCGGCTGCATGATGTCGGCGCACGCGGCCAGCCGGTTCCGGATGCCAGCGTGGAACCGCAGCGTGGCCCGATGTTCGCCAACTTCGCGCTGGTGGAGAACACCGACAACCAAGCGATACCGCCAACCGAACTGGGGGATCGTTTCCTGCGCTTCTACGGCACGTTCTGGTCGGCCTCGCATTTCCCACCACCGCAGTGCCTGCTGGTCGATGGCCAGGGCACGCGCGGCGTGCTGGCGCCGGTGCAGATGACCGGCGCTGACGCCAGCCAGAGCAGCCCGCACCACCTGCGCCCGGCGATCAGCGACATCCACCGGGTGCTGGCCACGCAGCCGGCCCTGCAGCGCGGTGGCATCATCTGGGTCGACGTGCCTTGGCGCGATGGCCAGACCCGTCTGCTGGCGATTGCGCATGCGCCACAGGACGCGCGCCTGTGGGGCGAGCCCAGCGATGGCCCCGGGGCCCGGGCCGGGCGGGGGGGGGGGTTCCCCCCGGGGGGGGGGGGCCCCGTTGTTTGCGCTTTGGGGGTGGGGGCCCCGGGGCCGCCGCCCGTTTGGGGGGCCCCCCGGGCCCCGCGCGCCCGCGCCCCCTTGGCGGCCGGCCGGGCGGCCTGGGGGTCCGGCCGCGCCGCGGCCGGGGGTGGTGGCGGTCTACCACGTGGGCTGGCGCCAGATCTTCCAGCATCCGCAGGGGCCGTTGCTGGGCGCCACGCTGGTCGCGCTGATGCTGGCACTGGGTGGCACGCTGGTGCTGCGCGCCTACCGCCGATCGGTCATCGAGCCACTGCGCACCAATCACGCGCGCCTGCTCGAAAGCGAAGCTTTCAGCCGCACCATCCTGGACAACGCACCGATCGGGCTGTGCCTGCTGCGGCGCAGTGACGGCACGGTGCTGCTGGACAACACCCTCGCCCGCCGCTGGCTGGGCGAAGACCACCACGCTGGCGGATGGCATGGCCCCTGGCAGCGCAGTGTACTGACGGCCGGAGGCACCACGCTCGGCGACGGTCTGGCCTACACCACGCCGGAGGACCGCCACCTGCTGGTCACCGCCACGCCGGCACGCTACCGCGGCGAACCCGCCGTGTTGTGCCTGTTCATCGATCTCAGCACCCAGCATGAAGCCGAGCAGGTCCTGCAACAGGCGCGCCAGGCCGCCGACCAGGCCAACCGCGCCAAGAGCCAGTTCCTGGCGACGATGAGCCATGAGATCCGAACCCCACTTTACGGCGTGCTCGGCACGCTTGAACTGCTGGGACTGACGCCACTCGATGCGAAGCAACAGGATTACCTGGCCACCATACAGCGCTCCTCGTCGACCTTGATGCAGCTGATCAGCGACATCCTTGACGTGAGCAAGGCCGAAGCCAGGCAGTTGAGCCTGGAGCCCAGCCCGTTCGATCCGGTACGGCTGACCGAGGATGCAATGGATTCGTATGCCGCTGCGGCGGCCGGCAAGAACCTCCAGTTCTATGCCTGCATCGATGCCGACGTACCCGAGACAGTGTGTGGCGATGCGGCACGGATCCGCCAGGTACTCAACAACCTGATCAGCAATGCGCTGAAGTTCACCGACAGCGGACGCGTGGTGGTACGGGTATCCACGCGCTTGCAGGACGATTGCTGCTGGATCCAGTGGCAGGTGACGGACACCGGCATCGGCATTGCCAGCGAGCACCAGGCCCATCTGTTCGAGCCGTTCTTCCAGGCCAACCCGGGCACCGATGCCATGCGTGGCACCGGCCTCGGCCTGGCGATCTGCGCCCATCTTGCAGCGCTGATGGACGGCCACCTGCGCGTGGTGAGCGAAAGCGGCCTGGGCAGCAGTTTCAGCGTGGAACTGCCGCTGCCACCGGCGCCGGCCGATCCGCAGCAGTCGCCACCGCCACGGCTGCCGGCCCCCCTGCGGGTGCAGGTGCGGGGCGCCGCACGCGAACTGGTGCAGTCGCTGTGCGAACGCCTGCAGCAACGCGGTGCGATCGCCAGCGTGTACCGGGAAGACGTCGCGACGAACGCGCCAGTACCCTCGGTCCTGCTCGATGTGGTGCTGGATGGCCCGGTGCCGCCGGCCACGGGCAGCCCGCACGTGGCAGCCAGCCGTGACGGCGGCGCACGCCCGCAATTGATCGACGGCGCCTGGCGGATTGGACTGCACCGGCTCGACGCCATCGTGATGGCGCTGGCGGCGGCCAGTGGCCAGGCATCGGCAACCAGTGCGGAAGGTCGGCTCCCGCCGCCCCGTCGCTTCAACCTGCAGGTGCTGGTGGCCGAAGACAACCCGATCAACCAAGCGATCCTGCGCGACCAGCTGGAACAACTGGGATGCCGCGCCGTGGTCGCCAGCGATGGCAATGAAGCTCTGGGCTACTGGCAGCAGGGGGCATTCGCGCTGGTATTGACCGACCTGAACATGCCCGGGCTGGATGGCTACGGCCTGGCCCGCGAACTGCGGGCACGCGGCGTTGGCGTGCCGATCCACGGTGCCACCGCCAACGCCGACCCGGCCGAGCGCCGGCGCTGTGAGGAAGCCGGCATGCAGGGCTTGCTGGTCAAGCCGATCACCCTGGAAGCGCTGCAGGGCCTGCTGGCCCGGATCACCCGCACGGATTCCGCGAGCGTTGCGCCGGCGGCCGGATCGGCGCCGCTCGTCGCCGCTGGCCACGATGCTCCGTTGCAGGTGCCCCCGAAAATGCAGGCGCTGTTCGTGCAGACCATGCAGGACGATCTCGACAGCCTGCGCCAGGCGATCACCGCCACCGATGCCCCGCGCGTCGCGCAGGTGCTGCATCGCATCCGCGGTGCACTGGTCATTGTTGGCGCACCCGACCTGGTGGACAACGGCCTGCAGATCGAACAGCGCATCGCGCAGGGTGACGGACTGGACGCGGTGAACGCCCCGCTGCTCGCGTTCCAGCAGCGCTTGCAACGGCTGCTCGAACCCCTGCTTGATACCGGCTCCCCTTCCCTCCCAGACGACCCGCACCTGCCATGACTACACGGATCCTCATTGCCGACGACCATCCGATCGTCCTTGCCGGCATCCGCGATGTGCTGGCGGGCGAACTGGACCTGGAGGTTGTGGGAGAAGCCGCCGATCCGGCCACGTTGATCGACCTGATGACGCAGACCCGGCCACAGGCGGTGATCACCGACTACAGCATGCCCGGGGGCGACCACTTCGGTGATGGCATCAAGCTGATCTCGTTCCTGCACCGCAGCTTCCCGGACACCCGCCTGCTGGTGCTGACCATGGTCTCCAACCCGTCGCTGGTGGCAGCAATGTACGCAGCCGGCGCCGGTGGGGTGGTACTGAAGAGCCATGGCCTGGGCAGCCTGGTGCAGGCCCTGCGCGTGGTGCTGGCCGACCGCGTCTACCGCCCGCCCGGCCTGCTGCCGGTCGCTGCCAGCGAACCGGCCGATGCCGATGCGGTCCGCGCCCGCCTGTCACCGCGCGAGCTGGAAGTGATCCGCCTGTTCACCGGCGGCATGAGCGTGGGTGACATCGCGCGGCAATTGCAGCGCAGCGCCAAGACGGTCAGCACGCAGAAGATCAGCGCCATGCGCAAACTGGGCGTGGACAGCGACCAGGCCCTGATCGAGTACTGCCTGCAGGCCTCGCTGTTCGCCTGAGCCCCACTGCAGGCTGAACCCTGCCGGCCCCGCAGGAGGGCCTGCATGGGCTTTAGGAAACGCCTGATTCCACAGAACTGTGCCGATTCCTAGGCTGGACGCATCCCGCCATGGTGCGCCTGCCGGCAGTAGCTGCATCGCCATGTGGGGGAACGGAAGCCGATGGCGCCCCTGCTGCCATCACAGCGGGCTTCCGCAGCGACGCGGCCCTGCCGCGCCAGTTCGCGCAGCCGCGCTGCGCCCTGCCACAGGAAGTCCACCAGCATGAACGCCTCCCCAACTCGGCGCCGCCGTGCGTCCGGGCGCGCGCGTCCCGCGCCTGCTCCTCTCCTTCCCAGCCTGCTGGCCACCGCCCTGTGGGCGGCACTGCCGGCCCAGGGCGCCGACCTGACCGGGCCGCTGCAGGTCAGCGATGGCAACAGCCTGCAGCTGGGTGCCGATGATGTCCTCACCCATGGCACGGGCAGCTTCGCGCTGGCCGTCACCGGTGCAGGCAGCAATGCTCTGATCGATGGCAGCCGCATCAACGTGACCGGCAATGGCAGTGCCGTGTCCGCCAGCAACGGCGGCCAGGTACAGCTGCGCAGCGCTGCGCTGTCCATCTCGCCGGCCACCGGCACTGGCTTCTATGCGTTGTATGCCAATGGTGCCGGCAGTGTGATCGACGCCCGGGATGTCGACATCGATACCACCCGCAATGGCAGCGGATTCGGCAGCGTGCAGGCCTACAACGGCGGCGTGATCCGCTACACCGGCGGCCGCCTTTCGATGACCGGTACCGGCGGGACACTGGCCGGTGCGTCCGGCAAGGGCAGCGAGCTGCATCTGTCCGATCTTCAGATGAGCGGCGACGGTGGTGCCCGACTGCGCGCCGACAGCGCCGGCCTGCTGACGGTCCGCAACAGCCGGATCACCCTCGCCCCCGGCGGCATCCTTGCCGGTGTCGCCGTCGATGGCGCAGGCAGCCGCGCCGAGCTGTACGACACCTACCTGCAAAACGGTTGGTTCGATATCGACAGCGGTGGCAGCGTGCTGCTGGACAACGTCGAAGCGCACTCGGTGGGCGGCAGCATGCGCCTTCTCGGCAGCCGCATCAACAAGACCTACTCCAGTGCGGTGATCAACGGCGGCAGCTTCTATACCGTGGGCGGCTATGGCGTGAACATCAACAGCTGGGGCCAGCTGACCGCCCGCGACGCCGTGTTCGATGTGCGTGAGGGCTACTCCGGGTTCTGGCTGGCCAGCGATGAGTCGCGCCTGCAGCTGACCAACAGCACCGTTGATACCTGGACCGACACCTATGGCTACGGCGTGGAGATCGCCGGCGGCGTTGCCACCGTGCAGGGTGGCCGGATCACCACGCACGGTGATGCGACCTACGGCGTGCGCGTGACCGGCTCCACCGGCAGCACCGCCAGCCGCATCGAAGCCAACGGCAGCGTGATCGACGTGCGCGGCAACGGCGGCGGCGGCGTGTTCATCGGCGGCTCCACCGCCACCGCGCTGCTCGACAACGTTGCGATCCGCAGCGACGGCGAGAACGTGTTCGGCATCGTGCACATGAACACGGCGCGGCTGACCCAGGCCGACCGCCTGGACATCCGCATGACCGGCAGCAACAGCGGCGGCTACCGCTCCTACCTGACCGCCTTCGGTCCTTACTGGAACCGTGCCACCTTCAACGAAAGCCATATCGAAACCGCCAGCGGCGCCGCGTTCTGGCTGCAGGGCAGCAACCATGCGTTGACCGTCAATGGCAGCGACGTGACCGCGGGCGACGGCAGCGGCCGCCTGCTGCGGGTCAGCGACACGGTGTTCACCGATGGCAGCAGCGTGGCGACCAGCCGCATCGACTTCAGCGCCGACGCCAGCACGCTGCGCGGTGACGTGGTGGTCGACAGCGCAACGGCTGACGTGCATATGGTGCTGCGCAACGGCACCACGTTCAGCGGTGCGCTACGTGATGATTCCGGCTACCAGGTCGCCCAGTTGTCGCTGGACGGCAGCAGCCAGTGGAACGTGCGCGCCAGTTCCAGCGTCGGCACGCTCGAGCACACCGGCACCATCGCTTTCGATGCGCCGGCGGCCGGCGATTTCAAGACCGTTACCGTCAGCGGCGACTACGTGGGCAACGGTGGCCAGTGGATCTTCAACCGCGCGCTGGGTGACGACACCTCGCTCGGTGACCAGCTGGTGATCAACGGCAACAGCAGCGGCACTGCCAGCGTGAACGTGCGCAATGCCGGCGGTGCCGGTGCGCTGACCCAGGAGGGCATCCGCCTGATCACCGTGGCTGGCCAGTCGGATGCACAGTTCAGCCTGCAGGGGCGCGCGGTTGCGGGCGCCTACGACTACTTCCTGTGCAAGGGTGGCGTATCGACGCCGGATGATGGCAACTGGTACCTGCGTTCGGAATACGTACCGCCGGTCGATCCGCCGGAACCTCCGGTTGATCCGCCGAAGCCGCCGGAACCGCCGGTTGATCCGCCAGTGCCGCCGGTACCCCCGATCGATCCGCCGTTGCCGCCGGAGCCACCGATCGATCCGCCGCGCCCGCAGGTGGAACGTCCGGAACCGGCCGCCTACGTGGCCAACCGCGGTGCCGCGCTGGGCATGTTCCGGCACAGCCTGCACGACCGTGCCGGTGATCCCGCCGCCGCGGCCGGCGCCAACAGCGATGCCGTGGCCTGGATGCATCTTCGCAGTGGGCAGCCCGACAGCCACGACCGCAACCGCCAGGTACAGGTCGATGGCCAGATCAGCAGCGTGCTGGTCGGCGTCGGCCGCCGCTTCGAAGTGGGTGGCACGGGCGAGCTGCAGGCGGGCGCGATGCTCGGCCACGGCCGCGCGCGCAATGACAGCCGCTCGCAGCTGACCGGCTATACCGCGCGTGGCGTGGTGACCGGCACCAGCGTGGGCGCCTACGCCACCTGGCTGCAGGATGCGCGCATGGAAGGCGGCGCCTATGTGGATGGCTCGCTGCAGTACGGACGCTTCCGCAACAGTGTGCAGGGCGACGGTCTGCAGAAGGAGCGCTATGACGCCCGCAGCTGGAGCGCGTCTGCCGAAGCCGGCTACGTGCTGCCGCTGCGGCACACCGCGCAGCGCGGCATCTACCTGGAACCGCAGCTGCAGGTGGTGCACAGCCGCTATGACAGCGACCGCGTAGTAGAGGCCAACGGCACAGTGGTCGAGGACCGCGGCGGTGGCGAGACAAGCACCCGCCTCGGCCTGCGCCTGTACAGCCGTGGGTTGAGCCCGGCGCAGGGCCAGGTGCACCCGTACGTGGCGGTGAACTGGTGGTCCGGCGGCAATGGCGCGGGGCTGGCGATGGACGGCGAGCAACTGCGCCGCCAGCTGCCGCGTGACATCTACGAGGCCAAGGCCGGCGTGCAGCTGAACCTGTCCGGCGGATGGCGCGGCTGGGGAGAGATCAGCCGGCAGAGCGGCAGCATGGGCTTCCGCGATGTCGGCGCCCAGCTGGGCGTCTCGTACAACTGGTGATGCGGGAAGAACCCGGCAAGGGAGTGCCGGGTTCTTTTTCCACACGGGCCGTGGAAAGCGGTGGGGGTTTGGTGTGGACAAGTGGCGGCGAGCACTGCGCAGCAAGCGTTTCGGAGCGTGGTTATTTTTTGTCCATGCTCTTCGACGGTTTTCCACACCCGTCGTGGAGAGTGGTTGGGATTTGATGTGGACAAGTGGGTGCGAGCATTGCACCGCAGGCGTTTCGAAGCGTGGCCAAAATTTGACCACGCCACATGATTGAAACGTGTAGAGCCGAGCCCATGCTCGGCTCAAGTCCATCGCAGCCGAGCATCGGCTCGGCTCTACATCGGGTTCGCCGGTTTTCCACACCCGACGTGGAAAGCGATGGGAGTTTGCTGTGGACAAGTGCCGGCGAACATCACACCGCAAGCGTTTCGCAGTGTGGTGCTTTTTTGTCCATACCCGCAAACGCGAACGCCCCGCACAGGGCGGGGCGTCCAGGGTCGATCCGTTGCCGCAGGATCAGACGTTGAAGCGGAAGTGCAGGATGTCGCCTTCCTGCACGCGGTATTCCTTGCCTTCCAGGCGCAGGCGACCGGCTTCCTTGGCGCCGGCTTCGCCCTTGTACTTGATGAAGTCGTCATACGCGATGGTTTCGGCGCGGATGAAGCCCTTCTCGAAGTCGGTGTGGATGACTGCGGCGGCCTGCGGGGCGGTGGCGCCCTTGCGCACGGTCCACGCGCGGACTTCCTTCACGCCGGCGGTGAAGTAGGTCTGCAGGCCCAGCAGGCTGTAGGCCGCGTTGATCACGCGGTTCAGGCCCGGCTCGCTCAGGCCCAGGTCGGCCAGGAAGGTATCGCGGTCTTCGTCGTCGAGCTGGGACAGCTCTTCTTCGATCGCGGCCGACACCGGCACCACCTGCGCACCTTCGGCGGCGGCATGCGCACGCACGGCTTCCAGGTGCGGGTTGTTCTCGAAACCGTCTTCCAGCACGTTGGCGATGTACATCACCGGCTTCAGGGTCAGCAGGAACAGGTCACGGACCAGCGCCTTCTCTTCTTCGTCCAGGCCCACCGAACGGCCAGCCTTGCCATCCGACAGCGCCGCCTGCAGCTTGGCCAGCACCGGCTTGCGCGCCGCTGCGTCCTTGTCGCCGCCCTTGGCCGCACGCTCAGCACGGTTCAGCGCCTTCTCGACGCTGTCCAGGTCGGCCAGCGCCAGCTCGGTATCGATGGTTTCGATGTCCGAGATCGGATCGACCTTGCCGGCCACGTGCACGATGTCGCCGTGCTCAAAGCAGCGCACCACGTGGGTGATCGCATCGACTTCGCGGATGTGCGCCAGGAACTTGTTGCCCAGGCCTTCACCGCTGGCGGCACCAGCCACCAGGCCAGCAATGTCGACGAACTCGACCGCGGTCGGGATGACCTTCTGCGGGTTGATGATGCCTGCCAGTTCGCCCAGGCGCGGATCCGGCACCGGCACGATGCCGACGTTCGGTTCGATGGTGCAGAACGGGAAGTTCGCTGCGGCGATACCCGCCTTGGTCAGCGCATTGAACAGGGTCGACTTGCCGACGTTGGGCAGCCCGACGATGCCGCATTTGATACCCATGGGTGACAGCTCTCTGGGGTGAAAGTGATTGGTGAAACAGCGCGCGCGCTGCTTGGCCAATCCATCTCGGTGTTGATCATTGCGTGCCAACCAAGGTCGGCACCCACCGGAATCGGGAAGGTTGGCACCTACCCAAAGCGGGTTACTTCGGGGTGTGCAGGCGCTTCATCGCTTCGCTGAAATCGCCTTGCACCGCCAGCGGCATCACGTCGATCGCATCGTCGATGGCGCGCGCGATCAGCACGTCGTCGTCCTTGGACGGGCGGCCGAGCACCCAACCCACCACGCGGTCCTTGTGGCCGGGATGGCCGATGCCCACGCGCAGGCGATGGAACTTGCCGTGACCGAGCAGGCGGATGGTATCGCGCAGGCCGTTCTGGCCACCGTGGCCGCCGTCGAACTTCAGCCGCGCCACGCCGGGCGCCAGGTCCAGTTCGTCATGGGCCAGCAGGGTCTCTTCCGGTTCGATCTTCCAGAACCGCTGCGCCGCCGTGACCGACTTGCCGCTGAGGTTCATGAAGGTGGCGGGCTTGAGCAGCCACACCGTCTGCCCGGCAATCTCGACCTTGGCGGTCTCGCCGAACAGCTTGCTGTCCACATTCCATCGCGCACCGGCTTTTTCCGCCAGGGCCTCAACGAAATGAAACCCGGCATTGTGCCGGGTCCGGGCGTGTTCCGATCCGGGATTGCCCAGACCGACGATCAGTCGCAGTCCTGCCATGGTTCCTTCCAATACGGTGCCTGCCCGGAGGCAGGCACCGTAGCGGTATTACTCGGCGGCAGCCGCTTCTTCGTCAGCCGCGTCGGCCTTGCCGGCCTTGGCGGTGACGATGGCGTCGTCGTGGTCCTTGCCCAGCGCCAGGGCCGGGATTTCCACGCCCTTCGGCAGCTTGATGTTGGACAGGTACACCACGTCACCGGCCTTCAGCTCGCCCAGGTCGACTTCGATCGACTCCGGCAGGTCCTTCGGCAGGCAGGTGATGGTCACTTCCTTCAGTTCGTGGGTGACCACGACGTCGGCAGCCTTGCCGGCCGGCGAGGTGTCTTCGTTGACGAAGTGCAGCGGGACCGAAGCGGTCAGGGCTTCGTTCTCGTTCACGCGCTGGAAGTCCAGGTGCATGATCAGCTGCTTGTACGGGTGGCGCTGCATGTCACGCAGCAGGACCTTCTGCACCTGGCCGTCCAGGTTCAGGTCCAGGATCGAGGCATAGAACCACTCGTTCTGCTGGGCCAGCCAGATTTCGTTGTGGTCCAGGCTGATGGCGACCGGCTCGGCGTTGCCGCCGTACACGATGGCCGGGATCACACCAGCGTGACGCAGGCGGCGGCTCGCACCCTTACGCTGCAGTTCACGCTTGGTGACCTTGATTTCATGGGTCTTCGACATTTTCGACTACTCAGGTTGTTGCCGCGCCTTGCGGCGTGGCGGTTGAAGATGCTTCCGCGACCAGAAGCACCCGGGGTATGCCCCCACCGTTGCCGGCGAGGGCGAAATACTCAATCGACGTACAGCGAGCTGACCGACTCGCCGAAGGCGATGCGGCGCATCGTTTCGGCCAGCATTTCCGCCACGCTCAGCTGGCGGATCTTGCTGCACACCCGCGCGGCGTCCTTCAGCGGGATGGTGTCGGTCACCACCAGCTCGTCGAGCTGGGAATTGGTGATGTTGTCCACTGCCGGGCCCGACAGCACCGCGTGGGTGCAGTAGGCAGCGACCTTGAGCGCACCGCGCGCCTTCAGGGCAGCGGCAGCGGCGCACAGGGTGCCGGCGGTGTCGACGATGTCATCGACCATCACGCAGGTCTTGCCTTCGACGTCACCGATGATGTTCATCACGGTGGAGACGTTGGCGCGCGGGCGGCGCTTGTCGATGATCGCCAGGTCGGCGTCATCCAGGCGCTTGGCCACTGCACGGGCGCGGACCACGCCGCCCACGTCCGGCGAGACAACAATCAGGTTCTCGGTGCCGTAGGCGCGCCAGATGTCGGCCAGCAGCAGCGGGGACGCATACACGTTGTCCACCGGAATATCGAAGAAGCCCTGGATCTGGTCGGCGTGCAGGTCGACGGTCAGCACGCGATCAGCGCCAGCGGTGCTGAACATCTTGGCCGCCAGCTTGGCGGTGATCGGCACGCGCGAGGAACGCATGCGGCGATCCTGGCGCGAGTAGCCGAAGTACGGCACCACGGCGGTCACGCTGGCCACCGATGCACGCTTGAGCGCGTCGATCAGCACCAGCAGTTCCATCAGGTTTTCCGCGCTCGGCGCGCAGGTCGGCTGGATCACGAACACGTCCTGCTTGCGGACGTTCTCTTCGATCTCCACCTGCACTTCACCATCGGAGAAGTGCGAGACCAGCGCCTTGCCCGGGCGAACCCCCAGTTCCTTGCAGATGTTCTGCGCCAGACGTTTGTTGGCGTTGCCGGAAAAGACCAGCAGGTTCGGGGACTCTTGCATCATGATTGTCTCGGGCGGGGACGAGTGGCGGGGATCCGGAGTCGGCAAGGACCCTGATGGACCCTTGCTGCTGACAACACCGCGGCTGTTTCCACGTCCCGCGCGGGCGATGCGCTGGAAGGCGCGGACACAGCCGCTATTGGCAGGGGCGGTAGGATTCGAACCTACGAATGCCAGGATCAAAACCTGGTGCCTTGGGCCTCTTGGCGACGCCCCTGCATTGATAAATCAGTGTTGCTCGAGTGCATCCAGCAGTGGCGAACGCGCAACGCCCGCTGCCACCCTTGCCCGCAACTCCTTCGGCAACTTCGACCGTCCCTGCTCTGCGGCAGACTGCGATGCGAACTCGACGAAACAACCACTTCCCGAACCGGTCAGCCGCGCGGACCCGATGCTGCTCAACGCGACAAGCGCCGCCTCTACGGCAGGCTCGCGGCGGCGCAGCACCGGTTCGAACGCGTTCCCGACCAGGGTCCCGGAAGCGAAGTCCTCTATTTTCGCAACTGGGCTGTCGCGCGTCAAATCCGGGTCTGCAAACAGCGCCGGCGTAGGAACATGAACGCCAGGTTCGACCACCACGTACCAGGCCGGGGCCAGGGTGATCGGCTGCAGGCGCTCGCCCACGCCTTCGGCCCAGGCATTGCGGCCGCGCACGAACACCGGCACGTCCGCGCCCAGGCGCAGGCCCAGCGCGGCCAGCGCATCCTCGTCCAGACCGGCCCGCCAGAGCCGGTTCAGCACCACCAGTACGGTGGCCGCATCGGAGGAACCGCCGCCAAAGCCACCCCCTGCAGAAACGTTCTTTTCGACGACGATGTCTACGCCTTGCGCGATATTGGCCGCCTCTTTCAGCAGCTTCGCTGCGCGCACCGCCAGATCATCGGCCTCGGCCACGCCCGCCAGGCCATCCCCCTGCCGGCGCACCAAGCCGTCTTCACGCAGGCGCAGGCCGATGCGGTCGCCCCAGTCCAGCAGCCGGAACACGGTCTGCAGCTCGTGGTAGCCATCGGCGCGGCGGCCGGTGATATGCAGGAACAGGTTCAGCTTGGCCGGGGCCGGCCACCAGGACCAGCCCGCGTCATCGCGCCCGGCACTCATGGGGCGCCCTGACCCCACTGGTCCACCAGCAGGCGCACCTTGGCGTCACCATTGCTGGCCTCGATCCGGCGGGGCAGCGCCGGGCGCCCGGCCTCGGCCGGATACCAGTCCAGGTACTGCACCTGCCAGCCCATCTGCTGCATGCGGCGCGGCCGGCCTTCACCGTCGCGCTCGACCTTCTCCGGACCGGCAGCATCGCCGGCCACGAGGCCACGGATCCACTCCGGCAGCTGGTTGACCGGGATGTCCCAGCCGGTCGCCTCCAGCAGCAGTTGCTGGGCGTCCTCGCCGTCGCGCGGGCCTCCCGCCAGTCCTTCCAGGCGGCCGGCTTCGGAATGGGTATCGCCGGTCAGCTTCCAGCTCTGCCGGGTCACCGGCGCGCTCAACTCCACCACGTAGCGGCGGCCTTCCTGCTTCCAGTCGATGCGACCGCTGCCGCCGTCCTTGCCCTTGCTCACCGCGACCCGGCCCTGGAAGGTCCAGTCTGGCTGCGCATGCAGGGCCGCCACGCGCCCTGCTTCGGCCTGTGCCGCTTCGGCCGAGACCGTCTCGACCACCGCCGGTGGCGGGGTCTTCTGCGTGCCCACGGTGGTACAGGCGCTGACCGCCAGGGTCACGGCCGCCAGCAGCAGCGGCCGGATCAGGGAAACACTCATGGATTGAATTTCTCGCGGGCGCGCAGCAGCGCGCGGTTTTCAGGGTCGAGCTTGGCCGCTTCCTCGAAGAAATGACGTGCCTCGTCGTGCTTGCCCAGCACCCACAGTACTTCGCCCACATGTGCGGCGATCTCCGGGTCCTTGGCCAGGGTCCAGGCACGGCGCAGCTGCACCAGCGCTTCTTCCTTGCGACCCAGGCGATACAGCACCCAGCCATAGCTGTCGACGATGGCGGCGTTGTCCGGCTCGGCCACGCGCGCGCGGTCGATCAGTTCCAGCGCTTCCTGCAGCCGGCCGGTGCGGTCGGCCAGGGTGTAGCCCAGCGCGTTCAGCGCCGGCACGTTTTCCGGGTCGGTCACCAGGATCTTGCGCAGGTCGGCCTCGGCGCGCGGAATGTCGTCACGGCGTTCCCAGGTGAGTGCGCGGGCGTACAGCAGGCCATTGTCATCCGGGTAGGCGGCCAGGCCCCGGGCCAGCGCGTCCAGCTCCCCGGCACTGTCGTCGGCGCGCTGGCGCAGTTCGGCTTCCAGCAGGTAGGCGTCGCGACGCACGTCGTCGTCGACCACCGCATCGGACTGGATCGCGTGCACTTCATCCAATGCCTGCGGCAGGCGCCCGGCCAGGGCCTGGGCGTTGGCTGCACGCAGGCGTGCCTCGCTCAGTTCATCGCCACCGGGCACGCTGTGGTACCACTGCACGGCCTCGGGGTAACGCTTGAGGTATTCGGCGATCTTGCCGAGCAACAGACGCTGCGCCGGGTCCGGCTTGGCCGCCTGTCGTGAAAGTTCGTTGTAAAGATTGGAGAGCGCGGCCTTGTCGCCCTGCTTGGCCAGCAGCGAGGCGCGCATGCCCCAGGTCTGCACGTCCTGCGGGCCGAAGGCCAGTACGCGCTCGGCTGCTGACGGCTGGCCGAGACTGTCGTAGGCAATGGCCACTGCATTGCGCAGTTCCGGGTCCTGTCGGGTTTTCGGCTCCACATCGTGCAGCAGCGACAACGCCTTGCCGGTCTCCCCGGCCTGCTGCAGCTGGCTGGCACGCAGCAGCGCCACGCGCGGTTCTTCGGGGAAACGCTTGACCACTTCATCGATCATGCGCCGCGCCAGGTCGGGCTTGTCCATGCGCAGGGCAAGGCGACCGAACTCCTGCCAGGCCTCGATCTTCGGCGGAATGGCGTTGGCGTCGACCAGCTCGCCCAGCACCTGCGCCGGCACCGCCGGGTCGCGGCCACCGCCGATCAGGGCGGCCAGGGCGAACTTCCAGCCGCGCTCGTCGGCGTCGGCCAGCAACGCCTGCAGATCGCCAAGCGCGGCCTTCACATCCCCCTGGCGCATGGCCAGCGCGGCCGCGGCACTGCGCATGGTCAACGAACTGGGCGCGCGCTGCTGCCACAGGGCCAGGCCCTTGGCGGCACTGGCATCGTCGTTGGCCAGCATGGAAATGCGGGTGGCACGTTCGGCCAGGCCGGCGTCGCCGTCGGTCTGCTGGGCCGCCTGCAGGTACCAGCGGGCGGCCTCGGCCAGCTTGCCGGCCTGCAGGGCGAATTCACCGGCCATCACCGGTTCCAGCGCCAGTTCCTCCGTGGCCGGGGCCCGTACGGGGGCCTTGGCCGGCACCGCTGCCAGGGCCTGGGCACAGGCCAGGGACAGCAGCAGAACACTGGGGATGCGAATCAATGCGGGCATCGTCGGCATCGGGGCCTTAAAATGTCGTCCAATGGCCAGCAGCTTATCGCAAGCAACTGAACAATGACCCTGTGGGTGCTCGGACTGAATCACCAGACCGCACCGGTGGAGCTGCGCGAGCGCGCGGCCTTCGCCGGTGAGGCGTTGCCGCGCGCGCTCGGTTCGCTGCGCGATACCCCGCAGATCGCCGAGGCGGTGCTGCTGTCCACCTGCAACCGCACCGAACTGTACGCCGTGGCCGATTCGGCACAGGCACTGGACCAGTGGCTGCGCGCCCAGGCCGGCGACCTGCAGGGCTACCTGTACCAGCATGCCGATGCAGAAGCCGTACGCCACCTGTTCCGGGTCGCCACCGGGCTGGATTCGATGGTGCTGGGCGAACCACAGATCCTTGGCCAGGTGAAGGATGCGTGGTCGACCGCGCGAGACCACGGCCTGCTCGGCCAGCGGCTGGACCGCCTGTTCCAGCAGACGTTCTCGGTCGCCAAGCGTGCGCGCACCGACACCCAGGTCGGCGCCAATCCGGTGTCGGTCGCCTCGGCCGCAGTGCGCCTGGCGCAGAACGCCTTCGCGCGCCTGGACGATTCCACCGTGCTGCTGGTCGGCGCGGGCGAGACCATCGAGCTGGCTGCACGCCACCTGAGTGAGGGCAAGGTGCGGCGATTGCTGATCGCCAACCGCACCCTCGCCCACGCGCAGGAGCTGGCCAGCCGCCACGGCGGCGTGGCACTGCCGCTGACCGAACTGGACCGCCACCTCGGCGAGGCCGACGTGGTGTTTTCGGCCACCGCCGCACGCGAACCGGTGATCCACCGCGAGATGGTGGCCAAGGCCCTGCGCGCACGCCGGCACAAACCGATGCTGCTGTTCGACCTGGCCGTGCCACGTGACATCGAGGCGGAGGTCGGCACGCTCAACGACGCCTTCCTCTACACCGTCGACGACCTGGAACGTGCGGTGGAAGACAACCGTCGTGGACGCCGCGAGGCAGCCGCCGAGGCCGAGGCGATCATCGACCTTCAGGTATCGCGCTTCGTCGAGACCCAGCAGGCCAGCGCCCACCAGGCGCCGCTGCGACAGCTGCGTGCGTTCGGCGAGGCCACCCGCACTGAACTGCTGGAACGCGCGCGCCAGCAGCTGGCCAATGGCAAGCCGGCCGACGAAGTGCTGGAACTGCTGGCGCACGGCCTGACCAATCGATTGCTGCATCCTCCTACCGCTGCCCTGCGCGCTGCCGCACTGAGCGGCGATGCCGACCTGACCCGCGCCGCCGAGCGCCTGTTCCCGGCCACGCCGGGTTACCGCCACCCACCCGTGAGACCCGATGACGCCGACCCTGCGCCGTAAGCTGGAAGCGCTGGCCGAGCGCCGCGAAGAACTGGAACGCCTGCTCGCCGAACCCGACGTGGTCGCCGACAACACCCGTTTCCGCGACCTTTCGCGCGAATTCGCCCAACTTGAACCGGTCGCTGCTGCACTCGCCGATGAAGCGCGTGCCAAGTCCGACCTGGCCGCCGCCGAAGGCATGCGCGCCGATCCCGACCTGCGCGAACTGGCCGACGAGGAAATCGCCGCCGCGCAGGCGCGCCTGCTGGAACTGGAGCAGGAACTGGCACTGCTGCTGGTACCGCGCGATCCGCGCGATGAAGGCAACCTGTTCCTGGAAGTGCGCGCCGGCACCGGTGGCGATGAGGCGGCGATCTTCGCCGGCGACCTGTTCCGCATGTACGCCCGCTATGCCGAACGCCAGGGCTGGAAGGTCGAGATCGAATCGGACAATCCCGGCGAGCACGGCGGCTACAAGGAAGTGGTGGCACGCGTGGTCGGCCGGGGCGCGTTCTCGCGCCTGAAGTTCGAATCCGGCACGCACCGCGTGCAGCGCGTTCCGGCCACCGAATCGCAGGGCCGCATCCATACCTCGGCCGCAACCGTGGCGATCATCCCGGAAGCCGACGAAGTCGATGACATCGTCATCAACCCGGCCGACCTGAAGGTGGATACCTTCCGCTCCTCAGGCGCCGGCGGCCAGCACGTCAACAAGACCGAATCGGCGATCCGCATCACCCACGTACCGACCGGCGTGGTGGTGGAATGCCAGACCGAACGCAGCCAGCACGCCAACCGCGACAAGGCGATGAAGCGCCTGAAAGCGCAGCTGCTCGACGCCGAGCGCCAGCGCCAGGACGCCGCCCAGGCTGAGTCGAGGCGCCTGCAGGTGGGCAGTGGCGACCGCAGCCAGCGCATCCGCACCTACAACTTCCCACAGGGGCGCATCACCGACCACCGTGTGGAAGGCCTGACCCTGTACGACCTGCCCAATATCCTGGCCGGCGACCTCGACCCGCTGCTGCAGCGGCTCAGCCACGAACACCAGGTCGACGCCCTGGCCCAGCTGTCGGCGGGCTGAGCACGATGTCGGCCTGGCAGCAGCGACAGCAACTGCAGCAAGCGATCGCCCGCCAGCCCGACGACTTCGTCGCCTGGGTGATGCTGGCCGACGTGGAACTGGAAGCCGGCGACATCGCTGCCGGCGAACAGGCCGCGCGACGTGCCCTGCAGCTGCGCCCGAACCACCCCGAAGCGCTGGCACGGCTGGGCCGCGTGGCGTGGATGGTCGGTGCACATGGCGACGCGGCCAAGTTGCTCGGCCAGGCCTCGGCGCTGGCACCGCAGCATCCCGGCATTGCGCTGTGGCTGGGCCACGCACTGGAAGATGCCGATGATGCCGAAGGCGCGTCGGCGGCCTATCGACGCGCACATGGGCTGATGCCGGCCGAACCGTACATCGCCGCCCAGCGCCTGGCCTGGCAGCGTCGCCTGTGCGATTGGCAGGACGTGGATATGCTGGCTGCACAGGTGCGCGCCGCCGTTGCCAGCGGCCAGGGCGTGGTCGAACCGTTCGCCTTCCTCAGCGAGGACGCCAGCGCTGCCGAACAGCTGGCCTGCGCGCGCACCCGTGCGCTGGCCGTGGCTGCCTCGGTGCGGCCATTGCCACCGGCAACGGTGCGCCCGCACGGCCCGCTGCGCGTCGGTTTCCTCTCCAATGGGTTCGGCGCACATCCGACCGGATTGCTGACCGTGGCGCTGTTTGAGCAGCTGCGTCACGACCCCGCACTGCAACTGCATCTGTTCGCACTGAACCGCGACGACGGCAGCCGCATCCGCCAGCGCCTGCAGGCAGCGACGCAACTGCATGATGTGGCCGGCCTGCGCCATGCCGATACCGCCGCACGCATCCGCGCCCAGGGCATCGACCTGCTGTTCGACCTGCGCGGCTGGGGCGGTGGCGGCGCGCCGGAAGTGCTGGCGATGCGCCCTGCCCCGCTGCAGCTGAACTGGCTGGCCTATCCGGGCACGTCGGGGGCGCCGTGGATGGACGCGGTGGTCGGCGATGCCTTCGCCCTGCCGCCGGCACTGGAGCCGCACTACAGCGAACACGTACTGCGCCTGCCGCGCGCCTTCCAGCCGTCGGACAACACGCGCGTGCTGGAACCCGCGCCGACCCGTGCCGACTGCGGTCTGCCCGCGCAGGGCGTGGTGTTCTGCTGCTTCAACAACAGCTACAAGCTCAATCCGCGCAGCATGGGCCGCGCCTTCGCGGTGCTGCAGGCGGTGCCCGGCAGCGTGCTGTGGCTGCTGTCCGGTCCCGGCCAGGCCGATGCGCGCCTGCGTGGGGCCGCACAGGCCGCTGGCCTCGACCCGGCACGCCTGGTGTTCATGGCCAAGCTGCCACATCCGCAGTACCTGGCTCGCTATCCGCTGGCCGACCTGTTCCTCGACACGCATCCGTACAACGCACACACCACCGCCTCCGACGCGCTGTGGGCCGGCTGCCCGGTGCTGACCTGCCCCGGCGACACCTTCGCCGCGCGCGTGGCCGGCAGCCTCAACCATCACCTCGGCCTGACCCGGCTGAACGTCGCCGACGATGCCGCGTTCATCGCCACTGCCAGCGCACTGGGCAACGACCCGGCGGCGCTGGCCGCGTTGCGCGCTGAGCTCGCACAGGCGCGCGAGCGCAGCGGGCTGTTCGACATGGGCGGGTTTGCCCGCGATCTGTCGGCGTTGGTGCAGCAGCTGGCGCGCGAACATGGTTGGGTGGGTACAGCAGAACCGACGAGGTAACGTCGATTGGATGGCGTCGACTGGTAACGTCGATTGGATGACATCGACTGGGTAGAGTCGACTGTTAGTCGACTGCCCTCGGCAGGAAGCCGAAAACCCCGCGCTGCGCGCGATAGTCGACTGACAGTCGACTCTACCCGGCATCGACATCGTTTGAGCGCCACCTGCGCTACGCTCGGGCTTCCTTCCCGCGTGGTGTGACGATGGCCAAGCTCAAGCGCAAGGAGTACGACGAACTGCTGCTGCCACTGCAGCTGGAACTGACGGCGATGGCGCGCTGGGTGCAGCACAGCGGGCAACGCCTGCTGGTGCTGTTCGAAGGACGCGACACGGCGGGCAAAGGCGGCGCGATCCAGGCCATCAGCCAGCACCTCAACCCTCGCCAGTGCCGGGTGGTGGCCTTGCCCAAGCCCACCGACCGTGAAGCCACGCAGTGGTATTTCCAGCGCTACGCTTCGCACCTGCCGGCCGCCGGCGAGATCGTGCTGATGGACCGCAGCTGGTACAACCGTGCCGGCGTCGAACGGGTGATGGGCTATTGCAGCGAAACCGAGTACCAGCAGTTCCTGCGCCAGGCGCCGGTGTTCGAACAGCTGCTGGTGGACGACGGCATCCTGCTGTTCAAGTACTGGCTGTGCGTTGACCAGGAGCAGCAGGAGAAGCGCTTCGCCGAACGTCATATCGACCCGCTGAAGGGCTGGAAGCTCTCTCCGGTGGACCTGAAATCACGAAGCAAGTACAGCGCCTACACCGAGGCCCGCGAGGCGATGCTGCGCGCGACGCATCGCGAGGCGGCGCCGTGGACGCTGGTGGATTTCAACGACCAGCGGCTGGGCCGGCTGACGCTGGTGCGCAACCTGCTGGACCGGCTGCCGGATACGCGCGTGGATGCACCGTTGCCGGAACTGCCGAAGCTGAAAGGCAAGCTGCATCGCGAGCACTACGACGTGCTGAAGCCGATCGAGGATTTCCCGGTCGAGGAATAGGGTGGGTCGGCAGGGCCTGCGGCCCTGCACCTGCTACGAACCAAGGCAACAGCAACAGCCGAAGCAGAAGCGGGTTACCTGTGGGTAGGCGGGGTGGGTCCGGTTGCGGGGACGCTGCAAGTACGTCCATGTAAGCTCGGTCGCCGCATCCATGCGGCTCACGCCCCCGCAACCGGACCCACCCCGCCTTCGACAGATTCTCGCGACCGGCAGCAGATCCACGACATGCGTGGATGCTCTTCATTCGATTGTCGAAATATTCGATCTCAATGGAGATTCATCCACGCATGGCGTGGATCTAACGTATCGACCAAGGTCGACACCCACCAACAGCCGCAGAAATCTGTCAGAGGCGGGGCGGTGTCGGAGTGCGGGGTGTCAGCCGCATGGATGCGGCTGCCAAGCCTACATGGACGTACTTGCGGCGTCCCCGCACTCCGACACCGCCCCGCCACAACACGGAAATCGCACTTTGGCTGTTGCTGTTGCCGTTGCTTGAATGTTTCAGCGGGTGCAGGGCCGCAGGCCCTGCCGACCAACCCACTACCTGGCAGCAGCGATCTGCTTTTCGATGTCGGCGGCCGTCACCGGGCCGAGGAAGCTGTGCGCCAGCTTGCCCTGCGGGTCCAGCAGGTGCGTCAGCGGCAGGCCGCGCGGCGTGGCGAAATCGGCCGGCGGATCGAACGGGTCGACGATCACGATCGGATAGGTCACCGGATGCTTGGTCAGGAATGCCTGCATCTCCGGCGCTTCGATGTCCTCATACGCCAGGCCGACCACTTCAATGTTGCTGCGCATCGCATGCAGCGCCGACAACTCCGGCATTTCCTTGCGGCACGGGGCACACCACGTCGCCCAGAAATTCACCACCACCCACTTGCCACGGTGCGCGGCCAGGTCGTAGTCGCTGCCATCAACCGCCTTCATCTTCAGCGTCGGGAACTCCGCGGTGGTGCGTTCGGCCGGGGTCTCCTCGACCGGTGCCGGCGTGCTCGGTGTCGGTGCCTGCGCCGGCGGCTGGCTGCTGGCCGGGGTCGGCTCCTGCGCCGGCTTGCAGGCTGCCAGCGCCAACAGCAGGGCCAGCGGGAGCAGCAGCAACGGGGTCTTGCGGGTCATGGCATGTCTCCAGATTCGGTATAGATATCGCTGACCTTGCGCTTGAGGCGTTCGCGCAGGGGCAGTCGCAGGTCGTCCAGCGCCGCCAGTGCGGCGCGACCCAGGCTGTCGTCCCGGTACGGCAGATGTTGCTCGGCCACCGGGATGCGCAGCTGGGTGCATTCGTACAGATCGGCCAGGCTGACCTGATCCAGGTCGCGCGACAGCAACCACTCGCCGCGCTCGTCGCGGCGCAGCAGGCCGATCTCCTGCAGGTTGCAGGCCAGGTCCTGCAGCAGCGAATCGGTCAGCATCGGCTCCAGCCGCAGGATTTCATCATCGGCCAGGCCCTTGCCCTTGGCACGTGCATGGTGGAAGCGGCCCAGCAGGCGCAGCAGGCCATAGAACTCGTAGCCCTGCGGCAGGCGCAGTTCCACCGGCTGGTAGCGGAAGGCCGCCATCGACGAGGACAGCGATGCGCCCAGCAGCACCGCCACCCAGCACAGGTAGATCCACAGCAGCAGGATCGGCACGAAGGCCACCGTGCCATAGAGCTTCTGGTAGGACTGGAAGCTGCCCAGGTAGGCGCCGATGCCCCATTTCACCAGCTCCAGGATCACCGCCGCCAGGATCGCGCCGGGCACCGCGTGCCGCCACTTCACCGTGTGGTGCGGCACCACCCGGAACATCAGCGTGATGCACACGAACTCGATCAGGATCGGCGCCAGCCGCAGCGCCAGTTCGGCCAGCCAGCGGCCCTCCTGGGTACCGAACAGCGGCATCGCGAACACCCGCGCCGACACCGCCAGCGAAGCCGCAGCGAGCATCGCGCCCAGGGTCAGTACGGTCCAGTAGACCAGGAAGCGGGTCAGCTTGGGCCGGGTCGAGCCGACCCGCCAGATCTGGTTGAAGGTCTCTTCAACACTGTTGAGGGTGATCAGCAGTGACACCACCAGCGCGATGAAGCCGGCGGCGGTGAGCTGGCCGGCGCTGGCCGAGAACTGCCGCAGGTAGCCCTCGGCCGCGCGCGCGGCGTTGGGCACGAAGTTGGAGAAGACGTAGTCGCTGAGCTGGTCGCTCCAGCGGTCGAAGACGGGGAAGGCCGAGAGCACGCCGAACACCACGATGGCCAGCGGCACCAGTGCGAACACCGTGGTGTACGCCAGCGCCGCCGCTGCCTGGAACAGGCGGTCGTCGAGGAAGCGATGCCACAGGAAGCGGCCGAAACTGATGGCCCGTGCGCGATCCCGCGCGCGCTCCATCCACAGGTTGAGCGTATCCAAAGGTTCCATCGGTGGAAGGGTACCCGATGCGGAATGCTGGCAGGATAGCCATACTGGTGGCCACACGACGAGGAGAAGCGGGCACGATGGGCGAGATTCTGGTGCTGTACTACAGCCGGGGCGGTTCGGTGGCACGGCTGGCGCGCCAGATCGCGCGGGGCATCGGCGAAGTGCCGGGCATGAGCGCGCGCCTGCGCACGGTGCCGCCGGTGGCCGCGGTGACCCAGACCGCGCAGCCGCCTGTACCCGACGATGGCGCCCCCTATGTGAGCGTGCAGGACCTGGTCGAGTGCCAGGGCCTGCTGCTCGGCAGCCCCACCCGCTTCGGCAACATGGCCGCCCCGGTCAAGCATTTCCTGGATGGGCTGGGCGCCGAATGGGTCAACGGCACCCTCTCGGGCAAGCCGGCCGGCGTGTTCACCTCCACCGCCTCGATGCACGGCGGGCAGGAATCGACCCTGCTGTCGATGCAGGTGCCGCTGCTGCACCACGGCTGCGTGATCGTCGGCATCCCGTTCACCGAACCGGCGCTGAGCCACACCACCAGTGGCGGCACGCCCTATGGCGCCAGCCACGTGGCCGGAGCCGCCGACGACCCGCAGCCCACCGACGACGAGGCCGTGCTGGCGCGGGCGCTGGGCCGCCGGGTGGCCGACATCGCGCAGCGGTTGGCCCGATGAACCGGCCGCCGCGCACGGTCCTGCTGTTGGCCCTGATGGGGCTGGCTGCGCTGTTCGCAGGCTGGTTCATCAATGACAAGCACTGGCTGGCCACCCAGCTGGTGTTCACCGCGCCGCCGCTGGCGCTGGCCTTTGCGCTGCGCCTGGGCTGGCGCAAGGCCGGTTTCTGGGCTTCGGTGCTGGCGCTGGGCTGGTTCAGCCACGGCGTGATGAGCGCCTGGAGCCACCCGGAAACACGCTGGCTGGCGCTGATCGAGATCGCCCTGGCGCTGCTGGTGATCTTCAGCGCCAGCCTGCCCGGGCTGCGTGCCCGCTTCGGCAAGCGACGCTGACGCTGCGCCCGCCGGGCCGTATCATCTGCGTTCCTGGCCCCGCGCCGCTGTACCTGTCCTGGTTTCGCGCATGCACATGATGGAAGAGCTCCTGGTCGTCACCACCGGTGGCACGATCGACAAGATCTACTTCGACGACAAGTCGGACTACCAGATCGGCGATCCGCAGATCGGCATGATCCTGCGCGAGCTGGGCGTGACGTTCCGCTTCAACGTGATTCCGATCCTGCGCAAGGATTCGCTGCACATCAACGATGAAGACCGCGAACTGATCCGCGCCACCATCGCCGCGCAGCCCACCCGCCACGTGCTGGTGACCCACGGCACCGATTCGATGGTGCAGACCGGCAAGGTGCTGGCAACGATCCCGGACAAGACCATCGTGATGACCGGCGCGCTGAGCCCGGCGCGCTTCCGTGGTTCGGATGCGGAGTTCAACATCGGCTGCGCGATCGGTGCGGTGCAGTCGCTGCCGAGCGGCGTGTACATCGCCATGAACGGCCGCATTTTCGACCCGCAGCACGTGCGCAAGAACGTGGCCGCGAACCGTTTCGAGTCGGTCTGAGGAACGGTGTGCCGACCAAGGTCGGCACCCACCACGACGCGGCGGCACGCACCACCGCGCGGCCCCATGCAAGAACGCCCCGGCCTAAGCCGGGGCGTGCCCATGGAGAGGGGCTTGGGCTCAGTACTGGGCGTTGAGGGTCAGGCCCGAGAAGGTGCTGTACGCCTTCACCCGCACATACCAGGTGCCGGCAGCAGGACTGTTGATGGTGCAGGTCTCGCTGTTGCCGCTCAGGTACGGACGGCAGGTGTAGGTGGTATCAGTCGGGGCACTGCCCTGGCGCACGTACAGGTCGGCATCACCGCTGCCGCCACTGATCGCCACGCGCAGCTGGGTGCTGCCGGCCGGAACCGCAACGGTGTAGTTCAGTTCGGCACCGGTCGCAGCCCCCAGGCCGGTCACCGGCACGTTGTTCTGCAGCACGTTGCCACCCGGGTTCGGGTTGCCGCCACCGTTGATCGCCGCAGCCACGGCGGCATTGGCGTCGATGATGCCGGCGCCGCAACCACCCGAGCAGGCGCCCGGCAGCGGACGTGCCGTGCTCTTGATGATGCTCTCGACCTGCGCCGGGCTCAGCGGGCTCGGAGCGACCGACTGCATCAGCGCGACCACGCCGGCCACGTGCGGCGCCGCCATCGAGGTGCCGTTGTACGACGCGTAGGTTGCGCTGCCCGGCGTGGTGGTGCCGGTGTTGAGGGTGGACAGGATGCTCTGGCCCGGTGCCGAGATGTCGATGCCGGTGCCGTAGTTGGAGAAGCTGGCACGTGCACCGGCCGAGGTGGTTGCCGCCACCGCGATCACGTTCGGGCAGTTGGCCGGCACCGAGCTGGACACGTTGGCGTTGCTGTTGCCGGCGGCGACCACCACGGTGGTGCCACGGCCGACCGCGCCGTTGATCGCATTCTGGTAGGTGGTCGAGCAGCTGCCGCCACCGCCCAGCGAGAGGTTGATGACCTCGGCCGGATTGGCATTGGCCGGCACGCCACTGACGGTGCCACCGGATGCCCACACGATCGCATCAGCGATGTCGGAGGTGTAACCGCCGCACTTGCCGAGCACGCGCACCGGCACGACCTTGGCGTTGAACGCGGTGCCGGCGACGCCGCTGGCATTGTTGGTCACCGCCGCCACGGTGCCGGCGACGTGGGTGCCATGCCAGCTGGAGTTGGAGGCCGGGATGCCCGAGCCGCACTCGTTGGCGCCGTACCAGTCGCCTTCATCGTTCGGGTTGTTGTCGCGGCCGCCACCATCGCGCGCCATCGCTGCGTCGCTGATGAAGTCGTAGCCGGGCAGGATGTTGGCGTTGAGGTCAGGATGGTTGGTGATGCCGGTGTCGATCACCGCCACGACCACGCCGGTGCCGGTCGACTTGTCCCAGGCCGGCTGGATGTTGATGCCCGCGTTGGACGTACCGAAGCCCCACTGCTCGCTGAAGCGGGTGTCGTTCGGGGTCAGCGTCGCGCGCATGATCTGGTCGACTTCGACGTATTCCACGTTCGGGTCGGCGGCCAGCTTGCGCATCAGCAGTTCGGATTCGGCCTGGTCGAGCGGACGGTCGGTCTTGACCAGGGTCGGGCCGACGGCCAGCTTGCGGACCTCCTGCAGGCCCAGCGCGCGGCCCTGGCTGCTGGCCAGGCCAGCGGCGGCCGTCTTCAGCGACGAAGCCAGCGCATTGGTGTTGGCCACGGCGGCGCTGCCGTCGCGGTACTTCACGATGAAACGCTGGTGCGTCGGCGCGGACTGCAGGCCGCTAAGCTGGACATCACCGGCCAGCGCAGGCGTGGCCAGCAGCAGCGATGACAGAACGGACGCACCAAGGACCACCCACACTCGACGCACACGCGGTTGCGTTACCTGGGACATCGTATTTCCCTTTCTTGTGGTGTGAATGCCGGAATCGGCAGAAGCACCGGCCCGAACCGTGGGCTGGCTTGCATTGGCGAGGTTCGAAGTCCGGTGAGTCAGCGGATCCCCCTAACGATCCGCCGTGCAGATGACGCTAAAGGCCGAAACCGGACACCACAAGATTTTCAGCGTCTTTTCAGCAAGATGAAATGTTCGTTCTGAGACTTTTCGGGTCGAGGGTTTGTGAAGGTGAAGGAACTTTCTCGTGTCCTGCACAGACCTGACTGGGTCGTCACGTGTCCTGGAATGACTTTGCCGACATCGGCGTCCGCAGATCCGGAGTCAGATCCCTTTTCCCACGGAAAAGGGATCTGACCCCAGGCCCCAAAACGCAGAAAGCCCGTCACGGGGACGGGCTTTCCGGAAAAGCAGCCGAGCGTGGGCTCGGCTCTACAGGGGGCCGTGGGCGATCAGCCCAGCTTGACCAGCCAGTTGTGGCGGTCCGGCAGGCGGCCGTACTGGATATCGGTCAGTTCCTTGCGCAGCGACATGGTCACTTCGCCGGCCGGGGCGTTGATGTCGCCCACCGAGAAGCCCTCGCCCTTCAGCTGGCCGATCGGGGTGACCACCGCAGCGGTACCGCAGGCGAACACTTCGGCGATATCGCCGGAGGTCACGCCCTGCTTCCACTCATCGATGGTGACCTTGCGCTCTTCGACCTTCATGCCACGGTCGCGGGCCAGCTGCAGGATGCTCTCGCGGGTGATGCCTTCGAGGATGCTGCCCGACAGTTCCGGGGTGACCAGGGTGCCGTCCTTGTAGACCAGGAACACGTTCATGCCGCCCAGTTCTTCCAGGTACTTGCCTTCGACCGGGTCGAGGAACAGCACCTGCGAGCAGCCCTGCGCCTGCGCCTTCTGCTGCGGCAGCAGCGAGGCGGCGTAGTTGCCACCACACTTGGCCGCACCGGTGCCGCCCTTGGCTGCACGCGCGTATTCGGTGGACAGCCAGATCGACACCGGGGCAACGCCCTTGGCGAAGTACGGGCCGGCCGGGCTGGCGATGACGTAGTAACCGGCCTTGTGCGCGCCGCGCACGCCGAGGAAGGCTTCATCGCCGATCATGAACGGACGGAAATACAGGCTGGACTCATCGGCCGACGGCACCCAGGCGCTGTCCACGGCGATCAGCTGCTTCAGCGATTCGACGAAGATCTCCACCGGCAGTTCCGGCAGCGCCAGGCGCTGTGCCGAACGCTGCAGGCGACGGCCGTTGGCATCCGGGCGGAAGGTCCAGATCGAGCCATCGGCATGGCGGTAGGCCTTGATGCCTTCGAAGATTTCCTGGCCGTAGTGCAGCACGGCCGCGGCCGGGTCCAGCTGCAGCGGGCCATAGGCACGCACGTTGGCGTTGTGCCAGCCGGCATCCTTGTCCCAGCGCACTTCCACCATGTGATCGGTGAAGTGCAGGCCGAAGCCCGGCTTCTCCAGGATCTGGGCGCGCTCTTCAGCGCTGCGCGGGTGGTCCGAACGGGTGACGGCGAAGCTGGGAATGGACTGGGACACCGGAGGATTCCTGTTCTGGTTGCGGGTAGTGCCGGGCCCGCGTCACTGCGGGCCCTGGGTCAAAGCATGCCGGTCTCGAGCCGGGCCGCCTCGGACATCATGTGCTGGTTCCACGGCGGGTCGAACACCAGGTCGACGTCGGCCTCGGCCACCGTCGGGATCATTTCAAGCTTGCTGCGCACGTCGTCGACCAGGATGTCGCCCATGCCGCAGCCCGGTGCGGTCAGGGTCATCTTCACGTCGATCTCGCGCTGGCCTTCATCCAGGTGCTTGATCTCGACTTCGTAGACCAGGCCCAGTTCGACGATGTTCACCGGAATTTCCGGATCGAAGCAGGTGCGCAGCTGCTGCCACACCAGCTGTTCCACCTGTTCATCGGTGGCATCGGCAGGCAGTTCCAGCGGTGCCGGTGCCTCCTTGCCGATGGCGTCGCCGTCCTTGCCGGCGATGCGGAACAGGTTGCCCTCGACGAACACCGAATAACTGCCGCCCAGCGCCTGGGTGATGTACCCATAGCTGCCGGCGGGCAGGGTCACGGTATCGCCCTGCGGGACCATCACGGCCTCGCAATCGCGTTCGAAGTGGACAGGTTCGCTGCTACGGGAATACATGGGGACCGATATGGGGACGTGGCCGGGGCCACGCAAGACGGCATTCTAGCCCAGCCGCCCTGCTGCCGCCGGTGCACCGCCGCAAACCACAGTATCCTGTGGGTGATCTTCAGGGAGCTTCGATGTCCTCCAATGCCGCGCGTGCCAGGACCGTAACCTGGCTCTGGCCCATCATGCTGTTGCTGGGCCTGGTTGTTGCTCCCCTTGCCTGGATGGTGCTGGCACTGATGACCGGCCGGCAGGTCGGCTGGATGGCGGTACTGACCGCCCTGGAACTGGTGTTCATGCTGCGCATGGGTACGCTCGGCCCGGGCCTGCTGCGCATCGTGCTGGTCGTGGTGGGCACCCTGCTGGTGGCCGCCGTGGCCAACTGGGCCATCGCCAGCGCCTGGATGGGCGGCTCGATCGGGCTGGACCTGTGGGACGCCACGATGCGGATGGGCCCGCACCTGGCCTGGACCCTGATCACCCTGGCCAATGGCGCGGTGGAGTGGCTGTGGCTGGCGCTGGGCCTGGCCGTGGGCGCCTGGCTGGCGCGCTGAGCGCGCCGGTTGCCACGCCCGCCGGGGACATGCAGGTAGATCCACGCATGCATGGATGGGATGGTAGTGCCGGCCGCTGGCCGGCAAAGGGATCAGAGCCCATTCCTGCGGAAAGGGATCCGACCCCGGTCCTCAATGCCCGCCGTCGAGCGCCTTCAACTCGCTGACCAGCGAGGCTGCCGCTTCGGCACCGTCGCCATACAGCATGCGGGTGTTGTCGGCGTAGAACAGCGCATTCTCGATGCCCGCGAAGCCCGTGCCCTTGCCGCGCTTGATCACCACCACGTTGCGCGCATTGACCACGTCCAGCACCGGCATGCCGTAGATCGGGCTGGCCGGATCGGTGCGTGCGACCGGATTGACCACGTCGTTGGCGCCGATCACCAGCACCACGTCGGTGTTGGCGAACTCCGGGTTGATGTCGTCCATGTCCGCGATCAGGTCGTAGGGCACGCCCGCTTCGGCCAGCAGCACGTTCATGTGCCCGGGCATGCGCCCGGCCACCGGGTGGATCGCGAACTTCACCTTGACCCCGCGCTGGCCCAGCCGCTGCGCCAGTTCCCAGATCTTGTGCTGCGCCTGCGCCACGGCCATGCCGTAGCCAGGCACGATCACCACGCGCTCGGCGAAGGCCATCATCGCTGCGACGTCAGCCGCCTCGATCGGCTTCTGCGAGCCGCTGATCGCCTGCGCTTCGCCACCAGCACCACCGCCGAAGTTGGAGAACAGCACGTTGCGGATCGGCCGGTTCATCGCCTTGGCCATCAGCCGGGTCAGCAGGATGCCCGCCGCGCCGACCATCATGCCGGCGATGATCAATGCTTCGTTGCCCAGCACGTAACCTTCGAACGACACCGCCAGGCCGGTGAACGCGTTGTACAGCGAGATCACCACCGGCATGTCGGCGCCACCGATCGGCAGCGTCATCAGCACGCCCAGCGCCAGCGCAAGTACGAAGAAGGCGACGATCGCCCAGGTGCTGAGCGTGCTGGCGGCGATGATCGCCAGTACCACCACCGCCAGCGCCACCAGCAGGTTCATCACCTGCTGGCCCGGCCAGGTCACGCGCTTGTCCAGGCGTCCATCCAGCTTGGCCCAGGCGATCACCGAGCCGGACAGCGACACCGCGCCGATCGCTGCGCCGACCACCGCCAGCAGCAGCACCGTGCCCGACGGCTGGCGCGCGGCCAGATCGGCCAGCGCCTGCGCGCTCCAGTGGCTGGTATCGCGGTTGGCAAGGAAGGCGTAGCGCAGCAGCTCCACCGCGCCGATCGCCGCCGCCGAGCCACCGCCCATGCCGTTGTACAGCGCCACCATCTGCGGCATGTCGGTGATGGCGACCTTGCCGGCCGACCACCAGGCCAGGCCCGCGCCAAGCAGCAGCGCCACCAGGATCAGCGGCACGTTGTGCAGTTCGGGCAGGAAGAAGGTCGCCGCCGTAGCCAGCAGCATGCCCAGCCCGGCCCAGCGGATGCCGCTGCGCGCGGTCAGCGGCGAGGCCATGCGCTGCAGGCCGAGCAGGAACAACGTGGCGGCGACGAGGTAGCTGGCCTTGACCAGCCAGTCGAGCAGTTCGACGGTGCTGATGTTCAAGCCTGCGGCTCCTTCGGTTCGTCCCTGGCACCCTTGGGCGCGCTCGGCTTGAACATTTCCAGCATGCGCGCGGTGACCACGTAGCCACCGGCCGCATTGCCGGCACCCAGCACCACGGCGAGGAAGCCCAGGGCTTTCTCCAGCGGCGTCTGCGCGTGTCCCAGCACCACCATCGCGCCGATCAGCACGATGCCATGGATGAAGTTGGATCCCGACATCAGCGGGGTATGCAGGATCACCGGCACCCGCGAAATGATCACGTGGCCGGCGATGGCCGCCAGCATGAAGATGTACAGCGCTACGAACCCGTCACTCACTGGCAACGCTCCCGCTCTGTCTTCGTCGGCCCATCATAACCACGGGCTGAACCCCGCGCGCGCCCACGGTCAACCGAAGCCGCGCTCACGCGTTGTCGATGGTGACCCCGAGCGAGGAACCGTACCCTGTGCTGGTGAGCAGCCCTGTCCCCCCGAGCGCCGAGACCGATGCCCTGCCGGCGTCGCTGGAAGCGTTCCTGGCCAGCGTCGGCCCGCGTGCGTTCCGTTTCGCCGAGGCTGGCCTGCGCCAGCGCGACGACGCCATGGACGCGGTGCAGGACGCGCTGCTGCGCATGCTGGACTACGCCGACAAGCCGGCAGCCGAGTGGGCGCCGCTGTTCTGGAGCATCCTGCGCCGGCGCGTGATCGACGTGCAGCGCCGGCGCCGCTTCCGCCTGCCGTTCTGGCGCGACAACCAGGACGCGGAAGGCGGCGAGATCGACTGGGCCGATCCCGGCCCGGACCCGGCACAGGCGCATGAACAGCGCCAGCAGTACCAGCAGCTGGTGGACGCGTTGCGCCGCCTGCCCACCCGCCAGCGCGAGGCCTTCACCCTGCGCGTGCTGCAGGACCTGGACGGGGCCACCACCGCCCGCGCCATGGGCTGCAGCGAAGGCGCGGTAAAAACCCATCTGGCACGCGCCCGGCAGGCGCTGCAGGACTACCTGGAGATCCACCCGTGAACCTCTCCCTGCCTTCCGATGACACCCTGCGCAGCCTGCACGCGCAGTCGCTGCACGCGCTGTCGCCGGCCACACTGGCACGCCTGCGCCAGGCCCGACACGGCGCCAGCGCGACCCGGCACGGGCGCCTGCGCTGGTGGCTGGCCAGCGCCTGTTCACTGGTGGTGGCGCTGGGTATCGGCCTGCAGTTCACTGGCCATGGCACGCTGACGGGCCCCGCGCCGGCACCTGTGCTGGCCTCGGTGGAAGACAACAGCGCGCTCTACGACGAAAATCCCGATCTGTACCTGTGGCTGGGCGATACCGACCTGGCGATGGAGTGAATCATGTCCCGACTGCACACCCTGCCCCTGCTGATGACCCTGTTGCTGCTGCCGGCCCTCCCGGCGCTGGCGCAGAGCGCCGCGCCCGCCCCTGCGGCACGCCCTGCGCCGGCCACGCCGCTGCCGGCCTGGGAACAGTTGAGCGAAGCGCAGCGGGAATCGCTGCTGGCGCCACTGCGCGACCGCTGGAACAGCGCCGATGCCGGCCAGCGCCAGCGCATGCTCTCGCATGGCCAGCGCTGGCAGACGATGAGCCCGGAGGAGCGCGACAAGGCCCGCCGTGGCCTGCGCCGCTTCGAGCACATGAGCCCGGAACAGCGTGAGCAGGCCCGGGCCCTGTTCGGCCAGATGCGGGAACTGCCGCCCGCGCAGCGCGACGCACTGCGCGAGCGCTGGTCGCAGATGACGCCGGAACAGCGCAAGGACTGGGTGCGCGAGAACCCGCCGCCGGCGAAGCCGCGGTAACGCCGGCATCCGCAGGGTGGGTGCGGACCTTGGTCCGCACACAGGGCCGTTCATCCACGCATGGCGTGGATCTACCGACTCACGCCAGCCAGCGTGTCTTGGCCAGCAACTCGTCTTCCCAGTCGAACGCCAGCTGCCCCTCGCGCACGAACAGCGCGACGAAGTTCAGCAGGTTGCGCGCATACATTTCGCTGGCCTGGGTCGCGCCGCGACTGGCCAGACCCAACGGGCCGTCGATGGTCACGCCCTGGTGTTCGATGCATTGCCCCGGCCGGGTCAGTGCGCAGTTGCCGCCACTCTCGGCGGCCAGGTCCACGATCACGCTGCCGGTGGCCATGCCTTCCACCATGGCAGCGGTGACGATGGTCGGCGCCGGGCGGCCCGGCACCGCCGCGGTGCAGATCACCACATCGACGCTGCGCAGGTGGTCGGCCAGGCGGCGCTGCTGCTCGGCACGTTCGTCATCGGTCAACGCACGCGCGTAACCGCCCTCGCCGGCCGCGCTCACTCCCAGGTCGAGGAAGCGCGCGCCCAGTGACTGGATCTGCTCGCGGGTCTCCGGGCGCACGTCGAAGCCTTCCACCTGCGCACCGAGACGGCGCGCGGTGGCAATCGCCTGCAGCCCAGCCACGCCAGCACCGATCACCAGCACCTTGGCCGGACGCACGGTGCCGGCAGCGGTGGTCAGCATCGGGAAGAAACGGGGTGCGCGTTCGGCGGCGATCAGCGCGGCCTTGTAACCGGCCATGCCGGCCTGCGAACTGAGCACGTCCATCGCCTGCGCACGGGTGGTGCGCGGCAGCTGCTGCAGCGGGAACAGGTGCAGGCGGTCATCGGCAGCCAGTGCCGCCAGGGCCGGATCACTGGCAGGAGTCAACAGGCCAACCACGCTGGCACCCGGCGTGAGCTGTTCCAGCACCGCCGCCGCCGGCGCCTGCACGCACAACAGTATGTCGATTTCGGCCCAGCGGCTGGCATCGAACGCGCGGGCACCAGCATCGTCATACGCCGCATCGGTGAAACCCGCGGCCAGTCCGGCGCCGGGCTCGTACCAGACAGTGATGCCCAGGGCGCCGAGCTTGCGCGCGGTCTCCGGCGTCAGCGCCACGCGCCGTTCGCCCGGCGCGGTCTCCTTGATCCCCAGCAACGCCACGGCCATGCAGGTCCCCGCTGATCGGTGAGTTTTCCCGATCCTAGCAGGCGGCTCCACTCAGTGCAGCGTGGCGCTGCCCGGGTCCAGCCGATCGATCACGCCCTGCATGGCGCTGTCGAATGCACCATCATCCACATGGGCGCGCAGACGTCCCAGCCGCACCATCACTGCCAGTTCTTCCGGCGAGGCCACGCAGAAGCGCACGCCACGACGGTTGACGAACAGCAGGCGCGAGGAAATCGGGCTGACCCAGGACAACTTGCCGGCCTGCACCTTGCCGTCCTTGTCGACGAAGTCCAGCCAGTTGCCGATCTCCATGCGACGGAAGCGATCAGCGTCGGCGTTGTCGAAATCGTCGGCATCGATCTGGCCGCTCAATTCCACCGCCGGCGATTCGGCCACCGGCGGGGTCGGCAGTGCCACCTGCGGCAGCTCGGGCAGTGCGCGCTGCAGTTCCGGCCGCGATTCGGCAATGCCCTGCAACGTGTCATGCAGCGCGTCGACCGCTCCGGTTGCCGCATCGCCGTGCACACCCACGCTGGCGAATACCTTGGCCAGCACCGGCTGCCAGGCCTGCAGCCACGGCTTGCCGACGATCTGGCGGCGGGCCTCGGCCACTTCCTCCAGCAGGCCGTCGCCCAGGCTCAGGGCCTCGGCCACCGACGCGCCCTCCTCACCCTCGCGCAGCAGCGCCAAGGTCAGGTGGTGCTGCCACGGCTGGCGCAGGAATTCGGCGATGGCCGGCGGCAGGGTGGCATCACCGATGCGGCGGTCCAGCTCGGCACCGGCACGGGTACGGGCCATTTCCAGCTTTTCCTGGCCTCGCTGCGTCTCGGCGGCGCGGCGTTCGGCGATTTCCACGCGGCGGCGATGCTGCACGAGGAACTCGCGGAATTCCTCTTCCAGGGTCAGGAAGATCGCCAGGTTCTCGTTGAACTCGGCGACCAGGCGCTCGATGATCTCCTCGACCTTGGCCATCAGCATGCGCTCGGCCTGGCTTTCGCCGGTGTTGCCTTCGCAGGCCTCGGCCAGCGAGTTGAGCAGCTTGCGCGCTGGATGGGTCTTCTGCACGAACATACGGCGGTCGAGCATGGCGACCTTGACGAACGGCACCACCAGGCGGCCGATCAGCTCGCGCGAGCGGCCTTCCAGTTCGCGCTCGTCCAGCATCACGTCGAACAGCATGCCCACCAGATCGATCGCATCCTCGTCCTGCGGGTCCAGCCGGGTCTGGCCCGGATCGACACCGAGGCGGGTGGCGCTGGACAGCACTTCGCTCTTCAACCGCTGCGCGAGTGATTCGCCGTCCTCGCCGATCGCCGCGCGCAGGGTCGCACTGGGCGTGGCCTGCAGCAGCGACAGCACCGACATCATCTCGCGCTGGCTGAGCGGACGCTGCTGGCCGATCGCCACCTGTGCGGCCGACGTCGCGTCCTCGCGCACGTGGCGGGTCTGCTGCAGCAGTTCGTGCAGCGCCTCCAGCAGCATGCCCTGCTGGCCCGCATGGGCCTCGCCGGTGCCGCCGTCTTCGGCGCCCAGGTGCTGCTGCATGTGGCCACGCCGCTCGGACCAGCGCGCGGCAAAGCGCTGCGCCCAGGCCGGTGCGGCCTGCTCGTCATCACTGAATTCGCCATCCAGGCCCGTGCCCGCGCGCTGCTCCACCAGGTCATCCAGGCCCGAGGCCATGCGCGGGTCGGGTGCAGCGGACAGTGGACGCCGCGGCGCCCCCATCTGCGACATCACCCCGGCCGCGGCCAGTTGCTCGTCCAGCTTCTCGTAGATGCGGCCCACCGGCGCGCGCAGGTCGCGCTCGCACAGCTTGATCAGCACCAGGTGCACTTCCGGAGCCAGTTCGCAGCCGGCAAAGGCTTCGTGGATGGCCACGCCCAGGTGTTCGGGGCTGATGGGATTATGGTCGGCATCCAGTTCGGCGCCGCCGATCAGACGGCCCAGGCGGCGGTCGAGCCGCGCCAGCACCGGCTTGAAGTCGCGCAGCAGCACGGTGGCGAAATTGCGCACCGCCAGCCGCGACTCCAGCACGTGCTCCGCCAGCAGGCTCAGGCCATCCTCGGCTGGGCCGGACAGCGTCGATTCGGCCGACATGGGCTCACCACTGGCCAGCGCATCCCAGGCCCGCTGCAGGTGGCCAGAGAAGGCACCGGCAATGTCCTCGCGGCGGCGGCGCAGTTCTCGCATCGCATCCAGGAACAGCAGCTGCGACGAACCGGCATTGCCGGCCCGATCGAACAGGGCATCGTCGAAGCGCGCCAGTGCGGCGCCAAAGGCCTGGCACAGCGCGGGCAGGACCATGTCCCGGGCAAGCTGGAGCTGGGCCGGGTCACGGCCCGGCGACCCCATCGGTGTGGGCGCGCTCATCATTCGGGAAGGCTCCCCACCTTCTCTGGTACGACAGACAACGTGGACATCGCGACAACCGGCACACCCCATGTACCGGTACGTCGATGGTAGGCCGGCCAGCCCGTCACGGACAGTGAAACAGTCCTCACTTCAAACCTCATGACCGGCGGCCCGGCAAGGTAGATATCGTAAGCCGTGCAAGGCCTGCGAGGCGAGGGGAAGCGGCCGCCCGTTTCCCGCCAGTGGCATGACGTTCATCACAGTTTGGTATTCAACGGCCAGACGCGACACAGACGGTGTCTTTGACCATCCCGACTATAATCAAACCTCCGTGATGACCGGTTCAGACTCCATGCCCGACCCCGCCGCCCTGCTCGCCCTGGATGCCCGCCGCTCCGTGCCTTCGCGGCAACTGGCCGAGCCCGGCCCGGACCCGGCCACCCTGCAGCGGATGCTGGCTTCGGCCGTGCGCGTGCCCGATCACGGCAAGCGCGTGCCGTTCCGCTTCCTGAAGATCGCCGGCGATGCACGTCACACTCTGGGCGACTTCCTGGCCGAGCGCAGCCGCCAACGCGACCCGCACGCCGGCGAGGCCGTGTTCGAAAAGGACCGCCAGCGATTCAGCCATGCGCCGCTGGTGATCGTGGTGGTGGCCAGCCCACGCCCGGACCCGAAGGTGCCCGAACAGGAGCAGCTGATGACCGCCGGCTGCGTCTGCTTCGCCCTGCTGCAGGCCGCACAGGCGCTGGGCTTCGGCGCGCAGTGGCTGACTGCATGGATGGCCTTCGACCCCGCCGTGCGCGCCTACCTGGGCCTGGCCGAGGGCGAAGGCATCGCCGGTTTCATCCATATCGGCACGCCGAAGGCCGCCGTGCCCGAGCGCGAGCGCCCGGACCCGGCCGCCCTGCTGCGCGACTGGACGCCTCCGGCATGACCCTGCCGGTACCACCGCCGTCGCTGTACCTGGTCGACGCCAGCATCTACGTGTTCCGCGCCTGGCACTCGCTGCCGGACCAGTTCCAGGACGCGCAGGGCTGGCCGACCAATGCCGTGCACGGCTTTGCCCGCTTCCTGCTGGACCTGCTCGAGCGCGAGCGCCCGCGTCACATCGCCATCGCCTTCGACGAAGCACTGGACAGTGGCTTCCGCCACCGCCTGTACCCGGCCTACAAGGCCAACCGCGACCCGGCGCCGGAGGCGCTCAAGCGCCAGTTCGTGCACTGCAAGGCGCTGTGCGCAGCGTTGGGCCTTGCCGTTCTGGCCCACCACGAATACGAGGCCGATGACCTGATCGGCAGCGCCCTGCATGTGCATCGTGGCAGCCACCGCGGCGTGATCATCTCCGCCGACAAGGACCTGTCGCAGCTGCTGCTGGACCACGACGAACAGTGGGACTACGCACGCAACCAGCGCTGGAACGTGGCCGGGGTGAAGGCACGGCACGGCGTGCACGCGCACCAGATCGCCGATTACCTGGCGCTGTGTGGCGACGCGGTGGACAACATTCCCGGTGTCAGTGGCGTCGGCAGCAAGTCTGCCGCCGTGCTGCTGGCCCATTTCGGCAGCATGGACGCGCTGTACGAACGCCTGGACGAAGTGCCGTTCCTGCGCCTGCGCGGTGCCGCGCAGATGGCCGTGCGCCTGCGCGAACAGCGCGAGCACGCCCTGCTCTGGCGCCAGCTGACCACCATCGCGCTGGACGCGCCGCTGGAAGGCAGCCAAGCCGGGCTGCTGCGCCAGACCGCCGATCCCGAGCTGCTCGGCGGCCTGTGCCAGACCCTGCGCTTCGGCCCGATGACCCGCCGCCGGCTGTTCGATGCCGCCGGCGTGCCCGATATTCTTCCCACCCACAGCGAGCCCGCATGAGCCAGCGCAACACCGAAGCCCCGCGCGTCGTCTATGAAGGCAAGTACCAGCGCATGCTGGTGCGCGGCACCTGGGAGTACAGCGAGCGTACCCATGCCGGTGGCCTGGCCGCGATCATCATCGCCGTCACCCCTGACGACAACGTGCTGTTCGTCGAACAGTTCCGCGTGCCGCTGCAGGCGCCCACCATCGAGATGCCGGCCGGCCTGGTCGGCGACATCGATGCAGGCGAATCGATCGAAGTTTCGGCCGTGCGCGAACTGGAGGAAGAAACCGGCTGGACCGCCGATCACGCCGAAGTGCTGCTGATCGGCCCGACCTCCTCCGGCGCCAGCAGCGAGAAGATCGCCTTCGTGCGTGCCACCGGCCTGCGCCGCGTTGGCGAGGGCGGTGGTGACGACAGCGAAGACATCATCGTGCACGAGATTCCGCGTGCTCGGGCGGCAGCCTGGCTGGTACAGAAAATGGGCGAAGGCTACGAGCTGGATGCCAAGCTCTGGGCCGGGCTGTGGATGATCGAGCACCATCTGGACGGACGCCCGCGTGGCTGACGCCGATCTGCACGCGCTGCCTGCGCTGCTGGGCGCAGACGACCCGGCGATCCACACGATCCACCGGCCGCAGGGCGCCTCGCCGTTCCTGCTGCTGGCCGACCATGCCGGCCAGCGGGTGCCGCGCGTCCTCGCAGGCCTGGGCCTGCCGCAGGCCGAACTGGACCGCCATATCGGCTGGGACATCGGCATTGCCGGCACCACCCGTGCACTGTCCGAACGGCTGGATGCCTGGGCGATCGAACAGACCTATTCGCGGCTGCTGATCGACTGCAACCGCCCGCTGGCGTCGCCAACGCTGATTCCGGAAGTGAGCGACCACACGGTGGTGCCAGGCAATGCCGGGCTGTCGGCAGCGCAGCGGCAACAACGCATCGAAGCGATCCACGCGCCCTACCACGCGCGCATCGACGCCGAGCTTGATGCACGCCGTGATGCAGGCCGCCCCACCCTGCTGGTGATGATGCACAGCTTCACCCCGGCGATGAACGGCATGCAGCGGCCGTGGCATGCCGGCGTGCTGTACCACCAGGACACGCGTTTTGCCCATGCGCTGCTGCAGGCACTGCGCGACGAAGGCGACCTGGTGGTGGGTGACAATGAGCCGTATTCGGTCAGCAGTACCAGTGACTACGCGGTGCCGGTGCATGGCGAAGGCCGTGGCCTGGTGCACGTGGAGCTGGAGATCCGCCAGGACCTGATTGCCGACGTGGCCGGGCAGCAGGCGTGGGCGGAGCGGCTGGCGCGGATCTTCAGCGCATTGCAGCCGGAATTGCTGGCGTTCGGTTGAGCGCACGTGGATCCATCCCGGATCGGTAGTGCCGGCCGCTGGCCGGCAACCTCAGGGTAGTTGGATCATTGCATTGCCGGCCAGCGGCCGGCACTACCGCAACGTTGGAACCTCCATCCACGGGAACGGTTTGAAACCCTGCACCTGCAGCGTCGCGCCGATGTCGGCGAAGTCATCCTTGATCGCCTGCGCACGGCGCCGATCCAGCGCTTCACCCAGCAGTAGCGGCAACGCGCGGCAGCGCGCCAACGCCTCGCCCACCGGAATATCCAGCAGGCGCGCCACGCGCTGGGCTGCGGCTTTGACCTGCACTCCCGGGCACGCGCGCAGCGCCAAGTCGAAGGACGCGAAGATGCCTGTGCCCACACCCGCCTCGCGCGCAGCCGCCTGTTCCGCAGCTTCCGCTTCGCCCAGGGCCTCGTCGATGCCCTCGACCTGCCGGAACGCGTCGTACTCGGCGTAGTACGCCAGCGCCTGCGCGTAGTCCTGCACGGACGACAGCGGGCGTTGCCTCTTCTGCACGTCCAGCACGTCGGCAAACGTGGCCGGTTCCAGATACGGGAACAGCCCCATCGCTGCCGACGCGGCCGATCGCTCGCCGTCGTCATCCAGCGCTTCATCACTGGATGACGGCAACCACAACCGTGCTGCCAGCAGGTTCTCGTCGCTGGTCATCACCCAGCCGAAGGCGTTCCACACCTCATCGTCGTCGTTGCAGGCTGCGAAGGCATGCAGGGCCTGTTGCAGGTCCAGCAGTTCGATCATGCGTCGGTGCTCAGGCAGGCGGTCGCAGCCGAGTCTACCGGCGCCGGGCGCAGGCCCAGCGCGATCACCACCCCAAGCGCGGCGAACAGCGCGGCGCCGTACTGGGCATGGACCATGCCCTGCAGGGCATCGGCACTGGTTGCCGCCTGCGTGCCGCGCGCGGCGTTGGCCACCATCACCAGCACCGCCAGCCCCAACGCGCCGCCAATCTGCTGTGCAGTGGCCGCCATGCCGGACGCCACACCCTGCTGCGGACCCGGCACACCCTGCCCGGCCACGATCCACATTGCTGTCCAGCTCATGCCCTGGCCCACGCTGAGCACCACGATCCCCGGCAGCAGCGGCCAGTAACCGGCGCCATGCGGCATCGCCAGCGCCACCGCAGCGATGCCGACGGCACCCGCGGCGAAGCCCCAGGCCAGCACCTGCCTTGGTGAACGATGCCGCAACATGCGCTCGGCAATACGGATGCCGAAGGTGCACACCAGTGTCGGCAGCAGGAAAGCCATGCCAGCCTGCAGCGGGCTCCAGCCGTAGCCATCCTGGAAGTACAGCGCCAGGAAGTAGTACTGCACGCCATAGCTGCTCATGAAGGCGAAGGTCAGGCCGAGTGCCGCGCGCAGGCCCGGCAGGCGCAACAGCGAAAACTGCATCAGCGGGTCACGGCTGCGCTTTTCGATCTGCACGAAGACCGTCAGCAGTACCGCTGAAAGCAGCAGGCAGATGAGCGTGGCCGGTGCAGTCCAGCCCCACTCCGGCCCTTGCACCAGGGTGGTGACCAGCAGACTGCCGCCGGCGGTGACGGTGAGGCAACCGGCCAGGTCGAAGGAGCGGCCGCGCACCTGCGGACCATCGGCCGGCAACCACGCGCCTGCGGCGACCGCACAGGCGGTGGCCAGCGGCACGATTACCGCCAGCACCGCCGGCCAGCCGAACGCCTGGGTCAGCACGCCACCGAGCAGCGTGCCCAGCGCCAGGCCCACCGCGCTGGCCATGCTCCAGATCGCCAGCGCGCGGTTGCGCACCGGACCTTCCGCGTACAGCGTGTTGATCAGTGCCAGCGTGGCCGGGAACAGCAGTGCCGCGCCGATGCCCTGTGCCGCGCGCGCGATGATCAGCAGCGTGGCATTCGGCGCCAGCGCACCGAGCAGCGACGCCAGTGCGAACAGCAGCATGCCCAGCCGGTAGAAACGACGGCGCCCGATCAGATCGGCGGCACGCCCCCCCAGCAGCAGGCTGCCACCAAAGGCCACGGTGTAGGCGCTGACCACCCACTGCAGCTGCTGCGCGTTGATCTGCAGCGCACGGCCCATGTCATGCAGGGCGACGAAGATGATGGTGGCGTCCAGGGCGATGATCAGCTGGGCGGTGGCCAGCAGGGTCAGCGCCCAGCGCGGGTACTTGAGGGGAGGCATCGGCGGGCGGGGGCAGTGGGGGGAGCGCAGTCTCATTGATGCAGAGCAATCAATAAACCCCTTCTCGGCCATATCTGTCATGATTTTCAGCATGAATGGAATGTCGATGGACCTCAATGCGGTGCGCATGCTGGTGCAGGTGGCCGAAGCCCGCAGTTTCACCGTCGCCGCAGGGCAGCTGGGCCTGAGCCAGTCGGGCCTGTCGCGCGCGATCGGTCGGCTGGAGGCCACGCTGGGGGTGAAGCTGCTGCAGCGGAACACCCGCAACGTGGCGCTGACCCCGGATGGCCGCCAGTTCGTCGATCAGGTCGCGCCCCTGCTGTGTGGTTTCGAGGATGCCGAACGCTTGTTGGCCGACCGTCCGTGCACGCCCTCGGGCACCTTGAAGATCAGTGCACCATCGATGTTCGGGCGCAAGGTGCTGGTGCCGATGCTGGCACCGTTGCTGCAACAGCATCCGCAGCTGCAGGTGGAAGCGGTGCTGAGCGACCGCCTGGTCGATCTGGTCGAGGAAGGCTTCGATGCCGCGCTGCGCACCGGCGTCATCGCCGACCAGCGTATCGTCGCGCGCCCGCTGCGGCCGTTGCGCTGGGTGACAGTGGCCAGCCCGGACTACCTGGCCCGCTGTGGCGCACCGGACGATGTGGCGGCGTTGCAGGGCCACGCGTGCCTGGCGGTGCGCAACCTGCGCAGTGGCCGGCTGGTGGACTGGCAGTTCCTGCAGGACGGGCAACTGCGCGAGTTCACGCCGCCGACGCGGATGGTGTTCGACAGCGGCGATCCGCTGGTGGAAGCGGCCATCGCCGGTATCGGCATCGTGCAGGTAATGGATTTCGCAGTGGCCGACGCGTTGGCCGATGGCCGCCTGCAGCGCGTGCTGCAGCCGTTTGAAGGCCGCAGCCGCGCGCTGTCGCTGATCTACCCGCCGTCGCGGCAGCACTCACCGAAACTGCAGGTGCTGGCTGACGCGTTGCTGGCCGGGAACTGGTAGATCCACGCCATGCGTGGATGAGGATACAGAGCAGGAGCAGCCAGGCATGGCCTGGCTCTACCGATCGGCGAAGCACGGTAGATCCACGCCATGCGTGGATGAGGATACAGAGCAGGAGCAGCCAGGCATGACCTGGCTCTACTGATCGGCGAAGCACGGTAGATCCACGCCATGCGTGGATGAGGATACAGAGCAGGAGCTGCCAGGCATGGCCTGGCTCTACTGATCGGCGAAGCACGGTAGATCCACGCCATGCGTGGATGAGGATACAGAGCAGGAGCAGCCAGGCATGACCTGGCTCTACTGATCGGCGAAGCACGGTAGATCCACGCCATGCGTGGATGAGGATACAGAGCAGGAGCAGCCAGGCATGGCCTGGCTCTACCAATCGGCAAAGCACGGTAGATCCACGCCATGCGTGGATGAGGATACAGAGCAGGAGCAGCCAGGCATGGCCTGGCTCTACTGATCGGCGAAGCACGGTAGATCCACGCCATGCGTGGATGATTCCGCACGGGTCAGAGCCCTTTCCGTGGGAAAGGGATCTGACCCCTCGCCGGGCATGGCCCGGCGCTACCGATCAGGCGAAGCTATCGGTAGCGCGCACCAGCGCGTCCACGTTCTCGGCCTCGAACGCCGAGTGGCCCGAGGCCGGGGTGATTTCCAGCTTCGCCTTCGGCCAGACCTTGGTCAGGTCCCAGGCGTTGGCCAGCGGGCAGACCACGTCGTAGCGGCCGTGCACGATCACGCCCGGAATATCGGCGATGCGGTGCGCGTCGCGCAGCAGCTGGTCTTCCACTTCGAAGAAGCCGCCGTTGACGAAGTAGTGGTTCTCGATGCGGGCGAACGCCAGCGCGAAATGCGGGTCTTCGTGGCTGTTGATGAAGTCATCATCGACATGCAGGAAGCTGGTCGCGCCTTCCCACACCGCCCAGGCCTTGGCCGCTTCCAGGCGGGTGGTCTCGTCGTCACTGGTCAGGCGACGGTGGAAGGCCGAGATCAGGTCATGACGCTCCACCGACGGGATCGGCTTCAGGTAGTGCTCCCACGCATCCGGGAACAGGCGGTTGGCGCCTTCCTGGTAGAACCACTCCAGTTCCCAGCGGCGCAGCATGAAGATGCCACGCAGCACCAGTTCGGTCACGCGCTGCGGGTGGGTTTCGGCGTAGGCCAGCGCCAGGGTCGAGCCCCAGCTGCCACCGAACACCTGCCAGCGATCGACCTTGAGATGCTCGCGCAGCTTCTCGATGTCGGCAACGAGATCCCAGGTGGTGTTGTCCACCAGGTCCGCATGCGGGGTGGAACGGCCGGCGCCGCGCTGGTCGAACAGGATGATGCGGTACTTGGACGGGTCGTGGAACTGGCGCATCTTGTCGCTGCAGCCGCCGCCCGGTCCACCGTGCAGCATCACCACCGGCTTGCCGTCCGGATTGCCGCACTGTTCGAAGTACAGCGTGTGGCGGTCATCGACCTTCAGGGTGCCGACGTCGTAGGGGGTGATGGCGGGGTACAGCGTACGCATGCTTGCAGCTCCAGGGTGATGCCCTGCCGGGGCAGGAGAACCTCCATTCTAGGCCGGACGCCGGCCCAGGGTGATGCGGTCGCGCTGCTCCAGGTCCTGTGCGGTCTGCACCTCGACAAATCCCGCGGCGTCGAACAGCGCACGGATCGCCGCGCCCTGGTCCCAACCGTGCTCGATCAACAGCCAGCCCTCGGGCCGCAGGTGGGCCTGGCCACCGTCGACGATACGGCGGATGTCATCCAGGCCATCGACGCCGGAGGCCAGCGCGGTAGCTGGTTCGAAGCGCAGGTCGCCCTGTTCCAGGTGCGGGTCGTCGCTGGCGATGTACGGCGGGTTGCTTGCAATCAGGTCGAAACGCGCGCCCTGCAGCGGCGCATACCAGTCGTGCCCGCCCTCGGCGAAGCGCACGTTGCGCAGTTCATGGCGCGCGGCGTTGCGCGCGGCGACGGCCAGCGCGCCCGGGCTGGCGTCAGTGGCCAGCACCTGCGCCTGCGGCCGTTCGCTGGCCAGTGCCAGGGCGATCGCACCGCTGCCAGTGCCCAGATCAGCCAACTGCAGCGGCTGATCTGGCGGTAGTCGCTCCAGTGCCAGCTCGACCAGCAGCTCGGTTTCCGGACGCGGGATCAGCGTGGCCGGGTCGACCTCCAGGTCCAGCGTCCAGAAGCCGCGGCGGCCGGTCAGGTAGGCCACCGGCTCGCCGGCCACGCGGCGTGCCAGCAACGCCTCGAATGCGGCCTGGTCATTGGCGGCCAGCGGATCGGTAGCGTGCGCGAACAGCCAGCTGCGCGGGCGCTCAAGCACATGCAGCAGCAGCAGTTCCGCCTCATGGCGGGCTTCAACGCCGCCGAGTCGGGCGCTGGCCTCGGCCACCACCTGGCGCAGGGAGGGTTCGGTTTTGACAGACATGCCGCAATTGTAGAGCCGAGCCGATGCTCGGCTGCCTCTGGAACAGCCGAGCGTAGGCTCGGCTCTACAGGTCCGCAGCCGAGCGTAGGCTCGGCTCTACAAAAGCCGGAATCCGTTCAGGTTATGCCAGAGGGCATAAGGAGGGGCTATCAGCCCTGTTCACGCGTCCAGGACGATTTTCCTTGTCACACAGGCAGTTGCAGGATGGGAGCGGCAAGGTTCAGTGCCTGCTCATGACCTTTTGATAGACTCCATCTATCAAATAGATGCAATCAATGGATTGTTCTTATCGCCAGTGAGTCGGTAACCTAGCTCCTGTCGATTCACCCACTCCCCTTCACCAGAGGAAAAATGATGTCCCTCATCAACACCCAGATCCAGCCGTTCGAAGCCAACGCTTACCACAATGGCGAGTTCATCAAGGTTTCCGACAACAGCCTGAAGGGCCAGTGGTCCGTCCTGATCTTCATGCCGGCCGCCTTCACCTTCAACTGCCCGACCGAGATCGAAGACGCGGCTGACCATTACGCCGAGTTCAAGAAGGCTGGCGCCGAGGTCTACATCGTCACCACCGACACCCACTTCTCGCACAAGGTGTGGCACGAAACCTCGCCGGCCGTCGGCAAGGCCCAGTTCCCGCTGGTCGGCGACCCGACCCACCAGCTGACCAACGCCTTCGGCGTGCATATTCCGGAAGAAGGCCTGGCCCTGCGCGGCACCTTCATCATCAACCCGGAAGGCGTGATCAAGACCCTGGAGATCCACTCCAACGAGATCGCCCGTGACGTGTCCGAGACCCTGCGCAAGCTGAAGGCTGCCCAGTTCACCGCCGCCAACCCGAACCAGGTGTGCCCGGCCAAGTGGAAGGAAGGCGAGAAGACCCTGACCCCGTCGCTGGACCTGGTCGGCAAGATCTAAAGCAGTACCGGCCTGCCGCGGCCCCACGCCACGGCGTGCCCTTCATCCCCGTGCCGGTCCCCCCGCCGGCGTGGGGGTGAACCCAAGACAGCCAACGCGCGCGCCAGCCTTGGCCAGCCAGCCCCTTCCACGGTTGCTGTCTTGGGTTCACCCCTACCCCCTGCTGGTCCGCTACCTTCTACAGCGGTGCCACGCCCCCTGTTTGCCTGAAGCCAGGAGATGACCCGATGTTGGACGCCAACCTGCAGTCGCAGCTGAAGACCTATCTGGAGCGCGTGACCCGCCCGATCCAGATCACCGCGCACGCCGACGACGGCGCCAAGTCGCAGGAAATGCTGGAACTGCTGCAGACCCTGGAAAGCCTGTCGGACAAGATCTCGCTGCAGGTACTGCGCGATGGCCAGGGCCGCGTGCCGTCGTTCGATCTGGGCACGCCGGGCCAGGATATCCACCTGACCTTCGCCGGCCTGCCGATGGGCCACGAGTTCACCTCGCTGGTGCTGGCCCTGCTGCAGGTGGGCGGCCACCCGTCCAAGGCCACCGCCGAGCTGATCGAGCAGGTGCAGAACCTGGAAGGCGACTACAGGTTTGAAACCTATTTCTCGCTGTCCTGCCAGAACTGCCCGGACGTGGTGCAGGCACTGAACCTGGCCGCGGTACTCAACCCGCGCATCCAGCACGTGGCCATCGACGGCGCCCTGTTCCAGGACGAAGTCGAGAAGCGCGAGATCATGTCGGTGCCGACCGTGTACCTCAACGGTGAAGTATTCGACCAGGGCCGCATGACCCTCGAGCAGATCGTGGCCAAGCTGGACACCAATGCCAGCAAGCGCGATGCCGAGAAGATCGCCGCCAAGGACGCGTTCGACGTGCTGGTGGTGGGCGGTGGCCCGGCCGGCGCTGCAGCGGCGATCTACGCCGCACGCAAGGGCATCCGTACCGGCATCGCCGCCGAGCGTTTCGGTGGCCAGGTGCTGGACACCATGGCGATCGAGAACTTCATTTCGGTGAAGGAGACCGAGGGCCCGAAGCTGGCCACGGCGCTGGAACAGCACGTGCGCGAGTACGAAGTGGACATCATGAACCTGCAGCGCGCCAGTGCGCTGGTGCCGGCCGGTGAAGACGGCCTGGTGCAGGTGCAGCTGGAGAACGGCGCGGTGCTGAAGTCGCGTTCGGTGATCCTGTCCACCGGCGCGCGCTGGCGGCAGATGAACGTGCCGGGCGAGGACCAGTACCGCAACAAGGGCGTGGCGTACTGCCCGCATTGCGATGGTCCGCTGTTCAAGGGCAAGCGCGTGGCGGTGATCGGCGGCGGCAACTCCGGCGTGGAAGCGGCCATCGACCTGGCCGGCATCGTGTCGCATGTGACCCTGCTGGAGTTCGATTCCAGCCTGCGCGCCGATGAAGTGCTGCAGAAGAAGCTGCGCAGCCTCGGCAATGTCACCGTGCTGACCAGCGCGCAGACCACCGAGGTGCTGGGCGATGGCAGCCGCGTTACCGGCCTGGTCTACAAGGACCGCGTCGGCGGCGACGCCCATCGCGTCGAGCTGGAGGGCATCTTCGTGCAGATCGGCCTGCTGCCGAACACCGAATGGCTGAAGGACACCGTGGCGCTGTCGCCGCGTGGCGAGATCGTCATTGACGACCGTGGCCAGACCAACCTGCCGGGTGTGTTCGCCGCCGGCGATTGCACGACAGTACCCTACAAGCAGATCATCATTGCCATGGGCGCCGGCTCGACCGCCGCACTGAGCGCGTTCGACCACCTGATCCGCTCGTCGGTGAGCAACAGCAGCGGTGCCGTTGCTGAAGCGGCCTGATCCACCGTTCCCAGATCACCGGGAACATTGTCTGCCTGTCGGGTAACCACGCCGTCAGCCGGTCCGTTACCCCTGGGGTGTAAGGATGAACCTACGTGATCTGAAGTACCTGGTAGCCCTGGCCGACCACAAGCATTTCGGCCGGGCTGCCGCTTCCTGCTTCGTCAGCCAGCCCACGCTGTCCACGCAGATCCGCAAGCTGGAAGAAGAGCTGGGCCTGCCGCTGGTGGAACGCGCACCGCGCAAGGTGATGCTGACCCCGGCAGGGCAGGAAGCGGCCGCACGGGCGCGGGTGATCGTGTCCGAAGTGGAACAACTGAAGGAAGCGGCGCGACGCAGCCGCGACCCGGAAGCCGGTACGGTGCGCCTGGGGATCTTCCCGACCCTCGGCCCGTACCTGCTGCCGCATGTGATCCCGCGCATCCGCGAGCGCTTCCCGGAGCTGGAACTGCTGCTGGTCGAGGAAAAGAGCGACGTGCTGCTGGACCGGCTGCGCGAGGGCAAGCTGGACGCCGCGCTGCTGGCACTGCCGGTGATCGACGACCAGCTCCACGCCGAGTTCCTGTTCGAGGAACCGTTCCTGCTGGCCGTGTCCGGGCGCCACCCGCTGGCTCGCCGCGAACACCTGGATGTGCAGGAACTGGCCACGCAGAAGCTGCTGCTGCTGGAAGACGGTCACTGCCTGCGCGACCAGGCACTGGAAGTGTGCCGCCTGTTCGGCGCCAACGAGAAGTCCGAGTTCCGCGCCACCAGCCTGGAGACGCTGCGGCAGATGGTGGCTGCCGACGTCGGCATCACCCTGCTGCCCAGCCTGTCGGTGCAGCCGCCGGTGCCGCGCTCGAACAACATCCGCCTGCTCGACTTCACCGGCGAGGGCCGTCCCAGCCGCCGCATCGCCATGATCTGGCGCCGCAGCTCGGCCATGAACGACTTCCTGATGGAGCTGGCCGACCAGTTCAAGCGCCTGCCGGAGGCGCTGTTCACCCTTGATGCGGTGAATGCCGCCGACGAAGCGGCCGCTCTGCCCGGCCCCGCGCTGAACGGCTGATCCCCCGCAGCATCGGCTCGGAATCGGCAGGAGTCGATTCCGGCCGCATTTGTCCCCACAATACAGACAGGCGGCGCCAGCAGGTGCCGCCTTTTGCATGGCTTTCAACCAAGGAGCTTCACCATGAACACCGCCAGCGGCCTGCCGCCGTCGATCACCGTTTCTACCTTCGACATGGACCGCCTGGACGCCATGCTCGAATCCCCTGCGCTGAGCCAGACGCCTGCCGCGCTCGCGCTTGCTGAAGAGCTCAACCGGGCCACCGTGCTGGCACCGGACCAGATTCCCGAAGGCATCGTCATGATGCATTCGCGCGTGGAGTGCGAAGATGAAGTGTCGGGCGAGAAGCACGTCCTGACCCTGGTCTTCCCCCGCGAAGCCAACGTCGACGAAGGCAAGGTTTCGGTGCTGGCCCCGGTCGGCAGTGCCCTGCTCGGCCTGGCCATCGGCCAAAGCATCGACTGGAATGCGCCCGGCGGCCGCAAGCTGCGCCTGCGCGTGACCGCGGTCCACAACGACCGCCCCTGATTACCGCTGCGCACCGCGCGCGATTCGATCCCCCTGCACCAGGAGCCGTAATGAGTACCCCGTCCAAACTGTCCCAGCTGCGCGAACTGTCCGTGGTCGTTGCCGATACCGGTGACTACGACGCCATCAAGCGCCTGCAGCCGGTGGACTGCACCACCAACCCGACCCTGGTGAAGAAGGCGCTGGACCTGCCGGTCTACGCCGAGCTGATCGAACGCGAACTGGCCTGGGGCCGGCAGCAGACGGGCGACCGCGAAGCCGTGGTGCACGCCGTGGCCGACCGCCTGACCATCGGCGTCGGCGCGCTGCTGAGCACGCTGGTGCCGGGCCGTGTGTCCACCGAAGTGGATGCCGACCAGGCCCACGACACCGCCGCCACCGTGGCCAAGGCCCGCCAGTTCATCCAGATGTACGCCGATGCCGGCGTGCCGCGCGAGAAGATCCTGATCAAGATCGCCGCGACCTGGGAAGGCGTGGAGGCGGCGCGCATCCTGCAGGCCGAAGGCATCGACTGCAACCTGACCCTGATCTTCAACCCGACCCAGGCGCTGGCCTGCAGCGAAGCCGGCGCGTTCCTGATCTCGCCGTTCGTCGGCCGTATCCTCGATTGGTACGTGGCCAACGGCCAGGCCCCGGCCAGCATCGACGAAGACCCGGGCGTGAAGTTCGTGCGTGGCGTGTATGCCGAGTTCAAGCGCCGCGGTTCGCCGACCGTGGTGATGGGCGCCTCGTTCCGTTCGACCGCGCAGATCGAAGCGCTGGCCGGTTGCGACCGCCTGACGATTTCGCCGGACCTGCTGGAGAAGCTGGACGCCGACCACGGCGAGCTGCCGCGCAAGCTGGTGGCCGGTGCCGCCGACGGCGTGGCGGTGACCCCGATCGACGCGGCGAAGTTCGCCGCCGACCTGGCCGCCGATCCGATGGCGACCGAGAAGCTGGCGACGGGTATCGATGCGTTTGCCAAGGATCTGCAGGCGCTGCGCGAGCGCATTCGTTCGGAGCTGTGATTCCGGCCAACGGCTGAGCCCCTCGTGGCGGGGCGCTCGGTTCGGTAGAGTCGACTGTTAGTTGTGTAAACCCACTACGTTGTTCAGCGGCACTCTGGAGATAGGTGGCTGGCCGCCGATCGCCATATGGGGACGGTGCCAGTTGTAGTGGTGCAGCCATTGGCTCAACACGGAATTGCGCTGGTCCGAGGATGCGTACTCGCAGGCGTAAGCCCACTCGCGCAGGCTGGTCTGGATGAAGCGCTCGGCTTTGCCATTGGTCCGCGGCGTGTAGGGCTTGGTTCTGATGTGCTTGATCCCAAGGGATTTGAGCAGCTTGGCAAAGGCGGTGGAGCGATAGCAGGCACCGTTGTCGGTCAGGATCCGCTTGAAGGTGATTCCCAGGCTGGCGTAGTACTCCAGAGCGCCCAGCAACGCCTGGCAGGCGGTTTCGCCCTGTTCGTTGGGGTGGACGCTGCTGAAGGCGACCCGGGAGTGATCGTCAATGGCCACGTGGACGTAGCCCCAGCCACCGCCAGCGGTATTTCCCCGGCGTTTGGCATCGGTTCTGTGCCCTGGCCGCTGGAAGTTGCCCAGCTTCTTGATGTCCAGGTGCAGCAGCCCTCCGGGCTGATCGTATTCGTATCGGATGACCTCCTTGGGCGGATCAAGCCGACACAGCCGATTGAGGCCGTGGGCGCGCATCAGCCTTGAAATCGTACTGTGGCCGACCCCCAGCGCCTTGGAGATGGTCAGGTAGGTCTGCCGCTTACGGCGATGCTCCTTGATCTGCTCGACTACCGGAGCAGGTGTGGCATGCGGCGTCTGGTGAGGCCGTGAGCTGCGGTTTTCCAGCCCCGGTGCCCCGAACTGGCGGAATCGGGCCAGCCACTTGTAGGCCGTACGCACACTTACGCCACACGCTTGAGCTGCTTCTTCCGGGCGTAAGCCCTCGTGGAGGATACGGTGGACCAGAAGCGCTCGACTAAACGTCGTCAAACGGGCATTTTTATGATTGTTCATCCGGGCTCTTTGGGGGCTGGAACGGTGTGGTAACCACCATTTTCCAAAGATGCCCCGGATGAACAACGTACAGAGAGATCACAGTTAGTCGACTTGTGCCGCGCTGGGTCGGTCGGGTTGGGTTCGCGGGAGACGCCGTAAACCCATCCTTGGGGGCTTGGCCGCCGCATCCATGCGGCGGACACTCCCGCGAACCCAACCCGCCCGCCCTCTGACAGTTTCCTGCGGCCGCCCGCCACGGAAGAAAGATAGAAGAGCAACAGCGGGTCGCGCGCTTCGCTTGCTCGGAGCCGAGCATGGCTCGGCTCTACAAGGGCAATGCAGAACCAAACAAAAAGGACGCGGCGAACGCCGCGTCCTTTTTGTTTTCCATCAGTTCGTCAGTAACCCAATGCTCTTTCCCACCGTCACCGGGAAACTGTCGGGGGTGGGGCGGTGTGGGTTGGCAGGACCGTTGGCGCCATGGATGGCGCCATCGAGCCCCCAGGGGTGAGGGCGCTTTGCTTGCGAAGCACTGCTTCGCAAGCGCCCGAACGCACAGCCGCCAGCGGCTGGGCCGGACCGCGGAGCGGGGTTTACGGCGTGTCCTGCCAGCCGCCCCCGTCCCGCCCAACCATCAGCAACCCAGAGCCGCTTTGGCTTTTGACGTTGACGTTGCCCGCCGCAGGCGGACCACCGCGCGTCAGCGCGGCGCCTCCACATCCAGCCCGATCGGGCAGCTCACGCCGGTGCCACCAATCCCGCAGTAACCGTTCGGGTTCTTCGCCAGGTACTGCTGGTGGTAATCCTCCGCGTAGTAGTACTCCGGCGCCGGATACACGATCTCCGTGGTGATCCGGCCGTAACCGGCGGCGTCCAGCTGCGCCTGGTAGGCCTCGCGGCTGGCCAGCGCTGCCTTGTACTGGGCCTCGTCGGTGGCGTGGATCGCCGAGCGGTACTGGGTGCCGGTGTCGTTGCCCTGGCGCATGCCCTGGGTCGGATCATGGCTCTCCCAGAACAGCTGCAGCAGCCGCTCCAGGCTCACCACCGCCGGATCGAACACCACCTGCACCACTTCGGTGTGGCCGGTCAGGCCCGAGCAGACCTCTTCATAGGTCGGGTTCGGAGTGATGCCGCCGGCATAGCCGACCGAGGTGCTGTACACGCCCGGCTCGGTCCAGAACTTGCGCTCGGCGCCCCAGAAGCAGCCCAGCGCGAAACGGATCTGCTGCAGGCCGGCGAATCGATCCTTCAGCGGATGGCTGTTCACGAAGTGCTGGTTGCTGTGCAGCGGCAGCGGCTGCTCACGCCCCGGCAGGGCTTCTTCCGGGCGCGGCAGGCGCTGCTTGAAGGCGCCGATGCCGAGGATGCCCTGGCCAATTCCCAACATGATGCGCTCCTATGCCGGCAGGCCGGCTATGTCGTCTGCATCCGAAATGGGGTCGGACGGGGCTTGGCCCAAGTCCAGCGCAGCGACGATGTCCTCGGCCTGCGGCCGTGCCGCGTCGGGGATGCCCACCCGCAGCACGCCGAACAGCGGCAGCTCCCCCATGCCGCCCAGCAACGATTCGCCGAACACGAAGGCCGGGATGCCGGCATCTTCCAGCGCGTGCTTGACCAGGTGGGCGTCGAACAGGTTGTCGGCCTTGTACACGATGTGCATGCGGCGGCTCCGTGGGACAGAGGTCCAGCATACGCCTGGGGGCTGAATGCCGGTGGTGAGTCCTGCCGGCCAGCGGCCGGCACTACCGATCTGCGTGTCGATCCGCAATCCGGCGGCCAGCAACCCCGGAAGATGGGGAGTAGTGCCGGCCGCTGGCCGGCAACCCCCTGGCTACCGGGCAGCCCTGCCCGGTACGCGCTAGACTGTTGGTCTTTCTGCCTTTCTTTTCGCCGACTCATGTCCGAGCACACCCCCGCCAGCCCCGAGACCCCCGCCGACAGCCACGAGAAGCGCGATTTCATCCGCCAGATCGTGCGCGAGGACCTGGCCAGCGGAAAGCACCAGGCGATCAAGACCCGCTTCCCGCCCGAGCCGAACGGCTACCTGCACATCGGCCATGCCAAGTCGATCTGCCTGAACTTCGGCATCGCCGGTGAGTTCAGCGGCGTCTGCAACCTGCGTTTCGACGACACCAACCCGGCCAAGGAAGACCCGGAATACGTGGCCGCGATCCAGGACGACGTGCGCTGGCTGGGCTTCGAATGGAACGAGCTGCGCCACGCCTCGGACTACTTCCAGACCTATTACCTGGCCGCCGAGAAGCTGATCGAACAGGGCAAGGCCTATGTCTGCGACCTGTCGGCCGAGGAAGTGCGCGCCTACCGCGGCACCCTGACCGAACCGGGCCGTCCGTCGCCGTGGCGCGACCGCAGCGTCGAGGAAAACCTCGACCTGTTCCGCCGCATGCGCGCCGGTGAATTCCCGGATGGCGCGCGCACCCTGCGCGCCAAGATCGACATGGCCAGCGGCAACATCAACCTGCGCGATCCGGCGCTGTACCGCATCAAGCACGTCGAGCACCAGAACACCGGCAACGCGTGGCCGATCTACCCGATGTACGACTTCGCCCACGCCCTGGGTGATTCGATCGAGGGCATCACCCACTCGCTGTGCACGCTGGAGTTCGAAGACCACCGTCCGCTGTACGACTGGTGCGTGGACAACGTCGATTTCGCCCATGACGACGCGCTGACCCAGCCGCTGGTCGATGCCGGCCTGCCGCGCGAAGCGGCCAAGCCGCGCCAGATCGAGTTCTCGCGCCTGAACATCAACTACACGGTGATGAGCAAGCGCAAGCTGATGGCGCTGGTCACCGAACAGCTGGTGGACGGTTGGGAAGACCCGCGCATGCCGACCCTGCAGGGCCTGCGTCGCCGTGGCTACACCCCGGCCGCGATGCGCCTGTTTGCGGAGCGCGTGGGCATCAGCAAGCAGAATTCGCTGATCGACTTCAGCGTGCTGGAAGGCGCGCTGCGCGAGGACCTCGACAGCGCCGCACCGCGCCGCATGGCAGTGGTCGATCCGGTCAAGCTGGTGCTGAGCAACCTGCCGGAAGGCCACGAAGAGCAGCTGACCTTCAGCAACCACCCGAAGGACGAGAGCTTCGGCAGCCGCCAGGTGCCGTTCGCGCGCGAGGTGTGGATCGACCGCGAGGACTTCGCCGAAGTGCCGCCGAAGGGCTGGAAGCGCCTGGTCCCGGGCGGCGAAGTGCGCCTGCGCGGCGCCGGCATCATCCGCTGCGACGAAGTGATCAAGGATGCCGACGGCACCATCACCGAGCTGCGCGGCTGGCTGGATCCGGAATCGCGTCCGGGCATGGAAGGCGCCAACCGCAAGGTCAAGGGCACCATCCATTGGGTCAGCGCCGTGCACGGCGTGCCGGCCGAGATCCGCCTGTACGACCGCCTGTTCTCGGTGCCCAACCCGGACGACGAATCGGAAGGCAAGACCTACCGCGACTACCTCAACCCGGAATCGCGCCGCACCGTCACCGGCTATGTCGAGCCGGCCGCGGCCAGCGCCGCGCCGGAGCAGTCGTTCCAGTTCGAGCGCACCGGCTATTTCGTCGCCGATCGCCGCGACCACACCGAGGCCAAGCCGGTGTTCAACCGCAGCGTGACCCTGCGCGACACCTGGTCGGCCTGAGGACCTGCGCGGGCGCCGGCACGGCGCCCGCACGCCCCCGACGATGATCACCGCCCTGTCCGCCCTGCTCTGGTTCATCTCCCAGCATCCGCTGCTGACGTTCTTTGCAGCGATGGTGCTGGCCGGGCTGGTCTCGTGGTGGCGGCGCTTCCCGGGCTACGCCATCGTGGTGTTCCCGCTGGCGATGCTCAACATCTTCCTCGGCAGCTTCCTCAACGCCACCTTCCTCAATGCAGTGGGCGAGCATGGTGAAGCGGTGATCGTCAAGGCCGAGGAAACCAATTCCACGCTCAACGAACAGTACATCTGGCGTTACGAAGCGGTGTTGCGCACCGCCGAGGGCCGCGACGTGGAAGTGGTGTTCCACACCAACACCGCCTCGCTGTGGCCGCTGGAGAACACGATCCGCATCCCTGCGCAGGACCAGCCGTTCGTGGTGAAGTACACGCCGGGCTTCCCGCGCAACTTCGTCATCCTCACCAACGAATCGCCGCACGGCATCGCGCAGGCCCGTGCCAGCGCACGCGAGCGCGTGGAGGTGGCGGCACGCAAGCTGCATTTCAGCCCGGGCAATGCCGACTTCCGTGCGGACTATCGCCGCGAGCTGGACACCTGGCTGCGTGATCATGGCAACGATCCGCAGCAGCAGTCCGACGCGCAGCGCTATCGTGCCGAGCGCGACGCACTCGACCATTGACACCCGGCCCAGCCTGGATGTCCCACCCGATCCATCCACAGGCCTGACATGACAACCACCCCCACCGCGCTCCTCCCGCTGCTGCAGCAGGTCCTGCAGGACGCCGGCATCACCAGCCGCGTCGACGGTGGCGCGCTGCTGCTGGACAGCGGGCTGCGCCTGACCCCTCACGCAATGGCCGCGCACGCACGCGACAACGGCGGCTGGCAGACGTCCACGGTCATCGAGGCACAGCACCCCATCCTGTTCGCTGATGGCCTGTTCGAGTACCAGCACGCCAACGGTGCCGATGAGCAGGCGTCGCTGTTGTCCGGCTTCCAGACCTGGGTGCGGGTGGACCTGGCAACGCTGCAGACTGCAGTGGGCGCCGACGACGCACAGGGCCTGCCGATGATGGGCCTGACCTACCCGACCGGCGACGACGGCGAGGAACACGAGCGTACCGTGGTGCTGGGGCCGCTGGCGCACTACCGCGCGCAGGAGGTCGACGCCAGCACGTGCAGTGAGGACGACCACGGTTCCTGCCCCTGTTGCCTGTTCACCAGGAGCATGGACGCCTTCGACGACCTGCTGAAGGCACGCCAGTTCCTCGCCATCCGCCTGTTCGCCTCGCGCGATGCCGATGGCCTGTGCGAGGCCGATTGCCGGGTCAATGGCCACGACTTCGCTCCTGCACTGCCATTGCTGCGCGCCTATGCCGCCAGTTGGCCGCAGGCCGGGCTGGAATTCCGCAAGCAGTACGTGGTGATCCGCACCGGCGCGCCGGGCTGACCCACCGCCACACCCGATACAGGCCGGGGCAGCTACACTGCGCGCCGGTTTCCCGAGCAACCGCACTTTTTCCCATCCCATACGAGGCACCCCCGCGATGCTGTACGCGCAAGTCCACCTGACCCTTCCCGCCTGGATCCACGACCAGATCGACCTGGATCGTCGATATCCGGGCGATGAGGCCAAGGTCGCGCTGGCGATCGAGCTGTCGCGGCTGAACGTCGAGCACGCAAGCGGCGGCCCGTTCGGCGCCGTGGTGTTCGGCCCGGATGACAAGGTGATCGCCGCCGGCGTGAACCGGGTGATGCCGCACGCCACTTCGCTGGCGCATGCCGAGAACATGGCCTACATGCTGGCCCAGCAGCGCCTGCAGACCCCGCGCCTGAACGCGGTGCTGTCGCCGGTCACCCTGGCCACCAGCTCGCAGCCGTGCTGCCAGTGCTACGGCGCCACGGTGTGGGCCGGCATCGACCGCCTGCTGATCGGTGCCAACTCGGCCGACGTCGAGGAACTGACCCCGTTCGACGAAGGCCCGCTGCCGGCCGACTGGGTGGGCGAACTCAACAAGCGCGGCATCGAAGTGGTGCAGGGCCTGAACCGCGACGCCGCACGCAGCGTGCTGCGCGCCTATGGGGAAAGCGATGGCGCCCGTTACTGAGGCCGGCATCGGCCTGCTGTGCCTGTGCCGGCAGGGCTTCGAGCCCGAGCTGGCCGGCGAACTGCAGTTCCGCGCCGGCGAAGCCGGTTTCGCCGGCTACGCGCGCACCCAGCGCAATGACGGCTACGTGCTGTTCATGTGCGACGAAGCCGCCGCGCTGGCACCCCGCCTGCGCTGGCGCGAGCTGATCTTCGCGCGGCAGAAGCTGCTGGTACTGGCCGAGTTGCCGCAGCTGGACCCGGCCGACCGCATCACCCCGATGCTGGAGGTTCTGGCCGATGCACCGCGCTTCGGCGACCTGTGGGTGGAACACCCGGACTCCGATGCCGGCAAGCCGCTGTCCGGCCTGGCCCGCGCCTTCGGCAACGCGCTGCGCCCGGCGCTGCGCAAGGCCGGCAAGCTGACCGACAAGCCGAACAATCGCCTGCCGCGCCTGCACGTGGTGTTCGTCGACGGCACTCACGCCTTCGTCTGCGTGGCCGACCCGGCCGACAGCGCGCCGTGGGCTTTGGGCATTCCGCGCCTGAAGCTGCTGCCCGAAGCGCCCTCGCGTTCGGCATTGAAGCTGGACGAAGCGCTGCTGACCCTGCTGACGCCGGAAGAACGCGAGGCGCTGGCCAGGCCCGGCATGCGCGCGGCCGACCTCGGCGCCGCACCCGGCGGCTGGACCTGGGTGCTGACCCGCCAGCACATGCACGTGCTGAGCATCGACAACGGCCCGCTGCGCCAGCACGTGCTGGACACCGGACTGGTCGAGCACCTGCGCGCCGATGGCTTCCACTGGCATCCGGAACAGCCGCTGGACTGGATGGTCTGCGACATGGTCGAGCAGCCGCGCCGCGTGGCCGAGCGCATGGCCACCTGGATCCGCGAAGGCTGGTGCCGGCACGCGATCTTCAACCTGAAGCTGCCGATGAAGAAGCGCTGGGACGAGACCCGGCTGTGCCTGGACCTGTTCCAGGACCAGGCCGGCAAGCCGCTGGTGGTGCGTGCCAAGCAGCTCTATCACGACCGTGAGGAGATCACGGTACTGGCCTCGCCGCTACGCTGAGGCCACCGCGCCCGCCGGGCATGGCCCGGCGCTACCGAGGAAGGGAACCATGCGCTACCACTCGCTCACCCTGCTGACCACCTTGCTGGCTGCCGCGCCGACCATGGCCCAGCAACTGCCGCATACCCCGGCGCAGAGCCAGCCGCTGGGCCCCACCGGCGGCGCGATCCGCCAACAGCCGCTGGATGCGGGCCGGGTCAGCGGCAGCGTCGAGATTGCACAGCCGGCCGGCGAGGCGCAGGTGACGGTGCGTTCGCTGGAGCCCAGCAGCGTGGTTGGCCAGTACCGCATCCACTTCGCTGCGCTGGATGTGAACGGCGATGGTTTCATCAGCCGCGAGGAAGCACAGGCGAATCCGGCGCTGGCCGATGAGTTCAATTCGCTGGACCGCAAGCATCGCGGCAAGCTGGATCGTGCAGACCTGGCCGGTTGGCTGGTGGATTGAATCAACGGCGGTAGCGGAGTCCGCTTTCGGTAGGTGCCCACCTTGGTTGGCACAGCATCGGAAACGCCGTCGCCCTATCTGGGCCGACGTTACCTGACAGACGTGCCAACCAAGGTTGGCACCTACCAAAGCGGCGTCCCGTGGTTGGTAACACGCCAGCGACTCCCGTCGCGTCGTGCGGCCTGTATTCCGGTCAGACGCCGGCGGCGCGCTTCCAGAACGCCTGCACCAGCGGCGGCCATTTGCCCACGCAGCCCAGCGCGCGGCCGCGGGCCAGGGTCAGGTGCATTTCGTCGTTGGAGAACAGGCGGTTGATCGCGTCGAAGCTGTAGGCGGCGATGTGGTTGTCACTGCGGCGTTCGCGCGCCCAGCGCTGCAGGCGCTGCGGCGACAGGCGCGGCTGGCCGCGGCGTTCGGCCGACGGCGCCAGCCACTGCTGCAGGGCGGCGACATCGCGCAGCCCCAGGTTCACGCCCTGCCCGGCCAGCGGGTGCACCACATGCGCTGCGTCTCCCAATGCCAGCACACGGCCGGCTACGTAGTGGCGGGCCAGCTGGCGGCGCAACGGGAACGCCGCGCGCGGCGAGGCCAGGCGCAGTTCGCCCAGCCGCGCAGCGAAGGCGCGGGTCAATTCCCGGTTGAACGCCTCCTCGTCCAAGGCGAGCACGCGCGCAGCCTCGTCCTCCGGCAGGGTCCAGACGATCGAGCTGCGGCGCTCGGCCACCGGCAGCAACGCCAACGGACCGGTCGGCAGGAAGCGCTGCCAGGCCGTGGCCTGGTTCGGCAGTTCACTGTCGACATAGGCCACCACGCCACGCTGGTGGTAGTCATGCTTTTCCACCTCGATCCCGGCCAGCTGGCGCAGGGTCGATTCGGCACCGTCTGCGGCCACCGCCAACGACGCTTCGAGGCGACGACCGTCGTCCAGGCGCAGGCGCACGCCTTCCTCGTCCTGCTCCAGCGCTTCCACCCGCGCCGGGCAATGCAGCTGCACGCCCGCCGCGGGCAGCGCCGCCCACAGGCGGTCCTGCAGCAGTCCGTTCTCGACGATGTAGCCCAGCTCACGACGACCGAAGCGATCGGCGTCGAACAGCAGATCCTCGCCACCGGCCGCGTCCCACACCTGCATGCGCCGGTAAGGCCAGGCGCGGGCCTGCGCGATCGCCGGCCACACGCCCAGGCGGTTCAACAGCTGCACGTTGTCGGCGGCAAAGGCGAATACCCGCAGGTCCGGCTGCGCAGCCCGCCACGGCGCCGGTTCGCGGCCCTCCACCAGCGCGACCGACAGCCCGGCGTCGGCCAGCGCCAGCGCGCACGCGGCACCGACCACGCCACCGCCGACGATGGCCACATCCAGTCGGGCGCGGCGGCTCATGCGGCTTCTCCGCGGCACAACCGCGGCACTTCGCCACGGAAGCCCATCGCGCCACCGACCAGCATCGACTGTACCGAAGCACGTTGTGCGGCCACCAGGCCGAGGCTGCGCAGCGGCCGCATCAGCGGTGCCGGGTTGCTGGTCAGCCGCGCCAGGCCTCCGGAGAACGCCACGGTCTGCCGGCGGTCCTCCTCGCGGCGCGCGACATAGGCCTGCAGCAGCGCATCGCTGCCGGCATCATCGATGGAATCTTCCAGCAGCTCGGCCAGGGTCAGCGCATCGCGCAGGCCCAGGTTGAAGCCCTGTGCACCCAGCGGGTGGATGGTCTGCGCGGCATTGCCGAGCAGCACCGTGCGTTCGCCGGCCAGCGCGCGCGACAGCACCTGGATGAGCGGATAAGCACTGCGTGGGCCGGATTCAAGCAGACGGCCGGCACGCCAGCCGATCGCGTCCTGCAGGCGCTGCAGCCAGGCCGCATCGTCCAGCGCCATCACGGCATCGGCCTGGTCGCGTGCCACGCCATGCACGGTGCCGAAGTGGCGGTCACCCCGCGGCAGCAGCGCGGTCGGTCCGGTATCGGTGAAGCGCTCCCAGGCCGTGCCGTCCGGCGCGCGCTGGCTGCGCACGCGGGCCACGAACAGGGTCTGCTGGAAATCATGGCGGTCGACCTCGATGCCCAGTGCACCACGCACGCCACTGGTCGTACCGTCAGCACCCACCACCAGCCGTGCCAGCAATACGCGCTCGCCGGCCTCGTCGGCCACCCGCACCTGGCGGTAGCCGTCGACCACTTCACCCAGGCCCAGGAACCGCATCGGCCGGTAACGGTGCAGCCGTGGCAGCTCCTGCAGGCGCGCTTCCAGCGCCTGGCCGAAGTCGCGGGCGACCACCACCTGGCCGAACCATGGCCGGTCGTAATCGGCCGCTTCCAGCTGCACACGGCCGAAATCGCCGGCGCGGCTGACGTGGATGCGCCGGATGGGGCCCGGCGCCATCGCCAGTTTCTGCATCACCCCCAGCGCGGTCAGCGCATTGACGGTGGCTGCGGCGAAACTGAGGTTGCGCTGGTCGAACACCGCCGGCAGCTCGCCGGCCGGGCTGGCCTCGAGCAGGCCCACGTCGCGGCCGAAGCGGTCCAGGGCAATGGCCAGGCTGGCGCCGACCAGGCCACCACCGACAATCAGCACGTCATGTCTTTCACTCATGCGTTCATGATACGCGCTCGCCCCGTCTGTACGCCGAACGGCCGGTCCTGCGCCAACCCGCGCGGCGGGCTAGAATGAAACCTGAATCCGCTCCGGGCCCGCCACCATGTCCGACACTGCCAACCGCGCCTTCGTCCTGTCCGTGCTCGTTCTGGTGCTGGCAGCGACCCGGGTCAACCACTTCGCAGCGATCCCCGATGCCTCGTGGGCGGTGTTCTTCATCGGTGGCTTCTACCTGGCGCGCTGGACGCGCTGGGCGTTTCCGCTGCTGATGGTGTTCGCGGTGCTGGTGGACTGGATCGTGATCCGCAGCAGCGGCCTGGATTTCTGGCAACACTACTGCGTGTCGCCAGGTTACTGGCTGCTGCTGCCCGCGTATTTCTCGCTGTGGGCCGGCGGCATGCTGCTGGGCCGCAACTACCAGAGCGCGCGCTGGCCGGTGTTGGCCAAGGGCACGCTGCTGCTGGTGGCCTCGGTGGCGGTCTGCCACCTGCTGGCGCAGGGCGGTTTCTACTGGAGCAGCCGCAACGTGGCCGAGCCGACCCTGGCCGGCTGGGCGCAGAACTACGCGCAGTGGTTCGGCCCCTACCTGCGCACCACCGCCATCTACGTGGCGCTGGCCGCCGCGCTGCAGCTGGCCGTGGAGCAGGTGCTGAAGCTGCAGCAGGCCCGCCGCGACATCCGGCACTGAGCCACGCCATGGGTCATCGCCTCTCGCGCATCTACACCCGCACCGGCGACGACGGCAGTACCGGCCTCGGTGACGGCCAGCGCGTCGCCAAGGATGACGCGCGGGTGGCGTCCTACGGCACCGTCGACGAGGCCAACGCCGCGCTCGGCCTGCTGCTGGCTACGGCCCTGCCCGAGGATGTGCGCGCGCTGGTGGTGCATCTGCAGCACCAGCTGTTCGACCTGGGTGCCGAGCTGTGCATCCCCGGCCACGCCGCCATCCACGCCGCCGATGTCTCGGCACTGGAGCAGCAGCTGGACCACTACAACGCCGGCCTGCCGATGCTGAAGGAGTTCATCCTGCCGGCCGGGGGCGAGGCGGCTGCGCGCTGCCATCTGGCGCGCACCATTGTCCGCCGCGCCGAGCGCGAGACGGTCACCCTGGCCCGCCACGAAGCCGTGCGCAGCGAGGCGCTGCAGTACCTCAACCGGCTGTCGGACCTGCTGTTCGTGCTGGCCCGGGTGCTGGCCCGTGCCGACGGCCAGGGCGAGGCGCTGTGGCAACCGCAGCAGCGCCAGCGCTGAGTCGGCACGATGCTGGTCTACACCCATCCGTCCTGCCTGCTGCACGATCCCGGCCCCGGCCACCCGGAGTGCCCGCAACGCCTGCAGCACGTACTCGATGCGCTGCATGCGGCCTTCCCTGGCCAGCTCGAATGGCGCCAGGCGCCGCCGGCCAAGTTCGGTGAGCTGACCCGGGTCCACGACAGCGCCCTGCTGGACTTCGTGCTGCAGCCGCAGGCCGTGCCGCTGCGCCAGCTGGACATGGACACCTGGACCTCGCCCGGCTCGGCCAGCGCCGCCGTGCACGCCGCCGGTGCGGGCGTGGCCGCAGTCGATGCGGTGATGCTGGGCGACGACCCGCTGGCCTTCTGCGCGGTGCGTCCGCCCGGCCACCACGCCACCAGCAGCACGGCGATGGGCTTCTGCCTGCTCAACAACATCGCCATTGCCGCCGCCTATGCCCGCGACCGCCATGGGCTGGAGCGGATCGCGGTGGTCGATTTCGATGTCCACCATGGCAATGGCACCCAGGACATCTTCCAGCACGACGCCCGGGTCTCCTACTACAGCACGCACCAGGCCGGCCTGTTCCCCAATTCCGGCCTGCGCCGTGACCGCGGCGCAGGCAACCTGATGAACATCCTGCTTCCCCCCGGCAGCGGGGGCTTCCGCTTCCGCAACGTATGGGCCGACGAGATGCTGCCGGCCATCGACGACTTCCGCCCGCAGCTGTTGCTGATCTCGGCCGGCTTCGACGCCCACCTGCGCGACCCGCAGGCCGACCTGATGCTGGAGACCGAGGATTTCGCCTGGATCACCGGTGAACTGCACGCGCTGGCACGCCGCCACGGGGCCGGCCGGGTGGTCTCGATGCTGGAGGGCGGCTATGACCTGCAGGCACTGGCCGAGTGCAGTGTGGCCCATGTCCAGGCCCTGATCTCAGCGGCTGGTGGCAACGCTGCCGGATGAACCCGAACCGGCAATCTCCTGCGCCCTTCATTGCCCCTATGCAAGGGATGGGGCAAGCTACCGTCCGTTTTCGCCCGAATCCGAACCGCGTGCGCCGAGCCCTCCGCCTGCTTCCCCTGCCTCTGAGCATCGCCATCAGCCTGCCGGTGATGGCCGATGAAAAGCCGCTCAACTGGGGCCTGTGCCCGGCCACCGACGTCATTCCCGCGTTCACCGACGCCCCGACCCCGGTCCCCGGCCAGGACAAGGCCAGCGCCGCCGCCGCGCGCGAGCAGCAGCCGACCGACATCGAGGGTGACCAGCTGCTTGGCACCACCACCGTGCCGCAGTACGAGGGCAACGTGGCGCTGCGCCGGGGTGACCAGTTCGTCGGTACCGACAAGCTCAGCTTCGACACCGAGACCGGCAACTACATCGCCGACGGTAATGTCCGCTACCAGGACGGGTCGATCCGTATGGTCGCCAAGCGTGCCGAAGGCAACCAGGAAAGCGACACCCACAAGATCTCCGACATCAAGTACCAGCTGGTGTCGCGCCGGGGCAACGGCGATGCCGAATCGGTCGACCTGCAGGGTGCGGTCGGCCAGATGCACCGCTCCACCTACACCACCTGCGACCCCTCGCAGCCGGTGTGGAAGCTGTCGGCACCGCAGATCGAAGTGGATAACGACGAGGGCTTCGGCACCGCGCGCAACGCCGTGCTGCGCATCGGCAAGGTACCGGTGCTGTGGGCGCCGTACTTCAAGTTCCCGATCGATGACCGCCGCAAGACCGGCCTGCTGTTCCCGCAGCTGGGCATGTCCGGGCGCAACGGCTTCGACTACGCCCAGCCGATCTACTTCAACCTGGCGCCGAACTACGACGACACGCTGACCCCGCGCTACATGAGCCGGCGCGGCCTGCTGCTCGACAACGAGTTCCGCTATCTCTACAACGGCGGCCGCGGCGAGGTGCTGACCTCGTTCATGCCCAACGACCGCCTGCGTGACCGTGACCGCGGCCGGGTGATGTTCACCGGCTACCACAACGTGGACAGCCACTGGCAGGCCCGCGCGAACCTGGCCTGGGTCAGCGACGAGCGCTATGTCGAGGATTTCGCCAACCGCCTGGTGGGGGTGACCGCCTCCAACCTGCAGAGCACGGTGGGCCTGTATGGCACCGGCACGAACTGGACGGCCGGCATCATGGCCGACCGCTGGCAGCTGACCGACTACACCCTCGACGAGCGCGCCCTGCCCTACAACCGCCAGCCGCGCCTGTACTTCAACTGGGACAAGCCGGTCCGGCCCTGGCTGGAAGCCGGCATCTATGCCGAAGCGGTGCGCTTCACCCACGACGACATCAACTTCAAGAACGCCGTCGGCACCGGCAAGGATCTGCAGTACACCCGCAATGGAGTGCAGTGGACCGACGGCGTCGGTGTCAGCGGCGGTTCGCGATTGGACGTGAAGCCGTATGTGTCATTCCCGATCAGCGGCGCAGCCTGGTATGTGACCCCGACCCTGGCCTACCGCTACACCGCCTATCAGCTGGACCGTGGCCTGGTGGATGGTGTGAGAGGCATCCAGGCCCAGATCCTGCGCTCGCAGGGCATCGACCCGGCCACGGCCACGCCCGAGCAGCTGCGCGGCAATACCTCGCCCAGCCGCAGCCTGCCGATCGGCAGCATCGACGCCGGCCTGTTCTTCGACCGCGAGACCCGCATCGGCGGCAAGTCGTTCCTGCAGACCCTGGAGCCGCGCCTGTTCTACCTGCGCACGCCGTACCGCAACCAGGACGAGCTGCCGATCTTCGATACGCGTGACTTCACCTTCAGCTGGGGCCAGCTGTTCCGCGATTCGCGCTACACCGGCGCCGACCGCCAGAACGATGCCAACCAGCTGACCCTGGCGCTGAGCACCCGCTTCATCGACCAGACCACCGGCAAGGAGCGCTTCTCGGCCTCCATCGGCCAGATCCAGTACTTCGATGAGTCGCGGGTGACCGTCACCCCCGGCGGTGAGCCCGTGGAAAAGGGCAAGTCGGCCTGGATCGCCGACGGCAACTACATGATCAACGACCGCTGGACCCTGGGCGCCACCTACCAATGGGACCCGAAGTACAAGCGCGAGGATCTGGCCAGCGTCCGTGCCCGCTACCTGATGCCCAACGATGGCGTGGTCAACCTGAGCTACCGCTACCGCATCAATGCCGGTGCTCTGCCCGGTGCCAACAAGCATGACCGCACCCTGCTGGAGCAGGCCGACCTGTCGTTCCTGTACCCGCTGAATGCGCGCTGGAGCCTGGTGGGCCGCTATTACTACTCGCTGCAGGACAAGGAGCCGCTGGAAATCATCGGCGGTGTCCAGTGGGACAGCTGCTGCCTGGCCGTGCGTGTGGTCGGTCGCCGCTATGTCCGCAATCGCGAAGGCGAGATGAACAACGCCATCCAGGTGGAGTTCGTCCTGAAGGGCCTGAGCTCCATCGGCCAGGACACGGACCGCACTCTGCGCCGTGCTATCCTCGGCTACAACCGCGACGACCTCTATCTCGTGCCGCCCACCAACACCGGGGCGACCCGCGATGACTACGATCCGAATCTGATCCCACCCCCCCCCCCCCCCCCCCCCCCCCCCCCCCCCGCGGGGGCCCCCGCCCCCCCCCCCCCCCCGGCGTTTTCCCCGGGGGCGCCGCCCCTCGACCCCCTTCCCCCCGTTTTTGATGAGGGCGTCCCCCTGGAGAGTGAACTGCAGCGTGCGATCGCCAACATCAAGGCACAGTACGCCGGCCGGGAAAACCAGCTGCCGCCGGAAGACGTGCTCAGCCGCCAGGTGCTCGAGCGCCTGGTGCTGGTCAAGCTGCAGGTGGCCCGCGCCCAGGGCAGCGGCATCCGTGTCAGCGACCAGGAGCTGAACCAGGCGATGAATTCCATCGCCCAGCAGAATGGCTCGAACCTGGACGCCCTGCGCCAGCGCCTGGCCCATGACGGCATCGACTTCAACGATTTCCGCGCCTCGGTGCGTGACGAGATCACCGTGCAGCGCCTGCGCCAGAGCTTCGCGCAGAGCCGCATCAGCGTCAGCGAGGGTGAAGTCGACGCCGCGCTGAAGCAGCAGGCCACGGTGGGCAACCAGTACCACCTGGCGCACATCCTGATTGCCCTGCCGGACGGCGCCAACGCCGACCAGATCGCCACCGGCCAGAAGAAGGCCGATGGCGTGAAGGCCCTGCTGGACAAGGGCGAGCTGGACTTCAACGCAGCGGCCGTGCGCTATTCGGACAGCCCCAACGCGCTGGAAGGCGGCGACCTGGGCTGGCGCAGCCTGGATGAAATCCCGCAGGCGTTCGCGCAGATGATGGAAAAGATGAAGCCTGGCGAAGTGGTCGGCCCGATCCGCGGCCCCAGCGGCTTCCAGCTGCTGAAGCTGGTGGAAGTGCGTGATGCCAGTGCCACTGCCGGCGCCAGCACCGTCACCGAGTACCACGGCCGCCACATCCTGGTGCGCGTGGACGACCACCAGACCGACGCGGCCGCCAAAGCCAAGATCGATACCCTGCGTGCCCGCATCGCTGGCGGCGCGGACTTCGAGACCGTGGCCAAGGAGTCCTCCGAGGACAACAACAGCAAGGGCCAGGGCGGCGATCTGGGCTGGTTCCCGGCCGATGCGTTCGGTCCGGCCTTTGGCCAGCAGGTGGCCGCTATCCAGGACGGCGGCGTCAGCCAGCCGTTCCGCACCGATGCCGGTTGGCACATCCTGCAGCGCGTGGCCACTCGCCAGACCGACGTGACCAACGACAACCAGCGTGCCCAGGTCCGCGAGACCATTGGCCGCCGCAAGCTGGAAGACGAGTACAACCGCTTCCTGCAGGAACTGCGTGGCGAAGCCTACGTCAGCTTCCGCACCGGTGACCGCGCGGAAAACACCGCCACGCCGCCGCAGTCCTGATCGATGCGACCCGAGCTCGCTCTGGTACCGGGCGAGCCCGCCGGGATCGGCCCGGAGCTGTGCGTCCGCCTTGTCCAGCAGCCGCGTGAAGATTGCCGACTGCTGGCCTTCGCCGACCCGGACACGCTGCGCGCGGCTGCGGCCGCGCTGAACCTGCCGCTGCAACTGCTGCCCGAGGATGCCGAAGCGCGCGTCCCCGGCGACCTGCGCCTGCGCATGGTGGCCAATGCCGCCCCGAGCCACTTCGGCCAGGCCGATCCAGCCAATGCCGGCGCGGTCATCGGCGCCCTGCTTGGCGCTGGCCAGGCCTGCCTGTCCGGCGAACTGCACGGCGTGGTGACCGGCCCGGTACACAAGGCGGTCATCAACGAGGGCGGCATCGCCTACAGCGGCACCACCGAACTGCTGGCCGACCAGGCCGGCGTGAAGGTGGTGATGATGCTGGCCAACCCCATCGTGCGCGTGGCCCTGGCCACCACTCACCTGCCGTTGCGCGAGGTGGCCGACGCGATCACCGCGCCCAGCCTGGAACACACCCTGCGCACCCTGCATGCCGCACTTCGGCGCGAATTCGGCCTGCCTGCACCCCGCATCGCCGTGCTCGGCCTGAACCCCCACGCCGGCGAAGACGGTCACCTGGGCCGCGAAGAGCTGGACCTGATCATTCCCCTGATGCAGCGCCTGCGCGCAGAGGGCATGGATCTGATCGGGCCGCTGCCGGCCGATACCGCGTTCCTGCCGGCCAAGCTGGCCGGCTTCGACAGCGTGCTGGCGATGTACCACGACCAGGGCCTGCCGGTCCTGAAGTACTCGGGCTTCGAGCAGGCGGTGAACCTGACCCTGGGCCTGCCCTACCCACGCGTAGCGGTGGACCATGGCACCGCGCTGGATCTGGCCGGCCACGGCATCGCCGATCCTTCCAGCCTGCAGGCGGCAACGACGTTGTGTGCGCAGCTTGCGCGGCAACGTACACTGAGCGCATGAATTCCCCGCATTCCCCCTCCGGCCCGGTGTTCACCGCCCCGGCCAAGAAGCAGCTTGGCCAGCATTTCCTGGCCGACCGCCACTACATCGACAAGATCGTGATGGCGGTCAACCCGAAAGACGGTGACCGCCTGGTCGAGATCGGCCCCGGCCAGGGCGCGATCACGCTGCCGCTGCTGCGCGTGCATCCGAAGCTGACGGTGATCGAGTTCGACCGCGACCTGATCGCGCCGCTCACCGCCGCCGCCGAACCGCTGGGCGAGCTGACCATCGTCCACCGCGACGTGCTGCGCGTGGACTTCACCGAGCTGGCTGCCGGCCAGCCGATCCGCCTGGTCGGCAACCTGCCCTACAACATCTCCTCGCCGATCCTGTTCCATGCGCTGGAACATGCCGCAGTGATCCGCGACATGCACTTCATGCTGCAGAAGGAAGTGGTCGACCGCATGGCCGCCGGCCCCGGCAGCAAGGTGTATGGCCGGCTCAGCGTGATGCTGCAGGCGTACTGCCAGGTGACCTCGCTGTTCGTGGTGCCGCCGGGTGCGTTCCGGCCGCCGCCGAAGGTCGATTCGGCCGTGGTACGGCTGGTGCCGCGTGACCCGGCCTCAATCAACATCAACGACCACAAGCGTTTCGCCGAGGTGGTCAAGGCCGCCTTCGGGCAGCGCCGCAAGACCCTGCGCAACGCCCTGAACAACGTGGTGTCCGCCGAGCAGTTCGTTGCCGCCGGCGTGCGTCCCGATGCCCGTGCCGAGCAGCTGGACGTGGCCGAATTCATCGCCTTGGCCAATGCCTCCTGATTACACTGCCGGTATGGAAGACGCTGACGTTTATGCCATCTCCGTCGAAGTCGCACCGCGCTTCCTCGACGATCAATCCGCGCCGGAAGACGGGCGCTATGCGTTCGCCTACACGATCCGCATCCACAACCAGGGGCGTGTCGCCGCGCGCCTGGTCGCACGCCACTGGCGCATCACCGATGCCAACGGCCGCGTCGAGCATGTCGATGGCGACGGGGTGATCGGCGAGCAGCCACGGCTGCGTCCCGGTGAAGACTTCCATTACACGTCCGGTGTCATGCTGGGGACCGATCACGGGACCATGCAGGGCCACTACGACATGGTCGCCGACGACGGCACCGAATTTGCCGCGCCGGTCGCACCGTTCGTGCTGGCCATCCCGCGTACCCTGCACTGACAAGGAGGCCGAACGATGAGTGTGTGGGCGATCGGCGACCTGCAGGGCTGCTATGACGTCACCCAGCGACTGCTGGAGAAGATCCGTTTCGACCCGGCGCAGGACACCCTGTGGTTCTGCGGCGACCTGGTCAACCGTGGCGGCCAATCGCTGGAAACGCTGCGGCTGGTCCACTCGCTGCGCGCGCACAGCGTAGTCGTGCTGGGTAACCACGACCTTTCGCTGCTGGCCGTCGGTGCGCGCACCGAAGAGGAACAGCGCAAGGTCAACCCGGACCTGCTGCGCATCGTGCAGGCCGAGGACCGCGACGAGCTGCTGGACTGGCTGCGCCTGCAGAAGCTGGTGCACGTGGACCGCGAGCTGGGCTGGATGATGGTGCACGCCGGCCTGGCGCCGAAGTGGACCACGCAGATGGCCGAAAAGCATGCGGCCGAAGTCGAGGCGCAGCTGCACGGCGCCGGCTACCGCAAGCTGTTCCGCAACATGTACGGCGACAAGCCGAGCTGGGCGCCCAACCTGTCCGGCTACGACCGTTCGCGCGCGATCATCAACGTGCTCACCCGCATGCGCTACTGCACCCCGCGTGGGCGCATCGGCATCGAGGACAAGGGCACGCCGGGCACGCAGGAACAGGGACTGTACCCTTGGTTCGAAGTGCCGGGCCGGGTCGAGCGCGACCTGAAGATCGTCTGCGGCCACTGGTCGGCGCTGGGCCTGACCATCACCCAGGGCGTGCATGCCATCGACACCGGCGCAGTCTGGGGCGGCAAGCTGACCGCGATCCAGCTCGATACCGATGAACTGCGCGTGGTGCAGGTGCCGGGCCGCGATGTCCCCGCACCCGTGCCCAACGCACGCCCGCCAGCGCGACCGGCGCACGAGCGCCCCGTCACTTCGGCGCCGGGCAAGGAACAGGCGGGCGGCAGTGCGCCCGCTGCCAACCCGGGCAATCGTGGTCCGCGTCGTCGTCGCCGTCGTGGTGGCGGTGGTGGTTCCGGCGGGCCCAACAACAACTGTGCAGCGCCGCAGGCATGACGCGACGCGGCTGGGCACCATGGACGGTGCTGCTGCTGACGCTGGCCAGCGTCAGCGGCTGCCAGCGCGATCCGTCCCCAGCGCCTGGCACTGGCGCAGACGCCGATCACGCGTCGGCATCCCCGCAGTCGCTTTCTCCGCCATTGGTGGCCGCAGCGCGGGCGCAGATCGGCGTTACCACCCGTTACGATCCCGCCTACCGGGTCCTCTCCTATCCCGGCGGCGACGTCCCGCTCGATCGCGGTGTGTGCACCGACGTGGTGGTGCGCGCCCTGCGCAACCAAGGCCTGGACCTGCAAGCGCGCGTGCATGAAGACATGCGCGGCAATTTCAGTGCCTATCCCGCGATCTGGGGCCTGTCACGGCCGGACCGCAACATCGATCATCGCCGTGTGCCGAACCTGATGCGCTGGTTCGAACGGCAGGGTTGGCAGCAACCGGTCACGGCCGCTGCCGCCGACTATGCGGCCGGCGACATCGTCGCCTGGAAGCTCAACGGCAACGGCCTGCTGCACGTGGGCATCGTCTCCGACCGTCGGCTGGCCGACGGCACGCCGTTGGTCCTGCACAACATCGCGCGCGGCACGCGCGAAGAGAATCTGCTGTTCCAGCACACCGTCATCGGGCATTACCGGATGCCGTAGTGGCCGCCCCGGTAGAGTCGACTGTCAGTCGACTATCGCGCGCAGCGCGAGGGGTTCAGGGGGGCGCCAAGAGCAGTCGACCAACAGTCGACTCTACCCCGTCGGTGTTTCCGCCGGTGTTTCCGTCGGTATTCCCGTCGGTGTTTCCGCCGGTGTTTCCGTCGGTATTCCCGTCGGCACTTCCGCGATCAGCGGCGCACGTAGTGCGCGAAGCGGAACGCGTAGGCATGGCGTTCGTCGGCCGGGTGCGGCTCGCTGCCCGCTTCCCGCCAGTCCTGCATGTCGACTTCGGGGAAATGGGTGTCGGCGGGGACTTCGGCATCCACCCAGGTCAGGTACAGGTCACTGGCCTGGTCCAGCAGCTGGTGGAAGATCTCGCCACCGCCGATGATGCACAGCTCGCTGGCGCCCTCGCCCTCGGCAATCGCCTTCGCCTCGTCCAGCGACGCCACCGCGTGCATGCCCTCGAACGGCACCTGGCCGCTGCGGGTCAGCACCAGATTGGTCCGCCCCGGCAGCACGCGGCCGATCGATTCGGCGGTCTTGCGCCCCATCAGGATCGGCTTGCCCAGGGTGAGCGCCTTGAAGTGCTTGAAATCATCCGGCAGGTGCCAGGGCATGGCGTTGCCCTGGCCGATGCCCCGGTTGCGGTCCAGTGCCACGATCATCGAGAGCTTCATCGCACTCACACCGCCACCGGCGCCTTGATGGCCGGATGCGGGTCATAACCATCGATGCGGATATCGTCGAACTGGAAGCCGAACAGGTCGGTCACCTCCGGGTTCAACCACAGCTTCGGCAGCGCGCGCGGTTCACGCGACAGCTGCTCGCGTGCCTGCTCGAAGTGGTTCGAATACAGGTGCGCGTCGCCCAGCGTATGCACGAAATCGCCCACGCCCAGGCCGGTGGCCTGCGCCACCATGTGGGTCAGCAGCGCGTAGCTGGCGATGTTGAATGGCACGCCGAGGAAGATGTCGCCGCTGCGCTGGTACAACTGGCAGCTGAGCTTGCCGTCCACCACGTAGAACTGGAACAGGTTGTGGCACGGCATCAGCGCCATCTGCGAGAGCTCGCCCACGTTCCAGGCGCTGACCACCAGCCGCCGCGAATCGGGGTTGCGCTTGATCTCGTCCACCAGCCACTGCATCTGGTCGATCTCGCGACCATCGGCGGTGGCCCAGCTGCGCCACTGCTTGCCGTACACCGGGCCGAGGTCGCCGTTCTCGTCGGCCCACTCGTCCCAGATGCGTACCTGGTTGTCCTTCAGGTAGCCGATGTTGGTGTCGCCCTTCAGGAACCACAGCAGCTCGTGGATGATCGAGCGCAGGTGCAGCTTCTTGGTTGTGACCAGCGGGAAGCCGTCGGCCAGGTTGAAGCGCATCTGCCAGCCGAACACGCTGCGGGTGCCGGTGCCGGTGCGGTCGCTCTTCTCGGCGCCGTGCTCGAGCACGTGCGAGAGCAGGTCCAGGTAAGCCTTCATGCCTTGCCCTCGGCAGCCACCGGCAACTGCGGCTGCAGCACCGGCGCGCGGCGCGACATCGCCAGCAGCACCAGGCCGAAGGCGATCAGCGGCAGGCTGAGGATCTGGCCGCGGGTCAGCCAGTCGAAGGCCACGTAGACGCCGTTGTCGGGCATGCGCACGAACTCCACCGCGAAGCGGAACAGGCCGTACATCAGCGCGAACAGGCCGCCGACCAGGTAACGATGGCGCGGCTTGGCCGACACGGCCCACAGCACCACGAACATCACCAGGCCTTCCAGGAAGGCTTCATACAGCTGCGACGGATGGCGCGCGAACTGGTTCAGCGCGCCGGTGGCGAACTGCGCCTGCAGGGTCGCGTGGTCCAGCTGGTTCAGCGGCGCCGGCAGGCCGGACGGGAACACCACGCCCCAGGTACCGTCGGTGTACTTGCCCCACAGCTCGGCACCGATGAAGTTGCCGATGCGGCCAAAGCCCAGGCCCAGCGGTACCAGCGGCGCCATGAAATCCATGGTGTCGAAGAAGTGCAGTGCATGCCTGCGCGACCACCACCAGCAGGCACCCAGCACGCCCAGCAGGCCACCGTGGAAGCTCATGCCGCCGTCCCACACCTTGAACAGCAGCAGCGGGTTGTGCAGGAAATCGCCCAGCGCGTAGAACAGCATGTAGCCGATGCGGCCGCCCAGCACCACGCCGAGCATGGCGTAGAACAGCAGGTCGGAGAAACCATTGGCGTCGACGCCCGGCAGGCGGCCGGCGGCGATGCGCTTGCGTCCCAGCAGCCAGGCGGCGGTGAAGCCCAGCAGGTACATGATGCCGTACCAATGCACCTTGATCGGCCCCAGCGAGAGGGCGATGGGGTCGATGTCGTGGAAATAGATCATGGAAGGTGCCTTGCGGTTGAACGCCTATTCTCGGGCCAGTGCCGCCCCGGCTCAACCAAGGAGCTGGGGCGAGTTCGGCAACGCGTCATCGTTCGACCGGGTCGAGGCCGGAAAGTGCCCTTCGATCAGGCTGGAGACCTCGTCGATGGCATCCTGCAGCGCTTCCACCGGATGGGAGCCACGCAGGCCCTCGCGCAGGTGGGTGCAGACCCGCTGCCACTGCGCCGGGCTGACCCGGCCCTGCAGGCCCCGGTCGGCGACGATCTCGATCGCATGGTCGGCCAGCAGCAGGTAGATCAGCACGCCATTGTTGTGGGTGGTATCCCAGGTGCGCAGGCGCGCAAACGCATGCTCGGCGGCCTGGCGCGGGGTGACCCTGTGCCACAGCGCGGCCAGCGGCAGGTCCGCTTCCACCGCGAACATCACCTCGCCGCCGTGGCGCTGCTCACCGGCTGCGATGGCCTCGGTGATCGCCTGCAGCGTGGCCGGCGGGAACGCGCGCCGTACCGACGGCGAAAACACATGACGACACAGTCGTTGGATCATCACCAGCCCCCCGAAGCACCGCCACCGCCGGAGCGCCCACCACCACCGCCCCAACCGCCGCCGCCGAATCCACCACCGCCACCGAAGCCGCCTCCGCCGCCCCAGCTGCCACCGCCCCAGCCGCCGCCACCGGCAAAGCGGCCGGGGTGACCGGAGAGCATGGCCACGATCAGGCCCACGACGCCCGCCAGGCCACTGGCCAGCAGGGTTGAGGTGAACAGGAACGCCGCCACCGCTGCACCGGCACCGCCGAGCAGGCCACGCAGCGGTCGCGGCACGCGCGAGAACACGCCGCGCAGGATGCTGCCGGCGAACACGCCGATGAACAGCGCCAGGAACCAGGTATCGCCGCCACCCTCGGGCTCGCGGCCACGCTGGCCGCTGACCGGCGCAGGCAGTGCTTCACCATCGACGATCTTCACCAGTACGGCCGTGGCATCGGTGATGCCGCCGGCGTAGTCGCCGCTGCGGAAGCGCGGCACCAGGTACTCCTGGATGACCCGGTTGGCGATGGCATCGGGAATCGCTCCCTCCAGGCCGTAACCCGGTTCAATGCGCACGCGCCGGTCCTCCTTGGCCACCACCAGCAGCACACCGTCATCCACGCCCTTGCGGCCGATCTGCCACTGGTCGAAGACGCGCGTGGTGTACTGCGCGATGTCTTCCGGCTGGGTGGTGGGTACCACCAGCACCTGCAGCTGGCTGCCCTTGCGCTGCTGGAGGTCCAGCGCCTGCTGTACCAGCGCCTGCTTCTGCGCGGCGTCCAGCGTGCCGGTGGTATCGACCACCGGCGAATCCAGCGCCGGAATCGGCGCCAGCTGCTGGGCATGCGACGCCAGCGGCAGCCACAGCAGCAGGGCCAGCAGCACGGTGGCCAGGCGCATGGGTCAGTGGCCCGGCTGCGGTGCCGGCTGCTGCGGCGCGTTGCCGAAATCGACCGCCGGCGCATTGGAGATCTGCGCTTCGTTTTCCACCGTGAAGTTCGGCTTGGTCTTGTAGCCGAAGATCTTGGCGGTGATCACCTGCGGGAACGAGCGGATGTAGGTGTTGTAGTCCTGCACCTGCTGGATGTAGCGACCACGGGCGACGGTGATGCGGTTTTCGGTGCCTTCCAGTTGCGCCTGCAGGTCGCGGAAGTTCTGGTCGGACTTCAGCACCGGGTAGTTCTCGGTGACCACCAGCAACCGCGACAGCGCACTGCCGAGTTCGCCCTGGGCCTGCTGGAACTGCTTGAGCGAGGCCTCGTCATCGGCGTTGACGTTGATCTGGCCGACACGCGAACGGGCGTTGGTGACTTCGGTCAGCACGCGCTCTTCCTGGCTGGCGAAGCCCTTCACGGTCTGCACCAGGTTGGGCACCAGGTCGGCGCGGCGCTTGTATTGGTTGAGCACTTCGGACCAGCTGGCCTTGACCGCTTCATCCTTCTGCTGGATGGCGTTGTAGCCACAGCCGGAGAGCAGGGAGGCCAGCAGCATCAGGGGCAGGAAACGGGTGAACAGGCGCATGGCGGAGGTTCCGGGTGGGCTTGGCACCGAGCATGCCACGGTTGGGGTGAAGGTCGGCCATCGAGCGCGGCCCCCTCCGCGGTGTGGTCCAGCCAGCTCGGGGATGGGCCGGGAGGGTGGGTCGGCTGGGGGCCGCTGCAAGTACGTCCATGTAAGCTCGGTCGCCGCATCCATGCGGCTCACGCCCCCAGCCGACCCACCCTCCCGGCCATGGACAGTTTTCTGCGCACCGCGGGAAGATCAAAAGAAAAATCAAAGGCAAAAGCCGACCCTTCAGACATTCCTGGTGTCTGCCATCCACGCATGGCGTGGATCTACCGTGTCGACCAAGGTCGACACCTACCAACAGCAGCGCAGAACGCATTCCGACAGATCGCGGAAGACTGTCGAAGGCGGGGTGGGTCCGGTGGCGGGGGTGTCTGATCTGGCCCCCCGTCAGCGGACGCCAAGAAGCGATACTTTGATCGCACCTGGAGGTCCCTTATGTCCCGTATCACCCGTCGTAGCTACACCGATGAGTTCAAGCACCAAGCCGTGGAGTTGGCCGAGTCGCTCGGGCCTGCCGCAGCAGCCCGTCAGCTGGAGATGTCGGTCAAGACGCTGGCAAATTGGCTTGACGCGGTCCGTGCTGGCCGGTCGTTGACCTCTGAGGCTCGCAGGCCGGCCACCGACCTGGAAAGCGAGATCAGCCGCCTTCGGGCCGAGAACGCCAATCTGAAGATGGAGCGGGAAATCCTAAAAAAAGCGGCGGCGTTCTTTGCCAGAGAGTCCAAGTGAGGTACGCCTTCGTCGCCAGTCAAAGGACTCACTACCCGACCAGGTTGTTGTGTCGGGTTCTTAGGGTTTCTGTCTCTGGATTCCATGATTACCTGCGCCGGCAGTGTGCCCAAACGTGCGATGTCGATTCGGCCCTCCGTACCGAGCTTCGGGCCATTCATGTGACCAGCAAGCGCAGTTATGGGCGACGTCGGCTGGTCAGGGCCTTACGAGCCAGGAATCACCCAGTCGGCCACAAGCGCGTGGCACGGTTAATGGCCGAGGAGCGAATCCAGGGCAAGACCAAAGGCCGATTCCGACCCAAGTCCTCCGGCGGCTCATCTCAGCTCGCCCCCAACCTGCTGGATCGGCAATTTGCCCCCGGAACCGGACCGACGGCGTGGGTTGGGGATATCACGTATGTCCCCACCCGCCAGGGATGGCTGCATCTGGCCGTGGTCATCAGCGTCCAGACCCGGCAGGTGCTGGGCTACAGCGTTTCCAAGCGCCTGACTGAAGAGCTGGTGGCGAAAGCATTTGCCAATGCTTGGGCTCTGCATCCACAACGACCCGGCCTGATCTTCCATTCAGATCGTGGTGGGCAGTACTGGGGGAACCAGTTTCGCCAGCTGCTGCAGTCCCATGACGTGGTCCAAAGCATGAGCCGGCCTGGCAATTGCTGGGACAACGCGGTGGCCGAGAGCTTCTTTGCGACGCTCAAGACAGAAGAGGCTGCCGAGCCTTACGCCAGTAGGGAACAAGCCAGCCAGTCCATCGCTGCTTACATCCACGGCTTCTACAATCCAGCCCGGCTACACTCGGCGCTGGGCTACCGCTCGCCTAACAACTACGCCCGGCAGCGCCGGGCTGCCGCCTGAAACGGCTTCATGGCGTCCGTTTTCAGGGGGCCAGATCAGTCCGCGGCATGGATGCCGCGGCCAAGCCCCCAGGGACGGGTTTACGGCGTCCCCCTCAACCGGACCCGCCCCGCCATCCCTCAGTAGCCCAGCTTTTGACGTTGCCACTGCGGGTGCAGGGCGCAGCCCTGCCGGAATCCAACACCCCTCAGCAGGCCTCAGCCACCGCAGTGCGGGGACGCCCCAGCCATGCCAGCAGCAATCCCGCTGCCGCCAGCAGACCACCGGCGACCGGCACCGCCGCGTACCCCAGACCGGAGCTGATCACCGCGCCACCCAGCGCCGCGCCGACGGCATTGCCCAGGTTGAACGCGCCCACGTTGATCGACGACGCCAGCCCCGGCGCCTCGCTGGCCGCTTCCATCACCCGGATCTGCAGCGGCGGCACGATGGCGAACGTCGCCGCACCGAACAGCAGTACACCGAGCGCCGCGGTGGCGTGACTCATGAAGGCCAGCGGCAGCACGAACATCAGCAGGGCCAGGACTGCCAGCAGGATGCGCGTGGCACCGTCCAGCGACCAGTCGGCCATGCGCCCGCCGATGCCGTTGCCGAAAGTGAAGCCGATACCGATCAGCGCCAGCGACATCGCGATGAAGGCGTTGGAGGCACCGGTCAGTTCGGTCAGCACCGGCGCCACGTAGGTGTAGAGGGTGAACATCGCACCCGCGCCGAGCACCGTGGTGCCCATCGCCAGCAGTACCTGCGGCTGCAGGATGGCCTTCATCTCGCGGCGCACGTCCGGGCGCGGGCCCGGTGCCGATGCCGGCAGGGCCAGGCCCAGCGCGGTGATCGCTACCACGCCCAGCACCGCGGTGCCGGCGAAAGACAGGCGCCAGCCCAGCTGCTGGCCCACCCACGTGGCCAGCGGCACGCCACCGATGTTGGCGATGGTCAGGCCCATGAACATGGTGGCCACGGCGGCCGCCTGCTTGTCCTTCGGCACCAGGCTGGCGGCGACCACCGCGCCGATGCCGAAGAAAGCACCGTGGTTGAGGCTGGTGACCAGGCGCGACAGCAGCAGCAGCCCGTAATTCGGCGCCAACGCGGACAGCAGGTTGCCGACCACGAAGATCGACATCAGCAGCATCAGCGCGGTGCGCTTGCCGAACCGGCCCATCAACAGGGTCATCACCGGTGCGCCCAGCATCACGCCGACGGCATAGGCGGTGATCAGCATGCCGGCGGACGGGATGCTGACGCCGACGCCATCGGCGATGACCGGCAGCAGGCCCATCGGGGCGAATTCAGTGGTACCGATGGCGAAAGCGCCGACGGCAAGGGCCAGCAGGGCGGCTCTGGAGTTCATGGGGGTTCCTGGGGGCGGAAACGGGCAGGTGCGTAGCCTGCGCGCTTTGCCGCAGGCGATTAAGCCTCGCCCCGGGAAAACACTGTTGATTCCAGTTCACAGACGGGGGCGGCTGCCTCGCCGGGCCATGCCCGGCGAGCGCAGCGGCCCCACAACGAAGAACCCCCGGCGTTGGCCGGGGGTTCGAAGTCACACGCTTACCAGTCGCCGGCACCCGGCACGTGGTGGTCGCGTGCGCGGCGGCGCATCAGCAGGTTCAGCCACTCCACCAGCACCGAGAAGCCCATCGCGGCGTAGATGTAGGGCTTGGGCACGTGCACGTCCAGGCCGTCCAGGATCAGCACCGCGCCGATCAGCAGGATGAAGGCCAGCGCCAGCATCTTCACCGTCGGGTTGGCATCGATGAAGCGGCCCAGCGGGTTGGCGGCCAGCAGCATCACCATCACCGACAGCAGGATGGCGGCGACCATCACCGGGATGTGGTCGGCGATGCCGACGGCGGTGATCACCGAGTCCAGCGAGAACACGATGTCGATGATGGCGATCTGCAGGATGACCATGCCGAACACGCCGGACGCCTTGCTGGTGGCCGGGTTCTCATCTTCGCCACCGGTGATCAGTTCCTTGATCTCCATGTAGCCCTTGATGATCAGGAACAGGCCGCCGACGATCAGCACCAGGTCGCGGATGGAGATGCCCATGCCGGCCACGGTGAACAGGTTGGCCGACATGTGCGCCAGGTAGGCCAGCGATACCAGCAGCGCGATGCGGGTGATGCAGGCCACCGCGATGCCGAGCTTGCGCGCGAACGGGCGGCGTTCTTCCGGCAGCTTGCTGACCGCGATGGAAATGAACACCAGGTTGTCGATGCCGAGCACGATTTCCAGCGCGCTGAGGGTGAACAGGGTCACCCAGGCGTTGGGGTCGGCGAGGAACTCAAAGGACATGGAAACTCTTCAAGGCAGTGGGGGAATGGGGTTTCAGCCGTAGCTGCCGGCCAGCGCGTGCGGAACCACGACCAGGGCCCAGCACAGCAGCACGTTCATCATCAGCACGAACACCGCCGCCGAGCCCATGTCCTTGGCGCGGCCAGCCAGCTCGTGGATTTCGCTGCCGTAACGTTCGATCACCGCCTCGATGGCCGAGTTGGCAAGTTCCATCGCCAGCACCAGCAGCATCGAACCGATCATCAGCGCACGCTCGACCGGCGTCTGCCCCAGCCAGATCGCGACCGGGGTCAGCAGGATCAGCAGGTAGACCTCCAGCCGGAACGACGATTCGTGCAGCCAGGCGGCGCGCAGGCCCTGCCAGGACCAGCGGGCGGCCTGGAAGATGCGGCGCGGGCCGCGGGGCAGATGACCGAACTGGTCAGCCACGGGTGGAGCATCCAGCAACAGGGGCGCGGCGCAGCGACCGCTCAGACGCACGGCAGGGAATCATGGGTGCACAGGAATAGGCAGATGGCGGCCATTTTGCCACAAGGCTGCCCCCCATACCCTCGGCTGTCCGGGCGAATGGCCTGCCCGGGGAAAGCGCCATGCCGTGCCGTGCTCCTATGATGACCCTCCCCTTCCCTGCTGGAGCGCCTGATGTCCCGTCGCCGTACCTGCCTGCTGATGCTGGGCCTGCTGACTGCCGCACCGCTGGCCCAGGCCCTGGGCCCGTCCACATCGCCCCGGGTGCCCGAACAGGTCTCCAACGTGGCCTGGGCCGGAGACATGGCCCGCTTCGCCAGCGCCGACCAGGCCAGCCCACCGCCGCGCGGTGGCATCGAATTCATCGGCAGCTCCTCCATCCGCTTCTGGGAGAGCCTGGCCACCGACTTCCCCGGCCAGCCGGTATTCAACCGCGGTTTCGGCGGTTCGGAGGTGCGTGACAGCACCTGGTATGCCGGCCAGATCGTGGTGCCGTATGCGCCGTGCAAGGTGTTCTTCTACGCCGGTGACAACGACCTCAACAGCGGCCGCACCGCAACCCAGGTGCGCGACGACGTGGTCGCCTTCGTGCAGCGCGTGCACCGCGACCTGCCGAAGACCAAGGTGGAGTACCTGTCGATCAAGCCGAGCCCGTCGCGTGCGCACCTGCTGCCGGCGATCAACGAGGCCAACACGCTGATCAAGGCCGCCCTGGCCAAGCTGCCCAACACCGGTTTCACCGACATCTACACGCCGATGCTGGGTGCCGACGGCCAGCCGGATGCGAAGCTGTTCCGCGAGGACATGCTGCACATGACCCCGGCCGGCTATGCGATCTGGACCAGGGCGCTGGCGCCGAAGGTCAACTGCAACTGAGGCACCGCGGACGCCGGGCATGGCGTGGAGCTACCGACATTCCAGCAGGATGGGGTCAGAGCCCGTTGCGCAGCAACGGGATCCGACCCCGGCAGGTGCCGCTTCAGCGGAAGATCACCGTCGCTTCGGTGCCCTTGCCCGGCTCGCTGGCGAGGCTGATCTTCCAGCCGAAGCGGTCGCAAAGGCGGCGAACGATCGACAGGCCCAGGCCGGTGCCCTGCGGGCGGCTGGGTTCGGCGCGGTAGAACGGCTCGAACGCCCGTGACAGCGCTTCGGGGGACATGCCGATGCCGGTATCGCGCACCACCACCCGATCGTTGTGCACGTGCACGTCGATGCGCCCTTCGTCGGTGTAGCTGCACGCGTTGCGCACCAGGTTGCTGACCACCACCTGCAGCACCCGCGGCGGCGCATGCAGCTGCACCGGGCCATCGCTGTGCAGGTGCACCGACACCGGGCGAGACCCCAGCAGTTCGTTGGCGTTGTCCACTTCATAGCGGACGATGTCGTTGACGTCGAACAGCTCGATCTGCGGTTCGACGTCGGCCTCGCGGGCGAGGATCAGGAACGCATCGATCACCGCTTCCATGTCGCGGCCAGCCCGCTGGATGCGCTGCAGGCTGCGGCGCAGGCGCGGCTGCAGGGTTTCATCACCCAGTGCCATGTCGCTGGCAACGCGGATGACGGTCAACGGCGTACGCAGTTCATGGCTGGCATCGCGGGTGAAATTGCGCTCGCGCGCCACGTGCGCGCTGACCCGGTTGGCCAGCGAGTGCAGCGCCGCCGCCAGCTGCCGGGTCTCGCCCTGCATGTCGGCGGGCAGCTTGTTCGGCTCCAGGTCAGCCGCTTCCGGATGACCCGGGTCCCAGCGCGAGACGCGCCGCGCCAGCCAGTTCACCGGCGACACCAGACGCTTGGAGGCACGGTAGGTCACCCAGCTGGCGCCATACACCGCCAGCAGGGTCAGCAGCACCGGCACGATGCCGAACCAGAACGCCAGCATCTCCGCGCGCGAACGCAGGAACACCAGGTACAGGCGACCGGCCGGGCGCACGTCCACCAGCACCAGCTGGTCATCCTTGGGCAGTTCGTGGAAGCCGGGCTCCAGATTGCGCAGGTTGGCCGGCAACGACAGTGCCGACTGCCCGCTTTCCAGCAGGTAGCCGCGGATGTTCTGGGTATTGGGCGGCGGCTGCACCGGTGACGCTTCGTGCAGCGTCCAGTAGTACGCCGCCTCCTCACGCAGGGCAGCGCCCACCAGGCTGTGCTTGATCACCAGCGAGACCAGCCACGCACCCAGCAGGATGCCCAGGCTGGCCAGCACTGCCTGCAGGATGAAGGCGATACGGATCTTGCGCGGCAGGCCGTGCGGCATTGCGGGGTCCCGGTCAGAGCGCTGCGATTATAGGCAGCGCGCCACGCCGTGCGGGTACATGGGCGATGACCGGCGACAACGCCGGCCGGTCATGCCCTGCCCTCGTACGTGGCCACAACCCGGCCGGGCTTGCCACTGCACCGGCGAGTATCCTGCTCAGGCCATCGGCTGGGCGATGTCGGCAATGCGGTAGCCGGCACTCTGCACGGTGTGCAGCAGCGGACGGTCGAACGGCTTGTCGATGATCTTGCGCAGGTTGTACAGGTGGCTGCGCAGCGTATCCGAATCCGGCAGGCCATTGCCCCAGATCTCGCGCTCGATCTCCTGGCGGGTGACCACGCGCGGCGATTCACGCATCAGGATGGTCAGCAGGCGCAGGCCGATCGGCGAAAGCTGCAGCTCGGTGCCCGCACGGGTCGCACGCATGCTGACCGGATCGAGCACCAGGTCGGCCACCTTCAGCACTTCCGAACCGACCTGGCGACGTTCGCGACGGATCAGCGCGCGCAGGCGGGCTTCCAGCTCCTGGATCGCGAATGGCTTGGTCAGGTAGTCATCGGCACCAAAACCGAGGCCGGTGAGCTTGTCGTCCAGCGTGTCGCGTGCCGTGAGCATCAGCACCGGGGTGGACTTGCGCGCATCATTGCGCAGGCGACGGCACACTTCGATGCCATCCAGGCGCGGCAACATCAGGTCGAGCACCACGACGTCATAGCTGTTTTCCGCCGCAAGGCGGTAGCCATCCAGGCCGTCCTGTGCATAGTCGACTTCGAAGCCGCGACCTTCCAGGTATTCCCCGATCATCTCGGAGATGTTGCGGTTGTCTTCGACCACCAGCACCAAGCCGGAGGTCTCCTTCGTCTGACGCATGTGATTCCCTCTAACTTCAGCTTTGTGAAACATGCCGCATCGACGGTGGACGTGATGTGAAGTTCCGTCAAGAGGGAATCAAACGGTTCAGAGGAGCGGCCTGAGCAGCGGCCAGACATTGTCCAGCACCTTCGGCTGTGCCTGCGCGGTCGGGTGCAGGCCGTCGGCCTGCATCATGCCCGGTTGCAGCGCCACGCCCTCCAGCAGGAACGGCAGCAGTGGCACCTTGTACTGCGTGGCCAGCGCCTTGTAGGCCGCCGCCAGGCGCTGGCGGTAGGCCGGGCCATAGTTGGGCGGTACGTCGATGCCGAGCAGCAGCACCTTGGCACCGGCCTTCTGGCTGGCCTGCACCATTTTCTCCAGGTTGCCCTGCACCTGTGCGGGGGTCAGCCCGCGCAGTGCGTCGTTGCCGCCCAGGGCAATCACCACCACGGCCGGCTTTTCCTTCGCCAGCAGGCCCGGCAGGCGCGTCAGCGCACCCGCGGTGGTCTCGCCGCTCATGCTGGCGTTGACGATGCGCGCCGGGGTTTTCGACTGCTGCCTGACCCGCTGCTGCAACAGGCTGACCCAGCCGGCGTCGGCGGGGATATTGTGGGCAGCACTGAGGCTGTCGCCCAGCACCAGCACGGTACCGGCCGGACCTTTGGCACAGGCCAGCCCCGGCAACAGCAGGAACGCTAGCAGCAGCACCATCATCGCGCCGGCTTGCCGGCTCCATCCCGTCTTGCGCATTGGAGTCTCCTCATCGACAGCCTGTCCCCCCGCAGCGCGCCCGTCGCCATCGCCGTCGACCAGGTCGGCAAGTCCGTGCAGGGCCCGGAGGGTGAAGTCCACATACTGGACAACATCACCCTGACCGTCCATGAAGGCACCAGCGTGGCCATCGTCGGCGCTTCAGGTTCCGGCAAGACCACCCTGCTCGGCCTGCTGGCCGGACTGGACCTGCCCAGCCGCGGGCATATCGCGCTGGCCGGCCAGGACCTGGGCCACCTTGACGAGGAAGCACGTGCCCAGCTGCGCGCGCGCGAGGTCGGCTTCGTGTTCCAGAGCTTCCACCTGCTGCCGGCGCTGACCGCCGCCGAGAACGTGGCGTTGCCGCTGGAACTGGCCGGGCGCGAGGATCGCGCGCGGGTCGATGAAGTGCTGGCCCAGGTCGGCCTCTCCCATCGCGCCCGTCACTACCCGCGCCAGCTGTCCGGTGGCGAACAGCAGCGCGTGGCCCTGGCGCGCGCCTTCGTCACCCGCCCGCGCATCCTGTTCGCCGACGAACCGACCGGCTCGCTCGACCATGCCACCGGCCAGCACATCAGCGACCTGCTGTTCGAGTTGAACGCAGGCAGCGGCACCACCCTGGTGCTGGTCACCCATGACCTGCGCCTGGCCCAGCGCTGCCAGTACATCCACCGCATCGACGACGGCCGCCTGCTGCCGGTTGAACATGGGGCCCAGGCATGAACCTGCTGCGGCATGCGTGGCGCGCGCTGCGTCGCGAGGCCCTGGCCGGCGACCTGCTGACCGTGTTCGCCGCGCTGGTACTGGGCGTAGCGGTGATGACCGCGGTCGGTACGCTGGTGAACCGGGTCAACCTGGCGCTGACCGGCAGCGCGGCGGAGATGCTCGGCGGTGACCTCGGCATTGCAGGGCGCGACGATCCACCGCAGGCATTCGCCGACGAAGCGCAACGCCGTGGACTGACCCACACCCGCATCGCCAGCTTCGGCAGCGTGCTGTTCCATGGCGATGCCAGCCAGATGGCCAGCATCAAGGCGGTGCAGGCCGGCTATCCGCTGCGTGGCACGCTGCGGGTGCGCAGCACGCCCGGTGGCGCGCTGATCGCCAGCGCCGGCATGCCGCCCAAGGGCCAGGCCTATGCCGATCCACGCCTGCTGCAGGGGCTGGGACTGAAGGCCGGCGATGATCTCGAGTTCGGCGCTGGCACGCTGCGCATCGCCGGCATCATCGAGGCCGAACCGGATACCGGTGGCGACCTGCTGACGCTCTCCCCCACCCTGTTGGTCAACCGCGCCGATGTGGAAGGCACCGGCCTGCTTGGCCCCGGCAGCCGCATCAACTACCGGCTGATGTTTGCAGGACCGGCGGGGCAGGTCGCGTCCCTGCGCGAGTGGCTGCTGCCACAGGTGAAGGGCCTGCGCCTGCTGAGCGTGGATGACACCCAGCGCGGCGTGCGCCAGGCCTTCGACCTGGCCGGCCGCTTCCTCGGCCTGAGCGCGCTGCTGGCGGTGCTGCTGGCCGGCGTGGCCACCGCATTGGCGGCCAACCGCTTCGCCCTCCGCCGCATCGACCAGGTGGCGATCCTGCGCTGCCTCGGTGCGCGCCAGCGCGACATCCTGCTCGGCCTGGCACTGCAGCTGCTGATGCTGGCGGTACCGGCCTGTGCGCTTGGCATCGGCCTGGGCATGGCCGCGCAGGAAGGGCTGGTACAGGTGCTGGGCAGCCTTGTTCCGCAGCGCCTGCCGCTGCCGGAAGCGATGCCGGCGCTGACCGGTGCCGGCATCGGTCTGTTGCTGCTGTTCGGCTTCGGCCTGCCACCGCTGCTGCGCCTGCGCGGGGTGCCGCCGATGCGCGTGCTCAACCGTTCCTTCGCTGCCCTGCCGCCGGCCTCGCTGCTGGCCTATGTGGCCGCGCTGGGGGCAAGCCTGTTGCTGGCGGTGCAGGTCACCGGTGACCTCAAGCTGGCGCTGTGGGTGCTGGGTGGCCTGGCCGCGCTGGCGGTGGCGGCCGGGGTGGTCGGCTTCGTGCTGCTGCAGCTGATGCGCGGCCTGCAGCATCGCCTGCATGGCAACTGGCGACTGGGCCTGGCCGCACTGACCCGGCGCCGGCTGCTGGCGGTGATGCAGCTGGTCGGGCTGTCGCTGTCGCTGTGCGCGTTGCTGCTGCTGGCAGTGACCGGCCCAGGCCTGCTGCAGCAGTGGCGCGAGCGGCTGCCGGCGGACACGCCGAACTACTTCCTGATCAACATCCAGCCCGAACAGCGCGACAGTGTGCTGGCAACGCTGCGCGGGCTGGGTGCCAACGACGCCAGCATCGAACCGATGGCCACCGGGCGCCTGATCGCCATCAACGGCAAGCCGCCGCTGCGCGTGGACCGCGAGCCCGGTCAGGACGGGCAACCGGCGCAGGGCGGCCAGCGCGATGACGATGACGAGAACCGGCCACTGAATTTCAGCTGGCGCAGCACCTTCCCACCGGCCAATACGCTGGTCAATGGCACGTTCTGGAAGGCCGACAGCACCGCACCGGAAGCCTCGGTGGAAATCGGCTGGGCCAAACGCTACGGCGTGTACCCCGGCGACCGCATCACCATTGCAGTGGGCGAGCAGGAACGCGAATTCACCGTAACCAGCGTGCGCAAGGCAGACTGGAACACCTTCCGGCCCAACTTCTTCGTGCTGTTGAACCCCAACGCCGTGGGTGACACCCCGCACAACCTGCTGTCGGCATTCCACCTGCCGGCCGGCAAGGCGGCCGGGCTCGGCAAGCTGGTGCGTGCGCAGCCGAACCTGTCACTGCTGGATGTGGATGCGGTGATTTCGCAGGTGCGCGATGTGATGGAACGCGTGGCACAGGCAGTGCAGCTGGTGATGGTATTCAGCCTGCTGGCCGGCGTGCTGGTGCTGCTGGCCGCGCTGCAGGCCACGGCGGGCGAGCGCCGCTACGACAGTGCGGTGCTGCGCACGCTGGGCGCAACCCGTCGCCAGCTGCGCGGAGCGGTACTGGTCGAATTCGGCGCACTGGGTACGCTGGCCGCATTGCTGGCGGTCGGTGCCGCCGCTGCCATCGGCGTGGCGGTCTCGCAGAAGGTGTTCGAACTACCGCTGCTGCCACCGTGGCCAGGACTGCTGCTGGGCGGCGTGGTCGGCATCGGGCTGAGCCTGCTGGCCGGCTGGTGGGGCACGCGGCGCATCCTGCACACCTCGCCAGCCCTGGCCCTGCGCGAGGCCTGACGCGACGCCGGACCCGCTAGATCCACGCCATGCGTGGATGCACGGAAGAGCGTGCCGAGCCAGCTCGGCACCTACCAGGCCGTCGAGCCAGGCTCGACCTTACCGGGCCTTTTCCACGTACTTGGCGAACACTTCGTCGATCTGCTTGTCCTTCACCTTCTTGCCGGACTGGATCTCTTCGGCCTGGGTGAACAGCGGAATGATCATCGCCATGCCATCGATCTTGGTCTTCAGGTGCACGCCCGGGGCCTGGGCCAGGAAACCGTCCCAGCGCTGGCGGACCTTGGCCCAATACCCAGCGGTGGCCTTCCAATAGTCGCGCGCCGGGGTGAAGTCGATCTCGGTGGTCTTCACGTAGTCGTTGAAGCCGAACTCGCGTGCGATCTCCACCTGGCTGCCGTCGGCATTGCGCTGCACCTTGGTGTTGAACTGCTCGTGTGTCCAGCCGTTCGGCGTCAGGGTGTGGCGATTGACCACCGCCAGCGCGTTGTAGTCGCTGCGCTTGGTGTACTCACGACGCGGCAGCGGACGCCAGCTCAGGTCGCTGGTCCAGCTCGGCACGTTGTTGGTGTAGGTCCATTTGCCGGTGCCGCAGTAGCGCGGTGCATCGCTTACCTCATACACGCACTGGGTCCAGGCACCCTGGTTCACTGCCGCCGGGATGCTGCGCACCCGCCAGGTCTGGTCGGCACTGAACTCGAAACGGCTCGGGGCCTCGTAGACCCAGTCCTGGCGCCAGTGCTTGGTGATGTGGCCGCTCTTCTCGTCCAGCAGCAGGTGTTGCAGCACGATGCGCTTCGGGGTGTCCTCGACCACGATGACCATTTCATTGCCGCCGCTGCGCATCGCCGGCGCGCGCTCGTAGCCCGGCTTCAGCAGCACGGTTTCGTCGAAGGCGAAATCCACGGCGTACTCGCCCTGCATGGCCAGGATGCTGTCGTGGTCGCGGGCGATGTCGGAGGGCTGCGCGCTGGCCACGCCGCTGGCGGCGAGCAACAGCAGGACGCTGGCTGTCTGGAATTTCATCGGGGTCTTCCTTCGGGGTTGCAGGTTCGTTGAGAGGCCATCCATGGCCGTCGGGCGTTCCATCAGAAACAGATCAGAGGCGGATCAGCGGCAGGTCGCCGGGAATCCGCGGTGCCGGCCGGCGCGCGGCGTCGGCACAGCAGCAGTCGTCGATGGCCAGCTCGCCCTCGGCGCCTTCCAGGCGGGCGATGCGGCGTGCGGTGGCTGCGCCCAGCGACGACAGCGTCGACAGGCTGGCCGCGAGGGTGCGGCCATCATCGGCGGCATGCAGGCGCAGCGCACACAGGCGCCAACGCTGGCCGCCGAGATGACCGGCCAGCCGCCGCCACAGGCGCTCGCCGACACTGCCGTCGCTGTCGTGCTGTGGGCCCGGTGGCAGCGCGGCCACCAATCGGTCCCAGGCCAGGAAATCACTGTCCGGCAGCAGGTACAGGCGCCACACGCAGCGGCCACGGCCGTCAAGGAAGCACAGGCTTTCGCGCAGGCCCTCGCTGTCCACGCCCTGGCAGGCATGCACGCGCACCGCCTGGCGCCAGCCGCCAAGCTCGTTGCCGTCGGCGTGGTAGAGACACAGCACGGTGCCAAGCGTGGCCAGCTGTGCCGGGGTCGGCCATGCCGCGCGGTGTGGCGCGGCGATGGAGTCATTCCTGCGTGCGGACAATGCTCGGCTCATGAGGTCACCAGGAAACGGCAAGGCTGGCGGAGAAGGTACGGCCCGGGCTGGTGTAGCGATCCAGCACGCGGCTGGTCGGCGACAGCGTCGAACCCACGTTGGACCAATCGATGTAGCGTTTGTCGCCCAGGTTGAACACGCCTACGTTGAAGGTCGCACCGGGGGCGAAGTTCCAATGTGCCATCAGGTCGGCCACGCCATAGCCGGCCGGGCGGTAGACCGTGGCCGAGGCGATGCGGTCCTTGCGCTTGACGAAGGTGCCGGCCAGTTCAACACCCCAGGCATCGGTGTCGTACATCAGGCCGACGGTGCCGCGCAGCGGGTCGACCGAATCCAGCGGGGTGTCCTCGGTCTTGTTGTCGCCGCGCGACCAGGCCACGGAACTGCGCAGGGCCCAGCCCTGCAGGGTCGGGCTGATCTGGCCAAAGTCGACGCCAGCCTTCAGTTCAGCGCCGTAGATGCGGGCGTCGGCGATGTTGCGCGACTGGAACACCATCAGGCCCTGCGCGTTGGTACCGACCAGCGACTGCGACTCGATGAAGTCCTTGTACTCGTTGTAGTAGCCGCTGACGCTGACGTAGGCAGCCGGCGACAGGAAGCGCAGGCCCAGTTCCATGCCATCACTGGTTTCCGGCTTCAGGTCCGGATTGGGAATGGCGGTGTAGCCGAAGGCGAAGTTGGTGAAGCCGAGATTGACGTCGTTGTACGGCGGCGAACGGAAGCCGTGCGAGTAACCGGCAAACAGCGACCATTCGTCGGTGAAGCGGTAGACCATCCCGAGCTTGGGCGAAACGCTGGTCTTGGTCAGCTTCGCCACCGGCACGCCGGGATTGTCCTCGGCGAAGATGTTGTCCACCTCCGGCTTCAGCTCGTAGCGGTCCACGCGCACCCCCGGCACCAGCGACAGCTGGCCGCCGGCCATGCGCATTTCATCCTGCGCATAGAGGCCCAGCTCGGTGGTCTTGCTGATCGGGAAATCGCGTACCGGGAACGCATCGGGCAGGATGGTGGTGCTGGTCTGGCCGTTGGCCAGTACCTGGAAACCATCGCGCTTCTGGCGGATCTCGGTGCGTGCGCCCTCGAAGCCATAGGTCAGCGCGTGCTCGACGCTGCCGGTGCTGAAGGCCTTGTTGAACTGCGCCTGCAGGCCGTACACGCGCTGGTCGAAATTGAACTCGCGGTGGCGACGGCTGCGGTTGGCACGGTCCTCATCGGTGATCTGGGTGGTTTCGCTGTGCTGGGTATACAGCTGCCAGTGCAGGCTATCGGCGAAGGCCTTGTCCAGCGCATCCATTTCATGCGCGAACGACACGCGGGTGCGATTCTGCTTGTCGCGCGCCTTCATGCCGGTGGTGGTGGTGCGGTCGATCGAAGACAGTACGTTGGTCTCGGTCTTGTCTTCATTGCCTTCCACGGTCAGGCGGAAGCGCTGGTCCTCGCTCGGTGCATAGACCAGCTTGGCCAGGCCGCTGCGACCGTCGCGGTCCTGCGGGTTGGGGGCGGTGCGGGTGTTGTCGTTGCTGCGCACGTCACCCTTGTTGTCGGTTTCCTGGCCCTGGCGATGGTTGATGTTGACCATGCCGCTCCAGTGCTCGCCGCCGAACGCCGTGGTGACACCGCCGAGCAGGCCCTTCCATTCACCGTCGTAGCCGAACTTCAGGCCGACGTAGCTGTCCTTGCCATCCTTCAGGTAATCGGCCGGATCCTTGGTGACGAAGGCGACCACGCCGCCCAGCGCATCGGAACCGTACAGCGAGCTGGCCGGGCCACGCACGATCTCCACGCGCTTGAGCGTGTCCAGATCGGTGAAGTTGCGGTTGGCGTTGGAGAACGAACCGATGTTGAAGCTGGTCGGCATCGCGATGCCATCGGTCTGCACCCGCACGCGGTTGCCGTCCAGGCCACGGATACGGATGCTGCCCAGTCCGAAGCGCGCGGCGCTGCGGCTGACCGACAGGCCCGGCTCGTAGCGCAGCAGATCCTTGATGTCCTGCACCAGGTGCCGGTCCATCTGCTCGCGGTCGATCACGTCGACCGTAGCGGCGACGTCGCTGACCGCGCGTTCGGTGCGGGTGGCGGTGACCTGCACGCGGTCGAATTCGCGCGCATCGGGCGCGGCGCTGGCGGCGGTGGCAGCGTTGGCGGACAGCGGCAACGCCATCCAGACAGCGAGGCAAAGGGCGGTAGGGCGGGTCATCGGGCTCGTTCGGTCAGGCAGGGGAACCCCCGGTTACCGGGACACCCTGAAGGTGCACGCGGTAGACCGAGGGGGAGAGAGCGGGAGCGGACGGGTCGCCCACCCTGTCGGCGCTGCCGGCAGGAGGGAGGGGGGCGGGCGACCAGGCCGCGATTACTTGGTCAGGATCAGCTTGTCGTTGCTGGTGTGCCGCAGGCGATAGAAGCGGTCGCCGTGCTGGATCAGGATTTCACGACGGCCCTTGAGCAGGGCTTCGCTGTCGATGACCTCTTCCGGCGGAACGACACGGACCGGACGATCGCGGAGGGTCAGCGTTTCGGGGCGCAGCAGTACAGGTTGAGCATTCATGAGCATCTGGACTCGTGCGAGGGACGAGTTAAATGATAATGATTCTCAGTTGACAATCAACAACCATTCTCAATTTGATTGATGAGCTTAATGATCGAATTCTGAAATTCGATAGATGTTGTCAATCAATTGGCAGCATATGTGTAGAGTCGACTGTCAGTCGACTGCTGTTGCTCGAAGCAGTCGGTTATTCGAAGCAGTCGACTCTACAACCGAGGCCCGAGCCCGAGCCGGCCCGACCGAGGCCCCCAGGCCCGGTCGGCCCCGGGGTTCAGGCGAAGACGGCTTCGACCTCGGCCCAGCCGGCCGCATCGACCTGCTCCAGCACTTCCAACGCCTGCAGGTTCTGCAGCAGCTGGCTGACCCGGCTGGCGCCGAGGATCACGCTGGAGACATTGGGGTTGCGCAGGCACCAGGCGATGGCCAGCGTGGCCGGGGCGTGGCCCAGCGCGCGCGCGACTTCGCTGAAACGCCGCACCTGGGCCAGGCGGGTCTCGGCGTCGGTGCCCAGCACCAGGTCCTGCAGCCATTCCATGCCTTCCCGGCCCAGCCGCGCATCGGCCGGAATGCCCTGATCGTACTTGCCGGTCAGCAGGCCCGAGGCCAGCGGCGAGAAGATGGTGGTGCCCAGCCCGGCGCGGGCGTACAGCGGTGCGTACTCGACCTCCACCCGCTCGCGGTGCAGCAGGTTGTACTGCGGCTGCTCCATCGACGGGCCCTGCAGGTTGTGCCCTTCGGCGAAATCCAGCGCCTGCTGGATCTGTACCGCCGACCACTCCGAAGTGCCCCAGTAGAGGATCTTGCCCTGCCGCACCAGGGTATCCATGGCGTGCACGGTCTCGGCGATCGGCGCGTCCGGATCCGGGCGGTGGCAGTAATAAAGGTCCAGGTAGTCCACCCGCAGGCGCTTGAGCGCGGCATGGCAGGCGTCGGTCACATGCTTGCGCGACAGGCCGCGCTGGGTCGGACGCGGGTCCTTGGCACTGCCGAAGAACACCTTGCTGGACACGCAGAAGCCGTCGCGCGGCAGGCGCAGGTCGCTGATCACGTCGCCCATCACCTGTTCGGCGCGGCCGTTGGCATAGCCCTCGGCGTTGTCGAAGAAGTTGACGCCATGATCCCAGGCGGCGGCCACCAGGTTGCGGGCCTCATCGCGCGGGATCTGGTCACCGAAGGTCACCCAGGCGCCGAAGGAAAGGGCGGAAACCGGCAGGCCGGTGGAACCCAGGCGACGGTATTGCATGCGAATCTCCTGCTGCGGGCCCGCATCCGGGCCGGGATCGATCCCCATTCTACCTGCCGCCGCCGGCCGCAAGCCCTTGCCGTTGCTGGCCTGATCGGTACCGATGGGTGCGCGCACGCTGCTTTTCCTTGCCCCGGCCCCGGCCCTGCACTAGGCTTCCCGTTTTTCGCGACGCCCCAGGGGAGTCACTCACATGGTCGAAGGTTTGGGCAGGATCGGCTTCGGCCTGTTCGGGTTGGCGGTGCTGATCGGCATCACCTGGTTGTTTTCCAATAACAAGCGTGCGGTTGACTGGAAGCTGGTTGCCACCGGTATCACCCTGCAGATCGCCTTCGCGGCGCTGGTGATCCTGGTGCCGGGCGGGCGCGACGTGTTCGACGCGCTGGGCCACGGCTTCGTCAAGGTGCTGAGCTTCGTCAACGAGGGTTCCGGTTTCATCTTCGGCTCGTTGATGGATACCAAGAACTACGGCTTCATCTTCGCCTTCCAGGTGCTGCCGACCATCATCTTCTTCTCGGCGCTGATGGGCGTGATGTACCACCTGAACATCATGCAGGCGATCGTGCGCGTGATGGCGTGGGCGATCACCAAGGTGATGCGCGTGTCCGGTGCGGAGACCACCAGTGTCTGCGCCAGCGTCTTCATCGGCCAGACCGAGGCGCCGCTGACCGTGCGCCCGTACATCGCCAAGATGACCCAGTCCGAACTGCTGACCATGATGATCGGCGGCATGGCGCATATCGCCGGCGGCGTGCTGGCGGCCTACGTAGGCATGCTCGGTGGTGGCGACCCGGTGCAGCAGGCGTTCTACGCCAAGCACCTGCTGGCCGCCAGCATCATGGCCGCCCCCGCCACCCTGGTCGTGGCCAAGCTGCTGATCCCGGAAACCGGCACCCCGCTGACCCGCGGCACGGTGAAGATGGAAGTGGAGAAGACCTCCAGCAACATCATCGATGCGGCCGCCGCCGGCGCCGGTGACGGCCTGAAGCTGGCGCTGAACATCGGTGCGATGCTGCTGGCCTTCATCGCCCTGATCGCGCTGCTGAACGCCCCGCTGACCTGGATCGGTGAAGTGACCGGCCTGGCCGCGCAGATCGGCAAGCCGACCAACCTGTCGACCATCTTCGGCTACCTGCTGGCCCCGATCGCCTGGGTGATCGGCACCCCGTGGGCCGATGCCACCACCGTCGGTTCGCTGATCGGCCAGAAGGTCGTGATCAACGAGTTCGTGGCCTACACCGAGCTGTCGCAGATCGTGAACGGCCAGGTCGCTGGCGTCAGCCTGTCCAGCGAAGGTCGCCTGATCGCCACCTACGCGCTGTGCGGCTTCGCCAACTTCAGCTCGATCGCGATCCAGATCGGCGGCATCGGTGGCCTGGCCCCGGAACGTCGCCACGACCTGGCCAAGTTCGGCCTGCGCGCAGTGCTGGGCGGTACCATTGCCACCTTCATGACGGCGACCATCGCCGGCGTGCTGACGCACTTCAGTTGAACCCTTGGTTGAGAAAAGATTCCCTATGAGCAGCAGTGTCGTTGTCGTCGGTTCCTTCAATGTCGATCACGTGTGGCGGTGCGAGTCGCTGCCGGCACCGGGTGCGACCATTGCCGGCCGCTACAGCACCGGCCCGGGTGGCAAGGGCTTCAACCAGGCCGTGGCCGCCTGCCGTGCCGGCGCCGAGACGCACTTCGTGTGCGCGCTGGGCGATGACGCCGGTGGCGCCACCGCACGCGAACTGGCCGCGCAGGATGGTTTCGGCCTGATCGCCGAAACCAGCAGCGAGCCGACCGGCACCGCCGGCATCTATGTGGACGCGCGCGGCCGCAACACCATCGTGATCGGCCCGGGCGCCAACGCCGCGCTCAGCACCGACTTCCTGCAACAGCAGCAGGCCCTGCTGACCAGCGCCAAGGTGGTGCTGGTGCAGCTGGAATCGCCGGTGCAGACCATTGAAGCGGCGCTGGCCACGGCCCGCGAGGCCGGCGTCACCACGGTGCTCAACACCGCACCGGCCGACGCGCCCTCGACCATCGGCCTGCTCAAGCTGGCCGATGTGATCACCCCGAACGAGACCGAGTTCGCCGCCCTGCTCGGCCGCCATGTCGGCGAGCGCGTGGATGCCAACGACGTGGCCGCACTGGATGGCGCCAGCCTGCATGCGCTGTGCCGCAAGCTGGTCGGCAACGGCACGGTGGTGGTGACCCTGGGGTCGGTGGGCGTGTTCGTCTCGCATGCCGACGAGAACCTGCGCGGCGATAACCAGCCGTACTACCGTGTCGGTGCCGAACAGGTGCAGGCCATCGACACCACCGGTGCCGGTGACGCCTTCAACGGTGCGCTGGCCGCGTCGCTGGCGCAGGTGGCCGACGCCCCGTTCGCCCGCCACGTGCGCTTCGCCAACCAGTTCGCCGGTCGCTCGACCGAGAAGGAAGGCGCTGCAGCGGCGATGCCGCGCTTCACCCCGGCCGATTCCGAAGCAAAGTAAATCCACGCCGTACGTGGATGAAGAAGCCCGGGTGTGCAGACACCCGGGCTTTTCCGTTTGCCTTTCAATGGGGCAGATCCACGCCATGCGTGGATGCACGAGACCGGGCAAGCCGTCGCAGCAACAGGCCTGCGGCAATCGCCAGCAACGCCACGGCTGCGGCCACAGCGCCCAGCGAAGCGAGGCCGAAGCGTTCGATGGCGCCGCCTCCCAACAGCGCCCCCAGGCCGATGCCTGCATTGGCCGCCGAGACATTCAAGGTTCCGGCCAGCGCCTGCGCCTGGGGCGCCGCACGCATCACCCGCACCTGGCACAGCGGGAACAATGCGGTATGCGCCACGCCCCACAGAGCCAGTGCGATCAGCACGAACATGCCGTGGCCGGCCAGCCCGACACTGGCCAGCATGCCCAGCGCCAGCACCGCGCAGAACACCAGGGTCGCGCCAAGCGGCGCACGATCGACCCAGCGCCCACCCAGTGCATTGCCGATCAACCCGACAGCTCCGAAGCCCATCAGCCACCAGCCCACCTGTGCCGCCGGTACCTGCATCAGCCGCTCCAGCACATCGGCCAGGTAGGTATAGGCAGCAAACATCGCGGTGAACACCAGCACCGACAGCAGCACATGGCCCAGCAACTGCGGCTGGCGCAGCACTCGTGCCTGTTCGCGCAGCGCGCGCCGCGGTCCGGCCACGATGTCCGGCATCCACAACGCCAGTGCGCCCGCCATCAACAGCGACAGGGCCGCCAATAGCCAGAAGCTGCCGCGCCAACCGAGGGCGTCGGCGGCCAACGTACCCAGTGGGATACCGAACAGCATTGCGGCGGTGATACCCAGGTAGACCCGCGCGACCGCACGACCTCCCTGCCCTGCAGGGGCCAGCTGCGCAGCAGTCTCACTGGCGGTGCCCCAGAACACCGGCAGGGCCAGTGCCGGCAGCACCCGCGCCAGCGCCAGCAGCCACGGCTGCGTAGCCATCGCGGCCAGCGCGTTGGAACCTGCGAACAACAGCAGGATGGCCACGAACAGGCGGCGCCGGCCGACGTGTGACAGCAGCGCGGTCGACGGTGGCCCGGCCAGCATCACGGTGAACGCGAACAAGGTAACCAGCTGCCCGGCACGGGCGATGCCCAGGCCAAGGTCGCGCGCCAGCGCGGGCAACAGGCCGACGATCAGGAACTCGGTGGTGACGATGACGAAGGCGGACACCGACAGCAGGACAACCGAAAGGCGTGCGCGGGCGTTTGCGTGGACAGCGCCCACGGCGGAATCGAGGGAGGACATGGGTGGGCATCAGAACAGGGGCCGCCAGCCTATTTCCTCCCCGGATTCCGATTGCTGCTATGTCTTCCATCGATTCCGGACAGAAATTCCCGATGCTTCCCACCGAGCGCCTGCGCGGCATCGAGGCCTTCGTCGCCACCGCCGATGCCGGCAGCTTCACTACCGCCGCCGAACGCCTGCACCTGACCAGTTCGGCGGTGGGCAAGACCATCGCACGGCTGGAGGCACGCCTGGGCGCGCGGTTGTTCGAACGCAGCACGCGCCGCCTTCGCCTGACCGAGGCCGGTGAGGGCTTCTACCGCACCTGCGTGCGGGTGCTGGGCGAGCTGGCCGATGCCGAGTCGGTGCTGGTCTCGCACGCAGACGCGCCCGTGGGCCGCCTGCGGGTGGATGCGCCGGCCACCTTCGGGCGCCTCAAAGTCTGGCCGTTGCTGCTGCAGCTGGCCGCCGAGTTTCCGCAGTTGCATCCGCAGGTGACCTTCAGCGACCGCTTCAGCGACCTTGCCGAGGACGGCGTCGACCTCGCCGTACGCATCGGCGGTCCCGAGCCGTTGCCCGCCACGCTGGGCAACCGCCTGCTCGGTTACGAATGCCTGCGCTTCTGCGCCTCCCCAGCCTACCTGCTTCGGCATGGCCAGCCCCGCTCGGCCGCCGAGCTGGCCGGGCATGACGGTGTGCTGTTCGGACGCGCGGACGGCAGCATCGGGCCATGGCAGGTGGCTGATCGCAGGCAGCGCAGTACACCGATGCAGGCCCGCGCGCGCCTGGTGGTTGGCAGCGCCGAGGCCCAGGTGGCGGCGGTCGAGGCCGGCTTCGGCATCGCGCAGCTGGCCACCTGGCTGGTCGATGACGCGCTGGCGCGCGGCAGCCTGGTCTCGATCCTGCCGTCGCTGGACTGCCGCGGCCTGCCGCTGCGCCTGCTGTGGCCGCAGGGTCGGCAACGGCTGCCACGCGTGGACGTGGCCCTGGACCGTCTCGGCGCCGGGTTGCAGATCGATCCGCCGCGCTGAGCGAAGCGCCAACAGGGACGACCGCAGGCAGTGCCATCGCAGCCTGGTCGACTGACAATCGACTCTACCCAGGCTGGCGGCATTCCCAAGCCTGGGCAACGCCGGGCCTGGCAGCCGGGGGCGGCGCGACCGGGTAGAGTCGACTGGTAGTCGATTGCTTTCCGGCCAGGCCGCGGAAACCCCGCGCTTCGCGCGATAGTCGACTGACAGTCGACTCTACCCCGTCTCGCCACATCCCCAGCCCGGCGGCATTGGCCTTCACCAAGCCGCCCACCATCTCCCGCCCTTTGGGGGCGGCGGAAGCAACCGTCAAGCATCTGCTGATGCCGGTACGGCATGAGGTCGGTGCCGATCGGCCTGAACCCGAGCCGCGCCGACACGGCCGTACCGCCGCCCGCGCCCTACAATGGGCGCATGCAGATCGGCCCGTACACCATTGCCCCCAACGTCGTGCTGGCGCCCATGGCCGGCGTCACCGACAAGCCCTTCCGCCTGCTGTGCAAACGGCTGGGTGCGGGACTGGCCGCCTCGGAAATGACCATCAGCGACCCGCGCTTCTGGAACACGCGCAAGTCCATCCACCGCATGGACCATGACGGCGAGCCGGCACCGATCAGTGTGCAGATCGCCGGCACCGAGCCGCAGCAGCTGGCCGAGGCCGCGCGCTACAACGTCGACCACGGCGCGCAGATCATCGACATCAACATGGGCTGCCCGGCCAAGAAGGTGTGCAACACCTGGGCGGGTTCGGCACTGATGCGCGACGAGCAGCTGGTGGCGCGCATCCTCGAAGCCGTGGTCAACGCGGTGGACGTGCCGGTCACGCTGAAGATCCGCACTGGCTGGGACTGCGACCATCGCAATGGCCCGCTGATCGCGCGCATCGCCGAGGACAGCGGCATCGCGGCGCTGGCGGTACATGGCCGCACCCGCGACCAGCACTACACCGGCCAGGCCGAGTACGGCACCATCGCCGAGATCAAGGCCGCGCTGCGCATTCCGGTGATCGCCAACGGCGATATCGATTCGCCGCAGAAGGCTGCCTATGTCCTGAAGGAAACCGGCGTGGACGCGGTGATGATCGGCCGCTCGGCGCAGGGGCGCCCGTGGATCTTCCGCGAGGTGGCGCACTACCTGGCCACCGGCGAGGAACTGCCACCGCCATCACTGGCGGAAGTGCGCGACATCCTGCTTGGCCACCTGCACGCGCTGCATGCGTTCTATGGCGAGCCGCAGGGCGTGCGCATCGCGCGCAAGCACCTGGGCTGGTATGCAAAGGACCGGCCGGAGAATGCTGCCTTCCGCGCCGTGGTCAACCGCGCCGAAGACCCGCAGAGCCAGGTCGCACTGACCACCGAGTACTTCGACCGCCTGATCGCCGGGGAACCGGCGCTGCCTTCGGCGGCCTGAGCCGCCAGCCCCGCGTTTCCGAACAGTCGAGCCAGCTCGACGCTACAAGAGCCCGCCGTCATGACCCCGCCGATCTCCTCCCCGACCTACCTGCACGGGTTCTCCGGCACCGAGCAGCAGCGCCTGATGACCCAGGCGCGCCTGCTGGAATCGAGCATCTTCGGCCAGATCGACTACAGCGGCGCGCGGCGCCTGCTGGAAGTCGGAAGCGGCGTGGGTGCGCAGACCGAGATCCTGCTGCGCCGCTTCCCGGAACTGCACGTGACCGGCGTGGACCTGAGCGAGACCCAGCTGGAGACTGCACGCGCGAACCTGTCGCGCACACCATGGTGCAGCGACCGCTACACCCTGCAACAGGCTGACGCCGGCGAACTGCCCTTCGAGGCGCGCAGCTTCGATTCGGCGTTCCTGTGCTGGGTGCTGGAACACGTTCCGTCACCGGCACGCGTGTTGAGTGAAGTGCGTCGCGTGCTCGCCCCGGGGTCGCCGGTCTACATCACCGAGGTGATGAACGCCTCGTTCCTGCTCGACCCGTATTCGCCGCATATCTGGCGCTACTGGATGGCCTTCAACGATTTCCAGTACGACCATGGTGGCGATCCATTCGTCGGCGCCAAGCTGGGCAACCTGCTGCTGGCCGGCGGCTTCCGCGACGTGCACACCGAGATCAAGACCATCCACCTGGACAACCGCGAGCCGGCGCGTCGCAAGACGATGATCGCGTTCTGGGAACAGCTGCTGCTGTCGGCCGCCGACCAGCTGCTGCAGGCCGGCTCGGTGGACGAGGAAACCGTGGAGGGCATGCGCCGCGAGTTCCGCCTGGTGCAGAACGACCCGAACGCGGTGTTCTTCTACTCGTTCGTGCAGGGCCGCGCGACGGTGTATTGAGGCCCATCCTCGCCACAGGATGGCCTGCGGCTCCGGCGGCAACCGGCTAGAATCCCGCAGTCCCGGCCTCGGAACGGCGCGTGCCGGGATCCCCCTCTATTGCCCTCAGGCATCGGTGTGCGGGTACGTCGCGCATGGATGGACCTTACCTGCGAGCGCATGATGAGTGACAGCGGACGAACGCCTTTCTCCACCCATGATGTGAACCTGCCGGGCGGGCTCCTGCCCAGCCAGACGCGCCTGCTCGCCGGGATCATCGCGCTGTTGTGCATTCTCTACGTCGCATTCGCGCTGACGCCATCCTCCTACTCGCTGGCCTACGAGTATCTCGGCCTGGCGCCACAGAACCCGGTACTTGGCAGCGCCCGCATGATCCGCAGCGATGAGTGGATCGTGTTCACGCCCTACATCCAGATCGCGGTCAACAACGATTTCGGCCAGTTCAACGCACACTCGCCGTACCACGAGTCACTGCGCACCTTCCAGGCGCTGCCGCTGCTCGACTGGGGCCTGCTGTTCAAGCCCTACCACTGGGCGTTCTTCGTGTTGCCAGCAGCGAACGCCTATTCGTTCTTCTTCATGTTCATGGCCATGGCCTTCCTGAGCGGATGGGCCCTGTTCCTGCGCCAACTGCGGATGCCGGTACCAGCCGCAGTGCTGGTTTCGGCCACGCTGTTCTTCGCGCCATTCGTGCAGGTCTGGTGGACCAGCAATGCCGGTGCCTTCGCTCTGGCACCCTGGGCCGCCGCAGCCTGGCTGTGCATCGGCAATCGCTGGGTTCGCATCCTGGCCAGTGCGTACGCCCTCGCTGTCTGGGTGATCGCAGTGTCCTATCCGCCCTTCATCATTTCCTCGCTGCTGGCCATGGCGGTGCTGGTCCTGGCCTTCCGTCGCGATGCCCTCACGCTTCCACGACTGATCGATGCCGGCATCGCAGGCGCGCTCGCATTGGCCGTGTTCATCGGTTACTTCCACGACATCATCCCGATCGTTCGCAACACGGTTTATCCGGGCCAGCGCCAGAGCGCCGGAGGTGGGGTCGGGCTGACGTCCCTGTTCGCGCACGTCTTCCCGAACCTGATGACCTACCGGTTTGCACCGCTGCCAATGTTCAAAGGCTCCAACGAGTGCGAGATCGCCGTACTCGGCAGCCTGTTGCCGCTGTTCACTCTGGTCCTTGCTGATGGCGCACGACTGCGCGAATGGGTGCGGGGCCACCGCGGCAGCGTGCTGGCCCTCGCCGCTGGCGTACTGCTGATCGCCTGCTGGATCTTCCTGCCCGTGCCCGTTCTGGTCGGCAAGTTGACCGGACTCTCGATGGTGCCACCCGCACGCGCGCTGCTGGCGTTCGGCCTGCTGCTCAACATCGGCTGCGCGATGATCCTGGTGCGGTGCGGCGTACGCCTGGAGCGCAGGCGTCTGCTGCTGCTGGCTGCGCTGCTGATGGCTGGCAGCGTGGCCAAGTTCCTGTTCGGCGAAGGCCAGTTCAGCCGCCTGCACAGCGCCGCCGATGCCCTTCCCTATCTGTGCTTGATCGGACTGGCCGTTGCCGCCCGCCGCCCAAAGCTGTCGGCGCATGCGGCCACCTTGGTCCTGGCCACCGCCGCCTTGGCCAATCTGCTGGGCAATGGCTTGTTCAACCCTGTGCAGCCTGCCGGGCCGATCTTTGCGATGGACCGCGCTGCCGTCCTGCACTCCCTGCAAGCCCGGGGCTCAGCCACCACGCCCGAAGGCGCGCTGGTGGCTCCCGGTGGGTTCGGGGCCCTCCTGCCGGGTGTTGGTATTCCCGCCGTGAACCATGTGCTGTACCTGCCACAGATGGAATACTTCCGCCGGTACTTCCCATTGATGCCCGACGAGGCGTTCAATTTCACCTTCAACCGCTACCACCACATCACGGTAGCGCCTGAGGGCGACGCACCACGGGTGCTGCAGGGGGATCTGGTGGAACTGCCGGCAAAGGCCCTGCTGGCCCATCCAGCCCCATGACTCCGATGACCACCATTACGACCTCCGCATCCACGCCGGCTCGGATCGCCGTAATCATCCCCTGCTACAAAGTGACCCGCCACGTGCTGTCCGTCCTCGCGGCGATCGATGATGCGGTAACGGCGATCTACTGCGTGGATGATGCGTGCCCCGACGGCAGCGGCCGCCTGATCCAGGCCGAAGCCAACGACCCGCGTATCGCCGTGCTGTTCCATCAGCACAACCTGGGCGTCGGCGGCGCGATCAAGACCGGGTACCGCGCGGCCATCGCAGATGGCATGGACATTCTGGTGAAGGTCGATGGCGATGGGCAGATGGACCCGGCGCTGCTGATGGACTTTGTCGCGCCGATCGCCGACGGCCATGCCGACTACACCAAGGGCAACCGATTCTGGAACCTGACCCACATCCGTCGCATGCCCCCGGTGCGGCGCCTGGGCAACCTGCTGCTGTCCTTCATGACCAAGGCTTCGTCCGGGTACTGGCAGGTGTTCGATCCGACCAACGGCTACACCGCCATCCATGCCAAGGTCGCCAGCCACCTGAAGCTCGAGGCGGTCAGCAACCGCTATTTCTTCGAGACCGACATGCTGTTCCGACTGAACACCGTGCGCGCGGTCGTGCAGGATGTGGCAATGGATGCCCACTACGGCGACGAAACCAGCAACCTGCGCATCGGTCGCATCCTGGGTGAGTTCACCTTCAAGCACCTGCGCAACACGCTCAAGCGTATTGCCTACAACTATTTCCTGCGCGACCTCAGCATCGCGTCGCTGGAGCTGGTCGCGGGCAGCAGCCTGCTCGCCTTCGGGGGGCTGTTCGGGCTGTACCACTGGGTGCGGTCGGCCCAGGCCGATGTCGCCACGCCGGTGGGTACCATCATGATCGCCATGGTCGCGCTGATCTCCGGGCTGCAGTTCCTGCTGGCGTTCGTTGGCTTTGACATCGCCAACGTGCCGCGCCAGGTGCTGAACCGTTCGATCAAGCTCAACCGCCAGCAGCAGTAGAGCCGCGCCATGCGTGGCTGTTGTTCGCGCCATCCACGCATGGCGTGGATCTACGGGTGTGCAGCGCCGGGCGCGGCGGCTGCCGGCTCGTGCCAGATGCGTTGCCACATCGCGGCCAGCCGGCGCCCCGCGTCGGCGCGTGCTGCCGGGCTGCTGTAGTCCACGCGCAGCTGTTCGGGCACGATCGGCCGCCACTGCCCGTCCACCTGTTCGGCCACGGCGAAGTTGAAGGTGTAATCCGGTTCCAGGCCCATGCGCAGATCACTCAACACCAAGCGCCGGTCAACGACCTGCGCACGCATGAAGCCGCGGTTGAACCACTGCAGTCGCTGCACCGCCGGAATCGCCTGCGCCTCGCGCAGTGCCTGCACGTTGGAGGGATGGCCTTCGAACTGCATCGGCCCATGATCGGCGACCAGCGAGCGGTCTCCGACCACGTAGCCATTGGGCGTCATCGCCACTACCCGCCATAGCAGCGTATTGAACGGCATCGGTACCGAGAAGCGCGGCGCGTCGGCCAGGCCCATCGCGGCCAGGCTCTGCTGCGCGACGCGGTCGACCTGGGCCTTGGCCACCAAGCCCCAGCCCAGGTATGCGCTGCTGACCAGCAGTGACACCCCCAGCACTTTGCCCGCCCACGGCCGGGTACGACCGAACCAGGCCGACACGCAGCCCAGCAGCAGCCACGCCGTGTATGCAGGGTCGATGATGAAGACGCTGGAGCCCATGGTTGGATGTGGCCGCAGCGGCCACCACAACTGGGTGCCATAGACAGTGAACGCATCCAGCACCGGGTGGGTCACCAGCGCCAGCTGGATCGCCCAGAACCAGCGCACCGGTGACTGCGCGACGCGGCCGTTGCCGAAGCGCTTGAACAACCACCAGATCAGTGCCGCCACCCAGGGCAGCACCAGCAGCGAATGGCTGAAGCTGCGGTGCTCGACCATGTTCGCTAGCGGGTCGGTGGCGGTGAAGCCGAGCCACAGGGCATCGAGGTCCGGCAGGGTGCCAAGCGCGGCACCGGCCAGCAGGGCCGCGCGGCGATGGCCGGGCGGAGCGATGGCAGCAGCGACGGCGCCGCCGAGCACGATCTGGGTCAGGGAATCCATTGGCCGATGCTAGCGGCTTGCGGGCGGTGCATGTAGAGCCGAGCCCATGCTGCTCTTTGTTGCCCGCAACGGCAGCCGAGCATGGGCTCGGCTCTACAAGGGGACAGACGCGGGTTACGCCGCCTGCGACAACCGCGCGCCCGGCAGTTCCACCAGGGTCTGCCCGTTGTGGTCGAGCAGACGCAGCGCGCCGTCGTGGTCTTCGGCCAGCGCGGTCAGGCTTTCCACCCAGTCACCATCGTTCGCATAGACCAGGCCGTCGCGTTCGACCAGCGCGGCGCGGTGGATATGGCCACAGACGATGCCATCCAGGCCACGCCGGCGCACGTCGTCCAGCCCGGCCTGCACGAAGCGCTCGATGTAGCGTTCGGCCGCACCACTGCGCTTCTTCAGGAATTCCGACAGCGACCAGTAGCGCATGCCCAGCCGGCGCCGCACTGCATTCAGCGCCTGGTTGCCGGTGAGGATGCGGTAGTACAGCCAGTCGCCGAATTTTTCCTGCAGGCCGCCGAAGTGGGTCACGCCGTCGTAGTCGTCGCCATGCGCGACCAGCAGCCGGCGACCATCGGCGGTCACATGGATGGCGCGGCGGCGCACCTGCATCGCTGGCAGCATCAGCCCGCACACCTGGCGCAGCGAGGCATCGTGGTTGCCGGGAATGTAGATGATCTCGGTGCCGGCACGGCGCAGCGCGTGCAGGGCCTGGATGACCTCGCTGTGCGACTGCCGCCAGTTGGCACGGCGATGGGCCATCCACCACAGGTCGATGATGTCGCCGACCAGGTACAGACGCTCACAGCGCAGCTGCGAGAGAAAACGTGCCAGTTCGGCGGCATGGCAGTGACGTGACCCCAGATGCACGTCGGAGACGAACACTGCGCGCCGGTGTGGCGACAGGTTCGCCAGCGTGCTCATGCCGGCGTCCCCGCATCACGCAGGTAGCGTTTGCGCTTGTTCGGCCGGATCGCGCACAGGTCCACTTCGATCAGGCCGTCGATCGAATCACTGAAGTCCGGGTCGACACCGAAGGCGAGGAAGCGCGCGCCACCGGGTTCGCACAGATCGGTGTACTGGCGATACAGCGTCGGCACGCCAGTGCCGAGTGCGGCCAGATTGGCCTTGAGCACATCGAACGCGGCGCCTGCATCCAGCTCGCCAAAACTCGGCGGCGCGGCGAAGTACTGGAACGGGCGGTTCGATTCGGCCAGACCGGCGGTGCCACTGTAGTAGCGCTGGTAGTACGCCACCAGCTGCTCGCGCGCATCGCGCGGCAGCGCCGCACTGATCGACACCGCACCGAACAGGTAGCGGATGCCCGGCCGGCGCTGCAGGTAGGCGCCGATGCCCTGCCATAGGTAGTCCAGGCTGCGGCTGCCCCAGTAGTCGGGCACCACGAAGCTGCGGCCCAGTTCCAGGCCTTCGGCGATGTGGGTGATGGCGTCGTCGGAATAGCGGAACAACGATGCGCTGTAGAGCCCGGACAGGCCGTGCCGGGCCAGTGCCTGGGCGCCGCGCATGATCCGGTAGGCGCCGGCGATGCGCTGCGCGGCTGCGTCCCAGATCACGATGTGTTCGTACCGCGGATCGTAATCGTCCAGGTCGCGGCTGCGCCCTGTGCCCTCGCCTACCTGGCGGAAGGTCAGCTCGCGCAGGCGGCCCAGTTCCAGCAGCAGCGGTGAATCGGCGCTGCAGGTCGCCAGCAGGATCTGCTTGCCGTCAGCGGTCTGGCCCAGCTGGGTGGCTGCGGCAATGCCGGCGGCAACCTGCGAAGGTGGTACCGGCGACGCCAGCGGCTCCGGACCTGCAACAGCAGCGGCATCGCCCGCCGCCCCATTACGGCCCAGCGCATACAGCGCGCGGCGCACGGCCAACAGCTGCGCGCCCGGGTCACCGCCCTTGCCCAGCTGCATCGGCTCACCGATGCACAGGCGCAGCGGACGGCCACGGCGGGTGAACATCTCGCGCGCCAGCAGCGCGGTACCGGCCGGCTTGAACAGGGTCGAGGCGCCATAGAACAGCGCCGAGTTGCGCGCCTCCACCCGCACCGGCAGCACCGGCGCACCGGCGGCGCGGGCAAAGCGCACGAACCCCCGCTGCCAGCGGCCATCGCGGATGCCGCGCAGCGAGAGGCGTGAGACCTCGCCAGCCGGGAATACGATCACGCACTGCTCGGCCGCCAGCGCCTCCTCCACGGCGTGCAGGCTGCCACGCTGGGCCTTGCCGCCGAGAATGCGCACCGGCAGGAGCAGGTCCTGCAGGGGCGCGATGGCCCCCAACAGGTCGTTGGCCACGATCCGCACATCGCGGCGGATGCGGCCGACCGCGTCCAGCAGCGCCAGTGCATCCAGTGCCCCGGACGGATGATTGGCAACAATCAGCAGACGGCCGGTGGCCGGGATCTTCGCCAGCGCGGCCGGGTCCACCTGGTACTGGCCATCGATGAACTCCAGCCCGGCGGCGACGAAGCTGAATCCGCGCAATCCTGCACTGCGCTGCAGGAAAGCTTCGATCTGGTCCAACCGCGACCAGCGCCCGACGCTGCGCAGCAATGGCCGCGCCAGCTGGCCACGACGGCCATGGAACCAATCGGGAAAGCGTTGCTGGAGACGCTGTTCAAGTTCCTGCATGGCGGATCCACTCATGCCCGGCGGCCGGATTGGCCGACAGCCTGCGCCCGGCAGACGGCAGCCAGATGGCGGTTCTGGGGCAGAACGATGACGGTCGACCCGCCCGGGGCGGGGCCGCAACCGGCCCCCTGGCCACCCCGCCCGTTGTCACGCTGGTGGAACACTGGGCCTCGAGGCTGGGGCCCAATCCCGTCAGGACGGCCCTTGCCGGGCCTACGCGGGCTTAACCACCGGCAACCGGTACAGGTTCACAATGCACAGGCGGCGCACCCCGTGTATCATGCGCGCCCATCTTTCCATCCGAATCAAGGGATATTACGCCTGATGTCCAGCTATCTCTTCACCTCCGAGTCGGTCTCCGAAGGCCATCCGGACAAGGTTGCCGACCAGATCTCCGATGCGGTGCTGGACGCGATCCTGACCCAGGACCAGCGCGCCCGCGTGGCCTGCGAAACCATGGTCAAGACCGGTGTTGCCATTGTCGCCGGTGAAATCACCACCAGCGCCTGGATCGACCTGGAAGCCCTGACCCGCAAGGTCATCACGGACATCGGCTACGACAGCTCCGACGTCGGTTTCGACGGCGCCACCTGCGGCGTGCTGAACCTGATAGGCAAGCAGTCGCCGCACATCGCCCAGGGCGTGGACCGCAAGAAGCCGGAAGAAATGGGCGCTGGCGACCAGGGCCTGATGTTCGGCTATGCCACCAACGAGACCGACAGCTACATGCCGGCCGCGATCCACCTGTCGCACCGCCTGGTCGAGCAGCAGGCCAAGATCCGCAAGAAGAAGAACTCGCCGCTGCCGTGGCTGCGTCCGGACGCCAAGAGCCAGGTCACCCTGCGCTATGAAAACGGCGTGGTCTCGGCCATCGACGCCGTGGTCCTGTCGACCCAGCACGCCCCGGGCATCAAGCAGAAGGACCTCATCGAGGCCGTCCGCGAAGAGATCATCAAGCCGGTGCTGCCGGCCAAGTGGCTGCACAAGGGCACCAAGTTCCACATCAACCCGACCGGCAAGTTCGAGATCGGCGGCCCGGTGGGCGACTGCGGCCTGACCGGCCGCAAGATCATCGTCGACACCTACGGCGGCTGGGCCCGTCACGGTGGTGGCGCCTTCTCCGGCAAGGACCCGTCCAAGGTCGACCGTTCGGCTGCCTACGCGGCCCGCTACGTCGCCAAGAACGTGGTTGCCGCCGGCCTGGCCGACCGTTGCGAAGTGCAGGTCTCCTACGCCATCGGCGTGGCTGAGCCGACCTCGATCTCGGTCACCACCTTCGGCACCGGCAAGATCAGCGACGACAAGATCGAGAAGCTGATCCGCAAGCACTTCGACCTGCGCCCGTACGGCATCATCAAGATGCTCGACCTGGTACACCCGATGTACCAGCAGACCGCGGCCTATGGCCACTTCGGCCGCAAGCCGAAGGAGTTCAGCTACCTCAACGGCGAAGGCGAGACCGTCAGCGCCACGGCCTTCTCCTGGGAGAAGACCGACCGCGCCGCCGCCCTGCGCGCCGATGCGAAGCTGAAGTAAGAAACACGAAGGGCCGCGCGAGCGGCCCTTCTGCTTTCTGGTAGAGCCGGCCGCTGGCCGGCTTTTTCATGGTCTCCGGAAACAATCGCGGGGTTGCCGGCCAGCGGCCGGCACTACCGGTTGCCGATACAATCGCCCCATGTCGACCGAACTGAAAACCCACCAGCTGTCCATGACCGTGCTGATGTCGCCGGAAATGGCCAATTTCTCCGGCAAGGTCCACGGTGGCGCGATCCTGCGGCTGCTCGACCAGGTCGCCTATGCCTGTGCCAGCCGCTACGCCGGCAGCTACGTGGTCACCCTGTCGGTGGACCAGGTGATGTTCCGCCAGCCCATCGCGGTGGGCGAACTGGTCACCTTCCTGGCCTCGGTGAACCATACCGGCACCTCGTCGATGGAGATCGGCATCAAGGTGGTGGCCGAGGACATCCTCAAGCGCAGCGTGCGCCACGCCAACAGCTGCTTCTTCACGATGGTGGCGGTGGACGAGGAAGGCCGGCCGACGCCGGTACCGCCCCTGCAGCCGGCCACATCCGACGAGAAGCGCCGCCAGGCCGCCGCGCAGATCCGCCGCCAGCTGCGCCAGGAAATGGAACAGCGCCACCTGGAACTACTGGCGTCGAACCCGCCTTCGCCTGAAGAGTGAGGTAGTGCCGGCCGCTGGCCGGCAACGCCCCGTGTGCTGCCGAACATCATGACGTTGCCGGCCAGCGGCCGGCACTACCAAAGCCAGATCACCCCGTGTTCTGCACGCCCTGCGAAACACCGTTCACGCACGCAACCAGCGCGCGCAGCAGGTCGTCGTCCTCGCGGCCGCTGGCCCGCCAGCGCTGCAGCAGATCCACCTGCAGCACGCTGATCGGATCGACGTAGGGATTGCGCAGGCGGATCGACAGCGCCAGCCGCGCATCGTGGTCCAGCAATGTCTGCTGGTCCATCAGCGCCAGCAACCAGTGCCGTGTCAGGTCCAGCTCGCGCTGCACCTGCGGGAAGAAGCGTTCGTGCAGTTCGCCCGACAGCTTCGAGAACTGCTCTGCGATGGTGATATCGCCCTTGGACAGCACCATCGCGATGTCGTCCAGGAAGGTGCGGAAGAACGGCCAGTCACGCGCCATCTCGCGCAAGGTACCCTCGTGGCCGCCATCCACGGCCGCCTGCAGGCCACTGCCCACGCCGTACCAGCCCGGGATGACCGCCCGCGCCTGGCTCCAGGCAAATACCCAGGGAATCGCGCGCAGGTTGCCCAGCGCGGCGTCCTGGCCGAGCCGGCGCGACGGCCGCGAGCCCAGCGTCATCCGTTCGATCACATCGATCGGCGTGGCGGTGCGGAAGTAGTCCATGAAGCCGGCCTGGCCGACGAAGCCACGGTAGACCTCGCTGCTGGCAGCGGACACCACGTCCATCACCGGCCGCCAGTCGTCCTCGCGCGGCTCAGCCGCGCGCGGGCGCAGGCTGGCGCGCAGCACCGCGCCGGTGGCCTGTTCCAGCGAACGCAGCGCCAACGCACGAATACCGTATTTGCGATGGATCACCTCGCCCTGCTCGGTCACCCGCAGGCGGCCGTCGATGCTGCCGCGCGGCGACGCGTCGACTGCGTGCGTGGTCTTGCCACCGCCACGGCTGATCGAGCCGCCGCGGCCATGGAAGAAGGTCAGCCGGATGCCCGCCTCGGCCGCCACCTCCAGCAGTTCCACCTGCGCGCGCTGCAGGCCCCAGCGCGAGGCGGCGATACCGCCGTCCTTGCTGCTGTCCGAATAACCCAGCATCACCATCTGCACGTCGCCGCGCGCGCGCAGATGGCCGCGATACACCGGGTCGGCCAGCAGGTCGCGCAGCGTGGCGGTACCGCGCTTGAGGTCGTCCACCGTTTCAAACAACGGCGCGATATCCAGCGGCACTGATCCGTTCTCTTCCACCAGCCCGCCACGGCGTGCCAGCGCCAGCACCGCCAGCACATCGCTGCGGTCGTGTGCCATCGAGATGATGTAGCTGCCCAGCGCATCACCGCCATGGCGTGCGCGTGCATCGGCCAGTGCCGCGAATACCGCATCCAGCCGCTGGTTGCCTTCGTCGTCACCGTTGGGCAATGCCGTTTCACCGCTGGCATGCGGGCCCAGCAGCCGCGCACGACCCAGTGCATCCAGCGCCTGCCAGGCCTCCTCGCCGCCCAGCACGGCGCCCAGCGCGCGCGCATGCACGCTCGACTCCTGGCGCACGTCCAACCGCGCCAGATGGAAGCCGAAGGTCTTCACCCGCCACAGCAGGCGCTGCACGGCAAAGCCACCGGCATGCTCGCCGCGGTTCGCACGCAGGCTGTCGAGGATCAGCTGCAGATCCTCGATCAGCTCGTCCGGACCAGCGTAGTTGCCTTCGCCATCATCCAGCGTGGCCTGAAGGCGCGCGCGCATGCGATCGTTGAGCAGGCGGTACGGCATGTCGGCATGGCGCGGGCGCGACTGCACCTGCGGCAGCAGCTGCTGGTACTGCGCCACGCGTGCCTGCAACGCATCACTCACGCCCACCCGCTCGGTAGACTGGCTGAGCAGGCTGGCCAGCTGCAGCAGTTCCTTCTGGTAGCGCCCCAGCACGGCCTGCCGCTGCGCATCCAGTGTGTTGCGGATGGTGTGGGCATCCACATTCGGATTGCCGTCCATGTCGCCGCCCACCCACGTACCGAAACGCAGCAGGCGCGGCAACGGCAGTTCTTCCCCATAGGTATCGCGCAGCGCCTGCTGCAGCGATTCGTACAGCACCGGGATCACCCGGTACAGCACCTGCACCAGATAGAACCCGACGTGCTCGCGTTCGTCGTCGACGGTGGGCCGCACCGGCGAGGAATCGGTGGTCTGCCACGAGGCGGTCAGCGCCATGCGGAAGCGCGCGGCATCAGCGGCGGCCTCACCCGGCGTGCGCTGGCCGTCGAGGTTGTCGACCAGGCTGGCCACCATCAGCTGCTCTTTTTCCAGCAGCGCGCGGCGCACCGCCTCGGTCGGGTGCGCGGTGAACACCGGTTCGATGTCGATGCGCGGGAGCCACTGCGCGAGTTCGTCCAGGCCCACGCCCTGCGCCTTCAGGTGCTGCAGCGCGTCCTGCAGGCCATCAGGCTGTGCACCTGCGGTACCAGCGCGCTGATAGTCACGGCGACGGCGGATGCGATGCACGCGCTCGGCGATGTTGACCACCTGGAAGTACGTGCTGAACGCACGCACCATGGTTTCGGCCTGCTGCGGCGTGCGCCCGGCCAGGCCATCGGCCAGCTCCGACAGCGGCGCCTGGTTTTCGCGACGGGCGATGGCGCGGGTACGCACGTCCTCGACGTCATCAAGAAACGCGGCCGACACCTGTTCGACCAGCAGGTCGCCGACCAGTGCGCCAAGCCGGCGCACATCATCGCGAAGCGGAAGATCGGGAGAAGCAAACTCGATGCTGCTGCGGTACTCGTTCATCGGCGACGCACAGGCCTCGGTCAACGGATCCAGGCCCCAAGCCTATCCCAGATCGGGCGTCGTGCTGCGATGCAAGAATGGTTTCATCTGCATGCATCGCCGGATGTGACCGGAGAGGAAACACCGACTGGAACCACCGCGCGGGAAACACCGACTGGGTAGAGTCGACTGTTAGTCGACTGCTCTCCTGTCAGGTCTTCGAAAACCCGCGCTGCGCGCGCTAGTCGACTAACAGTCGACTCTACCCAGTCGACTCTACCCCGTCGCGTCACAGCGGCCCCTGTTGCAGGGGCCGCCCTCATGCAGGTATCAGCGCTTCTTCTTCGCCTTGCCCTGCTCGGCCGGGCCGATGGTCTGCTCCAGCCAACGCTCGCTTTCGGCCAACATGGTCATGATCGATTCGCGTGCGCGGTAGGCATGCGATTCGTTGGGCAGCATCACCAGCCGCGCGGTGCCACCCAGGCCCTTCACCGCGGCGAACATGCGCTCGCTCTGGATCGGGAACGTGCCGGAGTTGTTGTCGTCCACGCCGTGGATGAAGAGGATCGGATCCTTGATCCTGTCGGCGTAGTTGAACGGGGCCATCTTCTGGTAGACATCCTGCGCCTGCCAGTAGTTGCGTTCCTCGGCCTGGAAACCGAACGGCGTGAGCGTGCGGTTGTAGGCGCCACTGCGCGCGATGCCGGCCTTGAACAGGCGGGTGTGCGCCAGCAGGTTGGCGGTCATGAACGCACCGTAGGAATGGCCACCGATGGCGATGTGATCGCGATCGGTCACGCCACGGCGCACCACTTCATCCACCGCCGCCTGCGCGTTGGCCACCAGCTGTTCGATGTAGGTGTCGTTGGGTTCCTTGTCGCCCTCGCCGATGATCGGCATCGACGGGCTGGCCAGCACCACGTAGCCCTTGGCCAGGAACGCCTGCGGGCCCCAGTAGCTGACCGCGTTGAAGCGGTACGGCGAATCGGTCACCTGGCTGGCCGCGGCCGCGCTCTTGAACTCACCCGGATAGGCCCACATCAGCAGCGGCCGCGGGCCGTCGCGCTTCGGGTCGTACCCCGGCGGCAGCAGCAGGGTCGCGGTCAGGTCGACGCCGTCCTTGCGCTTGTAGCGGATCTGCTCCTTCTGCACACCCTTCAGCTGCGGCAGCGGATGGGCGAAATGGGTCAGCGCGCGCGGTGCGGCACCGGCATCGGCCAGCGACTGCACGTAGAAGTTGGCCGGCTCATCCGGGCTTTCACGGCTCAGCAGCAGCGAGCTGCCCTGGTCGTCCAGCAGCGCCACCGGCGCGGCGTAGCTGGGCGCCTGCGAGTGGAACAGGCGGGTGGCCTTGCCCGTGGAGATGTCGAAGCGGTCCACGAACGGGCGGTCGCCCTCCGGCGATGCACCGGCACCGGCCAGATACAGGCTGCCGCCATCCGGGCTGGTCTGCAGCAGCGAGCGGCCGCGGTCGTCGCTGGACAACAGCGGACGGCCCGGATCGGAATAGCGGTCCTGCGCGTCACGATCCCACAGCAGGCGCGGCTCGGCACCGGCATTGTCCGGGGCAATCAGCCAGGTCCTGGTCTTGCGCGTCTTCCACCACGACTCGGTCAGCAGGGCCAGGTCGCCACGGCCCCAGTTGATACCCACCAGACGGCTGCCGAGCTGGGCCAGGGTCACCGGCGGCTTGTCGAACGGCGCCGCCTGCATCAACACCGCATCGCGCACCTTGGCCTCCCGGTTCGGATCACCGCCGTCCTGCGCTTCGGCCCAGACCAGGGTGGCATCGGCATCACCGCGCCAGCTGATGTCGCGCACGCCGGTCACTTCGGCGTCGTTGCCGGTTGGCAGGCCTTCCACCAGCGGACGCACGGCCACGGTGTGCACCAGCTTGCCGCTGGCACGGTCGATCACTTCGATGCGGCGCGGGAAACTGCTCACCGGCACCACGTAGGAATACGGCCGCTGCACCGGCTGGCGCAGCACGAAGCGGCCATCCGGCGACACCGAGAAGCCCATGAAGATGCCGGCCGCGCCAATCGCGCGGGTGTTGCCATCCAGGCTGACTTCCATCGGCTGGGTGGTGGCGTAGTAATCGAACTGACGCGCGTCGGCCTCGTTCTTCAGCAGGTCCTGGTAGGTACGGATCGACACCACGCCGCCGCCCTGGCTGGTCTGCTGCACGGCCGGGCCGGTCGGGATGCCGTCGACAGCCGGCGCCGCACCCAGGTTGGCCGGGCGGGTGAACACCACCAGTCCGCGGCTGTCCGGCAGCCACTGGTAGCCGCTGCCGATCACCGTGTTCAGGCCGGCAACCAGACGGCGGGCACTGCCACCGGCCACGTCCACCAGCCACAGTTCATTGGCGCCACTGGCGGCATCGACCTGGTTGAAGGCCAGCCACTTCTGGTCCGGCGACCACATCACACTGGCGATCGACAGCTTGGCCGGCAGGCCGCTGATCGGCCGTTCCTTGCCGTCGGCAACGTTCATCAGCCACAGCTTCTCGCCGAAGCTGAAGCGGCTGTCGGAGAACGTGCGCGGGTTGATACGCAGGCCGGCCAGCTTCAGTTCCGGCTGCGCCACCACCTGGATCGACGGCAGCGACGGCATCTGCATCATCGCGGCCACGTCGCGGCGTGGCGACAGGTACAACGAGGGCGCACGGGGCGCGTCCACCACCGCCTGCAGCGCGGCCGAAGGCAGCTCATAGCCGTTGGCGCCCTGCGCCTGCGCTGACGCGGGCTGCGGGGCCGCAGCCCAGGCCAGCGGGGCCACCGCCAGCAGTCCCATCGACAGGACCAGGCCGGTCCAGCGCCGTGTGCGGCGCGCGTGCATGCTCATCGTTCCACCTGTGTGATGCGTGAAAACACTGACCTTAACAGGCCGTGCACGCCGCCCCATCTGCCGATGGTTGGGTCATCCGGATGTCATGCCGAGGCCGCGATATAATGGGGGTTCTCCCCTGCCGAGGGGCGCTGCGACCGGATCCCACGAGGCCCGGCCAGGCTCGGTAAGGTGGCTTTGTAACAACGGCGCCCGGCTAGATGCGAGCACCCGCTCGTCCACAACCGGAGCACACGAATGAACGCTGTTGCCAAGACCTTCTCCACCGAAGGTGATTACAAGATCCGCGATATCACGCTGGCCGATTGGGGCCGCAAGGAACTGGACATCGCCGAGCACGAAATGCCGGGCCTGATGTCGATCCGCCGCAAGTACCAGGCCGAGCTGCCGCTGAAGGGCGTGCGCGTGACCGGCTCGCTGCACATGACCATCCAGACCGCGGTGCTGATCGAGACCCTGAAGGACATCGGCGCCGACGTGCGCTGGGCCTCGTGCAACATCTTCTCGACCCAGGACCACGCGGCCGCCGCCATCGCCGCCACCGGCACCCCGGTGTTTGCCTGGAAGGGCGAGACCCTGGAAGAGTACTGGGACTGCACCCTGGACGCGCTGACCTTCACCCTGGCCGATGGCACCCTGACCGGCCCGGAGCTGGTGGTGGACGACGGCGGTGACGTGACCCTGCTGATCCACAAGGGCTACGAGCTGGAAAACGGCAGCGACTGGGTCAACACCGCCTCCGCCTCGCACGAAGAACAGGTCATCAAGAACCTGCTCAAGCGCGTCGCCAAGGAGCGCCCGGGTTACTGGGGCCGCGTGGTCAAGGACTGGAAGGGCGTCTCCGAAGAGACCACCACCGGCGTGCACCGCCTGTACCAGCTGGCCCAGGCCGGCACCCTGCTGATTCCGGCGATCAACGTCAACGACTCGGTCACCAAGAGCAAGTTCGACAACCTGTACGGCTGCCGCGAGTCGCTGGCCGATGGCCTGAAGCGCGCGATGGACGTGATGCTGGCCGGCAAGGTGGCCGTGGTCTGCGGCTACGGCGACGTCGGCAAGGGCTGCGCCGCCTCGCTGCGTGCCTATGGCGCGCGCGTGATCGTCACCGAGATCGACCCGATCTGCGCCCTGCAGGCGGCGATGGAAGGCTATGAAGTCAACACCATCGAATCGACCCTGGGCCGTGCCGACCTGTACGTCACCACCACCGGCAACAAGGACATCATCCGCATCGAGCACCTGAGCGCGATGAAGGACCAGGCCATCGTCTGCAACATCGGCCACTTCGACAACGAGATCCAGGTCGATGCGCTGGTGTCGTTCGCCGGCATCAAGCACGTCAACATCAAGCCGCAGGTGGACAAGTACATCTTCCCGAACGGCAACGCGATCTTCCTGCTGGCCGAAGGCCGCCTGGTGAACCTGGGCTGCGCCACCGGCCACCCGAGCTTCGTGATGTCCAACAGCTTCGCCAACCAGACCCTGGCACAGATCGACCTGTGGGCGAACAAGGACAGCTACGAGAAGAAGGTCTACCTGCTGCCGAAGAAGCTGGACGAGGAAGTGGCCCGCCTGCACCTGGAAAAGATCGGCGTGAAGCTGACCACCCTGAGCCAGGAACAGGCTGACTACATCGGCGTGCCGGTGGAAGGCCCGTTCAAGCCGGACCACTACCGCTACTGATGCCGTGCGCGGTGCCGGCCAGCGGCCGGCACTTCCGGTGCGTGCGACACACGGAACGGGCGCCTTCGGGCGCCCGTTCTGCGTTGGCGCGCGGTCGGCTAGATCGTCCTCTCCTCCACGATCTCCGCCAGCTCGAGGGTAAATAAGGAAACTAAACGTGCCAGCTCTTCCTGCAAATTAGGTACACCGAAGTTCGATCAAATCGAGCTCCTTAACGAACGCGACAGGAACGTTGAACTTTGCCGACCGAATGTTCGCCATCAACGAGGCCGAATTTCTACGCCCTATTAGGCGCCTCCAACTGTCCGGATACATATGCCGCATAACAAAAAGCATAAATGCCAATGGCGACATCTTGTTGCAACTTATCCGAACTTGATTCATTAACCCGAGATGGATATGAGCTACTGGATGAACGCCTTCTTCATAGCCTCGTTCATCATAGTCAAAACGAATGGGAGTGACGTGAGGACGTACTGACGCCGTATAGAGAACCATCAAGTAATCATCCTCATGAACCCTGCGGCTCGATGGACTATCCGCAACGCCAATCGTCTTCAGGTAATCAGCAAAAGTTACGACATCCAGAGGGCAATGAATATAACTGTAAGACGGGCGCTCACCTTCACTAAAAACCAAAAGTGAATGATCGGACAGCTTTACGTGGAAATACCTGTTCTCGTACAAATATTTCCACTGCTCCATGTAGCTCATAACCCTCAAATCTCGAATAATTTCGTTTCTGAGAATAAAAGAGTCATCGCCAAACTCTGCCACAGGAAAGCCCGACTCCCTAGCAATGGGCCTCAATACTGGAGTGTACATAGCTTAATTGAGTCGCTTTCTAGATTTGCGACCAGCCTGCACCTCCTTCAACTTTTTGCGCAAAATTCGCTCAAAGTCGTCTAACTCCAACCCATCACCCAGAGAGTCTATCTCCGCCTCGATTACGGAAGGCTCAATACTGATCAAATCTCTCTTCATGAAGACCAACTCTTGTTCAGTTGGATAAGTGAACTCAAGATGCGGAAATTTACTCTTTGCTGCGGATAACTCCTGAACGAAACTCTGCGCTGCAGCCCCCATGCCCGTAACACAAAGCCATCCCTTCGCGCGAGTCATACCAGTAAATGCCATGTTTCTTGAGCGCGGCGTGGGCCTAGCAAACAGAGCATCAATACCAACCAAATAAACAGAGTACGCCTCGTTACCCTTGGCTTTGTAAATTGTAGAAAGAGTAACTTCCCCTCCCCGCTGAAAGTCCCGCAACTCAAATCCAGCGGAGTGAATGTTATTTACCCTGATGCCGAGCGAACCGAGGGCATTCGATATCGCGCGGAGATATGTATTAGCATTCCGATCATCCGCGCTAATCACAAGAACATCCTCAGCTGATATACCCTGCTCCTGAATATCCCGCCTTATCCTATCAGCAACAAATTCAACTTCGTCATTGAAGTCACCAAAAGCCTGACAAGCTATGATTTGATCAATGGAATTTGTATCACTGATCGATGACGGAGAATTTTCCCTAGGGCGCTCAATGACAACCCTCTCCCCGAACGCAAGCTCCCCCTTCACCTCATATCCAAAATCCTCCCAATGCTCCTTTGACTCGAGCATCTGGACGATCTTTGATCCGTAAACTCCAAAACCGATAGCATGGGCACAGAGCAGTATCTCACGCGGATTGCGATAACACTTATGAAGGACAATTTGTTCATCAAATTCCACCACAGCCTGGCCGTCCTCGTTCACCCCAAAAAGAGTGGCCGCGGTAGGAATTTCCACATCAAATATTGTCTGAAAGACGTCATAAGCAATAACCAATCGCTCGTCAGAGGCGACCCTAAGTGCCAAGCTCATAAATTCAGGAGGAAAATCCTGAGCCTCATCAACAAAAACATAATCGTAAACAGATGAAATACTTACGTCCGCCAAAAGCCGTTCACAGGCTGCTGCGAATGGCCGGGCAGAAATAGCCTTCGCCTGAGCAAAATTAAGAGGATCGTGCCCATACCTCCTTGCCACCTGGTAGTACAGTCCATCGTTTGTTGCTCCACCCCAAGCATGCAGAACCTGCAGACGATCCCAGTTTGGATCCCGATCTTCATGCATTCTGTAAAATCTAGTAATGAGCTGCTTGATATGTTGATACAAGCTCTTCGTATAAAACGTAACGACAATATTTGCGTCAGGCTCCCTAATAGCGGTAAGAGCAGCCTTCAACGCAAGCACAACCGTCTTTCCCGAGCCAGCAAGACCCTGAATTCGCTGAAGACCGGCAATCTCGCTCATGTATGCAACACGTTGATCCCGATCAAATCTTCGAATCTCGTCTTCCAATCTGATGATGTCAGCAACGCGAGAACTTTCAGAAAATCCTTGGATTTTTCGCTCTTTTGCTTTCAACAGCGACTTGGAGCCGTCGATTACTGAAACAAGCTCTTCGAAAACATCCGGCTCGATCTCACCCTCACTCAAAAGCGATTTTATTTTCGCATCAAGACCAGCAAAGCCAACTACCACACTATCATCGACATTACCTTCTTCCACCCACAAGAAGGCATCAATGCCAAATTTTAGCTGTGCTCTTCCGAGACGAAGCCTCGGATATCTCACCAGGCGTGAAAATATTTGACTGAAAGCTCCCTCCAGCTGATCAGCCGTCCCCGAACCGACCGAAACTGGCGCACTAATAAGCACAACTCCAAGCAACGGAGATACGACAACGACGTCAGCCACAAGCAATTTGTCATCCTCCCTAAAGAGAGGAAAACCATAGAAAAGCAAAGAGTCAGATAGACCAAGCTCTTCCTGCTTCTCTTTGAGATGTTCAATCAACCGGCGAAGGCCGGCGTTACCGCGCACGACAGAATCTTTCGGAAAAACCTGCAAAGCCATTTATCTTCTCCGGCATAGGCCAAACTGGACATGCACGCAGTCCTTCACTTCATCATATCCAATCGTTGAGCCTGATTGCGTTGGAGCCAGTAAAATCTCCGTCACCAATAGTCTCGGTCAAGGCAACGCGCCCAGCGCGCGCTACGATGCAGCCATGACCCCGGCCATCAACCTCCTCAAGCGCGAGAAGATCGCCCACACCGTGCGCAGCTACGTGCACGACGCCCACGCCGAATCGTATGGCGGCGAAGCTGTCGACAAGCTCGGCCTCGACCCGGCCCAAGTGTTCAAGACCCTGCTGGCCAGCACCGAGGCACACGAACTGCTGGTGGCCATCGTGCCGGTGGCCGGCCAGCTGGACCTGAAGGCATTGGCCGAAGCGGCCGGCTGCAAGAAGTGCGAGATGGCCGCCGCCGATGCCGCACAGCGCGCGACCGGTTACCTGGTCGGTGGCATCAGCCCGCTCGGGCAGAAGAAGCGCCTGCGCACGTTCCTGGATGCCAGTGCCGAAGCGCTGCCCGCACTGCATGTCAGTGCCGGACGCCGTGGCCTGGAAGTGGAACTGGCACCCACCGATCTGCTGCGGCTGACCGCCGGCCACTACGCGGCGATCGGAAAGGCGCGTTGATGCGCTGGCCGTGGTCCGCGACGCCGTCGCCCCGGCTTGAGGATGCCCAGGCCGACGTCCTGCTGCGGGACCTGCTGTCGCGCGACGGCAAGCGCATCTCCGACGCTGCACGCACGGTCGCACGGCTGTTCACCGCGTCCTCGCTGGATGCATTGGCCGCGCATGCGGACCTGATCGAACAGCACTGCCAGGGCATCGCGCTCGGCGGCATGCTGATCAGCAACCAGGCCCACCTCAAGGCCGCGCTGCAACGATTGCGCTACTGGCAGGCACGCGAGGGCTGCCTGTGCGTGCTCAATCCCGGCTACCCGTTCTTCGATCCGCGTCGCCTGATCGAACAAGGGCAGGTGCAGCTGATCTCGTTGCAGCAGGCCGAGGATGGTTGGGGCGATTGCCATACCGTTGCCTGCACCCAGTGCGGCCAACGCTGGCAGGCCATCGACCGCGAGTACCACTACCCGTGGTGGGAATGGAACGCCGTCTGAAGTCCAAGCAGCCACGCATGGCGTGGCTCTACTGCGGTCGGTACATTCACGCGATGCGTGGATGACAAATGTCGCTCACGGCCGCCAGTTCGCGTTGTTCTCCCAGAACTCGACAGAACGCCGGTACGCCTCGCGATCCAGCGGCACGCCGGAGCCACCCTCCTCCACCCCCAGCGCATTGCGCATCATCGTGATCGGCGCCATCGGCACTTCTTCCGGCTCGGCGGTGTAGATGCAGCCGACGATGCCCCAGTCGGCCTCGATCGGTGAACCTTCCTTCGCCAGCTGCTCGGCGCTGTACAGGATCACCACCAGGTAGTTCGCACGCGGCGATTCCACGCCTTCGAACCAGCGCACCAGCACCGGCAGCTCGTCACGATTGCGCGCCTCGTAGCCACTGCGCAGCTGGTGGCGGTTGGCATCGGTGATCGGCACCGTCAGGCAGCGCGTGCTGGTCCAGTTCTCATAGACGAACAGCTTGCAGAATGGTGCGTAGCCATCGAGCACCTTCATCGGCGCATGCGTGTTGAGGTGGGCTTCGAACTGCTCGGCAGTGCAGTCCTGGATGGTGTTGCCGCGCGGCACGCGCGGGAACAGGCGGGGACGGGCGAAATCGGTGAGGACGATGGACATGGCGCGGCGTGATGGGGAATCTGCTGCACAGGGTAACCGCCGCGGAGGCACGGCGGGCGGGATGCCGATGGTCACTGGCAGCGGCCCCCATGTTGCCGCACCCTGCTGACGACCCACTACAAGGACCGTCGGCTCATGGATGCAGCACGCGCGTTACCCCGTCCTGCTCGCCGTCGTCGCTGGCCACGCGTGCTGGCAGCCCTCCTGCTGGCACCACCGCTGATGTTCACCGCCGCCCTGCTCTGGCCGCTGCCGGCACCTCCCCTGCCCGCCCCCGGCAACAGCCGCGTGATCGTCAACGTACGGGTGGTGGACGTGCACAACGGCATTGCAGGCGAGCCGACCAGCGTCACGCTGCGCAACGGCATCATCACCGCCATCGGCAATGATGCACACGACACGGCGCTGCCCGTGCTCGATGCCGGCGGCCGCTGGCTGGTGCCCGGCTTCTGGGACATGCATACCCATGCACTGCAACTGTCACCGCAACTGCAGTTCCCGCTGATGCTGGCCAATGGCATTACCGGCACCCGCGACATGATGGACTGCCCGCAGGCTACCGACCCGCTGATCGCCTGCGTGGCCGACAAGCGCCGCTGGACCGCGCAGGCCATCGCCGGACAGCAGGCCGCACCACGCTTCGTACAGGTCGCCAGCTTCTATTTCGAGGATCCGTCGCTCTCGCCGGAGGCTGGCGCGTTGCGGGCACGCACGTACAGCGCGCGAGGTGTCGACGCGCTGAAGGTCTACAACCGGCTGCGTGCGGATACCTACCAGCGGCTGGCCACCGAAGCACGTCAGCTGCACCGCCCACTGGTTGGACACCTGCCCAGGGCGGTGCGGCTGGAAGAGGCCTTGCAGGCGGGGCAGCGCAGCTTCGAACACGCCCATCTGTTCGTACGGCATTGCTTCGACCATGCAGCCGCCTGGCGTGGTGGCACCCTCGACGGCGAAGACCCGACCGCTCTGGCCGAACGGATGGTCAGTGGTTACCAGCCCGCGCTCTGCGACGAAGCGTTCGGCCTGATGCAGGCCAGCGGCGCAGCATTCGTACCGACCCATGTCACCCGGGAGGAGGATGCGCGCGCACGCGATCCCGCCTTCATCAACGATCCACGCCTGGCCTACCTGGATCCACTGTCACGCTGGGCCTGGCGTGACGACCTGGAGGCAACCGCAAGTCGCTACCCCGGGTTGCGCGGCGAAGACGCACTGAAGGCCTACTTCGCGCATGGCCTCGCGCTCACCGGTGCCGCACATCGTGCCGGCGTCACCGTGCTGGTCGGCACCGATACCGGGCTGAGCGGCTTCCGCTACCACGATGAACTGCAGTGGCTGCGGCATGCCGGCATGAGCCGGGCCGACGTACTGCGTGCCTCCACGCTGCAGGCCGCGCGCCATCTGCAGCTGCAGGCATCACATGGCAGCGTCGAGGTCGGCAAGGCCGCCGATCTGGTCCTCCTCGATGGCGACCCGCTGCAGGACAGCGCAAACACCCGTCGCATCCACGCGGTGCTGCTGGCCGGCCATCTCTACGACCGCCCGCGGCTGGATGCGTTGCTGGTGTATGCGCGTTCGCAGGCGCGTTCTCCAGCAGTGATGGCACGCCTGCTGTGGGGCTTCCTCACCAGCCCGGTCAGCGCCGAGCTGTAGCGACCGCTACAACGCCATCCGCTCGCGCAGTTCCCGCGCCTGCCGCCGCGACACGTCCACTTCACTGCCGTCGTCCAGCGTCAGGTCGTAGCCATCGGCAATGCTTGGCGTTACGCCACGAATGCGGCGCAGGTTGACCAGGGTGTTGCGGTTGGCACGGAAGAACAGATCCTGCGGCAGGCGTGCTTCCAGCGCGCTCAGGCTGCGGGTCAGCAACGCGTTCTGGTCGCGGAACCACAACCGGGTGTAGTTGCCATCCACCACCAGCCGGCGGATCTCGGACACCGCCACGAACCAGCAGCGCTCGCCCTCGCGCACGAACACTTGGTCCTGCACGCCCAGCGTGCCACGCAACTCTGGCGCCTCGGCTGAAACCACTTCGCGCTGACGTGCCCGCTCCAGCGCCTCCAGCAACCGGGGTGCTTCCACCGGCTTCACCAGATAGTCCAGCGCATTGGCCTGGAACGCACGCACGGCATAGGTGTCGTAGGCGGTGACGAACACCACCGCCGGCACCGTCTCCAGACCGTCCAGCACATCGAAACCGCTGCCGGAGGGCATCTGCACGTCCAGCAGCACCAGGTCCGGCGCCAGCGTGGCGATCGCCTCGCGCGCGGCGGGCACATCGTCGGCTTCGCCCACGCACTGCACCCAGGGCAACGCCGACAACAGCGTGCGAAGCTCCTGCCGCGCCAGCCGCGCATCATCCACGATCAACACGCGCAGCACGCCACTCATTGCGGAATCTCCAGCAGGGCCTGCATGCGGTCGCCGACCGGCTGCAGTGTGAAACGGCCGCGCGAACCGAGCTGCGCACGCAGGTAGGCCAGGCCGACGCCATGGCCATGGGTGGGTTCGCTGCCGGTGGCACCTGGATTGTCCACCTGCAACCGCAGCACATCATCGGCCAGCGTGGCATGGATCCGCACCTCGCCACCACCCGGGCGACTGGCGACGCCGTGCTTGATCGCGTTCTCGACCAGCAGCTGCAGCGCAATTGCCGGCAGCAGCGCCTGCGTCGCGCCCGCATCGATATGCCGTTGCACCTGCAGGCGCTGTTCGAAGTGGATGGCCTCGATCGCCAGGTAGTCGTCCACCACCGCCAGTTCTTCGGCCAGGGTGACCTGCTCGCTGCGGTTGTGCGCCAGCGCCTGGCGCAGCGTCCGCGACAACCGCGTGACCATGTCGCGCGCACGTTCGGGATCCTCCAGGATCAGCGCGCGCAGATTGTTCAGCGCATTGAACATGAAGTGCGGATTGAGCCGCGCACGCAGCGCGTCACGTTCCAGCGCACTGCGTTCGGCTTCGGCACGCAGGCGCGCCAGTTCGGCACCGCGTATGCGGCGAAGGCTGTGCAGGCTCGCCCAGAGTGCGGTCCACAGTGCCAGCATCACCGCCGTGGTGTACCAGTAGAGCAGCAGCGCCTTGGGGCTGAAGTCGGCCACCTGGCGCCCGATGCCTACCCATCCCCAGGCCAGCGCTGCGTGCAGCGCGATGTTCACCAACGCCTGCGCCAGCGCGGCACCCACGGCCACTGACAGCGCCAGTCGCAGCAGCAACCCGACGGTACCGCGCGACCACCAGCCGGCGCGCAGGGCCAAGGCGCGGATGCCGCCACTGCACCCGAACAGGGTCACCGCCAGGCCGACCGTGATCAGTACACCGGCACTTCCGGCGTCGGCGAGATAGGCATGCCGCAAGCCAAGGCCCGCAGCGCCGTAGAGCGCCCACACCAGTGCATTGAGCAGCCAGAAGCGTACCGACGAAGAGGAATCCCGCATGTCCATTCCGAGGCGTGTTGAAACTCAGGGGTGGCGGTCGAGGAAGGCCTGCACCTGCTCCTGCAGCCAGCGCGGATCATCCCACATCAGGAAGTGGAAGCCCTGCGCGCTCATCGCCACCTGTACGCCCTGCAGCTTGGCGTACTGGGCCAGGAACACCGCGCGGGTGCTTTCCTCGGTACCCCCCATCGGCTGGTAACCGGCCCAGCTGCCCAGCACCAGCGTCGGCGCGTTGATCGAAGCGATGCTGTCACGCAGGTCGGTGGTCATCACCGCATGCATGGCATCAGCCGTGGTCTGGCGGTCGCTGGCTTCGCCCCAGCGGCCCAGTTCGGCCTGCCGCTGCGGGTCGCGGGTCATGCCCGGCAGGCCGGCTTTCAGCTGCGCCTGCCACTGCGCGGCATCGGCGGCGAGCATGCCCTTGCGCAGCTGGTCGGCCATCGGCCGCACGCTGTCTGCGGTGGCGTTCGGGTCACGCGCCGCCGGCAGGAACGGCAATGCATCAACCACCACCAACGCGCTGACCGCCTTCGGCTCGGCCTGCGCCATCTGCAGGCCCAGCAGACCGCCCAGGCTGTGTCCGATCACCACCACCGGGCCCAGGTGCTGGTCATGCAAGTGGGCCAGCAACTGCTCGCGCATGGCCGGCAGGAATTCGGCCGGGCGCGGGTCGGCGGGCGCGGCGCTGGCAAAGCCCGGCAGCTGCACCAGGTGGCACTGCACGTTCTCCAGCGCCAGGCAGGTCTCGCGCCAGACCTCGGCGCTGCTGTTGAGGCCGGGGATCATCAGCAGCGGGCGACCTTTGCCGACCACTTCGACCTGCACCTTGCCGGTGCCGGTGGCGGCGGCCGCATGGGCCGGACCGGAGCCCAGCACGGCCATCGCCATGCCGATCATCGCCAGCCGGGCCAGCGCCTTCATTGCGTACCAGAGTGCCAGGAAGATCTTCATCGTATGCTCCTTCAGCGGGTGGGTGTTGCCGGGATGGGAGCAGCGTGGGCCCGGCCGACGCATACCGGTTGCGATTTCGGAGCAGCGGCCGGACGGCGGGGCGAACGGTCGCAGGCTGGGGATGGCGGGCCCTCACGCGATTGTCAAACATCCATCTTGATGAAGCGATATACTGCTTCGCACCTGCCGCCGCCGCCCGCGCCATGACCGCCATCAGCTTCGAGTTCTATCCGCCCAAGACCGACGAACAGCGCAGCCAGCTGGACCGCGCCGCGGCCAAGCTGAAGGACTATGGCCCCGAGTACGTGTCCTGTACCTTCGGCGCCGGTGGCTCGACCCTGAGCTATACCTCCGAGACCGTGCGCCACCTCAACCAGCACCATGGGTTCGACGCCGCGCCGCACCTGTCCTGCGTCGGTGGCACCCGCCAGGAGATCCGCGAACTGCTCAAGCTGTACCGCGCCATCGGCTGCCGCCGCTTGGTCGCGCTGCGCGGTGACCTGCCCTCGGGCATGGGCTTCCCCGGCGACATGCGCTATGCCGCCGAGCTGATCGAGTTCATCCGCACCGAGCACGGCGATGCGTTCCACATCGAAGTGGGCGCGTATCCGGAAACACATCCGCAGGCGACCGATGCGCTGGCCGACCTGAAGCACTTCAAGGCCAAGATCGATGCCGGTGCCGATGCGGCGATCACCCAGTACTTCTTCAACCCGGATGCCTACTTCCACTTCGTCGATGAAGTGCGCCGGCTCGGCGTGCAGGTGCCGATCACGCCCGGCATCATGCCGATCGCCAACTTCAGCCAGCTGCGCCGCTTCTCCGAGCAGTGCGGCGCGGAAATTCCGCGCTGGATCGGCCGCAAGATGCAGGCCTACGGCGATGACGCCGAGTCTGTACGCGCGTTCGGCACCGAAGTGGTGGCCAGGCTGTGCCAGCGCCTGATCGAAGGTGGCGCGCCTGGCCTGCATTTCTACACCTTGAACCTGGCCAAGCCGACCACTTCAGTGCTGAAACTGCTGCGGGGCTGAAAGCACGCCATGCGGACCTGATCAGCGCTACCCTTCGCTGATGATCCGCCTTTCCCTCCTGCTGGTGCTGTTGCCGCTGTGCGCGATGGCCCACGTTGCCCACGCGCAGTCCTCGCGCCTGAACCGCTGCACCGATGCGCAGGGCCAGAGCGTGTATACCGACCGGCCCTGCGACAGCGTGGGCGCACGGTCACGGCTGCCGCCGCCCTCCCCCACCGGCAACACCGCACCGCGCGACACGCTGGGTGCACGCTGCCCGCGCCGGCTGAGCGAGCTCGTGGACGCATTGCGCAACGGCATCCTCAGCAACGACGTCAATCGGCTGTCTTCACTGTACCTGTGGGGCCCGGTGTCCGACGCGAGCGCGCAGCGCATTCTCGGCCAACTGGAATCGCTGGCACGGCGGCCGCTGGTGGACGTGGTGCCGGTGTATCCGCGGCAGGACCAGGTCGCAGTGCCGGAGGAGGGTCAGAGCCCTGCTGCGCAGGGCTCCGACCCTGAGCCGCCGGCCGCGCGCCATCCGGTCGGCCTGCGCCTGGAGCAGACGTTGCCGGGCAGCGTTGCGCGCGCCTCGACGGTGCTGGGATTGCGGCGGCAGTACGGGTGTTTCTGGATCACGTTGTGATCGCGGGCATCCATCCACGCATGGCGTGGATCTACTGTTTCCATTCCACAGGGTAGCGCCGGGCCATGCCCGGCGACCAACGCGGCGTTACTCCGGCCACAACCCACGAATGGCGGCGATGCCCTGCCCGCCGTGGCGACGTGCTTCGGTGATGTGGCCGCTGCCCATGCCGCCCAGGGCGTAGATCGGCAGCGATACCTGCGCACGCAGTTCGGCAAAGGCATCCCAACCCAGCGGCGAGGCATCGGGATGGCTGGCGGTGGCCTGCACCGGGCCAAGCACCGCGAAGTCGCAGCCCAGCTGCTGTGCGGCCTGCAGCTGCTGCAGGTCGTGGCAGGATGCGGCCACCAGCTGGCCTTCGGGGAGTGGACGCTGCGACAGTTCCAGCACCTGTTCGCTGCCCAGGTGTACGCCCACGCCCAACGCACGCGCCAGTTCGATATCGCGATTGAGCAACCATTGCACACCGCTGCGGCGATGCGCACGCACGACCTGCTCGACCATCGCCTGCCGCTGCGGATGCGCCGGCGGCAGGCGCAGCTGGATGCGCTGCTGGCCGCCTGCTACCGCACGCTGCAGCTGCTCATGCCACTGCTGTACGCCGTCATCATCGTCGGCCGGCGCCGGGGTGATCAGGTAGCGGTCGGGTTGGCGCAGGGCGGCCACCACCGGCAGATCGGCCGGCGGCATCGAATAGCGGCCCAGCTTGTCCGGCGCCACCCAGGTGATCGCCTGGCCCTCGCGCCCGCGTGGCGTGCCCTTCCAGCTGCGCACATGGCGCACTTCCAGGGTCAGGTGCTTGTCCGGGTAGCGCTGCGGCACGTCCATCAGCCACTCGCCGACATCGGCCTCGATGCCCAGCTCCTCCCGCAGTTCGCGCACCAGCGCCTGTTCGGAGGTCTCGCCGGATTCGCGCTTGCCGCCCGGAAACTCCCACAGGCCGGCCATGTCGCGGTTCTCGGTTCGGCGGTTGAGCAGCACGCGGCCACGGGCGTCGGTGATGACGGCGGCCACGACATGGATCGATCGGGTGGGGGAAGGCATGGGGGAAGCATGCCCAGAACAGGGCGGCCCGCGCAATCTCGGATCTGGCCAGGATCATGCGCCGCAAAAGAAAAGCCCCGCTTTCGCGGGGCTCTTCGGGATCAGCTCAGCTGGCCGTGGCAGTGCTTGTACTTCTTGCCACTGCCGCACGGGCACGGATCATTGCGGCCGATCTTCGGCTCGTCGCGCTGCAGCTGCGCCACGCCCTGCTGGGCGGCCTGTACCTGCGCGGCTTCCTCGTCGGCGCTGTAGCCACCCATGTCCTGGTGCTGGAACTGCGACTGGCGCAGGCGGGCTTCCACCTGCTGGCGCTCGGCCGCTTCCAGCGCCTGCACTTCTTCGTCGCTGCGCACGCGCACGCGCGACAGCAGGGTCACCACTTCGCGCTTGACGTTCTCCAGCATGTCCGAGAACAGCTCGAAGGCTTCCTTCTTGTATTCCTGCTTCGGCTGCTTCTGCGCGTAACCACGCAGATAGATGCCCTGGCGCAGGTAGTCCATGCGCGCCAGGTGCTCCTTCCAGCTCTGGTCCAGCACGGTCAGCATCACGTGCTTCTCCAGCGCGCGCATGGTCTCTTCGCCCACGCCGGCTTCCTTCTCGGCGAAGTGCTGGTTGACGCGTTCCTGCACCTTGGCGGCAATCGCCTCGGCGTCCAGTTCCTCGTGTTCCTTGACCAGGCCGGTCAGCGACATCTGCAGGCCGAAGTCCGACTCCAGGGTCGCCTCAAGGCCACGCAGGTCCCACTGCTCGTCGATCGAGTTCGGCGGCACGAAGCGGGCGACCACATCGAAGATCACGTCGTCGCGGATGCCGTCGACGTTGCCCTTCACCGACTCGGCGTCCAGCAGCTCGTCGCGCTGGGCGTAGATCACCTTGCGCTGGTCGTTGTTGACGTCGTCGAAGTCCAGCAGGTTCTTGCGGATGTCGAAGTTGTGGGCCTCGACCTTGCGCTGCGCCTTTTCGATCTGGCGGCTGACCAGGCGATCCTCGATGACGTCGTCTTCCTTCATGCCCATCATGCGCATGGCCTTCTGCACCCAGTCGGAGGCGAAGATGCGCATCAGGTTGTCTTCCAGCGACAGGTAGAAGCGGGACGAACCCGGGTCACCCTGGCGGCCCGAACGGCCACGCAACTGGTTGTCGATACGACGCGATTCGTGGCGCTCGGTGCCGACGATGTGCAGGCCGCCGGCAGCCTTCACCGCATCGTGGCGCTTCTGCCATTCGGCCTTGACCGCGGCCTTCTGCTCGTCGGTCGCGTCCTCGCCCAGGGCGTGGATCTCGGCTTCCAGCGAACCGCCCAGCACGATGTCGGTACCACGGCCGGCCATGTTGGTGGCGATGGTCACGGCGGCCGGACGACCGGCATTGGCGACGATGGTCGCTTCGCGGTCGTGCTGCTTGGCGTTGAGCACCTCGTGCTTCACGCCGGCCTTGCTCAGGTGCTCGGACAGCATTTCCGAGGTTTCGATCGAGGTGGTACCCACCAGCACCGGCTGGCCGCGCTTGGCGCACTCTTCGATGTCGGCCAGCACCGCGTTGAACTTGCCCTTGCGGTTGAGGAACACCTGGTCCGGGCTGTCCTTGCGGATGGTCGGGCGGTTGGTCGGAATCACCACCACTTCCAGGCCATAGATGCTCTGGAATTCGAACGCTTCGGTATCGGCCGTACCGGTCATGCCGGACAGCTTCTTGTACATGCGGAACAGGTTCTGGAAGGTGATGCTGGCCAGCGTCTGGTTCTCGCGCTGGACCGGCACGCCTTCCTTCGCCTCCACCGCCTGGTGCAGGCCGTCGGACCAGCGGCGGCCGGCCAGGGTACGGCCGGTGAATTCGTCGACGATGACCACTTCGCCGTCGCGCACGATGTAGTCCACGTCGCGCTGGTAGATGGCGTGCGCGCGCAGCGCGGCATTGAGGTGGTGCACGACGGTCAGGTTCTGCGCCGCGTACAGGCCTTCGGTCTCGCCATCGAGGATGCCGGCTTCGACCAGCAGCTGCTCGGCGTGCTCCATGCCCGCTTCGGACAGGTGCACCTGCTTGCCCTTCTCGTCGACCCAGAAATCGCCCTCGCCGTCTTCCGCTTCCTGCTTGACCAGGTTCGGCACGACGCGGTTGACGCGGATGTACAGCTCCGGGGAGTCATCGGCCGGACCGGAGATGATCAGCGGGGTACGCGCTTCGTCGATCAGGATGGAGTCGACTTCGTCGACGATGGCGTAGTGCAGGCCGCGCTGGTAGCGGTCGGCCTTGGACAGCGCCATGTTGTCGCGCAGGTAGTCGAAACCGAATTCGTTGTTGGTGCCGTAGGTGATGTCGGCGGCATAGGCTTCGCGCTTGTCGCTGTGCGGCATGCCCGGGTAGACCACGCCCACGCTCAGGCCCAGCCAGTTGTACAGCTTGCCCATCTGCGCGGCGTCGCGGCGGGCCAGGTAGTCGTTCACGGTGACCACGTGCACGCCCTTGCCTTCCAGTGCGTTGAGGTACACCGGCAGGGTCGCCACCAGGGTCTTGCCTTCACCGGTGCGCATTTCTGCGATCTTGCCCAGGTGAAGCACCATGCCGCCGATCAGCTGCACGTCGTAGTGGCGCATGCCCAGCACGCGGCGGCCGGCTTCGCGGCAGACCGCGAAGGCTTCCGGCAGCACCTTGTCCAGGGCTTCACCGTCGGCGATGCGCTGCTTGAACTCCGGCGTCTTGGCCTGAAGCTGCTCGTCGGAAAGCTTCTCGATCTCCGGCTCCAGCGCATTGATCTTGGCGACGATGCGGTTGAGCTGGCGCAGCTGTCGTTCGTTACGACTGCCAAATACGCGGGTAAGCAGGCTGTTGATCATTGAAGGAACCGGGTTGGATGGACACGACGCCCGGCCTCCCCCTTGGGATCCGTCCGCCGCAAACGAAACAGGGCGCCTGGCGCCCTGTCGATGGCAACACCCATTGTAGCTTGGGACGGGCGGCTGAGGTTTCAAGCGCCGATCGGGTCGCGATCGCCCCGGATTCGGCAAACCGGTAGCGCCGGGCCATGCCCGGCGTTGGAATCAACCGCGGCTGACCCGCCCGACCGGCGTGTTGCCGCCGTCGCCGAGGAACTTGCGTGGGTTGACCACGTTGCCGTTCTCCCACACCTCGAAGTGCACGTGGGCGCCGGTCGAACGGCCGGTGGAACCGGCCTTGGCCACTTCCTGGCCCGCACGGACCAGGTCACCGGCCTTCACCACCAAGCGCGAATTGTGCGCGTAGCGGGTGACGTAGCCATTACCGTGGTCGACGTCGACCACGTTGCCGTAGCCGCCCTTCACACCGGCGAAGCTGACCACGCCCTCGGCCACGGCCATCACCGGGTCACCGACCTTGGCGTGGAAGTCCATGCCCTTGTGGGTGGCGGCACCGCGGCCGAACGGGTCGGCACGGGTGCCGAAGCCGGAGGTCACGTAGCTGTTGCGGATCGGCATGCGCGAGGGCACGGCGTTCTGCTGCAGCTGGTGGTCGAACATCAGCGATTCCATCACCGACAGCTGGCGACCTGAAGCAGCGAAGCGCTGCTCCAGCACCTGTAAGTCGGCGTTGACGTCCTTGACCGGGATGTCGCTGGTCGGGCCGCCGGCGTCACCATCACCGAGGCCAGGGGTCTCGTTGAAGTCGAACTCGCCATCTTCCAGCTTGCCCATCTGGGTCAGCCGTTCGCCAAGGGCGTTCAGGCGGGTGGCCTGCGCCTGCAGCTCGCCGAGGCGGGCCGCCAGCGCGTTGACCTGGGTCTGCGCATCGCGCTTGACCTTGGCCAGTTCCGCATCCTGGCGCTCGACCTTGGCCTGCAGCCGGGAATCATTCAGCGCGCTGGCGCCAATGCCGCCAGCAAGGCCGATAATGCAGCCTACCCCAAGCACGCTGCCCAGCAGGGCACGGGGGCGGTCCTCGAAATAGAACCGCAAACGCGCGATCGGCGACGACTTGGCCTGTCCTTCACGCGTTTTGATTACGATCTTTTTGAATGCCATCAGTGAGTTTTCATGTCTGAGCCGAAATCCAGCGTTCGCCCCGCGTCAGTGCCGAAACCGGCGCTGGATGCGGTGATGGCGGACAAAAGCGGGAACCCGCTGCGGCGTGCCTTGTGGCTCGACGCGCTGGACCGTCAGTTGCGCCCCCAGTTGCCGCCACCTCTGCGCAGCCGTTGCCGGCTGGCCAATGTGGACGGGGAACACCTCGTTTTTCTCGTCGAGTCCCCGGTCTGGCATGCCAAGTTGCGGCTTGCCGAGGCCCAGTTGCTCGACGCGGCCCGTTCCATCGGGCTGAAGGCCACCAGGGTGACCATCAAGACTGCGTCCACCACTCCCTCACGCTCCCCAGCGATCGACAACCGGAATGGCCCCCACGCAGTTTCAGCCGCCACGCACAAAGGGCTACGCGACGCCTTGGCTTGCCTGCAGGACGTTCCTTCGAAGCCGAAGAAGCAGTCCTGACGACAACGGAGCATCCGGCTCCGCTCCCCGTCGCGCGTGTCACCACGGCGTGAAACATTTCGGGGGCCGGGTCGCATCCTAGCTGCCATCCGGGGGCCTGTCGTTAGATTGTTGTTAAAACCGCGTTAAATTCAGGCTTCCGATCCAACAGGTTCACAAAACCGTGACCTCGAACCGGCCTTGATGGCCGTCAAGCATGCTGAATGCGATGCGCGTTGCGGAAACGACAACGCCGCCCTTCCGGGCGGCGCTTTTGTCTTTACATTCAACAACCTGCAGGAATCAGGCGTAGGCCGGCGTGGCGTATTCGACCGGATCCGGCGTGGCCGGCGAGTCGAAGCTGACCCATTCCCAGGCGGTGGCGTCGGCCATCAGTGCCCGCACCAGCTTGTTGTTGAGCGCATGGCCGGACTTGAAGCCCTCGTAGGCGCCCAGCACCTGGCCACCGGCCAGATAGAGGTCGCCGATCGCGTCGAGGATCTTGTGGCGCACGAATTCGTCGGCGTAGCGCAGGCCGTCTTCGTTGAGCACGCGGAACTCGTCCAGCACGATGGCGTTGTCCATCGAACCGCCCAGGCCCAGGTTGCGCTCGCGCATGTATTCCAGGTCGCGCATGAAGCCGAAGGTGCGCGCGCGGGAGATTTCCTTGGTGTAGGCCAGCGTCGAGAACTCGATTTCCTGGCGCGACTGCTTGGCCGGGATCATCGGGTGGTCGAACTGGATGGTGAAGCCCAGCTTGTAGCCCTCATAGGGGGTGAAGCGGGCCACCTTGTCGCCCTCGGTCACTTCCACGGTCTTCAGCACGCGGATGAAGCGCTTGGGCGCATCCTGTTCCACGATGCCCGCCGACTGCAGCAGGAACACGAACGGGCCGGCCGAACCGTCCATGATCGGCAGCTCGGCCGAGGACAGTTCGACGATGATGTTGTCGACGCCCAGGCCGGCCAGCGCCGACATCAGGTGTTCGACGGTCTGGATCTTGGCGTCGTTGCAGGTCAGGCCGGTGCACAGGGTCACTTCGGTGACCAGCTCGGCCTTGGCCGGCACTTCCACCACCGGGTCCAGGTCCACGCGGCGGAACACGATGCCATGGTTGACCGGTGCCGGGCGCAGGGTCATGTAGACCTTGTCACCGCTGTGCAGGCCAACGCCGGTGGCGCGGATCGTGTTCTTGAGGGTGCGTTGCTGGATCATGGGGGATGGACCGGAAGTGACACATTAGATTAACACGCACGGTCCCCTACCCCGGCTGAAAGGCAGGCAGGACACACCGGCGCGCCAATGGGACGCACATGAAGCAGGGCGGCCGGGCCCATCCTGGCCCGGCGCCCGCGTTTTCAGGACATGGTGGCGCAACCCGGGGAGGACAACCCCGGGCCCGGGCCGCTTAGTCCGCCTGACGGCGCAGGAACGCCGGGATGTCCAGGTAATCGTTGGGCAGTTCAGCGGCCGCCGGAGCCGAAGCGGCCGGAGCCGACGGCGCAGAAGCGGAAGCGGTGTCGCTGCTGGCACGACGCAGGCCAAGGCCCATGCCGCCCACGGCCTTGGACACGGCGTCGCCGCCGTTGTCGAAGTCGCCGAACTCCGGCTGGCCGGTGGTGGCGTTGCGGACCAGCTTGATCGGCGCACGCTCGCCCGGACGCTGGGTCTTGCTGGCCGACACGCGGTTCAGGCCGGTGGCAACCACGGTCACGCGCACTTCGTCCTGCATGTCCGGGTCGAGCACGGTGCCGACCACCACGGTGGCGTCTTCCGAAGCGAAGCCGTCGATGGTGCGGCCGATCTCGTCGAACTCGGCCATGGTGAAGTCCGCACCGGCGGTGATGTTGACCAGGATGCCGTTGGCACCGGCCAGGTTCACGTCGTCCAGCAGCGGGTTCTGGATGGCCGATTCGGCAGCGGCCTGGGCGCGGTCATCGCCACGGGCGGTGCCGGTACCCATCATCGCCAGGCCCATTTCGGACATGACGGTGCGCACGTCGGCGAAGTCGACGTTGATCAGGCCCGGACGCACGATCAGGTCGGCGATGCCCTGCACGGCGCCCTGCAGCACGTCGTTGGCGGCGCGGAAGGCCTGGATCATGGTCGCGTTGCGGCCCAGCACGGTGATCAGCTTCTCATTCGGAATGGTGATCAGCGAGTCGCAGTGCTGGCTCAGTTCCTCGATGCCCTTCAGCGCCACCTGCATGCGGCGACGGCCTTCGAACGGGAACGGCTTGGTGACCACGGCCACGGTCAGGATGCCCATTTCCTTGGCCAGCTGCGCCACCACCGGTGCAGCGCCGGTACCGGTGCCACCGCCCATGCCGGCGGTGATGAACACCATGTCCGCACCCTGCAGGGCGTCCATGATGCGCTCACGGTCTTCCAGCGCGGCCTGGCGGCCGACTTCCGGGTTCGCGCCTGCGCCCAGGCCCTTGGTCACGTTGGTACCCAGCTGCAGCTGCAGCTTGGCACCGCAATTCTTGATGGCCTGCGAGTCGGTGTTGGCGGTGATGAATTCCACGCCATCCACTGCCGAGTTGACCATGTGCGCCACGGCATTGCCGCCGCCGCCGCCCACGCCAACCACCTTGATCACCGCATTGGGTGCCATCTTTTCGATCAGTTCAAAATGCGCCATGTCCGTGTCCTCGTTGTATCCGCTTTGGCTGGCATGAGCATTCGGGCGTCCTGCCGTCCTGCTGCATGCCGACGTTGCGGCTGTGTGGGTTGTGTGTTGCCGGTGTTGCGTTGTGATGCGGGTACTGCGGGTACTGCGACCGGGCCAGGCCCGGTATTACGGGTTCAGCGTCAGAACTCGCCGCGGAACCAGGTCTTGAGTTTCTTGAACATGCTTCCGGCGCGCCCGGTCGGCAGCGACGGCCGCCGCGGGTGCTCGATCTGGCTGCCCATCAGCAGCAGGCCCACGCCGGTGGCATGCACCGGGTTGCCCACCACTTCGCCGAGCCCGGTGACGTGCTGCGGAATGCCCACGCGCACCGGCATCTGCAGCATTTCCTCGGCCAGCTCGACCACGCCTTCCATCTTCGAAGCGCCGCCGGTCAGCACCATGCCGGCACGCACCAGTTCCTCGAAGCCGGAGCGGCGCAGTTCGGCCTGCACCATCTCGAAAATCTCCTCGTAACGGCCCTGCACCGCCTGCGCCAGCGAATGGCGCGGCATGCGGCGCGGCGGGCGGTCGCCCACCGACGGCACCTGGATGCTTTCCTCGGCGGTGGCCAGCTGGGCCAGGGCGCAGGCATAGCGCACCTTGATCTGCTCGGCTTCCGGGGTCGGCGTGCGCAGCATGTGCGCGATGTCGTTGGTCACGTGGTCGCCAGCGATCGGCAGCGAGGCGGTGTGGCAGATCGCGCCCTGCACGAATACGGCGATATCGGTGGTGCCGGCGCCCATGTCGACCAGCACCACGCCCAGTTCGCGCTCGTCGGCGGTCAGCACGGCCACGCTGGACGCCAGCGAGGACAGCACCAGGTCGTCCACCTGCAGGCCGCAGCGCTGCACGCACTTGCTGATGTTGGCCGCGGCCGACTGCGCGCACACCACCAGGTGCGCATGCACCTCCAGGCGCACGCCGGTCATGCCGACCGGGTTGCGGATGCCTTCCTGCGAGTCGTCCAGCACGTACTCGCGCGGGATCGCGTGCAGGATCTTCTGGTCGGCCGGAATCGCCACCGCCTTGGCCGCATCGAGCACGCGATCCAGGTCGCCCCAGGTCACTTCCCCGTCGCGGATCGGCACGATGCCCGGCGAGTTCTTGCACTGCACGTGGTTGCCGGAGATCGAGGCGTACACCGAGCGGATCTCGCAGCCGGCCATCAGCTCGGCTTCTTCCACCGCGCGCTGGATCGACTGCACGGTCGATTCGATGTCCACGACCACGCCGCGCTTCAAACCGCGCGACTCGTGCGAGCCGATCCCGATCACTTCGATCGGGTTGCCCGGCGAATACTCGCCCACCAGCGCCACCACCTTGGAGGTGCCGATGTCCAGGCCAACGATCAGCGATTTGTCACCCTTGCGATTCATGTCCTTTCCTGCGTCCTGCTGGCCGGGGTCGCCGGCGTTTTCGCCGGCGTGGCCGGGGTACCCCAGCTCAGCGTGAAACCATTGGTGTAACGGAGGTCGGCGCGCTCGATCGGCGCGTCCTGGCGGTTCAACTGCGGCAGCACCTTGACGAAGCGCTGCATGCGCGAGCGCGCGTCGTCACGGCCCACCACCACTTCGGTGCCGTTGCTCAGCACCAGCGACCAGCTGCCGCGTGCATCCATCGTCACCCGGCGCACATCGACGCCGGCCGGTGCGAACAATGCACGCGAGTCGCTGTACAGCTTCATCACTTCTGCGGTCTGGCTGTCCGGACCGTCCAGTTCCGGCAGCGCCAGGTCGGCCAGCTTCTTCGGCGTGGGGAACAGCTTGCCTTGCTCGGAGACCAGGCGGTCGTTGCCCCAGCGCGCGAATGGCTTGTGCTCGACCAGGGTCACTTCCAGCACATCCGGCCACTGCTTGCGTACCCGCGCGCTTTCCACCCACGGCAGCTTTTCCAGTGCGTCCTGGGCATCCTGCAGCTTGACCGCGAAGAACCCGGCGCGCGCATACGGCAGCAGTACCTGCTGCAGCTGTTCGGCCGGTACACGCTTGAACTCACCGTGCACGCGCAGCTTCGCCAGCGGCCAGCGCTCGGCGCCGACCCAGCCATTGACCACGGCCACCACCGGCAGTGCAACCACCGACAGCGCCAACAGCCAGACGAAGATGCGCAGCACCGCGTTCATGCGTGCGAGGCCTCCAGGGTCTGTTCCAGCACGCGCCACACCAGCTCTTCAAAGTTGATGCCGGCCTGGCCGGCCGCCTTGGGTACCAGCGAATGGCTGGTCATGCCCGGCGCGGTGTTCACTTCCAGCAGGAAGAAACGGCCGCTGCTGCGATCACGCATGACATCCACGCGACCCCAGCCACGGCAACCGGCAGCGCGGAACGCCGCCAGCGCGACGCGGCGGATTTCTTCTTCTTCGTCACCGTCCAGGCCCGGGCACAGGTACTGGGTGTCCTCGGCGATGTACTTGGCGTTGTAGTCGTACCACTGGCCCTTGGGCACGATGCGGATCGACGGCAGCGCAACGTCACCGAGAATGGCCACGGTCAGTTCGTCGCCGACCACCATCTGCTCCATCAGCAGCTGGCCGTCGTAGCGCGCGGCCAGCGCCACGGCCTCATCCAGGCCGGCATCATCGGTCACCCGGCTGATGCCTACGCTTGAACCTTCGTTGGCCGGCTTCACCACCACCGGCAGGCCCAGTTCGGCCGCCAGCGCATGCACGTTGGACGCATCGACCTTCCGGTACTGCGGGGTCGGCAGGCCCAGCGACAGCCACACCTGCTTGGTGCGGATCTTGTCCATGCTCAGCGCCGAGCCCAGCACGTTCGAGCCGGTGTACGGCACGCCGAAGGCGTCCATCAGGCCCTGCACGATGCCGTCCTCACCACCACCGTTGTGGCCGTGCAGGATGTTGAACACACGGTCGATGCCACCGACGGCCAGCGCCTTGGCCAGCGCCGGAATGCCGTCCACCGCGAACGCATCGACACCGCGCGACTGCAGCGCTTCCAGTACGTTGCGGCCGGAGTCCAGCGACACTTCGCGTTCGCTGGAGCTGCCACCGAGCAGCACGGCGACGCGGCCGAACACGGCCGGGTCGGTCACGCGCAGCGGCGGGAACGTCAGCGTGCTCACGCTTCACCCTCCGCCTTGAAACCTTCCACGGCGATATGGGTGGCCACGGCGCCAATATCGCCCGCCCCCATCATCAGCAGCAGGTCACCGTCCTGCAGCACATCCGGCAGCACGCTGGCCAGTTCGGCAGCCTTGCCCACCACCACCGGCTCGCTGCGGCCGCGCGCACGGATGGCGCGGGCCAGCGCGTGCGAATCGGCACCGGCAATCGGCTCTTCACCGGCCGGGTAGACCTCGCTCAACACCAGCGCATCGACGCTGGACAGCACGGCGGCAAACTTGTCGAACTGGTCGCGGGTACGGCTGTAGCGGTGCGGCTGGAAGGCCACCACCAGGCGCTTGTCGGCCCAGCCACCACGGGCGGCGGCGAACACGGCCTCCAGCTCGCTCGGGTGATGACCGTAGTCATCAATGATGCGGACCTTGGCACCACTGGCAGTGGTCACTTCGCCCAGATCGTTGAAGCGACGGCCGACACCGGCAAATGCTTCCAGCGCGCGGGCGATGGCATCCGGGGCCACGCCCAGCTGCCAGCCCACTGCGGCGGCGGCCAGTGCGTTCAGCACGTTGTGCCTGCCCGGCAGTGCCAGTACCACTTCCTGGCTGGTGCCCTGCGGCAAGCGCAGGGTGAAGCGCATGCGCGAACCTTCCTGCACCACGTTCTCGGCGCGCACGTCGGCCTGCGGGCTCATGCCGTAGCTCATCACGTGGCGCGGGGTCTTGGCAGCCAGCGCAGCCACTTCCGGGTCGTCGATGCACAGCACCGCCAGGCCGTAGAACGGCAGGCGCTGCAGGAACTCGGCGAACGCGGCCTGCACACGGGCAAAATCGTTGCCGTAGTTCTCCAGGTGGTCCGCATCGATGTTGGTGATGATCGACATCAGCGGGTTCAGGCGCAGGAAGCTGCCATCGCTTTCGTCGGCCTCGGCCACCAGCCACTGGCCACCACCCAGCTTGGCGTTGGCACCGGCCGCCAGCAACTGGCCGCCGATCACGAAGGTCGGGTCCAGGCCGCCTTCGCTCAGCACCGCAGCGGTCAGGCTGGTGGTGGTGGTCTTGCCATGGGTACCTGCCACCGCGATGCCGCGGCGGAAACGCATCAGCTCGGCCAGCATGGCTGCGCGCGGCATGATCGGAATGCGCTGGCTGCGCGCTTCCATCAGTTCCGGGTTGTCTTCGCGGATCGCGCTGGAGACCACCACGCAGTCGGTGCCCAGCACGTTGGCCGCCGAATGGCCGCGCATGATGCGCGCACCCAGGCTGGCCAGGCGGCGGGTCGCGCCGTTGTCGGCGTTGTCCGAGCCGGACACTTCATAGCCCAGCGTCAGCATCACTTCGGCGATACCGCTCATGCCGGTGCCGCCGATACCGACAAAATGCACGCGCGGGAACGCGCGCACCAGGTCGTTGGTGTCGTGCAGGCGACGGATCATGCGCGGCCTCGCGCAGGGCAGGCGCGGTGGCATGCCTTGTTCATACAGCTTCCTCGAGAATGATATCGGCGATGCGCTCGGCGGCATCGACCTTGGCCAGGGCACGCGCGGCTTGCGCCATCTGCATGCGGCGGGCGGGATTTTCGGACAGATCGCGCAGCAGTGCGGCAATGCCGTCGGCCAGCGTTCCGTCCTGCTTCAGCAATACCGCCGCACCGCGCTCGACCAGGTACTCCGCATTGCGGGTCTGGTGATCGTCGACGGCAGCGGGGAATGGCACCAGCACGCTGCCGACACCGACCGCGCACAGCTCGGCCAGCGTGGACGCGCCGGAGCGGCATACGACCAGATCGGCCCAGGCGAAGGCCTCGGCCATGTCGGCGATGAACGGCGTGATTTCCGCCTGCACGCCGGCCTTGGCATACGCCTCGACCGCCTCGGCATGCATCTTCTCGCCGCTCTGGTGGCGCACCTGCACCGGCACGCCGGCGCCCAGCGCGGCAATCGCCTGCGGCACGCCGGCATTGAGTGCACGTGCACCCTGGCTGCCACCCACCACCAGCACGCGCAGCGGGCCGTGGCGGTCGGCGAAGCGTTGTTCCGGCGGTGCGATGGCGGCGATTTCCGCACGCACCGGATTGCCGACGAACTCCTCGCGCGCGGCGAAGGTGCCCGGGAAACCGGTCAGCAGGCGGCGCGCATAGCGCGACAGGATGCGATTGGTCAGGCCCGGTGCGCGGTTCTGCTCATGCACGATCAGCGGCAGGCCATGCAGGCGCGTGGCCATGCCACCGGGGCCGGAGGCAAAGCCACCGAAGGCCACCACTGCACGCGGCTGGCGCTTGCGGATGATCATGCCAGCCGCGCGCAGCGCACGCATCAGCCGCCACGGCGCAGCCAGCAACGCCAGCTTGCCCTTGCCACGCAGGCCGGTGATGGCCAGCGTGTCGATCGCGATGTCGTGCTGCGGCACCAGGCGGGTTTCCATCGCACCTTCGGCGCCCATCCAGGTAACCGGCACGCCACGTTCGCGCAGCACGCGGGCCACGGCCAGGCCGGGGAAGATATGACCGCCGGTACCTCCGGCCAGGATCATCACCGGGCGGGCGCTGGAAGCGCTGCTCATGACAGCCTCCCGAAGGTCGGTTCGATGCGCGACTGCAGGCGGCTGGTGCCACGCGCAGCGTTCGGCGCAGCGGCAGCCACCGGCTCGGCGCTCATCGGGACGCTGGCGGCCACCGGCGCGGCCGGCTCGTCGCTCGGCTCGGCAGCAACGTCTTCGGCGCCACCGATGCGCACCGCCTGGCGGCGCTCGGCGCGCTTGAGTTCATAGGACACGCGCAGCAGCAGGCCCATCGCCACGCAGGTCATCAGCACCGACGAACCGCCGGAGGAGATCAGCGGCAGGGTCAGGCCCTTGGTCGGCAGGATGCCCAGGTTCACGCCGATCGAGACGAAGGTCTGCATGCTGATCCACAGGCCGATGCCGAAGGCGATGTAGCCGGAGAAGTGGCGCTTCATTTCCACGCAGCGCATGCCCAGCCAGAAGGTGCGGCCGACCAGCAGCGCGTACAGGGCCACGATCACGCAGGTGCCCAGGAAGCCGAATTCCTCGGCGGTGACCGAGAAGATGAAGTCGGTGTGCGCTTCGGGCAGGTAGTACAGCTTCTGCACCGAATTGCCGAGGCCGACGCCGGTCCACTCGCCACGGCCCACGGCCATCAGCGCGTTGGACAGCTGGTAGCCGTCGCCCTGCTGGTCGGCCCAAGGGTCCAGGAAGGAAGTGATGCGGCGCATGCGGTACGGCTCGATGATCGCCAGCGCGCTCATGCCGACCAGGCCGATGATCACCGGCATCGACATGCGCGGCATGTTCACGCCGCCCAGCACCAGCATGCCGGCGGTGATCGCCAGCAGCAGGGTCGAGGAGCCGAAGTCCGGCTGCAGCAGCAACAGCACCACCAGCGCACCGGCCACGCCCAGCGGCTTGAGCATCGCCGGCCAGGTTGCGTTGACCTCGTCGCGGAAACGCACCAGGTAGCTCGACAGCCAGACGATGTAGAGCACTTTCACCGCTTCAACCGTCTGGAACTTGGAGATGCCCAGGTTGATCCAGCGGCGCGCACCGTTGACCGTACTGCCCAGGCCCGGCGTGAACACCGCCAGCAGCAGCACGAAGCAGCCCAGCAGGAGCATCTGGTTGTACTGCTCGATGGACTTCAGCTCGGTGCGGGCGGCGATGACCGCCAGCACGATACCGACCGCCAGGAAGATCAGGTGGCGGTTGAGGTAGTAGAACGGGCTGCTCATCAAGGCGATCGAGCTGGACGCCACCATCACCACGCCCACGCCGGTGAGCGCGATGATCGCGCCCAGCAGCCACTTGTCGTAGCTGCCTTCGATGGCTTCAAGGCGTGTTGCCTGGCGGGACAGGTCGTTCATCTCAGCGCACCTTCAACGTGGCCAGGCCGATCAGCACGAGCACGACGGAGATGATCCAGAAGCGCACGATCACGCGCGGCTCCGGCCAGCCCTTCAGTTCAAAGTGGTGGTGGATCGGCGCCATGCGGAACACGCGCTTGCCGGTCAGCTTGAACGAAGCGACCTGGATCATCACCGACAGCGTTTCGATGACGAACACGCCGCCCATGATCACCAGCACCAGTTCCTGGCGGGTGATCACCGCGATCGTGCCCAGCACCGCACCCAGCGCCAGCGCGCCGATGTCGCCCATGAACACCATGGCCGGATAGGTGTTGAACCACAGGAAGCCGAGGCCGGCGCCGGCAATGGCCGCGCAGATGATGACCAGCTCGCCGGCCCCCGGAATCTGCGGGATCTGCAGGTAGTTGGCGAACACCACGTTGCCCGAGGCATAGGCGAACACGCCCAGCGCGCAGGCCACCAGCACGGTCGGCATGATCGCCAGGCCGTCCAGGCCGTCGGTCAGGTTCACCGCATTGGAGAAACCGACGATCCAGAAGTAGGCGATGGCCACGAAGCCGATGCCGGCCAGCGGCAGCGCGATCGACTTGAACATCGGGATGTAGAAGGTCAGCGCCGCCGGCACGTCGGCCGTGTAGAACAGGAACAGGCCCGCAGCCAGGCCGAAGATCGACTGCAGCAGGTACTTCCAGCGCGACTTCAGGCCGTTCGGGTCACGGCGGACGATCTTGATCCAGTCGTCATACCAGCCGATGGCGCCGAAGCACAGCATCACGGCCAGCACCAGCCACACGTAGCGGTTGCGCAGGTCAGCCCACATCAGCACCGACAGGGTGATGGTGAGCAGGATCAGCGAACCGCCCATGGTCGGCGTACCGGCCTTGGAGAAATGGGTCTGCGGACCGTCCTTGCGGATCGGCTGGCCGCCCTTGAACTGGGCAAGCTTGCGGATCATCGCCGGGCCGAGCCACAGCGACAGGAACAGCGCCGTCAACGCGGCAAGGATGGCGCGGAACGTCTGGTAGTTGAACAGCCCGAACAGGCTCTCCAACTGCTGCAACCATCGAGCCAGTTCATACAACATGCGGGGATTCCTCTCCTTGCGCCAGCAGCGCTTTGACGATCAGGTCCATGGCACTGCCACGGGAACCCTTGACCAGGCAGCGCACACCAGCGTGCAACTCATCCTGCAGCGCCTGTGACAGCGCACCATGGGTAGCGAAATGGCGACCGCCTTCACCGAAGGCGGCCGCAGCGGCGGCACTGAGCGGACCCAGCGCATACAGCCGCTTCAGGCCAGCAGCGCGTGCGCGGATACCAGCCTGCGCATGCAGCGCCTCGGCGTCCGGGCCCAGTTCGCGCATGTCGCCCAGCACCAGCCAGCCCTCTTCCGGGGCGGCGGCCAGGGCATCGATGGCCGCAGCCAGCGAGCCGGGATTGGCGTTGTAGCTGTCATCCACCAGCACCGCGCCGTTGCGCAGCTGATGGGCGATCTGGCGGCCCGGCACCGGCTGCGCTTCGGCCAGGCCGGCAGCGATCAGCGCCAGGTCGACGCCCGCGGCCAGCGCCAGGCTGGCGGCGGCCAGTGCATTGCTGACGTTGTGGCGACCCGGCAGGCCGAGCACTACGCGTGCTTCGCCGGCTGGCGAAACCAGGGTGAACTGGCTGCCCTGCGCACCGGCGCGGATGTCGCGCGCGGTCACGTCGGCGGTATGTTCCAGGCCGTAGCGCAGCACGCGGCAACGCGGCGGGGTGCCGACGAAATGCTGTTCGAACCAGCGGCCGTAGGCATCGTCGGCGTTGATCACCGCCACGCCATCGGCCGGCAGTGCGGCATAGATCGCGCCCTTGGTCACCGCCACGCCGAGCAGGCTGCCCATGCGTTCCAGGTGTGCCGGGGCGATGTTGTTGACCAGCGCATAGCGCGGGCGGGCGATGTCGGTCAGGTAGGCGATGTCGCCCGGCTTGCCGGCGCCCATCTCGTAGACGGCGAAGTCGGCATCTTCCGGCGCATCGATCACCGCCAGCGGCAGGCCGATCTCGTTGTTGCGGTTGCCCGGGTTGGCGTAGACCACCTTGTGCGCGTGCTGTGCCACCTGCTGCAGGATCGACAGCAGCAGGCTCTTCACGCTGGTCTTGCCGTTGCTGCCGGTGATCGCGAACACCTCGGTGCCGCGGTCACGCTGCATGCCGGTGGCGATCTTCGCCAGCGCCAGCTCGCTGTCGGCCACCAGCACCTGCGGCAGTTCGATCGGCAGCAGGCGCTCGACCAGCAACGCGCTGGCACCACGCGCCAGCGCGTCGGCAGCGAAATCATGGCCATCGAAACGTTCGCCACGCAGCGCCACGTACAGGCTGCCCGGGCCAAGGTTGCGGGTGTCATGGCTGACCGCATCGATCGCCACGTCGTCGCCGTGGATCTCGCCGCCAGCCCAATGTGCGATCAGCGAAAGCAGGGTGCGCTTCATGCGGCGCCCTCCCCGGCCTGTGCGGCTAGAACACCGGCCTTGGCCGCCAGGGCAGCTGCCGCCACTTCGGTGTCGTCGAAGTCATGGCGCACGCCGTTCACTTCCTGGTACGGCTCGTGGCCCTTGCCGGCGATCAGGATGATGTCGCCGGCACCGGCACGCTTCACCGCCAGGCCGATCGCACGCGCGCGGCTGCGCTGCACGGTCACGGCATCGGCGTTCTGGAAGCCGGCCAGGATGTCGGCCACGATCACGTCGCCGTCCTCGCCACGCGGGTTGTCGTCGGTGACGATGACCTGGTTGGCCAGGCGCTCGGCGATCGCGGCCATCTGCGGACGCTTGCCGGTATCACGCTCGCCACCGCAGCCGAACACGCAGAACAGCGTGCCCTGCAGATGGCCGTGCAGGCTGTCCAGCGCCTGTTCCAGCGCGTCCGGGGTATGTGCGTAATCGACCACCACGGTCGGCAGGCCGTCTTCGCCGCCGAGGCGGTTCATGCGGCCACGGATCGGCTGCAGCGCCGACAGCACCTCGGCGATGCGCGGCAGCGGCTGGCCCTGCGCATGCAGGGTACCGGTCACCGCCAGCAGGTTGTCCACGTTGAAACGGCCCAGCAGCGGCGACTGCACCGCAGCGCGCTGGCCGTCGATGACCAGTTCGAAGGCGATGCCACGGCCATCCAGCTGCAGCGCTTCGGCGCGCACGCTGGCATCGGTGGCACCGCGCGAGCTCAGGCCGATCGGCTGCACGCCCGCCGGCAGGCCGGCGAACAGCTGGCGACCGAAGGCGTCGTCCAGGTTGATCACCGCCGCCTTCAGGCCCGGGCGATGGAACAGCCGCGCCTTGGCCGCGCCGTAGCTGGCCATGTCGCCGTGGTAATCCAGATGGTCGCGGGTGAGGTTGGTGAACACCGCCACGTCGTAGTGCACGGCATCCACGCGGCCCTGGTCCAGCGCGTGCGAGCTGACTTCCATCGCCACCGCGCGCGCACCAGCGTCGCGCAGCTGCGCCAGCAGCGCATGCATCTGCAGCACCAGCGGCGTGGTGAAGCCCGTCGGTTCAACCGCACCATAAAGTCCGGCGCCCAGCGTGCCGATACTGCCACTGGGCGTACCGAGCAGGTGCCAGGCCTGGGCCAGCAGCTGCACGGTGGAGGTCTTGCCGTTGGTGCCGGTCACGCCAACCATCGCCATCGCCCGCGACGGTGCGCCATGGAACTGGTCGGCCATCGCGCCCATGCGCGCGCGCAGGCCCGGCACCGCAATCGCATCGGCCGGGGCCGGCAGCTCGGCAGGCGCCGGCGGTTCGAACAGGATGACGCCAGCACCGGCCGCACGGGCCTGCTCGACAAAGCCCAGGCCATGCGCACCGAAACCGGCGATGGCGACGAAGGCATTGCCGGGGCGCACGGCGCGGCTGTCCAGCACCAGGCCGGTCAGAACGGGATCATGGCCCGCCAGGGCCACGTCCGGAAGCAACTGCGAAAGCAACATCGAAGGACTCATTGCGTGCCTCCCGTAGCGGGCGGCGTCTGGGCATGCGCGCTGGGCAGCGCAGCATCGAATTCAGCGGCGGCATCGGCCGGCAGCGCGGCCTCGGCCGGCGGCGCGGGCAGGATCGAGGCCGAGTGGCCGACCTTGCCGGACTGTTGTGCGGCCAGCCACGACTGCAGGTCGTCCAGCGGCACGTCCATCAGGCGCAGGGTGCCTTCCATCACGTTGTGGTAGACCGGCGCCGACACCAGGCCGCCGTAGAACTTGCCGGCCTGCGGGTCGTTGATGACGATGACGGTGGCGAAGCGCGGGTTGGTGGCCGGCACCACGCCGGCGAACAGCGCGTTGTAATGGCCGCGCTCGTAACCGCCGGGGCCGGTCTTGCGCGCGGTACCGGTCTTGCCGGCCACGCGGTAACCCAGCACCGCTGCCTGCTTGGCGCCGCCCTGGGTAACCACCGTTTCCATCATCGCCACCACCTGCCTGGCGACGTTCTCGTCGATGATCTGATGCGCTTCGTTGCGCTGGCCCTTGACGAAGGTCGGCGCGATCAACTTGCCGCCATTGGCCAGCGCCGAGTAGGCGGTGGCGATCTGCAGCGGCGTCACGTTCAGGCCGTAGCCGTAGGACATGGTGGTCTTGGTGGCACCGTCCCAGTTGGCCGGGCGCCGCACCACGCCACCGGATTCACCCGGGAAGCCGCTGTGCGGCACCGAGCCGTAGCCGAAGCGGCGCACGCCGTCATAGAACACCTGGTCCGGCATCTTTGCCGCAACCTTGGCCGCGCCGATGTTGGAACTGCGGGTGATCACGCCGGTCACGTTCAGCACGCCGTTGTTGCGCGGCACGTCGCGGATGGTGAAGCGGGCTACCTGCATGTAACCCGGGTTGGTATCGATGATGGTGTCCTTGGTCACCGCGCCGGCCTGCAGCGCGGTGGCGATGGTCAACGGCTTCATCGTCGAACCCGGCTCGACCAGGTCGGTCACTGCACGGTTGCGGCGCGCATCGGGCAGCGCGCCGGTCAGCGAATTCGGGTTGTAGGTCGGCAGGTTGACCATGGCCAGGATCTCGCCGGTGGTCACGTCCATGATCACCATCGAACCGCCAGCTGCCTTGTTGGCCACCAGCGCGTTGCGCAGTTCCTTGAAGGCCAGGTACTGGATGCGGCGGTCGATGCTGAGGGTCAGGTCCTTACCCGGTTCGGCGGCGCGCAGCAGATCGCTTTCGACGGTCTCGCCCTTGCGGTTGCGGATCACCCGCTTGGCGCCGGCCTTGCCGCGCAGCCATTCGTCGAACGCCAGCTCCAGGCCTTCCTGGCCGCGGTCGTCGATGTTGGTGAAGCCCAGCACGTGCGCCATCGCCTCACCCTGCGGGTAGAAGCGGCGGAACTCGCGCTGCGCGGCCACGCCCGGAATCTTCAGCGCGACCACCTTTTCTGCCTCGTCCGGATTGATCCGGCGGCGCAGGTACATGAATTCCTTGTCCGACTTCTGCGACAGGCGGCTGCTCAGCTCGTCCACCGACATGCCGACCGCCTGGGCCAGCTCCGGGATGCGCTCGGGCGAGCGCAGCAGGTCCTGCGGGTTGACCCAGATCGAGGCGACCGGCGTGGACACTGCCAGCGGCTCGCCGTTGCGGTCGGTGATCATGCCGCGCGAGGTCTTGATCGGCAGCTCGCGCAGGTAGCGGGCCTCGCCCTGGCGCTGGTAGAAGTCGCTGTTGATGATCTGCACGTAGGCGGCACGACCGACCAGCGACACCGAGCACAGGCCGAGCGCCAGCGCGACCCAGCGCAGGCGCTGGCGCAGGTTGAAGGCGTTGCGCGGGCGGTTGCGGCCGGTCTTGCTCATGGCCGCACCACCACGATGTCCCCGGCTTCGGGGAACTTCATGCCGAGCTTTTCGCGGGCGATGCGATCGACACGGTTGGCTTCAGCCAGCGTGGCCTGTTCCAGCTGCAGGCGGCCGAATTCCAGGTTGATGTCATCGCGCTTGCGTTCGGCGCGCGACAGCTCGATGAACGTCTGCCGATGACGGTGACGCACGAACACGACGCCGATCGCCGAGGCCACGGTCGAGGCCAACAGGATGATCAGCAGCAGCCGGCTCATGCGTCGGCCTCCCGCTTCTGGGCCACGCGCAGCACGGCGCTGCGGGCGCGCGGGTTGGCGGCCAGTTCCTCGTCGGTGGCCTTGATGGCACCGCCGATCAGGTCCAGCGTCGGCACGAACGCGACCGCCTCGGGCAGGCGGCGGTTGGCCGGCGGCGCCTTGGCCAGGCGGTTCATGTACTGCTTGACGATGCGGTCCTCCAGCGAATGGAAGCTGATCACCGCCAGCCGGCCACCGGGCTTGAGCCGTTCCACGGCCGCATCGAGGCCGGCTTCCAGATCGGCCAGCTCGCGGTTGATGTGGATGCGGATGGCCTGGAAGCTGCGCGTGGCCGGGTGGATCTTGTCCTTGCCACGCGGCATCACCGAGGCGATCAGCTCGGCCAGTTCGGCGGTGCGGGTGAACGGCTGCTTCTCGCGGCGCGCCACGATGGCACGCGCGATGCGGCGGCTCTGGCGTTCTTCGCCATAGGTCCACAGCACGTCGGCAATCTCGCGGTCTTCCACGCGGTTGATCCACTGCGCGGCGCTTTCACCACTGTCCGGGTCCATGCGCATGTCCAGCGGGCCGTCCTTGCCGAAGCTGAAGCCACGCTCTGCCACGTCCAGCTGCGGCGACGACACACCCAGGTCGAACAGCACGCCGTCCAGGCCTTCGGCCGTCGCATCCCACTGCAGCAGCTGGGCGAAGCTGCCACGGAAGATGGACACGCGCGGGTCCGGCGCGAAATCGCGCTCGGCAACGGCGATGGCTTCCGGATCCTTGTCCATGACCAGCAGGCGCCCCTCGGGACCGAGCTGGGTGAGCACGCCACGTGCATGACCGCCACGACCGAACGTGCCATCCAGATAACGTCCGTTTTCGATCACCCTCAGGCCTTCGATGACCTGGGTGTACAGGACCGGCAGGTGCACCGCCGGCGACTGCGACACCGGAAGGTGACCGGCCTGCGCTTCTGGGCGCATCCGGGCACCCCGGCTCACAACTTCAGGTCGAGCAACCCATCACCCAGATCCTCGTCAGACAACGTCTGCTGGATCAGGGCCCGATGCGCCTGCTCGCTCCACAATTCGAACTTGTCGCCCATACCGAGCAATACCGCCTTCTTCTCAATGCCCACCGCACCGCGGTGGCTGGCGGGGATGCTGATGCGACCGTTGCCGTCCAGCTCCAGATGGGCGGCCGAGCCGACCAGCTTCTGCTGCAACAGGCGCACGACGCGCTGGGTGTTGGGCTTGGACATGACGTCGTCGCGGACCCGCTCCCATTCCGACTCTGCGTACAGCCACAGGCAGCCGGCTTCGAACGGGTTGTAGGTCAGCACGAGACGGTTGTTGCTGGCGCGCGCGACGAGGTCGCGGTAAGCGGTGGGAACCGCCATGCGCCCTTTATCGTCAACTGTGATGGCCGTCTCGCCCTGGAACACGACGCGTGCACCTATCCTTCGCCCGGTGAAACATTGAACCACGAAAACCCACAAAACACCCGGATTTCCCTCTGATGCCCACCTTAGCAGCGGCCGAAGGGTTGTCAACAACTTTTCAGCGGGGAAATCGCCAGCCGCATCAATGGCTTGCAACAACCTTTAGAGAATTGTTCAAGGCTTATCCACAAGTTGCTGATCCGTCTCAATTTTTGAGATTGAACGGAAGTTCAGGGCTGTGGACAGCGCGTGAAACATCGCCCGCGCATTCATCCGGAACCGGCCGGAAACGCCGCCGGACTGCGCAAACGATGCACAATGAGGCCATGTGCCTGCTCGCTCTTGGCTGGATGCACCACCCGCGCTGGCGGCTGGTGATGACCGGCAACCGTGATGAGTTCCACGCCCGCCCGACCGCGGCGCTGGCCCCCTGGCAAGATGAGACCTCCGTCATCGGGGGGCGCGACCTGCGCTCCGGCGGTGGCTGGGCCGGGGTCGGTGCCGGCGGCCGCATGGCCGTGGTCACCAATGTCCGTGATCCGCTGGCCGCACAGACCGGCCCGTCCCGCGGTGCACTGGTGGCCGACTTCCTGCGCGGCCGCGACCCGGCTGCCGTGCATATCGACCGGCTGGCCACCGTGGCGGGCGCATATGCGCCCTTCAACCTGCTGTTGGCCGATGGCGACGGCCTGGAGTACCTGGGCAACCACCCGGCCGAACGCCAGAGCCTGGGCCCCGGCGTGCACGGCATGTCCAACGGCGCGCTGGACGCGCCGTGGCCGAAGACCCGGCGGCTGATGGCTGCGCTTTCCGCGTGGCTGCAGGAAGACGGGGTCAGATCCCCTTCCCAAGGGGAAAGGGATCTGACCCCGCTCTGGAACGCCCTCGCCGACGAACACCGCCCGGCCGACAGCGACCTGCCCGACACCGGCATTGGCCTGGAGCGCGAGCGCTGGCTGAGCCCGGCCTTCATCCGTGGCGACGACTACGGCACCCGCGCCAGCACCGTGCTGCTGATCGACGCCCATGGCCACGGCCAGATCCACGAGCGCCGCTTCGGCCCACAGGGCGTCGCACTTGGCCAGAGCCAGGTCGATTTCTGACCCTGTACCTGTTTTCTGTGTCTATAAATGTCTGCACACACGCCACACGATGACCCGGCGCGGTCCGGCCGCGCGCCCCACCGATCCACAGGGAGTCATCGATGCGCCGTGTTCTTGTACTTGCCTCAACCCATCTGCTCGCCCTCGGCCTGGGCTTCGGCCTGGGCATCTACCTGCTGCCGATCCTGATCGCCCCCGACGACCCGCCGGTCACACAGGTGCAGGCCGCCATGGCCGAAGCCCGCTACCACACCACCTTCCGTCGCCACCTCAAGGGCAGCGACGCGGTGCACTGGGCCGAAGGCAAGGTCAGCGTCAGCCCGCGCCAGGTCGCCTTCGACGGCAAGATGGGCCCGGGGCCGGACTACAAGGTCTACCTGGTCCGCGACTTCGTCGACAACAAGGCCGATTTCCTGAAGACCAAGGCGCAGGCCCAGCGCATCGGCGAGGTAAAGACCTTCAACCGCTTCCTGGTGGACGTGCCCGAAAGCATCAACGTGGACGACTACACCACCGTCGTGGTGTGGTGCGAACGGTTCGAGCAGTTCATTTCCGCCGGGCAGTACCGCTGATCGGAAAAGGGGTCGGATCCCTTTCCGCAGGAAAGGGATCCGACCCCGTAACGCTGGCGCACCGACGCCACACATGGACGTCGGCAAATCCACGCCACACATCGGCATCAGTAGATCCACGCCATGCGTGGATGGAAGAAAGAGGCGGAGCCGGCCGATAAGCCGGGTTCTGTCGTGGACAGTCATTCCTCTAGGCGTTACGTCACCGCAACGCTCAAGCAACCTACCCGGATCCAACGCGGGCCGCGCCAAAGGATCCCTATTTGGTCTTGCTCCAGGTGGGGTTTGCCGTGCCGGTCTGTTGCCAGACTCGCGGTGCGCTCTTACCGCACCATTTCACCCTTACCGGCCTTCCGAAGAAGACGTAGGCGGTATCTTTCTGTTGCACTTTCCGTCGGCTTGCGCCGCCCAGGCGTTACCTGGCACCTTGCCCTATGGAGCCCGGACTTTCCTCGGCACCCCCGAAGGGATGACGCGACTGTCTGGCCGGCTCCGCCAGCGCGCATTCTAGCGCACGTGGGTGGTTCCTGCCGCGTTGATCGCGACGTGCGGTTCATCCATCCACGCATGGCGTGGATCTACCGATGTCGCTGCCCTGGTGGGTGCAGATTCCGATCTGGTGGGTGCGGACCTTGGTCCGCACGATCCATCAACTGCCGTACAACGCCTTGCGCGGCGCACCGGTCAGCTCGGCCGCCAGCTTCGCTGCAGTCGACGGCGGCAGATGCTCGCTCAGCTTGGCGTACACCCGGCGGCCATGCGCCAGTTGCGCTTCCTCATCATCGCCGGCGCCCTGCACCATCACCACGAACTCGCCCTTGCGCTGGTTGTCGTCGGCTTCCACCTTGGCCAGCAGTCCCGCCAGATCACCATCGAGCACGGTCTCGAACAGCTTGGTCAGCTCGCGTGCCAGCACTGCCGGGCGCTCGCCGCCGAAGATCGCCGCCATGTCGGCCAGCGATTCGGCGATGCGGTGCGAGGATTCGTAGAACACCATCGTGCGCACTTCGCCGGCCAGCGCCTGCAGACGGTCGCGACGGCCACTGGCCTTGGCCGGCAGGAAGCCCTCGAAACTGAAGCGGTCGCTGGGCAGGCCCGCCACGCTCAGCGCGGCAATGGCGGCGCAGGCACCGGGAATCGGGCTGACCTTGATGCCGGCCGCACGGGCAGCACGCACCAGGCGGAAGCCAGGGTCGCTGACCAGCGGGGTGCCCGCATCGCTGACCAGCGCCAGCGATTCGCCCGCCTGCAGGCGCGAGACCAGGCGTTGCGACAGGGCCTCTTCATTGTGTTCATGCAGGGCCACCAGCGGCTGCTGGATGCCGAAATGGGACAGCAGCTGGCCGCTGCGGCGGGTGTCCTCGGCACAGATGGCCGCCACCGAGCGCAGTACCTCCTGCGCGCGCGGGCTCAGATCGGCCAGGTTGCCGATCGGGGTGGCGACGACGTACAGGGTTGGGACACTCATTTCAGCGGTACTCACGGGGCAAGGGTAGAATCGTAGCGTGTACCCGGCCAAGGCCGCTGCCCTCATCGCATGGACCCGATCATGAACAAGCCCGCCGCACGGATCTCCGCCCTGTCGTTGTCGCTGATGCTGCTGGCCGGCTGTGCCACCACCAGCCTGACCAGCGCGCCCGAATCGCCGGCCCAGAGCCAGGCGCTGGCGCTGATCGAACAGGGCAAGCCGCGCGACGCCGCACTGCAGCTGGAAGGCCTGGCCGCCACCCTGCGTGGCGGTGCCCGCGCCAATGCCCTGGCCGATGCGGCCTGGGCCTGGAACCTGGCCGGCGACAGCGCCCGCGCGCGCAGCCTGCTGGGCCAGCTCACCGCCCGCCAGCTGACCGGCGCCAGCCTGCAGCGCTACCAGCTGACCGGCGCCGAGCTGGCACTGGCCGACAAGCAGCCGGCGCAGGCGCTGGCACTGCTGAAGGACAGCGGCGACAACGTACTTCCGGCGCTGCGCACGCGCTGGCATGTGGCACGCGCGAATGCCCTGCAGGGCACCGGCGACAGCTTCGGCGCCGCCGCCGAGCGCGCCCGCGCGCACGCCAGCCTGACCGGCAGCGCCCGCAGCGAGAACCAGGCCGCCATTGCCGGCCTGCTCGGCACGCTCGACGACGCTACCCTGCGCAGCCGTGCCGCCGCCCTGCCGGCCAATGACCCGTTGTACAACTTCGCTGGCCGTGCGCTGATCGCACGCGGCCTGCCGCTGCCGCGCCCGTTCGACCGTGATGGCGCCACCCAGTTCGATACCAGCAAGCGCCCGCCGGCGATGAGCGACGGTTACCGCCCGCCGGCCAAGCTGGCCGTGCTGCTGCCGCTCAGTGGCCGCCTGGCCACCGCCGCACAGCCGGTGCGCGATGGCCTGCTCGCCGCCTACTACGGCGAGACCCGCCGCCGCCCGGACATCAACTTCATCGACACCGCCGGTACCCCGGCCGGTGCGCTGGCCGCGTATGACAAGGCCGTCGCCTCCGGCGCCGACTTCGTGGTCGGCCCGCTGGGCCGCGACGAAGTGGACGCGGTGTACGGCCGCCAGCAGCTGCAGGTGCCGGTGCTGGCACTGAACCGTGGCAAGGATGCGCCGCCGGCCGGCAGCGCCGGTTTCTCGCTGGCACCGGAAGACGACGGCATCGTCGCCGCCGAATACCTGCGTGGCCGCGAGCGCGGCAAGGCGCTGGTGATCAACAGCGCCGACGATACCGGCCGCCGTGCCGCCGCCGCCTTCGCCCAGCGCTTCGCCCAGCGCGGCGGCCAGGTGGTGGCCACGGTCGGCGTCAGCGATGCGGTTGGCGATGTCGGTGCGCAGGTGCGCAATGCCGGCCAGGTCGATGCCGTGTTCCTCGCCGTGCGCGCCCCGCAGGCTCGCCTGCTGGCGCCGCAGCTGGCGCTGGCCGGTGCCGGTGGCGCCACCCGCGTCGGCACCTCGCAGCTGACCGTCGGCAGCGGCAAGGTGGAAGAAGACGTGGCGCTGGACGGCATCGTCTACCCGAACGAAGCCTGGAACGTGCGCAGCGTGTCGGGCCTGCCGTCGGCCAGCCAGGTCGCCAGCACCCTGCCCAGCGCACGCGGTGCGGCCGGCCGCCTGTTCGCCTTCGGCGCCGATGCCTGGAAGATCACCGCCTACCTGGACAAGCTGTCCAACGAAGGTGGCCTGGACGGTGCCACCGGCACCCTGTTCCTGGACAGCAACGGCAACATCCTGCGCCAGCCGGCCTGGTCCACCTTCAATGGCGGCCGGCCGATGCCGATCGTCGGTGGTCGCTGAGCGCAGCCAACGGGGCTCGGCGGTGGAAGCCGCCGCCGAGCAGCATCTGCAACAGGCGGGACTGCAGCCGCGTGCGCGCAACGTGCGCTATCGCGGCGGTGAACTGGACCTTGTGATGGACGATGCCGGCACCGTGGTGTTCGTGGAAGTGCGCTATCGCGCGCGATCGGATTTCGGTGGCGGTGCCGCTTCGGTGGATGTGCGCAAGTGCCGACGCCTGGCGCACGCCGCGCAGCTGTACCTGCAGGACAACCCGGCGCTGGCCAATGCACCCTGCCGTTTTGATGTGGTCGACGCCACCGGCGAGCCGCCGCAGCTGCGGTGGCTGCGTGATGCATTCCGGCTGGATGACTGCTGATGGGTACCGTCCGCTCTGGTAGAGGCCGACCTTGGTCGGCGCTTCTGTGCCAACCAAGGTTGGCACCTGCCAGAGCGCAGCCAGGCCGGCACGACCACGGTGCGTGACTGATGCCTTCGATCATCACCCATGCTGCTGTGCCGCTGGCGCTGTGGTGCGCCGCTGATCGCGGCCGCATCCCGCCGCGCCTGCTGGCGGCCGGCGTGATTGCAGCGATGCTGCCCGATGCCGATGTACTGGCCTTCGCGCTGCACATTCCCTACGCCGATGCGTTCGGCCATCGCGGCGCCAGCCATTCGCTGCTGTTTGCCGGCGTGTTGGCCGCATTGGCGGCGTTGTGGTCTGCATTGTGCCAACCCAGGTTGGCACCTCCCAAGGCGCGGCCAACGGTGGCATCGACCATGCAAGCCACCGTGTTCGTCTTCATCTGCGCGGCCAGCCATCCCCTGCTCGACGCCATGACCTCCGGCGGCCTTGGCGTTGCCCTGGCCTGGCCGTGGAGCGAACAGCGCTTCTTCGCCCCGTGGCGGCCGATCCGCGTTTCACCGTTTGCCCCGCAGTTCTTCAGCGCGCGCGGCATCGCCACCCTGCTCTCTGAACTGCGCTGGGTCTGGCTGCCGCTGGCCGGCGCCGTTGTTGCCTGGAAACTGATCCAACCCGCTCCTGCTGCCCCACGAGATCTGTCATGAGTACTGCCCTGCCCGCCACATTGATTGCCGAACTGTCTGCCCTGCTGGGAGCGGAAGGCTGGCGCATGGATGACAACGCGCTGGAGGCGAACGCGCAGGACAACTCGTGGCGCCACCAGCGCCCCGCTGCCGTCGCGCTGCCCGCCAGCGTCGAACAGGTGCAGGCACTGGTGCGTGCCTGTCGCGTGCATGGCGTAGCGCTGGTCGCGCGCGGCGCCGGCACCGGCACCACCGGTGCAGCCGTGCCGTTGCCGGGCAGCATCGTGTTGTCGTTCACCCGCATGGACCGCATCGTGGAGATCCGTGCCGGTGATCGCTGCGCCGTGGTGCAGCCCGGCGTGCTCAATGGAACGCTGCAGCAGGCGCTGGCGCCACATGGCCTGTTCTGGGCGCCGGACCCATCCAGCGCGGAGATCTGCAGCGTGGGTGGCAACCTGGCCTGCAACGCCGGTGGCCCGCGCGCGGTGAAGTACGGCACCAGCCGCGACAACGTACTCGGTCTGGTCGCCGTCACCGGCACCGGCGAGGTGATCCGCTGCGGTGGTGCCTACACCAAGGATTCCACCGGCTACGACCTCACCCACCTGCTGGTGGGCAGCGAAGGCACGCTGGCGCTGATCGTGGAAGCCACCCTCAAGCTCACTCCGCTGCCGGTCAGCCAGGCCGGGCTGCGCGTGTTGTACCGCGATGCGGATGCCGCCGCAGCCGCCGTGTCGCGGTTGATGTCGCAGCCGGTGGTACCCACCCGCCTGGAATTCATGGACGCACGCAGCCTGGAGCTGCTGCGGCTCAATGGCGCCGATGTTCCGGAGGCCGGTGCGATGCTGCTGGTCGAGGCCGATGGTGACCACGACACCCTGCCCTATCTGTTGCAGGCATTGGCCAGCGCCGCCGAAGGCGACGGCATGATCGAGCTGGACGTGGCGATGGAAGGCCGCGCGCGCGACCAGCTGTGGGCGGCGCGCAAGGCGCTGTCGCCGGCACTGCGGACGGTCGCGCCCGGCAAGATCAATGAAGACGTGGTGGTGCCAGTGTCGCGCATTCCGGAACTGGTGGCCGGTGTACAGGCATTGGCGCGCGACTACACGCTGACCATCGTCACCTTCGGTCACGCTGGCAACGGCAACCTGCACGTCAACATTCTTTACCACCCGGACGACGCCGACGAGAACGCACGCGCGCATGCCGCACTGCCGAAGATCTTCGAACTGACGCTGTCACTGGGCGGCACGCTGTCCGGCGAGCATGGCATTGGGTTGGCCAAGCGCGATTTCATGGCCCAGGCGTTCAGCCCGGCCACGCTGGCGACGATGCGCGCGATCAAGGCCGCGCTGGACCCGGACGGCATCCTCAATCCAGGCAAGGTGCTGCCGCTGGCATAGGCCGCGTGCACTCCTTTAGGGCCGAGCCCATGCTCGGCTGCTCGTCGACCCGGTCCCGATCAAGCCCGCGCTGCGCGTGGCAAGCCGAGCGTGGGCTCGGCTCTACAAGGACTTGTCGCTTGCACTATCGATCAGCGTCTGCCGGAAGCTGGGCAGCAGCACGCGGTTGCCATGCCCACTCAGGTGATCATTGTCGAAGAACAGCGGTTCACCCTCTTCCACCGCCGAGCAGGTCTGCGGCCCGCACAGCAACGGTAGCGGGTCCCACACCGTGAGCCATGGATAGCGCGCCGCCAGCTCGGCCAGCAACGCCATCTGCGGCGCGCGCAGCCTTTCCAGATCGGCACGCGGCATGCTCAGGCCACCGGCACAGGCAGGATTGCGGCGGTTGAACCAATCCGAACAACGGTAGGCCCCGGCCTTGAACAACGGCAGCGGTGCATCCACAACCACGTGCACGGCCAGCTTCTGCAAACGCCCAAGAACACGATCAGCCTCGTCACGCGCGGCCTGTGCATGGGCCGGGGTGCGCTCGTCCAACAGCTGTTGATAGATCTGTTGTGCATCCTGGCGCTGCCAATCGAACCCACGCAGCTCCGGCATGCGCAATGCTGCCAGCAGCACGATGTCACCCGGACGCGCCTCACGCTCGATATTCGACAATGCGTTTTCAATGAAGTCCCGACAGTCGGCCGGGCTGGCCCGCAGTAGATTGACGAAGCTGCAACCACCGCGGTCATCCTGGCGCATCTCCATGCCGGTCTGGCGCGCGACCATGCTGGTCATGGTGCGGTAGGCCGCCGCATGCGAATCCCCCACCACGAACAGGCGCCGCCCTTCGAGCGCCGGCGCGCTCACCGGCTCCAGCGACCGCCATGCGGGATAGCGACGCGCCTGCCATGCGTAGCCATCGCGGGTAACGCTGAGCGAGATCTGCTCGTGGTATTCCACCGTAGCCCACGCGCCTGCGCCGCATAGCGCGACCACTGGCAGCCCCATCGCCAGCACCTTGGCCGGTGCCAGCCGCAGCAGCGGCGCCGCACTGCGCAGCGGGCGCTCGATGAAGTGGTAGGACGCGGCCGACACCGCCAGCAGCAGTACCGGATACAGCCACAGCGCAGCACCGTGCAGGCCGCAGGTCCAGCGCAGCAGCACCAGCAGCGGCCAATGCCACAGGTACAGCGAATAGGACAGCCTGCCCAGATACGCCAGCGGCGCGCACCCCAATGCGCGGCCGATGCGCGATGTACCCGGCGCCGACACACTCGCCAGCAGCATCAACGTGCCAGCCACGGTAGCCAGCACGCCCGGAACCGGCATCGCCAGCTGCGGTGCAATCACCACGCCTGCACCCAGCAGCGCCAGACCGGCCACGGCAACCGCATCCCCGTTCTGGCCCGGCGTGCGCGTGCGCATCCACTGGTACAGCAGCGCGCCCGCGGCCAACTCCCAGAACCGTGCGGGCAGCAGATAGAACGCCGCCGCCGGTGCCGTTTGCGCCTGCCAGCCTGCCCACGCCAGCGACAGCAGGGTCAACACCGGCAAGAGCCAACGCGACCATGGCCAGCGCTCACGCCCACGCAACCACACGAAGAACAGCAGCGGGAAGACCAGGTAGAACTGCTCCTCCACGCCCAGCGTCCAGGTGTGCAGGAAAGGGTTCAGTTCCACGCCGGGTGAGAAGTAATCGTCCTGCTGACCCGCCAGCACGATGTTGCTGAAGCCGATCAGCGCGGCCCAGCCGGTCTGGTCGAACTGCTCGTTGCGCCACGCGCGGGGAATGAACAGCGCCGACAGCACAAAGGTCGCCATCAGCATCACCAGCAGCGCCGGCAACAAGCGCAGCACGCGGCGCCGGTAGAAATCAAGCAGCATTGCGCCCAGCGACGCATTGGCGCGCGAGGCCAGCGACTGGCTGATCACGAAGCCGGACACCACGAAGAACAGATCCACGCCGGTGAAACCGCCGGGCAACCACGCCGCATTGGTGTGGAAGACCACGACGGCCAGCACCGCCAGTGCACGCAGGCCATCGATGGCGGCGTTGTGGGAACGTTCGGGAGGGGACATGCGCGTGGTCAGTAGCGAGCGATCCGGCAGCATCGCCACCGGCTGCACAGTCACTCAATGGACAATCACGACAGATGGGGCCTTCGTTCAGATACAGTCAAGACTTCGATCCTGCCATCTGCTTCTCCGCGCGGTGTACCCCAGTCGACTGACGACCATTCCCCCCTCGCCGGCACATCGGCAAGGCGAGATAGTTCGTCATTGCCGTACGCGCACGTCATCCGGCATGGAGGTGAAGCATCCATTCGCAATGGCAAGCTCATTGGAACCTGAGTTCTTCCCCATGCAGCGACTGGATGAAGACTACTGGTAGGTTGCTGTGATGGTGATCTCGGTCTGCACCGAGCCCGCGTTGATACCACTGGTGGAGGGCAGGTAGTAGCCCGCACGCAGCGTGTAGCTGGCCGTCGCTCCAGTCACTATGACAGGAATGTCCTTGTCTCCCTTCTTCAGAGGTGTCGATCCGCTCGCGCCTGCCAGCAGCACAATGGAAAGGCCCTTGGCGGGCTCGCTCGTCGCCGTGTTTTTCCACCGCAGGGCATCGCCCTCCGCAGCGGTCCCATCAAAGGAAAGCAGTGCCTTGGTGACGCCGATGCATCCGGTGAAATTCAGATTGCTGGTCTTGAGATTGTTGTTGCCCACATTGAGTGCATCGGCCTTGACGCTGTCGAGCGTGATGGCGGGGGTGGCCAGCGCACAGGTACCCGGCAACACTCGGCCACTGATGGAAAGTGTCTGGCTGCTGGCCGGCGATGCGGCCATCAGCAATGCAAGCATGGCCGGCAGATGACGGTACTGATCGATCATGGAGATTCTCCTGGAGCAAGCGAAGATTGAATGTCAGGACCTGGAATCGCGGTCTCTACCCGCAACCCGGCGTCGCCCATTGGCGTGCACAGCGCCTGGGTCCAGGACAGGCCATAGGCGTCAGGCTTGGCGGGCATGCGGTACAGCAGTCGACAGCGGCTGGGGCCATCGGCATCGACGATCAATGCTCCTTCATCCTGGGCACCGCGCAGATGAATCACGCCCCCCTGCCCAACGGCTCCGCGCGGCGTGCCGTTCTCCTCCTGCACGCGCGCGGCAAACGACAACGGCTGCCCAAGCGCGTCCGTCGCATCGATGAACAAGGAGCGCTCGCGTCGCACTTCGAACGGAACACGTACGATGCTGCCCGCCGTCGGCGCGATGCGCCGGGAGGTCTGTAGGAGTTCCACTTCCAGCGGCAAACCGGACGGGTCAAGATCAATGCGGTTCCAGCGGTAAGGGCTGATGTGCGGCAGCAGCGCATAGCCACGGCGATCAACACGGAGATCAGCACCGGCTCCGATGCGGGCGCCGTGCGCGCCGGGTGCCTGCACCAGCGCAAATCCCTCTCCCACTGGCTGCCCCAGGGTGATCCCACCACGGTGCAAGGCGATGCTGCCAGCGGCCCCCAGCGTGTGACTGCTGAAATGCCCGGCTCGGGTGAAGCCCGCGCTGAGATGTGCGTAGCGGCCTTGATAATCGGCGAATGCAGTGCTGCTGCGTACCCCGCCCGCCCGCTGCTCTCCAGACAGTGAATAGTTGAGCGCGCGACGCTCTCCCACCGCACCTGTCAGGCTCAGCTGGGCCTGGCCTCCACCGTCAGAGCGACCCACGCGGGTGCTGGTCCGCTGCGTGCTGCCGTGGGATCCCAAGGGCAGACTGACCGTGAGGTCGTAGCGGGTGTCCTGACGACCGTTTCCCTGCCGGAAACGCATGACGGATACGCCGTAGTTGACCTTCCCCGCAACGGTATTGAAGCTCAGCTGCAGATCATTCTGGCGCTGCGTGCTGTCCCAGTACGCGACGTGGCCGCCGTCGAGATGCAGGCTGCTGCGCTCCCCGATCCTCTGTGAGAAGTTCAGCTGGTAGCGCTGGCGCGCACGTCCCACTGGATGCCACTCGTCCGAGCGGGCCGTTGCCAGATCGTGCAGCGTGAGGAAGCCCCGGGTGCTGTAACGATACGCCGCAAGCCCGAAGTTGGTGCCACTTTCTGCCAGGTAGCGCTGATAGTTCACCCGGTAGCTGTTGCCGATCAGGGGCCGCCCGTCCGCCTGGCGGGCGCGCGAATGGGTGACGTCCATGCCCAGCGCGCCGACAGGAGTGTTGACCGCCACCCCCAGCAGGCCGGCACCGTATCCTTCAGCCAGCTGCAATCCCCCCAGAGCTGTCAGTCGATTGTTCAGTCCATGCGCATGGGTGGCCTCGGCGAAGCCCAGCCGCTGCAGGACGTGACGGCCTCTTAGTGCACCGGCGGTCACGCTTGAGCGGGACGTACCCGCGCGCAGCGCCTGTGGCACCGCCGAGAAGCTGACGGTGAACTGCTGCTGCCGGCCATCGGCTTCCATTACGATCACCTGCAGGTCACCACCAAAGTTGGTGGGATACAGATCGTCTATCGCGAACGGCCCTGGAGCGACGTTTACTTCATGGATGACAACACCGTCCTGCTCGATGCGCACCACTGCGCTGCTGTCGGCAATGCCACGTACCACCGGTGCATATCCGCGCAGTGAATCAGGCAGCATCCGTTCATCACTGGCGATACGCACCCCCGTGAACGGCACACTGTCAAACAGCTGCCCACTGGTGTTGCCCTCACCCAGCAACAGCTGGCTGTTCCACCCGGGAATGTCACGCTGGGCGTAACTGTTGATGGTGGTACGGCGCACCTGCCCCCGCGCATGGTTGAAGGCGGTGCGATGGCGGAAGCGCCAGCTCCCGATGTTCGCACCCATGCGCAGGCCGAGGTGGCTGCGATCGACGCCTGCACTACGGCCATGGCTGGCGCTGTAGTCCACGAACAGGGCGTTGATGCCTGGATCACGTAGCTCAACCGGCACCAGGCCTCGTGCCGCCCTCGCCTGTGCAGCCTGCGGCACGGAGATCAGCAGCTGCAGCGTGCCGCTGTCGAATGTCACTGTTGCCCCCGCGATCACGGACGGCAGGTCGATACAACCCGTTGCCCGCTCCAGCGCCATTCGATAGGTGGCCTGCAGTTCCAGCTCCCGCAGCAGATCCGCAGACAGGCAGGCACCCGCCCGGTCAGGGTCGTCGCCCGCTACGAAGGTGATGTCGCGTGTCTGCAGGTACTGGCCGTTGACCAGCACATCAACGCGGTAGTCGCCTGCGGGCATGGGGTTGCCGCGCACATAGCGACGCATATCGATGGTTCGCCCACCCACGAGGAAGCCGTCACTGAATTCAAGGCCCGTTTCGGTCTCCGCGTGGGCAGGTAACGCCAGTCCCGACAGAGCGAATGCCATGGCCGATGCAAGCCGTGAAGCACACAGACCTGGACGCGGCGTAGTGGAAGGGATCATGCCCGCATTCCATTCATGCGCGACGCACCTCAGTAGTAATCTGCCAGCAACGTTGCTTCACCACGTATCGATCCGGTGCGCAGCGTCCCGGTCGTGCGCAGGTAGCGCGCACTGAATGGAACCGGCAGGGCACTGCCTGATGCGACGCCATGGGTCCAGGGTGCTTTCATCCGCACAGGATTCCCTCCACTGAGGATCTGCACTGCCACACCATTGGCGGTACTGCCCGGCGCCGCCTTCAGCGTGTTTGACGTGCTGGCAGGATCGTGAACGTCCACCAGCTCCAGAACCAGTCGGCGCCCGGAGGCGGCACAGCTGACGCGCACATTGAACGACTTCTCGCCCGCGCTGCCGTTGCGCTGCAGGGTTACCGCGTCCACCGGATCCAGGTCGACGTTCTGCGGAGTGACCGCGCAGGTCTGGGCACGAAAGCGGAAACCAAGGTTGAAACGATGGAACCCACCCGTGCCGCCAGACGTCGTGCGCAGGGAGCCCGCAGGCCGGCGGGCCACGTCGTGCATTGGTCCGCCCCGTGAGAACGCGATGACCTGCACGGTGACGTTCTTTCTTGCTCCATTCAGCGAGTACCGGCTCGGAACACCGTCGCGCAGCGGAACGCCACCTTCCTCGACCTCCTCGATCGGGCATTCGGGATCGGATATTTCGCAGCCACCATAGCTGTAGCTGAAGGCCAACAAGGGCGAGGTGGAATCCATTTCGTAAGCGGCAATGGCACGGCTTCCCCAGGGCACGTCGCGAACGTACTTCATTCCGGTCAGCTGAAGCAGCTCCTCCATCTGCGTTTCACCTGCGTCGCAGACCAGGGTCAGCATTCCAGAATGGAATCCCAGAGTGATATCGGCACGGTCGGTAAAGGCGACGTCGAAAACGTGATCGAGCTGTGCGTCGCCCCCCGGTGCGCGGCAGGTCGCGCTCGCACTGAAAGCAACCGTCGCTCCCAACAGGGCGAGGCAGCCAGCGTATGCAGGACAGAGCGACATCATTGGCATCTACCGGGGCAAAGGCGGGGACACGCACCGTACGCGCTTGCCGAGCCATCGCCCATGCAGAAAGTTGCAATTGCCGCAATGACGGGCTTTTGCAACATTCTTCATATCGTTGGGGACGACACCCGGACAGACTCCCGCCAACCCACGACATCGCTGTCGTGCAGGATTCCATTGCAGAGAGAACAGTCCATGCCCCTTCAAACACAACTGCTGTGCGGGGCCTTCCTGGCCCTGACGATTCCCTCCCTGGCCCACGCCGAGCGCCTGGAAATCACCGGATCGCTGGAAACGTCCACCTGTACGGTCGGCACGACCGGTGGCGCGATCACCGTGCCGATGGGCAAGGTTGATCTTGTCTCGGTGAACGCGGCAACACGTGCAGGCCAGAAGAACTTCACCATCAACCTTGACTGCAGCGGCTCCGGTGCCGCGCAGAAGGTTGGCGTCCGCTTCGGTGGTACGCAGCATGACAGCACCGGCAATCTCGCCCTGACAGCGGCCTCGACAGCACGCAACGTAGGGGTTGCGCTGTATGACGCGGACGACAATCACCAGCGCATCGGTGATGACCCGACGCAGTGGCTGACGATTGCCGCCGGTGGCAGTGGACAGCTGACGTATAGCGCCTGGTACGCATCGCCCTCACAGAATGCGCAGGCCGGGCAGGCCAACGCATCCGGTGACTTCGTCGTTCTCTACGACTGACTTCCGTGGCAGCCTGGCCGGATGCGCCAGGCTGTCGTCGTCCAGCGAGGCGCCGCATGAAATTCTCATCCCTTTCAGGGCTGTCCGCGTTGCTGGCTGCCCTATTCGCCCTTCCCGGCCACGCCGCCGTGACACTGCAGGGAACCCGCATCGTGCACGATGCCGCCAAGGGCCGCGATGTCACAGTGAAAGCGAGCAACGTCGGCGAGCAGCCTGCCATGACCCAGGTCTGGATCGACGATGGCGACAGCCACGCACGACCGGAAGATGTACGCACGCCCTTCCGGCTGACGCCGGCCGAACCGCGCCTGCTGCTGTCACAGCATGCCCAGGCATTTCGCATCACCTATGCACCGCGCCCCTCGGATCCGCCGGTGCCCATGGATCGCGAGTCGGTGTTCTACTTCAATCTGCTGGACATACCGCCCAAGCCTTCCGGAACCGCAGACCGCAACCTGCTTCAGTTCGCAGTGCGCACGCGGGTGAAACTGTTCCATCGCCCGGCAGGGCTGCCGGGCAATGCGCGCGATGCGGCAGCTGCCCTGCTGTGGTCCGGCGATGGCGATGGCCTGCAGGTGCGTAACCCAAGCGCGTACCACGTGTCGCTGAGTTCGTTGACGCTTGCCGACGGCCGCAGCGTCGAGGTGGACATGATCGCGCCGGGAGCACAGGTACGCTATGCACTGCCGGATGGCGCAGTCATCCCAGCGTCAGTGTCATTCACATGGCTGGATGACTACGGCACACCTCGCGATGCGGAAGCCCGCGTTGAGCGGTAGACCCGTGTCGCTGATGCAGAGCCGAGCTTGCGCCCACCTTTCATGTATTGCGTAGAAGCAGCCGAGCATGACTCGGCTCTACAGGATACGAATCGTGTGCAGACCTTTGCGGGTCACGCGAAGTGCTGGTAGCCGCCGTCGGCGGCCTCGCCATCCACGTGCACGCCTTGCCCTTCGGCAATGCGGCCGATGCGGGTGAGCGGCAGGTCCAGCGATTCGGCCAGGTAGTGCAGTGCGTCGCGCTGGTCGGCGGCGGCGGTGAAGCACAGTTCGTAGTCGTCGCCACCGCGCAGTGCGCAGTCGCGTGCATCGTCGCGGCCGAGCAGCTCACGCAGCGCGTGCGAGATCGGCAGCGAATCGGCATCCACATGCGCGGCTACGTTGCTGCGTGCGGCGATGTGGCCCAGGTCGGCCAGCAGGCCGTCTGACACGTCCACCGCCGCATGCGCGAACGCACGCAGGCGCAGGCCGAGGGTGACGCGCGGCGTCGGCCGCAGCAGGCGCAGACGCAGGCTCTCGTAGTCGGCCAGCAACGTGGCGGTGGCCAGGTTCAGCGCGCCCTGCTGCCACAGGCGCAGCGCACCGGCGGCATCGCCCAGCGTGCCACTGACCCAGATGTCGTCGCCCACCTGCGCGCGGTCGCGGCGCAATGCCTGGCCACGGCCGACCTGTCCCATCGCAGTAACCGACAGCGACAGCGGGCCACGCGTGGTATCGCCACCAATCAGTGCGATGTCATGCTGGTCGGCGAGGGCGAAGAAGCCATCGGCGAAGGCCTCGATCCAGTCTTCAGAGGCTTCCGGCAGGGACAGCGCCAGCGTGCACCACGCCGGGCGCGCGCCCATCGCGGCGAGGTCCGACAGGTTGACCGCCAAGGTCTTCCAGCCAATGTCGAAGGCCCGGGTTTCCACCGGGAAATGCACACCGCTGTTGAGCGTGTCGGCGGTGACCACCAGCTGTTCGTTGGCCCGCGGCTGCAGCAGCGCAGCGTCATCGCCGATGCCGAGCAGGATGTCGTCGCGCTCGAGGGTGCGGGCGCGGATACGGTCTATGAGGGCGAATTCGGCCAGGGACATGGGGCGTTCCGGCGGGTTGCATGGATGGGCGGCGGGCGCGGATGCCGACCAGGTGAACCGGCTGGGGGGGTAGAGTCGACTGTCAGTCGACTGCTCTCCGGTCCGACACTACGACTGCTGATCGAAAGGCAGTCGACTGACAGTCGACTCTACCGAAGCAGATTCCCGCGCCGTTCAATGAACGATGCGGGACGCAGCGGGTCAGTGACCCGATTCGACCTTGCGCCATTCCACGGCGGCACGATCCAGCACGCCGTTGACGTAGGTGTGGCCATGTTCGGAACCAAAGCGCTTGGCCGATTCGATGGCTTCGTTGATCACCACGCGGTACGGCACGTCCAGGCGATAACGCAGCTCGTAGCCGGCCAGGCGCAGCACCGCGCGCTCGATCGCGTCCACTTCCTCGATGCCACGGTCCAGGTACGGGCCGAGGGCTTCGTCAATATCACGACGGTTGTCGAGCACACCGTGCAGCAGCGCCTCGAAATACGCCAGGTCGGCGATTTCACGGGCCTGCTCGTGGGCGAACTGGGCGATCAGCGACTGGGCGTTGCCGCCAGAGATCTGCCAGGCGTAGATGGCCTGCACGGCGCGACGGCGTGCGCGCGAGCGCAGCACCGGGTCGACGCCATCGCGGCGGACGGGTTTACCGGAGGGCTTGCCCTGGGTGTTCTTGTTCATGGCAGCTGCTCCAGAAGGTTGACCATTTCCAATGCGGCGAGTGCGACTTCCTCGCCCTTGTTGCCGTGGCTGCCGCCTGCGCGGGCCTCGGCGTCTTCAACGCGTTCCACCGCCAGCACGCCGTTCAGCACCGGCACGCCGAAGTCCAGCTGCACGCGCATCAGGCCTTCGGCGCAGCGGTCGGCCACGTGTTCGTAGTGGCGGGTGTCGCCACGGATCACGCAGCCCAGGGTGAGGATGGCGGCGTGTTCATGGGCGGCGGCCAGGCGCGCGGCCACCAGCGGCAGCTCCCAGGCACCCGGCACGCGGATCACGTCGATGTTGGCTTCGGCGATGCCGTTGCCGGCCAGGCTCTGGCGGGCGCCGGCGACCAGCGTATCGGTGATGCGGGCGTTCCAGCGGCTGGCCAGGATGGCGAAGCGCGCCGATTCGGGAGTGCGAAGATCGCCTTCGTAGTGGCTCATATGCGGCTTGGGGGATTCGATTAAGGGGTAATTCTAGCGTGGATGGGCCCCAGGGCGCCCGTGGGTAGTGCCGGCCGCTGGCCGGCAACCCGGGGAACATGGTTGCCGGCCAGCGGCCGGCACTACCGATCCCACGTGCGGTGGAGCTTACGGGGTGACCGTCTCCACCACTTCCAGGCCGTAGCCGGCCAGGCCGATCTGTCGGCGCGGGGTGCCCAGCACGCGCAGCTTGCCCAGGCCCAGGTCGGACAGGATCTGCGCGCCGGCACCGTTGCGGCGCCACTGGCTCACGTCCTTGTCCTTGCCCGGCACCACCGGCGCCGGCTGCTGGCGCAGGCGGGCGAGCAGGGCCTCGCCATCGCGCGGGGCCTGCAGCACCACCATCACGCCAGCGCCTTCGGCATCGATCGCGCGCAGGGCATCGGTGGCAGCCACGCCGAAATCGTCACGGCGCCAGTGCAGCAGGTCGGCCAGCGGGTTTTCCACCTGCACGCGCACCAGGGTCGGGGTATCGGCATCCGGCGTGCCACGGACCAGCGCGAAATGCAGGTCGTGGGCGATGCGGTCGCGGTAGGTGACCAGCTTGAAGCGGCCGAATTCGGTGTCGATCTCGCGCTCGTCCACGCGTTCAACGGTCTTTTCGGTGGCCAGGCGGTAGGCGATCAGATCGGCGATGGAGCCCATCTTCAGCCCGTGCTCGCGCGCGAACACTTCCAGTTCCGGGCGGCGCGCCATGCTGCCGTCCGGGTTCAGGATCTCCACCAGCACGCCGGCCGGCTCCAGCCCAGCCAGCATGGCCATGTCCACCGCGGCTTCGGTGTGGCCGGCGCGGGTCAGCACGCCGCCCGGCTGGGCAATCAGCGGGAAGATGTGGCCCGGCTGATGCAGGTCCGACGGCTTGGCGTTGGGCTTCACCGCGGTACGGATGGTATGGGCGCGGTCGTGCGCCGAGATTCCGGTGGTGACGCCCTCGGCGGCCTCGATGCTGACCGTGAAGTTGGTCTGGAACTGCGCGGTATTGGCCTGCACCATCGGCGCCAGGCCCAGATCGGCGGCGCGGGTACGGTTCAGCGGCAGGCACACCAGGCCACGCCCGTGGGTGACCATGAAGTTGATGTCGCTGGCCTTGACCAGCTCGGCGGCCATGATCAGGTCGCCTTCGTTCTCGCGGTCCTCGTCATCGACGATGACCACCATGCGGCCCAGGCGGATGTCTTCCAGGATTTCCGGAATAGGGGCGAAATTCATGCTGCATCTCCTTGCGGGTGCTGACCGTTGGCCGGCACGCTGATCAGGCGCTCGACATAGCGGGCGACCAGATCGATTTCAAGATTGACCGCGCTGCCCACGCCAGCGGCGGAGAACGCGGTGTTGGCCACGGTGTGCGGGATGAGGGCGACTTCGAAGCCTTCATCGTCCACTTCGTTGACGGTCAGGCTGACCCCATCCACGCAGATCGAGCCCTTCTTGGCGATGTAGCGGCGCAGCGAGGCCGGCGCGGCGAAGCGCCAGCGCTGGGCACGCGCGTCTTTGTGGATGGACAGCACCTGGCCGAGACCATCGACGTGGCCGCTGACCAGATGGCCGCCGAGACGATCGGTCGGGCGCATGGCGCGTTCGAGGTTGATGACCGCACCCTCGCCGAGCTGGCCCAGCGTGGTCAGGCCCAGGGTCTCGGTGGAGGCATCGGCCTGGAAGCTGCTGACGTCGAATGCGATGACGGTGAGGCAGACACCGTTGATGGCGATGCTCTCGCCCATCTGCACGTTGTCGAACGGCAGATTCCCGACATTGAAGGTGAAGCGGACATCGCCGCCGATGGGTTCGCGAGCGGCCAGACGGCCGACGCCTTCGATGATTCCAGTAAACAAGAAACGTTCTCCGCAGGATGTGAGCGAAAAACGCCGCAAGGCAAACAGGCGCACGCAGGGCATTCGCCCTGTGGCACCGTCTTCTTTCATCCGGACTATGACCGTCGGCTCCGGCATTGGACCGGATCTGCTGACCCCCGGCCGTGGGCCGGGGCGCTCGCGGGCTCGTGCTTGCGCACCTACCGCCGGTGGGGAATTGCACCCCGCCCTGAAGACGTTTGTGTACCGGCGAACCGGCCTGGCCAGTGTACCAGCCCGGGCTGAACGGGGTCGGATGCCACAGCTGTGACGGCCGTCGCTCGCAATTTGTAAAACTTTCATTAAAATCCTGCCCTGGACGACATGATGTCGCCACGGGCAGCCGCAAGGGCAGGCCCGCCAATGGACTGAAATTCACAGGAATTCCCATGCGCAAGATCCTGATCGTGGCCGCCCTGCTGGCCGCCGCCCCGTTCACTGCGTCGGCCGACGCCCTGAGCTACACCTACGTTGAAGGTGGCTGGACGCAGGTCAAGGTTGACGACAACGCACTGGACGACCCGAAGGTCGACGGCGGCTACCTGCGTGGTTCGGTCGCGCTGGCCGAACAGGTCTACGTGTTCGGCGGCTGGTCGCGTACCAGCAAGACCCGCCATTACGGCGAAGATTCGCTGAAGCTGGAACTCAACCAGCCGGAGCTGGGCATTGGTTACCACATGCCGTGGTCCGATCGCGTGGACTTCACCGCCGATGCCGCCTGGGTGCGTCAGAACGCCGAATCGACCCTGCGCTATGACGGCGTGCGTTACCACGGCAAGGACCACACCAACCTGGGCCGCGTCACCATGGGTATCCGCGGCAAGCCGTCGCGCATGACCGAAGCCTGGGCCAAGGCCGGCTACATGGATGGCGGCAACAACTTCAAGGGCACCTGGGTTGGCACGGTCGGCGGCCAGATCAACTTCACCAGGACCTGGGGCCTGGTGGGCGAGATCTCCGGCTACCGCGACGTCACCCAGTACTCGGTTGGCGTGCGCGCCAGCTTCTGATCCAACGATCGCTTCTCGTCGAGCGATCGAACGGGCCCCGCAAGGGGCCCGTTTTTTTGGCCGGTGTGCAGCCACCATGTGACCGCTGGTCGCCATCGAAAGTACTGCTGGATGCGCTAGGCTTGCGCGCCTCTGGAAAAGGAAAACACCGTCATGAAGACCTTCACCCGTACCCTGCTGGCCAGCGCCCTGCTGTGCGCCCCGCTGATGGCCGGCGCCGCATCGGCCCAGCTGACCCCCGAGCAGGCCTTCGACCTGTACGCGCGCACCCTGCTGGAAGACGACGCGGCTGCTACCCGCACGCTCAACGATGCGCTGAAACCCGCCTTTGAAGGCCAGGACGCGGTGACCCCGACCCCGGGCGCACTGGCCAAGGCCCTGGCCGAACCGTGGCAGACCGTGCTGGCCAGCGCCGGTGACAAGACCGGCGCTGCGGCCACTGAAGCGCTGTACGCCAAGGCCCTGCGCGATTCAAAGTGCCGCGCGACCAAGAGCGTGATCGAAGACAACGAATACGTTGAAGACCAGAAGCTGGCGCGCATCAGCTTCAGCTGCCAGGTGCCCGACCTGGGCAAGGTGCGCCCGCTGTTCGCCGCCAGCCTGGCCGCCGATGCCAGCCCGGCCTCGCGCAAGCAGTTCACCGATGCCTATACCCAGGCACTGCAGAGTGGCGCGCGCGTGCCGGTCAGCGGCACCTTCACCCTGTACCCGGCCAAGGACAATGGCTACTGGTACAGCGGCAACTTCGATGATCTGGTAGGCACCGTGGCCGGTGCACTGGCACCGTTCGAAGACTGGATGCAGGACGTGCAGGCCGCCAGCGCACCGAAGGTGACCGGCGTACCGGGCTGCGACCTGCTGCAGCAGCACCGCGCCTGCGTGGCGAAGATCGCGCCGGACCAGATCAGCGGCGTGGATGCGATGGCCGAGGAACTGAAAACAAAGGCGCAGGTGCAGTCGGCCGAAGCGATGACGCAGGAGTGCAAGGCACTGCGCCCGATCGCCGAGATGATGTGGACCGACGAGTGCAGGTGAGGGCGCAGGGGCCGAACGCAGCCACATTGGCGATATCCGGCTCGACCCCGGCCGCAGGTTCGGACGAGTTGCATGGACAGGCCTGGGGGCGGGGGGCATTCTCCCCCGCCCCGTCCCGATGGAATCACCGTGCACCGCCCTCTTCTCTGCCTGCTTGCCCTGGGCATGCACCTGCCTTTGGCAACTGCCCGCGACAGAACCCCGGAAGACGTCGTTTCCCAGCATCTGCAGGCCATGCATGAACGCAACGACTTCGCACTGCAGATGCTTGTCCAGAAGCAGCAGGCCGACCAGACCGGTGCAACCAGTGATCTCTTCAATGCTCCGCCCATGGCGGAGTTGCTGGCGACCTGGACGAGGAACATCGAGCGCCATGTCGATCCGATCGACGGCGTGGATTCGCCACATCTTGTCTGGGCGCTGCAGGTTCTGGCCAACAGCCGATGCAAGCCCTACCGAAGCGAGGCATGGCACAGTCTGACCGAAGGCATGCAGGTTGCCGACGTGCACTTCAGCTGCCGCGTGGGCGATGTCGAGCGTCTTCGGTACCTGTCCGAGGCTACGGTCTTCGATGGCGGTGAGCAGAGCGAGCAGCGCTTCTGGAGAGCCTATATCGAGACGTTGCGCGACGGCCCCTTCCACGAGATCGTTGGCACCACGCGCGTGGTATCGACCACTCGCGAACCCGCCTGGCACAGCGAGAAGTCGAGGCATCCGAATGAAGACTTCCCCTCCGGCCGCGTCGAACATGACATATACGTGGTTCTGACCGAAGCACTGATCGCACAGCCGCGCCACCTGGACCGCGCGGGCACGCGTGACGCCATCGCACAGATGACAGGCATCGTCGAGTGTGACGACCTGCTGCAACAGCATCGCCGCTGCATGGCACGCATTGCGCCGCAGGAACTGAAGGGGGTGAGTGACCTGGCCACTACCCTGAGCAAGCGGCGACAGCAGATTCCCGAGGCGGAGCTGCTGCAGCAATGCATGGCCTTGCGGCCCGCAATGCAGGCACTCTGGACGCATGAGTGCCACTAGGCCGCGAACAGCCGAACGCACTTTCAGAACCGTTGCATGGCCCATTGCGGTGTGCATGGTCAATGCTGTTGCTCTCTTCCACCGGGGCAACCGCATGAAACATCGTACAGGGTCGACCACGGTCATGCTGCTGGCGCTGATGGTGTGTGGGCAGGCCGAAGCGCACAGGCCCAAGACCTTCATCATCCGCCCATCGGTTGCCTTCGAGTCGAACCAGCTACGCGACAGGGACATCGATGCACAGCTGAGCGAAGACGACGACTGCCGTGCATTCCTGATATACCACGATGAATGTGCGCCGACGGTATTGCCGGACGAGTACGACGACGGCATCAGCCGGCGCAGGCTGCGGTCGAAGTCAACGCAACTGACGGGGGAAGCGCTCGGTGCCTACTGCCGGGACCTGCACATGCTGTGGAAGCAGCAATGGGCAGAGCAGTGCCCCGCCGACGAGGACGAGGGCACCTGACGACACAGGAGATGCCGTCATTCCCTCACGGGCGCAACAACAGTCTGATGTCCTCGCCCACCTGGCGCTGGTCAACCACACGCAGGCGGCGCTGCTGGTCCATTGCATCGATGCCGAGGCCGGCCAGCAGCGGGCGTCCGTTATCGCCCAGCAACGTGGGGGCCTGGTACAGCAGCAGCTCGTCCACCCAGCCGCCGCGCAGCAGCGCACCGGCCAGCGTCGCGCCGGCTTCTGTATGCACTTCGTTGATGCCGCGCTCGGCCAGCAGCGCCAGCACCGCGCCCAGGTCCAGCCGCCCTTCAACGCAGGGCACGCTGGCGAATTCGGCGTCGGCCGCATCCGGTGCACTCACCGCTGCATCGTGCAGGTACAGCGTCGGTGCCCCGCCCTCGCGCACACGGCTGCACTCCAGTGAGCGCAGGCGCGAATCCAGCACCACGCGCAGTGGCGGCATCACCTCGGTATCGGCCAGGCGCGCGGTCAGCATCGGGTCGTCGGCCAGCACGGTATCGGCGCCGGTCAGGATCGCACCTGCGCGCGCGCGCCAGTGCTGCACGTCTTCGCGCGCGGCCGGGCCGGTGATCCACTTGGAGCTGCCATCGGCCATCGCGGTGCGACCGTCGACGCTGGCCGCCAGCTTCACCCGCAGCCACGGCCGGTTGCGCTCCACGCGCGATAGGAAGCCCTTGTTGAGCTCACGCGCCTGCGTCGCCATCAGTCCTTCGGCAACCTCGATGCCGGCATTGCGCAGCAGATCGAAGCCACCACCATCGACCTTCGGGAACGGATCGCGCATCGCGGCAACGACGCGCGACACGCCCGCTTCGATCAAGGCCAGCGCACACGGCGGTGTGCGCCCGTAGTGCGCACAAGGCTCCAGGGTGACGTAGGCGGTGGCACCACGCGCCTCGCTTCCGGCCTCGCGCAGGGCGAACACTTCAGCATGCGGACCGCCGGCGCGCTGATGCCAGCCCTGCCCGACCACGCGTTCGCCGTGGGCGATGACGCAACCGACCATCGGGTTGGGGCGGGTGGTATAGGCAGCACGCTCGGCCAGGCGCAGTGCGTTGGCCATGTGCAGGTGGTCGAGGACGGAGAACGGGATGCTCATGCCACCATGGTACCGCCGCCGGCGTAGATCCATGCCATCAGTGCCAACCAAGGTTGGCACCCACCAGAGCAACGGCCATTGTGCCAACCAAAGTTGGCACCCACCAAGGCAGAAGCGGTCAGCCCTTCTTCTTCTTGGTCAGGGCAATCACGTCGCCCAGCAGCTGCAGCTGTTCGGTACTGGACGGCAGGTCACGTTCCAGCTTCTCGATCTCCTCGCGGAAATCGGCAACGTCCTCGAAGCTGCGATAGACCGAAGCAAACCGCACATAGCCGACATGATCGAGCTTGCGCAGTTCGTTCATGACGAACTCGCCGACCTTGATCGAAGGCACTTCACGCTCGCCGCTGATGCGCAGCTGGTGAACCACCGCCCGCACCGCCGCTTCGATCTTGTCTTCGGCCACCGCACGCTTCTGCAGTGCGCGGTCGAAACCCGCGCGGACCTTGCGCTGGTCGAAGGCTTCGCGGGTGCCATCGCTCTTGATGATCGCCGGCAGCTTCAGTTCAACCGTTTCCATGGTGCTGAAGCGCTCGCCGCAGGCTTCGCATTCACGCCGACGGCGGATCGTCGCGCCGTCTTCGGAGACGCGCGAGTCGATGACCCGGGTATCGGCATGTTGGCAGAAGGGGCAATGCATGGAACGCCTGGCTCAGGGGGCAACCTAGATGCCACGGTCATGGCAGCGTCGCAAAGGTACCTGAGAAAGGGTCCAGCAGCAAATGCTGCCTGCGCGGAAGTGCCTGCGCGAAAGCCGGAATGGGCGCCTGATGCGCTCTTGGGCCGCCACTCAGCCGGCCGGGCCGGACGCCGGAGTATTCCCGCCCCAGCGCAACCACAACAGGTGCGCGGCCAGCACCAGCAGCAGTGGGCCAAACCCGAGAAAGCCCAAGGTCGAGATCTCCCCTTCCTTGAAGGTGAAATACAGCGTGGCGGCGACGACACCCAGCGCGGCCAGTATTCCCAGCACCAGGCCAATCCATGCGACCACCGGCGCCTGATGCAGGCCTGCGCGACCACGCCACAGGAAGAGGCCGCTCAGCCACATCCAGGACAGCAGGCCGAGCACTCCGGCCGATGACCAGAGCAGCAACAGCGAGTGCTCATCGCCAGTCAGATACTTGCCATCCAGCACGACCATCAACCCCAATACTGCCCCGGTGCCTCCTGCCGCCGCGGTGGGCAGGCCCACCAGCAGGCCTGCTATCCCCATCCATCGTTTGTGCTGCTGCTCATCCATGCGTTCCATTCCCTTTGATTGGCCGCGTCAGGCGCGGCGCTTGAGCCACACCAGCATGGCGGCCGGTACCAGCATCGACGGCCCCAGCAGCAGTAGTTCCAACGCGGCGCCCCCCTGCTGGAAGCCGAACCATGCGGTCATCCAGAGAACCGGCAGCGCTGCCAGCCCACCGGCCAGCAGCAGCCACCACCAGATCGCGCGCACCTGCAGGCCGGCCCGGCCCTGCAGCAGGTAGCCGGCGCTGAGCCACAGCCAGGCCAGGCAACCCGCCACGCCGGCCAGGCCCCACAGCAGTGGCACCAGATCGGGGGAGCGGTTGCCGCCGAAGGATTGCAGGCCAACAACCAGGAACATCACCGCGACCGCGCCGCCCATCGCCAGGCCGGGCAGGCCGAGCAGTACCGCCAACGCGGCATACAGGTACTTGAGGCGGCGCTCATCCATGCGCGGTTACTCCGATGCCCGCGCTCGTACGGGCGGCACATCCACGGTATCGGCACGCGCACGCAGCAACATCAGCATGCCGGTGGGCACCAGCAGCGACGGCCCTGCGAAGAGACCGCTCACCACCGCCGGGCCCAACCCGGAGAAGGTATATATCGCCAATCCCAGCAACGGCAGGCCCGCCAGCACGCCCATGCCCAGCAACCACCACCAGCGTGGCGAGGCCGTGCGCAGGCCCTGCAGTCCATCACGCAACCAGATGACGCTGAGCGCGACCCAGGCCACCAGGCCGGCAAGCGCGGCCGTTCCCCAGACGCACATGACGGCAGCGAACCACAGCTTGTCAGCATCCAGCGAGACCAGGCCGATCACCCCCATGACCAGGGCGATGCAGGCACCGACGCCGCCCGCGAAAAGGCTGGGCAGGCCGAACAGCGCGGCCAGCACCACGTACAGATACTTGAGGCGGCGCTCATCCATGCGCGGTTGCTCCAATACCGGGGTCAGAGCCCTTCCCTGCGGGAAGGGATCCGACCCCTGTTTCGATCAGCCGTAGACCGGGTACTTGCGGCACTGCGCGCTGACGGCGTCGCGCACGCGGGCGATGACAGCGTCGTCGTTCGGTGCATCAAGCACGTCGGCGATCCAGTTGGCCAGGTCCACGCAGTCCTGTTCGACGTAGCCACGGGTGGTCACCGCCGGGGTGCCCAGGCGCAGGCCCGAGGTCACGAACGGCGAGCGCGGGTCGTTCGGCACCGAGTTCTTGTTGACGGTGATGTGGGCCTTGCCCAGCGCGGCCTCCGCGTCCTTGCCGGACACGTCCTTGCCGATCATGTCGACCAGCATCAGGTGGTTCTGGGTACCACCGGAGACGATCTTGTAGCCGCGCGCGATCAGCGTGTTGGCCATCGCCTGGGCGTTCTTCACCACCTGCTGCTGATAGGCCTTGAAGCCCGGTTCCAGCGCTTCCTTGAAGGCCACGGCCTTGCCGGCGATGACGTGCATCAGCGGACCACCCTGGATGCCCGGGAACACGATCGACTGCAGCTTCTTGACCAGGTCTTCGTCGGCGCCCTTGGCGACGATGATGCCGCCACGCGGGCCGCGCAGGGTCTTGTGGGTGGTCGAGGTGACCACGTGAGCATGTTCCAGCGGGCTCGGGTAGACGCCGGCGGCGACCAGGCCGGCGACGTGCGCCATGTCCACGAACAGGTAGGCACCGACCTTGTCGGCGATGGCACGGAAGCGCGCCCAGTCGATCACCTGCGAGTAGGCCGAGAAACCAGCCACGACCATCTTCGGCTTGTGCTCCAGGGCCAGGCGCTCGACTTCGTCGTAATCGATCAGGCCCTGGTCGTTCACGCCGTACTGCACGGCGTTGAACAGCTTGCCCGAGGCATTCACCTTGGCACCGTGGGTGAGGTGGCCGCCGTGGGCCAGGCTCATGCCAAGGATGGTGTCGCCCGGCTGCAGCAGCGCGAAGTACACGGCCTGGTTGGCCTGCGAACCGCTGTGCGGCTGCACGTTGGCATAGTCCGCACCGAACAGCTGCTTCAGGCGGTCGATCGCCAGCTGCTCGGCGATGTCCACGTATTCGCAGCCGCCGTAGTAGCGCTTGCCCGGGTAGCCTTCGGCGTACTTGTTGGTCAGCTGGCTGCCCTGGGCTTCCATCACCGCCGGGCTGGTGTAGTTCTCGCTGGCGATCAGCTCGACGTGGTCTTCCTGGCGCTGGGTTTCAGCGGCGATGGCCTTGGCCAGTTCGGGATCGTAGGATTCGATGCGGACGTCACGCGGGAACATCGGGTACTCCAGCAGGCAGGGAAAAGGGGGTACGGCTCAGCCCTCGATTGTAGCCCCGCACCGGCCCGCTGGGGCCGAAACAGACGGGGCCGGCATCCCCGAAGGAATCCGGCCCCGTATGGTTTCGATTGATGTCGTGGGGTCAGAGCCCTTTCCGTTGGAAAGGGATCCGACCCCAGCCGCGCCCCTCAGCGGCTGCTGAGTACGTACTGGGCGATCACACCGGTCGCGATGGCGACCAGCAGCATGTTGCCGCGATCATCGCGGATCCACTGGTGGCCGTACGGCGGGCGGCGCAGGTTGTAGCGCGGGTAGTCGTTCACCACGTAGATCGGGCCACGGTAGTAGTCGCGGTAGCGGTGGCCGACCTTCCAGCCGTAGCCGGGGCCATAGGCAGGGCGATAGACCACCCGCGGCGGTGCCGGACGGTAGTAGCGGTCATGGTCGCGGTGCCAGTCGCGGCGGTCGCGCTCCCAGTCGCGCCGGGCCTCGCGGCGGTCGCGCTCCCAGTCACGGCGGTCCTGGCGCCACTCACGGCGATCCTCCCGCCATTCACGGCGGTCGTGGTCGCGGCGATGGTCGTTGTCGGCGAAGGCCGGGGCCACGGCGCCCAGTGCCAGCACAGAGGCCACGGCACTGGCCATTACTCGATTGATGCGCATGTCAGACCTCTGCTTGGGTGGGTGGTGAGCCCATATTGCGCAACCGATCTGAACCGTTTCCGGCTGGAAACGCTTCCCGCTGCAGGACTCTGACCGAGTATTCAGGCGATAGCCAGCCCGGCGGCGCATCCCGGGAGCGGCCCGGAACCGGTTCCGGCTATAATTGGTGGTATTCCATTTCAGTCTGTGCCCGCTGCCGCAACGGGATGTTCCCGTGACGGGTCGGGCGCAGGGCCGCGCCTACGGAGACCGCATGTCCTCGCAATACATCTACACCATGAACCGCGTGTCCAAGGTGGTCCCGCCCAAGCGGCAGATCATCAAGGACATCTCGCTGTCCTTCTTCCCGGGCGCGAAGATCGGCCTGCTGGGCCTGAACGGCGCCGGCAAGTCCACCGTGCTGAAGATCATGGCCGGCGTGGATACCGATTTCGAGGGCGAAGCCCGCCCGCAGCCCGGCATCAAGGTCGGCTACCTGGCGCAGGAACCGGAGCTGGACCCGACCAAGACCGTGCGTGAAGCGGTCGAGGAAGGCGTGGGCGAAGTGCTGCAGGCACAGGCCGCGCTGGAAGCGGTGTACGCCGCCTACGCCGAGGAAGGTGCCGACTTCGACGCACTGGCCAAGGAACAGGAGCGCCTGGAGGCGATCCTCGCCGCTGGCGACGCGCACACGCTGGAAAACCAGCTGGACGTGGCCGCCGATGCGCTGCGCCTGCCGCCGTGGGATGCCGTGGTCGGCAAGCTGTCCGGCGGTGAGAAGCGCCGCGTGGCGCTGTGCCGCCTGCTGCTGCAGAAGCCGGACATGCTGCTGCTCGACGAACCGACCAACCACCTCGACGCCGAGTCGGTGGAATGGCTGGAGCAGTTCCTGGCGCGCTACACCGGCACCGTGGTGGCCGTTACCCACGATCGCTACTTCCTGGACAACGCCGCCGAGTGGATCCTGGAACTGGACCGCGGCCGCGGCATTCCGTGGAAGGGCAACTACACCGACTGGCTGACCCAGAAGGACGAGCGCCTGAAGCAGGAAGACAACCAGGAAAAGGCTCGCCAGAAGGCGATCCAGAAGGAACTGGAGTGGTCGCGCCAGAACGCCAAGGGCGGCCGCACCAAGGGCAAGGCCCGTCTGGCCCGCCTGGAAGAGCTGCAGTCGGTCGATTACCAGAAGCGCAACGAGACCAATGAAATCTTCATCCCGCCGGGCGAGCGCCTGGGCAATGCGGTGATGGAGTTCAAGAACGTCTCCAAGAAGTTCGGCGACCGCCTGCTGTTCGACAACCTGAGCTTCCTGGTGCCGGCCGGCGCCATCGTCGGCATCATCGGCCCGAACGGTGCCGGTAAGTCGACCCTGTTCAAGATGATCACCGGCCAGGAAAAGCCGGACACCGGCGAGATCGTGGTCGGCCCGACCGTGAAGCTGTCCTACGTGGACCAGAGCCGCGACGCGCTGGAAGGCAACCACAACGTCTTCCAGGAAATCGCCGGCGGCCTGGACATCCTCAACATCAACGGCATCGAGATCCAGTCGCGCGCCTACATCGGCCGCTTCAACTTCAAGGGCCAGGACCAGCAGAAGATGGTCGGTTCGCTGTCCGGTGGTGAGCGTGGCCGCCTGCACATGGCAAAGACCCTGCTGCAGGGTGGCAACGTGCTGCTGCTCGACGAACCGTCCAACGACCTGGACATCGAAACCCTGCGTGCGCTGGAAGATGCGCTGCTGGAGTTCCCGGGCAACACCTTCGTCATTTCGCATGACCGCTGGTTCCTGGATCGCATCGCGACCCACATCCTGGCGTTCGAAGGCGACTCGCACGTGGAGTTCTTCCAGGGCAACTACCGCGAGTACGAAGAAGACAAGCGCCGCCGCATGGGCGACGACGCGGCGCCGAAGCGCCTGCGCTTCAAGGCGCTGAAGTAAGGCAACCGGAAAGGCCGCGCTCGCGCGGCCTTTCTCCTTTTGCAATGTGTACCGACCATGCATGCCGGCCAGCGGCCGGCATCTACCCATGAGCGAACCCATGTCCCTGTTCGAACGCCTGTTCCAGCTGCAGCAGCACGGCACCACCGTGCGTACCGAGCTGCTGGCCGGTGTGACCACCTTCCTGACGATGTCCTACATCGTCTTCGTGAACCCCGAGATCCTCGGCACCACCGGCATGGATGCGGGTGCGGTGTTCGTGGCAACCTGCCTGGCCGCCGCATTGGGTTCGGCAGTGATGGCGCTGGCCGCCAACTTCCCGGTCGGCATGGCGCCGGGCATGGGCCTGAACGCGTTCTTCGCCTTCACCGTGGTTGGTGCCGCCGGCCTGCCGTGGCAGCAGGCGCTCGGTGCGGTGTTCATTTCCGGCCTGGTGTTCCTGGTGCTGTCGCTGACCGGTGTACGCGCGTGGCTGGTATCGGGTATTCCGTCATCGCTGCGCTCGGCCATCGTGGCCGGCATCGGCCTGTTCCTGGCGATCATCGCGCTGCAGAAGTCCGGCGTGATCGTCGGCAATGAAGACACACTGGTGGCGCTGGGCCCGTTGAACACGGCGCCGCCGCTGCTGGCACTGGCCGGCTTCCTGCTGATCGCGGTGCTGGAAGCACGGCGCATCCGTGGTGCGATCCTGATCGGCATCCTGGCCGTGACCGGTGCGGGCTGGGCGCTGGGCGACGTGCAATACCAGGGCCTGGTGTCGCTGCCGCCGAGCCTCGCCCCGACCTTCCTGCAGCTGGACCTGCCGGGCCTGCTGCACCACGACGGTGGCGCGCCGATCGCAGTGCTGCTGCAGGTGGTGCTGGTGTTCGTGCTGGTGGAAGTGTTCGATGCCACCGGCACGCTTTATGGCGTGGTCGGCCGCGCCGGCCTGCTGAAACTGCCGGGCGCGCAGAAGCGTTTCGGCCGCGCGCTGCTGGCCGACAGCACCGCCATCGTTGCAGGCTCGATGCTGGGCACCAGCAGCACCACTGCCTTCGCTGAAAGTGCCTCCGGCGTGCAGGTGGGCGGCCGTACCGGCCTGACCGCACTGGTGGTGTCGGCGCTGTTCCTGGCCGCACTGCTGTTCTCGCCGCTGGCAGGGATGGTGCCCAGCTATGCCACCGCGCCGGCGCTGCTGTTCGTGGCCGGCCTGATGCTGCGCGAACTGGTGGAAGTGGACTGGAGCGACCTGACCGAATCGGTGCCGGCAGCGCTGTGTGCGCTGGCGATGCCGTTCACCTACTCGATTGCCAACGGCCTGGCGTTCGGCTTCATCGCCTATGCCGCGCTGAAGGCCGGTACCGGGCGCTGGCGCGAAGTGCATCCGGCGGTGTGGCTGGTGGCGGTGCTGTTCACCCTGCGCTACGCGCTGGAATGACCGTTGAGTGGGGTCAGATCCCATTGCGATGCAACGGGATCCGACCCCGCAGCACTGCAGCTACCAGCGCGGCAGCAGGCGACCATCGGCGGCGAAACGCCAGCGTCCTTCGGCCCAGCCACGACCGAACAGCGCCAGCATCTGCGAGTAATAGGCCGGTGCGTCAGCACGCTGCTGCTCCGCGCTGGGCAGGCTGGCCAACAATGCATCGGCACGCTCCGCTTCGCCCTGCGCGATCAGATACGGCAGCAGTGCCGCGCGGAATCCGTAGTTGCCTTCGCCCTGCCCCTGGCCACTGCGGGTGTCGATCTTCTCCCACATCGGCGCACCACTGCGCAGGCGCTGCAGCGGCCCGGACAGGGCCGCCAGCTGCGCACGGAACAACGGATCGCGCGGTGCGGTCATGCCCGCCCAGGTGTAGCAGCGGATGGCATCGTAGCCGCCGACCGCACCGCGCACCGGATCGACGACGAAGCGATCGCCTTTCCACGCCGCCCAGTCCGGTGCGAACCCGTTTGGGCTGGTCTGCTGCAACAGCTGCACGCTGTTGCGCGCCAGCGCCTGCCACGGCCCGCTGCGATCCTCCACCGCAAAGCGGCGCAGCAGCGGCAGTGGCAGATAGCTGGGGTTGACCCGCGTGGCGTCCCCTTCGGTGAATCCCTGTGGGCCCGGCAACAGCATCGGGCCGAGCCCGGGCAGGTCCACGATCTCGCGTGCCCGCACCTGCGCGAGCATGCCCTCGGCGATGGCCTTCAACGCGGGACGGCGCCACAGCCGCGCGCCTTCCAGCAGCGCATAGGCCAGCCAGAGATCGGAGTCCGAGGCCGGGTTGTCATCCAGAACCCGCCACGCTCCATCGCCATCGCGTCCCCACAGCCAGGCGGCCAGGCGCTTGCCCATGTCGCCTTCGGCGAGGTTGTCCTGGGTCCAGCCAAGGACGCGGTCGAACAGCGCCTGGTCGTTGTCGACCAGGGCGAAGAACAACGCATAGGACTGGCCTTCGGAGGTGCTGCGCTGATCGTCCTGGCTGCGATCGATCATGCGTCCATCGCGGCTCAGGCTGCTGTCCACCAGTACCTGCCACGCCGGCCAACGCGGTGCGGGCGCGGCCTGCGCACTGCGCCAGCCAAGCAGCGGCAGCGTGGCGGCCACCTGCAGCAGGCGCCGGCGCTGCAGGTCAGCGGAACTCGCCATACGGCACCAGTGGCGATACGGGCAACGGCAGGTTTCCCTGCCAGGGCTTGAAGGTGTAGCGCAGGTAGAGCTGGAACGAATTCGGCGAGAAATCGCGGCTGCGCTGCAGGGTGCCGGCGGCACCCAGCACGAAGTGGTCGCCCAGGCGGCGCTCGACCGCGCCGTACAGGCGGTAGCCGGTGCCTGTGCTCCTGCTGTCGCCGGTATACAGGCCGGCCTCGTCCAGCCGCAGCGGGCCATACTGCGGCTCCAGCTGTTCGATCACGCGCTCGATCAAGGCCTGGTCGGGGAAGCGGCTGATCGAGGACGTGCGCGCACTGGACACGCTGACCGAACCATCCACGCGCACCGACCATACGTCGTTGCGCCAGGCGAAGCTGACCGGCAGGCTCAGCGACGCATAGCGCTGCGGGCTGTAGTAGCCACCCTGGCCCAGCGAGTAGCCGCCCAGGTCCTTCTGGTAGCGCCAGTACATCGCGGTGGTGCCCACATCCAGCCGCATGTCGGGGCGCTGGATCAGCTTGTGGTACCAGCCCACCATCGCGCGTGCGCGGGTGTTGTCGACCACGTTGTGGCCGGTCAGCCGATGCCAGCTCCAGTTCGACCATACGCCATCGCGGCCGCCCTGGTCGTAGCCGAGGCTGAAGGTCACGCCGTTGGCGGTGACCCCGCCCCAGGCAATGCCACTGCGCGGATCAACGGCACCGGCCTGCGACAGCAGCGAATTGGTCATCGGCCGCCGCGACACCGTGGCCCCCCAGCCGAAGCGCCCGAGATCACCATTGAGGGTGACACCGCCGAGCCAGTTGCCGACCACGTAGTTGGACGGGGTGTGGCCGATATCGAAGTTCCAGCGGTCATCCAGGGTGCGCCAGCCGACAGCAAAGCCAGCGCCGGACGTCCGCCGCTGATGGACGAAACGGGTGCAACCCGGTGCGCGCAGGCGGCTGTTGCCGGCCTGCAGCAGATCCAGGTCGCAGCTGCCGAAATCCTCGTCGTAGGCGCCGTTTCCGTCGGTCTGGAAGCGGCCCGCATCGAAGCTCACCTGCTCGATGCGCGCCCAGCCCAGGCCACCGGCGAACGGTGCGTCGAGATGCGCGATGCGGGTATCACGCGACAGCCGCGAAATGCCCGGGGTTCCATCACTGCGGCGGCCGGTGTCCTGCATCACCGTCAGGGTGGGATTCTCCTGCTGGTACAGGGTTTCCACGTCGCTGCGCAGGCTGCGCCGCAACCAGTCATCGCCGGCCGTCTCGCGGCTGGCCAGGGTCAGCGCGCGGTTGTCGCGCGGCGTGGCCTGGCTGGAAGCCAACAGGCCGTTGTCGGCCATCGCCTGCGCGTACATGTCCAGCGCCTGCTGTGGATCATCGCGGCGCACCAGTCGTGCCGCGTCACGCCAGGACTGTGCATCGGGCCCGGTCTTGCGCGCCAGCAGCGCGCGCAGGATCGCCAGGGCCTTCCTGTCCTCGCGCAGGTCGGTCCAGATGGTGGCGAGCTGGCGCTGCTGGCCGATTTCGGTATCGTCCACTGCCGGCGGTGCGTCGTGCATCTGGCGGCGTGCGCTGGCCAGATCGCCGGTGCCGATCCAGGCCTGCACCTGGCCCAGCTGCGCATCCACATTCTCCGGCTGTGCAGCAAGCACGCGCTGGTAGTAGTGCAGCGCCTGCGCGTGGTCGCCGCGCAGGCGCGCCCATTCGGCCATCAGCAGATCGTTGTCGGTGCTGGGCGGTTGCTGCTGCAGCAGCGCGATGGCTTCGGCCTCCCTGCCCTGCGCACGCAGATCCCACAGATGATCGACCAGCTGCTGCCGCTGCAGGCGCGCCGACAGCGCGCGGATGTCATCGTCCCACTGCGCCTGCGGCAGCGCATCGAGCACCGCCAGCGCCTGTGGCAGCCGATCGGATCCCGACAGATAGAGCGCCTGCGCGTAGCGCGCTTCGGCACTGTCGTTGTGCGTGGCCATGTCGGCCACCACCACGTCGGCCTCGTCCTGCCGGCCGGCGGCGCGCAGCTCGTTGCCCAGCGCATAGGCCAGCCATGCATCGCCCGGCAGTTCGCCGCGCAGCTGCTGTCCCAGCGTGATCGCAGTGGTTGCATCGCCGGCAGCCAACGCCTGCTCGCGGCGCTCACGCAGTCGACTGATCTGCAGCTGGCGCAGATCTTCGGCATACAGCCTGCGCTGGGCAGCGGGCAATGCATTGATGAAGGCTTCCAGCCGCTGCGGGTCGGTGCGGCCGTACAGCTGCACCAGCTTGCGGATCACGTTGGCATCGTTGGGCGCCATCCGCCGGGCAACCTGCAACTGGCGTTCGGCTGCGGCGTCATCGCCGCGTGCCACGGCCACATCGACCAGGCCCAGTGCAGCATTGACGTCGCGGGGCTGCTGGCGGCGCGCCTGCGCATACAGGCGCTCGGCCTCGTCCAGCCGGCCGGCCGCCAGCGCCGCATCGGCCTGGTCCAGCTGCAGCCAGTAGCGGGTACTGGCAATCAGGTCACGCCACTTGTCGTTGCTGTCACCGTCGGGCGTCGCCTGCACCGCACGCTGGAAATAGTTGATGGCCTGCTCGCGGCGGCCCTGGCGCATCAGCGCCATGCCCAGTCCACCCAGCAGATCGGGCTCGCGCGGATAGCCGCGCAGCGCCTGCAGGAAAGCGCGCTCGGCCTCTGCATTGCGGCCTGCGTCGAGCAACTGCTGGCCGCGCAGGCCGGCGCGCCACGCCGAGTCACTGACCCGCTTGTGCTGATCGGTGTAGCGCTCGCGCACCAATGCGATGTCGGCAAACGTCGGGTTGCGGGTGATGAAGTCCTGTAGCCTGCGCACGCTGCGGTCGTCGGCCGGCTGATCCTTCAGGTAGGCCCACTCGGCGTCCGCCGCCATGCCGCGGGCTTCCGGATTACGCCCCATGCGCTGCAGCACGGCCAGCGCCTCGGCATCGCGGCCGGCAGCGAACAGCATCTGCGACAGCGCCTGCAGCAATGGCACATTGCCGGGATAGCTGCGGTCCAGTTCGCCCAGCGCGCGGATCGCCTGTGCACGCCCATCCGCCCGGGCGCCGCGCAGGCGCCAGTACTCCAGGCCCAGTTGCAGGCCAGGTGGATCATCGTTGAACAGGCGCCGGTAGATCGCCAGCGCTTCGGCGCTGCGACCACCGGCAGCGAACAGCCGCGCCTGCTGCAGATCCTGCTGCAGATCACCGCGATAGGCCTGCCAGAGGCGCTCGCCGGCGGCCAGTTCACGGGTGCCCGTGCCGATCTCGCGCAGGCGCTTCAGGGTCGCCTCGGCATCCTGCAGCTTCTGCTGCGACAACTGCACTTCCAGGATCGCCACCAGCGTGCCGCGATCATCCGGTGCCAGCATGCGCAGCCGCGCCAGCGCGTCTTCGATCAGGCTCTGGCGACCGGTGGCCTCTCCAATGCGCACCTGCTGCAGCAGCCACTGGCGCTGCTCGGCGACGGTTCCGCCCGGTGTATCGGGCAGGGCCTGCGCCGCGCAGGGCCCGGCACCGGCCAGTCCCAACAGGACCAGGCCGGAAGCGGTGACCAGCGGATGCCGCGTGCGTGCCATCAGTGCCCCGGGTCCAGGCGCTTGGCTGCGACCCAGCGCAGCGTGCGCCACAGCAGGAAGGCGACCATCAGCACCACCAGCGTGGCCAGCACCGCCAGCAGTGCCGGGTGGTCGGCCAGGTGGTACCACAGCAGCAGCCACCACGGCAGCGCGCCAACGTAGTAGTGATCGCCGACGAACTGGCTGTGGATGCCCGAGGTACGCAGGATCGCCACCGAACCTGCGATGGCTTCGCGCTTGCCGGTATCGCTGAGCGCTTCGTCGAGCAGGCCGTAGTCGGCGGCATTGCTGGCGGCCAGCGAAACGATGCTGCGCTGCGCATGCTTCGGCGACTGCATGCCGATGATCGCGGCAAACGGTGCCTGCGCGCTCACTGCTACTTCGGTCACCGCCGGGTCGCCATCGCGGCTGCCACGGCGGGCCTGTTCCATCGCCTGCTGCGGCGACGGCGACTGGCCGTTGAGCAGCCGCGTGCGCTGGTCGTCGATCAGCAGCGACAGCTGCTGGCTGCCGCGCAGCTCCGCCGGCAAGGCGCCCAGCATCAGCAGGTCCGCATCCAGTGCGCTGGCCTGCTTCCAGTCATCGGACAGTCGCAGCCCATAGGCCGGGTAGCCACTCTGCACGCCCAGCCCGCCGATCAGGTTCAGCAGCAGGCTGACCTGTGCTTCGCTGGCGCTGGGCGGCACCAGCACGACGGTCTCGGACAGATCGGCCATGCGGGTGAACGGGAAACCGCTGAGTGCGAACGCGGACAGGTCCGGCAGGCCCATGTAGTGATGGAACCCGGAGAAGTCGATGGTCGAGTCTTCTTCGATCGCTGCCTGCAGGTTCGGCGGCAGCACGGTCTGGCAGTGGTCGCGCTGCGCACTGCCCATCACACTGGCGAAGTTGAAATCGAAGCGCAGCTGGTTGCGGTCGCCCAGCTTGAGCGCCGGAATCAGCAGGCGCCCGTCGTCGGCACCGGCATCGCCGGCCAGCACCGGCAGGCGGATTTCCTCCAGGCCCTGCTTGCCGTTGCGGCGCACCAGCGGGAAGCTGGAGATGAACTGGTCGTTGATCGCTACGCCCAGCCGCGACTCATCGCTGCCGAACGGCGGCGTGTAGCGATAACGCAGGTTCAGCGGAATGCCCTGGTTGCGCCAGATGAACAGGTCCGGCGGCAGGTTGAGGTTGACCGTGATCGGCTGCGGCGACACGCCGTTGGCGTGCAACTGCTGCGGGTAGTCGAGCAGTTCGGCCAGGCGGACGGCGCGGTCGGTGCGCACCCAGTTCGGTGCGTCGTACGGCTTGCGCGGGGCCAGTGGCTTGATCTCGTCGACGCTGACCTGGCGACCGCGGAACAGCACGTTCCCGGCCGCCATCGCGGCCGCCGCCTTCTGCAGGTCGTCATCGTTGCGGCCCAGCACCAGCAGCAGCTTGCGCTGCGGATCCTCCGGCAGCGACATCAGTTCGATCATCGGGCCCTTCACCGGGGCATGGTTGGCGATCACCGGCGGGAACCTGCCGTTGACCGCCAGCACCACCGCGTGGCCCTTGTCCGGCAACGTGCCGAAGCTGACCGGGAAACGCGCCTGGCGCCACCAGCCGGACAGGCTGCCGAAGTACGAGGACATCACCGCCGCCGCGCGCTGCTGCGCGAGGCTGGGTGCGGCGGCGAACACCACCGGCAGCTCCAGCCGTGCGGTATCGCGCGGATCGAAGAACGGCAGCGGGAAGTTGGCCAGGTCGTCCTGCATCGCCAGCGGCTGGCCGCCCAGGCGCAACGTGCTGTTGCTGGACAGGTTGACCCACAGCGAGCTGTGCGTCGGCTCTTCGCAGATGTCGGTGTAGTGGCCGACGAACTCCAGGCGGACCTGGTTGAAATCAGCGATCAGGCGCGCGTCCAGCGGCAGCTTGGCCTGCACCGGACGGCCCAGCTGGTCGTTGCTGATCGGCACCACGCCCATCATCGCGTCGTTGAGGTAGACCCGCAGATGCGACAGGGTCGGCAGCAGCGACGGTGAAGGGGTGAAGCTCAGATCCAGTTCCGCATCACGGACCAGGCGGTCACGGCGGACCTGGAACTCGAAGGTGGTGGCATTGCGCACACCCGACAGCAGCGTGTCCTGGCGGCGCCCCAGCTGCGCGAAGGTGTTCTGCCGCTGCCAGGGCCAGGCGCTGCCCGTCCAGGTCTGCGCCAGTGCGGGCTCGGCACCGGCGGCCGGAGTGGTGGCGGGTGCGGCCGGCACGCTCGGCACCGGCGGCGCGGCAGGCGCCGCGGCGGGAGGAACCACCGGCGCCGGAGCAGGCGCGCTGTTGCCTGACGCCACGGGCAGGGCCAGCAGGGGCAGCAGCAGCCAACGCAGAGAGGACGGAAGGGTCATGGACGAAGCCCTGGATCAGCGGCTGGGTCAGCCGGGTGGGAAAGAAGCGGACGTTGCGGAGCAAAGCTGGCCAGCCATCGCAGCAGGCGACGGTTCCAGTGTGCCGGGCGGTCAAGGTCGAACGGTGCGAAATCACCCATCCGCCGATAGCCGCGCCAGCCCAGGACCAGCACGCTCCACAGGCTGCGCGGCAGACTCTTGGGTTGGTAACCGGCGTGCCAGTCGAGCCAGGCATCGGCGCGGGCAAAGGTGCACTGGGCGAACTCCACGCGCTGGCGTTCGTCCTCGAACAGCAGCAGCAGGCCCAGTCGCTGGCCGACCGTGCGCTGCACCCGCGCCGGGAACGCGAACTCGCGGCGGCCCCGCCCCAGCAGCACCTGCACGCGCTGGCCCTCGGCCAGCTGCGCGTCTTCGCCAAGTTCAACGCCTACGCCATCGTTGGAGTAGTCCTGCAGCACGCCGCGCAGGCGGCGGCCATCGGGCACCTGCAGCGCCATCGGCAGGTGGGTGGTGACGCGATGCGTGCGCCGCACCTGCTGCACTTCAGCGGCCACCGCCAGCGCACCGCCGATGATCAGCAGGTTGTACAGCACCCACAGCGAACTGACGACCACCGTACCGCGTTCATCCAGCGGCCCGTGCATGAAGCGCCACACGGCAAAGCACAGGCCAAGCACGTTCAGCAGCGCCAGCACCAGGTAGGGCTGCGCCACGCGCCAGTCGAATCGATCGCCGGCCTGGGTGCCGCCCTTGTCGGTGACGTTGAACTTGCCACGGCCCGGGCTGAACAGCGCCACGGTGGTGGGCCGTGCGATGTACCAGGCCAGCACCGTCTCGTACACCTCGCCCCAGAACGGCCGGCGGTACTTGCCCTGGATGCGTGCGTTGGTAAGGCTGGCGTGGGCCATGTGCGGCACCACGAACAGCAGGATGGCCAGCGCCGGCGCATAGATGATGTAGACGTGCAGCAGCAGGAACGCCAGCGGCGCGGTGAGGAAGACCAGGCGCGGAATACCGGCCAGGAAATGCAGCATCGCGTTGGCGTAGCAGAAGCGCTGGAACAGGCTCAGGCCCTTGCCCAGCAGCGGGTTGTCGATGCGGAAGATCTGCACCATGCCGCGTGCCCAGCGGATGCGCTGGTTGACGTGCGCGCCGAGGCTGTCGGTGGCCAGGCCGGCCGCCTGCGGAATGCGCAGGTAGGCCGAGTTCCAGCCCTTGCGATGCAGGCGCAGCGCGGTGTGCGCATCTTCGGTGACGGTCTCGGTGGCAAACCCGCCGATGGCATCGATGGCCTCGCGCCGCAGTACCGCGCAGGAGCCGCAGAAGAACGCCGCGTTCCACAGGTCGTTGCCGTCCTGCACCAGGCCGTAGAACAGCTCGCCTTCGTTGGGGTCGCTGCGGAACACCTGCAGGTTGCGTTCGAACGGATCGGCCGAGAAGAAGTGGTGCGGGGTCTGCACCAGCGCCAGTTTCGGGTCGCGCAGGAACCAGCCGCAGGTGATCTGCAGGAACGAACGCACCGGCAGGTGATCGCTGTCGAAGATGGCCACCAGCTCACCATCGATCAGGGTCAACGCATGGTTGAGATTGCCGGCCTTGGCATGGCGGTTGTCAGCGCGGGTGATGTAGTTGACCCCGGCACGCTCGGCGAATGCGCGGAATTCTTCGCGCTTGCCATCGTCGAGTATATGGATGCGCAGCTTGTCGGCCGGCCAGTCCAGGCCCATTGCTGCGTAAACCGTGTGCCGCACCAGCGCCAGGTCTTCGTTGTAGGTGGGAATCAGCACATCCACCGTCGGCCACTGGCGGATATCGGCCGGCAACGGCGCCGGACGGCGACGCAGCGGCCAGGCCACCTGCACGTAGCCCAGCATCAGCACCAGCCACGAATAGGTTTCCGCCGCCAGCAGCACCACGCCACAGACCAGGTCGAAGGTACTGTTCCAGTTCAGCGTGGCGGTGTAGCGCCACCACAGGTAACGGCAGGACACGGTGATCGACAGCACCACCAGCACCAGCGTCGCATAGCGCCCCTGCATGCGCCGCACCAGCAGCGCGATGGCCCACAGCAGTGCAACGAACACGAACTGTGCGAGATAGGTGAACGGCTGGGTGATGCACAGCGCCGCCAGCCCCAGCGTGGCCAACCCGGCCAGCAGGGTCAGCAGGTGCCTCGAACGTGGCGACAGGCTGCCCACCTTCCGGCCGAACCAGGCCGCTACGCGGCTGTTCCAGAATTCACTGGGCGCATCGCGCATGGCGCGCAGATAGCGCAGGCGGCCGCGACCCGCCGCCCCCCGTAGTTCGGCAATGCGTTCGCGCCGGGCCTGGGCCAACCGCTGCCGCCTCAGCGAAGGCTGCGGTACCAAGCGCACCACCGACAGCCACATGGCCTGGATCAGCAACCGCAACGGATCGCCCGGGCGCCAGCGACGGTCGCCCTGGATCTGCGGGAAGGCGTTGCGCAGGCGCGGGGCCTGTGCCTGCCACGCCGGCCCTTCCAGGCGCAGGAACGCCCAGCCCACGCACTGCAGCAGCCACAGCAGCGACCGTGTCGGCCAGGACGCATGCACGCGTTCGCGCAGGCGCCCCCAGCCCAGGTAGTAGACGCGGGCGCCCATCAGCGTGCCCCCGCCGTGGCCTGGCGCCGTGCGGCCTCCGCCAGGCACCACAGCACCAGGCCATCCACATCGGCAGCAGCCAGCGAATCGGTCGCATAGCGGCCCAGCGGCTGCTTGCTGGCCAATGCGGAGGGTACCCGCGCATCCTCGTGCAGCGGCTGCGGCACCAGCCGCGCGCCGTGCGCGTGCAGCCACAGCTGCATGAGGTCGCGCTGCACCGGAATGACCGGGTCATAGCGGTTGGCCAGCAGCAGGCGGGTGTCATCCGGCTGTCGTTGCAGGAACACATGGCTGACCGGATCGACACAGGCCAGGCGCAGCGGCAGCGTGCAGCGCGCGTGCTGGTTGATGGCCGCAGCGTGCGCCGGCAGGCGCTGCGGCAGGTCGAACAGGATCCAGTCGAACTGGGCCTCCAGCAGTGGAATGCGTTCGGCCCAGGTGGCCGGTGCCTGCTGCAGCTGCTGTTCGATGTGCATCGCGGCCTCGGCGTCGACACGACCGTAGGGCAGCACCGCGAGTCCTGCTGCGACGGCGTAGGCGGCATCACGCCAATCCGTACCGTCCAGCTGCGCGCGCGCCCAACCGTTGTCCACGTCGGCAGGCAGGCCCAGGTGCAGGCCGAGCATCTGGTCCGGGCTGCATTCGACCAGCAGCACACGCTGCCCCTGGGTGTGCAGGCCCTGGCCCAGCGCGGCAAGCACCGTAGTGACGCCGGTTCCGCCATGGATGCCCTGCAGCGACAACAAGGTGCTCATCGGCGCGGCTCCAGTTCGGCCAGCAACGGCCAGCGTGCCAGCGCCCGTGCTCGCTCCTGCTGGGCCGAGAAGTCCACGTAGGGCAACCCGGGCATGTCCAGGCTGCGGCGCAGCAGGTCGATGTCGTCCTCTTCCACGGACAGTGTGACCGGCACGGCAAGAATGGCGGCAGGCATCAGCGTGCCTCCTCCGGGTAGGGGCTCCAGGTCTGGCTGCCCTGCAGCTGCAGCCAGGGCTTGCCGGCGTACTCGATGACCTTGGCGCCTTCGTTCTCCGATACCGACGGTGTCTGCGGCAACCCCTTCAGCAGGCTGTCCCAGTTGCGCTCGCTCGGCGGCGACTGGGCATTGAGCGCGTACACGCGCGACACCAGCTCGGACACCGCCAGGTAGCTGCTCGGCTCGGGCACGTGACGTGGGCCGCCGGCCGCCGGCGCGCCCATGCCGATCAGCTTCACGCCCACCGGCACGTGGGTGATCGACGGGCTGGGGATCTCACGCATGCCCGGAATCTGCATGCGGTCGCCATGCAGGGCCGCGCCATGCTCGGGCACCACCACGATCATCGCGCGGCGGCCACTCTTCTCCACCGCGTCGACGAAACCGGCCATGTCGCCCAGCACCATTTCCGCACGTGCCTTGTAGTCGGCGGCATTCGAACGGCCGTCGGCACCGACGATGCGGTTGCCATCGTGCAGCGAGATCGTGTTGTAGAACAGCGCCACCTGCTGGCTGGACCCAGCCAGCCGCTGTTTCCACCACGCCATCAGCACATCGCCATCGCGGCGCAACGGCGACTTGTCGAAGGCCACCAGCGCTTTAGGAAACGCGCTGATATCCATCGGCTGTGCCTGCAGCCCACCGTACTGGTGCAGTTCACCGATGAAGTCGTCGAAGTGACCGTCGTGGTTCATCGCCAGCTCGCTCTGGAAGCCCAGACGCTGCAGGTTCGAGAACAGCTGGCACTCGGCCGGCACCGGATCGAACAGCCCGGTATGCGAGGTCTGGCCACAGCTGGCGCGCAGCAGGCGGATCGCCGCCGGGCCGCTGTAGGCGGTTGCCGAGTTGAAGTCGTCGAATACTACGTCCATGTGGTCGAGCAGGTTGTTCTGGCGCAGCCCCACTTCATCCAGATCGCTCCATGCCAGCGAGCAGATATTGAGGATGATGACGTCGAACGGCGCGCCGCTGCCCGGTGCCGGGAAGCTGGTCTTGAGGCTGGACTGCTGCTGGTAGAAGCTGGCCAGCCATGCATTGAGCGTCTCGTTGTTGGCCGGCGGCAGGCCGCCACCCGAGGTGCCTGCGGCGCTGGCGGTGGCCGCGGTGGCGGTACCCTGCCCCCAGTTCCAGCCCGCCGGCATCGGTATCGCCATCACAGCCAGGCCAAGCATGCCCAGCACGCTCAGGGTGGTGATGCGCAGCCACGGCTTGAGCAGTACGTAGGCCAGCACCAGCATCGCCAGTACCGCCACCATCTGCCAGTTGATGAAGCGCTGGACCAGCTCGAGCCAGTAGTCCGCCGAGAAGTCCAGCACGCCAGGTTGCACCAACAGGCGCCGGAACGGCGGCCACCAGGTGTCCTGGTAGTACAGAGCCACGCCCACCGGTACCGCGACGACAGTGCGCGCGATGCGTGCCCAGCGCCAGCGCAGTGGAATCAGCAGCGCACCCAGGAAAAGCAGGTTGGGCAGGATTTTCAGATCCAGCGCGCCCATCCAGGCCAGTACCACCTTGGACAGGAAATACAGGTTCCAGCCGCGCAGGTTGGCCCAGGCGAAGGGAGATGCGGGTGCCATCTGCGGACTCATGCAACCCTCCGCGGCGCACGCTGGCGTACACCGGCGCGGCGCAGATGGCGGGGTGGCAGCCAGCGTGCGGCGCGGCGGCGCAGCCCGCGCCACAGCGTGCCGAGCATGGCTCCGAAGGGAATCATCACCAGCGCGCAGGCGACGATCAGGGTCCAGAGTTGCTGGTCGGTGGTCATGCGCGATCTCCCAGCCGCAGCGGCTTCGGGGCGGTGAAAACAGGCGCCTCGAGCGCCGGGGCCACAGCCGGCAGGGCCGCAGGTGCTTCGGGCAGCACCTCGGCCTCCGGATCGCTGCCGTGGGCGTTCATCGCTGCAATGTCGTACTCGGCCAAGCGCTGGTAGCCATCGAACAGCTCGCGCCAGGGCAGCCGGAACAGATTGCCCAGGGCCTGCTCGACCGCATCACGCCGGCAACCAAACAGGAACAGGCGTACCTGCCCGCGGTAGACACAGGCCAGATCGCCCTGGCGGCGGATGCGCAGCTGCTGCAGGGTCTGCTCGGCACGCAGGCCGGCCACCGGCTGCAGCGCCAGCACGGCGCTTTCGACCGCACTACCGTCCTGGTCGATGCGATCACCTGCGATCTGGCGGAAGCGTGCGGCGTTGACCAGGCCGCTCACCGATGGCGGTCGATGCGAACGGATCAGCGGCTCTGGTTCTTCCGCCAGCTGGCCCTGCCAACGCTGCCGCTGCACGGTTTCCAGCAGGGTCAGCAGTCGCGGCAAAGGCGTCGCTGACGGCACCACCAGGCTGCAACCGCACTGCATCAGCAGCCGCTCATCGGCGTAGCGCAGGCAGGGCTGCAGCTCGCGCACCACCAGCTTCAGCGCATTGCCACGTTCGCGGCGCAGGCGGTGCAGCAGGCGGGCCAGTGCATCCACCTTGGCATTCGCGTCGATGGCCAGCACCACGGTGGCCTCGCGCGCCTGCAACGCGGCCGGAAGCAATCCGGCCCAGCCGTCATACAGGCGCCAGGCCGCCGACAACGGCGGCGCACCTTCCAGTACTTCGGCCTGGGCCAGGAAGACATCGCGGTCGCTGCCACTGGTCGCATCGATCCCAGTCTCGGCGGCATCGGCCTCGGCCAGGTGGCGCAGCCCGCGGCTTTCCTGCTCGACGCCGAACGATCGCTGGGCCACCACGCCATGGCTGTTGGACCAGTAATGCAGCAACAGCTGCAGAGCGCCACGATGCGGATGCAGCTGGGCCACACCGGCGCAGCTCCGGCTCAGTGACAACAGGCGCGGGGCCAGCGTCGCCACTTCGCCGTGGCACAGCAACAGCAGCACCTGCTGCGCCTGTCCGGCCCATTCCTGCAGCTGCTGGCACCAGCGCGCCAGCCGGGCATCATCCCAGCCGTCCAGCGCCGCCACCGGGAACTGCACCAGGCTGAGCCGGGTGCGCGCCGAGGCGGTGCGCGGCAGATCGCCGGTCAGCCCGCGCAGCGCCTGCTGCATGCCGTGGTGCGAGCGCTGGAACAGCCGCAGGTGGGCGGGCCCCTGGTCGGCAGGCAGCAGGGCCAGCATCGATTCGGCCCCGCGCCCCAGCGTGACCAGCACGGCTTCATCCAGTGCCTCGGCCGTGGCCAGCACGCCGGCACCGAGCAGGTCCGTCGGCGCGCTGCCGGCGGCCACCATCCAGTACAGGCCTCCGCTGCGCATCTCGACGAACTCGGCGGGCAATCCGGCAATGGCAAGGTGGGTCGCAGGCACGCCGGATCCTTTCATTGCCCCTCAACCGGGCGGAAAGCCCAGCAGTGGGGGCGCTGCGGTGAAAAGGAGGTCACTTTCATGACGTACATCACATTCATGTTTCTGTACGGCAATGATAGCCCTGATCTTCACGTTTGCGGGATCAAGACGCAGTCAACGCCGCCCGCGGAACGGGCGACGTGAGGCTCGAAACTCAGCAATGGAAAGCGCGTACTACTCGTACTGGATCGTGAACGTCGCCTGCCCGTTGGCGGTGCCGGCACCGACGGTACCGGCCTGGGTCTGCACATAGCGGGCCCGCAGCGGCAGGCTCATGACACTGGTACCGGTAGTGGTCGTGCCGACACTGATGGTCTGGCCGAAGCGCACCTCGCGTTCGGTGCTGCCGTCGCGCTGGACCATCTGGATCCCGATGCGGGTGGCGCTGTTGGTGGCTGCGCTCAGCTTCAGCACGCCGGGCATGTTCGAGCTGTCCTGGTCGGCATCCAGGCGGATGCCGATCTTGCTCTGGTAGGCGGCCACGTTGCTGCCCTGGCAGTTCAGGCGGATCTCGAAGTCACGGTCGACCGCGCGCGAGCCGACACCGGTGAAGGTGGTGTTGGCCACGCTGCCGAAATCGACCGCGATGTTGCGGCTGCCGGCCTGCACTTCGCAGGTCGGGCTGACCACGGTGGTGCCCGAGCCCCTGAAGGTCGAGGTCAGTACCGGGCGGCTGGGACCATCCCCATCGAAGTAATAGGTGGTGAAGCGGCCATTGGGTGCGATCACCCCCGAACCGGTCTGCGCGGCGGTCTTGATCAGCTGGATGCGGAACTGGCCACCGATCAGCGAGATGGTGGAGTTGGCGCCGAAGTTGATGGAATGCGGGTAGTAGGTCTGGATCGCGCCGGAGTCGCGGAACAGCCGGATACCCACGCCAGCAACACCGGTCTCGTAGACGTTGGCAAAGCCGGCCACCGGCCGCTTCTGCGGGGCATTGACATACTCGCCGGTCGAGCTGCCGCCATACCAATAGTCGCAGCGGGCGACGCTGTTCTGCTGGTTGATCGGCACGCTGATTTCCTTGATCACGCCACCCACCGGGGTGCTCGGCAGAATCACGATCTGGCCCATGTCCATCTGCACATCCTGGGCAACGAAACCGTTGATCTGGATGCGGCAGGCCGCGCTGGCCTGCTGCGCCATCAACACACTGCCCAGCAGTGCCATTGCGGCCAGCACCTTGCGGCCACGGGAAGAAATCATCGGCATGCTGCCTCCAGCGGGATGAAGCCGGTCTTGGACGCATCGGCGTCCGCCGGAACCTGGTAATCGACGGTGCAGCGCTGGTCGGCACCTGCGCCCCACTCCACCAGCAGGCGGCCCTGCGTCTGCTCGCTGCGCACATACAGGCGGCCGCCCTGGCTGACCATGCCCACCGGCTGGCCCTGCTCGTCCTTGACCTGTGCACCGAACGGCATGGTGCGGCCATCAGGGTTGCGTACCTGGATCAGCAGCGCGTTGCCCTTGCGGGTATCGAAGCGCAGGTAGCTGATGGCACCGGCGAACGGCGCGATCGCCTGGCTGGTGCTCTCCAGTTCGACGTCGTGGGCCATGCCCTGCGGGTCGAGGGTGACGGTGTTGAGGCGGTACGGCGACACGTACGGGACCACCGCGTAGCCGCGGCCATCGACACGCAGGCCCGGGGCGTTGCTGACGATGGCATCGCGTGCACCTGGCGCTTCCACCAGCACCATGGTGTCGCCACGTTGCGGGGTGAAGGTGAAGCCGCCTGGATGCACGACCACGCTGCCGTTGGCACCGACCGAGGCCTGGCGGAAATCACGCGAGTGGCTGTAGGTGGCGTTCAACGCGGAGTAGCGGCTGCGGTATTCGACGTTGCCGACCGCGGTGGTGCCACCCTCGCGCGAGTCGGACAGGGCTGCGCCATAGCTGAAGTTGTTGTCGACGCCTGCCGAACCGGTGATGCCGACGCGGCTGTTGTCGTAGCCACCGCGGTCGCGCACGCCGAGGTCGGCGCTGAACGACACCGGGTGGGTGCCACGGCCCAGCGGCACGCTCATCGACAGCAGGTACTGGGTATCGGAACGGCCCAGTACGCCCTCTTCGGTGCGCAGCGCCGAGAAGCCATAGTTCACCGAGCGCCAGGCATTGTTGTAGCCGACCTGGTACTGCTTGGAGGTGCCGGGGCGATCGTAGAAGTCGCGCACCGAACCGGTCAAGTACAGCGCGCCGCCGCGACGACCCAGCGGCTGGTTCAGCGTCACCTGGAACTGGCTGCGCTGGCGGCCGCGGGTGGTCGGATCGATGCCACGCTTGTCCGAATCACGACCGTACAGTGCGTCCTGCAGGCTGTAGAAGCCCTCGGTCGAGTAGCGGTAGGCGGCCAGGGTCAGGTTGGTCCCGGTCTCGCCGATCATGTTGCTGTAGCTCAGGCGCACGCTGGCACCGGTGTGGTTGCCGTAGTGATCGAACGAGGTACGCGCATGGGTGACGTCGGCGGCGAACGCGCCGACCGGCGTGGACAGGCCAACGCCGTACAGCAGCGACAGGTAGCCGTCGCTCAGTGCGCTGCCGCCGTACAGGGTCAGCTGGTTGCCGATACCGCGCTGGTAGGTGCCCTGCACCAGCCACGGCTCATCGGCCAGCAGCTTGTTGCGCACCTGGCCGGCGGTCAGCGAGTAACGCGACACGCCTTCGCGCAGCATCTGCGGCACCGAACCGAACGGCACCTTGAACTCGCGGCGACGACCATCGGCCTCGATCACGCTTACTTCCAGGTCGCCGCCATAGCCGGTCGGATAAAGATCGTCGATGACGAAGCTGCCCGGCGATACGGTCGAGGAATAGATCAGCTGCTGGTTCTGGCGCACTTCGATGCGCGCGTTGGTCTCGGCGATGCCGCGCACGACCGGCGCATAGCCGCGCAGCGAATCGGGCAGCATGCGGTCGTCGCTGGCCAGGCTGGCACCGCGGTAACCGATCGAATCGAACAGCTCGCCAGTGGTGTAGGCCTCACCGATGGTGAGCATGCCGCGCACCTGCGGGATGCCGCGCTGGGCGTAGGTCGCGATGCTCTGCCAATGACGGCCATCACCCTCGGACCAGGTCAGGTTCGAATCGTGGCGGAACTGCCAGCCGCCCAGGTTGAGGCCCGCGTTGAGGCCCAGGTAGGCACTGCGGTTGCGCTGGCCGCCTTCGACGCGGCTGTCGCTGTCGATGGCATTGAAGCTGTAGCCGACGAAGCCGGCATTGATGCCACGGTCCCACAGTGCCGGGTTGACGTAGCCACGCGCCTCGCGGCGCAGGAACACCTGCGGGATGCTGAGGTCGTAGCGCAGGTTGCCGCTGTCGTAGACACCATAGGCATTGGCCATGCGCTGCTGGACCGGCACGCAGCTGGTCTTGTCGGTCGGCACGGACGGGTCCTGCTGCAACAGCACGGCCTCGCTGTCCACGCCCATTTCTTCCAGCATCGGCAGCGGCAGGCAGGCGTCTACGCGGCCCTGCGCATCGGCCTTGAACTGCAGGTCGCGGCGGCCCTGCCAGGCTCCGTTGACGTAGACGTCGACACGGTAGTTGCCGGCCACCATCGGGTTGCCGTTGCTGAAGGCCGCCAGATCGACCTGCTTGGCCTGGCCAGACAGGAAGCTGGAGTTGAACTGGGCCGATTCCGGGGCACGCGCATTGGCCGCACCACTCTGCGCCATCAGCGCCTGTTCGCCGAGATTGGCCGGAGCAGCCAGCGCCCATCCTGGGCAGGCCACGCCAGCAACCAGCAGGCAAAGCGCCTGATGGATCGACAATGTCAATCTGTTTCCGATCACACTGACATTCCTTCAGTTCGCCGCACGGCGGCGGTGGCGGGATGCGCGGGCCGTGGGCCAGCGCGGCGCGTTCAGCCCCCGGTGCTGCCGAGGCGGATCGTGTGTTCCACCCGGCCGCCGTAGTCGTTGATGGTGATGAAGCGGACCTGGTCGGTGCCCGCCGGTGCGGCGAACTCCAGGCTCTGCTTCGGCGCGACCATTGCGCCCTTGTCCTCGACAGCCTTTTCAGTGCTGCCGGTCACGGCATGCACTTCGGCCAGGGTGACGTGGAAGGGGCTTGGGTTTTCCACCCGCAGGCGGTCGCCCGAACGGGTCCAGCGCAGCGCTGCCGGCGCGTCGTTGGCGACGCCCTTCAGGCCCTGCGGCCGGTAGAAAAGCTTCAGGCGCGAACGGAACGCGACCTGCAGGTAGTTCTGGTCGCCACTGTCGGCGTTGTCCGGCGACGGCGGCACGTCCAGTACGTTGAGCCAGAACACCGACTCGCGGTCGGTCGGCAGCTGCGCGCCGGAGAAGATCACGCGCAGCGCCTGGCTGCGGCCCGGTTCAACGCGCGCGATCGGCGGCGTCAGTACGAACGGGGCGTCGCTGGTATCGGCGGTCTGGTTGGCGTCGCCACTGTCGATCCAGGCCTGGACCAGGGCGGGCGAGTCGCCGACGTTGTCAACCTGCACGGTGACTTCGCGCGCCTGCGCCGGGTAGATCACCCGCGTGCCATTGACCACCACGCCGGCCAGAGCGTTCTGGCAGAAGGGCAGCGTGAACGCTGCCAGCAGCAGCGCCCGGGGAAAGAATGCTTTCATCGGAAGTACTACGCTCGAGGTATGGGGCCAGAGGCCGCGAGGCACTGGCCGGCGCGTACGCCGGCCAATGCGGGTACGGCTGCGATCAGTTGTAGATGATCGTGTACTTGACGCTGCTGGTGACGTCGCCCGGGGTGGCGGCGGCAGTGGCGTAGTACTCGGCGTAGTAGTTCAGGTCGGCCGAGCCGTCGGTGCCGACGGTGACCCACTGCGAGTTGGTCTGGGCCTGGCCAGCGCCTGCAGCCTTGATCGGCAGGACCTGGTTGTTCGAGCCCAGCAGCTGCAGCTGCACGTTGGTGGCAGCGTTGGCCGAGGCCTGGTTCAGCAGGCGGCCGGTGTTGAAGTCAACGGTCGAACCCGGCTCGAAGTAGGTAGCGACGTTGCCGGCGCTGCACTTGGTCAGGTTGATCGCGAACGGGGTACGGCCCGCAACGTTGCCGGCGGCGGCCAGCGTGTTCTTCGACACGGTCGGCAGGTTGACGGCGAAGTCCTTGCCGCCCGGGGTCGAGATGGTGCAGGTCTTGTCGGTCACCTTGCCGGTGAAGGTGATGGTGCCGTCGGCGGCGTTGGCGGCCAGCGGAGCGGCGGCCAGCATCAGAGCGGCGATGAGGTTGATCTTGTGCATTCGCTTTTACCTAACCCTACTGAAGAGATGGAAGTAGAGGAGGAAGCAAGGAGCACTGCCGGGCGAACAAGACCCATCCTTGCGTCTCACCTGTGGCCGGATTCGGACATACGTTCCCCTGAATCCGTGACGCAAGTATATGCGCAAGTGTGATGAAAGTCTCATTATTTTTCTGAACGTCAATTCATTGACGCTGCAAATGTGACGTGCTAGGCGAAATGATGGCCTCAAAGGTGCGGGGATTTGACGGTCGCCGGATCAGGTCGGAAACGACCTTGGATGACGCTTCGGGTGGCGCGTTCGGCATGCACGGAAACAGGCCTTTTTCAGGTGGAAATCGGCTTCTTTGATGCGCATCACTCTTTCTTGGTGATGGTCCTAGCAGATTCGGAATCGTCCTATTAAAGGCTGATCGAAGCTGTCGCTAACTAGGACACACCGAACCAGAGAACGTGTCATGAGAACCTCCCTTCTGCTGTGCGTGGCCCTGATGTCCATCAGTGCCGTGGCCCAGGCCAGCAGCGGCAGCATCCGCTTCAGCGGCCGCATCGTCGAACCGGGCTGCACGACCAACCTGTCCCAGGGCGAGCTGAGCCTGGCGGCCTGCCCGCCGTCGGCCAAGGGCTCGACGGTGGCTGTGACGGCGCTGGCCGATGGCCAGGCCGCAACGCTGCGCGATGGCAAGCGTCAGGGGCAGAAGCTGTCGGTGTCGGCCAGCGCGATGCGCGCCGGCGATATCGCCTTCTCCGAGCGCTACAGCGTGCAGGCCTCGAAGCAGCAGCCGTTGCAGGGCGCCTACCTGGTCGTTGTCGACTACCTGTAAGCAGCACTGAAGGCCGGCGCGGTTACGCCGGCTGCGGCAGCTCGAAGACCTGGCGCAGGTAAGCCAGGTAACCCGGGTCGTCGCACATGCTCTTGCCCGGCGAATCGCTGAGCTTGGCCACCGGCTGGCCGTTGCAGCGGACCATCTTGATGACGATGTTGAGCGGCGTCGGACCCAGATCATTGGTCAGGTGGGTGCCGACGCCGAACGCGACCTGGCAGCGACCACGGAAGTAGTCGTACAGGCGCATGACCTTGGCGATGTCGAGCCCATCGCTGAACACCAGCACCTTGCTGCGCGGGTCGACCCGGCGCTGCTGGAAGTGCGCCAGCATGCGGTCGCCCCAGTCGAACGGATCGCCGGAGTCATGGCGGACACCGTCGAACAGCTTGCAGAAGTACATGTCGAAATCGCGCAGGAACGCGTCCAGGCCAACCACGTCGGACAGCGCGATACCCAGGTCGCCGCGGTACTCGCGCGCCCACGATTCCAGCGCCGCCACCTGCGAGTCACGCAGGCGTGGGCCCAGCGCCTGGAAGGCCTGCAGATACTCATGGGCCATGGTGCCGTGCGGGGTCATGCCGTACAGGCGGGCGAAGTGCACGTTGCTGGTGCCGACCAGCTGCGGGCCCAGTGCATCGCGCAGCAGCGGCAGCAGGCGCGCGTGCCAGTCGCGCGAGTAGCGGCGGCGGCTGCCGTAGTCGGCAATGCGGCACTGTTCGAAACCGGGGGTATCGCGCAGCAGCGCGGCCTTGGCCTGCAGGCGGCGCTCGCCTTCGGCGAAGTCAGGCGTGGTGGTGTTGCGGAACCAGACTTCGTTGATGATCGCCAGCAGCGGCACTTCGAACAGGATGGTGTGCAGCCACGGGCCGGTGATGTCCAGTTCGATCTCGCCGGGCACGGTCTTCGACGCGCGCAGCTGGATGTACTTGCGGTCGAGGTGGAACAGGCCGAGGAAATCGGCGAAGTCGGGCTTCACGAAGCGCAGGCCACGCATGTAATCCAGCTCCGCGTCGCTGAAACGCAGGCTGCACAGGTGGTCGATCTCTTCGTCGATCTGGTCGATGTAATGGGCCAGGTCGATGCCGGGCGTGCGGCACTTGAACCGGTACTGCACCTGGGCACCGGGGTGCTGGTGGAGCACCGCCTGCATCATGGTGAACTTGTACAGGTCGGTGTCGAGCAGGGACTGGATGATAGGCATGGGGCGGATTATGCGCCCGGCGGAGTGAACCGTGGGCGCGCCCGCCTTCCGTAGAGCTGAGCCCACGCTCGGCCGGACGTTGCTTGAGCCGAGCGTGGGCTCGGCTCTACAACGACCTGCGCAGCAGCCTCGGCACCAGCATCAGGGCGTGGGCCCAGATCGCGCCCCATACCGCCACTCGCACCGGCAGCGAACGCTGCTTCGCTTCGAACTTCTGGAAATAGCGCCACAGGCCCTTGTGCTTGTGCCATTCAACGAAGAACGGTCGTGAGCGGCTGGAGACACCACGCACATGGGTGACCTGCAGGTCGTTGGCGATCGCCACCACCGCGCCAGCCTCACGTGCGCGCCGGCACAGGTCCAGGTCTTCGGCGTGCAGGCGGTAGCCAGCGTCCCAGCCACCGATGCGGTCGAACAGCGCACGCGGCATCATCAGCAGCGCACCGGACAGTGCCGGCACCCGCTGCAGCGGCTGCTGGGGGTCGCGCGGGACCGCCAGCTTCGAGCCTTTGCCCGGCGAACGCAGCATCAACAGGAAATCCGGATCACGACGGCGCACCGCCTCGTCGGCATGGCCATGCTCGTCCAGCTGCTCGACACCCAGCAGGCAATCACCCACCCCTTCGGCACGGCTGCGCAGCTCGGCCAGGGTATCGGGCTCCACCATCAGGTCCGGGTTGATGAAGGCCAGCCACGGGCTGTGCGAATCGGCCACCCCCTGGTTGTTGGCAGCGGCAAAGCCGGGATTGTCAGGATTGCCGACAAAACGCACACGGGGATCGTGGCTGGCATGCCGTTGCACGATGTCCAGCGTGCCATCCAGCGAGCCGTTGTCGATCACCCGGATCTCGGCCACGTCCTGCGCCTGGCGCAGGCGCGAGAGGCAGGCATCGATGGTGCTGCCACTCTGGTAAGTGACGACGATGGCGGCGATGGCAACATTCAAGCGGGTGACTCCGGCGCGGAAGGAACGAACAGGTCGCCCTGTTCCTTCGGCATTATCGCCTGCCGCATGCGCTGCTGCAGGTCGGCGCGCAGCCCGTGCAATGGATCGTGCATCAGGAAATCGGCCAGGCGCGGCACCCAGCCAGGCCAACGCGCAGCCAGCGCCTCAAGGTCGCCATCGCGGCTGGCTGCCTCGCCCGCCCGGCTGACAAAGGCGGTCTCGCACAGTACGTTGCGCCAGCCCAGGCCGGCCATGCGCAGGCTGAGGTCGACCAGGGCCGCGTTCCAGCCGGCGTAGCTGTCCACATCCAGGCCACCGGCGCGACGGCGCGCATTGCCACGCACCAGCACCGCATGGGTGACCGCCGATGGCAGTTCCGGATGCAGCGTCGGCAAGGCAGCGCAGGTCTGTGCCAGCAGCGCCGCATCCTCAGGCTCGGGATTGATCTCGCCCAACCGTGGCCACGCTGCGGTTTCGCCGGCATTGCACCACGGGGTTGCCGTCGCGATGGCGGCATCGCGGGCGAAGGCGTCCTGCAGCTGCTGCAGCCAACCGGGTGCCGGCACGCTGTCTGGAGCCAGCACGGCCACGTCCAGGCCGTCGCAGGCGCGCAGCATCTCGTCAAGATGCGCCACTTCACCCAGCGGCCGCGCGCGGCGGGTGTATTCGGCCTGCAGCGGCGTATGCGCCAGCCAGTGTTCCACCACCGCCTGCGCACGCGGACCGGTCTGCGCATCGTCGGCCAACCAGACTGCGGTGCCCGGCGCGGTGCCGGCATCCAGTGCGGCCAGGCAGCGGTCGAGCGCAGCATCGTCCACGCACAGCGGCAACAACACGATCGCCCCCATCCCGCCTCCGTGGTTGTCGGTGGCCACAGCCTAGCACTGGGAGGGTATCGGCCGGGTTGCACCCGGCACCCGCTTCAGGCCGGGGCCGAAGCAACAGCCGAAGCAGAAGCTGGGTTCCTGGGGAGTGGCGGGGTGGGGCCGGTTGCGGGGGACGCCGTAAACCCATCCATGGGGGCTTGGCCGCGGCATCCATGCCGCGGACACCCCCGCAGCCGGCCCCACCCCGCCTTCGACAGATTTCTGCGATCTGCAGTAGATCCACGCCATGCGTGGATGAATCTCTATCGAAATCGAATATTTCGAATTGGAATCGAAAAGCATCCACGCATGGCGTGGATCTACCGTGTCGACCAAGGTCGACACCTACCAACAGCCGCGGGAAACTGTCGAAGGCGGGGCACTGTGGGTTTGCGGGGTGTGTGATCTGGCCCCCCGTCAGCGGACGCCAAGAAGCGATACTTTGATCGCACCTGGAGGTCCCTTATGTCCCGTATCACCCGTCGTAGCTACACCGATGAGTTCAAGCACCAAGCCGTGGAGTTGGCCGAGTCGCTCGGGCCTGCCGCAGCAGCCCGTCAGCTGGAGATGTCGGTCAAGACGCTGGCAAATTGGCTTGACGCGGTCCGTGCTGGCCGGTCGTTGACCTCTGAGGCTCGCAGGCCGGCCACCGACCTGGAAAGCGAGATCAGCCGCCTTCGGGCCGAGAACGCCAATCTGAAGATGGAGCGGGAAATCCTAAAAAAAGCGGCGGCGTTCTTTGCCAGAGAGTCCAAGTGAGGTACGCCTTCGTCGCCAGTCAAAGGACTCACTACCCGACCAGGTTGTTGTGTCGGGTTCTTAGGGTTTCTGTCTCTGGATTCCATGATTACCTGCGCCGGCAGTGTGCCCAAACGTGCGATGTCGATTCGGCCCTCCGTACCGAGCTTCGGGCCATTCATGTGACCAGCAAGCGCAGTTATGGGCGACGTCGGCTGGTCAGGGCCTTACGAGCCAGGAATCACCCAGTCGGCCACAAGCGCGTGGCACGGTTAATGGCCGAGGAGCGAATCCAGGGCAAGACCAAAGGCCGATTCCGACCCAAGTCCTCCGGCGGCTCATCTCAGCTCGCCCCCAACCTGCTGGATCGGCAATTTGCCCCCGGAACCGGACCGACGGCGTGGGTTGGGGATATCACGTATGTCCCCACCCGCCAGGGATGGCTGCATCTGGCCGTGGTCATCAGCGTCCAGACCCGGCAGGTGCTGGGCTACAGCGTTTCCAAGCGCCTGACTGAAGAGCTGGTGGCGAAAGCATTTGCCAATGCTTGGGCTCTGCATCCACAACGACCCGGCCTGATCTTCCATTCAGATCGTGGTGGGCAGTACTGGGGGAACCAGTTTCGCCAGCTGCTGCAGTCCCATGACGTGGTCCAAAGCATGAGCCGGCCTGGCAATTGCTGGGACAACGCGGTGGCCGAGAGCTTCTTTGCGACGCTCAAGACAGAAGAGGCTGCCGAGCCTTACGCCAGTAGGGAACAAGCCAGCCAGTCCATCGCTGCTTACATCCACGGCTTCTACAATCCAGCCCGGCTACACTCGGCGCTGGGCTACCGCTCGCCTAACAACTACGCCCGGCAGCGCCGGGCTGCCGCCTGAAACGGCTTCATGGCGTCCGTTTTCAGGGGGCCAGATCAGTGAGCCGCATGGATGCGGCGACCAAGCCCCCATGGACGGGTTCACGGCGTCCCCGCAAACCCACAGTGCCCCGCCATCCCTCAGTAAACCCGCTGTTGCTGTTGCTGTTGCTCCAGCTCTGGCCTCTGCGGGTGCCGGGCGCAGCCCGGCCTATACCCCTTACTTCTTTGCGCGCGGCTGGTTCAGCGGTTCCATCGCGCGGAAGCGCTGGCTGTACTCGTCGGTCAGCGTGCGTGCTTCCTGGCCGTTGCGCACGATGCTCGGGGTCAACAGCACGATCACTTCCGAACGACGGCTGGTGCGCGTCTTCTGCCCGAACAGGGCGCCCACCACCGGAATCCGGCTCAGGCCGGGAATGCCGCTGCTGCCATCGGTCGCCGAATCGGTGATCAGGCCGGCCAGCATGATGGTGTCACCGCTCTGCACCGCCGCTTCGGTCGACAGCTTCTTGGTGGAGATGCGCGGGTTGCAGTTGCGCTCGGTCGGATTGCAGTTCTCCGGAACGTCCGAGGCACTGCTCACTTCCTGCACGATGTCCAGGAACACCGTGCCGTCGCGGGTCACGCGCGGGCGCACCTTCAGGATCACGCCAGTGTCGATGTACTGCACCGAGCTGTAGCTGCTGGTGCCAATGCCGGTATTCACCGTGGTGGTGTTGATCGGCACCTTGTCACCCACGTTGAGCGTGGCCTCGGCGTTGTTGCGCACGAATACCGAAGGCGTCTGCAGCAGGCGTACATCGGTGACCTTGTCCAGCGCACTCACCACCGCCGCGCCGTTGTGCCCGGTGAACGCCCAGCCCAGGCCTTCGCCACCGGTCACTGCACCGGCGAAGCTGCTCCAGGAACCGCCAGCGGCGGCAGGCAGGGTCACGCCACCCAGGGCGCCGGTCAGCTTCTGCCCGAGCACGGCATTGTCGAAGAACCAGTTGACGCCGTACTTCAGGTCTCCGGTCAGCGCGACTTCGGCCACCTGCGCTTCGATGTGCACCTGCAACGGCATCACATCCAGCTTCTCGATCACTTCCCGGATCGAGCGCCAGGCCTGCGGGGTCGAACGCACCAGCAGGGTATTGGTTTCCTCCACCGCCGACACGCCCACGCGGTCGCCTTCCACTTCCAGGCTGACGCTGACGTTGCCGGACTGACGCTGCGGCAGGTTCATGCTGCCGCTGTTGCCGCTGCCGGAGCTGCTGCCCGGGGTCGAACCGAAGCTGCTGCTGTTGTTGCTGTCCATGCCGCGCTCGCCGTCGCTGCCCAGCTGCGATGGAATCGCGCCGGGTGCCAGCGATGCGGGGCTGGAGCCGCCACGATTGCCGCTGCTGGCGAAGGCTTCACTGAGGCGCTCGGCCAGGTCGCGCGCCTTGATGTAGCGCAGCTCGTAGGAGAACAGGCGTGCGCTGCCACCGGCGGTATCGATACGGTCCAGCCACTGCTGGATCTGGTCCAGGTAACGCACCTGCGGGGTGATCACCAACACCGCGTTGGCGTTTTCCAGCGGCAGGAAACGGAACATGCCGGCGCTGGGGGTCTTGCTCTCCTCGCCGAACACCTTCTCCAGATCGGCAGCGACCTGCTCGGCCTTGCCCGACTGGATCGGGAACACGCCCACCGACATGCCCGACAGCCAGTCGACGTCGAAGATCTCGACGGTGCGCATGTAGTTTTCCAGCTCGGCGCGGGTGCCACCGAGGGTGATCACGTTGCGGCCGCTGTCGACGTTGACGATGGCGTTGGGCCGCGCATACGGCTCCAGCACCTTCTTCATCTCGGTGGCGGAGATGAACTGCAGCGGGATCACCCGCACTTCGAAGCCACGCGCGCTGGCCGCCGGCGCGGTACTCGGCGCGACGGTGCCGGCCAGGGCCTGGTCGGCGGCGACGATGTTGTAGCGGCCACCACTGTAGACCATGCGGGCGTTGTTCCAGCCCAGCACCATTTCCAGCAGGTTCAACGCCTGTGCCGGCGACACCGGCTTGGGCGTGGCCAGGGTGACCGTGCCCTGCACGCCCGGTGCGATCACGTAGTTCTGGCCCAGCATGTCACCCAGGATGGCCTTGACCACCGCATGCACGGATTCGCCTTCGAAGTTGAAGGTGGCCTCGCCGGTGCTGGCGCCATGCAACGCCGGTGCCGGTGCGCGTGCGGCTTCGCGGTTGATCATGGTGCCGGTGCCGCGGCGGATCACGGCCTGCGGAGCACCCTGGGCGTCACGGGCGGCATCGGCGGCGACCTCGGCCGCCTGGCCGGCCTCGGCAGTGGGCGACAGGTTGCCCTTGCGTTGCACATGCGGCGCGGACACGGTGCTGCAGCCGACCAGCAGCGCGAGGGCAAAGGACCAGGGAAGAAAACGCAGGCTCATGCATTCACTCTATCGGTTGGTGCCATCGCCCGGGGGCGGCGACGGTTGTTGCTGCTGTTGTTGCTGCAGCTGGCGGCGACGGGCCTGGATGCGTTCGCGGATGGCCTGCATCTGCGCTTCGCTGGGGCCGTTGTTGTTGGCAGGCGGTGCCGCGGCGGCGGCTGATGGCACGCTGCTGGCGGGCTGCGGCTGCGCGGTTGCGGTTGCAGCAGCCGGAGGTGGGGGTGGCATCGGCGGTGCGCCCGCCGGCGGCGGCACAACGACCGCACCCGCTGGCGGCACGCCATTGGCACCGCGCAGTACGGTGGGTGGCTCGCCGCCCTGGCCGTTGAACACGGCCAGTTCCAGCACCTGGCTGCCACTTGGGCCGATCACCGTGGCCTGGCGCGGCGCCAGCCCCACCAGTTGCCAGCCGTCCACCGCTTCGCCATTGAGGCGCAGCCGCAGCGAACGATTCTGTTCGGTGGTGAAGGTGGCCATGCCGAAGTCGCCGGTCAGCAGCACGCCGGTCAAGCGCAGCGCGGCGCTGGCGGCAGGCTCGCTGCCACCGAGCAGGTAGGGCTTCGGCGTGCGGTCCTCGGCGAAAAGTGGTCGCTCACTGATCGCGCTGTAGCTGTCGGCGCTGGGCATGCGTTCTGCGGCCAACGGCGGCAGCACCGGCAGCGAAGGCGCCGCATCGGCATCGCCGTCGGCACCTGGTAGCTGGCTGCCCAGACCAAAACCGGTGGCCAACCAGACCGCCGCGGCCCAACCGGCCAGGGCCAGCAGGAAACCGGTACGCAGGCTGATCTGCTCAAGTTTCATCAGCCACCTCCTGTCCCTCGACCGGCGCAGCCGGTACGGGGGCGGGCGCCGCTGAAGGCGGCTGCGGCGCGGACACCGGTTCGGCGGCAGGTGCCGGGGCACTGCCATCGGCAGCAGCGCCCGGCAGCAGGTAGCCGGCCAGCTCGAACGACACATCCAGACCCAGCCCGGATTCATTCGGAGATTGCTGGAAGCGCTGCGCGATCAGGTTGAGGTTGTCGACGAACAAGCGCGGGCTGCCGGTTTCCAGGCTGTGCAGCACCGTGGCCAGCTCGGCCACGCCACAGCGCAGGCGCACCTGCATGGCCACGCGCACGAACTCGGCGTCACGGCGGTTGTCGGTGAGCGGCGTGCGGTTGCTGATGGTGCAGCTGCGGTTGCCCGGGCTGGCCATCGCCACCGCGTCCTGCAGCTTCGCGCCCAGTGCGGCGGCGGCGGCCTCGGCAGTGGCCTCACGCAGGAAGCCCGGCCGTTGCTGCAGGGCTTCGCGGGTGGCTCGCAGGCGCTGCTCGATCTGCGGCTTCTGCTGCAGCTGTGCCTGCACGCGCGATTCGCGTTCGCGCAGTGCGGCCACATCGGCATCGATCCCGCGCAACGGCTGGGTGAACCACGGGTGCACCAGCAGCAGATAGGCCAGGCCCAGCACTGCCAGCAGCAGTGCCAGTGCCAGCCAGCGGTCACGGCGTGCGCTTGGCATCGGCATCGGCCGCCTCCCGGGTCGGGGCTGCCGTCGGCAACGGCTGCAGTTCAGCGGTCATGGTGAAGCGGTCGCGGCCGCTGGCGGCACCGTCGGCCTGCAGCACGCCGGTCAGGTTCACTTTGCGCCACTGCGGCGCATCCTGCAGCAGCTGCACCAGCTGCGATGCCTCGCGGCTGAGCCCGATCAGCTGCAGGTTGTTGTTCTCGATGGCCAGTTTTTCCAGGTACGTCCCCTCCGGCAGGCGCCGGGTCAGTTCGTTCCAGATCTCCACCGTACCGGCGCGCTGGCCGCGCTGCTTTTCCAGGAACGCAGCACCGTCGATCAGCGCCTGCAGCTGGGCACGTTCGCTGGCCACGCCACGCGCACTGCGCGCACTGCGCTCAACTTCGGCACGCAGTTCATCAGCTGCCGCGCGGCGGTTGTCGAGCAGCTGCAGGCCAGCCAGCACCAGCATCACCACCGCGGCCACCGCCAGCAGAAGGTTCCAGCGCCGCATCGGGTCGGCCTGCAGCTGACGCTGCGCGGGCGGCAGCAGGTTCACCTGCAGGATGTTGCCCTGCGCATCGATGGCATCGACACCGGACAGTGCATCGGCCCATTGGCCCACGTTGCTGCGCCAGGCCTCGAGCTGCCGCAACGGCCAGGCCACCAGTTCGACCTGCAGCTGGCCCTCGCCCGCCGCGCCACGTTCACACACGTCATAGCTGACCTGGCTGGATTCGAACGGCGTCTGCCGGTCGATCTCGAAGCCGACCACCGCACGCAGGCGGTCAGCCGCGGCCGCTGGCAGGCGCAGCTGCCGGCGCAGCACATCGCCGGCCGGCAGCAGCCACACCCGCGGCAAGCTGCGCAGGCGGGCTTCCAGCACGCGATCCAGTTCGGCCGGTGACAGCGGCCACGGCAGCCGCACCACCGGTTCGCGGCGCTCCCCCGCCTCACGCCAGACCTGAAGGTGGTCGCCTTCGCGCTGCAGCAGCAGGCGGGCCTGCGCCCAGCCCAGCGCCCACTGCCAACGGGCCGGCACCCACGCCAGCAGCGATTGCCGCCACCAGCGCAGGAAACGGCCGGCACCGGGGCCGATCCGGCCCTGCACCTGCCGCACACTGTCCTGCCAAGCCGTCATCTTGCTGTCATTCCCTGCTCCCAGCGAAGCACTGTGTAGGACCGCCCGGGAACCCCGCCCGAGCCATTGCGAACCACTGCCTGCACTACCGACCGGCGTCCACTGCCGTCCGTTGCACGAGACTCGATACTATAGGTGCCGCTGCTGCTGGCAAGCGTTGTCGTACCGCCAGCGGCATCTGCATCACGCTCCTGCTGGGCGCGCTGCGCCAGCACGGTGTCCGCATCCATGCCCAGTGCGGTCAGCACCGGTGCGCTGGCGAACTGCGGATCCGGCCGCGCCTGCCGGCTGTACAGGGTCAGGTGCGGCAGCATGGCCTGGTAAAGCGGCCCGCGCATGCCGAGTACCCGCTGCAGCTCGCCCAGCGTCTCGAAACGCTTGTTGCGGGGGCCATAGGGCAGGCCTGCTGCGGCATAGTCGGGCGCTTCGGCACCACCGCCGGGCTGCAGCAGGCTGTCCTCGTCACGCCAGTCGACGATCGCGCCGGCCAGCTGGCGGGCCTGCGTTTCGTCTTCACCCAGCGCCTTGAGGAAGGCGCTCAGCAGGGCCACGTCGGCCAGGTTCAGGTTGATCTTGCCGTTCTCGTCCAGCACCTTGATCTCGATGCTGGCGTCATCGAACTGCCAGCGATAGACACGGCCATCGGCGCGCCAGGGCGCTCGCTGCGGATCGGCGGACAGGCGCGTCAACGCGTATTCCAGTCCCGCCCGTGCACGCTCCTGGCCACGCGCGTCATCGTCCAGCACCCGCTGCTGCAGATGCTCGACCCGCGCGCTCAACGCGAACGCCCCCACCAGCGCCGTCATCAGCGCGATCAGCCACAGCACCAGTACCAGCGCCGCCCCTCGCGCCCGGCTCATCGCGCACCTCCACTGCCGCCGGCGCGCGGAGCGACCACCAGTGCAGGCCAGGGGGCACCCTTGGCAGGCACGATCTGGATCTCCACCAGCATCGGCAGGCGCCGGGTGTCATCCCAGCGCGGCATCCACTCAGTCACCTGGCCGGTGCTGGCATCGATGCCGCGATAGCGCAGCTGCACCGATTTCAGGTTCTCCACCAGCACCTCCGGCGGGCGCGGTGGGTTCTCGGCAATGCGCTCGCCTTCCTGCAGCAGTACCAGGTCGAGCAGAAGGCGTTGCTGGCCGCTGCGGCCATCCACCTGCAATGCGTGCAGGTAGGCACCGCCACGGCCCAGGTAGCCCGGCAGATCAGCCGCGAACAGCATGCGTTGCTCTTCGCCCTGGAAAAAGATCGGTTCGCGGGTGGGATCAGGCACTTCCAGCGGCGTGCGCAGCGCACCCGCCAGTTGTCGCCGCAGCAGGGCTTCAACCGCACGCATGCGTTCGCTCTCGGCGGCAATCTGCTCGCCACGCTGGCTCACCGCCATCGCCGAGCGCACGCTGGCGAACGCCAACGCCAGGCCACCGGCCAACAGCACCGTGGCCAGCATCACTTCCATCAGGGTAAAGCCCGCGGCGCTTCGCTTCATCGCGCGCTCTCCAGGTCCGGCGGCAGCAGGCGCAGGCTGCGCCAGCGCAGTTGCTCGCGTTCGCCTTCGCCCCAGTGCACCTGAAGCTGCAGCTCGGCCAGCCAGGGAGCCCCCGGCGATTGCGCCTGTACCTGCGCCGCGTTGCCGGCACGCGGCTCGACCCAGGGCTGCACCTGCAGCTCCCAATGGTATCGGCCCTGTTCCCAGTCGCCCTGCTGGCTGCCGACCTGCAATGGCGAGGCGACACCGGCTTCGGCCAGCAACGACTGCGCATGCAGCACCGCACGCGTGCGCAGCTCAGCCTCGCGGACTTGTTTCGCGCCACCTGACAGGCTGCCCAGCAGTAGTGTCAACGCAAGGCCCAGCAGGGCGAAGGCGATGATGACTTCCAGCAGGGTGAAACCACGCGCCCGCCGCTTCATGGCGCCTGCCACGGGCCGGAGCGGACCTCGCCGGTCAGCCAGCCGACATCGATGCGCCATTCGGCGCCCTCACGCTGCAGCCGGATGCGGCCACCACTGGAGCCGCCATCGGGATGGAACTCGATCACGCCCTGCCCCGGTGCGGTGGCCAGCTGCGCGGCGCCTTCGAACTGCACCTGCAGCTGCGCCGGGACGTCGCCCTGGCGCTGGTTCGCACCTTGCCAGTGGCGACGCGCCGGTTCGATCACGAAGCGCTGCGGTTCACCGCGTGCGATGGCCTGGGCGCGCACCATGCGCAGCTGATTGGCGATGTCCTTGCCGGCGCTGCGCAGCTGCATGCCGGCAAAGCCGCGCGACAGACCCGCGGCGGTGATCAGGCCGATCGCGGCGATCAGCGCGATCACCAGCAGCATTTCCAGCAGCGACAGGCCCGCTGCGCGCCTGCCGTGCAGGCGAGGGCGAGGCAGCCGCCGCGGCAGGAAATGCGTCATGCTCGGTTACGGCTGGTAGCGGATGTCAGCGTCGACGCTGCTGCCACCGGCCTTGCCGTCCTTGCCCAGGCTGATCAGTTCATACGGCTGGCCTTCGCCCGGCGCGCGGTACTCCAGCGCGTGGCCCCACGGGTCATTCAGGTCGGCCGGCTTGGCGTACGGGCCCAGCCAGCCGCCGACACCGGCCGGTGCGGTCACCAGATCGTTGAGCGAGCCCGGCAGCTTGCCGGTATCGATCTGGTAGTTGTCGACCTTGGAGGCAACGGTCTGCACCTGGGCCTTGGCGATGTTCGCCTTGCCACGATCGGCACCGCCCAGCACGCGGCTGGCGACCAGTGTCAGCACCGCGCCAATCAGCACGATGACGATGATGATCTCCAGCAGGCTCATGCCCGACTGGTTGCGCGCGGCGGCGAAGGAAAGGCGGATCGGTCGACGGGAAGCAATCATGGTCGGTCCTTTCGGTTGCGGAGTGTCGGGGTTGCGTAGGGAGCCATCATCAGCCGATGGCATTGGTCAGGTCGTACAACGGCACCAGCACGGCCACGATCACCGCACCGACCACCGAGGCCAGCACCAGGGTGATCGCCGGCACCATCGCGGCCAGCAGACGGTCGATGCGACGGGCGCTGTCCTGTTCAAACGTGTCGGCGGCCTTCAGCAGCATGGTATCGAGTGCACCGGACTCCTCGCCGACCTGGATCATCTGCAGCGCCAGGCGCGGGAAGCGCTTGCCGCGCGACAGCGCCAGCGACAGGCCGGCACCGTTCTTCACTTCATCGGCGGCCGCTTCGACATCGGCAGCCAGCGCACGGTTGCCCAGCACGTTGCGGGCGATGCCCAGCGCACCGAGCAGCGGCACGCCGTTGCGCAGCAGGGTGCCCAGCGTGCGCGCAAGCCGTGCGGTTTCAAGTTCGCCCAGCAGGCGGCCGATGCCGCGACGCTGCAGCAGCCAACCATCCAGCGCCAGCCGGAATGCCGGCTGCCGTACCTTGCGTTCGAAGAACAGTGCCAGCACTGCGGGCACCACCAGCAGCAGCACCCACCAGTCGCGCACGAACAGGCCAAGCTGCAGCACCGCATTGGTGAACCACGGCAGCGCCACGTCCAGGCTTTCGTACATCTGCGCGAACTGTGGCACCACGTAACCGAGCAGGAACAGCAGCGCACCGCCCACCACCACCAGCAGGATGGCCGGATAGACCAGTGCGTTGATCACCTTGCCCTGCAGCGCGCGGCTGCGTTCAAGGTAGTCGGCCAGCCGCTGCAGGGTCTCGTGCAGGCTGCCACCCGCCTCGCCGGCACGCACCATGTTCACGTACAGGCGCGAGAACAGGCCGTGCTGGCGTTCCAGCGCGGTCGACAGCGGCGCACCGCCGCGCACCACGTCGCGGATGTCGGTGATCGCGCGGCGCGAACGTTCGTCTTCCGGAAGCCCGAGCAGGATCGACAGTGCACGGTCCAGCGGCTGGCCGGCGCCAAGCAGGGTCGCCAGCTGCTGGGTGAACTGCAGCAGCGCCGCGCCCTGCAACGGGCGCTGGCGCAGCAGCGTGCGCCAGCTGCTGCCGCCGACCACGCCGCCATCGGCCAGCTGGGTCTCCATCGGCAGGTGCCCCTGATCCTGCAGGCGCGCGACCAGTTCGGCCTCGCTGGCGGCTTCCATCTGCCCGTCGAAGATCTCGCCGTGCGGATTGAGCGCCTTGTAGCGGTAGTTCGGCATGTCAGCCCCGGCGTCCTGCGCGCATCAGCTTTCCTCGGTCACGCGCAGCACTTCCTCGATGGTGGTCTGGCCGCTGAGTGCTTTGGCCAGGCCATCCTCATACATGGTGCGCATGCCGGCTTCACGGGCGATGCGTTCGATCTCGCCCATGCCATCGCGGCGCATCACCGCGCGCCGCAGCGCATCGTTCATCACCAGGAATTCCATGATGGTGGTGCGGCCCAGGTAGCCGGTCGGCGCCAGTGCCGAAGGCTTCGGGCGGTATAGATGGATCGGCCCTTCCGGTTGCAGACGGCGCAGCTCGAAGCGCTCGATCTCCTCCGGCGAGGCTTCATAGCGCTCGGCGTGGGTCGGCTCCAACCGGCGCACCAGGCGCTGCGCCAGGATGCCGTTGATGGTGGAGGTGAGCAGATAGTCCTCCACGCCCATGTCGAGCAGGCGGGTGATGCCGCCGGCCGCATTGTTGGTGTGCAGGGTGGACAGCACCAGGTGGCCGGTCAGCGCCGACTGGATCGCGATGCGCGCGGTTTCCAGGTCGCGCATTTCGCCGATCATGATGATGTCCGGGTCCTGGCGGACGATGCTGCGCAGTGCGTTGGCGAAGTCCAGGCCGATCTGCGGCTTGGCCTGAATCTGGTTGATGCCCTCGATCTGGTACTCGACCGGATCTTCCACCGTGATGATCTTGACGTCGGCGGTGTTGAGCTGGCTCAGCGCGGTGTACAGCGTGGTGGTCTTGCCCGAACCGGTCGGGCCGGTGACCAGCAGGATGCCGTGCGGTTGTTCCAGCACCTTGCGGAACTGCGGCAGGAAGGCATCGGTAAAGCCGAGCCGATGGAAATCGAACACCACCGTTTCGCGGTCGAGCAGGCGCATCACCACGCTCTCGCCGTGCGCGGTCGGCACCGTGCTCACGCGCAGGTCCAGCTCCTTGCCCTGCACGCGCAGCATGATGCGCCCATCCTGCGGCAGGCGGCGCTCGGCGATGTTGAGGCGGGCCATGATCTTGATGCGGCTGATCACCGCTGCGGTGAGGTTGGCCGGCGGGCTTTCGCCCTCCACCAGCACGCCATCGACGCGGTAACGCACCTTCAGCCGGCTCTCGAACGGCTCGACATGGATGTCCGAAGCACGCAGCTCCACCGCACGCTGGATCACCAGGTTGACCAGGCGGATCACCGGCGCTTCCGAGGCGAGGTCGCGCAGGTGCTCGATATCGTCGACCGCGCCACCCTCGCCGTCCGCGGTTTCAACGATCGCGCCCATCGCGCTGCGGCCCTGGCCGAACCAGCGCTCGACCAGATCATCGATCTCCGCGCGCATGCCCAGCACCGGCGTCACCGGTACGCCCAGCGCCAGCTGCACAGCCTGCTGCGGATAGGGATCGTGGGCGTCGGCCAGCCACAGCCGTACACCCTGTTCATCCAGCGCCAGCGGGCATACATGGAACTGCTTGAGGAAACGCAGGGACAGCGGCAGGCCCTCGGCCAGGCCCTGGGGCGGTGAATCCGGCAACTGCTTGCCATCCAGCAGCGGCAGACCCAGCACCTCGGCGCTGGCCTGCGCCTGGTCACGTTCGGATACCAGCCCCAGCCGCACCAGCAGGCCGAGCAGGCTGCCGCCCGCCTCCGCGTGCAGCGGCCGAGCCCGTGCAAGATCGCCCTCCTTGAGGCGGCCACGCGCCAGCAACGCATCCAGGATGCGACCTTCGGCGTCGTCGGCGGCGGTTGCAGCAAGCGCGTTCACGTGACTCTCCTGTCAATCGGCTCGACTTTAGCAGTTACGCCGTGATTTCCGTCGCCCCGCCGCCCGCTTTCGTAAAAAGACGAAGCCCGTCACATGCGGGTGACGGGCTTCGGCCATTCAACTACCGCACTGCGCGCTTACTGCGTGGCGAGAATGCTCACGCCGCTGTATGCCGCCTCGCCCACCACCTTGATGTAGTAGGTGCCGGCGGTCGCTGCAGTCACGCGCACCGTTTCCGAGGTGCCCGGGCGGGTCGAGCGCGCATCGTTGTCGGTGGCACTCGGCTCGCGGCCCTTGGCCAGGTAGACCGACACATTGCCGGTGCCACCATAGGTGATGACGCTGAGCTGCTTGCCTGCCGCGGCCTCGAAGCTGTAAAGCACGCTGCTGCCGGCGGCACCACTCAACCCGCCGATGGCCACCTTGTTGGTCAGCGGCTTGGCCACCGGACCGCAGTTCTCGGTGCACGGCTCTTCCAGGGCCTTGTCCAGCGCGGCCTTGGCGTCGACGATGCCGGTGCCGATCGGGGTGGCGGACGGAATGCTGACCGGGAACGGACGTGCCGTTTCCTTCAGCAGGGTCCGCATGCCTGCCGGTGCGAGCGGGTCGCGGTTGGCGGCGATCAGCGCGCTCTGCACCAGCGCGGCGACGGCAGCCACATGCGGTGCCGCCATCGAGGTGCCGGCCTTGCCGCCAAGGGTGTAACCCTCGGTGGAACCGGCTGCCGGCGGCGACGTCTTGCTGCTGGACACCGCCTGCCAGACATAGCCGTTCGGATTGCCGTCGGTGACGCCACCGCCCGGGCCGGACAGATCGATGCGGGTACCGAAGTTGGAGTAGTAGGCCATGGCGCCGGTGATGCCGGTCGCGCCGACCGAGACCACGCCATCGCAGTTGGCCGGGCGGGCATTGGCGACATTCATCGAGTCGTTGCCGGCTGCCACCACCACCAGGGTACCGCGGTTGGTGGCACCGTTGATGGCCGCCTGGTAGGCCGGATCACAGCTGCCGGAGCCGCCCAGGCTCATGTTGATGATCTCGGCCGGATTCTGGTTGGCAGGAATGCCGGCCACGGTACCGCCCGAGGCCCAGGTGATGGCGTCGGTGATGTCCGACAGGGTGCCACCGCAATAGCCGAGCACGCGCACCGGCAGCACCTTGGCCTTGTAGGCCAGGCCGGCGGTATGCAGGCCGTTGTTGGTGGCCTCGGCGATGGTGCCGGTCACATGGGTACCGTGCCAGCTGCTGTCGCGTACCGGCGAACCGTCGTAGCAGGCATTGGCGGTGGGCATCCAGTCACCGTAGTCGAGTGCACCTGGCACGCGGCCGTCGGCGGCACGACGCGAGCGGCTGGCCTGGCTGATGAAGTCGTAGCCCTCCAGCAGGGTGCCGGCGGCAAAATCCGGGTGCTCGGGCAGGATGCCGGTATCGAGCACGGCCACCACGATGCCCTCGCCCTGCGAGACGTCCCATGCGGCCGGTGCGTTGACGCCGCCGACCGGGTTGTGGAAGTGCCAGTTGTGGCTCTGGTAGTACGGATCGTTGGGCACGAAGTTGGGCGACGCATCGGACTTCGCGACGGCGTCCGCGCGCGGCGACGACGCGGCATCGATCGGATACATGACGGCGTCGGCCACCGCATATTCGACGGTCGGGTCAGCCTTCAGTTCGCCCAGCACCTTGTCCAGTTCGGCGCGCGCGATCCCTCCCTGCAGGCGGATCAGATCGGCACCGATGCCGAGCCTGCGGGCCACCTGCGGGCGCAGCGCGGCACTGCGCGCAGCTGCATTGGTGCCTGCCGGCACGGCGCGCGCGATGGCCGAGTTGACCACGGCCAGCTTGGCATTTGCATCGGCCGCTGCGGCGCTGCCAGCGCGGTACTTCACGATGATGCCATCAACCTGCTGCGTCTTCGGGCCGGACAACGGCGCATTTGCTTTCAGGTCGGCGGCCTGTGCCAGGCCAACACCGGTCAGCGACAGCACGGCGGCTGCCAACACATTGATGCGAAGGTTCTGCTTCTTGATCACGTCGAATTCCTCTTCTGGGTCATGGATCGAACCAACACTGCGGCCATCATTCCTTGACGACTCCCGGCCGGCCCAGCCGGGATTGCCGTGACCTCCCCCCAGGCCCTCGTTGCAGGTGCTGCGCCGGCGTGGGTGGCCGCCGGCGCGATGGAGTGGCTTACCAGCCGAAGCCGGCGCCGACGCCGACCGAGCTGTCGTCGCTGCTGAAGGCACCGCCGACCGTCACCGTGGCGCGATCGCTGATCGCACGCTGGTAACCCAGCGACAGTGCCGATTCGCCGCCCTGGAAGCCGATGCCGACGCCGACCCGGTTCTGGGTGCGGATGCCGGCAGCACTGGTGGCCATGTTGAGCATCGCCGCGCTCATCGCGCCCTGGCGGTCGATGCGGCGATCCATGTGCCGCAGGCGCCCGTCGACCTCGCCCTTGAACACATCGAAGCTGTCGGCGACGGCCTGCACGCGGCTGTCGGTGTAGCTGTTTGCGGTGGCCATGCCACGATCGAGCTGGCCCTTGTTGACCGCATCGGTGGCGGTGGTACCGGCCGCAACGTTGGTGACCTGGCGCTCGTTGCCTTCGCTGCCCACCGACACCGTATTGGCACGATCGGCAACCGAGCCCTGGCCCAGCGCCACAGCGTTGGCAGCGGTGGCACTTGCGCCCTGGCCGATGGCGGTGGAGGAGGCGCCGCTGGCCACTGCGCCGTCGCCCATGGCGACCGCGTTGAGACCCGATGCCGGGGTGCCCACCGGGATGCCCGCACCCGCCGCCGCTGCGGTCGGCGTGCCCTGCACGCGTGCGGTGCTGGCCGGTGCCGCATCGGCCGCCGCCGGTGCTTCGGCAACGCTGGCCAGTGCGCTTTCATCCAGCGAGGCACTCATCGAACGCAGGCTGGCCGTTCCCGAACGCGAACCACCGGCGGTGCGGCGGTCGATCTCGCTGACCTTGCGGTCCAACGCACCCAGCGCATCACCGACGTTGCTGTAGGTGGCGCCCTGGATCACGTAGTTCGGCGCCACGAACACGCCCTGCATGCCGACGCTGGCGCCGCCCCCCAGGAAGCTGGCGGCATCGCTGAGCGACTGGAACAGCTGGCCGCCATTGATCGCCTGGCGGCTGCCGGCGGCGATGCTGCCGGCACCGACATTGTCGATGGTGGTGCCCTGGAAGCCGGACAGGGTCAGGCGGTCACGGCTGGCGTCGTCGTAGCCGACTGCACTGGCCGCCGTGGTCTCCACCGTGGCGATGCGCGAATCGAAATCACCGACGCGGGTTTCCACTGCGCCCACGCGCTGGTTGGTGACATTGAGCTGGGAGCCGGTCACCGCGTCACTGCTGCCGGCAGCGATGCGGCCATCAGCCACGTTGACGATGCGGCGCGTGGCCGGGCCATCGGTGGGGTTGCCACTGCCTACCGACACAACATTGGCATCCAGCGCACGCGCTCCAGCACCGATTGCAACCGAGTTGACGCCGACCGCACCCGCACCGGCGCCAACGGCCAGTGCGCCGGAGGCAGACACCGTGGCATTGGCACCCAGCGCGATGCTGCGTGCGCCCGCCGCATTGGCCACCGAGCCCATCGCTACCGAATCGGTACCGATGGCGTTCGCGGTTCCCGTGCCATTGGCGCGGAAATATCGGTTGGTGGTGTTGGCGGTGAACGCAACGGCGTCCAGCTGACCGCGATTCACTGCGTCATTGATTTCGGTACCGTTGGCGACATTGGTGACCTGCCGGTTGTTGACGGCACTGCCGACGGACACGGTATTGGCACGATCGGCCACCGAGCCTCCACCCAGTGCGACACTGCCGGCAGCCGAAGCGTTGGCACTGACACCCACCGCCGTGGCATTCAAACCGGTGGCCTTGCTGCCGTAACCGACCGCAGTACCCAGGCGGCCGCTGGCTTCGGCATAGCTGCCCAGCGCCGAAGCGCCATCGGCCGAGGCATTGGCGCGGAAACCACTGGCCTGCGCCTGCGTGCCGGTGGCCGTGGCCTGCGCACCGCTGGCGGTGCTGTAGGGGCCCTTGGCCTGGGCCCCGGCACCGGTGGCGCTGGCGCCGGTTTCGCTGGCGCTTGCACCGCTGCCCAGCGCCACGCTGTCGACACCACTGGCCTGCGCAGCATTGCCCAGTGCGGCAGCATTGTTGCCGGTGGCCAGGGCATCGAAGCCGACCGCCGTGGCGTTGGCGGCCATGGCGTTGGCGCCGCTGCCCAGCGCGGTCGCACCGTTGCCGATGGCATTGGCCGCATTGCCGGCCGCCAGCGCATTTTCACCATCGACCAGTGCACCGGCCTCGCCATCGGCATTGCCGCTGGCCTGGAACTGGCGGCTGGTCTTGTCGGCGACACTGGCAACGGCATCGAGCTGGCCCTTGTTCACCGCATCGGTGGCTTCGGTACCGGCGGCAACGTGGGTGACCTGGCGTTCGCTGCCGGCCTTGCCAACGGCCACCGTGTTGTCGCGGTCAGCCTTGGAACCGGCACCGAGCGCAACGCTGTTTCTGCCATTGGCGGTGGCGTTGGCACCCAGCGCCGTGGTGTTGGTACCTGCCGACCAGGCATTCCAGCCGATGGCCGTAGCGTAATCCTCGGTGGCCCACGCACCGGCACCGAATGCTGCCGCACCGGTGCCACTGGCGCGCGACGGAATCAGGCCGAAGAAGGTGCTGCCGCCGATCGCCACACTTTCCGCACCGCTGGCTTCACTCGACTGACCCACCGCAACCGCGCCGGTGCCCGCCGCCGCTGCGCCGAAGCCCACCGCCGTGGTGTTGGCACCGCTGGCAGCCGAGCCATAGCCGAGTGCGGTGCCGAGGCGACCGGTCGCTTCGGCATAGCCACCCACCGCTGTGGTGCCATCGGCGGAGGCCGCGCTGCGGAAGCCGCTGGCAAGGGACTGTGCGCCACTGGCGTTGGATTCAGTACCGTTGGCGGTGCTGTAGACACCGCTTGCCTGTGCACGCGCGCCCACCGCGCTTGTCCCCACTTCGCTGGCGCTGGCGCCGCTGCCCAGGGCCAGGCTGTCCTCGCCGGTGGCCTGTGCCGTGCTGCCCAGTGCCGCCGCGTTGTTGCCGGTCGCCAGCGCATCGATGCCGACTGCGGTGGCGTTGGCGGCCAGCGCATTGGCACCACTGCCCAGCGCGGTAGCGCCGTTGCCGATGGCGTTGGCCGCATCACCGGCGGCCAGCGCATTGTCGCCCTCCACCAGCGCTCCGGTTTCACCATCGGCATTGCCGCTGGCCTGGAACTGCCTGCTGGTCTTTTCCGCAGCGGCGGCTACGGCATCGAGCTGGTTCTTGTTGACCGCATCGTTGCCCTGCGTGCCATCGGCCACGTTGGTGATCTGGCGGGTGTTGCCGCCGCCGCCCACCGATACGGTGTTGTCGCGGTCCGCAATCGAATCCGCACCGAGCGCCACGCTGTTGGCCGCGCGCGATTCCGCCGCATTGCCCAGCGCGGTGCTGTTGATGCCTCCCGACCAGGCGCCACCGCCCACCGCGGTGGAGTAGTTGCCCGAGGCTTCGGTGGCCAGCGTGCCGAACAGCGAGCCGCCGATGGCGACGCTGTTGGTACCGGTGGCCAGGCTGCCCTGGCCGGTGGCGGTGCTGTAGGCACCGGACGCTTGCGAATCACCGCCCAGCGCCACGCTGTTGGAACCCGAGGCGTTGGCGAAGTTGCCAAAGGCGGTGGCATTGAAGGCCGAAGCCTGTGCGTAGCCGCCGATGGCGGTGCTGTAACCACCGGTGGCTTCGGCACCGATACCGAATGCTGCCGCGGCCTTGCCGCTGGCCACACTCTCGCTGCCGACCGCGGTGGCACCACTACCACTGGCGTTGCTGAAGTAGCCCACGGCTACGGCTTCTTCGCCGGAGGCTTCGGACAAGGCACCGCTGGCGGTGCTGCCCGCGCCGCTGGCGATGCTGGCCGCGCCGAACGCCGCACTCTGCTCACCGCTGGCTTCGCTTTCCGCACCCTGCGCGGTGGCGTATTCGCCGGTGGCCTGTGCATTGGCGCCTACGGCACTGGCATTGGCGGCGGTCGCCAGCGCGTTGAAGCCGATCGCCTGCGCGTTGCCGGCCAGCGCATTGGCACCGCTGCCAAGCGCGGTGGCGCCATTGCCGATGGCGTTGGCCGCATCACCTGCGGCCAGCGCGTTGTCGCCCTCCACCAGCGCACCCGCCACATCGTCGCCGTTACCGCTGGCCTGGAAGAAGCGGCTGGTGGTCGTGGCGGTGCTTGCCACCGCGTCCAGCTGTGCCTTGTTCACCGCATCGGTGGCCTGGGTACCGGCGGCGACGTTGGTGACCTGGCGCTCGTTGCCGCTGCTGCCCACCGACACCGTGCGTGCGCGGTTGGCGACCGAGCCCGCGCCGAGTGCGACGGCATTGCTGGCACTGGCGTTGCTGCCCGCCCCCAGCGCGATCGCACTTTCGCCGCCGGCCACCGTGTTGGTGCCGATGGCGATGCTGTTGATGCTGTTGCCCAGCGCCTGGAAGCCCAGCGCCACGCTGTTGTCGCCATAGCCGAAGGCACCGCGGCCGACCGCGGTGGCGCTGGTGCCGTTGGCCCAGCTGTTGTAGCCGATCGACGTGGCGCCGGCGCCGCTGGCCCACGCCGCGTTGCCGAACGCCGAAGCGTTGGTGGCGGTCGCCCACGCACCGGAACCAAAGGCGCTGGCGCCGCTGGCGGTAGCCCAGCTGTAGCCGCCCACCGCGGTACTGTCATCGCTGCTGGCGAACGCACTGTCACCCACCGCCACCGCATACGCGCCGGTTGCGCGCGACTTGCCGCCGGCGGCGAAGCTGTTGCCACCGCTGGCCTTGGCCGCATTGCCGAAGGCACTGCTGGCAGCACCGGTGGCCTGCGCAGCGCTGCCGACCGCCGTGGCATCGGCCACGGCCGTGGTACCCACCTGCTGCGCCTTGCCATCGGCACCGATGATCGGCTGGTTGAACTCGTCGTAGGCCTGCCCCAGGCCACCGATGGCGACACCGCCATTGCCGGTGGCCGTGCTGTTGCGGCCCACCGCCACGCTGTCATCGCCGATGGCCGACGCGGCCGCGCCATGCGCAACCGCGCCCGCACCGATCGCGTTGCTCGACGAACCGGCCGCGATGGCACCCTCGCCTTCCGCCAGCGCACCGGCATCACTGCCAGCTTCCGGTTGGGCCTGGAAGAAGCGCGCGGTACTGTCGGCGGTGCTGGCCACCGCATCCAGCTGCGCCTTGTTCACCGCATCGGTGGCTTCGGTGCCGGCTGCGACGCTGGTGATCTGCCGCTCGTTGCCGGCACTGCCGACGGCCACGCTGTTGGCACGCACCGCTTCGGAGTTCGCGCCCAGCGCGACGCTGTTGGCGCCGCGTGCAGTGGCGTAGTAGCCCACCGCAGTGCTCTGCGCACCACTGGCCCAGGTCTGCGCGCCGAGCGCACTGGCGTTCTCGCCCGGCGCATAGGCGAAGTAGCCCACTGCGGTGGCTTCGGCACCGGAGGCTTCGCTGAGGCTGCCGTTGGCCACGGCACGGTCGCCGCTGGCGATGGCGCCTGCGCCGACTGCAGTCGCCGATTCACCGCTGGCCTGTGTCTGTACGAAGAAGCCCAGGCCGGGAATCAGGTCAGCCGGGCCACCGATGGCAACGCTGCTGGTGCCCGTGGCATTGCTCTGCGTACCCAGTGCCGTGGAGTAGTCACCGATGGCATTGGAAACCGCACCGAACGCCGACGCCTGCGCGCCGGACGCATAGGCCCCCACGCCATAGGACGATGCGGCAAAACCGCTGGCATCGGCACTCGCGCCGACGGCCGTGCCACCCACACCGGCACTGGTGGCGCCGGTGACCACCGGCACGCCACCACTGGTGATCAGCGGATTGCCGTTGGCATCCACCGCAGCGCCACCGACGGCCACGCTGCCCGGTCCGTTGGCCTGCGCGTTGTTGCCGAATGCTGCGCTGTTCTGGCCCGAGGCCAGCGCGTTGTTGCCCACCGCGGTCGCGTTCTGCGCAACGGCGGTGGCACCGGCACCGACCGCCGTGGTGCCATTGCCGATGGCATTGGCGGCCTCGCCTGCGGCCAGCGCGTCGTCGCCTTCAGCCAGGGCACCGGCATCGCTGTTGCTGCTGCCGGTGGCCTGGAAGCGCTTGGCGGTGGCATCGGCCACCGCTGCAACGCCCTTCAACTGGCCAACATTGACCGCATCGGTATCTTCGGTGCCGGCGGCAACGCTGGTGATCTGGCGGGTCAGGCCGTATTCGGCGGCACCGACGGATACGGTATCGACACGGTCGGCCAGCGAACCGGCGCCCAGCGCCACGCTGCCGGTAGCGACTGCGGCGGAATTGGAGCCCAGGGCCGTACTGTATTCACCGACGGCCGTGCTGAACGCACCGACGGCGATCGAGGCTTCGTTGGCGGCGGTGGCGCCGCGACCGAGCGCGGTGCTGCCCGGGCCCATCGCCACGGCACCGCCACCGACGGCGGTCGCACCATCGGCGGTGGCTTCAGACAGTGCACCCAGTGCCGTTGCTGCACCGTTTTCGCTGGCGGCATACGCACTGGCGCCGACGGCGGTATCGCCAAGGCCGAAGGCTGCTGCGCTCTGCCCGACCACTACGCTGGCATCACCAATCGCCAACGCGCCCTGGCCGAACGCGCTGGCGCCGATGCCCGCAGCTATGGCCTGGGTACCGATGGCGGTGGTGGCGTTGGCCAGCGACTGCGCACCGGCACCAGCGGCCAGTGCACCCTCGCCCTGGATCTTCGCCGCGTCGCTGTCATCACCTGCGCCGTCGGCCTTGAAATAGCGGTTCCCGTCTGCGGCAACGTTGGCCAGAGCGGCCTGCGTGGCGCGCGCCTGCGCATCCAGCTGCGCCTTGTTCACTGCGTCGGTCGCCTGCGTGCCTGCGGCGACGTTGGTGACCTGCCGTTCCTTGCCGGCATCACCGACGGAGACGGTGTTGGCGCGCGTGGCCCTGGAGCCCGCGCCCAGCGCCACGCTGTTGGCCGCGCTGGCACTGCTGTTGCTGCCGATCGCCACCGCATTGCTGCCCTTGGCCGTGGCCGAGCCTTCGATCAGACACTTTTCGAGCAGCTTGCCGCTGAATGCCACACAGGTGGCGCTACCGCCGATCTGCACCGACTGTGCGGTGGCAGAGCCACTCATGCCCAATCCCAATACCAGGCCCAGTGCCACCGCCAGCAGTGCGGGCGTGGCCTGTGTCGCATTGTGGCGCTGGTCGACGACCCCGCCACTGCTGCTGTCGGAGGAAGCCAGTTCCGAGGCCACCACCAACTGACCCAATGCTTTGTTCCAGACCTTGCGATAAATCCGATTCATCGGTACGGCTCCTGATTGGACTGGTTTTGGGCAAAGCAACGCCACCGCTGGGCTTTCCGGCCCAACGTCCCCTGGGGGCGTTTATTCGCGTGATTTACTGCGGGGTATTGCCGAACGGCGCGCAGCGACAGAAAACCGAGCGCGTGCGCCAACCGGTTACTGCGAAATGAATGATTCTGAAACGGGGTTCAAGTGTTAACGGCAACTTTGCAGATCGTCAAGACTTTGACACGACAAATCCTATTGCCGTGAAGCAGTTCACTCTTTCGCCTGTTTATAGAAGGATTTTGTTAGCGATGCGTGACGATACTTTGTCGCCTGAAAATCCATGTAACTAGCGGGCGCATCAGGATTTTCACGCGCGCAAAGAAAAACCCGCCGATCAACGGCGGGTTTTTCCATACGCGGCGGCATTGATGCCTGCGCGATGTAGTGCGATCAGCCGCACCACACCCGCGCGTTGCGGAACATGCGCATCCACGGCGAATCACCCTGCCACTCGGCCGGGGCCCAGCTCATGTTGAGCGCACGCGGGGTGCGTTCCGGGTGCGGCATCATGATGGTCACGCGGCCGTCACTGCTGGTCAGGCCGGTGATGCCGTCCGGCGAACCGTTCGGATTCAGCGGGTACTGGCTGGCCACGCTGCCGTGGCCATCGATGTAACGCAGCGAAACACGGGCCGCGGCCTGGTCAACCGCGTTGTCGAACACCGCCTGGCCTTCGCCATGCGCCACTGCCACCTGCAGGCGCGAACCGGCCATGCCACGCAGCAGGATCGATGGAGATTCCACCACTTCCAGCAGCGCGGTACGGGCTTCGAACTGCTCGCTGGCGTTGCGGCGGAACTGCGGCCAGTGTTCGGCACCGGGAATGATGTCCTTCAGCTGGCTCATCATCTGGCAGCCGTTGCACACGCCAAGGGCGAAGCTGTCCTCGCGCGCGAAGAACGCGGCAAAGGCATCGCGCAGCGCGCTGCGCTCCAGGATCGAAGTCGCCCAGCCACGGCCAGCGCCAAGCACGTCGCCGTAGCTGAAGCCGCCGCAGGCGACCAGGCCGGTGAAGTCCTGCAGGGCGACGCGGCCTTCGATCAGGTCGCTCATGTGCACATCGAATGGGCGGAAGCCGGCACGTTCGAAGATGTTCGCCATTTCAATCTGGCCGTTGACGCCCTGCTCGCGCAGCACGGCCACGCGCGGACGCGCACCGGTGCTGATGAACGGGGCGGCCACGTCTTCATTGATGTCGAAGCTGAGCTTGGGCTTCAGGCCCGGTGCGTTGAAGGCACGGGCGATCTCACGCTCGGCATCGGCGTTGGCCGGGTTGTCGCGGCGCTTCTGCATGGCGTGGGTGACCGACCACCAGGCGTCGAACAGCGCTTCCCAGCGCCATTCGGCCAGGTTCTCGCCAGCCAGCGACACACGCACCACCGGTGCGGTGGTCGGCTTGGCGATGCGCTGCGCGCACTCGGTCAGTGCATGGCGCTCGACCAGGTCGGCAAATGCCGCGCGGTCTTCGCGCGCGATCTGCACCACCGCGCCCAGTTCTTCGTTGAACAGGCTGCGGAACGGATCGTCGCCCCAGGCGTCGAGGGTGATGTCCAGCCCCAGCCGCGAGGTGAAGGCCATTTCGCACAGCGCGGCGAAGGCACCGCCGTCGCTGCGGTCATGGTAGGCCAGCAGCAGGCCGGCCTGGCGGGCATCGCGGATCAGTTCGAAGAAGCCGCGCAGGCGCTGCGGGTCGTCCAGATCCGGCGCGGCACCGGCGAAGGCCGGCAGGTCACCGTGGTCGGCATGCACCTGGGCCAGGATGGAACCGCCCAGGCGCTGCTTGCCGGCGCCAAGGCCGATCAGCCACAGCTCGCTTTCGACGTCGCGGTCGAGCAGCGGGGTCAGCTGCTGGCGCACGTCGGCGACCGGCGCGAACGCGGAGATCACCAGCGACACCGGCGACACGCTCTTGTGCGCTTCGCCCTGGTCGTGCCACTGCGCCTGCATCGACAGCGAGTCCTTGCCCACCGGAATGCTGATGTCCAGCTGCGGGCACAGTTCCATGCCCACGGCCTTCACCGCGTCGTACAGCAGCGCGTCCTCGCCCGGGTGGCCAGCAGCGGCCATCCAGTTCGCCGACAGCTTGATCTCATCCAGCGCATCGACCGGGGCCGCGCACAGGTTGGTCAGCGCTTCGCCCACCGCCATGCGTGCCGAAGCTGCCGCATCGAGCAGGGCCAGCGGGGTGCGCTCGCCAATCGACATCGCTTCACCGGCCACGCCGTCGAAGTCGGCCACGGTGATGGCCACATCGGCCACCGGCAGCTGCCACGGGCCGACCATCTGTTCGCGTGCGGTCAGGCCGCCGACGCTGCGATCACCGATGGTGACCAGGAAGTTCTTCGAGGCCACCGTCGGGTGCGCAAGCACGCGCAGGCCCGCTTCCTGCAGATCAAGACCCGCGGTCTTCAGCGCCGGCCAGCGCGGTGCCGGCGGATGCGCGGTATCGCGGTGCATCTTCGGCGGCTTGCCAAACAGCACGTCCATCGGCAGGTCGATCGGCGCATCGGCCGGGGTGTGGCCCGGCACGGCACCGTAAGCCACCACCAGGTGTTCCTCGGCGGTGGCCACGCCGACCGCAGCGAACGGGCAGCGCTCGCGCGCGCACAGCGCGGCGAACTCGGCCAGGCGCTCCTGGGCCACGCCCAGCACGTAGCGTTCCTGCGATTCGTTGCACCACAGCTGCATCGGCGACAGCGACGGATCATCGGTGGGCACCTTGCCCAGATCGATCACGCCACCGACCTTGGAGTCGTGCAGCAGTTCGGGGATGGCATTGGACAGGCCACCGGCACCGACGTCGTGGAAGAACTTGATCGGGTTGTTGGCGCCCATCGCCACGCAGCGGTCAATGACCTCCTGGCAGCGGCGTTCCATTTCCGGGTTGTCGCGCTGCACGCTGGCGAAGTCCAGGTCTTCGGCGCTTTCGCCGGAGGCCACCGAACTGGCGGCACCGCCGCCCAGGCCGATCAGCATTGCCGGGCCACCGAGCACGATGACCGCATCACCGGCCTGCAGCTGGATCTTGTCGACCTGGATGCGGTCGATGGCGCCGAGGCCACCGGCCAGCATGATCGGCTTGTCGTAGGCGCGGACCAGGTCGGCGCCTTCAGGCAGCTCGAAGCTGCGGAAGTAGCCGAGCAGGTTCGGGCGGCCGAACTCGTTGTTGAACGCGGCGCCGCCGAGCGGGCCATCGGTCATGATTTCCAGCGCCGGCGCCATGCGCGGGTTCAGCGCGCGCGGCGCTTCCCACGGCTGCGGCAGCTCGGGAATGCGCAGGTGCGAGACCGAGAACCCGGTCAGGCCCGCCTTCGGCTTGCCGCCGCGGCCGGTGGCGCCTTCATCGCGGATTTCACCACCGGCGCCGGTCGAGGCGCCCGGGAACGGTGCGATGGCGGTCGGGTGGTTGTGGGTCTCCACCTTGATCTGGAACGCGCTGGGCACCTGCGGTTCACGACGGTACTCGCCGCTGGCCGGATCCGGGCGGTAGCGCGAGGCCGGATGGCCTTCGATCACCGCGGCGTTGTCGCTGTACGCGCTGAGCGTGTGCTGCGGTGTCTGCTGGTGGGTGTTCTTGATCATCCGGAACAGCGAGCGGTCCTGCTCCTGGCCGTCGATGGTCCAGCTGGCGTTGAAGATCTTGTGCCGGCAGTGCTCGGAATTGGCCTGCGCGAACATCATCAGTTCGACGTCCGACGGCGCGCGGCCCAGCGCGGTGAAGCGTTCGCGCAGGTAATCGATCTCGTCCTGGGCCATGGCCAGGCCGAGGCGCTCGTTGGCGGCCTCCAGCTGGTCCACCGGCACGCGTTCCAGTTCGCCACGGGCCGGCGCCGAGAACAGCGCCTGGCCCTGCTGCACGGTCTCCAGCACCGACTGCGTCATCGGGTCGTGCAACGCCTTGACCAGCGCCTGCTGCGCGTCGGCATCGGCCGGCCAGCCCTGCACGTCGATGCGCAGGCCTCGCTCGACCCGGCTCACCGGCTGGCCGGCACCGCGCACCAGTTCGGTGGCCTTGCTCGACCACGGCGACAGCGTACCCAGGCGCGGCACCACGATGCGGCTGACCGCGCCGTCGGCCACGGCTTCTGCCTGCGGAGCAGCTTCAAGGATGCGGCACAGGGTGGCGAGGTCGGGAGCGGCGCTGCCTTCGGGCTGCACGAAGTAGACGTGCCAGGCACCGCTGATGCGCAGGGAGGGAGCGATGGACTGCAGGCGGGATTCAAGACGTTCGCGGCGGAACGGCGACAGGGCGGGCGCGCCCTCGAGGACCATCATGTCCGGGGAACCGTAGTTGGGAAACGGGCCCGACATTGTACCGGAAGCGGGGGGTGGGCTTTGGCCGGGCGGCGCCCGGCACCCGCCGAGGCCAGGGCAACGGCAACAGCAACGGCAACGGCCAAAGCAAAAGCTGGGTTCCCGTGGGATGGCGGGGTGGGTCCGGTGGCGGGGGACGCCGTAAATCCGTCCTTGGGGGCTTGGCCGCGGCATCCATGCCGCGGACACCCCCGCCACCGGACCCACCCCGCCTTCGACAGATTTCTGCGATCTGCGGTAGATCCACGCCATGCGTGGACGCTCCCCGGCAATGCCGGCCGCTGGCCGGCAACCAGAGGAAGTCAGAAATCAGGCATTGAAGAGCGAAGCGACCGGCTTTTGCTTTTGATCTTTTGTTCTGTCTTCCGTGGCTGGCCGCGCAGGAACCTGTCAGGGGCCGGGTGGGTGGGGTCAGGCGGGGTGTCCGCGGCATGGATGCCGCGGCCAAGCCCCCAAGGACGGGTTCACGGCGTCCCCGCCTGACCCCACCCACCCGGCCAACCCCCAGAAATCCGCTGTAAGCGACCCACCCCAGCCACAAGGGGCTCCGCCGATGGCCGCCGACCGCGCGCAGCGCCGCCTTCCCGCCTGAATCCCGGAACCATGCGCTTGCTCACGGATTGACCACACAATTGATGACAACGTTGTCCCCACCTGGTGCCGGACTCTCTCCCCGGCCTCCCAGGTACCTCCGTCCGGCCCCTCCGTCGCCTTCCCGGGCGATGCCCGGACCTGCGTCACGCGCGGCGCCATCGGGGCCCGCGCGCCCTTTGATCGGAGACTTACCCATGTACGACCCGATTGTGCGCAGTGCCGAACGTGCGACCCGAAGCTGTCGTCCCCGCCGCCTGGCCTGGCTGCTTGCCCTGGCCGCCGGTACCGCCGCCCTGCCCGGCCTGGCGCAGGCCGCCAGCTGTGCCGGCGTGGCCCAGTGGGACCAGGCCAAGATCTACCGGGCCGGCGATACCCTGCAGAAAGGAGGCGTCCTCTATCGGGCGAACCAGGACATCTGGAACGCGCCGCCGGACCATCCGGCCGGTGCGCCCTACTACACCAACCTCGGTGCCTGCGATGGCAGCGGCAGCAACCAGCCGCCGGTGGTCAGCCTGACCTCGCCGGCCAACGGCGCCACCTTCAGCGCCGGCAGCACGGTCAACGTGACCGCCAACGCCAGCGACCCGGACGGCAGCGTGGCCAAGGTCGAGTTCTTCCGCGACGGCGCCTCGCTGGGCATCGCCACCAGTGCGCCGTATGCGGCCAGCTGGGTCAACGCCAGCGCCGGCAGCCACACCCTGCGCGCGGTGGCCACCGACAACAACAACGCCACCAGCAGCACCCCGACCATCACCATCACCGTCAACGCCGCCAGTGGCGATACCACCGCGCCGAGCGTGCCCGGTGGGCTGGCGGTGGGCACGCGCACCGCCAACAGCATCGCGCTCAGCTGGAGCCCGTCCACCGACAATACCGGTGGCAGCGGCGTGGCCGGTTATGACGTGTACCGCAATGGGAGCCTGGTCGGCTCGCCCTCCAGTGCCAGCTACGTCGATGGCGGACTGACCGCGTCGACCACGTACCGCTACCGCGTGCGCGCCCGCGACAACGCCGGCAACGCGTCCGCCCAGGGCACCGAGATCAGCGCCACCACGCTGGCCGGCGACGGCGGCACCACCGGCAAGCGGGTCATCGGCTACTTCACCCAGTGGGGCATCTACGGCCGCAACTACCGGGTCAAGAACATCGACAGCAGCGGTTCGGCCGCGCGCCTGACCCACATCAACTACGCCTTCGGCAACGTGCGCAACAACCGCTGCGAAGTGGGCATCACCCAGCCGTCGGATCCGAACAGCGGTGCCGGTGGCGATGCCTTCGCCGACTACACCAAGGCCTTCAGCGCCGCCGAGAGCGTCAGCGGCAGCGCCGATACCTGGGACCAGCCGCTGCGCGGCAACTGGAACCAGCTCAAGCAGCTCAAGGCCAAGTACCCGGGCATGAAGGTGCTGATCTCGCTGGGTGGCTGGACCTGGTCGCGTGGCTTCTCCAGCGCGGCGCGTCCGGAAAACCGCCAGGCCTTCGTCGCCTCGTGCATCGACGCCTACATCAAGGGCAACCTGCCGGTGACCGACGGTGCCGGCGGCACCGGTGCCGCGCTGGGCGTGTTCGACGGCATCGACATCGACTGGGAATACCCGGTGGCCTGCGGCATCGAATGCGGCAAGCCGGAAGACAACGCCAACTTCACCGCGCTGATGGCCGAGTTCCGCCGCCAGCTCGATGCGGTGCGTCCGGGCCTGTTGCTGACGGTGGCGGTGGGTGCCGGCATCGACAAGATCCGCGTCACCGACCCGGCTGCATACCACCCGTACCTGGACTACATCAACGTGATGACCTACGACTTCCACGGCGCGTGGGATGCGAAGACCAATCACCAGTCGGCACTGTTCGATTCGCCGAATGATCCGTCCACCGGCGACCAGAAGCTGTACAACAGCAACGACGCCATCGAGGCCTTCATCAGCCGTGGCGTGCCCGCCGCCAAGCTCAACCTCGGCATCGGCTACTACGGGCGTGGCTGGACCGGCGTGGCCAACGCCAACAACGGCCTGTACCAGACCGCGACCGGCGCCGCCCCGGGCACGTATGAGGCCGGCATCGAAGACTGGAAGGTGCTGAAGAACCTGGCGTGGCCGGGTTACACCGACAACACCGCCGGTGCCACCTGGATCTACAACGGCAGCACGCTGTGGAGCTTCGATACCCCGGCCAACATCACCCGCAAGATGGGCTATGTGAAGACCCAGGGCCTGGGCGGCGCGTTCGTCTGGGAGTTCAGTGGTGACGATGCACAGGGCACGCTGACCAAGGCGGTCAGTGACGGCCTGAAGTAAGAAAAAAGCCGGGGATGCAGCACGCATCCCCGGCTTCCCACCTGTAGAGCCGAGCCCATGCCCGGCTGATGTTTCGACAGCCGAGCATGGGCTCGGCTCTACAGGAAAAGGTCGGCGGCTATCAGCGCTTGGCCGACAGTTTTTCCAGTGCCGCGCGCAGCTGCGCCGGCGGCAGGTAGCCGCCCAGCTGGGTGCCGTCGGGGGCGAAGATCGCCGGCGTGCCATTCACGCCCAGTTGCTGGCCCAGTGCGTACTGCATCGCCACCGGGTTGGTGCAGTTCTTGGCCGGCACGCTGCCACCGCGCTTGGCGTTGGTCAGTGCCTGGCGACGATCTGCCGCACACCAGACCGAGATCATGTCGGTGTAGTCCTTGCTGCCCAGGCCCATGCGCGGGAACGCCAGGTACTCGACGGAGATACCGTTGCGGTTCAGTTCGGCGATGTCCTGGTGCAGCTTGCGGCAGTAACCGCATTCGATGTCGGTGAACACGCTGATGGTGTACTTGGCGTTCGGCGCGGCGAACACGATGCGGTCGCCATGGTTGGCCTTGGCCAGCAGATCGCGGCGGTAGCCGAGCAGGCCTTCGCTGTTGGCCGGGCCCTTGGCGCGGGTGTCGTACGGCTGCGACTGGAACAGGTAGCGGCCATCGTCGGAGACGTACAGCAGCTGGCCCGACACCACCACCTCGCGGAAGCCGGGGAACGGCGCGGCACCAATGTAGTCCACCTTGAAACCGGGGTTCAGGGCCGTCAACGCGGCGCGCACGGCCTGGTCGGCCGGCGCGTTGGCGGCCGGGCCGGCCTTGGCAGCAGCTGCAGCAGGTGCCTTGGCGGCTGGCGGGGCCGGCTGGGCGCAGGCAGTCAGGCTGAGCGCACCGAACAGGGCGGCGATGGCAAATCGGAGCATGGAACGGTCCGCGGCAGAAGAAGACCCCGGATTCTGACACAGCCACCGGCACCGGGCCGCGACGCCGCGCACCACCCGGGGCCAAGGTTCAGGCCACGGCTCAGCCGCGCGGATGATGCCGGGCGTGCAGTTTCTGCAGATGCTCGCGCGCCACCAGGGTGTAGATCTGGGTGGTCGACAACGAGCTGTGGCCAAGCAACATCTGCAGCGCGCGCAGATCGGCGCCGCGATTGAGCAGGTGGGTGGCGAAGCTGTGGCGCAGGCCGTGCGGGCTGATCCGCGCCGGGTCGATGCCGGCTACCTGCGCATGGCGCTTGACCAGGTGCCAGAACGCCTGCCGGGTCAGCGCATGCAGCGTCGGCTCGACGAACAATGGCGTCTGCCCATCCGCCAGTGCCTGCACCCTGCCCTTGCCGACCAGCAGGGGGCGTGACTGCTGCAGGTAGCGTTCCAGCCAGTGCTGCGACTCCTCGCCCAGCGGCACCAGCCGTTCCTTGCTGCCCTTGCCGGTGACCCGCAGCACGCCCTGGCGCAGGTTGACGGCGGTGGCCGGCAGCAGCACCAGTTCGCTCACGCGCAGGCCGGCGGCATACATCAGCTCCAGCATGGCCCGATCGCGCAGGCCCAGCGGGCTGTCGACCTCCGGTGCTGCCAGCAGCGCGTCGATCTGGCTCTCGGCCAGTGCCTTGGGCAGCAGCCGAGGCAACCTGGGGGGGTCCAGCAGCGCACTGGGGTCTTCGCTGCGATCGCCCCGGCGCACGCCATCGGCGAAGAACGCGCGCAACGCCGACAACAGGCGGGCATTGCTTCGCGGCGACCAGCCATGCCGGGTGCGCCAGGCCAGGTAGTCGAACAATCCCGGACGTTCAATGCCGGCCAGGCCACCGTCGCGCCCGTCCATCCAGCGTGCCAACCCTTCCAGGTCGCGCCGGTAGCTGTCGAGGGTGGCGCGGGCCAGGCCGTTCTCGGCCCAGATCGCATCGAGGAAACGCTGGATTCGCGCACTGTCATCGGCACGCAGTTCCGGCAGTTGCTGCACCAGCTGGCGGCGTTCGGCGGGGGTGGAGACAGAGGCCATGCGTGCAGGATACGAGGGCCACTGCGGATGCGGCCAGCATTGCGTATGCTCGGCGCATGTCCCGCCCCGCCATTGATACGGCCCCCGCGGCCGCTACCAAGCTGCCCCGCCCGCGCGCATTGCTGCTGTGGCGCGCGCTGGCGATGGTCTACGACGCGCTGCCGGTGCTGGCGCTGTGGATGCTGGCCGGCACCCTGTTCACCCTTGCCTACACCTTCAGCGGCCACGCCCAGCGCGAGAACATCGCACCGTTCAGTGCCTGGCAGTGGCTGCTGTGGGCAGTGTGCTGGGTGATCACGGGGTGGTACGCCACGGCCAGCTGGCGCCGTGGTGGGCAGACACTGGGCATGCGGCCATGGCGGTTGAAGCTGGAATCGAGCGATGGCACGCCCTTGCGACGCGCACAGCTTTGGCTGCGTTTCGCCGTGGGCACGTTGTCACTGCTGCTGGGCGGCCTGGGATTCTGGTGGGCGTGGATCGACCGCCAGCGGCTGACCTGGCACGACCGCGCCAGCGGCACCCGCCTGTTGCGGATGCCGAAGCGCTGATGCACGACCTTTAGAGCCGAGCCGATGCTCGGCTGGTGAGCGGTGAGCCAAAAGCAGCCGAGCGTGGGCTCGGCTCTACAACAATCAGGATCAGCCGGATTTGCGCCGGAACAGCAATCCCGATACCGCCAGCATCACGATCGGCGGCAACGCATAGGCAATGCGGTAATCGAACTTCAACGCGCCGGCCATGCGGCCGAAGAACAGCTGCAGCAGCCAGAAGCCCAGCGCGAACAGGATACCGAGGAACAGGCGCTTGCCCATGCCACCACTGCGCAGCGAGCCGAACGCGAACGGCACCGCCGCCAGGCACAGCGCCAGCACGTTCACCGGGTAGAACCAGCGGCTCCAGTACACATCTTCGTAGTCGCGCGCATCCAGACCGTTGCGCTCGCGGTATTCGATGCTGGTGCGCAGTTCGGCCACGCTGAGGTTGCGCGGCTTGGCGATGCCGGTGGCCAGCGCGCCGGCGTCCAGCTTGGAGTTCCATGGCTCGCGCGCCACTTCCTCGCGCGTGGCCGAACGTTCACCGAAGGTATCGCGGCGCACGCCGGTCAGCACCCAGCCGTCACGGTCATGCTCGGCCGTGTCCGCATGGGTCAGCGAGGCGATCCCACCATTCTCGGCGATGCGATACAGGCGCACGTCACGCAGGATCAGCCGCGTGCCCTTGTCGCCCACCAGCTGCTCTTCGCCACCGGCGGCGCTGAGGAAGGTATCGCCCTCGCGCGCCCACAGGCCGGAATAGCGGGTAGTGGAGATGTCGCGCCCCCATTTGGCACTGGACTTCAGCGCGTCGGCCCGGTCCTGGCCCCAGGGGCCCAGCGTCTCGGCGCTGAGCACCATCACTGCGGTCAGCAGCGACAGGGCGATGGCCACCGATACGCTCAGGCGCTTGCGCGACAGGCCCAGTGCACGCAGTGCGGTCAGCTCAGAGGTCGCGGCCAGCTGGCCCAGACCCATCAGCGCACCGATCACCGCAGCGGTGGGGAACATGGTGTAGGCACGGCGTGGCACCGTGTACAGCACCCAGGCGGCAGCGTGCCCCAGGGTGTAGCCGTTCTTGCCGATGTCCTTGAACTCGCCGGAGAACGCCATCACCACGTCCAGGCCCACCAGCACGGCCCAGGTCAGCAGCACCGTGGTGAACACCGACTGGCCGAGATACAGGTCGAAACGCATCGGGCGCAGCCTCATGCGCGGGCTCCCTTCGGGCGGCCCAGGCGGCCATCACGTGCATACATCCAGATCGCCAGCGCCAGCAGCGGCAGGGTCAGCCACCAGAGGCCGAGCGCAGGCGGAATCTTGCCGTTGGCAATCCAGCCGCTGCCGATGAACATCAGGTTGGTGCCCACCATGTAGGCCATCAGCGCCAGCATCATCCGCCCGTAGCGCTGCTGGCGCGGCGAACTGCGGCCCAGCGGCACGGTCAGCAGCGCAAACGCCAGTGCGATCAACGGCGGGGCAAGGCGGCGATGCAGCTGTGCCTGCGCCTCGGGCCGGTCATCGCCGAACAGCTGCGTGGTCGGCATCAGTTCCGGATCATCCCCGGTACGGGTCTGCGCACCGTCGGGAAGGGCCACATCGTTGCGGGCGAAGGTGGCCAGACGGTAATCCAGAGCCCCTGCCACCGGTCCTTCCACCTGGTGGCCATCATCCAGTTCCAGGAAGCGCTGGCGGGCGCCTTCGAAGAACATGCGCCCCCCTGCGGCGGACACTACTTCCAGGCGGTCGTCCTTCTGCCGCTGCAGGAAGACCCTGCCCAGCTGGGTACCATCGGGCGAGATCGAGGACAGGTAGACCACGCCGCCATTGGGCAGCTGGGTGAAGCGGCCCGGCTCCAGGCCCGCCATCAGCACGCTGCGGTTGGCCTCGATGATCATCTGCTCGGCCACCCGGCCGGCCCACGGACCCAGCCACAGCGAGCAGGCGCCGACCAGCAGCACCACCGGCACCACCAGCATCAGCAGCGGCCGCAGCAGGCGCTTGGGGCCCACGCCAATGGCAGTGATGACGGCCATTTCCGAGTCACGGTACAGGCGGGCCACCGCCAGCAGCAGACCCAGCATCAGCGCCAGCGGCAGGATCAGCGGCAGGTAGGCGATGAACTGCAGGCCCAGCTGGGAGAACAGCAGCTTGGCTGGCAGGCGCCCGTCGGCGATGTTGCCGAGGATGTCCACCAGCACGCCGCCCACGCTGACCACCAGCAGGACGATCAGGGTAGCCAGGAAACTCTGGACGAAATCGCCCAGCAGGTATCGGTCGAGCTTCAACATGGGGCGGTGGTTTAAACTCTGGGGTTCGTTCGCGGTGCCGCCCAGTCTACTGTCTGGGCGTAAACGGTCCGCGATTGTACGGACTTGCCAATGGAATCTGCTCAATGGCCCTCGAATTCACCCTGAACCACGTTGCTCCGGCCGCCGCCGCCGTTGATTGCCTGGTGGTCGGCGCGTATGCCGACCATACCCTGACCCCGGCCGCACAGGCCCTGGACGCCGCCAGCGGCGGCCGCCTGGCCTCGCTGGCCCAGCGCGGCGACCTGTCCGGCAAGACCGGCGCCACCACCCTGCTGCACGACCTGCCGGGCGTGTCCGCCCCGCGCGTGCTGGTGGTCGGCCTCGGCGACGCCGCCCGCTTCGGTGTGCCGCAGTACCTGAAGGCCGTTGGCGACGCCGTGCGCGCGCTGAAGGCCGGCGCTGCCCGCAGCGCACTGTTCACTCTGTCCGAAGTGGCCATCAAGGACCGCGACGCGGCCTGGGCGATCCGCCAGGCGGTGATCGCCGCCGATCACGCCGCCTACCGCTACACCGCCACCCTGGGCAAGAAGAAGGCCGACGACGCCGGCCTGGCCCAGCTGGCCATCGCCGGTGACGACGCCCAGGCCCTGGCCCAGGGCCAGGCCATCGCCGCCGGTGTCGAGTTCGCCCGCGAGCTGGGCAACCTGCCGCCGAACTACTGCACCCCGGCCTACCTGGCCGAGGTGGGCGTGAAGTTCGCCGGTGAGCACGATGGTGCCGAAGCCGAGATCCTCGACGAGCACCAGATGGAAGCGCTGGGCATGGGCTCGCTGCTGGCCGTGGCCCGTGGTTCGGCCAACCGCCCGCGCCTGGTGGTGCTGAAGTGGACCGGCGCCGGCGACGCCAAGCCGTACGTGCTGGTCGGCAAGGGCATCACCTTCGATACCGGTGGCGTCAACCTGAAGACCCAGGGCGGCATCGAGGAGATGAAGTACGACATGTGCGGTGGCGCCAACGTCATCGGCACCTTCGTCGCCGCGGTCAAGGCCAAGCTGCCGCTGAACCTCGTCGTGGTGGTGCCGGCTGTTGAAAACGCCATCGACGGCAATGCCTACCGTCCCTCCGACGTGATCACCTCGATGTCGGGCAAGACCATCGAAGTGGGCAACACCGACGCCGAAGGCCGCCTGATCCTGTGCGACGCGCTGACCTACGCACAGCGCTTCGAGCCGGCCGCGCTGGTCGACGTCGCCACCCTGACCGGTGCCTGCATGGTCGCCCTCGGCCACCAGACCGCCGGCCTGATGAGCAAGCACGACGACCTGGCCAACGAGCTGCTGGCCGCCGGCGAGCACGTGTTCGACCGCGCCTGGCGCCTGCCGCTGTGGGACGAGTACCAGCCGATGCTGGATTCGACCTTCGCCGATGTCTACAACATCGGCGGCCGCTGGGCCGGCGCGATCACCGCTGGCTGCTTCCTGTCGCGCTTCGCCGAAGGCCAGCGCTGGGCGCACCTGGACATCGCCGGCGTGGCCAGCGATGAAGGCAAGCGTGGCATGGCCACCGGCCGCCCGGTCGGCCTGCTGAGCCAGTGGCTGCTGGACCAGGCCGCCCGCGCCTGATGCCGTACCCGACCCTGGCCGGCCTCCGCCGGCCGGGGCCTCGCCCGGCACCGCCGGAACCCTGCCTGACCCGGACCCTGCCATGCCCCGCGCCGACTTCTACCTGATCGCCAAGCCCCGTTTCCTGACCGAGCCGTTGCGCCTGGTCTGCGAACTGGCGCGCAAGGCCAACGACGCCGGGTTGTTCACCCTGGTGCTGGCCCGCGACCAGGCCCAGGCCGAGGAGCTGGACGAGCTGTTGTGGGCGTTCGACAACGATGCCTACATCCCGCACCAGATCGCCGGCGAGGACATGGACGAGGAAGAGGCGCTGGTGCTGATCGCCGTGCCCGGCACCGACGCGCCGGCGCGCCCGCTGGTGATCAACCTGCGCGATGAACCCTGGCTGGGCCAGTGCGAGCGCGTGCTGGAAGTTGTCCCGGCCGATCCGGAAGCGCGCGAGCCGCTGCGCGAGCGCTGGCGCCAGTACAAGGCCGCCGGTTACGACCTGAACAAGCACGACATGTAGGCGCGCCCCGGCCCCCTTGATGGGCCGCCGCCGCGCCCTGATCCTTCAACGATTACCTCCTGGTTCCCCCGCATGACCCAACTCGCCTCCAGCTACGACCCGAAGTCCTTCGAGACCGACCTCTACGAGGCCTGGGAGAAGGCCGGCCACTTCAAGCCGTCCGGCACGGGCGAGCCGTACACCATCCTGCTGCCGCCGCCGAACGTGACCGGCACCCTGCACATGGGCCATGCGTTCCAGCAGACCCTGATGGACGCGCTGGTGCGCTACCACCGCATGCGCGGCTACGACACGCTGTGGCAGGTCGGTACCGATCACGCCGGCATCGCTACGGAAATGGTGGTCAGCCGCAACCTGGCGCTGGAAGGCAAGGGCGAGACCCGCGATTCGCTGGGCCGCGAGGGCTTCATCGGCAAGGTCTGGGAGTGGAAGCAGCAGTCCGGCGACACCATCGAGCGCCAGATGCGCCGCCTCGGTACCTCCGCCGACTGGTCGCGCAGCACCTTCACGATGGATCCGCAGCCGTCGGCGGCGGTGAACGAAGCCTTCGTGCGCTGGTACGAGCAGGGCCTGATCTACCGCGGCCAGCGCCTGGTCAACTGGGACCCGGTGCTGAAGACCGCCATTTCCGACCTGGAAGTGGAGAGCGCCGAGGAAGACGGCTTCCTGTGGTCGATCGCCTACACGCTGGATGAAGGCCTGAGCTACGAGCACGTCGAGCGCGATGCCGACGGCGTGGAAACCCTGCGCGAAACCCGCGACTACCTGGTGGTCGCCACCACCCGCCCGGAAACCCTGTTGGGCGATACCGCGGTGATGGTGCACCCGGAAGATGAGCGCTATGCCCACCTGATCGGCAAGAGCGTGGTGCTGCCGCTGACCGGCCGCCGCGTGCCGGTGATCGCCGACGACTACGTGGACCGTGCGTTCGGCACCGGCGTGGTCAAGGTCACCCCGGCGCACGATTTCAACGACTACGAAGTCGGCGTGCGCCACAGCCTGCCGATGATCAACCTGTTCACCCCGGTGGCTGCGCTGAATGAAAACGCACCGGAACGCTTCCAGGGCCTGGACCGCTACGCCGCGCGCAAAGCGGTGCTGGCCGAGCTGGAAGACCTGGGCATCCTGGTCGAGACCAAGGCGCACAAGCTGCAGGTGCCGCGCGGTGATCGCACCGGCCAGGTGATCGAGCCGTACCTGACCGACCAGTGGTTCGTGAAGATGGACGACCTGGCCAAGCGTGGCCTGGAACTGGTCGAAGACGGAACCATCGCCTTCGTGCCGCCGAACTGGATCAACACCTACCGCCACTGGATGAACAACATCCAGGACTGGTGCATCAGCCGCCAGCTGTGGTGGGGCCACCGCATTCCGGCGTGGTTCGACGAAGCCACCGGCAGCTGCTACGTCGGTCGCAGCGAAGACGAAGTGCGCGCCAAGCACAACCTCGGCAGCGACGTGGTGCTGAACCAGGAAAGCGACGTGCTGGAGACCTGGTTCTCCTCGCAGCTGTGGCCGTTCTCCACCCTGGGCTGGCCGAACGAGCAGGCCATGGCCGAGCGTGGCTTCGACCGCTACCTGCCGTCGTCGGTGCTGATCACCGGCTTCGACATCATCTTCTTCTGGGTGGCGCGCATGATCATGGCCACCGACAACCTGGTCGGGAAGATCCCGTTCAAGGACGTCTACTTCACCGGCCTGATCCGCGACGGCCAGGGCCAGAAGATGTCCAAGAGCAAGGGCAACGTGCTCGACCCGCTGGACATCATCGACGGCATCACCATCGACGACCTGGTCGCCAAGCGCACCGGCGGCCTGATGCAGCCGAAGATGGTTGAGAAGATCGAGAAGGCCACCCGCAAGGAATTCCCGGACGGCATCGCCGCCCATGGTGCCGACGCGCTGCGCTTCACCATCGCCGCGCTGGCCACCCACGGCCGCGACATCAAGTTCGACATGAACCGCGCCGAGGGCTACAAGAACTTCTGCAACAAGCTGTGGAACGCCAGCCGCTTCGCGCTGATGAACACTGAAGGCGCGGCGTTCACCGGCGTGCCCAAGCCGCGTACCGATGCCGAGCGCTGGATCCTCGCGCGGCTGGCGGCCACCACCGCCGAAGCGCAGGGCCACTTCGCCGCCTACCGCTTCGACCTGCTGGCGCAGTGCCTGTACGAGTTCGCCTGGAACGCGTTCTGCGACTGGTTCCTGGAACTGAGCAAGCCGGCGCTGAACGGTGCCGATGCCGCCGATGCCGAAAGCACCCGCCACACCCTGCTGTACGTGCTGGAAGCGCTGCTGCGCCTGCTGCACCCGCTGACCCCGTTCATCACCGAACAGCTGTGGCAGCAGCTGGCCCCGCGCCTGGGCCTGGCCGAAACCACGCTGTCGCTGCGCCCGTATCCGACCGCCGCCGAGTTCGAAGGCGATTTCGCCCAGGCCGAGGCCGACGTGGAATGGCTGAAGGCGGTGATCAGTGCGGTGCGTCGCGTGCGCAGCGAACTGAACGTCGCCCCGTCCAAGCTGGTGCCGCTGCGCCTGCAGGCCGGCCTGGAACAGGACCGCGTGCGCATCGAACGCTTCAGTGCCTCGCTGTCGTTCCTGCTGAAGCTGGACAGCATCCAGTGGCTGGCCGAAGGCGAAAGCGCACCGCCAGCCGCCGCCGCGATCGTCGGTGAACTGAAGCTGCTGGTGCCGCTGGAAGGCCTGGTCGATCTCGATGCCGAGCGTGTGCGCCTGGACAAGGAAATCGCCCGCGTCGAAGCAGAGAAGGAAAAGAGCGAGACCAAGCTGGCCAGGTTTACCGACAAGGTGCCGCCGGCGGTGGTCGAGCAGGAACGCGTACGCCTGGCCGACTGGAACACCCAGCTGGCCGGCCTGCGCGAACAGCGCGCGAAGCTGTAAGCGCCGCGCTCTGCTGCGTGCCAACCAAGGTTGGCACCTACCCTGCCTCGCTCTGGTGGGTGCAGACCTTGGTCCGCACTGAGCGATGTGCCAACCAAGGTTGGCACCCACCAGACCCGGAACATTTCCCCGGCATGGCATCATCGCCCGATGCCTCTTTCCATCTTCCTGCTGGTCCTCGCGGCTGCGGCCCTGCACGCCAGCTGGAATGCGATCGTCAAACGCGGGCCGGACAAGTTTCTCGGCACCGTGCTGGTCACCGGCAGCGCCGCGCTGCTGTCGGCGGCCGCCCTGCCCTTCCTGCCGTTCCCGGCCGCGCAAGGCTGGCCCTGGCTGGCTGCATCCGTGCTGCTGCAGGTGACCTACTACGGCCTGGTAGCACGCTGCTACCAGCAGGTCGACATGAGCCTGGCCTATCCGCTGATGCGTGGCAGCGCGCCGATCCTGGTTGCGCTGGCCGGCACCCTGCTGGGCGAGCAACTGCCACCTGCCGCGTGGCTGGGCGTGGTGCTGGTGAGCACCGGCATCCTGTGCATGGCACTGGGTGCACGTGGCGGGCAACTGCGCCTGCCACTGCTGACCGCGGCAATGATCGCCACCTACACCCTGGTCGATGCGCAGGGCGCGCGACAGTCCGGCAGCGCGCTCAGTTACACGCTGTGGCTGTTCCTGCTGTCGGGCATTCCACTGCCCCTGTGGGCGCTGTACACCCGGCGCGGCACGGTGTTGGCCTATGCCCGCCAGCACTGGCCCCTGGGCCTGGCCGGTGGTGTCGGCACCACGGCGTCCTATGCGATGGCCTTGTGGGCGATGACCCAGGTCCCCGTCGCGATGGTCTCAGCGCTGCGTGAATCATCGATCCTGTTCGCGCTGTTGATCTCGGTGTTCCTGCTGCGCGAGCGGATCCCGCGTGCGCGCTGGCTGGCAGCGGCGCTGATCGTCGGCGGTGTGTTGGCACTGCGGCTGGCGTGAGAAAAGCGTGCCAACCAAGGTTGGCACCTACCACGGCAGGTGACGTGTCGATGACAGCGGAGATCCACCGGTAGTGCCGGCCGCTGGCCGGCAACCCTTCTCCGTTACAGCGGCGGCATCGTCTGCAGGTCGCCGTCGACCAGTTCGATCGCCATCACCACCGCGTCTTCGCGGCCCTGTGCGGCCGGGTAGTAACGTGGACGGCGGCCGATCTCGTTGAAACCTTCGCTGTGGTACAGGGCCAGCGCAGGTGTATTGGACGGACGCACTTCCAGGAACACGCGGTGCGCACCCCGGTTGCCCGCCAGCTGCACCAGTGCGCGCAGCAGTTGACGACCCAGCCCACGCGACTGCGCCAGCGGATCGATGCAGATGTTCAATACATGTGCCTCATCGGCGGCAATGCTGAGCACGCCGTAGCCGATCAGCTGGCCATCGCGCTCCATCGCCAGGCCGGGATAACCGGCACGCAGGCAATCAACGAAGATGCCGCGGGTCCAGGGGAACGGATAGCCACGCACTTCGATCGCCATCACCGCATTGAGGTCGCTCTCGCGCAGTGCGCGCAGGCTGACCGGACCGGGCTGGCTGACCGCGCTCATGCGCCGCCCCGCTTGCGCAGGGCCCGCAGCTGCGGCCACAGCGCGCGCTTGGCCGCCGGGTCCTGGCGCAGCTGGTCCAGCGGCCAGCTGTCCATCAGCGCCTGCGTGGCCGGATCGTTGGGATTGCAGCCGGAGGCACGCAGCAGCGCGATCTGCAGGCGATCCGGCAGCCGCACCACCGGTTGCCGGGCATTGACACCCGGCAGCGGTCGGGCCGCTGCCGGTGCGGTCTCCGGTGCGGTGACCGGGGTCTCGCGACGCGGCGGCGCCGGACGTTCCTGGTGCGGGGCCGGTGCGACTTCGGCAGGGTGTTCCCGCATGGAGGCCGAACCTGCCCGCACCGGCTCCGCCGAAGCCGCTGCGGCCGCATCGGCTTCGGCCACGCTCAACTGCAGCGCGGCGTCCAGTTCGGCGGCCAGCTGGCCGTCGTGATACACGGTGTAGCCCATGGCCTGCAGCCAGGCCTGCTGGGCCGGTGACCACAGCACGGGCAGGTCCTGGCTCACGCGGCCTCGGGCTTCTTGCGCAGGCGCTGCACGGCCCACATCACCGGGCCGGACAAGGCGTACAGGATGCCCACAGCGAACAGTACGCGCGGCAGGTCAATGACCGCGATGGCGATCGCCACCGGCACCAGGGCCAGCACCAGGAACGGCACACGGTCGGAACGGGTGCCCTTGGCGCCGCCGCCCTTGAAGCTCCAGAAGCGGATGCGGCTGACCATCAGCAGCGCCGCGACGATCGTCACCGCCAGTGCAACGTAGCGCAGCTGGTTGCCGTCCCAGCCCAGGTTGCCATCGGCGAAGGCCCAGACGAAGGACATCATCAGGCCGGCCGCGGCCGGGCTGGCCAGGCCGACGAACCAGCGCTTGTCGACCACCGCCACCTGCGTATTGAAGCGGGCCAGGCGCAGCGCCGCGCAGGCGGCATACAGGAAGGCCACGGCCCAGCCGACGCGGCCGAGCAGCGGGTCATCGAACTTCAGCCACGACAGCGACCAGTGGTACATCACCAGCGCCGGGGCCATGCCGAAGCTGACCAGGTCGGCCAGCGAGTCGTACTGGACGCCGAACTCGCTACTGGTACCGGTCAGGCGCGCCACGCGCCCGTCCAGGCCATCCATCACCGCCGCCACGAACACGGCGATGCTGGCATTGACGAAATCCCCGTTGGCCGCGGCGATGATCGCGTAGAAGCCGGCGAACAGGCCGGCGGTGGTGAACAGGTTGGGCAGCAGGTAAATCGTGCGCGAACGCGGCGGCGGTGTGATCGGGTCCATGGAATCCAGTTTAATCGACTTGCCAGTGCTCGGCGCCAATGCTGCAATCGGCGTTCTACGCCCATTCCGCGGAGTTTGCCATGCGTGCCCTGTCCTGCCTTGGATGCCTGCTGCTGTTGGCCAGTGCCAACGCCGTGGCCGGCCCGGTCTATAAATGGAAGGACGCCCATGGCGTGACCCAGTATTCGGAGACCCCGCCGGCGGGCAAGAAGTTCGAGACCCGCGAGCAGGCCCGCAGCCCGCAGGCCGCGGCCAGTGCAGAGACCCCGGCCACACCCGTACCGGAGCAGTGCAGCACCGCCCGTGCCAACCTGGCCCTGCTGGATGGCTCCGGCCAAGTGATGCAGGACACCAATGGCGACGGCAAGGCCGATACCGCGTTGACCGCGGAACAGCGCAGCGCGCAGAAGGGATTGGCGGAGGCCGCCATCAAGGCTTACTGCCCACCGGCGGGTTAAGGGGATCGGCAGGGCTGCGCCCTGCACCTACCGAGGCTTCAAGCAACGGCAACGTCAAAAGCGGCTCTGGTTTTCTGCTGGTTTGGCGGGGCGGTGTGGGCTGGCAGGACACGCCGTAAACCCATCCCTGGGGGCTCGATGGCGCCATCCATGGCGCCAACGGTCCTGCCAGCCCACACCGCCCCGCCCCCTGACAGATGGCTAGTGACCGCTAGTAGATCCACGCCATGCGTGGATGAATCTCCATGGAAATCGAATATTTCGAGAATTGATCGAGCAGCAGCCGAGCATGGCTCGGCTCTACAAAAGGGCGACAGATCGCGGAAAAACTGTCGAAGGCGGGGTGGGTCCGGTTGCGGGGGTGTCAGCCGCATGGATGCGGCTGCCAAGCCCCCAGGGATGGGTTTACGGCGTCCCACGCAACCGGACCCACCCCGGCATCCACCAGTAAACCCGCCTTTGCCGTTGCTTCGGCAGTTGCAGTTGACGTTGCTTGAGGCGGGTGCAGGGCGCAGCCCTGCCGATACCCCTCCCCCCGGCCAGGCTGGCAGAATAGGCGTCTCTGCCGTTATCCGAAGCCGACGATGCGCCTCTCCCAGTTCCACCTGCACACCACCAAGGAAACCCCCAGCGACGCCGAGCTCACCAGCCACCGGCTGATGCTGCGCGCGGGCATGATCCGAAAGCTGGCATCGGGCCTGTACACCTGGTCGCCGCTGGGCCTGCGCGTGCTGCGCAAGGTTGAACGCATCGTGCGCGAGGAAATGGACCGCGCCGGTGCCGTGGAATTCCAGATCCCGACCATCCAGCCGAAGGAACTGTGGGAGCAGACCGGTCGCTGGCAGAAATTCGGCCCGCAGCTGCTGAAGATCAAGGACCGCAAGGACCAGGTCTTCTGCTACAGCCCGACCGCCGAAGAAGCCGCCTGCGACTTCGCGCGCAGCGAGCTGTCCAGCTACAAGCAGCTGCCGGTGAACTTCTACCAGGTGCAGACCAAGTTCCGCGACGAGATCCGCCCGCGCTTCGGTGTGATGCGCTCGCGCGAGTTCCTGATGAAGGACGCCTACTCGTTCCACCTGCACGATGAGTGCCTGGTGCGCGAATACGAGAACATGAAGTCGGCTTACAGCCGCATCTTCACCCGCCTCGGCCTGGATTTCCGCATGGTGCAGGCCGACTCCGGTGCGATCGGCGGTGACGCCTCGCAGGAATTCCACGTGATCGCCGATTCCGGCGAAGACGCTTTGGTGTTCTCCACCGGCTCGGACTACGCCGCGAACATGGAAGCGGCGATCGCCGCCGATCCGGCACCCCGTGCGGCCGCCAGCGAAGCGATGCGCAAGGTCGACACGCCCACCCAGAAGACCTGCGAGGATGTCGCCGCCCTGCTCGGCATCGAGCTGCAGCGCACGGTGAAGTCGGTGGCGCTGATCGCCGGCGAAGGCGAAGCACAGCAGTTCGTGCTGGTGCTGGTGCGCGGCGACCATGAGGTCAACGAGATCAAGCTGGCCAAGGTTGCCGGCCTGGACGAGCAGCGCTTCGCCAGCGAAGCGGAAATCGCCGAGTACCTGGGCAGCGTACCGGGCTTCCTCGGCCCGGTCGCACCGGCCAAGGCCATCCGCGTGGTCGCCGACCGCGAAGTGGCCGCGATGTCCGACTTCGTCGTCGGCGCCAACGAGGCCGGTTTCCACCTGGCCGGGGTCAACTGGGGCCGTGACCTGCCGGAACCGGAAGTGGCCGACATCCGCAACGTGCGTGCCGGTGACCGCGCGCTGGACGGCGGCGAACTGAAGATCGCCCGCGGCATCGAAGTCGGCCACGTATTCCAGCTCGGCCGCAAGTACGCCGAAGCATTGGATGCCACCGTGCTGGACGAGAACGGCAAGGCCGCGGTGATGGCGATGGGCTGCTACGGCATCGGCATCTCGCGCGTGGTGGCTGCCGCGATCGAACAGAACCATGACGATGCCGGCATCATCTGGCCGGACGCGATGGCGCCGTGGCAGGTGGTGGTGTGCGTGATCAACCCGAAGGGCGACGCCGCCGTGGCCGATGCTGCTGCCAGCCTGCTGCAGGAACTCCGCGACGCCGGCCTCGATGCCGCGCTGGACGACCGTGGCCTGCGCCCGGGTGCGATGTTCGCCGACATGGAACTGATCGGCATCCCGCATCGCGTGGTGGTGAGCGAGCGCGGCCTGGCCGGCGGTACCTACGAGTACCGCTCGCGCCGCGCCAGCGAAGCGGAAAGCCTGGACAAGGCCACCCTGCTGCAGCGACTGCAGGGCTGATCAGGAGAAGACCGGGGCACGCCCCGGTCTTTTTTTGCCTGTCGCCCAGTTGAGCAATATTGCAGCGGACATAATCCGGTCAAAATCGACGCAATGCAGCCGGGATGCTGCCAGGCCATGACCCGCCTGCATTTGTGCTGTGATTAATTCATCTTTATTCTGTCCCGCGACGCCATGGACTGGCTCGTCCCGTCCACATTTTAGTTTCCGGAGTAACCGTAAATGAGCATTGACCTGACCGGCCTGTCGGCACGCGAGCTGGGCGCCCTGATCCGTACCGCCAAGAAGCAGCAGACCATCGTCGCCAAGCGCCGGCCAATCACCAAGGTCCGGGCCCAGCTGACCAAGCTGGCCAAGACCGAGGGTTACACCATCGAAGAACTGTTCGGCGGCGCCCCGGCACCGCGCGCACGCAAAGCCGCCCCGGCAGCCAAGGCACCGTCCAAGACCGCCGGCCGCAAGCTGGGCAAGGTTGCCCCGAAGTACCGCAACCCGGCCAACCCCAAGGAAACCTGGACCGGTCGTGGCAAGCAGCCGCGCTGGATGGCCGAGCTGACCGCCAAGGGCAACAAGAAGCCGGAAGATTTCCTGATCAAGAAGGCCTGAGGCCGGATCGGGATGCAATGAAAAACGCCGGCGGAAGCCGGCGTTTTTCATTCTTCGGTGTGCGGGCCAACGGTCCACACCTACAGGGTTTTGCGCGCCGGCATCAGCAGGTTGCCGAACAGCAGGCCGGCCACCAGCGCCATCACCACGTTGAGCACGGTGAGGAACACGCTTTGGCCCGCGCCAACGTCCTGCTGCTGGACCAGGGTCAGCACGCCGCGCAGGCTGGTGCTGCCGGGCACCATCATGATGATGCCCGGCAGGCGGATGATCGCTCCTGGGCGGCCAACGAGGCGGCCGAACAGATTGCCACCGGCGGTCAGCAGCATCGCTGACAGGAAGATGCCGGCCGGCGCGCCCCAGGCGTGCCCGCCGAACTTGGAGATCGCGTAACCCGCCACCGAGGCCGCGATCACCCACGGGTAATCGCGCCGGTTGGCCTTGAACAGCATCGCGAAGGCGAATGCCGCGGTCAGCAGCGAACCCCACTCCACCCACGGCCCCTGCGGCCGCGTGGCGCGGATCACCGGGTCCAGGCCGAGTACATCGGCCAGGGTCACCGCGATCATCGCGCCCACGCTGAGCTTCATGATGGTGGTCAACGCGCCGGCAAAGCGCGCGGTACCCGAGACCCAATGCTGGCTGGCGAGTTCATTGACCGCATTGGTCAGCGACATGCCGGGCAGCAGCACCACCAGCGAGGCGATGATCACCGTGTTGAGGTTGAGTGCGCCAACAAAGGACGCGACCAGGGTTGCGACCATGCCGGCCAGCAGCGCCGCCAGCGCCTCGGCCGCTTCGCGGGTGGCCGGGCGACGGTCGGTGACCATGCCGAGCAGGCCGATCATCAGGCCGATGACACCGGCGGTGGCGATGTCCAGCCACGGCAGCTTCCACATGCCGGCCACGCCGGCCGCGCCGAGGGTGAATGAAAGAATGGTGCGCAGCTTGCCGCGCCGGCCCGGATCCTTGTCCAACTGGCGCAGCGCGGTGTGGCCCTGGGCAATGCTCATCCGCCCGTTGGCCACTTCCTCGGCGATATGGTCGGCGACGCTGAGCTTGTGCAGGTCGTTCTCGCCGGGTGCCAGGCGGATCACCCGGGTGATGTCGCTGGAGCCGATCGCCTGTGCCGGGTCGCTGAAACTGAGGATGATACCGGTGGGATTCGACCACGGTTCACAATCCAGATCGAGCTGGCGGGCCAGTGCCACCACTGCCGTTTCCAGGCGCTGGGCCGTGGTGCCGTAGCTGTGCAGGCGTCCGGCGATCTCGGAAACAAAGGCCACGCGCTGCGCGTAGGTGGCCTGGGGCGTGGGGATCGTGTGAGCGTCTGCGGACATGCGCCGTAGTATTACCTACTGCCGGGCCGCACTGGATAAATTCATCCGGGTTCGACGCGATGCCCCAGACAGAACGGTTATGCTGCGACCCGAATGGCCCAAGTGACCCCGAACCACGCCCCCCAGCTCGAACAGGATGCCCATGACCCGGGCCTGATCCGCCTGTCCGGCACCTGGACCTTGAAGACCGCGCTGGCCGCGGCCGAAGTCCTGCGCGGCGTTCCCGACACGCTGACCGGCATCGACGCCACCGGCATCGAGAAGATGGATTCGGCCGGCGTGCTGCAGGTACTGCGCGTAGCGCATCGCGCCGACCTTGGCGAGGACGCGTTGCAGTTCCGGCCGGACCACCAGGCACTGGTCTGCACCATCGAGGAAGTGGCCGACGACCGGCCCCGGCCCAAGCGCGATTTCGGCGTGCTGGCGGCGCTGGAACGGCTCGGTGTCAGCGTCCATGCCACTGGCCACAACATCAAGGCGCTGTGCAGTTTCCTCGGCGAGAACCTGGTCAAGGCTGCACGCCTGGTCAAGGAGCCCCGCCGTTTCCGCCTGACCGCCACCGTCCACCAGATGGAGCAGGTCGGGCTGGACGCAGTACCGCTGGTGGCGCTGCTGTCCTACCTGGTTGGCGCGGTGATCGCCTTCCTCGGCTCGACCATCCTGCGCGACTTCGGCGCCGAGATCTACGTGGTCGAGCTGGTCAACATTGCCTTCCTGCGCGAGTTCGCCGTGCTGCTGACCGCGATCGTGCTGGCCGGCCGCACCGCCAGTGCGTTCACCGCGCAGATCGGTGCGATGAAGGCGCGCGAGGAAATCGATGCCATGCGCACGCTGGGCCTGGACCCGATCGACCTGCTGGTGCTGCCACGGTTGATGGCGCTGCTGGTCACCCTGCCCCTGCTGACCTTCATCGCGATGGTTGCTGGCCTGGCCGGCGGCATCACCGTCGGTGCGTTCGACCTCGACATCCCGCCGCAGATGTACATCGCGCGCATGCACGAGACGATGGAAGTGCGGCACATGCTGGTCGGCCTGTCGAAGGCGCCGGTGTTCGCGCTGGTGATCGGCCTGATCGGCTGCCTGGAAGGGCTGAAGGTGGAAGGCACGGCGCAGTCGGTGGGTGAACGCACCACCTCCAGCGTGGTGCAGACGATCTCGCTGGTGATCATCATCGACGCCTTCGCGGCGTTGTGGTTCATGCACATGGACTGGTGACATGAGCACGTATACGACTCCCGAAGACATTCCCATGCAGGACGGCGACGGTCACGACCTGGCCATCCGCGTGCGCGGGCTGGTCAACCGCTTCGGCAGCCAGACCGTGCATGAAGACCTGGACCTGGACGTGCGCCGTGGCGAGATCCTGGGCGTGGTGGGTGGCTCGGGCACCGGCAAGTCGGTGCTGATGCGCTCGATCCTCGGCCTGCGCACGCCCGACGCCGGCCAGATCGAAGTGCTCGGCCGCGATGCGCGTGCCGACGATGCCGAGAGCCGCCTGCACATCGAACGCAACACCGGCGTGCTGTTCCAGGATGGCGCCCTGTTCTCTTCGCTGACCGTGGGCGAGAACGTGCAGGTGCCCTTGAAGGAACACCACCGCGAATTGCCCGAGCGCTGGCACTACGAGCTCGCGCTGCTGAAGGTGAAGCTGGCCGGCCTGCCCGCCGATGCGATCAACAAGCTGCCATCGCAGTTGTCCGGCGGCATGCGCAAGCGTGCGGGCCTGGCCCGGGCACTGGCGTTGGACCCGCCGCTGCTGTTCCTGGATGAACCGACCGCAGGCCTCGACCCGATCGGTGCGGCCGCGTTCGACCGCCTGATCAAGACCCTGCAGGAGGCGCTGGGGCTGACCGTGTTCCTGATCACCCACGACCTGGACACGCTGTACGCCATCTGCGACCGGGTGGCGGTGATCGCCGACCGCAAAGTGGTGGCCAACGCGCCACTGCCGGACATCGAGAAACTGGATCATCCGTGGATCCAGGAATACTTCTACGGACCGCGTGCGCGTGCCGCGCGCGGCGAACAGATCGAGAGTGCCTGAGCCATGGAAACCAAAGCCAACTACGTGCTGATCGGCGCGTTCACCCTGATCACCGGCCTGGCCCTGCTGGCCTTCGGCCTGTGGGCGGCCAAGTACTCCTCCGACCGCACCTGGCAGGAATACCGCGTGGTGTTCCGCGAGGCGGTGACCGGCCTGTCGGTGGGCAGCCCGGTGCAGTACAACGGCATCGCGGTCGGTTCGATCATCGAACTGAACCTGGTGCCGGACGACCCGCGCCAGGTGGTCGCACGCATCCGCCTGAACTCGACCACCCCGGTCAAGACCGATACCCGTGCCAAGCTGGCGATCACCAGCCTGACCGGCCCGTCGATCATCCAGCTCAGCGGCGGCACGCCGCAGTCGCCGGCGCTGACCACGGTCAACAAGGACCCGGCGCCGATCATCCCGACCACGCCGTCGGCGCTGCAGAACATCACCGACGTCGCCAACCGCATCGTCGAGCGCATGGACCAGATCCTCAGCGACCGCAACGTGGCCTCGATCAACGCGACGCTGGCCAACCTGGAGACGATCAGCGGCGGCCTGGCCGACCGTGACCAGGGTACCCAGGCGCTGCTGCTCAGCGCGCGCGATGCCGCCCGCAGCCTGGACGCCACGCTGAAGACCACCAACGGCACCATCGAGCGCCTGGACAGGAACCTGGTGCAGCAGCTGCCGGGCATCATCGACAAGCTGGACGGCACCCTGGCCAAGCTCGACTCGGCCGCCGGCAACGCCGATTCGATCCTTGGCGAGAACCGCGCCGCGATCAACAGCTTCGCCAATGATGGCCTCGGCCAGCTGGGCCCGACGCTGACCGAACTGCGCGGCCTGATCCGCGACCTGCGCCGGGTCAGCGACCGCCTCGAGAACAATCCCGCGCGCTACCTGCTGGGCCGCGACGCACCGAAGGAGTTCGAACCCAAATGAGCCCGATGCCCCTTCCGCGCCTGCTGCTGGCCGCTTCGCTGGTCACCCTGCTGGGCGGCTGCTCCATCCTTGGCAGCAGCGAGAAAACCCCAGTGACGCTGTACTCGCCCGCCGTGCAGGTGAAGGCCGATCCGGCGTGGCCGCAGGCCAGCTGGCAGCTGGTACTGGCCAAGCCCAGCGCCGCACGCATGGTCGACAGCCCGCGCATCAACGTGCGGCCGACCCCGTCGCAGCTGGAGATCTACAAGGGCGCCAGCTGGGCCCAGCCGGCCACCGACATGATCGAGGACACCCTGCTGCGCGGCTTCGAGGATTCCGGACGCATCCACGGCGTCGCCCGCAGCACTGCCGGCATCCGCGCCGACTACAAGCTGTCCACCGACGTGCGCCGCTTCGAATCGGACTACCAGGGCCAGGCCACGCCGACGGTGGTGATCGAGGTCAACGCCAAGCTGATCCACGTCGCCGACCAGCGCGTGGTCGCCGACCGTACCTTCCGCCAGGCACAGCCGGTCGGCAGTACCGACGTGCCGTCGGTGACCGCCGCGTTCGAGCGCGGCCTGCAGCAGCTGGCGCAGGATGTGGTGGGCTGGACGCTGGTGAGCGGGCAGAACGACCAGCCGACCGACACGCGCTGATCGATCAGCGTGGCGCAATCCAGCGGAACGTCAGGTTGATCCGCTCGCCCTGCACGCGCGCCATTTTCGGCAACGCGTGCTGGTAATAACGCTGGGTCTGCCCGGCCATTACCAGCAGGTCGCCATGGCCGAGCAGGTACTCGGTCTTCTGCGTCGGATCATCACGCCGGCGTAGCAGGAAACGCCGTGCCGCCCCCAGGCTCAGCGAGGCGATCACCGGCGCCGGGCCCAGTTCGGGTTCGTCGTCACTGTGCCAGCCCATATAATCGCCGCCGCCGCGATAGAGGTTCAGCAGTACGCTGTTGAAGGCATGTCCACAGAATGCCTGCAGCCGTTCGCGAAGCAGCAGCAGGGCCGGCTGCCACGGCTCGGGCAGGAAATCGGTACCCGAATAGCGATAGCGCGCCTCGGCATCTCCCATCCAGCAGCTCAGGCGGGGCGAATCGACGATACGGCCGAACATGCGGATGCGATGCACCTGCCAGGAGATGTGGTGCTCCAGCTGCTGCCGCATCAGGTCCGCCTGGTCCGCGGCCAGCCAACCCCGATGCCAGTGAACGTCGGCGTCGTCCAGTGGGAAATGCATGCCAGCACGCTAGCACACCCCCTATGCGGCCAGCGACTATGATGGTCGCCCGCATTCCTGCGCGCCCCCTGACGATGAAGACGATGAAGCACTCCTGGTACAGCCTCAAATGGCGGATTCGCCAGGCCTCGCGCCGGTTGGCCTCGGTGATTCACAACCTGCGCCAAGTAGGCCCGGCGGCCACGCTACGCAAGGTCAAGGCGGTGCTTCGCCCACATCCACCGGCCGCAGTATCGGTGCCCGCTCAAGCAGTGCGTTCTTCCGGCGAGGTGCACAGCACCGCCCCTGCACGTGCTGGATACGTGCTGGTGATTGATGCCAGCGCGCCCGATCCGACCCGCGATTCTGGCTCGGTCCGGATGTGCAAGATCCTCCAGTCGATCCGCGAGCTGGGATGGCAACCGGTGTTCATGCCGGACAATGGTGTCATCAGTGCCGAAAGTCGCGCTTTCCTCGACACACTGGGCGTGGACCTGATCGGCATCGCAGGCAGCCCCCGTCTCGACCAGTGGCTGCGTGTGCACGGCCAGCAGCTGCGTGCCACCTTGCTCAGCCGCCACCATGTGGCGGCAGCCCACATCGGGCTGATCCGCGATTACGCCGTGGCCAAGGTGATCTTCGACACCGTGGACCTGCACCATGTGCGTGAGCAGCGTGCTGCGGACCTGCGCCAAGACCCGGACCTGCAGCGGCAGGCCGCACGCACGCGGCAAAGCGAGTTCGCCCTGATCAACGCCAGCGACACGACGCTGGTGGTCAGCCAGACCGAGCTGGAGATGCTGCAGGCGCAACTGCCCGGCAGCGACATCCGGCTGCTGTCCAACATCCATGACGTGCACGGCGGCAAACGCAGTTTCGGGAACACTGCTGACCTGTACTTCGTGGGGGGCTATGCCCATCAGCCCAACCAGGAAGCGCTGGAATGGCTGGTCGGCGAGATCCATCCCCGCATCCGTGCGCAGCGCCCGGAGATCGTCCTGCACCTGATCGGAGAGATTCCGGAAGACGTGGCGGCGCGCTATGCCGGCAACGGTGTCATCGTCCACGGACACGTAGCATCACTGCAGCCCTTCCTGTCGCGCTGCAGGATCGCGCTCGCCCCGCTCCTCTCCGGCGCAGGCGTGAAAGGCAAGGTCAATGAGGCCATGAGCCACGGTGTTCCGGTAGTGGCCACGCCCATTGCTGCCGAAGGCATGTTCCTGGTCGACGGTCAGAATGCACTGATCGCGGCAGATACCGAGGCGTTCAGCAACGCCATCCTGCGCCTGTACTCGGATGAGGCGTTGTGGTCCCACATCTCCGAACAGGGCTACCACAACATCCGCGAGCACTTCTCCAGCGATGCGGCGCGCAGGAGTCTGGAAGCACTCCTGCGCGACTGATCACTCCGGCGCGAACGCCGATTCAACCTCGGGCGAACGCCACGCCCGTTTTTTCCTTCAGTTCGTCATCGCTGACACCCGGCGCCGTTTCCACCAGCACCAGACCGGCATCGGTGACGTCGAATACAGCCAGGTCGGTGATGATGCGGTCGACCACGCCGACGCCGGTCAGCGGCAGCGTGCATCCGGCCAGGATCTTGTGCTCGCCGTTCTTGGCGGTGTGCTCCATCAGCACCACCACGCGCTGCACCCCGGCCACCAGGTCCATCGCGCCGCCCATGCCCTTGACCATCTTGCCGGGGACCATCCAGTTGGCCAGGTCGCCCTTGTCGGTCACCTGCATGGCGCCGAGGATGGCCAGGTTGACGTGGCCGCCACGGATCATCGCGAAGCTGTCATGGCTGCCGAAATAGCTGGCACCGGCACGCGCGGTGACGGTCTGCTTGCCGGCATTGATCAGGTCCGCGTCGACTTCGGCTTCGGTCGGGAACGGGCCGATGCCCAGCAGGCCATTCTCCGACTGCAGCCATACGTCCACGCCTTCGGGAATATGGTTGGCGACCAGGGTCGGCAGGCCGATGCCCAGGTTCACATAGGCACCGTCGGTCAGTTCCTGGGCAGCGCGCGCCGCCATCTCGTCACGGGTCCACGCCATGTCAGTTGCCCTCCGCGCGGATGGTGCGCTGTTCGATGCGTTTTTCAGGATGCGCGTTGTGCACGATGCGGTGCACGTAGATGCCCGGCAGGTGCACCTGGTCCGGATCGATGGCACCGACCGGTACCACCTCCTCCACCTCCACGATGCAGACCTTGCCGGCCATCGCACAGGCAGGGTTGAAGTTGCGCGCGGTCTTGCGGAACACCAGGTTGCCGGCCTCGTCGGCCTTCCACGCCTTGACCAGCGCCACATCGGCGCGCAGCGCGGTTTCCATCACGTAGTGCTTGCCGTCGAACTCGCGGGTTTCCTTGCCTTCGGCCACCACCGTGCCATAGCCGGTGGCGGTGAAGAACGCCGGAATGCCGGCACCGCCGGCGCGCAGGCGCTCGGCCAGGGTTCCCTGCGGATTGAACTCCAGTTCCAGTTCGCCGGCCAGGAACTGCCGCTCGAACTCCTTGTTCTCGCCGACGTAGGACGAAATCATCTTCCTGATCTGCCGCGTCTCCAGCAGCTGGCCCAGGCCGAAGCCATCGACCCCCGCGTTGTTGGAGATCACGGTCAGGCCCTTGGCCCCGCTGTCGCGCAGCGCGGCGATCAGCGCCTCGGGAATGCCGCACAGGCCGAAGCCTCCGACGGCCAGGGTCTGGCCATCGGCGATGACGCCCTGAAGGGCCTCCGCCGCGCTGGCGAAGCGCTTGTTGCGCTTGCCGGTGGAAGTCACGTGTTCCATTTCTACAGCCCCACACGGGAAGAATGAGCGCATTCTAGCGCTACACCTGCATACCGCTGGGATGCGCCGCAGCATGACGCCACGGCGCGTTCCGGCTCAGTGAGCGCGCAGCGTCTTCGCCGTGGCGCGATGTTCCAGCGCCAGCAGCACCGCAAACCCCAGCAGCAGTGTTACCGGCATGCGGACACGGTCGACACTGGTGCGCAGGTGCCAGTCCAGGTCATGCGGCGTTCCCAGGTAGACCAGGAACAGCACCGCTGCGTACACCAGCGCCGCCAGCACGGCAGCCGATGCCGCCGGAATCCGCAGCACCGGACGCCAGAGCACCGCCAGCACCAGCAACGGCACCATCACCCAGACATCCAGCAGCAGGCGACCGAGGATCGGCAGGGTACCGCCCTCGCTGCCGAGCCGCGCCAACAGCTGCGCCTTCATGTCGCTTCCCGCCAGGTCATTGCCAACCCCTGCCTGCCCGACGGCCAGCTTCCATGCCAGCAGTGGCAGCAGGGCCACAATCCCGGCCAGGAGGATGCGCCAGCCCAGGCGACGCTCACGCAGCACGCCTTCGCCCAGCACCACGGCCGTCAACAGGGCCGCAAGCACCGCGCCCTCGTTCTTCAACATCGACAACACGGCCACCAGCAAGGTGAATGCGACCAACTCGCAGCTGCCACCATGCCCCTCGCGCGTGCGGTGACGCATCGCTGTCGCCACGGCAGCGACGGCGTAGACCGCCACCAGGGGATCCATGTAGCCGTTGATCAGCATGTCGCGCCCCAGGCGCAGCAGCAGCACTGCGAACAGCACGCCGCACCAGCGCCAGCGGAAACTCGGTGCGATCAGCAGCAGTGCCGGCAGCAGCAGCAGCGGTGCCACCGTCTTGGGCAGCAGTTCGTTCCAGTGCCCGGCCAAACCTGCTGCACAGGCCATCAACAACGGAACCAGCGCGGGATAGTCGTTGTGGCTCCACGGCGCGTAGTCATCCAGCTGGGCGTACAACGTGCCCTCCAGGTAGATCCGCTTGGCATGGAAGAGCCAGATGGAACGCGGGTCCCAGCCATCGCTGGGGCTTCCCAGTGCGATCAACACCAGCACCAGCACGGCCAGGACCAGAGGGGCGGTACGCAGGTCACGCACAGCCGGCAGGGCGAGCAGCGCGCTGAGCACGACCGCGCCGAACGCCACCTGCACCGGCCAGCCCATCAGGCCCACGGCAGCCAGGCCATAGCAGAGAAGAATGGAGACCAGCATGGCCAGCGCCGCACGGCGCCCTGATTCAGCGGCAGTCGACAAGAACGACATCTCCCTTCCTCCCCTGGACATGACACTGGTCAACCAGCGGATCACCGGCCCTCAGCAGGCGCTGCGGGGTATCGGTATCGCTGAACCGGACCGGATACAGCGCCTCCCACATGCGTTGCTGGATCAAGGGATCGTCCTTCAGCCCCTGCCCGAGTGAAAGCATCGAGGGAGCGATCGGCTGCGCGCGCACCAGATCACGTGCATCCACCACCTCGCGTGGTACGGATGCCTCGAATCCCGCGTCCTCAGCGAAGGCCTGGCGCAGCAGCGACGCCTGATAGTCCGATCGCTTGGCGACCGATACGAGGGAAGCGGCCAACAGCAGCGCCAGGATCCCGGCAATCGCCAGATCCCGGCGCGTAGTGCGCAGGGGGGGAGAGGTGGAGGTCATGTCATCCATGAAACGTTTCAAGGAACCAACGGAAAAACCAATGCGCCAGCAGCACCCGGGCTATTGGCAACGGTAGTCGGACGGCATCCGGCTGTCGCGGAAAGGATCAGTGAGCGCATCGGTGTACTGCCCCATCAGCAGGCGGTGGGTCGGCAGCAGGTTCTGCCGGTAGAAGCGGCCGAACGATGCGAGGCGCTCGCCGCGCTCGGTCAATCGCACACAACCATCATGGATCTGCACGGTTCCGGACTGCAGCTGCTCGGTCAGGCGCACTTCCACCAGATGATGCTCGCGGACGTACTCTTCAGTGAACACCTGGCGGAACGCGTCTTCGCGTATCCCACCACCACGCTGTTGCAGCTTCTCCAGGATGTAGAAGGACAACGAGCGGTCGATGACGGTCGGGACCGAGATCGCGAACACATAGCCTCCCAGCAACCAGATGGCGGCCAGCTGGATCAGCTCGAGGCGGCTGAAATCCCTGAACCACTTCAATGCATACAGGCCAGCAAACACCACCACCACTGCGATAACCGCGTCCAGGATGCTGGCATACAGCACCACGTTCACACGGAACTGGCGCATGTGGACGTAGTAGACCAGCAGCAGGGCGGCAATGAATGCAAGGGTTGCCAGCGCGGCACGCAGATATTTGTTCATTTGAACACCAGGAACTTGTTGGCGACGAAGCTGACGGCCATCTGCATTCCGGTCGCCAGCACGAATCCTGCGCGGTAGTCCAGGCCCCATCGATCGGCCCAGACGTACATCACCAGCGCGTGCAGCACAGCGATCGCGGCGTAGATCAGCAGGAACAGCGAACCCTGCCGCGCCAGGCTGCCCTGCCTGCCATGGAAAACGAAGTAGCGGCTGCCGAGGAACGACACGGTGATGCCAAAGACCGCTGCAATCGCGTTGGCCATCGCGGCCAGCGGGACGTGCAGCACCTCGATGTTGAAGTGCAGCACTCCATAGTGCACCGCGGTGGCGACCAGGCCATTGATCACGTAGCGGACGGCCTGTCCGCCCAGCGCATCCTTAGCCACTGCGACGGCCGGCATGCAGGACCTCGTCAACGAATTCGCGATAGCTGCCCACGCTCATGACGCCACCGCCGCGCATCATCCCCGACAACATCAGGATGATCAGCGTCAGTGCCGCGGTCTGCAGGAACACCAGCACCAGGATGCCGAATGCCAGCGAGAACCAGCCCTGTGATGCAAAGCCCAGCATCTTCAGCCCGGTGGCGACGATGCCGCCGATGATCGACAGTGCCGCCACCATGGTGCAGGCGATGCCCACGCGTACCAGCACATCCTCGGCAAACACCATCAGTGCACGGAATCCGTGCAGGGCCAGGCCGACGAAGTTCATCTTGCTGCGGCCGGCATAGCGCGGACCACGATCCAGCGCACAGGTCTGCACGCGCAGCTTCGAGCCCAGCACGCAGGCGGCAACGTGGATCCACAGCTCCTGCATCGATGCCAACCGGCGCACCGCCGGCATCTTCGCCGCCATGAAGTTGCCGAAGCTGATCTGGCGCCCGCTGAGCAGCGAGAACAGCAGCTTGTAGACGATGTAGAACGACTTGAACTTCAGCGATTCGACCCGGCTGCGACGGCTGGCCACCACCACGTCGACATCGGCCGAATCCAGGCCCGCCACCAGCTCGGTGATGCTCTCCGGCGTATCCTCGCCATCGGAATCCATCACCACGACAATGTCATTGCCATCGAAGTGTTCGGCCACATAGCCCAGGCCGATGGCGATCGCACGCTGATGCCCGACATTGCGACGCAGGCGGATCACCACGCCCTCCAACCCCGAAGCCTCAATGGCGCTGATCGGCAATGGCTGCCGCACCGAGCCGTCGTCCACGGCCACCACATAGGTGTCCGGGCCCTGGGTGCGGGCGAGCTCGACGAACAGCTTTGAGGAGGCTTCCAGGTCTTCGTAGACCGGCATCACCACGATCTTGCGCATCGTCGCCACCTCAGGCCTGCAAGCGATGGCGGAAATAGGCGATGGTCTCCTTCAGTCCGTCCTCCAGGCCGACCTTGGGCTCCCAGCCCAGATCCGCTTTGGCCAGGCTGATATCCGGCTGGCGTTGGCGTGGATCATCCGAGGGCAGCGGGCGGTACTCGATCTTCGACGCGCCGCCGACCAGGCGGAGCACGGTCTCGGCCAGTTCCAGCATGGTGTACTCGGACGGATTGCCGATATTGATCGGACCAGTGAGATCAGCCGGCGAGTCCATCAGCCGCAACATGCCCTCGATCAGGTCATCGACATAGCAGAAGCTGCGCGTCTGGCTGCCATCACCATAGATGGTGATCGACTCGCCCTTCAGCGCCTGCACGATGAAGTTGCTGACCACCCGGCCGTCATTGGGATGCATGCGCGGGCCATACGTGTTGAAGATGCGCATGACCTTGATCTCCAACTGGTGCTGGCGCCAGTAGTCGAAGAACAGCGTTTCGGCGCAACGCTTGCCCTCGTCATAGCAGCTGCGGATGCCGATCGGGTTGACCCGGCCCCAGTAGCCTTCCACCTGTGGGTGGATTTCCGGATCGCCATACACCTCGCTGGTGCTGGCCTGCAGGATGCGCGCGCGCAGGCGCTTGGCCAGGCCGAGCATGTTGATCGCCCCATGCACGCTGGTCTTGGTGGTCTGCACCGGGTCCTGCTGGTAGTGGATCGGTGACGCCGGGCAGGCCAGGTTGAAGATCCGGTCCACTTCCACATAAAGCGGGAACGTCACGTCATGGCGCATGAGCTCGAACCGTGGGTGGCCCAGCAGCCCATCCACGTTCGCCTTGCTGCCGGTGTAGAAGTTGTCCACGCAGAGGACGTCATGGCCGCCCGCGATGAGCTGATCGCACAGATGCGACCCGAGGAAGCCCGCGCCACCGGTCACCAGCACGCGTTTCTGATCGTGAGTAAATTTCAAAGCAAACCTCGATCCTTCTGGAACAGCAGGCCAATCGGCGATGGCCACGCGGGCCATGTCCTCGGTCGTCAGCGCGCAATTGTATGCGAACTGCCTGCTGGCCATGGCCCATCGACGGGGAATCGGCCGGCCCCACTCCCATGTCGGCACTAGCGGCCGGGCGTCCCTGGCTCACCGGCCGTTTGCAAACCCTCCCGCTATAATCAGGTTTCTCTATCCGGATGGACTGCTTCGATGCCCCTGCCCGCTTTCAAGGCCTACGATATCCGCGGCCGTGTGCCGGAAGAACTGAACGAGGACCTGGCCCGTCGCATCGGCGTCGCCCTGGCCGCGCAGCTCGCTCCCGGTCCGGTGGTCCTCGGCCACGATGTGCGCCTGACCAGCCCGGCACTGCAGGATGCGCTGGCCGCAGGCCTGCGTGGGACCGGCCGAGAGGTGATCGACATCGGCCTGTGCGGCACCGAGGAAGTCTATTTCCAGACCGACCACCTGGGCGCAGCCGGCGGCGTGATGGTCACCGCCAGCCACAACCCGATGGATTACAACGGCATGAAGCTGGTCAAGGAAAACGCACGGCCGATCAGCTCTGATACCGGCCTGTTCGCGATTTCCGATGCGGTGGCCGCCGATACCTCCGGGGCCGAGCCAGCGCGCGCCGGCCAGGCCGCCCAGCACGACAAGAGCGCCTACATCCAGCACCTGCTGAGCTATGTCGATGCCGGCAAGCTGAAGCCGCTGAAGCTGGTGGCCAATGCCGGCAACGGCGGCGCAGGCGCCATCGTCGACCTGCTGGCACCGCACCTGCCGTTCGAGTTCATCCGCATCTGCCACGAGCCGGACGGCAGCTTCCCCAACGGCATTCCCAACCCGCTGCTGCCGGAGAACCGCGCCGCCACCGCCGACGCGGTGCGCGAACACGGTGCCGACTTCGGCATCGCCTGGGACGGTGACTTCGACCGTTGCTTCTTCTTCGACCACAGCGGCCGCTTCATCGAGGGCTATTACCTGGTTGGCCTGCTGGCCAAGGCAATCCTGGCGCGCCATCCCGGCGGCAAGATCGTGCATGACCCGCGCCTGGTCTGGAACACGGTGGACATGGTCGAGCAGGCCGGCGGTGTCGCGGTGCAGTGCAAGAGCGGCCATGCCTTCATCAAGGAAAAGATGCGTGCCGAAGACGCGGTGTACGGCGGCGAGATGAGCGCGCACCACTATTTCCGCGAGTTCGCCTACGCCGACTCGGGCATGATTCCGTGGCTGCTGATCGCCCAGCTGGTTTCCGAGAGCGGCCGTTCGCTGGCCGACTGGGTTGAAGATCGCATGGCCGCCTACCCGTGCAGTGGCGAGATCAACTTCAAGGTCGCCGATGCCAAGGCCGCCGTTGCGCGCGTGATGGAGCACTTCGCCGCGCAATCGCCCACACTGGACCACACCGACGGCATCAGTGCCGACTTCGGCAACTGGCGCTTCAACCTGCGCAGCTCCAACACCGAACCGCTGCTGCGCCTGAACGTCGAAGCACGCGGTGACGCTGCGTTCATGCAGGCGCGCACCGACGAAGTTTCCCGTCTGATCCAGCAGTAACCGAGGCCCGCATGAGCAGCATCCAGCCCGTCATCCTGTCCGGTGGATCCGGTACCCGCCTGTGGCCGCTTTCGCGCGAGGCCTACCCGAAGCAGTTCCTGCCACTGGCCGGCGAGCTGACGATGCTGCAGGCCACTTGGCAGCGCGTCGCCCCGCTTACCGCGCGTGGCCCGCTCGTGATCGCCAACGAAGAGCACCGCTTCGTCGCCGCCGAGCAGCTGCAGCAGGTCGGCGCCGAACCGGCCGCGATCATCCTTGAACCGGTGGGCCGCAATACAGCGCCGGCCATCGCCGTGGCTGCGCTGGAAGCCACCCGGGACGGCGCCGACGCGCTGCTGCTGGTGCTGCCCTCCGACCATGTGATCATCGACGAAGGCGCCTTCCGCAACGCGGTGCAGGCCGCCGCCGCCGCCGCTGAAGCCGGCAAGCTGGTCACGTTTGGCATCGTGCCGACCGGCCCGGAAACCGGCTACGGCTACATCAAGGCTGCCGACGGCCAGGGCCTGCGAGCCGTCGAACGCTTCGTCGAAAAGCCCGACCTGGAGACCGCCACCGGCTACGTCAGCAGCGGTCAGTACTACTGGAACAGCGGCATGTTCCTGTTCAAGGCGTCGCGTTACCTGCAGGAGCTGGAGCGCTTCCAGCCGGAAATGCTGGCCCGCAGCCGCCAGGCTTGGCAGCAGGCGCGCCGCGATGCCGACTTCACCCGCCTGGACAAGGATGCCTTCACGGCGGTGCCGTCGGACTCGATCGACTACGCGGTGATGGAAAAGACCGCCGACGCGGTGGTGATCCCGCTCGATGCCGGCTGGAACGATGTCGGCTCGTGGACCGCACTGCGCGATGTCTCGCAGCAGGATGGCGACGGCAATGCCCACCAGGGCGATGTGATCGCCATCGACTGCCGCAACACGTACGCCTATGCGCAGCGCCTGGTGGCATTGGTCGGCCTGGACGACGTGATCGTGGTCGAGACCGACGACGCCGTGCTGGTCGGCAAGGCCGACCGCATGCAGGAGGTCAAGACGGTAGTGGCAAAGCTGAAGGCCGAAGGCCGTAGCGAAGCCACCTGGCACCGCAAGGTGTACCGCCCCTGGGGTGCCTACGACTCGATCGACAACGGTGAGCGCTTCCAGGTCAAGCGGATCACGGTCAAGCCCGGCGGCACGCTCAGCCTGCAGATGCATCACCACCGCGCCGAACACTGGATCGTGGTCAGCGGCACCGCCGAGGTGACCCGCGGCAACGAGGTGATCCTGCTCAGCGAGAACCAGAGCACCTACATCCCGCTGGGCGTGACGCATCGCCTGCGCAACCCCGGCAAGCTGCCACTGGAACTGATCGAAGTGCAGTCGGGCAGCTACCTGGGCGAGGATGACATCGTGCGGTTCGAGGATACGTACGGGCGCAGTTGAGGCATCAACGCCTGCGCCCCACGGTAGCGCCGGCCCATGGCCGGCGAGCGCAGCGGCTTGCAAGCATCCGCCGGGCGTGGCCCGGCGCTACCCTTATCGGGCAATCTCTGCCATCACCCGCTTCAGGCCATCCTGCCATGCCGGCAGCACGATGCCGAAATCCTGTTGCAGTTTGCGGTTGTCCAGCACCGACCAGGCTGGGCGCTTGGCCGGGGTCGGATACTCGGAACTGGGAATCGCCTCGACGGCCGGCACCTTGACCAGCGCGCCAGTGGCCAACGCTTCGGCGAAGATCGCCTCGGCAAAGCCGTGCCAGCTGGTCTGGCCACTGGCGGTCAGATGCCAGGTGCCGGACAGACGGCCCGGGTGCTGCAATGCCTGCGCGGTCACATCGGCAATCAGCGCGGCCGGCGTGGGCGTACCGATCTGGTCGGCCACCACCCGCAACACATCGCGCTCGGCGCCCACGCGCAGCATGGTGCGCAGGAAGTTCGCGCCATGCGAGGCATAGACCCAGGCCGTGCGGAAGATCAGGTGGCGACCACCGGCCGCGCGTACGGCCTCCTCGCCATCTCGCTTGCTGGTGCCATATACACCCAGCGGTGCGGTCGGCTCGTCCTCGCGGTAGGGCGCGGTGCCCTCGCCATCGAAGACGTAGTCTGTGGAGTAATGTACGAACGGCACGCCATGCGCCGCACACCAGCGCGCGATGAAGCCCGGCGCCTGCGCATTGGCGGCGAAGGCGGCATCAACATCCTGTTCTGCGCGGTCAACGGCGGTGTAAGCAGCCGCATTGACCACCAGCGACGGCTGCACACGGTCCAGCAATACCGGCAGGCTGTCGGGCTGGCCGAAATCGGCCGTTTCACAGGCACTTCCGTCGGGCAGGACGCCACTGCGGGTGGTCGCGACCACCTTGCCCAGCGGTGCCAGCGCGCGCAGCAGCTCTTGGCCGACCTGGCCGTTGCCACCGAACACCAGCACGGTCATGGCACGTAGACCGGCAGGCGGTCTTCGGCAATGTCCTTCAGGAAGGGTGCGCTCTCGTCCTTGGCCGACAGCGTCGGTGCGCTGACCGGCCAATCCACCGCGATGTCGGCATCATTCCAGCGCACGCCGGCATCAAAGTCCTTGAGGTAGACCTCGGTGCACAGGTAGCTGAACACCGCACGCTCGGACAGCACGGCGAAACCGTGGGCGAAGCCCTCCGGAATCCAGAACTGCTTCTTGTTCTCCGCGCTCAGCACCACCGCTTCCCACTGCCCGAAGGTCGGCGAGCCACGACGGATGTCCACGGCCACGTCGTAGACCTCACCTTCGAGCACGCTGACCAGCTTGCCCTGCGGGCGCGGCCACTGGTAATGCAGGCCGCGCAGCACGCCCTGCGCGGACGTCGAGACATTGCTCTGCACGAAGCGGTCCGGCAGGCCCAACGCGGCAAAGCGCTCGGCATTCCAGGTCTCGAAGAAATAGCCGCGGGCATCGCCGAACACGGCCGGCTCGATCACCACGCAACCGGGCAACCTGGTTTCAATCACTTTCACGGAACGACTCCACGCAGGGCGAGTTTGTGCAGGTACTGGCCGTAGCCATTCTTGATCAGCGGCGCGGCCAGTGCTTCCAGCTGTTCGGCAGTGATCCATCCCTGCCCGAATGCGATTTCCTCGGGGCAGCAGACCTGCAGGCCCTGACGGGTCTGGATGGTCTCGATGAAGTTGGAGGCCTCCAGCAGTGACTGATGGGTGCCGGTATCCAGCCACGCATAGCCACGGCCGAGCGCCTCCAGATGCAGGTTGCCTTCTTCCAGGTAGCGCTTGTTGAGATCGGTGATCTCCAGCTCGCCACGCGGCGACGGCTTGAGTTCAACCGCGTAATCGCTGGCGTTGCCGTCATAGAAGTACAGGCCGGTCACCGCATAGTTGGAGCGTGGCGCTGCCGGCTTCTCGACCAGATCGATCACCTTGCCGCTCTTGTCGAACTCGGCCACGCCGTACCGTTCCGGATCATTCACCCAGTAGCCGAACACGGTCGAACCGCGAACGCGTTCATCGGCGCGCTTGAGCACTTCGCGCAGGCCGTGGCCATGGAAGATGTTGTCGCCCAGTACCAGGCAGCTCGGCTTGCCGGCGACGAAGTCGCGGCCGATCAGGTAGGCCTGGGCCAGGCCATCCGGACTTGGCTGCACCGCGTACTGGATGTCCATGCCCCACTGCGAACCATCGCCCAGCAGCTGCTGGAACAACACCTGTTCGTGCGGGGTGTTGATGATCAGAACCTCACGGATACCCGCCAGCATCAGCACGCTCAGCGGGTAGTAGATCATCGGCTTGTCGTACACCGGCAGCAGCTGCTTGCTGACGCCCTTGGTGATCGGATACAGCCGGGTGCCGGAACCACCGGCGAGGATGATGCCCTTGCGCTGGGTCATGGTGTCTCCTGGGTTCAGGCCGTGGTGCCGATGCGCTGCAGGCGGTAGCTGCCATCCAGCACGCCGTTGACCCAGTCCTGGTTGTCCAGGTACCAGTCGACGGTGAAGGCGATGCCCTGCTCGAAGGTGTAGGCCGGTTCCCAGCCCAGGTCGTTCTTCAGCTTGGACGCATCGATCGCATAGCGGCGGTCATGGCCGGGACGGTCGGTGACGTAGGTGATCTGGCTGCTGCGCGGCTGGCCATCCGCGCGCGGGCGGCGCTGGTCTAGCAGTGCGCAGATCGCCTGCACCACTTCGATGTTCTGCTTTTCCGAATTGCCGCCGACGTTGTAGGTCTCGCCGACCTGGCCCTTGGCCAGCACGGTGCGGATCGCCTCACAGTGGTCGGACACGAACAGCCAGTCGCGTACCTGCCTGCCATCGCCGTACACCGGCAGCGGCTCACCGGCCAGCGCCTTGGCGATCACCAGCGGGATCAGCTTCTCCGGGAAATGGTACGGGCCGTAGTTGTTGGAGCAGTTGGTGGTGAGCACCGGCAGCCCGTAGGTGTGGTGGAACGCGCGCACCAGGTGATCCGAAGCCGCCTTCGACGCCGAGTACGGCGAGTTCGGGGCATATGGGGTGGTTTCGCTGAACTTGCCGGTCTCACCCAGGGTGCCGTACACCTCGTCGGTGGACACGTGCAGGAAGCGGAAGGCCGCGCCCGGTTCGGCCGGCAGCGCCTTCCAGTAGTCGCGCACCGCTTCCAGCAGGCCCAGGGTACCCACGACGTTGGTCTGGATGAAGGCGCCCGGACCGTCGATGGAACGGTCCACATGGCTCTCGGCGGCGAAGTTCAGCACCGCATCCGGCTGGTGCTCGGCCAGCAGGCGGGCGACCAGGGCGCTGTCGCCAATGTCACCCTGCACGAACACGTGGTTCGGGTTGCCGTCCAGGCTGGACAGGGTCTTCAGGTTGCCGGCGTAGGTCAGAGCATCGAGGTTGATGACCTTGACGCCGCGCGCGACGGCCTCGAGAACGAAGTTACCGCCAATGAATCCGGCGCCGCCGGTGACAAGCCATGTGGGCACTACCTGTTCTCCTGTTCGACCGATCACACCGGCCTCGAACAGCACCGGATACAGCGCGACAGGATACATGTCGCCCCCTTCACGGCTGACATCCGCACGTGAATGAGCCCCCCCTGCCCTCCTTTTCTTCTGCATCGCAGCAAAACCATACGCATTCGCATGGTCGCTTCCAGCCAGTTAGAATCGGGGTCCCACCCCCGAACCGGTTGCTGTGCGAGGACCGGACGTTCTCCCCGTTATTGAAGGACCCCGTACCAGATGAAAATCCTCGTCGCGTACAAGCGCGTGGTGGACTACAACGTCCGCATTCAGGTCAAGCCGGACGGTTCCGGCGTGGTCACCGACGGCGTCAAGCTGTCCCCCAACCCCTTCGACGAAATCGCCCTGGAAGAAGCCCTCCGCCTGCGCGACAAGGGCATCGCCAGCGAAGTGGTGGTTGCCACCATCGCCCCGGCCGACGCCCAGGCCCACCTGCGCAACGGCCTGGCCATGGGCGCCAACCGCGCCATCCACGTGGTGACCGACCAGGCCATCCAGCCGCTGACCGCCGCGCGCACCCTGCTGAAGCTGATCGAGAAGGATCAGCCGGACCTGGTGATCCTCGGCAAGCAGGCCATCGACGACGACGCCAACCAGACCGGCCAGATGCTGGCCACGCTGTGGGGCCGTCCGCAGGCGACCTTCGCCAGCAAGCTGGAGATTGCCGACGGCAAGGCCACGGTCACCCGTGAAGTCGACGCCGGTCTGGAAACGCTGGAAGTGGACCTCCCGGCCGTGGTCACCACCGACCTGCGCCTGAACGAACCGCGCTTCATCAAGCTGCCGGACATCATGAAGGCCAAGGCCAAGCCGCTGGAGACCCTGCAGCTGGCCGACCTCGGGGTTGAAGCCGCCGACACCTTCAAGACCACCCACTACGCCGCGCCGTCCAAGCGCAGCAAGGGCGTGATGGTCAAGGACGCGGCCGAATTGGTTGCTGCACTCAAGCAGAAGGGGCTGCTGTAATGAGCAAGATTCTCGTCATCGCCGAGCACCACGACGGCAAGCTCAACGCCGCCACCGCCAAGACCGTCAGTGCCGCCGCTGCCATCAGCGGTGCCAGCATCGATGTGGTGGTGCTGGCCGCCGATCCGGCCGCGGTCGCCGCTGAAGCCGCGAAGATCGCCGGCGTTGCCAAGGTCCTGACCGTGGCCAACGCCGCCAACGCGCAGGCCATCGCCCAGGTGCTCGCGCCGCAGATCGCACAGCTGGCCAAGGGCTATACCCATGTGTTCGGCCCATCGACCACCTTCGGCAAGGACCTGATGCCGTGCGTGGCCGCCCTGCTCGGCGTCAACCAGGTCTCCGACCTGATGACCGTCGAAGGCAGCCACACCTTCAAGCGCCCGATCTACGCCGGCAACGCGATCATCACCGTGGAAGCACCGACCGACCAGATCGTGGTCGCCACCGTGCGCGCCGCGTCGTGGCCGGAAGCCGCCCAGGGCGGCAGTGCCGCCATCGAAGCGGCCAGCGTCGATGCTGCCCTGCCGACCCATACCCGCTTCATCGGCCTGGCCGCCGGTACCAGCGACCGCCCGGACCTGCAGAGTGCCAAGCGCGTGGTCTCCGGTGGCCGCGGCGTCGGCTCGGAAGAGAATTTCAAGGTGATCTTCCAGCTGGCCGACAAGCTCGGTGCCGCCGTCGGTGCCTCGCGCGCTGCCGTCGATGCCGGCTACGTGCCCAGCGACCTGCAGGTCGGCCAGACCGGCAAGATCATCGCGCCGGAACTGTATGTGGCCGTGGGTATCAGCGGTGCCATCCAGCACCTGACCGGCATCAAGGACGCCGGCACGATCGTGGCGATCAACAAGGACGGCGATGCGCCGATCTTCGAGATTGCCGATATCGGACTGGTGGGGGATCTGTTTGCGATCCTGCCGGAGCTGGAAAAGGCGCTTTGACGTGCACCTGCCGCTGGCTCCGGCCAGCGGCACTGTCCCTCTGAATCCAAGCAGGTAATCGTGAGTACTCCCTACAAGAAGGTAATGGTTGTCTTCGGCACCCGTCCGGAAGCCATCAAGATGGCCCCGGTGGTGGAAGCGCTGAAGGCCCGGCCTGAGATTGAGACGATCGTTGCAGTTACCGCGCAGCATCGGCAGATGCTCGATCAGGTCATGGACCTGTTCGGCATCGCGCCGGACGTCGACCTCAACGTGATGGAACCTGGCCAGACCCTGGCAGGCCTGTTCGCCAAGATCCTGACCGGCATGACCGCCGTCATCGCCGAGCACAAACCGGACCTCGTGCTGGTGCATGGCGATACCAGCACCACGCTGGCCAGTGCGCTGGCTGCGTTCTACAACCGCGTGGCCGTGGGCCATGTGGAGGCCGGGCTGCGTACCGGCGACATCTATGCGCCGTGGCCTGAAGAAGCCAACCGTCGCCTGACCGGACCGCTGACCCGCCTGCACTTCGCGCCGACCACCCGCTCGCGCGACAACCTGCTGGCCGAAGGCACTTCGAGCGATGACATCCACGTCACCGGCAACACCGTGATCGATGCCCTGCTCAACGTCGCCGACAAGCTGAAGCACGACACCGCGCTGATTGAATCGATGCGGGCCCGTTTCCCGTTCCTCGACGCTTCCAAGCGGCTGGTGCTGGTGACCGGCCATCGCCGCGAGAACTTCGGCAGTGGTTTCGAGAGCATCTGTGAGGCACTGAAGGCCCTGGCCGCGCGCGGCGACACCCAGATCGTCTACCCGGTCCACCTCAATCCCAACGTGCAGGGCCCGGTCAACCGCATCCTCGCCGATGCCCCGGGCGTGTTCCTGATCGAACCGCAGGACTACCTGCCGTTCGTGTACCTGATGACCCAGGCGACGCTGATCATCACCGACTCCGGTGGCGTGCAGGAAGAAGCGCCGTCGCTGGGCAAGCCGGTGCTGGTGATGCGCGATACCACCGAGCGTCCTGAGGCGGTGGACGCAGGCACCGTACTGCTGGTTGGCACCGATGCTGGCAGGATCGTGACTGAGGCCACCCGCCTACTCGACGACGAAGCCGCCTACCAGTCAATGGCACATGCCCATAATCCGTATGGTGATGGCAAGGCCGCTGTACGCATCGCTGCCTTGATCCAGGGCGAGGCGATGCAGGCCTGACCCGATGCGTGGGCAACGGCAAGCTAGGCTTGTCGTTGACCCGCCATCGCCGCATTACGACAGACCGCGGCCAGGCGCTCAGCCAGGCGATCCCAACGATACTCGGCGAAAGCATCCGGCCCCAGGCGCAGGCCTTCATCCAGCCGCCCTTGCTGCTTGCGCTGCAGCAGTTCGTGCAGAAGCGCGCTGATCGCAGCAACCTCATTGGCGGCCAGAAACCCGCAACGCTCCCTGCCGATGATGGCGGCCGCCGGATCGGCGGCATCCGGCTGCAGATGCAGTACCGGCCGGCCCGAACCCAAGTATTCCAGCAGCTTGCCCGGGATCTGGGTCATGCCTGCGTTGCCGATGTTGACCAGGACATCCGCACCGCGCTGGAGCTCGATGGCCTGGTAATGATCCAGGCTTCCGGCAAATCGCAGGACCTGCGGATGCTCCGCGCACGCTTTCGCCAGTTCTGGTGGCAGACCAGGGCCAGCGATGGTGAGCGTGCAGCCGGGCGATGCCAGCACCGCGCGGACCAGCGGCATGGGGTCGCGGAACGGATAGAAACGCCCCGTGTAGACCAGCTGCAACCCGCCGGCCGACCTGACAACCTCGGGCAGCGGCGGTTCCACCCTGGCGAATCCCTGCGGAATCACGCTGAGCGGCGCGATCCCGGGACCATGCCGCTCCTGCATCAGGGCCGCGGTGGCCTCGGAAGTAACGACAATAGCGCCCGCCTCTTGGCAAACCCGCCTTTCAAGCTCGAGCGATGCCGCCCTCCAGCGTTCGGGGGTATAGGACGTCAGCACGGGATCACCAAGTTCGGCAACGAAAGGAATGCCAGACTCGCGTGAGAGCGCAGACGCCAACAGCAGTCCTGCCACAGGCTCATGTGATCCGATGATCACCTGCGGCGACCACTGGCTGATCAGTTGCCGGCCATGACGCAGAGCACCGCCGATCCAACGCGAGCGGCCATCCGGGAAAACCCGCGCATCCAGGAACGAGCGCAGCCTTGCAATCGCGCGCCCCTTCCGGTTCAACGCCGCCGTCCCAACCGTCGGCGCGGCCTGTGAAGCCACCTGTGGGGAGGGGCGCGTTCCCGCAACCGCGTCCTGGCGCCTCAGACGGCGCAGATGGCCCAGTACGCGCGACGTCGCATCAATCAGAGCCTCGACGCCCTGGGGCGAGGTCCGATGCACCTGCAGACCGGGTGGGTCCTCCATCCGTCGCATGCCGGCACCACATGTCCGGGTCAGGACATGGACATCATGCCCAAGACTGGCCAGTCCGCTGGCCAGCTGGGTTACCCGCAATGATTGCGGTGACGGGTTGGGCTGGAAGTCGTGCGCGCAGATCAGGATGCGCACGGCCTGCATGCCACCGTTCGTCATGGTTTGATCGACGCTACCCATGCGATCGCAGTCCTGTTCCTGCTCCAACCCGTAACCTGCTCAGGACGCCCGCGTAACGACGTCCAGCATCGCATCGCCCGACTGCTGCAGCGTACTGAAGGGAGGCGCTTCGATCATCGCCAATCCCGCTTCCATCAGCTCCGGATAATTCCGCATGGCATGCGACAACTCACCGTACAGGGCCGCCACATCCTTCTCGGCCGGCGCGCGGCTGCGTTCCGCGACTTCCTTGTGGCTGAGCTTGTCGTGCCTGACCGCGATGGGGGCAACCCGGCAAGCCGGTGTTCCCGCAGACAGTTCGGCTGCGCAGCCGGTATTGGACAGTACCATCGGTAGGCCGAAGTGGGCTGCCTCCAGGTTCACCAACCCATAGCCTTCGAACAGGGAGGGGAGCACGAACAGGTGTGCATGGGAATACTCACGGCTCAGTTCGCGGCGCTTGAGCGAGCCCAGCAGTTCCACCGAACCGGCAAGATCCAGCCGGCGAATGGCCTCCTCGACCTTGGCGGCGTTCCCCGATTCAGCCAGCGCACCTGCGATGCGCAGCGTCGCCTGCGGCGCCTCCTGCCTGAGCCTGGCAAATGCCTCCAGCAGGCAAATCACGTTCTTCTGCGGATAGAGATTGCCCACGAACAGAATCCTGAACGCATCGCGCTTCCCGCGCGCCCTGCGCAGGTAGTCGGCCGGCGGACGATACAGGTCAACGATGTTCAGTCCATGCGGCACCGTTGTCACCTTCGAACGCGCCAGCTTCTGGTACACGCACGCGTAGTCGGCCACTTCGCTCGAAACGGCAATGTACTCGTCGACGCGAGCACGCTCGCGCTCAAGCGCCGGATCCTGCAGCTGCCAGAAATAGATGTTGTGCAGCACCTCGACGACCTTGCAACCGGGTTCGATCGTGTGCAGGCCATCGTAGGCATGGCTGACCACCAGCGACTCGAAGCGCCCGCGCGCGACCGTCTCGCCCAGCAACACCGACTGCCCATCCAGGTACACCAGCTCGCCGGGGAACTGCTGCGCGATGCGGCTGTTGAGCGAAGGCGATCCCAGCACAATCAGGTAAGGCACGAAATTCTTGGTACGCAGGTGCCGTGCGAAATCACAGACCCATTGCTCAAGCCCACCGAAGGTATGGTCCTCGGCAACAAGCAATGCGCATCGGGTGCGCACCGCGCTTACCGCCAGCGACTGCAGCACGCTGCTATCGGCATGCGCGTTGGCCTGGATCATGCCCGCATTCTTGAGCAGGCGGCCGGCAGCACTGCGGAAGTAACCCTCGCGCGGCGTAACCACCGGTCGTTCCAGCTTGCGGAATCGATGCTCCAGCACTTCCTGGCGCAGATTGCGGGCGATGCGCCACAGCGAATGCCGGTCGCGGGTGCGCTCGACTGCCAACGTCGAGATTTCGTTGACCATTTCATCGGCCAGCAGGGCGGCGTGCTTCAGGCCGGCCGAGGCCGACTGCAGCTTGCGCGACATGTCGGAAAGCTTGAACGAGCCGAAGGTGTTGAGTGCGTCTGCGAACTCCCACCAGGATTCCGCGGACGACACCGCACGCGACGAGGTGATCACTGCCAGCATCATCGCGGCACTTTCAGGTGCCTCCAGGCAGGTCGCCGCAACCATCTCGGCCTTGAACAGCTGCGAGTAGCCGGCCAGCAGTTCGTCCGACTTGTGGCCGGACATGCCCGGGAAGGCAAAGAACACATGCAGGCGGTTTTCGGCCGCAGGCGTTGCGCCGTTGTCCTGCGAGGCCCCCGGCTCGGTACCGTCGATCAGCGCGATATCCAGGCGACCCGGGTCACGGGAAGGGGCCCAACCGATACGGCGTGCCGAATGCGCAGCCAGGCGGGTCAGGTCACTGCCGAGCAGATCCGTGCTGTAGCCCTCAACCGGGTCGCCCAGCTTGTCGGACGCCCAGCCGAGCACGGCATCGAGCATTGCGGAAATGTCGACCAGATGCGCTGCCTGATTGTTGCCGATGATTGGATTCATACCGTTTCCACCAGATCCTTGACTGCCGTGATTCCCTTCTTGAAATCTGAATACATCGTCTCCAGGCATCCAAGGTTCCTGTCGATCATCCAGTCCTGAGTCTGCAGGTCGGGAATGTAGCCCTCTCGAAAATCGGCATGATCGACATAGGCGTAACCATAGGCGTCGAAATCGCCGATCAGGTGGAAATCAACCACCGGAAGCACGCCATGCGCGAAGTAGTCACACAGCTTTGTCGGCGACGCCACCCGATTCACCGTACAGGCTTCACGCAGGGCGAATCCAAAGTTCGAGTACCGATAGACCTGCTCCAGCTTTTCCTTGCTGGCGTAGCCCTTGAAAACCTCCACCGGGATGCCGCGGCTGGAAAGCTTCGGGGCAAATGCTTCCACATCGTGGGAGTAGATCTCGTAATTGCAGAACGGTGCGGCGGCCATGATGTCGGCCATCTCGTCCACCCGCTGCCAGACCTGGGCACCACCGGCATAGACAGCGGTCGGCCGCGCGTTCTGCCGCCGCGCGATACGCGACGCAGCCACGCGCTGCACCGACTGGCCAAGCGAGCCGAAGTCGAAGACCGGAACGTGGATGAAATCGACGTTTGCAGCGTCAGGGTACTTGGCCAGGAAGTGCTCCTTCATGGCCAGCGTCACAACCGAAGCATGCTTGAGCTTGGAGATAATCTGCCGTTCGACCTCGGCGAAGATCCGCGAGCGCTCGGGCGAACCGAGCATCAGCTCTTCCTCCGGAACCACGCCGTGGATGTCCACGTACATCTTGGACGCGTCAAAGTGCGGAAGCATGTACTCGCACTGATGCATCGTGTGGATGTAGACGAAATCCGCCGCATCGAAGATGCGTGCCACGAAATCGGAATGGGCCTTGGAATGGGGATTGACCCGATACGCCTTGATCAGCTCGTCCGCGTACACCACTTCCGGCTCCTGCGCAGCCGGGTACCATTCCTGGAAGTCAATGTAGGTGCGCGGATAGTCTTCGAACACGCCGTCAATGGTCTTGATACGGCTCATCCAGCCGTCCATGTAACGATCATTTGCGGGATACGGCGAGACTATGGTCAATTGGCGCTTCTTGGCCATCTACTGAAATTCCTTTGATTTATTTCTTATCGACGTCAGAAAAGGCGACGGATTGAACGGAAGGGTGCGGTAAGGCGCCAGGAGTGGGAGGCGTAAACCTGCTCCAGGCGACGAGCAATCTCCTCGTTCTCCTTCTGCAGGTTCTGCAACGCCTTCTCTGCCTCGGTGTGCCGGCGCTCAGCCTCGGAATGCCGGCGTTCACCCGCCTCCGCGCGCAATGTGGCCTGATGCTCAGCGGTCTGTGCGTTGCTCAGCTGCGTCTCCACCTCCAGCACCCGATCGCGCAATTCACTGCGCCCCTGCTCCAGGCCCGCGATGAGGTTCAGCTGACGTGCCTGCTCGGCCGCGAGGCGCTCCACATCCGCCCGGATCGCGTCACCTTGCCGCAGCGCATCATCAAGCTTCGCGCCCAGTTCGTTGCGCTGCCGGATGGTGGCCTCCAGCTCCATCCCAATAGACGCAAGACGATCATGCATATGGCCATAGCGCCCCAGCAGATCCAGCCCCTGCTCCACCAGCCCAGGCACGACACGCTGCGCCGCCGATTCGGATGCATAGATCGCCAGCAGCTGTTTGCCACTGTACTGCGGATCCGGCAGCAGCCCGACATCGATGACGCCCACGTGGACCAGGCGGAAGCCATTGGGAAGATCGCGCTGCAGGTTGTGCCAGTGGAAACTGTAGAAGTGTTCCTCGTGGCGCTCTTCAAGCGACTCCTGGAACGGAACCAGCATGACGAAATACTCGCGAGCATGAGCGGTCAGCTTGGCTGCCGCGTCCCACGGTTCGTGGAAATGCTCGAGCGTATTGGAGGAGAAGATCACGTCGTAGCCGAGGTCCACCCCTTCCGCCAGGAGATCGTCAGTGGCGAATGCGATCTGCGGATAGTTGCGACGTGCCTGCTCGATGGCGGACGCAGAGAAATCCAGGCCAGCCACCTGATCAAGTCCCAACTCGGACTTGATCACCTGCGTGCCGTCACCCATCGCACAGCCCCAGTCGCACAGACCCAAGTCGTTGTGTTTCACATCATCCACAAACCAGGCCGGCAACAGGCGGCAGGCAACCATCCCGAAGAACTGGCTTTGCTTCTGGCCTTCGTTCTGGATCCAGTCCTGCTGGAAACGCGATTCCCAGTAGTCCTGCCCGTTGATGTCGATGCTTGTCATAGCGGATTTCCCATGAACTTCATGAAATCAAAGCACCTTCTTCTCGATGGGCACAATGAAGGTACCGTAGCGGAACTCCTTCATGAATATCTTCAAATACTGCGCACCTTCGATGTACTCAAAGTACTGGATGCTGTCGGAGGAACGGTCTTCCAGCGCTGCAACCAGCACGTAGTCACCTTCGCGCAGATTGCAGTCAAGCGTGAACGCAACTTCCACGGTATCGCCCTGCACATCGAGGCGCAGCCGTGGCGAATCCCATGTGGTACCCACCACCAGGTCGCTGCCGGCCATGTCCTTCAGCGAGAACGCCATGCTGAGGCACTCCCGATTCGCCGATGGCGGAATCCTGGCCTTGATGCGGATGCACAGCTTCTCGCCGGTGAAGAACATGTTGCGACGCTGGCCATCGGCCGCCTCGGTTTCCACCGCGAGAATGGAGCCGACATGGCTGCCCCAGTGATTGACCGGCTTGCGCGCGCGCAGCTGTTCCTGCGCCTTGTCATCGGCGATTTCCTGGGTCGCATTGGCCACCGCCTCTTCGCGCTCGTGTTCCAGGCGTGCCGAATCCTCCTCGAACAGGTTCTGCATGTACTGCGCGGTGACCGCGAACACCGAACCGGACATCCGCGGGCGACCCTTGTCCAGCCAGATGCTGCGATCACACAGCGAGCGCACCGCGCCAACATCGTGGGAGACGAACAGAATCGAAAGACCGGACTCGCGGAGTTTCTTGATGCGTGCCATGCACTTGGCATTGAACTTCGCATCACCCACGGCAAGTGCTTCGTCGATGATCAACAGCTCAGGGCTGGTATGGATGGCAACCGAGAAGCCCAGGCGGACGTACATGCCGCTGGAGTACGTCTTGACCGGCTGGTCAAGGAACTCCCCGATGTCGGCGAATCCGACGATCTCGTCGAATCGCTGATCGATCTCACTCCGGGTCAAGCCCAGCACCTGCCCATTCAGCAACAGGTTCTCGCGCCCAGTGAACTCGGGATTGAAGCCCGCGCCCAGCTCCAGCAGCGCGGCAACCCGCCCCTTGGTCCGCACCGAGCCCTCGGTGGGCTGCAGGGTGCCGCAGATGAGCTGGAGCAGGGTCGACTTGCCCGAACCATTGCGGCCGATGATGCCGACGGTCTCGCCCTTGCCGACCTCAAAGGAAAGGCCACGCAGCGCCCAGAACTCGCGGTGATAAGCCACCTCATTCATGCCCAGCACGCGCCTGAGCGGCGGCATGAACATTTCCTTCAGGCGATCCGAGGGCTTGGCGTACATCGCATAGGCCTTGCCCAGATCGTGCGCGGCAATGACCACCTCTTCCGGCGGGATGATGCGCTTGATCTCGTGCGCGGGATCGTGCTCGAAGACGCTGTCAAAGGACATCGGCAAACCCCTTTCTGGTGGCCTGGAACAAGGTGTAACCCAGATGCGCCACGACCAGCCCGACCAGGCTCATGATGCCCAGGATCAACAGGTCGGGGGTCTGTCCTTGCAGCGCGGCTGCCCGGCCCGCCTCGATCGGGAAGGTCATCGGATTGGCCAGCATCCACGACTTGAACTTCTCCGGGAAAGCGCTGCCCGGGAAGAAGATCGGCGACATGAACATCGTGCTGATGACCACGAAGCCGACGATATGGGTTACGTCACGCACATACACGCCAATGGCCGCCAGGAACCAGGACAGCCCCAGTACCAGCAGCACTACCGGAATCAGCAGGACGGGAAGCCAGACGATCTGCCAATGGATGTGTGCGCCGAGCACGAACGCCAAGCACGCCAGTACCACCACACCCACCATGAAGTTGAACAGCGCGGCCCCCATGTTGACGACCGGCAGCACTTCCAGCGGGAACACCACCCGCTTTACATAGTTCGCATTGCCGGTGATCGAGATCGGCGCCCGCGAAATGCACTCGGCAAACACGTTGAACATGATCATGCCCAGGAACAGCGGCACCGAGAAATTGCCCTCCGCACCGGGGATGTTCCAGCGTGCCTTGAAGATCGTCCCGAACACGAAGCTGTAGATGGTCAGCAACATCAGGTTATTGATGATGTACCACAGCAGGCCACCATAGGCCCCGCGGTAACGCCCTTCAATTTCGCGCCTTACCAGCGAAAGGGTGAACGTCTTGTTCCGCCACAGCTGGGCCCACGGACCCAGCACAAGCGTATGCAGCAGCTTTCCAATACGCCCACTCATCAGCGGCACCCGATCTGCATAGTCATAGTCAAGGAGATATCGTGCATCAACCCAGCGCCCTCTCCAGATCCACCTGCAGATCCCCCAGGTCCTCAACACCCACGCTCAGCCTTACCAGCGCATCGCTGATGCCCAGCTGCTCGCGGCGCGCCACCGGGATCGAGGCATGCGTCATCACCGCCGGGTGGTTGACCAGACTTTCCACGCCGCCCAGCGACTCGGCCAGGGTGAACAGCTCGGTCTTCTCGCAGAAGCGCTTGGCCGCCTCGAACCCGCCCTTGAGCACGATCGAGACGATGCCGCCGTAACCAGCCATCTGCTTGCCGGCCAGTTCATGCTGCGGGTGCGAGGGCAGGCCCGGATAGATCACCTTCTCCACCGCCGGGTGCTTGTCCAGCCACTGCGCCAGCGCAAGCGCATTGGCGCAGTGGGCCTTCATGCGCAGCGGCAGGGTCTTCAGGCCACGCAGGGCCAGGAAGCTGTCGAACGGGCCCTGCACGCCACCCACCGAGTTCTGCAGGAAGGCCATCTGCTCGGCCAGTTCGGCGTTGTCGCCGACCACCACCATGCCGCCAACCATGTCCGAGTGACCATTGAGGTACTTGGTGGCCGAATGCAGGACCAGGTCCGCGCCCAGTTCGAGCGGGCGCTGCAGCATCGGCGAGGCGAAGGTGTTGTCGACCACCACGATCAGGCCATGGCGCTTGGCGATGGCGGCCACCGCGGCGATGTCGACGATCTTCAGCATCGGGTTGGTCGGGGTCTCGATCCACACCATCTTCGTCTTCGGCGTGATGGAGGCTTCAAACGCAGCCAGGTCGGTCAGGTCGACGAAGCTGAAATCCAGTCCGGCGGTGCGGCGACGCACGCGCTCGAACAGGCGGAAGCTGCCGCCGTAGATGTCATCCATCGCCACCACGTGGCTGCCGGCGTCCAGCAGCTCGATCACGGTCGAGCTGGCCGCCATGCCCGAGGCGAAGGCGAAGCCGCGGGCGCCACCTTCCAGCGACGCCACGCAGCGCTCGTAGGCGAAGCGGGTCGGGTTGTGGGTACGCGAGTACTCGAAGCCCTGGTGCTCGCCGGGACTGGACTGCGCATAGGTCGAGGTGGCGTAGATCGGCGGCATCACCGCGCCGGTGCTGGGGTCGGGCGATTGGCCGCCGTGGATGGCCAGCGTGGCCAGGGCCAGGGCGCGATCCTGGGAAGTAGCGTTGGACATGTTCTTTCCTGAGGGGCGCCGACACGCGGCGCCATCGAAGGTGCGGAAGTCTACCAGCGCGGCCTTAACGACCTTTGACGCGGATAAACCGGGATTCAGCGGCGAACGTCTGCGATCAACGGCTTACTGCACGCGACGGCGCAGATAGTTCAGCAGGTCGATGCGGGTGATCAGGCCCAGGAAGGCATTGCCGTCCATCACGATCGCCACCTGGCCGCGGTCGAACACCGGCAGCAGCGCCTCGATCGGCGACTTCACGTCCAGCCGGTCCAGCTTGCTGACCATCGCCGTGGCGACGGTGTCGCGGAAACGCGCTTCGTCACCATAGACGTGCAGCAGCACGTCGCTTTCGTCGACGATGCCGACCAGCTGGTCACCGTCCATCACCGGCAGCTGCGACACGTCGTACAGCTTCATGCGCTGATAGGCGGTGGTCAGCAGGTCGTTCGGGCCGATCACCACGGTGTCGCGCTGGCCGTACGGGCGCAGGATCAGGTCGCGCAGGTCACCGTGCTGCGGGCGCTCCAGGAAGCCGTTGTCCAGCATCCAGTAGTCGTTGTACATCTTCGACAGGTACTTGTTGCCGGTATCGCAGACCAGCACCAGCACCTTCTTCGGCGTGGTCTGCTCCTTGCAGTACTTCAGCGCAGCGGCCAGCAGGGTGCCGGTGGACGAGCCACCGAGGATGCCTTCCTTGCCCAGCAGTTCACGCGCAGTGTGGAAGCTCTCGGCGTCGCTGATGGCATAGGCCTTCTTCACGCGGCTGAAGTCGGAGATCGACGGCAGGAAGTCCTCGCCGATGCCCTCCACCAGCCAGCTGCCCGACTTGTCGTTGAGCACGCCGTCATTGATGTATTCGGCCAAGATCGAGCCAACCGGATCGGCCAGCACCAGCTCGGTCTTGGGCGACAGCTTGGCGAACGCGCGCGACAGGCCGGTCATGGTGCCGGAGCTGCCGCAGCCGAACACGATGGCGTCGAGGTCGCCGCCCATCTGCTCCAGGATCTCCGGGCCGGTACCGAATTCATGCGCGGCCGGGTTGTCCGGGTTGCCGAACTGGTTGATGAAGTAGGCACCCGGGGTCTGCTCGGCGATGGTCTTGGCCAGGTCCTGGTAGTACTCCGGATGGCCCTTGGCCACATCCGAGCGGGTCAAGCGTACTTCGGCGCCCATCGCCTTCAGGTTGAAGATCTTCTCGCGGCTCATCTTGTCGGGAACGACCAGGATCAGCTTGTAGCCCTTCTGCTGCGCGACCAGGGCGAGGCCCAGGCCGGTGTTGCCGGCGGTGCCCTCAACCAGGGTCGCACCCGGCTTCAGGTCGCCGCGCTGCTCCGCCGCCTCGATCATCGACAGGCCGATGCGATCCTTGATCGATCCGCCCGGGTTGGCGCTTTCGAGCTTCAGGTAGAGCTCGCAGACGCCGGTGTCCAGGCGCTGGGCCTTGACGATCGGGGTCTGGCCGATGAGTTCGAGGACGGAAGAATGAATGGGCATTCGGAGAACTTTCGGTTCGCGCCGCGGAGGGCCGGACCGGTGATTATCCGTCGGATGGCGATGAATGTCAGGTCGGCGCGGAGATGGACCGCGAGCCCGCAAAAAGAGATGCGGACGGCCCCGGATCGACGAGGAGACCGGTACCGCCCGCATCGGTGAGTTGTGCCTGCAGGCCAAGGCACCACCGCCTGTGGTGCCTTGGCGCGGCCGCCTCATCGGCGGTGCCGCGATGCCGGGGCAGGAGCGCCCGGCGGGGGCCATCGATGGCCGGGTCACGCCGTTCCGGGCGTGACGGGGTGCGTCAAAGCGTGGGGGACGTCGTTGGGAGCGGTGTTTCGTACATTCGCAGAAGTCGTTGCTTGGCCAGCAGCTTCTCGCGCTTCATGCGACCCAGGGTGACATCATCGATCGGGAGTACACCCAACTCCGCGTCCATGCACTTCTTGTTCAACTTGCGGTGCTGGTCATGGAGTGCCCTGAACTCCGGATCACGCGCGCGACGTGCGTCGATCTCGCTCTGGGGCTGATCTTCAAACATGATGGACCTCCTTCGACAGATACACGAACGCCCCGGCCGCGAGGCACGGGGCGTTGTTCATGGAGGAGTGCCGGTCGATGGCCACCTGGACGCCTGCAACGACCTGCGGCACTGGCCTGCGCACGTCGATCTGCTGCGGTTCGCGCCCTGCTTGCATCGGCCCGGCCCTCCCATCGTCCGGTCCGCGGCATTGCGTCCCGGACGATTGACCCTACGCCTGCTCAAGGCGGGGTACAAGACCCCTGCGTCAAAAAGACCGAACCCCGCCGGGGCGGGGTTCAGGCTGAATGCTCATCACAACGAAAAACAAACGATATCAAGCAATTACAGGGCGATGATGACCTCGGCCGAACGTGCCTGGGTGGAGGCCGCCTTCTTGCCGGCGAGCTGGATCCGGTTGCTCGCGACACCCGCAGCAACCAGTGCGTCACGCAGGGCCTCGGCACGCTTCTGGCCTACGCCGTTGGCACTGTCGTAGGCCTCGATGCGCAAGCGGCCCTTCTTGCCGATGTTCAGGTATTCGGCCAACGCCTTGGCCTGGTTGCGGGCGCCGCCGGACAGGCTGGAGGCGCCGGCGGCAAACGCATCGCCACGGAAGGTGAAGACCTCGCCGCGGCCATCGAACTTCGAACCCGGCAGCTTCTGCCCGGACACCAGCTCGGCTTCCTCGCGGGCCAGCTTGGCGGCGTTCTGCTGGGCGGCGCTGAGGCGCTGCTGCTGCTTGCCGGCCACGCTGGTCAGAGCGTTCTCGGCGTCCTGGCGGGCCAGGGTCTCGGCCTCGGCAGCCTGGCGCAGTCGTTCAGCCTCCTCGGCCTGCATCTGTGCCTGCATGCGCAGCTGTTCGGCTTCCTGGCGCGCGCGCGCGGCGTCGCGGCGGCTGGCCTCGATCAGCAGGTCGCTGCGGGTCCGCTCCAGGCGGTCGACCTCGCGGGCGGCCAGCGCGGTACGCACGGCCGTCTCGGCGATCTCCACCCGGCGCTCGGCCAGGTAGGTGGCCAGTTCCTGGTCGCGGCGCTTGGCTTTGTCCAGGGTGGCGATGGCCTGCTGGGCCTGCATGCGCTCGAAGGCGCCCAGCTCAGCGGTATCCGGTTTGGCCTGGATGGCCATCAGGCGCTGGCTCAGCTGCGCCACCATCGGGTTGTCAGCGGCCACGGCCAGCGTAGGCAGCGCCAGCAGCGCGGCCAGGGTTGCGGCAGTCATCGGCTTCACCGGCGATCCTCCCCGGTCGACAGCTGGCGTTGCAGCTGGTTGACCTCGTTGCGGCGCAGCTGCAGCTGGGCGGTCACGGTGGCTTCCTCGCTGCGCACGCGGGCCAGGTCGGCATCGGCGGCGGCACGCAGGGCCATTGCCGGGGCGTTCTTGCGCTCGCGGCGGTCGCCGGCGGCGCGCTGGGCCTGCTCCAGCCCCTGCCGGGCCAGCCCGATCAGGTCCGGGGCGTACTGGTCGGCATCGGCCTGGGTGGCCTTGTCGACCGCCTGCCGGGCCTGGGCCAGTTCCATCGCGCCATCCTGCGCCCAGGCGGGGGCAGACAGTGCGAATGCAAACGCCATCACATACAGGCTGTGGCGCATTCGTGCGAAGCTAAGTCGTTTCATTGGGGAGGCCGTACCGGTTGTCGGTTCACGGCCATTGTCGTCAAGCCGACACCGTGCTGGCAACGGGCGTCGGCCGTTTCGTTGGGGAAAATTCGCAATGGATATCGGCTACTTCCTGAAGCTGATGACCGAAAAGAACGCTTCGGACATGTTTCTGACCACCGGGGCACCGGTCTACATCAAGATCGAGGGGAAGCTCTATCCGCTGGGCAATACCGGCCTGCCGCCGGGCATGGTCAAGAAGATCGCCTACTCGCTGATGGACGAGGGCCAGGTGCCGCAGTTCGAGCGCGAGCTGGAACTCAACATGGCCATCGCCCTGCCCGATGCCGGTCGCTTCCGCGTCAATGTGTTCAAGCAGCGTGGCGAGGTCGGCATGGTCATCCGTGCCATCCGCAGCCGGATTCCGAGCATCGAAGAGCTGAACCTGCCGCAGGTGCTGAAGGACGTCATCATGACCCCGCGCGGGCTGGTGCTGGTGGTGGGGTCCACCGGCTCGGGCAAGTCCACCTCGCTGGCATCGATGATCGACCATCGCAACAGCACCACCACCGGTCACATCCTCACAATCGAGGACCCGATCGAGTACCTGCACAAGCACAAGATGTCGATCGTCAACCAGCGCGAGGTCGGGCTGGACACCCATGCCTTCCACAACGCGCTGAAGAACGCGATGCGTGAAGCACCGGACGTGATCCTGATCGGCGAGATCCTGGACGCGGAAACGATGGAGGCGGCGATCGCCTTCGCCGAGACCGGCCACCTGTGCCTGGCCACCCTGCACTCCAACAACGCCGACCAGACCATCGAGCGCATCCTTAACTTCTTCCCGGAAAGCGCGCACAAGAACGTGCTGATGAACCTGGCGCTGAACCTGCGTGCGGTGATCAGCCAGCGCCTGGTGAAGAACAAGGAAGGCCGTCGCCTGCCGGCCACCGAAGTGCTGCTCAACACGCCGATGATCCGCGACCTGCTGCGTCGCGGCCAGGTGCACGAGATCAAGGCGGCGATGGAAGCATCGCTGGAAGAGGGCATGGAGAGTTTCGACCAGTGCCTGTTCCGGCTGGCCAAGGCCGGCACCATCGAGCAGGAGGAAGCGCTGCGCGCCGCCGACTCGCGCGACGGCCTGGCGCTGAAGTTCCGCCTGTCCGAAGGCAGCAGCGGCGAGCATGACCCGTACGCGGATTTCTCGGCCGGCGCACCCAGCATCACCCACGGGTTCTGATCCGCGCAGCTCTTTCGACACCGGTAGCGCCGGGCCGTGCCCGGCGCAAGCCTGAAGGATTCAGGGCCGATCTCATCCATTGAGACCGCTCATCCGTAGGTTTCCGCAATGGAAACCATCCGCAAGCTGGCCATTCTGGCCGACGCCGCCAAGTACGATGCCTCCTGCGCCTCCAGCGGCTCGGGCAAGCGCGACTCACGTGCCAGCGGCGGCATCGGCAGTACCGAGGGCATGGGCATCTGTCACAGCTACACGCCGGATGGCCGCTGCGTATCGCTGCTGAAGATCCTGCTGACCAACTTCTGCGTCTACGACTGCGCCTATTGCGTCAATCGGGTTTCCAGCAACGTGGCTCGCGCGCGTTTCAGCGTGGACGAGGTGGTCGCGCTGACCCTGGATTTCTACAAACGCAACTACATCGAAGGCCTGTTCCTGTCCAGCGGCATCATCCGCAATGCGGACTACACGATGGAGCAGATGGTGGAGGTCGCCCGGCGCCTGCGCGAGGAACACCGCTTTGCCGGCTACATCCACCTCAAGACCATTCCCGAAGCGTCGCCGGAACTGCTGGCCAGCGCCGGGCGCTACGCCGACCGGCTGTCGATCAACGTGGAGCTGCCCACCGAAGCCGGGCTGAGCGCGCTGGCACCGGAGAAAACCGTACAGTCGATCCGCGGTGCAATGGGCGAGCTGCGCTGGCGCATCGAGGAAGCCAGGGAAGCGCGCAAGGCGCCAGCGGTGGTCGCGCCGGTGCCCACCCGCAGCGCGCGTCCGCGCCCTCCCCGCTTCGCACCGGCCGGGCAGAGCACGCAGATGATCGTCGGCGCTGACGGCGCCAACGACCGGCAGATCCTCGCCAGCGCCGATGCGCTCTACGGCAACTACCGGATGCGCCGGGTGTACTACTCCGCCTTCAGCCCGATTCCGGATGCCAGCCGCCAGCTGCCGCTGCAGCCTCCGCCCCTGCAGCGCGAGCACCGCCTCTACCAGGCCGACTGGCTGCTGCGCTTCTACGGCTATGGCGTGGATGAAATCACCGATACCACCCAGGCCGGCATGCTCGATCTGGACATCGACCCGAAGATGGCCTGGGCGATCCGCCACCCAGAACGCTTCCCCGTGGATCTCAACCGCGCGCCGAAGGAAATGCTGCTGCGCGTACCCGGGCTGGGCGTGCGCAATGTGAAGCGGGTGCTGATGGCGCGCCGCCACGGTCGCCTGCGGGTTGCCGATGTGGCACGCCTGAAGGCGCCGATGAGCAAACTGCTGCCATTCGTGCTGCTGGCCGACCACCACCCGCGCAGGGCGCTGGACGATCCGGCGGCGCTGCGCGCCCAATTGGCCCCACCGCCCCGTCAGGGATCGCTGTTCGATGCCCCACCGTCAGCCTGATGCACAGCGCTGGTCGCTGCGGGTGGACCCGCCGTGGTCGCTGGAGGCCTGGCGCAACGGTGCGCGTGATGCCCTGTTGCGCGGCATCGCACCGGAACAGCTGGACTGGCTGGAGGGCAGCGACGCATCACTGCTGGATGCGCCGGCGGTCAGCTCCGCGCCCGTGCTGGCCGATGCCGGCGTACCGAACGTACCGCGCGACTTCCTTGAACGGGCGGCCACCTGCCTGTGCCACCGCGATATGCAACGCATGGCCCTGTTGTACCGGCTGCTGTGGCGCATCACCCATGGCGAGCGCTCGGTGCTGTCCAATCCCGCGGATGCCGACGTGCTGCGCGCAACCGCGCTCGCCCAGGCCGTTCGCCGCGATACCCACAAGATGAAGGCGTTCGTGCGCTTCCGCGAAGTCCCCGGCCAGCCCGAGGCGTTCATCGCGTGGTTCGAACCACAGCATCACATCGTCGATCGGGTGGCGCCGTTCTTCGCGCGCCGCTTCACCGGCATGCGCTGGGCCATCCTGACACCGTCACGCAGCGTGGCATGGGATGGGCAGGCACTGGCGTTCGGCCCCGGCGCACGGCGCGAGGACGCCCCGGCCGAGGATGCGCGCGAGGCCCTGTGGCGGACCTATTACGCCAGCATCTTCAATCCGGCGCGGCTCAACACCCGGATGATGATGCAGGAGATGCCGGCCAAGTACTGGCGCCACCTGCCCGAGGCGCAGCTGCTGCCGCGCCTGGTGCGCGATGCGGGCGATCGCGTGCAGGAAATGCATGACCGGCCAGCGCAGGCACCGCAACGGAAGATACCTGCGCGGGCGCTGGCGCCAATGCCCGCCGCCGACACCAGGGGATTGCAGACACTACGCCAACAGGCGCTGGCCTGCCGCCAGTGCCCGCTGTGGGAAGCGGCCACGCAGGTGGTGTTCGGTGAAGGCCCGGTCGATGCCCGGATCATGATGGTCGGCGAGCAGCCGGGCGACGTCGAGGATCTGCGCGGCCAGCCGTTCGCCGGCCCGGCTGGCCAACTGCTGGACCGTGCCCTGGCCGAGCTGGGAATCGATCGCGCCACGCTGTACCTGACCAATGCGGTGAAGCACTTCCACCATGAGCGCCGCGGCAAGATCCGGCTGCACAAGCGTCCGGAAAGCCGCCACATCCAGGCCTGCCGGCCGTGGCTGATGGGCGAGATCGCGCGGGTGCGGCCGCAGATCATCGTCTGCCTGGGCGCAACCGCGGCAGCCTCGGTCTTTGGCCGGGATTTCAATCTGTCGCACGACCGTGGACGTTGGCACACGCTGGAGGACGGCACCCGCGGCTACGCCACCGTGCATCCGGCGTGGGTGCTGCGGCAGGGCGATGATGCACGCCGCGAGGCCGGCTATCGGCTGTTCCGGGAGGACCTTCGGCTGATGCTGCGAGGGGATGGGGAATCCGCCGGGCATGGCCCGGCGCTTCCACGGGCCAGGAACCGGTAGCGCCTGGCCGCGCCCGGCGAGCGAAGCGGCCCGTCAAGCGGCGTCGAGCTGGTTTTCCGGGCGCGCGCGCTCAAAGGCATCCAGCGCCTGGCAGGCCGCTTCAATCCGGCGCAACGTTGGAAACGGCGTCAGGTCCAGGCCGAAGCGGTGCGCGTTGTAGAGCTGCGGCAGCAGACAGATATCGGCCAGGCCGGGACGGTCACCGTGGCAGAAGGTGCCGGTGTCACGGCTGTTGGCCAGCATCGTTTCCATTGCCTGGAAGCCCTCGGCGATCCAGTGCAGGGTCCACTGCGTGCGGGCATCGGCCGGCAGCTGCAGGCTGCGCTCCAGGTACTGCATCACCCGCAGGTTGTTGATCGGGTGGATATCGCAGGCCACCAGCTGGGCCAGTGCACGCACCCGCGCGCGGCCGGCGGCGTCGGCCGGCAGCAGCGGCACCTGGGGGAAGCGCTCGTCCAGGTATTCCACGATCGCCAGCGACTGGGTCAGCGTATGGCCGTCATGCAGCAGGGTCGGCACCAGCTGCTGCGGATTGAGCGCGCGATAGGCGTCCAGGTGCTGCTCGCCGCCGTCGCGCACCAGGTGCACCGGCCGGGCCTCCCAGGCCAGGCCCTTCAGCTCCAGGCCGATGCGCACGCGGTAGGCGGCGCTGGATCTCCAGTAGGTGTACAGCACGATGCCGTCGTCGACCGGGCCGTCGTCAACCAGGATGTCCATCGCCGCCTCCATGCTCAGGGCTTGGCCGCCTGTTCGATGCGCTGCTCGATCGCACCGAAGATGCTGTTGCCCGCGGCATCGAGCATCTCGATGCGGACCACATCGCCGAACGACATGAACGGCGTGCTCGGCTTGCCATCACGCAGGGTTTCGACCACGCGCTGCTCGGCGAAGCACGACGCACCCTTGCTGGTGTCTTCGTTGGCGATGGTGCCGGAGCCGACGATGGTGCCAGCACCCAGCGGGCGGGTCTTGGCCGCATGCGCGACGAGCTGGGCGAAATTGAACTGCATGTCCACGCCTGCTTCCGGCGCGCCGAACCACTGGCCGTTGATGTGGGTCAGCAGCGGCAGGTGCACCTTGCTGTCCTGCCAGGCGGCACCCAGCTCGTCGGGGGTAACGAACACCGGCGACAGCGCCGAGCGCGGCTTGGACTGCAGGAAGCCGAAGCCCTTGGCCAGCTCGCCCTGAATCAGGTTGCGCAGCGACACATCGTTGACCAGACCGACCAGCTGGATGTGGCCCGCCGCCTGTTCGGGGGTGGCCGCCATCGGCACGTCGTCGGTGATCACCACGATCTCCGCTTCGAGGTCGATACCGTACTCCTCGCTGACCACCTTGACCGCATCGCGCGGGCCGTAGAAGCCGGCGCTGGTGGCCTGGTACATCAGCGGGTCGGTGTAGAAGCTCTCCGGCACTTCGGCGCCACGGGCGCGGCGCACGCGCTCGACATGCGGCAGGTAGGCGCTGCCGTCGACGAATTCATAGGCGCGCGGCATCGGCGCGGCCAGCGCCTGCGGATCCAGGTCGAACACGCCGTCGGCGTCGCCGGCATTGAGCGATTCGGACAGCGCGTTCAGGCGCGGCGCGATGTGGCTCCAGTCCTCCAGGGCCTGCTGCAGGGTGGCGGCAATGCCGGTGGCGCGCACGCCGTGGCGCAGGTCACGCGAGACGACGATCAGGGTGCCGTCGCGGCCGCCTTCCTTCAAAGAACCAAGCTTCATGGGTGGGTGTCCGGAGTCGTTGGCAAACAAGTTTCAAGTGTAATCAAATCTGCGGCGACGCCAAGCTGCAGCGCGGCATCGGCCCACACTACCGTAGTGGGGGGTTCGGCAGGGTTGCACCCTGCACCTGCTTCAAGCCAAGGCAACGGCCGAAGCAACAGCAACAACGGGCATTCCGTGGGATGGCGGGGCACTGTGGGTTTGCGGGGACGCCGTAAACCCGTCCCTGGGGGCTTGGTCGCGGCATCCATGCCGCTCACACCCCGCAAACCCACAGTGCCCCGCCTTCGACTGTAGGCCGGTGGCCAGTAGATCCACGCCATGCGTGGATGAATCTCCATTGAAATCGAATATTTCGACAATTGAACGAAGAGCATCCACGCACGGCGTGGATCTACCGCAGATCGCGGGAAACTGTCGAAGGCGGGGTGGGTCCGGTGGCGGGAGTGTCCGCGGCATGGATGCCGCGGCCAAGCCCCCATGGATGGGTTTACGGCGTCTCCCGCCACCGGACCCACCCCGCCTACCCTCAGCAAGCCCGCTTTTGACGTTGACGTTGACGTCGCTTCGGCCTCTGCGGGTGCAGGGCGCAGCCCTGCAGAGACCCCCTACCTGAACGGGGCTTTTTGCGCGAGGTCTCAGCCATCGGTTAGACTAGGCGGGTCTGCAGCGGCCGTCCGTTTCCCTTCGGGATCGCCGGCGTCCGGGGTCCGCCCCGTCGCCCGCCCCCACTCCGACACCGTTCGTCACGCATTCCAGCCTGCGCTCCGCGCCGGCTGCACCCAACTTCTCGCAGCGCGGTTCACGGGAACGCTCCGAGTCAGCCGATCAGTTTGATCTGCCCCCGTCTGTCCGTTCGGACAGGCGTTTCTTGTACTTGGAGCAAACTCAATGTCTTTTGAATCGCTGGGCCTGGCGCCCTTCCTGCTGCGTGCGCTTGCCGAGCAGGGCTACGAAAACCCGACCCCGATCCAGCAGCAGGCGATCCCGCTGGCGCTGGCCGGTCGCGACCTGCTGGCCGGCGCACAGACCGGCACCGGCAAGACCGCTGCGTTCGGCCTGCCGCTGCTGCAGCACCTGGGCACCGCCTCGCAGGAAGTGCGCGCCGGCCCGCGCAAGCCGCGCGCGCTGATCCTGGCCCCGACCCGCGAGCTGGCCACCCAGGTGCATGACAGCCTGCGTGGTTACAGCAAGTACCTGCGCATCCCCAGCGCCTGCATCTACGGCGGTGTCGGCATGGGCAACCAGCTGGACATCCTGCGCCGTGGCGTGGACCTGCTGGTGGCCTGCCCGGGCCGCCTGATCGACCATCTTGAGCGCCGCAGCGTCGACCTGTCCGGCATCGAAGTTCTGATCCTGGACGAAGCCGACCGCATGCTCGACATGGGCTTCCTGCCGTCGATCAAGCGCATCCTGGCCAAGCTGCCGAAGCAGAACCGCCAGACCCTGCTGTTCTCGGCCACCTTCGAGGACAACATCCGCCAGCTGGCGCTGGAGTTCATGCGCAACCCGGAACAGATCCAGGTGACGCCGAAGAACACCGTGGCCGAAACCATCACCCACCGCGTGCACCCGGTCGATGCCGGCCGCAAGCGTGACCTGCTGCTGCACCTGCTGGCGCAGGACAGCCGTGAGCAGACGCTGGTATTCGCCCGCACCAAGCACGGCAGCGACAAGCTGGCCACGTTCCTGGAAAAGTCCGGTATCAAGACCGCAGCGATCCACGGCAACAAGAGCCAGGGCCAGCGCCTGCGTGCGCTGGGCGACTTCAAGGCCGGCCGCGTGACCGTGCTGGTGGCCACCGATATCGCCGCGCGCGGCATCGACATCAACGAGCTGCCGAAGGTGATCAACTTCGACCTGCCGATGGTGGCCGAGGACTACGTGCACCGCATCGGTCGTACCGGCCGCAACGGCGCGACCGGCCAGGCGATTTCGCTGGTGGCGCAGGATGAAGTGAAGCTGCTGCGCGCGATCGTGCGCCTGCTGGGCCGCGACATGGACATCCGTGATGTGCCGGGCTTCGAGTTGCAGGTGCCGATCCGCTGGGGCAACAGTGCACCGGGCAAGGCCGAGCACGATACCGGCGAGCGCGCACCGCGCAAGAGCCATGCACGCCGTCCGCACGGTGATGCACCGCGCCATGCGCATGCGGGCCCGAAGAAGGCCGGTGGCGGCCGTCGCGAGGGCGGTGGCAACGGCCAGCAGCGTGCAGGCGCCGGTGCCGGCCAGGGCCAGCGTCGTGGTGGCGGCGGCAATGGTGGCGGCCGTGGCCGCGGCCAGGGTGGCAACGGCGGCGGTCGCGCCGGCTGATCCCAGCTGACGTGGTTGGTGCTTCCCGCTGCGCGGGGGGCTTATCGAGGGACGGCGCTGACGCGCCGTCCTTTTTTGTTGCTGACTACCGTGAGTAGAAGCCGGCGGTGTGCTGCGCTGAGGGCGGATGGGCGTGGGGCCAGCGCAAAACACGCCGTAAACCCATCCATGGGGGCTCGGTCGGCGCATCCATGCGCCTCACGGTTTTGCGCTGGCCCCACGCCCATCCGCTTCAAGCATTGCCTGCGCCTTCTTCTCCCGCCGGGTAGTCGGGAGAAGAAAGATCAAATTCAAATTCAAATTCAAAGGCAAAAGCCGAAGCCGCAGTGCCCGCTTTTGCTTTTGCTCCCGTCTTGGGGTCTGATGCGTCCGCGCCCGCAGGAAACCGTCGAGGGGCGGCCGGGCGGGCTGCGCAGGACCGTTGGCGCCATGGATGGCGCCATCGAGCCCCCAAGGACGGGTTTACGGCGTGTCCTGCGCAGCCCGCCCGGCCGCCCCCACACGCATCAGTCAAGGCGCCAAACGCCTCAACCCCGCGCTTTACTCGGATTCACCAGATTCCCGAAGAAGATCGCGTTGATCAGCAGCCGATCCGTGCCATGCCAGTACTTGCGATGCGCCGGATCATCGGCGAACAGCACAACATTGCCCTGCCCCTGCGCCGACACCAGCAGCCACGCACTACCCGCCACCCGCGTACGGTTGCGCTCGGACAGGTAACCGTTCACCCGCGGCGGCGTGTCGATGCGCACCACCGTGGAAAACGGGTTCGCGCTCGGCTGCAGCGTCACCGTGTTCTCCTTGTTGATCGCCAGCTGCCGGCGCGGCACACCGAACGCCAACGGGTGGCTGGTATCGACGTCGGCGCTGAGGATGTTGCCGCTGACCCGTTCGATCGCGGCGATGTCACGCTGGTCACCGAACGCGCGGCGGCTTTCGTCAGCGGCGTCCTCTTCCTTGCCGAGCTTCTCGCCGTCGGCAAGCTTCTGTTCGATCGCCCACTTCGACGCACTGCCGTAGGTCACCAGCGAGCCACCCGCCTGCACCCAGCGCTTCAGCGCATCCACCGCTTTGGCATCAACGCCGGTATAGGTGCCACCGGACAGGACGATCGTGGTGTAGCGGTCCAGCGACACCTTGCCCAACTGCTGCGGATCCAGCTTGCTGGCCGGCAGGCGCAACTGCTGGTCAAGCAGGAACCAGGCCGAGCCGATCTCGGTGGCCGCCACGCCCTCGCCCATCACCAGTGCCACCGCAGGCTTCCGTAGCGCCTTGATGCCGTCACTGCCGAGGTCGATGCCTTCGCGGCTGCGGCCGCTGGACAGCGCGTGGACCTGCACACCCGCCTCGCGCGCGGCGGACGTCACTGCCTCGAGCAGCGCCGCGCCCTGCAGCGATTGCCCGGCAACCGGAACGACCAGGCTGCCGGCGGCGAAGCTGATGTCGCCATGCGCGGTCGCGGTGGTGAACGGCTGGAATGCCGCGCGTGCATTCACGCCCTTGCCCTGCAGCGCGGCCAGTGCGCGCCCGGCGTTGTAGTCGCGCCAGTCGATCGCGTACGCGAAGCCAGCCTGGCCACCCAGCACTGCGCCCTGCTCCACCGGCAGCGCGGCCACGCGTGCGCCGCCTTCGATGCGGCTGCGGCTGCCCGCAAAGGCCACGCCGTAGGCCGGTGCGATTGCATAGCTGGTGCTGCCGTAGAACACATCCCCCTTGATCGGCGGTGTTTCTGCGAAGATAGAATGCACCAGGCGGAACTGTGCCTGCTGCACTGGCACCACATAGGCACTGCCCGCCTCGAAGCGCTGCCCATCGATGGCCACCGCACGATCCAGCGCGCGCACTTCGATCCGGTGCAGCAGCAACAGTTCCAGCAGGCGGCGGGTCAACGCAGGATCATGCGCATCACCAAACACGAAGCTTTTCACCGACTGCTGCGCGGCCTGCTTCAGCGCGCTCTGGAAGAACTGCTTCTGCAGGTCGAACAGCCCAGTGCGCTCGGTCACCGCGCCACGCACGGTGCCCAGCCCGGTGGCGACCTGGTTGCGGATGGTGAACGGGAAGGTCAGCAGGCCGTTCACCGATTCCTGGACGCGGCCACGCGAGCTGGCCTGCTCGACGGTCACACCGACCGCGCCGTGGAAGTCCGGATAGGTGGAGCCGTACACCGGCGAGAAGTTGTCGAAGTTCTCGCCCGTGTAGTACAGCGAACCGAGCGCATCCAGCGCCTGTGCGTGGTACTTGGCCAGGGTCTTGTTGAATTCATACGATGCCGCCGGAATCAACGGGCTGTGCATGCTCTTCGGCGAAGGCTCGAAGTAGTACGTGCTGTCCTTGCCCATTTCGTGGAAATCGATCTGTACGTTCGGATACCACTGATGGAACACCTCCACCTTCGGCCGTGAGTCCTGCTGCGTCAGTGCCAGCCAGTCGCGGTTGAGATCGGTGAAGTAGTGGTTGGTACGGCCCTGCGGGAACGGCTCGACGTGTTCCTTGTCGGCGGGGTCGGCCGAGGCTGGATCGGACGCCCAGGCGTTGTGCCAGTTGGCCGCGCGGTCGCGGCCGTCAGGGTTCTGCGCCGGATCGAACAGCACCACCGCCTGCTGCAGCCATTGCTGGGTTTCTGCGCTGCGGTTGGCCACCAGGTAGTAAGCGGTCAGCATCGCCGCTTCGGCGCTGGAGGTTTCGTTGCCGTGCACGCTGTAGCCCAGCCACACCACCACCGGGCTGTCGCCGGCCGCGCTGCGTGGCTGCGCCGGATCTGCCAGGGTCGCATGCTGCTGGCGGAGCTGCTCCAGCCGCGCGTGGTTGCCGGCGGCGGTGACCGTTGCAATCAACAGCGGGCGACCTTCGTAGCTGCGCCCGATCTCGCGCACACTGATCTTGTCCGAGCGCTTCGCCAGTTCCTGGAAGTACGCCACCAACTGGTCGTGCCGGGTGTAGCGACTGCCGATCGGATAGCCGAGGAACTGTTCCGGCGTGGGAATGGACGTATCGAACGCGGCCACTTCGGTGGACTGCGGGAAGAAATACGCACTCTGTGCCTGCGCCGGCTGCGGCGAGGACAGTGCGGTGGCGGCGGCAAGCAGCAACGGAAGAACGGCACGGCGATGCAAGGACACGGTGACTCCCCTGGAACACAACGGCAGACGATCGCGCGGCCGGTCCCCTCAGGTGACCGGCCGCGGCGGATGGATCAGAAGCGATAATCGAAGCCCAGCGTGAAGTAGCGGCCACGCAGGTCGTACTGGCTGAAGTCGTACGGCGCGCGGATGCCCGGGAACGAGGCGTCGTACGGCGGCGTCTTGTCGGCTAGGTTCTGCACCTTGGCGTACACGGTCAGCTTGTCGATGCCGGTGTAGGCCAGGTACAGGTCGTATTGGCTGTAGCTGCCGACGCGCTGCTGCACGGCCTTCGCTGCGGTGCTGGCTTCCTGGCGATAGCCGCTGGTGTAGTACCAGGTCACCGCTGCGTTGAAGTCACCGTACTTCCAGTCCAGCGTGGTGGTGGCCTTGTCCTTGGGCAGGGTCGCGCCCAGGTTGCTGCCGGCGTAGTCGACCAGCGGGCCGCCGACCACGGTCGGGCGACGGTAGTCGCGCACGTGGGTGTAGGCCGAGGATACGGTGAAGTCGCCGAGCGCAGCGGTCGGGATGCGCTGGCGCAGTTCAACGTCGATGCCCGAGGTCTTCAGCTCGCTCAGGTTCTGGTAGCGGTTGTAGACCGCCTGCAGCTTGCCGCGCTCATCGCGCTGCACGGCACCGGCCACGTTGTCGTTGACCAGGGTCTGGGTGTTGTTGGTGCCGACCAGGTTGTCCAGCTGGATACGGTAGTAGTCCACGCTCAGGTTGGTGTTGGCCCACGGCGACAGCACCACGCCGAAGTTCACGCTTTTGGTGCGTTCGGGCTTCAGTTCGTTGTTGCCGACGGTGAAGAAGGTCGGGTTCTGGCGCGAGCCCGGCACGTCCGGGTCACGCGGGTCGACCACGCTGCCGTAGGCGATGCTGGTGCTGTTGGAGTTCTCCGACAGCGACGGTGCACGGAAGCCCTTCGAGGCCGACGCACGCACCAGCAGGAAGTCAAGCGGCTGCCAGCGCAGGCCGATCTTCGGCGAGAAGGCATCGCCGAAATCGTCGTAGTGGTCGGCGCGTGCGGCGGCGGACAGCTCCAGCGTCGAGGCCAGCGGCACGTTCACTTCGGCGTAGGCCGCACTGACCTGGCGCTTGCCGTGCACTTCGGCAATGGCCGGGCGCACCTGCAGGCCGGCATCGATCTGCCACGGGTTGTTGGAATCGAGCTTCTCGCGGCGCCACTCGGCACCCGCAGCGAAGCCGATCTCGCCGGCCCAGGTGTGGCCCAGGCTGCCGGAGATCTTCGCGTCGATGCCCTGCAGCTTGGATTCGGCCGGGCGCAGCGTGGCGATGTTGATCGAGTCGCGCACCGACTGCGGCGTCGCCGCCGGGTTCAGCAGGTTGTAGCTCCCCGAGGCCAGTGCATCGGCCAGCGCCCAGCGGTTGGCGAAGCCACCAGAGACGCTCTCGCGCTCGCTGCTGCGTGCACCGAACGCAGCCACTTCCCAGTCCCACGACGCGGTGGTGCCACGCAGGCCGAACACGCCGCGGTAGGCGGTGGAGCGGTTGGTCTTGATCGTGCCGCCGAGGTCGAAGAAGGTGTACTCGATCGGGATCGCACGGCCGTACGGGTTGTAAGGACTGTTGGCCGGCAGCAGCGACGACACCGGCTCGGCCAGGCCGCTGTTCGCGTTCAGTGCGAAGCGGCCACTCTCCAGGGTGAAGAACGGGCTGCTGCCGAACCACGCGGCACTCTTGATCTGGCTGTACAGCACTTCGCCGAAGGCTTCGACGCTGTCGCTCAGGCGGAAGGTGCCATTGGCATAGGCCTGGTAGCGCTTGGTCGAGGGGATCAGCGTGGTGAACGGTGCCTGGTTGAAGCCGCAGGTATCGCCGCTCAGGCCGTCGATCGGTGCGCTGGCGACGCGGATGGTACCGGCCGGGCAGTTGCCGTTGGCGTCGAGCATCGGCACCGACACGCCGTTGACCAGGTAGCGCGCGCCCTTGGCCGACCAGCCGTTCCAGCGGCCACCCGGCTGGTCGGTGTAGATGCCACTCCTGGTCAGGTTGCGCTCGTCCTGGTCCAGGCGCTCGCGGTTGTAACCCTGCAGGCTGAAGAGGATGTTGTAGCCATCGGTGTCGAGGTCACCGAGGCCACCGACGAACTTCAGGTTCTGCTCGTGCAGGCCGCCCTGGTCGGCGCCGCCGAAGCTGCCGCCGATCTCGGCGCCTTCGAAGTTCTGCCGGGTGATGATGTTGACCACGCCGGCCACGGCGTCGGAGCCGTACACCGCCGAGGCGCCGTCCTTGAGCACTTCGATGCGCTCGACCGCGACCAGCGGCAGCGCGTTGAGATCGACGAAGGTGTCGGACAGGCCACCGGCCGGGAAACCATAGTTGGCCAGGCGGCGGCCGTTGAGCAGCACCAGCGTGTTCTTCTGCGACAGGCCGCGCAGGCCGATGCCGGCCGAGCCGGACGCCCAACCATTGTTGGTGGTTTCGTTGCTGGCGTTGCCGGTGTTGGCCGAGATCGAACGCAGCACGTCAGCCACGGTGGCCTTGCCGGACTGTTCCAGCTGCTGGCGGCCGATCACCTGCACCGGGTTGGAGGCCTCGGTATCGGTGCGCTTGATGTTGGAACCGGTGACGCGCACGGCGGCCAGGGTGCTGGCTTCGCCACTGGCATCGGCGGAGTTTTCGGCGGCGGCGGACAAAGGCGCGGCCAGAGCGACGGCCAGGGCCGCCACGAGCAGGGTGTGCTTGGGCATGACGATGTGGGGAGGTGGTAAGGGCGATGAAGTTCCGCAGTAGTCCATGCCTGGCCGGGGTCCGGCCAATAACATCTCTTCATACGGATATAAGAGAAGCTATCATCTCTTCATCCGGATGAAAAGACTTTCTTCACGAAAGACCAACATCCACTCAGGCTGCCCTGCTGCCCGCGGCGTACAATCGCGCCATGGAAATCTTCAAAGTCTTCATGCTCGAGGCGGCGCACCGCCTCCCCAACGTGCCGCCGGGGCACAAGTGCGCGCGCCTGCACGGCCACTCGTTCCGGGTGGAACTGAAGGTCGAGGGCGAGCCCGGAGCGCAGACCGGCTGGATCATGGACTTCGGCGACGTGAAGGCGGCCTTCCAGCCGATCTACGACCGCCTGGACCACCACTACCTCAATGACATTCCCGGCCTGGAGAACCCCACCAGCGAGAACCTGGCAGTGTGGATCTGGAATGAACTCAAGCCCAGCCTGCCGGCGCTGAGCGAGATCACCGTGCACGAAACCTGCACCTCGGGCTGCCGCTACCGCGGCCCTGCCGTCTGATCAAGCCATTGATCTGAAAGGTTTTTCAAAGGTGCCCTGGGCGCCTTTGTTATTTTTGTTGCAATGCGGCATCAAGGGCGTATGCTGCAATGCATCAAGCCACTTCCTGATGCCCATGGCCGCCGCCTTCAGCGATCGCTTCAGTGATGCCACCCGCCAGCTCGCAGCCGCGGCAACGCGCGCGAACCGGTTGGCGTTGGAGAACGCGGAAAGCATGTTCGGCGTGCAGCTGAAGGTGATGGAGCGCAACCTGACCGCGACCGGCGGCTGGTTGGGTGAACTGGCCCGTAGTGACGACACGGCCGGGATGCTCAACAAGGGCGCACAGCTGTGGCAGGACAACCTGCAGCGGCTGAGCCAGGCCCAGCAGGACGTGGTCGGTCTCGGCCTGCAGGCCGGCAAGGCCTGGTCCGAACTGGTGCAGGGCTACAACGAATCAACGGCGGACGCGAACAACCACTGACGCGACGCAACGCTCATTGCGTGGGTCCCTCCCCCCACGCAATCCGGACCCGGCAGATCCCTCCCTCTGCCGGGTCTTTTTTTGCCTGGCGTCTGCATTGAAGAGCGCTTCCTCGTCTGGATTCGCCGCGAACTGAAGGGCCCCGCCGGGACAGGCAGGGGCCTGGGCAAATGTCCCCCGGCGCCGGCCGTTGGCCGTCACCTCCTCCTTTACTTTGCCCAAACCCCTGCCCGCCCCGACGAGGCTCGGCTTGCGGCAGGAAAGGAAAAGCGCAGCGCTCGCGGCGCCTTTCAACGAGGCGTCGACGAACTCCGAACGCAGGGCGTAGGCCCTTGCGTACGAAGTAAAGGGGGAGGTGACGGCCAACGGCCGGCGCCGGAGGACATTCGTACGCAAGGGCCTCCGCCCTGCGCTACGCACAACACACCGCGAGGGAACCTCAGCGCCCGCGATTACCGTGCCAGTGCTGGTGCCACGCCTGGAACATCAACACGTTCCACAGGTGCGTGTGCCATTTGCGCTCGCCGCGCAGGAACGCGTCCCAGATACCGCGCACGCGTGCGGCATCGAAGCACCCTTGGTTGCGCAGCAGCTGCGGATCCAGCAGCGCCTCCGCCCAATCGCGCAGCGGACCCGCCAGCCATCGCGCCATCGGCGGGCCAAAGCCACGCTTGGGGCGGTACACCAGCGGTTCGGGCAGGTAGCGCGCCAGCAGGTGCTTCAGGATCAGCTTGTGCTCGCCATCGTGGTACTTCAGGTGCTGCGGCAGGCGCCAGGCCAACCGCACCACCTCCATGTCCAGCAGCGGTGCACGCGTTTCCACACCCGCCGCCATGCCGGCACGATCAACCTTGGCGAGAATGCCCTCGGCCAGGTCCATGCGGAAATCCAGCAGCTGGATGCGCGCCTCGGCCGGCAGCGCGGTGTCCTGCTGCTGGAAGATCGTCATCGGCTCGCGTGCACCCAGCACCACCTGCGCCGGCTGCCGCCAGCGTGTCACGCGCTGCAGGTAGTGGCCTTCCACGTCGTTGGCGGCGACTTCCGCCACCAGCGCACGCCAGCCGCCGAGGCGGCCTCGCTCCACGTTCATGCGGGTGCCGCTGCGCCGTGCCAGGTCACGCACCCAGTCCGGCAGGCCGCCGCACAGGCGTGCATTGCGCAGCGCGCGGCCGTAGCTGGGGTGACCGAAGAACAGTTCATCGCCACCATCACCGGTCAGTGCAACCGGCTTGCGAGCGCCCAGCAGTTCGCTGGCAAGCAGGGTCGGCAGCTGCGAGGCATCGGCGAACGGCTCGCACCAGACCTGCGGCAGGCGCTGCAGCAGGTCCAGGCCCTGGCGCGCGTCCATGCGGTGCAGGTGATGCTGCACGCCCAGGTGACGCGCGACCTGCGAGGCCCAGTCGCTCTCATCATGGCCGGGATCGTCGAAACCGACCGTCCAGGCTTCGATCGGCAGGGTCGACTGCGCCTGCATCATTGCGGTTACCAATGAAGAATCGGTGCCACCGGACAGGAACGCGCCGCAGGCCAGCGGCGAGTGCATGCGTGCGGCAATGGCCTTCTGCAGTACCGCTTCCAGCTGGTCGGTGGCCTGCTCCAGGCTGGGTGCCGGCTGCAGTGGTTCCTGCAGTGCGCTCTGCATCGCATCGCGTGCGCACCAGTAGCGTGAGCCGCCCTGTGCGGCCTGGCTGGAACCGCCAGCCGCATGGTCATTCAGATCGATGCGCAGCATCGCGCCTGCCACCAGCTTGTGGATGCCGCGGTAGATGGTGTGTGGTGCCGGCACATAGTCATGGCGCAGCAGCAGGCTCAGCGCATCCTGGTCGATGCTCGGGGCAAAGCCGGCGAAGGCCTGAAGCGCCTTCATTTCCGAGGCAAACAGGAACTGGCCCTGGTACCAGCCGTAGTACAGCGGCCGCTCGCCGACCGGGTCGCGGGCCAGCCACAGTTCGCGCGACTCGCGGTCCCATACGCTGAAACCGAATGCGCCCTCGATGCGGGAGAGCGCCCGCTCCACGCCCCATTCGACGATCGCCTGCAGCAGCAGCCGGGCATCGCTGCAGCTGCGCGGCAGATCGCGCAGCTGCGACTGCAGGTCGGCCCGGTTGTACAACCGGCCATCCAGGCACAGCACGTAACGACCACAGTCTGAACTCAGGGGCTGCAACGGCGTATCGGTGGGCGCCCGGCAATGGCCCAACGCCAGGCCGGCCTCGGCGTCGGTCCAGTAGCCGATGCGGCCCCGGCCGCGCTGCTGCAGGGCGCGCAGCATCGGCGCCAGCTGCTGCAGCAGGTGTTCGTCCTCGGCGGGCGGCAGCCAGGCCCCGACCACGCCGCTCATCGGGCACCTCCGCAGCGGCAGCGGCGGGACGGGGTCAGCAGGCAGGCGGCGGCGGGCGACATGGGAACGGCACGCGGAGCGGAGGAGACTCCATGCTCGGCCCGCCCCCGGCCCCGCGTCAGTCGCTTTGCTGTCAGCGATGGTCACCGCATGTATCACGAAGGTAACGCTTTGTAACAGCAAAAGGCTATGCTGGGCGCCAAGTTGTTGCCGGGCCTGAGGCTCGGCCCGTGCGCCAGCAACCCCGGCTGAATGGCGCCCGCCCCCGGGACCCGGGCGGCCCGAAGGCTGGGATAGCATCGCCGCGCTCGTGCCGTGGCGGTACGTTTGCGTCCACGGAGGCCTTGAAAATGCTGGATATCGTACTGGTCGAAGACGATGCCCGCCTGGGTACGATGGTCAGCGACTATCTGCAGCGGCATGGCTACCAGGTGGCCCACGAGCGCAGCGGTGAGCGTGCGGTGACCCGGATCCTGGCCGAGAAGCCGGCTCTGGTCCTGCTCGATGTCGGCCTGCCCGACCAGGATGGTTTCGAAGTGTGTCGGCAGATCCGGCCCCACTATGACGGCATCATCTGCGTGCTGACCGCCCGCACCGACAACATCGACCAGGTGCTGGGACTGGAACTGGGCGCCGACGATTACATCGGCAAGCCGATCGAACCACGGGTGCTGCTGGCCCGCCTGCGCGCCCACCTGCGCCGCCACCGCCGGGTCGAGCCACGCGACGGCAGCCTGCGCTTCGGCGAGCTGAACATCGACCCGTCCACCCGCAACGTGCACCTGCAGGGCGCCCTGCTGGAACTGACCACCGCCGAGTTCGACCTGCTGTTCCTGCTGGCCAGCAACGCGGGGCAGATCCTCGACCGCGACGCGCTGCTGCGCGGCCTGCGCGGGATCGCTTTCGACGGACTGGACCGCTCGATCGATGCACGCATCTCGCGCCTGCGCCGCAAGCTGGGCGACAACCCGGAGCAGCCGGAACGGATCAAGACCGTGCGGGGCCGCGGCTACCTGTTCAGCCGATCGGCATGGGGATGAAGCGTACGCCCTCGGCGATGCGCGGCCACGCCTTCCACTTCCTGCGCTACGGCATCGGCTTCCTGGTCGCCCATCTGCTGCTGATCGTGCTCGGCCTGTGGGCCTGGGACGCGCTGCTGGAAGACCGCACCGAAGCCGGGCTCCAGGCCGAAATGCGTGGCACCCATGCCCTGCTGCAGCACCGCTTCGCCGAAACCCCGCGCGAGCAGTGGCCAGCGCTGGCGCGCGAACTGGACGCCGACTTCGCCTATGCCCTGCGCATGGTGCCGATGGCCGAGGCGATGAAGGAGCTGCCGGCCAGCCAGCGTCCCCCTTTCAACAACGGCCGCGTGCAGATCGACCTGGAGCACATGCGCAGCCTTCAGCGGATCGGCGACAGCGACTATGCGGTGATGCTGGGGCCGTTGGACGAAGCGCTACCCGACGAGGGCTGGCAGGACAGCGAAGTGTCCGGCGTGGCCATCCTGCTGCTGATCCTGATGGTGGCCGTGGCACTGCCGATGTACGTGATGGTCTACCGCCTGTGGCGTGACGTCTCGCAGCTGGCCCAGGCCGCCCGGCAGATGCGGGACGGACAGCTGGACACGCGCGCCCCGCGCGCCGGCACCGCGCTGGTGCGGCCGCTGGCCAATGCCTTCAACCACATGGCCGAGCAGCTGCAGCAGCTGCTGGAAAGCCAGCGCGTACTGGCGCAGGCGGTGGCACATGAAGTGCGCACACCACTGGCACGGATGCGCTTCGGCCTCGCCGACCTGGAGGACACCGCGCTGGACGAGATCCAGCGTGATGCCCTGGGCGGCCTGCGCACCGATGTCGATCGGCTGCAGCACCTCACCGATGCCGGCGTCGAGTACGCCGCACTCGGCCGTTGCCATCAGCTGACCCGGCAGCGCCTGCAGCTGGCCGCACTGGTACGCGGTGTGGTCGCCCAGTTCGCGCCGTTGCCGATGCCCGTGCAGCAGGCGCTGTCGCCGGTCGGCCTGGTCAACGTCAACCGGCACATGCTGGAACTGGCATTGCGCAACCTGCTCGGCAATGCCATGCGCTACGCACGACGCCAGATCCGCATCGCCAGCACCGTCAACGACGGCTGGCTGTGCCTGCAGGTGGAGGACGATGGCCCCGGCATCGCGCCCGAGCTGCGCGGCCAGGTAATGCAACCCTATGTGCGCCTTGACCCGGGCAGCCCCGGTTTCGGCCTCGGCCTGGCCCTGGTGCAGGTGGTGGCCGACAAGCACGGCGGCCACGTCGAGGTGACCGATTCGGAGCTGGGCGGTGCCTGCATCCGCCTGCACCTGCCGCTGGAAAGCGGCGGCGTGGTGGAGTGCGAGGCGGCCTGCTAGGCCGCCAGTGCCGCGCGCGGCAACGCAAACGCGAACAGCGCGCCGCGCTCGCTGTCACGCAGTTCGATGCGACGGCCGTGCAGCTGCACGATGCGCTGCACGATCAGCAGGCCCAACCCGCCGTTCTCGCCACGTCTCGCGCCGAGCGCGGCCGGTGCCTGGAACAGCTGCGTGCGCAGTGCAGGGGCAACACCTGGACCATCATCGGCCACGCTCACCTCCACGCTGTCCGGCGTCGCGCACAGGCGCACTTCGATCCGGCCCCCCTCGGGCGCATGCCGAAGCGCGTTGTCGAGCAGGTTGGTCAGCACCCGCTCCACCAAGCCCAGATCGGCGCGAACCAGCGGCAGGCCTGGCGGGAAATCCGCGTGCAGGCGCTGGTTGCGGGCCTGCGCCGCCAACTCGAATTTCTGCAGTACGTCCTGCAGCAGTTCCGGCAGCGCGAACACTTCCCACTCCAACCGCACTTCGCCGTGCTCCAGCCGCGCCAGTTCGAACAGCGCGCGTGCCAGCCGACCGACCTTGGCACTCTGCGCCAGGGCGATGCCGAGATAGCGGCGGCGCTCGTCCGGTGACAGCGTGGCGTCCTTCAACGCCAGCGTTTCCAGGTAGCCGTGCAGCGACGACAGCGGCGTGCGCAGATCGTGCGAGATGTTGGCGACCAGCTCGCGCCGCTGCAGGTCCTGCTGGCGCAGCTGCTGCCATTGCTCGCCCAGCCGCTGAGCCATCTGCGCGTGCGCGTGTTCCAGGATCACCAGTTCGTCGCGTTCACCGGGGCGCAGCGGCTCCGGCGGCGGCAGCGGCGTCGGCGCATCGATGTCGAAGGCCTGGATGCGCCGGGTCAGCCGACGCAACGGGCGGGTCACCCAATAGAACGCTACCAGCCCGGCCAGCAGGCCCAGGCTGCCGACCAGCATCACCGACCACAGCGTGGTGTTCCACTGGGTGCCGGCGGCAAGGTCGTCGGACAACATCTGACGGTGTTCGCCGACCAGCACCACGTACACATAACCGGCCTGGCGACCCTGCACGATCAGCGGCGCGGCACTGAACACCTTGCGGCCATCCGCGCTGCGCGGGTCATCGCCGAGGATCGGCAACGGTGCACCGGCCAGCAGCCGGCGCAGCGGTGCCACGTCCACCCGGTTGCGCACCAGATGGCCTGTGGGCGCATCGTGGCCGAGGATGCGCCCCTGGTCGTCCAGCAGGTAGACCTCGACGCTGGGATTGACCGCCATCAGCTGGCCGAACAACGCGCGCACCGCGGCATCGCGCATGCCGCTGGTGTCCATCAGTTCGCTGCGCTGGGCGATGTGCTCGGCAAGGCCCAGCGACAACCGCTGCACCACTTCCTGCTCGTGGCGTGTATTGGCGCGCATCTGCAGCGCCAGCAACGCCATGCAGCACATCAGCATCAGCGCGGCGATCACCGCCGCCAGCTTCTGCCACAGGTTCGGCTTGATCATGCCGCCGCCCCGGCCGGATCGACCAGCTTGTAGCCGCGTCCCCACACCGTCAGCAGCCGCCGCGGGTTGGCCGGGTCCGGCTCGATCTTGCTGCGCAGCCGATTGATGTGGGTGTTGACCGTGTGCTCGTAACCGTCGTGCTGGTAGCCCCAGACCTGGTTGAGCAGCTCCATGCGCGCGAACACCTGGTCCGGATGACGGGCAAAGAACAACAGCAGGTCGAACTCACGCGGGGTCAGCTCCAGCGCGTTGCCATCCACCGAAGCGGTGCGCGCGACCGGGTCCAGCTGCAGCCCGCCCAGCTCGATCGCACCGGCATCGATGCGCGCGCTCTGCGCCATCGCCTCGGCCCGGCGCAGCAGCGCACGTACGCGGGCCACCAGTTCCGGCATCGAGAAGGGCTTTGCCAGGTAGTCATCCGCACCCAGTTCCAGGCCAACGATGCGCTGCGTTTCGCTGCCACGCGCGCTGATGATGATGATCGGCACATAGCGCGCCATCGCGCGTGCACGCTGGCAGACCTGCAGGCCGTCCACGCCGGGCAGCATCACGTCCAGCACCAGCGCATCCCATGGCCCTTCCTGCTCAAGCAGGCGCAGGCCGGCATCGCCGCTGGCGGCATGGGCGACGTCGTAGCCCTCATCGCCCAGGTGCATGCGCAGCAGGTCGGCGATGTGGGCGTCGTCTTCAACGATCAGCACGCGTTTGGTGGACATCGGCAGCTCGGGGCCAGTGGGGAGGCTGGCTGCATTGTGGCGCGGGACGGCCGTCGATACCTCACGAAAAATTGAATCCTGCGTGAGGATTCGTTGACCCGGGCGGGCGCAGCATGGCCCCGTCGCCCCATCCCGGAGTCCGCCATGTCCCTCACCCGCCGCCACCTGCTGGGCCTGGGCGGTGTTGCCACCGCCGCCGGCCTGCTCGGCCTGGGGGCCTGCAGCCGTGCCGCCCCGGCCGCCGCTGAAGCACGTCCGGCACGACAGTTCGAGGTCATGCACAGCGATGCCGACTGGCGCCAGCGCCTGACCCCGGCGCAGTACGCGGTGCTGCGCCAGCAGGCCACCGAGCGCCCGTACAGCAGCCCGCTCAACAAGGAGCACCGGCAGGGCACGTTTGCCTGCGCCGGCTGTGCGCTGCCCCTGTTCTCCTCCTCCACCAAGTTCGAGAGCGGCACCGGCTGGCCCAGCTTCTGGGCGCCGCTGCACAACGCCATCGGCGAAGACCGCGACGTCACCTTCGGCATGCTGCGGGTGGAAGTGCACTGCCGCCGCTGCGGCGGCCATCTCGGCCACGTGTTCAACGACGGCCCGCGCCCGACCGGGCTGCGCTACTGCATGAACGGTGCGGCCATGGTGTTCGTTCCCGGTGCCGGAGAGGGCACCGCTGACGGCTGGCGCGTGCCGGTCGGTTCTTCCACCACTTCCGGAGCCTGACGATGCTGCTGTTGCTGCTTGCCTATCTGGGGGGCGCGCTGACCCTGCTCAGCCCGTGCATCCTGCCGGTACTGCCGTTCGTGTTCGCACGTGCCGACCGCCCCTTCGCGCGCAGCACGCTGCCGCTGCTGCTGGGCATGGCACTCACCTTCACCGTGGTCGCCAGCCTGGCCGCGGTGGGCAGCCAATGGGTGGCGCAGGCCAACCAGGTCGGGCGCTGGATCGCACTCCTGCTGATGGCGCTGTTCGCAGTGGCATTGCTGTGGCCGCGGTTGGCCGACCATCTGCTGGCGCCGTTCCAGCGCGTGGGTGCCCGCTTGAGCGCGCGTGCCGATGCGGCGGATGCCGCGGGGCACGGCGGCGCGTGGACCTCGCTGCTGATCGGCATCGCCACCGGCCTGCTGTGGGCGCCGTGTGCAGGTCCGATCCTTGGCCTGGTGCTGACCGGTGCCGCGCTGCACGGCGCCAGCGTCGGCACCAGCACGCTGCTGCTGGCCTACGCGTTGGGTGCGATCACCGCGCTGGCGCTGGCGGTATGGGTAGGTGGCCGCGTGTTCCGCGCGCTGCAGGCGCGGCTTGGGCTGGGCGACGTACTGCGCAAGGTGCTGGGCGTGGCGGCGCTGCTGGCGGTGGTGGCGATCGGGCTGGGCTGGGATACCGGCCTGCTGACCCGCCTGTCCACGGTCAGCACCGTGCGCATCGAACAGGGCCTGCTGGATGCCGTTCCCGGTGCGCAGCCGGCAGCACCTCCGATGATGATGATGGCTGGCCCCGATGCGGGTGCCGATGCACCGCTACCGGTCGAAGGCACCCTGCCCGCGCTGGACGGTGCCACAGGCTGGCTCAACAGTCCGCCGCTGACGGCCCGGCAGCTGCGCGGCAAGGTGGTGCTGGTCGATTTCTGGACGTACTCCTGCATCAACTGCCTGCGCGCGATGCCGTTCGTGCACGAATGGGAACGCCGCTACCGCGACCACGGCCTGGTGGTGATCGGCGTGCACACCCCGGAATTCGCCTTCGAGCGTGACCCGCGCAACGTCATGAAGGCGGTGCAGCAGCTGAAGGTCGAGTACCCGGTGGCGCTCGACAACCAGTACACGATCTGGCGCGCGTTCAACAATCGCTATTGGCCAGCGCAGTACTTCGTCGATGCACAGGGCAACATCCGCGGCCACCAGTTCGGCGAAGGCAACTACGCGCGTTCGGAACAGGTGATCCGCCGCCTGCTGACCGGAGCGGGCCAGACCAATCTGCCGCCCCCGGCCGACCCCGCCGCAGCGGACCTGCAGGGCGTCGCCGCGCAGGCCGACATGGGCAACCTGCGTTCGCCGGAAACCTACCTGGGCCACGCCCGTGCCGAGCAGTTCGCTTCACCCGGTGGACAACGTGCGGATACCGCCTTCGACTACGCGCTGCCCACCACGCTCGCGTTGAACCAGTGGGGCCTGTCCGGGCGCTGGACCGTCACCGACGAGGCTGCGCAGCTGCAGCAGGCCGGTGGCCGCATCGCCTTCCAGTTCCATGCGCGCGACCTGCACCTGGTGCTGGCGCCGGGCCAGGAAGGAAAGCCGGTGCGCTTCCGCGTGCTGTTGGATGGCAAGCCGCTGCCGGCTGCTGATGCCGGCAGTGATGTCGGCGCCGATGGCAGCGGCGTGGTCAACGAGCACCGCCTGTACCAGCTGGTGCGCCAGCGCGGCACGGTCGGTCCGCACCGCTTCGAGATCGAATTCCTCGATGCGGGCGTGCAGGCCTATGCCTTCACTTTTGGTTGAAACGGGAGGCCATGATGAAACTCTCCTTTGAACAGGGCATCGCCGCCGGTGTCGCCGGACTGGTGGCCACCGCATTGATCGCCGGCGTGCTGCTGGTCGATCACGGCGCGGTCGCGGCGCCGATAGAAGCCAGCGCGCAGATCCAGGCACTGCCAGCAACCAGCGGCGATGCCGCATTCCGCGATGACGCCACCCACGCCAGCGTCGTGTTCGCCGGCGGTTGCTTCTGGGGCGTGCAGGGCGTCTTCCAGCACGTGAAAGGCGTGAGCAACGCGGTGTCCGGCTACATCGGTGGCAGCGCTGCCAATGCACGCTATGAGCGCGTCAGCGGAGGCCAGACCGGCCATGCCGAGGCGGTGAAGATCGACTACGACCCGCGCCAGGTCAGCTATGGGCAGCTGATGCAGGTGTTCTTCTCGGTGGCTCACGATCCGACCCAGCTCAACCGCCAGGGGCCCGACCATGGCAGCCAGTACCGTTCGGCGATCTTCACTGACGACGCCCGCCAGCAGGCAGCCAGCCGCGCCTACATCGCCCAGCTCGGCCAGGCCGGCAGCTACCGCGCACCGATCGTCACCCAGCTGATCAGCGGCCAGCGTTTCTACCCGGCCGAGAGCTACCACCAGAACTACATGACCAACTACCCGCAGGCGGCCTACATCCGCTACTACGACGCGCCGAAGCTGGCCGCCCTGGGCAAGCAGTTCCCGGCGCTGTACCGGCGCGATGCGGTGCTGGTGCCGATGCGCTGACGGCATTTGCGTGGGGCTGACCGGCGCTCGGTGGGGCGCCTGCCGATGCGGTAACGCCCCGGGTAGTGCCGGCCGCTGGCCGGCTCCTGCGGTTCCAGGGATTGCCGGCCAGCGGCCGGCACTACCTCCAAAAAAAAGACGCACGGCCATCCAGCCGTGCGCTTGGAAAGTACCGGCCGTGCCCCGATCAGGCCCGGCCGACAACGACATGCTAGGCTCGTCATCTTCATGGGTACAGCACCAGATGACGGGATATTCGATGGATACAGATGACCAGGCCTCGATGATTCCCCCCCGCTACCAGCGGCTGTCCGATGAACTGGCCGATGCCATCCACGGCGGCCGGCTTCCAGTAGGCAGCCGCCTGCCCTCGCTGCGGCAGATGGCGTCGCAGCGCCGGCTCAGCCTGAACACGGTGATCGCCGCCTACCGTCAGCTGGAAGACGCCGGCCTGGTGATTCCCCGGCCCAAGGCTGGCTTCGAGGTCGCGCCACGGCTGTCGGTGCCGGAACGGTCGTTGCGCGATGTGCCCTCGGCGCCCACCGCACCGCTGCAGCAGGTGCTGATGGCGCGCGTGCTTGAGGCGCAGCGCCGCCTGGGCGTGATCGATCTGGCCTTTGCCGGCCCGCGCGGTCGCCAGTTCTACCCCGGCGCGCAGCTGGCCAAGCACACCGCGCAGGTACTGCGCCATGGCCAGCAGACGGTGGAGACCTACGCGCGCCCGAATGGTTCGCCGCGGCTGCTTGCGCAGATCGTGCGCCGCGGTCCGCGCATGGGCCTGCACACCCACTCCGAGCGCCTGTTGCTGACCCACGGCGCGATGGAGGCGCTGCAACTGGCATTGCGTGCAGTAACCCAACCAGGCGACGCGGTCGGCATCGAAGCGCCCTCCTACTTCAATCTGTACCCGTTGCTGGCCAACCTCGGCCTGCAGGCCATCGAACTGCCCACCCATCCGCAGCAGGGCCTGGATGTCGATGCCCTGGACGCGCTGCTGGAGCACACACCGCTGGCCGCGCTGGTGGTGATGCCGACCGTGCACAACCCGCTGGGCTGCACCATGCCGATGGACGCCAAGCAACACCTCGCCGAGCTGGTCAACGCACGCCAGCTGCCGTTGATCGAGGATGCGGTGTACGCAGAACTGCAGTTCTGCGAGCCGCCGGCGCCACTGCTGAAGGCGTTTGATCGCGACGGCTGGGTGATGGTGGTCGGTGGTTTCTCCAAGACGCTGGCGCCGGACTATCGCATCGGCTGGCTCGATGGTGGCCGCTTCGCCGAACGCATCGCGCTGCTGAAATTCCAGTCCACTGGCGGTGAGCCGCAGCTGCTGGGTGACGCGGTGGCGGCCTATCTGGAAGCGGGCAGCTACGAGCACCACCTGCATCGCATGCGTCGCCTGTATCGCGAACAGGTCGGACGGCTGCGCCAGCTGGTGGCCGAGCACTTCCCAGCCGGCACCCGCGCCACTGAACCGCAGGGCGGCTTCCTGCTGTGGCTGGAACTGCCAGGCATCGATACGCGCGAACTGTTCGAGCGTGCACTGCAGGAGGACATCGTGTTCATGCCTGGCCAGGTGTATTCACGTGGCGCGCGGTATCGCCATTGCCTGCGGCTGTCGTGCTGCCAGACCCTTGATGCGCGCTTCATCGGAGCGGTGGAGCGGCTGGGCGCGATCGCGCGGGCGCTGGCGGCTGCAACACGGTAGTGCCGGCCGCTGGCCGGCAACATCGGGATCACCGGGTGGATGCAGTTGCCGGCCAGCGGCCGGCACTACCCAGCATCAATCAAGCAGATGCGCGCTCAGCGCTTCGCCATCCGCACCCGGCAGATGCGGCAAGCGCCCCCAGCACGGCATCGGCAGGCGCTGCTGCAGCGTGGCGAAGTTTTCGTCCTGGCGCTGCATGGCCGGGTCGATGTGGTTGCCGATCCAGCCCAGGCAGTCCACGCCACCGGCCTGCAGTGATTGCGCGGTCAGCCGCGCATGGTTCACGCAGCCCAGCCGCATGCCCACCACCAGCAGCACCGGCAGCTGCAGCGCGCGCACCAGGTCGAGCTGGTCCAGCGAAGCCGAGACCGGCGCCAGCCAGCCGCCTACACCCTCCACCACCACGATATCGGCCTGCGCACGCAGCCGCGCGAACGCAGCCACGATCGGCGCCAGTTCCACCTGCACGCCGTCCTCGGCAGCAGCGAGTTCCGGTGCCAGCGGTTGCCGCAGCGCATACGGATTCAGGTCGGTGTAGTCCGGCACCGGCCAGCTGGCCGCCTGCAGCGCCAGCGCGTCCTCATTGCGCAGGCCCTGCCCCCGGTCCTCGCTGCCACTGGCCACCGGCTTCATGCCCACCGCGCGCAGGCCACGCCGGCGCAGCGCGTGCAGCAGCGCGGTGCTGGCCGTGGTCTTGCCGATCTCGGTATCGGTGCCGGTGACGAACAGGGCAGGCGGCAGCGTAGCGGGCAACGACATTGATCGGCTCCAACGGGGCAACAGAGCATGCATTATCGCCGGCCCGGCGCGCTTGCTAGACTGCGGGCATGTTCGCCAATGCCTCGCTCACCGGCAGCAAGCCGGAACAATACGCCCAGCTGCTGGAACAGGCCCGTGGCCTGGTCTACGGCGAGTCCGACCGCATCGCCAACGCGGCCAACCTCTCCGCACTGGTCTACCACGCCCTGCCCGACCTGAACTGGGTGGGCTTCTACCTGTATGACGGCCAGGAGCTGGTGGTCGGCCCGTTCCAGGGCCTGCCGGCCTGCGTGCGCATCCCGCTGGACAAGGGCGTGTGCGGTGCCGCCGCCAGCCAGCGCGTGACCCAGCGCGTGGAGGACGTCGATGCCTTCCCCGGCCATATCGCCTGCGATTCGGCCTCGCGTTCGGAACTGGTGGTGCCGCTGCTGCGTGGTCATGAACTGATCGGCGTGTTCGACATCGACAGCCCGAAGGTCGGCCGCTTCGACGCCGAGGATCAGGCCGGGCTGGAAGCCATTGCCCGCGTGTTCGTCGAGGCGTTGGGATGAACGCACCGAAGCTGCGCAACATCGGCCCCAAAAGTGCAGCCTGGCTGCGCCAGGTCGGCCTGCGCAGCCGCGACGACCTGGTCGCGATCGGTGCGGTCGGTGCCTTCGTCAAGGTCAAGCGCGCCGGCTTCAAGCCCAGCCTGAACCTGCTGTACTCGCTGGAAGGCGCGTTGCTGGACTGCCATTGGCAGGAGCTGAGCGAGCCACAGCGCGAGGCACTGGTGCAGGATTACGAAGCGCGCATCGCTGCGCACCCGCTGAAGGCGGCTGGCCCGGCCTCGGGCCCGGTGCATGAGCAGCGCTTCGATGCCGACGATGACGCTGAGGACAGCGTGACCGAGGGTGTGGACGAGGATTGAGGGCTCCGCGCACGCGCTCGCCGGGCATGGCCCGGCGCTACCCATGTCGAGCGGGATCAGTAGCGCCGGGCCATGCCCGGCGAGCGCGCTCAAGGCTGCTGCAGCTCCAGCAGCTCGCCCACCAGCCCGACCTCACCGCGTTCCAACCACACCCGCAGGCGCGTGCCGTGGTCGATGCGCAGGGCCCAGCACAGCGACATCGGCAGGCCGCAGACCTGCGACAGCACCATGCGCAACGGGCCACCGTGGCTGACCACCAGCGTCGGCACCGGGTCATCATCATCAAGCAGGCGATCCAGCGCGCGCGCGATGCGCCGCTCGAAATGTCCCCAGCTCTCGCCGTTCGGCGGCGGGAACGCATGCGGATCGGCGTGGAAGGCGGCCAGCGCATCTTCCGGCAGGTCGAACAGCGATTGCCCGTCCCAGTCGCCGAAATCCAGCTCTTCCCATTCCTCATCCGCTTCCACATCCAGCCCGCGCGGCGTGGCCAGCGCCATGGCGGTGTGCAGCGCGCGCAATCGCGGCGAACTGATCACCCGCTCCCAGCACTGCCCGGCATAGGCCTCGATCAGTTCCTGCGGCAGGCCGGCCAGCTGCGGTGGGTCGCTGCGGCCATCAAGGTATTCATCACGGCCATTGCCGGCATGGCGGACCAGGTCGAGGATCATGCGTGCGTCCCGGACGGGCGACACAGGTACAGCGGAAAACGGGCGGACATCGGCAACGGCACCACGGGATCGAACAACCATTCTAAAGGCACGGCCGAGGCAGTCGAGCAGGCGTGGCGCAACGGGACTGCCTGCGATGCCGTAGACTGCGCGCACTTCCAGGTGACCTGCGGCCACGGCCGGCAGGTTGAAACGGGAAGCCGGTGACGCGTGATTCCACGCCAGGCCGGCGCTGCCCCCGCAACGGTAAGCACGTCAGTTCCAGGCAACACCGCCACTGTGCCGCAGGCATGGGAAGGCGCCTGGACGGTGGCCTCGCGCCACCCGGCGGCGAGCCCGGAGACCGGCCCGGAAGCCTCAGGTCGCGATGCGGTGGGCATGGCGCTGGATGACCGCAGCCCATGCTGCGGCATCGGCGCGTGCCTGCCTTCGCGGCTCCTCCCCTTCGCCACGCGGGCGTGCGTGGCACCTGGAGTCCCCCCATGAAGCTGCAGTCCCGAATGCTGTCCCTGGCCGTGCTGGCCGCCCTGCCCGCGCTGGCACAGGCCAACGAGAACACCACCGCGCTCGACCAGATCCTGGTCACCGCCACCCGCACCCCGATCGCCCTGCAGGACAGCATCGCGCCGGCACAGGTGATCGACCGCGCGCAGATCGAATCCAGCCAGGCCACCTCGCTGCAGGAACTGCTGCGCGGGCGTGCCGGCATCAACCTGACCAATGCCGGTGGCCTCGGCAAGCAGAGCTCGCTGTTCCTGCGCGGTACCAATTCCGGCCACACCGTGGTGCTGGTCGATGGCGTGCGCATCAACAGTGCCGACCTCGGCCTGGCCATGTACCAGGACCTGCCGCTGGCGCAGATCGAACGCGTGGAAATCGTGCGCGGCCCGCAGTCGAGCCTGTACGGCGCCGACGCCATCGGTGGTGTGATCCAGATCTTCACCCGCCGCAACCAGGGGGACTTCGCCCCGCACTTCCAGCTTGGCGGTGGCAGCAACGGCCTGCGCGAAGCCAGCGGCGGCATCGGCGGCAGCACCGAGCGCGGCTGGTTCGGTGCGGATATCGCCTACCAGCATTCCGATGGCATCGATGCCTGCCGCGGGTCTTCCGCGGTGTTCACCGCGGGCTGCTTTGCCGACGAGCACGACCGCGACGGCTACCGCAACCTGTCCAAGAGCCTGCGCGGCGGTTACAGCTTCAACGAGCAGTGGAACGTGGAAGGCAGCGCACTGCGCGCCGACGGCAAGAACCATTACGACGGCTACTACAACTACTCCGAGACCCGCCAGCAGGTGCTGGCCGGCAAGGTGCGCTACACCCCGTCGGAGCGCCTGGCGTTCACCGCCAACGTCGGCCGCAGCGACAATGAATCCGACAACTTCGGCGCACCGGGGGTGTTTGGCAGCGCGCAGACCCATCGTGACAGCGCCTCGCTGCAGGGTGACTTCGGTGTGGCCGAGGGCCAGCTGCTGAGTGCCGGCGTGGACTGGAGCGAAGACAATCTGGACGGCAGCAGCGCCGGGTATCTCGTCGACAGCCGCCGCAACACCGGCGTGTTCGTGCAGTACCAGGGCCGCTTCGGCAGCCAACAGCTGCAGGCCAGCGCACGCAACGACGACAACCAGCAGTTCGGCAACCACGCTACCGGCAGCGTTGGCTGGGCGATGGAACTGGGCCACGGCCTGCGCGTCAACGCCAGCTATGGCACGGCGTTCAAGGCACCGACCTTCAGCGATCTGTACGACCCGTGGAGCGGCGTGCCGACGTTGAAGCCGGAGAAGTCCAAGAGCGCCAACCTCGGCGTTTCGCAGCAGGGCCAGGGCTGGCACTGGGGCCTGGACGTGTATGAAACCCGCATCGATGACCTGATCACCTACGATGCGTCCACGATGAAAATGCAGCAGGTGGAGAAGGCCCGCATCCGTGGTGCCGAGCTGACCGGTGGCGTGCTGCTGGCCGGTTTCGACATCAACGCGCAGTTGAGCTACACCGACCCGCGCAACCGCACCCACGGCAGTACCCAGTTCGACAACTGGCTGCCGCGCCGTGCACAGCAGACCGCGCGCCTGGACATCGACCGCCGCTTCGGCGATTTCCGCGCCGGCCTGACCGTACAGGGCGCGGGCAAGCGCTTTGACAACGCCAGCAACTCGGTGAAGGTTGGCGGCTACGGCACGCTGGATCTGCGCGCCGAGTACGCGCTGACGCCGTCGTGGTCGCTGCTGGCGCGTGCCGCCAATGTGTTCGACCGCAACTACGAGACCGTGGCGTGGTTCAACCAGCCCGGCCGTGAGTACCAGTTGAGCGTGCGTTACCAGCCGAAGTGAGAGAAGGCGCCGGGCATTGCCCGGCGCCTTCTCTGTAGAACCGAGCCCATGCTCGGCTCAGGCAGCAAAGCAGCCGAGCATGGGCTCGGCTCTACACCGGAATGCCGGCGGCCAACCCCGGCAGTTCACGCAGGTCGTCGATCACCGCCACCGCATGCGCGGTGGCCAGGTCGAGGCCGCGCGGATAGCCGTAGCGCACCAGTGCGATCGGCATGCCGGCATCTTCGGCGGCGCGGTAGTCGGTCAACGAATCACCCACCATCAGGCAGGACTCCACCGGCAGCCCGAAATGCGCGGCGATGTGCCGCAGTGGCTCACCGCTGGGCTTGCGCTGCGGCAGCGAGTCGCCGCCCAGCACGAGCGCGAACGCATCGCCGATGCCCAGGTGCTGCAGCAGCGGTGGCACCAGTGCTTCGGGCTTGTTGGTGCAGATCGCCAGCGGCACATTGCGCGCTCGCAGTTGCGCCAGCGCTTCGCCCACGCCATCGAACAGGCGCGGGCTGCGCAGCAGGCACTCACGGTAGTGCACCATGAACACCGGCATCACCTCGGCCAGGTCCACCTCGCGGCCGGCGGCCTGCACCGCCTGTTCGACCAGGCGGCGCACACCGTCGCCGATCCAGCCGAGCACGGTGGCTTCCGGCACGCGTGCCATGCCGATGTCCTCAAGCGTGCGGTTCAGCGCTTCGGCGATATCGGCAGCGCTGTCGACCAGCGTGCCATCAAGGTCGAACACGACCAGCGGATACGGATACGACAAGGGACGGCACCTGCATGACGTGGGGCCGTCCATTGTACGCCGCGCGTTTTCAGCGGCTCCGCCTCATCCGATCCTGCGTGCGCGGGTGGCCAGGAACGTGGGCAGATAGCGGTCGATCAGGAAGCGCGGCTGCGGCTGCCAGTCTTCCATGAAGCGATCGATGACAAAGCCGGCATCGAGCTGGCCACCGATCAGTTCGGTCAGGCTGTGGCCGAAGGTCAGCGCATCGCCCCGCGCCAGCTTCGCCTCGCGCTCGGCCGGTGGCAGGTCTTCCAGATCCGAATAGGGAATGGCGTACTGCGGCCGGATCAGGCCCTGGGCATCCAGCTGCGGATCGCGCGCACCGACGAACAGCACCGGGTTGTAGAAGCTGGCCATCAGCATGCCATCGCGCGCCAGCACGCGGCGGCATTCGGTCCACACCGGCCGGACGTCGGGCACGTACAGGTTGGAGATCGGGTGGAAGACCACATCAAAGCTGTCGTTGGCGAAGGCGTGCAGATCGCGCATGTCGCCCTGCACGGTGCGCAGCTGCAGGCCATCGCGCGCGGCGACCCTGCGGTCCTGTTCCAGCTGCCCGTCGGACAGATCGAACACGGTCACCTCCGCACCGGCCGCCGCCAGCACCGGTGCCTGCTGGCCACCGCCCGAGGCCAGGCACAGGATGCGGCGGCCGCGCACATCACCCAGCCAGTCCAGCGGCAGCGCGCGCGGGGTCAGGTGCACCTGCCAGCGGCCATCGCGCGCGGCGGCAATCGTTGAGCTTTCCACCGGGCGCGACCATTCGCGCACTTCGCTGGCCTGGCGGTCCCAGGCAGCACGGTTGTGGTCGATCAAGGCCTGTCCATGGTTCATGTGTTCTCCTTGCCCGGTGGGCGCCAATCCAGATCCTGGAAGGCCGGGCTGGCGAAACACTCGGCCAGGAAGTCCAGGAATCGCCGCATGATAGCGGGCTGTTGGCGCCGTGATGCGTACACGGCATGAATGCCGAGTTCGTCCAGACTGAACTCGGGCAACAACTCGATCAGCTCGCCACTACGCAGCAGCGGCGCCACCTGGTAGGTCGGCAGCATGGCGATGCCGGCGCCGGCACGCACGGCTTCCAGCAACAGCGAGGCTTCGTTGGCGCTGATGTTGCCGCCCACCGCCACAGACAGCGAACGGCCATCGCGGTGCAGCTGCCACAGGCTCTTGCCCACGTAGTGATGGGTCAGGCAGTTGTGCGCGGCCAGGTGTTCCGGTGCAGTCGGCGTGCCGCGCGCCTGCAGGTAGGACGGCGTCGCGCACAGCACCGAGCGGCAGGTGGCCAGCCGCCGTGCAATCAGGCTGGGATCGATCTGGCGGGCGATGCGCACCGCAAGGTCCACCCGCTCTTCCACCAGGTTCACCATGCGGTCGACCAGCAGCAGTTCGATGCGTGCCGCCGGATGACGGGTAACGAAGCCAGCCACCGCTCGCGCCAGATGGCTCTGCCCGAACGAGACGCTGGCGGTTACCCGCAGCGTGCCGTGCGGCTCGGGATCGTCGCTGGCCAGCTCGCCCTGCAGTTCCTCGCCGATGGCCAGCATCTGCCGGAAGCGCGCCAGCGCCGCCTCGCCGGGGCCGGTCAGGCTGACCCGGCGCGTGGTCCGGTGCAGCAGGCGCGCGCCCAGCCAACCCTCGACCTCGGCCAGGTAGCGGGTAACCATCGCCCGCGACATGTCCAGCACCTCGGCGGCGGCGGTGAGGCTGCCGCGCTCGGCCACCTCGACGAACACAGTCATGGCGGTCAATCGGTCCATATGCTCGATCCATGCAACAAACAAGCGCGTTATACGCTGTTTTTCGAGCGACTGCAGCGGCCTAGAGTGGCCCCATTCCCACCCCACACCGTCCCACGGAGTCCTGCCATGAAGATCGCCCTCGTTGGTTCCACCGGCAACATCGGCCGCCAGATCGCCCGCCACGCGCTGGCCAACGGCCACGAACTCACCGTCATCGTGCGCAGCGCGCAGGATCTTCCGGCAGAACTGGCCGGTGCCCATCCGGTGATCGCCTCGCTGGACGACCAGGACGCGCTGGTCGCCGCCATCGCCGGCCACGACGTGCTGGCCAGCGCCTACGGCCCGCGTCCGGGCGATGACATCGGCCGCGTCGGCGAAGTGGCCGCGCAGCTGGCCGCCGCCGCACGCAAGGCCGGTGTACCGCGCCTGGTGGTGGTGGGTGGCGCCGGCAGCCTGGAAGTCGCGCCCGGCGTGCAGCTGGTCGATACCCCCAACTTCCCGGAGGCCTACAAGGCGTACGCCCTGGCCCATCGTGAAGCCTTCAATCGCCTGCAGGCGGTGGACGACCTGGACTGGACCTTCTTCTCGCCGGCCGCCGAAATCGGCCCGGGCGAAGAGCGCGGCCAGTACCGCGTGCAGTCCAAGGCCTTCCTGGCCGACGCCAGCGGCCATAGCCGCATCAGCTACGCCGACTACGGCGCTGCGTTCGTCGCCGAGCTGGAAGCGCACCAGTACCCGAAGCAGATCATCACGGCCGCGTACTGATTACGGCGCCCGCCGGGCATGGCCCGGCGCTACCCAGCTGTAGAGCCGAAGGCAACGGCAGGAGCCGTTGCCAACGTCGCTTGCGACGGCCCGCAGGGGGCCGGGCAAGGACGCCCGGCATAACCCACGCTCGGCGCCCCATCCGACACAAGGAGTTTCCCATGCGCACCGCTGCCCTGTTGCTTCCCCTCGCCCTGGCCGCCAGCTCCACCAGTGCGCCACTGCTCGCCGCGCCGGCCGCCGCTGCCGATGCAGCGGCCACGGCACCGAAATCCCAGCTGCACCTGCAAACCTTCCATCCCGGCCCGCAGGCGATGTTCTCGGTGTCTTCAGTACTGATCGAAGGTCGCCACGACGCGATCCTGGTCAATGCGCAGTTCGGCGCCAGCGACGCGAGCAAGCTGGTCGAGCTGATCCGCGCCAGCGGCAAGCAGCTGACCACGATCTACATCAGCCACGGCGATCCGGACTACTACTTCGGCCTGGCCACGCTGCAGGATGCGTTCCCGAAGGCGCGCATCGTCGCCACCGCGCAGACCGTTGCCCACATCCAGCAGACACAGGCCGGCAAGCTGGCCTACTGGGGCCCGAAGATGGGTGCCGACGTGCCGGCCCGCATCGTGGTGCCGCAGGTGCTGGACGGCGACGCCCTGCAGCTGGAAGGCCAGCACCTGCCGCTGATCGGCCTGGATGGCCCGACCCCGGACCGCACGGTGCTGTGGGTACCGTCGCTGCGCGCGATCGTCGGTGGCATTCCGGTGGTGGCCGGCGAACACGTGTGGATGGCCGATACGCAGACGCCGAAGTCGCATGCCGACTGGCTGCAGACCCTGCAGCGGTTGCAGGCGCTGAAGCCGAAGGTGGTGGTGCCGGGGCATTACGCACCGGGTGCGGCGCTGGATGCGAGTGCGCTGGCGTTCACGGCGGACTACATCCGCGCGTTCGATGCCCAGGCGGCCAAGGCCAAGGACAGTGCGGCGCTGGTGAAGGCGATGCAGGCGCGCTACCCGAAGCTGGCGGGCGTGGCGTCGCTGGAGTTGAGTGCGAAGGTGGCCAAGGGCGAGATGCAGTGGCCATGAGGTAGGGGGTCTTTTGCAGGGCTGCGCCCTGCACCTGCTCAATGCAACGGCAACAGCCGAAGCAACAGCAACAGCAACAGCAACAGCTGGCTATCCGTGGGATGGCGAGGTGGGTCCGGTTGCGGGGGACGCTGCAAGTACGTCCATGTAAGCTCGGTCGCCGCATCCATGCGGCTCACGCCCCCGCAACCGGACCCACCCCGCCCTCGACAGTTCTGTGCGATCTGTCTGGATGGAATGACCTGCTCTTGGTGGGTGTCGACCATGGTCGACACGTAGATCCACGCAATGCGTGGATGAACGATCAGAGGGGATCGGTCTGGGTGTGCTCGAACAATTCCCCCTGCACCACCGGCTCCTTCTCGCGGAAGCCGCCGAGCCCTACGCCGACCAGGCGGTAACGCGTCTCGGCCGGCAGATCCACCCGCGCGCGCAGCGACAGGGCGATGTCGCGCAGCTCTTCCATCGATTCCGGCGGGCGCTCCGGGGTGAAGCTGCGGGTGAGGATGCGGAACTGCGCGGTCTTCAGTTTCAGTACCACGGTGTGGCCGACGCGCTCGGTCTTGCGCGTGGCGTTCCAGGTCTTCCCTGCCAGCTGCACGATCGCCTCGGTCAGGTCTTCCAGCAGTAGGTCTTCGGCGAAGGTGTCCTCCGAGGAAATCGACTGCACCTGCTGGTCCGGCTCCACCGGCCGCTCGTCGATGCCGCGTGCGCGGTTGTACAGGCTGCGGCCGAAGCTGCCAAACGCCTCTTCCAGATCGATCAGCGCCCACTGCCGCAGATCACCGCAGGTGACGATGCCGCGTGCGGCCAGCTTGCCTTCCATCACCTTGCCGACGCCGGGCACCCGGTTCACCGGCAGTGGCAGCAGGAAGGCATCCACGCGCTGCGGCGGAATCACGAACTGGCCATCGGGCTTGCGCCAGTCCGAGGCGATCTTGGCCAGGAATTTGTTCGGTGCGATCCCGGCTGAAGCAGTCAGCTGGGTTTCCTCGCGGATCTGCGCGCGGATGGTACGGGCGATGTCGGTGGCCAGTTCGATGCCACTCTTCGGCTCGGTCACGTCCAGGTAGGCCTCGTCCAGCGACAACGGCTCGACCAGGTCGGTATGACGCAGGAAGATCGCGCGTACCTGCTGTGACACCGCCTTGTAACGTGCGAAGTCCGGCGGCACGAAGATCGCGTCCGGGCACAGGCGCTCGGCACGCACGGCGGGCATCGCCGAACGCACGCCAAACACGCGCGCCTCGTAGGACGCCGCACACACCACCGAGCGGGCGCCACGCCATGCCACGACCACCGGCTTGCCGCGCAGTGACGGATCGTCGCGCTGCTCCACCGACGCGTAGAACGCGTCCATGTCAACGTGGATGATCTTGCGCAGTCGGGTCATGTCAGGTGGAAAAGGCGGGGGCAGGCCGGGCGGGCCACACGCCGAAGTATGGTCGTTGCACATCAACAGGATGCGCGTATTCCCTTGAAAACACTACGGTTGCGTACGGTTGAAATGTTTGATCGGCGCAGTTTCCACGGGCATTCTCGGGCGCTTGTTTCCCTGTTCTTCGCTTCCAGGATTGTGCTTCATGACCCGTCTCCACGCGTTCAACCGCGAACAGCTGCTGGCCAGCGCACGCGGTGAACTGTTCGGCACCGCCGCCGGCCGTCTGCCCAACGACCCGATGCTGATGTTCGACCGCATCACCGACATCCGCGAGGACGGCGGACCGCATGGCAAAGGCATGGTACGCGCCGAACTGGATATCCGCCCGGACCTGTGGTTCTTCGGCTGCCACTTCATCGGCGACCCGGTGATGCCCGGCTGCCTGGGCCTGGATGCCATGTGGCAGCTGACCGGCTTCTTCCTGACCTGGCTGGGCGCCCCCGGCAAGGGCCGCGCGCTGGGCTGTGGCGAAGTGAAGTTCACCGGCCAGGTGCTGCCGGACGCCAAGCTCGTGCGCTACGAGATCGACATCAGCCGCGTCATCAACCGCAAGCTGGTGATGGCCCAGTCCGATGCCCGCATGTATGTGGATGACCGCGAAATCTACAGCGCGCGCGACCTGCGCGTCGGCCTGTTCACTGAAACCGGGAGCTTCTGATGCGTCGCGTCGTCATCACCGGCATGGGCATCACGTCCTGCCTCGGCAATGATCTGGATACTGTTTCGGCCGCGCTGCGCGAAGGGCGTTCCGGCATCACCGCACTGGCCGACCATGCCGAGGCCGGCCTGCGCAGCCAGATCGGCGGCCGCGTCGACCTCGACCTGGACGCGCTGATCGACCGCAAGCAGAAGCGCTTCATGAGCGATGCGGCGGCCTTCGCCTATCTGGCCATGCGCGATGCCATCGCCGATGCCGGGCTCAGCGCCGAGCAGGTCAGCAGCCTGCGTACCGGCCTGATCGCCGGTTCCGGTGGCGGCTCCAGCGAATGGCAGATCGGCGCGGTCGATCTGCTGCGCGAACGTGGCGTGCGCAAGGTCGGCCCGTACATGGTGCCGCGCACGATGTGCTCGACCGTCTCGGCCTGCCTGGCCACGGCCTACCAGATCAAGGGCGTCAGCTACTCGCTGTCGGCCGCCTGCGCGACGTCGGCACACTGCATCGGCGCCGCAGCGGACATGATCCGTCATGGCGCGCAGGACATCATGTTCGCCGGTGGCGGTGAAGACCTGCACTGGTCGATGAGCGTGATGTTCGACGCGATGGGCGCACTGTCGACCAGCTTCAACGAGACCCCGGCCAGCGCTTCGCGTCCATACGACAAGGACCGCGACGGCTTCGTCATCGCCGGTGGCGGCGGCATGCTGGTGCTGGAAGACTACGACCACGCCGTAGCCCGCGGCGCGCACATCCATGCCGAGCTGATCGGCTATGGCGTCACCTCCGACGGTGCCGACATGGTTGCCCCGTCCGGTGAAGGCGCGGTGCGCTGCATGAAGATGGCGCTGCAGGGCGTCGATCGCCCGCTGGACTACCTCAATACCCACGGCACCTCGACGCCGCTGGGCGATGTCACCGAGCTCAACGCGATCCGCGAAGTGTTCGGCGATGCAGTACCGCCGCTGTCGTCGACCAAGGCATTGTCCGGCCACTCGCTGGGCGCGGCCAGCGTGCATGAGGCGATCTACTGCCTGCTGATGATGCGCGACGGCTTCGTCGCTGGTTCGGCCAACATCGGCGAGCTGGACCCGAAGGTGGAGAGCTTCCCGATCCTGCGCGAAAGCCGCGAGCAGCAGCTGGATACGGTGATGTCCAACAGCTTCGGCTTCGGTGGCACCAACGCCGCGCTGGTGTTCGGGCGGGTGTGATGGGGACAGGTGTGCCGACCAACGGTCGGCACCCACCAGGGCAGTAGTAAAGAGTGCCAACCAAGGTTGGCACCCACCGTCAGGGGTAGTTGACCCCCACCGTCAGGGACGATTGGCACCCACCGCTACCTCGGCAACAACGGCAGCAGCAGCGCGTGCGCGTCCACCAGCGAACCAACGATGCGGTGGCCGAGTGCACGCAACTCTTCATCCGGATGCACCAGGTCCGGTACCTGGATCACGGTCATGCCGGCGGCCAGCGCCGCGCGCGTACCGGCCGGGGAGTCTTCCAGCGCCAGGCATCGCTCGGGCGCCTGCCCCAGCCGCTGTGCCGCCAGCAGGTAGATATCCGGCGCCGGCTTCGGCCGCGCAACATCACCACTGGTGATCACCGCATCGAAATACGGCAGCAGCCCGGCCGCCGCCAGCTTGCGGTTGGCCCGTGGCTGCCGCGTGGTGGTCGCCACCGCGCGCGGAACCGCATGCGCCTTCAGCAGTTCAAGCAGCTCCAGGATGCCCGGCCGCAAGGGCAGGCCGGTCTGCGTGCGTGCTTCATACAGCTCGTGGCAGCGCGCGGCCACCGCCTCGATCACGCTCTCCTCGATGCCCTGCGCACGCAGCAGCGCGTGCGTGTCGCGGTCACCGAGGCCGACCATGCGCAGGAACACTGCCTCGTCCAGGCCCAGTCCGAACTCGTCGGCGGCCTGGCTCCAGCAGGCCAGCGAGACCCGCTCGCTGTCGATCATCAGGCCGTCCATGTCGAAGATGACGGCGTCGGGGAGGAACGGCAGCGCAGCGATGGGGGTCATGGAGCGAACAGCGTATCCAGATCGGTGGAAGTGAGCTGCCGCCATTGCCCCTCGTCCAGCCCCTGCAGGTCCAGCCCGCCAACGCGGCTGCGATGCAGGGCCTGCACGTGGTTGCCGGTGGCAGCGAACATGCGGCGTACCTGATGGTAGCGGCCTTCGTGCAGCACCAGGCGCGCACAACGCGCATCCAGCACCTCCAGTTCAGCCGGCAGCAGGGGCGTCTTCTCGGACTCCAGCATCAGCGTACCGCTGGCGAACAGCGCCACCTCGTCGCCGCGCAGGTCGTCGCTCAGCTCCACCTCGTAGACCTTGGGCAGCTTCGACTTCGGCGAGATGATCCGGTGCAGCAGGCCACCGTCGTCGGTCAGCAGCAGCAGGCCACTGGTGTCGCGGTCGAGGCGGCCGACCGTGGACAGCACCGGATCGCGGTCGCGGAAACGGGGCGGCAGCAGGTCGTAGATCAGGCGGCCGGTGTCCTTGGTCGAGCAGGTGTAGCCGGCCGGCTTGTGCAGCGCGATTGACAACCCGGCCGGCGGGTCCAGCGGCTCGCCATCGACACGGATGGCCTCGTGCGGCACCTGGTCGTCGGCGTACAGCACCTCGCCTTCGGCGTCGGTGACGCGTCCCTCGCGGAACATCCACTGCACCTGCTTGCGGCTGCCGTAGCCCAGGTTGGCGATGTGCTTGACCAGTTTCACCGGCCCCTCCCCTTCACCGCTTCGACCAGCTTGAAGCCATCGCGCTCGGCAATCACGCGCACCGCACCGAAGCTGTCGTTGAGGGTGTGCTCGTACGGCAGATGGCGGTTGGCCACCACGTACAGGCGCCCGCCCGGGCGCAGCGCCTGCGCGGCCACGGCGATGAAGCGCTGGCCGATGTCCGGGCGGTCGGCACGCGAGGGCGTATGGAACGGCGGATTGCTGATGATGACGTCGTAGCCCGGCTCGATGCCGGCGGTGACGTCCTGCCACAGGAAGCGCAGCGGCAGCGCGCGCGGCGGCGGCGCCAGGTTCAGCTCGGCCAGCGCCAACGCGCGCTGCTCGGCCTCGTACAGGTCCAGCGCGGTGATCTTCGGGCAACGCTCCAGCAGCTCGCGCGACAGGTAGCCGTAGCCCGCGCCGAGGTCGGCGGCACGCCCGGCCAGGTCGGCCGGCAGGTGCTCGGCCAGCAGCGCCGACGCCGGATCGATGCGGTCCCAGGCGAACACGCCCGGGCGGCTGAGGAAACGGCCCCCGACAATCGGGCGCACCGCATCCAGCGCCGACCAGCGCTTTGCCAGGTCGGCATCGTGCTGGCCCTGCAGCGGGGCGGTCCAGTACACGCGGCAATGGTTCTTGGTCAGGCTGCCACCGAGGCCGGCCAACTGCTTGAGGTCGCCCTCGCCCGAGCGCGCGCCTTCGTTGTTGGACTGGCAGGCAACGATGCGACCGCCGTCGGCGACCAGCGCCAGCGCGCGGGCGAACAGTGCACGGGCTTCTTCGCGCTGGCGCGGCGGCAGCACCAGCACCAGCGGGTAGCGGCCCCTGCCTGCGGCATCGTCCAGCTGGCCGCTGACGGTCCAGCCCGCAGCCTGCTGCAGCGGCTGCGCGAACGGTGCAAAACTCTGCTCGCAGTGCACCTCGCGGTTGCCAGCGGCCTCGCGCAGCGGCCAGCCGTCGCGGGCACGCAGGAAGGCCACCGGGCCCTCCGGCCAGCGCAGGGCGCCTTGGGAGAACGGCAGGAACAGGGTCTGCAGGGGGGCGTCGTCGCTGGAGGCCATCGGCGCGGGTACTTCAAGCGTGAGGGCCGTCCATTGTACCGGCTTGGCCGGGCCGGCCCCGCCAGGCCGCTTTGCGAAACCCGAACGGGGCCTTGATCCGCCAGCAACATTGGAACGTTCAGGGTAGAGGCTCCCCCCGGAAACCCAGGAGAACCTGCATGCGAGCCTTGTTCGTCGGTGGCGTGGTCGACAACAGTGAAATGGACCTGGAAGGCAGCCATCCGCCCGTGCACTACCCCGAGGATACCGGCGGCGGCCACTCACGCTACCGGCTGCATCAGGTCGGCCATGGCGCCGACGGCAGCGTGGCCTACGCGGTGTATGGTGCGCCGGACCTGGCCGATGACGAGGTGGCCAGGGTCGCGGAGGAACGCGCCTATGCGCGGCGGTTCGAGGCGACGCCGACGTTGTTCGAGCATTGACGCACCGGTAGCGCCCGAGCCCACGCTCGGGCAACGGCGCAGCCGAGCGTGGGCTCGGCTCTACATCCGATCAAGGCGCCCTGGGTGGCAGACGGTTGACGCTGGCGATCTCATCCAGCCACACATGGTGCTGCTGCACCGGCGTGTCGTAGTCGTCCAGCCTCAACTGGCCGTTGCTGCCTTCATCGCCGGCGTCGTTGCGGTACTGCTGCACGGTCGGCTTCACCGCCACCGTGCCGAGCAGGCGCCGGCCATCGTGCAGGGTCAGTTCCACCTGCGTTTCGCCTTCCAGCTGCGGCAGCAGGGCTTCCAGGCGCGCGATCTGCGCCGGGTCGGTATGGATTCGGGGAGCTGTGCGGGACATCGGCGACCTCCTGCCTGCAGGGTCGCCGATCGGCCGTGAATGCTCAGTGCAGCGCGCTGTCGGCGCGCGGTACCTGCACCTTGCGCACGGCGGACACCAGCTGCGCCACCGAGTAAGGCTTGGCGACATGCTCCTGGAAGCCCGACGCCAACGCACGGCGGCGGTCATCGGCACGCGCCAGCGCGGTCACCGCCACCGCAGGCAGCATCGAGGCATCCACGCCCATGTCCTCGCGCAGCGTGCGCACCAGCCCGTAGCCATCCATGCCCGGCATGCCGATGTCGGTCAGCATCACGTGGTACTGCAGGTGGCCGGTGTCGGCCAGCAGTGCCAGTGCCTCGCCGGCCGAACTGGCCGCCGACACGCTGGCGCCCTGCTCTTCCAGCATGCGCCGCAGGTATTCCAGCACCTCCGGCTGGTCTTCCACCGCCAGCACATGCATGCCCCGCAGCGGATACGGCTCGACGATCACCGGCTCCAGGATCGGCCCGCTGATGACTTCGCGCAGCGGCCGGCGCTCGGCATCCGGCAGGTGCTGGGGCAGGCGCACGGTGAACGTGGCGCCGTGGCCATGGCCTTCGCTGGCGGCGGCAACGGTGCCGCCATGCAGTTCGACCAGCTGCTGCACGATCGCCAGGCCCAGGCCGAGGCCGCCATGGCGGCGCGTGGTGGTGCCATCGGCCTGGCGGAAGCGGCTGAACAGGTGGTTGAGGAACTCCGGTGCGATGCCATCACCGGTATCGCGCACCGTAATCACCCAGTGGTTGCCGTCGGCCTGCAGCTGCACGTCGATGCGGCCTTCGGCCGGGGTGAACTTGATTGCGTTCGACAGCAGGTTCCAGAACACCTGCTGCAGGCGGGTGGCATCGCCGAGCACGGGGCTTGGCTGCTCGGGCAACTGCAGGTGCACGTCCAGCGCCTTGCCCTCGGCCACCAGTTCCTGCGCGCCGATGGCTTCGCCAAGCAGCGTGCGCAGGTCCAGCACTTCCACCTCCAGCTGTACCTTGCCCAGCAGCATGCTGCTGAGGTCGAGCATGTCCGAGATCAGCCGCTTCTGCGCGCCGGCGCTGTTGGCGATGACGTTCAGGCCCTTGTACAGCGGGCTGGTGTTGTCCACCCGCTGCAGCAGCAGTTCGCTCCAACCGAGGATGGTGGTCAGCGGCGTGCGCAGCTCGTGCGACAGCGTGGCCAGGAATTCGTCCTTCAGCCGCGCCATGTTCTCGGCGGCACTGCGTGCGGCGCGCTCGGACTGCAGCAGTTCCTCGCGTGCCAGTTCGATCTCGCGGCGCTCGGTCACGTCCGGACTGCTGCCGGCCAGGCCGATGAAGCGGCCCATGCGCGAGAAGCGCGGGCGCGCGTTCATCTCCAGCCAGCGCCACTGGCCATCGGCGCGCCGCGCGCGTACCAGCGCATGCATCGAACGCTGCGCCTTCAGTGCTTCCTGCAGCTCGTACTCGAATACGGACGCATCGTCCGGGTGCACCAGGCCGCGCCAGACATCCTCCGGAACGCGGGTTTCGTCGCCACCGAAGAACTCGCTGAAGGCGCTGTTGACGAAGCGGGCGTGGCCGCGCTCGTCGAGCACCCACACCGGCATCGGCAGGCCATCGGCCAGTGCGCTGAAGCGGGCTTCGCTTTCGCCCAGCTCCACTTCCATCTGCTTGCGCGCGGTGATGTCGAAGAACAGGATGCCGACCTTGTCTTCTCCCGGCCGTCCCACGCGCACCGCGTCGACCGCGAACGAGCGGCCCAGCGCACGCGCTTCCATTTCGAACTGCGCCGGCCGGCCGCTGCGTGCGACCTCGCCGTAGATGCGGAACCAGTCCTGTTCGTGGTTCGGCTCCAGCGCCGTCATGCGCTGGCCCCGGGCGTCCTTCAGGCCGGTATGGCGCTCGAAGGCGTCGTTGACCTCGATGAAACGATAGTCCACCGCGCGGTCGCCTTCGAACAGCACCTGGATCACGCAGAAACCGGCGTTGATGCGCTCAAGCACGCCATGATGCAGGTCGGGTTCGGGCGCCGGCACCATCATCGGTGGGCGCTCCACTAGGGGCGGCAGTGTGGACAAGGGCGTCTGTACGGGCCGGATTGGAGGCACAGCATCTTCCAAAGAGCGTATTCACAGCGTCAAGCGCCGTCAGTCAGGGTTGACGACGATGAATTGGCGGCAACCACCCTTGCGCATGACGCATTCGGTCATTGCCGTTGCCCCGGAGCGGGATCACACTCACTCTGTGATCAACACCGTCCCCCCTTTCGGGGACGCAGGAGACCGTCATGAAACGCTCACTTGCTACCGCGCTGCTGCTGGCAGGCGCCCTCGTGGCGGGCAGCTCGACCGCTGCGCCGCGTACTGTCACCGATCCGCAAGCCCCTCGCGCACTGCAGGCCGATGGCCCGGTCAGCGTGAAGTGGGACGATCCGGCCAAATTCACCGAGATCCGCCAGAGCGGCAACCGTTTCGAGGCCGAACGCGGCGACTGGGTGCGGCAGTTGGCGCGCTATCTGCAGACCACCGCCGCCAAACCGCTGCAGCCCGGACAGACACTCGATGTCACCCTGGTGGACATCAAGCGTGCAGGTGACTACGAGCCGTGGCACGGCCCGCGTGGGCGCGACATCCGCGTGATGCGTGATATCTACCCGCCCCGCATCGCCCTGCAGTACACGTTGAAGGATGCCGATGGCCGTATTGTGAGCGAAGGCGACGCACGCCTTAGCGACTCCGGCTACCTGCAGGGCAGTGGGTTGCTGACCGACAGCGATCCGCTGCGCTACGAAAAGCGCCTGCTCAACGACTGGGTGAAGCGCCAGCTGGCCAGCCAGGCGACCGCCGCGCGGTAATGCCGGGCGACGCGACCCACCGGTAGGTGTCGACCTTGGTCGACACGCGTTCCCGGAGCCGAGCGTAGGCTCGGCTCTACACGTACACCTTCGCCACGCGCTTGACCGCGCAGGGCAGCTGGTACGCACTCACGCCACAGCGCGGCGCCAGCTCCGACAGCGTCGGTGCACTGCCCCACAGTTCCACCACGCTGCCGATACCGGCCTGCAGATGCGCGGTCAGGTCCACGGTCAGCATGTCCATCGACACGCGGCCGATCAGCGCACCGGGGTGGCCGTCGATCAGCACCGGCGTACCGTTCGGCGCGAACTGCGGGTAACCATCGGCGTAACCCAGCGCGACCACGCCAACGCGCGTGCGAGCCTTCGAGACAAAGCGGGCGCCATAGCCGACCGGCTCACCGGCCTCGATCCAACGCTCGGCGATCACCTTGGACTGCATCGTCATCACCGGGCGCAGGCGCGCGGTGATCTCCGAGGCCTCCGGCAGCGGGTTCGCGCCGTACAGCATCAGGCCCGGACGCACCCAGTCGCTGCGCACATCCGGCCAGCCCAGCAGCGCCGGCGAATTGCACACGCTGGTCTCGCCTTCCAGGCCATCGATGGCACGGGCAAAGGTCGCGGCCTGCTCGTGGGTCCGTTCGCTGTCCAGCTCATCGGCACGTGCCAGGTGGGTCATCAGCACGATGCGCTCGACCTGCGGCAGCGCCGACAGGCGCGCATGCGCGGCGCGGAAGCTGTCCACGTCCAGGCCGAGACGATGCATGCCGCTGTCCAGCTTCAGCCACACCGTCAACGGACGCGGGCTGTCGAAGGCGGCGACGGCCTCCAGCTGCCACGGCGAACCCACGGCGAACCAGAAATCATGCTCGGCCACCAGCGCCATGTCGCTGGGTTCGAAGATGCCTTCCAGCAGCAGGATCGGCGCACGGATGCCGGCCTGGCGCAATTCCAGCGCTTCTTCGATGGTGGCCACGCCGAAGCCATCGGCCTCGTCTTCCAGCGCCTGTGCACAGCGCACCGCGCCATGGCCATAGGCATCGGCCTTGATGATCGCCAGGGCCTTGCCACCGCCCAGTTCACGGGCGAGCCGGTAGTTGCTGCGCAGAGCGCCCAGATCGATCAGCGCGCGGGCAGGACGCATGTGCGGTTCTCGTGTTGCGGCGCGTGACCGTACTGGCCGTAGCGGAAAATATCCAGACCTTCGGTGCTGATCTGCGGCTGGCGCGCGCTCATCAGGTCGGCCAGGTAGCGGCCCGAGCCGCAGGCCATGGTCCAGCCCAGCGTACCGTGGCCCGTGTTGAGGTACAGGTTGCGGAACGGCGTGGCGCCGATCACCGGCGTGCCGTCCGGCGTGGCCGGGCGTAGGCCGGTCCAGAACTGCGCGCGCGACAGGTCGCCGCCCTTCGGGTACAGGTCGCTGACCACCAGCTCCAGCGTCTCGCGGCGGCGCTGCGACAGCGACAGGTCGAAGCCGGCCACTTCGGCCATGCCACCGACGCGGATGCGGTCGTCGAAGCGGGTTACCGCCACCTTGTAGCTCTCATCGAGGATGGTCGAGGTCGGTGCCATCGCCGGGTCGGTGATCGGCAGGGTCAGCGAGTAGCCCTTCAGCGGGTAAACCGGCAGACGCATGCCCAGCGGCGCGACCAGCGCTGGCGAGTAGCTGCCGAGCGCGACCACGAAGCGGTCGGCGGTTTCCAGCTTGCCGTCGATGCGCACGCCGGTGATGCGGTCGCCATCGAACTCCAGGCCGGTGATGTCCTGGTCGAAGCGGAATTCGACGCCGGCATCCACGCACATCTGTGCCAGGCGGCGGGTGAACAGCTGGCAGTCGCCGGTCTGGTCACGCGGCAGGCGCAGCGCGCCGACCAGGCCGTCGACGTGGGCCAGGGCCGGTTCGGCCTGGATGATGCCGGCGCGGTCCAGCACCTCGTACGGCACGCCGTACTGGGCCAGGATCTCGATGTCCTGCGCCGAGGCGTCCAGCTGCTGCTGGGTGCGGAACAACTGGGTCGTACCCAGGTCGCGGCCTTCGAATTCGATGCCGATCTGCGCGCGCAGCTCGTTCAGGCAGTCGCGGCTGTACTCGGACATGCGCACCATGCGCGCCTTGTTGATCGCGTAGCGCTCGTGGGTGCAGTTGCGCAGCATCTGCCACAGCCAGCGGTACTGGGCCAGGTCCATGCCCGGCCGGATCGCCAGCGGCGCGTGCTTCTCGAACAGCCAGCCGATCGCCTTCTTCGGCACGCCCGGCGCCGCCCACGGCGAGGTATAGCCGAACGACAGCTGGCCGGCATTGGCGAAGCTGGTCTCCAGCGCCGGGCCGGGTTGGCGGTCGATGACCGTGACTTCAAACCCGGCCTGTCGCAGGTACCAGGCACTGGTGGTGCCGATCACGCCGCTGCCGAGAACTAGGACTCGCATGGGACTTCTCCAACCCGATCATTCCCTGCACTGGAGCGTGCCGGGGCCATAATTGGGGAAGTATAGACAGCCGATACCAGTTGATTTGCCTGATTTTCAATCAACCGGCAGGATGTTCTCCTGCAATTCACTCCCCGAGGTTGACGACCATGGCCACCCGGACCCGCGAACTGGACAAGATCGACCGCAAGATCCTGCGCATCCTGCAGGCCGAGGGCCGTATTTCCTTCACCGAACTGGGTGAGCGGGTCGGCCTGTCCACCACCCCATGCACCGAGCGCGTACGCCGGCTGGAGCGCGAGGGGGTGATCACCGGTTACCACGCCCATCTCGACCCTGCGGCGGTGAAGGCCAGCCTGCTGGTATTCGTGGAGATCAGCCTGGCCTACAAGTCCGGCGACATCTTCGAGGAATTCCGCCGCGCGGCCCTGAAGCTGCCCAACGTGCTGGAGTGCCACCTGGTGTCGGGCGACTTCGATTACCTGCTGAAGGCGCGGATCAGCGAGATGGCCTCCTACCGCAAGCTGCTCGGCAGCACGTTGCTGACGCTGCCGCATGTACGTGAGTCGAAGAGCTACATCGTGATGGAAGAGGTGAAGGAAACGCTGAGCCTGCCGATTCCGGACTGAGGCCGCTGCGGGGGTGGGGTCAGAGCCCGCTGTGCGGGATCCGACCCCGATCAGGAATCGGCAAGGGGGTCGGATCCCGTGCAACGGGCTCTGACCCCGGCCATGGCGACCGTCAGCGCTGCTGCGGATGCTTCTGCGAGCGCTGCTCCTGCTGCCTGCCGCCCTTGTGCGACTGCTGCGGCTCCATCTGTTGCTGCTGTTGCTGCTGTTGCGGGTTGCGGCCCTGCGGTTCCTTGCCGGGATGACGGTTCTGCTGGTTTTTCATGATCGCGATCCAGTGGACGAAGGACATGCGGCGGCGGAATGCCGGCGCAGGGCCACGGTGGTCCCGGAACGGTTAATCGCAGGCGAAAAAGCAGTGATCGCCAAGAGGCTGTTTTCGTGCGTTCAGCCCGCACGACGCGCAGGAGCTGCCAACCTTGCTTGGCCCATAGGTCAGCGCTTGATCTGCTGGCCATCACCGGCCGGCACGCTGTCGTAATAACGGCCTGTACGCGAGTCGAACACGCGGTTCGGGCCGGCCGGGCGCACGCCAGGCACGATGCGGCCATTGCGGTCATAGACCTTGTCGGCCGGCTTCGGTACCGGCGCCGGCGCGATCCGGGCAGGGCCGGTGGACTTGATCGGCTGTGCCGGCTGCGGCGACGGCAGCACCTGCGGCTGCGGGCGGGCGGCCTGTGGCGGAGGTGCCACCGGTTGCGGTGCCACGGTGGTGGCACTGCGGGTGGCGGTCGGGCTCGACGACGTCGGTACCTGGGCCTGCGCAACCAGGGGCAGCAGGCCCATCAACAGCAGGGGAAGGCTCGGTTTCATGTCACGCTCCGGCGTGGATCGCATTCACCTTGCGCCTGCACCTGTGTGCCGCCCATGAACGGCCATCACACTTGCAAGCGCGCGCCGGCACCCCCACGTTTTCCGGCATCCCCAGGCCATCGACCCCACGGAGCGCCGCCATGACTGCCTTCGATCTGACGCCCCCCACCGCCACCCAGACCGAGGCGCTGGTCGCCGGCCTCAGCAGCGAGGAGCGCCGCGTGCTGCTGCAGCACGGCACCGAAGCACCGTTCTGCGGGGTGTTCCTCGACAACAAGCGCGAGGGCGTCTACTGCTGCCGGTTGTGTGCGCTGCCGCTGTTCCGCTCCAGTACCAAGTTCGATTCCGGCACTGGCTGGCCCAGCTTCTTTGCCCCGTTCGATCCGGCGCACGTGCGCGAGATCCGCGATACCAGCCACGGCATGGTGCGCACCGAGATCACCTGCGCGCGCTGCGGCAGCCACCTCGGCCACGTATTCCCGGACGGTCCGCCGCCCACCTACGAGCGCCACTGCCTGAACTCCGTCTCACTTTCGTTCACCGGCAATGGCGAGCCCTGGCCCGATCCACTGCAGCGTGGCGGTGCCGAGGCCGGCGTGGCGGGCTGAAATACCCCGCTGACCGATTTCACAGAATTCCCTCTTCAGAAAACCAGGCGACGGGCCGACAAGGAGATATCCCCTCTCCTTGCGTCGCGCCATGCTCATCATCGTTGGATTCCTGGTCGTCATCATCAGCGTGATCGGGGGCTACCTCGGTGCCCACGGCCGCCTGGGTGCCCTCTGGCAACCCTACGAACTGGTCATCATCGGCGGCGCCGCACTCGGCGCCTTCCTGGTCGGCACCCCCGCCAAGACGGTCAAGCAGACCCTGCAGGCGATGGTGGGCGTGTTCAAGGGCCCACGTTACAAGCAGCAGGACTACATCGATGTGCTCAGCCTGCTCTATGAACTGCTGAACAAGGCGCGCCGCGAAGGCTTCATGGCACTGGAAGACCATGTCGAGCGCCCAGCCGAGAGCGCGCTGTTCGGCAACTACCCCAAGGTGCAGGCCGACCACCACCTGATCGACTTCATCACCGACTGCCTGCGCCTGATGATCGGCAGCAACATCGAGCCGCACGAGCTGGAACCGCTGCTGGAACTGGAGCTGGAAAAGCACCACGCCGAAGCCATGGCGCCGTCGCAGGTGCTGACCAAGGTCGCCGACGGACTTCCCGGTTTCGGCATCGTGGCGGCGGTGCTGGGCATCGTCATCACCATGGGCTCGATCGGCGGCGACATCGTCGAAGTGGGCGGCCACGTGGCCGGTGCGCTGGTCGGCACCTTCCTCGGCATCCTGCTGGGCTACGGTTTCGTCGGCCCGATGGCGGCGGCGATGGAAGCCCGCGCCGAACAGGACAGCCGCATCTACGAATCGGTGAAGACCGCCCTGCTGGCCTGCCTGCGCGGCTACAACCCGAAGATCGCGCTGGAATTCGCCCGCAAGACGTTGCCGTCGAACGTGCGCCCGGCCTTCTCAGATTTCGAGCAGCACCTGAAGACGGTCAAGTAAGCCATGGCTGAGAACAAGCCCACCGTCATCGTCCGCCGGGTCAAGAAGGCCGGCCACGCCGCCCACCACGGCGGTTCGTGGAAGGTGGCCTACGCCGACTTCGTGACCGCGATGATGGCCTTCTTCCTGGTGCTGTGGCTGATGGCCACCACCAACAAGAACGACCGTGCCGCCATTTCCGAGTACTTCCGCAACCCCAGCCCGTTGAGTGGCCAGAACGCCACGCCGGCGCCCGGCATGGCCGGCCCGGGCGGCGCCAGTACTTCGATGATCAAGCTGGGCGGTGCCACCGACATCTCGCGTGGCAACAGCAACGACCCCTTCCAGAACCAGAAGGAAGCCGTGCCACAGCCGGTGGACCAGCAGCAGCGCGACAAGCAGCAGCTGGAACAGCTGATGAAGGAGCTGCAGGAAGCGATCAGCAAGAGCCAGGCGCTGGAACCGTTCAAGGACCAGCTGCTGCTGGACCTGACACCGGAGGGCCTGCGCATCCAGATCGTGGACAAGCAGAACCGGCCGATGTTCGACCTTGGCAGTGCCACGCTGAAGCCGTACACGCAGCAGATCCTGCACGAGCTGGCCGAATACCTGAACCATGTGCCGAACCGGATCAGCCTCACCGGCCACACCGACATCACCGCCTATTCCACTGCGCGCGGCTACGGCAACTGGGAACTGAGCGCCGACCGTGCCAATGCCGCACGCCGCGCGCTGATCGATGGCGGCCTCGATGACAGCAAGATCACCCGCGTGGTCGGCCTGTCCTCGTCGGTGCTGTTCGACAAGGCCGACCCGCAGAACCCGATCAACCGCCGCATCAGCATCGTAGTAATGACCCAGGCCGCCGAGGAGGCCGCCCTGGCCGGTGCCGGCCCGCAGGTGGGGCTGTCGGCGCCGACCGTCGACCCGGACGTGCAGGCGGCGCAGGGGCCGGCAAAGTAATTGGTAGGTGCGGACCCTGGTCCGCACATCGGGCACAGAGCGTGCGGACCAAGGTCCGCACCCACCAAAGCCATGCCCGGCGAGCGCACCCTGCAGCACCCGCTACAATGGCGGTCTTTCCGTTTCCAGGTGACCCCACCCCATGTCCCAGAACTCCAAGGCCAAGCGCGACAAGCGCAAGAAGCAGCAGGCCAAGCGTCCGTTCCTGCGCCTGAACGCCCAGCAGCAGGTGCAGAACCATGCCGTGCTGACCAACGAAGACGGCCAGGTGGTTGCGGCCATCGGCCTGCAGGGCCGTGAGTGGCTGCTGGCCATCGGCGGCCAGACCATGGGCAACGCCGAGAACCCGGTGCCGATGCTGGCCATGCTCAAGCACCTGTCCAACGTGCAGGAGAAGGAAGGCCGCAAGGTCAACCTGGAGTATTCCGAACTGCTGCAGAAGCTGCTGGACACCCTGGCCGAAGAGTCCGGCCAGACCGCTGACGAGTACCTCGACAAGCTGGTCGCCGAGTTCGAAGGCGTCGACGCTGCTGAAGGCGAGGAAGGCGAAGCCGCCGAGGCCGCCGAAGGTGACGTGGTTGAAGCTGCTGCCGATGCCGAGGCCACCCCGGCCGCTGACAGCGACAGCAAGCCGCAGGCCTGAACCGGCCGCGGCGGTGACGGTCTACGTCGATGACGCGGTGCATCCCTGGCGCGGACAGCGCTGGGCGCACCTGATGGCCGACACCCTGCCCGAGCTGCACGCGATGGCGGCGCAGCTCGGCATTCCACCACGTGCCTTCCAGAACAAGGCCAGCGGTGCCCACTACGATGTCACTTCCGAGCTGCGTGCACAGGCGATCGCGCTCGGCGCGCGGGCCATTTCCCGGCACACCAACCGTGACCTGGTCAAAGCGGTGATTGCCAACGCCAGGGCGCAGTACCGGCCGTAGGCCACGTCGCGGGTTCGCCGGACACCAACCGGCACCGACTGGGTAGAGTCGACTGTCAGTCGACTGCTCTCCCATCCGGCCGCGAGAACCCCGCGCTGCGCGCGATAGTCGACTAACAGTCGACTCTACCCCGTCGGGTCGTCTCCAGCGGATCAACCCATCAGGCCGCGCCCAGCAGATCGTCCCCGCCGGGTCGTGCCGGGCGGATCGGCATCGCTCAGAACGGGTCGCTGCCCAGCCGGATTTCCACGTTCAGCAGCGAGCACAGCGCCAGCATCGCGTCGTCGTCGCGGGTCAGCGCCATTACGCCGGTGAAGCCGTCGCTGCCTGCATCCACGCTCCACAGCGTGTAGTTGTGCTCGCGCAGGCGGTCGAAGGCGGTGGACATCAGCTGCACACCGTCCAGGCCTTCAGCGAAGTCCTCGTCGTCCAGGTCGCCGCCCCAGTCCAGCTGCAGGTTGAAGCGCGCCGACAGCTCGTTCACCGCCGACTGCAGCGATTCCAGGTCATCACGTTCAACCTCGAAACCGGACTGCCAGGCAATGGCCGTGAACAGCGCCGGCAGCCAGTCGCTGTCCGCTTCCAGCGGCTGCCCGTCCTCGGCCAGATGCTCGCGCCAGCGGTTGAACTGCTGCAGGGCCAGTTCCTCGTCGCCCGGGTTGATCAGCACCAGCAGGTTCCAGACCCGCGCCTCGAAGCCATCTTCGTCGAAGTCGTGGATGTCTTCCTCGAAGTCGAAATAGTCGCTGTTGTCGGGCATGGCGGAGCTTCCTCTGGGGCAGGCCGGCATTCTACGGTTTATCCTGTGCCGCTGAAGCCGGCCTTGGTGGCCGTCACTGTGAATGAAGCGATGAGCGATACCCCTCCCGACCACCTGGCGATCAACCCGGCCAGCCCCTTCCACGATGCGCAGGCGCTGGAGCGCGGCGTCGGCGTGCGTTTCAACGACGTCGAGCGCGACAACGTCGAGGAATACTCGGTCAGCGAAGGCTGGATCCGCGTGCAGGCCGGCAAGGCCCGCGACCGCCGCGGCAACCCGATGACCATCAAGGTCAAGGGCAAGGTCGAGGCGTATTTCCTGGACCAGAAGCCGGAGTAAGCAGCACCGGCATGTAGAGCCGAGCCCATGCTCGGCTGCTTTTCGTTCCGGGTTCATGACGCCTGAAGCAAGAGCAGCCGAGCATAGGCTCGGCTCTACATTCCAAGGCCGGATCCGCATCGGCGCCAGCAGGGCCCGGCCCGGGCATCATTCGCGCTTGCGCGACTCCAGCAGGTCCAGGTTGCGGATCAGGCGCCGCGAGATCTCATCGGAGATCACCCCGCGCCGGGTCAACCGGAACAGCTCCTCGCGCTCGGCATTGAGGCCGGCGCTGCGCAGCTGGCGGTAGCCCATTTCCATGCGCCGCACCTTCTCCGGGTCCACGTCGGGCCCCTCGCTGTCGCGCTCCAGGTGGCGCTGGTACAGCAGGCTCACCCGCGACGCAGCGTCGTTGTACAGCTGCACGTTCTCGGTGTTCTGGTTCATCACCAGCTGCTGGCGCATGCGCTCGACCCCGGCCAGCGCAGCCTTCGACGACAGCCGGCGCGCCAGGTCCTCTTCCTTGCGTTCGCCCGAATCGGCCGGCAGCTGCAGGCCCTTCAGCAGCTGTGGCAGCGCGATGCTGGCGCCCAGCAGCGAGAACAGGATCACCGACGCGGCCAGGAAGATCACCAGGTCACGCGCCGGGAACGCACTGCCATCGGGCAGGAACAGCGGCAGGGTCAACACACCCGCCAGCGTGATCGCACCGCGCACGCCGGCCACCGAGGTCGCCACCACGATGCGCCAGTTCGGCGCCTCGCCGCGCTCCAGGCCTCGGCGCCGCGCGCGCAGCAGGTTCCAGCGCAGCGACAGCCACACCCACAACAGGCGCAGCACCACCAGCGCCAGGTTGATCACCACCACGTACACCAGCAGCCACCACGCACTCTGGTGGCCGCTCTCGTTCATGGTGGTGGTGGCGCGCTCGACGATGCCCGGCAGCTGCTCGCCCAGCAGCACGAACATGATGCCGTTGAAGCTGAACTGCAGCATGTTCCAGACCCCGGCGCGCTGCACGCGCATGCTGCCGGAGACACGGCCGGTCAGCTCGACATAGCTCATCGCGATGCCGGCGGCGACCGCGGCGAGGATGCCCGAGGCATGGATCTCTTCGGCAAGCAGGTAGGCCGCGAACGGAATGAGCAGGTTGACCAGCATCGCCGCGCCGGGCTCTTCACCGAAGCGGCGCCACAGCCAGCGCTGGAACGTGGACACACCCAAAGTGACCGCCACGCCCACCGCCAGGCCGGCCACCGCCACCCACACGAAGGTCAGCGACGCCGTGGCCAGCGAAAAGGTGCCGGTCATCACCGCCGCCACCGCGAAGCGGAAGCAGACCAGGCCCGATGCATCGTTCAGCAGCGACTCGCCTTCCAGGATGTGCATCAGGCGCTTGGGGATCGGCGCCTTGGAGGCGATCGCACCGACCGCCACCGGATCGGTGGGCGACACGATCGCCGCCAGTGCAAAGCACACCGCCAGCGGCATCACCGGAATCAGCCAGTGGATCAGGAAGCCGGCGCCGATGACGGTGAACACCACCAGGCCGAACGCCAGCTCGAGGATCGCGCCCTTGTCGCGGAACAGGCCCTGCTTGGGAATGCGCCAGCCATCAAGGAACAGCAGCGGCGGCAGGAACAGCAGGAAGAACACTTCCGGCTCCAGCGCGTGGCCGCGGTTGAACACCCCGGCGATGACCGCGCCCAGGCCGATCTGTACCAGTGGCAGCGGCAACGAGAACGGCAGGACGCGAACCAGGTAGCCGCTGGCGACAACGGCCACCAGCATCGCCAGGACGACTTCAATGGTATGCATGCTTCTTCCAGGAAGCGGCGCGTGGGGAGGCTCGGGAGCCAGCGCCGGAAACCCGGAAAAAACTACCACATGCGGCTGCAGGCGCGACGACGGGGATGGCCCGGCGTCAGCCCCGGCTCATGCCGCCCCGTCGAAGCGGTACAGGTCCATGGCCAGGAAGCCGGCGTCGATGCCGGCATCGATGCGACGTGCACCGAAGCCGCCCTCGCCCGCCGCGCCCATCGCGAAGAACAGCGGCAGCAGGTGTTCGTCGGTCGGATGCGCGCGCTCGGCGAACGGTGCCTGCCGGCGATAGTCGAGCAGGGCCGGGCGGTCGTCGGCAGCCAGCCGCTGCTCCACCCACTCGATGAAGGGGCGCACATACGGCGCTTCCTTGCCGTCCTGGTAGTCACCCCAGTCGTGCAGGTTGTGGGTGATGCTGCCCGAGCCGACCAGCAGCACGCCCTGCCCGCGCAGCGGCGCCAGCGCGCGACCCAGCGCGAACTGGTGCTCGGGGCCGAGCAACGGCTGGATCGACAGCGGCACCACCGGGATATCGGCCTGCGGGCGCAGCAGGCGCAGCGGCACCCACGCGCCATGGTCGAGGCCACGCTGCGGGTCGATGGCCACCGGCAGCCCGGCGGCGGCGATGCGGCCGGCCACCTCTTCGGCCAGCGCCGGATCACCCGGTGCCGGGTACTGCAGTTCAAACAGCGCGCGCGGGAAGCCACCAAAGTCGTGGATGGTCGGCGGCTGCGGATGCGCGCCGACCAGCGGCTGCCGGCCCAGCCAGTGCGCCGAGGCCATCACGATGGCGCGCGGAGTCGGCAGATCCTGCGCCAGCTCGGCCAGGCGCACGCCGACCTGGCCCGGATGCAGGGCGGTCATCGGCGAGCCATGGGAGATGTACAGCGAAGGCAGACGGGTCATGGAATTCTCCAAATGCAGGATCAGGCGGCGATCAGCGCGAACGCAGGGTCCACTTGCCGTCGCCGACCAGGAACAGCACCACCAGTGCCAACGCCCAGAACGCCGGATATTCCCAGCCGCCGCCCGCGTTGGCGAAGCTGAAGCCGTTGGCGCCGTGCACGGTGACGATGGTGCCCAGCAGCAGCGGCACGCCGACCAGGCCGACCCAACGCGCGTAGATGCCCAGCAGCAGCGCAGCGGTGATCGCCAGCTCGACGGCGATGGTGAGGTAGCCCAACACGCCGGGCAGGCCCAGCGATTCGAAGAAGGCGGCGGTACCGGCAGGGGTGAAGACCAGCAGCTTGGTCAGCGCGTGGACCAGGAACAGCACGCCCAGGGCCAGGCGCAGCAGGGTGGCACCATATGGGGCCAGCGGAGAAACAGGAGCGGAGGGGGTGTGCATGGGAGACACCTCGAAGGGAGTAGGCACAGGTTATTGCGCCTTCACGGACCGATAAATACGATCGTTTGACCGTATTTATTTCAAAAGGCGCAACAATGGACACCCTCGAGGCGATGCGCGTGTTCGTGGCGGTGGTCGAACGCAACGGCTTCAGTGCCGCCGCCCAGGCCTTGGACATGTCCACTGCCGGGGTGACCCGCCAGGTCGCCGCGCTGGAAAAGCGCCTGTCCACCCGCCTGCTTCACCGCACCACGCGCCGGGTGAGCCCCACCAGCGCCGGTGCTGCCTATTACGCCCAGTGCGTGCGCCTGCTGGCCGAGTTCGACGCGCTGGAAGCCAGCATCGGCGCGCAGGCGCTGGAGCCTTCGGGCACGCTGCGCATCAACGCACCGGTCAGCTGGGGCATCGCCCGCCTCGGCCCGTTGCTGGCCAGCTACCGCCAGCGCTTCCCGCAGGTGGAGCTCGACCTGGCCCTGTCCGACCGACTGGTGGACATGGTCGAGGAAGGCTACGACGTGGCCATCCGCATCACCCGCGAACCCAGCCCGACGCTGATCGCGCGCCGCCTGGGCGAATCGCGGGTGAGCCTGTGCGCCGCACCGTCCTACCTGGCCGCGCGTGGCACGCCACAGACCCCGCAGGAACTGCAGGCGCACGCCTGCCTGAGCTACAGCTATTGGGCCGCAGGCAACAACTGGCCACTGCAGGGGCCCGGCGGTGAAGTGAAGGTGGCGGTGAGCAGCCTGCTGCACGCCAACAACGGCGACGTGCTGCGCGAAGCGGCGATTGCAGGCATGGGCGTGATCCTGCAGCCGGACTTCCTGCTGCAGGACGCATTGGCCGATGGCCGGCTGGTGCGCATCCTGCCGGACTGGGAGGCCGCGCCGATCGGCATCTTCGCGGTCTACACCAGCCGCAGCCACCTGGCACCGAAGGTGCGCAGTTTCATCGATCACCTGGTGGAAACCGGGGTGTAGCCGAGTCTGGCGTTTGCCGGCCAGCGGCCGGCACTACCAGACCGGTAGTGCCGGCCGCTGGCCGGCAAATACGAAACCCGATCAGGCGGGGACTTCATCCAGCGCATCGATGATCCGCTCCAGCGGTGCCGGCCGCCCCAGCAGGTAGCCCTGCACCTGGTCGCAGCCGTGCGCTGCCAGCCAGTCCAGCTGCCCCGGCGTCTCCACGCCCTCGGCGATGATGGTCAGCCCCATGCTGTGGCCCAGCGACAGCAGCGCGCGGCAGATCGAGGCATTGCGCGGATTGGTTTCCACGTCCGCCACGAAGCTCCGATCAATCTTCAGGATGTCCAGCGGCAGGTGCTGCAGGTAGGACATGCTGGAATAGCCGGTGCCGAAGTCATCCAGCGACACGCTGATGCCCTGCTCGTGCAGGCGCTGCATGGTCTGCATCGCCTGCGCCGGCTTGCGCATCAGGCTGCTCTCGGTCAGCTCCACATGCAGCGCACCCCGCGCCAACCCGAACTCCTGCTGGGCGCGGGTGAACTCGGTCACCAGGTCGCTGTTGAAGAACTGCACGGCCGAGACGTTGACGGCAATCGGCAGCTCGCCCCAGCCGGCCTCGACCAACCGCCGCTGCGCCTTCGCTGCCGCGCGGATCACCCAGCGGCCCAGTGCCAGGATCAACCCGGTCTCCTCGCACAGCTGGATGAACTCATTGGGCGGGATGAAGCTGCCATCAGCCTGCGGCCAGCGCAGCAGCGCCTCCAACGCCGCAGGGCTGCCATCGCTGGCATGCCGGATCGGCTGGAAATACAGCTGGAATTCGTTGTCGATGGCCGCATGGATGCGCCCAGCCAGGCGCAGCCGGTCGGCCAGCCGCGTGGTCACCGCTGCGTCGAACCAGACCACCACGTTGCCCTCGGCACGCGCCGCATGCGCGGCCTGCGCGGCCATGCCGATCACCTGCTCGGCGCTGTGGCCGTCACCGGCGACGTGCACTGCCACGCCGATGCGCGGCTCGAACTGGTGCAGTGAATCCTTGCCGCGCATCGGCGCCGACACGATCTGCAGCAGGTCGTCCAGCACGCGCTGGGTATCGTGTTCGGCACCGATGGCGAACACGAAGTCCTCGGCCGGCTGGAAGGCCAGCGTGCCGCAGCGTGCGCCCAACCCGCCCAAGCGGGTCGCCATTGATTGCAGCACGGCATCGCCGATCTCGCGGCCCAGCGTATCGGCCACCAGCTGCAGGCCCCGCAGCTGCACGAAGGCGATGGTGTAACCCTCGTCCTGCTCGTCCAGCTGTTCGGTCAATGCACGCACGTTGAGCAGGCCGGTGGCCGGGTTGTGCCGCGCCTGGTAGGCCAGGTCACGCTCGTAGGCCAGCCGTTCGCTGACATCCTCGGCCAGCACCAGGCACGCCGGCTGGCCATCGAAATCGAGCTTGGACAGGTGCGCGCGCACTTCGAACACGCTGCCGTCCTTGCGCCGATGCAGCCGCACGGCCGCATCCTGCAGCTCGCCAACGCGGGCCTTGGCGATCGCCCCCTTCACCTCGTCCCAGCCCTCGCGCGGGCGGATGTCGAGGATGCTCATCGCCAGGAATTCCTCGCGGCTGTAGCCGTACTGGCGCACCGCGGCGTCGTTGACCTCGATGAAGCGCAGCGTATCCGGGTCGAACACCCAGAATGGCGCCGGGTTGCGATCAAACAGCAGGCGGAAGCGGCGTTCCACTTCGCTCATCTGCTCGCGCGCCTGGTAGCGCTCGCTCAGGTCGGTCAGCGCGCCGATCATGCGGCGCTCGCTGTCGGCCACCTCCACCCGTTGCCCGCGCGCACCCACCCAGCGCACTTCACCACCGGGCAGCACCAGGCGGAACACCTGGTCGAGCACTGCACCACCGGCGAAGGCCTGGTCAAAGGCCTGCTGCAGGCGCGCGGCATCATCGCGATGCACGCGTGCGAAGAAATCGGCTACCGGCAGCGCATCGGTCTGCACACCGAAGATCTCGCGTGCCAGCGGTGACCAGCGCAGCAGCGCGGCATCCTCGTCCACGTACCAAGTACAGACACGCCCGACCTGATGGGCCAGGCGCAGCTCGGCATGGCCCGCCTTCAGTTCCTCGGCCATCGATTGCTGGCGCCGGGTCGTACGGCGCACCGCGTACAGCAGCACCAGCAGCACCGCGATGTAGGCCAGCACAATCACCACCGACGCCTGCAGGTAGGGCCACCATGGCGCCAGCACGTCTTCATCGGCCAGGCCGATCTGCACCGCCAGCGGACTGCGGTCGAGCGTGCTGATGGTGGTGATGCGCGGCACACCATCGACCACGCCGGGCAGGCTGCCGAGCTCGACCACCGCCTGCTTGCCGAGCAGGTCACGCCGCGGCAGGTCGTAGCGGCGACCGACGGTGCCATGCGGATCGGGCACGCGCGCCAGCATGTAACCCTCGGCATCGGTGATCGAGACCAGCCCGTTGGGCCCCACATCCAGGCCACCGGCGATGCGCTGCAGTTCACCACAGCGCAGCCGCGCCAACAGCCAGCGTTCACCGGCCATCGGCAGTGCCAGCGGCACCACCCAGCCACCATCGTTGGCCCGCTGCGGCGGCCCGATGTACATCGCGCTGCCCTGCCCGCGGCGCAGCGGGTCGGTCCACAGCGGCAGCTGCAGGTCGCCGCGGCCGGCGGTCAGCGCGCGCCCGTGGCTGTCCAGCACCACGATGCTGTGCAGTTCAGCGTGGCGGCGCAGCACGCCACCGATGGCGGCATCCAGCAGTGCCGGCGCCTGTGACGGCACGGTGCGGAACAGTTCAGCGGCATCGGCGGCGATGCCGGACATCGCCCGCTCCAGGTTGCGCAGCTCCAGCGCCAGCAGGCGCTCGCTGCCCACCGCCAGCGCCCGGCTCTGCCGCTGCGCGGCCTCCAGGCGACGGTGATGGTCGTTGGCCAGCATGGTGGCCAATCCGGCCACCAGCAACAGGCCAAGCAGCACGCCGCCCCAGGTGATGGCGCGCAACGGACGGGCCAACGCCCGCTTCAACGCGGGCATCGGTCGATCTTCCTTGTGCAGTCGGCTGGCTTCATGCGCGAACGAATCCTCCACATCCCCGACCTCAACGGCCGGCGAACGCCATTCTTGACGCCTGACCCCGTCCTGCATGGCCACCTCCCCGTGTCCGCGCAGGGCTCCAGGGCCCAGCATGCACCACCCCGGTGACGGCGTGAAGATCGCTTGGGCGCGTTCAGCCAGATCCTGCACAGGACCGGCCAGCCACAGGGACGGCCAGCCGGGCCGCGGCGGATTAGACTTGGGGTTTTCCGCTGCAAGAGAAGTCCATGTCCAAGCTGCGCCGTCCCACCCTGGCACTGGCCATCGTTGCCAGCCTGTCCCTGGCTGCCTGCGACCGTCCGGCCGATCCGGCCGCTGGCACCGCCAAGCCCGCCGAGGCCGCCCCCGCTGCGGCCAAGCCGATGCTGGGCAGCTTCGGCTTCGATGCCAGCGGCATGGACCGCAGCATCGCCGCCGGCGATGACTTCTTCGGCTTCGCCAACGGCGCCTGGGTGAAGAACACCGAGATCCCGGCCGACCGTTCGCGCTTCGGCAGCTTCAACGTCATCGCCGAAAAGACCCTGGCCGACACCCGCGCCATCCTCGAAGGCGCGGCCGGCAATGCGCAGGCCAGCGGTGACGACAAGCTGATTGGCGACTACTACGCCGCCTACATGGATGAAGCCGGCATCGAGCAGCATGGCATCGCCCCGGTGCAGCCGCAGCTGAAGGCCATCGATGCGATCGCCGACAAGGCCGGCCTGGCCCGCACCCTCGGCGGCGACATGCGCGCCGACGTCGACCTGCTCAACGCCACCAACTTCTACACCGACCGCCTGTTCGGCCTGTGGGTGTCGGTGGACATGCTGCAGCCGGACCGCACCGCGCCGTACCTCGTGCAGGGTGGCCTGGGCATGCCCGACCGCGACTTCTACCTGGGCGGCGGCCGCATGGCCGAGCTGCGCAAGCAGTACCAGGCCTACATCGCACAGATGCTGCAACTGGCCGGCGTGGCCGACCCGGCCGGCAAGGCACAGCGCATCCTCGCGCTGGAAACGAAGATCGCGCAGGCGCATGCCACCCAGGAAGAAACCAACGACGTGACCAAGGGTGCCAACCCGTGGACCCAGGCCGACTTCAACGCCAAGGCACCGGGCATGGACTGGAACGCCTTCCTTGATGCCGCCGCGCTGGGCGACCAGCAGGACTTCATCGTGTGGCAGCCCAAGGCCGTGGCCGGCCTGTCCAAGCTGGTCGCCACCGAGCCGCTGGACGCCTGGAAGGACTACCTGGCCTTCCACGCACTGGACCGTGCCGCCGCCTACCTGCCGAAGAAGTTCGCCGATGCCCGCTTCGCCTTCCATGGCACCGCGCTGAGCGGCACACCGCAGCAGAGCGACCGCTGGAAGCGCGCCGTGGATGATGCCAACCATGCCGTCGGCGAAGCCATCGGCAAGCGCTACGTCGAGAAGCACTTCGACGCGAAGACCAAGGAGCGCGCAGACGAGATGGCGAAGAACATCATCGCCGCCTTCGCCAAGCGCATCGATGCACTGTCGTGGATGTCGCCGCAGACCAAGGCACATGCCAAGGCCAAGGTGGCCGGCCTGACCGTGGGCATGGGCTACCCGGAGAAGTGGCGCGACTACACCGGCCTGGAGATCCGCCGCGATGACGCGCTGGGCAATGCACAGCGCGCCGAGCTGTTCGAGTACCAGCGCAACATCGCCAAGCTGGGCAAGCCGGTCGACCACAGCGAGTGGGCGATGTTGCCGCAGACCATCAATGCGATGAACGTGCCGCTGGAGAACCGCCTGGTGTTCCCTGCGGCGATCCTGCAGCCGCCGTTCTTCGACGGCGCTGCCGACGACGCGGTGAACTACGGTGCGATCGGCGCGGTGATCGGCCATGAGATCAGCCACGGCTTCGACAACGCCGGTGCGCTGTTCGATGAAACCGGCAAACTGCACAACTGGTGGACCGCCGAGGACCTGAAGCAGTTCAACGCTGCTGGCGATGCGCTGGCCGCGCAGTTCAGCAGCTACGAGCCGTTCCCGGGCGTGCATGTGAACGGCAAGCTGACCCTGGGCGAGAACATCGCCGACGTGGCCGGCCTGGGCACCGCCTACGACGCCTACCAGCTGTCGCTGCAGGGCAAGCCGGGCCAGACCCTGGAAGGCTTCACCCCGGACCAGCGCTTCTTCCTCGGCTTCGCCCAGGCCTGGCGCAGCAAGAGCCGCGAGCAGGCGCTGCGCAATTCGCTGCTGACCGATGTGCATGCACCGGGCCAGTTCCGCGCACTGACCGTGCGCAACATCGACGCCTGGTACCCGGCGTTCGAAGTGAAGGAAGGCCAGAAGCTGTACCTGGCCCCGGACAAGCGGGTCAAGGTGTGGTGATGTAACGGAACGGGCGCCGCAAGGCGCCCGTTTCACGTTCCGGTAGCGGCCGACCTTGGTTGGCACCTACCGGAGCATTTCGGGCCACTCGCGCAGGACGTCCACCGGCACGCCCATGCGCGTGCAGGCGCGACTGGCCAGGCCATCGGGCAGCGCACGGCGGAACAACGGTGCCATGCCCTGCATCAGCTTCGCAGAGGCTGCGGCCTGCGCACGCTGGCGGCCAGTGCGTTCCAGCATGCCCTCGGCCCAGTCCGGCAGCAGTGCCGCACCCGCGCCAAGGAACACTTCGCGCGACAGCCCCGGCACCGGTACCGGCAGGCGCACGCTGGACAACACCTCCAGCACTTCGCGCGAGCGCTCGTCCACACGCAGCTCCGGTTGCCGTGCGCAGAAGTACGCCGCCACCTCGGCTTCACTGCGCGGCACATCCACCGCGCCCAGCGCCTCGGCCACGCAGCGGTACTCGTCGTAGTAGCGATCGGCGATGTGCTCCGGCACCCCGCGCCCGTAGCGGCGGAAGCCCTGCAGGAAACCGAAGGCCTCGGTCACGTGCACCCAGGTCAGCAGTTGCGGATCATCGGCGGCGTACGGCTCGCCCTGCGCGGTCTGGCCACGGATCTGCGCGTGGATGCGGCGCACCTTGGCCACCAGCGCTTCCACCTCGCCGCTGGGCGCATAGCTGGTGCCGGCAACGAAGGCGGTGGTGCGGCGCAGGCGCCCCACCAGGTCCTGGCGGAAATTGGAGTGGTCGTAGACCCCGGCCAGCGCGCGCGGGTGCAGGGTCTGCAGCATCAGCGCGCACAACCCGCCGGCCAGCATCGACGGAAATTCCGCATGCAGCCGCCAGGTGACGCTGTCGGGGCCGAACCAGCCCGGGTCACCCAGGGGGTGGTCGTAATCAATGCCGCTCTGGCCACGGGGGAAGGCCTCCAGCACCCAGCGCCGGATCGGCGCGGTGACGGGGCGGGAAAGTCGCTGCAGCAGAGCCGGCATCACAGGTCCAGGAACGGCGGAAGTACGGCCGCGCGTTGCGCGGTCGGCCCCGATTCTGGGCGATCACGACGCCGGCGGCGAGTCTCCGCGCTCAGCCACGGTTTCATGTGCGGCCGCAGCACATTTCACCCTGCGACATCCTGTCGCAGGCTGCGGCCGCGATGCTGCAGCGCACCAACATTCACCCATTCAGACAAAACCCTTACGCCGCTAGGCATTGCGCCCATTGCACGGCTCGCTGGAAGTGCTAGAACTGAACCCGCCACACCGTCCAATGCTGATCGACGCACGTTCCACAAGGAGCCAGCCATGATTGCTTTGTTCAAGGGTTTGGGACTACTGCTTCGCGACAACGAGCTCTACAGCAGCCCGTTCGAAAAACAGGTCGCGCACTGGCGCAGCCTCAGCGAGCAGCAGATCCGCGATGAAGTGGCTGTGCTGGCCCAGGCCAAGTGCCAGTGGCTGATCGCCTCGATCGTCGGCTGGCAGGCGGCCTCGCTGCTGATCCTCGGCCTGATCACCAACTACCTGTGGCGCGACGACTACCACATCACCTTCACCCGCGTGGTCGTCGTGTTCGGTTCATGGATCTCGATCCTGTTCGTGATCTGGTTCATGGCCAACATGTTCGACCGCACCGCCGGTTTCGAACGCTGGATGAAGGCGTTCAACAGCCGCGCCCGCATCAGCTCCAAGGCCGACAGTGTCGAGCACGTGGCCGAAGCACTGGACCTGGCCGAGCATTACCCGGAAGTACTCGATTACAAGCAGGCGGTCACCGCCAAGCGCGAACTGCGCCACGAGGACATCCGCATCATGACCGAGATCGGTCGCATGAAGCAGCACTCCGAACTGGTCGGCCGCCTCAACCACGTGGGCGAGAACGAGCACCACCACGACCTGACACTGCAGCCTGCCTACTGACCCTTGAGGAAAGCGGGGGGACCCACAATGCCACCCTGCGCGATCACGGTGGCATTGTTCTTTCAGCGGCCTGGGTGGATCACATGCCGCGGAACAGGCTCATGAACGGTTGGCTGACCACCAGCGTTTCCGTGCGACCTCGCAGCCGCAGCACACCGCGTCCGGTATCGTCGCGACTGACCGCCGCCACCGCCTTCATGTTGACGATGGTCGACCGGTGGATCTGGCGGAAGTGCTGCGGGTCGAGCACTTCCAGCAGCTCGCGCAACGGCGTGCGCAGCAGGCTCTCACCGGCCGCGGTCACCACGGTGGTGTACTTGTTGTCGGCACGAAAATAAGCAACGTCCTCCAGCATGATCAGCTGCGTCTCGCGGCCGTTGCTGGCTGTGATCCAGGCCAGCGGGGGGCGTTCGGCAGCACCCTGCGATGGACCCAGCCGCTGCAGCAGGCGTTCAAGCACGGCGTCATCCTGACGCGTCGATGGCAGCCGCGACAGGATGCGCTCACGCGTCGCCAGCAGGCGTTCGTCACTGACCGGCTTCAGCAGGTAATCCATCGCGCCCTGCTCGAACGCGTCGATGGCGTACTGGTCGTAGGCGGTGACGAACACCACCTGGGTGCGCGGGCTCAGCTCGGACAGCGAACGCGCGACTTCGATGCCACTGATGCCAGGCATGCGGATATCGAGGAAAGCGATGTCCGGCTGCGTCTCGGCCAGCTGCTCCAGCGCACTGGCGCCGTCCTCGCACTCGGCCACCAGCTTCAGCTCCGGCCACAACCGGCGCAGCTGTTCCACCAGTGACTGCCGCAGCAGTTCCTCGTCTTCGGCAATGAGGGCTTCAAGCGGCATGGCTGCGCTCCTTGTGTGTCTGCGGCAGGGTCATGGTCGCGGCCACACCGCTGGGGAAGTTGGCAACGATCGCCACGCCGGCCTGCTCGCCACAGGTCAGGCGCAGGCGCTCGCGCAGGTTCTTCAGTCCGATGCCGGTGCCACTGGTGCCCTGGCCGAAGCCGAGGCCATCGTCAGCCACGGTCACCGTTACGTGGTCATCGAAGCCACGCGCCAGGATCCAGATCGTGCCACCGCCGGGCTTGGGTTCCAGGCCGTGCTTGATCGCGTTCTCCACCAGCGTCTGCAGTGCCATCGCCGGCAGGTGCACGCCGTGCAGCTCATTCGGCACCTGCACCTCCACCGCCAGCCGCGCGCCCATGCGGATGCGCAGGATCTCCAGGTAGGCGCGCGTACGCTCCAGCTCCACGCCCAGCGTCGACACCGATTCATCCACCTGTGGCAACGAGCTGCGCAGGTACTGGATCAGGTGGCCGAGCATCTGCTCCGCGCGCGCGGGGTCGGTACGGGTCAGTACCTGCGCGTTGGCCAGCGTGTTGTAGAGGAAGTGCGGTTCCACCTGCGCGTGCAGCAGGTTCAAGCGCGCCACCGACAGTTCTTTTTCCACCTGGGTCTGTTCGGCCGCCGCCTGCTCATCGCGGCGCTGGTCGGCCACGCGGCGGCTGATCGCGCGGGTGACCGCCTCGGCGTTCTCGAAGTTGCTGCCCTCATCCAGCGCGAGCAGATCGGCCCACCAGCCAGCGTCCGGTTCGAACAACAGAGTGACAGTGCTGGTGCCCTGCCCCGGCGTGACCGTGGCCAGCACGCTGTTGCGCTTGATCGCCAGCCGCGCCGGCAGGTTCCAGCGCGAGGGCTGGCGGCCATTCCAGAGATCGACCCGGCGCACGTAGGCGCGTACCTGCAGGCTGCCGGCCGAGCTTTCCACATCCTCCACGCGCGGAAGCTCGGCAATCGCCGCTTCCACCACGGCGTAGGCCTGGCCGGCATCCATCGGCAGTTCCACCTGGCGGCGCTGGCGGCCCGAGAGCGTGGTCGAATCCAGCCGGCCGGCCACCAGCCAGACACGCCGCACGTGGGTGATCGCGCTGCCCAGCGCAGAAATCATCAGGAACATCGCCAGCAGGCCGAACACCCAGCCGGGGCCATCGTTCATGCCGCTGAAGATGCCGCTCCAGACCATGCCGGCGACAACCAGCGCGGCGGCCCAGGCCAGCAGGTGGCGGATCAGGAGAGAGAGGCTGGCGAACACGGCGGCGCCTTGGAGGAAGGGGGTGAGGCGAGCATAGGGCGGCCCGCCGGGCAAACAAGCGGGCTGCGACGAAGGCGGGAAAAGCGGGGATGGAAGGCCATCTGGTAGTGCCGGCCGCTGGCCGGCTCCCCACTTTCTCCGCATGCATCACAGGGATGCCGGCCAGCGGCCGGCACTACCCGGGAGGCGCCGGGCGAACCCGGCGCATGCCCTTACTTGCGCTGGTCGGCGCTGGCGTCACGCACGGCGCGGAACGATTCGTCCTTGCTCCAGTTCGGCCAGCTGCGCGTGTTGGCCAGCTGGTTGCCCAGCGTGTACAGCACTTCCAGGTCGCGGGCGGCACCGGCGAACACCCAGTCCGGCTGCCATTCGTCGCCCTGCTGGTGGTAACGCTTGGCGGTGTAGTCCTCGGAGGCCTTCTTGCCTGCGGCCACGCCACCGTCCACCCAGTCCTGGCCGGCCGACCACGACAGTGCCGGCACGCCACGCTTGGCGAACGGGAAGTGGTCGGAGCGGAAGAACAGGCCCGCTTCCGGCTTCGGGTCCGGGGTGTAGCGGATGTCCCAGCCCTTGGCCACGTCCTTCAGCTGGTCCAGCAGCTCGAAGCGCGCGGCACCGTAGATGCCGAAGTCACGCGACGGGCCGAACGGCGCCATGCCGTCCATGTTGATCACCGCCACGGTCTTTTCCAGCGGATACAGCGGGTGCGTGGCGTAATACTCCGAACCCAGCAGGCCCTTCTCCTCGGCGGTCACCGCCAGGAACAGGACCGAACGCTCGGGGCGCTTGGCCTTGGCGAAACCACGGGCCAGTTCGATCAGCGAGGCGGTACCACTGGCATTGTCCAGTGCGCCGTTGAAGATGCGGTCGCCGCGTGCGTCCGGCTCGCCCACGCCGATGTGGTCCCAGTGCGCGCTGTAGATGATGGTCTCGTCCGGATGGCGGGTGCCTTCCAGGCGCGCGGCCACGTTGTGCGAGGTGATCACTTCGGTCTTCACCGCATACTTCGCGTCCAGGCTGGCGCCGGTCAGCGGAACCGGGGTGAAGTCGCGCTGCTGCGCCTTCTTCTTCAGCGCCTCGAAATCCTGGCCGGCCGAGCGGAACAGCTCCGCCGCCAGGTCGCGCTGGATCCAGCCTTCCAGCAGCGGGTGGCTTTCCGCCGGGTTGTCGCGCACCACATCGAACATGGTGTTGGTGTTGGAGCCGGCCACGGTGGCCCAGCCATACGACGCAGGTGCGGTCTCGTGCACGATCAGCACGCCCAGCGCGCCCTGGCGTGCGCCTTCCTCGTACTTGTAGGTCCAACGGCCGTAGTAGGTCATGCCCTTGCCGTCGAAATCGCCCTGGCCGGTTTCGAAGTCCGGGTCGTTGATCAGCACCACGGCGATCTTGCCCTTCAGATCCACGCCCTTGAAGTCGTCCCAGTTGCGCTCCGGCGCCTTCACGCCGTAGCCGAGGAACACCAGTGGCGCCTTGCTGATGTCGACGTTGCTGGCGCCGTTCATGGCGGCGCGCACGGCGATCTGCTTGCCCTGCTCCAGCGGCAGGGTCTTGCCGCCCTGGTGCAGCGCCAGCTGCGGTGCGCCGACGATGTCGCCCTTGCGCAGCGGCACAGCCTGGGTCCACAGGCGCTGGCCGTCCTTGAGATCCCCGCCGGGCTGCAGGCCGGCATCGGCGAACTGCTTGCTGAGGTACGCGATGGTCTTCTCTTCGCCCGCGGTGGCCGGGGAGCGGCCTTCGTAGGCGTCGGAGGCCAGTTCCTTGACGTCGGCGGAGATCCGCGCGCCGTCGAATTTCGGGGTGGCCGCCATCAGTGCGCTCGACACTGACAGGGCCAGCAGGCCCAGTGCTACTCGTTTCATTGCTCTCTCCAGCAGGGAAATCTCTCTGGAGTGTAATGGGATTCGGCGGGGCTGCGCCCTGCACCTGCAGAGGCCAGGGCAGCAGCCAAAGCCAAAGCAACAGCGGCATCCCGTGGGATGGCGGGGTGGGTCCGATTGCGGGGGACGCCGTAAACCCATCCATGGGGGCTTGGCCGCGGCATCCATGCCGCGGACACCCCCGCAACCGGACCCACCCCGCCTTCGACAGATTTCTGCTGCTGTTGGTGGGTGTCGACCTTGGTCGACACGGACGGAAACACGAAGGGGTCAGATCCCTTTCCCGCCGGGAAAGGGCTCTGACCCCATCTGTATGTTGCTTGAGTCTGTTACCAGTTCGGGTCTTCGGCCGGGGCGGCGGCCGCCTTGGGCTTCGGCTTGGCGGCCGGGCGTGCGGCGGCGGGAGCGGCCGAGGCGGTCGCGCCTGCGGCGGCCGTTGCCGGCTTGCTGCCCAGCTTCTGGCGCAGTTCGATCTGGCCCGGGCGGAAGCCGCCGCGCATCGCGTCGACGCCGTCTTCGATGGTGCCGTAGGACGTCTGTGCGGCCACGCGGTCGATGCGGATGGTGCAGCACGGGTGTTCGCTGCGGCCCAGCGAGCGGCCGGTCTGCGGGTCCTTCAGTTCTTCGCCCAGGCGCACGGCCTGCCAGCGTTGGCCCGCCTGCAGCGTTTCGCCGCCCTGGCTCAGCACCACCTGGTCGCCGTCCACCGAGACCACCGACACCGGGAACAGCGTGGTGACGATGGTGGTGCCGATCTGGCCGGACAGCGACTCCATCATCGCCGCCGCCATGTTGCGACCGTTGACCACACGCGGCAGGGTGCTCGGACCGGTCGAGGCCAGCTGGTGGTCGAAGCTGTCGGACATCACCACCTGGCCGGTGGTGGCGTTGATCAGGCGCAGGGTGATGCGGCCGCCACCGGAATACGAGGTCACCTGGCGGTCGGACATGCGCAGGTTGCGCACGCTGCGCGGGTACTCGAAGCGTTCGATGGTCGGGATCAGGATCAGGTCGGTCGCCAGCTGCTGGCCCACGCGTGCGGTGTCCTGCAGGCGCACGTTGCCGCTGTTGATGTGGTCGATCTCGGCCTGCAGTTCGTCGCCGAACTCGCGGTCCAGCACGATGAAGCGCTGGGTCTGGGTCAGCGTGTCGGACAGGCGCGCACGGATCGCGTCGGCCACTTCATCGGCATCCACGCGGCCATCGCCCACGGCGTAGCTACCGGCCTTGGTACGCGGCAGGGCGACCACGATCTTCGGCTTGCCCTGCTCGTCCGGCGCACGGTACTGGGCGATCTGCGCGCGCACGCGCACCTTCCAGTAGCTGCGCATGCTGCGATGGGTCACGTCGGAATCGAACGAACTGGCGCCACGCTTGGCATCGACGTTGACCTTCTCGTCGTAGCTTTCCCTGACGCTGGCCGAGGCCGAACCGCTCTTGGCCGAGGCTTCACCGGACGCATTGGCCGACGCCGAGCCCTTGAAGCTCCAGCCTTCATCGCTGGCGCGCACGCGGGCGATGGTTTCCTCATCCAGCTGCCGCACTTCATCCTGCGACAGGATTTCATAACCCAGCACCGCGCCCTGCGAGCCGGCGATCATCTGCTGGGTGAACGCGTCGGCGCGGATATCGCCGACGTGTTCGCCATCCACATCCACATGCAGGCCTGCACGCAGGCTCTGCATCTGGCTGGCCACGCGTACGCCGTTGACCTGCGCCACCGCCGACTGCAGCGCTGCCAGCACCGCCAGTTCCGGGGTGCTGCCGATGCCGTCGGCTTCACGCGCAACCTGGGTGGTGCCGCCGAAATCCGGCGTGCCACGCAGGGGCGCTGCTTCCACTGGCGCATTGCTGGCCAGCGCACTGGTTGCCTTGTCCTTGGCGGGTGCAGGCGCGGTGGCCGGGGTGTCCTGCTTGCCGCAGGCTGCAAGCAGCGCGGCGACCAGGCCCAGGCCGATCAAACGGGTTGTCGTACGCATGGAGATTCGCCTCGGATCAGATCGAGTCGAGCATCGAATCGGCGTTGGACGGCACCTTCACCTTGCTCTTCTTTGCAAAGGTCACGGCCGACTTGGTCGAACCGTACAGGCCCTGGATGAAGCCCGGCGATTCCTTGGCCACCCATGCACCGGCGGCCAGCTTGCGGCCGACGGTGGCCATCTGGGTCGCGCCCAGGTTCTTCATGCCGGCGGTGAAGTTGCTGGCTTCGCCACCCAGCTTCTGCGCTTCGGCAGCCGAAGACAGCAGCGAGACCAGGCCTTCGGCGTAGTGCTGCTTGGATTCAGCATTCAGTTCCGGCTGTGCGGCCTGGCGCTCGTTGATCGCGGCCTGCGCAGCTTCGCTGACCGACACCGACTTCTTCATCGCATCGACGCTGACCGAACCCGACGACAGCGCCTGGCGCTCGGCTTCCAGCAGCTGCACCTGTTCGGCCAGGCCGAAGGCGCGGGCGAACGAGGTCTGGGCCTGCAGCGAGTGCGACTGCGAGCTGACGAAACGGCGCACCAGCGCTTCCTGCGCGGCTTCGTCCGGAGCGGCGGCGCTGGAGGCGCTGCTGCTGGAGGTACCGGTGGCGGCACCAGCCAGGTCCTTCAGCTTGCCCAGGCCAGCGTGGGCCGGCATCGACAGGGTGGCGGCAGCGATGGCCACGACAAGAGCGGTATTGCGGATCATGGAAGAGTCCTTTGGGAGAGACGACCGCGAAGCGGCACGTGGGAAATCGGTAACCCCAGGGCGATGCCGAGCGAGCTCGGCACCCACCGGGGTGGCGGATCAGCGGACTGCCTTGACGTTCAGTTCGTTGATCATCTGCTGGGCGGCCTTCTCGGCGGCCAGCTGCAGGGCGTTGGTGCGGGCGACGGTTTCATTCGGGCCGGTGCCGGAGAACTGCACCGGGCCCACCGACGACACGGTGCGCGGGAAGCGACCGGTCACGTCCAGCACCTTGCCGGTGACGGTGACGAACACGCGGGTATTGCCGCTGGCCGGATCGCGGTCGCGCATGCCGACGTCGAGGGTACCGACGGCGATGTACGGGATGTTGGCCGCACGGATGCCGTTGGCGGTGTCACGCAGGGTGGCGGCAGACAGGTCGTTGCCGGTGCTGAAATCCTTGCGGATGCGCTCGATGCTCAGCAGGCCGCGCGATTCGCCTTCCACGTACTCGGCTTCAACCACTTCGTAGCCGGCAGCGCTGAAGGCACCGGTCATCGCAGTGTTGACCTCGGCCGCGTTGGCCACCTTCCAGCTGATGTTGTCGCTGCGCTGGGTGGTGCTGCCGCCGCTGGTGACCGACACCGAACCGTTCTGGTTGATGCTGCCGTTGGTGCTGACCGAGTTGCCGCGGAAGCTGTCGCCTTCACGGGTGTTCTCGCTGTAGCTGCTGCTGGCGTCGACGCGGCGGTATTCCTTGTCCTGGAACGACTGCACGGTGTCCTGCGAGCGTGCCATGAACAGGAAGGTCAGCAGCGAGCGCTGCGCGGCGGTGGCACCGGCCACGGCCGAACCCGCGTCCAGCTTGGTCTGCAGCAACGTGGTGTTGATCTCGGCGCGGACGGTGACGGTGTAGGTCTTGGCCTTCTTGTCTTCGGTGTCCGACAGCGGCACGGCGCTGAGCACATAGCGGTCGATCTCGCCGATGAACTCGGCGCGGCGGGCTTCGAACAGGCGCAGCTTGGCCGCACCGGTTTCAGCGATGTACGCCTCCAGTGCATTGACCTTGGCCTTGTTCAGGGCCTGGGCGCGGGTATCGGCGCTCAGGCGCAGGCCATAGCTGGCCGAACCGGTACCACGCGAGCTGGCGGTCTGTGCGGCGACCGGCGAGGCCACCACCAGGGCGATGAGGATGAGCAGGATGGTACGCATCAACGACATGACTTGATCAACTCCTGGAGGGCTTGGGTCTGCTGCTGCAACGGGCGGCCGCCCGGCTTCTGTTCGTCCAGCCAAGCACGCGAATCGGCGCGCTTGGCGGCGGCGCCGGCGAAGGCGTCGAAGCCGGCCAGCAGGGTTTCGTAGCTGGCCGACCACTGGTCGACCTGCCACTGCGTGACCGGTACCACCTTGGTGGCCCCCTTGCGCAGCGGCTGTTCGAAATAGACCTTGCCGGAGAACGGCTCGGTCACCTTCGCGGTGAAGAAGGCGCCGAACAGCATCGTCTTCATCGCCGGGGTTTCTTCAATCACGCCGTTCTTCAGCGCATCGACCTGCACGCTGATGACGTAGTCGGGCTCGGGAATCTTCAGCTGGTAGACCTTGCCGTCGGCAAAGCGCGCGGCCATCGCACCGCCGATCGCCTGGCCCGAGGCCGGCGGCAGCAGGCCGACGCCGGTATTGGACGACAGCGTCTTGGACAGCTCATGGGCCAGCGTTGCACGCAGCGGGCCTTCCCACTTCGGGTCCGGCAGCTTGCCGCGTGCCGCATCGGACAGCGTCACGCCGCCTACCTGCAGGCGGCGCACCGCCGCGTCGGGCAGGCGGGCCTGGGTGAGGCTGGTGGCCAGGACCTGGGACAGGCTGGTGCCAGCATTGCCGTACAGCAGATCGGCGACGATCGCGTCGATATCGTCGTTGTCCGGACGGTAATCCTGCACGTCGATGCGCTGCAGGGTCAGCGGATAGGACGCGATCACCTGGCGCTCGCGGAAATCGAAGAACAGCGCCTGCAGGGCCACTTCCACCAGGACCTTGTACTGGTTGCCGATCGGCTCGACCGAAACCAGCTCGCGGTCCAGCGCGGCGGCCAGCACAGTCGCGCTGGTGGTGCCGTCGAGCATCGCCACCGGCTGGTCGATCAGTTCCAGGTTCGCCGGCGGCCGGCGCTTGAGCGCCTGCGCCAGGGTCTGGTTCAGCGGAATCAGGCCGCGCTTTTCCAGCACAGCATGCGCATGCGGCGTGGTCGCCTGCACGGCAGCGGCATCAGCGGTATAGGCAAAACCGGCCCAGTAGGCCTGCTGCGATTTGTCTGCAGCCTGCGCGGCGATCGGCCATACGGCCAGGCACAGGGCACAGGCAAGCAGGCGCGCAAAAGCGCGCGATGCGCTCTTCGTCCTTGAATACATCCAACCGCTCCTCGGTCAATACGCACGGAACGTGGACGCTCATGCGCCCACTGGGCGCGAAACATAGCCGCTCACGCGCCTGCCGACAAGTGCTGCGTTCGTCGCAGTCACTCCTGGGGCGGCAGTCCGGCCCGTTGCCGCAGCAGGCCCCGCTCCGCCTGGTTCTGGCTGAGCCTGGCGGCCTCGGCAAAAGCGTGACGTGCGTCGAGGTCACGCCCCAGCGCCTGTAGTACCTCCCCGCGGACCACCTGCAAAGGGACATAGTCGCGCAGGCGTGCATCAACCAGCAGCGGCTGCAGTTGTACCCATGCAGCGAACGCGCCCTCGCTGCGCAGCACCGCCACGACCCGGTTCAATGCGACAACCGGCGAAGGCATCACCTGCAGCAACTGGGTATAGAGCGAAGCGATACGCGGCCAGTCGGTGGCTTCAGCCCGACGCGCAGCCGCATGGCAGGCGGCAATGCGCGCTTGCAGCACGTAGGGATCGTCGTCGCCACCGGCCGCCAGCGCGCGCGCCAGCACCTGCTGCCCGCGCTCGATCTGCAACCAGTCCCAACGGGCTCGGTTCTGCTGGTCCAGCAGCACCGGCGCGCCCTGCGCGTCGGTCCGTGCCGCAGCGCGCGACGCCTGTAGTTCCATCAGCGCCAGCAGGCCCAGAACCGGCGGTACCGGCAGCCGATGTGCCAGGATGCGCGCCAGCCGCAGCGCTTCCTCGCACAACGCCGGTCGCATCCAGTCATCGCCGGCGCTGGCCGCATAGCCTTCATTGAAGACCAGGTAGATCGCCTCCAGCACTGAAGCCAGCCGCTCGGGCATCGCTTCCGCGCGCGGCACTTCATAGGGCACCTGCTTCTGCGCCAGGGTGCGCTTGGCACGCACGATGCGCTGGGCGATGGTCGGTTCGGGCTGCAGGAAGCCGCGCGCGATCTCGGTGGTGGTCAGGCCACCGAGCAGGCGCAGGGTCAGTGCCACGCGCGCATCGGCCGGCAGCACCGGGTGGCAGGCCACGAACATCAGGCGCAGCAGGTCGTCACCCAGGTCATCTTCCAGCGCCTGGCTGTCATCCGGCGCTGGCAGGGGTGCCGGATGCAGTTCCTCGCCCCATTGCGCATGCTGCTGCGCCACGCGCTGGTGCTGGCGCAGCACATCGATGGCACGGTTGCGCGCAGTGGTCATCAGCCAGGCTCCGGGATTGTCCGGGATGCCCTGCTCCGGCCAGCGCTCCAGCGCGGCCAGCCAGGTGTCCTGGGCAAGCTCCTCGGCACGGCCGACATCACCCCCGAGCAGCCGCGCCAGGCGCGCGATCAACACCGGCGACTCCATCCGCCAGAGGGTTTCCAGACGCTGTGTCAGTGCGGGATCGAGCATGCGCCGATCACAGCACGCACGCCCGGCCCGCACAAGCGCCGCAACTCACGCTTCCACAATCGGCTTGAAGCCACCCCAGAACATGCGCCTGGTATCGAACGGCATGTCCTTCGGGCCCAGCGACGCCAACCGTGGGTCGGCCATCACCTTCGCGTTGATGCGGTCGCGTGCCGCACGCGAGCGGAACACCACGAAGGCGACGATCACCGTTTCACCGGGCCTGGCCTTCACCGCGCGCGGGAACGACGTGCTCTTGCCTGGTTCCACGTCGTCGGCCACGCACTCCATGTACTGCAGCGCGCCATGGTCCTTCCACACCGCGCCGGCCTTGCGGGCAAGGCGGCGGTAAGCCGCCACCTTGTCCTGCGCGCACGGCAGAACGTAAGCATCCACGTAAGCCATGAGGGTTCTCCCTGCGGCGACCGTCAGCCCGGCTCGCCGTCCATGTGTGCGATTTCCCAGAGATGGCCGTCCAGATCCTGGAAGCCGCGCTGGTACATGAAGCCCAGGTCGCGCGCCGGCTGCGGTTCGCTGGCGCCGGCGGCCAGTGCTTTGTCCACCAACTCGTCAACGGCCTTGCGACTGGGTGCCGAGAGCGCATTGATCACTTCCGTGTGGGTGTGCGCATCGGCAATCGGCTTGTTGGTGAACTGCTGGAAAAAAGGTTGGGTCAGCAGCATCACGTAGATGCTCTCGCTGATGACCATGCCGGCCGCATCGTCATTGGTGTAGGTTGGATTGAAGCTGTATCCCAACGCGGTGAAGAACGCCTTCGACTTCTCCAGGTCCTGCACTGGCAGGTTGACGAAGATCATCTGCGGTTGCGGTGTACTCATCGGTGAAGCTCCTTGTGGATGAAGAAAAGAGGGATCAGGGCTGTTTCATGCAGTTGACCATCCACGGCTTGCCGTAGCGATCGATCAACATGCCCCAGCGGTGCGCCCAGAACGTTTCGGCGATCGGCATCTGCACCTGGCCGCCTTCGGCCAGCGCGGCGAACACGCGCTCGGCTTCTTCGACGCTGTCGACATCGACATTGATGGTGGTCGAGCCCCCCTCGCCACCGCCGGGGCCATCGGCGGCCATCAGGATGGCGTTGCCGATCTCCAGCTGGCTGTGCGCGACGTGGTCGAGGGTTTCCGGCGGCATCTCGTTGCAGCCCGGCGAGCCATCGGAGGGCGGCATGTCGCGGTACTTCATTTCCGACGTGACCTGGCCACCGAGTGCCTTGGCGTAGAACGCCATCGCATCGTGGGCCTGGCCGCTGAAGCCGAGGAAGGGAATCAGTTTCATGGCACTACTCCGTTGAGGGTTTCAGGGCGGCATCGCCGGGCCATGCCCGGCGGGGAAATGGATCGGATCAACCTTCCAGCTGTGCACGCAGACGCTGTTCCTGCTGCTGTAAGTCGGGGGTGAAGGCTTCACCGAAGTCTTCGGCGGTGATCAGGGGGCGCAGTTCCAGCGTGCCGCCACTGCCGAACGGCGCGCGGCTGGCCCACTCGACGGCCTCGTCCAGCGAGCGCACCTCCCACAGCCAGAAGCCGGCGATCTGGTCGCCGGCGGGGCCGAACGGACCGGCCTCGACCTTGGGCGCGCCGCTGCCGAAGTGAATGCGGCGACCGCGCTGGGTGGCGTGCAGGCCTTCACCGGCCAGCATGATGCCGGCGGCCACGAGCTGTTCGTTGAAGGCGCCCATTTCGGACAGTTCCTGTTCGCTGGGCATGCGGCCGGCTTCGGAGTCGGCGTTGGCCTTCACGATCACCATTACTTTCATTGCAGTCTCCCGTGGGGACGCGTGATGCGTGCCCTTCACTGGGTACAACGAACCAGGGGGCTGGGAATCGACAGGTCTGTTGGAATTTTTTTCTTCCGCGGAAAGCGTGCCTTCGGCGGGGGTCGGCGAACGGCGGAGCCCCTCCGTGGTGGGGTTGGGTTGGTCGCTGAACGCTGGGTTCATGGGTTTGGCCGGGTGGGTAGACGGGTCGGGGGACGCCGTAAACCCATCCCTGGGGGCTTGACCGCGGCATGCATGCCGCGGACACCCCCGCCCCGCCTACCCACCCGGCCCTGGACAGTTTCCTGCCTGCGGTACCCACCACGGGAAGATCAAGGAAAAAAGGCAAAAGCAAAAGCAACGTCAGCAGCAACGGCGGATGGCTGGCGGCCTCGGCTTTGTGAGCGAAGCGACCCGCTTTTGCTCTTGCTTGTGATTTCCCGTGGTGGGTCAGCCGCAGAGATCTGTCCAAGGCCGGGTGGGGAGGCAGGGCAGGGGCGTGAGCCGCATGGATGCGGCGACCGAGCTTACATGGACGTACTTGCAGCGCCCCCTGCCCTGCCTCCCCACCCGGCCAATCGCCAGAAACCCAGCGTTCAGCGACCAACCCAACCCCACCACGGAGGGGCTTCGCCGTTCGCCGATCCGCCGAAGGCGCGCCTCCCGCGCTGCAGCATGCCCACGCGCAATCCTGCGCCATCATGGGCACCCCGCCCCCGCCAGGACCGTGCCATGCAGCAGTACCTGCTTCTGATCTACATCGAGCCTGCCCTGCTGCAGGCGCTGCCCCTCGAGGAATTCAATGCGCTGATGCGCGACTGCCTCGCGCACGCCGACAAGCTGCAGGCCGAGGGCACGCTGCTGGTAGCGCAGAAACTGCAGCCGGTCGATACCGCACAGACCCTGCGCGTGCGCGATGGCCACAGCCGCGTACTGGATGGCCCGTTCGCCGAAACCCGCGAACTGCTGGCCGGCTTCAACCTGATCGTCGCCCGCGACCGCGACGAAGCCATGCGCATCGCCCGCGACTTCCCGTGGGCACGCTTCGGCAGCATCGAAGTGCGGCCGCTGGAAGACATGGACGCCGAGCGCGAACGCTGCGGTGCCCCGGCTGCGGCTATGGCAGCAGCCGCACCCTGATCTCGCGCGGGCCGATGCCTTCGTTGCCGCTGTAATCGCGCACGCTGGCACGCACGACGTACTCGCCCGGCGGCAGCGCTGCCGGCTGCCAGCGGCCGGTTTCCATCAGGCCATCGCGCACGGTGTTGGTCGCCAGATAGCGGAAACGGGTCACCGCGCTGCCATGCACGGTGATGCCGCTGTCCGGCGCGTAGGCCACGCGCACGGCCTCCCGCTGCGGCGGCATGCGGTTGAACACGATGTTCCAGCGTGGCTGCTCGTAGCCCTGCAGCGGTTGGCCGCCCGCATCGAGAATCTGGTAACCCACCTGGTACATGCCCAGGCGGCGTCGTGGCAGATTGTTGTCGACCTGGTCCCAGGCCTCCACCACGATCTGCACACCGCGTCCCTGGCGCGCCACCATCACCACGCCATCGCTGCCTGCGGCCATTGGCTGGTCGTTGTCGTCCAGCAGCGCCACATCGGTGATGCGCGGTGCGAAGTGGTCGGCGTAGTTGTGGAAGCCCAGTGCCACGGCATTGGTCTCGAAACCTCCGGTGCCGACGGCCAGGTGCACGTGCGCCTGGTTGTTGATGCTGCCCAGGCGGTCACCGACGCGGATGCGCATGCCACGCCGCACGCGCATCCGCTCCAGCCTGCCCTGTTCGTCGTACAGCGCCTGCCAGCGCGCATCGAACGGTTCATTGCGTGGGGTGCGGCCCACCCGCATGTGGATGTACTTGAGGCGGTCCACCGCCAGGCCCTCGGCCTGTTCACCCAGACTCCAGGCCGCCATCGGGCTGCTGATCTTGCCATCGGCGATCGCCAGCACGGTCTGGCCCACATCACCGCGCACGTCGAAGCCCCCGTGCAGGTGATGGCGACTCTCGCCCTTGAAGTTTCCACGCACTTCGCCGAGCGTGCCGACCACTTCGTGCCAGCCCTGCTGCGGCGCCAGCGGCCAGCGTCCGCCGGTATCGGGCAGCGCGGCATCGGCGGCCGGGCCGACCAGCGCCGGCGCCGGCAGTTCCCCCACCGGTAGCGGGCGCAGGCGGTGCAGGCGATAGGCCGTCGCGTCGGCCACCAGCACGCTGCCGTCGGCGTCCATCGCCAGCCCACTGGGGCGGGCCAGGCGTGGCAGTCGACCGTTGCCGACCAGCGCGATCTGATGGCCCTGCGGCGTCACCTGCACGATGCGGCCATCCATGTCGCCCACGTACAGCACGCCATCGTGGGTGGTGGCCAACGACAGCGGCCCGTTGATCACGCCACCACCACCCACCACGGTGCTGACCGTGCCATCGGCACCGACGCGGCGCACCGCATTGTTGAACAGGTCGGCCACCAGCAACGCCCCCTGCGCGTCCAGGGCCACTGCCACCGGCGTATCGAAGCGCGCCGCGGCGCCCACGCCATCGGCCATTCCCGGGCGCTCACCACCGGCCAGGGTGCGCACCGTGCCGTCGGTACCGATCACCCGGATACGGTCGTTGTAGGTATCGGCCACGTAGACCTGACCCTGCGCGTCCACCGCGATGCCCATCGGTGCATCGAAGCGTGCCTGCGCGGCCACTCCATCGGCATGGCCCTGTTCGCCACCGGCCAGCGTGCTGACCTGGCCATCGGTGCCGATGCGGCGGATCGCATGGTTGCCGGTGTCGGCCACGTACAGGTTGCCCTGCGCATCGGCCGCGATGCCCGAAGGCGTATTGAAGCTGGCCTGCAACGCCGGGCCATCAACGCGTCCCTCGCCCTGCCCCGCTACGGTTTCGACGCGGCCATCGGGCAGGCGGCGGCGGATCCGGTTGTTGTCGCCGGCATCGGTGAAGTAGATGCTGCCATCGGCACCGCGCAGCAGTGAATACGGGTCGGCGAAGCGGGCCTGCGCGGCGGCACCGTCGCGGTCACCCGGATGACCATCGCCGGCAAGCGGCTCGATCTGCGCAGTCCAGGCCAGCGGCGTGGGCGCGGGGCCTGCGGGTTCAGCCAGCGTGTGCAGCGGTGCCTCCCACCAGGTCGCCGCCAGTGCCACTGCCGTTGCCAACGCCACGCCTGCCGCCATCCATTGCCACCGTGCCATCGCGCTGCACTACCTGCTGCTGTCTGAAGAGGTACCGACAATAGACGCTGCGCACGGGATGCGCCACGGCCAATCGTGCGGCCGGATACCAGAGTTCCATGCACCGCGCTTGTTCTCGTTGGCCACAGCAGGTTCAATGCGGTTCCCACGGATGGAGAACCTCCATGCCCCGCACGCTCCCCCTCGCCGCCCTGCTGATCGCCACGCTGGCCAGCACGCCCGTGTCCGCCTCGATCACGGTGGCACCCCAGAAGCCGTCGGTTACCAGCGACGCGGTACACATGGCCTACGCCACGCGCTGGGATGAGGCGATCCAGCAGTCGCGCAGCGGCAACACGCTGGGGGCGCTGATTGCCATGGAGCGGCTGATGGAGGATCCGCTGCTGGACGACTTCGACGCCGAGCGACGGGGCCGTGCCTCGCAGGTGGCCGGCTGGACCGCACTGATGCAGAAGAAGCCGGCCCAGGCCCGCCGCTATCTGCAGCGGGCGATGGAAGCGTTGCCCGACGATACGCAGATCCTGCTCACCCTGATGTCGGTGGAACTGTCCGAGAACCAGCCTGCGGCGGCCACCCGCTATCTGGTGCAGGCGCTGAAACATGCCGACGGGCCCGTGCCACTCGATCACCAGACGATCGGCTACCTGCAGTATCGCCTGCACGATCAGCCACGACAGCGCATGGACCTGCTGCAGGCGCTGTTCGACAACGGCTGGAAGAGCGGTGGCCTGGAGCCGGCCGGACTGTGGCTGGCGCTGGCCACGCTGCAGGCCGAGAACGGTCGCGGCGATGCGATCCCGGCCACGCTGGCCCGCATCGACAGCCCCGCCGAGATCATCCAGCTGCGCAGCGACAAGCGCTTCGACCGCTATGTCGACCGTGCCGATCCGCGCTTCGACCCGGTACAGGTCGCGCAGAAGCACCTGGACGACCTGCGGGTGTCCGGCCTGCTTGATCGCAAGCTGGACGCGCGCATGGCCCAGTTCAGCGTCACGCTGCTGATGCTGGACCGCAATGAAGAAGTGCTGGCACTGACCGACGGCATGGCCCGTGCGGCCGCGGAAGGTGAATCGCCGTCGGCGGAGGAAGCCGAGTGGGTGGCGTGGCTGCTCAACAGCCGGTTCACCGCGTTGCGCCGGTTGGGCCGCACCGACGATGCCCTGGCGGCGGCGCAACAGGCGGCCCGCATCGGCGCACTCGGCCCGGACGACATCGAGCACCGGCTGAATGTCGCCTTCGTGTTCACCTCGCTGGACCGCATGCAGGATGCAGCGCAGGCCGTGAAGGACCTCCCCGGTCTCGGCGCCTACGGCAAAGCCGCACAAGCCCTGGTGCAGTTCGCTGCCGCCCGCGAACGCGGCGATGCCCAGGCAATGGAAGCCGCACGCTCGGTGATCCTCGCCCAGCGCGACGACGCGCGCCTGTTCCATCGCGAGATGCTGCTGGACGAAGGCAACCTGGACGGCGCAGCCGCAGTGCTGATCGAACAGCTGCGCTCCCCCACCGACCGTGGCGAGACGCTGGCCAGCCTGCAGGAGATGCGCACCTATCCGTCATTGCCGGGCGACGTGAAGATCGATGCGGCCTGGCGTGCGCTCAAGCAACGCGCCGATGTGCAGGCCGAAGTTGCACGCGTCGGCCGGATCGAGCGCTACGAACTGGTCAGTACCTCGACCTCGCGCTGAGCGGCTTTTGTGTAGAGCCGAGCCCATGCTCGGCTCTGCAACACCCCCCGCAACCGCGCGCACAGCACCGCCTGCCTAGCGCGCGGGCACCTCGGCGCGGATGCCCATCGCTTCGCGGTAGCGTGCGTACAGCGCCATCACCTTGTCCACATAGGCCAGGGTTTCGGCATACGGCGGCACCCCCTTGTAGCGGGTGACCGCACCGATGCCCGCGTTGTAGGCCGCTGCCGCCAGCGGCCTGTCACCGTTGTAGCGGCGCAGCAGCGCGCGCATGTAGCGCGCGCCACCCTCGATCGACTGCTGCGGCGAGAACGGATCGCGCACACCGAATTCCTGCGCGGTCTCGGGCATCAACTGCATCACGCCCTGCGCGCCTTTGCTCGAGACCGCCAGCGCATCGAAATTGCTCTCGGCATGGGCAATTGCACGCAGCCAGGCGTCGTCGACGCCGGTGGCCTTGGCGGCGGCCTTGAACTGCTTGGCATGCTGGGCCAGCTGCGGCTTGCCGACCTTGCCAAGGCCCTCGTGGGCGGGCTCACCCGGCGGCGTGGCCACGGTGAACTTCAGGAACACCCGCGAACCAGGCAGGTTGCGGGTGGAATAGACCAGCACGCCATCCTGCTCGCGCTCGTACAGCACACCACTGAACACACCCATGTTGCCCCACAGGTTCGGGGCCTGGATGGCGTTGTCGTCGATTTCCTTCGGGGTGCAACGTGAGCCGGGTTCCGGGGCAGTGGCCAGGCTCACGGTGTTGCCCTGCACGCAGCGGTAGACGGTGCGCGCGGCGGCCAGCCCCGGCCACAGGCTGGACAGCAGCAACAGTGCGAGCAGGAAGGGGCGACGGGACATGGCGGCCGGATGATCCGGCCACGCCCGCTAACGCCAAGTGAATGGGGATGGGGTGGGTACCGGGACCCGCAACGGAACTGGAACCGGCACCGGTAGCTGCACCGGTAGAGTCGACTGTTAGTCGACTATCGCGCGCAGCGCGGGGTTTTGCGGTGGCCCATGGGAGAGCAGTCGACTAACAGTCGACTCTACCAACGTTCCGAAGTTCCGAAGTTCCGAAGTTCCGATGTTCCGATGTTCCGATGTTCCGATGTTCCGATGTTCCGATGTTCCGATGTTCCAACGTTCGCGATTTCCGGCATTGCCGCCCCCTCCGCGTCCCCGGTCATTTCGCGGTCCTCCGACGCACCCAGTACCCCACACCCAGCAGCACGAACCACGCCGGGCTGGCGATCAGCGCCTGGCGGGTATCGCCCTGCAGGCTCAGCAGCACCAGCACGCCGGCGAAGAACACCAGGCAGGCCCAGCACATGGCAACGCCACCGGGCATCTTGAAGATCGAGGCGGCGTGGCGCTCCGGGTAGCGGCGGCGGTAGACCATGTAGGCCACCAGGATCAGCGACCAGACGAAAATGAAGAGCACGGTGGCCAGCGTGGTCACCAGGGTGAAGGCCGTCACCAGGTTCGGGATCAGGTAGATCAGCAACGTGCCGCCCAGCAGGCACAGGCAGGAGAACAGCAGGCCGCGGGCCGGCACCGCCGCGCGTGACAACCGAGACAGCACACGCGGTGCGTGGCCCTCTTCGGCCAGGCCGTACAGCATGCGGCTGGTGGAGAAGATGCCGCTGTTGGCCGAGGACGTGGCCGAAGTCAGCACCACGAAGTTGATCAGGCTGGCGGCGGCGGGAATGCCGGCCAGTACGAACAGCTGCACGAACGGGCTCTTGTCCGGTACCACCTGGCGCCACGGGGTGACGGCCATGATCGCAATCAGCGCCAGCACGTAGAAGATGATGATGCGCACCGGAATCGAGTTGATCGCCTTGGGCAGGTTGCGCTCGGGGTCGGCGGTCTCGGCGGCGGTGGTGCCGACCAGCTCGATGCCGACGAAGGCGAACACCGCAATCTGGAAACCGGCGAAGAAGCCGACCAGGCCCATCGGGAACATGCCACCGTCATTCCACAGATTCGACAGTGCCGCGGTGTGGCCACTGGGCGAGGTGAAGCCCCACGCCACCAGCCCGGCACCGGTGATGATCAGCGCGCAGATCGCCACGATCTTGATCAACGCGAACCAGAATTCCATTTCGCCGAACAGCTTCACCGTCACCAGGTTCAGTGACAGCAACAGCAGCACGCAGGCCAGCGCCGGTATCCACGCATCCAGCCCGGGGAACCAGAACTGCGCGTAGGCGGCAATGGCGATCACATCGGCGATGGCGGTGACGATCCAGCAGAACCAGTAGGTCCACCCACAGAAAAAGCCGGCCCAGGGGCCGAGCAGGTCGGTGGAGAAATCGATGAAGGATTTGTACTGCAGGTTGGACAGCAACAGCTCACCCATCGCGCGCATCACGAAGAACAGCATCGCGCCGATGATCAGGTAGACGAAGACGATGGACGGGCCGGCCAGGCTGATGGTCTTGCCCGATCCCATGAACAGGCCGGTACCGATGGCACCGCCAATGGCGATCAGTTGCAGGTGGCGGTTGGACAGGCTGCGGCGCAGGTGCTCGGGGGGCGTTGCGGGCTCGGTCATGGGCGCGGGCAAAAGGGCGGGCGAAGCGTTCGACGGTAGTCCTCCGCGGCGCCGAGCGCCAGCGCCAGACGGACCTATTGCGTCAAAGCGGGCCGCTTTCACCACAATGTGACCGAATACCGTATTGATCCCATTCCGCCCGGCCCGGCGCCATGCTCAGATAGCCGCACCTGCCCAAGGACCGGCCCGACCATGCGCCCTGCCCCTCCCGCCCCGCTGGAGCCCCGGCCATGAGCCGCCTGCGCGTGATCATCGGCGGCACCGCACTGGCGCTGCTGGCCGCAGCCGTGCCGATCGCGGTGATGGCCTATGCCACCTGGGACCGTGCGGTCAGTGTCGAGCAGCAGCGCCTGCGCGACATCGCCGGCCGCACCCTGCGCCGCGCCGACCAGTCCTACCTGGAAGCGCTGGCCGCGTTGAAGTCCGCCGAGGCCGGTGCCTACGATCCGTGCGGGCCGGACCACATCCGGCGCATGCAGACGCTGGTGATGACCTCGCCGTCGGTCGACCAGATGGGCTACTTCGAGGGTGGCAAGCTGCGCTGCACGTCGTGGGGCCCGTTCCTGTCCGACGTCAACCAGCCCAAGTCCGACCACGTCACAAGTGATGGCGCCGGCATCGCCGTGGATGTGCGCCCCGAGGCAAGCGGACGGCGCCAGGTCCTGTCGATCCTGTATGGCAACTACGACGTGCTGGTCGATCCGCGCCGCTTCGTCGATGTCATCGCCGACCCGAACGTGCGCCTTGCCTTGGCCAGCCCGGACGGCCGCCTGCTGGCCAGGCAGCAGGGCATGGACCCGGCGCTGCTGGAAGCGCTGCTGCGAGCCCCGGGCGAAGGCCTGAACCAGAACACGCTGTACGCCACCGCGCGCAACGAGGAGTGGCTGGCAATCGCAACCACGCCACGTACCGCTTTGGCTGCGACCTTCCGCCAGCAGGCGTGGCTGTTCGTGCCGCTGGGCGTCCTGCTGGCCGCCGCGGGTGCCGGCCTGGTGATCTGGCTGTCACGTCGCCGCCTGTCGCTGCGCGGCGAACTGGCCACCGCGATCCGGCGCCGCGAACTGTACCTGCACTACCAGCCGATCATCGAACTGGATACCGGCATCTGCGTCGGCGCCGAGGCGTTGATCCGCTGGCAGCGCCCGGATGGCACCCAGGTGCGCCCGGACCTGTTCATTCCATTGGCCGAGGAAGCCGGAATGATCGCCGACGTCACCGACCTGGTGATCGAGAACGTGGTGCGCGACATGCGCGAGTTGCTGGTGGCCGATCGCAGCGCGCACATCGCGATCAATCTTGCCGCCGAGGACATCAGCAGCGGTCGCGCATTGAAGATGATCTCCAAGCACATGGCCGGCAGCGGCATCCTGCCGCAACAGATCTGGATGGAGGCCACAGAGCGTGGCTTCCTCGATCTGGACCGCGCACGCACCATGCTGGCGCAGGCCCGTCGTGCCGGCCACAGCGTGGCCATCGATGATTTCGGCGTGGGCTTCTCCAGCCTGCAGTACCTGGAGCAGCTGCCGCTGGATGCGTTGAAGATCGACAAGTCGTTCATCGATGCGATCGGCACCGAGAGCGCGACCAGCCCGGTGACCCCGCACATCATCGACATGGCCAAGGAGCTGGGGCTGTGGGTGGTGGCCGAGGGCGTGGAGACCGAAGCTCAGTTGGCCTATCTGCACAGCCGCAAGGTGGAATTCGGACAGGGCTGGCTGTTCTCGCGGCCGCTGCCACGTGATGAGTTCGTGGCGTTCCATCACAAGCGGCAGCAGCGCTATGGCGCGGCGAGGGAGCACATGCAGAACCCGCGGAGCGTGCCGATCGAGCGTGAGGGAGTGGAGTAGGACGGCGAACGGCGGAGCCCCTCGTGGTGGGTCGCGCCCGGTGAATCCATCAGTTGGGTCCGGGTGGATGGGTCGCGCAGGGGGCGCTGCAAGTACGTCCATGTAAGCTCGGTCGCCGCATCCATGCGGCTCACGCCCCTGCGCAACCCACCCACCCGGCCACGGACACATTGCGGCGGCGTCCCACCACGGAATAAACAGAAGAAAGCAAAAGCAAAGGCAAACGCGGGTCGCTGCGCTCGGTGGATCCACGCCATGCGTGGATGGCGTGGACCACGGTAGTGCCGGCCGCTGGCCGGCACCTCCGTAACGTGTGGCTGCGCCTACGCCCAGGCCTTCGGCCGTGCCAACAGCCATGCCGCGCTCACCGCCAGCAGCAGCAGCGGCAGCCATCCCAACTGGTTCGGGCCGCCCGCCTGCAGCAGCACACCCCCTGCAACGCCTCCCGCAGCGATGGCCAGGTTCCAGCCGGTCACCAGCATCGACTGCGCCAGGTCCGCGGCGGCACCGGCACGCCGGGCGAGTGCGGTCTGGAACAGGGTCGGCACCGCGCCGAACGCTACGCCCCACAGGGTCGTCGCCAGCAGCAGCGCGGTCGCGTCGCCCGGCCACAGCAGCAGCGCCAGCACCGGCAGGATGAAACCGATCACCGCCGCCCACACCAGCGTGCGCAGGTGGCGGTCCACACCCCAGCCGGCAATACCGATGCCGGCAATCGCCGCCAGGCCGAAGGCCAGCAGCAGGCGGTCCAGCCACGGGCCCGCCCCCGCCTCCACTGCCAGCGGTTCGATGTAGGTGTAGAGCACGTTGTGTGCGAGCACGTACAGCACCATCACCAGCAGTGCACTGCGCACGCCGGGCATGCGCCAGACCGTGCCCAGCGATGTGCGCTGGCCGGCACCGGCGGCGGGCAAGGCCGGCAGTGCCCAACGCGCATACGCCAGCAGCCCCACGCCCAGCACGCTCATCAGCGCGAACGCCCAGCGCCAGCCGATCTGCTGGCCCAGCAACGTGCCCGCCGGTACGCCCAGTGACAGCGCCAACGGCGATCCGACCATCGCCACCGCAATGGCCCGGCCCTGCAACGACGGCACCACCATCCGCGCCGCGTAACCGGCCACCAGCGACCACAGCAGCCCGCCGCTCACGCCCGCCAGAAAACGCGCGGCGAGGATCAGCGCATAGCTGCTGCTCAACGCGGTCAGCGTATTGACCACCACGAAGCCGGCAATCGCCGCCAGCAACAGCGGGCGGCGTGGCAGGCGCTGTGTCAGCGCGGTCATCGGCAAAGCGGCCATCACCGAGCCCAGCGCATACACGCTCACCAGCTGCCCCACCGCCGCATCGCTCACGCCCAGGCTGTCGCCCATCGGCCGCAATACACCGGCCGGCAAGGTCTCGGTCAGCAGGGTGATGAAGCCGCCGCCGGCCAGTGCCAGCAGGCCGGCCCATGGCAGACGCGTGGCTTCACCGGCCGGGCTGGCCGCATCGATGGCATGGCCGCTCATCGTGCCGTCCCCAGATCGGCATACACCGCATCGCGCAGTTCATCGACAAAGGCGCCGTCCATGCCTTCGTACAGCGTGTTGGTCAGCGCCACCACGCTCAGGCCGCGCGCAGGGTCGACGAACCAGCTGTGGCCGTAGGCGCCGCCCCAACGCCATGTGCCTGCGCTCTGCGGCGTACCGCTGGCGGCCGCATCGCGCAGCACCGCAAAGCCCAGACCGAAACCCCAGCCGGCCGGTTCCGGCGGCCCCTGTTCGCCCACCTGCGGGCTGGCCATCTGCGCTGCCAGTGCGGGCGGCAACAGGCCTGAACGCTGCACATCACGCAAGGCCTCCAGCACCGCCATCACTTCATCGGCGCTACCGACCAGGCCTGCCCCGGCCGAAGGGAACCGGCTGGCATCGGTAGCGCGCGCGAGGCTGTACTCGATACCGACGGTACCCTCGAACGGAGCGACCACCTCGCCTTCGCGCAGGCGGTGCGGCTGCGGTATGTCGGTGACATACGGCGTGGCCAGCCGCGCCGCATCGTGGGTGGCGAAGGCGGTGTCACGCAGGCCCAGGGGTGCGGCCAGCAAGCGCTCGAACAGTGCCTGCAGGGATTCACCGGTCGCTGCTTCAGCCACGGCACCGGCAACGTCCACGCCCAACGAGTACAGCCACTGGCTGCCCGGCGCGAACAGCAGCGGTGCCTGCGCGATGCGGCGCACGTTGTCGGCCAGAGAGAGCGGGTTCGCGTCCATGCCATCGCTGACGCCAGCGCGTGCGTAGGGGCCATCCGCATCGGCCTCCAGGAAGCGATAGCCCAACCCGCCGCTGTGGCTGAGCAGCTGGCGCAGGCTGATGGGTGGCGTGCTGCCATCGGCCAGCGCCGGGCGGAAGTCCGGCAGCCAGCGCTGCACCGGTGCATCGAGGTCGAGCACGCCCTCGGCCACCAGGCGCAGGATCACCGTGGTCAGCAGCGGCTTGCTCACCGAGGCCAGCCGGAACAGCTGGTCGCGCTGCATCGGCGTGGCCGACTCGCGATCCGCCAGGCCCGTGGCGCTGGCATGGCGCAGCGCGCCGTGCTCGCGCACCAGCACCACCGCACCGACCAGGCGCTGCGGGTGGACCTGCTGCAGCAGCCGCTGCACCGAAGGCAGTGTCGGCGCAGGTTCGAAGGAAGGAGCAGCATTCATCGCGGTGATCCGTGGGGGAGAGGCCGCCACGTTAGGCAGCGGGCGTCCGCGCAAAAAGCCGGTTGCCGCTCCGGGCATCATGGACCGTGTAGTCCGTAATCGGCATGATGGCCGGAACCGCAAGGCCGCAACGGTCCCCGCTCCCCCCGCACCACAGTGTTGCGATGACGGAGCCGTCCGCAGTGGTCGCGCCGACCTACCCTGCCGCTTTCACCGCCCGCACACCCATGTCAGTCCTGGACAACCTCGCCAACCTGCAGACCTTCGTGCATGCCGCCGACACCCGCAGCTTTGTCGAGACCGGGCGCCTGCAAGGCATTTCCGCCTCGGCTGCGGGCAAGTGCGTGGCGCGGCTGGAGCACGCGCTGGGCGTGCGCCTGTTCCATCGCAGCACGCGCAGCATCACCCTCACCGCCGAGGGCCAGCTGTTCCTGGCGCGCTGCCGGCGCATCCTCGACGAGCGCGATGCCGCCCGCACCGAGTTGGCACAGCCGCATGCCACGCCCAGCGGCACCTTACGCATCAGCCTGCCGCTGGTTGGCGACCTGACCCTGCCGCTGATGGCCGAGTTCATGGCGGCCTATCCCGATATCCGCCTCGACCTCGATTTCAGCGATCGGCTGGTCGACGTCATCGAGGAAGGTTTCGATGCCGTGCTGCGCGTCGGCGAGCCCAGCGACTCACGCATGAACGCACGCCGGCTGGGGGTATTCCCGCGGCGTGTCGTTGCCTCGCCGGGCTACCTGCAGCGCTGCGGCGTTCCGCGCACGCCGGCAGGCTTGATGCAGCACACGCTGCTGCACTATCGCTTCCCCACCACCGGCAAGCTGGAACCGTGGCCGATCCACTGGCCCGACGATGAAACGCCGCAGGAGCTTCCGGTGCACATGGTGGCCAACACCATCGAAGCGCGGGTAGCGCTCGCACTGCGCGATATCGGCCTGGCCTTCGTGCCGGTGCACTCGGTGCGCGATGCGCTGGCCGACGGTCGCCTGGTCACCGTGCTGGACGAGCATGTGCATTCCTGCGGCACCTTCCATCTGCTGTGGCCCTCCGGCCGCCACGTGTTGCCGAAGCTTCGGGTGTTCATCGATTTCGTCAGCGAACGCCTGGAAACCGTGCCGTAGGCCCGAAAGCTCCACTGCATACGCCACGTCGCGGTAGATCCACGCCATGCGTGGATGCGTCTCGCGGCGAAAGGAAGCCGAGCATCGGCTTGGCTCTACAGAACCGCCCGACCATCGGTAGCGCCGGGCCATGCCCGGCGGCCGCACACCTGACCATTCAGCCACTGCCGCTATACTGGCCGCTCATTCCTCCAAGAGGCTCGCGACCAATGCGCCATTGATGCCGCCGTCTTCCCACTAGACGGCCTGACTCTTCCCGCCCCTGCGCGCAGGGGAGAACCCGGCATCCATGGAGGTCGCATGACCCCGCATTCCCTCACGCTCGATCGCGTGTCGTATCGATTGGCCGACGGCCGCCCGCTGTTTTCCGACCTGTCGTTTTCCTTCGAACCGGTCGCCACCGGCCTGGTCGGTGCCAATGGCGCTGGCAAGAGCGTGCTCGCACGCCTGCTGGCCGGCCGGCTGCTGCCCGACAACGGCCAGGTTCGCGGCAGTGGCCGCGTGTTCCTGTTGCCGACGCCCGGCTATCCACCCGCCGGCACGGTCGGTGAACTGGCCGGTGTCGGCGCGGAACTGGCCGCACTGCAACGCATCGAAGCCGGCAGCGTGGACGAGGCCGACTTCGCCCGCGTCGGCGACCGCTGGGATCTGCGCGAACGCCTGCAACAGCAATGGCGCGCGCTGCAGCTTCCCGACGACCTCGGCCCCGACCAGCCCGCCGCACGCCTCAGCGGTGGCCAGGCCATGCAGGTGGCGCTGTCCGGTGCCTGGGCCAGCGACGCCGACTGGCTGATTCTGGACGAACCCAGCAACCATCTCGACGTGCGGCATCGGCAGCAGCTGTACGAACAGCTGCAGCAATGGCGCGGCGGCCTGCTGGCAATCAGCCACGATCGCGAACTGCTTGGGCACATGCAGCAGATCGTCGAACTGGACGTACGCGGACTGCATCGCTATGGCGGTCCGTGGCAGCACTACTCCGACGCGCGTGCCGCCGAACGCGAAGCTGCCGCCGCCCAGCTCGACCATGCGCGCGCCCAGCACCGCCAGCAACAGCGCAGCGCGCGTGAGCAGCACGAACGGCAGCAGCAACGCCAGGCACGCGGCAACCGCGATGCGAAGCAGGCCAACCAGGCGCCGATCCTGCTGGGCCGGCAGAAGCAGCGCGCCGAGGCCAGCCACGGTCGGTCGCAGCAGATCCAGGCCGAGCGCCTGCAGGCCAGCGCCGACCAGCTGCGCGCAGCCGCATCAGCGGTTCGCGCGGCGCCGGAACTGGCGCTGTTTGCCGGTGAAGGCGAACGCGGCAGTTCACGCCTGCTGCAAGCGGAGTCGCTGGTGCTTCCGCATGGGTGCAGCTTCCCGTTGCAGCTTGAGATCCGACGCGGGCAGCGCATCGCTGTGGTCGGTGACAACGGCAGTGGCAAGTCCACGCTGCTGCGCGTGTTGGCCGGCCAGTTGCCTGCGCGCAGTGGCGCCGTGCAACGGCATGCGCCATTGGCCCTGCTCGACCAGCAGTTGCTGGGGCTGTCCGGCGCGCGCAGCATCCTTGACACGGTGCAGGCCGCCAACCCGGCGGCCGATACCGGTGAACTGCGCACACGGCTTGCCCTGCTCGGGTTGGACGCACAACGCATCCAGCGGGCAGCCCACAGCCTCAGTGATGGCGAGCGGGTGAAGGGTGCGCTGGCCAGCGTGCTGTATGCCGATCCCGCACCCCAGCTGTTACTGCTGGATGAGCCGGGCAATGCGCTGGATCTGAGTGCAGTGCAGGCGTTGGAAGAACTGCTTGCTGCGTGGCCGGGTGCACTGATGATGGTCAGCCACGACCGGCATCTGCTGCAGGCGTTGCGGCCGACGCGGGTGTTGCAGGTCACCGCCAACAGCTGGCAGTGGCGCGAGACGCTGTAGATCCACGCCACGCGTGGGTTCGATTCTGTAGAGCCGAGCCCACGCTCGGCTGCAGTTGCAGTGGATTCACGCCATGCGTGGATGGAATGATCCGCCAGCCGAGCGTGGGCTCGGCTCTACAAGGCGGGCAAAGACCGGTTGAACCGCCATCCACGCATGGCGTGGATCTACAGGAACCGTTAGCTCAACGCTTCCACACCGGGAATGCCTGCGGCATCTGCTGCCACAGCAGCGGCCCCGCACGCAGTTCCTGGTCATTGAGCAGGCAGGCATCCAGCTCCGCACGCACCGCGCGCTCATCCATGTGCACGCCAATCACCACCAGTTCCTGGCGCCGATCGCCCCACAACGGGTGCCACAGGCGCTGCATTGCCGAATGCGCGGCCGCGTCCGGAAATTCCTCCGGTCCCGGCAACGGCGCGCTCCAGCAGTCGGCCTGCTGGCGCGCCCATCCGAGGTCGCTGTACGGCAGCGGTGTCGGCGGCAACAGCGGTGTGGTGTCCTCGATGCCCGCACGCACGCGATCGCGCGCGGCGTACCAGAAGCCCGCCGCCTGCGTCCGCGTCGCGGCACCCACGGTGTTCAACTCGCCCACCCAGTCCATCCTGTTGGCCAGCCAGAACCAGCCTTTGCTGCGGATCACGCCGGGCATGCCCGACTGCAGCGCGCGGGCGAATCGCGCGGGGTGGAACGGACGTCGCGAGCGATAGACAAAGCTGCCGATGCCGTACTCCTCGGTTTCCGGCGTGTGCTCGCCCCGCAGTTCCTTCACCCAACCCGGCGCACGTTGTGCACGCTCCATGTCGAAGCGACCGGTATCCAGCAGCTCGGCCAGCGGCACATCGCCGAAGCTGGACAGCAGCAGCTTCGCGTCGCGGTTCAGGCCACGCAGCACGGCCAGCGTGTCCTGCAACGCTTCGTCATCCACCTGGTCCACCTTGCTGACCACGATCACGTCGGCGAACTCGACCTGCTCGCACAGCAGGTCAACCACACCTCGATCATCCTCCGGGCCGGCCTGCTGGCCGCGCTCGGCCAGTCGCGACGTCGAGCCGAAGTCGGCAAGGAACGCGCTGCCGTCGACCACCGTCACCATCGTGTCCAGCCGCGCGATATCACTCAGGCTGAAGCCATGTTCGTCGCGCACCGCGAAGGTGGCCGCCACCGGCATCGGCTCGCCGATGCCTGTCGATTCGATCAGCAGATAGTCATAGCGGCCCGCATCGGCCAGGCGCCGCACTTCCTGCAGGAGATCATCGCGCAGCGTGCAGCAGATGCAGCCGTTGCTGAATTCCACCAGCGTCTCTTCAGTGCGGCGCAGCTCGGCGCCACCTTCGCGCACCAGCTGCGCATCGATGTTGACCTCGCTCATGTCGTTGACGATGACCGCCACGCGCAGGCCCTCACGGTTGCGCAGGATCTGGTTGAGCAGGGTGGTCTTGCCGGCCCCGAGGAAGCCGGACAGCACGGTGACCGGAAGGCGACGGTCGGCGCGGGAAACAGTGTTCATGTCGGAGCGGGTTGGCTGCGGAACGGAAATGTTACTGTATAACAACTGTTGCGCAAGGAACCTCCCCCGATGAAGTCACCTTCGGCCGCCCTGCTTGATGCCGGCGCGCTCGCCCTGTCCAGCCTGTGCCTGCTGCACTGCCTGGCGCTGCCTCTGCTGGCCGCCGCGCTACCGCTGTTCGGCACCTGGGCCGAAGCGGAGTGGGTGCACCTGCTGTTCGTGGCCATCGCCCTGCCGCTGACCGGCTACGCGCTGTGGCGGGCCGAGCGCCGTCACCCGCTGCCCGTGCTGGCCTGGGCCACCGCCGGTGCCGGTCTGGGCCTGTTGCTGGCCGGCGCGCTGGCCCTTCCCTCGCATGACTGGGAAACACCGATGACCGTCACCGGCAGCCTGCTGCTGGCCGCAACGCATATCTGGAACGCGCGGCACCGGCACGCGGGGTAGAGTCGACTGTTAGTTGTGATCTCTCTGTACGTTGTTCATCCGGGGCATCTTTGGAAAATGGTGGTTACCACACCGTTCCAGCCCCCAAAGAGCCCGGATGAACAATCATAAAAATGCCCGTTTGACGACGTTTAGTCGAGCGCTTCTGGTCCACCGTATCCTCCACGAGGGCTTACGCCCGGAAGAAGCAGCTCAAGCGTGTGGCGTAAGTGTGCGTACGGCCTACAAGTGGCTGGCCCGATTCCGCCAGTTCGGGGCACCGGGGCTGGAAAACCGCAGCTCACGGCCTCACCAGACGCCGCATGCCACACCTGCTCCGGTAGTCGAGCAGATCAAGGAGCATCGCCGTAAGCGGCAGACCTACCTGACCATCTCCAAGGCGCTGGGGGTCGGCCACAGTACGATTTCAAGGCTGATGCGCGCCCACGGCCTCAATCGGCTGTGTCGGCTTGATCCGCCCAAGGAGGTCATCCGATACGAATACGATCAGCCCGGAGGGCTGCTGCACCTGGACATCAAGAAGCTGGGCAACTTCCAGCGGCCAGGGCACAGAACCGATGCCAAACGCCGGGGAAATACCGCTGGCGGTGGCTGGGGCTACGTCCACGTGGCCATTGACGATCACTCCCGGGTCGCCTTCAGCAGCGTCCACCCCAACGAACAGGGCGAAACCGCCTGCCAGGCGTTGCTGGGCGCTCTGGAGTACTACGCCAGCCTGGGAATCACCTTCAAGCGGATCCTGACCGACAACGGTGCCTGCTATCGCTCCACCGCCTTTGCCAAGCTGCTCAAATCCCTTGGGATCAAGCACATCAGAACCAAGCCCTACACGCCGCGGACCAATGGCAAAGCCGAGCGCTTCATCCAGACCAGCCTGCGCGAGTGGGCTTACGCCTGCGAGTACGCATCCTCGGACCAGCGCAATTCCGTGTTGAGCCAATGGCTGCACCACTACAACTGGCACCGTCCCCATATGGCGATCGGCGGCCAGCCACCTATCTCCAGAGTGCCGCTGAACAACGTAGTGGGTTTACACAGTTAGTCGACTACCGCGCGAAGCGCGGGGTTTTTCGTTGGTTGTACGAAGAGCAGTCGACTAACAGTCGACTCTACCGCCCCTCGGCCTATTTGCCGTAGCGGCGCAGCAGCTCCACCAGCACTTCGGCCTCGGCCGCCCGCTGCTGCGGGTCTTCGGCGCCGACCACGTGTTCCTGCAGGTGCTCGTGCAGCAGCTCCATCAGCAGGCTGTGGGCGGCACCGCGCACGGCGGCGACCTGCACCAGCACGTCCGCGCAGTCACCCGCCTCGCCCTCGGGCTTGTCCAGCGCCTGCTCCAACGCCGCCACCTGGCCGCCGATACGGCGAACGCGGGTCAGCAGCTGCTTTCGATTCTTGTGTACATGGGCCATGGCGGGATCGTATACCCTATGGGGGTATCCTTCCACCCCATGGTCTTCCCATGCATCTGGACGCCCTCGCCGCCGCCCGTCGCCACGAACACCGCTTCGACGACGGCAACCCGCTGGCCGAACGCAATACCCGCCGCGCCCTGTGGCTCACCGTCGGCATGATGCTGGTGGAGATCGTCGGCGGCTGGTGGTTCAACTCCATGGCCGTGCTCGCCGATGGTTGGCACATGAGTTCGCACGCGCTGGCGCTGGGCCTTGCGGTGTTCGCCTACCGCTGCGCGCGCCGCTACGCGCACGACCCGCGCTTCGCCTTCGGCACCTGGAAGATCGAGATCCTGGCTGGCTATACCAGCGCCATCGCCCTGCTTGGCGTCGCCGCGCTGATGGCCGTGCAGTCACTGCAGCGGCTGTGGGTACCGGCACCGATCCACTACAACGAAGCCATCGCCATCGCTGCGGTGGGCCTGGGCGTGAACCTGCTCTGCGCATGGTGGCTGCACGACAGCCCGGGCCACGCGCATCACCACCACGGGCACGAGCATGGCCATCATCACGGGCATAACCATGACCACGATCACGGCCACGCGCACGGTCACGACCTCAATCTGCGCTCGGCCTACGTGCACGTGCTGGCCGACGCTGCCACTTCGGTGCTGGCCATCGTCGCCCTGCTCGGCGGCAAGCTGCTGGGCCTGACCTGGCTGGACCCGGTGATGGGTCTGGTCGGCGCCGTGCTGGTCACGGTGTGGGCGGTGGGCCTGCTGCGCGACAGCGGCCGCATCCTGCTGGACGCGCAGATGGACGCACCGGTGGTGGCCGAAGTGCGCGAGGTGATCGAACAGGGCCCGTGGCCGGCGCGCCTGGCCGACCTGCACGTCTGGCAGGTGGGCCGCGGCAAGTACGCGGTCAGCGCCAGCGTGGTCACCAGCGACGCCCGTCTGGATGCCGATACCGTGCGCAACGCACTGGCGATCCATGAAGAGCTGGTGCATGTGACGGTGGAGATCCACCGCAGCGCCTGACCCCCATCCGGTAGTGCCGGCCGCTGGCCGGCAACCTCATGGGCTCCGGAAACAATCCAGCGTTGCCGGCCAGCGGCCGGCACTACCGCTAGAGCTTCAACATCATCCGCAGCAGGTACATCAGCAGCGGCAGCGCGCTCAGCACCGCACCGCCAATACCGATCCACGGCCAGCGCTCACCACGCACGCGCGAGGCCACCGCCAAGCCGCAGCCCACCAGCGCCGCGCCCAGCACACCCACGCCCAATCCCGCAGCCATGCCATTGCCGCCCGCGGCCACCGCCGCCTGCGCAGCCAATGTACCGGCGCCCCAACCCACAGCGATCCCCAGCCAACTGGCCACGCCGCACCACGGTGCCTTGCCCTGCGCCATCCGAAAACCCCTGTGTTCTTGCCGAATTTCTGTACGGGCCGTGCCCGCATGCTGCCTACACTAGCCGCACCTGCCTTGTAGGGACATCCCATGCGCACGCTCCGCCTGCTGCTGCCCGGTGCTCTCCTGCTGCTCACCGCCTGCAGTGGTGATGCCGGGCTTCCTTTCAGCGCCGATCCGTTGCAGGGCTGCTTCGCCACCGGCGTGCGGAAACCGGCCGACTTCCGCATCGACAGGGAAGGCGGCCAGTACTTCGTCTCCTTCAGCCGCGGCGACCAGTGGCAGCGCGAGCCGAATGCCCTGCACAAGGCCACCCGCAGCGAGATCAGCCGCTACTTCCGCGATGACGCCGAGCAGATCGACAGCGCGCTGATCCGCATGGCCGGCGGCTTCGGCATCTTCCACTTCAACAAGGACGCGACGTTGAAGGGCAAGGCCAGCGATAGTGACTACATGGCGTTGATGCTGATCGGTGCTGGGCCGGTGTATGCGGTGAAGTGCCCGTAAGACGCAATGATTCTGATGGCGACTCAGGGCAATATGGGCGCATCCTGTCTTCTTTGAGGAGCGATGCCAATGCTGCTGTTTCTGCTGCTTGCAGTAAGCGCGCCGAAGACCCAGGGTGCCTATGACGAAGTCCGGCAGCTGCCCGATGGCCAGACCCTGATCATGCGCACCCTGGACTGGGATCTCGGTGATGGTCGCCACGAGCGCGTTACCGTGCATTGGCTGCTGCAGGAAGACGGCAGCCTGCGCTACGACTTTGATCGGCAGCCACCGGAAACCCAGGAGGTCCACCGTCGATCGTGCGCGCTGCAGGGCATGCAGCCCTCGCGTGGCGTCGGCATGCTCTCGGGGGAAGGAACCACGCACGGTTTCAGCTGCACCCGCCAGCGGTAGCGCCGAGCCGATGCTCGGCCGCTGCCGTCTTCATCCACGCATGGCGTGGATCTACTGCAGCAGCCCCCCGGGCCCCGGTAGAAGCTGCGGTACCATGCCCTCCCCCAAACCGCCCCGGTACCCGCCGTGCCCCACTACACCGGCCCCCTGCTGACCCGCGACAGCGCCGACACCCTGCACCGTGCCCATGACAAGGGCGCTGCCGACTGGCAGGGTTCGCTCGACCTCGGCCGCAGCGAGGACAACGTGGCGCTGGATGCCGACGGCTTCCACTTCCGTGGCCAGCTCTTCCCTTGGCCGGGCAAGCTGAAGGACCGCACGCTGTACTACTGGGACGGCGAGGACTTCGCGCCAATCTCGCGCTACAGCGGTTCGCTGATCAAGCTGGTGCCGACCGAATGGGGCGCACCAACCTTCGAGATCGACGGCATCAAGATGCTGCCGACCTCCAAGCTGTCACCGTTCGAGGACGCGCGCCGCAAGGTCGAGCTGGTCGCCCCGGCCGGCAAGGTCATCCTCGATACCTGCGGTGGCCTGGGTTACTTCGCCGCCTGCGCGCTGGAGGCCGGTGTCGGCCAGATCCGCTCGTTCGAGAAGAACGCCGACGTGATGTGGCTGCGCACGCTCAACCCGTGGTCACCGGATCCGGAATCGGCTGCGGCCGGTGGCCGCCTGCAGTTCAGCCACGGCGATGTCTCGCAGCAGATCGAACAGGTGGCCAGCAGCAGCGTCGACGCGATCCTGCACGACCCGCCGCGCTTCGGCATCGCCGGCGAACTGTACTCGCAGGTGTTCTACGACCACCTTGCCCGCGTCATCCGCAAGGGCGGCCGGCTGTTCCATTACACCGGCGCGCCGAACAAGCTGACCAGCGGCCGCGACGTGCCGCGCGAAGTGGCCAAGCGCCTGGAAAAGGCTGGCTTCAAGGCCGAACTGGCGCTTGACGGTGTGCTGGCCGTCAAGCGCTGAGCCTCATTCCGAATCCACCTTCGCCAGCTTCATCACCCACGACGGCACTTCCGGTTCACCGGCGTAGAAGTCCTTCGGTTTCTTCTCCGCCATCGCCCAGCGATGCAGCCAGCTCGGGCCGTAGCGACCGCTGTAGCCCTCGGCACCACGTGCATAGGCCGGATCACGCATCGCCTCATCCAATGAAATGAAGCGATAACCGCGGCGCTTCGTCGCCGCCACCAGTTCGGCGAACGTGGCTGCATTGAGTTCGTTCGCATGCATCAGCCAGACCTGCGGCAGCGCGTAGCCCAGCAGCGCCTGGGACTGCTTCTCGTAGTAGTCCAGCTTGTTCAGCATGTACGGCACATAGCCCTTGCGCAGCTGCGCCAGCGTCGCCTCGCGCGCCGGGGAATCCGGCTGCTCGTTCATCACGTTGGCATAGGCGAACGCCCACACCCACTCGCCGTTGTCGACCGTCACCGGTGCCACGCGGTAGCCATGCTGCTTGAAGAACACGTCCATCTCCGCGCGTTCTTCCGGCGTGCGCCCGGCACGCAGATAGGGGTGACGCATCCACTGCGGCTTCAGCCCGCGCTCGGCCAGCAACGGCCGCAGCACCGCCTCGCCACGCAGGAAATCCTGCTGGAACGCAGGCACGCCCTTGGCGTTCAGGTCCATGTGCGAGTAGGTGTGGTTGCCCAGCACATAGCCGGCGTCCAGCCAGTCGCGCAACATCTTCACCCGCGCCGGCTGCACCTGCCCATCGATCTCAAGCTTGTTCTCGTTGACGAAGCCGACCACCGGCACGTCTGCCTGATGCAGCTGCGCCATCAGCGCTTCGTGCCGCGACTGAAGATCCGGCGGAACGATCTCGTCCACCCGCGCCCAGGGCAGGTCGTCGATGGTCACCGCGATCCGGCGATCCACTTCAGCGGCGTGTACCGCCAACGAACACAGCAGCAACGGCACAGCACGCAGCAACCAACGCATCAGCACATCCTTGCAGGAGCGAAGCGCAGACTGTAGCGCGATTGCGGGCGCGTGGTTGGTCACACATCCGTTATGCGCTGTGCGACTGCACCTGACGTTCGCGCACGATTGCCCGCCACAGCATGAATCCTGCAGCCATTGCCACCAGCATCAACGCGACCAGCACCAGGGCAAGGTCATCGGGATTGCGCAGCAGCGGCGCATGCTCATGGGTGAGGATCTCGAACACCACCTGCTGCGCCTGTGCCAGCGGCAGCCGGCCCTGTTCGCCCAGTTCCACCAGGCATGTCGTTGGGGAAAGCTTGGCCACGCTGGTCCATGCCATGTCGTACAGATGCAGTGCCCTGGCGGCCAGCGCCAGGATCGCGGCATGCAGCGCCATCAATCCCCAGTTGGCGCGTCGCAGGCGTCCCGACAGGCGCCCCAGCCGGTAGACGCTGATCGACATCGCACCCAGCAGAGCCAGTGCCACGCCTGCCATCGGAATCCACTGCAACGGTTGCCATGGTGCAAGCGCAGTGGACCGCGCCAGCAGCTGTTCGGCCACCTGCATGCGCGCGACAGGGTCAGGCCCACCGCATGCGTCATCCACCGGCTCCAGCAGCAGTCCCACGCGGTAGTGGAAGAAGCCGGCTGCAAGGGCTACCGCCAGCAGCGCCACCACCTGCAGTGCCAGCAGGATCGGGCCAGGACCACAGATACGACAGAAGCGGGTAGCGGTAGAGACCATCGGTTCATCCGTGACAACAAAGGACCATCCTAACCAAGCGCCCTGTGCTTGTCGGCTGGCGGATACGACAACCGTCGCGTGGTCCCGGTAGGATGTGGATGAGCATGGATGGTCGTATGTAGAGGTGTTGTGGATGGTCACGCTGTATCTGTGGGTGAGAACGCTGCTTCCGCTGCTGGCATTCGTGATCGCGTGGATGCTGCTGTCGCGCCTGATCAAGGCCCGCGTGGCGCGCCTTCCACGGGTGCCCTTGAACCTGCCCGAGCACAGCACCAGCCCGCGCCGGAAGGACCGGCGCATCCATGCGCGCAAGCTGCGGCGCAGACCGGGCCTGCGCACCGCAACGCGCCCGGCCACCGCGCCGCGCAGCTGGAACCTCGCGACGGTGTTCGTCTCGTTCTCCGCATTGATCGCCACCGTGCTGGTCATGCCGGATGGCGCGCGCTTCCAGGTCATGGTCGAGAGCCTCACTGGCTACCCGGCCACGATTGCAGAAGTACATGTTCCCGCTGCCGAGCAGCCTCTCGTGCTGCAGGCGTGGCAGCCCGCACTGGCGCAGCTGTCGCGGCCGGTAGCGATGCGCTACCCGATCGGACGCACCGGCGGCGAGCATGACGCGCACGCCACGCTTCCGGTGCAGGTGAGGCATCAGGGTGATCGGCTGGAGGTGGCTACGCCCGTGCCTGTGGACGGCGACGTGATGCGTGCGGAGCTTGCGCGCCTGGCTGGGCTGCCGACGGAGGCAATCACCGTCCGCCAGAGCGAGATCTCACCCTGGCGGGAACCCTGCTGGAAGCCGCTGGCCGAACGGTAGAGCCGAGCGCGCAAGCCAGCATGGCTCTGCACTACACGCAGCACCGGGCCCAGGCCAGGCCGCTGTTGCAGTAGATCCACGCCATGCGTGGATGGACGCAGTGCGGAGCCGAGCATGGCTCGGCTCTACAGGTCAGGATCCCCGCGGCAGCTTCGCGGCCCACATGTTGTCGACCAGGTTCGGGTAGCGCCGCCCGTTCTCTTCCGCACGCTGCCGCGCCGCCTCTTTCTGCGCAGGTGACAGCGGCTGCGAGACCTGGCCCTTGGGATTGGGCTTCTTCCACGGGGGTGTCTTCGGCTCACGCATGGCCGCAGCTTACCGCTTCAGGAAGTTCAGCAGCGCCAGATTGAAGTGATCGGCGTGGCTCGTGTTGCAGCCATGCGGCGCACCTTCCAGGATCACCACCTCGCTGCCCGCAATCGCCTGATGCGTTCGCTGCCCGGAACCTTCGAACGGCACGATGGCGTCGCTGTCGCCGTGCAGGATCAGGGTTGGCACCGTGATCTTCTTCAGATCGTCGCGGAAGTCGGTAGTCGCGAACGCGTGCATGCAACCCAGCGCCGCCGTCTGGTCGGATTGATGGCACAGCGCGATGGCCGCCTGACGCGTCTCTTCGGTCACCATCAACTGGCCGTTGGCGCTGAAGAAATCGCGGGTGAAGCCATCGAAGAACGCCTCGCGATCTTTCTCCAGACCACTGCGCATTTCGTCAGCCTTGTCCTGGGTCAGCGGGCCGTCCGGGTTGTCGTCGCTGCGTAGCAGGAACGGCGGTACCGCTGCTGCAAACACCACACTGTGCAGGCGTTCCTGGCCATGGTTGGCCACGTAACGCGCTACCTCGCCACCGCCCATCGAGAAGCCGACCAAGGTGACGTCGCGCAGGTCACGTTCCTCGATCACCCCGGCCAGATCCGCCGCCAGCGTGTCGTAGTCGTAACCTTCTGCCGGCTTGTCAGAACGGCCGAAGCCACGCCGGTCGTAGCTGATCACCCGGTGTTGGGCGTCGCGCAGGATCGACACCTGCGTCTTCCATGCGTCGGCGGACAGCGGCCAACCGTGAATCAGAATGACCGGGCGGCCGTCGCCACCGGTGTCTTCAACGTGCAGGCGGACGCGGGAAGCAGGCATGGGAGCTCCTGTGGGAGGGGAGGATTTCAGGCTATGGGCCGGCCCCTATCGCGACCGTGATGGAATCGCCGGCCGCCATGACACCGCCTGCACAGGGCACGCCCCCCGGCCAATCCACCGATGCGGGCATTCACTCCCTGGAAATCCCGTTTCGTCGCAGGGCGGCTGCGGCCCTCGGAGCGCCGTGCGAGCCTGCATGAATCCCGCCCTGGAGCCTCGCCATGCTGCTGCTCACCCTACCCCTGCTGGCCGCCGGCCTCGCCGCCGCACCCGCGCCCTCCGATGACCTGCGCGAGCAGATCCACCAGGCCGACGCGCAGCTGTTCGCCGCCGCGTTCGACGACTGCGACGCCGATAAGGCCGCAGCCATGACCACTGAAGACATGGAGTTCTTCCATGACAAGGCCGGCAAGTCCGCCAGCAAGCGCGACGACTTCCGCCGCAGCGTGGCCGCCCTGTGCGAGAGCACCCGCGCCAACCGCACCCATCTGCGCCGCGAGCTGGTGGAAAACTCGCTGCAGGTGTTTCCGCTGCACGACGATCGCGCCCTGGAGATCGGCGACCACCGCTTCCACGAGCGCGATGCAAAGGGTGTCGAGCACTGGACCGGCCAGGCCCGCTTCATCCAGGTCTGGCGCCGCGTGGATGGGCGCTGGCTGGCCGAGCGGGTGATCAGCTACGACCATCGGCCGGCGGACTGACCCCTCGGGCGCACTTCACGGGCCGGATCTATACTTGGAGGGTTCCCCCACGACCCACCGCTACCGTTCGATCGCCATGGCAGAGATCACCCCTAACCACCCCGACTATGGCCTCAACCAGCAGATCCGCCAGGGCGTGGCCGCCCTGGACGCGCAGCATGGCCGTCCGTTCGACCAGACCAGCGAGCGTCTGACCGCCAGCCTGACCGTGCTGGCCCGCGAGCAGGGCCTGCAGCAGGTCGACCACGTGCTGGTCAGCAACGCCACGGCCAACCAGCCGGCGGGACACAACATCTTCGTCGTGCAGGGCGACCCGGCCAATCCGGCGCACCTGCGCGCGATGATGCCGACCGCGGTGGCGGCGCAGACGCCGGTGGAGCAGTCGATGCAGAAGTTGGGGCTGGGTGTGCAGCAGCAGGTCGAAACCCAAGCGCAGGAAATGCAGAATCCCGCGCCGCGGCTGGGGTAAGCACACCGGCGCCGCTCAGAGCCGGCCATCACGTGACCAGGGCGCCCGCTGAACTGCAGCGCCCTACTTGAGGTTCCGTCCAATCGGAAGCTATCCCGAACGTAGCCCCGTCTACCGCGAACTGTGGGGGCTACTGGTCACATCTGCGCTAAACCACCCACAAACGACATTCCTTGGCGCGAATGACCCAGACTTGATACGCATTGCGGATCGATATCCCTGTATGCATTAATTGCGCCTATCGAAAAGAGCGCAGGGGGCGTCGTGGGTATCAGGGACGAATTGCAGAAGGTGATGGAACTGCAGCCTCAATACAGTTCATTACCGACAGCTGCCATGCAGGCTCGTGGCCAGATCATCAAGCATCAGCTACCTAAGCTGCTTAGCGAGAACGCCGAGCAACTTCGCCTTGCATCAGACATCGAGCCGGGGGATTTTTTACTCGTTGGGCGTGATGGGATCGGCAGAAAGTCCCAAGTTCCGTGGGTTCGTTTTGCATCCGAAGCACGCTCGCCCACCGCAACCGAGGGCTGGTATGTGGTTTGGCTGTTCCGCGAGGATGGCTCCGGCGTCTATCTAGCGGTCTCCCATGCCTCTACCGAGAAGATTGATGGCGATTTTATCAAGCGTTCCCCGGGCGAGACTCAGCGCCTAACCAGATGGGCCTTGGAGATACTTGAGAATGACATCACCGCGGATCCACGACTACTCAAATCCATGACTTTGGGCGGCGGCTCTCTGGCAAAGGCTTACGAAAGCACCACAGCTGTTTCGTATTTCTACGCCAAGGATCACGTTCCATCCGATGATCAATTGCGCGCCGACATGCTCACGATGGCGCGTCTACTGAAGAGCATCTATCGAGGTGAGCCGGCCCAGAAGCGTAGCGGCCAAACTTCACCGGATGTTATTGCAGTGGTCGAGGCGATCGAAGAGACCGCCTCGGGTCGCAAGAAGTCTGGACAGGGCTTTGGGCTCACGCAGCCTCAGCGCCGAGCAGTGGAGCTGCAAGCGATGGCACTTGCCAAGGAGCACTTCGGCAGCGCGGGATATGAAATCAAGGATACGAGTGCTACGGCCCCTTACGATCTGGAGATCAGAAAGGAAGGCCAGGTTCACTACATCGAGGTGAAGGGAACCACCGGCGGTTTGGGGGACATCGTGCTCACCAAGAACGAAGTGCAGCACCACCTAAAGCATCATCCGAACAACGGCCTGTTCGTCGTGCATGGTATCCAACTGCAGTCGCACGACGGCGTACCCGTTTGCGCCGGAGGAACCGCGCACATTCAGCAGCCGTGGCAAATCTCGGATGCGAACCTGCAAGCTCTCGCCTATCGATATCGTATTGCGTAGAACCCAACGAATCGGCCGCGCTTCTCCCAAGCGCGGCCGACTCTTGCTCGTTACAGCTGAATCCGCGCCACGCTCTCGTCAGCGCCCTTGTCGTCCTTCTCGCCGTTCTTGATGCTCACGAACAACACGTTGTTCTTCGCATCCAGCGCCAGGCTGTTCGGGTGGGTCGGCACGGTGTAGGTGGCCACCTTCTGGTAGCTGTCACTGTTGTAGGCGGTCACCGTACCGGCTTCGCGGTTGGTCACGTACAGGCGCTTGCGCGGTGCGTCCAGCAGGATGCCCAGCGGGCCGGCGTCGGTCGGGATGCTGGCCAGTTCCTTGCCGGTGCTGCGGTCGAGCACCAGCACGCGCTGGCCCGGATGCTTGCTGACCAGGCCGCTGCTCTTGGCCTGGTAGCCACGCAGGAATTCCGAGCCCTGGTCGGTCACGAACAGGCGCTTGCCGGCCGGGTCCAGCGCGATGTTCATCGGCTGCTCGGCGGCGATCTTGTGCTGCGCCACCACCTTGTTCGAATCGGTGCCCACCACCACCAGATCGGCCAGCAGGTTGCTGGTGTAGACGCGCTTGTTGGCCGCATCCAGTGCGAGGCCCGGTGCCTTCGCATTGCCCAGGCCGTCGATGGTGTTGATCACCTTCAGCGTGGTGGTATCGATCACGAACAGCACGCTGCTCACGTCCGGCTGGCTGCTGTGGCCGGTCACGTACAGGCGGTTGGCGGCACTGTCGACCACCAGCTCGCGCAGGTCGTGGGTGTAGGCGGCCTTGCCGTCCTTGCCGGTCTTCTTCTCCATCAACTGGATGGTGCCGACGGCCTTGTTCTGCGCGGTGTCGACCACGGTCACCGACAGGTCCACGGTGTTGCCCACGTACAGGCGGTTGTGGGCGTCATCCAGCACCACACCGAACGCCTTGCGCTCCAGCGGGATGCGGGTTTCCACGGCCAGCGTGGCCGGGTTCAAGCGCAGCACCTGGGCCGGGCCGGCGTCATCGCCGAAGCCGCCGGACGAGGCCACGAACACGGCGTTCTGCTTCGGGCTGTAGGCCAGCTCGTACAGGCCCTTGGCCACGGCCTGGCGCTGTACGGCGGCGGTGGCACTGGCGGCGGGTGCGTTGTCGGCGAACGCCGAGGGCACGCCGAGGCTGAGCGAAACGGCAACGGCCAGGGCGGCCGAGCGGAAGAGAGGATTACGGAACATGCGAGCGTCCTTGAATGGGCACGGGAAGGTGTCCTGGCTCGCTGGGCCGTACTGCGACGGCCCGCCCCGCATCTGTCTGCGCGGGGTGGGCTGGCTGGGGTTGCGGGGGAATGGTAGCAGGTGGGGGGCGTGGCGTGCGCCGGCGCGCGTATGGCAGACGCGCGGGTTACTGCTCCTTCAACCGCAGCGAATCGGCCACATCCGTCTTGGCCGCCACTTCAGTGGCGATGCTGGCGCGGCGGTGCCCGGGGTCGTTGCGGTCGCCCTGCACGATGAAGATGCTCTCTGCCGCATGGCTGCTCTTGGTCGGCTGGCTGAGCAGCACGTGGTCCACGCGCGAGAGATTGTTCTGCTTGGCCAGCACCAGCAGGCTGGCGCTGATGCGCTGGCTGGCGGCATCGAACGGGCGGCCATGCGCGGCATCCAGTTCGGCCACTTTCTGGATCAGCTGCGAGAACAGGCGATGGTCCGGATGCGAAGGGTCCAGCAGCGTGCCGGCCACTTCGATCGGCGTCGGTGGCGGTTCATCGATCGCGCGGTCGCCCTGGCGATGATGTTCGGCCTCGCGCTCGGGCATCGCGTGGTGGGTTTCGGCATTCAGATCGCTGCCCGGGAACGGCGCGGCAATGCACTGGATTTCCGGCAGATTGAACAGCACCGCGAACTCGCCGAGGTTGCTGCCGCCGTCCAGCGGCGCCGGCAGCGGATGCAGGCCCGCGTAATGCAGCGCCGCCCAGACGAAATCGCTGCAGCGGTTGATGGTGGCCGGGCGATCCACGTCGAATTCGAACTCGGCCGGCTCCTCGGCGAAGTCACGCAGGCAGCCGTAATGCTCCTCAGTGATCTCTAAGGTGCGGCTATAGTACGGGTCCAGATGCTCGTCGGCATCATCGTGGCGCACCTGCGCGTACTGCATGCCGGTGGGGGTTTCGCCCGGCGCCTGGCGCGGTGGTGCGAAGCCGTAGCTGTGGGCCTCATCGCCCGCAGCCACCTGCAGGTACATGTGGCCGCGCGGCGAGACACCTCCACTCTTCAGCGGGGTGCCGGGTGCGGCCAGATAAAGGGTTGCGGTGTAGCGTGTTGCCTGCTCCATGCCTGTTCAGCCTTGATGGGTGCTGCGGCCCTGGGCGGATGATGGCATAGGTGGGATGGGGGTCAGGTGGAGGGAGAGAGGACGCCGATCGCGACTTGCTGAATATGTGAGCCAGCATGCAGCAATGACCCCGCGGTGGCCGCGGTCCCGGCTGCGACTGGAGCTTGCCATCCCACCGTTCTATAGTCGTTTCGATCATGCAAGGGAATCGCCCATGAGCAGAGCACCGGCTTGCCGGCTTGCCTCCTTCGCCCTGGTGGCCGTGCTGAGCACCACCGCCTGCGCGAAGGCCCCATCCACGGAAAAGGACCCGAACGGAACCCCCATGTCCGAAAGCGCAACCAGCCCACGTACGGTGGGCGGACAGACCTACACAACGCAGCCGGTGGAAGCTCGGCTTGGCCCGCACCGCTTCATGTTCCCGGCCAACCTCTACTACAACCAGACGGGCCCCTTGGCCGATGGGGGCGTCATGCTCACTGTGTTCTGGCCTGATTTCGATGCAGCGCCTCCTGGTGATCGCCCGGTGCGCAGCACGCAGGACAGCCGGCGGCAGGTACTGGTCGAGCTTAGGTACATCGATCGCGTTCCCATCCAGAACTATCTGGCACGTCGGTCCAGCAGTGAGGCCACCAGCGCGCCGGGATCACTGGAGCGAAGGGACCCGGTAGAGAACCTTGCGCTGCGCGTTGCACAACCCGAGCGCTGGGGTCTGACGCCGTATGCGATAGACCCATCGTTGATGGCAGCCTATGCGAAGGATTCGGAGGCTGCGCTGGGCAGGCCTTACGTGCACAACCCGGGGATGGAGCCAGACTGGTATGTGACCCGCTCGGCGGAGGGCCAACTGACAACGTTCATCAGCTGCGACCCGGCAGACCGCATTCCTGACGGACTTGTAGTTCAGGGAAAGACACTTGAACGCGCCGGCGAAGGTCAGATCGCAATGTGTCGCCATTCCATCGTGGACGTCGGCGATAGCATTGCCATCGAGATGAACTATGCACGCGTCATGCTGAGCGACTGGCAGCGCCTGGAAGCCAGCGTGCGTGATCTTCTGAGCCGCTATCGCGTTCAGCCGTAAACCGCATCTCAAGGATGAATCATGAGCGGACTTACCGATAAGGACATTCGTGTCCTGTCCTCCTACGCGAAGGAGGGAAATCGCGAGCTGTACTGGAACTATCTCGCGCAGCTTCCCGACAATGATGGCTACGGTCTGCTTGCGTTGGGTGTTGTGCGCAACGACAGCCTCCCCGGCCGGGTGGCCAACAGCTTTGCAACCGCCGTTGCCGAGCAACAGGCCACGCTGTTCGGCAACGAGAAGAACGTAGCGTTCACCGAGCGCAGGCAAGAAGCCTTCGGCCAGGATTTGATCAGGAACGACCTGGCGGAGCGCAGAAGTTGGATGGAGGCCGGCAGGCCCGATCTGGCACTCAACCTGCCCTACACCAGCACGCTCAAATCCCACGATGTTTCGTTCGAAAAGAACGACCTCAATGTGAACTGCTGGACGCCACGCTTGCTGCTGGTGTCCACGGAGCACAAACGCGGTGAGCAGGCAGCCGAAAAGGTCTGGCAGAACATGCTCGACAACAGCGCTGCCGGCGCATTCCGTGCTGGCAAGACGGCCGTCAGCGTGCACCTGGATATGCCGCAGCCCGCTGGGCATTTCTACTTCGTTGAGCTGAGCAAGTTCGAGGGCGCAGCGCTCCTGCAGCGCGGCGCCGTAGATCCGAACGTGATTGGTACCAAGTTCGACTATCACAGCTACGACGCCAAAGACGGCAGCTGGAACCGCACAGTGGGCGTTCCCCCGCTCGATAGAACAACCAAAGAGACCGATCCCGCCGAGATTTCCGCGTTGAACGAGACCCGCGAGGTTCGCCTGGAACGCGAGGTCAAGGCGAAGCAGTTTCATCCTGAAGATCCCTACAGAGAGATCGCCAAGAGCCCGCGCGTGGTGTCTACGCAGGAGCCCGAGCCTCTCTTTACGGAAGGACGCCGAATCGCGGCGATAGAGCCAGGCAGCCCGGAATATGCCCTCCATCAGCAGATTCGCCAGGGCGTCGCTGCACTGGACGAAAAGCACGGCCGCCTCTTCGACGCGACCAGTGAGAACCTCGCCGCCAGCCTGACAGTGAGGGCACGCGAGCAGGGTCTGGAACAGGTGGACCATGTGGTGCTGAGCAACGCCACGGCCAATCAGCCGGCGGGTCACACCATCTTTGTTGTGCAAGGCGACCTATCTGACCCCGCCCACCTGCGTGCAGGGATGCCCACTGCTGTGGCTGCACAAACGCCGGTGGCTGAGTCGCTGCAGCAACTGGCTGTGGTGGGCGATCAGCGCGAGCTCGCCCGCCAGAATGAGCAGCAGGCGCTGGATGCACGTACGCAGGAACAGCAGAGCCACGCCATGCGCATGGGCTGAGCGCCCCAGGTTGAGGCGGCCTCCCTCTGCGCCAGGGATCTCAGTCCCTGAGACCTTCCCAGGTCATCCTCCCCTGCTTCGGGAGGATGACCGTGACCAAGATCGAACCCGCATGGCTGGAAGCCTTCGACAAGGAGCTGCTCCACCTGTTCGCCATCGACCATAGCGATGCCGGCATGGATGAGTACCTGCTGGGCTGCTACGCAGACCTACCGCCGCGTGATGCGGCGCTGGCGTTCGGCAGCGACTACGACCTGGAGCGCGACGACGCGCTGTGGCCACGGCCGGGCGTGGCGCTGCAAAGTTAAGCCGTGTCGCAATCGGCACGCTGCGCGTATCAGCCCGATGGACTATGTGTCGCTTTTGGGATCCCGAGCGGCTGCAAACCGTACATTTTGATGCGCATTCGGGCGGCAACTTAACACCGGCCGAAACCACTGCACCGCAAGGGTTCTGCCACGCGCGCGCCATGCAACAATGCCGTAAGCGTCAGCATCTGCGGCCTTTGCGGCCTACGGTTTCTTGGCATCTCGCAATCATGCGAGTACACCTTGGTGTGCCACCGGAAAAGGGTGGCGCGGGACTCGAAAACCCGTGTTTATGCCAGCTGTATGCGCTTGCCAGCCGACGTCACCTTTTATGTGGCGTCGGCTGGCAATCCGTTCGCGTTCCATGGCGGGCGGTGCGTGGGGGTCTTCGGACCCGCCGGTCTGGCATTTACCGGTTTTCGAGCCCGCACCGTCCGCCACCTTTATTGGTGGCGCTGCTATCTGTCCTGTACGGAGCATTGCCATGAACACATCGGACTTCCGTTCCCTGCACGCGCAGTACGATCCGGACAACGCCGAATCCGAACACGAACGTTCCGTCGATCCCAACGCCTTCGTCGCCACGCTGCACCGCATCGGGACCGGTGCAGCTGCGGACGGCCAGCCTTGGCCAGAGCGGCATCAACTGCCTGGGCGGTGTCTTCAACTGGCGGATGCGGATTGCGCGCTGGCGGGGCTGCGCGTAGTGGCGGAGTTGATGCTGGCTGCGGAGCGGACGCGGCAGAACGGCGCACCCGAGGAGTACCTGGGGGATCGGGTGATGGAAGGGTTGAAGATGGCTTGTGTGGCGTTGACTACGCAGGTGACTGAGCGGTTGCAAGTGCGGGAGTAGCACGTGTGCATGAGCGGCCGGCTCAGATAGTTAAGGAAACCCAGCTACTGAGCTCGCCGCTATACGCGGCGGGTGGGTTCACTTGAGGACAGACGTTGCCAGTCAGCCGCCAGTGTGTAGGCATCACCAGCAATCCACGCTCTAGATCAAAGGGCAACACCCAAAGCTGTAGTTCGGCGCTGAAATCAAATGCGGGAAGGGGCTGCGCGAATCCCGTGTGCTGCGGATAGACGAGCGCCATCTGCCCCACTCCACCCAGGTAGCGCTGTCCGTATGCAAACATTTGGTAGAAGTCGGATTGTTTAAGCCCGTACTTCTCGCGCGCGTCGCTGGCCGTTGCATCCAGCACTTTCCACTTCGTATCAAGTACGCGAAGCTCATCGCCTCGTCGCAGCAGAAAATCTGGAATCAGATTGAACCAGCTTGCCCCGCCATGGCTGCACAGGTACTCCGACGCTGCACCGCCAACCCGCCACTCCGGCGCGAACTGGCGCGCTAGGCAAGCGCCCACGTAGCGCTCAAACAGCCGCTCCATGGGGAACATCATGCTTGGGCTGCGCCAATCGCCCGCCAATGCCAAGGGGCTCTGGCCCGACAAGATCAGCTCGCATAGCGGACGGACTTCACGATAGTGGGCCATCAGCCGGTCGCTGCCCCAAGCGCGCAGATCGTTAGCCACCTGGGTACTTCGTGGCACGCTGGCCATACGCGTAGACAACTCCTGGGCAAGTCTCCAGGTTCCCGCGTTGCGCGTACGTGCACACACGCGATCCAGGGCGACGCGCAGTAGCCGGTTCTCAGGCCTGTCCTCGCTAAACACATCGTGCTCGATGTTGAAGACGTGGGCACGAGTGGGCGACTGACGTAGCTGACGCGACATATCCAGGCGACCACGCAGGAATAACTGCTCCTCGCGGACCCGTGTGTAGTCGAAGCGAAGTCCGCGCTTTAGTAGTTCATCCAGCGCGCCGATGAATCGCCCCATGACCCATTCATTTAATGGGGTATCGAACAGAGCCACGTCGGTAGGGCTACCTTCCCTCGGTGAGATGTCTAGCGCGGTGCAGAGCATGCGGCGCAGCAACCGCCTCGCGCCAAGCACATCATCTACATGTGCAACGTGCTTCGGCAGCACCTCCAATGTGGTGCCGTCGGGACATTCCACTACACCTACATACTGGTCCAGACGCAGCCAGCGTGCGCCATCGCGCTGCATGAGCGCCGCTCCGCCCGCGCGCAAGCGCTCGAACTCACCACAGAGCCAGTCAAAGGACGCCTGCGGCAAGAAGGCGGCGTCCAGCCCCTCCTGCCGCGGACCGCCTTCTGAAACGCCGATCCGCGCATACTCGCGCACAGTCAGCACAGCCATCGGTCAGTCTGCCTGGCCGACGAGAATTCCCCTGTAACTGGCTGCCTGCTCGAACGCTGACTCATGGATATACCAATTGGCGGTGTCAGGTGCGAGCTGTGCCTCCGGGACAAACAGGCGGTTCAACTGCAGCTCGCGCTGGCGCAAGAAGCGCTCACCCTGCGGCTTAGCATCATCGTTCAGCACCCAAGCGATACGACGCCAGTCTTCGAAGAAGTACTCCTGCAGCAACGGTAGAATGCGCAGGCGGAACGCCTCAGCCAGCCCAGGCAGATCCTTGGCGCCCATCAAGTAAGCATGGCCGATGAGGTGGTCCCGGTCGAGCAGAACTTCGATGCGACTGTTTAGGGTGCTTAACAGTTCACCCATGCGAATACCGTCGACGTCCCAATCAAGCAGCTCCGGCCGGGGCGGCATTTCGATGAACCGGAAGCGTCGCCGCAGTGCTACGTCCATCGCGGCCAGCGAGCGGTCCGCAGTGTTCATTGTGCCAATGATGTGCAAGTTGGCTGGCACCACAAAATTTTGCTTGGAGTACGGCAAGCGAACGGACAACGCTTCATCCATGCCCTGCCGCTTGCTGGGCTCAATGAGGGTAATGAGCTCGCCGAAGATGCGGGCGATGTTGCCCCGATTGATCTCATCAATGATGAGCACGTATGGCAAGTCACTGTGTTGCGCATCGATGCAGAGTTCGAGGAAGACCCCGCTCTCAACTCCATATTCGAGCGCACCACTTGCACCTGCACGAGCCTTCAGGCCCTCCACAAAGTCCTCATAAGCGAAGCTCTGGTGGAAGGTGACGAAACGGATGCGTCCTTCTTCATGCAGAGCGTCGAAGCGTTGCTTGAGCACGGCTCGCGCGCCAGCCCGCTGGCCCTTGGTGGCGGTCAGCAACTCCGGATCGAGGATCTCCAGAGCCTTATCCACCACACCATAGGTCTTGCCGGTACCGGGTGGGCCATAGAGGATGGTGTTGGAGGGAGCGTGCATCACCTGCATGTCGTTATCCTGTTCCACAGCTTCATCTTCTTGCTCCTCACCTTCTGCACCGTCGCCCCGCTCATAGGCGATGGCCACCCAGAGGAATGACTGCACGTCGATCATGTCTGCGGGTGGCCAGCCGTCTTCCGACAGCCGATCTGCGAGGCGGCGCGATAGCGCACCAATACGCTCCCACTCTTCGCTGGTCATTCCGCCCTTGCGGAAGTCGAAGGTTGGATCGAGCAGTCCCAGGGCGTGGCGCATCTGCCCCGTCTTGATGAAGAAGTAGCGTTTGGAGTCTTCGAGCGTAAGCAGGAGGCTTGAGAGCGACCGCTGGCCAGCAGCCCGTAGCGGCGGACTCAGGTTGGACAAAGACTCGTTGAAGGCCTCCAGCACGGCGTCGCCGCGTTGGCCTGCAAGCAGTGAAAGAACGGCGCTGCCCAGCGCTACTCGGTCGTCCTCCGACAACTCGGCCAACTGCGCGACGATTCTCCAACCGACGACGTTCTGAGGCTGCGGATTCTCAGCACCGACACGCACACGCAGTAGCTTTATCAGTGCAGACCACACTTCGACTGGTTGTCTGCCATCTAGGGCAGGAAGCATGATCGCCTGATACTGCTCTACCAACTGGCGCTTGTAACTGGTCTCCCGCAGCAAACGCTGATCTTTAGAGAAGCCGGTGAAACCGGGGAAACGTGCGAGGAAGCGCTCGCGCAGGCGTACGTAGCCGAGATCAAATGTGTCTCGACTGCCCTTGCGCACCTCAACTCGGTACTGCCCGTTTGCTTCTTGAATGATGAGCAGCGAATCGCCAGCCGCTACCCCAAGACGTCTAAAGACGGGCGCAACACGTGCGCGGATGCGAGCTGAGCCTGGTCCATTGGCTCGCAGGTCGGAGGTGATCTGAAAGCCATCCGGGAACGTAAAGGTAGCTTCTCTTCCTGACGCTACGTCTGGACGGCCCAACATGGCTGCATCGAAGCCTGACCAGCTGGGGTCAACCGAGATGTAGCCGTTGCGTATGGCGCCATCGGTGAGCACGACTTCCCAGATCAGCGGGCCACTCGCCACAGCGGGCGTAGGAGTAGCGAAGGAATTTGCGATTGCTGGCGGCAGGATCTTTCCGTCACCCTTCAGTCGGACCTGGCGCGCAGAGAACTCGGTTGGGGAGACGCTAGGTCGCCACTGGAGGATCTCGGTCAGGCTGTCGCCATGACCGGTTCCAATGTCGACCGCATCGAACAGGCACGTGACAGGGTGCTCCCCGTCCATCGCCACGAAGTCGAGCTTTCCGCAGTAGACGAATGGCACCGCATAGGAGGCGCCGCGGACCTTCGCTCTCATCCGAGCGAATAGATAGGTGGGCGAGCCGCCTGAGATCCTGCGGATTATCGGGGAGCTCTGGCTGTTCCTATTCTGGCTTTCCCAGTAGAAGTCGGTGCCGTCGAAGACGTCGAGGTAGCTGGCCTCGCCTTCCTTTTCAAGGGTGACGAACAGCAACACGGCATTCTCGAGTTCTAGAATGCCGTCGGCCCAGACGGTCCCGTAGATTTCGGAGGGGACGGCCAAGCCACCAAGCTGCGCAACTTCCTGGCGGGAGTACTCAGAGCCAATGTGAAATTCTCTTAGCTCGATCGTAGCGTTGATGCGCCCCATTTTTGACTCAAAGAAAATTGGCTCGGAGCACATCGTAGTTCAAACAGTCCGATTGCGTCACCCGTTCTCTTCGCTCTGCACAGAAGATGGAATAGCGCAACGAGCCATCCTAGTTGCACCTTAAAGACTTCGAACTACTGGAATCTCAAATATTGACAAACACAACTAGCTATTCTTGAAAGAGCCAGAGCAAGCTCAACTTCACTCACAGGTCTACACCATGTCAGCTATCCCACGGGGCCAGCCGCTAAGTTGGCGTCTGGCCCCAATGCGCTAGTTCCAATGAGAAACCCAATGAAGAACTATTTTACGGCAGGACGTTCGGGACATCAGTTCGAGCAGTCACACAGAAGATCCAGAACCACCATGGATACTTAGCACATCAACTCGACTCCACATTCAGGGCACAAAAATATCCACCTAGCGTAGCTAATTATCTCGAGTGCCTTGAGAATGCTTTCCTTGCCGACTCCAGAATGGCAGTCGACTGACGATCTAATTGAACATCCAGGTCATTCACAAAAGATCTGACGCCATCGGATATCAAAGTGCCCTGCCTAAACAGCGAGTGCGCCTTCATCGCACTTTGCATTGATTGAGCGAACAGACGCGCGCGATCGATCCTTAGCTGTAGCTTGTCAACGCGATTCGGGGCAAGGGCACCTACTTGATATATCTGACCAGAAAGCCGCTCAATCATGTCATAGTCCATGCCAGATGGCATTGCCGTACCTGGGATCACGAGATCAATGTAGGCGAACTGGCTGCACAAATGCCCGATATAATAGTCGAACGCGTCTGTTGTTCTAACATATACCGAAGGCAATACGTTTTCCCTAACCTGCTCCTCAGACTCCAAAATCCTTCGCTCGTTCATCAACTGAATGATCGAATAGGTGGTCAAGTCGGTCAGGCCATTGGCTACGCAGATATCTACAATCTCTGCCAACTGCACGTAACCAACGCCCCGCTCGCTACGCAACCTTCGGTAGGAATGAATAAGCCCAAGCACTGCAAGACGATTAAGATTGGAAGCATCCGAACCGCCGTGGCTCGCAAATATATTCAGAATGTCTGAATTTTCCTCTGAAAAATACTCTCTATCACTTATTGCAATCGACTTGAAGAATTCATGAAAACCTATTTGAATTTTTTGTCGAGACCGGAACCCTCTCAACAGAGAGTCAACATTGGTGTGCCCCGAGTATAGAAAGCGTGCAAGCTGATCAAGGGGCCGACGCACTTCGCCGGGCGAAAGATCCCGTAGAAATCTAACAAACTGGGGATCATCAACCACAGTCGATCTAATTGACTCAAAGACACCGATCCCCTCCTCCAAAGTCACTGCCTGTCCGCCACTTGGGACTACGTAGTCAGATCCATGGAGAAGTTCAGACGCGTATCGCATTCGCTTAGCAATAACCCTCTTTAGGTCGGGAGCTTCCACGTAGTAACTAACGACGTGAAACGCGCTAAGCGAACCGAAGTTTTTATTTTTCCAAAAACTCTCCTCCCTCAAAGAAATAATTGCAGTTCCACCTATATCCGCGGCCAGCCTATTAGCCAACATAAACACATCATTCTGCACTGCTGCCGGGAACTGATCAGCGTTATCAAACACAATAATGACGCGGCGAGCCCGATTAGACTGCAGGTACTTCAGGAGTTTAGTAACATGCGAGACCTTATTTTTCTCAAGTATCTCAAGCTCTTCGGCGAACTTATCTTCGAACGCATCGGGATTTTGTTCATAAAGGCGCGCGAGCCGACCCTTTTTTAGGCGTTCGTACTCAGCGCTGTAGGCCTGCCGCAAATGAGCATAAGTTCCAAAGTGACCAGAGGAATCCACCACCTCTGCCTGGCTATATATCTCGGACGCCACCCAGTCGTCTAGCATTCCCGGAGCATCAGAGTATCTATTGAAATCAACTTCAATCCAATAGGCATCTTTGTCGATGGATTCCTTGCCGATAACTCGCCGGAATCTTCTAAGGAACGTTGTTTTTCCTGCACCTATTCCCCCTAGAACCATTACAACTTCCGGGCGACGGCTCTTCTGCGCAACCACTTTATCAAAAGCGCCTGCTGAACGACGTTCTACTCTGATTGGATGGATCTCTCCGAGACCAGGCTTGTTGCGGACGAGCCCACGTAAACTCTGGTCATAGCTTCCGTGCGACGCCGATTCTACGTAGCATTGCTCAAGAAGATCAGGATCTGCATCCTGCCCGGCGAGGTCTTGAAAGACCTCCCTCACCACATCCCTTACGAACGGGAAAAGCCTGTTTCTATTCTTGTAGCGCACCTTGTGCGGATCACGACTTAGAATCTTAAGACCGCTCTGCCCTTCGTCAGCGTCCACTACGGGGACGACAGAAATGTGGCGTCCTTCTGCTACGGAGGTAAAGGAAAGCAACTGGAAGAACAGAGAGAAATTGGCGAGAAGGTCTTCAGGAGATGCGAAAATCACAGCCTGATGGCGATCAAACTCGATACCGAGATCACTGTGGGATCGAAAGAAAACATATTGAGTTCCATTGGTCACGCAACAGAACGAGCAACCCTTAGAAATACCGTAAGCTCTGCACTGATCTATAGCTGATCTCAGCACCTTATCCTCAGAAAGCACACCACCAATCTTGTACTTTCTCTGCCTCGCCGTATTGGGCAGATTGAACTTAACAGACAACTTCTTGGCTTCAATCACGAAAGCCAGCTTAGACGTGTAAAGAAGATAATCAACATATCCTCCCCCATCCGTACTGGGTTCACGTTGAATGGCTTTCTCCTGCCAACCGAGAGCGCGTATAAGCAGCGCATCAACCAGCTTTGACCTTGTGTCCGACTCGCTTAGGTCCTTGGAGTACTCTTCAATCTCGTCCTTTAGAATCGCTGTCGCTGCTTCTTTCGCTGCATCGGCGTTCATAGCTTGATCCCTGCTATTGATAAAAAGAAGGCCGCAATAAGCGGCCTTCTTGAGGTTTAACTGAAGTGCTGCGGATAATCAAACCCCAACAGGGTTAGCCTTCTCCGGATCAATCTTGTACTGCTTGATCGCCCGGGCCACATCCTTCGCGGTCATCTTCCCTTCCTTCGCCAGCGCCGCAATCGCGGCATGCGCGATGTAGTAGCGGTCAACCTCGAAGAACCGGCGCAGGTTCGCACGCGTATCCGAACGGCCGAAACCATCCGTACCCAGCACCGTGTAGCTCATCGGCACGAACGCGCGGATCTGGTCCGCATACGCACGCACGTAGTCGGTGGCGGCAATCGCCGGGCCGTGGCGGCCTTCCAGCAGCTCGGTCACGTAGGCCTTGCGCTGCTCACCTTCCGGATGCAGGCGGTTGGCACGTTCCACGTCGAAACCATCGCGACGCAGTTCGTTGAAGCTCGGGCAGCTCCAGATGTCGGCGGTCACGCCGAAGTCCTTGTCCAGCAGCTCGGCCGCGGCAATCGCTTCGCGCAGGATGGTGCCCGAACCCAGCAGCTGCACGCGCAGCTCGCCCTTCTTCGGCTTGCCGGCGTCGGTCAGCAGGTACATGCCCTTGACGATGCCTTCGGCCGCGCCTTCCGGCATTTCCGGGTGGGTGTAGTTCTCGTTCATCAGGGTGACGTAGTAATACTCGTCCACCTGGTCTTCCATCATGCGCTTGGTGCCGTGCTGCAGTACCACGGTCACTTCGAAGCCGAAGGTCGGGTCGTAGCTGCGCACGTTCGGGATGCCACCGGCCACCAGATGGCTGAAGCCATCTTCGTGCTGCAGGCCTTCACCGTTCAGCGTGGTGCGGCCGGCGGTGCCACCCAGCAGGAAGCCGCGGGTACGCATGTCCGCTGCCTGCCAGGCAATGTCGCCCACGCGCTGGAAGCCGAACATCGAGTAGTAGATGTAGAACGGCAGCATCGGCACGTTGCTGACCGAGTAGCTGGTACCGGCGGCCATCCACGAGCTGATCGCACCCGGCTCGCTGATGCCCTGCTGCAGCACCTGGCCGCTCTGGTCTTCGCGGTAGAACATCAGCTGGTCGGCGTCGACCGGCTTGTACTTCTGGCCGAACGGCGCGTAGATGCCGATCTGGCGGAACAGGCCTTCCATGCCGAAGGTACGGGCTTCGTCGGCCACGATCGGCACGATGTGCGGGCCCAGTTCCTTGTCGCGCAGGGTGATGTTCAGGCTCTGCACGAAGGCCATGGTGGTGGAGTAGCTGCGCTCGCCGCTGCTCTTCAGCAGGCGCTCGTAGGCTTCCAGCTTCGGCGCCACGAAGGTCTTGTCGGCCTTGCGGCGGCGCTGCGGCAGGTAACCGCCCAGCGCGGCACGGCGTTCCTGCAGGTACTGCACTTCCGGCGAATCCGGGCCCGGGTGGTAGAACGGCACCTGGCCGTCGGCCAGCTGCGCGTCGGTCACCGGAATGTTGAAGCGGTCGCGGAAGTGGCGCACCGCTTCGTCGTCCAGCTTCTTGGTCTGGTGGGTCGGGTTCAGTGCCTCACCGGCGCTGCCCATGCCGTAACCCTTCACGGTCTTGGCCAGGATGACGGTCGGCATGCCCTTGGTGTTCACGGCCTGGTGGTAGGCGGCGTACACCTTGTGCGGGTCGTGGCCACCACGGTTCAGGCGCCAGATGTCGTCGTCGCTCAGGCCGGCAACCATCGCAGCGGTTTCCGGGTACTTGCCGAAGAAATGCTCGCGGGTATACGCGCCGCCGAAGGCCTTGCAGTTCTGGTATTCGCCGTCGACGGTTTCCATCATCAGCTTCTTCAGGACGCCATTGGTGTCCTTGGCCAGCAGGGCATCCCAGTAACCGCCCCACAGCAGCTTGATCACGTTCCAGCCGCCGCCACGGAACACGCCTTCCAGTTCCTGGATGATCTTGCCGTTGCCGCGCACCGGACCGTCCAGGCGCTGCAGGTTGCAGTTCACCACGAAGATCAGGTTGTCCAGGCCTTCACGGCCAGCCAGGGCGATGGCACCCAGGGTTTCCGGCTCGTCGCTCTCGCCGTCGCCGATGAAGCACCACACCTTGCGGTCGGACTTCTCGATCAGGCCACGGTTTTCCAGGTAGCGCATGAACTGCGCCTGGTAAATGGCGGCCAGCGGGCCCAGGCCCATCGACACGGTCGGGGTCTGCCAGTAGTCCGGCATCAGCCACGGGTGCGGGTACGAGGACAGGCCACCGCCATCCACTTCCATGCGGAACTTGTCCAGCTGCTCTTCGCTGATGCGGCCTTCCAGGAAGGAACGCGCGTAGATGCCCGGGGCGCTGTGGCCCTGGATGAACAGCAGGTCGCCCGGGTGGTTTTCGCTCGGGGCGCGCCAGAAGTGGTTGAAGCCCACGTCGTACAGGGTGGCGCCGGAGGCGAACGAGGCGATGTGGCCGCCCAGGTCACCCGGCTTGCGGTTGGCGCGCACCACGGTGGCCATCGCGTTCCAGCGGATGATCGAACGGATGCGCCATTCCAGCTCGGCGTTGCCCGGGCTCTTCGCCTCGAACTGCGGTTCGATGGTGTTGACGTATTCGGTGGTGGGAGAGAACGGCAGGTAGGCGCCCGAACGACGGGTCAGTTCCACCATGCCTTCCAGCAGCTGATGCGCGCGCTCGGAGCCCTCGACATCAATAACGGCCTTCAACGACTCGATCCACTCCTGGGTCTCCACAGGATTCGGGTCGTTGTTCAGCACCTCGTTCAACCAGTTCATTAGCGCTCCCATAACCGCACGCACGCGCGCGACTGTTGTATAGATTTCTAGACCGCAAAGTGTAGCGCACCAAGGGCTTTCGTCACTTGGCTACGCTGGCGTATGGATGCAACCGGCCAGTGTCCGCAAGGGGCTTGCAAGCGCCCTTGACGGCCCTGCGGCGGGCCTTGGCGGCTGCGCGGGCTGTCGCTTGCGGGTTGCTGCGCCCATGTGCAGGACGCAGTGTTACCGCGGCCGATGACGGTTGTGGGGCAGCGCCGGGGCCACCTGTATCGGCTCTGCGTGCTGGCGCTGAACCGACGACAACGTGTCGCACCTGCCTCTGGATCAACCCCCGCAATGCCCTCAGGGTAGACCTCGAGTGTTGGCCTCGCCCGCCTCGGTCCGCCGTCTGGCCCTGCCTCACTCCCTTCCACAGCATTGCCCGGGGCGCCTCGCAAGGGGCGCCCCTTTTGCTGTGGGCGGGGCCGGCCGTGGCCCAAAACAGACCTGCTTGTGGCCGGATCGATGATTGCCGGCTTCGATATATCGATATATCGTTTGCACACTCGTTTACCGATATATCGAAATGAGCCGTACCCCTTCTCCCAGAGCCCGTTCCACCGACTCGGCCGTGCCTCGCCGCAACGGCCAGCCGCGGGTGCTCAGCCGTGGCGACCTGCGCCTGCTGGTGCTGGCCCTGATCGGCGAGCAGCCGCGCCATGGCTACGAGCTGATGCAGCTGATCAGCAACCAGTTCATGCAGGCCTACACCCCCAGCGCCGGCACCATGTACCCGTTGCTGGCCAGCTTCGAGCAGGCCGGCTGGATCGAGGCCGAGGAAGTGGACGGGAAGCGGATCTTCCGCATCACCGCCGCCGGCGAGTTCGAGCTGAAGGTGCAGCGCACCCAGGTGCGCCTGGCGCAGCGGCGTGCCTTCGACCGCGCCCGCGAGATCACCAAGGCCTCGCTGCCGCCGCCGCTGGCCGGCGCCCTGCGCGAGTTCAAGCGGGCGCTGGTGCACCACCACGGCCGCTGGGCCGAGGGCGAGGCGGAAGAAGTGGCGGCGCTGCTGACGCGGGCATCGGCGCTGCTCAACGGCACGACCGGTGGCGAGAGCCAATCCTTTTCAACGACCCAGCCAGACTGACTCCAGCCAGGTCTCCCCTACGCCGCGCGCCCCCGCGCGACACCTTTGCAGGTAACCCCATGACCGAACACAACAACACGCGCCTGCGCCTGGATGTGCGCTTCCGTGAACTGACCGTGCTGCGCACCGAAGAGGTCACCCCGCACATGCGCCGCATCGTGCTGGGTGGCGACGCGCTGGCCGGCTTCGATTCGCCGGGCGCCGACGACCACATCAAGCTGTTCTTCCCCAACGCTGCGGGCGAGATGGTGCTGCCGGTGCTGACCGCTGAAGGCCGCAGCTACCCGGCAGGCAAGGAGCCCTCGCCGGCCCGCGACTACACCCCGCGCTGGTGGGACCACGAAACCGGCGAGCTGGCCATCGACTTCGTGCTGCACGACCAGGGTATTGCCGGGCCGTGGGCAGAACGCGCGCAACCGGGCGACACGCTGGTAATCGGCGGCCCGCGCGGTTCCTTCGTGGTGGCCGACAGCTACGACGCGTATGTGCTGATTGGCGATGAAACCGCGCTGCCGGCCATCGCCCGCTGGCTGGACGTGCTGCCGGAGGATGCCGAGGTGCAGGCCTTCATCGAAGTGAGCGATGAAGCCGAGCGCCAGGACCTGCCGCAGTACGAGAACGTGCGCATCCACTGGCTGGAGCGCAACGGGTTCCCGGCGGCGACCAGCACCCTGCTGGAAGACATGCTGACCGATTTCGAAGCGCCGGAAGGTGATGTCTTCTACTGGATCGCCACCGAATCGCGCCGCGCCCGCATGATGCGCAAGTTCATCGAAGGCCACCTGGGCGTGCCGCGCGACTGGATTCGTTCCACCGGCTACTGGAAGGCGCACCCGGACGAAACCGACGGCGATTGATCAAAAGAAGGTGGGTGCGGACCGTTGGTCCGCACGCCTTTGACTATGTAGAGCCGAGCCCACGCTCGGCTGCTGTTCTATCCGCCCTCGCGCTAGACGCGATGAGCCGAGCATGGGCTCGGCTCTACAAGGGTCATCGGCGGCCATGCACCTTCCCTGGTGGGTGCGGACCGTCGGTCCGCACGCCTTTGACTGTGTAGAGCCGAGCCCACGCTCGGCTGCTGTTCGATCCGCCCTCGCGCTACGCGCGATGAGTCGAGCATGACTCGACTCCACAGGGGTCATCGGCGGCCATGCACCTTCCCTGGTGGGTGCGGACCGTTGGTCCGCACGCCCTCCGACAGGTAGTGCCGGCGCTGGCCGGCAACCTCATGAACCCCCGGCAGGAACCTGCAGTTGCCGGCCAGCGGCCGGCACTACCACGCTGGGCGCCACCTGCCGCGTCCACCCGAACCGCTGCGCGGCCCAGATCTCCAGCGCTACCAGCAGCGCGATGATCAACAACGGCAACAACAGCCCGAAGTACACGCCGGGCATCATGCCGTTGATCTGCGCCTTCACCAGCCGCAGCACACCACGGGTGTGCAGCAGCTCATCCACGTGCATGGTCAACGCCTCGCGCACCACCTTGGGTTCCAGGCCGAGGGTGCCGGCCCTGTCCATCAGCGTGTCTTCCACCATGCCGCGCAGCAGGCCTTCGCGCACTTTGCCGATCACCCATCCCGCACCACGCGCCAGCGGGCCATCGCCAAGACGGTCGAGGCCAGGCAGCGGGTGTTCGCTCAGATAGGCCGAGGCAATGGCGTCGGCCACATCGCCCACCGTGCCCTGGCTGTGCAGGGCCTCGCGCATGCGCGGGTCGTCCAGCGAGTCGGTGAAACCTTCGCTCCAGCCTTCCACCAAGGTCTGCAGGTGCGGCTGGAAATGATCGAGCTGCTTGAACAGCGCACGGTGTGCACCGGCAGTGAAGCCCAGCTGCAGGCCGAAGAAAGCGGTAGCCAACGGCAGCAGCACCACGTAGCTGGCCAGCAGCCAGTGATGCCAGCGCTTGCGCCGCTGCAGCCAGCCGCGGCGGTGCAGCCCGCGCCAGACGAGGATGCCCAGCACCAGGCCGAGCAGCGTGCCGAGCAGGCTGCCGCACACCAGATCGAGCACGCTCAGGCCCGACCAGAATTCGTTCAACCAGTACTGCGCGTCCTGCATGAGTCTTCCTTCCGTGGGTGATACAGCAGGCCATTGTAGAGCCGAGCCCATGCTCGGCTGCTCTTCGTTCCGCGCTCGGCGCGCCCCGCGCTGCGCGCGATGAGCCGAGCATGGGCTCGGCTCTACAGGTGTTCCGCCGCCCGGCACAACGCATCAGCCGCCAAGCAATGCGACAATCGCGCTCCTTTCCTGCAGCAACGAGGCCCACATGGCCAAACTGACCCTGGCCAGCGTGGACGCGCTGCGTACCCGCTTCGCCGATGACGCCGCCTGCGATGCGGCATTGGCCGCCTTCGCCGACACCGCTGCACTGCGCGCACCGCTGCGCGAGCTGGTGGCGGCGCAGCACCGTTACCTGCAGGCCGAGTTCGAAGTGGCACAGGTGGCCGACGTACTGCGCCGCGACCAGAAGTACGCGCCGGTGGGTCGCCCGTCGGTGCACATCGTGCAGCTGCGCAAGCAGCAGGCTACGACCAAGCAGGCGGCGCTGATCGCCCGCCAGGTGGTGGCGCAGGCCGCGCAGACGTTCGTGCGGGTGAGCGGGCTGGCGGTGAAGGCCAAGCAGAGCCCGAGCGAAGCGTGCGTGGCATGGTTGGGCGCGTTGCGCTGAGGGCGCCGCCCACGATGTGATGGAACCGACCAGCGTGTGATGGAACCGACCAGCGGTAGAGTCGACTGTTAGTCGACTAGCGCGCGCAGCGCGCGGTTTCGGCATCCCGCGAAGAGCAGTCGACTAACTGTGATCTCTCTGTACGTTGTTCATCCGGGGCATCTTTGGAAAATGGTGGTTACCACACCGTTCCAGCCCCCAAAGAGCCCGGATGAACAATCATAAAAATGCCCGTTTGACGACGTTTAGTCGAGCGCTTCTGGTCCACCGTATCCTCCACGAGGGCTTACGCCCGGAAGAAGCAGCTCAAGCGTGTGGCGTAAGTGTGCGTACGGCCTACAAGTGGCTGGCCCGATTCCGCCAGTTCGGGGCACCGGGGCTGGAAAACCGCAGCTCACGGCCTCACCAGACGCCGCATGCCACACCTGCTCCGGTAGTCGAGCAGATCAAGGAGCATCGCCGTAAGCGGCAGACCTACCTGACCATCTCCAAGGCGCTGGGGGTCGGCCACAGTACGATTTCAAGGCTGATGCGCGCCCACGGCCTCAATCGGCTGTGTCGGCTTGATCCGCCCAAGGAGGTCATCCGATACGAATACGATCAGCCCGGAGGGCTGCTGCACCTGGACATCAAGAAGCTGGGCAACTTCCAGCGGCCAGGGCACAGAACCGATGCCAAACGCCGGGGAAATACCGCTGGCGGTGGCTGGGGCTACGTCCACGTGGCCATTGACGATCACTCCCGGGTCGCCTTCAGCAGCGTCCACCCCAACGAACAGGGCGAAACCGCCTGCCAGGCGTTGCTGGGCGCTCTGGAGTACTACGCCAGCCTGGGAATCACCTTCAAGCGGATCCTGACCGACAACGGTGCCTGCTATCGCTCCACCGCCTTTGCCAAGCTGCTCAAATCCCTTGGGATCAAGCACATCAGAACCAAGCCCTACACGCCGCGGACCAATGGCAAAGCCGAGCGCTTCATCCAGACCAGCCTGCGTGAGTGGGCTTACGCCTGCGAGTACGCATCCTCGGACCAGCGCAATTCCGTGTTGAGCCAATGGCTGCACCACTACAACTGGCACCGTCCCCATATGGCGATCGGCGGCCAGCCACCTATCTCCAGAGTGCCGCTGAACAACGTAGTGGGTTTACACAACTAACAGTCGACTCTACCAAAGCAGGTTTTCCGCGCAGTGCGGAGTTTCCGCGCAGCGCAGGTTTTCCGCGCAGCGCAGGTTTTCCGCGCAGTGCAGGTTTTCCGCGCAGCGCAGATTTTCCGCGCAGCGCAGGTTTTCCACGCAGTGCAGGTTTTCCCCGCAGTGCAGGTTTTGCGCGCGCCGGCGACGCGGATCGCATTCCCCAAAAAAGAAGGCCCGCTTTTCAGCGGGCCTTCTGCCTTCTCACGACGAGTGAGTTGGATGCATCAAGCAGCCGGCTTTTCGCCGGTGGCTTCGGTGGTGATGCGGATCTTCACTTCATCGCTGACGTTCGGGGCATACGCGCCGACGCCGAAATCGCTACGCTTCAGCGTGGTGGTGGCATCGAAGCCGGCGGCCGGAACCTTGGCCATCGGGTGCTCGCCGCCGCCGTTCACGGTGACGTCCAGGGTGACCGGCTTGGTGATGCCCTTGATGGTCAGGTCGCCGGTGACGGTCAGCTTGTTGGTGCCGGCCGCTTCCACCTTGGTGCTCTTGAAGGTGGCATCGGCGAACTTGGCGGCGTCGAAGAAATCGGCGCTCTTCAGGTGCTCGTCGAACTTGGCGGTGAAGCTGTTCAGGCCGCTCAGCGGCAGCTTCACTTCCACGGTGGACTTGGTCACGTCTTCGGCGTTGTACACCAGGGTGCCTTCGACGTTGCCGAAGTGCGCGCTCGGGTTCGAGAACCCGAAGTGGCTCCACTGGGCCAGCACGTCGGTGTGGGTCGGGTCCAGCTTGTAGGTGCCCGAGGCGATCTTGATCGCTTCGGCGGCCGGCGCGGCAGCGGCGGCATCGGCGGCCGGGGTGGCGGCCTGCTCGGTGGTGGCCGGGGCGGCGGCATCGGCGGCCGGGGCAGCGGTGTCGGCCGGCTTGGAGCAGGCGGCGATGGCCAGGGTCAGGGCCAGCGGCAGCAGCAGTTTACGGGTGGCGCTCATCTGAGGAACTCTCCGGATCGTAGGGTGGGTACACGGTGCAGCAAGAGCCTGCCACGGGACAGCAGGCCCGAAACCGATACAACGACTTACGCGATGCGCGCCGCTTCGTCGAACGACAGGCGCGGCAGACGCGGGAACAGGCCCGCCGGGTCACCGTAACCCAGGTTGACCAGGAAATTCGACTTGATCGAAGTGCCGGCGAAGAAGGCTTCGTCGACCTTGGCCGGGTCGAAGCCGGACATCGGGCCGGCATCCAGGCCCAGCGCGCGTGCGGCCAGGATCAGGTAGGCGCCCTGCAGGCTGCCGTTGCGGAGGGCGGCTTCGTGGCGGCCTTCCTGCGGGCCGTCGAACCAGGCCTTGGCATCGGTGTGCGGGAACAGGTACGGCAGCTTCTCGTGGAAGTCCAGGTCGAAGCCGATGATGGCGGTGACCGGGGCAGCCATGGTCTTGTCGTGGTTGCCTTCGGACAGAGCCGGGGCCAGCTTGGCCTTGGCTTCCTTCGAGGTGACGAAGACGAAGCGGGCCGGCGTGGTGTTGGCGGCGGTCGGGCCCCACTTCACCAGGTCGTACAGTTCCTGCAGCAGGCTGGCCGGGACCGGCTTGTCGAGGAAGGCATTCTGGGTGCGGGCAGTACGGAACAGCTGGTCGAGGGCAGCAGCGTCGAGCGCGTGGGACATCGGTGGATCTCCAGGGCGGCTAAGGGAAGTCAGTGCCCGCGGGCGGCGCGGGGCGAAACGACGAGCCGCAGTGTAGAGTGTCGCGACTGTTGCAACACCCAGCAGGGCTGAAACGAATTAATGCCAATGGTGAAACGATCGAGCGCGCCATGGACGGTCACTGACGGCCGTGCGGGCAATGTCCGCCAGGCGGTCGCGCTGGCCTCGGCGCTGCGCCAGGGCGCCCACCGACCGCTGGTCCTGCAGCCCCGCGCACCCTGGCGCTGGCTGTCGCCGCGGCGCCTGCCGGGTGATGTGAACGGCTATGGCGAGGCTTTCGCGTCATTGGCTGCCGAGGCCCCGGCGCTGGCGATCGGCTGTGGCCGCCAGGCCGCCGGCGCACTGCGCGTCCTGCGGGCACGTGGCAGCCAGGTGGTGCAGATCCTCGACCCTCGCATCGGCGCACGCCACTGGGATGTGGTGGTGGTGCCCGAACACGATGCCCTGCGTGGCAGCAACGTGCTGACCCTGCTCGGCAGCCTCAACCCGGTGGACGACGACTGGCTGGCCTGGGGCCGCGCCGCGTTCGCCGGCTTCAGTACCTTGCCCGGCCCGCGCACCGCGTTGCTTGTCGGTGGACCGACGCCGCTGGCGCCGTGGGATGAAACGGCGATGGTGGGCGTGTTCCAGGCGCTGGCCGGGCAGATCCGCAGCGAAGGCGGCAGCCTGCTGGCGACCACCTCGCGACGCACGCCGCCGGCGTTGGCCGAGATCCTGCGCGCGACGTTCGCCGACCTGCCGCATGTGATCTGGGGCGACGGCGGCGACGGTACGAATCCTTATGGCGGCCTGCTCGGCTGGGCCAACCGCGTGGTGGTCTCGCCCGATTCGGTGAACCTGCTGTCTGAAGCCTGCGCCACGCGCATGCCGGTGATGGTGGCGCTGGCCGATACCGCGCAAGGCCGGCTGGCGCGCTTCCAGCAGCAGCTGCGCGAGCGCGGGCGGCTGCAGGCGCATTGGCTGGACTGGCAGTACGACCGCATCGAACCACTGCGCGAGACCGCGCGGGTGGCGGCGGAAGTGAAAGCGCGGCTGGGGCGTGCGCAATGACCCGGGAAAGGAGCCGACCGGGTAGAGTCGACTGTTAGTTGTGTAAACCCACTACGTTGTTCAGCGGCACTCTGGAGATAGGTGGCTGGCCGCCGATCGCCATATGGGGACGGTGCCAGTTGTAGTGGTGCAGCCATTGGCTCAACACGGAATTGCGCTGGTCCGAGGATGCGTACTCGCAGGCGTAAGCCCACTCGCGCAGGCTGGTCTGGATGAAGCGCTCGGCTTTGCCATTGGTCCGCGGCGTGTAGGGCTTGGTTCTGATGTGCTTGATCCCAAGGGATTTGAGCAGCTTGGCAAAGGCGGTGGAGCGATAGCAGGCACCGTTGTCGGTCAGGATCCGCTTGAAGGTGATTCCCAGGCTGGCGTAGTACTCCAGAGCGCCCAGCAACGCCTGGCAGGCGGTTTCGCCCTGTTCGTTGGGGTGGACGCTGCTGAAGGCGACCCGGGAGTGATCGTCAATGGCCACGTGGACGTAGCCCCAGCCACCGCCAGCGGTATTTCCCCGGCGTTTGGCATCGGTTCTGTGCCCTGGCCGCTGGAAGTTGCCCAGCTTCTTGATGTCCAGGTGCAGCAGCCCTCCGGGCTGATCGTATTCGTATCGGATGACCTCCTTGGGCGGATCAAGCCGACACAGCCGATTGAGGCCGTGGGCGCGCATCAGCCTTGAAATCGTACTGTGGCCGACCCCCAGCGCCTTGGAGATGGTCAGGTAGGTCTGCCGCTTACGGCGATGCTCCTTGATCTGCTCGACTACCGGAGCAGGTGTGGCATGCGGCGTCTGGTGAGGCCGTGAGCTGCGGTTTTCCAGCCCCGGTGCCCCGAACTGGCGGAATCGGGCCAGCCACTTGTAGGCCGTACGCACACTTACGCCACACGCTTGAGCTGCTTCTTCCGGGCGTAAGCCCTCGTGGAGGATACGGTGGACCAGAAGCGCTCGACTAAACGTCGTCAAACGGGCATTTTTATGATTGTTCATCCGGGCTCTTTGGGGGCTGGAACGGTGTGGTAACCACCATTTTCCAAAGATGCCCCGGATGAACAACGTACAGAGAGATCACAGTTAGTCGACTGCTGTTTGCGATACCGCTGAAAACCCCGCGCTGCGCGCGATAGTCGACTAACAGTCGACTCTACCCCGCCGCGGCCCAGGCCCCGCGACATGGCCCAAGCCCACGACTTGCTCCGGCACTCCGTTACCCGGGTGCGCAGCGATTTCTGAACATTTGAATCCGGCTGCACGGTTAGAGTCCAGCTTCCCCCATCACGCTGAACGTCTTCATGCGCACCCTGCTCCTGCTGCCGCTGGCCCTGCTCGCTGCCTGCTCCACCGCGCCCACTGAGCTGGACCCGATTTCCTACCAGTGCCAGCAGCAGCTGGACGCCTACCGCGAACAGCCGGCGCTGCGCGATCCTAAGACTGGCGAGCGCCCACCGCTGCCAATCGCCCCGATCAGCGACGCCTGCGACAGGGAACTCAAGCGCAAGGGCGTGGACCGCCCGCTGCGCTGAGCGGCGTATGATCGGCGCGCGGGCCTGCCCGCCGTTGAAGGTATCGACATGGATCGTTTCTCCCGCCTGCCCCGCGCCGCCCTGCTGATCGCCAGCCTGCTGGCGACCGCGACCGCATGGGCCAACAGCACCGAATGCCGCGAACGCTACCCCAGCGTCGCCTCGCAGGCGGCGATGCTGGACGTGGCCTGGACTACCGCCGAGCGCCTGGATGCGCTGCCCGATGTAGACGTGGTGGTCGCCGCGCGCGGTGGCCAGGACCTGAGCCGATACGGCCTGCGACACAGCCACTTGGCCTTCCTGCTGCGCGAGGACGATGGCCGCTGGCGTGCGATGCACCTGCTCAACCGCTGCAAGACCGACAGCTCGCAGCTGTTCCACGAAGGCCTGGGCAACTTCGTCGGCGAGAGCGGCGGCCATACCGACCTGCGCATCGGCGTGCCGTCGGCGCCGCTGCGTGCTGCATTGAAGGCGATGCTGGTGTCGCCGTCGATCCAGCCCAAGGCGCTGCACGAGACCAGGTACAACGTGGTCGCCTACCCGTTCGCCACCGACTACCAGAACTCCAACCAGTGGGTACTGGAGGTGCTGGCGGCAGCGATGGCACAGGCCGACGGTGCGCCGGCCATCGTCAAGCGCGAACAGGCGCAGCAGTGGCTGCGCCAGCGGAAGTACCAGCCCAGTGTGCTGCATATCGGCCTGGGCAAGCGCGTGGGTGCGCGCCTGTTCATTGCAAACGCCACCACCACCGACCACCCCGCCGGCGAACGCATTTCCGGCAACTATTCGGTGGTGACGGTGGAATCGGTATTCGACTTCCTGCACCAGCGCAGCCAGCTGCAGCAGGAACTGGTGATCCCCCATGTGCCGGTGGCCGGTGCTGCTGCCGCCACGCCCTGAATCCCGCGAGGAGAACGACATGCGTCCGCTGCCTGTTTCCCTGATGTCGATGGTGATCATTGCCGGCCTGCTCGGCGCGAACACCGCCCATGCCGAACGCCGCATCATCATCCTGCAGGACCCGGGTCCGCAGGGGCCGAGCCTGGAAATGTCCGCGCCCCTGGTTGCTTCCGCGCGCGCCGCCGCTGCCAAGGAAGCCCGGGATGCCGGACTGCCGCCCGGCCACGGCGCATCGGTGAAGCTGCCGCAGATGCAGGTGAGCGCCATCGCCACCACCGTCGACGGCCGCCGCGAAGTACTGCTGCGTGATGCCAACAACCCGCAGAACACCGCGTCGATGCAGTGGCCGAAGCGCCCCGGCGATCCCGCCGTGCAGTTCACCGTGGGCCAGACCGTGAACTTCGAGCCGACCGGCACCGACCAGGGCTGGCAGGTGAAGGACAACCAGGGCCGCCCGCTGGAATATCTGCCCGAGGCCACCGGCCCGCGCGACATTTTCGATACCCGGCGCTGAGCCGCCGCTTCCCATCCGACCAGGAGGTCTCCATGTTCCGTTGCCTGCGCGTTCCTGCTTCCGCCCTGCTGCTCTCCGCACTGCTGGTGCCCACCGTCCATGCTGGCGCCGCACCGCAGTTGAACAGCAGCGAGGCCAGCGTGCTGATCACTTCGGTGATCGTGGTCTCGGTGCCCCTTGCCGCATCGGCCGGCCTGTCCGAACTGTCGAAGGCGCCGTTCAAGGCCAGCGAACGCCGTGAGAGAGCCCAGCGCACCAAGGCGGTGCCGCTGCCGCCGATGGAAGTGAAGAAGGTGGAGACCACGCCGGCGGGCGAACGCCAGGTACAGCTGCAGGTGCCCGACAAGGCCGACCAGACCGCCACGCTGCGCTGGCCGGCGCGCGTGCATGAAGACCAGACGGCGGCCTTCGTGGTCGGCCAGCAGGTGCATTTCGACCCCACCGAGGCCGGTGCCGGCTGGACCGTGAAGAGCGCGCAGGGCCAGGCACTGGCCTACGTGCCCACCGCCTACGCGGCGGGCGATGTGATGAGCGAAGCGCTGTAAAGCTGAACGAGCGTTTTTGGATTTGGCGCGGGCCGGGCGGATAATGGGCGATCCCCTTTGTCCCCCTGGCTCGCCATGTCCGTGCGTCCCGCCCCTCTTTTTGCCCCGCTGACCCCGCGCGCCCTGGTGCTGGCGGTACTGGCGATGGGTGCGGTGGTGCTGCTGTCCAACGTACTGGTGCAGTACCCGATCAACGATTGGCTGACCTGGGGTGCCTTCAGCTATCCGGTGGCGTTCCTGGTCAGCAACCTGATCAACCGCCGCTTCGGCCCGGGCCCGGCGCGCCGCGTGGCGTGGATCGGCTTCCTGGTGGCGGTGGTGTTGTCGGTGTGGGTGGCCACGCCGCGTATCGCCATTGCTTCGTGCTCGGCCTTCATCGTGGCCCAGCTGCTGGACATTACCGTGTTCGACCGCCTGCGTCGTGGCAGCTGGTGGCGTGCACCGATGGTGGCCACCACCTGCAGTGCGACGGTGGATACCACCATTTTCTGGTCGATCGCGTTTGCCGGCTCCGCCCTGCCGTGGGTGAGCTGGGCCGCCGGCGACCTGGCGGTGAAGCTGGCCATCGGCGTGTGCCTGCTGGCGCCGTTCCGCGCGCTGCTGTGGAAGATGGCACCGCTGCGCGCGACCAGCTGACCGCACATGCTCTGGTAGGTGCCGACCGTTGGTCGGCACGCTCCATCAGAGTTCATCACCGCTGACAGATTGTGCCGACCAACGGTCGGCACCTACCAGGAGCGGCATCGCAGGGCCATTGATTCGGTGGGTGCCGACCGTTGGTCGGCACGCTCCATCAGAGTTCATCACCGCTGACAGATTGTGCCGACCAACGGTCGGCACCTACCAGGAGCGGGCATCGCAGGGCCATTGATTCGGTGGGTGCCGACCGTTGGTCGGCACGCCCTGCAGAACTCATCGCTGCCGACAGATTGTGCCGACCAACGGTCGGCACCTGCCAGGAGCGGGCATCGCAGGGCCATTGATTCGGTGGGTGCCGACCGTTGGTCGGCACGCCCTGCAGAACTCATCGCTGCCGACAGATTGTGCCGACGAACGGTCGGCACCTACCAGAAGCAGGCATCGCAGGGCCATTGATCCGGTGGGTGCCGACCGTTGGTCGGCACGCCCTGCAGAACTCATCGCTGCCGACAGATTGTGCCGACCAACGGTCGGCACCTACCAGAAGCGGGCCATCTCAGGGCCATTGATCCGGTGGGTGCCGACCAACGGTCCGCACCCACCCAAAGTGGTTGCAGCATTTGCCCCCGCTCAGGCGAACGGCAGCTCCGCGGCTCTGCACGCTGCCGTAATCGCGGCACACGCGTCGTCAATCGCGGGCGTGGTCGGGGCCAGCCGCGGGCGCCGATCCAGCGTGCAGGCCAGGCCAACGTCCAGCAGCGTGGCATGTGCTCCATGCAACGCCTGCGCCGTGTCTTCCGGCAGGAAGCCAACACCAGCCAACGCATCGATCAACGACGGCGTATCGCGTGGCTGCAGCAGCGCCGCATGCTGCGCACTGCGCGCCAGCACGCCGGTCTGCAGCAGGAACTCCAGGTCCACTACGCCGCCAGCACCCTGCTTCAGGTCCAGCCGTGCGGCATCGCTGCGGTCCAGTTCGGTGCGCATGCGGCCGCGCATCTTCAGCACGTCGGCATACAGCACACCCATGTCGCGCTCGCGCCCCAGCGTCTGTGCACGCACCCGTTCGAAATCGGCCAGCAGGCTGGCATCGCCGGCCACGCCACGCGCGCGCACCAGGGCCTGGTGTTCCCAGGTCCATGCGCGTTCGCGCTGGTATTCGGTGTAGCTGGCCAGCGAAGACACCAGCGAACCCTTGCCACCGTCCGGGCGCAGGCGCACGTCGATGTCGTACAGGCGCCCGGCAGCCGTGACTGCACCGAGCAGCGCCATCACCTTCTGCGCCAGGCGCGCATACCAGCGGCCCGGCTCCAGCGGCCGCGCACCATCGCTGGCATCCACGCCGGCCGGGTTGTCGTGCAGGAACACCAGATCCAGGTCGGAACCGAAACCCAGCTCCAGGCCGCCCAGGCTGCCGTAGCCGATGATCGCGAAGCGCCCAACGGGAATCTCGCCATGTGCGGCGCGCATGTCCGCTTCGGCCATCGCCAGCACGGTGATCACCACCGCCTGCGCCAGCTCGGCCAGTTGCCGGGTGCTGTCCACCGCACCCTGGCGCCCGTCCAGCGTGGCCATCGCCATGCGGAAGCTCAGCGCCAGCCGCGTCTCGTTGAGCCAGCGCAGCGCGGATTCGGGATCCTCCACCGCCAGCACCTGCTGGCACTCGGCCAGCATCCCAGCGGCATCCGGCATCGGCCCGGACACGCGCACGTCCAGCAGTTCGTCCAACAGCAATGGATACGCCGCCAGGCGTTCGGCCAGCAGTGCGCTGCGCGCCAGCACGTCCACCAGCCGCGCCAACGCGCTGGGCTGCTCGTCCAGCAGCGCGAGATAGCTGGTCCGGCGCAGCACCGCCTGCAGCAGGCCAAGCACGCGCTTGAGCGCGGCGTCGGGCTGGGGCGAACGCGTGGCCGCATGCAGCAGCGCCGGCAGCACACGGTCCAGCCGCGCACGCGCGGCATCAGACAATGACTTCACGCCGGTGCCCTGGGCGAAATCGCGCAGCGACTGGTCGGCGCCGTTGGCATCGAGAAAACCGGCTTCGGCCAGCAGCGGTGCATTGCTGCCGTCGGGCAGGCTGCGCCAGTAGTTGGCCAGTGCATCGGGCGCGGCCTGGCCCTTGCGCGGTGCGAGCAGCGCGGCGAATTCGGTACTGACCCGCTGCTGCTGCACGGCCAGTGCCGCGCGCAGAACGTCCCAGTCCGGATAGCCGAGGCCGACGGCGATGCGCTCGCGGTCCAGTGCATCGCCGGGCAGCACGTGGGTCTGTGCATCGCGCAGCATCTGCAGGCGGTTTTCCAGCCGTCGCAGGAACAGGTAGGCCTCGCGCAGCGCGCTGCCATCTTCCGGCGCGATCTGTCCGGCGGCCACCAGTCCATCCAGCGCCACCAGCAGGCGGCGTTCGCGCAATGCCGGTTCGCGGCCGCCGCGGATCAGCTGCAGCGCCTGGCACAGGAACTCGATTTCGCGGATGCCACCGGCGCCACGCTTGATGTCCTCGTGCAGTTCACGGCGCGCGACTTCGGCGGTGATCGCCGCCTTCATCTCGCGCAGGCCGTCCAGTGCGGTGAAATCCAGGTAGCGGCGGTACACGAACGGGCGCAGGGTCTGCAGCCACGCTTCACCGGCCTCGATATCGCCGGCCACCGCGCGCGCCTTCAACCATGCATAGCGTTCCCAATCGCGGCCCTCGCGCTGGAAGTACTGGTCCATCGCCGCGAATGACAGTGCGACGCGGCCAGCGCTGCCGAACGGGCGCAGACGCAGGTCGACGCGGTGGCTGAAGCCATCGACGGTGGTTTCGTCCAGCAGCTTGGCCAGGCGCTGGCCGAGACGGGCGAAATACTCTTCGGCGGCCAGCGCACGCGGGCCATCGGATTCGCCGCCGTGCGGGTAGGCGTAGACCAGGTCGATATCGGAACTGAAGTTGAGCTCGCCACCGCCCAGCTTGCCGAGGCCAAACACCACCAGCTGCTGCGGGACGCCTTCGCCATCGCGAACCACGCCGTGGCGCTGGGCGAATTCCTGCTGCAGGGCCTCCAGTGCCAGCCGCAGGCAGTCCTCGGCCAGGGTGGTGGCGCCGGCCAGGGTCTGCGCCACGTCGTCCAGCCCGGCCAGGTCGCGCCAGATCAGCCGTGTGGACATCGCCGCTCGCCAGCGCCGCAGTTGTGCCGGCCAATCACTGGGCTGCAGCGGGTCAAGCACCGGCGCCGGGATCGGCGGGCAGCCGGGCGCGGCCAGCTGCGCCAGCAGGGCCGGTTGCCGCACCAGGGTATCCAGGGCGAGGTCGCTGGCCACCGCCAGCCGGGTCAGCAACGGCAGCAGGTCGGACGGGATGGGCTCTGGCAGGACCTGGGCCAGGCGCGCCAGGGCGCGGTCGACAAGAGGCTGCAGGGAGACGGACAGATCAGCGGGGGCGAGGGTCATGCACTGATTGTATCGACCCGGCCGGGGCGCAACGGACCCGGTAGTGCCGGCCGCTGGCCGGCAACCCCGGTAACCTTCGGCAGCATCATCGGATCTGCCGGCCAGCGGCCGGCACTACCGACAATGGAGGCCGCGTATTCATACTGGGCGACAGGCAATAAAAAAGCCCGCTTGCAGCGAACTGCCAGCGGGCTCTGCTCCCTCCCCCACGTCGGGATGCAGGGCCATCGTGCGGGCTGCGAAAGCACTTTGCACGCTGCACTGCAAAACAAAACCGACGGGTTTGGGTGAGCCCCTGGGGAAAAGCCATTCCACGAAGGTAGAACCCCCCGTACGGATGAGGATGGCCGATAATCGGAATTCCCCCCAGCAACACGTGTCGTCATGTCTGTTGATCGCATCGCCAACGCGCGTCTCCGTGACCGCGTGGTCTCCGCAGAGGCCGCAGCCGCGCTGATCCAGCCCGGTGAAACCGTGGCCATGAGCGGCTTTACCGGCTCCGGGTATCCCAAGGCCGTTCCCGTCGAACTGGCCCGCCGCATCGAAGCGGTGCATGCCCAGGGCAACCCTTTCCAGATCAAGCTGATGACCGGCGCCTCCACCGCGCCGGAACTCGATGGCGCGCTGGCCAAAGCCGATGGCATCGCCATGCGCATGCCGTTCCAGAGCGACCCGGATGCGCGCAACCGCATCAATGAGGGCAAGCTGGACTACATCGACATCCACCTCAGCCACGTTGCCCAGCACGTGTGGTTCGGCTTCTACGGCGAGATCGATACCGCCGTGATCGAAGTCTCGGCCATCCGCGAGGATGGCTCGCTGGTGCCCTCCACCTCGGTCGGCAACAACAAGACCTGGCTGGACCTGGCGAAGAAGGTGATCGTCGAGGTCAACGAATGGCAGCCGGCCGGCGTCGACGGCATGCACGACATCTACTACGGCACCGCGCTGCCGCCGCACCGCAAGCCGATTCCGCTGGTGAACGCCAACGACCGCATCGGCGACACCGCGCTGCGCTGCGACCCGGACAAGATCGTGGCGGTGGTGCGCACCAACGGCCCGGACCGCAACAGCCCGTTCAGCCCGATCGATGCGACCAGCGAGCAGATCGCCTCGCACCTGATCGAGTTCCTCAAGCACGAGGTGAAGAAGGGCCGCCTGCCGCCGAACCTGCTGCCGCTGCAGTCCGGCGTGGGCAACATTCCCAACGCCGTGCTGGCCGGCCTGGCCAAGAGCGGTTTCCGCGACCTGGCCGCGTTCACCGAGGTGATCCAGGACGGCATGCTCGACCTGCTGCGCGATGGCGTGCTGAGCTATGCCTCGTGCACGGGTTTTGCACTGAGCCCGCAGGCCAACGAGACGTTCAAGGAAAACATCGATTTCTACCGCGAGCGCATCATCATGCGCACGCAGGAAATCTCCAACCACCCGGAACTGGTGCGCCGCCTGGGCTGCATCGGCATGAACGGCATGATCGAAGTGGACATCTACGGCAACGTCAATTCGACGCACGTGATGGGCACGCGGATCATGAACGGCATCGGCGGTTCCGGCGACTTTGCCCGCAACGGGTTCCTGTCGGCGTTCCTGAGCCCATCCACCGCCAAGAACGGCACCATCTCGGCGATCGTGCCGATGGCCAGCCATGTCGACCACACCGAGCACGACGTATCGGTGATCGTGACCGAACAGGGCCTGGCCGATCTGCGTGGCCTGACCCCGCGCAAGCGCGCGCAGGTTCTGATCGACAACTGCGCGCACCCGGATTTCCGCCCGCAGCTGCAGGATTACTTCGACCGTGCCAGCCGCGAAAGCTACGGCAAGCACACCCCGCACCTGCTGCCGGAAGCGCTGTCGTGGCACCAGCGTTGGCTGGATACCGGCACGATGAAGGGCTGATTGCGTTGGGGGTCGGATCCCTTTCCACAGGAAAGGGCTCTGACCCCAGCTACGGAATCGGGTAGAGCCGGCCGCTGGCCGGCTTCCCCAACAGCCGGCCAGCGGCCGGCTCTACCTTCACGCGAATCGCAGGCTCGCCAGCGATTCCGCCTGCAGGCGCTCGTAGATCTCGAACTCGTCGTTCACTGCCACGCCCAGCGCCTGCTCGAAGGCCTCGCGGTTGGCGTGCGCGGCATAGGCGCGCTGTTCTTCGCCGCCCAGGTTCGACTGGAAGATGCCCGCGGCACTGACCGGCAGGAAATCCTCGTAGACGATCGGGTCGGCCGTGGCCAGGCCTGTGGCCACCAGCACTTCGGCCGGCAGATCCGCCACGCGCTCGGGCGCGGCACGGCCGGCGTCGGTCAGCTGGTAGCGGTAATAGCCCAGTCCTTCCTGGCGCAGCGTGTCATGGTCATCCGGGAAGCTGGCGAACACCGCCTGCAGGCGCTGGCCGTAGTCGCCGCCAGTGCTGCCTTCGCCACCGGCATCGCGTGCCTGCGACAGCAGCTGGTCGTACAGCGCGCGGCCCTTCGGGGTGAGCGCAAGGCCGCGCTGTTCGATCTCGCCGAAGCGCGCGGTATGGGTGCCGGCATCGCCGCCTTCGCCGCCCGGGAAATGCACGGCCTCTTCCAGTGCCTTGAAACTGGTCTGGCGCAGCAGGATCGGGCAGGCGCGGCGCGGCGGGCCTTCGATCACCGCCTTGGCCGCCATGCCGTGTTCGATCATCGCCGCCTGCGCGGCATCGATGTCCAGCGTGCGTGGGGTCAGGTGGTTGATGTGCGGGCCACGGAAGCTGACCACGTCGGCCACCAGGCGATGCGCGTGGTGCAGCGCGTGGTAGGTCGGCAGGTCGACGGTGGCATCGCCGTGCCAGCGGAAGGTTTCCAGCGCTTCGTCGACGAAGCGTTCGGCATCGGCCTGCGGCAGGCCGCCGTCACGCTCGGCCTGGTCGATCAGTGCCAGCGCGCCGTCGGTGAAGATGCGGCGGCGCGCAAGAATCTTCGCCGATTCGGCACGCAGCGCTTCGTCTTCGATCAGCTCCAGGCGCAGCAGCGAGGTGAACACGCGGAACGGATTCTGCGCCAGCGCGGCGCCGGTCAGCGGGCGGAACGCGGTGGAGTGCACCGGCACGCCAGCCACCGACAGGTCGTAGTAGCCCACCGGGTACATGCCCATCACCGCGAACAGGCGGCGCAGCGTGGCCAGCTCCTGCACGGTGCCGACGCGGATCGCGCCATGGCGCTCTTCATCCAGGCGCGCACGCTCGTCGTTGCGCTGCAGCTGCGCGGCCAGCGCCGGGTCCTGCTCCAGCACCTGTGCGTTGATCCGCTCCACCAGTTCCACCAGCGTGCCGTACAGCGGCACTTCGGTGCGGTACATGCGGGACATGGCCTGCGCGAACAGGCGGCGGATCACATCAGGCGAAACGAAAGAGGCGCTCATCAGTCACTCGATTACGGGAACGGGGAACAGCTCGGACCCGTATTGTCGCCGGAGTGCGTGGCGGCGGCGATATGCAGAGCAACATGAAGGAAACCGGTAGTGCCGGCCGCTGGCCGGCAACCTCTCGATGCCAGGATTAGTGCAGTTGCCGGCCAGCGGCCGGCACTACCGGTTGAGCTGGCGCTTGAGGGTGGCATCCAGGGTGATCGGCCGGTCCCAGTGCCCGTAGCTGGCCACGATGGCGTGGCGCACGGCGCGGTAATGCAGGTTGTCCGGCTTGGTGGGCATGCGCTTCACCACCGCCTCCCAGCCGCCGTCCGGGTCCTGGCTGAAGGCGCGCACGCTGTCGCGGCAGGTCTGGCCGCTGGCCTTGGCCCAGAAGCAGGCGAAATAGATGTCCCCGGCCTGCCAGCCATGGGTGGAGAACAGCGCGCTGATGTAGCCGCGCGGCACGTCGGCATAGCGCGACACTTCGTCGAGGAAGGCGTCGGGGTAGCGCTCGGCGTAGTGGTTGATGTCCTGCAGCTGGGCATCGACCCAGCTGTCACCGGTCTCCACCTCGTAGGCGGCCGAACGCTCGGCGGTCTGCTGGGCCAGCACGGTGGCCGGCACCAGCAGCAGGGACAACAACAGCGCGCGCAGTCGGACGTTCATGCGCCGATTCTGCCGCAGCCGCCGGACCCTGTCAGGCCGCCGCGGCGGCCTTGGCCTCGATCGCCGCCAGTGCAGCCGGCCAATCGTGGGCGGTGTCGGCGGTCACCATGCGCGGTTCGTCGTCGGCCACACCATGCTGGGTCTCGTGTGCCCAGGTCACTGCATACGGGGTATGCACGCCCCAGCCACCGAGGGTGACCACCGGCTCGATGTCCGAACGCAGCGAGTTGCCGACCATCACGAAGCGCTGCATCGGCAGATCGAATTCGGCCAGCACGCGGGCGTAGGTTTCCGGATCCTTCTCCGAGACGATCTCGATGCGCGGGAACAGCTCGGCCAGGTTGGCGACCTTGATCTTCGCTTCCTGGTGGAACAGGTCGCCCTTGGTGATCAGCACCACCGGGTAGTGCTCGGCGATGGCGGCCACCGCCTCGCGCACGCCGTCGATCAGTTCGACCGGGTGGCGCAGGGTGTCGTGGCCGATGTCGAGGATGCGCTGGATGTCCTTCGCGTCGATGCGCTGGCCGGTGATGTCGATGGCCGCTTCGATCATCGACAGCGTCATGCTCTTCACGCCGTAGCCGAAGGTGCCCAGATGGCGCTGCTGCACTTCCAGCAGGTGGCGTGCGGTCTGGGTGTCATGCACATCGACGTAGCGCGACAGCAGGTCAAGGTAATCCTGCTCGGCCTTGCGGTAGTAGTCCTCGCTCTTCCACAGCGTATCGTCACCGTCAAAACCGACCAGGCCGATGGCGCGCGACGGCGCAGGCGTGGAGGTGTTCATCGCGCAAGGATACAGGGGCCATGGTGACGAAAAAAACCCGGGCGGCCAAAGCCGCCCGGGTTCCCATACGCCCCGACGCAGGTCTTACCTGCCCTGCGCACCCTGGGCTGCGCCGCCGGCGCCGGCCTGCTGGGCAGCCACGTAGGCCTTGTACTCGTCGGCGCTCAACTCGCCGTCCTTGTTGGTATCGGCCTGGTCGAACACCTGGGCCAGGCCCGCGTTCACCTGCGCCTCGGACTTGCTGATGGTGCCGTTGCCATCGGTATCGATGCTGGCCCAGGTCTGGCCACCGCCATTGGCCTGCGCCGATGCCGCTGCGGCCGCATTGGTCGCCTGGTCAGCGGCCTGGCCGGCCTGTGCAGCCGCCTGCTGGGCCTGCGCGGCCTCGTTCTGCGCATGCGCCGCCTGCTGCTTGGCCGACTGCGCCATCGCCGGCATGGCCAGCACGCTGCCGGCGGCGACGATCAGGGCGATCAGGGGCTTGCGGTTGCGAATAGTCATCAGGGGTGTCTCCTACCGATTGGGTGGTGTTGCGCGGCGTGTTGTCTCCGCACGGCACCTACCCTGCCACCGCCTTTCTGAATCGATTTTGCGCCGCGACCGGCATCAACACACGCGATTAACCACTCGCCACCGCACATGCTTTAGCACGGTGGTTAGCGCGAAGTGAGTGGCTCATAAGCTGCGCATTCAGCGCGCCAGGATTTAACCGGCAGCGAACGAAAAACCTGCGTCAATTCGCGGTCTGGGCCGATGACCGCGAACTGAACATCACCCATCCCAGCGCAACACCGGCGAGTGCGCCGGCGATTTCCAGCACCACGCGGCTGCCGAGTTCGTTCGGATCATGGATGGTGGACAGGAAGATGCGCGCGTACAGCGGTGACTCCAGCCGCACGATGCCCATGTAGAACAGCTTCCATGCATCGATGCCGGCCGAAGCCACCACCGAGATGACGCAGGCCCAGCCGATGGCATGCCCCATCGACCAGTGCAGCAGCCGGCACAACCGCGACCACAGGAAGTACACCAGCAGGCCGACCAGCAGGGCGATGGCGCCGGCTTCCAGGGTGCCGAGCAGGCCGAAGTGCAGGGGAAGGTTCATCGGGTAGGCAGCGGTGGGAATGCGGCCAGTGTAAGGGTATCGGCAGGGTTGCACCCTGCACCTGCCGAGGCTTCAGCAACAGCCAAAGCCAGAGCGACTCTGGACTGTTGATGGTTTGGCGGGACGATGTGGGTAGGCAGGACACGCCGTAAACCCATCCCTGGGGGCTCGATGGCGCCATCCATGGCGCCAACGGTCCTGCCCACCCACACCGCCCCACCTCCGACAGATTCCTGATGACGGTTGGTGGTAGATCCACGCCATGCGTGGATGAATCTCCATCGAAATCGAATATCTCGACGATTGAACAAGGAGCAGCCGAGCATGGGCTCGGCTCTACAACGGACCGCGCGGGAAACTGTCAGAGGCGGGGCGGTGCCGGAGTGCGGGGTGTCTGATCTGGCCCCCCGTCAGCGGACGCCAAGAAGCGATACTTTGATCGCACCTGGAGGTCCCTTATGTCCCGTATCACCCGTCGTAGCTACACCGATGAGTTCAAGCACCAAGCCGTGGAGTTGGCCGAGTCGCTCGGGCCTGCCGCAGCAGCCCGTCAGCTGGAGATGTCGGTCAAGACGCTGGCAAATTGGCTTGACGCGGTCCGTGCTGGCCGGTCGTTGACCTCTGAGGCTCGCAGGCCGGCCACCGACCTGGAAAGCGAGATCAGCCGCCTTCGGGCCGAGAACGCCAATCTGAAGATGGAGCGGGAAATCCTAAAAAAAGCGGCGGCGTTCTTTGCCAGAGAGTCCAAGTGAGGTACGCCTTCGTCGCCAGTCAAAGGACTCACTACCCGACCAGGTTGTTGTGTCGGGTTCTTAGGGTTTCTGTCTCTGGATTCCATGATTACCTGCGCCGGCAGTGTGCCCAAACGTGCGATGTCGATTCGGCCCTCCGTACCGAGCTTCGGGCCATTCATGTGACCAGCAAGCGCAGTTATGGGCGACGTCGGCTGGTCAGGGCCTTACGAGCCAGGAATCACCCAGTCGGCCACAAGCGCGTGGCACGGTTAATGGCCGAGGAGCGAATCCAGGGCAAGACCAAAGGCCGATTCCGACCCAAGTCCTCCGGCGGCTCATCTCAGCTCGCCCCCAACCTGCTGGATCGGCAATTTGCCCCCGGAACCGGACCGACGGCGTGGGTTGGGGATATCACGTATGTCCCCACCCGCCAGGGATGGCTGCATCTGGCCGTGGTCATCAGCGTCCAGACCCGGCAGGTGCTGGGCTACAGCGTTTCCAAGCGCCTGACTGAAGAGCTGGTGGCGAAAGCATTTGCCAATGCTTGGGCTCTGCATCCACAACGACCCGGCCTGATCTTCCATTCAGATCGTGGTGGGCAGTACTGGGGGAACCAGTTTCGCCAGCTGCTGCAGTCCCATGACGTGGTCCAAAGCATGAGCCGGCCTGGCAATTGCTGGGACAACGCGGTGGCCGAGAGCTTCTTTGCGACGCTCAAGACAGAAGAGGCTGCCGAGCCTTACGCCAGTAGGGAACAAGCCAGCCAGTCCATCGCTGCTTACATCCACGGCTTCTACAATCCAGCCCGGCTACACTCGGCGCTGGGCTACCGCTCGCCTAACAACTACGCCCGGCAGCGCCGGGCTGCCGCCTGAAACGGCTTCATGGCGTCCGTTTTCAGGGGGCCAGATCAGTCAGCCGCATGGATGCGGCTGCCAAGCCTCCATGGACGGATTTACGGCGTCCCCGCACTCCGGCACCGTCCCGCCAACCCACGGAACGCATGCTGTTGCTGTTGCGTCTGATGTTGCCGGCCAGCGGCCGGCACTACCGCGGGTGCAGGGCGCAGCCCTGCCGATACCCCTACCGCACTGGAACGTCGTACGCGGTGCCCGGATCCGGTTCGGGTTGCAGGGTGTAGTGCCACCACTCCTGGGGGTAATTCACGAAGCCGCGGCGCGCCATTGCCCGTACCAACTGCTGGCGGTTTGCCTGCTGCACCTCGCTCAATCCGCTCGCCTGCGTGTGCGCACGTGGCCCGAAGAAGTCGAAGTCGGTACCCATGTCCAACGGCGTGCAGCTGCCGCTGCGGCAATCCAGCAACCCAAGATCCACCGTCGCACCACGGCTGTGGCCAGAACGCTCTGCGATGTAGCCATCGGCCAGCAGCCGCGGCTTGTCCAGGTCCGGGTACTGCAGCGCCTTGCGCGAGAGTTCGCCCGGGTCGTTCACCCAGGCCATGAAGGCCTGCACCGAGCGCACTGGCCGGTAGCAGTCGTAGAGGTGCAGGGCAAAACCCTGCGCGCGCAGATCCTGTTCCACCCGCGCCAGCGCTTTCGCCACCGGGGCCAGCAGGTAACAGGAAGGAGCCTCGTAGCCCGGAACACGCGCGCCGGTGAAGTTGTTGGCACCGGCGTAGCGGATATCCATGTCGATACGCGGCGCCACCGACCGGATCTCCACCAGCCCGGCGTCGGCCGCGTCAGTGGCGGGTGAAACACGCGGTGGTTCAGCGGCGTTGGCGGTCGCCGCCAGGGCAGTCGCCAGTACGAGTGAAATGCAGGTCCTGGAAGTCATAGCTGAAGTCGATGTCCGGATCGATGGCACGCAGGGCCAGTGTCGGTGCCGGGCCTTCGCCTGGCTGCAGCCACGCCTGCGCGTTGTCGCCCAGCGTATCCCAGCGCAGCAGCCAACGCTCCTGCAGTTGCAGCACGGCCCCCTGCAGCCGCGGCGATCTGTCCACACTGAAGCGCAGGCCGTCCTTGCCCGGGCACAGCGATGCGGGCCCCAGCCAGGGATCGCTGTAGCGACCCTGCCAACGTGGCAGGTCATCGCCGCGTGCCGGCTGCGCGGCTGCGGTCGCCGGCCGTTGGTGGCCAGACGCTGCCTGCGCTGCCTGGTCAGCCTTCAGTTCGGCCAGGTACTCCATCGCCGGGCGCGCATCGTCCGGTGCGGTGAAGCGCTTCAGCATCGCCTGCATCAGCGCCGTGCGTGCGTCCTCGCCTTCGCCGTTGATCAGCATCACCACGCCTACCCTGCGGTCGGGCAGCAGCGCCAGCGATGAGTACATGCCTGACAGCGTGCCGGTATGCGCCACCTTCCACTGCCCGTCCATGTCCGACACCCGCCAGCCATACCCATAACCGTAGAAATGCGCGTTGTCCCAGCGCCGCTGGCGCTCACCCAGTGGCATCGGCATGTGCAGGGTCCACAGCGTGCGGCGTTGCGTGCTGTCCAGCCAGTCAGGTACCAGGGCGGGATCGAGCAGCACCTGCATCCAGCGTGTCATGTCGCGCAGCGAACAGCGGATGCCACCCGCCGCCATCGACGGCAGGTCCGGGCTGATCGCAGCATCGGCGTTCACCACCTCGTTGCGTTCACCACGCCAGGCATGCGGCTGTGCCACGTTGCCCACGCGCTTCACCGACCACGCCCCCACCTGGCAGCGCGTCATGCCCAGTGGTTCGAACACCTGCTCGCGCATCAACTGGTCGTACGGCTTGCCACCCGCCGCCGCCGCCACTTCGCCGGCCACCACGTACATCAGGTTGTCGTACGCATAGCGGCTGCGGAAGCTGCTGACCGGCTTCAGGTGCGCCAGCCCGGCGATGATGTCGGCACGGGTGAATGCGTTCGGCTCCGGCCACAGCATCAGGTCACCGGCGCCCAGGCCGAGGCCGCTGTTGTGGATCAACAGGTCGCGCACCTGCATCTGCTCGCCCACCCACGCATCATGCATGCGGAAGCCCGGCAGATGCCGCTGCACCGGATCATCCCAGTGCAGCCTGCCCTGCTGCACCAGTCGCGCCAGCAGCGCAGCGGTCATCGCCTTGCTGTTGGACGCGATCTTGAACAGCGTGTCCTCGTCGATGCGGCCGCCATCGCCGCGCGCGCCCCCTGCATGGCGATGGACCACCCGCCCATCCTCGACCACCGCCAGCGCCAGCCCGGGCAGATGCTCGGCCTGGACCACGGCCGCGATGTCGGCCTCGATGGCTGCGCTGTCGGCCGACGACGCGGACGGTGCGGCCAGTGCCGCCGCGAGGATCAGCAGGTGCTGCATGCGGGCAGTCCCTCCATTGCCTGCGCCGTCACGGTGGACGGCGCGGATCGTGGCCTCAGAAGTTCCAGGTCACCACCAGCTGGGTATAGCGCGGGGCCTGCCAGCGCGTGCCGGTAGCGAACGTCGCTTCGCGGTACTGGCCGGGCTGCGCCTCGTAGCGCTGGTGCACGTTGATGGTCTTCTGGTTGTTGAACAGGTTGTACACCGACAACCGGGCGCTGAGGTCGATGCCCTCCACCGGCAGTCGCCAGGTCACGTTGGCGCCCATGGTCCAGGTCCACGGCAGGCGACCAAACGCACCGCGCGGGCTGTACTCGAACTGGCGCTGGTTGTACGGGCCCGAACAGTTGGCCACGCACAGCCAGCCGGTGCCACCACCGCTGCCTTCACTGGAGGTACTGCCACCGGCGATGGAGTCGTTCGGCCACATCACGCCGTAAGCGGTGATCGGGCCACCGGACTGCACCTGCAGCGTGGTGCCGAACGACCACTGCTTGTTCAGCGCATACGCGGCACGCAACTTGAACTGATGGCGGAAATCGTTGAACAGCACGCCATAGCGTTCGTTGGTGGCCGGGTGGTCCCAGAACTGCACCATGCCGGTGTCGCCGTAGTTGGTATCGGAGTTCACCGGGCCTTCGAAGTTGCCCTCGCTCTTGGACCACAGATAGGACGCGTTGAACATCCACTTCTCGTCCCAGGCTCGGTCGATCTGGAACTCCAGCGCCTTGTAGGTACGCTTGGGCTTGGAGTAACCGATCACCTCGCCACTGCCGCCCTTTCGATAGCCGCTGTTGGCGGTGTCGATGGTGATCCAGCCTTCGTTGGCGCAACCGATGCTCTTGTCGCCCCAGATCGTCAGGCTCTCGCCCGGGTTGGCGATCGGCCACAGCGTGCTGGGGGTCGGCCCGCACGGGGTGTAGTTGATGCGGATGTCATCCAGCGCGCGGGTCATGCGCCGGTAGGTGGCATTGACGCCCCACGACCAGGCCTGGTTGATCATGTTCTGGAAGCCCAGGATGTACTCGTCCTGGTAGACCGCCTTCAGGTCGCGGTCCACGCTCTGGCGCAGGTCGGCACCGCCGGTGTTCATGCGGGTGTCGGTCGGCCCGATCTGCTGGCCGACGATCGGTGCCATGTACGGCGAACCGGTCGGCGAGGTTTTCTGTTCCCAGCCGTTCAGCACGTAATAGCTGTATTCGTCGGTCAGGCCACCGGCGAAGTTCACGTTGATGTTGTTGGTGACCGGCAGGTAATAGCGGCCGGCGTTGCCGAACAGCTTGGTGCTGCCATCGCCGCGCATGTCCCACGAGAAGCCGACGCGTGGCGCGATCAGGTCGTCCATCTTGATGAACGCCTTGCCGGCAGCGGTGCGGTTCTCGAAGCGATCCCAGCGCACGCCGAGGTTCAGCATCAGGTTCGGGGTGATGTTCCAGATGTCTTCCAGATAGAAGGCATTGGCCTCGGTCTCGAAGGTGCCGCCCGAACGGCGGTTGCGAGCACGCAGCATCTCGGTGACGCCGGCCGGTACGTAGGCGTTGGCGCCATCCCACACTTCATCGCCGGGCCGCGCCACGTAGGCGGTGTAGCTCAGCTCGGTCGGCCCTGGATAACGGGTGGACTGCTTGGTGGTCATCAGTTCGCGGTCGACACCGAAGCGCAGCAGGTGGTCGCCGAGCTGCCATTCGAAGTCCAGGCGCGCGACATCGCGGGTGTCATCGCGCTCGGCCACCGCCGCGCCGGTCGGGTGGCAGCCGGCGCGCAGCCCCTGCAGCTTGCCGAGCCGCGGGCCGTAGGTGCTGTCGGTGAACACCGGGCTGCAGGCCTGGTCCAGCGACGAGTTGGTGAAGGCACGCTGCTTGTTCTGGCCGACCATGGCGCGCGCGGTGAAGTTCTGGCCGAAGTGGCCGGTGTAGGTGGCCGACCAGTTGCGGCCGCCGGTCTCGGTGACCGAGTCGCCGCCCCAGGAACCGATCCGGTCAGCATTCCAGTTGTAGCCGTACGACGCATTGGTGACATCGCCCTCGTCGGAGAACGCCAGCAACGCCAGGCTGTGGTTGTCGTTGATGTTCCAGTCCAGCTTGGTGCCCCAGAAGCCGTTGCCGGAATCGTTCTTGAACCAGGTACTGCCATCGGACGACGTGTTGTGGCCCTTGTCGCTGCGGTCCTCGTACATCGCGAACAGGAACAGCTTGTCCTTGATGATCGGCCCCGAGCCCCAGACGTTGGTCTTCAGGAAGGAGTTGTTGTCGCGGCTGCCGTAGGAATGCGGAGTACCGTCACGGTGGAAATGATCGCCGCCACTGGCGCGCCACGCACTGGGCTCGGCGGTGACTTCAACACCGCCCTCGAATTCGTTGCTGCCCGAACGGGTCACGGCATTGATCACGCCACCGGTGGAGCGGCCGAACTCGACCGAGTAGCCACCGGTCTTGACCTGGAATTCATTGAAGAACGCGAACGGCGCGGTGCTGAAGCCACGACGGGTATACATGTCGGTGACATTCAGGCCGTTGATGAAGACCGCATTCTCGGCTACCGATGAACCGGCGAACGACAGGCCACCGAATGAAGAGTTGCCGCCGACCACGCCCGGCGCCATCAGCGCGACCGCAGACAGGTCCTGCGCCACCGGCAACCGCGAGATCTCCTGGCGGTTGATGTTGAACGAGGTTTCGGTGGAGTAGACATCCACGCGGTTGATCACGCGTGTGCCAACCACCTGCAGTGCATCCAGGTTGGTGACACCGCCGCCGCTGGCCAGGTTGACCGTCGTGGTACCGCCGACGGCAACGCTCACCGATACCTGATCGCCCAGCTTCTGGCCATCGCGGCTGAGCTGCAGCTGGTAGTCACCCACCGGCAGCTGGCCGAGGCGATAGCTGCCATCGGCGCCAACGGTGACGGTACGGGTCAGGCCGGTGCTGCTGCTGACCACGGTGACCTGGTCACCGGCGGTTGCACGGCCGGCGACCGCGCCGCTTACGTTCTGTGCCATCGCGATGCCGGGCAGCACTACGCCCAGACACGCCCCGAGGGCGACGCACAATGCCGCCCGCTTGATGCTGTAAGCCTTCATCCCCTGCTCTCTCCTGCAAGAATTGAATGGTGTGGAATGCGATGTGTCGCGCTAGCGTTGCCCGGCTGGCAGTACCCGCCACTGGAAGTCGTAGCTCCATTGGTCGAAGTACAGGTTGCCGCCTGCCCACTCGGCCTCGCCGCGCTGCGAGTCGACCGTTTCCGAGCGGAAGTGCTGCTTGGCCGGCACCAAGGGCTGGCCGAAATCGTCGTTGAAGGCGATGCGGTAGCCATCGAGGCCACCCAGGTAGAAGTCGCGCAATGCCGGTACATCGCTGGCCAGCGCGCCGGTGGTCACGTCCATTGGCAGCCAGCCGTATGGCGCCAGGTAGACCTGCCCCCAGTCGTGCAGATTGTTGTAACCACTGCCATCGCCGGAGAACACCATGCCCGACTGCCAGCGCGCGGGAATGCCGTTCATGCGCAGCAGCGCGATCAGCAGCAGGGTCTGCTGCCCGCAGTCGGCATGGCCAGCGCGCAAGGCGTAATCGCTGATGTTGCTGAGCGTGGAATACTCACGCGCACCGGCCCAGGGAATGCGGTCGACCACGGCGAACAGCTTGCGCACGACTTCATACGGGCGCGTCTCGCCCTGCAGCACCTGGTCGGAGAACAGCTTCAGCGCGGGGGTGAAGCGCACATGCGGCAGCTGTTCGGCCAGGTAAGGCTTCAACGCGGGATCATTCGGCGTGGCCTGCACCTTCGCCGGATCGATCGCGGTGTGCCGCGCGAAGATCGTCACCGCGTAACGGATCTCGAACCGGGTCGGCTTGCCGGCTACGGCTTTGGCTTCCAGGTAGGCGGTGCGCTGAAGGGTACTGGCGGGTGCAACCCGCGCCTTGCCCGGGGTGCTGCCCAGCCACTGCACCTGTTCCTGCTGCCCCGGTATCTCGCGCGGGTACGGAATCCAGGCACGTACGGTCTCACCGGCCGGCACCGTATCGGCTTTCACCGTCAGTGTCTGGGTGAATTCGATGCGCTGTGGCAGCACCCAGGCCTGGCCGCTCTGTTCGGCTGCGGCAACCACGCGCGCGTGGTGTGCATTGAGCGCTTCGTTCGGGCCCGGCGCCGGCATTGGTGCATCCGCGCGGCGGCGTGCGCGCGCTTCGTCGCTGAGCAGGAACAGGTTCGACGGTGCACGCTTGAAGTACCGGCGCGTGCCATCGATATCGAGGTGTTCGATCAGGCCGAGCTGGTCCCAGCGCGCGAATTCCTCGTCGCTCAGGTCGGGGATCCAGCGACGCACGGCGGCCTTGGTGGCCTGCTGGTCAAGGCTGAAATCCAGGCGGATACGGCGCATGCGCTCGCGCTGGAAGGCGCCTTCGACAGTATTGCCTGCCGTTGCCAGCAGCGCTTCGGCATCGCTGAAACGACCGCTGTCGATCAGGTCGATCACCTGCGTCTGGCGCGCCCGCTGCTGGCTGCTGCGCGCATCCGCCGCCTGCGCGGCCGACGCCCACAGCAGCAGCGCGGCACACAGGCCGGCAGCAGCAGGCAGACGCGGTTTGCGAACGGCAGGATCCACAGCGACACTTCCCCAGCGCGGGTGGTAATGGCTGTGTAACACGGGCCGGGAGACCGGTCAATAATTTATTCTTGCTTTCGCCGGAGAAAGGAATAAATATTCCAACTAGCATTCGAGGAGGGTATGCAGCGCATGATCCTGGCTTCCCGCGCACCGGACCGGCAGTGGCCGCGCCGGTTGACCCTGGCCCTGTGCCTGCTGGCCGCACCGGCCTTCGCACAGGCGGCACCGGCACCTGACCCCGGCGCGCCGCTGCCCTATGTGGTTGGCCTGCACGAGGCCTACCTGACACCGCAGTACTGGGCCGCACGCCTGGACAATGCCGATGCGCCGATCCTCGACCGCGCGCAGATCGACGCGCAGAACGCGCGGATGCGGGCGCAGGACAGCCACATCCAGGACATCGCTTCGCTGCCCGCACAGCTCGATGCCGCGCAGGTACGCGCCAGCATCAGCGCATTGTCGCGCTGGCCCGAGCGTGCACTGTTCAACGAGAAGGGCCAGGCCATCGCCCCGGCGCTACGCAGCGGCATCCAGGCCAACCTCGGCCTCGATGCGATTCCCGCGCAGGTGACACCGGCCTACGGGCTGGTGGTGAAGCGTGCCGCGCTGCGCACCTTCCCCACCCGCGAGCGCGTCTTCAGCACTACAAGTGACACCGACATCGACCGCTTCCAGGAATCGGCACTGTTCCCCGGTGACAAGGTTGCCGTGGTCCATCGCAGTACCGATGGCCATTGGCTGTTCGTGCACAGCGAGCGCTACAGCGCGTGGATCGAAGCCGACGCCATCGCCAGCGGCGACAAGGCCACGGTGCTCGGCTACGGCACGAAGGGCCCGTACCGCATCGTCACCGGCGCCACCGCACAGACCGCCTACACCCCGGAGGAACCGCGCGTCTCGCGCCTGCAGCTGGACATGGGCGTGCGCCTGCCGGTGCTGGCCGACTGGCCCGCCGCCGAACCTGTGAACGGCCAGCAGGCGCATGCCTCGTGGGTCGTGCAGCTGCCGGTGCGCGAAACCGATGGCCGCCTGAAGCTGGTACCGGCGCTGCTGCCGCGCTCGCAGGACACCGCCGCCGACTACCTGCCACTGACCCCGCGCCTGTTGCTGCAGCAGGCCTTCAAGTTCCTGGGCGAGCGCTACGGTTGGGGCCACGACTACGACACGCGCGACTGCAGCGGTTTCGTTTCCGAGATCTACCGCAGCTTCGGCGTGCTGCTGCCGCGCAATACCAGCGCACAGGCGATCAGCCCTGCGCTGGACCGCCTGCCCTTCACCGACAAGGTTGGCAAGGCCACGCGCGACCGTGCGGTCACCGATCTGCAGGTGGGCGACCTGGTCTACATCCCCGGCCACGTGATGATGGCCATCGGCCACGTCGACGGCCGCACCTGGGTCATCCACGATACCGCGGGCGGCAGCTGGTCCGGTGCTGACGGCAAGCGCGTACAGGCCCACCTCAATGGTGTCTCGGTCACGCCGCTGGAGCCGATGATGGCCAGCGATACCGTCCGCTACATCGACCGCATCACCAACATCCAGCGCCTGCGCGCCAAGACTCCTGAATGAAGATCACTGCCATCGAACTGGGCATGCTGCGCGTGCCGCTGAAGACGCCGTTCAAGACCGCCCTGCGCACGGTGGAGACCGTGGAAGACGTGGTCGTACTGATCCGCACCGACACCGGCCACACCGGCTACGGCGAAGCCCCCGCCACCGCAGTGATCACCGGTGATACGCACGGCTCGATCATCGAAGCGATCCGCCACTTCATCGCGCCGCGCCTGATCGGCCAGGACGTGGTCAACCTCAACCGCCTGTGCGGCCTGGTGCAGACCGCGATGGAGCGCAACACCAGCGCCAAGGCCGCGGTGGAGATCGCGCTGTACGACCTGTGGGCGCAGCTGCACGGGGCGCCGCTGTACCAGATGCTCGGTGGCGGCGACCCGGTGATCACCACCGACATCACCATCAGCGTGGACTACATCGACAAGATGGTGGCCGATTCACTGTCGGCGATCGACCGCGGCTTCGAGTCGCTGAAGATCAAGGTCGGCAAGGACATCGGCCTGGACATCGAGCGGGTCAAGGCGATCCACGCCGCCGTGGAAGGCCGTGCCCTGCTGCGCCTGGACGCCAACCAGGGCTGGACCGCCAAGCAGGCGGTGCATGCGATGCGCACGCTGGAAGAGGCCGGTGTAGTGCTGGAATTGCTGGAGCAACCGGTGAAGGCGGCCGACATCAGCGGCCTGAAGTACGTCACCGACCGCGTCAACACGCCGGTGATGGCCGACGAGAGCGTGTTCAGCCCCAGCCAGGTGATGGACCTGATCCAGCAGCGCGCGGCCGACATCATCAACATCAAGCTGATGAAGACCGGCGGCCTGTCCAATGCGATACGCATTGCCGACGTCGCCGGCATCTACGGCGTGCCGTGCATGATCGGCTGCATGATCGAATCGAGCATCAGCGTGGCCGCCGCCGTTCACCTGGCGGTGGCCAAGAGCGATGTGATCACCAAGGTCGACCTGGACGGCCCGTCGCTGGGCCAGTTCGACCCGGTCAGCGGCGGCGTGCATTTCAACGAATCGGAGATCAGCATCAGCGACGTGCCGGGGCTGGGCATCACCGAAGTGCGCGGGCTGGAGATGCTGGGTTGAACCGATCAGTCGAGCATGGCTCGACTCTACAGGGACCATGGGTGACTGACGCCTGGTCGGGCGTTACTTTTCTTTTCGCGAAAAGAAAAGTAACCAAAAGAAACGCTCCGCCGCCCGCGAGCCGACGTGCTGCGCACGTCGGTGCCCTGCGCTTGAAGGCGGACTCAACGTCAAAGGCAACAACTGCACTCCGTAACCTCTTCGCGGCTGGAACCCGCCCGACCCATTCCATGGCACGCTCTACGCTGTCAACCGCAACGCGCCTACACATGCCCGGACACCCCGCATGCCGCCCCTGCTGAAAATCCGAACCGAGCGCGGGCAGATGTCGGCCATCGAACGTCGCATTGCCGACTTCATCCTCGACAACGCCCACCTGCTGCGCGACTACTCGTCCCAGCAGCTGGCCAGTGCGCTCGGCATCAGCCAGTCCAGCGTGGTGAAGTTCAGCCAGAAGCTCGGCTTCAAGGGCTACCCGGACCTGAAGTACTCCATCGGCCAGGATGTCGCCCGTGCTGGCGCCGATCCGCAGCAGGCACCCAGCGAACCCGACAGCGGCGATGACTACCTGCGCCTGGGCGACGCCCTGCGTCGCAGCAAGGCGCAGGCCGAAGAGGAAACCCGCCAGGCCAACCCGCGCGAAGAGATCGAGCGCATCGTGCAGCTGCTCGACGGCGCGCCCAAGCTGTTCGTCCATGGCCTGGGTGATGATGGCCTGTTCGCCCGCGAGTTCGCCATGCGGCTGTCACTGCTCGGCCTGCTGGTGGTGCCGCATACCGACCCGATCCTGATGCTGGCCAACCTGTCGGCCGCGCGCCCCGGCGATGCGCTGCTGGTGTTCTCCGAATTCGGCAACCTGCCGCAGCTTTCGCAGCTGTCGCGCCAGTTCCAGGACATGGGTGGCAAGGTGATTTCCATCACCCGCCACACCGCCAACCCACTGCGCGCGCATGCCGATGCGGCGCTGGTGGTGTGTGCGCACGATCGCACGCCGCAGGTCGCGCAGCTGCTGTACCGTAGCGCCATGCATGCCCTGCTCGATTTCCTGTTCGTGCTGCTCTGCCACGCCAATCCGGACCGCCAGCAGCAGCTGGCGGTGAACCTGGAGCGGATCGACCACCTGCTGGATTCCTGACCGGAGCACCTGTTGATGAAATCGCTGGTCCGTCTCGCTACCGCTGCGCTGCTGCTTGCTGCAGCGGTGTCCGTCCACGCCTCGCCGCTGGAGGGTGCGCGCCAGCTGATCGTGGTCACCAGTGAAGGCTGGGACAGCACCCAGGGCCAGCTGCAGGCCTATGTGCGCGATGGCAAGGGCTGGCATGCGCATGGACAGGCGTTCCCGGTGGCGCTCGGCCGCACCGGCAGTGCGTGGGGCCTGGGCCTGCACCCGGCGCAGGCCCAGGGCCCGCAGAAACAGGAAGGCGATGGCCGCAGCCCTGCGGGCGTGTTCGCGCTCGGCAGCGCGTTCGGCTATGCCGTCACACGCCCAGGCACGGCCATGGCCTACCAGCCGATGCTCGAAAGCAGCTACTGCATGGACGTGCCTGGCTCGCCGTTCTACAACCGCATCGTCGATGAAAGGAAAGTCGGCAGTGCAGCGATCAAGGGCTCCACCGAGCCCATGCGGCTGGACCTGCACAACAAGGGCGACGTGCGCTACCGGGAAGGCTTCGTGATCGCCCACAATCCGGACAACCAGCCCGGCAAGGGCAGCTGCATCTTCGCCCATCTGTGGCGCCAGCCCGGCGAGGCCACGGCCGGCTGCACCGCCATGCCGCAGGCGCGCATGCAGGCCCTGCTGGACTGGTTGCGGCCGCAGGATGCGCCGCGCTTCGTGCTGCTGCCGCGTGCCGAGTACAAGCGCCTGCAGGCCCAGTGGCAGCTGCCCGCACTACTGAGCGGAGACGCCCGTTGAGCACGCAGGACGAACCGCAGCTGCAACGCGCGGTCAGCCGCTGGCAGATCGTCGGCCTGTCGATCAACGATGTGATCGGCAGCGGCATCTACCTGCTGCCGGCCGCCACCGTCGCCCTGCTCGGCCCGTTCAGCCTGTGGGGCGTGGTCGCCGCCGGCATCGTGGTCGCCCTGCTGGTGCTGTGCTACGCGCAGGCCGCCAGCTACTTCGATGAACCCGGTGGCAGCTACCTGTATGCCCGCGAGGCGTTCGGACGCTTCGCCGGATTCGAGATCGGCTGGATGATCTGGCTGACCCGCATCAGCTCGGCGGCCGCATTGAGCAATGCGCTGGCCGATGCGGTCGCGCGCTTCTGGCCATGGGCCGGTGCCGGCATGGGGCGCATCGCGATCATCGTGGTGTCGCTGGGCTTCCTGACCGGCGTCAACATCATCGGCGTGCGCTCGGCCGCGCGGACCGGCGTGGTGCTGGTGATCGGCAAGATGCTGCCGCTGCTGCTGTTCGTGGCCATCGGTGCGTTCTACATCGACCCGCAGCTGGCGTTCTCCGGCCAGCGCCCGGACCCGCATGACCTGCAGCGCATGGGGGAAGCCGCGCTCCTGCTGCTGTACGCCTACGCCGGTTTCGAGAACATTCCGGCCGCGGCCGGCGAATACCGCAATCCGCGCCGTGATATTCCATTCGCGCTGATCACCATGATCATCACCGTCACCGTCATCTACGGCGCGGTGCAGGTGGTGGCACAAGGCACGCTGGCCGGCCTGGCCAGCTCGGCAACGCCGCTGGCCGATGCCGCCGCCGGCTTCGGTGGCGAGGCGCTGGCGCTGATCCTGACCGTCGGCGCCACCATCTCCATCCTCGGCACCAACAGCAACACGATGATGATGGGCCCGCGCTTCCTGTTCGCGCTGGCCCGCGATGGCTACGGCCCGAAGATCCTGGCGCAGGTGCATCCACGCTTCCACACGCCGGCCGCGTCGATCCTGTGCCAAGGCCTGATCGCGCTGGGCCTGGCCCTGTCTGGTTCGTTCGTGCAGCTGGCGCTGCTGTCGATGACTACGCGCCTGTTCGCCTACATCGGTACGGCGGCTGCGGTGCTGGTGCTGGCCAAGCGCTACGCGGACCGGCCCGGTGCACTGAAACTACCCGGTGGTCCGCTGATTCCGGTACTGGCGCTGCTGCTGTGCCTGGCGCTGTTCGCCAGTGCCAGCTGGCAGAACATTGCAGCGGCGCTGGTGGCGTTCGCCATCGGCGCGGTGATCTACAAGCTGCCGCGCAAGGATACCGACGCCGGGTGACCGGTAGCGCCGGGCCATGCCCGGCGGATTGATCTGGCGATCACGCTGCCGGACCGGGCCGTTAACCGCCACGCAGGCACGATCAGGCTTCGTCCACAACGGAGCCTTCCATGACCGAGTACCAGATCCCCGGCCGCGTACCGGACGACAGCACGCCGCGCGATGCGGTCAGCAACTACTGGCGCGAACGCTACACGGCCGAGCCCTACTATGAAGACCAGTTGTTCTTCGAGGACTACGAGCCGGCCTACCGCATCGGCCACGCCGCGCGTGCGCAGGACATGATCCGCGCCTACGAACAGGTCGAAGCTGAACTGGAGTCGCGCTGGGCCAGCGAGCGTGGCCGCAGCCGGCTGGAATGGGCGCAGGCACGCAATGCGGCGCGCCGTGGCTGGGAAGATGCACAGCTGGCGGATCCGCGGTTGAAGCGATAGCGCCGTGCTTTTGTAGAGCCGAGCCCACGCTCGGCTCTCGCACCACGTCTGTAGAGTCGAGCCATGCTCGACTGAGCCGAGCATTGGCTCGGCTCTACAGAATCACTCCTGTTCCGGCAGCGGTGGCACGACGGCGCTGCGCTTGCTCTCACCACCACCGGCGGCGATCAGGTCGCGGGTGTTCTTCTGCACCGCCACTGCACCGAACAGCGACAGCGCGTAGGCCATGCCGTAGAAGCCCTTCTCGCTCGACGCCAGGGTGGCGTTCCACAGGCCGACCAGCAGCAGCATCAGCGCCGACAGCAACGCGAACCAGCACAGCGCGTAGTACAGCGCGCTCACCGGAATACCCTCGACGCGGTCACGCACACTTTTCTGAAGCGACACCGCCGCGAACAGGCCGAACAGCAGCAGGGTCAGGTAATAGCCCTTTTCGTTGAGCGCCATCGTGGCGGCGTTGAACAGGCCGATCAGGTAGGCCGCCGCGCCCAGCAGCAGGGCCACCCACGAGGCGGCGATGAAGGCGGTGGACGGCTTGTGGGGCATGGCAGTGTTCATTGCAGATCCTTGGCAGGCAGACGGGCACGCTTTGCCCGGGCGTGCCCACCCTAGACGATCCCGCCGCCGTCGCACAGGGGGGCGCAGGACCTTCGGGCCACGACGATCACGCCTCCAGTGGTATACAAGGGACAGCCCGGCCATCCGCATCCCCGCCCTGGAGATACCCATGACCCGCTCCCCCCTGCTGCTCGCCCTCGGCCTGGTGCCGATCCTCGCCACCTCTGCCTGCAATGCCGCCGACCCGGCCGCCAATGGCGCCCAGGCCGCCGCGCCCGCAGCCTCCACCGCCGTCGACCAGCGTCCGTTCACCGCCACTGAAGTCAGCCGTTTCGACCAGCCGTGGGCGATGACCTTCCTGCCCGATGGCAGCCTGCTGGTCACCGAAAAGCGCGGCAAGCTGCAGCACCTGGACCTGGCCAGCGGCCAGAAGCATGAGATCACCGGCGTTCCGAAGGTCGCTTACGGCGGCCAGGGCGGCTTCGGTGACGTGATCCTGCACCCGCAATTCGCGAGCAACCACGTGATCTACCTCAGCTATGCCGAGGAAGGCACGCTGGACACCCGCGGCGCTGCCGTGGCCCGTGCCACGCTGGCGCTGGATGCCAACGGTGCCGGCCAGCTGAAGGACCTGAAGGTGATCTGGCGGCAGAGCCCGAAGGTCAGCGGTGAGGGCCACTACGGCCATCGCCTCGCCTTCGGCCCGGACGGCAAGCTGTGGATCAGCTCCAGCGAGCGCCAGAAGTTCGATCCGGCGCAGGACATGGGCGGCAACCTCGGCAAGATCATCCGCCTCAACGATGATGGCAGCCTGCCCGCCGACAACCCGTTCGCCTCGCAGGGCGGCGTGGCCGCGCAGGTGTGGTCACTGGGCCACCGCAACATCCTCGGCATGGCCTTCGACGCCAACGGCAAGCTGTGGGCGCATGAAATGGGCCCGGCTGGCGGCGACGAACTGAACCTGATCGTGCGCGGTGCCAACTACGGTTACCCGATCGTCTCCAACGGCGACCACTACGACGGCCGTCCCATTCCCGACCACGATACCCGCCCGGAATTCGCCGCGCCCAAGGTGACCTGGACACCGGTGATCTCGCCGGCCGGCTTCGTGATCTACAGCGGCAGCCTGTTCCCGCAGTGGAAGGGCAGCGGCTTCATCGGTGGGCTGTCGTCGACCTCGCTGGTGCGCGTGGCCTTTGATGGCGACAGCGCGCGCGAAGCCGAACGCTTCAACATGGGCGAGCGCATCCGCGAAGTGGAACAGGGCCCGGATGGCGCCCTGTGGCTGCTGGAAGACGGCAGCAAGGCGCGCCTGCTGAAGCTCACCCCGAAGACCTGATGACCGGTAGTGCCGGCCGCTGGCCGGCACCTTGGATCCTTCATGCACCCTGCGGTTGCCGGCCAGCGGCCGGCACTACCCTTGCCAGACGGCCCCGCACGCGGGGCCGTCTGCGTTCACTGGATGGTGATGACCTTCACCTCGGTCTGCGTGCAGGCCTGGTCCAGGCACTGCCCGTTCAACCACACCTGGCCGCTGCCAATCATCACGCCCTGCTGGTTGACGAACACCTTGCCGAAGTCCTGCTCGGACACCGCCTTGACCACCGCCGGGGTGATGATCTTCTCGTAGTTGCGCTGGAACTCACCGGGGCCGGTGATCTTCTTTCCGTCTGCGATGTTCAGCGGGAAGCGCACTTCCTCCACCACGGCAGCGCGGTCACCACCGACCACGGCGGTCTTGAACGCGTTGAAGACCTTTTCGTACTGCGCTGCATCGCCAAGCAGCGACTCGATGCGCGCGCGAGCGTCTTCGGCGGGCGCTTCCGCTTCGGGCACGGCCGGTGCCGAAGCAGCGGGTTCAGTGGCAGATGCCGCAGGCGTTGCCGGGGCGCTGGCCTCCATCGGCGGCGGTGCATCCGCCGCAGGCTCGGCCGGTGGCGCCGCCGGCTGCGAACAGGCCGCCAGCAACAGGGCGGGAATCAGGTAGGCCATCCGGCGCATGCGCGCACTCCATCGAAACAGGGAGCCCGATGGTAGCGCCGGGCCACGCCCGGCGTGTTCGTGCAATGTGAGCGCAGCAACGCCGGGCATGGCCCGGCGCTACCGCTTGCACTAGATCCACGCCATGCGTGGATGGGGTCTCAATCAGTCCTTCAGCAGCTCGAACTGCACCGCTTCACCGGCGGCCGACGAGGCGCAGACCCACACGTCGAACACACCCGGCTCGGCACGCAGCACGCCATCGCGGCCGGTGAACGCCAGCTGCTCGCGGGTCAAAGTGAACACCACGTCGGTCGACTCGCCCGGCTGCAGTGCCACCTTGCGGAAGTCCTTCAGTTCACGCACCGGACGCACGCGGCTGGCCACGCGGTCATGGATGTACAGCTGCACCACTTCCTCGCCGGCCACGTCGCCGCTGTTGGTCAGCGTGGTGGTGAGGGTCAGGGTGTCATCCCAGCCGAGCTGCGCCGCACTCAGCTGCGGTACGCCGTAGGCGAAGGTGGTGTAGCCGATGCCGTGGCCGAACGGGTACAGCGGCTCGTTCGGAATCTCGCGCCAGCGTGCCTTGAACTCCGACATGGTCGGCAGTTCCGGGCGGCCGGTGCGCGGGTGGTTGTAGAAGTACGGCTGCTGGCCGGACACCTGCGGGAAGCTGACCGGCAGGCGGCCGGACGGGCTGTAGTCGCCGAACAGCACATCGGCCACGGCATGGCCGGTCTGCGTGCCCAGGTACCAGGTGACGGCCACCGCGTGCGCGTTGCGCACCGCGCCCTGCAGTGCCAGCGCACGGCCGTTGCGCAGCAGCACCACCAGCGGCTTGCCGGTCATCGCCACCGCCTCGGCCAGTGCCTGCTGGGCCGGCGGCAGGGTGATCTCCACGCGCGACTGCGCTTCACCGCTGTAGCGCTGCGGTTCGCCCAGCGCCAGCACCACCACGTCGGCGCGCAGCGCGGCGGCCACGGCCGCTTCGGTGCCGCCCGGAATCGCGGTTTCCAGATCACAGCCGGGCACGATCTCCAGCAGCGCTTCATCGCCGATGGCGGCACGCACACCGGTTTCCAGGTCGACATAGCGCTGCTTGTCGCCGAACAGGGTCCAGCAGCCTTCGATGTTCTCGCGGTCCTGCACGAACGGGCCGATCAGCGCGATCTTCTGCCCGTTCTTCTGCAGCGGCAGCACGTTGTCGCGGTTGTTCAGCAGCACGATCGAACGACGCGCGGCGTCGCGCGACAATTCGTCATGGGCGGCAATGTGCGAGGTATCGGCTTCGCGCGCCGGGTCCAGCGAACGGTACGGGTCGTCGAAGAGGCCGATGGTTTCCTTCAGCCACAGGATGCGGCGCACGCCTTCATCCAGCACCGCCATCGGCACTTCGCCGCTCTCGACCAGGCCCGGCAGGTGCTCGGCGTAGAAGCCGCTCTGCATGCTCAGGTCCAGGCCGGCGGTGAACGCCTTGGCGGTCGCATCGCGGTCGTCGGCGGCATAGCCGTGCGCCACCAGTTCCATGTCGGCGGTGTAGTCGGAGATCACCACGCCCGGGAACTTCCACTCACCGCGCAGGATGTCGGTCAGCAGTTCGGCATTGGCGCTGGCCGGCACGCCGTTGATGTCGTTGAACGAGGACATCACGGTGATCGCGCCGGCGTCGAAGGCGGCCTTGAACGGCGGCAGGTGCACGTCGCGCAGGGTCTGCGGCGAGATGTCCACCATGTTGTATTCCATGCCGGCCATCACCGCGCCATAGGCGGCGAAATGCTTGGGCGTGGCCAGCAGCGAATCGGCGGCGCGCAGGTCGTTGCCCTGGAAGCCGCGCACACGGGCGGCGGCGAACGCACAGCCCAGCACCACGTCCTCACCGGCACCTTCGGCGCCACGGCCCCAGCGCTGGTCGCGGGCGATATCCACGGCCGGTGCGTAGGTCCAGTGCAGGCCGGCGGCGGTGGCCTCGATGGCGGTGGCGCGGGCGGTGCGCTCGGCCAGGTCCGGCTCGAAGCTGGCGGCCTCGCCCAGCGGGATCGGGAACACGGTGCGCATGCCGTGGATGACGTCGGCGGCCAGGATCACCGGGATGCCCAGGCGGCTTTCCTCGGTGGCGACCTGCTGGATACGGCGGCCCAGTTCGGCGCCGACACCGTTGAACAGCGAGCCGACCTTGCCCTCGCGCACCTGCTGCAGCACCTGGTCGGCATTGCGCACGTTGGCTTCCGGGTTCACGTCCGGGGCGAACGGGCGGACCATGTCCGCGAAGACACCCAGCTGGCCGACCTTTTCCTCGACGGTCATCTGGGCAATGAGGGATTCGATGCGATCGGAGGCCACCAGCAGTCCTTGATGAAAACGTTTACAAGCCCGGCATTCTAGCGATCCGGAGCCATTTGGCGAGGGGTTTCGTCATTCAGTTTCAATCTCCAGCCGGATCCGTACGGTCCGGCCGGAGGCATCGCAGCTTACTCCGAGCCGGCCAGCTGGCGCTGCCCGGCCATCAACATGGCATCGCTGGAGGCCTGGAACACGCGCAGGCCGAAGGCCGGCAGGATCGCCAGCAGGTGGTCGAAGATGTCCGACTGCACCGCCTCGTACTCGCCCCAGGCGGTGCTGCGGGTGAAGCAGTACAGCTCCAGCGGCAGGCCCTCGGTGGTCGGCTGCAACTGCCGTACCAGCAGGGTCATGTCGGTATGGATGCCCGGGTGGCTGCGCAGGTAACGCTCCACATAGGCACGGAAGGTACCCAGGTTGGTCACCCGGCGGCTGTTGACCTCGGCCACGCCCTGCTCGCGCAGGCGCCCGTTCCACTGCCCCAGCTCCTGTTCCTTGTCCTGCAGGTAGTCGCGCAGCAGCGCGAACTGGCCGAGGAAGGCCAGGTCACCCTCATCCAGGAAGCCGACGCTGTGCTGGTCCAGGTACAGCGCGCGCTTGATGCGGCGGCCACCGGCTTCCTGCATGCCGCGCCAGTTCTTGAACGACTCGGTCACCAGCTTCTTGGTCGGGATGGTGGTGATGGTCTTGTCGAAGTTCTGCACGGTGACGGTGTGCAGCGCGATGTCGATGACATCACCGTCGGCGTTCTGGCTGGGCATCTCGATCCAGTCGCCGATGCGCACGCGGCCATCGCCGCTGATCTGCACGCTGGCCACCAGCGACAGGATGGTGTCCTGGAAGATCAGCATCAGCACTGCGGTGGCCGCGCCGAGGCCGGTGACCAGATAGCGCAGGTCGACACCCGCCAGGGTGGCAACGATCGACAGGCCGGCGATCACGAAGATGACGATCTTGGCGACCTGCAGGTAGCCCTTGATCGGCTTGTTGCGTGCTTCGGGGCGACGCTCATACAGGTCGTTGGCCGCATCCAGCGCATGCGAGATGGCCAGCACCACGGTCAGGATCGCCCAGGCCTGGCAGGCGCCGATGATGAAGCTCACCAGCCCCGGCGGCAGGTCCGGCACGATGCGGATGCCCGAGGCGATCACCTGGCTGGGCACCACATTGGACAGGCGCGAGATCACCCGCATCAGGTGGCTGCCGCGGCCGGTATCGGCACCCGGCAGGCGGCTGAGCAGGCGCCGCAGCCCGCGCAGCAGGATGCGCTTGGTGACCCAGTTGGCCAGGCCGGCGGCGATCAGCAGCGCCGTGATCATCAACGCCAGGTAGGCGCCGGGATAGGGTTCCAGTGTGTTCTGCAGCTTTTCCAGCCACTGTACCGCCACCACCGCGTCCACCATCCGTTGTCTCCTTGATTATTGTTGATGAGGTTGCCGGCCGGCGGCCGGGTTTACCGGGTCAGTCGCGCGTGCGTTCGATGATCACGCCCACCGCACGCGCGCCGCGCACCGCACCGGGCTTGCTCAGCTTCAGGCGCAGCCATTTCACCTCGAACTCGTCCAGCACGATCTGCGCGCAACGCTCGGCCAGCGTCTCGACCAGGCCGAACTCCGATTCACGCACGAACTGCTCCAGGCGCTTGCTCACCGCCTTGTAGTTCAGGGTGTGGGCGATGTCATCGGTAGCCGCGGGGCGACGGTTGTCGAAGCCCATTTCCAGGTCGAACACCAGGTCCTGGCGGATCCGTCGTTCCCAATCGTAGATACCGATCAGGGCGTCGATCGTCAGCCCCTCGATGAAAACCTTGTCCATTGCGGTTACCAGCCGGAATACAGCCACCATGGTAACGGCACGGCGGTGAGCCTGCCCGGAACGGGCGGTAGGCGTCCCACGTGGCGCGGGCCCGGAAAAGACAAAGGGCCCTGCTAGCGGGGCCCTTTGGTACTACCGTTTGTCCCCGGGGGGAGCTTTCTCAAGCCGCGAATCCCGGTGGCGCAGGTGCCCAGACTAGTCAGTGACCCAATGGCCGGTCAAGGCCAATCACGACAACGCAGATCCGCGTTCCCGCCCCGGCCGAAACGCGGGAAACAGCCCACGTACACAAGGATGTTTCATGATGGTGGCTGGCTCGGCCCCTCGGCAACATCCCTCTTCCCTTCACCAGCGCACATCACGATGGCTGCATACGATGCATTGAGGCGCGCGTTGTCGGCGGAGCGACTGTCGACCTACGAGAGAATCGCATCAACCTGCAGACCTGACGTCACTGCCGAGTCGCTGTACGTGTGGAACATGCGGATGTGCGGTGCGCTGATGATGCCGGTGCACCTGTGCGAAGTGGTTGTTCGCAACGCGGCGGCATCGGTACTGGCCCGACAACACGGTCCGCGATGGCCATGGAATGATGCCTTGCGACGCAGGCTGCCTGCCGCTTCATCCACCTCGGCGAGAAGCGCACTGGAGCAGGCCGCCCATCGCGCAACACAGACATCCGAGATCGTCGCCAACCTGCCGATGGTTTTCTGGCAGCAGCTCTTCACCTGCCGTTTCGACGCCACGCTGTGGATACCCGCACTTGGCCAGGTGCTGCGCCATGCGCCCGCGGCTCATCCCAGCGTCATCAGGAAGTCCATCCACGCCGACCTCGACCGCATCCGCCACCTGCGCAACCGCATCGCGCACCACGAACCCATCCTAGAACGAGACATCGGCGCTGACCTCGCCGCCATCGGGCGGCTGATCCATGCACGGTGCCCGCACACCCTGGGCTGGCTGCAGCGCCATGAGCGGGCGACGACCGTGCTGGCGGCGTCGCCGTTGGCAGGGCGTCGGTAATGCGTTCGCCGGGCGTGGCCCGGCGCTACCGGATCACACCGCCGGCAGGGTCGCCATGTCCCAACGCGGGGTCACGTCCACCTTCGGTGGGCTGTGCTGGCCGGCCTGCAGGCGCAGTGCGCCGGCGAAGGCGATCATCGCGCCGTTGTCGGTGCACAGTGCGGGACGCGGGAAGCAGGCACGGCCGCCGAGACGCTCGGCCATCTGCTGCAGGCGCGCGCGCAGGCGCTTGTTGGCGCCGACGCCGCCGGCCACCACGATCACATTGGTGCCGGCCGCTTCCAGCGCGCGCTCGCACTTGATCGACAGGGTCTCGACCACGGCATCTTCAAAGCCACGGGCGATGTCGGCGCGTGTCTGCTCGCTCTGGTCGCTGTCGCGCCAGGCCATCAGGACCTGGGTCTTCAGGCCGGAGAAGCTGAAATCCAGCCCGGGGCGGTCGGTCATCGGCCGCGCGAAGCGGTACGCGCCCGGCGTGCCCTGCTCGGCCAGCCTGGCCAGCTGCGGGCCACCCGGGTACGGCAGGCCCATCAGCTTGGCAGTCTTGTCGAAGGCCTCGCCTGCCGCATCGTCCAGGGTCTCGCCCAGCAGGCGGTACTGACCGATGGCGTCCACGGCCACCAGCTGGGTATGGCCGCCGGACACCAGCAGTGCCACGAACGGCGCTTCCGGCGGATCGTCTTCCATCAGCGGGGCCAGCAGGTGGCCTTCCATATGGTGTACGCCCACCGCCGGCACCTCCAGCGCCCAGGCCAGCGATCGGGCCACGCCGGCGCCCACCAGCAGCGCGCCGACCAGGCCGGGACCGGCCGTGTAGGCCACCCCGTCGATGTCGCCCACGCCGAGGCCGGCCTCGGCCAGGGTCTGGCGCACCAGCGGCAGCAGCTTGCGGACGTGGTCGCGGCTGGCCAGCTCGGGCACTACACCGCCATACTCGGCATGCAGGGCGATCTGGCTGTAGACCGCATGGGCGCGCAGGGCCGCGCTGCCGGCCAGGTCGGTGTCATACACCGCCACGCCGGTCTCATCACAGGAAGATTCGATGCCAAGGACTCGCATGCCTGCTATTATGACGCCCCTGCCGCCCCCTCGGGGGATGTGCAGATCTCACTGCTTTCGAACTTCCGGCCCGTATTCAGGGTTGGCCGCTTGCAGTTTGTCTATTCGCCGCTATAATGTGCGGCTCGCCGGGCGTGACCCGGTTCTACTGTGTCCCGGAGATTCCATGCCCAGCGTCAAAGTCCGCGAGAACGAGCCCTTCGAGTTTGCTCTTCGCCGCTTCAAGCGCACTTGCGAAAAGGCCGGTGTGCTGGCCGAAACCCGCAAGCGCGAGTTCTACGAAAAGCCGACCCAGGAGCGCAAGCGCAAGGCCGCCGCTGCTGTGAAGCGTCAGCTGCGCCGCTCGTCGCGCGACGTCACCAAGCGTCAGCGCCTGTACTGATCGGACGCATCTTCATTGCGGCAGGCTTGCCTGTCGCGATGGAGCCGAAGCCGGCACGCGCGAGCGTCGCCGGCTTTTTGCGTTTCCGGGTTCGGGCATCCGCCCCGCCCCACCTACCACCACGAGGTTCCTCATGAGCATGAAGCAGCAGCTCACCGACGACATGAAGGCCGCCATGAAGGCGGGCGAGAAGCACAAGCTGGGCGTGATCCGCCTGATCAACGCCGCCATCAAGCAGCGCGAAGTGGACGAGCGCATCGAACTGGACGATACCGCCGTGATCGCCGTGCTCGACAAGATGGTCAAGCAGCGCAAGGACTCGGTCAGCCAGTACGAAGCCGCCAACCGCGAAGACCTGGCCGAGATCGAGCGCGCCGAGATCGTGGTCATCGAAGCCTACCTGCCGGCCAAGATGGGCGAAGCCGAGATCGTGGCCGCCATCCAGGCCGCCGTTGCCGAGACCGGTGCTTCCGGCCCGGCCGACATGGGCAAGCTGATGGGTTCGCTGAAGCCCAAGCTCGCCGGCCAGGCCGACATGGGCCTGGTGTCCAAGCTGGTCAAGCAGCTGCTGGCGTAAGCCATTGCCGGGGTCGGATCCCTTTCGCATCGCGGAAGGGCTCTGACCCCATTGATGCACCCGCTTCACCGCTCCTTCGACCGCCGGCTGTTACAACACCCCCATGGTCGAGCAATCCAACGCCCCCACCGACACGCGTCGCCACGGTATTCCCGCACGGCTTCGCCACTATGCTGACCACCTGCAGGACAGCTTCCCGATGGCGGTCGCCAAGCGCTTCGTCGAAATCGACGTGCTGACCCAGGCCGCCTCGGTCTCCTTCTACGCCCTGCTGTCGATGGCACCGCTGCTGGTGCTGCTGCTGTGGCTGACCGCTTCGCTGTACCCACCGGCGCAGCAGACGCTGATCAGCCAGATCGGCTCGGTGGCCGGCAGCAGCGTGGCCAGCGTCGCCGACACCGTGCTGCACAACGCCAACAGCCAGCCCAGCGTCGGTTCGCTGGCCGGGCTGTGGAGCACGCTGCTGCTGTTCGTGGGTGCCACCGCCGTGTTCGCCCAGCTGCAGAACGCGCTGAACCGGATCTTCCATACCAGCGGCCAGCGCCTGGAAGGCGTCAAGGCCTGGCTGCGCAAGCGCGTGTTCTCCTTCGGCGTGGTGCTGGCACTGGGCTTCCTGCTGATCCTCTCGATGACCGCCACCACTGCACTGCAGGTGGTGTTCGCGCAGCTGCCCTCGGTGCTGCCGGCGATCGGCTACCTGACCTCGCTGCTGCTCTACACGCTGGCCTTCGCCTTCCTCTACCACTACCTGCCGGACCGCCGCGTGGCCTGGCGCCAGGCCTTCATCGGCGGCGCCATCACCTCGGTGCTGTTCACCCTGGGCCGCTACGGCATCGGCGTCTACATCGCCACCGTGGCACCGGGCAGCGCCTATGGCTCGATGGGCGCGCTGGTGATCGCACTGGTGTGGATCTACTACGCCACCGCCGTGTTCTTCGTCGGTGCGCTGATGACCGCAGTGATCGACGAGCGCCTGCATGCGCGGGCGCAGCTGACCAAGGCCGGGGTCGATGCGGAACAGGCCGGCCCGGACGTCGCCAGCGAGTAAACTAGGGGGAATCCGCCGCCCCCTGCTGCGCGCCCTGGCGGCCGCGCCCTGCCCTGTTGCCCATGGCCCGTATCCCCGACGCGTTCATCGACGATCTGCTCGCCCGCACCGACATTGTCGAGGTGGTGGGCAGCCGCGTGCCGTTGAAGCGCCAGGGCAAGGAGTACGCAGCGCGTTGCCCGTTCCATGACGAGCGCTCGGCCTCGTTCACGGTCTCGCCCACCAAGCAGTTCTATCACTGCTTCGGCTGTGGCGCGCACGGCACCGCGATCAGCTTCCTGATGAACTACGACCGCCTCGAGTTTCTCGACGCGGTGGATGAACTGGCCAAGCGCGCCGGCATGGAAGTGCCGCGCAACGAGAATCCGCGCAGCCCGCAGCAGCAGGACGACAGCCGCGAGCTGTACTCCGCTCTGGACGCCGCTACCAAGTTCTTCCAGAAGAACCTGGAAGGCAGCGAGAAGGCGCGCAGCTACCTCGACGGCCGCGGCGTGGACGAAGAGAACCGCGCACGCTTCCAGATCGGCTATGCGCCCGATGGGTACAGCGGGCTGCGCGATGCGCTGGGCAAGGACGAGCGGCGCATGAAACTGCTCGACCGCGCCGGCCTGTTCTCCAAGAACGACCGCGGCCACGTCTACGACAAGTTCCGCGACCGGGTGATGTTCCCGATCTTCGACCGCCGTGGCCGGGTGATCGCCTTCGGTGGCCGCGTGTTCGAGAAGGACGACGGCCCCAAGTACCTCAACTCGCCCGAGACCGCGCTGTTCCACAAGGGCCGCGAACTGTACGGCCTGTGGCAGGTGCGCCAGGCCAACCAGAAGATCGAGCGCTTGATCGTGGTCGAGGGTTACATGGACGTGGTCTCGCTGTTCCAGTTCGGCGTCACACAGGCGGTGGCGACGCTGGGCACGGCGACCACGCCGGACCATGCCGAGCTGTTGTTCCGCAACGCGCCGGACGTGTTCTTCTGCTTCGACGGCGACGCCGCCGGCCGCCGCGCCGGCTGGAAGGCGCTGGAGTCGGTGCTGCCGCGCATGAAGGATGGCCGCCAGGCCTTCTTCCTGTTCCTGCCCGATGGTGAGGACCCGGACACCATCGTGCGCAAGGAAGGCGCCGAGGCCTTCAACGAACGCCTGAAGCAGGCCACGCCGCTGTCGCAGTTCTTCTTCGACGAACTGACCCGCGAGATCAACCTGGGCACGCTGGATGGCAAGGCGCGCCTGGCCGAACGCGCAAAGCCGATGCTGGCGCAGATTCCCGACGGCGCCTTCGGCGACCTGATGAAGCAGCAGCTGGGCCAGCTGACCGGTCTGGGTGGTGGCAATGCTGCCGCCACGCGCGCGCCGATGCCACAGCGCCAGCCCTCGCGCACGATCCAGCCGGTGGCCAAGCGCAGCCTGGTGCGCGGCGCGATCGCCGTGCTGCTGCAACAGCCCTCGCTTGCCCTGACCCTGGGCGGCAAGCATCACTTCCAGGGCCTGCGTCTGCCCGGCGTGGAGCTGCTGCTGGAGCTGCTGGGGCTGGTTGAACAGCGCCCGGACATCAGCACCGGCGCCCTGCTGGAGCATTTCGATGGCCGCGAAGAACAGGCCTCGCTGCATACACTGGCGGCACAGACACTGCCCGGCACCGAGGCCAGCTGGACCCAGGAACTGCATGACGCGGTGGCCCAGCTGGAGAAACAGCTGCTGGTGCAACGTCTGGAGGAGTTGTTGGCAAAGCAGCGCCAGCAGGGTCTGGACGATACTGACAAATACGAACTGCGCGAGCTGCTGAAGGCCCGCGCCGGGCTGCGCCTGTAGAGGGGCAGAACGCTTTCACGGAGAGGACCATGCTGCTGCGCCTGACCTGCCTGCTGTTGTTGTCGCTCTGCCTGCCGCTGGCCGTCCTGGCCGCGGATACCCCGCTCAATGAAGTCCGCCCAGGCCTGTATGCCGGCGGCCAGCCCAGTGCCGCACAACTGCGCGAACTGGCCGCACAGGGCGTACGCACGGTGATCGACCTGCGCCAGCCTGGCGAGGACCGGGGTTTCGATGAAACCCACGTGGCCGAATCGCTGGGCCTGCGCTATGTGCGCATTCCGGTGGCCGGCGCCGAGGGATTGGATGCGGCCAATGTGCGCGCCGTGCATCAGGCCCTGCGGCAAAGCCAGGGACCGGTGCTGCTGCACTGCGCCTCCGGCAACCGTGCCGGTGCCGTGCTCGGCCTGGTCAATGCACGTTACGAACACGCCAGCCCGGAACATGCGCTGCAGCTCGGCCAGCGTGCCGGCCTGAAGTCGCTGGAAGCCGCCACCCGCCAGCGCCTGGCCACGCCATCCATTTCGCCCTGACTCCACCGCACCAAGGACTCTGCCCACCATGACCCGCTGGTGGTCGCGCCTGCGACCGGACAACTTCACCCTCGCCCTGCTGTGCACCGTCGGCCTGGCCTCCCTGCTGCCGATGAAGGGCGCCGCCGCCATCGTCCTCGACGATGTCACCACGGTCGCCATCGCGGCGTTGTTCTTCCTGCATGGCGCGCGCCTGCCGCGCGAGTCGATCATCGGCGGCATGCTGCACTGGCGGCTGCACCTGACCATCCTGGCCTGCACCTTCATCCTGTTCCCGCTGCTGGGGCTGATGTTCAAGCCGTTGTCGGGCTGGCTGCTGACGCCTGAGCTGTACCTGGGCGTGCTGTTCCTGTGCACCCTGCCGTCCACCGTGCAGTCGTCCATCGCGTTCACCTCGATGGCCCGCGGCAATGTGCCGGCCGCCGTATGCAGCGCCTCGCTGTCGAGCATCCTCGGCGTGTTCCTGACCCCGCTGCTTTTGACCGCGCTGGCCGGCACCTCCGGCGGCGTGCACGACCCGCTGCACGCGATCGGCGGCATCATGCTGCAGCTGCTGGTGCCGTTCGTGGCCGGCCACCTGCTCCGGCCGTGGATTGCCGGCTGGGTGGAGCGGCAGCGCGCGCTGTTGCGCTACACCGACCAGGCCACCATCCTGCTGGTGGTGTACTCAGCGTTCGGCGAGGCGGTCACCGAGGGCTTGTGGAGCAAGACGCCGCTGCTGTCGTTGCTGGCCGTGGCAGTGGTGGCCGCGGTGCTGCTGGGCATCGCCATGCCGCTGATCACCTTCATCGCCCGCCGCCTGCGCTTCAACCGCGAGGACGAGATCGCCATCGTGTTCTGCGGCTCGAAGAAGAGCCTGGCCACGGGCGTACCGATCGCCAAGGTGCTGTTCGCTGGTGGCAGCCTGGGCGCGATCGTGCTGCCGGTGATGATCTACCACCAGATCCAGCTGATCGTCTGCGGTGTGATCGCGCAGCGGTATGCGCGACGCAAGTCCTGACCCGACCTGGAAGACATCCACGCATGGCGTGGATCTACTGGACGCGCGGGCTGATGCGGGAAAACATCCACGCATGGCGTGGATCTACTGGACGCGCGGACTGATGCGGGAAAACATCCACGCATGGCGTGGATCTACTGTAGAGCCGAGCCCATGCTCGGCTGATGCCTGTGATCTGGAGTAGATCCACGCCATGCGTGGATGCACCAGCCCGTCACAACCAGGGCAGGATCCAGTGGTCGACCAGCAGGAAGGCGAACAGCGCCATCAGGTACACGATGGAGTAATAGAACATCTTCATCGAGAACAGTTCGTCCGGCGGGTTCAGCATGCGCCAGGCGTACCAGAGGAACACCGCGTTGAGCACGATCGCGCCGCCCAGGTAGAACGCGCCGCTCATGCCCACCAGGTACGGCAGCAGGCAGACCAGCGCCAGCACCACCGAATACACCATGATCTGCTTGCGGGTGTGCACCACGCCATGGGTCACCGGCAGCATCGGGATTTCCGCCTTGGCGTAGTCCTCGCGGCGGAAGATCGCCAGCGCCCAGAAGTGCGGCGGCGTCCAGATGAAGATGATCAGCACCAGCAGCGACGAGTACGCCCAGTCCGACGAGCCCTGCATGCCGGTCACCGCGGCCCAGCCCAGCATCGGCGGCATCGCGCCGGCCAGGCCGCCGATGACGATGTTCTGCGAGGTCGCACGCTTCAGGTACACGGTGTAGATCACCGCGTAGCCGATCAGCGAGGCGAAGGTCAGCACGGCGGTGATCAGGTTCACCCACAGCACCAGGATGGTCATCGACAGCACGATCAGCACGCCGGCGAACACCAGCACCTGCCACGGCTTGACCTTGCCCACCACCAGCGGACGCCACGAGGTGCGCGCCATCTGCGCATCGATGTGCGCATCCAGCAGTTGGTTGATGGCGGCGGCGGCCGATGCGGCCAGCCAGATGCCGAGGAAACCGAGCACGCCGGCGCGCACCTGCTCCCAGCTGGGCACGCCGGGGATGGCCAGGACCATGCCGACCAGGGCAGTGAAGACGATCAGGGCGACGACCTTGGGCTTGGTCAGGTCCCAGTACTGGCGATAATTGGAAAACATGCAATCAGTCCGGGGCACGCAGGCGGGCCAGCAGGCTGACCAGCACGAACAACAGGGCAACGGCCACGCCGTTGTGGGCCACCGCTACTTCCAGCGGCAGCGCCAGCTTCACATTGAGGATGCCGAGGGTGACCTGCAGCACCAGCAGCACGATCAGCGCACTGGCCCAGCCACGCATGCTCGGCAGGCGGAACAGGCGAACGCCCAGCCACAGCAGGTAGACGGCCACCACCACCGCGAACAGGCGGTGCGCCATCTGGATGGCGATACGCGAAGCGCCATCCAGCACGCCGCCTTCGTAATCCACGCCGATGCCGCGCCACAGGGTGAAGCCCTCGACGAAGTTGTGCTGCGGCCACCACTGGTTGGCGCAGCGCGGGAAGTTGTCCAGCGAGGCGCTGCCGCCGCCGCAGGCCAGCGCCGCGTAGTTGGCGCTGACCCAACCACCCAGCGCGATCTGGGTGACCAGCACGGCCACGCCGATCCGCAGCAGCCACTTCAGCTTCGGCGCCTCGGCCAGGGTGATCGGCATGTGCGTGGCGCGCCAGGCCATCCACACCAGCAACGCGAACATCAGCATGCCGCCCAGCAGGTGGCCCATCACCACGATGGGTTTCAGCAGCAGGGTGACCGTCCACATGCCCAGCAGGGCCTGGAAGATCACCACCGCCAGGGTCAGCAGGGCAGCGCGCGCCAGGTCGATGTTGCTCCAGCGCAGCGCGGCGATCAGCAGGATCGCCTCGCCTATCAGCGCCAAGGCGCTGGCGGTGCCATGCCAGCCCATCATGTACAGCGGTATGCCGGCGGCCACCAGCACGCAGGCGGTCACCACCGCCGTGCTTCCGAATCGCCGCCTGCGCGTGGCCAGCAGCGCCAGGGTCAGGATCTCGATGCCCAGCGCGCCGGCCAGGAAGCGGTGCACCTGCTCACGCCAGGCCTTGTGGGTTTCCAGCGGGCGGATCTCCGCCGCCGGGTGGCCGATGGTTTCTTCCACGTGCTGCGGCCAGGTGGCCTGCCCATAGCAGGTGGGCCAGTCCGGGCAGCTCAGCCCGGCATCGGACAGGCGCACGAAGGCGCCGAACATGATCGTGCTCGCGGTCATGATCATGGCGAACCACGCCAGGCGGTGGAAATTGCGGTGCAGCGCCGGACGCGCGGAAAGGCTCATCAAACGGGACTCACTTCAGTTTCAGCAACGTGGCCATGTCCTTGCGCAGGCCCCCCAGGTCACTGCCGGGGGCATGGCGCATGATCACGAAGCCGTTCGGATCGATCACGTAGACCGGCAGGCCAGCCGGATCGTCGACGCCGGGCAGGGCCGCGCGCAGTGCTGGCGACGGTGCCAGCGGCCGCAGCGCGGGCAGCGAGGCGATCGACGCCGGTGGCGTTCCCAGCCACAGGATTTCGACATTATCGGCGTTATGGCCGAACAGCTGCCACACCTTGCCCAGTCCCTGCGACAAAGTGACGCACTGCGCGTCGCAGACTCCGGCCGGCGCCACCAGCAGGCGCCAGGTACGGGCCTCGGGATTCCACGGATAAGGCTGGCCGCTGGCCAGGGTCGGCGCCTGCTGGCGCAGGTCCACCGGCGGCTTCAGCAGCTGGCCGGCATTGCGGTGCCCGGTCGGTTGCCAGCCAGAGAAGCGCAGCACGGCAGCCAGTGCCATCGCCCCGAAGAACACGGCAAACAGCAGCACCAGGGTCCGGCGGCCGGAGCCGCGCGCCTGCGGGGACGTAGCAGTGTTCATGCGGGGCATTTTCTCATGGTTGGGTGAGGGATGCCGGCCAGCGGCCGGTACTACCGGGCAACACGTCGCCTGCGCCACTCCAGCACCAGCGCCACCACCAGCACGGTCAGGGCCAGCCCAAACCACTGCACGGCGTAACCCAGGTGACGCTGCGGCGGCAAGGTGTTCGGCAGCAGGTCCAGGTCGCGCTCGTCACCGAAGGGCAATGAAGGGTCCAGGCGCAGTACACGATCGGGAAGTGACTGCACCCCCAGCGCGCGGGCCAGGCCTTCGGCCGGCAACCGGCTGGCCAGCCAGCGGTCCGCTTCCCCCGTGGCGGAGAACGCCGGGCCCAGTGCCAGTCCCGCCGACGGCGGCGGTGCCAGCAACCCACGCACGGCCACCGGTGAAGGCGGCGCCGGCACATCCGGCAACGTGCGATCCGGCGGCAGCGCACGCCAGCCGAGATCGACCAGCAGCACGCTGCCCTCGTCACTGCGGAACGGGCGATAGATCTTCACCCCGGCGCGGCCATGCCGGGTCTGGTTGTCGAGCAGCACCACGCCGGGCAGGAAGCGACCGTGATCGGCCACGCCGTGCAACGCACCGGGCGCTGCCAGCGCCTGCGCCAACGACAGTACCTGCGCTGCGGCTGGACCCTGTGCATCCAACATTGCCTGTTTGGCATGCATGCGCTGCAGCTGCCACAGCCCCAATGCGGTGAAACCGGCCATTACCAGCACCGCCAGCAGCCATCCGAGCACGCGCGTGTGCTGGCGCATCATGACAAGTCCACGCAAACGCGGTCAGATAGGCACATCCACCCTGCCCTCGAGCCGCGCATGAGTGATTCGCTGAAGACCCTGCTGGTAATCGCGTTTCTGATCGTCATCGTCTGGAATCTGGGCGCCGGCCTGTATTACCTGCTGGTCGACCGCGGCCAGACCAAGCGCACGGTCAACGCACTGACACGCCGCATCGGGGTGTCGGTGGCCTTGATCGTACTGGTGATCGTGAGCATCTACATGGGCTGGATCAAACCGCACGGCATCGGCGGCTGAGGCCACCGATGCGTGCGCGGTCAAAGCACGTAGACGAACATGAAGAGCATCAGCCACACCACGTCGACGAAGTGCCAGTACCACGCGGCGGCTTCGAAGCCGAAATGGTTGTCGCGGGTGAAGTGTCCCTTGGCCGAACGCAGCCACATCACGATCAGCATGATCGTGCCCAGCAGCACGTGCGCGCCGTGGAAGCCGGTCAGCATGAAGAACGTCGAACCATAGATGCCCGAGCCGAGCGTCAGGTTCAGTTCCTTGTAGGCGTGGATGTACTCCTCCGCCTGCAGGGTCAGGAAGCCGAGGCCGAGCACCACGGTCAGGCCCAGCCAGATCAGCAGCTGGCGGCGGTTGCCGGCCTTCAGTGCATGGTGGGCGATGGTCAGGGTCACGCCGGAGGTGAGCAGGATCAGCGTGTTGATCAGCGGCAGGCCCCAGGCCGGAATGGTCTGGAACGCACCGCCGATCGCCGCCGGGCCATTGGTCGGCCATCCTGCCGAATAGCCCTGCCAGAGCAGTTCGTTGGTCATCACCCCGCGGCCTTCGCCGCTGAGCCACGACAGGCCCAGGTTGCGGGTGTAGAACAGCGCGCCGAAGAAGGCGCCGAAGAACATCACCTCGGAGAAGATGAACCAGATCATCCCCATCCGGAACGAGCCATCGACCTGGTGGTTGTAGTTGCCGGCCTGCGATTCGCGCACCACGTCGCTGAACCACCAGAACAGGGTCAGCACCAGCATCGCGATGCCGATGTAGAACGTCCAGCGTCCCCAGCTGGCATCGTTGAGCCAGCTGGCCACGCCCACCATGGTCACCATCATCGCGATGGAACCCACGAACGGCCATTTGCTCTGGGCCGGGACGAAGTACACGTTGGCGTCGGTCGGTGTCTGGGCCATGTCGGTATCCGGGTCAGGGTGCGGCGTGCGCGCCTTCCGAGGTGGCGGCCGGAGCCAGCCGATCGGACAACGCGTCGTTGCGGTAGAAGGTGTAGGACAAGGTGATCGTCCTGATCTCCGGCGGCAGGTCCGGATCGACGATGAAACGCACCGGCATGTCGCGCTTCTCGCCAGCCTGCAGCGTCTGCGCGGTGAAACAGAAACATTCGGTCTTGCTGAAGAAGCCCGAGGCACGCGCCGGCGCCACCGAAGGCACCGCACTGCCGACCACCGCCTGCTGGCTGTCGTTGCGGGCGAAGTACAACGCTTCGTTGAGCTCGCCCGGCACCACGTCCATGGTCAGCTGTTCGGGATGGAACGACCACGGCAGGCGCGAGTTGACGCCGCCATCGAATTCCACCCGTACGGTGCGCTTGCCTGACGCCGCACCCGCACTGGCTTCGCTGCCGGGGCCGCGCTCCAGTCGCACGCCGAACACCTTCTCGCAGGCGATGCGATACAGCGGCACCAGCGAGAACGTCAGCAGGAACACCGCCACCGCCACGCCGATCAGGCGCGGCAGCCCGGCGCTGCGTGAGGTCGCGGTGGCCGGTGCGTCGCTCATCGGCCGATCACCCCGCTGAGGATGAAACCGACGTAGACCAGCACCGCGATGGCGCCGACCCACAGGGCGGTGCGCCTGGCGCGCTGGCGTTGCTGTTCGATGACTTGGCGTTGGGCTTCGGTCTGGCTTTGGCTTTGGTTTTGGCTTTGGTAGAGCCGACTGTTAGTCGGCTGCACTTCGCGAGTCGACTGACAGTCGACTCTACCTGTCGGCTGCACTTCGCGAGTCGACTGACAGTCGACTCTACCTGTCGGCTGCACCTGGCGAGTCGACTGACAGTCGACTCTACCGATCGGGAGTGGGCTCTCGTTATGCATGCCCCACCTCAATGCGTGATGTCGTCATGCGCCAGATCCCCCGGGCGGATGGTCGGCGGCGTGGTGAAGGTGTGCGCCGGTGCCGGCGACGGCAGCGTCCACTCCAGCCCGCGTGCACCCTCCCAGCTACGTGCTTCGGCTTTCTCTCCATTGCGCAGCGACGACAGCAGGATCGCGGCCATCATGAACGGCGTGACGAACATGCCGAACGCACCGATCGAGCTGATCAGGTTCCAGTCGGCAAACGCCACGCTGTAATCGGGAATGCGGCGCGGCATGCCGGCCAGGCCGAGGAAGTGCTGCGGGAAGAACAGCAGGTTCACGAACACGATCGACCACCAGAAGTGCACCTTGGCCCACTTCTCGCTGTACATGCGCCCGGTCCACTTCGGCCACCAGTAGTACACCGCGGCGATCAGTGCGAACACCGCGCCGGTCACCAGCACGTAGTGGAAGTGGGCCACCACGAAGTAGGTGTCGTGGTACTGGAAGTCCGCCGCCACGATCGCCAGCATCAGGCCGGAGAAGCCGCCAATGGTGAACAGGATGACGAAGGCCACCGACCACAGCATCGGCGCCTCGAACGTGAGCGAACCGCGCCACATCGTGCTGACCCAGTTGAACACCTTCACGCCGGTCGGGATCGAGATCAGCATGGTGGCGAACATGAAGTAGATCTCGCCACCCAGCGGCATGCCCACGGTGAACATGTGGTGGGCCCAGACGATGAACGACAGGAACGCGATCGCGGCGGTGGCATACACCATCGCCTGGTAGCCGAACAGCGGCTTGCGGCTGAAGGTCGGGATGATCTCGCTGACCACGCCGAAGGCGGGCAGGATCATGATATAGACCTCGGGATGCCCGAAGAACCAGAAGATGTGCTGGTACATCACCGGGTCACCGCCACCGGCGGCGTTGAAGAAGCTGGTGCCGAAGAACTTGTCGGTCAGCAGCATGGTCACCGCGCCGGCCAGCACCGGCATCACCGCGATCAGCAGGAACGCGGTGATCAGCCAGGCCCAGCAGAAGATCGGCATCTTCAGCAGGTCGATGCCCGGCGCGCGCATGTTGAGCACGGTGGCGATGATGTTGATCGCGCCCATGATCGAACTGATGCCGGCCACATGGATGGCGAACACGCTGAAGGCGACGTTGTAGCCACCCTGCAGCGACAGCGGCGGGTACAGGGTCCAGCCACCGGCCGGTGCACCACCGGGCAGGAACAGGGTCAGCAGCAGCAGGCTGAAGGCCACCGGCAGCAGCCAGAACGACCAGTTGTTCATGCGCGGCAGCGCCATGTCCGGCGCGCCGATCTGCAGCGGGATCATCCAGTTGGCCAGGCCGACGAAGGCCGGCATCACACCGCCGAAGATCATCACCAGCGCATGCACGGTGGTCATCTGGTTGAAGAACTCGGGCTTGACGAACTGCAGGCCCGGCTGCGCCAGCTCGGCGCGGATCACCACGCTCATCGCCGCACCGATGATGAACATGATGAAGCTGAAACCCAGGTACAGCGTGCCGATGTCCTTGTGGTTGGTCGAGAAGAACCAACGCTCGAAGAAGCTCTGGTGGTGATGGTGATCGTCGTGCCCAACTGCCGAGTGCGCCATTGCAAAACACCTCTCAGAATCGGTTGTCACCACGGCCGCGAGCGGCCGCGGGCTTTACATCACGCGCCGCTGGCTGCGGTGGCAGGTGCGCTGCCGGCTTCGGCGGCCGCCGGTGCTGCCGGTGCTTCGCTCGCAGGTGCAGCCGGTTCTGCAGGTGCCGCAGGGGAAGCAGGCTCGGCCGGCGGTGCAGGCTTGCGCTGCGCCAGCCACTGCTTGAAGTCTTCCTTGGACACCGCCTCGACCACGATCGGCATGAAGCCGTGGTCCTTGCCGCACAGCTCGGCGCACTGCCCGCGGTACACACCGGGCTGCTCGATGCTGGTCCAGGCTTCATTGATGAAACCGGGGATGGCGTCCTGCTTCCAGCCCAGCGCCGGCACCCACCAGGCGTGGATCACGTCGTCGGAAGTGATGACGAAACGCACCTTCGTATCGACCGGCAGCACCAGCCGGTTGTCGACGTCCAGCAGGTAGTGCGGATGGCTCTCGCGGGTCGGCACGATGCCGCTCTGCCGCACCCGATCCGACTCGCGGTCCAGGCGGCTGGTGAAGGTGACGTTCTCGCCGAGGTATTCGTACTTCCACATCCACTGGTAGCCGGTGACCTTCACCGTCATCTCGGCATCGCGGGTGTCGTACATCTTGATCAGGTTGGCCGTGGCCGGCCATGCCATCACGATCAGGATGATCACCGGGATCACCGTCCAGATGATCTCGGCCTTGGTGTTGTGGCTGAAGGTAGCGGCGACCGCGCCCTTGGATTTGCGGAACTTGAAAATGGCGTAGGCCATCGCCCCGAACACGATGACGCCGATCACCGTGCAGATGATCAACGAGAGGTTGTTCGATTCCCAGGCCAGGCGCGAGGTCTGGGTCACCCCCTTGCCCATGTTCAGCTGCCACGGCTTGGGATCGGCCGCCTGGGCCCAGGCCAACGCCGGAACCAGTCCCCCGGCCACCATGGCGGCGACCGCTGCAACGCACTTCGTGCCCCACCTGCTGCTTTGCTTCATTGCCTAGACCCTTAGCGTCGTCGGTTGCCGCCATCGCTGGCGGCGAGCAAGCTTTCAAGTGTCTCTGCAAGCGTCTGACGTTCGGCCGGCGCGAGGAAACTCCCCACCTCCACCTGCCGGCCGCTGGATGCCAGCCGGACCCTCTCATCGTCGGTGAGCAGGCGCACCCAGTGGGGGTGGGCCCGGAACACCGGCGATCCACCGGGTACGGGGATGACCTCCACGTACGCCGGCACTACCCGGATCTCCTCCTGCCGTTCACCGCTGCGCCACAAGGCACGCAGCGCCGCCGCCAGCACCAGGCTGTACAGCAGCGCGAACAGGGGGGCGAATGCATTGCCGGCCAACCACCCGAGGGCGGACACCAGCCACATCGCACCGGCCAACACGGTGAACAACAGGATGAACTGCCGGGCATCGAGCGCCCGTGGGGGACGCAGCCGCAGCTGCGTACCTGACCCATCCGGAGCTGGAAGCACCTCGATCATGTCGCAACCGCGTTCCTGCCGCGGGAAACGTCTCGATGGTAGCCCCGCCCTCTCGCCGGTAGCAAGGGTGCATTCACACTTTTTCAGATGCTGCAACACAGCATGAGGTCGGCGGCGCGAATGACGAATTCGGCACAAATATTGGCAGGGTTTATGAACACGCCGAATCCACCACCGTTAGGGGCTATCAGCCCTTCATGAAGGTGTCTGCGCGGCACTTCCGAAGGCCGAAAAAATGTTTAAAATCGCCAAGTTTTCCATTGGCCGGACCGGCATGAACGCACCTTCCTCCTCCCCTGCCGCCAGCGACGCCCCGCGTCCCGGCGCGCTGCTGTCGCCGGAACTGCCGGCGCCCCCCAACCCGTTCCGCCAGGCCATCACCGATGCCTGGTTGAAGGACGAGGCCAGCCACGTGCGCGAACTGCTGGCGCAGGCCCGCCTGCCCGCCGAGGAACAGGCCCGGGTACAGGCGCTGGCCGCCGACCTGGTCGGCCGCGTGCGCGTGCGTGCCAAGGACCAGGGCGCGATCGAAGCCTTCATGCGCCAGTACGACCTGGGCAGCGAGGAAGGCGTTCTGCTGATGTGCGTGGCCGAGGCGCTGCTGCGCATTCCCGACCAGGACACCGCCGACAAGCTGATCCGCGACAAGCTGGCCGATGCCGACTGGGAAAAGCACCTGGGCGGCAGCGACTCGGTGCTGGTCAACGCCTCCACCTGGGGCCTGATGCTGACCGGCAAGCTGGTGCAGATGAACGACGCCACCCGCGCCGATGCGCCCAGCGCGTTCAAGCGCCTGGTCGGCCGCGTCGGTGAGCCGGTGGTGCGCCTGGCCGTGCGCCAGGCCATGAAGATCATGGGCCACCAGTTCGTCATGGGCCGCACCATCAGCGAAGCGCTGGCGCGCTCGCACAAGGGCGACAACGCGAGCTACCGCTATTCCTTCGACATGCTGGGCGAAGGCGCGCTGACCATGAAGGACGCGCTGCGCTACCTGGAAGACTACCGTCGTGCGATCCACGCCATCGGTGGCGATCACAAGGCACGCGGCGGCCGTCCGGACGGCGACGTCAACAATGCCCCGGGCATCTCGATCAAGCTGTCGGCGCTGTACCCGCGCTACGAGCATGCCAAGCGCGCGCGCGTGCTGAAGGACCTGGTGCCGGGCGTGCTGGAACTGGCGCAGCTGGCCAAGAGCTACGGCATCGGCTGCACCGTTGACGCCGAGGAATCCGACCGCCTGGAACTGTCGCTGGACATCATCGAGCAGGTGTTCTCCGACGCCTCGCTGGCCGGCTGGGATGGCTTCGGCGTGGTCGTGCAGGCCTACCAGAAGCGCACGCCGTACACGATCGACCACCTGGCCGACATGGCACGCCGCGCCGGTCGCCGCCTGCAGGTGCGCCTGGTCAAGGGCGCCTACTGGGATGCCGAGATCAAGCGCGCGCAGATCGAAGGCTATCCGGGCTACCCGGTGTTCACCCGCAAGCAGAACACCGACGTGTCCTACCTGGCCTGCGCCAAGCGCCTGTTCACCCATGCCGACGCGATCTACCCGATGTTCGCCACGCACAACGCGCACACCATTGCCGCGGTGCGCAGCATCGCCAACGGTGGCGTGTACGAACACCAGAAGCTGCACGGCATGGGTGACGACCTGTACGCCGAAGTGGTGCCGGCCGACCGCCTGGGCCTGCCCTGCCGCGTGTATGCGCCGGTCGGTTCGCATGAAGACCTGCTGCCGTACCTGGTGCGTCGCCTGCTGGAAAACGGCGCCAACTCCAGCTTCGTCAACCGCATCACCGACGAGCGCGTGCCGATCGCCGACCTGATCCGCGATCCGGTCGAGATGGTCGCCTCGTTCGAATCGATTCCGCATCCCAAGATCCCGCTGCCGGTTGACCTGCTGCGCAGCCAGAACCACGACAGGAAGAACTCCATGGGCGCCAACCTCGCCAACGACAACGAACTGCGCGCCCTGGCCGAGCAGATCAACGCGGCTGTGAAGCCCTGGCAGGCCGCTCCGCTGGTACCGGGTGCGAACCCGGCCGGCACCGCGCTGCCGGTGACCAACCCGGCCGACACCCGCGAAGTGGTCGGCCAGTGGCTGGCCGCCGACGCCGCCACCGTGCAGAAGGCACTGGCCAATGCCGTGGCCGCGCAGCCGGCCTGGAACCGCACCCCGGCCGCCAGCCGCGCCGCCATCCTCGAGCACGCCGCCGACCAGCTGGAAGCACGCATGCCGGAGTTCATGGCGCTGTGCGTGAAGGAAGCCGGCAAGAGCCTGCCCGACAGCATCGCCGAAGTGCGCGAAGCCGTGGACTTCCTGCGCTACTACGCCAAGCAGGCGCGCGAGCAGTTCAGCCACGCCGAGAAGCTGCCGAGCCCGACCGGTGAATCCAACGAACTGCAGCTGCACGGCCGTGGCGTGTTCGTCTGCATCAGCCCGTGGAATTTCCCGCTGGCGATCTTCCTGGGCCAGGTCGCTGCCGCCCTCGCCGCCGGCAACAGCGTCATCGCCAAGCCGGCCGAACAGACCAACCTGATCGGCTACTACGCGGTGAAGCTGCTGCACGACGCCGGCGTGCCGGCCGAGGTGGTGCAGTTCCTGCCCGGCGACGGCGCCACCGTGGGTGCCGCGCTGACCGCCGACCCGCGCGTCGCTGGCGTGGCCTTCACCGGTTCCACCGACACCGCCCGTGCGATCAACCGCGCGATGGCCGCACGTGATGCCGCCATCGGCGTGCTGATCGCCGAGACCGGCGGCCAGAACGCCTTCATCGCCGACTCCTCGGCGCTGCCGGAACAGCTGGTCAAGGACGCGATCGGTTCGGCCTTCACCTCCGCCGGCCAGCGTTGTTCGGCCGCGCGCGTGCTGTTCGTGCAGGACGACATCGCCGACAAGGTGATGACCATGCTGGCCGGTGCGATGAAGGAGCTGAAGGTCGGCAACCCCGGCCTGCTGTCCACCGACGTCGGCCCGGTGATCGACGCCGATGCACTGAAGATCCTGCAAGACCACGCCGAACGCATGGACCGCGAAGCGCGCCTGATCGCTGCCGCCGAGCTGTCCGCCGAAGCCGCCAATGGCACCTTCTTCGCACCGCGTGCGTATGAACTGAAGGACCTGGGCCAGCTGCACAAGGAAATCTTCGGGCCGGTCCTGCACGTGATCCGCTGGAAGGGCGACCAGCTCGATGCGGTGATCGACCAGATCAACGCCACCGGCTACGGCCTGACCCTGGGCGTGCATTCGCGCATCGACGAGACCGTCGAGCGCATCAGCAACGGCGTCCACGTCGGCAACGTCTACGTCAACCGCAACCAGATCGGTGCGGTGGTCGGCGTGCAGCCGTTCGGCGGCCAGGGCCTGTCCGGCACCGGTCCGAAGGCCGGCGGCCCGCACTACCTGCTGCGTTTCGCCACCGAAAAGACGGTGACGGTGAACACCACCGCCGCAGGCGGCAACGCCTCGCTGCTGACCTTGGGCGACTGATCGCCCGGTTGATGCAGCAAACGAAAAACCCCGCGAAAGCGGGGTTTTTTGTGCTTTGCTTCCTGTAGAGCCGAGCCCACGCTCGGCTTTCCTGGCGCAGCCGAGCATGGGCTCGGCGCTACGGAGGCAGGGCAACACTGAATCGATTGTCCGCCCGCTTCGCCAGCTCGCTCTGCACACGCGCAATGCGCGTCTCCAGATCGCCTTCCAGCAGCACATACGCGACACCTGCTACCTGCAACTGCTGCAGATACCACGCATGCTGCTGCGCCCGGAACGCCTCGCCCACACGGGTGCCGTCCTGGTCGAACGGAATGTCCGGCGCACACAGGAACAGCAGGTCGTACCTTCGTCGCGCGGCCTGCAGCAGCGGTTCCGGTGCGGTACCGAACATCCATCCGCTGTAACCCAGCGTCACCAGCGGCGTGGTATCGCAGAACAGCCAGCGCTGCGCGCGCCGCGCGGTCTCGTCTTCGTGCCGCGGCTGTGTCATTGCGATGTGCAGCAGATCCTCGGGCAGCAGTTCACCCCCCTGCTGCTCCCACAGCGTACGGCCGAACTCCGGTACCCACGCGGTCTGCAGGCGTTCGGCCAGCCTCCGCGCGAGGGTTGTCTTTCCGCTGGACTCGCCGCCGATGAAGGCTATGCGCTGCACGTATCCAGCGTACACCTCCGGTGAAAGGCTCTCGCGGCACGCATGTGGGTCGGCGCGCAACTGGGTGCCGCTGGCCTGGCCGACATCACGCGTGCGCTCCAGCCGTTCGTGGCGCACCGGCGCGTCGAAGTGCGCCGACAGCGCCTGCGCGAAGCCATCGCCATAGTCCTCACCGGTGTACACCGCCTGCACTGCCCCTCCGAAGAGGTTCAGGCACAGCCAGGCCGTGAATGCGCGCTGCACCTGCTCGTTGTCGCTGTCCTGCGGCAGCCTGCGAACCGGCACCCCCTGCTGGGCGCACAATGCCGCCAGTCGCGCATCATCGAGCACCGCCACCGTGGCCTGTGGGAACCGCGCTCGCAGCCAGCGCTCGCGACGCGCGGCGCTGTAGCCTGGGAAACCCGGCTGCGACCAGCCAATCACCAGCAGTTGCGTGCAGCGTGTGGCGGCAAATTCGATCAGGCGTTCGTGGCCGAGGTGCAGCGGGCAGAACTTGCCCACCACCAGGCCCCGCGCAACGCGCTCAGGCAGCGGCATCGGCTGCCCTGGCCTCGATCCGCATCAGGTGGCGCCAGTGGCGCAGGGCGACCAGCGCGTTGATCCAGAAACCGATGTAAAGGATCGAGGTCAGGTGCAGGCCGCGGCTGTAGTACAGCGGCACCGCCACGGTATTCACCAGCAGCCACACCCACCACGATTCCAGCTTGCGGCGCATCATCAGGATCTGCGCGATCACGCTCAGTACCAGCACCGCCGAATCGATGTACGGCGCGTAGGCGCTGGTCAGGCGGGTCAGCATCCAGCCGTAGCCGAAGGTGGCCCCCACCGCCAGCGGCGCCAGCCAGGCCCAGGCGCGCGGCCGTAATGAAGTGATCGGCAGCGGCGCACCATGATCGCCGCGCAGCCACTGCCACCAGCCCAGTACGCTGATGGCGATGAAGAAGAACTGCAGCACCATGTCCGCATACAGGTGCGAACGCTCGAACACCGCGGCGAACAGCGCGCAGCCCACGATGCCCAGCCACCAGGTGTGCACGTTGTTGCGGCCGGCCAGCAGGATCGAACCCGCGACGGCGATGTTGGCGGCCAGCTCCAGCTGGAAGTTCGGGTCGGACAGGTTCATGGCGCTATTGTCATCGATCCGCGCGCTACGCGTGTCTGCCGGTAGATCCACGCCATGCGTGGATGGCCCGAAGCCCACAAAAAAGAAAGCCCCGCTTGCGCGGGGCCTTCCGTGTGCTGCTTCAGGCAATCGCCCGAATCAGAACTTGTACTGCATCGAAGCCGCCAGCACGTCGCCGCTGACCTTGTACTTGCCGGTCACGGTGTTGGCGGTGTCCGAGGTCGAGTTGACGTTCGGATCCTTGGTGAACAGGTGGGTGTAGCCCACGCTGTATTCCATCTTGTCCGAAGCGGCGTAGGTCAGGCCCAGCGACAGCCACTTGCGGGTGGTATCCGGCACGCGCACGTCACGGTGGGCGTCGGTGGTCGGGGTCTGGTCATAGGCCAGGCCGCCACGCAGGGTCAGCTTGTCGTTCACGCGGAAATCAGTACCGATCGACGCGAAGGTGGTGTCGCGGTAGTGGAACGGCAGCACGCTGTCCGGCTGGTTGGAGTCATAGTCGACGGTGACCTGGTCGAACTTGCTCCACGCCGTGCGCGTGACTTCGGCCATGATCTGCCACTGGTCGTTCACGCGGTGGGTGAAGCCCACGGTGGCGCTGGCCGGCAGGGTGATGGTGGCGCGGCCGTTGCTGTCGATGAAGGTACCCGGGGCGGCGGTGGCCAGGAAGGCGGCAGCGTTCTGCGGGACGGTGAAGTCGGCCTTGCCGTCGGTGATCTTGTGCTCGACCTTCGAGCGGTAGCTGAAGGCGATGTTGGTGCCTTCCACCGGGGTGACGGTCATGCCCAGGGTGTAGCCGACCGACACTTCATCGCCCTTGATGCGCAGGTAGCCATCGGCGGTACCCGGCGAGAAGCCGAGCTGGGCGGCCTGACGTGCAGCGGCCTGCGAAGCGGCTGCAGCCTGGGCTGCAGTGCCACCGGCAGCCAGGACACGCGCCGCAGCGGTGCGCTGGGCGGTGGCGTTGATCGCGGTGCCGGTATCGACGGCGCTGGTCAGGTCGACGTTCAGGCGCTCGGCGAACACCGACGCACCGAACGACAGGTACGGGTTGACGTCGTAGGAGAACGCCACGCCCAGGTCGATCGCCTGCAGCTCGGTCTTGACGCCGTTGTAGCGGCCGACCCAGTCACGGTCGTATTCGGTCTTGAAGCCGAACGGCACGGTCAGCGAGGCGCCGAAGTGCATGTTCTCCTTCTCGCCGAACGGCAGGTGGAAGTAGGCGGCCGGAACCGGGGCGATCATGCCGGCGTCGCCGCCGTTGCCACCGGAAATCGGCGCGCCGTTGCCGTACTGGCCCTGGCCGCGGAACTTGGCGCCGAAGCTGATGGCGCTGACGTCGCCCTGGATCAGGGTGCCGTCGAGCAGGCGCATGGAGGCCGGGTTGGTGGCGATGACCGAGGCGTCACCTTCGGTCGAGGTGGAGCCGGCGAACGCGCGGCCCAGGCCCTTGGCGCTGTTTTCCTTCAGCTGGAAGGCGGCAGCATTGGCATCGGCGGCGGCCAGCGCACCGGCAACGCCGACGGCCAGCAGGGTCAGTCGGGCAATGGTGGAAGCGGTTTGCATCGTAGTTCTCTCTCTCCGGTAAGCGGTGATGGTGCTCTGAGTGCGCCTGCGCCCGGCAGGCCCGGAGGCCCGTCGAAGCGCGCCGGATTCCCCTCCCGACATACGACGCCGTATGCGAGTATTACCCAGAGCCGTTAATGAAACAATAACGACGCAGGCGGTTTTTTCGTCTCAAAAGCTGAACAGGACAATCCCCGTCGCAAGCGCCCGCACGCTAGGCTAGTGCCATGTTCGTCTCCCTCCCGTCCCGCAAGAAGGCGGCCCTGCGCTGGGCCACGCCCGTGCTGTTTGCGGCACTATGGCTGGCGTTCCTGTGGTCGATCTCGCGCCCGGACGATGCCCGCGGCAGCCTCTGGCTGGACTGGGGCGCCCTGTCCACCGGCCTGACCCACCCGCTCGACTGGTGGGCGACGCTGCAGGACGGCAGCGTGCTGCGCCTGTTCACCGCCCTGTTCCTGCACGCGGACTGGTCGCATCTGCTGGGCAACCTGGTGTTCCTGCTGATCTTCGGCCTGCCCGCCGAGCGGGTGCTGGGCCCGTGGCGGTTGCTGCTGCTGTTCCTGGTCGGCGGCGCGGTGTCCAACCTGGTGGCCATCTACACCATGGGCAGCCCGGACCAGATCATCATCGGTGCCAGTGGCGCGGTCTCGGCACTGATCGGCGCCTACCTGGCCCTGTTCCCGGGGGCGCGGCTGGGCGTGGTGATCCCGCTCGGCCTGTTCCTGGAGTTCGTGCGGGCCCCGGCCTACCTGCTGATCGGCGTGTGGGCCGCGCTGCAGGTGGTGTTCGCCCATATCGGCCCGAGCTTCGGCATGGTGGCCTGGTGGGCCCACATCGGTGGCTTCGTGTTTGGCCTGGTGTACGGGGTCTACGTTCGTGCGGCGATCGCGCGCCGGCTGCGCAAGCGCCACGGTTTCTGACCGCCCAGGTAGTGCCGGCCGCTGGCCGGCATTTGTTTTCTTCTTCCGCCCTTGGGCCGACGCCGGGCATGGCCCGGCGCTACCGTCAGGGCTTGGCCGGCGCCGGGGCCGGTGCAGGCTTGGCTTCCGGCTTGGCTTCCGGCTTGGCTTCCGGCTTGGCTTCCGGCTTCGCCGCAGCGGCTTTCGCGGCCTTGGCCGCATCTGCCTTCGCCGCTTCGGCCTTCAACCGTGCAGCCACCGAACCGGGATTCTTCAGTTCGGCCAGCGCATCATTGATCGGGCCGTCGCCCGGCAGCACCGCGCCAGCGTGGTAGCCCTCGGTGCCTTCGTCGTCGCCACGCAGATGGCCCGGCAGGGTCGCTTCGCTGTAATCGCTCAGGCTGGCCGGCAACGCGTCATCTTCGGGGCGCGCGGCAGGCTTGAATTCGACCTCCGGCACGATGCCGGTGGCCTGGATCGACTTGCCGCTGGGCGTGTAGTAACGCGCGGTGGTCAGCTTCACCGAGTCACCGTTGTCCAGCGGCAGCACGGTCTGCACCGAGCCCTTGCCGAAAGTGCGGCTGCCGACCACGCGCGCGCGCTTGTTGTCGCGCAGCGCGCCGGCCAGCACTTCCGAGGCACTGGCCGAACCGGCATCGACCAGCACCACCACCGGCGCGCCCTTCAGCAGGTCGCCCGGGGTCGCATCGAACCGTGCATCGCTGATGCTGATGCGGCCGCGGGTGCTGACGATATTGCCCTTGTCGAGAAGATCGTCGGCGACCTGCACGGCGGCGGTCAGCAGCCCACCCGGATTGCTGCGCAGATCCAGTACCAGGCCCTTGAGCTGGCCACCGGACTGCTTCTGCAGCTGCTGCACGTGCTTCTGGAAGTCCGACCCGGTGTCGGCCTGGAAGGTGCTCAGGCGGATGTAGCCATAGCCCGGTTCCAGCAGGCGGCTGCGCACGCTGGTCACGCGGATGGTCTGGCGGGTGAGGCTGACGTCGAACGGCTTCGGCTTGCCCGCACGCACGATGGTCAGCACCACCTTGCTGCCGGCCGGGCCACGCAACGGTTCGCTCGCATCAATGGCGCTGATCGGCTTGCCGTCGATGGCGATGATCAGGTCACCGGCGAGGATGCCGGCCTTGGCCGCCGGCGTGTCGTCGATCGGCGAGATCACCTTCATGCTGGCGTTGTCGGGCTGCTGCTGCAGCTCCACGCCGATGCCTTCGTAGGCGCCGTTGGCCTGCTCGTCGAAGGCCTGCGCGTCTTCCTTGTTGAAATAGGTGCTGTGCGGGTCGAGGTCGAGCAGCAGGCCGCGCACCGCCGACTGCATCAGCTTCTTGTCATCAACCGGGTCGACATAAGCGGCACGCACCGCGTTGTACACGGCCACGAAGCGGCGGATGTCCTCCAGCGGCACCTTCGAGGTCACCGCCTCCTCGCTGTTCGCTGCCTGCCCGCTGGTTTCCTGGCTCGGGGCGGGCGCGGTCTGCTGCGCCCAGGACAGCGCCGGCAACAGGGCCAGCAAGAGGGTGGCGGTACGGGCTGCGCGCATGGATCACTCCTGTCGACGTTGGCATCGTGCCCAAGGCACATGCACCGATTATGCGCGAAGCACAGCTAAATTCCCGTTGAATCCGAGCCGCACGCGGCGATGCCGGATTCAGCGCCGCTGCAGCCAGCTGTCCGGGTTGACCGGCTGCCCACCACGACGCAGCTCGAAATACAGCGCGGTGACGCCCTGCCCACCCGAGTTGCCGACCTTGGCCACCGCATCGCCGCGGCTGACCCGGGCACCGGCATCCTTCAGCAGGGTGTCGTTGTGCGCGTACAGGCTCATGTAGCCGTTGCCGTGATCGACGATCAGGATCATGCCGTAGCCGGTCATCCAGTCGGAGAACACCACGGTGCCGTCGGCAACGGCGGTGACGGTGCTGCCGGCGGGCGCGCCGATCAGCACACCGCTGCTGGTGCGGCCGTCGGGCAGCTTGCCGCCATAGCGGGCCAACAGGTTTCCCGACAACGGCCAGCCCAGGCCACCGACTTTCGGCGCCGGCGCGGAAGCCACGGCAGGCGGGACCTTGGTGGGCGGCGGTGGCGGGCGGCCCTGCGCGGCGGCCTGGCGTGCGGCACGCTCGGCGGCGGCCTTTTCAGCGGCTGCTCGGCGCGCGGCGGCGCGGCGCTCGGCTTCGGCCCGGGCCGCGGCGGCACGCAGGTTGGCCAGCAGGGTTTCCAGTGCCTTCGCGTCCTGGCCCAGCGCCTGTTCCTTCTCGCGCTGGTCCTTGAAGCGTTCGTCCAGCGAGGCCACCGTCTTTGCGCGATCGCGGCGGTCGGCTTCCAGGGCGGCTGCCTGCTGCTTCTGGTCCTTCTGCGCTCCCTGCAGCTTCTGCTTGCGCTCGGCGATCTGCGCCTGCACCGCTTCCAGTTCCTTCAGGTCGGCGGTCAGCGTGGTGATGCGCTGTGCGCGCTCGCGCTGCAGGTAGCGATGGTAAGCCAGGGCGCGGTTGGCATCGGCCACCGTGTCCTGCGACAGCAGCAGCTTCAGCGGAGCGTGGTTGCCCAGCTGATACGCCGCGCGCAACAGCCCGGCCAGTTCGCGGTGCTGCTGGGCCAGGTTGGCCTGCAGCGTGTTGCGGCGCTGTTCGGCTTCGGCCAGGGCGCGGCCCTGCTCGCGCAGCGCGGTTTCCGTCTGCGCAAGTGCACGGCCGGTGCGGGCCACCTTCTCGTCGGCCTCGCGCAACTGCTGCGACGCCTGGCCACGCTGGCCTTCAATCTGCCGCCGCTCCTGCGCCACGCCTTTCAGCTCGTTGCGCAGCTTCTGCAGCTTGCGCTCGGTCTCGCGGGTGGTCTGCGCGGCGCCCTGTAGTGGCAGCGCCAAGGCGATGGCCAGCCCCAACAGCAGGCAGCGCCCGCCGCGGGCAGCGGCGATGTGATGTCGGCGTGATGGGAAGGCGTTGTTGCGCAAGGGCTTTCCAGTGACTTCAGGCAGTTGCAGGGGGTACCGGGGAATGGTGACATCTCCGCACGCGGCCTGCCAGCCGCACATCCATCGAGGTCCCATGAAAACTCTTTCCATTACGCTGTTGTTGGGCGTCCTGTTCGTTGCCGGCCCGGCCGGTGCCCAGGACAACATCAGCAAGGTCAACGGCAGCATCAGCGCAGAACCTGGCCAGCGCTACGGCAAGCTGGATACCGTCAACGGCGGCATCCGGGTTGGTGAAGGCGTCGAGACCGGCAGCATCGACACCGTCAACGGCGGGGTCAAGGTGGCCGACCGTGCACGTACCGGCAAGATTGAAACGGTCAACGGCGGCGTACGCCTGGGCCGCGAGGTGATTGCACGCGGCAGCGTCAGCACCGTCAACGGCAGCATCTTCACCGATCGCGGCAGCCAGATCGAAGGCGGCGTCGAAACCGTGAACGGTGGCATCGGCCTGGTCGAAAGCCGCGTTGGCAAGGATGTGGAGACCGTCAACGGTGACATCACCGTCGGCATCGGTTCCCAGGTCAACGGCGGTGTGCACGTGCGCAAGCCGAACTTCAGCGTCTCGCTCACCGCCAGCCGCAAGCCGCGTGTGATCGTCGGCCCGAATGCCGTGGTCAACGGCCCCCTCCAGTTCGAACGCGAGGTGGTGCTGTACGTGCATCGCACCGCTCGCATCGGGCCGGTCACCGGTGCCGAGCCGATCCCGTTCGACACCGAAACCGCCCCGGCGGACTGAGCGCACCGGACCGCCCGGTTCGGTGATACTCGCTGATACCGGCCGTGCACGACGTGCGGCCGCCCTTTGTTTTCCAGGAATCGACGATGCCCCGCAAACTCCTCCTGTGCCTGGCCGCCGCGGCCGCGCTCAGTGCCTGCAAAGGCGAAGACACGCCGGCCGCCGCGCCTGCACCGGCCACCGACACCGCTGCCGCGAAGCCGGCGGCTCATCAGTTCTCCCCGGAGATCAACGCCGGCGACTTCGCCGAGATGGTCAAGACCCTGGCCTCGGATGAATTCGAAGGCCGCGCCCCGGGCAGCAAGGGCGAGGAACTGACGGTCAACTACATCCGCGACCAGATGCAGCGCATCGGCCTGCAGCCGGGCAACGGTGACAGCTGGTTCCAGGACGTGCCGATGACCGAGACCACGGCCGACGCATCGACCGTGTTGAAGATCACCCAGGGTGGCAAGACCACCGAGCTGAAGTTCGGTACCGACATGGTGGTCGGCACCCGTACCGGCCAGGCCGAAGTGAAGATCGATGCCAGCGACCTGGTGTTCGTCGGCTACGGTGTTGATGCGCCGGAGCAGAAGTGGAACGACTATGCCGGCCAGGACTGGAAGGGCAAGACGGTCGTGATGTTCGTCAACGATCCGGGCTTCCATGTCGACGACGCGAAGCTGTTCGACGGCAAGCGCATGACCTACTACGGCCGCTGGACGTACAAGTTCGAGGAGGCCGCCCGCAAGGGCGCCGCCGCGGCGCTGATCGTGCATGACACCGCCGGTGCCTCCTATGGCTGGGACGTGGTGAAGAACTCCTGGGCCGGCCCGCAGTACGACCTGCCGGCCAAGGATGACCCGGAAGCCCGTATTCCGGTGCAGGGCTGGCTGAGTGCCGACGCGGCCAAAGCGCTGTTTGCCGGTGCCGGCCTGGACCTGGCGCAGGCTTACAAGGATGCGAGCAAGCGCGGCTTCAAGCCGGTGCCGCTGAAGGCCACCGCCGCGGTCGACCTGAAGAGCCAGATCGCGCAGAAGCAGTCGCGCAACGTGGTGGGCGTGCTGCCGGGCAGCAAGCGTGCCGACGAGGCCGTGCTGTACATGGCGCACTGGGACCACCTGGGCAAGCACGAGGGTGAAACCGGCGACAACATCTACAACGGCGCAGTCGACAACGCGACCGGCGTGGCCGGCATCCTTGAAGTGGCCGAAGCCATGGCCCACCAGGATCCGAAGCCGGAACGTTCGGTGGTGTTCCTGGCGGTGACCCTGGAAGAGTCCGGCCTGCTGGGTTCGAAGTACTACGTCTCCCACCCGACCTTCCCGCTGGACAAGATCGCCGGTGTGATCAACATCGATGCGATGTCGGTGGCTGGCCGCGCCAAGGACGTGACCGTCACCGGCTTCGGCAGTTCGGAACTGGAAGACATCCTCAAGCCGCTGGCTGCGGCCCAGGACCGTACGCTGCACGGTGAGACCTCGGTGCAGAGCGGTTTCTACTTCCGTTCGGACCACTTCAACTTCGCCAAGGCCGGCGTGCCGGCCCTGTACGCCGATGGTGGCGAGGACCTGCGCGAGGGTGGCGTGGACGCCGGCCGCAAGGCGGCGGCGGACTACGGTGCCAACCGTTACCACGGTCCGAAGGACGAGTTCGATGCGTCCACCTGGAAGCTGGACGGTACCGTCGAAGACCTGCAGTTGATGTACGGCGTCGGCAAGGAACTGGCCGGTGGCGATCGTTGGCCGAACTGGTACGAGGGCAACCCGTTCAAGGCGGCCCGCGACGCGATGATGAAGGACAAGGCTTCGGCCAAGTAAGGGCGAGCCCTGCTCGACTGAACATCGTTGAGGTTCAAGCGGCGCCCCACGGGGCGCCGCTTTTTTTGTGGGCACCGCCAGTGGTGGGTGCCGACCATTGCGGTGTGGGCCTGCTGTGGGTAGTTGCCAACCTTGGTTGGCGCCCTGGTTCCTTGCGGGGAGCATCCAAGCATGGCGTGGATCTACCGGGGTTGCCGGCCAGCGGCCGGCACTACCGGCGTTTCCCGCGCACAAAGAAAAACCCCGCTGCGTGAGCAGCGGGGTTTTGGGTGTAAACCCTGGCGATGACCTACTCTCGCATGGCTTGAGCCACACTACCATCGGCGCAGCTGCGTTTCACTTCCGAGTTCGGGATGGGATCGGGTGGTTCCACAGCGCTAATTTCACCAGGGAGACGGTTGCAGCAGCGCTTGCAGCGCCAGCTTCGCGATCTTGCCCGTGGGGCGGAAGATATCCAGAAAAGCGATGCCTTCACTTAATAAGAAAAACCCCGCTGCGTGAGCAGCGGGGTTTTGGGTATAAACCCTGGCGATGACCTACTCTCGCATGGCTTGAGCCACACTACCATCGGCGCAGCTGCGTTTCACTTCCGAGTTCGGGATGGGATCGGGTGGTTCCACAGCGCTAATTTCACCAGGGAGGCTTTTGGAGAGTCGCACTCGTCCCGATGGGACAAGGCGCCAGCCTCGCATAGTTCTTGTGACGTAGCGTGCACTTGGATGCTCTTACGACGCTGTCGTAAAGCCAAGGCAACTTGAGGTTATATGGTCAAGCCGCACGGATCATTAGTATCAGTTAGCTCAATACATTGCTGTACTTACACACCTGACCTATCAACCACGTAGTCTACATGGTTCCTTCAGGGGGCTTGTGCCCCGGGAGATCTCATCTTGAGGCGCGCTTCCCGCTTAGATGCTTTCAGCGGTTATCGCTTCCGAACATAGCTACCCGGCAATGCCACTGGCGTGACAACCGGAACACCAGAGGTTCGTCCACTCCGGTCCTCTCGTACTAGGAGCAGCCCCTCTCAAATCTCCAACGCCCATGGCAGATAGGGACCGAACTGTCTCACGACGTTCTGAACCCAGCTCGCGTACCACTTTAAATGGCGAACAGCCATACCCTTGGGACCGACTACAGCCCCAGGATGTGATGAGCCGACATCGAGGTGCCAAACACCGCCGTCGATATGAACTCTTGGGCGGTATCAGCCTGTTATCCCCGGAGTACCTTTTATCCGTTGAGCGATGGCCCTTCCATACAGAACCACCGGATCACTAAGTCCTAGTTTCCTACCTGCTTGATCCGTCGATCTTGCAGTCAAGCACGCTTATGCCTTTGCACACAGTGCGCGATGTCCGACCGCGCTGAGCGTACCTTCGAGCTCCTCCGTTACTCTTTAGGAGGAGACCGCCCCAGTCAAACTACCCACCATACACGGTCCCCGACCCAGATAATGGGCCCAGGTTAGAACGTCAAGCACGACAGGGTGGTATTTCAAGGATGGCTCCACTGCAGCTAGCGCCACAGTTTCATAGCCTCCCACCTATCCTACACAGACGAACTCAACGTTCAGTGTAAAGCTATAGTAAAGGTTCACGGGGTCTTTCCGTCTTGCCACGGGAACGCTGCATCTTCACAGCGATTTCAATTTCACTGAGTCTCGGGTGGAGACAGCGCCGCTGTCGTTACGCCATTCGTGCAGGTCGGAACTTACCCGACAAGGAATTTCGCTACCTTAGGACCGTTATAGTTACGGCCGCCGTTTACTGGGGCTTCGATCAAGAGCTTCGCCTTGCGGCTGACCCCATCAATTAACCTTCCAGCACCGGGCAGGCGTCACACCCTATACGTCCACTTTCGTGTTTGCAGAGTGCTGTGTTTTTGATAAACAGTCGCAGCGGCCTGGTTACTGCGACCCTCTTCAGCTATAGCTCGCACGAGCCACCAAAAAGGGTGCACCTTCTCCCGAAGTTACGGTGCCATGTTGCCTAGTTCCTTCACCCGAGTTCTCTCAAGCGCCTGAGAATTCTCATCCTACCCACCTGTGTCGGTTTACGGTACGGTCTGCGTAAGCTGAAGCTTAGGAGCTTTTCCTGGAAGCGTGGTATCAGTGACTTCGCCATAAAGGCTCGTCTCGGTGCTCGGTCTTAAAGGATCCCGGATTTGCCAAAGATTCAAACCTACCGCCTTTCCCCAGGACAACCAACGCCTGGTACACCTAACCTTCTCCGTCCCTCCATCGCACTTACGCGAGGTGCAGGAATATTAACCTGCTTCCCATCGACTACGACTTTCGTCCTCGCCTTAGGGGCCGACTCACCCTGCGCCGATTAACGTTGCGCAAGGAAACCTTGGGCTTTCGGCGTGCGGGTTTTTCACCCGCATTATCGTTACTCATGTCAGCATTCGCACTTCCGATACCTCCAGCAGACTTCTCAATCCACCTTCAACGGCTTACGGAACGCTCCTCTACCGCGCATACAAAGTATGCACCCCAAGCTTCGGTTCTGTGCTTAGCCCCGTTAAATCTTCCCCGCAGACCGACTCGACCAGTGAGCTATTACGCTTTCTTTAAAGGGTGGCTGCTTCTAAGCCAACCTCCTGGCTGTCTGTGCCTTTCCACATGGTTTTCCACTTAGCACAAAATTTGGGACCTTAGCTGTGGGTCTGGGTTGTTTCCCTTTTCACGACGGACGTTAGCACCCGCCGTGTGTCTCCCATACAGTCCGTCTCGGTATTCGGAGTTTGCAATGGTTTGGTAAGTCGCGATGACCCCCTAGCCATAACAGTGCTCTACCCCCGAGAGGATACATATGAGGCGCTACCTAAATAGCTTTCGAGGAGAACCAGCTATCTCCGGGTTCGATTAGCTTTTCACTCCTAATCACACCTCATCCCCTACCTTTGCAACGGGAGTGGGTTCGGGCCTCCAGTGCGTGTTACCGCACCTTCACCCTGGGCATGACTAGATCACCCGGTTTCGGGTCTACTGCCCGCGACTATGCGCCCTTATCAGACTCGGTTTCCCTTCGCCTCCCCTATACGGTTAAGCTTGCCACGAACAGTAAGTCGCTGACCCATTATACAAAAGGTACGCAGTCACTCCTTGCGGAGCTCCTACTGCTTGTACGCACACGGTTTCAGGTTCTATTTCACTCCCCTCTCCGGGGTTCTTTTCGCCTTTCCCTCACGGTACTGGTTCACTATCGGTCGGTCAGTAGTATTTAGCCTTGGAGGATGGTCCCCCCATGTTCAGACAGGGTTTCACGTGCCCCGCCCTAC